>NZ_JAUSVS010000001.1:0-310000 GCF_030814835.1 Caulobacter ginsengisoli
TTGACCGACATCGAAAGGGCTCCGTCCATCGAACGGAGCCCTATGAATCAGGCATCCCACAAAAGGGGAATCCCTGAATGTCGATACGACCTAGGGCCATGCTGGACCTGACGGGGGCGCTGGATTTTCGAACCGACCGCTTCCAGCTGCGGCCGCTGTCGGTCGAGGATTCCCCCGTCCTGTTCCGGCACCTGTCCGACCCGGCCGTTACCGAGTTCATGGACATCGACCCCCTGCAGGGCGAGGACGAGGCCCTGGCCATCATCGGCTGGGCCATGGGCATCCGCGAGCGCAACGCCGGCCTGCGCTGGGGCATCCGCGACCGCGACGGCGAATTCCTGGGCACCGCCGGCTTCAACACCATCGAGCTGGAGCGCGGCCGCCGGGGCGAGGTGGCCTACGACATCCGCAAGGCCAGCTGGGGGCAGGGGGTGATGGGCGAGGTCCTGCCAGCCCTGGCCGTATTCGGCTTCCAGGGCCTGGGCCTGCGCCGGCTGGAAGCCATGGTCACCGTCGGCAACGAACCCTCCTGCCGCCTGCTGGAACGCCACGGTTTCGAGCGCGAGGGCGTGCTGCGCGACCATGGCTTCTGGAAGGGCGGGTTCTGGGACCAGGTCGTCTACGGACGGCTGGCGACTTGACCCCGGCCGGCTGAGGCTCCAAGTCTCCGCCCGGATCAGACGGCCGGGCGATCGCCCTCGCTTGCGGGGGAGGAAAGTCCGGGCTCCACGGTGACAAGGCGGCGGGTAACGCCCGCCGGGGGCGACCCCAGGGATAGCGCCACAGAAAGCAAACCTCCTGCGGCTTCGGCCAAAGGGAAGGGTGAAAGGGTGGGGTAAGAGCCCACCGCGGACGTGGCAACACGGACGGCATGGCAAGCCCCGCCTGGAGCAAGACCGAATAGGGATTCCGCGCCCGGCCAGTCCTTTCGGGGATACTGCCGGGCAGGGCCGTCGCCGGCCCGAGGCGTCCGGGTTGGTCGCGAGAACCGTCCCGCGAGGGGCGGTCCAGAGGAATGATCGTCGCGTCCCGTTTCGGCGGGGCGGCACAGAACCCGGCTTACAGGCCGTCTGATCCGTTCTGTTTTCCGGCGAAGGCCCATTTCACCGCCTCGACGAACATCGGCCGCCAGGTTGCGGCGTCGTGGCCGCCCTGGCCGGTGCGGAAGACCACCTCGCCGGGGGTGCGCTGGGCCTGTTTGACGATGCCGGTGGTCACCGTCTTGAACGTGGTCTCTTTCGAGCCGATGCCGATATAGAGCCTGGGCCGGTTCGCCACGGCGATATGCTCGCCCGCCGCCTCCCAGCCGATGGAAAGGGCGGTGACCGCGCCGAACAGCCCGGGGTTCTTGAGGCCGGTGGTCAAGGCCCAGGTCGCGCCGTCGGAATAGCCGAACAGCATGCGCTCCTCGCGCCGGGTCGAGGCGCCCAGCCTCAGGCCTGCAAACGGCACGACCTCCTCGAGGAAATACTGCTGGAAATGGGCGTAGCGCCGGGCCGCGCCAAATCCAGGCAGGTATTCCTGGGAGCGGGTGTAGGGCCCGCCCTGGCCCTCCGCCGACCACAGTCCGATGGCCACGATCGGCGGGACCTCGCCCTTGGCGATCAGCGGATCGAGCAGCTGCAGGTACTGGAACAGATACTGCCCGTCGGCGGCGTAGATCACCGGATAGCTCGCCCCTTCTCGCCAGCCGGGCGGCTTGTAGAGGGTCAGCCGCCGCTGCTCGCCCATGGCCGGGCTGGCGACCCGCACCAGAGACACCGTTCCTTCCGTGGGCGGCGCATCTGTCGGTTGGGCGACAGATATACTGCGCCACATGGTCGCGAATATCCCCAAAGCCACTACTTTTCGGCGAGTTGTCGCAGACTTATGCACAGCGTTCGATGTATGTTCTTGTGGATCGTTCACTTTGCTTAACAGTTCTTAGGAATTAGCTCAAATGCCGCAGGTTAGAGGCATCTAGTGTCATTGCATCCCAATCAATCCCATGTTAACCCAAATTCATGGTCAGCGGGATCGCGGCCAGGGGATAGTGGGGTCAACGCAAGGTGTTTCTCTCGACGTTCGAGAAGCAACTGGACGCCAAGCGGCGGATCGTGGTGCCGCAGGAATTCCGCGCGACCGTTTCCGGACCCTTTGACGGCGTCTTTTGTTTCCCCTCCATCGAGGCCGATTGCCTGGAAGGTGGCGGCAAGGCGTTGTTCGACCGTTACCTGGCCCTGATCGAAGAGCTGCCCTTCGGCGATCCGCTGCGCTCGGCGCTGGAGACCAGCGTGCTGGGCGGCATGGCCAAGCTCTCCTTCGACGATGCCGGCCGCATCACTCTGCCCCCGGGCCTTTGCGACATGTTCGGCATCACCGACTGGGTGGCCGTTGTGGGCCTGGGCGACCGTTTCCAGATCTGGCCGCGCGAGGCCTTCCAGTCGCACCGCGCCGCCGCCCGCGAGACGGCCCGGGCGGGCCTGGCCGAGCTGCGCGCCGCCCAGCGCGCCAAATCCCTGGCCGGCGCCGCTTCATGAACGGGCCGCACACGCCCGTGCTGATGGATGAGGTCCTGGCGGTCCTGGAGCCTGGGGCTGGGCGACGGATCGTGGATGGCACCTTCGGGGCCGGCGGCTACACCCGCGCGCTTCTCGAGACCGGCGCCGAGGTGGTGGCCTTCGATCGCGACCCTACCGCCCGCCGCTTCGCCGATCCTATCGCCGCCGATCCCGAACTGGGTCCGCGCTTCAAGCTGATCGAGTCCCGCTTCTCGGCCATGGACGAACTGCTGGGCGAGGGCTCGATGGACGGCGTCGCCCTGGACCTGGGCGTCTCGTCCATGCAGCTGGACGAGGCCGAGCGCGGCTTTTCCTTCATGCGCGATGGGCCGCTCGACATGCGGATGTCGGCCGACGGCCCCACCGCCGCCGACCTGGTCAACGAGCTGGAGAAGGAAGAACTGGCCCGCATCTTCTTCGTCTATGGCGAGGAGCGCGAGAGCCGGCGGGTGGCCTCCTTCCTGATCCGCCGCCGGGCCGAGAAGCCCTTCACCCACACCCTCGACCTGGCCGAGGTCGTCGAGCGCGCCCTGGGCGGGCGGCGCGGGGCCAAGACCCATCCGGCCACCAAGGTCTTCCAGGCCCTGCGCATCGCCGTCAACGAGGAGCTGAGCGAGCTTGAGGCCGGACTGGAATCGGCCGAGCGCGTTCTGAAGGCCGGCGGCCATCTGGCCGTGGTCACCTTCCACTCCCTGGAAGACCGTATCGTGAAAGCCTTCTTCACCGCCCGCTCGGGTCGCACCCCTGGCGGTTCGCGCCACGCGCCGCCCGTGCAAGGCGGGCCCAAGCCCAGCTTCAGGATGGTGTTCAACGGCGCCCGCGAGCCGGCCGAGGCCGAAACCGCCGCCAACCCCCGGGCCCGCTCGGCCAAGCTGCGCGCCGCCACCCGGACCGACGCCCCCGCCTGGAAGGCCGCGGCATGATCGGCGCCCTGTTCAATCACCGCACCCGTGGGTTCCGCACCATCAACCTCGTTGGCATGGCGCTGCTGATCGCCATGGCCCTGACCGTCAACCTGGCCAAGACCTATGCCGGGCGCGAGCGCAGCCAGATCGACCGCATCGACCGCCGCATCGTCGCCGAGCAGCAGCGCATCCGCCTGCTGCAGGCCGAGGTCGCCCATCTGGAGCAGCCCAACCGGCTGGAAAAGCTGTCCCGCGAGACCCTGGGCATGGCGCCCACGACCTCCAAGCAGGAGGTGTCGGTCGCCGCGCTTCCGCAAGCCGCCGGCCAGCCGGTCGAGCCGGTCCGCATCGCCACCGCCGTGGTCGCCTCGCCTGAGCCTAAGGCGGACGAGCCCAAGGCCGAGGAGCCCAAAGCCCCTGAGCCCGAACCCGCCAAGCCGGTGGAGGGCGTGAAGCGATGAGCATCGCCGATCTCGCCCCCCATCGCTTCCCGGCCGCCTGGCGCTGGGTCATCGAGCGGGTCTGGCGCCTGGAGCACGCCTTCGAGCGGGCCAAGGCGGCGGGCAAGGCCGAGGACGACACCCGCCTGCGCATCCTGTTCGTGCTGGCGGTGTTCGGGCTGCTGTTCCTGTTCGCCGGCGTCGGCGCCACCTTTGCGGCCCTGTTCTCGGACGCCGGCAAGGGCGGGGCAGGGGCCGGCCTGGCCGTCAACGCCCGCGCCGACCTGGTCGACCGCAATGGCCAGCTGCTGGCCATGGATCTGGTCCACTACGCCGTCTACGTCGACCCCAACGAGGTCTGGGACCGGTCCGAGACCCGCAAGGGCCTGCTCGGCGTGCTGCCGCAGCTGCCCGGCAAGCGGCTGGACAAGGCCCTGGCCGGCAAGCAGCGCCGCTTCATCTTCGGCGGCCTGACCCCCGACCAGAAGCGCATGATCCACGACCTGGGCCTGCCCGGGGTCAGCTTCGAGCCCGAGGTCGGCCGTTCCTATCCGCTGGGCAACACCGGCTCGCACCTGATCGGGTTCGCCCGTCCCGACGGCTCGGGCATGGCCGGGGCGGAAGCGGGGCTGGAACCGGCCCTGGTGGCCGGCGCCAAGGATGGCAAGCCGGTCGCCCTCTCCATCGATCTGCGGGTGCAGGGCGCGCTGGAGGACGAACTGGCCGCCGCCGCCGCCGAGTTCAGGCCGCGCGGCGCGGTGGGCATCGTCACCGACATCCACACCGGCGAGATTCTGGGCATGGCCAGCTGGCCGGACTTCGATCCCAACCGCCCCGGCGCCGCCAGCCCCGACCAGACCCTGAACCGCGCCGCCGCCTCGGTTTTCGAGATGGGCTCGACCTTCAAGGCTTTCACGGTCGCCATCGGCCTGGACACCGGGGTTGCGACGCCCAGCTCGATGTTCGACGCCCGCACGCCGTTCCAGATGGGCTATCGCACCATCCACGACTATCACGGCACCAACCGCATCCTGAGCTTGGTGGAGGTGTTCAACCACTCCTCCAACATCGGCACCGCCAAGCTGGCCGAGAGCATCGGGCCCGAGCGGCTGGCCGGCTATTTCAAGCGCTTTGGACTGACCCGCCCGGCCAATATCGAGTTGCGCGAGTCCGCCCGGCCGCTGACCCCCAAGGTCTGGGGGGCCGACGACATCGCCTCCGTGAGCTTCGGCCACGGCATCGATGTCAGCCCGCTGACCCTGGCCCAGGCCATGGGCGCCATCCTCAACGGCGGCAATATGATCCCGCTTACCATTCGCAAACAGAAAGAGGGCTATTGCCCCAAGGGCGTCCCGGTCATCTCCGAGAAGACCAGCATGACCATGCTGCAAATGATGCGGGCCAATGTGGTCGGCGGCACCGGCCGCAAGGCTGACGCGGTCGGCTACAATGTCGGGGGCAAGACCGGCACCGGCGAGAAATACGACCCCGCCATCCGCGCCTACAGCGGCTACAAGCAGATCGCCTCCTTCGCCGCCGTCTTCCCGACCGACGGCCCCGTCACCGCCAAGCGCTACTTCGTGCTGATCCTGCTGGACGAGCCGCAGGGCGGCATCCGCACCGGCGGCATCGTGGCCGCGCCCGCCGTCGGCCGGCTGGTCGAGCGTATCGCTCCCTTCCTCGGCGTGCCGCGCCGGACCCCGACCATTCCGATGATCGGCATGACTCCGGTGTCTCCGGAGGACGGGCTGTGAGGCTGTCCCAACTTATCGAGGGCGAGGTATCGGGCGATCCGGAAATCACCGGCGTCACCGCCGACAGCCGGCGGGTGAAGCCGGGCGTGCTGTTCGCCGCCATGCCGGGCTCCAAGGTCGATGGCCGCAGCTTCATCCCCGCCGCCCTGGCCGCGGGGGCCGCCGCCGTTCTGGCCCCTGACGATGTGAGCGGCCTGCCGGTTCCAGTGGCCCACGCCAGGGACCTGCGCCGCGCCTACGCCCTGGCCGCCAGCCGCTTCTGGGGCAAGCAGCCCGCTGTGTGCGTCGCCATCACCGGCACCAACGGCAAGACCTCCATCGCCGCCCTCTGCCGCCAGGTGTTCGCGCGCCTGGGCCATCGCTCGGCCAGCATGGGCACGCTGGGCTTCCGCATCTCCGCCCCAGGCGAGGCCGACGAGGTCGTCACCCCGCCGGGCCTGACCACCCCCGACGCCGCCGATGTCGCCGAGCTGCTGGCCAAGGCGGCCGGCAAGGGCGTCACCCACCTGGCCCTGGAGGCCTCCTCGCACGGCATCGATCAGCGCCGGCTGGACGGGGTGACCCTGACCGCCGCGGGTCTGACCAACTTCACCCAGGACCACCTGGACTATCACGGCACCATGGGCGCCTACCGGGCCGCCAAGCTGCGGCTGTTCGAGACGCTGTTGCCGGCGGGTTCGATGGCCGTCCTCAATGCCGACAGCGACGCCTTCGAGAAGTTCGCCGAGACCGCCAAGGCCGCCGGCCAGACCGTGCTGTCGGTCGGCGAGGCCGGTGAGGATCTGCGGCTGATCTCGCGCCGCGCCACGCCCGAGGGCCAGCAGCTGACCGTCGCCTGGCGCGGAAAGCACATCACCGTCCGCCTGCCGCTGGCCGGCGCCTTCCAGGCTTCCAACGCCCTGGTCGCGGCCGGGCTCTGCATCGCCGCCGGCGAGGACGCCGAGGCCGTGTTGAAGGCGCTGGAGCATGTCGAGGGCGCGCCGGGCCGGCTTCAACGCATCGGGACCGGGCGGCAGGGCGGCGAGGCCTATGTCGACTACGCCCATACCCCCGACGGGCTGGAGACGGTGCTGTCGGCCCTGCGGCCGCACACCGAGGGCCGGCTGATCGTGGTGTTCGGGGCCGGCGGCGACCGGGACAAGGGTAAGCGGCCGCTGATGGGCGAGATCGCCGAACGTCTGGCCGATATCGCCATCGTCACCGACGACAATCCCCGCTCCGAAGATCCCGCGGCGATCCGCGCCGATATCCTCAAGGCCGCGCACGGGGCCCGCGAGATCGGCGACCGCCGCGCTGCCATCCGGGCCGGGGTCGCCGAGCTGAAGGCCGGCGATGTGCTGGTCGTCGCCGGCAAGGGCCACGAACAGGGCCAGCTCGTCGGGACCGTCAACCATCCGTTCGATGACGTGGCCGAAACCCAGGCCGCGCTGGAGCTGGTTCATGTCTGAGCCGCTCTGGACCGCGCGGGAGATCGCCGCCGCGACCGGCGGGCGGGCGGGCGGCGACTTCGCTGTGACCGGCGTCTCGTTCGACAGCCGCGAGATCGGCCCCGGCGACCTCTTCGTCGCCCTGGCCGGGGTGCGCGACGGCCATGAGTTCGCCGCCCAGGCCTTCAAGCAGGGCGCCGCCGGCGTGCTCGCTTCGAAGCCGGTCGATGGTCCCTCTGTGCAGGTGGCCGATACGCTGAAGGCTCTTGAGGACCTCGGCATCGCCGCCCGCGACCGCGCGACCCACGCCAGGCGCGGCGCGGTGACCGGCTCGGTCGGCAAGACCAGCGTCACCCAGGCGGTGGCGGCGGGCCTGGCCCGGGCGGGCCGCTCGCACAACTCGGTCAAGTCGTTCAACAACCATATCGGCGTGCCCCTGACCCTGGCCCGCATGCCCCGCGATACCGAACGCGCCGTATTCGAGATCGGCATGAACCACGCCGAGGAGATCGTGCCGCTGAGCCGTATGGTCCAGCCGCACGTGGCGGCCATCACCACGGTCGGCCCTGTCCATATCGAGGCCTTCGCCGATGGCGAGGCCGGCGTGGCGCGGGCCAAGGCCGAGATCTTCGCGGGCCTGAAGCCCGGCGGCGTGGCGGTGCTGAACGCCGACAACCAGTGGTTCGACTACCTGGCCGGCGAGGCCCGCAAGGTCGGCGCGGAGGTCTGGAGCTTCGGGCAGGCGGGGACCACCGCCAGGCTGCTGGACTTCCAGCCCCGCACTCAGGGCGCGGCCGTCCGGGCCGAGCTGGACGGCCGGCCTCTGGACTTCCCCATCCGCCAGAGCGGCTTCCACTGGGGGCCCAACAGCCTCTGCGTGCTGCTGATGCTGCGGGCGCTGGGCGTCGAAGAGGCCACGGCCCTGGCGGCGCTGGAAAACTTCGAACCGCTGGCCGGCCGCGGGGCCGAGCGTGAGGTTCATGTCGCGGCCGGGGTCTTCACCCTGGTCGACGAGAGCTACAACGCCAATCCGATCTCGATGCAGGCGGCTTTCCGCAGCCTGGGCGCTCGCAGACCCAAGGGGCGGCGGATCGTCGCGCTGACCGACATGCTTGAGCTGGGCCCGGACGAAGCGCAGTACCACGCCGCTCTCGCGGAACCCATTCTGGCGGCGCAGGTTGACCTCGTATTCTGCGCGGGGCCGCTGATGAAATCGCTCTTCGACGCCCTTCCGCCGACTCGCCGTGGCGGCTACGCGGAAACGGCGGCCGGTCTCGCGCCGTTGGTAACGACGGCCGTAGAGCCGGGCGATCTGGTGATGGTCAAAGGGTCCAACGGCTCACGCGCGGCGTCTATCGCCGCGGCGCTGGCCGCGCTGGACCGCGCCGGGGGAGGCGCCTGAAATGCTGTTTCTGCTCCATCAATGGCTGTCGGGTTTCGGGGAGCACATCCCCGCCGCCAACCTGCTGAAATACCTGACGTTCCGCAGTGGGATGGCGATGATCACCGGCTATGTGGTCGCCGTCGCCATGGGCTCGCGGTTCATCGGCTGGATGAAGGCCAAGCAGGGCAAGGGCCAGCCGATCCGCGCCGAGGGCATCGCCCGCCACGTGGTGGAAAAGGCCGGCACCCCGACCATGGGCGGCTTCATGATCCTGGCCGGCATCCTGGTCGGCTCGATGCTCTGGGCGGACCTTTCCAACGTCCATGTCTGGCTGGTGCTGGGCGTCACGGCCGCCTACGGCCTGCTGGGTTTCCTGGACGACTACGCCAAGGTGACCAAGCAGACGACGGCCGGCGTCTCGAGCGGCATGAAGCTGCTGATCCAGACCGTCGTGGCGGTGGCGGCCGTGGCCGTGCTGATGTTCTACGGCCCGGTTTCGCCCGAGACGCCGGAGCTTTCGACCTCGGTCGCCTTCCCGATCTTCAAGAACCTGCTGATCAACCTCGGCTATTTCTACATCGCCTGGGCCGCCTTCATCATCGTCGGGGCCTCGAACGCGGTGAACATGACCGACGGCCTGGACGGCCTGGCCATCGTGCCGGTGATGATCGCCGCCGGGGCGTTCGGCATCATCGCCTACCTGGTCGGCAACTTCTCGTTCGCCCAGTATCTGCAGGTGCATTTCGTGCCGGGCCTGGGCGAGGTGGCGATCATCTGCGGGGCCACCATCGGGGCGGGCCTGGGCTTCCTCTGGTACAACGCCCCGCCGGCCAGGATCTTCATGGGCGACACCGGCTCGCTGGCCCTGGGCGGCATGCTGGGCATGATCGCGGTGATCGCCAAGCACGAGATCGTGCTGGGCATCGTCGGTGGGCTGTTCGTCGCCGAGCTGCTGTCGGTGATGATCCAGGTCGCCTACTTCAAGCGGACCGGCAAGCGCATCTTCCTGATGGCGCCGATCCACCACCATTTCGAAAAGCTGGGCTGGGCCGAGAGCACCATCGTCGTGCGCTTCTGGATCGTCGCCCTGATGCTGGCCTTCATCGGCCTGGCCACCCTGAAGATCAGATAGAGGGGGTACGCGCAGCATGATCCCCATCCGTGGTTTCGAGGGCCGCAAGGTCGCCGTGTTCGGCCTGGGCCGCACCGGCCTGACCGCCGCGCGCGCCCTCGTGGCCGGCGGGGCGCAGGTCGCGCTGTGGGATGATGGCGAAAAGGGACGGGCCGAAGCCCAGGCCGAGGGGCTGGCCCTCACCGACCTCAACACCGCCGACTGGTCGGACTTCGCGGCGCTGATGCTGTCGCCCGGCGTGCCGCTGACCCATCCCAAGCCGCACTGGACGGTGGATCGCGCCAAGGCCTCCGGCGTCGAGATCCTGGGCGATATCGAACTCTTCGCCCGCACCCTGGCCCTGGTCCCCGAGCACAAGCGGCCCAAGGTCGCCGCCATCACCGGCACCAACGGCAAGTCGACCACCACGGCCCTGCTGGGCCATGTCTGCCGCATGGCCGGCCGCGACACCCGGATCGGCGGCAATATCGGTTTCGGCGTGCTGGGCCTGCCCGACATGCATGGCGGAGCGGTCTATGTGCTGGAGCTTTCCTCCTACCAGCTGGACCTGACCTCGAGCCTCAAGCCCGACGCCGCCGTCCTGCTCAACATCTCGCCCGACCACCTGGACCGCCATGGCGGCATGGAGGGCTACGTCAATTCCAAGAAGCGTATCCTGCTCAACCAGGTGAAGGGCGACACCGCCGTCATCGGGGTCGATGACGAATGGTGCCAGCGCATCTGCACCGAGATCACCGCCGCCAACCGCCGAACCATCCGCCCGATCAGCGCCTCCAAGTCGATGGGCCGGGGCGTCTATGCCCTGCAGGGCGTGCTCTATGACGCCACCGGCGAGCGGGTCATGACGGTGGCCGACCTGTTGCGGGCCCGCTCGCTGCCCGGCCGCCACAACTGGCAGAACGCCGCCGCCGCCTATGCCGCCGCCCGGGCGCTGGGCATTCCGGCCGAGGAAGCCGCCGAGGGGCTGATGACCTTCCCGGGCCTGGCGCACCGCATGGAGACCGTCGGCCAGATCGGCCGGGTGCGCTTCATCAACGACAGCAAGGCCACCAACGCCGACGCCGCCCGCCAGGCGATGTCCAGCTATCCGAACTTCTACTGGATCGGCGGCGGCCAGCCCAAGGCCGGCGGCATCGAGGCCCTCGCCGACCTCTTCCCGCGCATCAACAAGGCCTACCTGATCGGGGAGGGCGCCGATGAGTTCGGCCGCACGCTCGAGGGCAAGGCGTCCTACGTGAAGACCGGCACGCTGGAGGCCGCCACCGCCGCCGCCTATGCCGATGCGGCGGCCAGCGGCGAGGACGCCGTGGTGCTGCTCTCGCCGGCCTGCGCCTCGTTCGACCAGTTCAGTGATTTCGAGCAGCGCGGCGACGCCTTCCGCGCCGCCGTCGAGGGCCTTGTTCGCCCTGCCGCCCGGGGAGCCCGCGCGTGAGTCCAACCAATCAGCACATGTTCCTGCGGTCCGATAAGACCCCGCTTGGCCGATGGTGGTGGACGGTCGACCACTGGCTGCTGGGGGCGGTCGGCATCCTGCTGGTCACCGGCGTGCTGCTGTCGTTCGGTTCCAGCCCGGCGGCGGCGGCGCGGATGCATGTCACCTTCCCGTTCCACTTCGCGATCCGCCAGTGCGTCTTCGCCCTTCTCGGCGCGAGTATCCTGATCGGCGTCTCGATGCTGTCGGCCCGGGGGGTCAAGCGGGCGGCCTTCTTCATCTACCTGGCCTCGATCGCGGTGATGATCGCCCTGCCGTTCATCGGCCACGAGGCCAAGGGGGCCAACCGCTGGCTGCAGGTCGCCGGCTTCACCCTGCAGCCGTCCGAGTTCATGAAACCGGCCCTGCTGGTCCTGGTCTCCTGGATGTTCTCGGAAGGCCAGAAGGGCGAGGGCGTGCCCGGCGTCTCCATCGCCTTCGTGCTCTACTTCCTGGCCGTGGGCCTGCTCTTAATCCAGCCGGACGTCGGCCAGACGGTGCTGATCACCGTCGCCTTCGGGGCCGCCTTCTGGATGGCCGGGGTGCCGCTGAGCTGGATCACCGGCCTGGCCGTCGCCGCCGTCACGGGCCTGGGCTCGACCTATTTCATCTTCCCGCACGTGGCCTCGCGCGTGAACCGCTTCCTGCAGCCCGAGCACGCCGACACCCACCAGGTGACCAAGGCGGCCGAGGCCATCGCCAATGGCGGCCTGTTCGGCAAGGGGCCGGGCGAGGGGGTGATGAAGACCGGCGTGCCGGACGTCCATACCGACTTCATCTATTCGATGGCGGCCGAGGAATACGGCCTGATCTTCTCCCTGACCCTGATCGCGGTGTTCGGGGTGCTGGTCGTGCGCGGGCTCTACAAGTCCATGCGGCTCTCCGACCCCTTCGAGCAGGTGGCGGCGGCCAGCCTGTTCGTGCTGCTGGGCCAGCAGGCCTTCATCAATCTGGCGGTCAATCTGAACCTGATCCCGACCAAGGGCATGACCCTGCCGTTCATCAGCTATGGCGGCTCCTCGGTGCTGGCCATGGGGCTGACCATGGGCATGGCCCTGGCCCTGACCCGCCGCCGGCCGGGGGCCTATCTACCCGCCGAAGGACTCGCGCGCGCCGGCGCTTTCGCCTAAAGCGCGGGCATGGCCGAAAGACTTGCCGTCATCGCCGCGGGGGGAACCGGCGGCCACATGTTCCCGGCCCAGGCCCTGGCCGAGGCGCTGCGGGCGCGCGGCTGGCGCATCCTGCTGGCCACCGACGAGCGCGGCGCCCTCTATGCCGACCGCTTTCCGGCCGACTCGCAGCTGTCGCTGTCGGCGGCGACCGCCAAGGGCAATGATCCCATCGGCATGATCAGGGCTGGGATCGCGGTGATGCGCGGCGTCATGCAGGCCAGAGCCTCGTTCCGCAAACTCGACCCCGCGGTGGTGGTCGGGTTTGGCGGCTATCCCTCGCTGCCGGCCCTGTTGGCGGCGATCGGCCAGAAACGCCCCACCGTCATCCACGAACAGAACGCCGTCTTCGGCCGGGTGAACCGCTTTATCGCCGGCCGGGTGACCGAGGTCGCCTGCGCCTTTCCCACCCTCGAGATGGCCAAGCCCTCGATCAGGCAGCGGGCTCACGTCCTGGGCAGCCCCGTGCGGCCCGAGATCATGGCCCTGGCCAATGAACCCTACGCCCCGCCCGAGCCCGGCGGCCCGATCCGCCTGCTGATCACCGGCGGCAGCCAGGGGGCCCGCCTGCTCTCCGAACTGACCCCCGAGGCCATCGCCCGGCTGCCGGAAGAGATGCGCGGTCGTCTGGAGGTCCAGCAGCAGACCCGCAAGGAGTCGATGGACTCCGCCCGCCGCATCTACGCCAACGCCCTGGTCAAGGCCGAGGTGGCCCCCTTCTTCCGCGACATGGCCGGACGGCTGGCCAGCGCCCACCTGGTCATCGGCCGGGCCGGCGCCTCGACGGTCTGCGAGCTGGCGGTGGCCGGCCGGCCCTCGCTGCTGGTGCCGCTGAAGATCGCCGCCGACGACCACCAGCGCTTCAACGCCCGCCTGCTCGAAGACGCCGGCGGCGCGGCCGTCGCCCTGGAAGACGAACTGACCGTCGACAGCCTGGCCGGCGCCCTCAAGCACATGCTCGCCAACCCCGCCCTGCTGGCCCGCATGGCCGACGGGGCCCGCTCGGTCGCCAAGCCGGACGCCGCCGAGCGCCTGGCCGATCTGGTCGAATACACCGCCTTCGCCTGACCCTTCGCCTGGGCCAGAAAATCGTCTAACGGGGTGGGATGATCCAACGTCGCCGCCCCGTCCCGTTCGAACTCGGTCCCGTCCACTTCGTCGGCATCGGCGGCATCGGCATGAGCGGCATCGCCGAGATCATGATCCGCATCGGCTATACGGTGCAGGGCTCGGACGTGAAGGCCAGCGCCAACACCGACCGGCTGGAGAAGCTGGGGGCCCGCATTTTCATCGGGCACGAGGCGAGCCATGTGGAGGGCGCTTCGGCCCTGGTCTATTCGACCGCCGTCAAGCAGGACAATCCCGAGCTGATCGCCGCCCGCGAGCGCCGCATGCCGCTGGTGCGCCGGGCCGAGATGCTGGCCGAGTTGATGCGCCTTCAGTTCTCGGTGGGCGTGGCCGGGACGCATGGCAAGACCACCACCACCTCGATGGTCGCCGCGGTGCTGGACGCCGGCGGGCTGGACCCGACCGTGGTCAACGGCGGCATCATCAACGCCTACGGAACGAACGCCAAAGTTGGCGAGGGCGACTGGATCGTCGTCGAGGCCGACGAGAGCGACGGCACCTTCCTGCGGCTGAAATCGACCGTGGGTATCGTTACCAACATCGATCCCGAGCACCTGGACCACTACGGCGACTTCGAGGCGGTCAAGAAGGCCTTCCAGGACTTCATCGAGAACATCCCCTTCTACGGCTTCTGCGCGGTCTGCCTGGACCATCCGGAAGTGCAGGCCCTGGCCGCCAGGGTCGAGAACCGCCGGCTGGTCACCTACGGCGTCAACCCGCAGGCCGAGGTGCGGGCGCTGAACATCACCATGGGGCCGGACGGGGCGGCCTTCGACGTGCTGGTCACGCCGCGCGAGGGCGAGCCGGTGCTGCATGAAGGCATGAAGATGCCCATGGCGGGGCACCACAATGTGCTGAACGCCCTGGCCGCCATCGCCGTCGGCCGCGAGCTGTCGGTGCCCATCGAGGCCATCCGCAAGGGCCTGGCCGAGTTCGGCGGCGTGCGCCGCCGGTTCACCACCACCGGCATAGCCAACGGCGTGCGGGTGATCGACGACTATGGCCACCATCCGGTCGAGATCGCCGCCGTGCTCAAGGCCGCCCGGGCGGTCACCGAGGGGCGGGTCATCGCCGTGGTGCAGCCGCACCGCTACACCCGCTTGCGCGACCTGATGAGCGAGTTTTCCTCCTGCTTTAACGACGCCGACACGGTGATCGTCGCCCCCGTCTATCCGGCAGGCGAGCAGCCCATCGAGGGCGTGGATCGCGACGGCCTGATCGAGGGCCTGCGCCGCTTCGGCCACCGCCGGGCCCTGCCGCTCAGCGGGCCCGACGCCCTGGCCGCGATGGTGGCCGAGGAGACCCGGCCCGGCGACCTGGTGGTTCTGCTGGGGGCTGGCGACATCACCAGCTGGTCCTATGCGCTGCCGGGCCAGTTGGAGGCGCTTCAAGAGGGAGGGGGCGCGTGACCAAGTGGGGCGAGGCGCCGCCCTACAGGCCCGAGCCGGCCAAGACACCGACCGCCTTCCTGCGGAGCGTCGAGGAAGAGGCCAAGCGGCGGCGCATCCCGCTGAAATACCTGCCGCAGCTCGATAAGGGGCGGGGTCTCAGCGACGGCTTCTGGCTGCAGATCGTCGTGCCGCCGGCGACGCCGCGCTATGAGATGTTCCAGATGGAACGCAACGTCCGCACCCCGATCTTCGACACCTACGACGTGTCCGAGGCCGAGCGTCTGGTCCTCCAGCACGCCGACAAGTCCGCCCGCAAGGCCGAAGCCCGATGACCGATCTTCCCGCCGTGCGCGGCAAGCTGCTGCGCGAGGAGGCCCTGGCTCCTTTCACCTGGTTCCGGGTCGGCGGCCCGGCCGAGGCGCTGTTCCTGCCGGCCGACGAGGCCGACCTGGCCGAGTTCCTGCGCAATCTGCCCGCCGAGGCCACGGTCACCCCGCTGGGCGTCGGCTCCAACGTCATCGTCCGCGACGGCGGCATCGCCGGGGTGGTCATCCGCCTGGCCGGCCGCGCCTTCGCCCAGGTCACCGTCGAGGGCGACCTGATCACCGCCGGGGCCGGCGCCCTGGACGCCAACGTCGCCAAGGCCGCCGCCAAGGCCGGTCTGGCCGGGCTGGAATTCTATGCCGGCATCCCCGGCACGGTCGGCGGGGCGCTGACCATGAACGCCGGCTGCTACGGGTCCGAGACCAAGGACATCCTGGTCCGCGCCAGGGGCTATGACCGCTCCGGCGAACTGCGGACTTTCGAGCTGGCCGACTTCGGCTACACCTACCGCCACAGCCGCATTCCGGAGGGCCAGATCATCTGGACCGAGGCCACCTATCGCGGCCGCCCCGACAGCCCCGAGGCGGTCTCGGCCCGCATGGCCGAGATCACCGCCCGTCGCGAGACCACCCAGCCGATCCGCGAGAAGACCGGCGGCTCGACCTTCAAGAACCCGCCCGGCGATTCCAGCTGGCGCCTGGTCGACGCCGCCGGCTGGCGCGGCAAGCCCTATGGCGGGGCGCGGTTCTCCGAGCTGCACAGCAACTTCATGATCAACACCGGCGAGGCGACCGCCGCCGACCTCGAGGGCCTGGGCGATACGGTCCGCGCCGATGTGAAGGCGAAGTTCGGCGTTGAACTCGACTGGGAGATCAAGCGGATCGGGCGGCCCGGATGAATCCTGAGGCTGAGGCGTTCTATCGCCTTGTAGACAGCTTTATGATCTCTCAACCCGGCTGGTTCACCGAGGTGGAAACGCCGGCCGCCGACGTTGAAATTGCGGTGGCAGAAGCCGCGTTGGGCTTGGCGCTCCCCATCGAATACAAGAGCTTCTTGCGACGGTTCGGGGGCGGGTATTTCGCCCAGATCAATGTCCTTACGGTCGGTGAAGCAAGCGACTGGAATATCGTTCGCTGTAACGAGGTCGTGCCGAAAGATCGATCGTTTCTAGCTGTCACCGACGATGAAACGGGTGCGTACTATGGCTTCAAATACGCGAATGGCGTGTGCAGTCCGGAAATCTATCACCTTGACCCCGAAGTCGCTGATCCTCCCGAATTCGTTGCCCGAAACTTCTTTGTCTATGTGGAAGAAGTTGGCCTGCGAGGAGTGATCAAGCCGATCGGGCGGCCCGGGTAAGCGCCTTCTCGGTGGCCACCAGCCGGGCCGTCGAGGTGGCCCGCGCCACCAGCACTCCCTCGGGGTCGAACAGCCTGGCCTCCAGGAAGGCCACGCTCTTGCCCATCTGCACGACCTGGCCCTCGCCGACCAGCGGCCCCGGCCTGGCCGGCGCCAGGTAGGAGACGTTCATGTCCATGGTCGCCGTGTAGAGCGCCCCATGCGAGGCGATGAAGGCCGCCGGCCCCATGCAGTCATCCAGCATGGCCGCCAGGAACCCGCCCTGCACATAGCCGGCCGGATTGACGAACTCCGGCCGCCCACGAAACCCGATACGGATCCAGCCGCGTTCCGGCTCGGCCTCAAGGATGTGCCAGCCGAGAAGTTGGGCGCAGGGCGGGGTGGGCATCTCGTCGAGGGCGGTGGCGGTCATGGCGGGGCTCTCCTGAGATAGCGTTCAGGATGCGCCGGGGCTCCTGACAGCATGGTGTCAGCAGACGATCAGCAGGGCGGACCCTCGCCCGACTCCTGTTGAGCCAGCCAGGCGATCCGCGCTCGCGCTTCCCGTTCAGCCGCCCCAGGCGAGTCATAGAGTCCGCCCTCGGCAAGAGCGGGCCAAGCCTCATAGGTGAATGTGTCGCCGTCCGCGTCCTCTACGAAAGTGTAGAGGCCATGGCGCCTTAAGATCGACACCCGCCGCTTGCCGTCGGCGCGTCGGATTTCCTTGATAACGGCATCGTTCATTGGTCCTCGCACAGTCAGCCTAGTCCATTGTCGGTTTCCTGAAAGGTCTGGCTGAAGGGCGCGCTTGACTCCCGACCCCGCCTGTCGCACCCGGCCTTCATGCGCATGCTCATTCCGGCCCTCACGGCCAGCCTCGCCCTCTGTCTGACGCCCGCCATGGCCAAGCCGGCCAAGGCCAAGCCGCCGGCCGCCGCGCCGCAGCCGCCGGCCGTGGTCGCCGCCGCCCTGCGCGACAAGGCGCTGACCGACACCACCGCCTGGGACGTCCTGGAATCGCTGACCACCGAGATCGGGCCGCGGCCGGCCGGATCGCCCGCCATGACCCGGGCCAAGGACTGGGCGGTGGCCAAGTTCACGGCCCTGGGCTTCAAGAACATCAAGGTCGAGGAGTTCGCCAAGCCGAGCTGGAGCCGGGGCGCCGAGTCGGGCTCGATCACCGGGCCCTATCCCTTCAAGCTGTCGATCATCGGCCTGGGCGGCACCGTGCCGACCCCCGCCGAGGGCATCGAGGCGCCGATCGTGATCTTCCCGACCTTCGCCGACCTGCTGGCCGCGCCGGAGGGCTCGCTGACCGGCAAGATCGCCGTGGTGACCCAGCCCATGGTCCGGGCCCAGGACGGCGCCGGCTATGGTCCGGCCGGGACCCTTCGGCGCAGGGGTCCCAGCGAGGCGGCCAAGCGCGGGGCGGTCGCCTTCCTGATGCGGTCCGCCTCCACGTCCAGCAGCCGTGACCCCCATACCGGCGGCACCGGCTATGTCGACGGCATTCCGAAAATCCCCGCCGCCGCCCTGGGCGTGCCAGACGCCGAGTTGCTGGTCCGGCTGGCCGCGCGCGGACCAGTGACCGTCAAGCTGAACCTGGCCTCGACCACCAGCGCGACCACCGTGGCCTGGAACATCTCCGGGGAGATCGTCGGCTCCGAGAAACCCGACGAGGTCATCGTCATCGGCGGCCACCTCGACAGCTGGGACCCGGGCACCGGCGCCATCGACGACGGCGCGGGCGTCGCCATCACCACCGCCGCTGCCAAGCTGATCGGCGACCTGCCGCAAAAGCCCAAGCGCACCATCCGCGTCGTCATGTGGGGCTCGGAGGAGACCGGTGGCTCGGGCGCCGCCTACCTGGCCGCCCACAAGGATGAGCTGGGCAAGATAATCATCGCCGGCGAGAGCGACTTCGGCGCCGACAACATCTATTCGCTGGAACTGCCGGCCGGGGCGATGAAGGACCCGACCTTCGCGGCCCTGCCGGGCCTGTTCGCCCCGCTGAAGATCCTCCTTTCGCAGACGCCCTCGACCAATGGCGGCTCGGACACGGACGAGATCCACGCGGCCGGCGTGCCGGTGTTCGCGCTGAACCAGGACGGCGCCCGCTATTTCGACCTGCATCACTCGGCCGACGACACCCTGGACAAGGTCGATCCGCTGCAGATGAACCAGAACGTCGCCGCCTGGGCCTCGCTGCTCTGGCTGATCGCCAACAGCGACATCGATTTCCGGAAGGTCTCGGCGGCGAAATGAGCGGCGATCTTTCCGGACACCACGTCGCCGTCCTGAAGGGCGGCCTCTCCTCCGAGCGCGAGGTCAGCCTGGTCTCGGGCTTCGAATGCGCCAAGGCGTTGCGCAATGTCGGGGCCAGGGTCACCGAGGTCGACGCCGGCCGCGACCTGGCCCAGGTGCTGGCCGCCCTTAAGCCCGACGTCGTCTTCAACGCCCTGCATGGCGAATGGGGCGAGGACGGCTGCGTGCAGGGCATACTGGAGACGCTCGACATCCCCTACAGCCACTGCGGCGTGCTGGCCTCGGCCCTGGCCATGGACAAGGCCAAGTCCAAGGCGGTGCTGGCGGCGGCCGGGGTCGCGGTGCCGGGCGGCGGGCTCTACGACCGCTTCGAGGCGGCCAGGGACCACGTCATGGCCCCGCCCTATGTGGTCAAGCCCAACGCCGAGGGCAGCTCCGTGGGAGTCTTCCTGGTGTTCGAGGGCGCCAACCGCCCGCCGCAGGAGCTGGCCCAGCCGGAATGGACCTATGGCGAAGAGGTGATGATCGAACCCTACATCGCCGGCATGGAGCTGGCCGTGGCGGTGATGGACGGCAAGGCCATGGCGGTGACCGAAATCGTACCGTCCACAGGTTTCTACGACTACGAGGCCAAGTACGGCGAGGGCGGATCGACGCATGTCGTTCCGGCCCGAATGCCCTCGGAAGACTACGACCGCGCCCTGCGCATGGCCGAGGCCGCGCACGCCGCTTTAGGTTGCCGAGGGGTGACCAGAAGCGACTTCCGTTATGACCCTGTTAAGCGACTTCTGGTCCTGTTGGAGGTCAATACGCAGCCCGGCATGACACCCACTTCGCTCGTCCCAGAGCAGGCGGCCCATCTCGGGATTTCGTTTGATCGCCTGGTGATGTGGATCGTGGAGGACGCTTATGCCCGCGGCGCTGCGGGGGGGAGGGCGGCAAGCCGCCAAGCCCCGGGCTAAAACGCCCTCGAACTCTGGCAGAGGCCGTGCTGCGCCGCCGTCCCGTCAGGGGGCGACGAAGCTGCGCGCCGCGCGTGGCGTGCTGCCCGCTCGGGTTGCGCTGCCCGCCGCCATCGGCATCCTGGTCCTGGGCCTCATCGTCACCCTGGCCACCGGCGGCCGGGCCGAGAAGCTGCAGACCGCCATGAGCCAGACCCTGGCCGGCGAGGGCGCCGCCCTGGGCCTGAAGGTCGCCGCCATCCATGTGCAGGGCGCCTCGCCCGCCGCCGAACGCTCCATCCGGGCCGCCCTGGGCGTGCAGCCCGGCGATCCGATCATGGGCGCCAGCCTGTCCGACTTGCGCGCGCGGGTCCTGCAGGTGGGCTGGGTCAAGGACGCCCAGGTCGTGCGCCTGCTGCCGGACACCCTGGTCATCGCCGTGCAGCAGCGCGACACCCTGGCGGTCTGGCAACGCAACCGCCGCATGGTGGTCATCGACGGCTCCGGGGCGGTGATCCCCGAGGCCGATCCGGGCCGTTTCCCCGAACTGCCGCTGATCGTCGGCGCGGGGGCCAATGACAGCACCGCCCTGCGTATCCTGCCGGCCATCGCCCAGCGTCCGGGCCTGCGCGACCGGCTCGAAGCCCTGGTGCGGGTCGACGAGCGGCGCTGGGACCTGCGGCTCAAGGACGGCTCGCTGATCCAGCTGCCGGCCGTCGACGAAGAGTCCGCCCTGATCCAGCTCGACCAGCTGGAAGAGCGGCAACAGATTTTGACCCTGGGCTTCTCGCGCATCGATCTGCGCGAGCCGGGAATGGTGGCAGTACGCCCGCGTGAGACCCAGACGGCCGCCGTGACGGCGCCGCTGGTGGCGGATGGTGTTTGAGTAAGGGCTGAAACGGGTGGTGAAGACGATGTCAGGACTGGCGGACCGCAAACAGGCTAAGGACAGCCTGAAGCAGGCGCTGCAGCGCCAGCCGGTGATCGCCGCTGTCGACCTGGGGGCCTCCAAGGTCGCCTGTTTCGTCATGAAGCCCGACGGCGTGCGCCGGGCCGACCGCACCCTCACCACCGCCGGGGTCGGCTATGTGCAGTCGCGCGGCGTGAAGGGCGCCTCCATCGCCAGCATGGACGAGGCGGCCGAAGCCATCGCTCTGGCCGTCGAGCGGGCCGAGGGCGTCGCCAATCTCTCCGTTCAAGGCGTGACCATCGCCACCTCCGGCGGCCAGCTGGCCAGCCAGCGGGTGTCGGCCCGCGTCTCGCTGGGCGCCCGGCCGATCAGCGACAATGACTGTTCCCGCGCCCTGGCCTCGGCCATGGCCCAGATCCGCCTGCCGGGCCGCAAGGTCATCCACCTGCTGCCCATCGCCTGGTCCGTCGACGGCCAGAAGGGTGTGCGCGATCCGCGCGAGATGTTCGGCAAGTCGCTGGGCCTGGAGCTGCTGGTCGTCTCGATCAACGAGAACGTCTTCCAGACCCTCTGCCACTGCGTCGAGCGCGCGCATCTTCAGTTCGAAGGGGTGGTTGCGGCCCCGTTCGCCTCCGCGCTCGCCGCGCTGGAAGAGGACGAGATGGAACTGGGCGCCATCTGTATCGACATGGGCGGCGGTTCGACCTCGGCGGCCGTCTTCTCGGGCGGCAGCCTGGTCCACATCGACAGTTTCCCGATCGGCGGCGAGCACGTCACCGCCGACATCGCCCGCGGCCTGTCGACCTCGCGGGCCGGCGCCGAGCGGGTGAAGACCCTGCACGGCTCGGCCATCGCCTCGTCCAACGAGGACCGCGAGATGATCGAGGCCCCGCCGCGCGGCGACGATCCCGGCGCTGGCCCCGTCACCGCCCCCCGCAGCCTGCTGAAGGGCATCATCGCCCCCCGCGTCGAAGAGACGCTGGAGCTGTTGCGCGACCGCCTCAAGAACGCCGGCGCCCTCATCGAGCCCGGCGCCGGCATCGTGCTGACCGGCGGCGCCAGCCAGCTGGCCGGCGTTCGCGAAGTCGCCGTGCGCGTCTTTGACCGCCCCGTCCGCCTGGGCCGTCCGCGCCGGGTGCCGCACCTGGCCGACGCCGTTACGGGACCTGCCTTCTGCGCCGCCGCCGGCATCCTGCACCGCGCCGCCTTCGGCCCGCGCGAGGCGGTCTCGCCCAAGGCCCTGGCGGCGGTGAAGGCGTCCCGCGCCCCGATCGATCCCAAGGCCGGCCCGGTCACCAAGGTGGCGGCCTGGCTGCGCGACAATCTTTAGCGGGGAGCTTCGGGAGCGCAGCCATACGTGGTTTTAAACCGTGTATGGCGATGGTAGGCTTTGCCCATAGGAGCCCACAGTATGGTCAAAGTGATTGTCGCCAGTCTGAAGCCGAGCCCCAAGGGTGGCAGGTCGACCGTGGCGGTTACGAAGAAGCGGGTGCGCGACACCGAAGGCCAGATCAAGACATTGCGGACCCTTGACGCCGCCAGCGCGACCTTCGGTGATGATTTTCAATATGTGTTTGGCAGGAACGTCGCCAAGGCCCGTAAGGACAACAAGCGGACGGCCGGCGTGACCGATGCCGCCGTCGCTAAGCGCTGAGCCGCCTTATCTGTTGATTGTGGCCGGGCCAAACGGCTCCGGAAAAAGCAGCGCCTATCAAGACGCCGATATCGAATCTTTCGGCCGCTCCGTCTGGATCATCAATCCTGACCTGTTGGCTGCACGAATTCGCGATATCGAAGGGATGGATTTGCTGGCGGCAA
The DNA here is from genome assembly GCF_030814835.1 of Caulobacter ginsengisoli. Lineage (GTDB taxonomy): Bacteria > Pseudomonadota > Alphaproteobacteria > Caulobacterales > Caulobacteraceae > Caulobacter > Caulobacter ginsengisoli. The sequence goes on from NZ_JAUSVS010000001.1 coordinate 22,338, forward strand.
ATCTTCAATCCGTTCAGCGGATAGAAATCTGGCTGGAAGCTTCGATCAAGGCGCATCAAACGATCGGCGTCGAGACGGTGCTGTCCACGCCCAAATATCGGCGCCTTGTGGAAATGGCGAAAGGCTTGGGCTTTCAAGTTCGCCTGATCTACGTGGTCCTGGACAACCCTAGACGAAACGTCGAGCGCGTCCGTCTGAGGGTGAAAAAGGGCGGGCATGCCGTCCCGGAAGACAGGATTCTCGAGCGCTACACCAAATCATTGCAGCAGATGCCTTGGTTTCTTGAGCAGGCGGACGAGGCTTGGTTCTATGACAACTCGGGGGCCCAGCCTCGTCTCGTGGGAAAGAAGCAGGACGGCGTCGTGACGCTCGATCCTTCCATCCCGCCAGACCTCAAGCGCGCCATCCAGACCATTGAAACAAACTGATCCAGACCGAGCGGACCAGGCGGCAACCTCCCGCTATTGCCCTCTGACGGACTCATTTCCGGATTCTAAGACGACCCAACAGTTGATTCGCGACTGATCTGTTGAATCGTTCCGCGCTCAAGACGCGCTGGACGTTCGCGACAATCCGTAGCAGCCCCCGAGAGGTTTCGAATCGGCGAAACCCTTACAAGACAACAAATTCTGTCCACAGACGGGTCGACCCGCGCACGACTCACGATATGCGGTTAACCGCCGATTAAGGATGCGGGTTCTCATATTAACCGCGCCGTAAGGCATTCCAGGCGGGCGGGTCGTCTGGCGTTCGAAACGAGCGGCGAACAAGGATGCGGGTACCCTTATGAAACTTTACGCGCCCCCCACCACCGAACTGAAGCCCAGGATCGTGGTCTTTGGCGTCGGCGGGGCCGGCGGCAACGCCGTCAACAACATGATCGAGGCTGGCCTCGAAGGTGTTGAGTTCGTCGTCGCCAACACCGACGCCCAACAGCTTGCCTTCTCCAAGACCGATCGCCGCATCCAGCTCGGGATGACGGTGACGCAGGGCCTCGGAGCCGGGGCTCACCCGGAAGTCGGCATGAGCGCCGCCGAAGAGTCGGCTCCCGAGATCGGCGAGCACCTCGACGGCGCCCACATGGTCTTCATCACCGCCGGCATGGGCGGGGGCACCGGCACCGGCGCCGCCCCGATCATCGCCAAGAGCGCCCGTGAGCGCGGCATCCTGACGGTGGGCGTGGTCACCAAGCCCTTCCACTTCGAGGGCCGTCACCGCATGCGGCTGGCCGACGCCGGCATCGCCGAGCTGCAGCGCTATGTCGACACCCTGATCGTCATTCCCAACCAGAACCTGTTCCGGGTCGCCAACGAGCGGACCACCTTCGCCGAAGCCTTCGGCATGGCCGACCAGGTGCTGCATTCGGGCGTGCGCTCGATCACCGACCTGATGGTGCTGCCGGGCCTGATCAACCTCGACTTCGCCGACGTCCGCACGGTCATGACCGAGATGGGCAAGGCGATGATGGGCACCGGCGAGGCGTCCGGCGAGGACCGCGCCCTGATGGCCGCCCAGAACGCCATCCAGAACCCGCTGCTCGACGAAGTGTCGCTCAAGGGCGCCAAGGCCGTGCTGGTCAACGTCACCGGCGGCCTGGACATGACCCTGCTGGAGGTCGACGAGGCCTGTAACGCCATCTCCGACCAGGTCGACCCGGACGGCAACATCATCTTCGGCGCGGCCTTCGATCCGACGCTGGAAGGCACCATCCGCGTCTCGGTGGTCGCCACCGGCATGGACGGCGCCTCCATGGCCCTGATCGAGCCGGCCGCCCGGCCGACCCGCAGCACCATGGGCCTGCCGCAGGCTGCTCCGGCCCCGATCGCTACGCCCGACCCGATCAGCTACGCCCAGCCGGAGCCGCAGCCGGAACCGGTGATGCAGACGCCGTCGCGCTGGGAGCCCAGCTTCAGCCAGCCGGAACAGACCCTCGAGGAACAGCAGGCCGATCTGGCCTTCGACGCCCCGCCGATCCCCGAGCCGGTTCGCACCGAGGCCGCCGTGCGCATCGAGCCGCGTATCGAGCAGCCCCGCACGGTGATCGTCGACCCGCTGGTCGAAGAGATCGCCGACGAGCCGCTGTTCGGCGAAACCCACTTTGGCGAAGAAAAGCGCAAGGGCGGATTCCTCAGCCTGTTCGGCGGCCGCCAGCAACCTCGCTACGACGCCCCGGCGCCGGCGGCCCGTCCCGCCTCGCGCGGCGGCGCCCAACCGGCCCAGGCGCTCGAGGAAGAGGCCCAGATCGAGGAAGGGGACGATCTCGAAATCCCCAGCTTCCTGCGCCGCCTGGCGAACTGACACTCCGGGTCATCCGGCGATCCAGCGCCCGGCTCCGAAAGGGGCCGGGCGTTTTCGTTTGAGGGCAGGATTCTCTTGCAAGGCGAGGAGGGCATTGGGGATTCCCCTCCAACCCGTCTTGGTTACGGACAAGGTTACAATCCGAAACAGCCCTTGTTTTGCCCCCTGACACCCCGATCCGTAGAAGGCTTGTGGGGCGTGAAGCGGCAGCGAGCCGCCCGCGTGCAGAACGAGGTCGGTAGTGTCGGTTCAAGAGTATGCCCATGCATTCCAGCACACGCTGGCCGGGCCCGCGATCTTCGCGGGGCTGGGCGTGCATACGGGCGAGCATGTGCGGGTGGCCATCCGTCCCGCCGCCGCCGACGCCGGCATCGTCTTCGTCCGCACCGACATCAAGGATCGTGACAACCGCGTCGCCGTTTCCGGCGAGGGCGTGATCCGCACCGAGCTGGGCACCGTGATCGGCAACGCCGCCGGGGTGACCGTCTCGACCATCGAGCATCTGATGGCCGCCATGGCCGCCCTGGGCGTCGACAACGCCGTGGTCGAGCTGGACGGGCCGGAAGTGCCGATCATGGACGGCTCGGCCGAGCCCTTCGTGCAGATCCTCGACCGGGCCGGCCGCCGCCGCCAGGACACCCCGCGCCGCTATATCGAGATCACGGGCGCCATCGAGGTCGTCGAGGGCGACAAGCACGCCTCCCTGACCCCCGCCGACCGCTTCGAAGTGGCCTTCGAGATCGCCTTCGACAGCGCCGCCATCGGCCGCCAGCGGGTGGACGTGGTCGCCGACGAGGCCGGCTTCCGCAAGGAGCTGTCCAACTGCCGCACCTTCGGCTTCCTCAAGGACGTCGAGGCCCTGCGCGCCAAGGGCCTGGCCCGCGGCGGTTCGATGGACAACGCCGTGGTGCTGGATGGTGACCGGGTGCTCAATCCCGAAGGCCTGCGCCGCCCCGACGAGTTCGTCCGCCACAAGGCGCTGGACGCGGTGGGCGACCTCTATGTGCTGGGTATGCCGATCGTCGGCCGATTCGAGGGCGTGCTGGCCGGCCATGGCCTGAACAACCTGCTGGTTCGCGAGCTTCTCGCCCAGCCGCAGGCGTGGCGCGTGCGCACCTTCGCGCCAGAGATGGCCGAAGCCGTCTAACTAAGGCCCCTCCTGCAGGGTTCGCCGCATTTGCGCCCGCCTTTTCGTGGTGTAAGACCCATGTCGGCGCCCCAACAGCATGTGGGGGAGGCGCATCCGCTCTAACGGGGTGAGGGTTGGTTTTGTTTAAAGGTTCGGGCCGTGTGGCCGCCGTCTTCGCCGTGATGGTCATCGCCCTGGCGGCGGCGGGCTGTGCGCGCGAGAAGCCCAAGCCCCGGCTGGTCTATCAGGAGCGCCCGGTCGAGCTGCTCTATTCCACCGGCGCCGCCAAGCTGGACGAGAAGCGCTGGGGCGAGGCGATCGACTATTTCCGCGAGGTCGAGCGCCAGCATCCCTATTCGGAATGGTCGCGCCGCGCGATCCTGATGACCGCCTACGCCCACTATCAGGCTAACGCCTACGCTGCGGCCATCGAGGACGCCGACCGCTTCATCTCGCTGTATCCCGGCAACCAGTCGACCTCCTATGCCTACTATCTCAAGGCCGTCTGCTACTTCGAGCAGATCGTCGACGTCGGCCGCGACCAGGCCTCGACCGAGCAGGCCCTGCAGGCGCTGAACGACGTCATCGCCCGCTACCCGCGCAGCGAATACGCCGCCGACGCCCGGCTGAAGATCGACATGGTCCGCGACCAGCTGGCCGGCAAGGAGATGACCATCGGCCGCTACTACCTGCGCCAGGGCCAGACCCTGGCCGCCATCGGCCGCTTCCGCACCGTGGTCGACAAATACCAGACCACCTCGCACACGCCCGAGGCCCTCTACCGCCTGGTCGAGGCCTATATGACCGTCGGCCTGCTGGGCGAGGCCAAGCGCAACGGGGCGGTGCTGGGCTACAACTACCCGGACGACGCCTGGTATGGCGACGCCTACAAGCTCTTGACCAGCAAGGGTCTTCAGCCGGCCATCGAGCCCAGGACCCCCGGCTCGAAGAAGAGCTTCCTGCAGCGCCTGACCCGCGACAAGGGCGCCACCCTGGCCCCGCCGGCCTCGGACAGCTCGACCGACACGGCGGCGCCGGACCAGACCTCGGCCACCCTGCAGGCCCCGCCGGCCGACGCCGCTCCCGCCGCGCCGCCGCCGCCCAAGGCCAAGCGCAAGAGCCTGCTGGACAAGATCCTGCGGCGATAGGCTGAAGGCCCTTCTCATCGCGGGAGGGGCTTTCAGTTTGTTCCCCTTGCGTTCGACCCGATTTGGCGGGATTTTAGCCACATGCTGATCGGTCTCGGAATCCGCGACGTGGTGCTGATCGAGTCGCTGGACCTGTCCATCGGCGCGGGCCTCACTGCCCTGACCGGCGAGACCGGGGCGGGTAAGTCCATCATCCTGGACGCCCTGGGCTTGGCCTCCGGGGCCCGCGCGGAAGCCGGCCTGGTGCGCCGGGGCGCGGCCCAGGCCAGCGCCGCCGCCATCTTCGCCCTGTCGCCCGATCACGCCGCCTGGGCCCTGCTCGATGAGAAGGGCCTCTCCTATGACAGCCACGAGGACCTGGTCCTGCGCCGCACCCTGACGGCGGACGGGCGCTCGCGGGCCTTCGTCAACGACCAGTCGACCAGCGTCGCAACCCTCAAGGAACTGGGCGGCCTGCTGCTCGAGGTGCATGGCCAGCACGAGACGGTCGGCCTGCTCGACCCCCGCACCCACCGCCCGCTGCTCGACGCCTATGGCGGGCTGTCCGGCGACGCCGTTTCCAGGGCCTGGAGCGGCTGGCGGGCGGCGCGGGAGCGGCTCAGCGACCTGCAGGCGCTCGCCGCCAGGGCCGAGGCCGAGATCGAGGAAATCACGCTTCGTCTGGGCGAACTGGACCGGCTCGATCCCCGCGAGGGCGAGGAGGCGACCCTGGCCGAGGAGCGGGCCCTGCTGGGCTCGGCCGAGAAGGCGCTGGCCGACATCGACTCCGCCCGCGACGCCTTCAACGGCGCCGCCGTGACCGCCAAGATGGCCAATGCCTACCGGGCTCTGGAACGGGCCCGCGACCGGGCGGTGCAGTCGGGCGCGGCCGTCGATGGACCGGCCGTGGTGCGGCTGACCGCCGCCGCCGATCAGGTCGACAAGGCCATCTCCGAAGTCCAGGAGGCGACCGCCGCCATCGACAACGCCGCCTCGGCCTTCGATCTCGATCCCGACCAACTGGACCGCACCGAGGAGCGGCTCTTCGCCCTGCGCGCCATGGCCCGCAAGCTGTCGGTCAGCGTCAACGAACTGCCGGCCACCAGAGCCGCCTTCGCCGCCCGCCTGCGCGACGCCGAGAACAGCGAGGAGGCCCTCAAGAGCGCCCGCGCCGAAACCGCCGCCGCCCGCCAGGCCTATCTCGACGCCGCCGCGAGCCTCAGCGCCGAGCGCCGCGCCGCCGGCGATCGGCTGGCCGAGATGGTGATGGCCGAGCTGGGCCCGCTGAAGCTGGACAAGGCTCGCTTTCGGGTGGCGCAGGAGGTGCTGGGCGAGGAGCGCGCCGGGCCGTCGGGCCTGGACCGCATCGCCTTCGAGATTTCCACCAATCCCGGCGCGCCGTTCGGCGAGCTGGGCTCCATCGCCTCCGGGGGGGAGCTGGCCCGTTTCGCCCTGGCGCTGAAGGCGGCGCTGGCGGGACGCGGCGATGTCCAGCCGCTGATGATCTTCGACGAAGTCGACCAGGGGGTCGGCGGGGCTGTGGCCGACGCGGTGGGCCTGCGCCTGCGCCGGCTGGCCCGCGACGCCCAGGTGCTGGTGGTGACCCATAGCCCGCAGGTGGCCGCCCGGGCCGACGCCCACTGGAAGATCAGCAAGGCCGGCGACGACACCGCCATCCGCACCATCGTCGACCCGCTCTCGCCCGCCGCCCGCGAGGAAGAGATCGCCCGCATGCTGTCGGGGGCCGAGGTCACCGACGCCGCCCGCGCCGCAGCCCGAGCCCTCATGAATGCCTGAGAAACCTGTCGCCGACCTCAGCGAAGCCGAGGCCCTGGAGGAACTGACGCGCCTGGCCGACGAGATGGCCGGCCACGACCTGCGCTATTACCAGGACGAGGCGCCCACCGTAACCGACGCCGAGTATGACGCCCTTAAGCGCCGCAACAGCGAGATCGAGGCGCGCTTCCCGCACCTGATCCGTGACAACTCCCCCTCGCTCAAGGTCGGCGCCAGCCGGGCCGCGCAGTTCGCTCCGGTCGAGCATGGCGTGCCGATGCTCTCGCTCGACAACGCCTTTTCCGACGAGGACGCGGTCGAGTTCGATGCGCGTATCCGCCGCTTCCTGCGGCTGGACGAGACTCCGGTCGCCTACACCGCCGAGCCCAAGATCGACGGTCTGTCCGCCTCGCTGCGCTACGAGAAGGGCGTGCTGGTCCAGGGCGCCACCCGGGGCGACGGCCGGGTCGGGGAGGACGTCACCGCCAACCTGCGCACCCTCTCGGAGATCCCTCACCGCCTGAAGGGCTCGGGCTGGCCCGACGTCATCGAGATCCGCGGCGAGGTCTATCTAGGCCATGCCGAGTTCGCCGCCTTGAATGCCGCCGCCGCCGAGGCCGGCGAGAAGATCTATGTGAACCCGCGCAACTCGGCCTCGGGTTCGCTGCGTCAGATCGACCCGAGCATCACCGCCAAGCGGCCGCTGCGGTTCTTCGCCTATGCCTGGGGCCTCATCAGCGGCTCGTTCGCCGAGACGCAATGGGAGGCGCTGGAGAAGCTCAGGGCCTGGGGCTTCCAGGTCACCCCGCAGGCCAGGCGGGTCGAGGGCGTCGAGGGCCTGCTGGAGGCCTACCAGGCCATGCAGGCGCTACGGGCGGGCCTGGGCTACGACATCGACGGGGTGGTCTACAAGGTCGACCGCCTGGACTGGCAGCAACGGCTGGGCTTCGTCAGCCGCGCCCCCCGCTGGGGGATCGCCCGCAAGTTCCCGGCCGAGCAGGCCCGCACGGTGCTGGAGGACATCACCCTGCAAGTCGGCCGCACCGGCGCCGTCACCCCGGTGGCGCGGGTCAAGCCGGTGATGGTCGGCGGGGTCACCGTGGTCAACGCCACCCTGCACAACGCCGACGAGATCGCCCGCAAGGACCTGCGCATCGGCGACACGGTGATCATCCAGCGGGCGGGCGATGTGATCCCGCAGATCGTCGCGCCGGTGCTCGAGGAGCGGCCGGCCGACGCTGTCCCCTTCGAATTCCCGACCCACTGCCCCTGTCCGCTGCACACCCTGCTGGCCCGCGAGACCACGGCCGGCGGGGCCGAGACGGTGGTGCGGCGCTGCACCGGCGAGTTCGCCTGTCCGTTTCAGCGGGTCGAGCACCTCAAGCATTTCGTCTCGCGCCGGGCCTTCGACATCGAGGGACTGGGCGACAAGCAGCTGCAGGCCTTCTTCGACGAGGGCCTGGTCCGCGAGCCGGCCGACATCTTCCGCCTGGCCCGCAATGACGAAGTCCTGACGGCGCTGAAGGCCCGCGACGGCTATGGCGAGACCTCGATCGCCAACCTGACCGCCTCGATCGATGCGCGGCGCAGGATCGGGCTGGACCGTTTCATCTTCGGCCTGGGCATCCGCCATATCGGCGAGACCACGGCGGTGACCCTGGCGCGGGGCTATGGCGACGCCGCCAGCTTCCTGGCCGCCATGGACAAGGTCGCCGCCCGCGACGAGGAGGCCATGGCCGAGCTAGACGCCCTGGACCAGGTCGGCGAGGCGGTCATCGAGGCCGCCGCCAGCTATTTCGCCGAGGACCACAACCGTCGCATCGTCCAGGAACTGGTCGGCGAGCTCGATATCCAGGACGCCGAAAAGCCCAAGACCGATACCGCCGTCGCCGGTAAGACCGTGGTCTTCACCGGCGCCCTGGAGAAGCTGACCCGCGACGAGGCCAAGGCCCAGGCCGAGGCCCTGGGGGCCAAGGTGTCGTCCTCGGTGTCCAAGAAGACCGACCTGGTGGTGGCCGGCCCGGGGGCGGGCTCCAAGCTGAAGACCGCTACCGAACTGGGCATCCAGGTGCTGACTGAGGATGAGTGGATCGCGTTGGTCGCGGGCTGACTAACACCCGCTAATCCCAGCGAAGGCGAGGATGAGCGGGTGGGGAAGGTCAATAGTAGTCGCGCAGAGTGAGAACCTTCACCGTCCCGTTCGCCAGTGTCACCGACAGGGTCGCGCCGGCCGGCAGAGCCCGCAGACGCTGGAAGTCGGCGGTGGTCAGGTCCTTGAGCGGCTTGCCGTCGATGGCGGTCAGGGTGTCACCGGTCTTGAGGCCGGCGGCGTCGGCCGGGGAGCCCGGGGCGACGAACTGCAGCTTGCCGTTGGGTGGCTGAAGGCCCAGGCCGGTGCGGTCCTTGGTGAACGGCTTGCCCACCGCGTCCGGCAGCGGGGTCAGCCACAGGCGGTCGTGCGAATAGTCCGTGGTCAGGGCGAAGCGGCTGAGGATCGGCATGCCGATATTGCCCAGCGAGATGGTGCCGTCAGCGTCCTTGGCCTCGTCGCCGAACAGCACGGCCGGCACCGCTTCAAACGTCACCCCCGCGAAGGTCAGGGTGCGGACGGTGACCAGGTCCCGCGCTTTCAGGCCGCCGACGGCGCCCGACAGGCCCTTGGAGGCCAGGCGGCCATCGGTCAGCAGGCCGGCTGGTTTCCAGAAGGCGGAATAGACCAGCAGGGGCGAGCCGTTGCCGAGGTCAAAGTCCATCGGTACGGGCGCGGCGCCCTCGATGGAGACCGGCACGGTGCGCAGGCCGTTGACCAGCATGATCGGCACGGCCGTGGCGCCGGCGGGCGGGGTGAAGGCGGCGGGGTCCTGGAAGGCGATGGTTCTGGCCTGGAAGTCCAGGCTGACGGCCAGGTCGTTGAACACCTCCTTGCCCAGGATCACCGGCAGCGGCCGGCCCAGCATCTTCTCGACCCCGCGCAGGTCGATCAGCACCACGGTGAGATCCTTCAGCTCCAGGTCGCCGATCCGGATGGTGACGCCGCTGGCCAACTCGGCCTCGGCCCGTCCGCCAGTGCCGACGGCGGTGACCGAGCCGGTCGGCTTGATGCCGTTGGCCGCGGCCCAGGTCTTGTCCAGCACGGTCGCCTCGGCCCCGGAATCCAGCAGGACGTGGGTTTCGACGCCATTGACGCTGGCCGGAATGTAGATGCGGCTGCCCAGATAGAATTCGAAGGGCAGGGGGGCGGTCGCCGTGGCGCCGCCGGCGAAGGCGAACTTGCGTTGCGGGGCGGGAGCGGCCCAGACCTGGGCGTCGATCACCGGGTCGATGTCGATGGCCGTGAAGGTGAAGCGCTGCTGGCGGCGGTCGTTTTCGATCTGCTGGCGCTCCTCGAAGGGCATGCGCACGCCCTCGACCATCCGCCAGTCGCCATAGCGCACGGTGGTGGTCTGGCGGTCCTCGGTGAGCCGCATGGCGATGAGGGCGCCGGTCTTGGGATTGAGCAGCAGGTCGTAGCTGTCGGGGCCCTCGAAGACGATGCGGATCACCGCCACCCTGGCCCCGTCGAAGGTTTCGGACGGCTGCAGGCTGACCTTGGCGCCCTCGGCGCCGCGCAGGGCGTCATCGAAGGTCAGCAGGGCGCGCCGCTTGAGCTGGGTCAGCTCGGCGCCGGACAGGGCCTCGACCTGGCCGCTGAGGGTGACGCTCCAGCCGCCATCCGGGCCGTAGGCCTGGTTCAGCTTCACCGCCCCGATGGCGACGTCTTCGCGGCCTCGGCCCGGAGCCTGCCAGCGCTGCGCGGGACCGCCGTATTCGCCATCGCGAGCCTGGCCGGTCTCGTAGACGCCGTGAGCCTTCGCAAAGGCCTCGCCGCCGCGCCAGGCGACATAGCGGTCGGTGAGGTCGGACAGCGGGTCGGCGCAGGCCGCGCCGGCGGTCAGGGCCAGGGCCGTCAGGGCGCCGGCGAGCAGGGTGAAGGGTCTCATTCGGGGTCTCCGATCAGGGTCGTCAGGCCGCTGGGGCGCAGGGTGAGCAGTGAGAGGTCGGACCAGGGGTCGTCGCCACCGCGGGCATTGAGCCGCAGCTCGGCCGAGAGGCCGCTGTGCTGCAGGCAGGCGAGATAGGGGCTGTCGCTGGAGACACCCTGGATCACCCGTCCGCCGTCCGGCGAGAGCAGGGCGACCAGATGCTCGCGGGCGTCGGCGACGACGGTGACCTGTTGGCCGGGCCAGCGCTGGGCCACCTGCTCGGCGGCGGCGCCCTGGGTGGTCCGGAAGCTGGCGCTGGTCGGGGCGTAGGTCAGGCCGGCGACGATGATCCCGGCGGCGGCGGCCCGCTCCAGGTCGGGCTTGAGGGCCTCGAGCGGCTGAGGGAAGAGGTCGAACAGCACCACCTCGCGGGCGGCGGCGATCATGGCCCGGGCCCGGGCCAGAACCTGTTCGGGGGTCTTGAGGTTGTAGAGCCGCGCGTCGGGCTCGGGCGGGCGGATGGCGCTGAGCGCCGCCAGGGCCGCGCCGCTGCGCCGCTCGTAGCCGGCCTTCAGCGCCGCCACCAGCTCGGCGGCCGGGGCGGCGCGCCAGGCCTTGGCCTCGGTTTCATCGACCTGGACGGCGCCCTTGTGGCTGAGGCTTTCCAGCGCCTGGTAGACATTGGCCGGCGCCTTGCCGATCGCCCGGGCCAGCCGATAGCCGGTGGCCGGCCCGCCGCGCGCCAGCTCGCAATAGAGCCGGGACTCGGTGTCGGTGAAGCCCAGTTCGGCCAGCAGGCGTTCGGGTGTTTCGTTGTTAGTAGTCATAGCTACTACTAACGGGATCGAGGCGCCTCAGGTCCAGTGAAACCTTGGTAATCCAAGCCTAGGAAGCGGCGACCCTGGGCTTGCCCAGGTCGCAGAGGGCCGCGATCGCCGCGACCACCAGATAGATGCCCAGGCTGGTGCGGCCGAAGGCGGCGGCGGTTCCGGCGGGGAGGGCGAACAGGCTGGCGGCCTGCAAGGCCAGCAGCAGGGTCAGAAAGATCAGGCCCGGCCAGATGCTGCGTCCCTCCCTGCCGCGCCGCCACAGCCAGGCGGCCCCGCTCAGGGCGATCAGTCCTGCCTCCAGCAGCAGTTCCGGCTCCGGATAGTCCCATAGGCTGAGGCCCACCCGGCCCGGCATGAACAGCAGTTCCAGATCCGGCCGATGGACCAGGAAGTCGCCGATCCAGTGGGAGAACACCACCAGCCCGACCAGCACGGCGGCCCGCCAGTTCAGCCTCAGCAGCCAGCGGCTCAGGGCCATGCCGGCCAGCGACCACAGGACGGCGGCCGGCAGGCTGTGGGTGAAGGGCATGTAGTCCAGGACCAGGAAGCTGCCCGGCAGTTCGGGATCGAAGCGGACCTTCTCGACGCCGGCCATGACCAGCGAACTCCAGCCAATGTCGAGCAGCTGGGCGGCGGCGACATAGGTCCACAGCGGGCCGCGCGGCTCGACGGCCTTGGCGGCCAGGGCGGCTGAATAGTGGCCGACGAACATGCGGGTCCCCTCCCGGTAGGGCGGGAGTGTGGGCCTAAAGCCGGCCCGGCTTCAATAGTAGTCGGCCAGCACCAGGTCGCGCTGGCGGCCGTCGGCCAGGGTCAGGCGCACATGCGAGCCGGGCTTGCCCCGCGCCCAGCCCGACTGACGGCTGCCAGGCCAGCCGGCGTCGATCCGCTGGCTGTCGATGGCGACGATCTGTTCGCCGACCGACCAGCCGCCGGCTTCGGCGGGGCTGGCCCTGGCGACGTGAATGACGGTCAGGGCGGCGCCTTCGAACCGCACCGCCAGGCCCGAACGGTCGCGGTTGAAGGGCTCATCCAGAGCGCCGGAGGCGGGCTTGAACCAGAGCCGTTCGCCTGGATAGTCGACCACCAGTCGGAAGCGGCGCCAGATGGGCATGCCGATCACCGCCGGACTGGCGCCCGCGGGCTGGCGGTCGACCACGGCGACCGGCACGTTCGACAGTTCGAAGTTGGCCAGCTCGACCCTGGGCAGGACGGCGGTCGTGAACTGGCTGGCGCCGTCGATGCCGGTCGAGACCCAGCTGGATTGACGAAGGCCGTCCAGCAGGCGGTGGCTCTCCGCCCACTCGCGGCTGATCTGCAGGGGAATGGCGCTGCCCAGGTCGAAAGTCGCGGCCAACCGAGGCCCCGGCGCCGGGCCCTTTCCGACCCACAGGGGCATGCAGCGCAGGCCATCGGCTTCCTGGCTCAGGGTCAGGCCCCACCAGTCGGTGGGCGTATCCTCGGCGATCCGGAGCCGCGCGCGGGGCAGGTCGAGATCCAGCCGGGTGGCGTCGAACAGAGCCTGGCCGGCTATGGCGCCGGCGCCGGGACGCAGCGGCGAGAGATCGAGCGCCTCGGCGCCATCCTTGGGAAACCGGATCGCGACCCCGGCGACCGAAAGCTCGAAATCGCCGACCTTCAGGGTCTCGACCGGGCCCCCCGCATTGCCCACCGCCGCACCGGGGCCGGAGAGCGAGAGGCCCAGGTCGCGCGCCTGGGCCAGGTCGATCAGGGTCGGGACCGAACCGCTGTCGAGCATGACCGGCATGGACCGCCCGTTGACGGTCCCCTCGACGAAGATCAGGCCGGTTGAGAGGTCCAACCGCGTCCAGCGACCGGCCGCCGCCGACAGGCCGGGAAGGACCAGACTGGGAAGGGCAAGCGCCGCCCCGGCGGTCAGCAGGGCCTGGCGGCGGTTCACAACGGCGCGCAGACCTCGAGCAGCCAGGCCCGCACTTCCGGCTCGACCAGGGGCGAAATCGTTTCCAGCACCCGGGCGTGATAGGCGTCCATCTGGGCGCGCTCGTCGGCGGTCAGCAGGCGGGTCTCGATCAGCCGGCGGTCGATGGGGGCCAGGGTCAGGGTCTCGAAGCCCAGCATCGGCCGCTCGCCGCCGGGCACGGGACGGGCCTCGGTGACATACTGCAGGTTCTCGATGCGGATGCCGTATTCGCCGGTCTTATAGTAGCCGGGTTCGTTGGAAACGATCATCCCCGGCCGCAGGGCGACGTTGTTGGGGGCCTTGGCGATGCGCTGAGGCCCTTCATGGACGCCCAGATAGCTGCCCACGCCATGACCGGTGCCGTGGTCGTAGTCCAGGCCGGCGTTCCACAGCGGCGCTCTGGCCAGGGCGTCGATGGCCGACCCCGTGGTGCCGGCCGGGAAGCGGATGGCGGCCAGGGCCAGGTGGCCCTTCAGCACCAGGGTGAAGCGCTCGCGCATCTCCTGGCTGGGCTCGCCGATGGCCACGGTGCGGGTGACGTCGGTGGTGCCGTCCAGATACTGGGCGCCGGAGTCGACCAGGAACAGCGAGCCGGTCTCGGCCTTCTTGTTCAACCGCTGGGTGGGGCGGTAGTGGACGACCGCGCCGTTGCTGGCGGCGCCGGCGATGGTGTCGAAGGAGAGGTCCTTCAGCGCGCCGGTGGCCTCGCGGAAGCCTTCGAGCTTCTTCACCACGGTGACCTCGTCGGGGAGGCCCTCCTGCCCCTCGGTGGCCAGCCAGTGCAGGAACCGGGTCAGGGCCGCGCCATCGCGGACGTGGGCCCGGCGGGCGCCTTCGATCTCGACGGCGTTCTTGCAGGCGCGGGGCAGGGCGACGGGGTCCATGGCCCGCACCGTGGCGGCGCCGGCGTCGTCGAGGGCGCCGAAATACCAGGCCGAGGACAGGGCCGGATCGACCAGCACCCGCTTGCCCTTCAGCTCGGCCAGGGCGCCGGGCAGGGCCTCGGGCCGCTCCAGCGAGACCTGGTTGCCCAGCCAGGCCGGCAGGTCCTCGGTGATCTTGGCGGGGTCGAGGAAGACCCGGGCCGTGCCGTCGGCGTTCAGCACCGCCTGGCCGATGGGCAGGGGCGAGCGGATAACGTCGCCGCCGCGGACATTGAACAGCCAGGCGATGGAGGCCGGGGCGGTGATCACCGCGGCGTCGGCGCCCTGGGCCTTGAGGCTTTCACCCACACGGGCGCGCTTGGCGGCGCTGTCCTCGCCGGCGTACTGCAGCGGGTGAGGCACGATGGGGGCGGTCGGCTGGGCCGGGCGCTCGGCCCCCCAGGCGGCGTCCAGGGGGTTGGTGTCGACGGGCTGCAGCTTGGCGCCGGCCTTCTCGGCGGCGGCGCGCAGGGAGGCCAGGGCGTCGGGGCTGTGCAGACGCGGGTCGTAGCCGATGACGCCGCCCTTGGGGGCCCGTTCCTCGAGGTAGGCGGGGACGCCGCCCTCGACCAGGTCGCGGATCTCGAAGGTCTGCTGGTCGACCTGGTCCCGGACCTGCAGGGTGTAGCGGCCATCGACGAACACGGCGGCCCGGTCCTTGAGCACCACGGCGGCCCCGGCCGAGCCGGTGAAGCCGGTGGCCCAGGCCAGGCGGTCGTTGGCCTGGGGCAGATATTCGTTCTGATGCTCGTCCTCGTGCGGCACCAGGAAGCCGTCCAGGCCCTGGGTCTGCATGGCCTTGCGGATCAGCGGCACATGGCGCGGTCCGAAGGAAGGATCGGTGGTCTCGTCGAAGGTCTGGCGCATGGGGGAGATTTAGGCCGGGGCGCGGCGGGGTGCAAACCTCGGCTGTTGAAACCGGAGCCGAATGGGCGCCAAATCCGCGCCGTCAATGTCGGGAGGGCGACCCATGCAGACCTGTGAAGCGTTCAACAGTCCGTCGCGGCGGTCGTTCCTGCAGAAGGTCGGCCTGGGCGGTGGCGCCATGCTGCTCTCCACCCTGGCCCCGGGCCTGGCGGTGGCGTCGGGGGCGACCGACGCCCTGTTGCTGACCTGTATGGACTATCGGCTGATCGACAATGTCGGCGCCTATATGGACGGCCGCGGGCTTCGCGACCGCTATGACCACGTCATCCTGGCCGGCGCCTCGCTGGGGGTGCTGACCGGCAAGATGCCGAACTGGGGCCAGGTGTTCTGGGAGCATCTGGACATCGCCATAGCCCTGCACAAGATCCACAAGGTCATCGTCATCGACCATTGGAACTGCGGCGCCTACAAGACCTTCCTGGGCGAGGAGGCCGTCAAGGATCCGCCGACTGAACTGGCGACCCATACCCGCTATCTGCGGGCCTTGAAGTCTCAGCTTTATGCGCGTCATCCCGACCTCGAGTCCGAGATCGGGATCATGGCGCTCGATGGAAAAGTCCAACTTCTGAGCTAGACTACTGGGGCGCCTGTTCGTTCGGCGCGGTTTCGGCCGGCGGCGGCGGGGTCGCGGCGGTGGTGGCGTCGCGGGCGCTGGCGGCCGCACGGTCGGCGGCGTCACGGGCGCTGGCGGCGGCGGCCCGGGTGTCGGCGGCGGCCTGATCGGCGGCCGACTGGACGCCGGACTGAACGCTGCTGATGGCGGCGTTCGAGCCTTCGACGATGCCCTGGGTGCGGGCGTTGTCGGCGGCGGTCTGCAGGTCCTGGGCGGTCGGGGCGGTGCTGCCGCTCATCACCATGAAGGCGACCGCGATGATGGCCACCACGGCGACCACGCCGGCCACCAGCCAGCCAACGGCGTTGTTGTTGGTCTCGCGCCGGGCTTCGTCGCGGGCGACGGCGGCTGTCTCTCGATTGACGTCGTACTGGGACATGGGAACTCCTGAACCTGTCCCCCGACCGGGAGCAAACGTCAGGGCGGAGCGGCGGTTCCGATCAGGGCCGTTCGAGGACCAGAGTCGCCCAGGCGTCGCGGTGCAGCCGCTTGACCATCCGAAAGCCCCGCGACAGGTAGGCCGCCCTGACCATCCGCTCCTGGCTGCGCAGCAGGCCGGACAGTATGGCGATCCCGCCAGGCTTCAGGGCGCCCTTGATGTCCTGGGCCAGGCCGATCAGCGGCCGGGCCAGGATGTTGGCGAACACCAGGTCGTAAGGGGCCTGGCCGGCGACCAGGCGGTCGTTCAGCCCGTTGGCGTGGACGAACCGGGCCGTCGCGTCGTTGATCGTGGCGTTCTCGTTGGCGATGCGCACGGAGTCGCGGTCGATGTCGGTGCCGACCGCCACTCTGGAGCCGGTGCGGGCGGCGGCGATGGCCAGCACGCCGGTGCCGCAGCCCACGTCCAGCACCTTATCGAACCGGCGGGCCTTGATGAGGTCGTCATAGGCTGACAGGCAGCCCTCGGTGGTGCCGTGGTGGCCGGTCCCGAAGGCGGCGCCCGCCTCGATGCGCAGCTTCACGGCATTGACCGGCGCCCGGCCGGTGTCGTGGGCGCCATAGACGAAGAAGCGACCGGCCCTGACCGGCGGAAGGCCCGACAGCGACATGGCCAACCAGTCGGCGTCGGCCAGCTTGTCGACGCTGACGGTCAGCTGCGGATAGCCGGCCAGCAGGGCGGTCAGGCCATCGATCTCGAACGGCTCGGTCGGAAAGGCGTCGATGCGCCAGACGTCGTGGTCCTCGTCCTCTTCCAGGATGGAATAGGTGGCGCCCTCCAGGGTCGGGTCGGAGTCGATGGCCACGGCGGCGGCCTCGGCGACGAGGCGGGGCCCGCGGGCGATGATCTGGACGGCGTCTTGGCTCATGCCGTCCTGTAGCGGGGCGGAAGTCGGTTAGGAAGGGCTGTGCGGCGCGACCGGGCGGGTGTCGCCGGTGGGCGCGCTGTCGTCCTGGTCGGGCATAGCGGGCGGTGGCGGGGCGGACAGGGCCGCTCTGGGGTCCTGCTGGACCGGCAAGGCGCCCGGCAGATCGCCATGCGGCGTCAGGCCCGACAGGATATCGCCACTGGCGCTGGGATAGCGGACCGGCGCCTGGTCGGGCTGCGGGGCGCTCAGCGTGTCCAGAAGGGCCGCCTGGCGGATGGCGTCGGCCCGGTCCTCGGGGGCCGGACGCGGGTCGTAGCGGGGAACGTCCGCATCGCCGGCGTCGTAGGCGGCGCTCTGCAGCAGGGTCTGATCGGGGCGGGCCCAGGAGTCGTAGTAGACCGGCGCCACGACCGGGGCGTAGCTAGCCGTGTCGTCATAGGCGTAGCCCTGCGCCACAGGCGCCATGGAGCCGTCGCGGGTGGCGCTTTCGATCGGACCCAGCTTCATGGCCGCGCCGCCGGCCAGGCCGACCAGCGCGGCGGCCCCGATGCCGTAGAACAGCTCTTTCACCGGCTGGCCACAACCTGATTGGCCGGCGAGGTGTTCTCACGCAGGCTGATGCCGGCTCCCAGAACCAGGGCGACCAACAGGCACATTTGCAGAAGGTTTTTCATCGTTCCGCTCCCACACTCCCTGGGGGCAGAGCGCGTGAGGGCGGCAAAGGTTCAATCCGTTAACCTATGCCGGCTGGCGAGACCTGGCCGCGGCGGCCTCTATGGCGTCCACCAGGGTCGGGATCAGGGCGATGGGCAGGTCGTGACCCATGCCGGGAATGATCCGCAGTTCCGCGCCAGGGATGACCCTGGCGGTGTCCTCGCCGCCGTCGACCGGCACCAGCGGATCGTCGGCGCCGTGCAGCACCACGGTCGGGCATTTGATGGTGGCGACGGAGGCGCGGCGGTCGCCGCTGGCCAGGACGGCGGCGTACTGGCGGGCCACCCCGATCGGATAGACCGCCCGCTCGGCGTCGGCGCGCAGGCGGGCCCGCATCTCGTCGTCGTTGAAGGGATAGCCGGGGCTGCCGACGACGCGGGCGGACTCCAGTCCGAACTCGACCGCCGCTTCGATCCCGGCCTCGGCGGGCGGGCGGCTGGTCAGGCGGGCGGCGGCCTCGGGGGTCGACTTGGAAAGGCCGGGGTTGCCGGTGGTCGACATGATCGAGGTCAGGCTGAGCGCCTTGTCCGGATACCGCGCCGCCAGCTCCTGGGCGATCATCCCGCCCATCGAGGCCCCGACGATGTGGGCTCGGGCGATGCCCAGGGCGTCCATCAGCCCGGCGGCGTCGGCGGCCATGTCCTCGACCAGATAGGCGGCCGGGGAGGGCTGGCCCGCCGCCCGGGCGGCCAGGATGGCCCGGATGTCCGGCGGGCCGGCGCTCTCGAAGCGGTGGGAGAGGCCGACGTCGCGGTTGTCGTAGCGGATGACCTGATAGCCGCGCGCGGTCATCGCCTCGACCACGCTGATCGGCCAGCGGGTCAGCTGGGCGCCCAGGCCCATGATGAACAGCACCGTCTCGCCGGCGGGATCACCGTAGCGCTCGTATTCCAGCTCGATACCGTTGGCGACGATGCGCGGCATGTTCCGCTCCCTCTGGTGTTTTCACCACCTTAGGGGAGGGGAACGCGGGGCGGCAACGGCCCTTACGCCGCCTTCTTGCGCTTCACCGGCTTCTCGGCCCAGTCGGGGGCCATGTCCTTGCGCCAGGCGACGCAGCCCGGGGCCGACAGCTTCACATCGAAGCGGCGCTCATGGCTGCGCTCGAAATTCATCAGCGGCGGGGCGTAGGTCTTCAGGGCCTTGGCCGCCAGCAGGTAGGGGGCGCTGATCGCCTGGGCCGGGCCGCGCGATTTGGGCGCCCAGCCGAAGCGGCGGCGCAGCCGGCCGTTGGTGTAGAAGACGCCGTTGGTCAGCACCGAACGCGGCGAGGAGAATTCGATCGAGATCGAGACATTGAGGTCCTGGCCATTGATCACCCGATGCGGCGAATGCAGCGGCCAGTAGGCGCCCTCGCCCGGCGACAGCTTCACCGGGCTGACCTCGTTCTCCATCAGCGGGTTGTAGGGCAGGTCCGAGAGGGTCTCCTTGAGCAGGATGGCCTCCAGGGCCGCCTCGGTCACATGCTCCTCGTGCGGCGGATAGACGAAGATCGTCTTGTGGCCGCGGATATGCCACAGCATCGTCTCGGCCGGATCGACGTGGAAGAAGATGCCCATGTTCGGGCTGGAGATCAGCACGGCGGCGTCGGCGCTGAGGTGCGGGACGCCCGTGGCCTTGGAGAACTCGGCCATCAGGCGGTCGAACACGACCTTGTAGCGCGGGTTTTTGGTCATGGCGCTGCGGGGGCTGACCCAGAGCGCGCCCTTGCGGGCCGCCTCGACCAGCTGCGCGCCGGTCAGCTTGCCGGGGTCGCCGGCGATCCAGGTTTCGTGCGGGGGCGGGTTGGGCCGCATGGTGCAGACGGTCAGCTCATCGCGCGGATGCTCGTCGATCAGTTGCGCCAGGGCCTCATCGGTGAACAAGCCCGTTTCCTCAAGGCGATGGTTGAACTTGAGGATCTCCTTGCCGGCGACCTGGCGGTCTTCGCGGGAGAGGGTTTCGAGCAGCTGCATGGCGAGGTGTCCCAAGGCGGATCAATCGCCTCGGTCGGCAGCAAGAAGGGGGCCTAAGAGCAGGTCTTGAGCGGCACGGAACCCAGGCCTTCGTTCTGGCCCGGCATGCGAAGGCTGCGCAGGATGGCCAGGCCCGTGATGCGATTGGCCTGCGGACCGCCGACGGTCCAGGCATGGACGTAGGCGTTGCCCTGCTTGTATTTCAAGACCAGCAGGACCTCGCGCCGCGCGACCACTGACCCGCTGCATTCCACCTTCTGCTGCACCGGGCCGCCGTCGGGATCGGGGGTGAACATCGGGAAGTTGCCGACATAGGCGCCGGCGTAGGTCACCTCGCCTTTCCTGAAATAGTAGACCGTGAAGTCCGGACCCTGGCTGACGAGCGTGGTGACGCCCGGCGGCAGAGTGACCTCGAAGGGCGGCTTGGCGTTGTCCCGCGCCGTCGCGGCCGGAGCGCCGACGAACAGGGCTGCCGCCATCAGGGCGAGCTGCGTCCACGGCTTGCCTGCGCCCATCAGCCCTTCTCCACGAAGCTGTCGATGACCTTCTTCTCGCCGGCCTTGTCGAAGCTGACGGTCAGCTTGTTGCCCTCGATGGCGATGACGTCGCCATAGCCGAACTTGATATGGAAGACCCGGTCGCCGCGCTTGTAGGCGCTGGACTTGCCGGTGTCGGAGACGGCGACCAGCCGGCCCTCGCCCTCGATCACCTGGGTGCGGCCGGCTGGGCCGCCATGATAATTGCGGGCCTGGGCGCGCTTCCAGCCGGGTGAGCTGTAGCCCTGGCCGAAGCTGGTGGAGTCGTCCCAGCGCGAGGCGGTCTGCTGCATGCCGGGGCCGCCGCCGTAATAGCCGGTCTCGCTGGCCGCCTCGACATTGGCGATGGGCAGTTCGTCGACGAAGCGGCTGGGCAGCTGGCTGGTCCAGCGGCCATAGACCTGGCGGTTGGCGGCGAACGAGATGCGGGCCTCCTCGCGGGCCCGGGTGATGCCGACATAGGCAAGGCGGCGTTCCTCCTCGAGGCCCTTCTCGCCCTTCTCGTCCATGCTGCGCTGGCTGGGGAAGACGCCTTCTTCCCAGCCGGGCAGGAAGACCAGCGGGAATTCCAGCCCCTTGGCGGCGTGCAGGGTCATCACCTGCACCGCGTCCTCGCCGGCCCCGCGGTCCAGGTCCATGACCAGGGACACGTGTTCCAGATAGGCCTGCAGGGTGTCGAAGTTGCCCATCGACTGGACCAGTTCCTTGAGGTTCTCCAGCCGGGTCTGGCTGGTCGGCCCACGGTCCAGGCGCAGGGCGTCGGTGTAGCCGCTCTCCTCCAGGATGGTCTCGGTCAGCCGGGCCTGGTCGGTGGTCTCGGCCAGGGCCCGCCAGCGGTCCATGTCCCGCAGGAAGTTGGCCAGCGCCGTGCGGGTGCGGGCGGCCAGTTCGTCGGTCTGGACCAGGCCGCGCGAGGCCGTGCTGGCGGAAATCCCGTTCACCCGGGCGAAGTGCAGGATCTTCTGCACCGTGGTGTCGCCGATGGCCCGCTTGGGAACGTTGACGATGCGCTCGAAGGCCAGGTCGTCGTCCTCGGACTGCACCAGCCGCAGATAGGCGTGGGCGTCGCGGATCTCGGCCCGTTCGAAGAAGCGCGGGCCGCCGACCACCGCATAGGGAATCTGCAGCATCACGAACCGCTCTTCGAAGGCCCGCATCTGGAAGCTGGCGCGAACCAGAATGGCGACATCCTTGAATTTGCGGGGTTTCTCTCCGCTTTTTTTCCAGCGCTCGATCTCGTCGGCGACCAGCCGGCTCTCGGCCTCGCCGTCCCAGACCCCGCGCACCACGACCTTCTCGCCGTCGTTGGCCTCGGTCCACAGGGTCTTGCCGAGCCGCCCCTTGTTGACGGCGATCAGCCCCGAGGCCGCCGCCAGGATGTGGCTGGTCGAGCGATAGTTGCGCTCCAGCCGGATGACCTGCGCCCCCGGGAAGTCGCGCTCGAAGCGCAGGATGTTGTCCACCTCGGCGCCCCGCCAGCCATAGATCGACTGGTCGTCGTCGCCCACGCAGCAGACGTTCTGCCGCTTCTGGCCCAGCAGCCGCAGCCAGAGATACTGGGCGACGTTGGTGTCCTGGTATTCGTCGACCAGGACGTATTTGAAGCGGTTGTGATATTCCTCAAGGATATCAGGGTATTTGGTGAACAGCGTGATGTTGTGCAGCAGGAGGTCGCCAAAGTCACAGGCGTTCAGAACCCGCAGGCGATCCTGGTACATGGCGTAGAGGGCCTGGCCGCGGTTGTTGGCGAAATGGGCGCCTTCGGACGGCGGCAGCTTGTCGGGGGTCCAGCCACGGTTCTTCCAGTGGTCGATGAGGCCGGCCAGGTTCTTGGGCGTCCAGCGCTTGGCGTCGATGTTCTCGGCTTCCAGCAGCTGCTTGATCAGCCGCTCCTGATCGTCGGTGTCGAGGATGGTGTAGCTGGACTTCAGCCCCAGCAGCTCGGCGTGGCGGCGCAGGATCTGGGCGGCGATGGAATGGAAGGTGCCCAGCCAGCGCAGGCCCTCGGCGGCGGGGCCTATGATGGCGGTGATCCGCTCGCGCATCTCGCGGGCCGCCTTGTTGGTGAAGGTGACGGCCAGCAGCTCCCAGGGCCGCGCCTTGCCGGTGGCCAGGATGTGGGCCAGCCGGGTGGTCAGCACCCGGGTCTTGCCGGTGCCGGCGCCCGCCAGGACCAGAACCGGGCCTTCCGTGGCTTCCACAGCGGCGCGCTGCTCGGGGTTCAGCCCGTCAAGATAGGGGGCCGGCGCGTCGGCGCGGGCCAGGTCGGAAATGCGGGGCTGGGGCAGTGACTCGGACATTGCGGAACATATGTAGCACAGGGCCGGATTGCTTACGCCTGTGCGGCGTTCCGTTGCAAGGCGAACACCCGGCAGGCCGAGGCCAGGGGCCGGCCGGCGCGCTGATCGTCGATGCGGCCGATCAGAGCGGCGAGGCTGAGGCCCTCGGCGGCGGCGGCGGTGTCCAGCACCGCCCAGAACTCCGGCTCCAGCGCCAGCGAGGTGGCGTGGCCCGACAGATTGACCGATCGCTTCTTTAGATCGCCGGGCATGGCAACCGCGCTTCGGAGTGGGCGTTTTCCCTGCCGACGGCGCCATCGCGCCGGCTTTCAGCAGGAGTAGCCCCATGATCTCGCCCAGTGAAATTCGTGAACGCATGGAAGTCGTCGGTTCGGACGAACATCACGTCGGCCGGGTCGACAAGGTGATGGGTGGCGAGATCGAGCTGGCCAAGCTGGATTTCGGCGGCGGCTTCAAGCACCATCTGATCCCGCTTTCCTGGGTGGAATATGTCGATGAGGACAAGGTCCGCCTGACCATGACCGCCGACGCCGCCAAGGCCGCCTGGACCGAAAAACACTAGTCCGGATCCCGTTTGGCGGAATCGAGATTGGAGGCCGCCTTGTCGCGCAGGGCGGCCTCGAGCTTTTTCTGCGCCTTGGTCAGGCCGAACTTCACCCGGTTCTCGCTCGCCTGGGTCTTGGCGGCCGATTTGGCCTTGGCCTTGCGGAAGCGGTTGAGGTTGACCGGCTCGCTCATCGCGGGGTGATCACTATGGTAGCCTGCAGGTGCAGGGCGCGGCCCTTGCTGAGGACTGCCGGCGCGCGGCCGGGGAAGACGCAGTTCTGCACCGAGGCCTCGCGGCGCAGCAGCCAGTAGCGCAGCGGCCGGCCGTCGACCTTGCAGGCCAGGCCCACGCCCCAACTTCCGAGGCCCGGCTGGCCCGGCCAGGCAAAGCCCATCGAGGTTCCAGCCTGGAGCGAGCCGAAGCCCGGCTTGACCGGCCGTCCGTCGGAGGCGAAGGCCAGGGCCGAGGCGTTGGTCAGTCTCAGCGCGAACCCGCCGAAGCCACGCTCGTCGTCATTGCCGGCCAGGGACAGCCCGTCGAGCCGCGAGATGATGGTAGTGTCGAACTCGATCCGCCGCGCGCCCTTCTTCAGGGGATAGATACGGACGGTGGTCACCTCGTCGGCGGCATAGACCACCTCGGTCCCGCCGGTGAGCAGCCAGTCGCTCTTGAGAACCAGCTCGGCCGAACCGCCGGGACCCGGGCCGAAATGGGTGTCGCGGACGGTGAAGGCGATGCCCTTCAGGTTCCAGCTGTCGGCGACCGGCTTGCCGTCGACCAGGATGCGCGGCCAGGCCCAGAAGGCGCCGCGCTGCTGCGGATAGCTGGCCGCCCCGTCCTCGGTCAGCACCGTGCCGTCCGGCGCATAGAGCGGATGCAGGTAGTCGAGCCGCCCGGCCTCGGTCCCGGCCGCCGCTCGGGTGCGGAAGAAGAAGGCTGGCTTGCCGGTCTCCAGCACCGTCACCCCGTCGGTGGTGATCTGGGCGTCGAACAGGGGCTTGGGGGTCTGGGGCGCCGGAGTCTGGGCCAGGGCCGGGGTGGCAATCAGCAGGGTCAGGACGAGAAGGGCGGGTCGGATCATGGGCGGACCGTGGCGGAAAATTGCGGCAAGTTGTGGGGCCGTCCGCGTTCCAGGGCAACTGCGCAAGGTCTAGAGTCGTTCTGGGGCTATGACGTTTCTGTCGTGCTTTGGCGTTAAACGAGTCGCGTGATGACGGATGCTTTCCGCACCCATATGCAGGTAATCGGGTCGGACGATCGGCCGGTGGGCGCCATTTTGCGTATCGTCGGGCGGCATATCGAGCTGGCGGTCGAGCCGGTTCTGCACATCCCGCTGCTGTGGGTGGCCCGGGTCGAGGCCGACCTCGTGCGGCTGGACCGCCCCGCCGCCCAGGCCCTGGCCGCCAGCCCCAAAGCCGCCTGAAGGGCGCCCTGGGGCAATCCGACGCCGGTTCCGCCTTCTCTGAGCCTTGGTCTAGACCCAAAGATTGCGTTAGTGACGGTCTGCTCTTGCGAGGGGGAATCGTCGCCGTGCGCCATTTGCGTCTTATCCTGGCCCTGTCGGTGGCCGTGTCCGCGGTCAGCCCCGCCCCGCTGATGGCTCGGCAGAGCGCCGCGGCCAGCGCCGACGCCGCCACCTGCATGGGCGCCTATGGGGCCCTGGGCAAGCTGCGCGACAACCTGGCGGTGACCAATCCCGACCTGAAGGACATTCCCAACTACGCCAGCATCGACTTCTCGGCCCGCAAGACCGAGTTGCAGCGGCGCACCGCCTTTGATCCGGCCACGGTCAACGCCAACGAAAGCGCGGCCATCACCCTGCTGACCGGCGGGGTGATCGACAACGACCCCAGCCGCATCCAGCGGGTCATCGACACGGTCAGCCGCTGCGACAGCGTCTTCGGCTTCCGCCCGCAACTGGGCCAGGTGCAGGGGGCGGTCGCGCCCTCGGCGCCGGCCCCGACCGCGCCGCTGATCACCGCGACGCCGATCGCGCCCGCCGCGCCGCCGCCGGCCGCGCCGAAGCCCAAGCCCGGCCAGCCCGCGCCGCCCGTGGTGTCGGCCATGGACGACCGCAGCTGCTCGGTGGCCTATCTGGCCCTGTCCTGGGGCAACAGCGCCAACCCGACCCTGGCCCAGGCCCTGCTGGACCGCGCCAAGGCCGCCGGCGCGAAATACATGGCCGCCAAGCCCAGCCTGGCGGTCGGCGATGTGCAGACCGATATCCAGACTGCCGCCAAGGCCCGGCTGGATCCGATCGTCGACGGGACCAGCGGTCCGGAGACCCTGTTCGCCGACGTCCGCTCCTGCGACGCCAAATACGGTTACGGCATCCCCGAGGGGGCGACCCCTTAGGCGGTCAGAGGACCCAGCCGCCGCTGTCGCCGGTGACGTTGCCCGAGATCTTCATCCGGTAGTCGGCCACGCCGTCGCCGTTCACGTCCAGCGACAGGGTGGTGACGCCCGAGCCGAAGCTCAGGGTCATCTCGCCGGCATGATGGGTGAAGCCGCCCACCAGGGTGAAGGCCTGGTCGCCGCCGGTGATGCTGTCGGCGTCGATGGCCGAGAGGTCGAGCTTGTCGCTCTGGGCGGCGATCAGATCGTTGACCGTGTCGACCTCGATGGCGCCGCTGGTGCGGATCGACTCCTGGCGGATCACGAACGTGTCCGTTCCCGCGCCACCGACCATGATGTCGGACCCGGTTCCGCCGATCAGGGTGTCGTTGCCGTTCATGCCCTTGAGCAGGTCGTCGCCGCCCAGGCCGTCCAGGCTGTTGGCGCCGCCATTGCCGGTCATGGTGTTGGCCAGGCCGTTGCCGACCCCGTCGATATTGCCCGAACCGTCCTGGATCAGGTTCTCGATATTGGCCGACAGCGTCCAGTTCAGGGTGGCGCGGACGCTGTCCGTCCCCTGGCCCGAAGCCTCGGTGGTCGTGTCGCTGGCGTCGTCGACATAGAAGGTGTCGTCGCCCAGGCCGCCGGTCATGCCATCAGCCCCGGTCCCGCCGTCCAGCACGTCGTTGCCGTCGCCGCCGCTGAGGATATCGACCCCGATGCCGCCGTTCAGCGCGTCATTGCCCGTGCCGCCATCCAGGTTGTCGTTGTCGGCGCCGCCGTCGAGGATGTCGTTGCCCGAACCGCCGGCCAGGGTGTCGTTGCCGATTCCGCCGTCCAGCCGGTCGTTGTCGTTCTGGCCGTCCAGGTTGTCGGTGCCGTCGCCGCCGAACAGCATGTCGTCGCCGACGCCGCCCTGCAGGGTGTCGTTGCCGACCCCGCCCTTGATCATGTCCGAACCGGCCCCGCCATCCAGCGTATTGTCGCCGCTGTTGCCGAGCAGGGTGTTGTTGCCGCCGTTACCGGTTCCGTTGATGTTGGCGCTGCCTTCCTGGACCAGGATTTCCAGGTTGGCGGCCAGGGTCCAGGTGATCGCGGCGCGGACAGTGTCCGAGCCTTCGCCCGAGCCCTCGATGGTCGTGTCGCTGGCGTCATCGACATAATAGATGTCGTCGCCCGTGCCGCCGGTCATGGCGTCCGCGCCGGTTCCGCCGTCGAGGATGTCGTTGCTGGCCCCGCCGTCCAGCTGGTCGATGCCGTCGCCGCCGTTGAGCTGGTCGGCGCCGAGGCCCCCGATCAGGTCGTCGGCGCCCGCGCCGGCGTTGAGGATATCGTTGCCATCGCCGCCGTCCAGGGTGTTGGCCCCGCCGTTGCCGGTCATGGTGTTGGCGCTGGCGTTGCCCGTGCCGTTGATGTCGGACGAGCCGTCCAGGATCAGCTGCTCGAGATTGGCCGCAAGGGTCCAGTTCAGAGCCGCCCGGACGGTGTCGTAGCCTTCGCCGCTGTTCTCGGCAGTCGTGTCGCCGGCGTCATCGACATAGAAGGTGTCGTCGCCCGTGCCGCCGGTCAGGGCGTCCTGGCCCGTGCCGCCGTCCAGGATGTCGTTGCCCGAACCGCCGTCGAGGGTGTCGTTGCCGCCCAGGCCGTTCAGCGTGTCGTTGCCGCCGCCCGCGTCGAGGTTGTCGGCGCTGCCGGTGCCGTCATGGCTTTCGTCGGCGCCGGTGCCCGTCCAGGATCCGCTGGCGGCCGGGTGGCCGTAAATGATCCAGGTCGCGCCGGCATTGTTGCCGCCAGCGTCGTGGAACGAGGTGGCGACCAGGATGTCGGCGGCGCCGTCGTTGTTGAAGTCGCCCCAGCCGCCGACGCGGCTCAGGTTGTCGCCCGCCGCCTCGCCGTTGATCTGGAAGCCGTTGGTCCCGTCCAGGCCGGCGAGGGAGACGCTGCCGGTCGAGCCCACGGTGGCCCCGCCGAAGATGACATAGGCGGCGCCGGCGTTGCTGCCGGCGTCGTCCTTGCCGGTGGCGCCGATGATGAAGTCGTTGATGCCGTCGCCGTTGACGTCGCCCGTGCCCGCGACCCGGATGCCCAGGTTGTCGCCCGAGAGCTCGCCGTCGATCCGGAAGCCGGTGGTCCCGGTGAGGGTGGAGACGTTGACATTGCTGGCGAAGTTGCCGTCGACGGCGGTGTTCTTGCCGAACAGGACGAAGGCGCCGCCGTTGTTGGTCAGGCCGTTGGCCCCGATGATGACGTCGTCGATGCCGTCGCCGTTGACGTCGCCCAGGTTGGAGACCGAGATGCCGGACTGATCGCCCGCCGCCAGGCCGGCGATGCGGAAGCCGTTGGCGCCGTTCAGGGTGCTGAGGTCGACCGTGGCGGTGAAGCCGGTGTTCTTGCCGAAAACGACGTAGACGCCGCCCGAGTTGGAGCCGTTGGCGTCGAGGCCCATGGCCCCGATCAGCATATCGTCGATGCCGTCGCCGTTGATGTCGCCGGCGTTGGAGACCGAGGTGCCGGCATAGTCGTAGCTGTTGATGGCCGGCATCTTGAAGCCGTTGGTGCCGTCCAGGGTGGCGACGTCGATGTTGCCGGCGAAGGCGCCGCTGACGCCGGTGTCCTTGCCGAAGATCACATAGGCCGCGCCGCGGTAGCCGTCGGCCTGGTTGGCGCCGACCAGGATGTCGGCGATGCCGTCGCCGTTGAAGTCGCCCGAGGAAACCGAGAAGCCCAGGCCATCGCCGCCGTTGGTGCCGCTGATCTGGAAGCCGGTCGTGCCGGTCAGGCTGGAGGTGGCGATGTCGCTGGCGAAGGCGCCGGCGACGGCGACGTTCTTGCCGTACAGGACATAGACCGCGCCCGAGCCGCCGCCGTCCGGGTCCGCGCCCGAGGCGCCGAGGATGACGTCGTTGATGCCATCGTGGTTGACGTCGCCGGCCGAGACCGAGACGCCGACGAAGTCCTGGGCGTACTCGCCGCCGTTGATCTGGAAGCCGTTGGTCCCGTTGATGCCGGTCAGGCTGAAGTTGGCGGGAAAGCCGCTGGCGGTGCCGAACACCACGTAGACCGCGCCCTGGCTGGAACCGCCGACCCCGGTGGCGCCGATCAGGAAGTCATCGATGCCGTCGCCGTTGATGTCGCCGGCGTTGGAGATCGACTGGCCGGCATAGTTGCTGGCCGCTTCCCCGGTGATCTGGCTCCCAGTGGTGCCGTCCAGGCTCGTAAGAGCAACTACCGCCGTGAAATCAGCCATGTCTTCTCCCCTGAACAAAGCGGCGCTGTCGTCGCCGTCAGTATTTGTTCAAAACGCACGCAATGCGCGTCCACAAAGCGCGCACATGACATGTCGTGGGGAATGGTTACCGATTTGTTCGAGGTGGCTATCTTGTCGCAGGCCCCCATGGGGCGGCGCGGGCTCGCCGCGCCGGTCAACCTGAAGGATGCGTGCGGTGGCTTCCCTTATTCCACAAGATGTTGGCAGCTTCGCCGGGGCGGCGGGGAGGGGGATCGGAGGTCACCACGCCCGCCAGCTTTTTGGCATTCAGTCCGTCACAATCTCGCGAGCAGCAGTGATTGCTGCGACGGGCTTGCAGCCCGTCTAGCGAACCGCCCCGCAGAAGCGCTGAATCCGGCTGCAGGCCTCTTCCAGCACATCGTTGGAGGTCGCGTAGCTGATGCGGAAGAAGGGTGAGAGCCCGAAGGCCGCGCCATGCACCACCGCCACGCCTTCGGCCTCCAGCAGCTCGCTGGCGAAGTCCTCGTCGTTGCCGATCACCTTGCCGGTCGGGGCCGTGCGGCCGATCAGCTTCTCCACCGACGGATAGACGTAGAAGGCGCCCTCCGGGGTCGGGCAGTACATGCCGCTGGCCTGGTTGAGCATCGAGACCACCAGGTCGCGGCGCTCCTGGAACAGCTTTGCGTTGGGCTTGATGAAGTCCTGCGGGCCGTTCAGCGCCTCGACCGCCGCGTACTGCGAGATCGAGGTCGGGTTGGAGGTCGATTGGCTCATCACCTTGGCCATCAGCTTGATCAGCGGCTCGGGCCCGGCCGCGTAGCCGATGCGCCAGCCGGTCATGGCGTAGGCCTTGGAGACGCCGTTCATGGTCAGGGTGCGGTCGTAGAGCTCGGGAACGACCTGGGCGATGGTGGTGAACTCGAAGTCGTCGAACACCAGATGCTCGTACATGTCGTCGGTCAGGATCCAGACCTGCGGATGGCGCAGCAGCACCTCGCCCAGCGCCTTGAGCTCGGCGCGGGTGTAGGCGGCGCCCGACGGATTGGACGGTGAGTTGAGCAGCAGCCACCTGGTGCGGGGCGTGATGACGGCTTCCAGGTCGGCCGGCTGGACCTTGAAGCCCTTGGCCGCCGTGGTCTGCACGAACACCGGCTCGCCGCCGGCCAGCAGAGCCATGTCGGGATAGCTGACCCAGTAGGGGGTCGGCACGATCACCTCGTCGCCGGGCGACAGGGTGGCCATGAAGGCGTTGAAGATCACCGGCTTGCCGCCCGGCGAGACGTTCACCTGGGACGGCTTGTAGGCCAGGCCGTTCTCGCGGGCGAACTTGGCGCAGATGGCTTCCTTCAGCTCCGGGATGCCGTCGACGTCGGTGTATTTGGTCTTGCCCTCGCGGATCGCCCGGATGGCGGCTTCCTTGATATTTTCGGGGGTGTCGAAGTCCGGCTCACCCGCGCCCAGCCCGATCACGTCGCGACCTTCCCGCTGCAGCATGCGGGCCTTGGCGCTGACGGCCATGGTGGCGGAGGGCTTCACGCGCCGCAGCGCGGCGGACTCAAACGACATGGGGTTCCCCTGGACTCGGATGGGTTGGACAGGATTGCGGCGGTCTTAGCGTCCGCCATGCTGCGATGCAACGCGAAGGCCCCGCCGGAGCGAGTAAGTCTTGATTAGAGACGGAGTGCGGCCCATGCTCGCCTCCCCAACAGAAGGAGCCCGCGATGGCCCGCAAACCGCTTGAGCCCACCCCGCCGCAAGGCAGCGTCCTGGTCGTCGGCGTCGGCGCGCTGGAGGGCCTGGGCGCCGCTATCGCCCGGCGCTTCGCCGAGGGCGGCTATCCGGTCGTCATCGCCGGCCGCAATGCGCCCAAGCTCGAGGCCACGCTCGCCGCCCTGCAGGGGCTGATCGCGCCGGTCACCGCTGTGATCGGCGACGCCTCGATCCCCGAGGACGCCCAGCGGTTCGTGGCGGCGGCCCAGGCGGTGGCGCCGCTGGCCCTGGTGGTCCACAACGCCGGCTCCAACCGGCCCGCGCCGTTCCTCAAGGTCCCTGCCGAGACTTTCGAGGGTCACTGGCGCGAGCATGCGCTGGGCGGCTTCCATGTCGCCCAGGCGGCCCTGCCGGTCCTGGTGGCGCGCGGTGGCGGCAGCCTGATCTTCACTGGGGCCAGCGGCAGCCTGCGCGGCAAGGCCATGTTCGCCCCGTTCGCCGCCGCCAAGGCCGCCCAGCGCGCCCTGGCCCAGAGCATCGCCCGCGAGTTCGGGCCGCAGAACGTCCATGTCGGCTACGTCGTGGTCGATGGCGGTATCGAGGGCGAGCGGCTGCTGACCTTCCGGCCGCAGCTGAAAGACGAGCGCGGCCCTGACGGCATGCTCAACATCGACGCCATCGCCGACGCCTACTGGACATTGCACCACCAGCACCGCAGCGCCTGGACGCTCGAGTTGGACCTGCGGCCCTGGAGCGAGACCTTTTAGTCCCTCTCTAATTCCGCTCATCCCCGCGAAAGCGGGGACCCAGGCGTTTTCGTTTCAGCCTTTCGGCCGCCCAGGCCCGTCAGAGCCGCCCCAAACGGCAAAAAACCTGGGTCCCCGCTTTCGCGGGGATGAGCGGATTTTGGGGGCCTTTTGAGTCCTATCGGCGATAGGCGCTTACCGCCTCTACGAACGCCGCCAGATGCTTGCCCATGAAGGCTCGCGTCCGCTCGTCGGTGAGTTCGCCATCGATGATCTTGGTGTGGGCCTGAAAAACCAGCACCTCGCTGAGCGGCGCCACATGGGTCTGGGTGCGGCGCAGGATCAGGCGCAGGTGGTCCTGGCCGCGGGCGCTGCCGGTCATGCCGGGGCTAGCCCCGATCATGCAGGCGATCTGACCGGTCAGCGGGGCGGGATCGCCGCGTGACGCCCAGTCGATGGCGTTCTTCAGCACCCCGGTTATGCCGTTGTTGTATTCCGGACAGGCGAACAGCAGCCCGTCCGCCGCCCGCACTGCCGTCTTCCAGGCCTGGACCGCCGGCGGATCGCCCTGGTCTTCGACGTCCTGGTTGAAGAGGGGCAGGTCGTGCAGGCCGAAGACCTCGATATGCACGTCCGGCGGCGACAGTTCCTGGGCCGCCTTCAGCAGGGCGGTGTTGAACGAGGCGGCGCGCAGGCTGCCGGAAATGCCCAGGAGTTTCATGAGGCGAAGATGATCCCATTATCCCCGCCCGCAAAGCGCGGAGGGGGTCCCGCCCGGCAGTGCAAAAAATTGGTGCTATTTTCGCGCCGGAGGCGAGCGGTTGCGGCTTTTGGGGACTGCCGGACGTTGGTGGCCCGGGCGAATACCCCCACATTGGGGCCAATCAGTAGAGATTGGCGTTCAACACCCGTGCCCATTGAATCTTCTCCCCCTTCGGCCGGTCCCGACACCCCCGATACGGATGCGCTCAAGCAGCTGGTCACCGAGCTGATGACCCCGGCCGCCATCGCCGGGCTGCAGGCCCACCCCGCCTTCGCCGACGCCGCCCGTGGCACCCTCGACGGCTGGGCGCCGCAGCCGGGGGACGAGCGCCATATCAATCGCACCCTGCAGGATGTCGGCCTGTTCATGGCGGGCCTGTGGGTCATGCAGCTGGCCGCCGAGCCCGAGGGCTTGACCCATACCAGCCTCTCCGCCGTGCTCGCCGCCTGGGGCGTCGCCAGCCGCGGCCGGGTCGGGGCGATGCTCACCTATCTGCAGTTTCGCCGGATGATCGAGCCGGCGCCCTCCGGCGACCGGCGCAGCCAGCGGTATCGGCCCACCCCCGCTCTCAGCGCCCTGCTCGGAAACTGGTTCGAGCGGGAACTGAAGGCCTGCGCCCTGGTCCGGCCCGATGTCGCCCCGGTCCTTGGCGCCTGGGACCAGAGCGCCGTCCGCGACCGCTACATCGCCGCCTACAGTCGCCTGATGCTGGGCGCCCACCTGGCCCATGCCCGCCCTGAGGACAGCCTGGACGTCTTCTCCCATCGCCGCTCGGGGCTGACGGTGCTGGGCCAGATCCTGATCGACGCCGGCTTTCCCGATGCCGGTCCCGTCCGCCTCAACCATGTCTCCATCGCCCGCCGCGCCGACGTCTCGCGCGGTCATATCCGCAGCCTGGTGCTGGCCGGCGAGCGGGCCGGCTTCCTGGTCCGCGACCCCGATGGCCTGACCACCCTCTCGGAGGATCTGCAGCGCCACGTCCGCGATTTCCTGCCGATGTACTGGCTGGGCCTGGCCTGGGCGGCAGGGGCGGCGATGGCCGGGGAGGGGAACTCCGGCGCCTGACGATCATTTTCACCATGCGGGGCAGGAGCATGCATGACCTTCGCCGCCCACCCGCACCGTTCCCCACATGACTCTGGCGACGACCTGCTGTGGCTCGACTGGAAGAGCGTCGACTGGCTGTCCCTTGACCCGATGTCCGCAATCGGCGAGGCCTGGGCTCGCATGAAGGCCTTCATCAACTTCGTCCTGAACATGGACGCCCGCGCCTGGCGCACGGTGGGCGTTTCGTTCGTGCTGTTCGGCGGGGTGGGGCTGGTTTTCGTGTTCGGCGCCCAACTTCTCGGTATCAATGGCGCCGACACCATGGAGCAGTGGATGAACGCCGCTCATGGCGTCTGGGCCCTGCCCGTCGCTGTGGGGGCCTTCGCCGCCCTGGCCTTCCTGGGGGTGCCGCAGATCGTGCTGATCGCGGCCGCCGTGGTGGCCTTCGGACCATGGACCGGCATGCTCTACAGCTGGATCGGCACCATGGTCTCGTCCGTGGTCGGCTTCTGGATGGGCCGGCTGTTCGGCGGCCGGCTGCTGCGCGATGTCGGCGGCGAGCGGGTCAGGAAGTTCATGGACCTGATCGGCCGCAACGGCTTCATGGCCAGCCTGATCGTGCGGCTGGTGCCCTCGGCCCCGTTCATCGTGGTCAATATGGCGGCCGGCGTCTCGCCGATGCGCCAGCGGGATTTCTTCGCCGGCACGGCGCTGGGCATCCTGCCCAAGATCGTGCTGACGGCGCTCGCCGGCCACTCGGCCATGAAGGGCATGTCGGGCGGCGGCATGGCCAGCTATTCGGTCATCGGCCTGGTCGCCGTGGCCTGGATCGGCGTCGGCTGGTTCGCCCGCCGGTGGCTGCGCAGCCGCGAGGACGCCGCCGCGGCGATCCCGCCGGCGACCGCCGAGCCGACTGACACCTAGGTTACACTCCCGCCCCGCCGCCGGCGCGATGCTCCCCGCCACACCACGGCCGGGGAGGGCCGCCCATGTCGCGCATCGCCACCACCATCGCAGGCCTGATGCTTACCCTGGCGCCCGCCGCGCAGGCCGCGCCTCAACCGGCCAGCCCCGCCACCATCCAGGCCCAGGCGGCGCTGAAGGCGCAGCTGCCCTTCGCCGACCGCCAGGATTTCGATTTCGCCAGCCGGGGTTTCCTCGGCTCGCGGACCGATCCGCTGGTCAAGGACGACAAGGGCAGGGTGGTCTGGGACCTCTCGGCCTACGACTTTCTGAAGGGCGAGGCGCCGGCCACCGTCAATCCCAGCCTCTGGCGGCAGGGCCAGCTGCTGTCGATGAACGGCCTCTTCCAGGTCAGCGAGACCATCTGGCAGGTGCGCGGCTTCGACATTTCCAACATCACCTTCGTCAAGGGTCAGACCGGCTGGATCGTCATCGACCCCCTGACCAGCAACGAGGTCGCCAAGGCGGCCTATGACCTGGTCACCGCCAGGCTGGGCTCCCGGCCCGTGGTCGCGGTCATCTACACCCACAGTCATGCCGACCACTTCGGCGGCGCGCGGGGCGTGGTCAGCCAGGCGGACTACGACAGCGGCAAGGTGCGGGTGATCGGCCCGGCCGGCTTCCTGGAGGAGGCGGTCAGCGAGAACGTCATCGCCGGCCCGGCCATGAACCGCCGCGCCGTCTACCAGTTCGGCTACGACCTGGCGCCCGGCGTCCAGGGCCAGATCAGTTCGGGCATCGGCCAGGCGGTCTCCAAGGGGACGACCAGCCTGCTGCCGCCCAAGGAGAGCATCGACCACACCGGCCAGATGCTGGTGGTCGATGGCGTGAAGATCGAGTTCCAGGTCACGCCGGGGACCGAGGCGCCGGCGGAGATGAACTTCTACTTCCCGGACCTGAAGGTGTTGTGCATGGCCGAGAACGCCAACGCCAGCATGCACAACATCCTCACCCCGCGCGGGGCCAAGGTGCGCGACGCCAAGGCCTGGGCCGACTACCTGTCCGAATCCATCCGCCTCTATGGCGGCCGCACGGACGTGATGTTCACCAGCCACGGCTGGCCGCGGTTTGGCCAGCAGGTCGTCGTCGACTACCTGGGCGACCACCGCGACGCCTACAAGTTCCTGCACGACCAGACGGTGCGGCTGATGAATAGCGGCATGCTGCCCGGCGAGATCGCGGGCGCCCTGGTCCTGCCGCCGGCCCTGGCCAAGGACTGGTTCAACCGCGGCTACTACGGGACGATGAGCTTCAACAGCCGGGCGGTCTATCAGCGCTACATGGGCTGGTACGACGCCAATCCCTCCCACCTGGCGGTGCTGCCGCCGGCCGAGGAGGGGCGGCGCTATGTCGAGGCGATCGGCGGGGCCGACAAGGTCATCGCCCTGGCTAGGGCCGCCTATGACAAGGGCGACTACGGCTGGGCCGCCACCCTGCTGAACAATGTGGTCATGGCCGACGCCGGCAACGGCCCGGCCAGGGCCCTGCTGGCCGACGCCTACGAGCAGCTGGGCTACCAGGCCGAGAGCGCCATCTGGCGGAACATGTATCTGACCGGAACGACGGAATTGCGCACCGGCGTGGCGGCGCCCGCCCCGCAGTCCGGCTCGGCCGACGTCATCGCCAACCTGCCCACCCCGATGATCTTCGACCTGTTGGCGACAAGGCTGAACCCGGCCAAGGTCGGCGACGCGAGCTTGAGCGTGCTCTTCGTCTTCCCGGACCGGAACGAGCGCTACCTGGTCCGCGTCCATAACGACGTGCTGACCGCAGAGCCGGCGGCGCCGGACGCCAAGGCCGACGCGACGCTGACGGTGGCGCGGGGTCTGTTCCTGCAGTCACTGTTCACCGGCCAGTCGCTGGCCCCCAAGGTGCTGACCGGTCAGGTGAAGATCGACGGCGATGTCGGTGCGCTGCAGCGTCTGACCAGTTGGTTCGATCCGCCCAAGGGGGGATTCCCGATCGTCACGCGGTAGGGCTAAAAGGGGATCATGCTGATCCTCTACACCCGCACCGGCTCCTGCAGCCTGGCCAGCCATATCGCCCTGGAAGAGGCCGGCGCGGCCTACGAGACCCGTGAGATGGACTTCAGCGTCCAGCAGCAGCGCTCGCCGGAATACCTGGCGCTCAATCCCAAGGGCCGCATCCCGGCCCTGGTCACCGATCGGGGCGTGCTGAGCGAGAACCTCGCCATCCTGGCCTACATCGCCCAAGCCTTCCCGCAGGCGCGTCTGGCGCCGACCGATCCGTTCGAATTCGGCCGGGCCCAGGCGATCAACGCCTACCTGTCGTCGACCGTCCATGTCGCCCACGCCCACAGGCATCGCGGTTATCGCTGGGCCGACGATCCCGCCGCGCACGAGGCTATGCGGGCCAAGGTTGCCTCTAACATGGCCGAGTGTTTCACCCTGATCGAGACCGAGATGCTCGAGGGGCCCTGGGTGCTGGGCGAGGCCTACAGCATCTGCGACCCCTACCTGTTCACCATCGCCGGCTGGCTGGAGGGCGATGGGGTCGATCCCGCCCAGTTTCCCAAGGTCTCGGCGCACATGGCGCGCATGGTCGAGCGGCCCGCCGTGCGGAAAGTTCTTGCTGCGTTGACCTGATCCACAGCCCATCCGCGCAAGACTCTTGCGCGGATTCGCCAGATTCGTTAGAGAAGGCGCATGCGCAGCGACCGCGACAACCTGCTTCTTCTCGGCCTGGGGCTTAGCCGCCCCTGGGCGACCGCTTAGCCGCGCGCTGTCGCGGCCGGGCGCTCAGGGGTGAGTTGATCCGACCCTGACCCCGACACAAAGCGACGAAAGCTCCGTTCAATGACTTCCCCGGTATCCGACTCGAAACGCGATCGAGTCATCATCTTCGACACCACCATGCGCGATGGCGAGCAGTCGCCCGGCGCCTCCATGTCTCTGGAAGAGAAGCTGGAGCTGGCCAAGATCCTCGAGGAGATGGGGGTCGATGTCATCGAGGCCGGCTTCCCGATCGCCTCGAACGGCGACTTTGAGGCGGTGCGCGAGGTCTCCAAGATCGTCACCGAGAGCACGGTGGCGGGCCTGTGCCGCGCCCACCAGGTCGATATCGACCGCTGCCACGAGGCCATCAAGCACGCCAAGCGCGGCCGCATCCACATCGTCATCGCCACCAGCCCCCTGCACATGAAGCACAAGCTGCAGATGGAGCCCGAGGCGGTGCTGGAGGCGATCACCAAATCGGTCGGTCACGCCCGCAACCTGTGCGGCGATGTCGAATGGTCGGCCGAGGACGCCACCCGCTCCGAGCGCGACTTCCTGCGCCGGGCCATCGAGACGGCGATCAAGGCCGGGGCCACGACCATCAACCTGCCCGACACGGTGGGCTACACCTATCCGTCGGAATACGCGGACCTGTTCAAATACATGGTCGAAAACGTCGAGGGGGCCGACAAGGCGATCTTCTCGACCCACTGCCACAACGACCTGGGCCTGGCCGTGGCCAACAGCCTGGCCGGGGTGCAGGGCGGCGCGCGGCAGGTGGAATGCGCTGTCAACGGCCTGGGCGAGCGGGCCGGCAACGCGGCGCTGGAAGAGATCGTCATGGCGCTGAAGGTGCGCGGAGACCAGCTGCCCTATGAGACCGGCATCGTCACCCAGCACATCACCCGGGCCAGCCGCTATGTCTCGGCCATCACCGGTTTCCCGGTGCAGTTCAACAAGGCCATCGTCGGCAAGAACGCCTTCAGCCACGAGAGCGGCATCCACCAGGATGGCATGCTGAAGAACCGCGAGACCTACGAGATCATGCGGCCCGAAGACGTGGGGCAGGGCGCCACCAACCTGGTGATGGGCAAGCACAGCGGCCGCCACGCCTTCCGCGAGAAGCTCAAGGGCCTGGGCTACGAGCTGGGCCAGAACGCCCTGAACGAGGCGTTCGGGCGGTTCAAGGACCTGGCCGACAAGAAGAAGCACGTCTTCGACGACGACATCATCGCCCTGGTCGATGACGCCCTGGCCCGGGGGTCGGAGAAGATCCGCGTCGTGCGCCTGCGCGTCGTGGCCGGCACCGAAGGCCAGTCGGCCGAACTGACCCTGGACGTCGATGGCGAGGTGAAGACGGCGCACGCCACGGGCGACGGCCCGGTCGACGCGGTGTTCAACGCCATCATCGAGATCGTCCCGCATTCGGCGGCGCTGCGCCTCTTCCAGGTGCATGCGGTCACCGAGGGCACCGACGCCCAGGCCCAGGTCTCGGTGCGGCTGGAAGACGACGGCCGCATCGCCACCGGCCAGGCCGCCGACACCGACACCCTGACCGCCAGCGCCAAGGCCTATGTGAATGCGCTGAACAACCTGTTCTCCCGCAAGGAGAAGGGGCGGCCGGAAACGGCGATCGCATCAGGATTTTAGATTGATGGTGAATATCGTATAGGGAGAGAATGCAGCGACCGCCTCCGCTCCCGGTGAGCAGGGAAAAGCTCAAACGTTCCAAGGCTGAGCTCCGGGACCGCTTGGACCAGGATGCGGAGGCAAATTCGCTTTTGAAGCGGCTTGATTCTCAACGCAACAATGCTAACGCCGACGACAACCTTATTGCTGATCTAGCTAGAATAAACCATATGCGGCCAAATAGTCGCATACGTGCGACTATGATGTTTAGTTCTAGATTAATGCATATAAGCAAGTCCATCGATTCTGCAGTAAAGGGTGGGGCTCCGATATTGAATCCGGGTGAATTTATTAAATTGCACGAGGCGATAGATCGGGAGAGAATCGCCAAGTGGACGCGGAATTCATTTCGGAAGGGAGCTGAAGCTAAGGCGGTTTACGAGACGACTCAGACATTGCAAGCGTTGCAGCGCTTGGTGCAGTTTGAGTGGGTTGCTGCGCCGGCTTCAAGGCGCAAGGTTTCGCCGACTATTTTAGAGATTAGAGCAGAGGTATTGAGGCGTAGCGCTTCGGTATTGCGCGAGGCATTGATCGAGTTCTCGGCTTTGTTACAGCGTACGGAATTTGGCCCTGACGTAAGAGAAAATATTGGTGGAAGTCTGATCTCAGACATTCTGAGACTTTCGGAGAGAATTGTTAGGGATATAGAAGAAGGGATAATCGATATCCCGGTCCTCAATCTCAACAGACGTGCGGTCAGGGACTTGAAAAAGTTCCTTGCGAACGCAGTCATAGCCGGGGTGACTGCATTGGCAGGCGCAGCGGGGGCTAATATTCTCTCAAGCGGCGAGCCCCCCCCAAAGTCACTAGGCCCACCTGCGGGATATGAGCAGCTTCTGCAGTACGCTGACGCGTTGGATGAGGCGACGGCTGCGGTAAATGATTTATCCCTCGATAGATCAGCGATCCCGGACGAGGATGTTGACTTCGGTTTGGTGTAGTCTTGACGTCCTTCCTTTGGATTCCCATCACCGTCGCCGCGGCCGGCTTCCAGGTCGCCCGCAACGCCGCTCAGCGCAGTCTGCTGACCGGCGCCGGGCCGTGGGGCGCGACCCTGGTGCGCTTCCTGTTCGGCCTGCCGTTCAGTCTGGTCTTCGTGGCCATCGCCCTGGCCATCACCCCGGCCCAGCCGCGCTTCACCGCGATCTTCTGGCTGTGGTCGGTGCTGGGCGCCTTCGCCCAGATCGGCGCCACCGCCGCTTTGCTGGTGGCCATGCGGCGGTCGAGCTTCGCCCTGGGCACCGCCTTCCAGCAGAGCGGCCTGCCGTTCGCCGCCCTGATGGGCTGGGCCTTCTTCCATGACCATCTCAACCCCCTCGCCTGGGGCGGGGTGCTGGTCGCCACGGCGGGTCTGATGGCGCTGTCATGGCCGCGGCAGGCCGAGGGCCCGCGCGACTGGAGCGCCGCCTGGCTGGGCACGCTGTCAGGGGCCTGCTTCGCCCTCTGCGCCAACGCCTTTCGACAGGCCGCCCTGGGGCTGGACCCCGTCCACCACATCCCCTCGGCCCTGATCACTGTGGCGGCGGTGCAGGCGGTGCAGTCGGCCGCCCTGGTGATCTGGATGAGCCTGACCCAGCGCCCGGCGCTGGGCGCCGCGCTGCGGTCGTGGCGGGTGTCGCTGGGCGCCGGGCTGTTCGGGGCCCTGGCCTCGGCCGGCTGGTTCAGCGCGCTGGCCCTGTCGCCGGCTGGGCCGGTGCGGGCGGTCGGCGTCGTGGAGATGCCGTTCGCGGCCCTGGCCGGCCGGCGGCTGTTCGCCGAGCGGGTCAGCCCCTGGCAGTGGCTGTTCGGGGCCGTTACCGCCGGCGGGGTGATCCTGGCGGCGCTGGGCTGACGCCCCTTTTCAGGGCATGCGCGGCGCGGCGGCCAGGCCCAATCTGACATCATGATGCGGAGCCTGTTCCTCGTCGCCCTTCTGAGCCTCGCCGCCGCCTCCGCCCGGGCCGCGTCGCCAGAGGAGGCGTTCCTGGACCGCCTGCAGGCCATGGCGCCGGTCGAGCTGCAGGTCGCGGCCGGCCTTGGTCCGCCCGATCCGGCGGCCCGCGTCCGTCTCGCGGTCCCGGCGCCCGGACAGATCGAACTGCGGACCATCGCCGGCCCGCGGGCCGGGCAAATCGAGACCCTGGCTTTCCAGCCCTCCGAAACGGGCGGTCTGAGGGTGAGGCTCGCACGGGGCCCGGCCCCGGTTTTCGACCCCGACGAGATCGCGCGTTGTGGGGCCGAACTGGAAGGCGAGGACATCCTGGCCATCGAATGCTCGACGCGGCGGGGGGAAATGAGCCGCGCCCTCATCCCGCCGCTGCGAATCTACACCATCTTCCTGGAGGCCGACGGGCCGCGCCTGGTGGCGGGCGGGGACCTGATGGGGCGGATTGTCTATTCACCCGCCGGCGCCAAGCCGGCCGGTCCGCTGACGGCTGGCCTGCAATCCAACCTCGCCGACGCCCTGCGGCAGATGGCGGCCGGCCCGGCGGCGGCCCCGGGACGGCTGCCCGGCGGGGCCAGCGGCCGGGGGAACTGGTATGGGACCGACCTTCTGCTCACCGAGGTGGCGGGGCTGGATTTCGTGCTGGCGCGGACGGCCGACCGCGAGGCGG
This sequence comes from Caulobacter ginsengisoli, assembly GCF_030814835.1. Classification (GTDB taxonomy): domain Bacteria; phylum Pseudomonadota; class Alphaproteobacteria; order Caulobacterales; family Caulobacteraceae; genus Caulobacter; species Caulobacter ginsengisoli. Next base: position 63,034 of record NZ_JAUSVS010000001.1, read on the forward strand.
AGGCCCGGCAGGTAAGCACGCACTGGGCCTTCGTGTTTCAGCCCGGGGAGCCCGACACCCTGGTCTGGCGCATGCGCCGCTCCCGGCCGGGGGCGGCGGATCGGCTGTTCTGGTGTGTCGGACGTCCGGTCGGCGACGGGGTGGAGGTTGCCTGCCATCCCGGGCGCCGCGCGCCCGCCGGCGCCGACCCGGCCGTCGCCTTCCGCCTGGCCCCCTTTCCAGAGTGGTCGATCCAGGTCGAAGCCGGTGAGGACAACCCTTATGCAACCGTCGGCAGCGCCCGTCTGAAGACCCGTCCGGCCCCCTGAACCGGGCCGTTATCGCAGCCCGGGTGATTCTGGGCGCGGCCGCCTGAAGCAGGCCGATTAATAGACCTTGAATTCAACACGTTCGCAGGGCACACCGCAGCACGTTCTGCATTTCCCACCGACTCTGTTGTTCGACGCTGCGCCAGGGGAGCGCGCTCGCGGCGTGGTCCCGGGATTGCAGAGCGAGCGTATAACCGTCCCGATTTGCTCCTGACCCAAGGTCCTGAATGTTCGGCTCTCTCTTCGGCGCCATTTCCAACGACATCGCCATCGACCTCGGCACGGCCAACACCCTCATCTACATGAAGGGCAAGGGGATCGTGCTGAACGAGCCTTCGGTGGTCGCCCTGCGCAACATCGGCGGCCGCAAGACCGTTCACGCCGTGGGCATTGAGGCCAAGCAGATGCTGGGCCGCACGCCGGGCCACATGGAAGCCATCCGTCCCATGCGCGACGGGGTCATCGCCGACTTCGAAGTCGCCGAGGAGATGATCAAGTATTTCATCCGCAAGGTTCACAACCGCAAAGGCTTCGTGAACCCCAAGGTCATCGTCTGTGTGCCGTCGGGCGCCACCGCCGTCGAGCGCCGCGCCATCAACGACAGCTGCCTCAACGCCTCGGCCCGTCGCGTCGGCCTGATCGACGAGCCCATGGCCGCGGCCATCGGCGCGGGCCTGCCCATCCATGAGCCCACCGGCTCGATGGTCGTCGACATCGGCGGCGGCACCACCGAGGTGGCCGTGCTGTCCCTGTCGGGCATCGTCTATTCCCGCTCGGTTCGCGTCGGCGGCGACAAGATGGACGAAGCCATCATCAGCTACATGCGCCGCCACCATAACCTCCTGATCGGCGAGACCACCGCCGAGCGCATCAAGAAGGAAATCGGCACCGCCCGGGCCCCGGCCGATGGCGAGGGCCTTTCCATCGACGTCAAGGGCCGCGACCTGATGCAGGGCGTGCCGCGCGAGGTCCGGATTTCTGAGAAACAAGCGGCGGACGCCCTCGCGGAGCCGGTCAACCAGATCGTCGAGGCCGTGAAGGTCGCCCTGGAAGCCACCCCGCCGGAACTGGCCAGCGACATCGCCGACAAGGGCATCATGCTGACCGGCGGCGGCGCCCTGCTGCGCGGCCTGGACGCCGAGATCCGCGACCACACCGGCCTGCCGGTGACCGTGGCCGACGACCCGCTGAGCTGCGTGGCCCTGGGCTGTGGCAAGGTTCTTGAACATCCCAAGTGGATGAAGGGCGTTCTCGAGTCCACGCTCTCCTAAACCGTCCTGATTCGGGGCGGGGTGCCCCGACGGAGAACACAGGGTGGCGTTCCGCCAGGATCCTTTCGGCGAACTCAAGGTCCCGCTGACCTGGACGGCGGCGGTGGCCCTCATCGTCTGCATCGTCATCGCCGCGGCCGTGCTGCTCAGCGACCGGCGGGAGACCCTTGAGGACAAGGCCTATCCCAAGGCCCGGCAGGTGGTCGACGTCGCCGCTTCCAAGGCCAACGGCGTGGTGGCCGCTCCGACGCGCTGGGCCGGCGACTTCTTCGGCGCCATCGGCAGCTACTTCTTCGCCGCCAGCGAGAACCGCCACCTCAAGAAGGAACTGCTGGTCGAACAGGGCTGGCACGACCGCGCCATCGCCCTGCAGGACGAGAACGAGCGGCTGCGCGCCGTGCTGGGCGTCAAGACCGACCCGCCCATTCCCATGGTCACCGCCCATGTCGTCTCGGACTCGCGCGGGCCCTACGCCAACGCCCGCCTGGCCGATGTCGGCTCGGAAAAGGGCGTGCAGATCGGCTTTCCGGTGATCAGCGAGCGCGGCCTGGTCGGCCGGGTGGTCGGGGTGACCAATGGCGCCAGCCGCATCCTGCTGCTGACCGACGTGATCTCGCGCACCCCGGTGATGATCGACCGCACCAACGCCCGGGCCATCCTGACCGGCGACGGCGGACCCAACCCCAAGCTGGACTACCTGCGCGGCCGCGATCCGGTGAAGCAGGGCGACCGGGTGCTGACCAGCGGCGACGGCGGCGTCATCCCGCGCGGCCTGCCGGTCGGCCGGGCGGTCAAGGGCCTGGACGGCGCCTGGCGGGTGGTGCTGGACAGCGACAGTCAGGCTATCGACTGGGTGCGTATCCTCAAGTTCACCGACTACAGCCAGCTGGTGAACCAGCAGGCCCTGTCGACCTCGACCCTGCCGCCGGTAATCACCGAGGACCCGCAGGCCCGCATCGTCGCCGATCAACCGGCCCCAAAGCCGGCCGATAAGCCGACCCCGGACGCCGACCGGCCTGCCAAGCCGGCGGACAAGCCGACCCCAAAGCCGGCTGACAAACCCGCCGACAAGCCCAAGCCACCGGCCAAACCCCCGGTGAAACCCACAACCCCCGCGGGGGCGCCGCAGTGAGTTTCGACACCGCCCGGCCGCTGAACCCCTGGCGGTGGCTGGGCCTGCCCGCCCTGCTCTGCGTGCTGGCGGCCATGCTGTTCGCCACGCCCATCCGCATCTTCGGCCAGCAGCTGCCCGAGCCGGTCTTCCCGATGATCTGCGCCTTCGCCTGGGCGGTGATCCGGCCCTCGATCCTGGCCCCCATCGTGCTGCTGCTCATGGGCGTCTTGCTGGACATCTTCTGGGGCGCGCCCGCCGGCCTGTGGGCCCTGTCGCTGCTGGTCGCCTATGCCGGGGCGCTGACCGTGCGCAACATGATGACCGGCCAGAGCCGGCCGATGATGTGGGCCTGGTATGCGGGCTTTAGCGCGCTCGCCATGCTGGCCGGCTATTTCTTCACGGTGATGGACGCGAGGACCCCGCCCAGCCTGATCGCGGTTTTCTGGCAATTTTTGGCCACCAGCCTGCTCTATCCGTTCGCACACCGGCTGATCGACCGGTTCGAGGACGCGGATGTGAGGTTCCGGTGAGCGAGCCTTCAATCTTCTTTTCCGAGGTCAATGAGCGGCAGGGCGTCTTTACCCGCCGCGCCTTCCTCATGGGCGGCCTGACCGGCCTGGGGCTGGTGGCGCTGGGCGGCCAGCTGGTCCACCTGCAGCTGGTCGAGGCCAACCGCTACGCCAAGCTGGCCGAGAGCAACAAGTTCAACTTCCGCCTGGTGCCGCCGCCGCGCGGGCTGATCCTGGACCGCAACGGCGTCACCCTGGCCTCCAACCGTCCAAACTTCCGCCTGCTGGTGGCCCGCGACGGGGGCATGGATGTCGAGACCACGGTGGCGGAACTCTCCAACCTGGTGCCCATCGACGACAAGCGCCGCATCCGGCTGGTCAAGGACATCAAGCGCGCGCCCAAGCGGTCGCCGGTCTCGGTGATGGAGGACATGACCTGGGAGGAGTTCAGCCGCGTCAATGTCCGCGCGCCGGAACTGCCGGGCGTCACCGCCGACATGGGCGAGGTGCGGGTCTATCCGCACGGCGGCGCCTTCGCCCATGTCATCGGCTATGTGGCCAAGGTCAACGACAAGGACGTCAAGGCGGCCGGCGCCAACCCCGATCCGCTGCTCTACAACCCCGGTTTCCGTATCGGCCGGCAGGGCATCGAGAAGGCCTTCGACCTGCAGCTGCGCGGCAAGCCGGGCGCCCAGAAGCAGGAGGTCGACGCCAAAGGCCGGGTGGTCCGCCAGGATCCGCGGGGCGACATCGCCCCCACCCCGGGCAAGGAAATCCGCCTGACCATCGACGTGGACGTGCAGGAGCGCGCCCTGGAGGTGTTCGGCGAACAGAGCGGCGCGGCGGTGGTCATGGACTGCCGGACGGGTGACCTCCTGTGCCTGCTCTCGGCCCCCAGCTTCGACGCCAACCGCTTCGTGCGCGGCCTGACCGTGCCGGAGTACAAGGCGCTGAACGAGTACGAGCGCCGGCCGCTGCTCGACAAGGCGCTGTCGGGGACCTATCCGCCCGGCTCGACCTTCAAGACCATGGTGGCGCTGGCGGCGCTGGAAAGCGGCATGATTACGCCGCAGGATCGCTATGTCTGCGGCGGCGCCTGGTGGTTCGGCGGCCGCTATTTCCACTGCTGGAAGAAGGACGGCCATGGCGCGCAGAACATGCACGACGCCATCAAGAACAGCTGCGACATCTACTTCTACCAGGTGGCGCTGAAGATCGGTCCCGACCGCATCGCCTCGGTGGCCGGCCCGTTCGGCATCGGCCAGACCTTCGATATCGGCATCACCGGCCAAATGGCGGGCACGCTGCCCTCCACCGACTGGGTCAAGAAGCACCGGCCCTCCGACCCCAAATGGTATCCCGGCGAGTCCCCCAGCTACGGGATCGGGCAGGGACTGCTGAACGTCAATCCGCTGCAGCTCTGCGTGATGACCGCGCGGCTGGCCAACGGCCGCAAGGCGCTCAATCCACGCCTGGTCAAGTCGATCGGCGGGGTGGAGCAGCCCAGGGGCTCGGAGGCTCCGGACCTGCCCTTCTCGCCCGAGCACATCGCCATCGTCCGCGAGGGCATGGCGGCGGTGGCCAACGACGTCAGCGGCGGCGCCTATCGCCAGAGCCAGCTGGGGCTGGGGCCGATCAAGATGGCGGGCAAGACCGGCACGGCCCAGGTGCGCAGCTACGACAAGGTCGCCTCGCGCAAGAGTTCGAGCGTCGGCTGGAAACTCAAGGACCACAACTGGTTCGTCGCCTTCGCCCCCTATGACAATCCGCGCTATGCGCTCAGCCTGCTGGTCGAACATGGCGGCGGCTCGGGCGCCACCGAGGCCGCCCCCCGGGCCCGCGAGATCATGCGCACGGTGCTGCTCAAGGACCCCGAGCTGCGCAGCCTGATCGAACAACCCATGCCGATGCCGGACGTCGACCCCGGCGCCGATACCGAAGGCGCCGCGCCGGACCTGCCCGACGCCGCGCCCCCGCCGCCGCCCGGAGCCCCCACTTGACCGTCTCGGCCCTGACCCGTCCCGGCGAGCGCGACCGGCCCATCGTCAAGTTCAGCGAGATCGACTGGGCCTTCTGCCTGTTCCTGTGCCTGATCGCCGGGATCGGGGCGATGATGATGTATTCCGCCGCCCCACAGTCCTGGCTGCCCTGGGCCGCGCCGCACCTGATCCGCTTCGGCGTCTTCTTCGTGATCATGATCGTGCTGGCCATGGTCGACCTGCGGGTCTGGTTCAGCGTGGCCTACATCGTCTACGGCGTGGCCCTGGTGCTGCTCGTGGGCGTGGAGGCCTTCGGCTATGTGGCCAAGGGGGCCCAGCGCTGGCTGGACATCGGCCCCATCCGCATCCAGCCCTCGGAGATCATGAAGATCGGGGTGGTGCTGGCCCTGGCGCGCTTCTACCACGGCCTTTCCGGCGACCATGCCCGCTTCTCCTGGTGGCTGCTGGTCCCCGCCGCGATGATCGGCGCGCCGGCCCTGCTGGTGGCGGTGCAGCCGGACCTGGGCACCGCCATCCTGATCGTCGCCACCGGCGTGGCCATGATGGTGCTGGCCGGGCTTTCCCTGCGGCTGATCGTGGCCGGGATCGTGGCGCTGATGGTCGCCGCGCCGCTGGCCTTCGAGTTCCTGCTGCACGACTACCAGCGCAACCGGGTCTTCACCTTCCTGCACCCGGAGAAGGACCCTTCGGGCGAGGGCTACCACATCCTGCAGTCCAAGATCGCCCTGGGCTCCGGCGGCCTGCTGGGCAAGGGGTTCGGGTTGGGCTCGCAGAGCCAGCTCAACTTCCTGCCCGAGAAACACACCGACTTCATGTTCGCCACCCTGGCCGAGGAGTTCGGGTTCGTGGGGTGCTTCTCGGTGCTGTTCCTGTATGGCGCGATCATCTTCATGGCGCTGAGGATCGCCTCGACCAGCCACAGCCATTTCGGGCGACTTGGGGCGTCGGGTGTGACGGCGACGTTCGCCCTTTACGTTTTAATCAATGGGGCGATGGTCATGGGCTTGGCGCCGGTCGTGGGGGTTCCGATGCCGCTGCTCAGTTACGGCGGCACCGTGATGCTCACGGTGATGATTGGCTTTGGCCTGGTGCAGTCCGTACGCGTCCATCGCTACTCGGAAGTCACCGCCGGCCGTGGCGCCCTTCTCTAACCCTCCGGGGCAGGGGCCTAAACCAACGCCGCCTCGTCCGTCGCCCGGATCAGCGCGTCGATCACGCCTGGCTCCGTCGAGGCATGCCCGGCATCCCAGACCACCTCGAACTTCGACTCCGGCCAGGCCTTGTGCAACGCCCAGGCGGTTTCCAGCGGGGTGACCACGTCGAAGCGGCCGTTGACGATCCAGCCGGGGATGTGGCGGATCTTGCCGACCTGTTTGAGCAGCCAGCCGTCCTCGGCGAAGAAGCCCTTGTTGGCGAAGAAGTGGCACTCGATGCGGGCGAAGGCGACGGCGAAGTCGACCTCGTTGAACTTGGGCGGCCGGGCCTCGGGGCCGCGGATCGAGATGGTGTCGCCTTCCCACTGGCTCCAGGCGGCGGCCGCCTCGGCCTGGACCTTGCGGTCGGTGTGGGTGAGGCGCCGGTGGTAGGCGCTGATCATGTCGCCGCGCTCGGCCTTGGGGATGGGCGCCCGGAACCGCTCCCAGGCGTCGGGGAACAGCATCGAGGCGCCGTCCTGGTAGAACCATTTCAGCTCGCGCTGGCTGACCAGGAAGATGCCGCGCAGCACCAGCGCCTCGACCCGCTCGGGGTGGGTGACGGCGTAGGCCAGGGCCAGGGTCGAGCCCCAGGAGCCGCCGAACACGGTCCACTTCTCGACACCCAGATGTTTGCGCAGCCGCTCGATGTCCTCGACCAGGGTCCAGGTGGTGTTGTCCTCCAGGCTGGCGTTGGGCCGCGACTTGCCGCAGCCGCGCTGGTCGAACAGCGCCACCCGCCACTTCTGCGGATCGAAGAACCGCCGCATGGTCGGGTTGATCGCCCCGCCCGGGCCGCCGTGCAGCACGATGGCCGCCTTGCCCTCGGGATTGCCGCACTCCTCGTAATAGAGCTCATGCGGCCCGCCGGTCGGCAGCCAGCCGAAGGCGTGCGCCTCGATCTCGGGATACAGGCCCCGGCGGGACTGGGCGGCGCCGAGCGGCGGCGTAGGCAACGAACGATCCATCCGCGCCTTCTAGCCGATCCGCTTTCCCTGGGGGAGAGTCCCTAGACGGGAAAACGCTTATCCAGCCAATCGATCAGGATGCGGTTCAACTGCTCGGGCTGTTCCTGCTGGGTCCAGTGGCCGCTGTCGGTCACCAGTTTCTTCTCGAGGTCGGTCACATAGGCCTCCATCCCGTCGGCGGCGGAGGGCGGCAGCACCGCGTCCTTCTCGGCCATCACCATCAGGGCGGGCTGGGTGACGCTCGTCGGCAGGTCGGCCGAGGCCTGCCAGTTGCGGGTGAAGTTGCGGTACCAGTTGATGCCGCCGGTGAAGCCACTGGCCTTGAAGCTGTCGGCGAAGACCTGGAACTCCTGCGGCGTCAGGAATTTCTCGCGCGGATCGGCCGCCGGGTCCCAGGCCTGGAACAGCCGCACCATGGCGAAGGCCGAAGGGTCGCCCGGCTTGCGCTCGGTGGCGAAGCCGGCCGAGGCCGGCGCCTGGGCCGGCGGCTTGCGCATGAAGAAGTCCATCGATCGGGACGGGTCGGCGTCGAGGATGGCGTCGGCCTCGTCGGGCTTCTGGAAGTGGACGATATACATTTCGTCTCCCATCCGGGCCCGCATGATGGCGATCGGGTCGACCGGCGAGCGGCGATAGAAGGGGGTGTTGACCCCGATCACCCCGGCCACCCGATCCGGGTGCATCAGCGGCATCTGCCAGACGATGATGCCGCCCCAGTCATGGCCGACGAAGACGCCCTTCTTCGCGCCGACGTGATCCAGCAGCCCGACCAGGTCGCCGGTCAGGTGGGCCATGTCGTAGTCCTCGACCGCCTTGGGGGCCTGGGTCAGGCCATAGCCGCGCTGGTCCGGCGCGATCACCCAGCGGCCGGCGTCGGCCAGGGCCTTGATCTGGTGGCGCCAGGAGAAGGCCAGTTCCGGGAAGCCGTGGCAGAGCACGATGGGAACGCCCGTCCTGGGACCAGCCTCGTAATAGGCCATCCGGATGCCGTTCACGTCGGCGTACTGCACGGGCGGCATCATCGGCAGGGCGTCGGGCACGTCGCTTTCCTCCAGCGTTTTGGGGACCGTGACGGGTCGCCGTCGGGGAAGGCAAGATGCTATGAGCCCCGCCGTGACCATTCCGCCCGACAACGCCAGGCCCGCCCCGACCCCATGGGGCCTGATCATCCTGCTGGGGGCGATGACCGGTTTCGCGCCGGTCTCCATCGACATGTACCTGCCGGCCCTGCCCTCCATCGGCAAGACGCTGGGGGCCAGCGCCGGGGCGACCCAGGCGACCCTGTCCGCCTTCCTGGCCGGCATGGCCATCGGCCAGTTCATCTACGGCCCGGCCTCGGACCGGTTCGGTCGCCGCGCGCCGGTCATGGTGGGGGCGGTGGTCTATATGGCCGCTTCCGTGCTCTGCGCCCTGGCGCCCAGTATCGAATGGCTGATCGCCGGGCGCTTCCTGCAGGCCCTGGGCGGCTGCGCCGGGGCGGTGATCGCCCGGGCGGTGGTCCGCGACCGCTTTGGCCATACCGACACGGCCCGGGTGCTGTCGCTGCTGATGCTGATCATGGGGCTGGCCCCGATCCTGACGCCGCTGGCGGGCGGCTGGGTGATGCTGGTCGCCGGCTGGCGCGGCATCTTCTGGCTGCTGGCCGGTTTCGGCGTGGCCATCTGCGTGGCCGTGATGCTGTTCCTCACCGAGAGCCGTTCGGACGAGACGGCGGCTCTGGCCCGTTCGGAGAACCCCTTCCGCGCCTATGCCGAACTGCTGCGCCAGCGCCGGCTGATCGGCTACAGCCTGGCCGGGGCGCTGAACGGGGCGGTGCTGTTCACCTACATCTCCGGCTCGCCCGATCTGATCATCGACCAGTACGGCTTCTCGCCGCAGACCTTCGGCTGGGTGTTCGGGGTCAATGCCTTTGGAGTCATCGGCGCCAGCCAGGTCAATCGCTGGCTGCTGCGCCGCCATCACCCAGACTATGTGCTGGGCCGCGCCAGCCTCGTCGCCAGCGGCTTCGCCATCCTGATGTTCGCCGACGCCGCCACGGGCCTTGGCGGCATGTGGCTGCTGCTGCCGCTGCTGTTCATGACCCTGGCCAGCTACGGCCTGATGCAGGGCAACACCATGGCCGGGGCCCTGAGTGTCGACCCCCGGCGGGCGGGTTCGATCTCGGCCCTGATGGGCGGCATGTCGTTTGGCGTGGGGGCCTTCGCGTCCTGGGCCTCGGGAGCCTTCCACGACGGCACCGCCCGGCCGATGACCGGGGTGATGCTGGTGGCGCTTCTGGGCTCGGCGGCCGCGATCTGGCTCCTGGCTCTGCCCAGGGATCAGGCCGGCGACTGATCGACCCCTCTGGCGGCCCAGATCAGGATCGCCCAGCCGATCAGGAAGCTCACGCCGCCGATAGGGGTGATCGCCCCGACCCAAGGCGACGCCCCGAACGCCAGGGCGTAGAGCGAGCCCGAGAACAGCACGATCCCGCCCAGGAACCAGGCCGGCGCGAACCGGGCCCGCCTGGCGCCCACCTGCATGAAGGTGGCGCAGGCGAAGGTGGCCATGGCGTGCATGAACTCGTAGCTGGCCCCGGTCCTCAGCAGCTCGGCCGCGCGCGGCTCCGCCCCATGCGCCGCGAACGCCCCGATGGCCACCGAGCCCAGCCCCATCAGGGCGGCCAGGGTCATCCAGTTTCGTCTGGTCCAGATCGTCACGAAAACTTCCCCCGCGTCACCGTTGATACGGCCCTGGCCCGACCTTACCGTGGAGGATGAAGGCGTAAAGCCGCCCATCCTCCCCCAGCGAGGCGGCGCGCCCACGGAGGATATCCCATGGCGCTGACCCGAGGCGACGACTATCCGATCCACCAGACGCCCGATCCCATCGCCTATGGCGGCACCGACCGGAACTTCTACGACCGCTACTTCTTCAATGGCTATCACCCCAAGGAAGGCGAGGACTTCTTCGCCGCCGCCTTCGGGGTCTATCCGCACCTCAACATCACCGACGCCGCCTTCGTGGTGGTGCGCGACGGGGTCGAGACGGCGCTGCACGCCAGCGGCTGGCTGGGCGACCGCATGGATCTGGAAGTGGGGCCGATCAAGATCGAGATCCTCGAGCCGCTCCACAGGCTGAAGCTCATCGTCAATGCGCCGGACAAGGGCCTCAAGGCCGAGATCGTCTTCACCAGCCGCGCCGCCCCCATCGAGGAGCCGCGCTTCATCCGCCGGATCAGCACCCGGGCCTTCATGGACTACACGCGGCTGACCCAGAACGGCCACTACGAGGGCTGGATCGAGCTGGACGGGGTGAAGAAGTCGGTCGACGGCTTCGTCGGCACCCGCGACCGCTCCTGGGGGGTGCGGCCGGTCGGGGCCCGCGACAGCCAGGAGGTCGTGCCGCCCCAGCCGCAGCAGTTCTTCTGGCTGTGGTCGCCGCTCAGCTTCGACGACGGCAGCTTCTTCTTCCACAGCAACGACGACGCCCTGGGACGGCCGTGGAACACCCGCGCCGTCTGGACGCCGGACGGCTCGGACGAGGCCGGCATGCATCACCTCAACGGCCAGGCCAAGATCGAGTGGAAGAGCGGCACCCGCCACGCCAGGTCGGCGACCATCCAGCTCACCGACGACTACGGCAAGCCGGCGGGCCAGATCGCCTTCGAGCCGGAATACGAGTTCCTGATGCTGGGCCTGGGCTACACCCATCCCAAATGGAGCCACGGCCACAACCACGGCCAGCTGGCGGTCGAACGCGAGGACATCGGCCTGGCCCAGGCCGATCCCAAGATGCCCTTCCATCTGCACGTTCAGGCGCTTTCCAAGGTCACCTTCACCGACGCCGCCGGCAAGGTCCGCAAGGGCAGGGGGGTGCTGGAGCAGCTGGCCATCGGCCCGCACGGCCCTTCGGGCTTCAAGGACATGCTGGACTTCGCGCCTTGAGCCTTACCGAACAGCTTGAAGCCTACCTGACCCGCACCACGGGCCTGCCGACGAAGGTTGTGGCCATGGCCCGCATCCCCGGCGGGGCCAGCCGCGAGACCTATCGTTTCGACGCCGACGTCGGCGGGACGATCAAGCCGCTGATCCTGCGGCGCGACCCGGTCGGCAGCCTGATCGACACCGACCGGCGGTTGGAATTTCTGGCCTTCCGCAGCTTCCACGGCCGCGGCCTGCCGGTGCCCGAAGCCATCGCGCTCGAGGAGGAGGGGGCCGAACTCGAGCGGCCCTTCTTCATCATGGGCCGCATAGACGGCGGCAAGGCCGGCAGCCCGTTCAGCGCCCCGCCCTATGGCGACCACGCCCGGGCCATCGGCGAGCAGTTCTTCGGTCATCTGGGCGCCATCGCCGCCGCCGACCCGCTGACCCTGCCGATCAGCGAGGCGGCTGAGGCGCCGGCTCTGGACGCCTGCTGGAAGCGCGAACTGGACTACTGGTCGGGGGTCATTGAGGCCGACGAACTGCATCCCCAGCCCATCGTCCGCGCCGCCATCCGCCGCCTGCGCGCCAACCCGCCGCCGCCGGCCCAGAAGCTCAGCGTCGTGCATGGCGATTATCGGACCGGCAACTTCCTGCATGACGGCGAGGGCCGGGTGATCGCCCTGCTCGACTGGGAGATGGCCCATCTGGGCGATCCGCTGGAGGACCTGGGCTGGGCCATGGACCCGCTGTGGTGCTACGGCGAGACCGAGCGGGTCTGCGGCATGGTCCCGCGCGCCCAGGCCATCGCCCTCTGGGAAAAGGCCAGCGGCCTGAAGGTCGATCTCAAGGCCTTCGCCTGGTGGGAGCTGTTCGCCTCGGTCAAGGGCCAGGCCATCTGGACCTCCTCGGCCAAGGAGTTCCGCGACGGCGGCCTGAAGGACCCGGTGCTGGGCTTCTCGGGCTGGTACACCGCCCGCCGCCAGGACATCATCCTGGCCGACCGCCTTTCGCAAGGCATGGCCCTGCTGGAGGCGCAGGCATGACCCCGACCGTCGCCGAACTGCTGCTGGGCAATTTCGTGGCCTTCTCCAACCCGCCGCCGCCCGAAGCCATGGGCGATTTCATGACCAGCCGCATCGGCATCGTCGGCATGATCTCCATGCTGGCCGCCCAGGAGGCCGACCGCGGCGCCGCCGCCCGCATCTGGGAGAACGGCGCCATCCGCGCCATGCTGGCCAGGGGCGGCGGCTACGGGCCCTTTGCCGAGGTTCAGGACGGGGAGGCGACCATCGAGGCGTTGGACGCGGTCAACGCCGACCTGCGCCGGGCCCTCATCGCCCTGCACGAGGCGGTCGAGGCCGCGAAAGACGACGATCTGGATCGCGAAATCCTCGACCTCTATGTCAAGATGGCTCAGGCTAGACGCCTGGACCTGCCGCCGTTTCCCGCGAGTTGACCCATGATCCGCCGTGTTTTCGTCGTCCTTGGTCAAAGCTTAGTATTGGCCTTGGCCCTGGCGGCGCCGGCCAGGGCGGAGGTGTTCAAGGAATTCAAGGACTGGTCGGCGGTCTGCGACAACATCAAGTCGTGCGAGGCGATGACCTTCGCCGGCGACACCTTCGAACTGGCGGCCTTCTTCACCATCCGCCGCGCCGCCGGACCCGGCGCGCCGGTCAAGGTGGTCATCTCGGCCATGGCCAGCGACGACGAAGCCGGCCGGCAGCCGACCGTTTGGCAGCTGCTACTGGACGGCAAACCGCTGCCGGGATTCGCCGATCTCAACGCCCCGTCCAAGGACGGCATGTGGCGGGTCGAACTCGTCGGGCCGCGGGCCGAGGCCTTCCTGGCCGCCATCCGCAACGGCGATGGCCTGCTGGTCAAGGGCGCCAGCAAGACCGACCGCAGCCGGTTCTCGCTGTCGGGCCTGTCAGCCAGCCTGCTCTGGCTCGACGACGCCCAGGGCCGGGTCGGGGGCGCCACGGCGCTGGCCAAGCCCGGTCCCACCCCGGCTTCGGCGGTCCCGCCGGCTCCGCGGCGGCCGATCATCATCGCCGCCAAGCCGGTCAGCCAGGCCGGCCTGCCCAAGACCCCGCCGGCGGCGCTCAAGGCCAATCCGGCCCTCGCCGAATGCGACCTCGATCCCAAGGCGGGGAATTACGACCTGGTGGTGGCCCGCCTGGCGCCTGGAAAGCTGTTCTGGGGCATCCCCTGCTCGGCGGGGGCTTACAACACCTTCTACGAGCTGTTCGTGACCGATGAGAAGGGCGGCGGGGCCAAGCCGGCCATCCCGCCCTATGCCCCGGGCGCCGAGGACCAGCCGACCAACGAGCTGATGAACATCAGCTTCGATCCCGCCAAGCAGATGCTCAGCAATTTCGACAAGATGCGCGGCATCGGCGATTGCGGCGCTATGAGCGACTGGGTCTGGGACGGGACGAGCTTTCTGCTGGTCACGCAATACATGATGCCCGACTGCCACGGCGTCCCGCCCGACGATTGGCCCTCGCTGTGGCAGGCCGAGGTGAAATAGCGGCGACTCAGTCTAGCAGCCGCCCATGCCGACCTCGCTGCGCATGGGCCTCTACTACGCCGGGATCTTCATCGGCACCGGCGCCAGCCTGCCCTACATGTCGGTGTGGTTTCACGACCATGGCCTGAACGGCGCGCAGATCGGCATGATCCTGTCCGCGCCGATGCTGGGACGGCTGTTCAGCGGTCCGGCCCTGGCGGTCTCGGCCGATGGGTTCAAACTTCGCCGCACCCCTTTGATGTTGCTGGGTTTTGGCTCAGGTCTGGCGTTCGGCGCCATCGCCCTGTTCCAGGGCTTTCCCGTCTGGCTGCTCTGCTGGCTGGCGGGCGCATGCCTGCAGGGCGGGATGTCGCCGCTGGGCGATGTGATGACCCTGCGCCTCGCCGCGCGGGAGGGCTTCGCCTACGGCCCGGCGCGTTCGGTCGGCTCGATGGCCTTCGTTGTCGGCAACCTGCTCGGCGGAGTGGTGCTGGCGTCGTTCGGGTCCGGCGCGATCCTGGCCTGGACCGTGGCCGCCGCACTGCTGAGCGGCGTCTTCGCCCGCCTGCTGCTGCCACCCGAGCCGGTGCATGAGGGCGGGGCGGCCCCCGCCAGCCGCTCCGACCGCTGGGCCGGGCTTGGCCAGCTTCTGCGCGACCGCACCTTCATGCTGATCATCGTCTCCGCCGGACTGATCCAGGCCACCCACGCCTTCTACTATGTCTTCTCGAGCCTGCTGTGGCAGGGGCAGGGGATCTCCGATTTCGTGATCGGCGCCTTGTGGGCAACCGGCGTCATAGCTGAGATCGGTTTCATGTTGATGGCCGAGCGCATCCGCCGGCGAGTCGGTCCTGAACGGCTGATCCTGATCGGCGGCGTGGCGGCGCTCCTGCGCTGGTGCGCCAGCCCGCTGGTCCTGCCGCCCCTGCTGCTGTTTCCGCTGCAGGCCCTGCATGCGCTGAGTTTCACCGCCACCTTCATCGGCTCGCTGCAACTGATCCAGCTGCGCGCGCCGGCCCGCTTCGCCTCGGCGGCGCAGTCCCTGGCCACCACCTTGTCCAGCGGCCTGCTGATCGGCCTGGCCACGCTGGCGTCCGGGCCGCTGTTCGATCGCTTCGGATCGCTCGGCTACCTGGCCATGGCGGTTATGGCGCTAGCGGGCGTCATCGGTGCGGCCCGACTCCCCAGAGCGCTCTCGCGCGCCTGAAACCTGTCCAAAAGTTCATCCCCCGCCATATTGTCGCAGGACCCGACCTGAGGGATAACGGCGCTATTCGGGAACGGGGCCTGCATCATGCAGTTCATCCTCGACATCATCGCGGCGGCCCTTGTCTGGCTGGCGGCGGTGGCGTTTGGCCATTTCGGGATCAAGGTCGACCTGCCCGACCGGCATCCCCCCAAGGCGGAGCGCATCATCGAGCGCACGCCCGCCCCCGCACGCCAGTCCGCCAGGACCAATCCGGACTGCCCCGAACTGAAGCCCGCGGCCCTCAAGACCGTCTGAGACGCGCTAGACTCTGCCTGCGACGTCAAGACCTTAACATATTCTTTGCAAGCCGCTTTCCGCGCGGCCTTTTCATCGATAGTTTTCACCCAGCGCGAGAAGTCATGGGCCGGGGCCAGCGCTTGAAGATCACCATCCGGCCGCCCAGGAACCACGTCGGCGCATGACGGCCAGATCCCGACCGCCTTTCGATTTCACCCGGCTGACGCCGCCTCCGATCGTCGCCCGTCCCGGTTTGAGCGAGGGCAACGCCGATGCCCCCGAGCCGCCGGCGGTGACCGACACCGACCTGGAGATCGTCGAGGCGCCCGTCCTCGAAATGCCCACCGTCGAGATGGCCGCAGACACGCAGTCGCCGCCGCCGGCGATGACCCAGCGCCCCGCGGCCGAGCCGCCGTCGACCCCCGCCGTCATCACCCAGCCGCCCACGGCCCTGGCCAGCGACAAGGGCCCCGCCTTCTGGCCGATCCTGATCGCCGCGCTGATCTTCTCGGCCGTCTGGCCGGTCGCGCCCCTGGCGTTTGCCTACGGCTATATCCACAACGTCGCTCCGCTGACCGAGACCCCGGTCGCCTGGATGGTGTTCGGGCTGCTGGTCGTGGGGCCGCTGCTTCTGGTCTGGATCTCGGCCTACACCCTGCACCAGAGCCGCAAGCTGGCGGCCGAAGTGCGCCGCAGCCGCGATGTCGCCACGCGCATGCTGGGTCCCGCAGCCCTGGCCGCCGCCGAGGCCGGCTCGGCCGTCGAGGCCATCCAGGGCCGCATCAACGCCGCCGCCGCCTCGGCCAAGGACGCCCGCGACACCATGCTGGCCCTCAACCAGTCGATGGCCGAGGAAACCGAGAAGCTCAGCGAGACCGCCGCCAGCGCCGCCCGCAGCGCCCGCCAGCTCAGCGGGGAACTGGCCCGCGAGCGCGAGTCGCTGGAGATCATGGGCCAGACCCTGGACGCCAGCTCGGCCGCCGTCGAGGACGCCATCACCCGCCAGGCCCGCATGGTCGCCGAGGCCTCCGACCTGGCCGAAACCCAGCTGCGTGAAGCCGAGGCCGCCCTGACCGCCCGCGCCGCCGACCTGGCCGCCGCCGCCGGCGAGGCCAGCGACGCCGCCCGCGTCGCCGCCGAGGACCTGTCCCGCCAGATCGGCCGCCTCGAGACGGCCGGGATCGGGGTCGGCGACCAGATGCGTCTGGTCGAGGAGGGCCTGACCGAACAGCGCGCCTCGCTGGTCACCGCAGCCCACGCCATCCGCGCCGACCAGGAGGACTTCGCCGCCCAGGCCGAGACCCGCGCGGCCCAGCTGGCCGAATACATGACCGCGGCCACCAACAGCGCCACTGACCTTTCCGAGAAGTCGACCCGCAGCGCCGAGATGCTGCGCCAGCTGATCGGCGACGCCGCCACGCGGCTGGGCGAAATCACCGCCGCGGCCCAGGCCGAGCGCGAGTCCATCGCCCGCCAGACCGCCGAGAGCCTGGGCAAGGTCGCCGACATCGCCAGCCAGGAGCGCTCGGCGCTCGAAGCCGAGATGAAGGCCTCCATCGACGCCCTGGCCGGCTCGGCCGAGGCCGCCCGCAGCGCCGCCGAGGGCCATGCCCAGGCCGCCCAGGGCCGGGTCGACCAGCTCAACGAGGCCGCCTTCGCCGCCCACCAGAAGGCCGACGCCATCTTCGAGGCCCGGCTGAACGACGCCCGCGAACTGATCGAGCAGTCGGCCCAGATGGTCGAACAGGCCGGCTCGCGCGCCGCTCAGCGGCTGGAGGAAAGCGTCGCCGCCGTGTCCGCCACGCTGAGCGGGCTGGAAAAGATGCTGACCGAGGTCGAGAGCCGCACCGACAGCCTGCCGGCCCAGGCCCAGGGCCGGGTCGAGGCGATCAAGGACTCGGTCGAGCGCGGCATCGACGAGCTGATGGACGCCGCCCGCCGCACCGCCGAGGAAACCCAGGCCATCGACTCGGCCTTCCAGGAGCGGGTGCGCCGCAACTACGACATGCTCAGCGAAGCCGCCCGCCTGATGGGCGCGGTGGCCGGCGGGGCGAGCAGCGCCGCGCCCGCCATCCGGCGCGAGGCGCCCGAGCCACGCGTGTCCGAGCATCGCGGCCCTGAACATCGTGGAATGGAGGCCCTGGTCTCGCCGGTTCGCGAGCCGACCACCCGCCAGCGCCTGCGCCTGACCCCGACGGCCACCGACGAGGAGTTCCGCAGCGTGTTCGACGCCGCCGGGGGCCGCGAACCGGCGGCTCCTCCGGCCGCGCGTGACGCCGCGCCGGCCGCCGGCCCCGCCACCATCGGCGACGCCTGGAGCTGGAAGGACCTGCTGCAGACCATCGACGACACCCCCGACGACGCCGAGGGCCTGGCCGAACGGCTGGTCGCCGAGATCGAGGCCATGGGCATCGACCCCATCGCCCTGCTGCCCAAGCCCAAGATCGACGAGATCGCCGCCGCCGTGCAGACCCGCGACGGCCGCGGCGCCCGCGAAGTGGTCAAGCGCCTGGCCCCCGCCGCCATCCGCCGCCTGGTGAGACGCCTGTTCTCCGACGCCGCCCTGCGCGGCCAGGCGGAACGCTATCTGCGCCGGTTCACCGGGATGCTGGACGAGGCGGCCGAGCGGGATCGCGGCGGGCTGCTGGTGGCGGCGCTGCTGTCGTCGGACGGGGGCAGGGCGTATCTGCTGCTCGACGCGGCGGCCGGGGATTTAGCTTAGATCGACCCGCGTCTCCCGCCGGGCTTCCAGCCAGGCGAGGTGCCTGCCGTGCAGCGCTTTCTCAGGCCCGTGGGCTTTGGCGTGCAGTGATCGGATATCCTGGATGTGACGATCCAGTTCCGAAAGCGACCAGGCGTCGGCGGTGGCCTCGAGTCCTTCTCCCAACCGCCGTCGCTCGAGTGGCCAGAGCGCCAGCGGCGTCAGCAGAATGATCGCGCATACGACAAGGCCGCAAATGATGGCGAGCAGCAGCAAAGCTGGCCAGTGCTGGCCCAGCCCGCCTTGAGACGTTTGAGGCGAAAGCATGATCCGCAGGACGCCGAGGCCCGCGAAGGCGCCACCGGAGAAGAGCCCGATGCGAAGCACGGCCCGCACGTCGATTGGATTTCTCACGTCGACCGGAACGGGCACGGGGTCGCCCCGCTTTCCGACGGCCGTCATCCAATAGTCTTGCAGGTTCATGGTCTGTCAGCGAGCTGCTAGCGACGGCCAGGAATGTGACATCTGCGGGTGAACGACTGCTTTCCGCACCCGCTGGAGCTTCGCTGATGCGTACGGCTAGGTGAGGCGGTCGTAGGCGGCTTCGACTGGCGCCTTGAGCGCGATGGCCAAGGCGGGCGGGAATACCGGTAGTTCCAGAAACCGCGCCACGCCGCCGGCCCGCCCCACCGTCGCCAACGTCTCGGCCAGCGGATCGACAATCGCCACGCCGGCCCGCGCCTGCCGCTCGATGAACCTCATCCAGCCGGCGAGTGGGCGGCACAGGCGTTCGACCGGTCGGCCGGCCAACAGGGCGTCATGAGCCGTCGCCAGCAGCCGAATCGGCAGCTTCTGCGAGCCGTCCCAGGCGATCTGGCTGAGCCTGTGGCGGATGGCCCGGTTGCGGAAGCGTTTCAGGATGGCGTCGATGTAGGGACCCTGGTCGCCTGGCAGGGTGGGGGCGATGTCCTGGCGCATCAGGGTTTCGATGAAGCCGGCGAGGTCCGGGTCGGCCATGGCCTCGGCGACCGTCTCGTGGCCGCGCAGCAGGCCCAGATAGGCGAGGCTGGAATGGGCTCCGTTGAGCAGCCGCAGCTTGGCCTGCTCGAAGGCGGCGACGTCGGGGGTCAGGGTGACGCCGACACTGGCCAGGTCGGGGCCTCCGGACGGCAGGATGTCCTCGACCACCCACTGGGTGAAGGCTTCGCGCTGGATGGGCCAGGCGTCTTCCAGGCCGGTCGCCTCCAGGACGCGGGCCTTGAGGGCCTGGTCGGTGGCGGGGGTGATGCTGTCGACCATCGAGCAGGGGAAGACCACCTCGCCGGCGATCCAGGCGGCGAGGTCCGGGTCGCGGCTGGCGGCGAGGGCGATGACGGCGGCGCGCAGCCTGTGTCCGTTGTCTGGGAGATTGTCGCACGACAGCACGGCGAGGGGTTCGAAGCCCGCCTCGCGCCGGCGCCTCAGACCTTCGACCAGCCAACGGATCGCGCTGGCGGGCAGGTCGGGGTGGCCCAGGTCCAGCGTACCGTCGGGTTTGAGGCAGTAGCCCTTCTCCGTGATGGTCAGGGTCACCAGCTTGAGCTCGGGCGCGGCAAGACGGACGGGGTCGGGCGCGACCAGCCGCTCGCGATGGGCGCCGATGACGCGGAAGGCCGTCTGCTCGTCCAGGGTGGCCAGGGTGTAGAGGCCATCCTGCGGGTCCAGCGCCCGCTTGAGGTCGCCGCTGCGCAGGGAAACGGCGCTGATCGCCCACCTCGGGTCATGGGCCAGCAGGCGGTCGAAATAGTCGGCCTGGTGGGCGCGGTGGAAGGCGCCGGGGCCGATGTGCAGGACGCCGATGCTTGTCGCCTCGCGATCATAGGCCAGGGGCGGGGCGGTGGCCGCGTTCAGCCTCACAGGGTGACGCCGGTCTTCCAGATGGCCATCTCGCGCTCGCCGTTCTGTTCGGCGCGGGTCGGCTGGCCCGAGGCGGTGGCCAGGACCAGGGCCATGAGGTCGTCGGCGGCCTGGTCCATCGTGCGGTCCTCGAGCACCACCCCGGCGTCGAAATCGATCCAGCGCGGTTTGCGGGCGGCCAGGTCGCTGTTGGTGGCGATCTTCAGGGTGGGGGCGGGGAAGCCGAGCGGCGTGCCCCGGCCGGTGGTGAACAGGATCACGGTCGCCCCCGCCGCCGCCAGGGCGGTGGAGGAGACGGCGTCGTTGCCGGGGGCTTCGAGCAGGGCCAGGCCGGGGCCGTGGGTGCGCTCGCCATAGGCCAGCACCTGTGCCAGCGGGGCGTGGCCCGCCTTCTGCACCGCGCCCAGCGACTTTTCCTCCAGGGTGGTGACGCCGCCGGCGATGTTGCCGGGCGAGGGGTTTTCCGAGACCGGCTCGCCGTGGTCGATGAAGTAGCGCTTGAAGCCATTGACGAGGCTGACCGTCGCCTCGAACACCGCCGGGCTGGTGGCGCGGGCCATCAGCAGGCGCTCAGCCCCGAACACCTCGGGGATTTCGGTGAGGATGGACGTGCCGCCGCCGTCCGAGACCTTGTCGGCTATGCGGCCGACCAGGGGGTTGGCGGTCAGGCCGGAAAAGCCGTCCGAGCCGCCGCATTTGAGGCCGATGACCAGGTCGGAGACGGGGCAGGGGACGCGGCTGTCCCGCTCGGCGATCTCGACCAGGGCCTCGACGGCGGCGAGGCCGGCCTCGATCTCGTCTTCCTCACCCTGGGCCGTAAAAGACCGCAGCCGGCTGGGGTCGATGCCCGGGGCGGCGGCCAGCAGGGCGTCCAGTTGGTTGGACTCGCAGCCCAGACCGACGATCAGCACCCCGCCGGCATTGGGGTGCGAGGCCAGGGCGCCCAGCAGCTTGCGGGTGTGGCCCAGGTCGTCGCCCAGCTGCGAGCAGCCGAAGGGATGGGTGAAGGCGTGCACGCCCTCGACCCGGCCGGCGAACTGCCGGTTCGCCGCCTCGGCGATGCGGCGGACGGTGTGGGCGACGCATCCAACGGTGCAGAGGATCCAGATCTCGTTGCGCGTCCCGACCCGGCCGTCGGTGCGGCGGTAGCCCATGAAGCCTGGAGCCGGTGTCGCCGTAACTGGCGCGGGGAAGGTGGCCGGCGCTGCGTAGCCCTCCTCGCCGCCGAGGGCCGTGGCGAGGTTATGGCTGTGGACGTGCGAGCCGGCAGCGATGGCGGTGGTGGCCTTGCCGATCGGGTGGCCGTATTTGCGCACCGCCTGGCCGGTGGGGAGGTCGCGGAGGGCGATCTTGTGGCCCTTGGGGATGGCGTCCAGCGCGGTCAGGTCGTCCACCGTCTCGCCCACCGCGATGTCGCGCAGGGCGACGGCCACGTCGTCGGCGGGGTCGATGCGGAGCAGGGCGCGGGCCATGGCGCTCAGGGATGATCCCGCCGGACACCGGTGTCAACGACCCAGCCGCCCACCGGTGGCGCGCCAGGGCGACGCAGGCTAAGAGGGTGAGGACATGACCGAACGCACGCCTCCGCAAGACGACGAGCCGCAGGCCGAAACCGGTTTCGGCCGCCGCCGCCCGACCATCAACGACATCGCCCGCCTGGCCGGGGTCTCCAAGAAGACCGTCTCGCGGGTCATCAACGCCTCGCCCTTCGTGCAGCAGGAAACCCGCGACCGCATCCAGCAGGTCATCGCCGAGACGGGGTATGTGCCCGACCCCCAGGCCCGGGGGCTGGCCTTCCGCCGCTCGTTCCTGATCGGCCTAGTCTACGACAATCCCAACCCCCAGTACGTCGTGAACATGCAGCTGGGTCTGCTGGACGGCATGCGCGGTTCGGGCTTCGAGCTGGTGGTGCATCCCTGCGAGCGTTCGAGTCCCTCGTTCCTGGCCGACATCCGCGCCTTCGTCGAACGCCAGAAGCTGTTCGGCGTGGTGCTGACCCCGTCGGTCTCGGAGGACGAACGGGTCGCCTCGCTGCTGGAAGAGATCGGTTGCGAATACGTCCGTGTCGCCTCGGTGTCGCTGGACAGCCCCGCCCATATGATCGTGACCCAGGACCGGGTCGGCGGGGTGCAGGCGGCGGACTACCTGGTCAGCCTCGGCCACCGCCGCATGGCCCACATCAGTGGCCCGGCGACCTTCCGCTCCTCGCACGAGCGGCGCGGCGGGTTCGAGGACGGGCTGGCGGGCCATGGGCTGAAGCTGGAGGACGGCTACAGCCGGGAAGGCGCCTACACCTTCGAGTCGGGGATCGAGATCGGCGGCCAACTGCTGGCCCTCTCGCCCAAGCCGACCGCCATCTTCGCCGGCAATGACGAGATGGCCGCGGGCGTGCTGCATGCCGCGCGGCAGGCGGGGCTGCGGGTGCCCGAGGACCTGACCGTGGTCGGGTTCGACGACTTCCAGATCGCCTCGCGGGTCTGGCCGGCGCTGACGACCGTGCGGGCGCCGACGCGAGAGATCGGGCGGCTGGCCGGGGAGCGCATCCTGGGCAAGGAAGACGCCAAGGCCAATCCGGAGGATCGGGCGCCCAAGCTGGTGGTGCGGGATTCGTCGGGGCCGGCGCCGCAAACCTAGCCGCTACACGGCTTTGGAAATCGAGTTGCCTCGCCTCATGACACCGGTTACCTAGTCGCCCATGCCCCGCCCGCTGCGCCAGCATCCGGACCGACTTTTCCCCGCCGAGCCGAATGCCCGGGCGGCGGCGCGGGAGCTTTATGCGAGCGTCAAAGCCCTGCCGATCCTCAGCCCGCACGGTCACACCGACCCGGCCTGGTTCGCGACCAACGAGGCCTTCGCCGACCCGACCGACCTGCTGCTGGCCCCGGATCACTATCTCTACCGGATGCTCTACAGCCAGGGTGTGTCGCTCGAGCGCCTGCGGGTTCCGGCCCATGGCGGCGTGGCGATGGGTGATCCGCGCGAGGCCTGGCGCACGCTCGCCGGCCATATGTATCTGTTCCGGGGCACGCCCTCGGCCCTGTGGCTGACCCACGTCTTCACCGAGGTGTTCGGCCTCGACGTCGCCCTGAGCGGCGAGACCGCCGACCTCTACTACGACACCATCGCCCAGGCCCTCGCCACTGACGCCTTCCGCCCCCGCGCCCTGTTCGAGCGGTTCAATATCGAGGTGCTGGCCACCACCGAGAGCCCGGCCGACAGTCTCAATCACCATCACGCCATCCGTGACAGCGGCTGGAAGGGCAGAGTGATCACCGCCTATCGCCCCGACCCGGTGATCGACGCCGAGCATGAGGCCTTCGGGGCTTCGCTGGAGCGGTTCGCCGAGCTGACCGGGCAGGATGTCTATGACTGGGCCGGCTATCTGGAGGCCCACCGCATCCGCCGCGCCGCCTTCGCCGAGGCGGGGGCGACCTCGACCGACCATGGCCATCCCACCGCCGCCACGGCCGACCTGTCGCCGACCGACGCCGAGGCGCTGTTCCGGGACCTGATCGCCGGCGACGTGACGCCCGAGAAGGCCGAGCTATTCCGCGCCCAGATGCTGACCGAGATGGCGGCGATGAGCCTGGACGACGGGCTGGTGATGCAGATCCATCCCGGCTCGTTCCGCAACCACAATCGCCTGCTGTTCGAGGGCTATGGCCGCGATAAGGGCGCCGATATCCCGACGCGGACCGACTATGTCAGTGCGCTCAAGCCCCTGCTGGACCGGTTCGGCAACGACCCGCGGCTGTCGGTCATCGTCTTCACACTCGACGAGACCTCATACGCCCGCGAGCTGGCCCCGCTGGCCGGCCATTATCCGTGCCTGAAGCTGGGCCCCGCCTGGTGGTTCCACGACAGCCCCGAGGGCATGCGACGCTTCCGCGAGCAGACCACCGAGACGGCAGGCTTCTACAACACCGTCGGTTTCAACGACGATACCCGGGCCTTCCTCTCCATCCCGGCCCGCCACGATGTGGCCCGGCGGGTGGACTGCGCCTTCTTAGGGAAGCTCGTCGCCGAGCATCGCCTGGATATCGATGAGGCAGGCGAAGTCGCCGCCGACCTGGCCTACAACCTGCCCAAGCGGGCCTACAAACTCTAAGAAGAAACGAGGGAGCGTCCGATGTTCGAAAAGACCCTGCAGGCCACCCATCCGGACATGATGGACGGCGCCAGCAACGACCAGCTGCGCGACCGCTACCTGATCCAGAACCTGTTCGTTCCCGGCAAGGTCAGCCTGACCTACAGCCACAACGAGCGCTTCGTCATCGGCGGCGCGGCGCCCACGACCGGGCCGGTCAAGCTGCCCGATCAGACCGAGCCGGCCTCGGCGGCGGGCCGTCCGTTTCTGGAGCGGCGCGAGGTCGGGATCATCAATGTCGGCGGGGCCGGCAAGGTGACCGTTGACGGGACAGCCTATGACCTGGCCCCGCGCGACGGCCTCTATGTCGGCATGGGCGCCAAGGATGTGACGTTCGAGAGCAGCGACCCCGCCGCCCCGGCCAAGTTCTATTTGGCCTCGACCCCGGCCCATGCGGCCTATCCGGTCCAGAAGATCTCCATCGCCACCGCCAACCCGCTGCAGCGCGGGGCGCTTGAGACCTCCAACCAGCGGACCATCTACCAGTATGTCATTCCGGGGATCTGCCAGTCGGCGCAGCTCTTGCTCGGCCTGACCATCCTGGAGACCGGCAGCGTCTGGAACACCATGCCGCCCCACCTGCATGACCGCCGCTCGGAGGTGTATTTCTATTTCGGGCTGGAGGGGGACCAGCGGGTCTTCCACTTCATGGGCGAGCCGGACAGCGCCCGCCACATCGTCGTCGCCAACGAGGAGGCGGTGGTCAGCCCGCCCTGGTCGATCCATATGGGATCGGGGACGCAGAACTACGCGTTCATCTGGGCGATGGGCGGGGAGAACCTCGACTACACCGACATGAACGTCCTCGACATCTGTCAGCTGAAATAGGCGCCGGCATGTTCGATCTGAGCGGCAAGACGGCGCTGGTCACCGGCGCCAACACCGGCCTTGGCCAGGCGATCGCGCAGGCGCTGGCGGGCGCTGGGGCCGACATCGTGGCCGTCGGCCGCTCGGCGCCCGCCGACACGGAAGCGGCTGTGCGCGCGGCGGGCAGAAGCTTCCTGTTTCTGGAGGCCGACCTAACCTCTCAGGCCGGTTTCGCCGAAATCGTCAGCCGCTGTGAGAAAGAGGTTGGCGCACCCGACATCCTGGTCAACAACGCTGGGACCATCCGGCGCGCTGACGCCGTGGATTTCTCCGAGGCGGACTGGGACGAGGTGATGAACGTCAACCTCAAGAGCGCCTTCTTCCTCACGCAAGCCGTGGGCCGCGGCATGATCGCGCGCGGGGCCGGTAAGGTGATCAACATCGCCTCGATGCTGTCCTTCCAGGGCGGCATTCGCGTCGCCAGTTACACCGCCTCCAAGAGCGGCATTGCAGGCCTCACCAAGCTGCTGGCCAACGAGTGGGCGGGCAAGGGCGTCAACGTCAACGCCATCGCCCCCGGCTATTTCTCGACCAACAACACCGAGGCCCTGCGCAACGACGAGACCCGCAGCCGGGACATCCTGGCCCGCATCCCGGCCGGGCGCTGGGGCAAGCCGTCGGACCTGGGCGGGGCGGCGGTGTTCCTGGCGGCGCCGGCCAGCGACTATGTGCATGGCGCGATTATTCCTGTGGATGGGGGATGGCTGGCCCGCTGAGCGTCCAGGACCCGCAGGCCGACACCGGCGCGGTCAGTCGCGACGTCCGGAAGAATGTCGCCTTTCTCGATGGCCTGCTGATCGAGGCCATTCGCTATCTCGACGGCGATGACGCCGCCCACCTGATCGACTCGGCCCGCCGGGCGGCGGCCGAGGGCGGCTCGGCCCCGCACCTGGACTTCCTGTTCAGCGCCCTGACGCCGGACGAGGCCATGCTGCTGGCCAGGGCCTTCGCCTGCCATTCGCTGCTGGCCAATATCGGCGAGGAGGTGGCCGGCCGCCGGCGTCTCTCCGAGGCCGACCATCAGCAGACCCTGGCGGGGGCCGCCGAGGCGCTGGGCCTGTCGAAGGCCAGGATCCGCAAATCCGTCGAGGCGCTGTCGGTGACCCCGGTGCTGACCGCCCACCCGACCGAGGTCCGCCGCCGGGCCCTGGTCGAGCGGGAGACCGAGATCACCCGGCTGATGGCCCTGCGACGCCATGCGCTGGAGCCCGAGCTCGATCGCCGCAGCCGCGAGGCGCTATTCCGAGAGGCGGCGCTGCTGTGGCGCACCCGCCTGCACCGGCCCGAGAAGATCACCGTCAAGGACGAGATCCGCAACGCCCTCTCCATCGTCCGCACCTCCATCCTGCCGGCCCTCAACAGCCTCTATGCCGAATGGGGCCAGGCCTTCGGGACGGCGCCCCAGGCCATGACCCTGGGCAGCTGGTTGGGCGGCGACCGCGATGGCCATCCGGGCGTAGACGGCGACACCCTGCGCCTGGCCTTCGCCTCCCAGGCCCGCATTGTGCTGGACCATTATGCCGGCGAGGTGCGCCGGCTGTGGTCGGACCTGGCCGTCTCCTCGGCCTATGCCGGGGTCTCCGAAGCGGTCGAGGCCCTGGCCGCCGCCTCCGGCGAAGCCTCGGCCCACCGCGCCGACGAGCCCTATCGCCAGGCCTTCGAGTTCATCTTCGACCGCCTCTGCGCCAGCGCCCAGGTGCTGGCCGGCGGGCCGGTGGCCTATGCGCTGGGGCCGTCCGACGCGCCGCCCTATGGCCTGCCGTCCGAGTTTGTCGCCGACCTGGAGGTGATCCGGGAGTCGCTGGAACAGAATGGCGGATCACGGCTGGTCGGCGAGCAGCTGACCACCCTGATCGCGGTCGCCAAGGCCTGCGGCTTCCACCTGCTGGCCCTGGACCTGCGCCAGAACGCCGACGTGCACGAGCGGCTGATCGCCGAACTGCTGACCCGTTCGGGCAGCGATATCGACTACCTGGCCCTGGACGAGGCCGCCCGCCAGGGTCTGCTGCTGGCCGAGATGGCCCACCAGCGCCTGCTGCGCTCGCCCTTCATCGCCTATTCCGAGGAGACGGCGAAGGAACTGCGGACCCTGGAGGCGGCGGCCGAGGCGGTGCGGCTCTATGGTCCGCAGGCCATCGGCGCCTATGTCGTCTCCAAGTCTGCCACCCTGTCGGACATCCTCGAGCCGCTGGTGCTGCTCAAGCAGGTCGGACTGGTCTGGGGCGGCGCCGAACCCCGCGCCGCCGTCCGCGTCTCGCCGCTGTTCGAGACGATTGGCGACCTGGAAGAGGGGCCTGCCGTGCTGCGGTCCTGGCTGGAACTGCCCCTGGCCCGCTCGCTGCTTGGCAAGGCGCCCGTGCAGGAGGTCATGGTCGGCTATTCCGACTCCAACAAGGACGGCGGCTATGTCGCCTCGCGCCGGGGCGTGGCCCGGGCCGCGACGGCGCTGGCGGCGGAGTGCGAGCGGCTGGGCGTGGGCCTGCGCCTGTTCCACGGCCGGGGCGGTTCGGTCGGCCGGGGAGGGGGACCGGCCGCCGAGGCCGTGCTGGCCCAGCCGCCGGGCACGGTGCAGGGGCGCCTCAGGATGACCGAGCAGGGCGAGATGATCGCCCGCCGCTATGGCGACCAGGCCACGGCCCGCCGCAATCTCGACAGCCTGGCCGCCGCCGTGCTGACCGCCAGCCAGACCCATCTGGGCGATGACGACCCCAAGGTGGCGGCGCGGCTGGACGAGCTGGCCGCCGCCTCGTTCCACGCCTATCGGGGCCTGGTCTATGACGAGCCCGGCTTCGAGACCTTCTTCTGGCAGGCCACGCCCATCGCCGAGATCGCCCAGCTCAACATCGGCAGCCGCCCGGCCTCGCGCACCGCCAGCCGCAAGATCGAGGACCTGCGGGCCATCCCCTGGGTGTTCAGCTGGAGCCAGGCGCGGTTCATGCTGCCGGGCTGGTACGGTTTCGCCGGCGGGGCGACCCGGATCGGGCTGGAGGGCGCCGAGTTGGCCGACCTCGCCGCCGGCAACGAGCTGTTCGCGGCCCTGCTTTCCAACATGGAACTGGCCCTGGCCCAGGCCGACCTGACCCTGGCCGGACGCTACGTGGCCTTGGCCGAGGACCGCGCCGGGAGCGACCGGCTGTTCGACATCATCCACCGCGAATACGACGCCGCCGTCGCCTTGGCTTTAGCGGCGCGGGGCGGGACGAAGCTGCTGGACGATCAGCCCAGCCTGTTGGAGTCGGTGGCCCTGGCCGCCCGCACGGTCGAGCCGCTCAACCACCTGCAGCTCGAACTGCTGACCCGCCGCCGGGCCGGCGATGAGGCCGAGGCCACGCGCCTGGCCATCCAGCTGACCGTGGCGGGTATCGCCGCGGGGCTTCGGAATACCGGCTAGACCAGGCTGTTCAGATAGGCCTCGAGGTGGGTGTAGCCATCGCCGTCGCGGTCAGTGGCGCCGTCGGCGGGATTGGTCGGGTTCAGGCCGTGGGCCTTCTCCCAGGCGTCGGGCATGCCGTCGCCATCGCTGTCCTTGGGCGCGGGGCCGCTCGCCAGCACCGGCCAGCCGCCGACCTGGGCCTGGGTGTCGATCAGTCGGCCAGTGCGGGCCTTCACGCCGGTCAGGATGCGCAGGTCCACGCTGTCCCGCCGCAGCGAAACGCCGGCCAGGCTCATGACCCGGTCATAGGCGATGCGCGCGGTGTCCGTCGGCATCTCCGGATCGACCACCGGGCCGGCCGAGCGGTAGCCGGCGGGCGGCTCGCAGGTCACCAGGCTCCAGGGATCGGCGGGGATGATGCCGTTCATGGCGTTGCCCTGGAAGAAGGCGCGGGCCGCCTGGCTGTGTTCGCAGAAGGCAAGGGCGCCGGGGGAGTCTGGGCCTTGGACGTACCAGTTGCCGACGAAATTGTAGGCGGCGGCGGTGTCCTTGTCGGCGTTGTAGCCCGAAGTCTCGCCGCCCCAGTTGTAGAAGACATTGTTGCGGAAATCGATCAGCGGGCCGAGCGGATCGACGCTGACGGGGTTGTAGTTGCCGGGCCGGGGCATGCGGTTGACGTGGCTGGCCCAGAGGTTGTGGTGGAAGCTGATCTTCGCCCCATAGCCGCCGCGGATCAGGCTGCCATAGCCATGCCGGCCCTTGGCGTGGACCGAACGGTTCAGGGATTCGGCGATCACCGACCACTGCACCGTCACGTCATAGAAGCCGTCCTCAGGCGGCGCATAGCGGCTGCCCAGAGACAGGGTCTCGTCGACCGACCAACTGGCCGAGAGGTGGTCCAGCACGATCCGCCGGCCGCTGGTCACGGTGATGGCGTCGTCCTGAATCTTCGACTCATCGCCCAGCCGCGAGCGGATGTAGCGGATCACCACATCGTCGGCGGCGATGACCAGCGGCTGGTCGCGCAGGGTGATCCCTTCGCCCGGCGCGGTCTGGCCGGCGATGGTGATACGGGGATGCTTGATCTTCAGCGGGGTCTTCAGCCGGATCGTGCCGGCGATATCGAACACCACCGTGCGCGGCCCCCTGGCCTCGACGGCGTCGCGCAGGCTGCCAGGGCCGGCGTCCTCCAGGTTGGTCACGTGAAAGACCTGGCCGCCGCGTCCGCCCAGCGACCAGCGGCCGAAGCCCTCGGCGCCCGGGAAGGCGGGGACCGGGCCCGGTTGCGCCCTCGACGCTCCGGTCGCGGCCAGGGTCAGTGAGAGGACGATCAGCGCCCTGACGATCCCCCCGATAATCCTTGGGCCCATCTGTAATTCCCTTCGCGAGCGCGCCTTGAGGATGCCGCATTCCCCGGTTTGGCGAAAAACCGCGATCCGGCTTGTCAATCGCCACGACTCTGAGCTATCAAAGCGAATGATACCGGTGTCAACGCGGAAACGACACCTAATGACACCGGTGTCATACCCAGACTCGTGATACTAGCGCGGTCAGGAGCGGGTTAGGCGGATTTAGCAACCGGCGGCGGAGATCGCCGGGGACGCGCGAAGGGGAGGGAGTTTATCGTGTCGAAAGCCCATGCTTCGCGCACCACCGCGCTGCGTTTTGGCGCCTCGCTTGCGGCCATCGCCTGCGCGCTGGCCGCCACCAACGCCCAGGCGCAGACGCCGCCGCCGTCCGACGAACCTTCCGAGGTTGAAGCGGTCGTGGTCACGGGCTTCCGCCAGAGCCTTGCCAGCGCCATCGCCGTCAAGCGCCAGGAAGTGACCGTCGTCGACGCCATCAAGGCCGAAGACATCGCCGACTTCCCCGACCTGAACATCGCCGAGGCCATCCAGCGGATTCCGGGCATCTCGATCGACCGTGACGCCGGCGAGGGCCGCTCGATCACCGTCCGGGGCCTGGGGTCGGACTTCACCCGCACCCGCATCAACGGCATGGAGGCCCAGGCCACCACCGGCGGCACCGACTCCTCGGGCGGCGCCAACCGCGGCCGCGGCTTCGACTTCAACGTCTTCGCCTCCGACCTGTTCAGCGGCGTCACCGTGCGCAAGACCGCCTCGGCCGAGACCGAAGAGGGCTCGCTGGGCGCCACCGTCGACCTGACCACCACCCGGCCCTTCGACTACAAGGGCTTCAAGATGGCGATGTCGGCCCAGTACGGTTACAACGACCTCTCCGGCGAGTGGGACCCCAGAGCCGCCTTCCTGATCAGCGACACCACCGAGGACGGCCGGTTCGGGGCCCTGTTCTCGGTCGCCTATTCCAAGCGCAACCTGATCGAAGAAGGCTTCTCTTCGGTGCGCTGGGAGCGGGCCACCGACAACGGCGGCTTCTGCAGCCCGGTCGGCTATGCGCCGCAGAACCCGGCCAGCGGCAGCGGCGCCAGCGCCGCCAACTGCACCACCGGCGTGGCGCGCCCGGCCAACACGGCCTCCAACAACGCCGCCTATACCGCGGTCAATGCCTCGACCATCTTCGCCCCGCGCCTGCCGCGCTACGGCCGGCTGGTCCACTCGCAGGATCGCCTGGGCTACACCGCCTCGTTCCAGTGGAAGCCGACCGACGCCACCACCGTCACCTTCGACGTGCTCTATTCCAAGCTGGAAGCCACCCGTCAGGAGAACTTCCTGGAATCGCTGTCCTTCAGCCGCAACGCGTCGGCCGGCGGCAAGCCGCAGATCGGCGTGGTGAGCGCGGTCGTGGCCAACAACATGATCGTCGCCGGCGTCTTCAACAACGTCGATGTGCGCAGCGAGCAGCGCTATGACGAGCTGTCGACCGAGTTCACCCAGCCGACCCTGACCGTCGATCACCGCTTCAGCGACAACTTCCGCATGCGGGCCTTCCTGGGCCGGGCGACGTCGGACTTCGACAACCCCGTCCAGACCACGGTCACCCTGGATCGCCAGAACATCCAGGGCTACGGCTGGGACTTCCAGGGGCATATGAACACGCCTCTGATCAACTACGGCTTCGACGTCACCAACCCGGCCAACTGGAACTGGCGCGATGTCAGCCTGGGCACGGCCGTGACCGCCGTGCCGCGCTCCGAGATCCGCATCCGGCCCAACGGCGTGGAGACCAAGTTCACCGCCGGCCAACTGGACTTCGTCTGGGACCTCAACGACGACCTGACCTTCAAGTTCGGCTACAATTACAAGAAGTTCGACTCTCGCTCCTTCGACCGGCGGCGGACGGACGAGACGGTTGTGCCGGCCCTGCCGGTCGGCACGACGGTGGCCGACATCTCGATGCTGCTGCGCGGCTTCGGCGACGGTCTGGGCCAGCCGGGTGGCAACGCCACTTCCTGGGTGGTGCCCAACCTCCCGGTGATCGCCAGCCTGTTCAACATCTACTGCAACTGCAACACCGGCGTGCCGGGCGGGGACTTCACCCTGACCAGCACCACCAACGGCAACGCCCGCGGCGGCAACCGCTTCATCAGCGAAGAGGACCGGTCCTACTACCTGCAGCTGGACTTCCGCACCGACGTCTTCAGCATGCCGCTGCGCGGCAATGTCGGCTTCCGGGGCGTGAACACCAACCTCTACGCCGAGGGCTACAGCTCGACCGGTGGCGGGACCAAGGTCTACGGCAGCCATGAATATCAGGACTACCTGCCGTCCCTGAACCTGGCCCTGAACATCACCGATGACTTCGTGGCCCGCTTCGGCGTCGCCAAGGTGATGGCGCGGCCGCAGATCGGCAACACACTGGCCGGGACCAACTATCTGGTGCCGACCACCTCGCTGGCCCCGTCCAGCCCGAACTTCACCGCCTCCATCGGCAACGTGAACCTCGATCCGTTCCGGGCGACGACCTACGACCTGAGCTTCGAGTGGTATTTCGCCAAGGACTCGCTGCTGTCGGCCGCCTTCTTCTACAAGGACATCGACACCTATATTCAGATCATCCGCCAGGACCTGCAGTACCAGGATCTGACGGCCCT
Source organism: Caulobacter ginsengisoli (assembly GCF_030814835.1). Taxonomy (GTDB): domain Bacteria; phylum Pseudomonadota; class Alphaproteobacteria; order Caulobacterales; family Caulobacteraceae; genus Caulobacter; species Caulobacter ginsengisoli. Next base: position 95,293 of record NZ_JAUSVS010000001.1, read on the forward strand.
GAACCCGTCGGCCTTCGCCCCGGGCTTCTGCCAGATCGCCAACGGCTGCTCGCCGACGACGATCTTCCAGCTGACCAGCGCGGTGAACACCAAGGGCGGGCCGCTGTCGGGCTTCGAGCTCAGCTACCAGCAGCCCTTTACCTTCCTGCCCGCGCCGTTCAACGGCCTGGGCGTGCTCTTGAACTACACCAAGGTGACGAGCGAGATCGACTACTGCAACAACGCGCTCTGCACGCTGACGGTGACCGACGACCTGATCAACCTGTCGCCGACCGCCTACAACGCCACCCTCTACTACGAGGATGAAAAGCTCAGCGCCCGCGTCTCCGCCGCCTGGCGGGACGAGTATCTGCAGAATGTCCCGGGCCGGAATGGCAACCTGGTCGAGGGCAAGACCGAGACCTTCAACGTCGACGCCTCGATGTCCTACAAGCTGACCGACAGCGTGCAGGTGACGTTCGAGGGCCTGAACCTTACCGACGAGTTTAATCGGCAGTGGGTCGGCGACGACACCCGCAGTTCGACCTCGGTCTACCACCATACCGGCCGCCAGGTTTACTTCGGCGTCCGCTACACCTTCTGACCTACCCTCCTTGCGCATGACTGGGCGCCGGCTACCCCCGGCGCCCAACTTTTTACGGAGAAGGGGATCGGTGTTAGGCGTTCATCTCGCCTGACAGGAGTACAGCTATGAGCAAAGATCGCCTCGCCGTTCTGGCCGCCATGATGGATCAGGGGGTGATCCCGGTCTTCTACCACCCCGACGCCGAGGTCTGCGCCAAGGTCATCCAGGCCTGCGCCGACGGCGGGGCCAAGGCCATCGAGTTCACCAACCGCGGCGACTTCGCCGCCCACGTCTTCCTGGACGTCACCCGCCATTTCGCCAAGGCCGATCCCAGCGTCATCATGGGCGTGGGCTCGATCGTCGATGCGCCGACGGCGGGGCTCTATATCGCCAACGGCGCCAACTTCGTGGTCGGCCCGATGCTGAACCCCGAGGTCGCCCGGCTCTGCAATCGCCGGATGATCGCCTACAGCCCCGGCTGCGGCAGCGTCACCGAGATATCCGAGGCCCAGGAACTGGGCTGCGAGATCGTCAAGGTCTTCCCCGGCAGCCAGGTCGGCGGCCCGGACTTCGTCAAGTCGGTGCTAGGGCCCATGCCCTGGACCAAGATCATGCCGACCGGCGGGGTCGATCCGACCGAGGCTTCGCTGAAGAGCTGGTTCGGGGCGGGCATCGTGGCCGCCGGGATCGGCAGCAAACTCATCAGTCAGGACCTGCTGGACGCCGGTGACTACGCCGGTATCGAAAAGCGGGTCCGCGACACCGTCGCCCTGATCAGGGCCATTCGCGGGAAATAGACGTGACCGACATCCTCGACATCCGCCCCGCCAGCGACTGCCGCTGGGACTGCGCCAGCTTCGGCGAGGTGATGCTGAGGTTCGATCCTGGCCACGGTCGGGTGCGCAACGCCCGCACCTTCCAGGTCTGGGAGGGCGGCGGCGAATACAATGTCGCCCGGGCCATGCGCAAGACCTGGGGCAAGCGCTCCACCGCCATCACCGCCCTGCCGGCCAACGACCTGGGCTGGCTGGTCGAGGACCTGATGATGCAGGGCGGGGTGGACACCAGCCACCTGCTCTGGCGCCAGTTCGACGGCATCGGGCGCAACACCCGGGTGGGCCTGAACTTCACCGAGAAGGGCTTTGGCATCCGCGCGGCGCTCGGCTGTTCGGACCGGGCCAATTCCGCCGCCTCGCAGATCCGCCCCGGCGAGTTCAACTGGGACAGGCTGTTCGGCGAGGAGGGCGTGCGCTGGTTCCACACCGGCGGCATCTTCGCGGCCCTGGCCAGCAACACCGCCGAGGCCGTGATCGAGGCGGTCGAAGCGGCCCATCGCTACGGGACCATCGTCTCCTACGACCTCAACTACCGGGCCAGCCTCTGGAAGAGCCAGGGTGGCAAGCCCGGCGCCCAGAAGATCAATCGCGCCATCGCCGAGCATGTCGACGTGATGATCGGCAACGAGGAGGACTTCACCGCCTGCCTCGGCTTCGAAGTCGAGGGCCTGGACGAGCACATCAGCGCCATCGACCCGGCCAACTTCAAGACGATGATCAAGACTGCGGTCGCCCAGTTCCCCAACTTCAAGGTCGCCGCCACCACCCTGCGCAACGCGAAGACGGCCACCTTCAACGACTGGTCGGCCATCCTCTATGCGGGCGGCGAGTTCTACCACTCGACCCTGCGCGAGAACCTCGAGATCTACGACCGCGTCGGCGGCGGCGACGGTTTCGCCTCGGGGCTGGCCTATGGTTTCCTGGAAGGGAAGGGGCCTCAGGCGGCGGTGGAATACGGCGCGGCCCACGGGGCGCTGGCCATGACCACGCCGGGGGACACCTCGATGGTCAATGTCAGCGAGGTCGAGGCGGTGATGAAGGGTAAGGGGGCGCGGGTTATCCGGTAGTCAGCCGCGCGATCTGTTCCGCCGCCGCATCCTGTCCCGCGTCATCCAACGCGGCAGCTTCCACCACTCCAATCACCGCCTGCTCGGACTTCTTCCGCATCCGCCCGTAGGCCGGATCGTAGTGATGCTCGATCAGTCCGTCCGCCAGGGCCGCGAAATCCCCCGCCTCGGCCAACTCCCGCCAGCCGGCTATCTGTTTGCGGCCCGGATGCACCGGCAGCCGTGCGATGGCCGCCTCCAGGGTCGCCGGGTTCTCGACAATGTCGCGATAGGCCCGCAGCAGGTAGTCGACCCGCGCTGCCCGTGGGACCTGTAGCTCAATCACCGGGGCGGCCCGCATGGCGTCCCACAGCGCGGGTGGAAGGAACCGCTCGCCGATGCGGCTGGACTCGGCCTCGACCACCACCGGCCGTGACAGGTCGAGCGCGGCGAGGGCCGTCAGCAGCCGGCTCTCGAACATCTTCTGGCTGGGCTGCGGCGATCCCGGCACGGCCCCGAACAGCGAGCCGCGATGGCCGGCCAGGCCTTCCAGGTCCAGCACCTGCACGCCTCGCGCGGCCAGCCGTCCCAGGATCTCGGTCTTGGCCGAGCCGGTATTGCCGTCCAGCAGGATGAGCTTCAGCGAGCAGGGCTGGTCGTAAAGCCGGGCCTTCACCGCCCGGCGATAGGTCTGGTAGCCGCCCTTGACCACGCTGACCCGCCAGCCGACCTGGGAAAGGATGGTGGCCATGGCGTTCGACCGCGAGCCGCCCCGCCAGCAATAGATCAGCGGGTGGAAGGTCTTGGGCCGGCCGGCCAGGGCCATCTCGAGATGCAGGGCGATGTTGCGCGCCACCAGGGCCGCACCGATCCGTTTGGCCTTGAAGGCCGACTCCTGGACATAGATGGTCCCGACCTGCGCCCGCTCCTCGTTGGTCAGAACCGGCAGGTTGATGGCGCCGGGCAGGCGGTCCTCCTCGAACTCGCCCGGGCTGCGCACGTCGATGACCGCGTCATAGCGGTCGGACGCCAGATCCTCGAAGGCCTCGACAAAGCGCATCATGCGACCTGCTATACAGGGCTTTTCGTCCTTGCCGAGAGAGTCGCCCCGATGCCCCAGGAGCCACGCCTGACCTCGCTCGCCCATGGCGGCGGCTGTGGCTGCAAGCTGGCCCCCGGGGTGCTGAGCGACGTCCTCTCCCGCATGCCCGTCCCTGGTGTCTTCCCGGACCTGCTGGTCGGGACCGAGACCAGCGACGACGCCGCCGTCTGGAGGCTTTCCGACGACCAGGCCCTGGTGGCGACCACCGACTTCTTCATGCCGGTGGTGGACGATCCCACCGACTTTGGCCGCATCGCCGCGACCAACGCTCTGTCGGACGTCTACGCCATGGGCGGCCGGCCGATCTTCGCGCTCGCCATCGTCGGCATGCCGGTCGGTCAGCTCAGCCCGGAGACCATCGGCGCCATCCTGGCCGGCGGCGCCTCGGTCTGCGCCGAGGCCGGCATCCCGGTGGCCGGCGGCCATTCCATCGACAGCGTCGAGCCGATCTACGGGCTTGTAGCGCTAGGACTGGTCGACCCCAAACGGCTGAAGAAGAACAGCGGCGGCCAGGCCGAGGACGTGCTGATCCTGACCAAGCCCATCGGGGTCGGGGTGCTGAGCGCCGCCTTCAAGCAGGAGAAGCTGACCGCCGCCGGCTACGCCGCCCTGATCGCCACCACTACTCAGCTCAACAAGGTCGGCCCGGACCTGGCCCTCAACCCCCATGTCCACGCCATGACCGACGTCACCGGCTTTGGCCTGCTGGGCCATGCGCTGGAGATGGCGCGGGGCGCGGGCCTGACCGCCGAGATCGAGGCCGACGCCGTGCCGCTGATCGAGGGGGTGCTGGACCTGGCGCGGGAAGGGGTGCGCACCGGCGCCTCGGGGCGCAACTGGGCCAGCTACGGCGCCAGCGTCGATCTGCCGGTGAGCCTGCCCGACTGGCGGCGCGACCTGTTGACCGACCCCCAGACCAGCGGCGGCCTGCTGATCGCCGTCTCACCGGAAGGCGCGGCTCCGGCCCTGGCCCGCGCCCGGGCGGCGGGCTTTTCGGCCCGCAGTATCGGCCGGCTGGTGGCGGGGCCGCCGCGCGTGCGGGTGATCTAGCGGGGCGGTCGCCTGACCACCGGATGTCGCCACAGGGCATAGAGCATGAGGGGCAGGCCGAGAGCGGCGGGCAGGGTCCAGTAGGCGATCACCGGCAGGTCCCGCCACACGGGCAGGTTCCTGCCGTTGTCGACATAGAAGGCGGTCAGCAACAGGATGTAGGACCATCCCATCCCGGCGATGTGCCATCGGGGCCAGCCAGGCCAGGCCAAACGCCGCGCCCTGCGGCCCAGCCAAGCGGCGGCGAAGGCCAGGCAGGCCAGGATGAACAGCTGGTAGTCCTCGCGCCAGCGGACGGCGGCCAGGGCGGCGGCCGAGGCGGCGACCACCGCGAGGCTCCAATAGTAGACGCCGCCAAAGGTCGGGTGCCGGCCGACGGCCTTGCGGCTCAGCATCGCCACCGCGCCCGTCACCACGCAGACCAGCCCGGCGGCCACATGCAGGCCGACCCCAGCCAGGAAAACCGGCGAGGTCGAGGGGATGGGTATCCCCGCGACAACGGTGACGGCGTCACTCAAGCGCCTGGCTCCTTGCCCCCTCGGGGCTGTGTGGCCGGCCTGATCCTAGCGCGTGAACCCGGCCTCGGCGAAGTCGACCATCCGGGTCAGCAACGCGTCCACATCGTCCTCGTGGGTGGTCCCCTCGCTCAGCACGTTCAGGCGGTCCAGCTCGGCGAAGCGGTTCTGGTGGATCATGCCCAGCACGAAATGCAGCCGCCAATAGACCTCCTCGCGAGGGAGGGCCGGGCTGGCGGCGATCAGGGCGTCGGAGAAGCGGCGCAGGTGCGAGACATCGCCCGACAGCGACTGGCGGATCTCCTCGGTGCCCTCGCTCCGCGCTCGTATGAGAAATTGCAGCGAGATGCGCCGGTCGTTGGCCGGGGCCAGCCAGCGCAGGGGCGGGGCCATCAGGGCGGTCAGGATCTCGCGCACCGGCGGGGCGCCGCCATGGCGGTCGTTGGCCTCGTGCAGCATGCGGGCCCGCTCGCGGTTCAGCTCCGCCGTCCGCCGGCGGAAGATCTCGAACAGCAGGGCGTCCTTGGAGCCGAAATGATAGTTGACGCTGGCCAGGTTGACCTGCGCCTCGGCGGTGATGTCGCGCACCGAGACGTTCTGGAACCCGTGCAAGGCGAACAAGCGCTCGGCGGCGTTGAACACCAGGTTCTTGGTCGCGGCCTCGACTTCGGGCGCCGCCACATCGGGCGCGCCGGCCTCTTCCATGGGACTCACTTCGTTTCGGCCCTTCCGTTACGAAACACGGAGCATTACGGGCTTGGGCGTCCGGTGCAAGCGAAGTTGAACAGCTGTTTGATCCGCGCGGCCTAGAGCAGCCAGCCGCCGCTGTCGCCGGTCACGTTGCCGGCTAGGGTCATGCGGTAGTCGGCCCGGCCGTCCCCATCGACATCCAGCGCCAGCAGGGTGTTGCCGCCCGACAGGGTCAGGGTCATTTCGCCGGCGTGGTGGGTGAATCCCCCAACCAGATGGAAGGCGTCGTCGGCCCCGGTCGAGACGTCGGCGTCGATGGCCGAGAGGTCCAGCCGGTCGCCCTGGGCCTTGATCAGGTCGTTGACCGTGTCGGTCTCGACCGCCCCGCTGGTGCGGACGGAGGCGGCGGTGACCACGAAGGTGTCCGCCCCCGCCCCGCCGACCAGGATGTCGGCCCCGGCACCGCCGATCAGGGTGTCGTCCCCGTTCATCCCCTTGAGCACGTCGTCGCCGGCCCCGCCGTCCAGGCTGTTGTTCCCGGCATTGCCGGTCATGGCGTTGACCAGGCCGTTGCCGACGCCGCCGATGTTTCCCGAACCCTCGAGGATCAGGGTCTCGATATTGGCCGCCAGGGTGAAGGTGACGGTCGCGCGGACGATGTCCGTCCCCTGGCCGGCGGCCTCCGCCGTCGTGTCGCCGACGTCGTCGACATAGAAGGTGTCGTCGCCCAGACCGCCGGTCATGGCGTCCGCGCCCAGTCCGCCGGTCAGCAGGTCGTTGCCGTCGCCGCCCGAGAGGCTGTCATCGCCGTCGCCGCCGTTGAGCTGATCGGCCCCGGCGCCGCCGTCCAGGCTGTCGATCCCAATGCCGCCGTCCAGGATGTCGGCGCCCAGGCCGCCAAGCAGGGTGTCGTCGCCATTGCCGCCGTCCAGCCGGTCGGCGCCGTCGCCGCCGTCGAGGCTGTCGTCGCCGTCCTGGCCCAGCAGCTGGTCGGCCCCGATCCCGCCCAGCAGGGTGTCGCCGCCGTCGCCGGCCTTGACCAGGTCGTCGCCGCCCGCGCCGTCGATGCGGTTGGCCCCGGCATTGCCGATCATGGTGTTGGCCATGCCGTTGCCCGTCCCGTCGATGTCCCCGCCGCCGGCGTCCAGGATCATCCGCTCGAGATTGGCCCCCAGGGTCCAGCTGACGAAGGCCACGACGACGTCGTTGCCCTCGCCCCCGGCCTCGACGACGCTGTCGCCCGCGTCGCGGACATAGAAGGTGTCGTCGCCGCTCCCGCCGACCAGGGTGTCGTCGCCGGCGCCGCCGTCGAGGATGTCGTTGCCGCCCAGACCCTCCAGCCGGTTGCTGAAGAAATTGCCGAAGATGGAGTTGGCGCCGCCATTGCCGGTCCCGTTGATGTTGCCGGCGACATTGAAGTTGCCGAACTCATCGGTCCGGTAGTCCTGCAGTTCGAGGTTCTCGAGGTTGGCGCCCAGGGTCCAGCTGATGGTCGACCGCACGGTGTCGGCGCCCTCGCCGGGGTTCTCCAGGATGGTGTCGCCGGCGTCGTTGACGAAATAGATGTCGCCGCCGTCGCCGCCGGCCAGGGTGTCGCTGCCGTTGCCGCCCTCCAGGTAGTCGCCACCGCCGCCGCCGTTCAGCTGGTCGTCGCCGTCATAGCCGTACAGGGCGTTGCCGCCGCTATTGCCGGTGATCTGGTTGTTCAGCTCGTTGCCGGCCCCGGTGAAATCGTCCGCCCCGGTCAGCTCCAGGTTCTCGAGATTGGCGCCGAGGGTATAGGTGAGACCGGCCTGCACCGTGTCGGTCCCGCCGCCCGGGTCGGTTTCTTCGGGCGTGTCGTCGGGCGAATCCAGAACATAGGTGTCGTCGCCGTCGCCGCCGCGCAGGATGTCGGGCTCGGCCGTACCGGTCAGCACGTTGGCGCCGCTGTCGCCCAGGATCACCGAGCGATAGCGGACCAGGAACTCGAATCCGTCGCCGGGCTGGTTCTCGAAGACGGCGACCCCGCCGGGCCCCTCGGCCACCACGTCCAGGTCGCCGTCGCTGTCCAGGTCGACGGCTTCGAAGCGGGTGAAACCGGTTTCGGAACCGAAAAGGTTACCGGCCCCTTCGGCGAAGCCGGCGCCGTTGCCGAGGTTGTAGAACACCCGGTAGCCATTGCCGCCGACCGCCCCGACCAGCAGGTCCTGGAAGCCGTCGCCGTTCAGGTCCAGCACCGCCAGGCGAGCCTGGCCGCCCACATAGACCTGGGAGAGGCCATGGTCGGGCCGCAAGGTCAGGTCGCCGTGGTCGTTTTCGTAGGCCTGCAGCCAGCCGCTCGTCGAGGTGATCTGGTCCAGGTCGCCGTCGCCGTCATAGTCGATCAGGGCGGTGTCGTCGGTCCCGGTGACCCCGGTCGGCAGGCCGGGGCCGGTCATGGCCTCGAAATGCGCCACGCCGGCCACCGCCAGGCCGTCGCCATCGCTGATCCCCAGGGTGATGGTCCGCGTGCTGGTGTGGCCGTCGAGATTGGCGATGGTCAGGGCTCGCAGCAGGGTCTGCACCGCCTCGGGTGTCGCGCCGGGGCCGAGGTCGAGCTCGAAGGTCGTACCCTGGCCGCCGCTGGCCTGGCCGATGACCACGCCGTCGATGCTGACCGCGCCGGTCCCGCTGTCGAAGGCGACGCTGGCGTCGGTCTGGATGGCGACCCGGTCGCCGACCAGCAGGCCGGACACGCGCAGCACCCCGCCGTCCAGGCTGGCGTCGGCGTCGGTGAGGCTGAAGCCGGCGGCCAGCAGGTGCGGGGTCGCCGCGTCGGTCGAGTCGACGACCAGGTCGCGGAAATCCGCCAGGATCGGCGGGTGATTCAGCACCGTCGGCTGGGCCTCGATCGCGACCTGCCCGCTGGCCTGCCCGCCCTGACCATCGTCGATGAGGTAGGTCAGGGTGCGCCAGTGGTGGGCGGCCGGAGTGTTGCTCCGCCAGGTCAGGCTCTCGACCAGCGCCTCGACGGCTGCCGAGGTCGCGCCAGCCCCGAAGGTCACCACCAGTTCGCCATGTGCGCCGGTCGAAGTCTGGCCGATCAGCGTCCCGTGGAAGCGGACCTGGCCGCTCACCGAATTATAGGTGACGCCCCCGGTCGGGCTGATGGTGATGACGTCCTCGGCCAGCATCCCCGAAATCGTCAGGCTGCCGCCGGCCAGGGAGCCCTCGGTCCAGAAGCTGACGTCGGCGTCGATGATGTGGGGCGTGGTGGCGTCGGCGGCGCTGAAGCTGACATTGTCCAGGCCGGTGAAGACCGTCGGGTCGTGCTGCGGGGTGACGGCCAGGTCGAAGCTGATGCTGGCCGTTGGGCCCGAGCCGGACGCTGTCACGGTGAGGTTGCGCGTCGGGGTCGGCGCGTTGCTGGCGTCGGCATAGGCCAGGTGGCGCAGCACGGCCTGTACGATCCCGGCCGGCTGGTCCTGGTTGAAGTCGATATGCAGGCCCGAGGCCGTCCAGTACGCCGTGCCCAGAGACTGGCCGGCGCCGCCCAGATACAGCATGCCGCCGCCCAGGTCGTAGAGGCCGAAGTCGTCGCCAACGATGTTGATCTGGTCCTCGGCCAGCAGGCCCGAGATCTCCATGTGGCGATAGCCGCCGCCGTCGGGGTCGGTGAAGACCGCGTCGGGCAGCATGAACTGCAGCCCGGCATTGACCGTGTCTTCCAGGAAAGTCGGGGCGGTCAGCTGGAAGACGCCCGCATCGTCCTGTGGCGTGATGCCGACCGTGATCTGGTCCGAGCCGCTGCCGCCCAGGCCGTCGGTCACCGTCACCGTCAGCACCGAGGTCTGCGGGGTGTCGTCCAACTGCTGCAGGGTCAGGGCCTCGACCAGCGCCTCGACCGCCGCCTGCGTCGCGGCTGGGCCGAGGGTGACGGTGAAGTCCGCGCCCTGGCCGCCGCCGGCATGGCCGATGACCACGCCGCCATAGCGGACCTCGCCCGTGCCGGAATCGTAGCCGATCTGGCCGGCGCCGTTGCCCAGGTTGGCGAGGGCGACGCGGACGTCGTCGGCCAGGCCCGACACCACCACCGAGCCGCCGTCCAGCTGGCTGGTCGTCAGGGCCAGGGTGACGTCGTTGTCCAGCCGCTGCGGCGTCGCCTGGGCGGCGTTCTCGGCGAACGCAGCGTTGTCCAGGCCGGTGAGGGACGGGGGGAAGTAGTCGTACTCGGCGGTGACATGCACGGCGATCTGGCCGCTGGCGATCCCGCCCTCGTTGTCGGTGGCGGTGACGGTCAGGCTGCGGTCGGCGGTCGGGAAGTCGCTGGTGTTGGCATAGGCCAGGTGCTCGAGGATGACCTCGACCATGGCCGTGGTGACCGGGAAGCCGGCGTCGAAGGCCAGGGTCAGGGTCCCGCCATTGCTGCCGCTGGCATGACCGACGACCTGGCCGTTCCAGGAGAGGGCGCCGCTGGCCGCGTCGAACGTCACGCCGCCGCCGTCGGTGAAGGTCACCCGGTCCTCGGCCAGCAGCCCCTGGACCTTGACCGTCCCGCCCTGGAACTGGCTCCAGACGTCGGTGAGCGTGACGTCGGCGTCCAGCAGGACCGGGGCGGCGTTGACCGCGTTCTCGCCGAAGCTGGCGGCGGTCAGGCCGGTCAGGGCGGGCGGATTGACGTCGTGCGAGTACTGGAAGGTGACGTCGAAGTTGAGCTGCGCGCTACTGGAGCCGTTCACCCACACGGAAACAGTGTGATGCTGGGCGGGATTGGCCGACGTGCTGGCCAGGGTGGCGCTCTGGATGATCGCCTTGATCTGCTCGGCCGTGAGCGTGGCGACGTTTTCAGCGAAGACGCTGGTGCTGTTGCTGGACTGGAAGGCCCTGGCGATCACCTGGCCGTCCCAGAAGATATAGCCGCCGGAGGTGTCGAAGGTCAGGCGGTTGTCGGCGGCGCCGGTTGTGTCGAACCATACCCGATCCTGGAAGGTGGCGCTGAAGTTGAGGCTGTAGGCGCCCTCCGAGCCGGTCAGGGTGATGTCGCCATCCAGCACCATCGGCGTCGCGGCCTGGTGGATGTCGCGGAACACCGGGTCGAAGCCGCCCAAGGTCCCGGGGTCGAGCGAAGGATTGACGAAGAAGTTGAAGCTGGCGCCGGCTGACAGGCCGTAGCGGTCGGTGATCGTGACGCCGAACGCGCGCTGCTCGGCCGGCTGGTTGCTGGGCGTCGCATAGGTCAGCATCGTCGCCAGAGCCTGGATGGCCGCGATACTGGCTGTGCGCTCCAGGTGGATGACGAAGTCGGCGCCCGCCCCGCCGCTGGCCTGGCCGATCAGCACGCCGTTCTGGGTGATCCGGCCGGTGGCGGCGTCGAAGGCGATGTCGCCAGCCTCGGACTGGCCCGCCAGGCTGATGCGGTCCTCGGGCTTGAGGCCGCCGATCCGCAGCTCGCCGCCGCCGATGTTGTCGTCCGCGTCGCTGAGATTGAGGGTGAGGCCCAGCGCCACCGGGCCGGCGTTGGCGGTGTCCTCGAACGTGAAGCCCAAGCCGTTGGCCTGGATGGCCGGGGCGCGGTTCTCGACCTGCGGCGTGACGTTGAGGGTGAAGCCGACGCCGGGGGCGGTGGTGTTCTCGATGAACCAGCCCCAGCCGTTGCCGTCGGTGATGCCCAGGTCGGTGTCGCCGTCGCCGTCCAGGTCGGCGGCGGCCGGGGCGGCGTTGTTCATCACATGCACGCCGGCCAGCGGGTTCCAGCCGGTGTCCTGGAACTGGCCGTTGTTGTTGATCCAGACCTTCAGCCTGCCGTCGGCGAGGCCCCCCACGGCGTCGAGGTCGTGATCGCCGTCCATGTCCAGGAAGGTCAGGACCCGGACCCCGGCCGAGTTGAAGACCGACTCCGAGGCCACGCCGTTGAAGGGATTGGCGCCGCCATGCATCTCGGTGAAGACGCCGCCGTCGTTGCGGAAATAGCGGACCGTGCCGGCGCTGGCGATGACCAGGTCGTCGTCCCCGTCCTGGTCCAGGTCGACACCGGTCGGATTGCCCCAGGGCATCCAGGCGAGGAACGGATTCTGGGCGTCCGAAACCGGCGTCAACACGCCGCCGTCGTTGCGGTAGAGCCGATAGCCGACGCTCGACGCGCCCGGGTTCACCATCTGGCCGACCAACAGGTCCGGATCGCCATCGCCGTCATAGTCGATGAAGGTGGGGGAGGGCGAGCCGTAGGCGCTCTGCTCGGAGGTCAGCTGATAGAAGAAGTCCCAGTCGTACTTGTCGACGCGGGGGTCCGCGCCGTGGTCCGTCACCCAGTGGCCGACCTGGATCGAATAGAGGCCCGTGCTGCCGTTCAAGCTGGTGGAGGCGAAGTCGGCCCGGCCGTCGCCGTTCCAGTCGGCGAAGCTCAGCCGCGGAGAGCCGCCGTGGCCAAGACTGCCGAGGAACAGTTCGCCGACGTCGTTGCTGAGGCCGTGGGAGACCCAGCTGTTCTGGGGACCGAGCGCCGCGTGGCCGTCGGCGTCGGTCAGCAGCAGCTTGAGTGGGCGGCTGATGGTGGGGGTGTCGCTGTGGTTTTCGTAGGTCAGGTTCTGCAGCAGGGCCTGCACCGAAGCGGCGCTGGCGTTGCTGAGGAAGGTGACGGTCAGATCGCCGCCTGTCCCGCCGCTGGCGGTGGCGAACTGTACGCCGCCGTAGGTCAGGGCCCGGGTCGCGGCGTTGAAGCCGATCTGGCCGACCCCGGTCCCCTGATTTCGGAAGGAGAGGATGTCCTCGGCCAGCAGGCCCGAGATGACCAGCGAGCCGCCGCCGAGGCGCGTCCCGGTGATCGTGAAGCCGGTGTTGAGCAACTGGGGTCCGTAGTTGGCGTCGTTCTCTTCGATCGTCGCGTCGCGGGGACCGCCGATCACGGGGGTGTCGGCAACAGGCATCGGGTCACTCGTCTGGTCGCAGCTTGGGCAGGCTGCTTCTGACTCGCCAAATCGCGGCGTGGGACTGCACAAACGCGGCAGCATTCACCCAAAACGGGTATGATGCGCCGGCTAGGGATGGTCCCGGGGGGCAGGTTGAGCTTGGCGGAGACAGAGCGGGCGAATGACGCCGATCTGACGGTCGACGACGGCCGCCTGGCCGCGCGCATCGCCCAGATTCGTGGCGAGCAGCTGGAGCGGGTGCGCCGGCGCCTGGGCACGGCCATCCCCACCCACGTGGTCTCCGAGGAGACCCTGACCGCCATCGCCCACGATGTCCGCGAGGCCGAGCTGCTGCGGGTGCTGAACGATCCTGCCTATCCGGGCGTGGCCCGCACCCTGGCCGAGCTGGGCTCGGGCGGCGGGGGCGGGCTGATCGACAAGGCGCTGCGGGATGTGACCCGGCTGGTGGGGGCGATGTGGGCCCTCTACCTGGACGCCACGCCGGGCGGCCTGACCCACAGCCGGCTGACGGCCCTGTGGGAGGCCAGCCATACCGGCGGCCGGACCCATGCCTACGCCCTGCTCGCCTGGCTGCAGTTCCTGGCCTACATCGAGCCGGCCGGCGAGGCCCCCGACGATGGCCGGGCCAGGCTCTACCGGCCGACCGAGCGGATGCGCTCGGCCTTCCGCGCCTATTTCACCGCCCAGCTCCGCGCCATCGCCCCGCTGCGTCCCGAGGCCGCGCAGGTCGCCGACCGGATCGGCGATCCCCAGGTCTTCGCCCGCTTCGTGGCCCTGACCGGCGAGGGTCTGCTGGCGGCGACCCTGCTGCTGCGGCCCCAGCAGCCGCCGCCGTTCAACCTGATCTCCCGCCGCCGGTCGGGGCTGGTGATGCTCTGGACCCTGCTGCTGTCAGCGCCCCAGGCCGGGGTCTGGCCGCCGGCCGGCGCCTTCCCGGTCAGCGTCAATGACCTGGCCCGCCGCAGCGGCGTGTCGCGGATGCATCTGCAGCGGCTCCTGGACGACACGGTCCGGGCCGGCATGCTGGCGCGGGGCCAGGACGGGACGGTCCGGGTGCGCTCGGGCCTGCGGCGCGAGGTCAACAGCTTCCTGGCCTTGCTGGTCGTCTGCCTGGCCAACACCGCGCGGGTCGCCGCGGCGGATCGGCCCTAGAACTAGGTCCCCTGGTTGAGGCGATAGACCATCGCCGCCTGGGCCGGCTGCAGTTTGAGGGCCTCGTCCAGCAGGGCGATCTTGTATTTGCACAGCTTGGTCTGCAGCGCCGTCTGGCCATCCAGGTTGACCCGGCGCTTGGCCAGCAGGGCCAGCTGCGCCTGGTCGGCGGCCGGGAACTGCGACAGCGCCCTGGCGGCCACCCCCTTGCGGGCGTTGTCCTCGTCCCAGGCCCGGCCGCGGCTGGCCCAGGTGAACTCGTCGGCATGCGCCCCGGCCGCGTCCTTCTGCGGGTTGGTGGCGGTCTGCTGGAACAGGGTGGCGGCGACGGCGGCGTCGCGCTGCACCAGGGCGGAGGGCAACACCTTGGCCGGATCGAAGTTCAGCCGGCCGCCGGCGAAATAGGCCAGGCAATAGCCCGGCGATTTGGCGCTCAGCGCCGTGGCTTCGTCGCGGGTCAGGGTCATCAGCGCCACCAGCTCCTTGTCGCCGCCCAGCTTGACCTGGCGGGTCATCACGTCGCGGATGTGCAGGCGGATCAGATACTGCGCCCCCGCCGCCCCCGACCGGTCCCCCGCCGCCGCCGCCAGGGCCCGCTGCATGTTGGTGTAGTCGGTGGGGTAGTAGCGCTTCAGGGCCGCCACGTCCGGCGAAGCATCCGCCGCCCTGGCCGCCGCCTCGAAGGCCAGGCGCGGCTGCATGTCATGCTGGTTCATCCACCAGCCGCCGGCCGCGCCGACGAGGCCGAACAGGGCGCCGAGCCCGACCAGCCCCGCCTTGCCGCCTTTGAAGATGGTCGAAACGATAGCCCCGACGGCCACCCCAACCGCCGCCAGTCCCGCGATCAGCAGGATGGCCCAGGTCGCAGCACTCATTGTGAATTCCCCCGGTAGTCAAAAATTCAAGGGCAGAGTCGCGGGGAACGGGCGGGGTTGCAAGGGGAAAGGGGCACACTACAATTCGGATTTTTCCGAACCTTCATTTAGAAGTTTCTCCACGGCTTTAGCCTTGGCAAGGAGTACTTTGAAGGCCGGCGCGCTCAAGACTAACCCACCCAAAGGCCCTACTAGCTTAACTGCCAAGACAGCCATACCAATTTGCACGGCGCCACCTATTGTATCTGCAACGGCCTTCCCAACTGACGGCGGCGTTTGCTTACGTATTTCTTTCCATGAATCCTCTGTTAGACCTGATATCTCATGGGTTGCCGCCTTTACCGTGACGGCCCCGAAGTTCCAAAGCGACAACAGTCGAAGACCTAGAATTTCGGATCTCCGCCGTATCGCGGCTGCGCGAGCGTCTGTGCCGATAATAGGTAATACGATAGCGACCTTAAGGGCTTCGATCTCCTCCCGGCCGGCATGCAAAGCCTGGGTTGCTGAAGGATCTACTGCTGAAGAGCTACTTGCCAGCAATTCGGCTTGATCTAGAGCTTGTTCAACTGCCTCAGCATCAGCCGGGTCCATAAAAGCCAAGGCCAAGCGATTGGCCTCGATTTCCGCGACGGAGGGATAGAGGGATGCGAAGTCCTCCAATGCGAGCGCCAGGCCATTTAGCAGTCCGCTTACGGTCCTATCAGCTTCGTAGTCAGAAGATCCATATGCAGCAGCGAGAGCTTGAAAGCGCCTTAGGCCTATCTGCAGAAACCCTATCGGTGTACTTTCTGCATCTACACCAATTTGATCAAGTAACCGCTGGATAGCTGATTCCAGTGCCGGGTCAGTTCGATTGCCTGACAAACTGGAAGCTATGGCATGGGCCTCTTCTCTTAAACCATTCAGCAGTTGCTGAGCGGCGATTGAGGTCGTTGTGCGGGGCGTGCCAAATGCTGGAGAAGCAGAAACTCGACCGGCCGCCAAATTGAAAATGAAGGGGCCTGGAACAGGCGCGCCCAATGTGGAGATGTCTTCTGATGGGTCCACAGAAGAGGGCTGCGCGTCTTCTGGCGGCCAATCCTCAGGCGGTTGGTAATCCGGGGGCCAATATTCGCCCATTCCCGAACGGCGACGGAGTAGATTTATAGCCAAGACCGTGCCATCGCGCCCGTCACGATTAGAATAGTCGGAAAGAGCTCGGTCTTTCGCGGGGCTTATTCTCAATGACTGCCTCGATTGATCTCTAGCATCTGAAAGTGACGTGAGATGTCTTATCGGCGCAAAATCTTCGACGCGTGTTCCTCGCAGCTCAAGAACTTGGAGGTTTTCCAAATCTTCAATCGGAGAAATATTTTCTACTGAAGTGTTTCTCAGGTATAAGTACTCAAGATATTCAAGTTCCCGAACGAATTCAATATCGGAAACCTCTGTATCGTCCAAACTTATATAGATAAGATTATGTAGGCCCGAGAGGGGGGAGGCGTCGCGAATCTTAGTACGGTCAGCACCAAATATGCTCAGCTCATTGAGTTCGGATAAGGAGGATATGTCAGAGACAGTCGTGTCGTCCATATCTAAGTAGGTCAAACCAGAAAGATGGCGTAAGGGCTTGATGTCAGATAGCGCCGTATTAGATATATTAAGATCGGCTAATTTCGCCAGCTTATAAATACTACTGATGTCCGATATGCTGGTGTTTGATAAATCTAACTTCGACAAATTCTCTAAACTAGATATTTTTTCAATAGTATCGACATTGGTATCGGATAAATTAAGCGACGTTAAATTGGAGAGGAGGGAGATTTCCTCTGGAATGGTTCGAATTGGAAGGCCCGACAGGTCGAGAGCGGTCCCTTCAGTATCCACCAAGTCGAAAATCCGCCGCCGAGCTTCGGAAAGGGCTTTGAGCGGACTGAGTCTCGTTAGGTTTTCGCGAGCCATGCCACCCTCCACTGGGAAAGTGTAGGGCGATTATAGGTTGTGGCAAGCGCTACTTCGCCTACCGCACCAGCTCCCGCATCGCCTTGTCCAGCCCCTCGATGGTCAGCGGATACATCCGCTCGTTCATCAGCTGCTTCATCACCCCGATCGACTGGGTGTAGTCCCAGTGGCGCTCGGGGGTGGGGTTGAGCCAGACTGCGCTCTCGTAGATGTCCACGACGCGGTCCATCCAGATGGCGCCCGGTTCGTCGTTCCAGTGCTCCACCGAGCCGCCTGGATAGGTGATCTCGTAGGGGCTCATGGTGGCGTCGCCTACGAAGATGACTTTGTAATCGTGGGGGTATTTGTGCAGCACGTCCCAGGTGTTGAGCTTTTCGGTGTGCCGGCGGCGGTTGTCCTTCCAGACGCTCTCGTAGAGGCAGTTGTGGAAGTAGAAGAATTCCAGGTTCTTGAACTCGGTGCGGGCGGCGCTGAACAGCTCCTCGCAGAGCTTGATGTGGCTGTCCATCGAGCCGCCGATGTCGAAGAAGATCAGCACCTTGATCTTGTTGCGCCGCTCGGGGCGCATGACGATGTCGAGATAGCCCTTGCGGCTGGTGCCCTTGATGGTGCCGTCCAGGTCCAGCTCGTCCGGCGCGCCTTCGCGGGCGAACTTGCGCAGCCGGCGTAGGGCGACCTTGATGTTGCGGGTGCCCAGTTCGACGCTGTCGTCGAGGTTCTTGTATTCGCGCTTGTCCCAGACCTTGACCGCCTTGCCGTGCCGGCCCTTGTCCTGGCCGATGCGCACGCCCTCGGGGTTGTAGCCGTTGGCGCCGAAGGGGCTGGTGCCGCCGGTGCCGATCATCTTGGAGCCGCCCTCGTGGCGCTTCTTCTGCTCCTTGAGGCGCTCCTGCAGCATCTCCATCAGCTTTTCGAAGCCGCCCATGGCCTCGATCTGGGCCTTTTCCTCGTCGGTGAGGAACTTCTCGGTCAGGGCTTTCAACCACTCGGCCGGAATCTCGCTGGTGACGCCCTCGCCGACGGTTTCCAGGCCCTTGAACACGTGGCCGAAGACGCGGTCGAACTTGTCGAGGTTCTTCTCGTCCTTCACCAGGGTCGAGCGCGACAGGTAGTAGAAGTCCTCGACCTTGCGATCGATGACGTCCTTGTCCAGGGCCTCCATCAGGACCAGGTATTCCTTCAGCGTCACCGGCAGCTTGGCCTGACGCAGTTCGGAAAAGAAGCGCATGAACATGGGCGGGCAGCCTTAGGCTTCGAACGATCGTTTGAAGTCGAAGGATGGCGGCTGGGCGCCCGGTTGTCCAGCGTCCGAGCAGCCCCTGCGCCTATCGGGCGTCGAACTTCCTCATCTCCAGCAGCCCCAGCTCCATCCAGGCTCCGGCCAGTATGGCCAACGTCTTGACGGTCTCGTCCGGACTGATGAACTCCTGCACATAGGTCCAGTCTCCGATGACAAAGACCCCGACGCTGACGGTTACCGTCTTGCCTGCCCGGCGGCCGGTGAAGAAGGCGAAGGCGACCGGCGTTCCCGAGACCGGTTCGCGAGCCGAGCGCGGCGGGCCGCCTTCCGTCTTCAGGTCCTCGATCTGGGTTCTCAAGGCCTGCACTGCCGCTTGCATGGCCTCGTCTATGTCGAGCGGTCGGGCGGATTTGTAGGCGCGTGAGAAGTCCGCACCAAAGCTCGCGCCGGCGCAGGTGACATCGTCCGCCGGCGCATCGGCCCTTCCCAAGGTGATGCTGAAATCCTTGGAATCGTCATCGACGATGCAGATCATGCCACTGCCCTTGTGGCGCAGCATCGGGCGGTCGTCATAGGAGACGTTCTCGAAGTAGCCGCCTACGCCCAGCCGCGAAATCGTGGCGTCGGCAACAGCCCGGGCGGCGGCGTTTTCCCGCGCGTCGGCGTCGGACGGCCCCGCCGCCATGGCCGGCCCGCAGAGGAGCAAGGCGGCGGCGGCTGCCGCCAGGGACCGAAGAAAACGCATGCAAAACCCCCTGGCGCCGAAACGCGTCAGCGCTTCAGAGTTGCTTGCCGTCGACCGAGATCAACAGCATCACCAGCTGCAGTTCGGCCATGATCTCGGCCGCCATGGCGCGCTCTTCGGGGGCGGTGACCCGTTGGGCGAAGACCCAGTCGCCGATCACCACGGCGGAGGTGCGGGTATAGACCTTCTGGCCATTGAGGACGGCGGTGAAGCGGGCGGTGGTTACCTTGGGCAGATCGCCGGTGTCCTCCCGCATCAGCGAGACGCCCGGCCCCTCATAGGGTTTCATCCTTTTGAAGTTCTGCTTCATCGCCTGGATCGAACTGGCGACGATCTGCTCGGCGGTCGGCCTTTGCGGATAGCGGGTGGCGTAGAGGCTGCGGGTGATCTCGACGATGTTGTCGGAGCAGCCGACATCATCGCCGCGCGGCAGGCCGTCGAAAATCTTGACGTCCTCGGCGTTGGTGTCCGCCCCGACCCAGCAACTCATGCCGCTGGCCTTGTGGCGGATGGTCGGGATGGCGTCGTCGGTGGCGTTCTCGAAGAGGTCGCTGATATTCAGCCGGCCGATCACCGCCTCGGCGATGGCCCGGGCCTTGGCGACCTCTTCCGGCGAGGGCGGCGCGGGGGCGACCGGAACCGCAGGCGCCGCAGCCGCAGGCGGCGCCTCAGGTGTTTGGGCCAGGGCCGAACCGGCGAAAAAGACGGCGGCCGTGGCGGCCGCCAGGGTCTTGCGAATGGTCATGCCGGTCCCCCCGGTTGCGATACCTGGGTGCAGCATCCGCCAGGTAGTGGGCGGCGTCCAGCCCGAACCCGGCGCTACTTCGCCTCCGGCTTCATCAGTTCGGCCACCTGTAGCACCATCTCGATCTCGCCCAGCAGATCGGCCGCCGTCGCCATGTCGTCCGGTGCGACGATCTTCTGCACATAGACCCAGTCGCCGATCACCATGGCCGAGAGGCGCACGAAGACCGGCTTGCCCTTCTGGATGCCGGTGAGCCGCAGCGTGCCGATCTGCAGCTTCTTGGTCAGATCGCTCATCGCCGAGATGCTGGGACCCTTGTAGAGTTGGACCCTCTCGACATCGCCGCTCAGGCCCTCGATGGCCGTGGCGAGCGCCTGCTTGACGGTGGGTGTCTTGGCGTAGCGGACGGCCCGCAGGGTGGTCTGGCCGATGGCGGCGAAACTGCAGGAAACATCATCGCCGGCGGGCTGGCTGGGCGCCACGACGATCAAGAAGCTGGCCGGATCGTCGCCGACGTCGCAGGTCAGGCCGCTGGCCTTGTGCCGCACCCGCGCCAGCTCGCCATCGGAGGCGTTTTCGAACTGGTCGCCCAGCCCCAGGCGCGTGATGGCGGCGTCGGCCGCGGCCCTGGCCTCGGCCACCTTCTGAGGGTCGGGCGGCGGCGGCGGAGCGTCGGCGGCCAGGGCCGGGCCGTACAGCAGCGCGACCGCCGCCATGGCTGCGAGAGACCGAAGAACGCGCATGAAAGCTCCCCCAAATACTGAAACGCGAGGTTGGGCGATCGGGCCGCCGCCGTCCACCCCTCAGGGCGCATCAGCCGCCGGTGGTCCAGGTCTTGTCGCCATCGATGGCCAGGGCCAGGGCGCCGATGATGGCGTCCAGCCAGACAACGTCGCTGACGATTTCGGTCGTCTGCACCTGGTCGCCTGGCCCGGTGGCGTCCAGGGTCAGCACCCAGCGGCCGTCGATGATGATCATGCCGGCGCGATGCAAATCGCCGTCCTTGCGGCTCCAGCGGTTGAAGCTGCGCTTGAGAATGGCCCGCTGCTTGGCGTCCATCATGGTCCGGGTCAGGTCCGGCTGCAGCATGAAGCCCGGATAGGCCGCGATGTCGGCCGCGGTGAAGGCCTTGTAGGCGTCCTTGACCTCGCCCTCGAGGCGGCGGGCGGAGACCGTGACCGTCACCTTGTAGCGCGCGTCATAGCTGCGGCAGGTGGCGACCTCGCCGGCCGTCCCGGCGGCGTCCAGCACGATGCTGTTGGTCTGGGTCTTCACGAACCGGCAGCCCATGCCGCTGGCCCTGTGCCGGGGCATCAGGGTCCGGTCATCGGCCGTCTCGTTGACGAAAAACCCCTGACCGCCGGCCTGGGCGATCAGCCGGTCGGTCTCGGCCCTGGCCGCCGCGATGGCCTCGGGCGAGGCCTTGGGCTCTTCGGCCAGGGCCGAGGCGGCGCTGGTCAGCAGGGCCAGTCCGACCGCCAGGCAAGCAGCAACTCTCACGAGGGCCCCCTATGGCAAGGAGGGGCAAGGTTGAGCGATCTTCCAGGAGCCGTCCAGTCTCAACCCCGCCGCAGGATGAACTCCTGGTCCCGGATCCGCCCGACGGGAAACTCGTATTCGCCAACCTTCTCAAAGCCATAGCGCTGATAGAGCCGCTGAGCCCCCAGGTTCTGCGACCACACCCCGATCCACAGCCGCCGGGGGCCGTCCTTCTCCAGCCAGGCCAGCACCTCGCGCATCAGCCGCGAGCCGGTCCCGTCGCCCTGCAGCTTCCTGAGGACGTAGATGCGTTTCAGCTCACCGCAGTCCGGCGTCACCTCGGGGTGGGGCAGGTCGCAGGGACCGGCCAGGGCGTGGCCGACCACCTCGCCGTCCCGCTCGACGATCCACAGGGCCTTGCGGGGATCGGTCAGGTCGCGGCGGGTCTTGTCCAGGGCGTAGGCGTCGTCGAGGAAGGCCGCCAGGTCTTCGGGCGGATAGAGGTGGGCGAAGGTTTCCTTGAAGGTTTCCGCGCCGATGGCGGCGAGGGCCTCGGCGTCGGCGGGGGTGGCTCTGCGGATCACAGGTGCGGTCATCGTTTCATGCGGCTAGAGTTGGGTCATGAGCCTTGCCCTCTACACGCATCCGGACATGTTCGACCACCACCCGCCGGAGGGTCACGCCGAGCGCTCCGAGCGCCTGGGCGCGGTGCTGGACGCCCTGAACGACGCCGACGCCCTGGACCTGGCGAAGCTGGAGGCGCCGCTGGCCCAGCTTGACGACCTGCGGCTGGTGCACCCGGAGACCTACATCCAGGCCATGCTGGCCGCCGGACCGGTTTCGGGCCGGGTCAAGCTGGACCCCGACACCTTCCTCTCCAGCGGCAGCCTCAACGCCGCGCTGCGGGCGGCCGGAGCGACCACCGCCGCCGTCCGCGCCGTGGCGGCGGGGGAGGCGGAGCGAGCCTTCTGCGCCGTGCGGCCGCCGGGCCATCACGCTGAGCCGGACCGGGCCATGGGCTTCTGCGTCTTCTCCAACGTCGCCATCGCGGCGCGGGCGGCGCAGGCGGCGGGCCTGGCCAGGGTCGCGGTGGTGGATTTCGACGTCCACCACGGCAACGGCACCCAGGCGGCCTTCGAGACCGATCCGACGCTGTTCTTCGCCTCGATCCACCAGCGGCCGCTCTACCCGGGCACGGGCGACGCCTCCGAGACCGGGGTCGGCAATATCGTCAACGGCGTGGTCGGGCCCCACGCCCCGCGTGAGC
Source organism: Caulobacter ginsengisoli (assembly GCF_030814835.1). Lineage (GTDB taxonomy): Bacteria > Pseudomonadota > Alphaproteobacteria > Caulobacterales > Caulobacteraceae > Caulobacter > Caulobacter ginsengisoli. The sequence continues at coordinate 117,428 of NZ_JAUSVS010000001.1, forward strand.
GCTGGCGCAAGGTCTTCGAAGGCCTGATGAGCCAGGTCGACGCCTTCGCGCCCGACCTGATTCTGATCTCGGCCGGATTCGACGCCCACCGGGCCGATCCGCTGGCCAGCCAGTCGCTGGAGGCCGAGGATTTCGCCTGGGCGACACGCGCGATTGTCTCTGTGGCGAACACACGTGCGAGAGGCCGTATTGTGTCCTCGCTTGAGGGTGGCTACGACTTGGCGGCGCTGGGCCAATCGGCCACAGCGCATGTGCGGGCGTTGCAAGGGGTATAAGGGGAATGGCGAGACGGTTTCAGCTCGCCGCTATCAACCTGGATTCATGGCTGACGTTTTGACCGCCGACCATGCCATCGCCGCCACCGCCGCCACCCGGGTCGGCGCGGTCGTTCTGGCGCGCCATGGCGAACCCGATCTGTCGCGCAAGACCCGGCTGACCGCCGAGGGCTACCGCCAGTGGTGGGACCTTTATGAAACCAAGGGCTTGCGGGGCGGCCAGGCCGCGCCCGACTGCCTCAAGGCCATCGCCGCCAGGGCCGGGGCGGTGATCGCCTCGACCCGCCCGCGCTCGGTCGAGACCGCCGTCGCCTGCACGGCCGGCAAGGCCTTTGCCCAGGACCCGCTGTTTATCGAGGCGCCCCTGCCGCCGCCGCCCTGGCCCAAGTGGGTCAAGCTCTCGCCGCGCATGTGGGGGTTCTGGTCGCGGTTCTGGTGGTGGTTCTTCGACAATCACCAGGGCCAGGAAAGCCGGGCCCAGGCCCAGGCCCGCGCCGACGCCGCCGCCCGCATGCTGGCCGACCTCGCCGCTGGGGGACAGGACGTGCTGGTCGTCGCCCACGGGTTCTTCAACACGATGATCGGTGAGGCGCTGAAGAAGCAGGGCTGGCGCTGCACCGAGGACCAGGGCTTCAAATACTGGCGAGCCCGGACCTTCCAGCGGGGATAGCGCCCTGCCACGCCGCCGCGCGCTTCTCCGCCGCCTGGATCCAGGCCGACTTGGCGTCGTTGTAGGCCATGCTGTTGTCGGGATGCAGGGCGGCGGCGCGGCGTTTCTCGGCCTCGTAGCCGGCGGCCTGGTCCGGATGGGCGCGCATGTAGTCGCGATAGACCAGGTGGCGTTCGATCTCCGGCGAATCCGCCTGGTAGCAATGGGCCTGGATCAGGCGCTTGCCCGTCTCGTCCGCACGGACGCAATAGCGGCGGCCCGCCAGGCCGAATTCGCCGCGCCAGACATAGCCCAGCGCCTCGACCGCCGGTCGGCTGGCGTCCAGCGCCGCCAGGTCGGCCACCACCGGCAACAGGTCGATGACCGGCTTGGCGGCGATGCCGGGAATGGCGGTCGAGCCGATGTGGTGGACGACCAACAGGTTGGCGCCCAGCGCGGCCTTCAGCCGCGCCGCCTCGGCGTCCGCCATGTCCGCCCAGTGCGGATTGTGCGGGACCAGCTCGACTTCTATGCGGTCCTGTGCGGCTTTCGCCCGATCCATCCGCTTCCTCCGCCGTTGCCCCGACGGCGCCCGGCCACTAGGGTGTCGTCAATCCCCGGGGAGCTCAATGACCGAAACCGCCGACATCGCCAACCTCAGCTTCGAGGACGCCCTGAAGGAGCTCGAGGGCATCGTTCAGCGCCTGGAGTCCGGCCAGACCCCGCTGGAGGAATCGATCGGCATCTATGAGCGCGGCGCGGCCCTGAAGGCCCATTGCGAGAAACGGCTCGAGGCTGCCCGCCTGCGGGTCGAGAAGGTGGTGCTTGGCCAGGGCGGTCCCACCGGCGTGGAACCGGCCGAGTTCAATTGATGGCCCCAGACGACGGTTTCGGAGAGCAGAGCCTCTCACAGCGCATCGCCGAAGCGGCCGACCTGGTCACTGTGGCGCTCGATGCGCTGCTGCCGCGCGCCGAGGGGCCCGAATCGCGGCTGACCGAGGCCATGCGCTATGCGGCGCTGGGGCCTGGCAAGCGCCTGCGGCCCTTCTTCGCCATCGAGACCGGCAAGATGTTCGACCTGCCCGAGCGGCCGGTGCTGCGGGCCGCCTGCGCGCTGGAATGCATCCACGCCTACAGCCTGGTGCATGACGACCTGCCCTGCATGGACGACGACGATGTCCGCCGCGGCCGGCCCACCGTGCACCGCCAGTATGACGAGGCGACCGCCGTCCTGGCCGGCGACGCCCTGCAGTCGGCCGCCTTCGAGATCCTGGCCCATCCCGACACCAACCAGGACGGCAACGTCCGCGCCGAGCTGATCCGCAAGCTGGCCATCGCCTCGGGCGCGGCCGGCATGGCCGGCGGCCAGATGATCGACCTGATCGGGGTGCGCGATGACCTGGGGGCCGTGGCCCGCATGCAGCGGCTGAAGACCGGGGCCCTGATCGCCTACGCCTTCGAAATCCCCCTGGTCCTGGCCCACGCCCAGGACGGCGAGCGCCACGCCCTGATGGCCTTCGCCCAGGACCTGGGCCTGGCCTACCAGATCGTCGACGACGTGCTGGACGCCGAGGGCGATCCCGACGTGCTGGGCAAGGCCGCCGGGGCCAAGGACGCGGCCAAGGGCAAGGCCAACTATGTCACCCTGCTGGGGCTGGAGGCGGCCAAGGAGCGGATTCGTCTGCTGGCCGACCAGACCCGGGCCCATCTCGATCCGTTTGGCGAGCGCGCCGCCTTCCTGCGCGCCAGCGTCGATTTGGTGCTGGACCGGCGCAGCTAACCGCGCTTTCGTTACAACTCTTTGGACTCACACGGTCATTTCATGTCCCACCCGACGCCGCTCCTCGACAAGATCGCCTCGCCCGCCGATACGCGGGGCCTCTCCGTAGAAGAGCTGAAGCAGCTGGCCGCCGAAGTCCGGGCCGAAACCATCAGCGCCGTTTCCGTGACCGGGGGCCATCTTGGGGCCGGGCTGGGGGTGGTCGAGCTGACCGTCGCCCTGCACCACGTCTTCGAGACGCCCAGGGACATCCTGATCTGGGACGTTGGCCACCAGGCCTATCCGCACAAGATCCTCACCGGCCGGCGCGACCGCATCCGCACCCTGCGCCAGGGCGGCGGGCTGTCAGGGTTCACCAAGCGGGCCGAGAGCCCCTACGACGCCTTCGGGGCCGCCCATGCGGCGACCTCGATCTCGGCGGCGCTGGGCTTCTGCGCGGCCCGCGACGCCAAGGGCGAGACCAACAAGGTGATCGCCGTCATCGGCGACGGCTCGATGAGCGCGGGCATGGCCTACGAGGCCATGAACAAGGCCGACGAGACCACCAAGCAGCTGATCGTCATCCTCAACGACAACGACATGTCCATCGCTCCGCCGGTCGGCGGGATGAGCGCCTACATGGCCCGCCTGGTCTCCAGCGCCGGCTACACCTCGCTGCGCAAGCTGGGCAAGCAGATGGCCGGCGCCCTGCCCAAGCCGCTGCAGAAGGCCGCCCGCAAGGCCGAGGAATACGCCCGCGGCATGGTCACCGGCGGGACGCTGTTCGAGGAGCTGGGCTTCTACTACGTCGGGCCGATCGACGGTCATGACCTCGACGCCCTGGTGCCGGTGCTGGAAAACGTCCGCGATTTCAGCGGCAAGCCGGTGCTGGTTCACGTGGTGACTCAGAAGGGCAAGGGCTATGCGCCCGCCGAGAACGCGGCTGACAAGTATCACGGCGTGGTCAAGTTCGACGTGGTCACCGGCCAGCAGGTCAAGGCCGCCGCCGGCCCTCCCGGCTACACCAAGATTTTCGCCCAGGAGCTGGTCAAGCAGGCCCGCCTCGACGATCGCATCGTCGCCATCACCGCCGCCATGCCCTCGGGCACGGGGCTGGACATCTTCGCCAAGGAATTTCCCAGCCGCATGTTCGACGTCGGCATCGCCGAGCAGCATGCGGTGACCTTCGCCGCCGGCATGGCCGCCGACGGTATGAAGCCCTTCGCGGCCATCTATTCGACCTTCCTGCAGCGCGGCTATGACCAGGTGGTCCACGACGTGGCCATCCAGCGCCTGCCGGTCCGCTTCGCCATCGACCGGGCCGGCCTGGTCGGGGCCGACGGGCCGACCCACGCCGGCAGCTTCGATGTCGGCTATATGGGCGCGCTGCCGGGCATGGTGGTAATGGCCGCCGCCGACGAGGTGGAGCTGGCCGCCATGGTCGCCACCGCCGCCGCCATCGACGATCGGCCCAGCTGTTTCCGCTATCCGCGCGGCGAGGGCCTGGGCCTGGAGATGCCCGAGATCAGCCAGCCGCTGGAGATCGGCAAGGGCCGTATCGTCCGCGAGGGGACCAGTGTCGCCATCGTCTCGTTCGGCACGCGCCTGGGCGAAAGCCTGAAGGCCGCCGACCTGCTGGCCGCCCGCGGTCTCTCGGCTACCGTCGCCGACGCCCGCTTCGCCAAGCCGCTCGACATCGACCTGCTGCTGCGGCTGGCCCGCGAGCATGAGGCGCTGATCACGGTGGAGGAGGGGGCGATGGGCGGCTTCGGCGCCTTCGTCCTGCAGGCGCTCGCGGCGCATGGCGCCCTGGACCGTGGCCTGAAGGTCCGCACCCTGGTGCTGCCCGACGTCTTCCAGGACCAGGACAAGCCCGACATCATGTACGCCCAGGCCGGCCTCGACGCCGAAGGCATCCTGGCCGGGGCGCTGTCGGCCCTGGGCATGGACAATGTCAGCGCGGCCGGGCGGCGCGCCTGACCGCGATCTGGCCCGATCCCTGCTGTTAAGGTCTCGTTAGGCCTGCGAAGGGACCAGAATGAACCGCCCCCGCCTGTGGACGGTCGACAATGTCGCGCCGCTGATGACCATCGGCGTGGTGCTGGCGCTCGACGTCTTCGTGGTCGCGCGCACGGGGCTGGCGCGGTGGCTGAACCTGCCGCTGGACCCCAACCTGCTGATCGGCGTGGCGGCGTTCAGCGTCGCGGTCCTGCTGCCCAACTGGGTGGTGGTCGAGATGAACATGCTGGAAGCGCGGGTGGCTAAACGGGCGCGGGCGGTCGAGGATTTCCGGGGCCTGCCCTAGGAAATCACCCCCGCCAGGGGTCTCGCACTATTTCGAGCACACCGACACGAACCGCCGCGCCAGGCCTCGGGGAGCCGGCGGGTTCTTCGACTTTTCGCCATAGGCCTCCATGACGATCTTCCCCGTCTGCCCGAAGGCCTGCAGCACCGGCGACTGGGTGGAGACCCGGGCCACCAGGCTGGAGCCGCCGTTCATCTCGTCGGCGTCGACGTCGGCGGTCAGGGTCTCGGTGACCTTGCCGGAGGTGATGGTCAGCTTGGTGGTCCAGGGGCCGGGCTCGCCCTTGGCGTCGAGCCAGCGGCCGGCCTCGTCCTGCTTCACCGCCTCGCGGTGCTCGACGAAGAAGTAGATATCGACATCGCCGCCGCCCGGGCAGCTGAAGCCGGGGCCGGAATCGTCGCTGTCGGGGATGGCGTAGGTCAGGATGGCCCCATCGCCATTGACGGTCAGGGTCCACTTGGTGTCCTCGCTCGGTCCCGCGGCGGGATCGGCCATCACGGGTGTGGCGAGGACCAGGGCGAGGGCGGCGAGCAGAAGGGCGGGTTTCATCCCGCCCTTTTAGCACTGTTCTGCAAGACTGGGACTAGGCGCGGCAGTCGGCGAAGAAGCGGCTCACGCCGGCCTTCTCGCCGCCCTGGGCCGACAGCTGCACCGACCGGCCGCGGTCGATCAGGGTCAGTTCGCCGGTCCTGGCGAACTGGGTCAGGCTGGGGGCGTTGGCCGGGACCTCGACCTGGACGACCTGGCCGCCGCTCATCGGGTCGGTCTGGGCCTGGCCGCCGAAGCTGTCGCGGGCGCCGTTCGAGGCCAGCACCACGCCTTCGCGCTCCGAACCGCCCAGCATGGAGACCTGCACCCGGTTGCTGTCGGGGGCGCAGCTCATCATCAGCAGCACCGCGTCGGACTGCGGCGCGCCATAGGCCAGCTTGGCGCCTTCGCCGTCGTTCTGCTGGTAGTTCCAGGCGAAGCCGCCGACCCCGGCCGGCGGGGTGGCGCAGCTGCCGAGCGCCATGCCCAGCATGGCGAACAGGATCGAGAACGAGAACAGGCGGAACATCGGCGCCTCCTTGGACGGGAGAACGCGGCGGCTCGGCAGGAGTTGCCGGGATGGCGGAGAGACGCGCCCGGGCGTGTCTCTCCTGCATCACTCAGAACGGCGAGTATTTCTCGACCAGAGACTGCCCCGGCGGGGTCTTCTGGACGCGGCTGACATCGCCGCGGCCGCCGTAGCTGATGCGGGCCTCGGCGATCTGGGTGTGATTGATGGTGTTGGCGGCGCTGATGTCCTCGGGGCGGACGATGCCGGTCACCGTCAGCTGGCGGACCTCGTTGTTGGTCCGCACCTCCTGGGTGCCCTGGATGACCAGGTTGCCGTTGGGCAGCACGTTGGTGACGATGACGGCGACGGTCAGGTTGATCTTCTCGGCCCGGGTCACCGCCCCCGCCCCCTGGCTGGAGGTCGTGGAGTTGGTCTCGATCGAACTGGCCGGATCGAAGGCGCCGGGCAGGAACCGGCCCAGGGCGGTTTCCAGGCCGAACAGGTGGGGAATGCCCGCCTTCATGCCGGCGGTGCGCGAGGTGGCGGTGGTGTTCTGGGTGCGGGCGCTGTCGTCGATGCTGATCATCACGGTCAGGATGTCGCCCACCTTGCCGGCCCGCGGGTCCTTGAAGAAGGTGCGCGAGCCGACCTGCCACAGGCTGTTGGCCGAGGCCGCCGGCGGCTGCGGGCCGGCGGGCGGCAGCTGGGCGGGGCTGGCCAGGGCGGCGGGGTAGCTGACGGGGCTCAACTGGGGACCCTTGGCGGCCTCCGAAACGCCGGCGCAGGCGATCAGCGGGGCGGCGAGGAGGAGGGCCAGCGGCAGGGAAAGGGCGCGCATGATGAAGGTCCTAGCGTAACGCAATCTGGGAGGAGCGGGCGGCCTTCAGCCGCTGCGCCTCGGGACCGACCACGGCTTCGCCGGGACCGGATGCGACCGCTTCGATGACCTTCTTCGAAGCGGGATTGATGACATTGAAGGCGTCGCCCACGGCGGCGGCGCCCAGAGCCTTGGCCTGCAGCTTGAGGGTCATGCCCCCGTCGCTCCAGGTGACATTGACGGTGTCGCCGATCTTGATGACCTGCGGGGCCGAGACATCGCGCAGCGAGACGACCGCGCCCTCGCGCAGCGGCCGCTTGGCCGCCATGCCGATGACGACGTCGGAGTCGCGGGGGGCGTCGGCCGGAGCCGCCGCCGCCTTGGCCCAGATCAGGTCGGTGGGCTGGACGATCTCGCCGGCCGACAGGCTGCGGGCATAGACCAGCACCTCGACATTGCCCCGGGAAGCGACGGGGGCGGAACCCCCGGCGTCGCCGGCCCGCACCACGATGCGGCGCAGGCCCTGCGGGTTAGCCCAGGAAAGGCCAGAGCGGGCGGCGAAGGCCTGCACGAGGGCGGCGTCCAGCACCACGCTGGGGCCCTGGCGGGTGGCGACCACGACGCCGGCAGCGCCGCCGGCCCCGTCGAACAGGTCGCCCAGCGTGACCTTGCCGTCGGCGTCGGCGATGTCGGGTTTCAGGGTAACCGTGCCCGCGAGGGCAGGGGTGGCGACGGCGAGCAGGGCCAGGACGGCGAGGAAGCGGCGCATCAGCTTATGACTTCAGCGCCGAGGCGGCCTGCAGCATGTCGTCGGCCGTGGTGATGACCTTGGAATTCATCTCGTAGGCCCGCTGGGCGATGATCAGGGCGGTGATTTCGCTGACCGCATCGACGTTGGAGGCTTCGGTATAGCCCTGCAGCAGGTTGCCGAACCCGGTCGAGCCGGGATTGCCGGTGATGGCCGGGCCCGAGGCGCCGCTTTCCATGAACAGGTTGTCGCCGATGGCTTCCAGGCCGGCTTCGTTGATGAAGTTGGCCAGTTCGATCTGCCCCGCGACGGCCGGCGTCGGCGAGCCGGAGGTGGTCACCTGCACCTGGCCGGTCTTGGAAATGCTCACGTCGGTGGCGTCGCTGGGAATGGTGACGGCCGGCTGGATCAGATAGCCGTCCTCGGTGACCAGCTGGCCCTGGTCGTTGACCGACAGGTTGCCGGCGCGGGTGTAGCTGGTCTCGCCCGAGGGCATCAGCACCTGCAGGTAGCCGCGCCCCTCGATGGCCAGGTCGTAGCGGTTGCCGGTCTGGGTCATGGCCCCCTGCGAGGTGATGCGATAGGTGCTGCCGGCCTTGACGCCGCCGCCGATCTGCACGCCGGTCGGCACCACCGTCCCCTGGTCCGACGACTGGGCGCCGGCCCGTTCCAGGGTCTGGTAGAGCAGGTCCTGGAACTCGGCCCGTTGGCGCTTGAAGCCGACGGTGTTCATGTTGGCGATGTTGTTCGAGATGACCTCGACGTTCAGCTGCTGGGCAGCCATGCCGGTGGCAGCGGTGCGAAGCGCCTGCATGCGATACTACTCCCTTACGCGACCCGCCCCAGCCGCTCGACAGCGCGGCGGGAGAGGTCGGATGTGTTGTCTATGGATTTCGCCATGCTCTCGTAGCTGCGCGAGATTTCGATCAGCCGGGTGACCTGCAGGATCGAGTTGACGTTGCTGCCCTCCAGCATGCCCTGCCGCACCTGAGCGGCGGTGGCGGTGGTGGGCTGCAGGTTGGAGACATTGCGGAACAGGTTGTCGCCGTCCTTGCGCAGGACGGAGAGGTCGGAAAAGTCGACGACCGCGACCTTGCCCACCCTCTGGGGCCCCTGGCTGATCGAGCCGTCCGGGGCGATGTTCACCGGGCCCTGGGCCGGGTCCAGCACGATCTCGCCGCCATCGCCCATGACCGGATCGCCATCCTGGGTGGTCAGCTTGCCTTCGGGCGAGAGGGTGAAGCGGCCGTCGCGGGTGTAGCGCTCGCCATCGGCCGTCTGGATCTTGAAGAAGCCGCGGCCGTCGATCCCCAGGTCGAACGTGCCGCCGGTCTGCTGCATCGAGCCCTGGGTGAAGTCGCGGACGACCTCGTCATCCAGCACGAACTTCAGCGTCTTGGGGCCGTCGGCCATGCGGGCCGGGGCCTGGGTGTCGGTCCTGACCTGCAGGGCCTCGACCTTGAAGCCGGTGGTGTCGGCGTTGGCCAGGTTGTTGGCCACCACGTCCAGTTCGCGCCGCAGGGTCATCTGACGCGACAGCACGACATACATCGCATTGTCCATTTCGACCTCCCTTCAGCCTAAGACCTGCGCCAAATCGCGCACCCATTCCCCTGCAACCTTCGGGCCAACCCAAAAGCTCAATGAAATCAGTAAAAACCTTGGTTAACGCCGACCTCCCGGCGGAGTTTGCCGGGTGAGAATTGCAGCGGCTTCACCCCTCAGAAAAACCGGTCCTTAACCAATGCGGCTCAGTGAGGAGGGGACATAGAATCTAAGGAATCGCGCGCGTGGCCAAGGACAAGGTCAAGGAAGCCGAGGAGGCCCCCCTCGAGGAGGGCGCCGAAGGCGATGTGCCGGCCAAGAAGAAGCTGCCGCTGAAGCTGATCATCATCGGCGCGGTGGCGGCCGTGCTGGTGCTGGGCGGCGGCGGCACGGCGGCGATGTTCCTGCTCAAGCCCAAGCCGGGAAGCGAACAGGTCGCCAAGAACGAGAAGCCGAAAAAGAAGAAGGCCGAAAAGAAGGAGGGCGGCAAGCCCGACCCCAACGCCGCCCAGGTCTCCGATGGCCCGGACGGGGTGGTCTACTACTCGATGCCCGCCCTGACGGTGAACATGCAGTCCTCGGACGGCCGGCCCACGGTGATGAAGCTGAAGCTGACCCTGGAGCTGCCCGACGACGCCCAGGTTGAGGTGCTGAACGAGAACGGCCCGCGCATCCAGGACATGTTCCAGGGCTTCCTCCGCGAACTTCGGCCCGAGGACCTGAACGGCAGCCAGGGCGGCTACCAGCTGCGCATGGAGATCCAGCGGCGGGTCAACCTGGTCATCGCCCCCGCCAAGATCAATTCCGTCCTCATCGAGGAGATGCTGATCCACTAGGGCCCCGTTAGGGTCGTAGTGGGGCTTTTTGCATGGCAGACGAGACCGAAGATCAGGCCGCGATGGCCCAGTGGGCCTCCGAGAACCCGGACAATGCCGACGCCTGGGGTCTCGACGACGGCGGCGACGGCATGCTGGGCGCCGAGCGCATCCTCAACCAGGATGAAATCGACAGCCTGCTGGGCTTCGACCTGTCGGACGACGGCGACGGCGATTCCACCGGCATTCGCGCCATCATCAACTCCGCGCTCGTCAGCTACGAGCGCCTGCCGATGCTGGAGATCGTCTTCGACCGCCTGGTGCGGTTGATGACCACCTCCTTGCGGAACTTCACCAGCGACAACGTCGAGGTCAGCCTCGACAACATCTCCTCGATCCGGTTCGGCGACTACCTCAACTCCATCCCGCTGCCGGCCATCCTGTCGGTGTTCCGGGCTGAGGAGCTGGACAATTACGGCCTGCTGACGGTCGACTCCAACCTGATCTATTCGATCGTCGACGTGCTGCTGGGCGGGCGCCGCGGCACCGCCGCCATGCGCATCGAGGGCCGGCCCTACACCACCATCGAGCGGGTGCTGGTCCAGCGGATGGTCGAGGTCGTGCTGGCCGACGCCAAGCAGGCCTTCGAGCCCCTGACCCCGGTCAACTTCACCCTCGACCGGCTGGAGACCAACCCGCGCTTCGCCGCCATCGCCCGGCCGGCCAATGCGGCCATCCTGGTCAAGCTGCGCATCGACATGGAAGACCGGGGCGGGCGCATCGAACTGCTGCTGCCCTACGCGACGCTCGAACCCATCCGCAAGATGCTGCTGCAGCAGTTCATGGGCGAGAAGTTCGGCCGCGACAACATCTGGGAAAGCCACCTGGCCACCGAGCTGTGGACCACCCAGATGGAAGTCCGCGCCGTGCTGGACGAACAGCAGGTGCCGCTCTCGCGGGTCATCGACCTGAAGGTCGGCGACACCCTGATCCTCAACGCCACCCCCGACAGCCAGGTCGAACTGCGCGCCGGCTCGATCCCCCTGACCCGCGGCCGCATGGGCCGCCGCAACCACAACATCGCCGTCCGCTGCGACGCTCCCCTGAGCCAAGCCGCGAAGAAGGCTGTGCAGAGGCTCAGATGACCCTTCCCGTCCTCGTCATGAATGGACTGCTGACCGTGCTGCTGCTGGCGGCGCTCGCCTTCGGCTGGCGGCTGGATCGCCGGCTCAAGGCGCTGAAGGCCAGCCATGAGAGCTTCGCCAAGGCCGTCGCCGATCTCGACACGGCCGCCGCCCGGGCCGAGCAGGGCCTGGCCGACCTGCGGGGCGCCACCGAGGAGGCTTCCGAAGTCCTGCGCGAGCGGATCGAGACCGCCCGCCGCCTGGCCGGCCGGCTGGACGCCGCCTTCCACGCCACGCCCGAGACCGAAGCCGCGCCCGTTAAGCGAGCCGAGCCCCGCGCCGACCTGCGTCCGGAACTACGTCCCGAGCCGCTGTTCGAGCGCCGCCCCGCCGCCTCCGCCGCCCGTCCGACCCCCGCCGAGCCGACCCGCTCGCGCGCCCGGGTCGACGATGACCTGTTCGAGCCGGACGCCGGCACAAGACTGACCGCCATTCTGGGAGGCCGTCGATGAGCCGCATGCCCCGCATCCTGCCCCTGGCCGGGGTCGCCGTCGTCGGCGTCCTGGCCATCAATGTCGCCTCGGGCGCCAAGACCATCCCCGACATGTTCAGCGGGGCCAAGGCCTGGGCCGAGGGCGTCGCGGGGGCGCCGGCCGTCCCGCCGGTCACCGGCGCCAAGCCCGCGCCGGTCTGCGCCCCGACCGCCGCCGAACTGGCCAAGGAAGCGGGCCTGTCGCCCGCCGAACTGCAGATCCTGCAGAGCCTGGGCGTGCGCCGGGGCGAGCTGGACGCCCAGGCCCAGACCATCGAGACCAACCAGCAGCTGCTGGCCGCCGCCGCCGGCAAGCTGGATGAGCGGGTCAAGGCGCTGGCCCAGCTGAAGACCGACATCCAGGCCCTGCTGGTGCAGTCCGACGCCCAGCAGAAGGCCGAGAACCTGCGGCTGATCACCGTCTATTCGAACATGAAGCCCAAGGACGCCGCCCTGCGCATGTCGCTGCTGGACGATTCCGTCCTGGTTCCCATCGCCGCCGGCATGAAGGAGCGGATCCTGGCCGCCATCATCGCCAAGATGGATGGCCCCGTCGCCAAGAAGCTGACCGAGAACCTGGCCCGCCGCTACGCCGCCGCCCAGGTGATCAAGGACGGTCAGGCCGCCGTCGCCCCCACCCCCATCGCCCAGATGGCCACGGCGCCGCCGCCGACCCCCGCACCGGCCGCGCCTGCCCTGGCCGGCGCCAAGGCCGCCCTCATCCCGCCGCCCGCCGCCGCGCCGGCCGCCAAGGCGCCGGTCCCGACCACCGAAGCGCCCGCCGCGACGACCGCGCCCAAGGCCAAGCCGCCCGCCGCCAAGAAGCCGGTCGTCCGCAAGCCCAAGCCCAAACCGGCGGCCAAGCCAACCACCACGGCCGCCGTCTCGCCGGGCCCGCAGCCCTACAAAGCGCCCGAGAAACCCGCCGACAAACCGACTCCCGCCACCACCGCCGCGGCCGGCGACACCACCAAGCCGCCGCCGCTAATTCCGGCCAAATAGTCCGATGAGCCTGCGCGCCAGTCTCAGGTCCGGGGTCGCGGCGGTCTGTATCGCCAGCGTCGTCGCGCCCGCCGGCATGGCGGCGCCGGCGGCGGCCGCGCGTCCGGTGCTGGACGTGCGCGTCGCCCAGGCCAAGGACTTCTCGCGCCTGGAATTCCACTGGGCCGCGCCGGCCACCGTCACCAGCCGCCGCGAGGGCGATCAGCTGGTGCTGCGCTTCAGTCGCGACGCCAGGCCCGACATCGCCCAGCTGAAGATCGCCCCGCCGCCGCGCATCCAGAAGGTGGAGGCCAGGCACGTCGGCGGCCGGCTGGAACTTTGGCTGACGCTCAGCCCCGACGCCGATTTCAAGCTGGGCTCGGCCGACGGCGCCAGCTTCCTCAACGTCTTCGCCAAGGCCGCCCCCCCGCCGCCGGCCCCGGCCCCGCCGCCGCCGGAAGCGCCGCCCCCGCCGCCGCGCCCCAACCCCGTGCCGGCCAGCGGCGTCGTCGCCCTGCGCCCCGAGGTGGTCGGCGGCCAGGTCAAGCTGCATTTCGACTGGAAGAACCCGCTGGGCGCCGCCGTATTCAGGCGCGGCGAGGCGCTCTGGGTGGTGTTCGACGCCTCCGCCAAGCTCGATATTTCCAAGGCCCCCAAGGGCGTTGGCCAGTACAGCGCCATCCAGGCCCTGCGCGGCTCCAACTGGTCGGCCGTCCGCATCGTTTCGCCCCGCACCACCCCGGTCGCCATCGTCGGCGAGGGCGGCAGCTGGACCCTGCTGCTGGGCCCCGGCCCGATGGGCGCGCGCGGGGGGGCCATCACGGTCAGCCGCGACGAGGAAAGCGCCGAGGCTGGCCTCAGCGCCGTGCTGGCCGGCGCCGGCATCCCGGTCTGGGTCGACGACCCCGCGGTCGGCGACCGCATCGGTGTGGTGCCGGCCCTGGCGCCGGCCAAGGCCCTGGGCTCGCGCCGGGAATATGTCGACCTGGCCCTGCTGCCGACCATCCAGGGCCTGGCGGTCGAGACCTATGCCAGCGACGTGGTGATCAGCGTCGACGGCGACCTGGTCCATATCGGCCGGCCCACGGGTCTGGCTCTGTCGCCCAGCTCCGCCACCGGCCTGCGCCTGGCCGCCCGCGACGGCGCCCCCAAGGCCGCCACCATGCCCGGCCTGATCGGCGAGGACTGGGCCCATACCCGCTCGGGCGGCTTCATCGCCCGCTACAACGCCCTGGAGGCCGCCGCCGCCGCCGAGGACGCCAAGGGGCAGGGCGGCCAGGCGCCATCCACCGAGGCCCGCATGGCCCTGGCCCGCTTCCTGGTCGGCAACGAACTGGCCTTCGAGGCCATCGGCGTGCTCGACGCCGCCGCCAAGGCGCGCGAGACCCTCAAGGGCGAAGCCGAGTTCCGCGGCCTGCGCGGCATCGCCAATGTCATGGCCGGCCGCCTGAAGGAGGCCGAGGCCGATTTCGCCTCGCCCGTGCTGGGCGACGATCCGGCCAGCGCCAACTGGCGCGGCTATATCGCCGACCGCCTGGGCCAGTATTCCGACGCCCGCCAGAAGTTCGACGCCGGCACCCAGGCGCTGAGCCAGTTCCCGACCGTCTGGCGCGTCCGCTTTGCTCGCGCCAACGCCGAGGCCGCCCTGGCCCTGGGCGACATGACCACCGCCAACGCCCATATCTCCGAGGCCCTCAACGAGCGGGTCTCGCCGCTGGAAGAGCTGCAGTCGCGGCTGATCCAGGCCCGGCTGATGGAGGCCCTGGGCGACAAGGGCCGGGCGCTGGGCGTCTATCAGGCGATCAGCCGGGCCGGCAGCCAGCAGGTCGCGGCTCCCGCCCTGCTGCGCGCCACCCAGATCAAGCTGGACGCCGGCCAGATCTCGCCGACCGAGGCGGCCAGCGTCTTCGACGGCCTGCGCTACCGCTGGCGCGGCGACGCCACCGAGCTGGAGACCATCCGCCTGCTGGGCCAGCTCTACCTGCAACAGGGCCGCTACCGCGAGGCGCTGGAAGCCCTGCGCTCCGCCGGCCAGCGCCAGCCGGACTCGCCCCAGGCCATCCAGCTGTCGGCCGACCTCAACGCCGCCTTCCGCGGCCTCTTCCTCGACGGCCTGGCCGACGGGTTGCAGCCGATCCAGGCGCTCGGCCTGTTCGACGACTTCCGTGACCTGACCCCCATCGGCGCCGACGGCGACCTGATGGTGCGCAAGATGGTGCGCCGACTGATCGACGTCGACCTGCTGGACCGCGCCGCCGAGCTTTTGCAGTACCAGGTCGACAACCGCCTGGATGGCGTGCCCAAGGCCCAGGTCTCCACGGACCTGGCCACCGTCTATCTGATGAACCGCCAGCCCGAGAAGGCGCTGGACGCCATCAACGCCAGCCGCACCACCCTGCTGCCGACCGCCCTCAACGCCGAGCGCCGGATCATCACCGCCCGGGCCCTGATGAGCCTGGGCCGCCTCGACGCCGCCGCCGAAATCCTCGAACCCGACAGCTCGCCCGAGGCCCAGGAGGCAAAGGCCGAGATCGCCTGGAAGGGCCACGCCTGGCCCCTGGCCGGCCAGCTGTTCGAAAAGGGCCTGGGCGAGCGCTGGAAAGACGCCAACCCCCTGACCCTCGACGAGGAAGGCCGCCTCCTACGGGCCGGGGTGGCCTACAGCCTGGCCGGCGACGACGCCTCGCTGACCCGCCTGCGCGGCCAGTACCAGGGCTTCTTCCAGCGCGCCCGCAACCCCGACGCCCTGCGCGTGGCCTTCACCGAGGTCCAGACCGGAACCTACAACGCCAACGACTTCAGCCGCGCCGTCGCCGATGACGCCACCTTCACCGGCTGGGTGGTGAAGATGAAGCAGCGGTTCCGGGATCGGCCGGCGCCGGTGGGGCCGGCGACGACCAAGCAGGCGGTCGGCGCCATGAGCAGCGGGGCTAAGGGGTAGGACCTCGACAACCGGCTGCTGAGGGACCTACCGTCTGGCGATGAAGCGTTTCACCGTCAGCCTCGCCGCCTTGATTGCCCTGGTGGCGGTTCAGCACTCCATGGCGGCTCAGCCGCCCCAACCCGGCGCCGCCGTCTCTCCGCCGCCGACGGCCGAGCGGCTGGAGGTCAGGCGGCGGGTGATCGAGGACTCCCTGGCGCTGCACAGCCGGTTACGAGGGGACGCAGGCCTGGTCGTCGATCCGCCGGGGGACAGCGTCATCCGCATCGCTCGAATGCCTGCCGGCGTCGCCGTCGCCACCGCGACCAGCCTGGTGGCCGTGCGTTCGCCGTCGGGGTGGCGGCTGGAGGCTATCTCTGTCGATGAAATGTGCTTCGCATGCGCGAGCCAAGCGCCCCGCATCGTGGCCGTGCCGGACGACGATGGCCGGCGGATCGACGCCCTGCTGGCCGAGCGGGACTTCTACGCCCAGCCCGTCGACATCACCCACCCCGGCGCCTACGACGGCGAGGTCGTGTATGTCGAGGTGCGGACGCCCGCGGGGCGATGGAACGGTATGCAGTTCAAAGGCCTGGAGGGTCAGGCCGGCGCCCTGGCCGAAATCCTCTTCCGATTGGTCGGCTAGTTCTGGGCGCGCTCGACGCCGGGACGCAGGCCGGCCTATCGTCAGGGCATGCATCGCCTCCTTGTCGGACTCTTCGCCTCGCAGATCGTCTGGCTCGCCACCGTGGCGGCGGCGGCTTGCCCGACCCTGGCCAGTTTCGATACCGGCGCCGCTACGGGCCAGTTCGGTTCGGTCGTCCTTGGTCCGTCCCGGGCGCCCGCGCCAGCCCGCCCCTCCGCGCCGATGCCCGAAGGCCGACTGGAGGAAACGGTCGTTAGCCTTGAGCGCTCAGCCTGCTACGGCCGCTGTCCAACCTATCGTGTCGAACTGAGGGGCGATGGCACCGCCCGCTTCGAAGGCGAGCGCGACGTCCTGCTGATCGGCGAGCGCGTCATGCCCCTGGACCCGTCGGCCTTCGCCTGTCTGCTGGATCACCTGCGCGAGGCCGACTTCTGGTCGCTGCCCGACGAGTATGTCGCCAACGTCACGGACGGGCCGACCTATATGCTGACGGTGTCGATCGGCGGTCGCGCCAAGACCGTGAAGGACTACAGAGGTCGCATCGTCGGCATGCCGCGCGCGGTATCGCAGATCGAGGCCGAGATCGACGCTCTGGGGGCCGCGCCCTGGATCAACGGCAACGACCGCACCTTGCCGCTGCTGGAGGCGGCCGGTTTCGATTTCCGCTCACCAGCAGGCGGGAAACTGCTGGCTGGGGCGGTTCTGCGCCACAATGACGCCCTGGCGCTGGCCTTGCTGGCGAGGGGGGCGCCCGCCTGGGGAGATGCGCCTCTGGTGGCGGCCGACAGTGGTAACGCGGTCCTCCTCAAGGCTCTGATCGAGGCAGGCGCCGTGGGGCCGGGCGCCCCGGCCGACATGAAGGAGCGCATCCTGCTCGCCGCGGCGGATTCAGGCGACCTGGAGGTGCTCAAGCTGGCTTTGAGCGTCGGTCCCGATGTCAATGCAAGGAGCGCGCGGGGCACGGCGCTGGTGGAGGTCGTTGATCCCTATTGGTCACGCAGCTCCGGGGCGGGAACTCGGGGTCAGGATCAGGCGACGGCGGTAAAGCTGCTGCTGGACGCCGGCGCCGACGTCAACGCTCACGACGAGGATGGCGGCACCGCGCTTCACCGGGCTGACTATCCGGAGGTTGTCCGGTTGCTCATAGCGGCCGGCGCGAACGTCAACGCGCGCGACAATGAAGGCAGCGCGCCCCTCCACAAGACCTGGAACGCCGAGATTGCGCGGCTGCTCATCGAAGCCGGCGCCGAGGTGGACGCCCGGGACAATCTGGACCGAACGCCGCTTCTGGTCATCGACGACGATGGCGTGGCCCTGCAGCTCCTGCAGGCGGGGGCCGACCCCAGGGCGGCCGACAAGTTCGGGGAGACGGTCCTCAAGCGCGCCCGCTACCATCGATGGAAACAGGCCCTGGCCCTGTTGAAGGCCAAGGGCATTCGCTAACGGCTAGGATTTCGCCCGCGGCGCATAGCTCACCCGCCCGACCTCGCTGACCCGGCCGCCCGCCACCCGGCCCTCGACCAGCTCATAGCCCATCAGGGCGAACACCCGGCCCTTCCAGAAGATCGGCCGGGCGTTGCCGTACCAGTCGACGCAGGAGGCGACGCAACTATCGTCCCTTATGTCGGTGTCACCGGCGGCCAGTTCGCCCAGGCCCGACAGCCTGCGGTCCTGGCGGCGGACGAAGACCATGGCCGTCGAGTTTTCGAACAGCTGGCGATAGACCGGCCGGGCCGGGCGGGCGACCGGCAGGCCCATGATGCCCGAGGCGCCGTCGGGCGAGTCGTCATCGGCGCGGTAGAAGAAGGCGTGACTGCGGCTCTCGGCCTCGCTGGCCTCGGCCCGCACGTAGCGATCACCGACGCGTGGGGCCGCCCCCCGAGGCAGTTCGATGGTGGTGAACACCACCCCGCCCTTCTCGCCGCCGATGACGATGGCGTCGCCGCCCAGGAGGTCGAGGCGGTCGATGCTCTGGCCCAGGGCCAGCTGGGTGACCGGGCCGCCGCGCACCGGGACGACGGTCAGGGTCGAGTCGCCGGCCTGCGGCGAACCCCAGCCGCGTCCCAGGCCATAGAGCAGGTAGTCGCCGGCGAAGCGGTTCTGGAAGGCCCAGGCGTTGCCCTTGGGCTTAGGCAGCAGGCGGTAGCGTTCACGCCGCGCCTCGTAGCGGCCATCGCCGAAGGCGCTGATCGGCAGGCGCAGCAGCGCTACGGTCCCGTTGCTGAACTCGGGCCGCCACATGGCGTCGCCATAGCCCTCGCTGCGGACCAGGACGTTCAGCACGCCCTCGGCGGCGTCCTCGCGGAACGAGAACTGATCGACCGGCGCTCCCCGCGCCTTCACGGCCGACGGCCGGCCGCCGTCCAGGGGCAGGCGGTAGAGGCGCGAACTGGGCGGGCCGCCGCTCCGCCGGTAGTAGTAGCTCTGCTCGATGGTCCACAGATAGATGGCCGAGCCGGAGACATAGAAGTTCCGCGAGGATGAGCCCAGGACGCCGATGGCCTTGCAGTCCATCACCGGGGTGGTGACGTCGCAGGTAGTGACGCTGTGCAGGACCTCGATCTGGGCGCTCGTGTCGTCGCGAAGGTCGCGCGGGATGTAGATCTGCCGCCCACCGGCGATGCGCTTGAAGCCGCTGTTTCCCGTCTGGCCCGACCAGCGGCGCAGGGCCGGCATGACCTCCATCGGGTCCTTGCTCCAGCCCAGCCACAGGGGCGTGTAGAAGACCAGTTTGCGGCCGATCAGCCGCGAGGCGTAGTTGCGGTCGCTGTAATAGTCGTTGGACTTGAGCTGGTACGCGTCAAGGAAGGTCAGGCCGCCGGCGTCGTCGATCCTGAACCGGTTGATCTCGGTCCCGCTCCGCGCATAGCTGTAGCCGATCACCACGACCAGATCGTCGCTGACCAGCATCTCATCATACCAGCTGCCCCGGCCGTCGACGCCCGGCGGATAGGCGTTGATCGCCGCGACCGGCGTCATGGTCCCTCTGGCCACCGAGACCGTGAACAGCCGGCCGCGCCGCAGGATGACCAGGTGATCGCCATGCGTCTTGACGATGTCGCCCTCGTCGACATTGGCCTCCTGGTTGTTGGTGATGCCCGGCGCGGCGACCTTGCTGGCGAGGGCCGGCGCGTCGGCGGCCGGCGCCGCCGCGGCGGACGGCATCACCGCCGGTGGCGGAGGCGGGGCCACGGCGGCCGTTACGACGAGGTCGGCCGGCGCCGACTCGACGTTGGAATAGCGCGCCTCGTCGGCCTTGCGGCGCTTGATCAGGAACTGTCGAAACTCTGCGTCCGAGGCGAAGGCGATCAGGCCGCCCGACGGCGTCGCAGCCGAGGCGCTGAAGTCCTGCGACAGGCCGGCGACCGTGACGAACAGGCCGAGCATCGCGCCGATCAGGACCCGCCTTATTGTCCGCCGTCCGGTAGCCGCCATGGCGCTTCCCCTGATTTCAACCGACGATCCGCGCGGTGCGAGGCGCTGTCAATCGGGCGGCGGTGACAGAAGGGCGGAGCGGCGATACCAATGGCTCCTTCCTGGAGGGGCCAGCATGCGCTCAATCGCGATGATCGCCGCTGTGATGTCGCTGGCCGCCTGCCAGCCCGCCGCCGGGCCGCGCCCCAAAGATCCGCCGCCGCCTCTGACGGCCGAAACCCAGGCGGAACTGGAACGCCAGATTCAGGGCGCCAACGCCTTGGACGCCGACCTGCGCGGCAAGGTCGGCCTTCCCGCCGAGCCGGCCGGCGACACGGTTATCCGCATCGTGCAGGGTTCGTTCATGAACCGCAGCCAGGAAAGCCTGGTCGCGGCCCGGACTTCCGCCGGCTGGCGGCTGGAGTGGGTGGACGGCAAATTCGCCACGGATTCCGACAAAGCCACGCCGGCGCGGCTGCGCGTCATCGCCGTGCCGCCAGCGGATGGCCAACGTCTCGACGCACTGCTGGCCGATCCGGCCCTGTTCAGGCAGTCAACCTACGAGACCCGCCCTGGCTGCATGGATGGCGGCGCCGCCGTGATCGATATCCGCACCCCCACGGCCCGTTGGACCGGCTACCGGCAATGTGGCGGCGATCCGCCGGTCTCGAAGGTGACGGACATCCTGTTCGAACTACGGCCGCCTGAGTGAGGCCTAGCCGCTTGGCGCCCCGCGGTGGAAACTCTCCACCAGGCTCCCCGCCACCAGCCGCCAGCCGTCCACGAGGACGAAGAAGATCAGCTTGAACGGCAGGCTGACCACGACCGGGGGCAGCATCATCATCCCCATGCTCATCAGGACGCTGGCCACCACCAGGTCGATGACCAGGAAGGGGACGAAGAGCAAAAAGCCGATTTCGAAGGCGCGCTTCAGTTCCGAGATCATGAAGGCCGGGGTGACCACCTGGAGGGGCAGGGTCTGCAGGTTGGTGGTCTTGGGGGTCTTGGAGAGGCGGATGAACAGGGCCAGGTCGTCGCGATCCACCTGTTTGAGCATGAAGGTCTTCACCGGACCGCCGGCCGCGTTGAAGGCCGCCGGCAGCTCCATAGTGTGGTTGAGCAGCGGCTTGACCCCCTGGTCGTAGCTCTGCTGGAAGGTCGGGCCCATGACGATGGCGGTGAGGAACAGCGACAGGCTGATGATCACCGCGTTGGGCGGGCTCTGCTGCAGGCCCAGAGCCGTGCGCAGCAGCGACAGCACCACCACGATGCGCACGAAGCTGGTGGTCATGATGACGATCGAGGGCGCCAGGCTGAGCACCGTCATCAGCCCGATCAGCTGCACGACCCGGTCGGTCAGCCCGGCCCCGGTGCCCAGGTCGATGTTCACCGCCTGGGCCGCGGCGGCGGCCGGCCAGATCAGGCTGGCCAGGGTGCAGACCAGGGCCAGCATCGCCGCTCGCCGGGCTTCGGCGGGAGGCAGGCCGGTGACCTTTGCCCAGAGCTTGGCGACAGCGCGCATCATGCGGCGGGCTCCACGGTCTTTCGCGCCGGACGTTTTGTCCGGCCTGTTTCTTGCAACGCGGTGTCGATGAGTAATTGGCCTTCGCCCAGCAGGATCAGCCGCTCGCGGCCGTCCAGGCTGACCAGCACCAGCCGACGGGCGGGATCCAGCGGCAGGCTCTCGATCAGGGTCAGGCGACGCTCGCGCTTGAGCATCGACATCCGGGCGATGGTCTCGGGGCCGTATTTGCGCATCACCACGGCGGCCAGGCCGATCAGGCCCAGCGTCACGGCCAGGGCGAAGACAGCCCGCAGGAGCAGCACGAAATCCATCGCACATGCTGTGCCCGGCAAACCTTAAGTCGCGATTAACCCTGTTCGTTCACGAATGCAGACCATGGACATAGGCGAAATCCCGCTCTTTGCGATGCTGCGCCAGCGCCTGGGCTATCTGGGCGAGCGTCAGCGGGTCATCGGCCAGAATGTCGCCAACGCCGACACGCCCAACTACCGGCCTGTCGACCTCAAGCCCTTCTCCTTCAAGGCCGCGCTCGATGGTCAGACGCAGGGGGGGCGGACGTGGGGCGGCCAGACGCAGGACGGCATGGGACAGGCCCCGCCTCTCACGGGCGGAGCCCTGGTCCTGCAACAAACCGAGCCCGGCCAAATGCCGGGCTTTGCGCCATTGAAGCCCGGCACGACCTTCAAGTCGAAGACCGCCGACGATTCCGAGACCACGCTCGACGGCAATTCCGTCAATCTCGAAGACCAGATGATCAAGATGAGCGACGCCCGCACTCAGTACGACGCGGCGATCGGTTTCTATCAGAAGTCACTCGGACTGCTGCGCATGGCCGCGCGGCGGCCCGGCGGCTAGGAAAGAGTAGGCTATGAGTTCGATCAAAGGGCCCGCCGATACCGCCATGTCGGTCGCCGCCTCGGGGCTGCGCGCCCAGCAGGCGCGGATGCGGATCATCGCCGAGAACCTGGCCAACGCCAATTCCACCGCCCGCACGCCCGGCGGCGATCCCTATCGCCGGCAGATCCCGATCTTCGAGGCCAAGGCGGTCAATGGCGGCCAGGGGGTCAAGATGACCCGGGTCGCGCCGGACACGGCGGACTTCAAGTCGACCTACGATCCCGGCAATCCTTCGGCCGACGCCAAGGGCTATGTGAAGCTGCCCAATGTCGATCCGCTGATCGAGGCGCTGGACATGAAGGAGGCCCAGCGGGCCTACGAGGCCAACCTCAACGTCATCGAGACGGCGCGCGCCATGGAAGCGCGCACCCTCGATCTGCTGCGCAAGTAGGCCGCTAGATGATCACCCCCTTCGCCGCCGCCAAGGCCTATTCCGCCCTGCAGGGCCAGGCCATGGGCGGCATCACCGACACCATGGGCGGCGCGGCCAAGACCGGGCCGGACTTCGGCGACCTGGTCAAATCGGCCATGACCGACGCGGTGCAGTCCTCCAAGACCGCCGAAAGCCAGATCGCCAAGCAGGTGGCCGGCAAGGCCGACCTGATCGATGTAGTGACCTCGATCTCCTCCGCCGAGGCCAGTCTCGAAACCGTGATGGCCGTGAGAGATCAGGTGATCTCGGCCTATCAAGAGATCATGCGGATGCCTATCTAGCTATACGCTAGCTTTCCATAGGCAGCCGAACAGACGTCGACGCACGCTACCGCTCCGGTTGCTGATGACGTTCAGCAACATGAACCCAAGATAACGGCGCGGCTCGGGATCGTTTCAGGCTCGCTGGTGTTTATTTCCAATCATCGCAACCCCTCAAAGGGTCGCGACCCTGAAAGGAGAAGCACCATGAAGAAAATCATCCTTGGTCTTGCCGCCACCGCCGCTCTCGCCGCCGCCATGCCGGCCGCCGCCCAGAGCTTTGCGCCCTCGCTGCGCCAGGTGAACTATCGCGAAGCCCAGCTCAATCAGCAGATTCGCTATGGCGCCCAGCGCGGGGCCCTGACCGGCTATGAGGTGCGCGACCTGCGCATCAAGCTGGCCGAGGTCGACCGGCTGGAACGCTACTACGTCCGCAGCGGCGGCTATGCCAGCTATCAGGAGATCGCCGTCCTGAACCGCAAGCTGGACAACATCGCCTATCTGCTGCGGGTCAACATGCGCGACGACCAGCGGCGTGGCGACGGCTGGCGCGACCGCTACGGCCGCTGGCACGACGGCTATGACCGCAACAACGATGGCTATCCGGACAACGACTGGAACCGGGACGGCTATCCCGACCGTGGCTGGTAAATCAGTCCCGGAAAACTGAAGGAGAGGGCGGTCTTCGGGCCGCCCTTTTCTTCGAGCGCCCGGTTATTCGCCAGATGAACCCAAGATAACGAGCGCCTCAGGATCGTTTCATCCGCCGGGGTGTTTAGTGCAGTCATCGTCTGACCCCACCGGGAAGGACCTGTAAGGAGTTAGACCATGAACAAGTTTCTGCTGACCATCGCCGCCAGCGCCGCCGTCCTGGCCGCCATGCCCGCCGCCGCGCAATCCTACGGCGGCGGCTATCCGCAGCGCCCGACCCCCGCCCCCAACTATGACCGCGGCAACGACAACCGCGGTGATGACCGTGGCGACTATCGTGGCGAGCGCGGTGACCGGGGCGGCTGGGGCCAAGGCCAGGCGATCAACGCCCGTCAGGCCCAGATCCAACGCCAGATCGATATGGGCGTTCGTCGGGGTTCGCTGAACCGCATGGAAGTCCGCGACCTGCGCTTCCGCCTCAACGAGGTCTCCAACCTGGAGCGCCAGTACCGCTTCCGCGGCGGTTCGCTGAGCCGCCAGGAGGCCGCCGTGCTCAGCCGCAAGCTGGACTTCGTCGAGCAGCTGCTGCGCCGCGACCTGCGCGACGGCGATCGCCGTGGCGGTCCGCGCCGGGGCTACTAGTCCCAGCGATCCGAACAAGAGAAAGGGCGGTCTTCGGGCCGCCCTTTTTCATGAACCGAACATAACGGCGACCTCAGCAGCCTGTCAGGCTGGCCAGTGTCTAACGGGGTCAACGTCCGATCCCCCCAACCCACCCCACTGGGACGGCGAGCTGAAGGAGTAACGACCATGAAGAAGATTCTGCTGACCCTGGCCGCCGGCGCCGCCGTCCTGGCCGCCATGCCCGCCACCGCCGCCCCCAGCGTGGGTCCCGGCCCGCGTCCGCGCCCGCCCGTCTCCTCGCCGCCCTTCATCGACGCCAGCCGCGCCATCGACGCCCGCCGCATGGAAATCGGCCGCCGTATCGACATGGGCGCCCGGCGCAGGACCCTGACCCGTCGCGAGGTCCGCGACCTGCGCTACCGGATGAACGACATCGCCATGCTGGAGCGGCAGTATCTGCGCAGCAACAACTTCATGAGCGTGCAGGAAGCCCGCGTCCTGGACCGCAGGCTGGACTTCGTCGAGCAGATGCTGCGCAACAGCCTGCGCGACGGCGACCGCCGCGGCGGGCCGCGCCGGGGCTGGTAAGGCTCAGCGACAGAATGGTGGAAAGGGCGGTCCTCGGGCCGCCCTTTTCATATCGGGCGGCGGGCCTCGTCGAGGTGGAAGGTCAGGTCCGCCCGGCAGCCGCCGGCCAGCATGTGGCGGGTGATGCGCTCGAAATGTTGGATGAAGCGGGCAAGCTCGGCCCGCCGGCCGGGCGGCAGTGGCCCGCCCAGCAGGCCCTCCTCCTGCTCACAGCGCCAGTCGAGCACGGTCTCGAAGCCCGGCGCGGCGAGGTGGACGATCAGATCGAAGCTGTCGAACAGCGCCGCATAACCGGTGGCCAGCCGGTCGTTGATCCAGGTCCGCCAGCGGCCGTCGCCATCGTTATCGCGCTCCAGATCGTTGATGGGCGCCGCGAGGGCTGTCGCATCCTGCGCCGTCGCGCCCAGGCACCAGCCGTCGATGACGATGACGCCGGGCCGAATCTCGAACATCGGACCGGGGGTCCGGTCATCGGCCAGCTTGTCGAAGGCGGGGAGGGCGGTGCGGCCACCCTGGTTCAGGCTGGTGACCGTGGATTGGAGCAGGGCCAGGTCATGCGTCCCCGGTGGCCCGCGCACGGCCAGCAGCGGGTGGACGTGCGCGGCGAGATCGGCCCGCTCGGTCTTGGTCAGATAGACGTCATCCAGCGAGAACTGCACGCCGCCGAGCCGCTCGCTTACGGCCCGGGCCAGGGTGGTCTTGCCCGATCCCTGCGCGCCAGCGATGCCGACGAGCGGTGGACGGCCGCGCCAAGGCAGGGTGGCGATGGCTTCCAGGACGGGGTCGAGAAGCGGCAGGTCCATGCCGCTTCTTCCGCTCTCCCCCGCTTGGCGTCTAGTGCGCCGGCGCCGCTTCCGCTTCGGCCCGCCATCCGGACGGTACCACCAGCGAGCCGATCACCGCCAATACGAACGCCGCCACCAGGGTGACGACGATGGCCGCGCCGGTGGGGAGGTCGAACAGCGAGGAGACCAGCAGGCCGGCCACATAGCCGACCACGCCCACGCCATAGCCGACCCACAGCCTCAGCTTCCCGGCGAACCGTCGCGAGGCCAGGGCCGGGACGATCAGGCTGGCGAACACCAGGTAGACCCCGACCAGCTGCACCGACTGGGTGACCACCAGGGCGAACAGCACATAGAAGCCGATCTGGCCCAGCTTCTGGCGAGCCAGGAACCAGACCGCCAGGGCGACGGCGTAGAAGATGGCGATGGGGATCAGGGTGGAGACCTGGACCCAGAGGATCTGGCCGACCAGCAGGTCCTTCAGATGCTCGCCGCCATGCGGGTTGTTGGCCAGCAGCAGCAGCTCCACGCAGGCGGCCAGCACGAACAGCACCCCGATCAGGGCCTCCTGCACGGCCGGCCAGGCCTTCTCGGTCCAGGTCAGGGCCAGGGCGCCGACCAGGGCGGCGACGCAGGCGGCGACCTGCACGTGCCAGCCCTGCGGCTCGGCCCCGAAGCTGGAGGCGATGGTCACCCCCAGCCCCGCCACCTGGGCGATGGCCAGGTCGATGAAGACGATGCCCCGGCTCAGCACCTGCTGGCCCATGGGGACGTGGGTGGCCAGCACCAGCAGCCCGGCCAGGAAGGCCGGCAGCAGGATGGAAAGCTCGATGGCGTTGTCGGTCATGGGTCTCTTACTTCAGCGCCGCCAGCAGGCGGGTGATGGTGTCGTCGTAAAGCGAATAGAGGTCCTTGGCGCCCGGCGTGCCGCCGATGGTGTAGGGCAGGACCACGGCGGGCTTGCCGGTCCGCTGGGCGATGAAGCTCGAGGAGCGGTCGTCCTCATAGGCCGAGCGAATGATCATCTTGACCGGCGTCTTCTGCAGGATGCCCAGCACCTGGGCCAGATAGCCGCTGGAGGCCGGCACGCCCGGCTTGGGTTCGAGCGCCACGACCCGGCGCAGGCCCAGCCAGTTCTCCAGATAGACCCAGGTCTTGTGCTGCACGGCGATGGGCTGGCCGCGCAGCGGGGCGGCCCGGGCCTGCCAGCGGTTGAGCGCCGCTTGCCATTTGACGGCGAAGGCGGCGTAGCGCTGCTGGTAGAGGGCCGCGTTGGCCGGGTCGATCTGGGCGAAGCGGGCGGCCAGGGCCTTGCCGACCGGCAGCATGACGCGCGGATCGCTCTGGATGTGCGGGTTGCCGGCCGCGTGGATGTCGCCGCCGGCCCGGTCCAGGCTGGTGGGCTTTTCCAGCAGGACGACATAGCGCGTCGCCTCGAAACTGCCGGGGGAGCCGGGGGCGATCTTCTTGTTGGCCGCCTGGGCCAGGATCTGCGGCAGCCAGCCGATCTCCAGTTCCGCGCCGGTGCAGACGGTGATGTCGGCGGCCCGGGCCTTGGCGATCAGGCTGGGGCGGGCCTGGATCTGGTGGGGGTCCTGCAGGGCGGTGGTGGCGGTGTAGGTGGTGACCTTCGGCCCGCCGATCTCGACCGACAGGGCGGCCCATTCCGGCTCGCAGGCAAAGACGCTGATCGCCCAGCTGGGGCTGGAGACCCCGATGGCCATCAGCAGGGCCAGGCCCAGTATTTTCAGAGGCTTACGCATGGGGGGATCCTTAGTAACGGTGGGCGCCGTGGGGGCCGTAGACGACGGTGTACTGCAGCCAGAGCTGGTCGCCGGCGTTCAGGTCGCCCTCGTCGCGGGTGTATTCCAGGCGGAAGCGGCCGAACTCGCTGGAGTCGTATTCGACGAGGGCGCTGGCGTTCCAGGCATTGTGGCCCAGGTCATCCAGGGTCGAGCCGGCCAGCGCGAACGGGACATCGCCGGCGCTCATCCGCGAATAGCGCAGGCCGGCGCTCCAGCGCGGGCGGAACTGGTAGACGGCCTGGGCATACCAGCCGCTGCGGTCGAGATCGGCGTTCAGGCCGTTGAACTGGCCCTTCTCATTGCCGAAGAAATACTCGCCGCTGAGCACCAGGTTGCGCTGCACGACATTGCCGCCGGGCGCCCATTTGAGGACACCGGAAACGATGCCCAGCTTGGTGTCGCCGGTGAAGCTGTCCAGCCCGTTGATGGGATCGAAGGTCTCGCGTCCGTCCGATTTGGCCCGGACATAGGACAGCGCGCCCAGCCAGCTCCAGCTGTCGTTGAAATCGCCGCCGGTGTGGACGAAGACGGTCTGGGTCCCCGCCCCGCGGCTGGCCGCGCCGCCGGCCGGGAAGCTGTCGCCGCGATAGGCTTCAGCGCCGAACTCCAGGAACATGCCGACCGGGGCCAGCCAGCGGATCTGCACCCCGTCATCGCCCAGCTGACCGCCCAACAGGGCGCGGTAGGGCAGGGGCATGTCGATGAATGACCAGTTGTGGGCGTGGCGCTCGTTCAGATAGCCGATGCCGGAGAAGAACCGCCCGCCCTTGAGGGTGAAACCGCCGGGGAGGGCGGTCGACTGGATGTAGGCCTCCTCGACATCGGCCGCGCCCTGGCCATCGAAGCTGACCGTCAGGTTGGCCGACATGTAGGGGTCGACGTTGGCGGCCAGGGTGATTTCCGACTCCGCCAGCGAGAAGCCGCGCACCGGCGGGCCGGCCTCGTCGCCCAGCGGGAAGCCGGCGATGCGCGACGCAGCGGGGTCGCGGGAGTCGGCGAAATAGTTGCCGTTAAGGACCACCGAGACGCCCGGGTTCTGGGCGTTGCCGTTGGCGGTCGGCGCGGCGACGGGCTCGGCGCTGGCCTCGTCGACCGGCGGCGACTGATCTTCCGAGCCGGCGGGCGGGGTGGCGTCGGCCGAAGCATCGGCGGTGTCGGTGGGGACTGCTGCTGGCGCCGCGGCCTGGGCCTGGGCCAGCTTGGCCTCCAGGGCGCTGATCCGGGCCTCGTAGTCAGCCCGCATCTGGGCGATTTCCTGCTGCAGGGTCGCCAGATCCGGCGCCGGTTCGGCCGCCTGGGCGGGCAGGGCGGTGAGGCTGATCGCGGCCACGGCGGCGCAGAGGCCCAGACGACTGACGGCGCGCTTCATGATCCCTCGCACAGGCTCAACGATATAAAGTAACTGTTACAGTATACCGTTTCTGAAGATCAAGCGGCCTTGTCAAATTTCTTGGGTTCCATTTGGGAACCAGATTTCGCCGAACGGGTTACCCGATTTGGGTGGGCTGCAACCTGCTCGCCGGGTTCAGTCCGCGCACCCGGCTGGAACGTCACAACGCTCCCGGGGGAAACATGCCTGCCACCATCACCGCTTCCAACGGCAAGTCCGCCCGCGCCGCGCGCGCCAACGGTCATCACGCCAACGGCGCCGGCCATCATCTGGAAACGCGGGAGCTGCTGGCGGCGCTCAGAGCCTTCCGGCGCGGCGACTTCTCGGTGCGACTGCCGCGCAATCTGGCGGGCGACGATGGCGAGATCGCCGAGGCCTTCAACGACGTGGTCGCCCTCAACGACCACATGACCAAGGAATTCGAGCGGCTGGGCGACGTGGTCGGCAAGCAGGGCAAGATCAACCACCGCGCCCGCCTGCCCGCCGCCACCGGCTCCTGGGCGGCCAGCGTCGAGGCCGTCAACACCCTGATCGCCGACATGGTCCACCCGACCGCCGAAATGGCCCGGGTGATCGGCGCCGTGGCCAAGGGCGACCTTGGCCAGACCATGGACCTGGAGAACGAGGAGCGGCCCCTGCGCGGCGAGTTCCTGCGCACCGGCAAGGTGGTGAACACCATGGTGGGCCAGCTGGGCAGCTTCTCGTCGGAAGTGACCCGCGTGGCCCGCGAGGTCGGCACCGAGGGCAAGCTGGGCGGTCAGGCCCAGGTCAAGGGCGTGGCCGGCACCTGGAAGGACCTCACCGACAACGTCAACCTGATGGCCGCCAACCTGACCGGTCAGGTGCGGAACATCGCCGAGGTGACCACGGCCGTGGCCAACGGCGACCTGTCGCGCAAGATCACCGTCGACGTGAAGGGCGAGGTGCTGGAGCTGAAGAACACCATCAACACCATGGTGGACCAGCTCAATTCATTCGCCTCGGAAGTGACCCGCGTGGCCCGTGAAGTGGGCACGGAAGGCAAGCTGGGCGGCCAGGCCAATGTGCGGGGCGTGGCCGGCACCTGGAAGGACCTGACCGACAACGTCAACCTGATGGCCGACAACCTGACCGGCCAGGTGCGTAACATCGCCGAGGTGACCACCGCCGTGGCCCGGGGCGACCTTTCCAAGAAGATCACCGTCGATGTGCGCGGCGAAATCCTGGAGCTGAAGAACACCATCAACGTCATGGTGGACCAGCTGAACGCCTTCGCCTCGGAAGTGACGCGGGTGGCGCGGGAAGTCGGCACCGAAGGCAAGCTGGGCGGTCAGGCCCGGGTGGAGGGCGTCGGCGGGACCTGGAAGGACCTGACCGACAACGTGAACTTCATGGCCGCCAACCTGACCGGTCAGGTGCGCAACATCGCCGAAGTCACCACCGCCGTGGCCAACGGCGACCTCTCCAAGAAGATCACCGTGGACGTGAAGGGCGAGGTGTCGGAACTGAAGACCACCATCAACACCATGGTGGACCAGCTGAACGCCTTCTCCTCGGAAGTGACCCGGGTGGCCCGCGAAGTCGGCACCGAAGGCAAGCTGGGCGGCCAGGCCAACGTGCGTGGGGTGACCGGCGCCTGGAAGGACCTCACCGACAACGTCAACCTGATGGCCGCCAACCTGACCGGCCAGGTCCGGAACATCGCCGAGGTGACCACGGCCGTGGCCATGGGCGATCTCTCCAAGAAGATCACCGTGGACGTGCGCGGCGAGATCCTGGAGCTGAAGAACACCATCAACGTCATGGTGGACCAGCTGAATTCGTTCTCGTCCGAAGTGACGCGTGTGGCCCGTGAAGTGGGCACCGAGGGCAAGCTGGGCGGTCAGGCCCAGGTGAAGGGCGTGGCCGGGACCTGGAAGGACCTCACCGACAATGTGAACTTCATGGCCGACAACCTGACCGGCCAGGTGCGTAACATCGCCGAGGTGACCACCGCCGTGGCCCGGGGCGACCTCTCCAAGAAGATCACCGTCGATGTGCGCGGCGAAATCCTGGAGCTGAAGAACACCATCAACGTCATGGTGGACCAGCTGAACGCCTTCGCCTCGGAAGTCACCCGCGTGGCCAAGGAGGTCGGCACCGAGGGCAAGCTGGGCGGCCAGGCCCAGGTGCCGGGCGTGGGCGGGACCTGGAAGGACCTGACCGACAACGTCAACTTCATGGCCGCCAACCTGACCGGTCAGGTGCGCAACATCGCCGAGGTGACTACCGCCGTGGCCATGGGCGATCTCTCCAAGAAGATCACCGTGGACGTGAAGGGCGAGATTCTGGAGCTGAAGAACACCATCAACACCATGGTGGACCAGCTGAACTCCTTCTCCTCGGAAGTGACCCGCGTGGCCCGCGAGGTCGGCACCGAGGGCAAGCTGGGCGGCCAGGCGCAGGTGCGGGGCGTGGCCGGGACCTGGAAGGACCTGACCGACAATGTGAACATGATGGCCGCCAACCTGACCGGCCAGGTGCGGAACATCGCCGACGTGACCACCGCCGTGGCGCGGGGCGACCTCTCCAAGAAGATCACCGTCGACGTGAAGGGCGAGATCCTGGAGCTGAAGAACACCATCAACACCATGGTGGACCAGCTCAACGCCTTCGCCTCGGAAGTTACCCGCGTGGCCAAGGAAGTCGGCACCGAAGGCAAGCTGGGCGGCCAGGCCCAGGTGCCGGGCGTCGGCGGGACCTGGAAGGACCTGACCGACAACGTCAACTTCATGGCCGCCAACCTGACCGGCCAGGTGCGTGGCATCGCCGACGTGGTGACCGCGGTGGCCCAGGGCGACCTGAAGCGCACCCTGACCCTGGACGCCAAGGGCGAGATCGCCAGCCTCGCCGACACCATCAACGGCATGATCGAGACCCTGGCCACCTTCGCCGACCAGGTGACCAACGTCGCCCGCGAGGTGGGCATCGAGGGCAAGCTGGGCGGCCAGGCGCGGGTGCCCGGCGCCGCGGGCCTCTGGCGCGACCTGACCGACAACGTCAACGAACTGGCCGCCAACCTGACCACCCAGGTCCGCGCCATCGCCGAGGTGTCCACGGCCGTGACCAAGGGCGACCTGACCCGCTCGATCACCGTCGAGACCTCGGGCGAGGTGGAGGAATTGAAGAACAACATCAACGAGATGATCCGCAATCTGAAGGATCAGACGTTGAAGAATACCGAGCAGGACTGGCTGAAGACCAACCTGGCCCGCTTCACCCGCATGCTGCAGGGCGAGCGCGACCTTTCCACCGTGTCGAACCTGGTGCTGTCGGAGCTGGCCCCGCTGATCAACGCCCAGCACGCGGTCTTCTACGTCTCCAGCCGCGATGACGAAGGCCAGATGGTCATGGACCTGGCCGCCAGCTACGCCTTCAACAACCGCAAGCACCTGGCCAGCCAGTTCAAGCTGCGCGAGGGGCTGATCGGCCAGTGTGCGCACGAGAAGTCGCGCATCCTGCTGACCAACGTGCCCAAGGACTATGTGCAGATCAGCTCGGGCCTGGGCGAGGCGGTGCCGGCCAACATCATCGTGCTGCCGGCCCTGTTCGAAGGCGAGGTGAAGGCGGTGATCGAACTGGCCACGTTCGGCGAGTTCTCGGAGACCCACCAGAGCTTCCTCGACCAGCTGATGGAATCCATCGGCATCGTGCTTTCGACCATCGCCGCCAACATGCGGACGGAAGGGCTGCTGAAGCAGTCGCAACTTCTGACTTCCGAGCTGCAGACCCAGCAGGAGGAGCTGAAGAAGACCAACGACCGCCTCGAATTGCAGGCCACCTCGCTGCGGCAGTCGGAGGAGCTGCTGCGCACCAAGCAGGAGGAGCTGCAGCAGACCAATGCCGAGCTCGAGGACAAGGCCCAGCTGCTGTCGGCCCAGAACCAGCAGGTGGAGGCCAAGAACCACGAGGTCGAGCAGGCCAAGCTGGCGCTCGAGGAAAAGGCCGAACAGCTGGCCCTGACTTCGAAATACAAGTCCGAGTTCCTGGCCAATATGAGCCACGAGCTGCGCACGCCGCTGAACTCGCTGCTGATCCTCTCCAAGCTGCTCAGCGACAACACGCAGGGCAACCTCAGCGCCAAGCAGGTGGAGTTCGCCAAGAATATCCACGACGCCGGCGCCGACCTGCTGGGTCTGATCAACGACATCCTGGACCTGTCGAAGATCGAGAGCGGCACCGTCACCCTGGACATCAGCGAGATGGCCTTCGACGGCCTGCGCGAGCAGGTCGACCGCACCTTCGCCCAGATCGCCCAGGACAAGAAACTCGACTTCGTGGTCGACCTGGACGCCTCGCTGCCACGCTCGATGTACACCGACGACAAGCGGCTGCAGCAGATCATCAAGAACCTGCTCTCCAACGCCTTCAAGTTCACCGAGAAGGGCGCCGTCACCCTCAAGGTCGCCAAGGTCTCGGAAGGCTGGAGCCCGGCCAACGATCACCTCAACCGCGCCGGCCAGGTTCTGGCCTTCTCGGTCACCGACAGCGGCATCGGCATTCCCGAGGACAAGCAGCGGCTGATCTTCGAGGCCTTCCAACAGGCCGACGGCACCACCAGCCGCAAATACGGCGGCACGGGCCTGGGCCTCTCCATCAGCCGGGAAATCACCCGTCTGCTCGGCGGCGAACTGCGGGTCCATAGCGTCCCCGGCGAAGGCAGCACCTTCACCCTCTACCTGCCGCTCAACTTCAGCCCCGCCGCCCAGACGCCCTCGACGGGCCGGCTGATGACCTCGGCCCGGGCGATCGCCCCCACCCTGACCTTCGACGAGGCCGTCGAGCCGCTGGCCGACGACCGCGATCTGGTCGAGACCGGCGACTCGGTCGTGCTGATCGTCGAGGACGACCAGCGTTTCGCCTCCATCCTGCTGGCCCTGGTGCGGGAGTCCGGCTTCCGTGGCGTGGTCACCGGCGAGGGCGGTCAGGCCCTGGCCCTGGCCCGGCGGTTCGGGCCGGACGCCATCATGCTGGACATCGGCCTGCCCGACATCGACGGCCTGGCCCTGCTCGACATGCTCAAGCGCACCAGCGAGACCCGCCACATCCCGGTCCACCTGATCTCGGCCGACGACCAGCGGGGCCTGGGCCTGTCGATCGGCGCCTTCGCCTACACCCACAAGCCGGTCGACCGCGACGTCGTGGTCTCGGCCCTTGAAGGTGTGAAGTCCTTCGTGGCCAGGGTCGAGCGCCGCATCACCCTGGTCGGCGGGGAAGGGGAGGCGGCCGACGTCCTGCGCCAGGCCTTCCCCAATGTCGCGGTCGCGGCCAGCCTGCCGGCGGTGCTGAACCTGCCGGCCGACGAACGGCCCGATGGCGTCGTGGTCGAGGCCAGTCTCGCCCCGCCGGTGCAGATCATCGAGCAGCTCAAGCAGGCGGGCCCCGGCCTGGGTCCGGTGGTCGTCTACGCGCCCACCGAGCTGGACGAGGACGACGACCGGCGCCTGCGGCTGGCGGTGTTCGGCGGCCATGTGCGCCTGGCCCGCACGCCCGAGCA
Source organism: Caulobacter ginsengisoli (assembly GCF_030814835.1). Taxonomy (GTDB): domain Bacteria; phylum Pseudomonadota; class Alphaproteobacteria; order Caulobacterales; family Caulobacteraceae; genus Caulobacter; species Caulobacter ginsengisoli. The sequence continues at coordinate 151,470 of NZ_JAUSVS010000001.1, forward strand.
GCTGGTCGACCAGGCCAGCCTGTTGCTGCACGAGAAGATGGACCGCCTGCCCGACGGGGTGCGCGCCACCCTGGCCAAGGGGCGCCACGACGATGCCGTCCTGGCCGGCCGCAAGATGCTGGTCATCGACGACGACATCCGCAACATCTTCTCCCTGGCCAGTGTGCTGGAGGAGTACGGCATCGAGCTCTGCTACGCCGAGAGCGGCCGGGCGGGCCTCGACCTGCTGGACGAGCACCGCGACATGGACTGCGTGCTGGTCGATATCATGATGCCCGACATGGATGGCTACGAGACCATGCGCGAGATCCGTTCGCGGCCGCAGTTCGCCGACATCCCCATCGTGGCGGTCACCGCCAAGGCCATGAAGGGCGACCGGCAGAAATGCATCCAGGCCGGCGCCACCGACTATGTCTCCAAGCCGGTCAATATCGAGCACCTGATCTCGGTGCTGCGGGTCTCCATCCAGCGGACCGCGGCCATGCGGCTGGCCAGCGACGCGGTCGTCTCCCTGATCCCGCAGGCCGGCTGAGGTGAACGCCGCCATCCGACGAGACCTGCACGCCGGCCCCGGCGAGCCCCGCGCCTCCCCGCAGGGCGAGACGGGGCTGGGCCGGCCGCGCGTGCTGATCGTCGACGATGACGAGCGCAACGCCTTCGCCGCCGTCCAGGCGCTGGAAGACCTGGGCTACGAACTGGTCGTGGCCCGTTCGGGCGAGGAGGCGCTGCGGGCCCTGCTGGACGACGATTTCGCCGTCATCCTGCTCGACCTCCATATGCCCGGCATGGACGGTTACGAGACCGCCGCCCTGATCCGCCAGCGCAAGCGCAGTCTCTCCACCCCCATCGTCTTCCTGACCGCCATCTTCCGCGACGAGGCCCATGTCTTCCAGGCCTACAGCGCCGGGGCGGTGGACGTGGTGTTCAAGCCGGTCGACCCCTTCATCCTGCGCTCCAAGGTCTCGGTCCTGGTCGAACTGCACCAGAAGAACGACGAGCTGAAACGCCAGCTGGCCTATCGCGACTGGCTGCTGGCCGAGAACGCCAAGGCCCAGGCCGAGAAACAGAGCGCGCTCGCCGCCCTGGAAAGCTCCAGAGCCCGCCAAGAATGGATTCTGCGCGCCCTGCCCATGGTCTTCCATTCGCGCGGCGTTGAGCATCCTTTCCCCGCCTTGTTCGTCAGCGACGGGGTCGAGGGGATTACCGGCTTTGCGCCGTCCCGCTTCACCAGCGAGCCAGAATTCGGCCTCTCGCGCGTCCACCCCGAAGACTTGGAGCGAGTGGTCGCCGCCCTGACCCAGGCCGCCACGAGCGGCAGCTATGCCTGCGAGTACCGCTGGCGCTGCGCGGACGATCAGTACCGCTACCTGCTCGACCAGGGGGTGCTGGCGGCCGGCGAGGACGGGGAATTCGAGATCTTCGGGGCCATCCTGGACGCCACCGAGCGCCGCTCCCTGGAGGAACAGCTGACCCAGGCCCGCAAGATGGAAGCGGTCGGCCAGCTGACCGGCGGGGTCGCCCACGATTTCAACAACCTGCTGACCGTGGTGCTGGGCAATATCGACTTCCTGGAGCGGCGGGGAGACGACGACGGCCGCATGACCCGGCGCATCGACGCCATCCGCCAGGCCGCCTCGCGCGGCCGCGACCTGACCCGCCAGTTGCTGGCCTTCTCGCGCCGCCAGCAGCTCAACCCCGTCACCCTCGAGGTCGACGCCCTGATCGCGGGCTTCCTGCCGCTGCTGCGCCAGGCGGTGGGCGAGGCGGTGGTGCTGCGCCATCAGGCCTCGACCATCCCGCTGCACCTGCATGTCGACCCGACCCAGCTGGAGAGCGCCCTCTTAAACCTGGCCGTCAACGCCCGCGACGCCATGCCCGAGGGCGGAACCCTGACGGTCGCCACTGCCGCCGAGACCGCGCCGGACGGGACGATGCTGGTCTGCCTGACCGTTTCCGACACCGGCCTTGGCATGTCGGAAGAGGTGCGGGCGCGGGTGTTCGAGCCCTTCTTCACCACCAAGGAGGTCGGCGCCGGCAGCGGCCTGGGTCTCAGCCAGGTCTATGGTTTCGTGCGCCAGTCGAACGGGACGGTGAGCATCGACAGCCGCCCTGGCCACGGGGCCTCGATTCGCCTGACCTTGCCGGCCGCCGAGGCGCCGGCGGCCGGCTTCCCGGAGGCCATCGAGGGCGGCGAGGCGCCGGTGGTCGGGGGGCCTGAGACCCTGCTGGTGGTCGACGACGATCCCGCCGTCCTGGCCATGACCGTCGAGATGCTGGGCGACCTGGGCTATCGCATCGTCACGGCGGCCAATGCGGCCCAGGCCCTGGCCGCGCTCAAGCAGAATCCCGCCATCGACCTGCTGTTCTCCGACGTCGTCATGCCCGGCGGGGTCAGCGGCGTCAGCCTGGCCCGCAAGGCCCGGGTGCTCAGGCCGGACCTGCGGGTGCTGCTCACTTCGGGTTACGTCGGCAGCGCCGCGCCCTTGACGGCGGACGTGCCGTTGATCGACAAGCCCTACAAGCGGGCCGATCTCGCCCAGGCGCTGCGGCGCCTGCTATCCGAAGACGCCCCACCCCCGCGGCCGCGCCGCGCCCGACGCCGTTCCGCTGACCGCCAGGTCGCCGCCGGCTGATTTGGTGACCTGATGACTGATGTGACCCTGCCCCAACCGGCCGCCCCGCCGGCGACCAACCTTTCGGTCTCGCGAGGTCTTGCCGGCTGGCTGGGCGCCAACCGCTGCAGCATCGCCTTCACCTGCTACCAGTCGGGTCAGCTGTTCCTGGTGGGCCTGGCGCCCGGCGGGGTGGTCTCGTTCCACCAGCAGAACTTCCAGCGGGCCATGGGCCTACATGTGCGCCCCAACCGCCTCTATGTCGGGGCGATCTGCCAGATCTGGCGCCTGGAGAACGTGCTGGGCCCCGGCCAGTTGGCCAACCAGCACCACGACGCCCTCTATGTGCCGCGCAATGCCCAGACCACCGGCGATATCGATATCCACGAGGTGGCCGTCGACCGCAGCGGCCGGCTGATCTTCGTCAACACCAAGTTCAGCTGCCTGGCCACGGTCAGTCCGGTCCAGGGCTTCCAGCCGATCTGGAAGCCGCCCTTCATCTCGCGCCTAGCCGCCGAGGACCGTTGCCACCTCAATGGCATGGCCATGGAGGACGGCGTCCCGCGCTATGTCACCGCCGTCTCGCGCAGTGACGTGCTCACCGGCTGGCGAACCCGCCGCCACGAGGGCGGGGTGATCGTCGACGTGCAGAACGACACCATCCTGACCGACCAGCTCTCCATGCCGCACAGCCCGCGCATCCATGACGGGGCGCTGTGGGCGCTCGATTCGGGCCGGGGCAATCTGATCCGGGTCGACCGCCAGACCGGCGCCTCGGAGGTTGTCGCCTTCTGCCCAGGCTTCCTGCGGGGCCTGAGCTTCCACGGCCGCTTCGCCCTGGTCACCGTCTCGCTGCCGCGCCATGAGGCCACCTTCACGGGCCTGGCCCTGGCCGACGCCCTGGCGGCCAAGGACAGCGACCCCTGGTGCGGGGTCTGCATCGTCGACACCGTCACCGGCGACACGGTCGAATGGATCCGGCTGGAAGGGGCCATCACCGAACTGTTCGACATCGCCGTCGTCCCCGACGTGATCTGCCCGATGGCGGTGGGCGTCGACTCGCCGGACCTGCAAACCATGGTCACCTTCGACCCGGAGTTTGGTCCGTTGGCCGTCCCCTCAACCGGTCCGTGAAGGTTGCTATATCTTCTCTCTAAGATTTCATTCGACTTAAATACCCAAATTGGGTTCAATTCCAAGGAATTCGAAGTTTTGATTTAAATGTCGACTACCAGACACGGTATATTTCTCACACCGTGAAAAGAAAATTGGTTCCATATCGACTTAAAAAATATTCTTGCTCAGCCCCCAATTGACTAATGGGGCGCCGCCGTGTCCTAAAGTCGGCCACCGTGGCGCTGAGCGTCAATTTAAGGGCTGATTCATGACATCTACGACTCAGCGGCGCGCGCGCGCCGTTCTGCTGGCCTCTTCGTCGCTGGTTTCCGCGGGCGTCGCCCTGCTGGGCGCAGGCTTCGTGGCTCTGGCTCCCGGCGCGGCCTTCGCCGCCAACGAGTGCGGCGATCCCTCGACCAACGCCGGCGCGGCCGACGTCTTCATCTGTCCGGGCGTGGTCTATCCGACCGGCGTCATCTATCCGCTGACCAACGGCGACCTGACCCTGACCCTGGACGACGGCGCCGGCGGCGCGGTCCGCACCACCACCGGCGGTATTCAAGTGACCGGCGCGCTGGGCAACAACCTGGTGCTGAACCGCCAGCTGACCACGGCCGCCACCGGTGATCCCTCGATCATCAACCTGGCCGGCGCGGGCGTGCTGATGACCAGCCCGGGCAGCAACATCACCGTCGATCTGAGCGACGTGGACGCGGGCGACACTCCCGTCGTCGTCACCGGCTCGACCAGCGGCATCGTTCTGACCAGCGGCGGCGCGGGCAATGTCAGCCTGACCATGAGCAACGGCCAGGTGACCGGCCAGGCCGGCAACGGCGTTACGCTCTCCACCGGCGTCGGCGGTTCGGCCACGGCCAACCTGGGCGCGGCCAATGTCACCGCCTCCAACACCGCCCTGGGCGCCAACGCCTATGGCGTCTCGGTGTCGGGCGGGACCGGCATGACGGTCACCGGTTCGGGGACCATCCTGGCCACCGGCAACAACTACGGCATCGGCATCATCGCCACCGGGGACGGCCCGATCACGATCAACCAGACCGGCTCGATCATCGCCAACGGGACCTACGCCTGGGGCGTTTACGCGCTGGGCACGGCCGGCGGGACGATCAACATCACCACCAACCAGGTCTCGGTGAACCAGCCGGGCGGCGCGCTGGGCGGCGGCGACGGCATCTCGGCCTACACCACCGGCGCGGTCACCATTAACGCGGGCACGACCAACACCACTGGTCCTTATGCGGACGGCATCATCGTAGGCGGCGCGTTCGGCATCGCCGGCAACACCACCGTCACCAGCACCGCGATCACCACCATCGGGGCCAACAGCGACGGCATCGACGTCGGCGCTCACGGCGTGATCGACATCACCAGCGGCTCGATCGTCACCGCCGGCGCCACCAGCAACGGCATCGAGGCTGACAGCGATCTGGCCAACGTGGTCATCCGCTCGACCAGCATCAGCGCCGCCGGCGCCGGCAGCATCGGCATCGCGGCCAACGGCCAGACCGGGGTAGCCATCACCACGGGCTCGATCACCGCAGGCCAGACCGGCATCGTCGCCGCCTCGGCGGGCGGCAACGTGCTGGTCACCGGCGCGGGCGGCACGGTCCGCGGCAATGCCGGCGACGGCATCGACGCGACCTCGGCCACCGGAACAGCCACCGTCGCCCTGGGGACCACCGCGGTCGTCAGCAACAACACCGCTCCGCTCGCCAACAGCTATGGCGTGTCGGTCAACGGCGCGACCGGCATGACCGTCACCGGCTCGGGGGCGATCACCGCCACCGGCGGTAACTACGGCATCGGCATCCTGGCCAGCGGCAACGGCCCGATCGTCATCAACGAAACCGGCCTGATCACCGCCAACGGGACCTACGCCTGGGGCGTCTACGCCCTCGGCACCGCCGGCGGGACGATCAACATCACCACCAGCAACATCCAGGTGAACCAGCCCGGCGGCCTGCTGGGTGGCGGCGACGGCATCATCGCCTACACCACCGGCGCGGTGACGATTAACTCCGGCACGATCAACACCACCGGCCTTTCCGCCAACGGCATCTTCGTCGGCGGCGGCGGCGCCATCGCCGGCAACACCATCGTCAACAGCACCGCCATCACCACCAACGGGACCAACAGCGGCGCCATCCGGGTCGGCGCTCACGGCTCGATCGCCATCACCAGCGGCGCGGTGTCCACCACCGGGGCGACCAGCAACGGCATTCAGGCCATCACGGACCTGAGCACCGTCTCGGTCACCACCAGCGGCCTGACCAGCGCCACCGGCGTCGGCTCGATCGGCATCCGCGCCGTCGGCCAGACCGGCGTCACGGTCACCGCCAACGGCTCGATCACCGCCAACACCAACGCCATCAACACCACGGTGAACGGCGTCGGCTCGGGCGCGATCAACATCGGGGCCGCCGCCATCGTGCGCGGCGCCGGGACCCCGGTCGCCGCCACCCTGAACGTCACCACTCTCAGCGGCTCGACCACCACCATCACCAACGCCGGCACGGTGCGCTCCACCAACGCCACGGTCGTTGGCGCGGCGGGCGATCTGGCCATCAATGGCGTGGGCGGCAACGTCACGATCAGCGACTCCGGCCGGATCGACGGACGGGTCGTCTTCACGGGCCTGACCGGAACCAACAAGGTCACCCTGGGCACGACGGCCACGGGCTCCTGGCACTTCAGCGGCCTCAGCACCCTGAGCGTCGGCAACGACACGATCAACAACGCCGGCCTGATCTCGACCTTCGGCGCCTCGACCCTCGACTTCGACGGCGACACCGCCATCGCGCCGCGTGACGTGTTCAACAACTCCGGCCGCCTGGCCACCGGTGAAGCCGCCGGCGCCTCGACCCTGACGATCACCGGGCTGGAGACCTTCAACAACTCCGGCACGCTGCTCTTCGGCAGCACCAACGGCACGTCCTCGGACGGCGAGACCAACGACCGCTTCGTGATCAGCGGCACGGGCGGCGGCACGGCCTTCGTGGGCTCTGGCAACAGCGCCCTCTTCCTGGACGCCAACCTGGGCATCGCCACCCAGACCAGCTGCGCGGCCGCCACGGTCGCCGACTGTCTCAGCCTGCCGGCCGGCGTGGTCAGCGGCTCGACCAAGATCAAGGTCAACAACACCAACCTCGGCCCGGGCGGTCTCAACACCACCGGCATCGTGGTGGTGGACGCCACGGGCGGTTCGATCGGCGCGGGGACCCTGGTCCTGGATCCGACCTCGACCAACTACGTCACCCGCGGCGGCGTGGGCGGCATCGACACCGGCTTCTTCGTCTACCGGCTGGTTCCGATCGGCACGACCAAGGAAGCCCTGGTCAGCGCCCCCGATAACGAAGCCTTCGAGTTCGTCCAGCTGGGCGCGGCGGCCACCGACGCCTGGTATGCCACCACCGGCGCCTGGTTCGACCGTCAGGCCGACCTGCGCAACACCGTCGGCGGCCTCTCGGACGGCACCCACTCGGCCATCTGGCTGAAGATCCTGGGTCAATCGGCCGAGCGTGACTCCAGCCAGACCTACACCTCGCTGGGCACGCCCTTCACCTTCGACACCAGCTACCAGCAGAACACTTCCTCGCTGATCGGCGGCGTCGATCTGCTGGGCGGCGGCTCGGGCGACCATAACTGGGTCGTCGGGGTCAACATCGGCTTCGTCGACACGGACGTGAACTTCAACGCCTCGAACACCGTCGCCAGCCTGGAAGGCCCCACCTACGGCGCCTACGCCTCGCTGGTCGCCGGTCCCTGGTATGTGGACGCCTCGGTCAACAGCAACATGCTGGACCTGACCTACTCGATGCCGAGCCTCGGCCCGACCGTGAAACCGAGCGGCAGCGCCAAGTCGACCGGCGTGCGCGCCGAAACCGGCTACCGGTTCGGCCTGGGTGATGCCTTCTTCATCGAGCCCATGGCCAGCATCGCCATGGTCAAGACCAGCTTCGACGACCTGACCGTTCCGGGCGGCTCGGTGAACCTGGACGACGTGGACAGCCTGCGCGGCAGCCTCGGCGTGCGGGTCGGCACGCTGATCACCCACGGGACCTTCCGCCTGCAGCCCTCGATCTACGGCCGCGTGTGGGATGAGACCAAGGGCGACAGCCAGACCACGCTGAACAACCCGGGCCTGCCCATCGTTGTCTCCGACAGCTTCTCGGGCACCTTCGGCGACGTCGGCGGCCAGCTGAGCGTCTACAGCGACGGCGGTCTGAGCGCCTTCGCCAACGTCGGCTACAAGTGGAACAGCGACTATCGCGACACCACCGCCAACGTCGGCTTCCGCTTCCAGTGGTAGGCTGACCTAGGCTGAAATGATTGAGCCCGCTCCGGTCCGCCGGGGCGGGCTTTTTCATGCCCTCTTGCGAACGGCCCCAAACACCGCTCCCCTTGTCCCATGCCCAAGCTGGAGCCCCACACCTATCCGGCCATCGCCTTCGACGGCGTCAGCAAGCGCTATGGGGCGACCGCCGCCATCGATGCGGTGACCCTGGAGGTTCCGCACGGCCAGTTTGTCGCTTTGGTTGGCGGCTCGGGGGCGGGCAAGACCACGCTTCTGAAGACCATCAACGCCCTGATCGCCCCCGACGCCGGCGTGGTGCGGGTCGAGGGCCGGCCCACGGCCGAGGTCGAGCCGCCGGAGCTGCGGCGGGGCATCGGCTATGTGTTCCAGGAGATCGGGCTGTTTCCGCACCTGACCGTCGCCCGGAACATCGCCATCACCCCGCGCCTGCTGGGCTGGAGCGAGGCGGATATTGCCGCCCGGGTCGCCGAACTGCTGGACCTGGTCGCCCTGCCGCGCGAGTTCGCCGCCCGCAAGCCCGACGCCCTCTCCGGCGGCCAGCGCCAGCGGGTAGGCGTGGCCCGAGCGCTCGCCGCACGGCCCAAGGTCATGCTGATGGACGAGCCGTTCGGGGCGCTGGACCCGGTGACCCGCGCGGCGCTGGGCGAAGACTATCGCCGCCTGCATGAGACCCTGAATCTCACCACCGTCATGGTCACCCACGACGTCATGGAGGCCGCCCTGCTGGCCGACCGCATCGTGGTCATGAAGGCCGGGGCCGTGGTCGCCGACGACACGCCCAGGGCCCTGCTGGCCGGCCATGCCGATCCGGACGTGGCGGCGATGATGCAGACGCCGCGCCGCCAGGCCGAACGCATAGAGGCGCTCATCCATGGATGAACGCGTCGCCGCCGCCTTCGCCCTGCTGCCCGACTATCTGGGCTGGCACATGGCGCTCAGCGCCAGCGCGCTCGGTCTGGGCATCCTGATCAGCCTGCCGCTGGCGGTGCTGGCCAGCCGCTTCCAGGCCGTCCGCTGGCCGGTGCTGGGCGTCGCCAGCTTTGCCCAGACCATTCCGAGCCTCGCCCTGCTGGCCCTGTTCTTCCCGCTGCTGCTGGCGCTTTCCAGCCTGACCAAGGCCTGGTTCGGGACGACCATTCCCGCTCTGGGCTTCCTGCCCGCCCTGCTGGCCCTGACCATCTATTCGATGCTGCCGATCCTGCGGAACACCGTGGCCGGGCTGCAGGGGATCGACCCCGCCGCCCGCGAGGCGGCCAAGGGGGTGGGCATGACCCCGTTGCAGAGCCTGTTCCAGATCGAGCTGCCCCTGGCCGCCCCGGTGATCATGGCCGGCATCCGCACCGCCGCCGTCTGGACCATCGGCTCGGCGACCCTGGCCACGCCCGTCGGCCAGACGTCGTTGGGAAATTACATCTTCTCCGGGCTGCAGACCGAGAACTGGGTCTATGTCCTGTTCGGCTGCGCCGCCTCCGCCGCCCTGGCCCTGATCGCCGACGCCCTGCTCGGGCTCATCGAAACCGGGCTGGGGAAGGGCGATCCCCGCCGCTGGCTGACCGGCGGGCTCGTCCTGCTGATCGGCATCGCCGCCGGCGTCGCGCCCCTGGCCCTGCACAGTTCAAAGCCCGCCTATGTGGTCGGGGCCAAGAACTTCTCCGAGCAGTATATCCTGGCCGAGCTGATGAAATACCGGCTCGAGAAGGAGGGCGCGGTCGTCACGGCCAAGGAGGACCTGGGCTCCAGCTTCGCCTACAGCGCTCTTCGGACCGGCGAGATCGACGCCTATGTCGACTACAGCGGCACCCTCTGGGCCAACATCCTCAAGCGCACCGACAATCCCGGCCGCATGGCGGTCCTGGCCGGCCTGGGGACCGACCTGAAGACCCGCGACGGCGTCATCGTGCTAGGCACGCTCGGCTTCGAGAACGCCTATGCCCTGGCCATGCGCCGCGACCGGGCCGAGGCGCTGGGCATCCACAGCCTTGACGACCTGGCCCAGCACGCGGGCGAGCTGACCATGGGCGGCGACCTGGAGTTCTTCTCCCGCCCCGAATGGACGGCCCTGGTCGGCGCCTATGGTTTGAACTTCAAAGCCAAGAAACAGTACCAGCCGACCTTCATGTACCGGGCGCTCGGCAGCGGCGACGCCGACGTCATCTCGGCCTTCAGCTCCGACGGCCGCATCGCCGCCGACGACCTGGTCATACTCACCGACCCGAGAGGAGCCCTGCCGCCCTATGACGCGGTCATCCTGCTGTCCCCGCAGAAGGCCAACGATCCCCGCCTGCGTCGGGCGTTGGCGGGGCTGGTGGGGTCGATCCCGGTGAAGGCCATGCAGACGGCCAACTACAGCGTCGACCGGGACGCGGACAAACAGACGCCTCGGCAGGCGGCTTTGGCCTTGGCTAAGGTCATCAAGCGCTAACGACCCCCAGCGGCCTCTCGGAATCCCACGAAGCCGCTAAGCGAGGCGATCGGAATGGTCAGCGAGACTGGTCCCCGCGCTATCATCAACCACAGGTTAGTGAAGACCCCTTGAGAAGTTGGTCATCTCGGCCAAGAATGAAATTTCGAACGAGAGCCGACGAAATGGCTCCGGTCGAAAACGCTTCTGGGGGGCGGATAGAATGACTGAAATCTGGGTTCGCTCGAGCAATCTTGAGAATATCGTGGTCGGTCGAGTTACAGCTCGCTGGAACGCAGCGGGCAATCGGATCCTCCGATATCATCTCGATCTGCGTCACTCGAAGATGAATCTGTTCCGGGAACTCAGCGCACCGGAACTTTTCATACTGCAGAGCAAAGTCGACACTCTTGTCGCCGCTTGGGACGAAAAATGGGTTCAGCATCAAGGGCGACAAGCTGTCCTATCGGGCAAGGAATCTGCTGAAGACCTGACAGCTGCAGCGTTGCTTCGCCTGGATGGGCTCAATCACATCCTCGCTCACACCTTATCCGTCGATGATGCTGTCGACTGGGACGCGCTAAAGGATCGAAGCGCCTATTCGATGCCGAAAGCGTTTCCGAAGGCCGAACCAGTTTACGCGCCGTCATCTGCCCCGGTTTTTACCGCTCCTGTGGTCTCCTTCTGGAAGCGGCTAATGGGCAAGGCGACAGAAATCACTGAGCAAGCTGAGCGTAAACATCGCGAGGCGCTTGTCAGGTGGGAGGGCGTCGAATCCCAACGCAAGTCAGAGCATAAGACGGCGCTTGCGGCGTGGAATTCCGAGAAGGAAGCTTTTTGGGCAGATCATGAACGCGCCCAATCGGCATTCCTCATGGAACAAGCGGCTTCAAACGCCAAGGTCGATGAACTCCAATCCGCGCTTTCGAGCGGAGATCCAGAGGCGGTAATCGAACACGCGACCCTGGTTTTGGAAGCCTCAGACTACGGTGGCTTGTTCGAGAAGTCCTACACAATCCAGTATCAACATGACCAGCGGTTGTTGATGGTGAGTTATGACCTCCCATCGCCGGACATTCTTCCTACGATAAAGGCCGTGAAGTTTATCAAGGCGACTGGTGAATTGAAGGAAACCTCCATCACGGAGCGCGAGCAGAAAGCGAATTTCGAAGCGGTAGCCTATCAAGTTTGTTTGCGCACCGTGCATGAGCTTCTGGAGGCTGACGTAGATCAAAACATCGGGAAAATTCTGTTCAACGGCGAAGTTCAGTTTATCGACCGGCGAACAGGTCAGGAGGCTCGCTCCTGTCTCCTATCGTTGCTGGTTGACCGCGGCACTTTCTCCGCCATTGATCTATCGCGGATCGATCCAAAGGCCTGTTTCAAGAGCTTAAAAGGCGTCTCTGCCGCAAGCCTTGCGTCGCTGACCTCCATCCCGCCGATTATGAAGATGAATAAGGAGGATCGGCGGTTTATTGACGGGCGGGACGTTGTTCACATGATCGACGAGAGCGTCAACCTAGCCAGCATGTCTTGGGATGACTTCGAGCATCTGGTCCGCGAGCTGTTCGAGCAAGAATTCCAGGCGCGCGGCGGGGAGGTCAAGGTTACGCGAGCGAGCAGTGACGGTGGCGTGGATGCAATTGCCTTTGACCCCGATCCAATTAGCGGCGGAAAAATTGTAATTCAGGCCAAGCGATACACACGAACGGTTGGAGTGTCCGCTGTCCGAGATCTGTACGGTACGGTCATGAATGAGGGAGCGTCAAAGGGCATACTAGTGACCACGGCTGACTACGGGCCCGACGCTTACGAGTTTGCAAATGGCAAGCCGATCACTTTGATGAACGGCGCCAACCTGCTTCATTTGATGGAGCGGCATGGTCATCGCGCTCGCATCGATCTGCGTGAGGCCCGGGAGGCGATGGTTTGATTTGTGGGGGGAGGCCTAAGGCGCGCCCCCGTCGCACACGGAAATTATCACTTCATTAACCATGCCGGCGTTGTCTGGAGCCTGATCGCTCCTGCCCGCAATTCACCGATTCCCGAAGGCCCCAATGACTGGCGCTGAAGTCCTCGACATTGGCCGCGACGCCATCTGGCTGACGCTGCAGCTCAGCGCGCCGGTGCTGATCGTCGGGCTGGTGGTGGGGGTGGCGATCGGGCTGTTCCAGGCCCTGACCCAGATCCAGGAAGCCACCCTGGTCTATGCTCCCAAGATCGTCGCCATCTTCGTGTCGCTGCTCATCTTCCTGCCGCTGATGGGCGCGCTGATGGCCGGCTTCATGCGCCATATCGCGGCGCGCATCGCCGGCATGTGACGGGGGGCGGATGGAGGCCTACGCCACCGCCGCCCAGGTCTACGCCGCCGGCCTCGTGTTCGCGCGGGTCGGGGCGCTGGTGATGCTTATCCCGGGCCTGGGCGACCCGGTCGTGCCGCCCCGCATCCGCCTGTCCTTCGCCTTGGTCTTCGCCTTCATCCTGGCCCCGCTGGTCAGCAAGGGCCTCGCCGTCCCCAGCACGGTCGGCGGCATGGGCGGACAGGTGATCCAGGAAGTGCTGATCGGCCTGATGATCGGGGCCATCCTGCGCATGACCATGAGCGCTCTGGCGGTGGCCGGCGAAGTGGTCTCCATCCAGACCACGCTGAGCTTCGCCCAGACCGCCAACCCGGCCATGGGCCAGTCCGGCGCGGCGCTGGGCTCGTTCCTGGGGTTGCTGGGGGTGGTGCTGATCATGACCACCGACCTGCACCATCTGTTCCTCGGGGCGGTCTTCAACAGCTATGAACTGTTCCCGTTTGGGCGCGCCGTGCCGGTCAACGACGCAACGACCCTGGCGGTGCAGACCTTCTCCGGCAGCTTCTCGCTGGGCGTCCAGCTGGCCGCCCCGATCATCGTCTTCTCGCTGGTCTTCAACATCGCCACGGGCCTGGTCGGCCGGGTGATGCCGGCCTTCCAGATCTATTTCGTTTCCTCGCCGCTGGCGGTGATCCTGGGCCTCTCGCTGTTCGCCATTACGCTGGGCGGGGTGGGCATGGTCTGGATGGACCACGCCCGCGACGTCGTCGCCGTGTTCGGAGCCCGTCGCTAGATGGCCGAAGAACCCGCCGGCGACAAAACAGAAGAACCATCGCCACACAAACTTGAGGAAGCCCGCAAGAAGGGCGAGGTCGCCAAGTCGCAGGACGTCCCGCAGCTGCTGTCGCTGGCCGGGGCGTTCGGGGCGATGGCCATCGCCGGCGGGTGGATGTGCCGCGACATCGCCATGCGCCTGTTGCCCTTCATCCAGCACCCGGAGGCCTACGACCTGCACGGCGGGGGCGGCGTCCAGGTGCTGTTCCAGGCGATGATGGCCGGGGCGCCCCTGCTGCTGACCGTGCTGCTGACGGCGGGGGTGGCGGGAGCGCTGGGCCACATCATGCAGAGCGGCATGCAGCTCAACCCCTCGCTACTGGCCCCCAAGTTCGACAAGCTCAACCCGATGGCCGGCCTCAAGAGGTTGTTCGGCATCGACGGGGCCATCCAGTTCGCCAAGTCGGCCCTGAAGGTGCTGGTCACCGGGGCCATCGCCTGGTTCGTGCTCAAGCCTCACGCCTCGGAACTCGAGGGCCTGGTCTCGATGTCGCCCATGGCCATGCTGCCGGCCAGCCAGGTCCTGCTCAAGGCGCTGTTCTTCGCGGTCCTGGCCTTCCTGGCGGTCACCGCCGGGACTGATTACGTCATCCAGCGCCGGCGCTTCATGCAGAAGATGCGCATGACCCGCGAGGAGCTGAAGGAGGAGTTCAAGCAGGCCGAGGGCGACCCGCACGTCAAGGCCAAGCTCAAGCAGATCCGCGCCGAGAAGTCTCGCCGGCGGATGATGCAGAACGTGCCCAAGGCCACCGTGGTGGTGATGAACCCGACCCACTACGCCGTGGCCCTGCGCTACGAGGCCGGCGAGACCGCCGCGCCCGAATGCGTGGCCAAGGGGATCGACGCCCTGGCCCTGCGCATCCGCCAGGTGGCCGAGGACGCCGGCGTGCCGATCATCGAAGACCCCCCGCTGGCCCGCGCCCTCTACGCGGCCGTGGAGGTGGATGAAACCATTCCCCAGCAACACTACGAGGCGGTCGCCAAGATCATCGGCTTCATCCTCGGAGCGGCCCAGAAACGGGCCGCGCGCGCCACGAGCGCGGCGAACCTATAGCGAGTATCCTGTGATGCGTGATTCGCTCGACCTCAAGACGGAAGCCACCCAGATCATGGCCGACACGCCGACCCTAGGCGCGCCGCCCGCCGCCCCTCCAAAGGGGCGGTTCGATCCGCTGGTCATGCTGGCGGGGATCTTCCTGGCCCTGGCTTTCGCTCTCGCCGCCGTGCCGGCCTTCAAGGCCGGCCCCGACAAGCTGGCCGGCCTGCTCCTGCTGATGGGCCTGGGCGCTGTCGCCGTGCTGGTGCTGGTCGCCTTCCGGGGCGGCCGCGACGTGGCGGTCGAGGACGAGGATGGCGTGGACCTGGTCATCCAGGCGCTCGGCGAGCCCGCCGCCGTGGTCGGGGCCGATGGCCGGCTGCAGGGGGGCAACGCCGCCTGGGTGGAGGCGACCGGCGATCTCAAGCGCCTGCCGCGCCACGGCCCCGCCGCCTCCAGCCTGTTCCAGGCCCTGCAATCGGCCCGCCGCGGCCAGACCGGCCAGGCCAGCCTGAAGGCCCTGGGCCGCGACCATGCCGCCTCGGTCGCCCCGCTGGGCGAGGGCCGCTATCTGATCCGCCTGGCCGACAGCGCCGCCGAGCCGCTGCGGCTGACCGGCGAAGCGCCCGCCGCGCTCCAGACCGCCCCGCTGCGCGTCGTGCCGACCGGCCCGGCCGTGCTCGACGCCTACGCCGCCGCCTCGCCCTTCGGCGCGGCCCTGCTCGACGGCGAGGAGGTGTTCAGCGCCCGCATCGTCGAAGCCAATCCCGCCCTGGCCGGCATGGTCGGGGGCAGCGCTGTGGTCGGCCAGACCTTCGGCGACCTGATCTCCCGCGCCTCGCACATCGATGCCGCCCTGGGGGTTTCCGAGGGCCGGGCCGGGCCCTTCGAGGTGCGGCTGGCGCATGACCCGACCCGCGTCGCCCACCTCTACCTGGCCCGCACCGACGGGCGGCTGGTCGCCTTCCTGGTTGACGTCACCGCCCAGAAGCAGATCGAGCTGCAGCTGGCCCAGGCCCAGAAGATGCAGGCCATCGGCCAGCTGGCCGGGGGCGTGGCCCACGATTTCAACAACCTGCTGACCGCCATCCAGGTCCTGCTCGACGAACTGCTGCAGCGCCATCCGCTGGGCGACCCCAGCTACGAGGGCCTCAACGAGATTCGCCAGACGGCGACCCGGGCCGCCGACCTGGTCCGCAAGCTGCTGACCTTCTCGCGCAAGTCGACGGTGCAGCGCGAGGTGCTGGACCTGGGCGAACTGATCACCGGCTTCGAGGTGCTGCTACGCCGGCTGCTGCGCGAAGACGTCAAGATGGTCACCGACTATGGCCGCGACCTGCCGACCGTGCGGGTCGACAAGGGCCAGATCGAGACCGCCGTCATGAACCTGGCCGTCAACGCCAGGGACGCCATGCGCGACGCCAAGGTCGGCGGCACGGTCAAGATCCGCACCGCCCGCCTGACCTACGCCGAAGCCAAGGACCTGGGCTATGCGGGCCTGGCCATGGGCGACATGGCGTTGATCGAGGTCTCCGACGACGGCCCCGGCATCGCGCCCAACGTCGTGGGCAAGATCTTCGAGCCCTTCTTCACCACCAAGGCGGTGGGGGAGGGGACGGGCCTGGGCCTGGCCACCGTCTGGGGCATCGTCAAGCAGTCGGACGGCTGGATCCACGTGCAGTCCGAGGTCGCGCCGAACGAAGGCCATGGCGCGGCCTTCCGCATCTTCCTGCCGGTGCATGTCCGCTCGGCCAACGACGCCCCGGCCCCGGCCGCCACTCCGCTGCGCCCGGCCGCCCGCGATCTGTCGGGCGTCGGTCGCATCCTCTTCGTCGAGGACGAACCCACCGTCCGCAAGGTCGCCGCCCGCCTGCTGCGCGCCAGGGGCTATGACGTGATCGAGGCCTGCGACGGTGAGGCAGCCCTGCTGCTGGCCGAGGAATACGCCGGCAAGATCGATCTGATGATCAGCGACGTCATCATGCCCGGCATCGACGGCCCGACCCTGCTCAAAAAGGCGAGGGGATACCTGGGCGAGGCCCCGGTGATGTTCATCTCCGGCTACGCCGAGGCCGAGTTCAGCGACCTGCTGGAAGGGGAGACCGGCGTGACCTTCCTGCCCAAGCCGCTGGACATCAAGATGCTGGCCGAGCGGGTGAAGGAGCAGTTGGCGGCTTAGCGAGCGGGCGCCTCCGTATGCCCACTTAGGGGATGCTCCCGAATGTTCCCCAGCCTCGGCGGGGAGTACCTCCAGCCTACATAATCAAGTGCCGGAGTAACCCCATGCCCACCGCCGCCCCGCCCGTCGACCTGGGCGTCCACTACCAGCCCGCCGGTCTTTCCGACCGCTTCGCCCTGGGCGTCACCAGGTTCCTGCGCCTGTTCGCCGACACCTTCTTCGCCAAACGCTACGGCCACCGGGCCGTGGTGCTCGAGACCGTCGCGGCGGTGCCGGGCATGGTCGGGGCCACGCTCAACCACCTCAAATGCCTGCGCCGCATGCAGGACGACCGGGGCTGGATCCGCACCCTGATGGACGAGGCCGAGAACGAGCGCATGCACCTGATGACCTTCATCGAGGTCTGCAAGCCGACCGCCTTCGAGCGGTTCATGGTCATCGCCGCCCAGTGGGTCTTCTACCTGTTCTTCTTCGGCCTCTACCTGATCGCCCCCAAGACCGCCCACCGGCTGGTCGGCTATTTCGAGGAGGAGGCGGTGATCAGCTACACCCACTATCTGGCCGAGATCGACGCGGGCCGCTCGGCCAACGTGCCGGCCCCGGCCATCGCCCTCCGCTACTGGGACCTGCCGGCCGACGCCACCTTGCGCGACGTGGTGCTGGTGGTCCGCGCCGACGAGGCCCACCACCGCGACGTCAACCACGGCTTCGCCAACGACCTGGCCGGCCAGCCGCAGGGCCAGATCGCGCCTTGCCCGCCGCACGTGGAACTGCAGCCGACCTGGAAGACCGCCGCCTAGGCCGGCTGGGACTGCGCGGCGATATCGCCGATGAGGACGGTGGTGGCCATGACGACCTGGAGAACGCCACAAACCGTCACGATCGTGGTCAGCAGCGTGGCATGGGTGAAACCCAGGAAGCCGCTGGCGCCCGGGGCGGGCGTCCAGGGTTTGCGCACCAGCTCCTGGTAGACCTCGTGAAGCTTGAACTTGAGGATGGTCTGCAGAAACAGCAGCAGCGCCACAATTCCCCACACCATCGTGACCGAGATCCAGGCCATCCGGAACTGGTACATCTCGTCGATCACCGCCCAGGCCGCGAACGGATAGGCCGCTACGGTTGCCGTCGCGCCCGCCATCAGCGCCGCGCCCTTGGCCAGGCTGGCGCCCAGACGTTCGGCCTCGGACACTAACTCCGGTGTCGCGCGGGCCTTTTTCAGCAGTTCGGACACGTCGCGGGCCTGGGCCTCGATATAGTCGCCGGTCAGGGTCGGCAACCAGGTTACGAAGGCGCCCAGCGTGGTTGGGGCAATGATGCTGAAGAACTCAACGGTGTTCATCTTCGGCCTGGAAACTGGCGTCGAGCGAGGGCGAGATGGTCCGGCTCTCCCAGTCCTGCCACACCTCGCGGCGGTAGCGCATCGCGATAGTGTGGGCCCGGAGGGCGGAGATCGGATCGGCCGAGACCACCTCGCGGTTGCCGGCGACCGGGGAACGGCCGAACAGGCTCAGCTCCAGCTTCCAGGTGGTCTTCTCCGTCTCCTCGCAATCATAGAGCGCCGGACCGATAGGCAGCCTTGAGGTGAGCTCGACCTGATAGGGCAACCCGTTGGTCGTTTCGACTATCAACGTATGCACAAGGCGCGCTTCGTTCGGCGCCTTGCGGCTCAGCAGGGTCCGCAGGAAGAAGTCATCGAAGTAGGCGCCTCTTATTTCGCTGGTTTTTCTAGCCACTACAGTCCTGCCCCTACCTCGTTCTCCAACGCCTCGGCCTCCACGCAGATAGCGTTGAGGATATTGTTCAGGTTGGCGTCGACCGGCCGGCCGGCCTCGAACGCCTCTTCGTGTGTCCGCTCGACCAGGTCGCGGATGTCACCCAGGCTCGATTGAAGCTGTACTCTTTCCAGCGCGACCCCGGCCTCGACACTGTGGGTGACGTCGCGCTTGACCACGTACCAGACCCGCTGGGCGGCGGTGTTGCTGGGCGAGGTCGGCCGGATTTCCATGCTCACCGACCGGGCGTTGGATTTCCAATCCTCAGGCGGATTGGCTGGAATCAGGCCTTCCCCATCGTCTTCGTCTCCCTCGCCGGTCCATTCCTCGAGCAGGACCCGGTCGTCGAAATACATCTTGATTTCCCGCTCGGCGCTCAGTGGCTGTTCGAGCAGCCGCGAGAAATAGCGGGCGAAGTGCGACTCCGGCGCCGAGTGGGGCCAGTAGAGGGTCAGGGTGGCGCAATCAGCCGACACATGGGCCGATACCGCCGGTTCGCCAGGCAGAGCTGTCATCCAGACACCGTTCGGGCTGGCCTTGACCGCCAGGAACGACTGCCGGGGTCTCCAGGCGCCGTTGACCGGATGAGCGCTCCGTCCTTCCGCTCCGCCCTCCATCTGCCCCGCCACGACCGCCCGGACCACCGGATGAAGGTCGTAGCGCCTGCTGGAAGCATCGAACTGCAGCAGGCCGCGCCGCTCCAGGTTGTCGATGACGGCGTCCAGGCCCTCGGGTGGGATTCGATTGGCGGTCTTCTCGTTTCGCATCGCCAACCGCATCCGCTGCGCCTGCCAGAATGCCAGGGCGCGCTGGTGCTCGACTTCCAGCGCGTTGCGCCGATCCGCCGGCAGGCTTGGCCAATCCTCGCGGCCTTCCGGCGCCTCGGGTTCCGGAAGATTGGGGGTGGTTCGACAGATGGCCATCAGCGTGGCGTAGTCGGCGCTGGCCTGAAGCAGGGCCAGGTTCTCAAGGAGGCGCCGGCCCCTGCCGTCGAGACGCTCGATAGCCTGGCGCAGGATGTGATTGCGCCGCTGGCGCAGATCCAGATTCTCGAGGTTCAGGTTACCGCCAGCCGCCGTCTTCCAGGCGTCGAAATTGCCGGGATTGGGCTTGAAGTCGTTGATCAGGCCGGCCAGCACCCCGACCACGAGCGGGTGACAGTCGCAGTTGGTCTGCAGATAGGCGCGGATATCATCAGAGTCGCCTGTCACTCCGCACGACAGCAACAGAGCCTCGGCGTCGGCGGGCCGCAGGCCGGGCAGGATTTCACGCCGCACGCCTGGGAGGGGATTGTGCGACTGGTTGATCAGCGCCAGCGGTGTCAGACGCGATGTGATCAGAACCTTGGAGGGGGCGATGGCGGAAAGTCGCCGCAGGAAGTCGTCATCCTCCGGACGGATGGCGGCGCAGGGGTCGCGCTGGTCCAGTTGGCCGGCCGAGATCTGTTCGTCAGGGGCGGCCAGACTCGCGGCGTCGGAGCGATGATAGGCGACCAGCAGTCGTTCCAGCCCATCCAGAACCAGCACCCAGCGACGCTCCTCCAGCCGTTGGACCAAGGCCGTCGACAGGCTGCGCCAGTCGAGGCCGTGGAAGGCTTCCGGCGCCCTCCCATCCATATAGGCCAGGGTCCGCCGGCAGAAGTCGGCCATGCCGGTGTCAGAATCGTAGAATGAGTACCAGACATAGCCAGCACATCCGCCCTGGCTCCGCTGAGCGTGAGCGCTGACCCATTCCCAGGCCAGGATGCTCTTGCCCGATCCGCCCATGGCCTCGAACAGCATCACCGACTTGGGGTCGGCGTCGGAACACCAGTCGTCCAGGGTCTGGAGTTGCGCGGCCCGGCCGACAAAGGCGTGCGAGGCCAGGTAGCGGGGAAAGGCGGCCAGGCGCGGCGGGCGCGCCACCTCGTCAGGGCCCGGTGGCGGTGGGCGCTCGGCGATATCAATCTTTGGCAGTGTTTCGGCCAGCCTGCGGACCGCTCCCGGGGCGATGGCGGCGAACTCGTCCAGGTTCTCGAAGATATGATAGGCGCCCGGGCTGTCGCCGCGCCCGTAGCGCTGCTTGGCGTGATCGCGGAACTGTTCCAGCTTTTTCCGGCGTCCCGGGTCCAACTCGACCTGCTCGATCGTCACCGGATGCTTGTCGCCCATGATGAAGACCAGGATCGGCAGTCCCTGTTCCAGGGCCTGCTGGTACTCCAGTTCGGCGAGCGAGAGACGATGGGGATTGTACAGCTGCGAAGGAAGAACCTGGCCATACCGATGGCCGATTATGCCCACATAGGCCTGGCTCTCGCCGACCATCCGCATGGCCGCCGCGACGCCGTCACCGTCTTCGGCCGGCGCAGCTTCGGCGCAGGCGATCATCAGTCCCGCCCGGCCGATCGCTTCGGCCAGCACGCGGCGATGCGTTTCCAGTCCGCGAACGACGCTTGACAGCGCGATGGTCGCCGATTTGCCCAACCCGTCCCCAAACCCCGTTAGCCGAGAAGATCCCCGCCCGTACGGCCCGGCCTATCTTTGGTTAAGGCGGCGGAGGAATCAAGCGATACGGGTCTTCCCGCCGAGGGGAGCCATCCACTCCGGGATTCTCTCCTGCCGGAAGGCGAGGGGGTCCGGAGGGATTGAGTCGCCACTTGACAGATCGTTCAACCAAGCGCTTGATTGACTAATCAATCAGGAGCCATCCCGTGTCCATGGATACCCGCCAGCGCATTCTTCTCGCGGCCATGGACCTGTTCTGGGCCAAGGGGTTCGGGTCGACCTCGATCTCGGACATCCTGTCCCGCAGCCAGGCCAACAGCGGCAGCCTCTACCACTTCTTCCCCAGCAAGCAGGACGTGCTGGTGGGCGTGCTGGAGATGTATCGCGACGGCATCTATCCGATGCTGCTGGAGCCGGCCTGGGAGGGGGTGGACGATCCCATCGAGCGGATCTTCGCGCTGCTGAACCACTACCGCGGCTCGCTGCTGGAGACCGAATGCACCTACGGCTGTCCGATCGGCTCGCTGGCCCTGGAGCTGCATGAGCCCGACCCGCCGGTGCGGGCCCTGCTGGCGGCCAACTTCAACGCCTGGACCGCCGCCATCCGCGGGCTGCTGGAGCAGGCGGGGGAGCGCCTGCCGGCCGGGACCGACCTGACGGGCCTCAGCGAATTCATCCTGACTACCATGGAGGGCGGGGTCATGCAGGCCCGCACCCACCTGGAGATCGGCTATTTCGACCGGGGGGTGGCGCTGCTGCGCCAGCACCTGAACCTGCTCATGGAGAGCGCCAAGAAGCCCGCGGCGGCCTGACCGGCCGGGGGCGAACGGGGAGGGTAAAGCATGCCGAGCGTCAACTGGCTGGCCGTCGTGGCGGCCGCGCTGTCGAGTTTCCTGCTGGGCGGGATCTGGTATTCGGTCCTGTTCGCCAAGGCCTGGCAGGCCGCGGCCGGCCTGACCGACGAACAGGCCAAGGGCGGCAACAAGGCCCTGATCTTCGGCGGCAGCTTCGTGCTGGCCCTGATCGCCTCGGCCACCTTCGCCCTGTTCCTGGGCGTGCAGCCGATCATGACAGGCGCCCTCTACGGCCTCTGCGCGGGCCTGACCTGGGTCGCGGCGAGCTTTGGCATCAACTATCTGTTCGAGCGCAAGCCGTTGAAACTGTTCCTGATCAACGGCGGCTATCACACCCTGCAGTTCACCCTGATCGGGCTGATCCTGGGGGCCTGGCATTGATCCGCGCCGCCCTGGTTCTCGCCGTCGCCCTGGCTCTGGGCAGTCCGGCCCTGGCCGCGCCCTCGGCGGTGAAGGACACCTCCTTCGTCGACCAGACCGGCGCGCGGCTGCTGCAACAGCGCGTGGTCATCGCCGCCCCGCCGGCGGCGGTCTGGCGGGCCCTGACCGACCAGGCCGCCTACCGGCAATGGGTTGCCCCCAACAGCTTCATCGATCTGCGGGTCGGCGGCTCGATCGAGGTGGCGCTCAGCGCGGCCGGCAAGCCGGGCGATCCGAGCAACATCAAGCAGGAGATCCTGGGCTATGTGCCCCAGCGCCTGATGGTGTTCCGCAATCTCAGCGTCCCGCCGGTGCCAGGCGGGGCGGTCTATCCCAAGCTGGCCATCGTGCTGGAGCTGAACCCGGCGGGCGAGGGGACCGAGGTGGTCCTCTCCCAGGTGGGCTATGGCGCCGGGGCGGATTTCGACGCCCTCTACGGCTTCTTCAAGCAGCACAATCCGGAGTTCCTGCTGAATCTGAAGGCGTTCGCGGAAAGGTCCTAGGCCGGCGCGTTCATCGGCGCGGCCGACGGCCGGGCCAGTTCCTGGGCGCCGCCCTGCAACAGGATCACCCGGTCGGCGATGGCGATGGTTTCGGGCCGATGGGCGACCACGATGCGGGTGATTTTCAGCCGCTTGAGTTCGGCGTTGATCAGCTTTTCCCGCCCGATGTCCAGGTGCGAGGTGGCCTCGTCCAGCACCAGAAGGCGGGGCTGTTTGTAGAGGGCCCGGGCCAGCAGCACCCGCTGCTTCTGTCCCCCCGAGAGGGCCCCGCCCATGTCGCCGACGAAGGTGTCCGCCCGCATAGGCATGGCGTTGACCTCCTCATCGATGGCCGCCAGCCGCAGGCAGTCCCAGACCCGCTCCAGGTCGACCTGCTCGTCGAAGAAGGCGACATTGTCGGCGATCGAGCCCGGCAGCAGTTCGTCGTCCTGCATCACCACGCCCAGCGCCTTGCGCACACTCTTGGCGCCCCAGACGGTTAGGGGCAGCCCGTCCAGCCGGACCTCACCGCTGGTCGGCGGGTAGAGGCCGCACAGCACCTTCAGCAGGGTCGACTTGCCGGTCCCCGACGGGCCGACAATGGCCACGCAGTCCCCCGGCGCGATGGCCAGGCTGACGTCCTTCAGCACGAACGGATCGGTCGGGCCGTAACGGAAGCTGACATGGTCCAGCTCGATCCGCCCCTCGACATCCGGCAGGCCGGCGGCGGGTTTGTCGACGTCGGCCTCGACCGGGGTGAGCACCACATCGGCCAGGCGGAAGGCGTAGACGTCCATCAGCCGCCAATTGATCAGCTGCTCGAACAGGCTGGTCGTGCGGCCCAGGAACTGGGTCCGATAGGCCATGAAGGCGTACAGCAGTCCCACGGTCATCGATCCCTTGAGGATCGCCTGGACGCCCAGATAGACGATGACCACGTAGGTGAGGGAGTCGAACAGGCGCTGCAAGGCCGAGAAGGTCATCGTGGTCAGGGCGCTGGCCTGGTTGGCCCTGACGCTGTCGGCGAACTTGTTGCCCCAGTCGCTTTCGCGCCGCACCTCGCCGTTCATCACCTTGATGGTCTGGATGGCCCGCAAGGTCTCCAGTCGCTTGCCCTGCTCGGCGATCGAGGCGATCAGCGCATCCGACATGAAGCGACGTGAAATCGGAATGGAAGCGCAGCGCAGGCCGACATAGATCGCCAGGCCGACGAGGGTGACCAGGGCCAGGGCCGGCGAAAAGACCACCATCATCACCGCGGTGACCAGCGACAGGCCTCCATCGATCATCGCGCCCACCAGGCCGTTGGAGATCAATGACTTGATGGGATCCAGCGCCTGGAACCGGCTCTGGGCGTCGGCCAGGCGCCGGCGTTGGAACCAGGGCAGCGGCAGGCGGACCATATGATGAAACAGTCGACGGGACATGTCCCAACTGAGCAGGGCGTTCAGCCGCTGGAGCACCACGCCGCGCAGGGTGTCGGCCACGCCGTTGAAGATGGCGAACAGCACGAAACCCACCGCCAGGCTGCCCAGCAGGTCCAGGTCGCCCTTCATCGCCGCCTCGTCGACGGCCAGCTGGAGGTAGAAGGGGCTGGCCACGACATAGACCTGCATCACCAGCGACAGCACCAGGACCTGGGCCAGGCCGCCCTTCAGATCGGGGGTCCACCGAAACAGGCTGGACAGTTTCAGGGGCGAGCGCTCGATCCGCCGCTGGAAGCTGGGCGTCGAGGTGAGCTCCATGGCCACGCCGGTGAACTTCCGGGAAACCTCGGCCATGGACAGGGTGCAATAGCCCAGAGCCGGGTCGAACACCCGCACCGATCCAGCCCTGACCCTGTCGAGCACAACGAAATGGTTGAGGCTCCAGTGCAGGATGGCGGGCCGCTGCAGGTCCTTCAATTCCGCCATCTCGCAGGTGACGGCCCGGGCCGACAGGCCGATGGCGCCCGCCACCTCGGCCAACTCACGCAGCGAGTTGCCCCGCGAAGAGGCCGGATAGCGCTGACGCAGCCAGGGCAGGTCGATCTGGGAGCCCAGCATGCTCGCGGCCATGGCCAGCGAGGCCAGGCCGCATTCGCTGGCCTCGGTCTGGCGATTGCGGACGGCGCCGTTCACCCGGCCCGCCGCCTGGCCGAGAACAGCGGATCCAGAAGCCACTGCAGGAAGCTGCGCGATTCCAGCACCAGGTCGGCCGTCAGCCGGGCGCCCGGCGCCAGCGGCCAGTCGCGGCCATAGGCCCGGATCGACTGGTCATCCAGCGCCACGGTGATGCGGTAGAGGGCCTCGCGGGTCTCGATCGGCATGGACAGCTCGTCGGGCGCGGTGGGGGCGTCGGCCACGGCGATGACCCGGCCCTTGGCCGCCCCGAACCGCTGGTAGGGAAAGGCGTCGTACATCACCCGGACCTGGTCGCCGGGCCGGACGAAGCCGACGGCCCGCGACGGGGCCCACAGTTCCGCCTCCAGCCGGGCGCCGTCCGGCAGGATGATGGCCAGGGCCGAGGCCGGCGGCGCAGGGGCGCCGGGCCTGGCGCGCAAGGCCGCCACGCGCCCGGCCCTGGGCGCGGTCAGCACCACTTCCCGATTGGCCGAGTAGTTGGCCCGCTTCTCGGCCACCCCGGCCCGGGACACCTGGGCCTGAGCCATGGCTTGGCGCATGTTGGCCTCCAGCCGCTCGGCCTCGACCCGGCTCTGGGTCAGGGAGACGTTGGTCTCCTCGATCTGCCGTTCGATGCGCGAAAGCTCCTGCCGGGCCGCGACCACCGCCTCCTCGCGCTGGCGATAATAGAGGTCGGAATAGAGGCCCTGGTCGTGCAGCTTGCGCGCCGCGTCCAGGGACTGTTGCTGCAGCCGCACGCGCTCGCTCTGCAGCCCCCGGTCCAGGGCCAGCCGTTTCTGGAGGGTCGTCAGGCCATCCCGCCGGGCGGCCAGGTCGTCGCGCTGGCGGGCGATGCCGTCGAGCTGGGCGCTGGACGCCGCCTCGATGCCTCCGGCTTCGGCCCTGGACGCGCCTTCCAGCAAGTCGCCCAGACGTGCGCCGCCGGCGGTCATCGGATCGGAAACCAGGGTGAGGATCGGCTGGCCGGCGACGACGTGCTGGCCTTCGCGCACATGCACCGACCTGATCATCGCCGGCGCGGCGGCCGAGATACGCAGCGCCCCGCTCGCGGGTTCCAGGACGCCCGGCACGGTCTCCTTGCGGGCGTATCTGGCTGTCGCCATGAAGATCAGCGCCGCGGTCATGGTCACCGCCAGGAAGGCGGTGAGCCCCCAGCTTGCCAGGCCCAGCGGCCGCACCGGCGAGCCATACTGTTCGCTGGCCGCCGCGATCGCCTCGGCCCGGAACAGGGGCTTGTCGGCATCCGTCTGCGCCGCCGACTGCTGCAACTCAAACGCCCCCCGCCCCTCGCCGCCCACACAGTTCGGCCGACCTGCGACATCTTGCCCGACCGAACGGCACATGCAAGTCTGAGTTGCCGTTAAGGCTCTCTTCCCACTCGACAGTGATGCGATTGTATTTGCCGAGGCGGAAATTTGAGATTGGATCAACCGGGCGGGGGGCGAGGCCAAGGCCGCCTTCAGGAGACCAGCATGCGGGAACTGACACTTGCGGAATTTGACCTGATCGCCGGCGGCGACACGACCACGGTCTCGGGCGTAACCATCATAGCCTCCTCGGGAATGGGCTGGGGCTGGGGTTGGGGCAGCTGGGGCATCGGCGGCGGCTATGGGGACGGCGGCGGCGTCGATACGTCGCCGCGGGAACCACCGCCCCCGCCGCAGCCGACGGAGAGTCAGATCGATTCCCAGGCCTGCGCCGCGGCCGCTTCCATCCGCGCCCAGGCCCACTACAGCACCCAGGAGTATGGCTACTTCATCATCACGGACGCGGACGGCACGACACGGCTATCGCCGATTTTCACCTCCGGCCTGGGCGGCAAGATCGACTTCGGCGGCGATGGGGCATTGTCGCTCGAGGAGTTGGGGATCAGCGACTGGAGTCAGGTCAAGGGCTTCGTGCACAACCACCCCTACGAGACGGACAGCCCCTACATTCCTGGCGACATCAATCTGATCAACCGCCGTCCGTCCGACGCGGACTGGGATCTGATGAGCCAGATCGTCGGCGCCGGCGGTGGCGGCAATTCCGACTTCCGCCTCTACATCATCGGCCCCGATGGCGTGGCGCGGCAGTACAATCCCGACTCCCCGCACAACCAGACCAGCAACGACACGAGCGGCGGCAACTGCCACTAGACTGGTTTGCGGAAGAGCGCGTTCGCCATGGCTGGGGTCCCTGACGCCAGCCATGGCGCAACCATCGGCGACATGAGTGGAGGTAACCGTGTCTAGTTTGTCCGGTATGACTAGGGCTGTTCTGAGCGGTGTCCTGGGTGCGGCGCTTTTTGGAGTGGTTCAGGTCGCGGTTGCCAGCCCTCAGCCGAAATCCATCGTCGTTGGTCCAGCTCCTCCTGCGTGGAATGAAGCGACCACCGTCACCCAGGCCGGAACCTTCGTCTGCGGCGGCGCCACGGCTGAATACAGCTTCACAATCCAGGCGAAGGTTGGAATCACAGCGCTTTCGGCCAGCGTCTCGGGGCGGCCGGTCGCCGCCGCTGAGTTGGAACGCGTAAAGCGGGAGATCAATGCCCACCCGGGATTCGATTTCGTCAGCTTCAACTGCAACGACCGGAGCTACGTCTTCCAGTTCAACCGTTATGGCGCCGAAGGGCAGGCCGACTGGTCGGCTTCGATCCAGGGTAGCCTGCCCGGCAGCTGACCGGCCTCACCGCCGCGTCTTGAACACATAAACCACCCGCAGGATCGGGCATTCCCGGGACGGCGGCCGGGCGCAGTGCGGGTTGTCGCCGCGGAACCAGCTGACGCGGCCGGGCCTTGGCTGGATCGCCTCGGCGATCTCGACGCCGTCGTCGTCCATGACCAGGGTCTCGCCGCCCCAGTTGGGCTCCCAGTGGCGGTGGGCGTAGTAGACGAAGGTCCACAGCGAGGGGTCCGGGGCGTTGTCGCGGTGGATATCGCCGCCGCCGCCGTAGGTGTGGCCATTGGCGTAGACCCGCACCAGGGTATGGCCCTGGGCCACCGTCTCGGCCAGCCGGTTCCACAGCGACAGGATCGGCTCGACGAACGGGCGATCCAGCAGTTCGGGCAGGCAGTCGCCCAGATTGCTGCCGATATCGCCGGCGAAGTCGCAGTTCCAGAAGGCGTAGCCAAAGCCGGCCCCATTCGACCGCCAGCCGTATTTCCAGATGTTGCGCTCGGCCATGGCCGACAGCCGCTCGGCCAGGTCGGGCGGCGCCAACCCATCCTGGATGCGCACACGCGGCGGGGCGGGGCTGGCGGGGATCGGCGCGGTCATTGCGGCTCCTTCGTCGATGGCTCGCCGGCGGCTGTCGCCGGTTGCGGCCAGCCGTCCGGGACCAGCAGCACGCAGCCCTTGCCGGGACCGCCGCCGGCGCGGTCGGCGGCGTAGAGATTGTTGAAGAACAGGGCGACCTTCAGGGTCAGCACGATCGACACGTCGCAGGGGAAGGGGCGGGCGTCGACGCCGGCCTGCAGCATCACGGCGCGGCTGGCGGCGATCTCGTCCGCCGGCGTCTCCCCTTCGGCCTCGTAGAAGATCACGCAATCCAGATCCTTCGGCGCGGCGACCGCCTGGTCGATGAAGCTGCCGCCGACGATGACCGCCGTGACCCGCGCGCCCACCGCCCGGAAACCGGCCAGGCCCGTCTCCAGCGCCGCGACCAGATGGGCCCGGCGCTCCCCCTGTCCGAAGGCCTGGCGGAAGGCGGTGGCGGCGACCACCACCGGCGAGGCGTTGACGAAGCTGGCCCGGGCGATATCGGTGTTGAACAGGGTGATCTGTCCCTCGTCGAGGGCCGCCCGCGACCACAGTTCGAACTGGCGCGCCAGGATGTCCAGGCCCTCGCCCATCAGCCGACCACCCGGTGCAGGGTGCGCACCGCCTGGCCCAGGGCGACCGCGAAGGCCTCCCAGCGGTCATGAATCTCGGCCCCGCGCATCGGCATCAGCAGGCCGCCCCGGGTCAGGCCGTTCAGTTCGCGCAAGGGCAGATAGGGGCCCGCCGGCCGCACCAGGCTGTTGAACACGATCCGCGAGAGCCGCCCGTTGCCGTCGGCGAACGGGTGGGCGTTCTGGATGGCGACATAGGCGACCACCGCCGCCCGCACGGGATCATCCGGCCAGGTTTGATGCAGAAACGCCCACAGCCGGGCCATCTGATCAGGGACTTCGGCGGCGTCGGGATAACGGACGAACTGGCCCCAGTCGTCCGGTACGGTCTCGGCGGGCCCCGTCCGGAACTCGGCGGCAGGCCGGTCCGACGCGGCGGCGGCGATGTCTTTCAGCAGGGCGATGAAGGCCGCCGGGTCCGCCGCCGCCAGAGAGTCCGCCAGAGCGGCCGCATACCGGTCGCGCAGGCCCCATTCCATCTCGGCGTAGGCCAGCAGCGCCTGGCCATCCTTCTGATCCTCGGCGACGCGCCCGGCGGACAGAGGCTGCAGGAAGACGAACGGGGCCGGCGCGGGCGGCCCGTCCGCCAGCGCAGCCAGCCAACGCCGCAACGCCGTCTCGAACCCGGCTGGCGTCTCGTCGAGAATGCGGCTCAGCAACTGGAGCCAGCGGCGGGCGCCCAGGTCATTCGGTGGCAGCGCCAACAGCTTTCGCTCGATCCCCCGCGCCTGCATAACCCCCCCCCGCACCGCTAAGCGCTATTTCATACTGTCACACAATTGGCGATTGCCAAGCCGCTCCCAAGGCGCTCCAAGCCGCCACATCCGTGGTTGACCCCGCCACGGACCCATGGCTTTGCGGGGCCATGCCCCTCTATCCCGCCACCGACGCCGACCTCGCCGCCATCGCCGCCCTGGTCAACTCCGCCTATCGCGGGGAAACCTCCCGCCAGGGCTGGACCACCGAGGCCGACTATCTGGGCGGCCAGCGCACCGACGAGGCTACTTTGCGGGCCGAACTGGCCGAGCAGCCGGGCGCCCTGCTGCTGACCCTGCGGGACGAACCGACCAGCGAGCTGCTGGGCAGCGTCTGGCTGGAGCCGGCCGAGGCGGGGGTCTGGTATCTGGGCATGCTCACCGTCCGCCCCGACATCCAGGACCGCCAGCTGGGCCGCACCCTGATGGCCGGCGCCGAGGCCTATGCGGCAGGGCAGGGGGCCGGGCGCATCCGCATGACCGTCGTCAATGTCCGCGACACCCTGATCGCCTGGTACGAGCGGCGCGGCTATGCGCTGACCGGCCAGACCCTGCCGTTCCCCTACGAGGACCAGCGGTTTGGGGAGCCGATGCGGGACGACCTGCATTTCGTGGTGATGGAGAAGGCCCTCTAGCGGCCCGCATTACCCAGAATTAACCCCGCCCACCGTTGCCGCGCCGCCCTCGCGGGCCTACCCGTTGCGGTTAATCCGTAACACCTGGGGAATCCCGCCCGTGACCAACCGTCGCCAACTGCTCCTCTCGGCCGCCGCTCTGGGCCTGGCCGCCGCCGCGCCGCGGTTCGCCGCCGCCGCCGATGCGGCCCCCGCCACCGGCGAGGCCGCCAAGCTCAACACCCTGTTCGACCAGCTGATGGCGCGCCAGCTGCGCCAGTCGCCCGAGCTGGCCACGGCGCTGGGCGTCGACACCGGCGCGCTGGCCTGGACCAAGTCGGAGCTGTCCGACGCCTCGCTGCAGGCCCTGGCCGACAACAAGGCCAGCAACGCCGAGGGGCTGGGCAAGCTAAAGGCCATCGACCGCAAGGCCCTGACCGGGACCGACGCCATCAACTACGACACCGTCGAGTTCGTGCTGGCGACCCAGGCCGAGGGCGACGCCAAGTTCAACTACGGGACCGGCGGCTCGGGTTCGCCCTATGTCATCTCCCAGCTGACCGGCATCTACCAGCAGGCCCCGGACTTCCTCGACAACCAGCACACCATCGAGACCAAGGCCGACGCCGACGCCTATCTGGCCCGCCTGGAGGCCTTCAGCCGGGTGCTCGACCAGGAGGTCGTCATCGCCCGGCGCGACGCGGCCCAGGGCGTCATCCCGCCCGACTTCATTATCGACAAGACCCTGATCCAGCTGAAGACCATGATCGCCAACGGGGCCGACAAGTCGCCCCTGGTCGAATCCATCGCCCGCCGGACCAAGGAGAAGGGCATCGCCGGCGACTATGCCGGCATGGCCGCCAGCCTCTACGAGGAGCAGATCCGCCCGGCCCTGGCCCGCCAGCAGGCCCTGATGGAGGAATGGCGGCCTAAGGCCGTGCATGACGCCGGCTGCTGGCGCCTGCCCGACGGCGACGACTACTACGCCGTCTCGCTGCGCAACTACACGACCTCGAACATCACGCCCGACGAGGTCCACAAGACCGGCCTCGACCTCTGCAAGAGCCTGAGCGCCGAGGCCGACAAGCTGATGAAGAAGGCCGGCTATTCCAAGGGGAGCGTCGGCGAGCGCTACCGCGCCATGTACAGCGACCCCAAGCTGCAGTACGAGAATACCGACGCGGGCAAGGACAAGCTGATCGCCGACCTCAACGTCAAGGTCGAGACCATCCAGGCCAAGCTGCCGGCCTGGTTCGGCCAGCTGCCCAAGGCCAAGCTGGTCATCAAGCGGGTGCCCAAGGCCATCGAGGCCGGCGCGCCCGGTGGCTATTACAACGGCCCCTCGCTGGATGGCTCGCGGCCCGGCATCTACTGGATCAACCTGCGCGACACCGCCGAGACCCCCAGCTGGACCCTGCCGACCCTGACCTATCACGAGGGGATTCCGGGCCACCACCTGCAGAACGCCCTCTCCAACGAGGCCGGCGACCTGCCGCTGATCCGCAAGGTCATCTGGTTCTCGGGCTATGGCGAGGGCTGGGCCCTCTATGCCGAGGAACTGGCCATCGAGATGGGCATGTACGAGAAGGACACGCTGGGTCATATCGGCCAGGTCCACGACGCCCTGTTCCGCGCCGTGCGGCTGGTGGTGGACAGCGGCATGCACTCCAAGCACTGGAGCCGCGAGCAGGCGATCAAGTTCTATGTCGACGCCATCGGCGACCAGGAGGCCGGCGCCATCACCGAGATCGAGCGCTACTGCGCCTGGCCGGGCCAGGCCTGCAGCTACATGGTCGGCAAGCTGGACTGGCTGAAGGTGCGGGCCAAGGCCAAGAAGGCGCTGGGCAAGAAGTTCGACATCCGCAAGTTCCACGACGCGGGGCTGCTGTCGGGGGCCATGCCGCTGACGGTGCTGGAGGCGGCGATCGACAACTATATCGCTGCGAACAAGGGCTAAACCCTAGAAGCTACCGCCAGTCGTCCCGGGTCCCCATCCGCCGCGCCGGCAACGGTGCGGCGGCTTCGCGGGTGTCGGGCCATTCCGGGATCGCCATCGGCCGGCCGTAGAGCCAGCCCTGGGCGAAGTCGACGCCTTCGCGGCGCACGACCTCTTCGATCTCGGCGGTCTCGACCATCTCGGCGACGGTGCGGACCTTCAGGTCCTTGGCCAGGCGTACGATGTGGCGGACCAGGGCGGCGTCGCGGCCCTCGCTGGCCAGGTCGCGGACATAGCGGCCGTCGATCTTGATGATGTCCACCGACAGCCTCTGCAGATAGCCCAGCGAGGCGGCGCCGGACCCGAAGTCGTCCAGGCAGACCATGGAACCCATTTCGCGCAATGTCTGAATATGGGCGTTGGCGCGGTCGAAATCGTCGATGGCGCTGCTCTCGGTGAGCTCGAAGATCAGCCGGCCCTTGGACTTGGGATTGCGCTCGATGAGCCGCGTCAGCCCCTCGATGAAGGGACTGGAGATCATGCTGGCCCCGGAGACATTGACCGCCAGCTTCAGCCGGCCGGTGCGGTCGGCGTTGAGCTGGCGCACCGCCTGCTCGGCGATGGCGCGGTCCAGCTCCTCGATCAGTTCGAACTCCTCGGCCATGCGGACCATGGCGAAGGCGTCGGCCCCGTCCTCGAACCGCACCAGCGCCTCATGATGGCTGACCGAGTGGTCCTTCAGGGCCAGGACCGGCTGGTAGGCCAGGGTGAAGCGGCGCTGACTGACCGCCATCCCCAGCTCGCCGGCCCGGGTCAGGGTGCGGCGGACCGAGCGGTTCATGGCCTCGGCCAGCGAGGCCGGCGGGCTGTCGGGAATGCCCTCGCGGGCGAAGTCGTCCAGGGCGAAGCGCAGGGCCTTGCTGAAGCGGGCGGCGCCGGGATTCTCGATGGGCACGGCCAGGGCCGCGGCGGTGACGGCGCCGGCCTGGTCGGAGGTGCGGATGGCGCGGCTCAGTCGTTTGGCCATAACCTCGGCCGCCTCGCCGCGCTCGCGCAGCAGGGCGTAGCGCTCGCCCTCGACGTGGGTGGCGGCCCCGCCGCCCTGGGCTTCGGCCCGCAGCGCGCCGGCCACCTGCTGGTCCAGGGTCGCCGCCTCGGGGGGCGTGAGCGCCTTGCGCACGGCCTCCAGGCCGTTGAATTCGATCATCGCCAGTTCGAAATCCTGGCCGGTCACCCGCGCCGCCTCGGCCAGGCCCTTGGCCAGGTCCTCGAAGACGGCCCGGTCGTGCAGCGCCTGGCCGGCCTTGGGGGCCAGGGCCGGCTTGGCGGCGGGGGCGATGGCGCAACAGATCACGCCGGGGTTCTCGGACAGCATGCGGGCGGTCAGGCTGATGGCGCCGCCCGCCGCCAGCCGAACCTGCACGGGACCGCGCCGGGCGCCGTCGTCGAGCGCGGCGAACATCGCCTCCAGCAACGGCCGGTCGTCGGCGTCGATCAGGAAGCGCCAGCCGCCGCTGATCAGGGCCTGCTCGGTCTTGCCGACCATCGCCTGGGCCGCGCCCAGCACGAAGGTGATGGCCCCGGACAGATCGATCTCCAACAGCAGGTCGGCGCTGGTGAAGGCGAAGCCGGCGAGGCGGCGGACAGCGTTGGACAAGAAGGCTCTCCCCAAAAGCGGCTCCTTTCAACCACAGCGGCCTTAAGGGGCCGTTTCCGGTAGGGTTCGAAAGCGGCCGGGCCTTGCGGCAAGGTGTCGCGAACGGCAGGTTGGCGGCGAGCCTTGGAGAGTTTCATGCGCCGACTGTCGTTGCTGCTGGTCTTGCTCGCGCCGCTGGCCCTGGGCGCCGCGCCAGCCATCCCGGGCGAGTTCGTCCTCTGCGATCTGGAACACACCACCGAGGCCGGCGATTGCCGTCGCGCCGAGCTCGACCGGACGCTACGGATGAACGACATCCAGGTCATCGGCACCCACAACAGCTACAAGCAGGCTATCTCGCCCCCCGAGTTCGCCGGACTGACCGCCGCGGCGCCGCAGGTCGCCGTGACGCTCGACTACAGCCACCCGCCGCTGGGCGAGCAGCTCGACGCCGGCGCCCGGCAATTGGAGTTGGACCTGCTCTACGACCCCGACGGCGGACGCTATGCCGACCCGCTGGGCCGCCGGCTGGCGCTCAAGCAGGGCGCGACTCTGCCGCCCTGGGACGACGCCCCGTACCGCGCCAAGGGGTTGAAGGTGCTGCATGTGCAGGACATCGACTACCGGTCGAACTGCCCGCGCTTCGCCGACTGTCTGGCGCAAATCCGCGCCTGGTCGAAGGCCCACCCCGACCACCTGCCGATCCTGATCCTCATCAACCTGAAGGAGGACGCGCTGCCGACGCCGGGCACGGTCAAGCCGTTGCTGTTCAACGGCGAGGCCATGGACAGCATCGACGCCGAGATCCGGGCGGTCTTCTCCAAGGACGAGTTGGTCACGCCCGATCAGGTGCGCGGCCGGGCCGCGACCCTGGCTGCCGCCATCCGCCCCGATAAGGGTGGAAGCCGGGGCTGGCCCAGGCTTGCCCAGGCGAGAGGCAAGGTGTTCTTCGCCCTTGACGCCCCCAAGGACCAGGTTGACCGCTACCGCGCCGGCCGCAGGAACCTCGAGGGCAGAGTGATGTTCGTCAACGCCGAGCCGGGTGACGCCGACGCCGCCTACATCACCCTCAACGACCCGGTGGCCGACGCCGACGCCATCAAGGCCGCCCTGGCCGCCGGCCTCATCGTCAGGACCCGGGCTGACGCCGACACGCTCGAGGCGCGCAAGGGCGACGTCTTTCGCCGCGAGGCCGCCCTCGGCTCGGGCGCGCAGTATGTTTCGACCGACTACCTGCGCCCGGACCCGCGGTTCGGAGACTATCGGGTAGAGTTGCCGGAGGGCATCGTGGGCTGGACGCGGTGAATTCCAACTTCGTCGACCGGTTCCTGAAGGGCTTCGCGACGACGGGCGTCGTCCTGCTGGTCCTCCTGGGCGCGTTCGTCATCTACAGGCTGTTTCATGTCGCCAGCATCGGCGAAGCCGCCCGCCTGGTCGGGGGTTGGCTGGCCATGTCGTTCGGCGGCGGGCTGGCGGGCGGCGTCTACTACGGCGTCGTCGGCGTCTGGCCGCACCAGTTTCTCTAGAAACTGCCGACGCGAAAAAAGAACATATTGCGAACGAGAACAAACCATGCACAATGCCTGCAACGGGCGAGCGGGTCGCCTATCGAACAGTCCGCCGAGGAGGCGGAATCATGAAACAAGGACGTCCTCAGATGAACCAGGCGGCGTTGCGGCTAGTGGCACGGGAAGATGGCGATAAGCAGCGGGCTCTCGAAGCGGCGCTGACCCAGATCGATCGGGCCTTCGGCAAGGGCTCGGTGATGAAGCTGGGCGAGAAGGGCAAGTTCGGCGAGATCGAGTCGACGCCGACCGGCTCGCTGGGCCTGGACATCGCGCTGGGCATCGGGGGCCTCCCCAAGGGCCGGATCATCGAGATCTACGGACCGGAAAGCTCGGGCAAGACCACGCTCGCCCTACACGCCGTGGCCGAGGTCCAGAAGGCCGGCGGCACCGCCGCCTTCATCGACGCCGAGCATGCGCTGGACCCCTCCTACGCCAACAAGCTGGGCGTGAACCTGGACGACCTGCTGGTCGCCCAGCCCGACACCGGCGAACAGGCCCTGGAGATCACCGACACCCTGGTTCGCTCGGGCGCCGTCGACATCATCGTCATCGACTCGGTGGCGGCGCTGACGCCACGCGCGGAAATCGAAGGCGAGATGGGCGACAGCCTGCCCGGTCTTCAAGCGAGGCTGATGAGCCAGGCGCTGCGCAAGCTGACCGCCTCGATCAGCAAGACCAAGACCACGGTCATCTTCATCAACCAGATCCGCCACAAGATCGGGGTGATGTATGGCAGCCCCGAGACGACGACCGGCGGTAACGCCCTGAAGTTCTACGCCTCGGTGCGGCTGGACATCCGCCGCACCGGTTCGGTCAAGGTGCGCGACGAGATCGTCGGCAACAACGTCCGGGTCAAGGTGGTCAAGAACAAGGTGGCCCCGCCGTTCCGTGAGGTCGAGTTCGACATCATGTATGGCGAGGGCATCTCCAAGCTGGGCGAGATCATCGACCTGGGCGTCAAGGCCGGGGTGATCGACAAGGCCGGCTCCTGGTTCTCGTTCAACAGCGAGCGGATCGGCCAGGGCCGCGACAATGTCCGCGAGTTCCTCAAGCAGAACCCCGACACCGCCAAGGCCATCGAGGACGCCGTGCGCGGCAAGTCCGAGAAGCTGGAAGAAGAACTGCTGGTCGGTCCGACCGCCGAGGACGACGTCGAGGACGACGCGGAGGTTTAGGCCCGAGCCCGTCAGGCGGAAGTGTATGCGGTTCCGCCGCCCGGACGGGCTCGCCACTTAAGAGCTTTCCGCGGTCGCCTATCGCCTCGGCGCGCCCGCGCCACTTCAATGCGCCGAAGCGGCTACCCCGCACGGCGACCGCGACTGGGGAGGACGTTCGGCTTATGCCGGGCGTCCTTTTCGCGTTTGAGAGGCGTCGGTTGACAGGGGACGGTTCCATCGCCTGCCCCTTGTCTGATAAAGCCCGCCCGCGAGCCTTACAAAGTGAACACGACCATGCAGAGCCTGAACGACATCCGCAGCCACTTCCTGGACTACTTCGGGAAGAACGGCCATGCCGTCACGCCCTCGGCTCCCCTGGTGCCGCAGAGCGATCCGACCCTGCTGTTCGTCAACGCCGGCATGGTGCCGTTCAAGAACGTCTTCACCGGCGCCGAGACTCCGGTGAGCCCGCGCGCGGCCTCGTCGCAGAAGTGCGTCCGGGCCGGCGGCAAGCACAACGACCTGGACAATGTCGGCTACACCGCCCGCCACCACACCTTCTTCGAGATGCTCGGCAACTTCTCGTTCGGCGACTATTTCAAGGAGCGGGCCATCGAGCTGGCCTGGACCCTGCTGACCAAGGAGTTCGGCCTGCCGGTCGAAAAGCTGCTGGTCACCGTCTACGCCAGCGACGACGAGGCCCATGGCCTGTGGAAGAAGATCGCCGGCCTGTCGGACGACAAGATCATCCGCATCGGCACCAGCGACAATTTCTGGTCGATGGGCGACACCGGCCCCTGCGGCCCGTGTTCGGAGATCTTCTACGACCACGGCGCCCACATCCCCGGCGGCCCGCCCGGCAGCCCGGACGAGGACGGCGACCGTTTCATCGAGATCTGGAACCTGGTCTTCATGCAGTTCGACCAGCAGGCCGATGGCGCGCGGGTCAGCCTGCCCAAGCCCTCGATCGACACCGGCATGGGCCTGGAGCGCATCGCCGCTGTCCTGCAGGGCACGCACGACAACTACGAGACCGACCTCTTCAAGACCCTGATCGCGGCCAGCGAGACGGCGACCGGCGTCAAGGCCGAGGGTGACCGCATCCCCTCGCACCGGGTGATCGCCGACCACCTGCGCTCGACCTCGTTCCTGATCGCCGATGGCGTGACGCCTTCGAACGAAGGCCGCGGCTACGTGCTGCGCCGGATCATGCGCCGGGCCATGCGCCACGCCCATCTGCTGGGCGCCAGCGAGCCCCTGATGCACCGCTTGGCCCCGGTCCTGGTCCAACAAATGGGCGGCGCCTATCCCGAACTGCGCCGGGCCGAGGCCAACATCGTCGAGACCCTGCGCCAGGAAGAGGAGCGCTTCCGGCGCACCCTCGGGCGCGGCATGTCACTGCTTGAGGAGGCCACCGACGGGATGTCCAGCGGCGGCGTGCTGGCCGGCGACGTGGCCTTCAAGCTCTACGACACCTATGGCTTCCCGCTGGACCTGACCCAGGACGCGGTGCGGGCCATGGGCCTGACCGTCGACACCGACGGCTTCGACGCGGCCATGAAGCGCCAGCAGGAGCAGAGCCGCGAGAATTGGGCCGGGTCTGGCCAGCAGGCCACGGCCGGCGAGTGGTTCAAGCTGCGCGAGCGGGCCGGCGCCACCCAGTTCCTGGGCTATGAGCACACCGAGACCACCGGCCACCTGCTGGCCCTGGTGCGTGACGGCGCCGAGGTCGAGAGCGCGGCGGCCGGCGAGCGGGTCCAGGCGGTGTTCGACCACACCCCCTTCTACGCCGAGAGCGGCGGCCAGGCTGGCGACACCGGTCTGATCGACGGCGCGCACGGCAAGGCGCGGGTGCTCGACACCCAGAAACAGGCCGGCGACCTCTTCGTCCACGACATCGAGGTCACCGAGGGCACATTGACGCTCGGCGACCGCGCCACGCTGGCGGTCGACGCCGACAAGCGCACGACCACGCGCGCCAACCACTCGGCGGCCCACCTGCTGCATGCGGCGCTCGGCCATGTGCTGGGCGCCCATGTCGCCCAGAAGGGCCAGATGGTCGATGACGAGCGCATGCGCTTCGACTTCAGCCACGGCGGCCCGCTGACCGACGCCGAGATCGAGGCCATCGAGGCCGAGGTCAATGCGGTGATCCGCCAGAACCTCGCCGCCCGCACCGAACTGATGGCCCCCCAGGCGGCCATCGAGGCCGGGGCCATGGCGCTGTTCGGCGAGAAATACGGCGACGAGGTCCGCGTGCTGACGCTGGGCCATGCGCTGGGCGGTGAGGGCCCGTACTCGGTCGAACTGTGCGGCGGCACCCATGTGGCGCGCACCGGCGACATCGCGCTCTTCAAGATCGTGTCGGAGCAGGGCATCGCCGCCGGCATCCGCCGCATCGAGGCCCTGACCGGCGAGGCGGCGCGCCGCTTCCTGCTCGACCAGGCCGGCGTGGCCCGCGAGCTGGCCGACCGCTTCAAGGTCCCGGTGGCCGAGGTGGCCGCGCGGGTCGACGCGCTGGACGCCCAGCGCCGTACGCTCGAGAAGCAGCTGGCCGAGGCCAAGAAGGCGTTGGCCCTGGGCGGCGGCGGCGGCTCGGCGGCGGCTGGGCCCGAGGAGGTCGGCGGGGTGAAGTTCATCGGCCGGGTGCTCGATGGCGTCGGCGGCAAGGAGCTGCGCGGCCTGGTCGAGGAGTTCCGCAAGCAGGTCGGCTCGGGCGTCGTCGCCCTGGTCGGGGTGGCGGACGGCAAGGCGGCGGTGGCCGTGGCGGTCACGCCGGACCTGACCGGGCGGTTCAACGCCGCTGAGCTCGCCAAGGCGGCGGTGATCGCCATGGGCGGGCAGGGGGCGGGTGGCAAGCCGGACTTCGCGCAGGGCGGGGCGCCGGATGATAGCAAGGCGGGGGCTGGGGTCGAGGCGGTGAAGGCGGGACTGGGGGGGTAAATTCGCGCTCTACGAGCCCCCTCAGTCGCTCCGCGACAGCTCCCCCAGAGGGGGAGCAGCTAGGTGCACCAGGTCTTCCCCCTCTGGGGGAAGTGGCCCGGAGGGCCGAAGGGGGCTCACGCCCACGGGCCTGACGCTGGCCGCCGCTTGGATAGTGACGAGCGCCCCCTCGACGCTCTCCAGGATATCGCGGGCTACCAGGCGCAGTACCCTGATGCCCTGCTCCCTTAACCACAGGTCTCGCCGCTCATCCTGCGCGACAGTGTAGCCGTGGCTTTCACCATCGACCTCAACAGCCAGCCTGGCTTGCGGGCAGAAGAAGTCGAGGATGAACGGCCCGATCGGGTGTTCGCGGCGGAAACGCAGGCCGCCGAGACGGCGGCCCCGGAGGCCCTGCCAGAGAAGAATCTCCGGCAGGGTCATGGTCTTGCGGAGGGACCGCGCGCGATTGCGGATGACCAGGGATGTGTCCATGGCTTTGTCCCGTGGATGGAGCCCCCTTCGGCCCTTCGAGCCACTTCCCCCAGAGGGAAGAGCTGGAGTTCGCAGTGTCGGCTTTAGACCGCCGCAAACACGCAGATCTTGTTCCCCGTCGGATCCCGCACGTACGCCGCGTAGAACCCCGGCGTGCCCGGTGGCCGGTGCCCCGGGCCACCTTCGTCCGACCCGCCGTTGGCCAAGGCCGCGGCGTGGGCGGCGTCGACGGAGGCGGCGTCCTTGGCCAGGTAGGCGACCATGATGCCGTTGCCGGCTCTGGCGGGCTGGCCGTCGAATGGGGGGCAGATGGCGGTGTGGCTGGCGGCGAAACCTTCGCCTTCAGCGCCGACGTCGCCGTAGCCGATCCAGCCGCCGCCCTCGAGCTTGCGCTCGATGCCGAGCGGGGCGAACACCGCGTCGTAGAAGATGCCGGCCTTCTCGCTGTCCAGCGCGCCGATGGTGACATAACCGATCATGAAAACCTCCCTCGATGTGGAGGCTCACACTACAGCGTTATGTGAACAAAGCAAGAACTCAGAGTGATTTTACCGCTCGTCCGGCGGCAGTTGCACGGCCACCAGCTTCCAGGTGAACCAGCCCTTCCGTTCGAAGATCAGGGTGGTCTTCTTGGATTTCTGGCCCGGCCGGCTGACCGTCAGCCGGGTGCGGTTGGGTCCCCAGTAACTGGGCCGGGCCCAGGGGTCTTTGACGATGGCGCGGGCCTGGCCGCTCATGGTCTTGTCCGGCTTGGCCGCGGGCGGGGCGTGGCCAGGCTGGTAGCCGCGGGTCAGGGCCGAGAGGCCGTCCAGGGTCATGTAGGCGTCGACCTTGGGCTCGGGCGGGGCCAGGGGCTGCAGGGCGTTCTTCAGCGCCCCGATCGGGTCCTGCCAGATGCTGGGGGCTTCGCCGGTCTTGGGGGCGGTGTCGACCAGCTGGCTGGTCAGGCTCTTGCGCAGGGCCGCGTAGTCGACCAGCTCGCTGACCGCCTGCACATCCTCGGCGGCAGTGGCCGCCTTGAGGGCCCGGAAGGCGAAGAAGGGGGCGACCGCGAAGGTGATGCCGCCCAGCGCCAGCAGCAGCACCGCGATCTTGAAAAGGCTTAGACGCATGAGGTGACCGGCCTTTTTAGTATTCCGACCGTTCACCAAACCCCAGTCACGGGGCGAGAGCAAGGCGGCGCCACCCCACGGGCGAGCGCCGCCTCTCTGTCGCTAGGCCTTGGTCATGGCGATCTTCAGGTTCTCGTCGACCTTGTCGAGGAAGCCCTCGGTGGTCAGCCAGCTCTGGGTGTCGCCGACCAGCAGGGCCAGGTCCTTGGTCATGAAGCCGCTCTCGACGGTGTCGACGCAGACCTTTTCCAGGGTGTTGGAGAAGTTCTCCAGGTCCTGGTTGCCGTCCAGCTTGGCGCGGTGGGCCAACCCTTGCGTCCAGGCGAAGATCGAGGCGATCGAGTTGGTCGAGGTCGACTCGCCCTTCTGGTGCTGGCGGTAGTGGCGGGTGACGGTGCCGTGGGCGGCCTCGGCCTCGACGGTCTTGCCGTCGGGGGTCAGCAGCACCGAGGTCATCAGGCCGAGCGAGCCGTAGCCCTGGGCCACGGTGTCGGACTGCACGTCGCCGTCGTAGTTCTTGCAGGCCCAGACGAAGCCGCCCGACCATTTCAGCGCCGAGGCCACCATGTCGTCGATCAGCCGGTGCTCATAGACGATGCCGGCCGCCTTGAAGTCGGCGGCGTAGTGGGCGTCGAAAATCTCCTGGAAGATGTCCTTGAAGCGCCCGTCATAGGCCTTGAGGATGGTGTTCTTGGTCGACAGATAGACCGGATACTTGCGCGCCAGGCCGTATTTCATCGAGGCGTGGGCGAAGTCGCGGATCGAGTCGTCCAGGTTGTACATGGCCATGGCCACGCCGCCGCCCGGGAAGTCGAACACCTTGTGCTCGATCTTCTTGCCGTCCTCGCCGACGAAGGTGATGGTCAGCTCGCCCTTGCCGGGGACCACGAAGTCGGTGGCCTTGTACTGGTCGCCGAACGCATGGCGGCCGACGATGATCGGCTGGGTCCAGCCCGGCACCAGGCGCGGCACGTTCTTGCAGATGATCGGCTCGCGGAAGATCACCCCGCCCAGGATGTTGCGGATGGTGCCGTTGGGGCTCTTCCACATCTTCTTGAGGCCGAATTCCTTCACCCGCGCCTCGTCGGGGGTGATGGTGGCGCATTTGACGCCGGCGCCGTGCTTGAGGATGGCGTGGGCGGCGTCGACCGTCACCTGGTCGTCGGTGGCGTCGCGGTGCTCGATGCCCAGGTCGTAATAGTCCAGTTCCAGGTCGAGATAGGGGAAGATCAGCTTGTCCTTGATGAGCTTCCAGATGATGCGGGTCATCTCGTCGCCGTCGAGGTCGACGACGGGATTGGCGACTTTGATCTTGGCCATTCTATCTCCTTGGCGCGCTCGAAGCGGCCGGCGCACAGGGCCGGCGGCGGCGC
Organism: Caulobacter ginsengisoli; assembly: GCF_030814835.1. Lineage (GTDB taxonomy): Bacteria > Pseudomonadota > Alphaproteobacteria > Caulobacterales > Caulobacteraceae > Caulobacter > Caulobacter ginsengisoli. Next base: position 193,855 of record NZ_JAUSVS010000001.1, read on the forward strand.
GGATTTGCGGGGGCTATAGCGTTTAAGCGGGGAGGGGGGAAGCGCGGCTATTTCACCGAGCGGACGATGGCGCGCATGACCTCGGCAATGAGGTGCTCGCGGGCGCCCAGGTCGGCCCGCGAGGCGGTCAGGAAGACGGCCACGGCCAGCTGGCGGCCGCCCTTGAGGGTGACAACGCCGACATCGTTGGTGGCGGGGGTCAGGTCCAGGTCCGTGCCCGACGTGCCGCTCTTGTGGGCGATGGTCGCGCCGGGGGGCAGGCCGGCCTTCAGGCGGTTCTGGCCGGTCGTGGCGGCGGTCATGATGGCCAGCAGCCGGGCCAGGGAGGCGTTGGAAATCAGCTGGCTGGAGACCAGGTGGCTGAGGAAGTCCAGCATGCCGCGCGGGGTGGCGGTGTCGCGCGGGTCGGAAAGGTATTTCAGCGTAGCGGCGTAGCGGACCTGGGGCGGCACCGCGTCATGCATCTGGCGGTAGATCTCGCCCTTCCAGGCGGCCCGGAACGAGGCCATGCCGTACATGTCGGTCTGGATCTCGCGCTCGTAGCGGTCGATGCGGACGCCCTTGATCCCCTTCAGCTCCAGCCAGGCCTGCACCGCGCCCGGCCCGCCGATGCGCTTCATCAGGACGTCGGCGGCGGTGTTGTCGCTGCCGCCCACCGCCCGGACCAGCAGGTCCTGGTAGCTGTAGGTGTCAGTGATCGGCCAGGCATCGGCGATCGGGCTGTAGGGCGGCGACAGGTTTTCTTCCTTGAGGGTGACGGTTTCGGCAAGGTTCAGCCGCCCGGCGTCGACCTCGGCCAGCACCGCCGCGCCCAGCGGGGCCTTGAAGACGCTCTGCATCGGGAAGGGCCGCTCGCCATTCAACGCCCAGGTCTGGACGGTGGGCAGGTCCATGACCCCCACGCCCAGGATGCCCGGCCTGGCCTGGTCGGCCAGGGCGGTGATCTCGCGGTCCAGCCGCTTGACGTCCAGGGCCTTTGGACTGGCCAGGTTGCTTTCGGCCGGGCGGCAGGCGGTGGCCATCAGGCCGGCGAGGAACAGGCGGCGACGCATCCGGCACCTTAGACCGCTATCGAGCAGGGACGAAGACAACACTGAGAACCCTTCCTCCTCCCCCGGGTCGGGTCTACCGACCCGCCCGAGGGCAGGCTGAGGAAGGGCAGGGTTGGTGGTGAGGGCTCGGAGCCTGGGCGAAAAGCTCAGGTGGCGTGGTCGCCTCCCCCCGTTTTTCCGGAAACGCACTGCCACCACCACCATCCCCGCCCTTCCTCCATCGAGGAGGAAGGGAGAAGAGGAGGGGCTTTCGCGCTCTCGCGAAGGAGCCTAAGCGGGGCCCATGCGACCGCCCGTCATCATCCTCAACGAACCCCAACTGGCCGAGAACATCGGGGCGGCCGCGCGGGTCATGGCCAATTTCGGGCTGTCGGAGCTTCGGCTGGTGCGGCCGCGCGATGGCTGGCCGCAGGACCGGGCCTGGGCCAGCGCCTCGGGGGCCAACTGGCCGCTGGACGAGGCCAGGGTGTTCGACCGGCTGGAGGCGGCGGTCGCGGACCTGACCCTGGTGCTGGCCACCACCGCCCGGCCGCGCGAGACCCAGCTGCCGGTCTGGACCCCCCGCGAGGCGGCCGACGTGCTGCATGACGCGGTGGGCCAGGACAAGGCCGTGGGCCTGCTGTTCGGCGGCGAGCGGGCGGGTCTGGAGACCGCCGACATCGCCCTCTGCCACGGCATTGTCACCGTGCCGGTGGACGAGCGCTTCCGCTCGCTGAACCTGGCCCAGGCGGTGGCGCTGAACTGCTACGAGTGGCGGATGGGGGTGTCGGACCGTCCCCGGGCCGCCTTCGCCCACAACATCGCCGAGCGGGCGCCGCTGGAGGTCCAGGTCGGGCTCTACGAACAACTCGAGGCCGAACTCGACAAGGCCGGCTTCTTCCATCCGCCGGAAAAGCGGCCGTCCATGGTGCGGAACCTGCGGGTGGCGCTGGGCCGGGCGGCGATGACCGAGCAGGAGGTGGCGACCTTCCGGGGGGTGATCACAGCGCTGTCGCGGGGACGCGGCCGGGTGCTGGAGAAGCTGGCGCGCAAGGCGCGGGAACTGGACGGGTTGAAGCCGGAGGGTGGGGAGTAGGCCTCTCTTGCTCACCCGCACGCCGTCCGCTATCAATGAGACCAAGCGGTAACAATAAGCGCGGAGGGCATCATGGACCGGCGAGAGCTTCTGATCGGATCGGGCGCGGGGCTGCTGGCCTTGGCCTTGGCGCGGCCCAGCTTCGCCAGCCCGGGTGTCGACGAGGCCACGGCGCGCAACGCCTGGCTCTACGCCCTGCCGCTGATCGAGATGGCCACCACCCGGGCCCGGCACATGAAGCAGGGGCTGCCGATCAACCGGCTGTTCCACACCCGCAAGCTGGCCGACCACACCGCCCGCACCGTCACCAACCCCAATAACGACACCCTCTATTCGATCAGCTGGCTGGACCTGACGACGGGCCCCGTCATCCTGACCATCCCGCCGATGGGCGACCGCTACTATTCGGCGGCGGTGATGGACATGTTCTCCAACAACAACGCGGTGCTGGGCTCGCGCACCGTCGGCCGTGAGGGCGGGACCTTCACGCTTTGCGGGCCGGGGCAGGCCAGCAGCGGCGAGCGGCCGGTGCGGGTGGCCACGCCCCATGCCTGGCTGCTTCTGCGCACCCTGGTCGACGGGCCTGAGGACCTGGACGCCGCCCATGCCGCCCAGGACGGCTTCAAGCTGGCCGGACCGCAGGGCGCGCCGCCGCCGGCCTACGCGGGCCGCGATGCCGATCCCGCCGCCTATTTCCAGGCCGCCCGCGAGCTGCTGGCCGCCGATCCGCCCCCGGCTAGCGACCTCAGAGCCCTGCGCTCGTTCGGCGCCCTGCTGGGCCAGGGCGAGCGGCAGATCGACCCGGCGGTGCTGGCCCAGGGCGTGGCCAACGCCCGGGCCATCGTGGCCGGGGCCAAGGGCCGGCAGGTCTTTGTCGACGGCTGGTCCTATCCCAGAGCCAACCTGGGCGATTTCGGCCAGGACTATCTCTACCGCGCCATCGTCGCCATGCAGGGCCTGGCCGCCCTGCCGGTGGCCGAGGCGGCCTATCTGCGGCCGCAGGGTGAGGCGGATGGCATCTTCAAGGGCGACGGCCTCTATCGCCTCAACATGCCGGGAAATCTGCCGCTGGACGGCTTCTGGTCCCTGTCGATGTATGAGGCCATGCCCGACGGCCAGGGCTTCTTCACCGACAACCCGTTGGGCCGCTACGCCATCGGCGACCGCACCAAGGGTCTCAAGCGCAACCCCGACGGCTCGGCCGACATCTGGATCGGCCGCGGCGATCCGGGCGGCGATCGCACCGCCAACTGGCTGCCGGCGCCGAAATCTGGGCCGTTCTTCTTGACGATGCGCGCCTATCTGCCAAGACCGGAACTACTGGACGGGCGCTGGCGCATGCCACCGATCAAGCCCGCCTGACAACCGGGGAGAGCCGCCATGAAGACCCGCGCCGCCGTCGCCTTCGAAGCCAAGAAGCCGCTGGAGATCGTCGAGGTCGACCTGGAGGGCCCGCGGGCCGGCGAGGTGCTGGTCGAGATCAAGGCCACCGGCATCTGCCACACCGACAGCTACACCCTGGACGGCCTGGATTCGGAGGGCATCTTCCCCTCGATCCTGGGCCATGAGGGGGCGGGCGTGGTGCTGGAGGTCGGGCCGGGCGTCACCAGCGTGGCGCCGGGCGACCACGTCATCCCGCTCTACACGCCCGAATGCCGGCAGTGCAAAAGCTGCCTCTCGCGCAAGACCAACCTCTGCACCGCCATCCGCGCCACCCAGGGCAAGGGGCTGATGCCGGACGGCTCCAGCCGGTTTTCCTACAAGGGCCAGCCGGTCGCCCACTACATGGGCTGCTCGACCTTCGCCAACCACACCGTCCTGCCCGAGATCGCCGTGGCCAAGATCCGGCCCGACGCCCCGTTCGACAAGGCCTGCTACATCGGCTGTGGCGTCACCACGGGCGTGGGGGCGGTGGTCAACACCGCCAAGGTCGAGGCCGGCGCCAACTGCATCGTCTTCGGGCTGGGCGGCATTGGCCTCAACGTCATCCAGGGCCTGAAGATGGTCGGCGCCAACATGATCGTCGGGGTCGACATCAACCCCGACCGCGAGGCCTGGGGCCGGCGGTTCGGCATGACCGATTTCGTCAATCCCAAGGACGTCTCGGGCGATCTGGTCGCCTATCTGGTGGCCCTGACCGACGGCGGCGCCGACTACACCTTCGACGCCACCGGCAATGTCCAGGTCATGCGCCAGGCGCTGGAATCCTGCCACCGCGGCTGGGGCGAGAGCGTCATCATCGGGGTGGCCGAGTCGGGCAAGGAGATCGCCACCCGGCCCTTCCAGCTGGTCACCGGCCGGGTCTGGCGCGGCACCGCCTTCGGCGGAGCGCGGGGGCGGACGGACGTGCCCAAGATCGTCGACTGGTATATGGACGGCAAGATCGAGATCGACCCGATGATCACCCGCATCCTGCCGCTGGAACGCATCAACGAGGCCTTCGACCTGATGCACGCTGGCGAGAGCATCCGCAGCGTCGTGGTGTTCTAGGGCCGGTGACGGGCGAGCCGGGCAGCCCGGCCCAGCAATGGGCCAAAATCGAGGCCGAGCAGCACCGCCTGGTGTTCCGCCCGGCCCATGACTACGTCATCCGCGCCGCCGCCCGCCTGGCCGAACGCCACGGCGGCGACCTGGTGCAGGGCTTCGTCTGGCTGGCTCTGCTGCAGGCCTGCCGGGGCGCGGAGGAAAACCCGCCCTGGACGCCGCGTCCGGCCGGTCCACGTCCGCTGGCCCGGTCGCTGAACCTGCCCTACGAGACCGTGCGCCGTAAGCTCAAGCGGCTGGAGGCCCAGGGGCTCTGCGTCCAGACCGAGGACGGCGCCTTCACCGTCGATGGCGCGGCGCTGAACGGGCCCGAGCGGCGGGCGCTGGCGGATGTCGAGTTGGCGGTGCTGCGGACCATCATCCAGCGCACCCTGACCACCGGGGTCGACCTGCTGGCCCTGGCCCAGCAGAGCGGCAAGCCCGCCGCCCCTTCGCCCGATCCCGCCCTGTCGGCCCAGGCCCTGACCGACAGCTTCCTGCTGCGGATGATCGAGGTCGGCGGCGAGGCCAACGGCGACATCGTCGACACCTATGTGCTGGGCGGGCTGAACGTGCTGAACGCCGAGGTCTTCACCTATGACGCCGAGCTGGCCCGCCGCTATGCCCGGCCCGACACGCCACCGGAGGAGGGGGTGCGGGCGGCGGTGACCATCGCCCGTCTGGCCGCCGAGTTGCACCTGCCCCGCGAGACGGTGCGGCGGCGCATGCTGCATTTCGAAAGCCTGGGCTGGGTCGAGCGGATCGCCGGCGGCTACCAGATGAGCATGGCGCGCATGCAGCAGCCGCAGATCATGGCGGTCGGCGGGGTGATCGCCCGGCAGTTCGTGGGACTGCTGGCGGGCCTGCGCCAGGTTGGAGCCGCGTTGGGGGAGGCTGCTCCAGACGTGGAGCCGGACAGCGGCGGTTGGATTCTCTGAGCGACGGGCGCTATCCAGGGGGCGCCACCCGCTGGAGCCGTCATGTCCGCCCTCGAAATCACCGCCCGTCACCGCGTCCATGGCGGCGAGCTCTGCTACGCCCGGCACGACAGCGCCGCCACCGGCACGGCGATGAAGCTGTCAGTGTTCCTGCCGCCGGGCGAGGGGCCGTTTCCGTATGTGATCTGGCTGTCGGGGCTGACCTGCACCGAGGAGAACTTCACCGCCAAGGCCGGGGCCTATGGCGTGGCGGCGCGGCTGGGGCTGGCCATCGTGGCGCCAGACACCAGCCCGCGCGGCGAGGGGGTGGCTGACGACCCCGCCTATGACCTGGGGCAGGGGGCCGGCTTCTATGTCGACGCCACCCAGGACCCCTGGGCCCCGCATTTCCAGATGGAGACCTACGTCACCCGCGACCTGATCGCCGCGGTCGAGGCGGTCCTGCCGCTGGACGGCGAGCGGCGGGGAGTTTTCGGACACAGCATGGGTGGCCACGGGGCCCTGACCCTGGCCCTGCGCCATCCGCAGCTGTTCCGGAGCGTGTCGGCCTTCGCCCCCATCGGCTCGCCGACCCGCTGCCCCTGGGGCGAGAAGGCCTTCACCGCCTATCTGGGCGAGGACCGGGGCGCCTGGGCCGCGCATGACGCCTGCCTGCTGATCGAGGCCGGGGTGGGCGAGGGGCGGTTCGACGGCATCCTGGTCGACCAGGGCCTGGCCGACGGCTTCCTGGAGACCCAGCTGAAGCCAGAGCTGCTGGAGGCCGCCTGCCGCGCCGCCGGCCAACGGCTGACCCTCAACCGGCGCGAGGGCTACGACCACTCCTACTTCTTCATCACCAGCTTCATGGCGGGTCACCTGGACTGGCATATGAAACGGCTCGGCAAGAGCCGGGTGAACAGCCGCGTGCCGACCGCGCTGTTCTAGGCTCCGCGTTGACTTTTAGGGGCCCTGCCGTCATAAGCCCCGCTTTCCCGCCGCCAGGTCCGCTTGGCGGCGCTGGGAATTATTACGGGTGATGCGTGCGCCGCCGTTGAGATCGTGGCCCCACTGACGGGGTCGCCGGACCGCATCAACGATTGTGAGATACTGAATGTCCAAGCGCCACAGCGCCAAATACAAGATCGACCGCCGCATGGGTGAGAACCTGTGGGGCCGTCCCAAGTCCCCGGTCAACTCGCGCTCCTACGGCCCCGGCCAGCATGGCCAGCGCCGCAAGTCCAAGGTCTCCGACTTCGGCCTGCAGCTGCGCGCCAAGCAGAAGCTGAAGGGCTATTACGGCAACCTGACCGAAAAGCAGTTCAGCCGCACCTACGAGGAAGCCGCCCGCCGCAAGGGCAACACCTCGGAAAACCTGATCGCCCTGTTGGAATCGCGCCTGGATGCGATCGTCTACCGCTCCAAGTTCGTGCCGACCGTGTTCGCGGCCCGTCAGTTCGTCAACCACGGCCACGTGACCGTCAACGGCCAACGGGTGAACATCGCCTCCTACCGCTGCAAGCCCGGCGACGTCGTCGAGGTCCGTGAGCGTTCGCGCAACATGGCCCTGGTGCTGGAAGCCCTGCAGTCGGGCGAGCGCGACCTGCCCGACTACATCACCCTGGACGCCCGCCACTTCTCGGCGACGTTCGTGCGCGCCCCCGAGCTGTCGGAAGTGCCGTATCCGGTGAAGATGGAACCCAACCTGGTGGTCGAGTTCTACGCGTCGTAAGACGCCGACCAGCAGACGAGTTTGGAAAGGCCCCGGAGCAGTCCGGGGCCTTTTTCAATTCCGGGCGATCGGCGTGAAGCCATACTCCCAATCCCACGGCGCGCCGGTCTCGCCCAGGATGAAGGCGACCAGGGCCGGATAGGCCTTCTCGGCCCGCACATCGTTGCCCAGCAGCACCACGCAGGCCTGGCGCTTCTCGACACAGACCATGGTGTTGCCGGTGATGTCGTCGTGGCCGCCCTTGTAGAAGCCGGGGCCTTGCGGGCCCTTGAACACCACCACGCCCAGACCGGCGGCCAGGTCCGGCCGGCGCTTTTCCGGCGGCAGTTCGGGCTGGAAGGTCAGGAACTGGCTGCGGGTGGTGATGGGCAGGCTGGGCTTCAGCATCTCGGCTCGTGAGGCGCGGCTGAGACCCTCGCCGCGCACCAGGCCGGCGGCGAATTTGGCCATGTCGTCGATGGTGGTGTCCATCGAGCCGGCGGCGCGGACGCGGCTGCGCTCGTCGTGGGGCTGGGGTTTGCCGTCCTCGTCCCAGCCGTCGGCAAGGTTGGCGGCGAAGTCGGGGCGCCACATCATCGAGGTGTTCGCCATGCCAAAGCGGTCGAAGACCCGGCGCTGCATCTCCGCGCCCAGCTTGAGGCCCAGGCCCTGCTCCAACACGAACTGCATTAGGATCATGCCGTCGCCGCTGTAGGCGTAGCGGCTCCCGGGATCGAAATGGATAACCAGCTTCTCGCCGGGATTGTCCCAGTAGAAGTTGGCGAAGCCGGCGCTGTGGGTCAGCAGCATGCGGGGGGTGATCCTTCGCCAGCGCTCGTCGCCGGCCAGGGTCTCGTAGGGGGCGTAGTTGTCGCCAAAGCCCGTGTAGTCGGGCAGAGGCTTTTTCAGATAGGCGGTGATGGACGCATCCAGATCGACCAGCTTCTCATCGACCAACTGCATGACCGTGTAGGCGAACACCGCCTTGGTCAGCGAGGCGCCGTACATCACCGTGCCGCGGGTCAGGGGCTCGCCCTTGGCGTTGCGCTTGCCGTAGGCCTGGACGTAGCGGACCTTGCCCCCGTCGATGACGGCGACGGCCAGGCCCTGGGCGCCGGTCTTCGCCATCTGGCGGGCGACCTCGGCGTCGATCTGGGCCGGGGTCGGGGTCTTGGCCATCGCTGGAGTGGCGGCCAGCAGGGCGAGCGCGATCAGCAGATTCCTCATCGGACCATCTGGCCGTGCGCCGCCGGATCGCGCAAGCTCGACGCATGAACCGACGCCTCGTCCTGCTGGCCGCCCTGGCCCTCTGCGGCTGCGCCACAGTCCGGGTCGCTCCGCCACCGGCGGCGGGCTTCGCCGAGTTGGAACCGGTCTATGCGGTGAGCGCCGGGCGCGAGGCGGTGACGATCCGCGTGGCCTCGAACGGCTGCACGACCAAGGCCGATTTCGCCTTCTTTGTGGAGGTGAAGCCGACGGGGGCGGGGCTGGCGTTCGGGCGGAAGAAGCTGGATTTGTGCAAGTCGTTCGCCATGGGTTCGACGGAGCTGAGCTTCACCTGGGACGAACTGGGGCTGAAGCCGGGGACGACGGTGTTTCTGCTCAATCCGTTGGAACGATGGATGGGGCCGGGCTCCTAGGGCGCCTCAGGCGAACATCGTCTCCATCCAGTCCGGCACCCGGGCCGGCCGGCGGGTGACCGCATCGATCAGCACCCATTCCGACCGGGTCTGGGAGCACATCTCGCCATCCGGCCCATCGATCCGCACGAAGCGGTCGAACCTCGGCCCTCGGCGTGTGCCGACCCAGGTGCGGGCCAGCGCCTCTTCGCCCGGCAGCAACGCCCGGCGGTAGTCGATCTCGTGGCGCAACGCGACCCAGGCCCATTTAGCCTGCTCTTCGGCAGGCGCGCGGCTGACCCAGTGGGAAATGGCGATGTCCTGCATCCAGCGCAGATAGACCACGTTGTTCACGTGGCCGTTCACGTCGATGTCGGCGTCGACGGGCGTGAAGGACTGGGTGAAGATCTGCCGGTCGCCCGGCGGTTCGAAGGGCGTCAGGCCAGCACGCCTTGCGCCTGCAGGAAGGGGGTCAGTTCGCCCGACTGGAACATCTCGCGCACGATGTCCGAGCCGCCGACGAATTCGCCCTTCACATAGAGCTGCGGGATGGTCGGCCAGTCGGAGAAGGCCTTGATGCCCTGGCGCAGCTCTTCGCTCTGCAGCACGTCCACCCCGACGAAATCGACGCCCAGATGGTCGAGGATCTGCACGCAGACCGAGGAGAAGCCGCAGCGGGGCTGCTCGGGCTCGCCCTTCATGAACAGCACGACCGGGTTGGCGGCGACGGTCTGGGCGATGAAGTCCTGGACGGAAGCGGTGGCGGTGTCGGTCACGGGAGAGGCCTTTGCGCGACTTGGAAGGCCTATCAGCTAGGGACGAGGGCCCCCAAGGTCAAGCGCGGCGGGCTTCCGGCGGCTTGACCGCGGCGAAACGCGCCATCTCGATCTGGGCGGCGACGGCGGTGGGCAGGTCGCGTTCAGGGACACCCGCCAGCCGCTCGATCTCGTCCTGCCGCTCGACAACCACCTGCACTGTGCTGAGCGAGGGCTCGGTCAGGGCGTAGGCCAGGCAGATCTCCTCCGGCGTCCAGGTGGGGGTCTCTTCGAGGAAGCGGTAGCCGCCATTGAAGGCGGTTTCGGTCGGCTTCTTGCCGCTCAGGAAGCCCAGCTTGGGGAGCAGGCCGCCCCCCTTGGGCTCGCGCAGGGCCTCGGGCCAGGCCTCGTGACCGATCACCGCCATGTCGTATTTCGAGGCCAGCTTGAGCCGGTTGCGCTCCTTCCAGCCGGACGAGAGGTTGTAGCCGGTGCACAGGGCCTCGAAGGCGCCGCTGCAGATGAAGTCGTCGATGCTGTCGTCGTCGCCCGAAATGCCCAGCATCCGGGTCAGACGGGCCGAGCGGATGGCCTTGAGCGCCTCCAGCCCATCGGCGGGCAGGTTGACGGCCGGGTCCTCGACCACGACCAGGTTCAGGTGGTGCAGGCCGGTGCGGGTCAGCAGACCTTCGACATGGCGGGACAGCGCCTCGCCCGGCTGGCCCGGCGGCGCGCGCCAGGAGACGAAGATCAGGTGGCGGTCGATGGCGCCCAGCGCCTCGCCGACGCCCTCCATCAGGGCCGGGCTGGCCCCGGCGATCTCGAAACAGTTGATGCCGTGCTCCAGAGCGCAGAACAGCAGAGCCCGCCAGTCGGTGGCCTTGAGGCGCGTATGGTCCTGCAACAGCAGCGAGATGACCGACACCGCCGTGCCTGAATTGCCAAAGGGGCGGTAGCGCATGGCCATCAGTCTGGAACCACGGTTTCGAGGGCCAGGGCGTGCAGCACCCCGCCCAGCACATCGGCCAGGGCGCGGTTGACCAACTGATGCTGACGCACGCGCGGCAGGCCCCGGAAGGCCTCGTCGACGATGCGGGCGCGGTAATGGTCGCCGTCGCCGGCCAGATCGGTGATCACGATCTCGGCGGCGGGGAAGGCCTCCCGAAGGCGGCGCTCAAGCTCGGCGGCGGGCATAGGCACGTCGGGCGTGTCCTCTTCAGTCAACTCTGGCATGCGCCATAAAGCTTAACATCCACTGGAGAAGGCCGGGATTTCGGGGGGGGCGGACCATTCCCTGGGGTTTTCACAGCTACTAGCCAATCACGGGAATTCACGACATGCTCACGGCTTCGTGAATGGAGAGTCGGACATGCGCTGGTTCCCGCTTTTGGCCGCCGTCCTGCTGTTGGGCGCCTGCAACCAGATGACCTCCACGCAGCCGCTGTTCAGCGCCGCCGATGCGGCCGGCGCGCCGGCGCTGAAGGACGGGCTGTGGCTGACCGACGAGCCGGACTGCCGGGTCGATGTTCGCAAACCGGTCCAGAAATGGCCTGTCTGCGCGCGCTGGTACGTGGTGCGGGGCGGCGAAGTGCTCAATTTTCACGCTGCTGACCGCGACAGTCCGGCCGAGTGGGAAACCATGTCCTTTCTGTTGGCCTCGGGCGAACCCCGCATCATGCAGGCCGATATTCGCGGTGTGCTGAACCAGGCGGACAAGCCCGTCCCGATGTTCATGTACCTGGCCCTGACCCCGACCGTCCTGGACTCCGAGGGGAGGATCACGGCCCAGAACTGGTGGATGGTCCTGTGTGGGCCGCCGCCGCTGGACGCCAGGGGCAAGCCCGATCCGGCCGCCCAGACCAAGGCGCCATTTGCCGGGATGACCCTGATCAAGGCCGAGGGCGAGAAGGGCTTCGACGCCGACTGCACGGCCAGCGACCGGGGCTCGGTGCGCGCCGCGGCCGTGGCCAGCCAGGCGCTGGGGCCGGTCAAGGCCGATCGCTGGATCCGGGACACGCTGCCCTAGGCGCCGCGGACCGGCATGCTAAGGAGCCGATCATGCGCCGTCTCGCGATCCTGACCGTCCTGCTGCTGGCCGCCTGCGGGCCCGCCCCGCCGACCGCCGCGCCAGAGGGACCGCTGTTCGCCGCCAAGGATGCGGACGGCGCGCCGCCGGTGCGGGATGGCCTCTGGCTGTCGGACGGGCCGGTCTGCGAGGTCGATGCGGCGCAGTCCGCCTATGACTGGCCGGCCTGCGCGCGGTGGTTCGTGCTCGAGAACGGCGAGCGGCGGGTCTTCACCCCCTCGGCCGGCGACCGCACGAAGGGAACCTGGCTGCGCGAACGCTGGATCGTCGCCGCCGGCGAGCCACGCATCATCCAGTCGGCCGGGATCACGGCTGAAGGCAAGCCGGTCTGGGGCTACCAGGCCATGTCCCCGATCGCCACGGACGCCCAGGGCCGGATCACCTCGCTGCAGACCTGGAACATCGACTGCAGCCCGCCGACCAAGCAGGACTTGCGGAACCACTGGCTGCACGAGCACCCCGAAAAGGCCGGCGAGGACCTGGCGACCAAGCCCGAGCCGGAGCCCGACGAGCCGGTCCGCTATCCCGGCTACGACCCGCTGTGCCAGCCCCGCACCCAGGCGGTCGTGCGCGGCGCGGCGGCGGGCAGCCGGACGCTGGCGGTGCGGACGGTGTGGCGGTGGGTGCGGGAAACGCCCTAGTCGACGATCGACGAATAGATGATCGACTTCAGCTGACCCCGGAAGTTGAACGTCGCCGAGGGGATCAACTGGGTCATGAAGACCACGGTGATGTCCTCCTTGGGATCGACCCAGAAGATGGTCGAGGCCGCGCCGCCCCAATAGTAATCGCCCGCGCCCAGCGATCCTGAAGTCACCTCGTCCAGGGTCGAGGCGAAGCCCAGGCCGAACCCGACCCCGTCGTAAGCCGTCTCGGAAAACGCTCCGATGGCCATGGTCCCCAGGTCGCCGCCGCCCTTGAGGTGGTTGCGGTGCATCAGTTCCAGGGTGCGGGGGCCGAGGATCCGGTTCCCGTCCAGCTCACCGCCCCGGCGCAGCATCTCGGTGAAGCGGTGATAGTCGGCCGTCGTGCCGACCAGCCCGCCGCCGCCCGACAGGAAGGTCGGCTTCTTGCGGTAGGCCGACTGCTGCGGATCGTCGATCATCTGCAGCTTCTTGTCCGGTCCGCGCCGGTAGTTGGCGGCGAAGCGGTCCAGCTTGCTGTCCGGCACGTCGAAGGCGGTGTCGACCATGCCCAGCGGCTCGAAGATGTTCTTCTGGAAATACTCGTCGAGCGGCATGCCCGACAGCGCCTCGATCAGATGGCCGCAGACGTCGGTCGAGACCGAATACTGCCAACGCTCGCCGGGCTGATAGCGCAGCGGGACGCGGCTCAGCGCCTGGACGAAGTCCTCCAGCGTCTGGCCATCGCCCCGCCGGACATTGTGGGTGGCATAGGCCTTGTCGACCGGGTTGCCGCTGTCGGGGGCGCCCAGCATGGCCAGCATCGAGCCATAGGTCAGGCCGCCGGTGTGGCAGAGCATGTCGCGGAAGCTGACCGGCCGCTTGGGCTCCTCGGTGACCATCTGGTCGCCGTCGCCGCTGACCCAGACCCTGTGGCCCTTCCAGGACGGGATCACCCGGCTGACCGGGTCGTTGAGCTGGAACAGGCCCTTCTCATAGAGCTGCATCAGGGCGACCGAGGTGATCGGCTTGGTCATCGAATAGATGCGGAAGATGGTGTCGTCGCGCATGGCCTTGCCACGCGACAGATCCATATGGCCGAACGACCTGAAATAGGCCTGGTGGCCGTGGCGGGCGACCATCACCTGGCAGCCGGCGATCTTTTGCGGCTGGATGTAGTTCCGTTCGATATGGTCGGTGATGCGGTCCAGGCGGCCGGCGTCCAGGCCGGTCCATTGCGACTGGGCGTCCATGGCTTTCTCTCCCTGTTTTTTGCATGATGGCGGGCGGGCGCAACTCTGCGCAATCGAAAAATCGGTATGGAGCGGCGAGGATGTTGCGGCGACTGTTGCTGGCGGGGCTGGCGCTGGGAAGCCTGGCCATGGCGTCCCTACCGCCGAAGGATGCCGACCGCCTGATCGACGACGTCCGCATCCTCGCGGCCGACGACATGCAGGGCCGGCTGGTCGGCACGCCGGGCTCGGCCAAGGCGCGGGCCTATATCCTGCAGCGGTTCGCGGAGATCGACATCGTCCCGATCCTGCCGGCAGGCTTCGAGCAGCCGTTCGATTTCTCCCACAGGGGCGAGCCGGGCAAGGGGGTCAACATCGTCGGCCAGATCGTCGGGACCGATCCCAGCCTGCCGGTGCTGGTGGTCAGCGCCCACTACGACCATCTGGGGATCCGGGACGGCGAGATCTACAACGGCGCCGACGACAACGCCTCGGGCGTCGCGGGACTGCTGGCCATCGCCCAGGCCTTCAAAGCCAAGCCGCCCCGACACACGGTGATCTTCGCGGTGTTCGACGCCGAGGAGGAGGGGCTGAAGGGCGCCAAGGCCTTCGTGGCCGCCACGCCCGTGCCGTTGGCGCGGGTGGCGCTGGACCTCAACCTCGACATGATCGGGACCAACGACAAGAACGAGCTCTATGTCTCGGGCGCCTTTCCCTTCCCCTGGCTGCGCGGGCGGCTGGAGGCGCTGGCGGCCGATGCGCCGGTGACTTTGAAGCTGGGCCATGACGATCCCAAGCTGGGCGCCGACGACTGGAGCGACCAGTCCGACCAGGGGGCGTTCGGGGCGGCCGGCCGCCCGTGGGTCTATTTCGGGGTCGAGGACCACCCCGAATATCACAAGCCCGCCGACAAGTTCGCCACCATCCCCCAGCCCTTCTTCAAGGCCGCGGTGGCGACGGTGGTGGCCGCGGCGCTGGCGTTCGAGGCGGACCTGGACGCCATCGCCGAGCGGAAAGGCTAGGCGTCCTCGCCCCTGTCGAGGGGCAGGCCGTAGCCGGTCTTCAGGGCCAGCCGCTCCATGGTCAAGCTCTGGACCAGGATGGAGAAGACGATCACCCCCAGGGTGGCGGCCAGGATCGGCGCCCGCTCGGGGCCGTCGGGCAGGCTGAGGGCCATGGCCAGCGACAGGCCGCCGCGCACCCCGGCCCAGGCCAGGACATTGCTGAGCTTCAGCGGCAGGCGCAGGGCGAGGCCCGGCAGGGCGATGACCAGCCAGCGGGCGGCCAGCACCAGCAGCGGGGCGGCGACCAGCAGGGCCAGCGCCGGACCGGTCAGGTCGAGGCGGAAGGCCTCCAGCCCGACCAGCAGGAAGAGGATGGCGTTCAGGCCCTCGTCGGCCACATGCCAGAAGGGGTGGATGTAGCGCAGGGAGGCGGGGCTCATGCCGCGTTCGGCCCACTTGGAGCCGACGATCAGCCCGGCGCAGACCACGCCGATGGGGCCTGACAGGCCGAGATTGAGGCAGACGGCGTAGGTCAACACGGCGGCGGCGATGGTGACCAGGGTCTCGGTGGCCCAGTCCTCGACCGCGTGGATCACCGCCACGGCGACGGCCCCGACAGCCAGGCCCAGCAGGGCGCCGCCGAACGCCTCGATCAGGCCGTGGCCGATCAGGGCCATGGGCGGCTCGGCGTCGGCCCCTTGCGCAAGGGCGACCGCCAGAGCCAGGCGGAACAAAACCACCGCCAGGCCGTCGTTGAACAGGGCCTCGCCCTCGAGCTGGGCGCGCAGTTCCGGCTGCAGGGCGGTGCGCTTGGTCATGGCCAGGACCGCGATGGGGTCGGTGGGGCTGATCAGGGCCCCGAAGACCAGGGCCCAGGCGAAGGGGATGGGCTGGCCGACCAGGGCGGTCAGGCCCCAGAAGCCGGCGGCGCAGAGGATCAGGGTGGCGGCCGTGCCGAGGGTGGCGAGGGCGGCGGTGGCCCAGCCTCGCCGGGCGAGGGCGGCGAGGTCGACGTTGAGAGCGCCGGCGAAGAGCAGGAAGGCCAGCATGTAGTCGAGGACGAGCTTGGAGAAGTCGATGCTGTCCAGAAGGGTGGCGAAGACGTCGCTCGCCTGCGGCCAGGCCAGCCGCGCGCCCTGCGCGAGGGCGGCGACCAGCAGTCCCAGGATGAGGAGCCCCGCCGCCGCCGGGAGCTTCAGGAGCTTGGCGTTGATCCAGCTGGCGGCTGCCGCGAGGGCGAGGAGGCCGGCGGCGAGCTCGAAGGGGGTGAGGGTCATGGGGGGATACTCACCTGTCCCTGGTCCCGCGTCGATCTAAACTCACCCCCGTCTCCCCAGCTTTCGCTGGGGATATGGGGTTGGATGGGTGGCGGATCAGCCTGCCATATAGGCCGGCATCCAGCCCTCGTGGGCTTCCCGCAGCTTGGTTACCGGAATATCGAACCGGCCCGCATAGCTCAGCGATTCGCCGCCGACCTTCGCCACCGGCGCCGCCCAGAGGCCTGCCGCCAGCGTCCGGTCGGTGACCGCCTGTTCACCGCCGGCCTCGACCGCCACGACGTAGCTGGCCTGGGTCTCGCCGAACAGGAAGGCGTGGTCGGGCAGGGCCGCGCCGGCTTCGATGGCGACCCCCTGGCCGCTGGCCATGGCCATGTCGGCCAGCGCCGTGACCAGACCGCCATCGGAAAGGTCGTGCACGGCATGCACGGCGCCGGCGGCGATCAGGGCGCGAACCGCGTCCCCGGTCCGGCGCTCCAGGGCCAGGTCGACGGCCGGCGGGGCGCCGTCCTCGCGGCCCAGGACCTCGCGCAGATAGAGGCTGGCCCCCAGTTCGCCCCGGGGCGCGCCGATCAGGATCAGGCGGTCGCCGGCCTTCAGGCGGCCATAGCCCATCCGCTTGCCGTAATCCTTGAGCAGGCCCACCGCCCCCACGGTCGGGGTCGGCGGGATCGCCGCGCCGTTGGTCTCGTTGTAGAGGCTGACATTGCCGCTCACGACGGGGAAATCCAGCGCCCGGCAGGCCTCGGCCATGCCGTCGATGGCGCGGACGATCTGGCCCATGATCTCGGGCCGCTCGGGGTTGCCGAAGTTGAGGTTGTCGGTGATGGCGATGGGCTCGGCGCCCACGGCGGTCAGGTTGCGCCAGGCCTCGGCGACCGCCTGCTTGCCGCCCTCGTAGGGGTCGTTCTGGACATAGCGCGGGGTGCAGTCGCTGGTCACCGCCAGGGCCTTCCTCGTGCCGTGGACGCGGATGATGCCCGCGTCATGGGCCGTCGAGCTGTCGGCCAGGGTGTCGGCCATGACGTGGCGGTCGTACTGCTCCCACAACCAGCGCTTGGAGGCGCCGTCCGGGCAGGCGATGACTTTCAGCACCGCCTCCTGCCAGTCCGTGGGGGCGGGGACGTCCTTGAGGACCGGCTGCTTGGCGGGCTCCGTCCAGGGGCGGTCGTACAGGGGCGCGTCGTCCGACAGCGGGGCCAGCGGCAGGTCGCAGACCACCTCGCCCTTGTGCTTGAGGACGATATGGCCGGTGTCGGTGGTGAAGCCGATGACGGCGGCGTCCAGGCCCCATTTCTCGAAGATGGCGTGGCCGTCGCGCTCGCGGCCGGGCTTGAGGATGGCCAGCATCCGCTCCTGGCTCTCCGACAGCATCATCTCGTAGGCGGTCATGCCGGTCTCGCGCTGGGGCACCGCGTCCAGGTCCAGCTCGATGCCGACCCCGCCCTTGCCGGCCATTTCCACGGAGGAAGAGGTCAGGCCCGCCGCGCCCATATCCTGGATGGCGGCGACCGCGCCGGTGGCCATCAGCTCGAGGGTGGCCTCGATCAGCAGCTTCTCGGCGAAGGGGTCGCCGACCTGGACGGTGGGGCGCTTTTCGTCGCTGTCCTCGTCGAACTCGGCGCTGGCCATGGTGGCGCCGTGGATGCCGTCGCGGCCGGTCTTGGAGCCGTAATAGACCACCGGCAGGCCGGCCGAGGGGGCGGCCGAGTAGAAGATCTTGTCGGCGTCGGCCAGGCCCACGCACATGGCGTTGACCAGGATGTTGCCGTCATAGCCGCGGTGGAAGTTGGTCTCGCCGGCCACGGTGGGCACGCCCACGCAGTTGCCATAGCCGCCGATTCCCGCGACGACCCCGGCTACCAGCCGCCGGGTCTTGGGATGGCTGGGATCGCCGAAGCGCAGGGCGTTCAGCAGGGCGATGGGCCGGGCGCCCATGGTGAAGACATCGCGCATGATGCCGCCAACGCCCGTGGCGGCGCCCTGGTAGGGCTCGATGAAGCTGGGGTGGTTATGGCTCTCCATCTTGAAGATGCAGGCCTGGCCGTCGTCGATATCGATGACCCCGGCGTTCTCGCCCGGCCCACAGATCACCCGGGGGCCGGTGACCGGGAACTTGCGCAGGTGCTTGCGGCTGGACTTGTAGGAGCAGTGCTCGGACCACATCACCGAGAACACGCCCAACTCGACCGCATTCGGCTCGCGGTTCAACCGCTTGACGATGACGTCGTATTCCTCCGGCTTGAGGCCATACTCCAGCGCGGTCTGCGCCATGGTCTTGGGCGGGGGATTCGCGGTGTCGGTCATGGGGGCGGCTTCTAGCGTGACCGGGCGATGGGCGCCACCTCGTGCGAGGTCGGCGGGGCGACATCGGGGTCTCGCAGGCGTGATTCCAGGCGCCGGAACGGCCGGACTCGCTCGCCGTTCTGATCCTGCG
This sequence comes from Caulobacter ginsengisoli, assembly GCF_030814835.1. Lineage (GTDB taxonomy): Bacteria > Pseudomonadota > Alphaproteobacteria > Caulobacterales > Caulobacteraceae > Caulobacter > Caulobacter ginsengisoli. The sequence continues at coordinate 212,163 of NZ_JAUSVS010000001.1, forward strand.
GCTCGCGGAGGCCGCGCGTAACCAAGGGAGAGCTCGAATGGCCGACAACAACACCCCCCAGCAGCAACCCAACAATCCCCAGCGCCAGGCGCCCGACCAGCAGCAGCAACAGGGCGACAAGCGCCGCGAAGGCGAACTGGACGAGGCCGGCCGCAACCCCGGCGGCGAAGCGAACCAGGGCGACCGCGACGAGCAGACCGACATCGAACGCGACGCCTGACGTCGCTCCTATCAACACGGAAGGAGGGCCGGAGCGATCCGGCCCTTTTTCTTTGAGCGGCGAACGGCCAAGCCCTTCCCCCGCTGGCGGGGAAAGGGCTTTTACTTCAGCGGCACAACCGGCAGCGAAATAAAGCTCCCCTGCGCCCCGCCATGGAACACCCGCTGCGTCGCCTTCTGATAGTCGGCCGGCTGGGCGAAGAAGATGTTGTCCACGAACTTCTGCGGGTTGCGGTCGTAGAGCGGGAACAGGGTCGACTGAATCTGCACCATGATCCGGTGACCGGGCAGGAAGACGTGGTTGGCGTTGGGCAGGACGAAGCGATAGGCCTGCACCTGGCCGGCTGGGATGGGGCTGGGTTTTTCGAAGCTGTCGCGATAGCGGCCCCGGAAGATCTGGATGCCGATGGGCAGCTGGTAGCCGCCCATCTCCGGCTGTGACGGAACCTCGTCGGGATAGACGTCGATCAGCTTGACCACCCAGTCGCTGTCGGTGCCGCTGGTCGAGGCGTAGAGGTTGACCGTCGGGGCGCCGGCGATGCGCACCGCCGTCCCCAGCGGGGCGGTCTGGTAGACCAAGACGTCGGTGCGGTCGGCCACGAACCTCTGGTCGGTCAGCAGCCAGCGCCGCCAGGCGTCGCCGTCGGCAAAGCGCACCGGGCGGGGCAGGTAGGGGACGGGCTTGGCCGGGTCGGAGACGTATTCGTCATAGCCTTCGGCCGCCGGCTGGAAGCCCAGGCCGAAGTCAGCCTCCAGATAGAGTGGCGTCATGGCGGTCGGACAGCCGCTGTCGCAGGCCAGGGGCCAGCGGTCGTAGCGGCCCCAGCGGTTGGCCCCGGTCTCGTAGAAGAACACCGGCGGCGTGGCGGCCTTGGGGGCGCCGTCCTTGAGATACTGGTCGAAGAAGGGTTTCAGCACATCGCGCCGGAACTGCAGGGCCGTGTCGCCCTCGAACTTCAGCGGGCCCAGGGTCGAGCCCTCATAGTTGACCCCGCTGTGGCGCCAGGGGCCGAGCACCAGGAAGTTCCTGCTGTTGTCGCCGTCCTTGGGCTCGGTGGCGGCGTAGCTGTGGACTGCCCCCCACATGTCCTCCTGGTCCCAGATGCCCTGCACCCACATGGTCGGCACCTTCAGCGGCTGAGCGGCCAGGATGCGGTCCAGGGCCTGGCTCTGCCAGAAGCCGTCATAGGCGGGATGCTCGGTGACCTTCTTCCACCAGGGGATCTGTTCCAGCCCCGCCGCCTTGGCATAGGCCCCGGCCGAGCCGGCCCGGCGCAGGGCCTCGTAATCGTCATAGCCGTCGCGGATGATGGGATCGCCCTCGCCCCGGGCAATCATCTGGCGGGTGAAGAAGTCGAGGTTCACCTGCCGGAAGGCCCCGTACTGGAACCAGTCGTCGCCCATCCAGCCGTCGACCATCGGGCTTTCGGGGGCGGCGACCTTGAGGGCCGGGTGGGGGTTGATCAGGGCCATCACCACGGTGAAACCCTCGTAGGACGAGCCGATCATCCCAACCTTGCCGTTGGACTCAGGGGTGTGCTTGACCAGCCAGTCGATGGTGTCCCAGGCGTCGGTGGAGTGGTCGACCTTGGAGCCGTTCAGCGGCCCGACCAGGGGACGGGTCACCACGTAGTCGCCCTGTGACTTGTACTTGCCGCGCACGTCCTGGAAGACGCGGATATAGCCGTCGGCGGTGAACACCTCGTCGCCCTGCGGCAGGGTGGCCAGCATCGAGGGGCTGCGGTTGCGCTCGACCCGCTTCTTGGCGTTGTAGGGGGTGCGGGTCAGCAGCATCGGCGCGGCCTTGGCTCCAGTGGGGATGACCAGCACCGTGTAGAGCTTCACCCCGTCGCGCATGGGGATCATCACCTCGCGCTTGATGTAGTCGGCCTGGCCGGCGGGCCATTCGAACTTGGGCGGGATGTCGGGGGTGAGGGGCGGCGTTTGGGCCGAAGCGGCGCCGCAGAGGATCAGGACCGCGGCCAGGGCGGCGAGGGGACGCGAGAGCATGGGCGACTCCGGAACAGCTGGGCCGGAGCCTAGACCCGCCTACCGCCCCGTGGCCAGCCGGCGCAGGCCCCACACCGCCGCGACCAGGAACGGCGCGACCGTCACCAGGAAGAACAGCCCCGCCGCCGCCATCCCCGGCAGCACGATGCCGCCCGCCCGCACCGGCGGCAGGTTGCCGCTCAGCGCGTTTTGCAGCCAGGGCCAGCCCAGCAGGGTGGCGAACAACAGCCCCGCGACCGCGACCACCAGCCCGGCCACCCGGCCGGGACGCAGGGCCGCCAGGGACGCGACCAAGGCGATCAGGAAGATGCCGCCGGCCGTCGCCGCCAGCATCCAGCCGGACGGGGCGCTGAGCATGCCGAACTGGTAGCTGGTGAGGCTGGGATCGATCATCCCGCGCACCGGGGCGGCGGTGTTCAGCATGGCCACGACCAGGAAGGGCAGGGACACCAGCATCCCGCCCGCGCCGGGCTTGCCCGCCGAGCGGCCCATGAACCAGAGCAGCAGCAGAAGCGCCGAAACGCCCAGCGCGAAATAGCTCCAGTTGAACTGCGACAGGTCCATTTCACGCTCCCCCACTCAGGCGCGAGACCCTGGTCCGCCGCGGCCAGACGGCCAACCGGATTCGCCCATCAGGCGCTTAGAAAGTCAGGCGCTGGCCAGCACGCTCTGGAACAGCAGCGCCCCATCAGCCGAGCCCAGGTCCGGCTCGAACGCCCGGTCGGGGTGGGGCATCAGGCCCAGGACGTTGCCGGCCGGGTTGACGATGCCGGCGATGGCCCGGGCCGAGCCGTTGGGATTGTCCTGGTAGCGGAACACCACCTGGCCCTCGCCCTCCAGCCGGTCGAGGGTGGCGTCATCGGCGAAGAAATTGCCCTCGCCGTTGCCGACGGTCATCACCGCCTCGCGCCGGCCCTGATAGGCGGCGGTAAAACGGGTCTGGCCGTTGACGATGTCCAGCGCCACCGGCTTGCAGACATATTTCAGCCCGGCGTTGCGCAGCAGGGCGCCCGGCAGCATGTGCGCCTCGCACAGGACCTGGAAGCCGTTGCAGATGCCGACCACCGCCACGCCGCGCTCGGCGGCGGCCTTGACCGGGGCCATCACCGGCGACAGCGCCGCCATCGCCCCGCAGCGCAGATAGTCGCCGTAACTGAAGCCGCCCGGCAGCACGATGAGGTCGAGGCCATCGGGCAGGTCGCTGTCGCCATGCCAGACCATCTCGACCCTGGCCCCGGTCGAGCGCTCGATGGCGACGGCGCAGTCGCGGTCGCAGTTGGAGCCGGGGAAGACGATGACGGCGGCTTTCATGGGCGGGCGCTTACCATCGTTTGTGAGTCAGGGCGATCAGAAAGACAACGCAGCGAGATCGGCATTTGGTGCGACGTATGGAGCCGATGAGATTGGAGCACTAGATCCGCCGCATCTTCACCGCACCAGAAAAGTTGCGAAGATTTTGAACGAAATATTTCGGAGAATTTCCCTCAACCAGTTTATCCAAAACAAAAGTATCAAATGCGCTAGTAACGTTCCCAATTATCGGTATAAATCCAAGAGATTGAAAAATAAAAAATCGGATAATCTTGGTCATGGGTCGCTCAAGCGGAGAAATTTTATGAATTATATCCATATACCGTTGGGTATACTCCTCTGGATTTGTGACTATTTGACTCTTAAACCATTCGCGGAATTGAACGGCTTCTGGACTGCAGGTGACCTCGATAAATTTGCGGGCGATCTTCGAGTCACTCATCACGTCAGGCGTCAGGTCAGCGACACCTGCCAAATTGATCAAATTTTGAAGCCCGCTCTTAGTTAGATCGACGGCCGAGTTTGCCAACTTGAGGGATACGGAATCGCCAATTGGGCAAGTTGTGCTCAGGGCATCAGCGTATTCCCTAGATGAGAGATACATCTCCAGATTAGACCGGGCCAAAGCCAGTAGAGTTGTCGCTGCGGATCGAGAGGGAGGCGTGTTTGGACCGTAGATTTGGACGTTTCTGGGGTCGCCTGGCATCTTGAGTAGGTCGGGGTATTGAGTTCTAAACTCATCGCGCCACATCAAGGTTTTTTCAAAATCTGCGTATGTAGCGGATCTAATCTCAGAAAGAAGATCCAAAGTTTGAATCTCTTTGGTGCGTTCCGCGACTATATGAGAGAGCTTAGATGAAGTTGCGTAAGGCAGTTCAAGTGAGTGAATAGACTGTTGAATTGACGCTTCCATTGGCGCGTACGCGGCAACGCGGCGTTGGGCGTCGTGTATTGTCATCAACCCAGCCCCGCTATCTCCCCAACTTAGAGCAAGCGTGCCAATGGTTCTTACAAATCTAACTCGATCATTTTTCAATAGAAGAATAAGATTGTCTGCGCCAATAGATCGCGTAATCGTTCTTAGTACTGTAAAGTCTTCTATCGGGATTACAATTTTGTCGTGTAAGATCAAGAAATCGCAAAGAGCCCGGGTTGACCGAGATAAATTCACGAAATCTTCTGCGACATGACTGCCGTCAACCAGAAATGGTACTGCCAGATCAGCCGCGAATATGATCGTCATTGCTGGAGTTGGTAAATCATTCCACCTCGACCCGGTAGGTCTCGATCACATTGTTGGCCAGCAGCTTGTCGCACATGGCCTTGACCTCGGCTTCGGCGGCGGCCTTGTCGGCGCCGTCCAGGTCGAAGGTGATGGTGCGGCCGACCCGCACCTCCCGGACCCCCGGCCAGCCCAGGCCGTGCAGCGAGGCCTCGACCGCCTTGCCCTGCACGTCCAGCACGCCGGGCTTGAGGAAGATCTGCACGGTGGCCTTCATGGGCGGGTCTCGCGGCGGTGTGGGGTTGGCTGTGGCGTTATAGGATTCACCCCGCCGCGCCAAGGCGAGCTAGTGCAGCCCGCCCTGAATCACCGTCGGCATCTCTTTCATGATGCCCAGCCGGCGGGCCACCTCGGCATAGGACTCGATCACATCGCCCATGTCGCGGCGGAAGCGGTCCTTATCCAGCTTTGTCTTGGTGGCGGTGTCCCACAGGCGGCAGCTGTCGGGGCTGATCTCGTCGGCCAGGATGATGCGGCTGTAGTCGTTTTCCCAGACCCGGCCGAACTCGATCTTGAAGTCCACCAGCGTGATGCCCACCCCGCCGAACATCCCGCACAGGAAGTCGTTGATGCGCAGGGTCATGGCCATGATGTCGTCGATCTCCTGGGTCGAGGCCCAGTTGAACGCGGTGATGTGCTCCTCGGCGACGAGGGGGTCGCCCAGCTTGTCGTCCTTGTAGCAGAACTCGATGATCGAGCGGGGCAGGGCCGAACCTTCCTCCAGGCCCAGGCGCGTGGAGAGGCTGCCGGCGGCGATGTTGCGGCAGATGACCTCCAGGGGGACGATCTCGACCTCCTTGATCAGCTGCTCACGCAGGTTCAGCCGCTTGATGAAGTGGGTGGGGATGCCGATGGCCCCCAGCCTGGTCATCACGAACTCGCTGATGCGGTTGTTGATGACCCCCTTGCCTTCGAGAACCGCCTTCTTCTGGGCGTTGAAGGCGGTGGCGTCGTCCTTGAAATACTGGATCAGGGTGCCGGGCTCGGGGCCTTCGTAGAGGATCTTGGCCTTGCCTTCGTAGATCTTCTTGCGGCGGGTGGTCATGCGTTCTCCTCGCTCACGCGGAGTCGGGGGGCGGGCCGGGAAACAAAAAAGCGCGCGGCGTGGTGGCCAGCGCGCGTGTCCGACTCACGGCCGCTTGGATGTTGGTCAAGCGCGAAAATAGCGGAAGCGGCCCCCCGGCGCAAACAACGGGCTGGGGATATTGCGTCGCAGCATGATTGCCCGGAACCGCCGGGCAGGCTATCAACCCCGCGGCTACCGCCGCTAGAGAGATACATGACCAGCTTCGACGATCGCGAAAAGGGCTTCGAGCGCAAGTTCGCCCTGGACGAGGAACAGGACTTCAAGGCCACCGCCCGCCGCAACCGCATGCTGGCCGAGTGGGCCGCCGGCCTGATGGGGCTGGAAACGCCGGACGAATATATCCGGGCGGTGATCAAGTCCGACTTCGAACAGCCCGGCGACGACGACGTGCTGCGCAAGGTGTTCGGCGACCTGAAGGGCTCCGGCGTCGCCGCGACCGAGGGCGAAGTGCGGATGAAGATGGACGAGCTGCTGGCCGTGGCGCGCGAGCAGATCAAGGCGGGGAACTAGGGCTCCAGCCCTTCCCTCAAGAGCTTCCAAACCGCCAGTTTCTCCGCGAACGGCCTGGTGAAGGCCGGGCTCGATGACGGCAGGTCGATCAGCCGCAGCGGCGTCTCGCCCAGCGCCTTGCGGCCGAGTTTCGCCGCTGTACCGCCGTTAAAGCCGACCATCTGCAGTTCGGGCAGCCGCGCGATCAATCCCGCAAGGTCATTGGCCTCGTGATTCTTGATGGCGGTGTCGAGGCTGCCGACGCGATGCGCCGCGCCGATCACGTCCCACAGCGCCACCCTGCGCTGGCGCAGCCGTTCCAGCCGGGCCTCGTAGGGCAGGGGAACCAGATCCTCGTCCAGCACCGCCCCGATCAGCCGCCAGAAGGCGTTCTGCGGATGCCCGTAATACTGCGCCGCCGCCAGCGACGCGTCGCCCGGCAGGCTGCCCAGGATCAGCAGCCGCGCGTCCGGCCCCGCGACCGGCGGCAGGCCGGCCTTGCGGGTCACGCGCCTTCGCCGAACACCCGGGCGAAGATCGTGTCGACATGCTTGAAGTGGTAGCCCAGGTCGAACAGCGCCTCGAGTTCGGCGTCGGTCATCGCTTTCGACACGACCGGGTCGGCCTTCAGCAGTTCCAGGAACCGGCCCTCGCCCCGCCAGACCTTCATCGCATTGCCCTGCACGGCGGCGTAGGCGTCCTCGCGGGAGATGTTCTTCTGGGTCAGGCCCAGCATCACCCGCTGCGAATGGACCAGCCCGCCCAGGCGGTCGAGGTTCTTGAGCATATTGTCGGGATAGACGACCAGCCGCTCCATCAGGCTGGCGGCCCGGCGCAGGGCGAAGTCCAGATGGACGGTGGCGTCGGGAGCGATGCCGCGCTCGACCGAGGAGTGGCTGATGTCGCGCTCATGCCAGAGGGCGACGTTCTCCAGGGCCGGGACCACCGCCGAGCGGACCAGCCGGGCCAGGCCGGTGAGGTTCTCGGTCAGGATCGGGTTGCGCTTGTGGGGCATGCTGCTGGAGCCCTTCTGGCCGACCTCGAACGGCTCCTCGGCTTCCAGCACCTCGGTGCGCTGCAGATGGCGGATCTCGATGGCCAGCCGTTCGATCGAGGAGGCCGTTACGGCCAGGGCCGCGAAGAAGGCGGCGTGGCGGTCGCGCGGGATGACCTGGCTGGAGACCGGCTCGACGGCCAGGCCCAGCTTCTCGGCGACATGGGCCTCGACGCGGGGATCGACGTTGGCGAAGGTGCCCACCGAGCCGGAGATGGCGCAGGTCGCCACCTCGAAGCGGGCCATGGCCAGCCGCTCCTTGGCCCGCTGGAACTCGGCGTAGTGGCCGGCTAGCTTGAGGCCGAAGGTGGTCGGCTCAGCATGGATGCCATGGCTGCGACCGACGGTGGGGGTGTATTTGTGCTCGATCGCCCGCCGCTTGATGGCGGCCATGAGCAGGTCGACGTCCTCGATCAGCATGTCGGCGGCGCGGCTGAGCTGGACGGCCAGGCAGGTGTCCAGCACGTCGCTGCTGGTCAGGCCCTGGTGCAGGAAGCGCGCTTCCGGCCCCACCACCTCGGCCACGTGGGTCAGGAAGGCGAGGACGTCGTGCCGGGTGGTCCGCTCGATCTCGTCGATCCGATCGGCGTCCCAGATCGCGTCCTTGCCGCCGGCCCAGATCGCTTCGGCCGCCGCCTTGGGGATCACCCCCAGTTCGGCCATGGCGTCGGCCGCATGGGCCTCGATCTCGAACCAGATGCGGTAGCGGGTCTGCGGCGACCACAGGTCGGCCGCCTCGGGTCGGGCATAGCGAGGGATCATGGCGCCCGCTTCGCGCCGTCACGCCCCGATGTCAAGGAAGGGACTGGGGAAAGGCGGGTGACAGACCGGCGTTTGGCGGTTATCGGTCAGGGTGAGTTTTTCAAAAGGACGGGGAAAAGACCATGGGCACTTCGCTGTATGATCTGAGCGTCGGCAACTACCTTCAGACTCTGACCGCCGTGTCGGGCTTCCTGGGGAGGGGCCTCTCGCACTGCCAGGACAACGGCATCGACCCGGCCGAGATCGTCGAGACCCGGCTGCACGGCGACATGCTGCCCTTCCGCTTCCAGATCGTCTCGGTCTGCCACCATTCGCTGAACGCCCTCAAGGGCGTGCAGGCCGGCGAGTTCGGCCCGCCGGGCGCGGTGGGAGAGCTGGACTATGTGGCGCTGCAGAAGCTGGTCGCCGACACCATCGAGAGCCTCAAGGCGCTGAAGGCCGACGACATCAACGCCCTGGCCGGCAAGGACGTCACCTTCGCCCTGGGAACGTTCAAGCTGCCGTTCACCGCCGAGAACTTCATCCTGTCCTTCTCGCTGCCCAACTTCCATTTCCACGCCACCACGGCCTACGACATCCTGCGGTCGAAGGGCGTGCCGCTGGGCAAGCGGGACTATCTGGGGCCGCTGCGGCTGAAGATGTAGGGCTACTCCTCCCCCGGCGGGGGAGGACGACCGCGCCAGAGCGCGGTCCGGTGAGGGTTTCAGGGCCGTGCGGCGGTCAGTTGTGATTATCTGAAAACCTGTGGGCCAGGAGCCAAGCACAACGGCCGGGGAAACTCGGCTGTTGTCACCGCACGGCCTCCGACACCCTCACCTGGCTGCCCACGGGCGCGCTGCATGCGCGCCTCGGGGCGGCCGTCCGCCCCCGCCGGGGGCGGAGCCTTACGCCTTCTGCGCCTCGCCCCGCTCACGCATGTGCTTGGCCAGGCCGATGGCGCCCAGGAAGTAGTGTAGCGAGGCCCACAGGTAGAAGCAGATCGACAGGATGATCCCCTGCCGGGCCGAGTTGGCCAGGGTCGCCGAGCAGGCCGACACCAGGTCGGCGCCCGAGCCCTTGGGCGCGATGCCGCCCGGACAGGCGGTGTTAAAGCTGGCGCCAACGTCGCCGCCGCCGAAAGCTCCTGCCAGAGAAGACAGCACGCCCTGGCCGCCGCCGTGGTTGAAGTTGTACTGGCTCAGGACGTCGATCAGCCAGCCGGTGAAGGGCGGGCCGCCGCCGAGCGCGATCAGGTTCAGGAAGAAGAACAGCAGGGCCGTGGCCGTCGCCCGCCGGCGCGGCTCGACGCTGTTCTGCACCACCCCGAAGGTCGGGCCCAGATAGGTGTAGTGGAAGACGCCCGGGATCAGCAGGATCAGGGCCGCCGCCTTCCAGTCGGGCTGCATATAGGCGGCGATGTAGATGGGCGTGGCGATCATCAGGCCGAAGGCCGGCACCAGCGAGTACCAGACCGGATTGCGCTTGCCGAGGCGATCGCTGGCCAGGCCGCCCAGCAGGGTGCCGATGCCCGAGGAGAAGCCCCCGACCAGGCCGGTGATCAGCCCCACCGCCGCCAGGCCCAGGGCGAAATGGCCGGCCGGGGTGGAGAACACCTGCAGCCAGGTCCACTCGCTTTCGCCATAGCCCTTGCCGAAGGCGGTCAGGAAATAGCGCGGCACGAAGGCGCCCGAGCCGTAGGAGCCGAACGAGGCGATGGTCACGCCCAGCACCATGTTGACCACCGGCCATTTGGTGAACAGCGTCTTGGCGACGCTCAAGAGTTCGGCGAACTCGTGCAGCATGCCCTTGACGAAGCCCAGCCGTTCCGGCGGCGCGGCGGGGGTGACGTCCTCGGCCAGGACCGGGTGTTCGGGCATTTCCGAGTGGCCGCGCGGCGGCTCGCGCATGACCAGCCAGACGATGACGCCCAGGATCAGGCCGGGCAGGCCGACCACCATGAAGGCGACCCGCCAGCCGAATTCCTGCGCCAGCCAGCCGCCAGCCACGGCGCCGAACATGCTGCCCAACGGAATGCCGAACGAATAGATCGACAGGGCCGTGGCGCGCTTGCGGGGTTCGAAATAGTCGGAGATCAGCGAGTGGGATGCGGGCGAGCAACCCGCCTCGCCGATGCCGACCCCGAACCGGCAGAGGGCCAGCTGCACGAAATTGTTCGCAAAACCGCTGAGGGCCGTGAAGCCCGACCAGACCACAAGCGAAATGGAGATGATCTTCACCCGGCTGAACCGCTCGGCCAGCCGCGCCACGGGGATGCCCAGGATCGTGTAGAGCAGGGCGAAATACAGCCCGCCCAGCAGGCCCAGCTGGGTGTTGTCCAGCTTCAGCTGTTCAGCGATCTGCGGGCCGATGGTGGCCAGGATCGTGCGGTCGATGAAGTTGAAGGTGTAGGCCGCCAGCAACAGCGACAGGACCACGCTCTTGTAGCCGGTGGAAAATAGCGGCTTGGCGGCCCCCGGCGCGGTGGCGTCAGTCATGTGGCGTGTTCTCCCCGAACGCTCGTTTTAACCAATGTAGACGGATCGCCCGCCGGGCCGCCATGGGTAATCTAGCTGACCATCTCTTCGCGGATCGTCCGCCGGGCCCACAGGAACAGGCCCACCGAACCCAGCAGGGTGAACGCGTTGATGATCATCGCTGCTCGCAAACCTTCCGCGACGCCCAGGCCGCCGGTCTTGGCCATGAAGTCCGACAGCCAGCCCAGGAAGGTCGGCCCGCCGCCCAGGCCGATGATATTGATGATGAACAGGATGAGCGCCGCCGCCGTGGTGCGGGTCTCGGGCTTTACCAGGCTCTGCACGCTGCCATAGATGGGGCCGTACCACATGGTGTTGCACAGGGTCGGGATGGTCAGCAGGAACAGGGCCGCCGTGCCACTGGGGTGCATGATGCCCAGGATGTAGAAGGGGATGGCGATCGAGGTGGCGATGGCCGGCATGGTGACGTGCCAGCGCAGGTCGCGCCTGCCCAGCCGGTCGGCCAGCATGCCGCCGAACCAGGTGCCGAACACCCCGGCCGTCCCGCCGATCAGGCCCAGGGCCAGGCCCAGGAAGCCCTTGGGCTTCATGCCGAAGTCGGCGGCCAGGCCGGCCAGTTCGGCGGTGTGGTTACGGAAATAGAACGAGCCGATGAAGGCGTTGCTGGCATAGCCCTGGAAGGCCAGCAGGCTGGCGGCGAAGGCCATCAGCCAGAAGGTCTTCTTGGTCGACAGCTCGCGCACGGCGTCCATGATGCTGGGCCCGGCCGCCTGGCGGGCCGCCAGGTCGGCCTTCAGCCTGTTGCGCGGCTCGATCAGGGTGAAGGCGGCGATCAGCGCCACCACGATTCCCGGCGCTCCGGCGATCAGGAAGGCGGCCCGCCAGCCCCAGAGATCGGCGATCACCCCGCCCAGCGCCATGCCCAGGAGCGAGCCGATCGGGGTGCCCAGCGAATAGATGGCCAGGGCCGAGGAGCGCTTCTCGCGGGGGGTGTAGTCGGCGATCAGGCTGTGCGAGGGCGGACTGCAGCCGGCCTCGCCGATGCTGACCCCGATGCGGGCCAGGACCAGCTGGATGAAGTTGGTCGACAGGCCGCACAGCATGGTGAAGCCGCTCCAGGCGGCGATGGCCGTGCCGATGATCCACGGCCGGTTACCGCGCTCGGCCAGCCGGGCGATGGGGATGCCCAGGGTGGTGTAGAAGATGGCGAAGGCCAGGCCCTGCATCATGCCGATCTGCCAGTCCTGCAGATGCAGCTCTTCCTTGATGGACTCGGCCAGGATGTTGACGATCTGGCGGTCCAGGAAGTTCAGCGAATAGACCACGACCAGGAGGGTCAGAGCGTAGCGCCGATAGGCCGTGCTGATGGGGTGAAGCGCATCGGTGACGGACGGGCTGGCCGCCGCGACGGGCGGTTCGGGCACAATGGCCTCGGTCATCGGACGTTTCCTTCGAGCGTTCTTCTGGTTATTGCGGCCAGCCTAGAGCGCGCTTGGCCGAACGCCAACCAATCTGAGGAGATCGCCATGGAACTCGTCATCGGCACCAAGACCTGGTCGACCTGGTCGCTACGGCCCTGGCTGGCGGCCAGGCGGGCCGGCCTGCCGTTCACCGAAACCCTGGTGCCGCTGCGTGAGCTGGAGACCTCGGAAGCCGAGATCGCCCGCCATTCGCCGTCCAACCTGGTGCCGGTGCTGAAGGACGGCGACCTGACCGTCTGGGATTCGCTGGCCATCTGCGAATACCTGGCCGAACAGGCGCCGGGCCTGTGGCCGGCCGACCCCGCCCGCCGGGCCATTGGCCGCTCGGTCGCCGCCGAGATGCATTCGGGGTTCGCCTCGCTGCGGGGCGAGTGCCCGATGGACCTTGGCCTGCGCAGCCAGCCGCCGCTGTCGGAAGCGACGGGCAAGGATATCCGCAAGATCGTCGCCCGCTGGAACAGCCTGCTGGGCCAGTACGGCGGCCCGTTCCTGCTGGGCGAATGGAGCATCGCCGACGCCTTCTACACCCCCGTCGCGACGCGGTTCCGCAGCTATGGCGTCCATCTGGGCGACTATGGCGACCCCGGCCCGGCGGCGGCCTATGGCGCGCGGTTGCTGGAGCAGCCGGAGTTCCTGGAATGGGAAGCCGACGCGCTGAAGTAACCTTGTCGGCCGCCCCGGCGAATGTCCCGCCGACATGGACCGTTGAACCATGCGGCCCGCCCGGGCGTAGACTGGGCGGGGCAACGCCAGAGAGTCCAAGATGCTGATCCGCGACGCCGCCGACCTGACCGAGAACGATGTGACGCCCAAGGGGCTGTACCTGCGCCGGCGCGAGTTCATCGCCGGGGCGGCGCTGGGGCTGGGCCTGCCGGCGCTGGCCGAAGCGGCGCCGCTGCCGGGCCGCAAGAGCGTCTATTCGACCCCCGAGAAGCCCACGCCTCGCGAGGACATCACCACCTACAACAACTACTACGAGTTCGGCGTCGACAAGGATGACCCCGCCCGCAACGCCGGCTCACTGAAGACCCGGCCCTGGACCGTGGTCGTCGAAGGCGAATGCGCCAAGCCCGGGACCTACGACATCGACACCCTGCTGCGCCTGGCTCCGCCGGAGGAGCGCATCTATCGCCACCGCTGCGTCGAGGGCTGGTCGATGATCATTCCCTGGGTGGGCTTTCCGCTCTCGACCCTGCTGTCGCGGGTGGGACCGACCTCGAAGGCGAAGTATGTGGCCTTCGAGACCCTCTACCGCCCCGCGGAGATGCCGGGCCAGCGGCGGGCGGTGCTGGAATGGCCCTATCGCGAGGGCCTGCGCATCGACGAGGCGATGAACCCTCTGACCCTGCTGGCCACGGGCCTGTATGGCGAGACGCTGCCCAACCAGAACGGCGCGCCGATCCGGCTGGTCGTGCCGTGGAAATACGGCTTCAAGTCGATCAAATCGATCGTCCGCATCAAGCTGCAGGCCACCCAGCCGCGCACCGCCTGGAACGTCTCGGCGCCCGGCGAATACGGCTTCTATTCCAACGTCAATCCCGAGGTGGACCATCCGCGCTGGTCCCAGGCGACCGAGCGGCGGATCGGCGAGTTCAAGCGCCGGCCCACGGTGATGTTCAACGGCTATGCCCGGCAGGTGGCGCCGATGTATGCCGGGATGGATCTGCGGAAATACTATTGATGGGCCGCACCTGGCTTGAGCGCCTGAACTACGTCCTGGTCCTGCTGCTCTGTCTCGCTCCCGCCGCCTGGCTGGTCTGGCGGACCGTGCAGGGCGACCTGGGCGCCAACCCCATCGAGACCCTGATCCGCCAGCTGGGCGTCTGGGGTCTGAGGCTGCTGATCGCCGGCCTGTGCATCACCCCGCTGGCGCGCATCTTCAAGAAGCCGCGCTTCATCCGTTTCCGGCGGCCGGTGGGGCTGTTCGCCTTCGGCTACATCCTCACCCACCTGTCGACCTATATCGGCATCGACCAGTATTTCGACTGGCACGCCATCTGGAAGGACATCGTCAAGCGGCCCTACATCACCATCGGCATGCTGGGCTTCACCCTGCTGCTGCCGTTGGCGCTGACCTCGTTCAACGCCGCTATCCGCAAGATCGGACCGAAAACCTGGCGGCGGATCCACAGCCTGATCTACCTGATCGTCCCGCTGGGGGTCACCCACTACTATCTGCTGGTCAAGGCCGACCACCGCCCGCCGCTGATCTACGGGGCTATCGTGGCGTTGCTGCTGGGCTGGCGAGTGGCGGCGAAGTGGTGGCCGGTGGCCGCTAGAGCCCCGCGTCCGTCAGTTCAGCCTTGATGGCCTTGATCTCGGCCAGGACCTTGGGTGACCTGGCGTATTTGCGCAGCAGCCGGGGATAGTCCCGCTTGGCCGCGCCGCAGGTCTGTTTGACGGCCGCGTTGATCTGCCGCTCGCGCTCGGCGTCCCAGCCGGGCTCGCCAGCCCAGTGGATGCAGCCTTCGACATTGCCGCGATAGGCCTCGACGTCCTTGGGCCAGACGATGGCCGCGGCGGCCAGCAGGATGGTCAGCATCATGATCGCGGCTCCCGGACGGTCTCGAAGGAAACCTGACCGCTTCGATAGGCCTTGTCGAGCACGCGGGGGCTGCAGGCTCGCCGGGCGCCGTCATGTGATGGGTTGATTGGCGCTGGCGAACAATCTCGCTGATGACATGGCGCCCTCGAAGCAACCTTGAGGTTGTTTCAATCACTCGCTGTATTCGGCCGGGGCGGCGGCGAGGAGCCCAGGCGTCTGTCCGGGATCAGCGCAGCCAGGGCGTATAGGTCAGGCCGACCAGTATGCCTTCCGGGCTGAGGAGGCGGGCGACGGTCTGGCCCCAGGGCTCCTCGCGCGCCTCGACCAGCAGCCTGTAGCCGCGGGCCTTCAAGGCCTCGCCGGCGGCAGCGACGTCATCGACATCGAATTCCAGCCAGGAATGCGGCTCGGGCGTGTCGGCCGGCCAGGCGTCCAACCCGAAGCAGGACTGCGCGGCCTGGGCCAGCGGCCAGAGGGCGAAGTGGCGCACGCCGTCGAGCTTCTCCGAATGGCAGTAGTCGGGGTTGTCCGCCATTTCCTCCAGCGGCAGGCCCAGCGCCTCGAGGTAGAAGGCCTTGCTGGCCTTGGGATCCTTCACCAGCGGGCCAAAGCCCGCGACGAAGGCGACGTTCACGCCTGCGATTTGCGGCATCGGGTTCCTCGTTCTGTTGTCGCCAGAGCTAGCGGGCGCCAGCGTCGGCGTCTTGAACAAATCGGACAGACGCCGGCCTACCACTCGTCCAGCCAGGCGCCCCAGCCGGACTGGGCGGGGTCGGAGAAATAGGCGGCCGGGGTCAGTCCGGCGATATCGCGGAAGTCGCGTGTCATATGCGCCTGGTCGGCATAGCCAGCGGCGGCGGCCAGATCGCCCAGCCGCGGGGCCGCCATCCCCTGGGCCGCCCGGATGGCGCCATTGAGGCGCATGATCCGCTGCAGGTGCTTGGGCCCGTAGCCGCAGGCCCCGAGGAACTGGCGGTGCAGAGTGCGGACGTTCCAGTCCAGCCGCCGCGCGACCTCGCCGATCGGCAGGATGGACTCGGGTCCCAGCTGGCGGCAGGCGGCGATCACCGCCCGGTCGGCGTCGCTGGCGCCGTGGAGGGCGCCGCGGACCCAGGCTTCCAGCAGCTCCAGCCGGCCGGGCAGACTGCCAGACGCCAGAAGTTGGCGGTGCAGGGTTCTGGCCCCCGGCGCGATGTCGGCCAGCAACAGGCTGCCCCCCACCAGCCGCTCGGCCGGACAGCCCAGGACGGCGCGGCAGGCGCCGGGCCGCAGCCGGATGGCGGTGATCGTCAGCCCGTCCTGGACCTGGGTCCAGCGGGTGACGGCGTCGGGACCGGCGACCCGCGGCGGATGGTCGTCATACACCATGATGTCGGCGCAGCCATCGGGCAGGATGGCGTTGACGGCGCCCGCGCCGGCGGCCCGGCGCACGATGCTGACCCAGGTGCAGGCGACGAATTCCCGCAGGTCCCCCGCCGGCGGAAATTCCCGGTAGAGCGAGCCGCCGATGGCGCCGGCGCGGGCCAGGAAGAGGTCGACCCCGCTGACGTTCATTCAGAATAGACCCAGCGCCTTGAAACTGGCCACGCCCTCGCGGCCGACGACCAGATGGTCGTGCACGCCGATCTTCAGGGTGCGGCCGGCGTCGACGATCTGGCGGGTCATGTCGATGTCGGCGCCCGAGGGGGTAGGGTCGCCGCTGGGGTGGTTGTGGACCAGGATCAGGTTGCTGGCCGACAACTCCAGCGCCCGCCGCATCACCTCGCGCGGATAGACCGGGGCGTGGTCGACCGTGCCCTGGTTCTGGATCTCGTCGGCGATCAACTGGTTCTTCTTGTCGAGGAACAGCACCCGGAACTGCTCGCGCGGCTCATTGGCCAGGGCGACGCGGACATAGGCCAGGAGGGCGTTCCAGGAGGAGATGACCGTCCGTTTGCGCACCGTCTGGCGGCCGATACGCAGCGTGGCTTCCTGCAGCAGCTTCAGATCGGTGGCGACGCCGCGGCCAACGCCCTTGACGGTCATCAGCTCGGCGATCGAGGCCCCCAGCGCCGCTTCCAGAGAGCCGAACCGGGCCAGCAGGGCCTTGGCGGTGGGTTTGACATCGCCGCGCGGGATGCTGCGGAACAGGTAGAGTTCGAGCAGTTCATAGTCGGGCAGGGCGGTCAGGCCGCCGGCCTCGGCCCGGTCGCGCAGCCGCTCGCGGTGGCCGGCGTGAGGAGAGGGCTCGGGTTGGGCCGGCCGCCAGCCCATCTCGGCGACGCCGTCGGTCGGCAGGCTGAGCTGTGCGTCCATCGGCGAACCCCCGCGTTTGGAGGTTCATGATACGTTCTTGTGGCCGGCGTGCAAGCCCCAAGCGTCAGGAGGGCTATGCCTCCGCCAGGATCGCCGGCTGGAACAGGCCCTTGGGCGAGGCGGTGAAGACCTCATAGCCGGTCTCGGTCACCCCGATGGAGTGCTCGCACTGGGCCGACAGCGACTTGTCGCGGGTGACCGCGGTCCAGCCGTCGTTCAGCACCTTCACCTGTGGCTTGCCGGTATTCACCATCGGCTCGACGGTGAAGAACATGCCGGGCTTGAGCACCGGGCCCTGACCCTTCTGGCCGAAGTGGAGGATGTTGGGGGCGTCGTGGAACACCCGGCCCAGGCCATGGCCGCAGAAGTCGCGCACCACCGAGCAGCGCTGCGATTCGACGTAGGACTGGATGGCGTGGCCGACATCGCCCAGAGTCGCGCCGGGCTTGATGGCTTCCAGGCCGCGCTTCATGCCTTCGTAGGTGACGTCGACCAGCCGCCGGGCCCGGGTCGAAACGCGGCCGACGCCATACATGCGGCTGTGGTCGCCGTGCCAGCCGTCGACGATGACGGTGACGTCGATATTGGCGATGTCGCCCTCGCGCAGGGGCCTGTCGCTGGGAATGCCGTGGCAGACCACATGGTTGGGCGAGATGCAGACGGTGTGGCTGTAGCCCTTGTAGAACAGGCAGGCGGGCAGGGCGCCGTGGTCCAGGATGAACTCGCGGGCCAGCCGGTCCAGCTCGGCGGTCGAAACGCCCGGCTGGACGTGGGGGGTCAGCATGTCCAGGCACTCGGCGGCCAGCCGGCCGGCGACACGCATGCCTTCGAACCCTTCGGGGCCATGGATCTTGATCGCGCCGTCACGGACTTCGGCGTCGATGTAGTCGGTATCGGACATCACTGCTCCTGGCGGCGCTATCGAATGCGCCGCATGCCTATGTCATGTTCCTAGCATAAAACTTCAACAGACGCGCGGCGGCCGGCGCACAGATCGAGGGACGCGAGCCATGGGCGACAAGAAAATCCCCGCCGAGGCGGTGGACCTCTACACCCGCTTCATCCACGGCGAGATCAGCCGGCGGGCCTTCCTGGACGGGGCCAAGCGCTATGCCGTGGCGGGCCTGACCGCCACGGCCATCGTCGAGGCGTTGATGCCCAACTACGCTCTGGGCCAGGTGGTGCGGGGCGATGACGAGCGTATCAAGGCGACCTGGGAGACCATCCCCTCGCCGGACGGCCTGGGCTCAATCAAGGGCTATCTGGTCCGCCCCTTCAGCGCCGACACCCGCACCGCCACGCCGGCCAGGCTGCCCGGGATCATCGTGATCCACGAGAACCGTGGCCTGAACCCCCACACCATGGACGTCGCCCGGCGGTTCGCCCTGGAGAACTTCATGGCCTTCGCCCCCGACGCCCTGAGCACGGTCGGCGGCTATCCGGGCGACGACTACAAGGGGGGCCAGGCCTTCGCCAAGCTGGACCGGGCCAAGCTGAACCAGGACTTCGCCGCCGCCGCCCGCTGGCTCAAGGTCCGGCCAGACTGCTCGGGGAAGATCGGGGCGACAGGCTTCTGCTACGGCGGCGGGGTCTCGAACACCCTGGCCGCGATGCTGGGCCCGGATCTGGCTGCGGCCGCCCCCTTCTACGGTTCGCCGACCAAGCCGGAGGACGTGCCGAAAATCAAAGGCGCCATCCTGGTCAACCACGGCGCCCTGGATAAGGGCCTGGCCGACGGCTGGCCCGCCCAGGAGGCCGAGCTGAAGAAGAACAACATCACCTACGAGGGCCACCTGTGGCCGGGCTCGGTCCACGGCTTCTTCAACGACGCCACCCCCGAACGCTACAACAAGGTCACCGCCCCGCAGGCCTGGGCGCGGATGATCGAGTGGTTCAACCAGTATGTGAGGGGCTAGCGGGCGGCGAGCCTGGCCCTGCACTCCCGCGCGCCCGCCGGCGCGCCGGCCAGGACGTAGAGTTCGCCGGCCTCGCGCCAGAGATCGCGCGCCTCATCGCCCGCCAGCGCCAGGGCGGCGAGCCGCAGGGCGTTGGCGAGGTCGAGCGGCGGAGCGTCCGGCAGGGCCCGATAGAGGCTGACCGCCTCGCGGGCTGTGTCCAGGGCGCGCCCGGCGTCGCCCTGCTCGCGAGCCAGATCGCTGACGTGCCGCAGGGCGAAGGCCAGCAGGACAGCGTCGCCGTCTTGCCGCGCCAATTCGCCGGCCCGGGCATAGAGGTCGAGCGCCTCGGCCGGCCTTCCGGCATCCCGGGCCAGGATGGCCTCGGCCAGGACTTGGCGGGTCGTCATCCGGCGTCTCCCATCGCTGCATTGTCCGGGCCGCACGCCGGTCGAGCCGCGATTATTGACTCGGCCGGTCGAATAGGAAACACTTCGCTATATGGTGAAGTATAAAGCCTCGGCCATGGACCGCACGTTCGCCGCGCTGGCCGACCCCACCCGGCGGTATGTCCTGCAGCGGCTGAACGAGGAATCCGGGCTCTCGGTCAGCGAACTGGCCCGGCCGCTGTCGCTGAAGCTGCCCGGCCTGACGAAGCATCTGGATGTGCTGTCCGACGCCGGCCTGATCACCCGGACCAAGACCGGTCGGACCGTGGCGGTCCACCTCTCGGCGGGGCCGATGCGCGAGGCCATGGCCTGGCTCGAACGCTACGAGCGTTTCTGGACGGCCAGTCTCGACCGGCTCGTGGCGTTTGTCGAAGAGGATGGCCAGTCATGACCCTGCCCAGCGTCACGATCGTGCGCCGCATCAAGGCTTCGCCCGCCAGGGTGTGGGCGGCGATCACCCGGCCCGAACAGATGCTGCAGTGGTGGGGGCCCGATGCGGGGCCGACCCTCAGCGTGGTGGCCGACGTGCGTCGGGGCGGCCGCTTCAGCGTCGTGTTCCGACTGCTCAATGGCGACGAGCACAACCCGACCGGGATCTATCAGGAGGTGGTTCCCGAGAAGCGGCTGGTCTTCACCTGGGACCTGCCCGGGGCGCCGGAACCAGAGTCGCTGGTGACCTTCCGGCTTGAGCCGTTCGAGGGTGGAACCGAGCTGACCCTGACCCACGAGCGACTGCCCGACGAAGAGGCCTGCAAAAGTCACGAGGCGGGCTGGAACGGCCTCCTCGACAAACTTCCCGCGTTCCTTGGAGATTTCGAATGAGCGACCTGGTTCTGACCACCTACGACTGGGTTCCCCCGCCACCCCGGGGCCTTGTGCGCGACCTGCGGGTCCGCTGGGCTCTGGAGGAGGCCGGGCTGCCCTACCGCGTCGCCTCGACGCCGTTCAAGGACCGCCAGCCCGAACATTTCGCCCACCAGCCCTTCGGCCAGATCCCGTGGCTGACCGATGGCGACATGACGGTCTTCGAGAGCGGGGCGATCCTGCTGCACCTGGGCGAGAAGAGCGACCGGCTGATGCCGGCCGATCCCAGCGGCCGGAACGAGGTCAAGGAATGGCTGTTCGCGGCGCTCGCGTCCGTCGAGGCCGCCAGCCAGCCCTGGACGCTGTTCAGGTTCATGGGCGAGAAGGAGGACACCACGGCCTGGAAGTTCTTCGACGACTTCCTGACGCTGCGGCTGCAGCGCATGGAGGCCGTCCTGGCTGGGGGCGAATGGCTGGTAGCCGGCGGCTTCTCGGTCGCTGACATCCTGATGGCGGACGTGCTACGGGCGGTCGATAAGTTCGGCGGGCTGGCGGCCTATCCCGCCTGCAAGGCCTATGTCGCCCGCGCCACGGCCCGCCCGGCCTTCAAGAAGGCCTATGACGACCAGATGGCCCACTTCGCGGCGGCGGACTGACTACCGCCGCCAGTCGATCCGCCGGTCGATCCCGATCCCGCCTGTCGTCATCCCGCAGGCATAGACCAGTACCTCGACACCAGCATTCGCCGCCTCGTCCAGGGCGGCGGCGAACTTGGGGTCGATGTCGCGGCAGGCGCTGAAGGCCTCGCAATCCTGGCGCTGGACCGTGAACAGCACCACCGCCCGGTCGCCGGCCAGAACCATGGCCTGCAGCTCGCGCAGGTGTTTGGCCGACCGCGCCGCCACGCAGTCGGGGAACTCGGCCAGCGGGGGGTTACGCGAGAGGTGGCAGTTCTTGATCTCCAGCCAGCAGGCCGGGCGGCCTGGATGGGTCAGCAGGAAGTCGACCCGGCTGGCCTCGCCGTATTTCACCTCGCGGCGGATGGTCTGGTAGCCGGCGAGCTCGGGGATGGCGTCCGCCGCCAGCGCCTCGGCGACCAGGCGGTTGGGGGCCAGGGTGTTGACGCCCACCAGGCCGTTGCCGACCTCGACCAGCTCCAGGGTGTGGGCCAGCTTGCGCTTGGGGTCGTCCGACCTCGACAGCCACACCCCCATCCCCGGCTGGTTGACCCCCAGCATGGCGCCGGGGTTGGGGCAGTGGGCGGTGACCGCGGTCCCGTCGTCGAGGACGACGTCGGCGAAGAAGCGCTTGTAGCGGCTGACGAGGCGGCCGTGGAGTAACAGGCTCGGAAATTTCATTCCCGACCCAAGAGCAATTGATCCCGCGCAGCGCCAAGCCAGTCAGCCATTTCAAGACAGGCGACTGTTCGTCCCTCGAAGGCATGCGCCTCGTTGCGAATGATCTGCGCCGCGTCTTCAATCTCTTGGATGACCACCGCCGGCGCGTCTGGCTCGTCCTTGTAGAATGCGACGGCATCGCTAACGGCGCCTCGTAGGCGGTCAAAGTAGGACGGCTCGATCACCCTATAGGACTGGATGGACATCAACACGTTGATGGACTCGGATTTGATGCGGTCTTCCATCGCTTGGAGGTCGAAAGCGCTCGTCATCAGACAGCTCCTTTGGCGCCGGGCCTTTGCGTAATCTGAAAAGGGGTCGGTGGGCGATACCCACCTGAAAGCCCTTATGCCAGCTGACCAGGACGCCGTGGCTGAGCGGTTGCGGGAATTCCATGGGGCCTCTATCGGATCAGGGGCGCAGATGTACAGAAGCGGAGGTCGCCATGGCGAGCCAGAAACGTGTGACCGCCGCGGTGATGATCATCGGCGACGAGATTCTGTCGGGCCGCACCCAAGACACCAACCTCAACCACATCGCCCGCTATCTGGGCACGCTCGGCGTCGACCTGGCCGAGGCCCGCGTGGTGCCCGACGACGAGGACGAGATCGTCGAGGCGCTGAACCATCTGCGCGGCAAATACAGCTATGTCATCACTACCGGCGGCATCGGCCCCACCCATGACGACATCACCGCCGACTGCGTGGCCAAGGCGTTCGGGGTCGAACTCTACGAACACCCCGAGATCATCGCCATGATGACCGCCCGCTGGGCCGGCGAGCTGAACGCCGCCCGCCGGCGGATGGCGCGGGTGCCGGTCGGCGGCAGCCTGGTCAAGAACCCGGTCCAGGGCCCGCCGGGCTTCCAGATCGGCAACGTCTTCGTGCTGGCCGGGGTGCCGGCCATCATGCGCGGCATGCTGGAAGACGTGGGCCCGCGCCTGGAGGGCGGGGCGGTGACCCTCTCGCGCACGCTCAAGGTCGACGGCTCGGGCGAGGGGGTCATCGCCGCCCCGCTGGAGGCGGTGGCCAAGGCCCATCCGGACCTGTCGCTGGGCAGCTATCCGTTCTTTTCGCAGGAAGGCTACGGCTCGCAGCTGGTCATCCGCGGGCGCGATCCGGCCGAGGTCGAGGCGACCCTGGCGGAGCTGGAATCGGCCCTGGCCGCCGTTGGGGTGGCAAAGATGACTCGGCTCGACCCTGCCCCATAGCGGGTGACGTGACACCAAGTTCACTTGACCGTTAACGCCTGGAAATGGGTATTATGCGGGAATGGGGATGAGCGGCGGTGCCTGAAACTCAGCCGAGTCGTAGTCCAGTTGCATTTGTGGAGATCGTCCGATGCGCCGCGTCGTTCTTATGGCCGTTGCCGCCAGCCTGCTTACCGTTTCGGCCGCCTTGGCCGATCAGCCCGCGTCCAGCCCGACCGCACCCTCGGCCCCGGCGGCCCCCGCTACCCCTGGGGCCAAGCCCAAGGTCGACATGAACGATCCCAACCGGATCGTCTGCACCCGCGAGCACGTGGTCGGCTCCAACCGCCCGCAGAAGATCTGCATGACCGTCGCCGAACGCCAGCGCCTCAAGGATCAGGCCGACCGCGATATGGACATCAGCAAGCACAATATCGACGTCAACCTGAAGGCCACCGGCGGCGACAACTAGGCGCCCGCCGGGCGAGGGCGGCCGCAAGCCGCCCTCGTTAGCCGGCCTCGATCTTTGGAGACCGTACTATGCGTCGTGTCCTCCTTCCGACCCTGATCGCCGCCAGCCTGGCGGTCCTTGGCCTGACCGCCGCCTCGGCGGACCAACCCAGCCCCGGTGCGCCCTCGGCGCCGGCGGTCAAGCCCGACAAGAACGACCCCAACCGGATCGTCTGCACCCGCGAACACGTGGTCGGCTCCAACCGTCCGCGGAAGATCTGCATGACCGTCGCCGAACGCCAGCGCCTCAAGGACCAGGCCGATCGCGACATGGACATCAGCAAGCACAACCTGGACAGCCGCGAGGACCTGAAGAAGGGCTTCTGAACCTTCGCAATCGACG
Organism: Caulobacter ginsengisoli; assembly: GCF_030814835.1. GTDB lineage: Bacteria > Pseudomonadota > Alphaproteobacteria > Caulobacterales > Caulobacteraceae > Caulobacter > Caulobacter ginsengisoli. The sequence continues at coordinate 235,759 of NZ_JAUSVS010000001.1, forward strand.
CCGTAACGCCTTTGCGCTAGGCCTGCCTGGCCTGCGCGGGGACGTGGCGGAATGGTAGACGCAGCGGACTTAAAATCCGCAGCCGCAAGGTGTGTGGGTTCGAGTCCCACCGTCCCTACCAGCGCGGCGGAGGGCGATTTGCGGCGGCCGACGGCCCCCGGCGCGCGCTTCGGAAGATCGGGTCGCCTCGAGCAATTCTTGGTTGCGTCGTGGGTAAACTCCCCGCAAAAGATATCCACAGGTTTCTATCGGGGCTAGCATTTTGTCGCGTGGACTATCTCCAAATCGGGACTAGCGTCTCGCCTGTGATCACGCGCAAGCCGTGTAGGAGCGTGATCTCGGGGGGATTTCCAAAGTGGCGCCGGCTCCAGGTGAGAGCGCGAACGACCCAGCGCCGGACAGCGGCCTGCTGTGCCTGACGGCCCTGCTGGGCTTTCTGGGCCGGCCCGCCGAGCCCGACCAGCTTCGCCACCAGCTTGGGGCCGGCGTCGGTCCCACCAAGGCCGCCGACCTGCTGCGCCTGGCCAAGTGGCTGGACGTCAAGGCCCGCACCATCCAAGCCAAGCCCGAGAAGCTGTCGCGCCACCCGCTGCCGGCCATCGCCCGGCTGAACGACGGCAGCTTCGTGCTGCTGCTGCAGGCGGCCGGCGATCGGGTGCTGCTGTTCCGCCCCGACGAGGACGCGCCCCGGGCCGAGAGCCTGGCCGACTTCGGGCAGGTCTTCTCCGGCGAACTGCTGCTGATGACCACCCGCGAGCGCGTCGCCGGCGCCACACGGGCCTTCGACGTCACCTGGTTCATCCCGGCCCTGGTCAAATACCGCCACCTGCTGCGCGACGTGCTGCTGGCCAGCTTCTTCCTGCAGCTGCTGGGCCTGATCACCCCGCTGTTCTTCCAGATCGTCGTCGACAAGGTGCTGGTCCATAAGGGCATCACCACCCTGGAGGTGCTGGCCGTCGGTCTGCTGGCCGTATCGCTGTTCGACGTGGTGATGGGCGGCCTGCGCAGCTATCTCTTCGCCCATACCACCAGCCGGGTCGACGCCGAGCTGGGCAGCAAGCTGTTCAGCCACCTGACCCACCTGCCGCTGGCCTATTTCCAGGCCCGGCGGGTCGGCGACTCGGTCGCCCGGGTGCGCGAGCTGGAGAATATCCGCGAGTTCCTCACCTCCTCGGCCCTGACCGCGGTCCTCGACCTGCTGTTCGCCGTCGTCTTCCTGGTGGTGATGTACATGTATTCGCCCCAGCTGCTGCTGATCGTGCTGGTCACCCTGCCGCTCTATGCGCTGGTGGTCATGCTGGTCGGGCCGATCCTGCGCGCCAGGCTGGACGAGAAGTTCGCCAGAGGGGCCGAGAACCAGTCCTTCCTGGTCGAGGCGGTGACCGGCATCGAGACGCTGAAATCCCTGGCGGTCGAACCGCAGATGCAGACCCGCTGGGAAGGCCAGCTGGCCGGCTATATCAAGTCCAGCTTCAACGCGAGAATGTTGGCAAACTGGGGCTCGCAGGCCATCCAGCTGATCAACAAGCTGGGCACGGTCGGCATCCTGTTCTTCGGGGCCAAGCTGGTCATCGACGGCAAGCTGACCGTCGGCGAGCTGGTGGCCTTCAACATGCTGGCCGGCCAGGTGGCCGGGCCGGTGCTGCGCCTGGCCCAGCTGGCCCAGGACTTCCAGCAGGCCCGCATCTCGGTCGACCGGCTGGGCGACATCCTCAACACCCCCAGCGAACCGGCCTCCTCACCCTCGCGCGCCAGCCTGCCCTCGGTCAGCGGCCATATCATCATCGAGAAGGTCAGCTTCCGCTACCGCCCCGACGGGCCCGAAGTGCTGCGCGATCTCAGCCTGGAGATCGCCCCGGGCGAGGTGATCGGCGTGGTCGGCCCCTCGGGCTCGGGCAAGTCGACCCTGACCAAGCTGGTCCAGCGGCTGTTCACTCCCGAGCGGGGCCGCATCCTGGTCGACGGCGTCGACCTGTCGGTGGTCGACCCGGCCTGGCTGCGCCGCCAGGTGGGCGTGGTGCTGCAGGAGAACATCCTCTTCAACCGCTCGGTGCGCGAGAACATCGCCCTGGCCGATCCGGCGATGAGCATGGAGACGGTGGTCGAGGCGGCCCGCATGGCCGGCGCCCACGAGTTCATCCTGGAACTGCCCGAAGCCTATGACAGCCGCATCGACGAGCGCGGCGGCAACCTCTCCGGCGGCCAGCGTCAGCGGCTGGCCATCGCCCGGGCCCTGGCCACCGATCCGCGCATCCTGATCCTCGATGAGGCCACCTCCGCCCTCGACGCCGAGAGCGAGGAGATCATCCAGGCCAACCTTCGAACCATCTCGGCCGGGCGGACGGTGATCATCATCGCGCACCGGCTGTCGGCCGTGCGCCAGGCCAACCGCATCATCACCGTCGAGCGCGGCCAGCTGACCGAAATGGGCACCCACGAGGAACTGCTGCGCCAGAACGGCCGCTACGCCCAGCTCTACAACAAGCAGATGGGCCTGGGCGCCGGCGAGCCCTCCGAAGCAACAATGGGGGCGGCGGGGTAGGGCGATGTTCGGGGGGATCAAACGTCATCTGGAGGTGCTGTTCGAGAGCTTCCGCCTCGACCGCGACGCGGCGCGCGAACGCCAGGCCAGCGCCGACCCGGGCTTCCTGCCGGCGGCGCTGGAAATCCTTGAGACCCCGCCAAATCCGTTGGGCCGGGCGATCCTGTGGCTGATGCTGGCCTTCCTGACCCTGGCCACGCTCTGGGCCTTCCTGGGCAGCGTCGACGTGGTGGCCTCGGCCAACGGCAAGGTCAGCCCGCGCGGCCAGGTCAAGCTCATCCAGGCCGCCGACGCCGGCGTGGTCCGCGCCATCCGCGTCACCGAGGGCCAGGAGGTCAAGGCCGGCCAGGCGCTGATGGACCTGGATCCCACCGTCACCGCCGCCGATGTCGAACAGGCCCGCCAGGCCCTGCTGTCGGCCCAGATCGACGTGGCCCGCTCCACCGCCCTGGTCGACTACGCCCAGGGCCGCACGCCGCGCTTCATCGCGCCCCAGGGCGCCGATCCGGCCAGCGTGCGCACCCAGCAGGCCTTCGTCACCGCCAAGATCGCCGAGAACTCCACCGCCCTGGCCGGTCTGCGCCAGGAACAGGCCCAGCGCCGCGGCGACCTGGTCATGGTCGACAGCGAGGCCGAGAAGCTCAGCCAGCAGCTGCCCCTGGCCGAGGACCAGCTCAAGGGCCTCGAAAAGCTGCAGGGCCAGGGCTACGCCCCGACCATGCGGGTCTCGGAGGTGCGCCAGCGGGTGATCGGCATCCGCCAGGACCTGGCCATCCGCCGGGCCGAGCGCGACAAATCCATCGCCGCCATCGCCTCGGTCGACGCCCAGATCGGCAAGCTGAAGAGCGAGTTCTTCCGCGAGGCCCTGGACGCCCTGACCGAGGCCCAGGCCAACGAGCGCCTGCGCAGCGAGGAACTGAAGAAGGCCAGCGACAAAGCGGCCCTGACCATCCTCTACGCCCCGGTCGACGGCGTCATCGAACAGATCCAGGTCCACACCATCGGCGGCGTGGTCAAGCCGGCCGACCCCCTGATGGTCCTGGTCCCCAAGGGCGCCGAACTGATCGTCGACGCCCAGGTCCTGAACCGGGACGCGGGGTTCGTGCGGACGGGGCAGTTGGTGGAGGTGAAGCTCGAGGCCTATCCGTTCACCAAATACGGCGTGGTGCCCGGGCGGGTGGAGGCGATCAGCCGCGACGCGGTGCCCGACAAGGAACTGGGCCTGGTCTATGCGGCGCGGGTGAAGCTGCTGCGGCCGTGGATCAAGGTCGACGGGCGGATGATGCTGCTGGAACCGGGCCTGTCGGCGACGGCGGAGATCAGGACCGGGCAGCGACGGATTATCGAGTACCTGCTGAGCCCGTTGGCGAAGCGGGTGCGTGAGGCGGGGAGGGAGCGGTGATGGAAAGCGGCTTCTCAATTCGGGTCGCCTCATCCTGCGCGATCATCGCGTTTCTGGGCGCGGCATTCACGGCTCTTCCTGCTTCGACCCATATGAGGCAACAGTATGCAGAGCTGGATCCGTTAATAGACAGCTTAAATAGCTTGGACGCCGAAGGACGTGTTTGCATTGCCAAGCGACCAACCTACTACACACCTCCAACCGCAGTTGCGGAGATAGACGAGTTTCAAAACTGTATTGAATCTCTTGAGGATGCGCGGCAGGCGGAGGCGACGAAAAAGACATTAGATAACGCGGGTGGGCGGTCAATCGCGGCGGAGTACCTACGAACTTTCTCCACCGGTGATCTGAATAAGGCAGTTGTCGCGAAATACGGCGCCGCGCACCTTCCCGACCTCGAAATCGCAGATGAATGTAGAAGATACAGCGTGTTGGCGCACCAGATTATTGTGCAGAGATCCAGGGCATTTAGGGAAAACAAAAAAGCTGAACTCGGTGCTCTTTTCTATCAATCGGCTATGTATACCTGTAGCTCTACAGTTTTTGAAGAATTTTACAGGCAGAGAATATGTCGTAAACGCGCCGAGTACCTGAGTGACCCGGCAATTTACGGAGCCAAAGCTCCGTTCGGATTCGCGCACGCGGACGGCTTTGTCTGCGAGAATATGCTCTAATTCTTGGGGGAACCTATGACCACGACTTTCACAATCTTGAGAAAGAGCGCCGATAATAAGTATTGGGAAGTCCGGCCTGGGCAACCTCCGAACGGCTATACTGGAAGGCTTCCATACATCCGTTTGTACGGGGCAAGCGACGCTTCGGCGGCTACCTGGGAGAGGTTGCTCGCGCATGCGCTCGATCCGGCAAACAACACGCAATTTGACAAATACATTAGAGAGCAAGCGATAATACAAACTAGAGATGCGCCGACAGGAACAGATTGGGAGCCCGATAGGATGGGCGCCTACATGCGAGTAAATTACCAAGATATCTTGGACGCTGTTGGCGGAAGATTCGTTGACCACGGCGATCCATTAATTCCGGGTCCAAATAATCCGTCTATTCTTGTAGTGCAAGATAGAAATTTTGGAACAGCTGACGGTGCCGAAGATATTACTATAAATATCAGCAATTTTCTTCCGCCATTGCTTTTGCCAACAGATGGATCAGCGAGAAGGGATCCTCGTTATAGTGAAATGATTTCAAGAAGCGGTAGTCGAGTTTTGTACTACGTGCAAGGAAAGTACTATGATCCATATGACTATTTTATTGGTCAAACGTCCGCACCAGACGGAGTAGGGCAATTTGTCATCCTTATTCCGCTCGACTCCGCCACTGACGCGGACTTCCAAAGATCGGGCATCAGAAATCGAGATGCCTACGATGCCATTATTGACATCCACGAGACACTACATGGCGATTTTAATTCGGGGCATACACCTGGGGGGGGTAATTTCGGGGGGCATGCTGGCGTGCTTAGCAGATTCTTTGACCCCGCGCAGTCTAGCAATAGTACAAGAGTAGAAATAAAGCCGTCAGATATACTAAATGATCCACAAGAAAAAGCCATATATGAGACGGCGAAGTCTATGGGTTATTTGACGGGAGATGGCACTGATTACTTAAAAACGAGAGCCCGAGCTTACCAGGCAATGCTCCCGCCGGGCACTATTCATGTTTCAGACCTAAAAGTGGCCGATGGGCAAGGTCTGTTGGAGGGAACCGCATCCACTCCTCAGTCTATTATAGTTATCAAACCGCATTTCGAGATTGAAGGGACCCTCATCAACGCCGTCGGAGGTGCTTTTCGCTTTGATGCGTCGGATTTGCTCGGTGTGCTTGGCTCGACTTTGGGGAAACAGCTCGCGGGAGACAATCCCGTCGCTCAGGTTGTCGCATCGGCTGCGTTTCAGACCATCCTGACAGCTTTCGGCGATTGGATCGAAAAGAAGGTCCCGGCTTTGGGGGCTACTGCTGTCCAACGGGGAAGTTTCGGCGTCGAATTCCTTCACAATCTGGAAAGCGCAGGGATTGGAGCCGTATCGTCGTATCTTGTCGCCGAACTGGTGGAATCATTGGGTTTGGAGGGTGACTTAGCGTCATTTACTCAAACTGTAGCAACAGCCACGATTTCAAAGATTATTTCCAATATTATCGATCCAGATTTGGATTGGAACGACGGAATTACCGAGGGTAGTTATGGGACTTTCTTTATAAATGTTATCGGGTCCTGGATCGGATCTCGTTTGGCCGAGGAGGTCGGCAGCTTTGATACCATCGGAGGGCAGATCGGCTCTTCCTTGGGAAGCGCCTACGGTTCGATAAACGCGGCGGCCTTTCTGGCCTCCAACCCAGGACTGGTGGCGGCAAACCCCGTGCTCGCCCTGGTGGCGGTGGTGGTCATAGTATTTATCGACACCTTGCTGGGCGGTTGGTTGGGGTCACTGTTCAGCGGACCTCCCAAGTCATGGGCGACTGTTCGGTGGGACGAGGCGAAGGGGGAGTTCGACGTCGTCAAAGTCATTACAAAGAATGGAGCGGATGGGGCCGTCGCTCGCGGAATCGGCGAGGCCATCTCTCAGGGCCTGAACGGATTGCTGTCTCGCGCTGGTTCGACTCTTCTGGATCCGGCCGCTGTTCCGGTCGGCGAGTTTGGGCAAAAGAACGAACGCTTTACCTACTGGGACCTGACGCCCGATCCTCTGTTCAAATCGCCTGAGGAACTTGTCGATTTTGCCGTGCTCAATGCGGCATCGACCATGGTTCTGCGCATGGCGGGTGGGGACATCTACGTCAAGCGGGCGATCTTGAACAGTCTGACCAACGGGGGTGTGCTGGGCGGTGGGGTCGTAGAGCGGGCGGACAACTACGGCATCAATGAACTGATGGGCGATATCACCGCCGCTCAGGACTATTCGAAATATATAAGTCAACGCGAATTGATCGACGAACTGGTGCTTTCTGATCCGTTGTCTGAATTCGCGGCTGGTTGGTTGATAACTCTGGTTCGAGCTTCTGAATTGGGATTGGACAAGAGAGCCGCTTCCGATTGGGTGGGCGGTTTTGGCGTGTTCCTCGACCAAGTGAACGGGTACATTGACGGCGATGCCTTATCACCTGCGCTTTTAACCTTCTCATTGGACTCAGCGACTGGAGAGAGACTTTACGATTTCCATGATGCTGCCGGTGATCGCATAGGAATTCTCGGAGATACCATTGACACAGCCTCGAAGAATTCAATTTCGGTCGGAAGTACAGATGGAAATGACAGCATCATCATAATAGGTGATGTCCTTCAAGGAAATAATCTACTCAGCATAGACGGTGAAAACGCTACCGGGGATAATTTCACTATAAGTATAGCGGCAAAAATTTCGGCCGGTAATGGTAATGATCTAGTCCGAGCCGGAGATTTGGGAAACGATGTTCTGGGCGGGGACGGAAATGATACGCTGGTCGGAGGTCGTCTGGATGATTGGCTTTTCGGCGGTAGCGGCGATGACGCCATCTTCGCCGGCAGTGTCTCCAACGTCGGGTTCTCCAGCAGTGACGCAGCAAGTACGGTCGTCGCCCTCAGCGCCATTGGAGGCAGCGGCAACTACCTGAGCGGTGACGAGGGCAATGACCGTCTCTACGGTGGGACCGGCTCGGATTGGCTGAATGGCGGTGCGGGTGTTGACCTCCTCCAAGGCGGCGCCGGGGGAGATGTCCTGGAGGCGGGGGCGGGCGACGATCAAGGCGCCGGCGGCGCCGCCGCGATTCTTGGCGGAGCCGGCTCGGACCAGTACATTTTCCGCTACGGCGATGGCCATGACGTCATCCTGGACGAGGATGGAAGCGTCGCGGCCTCCGTTGCCGATATCACCGGACGCATCGCTACCATAAGCGCCCAGACGTCCACCGATACCGATCATCGCGGCTGGGCCGGCGACGGCGACTACCTGGTGGATGGTTCGGTCGTGGGTGGTGAAGACGCCATCGCCTTCGGCATCGGCATCACCATGGCCGACATCATCCTGCGGCGCTCTGGAACGAGCGGCACTCCCGGCAACGACCTGATCATTCAGCTCACCGCCAAGAACACCGCTGGTCTCGACATCCCCACTGGCGATGAACTGACCATCAAGAACTGGTTCGTGACCGCCAACCGCGTGGAATGGCTGCGCTTCGCCGATGGTGATGAATTCCGGATCGGCGATATCGTCACCTTCATCGTCGGCACCGGCGCCAGCGACGTCATCCTGGGGACCAGCGGGGCCGACTTCATCTATGCCGGCGGTGGCAACGACATCGTGCATGCGCTGCAGGATCGGGATTTTGTCGCGGGCGGGACGGGCAACGACTTCGTCACCGGCGATTCCGACGAAGACCTGGTGATCGGCGGCGTCGGCAATGACGACGCGGTCGGCGGCGGCGGCAACGACACCGTCAGCGGCGACGCGGGCGACGACATCGTCTACGGCGGGGCGGGATCGGACATCCTGTCCGGCGGGAAAGGCAACGACACCGTCGTGGGCGGGGCCGGCGACGACATCATCGAGTTCAAGCGCGGCGATGGCCAGGACACGCTGATCGACGAATATGCCGACAACTGGGAACTGGTCTCCACCGAGTCCGGCGGAACGACCACCTTCTCCAACGGCTACAACATCGACGCCGACGGCCACATCACCAAGGGCGGCGTTACCTATTTCGACGGCCAGACCTGGTCGGGGTCCTTCAAGTTCGACGACAGCGATCACAAGACCTACCGCTGGATCGGGCCGGTCAGCGGCGCCACGGCGGTCAATTCCGGAACCGATGTCCTGGAATTCGGCATCGGCATCGACATCCAGGATCTGCAGTTCCGCCAGTCGGGCAACGATCTGCGCATCGCCATCACCGACGAGAACAGCGAGACCGTGTTCGACGCGGCGACCGACGGCCTGACGATCAAGGACTGGTTCGGGACCGCCGGCCACTCCATCGAAACCATGGTGTTCGCCGCCGTCGGCAAGGTCGGCCTGACCAGCACCGCCGCCCCGACCGGCTACAGCACGCTGAAGGGTGGAACCTCGGGGGCCGATACTCTGACCGGTACGGGCTCGGGCGACTGGATCACCGGCAACGAGGGCGACGACGATATCAGCGGCGGCGACGCATTGGACCTGCTGGTCGGCGGGGCCGGTGACGACCACCTCAAGGGGGGCGCCTCGACCGACGTGCTCTATGGCGGGGCCGGCGACGACATTCTCGACGGCGGCCTGGGCGGCATGACCTCACTCGACGCGACAAACCGCCTGTTCGGCGGCGACGGCTTCGACATGGCCTCCTACCAGTCGGAGCCCGAGCACTGGGCAGGTGAAGCCCCCCTTCTGCCCGAAATCACCGGCGTGACGGTGTATCTGGCCGACACCACCCGGGATTCCAGTCTCAGCGGCGACTGGGTGAACAATGTCCGTGGCTGGTCGCTGGACGGCTTCAACAGCATCGAGGGCCTGGAAGGCTCCAACTACAATGACCGCCTCTACGGCAATGCCGCCGACGATGTGTTGCGGGGCATGGCGGGCAACGATGTACTGCAGGGGGGCGCCGGCAACGACGACTACGAATACAATCGCGGAGACGGCGCCGACACCGTCAAGGACGCGGTGCAAAGCATCCAGACCATAAACTACTCCGATGTCGGCGATATCAGTTCCACCACGCCCTACTACTATGTCTGGAACACGATCGGTTTCGTCGAGGCGATCGAGGGGCAGAGATACCGCTACGAACTCAACATCTACGACCGGGCGACGGGCGAACTCGTCTATGCCGGATGGGAGGAGTATAGCACCCAGTACCGCAATATCACGCGGCCGCCGGCTTCCCCCGGTTCGGTCGTCGCCTACCCCCTGGAATCCGGCGGGGGTTGGTCCGGCGCGGCCGACGTGGTCTCCAGCATCGTCGTTGGCCCAGGCGGCGGCCGCCTGTACCCGGGCAGCGCCATAAGGGTCGGCTCGACGACCGGCAATGCCGGCTCGGACACCTTGCGGATGGGGACGGGCATCGGCCTTTCGGACCTGACCTTCACTAAGACGGGCAATGATCTGGTCATCTCGCTGGGCGGCGGCGATTCCGTCACCCTGAAGGATCAGTTCAATACCGATGGCTCCATCAACGCTGACCGAGCAGTGGAGTCTCTGACCCTGGCCGACGGCTTGGTCATGGACCTCACCCACCTGGTGCTGCCTGGCGGAACCGCCGGGACCAGCAACGATCTGGTCCTGGGCGACAGCGGCGGCAACACCCTGCAGGGCGGAGACGGCAACGACACCATCTACGGCGGCGCCGGCGCTGACGAACTGCAAGGCGGCGCCGGGGATGACGTCCTGGAAGGCGGCGCGGGCGGCGACGCCCTCAAAGGCGGCGCCGACCGGGTGTCGGCTGGACTCGATCCAGTAGGTACCGAGCGCTATGGCGACACGATCCGCTATCTGGGCTCGTCCGCGGCGGTCACCATCAACCTGGCGACGGGCTCGGCCACGGGCGGGGACGCCCAGGGCGACACCATCGAGCTGGACGCCAGCAGCGTCAGCACCATTGAAAACGTCATGGGCTCGGACGGTTATGGCGACAGCCTGACCGGCGACAGCCGCCGCAACCGCCTTGCGGGCATGGGCGGAAATGACACGCTGCATGGTGGCGCAGGCGATGACGTGCTGAACGGCGGCGAGGGAGCGGACAGCCTCTACGGCGAAGATGGCGTCGACGGCATCTCTGGCGACGCTGGCAACGACCAGGCCTGGGGCGGCGCGGGCGCCGATCGCATCGATGGCGGCGCGGGGGACGATGTGCTTCGCGGTGAGGACGATGACGACGTCCTGACGGCCGGCGCCGGTACCGATACGCTCTACGGCGGGGCAGGCGTCGATCATCTCTATGGCGGCGATGGGGCCGATGACCTGCATGGCGGCGACGGCAACGACCTCGTCATTGGCGATGCAGGCAACGACACATTGGCGGGCGAGGCGGGCGATGACGACTATGTCTTCGGGGCCAACAACGATGTCGACACGATCGTGGACGCCTCTGGCGTCAACAAGATCGGCATCACAGGAGTCCAGGCGAACCAGATCTGGCTGAGCCAGAGTGGTAACGACTTGAAGATCGGCGTCATCGGCGGCACGACCCGCATCACCGTCACCAACTATTTCACCAGTGGCGGGGCGGCTCATTTCGATCGCATCGAAATTGATGGGAACACCCTGTTCCTGGCTCACGCTACGGATTTGATCCAGGCGATGACGGCGGTTTCAGTGTCTCCGCCGACAGTGATGTCCGAGCAGATGGTCACCACGATCTCGCCATTTTGGCATGCGGGCAGTGATGCAAGGCCTGCGGTAGCGAACCAGTCTGTGAGCACGCAATGGAATAAGACCCTCGCAGGGGCCGTGTTGGCGACCGACGACGATGACAACATCGCCAGCTATGAAAAGGCCACCGAGCCCCAGTCCGGCACCCTGACTCTCGACTCCAGCGGTTCGTGGACCTACACACCGACCGCCTCCGCCGTCGGCAGTGACTACTTCGACATCAAGGTCACTGACGCCAAGGGCCACTGGGTCATTCAGCGGGTCAATGTCAACCTGACCGCCCCCCCCGCCGCCCCCACGTTCAGCCAGTCCGCCACCATCCGCAACGAGAGCGCCTCAACGACCTCGCTGACCACGGTGGCGACCCTGACCAGCAGCCAGACCGGCGGCACGCCGACCTGGACGCTGGACGATCCGTGGAGCTGGTTCTCGGTCTCGGGCAATGTGCTGAGCCTCAAGGCCGGCCTGACCCTGGATTACGAGACCCTCGCGGCGGGCGCGGCCAGTGGCTACTGGACGCTCGAGGACTCGGATTCCGACGGACTGATGGAGGTGGCCTACACCATCCATGTCCACTCCAACCTGTCGGGCGTCAGCTCGGCGGACGCGGCGATCACCTACCGGCTCGAGAACGTCAACGAGACGCCTGGCGTCGCGGCCCAGACCTTCACGGTCAACGAGAACGCCGGGGCCAATGTGGTGGTCGGCACGGTGCTCTCCACCGATCCGGATACCGGCGCCTGGGCCGATCCGCGCTACGCCATCACGGGCGGGGCGGACGCCTCGGCTTTCACCATCAACGCCACGACCGGGGCGCTGACGCTGACCAGCTCGGCCAACTATGAGGCCAAATCCAGCTACAGCCTGACCGTCACCGCCACCGATCACGGCGGCACGGGCCTCTCGGCCAGCAACACGGTGACGGTCAACGTCACCAACGTGAACGAAGCCCCGACCATCGCGCCACAGACCTTCTCGGTCGCCGAGAACGCCGGGGCCAACTACGTGGTCGGCACGGTGGCCTCAAGCGATCTCGATAGCGGGACCTTCGCCAATCCGCGCTATGCCATCACCGGCGGAACGGACGCGTCGGCCTTCACCATCAACGCCACCACCGGCGCCCTGACGCTGATCAGCTCGGCCAACTACGAGTCCAAGTCCAGCTACAGCCTGACCGTCACCGTGCAGGACACCGGCGGGACGGGCCTGACGGCCTACAACACGATCACGGTCAACGTCACCAACGTCAACGAGACCCCATCCATCTCGGCCCAGAGCTTCAATCTGGCTGAAAACGCCGGCGCCAATGCGGTGGTCGGCACGGTGACCTCGAGCGATCTCGACAGCGGGACCTTCGCCAATCCGCGCTATGCCATCACCGGCGGCGCGGACGCGGCGGCCTTCTCGATCAACGCCACGACGGGGGTGCTGACCAAGAACACTTCGGCCGACTACGAGGCCAAGTCCAGCTACAGCCTGACGGTCACCGTCCAGGACACCGGCGGGACGGGCCTGACGGCCAGCAATACGATCACCGTCAACATCACCGACGTTAACGAAACCCCGACCATCTCGCCCCAGACCCTGTCGGTGAACGAGAACACCGCCGCCAGCTATGCGCTGTCGCCGGCCCTCACCTCGTCCGACCCGGACGTGGGGACCTACGCCAACCCCTACTATACGATCAGCGGGACGGACGCGGCGGCCTTCACCATCAACGCCACCACCGGCGTCCTGACCCTGGTCAGCCCCGCCAACTACGAGGCCAAGTCCAGCTACAGCCTGAGCGTCACCGTGCAGGACACCGGCGGTTCGGGCCTCAGCGCCACCGCCGCGGTCACTGTCAACGTCAACGACGTCAACGAGCAGATCACCGTCACCAGCGGCCAGGCCTTCACGGTCGCCGACGCCGCCTCGGTGGGGACCAGTGTCGGCGTGGTGGCCTGGAGCGACCTGGACACCGCCACGGTCAACAAGTCGCCCTACTTCTCGCTGTCAGGGGCCGACTCTTCGGTGTTCAGCATCAACCAGACCACCGGCGAGATCACCGTCGGCGGGACCCTGACGCCGGGCAAGACCAGCTACACCTTCAACGTCACGGCGGTCGACCATTCCGGGACGGGCACGACTTCGACCCAGAGCGTCACCATCAGCCTGACCGACACCAACCATGCGCCGGCGGTTTCGGCCCAGAGCTTCTCGATCAACGAGAACTCGGCGTTGAACAGCTCGGTGGGCACCGTGGCCTGGACCGACAGCGACACCCTCAGCGGCAACCGCGATCCGCGCTTCGCCATCTCGGGGACCGACGCGGCCTCCTTCACCATCGACACGATGACAGGCGAAATCCGCCTGAACACCGCCCTCAACTACGAGACGAAGAGCAGCTACACCTTCACCGTCACGGTCACCGACCGCGCCGGCCTTGGCCTGGCGACCAGCAACACCATGACGGTCAACGTCGGCAATCTGAACGAAACGCCGGTCATCTCGGCCCAGACCTTCTCGATCAACGAGAACGCCGGCGCCAACGCGACGGTCGGCACGGTCTCGGCCAGCGACCCCGACGCCGGCGCCAACGGCACGCTCAGCTATTCGCTGACCGGAACCGACGCGGCGGCCTTCACCATCAACGCCACGACGGGGGCCCTGACCAAGAACACCTCGGCGGACTACGACACCAAGTCCAGCTACAGCTTTAACGTGGTGGCGACGGACAACAGCGGCTCGGGCCTGTCGGCCAGCGCCCCGATCACCGTCAATATCAACGACCTCAACGAGGCTCCGACGGTTGGCGCCCAGAGTCTGTCGGTCAACGAGAACGTCTCGACCGGCACGGCGGTTGGGACGGTGACCGCCAGCGACGCCGACGCCAACAGCGCCAACCGCAACCTGCGCTACGCCCTCTCGGGCACGGGGGCGTCGAACTTCAGCATCGACGCCACGACCGGGGCGATCACCACGGCCGCCGCCCTCAACTACGAGAGCGCCGCCGCCTACAACCTGACCCTGACGGTCACCGACCAGGGCGGTTCGGGCCTGTCCAGCACCGCGGCCCTGACCATCAATATCGGCAACCTGTCGGAAGCCGGCGTCGATAGCGCGCCTTCCGTCAGCCAGACGGACTACACGCGCAACGAGGGTACGGTCTCTACGGCGACGACGATCGCCACCCTGACCTCGACCCAGACCGGAACGGCGACCTATTCGATCTCGTCCGATCCGCTTGGCCTGTTCCAGATCGTGGGCAACGCCCTGAAGCTGAATGCCCAGACGCTGAACTTCGAGACCCTGGCGGCTAATGGGGCGGCGTCCTGGTGGACGCTCGAGGACTCCGACTCCGACGGGAACATGGAGTTCGTCTACACCGTCAAGGTGCGCAGCGCCGTGGGCGGGGTGAACTCCTTCGAGAGCGCCGTTCAGTACCGGGTCGAGGACGTCAACGAGGCGCCCTCCATCCCCAGCCAGAGCTTCACGGTGGCCGAGCATGTGGCGGCGGGCAGTGTCGTCGGGACCATCAACTGGACCGATATCGACACCCAGGCCAACAACCAGAACCCCTATTTCTGGCTCACCGGCACCGATGCGGCCGCCTTCACGGTCAATTCCTCGACCGGGGTGATCAGCATCGTGAACTCGCCCGACTACGCGATCAAGTCGACCTACAGCGTCACCCTGAACCTGAAGGACAGGAACAACACCGGTCTCTCCGCCACCCGGGTCGTCAACATCACCGTCAGCGACGTCAACGAGGCGCCGACCATCGCCGCGGGCCAGGTGTTCAGTGTCGACGAGAACAGCGGCACCGGCGCGACGGTTGGCACGATCGGCTGGAGCGATCCGGACGTCATCACCGCCAACCGCAACCCGCGCTTCTCCATCTCGGGGACCGATGCCTCCAAGTTCCGCATCGGCACGACCACCGGCATCATCACCACCTTCGGCGGCGGCCTCGATTACGAAACCAAGTCCAGCTACACCCTGACCGTCACCATCACCGACAGCGGCGGCGCCGGGCTCAGCTACAGCCAGACCTTCACCATCAACCTCAACGACCTGGCCGACAGCGCCGACAGCGCCCCGACCTACAGCCAGTCGGTGACGATGCAGGGCGAGGGGGCGACCACCTCGACCACCATCGCCACCCTGACGGCCACCCAGACCGGCGGCACGGCGACCTTCGCCGAATATTCCGACCCCCTGGACTGGTTCACGGTGTCGGGCGGCAACCTGGTTCTGCGCTCGGGCCTGACTCTCGACTTCGAGACCCTGGCCGCCAGCACGCCGGCCGCCTACTGGACGCTCTCCGACAGCGACTCCGACGGCCTGATGGAGTTTGCCTATGGCGTGAAGGTCACCAGCACCGTCAACAGCGTCACCTCGCAGCCCTCAAGCTACATCTGGTACCGGATCGAGGACGTCAACGAGGCGCCTGCCGTCTCGCCCCAGACCTTCAGCATCGCCGAGAGCGCCACGACCGGCGCAGTGGTCGGCACGGTGGCCTGGAGCGATCCGGACACCCAGACCAGCACCCGCGACCCGCGCTTCGCCATCTCCGGCACGGACGCGGCGGCCTTCTCGATCAACGCCACCACCGGCCAGATCACCCTGGCCAGCGGCGTCAACTATGAGGCCAAGTCCAGCTACAGCTTCACCGTAACGGTCACCGACCGGGCCGGCGCGGGTATCGCCACCAGCCAGACGATCACCGTCAACCTGACCGACGTCAACGAAGCCCCGACTATCTCGGCCCAGACCTTCTCGGTCGCCGAGAACGCTGGCGCCAACGCGGCGGTCGGGACGGTGGTCTCCAGCGATCCGGACACCGGGACCTTCGCCAACCCCCGTTACTCGCTGAGCGGGACCGACGCGGCGGCCTTCACCATCAACGCCACCACCGGGGCGCTGACGATGAACAGCTCGGCCAACTATGAGGTCAAGTCGAGCTACAGCCTGAACGTCACCGTACAGGACACCGGCGGGACCGGCCTGTCGCAGTCGGCCGCGATCACCGTCAACGTCACCGACGTCAACGAAACCCCGACCACCACGGCCCAGAGTTTCTCGGTCAACGAGAACGTCTCGACGGGAACCGTGGTCGGCACGGTGACCGCCGATGACCTGGACACTGCCAGCGGCAACCGCAACCTGCGCTATGCGCTGTCCGGAACCGGGTCCTCACTGTTCTCGATCAACGCCACCACCGGCCAGATCAACACGGCTGGAGCGCTCGATTATGAGACGACCGCGTCCTACAGCCTGACCCTGACGGTGACCGACCAGGGCGGCTCGGGCCTCTCGACCACGGGCGCCATCACCATCAACATCGGTAACCTCTCGGAGAGCGGCGTCGACAGCGCCCCGACCTTCAGCCAGACGAACTCGATGCGCAACGAAGGCGCCTCGGCCCTGACGACGGTGGGGACCATCACCACCACCCAGACTGGTGGCACGGCGACCTACAGCATCGCCAATGATCCTCTCAGCTACTTCTCGATTTCCGGCAATACGGTCAGTCTCAAGGCCGGGTTGACCCTCGACTTCGAGACGCTCGCGGCCATGGCCGGCAACGGCTACATCACCCTGACCGACGCCGACACCGACGGCATCAAGGAAGCGACCTATACCATCCAGGTGCGCAGCACCGTGGGCGGGGTCGACTCCCAGACCACCGGGGTCCTCTACAGGATCGAGGACGTCAACGAGGCGCCCAGCATTCCGACCCAGACCTTCTATGTCGACGAATACTCGACCTCGGGGACCTCGGTTGGCACGATCAGCGTCACCGATCCGGACAGCCAGTCGTACAACCGCGACTTCCGCTACAGCCTGTCGGGGGCCGACGCCTCGGCATTCCTGATCAACAACACCACCGGGGAGATCACCGTCAACGGCGCCTTGGCCTACGCCACCAAGAGCAGCTACACGGTGACGGTGACGGCCCAGGATAAGGCGGGGACGGGCCTCACCACCTCCAAGTCGATCATCATTCACGTCAATGACGTCAACGAGGCCCCGACCATCACGTCGGGCCAGGTGTTCGCGGTCGATGAGAACTCGGCCACCGGCACGGTGGTCGGATCGTTGGCCTGGAGCGATCCGGACGTGCTCAACGTCAACCGTAACCCGCGTTTCAGCCTCTCCGGGGCGGACGCGGCCAAGTTCCGCATCGGCGCCACCACCGGCATCATCACCACCTTCGGCGGCGGCCTCGATTACGAGACCAAGTCCAGCTACAGCTTCAACGTCACCATCATCGACAGCGGCGGGACGGGGCTCAGCTACACCCAGTCCGTGACCATCAACCTCAACAATCTGTCGGAAGGCGCGCCGCCCATCGTTCTCGACCTGGATGGCGACGGGGTCGAACTTGTCGCCCCCTCGGCCAGCAGCGCCAGGTTCGACCTGGATGGCGATGGCGACGCCGACCGGGCGGGCTGGGTCGGGGCCGATGACGGCTTCCTGGCGCTCGATCGCAATGGCGATGGCCTGATCAGCGGCATCGGCGAGATCAGCTTCGTCTCCGACAAGGCCGGGGCGAACAGCGACCTCGAGGGCCTGGCGGCCTTCGACACCGATGGCGACGGCTGGCTGGATGCGGGCGACGCCGACTATGCCCGTTTCCGGGTCTGGCAGGACGTCAACCAGGACGGGGTCAGCCAGGCCTCCGAGCTGCGCACGCTGGCGCAGGCCGGCATCACGGGCGTCAGCCTGGCGGGCGTGGCCACCGGGGCCGCCGACGCCGGCGGGCGCGACAACGTCATCCAGGCGACCTCGGTCTACCGCCGGGCCGACGGCTCGACGGGCCAGGTCGGCGATGTCCGGCTGGGCTATGACGAGTTGATGCTGACCCAGGTCCTGGCCCAGGATCTCAAAGCGGCGAACGTCGTGGACGCGGCGACGGACCTGGACCACGCGACACGCCGTCCGGGACTGGGCGGTGGCGGCTACTGGGGCGACTGGCAGTCCCTGGCCTCGATCCAGACCGAGGACGCTCTGTCGGCCTCGGTTGCCGATCAGGCGCCGGCGGCCGCGAGTGCGACTCTCAGGATCGATCCCATGATCCAGAAGGCCGCCAGCCCCACCGCCGACGCGCCCGCCGGTGTTTCGCCGGTGGCGCCCAAGGCCGAGGCCGCCGTCGGCGGGGCGGGGCCATTGGCGTCGGCCAGCCTGAATGTCGACACCGGCGACGCCAGTCCCGGGGCCGTCAACCGCACGGCCAAGAACCGCAGCCCGGCGCAGCAGATCCGCGACGCCCTGGCGCCGATCGATCCGGTCGTTCCGGTCAACGGCGGCGACGAGCTCATGCCATCCGGGCGCGGTATGTCCCAAGCAGCCTTCCAGCTTGGCGGTCAGGCCGACTCGGGGGCCCGCCAGGGGCTGGGCTACGCCTCCTGGCAGGGGCCGGTCGGCGCCGACTATGACGGTCTGGTGACCGCCGGCCAGCAGGGTTCGGCCTTGACGGCGGGTATCACCCTGGCCGAAACCAACCGCTTCAAGATGATCCAGGCGATGGCGTCCTTCGCTCCGGCCGCCTCGGCCGAGATGGACGCCAAGGACAGCAAGCTGCATGACCGCAAGGCCATGGAGTTGCTCACCGCCCTGCCGCAACAGAAAGCCTTCGGATGACCGCCACCGCCAAGAAGCCGACAGGGACGACGCATAAGGTGGAACCGCCACCCGGCACGCCCCGCACCGTCGCCGAGGCCATCGGCCAGATTGTCTGGCTGCTGACCCAGTCGCCTCTGCACCGCGAGTTGAAACTGAAGGCCATCGAGACCACCTTCATGCCGGCGGTGGTGAAGGAGCAGTTCCGTATCTTCCGCTTCGGCCCGCTGCCCGGCCTGGAAAACGCCGATCCCGCCTCGTTCGGGGCGATCGGGATGAGCAAGGAAGGGCTGGAGCAGTTGCCCCTGGGCGTCGCCATCTGGGCCAACCTGTCGGAAGCGGCGGAGGCCAAGGTGGAGAGCGGCGAGCCCCTGGCCATGGACGACTGGAACTCCGGCGACCGGACCTGGCTGCTGGAGATGATCTCGCCGTTCGCCAATGAGCAGAACAAGCTCTCGCACGCGATGCTGCTGGACCTGATGCAGGGGCCGTTCAAGGCCAAGGCCTTCTTCCTGCACCGCACCGATCCCAAGACCGGTCAGCGCGAGAAGATCCGCGTCGATCAGCACCTGCAGGCCGGCTAGCCGACGAAAACGGAGCCGCCGCGGCTGTCCGCGGCGGCTCTCGGCTTTCGGGCGCGCGTATTCCGCCCAAGCCCTGGTCAGGCTTCAACACTCGCGCGAATCTCCATTGCCTTGTGACCGAGCGTTCTCCACTATCCCCGGATTGGTTGCACGTCGCTCGACCTGGGGTGGCCGGGGCGCGGCGGGGGCCGGGGTGGAGATCTGACATGGGAAGCCTTCCGATCCAGTCTGCGCCGGTGCAGCGCAGCCGCTCGATGCGCGCGGCTGAGCCGGCCGGCGGCGTGGGGGCGGCGTCGTGGTCGACCCTGACGCCTCAGCCATTTGCCGCCATCGAGGCCTCCACGATGTTCAATCCCTGGCAGACGCCCTGGCCCTTCGCCGCCGACAGCGGGGTCGAGCCAGCCTGGGCCGGGGCTTTCGGCATTCCGTTCGCCGGCGCCGACGCGACCTAGCGCGGCCGGGTGGTGCGACGACAGGGTTTGGCGGCAAGCCGCCGCCGGGCAGCAGAGGAGACTTGCGATGCGTAATCTTCCGATCCAGTCCGCCCCGGTTCAACGCAGCCGCTCACACCGCGGTGGGCAGGGCGGTCAGCACGGCGTTGCGGCGTCCAGCATTTTCATCCCGTTCACGCCGTTCGCCGACGTCGGCGCATCCTTCGAGTTCATCGGCCCTTCGCCGTTCGCCAGTGTCGAGGCGTCGTTCGGCTTCTTCACCATCCCGTTCGCGGACGCGGCGGCCGACTAGCCGGGCGCCGCCCAGAGCAGACTGCAGGTTTGGCGGCATCCCGCCGCCGGGTGTCAGAGGAGACTTGCCATGCGTAACCTTCCGATCCTGTCCGCCCCGGTTCAACGCGCCCGCTCCATGCGCGGCGCGGCCGCTCCCGCCCAACGCGCCGATGGCGTCGAGGCGTCGTTCGTCGTCCCGTTCATTCCCTTCGCCGGCGTCGAGGCCTCGTTCCTCATCTTCGCGCTGCCGTTCGCGGACGCCGCCGCCGACTAGGCGCGCCTCCGGAATGCGGTGGAAGCCGTGATGCAGGGCCCGGCGGCATGCCGTCGCTGGGCAATTGAGGAGACTTGCCATGACTAATCTTCCGATCCAGTCCGCGCCGGTACAGCGCAGCCGCTCCATGCGGGGCCCTGACGCGGCCCGCGGCGGCGCGGCGCCATCGTTGTTCCTCCAGCCGTTCCAGCCGTTCGCGGGGGTCGAGGCCTCATTCATCATGTTCCCGGCCCCCTTCGCCGGGGTCGAGGCCTCGTTCATCAACTTCTTCGTCCCGTTCGCGGCGAACGAGGCTCGGTAGGGCCCCGGCCGGACAGACCTGGAGCGATCTGGCGCCTGCGGGCGCCGGGTCGATCTTCACTGCGGATGTAATCCCATCGGGGCGGGGATGAGCTTGTCGGGACATCACGGCATCGAAGCGTTGCAGCGCCAGACCACCGGCGATCAGCGCATCTGCATCGCCGTGATCGATGGGCCGGTCGACCTGGCCCACCCGTGTTTCGACGGCGCGGACCTCAGCTATCTGGGCGAGCCGCCCGAACTGTCGCCCAGCGGCCAGATGACGATGCACGGCACCCACGTGGCCAGCGTCATCTTCGGCCAGCCGGGCAGCCCGGTCGAAGGGATTGCGCCCCACTGCCGGGGCCTGCTGATCCCGGTCTATTCCGAAAAGCGCCGGCGCGCCTCGCAGCTGAACCTGTCGGCCGCCATCGACCTGGCGGTGGAGAGCGGGGCCCACATCATCAATATCAGCGGCGGCCAGCTGACCCATGCGGGCGAGTCCGAGGACCTGCTGGCCAACGCCATCGCCTCGGCGCGGCTGAAGAACGTGCTGGTCATCGCCGCCGCCGGCAACGACCGCGACCCCAAGACCGGCCGCCACGAATGCCTGCATGTGCCGGCCGCCCTGCCTTCGGTGCTGACGGTCGGGGCGATGGACGAGGCCGGCCAACCGATGGCGATGAGCTGCTGGGGCCCGGCCTACAAGGCCCAGGGCGTGCTGGCCTTGGGCAAGGACGTTCTGGGCGCCATGCCCGGCGGCGACGGCGTGTCCCGCCAGACCGGCACCAGCCTGGCCACCCCCATCGTCGCCGGCGTGGCGGCCCTGCTGCTCAGCCTGCAGGCCGGGCGGGGCGAAACGCCCGACCCGCACGGCGTGCGGCGGGCCATCCTGAACGGGGCGAAAGCCTGCGATCCCATGCATATCGAAGACTGCAGCCCGTACATGGCGGGCGAACTGGATGCGGTCGGGGCGATGAATTCCTTATCGAGGGAGGCGACTATGTCCGAACCGCGTGAAACCACCGTGGCGCCGCAGGCCGAGCTGGAAACCCTGCCGCCGCCGATGCCGGCCATGGTCGGGGCGGGAGCGGCCGAGATCCGGCCGCAGTATGAGCCGGTTCAGGCCGCGCCCACCGCGCTGGGGGCTCGCCCGTTGGACCTGGGGGTCGCGCCGTCGGCCGGCTGCGGTTGCGATGTCGGCAAGGGGCTGGTCTTCTTCATCGGCCTGGTCGGCTACGACTTCGGCACCGAGGCGCGGCGTGACAGCTTCAAGCAGCAGATGCCGCCGGTCTGGTACCGCAATGTCGATGGCAATGACGAGTTCCGCTACGCCGGCGACGGCGCCGCGATGTCGGACCTGGAGGGGCAGGGTTTCCAGGCCGCCCCCGCCAATCCCTACGACGCCCGCCAGATGGTGGCCTATCTGAGATACCGGCCGGACGAGGCCAGCTCGCTGATCTGGACGCTGAACCTGGAACTGACGGCGGTCTATGCGGTCGAGCCGGTCGGGCCCTTCGCCGCCCGGGTTTACGAGACCCTGGTCGACATGCTGGACGGCCAGTCGCAGCCCGACCTCTCCGACGGCTATGTCGAGCGGGTCAGCGTGCCGGCGGTGCTGACCGGGCGCACGGTGCGGCTGTTCTCGGGCCAGGAGGTCAGCCAGCTGATCGTCGACGCCCCGCGCGGCATGTATGCCTGGAAGACCACCGACCTCTTGGCCCGGGCCCGGCCGGCCATCGTCCAGGCGCTCAAGGACGCCGGTCCCGACCCGGCCGGGGCGCGGCGCGACAGCCCCGAGGACATCCTGCGCCAGGTGCTGAACAAGCTCTATTACGAGTACCGCAACCTCGGCGTCACCTCACCGGACCGGGCGATGAACTATGCGGCCACCAACATCTTCTCGCTGACCGAGGTGCTGGCCGCCGCGCTCGCCAAGGGCAAGTCGCTGGACCGCATCGCGGTGGTGAAGAGCCCCTATGGCCGCATCGACAGCGACTGCTGGGACGTGCAGCTGAAGTTCATGGACCCGGAGAACACCACCCGGGCCTTCACGGTCTATCGCTACACCCTGGATGTCTCCGACAAGCTGCCGGTGACCCTGGGCAAGGTCGTCAGCTACTCGACCACCACCTGAGGCGGACCCGATGCTGCCGCCTTTCACTCCGCCGATCCGAAGGCCCGAGGTCGTTCACCCGTTCCTCACGGTCTCCCTGACCAACGGCGAGACCGTGCACATCCTCGACCGGCTTTTCGATCTGGTGCACGGCATGAACTACAACGACCCGCAGCGGTTCATCAGCCACGGCTATGACCGGCTGAAGACCCAGCAGCTGGGGGGCAGGCGGTGACCCGGGCGCCTCGCAAGCCTGCCGCCAAGCCGCGGGCGGCCGCTCCGGCGCTCGCCCATCCCGGCTGGCGCTACCAGACCGGGGTGATCTTCAACGCCGAGGCCTGGCTGAGGATCGCCGCCCGCTACGCCGAGATCGGCCGCGCCTCCCGCCGTCGCCGCAAGTAGGGGCCCGTGACCGAGGTCCTGGCCATCCCCGGCATGGACGCCCTGCGGCGGCGCACGCTGGGCGATGGGCGGATCTGCATCGCCATCCTCGATGGGCCGGTGGCGCTGGATCATCCCTGTTTCCAGGGCGCCGACCTGACGGTTCTTGACGGCGTCTGGTCGGACAAGTCGGTGGGCGAGGGGGCCGCCGAGCACGCCTGCCACATCGCCAGTGTCATCCTGGGCCAGCCGGGGACCAGCGTGGAAGGCGTGGCGCCGCGCTGCCGGGGGCTGAGCATCCCGGTGCTCTGGAACGTCGAAACCGCCGTCGACCCGATCAGTCTGGCCAACGCCATCGGCGCCGCCTTCCGCGAGGGGGCCGACATCATCCATATCGCCGCCTGCATCCCCAGCATGTCCGGCCAGCCCGACGATATGCTGGCCCGGGCGATCCAGACCTGCCTGGACAACAATGTCCTGATCGTCGCCCCGGGCGGCAATGACCGGGGCGAGTGCTGGTGCTTCCCCGCCGCCATCCCCGGCGTGCTGGCGGTGGGCGCCTCGAACAACGATGGCGACATGGCCCGGTTCAGCAACTGGGGCGGGGTCTACCAGGAGCAGGGCATCGTCGCCCCCGGCTTCGATATTCTGGGCGCCGCGCCGGACGGCGGCACGGTCCTGCAGAAGGGCACCAGCTGCGCGGCTCCCATCGTCACCGGCGTGGCGGGCCTCTTGATGAGCCTTCAGTTGCAGCAGGGCTGGACCCTGGACGCCACCCAGGTCCGCCAGGCCCTGCTGACCACCGCCACCCCCAGCGACGCGGCCGAGCCGGAGGAGCGGGAGCGGGCCCTGGCGGGATTTCTGAACATCGAGGGGGCGGTGCGGGAACTGTTCGCGCTGAACGCCGGCAAGGGGCGGGCGGTGGAGCCGTCCATGGCGGTCGCGCCCGGCCCTGTCTTCTGCCTGGGCCAGATCGGCTATGACTTCGGCACGCAAGGGCGGCGCGATCGCTTCCGCGTCCGTCTGGCAAACCCCGACGACCCGCGCCAGATGGCCGCCTATCTGGAACAGGCGCCGTCGGAAGCCGCCGCCCTGATCTGGACCCTGAACCTGGATGGCGGCCCGCTCTATGGCCTGCTGCCGGAGGGGCCGTTCGCCGGTCGGGTCTACGAGGCGTTGGCAGCCGGGCTCATGGCCGAGGGGGTTGCCGTCCCCGGCGTCCTGACCGGTGGCGCGGCCCAGCTGTTGTCAGGGCAAAGCCTTGCCGTCCTGCGCCTCGGCGATCCGGGGAGGATGACGGCGCTGGACAGGGTCGACCCCGTCCTGGACCGGCTCTACCGCGATTGCCGCAACCCCGGGGTCAGCCCGGCGGACCGCGCCCTGAACGCGGTGGCGGCCGACGCCCCGGTCTTGGCCGGGGTGCTGGCCCGGGCCGGCGCCCGGGTGCTGGACGGCGTGTCGGCGGCCCCGCGGGCCGGCGGCCGTCCCGGCGCCTGGGAGGTGAAGCTCGGCTTCGTCGATCCGGACAACACCCGCCGGCCGGCTGTTATCTACGGCTTCGACCTGGACCTCGCCGAAAACCCGCCCGTCCTGCGGGGCCCGGCGCCCGGATACGTCGCCGACGGCGCGTAGGAAACACCATCGATGGCGCACGAAAAAGCCGCCGCGGTCGTCCGCGACGGCTTCTCGGCCTCTAGCCTCCTGGGAGGAAGCGGCTAGGGCAGGGTGGCCTTCAGCGACAGCACGACGCGGCTGTCGCAGATGCTCGAGCAGAAATCGATGTCGCTGTCGTGGTAGCGCAGGTCGGCCGAGATCTTGTCGGTGAAGGCGTAGCTGACGCCCAGGTTCCAGGTCGTGTAGTCCAGAACGCTGAAATCATCGATGGTCTGGTGTCCCAGCGCGCCGCTGACCGTCCATTTGTCGGCGGGCGAGCCCGAGGCGTTGACCTCGTAATAGAGGGCGTCACCCACACCGCCGAAGAAGTCCGGTGAGTAGTAGGCGGCCGCGCCCAGGGTCAGCGGACCGGCCGGGACCGAGCCGGCGATCTTGCCTTCCCAGTAACCGTAGTCAGAGCCCGAGGGGGCGTTGACGTAGCCGTAGTAGACGGCGCCGATGTCGAGGTTGACCGCGCCGACCGTCGGCTTGACGCCGAAATAGCCGTCGACCTCGGCCGAGGTGTCGTCGCCGAAGTCGACGTTGGAGGCCCAGACGCCGGCGTAGAAGATACCCGAGGTCACGTCCGCGCCGCCGAACACTTGAACGCTTTCGTCGGTCTGGCTGACACCGCGGAACACATAATCGGAGGCCACCCCGACATTGAACGTCACCGCCGGCGCATCGTCGGCCAGGGCGACGCCGCCCATCGAAAGCGAGGCCGCCGCGGCGGCCAGGGCCAGTTTCCAGGTCTTCATTTGGTATATCCCCTTCTTTTTTCGCCGGCCCCGGTTTGCGAAGGGGATCCTGCGTGCGGCTCAAATGTGCCGTGCGCGGAGAGCCTGACCCTACCGCGACGCAGCATGGGCGGGGAAACCTTAACCAACCTGTCGCTGAAACGAGCGTCCCAGCGCGCGGTAGCCCAATTTTTGGGCGCCCTCCTCACGGTGGAACGGGGCGATACGCGCGATACGATTCCCGGCGGTCGCCCGTCAGGGGAAGCGTAAAGGCGGCTACCGCATTCCCATCGGCGCATAGCCCAGATGGCTGCCCGCATCGACCAGCAGGGTCTCGCCGGTGATGTGGCGCGAGGCGGTCGAGCCCAGGAAGACGGCGGAAGCGGCGATGTCCTCGGCCGTGGAGGCCACCTTCAGCGGCGTGGCGGCCGCGGCGCCGGCCCGCAGGCGGTCGACCGAGGCCTCCGGCATGCCCTTGCCGAACCAGGGCGTGTCGATGAAGCCCGGGCAGATGGCGTTGACCCGGATCCTGGGGGCCAGAGCTCTGGCCAGCGACAGGGTGAGCGTAGTCATGGCGCCTTTGGAGGCGGCGTAGGGAACCGAGGAGCCGATGCCGGTGACGCCCGCGATCGAGGCGGTGTTGACCACCGCGCCAGGCTGCGGGGCCGCTTCCAGCAGGCTGCGGCAGGCGCGGACCATCTGGTAGGCGCCGATGACATTGACCCGGTAGAGCCGCATGAAGTCGTCGGCGGTCACCGCGTCGAGGTCGGCGTGGTTGGGGGCGAACTTGGTGACCCCGGCGTTGTTGAACAGGGCGTCGATGCGGCCGCTGGGAGCGGCGGCCTCAGCGATACGGATGCAGTCGGCGTCCTCGCCGACATCGCCCTGGACCAGGACCGCCTTGGCGCCGGCCGCCTCGCACTGGCGGGCGGTCTCGGCGGCGTCGTCAGCACTGGAGGCGTAGTTGACCACCACCAGGGCGGCCCCCCGCTGGGCGGTCTCCACCGCGATGGCCCGGCCCAGGCCCGTCGAGGCTCCGGTCACCACCACTGTCCATCCCGCGAAATCGTTGGCCGCCATGGTCGCTCTCCCTGATCTGGTTGCAGCCTGATAGCGCGGACCACGCGCCTTGTCCCATCCCGCCGGGCGGTCTAAAGCGCCGCCATGGATGAAACGAAGCTGACCCAGCTGGGCCACGCCACCGAGTGGCCAGCCAACCCCGAGGCGGCGGTGCTCGAGCGCGTCGCCAACCCGCAGGCCGGCCAGACCTATCTGATCCGCTTCACCGCGCCGGAGTTCACCTCGCTGTGCCCGGTGACCGGCCAGCCGGACTTTGCCCATCTGGTCATCGACTATGTCCCCGGCGACTGGATCGTGGAGTCCAAGTCGCTGAAGCTCTACCTGGCCAGCTTCCGGAACCATGGGGCGTTCCATGAGGACTGCACCCTGGCGATCGGGCGGCGGATCGTGGAGCTGCTGGACCCGGCATGGCTGCGGATCGGGGGCTACTGGTTCCCGCGCGGGGGGATCCCGATCGATGTCTTCTGGCAGACCGGAAAACCGCCGGAAGGGCTGTGGCTGCCGGACCAGGGCGTGGCGCCGTATCGGGGTAGAGGCTAGGCGCTATCGCCCCAGCGGCTCACCAGCGCGCTGACATCCGGCCGCACGCGTTCCAGCGGAACCTCGCCCGCCTGGCCGATGAACACGAAGCCGGCGACCTTCTCGCCTTCGCCAAGACCAAGCACCGCATTGGCCTCGGCGTCGTAGGCGTACCAGTCGGTGATCCAGTTGGCCCCAAACCCCATGGCCGTGGCGGCGTAGAGCAGGTTCAGGCACACCGCCGCCGCGCTCAGCCGCTGTTCCCACTCCGGGATGTCGCCTGGCAGATAGCGGGAGATGACCGCCACGCCCATGGGCGGGGTCTTCAGCTTGGCGAGCTTGGCCTTCAGCTTGACGCCGTCCTCGCGACCCTCGGCGAGCGCCTCGAGCTTCTCGGCGAAGGCGGTCTTGCCGGCCCCCTCCAGCACCACGAACCGCCAGGGCGAGAGCTTGCCGTGGTCGGGAACCCTGGCGGCCAGGGTCAGCAGTTCGTCGAGCTGCGCCGCGCTGGGCCCGGGCGCCTGCAGGCTGAGGGCCGAGGACGAGCGGCGGCGGGCCAGGAAGTCGAGGACTTCCGGCGTCGCGGGCTGGGGCAGGGGATCGCCGAAGGCGGGGGCGTTGCGCATGCCCCCGTATCTAAGCGATGCCGACGGCCTAGGCGATAGAGGTGGTGCTGCTCTCTTCTTCCGGCTGGATCAGCGGGCGCAGGTTGATGCGGGCGTCCGGGGTCAGCAGGCGGTAGCGGCTGTCGAAATCGGGGCTCATCTCGCCGTCCAGGGTGACGAACGAGACCAGGTCGCCGCTCGCCGCGTCGCGGGAGAAGTGCTCACAGGTCATCTTGCCTTCCAGCGCCGACATCGAGTCGGCCAGCATGGCTATGACCGGGGCCGCGCTCTCCGGCGTGGCCGGCGCGCCGTCCTCGAGCACCACCACGTCCAGGTCCTTGAACTGGAATTTGGCGCAGAGGGCGTCGCCCTCCAGCTGCACGGTCTGGCGCACGATCATCTGCAGGTCGGGCGAGTCGCTGAGCTGGTAACGATAGGTCTGGCGAAAGGTCTTGGCGTCGATCACGTCGATGAAGCCGACGTCCTCGCAGCTGGTGTCGCGGCCGCGCCACTCGGCGCACCAGACATGGTCGCTCTTGAGCAGCTGAGCCAGGTTCTCGCCGGTCACCCGGCCCTCGGCGGGCGCGGCCTGAGTGAAGGTAGCGGGGGCGAGAGCCAGCAGCGCGCAGGCAGCCGGCAGCAGAACTCTGGGCAAGGTCATTCTGGGGTCCCGAACTTGAGATGAACCCAGCATGACGGAAAAACCTTAACCACCAAGCAATACCGTCGTGTTGCGACCTCAGGCCGCTGGCGAAGTTGCTTTTGGATACCCATATGCCCATCAAAGGGGCTGCTGGCAGACGTTCAAGCCGCATCGTGCTAAGGATGTCGCCGGAAACAGGGAGGCCATCGATGGCCAATCATCTGGAAGTGGTGGAAGCCACTTCGGCGCCGCCCGTCTGGGCCTCGCTGCGCAACGAAGCCGAACGCGCCGCGCGCGACGAGCCGGCCCTGGCTTCGCTGCTGAACGCCGTCATCCTCTCGCACACCAACCTGGCCGATGCGCTGAGCTATCAGCTGGCCCGCAAGGTCGCCGACCAGGAGCTGCGGGCCATGAGCGCCCGCGAGTTCGCCGACGAGGCCTATCAGGCCGACCCGTCGCTGATCGCCGCCGCCGAGGCGGACCTCAAGGCGGTGTTCGAGCGCGACCCGGCCTGCAAGGGCTATGTGCAGCCCTTCCTGTTCTTCAAGGGTTTCCTGGCGCTGCAGACCTATCGGGTCAGCCACTGGCTGTGGACCCACAGCCGCCAGACCCTGGCCTTCTACCTGCAGAGCCGCATCAGCGAGGTCTTCCAGGTCGACATCCATCCGGCCGCCGTCATCGGCAAGGGCATCTTCTTCGACCACGGCACCGGCATCGTCATCGGCGAGACCGCCCGCATCGGGGACGATGTCTCGATGCTGCATGGGGTGACCCTGGGCGGCACGGGCGCCGAGCGCGGCGACCGCCACCCCAAGATCGGCAAGGGGGTCCTGCTGGGCGCCGGGGCCAAGGTGCTGGGCAACATCACCGTGGGCGACTACGCCAAGGTGGCCTCCGGCTCGGTGGTGCTCAAGGACGTTCCGCCCGGCTGCACCGCCGCCGGCGTCCCGGCCCGCCTGGTCAACTGCCCGACCTGCGAGGAACCGGCCCGCAGCATGGACCACACGGTTCCGGAAGACTGCTTCAACTATCAAATCTAAGGCTTGCGTCAGGCTCTGGCGCCGCTAGGTATGCGCGCCAGTAGCCAAAGGGGCCGCCCGTGGACGACAAAGACATCCAGAAGATCGAGGCGCACCTGAAGCGCACCTTCGGCAACCCGCATGTCGCCGTGAAGGCGCGCAAGCAGAAGGACTCGGCCGAGGTCGAGCTGAAGGGCGAGTTCATCGGCGTCATCTATGAGGACGAGGACGAGGACGGCTCGTTCCTGTTCGAGATGGCCATCCTGGCGGAGGACCTCGAGGTCTAGGACGAGCGGCGTGACCGGGTCGGCGGATTTTCCCAAAGGCCGGGTCTCGCTCCTGCTTGAGGATATCGGCGAGCCGGCGGAAAACGATCTGCGAATCGTGGTCGTCGAGGCCAAGCCGGGCGCTCCGGAGATGACCGAGGTCGGCGAGGCCCGCCCGGTCAAGCCAGATGAGACCAGCCGCAGGTTCGAGCTGATCTGGTATTGCTATGTCGCCTATGTCGTCCGCAACGAAAGCTACGCTCGGGTAGACGGCGAGGCGCTCGGCGACGACCGGCTGCAGATCCGGACCAACAGCGCCTTCCTGGCCTACGTCGCCGCCGCCACCCTCGCCACCGACGACTATCCCGGCCCGCTGACCCACTGGTCGCTCTACACCGAGTGGCAGTGCATCGACGTGGTCAGCGTCGATCCGCCGGAAATACGGCTGCTTCCTGCGTCGGAAGCATCCGCCGGGCCGAAGAGCCGGAACCGGGTGTTCACGCGCCTGACAAACCCGGAAGGCTAGAGCGGCGCTAGGCGTTGTCCGGCGCGGCGGTCCGCCGGCCCAGGTTCGTCACCCAGGCATAGAGGCCCAGCACCAGCACCGCGAACACCACGGCCCCCAGCTTGATGGCCGTCGGCTCGAAGGCTTCCTGGACCAGGGCCAGCGGGCTCTCCTTGCCGGTGGCCACGATGATGCCGGCCAGCAGCACGCCCATCAGGCTCTCGCCAACGATAAGACCCGAGGCCAGCAGGACGCCCAGCCGCTTCATCACCGCCTCGTGCGGCCCCCGAGCGATGAACTTGTCATAGGCCCAGCCCAGGATGGCGCCGATCAGCACCGGGGCGGTGGTGCTCATCGGCAGGTAGATGCCGATGCCGACCGACAGCGGCGGCAGACGGGTGAGCTTCAAAAGGCCCAGCACCTCGTCGACGATGATGATGCCCACCCCGATGGCGATGCCGATCCAGATCAGGGGCCATTCCAGGTCGCCGGTCAGCACGCCCTTGGCCAGGGCCGAGATCAACGTGGCCTGGGGGGCGGGCAGCGGATCGCCGGAGATACCGGGTGGGCCGCCCACGAAGCCGTAGGCGTGGTTCAGGAGGTCGAGGATGGGCGGGATGACCATGGCCCCCGCCGCGACCCCGACGATCAGGGCCACCTGCTGCTTCCAGGGGCTGGCCTCGACCAACTGGCCGGTCTTCAGATCCTGCAGGTTGTCGTTGGCGATGGTGGCGACCGCGAACACCACGGCGGTGGTGAACAGGGCGAAGGCGACCAGCACCGGTCCCGCTTCGACGCCCAGGGTGGTGCGGGCCATGACCAGCAGCAGGGCCGCGCCCAGCACCGCCAGGATGCCCACGCCCGACAGCGGGCTGTTGGAACTGCCGATCAGCCCGGCCATGTAGCCGCAGACGGCGGCGACGAAGAAGCCTGCGATGACGATGTAGACCAGCGCCCCGACGATCAGTGGGATGGCCTGGGCCGTGGCCATGCCGCCGGCCTGCAGGAAGGTCCACAGCAGCCAGGCCAGCGGAACCATGGCCAGCAGGCTGATCAGGCCGACGATGCCGATGGGGATGTCGCGCTCGGTGATCGGGATATCCTCGGTATTGCCCTCGCCGCGCCGGCGCTGGGCGGCGAGCGCCGAGGTCAGGCCGGTCCACAGCGGGACGGCCAGCTTGCCCAGGGTCCAGATGGCGGCGGTGCCGATGGCCCCCGCGCCGATGAAGCGGACCTTGGTGCGCCAGATGCCGGTGGCGTAGTCGCCGATGGCGCCCATATCCGGGGTGTAGTGGCTGGTCAGCATGGGGGTCAGCACGCCCCAGGCCAGGATGAGACCGGCCAGCAGGCCCAGGCCCACCGAGATGCCGACTAGATGGCCCGCGCCCAGCAGGGCCAGGGAGAAGCTGGTCGAGGCGCCGCCGATCCCGGCCCCGACCCGGAAGAAGCCGCCGATCTCGGTGGCGACCACCTTGGTGGCGGTCAGCAGGGCCAGGCCCGCCGAGACAGCGGAGGCGACGACGACGGTGGCCAGGCCCGCCTTGCCCTCGGCGGCGGCCTCCTTGGCCGTCTCGCGGGAGCCGACGCCGACCTTGAGCACCTCGGCGGCGGCGACGCCTTCGGGGTAGGGCAGGGGACTGTTGGTGACCAGGGCCCGGCGCAGCGGGATGGAATACATCACCCCCAGCAGGCCGCCGATGGCGCAGACCGAAAATGACGTCCAGAACGGAAAGCCGGTCCACCAGCCGACCATGATCAGGCCCGGCAGCACGAAGATGATCGAGGACAGCGTCCCGGCGGCCGAGGCCACCGTCTGGACGATGTTGTTCTCCCAGATGGTCGAACTCCTGAACATCCGCAGCACGGCCATCGAGATCACCGCGGCGGGGATCGAGGAGGCGAAGGTCAGGCCGACCTTGAGGCCCAGGAAGACGTTGGCCGCCGTGAACACCAGGGTGATCAGCACCCCCAGGATCAGCGACCGGATGGTCAGTTCTACGCGGTTCACGAAACGCCTCCCCGAGGGTTAGGGGCGGATAATGACCAGCTTCTGGCGGACTAGGCTAGCCCCGCCCTCGCGCGCCTCGGATGGCATCGATAACCAGTCCGAGGATGGCCGCTTCGCCCAGTCCCAGGTCGGCCAATTCGCCGTCCGCCGCCGCGTCGCAGACCCGCTCGACCTTCAGCAGCGCCGCGGCCAGGTCCGCCGGCTCGCGGCCCCGGTTGCCGGGGGCCTTGGCGAGGTCCCCCAGTTGCTGGCGACGGCTGAGAGTGCGGGCGTCGCGAACCCTCGGTTCCTCCAGAGCCAGAAGGCGCAGGGAGCGGCGGAAGCCGGTCCAGCGAACGTGATGGTCCAGCGAGGCTTGGGCTATGGCCAGGTCCGGATCGGGGGCGCGGGCGGCGGCGCGGACGGCGAGGCGCTCGCTCTCGCGCCAGTCGTCATAGACGGCGATGAACACCGCCAGCTTGTCCTCGAAATGGCGATAGAAGGTCTGGGGCGCGAAGCCGGCCGCCCGGGCGATACGATTGGTGTCCGTACCGAAATAGCCGCCGGCGTTGAAGGCCTGGGCCGCCGCCTCGATCAGTTTCTGCCGCGTGGGCTTGTGCTCGACCTCGATCATGTGATGTAGATATCACAAGCGAGGTGTAAAGTGATAGGAAAATCACAGACGATCGAAGCGGCCGGCGAGCGGCTGTTCGTGCGGCGATGGGGGCGCGGGATTCCGATCCTCTGCCTGCATGCGATCGGCCATGACAGCCGCGACTTCGAGGGTTTGGCCCAGGCGGTCGGGGGCGAGTTCGAGGTCGTCGCCCTGGACTGGCCTGGACAGGGCCAGAGCCCGCGCGGGACGGGTCCGGTGACGGCGCAGCACTATGCGATGGTGGCGACCGACGCCATCGTGGCCCTGGGCCTGGGGCGGCCGGTGGTGCTGGGCAATTCCATCGGCGGCACGGCGGCGATCCTGATGGGCGCGGCCGGCGCGCCGGTGCGCGGGCTGGTGCTGTGCGATCCGGGCGGGCTGGCCAGGATCGACGGGCCGGCGCGGCGGATCATCGGCTGGCTGGCGGCGATGTTCCGGGCCGGCGCGCGCGGGGCGGGCTGGTACCGCTGGGCCTTCGACCTCTACTACCGCCAGGTTCTGCCGCGAGCGCCGGCGCGGCGGCGGCAGATTGTGGCGGCGGCCTATGACATCGCCCCGGTCCTGGCCGAGGCCTGGGCGGGGTTCGCCTCGCCGGAGGCCGACCTGCGGGCCCTGGCGCCGAAGGTGAGCGCGCCGGTGCTGCTGGCCTGGTCGAAGGGCGACAAGATCATCGCCTGGAGCCGCTGCAAGGCGGCGGCCCTGACCTTCCCGCGCCATGAGCTGCGCTTCTATCGCGGCGGCCACTCGGCGTTTCTGGAGGACCTGGAGGCCTTCGCCGCCGACCTCAGGGCTGCGGTGCGGGCGTGGCGCTAGCGGGCCGCTGGATCAGCAGCGAGGCCGCCGCCGCCGCCAGGGCGGTGAGGCCGGCGATGACGAAGGCTTCCAGATAGCGGCCCTCGGCGGCCCTCAGCAGGCCGGCGCTGATGGCGGCGGTGGCGGCGCCCAGCTGGTGGCCGGCGGCGATCCAGCCGAAGACGATGGGGCCGTCGCGCTCGCCGAACGCCTCGGTCGCCAGCTTGACGGTGGGCGGCACGGTGGCGATCCAGTCCAGGCCATAGAAGACCGCGAACATCGTCAGGCTCAGCACGTCGAAGTCCAGGAAGGGCAGGGCGATCAGCGAAAGGCCGCGCAGGGCGTAGTAGACAAAGAGCAGCTTGCGCGGGTCGTAGCGGTCGGTCAGCCAGCCCGAGGCGGTGGTGCCGATCAGGTCGAAGATGCCCATCAGGGCCAGGACGCCGGCCGCCTGGACCTCGGGCAGACCGTGGTCGGCGCAGAAGGCGATCATATGCACCCCGACCAGGCCGTTGGTGGTCAGGCCGCAGACGAAGAAGGCCCCGAACAGGTACCAGAAGGTCGGCTTGCGAGCGGCGCGGACCAGGGCCCCGAAGGCGTTGTTCAGGGTGTCGGCGGCCTTGGCCGTAGGCTGGGCCGGCGTTCCGGGCTCGGCGCCATAGGGGACCAGGCCGATGTCCTGCGGGTGCTCGGGCAGCAGGAAGAACAGGATCGGGGCCATGACGCCGGTGATGACGGCGATGGTCAGCACCAGGGTCTGCCAGCCGGGCCCGGTGGCGATGGCCGCCATGGCCGGCAGGAAGATCAGTGTGCCGGTCGCCGTGCTGGCCGACAGCAGGCCCAGCATCAGCCCGCGCCGCGCCACGAACCAGCGGTTCACGACGGTGGCTCCCATGACCATGGCCACCGAACCGCTGCCGATCCCGGCCAGCACGCCCCAGGTGGCGACGAACTGCCAGGGCTGGCTCATCAGGGCCGACAGGCCGGTGGAGAGGCTCATCAGGATCAGGGCGCAGACGACGGTGCGCCGCACCCCGAACGATTGCATCAGGGCGCCGGCGAACGGGCCGGTCAGGCCGTAGAGGAAGATGCCCAGGCCGGCGGCGAAGGAGATGGAAGCCCTGGACCAGCCGAAGGCCTGCTCGAGCGGGACCATCATCACGCCGGGCGCGGCGCGCAGGCCGGCGGTGACCAGCAGGGCCAGGAAGATGCCGCCGGCGACGACGAAGGCGTAGTTCTGGCCGAACGGGCGTGTCACCGGCGATCCCCTGGGTTGAGCGCGAGAGATAGGTGGGGCGCCGGGCGGCCGCCATGGAAAAAGGGGGGCAGGCCATGCGGCCCGCCCCCCAATTTTACTTCGCCAGGTTCCTGAAAAGCTGGGGCTAGAGCACCCCCAGCATGTCCGCCACCAGCGGATGCCGCACGATGTCCCGCTCGTGCAGCCGCACCACCCCGATGTTCGGCACCGCCTCCAGCCGCGTCGCCACATTGGCCAGACCGGAAATCTCCGGCAGCAGGTCCGACTGGTTGGGGTCGCCCGTCACCACCATGGTCGAGTGCCAGCCCAGCCGCGTGAGTAGCATCTTCAGCTGCACGTAGGTGCAGTTCTGGGCCTCGTCGATGACGATGAAGGCGTTGTTGAGGGTGCGGCCGCGCATGTAGCCGACCGGGGCGATCTCGATGGCGCCCTCGGCCATCAGGGCCCGGACCCGCTTCATCGACATGCGGTCCGACAGGGCGTCGTAGAGGGGCCGCAGGTACGGGGCCAGCTTGTCCTCCATGTCGCCGGGCAGAAAGCCGATGGATTCACCGGCCTCGATGGCGGGGCGGGAAAGCACGATGCGGCCAACCTTGCCGGCCTCCAGGGCTTCGACTGCCTTGGCGATGGCCAGGTAGGTCTTGCCGGTGCCGGCGGGGCCCAGGGCCAGGACCAGGTTGCGGTCGTCGATGGCCTTCATCAGTTCGGCCTGGCCGTCGGATTTCGGTTTTATGGTCTTGAGGTAGCCCTGGTCGCGGCCCTCCTCGTGATTGCGAACATCCTGACCATGCAGCGGCGACCAGCCACCCCTGTCCCCCACGGGAAGCCGGCGCACCTTGCCGTCCTCGGGGTATTGGGCGGAGTCGTAGGCGCCTTCGCGCACCATCCGCTTCAGGGCTCGCTTGGTCATGAGGCCTCCATTTGGACATGAAAAAAGGGCGACGCCGCAATGGCTCGCCCTTGGTGTGGAACGGTCGAAGGAAGGTTCGCGCCGGCGCGTGCGGGTGGCCCGCTAGCGCCCTCAAAACGGTTTGGCGGATCTGGCCGCCGACACCCCAAACGCGACACCCGGTTCTCCGTTCAGACGGGAGACCACGAGCGAACACCGCCCGTGGCGGGATCGGAGAGGACTGGCGTCCCCTCGAATCGCCCGACTAAGATGATGCTAACTTGGTTTCGGACTCGTTAATCAAGCCCTTTGCGCAAAGATACGGGGTGTGCGGATGACTATATATGCTCTGGGCGACATAGCGCCGCACCTCCCTGGCGAGGATGAATACTGGATTGCGCCCAATGCGGCGGTGATGGGTCAGGTGATTCTCAAGAAGAACGCCAGCGTCTGGTGGGGTGCGACCGTGCGCGGCGACACCGATTGCTTGACCATCGGTGAGAACAGCAACGTCCAGGACAATTCTGTGCTGCACGCCGATCACGGCATGCCGCTGGTCATCGGGGCCAACGTCACCGTCGGCCATCTGGTCATGCTGCATGGCTGTACGATTGGCGACAACTCGCTGATCGGAATCGGCTCCATCGTCCTGAATGGCGCGAAGATTGGCAGGAACTGCCTGATCGGCGCCGGCTGCCTGATCACAGAGGGCAAGGAGATCCCCGACAATTCCGTGGTGATGGGCGCGCCGGGCAAGGTGATCCGCTCGGTCGACGACCACCAGGCGCGGGTGCTGGAGATGTCGGCGCTGCACTATGTCGAGAACTGGAAGCGATTCCGGCGGGACCTGAGGGCGATTGACGGACGGTAGGGAAGGGCGCGCCACTTCGCTTCAAAGCAAACGGGAGAAGCGTCCGATGGCCTACGAGTTCATCAAGGTCGACCGCGAGGGGCCGGTCACCGTCATTACCCTCAACCGCCCGGACGTGATGAACGCCCTGCATTCGCCGGCGCATTTCGAGCTGCACGAGGCGTTCGACGCCTTCGCCGCCGATCCGGAGCAGTGGGTTGGCATCGTCACCGGGGCTGGCGAGCGGGCCTTCTCGGCCGGCAACGACCTCAAGCACCAGGCGGGCGGCGGCAAGATGGGCTCGCCCCCTTCGGGGTTCGCCGGGCTGACCTCCAGGTTTGACCTCGCCAAGCCGCTGATCGCGGCGGTCAATGGCGTGGCCATGGGCGGCGGATTCGAGATTGCGCTCGCCTGCGACATCATCCTGGCGGCCGACACGGCGGTGTTCGCCCTGCCGGAGCCGAAGGTGGGGCTGGCGGCGCTGGCCGGCGGGCTGCACCGGCTGCCCCGCCAGATCGGGCTGAAGCGGGCGATGGGGATGATCCTGACCGCCCGGCGGGTGTCGGCGGCGGAGGGGGAGTCGCTGGGCTTCGTCAACGCGGTCGTGCCGGCGGCGGACCTGATGGCCGAGACCCGCAGGTGGGCCAAGCTGATTTGTGAGTGTTCCCCGATGTCAATCCGGGCCTCCAAGGAGGCGGTGATGAAGGGGCTGGACGAGCCGACGCTCGAGGCGGCGATCTCCGGCCAGGGCAAGTTCCCGGCCGTGGCGGCGCTGTTCCGGTCGGAAGACCTGATCGAGGGGCCTCGGGCGTTCGCCGAGAAGCGCGCGCCGCAGTGGAAGGGCAGATAGCCAAAGCGGCGAGGGAACATGTTCGGCCGCAGGCCGATCATGTCCCTTCGCGACCCTTGACGCCCACGCACTACAAATGTAACGAATCGGCGACATGGAGACTCACATGCCGCCCTCCGACACCGAACTGGCCCTGCTGAAACTGTTCTGGCAATCGGGCCCCATGAGCGCCCGCGAGGTGCAGGACGCCCTGCCGGCCGAGCTGGACTGGGCCGCCTCGACGACCCGGACGGTGCTGGAGCGGATGCGGGCCAAGGGGCTCATTTCGCGGCGCTCGGTGCACGGCATGGCCGTCTACGCCCCAGCCCAGGACAAGGTCTCGGTGCTGGGGGCGGCCTTGAAGCGGATGATGCGCGGGGTGCTGGAGATCGACGCGGCCCTGCCGGCGGCGGCCTTCTCGGGCAGCAAGCTGCTCAGCGAGGACGAGCTCAAGGCGCTGGAGACCCTGCTCAACGCCCAAGACGTTCCTGGGGAGGGCCAATGAGCGCGCTCGCCCCCACCATCGTCGTCGCCCTGGCGGCCACCCTGCCGGCGGCGGCCCTGGCCTGGCTGGCCGGAACGCTGGCCGAGCGGCTGGCCCTGACGGCGGCGGCGCGGGCCATGGTCTGGCGGACCGGGCTGGGCCTCACCGTGCTGACGATGCTGGCGACGCCGCTGGGCCTGCTGCGGCGGGTGGCGAGCGCCGCGCCGCAGGTCCACGCCACGATCGCCGCCGCCGGGCCGGCCAAGGCCGCGCCGGCCGCCATCGCCCTGCCGCGCCTGGATCCGGCAAGCCTGATTGACCCGCTGGCGCTGTTGCTGGCGGCCGGCATGCTGGTCGGGCTGGGCGGACTGCTGGTCCGGTCCTGGCGGGTCGAGCGGCTGCGGCGACGGGCCCGGCCGGTGAGCGAGCTGGCCCATATCGCCATCCCGGTCCTGGCCAGCCAGGAGGCCGGGGCGGCGCTGCTGGTCGGGCTGATGCGGCCGGCCATCATCCTGCCCGAGCGGCTGCTGGCCCAGCTGTCGGCGGACGACCTGGCCCTGATCTGCGCCCACGAGCTGGCCCATCTGCGGCGGCGCGACAACTGGCGCATCCTGGCCGACCAGGCGCTGAGCGCGGTGCTGTGGTTCAACCCGCCGGCCCACCTCTGCATTGCCCGCCTGGTCGCCCTGCGCGAGGAGATCTGCGACGCCACCGTGCTGGCCGGCGCCGGCGAGGACCTGCGCCGCCGCTACGCCGTCGTGCTGCTGGCCGCCATGCGGCTGGCGGGAGCGGGGGGCGCCCAGCCGGCCTTCATCCGTAAACAAGGGAGCGAACACGCCATGCGTTTCAAAGCCATTCTCAGCCCCGCCGGCCCGTCCTCGCGGCGCGCCCTGGCCGCCGCCGCCGGCCTCATGGGCGTGGCGGCCGTCTCGACCGGCCTCATCGGCGCGGCCTTCGCCCAGCCCCTGGCCGGGGTGGCGGCCGACGCCAGCCGCCGCACGGTCAAGGCGGGCGACCAGACGTCAGACGCGGCCGGCTACCAGCGGGCCTGCGCGAGCGGCGAGGCGCGGGACAGCGGCTTCTGCACGGGGGTGATCTTCGCGGTGCTGTCGGCCAAGGACAGCGGGGTCTGCCAGCCGACGACCAACGACTATATCGCGCTGGAGAAACAGGCCCGGGCCGCCATCGCCGCCGCCACGCCGGAGGCCGCCGAGACGCCCAGGCTGTTCGTGACCCGGGCGCTGAAGGGGGCCTTCGCCTGTGAAAAGACGGGCGACACATCGTCGGGGATCCAGATCACCTCGGACCGTTCCAGGACCCAGGGCGCGGTGACCACCTTCGAGGGCTCGCCCACCGTGCGGGTGATCGGGCCGCTGTCGCCCGAGTTGCTGCTGGTCAATGGCCGCCGGCCGGCCGAGGGCTTCGACGTCAACGCCCTTCCGGCGGGCAGTATCGAGCGCATCGTCATCACCAACGCCGGCAGCCGCCGGGCCCGGGCGCTGGGCGCCGGGCCGGGACAGTCGGTGATGAATGTGGTGCTGAAGGGGGGGTGACCCCCGCTTCCCACCTCAGTTGACGATCGCCCAGGTCCCGTCCGGCTGGCGGCAGGCGCGGCCATTGCCCTGGCGGGGGCGGCCGTCGATGTAGATGGTCTGGGAGAAGGTGGTGCAGCGGAAACCGGCCGGATCGTAGTAGTAGCCGCCGATCCGCAGGTCGCCCCGGTGGTTGTTGCTGGGGTTGCGCCAGCTGTAGCGGCTGCCCGGCCGGCCGGAATTGAAGCCGTTGTAGTAGGTCCGGTAGGCGTAGCTGCGGTCCTCGCAGTTCATGTCCTTGGTCAGGGCCCCGCCGACCGCCCCGCCGATGATCACCCCGGCCAGGGTCGCCCCGCCGCGGTTGTCGTCGCCGCCGGCGGCGTTGCCGAGCAGGCCGCCGATGATCGCCCCGACGATGACGCCGGCGGGATCGGGCTTGTCACGGCATTCCTGCCAGTAGCGATCGTCCTGGTAGCTGTAGCGCCGGTTGTAGCGGCGCTCCCAGTTCTGCTCGCGCTCGTCGCGATAGACGGTCTGGGCGATCAGGCCGGTGGCGATGGCGACCAGGAAGTAGTTGCTGTCGTTGTAGCGCACCCAGCGATAGCCCCGGGGCGGCGGGCGAAGGCCGCGCTGGCGCCAGTCGGAGACATAGTATTGCGGCTGGCGGTACTGCGGCGGCAGGCGGTCGCCGCGCGACCAGCGCGGGTTGTAGCGCTGATAGCCCTGCGAATCCTGCGGCGGGCGCGGGCCATAGCGGCTGGCGTCCGGCGGGCCCGGCTGGGCCGAAGCGGCCGAGCCGACGAGCAGCGACAGGCTCGCCGCGGCGGTGACGAAGGTTTTCATGGGTCAGGTCCTCTGCTGGCCGAGGCGGCAGAGGCCGTCTCGCTGGACCTGATCACTGTCGGGCAGCCTCCGCCCGGCCGCGTTGACCTGGGTCAAGCGGCCGGGGAGGGCTTGTGACGCTAGGCGAACTGCGCCTAAGCGAACTGAGACCGCCCGCCGCCGTTGCTGCCGCCCTTGCCGCCGGCGCCGCCGCGGTTGCGGCGGCGGGGCTGGTTGCGCTTGGCGTCGGCCACGGTGGGGGCGCCGGCGACGACTTCACCCGCCAACGGGTTGTAAGAGTCGGGGCGATGCTGGCGGTGCGGCTTGCCGGTCGGCTTGGGGGGCTGGTGGCCGTAGGGGGTGCGGCCGCCGTCGTTGCGGCCGTTCCGCCCTTGCGGACGCCCGCCCGAGCGCTCGGGCTTTTCCTTCACCGCCGGTTCGGCCGCCTTCAGGGCAGCCTCGGCCGCGCCCAGGGTGCGGTCGTTGCGGCGGTCCCAGGCGGGGATGGTCTGGCGGGTCACCTTCTGGATGTCGCGCAGCAGATTGCGCTCGTCATCGGCCACCAGGGCGATGGCCGAGCCGCCCGCGCCGGCCCGGGCCGTGCGGCCGATCCGGTGGACATAGCTCTCGGGCACGTTGGGCAGCTCATACTGGATGACGTGGCTGACGCTGTCGACATCGATGCCGCGGGCGGCGATGTCGGTGGCGACCAGGGCGCGGACCTCGCCGGCCTTGAAGCTGGCCAGGGCCCGTTCGCGCTGGCCCTGGCTCTTCTCGCCATGGATGGCGGCGGCCATCACCCCTTGCGTCTCCAGGTGACGGGCCACGCGGTCGGCGCCGCGCTTGGTGCGGGTGAAGACCAGCACGCGCTTGAGCGAGGCGTCGTCGAACAGCTCGCCCAGCAGGGCGCGCTTGCGGGCGCTCTCGATGAACAGCACCTTCTGGTCGATCTTCTCGACCGTGGTGGCCTGGGGCGCGACCGAGACCTTGGCCGGATCCTTGAGCAGCTCGCCGGCCAGCTTGCCGATCTCGGTCGGCATGGTGGCCGAGAAGAACAGGTTCTGGCGGCGGTGGGGCAGCTTGGCGGCGATCTTCCGGATCGGGGCGATGAAGCCCATGTCCAGCATCTGGTCGGCCTCGTCGAGCACGAAGACCTCGACGGCCGACAGGTCGGCGACCTTCTCGTTGATATGGTCGATCAGCCGGCCGGGGGTGGCGACCAGCACGTCGACGCCGGCGGCCAGGGCGCGCACCTGCGGCCCGTATTTGACGCCGCCGAACACCACCGCGACGGTCATGCCCATGTTCTTGCCATAGGTCTTGAAGCTCTCGGCGATCTGGCTGGCCAGCTCGCGGGTCGGCGACAGCACCAGGCAGCGGCAGCCGCGGCGTGGGGCGGGTTTGCGGTCCTCGGCCAGGCGCTGGAGGATGGGCAGGGCGAAGGCGGCGGTCTTGCCGGTGCCGGTCTGGGCGATGCCCAGGATATCGCCGCCCTTGAGCACCAGCGGGATAGCCTGGCTCTGGATCGGGGTAGGGGTGGTGTAGCCCTCTGACGCCAAGGCGCTGAGCAGCGGCTTGGCCAGGCCAAGCGAAGCAAAATCGGTCAAAATATAGTCTTTCGTATGCGGCAAGCGCCGCGTCGCTTCACTGAGCGCGCGGTCGTTCGACGCGGGGTCCAAACGCGACGCCCCGCGTGTCCGGGCGCCATATGAAAGGCGTTCGTGGCCTGCGGCTGGGGAGCTGAAGGAGCTCTTCACGCGGCGGCGGGCCGGATAGCGCGGCGAACCGCACGAGGGGTATGTGGCAGTGCAGCAATTAAAAGTCAATGAAGGGGACGATGAACGGCCTATTCTGTACCACTAGGGCGAGCCACGCGCTCGTAGGATTGGACCTAGGGCCATCGAAACTTACCCTCTCTTTGCGTCCTGTTCGCGCGGAATGCCTTGAACCCAGGCCGTCAACCCTTCCAAGTCACTGAAAATTTTCGACAGTCCGCCGATTAGCATCGGATTGTTGCCTGAGGGGAGGGCCCGCCGGACATCGGTCTGTAGCCCCACACAAACGCGTCCAAGGGCACACATAAAGCCAATTTCGAACGCGACCCCCTCATCGATGTGTCCTCCGTCGAGCACCGCGATCAGTATCTCGGAGCGGCGCATCGCTTCGCAGTCCTGCTGAAATACTCTCTGCTCTGCGACAACGGCCGGTACCCCTGCCGCAATCATGTTGACCAACAGAGTTCCGTCACGTTGCGGCAGAAAGATATCAAGGTTCATCTCCAGCGCGCCAGCAATCTGAAGATTAAAAATCCGCTCTCTGTCATTGAACAAGGGAGCAGCTAGGTAGGCCCTCCGCTTATACGGCATAAGTTCCCGCCTGGACTTGTTTCAGTGTATCTTCGAGGTCCACCGGTCTGTAGTCATCCAAAAAAATGACCTTTGCGATTTCGCGTGCGACCGCCGTCGCATCACGACCCCGCGTGCATATCGTGGTTCGAACCATGGGTCCGTATACTTCATCGATTCTAACAAGAAGTTGTTGATATTGGGAGTCGGTCCAATATTTATGCTTGAGACTATTTCTAATACGAATTTCTTCCATTCCGCATTCCAAGTGAATGATATGACCTTTGCAGATTTCACGTGTTCCATTGTCTGTTATTTGCTCAAGAAGAGCGGCCGACTTCGTTGGCCTTTCCTCTGGAGCGCTAAATGTTAAGGGATCAAGGGGGGCTCTATCGACCAAATGAATTCCCTCTTTAGACGACTGAAGCGCATAGTTTTTCTTGCGAAACTGTTCAGCGATCCAGCGATTTATATCTGGTATTGCGCTCGGGTCCACGTCTTCTTCGGCTTTCGCAAGCTCTGGCTTTCTCTCGTCAATCCATTCGTCATAGGTAATTAGGTTTCTGAAATTAGACGCCGCCGTGCTTTTACCCGACCCGACTGAGCCGACTAGATAATACACAAGTTTTTGTACATGCTGCGCGTAATTCAGATGAAATGGCTCATCTTCCATAGCTATTATGGTGGCCAGAAATTTTATTCCTGCTGAATCCAGGAATATAGTGTAGAGGCCATAAGAGGAAAAGTTCTGCCTGAACAGCGTCTTCATTGCCTCACTATCGGCGGCACCGAAGTCGGGCACAAAATGCACAACGTAATGAATATTTCCCGGGTTTGCGATAGAGTTTTGTCGAAGTAAACTTTGAAGGGTAGGGTCTTCTAGCGATAAGCCAATAAGAAGGCACGTATTTCTAAAAAGATGGTTTGAGAGGTGAACGTATTTGCCGGTGGCGGCGCTGAGCAGTTGATCCTGGAATGCCTCGTCTGAAAAGATCACGTCAGCGCTTGTGCCGTCCTCGAAAGTGGACGGTAGAAATCCGTTTGGATGGTAGACGACACTGTTGTCTTTTTGGAATTGTGAGTT
Source organism: Caulobacter ginsengisoli (assembly GCF_030814835.1). Taxonomy (GTDB): domain Bacteria; phylum Pseudomonadota; class Alphaproteobacteria; order Caulobacterales; family Caulobacteraceae; genus Caulobacter; species Caulobacter ginsengisoli. The sequence goes on from NZ_JAUSVS010000001.1 coordinate 279,561, forward strand.
CGGTTTATCGGCTACCTCGTAGCCGCGGGTGCTTTCACGCTCAACATCATTTCGCGCAAGAAGAAGCATACGCTCCAACGTGTCGTCGAAGTTATAATTTACGGTTATTGGAGATCGTTTTATTATTTCTAAGAAAGAAGAAAGATAAGGATGGTTCTTTATTTTTTTCAACCGCTCCTCAGTGGTAAGGCCGCTATATAACTCGTGGTGTATTAGGCGGAGCCAATCTGTTTTGATTGTTTGCTCGGCAAAAAACGTCAATGGCGTGGAGAGCTTTTGAGTCTCAATCTTATTCAGTCTGTATATTCCAAATAGAAGTTGCGTAACCGACGCTAAAGATCGTGTCAGAACAAAAGCAGGAGAATTTTCTAGCCTGTATCGCTTAAGCTGCTCAACGCCTTTAACTTCCGGATGGGCAGCGAGTCTATCAACCAGCTCTGTCCAATTCGGAAATCCAATATCCTTGCTCACCCCTGCGCCAAAGATGAGGCCGAGGCGCTTGCGCTTCAGCTGAGCGCGCAAATGAGCAACTGGGCGTCCGCATCGCTTTAGGATTTCGATCTGTTTCGCGGTGGCGGCCAAATCAGTTCCCCTCCGAAAACAATGTTAGTTGATCGATGCCTGCCAAGCGATGCGGCTGCTTGTCAACCAACTGGGCGGCCTCGTCTTGAGTGACGCGACCTAGTGTTAGGTCTACATATACCTTAAGCACGTCCAGAAATTTGGCATCTGGTTTCAAGAAGAGGTGGTCAAGGTTCCAAAGGCCACTCACCGATATTCTCCATTCGACGCTGTAATGACCAAGCCACTCCTTGGTGGTTGTTGGAGATAGCAGGCCAAGTCGAGACAAAAGCCCTATTGAATTCCGTTCTATAAACGCCCTGTCGCTTTGAGCACCGGGATCATCCGGAATGTCGATCCACAAAAGACGCATGCCACCCAGCGTATCGCTTACCTTACGCTCAAGCTCCTGCTCCTGGTCCCGAATGTCTTTCGGAGCGCTTTGTCCCTGCCCCCAGGTTGAAAAATCTAGCCCATCCCGAGCCATCAATGCACGCCCAACGTGCGAGCGGAAGATGGAAGATCGATGGCTGCCGCTTCCAACGGTGGTCCCTCGGTGCGTGCTTAGACGATCCCACAGGGTGGTTTTCGAGCCCGCACTCACTGCGTGTGTGCCAACGCGAACGATTCGAGGCATTCGGCCCGAGGCCGCAGCCACGGTGGAGTCCAGCACGAAGTAGACCCCTCGGCGGGGCCATGACTGTTTGCCCGTTGTCTCGGATATTAACCGTCCACCCGCCTGGCCAATCCAAAGGTTGTGTAGAATACGGTCAAAGCGGCTCTTCAGCCTGCGGTGATCCTCCTCCTCGATCATTTCGCGCAGCGTTCTTAGGCGCTGGCCGAGTGATTGTCCGACGAGTGGATTATGCACGGAATACCGGTGGCGACTGAAGCTTGCTCGAAGCGGAGTGATATATTCCTCCCCGCAAAATAGATTCACCGCGCTGCGGGAGGGCACGTAAAGGTCTAGCGTTCTGTCGATATCCTCACCCCAGCGGCTCCGCTCCGCCTGCGGCATCCGTTTCAACGTCGTATCGTAAGGCTCTATGCGATCAGATAGGCGTAAGACTCCGTGTTTGGCCGACAGTATGAAAACAGACTTAGCGCTATCCAGCGCCGCTAGTAGGGACTTCCGGTAGAGCGGTGACGCATAGAGGGCTGCGGCCGCCAGAGGACGATCCGCTTTTGTCTTCGAACAGGCAACAAAGGCCGCATCTCGCTTCACGCCAACTCCCGCCAAGCATGCTCGTGGAGAACGCAGGCGTCACATGTGTGGCAGGGCTCTACGCCCGAGGTGGAGATTTGCGGCCGATAACAGCTCCACGTATCGAATTCGCCGATCCCGAGCGCCTTGGCGCGTGCAGCGATTTCGACTTTGGTCATCGTCAGAAGGGGGGCGACGATTGCCGGTCCGCCCGGATTTGCGATCTGCATCATGGCCTTAAACGATTCAAAGAACTCAACGGTGCAGTCCGGATATCCTGAGAACTCCACACAATTCAGTCCAGTATGGACCTCCTCGGCGCCGATTCCGCTAGCGTGCGCGCACGCCACTGACAGCAGAAGAACGTTGCGCGCCGGCAGAAAAGCCGTGGACACAGTTTTGCTCATCTCGGCCACGTCACGGCCGAGCGGAATGTCGCGATCGGGCTTTTGCCATGCGACGCTTACCACCTCGCGCGGCACCCCTAGCTGTGTGCAATGCTGGGCGGCATACATGAGTTCGACTGAGAGACGCTGCCCGTAGTCGATGCCGAGACTAAAGACTTCCGCGCCGTCGGCCACTGCCTGATAGAGGCACGTGGTTGAATCCATGCCACCGCTGTGAAGGATCAGAATTCGCTTGGCCATGGCATATCTATCCAAATCGAGCGCCTAAGGTAGGCCGCTCTTGGTGCAAAGCAACTGTTGGCTGCGGTGCCGTGGAGAGAAGGGATGCCATCTCTATCTCCCGCCGGGTTGACCTCGCCGCACCTCCGCTGCCGCACCCCTCCCGCATCCCGAGAGGCTCGATCCTCAAGGGAGATAGGTGGGCGAATAAGGGAGGAGATGGGGGACGCTATGCTTATTTTCCATTGGGCCAGTCTTCTCCCTCCAACGCGCGCGCGCGCGCCCACGCAACTGCCCCCTCACCCAGCCGTTGCTCCCTGTCGCAGGAGAGCAAACGATGATCCTTCCCAATGGCGCCCTGGTGGCGGTGGTCGATGGCGAGCAGCTGGTGCTGTTCAGGAATACCGGTCACGCCGAGCCTGTGCTGACGGCGGTGGAGGTTCCGGCCATGGCGGAGCGGGTCTCCGGGGCCTCGGCGCATCGGTCCAGCGCCGCCAATCCCGATAACGACACCCAGGCCGAGGACGGCTATGCGACGGGCGTGGCCGAGCTGTTGAACGGCTGGGCGCTGGCCGGCCGGTTCGAGGGGCTGCTGGTCATCGCCGCGCCCCGGACCCTGGGCGAGCTGCGCAAGCATTGGCATAAGGATCTGCAGGCCAGGCTGATCGGCGAGATCAACAAGGACCTCACCGGACAGACGGCGCAGGACATCGCGGCGGCGATCGACAAGGCCTAGCGGCCGCCGGGCCGTCGCAGGGCCGCATAGACGCCTTGCTGGAACACCGGCAAGGCCCGGCGGCCGGCCGCGCCGCGCCCCGTGGCGATGGTCGCCCCCGAGCCCGCCGAGACCGGGACCTGATGCTGGATCAGGTAGATCAGGATCAGGTCGTTGACCGGATCGGCCTGCCACCAGGTGCCGAATATCCCCGGCCAGGTCATCGAGCCGGGCGCGCCGCAGGCATAGGGGTTGTCGGCCGGGTTCTCGGCGATCGAGACTCCCAGTCCGAACCCGTTGGTCTGCCACAGCGGCATGCCCGCGAAGGGGACCTGCCGCTGCGCCTCGGTCAGCCGGTTGGTCCGCATCAGCCGGACCGTCTGGGGCCGCAGCAGGCGGACCCCATCCAGGGCCCCCTCGCCAAGCAGCATGCGGGCGAACCGATGATAGTCGGACGCGGACGAGATCAGCCCGCCGCCGCCCGGCGTATAGGCCGGCGGCGCGTCGTACATCTCCGGCTCGACCTTGCCGAGCCCGCCGGCCTGGTCATCATAGGCATACAGGCTGGCGAGACGGCCGCGCTTGTCGTGGGGAAGCCAGAAGTCGGTATCCGCCATGCCCAGCGGGACGAAAATCCGCTCGCGCAGGACCTGGCGCAGCGGCCGGCCTTCGACCCGGCCGATCAGGAAGCCCAGCACGTCGCTCGAGTGGCCGTAGTGGAACCGCTCGCCCGGCTGGTAGGCGAGCGGCAGGGCGCCGAGCGCGGTCAGCCACTGGTCGGGCGTGAGGCGGTTCATGGCCGGATCGCCGATGGCGCTGTCGTAGGCCTGCTGCAGCGGGCCTTCCGAGAAGAAGGCGTAGGCCAGGCCCGACCGGTGGGTGAGCAGGTCCTCGACAGTGATCGGCCGCCGGGCGGGGACCGTATCGTGCAGCGGCCCGGCGGCGTTGCGCAGCACCCGTGGTTCGGCCAACTCCGGGACCCAGCGCGAGATCGGATCGGTCAGGGCGATCCGGCCTTCCTCGATGAGCATCAGGGCGGCTACGGACGTGACCGGCTTGGTCATCGAGGCGATGCGGAACAGGGTGTCGGACCGCATCGGGGTTCCGGCTTCGATGTCGCTCCAGCCGATGGCGTCGGCCTGGACGACCGCCCCGCCCCGCGAGACCAGGGTCACGACACCCGCCAGCTCGCCCCGATCGACGAAGGCCTGGAGAGCCGGCCTGATCGTGGCGAGCTTCGCGGGATCGAAGCTGTCGGCGCGAGCGGACATATCACCGGCCGCGCCGGCCGATTTACTCAGCATAGTCAGAAGGATTTTCTCAGGTTGAGCCCGACGAAGCGGCCGATCGGATTGTAGGCGCCGCCGATGCCGTCCGTTGCCGGGAAGAACGGCGGGTCCTGATCGAAGAGGTCATTGACCTGCAGGGCCAGCACCGAGCCTTTCGTCCAGCCGACATCCGGCAAGGTCCAGGTCACCCGCAGATCGACCGTCATGTAGGGATCGGCCTCGTAGGCGCTCACCCCCGTCGGCGTCGTGAAGTTGTTCGTGATCCCCGCGCGGTAGTTCACGAAGGTCGCCACCGCCAGCGCGCCGGCGTCGAGGCCCAGCGTGCCCCTGGCCGTCCAGCGCGGCGTGCCGAGCTTCAGGCTGTCGGTGACGGCGGCCCCCGGCGAAAACTGGGTGTCGAAGTTGAGGATGTAGTTCCCGGCCAGGTCGGCGAACACCGCCCCGAACCGCGTCGACCATCGATAGTTGATGTCGAAGTCCAGGCCGTCGGTCTTGCGAATGCCGAAATTGTTGAGACGCAGGTCCAGCACGTTGCCGATGGTCGGCAGCGGCGCGGGCAGGTTCACCGGCGTCGCGATCGCCAGGAGGCTGTTGAGCTGGGTCGCGTTCGGGTTCCGGTAGACCAGGGACGCGAAGGTCGGATCGGTGAAGACGTATGGGACCGTCGGCGTGCCGATCACATTGGTGTACTCGATATTGTAGTAGGTCAGGCTGGCGCGCAGCGCCGGCAGGGATACGGGCTGCAGGTCGACGCCGAACGACCAGGTGGTGGCCTCTTCGGGCTGAAGGTCGCGATTGCCGCCGAGCAGATAGACGGTGTTGACCTGGGACGCGCCCCGGGTCGGGTCGTTGGCGTAGGTGGCCGACTGGCTGGCGCTCAGATAGTAGGACCCCACCGTCGCGCCGACCTGACGCAGGCCCGGCGCCCTGAAGGACGTGCCGTAGGAGCCGCGAAGGCTGACGCCCTCGGCCGGTTCCCAGGTCAGACCGACCTTGGGGTTGCTGGTCGATCCGAAGTCGCTGTAGTCGTCATACCGGCCCGACAGCGACAGCGTCAGGCTCCGCAGCAGGGGCCTGGCGTTCCCCTCACCGAAAATCGGAATGAAGAGCTCGCCGTAGACTGACCGGATGTCCCGTTCCAGGTTCTCCGGAACCGCGGTCGCCCCGACAAACCCGCGCTGTTCGAACGTCTCGCGCCGGATCTCGCCGCCGACGGCGAAACGCAAGGTTCCGCCAGGAAGGTCCAGGAGCGGTCCGTCGAGCTTTGCCGCCGCGAGGCTGGCGCGTTGCTCGATGTTGACGTCCGTCGCCGAGTCCAGAATGGCGGCGCGCACCGCGGGCGAAGTGCTGGACCCGAAGGGATCCAGCGCCGTGGCCGTCGTCGTCCCGGCCGCGGCCGTCGCGAGCGCGGTGGCGTTGATCTGGGGGATGTAGGCGTCGTTGCCGGCCCAGTCGTATGTGCCGTAGACGCTCAGGTTGAGATCGCGCGGCAATGCAAAGTCGACGCCGAGCGACGAATTCCCGGCCGTCCGGTCGTCGGTGTTGGTGAAGTGGTCCGATCCGATGAGGTTGTCCGGACGGAACAGCACATACTCGTTGGTGGCTCCGGGGGGACCCTGGAAGAAGGGGTTGGTGTTGAAGATGAAAACTGTCTGGGCCGGCGGGGCCGCGCGAAGCTCGTCCTTGCGATCCGAATAGAGCACCTCGCCCCACAGGGTGGCCTGGTCAGTGAGCTGCTGGCGGCCCGACACGAACAGGCTGTGGATGCGCGAACTGGGCACGAGGTCCGCCACGGCGCCGTTGTCACAGTGGTTTGCCGCGCCGAATGTCGGAGCGCCTTGCAGCACCGACCAGAATGAGGTGTTGGCCAACACGTTCGGCGAAGGACAGGATGTGGCGCGGGTGTCGATGCCGCCGTAGGGCCGGAAGTCCTGCAGGCGATAGTCCCTGTCGCCGCCGGTGATGTTGCCATTTTCCGTGTACTGATAGGCCGCGAGCAGCGATCCGCCGCCCCAGCTCCAGCCGGCCAGACCGCCGATGTTTCCCGAATGATAGTCGTCGGCCACGCCGTAGCTGGCGGAGACCTCGACGCCCGAAAAGTTCCGCCGGGTGATGAAGTTCACAACCCCCGCGACGGCGTCCGAACCGTAGACCGAGGATGCGCCGTCCGCGATGACCTCGATGCGCTGGATCGCCAGGCTGGGGATCAGCGGGAAATCGGGGTTGGTTTCATTGGCGGCCGCGGCGACCAGGCGACGGCCGTCCATGAGCGGCAGCGTCGCGCTCGCGGGCAGGCCTCGCATCCCGGGCGCGAAGGAACCGAACCCCGAGAGACTGGGCTGGGGCGCGGTGTTGAAGCTGTTGAGCTGCGGGATGGTCGCGACCAGGTCGGGCGTGTTGGCGGCGCCGATGGTCTCGATGTCGTCACGCGTGACGCTGATGAGATTGGATCCCGTCGGCGGGACGCCCCGGATGCTCGATCCGGTCACGATCACCGCATCGACCGTGGTGTCGCCGCCGTCTTGCGGCGGCGGACTGGCGGTCTGAGCCCATCCGGGACCCGCCGCGAAAAACATCGCCGCCGCGAGCGCCGTTCCCGCCAGCGCGATCTGCCTTGTGCCTCTCCCAACCTTGACCACGAAACCCTCCCTTTTTCGTTTGCTTTCCACAGGGCTAACCCGAAGAGAGGCGGGTCGTCAATTTCATTTATTTAGCACTAAATTAAATTGTGAGACGGCAATGCCCTCGCTTGACCCGCCAGGGCCGCCGCCCCATCGTCGGAAGTGATTTCAGCGAGTGGACGGCGCCTGGCTCGGACGCGTCCGATCAGGGAACCCGATGGCGGCAGGTGTGAAAAAGGAGGGTCGCCGCACGCGCGCCGAGCAGCGGGCGGCCAGCGTGAAGCTGATCCTCGACACCAGCGAGGACCTGTTCGCCCAGCTCGGCTATTTCGGGGTGACCATCAAGGACGTCGCCGACCGGATGGGCATCCATCCGGCGCTGATCCACTACTATTTCGATGGCAAGAAGGCGCTGTTCGACGCCGTCTTCGAGCGGCGGGTCGAGTACGCGGTCACCGCGCGGACGGCCGGGCTGGACGCCTATGAGGCCGAGGTTGGCGACCATCCCACCCTGGAGGGCGCGCTGCGGGCCTATTACGACGGGGCGTTCGATGTCTACGTCAACGACGACGAGGGCTGGCGCAACTTCGGCCGCATCTTCGCCCAGGTGAACAACGCGCCAGGCTACGGCGCCGAGAAGATGGACACCTATTTCGATCCGCTGGTGCTGCGGCTGATCGGCCTGTTGCAAAAGGCCCTGCCGGACGCCGCGCCCGAGGATCTGTTCTGGAGCTTCCAGTTCACATCCGGCGCCTACTCGCTGATCCTGTCCCGGACCGGGCGCATCGACCGCCTGTCGGGCAATCTGTGCAAGTCCGATGATTTCGAGGCGGTCCGTGACCGGTTCGTGACCTTCATGGCCGCCGGCTTCGAGGCCCTCTACAAGCGCAACAAGCCAGCGCCGCCAACTGCCAAGGACTCCTGATGCTGAAACTCTACTCCGGCGACCTCAGCCCCTATTCCGCCCGCGTCCGGATGCAGATCTACGCTAAGGGGATCACCGACATCGCCATCGAGCGACCGCCGAACTTCGGCATGCCGGCCTTCCGCCAGGAGCATCCCATCGGCCGCATTCCGGTGCTGGATATCGATGGCGACATGATGCCGGAGTCGGAGGTAATCGCCGAATATCTGGAGGCGGTCTATCCCGAGCCGTCGCTGCTGGGGACCAGCCCGCGGGAGACCGCGCATATCCGGACGGTGGCGCGGATTGGCGACATCTATCTGATGAACAACATGTTTATGCTCTCAGCTCAAAGCCGGGCTTCGAGCCGCAACCAGGGGATCGTCGATCTGCTGGGCGGGCAGGTGGTGCGCAACGTCAAGGCGCTGGACCGGATGATCGGGCGGGACGGGTTCGCCTGTTGCGGGCGGCTGACCCTGGCCGACTGCGCGCTGGTCCCGGCGCTGTTCCTGATCCAGAACGTGCTGCCGACGGTGGGGATGGACGATCCGATCCCGAAAGCTGGGCATGTCGCGGCCTATTGGGCGGCGATCCAGACCAACGAGCATGCCGCCCGGACGCTGGCGGAGCTCTATCGCGGGCTGGAGGAGCGGCGCGAGCTGATCCGCTCAGGGGCGTTCGAGAAGATGATGGCGGCCGCCGCGGCGGCGCACGCGGAAGCGGAGAAGCAGGCATGAGCACGACCCGTCAGATCCATCTGGTCCGCCGCCCGCAAGGCGCCCCGGTCGCGGAGGACTTCGCGGTTGTGGACGCCGACCTGGCCGAGGCCGGGGAGGGCGAGGTGCTGCTGCAGGCGGTGCTGCTGTCGGTCGATCCCTACATGCGGCCCCGGCTGAACGCCGACCAGCCGCTGGGGGCGCCGCTGCTGGGCGGCGGCATCGCGCGGGTCGTGCAGTCGCGGCATGCGACCCTGCGCGAGGGCGATCTGGTGCGGCACGGGGCCGGGATGCAGGAGCGGTTCGTGTCCGACGGCCGGGGGCTGCGGGTGCTCAAAGCCGACCCGGACCTGCCGCTCAGCGTCTACATGCACGCGTTGGGGGGCACGGGGATCACCGCCTATGGCGGCTTGCTGGAGACGGGGGCGCTGAAGGACGGCGAGCAGGTGTTCGTCTCGACGGCGGGCGGGGCGGTCGGCTCGGTGGCGGCGCAGATCGCTAAGATCAAGGGCTGCTATGTCGTCGGCTCCACCGGCTCGGCGGAGAAGGCGGCCTGGCTGCGCGATGTGGCCGGGCTGGACGCGGTGATCAACTACAAGGCCGAGGCCCTGGCCCCGGCCCTGAAGGCGGCCACGCCCAAGGGCATCGACGTCTATTTCGAGAATGTCGGCGGCGCGCATCTGGACGCCGCCCTGCCGCGGATGAACCTGCGCGGCCGCATCCCGGTCTGCGGGATGATCTCGACCTATAACGGCGGGGGCGAGGGGGTGCGGAATCTGTCGGCTCTGATCTACAGCCGGGTGCGGATGGAGGGGTTCGTGGCCAGCGACTTCGGGCATCTGAACGAGCGGTTCGAGGCGGAGATGACCGGGTGGCTGAAGGGCGGGCAGGTCAAGTACCAGGAGACGATCCTGCAGGGGTTCGAGCGGGCGCCGGAGGGGCTGATCGGGCTGTTCGAGGGGCGGAATGCTGGGAAGATGCTGATCGCCGTTGCTGATTGAGTTCGGCATTGGGCGTGGGATTAAATTGGGAAGACGAGAAGTTAGAGAAGAAGAGGAAGGGACGGCGCTGGCGCGAGCCAGGGCCGTCAAAGCCTGGCGATCTTTTTCGAGGCGCTTTGCGCCTCAGTAAGTCCCCGGTCGAGCGTGGCCCAGGCGGGGGCGAGTCACTGCCCCTTGCTCTTCTTCTCTAACTTCTCGTCTTCCCAGTTTAATCCCACGCCGGATACCGCCCACGGAGACGCCGATGGATCTCGCCGAGACAGACCTCACCCAGCGCCTGGACGCCGCCGCTCTGACGGGGATGCAGTTCGCCGTCTGGGCCGGGCGGATCGGCGACAAGCCGGCGGTTATCGATCCCGACGGGACGGCCCACAGCTTCGCCGCCGTGAACGCCAACGCCAACCGCTTGGTGCGGCTGCTGCGCGCGCGGGGGCTGGGCGTGGGGGATTCGGTGGCGCTGGTCTGTTCCAACCGGGTGGAGTTCGTCGAGGTGCTGGCGGCGACCCTGCGGTGCGGGATGCGGCTGACGCCGGTCAACTGGCATCTGTCGGCGGACGAGATCAGCTATATCATCCGGGATTGCGAGGCCAGGGCGGTGATCGCCGAGGCGCGGGTCGGGGCGGTCCCTGAGGCGGTGGCGGGATGTCCGGGGCTGAGCGTGAAGCTGGCGGTCGGCGGGGCGATCGAGGGGTTCGAGGACTATGCGGCGGCCCTGGAGTCGTTCGACGGGGCCGACATCGCCGACCCCGTGCTGGGCAACGGCATGATGTACACCTCCGGCACCACCGGACGGCCCAAGGGGGTGTATCGTGCCGTTCCCGTGGTGACGCCCTTCGCCACCTATCTGGGGCGTGCCTACGAGCCCGGCGCCTCGATCCAGATGTGTGCGGGGCCGGCCTATCACGCCGCGCCCCTGGCCTTCGACGTGCGGGCGGCAATGGCGGCCGGGGCGGCGCTGGTGTTTATCGACCGCTGGGATTCCGAGGGCGTGCTGCGGACAATCTCCGAGCGCGGGGTGACCCACTTCCACTTGGTGCCGATCATGTTCCAGCGGCTGCTGGCCCTGCCGGACGCGGTGAAGGCCCGCTACCCCATCGATCATGTGAAGTTCATCGTCCACGGCGCCGCGCCCTGTCCGCCGGAGGTCAAGCGGGCGATGATCGACTGGTTCGGGCCGGTGCTGACCGAATACTATGCCGGCTCCGAGGGCGGGGCGGGGTTCTTCATCGACAGCCATGAATGGCTGAAGAAGCCCGGCAGCGTCGGCAAGCGGCCGGCCCTGCTGGGGGTGCGCATCCTGGACGAGGCGGGGCGGGACCTGCCGAACGGGGAGGCGGGGGCCATCTATCACCAGCTGCCGCCGGGCGGCGGGTTCAGCTATTTCAAGGACGAGGCCAAGACGGCCGCCTCGCGGGTCGACGACTATTTCAGCATGGGCGACGTCGGCTATTTCGACGAGGACGACTACCTGTTCCTGACCGGCCGCAACGCCGAGACCATCATCTCTGGCGGGGTCAACATCTATCCCCAGGAGATCGACAACGAACTGGTCAAGCACCCCGCCGTGGCCGACTCGGCCACCGTCGGCGTGCCGCACGACGAGTGGGGCGAGCAGGTGAGGGCGGTCATCCTGCTGAAGGACGGCCATGAGCCCGGCGACGCTCTGGCCGACGAAATCCTGGCCTTCGCCCGCGCCAACCTGCCTGGCTTCAAGGTCCCGCGCGGCGTCGACTTCGTCAGCGACCTGCCCCGGTCCGAGGCCGGCAAGATCCAGCGCGGCAAGGTGCGGGCGCCCTACTGGGAAGGCCGGGCGCGGCAGATCTGACGGGGCCTTGCAACGGCGGGGCCCAGGGCCGACCTTAACCCTGCCATCGCCTGGGGCGGCGGCGGCGTTCGGGGGACCAGTGCAGATCATCGAGAGTTCGGTCATGGGCGTCCGGGCCGCGCGCTGGCGGCTCAGGCGCCACGGATCGCCGGTCGAGGTGACCCTGTTTCCGATGATCCATGTCGGCGAACCGGCCTTTTATCGCGAGGTCTTCGACGACGCCTTCACCCACGACGTGGCGCTGACCGAGGGGGTCAATTCGCCGATCGTGCGCCGGCTGACGACCTCCTATCGCTGGATGCTGAAGTCGCCGCGCCTGGACCTGGCGCTGCAGCCCCGCACCCCGCCCGACACTGCCGCCCGCATCGTCCATGCCGACCTGACCGAGGAGGAGCTGGCCGAGGCCTGGCGCAAGGTTCCGCTCTGGATGCGGCTGCTGATGGGGGTGATCTCACCCTATATCGGCCTACAGCGCCGCTGGTTCGGCACACGGGCGAGCCTGGCCAAGGGCATGGGGATGGACGACGCCCCCAGCCTGGAAGAACTGCTCGGCTTCAGCCCGGCGGCCGAAGGGCTCAACGAGGTCATCGTGCAAATCCGCGACCGCCGGCTGATCGAGCGACTGGGCGAGGTGCTCGACGCGGCAGGCGAGACCCCCAGCCGCATCTCGGTGGTCTATGGCGCCGGTCACATGCGGGCGGTGCTGAGATTCCTGATCAAGACGCGGGGGTTCCAGATCGAGGACGGGCGCTGGAACACGGTGTTTTCGCTGTAGCCGACCTCAGCCGGGTCGCAGGCCAGCCACTCGCCGGCGGCCCAGAGCCGTCGGCGTGACCTCGGTCACGGCGCTGGCGGCGGCTGGCCGGCAGACTGGGTCTGTTCACGGAGAACATTTCCCATGGCCTACGCAATCGAACTGGAGTTCCGCTCCAGCCTGACCCAGACCCAGCGGTCGGCGTTCGAACGGGCGGCCCGGCGCTGGATGTCGGTGATCGTCGGGGATCTGCCCCGCATCCAGATCAACGGCCGGACCATCGAGGGGCTGCTGATCAGCGCCGAGGTCGTGCCGATCGACGGCCGGGGCAACATCCTGGGACAGTCCGGCCCGACCTTTCTGCGCGGCGAGGCGGCGGGTGTCGCCGCCTATCTGCCGGCCCAGGGCGAGATGAAATTCGACATCGCCGACGTTGCCGACATGGAGGCGAAGGGCACCCTCGACGATGTGATCGCCCATGAGATGGGGCACGTCATCGGCTTCGGCATGATCTGGGCGCAGAAGCGTCTGTTGAAGGGGGCCGGCTCGGTCAACCCGCTGTTCCTCGGCGCCCAGGCCATGGCGGCCTACCGCGCCCTGGCCGGCCCGGGCGCCTCGGCGGTGCCGGTGGAGGAAGGCGGAACCCTGGGCTCGCGCGACGCCCACTGGCGGGACGCGCTGTTCGGCAATGAACTGATGACCGGGGCGCTGCTGACGCCCGGAAATCCCCTTTCGGCCCTGACCGTCGCCAGCCTGGGCGACCTCGGCTACGGCGTCAATTCGCAGGCCGCCGAACCCTATGCCCTGCCCGACCATGCAAAGCTGGTGGCCAGCGCCGCCCTGGCCAAGGCCGAGAAGGCGGAGCGGGGCAAGATGTGGTCGACCGTGCCCAGCGTGCTGCCCGACCAGGCTTTGGTCGATTGAAGCGGGTTTTCCGGCCCGCCGTGACGGGCGTCACGGCGGGCGGCCCCTAGGCCGGCCATGCTGCGGAGCAAGATGCAATTCCTAGGAGGGGATCATGAAGCGCAAGTGTCTGACCGTGTCGAGCCTGGCCCTGCTGGCCGGGATGACCGCCGCCTGTGGCACCAGCTCGATGGTGCGGTCCAGCCAGGGGGCGCTGACGCCCGGCAAGGGCGAGCGCTTCTATGTCAGCTATCCGCTGGCCATCACCCAGCTGAAGGTCACGCTCGGCCCCGCCGCGGAAGCCGAGGCCCCCGCGCCGGAGGCTGAGACGCCGCCGGCGGCCGATGCGGCCGGAACGGCCGGAGCGGCCACGCCGGCCGCGGCGGGTGACGCCGCCGCGGCGCCCGCGGTCACGCCGCCGGCCAAGAAGCCGGCCGCCAAGACAGCGAAGACGGCGACACCCGCGACAACTCCAGCCGCCGGGCCGCCGGCGTCGGACAACTGCCAGGCGCTGAAGAAGGCCTATTCGACCAAGGCCGACGAGCAGACGGCGGGGCTGCTGGCCTACCAGGCCGACCTGGCCAAGCTCTACGCCCTGGCCCTGGGCCCGCCTGGCACGCTGGACAGCCTCAAGGAACAGACGGCCGCCCGCACCCTCGACAAGAGCCTGGATGCGCAGGTCAAGCTGGCCGATCTGCGCGCGGCCCAAGGCGCGGCGCTGGTCCAGGCCTACAGGGACGCCAACTGCGTCAAGCCCTTCGTCCTGTCCTTCGCCACCAAGGCGGTTCCCTCGCCGGACAATGTCGTCGCCCTGTATGTGAAGGACGACGGCTATTCCTCGGACAAGATCGACATCAAGTTCGACGACCAGGGGCTGCCGACCATGGTCAGTTCCTCGGCGGCGGACCAGTCCGGAGAGGCGCTCACCCAGGCGTTCAAGACGGTCGGCGCGGTGGCCGGCCTGGCCAATCCCAGTCTGGGCGGGGTCGCGGTAGGCGGGGCCGCATCGGTCGTGGGCGCTGACCTCAATCCGCCACACCGGGTCGCCAACAAGCTGGTCGCCGAACCGGAGATCGCCTTCAGCATAGCCCTGAAGGCGCGCGCCGACGCCTATCTGGCGACCAAGCTGCGGACCCTGCCGGCCCTGGAACCCAGGGCGCCGGCCCAGCCCTATGTCATCAACATCAACAGCCCTGATCTGCTGAACGCCGGCGCTTCGGCCTGGGTGGAGATGTTCCCGGGCCAGGGCTACTGGCTGCAGGTCAGCTGCGCCACCCCGCCGGCGGCCGGCGGTGGCGGCTCGGGCGCCACGGGCTTCCTGGTTTCGCGGCCGCGCGGCTGCACCGCCTGGGTCAGGCGCGTGGATCCCACGGCGCCGGCAGCAGCGGCGCCAGCGGGGCCGCCGGTGGGTTCGGACGCCAGGGTGGCCTTCCTGGCCCTCGATCCGCGCGATCCCCAGGCCCTGCCGTTGATGCGGACCCGGCAGGTCACCCGGGTGCAGAAATACGAGCTGAAGGACGGGCAGGTGCAGTCGGTGGCCTATGACAAGCCCAGCGACGCCGCGGCGGGCTGGACGCTGGTCCCGAAACTGGTGCCGGCGGCCATTTCCGGGATTTCGGAATCGATCAGGGGCCAGAAGGGCCTGGTCGACGACCGCAAGGAACTGCTCGCCTCGCAGAAGGCGCAGATCACCTCGCAGCAGGAGCTGCTCAAGGCGCAACAGGACCTGATCCAGGCCCGCAAGGACGCCAAGAAGCCGCCGGCGAAAGAGGAGCCGGCGCCCGCCCCGGCCTCCTGACGGTTCGGGCCGCCGCGGACAGACCGTCCCGGCGGCCCTTTCTCGCGGTTAACCTGCCGGTTGTTCGCTCTTCACGCGGGGGCGCGCCCGTCGCATGTTGGCGGCGGGACTGTGAGGGGGCGTAGCATGGCTGACGAGAGCAACGACGAGGGGGGGCTGTTCATCCAGCCCCGGACGACCGGGGCCCGCAAGGCCGCAAAGGCGCGCAAGGGCGGGGTGCCGGTGTGGCTGGCCTTTCTGGCTTCGCTGGCGACGGCGGCGGCCTCGGCCATGGCCAGCTCGGCGACCACCAGCTTCATCGACCGCGACATCGCCTCGCGCCAGCAGAGCCTGAAGGCCTTCGAGGGGCGGCGGGCCAACCTCAACCGCTTTACCGACAAGGTGATCATCGACCGCATCAACGCCCTGGACAGCGCCTTCGATGTGCTGAGCTCCCCAGCCGGCTGGCGCGACGCCAACGAGGCCCTGGCCGAGGCGCGGGCCGCCCAGCAGGTGTTCCAGGAGACCGAGGGCCAGTTCCGCTTCGACATCGGCGACTATGACAAGGCGATCTACCGGCCGATCAACAACACCCTGGTGCTGGCCATCATCCCGTCGTTCGACCGTCTGGAAGGGTGCCTGCGCCAGACCCGCAATGTCCGCTTCTCGGTCGGCCCGGCGGCGGCGCAGGGGGCGATGGACAGCTGCCTGACCAACGCCGCCGGTCAGCCGCTGAAGGTCGAGGGCGAGCTCAAGCGTTTGCGGACCTGCGTGCGCAGCTTCGCCTACAATCTGAAATTCCCGCAGCAGTCGATCGCCGAAAGCCTGACCGTCAACCTGCAGTCCGGCTTCTGGCAGCGGGCCGTGGCGGTGATCAAGAGCCGCCAGCCGGGCGGGGTCGCCGACCAGGTCGGCCTCTCGCGCCTGGTCAGCGACGAGAAGATGAGGGCCTTTGCCGCCGCCCTGCCGGCTGAGCTGGACAACAACTGCGGCCTGCTGAAGGTGAAGAACTACGGGGCGATGAACGTGCCCCCGCCGCCGCTGATCGCGCCGCCGGCCCCGGTTCCGCTCGTGCCGCCGCCGGTGGTCATCGAGCCGTTGCCGAACGTCGCGCCCGCCACCCACTGAGGGAACCCGACTCGGCCTCCTGCCGTTGCCTAGGGGCAATCGAGGAGGTGCGTCATGGATCATATCGCGCTCAGCCCAGCCTTCGAGTCCGACCTGGATGAGGTTTTCGCCTTCGCCCAGGCCCCTGAGGGCGAGGCCGACGACCATCGGGTCATGGAGGTGCTGGAACGCTTTAGGGCCGGCTACGAGGCCCTGTCGGCCGCCGCCGCTCGCTCGCCCACCGTGGCCGAGAAGCTGGCCGAGCTGGACAGCCACATCCGCGATGTCGCCGAGCGCCGCGAGACCGAGCGTCACGCCAACGACATGTCCCACCCGCCCGGCCAGGACGGGGTAGGGCCGCTACTGGGCTGGGATGTGCGCGGAGCCTAGGTAGCGCCCCGCCAGCGGGGCGGCTACGAAACGCAATGACGTTTCGCCGGGCCGCCCTCGTCGTCCTGATCCTGGTCCTGCTGGCGCCGCTGGCCCTGGCGGGCGGGTGGCAGGCCTTTCTGCGCTTCCAGCCTGACCGCCAGCGCTATCCGGTGCGGGGCATTGACGTCTCGCATCACCAGGGCGCCATCGACTGGCCGGCCGTGGCCGCCGACGACGTGGCCTTCGCCTACCTCAAGGCCAGCGAGGGGGGCGATCATCGTGATCGCCAGTTCGCCATGAACTGGCGGGCCGCGCGGCAGGCCGGGGTGAGGGTGGGGGCCTATCATTATTTCACCCTCTGCCGCCCCGGGGTCGATCAGGCGCGCAACTTCCTGGCCACCACGCCGCCGGACGTCGACGCCCTGCCGCCGGTGGTCGATCTGGAGTTCGGTGGCAACTGCGGGACCCGTCCCGACGGCGCGGCCCTGCGCCTCCAGCTGGACGCCTTCCTGGGGCCGGTCGAACAGCGGGCCGGCCGTCCCGCCGTCCTCTACATGACCGACGAATTCCGCCGGGCCTATGGCGGCGTCCTGCCGGACCGCCCGCAATGGCGGCGCTCCATCGTGTTCAAGCCTTCGGGCCGGACGGCCTGGACGATCTGGCAGTTCCACAACCGCGGGCGGGTGGCCGGGATCAAGGGGCCGGTGGACCTGAACCTGTTCGCGGGCGACCGGGCGGCGTTCGACCGCTGGGCAGGGCCCTAAACGTACGCCGACTGCCGGTCGATGATCGGCGGCGGCATCACCAGGCCTGGGCTCGGCCGCCGCAGCAGGCGCTGGACGCGGCTCAGCACGTCGGCGCCGCTGAAGGGTTTGGCCAGGCAGTCGCGGGCGCCGTGCTTGACCGCCTGCTGCACCTGTTCGGCCGAGAGGCCCCTGCCGGTCACCAGGGCGGGGACGGCGAACGGGGCCCGGGGATTGATGAACTGCAGCACTTCCAGCCCGCTTAGGTCGGGCAGGTTCAGGTCGATGACCAGGGCGCTGGGGCGGAGATTGCGCAGCACCTCCAGCGCCTGGCGGCCGGTGCGGGCGACCGTGGTCGAATAGCCGACCACGTCCAGCCGGATCTGGACCATCTCCAGAACCGCCCGGTCGCTCTCCACGACCATTACCTGCAGACCTCGCGTATCGTATTCCATGGTCAGAACAGGTCCAGGTCGCCAGGGTCACTACGGTCTTGGAGCCCGGCCTCTTCGCCGCCCAGCGCCACATGCATGCGGTCCGCCAGGTCGCCCAGGGTGATGTCCGCCAGGGCCGGGCCGACCGGGGCCACGGCGTCGGCCGGGGCGTCGCCGCCCAGCCGGCGGGCGAAAGCCGACAGGCTGGTCAGGTGCTGAGCCAGCAGATCGACGGCGTGCATGCCGACGATCAGCCGCTCGCGCTTTTCCGGCGGCACGGTCGGCATCAGCTCGCCGATCAGCGTGTCCAGGAAGATGCAACGGGCCCCGGCCAGCTCGATCTCATTGGAGAGGACATCGAACGTCGCGGCGACGCTCGGCTCCAGGGTCGGGGTCACACGGGCGGGGGCGCTCAACGCGGTTCTCCAATCTTACGCGGTTATCCTGGCGGGATGAGGCTAACGAGGCATGAACATTGTGCGTGGGCGCGGCAAATCGTCCAATCTTAACCCAGATTGGGGTTGGTCCGTTTACGGAGTAAAAAACCGGTTGCCAAAGCGGCGCCAGACGTTCACCTAAACACTTGAGGCGGCGGGTGAATCCCGCTGGGGGATGGCCTATAGGAGGACTCTGAAAATCGGCGTTACCCTGACCCTGATTGACCTGGCCGGGTTCGTCGCCCTGCTGCTGTGGGGCGTGCATATGGTGCAGACCGGCGTGCAGCGCTCGCTGGGCGCGCGGCTGCGCGGCATCCTGGGCGCGGCCCTGCGCAACCGCTTCAAGGCCTTCCTGGCCGGGCTGGGGGTGACGGCGGTCCTGCAGAGCAGCACGGCCACCGGGCTGATGACGGCCGGGTTCGTGGGCGAGGGGCTGGTGGCGCTGGTCCCGGCCCTGGCGGTGATGCTGGGGGCCAATGTCGGCACGACCCTGATCGTCCAACTCCTTTCTTTCAATATCAGCGCCGTGGCGCCGGTGCTGGTGCTGATCGGGGTGGTGCTGTTCCGGCGGGCCGATGCGGGGCTGCGGGATTTCGGGCGGGTGATGATCGGCCTGGGCCTGATCCTGCTGGCTCTGCACCAGTTCATCGACCTGTTGCACCCGCTGACCGGCTCGAGCCTGGTGCGCGAGGTGATGGCCCAGCTTTCCGGCCAACTGGTCTTCGTGGCCCTGATCGGCGCGGTGCTGGCCTGGGCGGCGCATTCCAGCGTGGCCATCGTCCTCTTGGCCATGTCGCTGGCCGGGCAGGGGGTGATGCCGGTCGAGACGGCTTTCGCCCTGGTGCTGGGGGCCAACCTGGGCGCGGCGATCAATCCGGTGGTCGAGGGGACGGCCGGCGCCAGTCCCGAGGGCCGCCGGCTGCCGCTGGGCAATCTGTTCAACCGGATCTTCGGGGTGGTGGTCGCTCTGGCGGTCTTCCCCTATGCGGCCGCTCTGGTGACCGGGTTCGCCCATGATCCGGCCCGAGCGGTCGCCGACTATCACACCGCCTTCAACCTGGTGCTGGCGCTCGCCTTCTTTCCCTGGCTGAAGGCCTACGCGCGGCTGCTGGAAAGGCTGCTGCCGGCCCGGCCGCAGGCGGCGGACCCTGGCCGTTCGCTCTATCTGGACAGCCTGGCGCGCGAAACGCCGGTCATCGCCCTGGGCGGCGCCACGCGCGAAGCCCTGCGGATGGCCGACGCGCTGGAGGCCATGCTGGTGGGCCTGAAGGCCGCTTTCGAGAAGGCCGACAAGCGAGGCATCGGCGAGTTGCGGCGGACGGACGATGTGCTGGACCGGCTGAACCGGGCCATCAAGGCCTATGTCACCTCGCTGGACCCCGAGGCCTCCAACGCCGACGACCACCGCCGCATCGCCCAGATCCTGACCTTCGCCACCAATCTCGAGCAGGCGGGGGACGTGGTCGACAAGGGGTTGCTGGCCCTGATCGCCAAGGGGCTGAAGCGCGACCTGATCTTCACCGCGGCCGACCGCGCCGAGCTGGTCGCCCTGACCGACCGCCTGATCGCCAACCTGCGCACCGCCGGCTCGCTGTTCGTCAGCGGCGATGAGCGCGGCGCGCGCCTCTTGATGCGCGAGAAGGAAGCCTTCCGCGACATCGAGGCGGCCGCCACCGCCGCCCACTTCGCCCAGCTGCGCGGGGCGACCACCCAGACGGTGGAGACCTCGGCGCTGTATGTCGACGCGCTGCGGGATCTGAAGCGGCTCAACGCCCACCTGGTCGAAGCGGCGGCGTATCCGATCCTCGAGGCTAGCGGAGAGTTGCTGTCGAGCCGGTTGAAGGCGGAGGCCTAGCTTCCGGCGAATCCTCCTCCGGGTGAGGATTTTTTGGTGGTCCTGTCGGCTCCGGGCATAGTGGCGCGTCCTAGGCACGAACTCGGAGCGCGGCCATGCTGTACGCCATCTTCTGTTACAACGACGAGCGGGTCATTGGCTCCTGGAGCAAGGAGGAGGACGCCGCCTGCATGGTGCGGCTGCGCAACGTGCAGGACGGCCTGACCAAGGCCGGCAAGCTGGGCCCCGTGGCGCGGCTGCTGCCGACCACGGCGGCCACCACCCTGCGCAAGAGCGCCGGCGAATCCATCGTGCTGGACGGGCCGTTCGCCGAGACCAAGGAGCAGCTTCTCGGCTTCTACGTCGTCGACTGCGCCGACCTGGATGAGGTGCTGGCCATCGCCAGGGACCTGGCTGTGGCCAATCCGGGTACTGGCTCCTATGAAATCCGCCCGATGGCCATCTTCGATCCGGGCGTTCCCATGCCCGCCCTCGACCTGGATGGGCCGGGCATGCCGGGCCTTAACCGATGAGTGATCTGGCCTGGATCGGGGCGACGATTACCGCCGCCCGCCCCCAGGCCGTGGGGGCTCTGCTCCGCTATTTCCGCGATCTCGACACCGCCGAGGAGGCCTTCCAGGAGGCGTCCCTGCGGGCCCTGAAGTCCTGGCCGCGCAACGGCCCGCCCCGCGACGCCGCCGCCTGGCTGATCCTGGTCGGGCGCAACGCCGGGGTCGACGCGGTGCGGCGGGTTTCCAAGCTGACGGCGCTGCCCGAGGAGGAGACCATCTCCGACCTCGACGATGTCGAGGCGCCGCTGGCCGAGCGGCTGGACGGCAGCCATTACCGTGACGACGTGCTGCGGCTGATGTTCATCTGCTGCCACCCCGATCTGCCGGCCACCCAGCAGGTGGCCCTGGCTCTGCGCATCGTCTCGGGCCTGACGGTGAAACAGATCGCCAAGGCCTTCCTGGTCGGCGAGGCGGCCATGGAGCAGCGCATCACCCGGGCCAAGGCGCGGATCGGGGCGGGCAGCATCGCGTTCGGCGCCCCCGACGCCGTCGAGCGCACCGAGCGTCTCGGCGCGGTGGCGGCGATGATCTACCTGATCTTCAACGAGGGCTATTCGGTCAGCGCCGCGGTCGAAGGCGACCGGGCCGCGCTCTGCGACGAGGCCATCCGGCTGGCCCGGCTGCTGCTGGGGCTGTTCACGGCCGAGCCGGAGATCATGGGGCTGACGGCGCTGCTGGTCATTCAGCACAGCCGCTCGGCGGCCCGGTTCGACGCCGACGGCCAGGTCATCCTGCTCGACGACCAGGACCGTTCGAAATGGGACCGCGCGCTGATCGGCGAGGGTCTGGCCCTGATCGACAAGGCCATGCGCCATCGTCGGCCGGGCCCCTATCAGATCCAGGCGGCCATCGCCGCGTTGCACGCGAGGGCCGCCACGCCGGCCGAGACCGACTGGGCCGAGATCGATGCCTTGTATGCCGCGCTGGAGCGGCTGCAGCCCTCGCCGGTGGTGACGCTGAACCGGGCGGTGGCGGTGTCCAAGGTCGCGGGGCCGGAGGCAGCGCTGGCAATGATCGAACCGCTGGGCGAGCGGCTGGAGGCCTATTTCCACTTCCACGGCGCGCGCGGGGCGTTCCTGCTGCAGCTGGGCCGCAAGGACGAGGCGCGGGAAGCGTTCAGCCAGGCCATCTCGCTGGCCAACACGGCGGCGGAGGCGGCGCATATCCGCCAGCATCTGGACCGGTTGATGGAAGGGTAGGGCTTAGGCTGCCGGCAGCGTCATCGTGATCGTCGTGCCCACGCCCTCGGTGCTGTCGATACTTACCGACCCGCCCGAACGGCTGACGATCCCGAATACCTGCGCCAACCCAAGCCCCGTGCCCTTGCCGACCCCCTTGGTGGTGAAGAAGGGCTCCATGGCTCGCTCGGCTACGGCCGGAGGCATGCCCTGGCCGGTGTCGCGAACGGTGAGGTCGATGCCGCCGGGCTGGCGGGCCGGGCGGGCGGCGATGGTCAGGGTTCCGCCGTCCGGCATGGCGTCCCTGGCGTTGACCGCCAGG
Source organism: Caulobacter ginsengisoli (assembly GCF_030814835.1). Lineage (GTDB taxonomy): Bacteria > Pseudomonadota > Alphaproteobacteria > Caulobacterales > Caulobacteraceae > Caulobacter > Caulobacter ginsengisoli. Next base: position 301,456 of record NZ_JAUSVS010000001.1, read on the forward strand.
TTGATCAGGGCCAGTTCGAGCTGGGCGGCGTTGCTGGTCACCGTGGCGGCGGCCGGGTCGATGTCGATGACGAGGGTGATGGCCGGGCCCAGGGTCTGGCCCAGCAGGCCCGAGAGGCTGGGCAGCAGGGCCGCCAGGTCCACCGACTCCAGGTCGACGGGGCCGGCCCGGGCGAAATCGAGCAGCTGGCGGGTCAGGGCCGCGCCGCGGTCGGCGGCGTCCTGGGCGTTCTTCAGCGGCCGGACCAGGGCCGGGTCATCGGTGCGTTTGCCGATCAGCTGCAGGCTGCCGGTGATGACCATGAGCAGGTTGTTGAAGTCGTGGGCGACGCCGCTGGCCAGCTGGCCGATGGCGGCCAGCCGCTGCGACTGTTCCTGGCGCTTGAGCTCGCGGCTCTGTTCGGCGAGGCGCCGCAGGGTGAACCAGGCCAGGGCGGCGGCCAGGATCAGCACCGCCAGGGTCGAGACCCCGTTCAGCAGCCAGGCCCCCCGCAGCGGCGCCGACAGGCGGGCGGCGCTGGTGGCGATATGGGTCGACCAGCCCGATAGCTCGGAGGTGTCGAAGGTGGTGACGCTTTTCAGCCCCTCATAGGTCACGCCGCGATAGGAGCCGTCGCGGGCGGTGGCGATGGCCCGGCGCACATAGATGGTGGCGGGTTTTCCGGCCTTGCCGCGATAGTTCAGGGTGCGGGCCAGGAACCGCCCCTTGGTGTCGACGATCGCCGAGACGCCGGTTTCGGGCGCGTGGCTCTTGAGGATGGCCTGGAAGTCCTCGGTGCCCATCTCGACCGACAGCACATAGGTCAGGACGCCCTTTTCGAGGACGGGAACGTGGAGGGTGACACAGGGACAGCCCGGCGAGGTCATATCGCCGACACCGTCGATCTGGGCCTTGGCCCCGCCGCCGGCCAGGTAGGCTCGCACCGAAGGGCGGGCAGGGCGGTTCTTCCCCAGGGCGCTGCGGGTCTCGAAGATCTCGCGACCGGTCGCCGTGTCGGTGAGGATGACGTTCTTCCAGCGCGGGCGGGCGGCGACCACCCGGCTGATGCGGTCATAGGCGCCGGGCCAGTCGCGGGCGATGAGGAATTGCGAGGATGAGAGCACCTCCAGGGCGCTGCGATCCGACCACAGCTGGCCATCGACCTGGGCGTTGATCTCGCGGGCCCGGCCAGCGGCGTCCTGCTCGATCGAGCGCCGCTGGGCCTGCATGGCGAAGGCGCCCTGCAGGGCGACGAACAGCACCAGCGGGAGCACAAGCGCCGCCGCGAGCGTCAGAAATGTCCGCCAATCCGATCTCGGCATAGCCCCGGCCCCTGGACGGGCACACTAGGCGCCGGTTGGAGAAAGGCGAGGGCCGGCTTACCCGTTCGGGCTGAGTGCGACCTTATGTCCCCAGTTTGGGGCGAGTAGCCGACAGAAAACTTTCGAGCGAATGTCGGGGCCGAACGAGGCCGTGCGTCGTTCCATCAGAGACCGACGCCAACCCTGCGAGATGGAGACCCCGATGAAACCCGTCCTGATGGCCACGGCCGCCATGCTTGTCCTGGCCGCTTGCGCCCCCGCCCAGAATGCCAAGGCTCCCGCGCCGGCCGCCGCCGCCGCGCCGGTGGTGACCGCCCCGGCCGGCCAGTACCACACCGACCCGATGCACAGCAGCCTGAACTTCCGGGTCAATCACATGGGGATGAGCCACTACACGGCCCGCTTCCTGAAATTCAACGCCACCCTGGACTTCGACCCCAAGAACATCTCGGCGATGAAGGTGTCGGCGACGATCGACCCAGCCTCGCTGCAGACCAACTATCCCGAGCCGGAAAAGCTCAACTTCGACAAGCAGATCGCGGGGCCGGAATTCTTCGACGCCGGCAAGTTCCCGACCATGACCTTCGTCTCGACCAAGGTCGTGCAGACCGGGCCCGACACCGCCGACATCACCGGCGATCTGACCATGCACGGGGTGACCAAGCCGGTCGTGCTGCACGCCAAATACAACGGCGGCTACGACAAGATGGCCATGGATCCGGGCGGCTCGAGGATCGGCTTCTCGGCGACGGGGACGCTGAAGCGGTCCGATTTCGGGATGGGCTTCGGCGTTCCGGCCCCGGGGACGACGATGGGCGTCTTCGATGAGGTGGAGATCATCATCGAGACCGAAATGCTGCGGCCGCTGGATAAGTAGGTTTACCCAACTCTCCTCCTCGCTTGCGAGGAGGAGCGAGGGACACGCCGAAGGCGGCGTCCCACGGAGGAGGAGCCTTGCGGCGGTTCAGCATTCCGCCGGCGCAGGATGTTTCCCCCGACACGTGGCCGCTGGTTGTCTCCTCACCCGCTCGGCGGGCTGACGCCCAGCCGAGTCGACCTCTCCTCTGAGAGGAGAGGAGTTGGGTGTCAGTTCCCGTTCGGCCGGCTGACGTAGAAGGCCGCGTTGTTCCCAACCGCCGTTGATACCCCGTACAGGCTCCGCGACGTGCCGCCGACCGTGATCGACGAGGTCGCCGCCACGTCGCCCTGGTTCACCTGGCGGCTGTTGACGTTGACCGTCCCGGCACACTCCGAGCAGGCATAGGCGGTGGCGTCGTTGCCGATGGCGTTGGCGCGGACGGTGGCGTCGTAGCCTTCCTGGCCCTGGAAGCTGGCGATGGCCTCGACCCCGCCCGCGCCGTTGAACTGGTCGTTGTTGAGCACGACCTCGGGGCCGTATTCGCCGGCCAGGACCGAATTGCCGGTCGCCGTGGCGTCCACCGTGGCGCCGCCGAACTGGTAGGAGGTAGCCTCCGACTGGCTGCGCACATAGGCGGCGTTGATCTGGGTGTTGTCGACGTCCAGCAGGGCGCCCTGGTTGATGGTGGCGGTCTGGTTGCCGGTCGCCACGGTGCTGGTGGTCGAGAGGTTGGAGTTGCCATAGGCGGTGAACTTGCTGGCCTGGACCAGGGCGCCGCTGTTGGACTGATAGATGGCCAGCCGCTCGGCCGATTCATTCTGGCCCACCGAGATGACGCTGTTGCCAGTGGCCTGGCCGCTGACATCGGCCGTGCCGGCCACGTACTGCACGATGGCCCCGCCGTCGGCCAGCACCGAGGCGCCGCCGGTCTGGTTGACCCGCACCCCACCGGCGCTGTTGTCGAAACTGAGCGTGGTGGAGTTGCCTGCCGCGCTGGTCACCTGCGTGACGTCGCCGGCCTGAGCGTCGGCGCCCTCGATCTGGCTGATGGCGGTGATGGCCGGCGAGGCGTCGGTCTGTTGGGTAATCACCCCGGTCAGCGTGGCCGCGCCCTGGATCGAGGCGTCGGCGGCGTTGCCAGTGGCGGCGTTGGAGACATAGAGGCTGTCGGGCTGGGAGGTGGTCATGTCGACCACTGTCTGGCTGATCGCCGAGCCGGCCATGGTCTGGTTGGAGGTCACGGCCATGTCGGCCCCGTCGGCCCCGGCCACCACGGCGTTGCCGGTCGAGCTGGCCTGGGTCTGGACGTCGGTGGCGGTGACGACGGTCAGGGTTCCGGACGAGAAGACATCGCCCAGCTGGATCTGGTTGTTGATGACCTGGCTGGGAGGCGGGGTCTGAGCCTGACTAGTAGCGGCCGCGCAGAGTAGGCTTAACAGCGGGATCGCGCTTATCGCTCCAGCGAGCAGGGTCTTCGCGGGTCGTGCCATTGTTCGTCCCCGTATTGTTGTAGGCGGGGACATAGCCCCCGGTCAGGCCGGTGGTGGAGCCGCCCAGCGGATCGCTGGTCAGGCAGCTCTGCGGGCCGGGCATGCCGTAGAGGTTGGCGGTCATCTCCACGACGGCCCGCTCGATCAGCGAGCGCACGGCCAGCTGCAGGGGTTCCAGCGCGCCGGAGCCGCCGGAGACGTCGAAGACATTGCCATTGAGGAAGTCGAAGAGGCCGATGCCGACTTCGCGGCCGACCACCTGCTTCTGGTAGGAGATCACGTCGACCACCTCCAGCGTGCGGGTGTTGATCAGGCGCAGGTCGATGGCGACGTTCATCACGAAGATGGAGTTGCGGAAGCGGCCCTTCAGGCCATCGGTGTCGCGATCGCCGGCGGCCAGGTCCGCGCCGTTGGAGCGGATGTTGTAGTTCAGCTCGGTAATGCCGCCGGTGACGTAGAAGTCGGAGCCGGGCACCTGGCCGGCGAAGATCTTGCGCGGATCGGACGGGCCGTCGGCGGCCGGGTTGGGGTCGTCCGAGATCAGCTTGTTGTTGGTGTATTTGAGTTCCAGTTCCGACACTGACGTGTCGAAGCGTTCCACAAGCGGCATGCCGGCCTTGGCGAAGGCGCTCATGGCCATCAGCGAGGCGCCTTGCGTGACCTTGCGGCCCGAGCCGTCGCTTTCTTCCTTGCCGGTGTAGTCGGCGATGCGGCCCACGGCGATGCGGGGCGCGCCCAGCTTGTACTGGCGGGCATAGTTGCCGAGGCAGACCAGGGCGGTGGAGTAGGGGGTCGGGTTGGCCGTGACCGTGGCCGTGCCGATAGGCTTGGCGTAACGACCGTCGGCCCCCGCGATGGGCGTCGCGCAGGCCGAGAGCAGCAGAGCCGAAACCGAGACCGCCGCGATGACGCGGCGGGGGACGCTGGTTGCCATTGCTAGTTCCCCACCCCGCCGCTCGTCGTCGAGCCGGCCGTGACGTTGCCGTTGTTGGTCTGCACCGAGGTGATGACCACAGTGTTGTAGTTGCCCTGGGTGATGACGATCAGATTGTTGCCGATCGCCGTCGAGGAGCCGCCGATATTGCCCACCCCGGAGGTGTCGCTGAACACGCCGCCGCCGGTCTGGGAGGCAAAGACGCTCTGGTCCTCCCCGGCAAGAATGACCCCGTCGACGATGACCCGGTTGCCCTGGCCCGTGCCGCCGACGCTGACCGGGCGGTTCTCCTGGCCGGAGACGCGGCCGTAGCCGGCGTTGTAACCGGCTGAATTCGTTGAGATCGACTGAGCCGTCGCGGCGCCGGCGACAGCAAGGGCGGCCAGCGCGAGCGAGGCGGTGATCTTCAGGTCGGCCATGAGAAGCTCCACGCGGCGAATTCGGCTTGGCGGGGCCAAGCAACGGCCGTGCCAAAACAGGACAGACTTCATCCTGAAGGCGAACCTCTGGCGATTTGGTTAAGGAGAAGTGGGCTGGGCGCCCTGCGGCGCCTCCGCTACCGTCCGTTGGACGGCGGGCGGAGCGGGAAGATGAAGCTGAGCATCCTGGCGATAGCCGCGCTTCTGCTGGCGGCGCCCCTCGACAAGTCTATCCCGATGGGCGGAGGCGGCGACGAGCTGATCGTGCCGGGCGCCAGCCTGGTGAAGTTCGAGGGGGTCGACGAGGACCTCGTCGCCCATTTCGACGGCCGCTTCCTGCTCAAGGGCCAGTTCCACTACGCCTGCTTGTACGAATGCACTGGGAGCGGAGACGAGGCGGTGCTCTCCGTTACGCCCGATCCGGTGATCGCCGGGCGGCTTCCGCGCCTGAAGTCTCGCAATCCGGTCAGGGTCGATCGCATCCTGATCTATGGCGGCGAGGCCTTCGCCCTGGCCAACATCCCCGCGGCGAAGCGGGCGGCCGTGATAAGCGGCACGCTGGCTGAGGTCACGGGCCGCGCCGAGTTTATGGTCGACGCCTACGCCGCCTCGCTGGAGTGCGATGGCTCGCTATATACGGCGAGGTTCGTGGGGACCGCGAGGCCGGAAACCCTGCCCAAGCCCGTGGCTGGGCAGTTTGGGTGTGGTGGTTGAGGCGCAGCCCAACAGGCGCCGGTGTGGTGCGGCTTCAGGCGCCCCGGCCGGTCACTTCCCCGGCAAGTGGTTGATTCTCCGGCCCGATAGGCAGAGGCTTCTCCCCAACCAGTACCTAAAAGGGAGAGACGTGCATGCTCGTATCCCAGATCCTGAAGGACAAGGGCGACCTGGTTTTCACCGCCGGACCGGGTGAGACGGTAGGGGCGGTGGCGGCTCTGCTGCACAGCCGGCGCGTCGGCGCCATGGTGGTGGTCGATGACAGTCACATGGTGATCGGCATCGTGTCCGAGCGCGATATCGTCAAGGCGGTGGCCAGCGAAGGTCCCGGCGCGCTGAACCGGCCGGTGGAAATCTGGATGACCCGGGACGTGGTGTTCGCCTCGCCCGGCGAGACGGTGGACAGCCTGCTCAGCCGCATGACCGACCGCCGCATCCGCCACCTGCCGGTGATCCGCGACGGGCGGCTGGCGGGGATCGTCTCGATCGGCGACCTGGTGAAGCACAAGATTTCCGAGGTCGAGGCCGAGGCCGACGGGCTGAAGGCCTATATCGCCGCCGGCTGAACCCGGTACGCGCAACGCCGCGCGCCGGCCAGGATGTGGTCGGTGCGCTCGATGCTGACTCCGTCGCCCAGCATCAGGCGGAACAGGGCCAGTTCCGAGCGGCAGAAGCCCTGGCAGGCCCGCGCCGCCGCGCAGATGGGGCAGTGGTTCTCGATCAGCAGCCAGCCGCCGTCCGGGTGAGGCTCGACCTTCGCCATATATCCCTCGCGCGCGCGCGCGAGGGCCAGCTGCTCCAGCCGGGCCTCGAGGTCGGGGGCGGTGAGCTGTTCGCCATAGCTTTGCGCCGAGGCGGTTTCACGGGCGGCGATAAGCCGGTCGAGGCCTTCCTCGCCGAATGCGGACCGGGCGGCGGCGATCAGCTCCAGGGTCATCTGGGCGTGGCTGTCGGGGAACCGGGCGTGGCCGGCCCCGGTGAGGCTCCAGACCTGGCCGGGACGGCCGACGCCGGCCTTTTCGCTGACATGCTCGACCAGGCCCTCGGCGGACAGACGTTCGAGCATCTGGCGGGCGGCCTGGCGGGAGACACCAAGATGTGCGGCCAGAGCGCCGGTGCGCTGGGCGCCGTGAGTCTTGAGCCGGAGGAGGAGGGGTTGAGTCGTCACTTTGACAATCTGGAGCTTGCGAAATCGCTGGGGGCGGTTTACCGCTTCCCGGAATTGCAAACAAGAAGATTGTCAAATGAGTGATTCAAACTGGGGGGAACTGCTGAAGGGAGCCTTCTTTCCGCGTTTTGCCCTGCTCTGCCTGGGCGTCTGGCTGAACGCCGCCGACTCTCTGGTCACCGCGACCATCATGCCCAGCGTCGCGGCGCAGCTGGGCGGCTATGCCTATTTCGGCTGGGCGGTGGCCATCTACACGCTGGGGGCCATCGTGGCAGGGGCCAGCTCGGGCCGGCTGTCGGCGCACCTGGGTTTGCGCACGGCCATGGCGGTGGCGGGCCTTACCTATAGTGTCGGGTGCCTCGCCAGCGCCCTGGCCCCTGGAATCGCTGTCTTTCTTATAGGGCGGCTGGTGCAGGGAATCGGGGCCGGCTGGATCGTCGGCTTGGTCTATGTGGCCGTCGGGCTGGTCTTCCCCGAGCGGCTGTGGGCGCGGGTCTTCGCCTCGACCACCAGCGTCTGGGGCGTGGCCACCGTGCTGGGGCCGCTCGTCGGCGGCGTCTTTGCCGAGGCGGGGCATTGGCGGAGCGCCTTCTGGTTCTTCGCGGTCCAGGGCCTGGCCTTCAGCGCGGCGGCCGCGGTGCTGCTCTCCTCGAAAGCGCCTGAGTCGGCGGCCGAGAAGGGGGCGGGCCTGGCCCTGCCGCAACTCTCTCTATTGGCGATGGGGGTGATTCTGATCGCCAGCGCCGGACTGATCGACTCACCCGCCGGGTCGGTCGCTCTGGTCGTCGCGGGGCTGGCCATGCTGGCCTTCATGATCCGCTTTGACGCCAGCCAGGCCGTGCCGCTGCTGCCCCGGGACGCGCGGCGACTCACCACCGCGGCGGGGGCGGGCTACGCCGTCATCTTCTGCATGGCGGCCGGCACGACCACGCTGGGGGTCTACGGCGCGGCGATTCTGCAGGCGGTGAACGGGGTAGGGCCCCTGACCGCCGGCTATGTGGTGGCGGCCGAGGCGCTGGGCTGGACGCTGGCCGCCCTGCCGATCGCGGGCCTGGCCCCCCGCTGGCACGGCCTGCTGATCCGGGTGGGCGGCTCGATGATTCCCATAGGGGTGGCCGCCATGGCCCTGACTTTCGGCCGACCGGGCCTGGCGGGGCCCATAGCGGCGGCGACGCTGACCGGGGCGGGGTTCGGGATCTGCTGGGCCTTCCTGGCGCGAAGGGTGCTGGCCAGCCTGGACGATACCGAGCGGCCGTTGGGGGCGTCAGCGATTCCCTCCACCCAGCAGGCGGGCGGGGCGACAGGGGCGGCGGCGGCGGGGGCGCTGGGCACGGCCCTGGGCCTGGCGCATGGAATCGATGCGGCCCAGGCGAGCGCCGCGGCGCCCTGGCTGTTCGGGGCCTTCCTGCCGGTGGCGCTGTTGGGGGGATTTGCGGCCTGGCGGCTGGCCGATTGCGCGCCGGCGGAGGCGGTGCCCTAGCCCCTTGAGTCCTTACGGGAAAGGGCTTTGCCGCGATCGCCGGTCGGCGAATAAAACGCCGCACCGTGACGTTTTTTGCGCAACCGGGGTTGCCACCCCGGGAGGCCGCGTCTAGAAGCCCCCCTCGCTCGGAACGGCGCCGCCGCCGAGGGAACCAAGGGCTCCAAAAAATCCCTTGAT
>NZ_JAUSVS010000001.1:315000-1083908 GCF_030814835.1 Caulobacter ginsengisoli
AAGTTTGGCACCTCGATGTCGGCTCATCACATCCTGGGGCTGGAGCAGGTCCCAAGGGTTCGGCTGTTCGCCGATTAAAGTGGTACGTGAGCTGGGTTCAGAACGTCGTGAGACAGTTTGGTCCCTATCTGCCGTGGGTGTACGAAGCTTGAGAGGATCTGTCCCTAGTACGAGAGGACCGGGATGGACACACCTCTGGTGGACCTGTCGTGGCGCCAGCCGCGCAGCAGGGTAGCTAAGTGTGGAATAGATAACCGCTGAAAGCATCTAAGCGGGAAACTAACCTCAAAACAAGGCTTCGCTGAGAGCCGTGGTAGACCACCACGTTGATAGGCCAGGTGTGGAAGTGCCGCGAGGCATGCAGCTTACTGGTACTAATCGCTCGATAGGCTTGATCGTTCTTAGTTGAACTCATGCACTATGCACTGTGTATTCGCAGTCTATGATGTCTTCTCAAATTTGCATCCGTTCCGCCGACCTGGTGGCTATGTCGGAGGTTCCCCACCCGATCCCATTCCGAACTCGGTCGTTAAGTCCTCCAGAGCCAATGGTACTTCGTCTCAAGGCGCGGGAGAGTAGGTCGCCGCCAGGTCCGCCGAACGGATGCAAACGATACAGTCCAGACTGACCCTTGTTCACGATACTTCCACCGCATTGCCGCGGGATGGAGCAGCCCGGTAGCTCGTCAGGCTCATAACCTGAAGGTCGCAGGTTCAAATCCTGCTCCCGCACCCAAGATCGAAGAGCCCGCCAGGTGAAAACCCGGCGGGCTTTTTCGTGTTTGGCCCCCAGCCCTACCTGGTTCGACCGAGCTCTACTTTGCCGTCACGAAATCCCCCGTCTGCGGCGCCGCGTTGTCGATGCCGACGAACCGCGCCGGGATGGCCGCGCAGTTCAGCGGATCGGGCCCCGCGCAAACCCCGAAATGCAGGTGCGGCTCGGTGGAGTTGCCCGAGGAGCCCAGCTTGGCGATCGGCTGGCCTGCCTTGACCTTCTGGCCCACCTTCACCGCCACGCTGCCCGGCTGCAGGTGGGCGTAGAGGGAAAACTCGCCGTTGCCGTGGTCGATGACCACATAGTTGCCGACGATGCCGGGCATGCCCTTGGCCAGCCGGGCGGCCTGGTCCTGGATCAGGCGCTTCATGTAGGCGTCGGGAGGCTCGCCCGGACGCTGCATGGCGTTCAGGTCCTCCGGCTCGCCATCGAGCGCGGCGACGACAACGCCGTCGGCGGCGGCCAGCACTGGCGCGCCATAGGCGTAGTAGTCGGCAAAGGCCGTCCCGTCGCCGCGATGGGTCAGGCCGCGCGCGTCCATCTGGGCGATGTCATAGGCGAATTCCTCGAACACCGCCCAGCGGTGATGGGAATGCAGCGAGGGGCTGGCGCCGACATACCAGGTCCCGCTCAGCGGAAACCGCAGGGCGGTCCGCGCCGCCCCGGCCCGGATCGGCAGCTCGCCGATAAACTCGGCGGGCGCGCCGGCGCTCAAGCCATAGGCCAACACCCGCACGCGATCGCGCGGCCCGTTCAAGGCGAAAACCTGCTGGGTCAGCACCAGGGCCTGGCCGGGCTGGATGATCGCGCTGTCGGCCGGGGTCAGCTTGCCAAACAGGGCGCCGCCGCAATACTGGCCCGGCAGCACGGCGTTGAGGCCAACGACGCCCGGCGCCTTGGCGGCGATGGCGGCCAGGTCCGGGGCGTTCAGGACGCGGGTCTCCTTGACCACGTCATCGCTCAGCAGCTGAATCTCGACCCCGCGCAGTTCGAACGGCCCGGGCCCCGGATTGACCAGGGCCACGCTCTGCAGCAACAGGCTCTGCACGCCCCGCTGCGGCTCAAGCGGATAGGTCCAGGCCGCCGTGGCGGGACAGAACCGCAGTTGCGGCCCCTCGGCCGGCGTGGGCAGCGCGGCCAGGCCGGCGGCGGCCAGGATCGAAGCCAGCAGTGGCATGGGAACCCTCCTCGTGACGGGCCGATCATAGCGGCGGACCGGCGGGACCCTAGTGAACTCGCCGCAACCTCAGGCGGTCAGGGGGAAGCGCCGCAGCGGCGTCACCGTGCGGCCATCGAACCCGACCAGCTCAAGCGCGGCCAGGCGGCCGGCGATGGCGATGGGGCCGAGGCCGGCGGCGATGGCTTCCGCTGCCTCGAAGCTCTCGGCGGCCGCGACGGTGATGTGCGGGGCGTAGGGGATGTCGGCCCGCAGGTAGGCGGCGAGGGGCCCGCTGTAGAGGGCGACGTGCAGGCGGCGGATCTGAGCGTCTCCCGCATCCGGCGTCAGGAAGACGTGACTGCGCGGCGAGAAACGGTCGCGGACCGCGTGGGCGGCGGTGAGCCGGAAGCCGACAGGTTGCGTGGCGGCGGCGATGGTCTGGGCGTGGCCGGCGGCGCTCGCTTCGTCCAGGCCTTCGAACGGGAAGACCAGGGTGATGTGGGCGGCGACCATCCTGGCCTGCGGGTCATGGAGCGCGCGCGCGGCCTCGATCCAGGTGTGGTCTGCCGGGTCGAGCTCGGGATAGCTGATGATCGCCAGGGCCATGAGGGCAGGGATACGCCGCTTCGACAGCCCTCCCTATACCGCTCATCCCCGCTTTCGCGGGGATGAGCGGAATTGAGATCAGGATCGTTCTTCGCTCAGCAACTCCACCGCCAGGTCCCCGAGCTGATCCAGCCCCGAATTGGTCCCCGCCTCGAACCCCGCCCCGACATGCTCGACATACATCCGCCGGCTGCCGAACACGGTGTGGACGGTGACCGTCGTGCGGCCGTCGACCTCGTCGAAGGTGATGGTCGTGACCATCTTCTCTGCGCCGGCCATCTCGAAGCCGTTGTCGTAAACGATACGGCGGCCAGGGACGATCTCCAGATAGCTGCCGCCGAAAGGTGGGTTCTGGACGCCGCTGTGGCCGGTCATGGCCATGCGGAAGGTCCCGCCGACCCGGAAGTCGACCTCGCACAGCGTCACCGGCCAGCCCTCGGGCCCGAACCAGCGCATCAGCAGATCCCGCTCGGACCAGGCGCGGAACAGCAGCCGGGCCGGGGCGTCGTAGACCCGCACGATGGTCAGGTCGCGGACCTGGTCGTCATCGATACCGCTCATCAGGCGTCTCCTTGTTGCTTCAAGTCTTCCACCACTCTGTCCAGCCGCCCCAGGCGGTCCTCCCAGAGCCGGCGATAGGCGCCCAGCCACCTGTCGGCGCCGGCCAGGGCAGGGGCCTCGATCCGCACCGGACGGAACTGGGCTTCACGGCCGCGCGAGATCAGGCCGGCCCGCTCCAACACCTTGAGATGCTTGGAGATTGTCGGCTGGCTCAGATCGAATCCGGCCACCAGTTCGTTCACCGTCACCTCGCCGCGATAGGCCCGGTCTAGGATGGCCCGGCGGGTGGAATCGGCCAGGGCGCCGAAGATACGGTCGAGCTGGATGGTGGTCTGGGAGGCATTCATGCTTGTATATCGCTATATGGCTATATGCTCATATGGCGATATGTGGCCGGCATGTCAACACCCGGCATGATGACGGCGTTTGTTCGCCGCTATGTTGAGCGCCCGACTTTACACGCTCCGCGACCTGCGGCATGCAAAGGGGGCGAGACGGCCATCTCGGCCGTCTAAAGGGGGACTATCCTTATGAAGACTCTGTTTGCCGCGGCGGCCGCCGCGGCGATGCTTGTTGCTGCGCCCGCCTTCGCCGGCGAAGTCAGCACCTATGGCAACCTGACTTTCAACACGCTGAACACCGGCGGGCTGAACCTGCAGTCGCTGGGCGGCCGCTTCGGCGTGCGCGGCCAGTATCTGGGCGCCGAAGCCGAAGGCAGCTTCGGCATCAGCGAAGAAGACTACGGCGGCGCCCAGGTGAAGCTGAGCAACCAGTACGGCGTCTATGCGGTCGCCTTCCTGCCCAGCGGCGACGATGTCGACTTCTTCGTCCGCGGCGGCTACGGCCACGCCGAGGTTGACGTCAGCGCCGGCGGCGGCAGCGTCACGGCCAGCGACAGCATGTGGTCCGCCGGCGTCGGCGGCCAGTGGTTCTCGCAAGGCGGCAAGAACGGCGTGCGCTTCGACGTCACCCATTCGTGGTGGGACGCCGGCGGCGACTCCGACACCATCTCGATCGCTTACGTGCGCAAGTTCGGCGGCAAGTAGGTTTCAGCCTTCGCGGACACGGGACGGCGCGCCTTCACGGGTGCGCCGTCTTGCATTTTGGTCACTCGCTCCGGACTTCATCGGCCTCGCGATGGGACGGGAAGGTAGGCCCACACCCGGACCGCCCACGAGGTTCGACGGGAGGGGTTCCGACGGCTCAGCCGCCAAGCTATCGTTGGACCCAAGCCGTGGGGGCGTATGAACCAGATCCCGAGACCCGCCGACCTGACGCCCGATCCCGACACCGACTGGTGGGAGCGGCCGAGCCGCCTGTCGGGGGCGTTGTTCCAGGCCAAGGTGGCGGTGTTCCGGCTGCGGCGCGGGGTGATCGACACGACGAGCGGGCTGAAGCGGCTGGCCCAGGGACCGGTCCCGGCCGGCTATCGGCTGCTGGCCGAGGCGCGCAGCGACCTGTGGACCGAGGAACGCTCGCGCGAGCACCGCCACCAGCGCGGCAAGGTCGAGAACCTGCGGCGGGCGACGGCGGCGATCGGCGGCGGGCTGCTGCCGGCGGGGACGGTGTTCAGCTTCTGGAAGCAGGTCGGCAAGGCCACGCGCCGACGGGGTTTCGTCGATGGGCGGATGATCCAGGAGGGTTGCCTGGTGCCCTCGGTCGGCGGGGGGCTGTGTCAACTTTCCAACGCCCTCTATGACGTCGCCCGCCGGGCCGGCTGCGAGATCGTCGAGCGGCATGGCCATTCCAAGGTGGTGCCGGGCTCGGCCTCGACCCACGGCCAGGACGCCACCGTGGCCTGGAACTATGTCGATCTGCGCTGGCGCCATGCCCAGCCGCTGCATATCGAGACCTGGCTGACCGAGACCCAGCTGGTGGTGCGCTTCCACGGCCCTGGGGCTGCGCCGGAAGCGGAGACGCCGGCCGCCGCCGCGCCGGGCCGCATCGCCCGGGCCTGCGACAGCTGCAACGAGACCTCGTGCCATCGCCATAAACCTGGCTCGGATCAGGCCGGGACGGGGCGGCGGGTCTGGCTGGTCGACGACAACTGGCCGGAGTTCCAGGCCTGGCGGGCCGAGACAGCGGGTCCGACCGACCTGCTGGGCCTGCCGCTGGACGGCGGCCGCTGGCGGCTGGCGCGGTATGCCTGGCGGGATGCGCCGGCGGGCCGCACGCGTTCGGCGCCGCTGCAGGCCCTGGCCCGGTCGGCGGCGGTGCGGCGCGTGGCGCATCTGGGCCCGGCCCGGCGACGGGCCGAGCTGGCGGGGGCTGAAGCCATCGCCCGCGCGCTGGAGCGGCTGCTGACTCCCGACGATATCGAGGTGGTGGCAGCCCAGTCGCTGCTACCCTTCCTGTGGCGCGGCGGCCGGCTGGGCGGGCGGCGGTTCAGCGTGCTGATGACTCGCCTGCCGATGGCCCTGCTGCAGAGCCGGCTGGACGAAGCGGCCCGGGCCGGCGGCCCAGATCAGGCCAGCCTGACCGACTTCCGCGCCGACCCCGCCCTGGTGGCGGCCGAGACCGAGGCCCTGGCCCAGGCCCATCAGATCGTCACTCCACATGCTGCCGTCGCCGCCGCCTTCCCTGGCCGGGCCGTGCGGCTGCCCTGGGCGGTTCCCAGCATGACGCCCCGGACGCCCGTCGCCGGCCGCCGCATCGCCTTCCCGGGTCCGACCGCCGCCCGCAAAGGCGCCTGGGTGGTGCGCGAGGCGGCCCAGGCGCTGGGGCTGGAGGTGGCGCTGGCCGGTTCGGCGCTCGAGGGGGCCGGGTTCTGGTCCGGCGTCGAAACGCTGACGGCCGGGCCCGACTGGCTGGACGGGGTCGGCGTGGTCGTCCAGCCGGCCGTGGTCGAGGACAGCCCCCGCCGGCTGCTGGCCGCCCTGGCCGCCGGCGTCCCGGTCATCGCCACCAACGCCTGCGGCCTCGACCCGCAGCCCGGCCTGACTCTCATTCCCCCGCAGGACGCGGCGGCCCTGATAGACGCGCTCAGGGAGCATCTGTCGTGAGCCTGCACCGCGTGAACGGCCTCAATCTGTGGATCGAGCAGGCCGGTTCGGGCCCGCCGCTGCTGGCCATCATGGGTTCGGGCGGCGATCTGCGCCGCAAGCCCAATATCTTCGACGCGCCGCTGACCAAGACCAACACCGTGGCCAGCTACGACCAGCGGGGCCTGGGTCAGAGCGACAAGCCGCCCGGCCCCTACAGCATGGCCCAGTATGCCGACGACGCGGCCGGGGTGCGGGACGCGCTGGGCTGGGACCGGGCAGCCGTGATGGGCATCTCGTTCGGCGGCATGGTGGCGCTCCAGATGGCGGTCCGCCATCCGGGGCGTATCCGGCGGCTGGTGCTGTGCTGCACCTCGCCGGGCGGGGCGGGCGGGGCCAGCTATCCGCTGCACGAGGTCCAGGACCTGCCTCCGGCCGAGCGGACGCGGTTCATGACGCCGATCTCCGACACCCGCCACGACGCCGCCTGGCAGGCGGCGCACCCGCAGGTGATGGAGGGGCTGATCGCCATGGCGCAGAACGATCCCTACGCCGACGACCCCGGCCGGGCGATGGGCGCACGGCTACAGCTGGAGGCGCGGCGGCTGCACGATGTCTGGGACCGACTGGGGGAAATTTCCGCGCCGACCCTGATCTGTGGCGGGCGGTATGACGGGATCGCCTTGCCGGAGACACAGGAGCGGATGGCCGAGCGGATTCCCGGCGCCAGGCTGGAGATGTTTGAGGGCGGGCACCTCTTCATGGTGCAGGATCGGCGGGCGTACCAGGTGATCGGGGAGTTTCTGGCCTAGTCGCTCTTCGGATTCTTCAGGCCCGTCCGCAGCTTGTTGCCGACCTCACGCCGCACCCGCGCGCCCACGATGTTATCCGCCAGGAACGCCTCAACCGGCGCCGCATCCTGCCGGCCCAGCTCCCGCAGCGCCCAGGACACCGCCTTCTCGACCATGTCGTCGCGGTCGCCGGCCAGCCGCGCGCAGATGGCCAGCGTCCGGGGCGCGTCGATGCGGCCGCCCTCGGCGGGGCGGTTGAGGGCGACGGTGCTGACCAGGGCGGCCCGGCGCAGCCAGCGGTCGGGCGAACGGGACCAGGTGTCGATCAGACCGTCGGAGACCTGGCCGCGCGCCCAGGCCGGGCCGACCAGGATGCGCGCGTAGGCGTCGACCGTGTCCCAGCTGTCCAGGCCCTGGGCCAGTTCAGCGGCCAGCGTGTCGTCGAAGGCGGCGAAGGCGGGCCTGTGGAAGCGGATCAGCTCCTCGCCGACCCAGCGGCCGGCGTGGCGGGCGGCCAGGGCGCGGGCGACCTCCAGGATGAAGTCGACCGGCTGCCTGGCCCAGGCCTTGGTGCGGGCCTGGCGCACCGCGCGGATGGAGGCGGTGTCGCGGCGGGGCAGGGCGGCGATCTCGGCGACCAGGGCCGCGGCGGCTTGAAGGGGCGTCATGTCAGTCCGCCGACAAGGTCTGACGCATCGATGGCCGCGCCTTGATCCGCGCCCACCAGGCCTGCAGGCTGGGCAAGGGGGCCATCAGCCCGGCCGCTTCGGGGGTGCGCATGACGAGGTCGAACATCGGGGCGGCGTGCAGGTCGGCGAGGCTCAGGGTGGGTCCGGCCAGCCACGGGTCTTCGCCCAGCCGCTCGGCCAGGGCCCTCAGGCAGGTCGCCGCCTTGGGCAGGGCGGCGGCGATCCGGGCCTCGTCGGTCGGGCGGCCATGGGCGGGGTTGGAGATGCGCTCGACATAGATGTCCCAGACCTGGGTGCGGTAGAAATAGCTGTCCATGATCCCGATAACCTGGACCATCCGCGCCCGGCCGGCGGGGTCGGTCGGCTGCAGGGCCGGGCCGGGGAAGGCCTCGTCGACATAGCGCTCGATGGCGGCGGCCTCGTAGAGCCTGACCGCGCCGTGCTCGAAGGCTGGGATGCGGCCGAACGGGTGGCGGGCCAAGTGCTCGGGCGGCGGGCCGCCCCGGGCGAAGACATCGACCTCCTCCAGACGGTAGGCGACCTCCTTTTCGGCCAGCGCCAGCCGCACGGCGCGGACATAGACGCTGTAGGCGGCGCCGTAGAGGACAGGCTGGTCCGTCAATGCATGGTCCCGGCGACGATCTCCAGCTTGTTGCCGTCGGGGTCCAGGACCACGGCGCCGTAGTAGTCGGGGGCGATGTCGGGGTGGGGACCGGCGGCGCGGAGGGTGGTCGCGCCATTGGCGATGGCCGCGGCGTAGGATGCGTCGACGGCGGCGCGGCTGTCGGCGGTGAAGGCGAAGTGAGTCCCCAGGCCCGCCACCTGTTCGCCGTCGACTGGATAGAGGTAGAACTGCCGACTACCGTTCTGGCCATAGGCCAGCTCGGCCTCCGAGGCGAAGGCGTTGGCGCTGCCCAGTGGAGCGAAGAAGGCGTCGTAGAACCGGCGCGCGGCGGCCAGGTCGCGCACGCCCATGGACAGGTGATCGAACATCTTGGGCCTCCCTTTTGACCTCAGGGATGTGGGGGCTCGTCTGGACGAAGTCGAGGGGCCGTGCGAAAGCCGCTTCATGTCGGATGTCATCATTATCGGGGCCGGTCACAACGGCCTGGTCTGCGCCTTCTACCTCGCCCGGGCGGGGCTGAAGGTCACCGTGCTCGAGAAACGCGATGTGGTCGGCGGCGCGGCGGTAACCGAGGAGTTCTTCCCCGGTTTCCGCAACTCCATGGCCAGCTATACGGTCTCGCTGCTCAATCCCAAGGTCATCGCCGACCTGGAGTTGCCGCGTCACGGGCTGAAGGTGGTCGAGCGCAAAGCGGCCAACTTCCTGCCCATGGAAGGCGACTATCTGCTGACGGGCGAGGGGCGGACCAAGGACGCCGTGGCGCGGTTCTCCAGGAAAGACGCCGAGCGACTGGACGCCTACAACGACCGGCTCGACGCCATCGCCGACGTGCTGCGCGACCTGGTGCTGGAGACGCCGCCCAACATGGTCGAGGGCGGGCTGTTCTCGGCCATCCCGGAACTCATCAAGAGCGCGGTGCTCGGCAACAAGATCTCCAAGCTCGACACCACGGCGCGGCGCGACCTGCTGGCCCTGTTCAGCCAGTCGGCCGGCGACTGGTTGGACGGCTGGTTCGAGAGCGAGCCGATCAAGGCAGTGCTGGGCTTCGACGGCATCGTCGGCAACTTCGCCAGCCCCTACGCGGCCGGTTCAGCCTATGTGCTGCTGCACCACGTGTTCGGCGAGGTGAACGGCAAGAAGGGCGCCTGGGGCCACGCCATCGGCGGCATGGGTGCGATCACCCAGGCCATGGCGGCGGCGGCCCGCGAGAAGGGTGTGGAGATCCGCACCGGCGTCGGGGTTTCCGAGATCCTCAGCCAGAACGGCAAGGCGAACGGCGTGGTCACCGAGGCCGGCGAGCGGCTGGACGCCCGGCTGGTCATCTCCAACCTGCATCCCAAGCTGACCTTCGAAAAGCTGATTGACCCGGCCATCCTGCCGCCCGACTTCGCCGAGCGGATCGCCCGCTACCGCAGCGGCTCGGGGACCTTCCGCATGAACGTGGCGCTGTCGGAACTGCCCAGGTTCACCTGCCTGCCCGAGCCCGGCGACTATCTGACCGCCGGCATCATCATGGCCCCCAGCCTGGCCTATATGGACCGGGCCTTCATCGACGCCCATCGGGACGGCTGGTCCAAACAGCCGATCATCGAGATGCTGATCCCCTCGCTGCTCGACGACAGCCTGGCGCCGGCCGGCCAGCACGTGGCCAGCCTGTTCTGCCAGCATGTGCAGCCGGTGCTGAGCGGTGGCCGGTCCTGGGACGATCATCGCGAGACCGTGGCCGACCTGATGATCGATACGGTCGATAAATGGGCCCCGGGCTTCAAGGCCTCGGTGCTGGGCCGGGTGGCGCTCAGCCCGCTGGACCTGGAGCGCAAGTTCGGCCTGGTCGGCGGCGACATCTTCCACGGGGCGCTCAGCCTGGACCAGCTATTCTCGGCCCGGCCAGTGCTGGGGCATGGCGCCTACCGCGCGCCGCTGAAGGGGCTGTATCTGTGCGGGGCGGGAACTCACCCTGGGGGCGGGGTGACCGGCGCGCCGGGACATAACGCGGCGCGGGAAATCCTCGCCGACGTCCGCAATCGTCGTATCTGAAACGGGCCTTTTAGAAAAAGCCACGAATTGGGCGCGTCAAATCGCCTAACGGCGTTCGCCGCCCATTTTGGGTGAACCCTTTGTTTGCTATGGTGGCCAGGCAAGCGGGGGCGGGGTGCTTTGGGACTGTTCGGCAGGAACTCGAAAAAGGAAGAGTTCGAGCACGACGTGCAGACCGAACTCTCATATCTGCGGGCCTTGCACGGCGAGGCGGCCTACGACGCCGCTGTCGAGCGCGCCCGACGGCCCCGGCTGGGCGGCATCCGGCGCGCGGTGCTGGAAGAGGCGGCCAGGCGGCTGGCGCCGGATCGGCTGGACTAGCAGCCCTTAACGTCGGGTCAGTCTGGCCCCGCCGCGAACCCACGCCTAATCTCATCCCAGGCCCCGTCAGAGGGCCGCGTGGGAGGTGGTGCGATGAAGTTCACCTGGTTCAACCTGATGCCCTGGCCCGACCTGCCGGAGGACTTCCGCGAGAAGCATCGCTCGGTCTGGGTCGATATCGACCAGCGGCTGTTCGACCCCGTCAGGAGCCACGAGGTCTACAACACCTATATGGACCTGCTCGAATACGCCTCGACGGTCGGGTTCGACGGCATCGGGGTCAATGAGCATCACCAGAACGGCTACGGCATCATGCCCAGCCCCAACATCATCGCCGCCGGCCTGGCGCGGCGCACCAGCGAGGCGGCGCTCGTCGTGCTCGGCAACTCCATCGCCCTCTACAACCCGCCGGTGCGGGTGGCGGAAGAGTTCGCCATGCTGGACTGCATCAGCGGCGGGCGGCTGGTGGCGGGGTTCCCGGTCGGGACCTCGATGGACACCAACTACTGCTACGGCCAGATCCCCTCGCTGACCCGCGAGAAATACATGGAGGCCCATGAGCTGATCATCAGGGCCTGGACCGAGCGTGACCCGTTCGCCTTCAACGGCCGCTACAACAAGCTGCGCCACGTCAACATCTGGCCCCGGCCGATCCAGCAGCCCCACCCGCCGGTCCACATCCCCGGCGGCGGCTCGGTGGAGACCTACGACTTCTGCATCGACAACACCTACAGCTACTCCTACCTGAGCTTCTCCGGCTACCTGCGGGCCAAGGCGTTGATGCAGGGCTATTGGGACCGGGTGGCGCAGCGGGATGCGCCCGATACCTCGCCGTACCGGGCCGGGTTCGCCCAGACCATCTGCGTGGCCGAGACCGACGAGGAAGCCGAGCGGCTCTACTGGCCGCACATCAGCTACTTCTATAACCGCTGCCTGCACGTCTATCCGGGCTTCGCCGATGCGCCCGGCTACCGGACCATCAAGACCATCCAGTCCGGCGCCCTGTCGCAGTACGCCCCGCCGCGCGGCGGCTATGCGACGCTCACCTGGAAGGAGTTGGTCGAGCAGGGCCACATCATCGCCGGATCGCCGGAGACGGTGCGCCAGCGGATGGAGGACCTGATCAAGGGGCTCCACGTGGGTAACATCTTCTGCCTGATGCATGTGGGCGACATGCCGGCCGACAAGTGCATGTATTCGACGCGGCTGTTCGCCGAGAAGGTGATGCCCAAGCTGCGGAACATGTTCCCCGAGCATGCTGACGACGACCGGTTCTGGTGCAAGCCGCTGGCGAAACGGGTGACGCCGGGCTCGTTGCCGGCCGCACCGATGACCGCGCCGCAAACGGTGGGGGCGTAGCGATGGAACTCAAGACCGTCGAGACGCCGCATGTGCCGGTCCGCTACCTGACGGGCGGGTCGGGGCCGGCCCTGGTCTATCTGCATGGGGCGGGCGGAGTGACCGCCGCCGATCCGCTGCTGGCGGAACTGGCGAAGTCCTCCACCGTCTACGCGCCCTTCCTGCCCGGCTATGGCGACAGTCAGGAGTGCGCCGAGCTGCGCGACATGCTCGACATCACCCTGCACTACTGGGACGTGGTCGCGGCGCTGGGCCTGAAGGACCCGGTGCTGGTCGGCCATTCCATGGGTGGGATGATCGCCGCCGAGATGGCCGCCGTGGCGCCGGGCGACGTCAGCCGGCTGGGCCTGATCTGCCCGGCGGGGCTGTGGCTGGACGACCACCCCATCGCCGACCTCTTCTCGCTGCTGCCCTACGAGCTGCCCCAGGTGCTGTTCCACGACCCCGAGGCGGGCGCGAAGGCGATGAGCTCGGGGCTGAACATGGAGGACCCGGGCTTTCTGCAGACCTTCCTGGTCCAGAACGCCCGCCAGCTGGGCATGGCCGGGCGGATCCTGTTCCCCATTCCCGACCGGGGACTGTCGGGGCGGATCTATCGCGTAAAGGCGAAAACCGTCCTGGTCTGGGGCGACAGCGATCGCTTGATCCCGCCGGTGTACGCCCAGGCCTGGAAGCGGGCCCTGCCGAACGCCGAACTGGTCTCGGTGCCCGAGGCCGGACACATGATCACCATCGAGAAACCGGCCGACGTGGCCGCCGCCCTGTCGCGGCTTGGTTAGAGGAAGAGTTGATGCGCGCAGTTGTTCGCCGGGCCGGCAAGCTGGTTTGTGATGAGATCGCCGACCTGGAGCCCGGCCCTGGCCAGACCCTGGTCAAGACCCTGGCCTGCGGCATCTGCGGCTCGGACCTGCATGCGCTGCACTATCTCGACCACATGGTGGAGATGACCCGGCGGGCCGGCGGCGGCGACAGGCTCAAGCCCGACCAGGACATCGTCTTTGGCCACGAGTTCTGCGCCGAGGTGCTGGACCACGGCCCCGGCGGCGGGCGGTTCAAGGCCGGGACGCGGGTCTGTTCGATGCCGGTGGCGTTCGGGCCGGCCGGGTTTGAGGCCATTGGCTATTCCAACAGCCTGCCAGGGGGTTACGCCGAGCGGATGATCCTCAGCGAGCCGATGCTGCTGGAGGTGCCCAATGGCCTTTCCACCGAGCACGCGGCCCTGACCGAGCCGATGGCCGTCGGGGCGCACGCCGTCGCGCAGGCCTCGATCGAGAGCGGCAGCGTCTGCCTGGTGCTGGGCTGCGGGCCGGTGGGGCTGGCGGTGATCGCGGCGCTGAAGCTCAAGGGGCACAGCCCGGTCATCGCCGCCGACTTCAGCCCCCGCCGGCGCAAGATGGCGGAGGTGCTGGGCGCAGACCTGGTGGTCAACCCCGCTGACGCCTCGCCCCATACCCGCTGGGCCGATTTCGGGGTGCCGGCGACCCTGATGGAGCACGCGGTGGCCCGGATGACCGGCCAGCTGAAGGGCCGCTCGGTGGTGTTCGAATGCGTTGGCTCGCCGGGGGTGCTGCAGAGCGTCATCGAGGGCTGTCCGCCGGGGGCGCAGATCGTGGTGGCCGGGGTGTGCATGGAGGCGGACAGGATCGAGCCGTCCCTGGCCATCAACAAGCAGCTCGAGCTGAAGTTCGTGCTGGGCTACACGCCCGAGGAGTTCGCCGAGACGCTCATGGACATCGCCGAGGGACGGCTGAACGTGGCGCCGATGATCACCGGCGAGGTGGGTTTGGACGGTGTGGCCGGGGCGTTCGAGGACCTGCGCAATCCGGAAGCGCATGTGAAGGTGCTGGTGCGGCCTTAACCCTGAGCGGCCATCACCACCTCATGCCGCGCCACGATCTTCGGCCACAGGTCCGCCGCTTCCGGCAGGTCCAGCCCGAAGTCCTCGGCCAGCATCGCCACATACTCGTCCGCCGAGCCGATCAGCCGGTCCTGCGTCCCCGTCGGCGTCGCCGTCCGCAGCACCCGGCCCCGCAGCATGAGCAGGCGGTCGGGCCGATGGCGCTGGGCGACGGCGTTCTGGACGAAGCCGGACTCCGGCGAGGTCTGCAGCCAGTCGCAACGGTCGGCCAGCAGGGCTTCATCGGCCGGCGCCGAGCGGAAGTCGAAGGAGGGCGCGCCGCCGGCGGGGTGGTTGTGCAGCCGCCACCAGCCGTCTTCCTGCAGTTCGAGCCGGAAGTCGTAACCGGCGCTGGCGAATGAGGCCGCCTCCAGGGGATAGGGGTCCAGCGGCCCGTCCCCAAAGCCGGCGTCGGCGATCCAGGGGCGGTCGAGATCGACCCGCAGGACCAGGTGATTGCCCACCGCCGCCTCGCCGCGCAGCACCCGCACCGCGCCGCCGGCCATGCGGGTGACGTTGAAGCCGATCTCCCCGAGCGCCCAGCCCAGGAGGCCGTTCATCTCGTAGCACCAGCCGCCCCGTCGGCCCTCGACGATCTTGGCGTAGGCGGCGGCCGGGTCGGTGGTCAGCGGCCGGCCCAACTGGACGTCGAGGTTCTCGTACGGAATGGCCAGCAGGTGGGCGCGGTGGACGGCCCTCAGGGTGGCGAGGTCGGGACGGACAGGACCGGCATGGCCGATGCGGTCGAGGTAGGCGGCAAGTTCCATACGGTGAACTTGGGGAGCGGCGGCGCTTTTGCCAATCCTCTCCGGCCCCTGCTACTCCTTCTTGCCCAGCCCCATGGCTTCCAGGATCTCCGGCCGGATGTTCTCGGTCCCCTTGTCCTGGATGTGGGCGGCGACCCGGGCCCCGACGGCCATCATGGCTTCACCCATGAAGCGCGGGCGGTTGGTCGAGGCCCAGCCCAGGGACTCGTCGCGGTTTTCGTTGAGGCCCTGGAACTTGGGCGCGACGTAGCGGGCCAGCATTTCGTAGGACTTCTTCTTCTTGTCCCATTCGGCCCAGTTGTGGTCCATGCACAGGAAGGCGCCGAAGCCGCCCGACTGGGCCTGCAACCGCTCGACCTGGGCGATGGCGTCGTCGGGGGTGCCGATCACCGCCATGCCCGAGGCGATCAGGGCGTCGACCGGATCGGTGCCGTCGTCGGGGGCCAGCGGCAGGGCGGCGACTTCGCGGAAGTAGTACAGCCATTTGTCGAGGCCGAAGCGCACGTCCGCCCGGGCCTGTTCGCGGGTCTCGGCGATGTGGACCGGGCCGACCAGACGCCAGGCGCCGCGGTCCATGGTCTTGCCGGCTTCCTTGGCCTTATCCTCGGCGATGGCCCAGTTGGACGAGAGGGCATTGAAGCCGCCGGCATTGGTGGCGCCGATCGACAGCAGCCCCGCGCCATGCCGGCCGGCGGCATAGGCGCCGGTGGGCGAGACCTGGCTGGCGACGCAGATCTCGACCGAGGGGCGGCTGTAGGGGGTCATCTGCAGGCGGGCTTCGTTGCAGACGAACCAGTCGGTATGCTTGGTCACGGTCTCGCCGCGCAGCAGGGCGACGATGACGTCCAGCGACTCGTCCATGCGGTCGCGCTGGGCCGAGACGGGGATGCCCATCATGAAGGCGTCGGAGGGCAGGGCGCCCGGGCCGACGCCGAACATCACCCGGCCGCGGGTGATGTGGTCCAGCTGGTTGATACGGTCGGCCAGCATCAGCGGGTGGTGATAGGGCAGGGACGAGACGCCGGTGCCCAGGCGGATATTTTTCGTGCGCTCGGCGACGGTGGCGATGAACAGTTCGGGGCTGGCGATCAGCTCATAGCCGGCCGAGTGATGCTCGCCGATCCAGGCCTCTTCATAGCCGAGCCTGTCCATGTGCTGGATCAGCTCGATGTCCCGCTCCAGCGCCAGGGTGGGGTTGTCGCCCAGCGGATGGAAGGGGGCGATGAAGGCCCCGAAGCGCAGTTTGGTCCCAGCCATGTGGATCGGTCTCCCCGTCTCGTTATGTGATTGGCGATCACTTTAAACGAGCGTTTGGATGGGGGAAGGGGAAAAGCGGCTTTGCGGCCTTGCCTGGACACCACCCGTCTCGCGGCGGCCGAGTCCGCTTTAAATTGGGAAGGAAGAGAAGGGGAAGAAGAAGGGCAAGGACCCGCGCTAAACTGAGATACGCCTCAGGCCATCTTTGAACAGCACCACATTGAAGTTCATCAGGAATCCAAGACGGCGCGACGACAAACGCAGGTAGGTTCGTAGTTGCGCCTCATAGAGGCGCGAGAGCGCCTCGACTGCTTTGATCTCCAGGATCAGTTGGTCGGCGACGAGTAGATCGATACGGTAACCCCCTTCAAGGGTTATGCCTTCGTAGGAAACGGGTGCGCTTACCTGTCGCCCAACCGAGATACCTCTTAGGGTTAGCTCTTGAGCTAGGCATTGTTCATAGACAGATTCAAGAAGCCCCGGCCCCAGAGCCCGGTGAACCTTAAGCCCCGCGTCGATTACCACGCGCGCGAGGTTTTCAAGGTCAGCGCTGATCGCTTGCCCTTCTTCTTCGCCTTCTCTTCCTTTCCAGTTTAATCCCACGCTCAAACCTGCCCCTCACGTTTGACGATCAACCCGCCGCCCGGTTGTTGAGGCTCTGCACCACCCTGATGGCGTAGAAGTCCGGCTCCCGGGTGAAATGGTAGGCCGCCGTGTCCAGGGCCTTGATCGCCGCGTCCAGGATCAGGAAATCGGTTCCGAACGGGCGGTGTTTCTTGCGCATTTCCAAGAGCTTGTGGCGATATTCGCCCAGAGCTTCGAAGTGCGCCTTGGGGTCGCCCAGGCCTACGTAGTTGATCTTGACCATGATATTCTCCGTTCCCTATTTGTTCTCATTCGGGATGGGAGAGTCAAATGGATTCTAAGCCTCCTCCAGCATCCTGATCACCGCCATCTCGAACCGCCGCGTCGCGCGGGTCGGTTTCAGGTCCAGCTTGCCGGCGCTGTAGGCCTCGATCACGGTCGGGTGGACATAGGCGGCGCGGCAGACGGCGGGGGTGTTGCCGAGCAGGCCGGCGACGGCCTTGATACAGGTGGCCACCGTGCGTTTGGCGTCGGCCTCGCTCTGCGGCGGGTCCTGCAGACAGAGGGCGCGGGCGGCCGAGACCGTGCCGGCCCAGGTGCGGAAGTCCTTGGCGCTGAAGTCCTCGCCAATCGCGGCGCGGATGTAGTCGTTGATGTCGCTGGACTCCACGGGCCGCAGCGCGCCGGCCTCGTCGCGGTACTGGAAGAGCCGCTGGCCGCGCAGATCCTGGCAGGCCCGCACTACCCGGGCCAAGCGGGCGTCGCGGAAGCCCGTCCTGTGGACCTTGCCGCTCTTGCCGCGGAACTCGAAGATGGCCCCGGCCCCGACAGCGTCAGGTGACGCTTTCTGAGCGTTGTCAGGCCGAAGCTCTTGTTTGCCTTGGCGTATTCGTCGTTGCCGACCCGGATCAGGGTGATCTCCAGCAGCCGCACCACGGCGGCCAGGACCTTCTCGCGCGGCAGGCCGCGGCGGGCCAGGTCCACCTCGACCTGCCGACGCAGGCGGGGCAGGGCGCGGCCGAAGGCGGTGAGGCGGTCGTACTTGCCGACGTCGCGGACCTCCCGCCATTGCGGATGATAGCGGTACTGTTTGCGGCCTTTCTGGTCGCGACCGGCCGCCTGGATGTGGCCGCAGGCGAGGGGGCAGATCCAGACATCGGTCCAGGCCGGCGGGATGACCAGACCGCGGATGCGGTCCAGTTCGTCCGGATCGCGGAGCGGCCTGCCGTCAGTGTCGAGGTAGCTGAAGCCCTTGCCGTGGCGGAGGCGCCGGTAGCCCGGCTCGCGGTCGTCGCCATAGCAGAGGCCGGCGGCCTCGGCGGCGGCGGGGAACTCAACAGTGTCGCGCGCCATGTCCATCCGGCTCCCTGTGAGCGGGCAACGTGGACAGGGGCGGCGCGGTTCCGGTAAGCGGGCTGGGCATGAACTACCGCCACGCCTTTCACGCCGGCAACTTCGCCGACCTGGTCAAACACGCCGCCCTGACCCTGGTGCTGGCGCGGCTGACGGGCGAGCCCGGGCCCCTGACGGTCATCGACACCCATGCCGGGGCCGGGGGCTATGACCTGACCGGCGAGATGGCCCGCCGCTCGGGCGAGGCGGCGCAGGGCGTCGCCCGGCTGATGGCGGCGGATGACGCGCCGGCGGCATTCGATGGCTTGAAGGCGGCGGTGCGGGCGATGGGCGGGGCGGACCTGTATCCGGGCTCGCCCAGGCTGATCGCGGCGGCGATGCGGCCGGGCGACCGCTACATCGCCTGCGAGCTGCGCGAGGACGACAAGGCGCTGCTGGCCCAGACCCTGGCGCCGACCAAAGGCGCGGAGGCGCGGCAGGCCGACGGCTATGCGACAGCGGCGGCGGAGACGCCGGCGAAAGGGCGCGCCCTGGTGCTGATCGATCCGCCGTTCGAGCGGGGCGACGACTATCGCAATATCGTCGAGACGCTGCGGGCGGTGCTGGCCAGGAATCCCGCCGCGACGGTGGCGGTCTGGCTGCCGCTCAAGGACCTGGAGACCTTCGACGCCCTGCTGCGCGGGGTGGAGGGGACGGGGGCCAAGGCGCTGGTCGCCGAGGCGCGGCTGCGGCCGCTGATCGATCCGCTGAAGATGAACGGCTGTGCGATGCTGCTGGTCGGGGCGCCGGACAACCTGATCGGCCCGCTGGAGGATGTCTGCCGCTGGGTCGTCGAGCGCCTGGGCGACAGGGGTGGGTTGGCTAAGGTCTGGCGGCTGGGCTGACCCTTTCGCATTTGCGAAATGAAAAACCGTGCTATGTTGCATTGCACAACCGGCTCCGCTTCCTCCCCAGCCTCGGGGCCGGCCCGGAGACAGGCCATGGACAAAATCACCCTCCCCACCGCCGATGACGCGGCCAAGGCCCTGCGCCTGCCGCTGGGCGCCGCCTCGCCGCTGTGGTTCGCCTTTGCCGGCGCCGCCGCCGTGGGCGCGGCCTACTGGTGGTCGACCCGCTGGATGCGGCCGGTCAATATCGAGGCGCTGACCGCGCTGCAGGAAACGGTGGTCGAGGCCGCCGTCGAGACGGTCGAAGCCACGGTCGA
The DNA here is from genome assembly GCF_030814835.1 of Caulobacter ginsengisoli. Taxonomy (GTDB): domain Bacteria; phylum Pseudomonadota; class Alphaproteobacteria; order Caulobacterales; family Caulobacteraceae; genus Caulobacter; species Caulobacter ginsengisoli. Next base: position 333,967 of record NZ_JAUSVS010000001.1, read on the forward strand.
GGCCGTCGAAGTGGTCGCCGACGCGGTCGTGGAAGCCGCGCCTGAGCCGGTGGCAGAAGCGGTCGCCGCCGTGATCCCCGAGCCCGTCGCGCCTGTGACCCCCGATGACCTGACCCGCCTGGTCGGCGTCGGTCCCAAGCTGGCCGCCTCGCTGGCCGAGCGTGGCGTCACCACCTTCGCCCAGATCGCGGCCTGGACGGCGGATGATCTGGCGGCGGTGGACAAGGATCTGAAGCTGCTGGGCCGCGCCGAGCGCGACGCTTGGGTGGCCCAGGCCAAGCGGTTCCTGGAAGCCTAGAGCCCGAACGCCTTCAGCAGCCGGTCGGCCGCCGCTGAGGCGGGCAGTCGGCCGGCCCGCACCTGACGCTCCAGCTGGGGCGCCAGGTCGGCCACCTCAGGGTGGGCGCGGAGGGCTGCGTCCAGCCGCTCGTGCACCATCGCCCACATCCAGCGGGCGTCCTGCTCCGCCCGGCGGGCCAGGCGTTCGCCGTTGGCGGTCATCACCTCGCGGTGGCGCTCGACGGTGGACCACAGCTTGTCGAGGCCCTGGCCCAACAGTCCGGACGCGGTCAGCACCGGCGGGGTCCAGTCGGGCGAGGCCGGCGTCAGGATGTGCAGGGCCGCGCGGTAGTGGCTGGCCGAGCGCTCGGCCAGTTTCGGATCGCTGTCGGCCTTGTTGATGACGATCAGGTCGGCGATCTCGATCAGCCCCTTCTTGATGCCCTGCAACTCATCGCCGCCGCCGGGAATGAGCAGGACCAGGAATATGTCGACCATCTCGGCGACCACTGTCTCGGACTGGCCGACCCCGACGGTCTCGACGATGATCACGTCGAACCCGGCCGCCTCGCAGAGCAGCATCGCCTCCCGCGTCTTGCGCGCCACCCCGCCCAGCGCGCCGCCGGAGGGGGAGGGGCGGATATAGGCGTTGGGATCGCCGGCCAGCCGCTCCATGCGGGTCTTGTCGCCCAGGATCGAGCCGCCGTGGCGGCCGGAGGAGGGGTCCACTGCCAGAACCGCCACGCGGTGGCCGGCGGCGGTGAGGTTGCAGCCGAGGGATTCGATGGTGGTCGACTTGCCCGCGCCCGGGACGCCGGTGATCCCGACCCGCTGGGCGCGGCCGGTGCGGGGCATGACCTGTTCGAGCAGGGCTTGCGCGGCGGCCTGATGGTCGGGGCGGCGGCTCTCGACCAGGGTGATGGCCCGCGCCAGGGCCGCGCGGTCGCCGGCGATCAGGCGGGGGTGGAGGTTGGCGAGGTCCATGGGGGCGGCCATGGGCGGCTTGTAGCAGGCGGAGGCGTTGTGGCCAGCCCGCCACAGGCAGGGAGAACGCTGTTCGCACGGCTTGCGGGCGCGGTGGAGGTCGTCTAGACGCCCGCCTCCGTGATGGCGGCGAAGGATGCGGTTGCTTCGGGACCTGGTTTGTGACGGGTTCGAGTCCCGTCAGAGGGCGACCTCTTGGCGAAAAGGCAGACGCGCCAGGTTAATGCCCGCCTCCGACAATTCCCCATCACGGACCCATTTTCTTGTTGCATAATGCAACAACACCGCCTATCTCCCCACTCCCGGCCGTCAAACGCCGGGGCGCCGGCGGCGCAGGATGCGGTTACTTCGTCTGAACCACGACCTCTCCCATGGAGGGGACTCCGCACCCGAATATTCCCCGGCAACGGTTTCCCGGACGCAAGTCCGGCCCGGCAGCGGCGTAGGTCACGAATTCATCGGTAATCCACCGGTCGCGGGTTCAAATCCCGCCAGTGAGGGGCGACCCGAACTGTAGCTCAGCTTGGTAGAGCAGTGGGTCCCGCAAGGGACGTCTTCGTGTCCGCCTGTTCCCTGCCGGGACGTCTCTAAAGGCCAGGATGGCGGCGTAGGGCGCGGTTACTTCGCTCATAACGCACGGGTCGCGGGTTCGAATCCCGCCGGACCGGGGCAACCCGGACCGTAGCTCAGATGGTAGAGCAGTGGGGCTTCCCCTCGTGGGAAGGCCAGTCCGCTTCCGCCTGTTCCCCATCCTGGCTTGGACTTCTTCGGCGGCGCAGATCCTCGGATACTTCGTCTCCAACCTGAAAGGCGGCCTGGAGCTCACAAGGCTCCGCGTGGTCCGGACGCTGACACGTTCCGGCGGAAGCGCCTCTCCGGGATCGACTTTTCCCCGAATGAAAAGGGCGGACAGCAATGTCCGCCCTTTTTTGTTGTTGCATTATGCAACAGCCCGGGTCATAAGCCCGCCGTCTCCGGGGCGTTGCCGGGGACTCTTCGACACGAAGGACAAACGCCTGATGACCCCATCCGGGTTCAACATCACCGCCCTGACCTGAGGTCCCGACAGGACCGCCGGCCGGGGTTTTTCCCCAGGGCCGCGGCTCTGCACTCAGAAAGGAGGCGCGCCATGCGTTTCAACATCTTCTCGCGTCGGGCCCCGCCCCTCACCCAGAACCCCGTCACCTATGAAGGGGCGCCCGCCGTCGTGCTGACCGCCGAGCAGGCGTTGCGCCGGTCGGTGCTGTCCTGCCTGCTCTGGGAAACCGAGTTCTATGAGGGCGGCGTGACCATCGCCGACCGCATCGAGTCCCTGGCCGGTGAGGTCGAGGTCCAGGTCCTGGCCGACCTGGCCGTCGAGGCGCGCGAGCGGTTCAAGCTGCGGCACGCCCCGCTGATCCTGCTGGTGGCCCTGTCGCGGCGCAAGGCCGGCGCCCTGACCGCCCAGACCATCGAGCGGGTCATCCAGCGGGCCGACGAACTCAGTGAGTTCCTGGTCCTCTACTGGCGGGGCGGCAAGCGGCCGCTGGCCAAGCAGGTCAAGCTGGGCCTGGGCCGGGCCCTGGCCAAGTTCGACGCCTACCAACTGGCCAAGTACGACCGGGAAGGTCCGGTGCGGCTGCGGGACGTCCTGTTCCTGACGCACCCTAAGCCGAAGGACGAGGCCCAGGCGGCCCTGTGGAAGCAGCTCGCCGAGCGCGGCCTGCCATCGCCGGACACCTGGGAGGTGGCGCTCTCGGGCGGGGCCGACAAGAAGGCCACGTTCGAGCGGCTGCTGGCCGAGAACCGGCTGGGCTACCTGGCCCTGTTGCGGAACCTGCGCAACATGGACCAGGCCGGCGTCGATCCGGAGGCGGTCAAGGCCGCCATCCTGGCCCGGCGCGGGGCCGAGCGGGTGCTGCCGTTCCGCTATGTGGCGGCGGCCCGGGCCGCGCCGCGGTTCGAGCCGTGGCTGGACCAGGCCCTGACCGAGACGGTGCTGGAAAGCCCCGTCCCGGATGGCCGGACCATCGTGCTGGTCGACGTGTCGGGCTCGATGGACTGGCAGCTGTCGCAGCGGTCGGACCTGAAGCGGATCGACGCGGCGGCGGCCCTGGCCTCCATCGTGCCGGGTGACGTGCGGGTCTTCACCTTCTCGAACGGGGTGGTGGAGGTTCCGCCGCGGCGCGGCATGGCCGGGGTCGATGCCGTGATCCGTTCGCAGCCGCATGGCGGGACGGAGCTGGGCAAGGCGGTCGCGCATGTGAACCGCCTGCCGCACGAGCGGCTGATCGTGGTCACCGACGAGCAATCGTCGGATCCCGTCCCCGATCCGGTCGCCGCGCGGGCCTACATGATCAACGTGGCCAGCGCCAAGAACGGCGTCGGCTACGGGCGTTGGACCCATATCGACGGCTTCTCGGAGTCGGTCCTTCGGTTCATCGCCGAGCATGAGGCTCAGGTCTGAGGTGACTGCCGAGGAACTCCGGCGGGCGGCGATCGCCCTCTTCGGCGAGCGGGGCTGGATGTCCCGTCTCGCCGAGGGGCTGGGGGTCGACCGCTCGTCGGTTTCCCGGTGGTTCTCGGGACTGCCCGTGCCAGGTCCGGCCGCTGCGGCGGTCCGGGCCTGGTTGCGGATCTATGAGCTGACGGGGGAGCGGCCGGGGGAGGGCGCGGACTAGATGACGACGGCCGTCCCCGACACCGACACCATCATCATCTGCCCCTGCGGCCCGACGGTGTTGTAGTCCAGGTCCATGCCGACGATGGCGTTGGCGCCGACCTTTTCGGCTTCCTTGATCAGCGACTTGATGGCGTCCTCGCGGGCCCTGGCCAGGACGCGCTCATATGACCGCGAGTGTCCGCCGATGACGTCGCGGATGGCGGCCATCAGGTCCAGGACGATGTTGGCCCCCAGGATGGCCTGGCTGTAGATGGCGCCCTTGTACTCGCGCACCGGCCGGCCCTCGATGAACGGGGTGGTGGTGATCAGCATGGTGGACGCCGGCTTCATGACCCTCGACTATTAGGGCTAATCGCGCCGGACGGCGAGGGTTCTCCTGTGACGGGAATCCTGAATGGTAAAGATGCGGCGCCTGGCGGGAATCGAGGCCCGGCGGCCTTCCGGCTGGGGTAAGGTTGTTGTTTAGTGGGGTCGGACGAGGACATTTGCGTCCCGCCGGGAGACGGTTCGCATGATCTTCGCCAAGTCGCACATCGAACTGAACAACGTCCGCAACAGCATCGAGCGGATCAAGCGGGTCAGCGACGGCCTGGTCAAGATCGGCCCGTTCGGCTTCGGCCTGGACGCGGTCCTGAGCGTCAGCCCCCAGCTGGGCGCGGCCTATAGCGGCCTGGCCGGCCTGGCGCTGCTGTATGAGGCGCTGCGGGCCCGGGCCGCGCCGATGGTGATGGTCGAGATGGCCATGATCCTGATCCTCGACACCCTGGCGCCCTATCTGGGCAAGGGCTTCGGCACCATCGTGGATTCCCTGTTCACCGGCCACAAATGGGCGGCCGACATGCTGACCAAACATATGGACGAGACCATCTATTTCGAGGGCGACCGCGGCCTGGTGATGGGCAGCGCCGAATACCGCGACCTGATGGCCCGCATCCGGGCCGGCAAGGAAAAGCGCCGGGTGGTGTTCCTGGGGGTCTAGACCCCACCCCTCGGCTGAGGGCTAGCCGGAACCGTTAACGGCGATATACGCTCCCTCCCCATGAGCAGAGAAGCGGCCCACCGAGCCTGGCGCTCGGCCGACACGATCAAGCGCCTCTCCGACCGGGTGATCGGCCTTGGGCCGTTCGGCCTGGGGCTGGACGGCATCCTGGCCTGGGTGCCGGGCGCGGGCCTGATCTATGGCGTGGGGGCCGGGCTGATGCTGCTGGGCGAAGGCGTCCGGGCCAAGGCCTCGTCCGGGACCATGACCCGGATGCTGGCCTACATCCTGGCCGACAATTTCAGCGACATGATCCCCATCCCGTTCGCCGGCAGCATCATCGACATGGCCTTCCCGGGGCACCTGATGGCGGCCAATGCGCTGCTCAAGGACATCGAGGACCGGCATGGGGCGCCCGAAGGGGTGTCGCAGAAGCGCTGGGCGCGGAAGAAGCCGAGGAAGCTGGCGGCGATGGCCGCGCGGCACTAGCGGGTGGCTTAGAATTCACGGCTCTCCTCCTCGCTTGCGAGGAGGAGGCGAGGGACACGCCGAAGGCGGCGTCCCCGGGAGGAGGAGCCTTGCGGCGGTTCAGCTTCCGGCCACGGGAGGGTGTTCCCCCGGTAGGCTTCCGCTGACTTGTCTCCTCACCCGCTCTTCGCGCCTTCGCGCTCAGAGTCGACCTCTCCTCGGAGAGGAGAGGAGCCGTGGAAGGTTGGTCAGCCCTGCGTATAGCCCAGCTGCTTGTTCAGCTTGTCGAGCAGGTCGATGGCCGCTTCGGCGATGACCGTGCCGGGCGGGAAGATGGCGGATGCGCCGGCGTCCATCAGGGCCTGGAAGTCCTGCTGCGGGATCACGCCGCCGACCACGATCATGATGTCGTCGCGGCCCTGGCTGGCTAGCTCGCCCTTCAACTCCGGCACCAGGGTCAGGTGGCCGGCCGCCAGCGAACTGGCCCCAACCACGTGGACGTCGTTCTCGACGGCCTGGCGCGCCGCTTCGGCGGGGGTCTGGAACAAGGGCCCGATGTCGACGTCGAAGCCCAGGTCGGCAAAGGCGGTGGCGATGACCTTCTGGCCGCGGTCGTGGCCGTCCTGGCCCATCTTGGCGACCAGGATGCGGGGGCGGCGGCCGTCGGCCTGTTCGAAGGCCTCGACCATGGCTCGCGCCTTCGCCACAGCGCCGTCGGAACCGCTCTCGGCCACATAGACCCCCTGGATCGACCGGATCTCGGCGCGGTGGCGGCCGAAGACCTTCTCAAGTGCAAAGCTGATCTCGCCCACCGTAGCCTTGGCCCGGGCGGCGTCGACGGCCAGGGCCAGCAGGTTGCCCTCGCCCCGCGCGCCGTCTTCCAGCGCGGTGAGGGCGGCTTCCAGGGCGGCTGGATCACGCTCGGCCTTCAGGCGGGCCAGCTTCTCGAGCTGGGCGGTGCGGACGGCGCTGTTGTCGACCTTGAGGACCGGGATGTCGTCGGCCACTTCCGGACGGTAGCGGTTGACCCCGACCACGCTCTGGCGGCCGCTGTCGATGCGGGCCTGGGTGCGGGCGGCGGCCTCCTCGATGCGCAGCTTGGGCAGGCCCTGGTCGATGGCCTTGGCCATGCCGCCCAGCGCCTCGACCTCGTCGATATGGGCCATCGCACGCCTAGCCAAATCGTAGGTCAGCCGCTCGACGTAATAGCTGCCGCCCCAGGGGTCGGCGACCTTGGTGGTGCCGCTCTCCATCTGCAGGAAGAGCTGGGTGTTGCGGCTGATGCGGGCGGAGAAATCTGTCGGCAAAGCCAGGGCTTCGTCGAGACTGTTGGTGTGCAGGCTCTGGGTCTGGCCGTTCACGGCGGCCATGGCCTCGACGCAGGTGCGGGGGACGTTGTTGAAGACGTCCTGGGCGGCCAGGGACCAGCCGCTGGTCTGGCTGTGGGTGCGCAGGGAGAGGGAGCGGGCGTCCTTGGGATCGAACTCGCGCTTCATGAGGCGGGCCCAGAGCAGGCGGGCGGCCCGCATCTTCGCCACTTCCATGAAGTAGTTCATGCCGATCGCCCAGAAGAACGACAGGCGCGGGGCGAACTGGTCCACCGTCATGCCGGCGGCCACGCCCGCGCGGACGTATTCGATGCCGTCGGCCAAGGTGTAGCCCAGCTCCAGGTCGGCGGTCGCGCCGGCCTCCTGCATGTGATAGCCGCTGATCGAGATCGAGTTGAACTTCGGCATTTCGCGCGAAGTGTATGAAAAGATGTCGGAAATGATCCGCATCGAGGGCAGGGGCGGATAGATGTAGGTGTTCCGCACCATGAACTCTTTGAGGATGTCGTTCTGGATCGTGCCGCTGAGCTGGGCCGGCTTCACTCCCTGCTCCTCGGCCGCCACGATATAGAGGGCCAGGATCGGCAGCACCGCGCCGTTCATGGTCATCGAGACGCTCATCTTCTCCAGCGGGATGCCGGAGAACAGGGTGCGCATGTCCAGGATGGAGTCGATGGCCACCCCGGCCATGCCGACATCGCCCTTCACCCGTTCGTGGTCGCTGTCATATCCGCGGTGGGTGGCCAGGTCGAAGGCCACCGACAGCCCCATCTGACCGGCCGCCAGGTTGCGGCGGTAGAAGGCGTTGCTGTCCTCGGCGGTCGAGAAGCCGGCGTACTGGCGGACCGTCCAGGGGTTGGTGACATACATGGTCGGGTAGGGACCGCGCACGAACGGGGCCAGGCCCGGATAGCCGTCGATGAAGTCCAGCCCCTCGATGTCGGCCGCGTCGTAGCCGGCTTTGACGGCGATGCCCTCGGGGGTGTTCCAGGCGACGGTGTCGGGGGCGTCGCCGGCGGGGGTGGTCGCAAAATCGATCGTCGAGAAGTCGGGGAAGCTGGCCATGGGTCAGGCCTCCAGGTCGGCGGAAAGGCGGATGGGGGTCAGCAGCGGGCAGTGGCCGTCGGGGCCGGGGAGGCGGACCGAGGGGGCCTCGACCGGGGCGCCGGGGGTCGTGTCGACCTCGACCGGCTTTTCGTCGGGGTTGCGGAAGACGGTGACGCCCAGGACCTTGCGGCCCGAGGCGAGGATGGCCTCGCGGCTCTCGGCGACCTTGCCGGCGATCAGGCCGGATGAGAGGGCCGCGACGATGCCGCCGGCCGCCTCGATGGCCTGGAACTCGGTCCAGGCGGCTTTCGCGAGCGCCTCGGTGAGTTGGTCGAGATACCAGGCGCCGCCGGCCGGGTCGGCGACCTGGCCCAGGTGCGCTTCTTCCATCAGGACGAGCTGGGTGTTGCGGGCCTGGCGGCGGGCGAACTCGGTGGGCCGGCCGATGGCGTCGGTGAAGGTTCCCAGCACGATGGACTGTGCGCCCCCGACGGCGGCGGCGAAGCCGGCGGCGGTGAGGCGCAGCAGGTTGGTCCAGGGGTCCAGCCTGGTCAGCATCCGCCGCGAGGAACGGGCCTCGATGCGGGCCGGGACGCTGACGCCGCAGGCGGCGGTGATGCGATCCCAGACGGCGCGGGCGGCGCGCAGCTTGGCGACCCCGACGAAGTATTCGCCGTCGACGGCCAGACCGATGACGATGCCCTTGAAGGCGTCTTCCATCGAGAGGCCCGCACGGACCAGGGCCTTGGCGTAGGCCAGCGCGCTGGCGGCCATGACGGCCAGTTCCTGGGCCTCGGAGGCCCCGGCCTCGTGAGCGACCTGGCCGCTGGCGAGGAACAGGCTGGCCTTGGGGTAGGTGGTCGCCAGTCGCGCCGCGACGGTGGCGGCGGAGATGATGTGGCTCTCGACGGGGCCGGGGCTGGCGCCGGTTTCCGCGAAGGCCGACAGCGGGTCGAGGTGGAAGGCCAGCGGGGCGTTCGGCGCTGACTTGGCGGCGGCGCCCAGCCAGTCGGCGGCCTTGGGGCCCAGGAAGCCGGCGTCGAGAGCGACGGGGGCCAGGTCGATGAGAACGCCTTCGAGCAGCCGGGTCAGGGCCTCGGGCGAGCCGATGGCGACGCCAGCCTGGGCGGTGGGGTCGAGGGTGATGAGGACGGAAGCCGCGCCGCCTTCCAGGTCGCGCAGAATGTCGGCATTGGCCTTGGCCAAGTCCGGCTGGACGATGTGGGTGCGCAGGTCCCAGGGGCGGTCGGGGTCGCGCTCGGAGAGGTCGCGGCCGATGGGGGCCGTGCCATCGGCGACATAGAGCGGCTGGATCGGCAGGCCGCCTTGAGTGCGGGTGACCAGAGCGGCGTCGAAGGTCTCGCCCTTCAGCGTCTTCTCGACCAGGGCCATCCAGTCGGCCCGGCTGGGGATTTCGAAGTCCTCGGCCAGGGGCAGCGGCGCGTCCAAAGCTTCACTCTCCGTTGCAGTGCGGGAGACGGTTTGAACCCCTGCCGCTAGGGCGGTCAAGCACAGCCACGCTCTCAAATCAGTTGCGCAATCCCGAACGCCCGTTTAACTTACAACGTATATTCATAACCCCACGGAACCCTGCCCATGGCCCTGCCGCCCGTCCTGCGTGACCGCCTGCATCTGCCCGTCATCGGCTCGCCGCTGTTCATCATCTCCGGGCCAGAACTGGTGATCGCCCAGTGCAAGGCGGGCGTGGTCGGCAGTTTTCCGTCGCTGAACGCCCGGCCGATCTCGATGCTGGACGAGTGGCTGCACCGGATCACCGAGGAGCTGGCGGCCTGGGACAAGGCGCACCCCGACACCCCGTCGGCGCCGTTCGCGGTCAACCAGATCGTCCACAAGACCAACAACCGGCTCGAGGAAGACCTGGAGCTGTGCGTCAAATGGAAGGCCCCCATCGTCATCACCAGCCTGGGGGCCCGCGAGGATCTCAACAACGCCATCCATTCCTACGGCGGCATCACCCTGCATGACGTCATCACCGACCGCTTCGCCCGCAAGGCCATCGAGAAGGGGGCCGATGGCCTGATTCCCGTGGCGGCCGGGGCGGGGGGACACGCCGGCACCCTGTCGCCGTTCGCCCTGATCCAGGAGATCCGCGAATGGTTCGACGGCCCCGTCGCGCTGTCGGGCTCGATCGCCAACGGGGCGGCGATCCTGGGGGCGCAGGCCATGGGGGCGGATCTGGCCTATATCGGCTCGGCCTTCATCGCCACGCAGGAGGCCAATGCCGACCCGCGCTACAAGCAGATGATCATCGACAGCAAGGCCGACGACATCCTCTATTCCAACCTGTTCACCGGGGTGCATGGCAACTATCTGCGCCCCTCGGTCGTGAACGCCGGGCTGGACCCGGAGAACCTGCCGGTCAGCGATCCGTCGAAGATGAATTTCGGGTCCGGGGGCAACACCGAGGCCAAGGCCTGGCGCGATATCTGGGGCTGCGGCCAGGGCATCGGGGCCGTCAAGTCGCTGCCGACGGCCGGCGAGATGGTGGCGCGGCTGTCCGAGGAATATGAGAACGCCAAGGCGGCGCTGGCGGTGAAGACCGGGTTCACCGCCGGGTCGAGGCTGATGGCGGCGGCGGAGTAGGGTTCCCCCGCCCCTACGACGACAGCAATTCCCCCAGCGCGGCGACGCCCAGTCCCGCGACAAGGATAACGGCCGCCCCGAACAGCAGGCGGTAGAGGCGATGGCGTTGACGTTGGCGCCGCTCGAGACGGGCCGCCTTGGAAATTCCCAATATCCTGCTCCCCCGACGAGAGTCACTTTCCCGACATTAGCAAGAAATGCCCATTTCACCAGAAGTGTCTGGAGCAGCCTCTTGGCGCGTCGCCGCGCCGGCCTAGATGGCCTTTCGGGCAACGGAGGGACCTCATCCATGCGACGCTATCTGATCGCTTACGCCGTCGCCGCGGTGGTGTTCCTGGCCCTGGACATGACCTGGCTGGGCGTCATTGCCCATGAGCTCTATCGCGACGAGATCGGGCCGCTGATCCTGGAGACGCCGCGCCTGGGCCCGGCGGCGGCCTTCTATCTGATCTATCTGGCGGGGGTCGTGATCTTCGCCATCCGACCGGCCCTGGCCTCAGGACGGCTGGCCGAAGCGGCGCTGATGGGGACGGTGTTCGGCTTCATCGCCTACGCCACCTATGACCTGACCAACCTGGCGACGCTGAAGGGGTTCTCGCTGACGGTGACGTTCGCCGATCTGGCTTGGGGCGCGTTCGTCAGCGCCGCGGCGGCCGGCGCGGGGTATTTGGCGGCCAAGCGCTGGGGCTAACCTGCCGGGCGATCTGACATTGCCAGCTCGCTAGCTTGCGGTCAGGCTAGTGTGCTGGATCAGAAGTTCGCCAGAGAATGGGTCGACCTGGGGAGCGAACTTCTGATCCAAAAAGCACACTAGAAACATAGACTTGCTAGTGTCCTTATCGATTCCGAAGTTCGTCGGCGCCTGCCACGATCTGATGCGAACTTCGGAATCGGGACACTAGGGGCAGGGGAGATCGCCATGCGCAGACGCCTTTTGATTGCCGCCGCCTTCGCCGCCCTGGCGATAACCGGAACGGCCGACGCCAAGCCCCGGCCCAGGGTCTATTCGGTGATCTTCGAGGTGACCGTCGACGAGGCCGGCAAGGTGGCGACCCTGAAGGTCTCCAAGGTCATCGAGCCGGCGACCGGGTCGCTCGATGCGGTCAAGGTCGACGTGCCGGAGGTGTTCGTCGAGGCGGTGCGGGTCGAGCTGCTCAAGCGCACCTACGAGCCCTCGCCCAAGCCGTTCTTCACCTACATGTTCTACGACCCCCGTTTTCCGGACAAGCCGAACATCACCATCCCTTAGCGCCCCTCGAACTTGGGTGGCCGCTTCTCGCGGAAGGCCTTGAGCCCCTCGCGGACATCCTGGCTGGGGTTGGCGACCATGACGGCGACCTGGGCGTCGGTCATCGACGCTTCCAGCGAGGTCTCGGCGGCCTTGTGCATCATCATCTTGACCAGGCGCACGGCCAGGGGGGCCTTGGCGGCGAGGGCGGACGCGAGGGCCAGGGCGTGGCTCTCCAGGTCCTCATCGGGGACGACCTCGGTGACCAGGCCCAGGCGGGCCGCTTCTTCGGCGGGATAGACTTCCGACAGCAGGGTCATCTTCAGGGCCCGGTCCAGGCCCATGAAGTGGGGGAAGAGCCAGGCGCCGCCCTCGTCCGGCAGCAGGCCGATCTTGCCGGAGGTGTCGCCCAGCCGAGCCGAAGCGCCGGCGATGCGCAGGTCGCAGGCGAGCGCGAGGGCCAAGCCGCCGGCCACCGCATAGCCGTGGATGGCGGCGATGCTGGGTTTGTCGAGGCGCCTGAGGCGCAGGACTACGGCCTGCATGCCCTCGCGCATCTCGCGGCCATGGCCCAGGGGTTGGGCGGCGACCTTGGCCGAGTGCTCGGGATCGTCGCCGGAGATGTCACCGCCGGCGCAGAAGGCGCGGCCGCCGGCCCCGGTGAGGATCAGGGCCCGCTTGCTGTCGTCATCGCGGAAGGCGTCCAGGGCCGCCTGCAGCTCCTGGGTCATGCGGAAGCTGTAGGCGTTGAGGTGGTCGGCGCGGTTGAGGGTGATGCGGGCGACGCCGGGGGCCGGCTCGTCGATGAGCAGGGTGGAGTACATCAGACCACCCCCGTCCAGGGCGCGAACTGGGGCGGGCGGCGTTCGACGAAGGACCTGGCGCCCTCTCTGGAGTCGGGGTGGGACAGGCTCTCGCGGGTGAGGCGGTCGGCCTCGCGCACGGCCGGGCCGACGGGTTCGGAGAGGCCGGCATAGACCTGGCCCTTGATGATGGCCAGCGAGCGGGGGGAGACGTTCGCGGCGATGTCGTCGACATACTGGGCGACGGCGTCGAGCAGCTCGGCGGCCGGGACGACGCGGTCGACCAGGCCGATGCGCAGGGCCTCGTCCGCCCCGACCTTGCGCGAACTCCAGAGCAGGTCGAGCGCGCGGCTGGGGCCGACGATGCGGGGCAGCATCCAGCTGGCCCCGTGCTCGGCGATCAGGCCGCGTTTGCTGAAGGCGGTGACGAAGGCGGCGGTGTCGCTGGCGAAGCGCAGGTCGCACATCATGGCCAGGATGAAGCCCAGGCCCGCCGCCGGGCCGTTGACGGCGGCGATCACCGGCTTGCTCACCTTAAGTAACCCGATGAACTGGGCCGGCAGGTCCTCGTCGACGCCGCGGTCGGCGAGATTGCGTTCGGCGAGGCCCGTCTCGGTGGTCTTGACCAGCTCGGCGCTGTCGAACCCGGCGCAGAACCCCCGACCGGCCCCGGTGATGACGATGGCGGTGACGGCCGGGTCGCGCTCCAGCTCGGCGACGACGTTGTTGAAGGCCCCCATCATGGCGCCGGTCAGGGCGTTGAGCGCGGCCGGGCGGTTGAGGGTGACGATCGCGAGGCGGCCTCGCTTCTCCGTGAGGATGGTGGGCTCGTCGGCCATGGTGTGCGTCTCCCTGTTCTGGTTGGCGCAATTGAACACCCGGGGGAGGGGGAGCGTCGAGGGACATGATCCGAAGGGGCGTGTCCCTCCTGAAGCCGGCCACGCCCGTGGCCAATAGGGGGACACGAACGGCGCGGGGCGCCGATCATGTCCCCATCTGATGCTTTGAAATTAAGAAAATTGATTTGTGACGCTTGAAAGTTCAAAAAAATGAATTCATATTGCTCTCATGAGCAGCCCAGACCAAATTCATGACTGGCAGGCCCTGGTCGATCTGACCGGCGGCGGCCCCCTCATCGTCGAGCGGGTGCGCATGCCGGACAAAGGCATCGCCATCGAGGGCCAGTTCCAGGCGCCGCAGCTGGCCCGGCTGTCGGCCGAGGACCAGGTGTTCGTCGCCGCCTTCGTCAAGAGCCATGGCTCGATCAAGGAGATGGAGCGGGTGTTCGGGGTCAGCTATCCGACCATCAAGGCCCGGCTGAACCGCATCGCCGGCAACCTGGAATTCATCGACATCGATACGCGGCCGCCGGCTGAACCGGCCGGCGACGCCGTGCTTGACCGGCTGGAGCGCGGCGAGATCACCGCCGGCGAGGCCATCCGCCAACTGGAGGGCGAGCGATGAACGCCATCGCCATGCCGATACAGCGCCGCACGGTGCGGCTGTGGTTGCCGGTGCTGCTGCCGGCCGTGCTGGTCCTGCCGCTGCTGCCCATCGCGGCGCTGGCCCTGATCCCCGGGTCGCCCCGGCCGTTCGCCGCCGTCTGGATGGCGTGGCGGGTGCTGCTGGCCTGCGCGGGGACGACCGTTGAGGTCGATGCGCCCCACGCCCGGGTTTCCATTCGTCTGTTCTAAAAGGAGCAACGCCATGAACGCTGATCGCCGCCGAATCCTCGACATGCTGGCCGACGGCCGCATCTCGGCCGAGGAGGCCGACCGCCTGATCGCCGCCCTGGACCGCGACGCCGGTCCGGTTACGGTACTTCCCGCCGCCAAGGCCCGGGCCAAATACCTGCGGGTGGCGGTGGAGACCACCGACCACCGGGGCGTTCCCAGCAACGTCAATGTCCGCGTGCCGATGCAGGTGCTGCGGGCCGGGGTGCGGCTGGCCGGGGTGATCCCGCCCCAGGCCCGGGACAAGGTCAACGCCGCCCTGCGCGAGCGGGGGATGGATTTCGATATCAACCAGCTCAAGCCCGAGAACCTGGACGACCTGGTCGACCAGCTCGAGGAGCTGACGGTCAATGTCGACCAGGAGGCGACGAAGGTGAGGGTTTACTGCGAGTAGGGAGCTCTACGTCTTCCCCGTCTCGTCCCGGTGCTCGACCGTCCCGCGCTCGACCTCCTCGCGGGAGAAGACCTCTTCCTGGCCGGTGTTGAGCAGTTGCTTGCCCGGCGGGTCAGGGTGGTCGGCCAGAGTCTTCTTCAGGAGCGCGGCCTGTTTGGGGTCGAGGTCGGCTTCGGCGGCGCCCAGAACTGAGTCGGGATGTATGGAGTCGGTCATGGGACCGGAACGCGCCGCCGGGCGGCTTGATCCGCTTTCGAAGAGCTCGGCGATCTCGTCGAGGAGGGCGGCGGGGACGCTCGAGCGCGTCGCCGCCTGGCCCAGATAGGCCCAGTAGAGGAAGGCGGCCCGGCCCTGGGCGCGGGCCGGTTCGACGCCGGCGGCGGTGAGCAGGCCGGCGATGTAGGCCACCCGGCTGGTGTCGACAGCATCGACCAGGGCGGCGACCGTCATGTCCTCGGCGGCCCAGGCGCGGATGGCGCGGTCCAGGCGCCGGCGCACCCCGAAGGCCCGGCGCAGCAGGGATTTCAGGCGGTCGGGGCCGGGGGTTTCGGTCTCCAGCTCCTGGATGACCTGGTCGGTGGTTCGCTCGCGCCAACTGCCAAGCAGTTGGGCGCGGAAGTCGCCGATATCCTTGAAATGCCAGTAGAAACTGCCCCGCGATACCTTCAGCCGCTGCGACATCGGCGCGACCTTCAGGGCCCCGGGGCCGTCATTGGCCAGGGTGCGCAGGCCGTGGCGGATCCAGCGGGATTTGGAAAGGCGGTCGCTCATGGGGATCCACCATACACTGGTGTATTGACGGCGGCCATGGCCGGGCGCAAGGTATGAACCATACAGGAGTGTATGGTGATGACCTTGCAGATGATGGCGCTGGTTGGCGCGGGCGTGATCGGGGCCGGGGTGGCGGTGGTCCACGGGGTTCTGGTGCAGCGGTTGATGGTCCGACCCTTCGTCGCCTCGGGCGCGGCGGCCAGACCGGCCGGACGGCTGGTCCCGCCGCTGCTGCAGTTCACAACCTACAACTGGCTGCTGGGCGGGGTGGCGCTGGTGGCGGCGGCGCTGTGGCTGGAGCCGCAGGCGCGGCTGGTGACGGCGGGGCTGGTGGGGAGTTCGTACCTGTTCGGGGCGGTGGGCAATTTCTGGGGGACGCGTGGGCGACATCCGGGATGGGTGCTGTACGCGGTGGCGTTGGGACTGATCGTCTACGCCGTGATCTGAGGTCTGCTTCATTTCACCCGGGTATTATTGACTTCCACGCGAAGCAGCGTAAACGCCTGCAACGCGTTGGAGCCGGTGATGGACGGGACGGAGCAGACCGAAGGAGCGCCATCCTTCCAAAAAGAGGGTGGGCCGGCGGTCGAGGGGCCGCTGTGGCGCGCCTATCTGCGATTCCTGGGGCCGATGGTGCTGGCCAACATTCTTCAGGCCGCGTCCGGGACCATCAACAACATCTTCCTGGGCCAGATGCTGGGGGTCAAAGCCCTGGCGGCGGTGGCCGGGTTCTTTCCGATCCAGTTCTTCTTCATCGCCTTCATCATCGGGCTGGGGGCCGGGGCCTCGGTGCTGGTCGGCCAAGCCTGGGGGGCGCGCGAGCCCGAGCGGATCAAGGCTGTGGCCGGCTCGGCGGGAACCGTAACCTTCCTGGCCGGGCTGATCGTGGCGGTGTTCGGCATCGTCTTCGCGCGCCAGCTCTTGATGTGGCTGGGGACGCCGGCCGACATCCTGGGCGACGCCATCGACTACGCCCATATCGTGCTGATCGCCCTGCCGGCCCTCTTCGTGTTTCTGCTGTGGACCTCGATGCTGCGGGGCGTGGGTGACACGGTCACCCCGCTGATCGCGCTGGGGGTGGCGACGGGGGTGGGGCTGGTGCTGACGCCGCTGCTCATCAAGGGCTGGCTGGGCCTGCCGCCGATGGGGGTGCGCTCGGGGGCCATCGCCAACATCGTCTCGACCCTGGTGACCCTGAGCTGGCTGGCCTGGCGGCTGCGTCGCCGTCATCACCCGCTGGCCCCGGACGGCGAGCTGCTGGCCCATCTGAAGATCGATCCGGGCCTGTTGAAACTGATCCTGCGCATCGGCCTGCCGGGCGGGGTGCAGATGATCGTGGTCTCGCTGTCGGAGGTGGCGGTGCTGTTCCTGGTCAACCGCTTCGGCTCGGCGGCGACGGCGGCCTATGGGGCGGTCAACCAGGTGATGAGCTATGTGCAGTTCCCGGCCATCTCGATCTCGATCACCGCCTCGATCCTGGCGGCCCAGGCCATCGGGGCGGGGCGGACCGAGCGGCTGGGGCCGATCACCCGCACCGGCTATCTGATGAACCTGTGTCTCACCGGCTCGCTGATCACTATCGCCTACCTGCTGAGCCGCCCCTTGATCGGGCTCTTCATCAAGAGCCCGGAGGTCACCGAGATGGCCCTGACCCTGCTGCACATCATCCTGTGGAGCACCATCATCTTCGGCCTGGCGGGGGTGACGGCGGCGGTGATGCGGGCCAGCGGCGAGGTCATGGTCCCGACCGGGATCTCGATCTTTTCGATCGCGGCGATCCAGGTGCCGTTGTCCTGGTGGCTGAGTCTGCGTATGGGGATCAACGGGGTATGGGTAGCCTATCCCATCGCGTTCACGGCGATGTTCGTGATGCAGGCGGCGTACTACCGGCTGGTTTGGATGCGCAAGGAAATCAAGCGGTTGATCTGAGGGGCTCAGCCCTTGAACCGCCCCCACGGCCCGGTGATCGCCAGCGTCACCCCCGGGAAATACACGTTGACGAACATCGTCGTGCCATCCGGTGAGAAGCACACCCCCGCCAGTTCGGAATTGACCCCGACATCGCCGGCGCCGGGCCGGGCGTTACGGCCCAGGGTGTAGATCTTCCCCTTGGGCGTCACCGCCTTGAGATAGTTGACCCCGCCGACCTTGTCCTCGCAGACCACCAGATGGCCCCAGGGCGAGACAGCGATGTTGTCGCACATGTTCATCACCTGCCGATCCCGCGGCTCGACGAAGAGCTGAAGTCGGCCGGGATGATCCTTTTCGCCGCCCTGGCCCTCGTGGGGTGAGGGACGGTAGCGCATGATCTGGCCCAGCCTCTGCGGCCCGCCGCTGGTGCAGGTGAAGAAGATCTCGCCGCCGCCGTGGAAGAGGCCCTCGCCCCGGGCGAACCAGGCGGCGCCGGCGGCGTGGCCGCGCAGGGCCAGATCCTCGTTCGGGTTGTCGGTCCCATCGAGGTCGATCCAGATCGTCTCGCGGCGCTGGCCCTGCGTCCAGGTCGCGCCGCTCCAGTTGCGGCTGTCGCCGCTGGGTTCGTCCTTGAAGCCCAGGGCCTGCAGCCGGCCGCCCTTGGCCAGGTCGCGGCGGTCGTTGGGCAGGAAGCGGTAGAAGAGGCCGTCCGCCTGGTCTTCGGTCAGATAGACCACGCCCGTGCGCGGATCGACGGCGGCGGCCTCGTGCTTGAACCGGCCAAGCCCGGTCAGCGGAACGGGGTCGACCAGGCCCTGGGCGCCGGCCGGAACCTCGAACACCCAGCCATGCGACTTGCCGGTCTTGTCGCCGGCGCCCTGCAGGGTTTCCTCGCAGCTCAGCCACGAGCCCCAGGGCGTCGGTCCCCCGGCGCAGTTGACCATGGTCCCGGCCAGGGCCAGGTGCTGGTCGACGATCCGGCGGGCCTTGAGGTCGTAGGTGACGCGGGTGACGCCGCCGGGGAGCAACAGGCCCTGGGGCGTGCGGTCATAGACCCGGGCGGCGTCGGTCTTGTTGGCCAGGGCCTGGCCGGTCCCGAAGGCGCCCCTGCCCAGGTCGA
The DNA here is from genome assembly GCF_030814835.1 of Caulobacter ginsengisoli. Classification (GTDB taxonomy): domain Bacteria; phylum Pseudomonadota; class Alphaproteobacteria; order Caulobacterales; family Caulobacteraceae; genus Caulobacter; species Caulobacter ginsengisoli. The sequence continues at coordinate 352,278 of NZ_JAUSVS010000001.1, forward strand.
GATCGGTCAGCTTGAGTTCGTGGTTGCGGGTCAGGATCACCCGGTCGCCGTCCAGGCCGAAACAGGCCATGCCGTCGAACTTGTGCGGGGTGACCAGGCCATCGCTCATGGCGTCGGTCGCCGAGGAGACCACCGTGTAGGAAAAGCCCTCCGGCAGATCGAAGACGCCGGCCGGGTCGGCCTTCAGCGGGCCGTAGGCGGTGACCTCGCTGAGATAGGGGTCGGCCTGGATCTGGGCGGCGTCGAGCTTTGGTGGCGGGGTCTGGGCCTGGGCCAGGCGGGCGAGGCCGGTGAAGGCCAGGCCCACGGCGGAGGCCGAGAGCAGGGAGCGGCGGGAGAGGGACATGCGGCGGACCATGCTCTGGCCATGTGACAGGTTGCTGACGGGTAGGCCAGCCTCCCGGAGTCAGCGCGCCCGCATCCGATTGTTCTTCGGCATGTGCTCCACCTCGGCCAGCCCCAGCCGCTCCAGCACGGGCGGCACATAATGGGCGAAGCGGCCGCGCAGGCCCTTCTTCAGACCGTACCAGCCGCCCACGGGGTTCTCCGCCGAGCGGGCCCAGGCCTCGACCGTGCCCTCGGCGGCCGGCTTCTGTTCGTCGGCGCCGCCGAGCGGCATCCAGTCGCCGTGCGCGTGCAGCATGGCGGTCAGGTCCTCGATGCAGCGGAAGTCGTAGCGCAGCTGGGTCTTGCCGACCTGGACCACCAGCGTGGGCGGGGTGGAGGTCGGATCGTGCCAGGCCTGGTATTCCGACCCGCCGCTGGGGGTGGTCAGGGTCCAGGGGCTGGCTTCGTTACCGAGAGCGGCGGCGGTCATGGGCGTCTCCGTTGTCGTCCAGCTGAGACGACAGTGAACGCCGATTTGGACCGGTCCTGGTGAACTATTTGTGGCCGCTCAGAGCTTGATCACCACCTCCAGCCCGCCGTCGAAGGGCAGGGTCAGACTGCGTAGGCCATTTCCGGGGTCGGCGATGTAGTCGAAGAAGTGGCGATAGGCGTGGCGGAACTGGGCGGTGTTGTCGGCCACGACCAGGGCGCCGGGCCGCAGGTGCGGGGCGATCAGCTCCAGGGCCGGGCGGGCCATCTCGGTCCAGATGTCCATCAGCACGAAGTCGACCGGGCCCTCGATGACCTTCAGAGTTTCGCGCAGGTCGCCTTCGCGCAGGTCGATGAAGGCCTCCAGGCCGGCGGCGGCGAAGTTGGCCCGGGCCTGGGCGGCCTTGGCCGGCTCGTACTCGGTGGCGATCACCGCGCCGCCGCCGTTGGCGCGCACAGCGGCGGCCAGGTAGAGGGTCGAGACGCCGAAACTGGTGCCGACCTCGACCACCCGCCTGGCGCCCAGCGAGCGGCAGAGCAGATGGCAGAACTCGGCTTTCAAGGGTTCGAGCGCCACCAGTTTGTCGGCCATGAAGCGGTTGGCGTCGGCGTCCAGGCCGTCCCAGGAGAGATCGCCTTTCTGGGCCCGCTCGCCGAAATAGCGGAAGGTTTCGGCCTCCTGGGCCTGGCTGGCGGCATGGAGGGCGGCGATCTGGGCCTCAAGGGGCGGGTCGGCGAGGATACTCATCAGCGGTTCTCCGTTTCGACCCGGAGGCTAGGCCTTCGCGAGGCGGCGCACTTGCGCTAGTCTGACGACTTATGTCTCTCACGCGCCACATCTACCGCGACCCTGACGGCTATCCCGTGCGAGGCTTGGCGATGACCTTCCAGGACGGTCACCGGCTGGATCGTCACACCCACCCGTGGGGCCAGCTGGTCTATGCGGCCAGCGGGACGATGCGAGTCTCGACGCCGGACACTGCTTGGCTGGTCCCTCCAACCCGGGCCATCTGGGCGCCGGCGGGCACGCCGCACGAGATCGAGATGCGCGGGACGGTGGCGATGCGGACTCTGTATCTGGCGTCCGATGGCGATGGCTCCCGGCTGTCCGCCTGCCGGGCCATCGAGGTCTCGCCGCTGCTGCGCGAGCTGATCCTGCACATCGTGGCCCTGCAGAGGCTGGACCTGGACGATCCGGCCCACGTCCGGCTGGAGGGGCTGCTGCTGGACCTGCTGGCGGCCAGCCAGACCGCGCCGCTGGAACTGCCCCTGCCGGCCGATTCCCGAGCCCGGGCCTTCGCCGACCGCCTGCTGGCCGAGCCCGGGGCTCGGACCGGGTTCGCGGCCCTGGCGCGGGGCTCGGGGGCGTCGCTGCGCACGCTGCAGCGGCTGTTTTTGGCTGAGACGGGACTGTCGCTGGAGGCCTGGCGGGGCCGGGCCCGGCTGCAGCAGGCGGTCGCAGCGCTCAGCCGCGGCGCCTCGGTCACCGAGACGGCGCTGGAAGCCGGCTACCAGAGCTCCAGCGCCTTCATCGCCGCTTTCAAGCGGACGTTCGGGGAAACGCCGGCGCGGTATCGGGGGTAGGCGCCCCGCCTACTTGTCCGCGTCCGCCCCCGGCACCAGACCCCAGGCCCCCGCCCCGATGATGCAGGTCTTGGTCCCCGGCGGGCACAGGCCGGCCGAGCGCTGGGCATAGATCTGCTGCACCACTTCCGGACTGGAGCGCAGAGCCTCGCCGCGCAGGCGGATGGACTCGGCCTCCCCCTTGGCGGTGGCGATCTGGGCGTCGGCGTTGGCGGTGGCGACGGCCACCTTGGCCTCGGCGGCGACGCGGTCGGCATTGGCCTTGGTGGTGGCCTGGATCGACTGGGTGATCACCTCGGGGTAGCGGATCGGGCCGATCCAGTCGAGCTGGCTGATATGGACGCCCTGCGGCTCCCACTTGGCCTGGATGCGGGTCAGGGCCTTGCGGATCACCTCCTGGCGGCCGCCCTGGTAGAGGAACTGCACCGGCACCTTCTCGGCTTCGGCGGCGATGGCGGTGCGCACGTCGTTGCGGATAGGGGTGTCGAGCAGGTCGTCGAAGCTCAGGCGCCAGCGCTTGTAGAGGGCCGGGGCGGCGCTGGGATTGACCTGCAGCACCAGCTGCACGTCGGCGGTCATGGAGAGGGCGTTGTTGTCGGCGAAGGTGATTTCTTCGTTCTCGGTCCCGCGCGCGTCGGCCTCGCGGGTATAGGTGTAGGTGCGCTCGATGACCGGGTATTCGACGAAGTGCTCGCCCAGCCCCTTGAAGTTCCATCCCGAGGGATAGGGCTTGGGATCGACCCCGGCGGCGGTGCCCAGGGTCTTGATCTTGACCCCCACATCGCCCGGCTGGATCACCGAGCCGACCATGCCGATGCCGCAGGAGCCCAGCAGCAGGAGCAGCAGCAGGACAAGAACACCCCCGCCCCATCGGAAGGCCGATCGCATGGGATTGGAACGGCCGGGGTTTTGAGCGGTCATTGGAAGGTCTTTCGCAGGTCGCGGTAGAAGATGAGGCCAAGCCAGGCCAGCAGCGCCACGCCGGCGGCGCCGGCCAGAGGCGCGGCGATCAGGCCGAGGTCCGAGCGCGAGCCCCACAGGGCCGGCACGGCAAAACGGAAGATGATCACCGCCACGACCAGCCAGCCGATGACATAGGCCACGAACTTGGCGATGCCGATGACGGTGCGTTCGGTGTTGTCGGCCATGAGGGCCCTCGATGAGTGGGGGCCAGTGTCCGGCGATTCTGGCGTCGGCGGGAGCGGCGTTATGACGTTGCGCCGGCCCCGCACACCTCCCGCACACAGCCCCGCAGCCAGCGGTGCGCCGGGTCGGCGTCGAGGCGGGGGTGCCAGAGGAGGGAAAGGGGGATTTCCGGGGTTTCGAAGGGCAGGGGCAGGGTGATGAGGCCCTCGCGGAGGGTGGCGGTGTGGCGGCCCGGGACGGTGGCGATCAAGTCGGCGCCGCGGGCCAGCGCCAGGGCGGCGGCGTAGCCGCTGACGATGACGGCGATGTCGCGGACGGCGGGGGCCAGGGCCTCGTCGATCGGGCCGCCCTCCTGACCACTCAGCGAGACCAGCACATGGCGGCCGGCGGCATAGCGGGCGGGGTCCTGCGCCAGCGGATGGCCGGGGCGGACAGCGGCGACAAAGTGGTCGCGGAACAGCAGCTGGGCGCGGACCTCCGGGCCGGTGGCGGGGCCGACCACGCCGGTCTCCAGATCGACCTCGCCAGTGCGCAGGGGCTCGGTGCTGCGGTCGGGCTTGGCCAGGAAGCGCAGGCGAGCGCCGGGCGCCTCGCGGGCCAGGCGGGCGATGAGGGCGGGGCCGAAGGTCTCCACGAATCCCTCGCGCGCCCGGATGGTGAAGGTGCGGGTCAGGCGGGTCAGATCCAGGGCTTGGACCGGGCCGAGGGCCGCCCGCGCCGCCTCGACAAGCGGCCCGACCTCGGCCCGCAGTTCCAGCGCCCGGGGCGTGGGAACCAGGCCCCGGCCGGCCCGGACCAGTAGAGGATCGCCGGTCGCCTCGCGCAGGCGGGCCAGGGTGCGGCTCATGGCCGAGGGGCTGAGCCGCAGCCGGCGGGCGGCGCCGGCCACGCTGCCGTCGGCCAGCAGCACGTCCAGGGCGGTCAGCAGGTTGAGGTCGGTCATGGGCGCGAGGCTAGCATGGCGGATGGCGTTAGACGCACGAATACAATGCGAATGGTGCGTGTTCCGCCATATCAAGCCCGCGCCTAGCGTCTGCCTGCTCCATCCGGGAGCCGAAGGAATGGGGCCGATGTCGCTACAAGCTGTTGAATATCAGGAAAAATCACCGACCCGGTGGGCGCTGGCGGGGCTGGCGCTGTCGATGCTGACGCCGTCGCTGGACACCAGCATCGCCAATGTGGCGCTGCCCAGCCTGCAGCAGGCGTTCGGGGTGCCGTTCGCGGCGGTGCAGTGGATCGTGCTGGCCTATCTGCTGGCCATCACCAGCCTGATCGTCGGGGCCGGTCGATTGGGCGACCTGGTCGGGCGCAGGCGACTGCTGCTGGGCGGCATCGGCCTGTTCACGGCGGCCTCGCTGGCGTGCGGCCTGGCGCCGGGTTTGGGATGGCTGGTGGCCGCCCGCGCGCTGCAGGGGCTGGGGGCGGCGGTGATGCTGGCCCTGAGCATGGCCATGGCCGGGGAGACGGTTCCCAAGGCCCGGCTGGGCGCGGCCATGGGTTTGCTGGGGACGATGTCGGCGGTCGGCACGACGCTGGGGCCGGCCCTGGGTGGGATGATGATCGCGGGGCTGGGCTGGCGGTCGATCTTCCTGGTCAACCTGCCGCTGGGTTTGCTGAACCTGTGGCTGGCCTGGAAGGCCCTGCCGGCCGACCGTCCCGTGGCTGGCCGGGCGAGGTTCGACACGCTGGGCGCGGCCCTGCTGGCCCTGACCCTGGGCGCCTACGCCCTGGCGATGACCGGCGGCGGCTGGCCGATGTTGGGCGCGGCGGGCGTGGGGGCGGCGCTGTTCGTCCTCTCCCAACGCTGGAGCCGCTCGCCGCTGCTGAACCTGGCCATGCTGGGCGGGAGTGGTTCTGGCCTGATCATGAGCGCCCTGGTCTCGACGGTGATGATGGCCACGCTGGTCGTCGGCCCCTTCCATCTCTCCCAGACCCTGGGCTTGGCCCCGGCCTTGGTGGGCCTGGTGATGTCCGCCGGCCCCCTGGTCGCCGCCCTGACCGGCGCGCCGGCCGGACGCCTGGTCGACCGCTTCGGGTCCGGATGGATGATCCTGGTCGGCCTGGGCGGCATGGCCATCGGCCTGCTGGCCCTGGCCAACCTGCCGGTGGGCCTCGGTCCCGCCGGCTACGTCGCCGCCATCGCCGTGGTCACCGCCAGCTACGCCCTCTTCCAGGCGGCCAACAACGCCAGCGTCATGCGGGACGTGGCGGCGGACTGGCGCGGGGTGGTGTCGGGGATGCTCAGCCTGTCGCGCAACCTTGGCCTGATCACCGGGGCCTCGGCGATGGGGGCGGTGTTCGCGGCGGCGGGGATGGGCGCGGCCTTCACCGTCGCGGCGGGGCTGATCGGGTTGGCGCTGCTGGTGGGGTTCAGCCGTGCGCGCGGGTGAAGTAGACCGGGTCCATGACCAAGCTCTCGCTCCTCGGCGTCCCACACGACGGCAACTCCTCCTTCATGCGCGGCCCGGCGGAGGCGCCGCCGCTGATCCGGGCCGAACTTTTTTCCGACTGCTATGGCGGCTCGAGCGAGACCGGGGTCGACCTGCTGGCGGACGGGGTGATCCTCGACCATGGCGATGTGGCCTTCGACGATGGGGGCGATCCCTGGACGGCCATCGAGTTGGCGGTGGCGGCGGCCCTGGAGCCGGGGCATCCGCTGATCACGCTGGGCGGCGACCATGCGGTGACCTGGCCGATCCTTATGAGCGTGCACCGGCGGCATGGGCCGGTGAGCATCCTGCATATCGACGCCCATCCCGACCTCTACGACGCCTATCAGGACAACCCGCGCAGCCACGCCTCGCCCTTCGCGCGGATCATGGAACAGGGGCTGGCCAGCCGGCTGGTCCAGGTCGGGCTGCGGGCCATCCACCCTGATCACCGGGCCCAGTTCGAGCGCTTCGGGGTCGAGGCTATCGAGGCGCGGCATTGCTCGCCGCTGCCGAAGCTGAGGTTCGACGGCCCGGTCTACATCTCGCTCGACCTCGACGGCCTGGACCCCAGCTGCGCCCCGGGCGTCTCGCACCGCGAGCCGGGCGGGCTGACGACGCGGCAGGTGATCGAGCTGATCCAGAGCATCGATGCCCCGATCGTGGGCGCCGACATCGTCGAGTACAACCCCCGCTGTGACCTCGGCGGCATGACCGCGACGGTGGCGGCCAAGCTGGTCAAGGAGATCGGGGGGATGATGGTGAACGCCCGCCCTGCTTCCGCTGGAAGCTAGGGGGAGAATGGTGCCGCCGGACAGGATTGAACTGTCGACCTCAGCCTTACCAAGGATGCGCTCTACCACTGAGCTACGGCGGCACTGGAAGGCGGGCCTGATAGCCAATGTCGGGGCGGGGGGGAAGGGCTAAATGGAAATAAGTGACGCTTGACCGGGCTGCGCCATCGTCGCACCCCTTGGATATGCAGCCGCCCCGGCCCCGAAAACCGCATCATGTGACCGAGCCGACCCTGGCCGAGAAGGCCAGGCGCGAGGCGGAACTGGCCAAGGCGCTGCGGGCGAATCTGCGGCGGCGGAAGGCGGGGGCGAAGGCGAAGGACGAGGGTGAGGCGTCGTGATTTTCTGTGGGCTGACGCCAATTTGACAGTTCCTCTGGCGCGTCCCTCTTGCGCTGGATAGAAGCCGCGCCTCACATAGGCTTCCGCCGGGACAGGGACAGACCGGCGGATTTCCCCACACGCCCGGACCCAGAGCAAGAAGCCCCTCGAATGGACCGTATCGCCATTGTCGGCGGCGGCCGGCTGAACGGAGAAATCCCGATCAGCGGCGCCAAGAATTCCGCCATCAAGCTGATGGCCGCCAGCCTGCTGACCGACCAGCCGGTCCGTCTGACCAACATGCCGCGCCTGGCCGACACCAGGTTCCTGGGCAAGCTGCTGCAGCGGCTGGGAACCTCGGTCGTCGAAAGCGACGGGCCGGACGGGCCCGAGACCCTGTTGCACACGCCCGAGATCGTCTCGTCGATCGCCCCCTACGACCTGGTCCGCCAGATGCGGGCCAGCTTCAACGTGCTGGGGCCGCTGATCGCCCGGACCGGTCACGCCAAGGTCTCGCTGCCGGGCGGCTGCGCCATCGGCGGGCGGCCGGTCGATCTGCATCTCAAGGCGCTGGAGGCCCTGGGCGCGCGCATCGACATGCATGAGGGCTATGTCTACGCCCAGGCTCCGCGCGGGCTGAAGGGCGCGGAGATCGAGTTTCCGATGGTGTCGGTCGGCGCCACCGAGCACGCCCTGATGGCCGCCGTGCTGGCCAGGGGCGAGACGGTGCTGAAGAACGCCGCCTGCGAGCCCGAGATCGACGACCTGGCCGAGTGCCTGATCAAGATGGGGGCCAGGATCGAGGGGGCGGGAACCCCGACCATCCTCATCCAGGGCGTCAGCCGCCTGGAGGGCGTGACCCACAGCGTCATCCCCGATCGCATCGAGACCGGCACCTTCGCCGTGGCCGCGGCCATGGCCGGCGGCGAGGTCAGGCTGACCCGCACCCGCGCCCACCTGATCGACGCCCTGATCGAGAAACTGGAAGAGGCCGGGGCCGATATCGAGCGAACCAACGACGGCCTGATCGTCCGCCGCAACGGCGCGCGGCTGAAGGCGGTCGACATCGAGACCGCCCCTTATCCCGGCTTCGCCACCGACCTGCAGGCCCAGTTCATGGCGCTGATGTCGCTGGCCGAGGGTGAGAGCGTCTTCAAGGAGACCATCTTCGAGAACCGCTTCATGCACGCCGCCGAGCTGTCCAGGCTGGGAGCCGACATCACCGTCAGCGGTCGCGAGGCGCGGGTGCGCGGGGTCGAGCGGCTGGAGGGGGCGCCGGTCATGGCGACGGACCTGCGGGCCTCGGTCGGGCTGGTGATCGCCGGGCTGGTGGCGCGGGGCGAGACAACGGTCTCCAGGGTCTATCACCTGGACCGCGGCTTCGAGCGGCTGGAGGAGAAGCTCAGCGCCTGCGGCGCCGATATCCGCCGGATCCAGGGGCCGGAAGGCGTCGAAGAGACCGAGTGATGCACAAGCCTGAACCGATCCGGCTGATCGCGCTGGACGAGGACGACCTGAAGCTCATTTCCTCGATGCTGCAGGACGCGGTGACGACGATCGGCGATATCCGCTTCGAGGCGGCGGCGCGGCGGCTGACCGTCACGCTGAACCGCTACCGCTGGGAGGCGCCCGGAGAGCGGGTGCGCTGCGGGTTGCAGCTGGGCGGCGTGATGAGCGTGCAGTCGCGGCGCTTGCGGCGCGAGGCGCGGCGGGCGGTGGTGGAGCTACTCGCGCTGAGCTTTGAACCGGGCGAGGCGCCGGGGGGGACGGTGGTGTTCACCTTCGCTGGCGGCGGGGACCTGCGGGCCAGCGTGGAGTGCGTGGACGCGGTGCTGGCGGATCTGACCGCGCCCTGGCCAACGCCGCGAACGCCGGGGCATGAGGACTGATTGGGCCTCCCGCCTGACCTGGAGATGGGGCTGAACTAATAAAGTTCAAGAATTGCCCCGCCGCGAATTATTCTTAGGTTTCCGAGCCCTCAGCGACAGCCAAGGGAGCGGATATGACGGACGTCTTGATCGTGGGCGCGGGCCCGAGCGGGCTGATGCTGGCGGCCGAACTGGCCCTGGCGGGAGTGGATGTGGGCATCGTCGAGCGGCGGACCAGCCAGGCGCTGGCCGGCTCGCGGGCCGGGGGGCTGCATGCGCGGACGCTGGAGGCGTTGGACCAGCGCGGCGTCGTCGAGCGGTTCCTGGCGGAGGGACAGACGTCCCAGGCCACCGGTTTCGCTCTGATCCACCTGGACATGAGCGACTTTCCGACCCGGCACAACTACACCCTGGGCCTGTGGCAGAACCATGTGGAACGCCTGCTGGCCGAGTGGGTGGAGGAACTGGGCGTTCCGATCCATCGCGGCCAGGAGGTCATGGGCTTCACCCAGGACGACGATGGGGTCGATCTCAGCCTGGGGGATGGTCGGACGCTGCGGGCGCAGTACCTGGTTGGGTGCGACGGCGGGCGCAGCGTGGTCCGCAAGGCGGCGGGCATCGACTTCCCCGGCTGGGACCCGACCAGCAGCAGCCTGATCGCCGAGGTCGAAATGGCGGTCCAGCCGGAACTGGGCATGCGCCGGGACGCCCTGGGCGTCCACGGTCTGGGCCGGGTGGACTACCAGATCAAGGACGGCGAGATCGTCTACGCCGATACGGGGCCGGTGCGGGTCATGGTCACCGAGGCCCGGGTGGAGACCCGCGATCCCACTCTGGCCGACCTCAGCGCCGCGCTGATCGCCGTCTGGGGGACCGACTTCGGGGCCCACAGCCCGACATTCATCTCGCGGTTCAGCGACATGAGCCGGCAGGCGGCGACCTACCGCCAGGGCCGGGTGCTGCTGGCCGGCGACGCGGCGCATGTGCATTCGCCGGATGGCGGCATGGGTCTCAACACCGGGGTGCAGGATGCCGTGAACCTGGGCTGGAAGCTGGCCCAGGTGGTCAAGGGGGTCTCGCCCGACAGCCTGCTCGACACCTATCACGCCGAGCGCCACCCGGTCGGAGCCCGGGTGCTGCGCAAGACCATGGCCTCGGTGGCGTTGCGCCGGCAGGACGAACGCACGGTGGCCCTGCGCGAGACCGTGGCCGAGCTGCTGGGCCTGGACGCGGCCCGCAAGAGCATGGCCGGCACGCTGTCGGGCCTGGATATCCGCTACGACCTGGGCGAGGGGCACCCGCTGCTGGGGCGGCGGATGCCGGACCTGGCGCTGGAGGGTGGGTCGCGGGTGTACAGCCTGCTGCACGAGGCGCGGCCGGTGCTGCTGAACCTGGACGAGGGCGAGCTGGACATCGGGCCGTGGGCGGATCGGGTGCGGTCGGTGCGGGGCCGGTACGACGGAGTGTGGGAGCTGCCGGTGCTGGGGGCGGTGAGCGCGCCGGCCGCCGTGCTGATCCGGCCGGACGGGTATGTGGCCTGGGTGGGGGAGGGCGGTGACGCGGGGCTTGCCGAGGCGCTGACCACTTGGTTCGGGCCGCCGGCCTGAAACCGCCCACGCCGATTGAACACTCCGGGATGGGGTAGGCGTGGGGAGGATTCGCCTTTCGCCTGCCTGCCCGGATGCGCTAAGGCCGGGGCGACATGCGCCGGTTTCATCACGACAGCCCCGACTTCGCCGAGACCTTCGCCGCGTTCCTGGAGGAGCGGCGGGGGTCGCCCGCCGATGTGGACGCAGCCGCCGCCGAGGTGTTGGCCAATGTGAAGGCGCGGGGGCTGGAGGCGGTGCTGGAGTATACGCGCCGGTTTGATCGGGTCGAGCTGACGGAGGCGACGATCCGGGTCAGCGAAGCCGAGATCGACGCCGGCGTCGCGGCCTGTCCCGAGGATGTGCTGGCGGCCATCGACCTCGCCGCCGCTCGGATCGCCGACTACCACGCCCGCCAGCGGCCCGCCGACCAGGCGTGGACCGACAGTCTGGGCGTCAAGCTGGGCTGGCGGTGGACAGCGCTGGAGTCTGTCGGGGTCTATGTGCCGGGCGGGCGGGCGGCCTATCCGTCCACGGTGCTGATGAACTGCGTGCCGGCCAGGGCGGCGGGGGTCGAGCGGGTGGCCATGGTGACCCCGCCCGGGCGACTGGAGCCGGCGGTGCTGGCGGCGGCGCGGGCGGCCGGAGTCACTGAAATCTGGCGGATTGGCGGAGCGCAGGCTGTGGCGGCGTTGGCCTACGGGGCGGGCCCGATCCGGCCGGTCGACAAGATCGTCGGGCCGGGCAACGCCTATGTGACGGCGGCCAAGCGGCGGCTCTACGGCGTGGTCGGGATCGATGCGCTGGCGGGGCCGTCTGAGATCGCGGTGGTGGCCGACCGAGCCAACGACCCGGACTGGATTGCCGCCGATTTGCTGAGCCAGGCGGAACACGACCCTGCTGCGCAGTCGATCCTGATCACTGACGATGAGGTCTTCGCGGCGGCGGTCGAGACAGCCATCGAGGGGCAACTGAAGACTCTGGCCACCGGCGAGGATGCGGCCGCGTCCTGGCGCGATCACGGAGCTGTGGTGATCGCGCCGCTGGACGCGAGCCCGGGGCTGGTCGACCTGATCGCGCCTGAGCACGTCGAGTTCGCGGTCGACAATCCGCGGACCCTGGGCGACCGGGTGCGGCATGCCGGGGCCATCTTCCTGGGACGACACACGCCCGAGGCCATCGGCGACTACATCGCCGGCTCCAACCATGTGCTGCCGACCAGCCGGGCGGCGCGGTTCCAGTCGGGGCTGTCGCTGTTCGACTTCCTCAAGCGGACGTCGATCGTCGAGTGCGACCCGGCCTCGTTCGCCGAACTGGGCCCTGCGGTGGTGGCGCTGGCCGAGGCGGAGGGTTTGCCGGCCCATGCCCGCTCGGCGGCGATGCGGCTGAATCGATGACCGACGAGCGCTCAAGGCACCGGCTGGAGAGTGTCGTCCTCGACGAGGATTCGCTGGGGGCCATTTCGCGCGACCAGGAGCAGGAGCGGCAGACCGCCATTTTCGACCTGACCGAGCAGAACTATTTCCAGCCGGAGGGGGCCGAGAGCGGGCCGTACGCGCTGGAAATCGCCCTGATCGAGAACCGCTTGGCGCTGCACATCACCGGGCCCGGCTATGACCACACCCATCTGCTCTCGCTGTCGCCGTTCCGGACGGTGATCAAGGACTATTTCGAGATCTGCGCCAGCTATTACGAGGCTATCCGGGGCGCCACGCCCCAGAAGATCGAGACCCTGGATATGGGCCGGCGCGGCCTGCACAACGAGGGCTCGAGTCTGCTGCAGGCGCGCCTGGCCGGCAAGATCGCCACCGACCTGGAGACCGCCCGGCGCCTCTTCACCCTGATCTGCGCGCTGCACTGGCGAGGCTGAGGCGTGGCGCTTCCCGGCGCGGTGCTGTTCGCCTGCACCTTCAATCGGGTCCGATCGCCGATGGCCGAGGCGCTGATGAAGCTGACCTTCGGGACGCGGGTGTTCGTGGATTCGTGCGGGCTGCGGCGCCAGCCGGGGGAGAGCGAGATCGACCCGTTCGCCTGGGCGGCCATGGACGAACTGGGGGCGGACCTGACGGGGTTCAGGCCCAAGACCTTCGGCGACCTGGAGGATGACAGTTTCGACCTGGTGATTTCCTTGAGCCCCGAGGCGCAGCACCGAGCGGTGGAGCTGGCGCGGGGGCGGGCGGTGGATATCGAATACTGGCCGACCATGGACCCGACCCTGGTGCAGGGATCTCGAGAGCAGGTGATGGAGGCGTACCGGGCGGTGCGGGACGGGCTGGAGGCCCGGATCCGTGAGCGGTTTGGGCGGACGGAAACGTTTGGGGGGTAAAAGCCCTTCCCCCGCTGGCGGGGGAAGTGGGCCGACAGCGAAGCTGGAGGGTCGTTGGGGGCCCTTACGGCGTCGGCCGGCGCACCGGACTCTCCTGCAAGGACCCCCAACGACCTTCGATGCCGCGCCTCTCAGGCCACTTCCCCCGCCAGCGGGGGAAGGGCTAGAGTCCCGTGGCGGGCCTTGAGTCTCCGCGCCTTCCCATTCCAGCAAGGAACCTAAGTCCATGACCTCTGGACCCGCTGTCGTCGTCACCGGGGCTTCGACCGGCATCGGCAGGGCCTGCGTCGCCAAGGCGGCCGCCGCCGGGGCGCACGTGTTCGCCGGGGTGCGCAAGCAGGCGGATGCGGATTCGCTGAAGGCCGAGTTCGGGGACCGGGTGACCCCACTGCTGTTCGACGTCACCGACGCCAAGGCGGTGCAGGCGGCCGCCGACACGGTCGGTAAGGCGTTGGGTGGCAAGAAGCTGATGGGGCTGGTCAACAACGCTGGGGTCGCGACGCCCGGGCCGCTGCTCTATCTGTCGGCCGACGAGCTGCGCCAACAGTTCGAGGTCAACTTCATCGGGGTGCACACCGTCACCCAGGCCTTCACCCCGCTGCTGGGCGCCGAGCCCGACCGCACCGGGCCGCCCGGGCGGATCGTGATGATCAGCTCGGTGGGCGGCGAGAACGGCTCGCCGTTCGTAGGGGCCTATTCGGCGTCCAAGCATGCGTTGGAGGGCTACAGCCAGAGCCTGCGGCGCGAGCTGATGCTGTTCGGGATCGACGTCATCGTGGTGGCGCCGGGCGCCATCGCCACCCCGATCTGGAGCAAGGGCAGCGACGATTCCCTGCTCGAGCGCTACGCCAACACCCCCTTCCACGCCGCCGTGAGCAGGGTGCGGGACTATATGCTGTCGAGCGGGGCCAAGGGGCTCAAGCCCGAGGCGGTGGGCGAGCTGGTCTGGCACTGCCTGACCGACGGCCATCCCAAGACCCGCTATCGCATCATGCGTAACCAGCTGACCGAATGGACCCTGCCGCGGATGATCCTGGGCCATCGCGGCCTGGACCGGGTGATGGCCTCGCGGCTCGGGCTGAAGCCGGGCCAGCGATGAAGGCGCCTTTGATTCTCGCCAGCGCCAGCCCGCGCCGGCTGCAGCTGTTGGCCCAGGTCGGGGTGGTCCCCGACGCAGTCGAGCCGGCCGACATCGACGAGACGCCCGGCAAGGACGAGACGCCTCGGCTGCTGGCCCTGCGGCTAGCCAAGGGCAAGGCGGCGGTCGTGGCCGCACGGCATCCGGAGGCCTTCGTGCTGGGGGCCGACACCCTGGTGGCGGTGGGCCGGCGGATTTTGAACAAGCCGGCCGACGAAACCGAGGCGCGGGCGATGCTGTCGCTGCTGTCGGGACGCTCGCACCGGGTGCTGACCGGGGTGGCGGTGTTCGCGCCGGGCGGGCGGGTCGCGACGCGGCTCTCCGAGACGCGGCTCAAGTTCAAGCGGCTGACCGACCAGGAGCTGGACGGCTTCATCGCCTCGGAGGACTGGCGGGACGCGGCGGGGGGCTACAAAATCCATATGCGGGCCGGGGCGTTCGTCACCGACCTGTCGGGCAGTTTCACGGCGGTGGTGGGGTTGCCGCTGTATGAGACGCTGGGGTTGCTGACAGGGCTGGGGTGGCGGGCATGACCCGCAAGCTTTTCCTCGACCGGGGCATCGGCCAGACGCGCGGCGTCGTCACCCTGGATGGCCGGCCGGAATACCTGCTGATCGAGCGGGACGGGGGCGACCCGGCCACGACGCTCGGCGCGGTGGGCGTGGGGCGGGTGCGCAAGGTGGAGCGGGCCTTCGCCAGCGCCTTTGTCGAGCTGGCCGGCGGGGCCGAGGGGTTGCTGCCGCTCAAGCCCGAGATGGAGCGGATCGTCGAGGGCCAGGCCGTCACGGTGGCGATCAAGAGCGAACCGCGCGCCGGCAAGGCAGCCACGCTCAGCCTGGTTGGACCAGGGGAGGGGGCGCCGCGGGTGACCTCGCCGGCGCTGGGCATCGCCGCGGAGCTGCGGGCCATCGGCAAGACCGATACGATCACCGAGGGACCGGCGGCGCGGCGGGCGGCGGATCTGGCCGAGGCGCAGGCGCTGGAGACGGTGCATGGCCTGCCCGGCGGCGGCTCGATCGCCATCGAGACGACGCGGGCCCTGACGGCGGTCGATGTCGATCTGGGCGAGCGGCCCGGCCACGAGGCCAAGCGGGCGGCGCGGGCGGCCAATCTGGCGGCGCTCTCGGAAGCGGCGCGACTGCTGCGGCTCAAGGGCCTGGGCGGGCTGGTGGTGTTCGACCTGGTCGGGCGGGGGCATGACGGCACGGCGCTGCTCAACGCCGCCCGGGTGGCGTTCGGGCCGGACAATCCGGGCGTCGCCATCGGGGCGATCAGCCGGTTCGGGACCATGGAGCTGACCGTGCCGCGCCGGCGGGCCCCGGTGCTGGAGATTCTGCGGGAGGATTCGACCCGGGCCCTGGCGCTGGCGCGGGCCCTGGAGGCGGCCGATCCGGGGGCGCGGCTGACAGCGCGATGCTCGCCGGGCGTGGCGGCGGCGTTCAAAACCTTCGAGGCGGCGGTTGCCGATAAGCTGGGCGCGCGTTTTGTGGTGGAGGCGCGGGGAGACTACGCGCCGGAGCGGTTCGAGGTGTTTGCGTCGTGAGTGAGCCCCTGAAGGTGAAATGCCCGATCTGCGGCAAGCCGGCCGTGCAGGAATTCCGGCCGTTCTGCTCGAAGCGGTGCGCGGACGTGGACCTGCACCGGTGGCTGGGCGGGAGCTATGTGATTCCCGGCATGGAAGGGGAGGCGGAGGGGGAGGAGGAGTGAAAACTCCTTCCCCGGGGAAGGGCTTGATTGAGGCGCTGGACTTGCCCTTCGCCCTCCCTTATAGACGCGGCTCCCGCGAGCGCGGGGTTTGCGAAGCGCTTCGCCTGGGTAGCTCAGTTGGTAGAGCAGCGGATTGAAAATCCGCGTGTCGGTGGTTCGAATCCGCCCCCAGGCACCACTTCGGCGCCGCTCCTTTCAAGTCACCCCAGGTCGTCTCAGGCGCAGGCCGCCGCTTGAATCATGACCATCCGGCGCCTATTTCGAAAAGACCCCTGTTCGGCCAGGTATTGTGCACCGCACCATTCACTTTCCCCAGGGAAGGGAAAAACCTTCCAGACTTCCGCTAATTCAGATTGTGCACCGCAATATAACTGCTGATTAGCCCCTGTTTTGGGGAAGGCAGTTCGCAGCAACACCCCTTGACGATGCGAAAAGGGGTTGCCAAAGGACGCCAACCGCAAGTCTAACTTAGCGGATGGATTCAGCCTTCCTTAGGAGGGCTGAGTTCAATTGCGCCTTCAAATCGCCACCCGAGAGCCCGTTAAGGTTTTTTAGTGGCGCGTTGGGTCCCGGCGCAGCGAAAGCGGTTCTGGTGCGTTAGCCCGAAGCTCGGGCTTGCTCGCCGGGTTATTAACTGGGTGGAGACGCTCTCGCGCGACGACCCTTTCGGTCCATAAGTGCTAGACCAAGCAGGAACTGGCGACAGATGCTCGACAAACAACGAATTCCCTTCATTGCTATGCTCGGCGCGATGGCGCTGATGACTAGCGCGCCTGCGTTCGCGCAGACCCCTCCCGCCGCCGACGCCGCCGCTCCGGCCGCTGCTGGCGCTCCCGCTGCCGACGCCGCTCCCGCGGCGCCGGCCGCCGACGCTCCCGCTGCTCCCGCCGCCGACAAGGCGCCGGTCCAGCTCGACAACAAGGGCGGCAAGCTGAACCCCTGGACCATGTTCCTCGACGCCAAGGTCGTCGTGAAGGTGGTCATGGTGGGCCTGGTGCTGGCCTCGGTTTTCTCCTGGACCCTGCTGATCACCAAGATGCTCGAGTTCGGCGCGCTGAACCGCAAATCGAATGACTTCGTGGAAGCTTTCCGCGGGGCCAAGTCGATCGGCGACATGGGCCGTATCGCCATGAGCGACGAGTTCGAAGGCAACCCGCTGGCCGACATGGCCGGGGCGGCTGCCCAGGAAGTCGAGATGTCCAAGCAGGCCGGTCTGGCCGTCAGCGGCGCTCACCGCGAATCGACCATCTCCCGGGCCCAGACGGCCGTGTCGGCGGTGCAGTCCTCGCTGTCCAAGCGCCTCTCGAGCGGCATGCAGTTCCTGGCCTCGGTCGGCTCCAACGGCCCGTTCATCGGTCTGTTCGGCACCGTCTACGGCATCATGGACTCGTTCATCGGCATCGCGAACACCAACACGACCAACCTGGCCGTCGTCGCTCCCGGCATCGCCGAAGCGCTGCTGGCCACCGGTCTGGGCCTGTTCGCCGCCATCCCCGCCGTGGTGTTCTATAACTACTTCCAGACCCGCATCTCCGCCTATGGCACGCGGTCGGACGGCTTCACGGCTGAACTGATGAACGCCATTTCGCGGCAGCTCGACAAGGGGCAGTAACAAACATGGCCGCCAAAATCGCAGGGCCCGGCGGCGAAAGCAGATACCAGGTCGAACAGAACGCCGACATCAACGTTACGCCCTTCGTGGACGTCATGCTGGTGCTTCTGATCATCTTCATGGTGGCTGCGCCGTTGGCTACGGTTTCGGTCGAGCTGAAGCTGCCCGATGCGGTGGCCAAACCTCACCCGAACCCGCCCAAGCCGGTCTACATCTCTATTCAGGCCGGCGGGTCGTACTATGTCGGTGACAGGCCAACGACGCTTGCCGACATCGGCGACGATGTCAAAGCCGCCACCGGCACCCGTGACCCGTCCAAGGAGCGGATCTTCATCCGCGCCGACAAACAGGTTCGCTACGGGGACTTCATGAAGGTGATGAACGCGTTGCAGGATGCCAACTTCTACAGCGTGGCCCTGGTCGGGACCGATACCTCGGGTCCGGGAAAGGGTAAGTGACGCATGGCTGACGCTATCCAAGACGGCGCTCGTCCGCATCACAACCCCTTCGACGGGCCGCAGCAAAAGGGCCTTGGCCGAGGCTTCATCCTCGCGCTGGTGGTGATCGTTCTGTTGCACGTAGGCCTTGTGGCCTATCTGGCGACGACGAAGTTCATCATGACGGAGAAGAACTACGCCGACGAGAAGCTTGACGTGAAAACGATCAAGCCGCCGCCGCCGCCGCCTCCTCCGCCGCCGCCCCCCCCGCCGACCTCGGCGCCGCCGCCGCCGCCGGCGGTGATTCAGCCCAGGCCGCCAGTGGCGGTGCCGCCGGACCTGCCCCAGCCGCCGCCGATCCGCGTCGACCCGGTGCCGGAGCCTCGGCCCCAGCCGCCGGTCGCGCCGGTAGCCGCCCCGCCGCCCCCGCCTGAAAAGCCGCGGGCGTCGGTGATCACCAACCCCGACTGGGCTCGCCGCCCGAACGGGGACGACGTGGCCAAATACTACCCGGAGCGGGCTCAGCGCCTCAACCAGGGTGGCAAGGCGGTCCTGTCGTGCTCGGTGACCGCCAAGGGCACGCTGGAAAACTGCTCGGTGGTGTCGGAAACGCCCGCCGACGCGGAATTCGGCAGCGCGGCCCTGCGTATGGCCAAGCTGTTCCGGATGAAGCCGAAGACCCTCGACGGCTCGCCCGTCGAAGGCGGCACGGTCCGGGTGCCGATCGTGTTCCAGCCGCCGAGCGACTAGCTCGAGGCCAGGAGCCGAAGAAACCGAACGCCCCGGAGGGAAACCTCCGGGGCGTTTTGGTGTTCAGGCGCGCGCCGATCACATCCTGGCCCGGGTTCTCCCTAGCCGACCAGCCCCTTGTCCCGCAGCCACCCCTCCAGGGCCGTGTTCACCGCCTCCGGAGCCTCCTGCTGGACCCAGTGCGAAACGCCCGGGAAGCGCCGCAGCGTGAAGTCGGTGACCAGACCCTCGTAGCCCTCGGTCAATTCCAGCCCCAGCGCGGCGTCCTCCTCGCCCCAGAGCATCAGGGTGGGGGTCTCGATGACAGCGGCCTTGCCCGGGCCCCAGCGGGCCATCGTGGCGACATTGGCGCGGTAGTAGTTGATCATGGCGGTCATCGCCCCGGGGATCAGGGCGTTGCGCCGATAGTGGTCGGTGACTTCCGGCGGGAAGCGGCTCTTGTCGACGGCCATGCCGGTGAAGGCCCTGGCGACCGCCTCGGCGTTGCGGGCGGTCATGGCGGCCTCGGGGATGCCGGGCAGCTGGAAGAAGGCGATATACCAGGACTTCTTCCACTGGGCCGCGTTGCCCCGCATGGCCGCCAGGAAGACGCTGGGATGAGGGACGTTCATGATGACCAGGCCGTCCAGGGGCCGCGCCTTCTCGATGGCGAAGCCCCAGGCGATAGCCGCCCCCCAGTCATGGGCGACCAGCAGCCGGCGTTTGGCCCCCAGCGCATCGAACAGCCCAGCTGCGTCGGCGATCAGGTGCTCGATGCGATAGGCGGCCTTGTCGCGCGGGCGGCTCGACTGCCCATAGCCCCGCAGATCCGGCGCCACGGCCCGCCAGCCCAGCGATGCCAGCAGCGGCAGCTGATAGCGCCAGCTGTAGCGGCTCTCGGGGAAGCCGTGCAGGAACAGGGCGACGTCATCGCCCCCGCCGCACTCGTCGACCATGAAGCTTTGGCCATTGGCCTGGACGAGACGGCTGGTGATGGCTGGGTCGCTCATGGGGCGAAGGGTGAGACCCTGACGCAGCGGCACGCAAGCTGTTGATGACTTGATCCAAAAGCCGGGGCAGACTAAACCCTGCCCCTCGCAGCGATGCGCCGCCTTAGCTCAGTTGGTTAGAGCGCCAGATTGTGGCTCTGGAGGTCCTCAGTTCGAACCTGAGAGGTGGTACCATCGCCAAGCCCGAACGCCCGCCGCAAGGCGGGCGTTTTGCGTTGGGGGCCGGCTCCCCGTACGCGCGAAAACCGGCCCAGTTTTTTGCACTGCCGGGCCGCCGCATTTCCTGAAACTAGAAAGGCTGCACCCAGTTTGGGGCGGCGAGGATTTGCGGATGCCTTTCAACCCTTTCGACCCCTTCGGCGGGGGGCCGACCCAACCGACGTTCAGCCTGGCGGCGATCGACGGAACCAACGGCGCCAACATCACCTTCAGCGGCTCGACCAACGAGGACGCGGGGGTCAGCGTCGCCCTGGCCGGCGACCTCAACGGCGATGGCTATGCCGACTTCATCATCGGCGTTCCCGGGGCCTATGGCGTGGGCAATACCCGGCCGGGGGCGGCCTATGTGGTGTTCGGCTCGGCCAGCGGGCTGCCGGCCAACCTCAACCTGGCCAGCCTGGACGGGACCAATGGCTTCCGCATCGACGGCCAGACCGTCATCGCCAGCACCGACTACCTGGGCTTCTCGGTCGCTTCGGCGGGGGACCTGAACCATGACGGCTATGACGACCTGATCGTCGGCGCGCCGTTCGCCGACGCCACGGTCTATAACGAGGACATGGGCGCGGGCTATGTGATCTTCGGCCACGCCGGGGCGTTCGGGGCGGTGCTCAACGTCGCCGACCTGAACGGAACCAACGGTTTCCGGATGGGCGGGATCAACACCACCGACCACCTCGGCTATTCGGTGGCCGGCATCGGCGACATCAACGGCGACGGCATGGACGACGTGCTGATCAGCGCCCAGGGCCTGGATCCCCAGAGCCGGACCTATGCGGGCGGCGCCTATGTGGTGTTCGGGACGGCGGCCGGCTTTGGCGCCAACCTCTCGCTGGCCGGGCTGGACGGGACCAACGGGTTCCGGGTCGACGGGGCGGCGTCGTTCGACTTCGGCGGCTTCCGCGTCTCCGGGGCCGGCGACTTCAATAACGACGGCTATGACGACTTCCTGTTCGGGGCCCGGCTGACCGACCCGAACGGAATCACCCAGGCGGGGACCGTCTACCTGGTCTATGGCCATGGCGGCGCCTTCAACCCCAGCTTCGACCTGGCGGGCATCGACGGGACCAACGGCGTGGCCTTCGACGGGGCCAGCTCCCTGGACCAGCTGGACGTCGTCGCCGCGGCCGGGGACATCAACGGCGACGGGTTTGCCGACATCGTCATCGGCTCGAACAATGTCTATATCGGCGGGGTGCGGACGGGGGCGGCCTATGTGGTGTTCGGCTCGGCCAGCGGCCTGCCGGCCCATGTCGATGTCAGCACGCTGGACGGGACCAACGGGTTTCGGCTCAGCGAAGGCGCGGCTAACAGCCTCCTGGGCGGCGCCGTGGCCTCGGCCGGGGACTTCAACGGCGACGGGTTCGACGACCTGATCCTGGGCGACCCCTACGCCTCCGGCGGGGGCGTTACGGGCGGAGCGGTGTGGATCGTGTTCGGCAAGGCCGGCGGCTTCAGCGCCGTGCTCGACCTCAGCACGGTGCAGGGGAGCAGCGGCCAGCGCATCGACGGCAACCATGGGGGCGGCAAGGCCGGCGTCTCGGTGGCGGGCCTGGGCGACATCAACCACGACGGCTTCGACGATGTGCTGATCGGCCGGCGAGGCGACCCGACCACGGCCACCATTGTCTATGGCCACGCCACGGTGGCGGCCCCGATCACCCAGACCGGCACCAGCGGCGCCGACACCCTGACCGGCGACGCCGCCGCCGACAGCCTGTCGGGCGGCGACGGCAATGACACGCTGAACGGCATGGCCGGGGCCGACGCCCTGACCGGCGGAACGGGCGACGATACCTACTATGTCGACAATGCCGGCGACACGACGGTGGAAGCCGGCGGCGAGGGCTATGACACCGTGCGCTCGACCATCGCCTGGACGCTGGCGGGCAATGTCGAGGCGCTGGTCTTGGAGGGCTCGGCCGACATCAACGGGACCGGCAACGCCGACAACAATGTCATTACCGGCAACGGCGGCGCCAACACGCTGGACGGCGGCGACGGCGCCGACACCTTGAACGGCGGGGCGGGCATCGACAGCCTGCTGGGGGGCAACGGCGTGGACCTGCTCTATGGCGGCGACGGCGTGGACACCCTCGACGGCGGGGCCAACGGAGACCTGCTCGACGGCGGGATCGGCGCCGACGCCATGACCGGCGGCAGCGGGGACGACACCTATTATGTCGACGACCTGGGCGACACGGCGGTCGAGGCCGGCGGGCAGGGGACCGATGTCGTCCACGCCGCGCTGAGCTGGGTGCTGGGGGCCAATCTCGAGACCCTGATCCTGGATGGCTCGGCCAATATCGACGGGACCGGCAACACCGGCGCCAACACCCTGATGGGCAACGCCGGGGCCAATACCCTGAACGGGGCCGACGGCGACGACCTTGTCAAGGGTGGCGACGGCAACGACAGCCTGATCGGCGGCAACGGCAACGACATGCTGGTCGGCGGCAATGGGACCGACGACCTGGACGGGTCGGGCGACAACGACATCCTCAACGGCGGGGTGGGCGATGACACCCTCTATGGCGGCTCGGGCAATGACCAGCTGGATGGCGGGGCCGACAATGACACGCTGAACGGCGGGATCGGGGCCGACACACTGACCGGCGGGGCTGGGACCGACATCCTGAACGGCGGCGACGGCAACGACGTGCTGGACGGTGGGACGGGCGCGGACGCCATGGCCGGGGGATTGGGCGACGACAGCTTCTATGTCGACGACCTGGGCGACACCGCTACGGAGAACAGCGGCGAGGGGATCGACATCGTTCGCACGATGGTCAGCTTCACCCTGTCGGCCAATATCGAGAACCTGATCCTGGACGGGGCGGCCGACACCAGCGGGATCGGCAACGGCCTAGCCAACACCATGACCGGAAACGGCGGGGCCAACACCCTGGACGGTCTGGCTGGAGATGACATCCTCAAGGGCCTGGGCGGCAATGATGTCATCATCGGGGGGACCGGCGCCGATATCCTGGTCGGCGGGACGGGGGCGGACACCTTCGTGGTGCGCCAGGAGTCGGTGATCCAGAGCCATCTGGGCGGGATGCTTGAGGTCGACACCGTCAACGACCTGATCGCCGCCCAGAGCGACAAACTGGACCTCTCGGCCATCGACGCCGACAGCACGACGGCGGGCGACCAAGCCTTCACCCTGGTGGGTGCGTTCACCAGTCATGCCGGCGAGATGACCCTGGTGTTCGGCGGCGGGATCACGACGCTGCAGCTGGATGTCGATGGCGACGGGGCGGCGGACTATCGGATGAAGATCACCGGGGATGTGCATCTGGATAGCGGGGGGTGGTTGCTGTAGGCGGCGGGGGAAGTGCCTGGAGCTGCATCTCCGCCGCCGCCCCGAACGCCGCGCTCAGGGTGTTGGCCGCCTCCAGGCATTGCAGGTCGGCGTCATGGGCCAGGTTGCCGGCGCGTTCGGGGGAATGCGCCTGGCGGGCTGCCTCCACCAGCGAGAGGGCGTGGGTGAGTTGAGCGTGGGCCTGGGTGAGGAGCTCGCGCATCAGGCGGCCTGCTGGCGGTTGGAGGGGCCGGCGATGTGGAAGGCTCGGCCTGACAGGTTTAGCCAGCCTTGTTGGACGACGTGGCCCAGGCCGGAGAGGCAAAAGCGCCAGCCGTCGCGGCTGTAGTCGTAGCGGTATTTGGGGCCCTGGTAGTCGGTGCTGTCGGTCCAGAACACGCAGCCGTAGTCGGGGTGGGGGCGGCGGTCGCGGGTCAGGCGGTAGCCGGTCTCGTAGGGGGCGGGCTCGGCATGGGTCACCGGCCGGCCAACCGGCTGGGCCGTGGCGGGGATGGGCATGATGGGTCCTCTCGGGGCGAGAGGAATTATATACGTAATTACGTAGTATTCAAGTGGGAGTTACGGCGTTACGTGATTTTTCCTCGCGCGCTCAAACCTCCGCGATCACCAGCCGCACCCGGCCGATCACGCTCCAGTCCTCGTCGGACTTGGGAAAGATGGTTTCGAACTCTTCGGTGGATTCCGGCTCGAGCCTTGTCGGGTCGGCGCCGCCGTAGCGTTTGAAGGTGGTCTGGCCGCGGTGGTTGAAAATGTAGCGGCGGCCGCGGATCGGCTCGCGGTCGGCGCGGTTGACGATGATCAGGGCGCCGTCCTGGGCGATGCGGTTCATCGAGACGCCCCGCACCCGGGTGCCGAAATAGTCGCCAGGCTCCAGGCCGCTGATCTCGATGGTCTCGCTCTCCAGTTCGATCGGCTCGTCGGGATCCGACAGCTTGCCGGCCGCCACCCAGGAGATCACCGGAATGGCCCGCGAGGAGGCGTCCGCGCCGCCGAAGATCACCGCGGCGCTGGAACCGTAGGCGGCGGTGATCTTCTCCTCGGTCTCGCCTTTGAGGCTCTGGGTCGAGCCCTGCACGAACGAGGCGAGGGTGGTGTAGGTGACGCCGGACCGGGCCGACACCTGGGCGGTGTTGGTTCCTTGTTCGGCCATCCAGGCCTTGAAGGCCCGGGCGCGCTGGCTTGGTTGCTTGCTTCCCATGGCTCTCACAATGCCGCAATCTACGGCAATCCGTAATTACGGTGTTTCGTATTTCCGCTTGCAAATAGATACGTAATTCCGTAATCCTTGAGTCCTGCCCAGGCCGGGCGGCATCAGGGAAATCGCCATGAGTGAGTGGTCGCAGGAGCGCGTGGAGGCGCTGAAACGGGGCTTTGCGGCGGGGCTCAGCTTCGCCCGGATCGCCCGGGAAATCGGCGGTGGGGTGACCCGCAACGCCTGTATCGGCAAGGCCACGCGCATGGGCCTGGAGCGCAGCCGCGACAAGGCGGCCTTCCACCAACTGGCCAGCAAGGTCGGCACGGCCAATCACAAGGCGGTGGAGGCGGGCAGGGAACGGCTGAAGGCCCCGCCGGTAGCGCGGGCCACGGCCCAGAACAATGGCTTCAACTTCCGCGGGGCGCATGTGCAACCGGCTGGGTTGCGGGCGCTGGCGGCGTTCGACGAGCGGGCTTTTGAAGGCCTGCAGGGCGGGGTGGCTATGGCGGAGGTCGAACGCCATCACTGCCGCTGGCCGTTCGGCGATCCCGAGCGGCGGGACTTCCGCTTCTGCGGGGCCCGCAAGGCGCGGGGCTCGTACTGCTCGGCCCATGCGGCCATCGCCTTCCCGGTTCCGCCCGAACAGATCCTGGCCGAGGCCCAGGCGTTGGAGCGGCTGTTCGGGAGGGTGTCATGACGGTGGTGGTGCTGAAGGCCGGCCGGCGCGAGCCTCGCGACCTGGCGGCGCGCGATGCGGCGCTGGACGCGGTCTGCGGCCCGGTGCGCTGCGCCGGCGACAAGGTCCGGCGCGAGGCCATGGCCCGGCGGGTGCTGCGCTATGCGGCCATGGCGCTGGCGGCCCAGATCGGAGCGCGAGAGGCGGCGCGGCACCTGGACTCGCTGGCGGGGCGGATGCTGGCCCAGGCGGCCAACGAACGTCCCGGGGACTGAACTACGCGCCCAGCAGGGCTCTTCCGCGCTTGCGCGCGCTGCTTCCCAATTCAGTGAAAGGACAGCTATGTCACGGAAAAGAAAGCTGAAACCCAAGTCTCCGGCCGAGATCGCCGCCGAGCGGCTCTCGCGCAGAGCCCGGGATTTCGAGGCGGTGGGGCTGGCGGCCTCGGCCGCCGCCCTGGCCAGCAACGATGCGGTCGACGTGCGCCGCGAGGGCCGCACCCACACCCTGGGCGCCCGCCGGCTGGACGCTTTCGAGGCCCTGCGCGAGGGTATGGCGGCGGGCGCCTACGACGCCGTCCGCCGGCTGGAGCGCGACCTGACCATCCGGGCGGGCGAGCACGACCGGGGCCGGGCCATGGTCCGGGTCGACTGCGACATGGGGCTGGGGCCGGGGCGGACCGACCAGATGCTGGCGGCCGGCCAGCGGGTCGACGCGGTGCTGGGGCGGATCGGCCGGCGCGACGGCTGGCTGCTGCTCGAACTGCTGCGGCCGACGCCGGAGACCCGGATCGCGCTGCCGACCTGGCGGGCGGTGGTGGCCCATATCACCGGCGAGGAAAACGACCGGGGCCAGGCGGCTATCGTGCGGAACATCTGCGCCAACCTGGCGGAGGCCTATGCGTGGCGGGAGCGGGCGGCTTGAGCCTCACCATCGGTAGAGGCCGCCGTCCAGGCGATAGCCGTAGTCGAACTCGGTTTCGCCAACCGGCTGGCCCAGCGCCGCCAGGGCGCGGTAGGTGGTGGGCAGGCGGCCGGCGCCGGTCATGGTCCAGGTCGGGGCGCGGCACTGCTCCTGCACATGGCCGCTGAAGCCGACCACCTCGAAAGTCGGGGCGCCGCCGGCGGGGCTGAAGATGGTCTGGTAGCTGACCCTGGCCGACCAGTCGGGGCGCTCGGGTTGGCCGTCGAGGCGGCAGGTAACCCTGACGGTCACGCCAGGGGCCTGGAGGGACGCGCTCAGCCGCCCGCCCGGGCCGCGGAGCAGGCGGATGCGGGCGGGATCAGCCGGATAGCCTCTGGCCCGCATGGCGCCGGCCAGCTTCGGCTCGGAGACCCAGCTCTCCAGCGCCACCAGCCGCCCGCCCTTCAGGCGCGGATCGATGGTGGCGGCGGTCGGGGTCGCCCAGGCGTACCAGACCGCCATGATCCCATCGGCCCCATGCCGGTCCCTGACGCCGTCATAGTCCATCGGGCTGGCGATGATCTCGAAGAAACTGCGCACCCAGCCGCCCCGCTCCGGATGGGCCCGCAGGTAGGCGGCGGCCTCGGGGTCGCGCGCGGCAATCTCGTCGATCGTGCGAAACCGCACGCCCGGCGGCAGGCGGTCCTGCATTCCGGCCGGGTCGAAGATGAAAAAGAGGACGACCTCGCTGGCCGGCCCCATGCGTGAGCGGCTGATGGCGCCGTCGGGCAGTTGGGCGGCGGGCGACTGGGCGGCAGGCGACTGGGCGGCAGGCGCGGCGGCGAGCAGGGCGGCGGTAATCAGCAGTCGGTGCATGGGTGGCCTCCGGCTGGGGATACGGAGGCTCGGGGCGGGCGGATCAGGGGAGATGCTCCTCCCAGGCGGCGTCGGCGAAGACGATCTTCCGCCAGGCTCCGGATCTCGACCGCACCAGCCTCATCGCCCCCACCACGCAGACCGTGAAAAGCCCGCCCTCCAGGCTGGCGGTCAGGTCCTGAACGACCGGACCGAAGCTGGGCTCGCCGATCAGGGCGCCGAGGCGGGCGAGGTCCAGGTGGGAGGCGGGGAACTGCTGCGCCAGGAGGGCCAGGCTGCCGCCCATCAGGCGACCACCGGTGAGGGCCAGGGCCGCGCCGGCGGCCAGGCCAATGAGGGCGGCAACGGTTACCGCCAGACGCAGGCCGAGGCGGCCGGCCAGCCAGACGGCGAGGCCCACGCCGCCGCCCAGGATCAGACCCTCAGTCGCGCCGGTGATGTCGCCGGGCGAGACGCCGAACAGCAGCTCGAAGGCGTCCAGGCCCAGCAGCTTGACCACCGCCCCGATCATGAAGCCGCCCAGAGCGCCGCCGACGATGCGCCGCCAACCGGGTGGCCCCAACTGGTCGGCCGCACCGATCCCCAGGCCGACCGCCGCCCCGCCGACCGCGCCGAGCAGCGCGGTGATGGCGATGAGGACCAGCAGCACCGAGATGGCGCCCATGCCGGCCTGCGCCCCGGCCAGGCCATAGAACAGCCCGCCGAACACGCCTGCGACGGCGCCGCCCAGCGCGCCGGCCACGCCGGTGCGGACGGCCTCACGCCGGGACCGACGAGCGGGGGTGGAGGTTTCGCCCTCGGCCTCGCCGACTTCGCCAATCTCCTGAACTGCCGCGATAAAGCGATAGCCGTGCTTGGGGACGGTTTCGATGAAGCGGGGGCGGGCGGCGTCGTCGCCCAGCTGGCGGCGGATGGTGCGGATACACTGGGTCAGGGCCTCGTCGGTGACCGGGACGCCACGCCAGACCGCCTCAAGGAAGTGCTCCTTGGTGACCAGCCTGCCGTGCTCGCCGACCAGCAGGGCCAGGGCGTCGAGATAGCGTGCGTTGAGCTCGACCGGGGCGCCGTCGCGGGTGAGGCGGCGGTCGGCGGGGTCGAGGACGAAGCGGTCGAAGTGAAAGCGGCCGGGGGTCAATTTTTCAGCGGCGCCTCAGATGTTGCTCATGCCGCTCAGGGGCGGATGGGCCAGGGTGGCAGCCTCACGCATGAAGGGCGGCAAGGCAATGACGACAAAAGCGGAAATGAACGGACAGGGCAGCGGGCGAGGTTTTGGCGCAACGCCGTGGCGGGTGCTGGTCTGGGGCGCCCTGGCGGCGCTGCTGGCCTTGCCGCTGGTCGCCATGCAGTTCACCCGCGAGGTGCAGTGGACCGGGTTCGACTTCCTGGTGATGGGAGCGATGCTGGGCCTGGTCGGGGCGGGCTATGAGGCGGCGGTGCGGCTGTCGGGGAACATCGCCTATCAGGTGGGGTTCGGGCTGGCGGTCGTGGGGGCCTTCCTGCTGGTGTGGATGAACCTGGCGGCGGGCATCATCGGCTCGGAGGACAACTCGGCCAACCTGA
Source organism: Caulobacter ginsengisoli (assembly GCF_030814835.1). Classification (GTDB taxonomy): domain Bacteria; phylum Pseudomonadota; class Alphaproteobacteria; order Caulobacterales; family Caulobacteraceae; genus Caulobacter; species Caulobacter ginsengisoli. The sequence continues at coordinate 380,534 of NZ_JAUSVS010000001.1, forward strand.
TGTTCGCCGGCGTGCTGGCCGTTGGGGCCGTCGGCGCATTGCTCGGGCGGCTGCAGGCGCGGGGCATGGCGCGGGCCATGGTCGCCATGGCGGTGGTCCAGGCGGGCGTGGCGGTGGTGGCGGTGGCGCTGGACCTGGGGGCGGGCGAGCCCGGCTGGCCGCGAAACATCATCGGGCTGACGGCGGGGTTCGTCGGGTTGTGGCTGGTGTCGGCCTGGCTGTTTTGGCGGACGGCTAAGGCGGCTTAGGCGGCTTAGGCCGGGCGATCCGGCGTCGTGGGCAGGGCCCAATGCCGCCCACAGCGGTTGGCGGTTGGCAATCGGGGGGTTAGCGTGGGCCTTCCAAGAAGGAGCTTGCCGATGGCTGGCGAGGTTTGGGGACGGGCGGCCGGGCTGGCCTGCGGGGCCCTGCTGGTCCTGGCGGGAGGCGCCCGCGCCGAGCCGGGCCCGCGGCGGTTCACGCTCGACTGCGTGAGCCGAAAATCGCCGCTGCCGCCGATCCCGCAATACCAGGTCGATATCAACCTCGATGTCGGGTCCTACTATGTCGACAGCCCCTACAGCGGCGGACTGGACCAGATCGAGTCAGACGATGGCGACAGAATCTTGCTGCGGCGGCATGGCGGGGATGCGCACGGCGTCCCGATGTTCTCGTTCGAGGCCTACTATCGCAGCAACGGCCACTACTATTATTCGCCACGGACCGGCCAGACCAAGGACGCCCCGCCCGATATCGTCTGCACGATGGGACCGCCCCGCGAGGGGTTCATGGCCGACAAGCCCTACGACGGGCCGTTGGCTGGAGGGATATCGCCGCCCGGCGCGCCGTGAGGGGCGAAGGCGGGGACTGGCACGCCTTTGGCGAGCCAGTCCCCGGTGTCAGATCCGGTTCGCCCGGGCCAGGGCGCCCAGATGCCGCGCGCTGGGCTTGAGCGTGCGTTTGAAGGTCTCGCGGTCGACCGCCACCAGGCCGAAGGGGACGCCGTAGCCGCTGGTCCATTCGAAATTGTCGAGCAGGGACCAGTAGAGGTAGCTGTGGACAGGGATGCCTTCGTCCAGGCAGGCGCGCACGCCGTCGAGGGCGGCGTCGATGAAGGCGACGCGGCGCGCATCGTCGCGGGTGGCGATGCCGCTTTCGGTGACATAGACCGGCTTGCCGATGGCGGCGTGGGCCCAGCGGATCGTGTTGGCCAGCGCCTGTGGGTAGTATTCGTAGCCTGACATCGTGAGTTCGGCGCCCGGCGGCGGGGGCTGCAGGCCGCCCTCGCCCACGATGAAGCGGGTGTAGGTCTGGACGCCGAAGAAGTCGGCATGGGTGCGGGCGACCTGGACCCAGTCGCCGTAGAGACGGTCACGGTAGCGGGCCGCCAGAGCCGGGTCGGGGGACTGGATGTCCTGGGTGGTCAGGGTGATGCCGACGGGAAGGGTCGGGCGGACGGCCTTGATGGCGTCATAGGCCTGGCGGTGGGCGGCCTGCATGAGCGGACCGGTGACCTGGGAGTCGGCGAAGGCCAGGCGCGAGAAGCGGGGGGCGTTGGTGGCTTTGGCGGCGGCGGCGATGGCGGCCTGGATGGCCGGCGGGACGGCGCTGGAGCCGCTCATCACCTCGACCAGCAGGCGGATATTGGCCTCGTTGAAGGTGGTGCAGCTGTGCATCAGCCCGCCCAGGCGCTCGGCGACCTTCTTGCAATAGCGGGCGAAGAGGGCCGGGGCGTCGGGCGCCTCGAAGCCGCCGCGCATGGCGAACCACAGGGGCGTGGTGAAGTGGTTGAGGGTGACGATGGGGGCAAGGCCGCGGGCGCGGCAGGCTTCCAGCATGCGGGCGTAGTGGTCGAGTTCGGCGTTGGAGAAGGCGCCTTCGCTGGGCTCGATGCGGGCCCATTCGACGCCCAGGCGATAGGCGTTGAGGCCCAGGGAGGCGGCGATGTCGAAGTCCTCGGCGTAGCGGTGGTAGCTGTCGCAGGCGTCGCCGGAGCGCTCCTTGAACATGGAGGGCTTGAGGTTCTCCATCAGCCAGGCGTCGGCGTTGGTGTTGTTGCCCTCGGATTGATAGGCCGAGATGGCCACGCCCCAGAGGAAGCCCTTGGGAGCGGGCTTGCGGCGGGCCGGCGTGGCGGCGGGGGCGGGGCGGGCGCCGGTAAGGGCGGTTCCGAGCGCGGCGGCGGCGAGGAGTTGGCGGCGGCCGATGGCCGGGGGCTGGCGCGACATAAGGGCTCCGGACTGGGCCGTTGGATCGGCCGACTGTCCGGTAGCGGGGGCCGGTGGTCAATACTCGTTCGTGAGTGAGTGAAAATGTTAAACGACCAGCTTCGGGCCGAGGGCTAGCGATCGAGGTCGCCGGCGGGGTGGGGCGGCGTGGTTAGCATCTCGCGGTATTTGCCGATGATCCCCCGGGCCCGGGCGAGCTGGTCCTTCAGGTCATGGCTGGCCCGTTCCGCGTCTTCCAGCGTCGGGACGGCTTCACGCTCTGTGTCGGGAACACTACGCACGGTGCGGAAATTCGGTCGTGCGGGATTGGTTCCCGGCAGAGCGCGGAAATCCGGGCGGAGGCCGGTGACGGGCCAGACTGGCAAGCCGGAGCCTTGCGCTCGTACGCGGATCACCCGACGATTCATCACTCCCGACCGTTATGGGCGGGCTTGTCCCGGCCATCCATGGCTGGCGCTTTGGCCGGCAATAACGGCTCTCAGGGGGGGGCAGGTCCCCCCAATTTCCTTGCCTCCGTACGCAAATCACCTGAGACTCTATCAAGTGCAAGATCTGCATCCAAAGCCCCGGCCCCGCCGGGGCTTTTGCGTTTTCCGTTGGAGCCGTCCTGCTGCATGGCCGACGATCCGCCCGCTCCCGACCCCGACCTGAGCCCGCTCGATTTCATGCTGCAGGTGATGCGCGATCCCACGGCCACGCGGTCGGAGCGGATCGATATGGCCAAGGCGGCGGCGCCCTATTTCCATGGGCGGATTGGCGCGCCGGGCTCCAAGGGCAAGGCGGATGAGGCGCCGCCGCCGCTGCTGGTGAGGATGATCGAGCGCCGTGTCATCGACCCTGATCCTGCCGACCCCTAGGGTGTTCATGCCCTTGCTGGCGCCGGCGCGGTACAAGGGGGCGTATGGCGGGCGGGGGTCGGGCAAGAGCCACTTCTTCGCCGAGTTGCTGATCGAGGAGTGCCTGGCGGACCGGTCGATGCGGGCGGTCTGTGTGCGGGAAACCCAGCGGTCGCTGGACCAGTCGGTCAAGCAGCTGCTGGCGAACAAGATCGCCATGCTGGGGGTGGGGGAGGCTTTCCACATCCTGGAGGGCGAGATTCATGTGCTGGACGAGGCCGGCGCGCGGCGCGGACTGATCAGCTTTCAGGGCATGCAGAACCACACGGCCGAGAGCATCAAGTCGCTGGAAGGCTATCGGATCGCCTGGGTCGAGGAGGCCCAGTCGCTGAGCCGCAAGTCGCTGGAACTGCTGACCCCGACGCTGCGGGCGCCGGGGGCGCAGATCTGGTTCTCGTGGAACCCGCGGCTTGCGAGCGATCCGGTCGATGTGTTCATGCGCTCGCCCGAGGCGGCGGATGATGACGACATCGCCTGCGTGGCGGTGAACTATCACGACAATCCCTGGTTTGGGACGACGTCGCTGAAGGCCGACATGGAGCGGGACCGGCGGCGTGAGCCCGACAAATACGCTCACGTCTGGCTGGGCGGGTATCAGCGGCGGTCGGCGGCGGCGGTGTTTTCGAACTGGCGGATCTGCGAGTTCGATGTGCCGGTTGGCTTAAGGCCGCATTTTGGGGCCGACTGGGGGTTTGCGGTCGATCCGACCGTGCTGGTGAAGGCCTATGTCGACGAGGACGCGCGGCGGATTCTGGTGGACGCCGAGGCCTGGGCGGTGGGGTGCGAGATCGACGACCTGCCGGCGCTGTTTGGGCGGCTGGGCGGGGCGAAGGACTGGCCGATCCGGGCCGACAGCGCCCGGCCCGAGACCATCGCCTATATGAACCGGCGCGGCTTCTGCGTGATCCCGGCCCGCAAGGGGGCGGGGTCGGTGGAGGAGGGTGTGGCCTTCCTGCAGAACTACGACATCTGGGTGCGGCCGGGGTGCTCGCACGCGATCGATGAGCTGAGCCTGTATTCGTATCGGGTGGACCGGCAAACCGAGGCGGTGTTGCCGGTGCTCGAGGACCGCGACAATCACGTCATCGACGCGCTGCGGTATGCGCTGGAGGACGTGCGGCGGAGCGGGGCGGTTACGGCGGCGCCGCTCAGACTTTAGAGACAAGGATGTCCTCATGCCCGACGCGGTGAACGCGCCTTCCGCCGCTGTGGCGACGATGGCGAGCCCTTGGCCGATGCTGGAGGCCCTGATGGGCGGCACGGCTCGGATGCGGGGGCTGGGGGAGCGACTTCTGCCTCGGTGGCCTGGCGAGGAGGCCGAGGGGTATCGGGCCCGGTTGGCGACGGCGACCCTGTTTCCGGCGTTGCGGCGGACGGTTTCGGCAATGGTGGGCAAGCCGTTTGCGAAACCTCTGACCCTGGGAGTTGGGACGCCGGCGCAGATCGTGAACTGGGCGGACGACATCGACCTGGAAGGGGTGTCGCTCCATGTGTTCGCCGCCGAGATGTTCGCCGAGGCCCTGACCTATGGGCTGGCGGGGATTTTGGTGGAGGTGCCGCGGCCGGTGGACGGGGCGGTGACCCAGGCCGACCAGGCGGCGGCGGGGGTGCGGCCCTATTTCGTGCGGGTGATGCACGGGCAGATCCTGGGCTGGCGCACGGCCGTGATCGGCGGGCGGCGGGTGCTCTCGCAGCTGCGGCTGAGCGAGTGCGCCAGCGAGGCGGACGGCGATTTTGGCGAGGCGAGCGTCGAGCGGGTGCGGGTGCTGGAGCCGGGCCGGTGGGCGATCTGGGAGCGGACGGATCCGCGGTCCGAGGCCTGGGTGCTGAAGGAAGAGGGGCTCAGCGGGCTGCCGGTGGTGCCGTTCGTGCCGCTGTATGGCACGCGGGTCGACTTCATGGCCGGCCAGCCGCCGCTGCTGGACCTGGCCTATCTGAACGTGAAGCACTGGCAGAGCCAGAGCGACCAGGACACCATCCTGCACGTCGCCCGGGTGCCGATCCTGGCGCTGGTCGGCGGGGACAAGACCACGGCTTTGACCGTTGGGTCGGGGACGGCGGTGAGCCTGCCGGTGGACGGGGATCTCAAGTTCGTCGAGCATTCGGGGGCGGCGATTGCGGCCGGGCAGGCGTCTTTGGATGCGCTCGAGCAGCAGATGATTCAGGCCGGCGCGGAGCTGCTGGTGCGTAAGCCCGGGCAGCGGACGGCGGCCGAGGCGCTGGGCGACGCCGAGGCCAGCAAGAGCGACCTGCAGCGGCTGGTGGAGAATTTCGAGGACAGCCTGGACCAGGCGCTGTTTCTGATGGCGCGGTATGCGGGGCTGGACGACGGCGGGTCGGTGTCGCTGTTCAAGGACTTTGGCGCGGCGAGCCTGGCGGCGGCCAGTGGGCAACTGGTGTTGGCCATGAAGGCGGCGGGGCTGATCTCGGCTGAGACGGCGGTGGCGGAGATGAAGCGGCGGGGGGAATTGGCGGTGGAGGCCCCGGCCTCCACGGCTCCAACACCCGCTCATCCCCGCGAAGGCGGGGACCCAGGGGTTTTTGAGGGCGAGCCGGCTGGCTGAGCCATGTTTCCAGGCTGTTGGAGCGGTTGAACCGCCGAAACGAAAAAAGCCTGGGTCCCCGCCTTCGCGGGGATGAGCGGATTAATGGGATCGCTCGCGCGGGAATTGATCGAATGAAACTCAAAACCGTCGAGATCGACGGCCAGATCTATGCCGAGGTGCTGGATGGCAAGCCGATGTTCGTGGCTGAAGATGGCAAAGAGGTTCCGGTCGATGCGCCGGGGGCTCTGGCGACCATTTCTCGGCTGAACGCCGAGGCCAAGGGGCATCGGGAGGGCAAGGAGGCCGCTGAGCGGGCGCTGAAGGATTTCGAGGGGCTAGAGCCGGAGCTGGCGCGCAAGGCGCTGGAGACGGTGGCCTCGCTGACGGATCGGCGGCTGGTGGATGCCGGTGAGCTGGATCGGGTGCGGGACGAGATCCGGGCCGGGTTCGAGGCGGAGTTGGCCGCGAAGGACGGGCGGATCGTGGCGTTGCAGGACAGCCTGGCCGGGGAGACCCTGGCGGCGGCGTTCGCGCGGTCGCGCGTCATTGTCGAGAAGTTCGCCGTGCCGGCCGATCTGGTGCAGGCGCGGTTCGGGACGCAGTTTCGCATCGAGGACGGCCGGGTGGTCGGGGTCGATGGCTCGGGCGGGCGGCTGTATAGCCGCACGCGGCCCGGGGAGCTGGCGTCGTTCGACGAGGCTCTGGAGCAGATCGTCGAGGCCTATCCGGACCGGGCGCGGATCCTGAAAGGGACCATCGCGGCTGGGGGCGGGGCCTCTGGCGGCGGGGCCGGCGTGTCACGGACCATGACGCTGGCGGCGTTCAATGCGCTGGATGCGCGGACGCGGGCGGCGCGGATGGCTGAGCCTGGGTTTGGGCTCACCGACTGACGAAAACACTACCTGCCACACCGCCCGGATAGGCGGCGGCGCCCGGGGTCGGAGACCCACACAACTCATCACAACCTCTTCGAGCCCCGAAAGGCGCCCTCATGTCCAATACCCTGACTTCCCTCGCCCCGACCCTGTTCAGCGCCGCCAAGGCGGTGGCCGCCGAGCCGTTCGGCGTGGTTGGCGCGATCAACACCGCTTTCGACGACCGCGGCGTCGCCAAGGGCGATACTGTCAATGTCGATGTGGCCCCCACGCGGGCGGCCAGCGACTTCACCCCCTCCAATATCGCCGCCACGGGGACGGACGCCACGGCGACCGCCATCCCGGTGGTGATCGCCAAGTCGCGCAAGGTCGACTGGCACCTGACCGGCGAGCAGCAGCGCAGCCTCGAGAACGGCGGCATCAGCCAGGACTGGGTCGGCCAACTGGTCGCCCAGGGCATGCGCACCCTGCGCAACGAGGCCGAGATCGATGCGGCCCTGGCGGCCAAGGTCGGCGCCTCGCGGGCCTTCGGCACGGCCGGGGCCACGCCGTTCGCCACCACGCTGGACGCCCTGACCAACTCGCGGAAGATCCTGGCCGACAACGGCGCGCCGATGAGCGACCTGCAGATGGTGTTCGACACCAATGCGGGGCTGAACCTGCGCAACCTCGGCGTCCTGCAGAACGCCTACCAGGCCGGCAGCGACGAGGAGCGGCGCTCGGGCGAGTTCCTGCCGCAGATGGGTTTCCGGCTGTCGGAGAGCGCCGGGATCGGGGTCCACACCAAGGGGACCGGCTCGGGCTATCTGGTCAACAACGGGGCCGGTTATGCGGTCGGTTCGACGGCCATCACGGTGGACACCGGCAGCGGCACGATCGTCGCCGGTGACGTGATCACCGTCGGCAGCGATCCGAACAAGTATGTGGTGGCCTCGGCCCTGGCCGCCAATGTGGTGACCATCGCCGCGCCCGGCCTGCGCGTCGCCGCCGCTGACAATGCGGCGGTGACCGTTGGCAACAACTACACCGCCAACCTGGCCTTCGAGCGCTCGGCGGTGGTGGGGGTAATGCGGCCGCCGTTGATGCCGGTGAACCCGACCATCAACCAGCTGCTGATCAGCGATCCGATGGGCATGACCTACCTGATGCTGGATATCGCCCAGTACGGCCAGCGGACCTGGGAGCTGCACCTGGCCTGGGGGTTCAAGTCGGTGAATGGGGAGTTCTCGGCGGTGGTGCTGGGGTAAAACCCACCCATCCACCCATTCTTACAGTCGTCATCGCCGGGCTTGTCCCGGCGACCCATGAACACGAGCGCCGACGGTTGGCCACGGGCCTGTCGTGGGCCCTTTCCCATCCCTGGTGATCATGGGTGGCCGGGACAAGCCCGGCCATGACGGATTTGGGGTGGGAGCATTTCTGGAACGGAGACATCCCATGGCCCTGATTGTCGAGGACGGAACCGGCCGGGCGGACGCTGAGGCGTTCGTTTCGGTGGCCGGGTTCAAGGCCTATTGCGACGGCCGGGGCGTGGACTGGTCGAGCCTGGCGGATGCGCAGATCGAGGCGCTGCTGCGGCAGGGGGCCGATTATCTGGGCGAGGCCTATCGCGGGCGGCTGGCCGGCTGGCGGGTTTCGACCCGGCAGGCGCTGGACTGGCCGCGGGCAGGGGCGCCCAGGCGGGATGCGGGGGGGTGTGTCTATTACGACAGCGCCAGCGTGCCCGGCGAGGTGGCGCGGGCCAATATCGAGGCGGCGCTGCGGGCCCGCAATGGCGCGCTGAGCCAGGATCTGGGCCAGGCGGTCAAGCGCAAGAAGGTCGGGGCGGTCGAGGTCGAGTACCAGGACTTCACGCGGGCCGGCGCCGGCTATCCGGTCATCGACGCGTTGATGGCGCCGTTCATGGCGGCCGATCTGCGGGTGGTCCGGGCATGAGTTTTTACGACGACATGGCGGCGACGGCGGCCGGGATGCTGGCCGAATTCGGCCAGGCGGTGACGATCTCGCGCACGGCGCCGGGGGCTTATGACACCGCGACCGGGACCAACGGGCCGCCGACCGTGCTGAGCTGGACCGTGGCGGGGCTGGAGGAGGCCTATGACAGCCGGCTGATCGACGGGACGCTGATCCTGGCGGGCGACCGGCGGCTGCTGGTCGAGCCGGGTCCGTTCGCGGTCGAAGATGCCGTGATCATGGCCGACGGGACGACGGGGACGGTCAAGGCCGTGACGCCGTTCAGCCCAGGCGGGACGGCGCTCTATGTCGAGCTGCGGGTGCGGCGATGAATTTCGGTGAGGACTTCGCCAGGACGGTCCAGGCGCGGATCGACGGCACGGTGGCGCGGACGGTCCGGGAGATCGGGGCGCGGCTGATCGCCCGCTCGCCGATGCGGACCGGGACCTTCCGGGACGCTTGGCGGCTGGTGGAAGAGGGTCGGCGGTTCGCCTGGGTCAACGACACCCCCTACGCCCTGGCGCTGGAGCGCGGCGAGGGCGGCCGGCCGCCGCTGGGCCTGCAGGGGCTGGCGGAGCTGGAATTTGTGAGCGTGGTCGAGGCGGCGGCTCAGGCTGACTGACCCTCTCGGGTGAGGAGTTTCCCATGTCCCTGATCGCCATCCGCGGGGCGCTGGAGACGGCGCTGGGCGCCATGACGCCGGCCTTGGCGACGGCGTGGGAGAACCGGGGGTTCGAGCCCTCGCCCGGGACGCCCTATCAGCGGGCGACCCTGATCATGGCCATGCCGGACGACGCCGAGATCGGCGGGCGGCATGCCGAGCGGGGGTTCCTGCAGGTTGACCTCTGTTATCCGCCAGGGGCGGGGAGCGGGGCGGCGGCGGGCCGGGCGGCGCTGATCAAGGCGGGTTTCAGGAAGGGGACCAGCCTGACGGCGTCGGGGGTTTTGGTCCTGATTACCGCGACCCCGCAGGTGTTGCCCCATCATATCGACGCCGAGCGCTACGTGCTGCCGATGCGGATCCCGTTCCGCGCGCAAGTCCAGGATTGACGGCCTGACCGTCTGAACCAGGCCGGTCTCCGGCCTTCCACCTCCCACAGATCGGAGATTATCCATGGCCAATGAGCAAGGCCTGCTCAAGCAGACCGTTTTCGCCAAGCAGTCGCAGCTTGGCATCCCCTATCCAACCACCGGCGGCAAGATCAAGCGCCGGACCAGCGCGGTGTTCACCAAGAGTGTCGATACTTATGAGTCCAACGAGATCGTCAGCCACCAGCAGTCGACGGGCGCCAATGCCGGCATCGTCAAGACCAGCGGCAAACTGGACGGGCTGATCTCGCCGGGCACCTACACCGAGCAGTTCGCTTCGTTGCTGCGCAAGGACGCGGCGGCTACGGCGGCCATCACCGGCATGTCGATTACCAACATCACCGCCTCTGGCTCGGTCTTCACGGCCACGCGCGGGTCGGGCGATTTCCTGCAGGGCGGCGTCAAGATCGGCGACATCGGCCGGTGGACGGCGGGCGGCTTCAATGGGGCGAACTCGAACAAGAATTTTCTGGTCACCGCCGTCACCGCCACCACGATCAGCTACGTGACCCTGGGCGCCGTCCCGGGCGTGACCGAGACCGGGCCGGTGACAGGCTCTACCTGGACCACCGTCGGCAAGAAGACCTGGGTTCCGACCAGCGGCCACGTCAACGACTACTGGACCGTCGAGGAATGGTATTCGGGCCTGGGCCGCTCGGAGCTGTTCAGGGACTGCAAGATCGCCAAGGCTGACGTCACCGTCCCGGCCACCGGCAACGCCACGGTCAGCTTCGATGTGCCGGGGCTGAGCCGGGTCGAAAACGGAACCCAGCAGATTGCGACGCCCGCCGCCGAGACCACGACCAACGTCCTGACCGCGGTCGGGGGGCTGATCCTGGTCAATGGCGTCGCCACCCCCATCACCGGCATCCAGTTCAGCATCGATGGCCACGTCCAGCCGGGCGAGGCCGAGGTCGGCACCAACCAGATCGGCGACCACGTCCGGGGCGAGATCAGCGTCAGTGGCCAGTTCACCGCCAAGTTCTCATCGGTGGCGCTGCAGGCGCTCTACACGGCGCAGACGCCGTTCACGATCATTGTCGTGTTGACCGATGGCTCGCTGGCCACCTCCGACTTCGTCTCGTTCGTGATCCAGCGATGCAAGGTGTTCGGCGACACGCCCGATGACGGCGAGGCCAAGGAAATCATCCGCACCTATCCCTTCACCGCCCAGATCAACGCCAGCGGCGGCCCTGCCTCCGGTGTCGGCGCCACGGCGGATCTGCAGTCGATCATCTCGATCCAGGACAGCCAGGCTCCGTAGTCGCGCGTCCGCCCCAACTCGACCTCCCTCAACTCTATGCGCCGGTCGCGCCGGCGCACTTTTTCAGGAGCCATTGCATGGCCAAGACCCCCGCCGTTTCCCTCGCCTCGCTCAACGCCCGCAAGGCCGGCGAGACGCCGTTCGCCTTCAATCTGATCGGGCCGGACGGCAAGGAGACCGACATCGTTCTGAAGGTGCTGGGCGCGCAGTCCGACGCCGTCACCCGGCTGACCAGCCAGCTGATCAACACCCGCCGGCGCGAGGAGGCCGAGCGGGCCGCCCAGGCCTCGAGCAACCGGCCGGGCGACGCCATCACCCCGGTCGAGGACGACGTGGTGTTCGGCCAGAGGCTGGCGGCCGTGCGGCTGGTCGGCTGGGAGGGCATCGAAGAGCCGTGGTCGCCGGAACTGGCCCTGCAGCTCTGCCAGATGAACAGTGACATCGCCGCCCAGGTGACGGCGCAGTCGAACAAGACCGCCAATTTTATCAGCGCCTCGCCGAAGGCCTGATAGCCTACGCCGAGGCGTATTTTTCGCTGGAGAAGCCGGTCGGAGAGGGGAAGCTGAAAGCCCCTCTCCGCGTCCACCTGGAGGCCCAGGCCCGGCAGGGGGACGCCGAGGCGATCTGGCGGCTGTACCATGGGCCCAAGCTGCCGCCGCTGGCCGCCCATATCTGGACCTGGTGGCTGGACCTGTGCGCCACGCGGCCGGTGACGGGGATGGGAGTCTCGCCGATTTCGCGTCTGGAGATCCAGGCGTGGGAGGCGGATGAGGAGATCGAGCTGACGCCTTGGGAGCGGCGGACAATCCTGAGGCTGGATGCAGTGTTTCGGACGGCGCAGGCCTCCGATGGCTGAGGATTTGCAGGAGAGATCATGACCTTCGAAATCGACGGCCTCACCAAGGCCGCGCGGCAGCCTGACGAGCAGATGACCGTTTACGAGCTGGCCGACGGGTCGCTGTTCCCCGTCGCGGGGCCGCCCAGGCTGGCGGACGCCAGCTATGCGGCCGAGACGCACGAGGCGGCGCGGATCGTGCGAGAGGCGCTGGGTCAGCTGGCCAGCGTCGAGGCGCGGCGGCGGGAGGCCAAGGCCGACCCGACCCTGAGTCCCGTCGGCCGCGCGCAGCGGGTCGAGGAGATGCGGCGGTTGGCGCGGGTGGGGCTGGAAATGGCCCGGGCCGAGCTGGCCAAGGCCCGGGACGGCGCCGTACGGCTGAAGGAGGCGGTGTTCGCCCCGCCCCGGCTGGGCGAGAGCGACCTGGCCGCCGCCCTGATCGACCAGGAGATTCGGGCCCATGTCCGCTCGCTGCGGGGCCAGGACCTGGTGCGCTACACCAGTGGGCTGGCTGACAACCCGCGCCACCTGGCGGCCATCATGCGCTCGCCGGTGCCGATCACGGGGGTTTCAGAGTATGCGCAGGGGCTGTGGCGCGACACCGCCGCCGGCCATCCCCAGGCGGCCGGCCTGATCCGCACCGAGGCGGCCATCGCCTGGGCGGAGGGCGTGCTGCCCCATATCGCCGAGCGAATCTGACGAACCGGGGACTGGCTCGCCGTGAGGCGCGCCTGTCCCCGGCTGCGGAAGGGCACCCCCCAATGCCGACCCTCGACAAACTGCGCAAAGCCCGCGCCGCCGCCGGAGCCGCCTATGCGGCGGCGGCCAGCGCCTATGTGGCGGCGGCGGTGGAACTTTCGGCCTATGATGGCGCCTGCAGCAACGCATCGATCGGCGGCGAGCCGACGCCGCGGTTCAACCGCCCGCCCGAGGTGCTGGCCCATCCCGACTTCCTGCCCCCGGCCGCAGCCGCCGCCCTGACCAGCCCCAACATCACCGGCCCGGTCGTCCAGGCGAGGCTGGATGCGCTGCTGGTCTCGGCGAAGGGGGGGCTAGGCAGGTCAATCATCCTGGGGTAGCGTTCCGGCTTTGTTCGGGGAGGCTGGGATGCGCTTACTGACGGCGGTTGTAACTCTCGCGGTGACACTGGCGGCTTGGTCGTCACCGACGTCGGCGGCGGACAAGGGTGAGATTTTCGGGGTCTGGGAGTTGCACCAGATTAAAAACCCCATGACCGATGTCATCAATGTCATGGCCAGTGTCAGGACCGGCGACGATCAAATGATGCTGGTCTGCAAGCCGTCGGAACCCAAGGGGCGACAGCTTATGATGAATCATCATCCCTTTCTCGGCAGAGGGACCGGGCGACTTACCTACAGGGTTGATGACCAGAAGGCGGTCGATATCGACGTGCTGCTCTACAATCAGTCAGGCTTCGTGTCGGGCGCGGACGCCCAGGCGTTTTTCGCAGCCCTTCCCGGCGCCAAGCGGGTGCGGCTGCTGGTTACCGATAGGATCGTCGGGCCGGTCCTGACCGAGTACGACGTGACCGGCGTCAACAGGGTGCTGGCCCGCCTGGCCGAGCTCTGCGACGGGCCAGCCAAATCCTAGGCCGCCCGGTTCACGGGTAGCCTGGCGGGGTTGGAGAGGGAGAATCTGATGCGGGTTCTGACGGCAGCGGTAATTGTGGTGGCGGCGCTCGCGGCCTGGGCGCCAGCGACATCCGCCGAGGACGCGGGCGAGACGATTGGGCTCTGGCGGCTGGTCCAGGTGAAACATCCGGTCACGGATGTCGTCAATGTCATGGCCAGCGCCCGGAGCGGCCAGGATCACATGAGGCTGGTTTGCAAGCCGTCGGAGCCGAAAGCGCGACAACTCATGATAAATCACCAGCCCTTTCTGGGCAGGGGCGGCGGGCGGCTGACCTACAGGATAGACGGCCAGCCGGCGGTCGATATCGACGTGCTGCTCTACAATCAGTCAGGCTTCGTGTCGGGCGCAGACGCCCAGGCGTTTTTCGCAGCCCTTCCCGGCGCCAAGCGGGTGCGGCTGCTGGTTACCGATAGGATCGTCGGGCCGGTCCTGGCCGAGTACGACGTGACCGGCGTCGACAAGGTGCTGGCCCGTCTCGCCGAGCTCTGCGACGGGCCGGCCAAGCCCTAGGCAAGGCCGACCGTTCCGGCGCGCCGACGGTCTGAATATTCGATCCCCGGGGCGAGCCCGGCCTTCTTCACTCACCACCATCCCCAGAGGATCGGCGGCGGATTTCCGCGCGCCGCGGCTTGGCATGGTCAGGAGGCAAGCATGACCGAAATCGCCTCGCTCAGGATCGAGATCGACGCCACGGCCGTCGATGACGCCGCCGACGCGCTGGAGCGGTTGGACCAGACCGCCGGCTGGGCCACGGACAGCCTGGCCCAACTGGCCAGGTCGGCCCGCGAGACCATGGCCACGGTCGATGTGCTGTCCGGCGGCGCCGACAGGCTGGCGAGCGCCTTTGACGACGCCATGGCCAGGTTGGACGCGCTGTCCGGCGGGGCGAACAGGCTGGGCGTGTCCCTGAAGGAGGCCAAGGGCGGTCTGGAGGATCTGTCGCAGAGCGTCGATCAACTGGACGAGGCGGCCAGACAGACCGTCAAGAGCATCACCGACGTCGATCAGGCGGAGAGCCGGCTGGCGGAGACGCACAGGAAGGCCGCCAAGGCCGCCGGCCTCAATTCGGATGAGATGATCAGCCTGAAAACCTCGTTCCTGGGCGTGGGGGCGGCGATCCTCAACGGGACCAAGCCGCTGGACGCCTTCATCGACAAGGTTCCGGATATCGCCGAGGTGTTCATGAAGGCGCAGGCCCGGGGCGAGAGCCTCAAGGACTCGCTGATCAGCGTCGGCAAGGAATTCGGTCTGCTGAAGACCAAGGGCGCCGCCGTCACCGCCACCTTCGAGGAACAGGCCGCCGCCGCCCTGGCCGCCAGCATCGCCCAGGGCGACATGGCGGTCGCGACCATGGCCGGATCGATCAGCAGCGAAGCCTCGGTGGCCGGCGCCGCGGCCGTCACGGCGGCCAACGGCGAGATCGCCGCCAGCGCCACCACCGCCGCCGCCGCCGAGGCGGTGGCCCTGGCGCCCCTGGCCCTGATCGCGGCGGGGATCGCCCTGACCATCGGCGCGATCGCCGGAGGCTTCTCGCTGGCGGCGTTCGAGATGAACCGCCACACCAAGGGGCTGAACGACAACCTGGGCCTGACCAAGGAACAGCTGGACCGCATCAAGGACAAGTCGATCACCACCGGCGATGTCATGCACGGCGTCTGGAACCTGGCGGCCAGCTCGCTGAAGAAGGCTTTCGGGCCCGCCATCGACAACATGAAGGAGAAGTTCGGCCAGTGGCTGGACGACACCATCAGCAACGCCGTCACCGGCGCTTCGGCCCTGGCCGCCGCCTTCGTCGCCGCCTTCGATGCGGTCAAGGCCGTCTGGGGCATGCTGCCCGGGGCCCTAGGGGATCTGATTATCCAGTCCGTCAACTTCATCCTGGGAGGTTTCAACAAGCTGCTGCAGCTGATGCTGCCCAAGCTCAACCCGATGATCCAGCTGGTGAAGGACGTGGCGAAGGCGGCGGGCCATCCGCTGCAGATCGAGCTGTTCGACGCCAAGACCGACTACATCAAGCTGCTGGACAACCCGTTCGCGGGCCAATTCGAGAAGGCCCAAAAGACGCTCAAGGACACCTTCGCCAGCAGCTTCTCCAAGCATCTGGCCGAGTTCCGTGGCGCGATCACCAGCGCGGCCGACGCCGCCATCGCCTCGATCCTGGAAGCTCACCGCAAGCGCATGATCGACGAGGGCGGCAAGCCGACACCGAAGCCGCCGCCGGCTCCCAAGCCGGATTCAGGTGTGAGGGCGGACGTCGACGACTCTACGCAGGATCTCGTGAACCAAACGGCTGCGTTCGACGCGAATGCCGCCGCCGCAATGGGCGCCCAAGCCGCGTTGAGTGTGTTTGCCGGCGCGGCGGCCGGCGTCAGTCAGAGCCTGTCCACGGCCGGCGACGCGCTGGCCCAGACCGATCAAGCGCTGGACGCCACCAAGGACAAACTGGCCGCGGTCGGCCGGCAGGGCCAGGAGGCCGCCAAGGGCATGGCCCAGGCGTTCGGCGATGTCGGCAAGTCGCTGGGCGACATGCTCAACATCTTCAACAGCTACGCCCAGAAGCAGGCCGAATTCGCCAGGAAGCGGGCGGAGTATTCGAACGGCGCCACGGCCGACGCCGACAAACTGGCTCAGGTCAATCGCGACGCCGCCGGCGCGCAGATGCAGTATTTCGGCGACATCGCCAAGGCGGCCGAAGGCATGGTGGACAAGAAGTCCAACGCCTATCAGGCGCTAGTGGCGGCCGAAAAGGTCTACCGCGCCTTCGAGTTCGCCATGTCGGTGAAGGCGGCGCTGCAGGCGGCCTGGGAGGCGGCGGCCAAGATTTCTGCCGACCAGGCCGGGGTCGTCTCTCACGCCGCTTCTGCGGCGGCGCACGAAACGCTGCACATGGCCGAAGCCACGACTGGCGCGGCGGCCGGGGCGGGGCGCATGTTCGGCCAGCTGGGCGTGGCGGCCTTCCCGTTCGTGGCGGCGATGATCGCGGTGATGGCCAGCCTGGGCTCGGGCTCGGCCGGTGGGTCAGTCCCCGGCGAGCACGACGCCGAGAAGCGCCAGGAAGCGCAAGGCGCCGGCTCGGTGCTGGGTGACAGCAAGGCCAAGAGTGAGAGCATCCAAAAGAGCCTGGACCTGGTGGCCGACCACACCAACAACATGCTGGAATTCTACAACCCGATGCTGGCGGCGCTGAAGTCGATCGATGGCCAGATCGGGCGGCTGGCCTCGGCCCTGGCGCGGTCGCTGGGGGTGGGCGGCATGCTGGATACGGCGGGGCTGAAGCTGGGGACCAGCGGGCGGGCGCCGTCGCTGTCGAACCTGGGCTTCGGCTCGGTGACCACCCGGACGCTGCAGGACCAGGGGCTGGCGTTCAGCGCCGGGACGCTGGGGGCCATTCTGGCGGGCGGGGTGCAGGGCAAGACCTATCAACAGATCCTGTCGGAGACCAAGAAGAGCGCCTTTGGCCTGACCTACAGCACCTCGACGTCGAAGAAGACCATCAGCGGCGCGCTGGATCCGGAGTTCGCGCGGCAGACCACCTTGCTGATCGGCTCGCTGCGGGACGGGGTGCTGTCGGCGGCCTCGGTGCTGGGCATCGAGGGCGCGGTGGCGACGCTGGACGCCTTCAAGCTGGACCTGGGCAAGATCAGCCTGAAGGACCTGAAGGGGGACGAGATCACGGCGGCCCTGGAGGCGGTGTTCGGCAAGGCGGCCGACGGCATGGCCGCCGCGGTGATGCCGGGACTGGCGCAGTTCCAGAAGGTGGGGGAGGGGGCGTTTGAGACCCTGACCCGGCTGGCGCGCGACTACCAGGTGGTGGACGTGACGCTTTCCAGTATCGGCAAGGTGTTCGGGGCGGTGGGCCTGGCCTCGGTCGAGGCCCGCGAGCGGCTGGTCGACCTGGCCGGCGGGCTGGACAGCTTCACCGACCAGACCAATTTTTATGCCGAGACCTTCCTGAGCGAGGCCGAGCGGCTGGCGCCCGTGCAGGCGGCGGTCAGCGGTGAGCTGGCGCGGCTGGGCCTGACGGGCGTGAAGACGCGTGAGCAGTTCAAGTCGCTGGTGCAGGGGCTGGATGTGTCGACCCAGGCGGGGGCCGAGCTGTTCACCGCGCTGATGACGCTGGCGCCCGCTTTCGCGGCTGTGACCGAGGAGAGCCAGGCGCTCTCCGACGCCAAGGACGCGCTGTCGGGGGCCTATGACCGCGAAAGCGGGGCGTTGGCCGACACACGCGACCGGTTCGCCGACCTGGCCAAGGGGCTGCATGATTTCGGGGCCGGGCTCTACAGCGGGCCGGCGGCGGCGCTGTCGCCAGAGGAGCAATACCGGGCCGCCCAGGCCGCCTTCCAGGAGACGGCGGGCCTGGCGGCGCAGGGCAACGAGCAGGCGCTGGGCGATCTGCAGGGGGTCAGCCAGGCCTATCTGGACGCCTCGAAGGCCTATTTCGCCTCGTCCGAAGGCTATTTCGCCGACCTGACGGCGGTGCGCGACGCGGTCTCGGCCGCCGAAGCCAGCGCCGGGACCCAGGTCGATATGGCCCAGCGACAGCTGGACACGATGACGGCCCAGGTCGGGCAGTTGATCGAGCTGAACACCCATGTGGTCAGCGTGGCCGAGGCCATCGCGGCGCTGCAGGCGCTGCTGGGCGGCGGTTCGGCGGGAGCGCCTCAGACCTTTCCAGCGGCCACGAAAGCCTCCAACGACAACACCGCCGCGGTGGTCACCGCCATCCAGGAATTGCAGACCGAGGTAGCGGGCGTGGGCGACCAGCTGACCGCCGACAAGGTGCAGCGCGGGGCCATCGCCCAGCAGCAGGACGAGCGGCTGGCGGCGCTGGAAGACCAGCTGGCGGCGCTGCGGCGCGCGGCCCAGGCCTAGATCCCAGAGTCCGGAGACATCGATGACCGCATTCGCCGCCGCCGCCCGGTTCAGCCGGGGGGAGACCTTCACCGTCGCGCTACGGATCGCCGCCGGCGACCTGGCGGGCGCCATCTGCCGCATGGCGCTCAAGCGCGCGCCCGGGGACAGCAACCCCGAGCTGGCTGTGCTGGAGACGACGTATCTGGACCATGTCGACACTGGTGACCTGACCAGCCCGCCCGGCTGGAGCGGGACCCTGGCGGCCGAGGTCTCAGAGACCCTGCCGGCCGGGCATTTCGTGATGGACGCCCGGGTGGAGAAGCTGGGCGTCGTCATCCAGACCGACCCGGTGGCCGTCGAGATCACCGAACGCGTGACGGGAGGCGCCTGATGGCTGAAGCGATCGTTCTGGAATGGGTGCTGCCGGGCGCGACGACCGCCGTGGTCACCGCCGTGGCGGGGCCGCCGGGCCAGGCGGTGTGGGGGACCTTCACCGGGGTGCTGGCCGACCAGGCGGACCTGCAGGCGGCGCTGGACGGCCGGCTGGCGGTGTCCGCCGTCGGTGTCACCGTCCAGGGCTACAGCGCCGAGCTGGCGACGGTGGCGGGGCTCGCCCCGTCCAACGACGACATCATCCAGCGCAAGGCCGGGGCCTGGACCCGCCGCACGCCGGTTCAGTTCAAGACTGACCTCGCCCTGGTCAAGGGCGACGTCGGGCTGGGCAATGTCGAGAACACGGCCCTCAGCGCCTGGGGCGGCTCGGCCAACCTGGCCACCGTGGGGACGGTGACCGCCGGAACCTGGACGGCCGGAGCCATCGCGCCGGCCTATGGCGGCACGGGCCTGACCAGCTATGCGGTCGGCGACCTGATCTATGCGTCGGGGGCCGCGACGCTGGCCCGGCTGGCCGACGTGGCCACGGGCAATGTGCTGGTCTCGGGCGGGATCGGGGCGGCGCCGGCCTGGGGCAAGGTGGGGCTGGCCAGCCATGTCAGCGGGACCCTGCCGGTCGCCAACGGCGGCACCGGCCAGACCACCGCCGGGGCGGCGCTCAACGCCCTGCTGCCTGCCCAGGCCGGGGCCGGCGGCAAGTTCCTGACCAGCGACGGGACCAACCCCGCCTGGGGCACGCCGGTCACCGGCTGGGGGACGATCACCGGAACCCTGTCGGCCCAGGCCGACCTGCAGACCGCCCTGGACGCCAAACTGGCCGTCGCGGGCGGGCTGATGACCGGCGCCCTGGGGGTGGTCGCCGGCGCAGTGGGGACGCCGGGGATCTATGCCTCGGGCGACCCCAACACCGGCCTGTGGTTCCCGGCCGCCGACACGATGGCGGCGAGCGCCGGCGGCCAGGAAGCGTGGCGCATCGACAGCCTGGCCCGCGTCGGCGTCAACATGACCACCCTGGCTGCCCAATTCTCAGTCCAATCGAACGGCGCCGCCCGGGTGGCCTCGATCATCAAGGGCGCGGGCAGCCAGTCGGCGAATATGACGGAATGGCAGGCGTCTAATGGGACGCTGTTGGCGGCGATTGATGCCGGGGGGCATATGTCGATCAACAAGGCCGTGCCGTCATCGTCTGTGATCCTCAACATCGCCGGTGCCAGCAATGAGCGGGTCGATACCACGGGGAATGCCTATGGGATCCAGGTCGGCCTGACAAACCAACTCTCGGGCAACCTCATTGCAATGCAATTCCAGGCTGAAAGCCGATACAGCGGAGCTGGGGTTACGCTGGTGGGCGTTCAAGGCATCTGCAGCGTGAATTCTGGGGCAGCATCGACTGCCAATCTAATGATTGGGTTTCAAGCCCAGTCTCCGATCCTCAATTCCGGCGCAACCGTGACTGCCGCTTACGGCGTTCGGATCGATGCGCAAAACACCACTGGGGTTGGCAGCGCCTGGGCGCTGTACGCGGGCGGAGCCAACGACAACAGCTATTTGGCCCATTCTCTCTTGATCGGTCAGACCAGCGTGCCGGCCTCGCTCAAGGGTGGGTTGGTTCTCGGCAACGCGGCGGCAATCCCGACCGGAAATGTCGCTGGCGGGACGGTTTACGTGGAGGCAGGAGCCCTGAAATATCGCGGTTCAAGTGGAACAGTAACCGTTCTGGCGGTTGCCTAAATTGAGAGAAGTTTGATGCCCAAGATCAACCTGACGGTGGCGCTGTGTGAGCGCGATGGAAGTCCGATGATGGAGGATGACAAGACAGAGTTCTCATTGAAAAGAGCACTGCTCCGCATCTTAGACACGCCGCTGCCAGACGACCAGCACGGCGTGGGCAAGCTGCGGCTGGCGCAACTTGGTCTTAAGGTGGCGGCTGGCGCTGAGGGGGTCGAACTAACCAACGCCGACACAACGCTACTCCTTGATCGCGCCGCCAAACTGGCCAACGCCCTGGTTTTTGGTCAGTTGGTCTTGGCTCTGGACCCGGGCCAGCTGGCTCAGCCCCAGTGAGCATTTTCTGCGCAGGGCCATCTCAGCTCAATGCAAGGCCGGTTTCACCGAGGATCGGGGGGAGCAGCTGGCGCGGCGGCGGGATTTCGTCGCCTACCTCAACGCCTTGCGGGCTAGGCGGCAAGGCTTCTTCCTCTACGATCCGTTCGACCCATTGTGCGGTTCGGTTGGAAAAGTCTGCACGCCCGTCCGGAACGGGCGCCTCATCTATCGCGATTCAAGCCATCTGACGGAGGAGGGCTCCGAGTTGCTGGCGCCCAGTTTCGTGGCCTTTCTGCGGGATAATGGCCTGGTTCCCGCCGAGGGCCGGAGCGGCGTTGCGGCCAGGCCCTAAGGCCAATCAGCCAACCGGTTCGGCCGGTTCGTCCCGTCCAAGGACACCCCATGATCCTCATCGAAATCACCGCGGCGGTCGACGCCGTCGGGACTCTGCGCACCTTTTATGTCTCGGACGGCCGGTTCGCCACCGCCCCTACCGACACTCCCGCCAACATCGCCTTCGACGAAACGCTGTTGGACCCGGGCAGTATCGGGATCAGCGCCTTTGGCGATGGGCGGACCGGGGGCGGGACGCGGCTGGCGCTGGGGGAGATCCGGCTGGCCAATGCCAACGGGCAGTATGACGCCTGGTTGGGCTATGGGTTCGACGGGCGCGGCGTGACGATCCGCAGCGGGGAGAGCGGGGCCTATCCGGGCGGGTTCGCGGCGACATTCGCCGGGACCATCGAGACCCTGACCGTGTCGCGGACCGAGGTGACGGTGCGGCTGCGTGACCTGCAGCTGGTCTTCGACCGGCCGGCGCTGGCGAGCCGATATGCCGGGACCAACGCGCTGCCGGCCGGGCTGGAGGGCACGGCCGACGATCTGAAGGGCCAGCCCAAGCCGCGGCTCTATGGCAAGGCGCTCAACATTCCGGTCCCCTGCGTCAACACCGCCAAGCTGACCTACCAGGTCAGCGATGGGGCGCTGGCCTCGGTCGAGAGGGTCTATGACCGGGGCGCTGAGCTGAGTTTTGCGGCCGACTACGCCACCAGCGCTTTGCTGCAGGCGGCGACGGTGAGCGGTGGGACCTACGCCACCTGCCTGGCCGAGGGCTATCTGCGGCTGGGGGCGGCGCCGGCGGGGACGGTGAGTGTGGACGCCACCCAGGGCGCTACGGCCAGCGCCCGCACCGCGGCCCAGATCCTCAGGGCCCTGGCCATCGCGGCGGGGGTGGACGGGGCCTATATCTCGGCCGCCGACGTCACCGCGCTGGAGGCCGCCAACCCGGCGACGATTGGCCTGTGGCTGTCGGGCGACGAGACCTTCGCCTCGGCGATGGACAGAGTCGCCGGCTCGGTGGGCGCCTATTACGGCTTCGACCCAGCCGGCCTGCTGCGCATGGCGCGGCTGACGGCGCCCAGCGGCCTGCCGGTCTATGACTTTCAGGATCTCGACATCCTGGACATCGAGCGGCGGCCGGCGCGGGACGGCGACCTGCCGGCCTGGTCCTATACGGTGCGGCATTCGAAGCTGTGGGCCGTGCAGGGCTCGGACCTGGCCGGCGGCGTCGCCCCGGCCCGGCGGGCCGTTCTGGCCAGCGAATATCGAGCCGAGAAGGCCGAAGACCCGGCGGTCAAGACTCAGTACCTGCTGGCCGCTGAGGAGACCACCGACACCCTGCTGACCAGCGCCGCCGACGCGGCGGTGGAGGCGGCGCGAAGGCTGGCCCTGTTCAAGGTCCATCGAGATTTCTTCGACGTGACGGTTCCGGTCGCGCTGCTGGCCACGCCGGGCCTTCGGGTCGGGGCGGTGGTCCAACTGAGCAACGCCCGGTTCGGCCTGGCCGGCGGCCGGCTCTTCGTCGTCCTGGGCGTCAAGCCCGAGCTGGCCCGCAACCGGGCCACCCTGACCCTGTGGGGGTGATATGGCGCACGCCATCCTGGCCTATGGCAACCTGGTAGACGCGGCCAGCCTGTATGGCGGGTCCTGGCTGACGGCGCTACCGCTGAACAACCTCAAGGACCGCCGGCTGGGCCGGCTGGCGCGGTCGGCTTCGACCTCGCTGGCGGACACATGGTTCGACGCCGATTTCGGCGGGACCCGGCGGTTTCGCGTGGTGGCGGTGGTCAATCACAACCTGTCGATCACGGCGCGGTACCGCATCAGCCTGTCGCTGGCGCCCGACTTCACCAGCACGGTGGCGACCAGCGGCTGGAGGAGCGTCTGGCCGAGCGTCTATCCGTTCGGGACCCTGCCCTGGGGAGCGCCCAACTGGTGGACGGGCCAGTATCCGGCTGACCAGATCGAGGCCTATACCGGCACCCTGGTCTTCATCCTGACCAGCCCGGCCAACGCCCGCTACATCCGGGTGGAGCTAGACGATACGGCCAACGCCAACGGCTTTGTCGAGGCCGGCCGGGTGTTCGCCGCCGACGGCTGGCAGCCGGTCCGCAACATGGTCTATGGCGCAAGCCTGGCCTGGGAGAGCCGCACCGAGGTGCAGGAGGCGCTGTCGGGGGCGGAGTATTTCAACGTCCGCACGCCGGTGCGGGTGGCGCGTTTCGCTCTGGACGCCCTGGGCGAGGACGAGGCCATGGCCAACGCCTTCGAAATCCAGCGCGCGATGGGGGTCGATGACGAGCTGCTGTTCGTCTGGGACCCCGACGACACCACCCATGCTCTGCGCCGGCAGTTCCTGTGCCGGATGCGTACGTTGAGCCCCATCGAAAACCCCGGGCCCGACCGCTGGAAGGCGCCCTTTGAAGTCAAGGAGCTGCTCTGATGGCCACCGTCACCTTTCCCGAGGCGCTGGGCGGCAACGGCAAGACCTATACGGACGACGCCAGCGCCACGACCGGCCTGGACGCCTATGGGTATGTCACCCGCTTCGTGCCCTGCCTGAGCCAGACCGTGATCATGGCGGGGAGCGCCGCCGCCAGCGCGGCCGGCGCCGCCGCATCGGCCGCCTCGGCGCTGAATGCGCCGGGCACAAACGCTTCCCAGGTCAGCGGGTCGGTCGCCATCGGAGCGGGCTCCAAGACCATCAATATCCAGTCCGGCAAGGCCTATGCCGTGGGCCAGACGCTGGTAGCCGCATCGCTGGCCAATCCGGCCAACTACATCGCCGGCCAGGTCACAGCTTATGACAGCGGGACCGGCGCGCTGACGCTGTCGGTTCCCGCCAATGGAGTCGGCGGAACCGGCACCAAGACCGACCTGGTCGTGTCGATGGGCGCGCTGATCAACAACACCCTGCCGACCATGACCGGCAATATCGGCAAGTTCCTGACCACCACAGACGGGGTGGCGGCGAGCTGGTCCGCCTCGCCGCTCGCCGTGGCGTTCGGGGGAACGGGCGCGGACAACCCTTCGGCGGCCCTGGCTGGCCTGGGCGCCCAGGCCAGTCACGCCAATCTGACAGCCGTCTCGGGCCTTTCCCTGACCGCCGACAAGCTGCCCTACGCCAACGGTTCGGGAACGTTGACCTTGACGTCCCTGACCACGTTCGGCCGCTCGCTGATCGACGACGGCGACGCGGCGACGGCCCGAACGACCCTGGGCCTGGTGATCGGGACCCATGTGCAGGCCCAGGACGCCGAGCTGTCGGCCATCGCCGGTCTCACTTCGACAGCCGACCGCCTGCCCTATTTCACCGGATCGGGCACGGCCGCGCTGGCTGTCTTCTCCAGCTTTGGCCGCAGCCTGGTGGACGATACGGACGCGACCGGCGCGCGGTCCACGCTGGGCGCGGCGGCCGACGCCGACGTCGCCGTCCTGCAGACCGCCGTGGGGGCGATGAGCGGCATGATCGCCGCGTTCGGCATGCCGACCGCCCCGACCGGCTGGCTGGAATGCAACGGCGCCTCGCTTCTGCGGGCCGACTATCCGGCCCTGTTCGCCGCCATCGGAACCACCTGGGGTTCGGCGGACGGGACGCACTTCACCCTGCCGGATCTGCGGGGGGAGTTCCTGCGCGGCTACGATCACGGCAAGGGGACCGACACGGGCCGGGTCTTCGCCACCGCGCAGGCCGACGATCTCAAGGCCCACACCCATACCCTGCCGACCAACCAGACCAACATGAACAGTACGGGCGGCACGACCACCGGCGGCGCCTCGGGCTCGGGCTCGGCCACCGGTTCGACGGGGGGCGGCGAAACCCGGCCCCGCAACATCGCCATCCTCTACTGCATCAGGACCTAGCCTCCCTCCCCGAAAGACCTCTCCGCCGCCTCCGGGCGGTTTTTTTACGCCTGCAAGGAGCGCCATGGACTGGCAAGCCCTTCTCATCGCCGGTCTCGGCGCCCTGGGCGGCGGCGGGATCGCCGGCGTCGCCGTGGCGCTGATCCGCCGGCCGGTCGACAGCGTCGGGGCGGCCACCGCCTTCCAGCAGGCGCTGAACAGCCAGGCCCAGGCCTTCATCGCCACCCTGACCCAGATCAATGAAGGCCTGGAACAGCAGGTCAGTCGGCTCGAGGATCGCGTCCGCGAACTGGAGGACGAGAACCAACAGTGCCGCGGCGAGAACCGCGACCTGCGCCAGCGGCTCGACAGCCTGGAGCGCGGGCTGAAGCGGCGGGGGGCGGGAGCCAAGCCATGACCAACTATCTCAAGCGCGTGCTGCACGATCTGCTGACCGCTGTCGATGGTGAGACCTTCGCCTATGGCCGGATCATGGGCCTGATCCAGCACGCGGTGGGCATGCTGCTGCTGGCCGGGGTGACCGTCTGGATCGCCGCCACCGGCCGGCCCAGCGCTGCGGAGTGGGGGGCCTATCTGGTCAGCGCCGGGGCCTATATCGCCGCCCTGGCCGCCGCCTCCTGGGCCCTGGTCAGCGGCACCGCCAGCACCGAACCCAAACCCTCGAAGGAGGACCAGCCATGACCTGGCAATGGGACCAGTCGGCCGGCGCGCTGTTCCATGACGGCGTCCTCGTCTCCCACGGCTACAGCGGCCACGATCTGGGCCGCAACAACCCGGCCATGCAGGCCGCCACGGGCGTCGGGCCCATCCCGGCCGGCCGCTGGACCATCGTGCGGCTCTATGACAGCGCCAATGTCGGGCCCTGCGCGCTGGAGTTGGCCCCAGCGCCGGGGACAGAGACCTTCGGCCGCTCGGCCTTCCGCATCCACGGCGACAGCCTCGCCCATCCGGGGACGGCCAGCCACGGCTGCATCATCCTGGCCCGCCCGATCCGCGAGGCCATCTGGAAGAGCGGTGACCGCGAGCTGGAGGTGACGCCATGAGAGACCTCTGGCGGGCCCTCAGCCCCGCCGGTTGGGCGATCGGCGCGGCCCTGGCCCTGACGATGCTGGCCGCCGGCTGGTGGCTGATCACAGAGCCTGGCCGGGCCCGGGCCCGGACCAACCTGGCCGCCGCTGAGGCGATCCAGGCTCAGGGCCAGGCCGCCGCCGGCCGCGACGCCGTCGCCATCGTCACCGCCAGCGCGGCCCGCGACGCCGCCACCGACCGCCAGACTCAGGAGAACCGCGATGCCATCCTCGCCGCCCCGGGCGCTTCGGCGCCTGTCGATCCCGCTGTTGGCGCTGCTGGCCGCCGCGCTGTCTGCCTGCGCCACGCGTCCCGTCGCCTCCCTGAATGCCAGCCCCTGCAGTCAGCTCGTCCCTGAGGGCTGGCGGGATGGCGTGGAGAGCGCGCCGCTGCCCAAGGCCGATACAGTAGGGGAGTGGGTCGCGTTCGGGGATGCGCAGACGGCGCAGTTGGACAAGGCCAATGGGCGGACGGCGGATGCGCTGAACATCGTGGCGAAGTGCGAGGCGCGGGATCGGGAAGCGGGGGAGCGCCTCAGGCCGAAGGGATGGCGGCGGCTGTGGCGTTAGCGCACGCCGCCCCAACCTTCAGTACCGCCGCCGCCATCCGCAATGGACGCACGTCCGGTGCCCCGGCTTGGCGTTGCTGTTTTTCCAGTCATGGCCGCGGCGCAGGCAATGGAGGAACTGAACGAAACTGAAGGTCATGATCCTCCTTAGACGGCCAGTCGGCCGTTGCCAATTGCGAGCCCCCCCGGTTTGGGCCGGGGGGGCTTTTTGGCGTTTCGGCCCCTTCTCAAGAAAAAGCCGCCACCCTCGCAGGGGTGGCGGCTTCCGGCCCCTTGCGGGACCTGGCGGGGGCGTTCGGTGTTGTCCGGGGGGTGGACTTAGACCGAACGAGGGCTCCCCGATCCTTTAGGTCACCCCGCTTTCGCCGGCTTGGGCGAGCCCACGGGCTTGGGCTTGCCGGCCGGAGGGGCAGGCGGGGTGGGGACGTTGGGGTTCCAGCTGGCCTTCTGCGACATCAGCCAGGAGAAGTCGCCGGTCAGCTGGCCGGACTGGGTCCCTTGCTGGGTCGTCGGATTGTAGCTGGTGTAGATACCGGCTGAGGAGTGGCAGCCCATGCAGCTCTCGGTGCCGAAGATCTGGGTTCCCGTCCCCGGCAGGCCGGGGGTGGAACTGTTGTTCTGCGGCGAGGTCCAGATCGGCGGGGCGGGATTGCCGGCCGGCGGGCAGGTAAAGTTATTGGGCGTTTCCTGAGCGTTGCAGGCCACCTGGTTGCCACCCTGGAAGTAGGTTTCCATGGTGATGTTGGTCAGGAAGACCGGGGTGGGGCTGCCGCCCGGTTTGTTGGTCACCGAACCGGCCAGGCCGGCGTTCCAGGGGGTGGGGGCGTTGGGATTTTGGATGGTGCCGGGGTTGGTCGGCCACTGGGTGTCGATCAGCTGGTAGTACTGCCAGACCGAGCCCATGGCGGCCATGGCGGCCTGGACCTGGGCGTTCAGGGCGATCTTGTCACCCGGAATGGGAATGGCGCGCCAGGCCTGGACCGGGATCTTGGGATAGACGCCGTTCACCGCCTGGGGCTGCACATTGACGGTGCAGATCGGGCAGTTGGGGTCGGTGAAATTGGGATTGAGGTTGGGGTGGGCGACCGGATCGACGTCCAGGTTGTCGACCTGCTCGAAGGTCGACCAGATCCATTGCGGGCTGCTGGTCGACTTGTGGCCGATATGCATGCCGACCATGCCCACGGTCACCGCCCGGGTGATTTCGTTGCCCTTGGAATCCTCGTCCTTGATGAAGGCGGGCTGGGTGTAGAAGCGGCTGAAGTCGTCGACGCCCTTCTTCAGCACCTTCCAGGCGATCTTGATCTCGAATGAGCCGCTCCACTGCTGGGGCTCGTCGCCCCAGGGCATGACGACCTTCTGGCCGGCGTTGGAGAAGGCCACCTGGCCGTTGATGTTGTAGAGGGCGTTGCTGCAGAGATAGCCGACCTCGTTGGGATCCATCAGGATCTCGTAGTAGACGAACTCGCCGTTTTGATCGATCAGCGGGCCGGTGAAGGCCTGCTGGATGTCGCCCAGCGTGTTGACGTTGAGGTCACCGACGGCCGAGATCACGCCTAGGAAGCGAGTGGTGCGCGGGTCGGCGGTCTTCTGCTCGGAGAAGGGCGTCAGGCCCTTGGAGACGGCCAACAGCGGCAGCGGCTTGGCCGCCGCGGGCTTCTTGGCGCCCGGCAGGACCATCGGCTTGGGGACCTGCAGCTTGGGGCAGGCGTCCGGCCGCTGACCGTCGGTGCGGTAGATCTGCGGCACGGTCTGCCAGTTGGCCCAGTGCGGGGCCAGGCCATTGCCCGTGGCGGTCAGGGTCGGGGCGGGCGCCCCGGTGGCGCTGGTCGGCCAGTTGACCGCGAAGAACATCTGCCAGCTGTAGAGATCGAATTCCCGCTGCACGAGGGGGAACAGCTGGGCCTTCTCCAGCGCCTGCTGGAAGGGGATGTTGATGTCGCCCGGCATGGCCGAGGTCGGCGAGGGGGCGAAGTTGGGGAAGTTGCTCAAATAGGCCGGCGCGCCCGGCGGCACCGGCGGCACGGTCGATTGGGCCTGCAGCGCGCCGGCGGTCAGCAGTCCCGCCCCGGCCAGACCCGCGGCGGCCCAGAGGCGCCAGCGGCGGTTCCCCATTTTGGTTGGGGGTTTCGACTCAATCTTCGACATCTTTCGCTCCCCTGTTGGCGGACCCGGCTCGCAGTTCGAGCCGGTCCGGCTGACAGCCCCGCGGGATAGCCGCCGCGGAGGGTCCGAAGCAGCCGTCTCACCCTCTAAAGTTCGCGATAAAGTTGTCGGAAGTCAAATCCTATGCGTGTATACGACATAGAATGTTGTGACCTCTGGGGGACCAAGCGTGACTACGAGCGCGGACGCCGCCGACCCAACCCGAATCGACCTGGCGGCCAAGGTCGCCGCCCTCATCGACGCCGCCGCCGGCGATAGCGACGCCGACTATGGCGGGCTGGGACGCTTCTGGCGGCTGCCGCCGGACAGGCTGGCCAAGATCCAGCTGCTGGGTATGCCGCTGATCGCTCCGGCGGGCACGGCCAAGACCTGCTGCGGCAAGGGGGAGGGCAGGGGCGAGGCCTCGCTCCTGGTCCGTGCGCTAAGAGGGTTGCCGCCCTTCGATGGCGGGCGGTTCCCGCGGCTGCCCTGGGGTGGCGCGGCGGTGGCCGAGGACGATATCGCCTTCATCGAGCGCTGGATCGACGACGGGTTGCCGGTCGCCGAAACCAGCCTGGGCGACGGCGCCGGCGGCTCGGTCGAGGCTGATCCTGCGGCGGGATTCCGGGTCGAGGGCCTGTCCCTCAACGTCGCCACCGGGGCGGTGGCCGACTATGTGCCGATGGGCAACGAGCCCAAGCAGCGAATGAACCTGGACTGCCTGTCGCCGATCCAGCTGGAGAAGCTGCGCTACGCTTTCCGCGAGCTCTACAATCTCAACCGCTGGCCGCAGGACGCCAGGAATTACAACAACCTGGCCCTGGTTCATCAGAACCACTGCCAGCACGGCTGGGAGCGGTTCCTGCCCTGGCATCGGGTCTATCTTTATGAGTTCGAACAGGCCCTGCAGGACATCCTGCCCGAAGTCACCATGCCCTACTGGGATTTCACCATGGCCCGCTACGTCCCGGCCATGCCCCAGGACGGCGAGATCATTCCCCGCGCGCTGAAGGCCTTCCTGACCGCCGACTCCCTGGTCTTCCTGGAGGACAACGGCATTCCGGCCGAGGCCCTGGCGCCGATGGTCGGCCAGCACTTCGCCACGCTCAGCGCCTTCTTCGCCCAGGTCTCGAAGCTGTGGACCGCGGCGGGGATCGATCCCACGCCCTATCTGTCAGGCCAGAACCGCAACCGCTTCATCGACGCGCTGCTGGCGACCAATTCGCTGTGGTATCCGCTGCGCTATCCGGGCCAGTTCTTTGCCCAGGACAAGCCGGGCGATCCGATGACGCCCAGCACCATCAACGCCCAGATCAACTATCACTACCCCACCGCCGACGACATCGCCCAGATCCAGTCCCTGCGGACGTTCCGGGATTACGGGGGAGGCGGCCTCTATAACGACAGCTTCGGGCTGATCGACCAGAACCCGCACAATACCCTGCATATCTGGACCGGGGGCGAGAACCCCGACTGGCCGGGCTGGGGCGTTCCCCCGCCGCCGCAGGACGCAGCCGGGACCTCCAGCGTGCCGGGCGCCCATGACCCCAGCCGGGGCGGGGCGGTCAAGGTCGCGGGCCGGCGGTTCCACCGCAAGGACGACCTCTACCAGCAGCCGCAGTTCGGCGACATGTTCTCCAACCTGACGGCGGCGTTCGATCCGATCTTCTGGCCGGTGCATTCCAATTTCGACCGGCTGTGGTGGGAGTGGCAGCAGGTCCATCCCGAGAGCAATCCGGCCGACCTGGACTCGGTGCTGACGCCGTGGAGCTACACCATCCGCGACACGCTGGAGATGCCGCGGTTCGGCTACGAATACGTCAAGTCGGCCAAGATCGTGCCGGTGGGGATGGGCACGCCGGTCGGCCGCTTCGCCATGCCGGCGGTCGATGTGCCCGAGGGCCTCAAGGGCGACTCGCGGGTCGAGGTGCGGCTGCACCGGGTGCCGCAGCTGATGCGGTCCTGCTTCGTGCGGGTCTTCCTCAATACCCCGGAAGCCGCGGCCGAGACGCCGCTCAGCGCGCCGGGCTACGCCGGCTACCTGGCCATCTTCGGCCATGGCGACTGTTTCGGCGGGCCGGGTCATTGCGATGTGCCGGGGCCAAGGTCACGGCGCTATGATCTCAGACCCCCCGACCATAACACCCCCCGCAACCACCGGGTCGACGTCACTAGAGCCGCCCAGCGGCTGATCGCGGCGGGAGCCAAAAGCCTGACGGTCAATCTGGTCGTCATCGGCGTCGATTACCGGGAGGAGCCGGAGCTTCTGAAGCTGGACGGCGTCTCCCTCAGCTACTTCGACTAGGGGGCGGGACATGACGCCGATCTATCGCATCCACCCCGCCATCGGCGTCGCCCGGCTGGGCGATTCCACCGACGAGTTCTGTCTGGCCGCCGAAGCCCCGGCCGGCATGCCCACCGAGTGCGACAAGCAGGGCAACGCCATCCTCAAGAACGGCCAGCCGGTCCCGGTCAGCCGCTTCCGCGACGACGAGGGCCGCATCAAGCGCCAGGCCGCGCGCTTCCAGCTCTATGTCTATGACGATGACAGCCCCGACGGCCGGCCGCTGAACCTGGGCGATCCGGTGCGGGGCGGGGGCAATGAGGGGACGCTGGCCGACATCCAGTGGCGGGTGCATTTGGCCAACAAGAAGGCCAGTTGGTACGCCTTCGACCAGCTGGAAGGCGAACATGGCTACGCGCCCGACCACCCGCGCCGCAACGCCGACATCACCAACGCCAACGCCCGCCAGGCTCTGATCATCGATCCAGGTCCGCAGACGGTGAACCACACCGACCGCCGGAACGCCGCCTTCAGCCGCGACGGCAACCCGGCCTACGCTCCGACCTTCCCGCCGGAAGGCCTGACGCCCAACCCGATCGACACCCTGGGCGAACTGAAGACCGACGACACCGGCGCCCTGGTCGTGCTGGGCGGCCACGGCAATAGCGGCACCATGCTGACCGGCATCGGTCAGCCGCGCATCGACACCTACGCCAACACCGACGGCTGGTTCGACGACATCGCCGACGGGCCGGTCATGGCCCGGCTGGTGATGGACTGCGAGAACGTCACCGCCACCCGCTATATCGACGTGGAGTATCCCGCCTGGGTGCTCAGCGCCTATCCGCGCTACTGCCCCGAAATCCTCGACATGGTGACGGGCGAGGACGTGGTCTTCGACCTGGCGGTGACCCAGTTCGCCTACCGCACCGATGTCTACGGCACGGCCGGGACCTTCGACGATCCGCAGCATATCGATCCGCTGGACACCGGGGCGCTGCTGCACTGGAAGGCCGGCCGGCTGACCTGGAACCCCGACTTCAAGCCGTGGTTCTGGCGCGACGTCTGGCCCATCCTCTTTCGGCCCGACGAATTCACCTATCTGGACAACGTCCTGCAGTCGTCCAACGCCCCGCACAATCAGACCCAGCGGGGCACGTTCGAACCCTGGCCGCTCAGCGTGCCGCCCTTCCTCCCGCCCGAGGCCGCCCAGCGGGGCATGGCCCGGGCCGCCGCGCTCACCTTCTCGGGGGCGGCCCTGGCCGAGGCGTTGGCTCCCTCCTTCGCCGTCTTGGCCAGGGCCGAGCCGCCGCCCGCCGCCGCCGCGTTGAGGCTGGCAGGACCGGCCCTGACCAAGGCCGCCCATGCCTTCGCCAGCGCCGTGCTGCCCGCCGGGCCGGGGCACGATCCGGCGGCCTTCGTCGAGATCTGGCGCAACCTCTATCGGGCCAACGGCGATGGGGGGAATGGCGGCGATGAGGTCTATGTCAAAGCGCTGGAAGATTTCCGGGCCCAGTTGAACGCCATAGCGGCAACGCTGGAGCCCCGCCCGGGCCCGCATGGGCTGGAGACGGCGCCAAAGCCGATCGACGCGCCCGATCCCGGCGCGGCCCTGGCGACTCCGGCCAGCCAGCTCCTGGCCGGCTATGGCGACGACTACGTCTCCGGCGCTCAGATCGACCGCATCCTTTATCGCGAGGCGCTGGGCGCCACCCTCGATCCCTATCGTGAGAAGCGCGCCTATCTCTTCGGGCTGTTGCGCCAGCCCGGCGAGGAGAACAGCTTCCAGCTCAAGGGGCGGCCCACAAACCGCTCAACCAACCTGCCGCTGATGCCGTTGCTGTCGGGCGACAACCCGATTTCCAACACCCTGCCGTCCAAGTTCCTGAAGTTGACCAACTATCAGCTGTTCGTGCTGAAACAGTGGTCCGAGGGGCTGTTCGTCAACGAGGTCGACGAGGGCTGGGTCCCGCGCGAGGCCATCCATCCCTACCAGCCGACCAAGGACTGGGTGAACCGCACGCCCCGTGATCTGGACATCGCGGTGCTTTCCAACGTCGTCGGCGGCGCCTTTTGTCCCGGCGGCGAGGTCAGCTGGATCATCCGCAACCCGGCCGCCTGGCATGCGCCCTATCGGCTCAAGGCCAGCCCGGAATTCTACACCTTCAAGCAGACGGCCGGCGAGGCCAACGCCCTCTGGAACCCGCCGCTGACGGAAGAGGACTATATCGCCTACATCGATACGGACCTCTCGCAGGACACCGATTTCGATGTCGGGCTCGAGCCAGGGGACCTGACCAAATACAGCGCTCTGCCCTGGCAGGCCGACTTCAACGAATGCTCGACCCAGGACATCGACGTCACCTACGCCGACTGGAACGTGCTCAACACGGCGGGCGACAGCCTGATGGCCCGCGAGCAGAAGATCTGGACGACGCTGTGGTGGCCGGCCCACCGGCCGATGCAGGCCCTGACCTACACCGGCGGTGGCGACGCCAACCCGACGCTCAAATGGATGAACTGGGCCGCCGGGGTGCCGCAGACCAATGCCGGCGACCTGAAGATGACGACCGAATGGGCGAGGCTGGGTTTCGTGATCCGCAACCCGTTCGTGCCGCCGGCTTCGCTGGACCAGGCCTCGCCGAACAACAAGTATGTGTGCGTGGAGAGCCAGTGGAGTCCCCTCTGAGAAGCCTCCCCTTCCGGGGCAGGACTTGATCGACGTCGCCATCATCGGCGCCGGGCCCGCCGGCAGCGCGGCGGCGTTGTCGCTGGCCGCGCATGCCCCACACCTGACGGTTGCCATCCTCGACGCCGGCTCGCTCCGCACCCGCAAGCCCGGCGAAATCCTCCCCGCCGCCGCCGCGCCCATCCTGAGGACCCTGGACGCCTGGGACGCCTTCCAGGCCGCGGGCTTCCTCGCCGACCCGGTCATCGCCTCGGCCTGGGGCGGGGCCGAGCTGATCGAGACCCACAGCCTCTACTCCGCTCGCGGGGCCGGCTGGCGGCTGGACCGCACGCGGTTCGACCGCCTGCTGGCTGGCGTCGCCAGGGCTCATGGCGCCCAGCTCCAGCTGAACTGGCGCGTCCGCACGCTCACCGGCGAGCCCGGCGACTGGCGCCTCACCGCCGCCGATGGCCGCACGCTTACCGCCCGCGCCATCATCCTCGCCACCGGCCGCTCCCCCCGCCTGCCAGCTCAGCTTGCCGCCGCCCGCCCGTCGCGAGACCGCCTGGTCGGCGCCGTCCGCTTCTGCCGGGCCGGGGACGATCCCCGCACCCTCATCGAGACCTTCGAGCACGGCTGGTGGTATTCCGCCCCCGTCGCATCAGGCCTGCGCGCCGTCGCCTGCATGACCGACGCCGACCAGGTCCGCGCCCTGGGCCTCGCCAGCCCCACCGCTTGGCGTCGCGCCGCCACCCCCGCCATCGCCGCCGCTGTCTCGCGCCTGGGCCCCCTGCGGGTCTGGCCGGCCGGCGGCAGCCGCCTGACCCCCGCCGCCGGCCCCGGCTGGGCGGCGGCGGGCGACGCGGCGGTCAGCTTCGACCCGCTGTCCTCGCAGGGCATTACCCAGGCGTTGCGCGGCGGGGCGTTCGCGGGGTTCGCGGCGGCGGACATGCTGGCGGGGGATGCGGCTGGGGCTGTGCGGCGGCTGGAGGCGCATGTGACGGCGACCTGGGCGGCCTATTCCCAGACCCACGCCGACACCTACGCCCGCGAAGACCGCTGGCCGGGCAGCCCGTTCTGGCTGCGTCGGCGGGGCAGGGCGCTCGCCGTCGCCTAACCCGGTGCGGCTACTTCTTTGGGGGTGATTTGCGAGCGCGGGGCGCCGCCTTGGCGGCTGCGGGTTTCCTCGCTCCAGCCTTCCGCTTCGACTTCACCGCCTCGACCTTCTCCACTGTCTCTTCCGACACGTTGGCCGCCTTCTCCGCCTCGGACCGCAGGGCGTCCAGTTCGTGGTCGGTCAGTTTCTCGATGCCGACATACTTGTTCTTGGCGTTCGAGCTGCGGATCAGCTCGTCGAGCTTGGTCTGCAAGGCCTCGGAATCCCGATTCTGGCTATTCTGGATCAGGAAAACCATCAGGAAGGTGATGATGGTGGTGCCGGTATTGATCACCAGCTGCCAGGTTTCCGAGAACTGGAAGAGCGGCCCGCTGACCGCCCAGACCAGCACCAAAGCGACGCAGGCAATGAAGGCTGGCGGGCTGCCGGTGATGCGGGCGGTAACCGACGCGAACTTGGCGAAGAGCCGATCCATTGAGATTTCCGAGTCCCTGTGCCGATTTGATACGACGATGTTCTCTAATGGTCAGCGCAGCGGAGCGTTCCATCAGGTTTTCGCGAGATACGAAGTCTAAACAAACCTGCGGTAGGTCTTTGCCGGATGGGCGGGAAGACAACCTCACTCTCTAGAAAGTTCCTGATCAGCGTCGGCGCCATGTCGATCGTGGTGACGGCGGTCGCCTTCGTGGCGGCCTTCATCGCCTTCGAAAAGGAGCTGGAGAAGCGCGAGATCGCCTATCTCCAGGACTATGTCACCGAGCGGGCCAACCAGGAGGAGCGGCGCTTCACCGACCTGGCCGACGCCCACCAGGCCGCCGCGGCGGCGCTGAAGACCCGCATCGCCCGCCTGAGCGACGCCAAGGCCGCCCAGCTGTTCGACCGCTACTATCCGCTGCAGGCCGATGGCACCCGCCGCAGTCGCGACAGCGCCTTCGACGGCGAAAGCGCCGACAGCGGCGACTATACCTACGGGACCGGCGCCTTCATCTCCAACGGCCGCGACGTTTCGCTCGATGAGAAGAAGCTGCTGGTCGCCGCCTACGAGACCGTGCCCCACTTCGGCGAGGCGCTGGTCAGCCGCTATGACAACTTCTACTTCTACACCCCGGGCACCCGGCTGGTGATGTTCGGCCCCAAGCGGCCCGACAGGCTGATGTTCTATCGCAGCAAGGCCCCGGCCGACCTGGACGTCTCCAAGGAGGAGATGGTCCAGATCACCTTGCCCAACCTCAATCCCGACCGCATCATCCGCTGCACCAACCTGCAGCGGCTGGTTCAGGACAAGAAGGGTGACCGGCTGGGGACGGCCTGCGTCACGCCCGTCGACCTGAACGGGCGGCATGTCGGGGCGTTCGGCTCGTCGATCGAGCTGACCGGCTATTTCCTGCGCGCCATCCGCGACACCAGCCGCGGCGCCACCAACCTGATCATCACCGACAAGGGCGAGCTGATCGCCTATCCGGGCTTCGCCGTCGCCGGCAAGGCGAGCGAGGATACCGTGGCCTCCTACGAGCGGGACATGGGCCTGAAGGACCTGGCCGGCGACATCCGCGTCAAGTCCGACCCACGCGGCGTGGTGCGTTCGCGGGATGGC
Source organism: Caulobacter ginsengisoli (assembly GCF_030814835.1). Lineage (GTDB taxonomy): Bacteria > Pseudomonadota > Alphaproteobacteria > Caulobacterales > Caulobacteraceae > Caulobacter > Caulobacter ginsengisoli. The sequence goes on from NZ_JAUSVS010000001.1 coordinate 416,792, forward strand.
CGCTACATCGTCGCCTATGGGCGACTGCGCGGGCCGGGCTGGTATTTCCTGATCCGCTATCCGGCCCAGGCCATGACCCTGGCGGCGGCCGGTTCGGCGGCCTGGATCCTGGTGCTGGGGGTGATCGCGGCGCTGATCCAGACCGCCCTGGTCATGGCCATGGCCCGCAAGACCATCGCCCTGCCGCTGCGCCAGCTGGCCGCCTATGCCGAGCGCGAGAGACAGGCCGAAGATACCGGCGAAGGCAGCGAGAGCGACGCCCTGGACCGCGCCGAGCTGGCCCGGATCGAGGCGCGGCCCGATGAGATCGGGGTGCTGGCCCGCGCCCTGCAGGCCGGCCGCGAGCGGGTGGCCACCTCGCTCGACGACCTGGAGGGCCGGGTCAAGGCGCGCACCGCCGAGCTGGAGCGGGCCAACCAGGAAAAGAGCCTGTTCCTGGCCAATATGAGCCACGAGCTGCGCACGCCGCTGAACGGGGTGGTGGCGGTGTCCGAGACCCTGGCCCGCGAGCAGACCACGCCGCGCAATCGCGAACTGGCTGAGCTGATCGTTTCCTCCGGCCGGCTGCTGGAGCAGGTGCTGACCGACATCCTCGACTTCTCCAAGATCGAGGCCGGCGAGATGCGGCTGGAGATCGGCGAGTTCGACGCCGCCGTCCTGACCGGCCGCATCGCCGAGTTGCACGCCGCCGCCGCCGAGGGCAAGAACCTCACCCTGACCTGGTTCGTGGACGAGGCGGCGCAGGGCGTCTGGCGCGGCGACAGCGTGCGCATCACCCAGATTCTTTCCAACCTGCTGTCCAACGCGGTGAAGTTCACCGAGAGCGGCGGGGCGGAACTGCGTGTCAGCCGCACGGGCGAGGGCCTGGCCTTCGCGGTGCGCGACACCGGCATCGGCTTCGACGCCGAAACCGGCGAGCGGCTGTTCAAGCGCTTCGAACAGGCCGACGCCTCGATCACCCGCCGGTTCGGCGGCACGGGCCTGGGTCTGGCCATCTGTCGGCTGCTGGCCGGGCTGATGGGCGGCGAGGTCGAGGCGGTCTCTACGCCCGGCCAGGGCTCGGTGTTCACCGTCAGCCTGCCGCTGCAGCGCCTGGGCGACAGCCGCGCCGCCGGCGAGCGTCAGCCGGCCGGCGAGGGGGTCGATGTCGGGGGCGCCCTGGTCCTGCTGGCCGAGGACCACCCCACCAATCAGCGCGTCGTGCGCCTGATCCTGGAAGCGGCCGGCGTGCGGCTGGATATCGTCGAGAACGGTCGCGCCGCGCTCGAACGCCTGGACATCACCCCCTACGACCTGGTGCTGATGGACATGCAGATGCCGGAGATGGACGGGCTGACGGCCACCAGGCTGCTGCGCGGCCGCGAAACAGCGCGGGGCGGGCGGCGGACGCCAGTGATCATGCTCACGGCCAACGCCCTGGACGAGCACGTGCGGGCCAGCCTGGAGGCGGGGGCGGACAGTCACCTGTCGAAACCGGTCCGGGCCGATACCCTGCTGGCGGCGGTCGCCGCGGCGCTGGATGCCGGTAACGAGGCGTTGGCCGCAACCGCCTGACGCTGTGCGAGAGGCCGCCCACGTCAGGTCGTATCGGCTCGTACCGCGGCGGCGTTATTTCGGTGACAGTTTACTTAATTCGCCCCTGAGCCCCTTCCGGCGATCGGGTAGCCACGGGTGTGAATTAAGTAAACTGTCACCGAAATTGCTCGCGTAAGAAAAAGGGGCCGGTTCATCACCGGCCCCCTCCGCGTTAAGCGGCTTCTTCTTCCTCCGCCGGCGCGTTCTCCACCGACAGCGGCAGGCCCAGCTTGTCGCTCATCAGCAGGGTGAGCAGGGCCTGCACCACCCCGCCGCCGCCGTCCGAGCCCTGGATCTGGACCTTGGGCACCACGTCGACGCCGCTCGTCTCCAGCGCCTCGGCGAACCGTTCGGCCACCTGCCTTGCCAGCTGGTAGCGCGGCCCGCCCGAGGCGGCGACCTGGCTTTCGATGGCCTCGGCGGTGGCCAGACCCACCTTGGTCACCCGTTCCGCCTCGGCCGCGGCCAGCACGATGACCTTCTTGGCCTCGCCCTCGCCCAGGAAGCGGATGCGGTCGCCCTCGGCCTTGGCCAGGGTCCGGGTCTGTTCGGCCTCCTGTTCCGAGCGGGCCAGGTTGGCCTTGCCCTGGTTCTGCTGGACCAGGATCGACAGCTCGGACTCGGTGATCGCTGTCTGCTGCTTGGACTTGGCCTCGGCCTCGCGCAGTTCGCGCTCCTTCTGGGCGGCCAGCTTCTGCCGCTCATAGGTGCCGACCTGCTCGTCAGCGATCTGGCGCTGGCGCAGCTGGGTCAGGATGCGCTCGATCTGGTCGTCGCCCTTGCTTGAGGGGCGGGGCGTGCCGATCAGCACCTCCTGCAGCTCGAGGTTATAGAGGGCGAACTTGGCCTTCATCTCCTCCGACGACAGCGACTGGATGCGGCTGCGGTCCTGCAGCAGCTCGATCAGGGTCCGGGTCTGGCCGATGTTCTTGAAGTAGGCCGAGACCATCGGATCCAGCGTCTGCTCGACCAGCTTCTTGATGTCGCCGAACCTCTGGATGACCAGCGGCGCCTTGCGGTAGTCGATATGCACCACAACCGAGACCGGCAGGGTCGGCTCGAAGGCGTCCCGGGTGATCAGCGACACCTCGGCCAGGTTCTCGTCGAACCGATGGCTGCCCGTCGCCGCCGTCTCCCACTTCAGGATGAAGTTGGTGGTCGGCACCAGGGTCACCCGGCCGGCATAGGTGTTGAAGGCATACTTGCCGGGCAGCAGCGGGTCGGCCCAGACGCCGCGGTTGCCGTTCTCGACCAGCTCGCCGTGGCGGTAGCCCTCGCCGGAGGTGTCGGCCCCGGCATTGCCGGTATAGCTGACGACGACGCCGACCTGGCCCACCTCGATGATGGTTTTCGGGATCCGCTCGATCGTCGCGAACAGGCGGTTGATGTAGTAGGTGCCCTCGACCAGCACCATGAGCTGGCGGCCCTTGCGGCCGCCGGCGGCCAGGAAGGCCTCCGGATCCTGGAAACTGTTGTGGAAGCTGGCCTTGTCCTGCGGGTCGTCGCCGACCGTGGGGGCGATGATGTCGCCCGCCTGCAGCCCGGGGCCGTCATGGACGGTGACCACGCCGATCTGGTCGTCGGCGTCCTTGATCACCACCGGTTCGAACCCGTCACGCTCCTCGATGACCTCGGCCATCTGGTCGAGCAGAACCATCTCGTCGCGGTCGAGCTTGAGGGCGAAGACGGCGTCCTTGGTCACCACCACGAACTGAGCCAGGTTGATGGCGTAGGCGCCCTCGCGCAGGATCTTGCGCTGCGGGCCCTTCTGGCCGCCGGCGATCAGGAAGCCGCGGGCGTCCTGGAAGTCGACGTCGCCGATATTGGCGGCCAGGGCCTGGTCGGGCCCGAGCGGTCGGCCGTCCCGGGCGAAGACATAGCCCACCCGGCCCTGAGGAATGGTCACCAGGGATTGGACGTGCAGGCGGTACTGGAACGGCACGAAGAAGTGCAGGCCGCCGCGCAGCACCTCGGGTTGATAGCCGGCCTCGCCGTTCAGCGCGATCAGGCCGGATTTGATGGAGCCCTTCAGACTCCACAGCTTCTCGACCACGGCGATGCGGTTGTTGCCGATATAGCGGATGACGCCCGAGCTCATGACGATGAGCGCAAGCACGATCACGAGCCCAAGGCCCGCAACCGCCACGATTGACGATGTCATTTGGAATGTAGCCCCATTCGCGCGTCCGGCCGGCGACTTCGCTGGCGTGATGAGGACGGCTGTGAATCTACGTATGTATTCGCCGGGCGCGGTTAAGAGGTCGGGCGTCCGATTGTTTTCACAGATTGGTGAATACTTGCGCGAGGGTTACGCGAGCCCCCCCGCCCGTTCCACGAACGCCACCACCTCCTCCACTCCGACCAGCCGTGTCAGGTCGGTCATCACCACCGGCCGCTCCCCGCGCTGCACCTTCGCATCCGCCGCCATCACCCCAAGGTCCGCTCCGACATACGGCGCCAGGTCCGTCTTGTTGATCACCAGCAGGTCCGACCGGCTGATCGCCGGCCCGCCTTTGCGCGGTATCTTCTCCCCCTGGCAAACGCTGATCACGTAGAGCGACAGGTCCGCCAGATCCGGCGAGAACGTCGCCGCCAGGTTATCCCCCCCAGACTCGATGAAGATCACGTCCAGGTCCGGATGCCGCTCGCTCATCCGCCGTACCGCCGCCAGGTTCAGCGAGGCGTCCTCGCGGATGGCGGTGTGCGGGCAGCCGCCGGTTTCCACCCCCATGATGCGGTCCTCGGGCAGAGCCTGGAGGCGGGCCAGAATCAGGGCGTCCTCCTGGGTGTAGATGTCGTTGGTGATCACCGCGACCGACCAGCGCTCGCGCATGGCCCTGCAGAGCTTTTCGGTCAGGGTGGTCTTGCCCGAACCGACCGGGCCGCCGATGCCGACGCGTAAGGGGCCGTTGGGGGAAGTCATGTTTGGCGCCTCAGCGAAGGAACAACGGAACGATAGCGACAATTGCCGTTCCCGCCCCCAGCAGCAGCGCCAGCGGGCCATAGACGGCGCGATCCAGACGGTTGAAAGTCTCGAACCCAGCGGGGCGCCGCCAAAACGGCATCCAGGCCAGGGCGCCCCTCGCCAGCAGGATCAGGGCCGCCGGGACAAGCAACAGCAGGTTCAGAGAACTGGGCTGGATGGCCTGGTCAACGACGACCAGGGCGATGCCGAGCGGCGCCAGCACGATCAGCGCCCCGGCGCGTCCGGGCAGGTTGATGGTGATTGGATGCATGCCCAGCAGATCGCCGAAGAGGGCTTCTCGGCTCCTGAATGGGAAGTCGAGCCCCATGATCCACAGGAAGACTATTGCGGCGATGGCCGTGAGTAACCCTGCGATGAGCCAGGCCAGATAGATCACGACAGGAACAGTCTCGGCTGCAGGGTTTCGTGGCGCATGGCGGCGATGTCGGAGGCGAGCGCGCAGGCGCCCAGGTCGTCGAGGGTCGAGGCGGCGGCGCGGGCGGCGGCGACCAGGATGGTGGGTTCCAACACGGCGATGGCGGCCACGCCCTCCGACTGGCCGATAGGGACGGCGCGGACGGCGACGCTGACCAGGTTGGCGGCGAAGGCGTGCAGCCAGGCGGTCAGGGTGTCTTGCAGGGGCACGCCGTGCAGGCCCGCCGTGATCCCGACGGCGACCGGGTAGGGGGCGGTACGCGGCAGGTCGGGGTGGGGCCAGGAGCGGCCGACCGCGATCAGGAAGGCCTCGCCCTGGTCGAGGGTTTCGAGCTGGCGTTCGAGGGAGGGGCTGAGGGCGGTCGCGAGGTCGCTGACGTCTTCGCCGCGATGGGCGGCGGCCAGGAGGACGGCGTCAGTCCGGCCGGAACCGTGATCGATCAGGCCGATTAGCCACTCCACCAGGGTCTCGCGGTCGGTGACCCGGCCGGTGCGAATGGCGGTTTCCAGGCCGTGGCTGTAGCCGAAAGCGCCCACTGGAAAGGCCGGGGAGAGCCAGGTCAGGAGCCGGAGGAGGCTGTTCAAAACTCCTCTCCTCGGTAGAGGAGAGGTCGAGAGACACGCGCTGAAGGCGCTGTCTCCGGGTGAGGAGATTCCCACGGTGGCGGCCGCAGGCGGCTCAGCTTGGCGAGAGCGTGGGAGGTTCGATTACCGGCAGGCTTGGGAATCTCCTCACCCGCTCCTCGCGCTGGCGCGCTCAGAGTCGACATCTCCTCTAACGAGGAGAGGAGGCGCGTTTCAGTGGTCATGGTCATGATCATGATGCACATCCCCGTACGCCCCGCCCTCCGGATCGAATGGCGCGGTCACCGCCGTCACCTTCGCCCCCAGATGCTCCAGCATGTGCCCGATCACCCGGTCGTAGCGCAGCAGGATCCGCTCCGCCTCGACCTGGGCGGTCAGGTGACGGTTGCCGATGTGCCAGGCCAGGCGCAGCAGGTGGACGCCGTCATCCCCCCGCACCTCCATCAGCGGTTCGGGCAGGGCCTCGACCACCACCACCCGGCCGTCGTCGAGCTTCAGCCCATCGCCGCCGTGCAGCAGCCGGGCCGCCGGCAGGTCGAGCAGGAAGCTCAGGCCATGGGCCCCGGTCAGCGTCATCCGCCGCCGGTGCCGGCCGTCATAGTCCAGCGCCACATGATCGGCGTGCGGTCCGGTCCAGCCGGGGAGGATTTCGACGACTTTCAGCATCAGAACAGGAAATACCGCTGGGCCATCGGGAGCACCTCGGCGGGCTCGCAGGTCAAAAGCTCGCCGTCAGCCCGCACCTCGTAGGTCTCTGGATCGACCTCGATATGCGGGGTGGCGCTGTTGTGGATCATCGAGGCCTTCGAGAGGCCGCCCCGCACATTGCTGACCCCGAGCATAGGCTTGTCGACGTCGAGCCTGTGCTGCAGCCCCACCTCCAGCGCCGCCTGCGACACGAACGTCACCGTATTGCGCGACGGCCCCTTGCCGAAGGCCGCGAACATCGGCCGGTAGTGGACCGGCTGCGGGGTCGGGATCGAGGCGTTGGGGTCGCCCATCGGGGCGGCGGCGATCACCGCGCCCAGCAGCACCAGGTCCGGCTTGACCCCGAAGAAGGCCGGGCTCCACAGCACCAGGTCCGCTCGCTTGCCCACCTCGACGCTGCCGATATGGGCGCTCATGCCCTGCGCGATGGCCGGGTTGATGGTGTATTTGGCGATGTAGCGTTTGACCCGATTGTTATCCGCCGCGCCGTCCCCGGCGAGCGGCCCGCGCTGGCGCTTCATCTTGTCGGCGGTCTGCCAGGTGCGGATGATCACCTCGCCGACCCGGCCCATGGCCTGGCTGTCGCTGCTGATGATCGAGAAGGCGCCGATGTCGTGCAGGATGTCCTCGGCGGCGATGGTCTCGCGGCGGATGCGGCTCTCGGCGAAGGCGATGTCCTCCGGGATCGACGCGTCCAGGTGATGGCAGACCATCAGCATGTCCAGGTGCTCGGCCACCGTATTGACCGTGTAGGGCCGGGTCGGGTTGGTCGAGCTGGGGATGACGTTGCTGAGGCCACAGACCTTGATGATGTCCGGCGCATGGCCGCCGCCCGCGCCCTCGGTGTGGAAGGCGTGGATGGTGCGGCCCTTGAAGGCGGCGACCGTGTCCTCGACGAAGCCGCTCTCGTTGAGCGTATCGGTGTGGATCATGGTCTGGACGTCGTAATCGTCGGCCACCGACAGGCAGCAATCGATGGCCGCCGGGGTCGTACCCCAATCCTCGTGCAGCTTGAGCGCACAGGCCCCGCCCAGCACCATCTCGACCAGGGCGGCGGGCTGGCTGGCGTTGCCCTTGCCGGAAAAGCCGATGTTCATGGGGAGGGCGTCGGCCGCCTCGATCATCCGCGCCAGATGCCAGGGCCCTGGCGTGCAGGTGGTGGCCGCCGTGCCGGTGGCCGGACCGGTGCCGCCGCCCAGCATGGTGGTGATGCCGCTATAGAGCGCCTCCTCGACCTGCTGGGGGCAGATGAAGTGGATGTGGGCGTCCATGCCGCCGGCGGTGAGGATCTTGCCCTCGCCGGCAATGATCTCGGTCCCCGGGCCGATGATGATGGTGACGCCCGGCTGGGTGTCGGGATTGCCCGCCTTGCCGATGGCGGCGATGCGGCCGTCCTTCAGACCGACATCGGCCTTGTAGATCCCCGAATGGTCGACGATCAGCGCGTTGGTGATGACGGTGTCGACGGCGCCCTGAGCCCGGCTCATCTGGCTCTGGCCCATGCCGTCGCGGATCACCTTGCCGCCGCCGAACTTGACCTCCTCGCCATAGGTGGTGAGGTCGCGCTCGACCTCGACGAAAAGCTCGGTGTCGGCGAGGCGCACGCGGTCGCCCGTGGTCGGGCCGAACATGTCGGCGTAGGTTCCGCGGCTGATGCGGGCCATGTCAGAGGTCTCCTATCACCGCCTGGCGGAACCCAAACACCCGCCGCGCGCCCCGCAGCGGGACCAGCGTCACCTCCCGCGCCTGCCCCGGTTCGAACCGCACCGCGGTCCCCGCGGCGATGTCCAGCCGCCTGCCCCTGGCCTGGTCACGGTCGAAGCTGAGCGCCGGGTTGGTCTCGAAGAAATGGTAGTGGCTGCCCACCTGGATCGGCCGGTCGCCGGTGTTGGCCACCTTCAAGGTGACGGTCGGCTGGCCGGCGTTGAGCTCGATCTCGCCGTCCATCGGGATGATTTCGCCGGGAATCATGGGCCTCACCGGATCGGATGATGAACGGTGACCAGCTTGGTCCCGTCGGGAAAGGTGGCCTCGACCTGGACGTCGTGGATCATCTCGGCAATGCCCTCCATGACCTGGGCCCGGGTGACGACATGGGCGCCCGCCTCCATTAGGTCGGCCACCGAGCGGCCGTCGCGGGCCCCCTCGACCACGAAGTCGGTGATCAGGGCGATGGCCTCGGGGTGGTTCAACCTGACCCCGCGCTCCAGCCGCTTGCGGGCCACCACGGCGGCCATGGCGATCAGCAGCTTGTCCTTTTCCCGGGGCGTCAGGTTCATTCAGCTGGTCCAGATACGGGGCAAGGGACCGCCGAGCGCTTGCAGGGCGGGGATCAGGGCCTGGCGCAGGGCGAAGCCGTCGGGGGCCAGGACGCGGGCATAGAGCCTGCCCCCCCAAGCCGAAGCGGCGCCGAGCGCGGCGCGCAGGGGTTCGAGGTAGCGTTCGGCGTCCGGCGCTATCAGCAGCAGCGAGGCGAACGCTCCCGCGCCTGCCAGCAGCGAGGGGCGGGCGGCGATCTCGCTGACCGCGCCGTCCAGGACCAGGTCGTCGGCGAACAGCAGCCGGCCGCCCCGCCGAATCCGCCAGCGGTCCTTCAACGAGGCCTGCCGCACCGTCTCGCCCATGGCGGCCCGGCCCAGGACCACCGCCTCCAGCACCAGCAGCCGGCCATCCGGGGCGACATCGGCCTCGAGGCGGCGGTGCAGTCGCGCCTCGTCGAACAGGATGGTCTCCTGCGGAATCCAGTCGAGTCGGGCGGATGGGCCGACGCTCAGCCTGCTGGTGACGTTGGCGACGCCGCCGGACGAGCGGTAGACCTTGTCACAGGCCTGGGTGGTCACCACGCCCGCGGCGCCGGCCTCGACCTCGACCGTCCAGTCCAGCATGTCCCCGCCGGTCAGCCCGCCGGCGGTATTTATCAGGATAGCCTCGGCGTGGTCGGCCCGCAGCCTTGGCAGGCGGATCTGGGCGCAGCCCTGCTGGTAGAGCCGTCCCGGACCCACCCCGGCCGCGCCCCGCACCAGGCTCAGCCGGCCGGCCCCGACCGCCCGCTGCGGGCGCTGGGCGGCGGGCGCTTCTGTCACGATCTGATCGAAGGGAGCCATCGCCGCGAGACTTGGCCGCGCCGGGGCGGAAGTCCAGGGCGCTTGGGCCGCCGGCGGGCGGATGCCGCTTTCGCGGTCATCCGCCCCAGGGACCTCACCCGGCCGGCGTGACCGGGGTGAAGTCGAGGTCCTGGTAGTCGTAGCTGAAGTCGGCCAGCGGCGAGACCGCCTTGAGCCGGATCCGGTCCACCTTCCCCTCGGGCGAGAGGCTGAAGGTCAGGTAGGCCGGCTCGATCTGCTTGTCGCGCCAGACGGCCTTGAAGGTGTTGAACTGGTAGTATTCCAGTTCGCCCACCATGCCGGGCGACTGCTTGAAGTCGATCAGCAGCCTGCCGCCCTCGACCCGCAGGCTGATCGGGCCATACCAGGGGTCGACATAGTCGCCGGCATAGGTCTCCAGGGCCAGGGGCGGCTTGGCGCCTGACAGGGTCGGGACCGTATTGGCCTTCAGGGCCTCCAGGGCGGCGTTGATCTGGATCTTCTTGTAGGCGCCCAGCCGGCTGGGCCAGTCGGCCTTGGGATAGCCCAGATAGTAGTCGAGCAGCTCGTACATCAGCCCGATGGTCGGCACCCCATCCTCGGCGTTCATCAGGATCGAGAAGCCGACATTCTTCTCGGGAATCAGCACCACCACCGCGCCGAAACCGATGTCGGCCCCGGCGTGCCAGATGATCTTGTGACCGCGCCAGTCGCGCACCTCCCAGCCCAGGGCGTAGCTGAGGAATTGCGGCCCGCTCTCGGCCAGCGAGGCCGGCCGCGGGTTGATGGGCTGCAGGGTCTGGGGCGTCCACATCTCCCGCGAGGCGTCCTCGCTGAACAGCCGGCCATCGCCCTCGGGCAGCTTGCCGTGCGCCAGCTGGATCATCAGCCAGCGGCCCATGTCGGCGGCGCTGATCGCCAGACCGCCGGCCGGGGCGGCGTTGGAGCCCAGGCCGTTGCGCTCGTCCAGCGCCACCTGCGTGCCCAGGCCCCGGATCGGCCCGTCCAGCCGGCCGTGCGGCCAGGCGCGGTTAGGATTGCGGAAGCGGTCGGCGTCGTCGCTGGTCGAGTCGAGCATGCCGGCGGGCTTGAGCACGTGCTCGCGGACATAGGTCTCCCAGGTCTGGCCAGTCACCGCCTCGATCAGCTGGCCGGCGACCATGTAAAGGACGTTGTCGTAGGCATAGCCGCTGCGGAAGCTGGTGGCCGGCTTGATATAGCGCAGCCGCCGCACGCTCTCGGCGCGGGAGAGGTTGCTCGACGGCACGAACAGCAGGTCGCCGGCCCCCAGGCCCAGCCCGCTGCGGTGGACCAGCAGGTCGCGGATGGTCATCTCCCGCGTCACCCAGGGGTCGTACATCTGGAAGCCCGGCAGGCGGTCGATCACCTTGTCGTCCCAGGCGATCTTCCCCTCGTCGACCAGGGTGGCCAGGGCCGCGACGGTGAAGGCCTTGCCGGTCGAGGCGGTGGGAAAGATGGTGTCCTTGTCGATCCGCTCGGGAAAGCCCAGGCGGCGCACGCCATAGCCCTTGGCGTGGGTGATCCTGCCGTTCTCGACGATGACCACCGCCAGGCCCGGGGTGCCGAACGTGCTCAGCAGGCCGTCGACGCGGGCGTCCAGGCCCGGCGGCGGGGCGGCGAGGGCCGGGCCGGCCAGGGCCAGGACGGCCAGGGTCAGCATCAGGGCAAGGGGGCGCGACATGGCGGTCTCCAGTAGGATCAGGCGGCGGGAGCGGCCCGCGGGCGGACGCGGCGCCAGAGCCGCCAGACCCCGAGGGTCATCAGCGGCGCGACATAGATGGCGAGAATGACGTAGGCGAGCGCCCGGTAGCCGCGGGCGATCAGGGTGACCAGGCCGAAGCGGTCGGCCAGGAAGATCGAGCCGACCAGCAGCAAGCCGGCGATGATCAGGCGGGTGCGGTTGGAGAGGCCCTCATGGCCCCTCGCCCGCGCGGCGGCGGCGGCCCGCTCGTTGATGGCGTGGACCGCGCCGGTGCCGCTTTCCAGCAGGGCGCAGAAGATCATCAACTGGAAGACCACGTGAAACAGCGGCTGGTTCAGCTTCAACAGCATCACGTCCGAGGGCAGGGTGGCCTGGCCGATGCCCGGATAGAAGGCGGCCATGCAGATAAAGAAGATCAGGGCCGGCAGCATGGCCAGCGGCCCGGCGATCAGTCCGGCCACCACCGCGTCGCGGCTGCTCAGCATGTGGCGCACCACCGGCAGGATGACCACCGCGCCAATGATGTTGTAGCCGGCATAGGTCAGCCCCCCGACCGCCCAGCCGGTCATCGGGACCGGGGCGGCGAAGCTGGCCGCCACCTGGCCGCCGAACTTCGACAGGGCCAGGACGGCGAACAGGGCATAAACGCCGTAAAGGAAGAAGGTCACCCACTTGAACAGCCGCTCGACCGAGGCGTTACCGAACGCCGCGAAGCTGGCGATGCCCGCCATCAGCAGCAGGGTCCCGGCCAGCCTGGGCCAGCCCAGCACCGCCTCGCCGATCGCCCCGGCCGCCGCCCCGAACACCGCCAGGATCACCACGATGAAGAGCAGATAGGCCAGCTCGAAGACGATCCAGAATGGCCCCAGCAGGGCCTTGAAGAAGGTGCGATAGTCCTGGGCCCCGGCCATGCGGGCGAACAGAAAGGTGGTCACGCAGACCGCGCTCCAGATCGCCATGGCCAGCAGCATGCCCATCACCCCGCCCCAGGGGCCGGCCGGCAGAAAGAACTCGGCCAGCTCGCGGCCTGTGGCGTAGCCGCCGCCGATGACCACCGCCTTGAAGGCGAAGCCCGGCAGCAGGAAGCGCTGGAACCAGCTGGGCCGGGCCGGGCTCATGGCGCCGCTTGCAGCAGGTAGAAGTCCCGCACCGAGCGGGCGATGTCGGCGATCACCCGCTCGCGGGCCGCAAAGGGCAGGTCCGATTTCTTGATGAACACCGCCACCACGATCTGGCCGCGGCCGTCGGGCAGGGTGATGACCCCGACATCGTTGACGCTGCCGCCCAGGGTGCCGGTCTTGTCGGCGACGGTGGTATCGGCCGGCATGCGAGCGCGCAGGCGGTTATCGCCGGTGCGGCAGCGGCCCATCATCTCGATCAGCAGCCGGGTGCTGGCGGGACTCAGCGCCTCGCCGCGGAAGAGGCGGGTCAGCAGCTGGCCCATGGCCGCCGGGGTGGCGGTGTCGCGGGGATCGTCGTCGAAGGCCGGGTTGATATGCGGCCCCTTGTCGTCGAGATGCGGGTCGCGCTGGCGCGCGAGGGCCAGGGCCTCGGGGAAGGGGCCCGGTCCGATTCCGAAGAATCCCCGCAACAGGTCGCCGGTGTCGCGATCGACCCGCAGGCCCTCGACACCCTGGCCGCGCACCCAGGCGGTGACCGCCGCGGGCCCGCCGGCGGCGGCGACCAGCACGTCGGTGGCGCTGTTGTCGCTCTGGGTCAGCATCAGCTCCAGCAGGTTGGCGACCGACAGGCTGACCCCGGGATGGATGAAACGGTCGGCCAGGACCTCGGACTCGATCATCTGGGCCGGCGCCACGGGCAGCATCTGCTCCAGGCTCAATTCGCCGCGGTCCACCCGGGCCAGCACGGCCCCGGCCACCGCGACCTTGAAGGTGCTGGCCATGGGAAAGCGCTCGTCGCCGCGCACCAACAGGCGCGGGCCTTTGCCGTCCAGCCGCCAGGCGGCGACGCCGACGACGCCGTCGATCGTGCCGGCCTGGCGGGCGATCTCGCGTTCGAGCTGGAGGGTCGGGGCGGCGGCGGGGACCGGCGCGGGCCGGGGCGCGGGCCAGGCCGGGCCGGCCAGCAGCAGGACGCCGGCCGTCGTGGCGGCGATCAGGAAGCGAGGAGCGATCAGGAAGCGAGACATGCGTCCACCAGCCTCTCGAATTGGGGGCCGCCGCGCATCGGGTCGGCGACCGCCAGGCCCAGTCGCTGCGACTCGCTGTCCAGCAGGGCCAGAGCCGCTGCCTCGTCCAGGGCCGAGGTGTTGAGGCTGACACCGCCGCAGCGGATGGCCGGGTTGGTCAGCCGTCCCATCTGCAGGTTGACGGCGATGATCTCGGGCAGGCTGGCCACGGGATAGTCTGGATAGCCCAGCATGGTGAGGCGTCCTGGTTCATGGCAGGCCACGATCACGTCCGGCTGGCTGCCATGCAAGAGGCCCAGCGAAACGGCCGCATAGGCGGGGTGCAGCAGGGCGCCCTGGCCCTCGATGACATCCCAGTGGTCGGGCGCGGCGTCGGGACTGAGCAGCTCGGCCGCCCCGGCCTCGAAATCGGCCACCACCGCGTCCATCGGCATGCCGCCGCCGCCGATCATGATGCCGGTCTGGCCGGTGGCCCGGAAGTCGGCCTTCAGCCCCCGTTCCCGCAGCGCCCGGGCCAGGGCCAGGGCGGTGTATTTCTTGCCCAGGGCGCAGTCGGTGCCGACGGTCAGCAGCCGCTTGCCGGGCCGCTTGCGCCCGGTGGCCAGGGCGATGCCGGCGGGCGGCTGGCGCACATCGATCAGCCGGCGGCCGTGCTTCTGGGCCGCCGCCTTCAGGGCCGGACTGTCGCCCAGCCGGGCATGCATGCCGCTGATCAGGTCCAGCCCGGCGGCCAGGGCCGCGGTCAGGTGCGGAATCCAGCTGTCATGAATGACCCCGCCGGCGTTGGCGACGCCGATGACCATGGCCCGTGCGCCCCTGGCGGCCGCCTCGGCGGGGGTCAGCCAGTCCAGGCCCAGGCTGACCGTGGCCTCCGGACAGGCATACTCGCCGACGCAGCGGTCGGCGGCCCAGTCGCGCAGGCCGAAGGCGGTCTTGGCGTAGCCCTTCTCGGTCACGTCGCCCAGGAAGAGCAGGTAGGGCTGGGGCAGATCCAGGGCGGCGGCCGGCGCAAGGGCTTGGTGAAAGGTCATGACAGACAGACGCAACGCATGAAGCTATCCGGAAAAAGGGGCCGCCCGCCGTCGGGAGACGGGGGCGGCGTGTTGAGGCGAAGCCCTAGAACCGGGCCGAGAGCGACAGGCCGATAGTGCGGGGCCGGATGACCGCGGCGGTCATGCCGAAAGCCCCGCCAGGCGTGGCGGCGGCCGCCGCGCTGCTGTTGGTGCCAAGGGCGGTGATGCCCCGCTCGTCCCCGACGTTCTTGGCGTAGACCTCCAGACTCCAGGGGCCTTGCTCCAGTCCGGCCCGCAGGTCGACGGTGCTGTAGCTGTTCAGCCGGATCTGCTCGAACTGGCTGGGCCGGGGCGAGAAGTCGGTAAAGCGCTCGCCGATATAGGACCAGCTGGCCCCGACGAAGGCGGTGGCCTCGCCCACCGACCACTCGTAGTCGCCGCCCAGGCTGGCCGTCCATTTCGGGACATAGGGCAGGGGCTCGCCGTTCAGGCCGCCGACGAGCGAGGTGGTGTCGCTGGTCAGTTCGGCGTCGGTATAGGCGCCGTTGAAGTTCAGGGTCAGGCCCTGGATGGGCCGGGCCAGGGCGGTCCACTCGAAGCCCCGGCTCTCGGCCGAGCCGCCGTTGAGGGTGATGCCGGTGGTGACGCCGCTTACCACGGCCAGGCCCACCAGCTGGATATCGTCCCACTGGATGTCGAAGATCGAGAGGTCGAGCGACAGGCGGCGGTCGAGGAAGTCGCGGCGCAGGCCCAGCTCGCCGCTGATCACCTTGTCGGCGTCGAAGTTGGGCGGACCGGAGCCGGGCGCGCCGAGCGCCACGACGTTGGGGCCGCCGGGCCGGTAGCCCGAGGCGATGCGGCCATAGACGATGGTGTTGTCATCGGGCCGCCAGCGCGGGGCCAGGGAATACAGGAAGACGTTTTCGGAGGAGTCGCCCAGCTTGGCTGGGCCGGCGAACAGGCCCGTGCCGGTCTGGTTGGTGGTCTGGTCGTTGCTGGCGAAGCGGCCCCCCAGGGCGATGTCGAACTGCGGGGTGAAGTGGTAGGTGACGGTGGCGAACACCGCCTTTTCCTTGAAGGTCGAGGCGATATGCGAGCCCGAGCCGGTCAGGTCCGCGCCGAGCGCGGTGTAGAAGCCGGTATAGTCGGTCCCCAGGTCGGCGGTCTCGCGGGTGTAGTAGACGCCCGCCACCCATTCCAGGTCACCGGGCTTGGAGGCCAGGCGGATCTCCTGGGTGAACTTGGTCTGGTCGGCCAGGGAGTGGCCCTCCACCGTGCCCAGCACGGTGATGTCGACCAGCTGGGTCTGGCGCAGGGTGCTGTAGCTGGTCACCGAGGTCAGGTCGCCGAAGCCCAGGTCCCAGCCCACCGAGCCGTTATAGATGCGGTATTTGGTGTGGGAGAACTCCGACACCCCGTGCGACAGCTGCAGGTCCCCGGTCAGTGGGCGAAGCGGGATCAGCGGGCGGCCGATGGCGTCGGTCTGGGCGTCGATGGCGTTGGAGCCGTTGAAGACGCTGTTCTGGCCCACGGCCGTCAGCCGGACGGTCAGCCGGTCGGTCGGCTCGAACAGGAAGGACAGCCGCACCGCCGACTGCACTGAGTCGTTGGTGTTCTCGAGGCTGCGCGAGGGATCGTCGATGAAGCCGGGATCGACGCTGTGCACGGCGGTCAGCCGGACCGCGGCGTTGTCGCCGAGCGGGGCGTTGAGCACGCCCTTGGCCGACCAGCCGAAGTCGCCATCGACATCCTCCACCCCAGCGACGACCCGGCCGGAAAAGCCGCTCGGATCGGGCGCGTTGGTGACGAACTTCAACAGGCCGCCCAGAGTGCTGGCCCCGTAGAGCGTGCCCTGCGGCCCTTTGAGCACCTCGACGCGCTGGACGTCGAAGGTGTTGAGGTCGCCGGTGTAGAACTGGCCGTTGCTGAGGCCGCTGCTGGAGCCGTAGGGGGTGTCATCGACATAGACCCCGACGGTGGAGCCGGCCGAGAGGCTGCTGATGCCCCGCAGGGTCAGGACAGTCTGGCCGGGCTTGGCGGAGGCCAGGCTCAGCCCGGGCACCAGCTTGGCGTAGTCCTGGAAGTCGGAGGCCTGGATGCGGTCCAGGCGATCCTCGCCGACCGCCGTGACGGCCATGGCCACGTCCTTGAGGCGCTCCTCGCGCTTGTTGGCGGTGACCACCACCTCATCGACCGTGGTCGTGTCAGTGGGTTCGGCCGCCCAGGCCGCGGAGCCGGCCAGCCACACCGCCAGGGCGGTCGATGCGGCCAGGACCGTCCGTCGTCTCATCTGCACGCGCATGTCGTCCCCTTTGGATGGCTTTCGCCTTTGATTGCGGCCCGGCCTCTTTGAGCGACGGCTGGTCGCCGGGCCGGATTCGATAGATATCATCCTATACGGCAAATTTAGTCCTGAACAGAAAATTATCAGTCCACGGCCAGGGGAATCGGCGGGGCGGCCGCCCGGGTCGCCTCCACCCGCCGGGCCGGGCCGTTCAGCAGCAGCAGCAGCAGGCCGGCGGTCGTGGCCACGGCGGCCATCAGGGCGAAGAAGACCGCCGGAGCGGTATGGCTCCAGAACGAGCCCAGGGCGCCGGCCAGCAGGTTGCCGGCGAAGGCGGCCAGGTACCAGGCCGCCACCGTTGTCGCCGCCAGCGAGGCGGGGGCCAGGCGGGCGAACAGTCCCAGGCCGATGGGCAGGATGTAGAGCTCGCCGGCGGTGAGCAGCACGAAGAAGGCGGCCAGCCATCCCCAGTGCACCGGGCCGCCCCCGGCCAGGGCGCAGACCACGGCCAGCAGGCCGTAGGCGCTCGCCACCCCGCCCGCGCCCATGGCCATCTTGACCAGGGGCGAGGGCTCACGGCCCCGCTTGGCCTGGCGGGTCCAGCGCGCCACGAAGAAGGGGGTCAGCAGGAAGACCAGCATGGGGTTGAGCGACTGGAACCAGGTCATCGGCACCGACAGGCCCGGGGTGACGACCCGGTCGACCTGGGAATCGGTCCAGACGGCGATGGTGTTGCCCACCTGCTCGTAGGCGCCGCGGAAGACCATCACCATCAGCCCCACGGCCAGCAGCAGCAGGGCGGTGGACTTCAGGTCCTGCTTGGGGACCAGGGCCGCCTCGGCCCGGGCCGCCTTGGTCCGGATCGGGCGGACCGGCTCGGGCGGCAGATAGCGCGCGCCGGCCAGATAGATGGCCAGGCCAGCGACCATGCCCAGGCCCGCCAGGGTGAAGCCCCAGTGCCAGCCATAGAGCTCGCCCACCGTGCCGCAGACCAGCGGGGCCAGGAAGGCGCCGATATTGATGCCCACATAGTAGACGTTATAGGCCGAGCCCCGCCGGGGATCGCGGTCGGCATAGAGGCTGCCGATCTGGCTGGGAAGGCTGGGCAGGAACAGGCCGTTGCCCAGCGCGATGGTGATCAGGGCCGGATAGAACAGGTCCGGGAAGGCCATCATGAAATGGCCCGCCGCCATGGTGGCCCCGCCCAGGATGACGGCGCGCTTGCGGCCCAGCCAGCGGTCGGAGATGGCCCCGCCGATGATCGGGGTGAAATAGGCCAGCGCCGCGTAGGCGCCATAGATCAGCGAGGCCTTGCCCTGGCCGATCATCAGCTGCTTGGTCATGTAGTAGACCAGCAGGGCCCGCATGCCGAAGAAGGAGAACTCCTCCCACATCTGGGTCAGGAAGAGGACGGTCAGGCCGCGGGGCTGGCCGAACCAGGTCGGGCCGGCCGGAACTTCGACGGGGGCGGCCGTGTCGGCGACGGCGGCGTTCACGCGGCCACCACGGCCGGAGCCCCCCAGACGGCTTCGCCGCACCAGACATGGCCGTCGGCATAGACGACGCCGGGCTGGCGATCCTGGGCCAGGAAGGTGGGGGCGTCCAGGTCGACCAGGTCGCAGAGCTGGCCGACCAGAAAGGCCGGGGCCATGGCCAGGCTGGAGCCGCTCATGCAGCCGACCATCACCTTCAGTCCCAGGCGGCGGGCCTCGGCGACCATCAGCAGGCCCTCGGTCAGGCCCCCGCACTTGTCGAGCTTGATATTGACCACGTCGAAGCGGCCGACCAGGCCCTCGATGTCGGCCAGGCACTGCACGCTCTCGTCGGCGGCCAGGGGGATGGGGCTGTCGAAGTCCTGCAGGTCGGCCTCGCGGCCCCGGGCCAGCGGCTGCTCCAGCAGCGAGACCCGCGCCTCGACCAGGGTCGGCAGGATCCGGTCCAGGGTGTCGAGGGTGAAGCCCTGGTTGCCGTCGACCCCGATCCAGACGTCTGGCCGGGCGGCGCGGACGGCCCGCACCCGCTCGATATCGGCCTCGGCTTCGCCCGTCAGTTTCAGTTTGAGGGCCCGGGCCTGGTCGAAGCCCAGGGCGCCCCGCGCCATCTGGGCCGGATCGTCGGCGCCCAGGGTGAAGGTGGTCAGCAGGGCCTTGGGCGGCGCCAGCCCGGCGATCTGCCAGACGGGCCGGCCGGTCTGGCGGGCCTCCAGGTCCCAGAGGACGCTGTCCAGGGCGTTGCGGGCCCCGCCGGCCGGCAACAGCCGGGCCAGCTCGGCGCGGTCGGCGCCAGCCTCGATGGCCTCGCGGACGCTCTCGATCATGGCCAGGATCGTCGCCGCGTCGTCGCCCAGATAATAGACGCCATCAGCCTCGCCGCGCCCCTCGGCCTCGCCCGCGCTCAGCGTAGCCACCACCACCTCGGCCTCGGTGAAGGTGTAGCCCGAGATCCGGAAGGGCGACTTCATCGGCAGATGGTCGACCGCGGCCGCGAGGCTGAGGCGGGAAGGGGCAGGCCGCATGGGGAACTCCGAAGCAACAAGGAAGCCGATCGGGGCGCGTCGCGCGCCGGCAAGGACAAATCATCCTGATCAGGCATGTATGAGCCTTGATAGAAAATTGTCAAACACCGATCTGCGATCCGCCGGCCCTCGGCCGCGCTCGGCCGAAGGATCAATCCGGTTGATTTTTCGCGGGTTAGGCGACAAGTCCTGCTAGAAGGAGGGAAGATTTGCCATTTCGCCGGAAGAATCTGGCAGTATCTGGCCAAAGATGGCCTGATCAGGACGATGAAGAGCATAACCTGCCGGACCGCCCTCGCGGTCCCGGCGCCGCCAAGGAGCCCGCGGGCATGAAATCTGATCAACCCACGCTCGGGCGGCTGCTGCGCGGACTGCGGGACCGCAACAACTGGACGCTCAAGGAGATGAGCGAGCGGACCGGCATTCCGATCTCCACCCTCTCCAAGGTCGAGCACGACCGCCTGACCCTGACCTATGACAAGCTCCAGCAGCTGAGCCAGCGGCTCAACATCCGCATGTCCGAGCTGTTCGCCGAACCTGGCGCGGCGGCCGAGGCGGCGGTGACCGCCCGCCGCAGCATCGGCGATGTCGACCAGTCGATCCGGGTCAACACCCGCAACTACGACTACTACTATCTCTGCCCCGAACTGCGCCGGAAGCGGATGATCCCGGTGCTGGTGCGCATCCGGGCCAAGAACGTCCAGGAGTTCGGCGAGCTGGTCCAGCACTCCGGCGAGGAGTTCATCTATGTCGTCGAAGGGCGGATCGAGATCCACACCGAGTTCTACGACCCGATCCTGCTGGAGGCCGGCCAGTCCATCTATCTCGACTCCAGCATGGGCCACGCCTACGTCGCCGCCGAGGGCTGCGAGGAGGCCACGGTGCTGGGCGTCTGCTCCAGCGCCGACGAGGGACTGATGGAGTCCCTGCTCACCTTGCACGGCGAGGAGGAGGGGGCCGAGGCGCCGCTGCTGCCGCCCAGCGTTCCCGCCCGCGAAGCGCCCCCGGCCAAGCGCGCCGGGGGGCGTCGGAGCTGAGCCCGCGCCTCAATAGGTGAGGCCGAACCCGACCAGGTGGTAGGCCATGGCCACCCAGAGCAGGGCGGCGAAGGCGCCGGCCAGGGCGACGCTCCAGGTCCTGGCGAACCAGCCGCGCTTGCCCCGCCACACCCGCCAGACATTCCACAGGCTGACCAGCAGGCCGCCGTCGAAGGCCAGCAGGCTGAGGAAGTGCGCGAAGGTGAGCCAGCCGTCGGTCTTGGCGGTCATCGGCAGGCTGGTCGCGATGAAGCCCTGGAAGGTCCAGACCCAGGCGAAAATGGCCGTGAAGACCAGCAGGGCCGCCAGCCGCACGCCGCGATAGGCCCAGGCGTCCTGGCCCGTAAGGGCAAAGCGCGCGCCATAGCGGCGGCGCACGATCGCCGCCACCGGCCAGAGCAGCACGGTCAGGACCAGCGCCCCCAGGGCCAGCTTGACGGCCAGCATGCGGATCGACGGCGCGCTCAGCCCCGGGGTCGGCAGGAACATCATGAAGGGCGACAGCTCGTCCATGCTGAACATCGCCACCTTGCCGCCCACGACCTTGGCCGCCAGACGGTCCTTGCCGTCCACGTCGCGCCAGACGAAGGGGGCGATCTCGCGCCAGCGCCGGGGCTGGTCGTTGAGGCCGGTGACGCCGGTGACGCTGATGGTGCCGTCGCCGTTGTCGACCACCTTGGTCGAGCCCAGCAGGCCCAGCACGCTGAGGAAGTTCGACTGCGATCCGCGCGAAAGGGCGTATTCGCCGGCCATCAGCCGGGCATGGGCGGCGGCGGTCTTGGGATCGACCCGGCCGTCGGGCGTGGGCCCGGGCAGGTAGCGGTCGGTGAACTGCTCGAACAGGGCTGTGCGGATGGCCCCGGCCGCGCCGTTCGCCCCGGCGCTGTTCATCGAGATGAACAGGCCCACCCCATCGTCGAGATACAGGTGCATGACACTGTGGAACAGCGGGGTGTCGCCGGCATGGGCGATGACCCGGCGGCCGTTACGGTTGGTCTCGTAGAAGCCCAGCATCATCCGATTGACCCCCGGCAGGATGGTCAGGGCGGTGGAGTGCATCATCCGGGCGGTCTCGGGCCGCAGGATCCGCCCCTCGCCATAGGCCCCGTCCTGGAGCTGGGCGATCATGAAATGGCCCATGTCCTCGCCGGTCGCCGACAGGGCGCCGGCCGGGCTGGCGCCGTAAAGCTCGAACGGCTTGGGCGGCGCCGAGGCGGTGCTGTAGCCCTTGGACATCCAGGGCTTGAGGCGCGCGGGCAGGGGCTGGCGGAAGGTCGAATTGTTCATGCCCAGCGGCTGCAGGATATGGCGCTCGACATAGACGTCGAAGGGCTCGCCCGAGACCCGCTCGACCATGTAGCCGGCCAGGGCGGTGCCATAGTTGGAATAGGCCGGAACCTCGCCGGGCGCGAACACCCGCCTGGGGATCCAGCCGTGCATGTAGCGGTCGAAGGGTGGCAGGTCCTCGGGCTTGAAGGTATAGCCGCCCTTCAGAGTCTCCTCGAAGCCGCCGGTGTGGGTCATCAGGTTGCGCAGGGTGACCGGCCGACCGTTCCAGGGCGGGATCTTGAAGTCCAGGTAGCGGTTGACGTCGGCGTCCAGGTCCAGCCGGCCCAGCTCCACCTGCTGCATGACCGCCGTCCAGGTGAACAGCTTGGAGGTCGAACCGGGCCGGAACACGGTGCGGGCCGCATCGACCGGGGTGCGGGCGGCGACATCCGACAGGCCGTAGCCCTTGGCCAGCAGCACCTTGCCGTCCTTGACCACCACTACCACCGCCCCGGCGACGTCGCCGCGCTGCAGGGCGTAGGGCAGCATGCCGTCGAGCCACGGCTCCAGGTCTTGCGCCGTCAGGGTTCGGGCGGGCGCCGGAGCCGCAGCCTTGGCCGCAGTCTTGGCTGGGGCCGGCTCGGCCCGGGATTGCGCCAGGCCCGGCAGGGCCAGCGCCAGGGCGACAAGCCCGGTGACGACGGTGATGGCACGCATGGTCGATCCTCGATTGGACTTGCCTTGTCGGACAAACTGTCCTGAACAGCAACAATCGACCTGATATGAAAATTGTCAAATGACCGAGTCGTCATGATCGGCCATGGCGCGGCGTCAGAGCGACTGGCCGTCGTCGACCGTGAACACGCTGCCCGTCACCGCCCGCGAGGCGTCGCTGACCAGCCACCCCACGATCGCGTCCAGGTCCGCCTCCTCCATCAGCCGCCGGCGGGGGAAGGTGGCGACCTGCTTCTGGCCGCCCTCCGAGGCGAACCATTCCTCGTTCAGCTCGGTGACGATGTAGCCGGGGCACAGCACATTGACGTTGATCCCCCGGTTGGCCCACTCGCGCGACAACGCCTTGCCCATCTGCGCGACCGCCGCCTTGGACGCGCAATAGGCTGTCAGCCCCGGCAGCACCGTATGGGCCCCGATGGAGGCGATCAGCAGCACCCGGCCGCGCTTCGTCTCCTTCGAACCGGCGGCGATCATCCGGCGGGCCCCCTCGCGGGCCGTCAGGAAGACGCCTTTGACGTTGGTGTCGAACATCTGGTCCCACTGGTCCTCGGGGATGTCGAGCGCCAGGGCCTCGTTGTTCATGCCGGCGTTGGCGATGACCGAATCGATGGGGCCCAGCGCCGCCTCGGCCGCGTCATAGGCGGTGATGACCGAGGCCTCCTTCTGCACGTCCATGGCCACGGCGAAGGCCTGACCGCCGCCGGCCTTGATCTCGTCGACCAACGCCGTCAGCCGGTCGGTCCGCCGCGCCGCCACCGCCACCTTGGCGCCGGCCCTGGCCAGGATCAGCGCGAACCGCCGCCCCAGGCCCGAAGAGGCCCCGGTGATCATCACCGTGCGGCCGGTCATGTCGAAATTGCTCATGGTCGTCTTCCCGTGTTCCCTCAAACCGGATAGGCGGCGAGGGCGGCCTTGTCATCGGTGACCTAACGGGAGGGGTAGTGAGCGAGCGGCGGTCTGCCTTCGAAGTCTTCAAGGTCGCCCTGACCCTGGGCCTGACCGCGTTCGGCGGGCCCATCGCCCATCTGGGCTATTACGAGCGCACCTATGTCCAGCGCCGCCAGTGGGTGAACGCTGAGGACTACGCCGCCATCCTGGCCCTGACCCAGATCCTGCCGGGTCCGGCCAGCAGCCAGACCGGCTTCCTGATCGGCTGGAAGGTCGGCGGCTGGCCGGGCGGTCTGGCGGCCTGGCTGGGGTTCACCCTGCCGTCGGCCCTCTTGATGCTGGCCTTCGCCCTGGTTCAGCCCTGGCTGGGGGCGGCCTGGGCCCAGGTCCTGTTGCACGGCCTGCAGCTGGCCGCCGTCGCCGCCGTGGGGCAGGCCGTGTGGAGCATGGGCAAGCGGTTGTGGGTCGACACGCCGACCACCGCCATCGGGCTTGCCGCCGCCGCCGTGCTGCTGGTCTTTACCGCGCCCTGGCTGCAGCTGGCTGTGATCCTGGCTGGCGGCGCCGCCGGGCTGCTGCTCAGGCTGGGCGGCGAGGCGGCCCCGCCGCTGGAACTGGGCATCGGCCGCCGCACGGGCGCCGTCGCCCTGGCCGTCTTCGCCGTGCTGATGGCCGGGTCGCTCGCCGCCCTGGCGCTCAGCCCCAACAGCGGCGCGGCCTTCGCCGGAATCTTCTACCGCGCCGGGGCCCTGGTGTTCGGCGGCGGCCATGTGGTGCTGCCGCTGCTGCGTGAGGCCCTGGTTCCGGCCGGCTGGCTGGGCGACGAACCCTTCCTAGCCGGCTATGGCGCGGCCCAGGCGCTGCCCGGTCCGCTGTTCACGTTCGCCGCCTATCTGGGCGCCGTGGCGCAGCCGGACGCGCCGGTGCTGTGGGCGGCGATCGCCCTGCTCGCCATCTTCCTGCCCGGCCTGCTGCTGGCCATGGCCGGCGCCCCCCTGATGGCCTGGATGAGCCGCCACCCCTCGGCGGGCGCGGCCCTGGCGGGAATCAACGCCGCCGTGGTCGGGCTGCTGGCGGCGGCCCTCTACAACCCGATCTGGACCAGTGCGGTGAAGAGCGGGGCGGACGTGGCCATCGCGGCGGTGGCGGTGTTCCTGCTGCAACGCTGGAGGGCGCCGCCCATCGCGGCCATCGGGGTGTGCGTGGTTGGGGCAGTCCTGGCGGGGATTTTCCGCTAACCGCCTCCCTGGCTTTCGCTGGGGATACGGGGGGTGTATGGCGCGGGAGGTAACCGGAGGACCCCCATGACCGACCGCAGCATCCTGATCACCGGCGGCTTTGGCGTCCTCGGCCGGGCGGTCGCGCACGCTGCCCACACCGCCGGCTACAGGGTCGCCCTCGTCGACCGCGCCCCCAAACCCGCCGACCTGGCCGCCGACGTCCTCGCCTTCGCCGACGTCGATCTCACCGACCCCGAAGATGCCGCCGCCACGGTCGCCAAGGTCGTTGACGCCCTGGGCGGCCTGGACGTGCTGGTCAATGTCGCCGGCGGGTTCCTGTGGCAGACGCTGGAGGACGGCCATTCCGGGGCCTGGGAACTGATGCATCGGCTGAACCTGTCGACCTGCCTCAACACCAGCCGCGCCGCCCTGCCGCATCTGAAGGCCTCGCCCGCCGGCCGCATCGTCAACATCGGGGCCAATGCGGCGGTGAAGGCCGGCGCGGGCATGGGGGCCTATGCGGCGTCGAAGGCCGGCGTGCATCGCCTGACCGAGTCCCTCGCCGAGGAGACCAAGGGCTCCGGCGTCACCGTCAACGCCGTGCTCCCGTCGATCCTCGACACCCCGGCCAACCGCGCCGACATGCCGGACGCCGACCCCAGGAAGTGGGTCGCGCCGGCGGATCTGGCCCATGTGATCCTCTTCCTGGCCTCGCCGGAGGCCCAGGCAATCACGGGCGCGCTCATCCCCGTGACCGGCCTTGTCTGACGGAAGGGAAGGGCGTCTAACCTCTGTCCGAACGCTGTAAAAGCCGGAGGACGCCCCTTGGAAACCCCCGCCGATCCCGCCGCCCTCAAGCCGGCGGTCAGCTGCATCAAGACCGATTCAGCCGGCAAGCCCTACCTCGAGGGCCACAAGTGCTCGGCCTGCGGCGAGGTGTTCATGGAAACGCGCCGCGGCTGTCCCAAGTGCTTTGCGGTCGGCACGCTCAGCCCCGTCAAGCTCTCCGACAAGGGCAAGCTCTACAACTGGACAGTGGTCTACCGGAACTTCCCCGGCGTGCCCGTCCCGTTCGTCTCGGCCATCGTCGACCTGGAGGGCGGCGGCACGCTGAAGGGCAACCTGATCGAGGTCGAGCCCGACCCCGCCAAGCTGAAATTCGACATGCCGGTCAAGGTGGTGTTCGGCGACGCCGGCCGCACCGACAAGGCCGGCAACCACTACCTCGCCTATTTCTTCGCCCCGGAGGCCGCGTGATGTCTGACGTCTACGTTGTCGGAACCGACATGATCAAATTCGGCCGTTTCCCTGACCGCAAGGTCGAGGATATCGGCGCCGAAGCCGCCCTGCTGGCCCTGGCCGACGCCGGGCTCACCATCGGCGACATGCAGGCCGTCTACAGCGGCAATCTCGGCCAGGCCGGGGCCGGGGTCGGCCAGCGCATCCTGCGCCAGATCGGCCAGACCGGCGTGCCGGTGGTCAATGTCGCCAACGCCTGCGCGACGGGCGCGACCGCCTTCCGCGAAGGCTGGATGGCCATCAAGGCCGGCGTCTATGACATGGTCCTGGCGGTCGGCTGCGAGCAGATGGGCAAGGGCCTGCTGGGCGGGGCCGGCGGCGGCGACGGCATCTCCACAGAGGGCCTGCTGGGCTCGGGGACCATGCCCTCGGTGTTCGCCCATGTGGGCCTTGAGCATGCCCGCAGCTATGGCACGACCTTCGAGCAGTTCGCCAAGGTCAGCGTCAAGAACCACCACCACTCCACCCTCAACCCCAAGGCCATGTACCAGATCGAGACCCCGCTCGAAGAGGTCATGGGGGCCGAGATGATCAGCTATCCCAACACCAAGCTGATGTGCTCGGTGAACGTCGACGGCTCGGCCGCCGCGGTGCTCTGTTCGGAGAAGAAGGCCCGTGAACTGGGCCTGCTGGGCCGCGCCGTGCGGGTTCGCGCCTCCGCCCTGGCGTCGGACCCCTACACCCAGCACAACCTGGCTGCGATGGACTTCAACGCCGTCACCAAGCTGGCCGCCAAGACGGCCTACGAGATGGCGGGCCTGGGCCCGGACGAGGTCGACCTGATCGAGCTGCACGACTGCTTCGCCACCGCCGAGATCGTCCATTACGAGAACCTGGGCCTCTGCGGCCCGGGCGGGGCGGGCCGGATGATCGACACCGGCGAGACCAACCTGGGCGGCCGCATCCCGGTCAACGTCTCCGGCGGCCTGCTCTCCAAGGGCCACCCGCTCGGCGCCACCGGCATCGCCAACATCTACGAGATCACCACCCACCTGCGCGGCGAGGCCGGCAAGCGCCAGGTCGAAGGCGCGCGGATCGGCCTGACCCATGTGGTCGGGGCGGGGAGCGCCTGCGCCGTGCATATTCTGGAGAAGGTCTGAATCACCCCGCTTCACCGGCGAAAGCTGGGGAAGCGGGGATAGCTTAACACCCGATTCACCATGTTCCCCGAGTCTGCGCGGACAGACTCCCGGAGCCCCCATGACCTTCGACATAACCGCCGCCAGCGTCGCCTTCGCGCGCGAGGCCCTGTTGGCCGGCGATGCGGTTGTGGCGGTCAATACGCTCAAACCGGTCTGCGCCAAGCATCCTGACAATTTCGGGGCCCATTACTGGCTGGCCAGCGCCCTGCTGGGGGCCGGGCGCAAGGACGAGGGCGAGGCGGTGTTGGATGCGGCCCGGCGCGGCCACGGCCTGGCGGTGGCCAGGGAGTGGGGCGCCGACGTCGAGAAGGCCAGGACGGACGGCGACTATGCCGCCAACATCGCCACCCAGCTCTACCAGGGCGACCGACCCGCGTTGTCGGCGGTGCTGTGGGACCTGGCCGTCGCCGCCGGCCACCGCAGCCTGACCGGGGCGGTGGCCCAGGGTCTGGCGCTGCAGCACACGGGCCGGGCCGAGGAGGCCATCGCCGTCTTCCGCGACGTGGTCGAGACCTGGCCTTCGTCGCGCGCCCACCAGTTCCTGCTCTACCCGCATTTCATGGTCGAGGACGGCCCGCGCCGCTACGCCGCCGAGGCGAGGGCCTGGGCCAAGATCTATGCGCCGGAGTTGGGCGAGCCGGTCTTCGACAACCCGCCGCTTGCCGGCCGGCGGCTGCGCATCGGCTATGTCGCCCCGACCCTGGCCGGCTCGCAGGTCCGCCAGTTCATCACCCCTATCCTGGAGAGCCACGACCCTGCGGCGGTCGAGGTCTTCCTCTATCCGGCCAAGGCTGAGACCGAGACCGGCTGGCCAAAGCACATCGCCATCCGTCCTATCGGCGACCTCGCGGACGTCGAGGCCGCGGCCCTGATCCGCGACGACCGCATCGATGTGCTGATCGACTGCTGGGGCCATTCGGTCGGCGGGCGCCTGGCCATGTTCGCCCATCGCGCCGCCCCGGTGCAGGCCGCCTGGATCAACTTCGTGCAGACCACGGGCCTGACCCGCATGGACTATGTCCTGCACTGCGACAGCGCCGCGGCGCCTGGCACGGCCGAGCTGTTCACCGAACAGGTCTGGCACACCGGCGAAGTCTTCATCCCCTATCGACCGCCCGAGGGCCGCCCGCCGCCGCATCCGACCCCGGCCCTGGCCAGCGGCGTGGTCACCTTTGGCTCGTTCAACCACCCGGTGAAGCTCAGCGACGCCACGGTGGCGGCCTGGGCCCGCATCCTCAAAGGGCACCCCAACGGTCGGCTGCTGCTAAAATACCGCTACTTCATCGACCCGGTCCTGCAGCGCGCCACCCAGGCCCGGTTTGCCGCCCATGGCGTGGTCCCAGAGCGCATCGTCTTTGCCGGCCACACCACCGGCCCGGACTATCTGAACGCCTTCGCCGCCGTCGACCTGGCGCTGGATCCCTCGCCGGCCCCGGGCGGCACCACCACCTGTGATGCGCTGGCCAACGGCGTGCCGGTGCTGACCCTGCGCGGGCCGGACTTCTACAGCCGCATCGGCGTTTGCGCCGCCTTGGGTGTAGGCTTACCCGAGCTGGTCGCCGAGAGCTGGGACGACTACGTGGAAAAGGCTGTGGCCATGACCGCCGATATCGCCGCCCTGAACGCGATGCGGGCCAAGGTGCGGCCGGGCTTCGAGGCCGGGCCGTTCCGTGACGAGGTCGGCTTCACCCGCGGCGCCGAGGCGGCCTTCCGCGAGATGTTCGACCGCTGGCAGGGCAGGGCCAAGGCGCGTGGAGTCGCATGACCGGTCTTGTCATCCAGCCCGACGGCTGGCGGCGGGTTGAGCCCAGCCCGAGCGCGTCGGAGCTGCGTGACTTCTACGCGGCCCAGTATTTCCAGAACTCGCACGGCACCTACGCCCAGGCCTACACCAACGACGAACTGACCCATCGCCGCCTGTTGGCCAGCCTGCTGGTCGAGGCCATCGCCCAGGGGCGGGGCGTGGCCGCCGGGCCGGGCGACGCCCTGATCGAGGTCGGCTGCGGCGAGGGCTGGTTCCTGGCGGCGGCGCACGAAGCGGGGTTCGCCGTGCGCGGCCTCGACTTCTCCGCCGACGGCCTGACCCGCTTCAATCCCCAGTTCCTGGACCACGCCCTGATCGGCGACGCCTTCGAAGGCCTGGATGGCCTGATCGCGGCCGGCGCGGCCGCCGACGCGGTGGTCATGGAGCATGTCCTTGAGCACGTCCTGGACCCCGAGGCCCTGCTGGCCCGCCTGCCCAGGCTGCTGAAGCCCCACGGCGTCGTCGCCATCACCGTTCCCAACGATTTCAGTCCCTTGCAGCTCGAAGCCAAGGCCTTAGGCGCCATCGACCGCGACTTCTGGGTCGCCCCGCCCCAGCACCTCAACTATTTCAACGCCGAGAACCTGCCGCGCTTCCTGGAGCGGATGGGGTTCGAGGTGAGGGTGGCCTATGCCAGCTTTCCCATCGACTGGTTTCTCCTGCACCCCGGCTCCAACTACGTGGCTGACAGCGCGGCGGGTAAGCCCGCCCACCGCGCCCGCATGGCCATCGACCTGTTGCTGGCGGAGCGGGGGATGGACAGGTGGCTGGAGCTCTCCAAGGCGCTGTTCGCCTGTGGGGCTGGGCGGAGTCTCACGGTCGTGGCGGGTGTCCGCCCATGAAGATCCGCTACATCGCCAACGCCTGCTTCCACATCACCCTCAGCACCGGCCAGACCCTGCTGACCGATCCCTGGTTCGACGGGCCCTGCCAGCAGACCTGGTGGAACTTTCCGCCGGTCCCGGACGCGCTGAAGGCGCAGATCTGGGCCAGCCGGCCGGACGCCATCTACATCAGCCACCTGCACCACGATCACCTGCATCCCCAGACCCTGGCGCCCTTCGATCGCGCGACGCCGGTGATCATCGGCAAGATGAACACCCCCAACCTGCGGGCGGCGCTGAACGTTCTGGGCTTCACGAACCTCATCGAAGTCCCCTTCGAGACCCGCCACGCCTGGGGCGCGGCCGAACTGGTCCTCTTCAAGGACTTCCACGGCAACACCAAGGGCGACGAGACGGCCGTCGAGTATGACCTCGACACCTCGATCTATCTCTACGACCCGGACGGCGCGCGCCTCTTCAACGCCGTCGACAACACCATCCTGCCGGCCGACGCCGCGCGGATCGCCGCCGAGTACGGCGTGCCCGACATCGCCATGCTCCCCTACGCCTCGGCCTCGCTCTATCCGATGGCCATGGGCGACTATGACGACGCCAAGAAGCTCGAGGCCATGCGGGCCATCCGGACCCGGACCACCGCCAATTTCCGTGAGAATTTCAAAGCTCTAGGACCGAAACGTGTGATCCCAGCCGGGGGCGAGTATGTGCTGGGCGGGCCGGTCGCTGAATTGTCCCGCTACCTGCCCCAGCCGCTGGAGGCCGAACTGGCGGCCGAGGTCGGCGAGGCGCTGGCCAAACTGCATCCGGGCGATGAGCTGGACAGTGAGATCCTGGCCATAACCCGCGAAAAAGACGCGCCTTTCCGCAATTTCACCGACGACCAGCGCGCCGCCTATGCGATGACGCTCGCGGACCACCACCCCAGCTACGTCACCCTCAACCTGCCCCGCGACCTGCCGTTCGACTGGACCCGGGCCCTGAAGAAATGCGCCGCCAACTACGCCGCCCGGCGCGAGAAGATGGGCCTTTCCATCCCCGCCGACATCCATCTCGACGTGCGAGATGGCGGCGGCAATCCGCTGACCACATTCAGTTTTTCAGCCGGGGACGGGGAGGGCGAACGGGCCTCGCTGACCTACCAGCTGGACCGCAACCTGCTGTTCGCCCTGATCACCGGCCTGCTCAGCTGGAACGCCATTGAGGCCAGCGCCCTGATGACCATCCGCCGCGACCCGGACGTCTATCTGCACGACCTGCATCGCGGGATCGTGCATTTCACGCTGGTGTCCTGAAGCTCAGGGATTGGGACTGATCAAGCTGCACACCGCCCCCTGCGGGTCCGTGCACTGCACCACCCACAGCCCGCCGGGCACCTGCATAGGGTCCATGATCACCTGGCCGCCGCCCGCCTTGACGCGCTCGACCGCCGCGCCGATCGCATCGACCTGGATGTAGAAGTTCCACACCGAATGCGGCATCTCGGCCGGCTTGGTCATCACCCCGCCGGTCTGCACGCCGTCGACATTGAAGATCCGATAGACGCCCATCGGCCCCATGTCGTGGGTCTCTGCCTGGGTCCAGCCATACTGGGCGCAATAGAAGTCGAGCGCCGAGGCCCCGTCGACCGCCATCAGTTCGCGCCAGCCGAAATAGCCCGGCTCCTCGGGCCCACCCGTCGGGGGAGCGTTGGGGCTGTTGCCCTTGAACACCACATAAACCGTGCCCTGCGGGTCGGTGACCCAGGACGAGGTCAGGATGCCCATGACGTCGGTCGGCTCGATCAGGATCTTGCCGCCGGCCTCATGCGCCATCAGCGCCGCCGCATTGACGTCCTGGACGCCGATATAGCCGACCCAGCCCGGGCCCAGCCCCGTGGCCGCCACTTCCGGCGGCTGGGTGGCGATGCCCGCCACGCCACCTTTGGCGGTCTTGAGCAGGGTGTAGGGCCCCATCGCCTCGACCTCCCAGCCGACCACCGCGCTGTAGAACTTCGCCGCCGCGGCGGGGTCCGGGGTCAGCAGCTCGTACCAGTGGAAGGTGTCGGCCATGGCAGGTCTCCTCTTGACGAAACGCGTTGATATCAACATAAGGCGACATGTCAATGACACCCGCCATTGGACTGAGCGAGGTCCACCGTGTCCGCGACACCTGCTTCTGCCTGCAGGCCCAGCGGACGGCCCGGGCCCTGGCCCGGCGGTTCGACGAGGCGCTGCGGCCGGTCGGGCTGACCAACGGCCAGTTCTCGCTGCTGATGACCCTGGCCCGGCCACAGCCCTGGAGCGTCACCGAGGCCGCCGCCATGCTGGCCATGGACCGCACCACCCTGACCGCGGCGCTCAAGCCCCTGGACCGCCGCAGCCTGGTCGCCATCGAGACCGACCCCAATGACCGCCGCGGCAGGCTCCTCTCACTGACCCCCCACGGCCGCGCGACCCTGGCCGTCGCCCTGCCGATTTGGGAGCGGGTCCATGCGGAACTGGACGCCGTGGCGGACGCTTCGGTCCATGCGGGGATGCGGGCCCTGGAGACGGCGTGAGTTCAATCATTCTTCCGGCTCCGGCCGGTGCGCTCTAGTCGGCCTTCATGGACCCGGCCATCCTGGTCCGATGGCTGCCGCCCGGCGAGATGCGCGGGGTCATCCACCATTTCGACGGCAGGGTCGGCGGCGGCTACGAGATGTCGCTGACCTATCCGGACGGCGACAACCGCGGCAAGACCACGGCCAATGAGGATCGGGTCCGCGTGGTCTTCACCGAACTGGACGAGCCCCACCGCATCGTCGAGGCCGTGACCTTCGTCAGCGACGACCCGGCTCTCGCCGGGGTGATGACCATCGAGATCATCCTGGAGCCCGTCTCAAGCGGCACGCGGATCGAGATGCGGTTCGAAAACCTGCCGCACGGCATCCGCCCCGAAGACAACAACGAGGGCGCGCGACAGTCGCTGGACAATCTGGCGGCGATGTTGCGCTGATCCTGCAGACCAGCAATTTCGGTGACAGTTTACTTAGTTCACCCCGAGCCTCTTTCGGGGCCGCCCTGCCACGGGAGCGAATTAAGTAAACTGTCACCGAAATAAAGCCGCCGCTTCGCCAGCCGATAGGACCTGACATGGGCGGCGGCGGGGCGGGGCGGCTGCCTAGCGGACCCCAAACGGCACGACCTTGTTGTCCGCGTCATGCCCGATGTCCGCCCGGCCCAGGTACGGAACCCCCGAGACCGCGCACCAGTGCTGGGCCACCTCCTCCTCGGTCTGGGCGAAGTCGGGGTCGTTGTCCGGGATGTCGCTGCAGCGGCCCAGACGCAGGCCGGCCAGGCCTTTCACAGCGTGGACCACGTGCCACAGGGCCCGGTCGATACGGTACATGTGCTCGCTGACCTCCTCGATCAGCAGGACATGGCCGGTCAGGTCGGGCATCCAGGGGGTGCCGATCAGGTGGCTGAGAATGGTCAGGTTGAAGGCGGCGTGGGGCAGGGCGCCCAGGCCGGGCTCGAGGCTGGCGGGGTCGCGGTCGACCAGCCAGGCCAGGGCCCGCTCGACGGCCGCCTGGCCGCCCTGGCGGTGAAGGTCGGCGGCGACCGGCCCGTGAGCCACGTGCGGGAAGCTGGCCTTGTAGAGGGCGCCCAGCATCGAGCCGGCGTCGCTGTAGCCCAGATAGGCCTTGGCGCGGGCCGCCTCGTTCAGCTTCGGCATCACCGCCTCGACGATGCGGCAGGAACCGTAGCCGCCCCGGCCGAACCACAGCGCATCCAGGCTGGGATCGTTGGCGATGTCGACGAAGGCTCTGGCCCGACTGTCGTCGGTCCCGGCGAAATGGCCCCAGTCCTCGAAGCACTGCGGATGGAAGATCAGCTCGACCCGCCCGCCGAACCGGGGCTCCATGGCCGCGCGCAGGCGATCCGGAAAGGCCTCGATCAGCCGGCTGGCCGGGGCGACGATGCCGATGCGCTTCATGCGGGACGGGGCCGTTGGTTGTTAAAGCCTCACCGCTTATAGCTTCGCCTCATGAGTCTAAGCAGGTCTTACTTCTTCTGCGGGATCGGCGGCAGCGGCATGCTGCCCCTGGCGATGATCCTGCGCGCCCAAGGCCACGCTGTCGCCGGCTCGGACCGGGCCCTGGATCAGGGCCGCACCCCGGCCAAGTTCGACTGGCTGCGCGGCCAGGGGGTCAGCCTCTATCCGCAGGACGGCAGCGGCATCACCGATCCCAGGACCCAGGTTGTCGCCTCGGCCGCCGTCGAGGAGACCGTGCCAGACGTCCAGGCCGCCCGGCGGGTCGGGGCCAGCCTGATCACCCGGGCCGAACTGCTCAGCGACCTCTTCAACGCCGCCCCCATTTCCATCGGCGTCGCCGGCACCAGCGGCAAGTCGACCACCACCGGCATGATCGGCTGGATCCTGCACCGGGCCGGCCGCGACCCGACCGTCATGAACGGGGCGGTGATGAAGAACTTCGTCACCGACGAAGCGCTGTTCGCCAGCGCCCTGGTCGGGCAGGGCGGTGTCTTTGTCAGCGAGGTCGACGAGAGCGACGGCTCCATCGCCCGGTATGATCCGCGTGTGGCGGTGGTCAACAACATCTCCCTGGACCACAAGTCGATGGACGAACTGCGGAGCCTGTTCCGCGGCTTCACCCAGAAGTCCTCGACCGCCGTCCTCAACCTCGACAACGGCGAGACGGCGCTGCTGGCCGGCGAGCTGGAAGCCGACCGGGTGGTGACCTACAGCCTGACCGACCAGGCGGCCGACCTCTGGGCCGGCGACATCGCCCCGGCGCCCGACGGCATCGCCTTCACCGCCCATCACGGCGAGGCGTCCGCGCGGGTCAAGCTGCTGACCCCCGGCCGCCACAACGTCGCCAACGCCCTGGCCGCTCTGGCCGCTGCCCAGGCGGTGGGGCTGGACCTGGCCGAGGCCGCCGCCGCCCTCGACGGCTTCGCGGGAGTCCGTCGGCGCCTCGAAACCGTGGGCACGGCGGCGGGCGTGACGGTCATCGACGACTTCGCCCACAACCCCGACAAGATTGCCGCTACCCTGGCGACGCTGCACGACTTCCCCGGGCGCCTCTTGATCCTCTTCCAGCCGCACGGCTTTGGCCCGCTGGTCAAGATGCGGGCGGAGTTCGTCGAGGGCTTCGCGCGGGACCTGGGCCCGGACGACATCCTGGTCATGCCCCAGCCGGCCTATTACGGCGGCACGACGGACCGCAGCGTCACCAGCACCGACATCGCGGGTGACCTGGTCGCCAGGGGCCGGCAGGCCGAGGCGTTCGAGACGCGGGCGGAATGCGTGGCGCGGTTGCTCGATCTCGCCCGCTCCGGAGACCGCATCGTGGTCATGGGCGCGCGGGACGACACCCTGAGCCAGGTGGCGGCCGACATGCTGAGCGCGCTGGCGGGGCGGTGAGGGCAGCCCACGCGCCTCTCCTCCTCGCTCGCGAGGAGGAGCGAGGGGCACGCCGCAGGCGGCGCCCCACGGAGGAGGAGCCTTGCGGCGGTTCGACATGCCGCGGCATTGGTCGGCTGGCCCCGCAGGGCAGGCCCTCACCCGCTCCTCGCGCTGGCGCGCTCAGAGTCGACCTCTCCCATAGGGAGAGGAGTTAGGATGCAGGCCGCCGAAAACCTCCGCTCCATCCAGTACCTGCGCGCCCTCGCCGCGCTGAGCGTGGTCTTCTACCACGCCACCCAGTGGGCCAGCGTCCCGGTCGATATCGGCAGCGCCGGGGTCGACGTCTTCTTCGTGATCAGCGGCTTCATCATGTGGCGGACCACGTCCGACGGGGCCACCGGACCCGGCCGGTTCCTCGCCAAGCGCGCCATTCGCATCGTCCCGCTCTACTGGCTGATCACCCTCGGCCTGACCATCGCCGCCGTCCTCGCCCCCACGCGCTTCACCGACCAGGACCCGCAACCCGTCCACGTCATCCTCTCCCTGGCCTTCATTCAGCACCTCAATCCCAGGGGTGAACCCTTCCCGCTGCTCGGTCTGGGCTGGACGCTGAACTACGAAGCCTTCTTCTACGTCCTGTTCGCCATCGCCCTGGCCCTGCCGCGCACGACACGGCTGCTGTTCCTGGGTTTCGTCCTGGTCACCGGGGCCATCGCCGGCCTGATGTGTCCGCCGGCCTATGTCCTGCTGCTCAACCCGATGCTGCTGGAGTTCCTCTCCGGCGTGCTGCTGGCCGCGGGCCTGGGCAAGGGACCGGGCCCCGGCCGCTCCATCGGCTGGCTGATGTTCGGCGTCGGGGTCGCCGCGTTCGGGGCCCTGGCCCTGGGCCATTCGGCCTGGGACGCCTGGCGGCCGTTCCTGTGGGGCCCGCCGGCCTTGCTGCTGGTGGCGGGCCTGGCCTGTGTCGAGGCCGATGGCGGCATGCGCAGGATGCCGCCGCTGGGCCTGATGGGCGATGCCTCCTATTCCACCTACCTGACCCATCCACTGACCCTGGGCGCCTTCGCCATGACCTTCGGGGTGCGACCGCTGTGGCTGTGGCTGCCCCTGGCTCTGATCGTCTCCCAGGCCGCCGGGATCGCCTGCTGGTTCCTCATCGAGCGTCCCATGACCCGGATGCTGAAACGCCGGTTGCTTGACGCAGGGAAGCCCTCGCATACTTCCCCCTAGAGACTCCGGGCGCAGACCCCGGAGCAGGGCGAGGAAACGGGACTATGGGCAAGCGCAACGCCGCGATCGCGGCCGTGTTGGTCATCGGTTTAGCGGCGGGCCTCACCGCCTGCGGCCCCAAGGCCAAGCCGGGCGGGCCGCCGGCCGAGCCGTCGGGGACGGCCCCCTATGTCGTCGACGGGGCGGCGATCATCAACGCCGACGCCAATCCCGGCGAATGGCTGAGCCACGGCCGCACCTACAACGAGCAGCGCTACAGCCCGCTCGACAGGATCAACGCCGGCAACGTCGCCAAGCTGGGCCTGGCCTGGAGCTTCGATCTGCCCGAGGACCGCGGCGTAGAGGCCACCCCGCTGATGAGCGAGGGTGTGCTCTACACCACCAGCTCCTGGTCGGTGGTCCGCGCCTTCGACGCCAAGAGCGGCCAGCTGCTGTGGACCTATGATCCCAAGGTGGCCAAGGCCACCGACATCAAGGCCTGTTGCGACGCGGTCAACCGGGGCGTCGCCCTCTGGCGCGGCCGGGTCTATGTCGGCACGCTGGACGGCCGGCTGGAAGCCATCGACGCCAAGAGCGGCAAGCTGGCCTGGTCGGTGGTCACCGTCGACCAGAACAAGCCCTACACCATCACCGGCGCCCCCCGGGTCGTCAAAGGCAAGGTGCTGATCGGCAACGGCGGCGCGGAGCTGGGCGTGCGCGGCTATCTCTCGGCCTATGACGCCGAGACCGGCAAGCTGGTCTGGCGCTTCTACACCGTGCCGGGCCTCAAGCCGACCGATGGCGCGGCCTCGGACAAGGCGATGGATATCGCCCGCAAGACCTGGGACACCGACGGGGAGTGGAAGAAGACCGGCGGCGGCGGCACGGTCTGGGATTCCATGGCCTACGACCCGGACCTGGACCTGCTCTATATCGGGGTCGGCAACGGCTCGCCCTGGAATCGTGAGAAGCGCTCGCCCAAGGGCGGCGACAACCTGTTCCTGTCCTCGATCGTGGCGCTCAAGCCCGACACCGGCGAATACGTCTGGCACTACCAGACCACGCCCGGCGAGAGCTGGGACTACACCGCCACCCAGCACATCATCCTGGCCGACATCTCCATCGGCGGGCAGGTGCGCAAGGTGCTGATGCAGGCGCCCAAGAACGGCTTCTTCTACGTGCTGGACCGGGCGACCGGCAGGTTCATCTCGGGCCAGAAATACGTCGCGGCGGTCAACTGGGCGACCGGCATCGACCAGGCCAGCGGCCGGCCGATCGAAACCCCCGAGGCCCGCTACAAGACGGCCATGCACCTGTCGAACCCGGGACCGCTCGGGGCCCACAACTGGCAGCCCATGGCCTTCAGCCCGCGCACGGGCCTGGTCTATATCCCGACCCAGGAAATCCCTTTCCCCTACATGCAGCCGGGCAAGGCCGGCGGGGCCGACCGCTATCGGCCGCAGGGCTGGAACGTCGGGGTCGACTTCCTGGCCGCGGGCCTGCCCGACGACAAGGCGACCCTGACGGCGATCAAGGCCTCGCTGAAGGGCCGGCTGGTCGCCTGGGATCCGGTGACCCAGACCGAGAAGTGGGCGGTCAACTATGACGGCCCGTGGAACGGCGGGGTGCTGGCCACCGGCGGCGGGCTGATCTTCCAGGGTTCGGCCACCGGCGAACTGGCGGCCTATGACGCCGCCACTGGCAAGAAGCTGTGGGCCTTCCAGGCCCAGACGGGCATCGTCGCCCCGCCGATGACCTACGAGATCGATGGCGAGCAGTATGTGGCGGTGATGGCGGGCTTTGGCGGCGGCTTCGCCACCTCGGCCGGGGCGGGGGTCAACCCGATCTCCAACGGCCAGCGGCGGCTGCTGGTCTTCAAGCTGGGGGGCAAGGGCGTGCTGCCGGTCATCCCGGCCACGGTGAAGACCTGGCCCGACCTGCCGCCGGTGACCGCGACCCAGGCCCAGATCGACTCCGGCATGGCCTACTACTCGGCCAACTGCGGCGTCTGCCACGGGGCCAGCGGCGTCTCCAACTTCTCCATCCCCGACCTGCGCTACTCGCTGGTGACCACCAATGCGGCGGTCTGGCAGGGCGTGGTCATCGGCGGCGACCGGGCCGAGGGCGGCATGGTCAGCTTTAAGGCCCTGCTGAAGCCGGCGGATGCGGAGAACATCCGGCAGTACCTGCTGAACCTGGCCCATCGCCAGAAGGACGGCACGGCCGACAGGCCCATCGTGGTGGCGGACAAGCCGGCTTCGACGGTGAAGATGAAGCCGGCTGCGAAAAAGTAACCCTTGAGAACCCTTCCTCCTCGATGGAGGAAGGGCAGGGTTGGTGGTGTTCGCTCGGTGTAGGGGGAAGCGTGAGGGGTGGCGCATGCGCCCCCCCTGCGCCTGCCCGGAAACGCCCTGCCACCACCACCATCCCCAACCCTTCCTCCATCGAGGAGGAAGGGAGCTTTTTGAGAACCTGAATGCCCCTGGACGCCCCGCCCCCCGTTGCCACCGTCACCGTCCAGGCGGCCCGCCTCCCGGCCTCGCCGACAGACGCCGCCTTCTCGGTCATCAGCCTGGACGCCGAAACCATCGCCACCGCCCCGCGCCTCGACGACGCCCTCACCGCCGTCCCGGGCGTGCAGCTCTTCCGCCGCACCTCCAGCCAGGCCGCCAACCCGACCACCCAGGGGATCAGTCTGCGCGGGATTGCAGGGTCGGGCGCGGGCCGGGCTCTGGTCACCCTCGACGGGGCGCCCCAGAACGACCCGTTCGGCGGCTGGGTGATCTGGTCGGGCCTGCCCAACGCCGGCATCGAGAGCGTGCAGATCGTGCGCGGGGCAGGGGCCGGGCCATACGGGGCCGGGGCCCTGACCGGTGTCATCCAGCTTTCCGAACGCACCCAGGTCCCCGCGAACGGCGAATACAGCCTCGAGGGGGCCGAGCGTGGCGGGGCCTTCGGCTCGGCGGCCCTGGCCTATGGCGATGTCTTCTTCGTCGCCAGCGCCCAGCGCACCGACGGCTGGACGCCGGTGCAAAAGGGCGCGGGCCTGGCCGACCAGCCGCTGGGCTTCCGCTCGGCCAGCGCCGCGATCCGCTACGCCCCCGATCTGGGTGGTCTGAAGCTCGCCCTGCGCGCCGCCGCCTACCAGGAATCCCGCGACAGCGGCCTGGCCGGCGCCGCCTCCCGCTCGGTCGGCGCCTCAGCTTCCGCGACCCTGACCGGCGGCTCGGTGGGCCTGGGCACGGACTGGCGCCTGCAGGCCTGGCTGCGTAGCTCCGACCTGGAGAACAGCAGCGTCGCCGTCGCCCCCGGGCGCAATACGACGACCCCGGCCAACGACCAGTATGGCACCCCCGCCCTGGGCTATGGCTTCAACGCCGCCCTGCGCGGCCGCACCTGGGAGATCGGCGCCGACCTGCGCGCCGCCAGCGGCGAGACCCGCGAGCATTTCCGCTTCCTGGCCGGCGCCTTCACCCGGGGCCGGGTGGCCGGGGGCGACCAGTACGTCGCCGGCCTCTATGCCGAGACCTGGCGCGACGATGGACCGTGGCTGCTCACCGGCGGCGTCCGCCTCGACCGCTGGTCCGACAGCGGCGGCAAGCGTATCGAGCGCGATCTGGCCACCAGCGCCGTCACCCTCGACAACCGGCCCGCCGACCAGGCCGGCTGGCAGCCCACCGCCCGCGCCGCCGTCCGCTACAGCCTCTCCGACAACGGCTACTGGCGCGCCGCCGCCTATGCCGGCTTCCGCCCCCCGACCCTGAACGAATTGCACCGCCCCTTCCGGGTCGGCAACGACGTCACCGAAGCCAATCCCGGCCTCGAGCCGGAAAAGCTCTACGGCGTCGAGGCGGGCCTGGGCGGGACCGACTGGACCCTCACCCTGTTCGCCAACCGCCTGGAGGGCGCGGTCACCAACGTCACCATCGGCTTTGGCCCGGGCGTCTTCCCCCTGGCCGGCTTCATCCCGGCCGGCGGCGTCTTGCGGCAACGCCAGAACGCCGGCGACATCGACGCCTGGGGCCTGGAGGGCGAGGTCCATCACGACTGGTCGGACGGCTGGCTGAGGCTGGCCGCCGGCTACACCGAGGCCAAGGTCGACGGCGGCTCATCCGCCCCCCAGCTCACCGGCCTGCGTCCCGCCCAGACCCCGCGCCTGACCGCCTCCGCCGAGGCCGGCTGGCGGCCGGCCGACGCGGTGACGCTGAGGGCCGCCGCCCGCTACGAAGCCAGCCGCTTCGACGACGACCTCAACAGCCGGGTGCTTGGGGCCGCGACGACGCTGGACCTGCGCGCCGACTGGCGGGTGACGCCCAGCGCCGCGCTCTACGCCGCCCTGGACAACGCCACCGACACGAGCGTCGAAACCGCCCAAACCGCCGACGGCATCTCCAGCTACGACGCCCCCCGCACCTTCCGCATCGGCATCGTCTGGCGGCCCTAGCGGAGGATTGTCTCCTCGCGCCTGCACGCGCATCCTCTGCCCATGAAGCGGGCGGCCATCATCACCATCACCTTCGCGGCTCTGGCCCTGGCCAGCTGCGCCAAGGTCATCCCCAAGGCCCCCGACGCCGGCTGGGATGCCTACGGCGGCGACGCCGGCGGCCAGCGCTACTCCACCGCCGCCCAGATCACCCCCGACAACGTCAAGGACCTCAAGGTCGCCTGGACCTACTCCACCGGCGAGGTCGCCCGCCGGGGCGAGGCGATGGACCGGGCCGCTTTCGAGAACACGCCCATCCTGTTCGCTGGCAGGCTGCTGATCTGCTCGCCGTTCAACGCCGTCAGCGCCCTGGACCCGGATAATGGGCAAGAGCTGTGGCGGTTCGATCCGAAGATCGACCCCGGTCTGGACTATCCCAACAGCTACAACTGCCGGGGCCTGGCCGGCTGGACCAATCCCGCCGCCCCGGCCAACGCCCCCTGCGCCAATCGCGTCTTCATGGCCACCAACGACCGGCGCCTGTTCGCTCTCGATGCCGCCACTGGCAAACCCTGCGCCGGCTTTGGGAAGAACGGCGCCATCGACGCCATGCCGGATGCGAAGCTGACCCACCCCGACGGCGCCCAGATCACCTCGCCGCCGGTGGTGGTGCGCGGCGTGGTCATCGTCGGCTCGTCCATCGACGACAACCAGAAGGTCGAGGAGACCAGCGGCGCGGTCCACGCCTTCGACGCCGTCACCGGGGCCCCGCGCTGGAGCTTCGACCCGCTGGCGGACGCCCGGCCGGCCATCAAGTCCGGGGCCGCCAATGTCTGGGCCCCGATGTCGGTCGATGAGGCGCGCGGCCTGGTCTTCCTGCCGACCAGCAGCCCCAGTCCCGACTTCTATGCCGCCGGCCGGCCGGGGACCGACGGCTACGCCAACTCGGTTGTCGCCCTGAAAGCCGAGACTGGCGCCGTGGCCTGGGCCTTCCAGACCACCCATCACGACGTCTGGGACTACGACGTCCCCGCCCAGCCGACCCTGGCTGCCATTACCTGGAAGGGCCGGATCCGTGAGGCGGTGATCCAGACCACCAAGCAGGGGCTGATCTTCACCCTGGACCGCGACACGGGCCTGCCCATCATCCCGGTCGAGGAACGCCCTGTCCCGCAGGGCGGCGCGCCCGGCGAGGTGCTCTCGCCGACCCAGCCCTTCCCACTGGCCCCGGCGCCCCTGTCGCCCAGCCGCATCAAGCCCGCCGACGCCTTCGGCCTGACCGGCATCGACCGCAAGGCCTGCCGCAAGCTGATCGCCAGCGCCCGGGCCGACGGCCTCTACACCCCGCCTAGCCTGACCGGGACCATCCTCTATCCGTTCACCGGCGGCGGTTCGAACTGGGGCGGAATCTCCTTCGATCCCAGGCGCAACATCGTCTTCGTCAACACCTCCAGCGCCCTGCACAAGGTGACCCTGATCCCCCGCAACCAACTCGCCGCCGCCAGCCGGGCCGAGCCCGACGCCGAGATCAGCCCCAACACCGGCGCCCCCTACGGCATGAAGCGCGAACTGCTGCGCTCGCCGCTGGGCCTGCCCTGCAATCCACCGCCCTGGGGGCTGCTGACCGCCATCGACATGAACACCGGCAAGGTGCTGTGGAAGACGCCGCTCGGCACGACCCGCGACCTCGCCCCCTTCTCCAACCTGATCCTGCGCGGCGTCGGCACTCCCAACTTCGGCGGCCCGATCAGCACGGGCGGCGGGTTGGTGTTCATCGGGGCGAGCCTGGACAACTACCTGCGGGCCTTCGACGAGCGGACCGGCAAGGAGCTGTGGCGCGGGCGGCTGCCGGCCGGCGGGCAGGCGACGCCGATGACCTATGTCTGGAAGGGCCGCCAGTTCGTGGTCATCGCGGCGGGCGGACATGCGAAGTCGGACACCAAACGCGGGGACAAGGTCGTGGCGTTCGCGCTCTACTGAGCCCCGCAAGCATCAGCCCTTGACCCCATCCCGTCCACGCGTTGACTGCACCCCATGCAGCGGCTGAGCGGAATCGGCGTCACCGTGGCCGGCGCCGGGGCGCTGGGCCTCTCCATCGCGGTCGAACTGGCGCGGGCCGGGGCGGAGGTCACCGTGTGCGACCCCGCACCGCTGGGTGACAACGCCTCGGGGGTGGCCGCCGGGATGCTGGCGCCGGCCTTCGAGGCGCTGCTCGACCCGGTCAGCGCCGGCCGCTTCCCGCTGTTCAAGGCCGCCCGCGACCTGTGGCCGGATTTCGCGGCCTCGCTGGACCTGAAGCTGGAACGTTCCGGCGCCATCTTGACCGGGGCGGGGGAGGGCGAGCTCGCCCGGCTCCTGGCGCTCGGCGCCCGCGGCAGCCTCGCCCCGGCGGGCCTCTACACTCCCGAGGACTGGCGTCTCGACCCGCTGGCGGCCCTGACCGCCATGTCCGGCGTCGCCATCCGCCAGGAAGCGGTCACCCAGCCCGATGGCCTCACCATCGTGGCGACCGGCGCGGAAATCGGCCTGGCTCCCGAGCTGACCAGCCTGACCCCGATCAAGGGCCACATCCTGCGCTACTCCGGAGGCCCGGCGGGGGGGCCTGTGCTGCGCGGCGCCGGCATCTATGTCTGCCCAGACCCCAACGGCGCTATCGCCGGGGCGACGATGGAGGTCGGCGTCTCGGACCGAGGTTTGAGTCCTGCCCGGGGAGCCATCCTGCAGGCCAAGGCGGAGGCGCTGGTCCCGGCGCTGGCCGGCCTGACCCCGACCCTCAGCGCCGGCGTGCGCGCCGCCACCCCCGACGGCCTGCCCCTGGTCGGCTGGAGCGCCCGCGAGGGGGTGTTCGTCGCCGCCGGCGCCCGCCGTAACGGTTGGCTGCTGGCCCCGCTTGTCGCCCGGATGACGGCGGCGTATCTGGCCGGCGAGGATCCGGGGCCCTGGGCCGACGCGATGAATCCAAGACGCTTCGAGGAGACGACATGAGCGGTTTCTGGCCCACCGAGGAACAGGCGGCGATCCGCGAGGCGGTGGGGCGAATCTGCGCCGACTTCGACGACGAATACTGGCGGCGCACCGACGAGACCGGCGACTTCCCGGAAGGCTTCGTGGCGGCCATGGCGGCCGGCGGCTGGCTGGGCGTCGCCATGCCCGAGGAATACGGCGGGGCGGGCCTGGGCCTGACCGAGGCGGCCCATGTCATGCAGACCGTCACCCAGTCGGGGGCGGGGTTCTCGGGGGCCTCGGCCATCCACCTCAACATCTTCGGCCTGATGCCGGTGGTGAAGTTCGGCACCGACGATCAGAAGGCGCGCCACCTGCCGCGCATCATCGCCGGCGAGGACAAGGCCTGTTTCGCGGTCACCGAGCCCAACAGCGGCCTGGACACCTCCAGCCTGGAGACCCGCGCCGAGCGCAAGGGCAATGGCTATGTCATCAACGGCCGCAAGATCTGGACGACCATGGCCCAGCGGGCCAACAAGATCCTGCTGATCGTCCGCACCACGCCCAAGGACCAGTGCGCCAAGCCGACCCAGGGCCTGAGCCTCTTCTACACCGACTTCGATCGCTCGAAGATCGACGCCAAGCCCATTCCGAAGATGGGCCGTAAAGCCGTTGAATGTAATATGCTTTTCATCGAGGACCTGCAGGTCCCGGCCGAGGACCTGCTGGGCGAGGAGGG
This sequence comes from Caulobacter ginsengisoli, assembly GCF_030814835.1. GTDB lineage: Bacteria > Pseudomonadota > Alphaproteobacteria > Caulobacterales > Caulobacteraceae > Caulobacter > Caulobacter ginsengisoli. Next base: position 460,765 of record NZ_JAUSVS010000001.1, read on the forward strand.
CAAGGGCTTCTCCTACCTGCTGCATGGCCTAAACCCCGAGCGGGTGCTGTTCGGCGCTGAATCCGTGGGCCTGGGCCGCGCGGCGTTGGCCAAGGCCGCGAAGTATGCCGGCGAGCGGGTGGTGTTCGGCCGCCCGATCGGGAAAAACCAGGGAATCCAGCACCCTCTGGCCAAGTCCTGGGCCGAGCTGGAAGCGGCCAACCTGATGGCCTTCAAGGCGGCGGCCCTCTACGACGCCGGCCAGGACTGCGGGGCCGAGGCCAACGCGGCCAAGTATCTGGGGGCCGAGGCGGGGTTCCGGGCCTGCGAGACGGCGGTGCTGACCCACGGCGGGATGGGTTACGCCAAGGAGTACGACGTCGAGCGGTATTTCCGCGAGTCGATGCTGGCCCGGATCGCGCCGGTGAGCCGGGAGATGATCCTCAACTTCATCGCCGAGCGGGTGCTGGACCTGCCGAAGAGCTACTAGCGGTCAGGGCGCATAACTCGACCGCGCCTTGACCCCCCAGTGCCCGCTCTCGCACGTCACCACATAGATCGAGTCAAACCCGGCGATCACCGACCCGTCCTTCCGATACCGCGTGAACCGCGTATCGAAATGAACCTTGTCGGGCCCGGCGTGGATGACCTCGCGCCGCTCCCAGGCCGAGTGGTCCCATTCGCTCAGCGCCCCGCGGCTGAACATCGCCGGCTGGTGATAGCCCGGCTCGATGATGGTCAGCGCATTCGAGGCCAGCCGCACGCTCGGGAAGTTGAACGTGTCCTCCCAGGCGGCGATGTCCTGGGCGTTGAAGGCGGCCATGAAGCGGTCGAGGACGGCGTGGGCGGCGGCGATGGCGTCTTCATGCGGCATGGCGAAGTCTCCCGGCGGTGAGGTCCGCCAGATAAGCCCCTGCTGCGTCCTCTGTCACCGCGCCGGCCAGGGCGATGTAGCCGTCGGGGCGGACCAGCAGCCGCTGGCCGTCCAGCGTCAGGTCGGTGAAACCGCCATGGCGGATCAGGTCGAAGGCCCGGCCCTGGCGGCCATCCGAGCGGCTGGCCGGGCTATCTGGCAGGCGGTCTCCGGCCTGCAGGACGCTCCTGCCAAGCTGCCGGGAGAGGGCCGAGTCCCGGTAGTTCAGGGCCAGCTGGTTCACCTCTTCACCGCGCCGCATATTGCCGCCGATCCCCTCGCGGTGCAGCCGGTTGCTGAGGCCCAGCACGTCGGCGGCGATCGGGCGGCGCTCGGCTTCGTAGCTGTCGAGGAGCGTATCGGCGGCGCCGTCCAGCGCCAGGGCCAGCTTCCAGCCGAGGTTCCAGGCGTCCTGCACGCTGGTGTTTAAGCCCTGGCCGCCGGCCGCCGAATGCACATGGGCCGCGTCGCCCGCCAGCAAGATGCGACCCCGGCGGTAGCGGTCGGCGAGGCGCGCGTTGAAGCGGTAGAGCGAGATCCAGCTCATCCCGGTCAGCCGGACGCCTGGCGCCCGCGCGTCGATAATGGCCTGAAGTCCGGCGAGGCTCAGCTCGGGGGCCTCGTCGGGGGCCAGCGGGGCGCTGAACTGGAAGCGGTGGGTTCCGGGGAGGGGGCAGAGGCCCATGAGACCGTGGCTCATCCACATCGACCAAACCTCGCGGTCCAGGCCCTCCAGCGTCACGTCGGCGAACAGCACCCGCTCATCCTCGCGGGTCTCGCCCTCGAAGGCCGCGCCGATCAGCCGGCGGGTAACGCCCTTGCCGCCGTCGCAACCGACGAGCCAGGCGCAGCGGACGGTCTCCCCATTGCTAAGCGTGGCGGTGACGCCCTCGGCGTCCTGTCGCGCGTCGGTCAGGCCCAGCCCGAACTCCACCCGACCACCCAGCGCCCCCAGCCGCTCGCGCAGGATGGCCTCGGTGCGGTCCTGGGGCAGCATCAAGGTGTTGGGGTAGGGCGTGGCCGGCGTGGCGGCCAAGTGCGGATGCATGGGCTGATCGGGGACCTGTGCGTCGCGACGGCGGATCAGCGGGTAGGGCGCCGCCTCCGCCAGCACCGGAGCGATGACGCCCAGCAGGTCGAGCACCTCCAGGCTGCGCGGCTGAAGCCCCTTACCCCGCGACCCCGTCGCCGGGCCCTCCGCCCGCTCGATCAGCCGGAAAGCGACGCCGCGCCGGGCGAGGTCGCAGGCCAGGGTGAGGCCGGTGGGCCCGGCTCCGACGATGAGGATTTGAGATATGTGCGTCATACACACATATCCAGCACGGTTTCGCGTGCGTCGCAACGAAAAATGTGTAAAACGCACAGATATGATCCTCGACGACCTCCACGCCGTGCTGCTCGACCTGGCCGGCATGCTGAACCGCCCCCAGCCCGACCTGGCCCTCCTCCAGGCGGCGGGGGTGAAGCTGGACCGGGCGCTGTTTCCGCTGCTGTCGCGGGTGGCGCTGAATGAGCCGGTGGGGGTGGGGGAATTGGGCGAGCTGGTCGGCCGCGACTACTCGACCGTCAGCCGGCAGGTGGCCAAGCTGGAAAGCCTGGGCCTGGTGGAGCGCCGCAAGAGCGCCGTCGACAGCCGGGTCAACGAGGCGCGGTTGACCGAGGCGGGGAGGGCCCTGGTCGAGCGGCTGGCCGTGGCGCGGCGGACCCTGGCCGGCGAGGCCCTGGCCGACTGGAGCCAGGAGGATCTGGAAACCCTGGTGCGGCTGCTGCGGCGGTTGGCGGGGTCGGCCAATAGCGTCACTTGAAGACGGGCCTTCCCCAGCGTCCCGCTTGCCTCCCGGCCCGCACCGCGCCAGAGTAATCTAAACACTGATAACCTGTCTCGGGAGGACAGCCGTGGCCGATTGCTACGACTACATCATCATCGGCGCCGGTTCGGCCGGCTGCGTGCTGGCAAACCGGCTCACCGAGGACGGAACCACCAAGGTCCTGCTGCTGGAAGCCGGCAAGAAGGACAACAGCCTGCTGGTCCGCATGCCGGCCGGGGTGGGTCAGCTGATCAAGGACAAGGGCGACTACAATTGGGGCTTCTGGACCGAGCCGGAGCCGCATCTGAACAACCGCAAGCTCTGGTGGCCGCGCGGCCGCGGCTGGGGTGGGTCGTCCTCGATCAACGGCATGATCTACATCCGCGGCCACGCCCGCGACTATGACCAGTGGCGCCAGATGGGGCTGGACGGCTGGGGCTATGCCGACATCCTGCCCTACTTCAAGCGCTCCGAGAGCCTGGAGGGCGGCGGCGACGCCTGGCATGGCGGCGAGGGCCCGCTGCATGTTTCGAAGGCGGCGTCGAAGAACCCGATCTATTCGGCGGCCATCGAGGCCGGCGCCCAGGCCGGCTACCTGACCACCAAGGACTTCAACGGCTTCCAGCAGGAAGGCTGGGGTCCCTACCAGATGACCATCAAGGATGGCGAGCGCTGGAGCGCGGCCAAGGCCTATCTGTATCCGGCCCTCAGCCGCGCCAACCTGACCTGCCTGACCGGGGCGCGGACGACCCGCATCGTGGTCGAAAACGGCAAGGCGGTCGGCGTCGAATACGTGCTGGAAAAGGGCGCCGAGAAACAGGTGGCCTATGCCGACGCCGAGGTGCTGCTCAGCGCCGGCGCCGTGCAGTCGCCGCATATCCTGCAACTGTCGGGGATCGGCAAGGCCGATGACCTCAAGACCGCCGGCGTGGCGGTGACCCATGACCTGGCCGGGGTCGGGGCCAACCTGCAGGACCACCTGGACGTGACGCTGAGCTGGGAGTGCCCGCAGCCGATCACCATCTATTCGATGCGCAAGGGGCTGATCAAAACGGCCATGGTTGGCATCAACTATATGCTGTTCAAGAAGGGCATCGGCCGGGAGAACTTCCTGGAATCGGGGGCCTTCCTGCGCTCGCGCCCCGACCTGGACCGGCCCGACCTGCAGATCCACACCGTGCTGGCGGTGATGAAGGATCACGGCAAGGTCGTGGTCGAGAAGGACGGCTTCACCTTCCACGTCTGCCAGCTGCGGCCCGAGAGCCGGGGCAGCGTCGGCCTCAAGTCGAGCGACCCGTTCGCCGACCCGGCCATCTTCGCCAACTATCTGGCCACCGAAGAGGATCGCCGCGCCATGCGAGAGGGCCTGAAGATCGGCCGCGAGGTCGCCGCCCAGAAGGCGCTGGACCCCTATCGCTCATCCGAACTGTCGCCGGGGGCCGAAGTCAAGACCGACGCCGAGATCGACGCCTGGATCCGCGCCAACGGCGAGACCATCTACCACCCGGTCGGCACCTGCCGCATGGGCGTGGCGGGCGACGCCATGGCCGTGGTCGATGGCGAGCTGCGGGTGCAGGGGCTGAGCGGCCTGCGGGTCATCGACGCCTCGGTCATGCCGACCCTGGTGGGCGGCAACACCAACGCTCCGACCATGATGATCGCGGAAAAGGCCGCCGACATGATCCGCGGCCGCGCGGCCCCGCCCAGGGACGAAGCGCCGGTGTTCGATGGGGACGCCACCAAGGCCGCGTAAGGGTTCTCTCCTACCGCTCATCCCCGCGAAAGCGGGGACCCAGGCTTTTTGTGTTGGGGCGGTCCGGACGGACCGGGGCGGTTGAAAGACTGAAACGAAAAACACCTGGGTCCCCGCTTTCGCGGGGATGAGCGGGAGGAAAATGTGATGGAAAAGCGTGAACTCGGCCGGTCGGGCATCCACATCGCCCCCCTGATGCTGGGCGGCAACGTGTTCGGCTGGACGGCGGACGAGGCGACCTCGCACGCGGTGCTGGACGCCTTCGTGGGCGGCGGCTTCAACGCCATCGACACCGCCGACGTCTATTCGGCCTGGGTCCCCGGCCATACCGGCGGCGAGTCCGAGACGGTGATCGGGACTTGGCTGAAGGGGCGCGGCAAGCGCGACGACGTGGTCATCGCCACCAAGGTCGCCATGTGGCCCAAACACCCGGGCCTGCGCGCCGACAATATTGTCGCCGCCTGCGAAGACAGCCTGAAACGCCTGCAGACCGACTACATCGATCTCTACCAGTCCCACAGGGACGACGCCGAAGCCCCGCAGGACGAGACGGCCGAGGCCTATGGCCGCCTGGTCAAGGCCGGCAAGGTCCGCGCCATCGGGGCCTCCAACTTCGACGCCGCCCGCCTGAAGTCGGCGCTCGAGATCAGCAAGGCCAAGGGCCTGCCGCGCTATGAGACCCTGCAGCCGGCCTACAACCTGATGGACCGCGGCATCGAGGGGCCGCTGCAGCAGCTCTGCGTCGACGAGGGCGTGGGGATCATCAGCTATTACGGCCTGGCCAGCGGCTACCTGTCGGGCAAATACCGCTCCGAGGCGGACCTGGGCAAAAGCCCGCGCGGGGCCGGCATGAAGAAGCACATGGCCGGCAAGGGTCCCCAGGTGCTGGCCGCCATGGACGCCATCGCCGCGGAGACGGGGGCGAGCCTTTCGCAGATTTCCCTCGCCTGGGTCATGGCAAGGCCGGCAGTGACGGCGCCGATCGCCAGCGCGACGAGCGTCAAGCAGCTGGAAGAACTGATGGGCGCGGCGCGGCTGTCGCTCAGCCCGGCGGCCATCGCCAAGCTGGACGCGGCGAGCGCCTGAAGCCCGGTCATCCCCCCCCAAGGGGGGGGATGACTGCTCGCCATGACCGACGCCCAACGCCTCATTCTCGTCCGCGCCCTGCACACGGCGATCTACCTGGTGATGGCCTCGTCGGTGTTCATCGTCCTGCTGGCCGGGATCACCGGCGTCCACGGACCCTGGCTCTGGATCGCAGGCGCCTTGGTCGGGGTCGAGTGCGTGGTGTTCATCGCCAGCGGTCTGAAATGCCCGCTGACGGCGGTGGCGGCGCGGTATGGCGCGGGGGTGTCCGACACCTTCCTGCCCGAGCGGTTCACCCGGCACACGTTCAGGATATTCACCCCGCTGATCGTACTGGGCGTGTTGCTGGTGGCGGCGCGGGCCCTCTGGCTCGGGTGGCGCTAAGCCACCACCCGCCCGTCCAACGCGGCCAGCCGCAGTTTCGGTTCGCCCAGTTCGGCGCCCTCGATGCCGGTCATAACCAGCTGCTTGACCGGTTCGTCGTTCAGTTTCTGGATCATGCCCAGCGGCTGGTAGAGGCCGATGAAGCGGTCGGCGGTTCCGGTGCGGCTGCTGAGCGGCGCGAAGAGGACTTCCATCGACATCGACGCACCCTCGGCGGTGCGGGCCTCGGCGGTGACCACGATGGGCTGGGGACGACGGCGGACCTGTTCGAGGACCGAGCGGATCTGCAACTGATCGCGGGGCGACCACAGGGTCAGGGCGTTGACGCCGCGCAGGTCGCGGCCGTGCAGTTCGGCCACAAACCCGCCGACCAGGCGGAAGGGCAGGGCGCCGGCCTCGGTGCGGCCCAGCATGAAGACCTGCGGCAGCATCCGGGCGAAATCGGCCGGGTTGATGGCCGTGCGCGATGGCAGCCCGGAGGGGCCGGCCTGGTCACGCCAATACTCTGCTAACCGTTCCGTGTTGGGATGCAACATGGCCTGGTCTCCCGGTCCGCATCCCGATTCGACATCGAACCGGCACGCATGCGGGTTGCAGGGAAGTCCCGGGCCAGGGCCGAAATGTTCCATTCCGGGACGGTTCGGTCGCTCCAGGCGCGAATCTTGCATCCGCGTCAGGCGTATCTGAAGGGGCTGATGGCCATGTCGATCGCGGCGTTGAAGAGACTTTCCCTGGTGATGGCCGGTGGACTGCTGCTGATGTTGCTGGTCATGGGCGCGCCCCATACCGCCAAGGCGCAGGTCTGCTGCTCGCCGCCGCCCCCGCCGCCCTGCTGCACCCCGCCCGCGCCGCCGCCGTGCTGCACGCCGCCGCCGCCGCCGCCCTGCTGCACCCCCACGCCGCCCTGCTGCTCGCCGGGCAACCGCACCAACATCATCGTCAACAACACATCCGTCGCCGTGGCCGTTTCCGGGGGCGGGGCTGGAGCCGGCGCGGTCGCCTATGGCGGGGGCGGCGGTGGGGGCGGCTATGCCCCGCCCATGGCCAGCGGCCTGATCCAGGGCCTTGATGTGCAGGGCATGCAGATCAAGAAGAAGGTCAGCTATCAGGCGACCCGGACCAAGACCGTGCGGGTGGTGATCCAGGCCTTTTGCCTCGACGATCGCGACGTGCCGCACGCCGCCAGCCAGACCTTCCCCGACCGCGACGTCGAAGAGGGTTTCGAGGGCGAACTCTATCGCTGCATCGCCGGCACCCGGCTGCAGTACACCTGGTCGGAATACAGCGGCCAGATCAGCTTTTCCGGTGGCAAGACCATTGTCTGCTCCAAGGGCGAGGCCCTGTGGCGCCAGGGCGGCGCCATGGCCGGCGCCGGCCCCAATGGCGGCCCCGACCGGGCCGGCCAGCTGTTCTGCCGTCCCCAACTGGCCGCCCGCGACTGCAATGAGCGCAGCCTGCTGCGCCGCTTCGGCGCCGGCGTGAAGGTGCTGTCGATGACCTTCATCGAGACCTACACCGCCTGGCGCGAGGAAACCTCGACCGAGAGCTCGACGGCCACCATGACCATGAGCCTGGACGGCGGGGTCGGCGGGACCGTCTACTAGGGTCTCCGCTCTAGGTCGCCGTCTCGCCCTGCGGGGGTGGCTCCGGCAGGGTCGCGGCTTCGGCGATGCAGGTCTCCAGGTCGGGCCTGAAGTCGGCCAGCAGGTGGGCGGCGCGGTCAGGATCGTCCTTGTAGCGGCTGATGCGCTTGATGACCGGATCGGTGATGCGCGCTTCCACGGCGTCGGTTTGGCTGTCGTCGAGTTGGTTGCCGATGGTGTCGAACCAGGCCTTCATTCTGGGTTCGGCGGCCTTGGCTCTGGCCAGCAGGTCGCGGTCGGCGGCGGTTCCCTGCTCGTCCTCCAGCACGCCGTTATAGACGGCGAGCGCCGCCGCGCAGATTCCCCAGCGAAGCAGCTCCGCCACCCGGGCCTTGTTATCGGTCGGCGGCGTGGCCGTTCCCGGGCCGGAAAAGGCCGGACTGGAAAGCGTCAGGAGCAGTAGGGCGGCGCAGCAGACGGTCTTGCGGTTCATCGGTCCAGGCCCTTGGTTCAGGTCGAGGTCTGCCCGTCCAGGGTCGGCTCGGGCAGGCTGGCGGCGTCGGCGATGCAGGTTTCCAGGTCGGGGCGGAATTCGGCCAGGATGCGGGCCTCCCGGCCCGGCGCATCGCCGAGCTTGAGCATCCGCGCCATGGTCGGGCCGGCGACGCGGCGCATCAACTCGTCGGCCAGGGTCTGATCGAACTGGCCGGCGATGGCCTCGAAATGCGCCCGCATCCTCGGTTCGGCGGCATGGGCCCGGTCCAGCAGCTCGCGGTCGGCGCGGGGGGAGGCCTGGCTCACTGCCCCTTCATAGATGCCGATCACCGCCGCGCAGCTGCCCCAGCGGACCAGCTCGGCGATCCTGGCCTCGTCGGCCTGGACGGACGGCGCGGCCCAGGCCGACGAGGCCAGGCTCAGCAGCAGTGCCGCCACCGCGCACAGGGTCTTGCGGGTCATCGGCTTAGCCCCCTGACACCGGCGGCAAGGCCTCGACCCTGACCAGACAAGCCTGCATGTCGGGCCGGAATTCGGCCATCAGCTGGGCCCGGCCCTTGGCGTCTTCGCTATAGCGGGACATTCGGGGCATGATCCTTTGCGCGATCCTGGCCTCCAGCTCGTCGCCCTGGCGCTTGTCCATCCGGCCCACGGCGGGCCGAATATAGGCCATCATCCGCGGCTTCAACGCCATGGCGCGCGCGAGTAGGGCGCGATCGGTCGGTGAGTCGGCGGCCGGATTTTCCAGCCCGTTCTGGTACATGCCGATGATCGTTGCGCAGATCGCCAGTTCGACCAGCCTATCCGCCTCCTTGGCGTCCAACGGCTTGGCCGAAGCTGGGCCGGTCAGGGCTAAGACGACGGCGACAAGACCCGCGACGATCCGCATCTATTTGCTCCCCGGCCTGACCACGACCTTCCAGGCCCGGTCGTCGGTCAGGTATTTGCGGGCGGCCGCCTGCAGGTCGGCCGGGGTGATGCGCTGGTAACTGGCCTGCACCGAGCGGATGGCATCCAGTCGGCGCGGGTCGTTCTGGGCGCCGGACAGGAAGTAGAGCCAGTACTCGTTGGTGTTGCGGGCCTTCTGCAGGCCTTCCAGCTTGGGCTTGCGGGCCCGTTCCAACTCGTCGGCGGTGATAGGCTTGTCGCGCAGGTCGGCGACGATCTTGGCGACGTCGCGGTAGAAGCCGTCGATATTGGCCGGCGGGGCCTCGATCTGGGCCGACAGATAGCCCCAGCCCTTGAACACCAGGCTGGATTCCGTGCCGGTCTGGGGCGAGTAGGTCACGCCCTGCTTCTCGCGGATCTCATCGATCAGGCGCAGGTGCAGCACATCGCCCAGCAGGGTGACGGTGCGCGAGGTCTGCACATCGCCGAAGAAGTCGCTGGTCCTCCAGGCCACATAGGCGATGGCCTGGTCCTCGCGGCCCTTGTGGGTCAGCACCACCGGCTCGCCGCCGCCGCCCGGGAAGCCGGCGGTCAGGGCGTCGCTGCCGGGAGGGATGCCGGCGGGGCGGGAGGGCAGGGCGCCGAAGGTGGCGGCCACGGCTGCTATGGCTTTGTCGACGGTGACGTCGCCGACCACCAGCACCTCGATCTGGCCGCTGGCCAGGGCCGGGCCGAACTGGCCCTTGAAGGCGGCCAGGTCGCTGCCGGCGATGTCGGCCGGCTGGGGGAAGGTCCAGCGCTTGTCGCCGTTGTGGATCAGGCCGGGCAGGTCGCGGCCGAACACCCCGCCATCGGTGGCGACCAGCTGGTCGTTCAGCGTGGCGACATAGCTCTTCATGCGCTGGAAGGCCTCGGGCTTGAAGCCCGGGTCGCTGACATAGGCGGCCAGCACCTGCAGCTGGGTATTCAGATCGTCGCGACGGGTGGAGCCGCTGAGCGAGAAGGCGTCGTCCTCGACCCGGAAGTTGGCGCCGTAGATGTGCGAGGCCAGCACCCGGTCCATGTCCTCGGCGCTGATCTTGCCCAGTCCCCCTTCGATCAGGGACGAACTGGCCCAGATCATCGACTGGCGATCGCGGGAGAGGTCCAGCATGCCATCGCCGATCCGCACCTTCACCAGCACCTGGTCGTCGCGGAACTTGGTCGGCTTGACGGTCAGCCGCACGCCGTTGTCGAAGCGGACGAAGACGGCGTCCAGGTCCTCGATCTCATGCTGGTCGACCACCTTGCCCGGAGCGCCGAAGCTGTCATAGGGCCAGGCCATCAGGGTGGAGGCGGCCAGGGCGGTCACCGGCGTGGCGCGGCTGGCGGCGTAGGCGGCGGTGACGGCCGCCTCGCCCCCCTGGATCTCGGTGGGCGAGGCCATGAACAGCAGCGGGCCATTCCCCTCGAAGGCGGCCTTCAGGCTGGCCGAGACGGTGTCGGCCTTGAGGTCCTTCACGATCTTCTCGAACAGCTCCAGGTCCTGCTGCGGGCTGGTGATGACGTCGTCGTCGGTCAGGCTGTCCAGCATGTCGCCGGCCAGGTTCGGGGTCTTCTGGGTGGCGGCCCCGGAGACCTGGGCTTGCAGGGCCGCGCGGATCTCGGCGATCTCGCGGTCCAGTTCGTCCTGGCGCACGCCGAACTGCACGGCCCGGCGCTGTTCCTGGTCGACCGCCTGCAGGGCCGCCTGCCACTCGCCCGGGCGGGCGCTGACGGCGACATTGGTGATCTGGGCGGCGTGCAGCTGGTCGGTGCGGAAGGCCCCGGCGCTGAGGAAGGGCGGGTTGTCGCCGCGGGCGATGGTCCCCAGGCGGCGGTTCAGCACCGCGAAGCCCAGCCGCTCCAGCCATTGCCGGCGGCGCTTTTCGACGCTGTCGGGAGCCAGGTCGGGGGCGGCGGTCCAGGAAAGCTGCAGGAAGGTCGAGGAGCCCGGTTCGATCTTGACCAGGGTCTCGGGGCCACGCTGGGCCAGGGCGCCCAGGTCGGGGTCGCCGCCGTCGGGGCCGGTCGCCTTCCAGTCGCCGAAGCGGGCCTTGATCTTGGCCTCCATGGCGTCGACGTCGAAGTCGCCGACCGCCACCAGCACCGCCCGGTCGGGGCGGTAGTATTTGGCGTAGAAGTCGCGGATCTGGCTGGCCGGAGCGGTCTTCAGCACCTCCACCTGGCCGATCGGGAAGCGGGTCGAGGGCCGCTGGCCCTTGAGCAGGAAGGCCAGGCGCGACTTGTAGATGCGATAGCCGGGGCCGTCGCGGGTGCGCTCTTCGCTGAGCACGATGCCGCGCTCGCGGTCGACGGCGTCCTGGGCGATCAGCAGCTCGCTGGCCGTCTCGCGCAGGATCTGCAGCGATGAGTCGACGGTGTCGTCATCGGTCTGCGGCAGGTCCAGCTTGTAGATCGTCTCGTCGAAATCGGTAGAGGCGTTGGTGTCGGCCCCGAAGGCCAGGCCGTGGCGCTCCAGGATCTTGACCATCTCGCCTTCCGGGATGGCCTTGGAGCCGTTGAAGGCCATGTGCTCGAGGAAGTGGGCCAGGCCCTGCTGGGCGTCGGTCTCGTTCAGCGAGCCGGCGTCGATGCGCAGCCGCAGCGAGGCCTGCCCCGGCGGGGTGGCGTTCTTCATGATCGCATAGCGCATGCCGTTGGGCAGCACCCCGAACCGCACGCGCGGATCGGCCGGGACGTCGGACTTGGCCTGAGGCCATTCGGTGCGGCGCGGGGCGGCGGCTGTGGTGGGCGCGGCGGCCGCCGGCTTGCCACCCTTGAACGGCAGCTTGGGCAGGTGAGGCTGGAAGGCGCAAGCGCTCAGGGCCAACGCGGTCAGGGCGACCAGCGCCGGGCGTAGAATACGGGTCATTCAGCGAGATCTCTGGCCGCCAAGGGCAAAACGAGCCGCAACATCGCCGGGCGTTGCGGCAAGGGCAAGGCGGGAGTTTGGCGTTCAAGCCCTTCCCCCGCTGGCGGGGGAAGGGCTGAGTGCTCGACTCTATTCCAACCCGAACTTGATCGGGATGGTCACCAGCGCCCCGTCCACCGGCTTGCCGTCGACCGTGCGGGGGCTCATCACGAAGTAGCGCGACAGCTTCTGGGCCGCCCGGCCAAAGCCCTTGCCGGCCGGCGTTTCGGAGGTCACCACGCAGCCGCCGACCGAGCCGTTGGCGGCGACGGTGCAGCGCAGGTTCACCGCGCCCGACAGGCCCAGGCGAATGGCGTCTTCCGGATAGTATTTGCTGAACTCCCGCGCGCCCGGCCGCTTGATCCAGGTCGGGTTGGCGATCACGGGCGGGGTGTTGACGATGGGGTCCGAGCCGGTCCCGGTGGTGGGCGGGCCGTCCGAGATGACCGGTGGCGAGCCGGTATCGTCCTTCGTCGCAGTCTGGTCGGTGGAGGGAAGAGGGCTGGTCTCGACGTCGGTCGGTGGCGCGTCGGTGGCGCGGGTCTTGACGGTGGTCGGCGGCGGCGTGGTCTTGGTCCGCTCGACGGGCGTGGGCTTGGGCAAGGGTTTGGGCAGCCTGATTCCGACCAGCGGCCGGTCTGTGTCGGGGATCTCCATCGGCTGGCTGAACTTCTGATAGGCCAGATAGCTGACCAGGGCGACATGGACCGCCACCGATACGCCGATGGCGATCACCATCATCCGCGAAAGGCCGGGCCGCTTGATATAATCCCCCGAGCCGATCGGAGCCGCAAAACCGTTGGACTGACTGACGACCATCGGACCCTCCCTGGGCCTTGTTGTGGTTGAGATGAGGGTCACACGGGTCCGCAGTTCCGTAAACGAGAAAATGCAAACAATTCGCATTTTCAACAAACGTTCGTTTCACCCGTTTTGGGTGGGCGTCTGAGCGATGGGGCAGGGGTTAAGCGGCGCTTAACAATATTTGCCCATCAAGGGGTATGGCCGTCGATGGAATCCGGGGCGTCGTTGAGGGCGCCATTCAGAAGGCCTCCGCGGCGACGGGGGTGGACTTCTCCTTTCTGCTGGGGACGGCCAACCGCGAGTCCGGCCTGCGCCCCGGCGCCCAGGCTCCAACCTCCTCGGCCGCCGGCCTCTTCCAGTTCGTCGAGCAGACCTGGCTGGGCACGCTGAAGAAATACGGCGCCAAGCACGGCTATGCCCGCTATGCCGACCTGATCACCCAGGGATCCGACGGCCGCTATCGGGTGGCCGGGGCCGACGCCCGCAAGGCGGTGCTGGCTCTGCGGCTGGACCCCAAGGCCGCCTCGCTGATGGCCGGCGAGCTGACCAGCGACAATGCCGCCTATATTCGCGGCCGGATCGGGCGCGAGCCGACCGGCGGCGAACTCTACGCCGCCCACTTCCTGGGCCCCAAGGGTTCGGCCCAGCTGATCCAGGCCATGGCGACCAGCCCCGGCGCCACCGCCGCCAACCTGTTTCCCGACGCCGCGGCCGCCAACCGCTCGATCTTCTACCGCGCCGGGCGGGCGGTGACCGTGGCCGAGCTCTACGGTAACCTGACCCGCACCGGCGGCGGCGGCGCGGTCGCCCCGCAGGTCACCCCCGACCAGGGCTTCATCCAATACGCCCGGGGCCGCAACGCCGACCTGCAGCAACAGCAGGCCGAGCTGGTCGACTTCATCCTGCGCGGCCCCCAATCCGCCGACCGCCGGACCGGCGGGGGCCTGCCCAGCGCCATGCTGTCGGCCGAGATGCTCAAGGTGCTGTCCGACGCCCGCAAGACTGGACGCTAGCCAGCGAAGCGGCCAAGTTCGCGGCCGCCCATGGTTGCCGTCTCACCACGATACTATCGCCTCAGTCTGGAGCCGGACCTGGCCGCGCGGCGCTTCGCCGGGCGGGTGGTCATTGGCCTGAGCGGACCGGCGGATGCGGTCGAGCTGGACTGCGTCGACCTCGACATCCTGAGCGTCGAGGCGGACGGGGTTCTCGCGCCCTGGACGCTGGCCGACGGCAGGCTGACGGTGCGGGCGCGGGCCGCCGAATTGGTCATCGCCTACGCCGGCCCGATCGGCGAGACCCCGCGCGGCCTCTACAGCGACGGCGACTGGCTGCTCAGCCAGATGCAGCCGACCCATGCCCGGCGGGTATTCCCCTGTTTCGACGACCCGGCCCACCGCTGCCCCTTCGAACTGTCGGTGACGGCCGCCCCCAATCAAACGGTGGTGTCCAACGCCGCCATCGGTGGGCGAGATGGCGAGCGGGCCAGTTTCGAGCCGACGCCGCCTTTGCCGACCAACCTGCTGGCGCTGGCCATCGGGCGGTTCCAGGCGCACACCGCCCAGGTCGGTGAGATCGCCCTGACCCTGCACGGGCTGGACCTGACCGGCCTCGACTTCGCTTTCGGGACCGCCCGGTCGGCCCTGACCTTTCACCAGGGCTGGCTGGGCCTGCCGCCGCCGTTCGCCAAGCTGGACCTTGTCGCAGCCCCTCGGTTGGAAGCGGCGGGCATGGAAAATATCGGGGCGGTGTTCCTGCGGGAGGGCGACCTTCGGCCCACGGACGAGCGCCAGCGCCGCGACATCGCCGAACTGGTCGCTCACGAACTGGCCCACCAGTGGTTCGGTGGCCTGGTCAGCCCGGCCGGCTGGCGGGACCTGTGGCTCAACGAGGGCTTCGCCACCTGGATGGCGGCCAAGGCCGTCCCCAATGAGCCCGCCCGGGTGCGCGCCACCCGCGCCGCCATGGCCCTGGACGCGCGGCCGCTGCGCCGCGACGCGGTCACCGAGGCGGAGATCGCCGAGCGCTTCGACATCGCCGCCTACCGCAAGGGCGCGGCCCTCCTGACCCTGCTGGAGGCCTGGCTGGGCGAGGACGTGTTCCAGGCCGGGGTGCGCCGCTACGTGGCCAAGAGCGGAACTGTCACGGCCGACGACCTGTGGGCGGCGCTGGAGGCCCAGAGCGGCCAGCCCGTGGCCCTGGTCGCCGCGCCCCTGGCCGAACGGGCGGGCGTCCCGACCTTGCGGTTCAGCCGCGACGGCGACGACCTCGTCATCCGCCAGATCGGTGAGTCGCGGGTCATGCCGGTGTTCGTGAAGACGACGGCGGGCGTCCAGACCTTGCTGCTGAACACCGTCGAAGCCCGCCTGCCGATCGAGGGCTGGGCGTTCGGTAACGCCGGGGCCAAGGGCTATTACCGCTGCCGGCACGACTTCGAGGTCCCACTCGACGGCCTGGACGAGGCCGAGATCGTCGCCCTGCAGGAGGACGCCTGGGACGCGACCTGGAGCGGGGAGGGCGACCTGATCGCCTATCTGACCCTGGCCGACCGGCTGCTGACGGCGGGCCGGGGGCTGGACACGCTGGGGCCGCGCCTGGACGAACTGGGCGAGCTGCTGGCCAGCGGCCCGCGCCGCGAACCCTTCGACGCCTGGCGCGCCGCCGCGCCCGCGGGATCGCCGGCCGAGCTTGAGGCGCGATGGGCCGAACAGGCCGGTGAGGATGGGGCCTCCCGCGCCGCTGACCGCGCCGCCTTCCGTGGGACGCAGCAGGGCCGGTTCGACGCCTGGCTGCTGCGGCAGAGTGCGCCGCTCGGCCCGGCCATCGAGGCCCTGCGCGCCGAGCACGCCACGATCAACGCCCTGGCCGCCGCCCTGCATGGGGCCCTCTATCTGCGCTCAGCCCTCGACGCCGAGGGGCTGGCCGCCCCGCCCTGGATGCAGGCCGCCGCCGACCTGCGCGGCGTCCTGGCCGCCGTCGAGCGGGTGGCGGCCCAGCAGGCCAGGGGCCAGCCCGCGGCGCCGCCCAGCCTCACGGACCTGCTGCGGCGGATGGAGGACGACCTCACCGCCAGCGCCGCCATGGCCGACACCCTACTGGGCAAGCTGGCCGGCGCCGATCCGGCCGCTCCGCGCCTGGTCGCTCTGCTGGCGGGCCGCGAGGCCGCCGCCCGGGCGCGGGAATACGAGGGAAGCCGCACCTTCGCCGCCCTGTTCGGCGAGCCTGCGCCAGCGCCACCGCCGGACGCCGAACTGGTGCGAACCTGGCTGGACCGCACCGCCGGCAGACCCCTCTGGCGCAACGAGCGCCTGGCCCTGCGCAACGACGCCGCCCTGGCCGGCGCCGACCTCTGGGCGAGGGCCGCGCGGCTGGCCGGCAAGGACAGCCTGTGGGCGGCCTATGGCGTCTCCGATCCAGGGCCGTGGCTGGCGAGAGGGATTGGCGATCCGGTGGCGGCAGGTAGCTGGGTGTTGCGGGGGTTCAAGGCCAGCCAAGTGGTCGAAGGCGCCGATCCCCGGGCGTTGCGGGCCGCGCCGCTGGCTCCCGCCAACCCTGTGAAGCCGCTGGGGTTGACGATGCCCGACGGCAGTTTTGTCAAGGCCGAATACCCTCAGGATCCCGCTCTGCGCGCCCAGGGCCTGATGCACCGCGACCGCGTCGGCCGGGACGAGGCGATGCTGTTCGAACTGCCGGACTCTGGGCCGCATCCGTTCTTCATGCGGGGAGTGCGGGTGGCGCTGGATATCCTGTGGCTGGATGCCGAGGGACGGGTGCTGCATGTCGAGGCCCAGGCGCCGGCCTGGTCGGAGGAGGCGCTGCCGGGGAATTTGTCGCTGGCGGTGGGGCGCTGGGTGCTGGAGCTGGCAGGCGGCGAGGCGGCAAGACGCGGCCTCAGCCTGGGGGCGAAGGTCGAGGGGCTCTAGGCGACCGACCGCGCCGCTTCGGCGTCCATCCGCCCTCTGGCCGCCGCATCCGCCACGGCCCGCGCCACCCCGGCCACGGTCACCGGCTTGCGCAGCACCGCGTCCACGCCCGCATCCAGGCATTCCCGCGCCTCGTCGGCGTCGCCGCCGATCACCGCGATGATCGGGGTGTTGGCCACGGGGCCGTCCAGCGCCCGGATCGCCGCCGCCGCCGCCGGCCCGTCCAGGCCCGGCATGCGGCCGTCCAGCATCATCAGGTCGAAGTCGGCGAGCTTGGCCAGGTCCACGGCGCGGCGGCCGTTCTGGGCGTGGACGACCTTGTGGCCCAGCTGCTCGAGGATGGCCCGCAGCATGGCGGCGTTGAGGGCGTCGTCCTCGGCGACCAGCACCCGCAACTGGCGCTTGGCCGGATCGCCGGAGATGGCCGGGCCGACCTCGATCCCTTCGCAGAAGGCGCCGTCGTCGAAGGGCAGGTCGACGGTGAAGCAGCTGCCGACGCCCGGCGCGCTGCGGCAGTCCAGCCGCCCGCCCATCAGGTCGGTGAGGTGGCGCGAAAGCGACAGGCCAAGGCCCGCGCCCGGCACGCCCGCGCCGGTGCGCTCGATGCGGCGGAAGGGTTCGAAAGCCTGTTCCAGCTCTTCGGGGGTCAGGCCGGGGCCGGTGTCGGCGATCTCTATGGCGATGCGGCCATCGCCGCGCCGCTCAATACGGGCCTCGATGCGGCCGCGCACGGTGTATTTCACCGCATTGCCGATCAGGTTGGAGAGCACCTGGCGCACCCGGGTGACGTCGGCGACGACCGCGCCGCTGGTGCGGTTTTCCAGTTCGGCGTCGACATGCAGGGTCAGCTCCACACCCTTGGCGCTGGCGTGCGGGCGGCTGAGCAGCACCAGATCCCGCGTCAGGCGGACGGGGTCGAAGGGCTGGCTGTCGAGCATAAGCCGGCCCTGCTCGGCGGTCTCGGAATCCAGCGTGGCGTTGAGCACCGCCACCAGCTCGTTGGCGGCGGTCAGGGCCGCGTTGAGCTGCTCGCGCGAAGGAGCCGCTCGCCCCCCTTGCCCAGCGGCGGCGGCCAGCACGTGGGTCACGCCGTTCAGGCCGTTACGGATTTCGTGGCTGAGGGTGGCGACGATGTCGGACTTGGAGCGGGCCACCTTCTGGGCCCTTTCCAGCGATACCGCGCGCTCGGCGATCAGCGCCTCGCGCTCGGCGGCCATGGCGGCCTGGCCCCTGAGCGTGCGGTTGACCACCAGGCAGAGGGCCATCGAGAGCGCCACCGCGCCAAAGGCCAGGACGCCGGCGTCGGAGGTCTGCGGCCGAGAGAACAGCGCCCAGAGCGGACCGGCGCAGGCGATTGGCCCGACGATCAGCAGGCCGGTGAGATTGGGGGCGGTGAAGAAGGTGACGGCCACGGCGGCGGCGGTGCTGAGCATCAGCAACGGCTCGCGCACCACGCCCGCGCCGTCGGCGAAGGCGGCGATCTGGGCCACGGCTCCAGCCCAGAGCAGGGCGCCCAGAATCTGCACCCGGGCGCGCAGGGCGGGGTCCTGGGCCTGCGGGCGGCGCAGCCAGCCGGTCACCGCATAGAAGGCCCCCCAGTTGATGGCGAACACCGCGAAGGTCGCCGCCATCCAGGTGGCGTCCTCGGCGAACGAGCCGGCCCAGACATAGATCGGCAGGCTGACCCCGAAGAAGATCAGGGCATAAGGGAGCAGGGCGCGCTGCGCCTCGAGGGCCTGGATAGCCATCGTCGGGCCGCCGCGGGCCGGCGCGGCGGCGCCTGGAAACAGCAGTCTAAGCACAGGGTCACCCCGACATCAGAGGCGTGCACAGTAGCCGGTCAGGGTTGTTGAGACGTTACGTCGCAGCCTTAATTTGCGGGTCACAGAACAGCGATCTGGGGAGAACTCATAATCGATCGTTAAGCCTAACGACTCATGATCCTAGGCATCGCCGCAGAACCGAGGGCGGGCGAGGGGACTCATGGGCACGACGCGGGCCGCGCTGACCGACACCGACATTCGCACCCTGATCAAGGGCGCGACCCCCGACGAGCGCGCCATCGCCGCCCACAAGCTGTGCCGGGTCATCGACCGGGGTGAGCTGACCGACGAGGACCGCGCCAAGGCCGGCGATATCCTGCGGGTCATGGCCAATGACGCCGCCGAACTGGTGCGCCGGGCCCTGGCCGTGACGCTCAAGCAGTCCGACGTCCTGCCGCATGACGTGGCCATGAAGCTGGCCAGGGATGTCGAGAGCGTCTGCCTGCCGGTGCTGAACTTCTCGCCGGTGTTCACCGACGACGACCTGGCCGAGATCGTCCGGCTGGGCGGCCCGGTCCGCCAGACGGCCATCGCCAAGCGCCCGATCCTTTCGGAAAAGGTCACCGCCGCCATCGTCGAGCACGGCGCCGAAACGGCGGTGAAGACCGCCTGCGCCAACGACAACGCCACCTTCTCCGAGCGCACCCTCTCCAAGGCTATCCAGCGGTTCGAGAAGTCCGAACAGGTTCTGGCCGCCGTCGCCTATCGCAACGCCCTGCCGCTCTCGATCACCGAGCGGCTGATCGAACTGGTCGGCGACCAGGTCCGCGAGCACCTGATCAACCACCACGCCGTCTCGGCCGAGGTGGCGCTGCAGCTGACCATCGACACCAAGGAACGCGCCGTCGTCGACCTGGTCGACCAGGCCGGCCGCGCCGCCGACCCCAAGGCCTTCGCCGCCCACCTGCGCAAGGCCGAGCGCCTGACGCCCTCGCTGCTGCTGCGCTGCCTGGCGCATGGCCACATGACCTTCTTCGAGTGCGCCGTCGCCGAGCTGGCGGGGGTGCCGCATCACCGCACCTGGCTGATGATCCACGACGCCGGGCCGCTGGGCCTGCGGGCCATCTACGAGCGGGCCGGGCTGCCGGCCCGGCTCTACGCCGCCTTCCGGGCCGGGGTCGACACCTTCCATTCGGTGGAATTCGACGGCGAGTTGCGCGACCGGGAGCGCTTCCAGGAGCGCATGCTGCAGCGCTTCCTGACCCAGCCGCAAACCGCCGCCCGCGACGATGTCGACTATCTGCTCGACAAGATGGACCGCATCACCCGCGAGGCCGCGTCGAAGGTTGCCGCTGGGTGAGGCTTGCCCGCTGGCCGCGACGCGCGCCAAGCTAAGGCATGTCTGAAGAGAAGCCTGCGGTTCCGATCCGCCCCGCCGCCACCGTCCTGCTCGTCCGCGACGCGCCCGAGTTCCAGGTGCTGATGGTCAAGCGCCATCACCAGATCGACTTCGCCTCCGGCGCCCTGGTCTTCCCGGGCGGCAAGACCCACCAGGGCGATCACGACAGCGCCTGGGAAGGCCACACCACCGGCTGGCACGATGTCGATCCCGATGAGCGGCCTCTGCGCATAGCCGCCATTCGCGAGTCCTATGAGGAAGCCGGCATCATCGTCGCCCGCCACCCGGACGGCTCGGTCTATCACGGCAACCCGCGCGCCGACGCCGCGAGGGCCGACATCGAGGCCGACCGGCGCAGCTTCCTGGATCTGATCGTCGAGCTGGATATCCGGCTGGAGCTGACGGCGCTCACCGTCTTTGCCCGCTGGATCACCCCGGACATGATGCCGAAAAGGTTCGACACCTGGTTCTACGTGGTCAGCGCCGACAGCACCCAGCTGGCCGCCCATGACGGCCGCGAAACGGTCGACGCCGAATGGATCGCGCCGGGCGAGGCGCTGCGCCTGGCGGCGGCGGGCGAGCGGACGGTGATCTTCCCCACCCGCATGAACCTGCAACTGCTGGCGGAGAGTTCGAGCGTGACCGAGGCGGTGGAGAAGTCGCGGGCGCGGACGCTGGTGACGGTGCTGCCGAAGGTGGAGCGCCGTGAGGGCGGCGCGGTCCTGGTCATCCCGCCGGACGCCGGTTATGGCGCGGTCGAGGAGTCGATGTCGGCGATACGATAAGAGAGAAGAGAGCGGGGACAGGCACGGTTCCGCGAACCGAGCCAGTCCCCAGCCTCGATGGCTTAAGCCGCCAGCTGCGCGACCTGGCTTTCCAGCGCTTCGGCCAGCATCCGGCCCGTGGGATGGGTATCGGTCTTGATCCCGTCACGCACCGCCGCCTTGATGGCGTCGATGTGGGCGTCGACCAGGAACATCGGGGCCTGCTCGCGGGTCTCGGGATCGTCGATCAGGCGGCAGAGCGAGCCGGCGATGCGGGTGACCAGCGGAAACTCATAGGTCGCGCCCAGACCCTTGAGGTCGTGGGCCCGCATGTAGAGGGCCTCGGTGGTGTCGCGGTTGACACCCTCGGCGCGGATGCGGGACTGGGCCTTCTCCAGCTTGGAGACCTCGTCGTTCAGCCACTCGGCGAAGTTGCCCGACAGGCTTTTCAGGGCCGCTTCGGCCTTGGCGATGGCGCTGGCGTCGATGCCGCCCAACCTGCCGCCGACCTTCAGGCGCAGCATGTTCGGGCTTTGGATGACCTGGACCGTCGGGTTGTCGCTCACGCGGGTCGCCTCCTCATGGCGTTGCACAGCCTCACGGTAGAGCGGAGCGGTTAATAAGGGGTGAGACAGGGGTTTCTGCGCGACGTTCAGCCACAGGGGGAAGCGTTGTCATCCACACGCTGGCAGCGACGATTGTTCAATCGCCTCCGTGACTTGGGGCGCGAGGCGGCTAAGCTGCCCCCCGATCGCTCCACAGGACCCCGGCCATGATCCTCTACCACTGCGCCGACGCCCGCTCGTTCCGGCCGCTCTGGGCGCTGGAGGAGCTGGGGCTGCCCTATGAGTTGCGCATGCTGCCCTTCCCGCCGCGGGTGTTTGCAAAGGACTATCTGGCCGAAAACCCGCTGGGCACCATTCCTTTGTTCGTCGAGGGCGAGACGCGGATGACCGAGTCCGCCGCCATCGTCGAATACCTCTGCAGCCGCCACAGCCCCGGCAATCTGGCGGTCGGGACCGACGAGGCGGGTTACGGCGCCTATCTCAACGCCCTGCATTTCGGCGAGGCGACCCTGACCTTCCCCCAGACCCTGGTGCTGCGCTACCTCCGGCTGGAGCCCAGGGAGCGCCGCCAGCCGCAGGTGGCCGACGACTATGCCAAGTGGTTCCTGTCGCGGTTGCGGGGCCTGGCCCGGATGCTGGAGACATCCGGGTTCGTAGCGGCCGGGCGGTTCACCGGCGGGGACATCTCGGTAAGCTATGCGCTGCTGCTGGCGCAGACCCTGGGCCTGGCGGAGGAGTTCCCGCCGGTCGTGACCGCCTACTGGGAGCGCATGCAGGCGCGGCCGGGGTTCAAGGCGGCCAAGGCGGCCCAGGCGGCGGCCAGCGCCGGGCAGGGGGTCGAGGCGCTGGACGTGGCTAAACTGTAGAACGGCGTTATCCTGACCGCGATGTGAGTCGCCGTGTCGGGCTCCGACTCACTGCCGCCTTCAAGTCGGAGCCCGTCCGCATGGCCAGTCGTCGCTTCCTGCTGCTGCTTGTTCTGCTCTCCGCCCTGATCGCCGCGCTCAGCGCCGTCAGCATGGCCTTCTTCCGCGATTCCGAGATCGTGGTGTCGTTCTGGCCAGCCAACGCCCTGATCCTGGCCTTCCTGCTGCGCGGCTTCCGCGGACGGACCGAGGCGGCCGCCGCCCTGGCGGTCAGTTTCGGGGTGCTGGTGGCCACCACCGTGCTGTTCGACCGGCCGGCCGCCATCTCGGTGGGCTTCGCGGCCGCCAACATGGTCGAGGTGGCCATAGCCGCCTGGGTGATGCGGGGCCAGGCCATGCCGCTGCGCGACGAGCGCGCGCTGCTGCGGCTGATCGGCGGCGGGGTGATCGCCGGGCCGCTGGCTTCCTGCGCCGTCGCCGGCCTGGCCAGCGGGCTGAGTAGCGGAACCCTGTTCTACCCGGCCGCCTCGCTGCAGTGGCTGGTGGCCGACATGCTGGGCATGGCGGTCTTCGCCCCGGCCTTCCTGTCGGTCCGCTGGCGCCCGCTGCCCGAGCAGGTCGCCACCCGCGACCTGGTCCGCAATCTCGGCGTGCAGGCCCTGGTCGCCGCGGCCACCGTGCTGGCCTTCCTGCGCACCGACCTGCCGCTGCTGTTCGCCATCACCCCCTGCGTAATGCTGGCGGTGTGGACCGGCCGCGCCGCCGGCGGGACCACGGCCGTGGCCATCGCCACCGCCATCGCCGCCTTGATGTCGGCCCTGGGCTTTGGCCCCATCGCCGCCATGGATCACAGTGGTCCGCAGGTCACCGTGCTGGTGCTGCAGGCCTTCGTCGCTGGCCAGATCCTGGCCGTGCATCCGCTGGCCATGGCCCTGTCGCGCCTGGACGCCTACGCCCGCGAGGCGGAGCGCCGCGCCGAGATGCGCGAGCGGCTGCTGGCCCATGTCAGTCACGAAATCCGCTCGCCGTTGGGCGGGGTGCTGGGCCTGACCGAACTGATGCAGAAGGGGGCGCTGGGCGAGCTGACCGCGGGCCAGCGCGAGGGCCTGGCCAACATCGCCCTCTGCGCCGCCGAGGTCGAGGGACTGGCCGGCGACCTGCTGGACGAGGCGGCGATCAACGCCGGGCGGCTGAGCCTCAAGCCCCGGCCCACCAACCTGGCCGACATCGTGACCCAGGCCCATACGGCGGCCCTGTTCCGCACCCGCGACTTCAAGCCGGAATACCGCATCGCCCCCATCGTCCCGGGCCTGGCGGTGCTGGCCGACCCGGCCCGGTTCAAGCAGATCCTGGTCAACCTGCTGGTCAACGCCGCCAAATACGGCGGCCGACCGCCGCGTGTGGAGGTCAGTGTCGAGGTGCTGGGCGCGCGGATCCGGGTGCTGGTCGCCGACAATGGCGCGGGCGTGCCGGCCGCCCAGCGGGACCGCCTGTTCCAGCCTTTCGAACGCCTGGGCGCCGTCGACACCGACGTCCAGGGCCACGGCATCGGCTTGGCGGTGGCCCGCCAACTGGCGCGGCTGCAGGACGGGGATGTCGGGCTGCAGGACGGACCGCTGGGCGGGGCGTGCTTCTATGTGGACCTGCCGCTGGCGACGGGGGCGGTGGCGGCTTAGGCCGAAAACTGCTCCGCCAGCACCCGTTCTTCCAGGCTGCGCCCGGCGTCGAACAGCATGGTCAGGCTGATGCCGCGGTCCTCGCCGACATGAACCTCGACCACGTCGCGGACCTCGAAATTGTCGGCCACGGCGCTGACAGGGCGCTTATCCGCCTCTAGCACTTCCAGGGTCACCCGCGCCGTATGCGACAGCAGCGCCCCCCGCCATCTGCGCGGCCGGAAGGCGCTGATCGGAGTCAGGGCCAGCACTCTTGAGTCCATCGGAATGATCGGCCCGTGCGCCGACAGGTTATAGGCCGTCGACCCGGCCGGGGTCGCCACCATCAGCCCGTCGCAGATCAGCTCGCCCATCCGCACCTTGCCGTCGATGGAGACTCGCACCTTGGCGGTCTGGCGGGTCTGGCGCAGCAGTGAGACCTCGTTGATGGCCAGGGCCCGGTGCTGGCGGCGGTGGCTGTCGATGGCGACCATGGCCAGGGGGTGGATGACGGCGCGCTCGGCCCCGTTGATCCGCTCCAGCAGGCCGTCCTCGGCGTATTCGTTCATCAGGAAGCCGACCGAGCCGCGGTTCATGCCGTAGATCGGTTTGCTGGCCCCCAGGTTCTCGTGCAGCGTCTCCAGCATGAAGCCGTCGCCGCCCAGGGCGACCACCACCTGGGCGTCGCTGTCGCCGGCGTCGCCATAGCGGGCCATCAGCCGCACCCGGGCCTCCTGGGCCTCGGGGCGGTCGCTGGCCTTGAAGGTCAGGCGGGTGATCGACGTTCGCTGCATGGCCTGAGAAAGGCCCTACGCCGCCGGCCTTGTCTAGAAGGAACTGGCCGTCTGTCTGAACGCGGCCCCGGCGATGTCGGGCGCATAGGGACCGAAGGCGTTGGCGGCCTTGCGGGCGCCTTCGTCACCGCCGCCGGGATGGCCGCCGTTCAGCTCGCGGACGGTGTCCAGGATGGCCGGGAAGACGCTGCGGTCGATGCCGACGGCGGCGCAGGCCAGGGCCAGCAGCTCTGGCCGGTCGCTGTCGATAGCCCGCTGGATATGGTCGACCTCGAATTTGCCCAGGGTGGCCAGGGCAAAGACGAACAGCGGCAGGCGGCGCTCGCGCAGGGCCCGCAGCAGATAGCCGGGGCGCAGCTGGCCGGCCTCGGCCAGCTTGCCGATCAGCCGGCGCTCCTGTTCCAGCTGCTCGGCGTCGGTGTCCAGGCGGATCTCGCCGCCCTCGACGGCGGCATGGGCGTCGCGCACGGCGCTGGCCAGGGCCGCGTCCAACTCCATGGGGTCCAGGCGGAAGCGCGAGATCAGGGCGGCGCGCAGGGACTGGCCGACCCAGACATAAAGCCGCTGGGCCAGATCGGAGGAGAGGCGCGGGTGACGGGCCAGCGGCGAGCGCAGGGCGGCCTGGCGGCGGGCGGTCTCGACCAGCCGGACCATGCCGCTCTGGGAAATCTCGGCGGTGTCGTTGCAGGCCAGCGCGGTCAGCACCGCCGGTTCGTCCTGCTGCAGGATGGCTTCAACCACGGTGGCCGACAGGCTGCCCCGGCGTGCGACGGCGATCTGGTGTTCCAGGGTGGATTCGACCAGCAGGCGGATCAGGTCGTGGTCCTTGAGCACCGGGCTTTCGGCGATGACCGGGCCGGCGATCTCGATCTCGTCCAGGGCCAACACATTGACCAGGCCCGCGGGGGCCCAGGCGACGGGGGCGATCTTCTCAGCCAGGCGGCGGCGGATATCGCGCTCGGCCTCGGCGACCAGGCTCATGAAGACGGCTTGCAGCAGCGCCTGGATCTGCGGCGCGCCGGTCAACTCGGCGGGGTCGGCGTTGGCGCAGAGGTCGACCAGGGCATCCAGCAGATGCTCACGGTCCTCCGGGGCCCTACTGCGGGCCAGGGCTTCCAGCCTGATGGCTTCGGCAGCAATGCTCACAAACGTCTGGTCCGAATCCCTATCGCCCGATGATGATCCTGACCTAGTCTCGTGAAAACATACTTAAGGCGGGTAGCCGCTGTTGAGGGAGTTGAAACCCATGGCCGAGCCGCTGATCCTCTCGCTTGACCAGGGCACCACCAGCACCCGGGCCATCGTTTTCGACGCCCATGGCCGCGAGCTGGCCAGCGCCAGTCGCCCCCTGCGCCAGGCCTATCCCAACGACGGCTGGGTCGAGCACGATGGCGAGGAGATCTGGAGCGCCTGCCAGGCCGTGCTGCGCGAGGCGGTGGCCAAGGCCGGGGAGGGGGCCATCGAGCGGGTGGCGGCCCTGGGCATCACCAACCAGCGCGAGACGGTGGTCATCTGGGACAAGGCCACGGGCCGGCCCATCCATCCGGCCATCGTCTGGCAGGATCGCCGCACCGCCAAGACCTGCGAGCGGCTGGCCAAGGCCGGCCATGAGAAGCGTGTGACCGAGCTGACCGGCCTGCTGCTCGACCCCTATTTCTCCGGCACCAAGATCGCCTGGCTGCTCGACAATGTGCCGGGGGCCCGCGCGCGCGCCGAGGCCGGCGAGCTGCTCTGCGGCACCATGGACACCTGGGTGATCTGGAAACTGACCGGCGGCGCCGTCCACGCCACCGACGCCACCAACGCCAGCCGCACCCTGCTGTTCGACATCGGCAAACAGGCCTGGTCGCCCGAGCTGCTGGACCTGATCGAGGTCCCGGCCGCGCTGCTCCCCGAAGTGAAGGACTGCGCCGACGACTACGGCGTGATCGCCGCCGCCTTGCTGGGCCGCGAGATCCCGATCCGCGGCGTGGCCGGCGACCAGCAGGCCGCCCTGATGGGCCAGGGCTGCATCCATCCCGGCGAGATGAAGGCCACCTACGGCACCGGCTGCTTCATGCTGCTCAACACCGGCGAAATCCAACCGCTGTCGAAGGCGCGACTCCTCACGACCGTCGCCGCGCGGCTTGGGGGCAAGACCACCTATGCCCTGGAAGGCTCGATCTTCGTGGCCGGCGCCGCCATCCAGTGGCTCGGCGAGGGCCTGGGCCTGCACGGCGGCCCGCGCGGGGCCGAGGCCCTGGCCAAGACCGCCAAGCC
Organism: Caulobacter ginsengisoli; assembly: GCF_030814835.1. Taxonomy (GTDB): domain Bacteria; phylum Pseudomonadota; class Alphaproteobacteria; order Caulobacterales; family Caulobacteraceae; genus Caulobacter; species Caulobacter ginsengisoli. The sequence goes on from NZ_JAUSVS010000001.1 coordinate 487,376, forward strand.
CGACAGCGGCGTGGTCGTGGTCCCGGCCTTCACGGGACTGGGGGCGCCCTGGTGGGACGCCAATGCGCGGGGCGGCATCTTCGGGCTGACCCGGGACGCGGGCCTGGCGGAGATCGCCGCCGCCACCTTCGATTCCTGCGCGCTGCAGACCCGCGACCTCATCGAAGCCATGCGGGCCGACGCCCCCGATGCGTTCGGCGCGGCGGCCGAGCTGCGCATCGACGGCGGCATGTCGCAGAGCCAGTGGTTCAGCCAGCGGCTGGCCGACCTGACGGGGATTCCAGTGTGCCGGGCCAGCTATCAGGAAACCACGGCGCTGGGAGCGGCGCTGTTCGCCGGACTCGGGGCCGGCGTCTACGCCAGCGCCGAGGAAGCCGCCGGCGCCCGGCCGGAGAGCGAGCTGCTGACGCCCAGCGATGACAAGCATGGGCGCGAGCGGGCTTATGCGCGCTGGCTGGATGCGGTGCCGAGGGTACGGGGGTAACCACCACTCCGCATCCCAGCTTTCGCTGGGGAGACGAAGTTTGGTAGATTGAAAAGAACCGCCTCCCTGAGGAGGCGGCCAGTTCTACCTGAACAACCCTAACAGCGAAGACGTCGACGCATTGGCGATCGACAGCGCCTGCACCCCCAACTGACGCTTGGTCTGCAAGGCCTGTAATTTCGCGCTCTCGCTGGCCAGGTCCGCGTCGACCAGGTTGCCGACGCCGGCGTCCAGAGCGTCCTGCAGCTTGCCGACGAAGTTGAGGTGCGAGTCCAGCGCCTTGGTTCCCGTGCCCAGCTTGGCGAGCGCGGCGCCGACGTTGGCGATCGAGGTGGTGACGGTGGCGATCATCGCCGTGGCCGTGGTCACCGTGCCGATGGTGCCGGTGGCCGAGACGGTGACGTTGGCCCCGCCCAGGGCCAGCGACTGGGCCGCCACGGTGATCCGCGAGGTGCCGTCGGCGTTGCCCAGGGCCACGACGGTCGCGCCGCCGGCCTTGATCATGTTGCTGCCGTTGAAGTCGGCGTTGGCGACGGCCTTGGCGACCTGGTCGCGCAGGGCCTTGAAGTCCTCGTTGAGAGCCGTGCGGCTGGTGGAGTCCAGCGAGGCGTCCGAGGCGGCCAACGCCTTTTCCTTCATGTTGACCAGCAGGTCCGAGATCGACTCGCCCGCCGCGACGGCCACGTCGATGGTCGACTGCCCGCGCAGGATCGAGTCCTTGACCGCGTTCAGCGACTGCGAGGTGCCCCGTTGCGACTGGGCGATGGCCCAGATCGCGCCGTTGTCCTTGGCGCTCGAGATCTTCTTGCCGGTGTTGATCCGGGCCTGCACCGTCTCCAGTTGTTTGGAGGTGGTGTTCAGGTTCTGCAGCGCGGTCATCGCGCCGGTATTGGTATTGATGCTGTTGATGGCCACGAGAGCCCCCGTTCTCAGGTTACACCCGTCGTTTTGACGGGCGAATTAATCATCAGGTAAGTTACGCCATCGATTGCGACAATCTAACGCAAGGACGTTATCAAACGGTGTTCGAATAGTTCTGTTATAGTTAAACTGTCGGACGATTTACTTTGGATTCAGATTCCTGTTCCAAATCGAGACTCTTCCAACGCTTCCAGAGGCGAGCCAAGCTCGAAACTTGACGCCCCCGCCCTCAGGCGCGACCCTAGGAGAACGGCGTCGGACGCCGAGGGACGGGAAGGAAATCACCATGGCCGACGGCAATATGGCAGGCGTGGGCTCGCTCAAGGGCAAGGTCAGCGCCGAGGAGTGGCAGGCGCGGGTCGATCTGGCGGCGCTCTACCGGCTGGTGGCGCTGCACGGCTGGGACGACATGATCTTCACCCACATCTCGGCCCGCATCCCGGGGCCCGAGCACCACTTCCTGATCAATCCCTACGGCCAGTTCTTCGGCGAGATCACCGCCAGTTCGCTGGTCAAGATCGACCTCGACGGCAAGATTCTCCAGGAGACGCCCTATTTCATCAATCCGGCGGGCTTCACCATCCACTCGGCCGTCCACGCCGCGCGGGAAGACGCCAAGTTCGTCATGCACCTGCACTCGGACCAGGGGGTTGCGGTCGCCGCCCAGAAGGACGGCCTGCTGCCGCTCAGCCAGCATGCGCTGATCGTCCTGCCGCAGCTGGCCTATCACGACTATGAGGGCATCGCCCTGAACCTGGACGAGCGCGAGCGGCTGGTCGCCGACCTGGGCGACAAGACCCTGATGCTGCTGAAGAACCACGGCACCCTGTCGGTGGGTTCCAGCGCCGCGGCCTGCTGGATCGGCATGTTCTACCTGGAGCGCGCCTGCAAGCAGCAGGTCATGGCCCTGTCGGCCGGCCGCGACGGCGTGCTGCATGCGCCGGACTCGGCCCAGGCGGAGGTGCGCGGCCAGATGGGCGGCGGCATGGGCATGATCGGCGGCCTGGCCTGGCCGGGCTGCCTGCGCTCGCTGGATCGGGCGCTGCCGGGCTACGACGCGTAAAACGCGGCGGAGGGTGTGACGCCTGGGCGAAAACGCCCGGGCCGTCCACATTTCCCCCTCGAAACACAGCGTCTTCTTTCCGTCACTGGACGGCGGCAATTCGTCGCGGCATATGGTCAGTAAACCCTGTTCATGCGCCAGCTCCCGCGGCGCCCGGAGCCGCTTGTGATCCGCCGGCATTTCTTCCTGGTGGCAGCCGCCGCCTTCCTCCTGCTGCTGTTCGTCGTCGGGGGCATCAAGCTGGCGACCGCCGGCGGCAAGAAGCCCGGGGCCGCTGGCGGCGGGGCCGGTGGCCGCGCCGCCGTGGTCAGCGTGGTGGTCGCCACACCGCGCCCCTTCGCCGACCGCATCGAGGTGCTGGGGGTGGCCAAGGGCCGCCAGTCGGTGACCATCACCTCCGACCAGACCGAGCTGGTCACCGCCGTGCATTTCCGCGACGGCCAGGCCGTCCGGGCCGGCCAGATCCTGGTCGACCTCAAGGCCACCGAGCAGGACGCAGGGGTCGCCCAGGCCGCCGCCCTGGAGGCCCAGGCCCAGCGCGACTATGACCGCTGGAAGACCCTGGCCGACCGCGGCGTCGCCCCCAGAGCCTCCGCCGAGCAGTATCTGGCCGCCCTGCAGTCGGCCAAGGCCGCCACCGCCGCCGCCCGCTCGCGCAAGCTGGACCGGGTGATCCGCGCGCCCTTCGCCGGGGTGGTGGGCCTGTCGGACATCTCGCCGGGCAGCCTGGTCAACCCGGGCTCGGCCATCGTCTCGCTGGACGACCTGGCGGTGATCCGGGTCGATTTCGACGTGCCCGACCGTTACCTGCCGGTGCTCAACGTCGGCAGCGCCATCACCGCCTCGCCCGACTCGCTGCCGGGCCAGAGGTTCGCGGGCCGCATCGCCCAGATCGACACCCGGGTGAACACCCAGACCAGAGCCATCAAGGCCCGGGCCGAATTCCCCAACCCGTCCGGCGCCATCCGGCCCGGCATGCTGGTCAAGGTCGCCATCGACCATGGCGCGCGCCAGGCGGTGTCGATCCCGGAATCGGCCATCGCCTATGAGGGCGACGCCGCCTACGTCTTCCTGCTGGTGACCCAGGGCGGCAAAACCAAGGCCCAGCGCCGCACCGTCACGATCGGGGCCAGCCAGGGCGGCTATGTCGAGATCCAGCAGGGCCTTTCGCCCGGCGACAAGGTGGTCGGCGACGGGCTGAACCGCGTCCAGGACGGCCAGGCGGTGAAACCGGCCGGTGGGAAACCGGTGGGCGCTGCCCCCTCCCGCGCGGCCAAGCGCGGCGCCTGATGCTTTCCGACATCTCCGTAAAGCGTCCCGTCTTCGCCGCCGTCGCGGCGATCATCCTCTGCGTCATAGGCCTGGCGGCCTTCTTCAGCCTGCCGATCCGCGAGCTGCCCAATGTCGACCCGCCCGTGGTCTCGGTCTCGACCAACTATCGCGGGGCCTCGGCCGAGGTGATCGAGGAGCGCATCACCCAGGTGATCGAGCGCCAGGTCTCGGGCATCCAGGGCATCGACCGGGTCAATTCCTCCAGCCGCGACGGGGTCTCGCGGATCAACATCACCTTCCGCCTGGACCGCGACCTGGACGCCGCCGCCAATGACGTGCGCGACGCCGTCAGCCGGGTGACCGCCCAGCTGCCCGACCAGGCCGACCCGCCGCAGATCGCCAAGGCGACGGCCGATTCCTCGCCCATCCTGTTCCTGAACCTGACCTCCACGACGTTGAACCAGCTGGAGCTGGCCGACTATGCCGACCGCTATCTGGTCGAGCGGCTATCGACCATCGACGGGGTGGCGACGGTGGGCCTGGCCGGGGCGCCGCTCTATTCGATGCGCATCTGGCTGGATTCCGACGCCATGGCGGCGCGCGGCCTGACGGTCGATGACGTCGAGACCGCGCTGAACAACCAGAACCTGGAACTGCCGGCCGGGGCGCTGGAAGGGGTCAGCAAGGACTTCACCATCCGCGTCAAGCGTGGCTACGCCAAGCCCGAAGACTTCGCCCAGCTGCCGGTGCGGCCGGCCGCGACCACCAGCACCGCCGTCCCCACCGCCGCCCAGGTGACCTCGGCAGGTTCGACCATCACCGCCTCGGGCAACACCGCCGCCACCGCCACCGGCGCGGCCGGGGCCGACAGCTACATCACCCGGCTGGGCGACATCGCCCGTATCGAGGAGGGACCGGACGAATACCGCCGCACCTTCCGTTCCAACGGCCAGCAGCAGGTCGGCCTGGCCCTGACCCGCCAGTCCCAGGCCAACGACCTGGCCATCGCCAAGGCGGTGCGCAAGGAGGTCGACATCGTCAACCAGACGCTGCCGCCGGGCACCAAGCTGGTGGTGGCGGTCGACTATTCGATCTTCACCGCCCAGGCGATCCGCGAGGTGTGGATCACCATGGCTATGTCGATCTTCCTGGTCGCCATGGTGAACTTCGTCTTCCTAGGCAGCTGGCGCAGCGCCATGATCCCCTCGATCGTCGCGCCGATCTGCATCCTGTCGACCTTCATCATCATGGCCCCGTTCGGCTTCTCGCTGAACCTGCTGACCCTGCTGGCCCTGGTGCTGGCCGTGGGGCTGGTCGTCGATGACGCCATCGTGGTGGTCGAGAACATCCAGCGACGGGTGGACGAGGGCGAGCCCGCCCCCGTCGCCGCCATGCGGGGAGCCCGGCAGGTGTTCTTCGCCGTGGTGGCGACCACCATCGTGCTGATCGCGGTGTTCGCGCCGCTGATGTTCCTGCCCGGCTATATCGGCCGGCTGTTCGTCGAGCTGGCCGTGGCCATCGCCGCCGCCGTCGGCTTCTCGGCGCTCCTCGCGCTCAGCCTCTCCCCTATGCTGGCCTCCAAGCTGCTGCGCCCGGCGGCCGGCGAGGGCTGGCTGGCGCGCAATGTCGACAACGCCGTCCACAAGCTGCGCAACAGCTATCGCAATTCGCTGGAGATGCTGCTGGGCAGCCAGTTCTGGACCCTGGTCACCGGCGCGGTGGTGGTGGGGTTGGCCCTGGTTGCGGTCGGCCTCTTCGCGGCGCTGCCGCATGAACTGGTGCCGCAGGAGGATCGCGGCCGGGTCGACATCTCGATCAACGGACCCGAGGGCGGCGGCTATCAGCAGACCCTGAAATCGGCCCTGCAGGTCGAGCAGCAGGAGGCCCGCTACTACAAGGAAGGCCAGGCCGACCGCTACATCCTGGGCGTCCCGCGCTTTGGCCAGAGCCAGTTCAACACCGGCAACGGCGTGCTGGTGCTCAAGGACTGGGGCAAGCGGACCAAGACCGCCGACCAGATCGCCGACGAACTCAACAAGAGCCTTTCGAAGATCACCGGCGTCCGCGCCATCGCCAGCGTGCGCGGCGCCTTCCAGCGCGGCGGTGGCGGCGGTGGGGGCGGGGGCACCAATGTCGACATGATCGCCCTGGGCAACGACTACGCCGAGATCGCCAGCTTCCTGCAGCCGATCCTGGACGACGCCCAGAACAATCCCGGCTTCTCGCGTCCGCGTCTGGACTATGAGCCCACCGCGCCGCGCCTGTCGGTCGACATCGACCGCGACAAGGCCGCCACCCTCGGCATCTCGGCCCAGGCCGTGGGCCGGGCGCTGGAGACCATGTTCGGCTCGCGCAAGGTCACCACCTACATCAAGAACGGCCAGGAGTACGACGTCATCCTGCAGACCGAGCTGGACAAGCGCCGCACGGTCGATGACCTCAACGGCCTCTATGTCCGCACCGGCACCGGCCAGCTGGTGCCGCTCTCGGCGGTGGTCACCACCCAGTTGCGCGGCGACACCCCCGACCGGCCGCGTGTCGACCGATTGCGGGCCGTCACCCTGACCACCCAGCTCTCGCCCGGCTACACCGTGGCCGACGCGGTGAAGTTCCTGCGGGCCGAGATCGCCAAGAACCCCAGCTCGGCGGTCTCCATCGAATGGGGCGGCCAGGCCAAGGACTATCTGGAAGCTTCCGGGGCCGTCGGCCTGGCGTTCGGCCTGGCCCTGCTGCTGGTCTTCCTGGTGCTGGCCGCGCAGTTCGAGAGCTGGATCCATCCGGCGGTGATCATGCTGACCGTGCCCCTGGCGGCGCTGGGGGGACTGTTCGGCATCCTCATCGGCGGCTCGACCATCAACACCTACAGCCAGATCGGCCTGGTCATCCTGATCGGGGTGGCGGCCAAGAACGGCATCCTGATCGTCGAGTTCGCCAACCAGCTGCGCGACCAGGGCCGCTCGATCCATGACGCGGTAATCGAGGCGGCGGCGCTCCGCCTGCGCCCGATCATCATGACCTCGATCTCGGCGGCCATGGGCTCGCTGCCCCTGATCCTCTGGGAAGGCGCCGGCTCGGCCAGCCGCAAGACCATCGGCGACGTGATCTTCTTCGGGGCGATCTTCTCGACCCTGCTGACCCTGTTCGTGGTGCCGGTCTTCTACAATCTGCTGGCCCGCTTCACGAAGTCGCCCGAATGGACGGCGAACCGGATCCGGGAGTTCGAGAAGAACGAGGCCGAGGGCGAGGCGAAGCCGGCGTAGGGCGCGGTGGGATGGAGGGGTGGGGCGCCCGCTCCTTACTGTCCGTAAATCCCGTGCTTGCGCTCTCAGAAACCCCTGTTCGCGGACCCAAATTGGGTTAACAATCCCCCATATTGGGGACAAGGGATCAGGGGCTGATCATGGCGAACATTTCGGGCGACAACGGCGACAACGTCCTCATCGGCGATATCACCGACGACAAGATCTTCGGCAACGGCGGCGATGACGAGCTGTACGGCGACGATGGCGCCGACACCCTCGTGGGCGGTGACGGCGACGACTACATCGAAGGCGAGAGCGGCGACGATATCATGCAGGGCGGGGCCGGGAACGACATCCTGGTCTCCTGCGGCTGCGGCGCCGACAAGATGGATGGCGGCGACGGCGACGACATCGTCGTGGCGGCCGGGGCGCCCGCCCTGCTGCGCGGCGGCGCGGGCACGGACATCCTGATCATCGACGGGCCGGTCATGCTGACCAGCTTCAGCGCCGGCAACGGCTTCGAGCAGGTCAACATGCTGCTGGGCCTGGTCTATGGCGACAACAACGCCAATGGCCTGGATTTCAGCGGCCTGACGACCTACCAGACCGGCAATATCGGGGTCTATCTCGACGGTCAGGGCGGCGATGACCGCCTGACCGGCACCGCCAAGGACGATCTGCTGGTCGGCGACGACGGCGCCGACATCATCCACGGCGGCGCGGGCCTGGACCAGATTTTCGGCGACGACGACAACGACAAGCTCTATGGCGGCGACGCCACCGACTATATCGACGGCGGGGCCAAGGACGACATCATCTACGGGGAGTTGGGCAACGACGTCCTCTACGGCTGGACCGGCAACGACACCATCGACGGCGGCGACGGCACCGACCAGCTCTATGGTGAGGACGGCGACGACAAGCTGTTCGGCGGGGCCGGCAACGACAAGCTCTACGGCGACGACGGGAATGACACCCTGATGGGCGGCGGCGGCATCGACACCCTGCAGGGCGGGGCCGGCAACGACTACATCGTCGGCGGCGACGACAAGGACACCATCACCGGCGACGACGGCGACGATATCGTCGATGCGGCGGCGGGTGACGACACGGTGAAGGGGCTGGACGGCAATGACTTCGTCTATGGCCGGGCCGGCAACGACATCGTCCAGGGCAATAATGGCGACGACAACCTGGTCGGCGGGGCCGGCAAGGACACCCTGACCGGCGGGGCCGGGGCCGACACCTTCACCTTCTATCTCGGCGACCTTTCGGCCAACCTCGCCAACACCGACACGGTCACCGACTTCAAGGCCCAGACCGGCGATCGCCTGGACTTCTCCAACATCGACGCCAACACCCTGCTGGCCGGCGACCAGGCCTTCGTGCGGGTCGGCGCTTTCAGCGGAGCGGCCGGCCAGATGACGGCGATCTTCGCCGGCAACACCACCACATTCCTGTTCGACACCAACGGCGACAGCACGGCGGACTTCGGGTTGCTGGTGACGGGGAACGTGACGACGGGGTGGGTGCTGTAGCTACTCCGCCCCCGTAGGGGGCGGACGGCCCGCCCGAGGCGCGCCTGCTGCGCGCCCGTGGCCGGCCAGGTGGGGGTGTTTGGGCAGGGGCTGTGGGGTCTGCCGGCTTCGCTCGGGCGGGCTGCAAGGCGCCCGTAGACAGTCACAGGGGGGCCGCCGCCCCTGCCCAAACACCCCCTCCGGACCGCGCTTTGGCGCGGTCGTCCTCCCCCTCCGGGTGAGGAGTGGGGTCACCCCTCGTCGATGCTGATCACCCGGCGGATGTCGTCCCCCAGCAGGCCGACAGCCGACGGATTGCGCACGCCGGGCAGGGCGACGACGTCGAACAGCTCTTTCACCACGCCCTCGATCCGCACCCACTCGACCGTGTCGCCGCTGACCGTGTCGATGACCAGCAGGCCGCAGCGGGCGGTGGCGTCGCGGCTGGCCAGGGCGGCGTCGAGCGGCAGGCCCTGGAAGGTGCGGTTCTCGCGGGCCATGGAGAGGCCGACGATGGCGAAGCGGCCGATGAAGGCCAGGCCGCGGGCATAGCCGGGGCAGAAGGCCACCGGCTGGAACTTGCCGTCCTCGACGAAGCCCAGCTCGCCGGCCCCGGAGTTCAGCACCCACAGCTTGCCGCCGTGCAGGCGCGGCGAATGGGGCATCGAGAGCCCCTCGACCACCCTCTCGTCGGTGGTCACGTCCATGATCATGCCGCCATCGGTGCGCCGGTCGCGCCAGCCGTCGGCGACGTCGGAGCGCGAGACCATGGTGACGTAGCGCGGCTGGCCGTTCTCCATGGCCATGCCGTTCATGTGGCAGCGGTCTTCCGGCGCCAGCTTGGAGATGAAGGGCGGCTTCCACAGCGGCTTGAAGCTGTGGTTGTCGCTGACCGTGGCCAGGCAGGAGAACAGGGTGTTGACGAAGACGATCCGCCCATCGGCGTCGAAGGCCACGTCATGGGCGTCGACATCGCCGGTGAACCAGGAGACGCGCGGCGCATAGATGGTGTCGTTGGGCCCGCCGGACTGGCCGGGCGGGATGACATTGTCGAAGCGGTAGATCTGGTAGTGGGTGGCGAGCGCCAGGGTGCGGGCGTCCGGCGTCGCGGCCAGGCCCATGCAGCGGGCGAAGGTCCGCTCGAAGACGGCCAGCCGACCGGCCTCCTTCAGGCCGATGAAGAACAACTTTCCGGCCTGATACGTGGTGAAGGCCAGGCTGGAGCCGGTTCCGGCCAGCCAGTCGGGAAAGCCCCGCGACGTGGTCAGGGCGAAGGCTTCAGTCGGGACGGCGGCGGGGCCTTGGGCGTCGCCGGGGGCGGCTTCGGTGTCACTCATGAGCGTGTTCTGGCACGGGTCCAGCCGGCTGGCGAGACCCTGTGTGGCTCAAATCAGGGACCGGTCTCGCCGGCCGGGGTCATCGTGTCGGCCAGCCGCCGCACGGCCTCCTTGATCACCTCGCGCCGCCGCGCGGAAATATAGCTGCGCGCGGCCCGCTCGATGCCCCGGGGCAGGGCCTCATCGCCGAACGCTTCGCGCAGGTAGAGCAACTCGTCCGCCACGGCGGTCTCGAACCGCTGACGCTTGCGGCTCAGGAAGGGCGCCAGTCTGGACAGTGGGAACCTGAACATGCCTCTCCTCTGGCCGAAGATTATGACGCCACGCCGACCCCCCTTTGGGCGCCGCTCCCGGCGTGGCTGCGGCGAGGCAGACCTTGCCCGGATTGGGTAGGGGCGGGGAGTGGACTTTTTTGACTGCATTTTTACGGGTGGGCGGCGCTGGCGCCCGTTTAGCGGCCAGGGAAGCCGGGTTGGCGTTCCAACCCCTCTGGCCTAGAAGACCCCTTGCCTGAAAGACGGGACAGCTTTGCCCCGATTACGCTGAGAGACGCATATGGATGACGCCGGTTTCGCCGTTCAGGGCAACGACATCGCGCTGCTGCGGCGATTGGAGGAACGCATCCTCTGGCTGGCCAGTTGGACCATTCACAACGCCAACCATCTGCGCGACAGCCGCGACGGCCTGAAGGTCGGGGGGCATCAGGCGTCCTGCGCTTCGATGACCACCCTGATGACCGCCCTCTATTTCCGCGCCCTGCGGCCCCAGGACCGGGTGGCGGTCAAGCCGCACGCCAGCCCGGTGTTCCACGCCATCCAGCACCTGTTCGGCCGCCAGGACCTGGACCAGCTGCGCAGATTCCGGGCGCTGGGCGGGGCGCAGTCCTATCCCTCGCGCACCAAGGACAGGGACGACGTCGACTTCTCGACCGGTTCGGTGGGGCTGGGGGTCGCCATGACCGCCTTCGCCAGCCTGGCCCAGGACTATCTGGCCGCGCGCGGGGCGGTAAAGCCCGACGCCATGGGCCGGATGATCTCGCTGCTGGGCGACGCGGAGCTGGACGAGGGCAACATCTACGAATGCCTGATCGAGGCCTGCAAGCACGACCTGCGCAACACCTGGTGGATCGTCGACTACAACCGCCAGAGCCTGGACGCGACCACCTCGGACCGCATGTTCACCCGCTATGGCGAGATCTTCGAGGCCGCTGGCTGGAACGTCGAGACGCTGAAATGGTCCAAGCGCCAGCTGGCCGCCTTCGCCAGGCCCGGCGGCGAGGCCCTGCGGACCTGGATCGAGACCGCCCCCAACGACCTCTACTCGGCCCTGACCTATCAGGGCGGCAAGGCCTGGCGCGAGCGGCTGACCGCGGACCTGGTCAAGGACAAGGCGGCGCTGAAACTCATCGCCGGTCTCACCGACGACGACCTGGCCCTGACCATGACCGAGTTGGGCGGCCACTGCCTGGAGACCATCCTGGAGGCCTTCGAGCGGGCCGCCGAGGATGACGCCCCGCGCCTCTTCATCGCCTACACGGTCAAGGGCTGGCGCCTGCCGTTTCAGGGCCACAAGGACAACCATTCGGGCCTGATGACCCCTACCCAGATCGCCGAGCTGCGCAGCCGGCTGGGCGTGGTCGAGGGCGAGGAGTGGGACGTCTTCTCCGGGATCGGCGACAACGAACGCGCCGCCCTGCGCCACACCGTCGACACCGCCCCGTTCGCCGCTCGCACGGACGGCCATCGCGCCTCTGAAACGATTGCCACCCCGGACGCCGACACCCTGCTGAAAGCCGTCGAGGGCGGCGGCGAGCAGTCGACCCAGGCGGCGTTCGGCAAGGTGATGTTCGAGATCGCCAAGACCGCTGACGACTTCTCCGGCCGGGTGGTGACCACCTCGCCGGACGTCACCGTCTCGACCAACCTGGGGGGCTTCGTGAACCGCCGCGGCGTCTTCCATCGCCGCGCCCATGAGGACGTCTTCAAGAACCGCCGCATCCCCTCGGCCCAGGTCTGGGCGATGGCCGAGACCGGCCAGCATATCGAGCTGGGCATCGCCGAGAACAACCTGTTCATCGCGCTCGCCGCCCTTGGCCTGACCGCCCCGCTGTTCGGCGAGCGGCTGTTCCCGGTCGGCACCCTCTATGACCCCTTCATCGCCCGGGGTTTGGATGCGCTGAACTACGCCTGCTACCAGGACGCCCGCTTCCTATTGGTCGCCACCCCGTCCGGTCTGACCCTGGCCCCCGAGGGCGGGGCGCACCAGTCGATCGGCACCCCGTTGATCGGCATGGCCCAGCCCGGCCTGGACAGCTACGAGCCCGCCTTCGCCGACGAGACCGCCGTCCTGATGGCGCACGCTTTCGCCAGGATGCAGGGGGAGGGGGGCGGCTCGACCTATCTGCGCCTCTCCACCCGGGTCATCGACCAGCCGCAGCGCGCCGACGAGGCTTGGCGCCAGGGCGTCATCGACGGCGGCTACTGGCTGAAGCCGCCCGCCCCCGACGCTCGGCTGGCCCTGATCTACAGCGGCGCCATCGCCCCCGAGGCCCTGGCCGCCTTCGAGGCCCTGCTCGAGGACGAGCCGGGCGCTGGCCTGCTGGCCGTCACCTCGCCCGACGTCCTGCACGGCGGCTGGACCGCCGCCGGTCGCTCCCGCTGGACCGGCGGGGCCGGGGCGGTGTCGCCGGCCGAGCGGTTGCTGGAAGCCCTGCCGCTCCAGGCGGCCCTGGTCACGGTGATCGACGGCTCCCCGGCGGCGCTGTCCTGGCTAGGCGCGGTGCGCGGCCAACGCGTCCGGGCTCTGGGGCTGGAGACGTTCGGGCAGTCGGGGGACTTGCCGGACCTGTATGCCAAATACCGGCTGGACGCCGAGGCCATCCTCGACGCCTGCGCCGATCTGCTGGTCTAATCCGACTTAGTGCGTCGCCACCGCCAGATAGGCGATCAGGTCGGTGCGGTCCTTGTCGTTGGCGACGCCCGCGAAGGTCATCTTGGTGCCCGGCAGGTCGGTGCGCGGGCTCTTCAGCCAGCGGTCGAGTTGGCCCGCGTCCCAGGTCCAGCCGGCGGCCTTCATGGCGTCCGAATAGCTATAGCCGGCCAGGGTCCCGGCCTTGCGGCCGAACACGCCGTGCAGGTTGGGCCCGGTGACGTTGGGCCCGCCGGCCGCCAGCGTGTGACAGGACTGGCAGAAGGCGAACTTGGACTGGCCGTTGGCGAGGTCCGCCGTGGCGTAGGCCGGGCCGAGGTCGGCCAGGATCTTGGCCTTGTCGGCGTCGCTGAGCGGCGCCGCGGCCGGCGCGGCGGTCGGCGCCGAGGCGTCGCTGCTGCTGGCGGTGTCGGCCGGCTTGCTACAGGCGGTCAGCAGGGCGGCGGCGCCCAGGGTCAGGATCAGGGTCTGGACGCGCATCGAAGTCTCCGCAAGTCGTGTTCCCACAAGCTCTAGCGCATGGGTTCGGCCTTGCAAGCGCCTGCTCGCATCGGGGCTTGACGCGATATAACCCCAAGGTTACATGTCACCCATAGGTTACTCATCTGCCCGAGAGGCGAAACCATGGCCGACCCCAGCAAACCGACCCCGACTCCCGGTCAGATCGCCGAGCGGCTGCAACGCCGCCGCATCCGGATCATCTGGGCGCAGGCCATCCTGTTTCTGATCATGCAGACGACCTACTACACCAACATGCCCAGCTTCGACGCGCCGTTGCGGCTGGTCGATCAGGTCAAGCTGTCGGCCTTCGCGGTCTGGGCCGTGGCCTTGATGGTGCTGCTGGCCGTCAGCGGCGGCGTCTTCCGCAGCAAGGCCGTGCGGGCTCTGATGGATGACGAATTGACCCGCGCCCACCGCGCCTCGGCCCTGGCCTTGGGCTACTACGCGGCCATGCTGGCGGCGATCGTGCTCTATGTGGTCTCGCAGTACGTGCGGATGAGCGCCCCGGAGGCCATCCACCTGATCGTCAGCGCCGGGGTCCTGGCGCCGATGCTGCGGTTCGTGTTCCTGGAGCGGCGGGCTGAGCGAAGCTAGTCTTCCAATCCCGGCCGCCCACGCCCGCCCTTGATCGTCGCCCGTCGGCTCTTGCCGTCCAGCCGCTTCTGCTTGGCCGCCTTGCTGGGCTTGGTCGGGCGGCGGGGCGGGGGCGGGGGCTGCGCGGCCTTGCGGATCAATTCGGCCAGGCGGTCCAGGGCGTCGGCCTTGTTGCGCTCCTGGGTGCGGAAGCGGTTGGCGGTCAGGACGATGACGCCGTCATTGGTCAGCCGCGAGCCGGCCAGCTTCTGCAGCCGCACGCTGATGTCGTTGGTCAGCGCTGGCGACAGCCGGGCGTCGAAGCGCAGCTGCACCGCCGTCGCCACCTTGTTGACGTTCTGACCGCCCGGCCCCGAGGCGCGGATGAAGGAGAGCTCCACCTCGCTGTCGTCCAGGCTGATCTGATCGGTGATCTCGATCATCGGCCCAGCTTCCGCCGACGGGTTTCCTTCTGCACTGCCTCGTCCAGGGCCTGCAGGAAGCGCGAGCGGGCGGTGCGGTCGAAGGGCGGCGGGCCGCCGGTGATCTCGCCGGTCGAGCGGATGTGCTCCATGATCGCCCGCTGGGCCAGGGCCGAGCCGATGCTGTCGGGCGTGAACGGCCGGCCATCGGGCCGCAGCGCCGCGCCGCCGGCCTTCAGCACCCGGTCGGCCAGGGGGATGTCGTTGGTGATGGCGATATCGCCCTTCAGGATGTTCTCGGCGATCCAGTCGTCGGCGACGTCGGGACCGGCCTCGACCACCACCCGCTCGATCAGCGGGTGGGCGGGAACCATCATGAAACTGTTGGAGACCACGAAGGTCTTCAGGCCATAGCGTTGGGCCACGCGATAGGTCTCGTCCTTCACCGGGCAGGCGTCGGCGTCGATGAACACCCGGATCGGAACGTTCTCGGTCACGGCAGCAGAATCTTCAGCTGCGCCCCGGCGTCGGCGACGGCGTCGCGGGCCTGGGCCGACAGGTGGGTCAGGTTGATAAAGCCGTGCGGCAGGGCGTCGTGGCGGCGGACGATGACGGAAACGCCGGCGGCGGTCAGGGCCTGGCCATAGCGTTCGACGTCGGGCCGCACGGGATCCAGCGGGCCGCCGATCAGCAGCAGGGTGGGCGGCGTGCCCGGGCCGACCGTCTCCATCAGGCTGGGGGCGTCGCAGGTCAGAGCGGTGCGGATATAAGCCACCGCCAGGCGCCCGACGATGCGGCCGTCCCGGAACAGGGTCTCGGCCCAGGCCTCGTCGTCCATGTCGACCAGCGGATAGACCAGGGCCTGGGCGGCGATGGCGCCCGGCCGCCCAGCACTGATTTCGGCGGCGTTGATCTGGGCAGCCGCGGTGGCGGCCAGCCAGCCGCCGGCCGAATCCCCGCCGACCACCACCTTGCCGGCCCCGAAATAGTGGGCGTTGCCCCGCGCCCACTCCATGACCTTCAGGGCGTCGTCGAGCTGGGCCGGGAAGGGGGCGTCGGGGGCCAGGCGGTACGAGGCCGAGATGATCCGCCAGCCGCTGGCGGCGGCCAGCCGGATGCAGAAGGCCTCGTGGGTCATCGGCCCGCCCAGCACGAAGCCGCCGCCATGGAAGAACACCATCAGCGGTCCGCCCGGCTTGGCGTCGTGGGGTAGGTAGAACCGCCCCTTCAGTCCGCCGGCCGCGCCGGGCAGCCGCATCTCGTCGATCCGGGCCAGCCCCGGCAGGCTCTTGTCGCGGCCGGTCAGCAGGTGATTGACCGCCTGGCGCACACGCTCCAGGCCCAGGCCGTGCAGACGGGCGGGCAGGGTGGCGAGGTCTTCCTGGTTCATGAGTCCCCCATGGTGCCGGCTGCAGGAATCGAACCCGCGACCTTCGGTTTACAAAACCGCTGCTCTACCATCTGAGCTAAGCCGGCCTATCGCTTGGGAAACCGCTTATGCCGCAGGCCGGGCGGCCTGGAAAGGCTTGGCCTGCTTCCGTTTTCCCCCGCGCCCCTCTATATGCGCAGCCCCATGGCTCGCATCCTGATCACCTCCGCCCTCCCGTACATCAACGGCGTCAAGCACCTGGGCAACCTGGTGGGCTCGATGCTGCCGGCGGACGTGTTCGCGCGCTTCCAGCGCTCGCGGGGCCATGAGGTGCTCTATATCTGCGCCACCGACGAGCACGGCACCCCGGCCGAGCTGGCCGCCGCCGCGGCCGGCCAGGACGTGCGCACCTATTGCGACGAGCAGCACACCATCCAGCATGACCTGTCGCGCGGGTTCGGCCTGTCGTTCGACTGGTTCGGCCGCAGCTCCAATCCGCCCAATCACCGCCTGACCCAGCATTTCGCCGAAGTCCTGGAGGCCAAGGGGCTGATCGAGGAGCGGACCGACAAGATGGTCTACTCGCTCACCGATAGGCGCTTCCTGCCCGACCGTTACGTCGAGGGAACCTGCCCCAGGTGCGGCTTCGAAAAGGCGCGCGGCGATCAGTGCGACAATTGCGGATCGCTCCTGGACCCGATCGACCTGATCAACCCCTACTCGGCCATCTCCGGCTCGCGCGACATCGAGGTGCGCGACACCCGCCATCTCTATCTCCTGCAGAGCAAACTGCAGGACCGCATCAGGGCCTGGGTCGACTCCAAGGCCGCCGACTGGCCTCTGCTGACCAAGTCCATCGCCTACAAGCACCTGGACGAGGGGCTGATCGACCGGGGCATCACCCGCGACCTGGAATGGGGCATTCCGGTCATCAAGGATGGCCTGCCGCGCGCCGGGTTCGAGGACAAGGTCTTCTATGTCTGGTTCGACGCTCCGATCGAGTACATCGCCGCCACCGAGGAGTGGGCTGAGGCGACCGGGGGGAACTGGGAGCGCTGGTGGCGCACCGACAAGGGCGCGGGCGACGTCGAATACGTCCAGTTCATGGGCAAGGACAACGTCGCCTTCCACACCGTCAGCTTTCCGGTGACCCTGCTGGGCTCGGAGGAGCCGTGGAAGTCGGTCGACCGGCTCAAGGCCTTCAACTGGCTGAACTGGTACGGCGGCAAGTTCTCGACCAGCGGCAAGCGCGGGGTGTTCATGGACACCGCCCTGGAACTGCTGCCGGCCGACCTGTGGCGCTGGTACCTGTTGTCCAACGCCCCGGAAGGGTCCGACACCGCCTTCACCTGGGAGCAGTTCCAGGGCGCGGTGAACAAGGACCTGGCCGACGTGCTGGGCAATTTCGTCAACCGCATCGCCAAGTTCTGCGAGAGCAAGTTCGAGGGCGTCGTGCCCGAGGGCGGCGAGCCGGGACCGCGCGAGCAGCAACTCTACGCCGACATCGGCGCCGGCCTGACCCAGCTCGACGAGGCCCTGCAGGGCATCGAGATCCGCAAGGCCGCCCAGGCGCTGCGGGCCTTGTGGGTGCTGGGCAACGAGTATCTGCAGGAAGCCGCCCCCTGGACGGCCATCAAGACCGACCGCGACCGGGCGGCCGTGGTGGTGCGCACGGGACTGAACCTGGCGGCCTTCTACGCGCGGGTGTCGGCGCCCTTCATCCCCTGGGCTTCGGAAGCCGTCTGCGACGCCCTGGGCCAGCCCTGGCCGCCGCAATGGCCCTCGCAGGACATCGCCGCCGAACTCAACAGGCTGACCCCCGGGGCGGCGATGCGCGCGCCCGACGTGCTGTTCAAGAAGATCGAGGACGAGCAGGTCGCCGAGTGGACCGAGCGGTTCAAGGGCGAGGAAGGGTAGGGGGCGGCGCCCCTACCTCTTCTCGAACTCGCGCTGTTCCCCAGGCCCGATGTCGCCGATGTCGGGCATGTACTGGTTGTAGACCGCGGTCCTGTCCATGCGGACCACCACCTCGCGGTGACCTTCCCAGATCATCCGGACGGCGATGATGAATACGAACAGCAGGCCCAGATAGCCCAGCCAGCGCCAGCGGTGCAGCAGCTTGGCGATGGCATGGGCGGCCAGGCCCATCAGGGTCACCGAGGCCAGCAGGCCGATCAGCAGCACCCACGGATACTGCCGGGCCGCCCCGGCCACGGCCAGGACGTTGTCCAGCGACATCGAGACGTCGGCGACCAGGATCTGGATCAGGGCCTGGCGCAGGGTCTTGGTCGGGGCGGTGATGGCCACGCCCTCGGCGTCGACATTGGCGGGCTCGTGCATGTCCCGCCACATCTTCCAGCAGACCCAGAGCAGCAACACGCCGCCGGCCAGCAACAGGCCGATGATCTTCAAAAGCTGCACGGCCACCATGGCGAAGCCGATCAGCAGCACCACCGCCCCGGCCAGGCCGTAGACGATGGCCTGGCGCCGCTGCTTGGGCGGCAGGCCGGCCGCGGCCATGCCCACGGCCACGGCGTTGTCGCCGGCCAGGGTCAGGTCGATCAGCAGGACGGTGAAAAGCGCGGAGAGCGGCCCGGCCCAGGTTCCGGCGTGGGCGTTGAGGAATTCGATCATGGTTTCACATGCGCGAGCCGCCGGCCCTGTTCAAGGGGCCGGCGGCCGCTGCGGTCAGGAAACACGCGCGATCCCTGCGGATCAGGCGTGTTCGTGCTCGTGGTGATCCTTGTGGGCGTGGTCGTCATGCCCATGGTGATCGTCGTGGCCATGATGGTCATGGCCGTCGGTGGTCTCGGCCAGCGGGGCCGCGGCGGCATGATCGTCATGACCATGGTGACCGTGATCGTCGTGACCATCCGTGACCGCTGCGACCGAGTGGTCGTCGTGGCCGGAGTCGGGCGTCGTGGTGGCATACATGCCTAGCGGGGCAGGATCGGAGCCGTGATCGCCCTGGGCGTGGTGGTCGTCGCGCCCATGCGCATCGTGGCTGTGGTCGCCGGTCTCGGCCAGGGGGGCGGCGACGCCATGGTTGTCATGGCCGTGATCGTCGTGATGGCCGTGGTCGTCGTGGCCATGCGCATCATGCCCATGATCATCATGACCAGCCTCGGCCAGCGGCGCGACGGCGCTGTGGTCGTCATGGCCGTGGTTGTCGTGGCTGTGGTCGTCATGATGGCCATGATCGTCTTGGCCATGAGCGTCGGAGCCATGAGCGTCGTCATGATGCTCGTCATGGGCATGGGCGGCGGCGGCGCCCAAGGCGGCCCCGCCGGCGGCGGCGATCATCGGGTTGACGTAGCCATGGTTGTCGTCGTGGTGATCGTCCTTGGCCGCGAGGGCCGGTTCCGGCTCCATCTCGTTGCGGCCGTAGTCGGTCATGGTGCGGTATTTGCGGCGGCGCTCGGCGCGGGCGCGGCTGGCGCCGGCTCCCCGGGCGACCATCCACAGCACGATGAGGGCGATGAGACCGATCAGGGCGGCCGTGACGTTGCTGGTCTTGGCCTTGATCCCGCCCAGGTCGAGGGTGGGCATACCCGGCCAGCTGAGGCCGTCCAGGCTGAAGCGGGGCATCTTGAAGCCCTTGGCCTTCGCCTTGGCGTCGTCGACGGCCCCGGCCACGGCCTGTTCCAGGCTGGCCAGCGAGAAGGTCACGGGCGCGCCCTTGCCCTTCAGGGTCCCGTCGACATCGGCCCGCAGGGGCGACTTCTCGCCGGTCCCCGGCTTGACCTGCCAGTCGAAGCTGGTGGCCTGGCCGGCGGCGAGCGGCTTGGTCTGCTTGCCGGGCGGGTCGATGACATAGCCCTGGCCCGAGAGGGTGGCGCTGACCTCGGCCTTCCTGGCCTGCTTGGTCAGGCCCAGCTTGGCGGCCTCACGCTGGATGATGCCCAGCAGGTCTTGCGGCAGGGTCAGGGTGACCTTGGACGGCTGGCCCTTGGAGAGGGCGTCCGGCACGGTCAGGGTCGCACCCTTGGTGGCCTCGCCCTTGACGGCCGCCGACAGCTTGTCGGCCGGGGTCATCGGGGCGGCGGGCGGCGGGGCGGGCGTGACGGCCGGCGCGGGCGGGGCCACGGCGGCGGGCGCCGGCGTATAGGTGGGCTTGGGCGCGGGGGCCGGGGCGACCGGCGCAGCCGGCTTATAGGCCACGGTCGGCGCGGGCTTGGGCGCTGGCCGAACGACGGGCGCGGCACCGTAGGAAGGCGCGCCGTAATAGCTGCGGCGGCGGGCCGGGGCTGTGGCGGCCCGGGCGGCGTAGCGGGTCGGATAGACGCGGCGGCGCTCGGCCGGGCTCATATCCTCGGGATTGGCGATGGGGTCCATGGCCACGACGGTCATGCCGTCAGGCCGCGTCCAGGTCCGGAAGCCCTTGCCCTTCTTGGTCGCGACGCCCTTGCAGCGGTCGCCGTAGATCTTGAGGCACTGCTCCAGCGGCATCTGGTTCGGATTGGCGATGGGCGCCATGCCGGCATAGTCGGCGCCGGCGGTCGGGCCGCCGGCCAGGCCGCTGTCCTCGGCGCGGCGACGGGCCGGCGGGGTGGGGCCACCCGACAGGGTCGCCTGCGGGGCCGATCCATAGGAAGAAGGCGGCGGCGTGCTGTAGCCGTCGTCGGGCTGCGCTCCACAACCGTTCAACACCATGAAGGCCGCGCTGGACACCACACAAGCGGCCAGCCTTGCCCAACTCCTCGCCATCGGAACCCCCGAACCCATGTCGACAAAACGGCGGAGCACTGTCTCCGCCGCCTATCCGACGGAACCAAATCACGCATCTGCGACAGTTGGAACCGTAATTTTCAGATTTCAGTAACCACTTCGCCTGTGGGGCGAGCGCTGGGGAGGTTTCAGTCGCGATTTCGGGCAGTTGGGGTCAGAACGTGCACTGAGCTTTGGTTAGGCCGAACCGCTCTTTCAGGATTTCCGGCCTATTCCGGGCCGGCTGGCCTCATAGAGTGCGATGGCGGCGGCGTTGGAGACGTTCAGGCTCTCGAAGCCACCCGGCATGGGGATGCGCGCCAGAATGTCGCAGTGCTCGGCGACCAGCCGGCGGATGCCTTCGCCTTCCGATCCGAGCACCAGCACGGTGGCGCTGCCTTCGAGGGCATCGGCCAGGTCCGTGTCGGCCGCGCCGTCCAGCCCCACCACCTTCCAGCCCAGCTCGGAGAGCCGCTCCAGGGCGCGGGAGAGGTTGACGACCGAGGCGTGGTCGATCTGGTCGACGGCGCCGGCGGCGGCCTTGGCGAGGGCGCCGGTCAGGGGCGGGGCGTTGCGGTCCTGCAGAATGATTCCCTTGGCCCCGAAGGCGGCGGCCGAGCGGAAGATGGCCCCGACATTCTGCGGGTCGGTGATCTGGTCCAGCATGACCAGCACCCCCTTGGCGGGCGAGCCGATGGCGTCGATGTCGGACCCCTCCAGCGGCTCGGGCTTCATGGCCAGGCCCTGGTGCACCGCGCCCTGGGGCAGGTAGCGGGCGATCTCCTGGGCCTCCAGGATCTCCAAATTCTTGTGGCCGCTCAGCTTTTTGGCCCGGTCGGCCGTCGCCACCAGGCGGCGCGGCTCGCCCCGTTTGGGGTTGGCGAGCGCCGCTTCGACCGCGTGCACGCCCCACAGCCAGTCCTTGCCGTCGCCATGGGCGGCCTTTCCCCGAGGGGCATTCGGCCCCCGGTCGAGCCTCGGTTTGAAGCCTTTTTTCCGGTCGTTGCGTTCATGGGGGGACGACACTATAAGACGCGCTCCGATTTGGGGCCCCGGCCTTTTCCGCACCTGCGGAGGGCCTGGACGCCAAGGATGGAATGCCTGAAAGCGCGCTTGGGGGAATGTCCCGAGCGGCAAAGGGGGCGGACTGTAAATCCGCTGCGTAAGCTTCGAAGGTTCGAGTCCTTCTTCCCCCACCACGCGTGCTTTCAAGGTCTTCCGTTTTTGGCAGTTCCGAACGAACGAACGGGAGATTCTTTGATCCCTGCCCGCTCAGGCAGGCGGGTATAGCACAGTGGTAGTGCAGCAGCCTTCCAAGCTGAGGATGCGGGTTCGATTCCCGCTACCCGCTCCAAAGCCCACTCTCTATATACACGCCCCAATTCACCCTCGCTGACACCTCAAGGTTCCAAGAACGATGGCCAAGGAAAAATTCGAACGCACCAAGCCGCATTGCAACATCGGCACGATCGGTCACGTTGACCATGGCAAGACGACGCTGACGGCGGCGATCACCATGATCCTGGCCAAGACGGGTGGTGCGACGGCGAAGAAGTATGAGGACATCGACGCCGCGCCTGAGGAGAAGGCGCGCGGGATCACCATCAACACCGCGCACGTGGAATATGAGACGGCCAACCGTCACTACGCCCACGTCGACTGCCCCGGGCACGCCGACTATGTGAAGAACATGATCACGGGCGCGGCGCAGATGGACGGCGCGATCCTGGTGGTGTCGGCGGCCGACGGCCCCATGCCCCAGACCCGCGAGCACATCCTGCTGGCCCGTCAGGTCGGCGTGCCGGCCCTGGTGGTCTACATGAACAAGGTGGACCTGGTCGACGACGAGGAGCTCCTCGAGCTCGTTGAGATGGAAGTCCGCGAGCTGCTCAGCAGCTACAACTTCCCGGGCGACGACATTCCGATCGTCAAGGGTTCGGCCAAGGTCGCCATCGACGGCGGCGACGCCAAGATCGGCGAAGACTCGATCCTGGAGCTGATGACCCAGGTCGACGCCTACATCCCGCAGCCGGAACGTCCGCTGGACATGCCGTTCCTGATGCCGGTGGAAGACGTCTTCTCGATCTCGGGCCGCGGCACGGTGGTGACCGGCCGGGTCGAAAAGGGCATCGTCAAGGTCGGCGAGGAAGTCGAGATCGTCGGCATCCGCCCCGTCCAGAAGACGGTCTGCACCGGCGTGGAAATGTTCCGCAAGCTGCTGGACCAAGGGCAAGCCGGCGACAACGTCGGGGTGCTGCTGCGCGGCACCAAGCGTGAAGACGTCGAACGTGGCCAGGTGCTCTGCAAGCCGGGTTCGATCACCCCGCACACCGAGTTCACCGCCGAGGCCTACATCCTGACCAAGGAAGAGGGCGGCCGTCACACGCCGTTCTTCACCAACTACCGTCCGCAGTTCTACTTCCGCACCACGGACGTGACCGGCATCATCCACCTGAAGGAAGGTGTCGAGATGATCATGCCCGGCGACAACGCCGAGCTGAACGTCGAGCTGATCACCCCGATCGCCATGGACCAGGGCCTGCGCTTCGCCATCCGCGAAGGCGGCCGCACCGTCGGCGCCGGCGTCGTGGCCAAGATCATCAAGTAGGGTTCTTCACCCCGCTGAACGAACAGAACCCCGGCGGGCAACCGCCGGGGTTTTTGATTCTCCGGGTCCCAGGCTAGGCTGCGCCCCCAGCCAGGAGACTCCCATGCAACGGATGCTGACCGCGGCGCTGCTGGCCCTGGCCATGCCGGCGATGGCCCAGGCCGCCGGGGCCGCGGCGACGTTCAAGCTGTTCGAAACCGTCTGTCTCGCCCATCAGACCAGCCTGGCCGACGCCGCCGCCGAAGCGCGGAGCAGGGGGTTCAAGTCGACGTCGCTCGACGACGAGGCCCTGCTGGCCAGGGGCGGCATGGTCCAGCTGGATGGCAAGCTCGGAAGCGAGCCGATCAGTGTCCTGCTCGGGCGGGACGACTTCGATCTGCTGGGCGGCAAGGTGCGCAATATCGTCTGCCTGGTCCGGCAGGACCGGTTGCTGCGGGCCGACCTGTTTTTCGCTGTCCGCCGATGGGTCGGCTTCGAGCCCAGCGAGCGCTCCGAAACCCAGGACGTCTATGGCTATCGCCAGGCCGCCAAGACCCGCACAGCCCTGGCCAGCGAACCCGCCGCCATGCGGTCGGCCATCGACGCGGGTGAATATCGCCAGCTCTCCGTCTTCGTCGAGGAGGAGGCGACCGTGCTGATGATCACCAGCTCGGCCTGGCTGACCACCCCGCCAGACCCATAGCAGTGTGGCCTGCCTCCCATGCGAAATCCGCGAGGGCGATGACATCGTCGGCTCCAGCCTGCCGCCTAGCGGCCCAGGCCGGGTAGCGCGATGTTGACACCATAAGTGTCGTAAGGTTGTGTTTCTCTCCTATCAAAGGGAGGGGGACATGGGCAACCAACTGATCTGCGCGCACCGGGGGCAGCCGGGCGACGAGACCTTGTACTGGGCTACGAACGCCGGCAACGGCTGGAGCCGCGACACGGCCTTCTCCAACGGCGCGCGGAGCGATGCCGGACCGGCCTTGGTCAACTTCAACGGCACGCTCTACTGCGTGCATCGCGGCGAGCAGGGCGACGCCAGCCTGTGGTGGTCCACCTTCGACCCCGGCTCGGGTCAGTGGAGCCCCGACCAGCAGTTCACCAACGGCAACCAGACCAACGCCGGCCCCGCCCTGTGCGTCTTCCAGGGCGTGCTCTACTGCGTCCACAAGGGCAACAACGACAACTGGATGTGGTTCTGCACCTTCGATCCCGGCTCGCAGACCTGGAGCGAGGACCAGCCCTTCACCAACAACAACCAGACCAGCTGCCAGCCGGCGCTGTTCAACATCGCCGACCAGGCCTTCTACTGCGTCCATAAGGGCAACAACGACAATAACCTCTGGTGGTGCCAGTGGACCGGCGGCGACTGGACGGCGGACAACCAGTTCAGTGGGGGCAACCAGACCTGTTCGGCGCCGGCCGTGACGACGTTCGGCGGCACGGCCGTCTGCGTGCACCGCGGCGGCGCCGACGAGAATCTTTGGTGGTGTCAATGGACCGGCACGGGTTGGACCGACGACGTCCAGGTGCAGGGCGGCGCGGTCAGCAGCGCCGGCCCAGGCATCGCGGCCTATGGCGGCTATCTGGCCTGCGTCCATGTGCTGGGGCTGAACCGGGATTCAAGCGCCGATCCCAACGCGTCCAACGTCTATCTGGGTCAGGTCGACGGGGCGCTGGGGGGCGCCGGGGCGATCACGATGGTGTTGCCGCTGATCGGCCAGACGATCGGCGCCGCCATGCTGGCCAACGCCCAGGAGGCGACCGATTCCAACCTGGCCTTCACCACGGTGGACAGCCTCGGAGGGACCTGGAACCAGGACTGTCTGCTCGGCAAGAGCAACATGACCAGCGACACCCCGGCGCTGGCGGTGGTCAACTTCCCTTAGCGCCTTGTCGGGAACATCCACAGATACTGGCTGACCCGTGGCCGGGCCGCGCGGTTGGGGCTGCCGCCGTGGGGCAGGGCGCCGTGCCAGATGATCAGGTCGCCGGCCTTGCCGGGAATGGGGCGGGCGCCGAGGGCCTGCAGATCCTGGACCTGCGGATCGACGCCCGGCGGCAGGCTGGCCAGCCAGGCGTCGATGCGGTGGTGAAAGCCGGGGACGCAGGTGAAGGCGCCCTGATCGGCAGCCGTGTCGGTCAGATAGAGCACGGCCTGGGTCGTGAAGGCGACGGGGCTCTTCAGTGCGCAGTCCCAGTGCAGGCCGGGGCCTGGAAAGGGCTGGCCGGGCCGTTCGGGCGGATTGAAACCGATGCGGTCCGTCGTCATCCACAGGTCAGCCGTCCCCCAGAGCTGGGCAAAGGCCTTGTGGATGCGGGGTGAGCGGCGGGCGGCCTCGAAGCTGGGATGCTGGAAGGCCTGCAGCATGGCGCCGTGGGTGCGCACGGGCCGCTCGGCGGCGCGATACCAG
Source organism: Caulobacter ginsengisoli (assembly GCF_030814835.1). GTDB lineage: Bacteria > Pseudomonadota > Alphaproteobacteria > Caulobacterales > Caulobacteraceae > Caulobacter > Caulobacter ginsengisoli. Next base: position 512,716 of record NZ_JAUSVS010000001.1, read on the forward strand.
CTGGCCGGGTCGTCAGGTTCGGCCCGGGCGAAGTCGTGCACGGCCTGGGCGGCGGCGGCGCAGGCGTCGTCGTCGATGGCCTGGTTCAGGATGAGATAGCCATGCTCGTCCCAGTGGGCGAGGTCGGTCGCCGACAGCACGTCAGGCGCGGCCTCGAGGGCGGCCAGCCGGGGGGCGGCAGCCGGCGGGATCGGCTGGCCGCGGACGGCGGCGTTGATTCGCTGGATGTCATCGGACGAGCGGGGGCCAGCGGTTTCCAGGATCCAGGCCTCCAGCGCCTCGAAGCTGGGCCGGGTCCCCAGAAACCCCGCCATCGGCTCCAGGCCGACGCCCAGCGCATGGCTGATCAGGAAGTCGCGATGCCGCTCCTCGGGGTCGACCGGATAGACCTCACCCACCATGCGGCCGAGCGCGCGGGCCCACAGCCGCTGGAGTTGGAAGACGCCCAGCGCCCCGACCGCGTCGATCGGGGGCAGGGTGGCGGTCTCCATGACCATCCTGTCATGACCTCGAATTAAGCTGTGTTTCCCGGCGGCCGGGCCTAGCGTCCCCATAGCAGATCGCATTCAGGGGAGAACTTCGATGCGCGCACTCATGACTCTTGGCGCAGTCGCCGCCGCGCTTCTCGCCGCCGGCGCGGCCCAGGCCGCCCCCTCCGTCCAGGTCAAGGACGCCGTCGCCCGGGTGGTGGTCATCCCCGAGGCGCGCTCCGACATCCTGGTTGAATTCCAGACCAAGAACGCCAGCCTGCCGCTCACGGTCAGGACCGAGGGCGACAAGACCATCGTCGACGGCGGCCTGGGCTGGAACAGGGTCAACAGCTGCAACACCATCAACGGCGTCACCAGCGTGCATGTCACGGGCGTGGGCAACGTCGCCTGGGCCGACATGCCGCAGATCATCATCCACACCCCGATGGACGTCGATCTCGGCGCCGGCGGGGCGGTGTTCGGCAGCATTGGCCGGGCCAGTTCCGTCGGCCTGAATAACGCCGGCTGCGGCGATTGGACGGTGGCCAATGTCGACGGTCTGCTCAAGATCAACGAAGCCGGTTCGGGCGACGTCAAGGCCGGGACCGCCGGCGCGACCAGGATCAATATCGCCGGCAGTGGCGATGTCGACACCCAGGGTGTCGGCGGCAACGCCGATGTCGCCATCGCCGGCTCGGGCGACGTCAAGATTGCCTGGCTGACCGGCAACCTGTCCGCCAAGATCGCCGGCTCGGGCGACGTCACCGTCAACGGCGGCGCGGCCAAGGCCGTCTCGGCCTCCATTCTTGGCTCGGGCGATGTGAAGTTCAACGGCGACGCTGGCGCGGTCTCGGCCAAGATCGCCGGCTCGGGCGACGTGCGCCTGCTGCGGGTCTCCGGCCCGATCAGCAAGTCGGTGGCCGGCTCTGGCTCGGTCTATGTCGGCGACAAGAATGTCTCCGACAAGGACGATGACGACGACGACAACTAGTCGTCCTTTTACCGCTCTGACCAGCTTAATGGCCGGGCTCGTCCCGGCCATTTTGCGTTCGGGCTGAACAACCAGGCTTGCACCATACCAACTAGTCGGTATGGTGGATCGTCATGGCGAAACCCGACTCCAAGACCCGGCTCCTGGACGCGACCCTCAAGCTGGTCCGCGCCAAGGGTTACGCCGCCACCCGGGTCGAGGACGTCTGCGCCGAGGCCGGGCTGACCAAGGGCAGCTTCTTCCACCACTTCAAGAGCAAGGACGACCTGGCCCAGGCCGCCGTCGCCCACTGGGAGGCGCACACCACCGGCTTCTTCGCCGAAGCGCCCTATCACGCCGGGGCAGGGCCGCTGGAGCGGCTGTTGGGTTATGTCGATTTCCGCAAGGCGATCCTGACCGGCGACCTGACCGAGTTCACCTGCTTTGCTGGCAATATCGTCCAGGAAGCCTGGCGCAGCCATCCGCAGATCAGCGGGCCCTTGGCTGACAACATCGTCAGCCACGGCAAGACCCTGCAGGCCGATATCGAGGCGGCGATGATCCAGTACGGCGTCAAGGCCGACTGGACCGCCGAGAGTCTGGCCCTGCACATTCAGGCGGTCGTGCAGGGCGGCTTCATCATGGCCAAGGCGACGGGCGGGGCGGCGGCCGCGGCGCAGAGCCTCGATCACCTGCGCCGCTATCTCGAACTGACGTTCAAAGGGGAGTGACCATGCAGATCTACTGGATCAAGGCCCAGGCGCCGCGCCGCGTGCTGGCGCTCGTCAAGCATCTGGGGCTGGCGGCCGACTTTATAGAGGTGGACCTAATGGGCGGGGGCCTGAAGGCCCCGGCCTATGCCGCCCTCAATCCCAACCTGAAGGCGCCCACCCTGGTCGATGGCGACATGGTGCTGTGGGAGTCCTCGGCGATCATGGCGTATCTCTGCATCAAGGCCGGCTCGGACATGTGGCCCGCCCATAATCCGGCCGAGCAGGTCCAGGTGCTGCAATGGCTCTCCTGGTGCGACCACCACTGGAGCCCGGCCGTGGGGCCCTTCTATTTCGAGCATGTGGTCAAGGCGACCTTCAGGTTCGCCGAGACCGACCGCTCGGCCCTGGTCGGCAAGGACAAGGAACTGCAGAAGCTGGCCAAGGTGCTGGACGACCATCTGGCCGGCCGCGACTATCTCGCCTGCGGCCGGCTGACCATCGCCGACTTCCAGGTCGCCTCCATGGCCAACTACTGGCGGGAGTCGGAGATGCCGTTCGACGGCTTCCCCAACCTGACGGCCTGGCTCGAGCGCCTCAAACAGATCCCCGCCTGGGCCGACCCCTGGCCGGCGGACGGACAGGTCGCCGCCTGACCTGGCGCGATCCTGGCCTTGATCCTGGAGGCCATGCGCCTCATGTCTCGCCGGACATGAGCAAGACTGTCATCCTGCGCCCATGAAGGCCAAGTGGTTCATCCTGGTGCTGGGCGTCAGCCTGTTCGCTCTGGCCTGGGGCGGGGTAGGGGCCACGTTGCTGCTGGGGGCGGGCCTGAAGGCCAAGGCCCTGGCCCTGGTCATCGCCGGCTTCGCCACCAAGGGGCTGTTGTGGTCCCTGGTCATCTCGCTGGGCCTCAGCGTCGCCGAGATGCGCGGCCGGATCGCCGACTGGTGGCGAAAGACCTTCCGCAAGCCCTGAAGCGACTTGGCCTTGACGCAAACGGAATCGCGACGTAGAAGCGCGCCTCTGTTGGACCGGCTGTATCCCTCGTGGATAGACGCGGGCCGCGGAACGACCCCAGAAAACAGTCATTTATGACTGGATTTTGGAGCAAGGCCCTCGCGGGCATCCGCGCGGGCCGTTTCGTTTTTTGCGGACGTTAGCGTGTCCGGGCGCCTCGTAGGGGTGGCCGGGTTGGTCTTTGAAATGGTTCGGATACACGCGGGCGCCGCCCTTATGGCAGCCTTTTGGGAATAACGAGCGATATGGATCGTCAGAACATCCGCATTCGGCTCAAGGCCTTCGATCACCGCGTGTTGGACCATTCCACACGCGAGATCGTCAATACGGCCAAGAGAACCGGCGCAACCGTGCGGGGACCGATTCCCCTGCCCACGCTGATCGAAAAATTCACCGTCAACCGTTCGCCGCACGTCGACAAGAAGTCGCGCGAGCAGTTCGAAATCCGCACGCACAAGCGCGTGCTCGACATCGTCGACCCCACCCCGCAGACCGTGGACGCGCTCATGAAGCTCGACCTGTCCGCCGGCGTGGACGTCGAGATCAAGCTCTAAGGGGAACGCCATGCGTACCGGCGTAATCGCCAAAAAGCTGGGCATGACGCGCTTCTTCGACGAAGCGGGCCAACATGTCCCGGTTACCGTGCTCAGCCTCGAAGGCTGTCAGGTGACCGCCCAGCGCACCCAGGAGAAGGACGGCTACGTCGCGCTCCAGCTCGGTGCGGGTTTCAAGAAGCCCAAAAACACCTCGCAGGCCATGCGCGGCCACTTCGCCAAGGCTCAGGTCGAACCCAAGCGGGTCCTGGCCGAGTTCCGGGTTGAAGAAGACGGCCTGGTCGATGTGGGTTCCGAGTTTTCGGCCGACCACTTCGTCGCCGGCCAGAAGGTCGACATCCAGGGCCTCACCGTCGGTAAGGGTTTCGCCGGCGCCATGAAGCGATGGAACTTCGGCGGCATGCGGGCCACCCACGGCGTCTCGGTCTCGCACCGGGCCCACGGCTCCACCGGTCAGCGCCAGGATCCTGGCAAGACCTTCGCCGGCAAGAAGATGGCCGGCCACCTCGGTCAAGAGACCGTCACCACCCTCAACATCACCGTCTGGAAGGTCGACGCCGAGCGCGGCCTGATCCTGGTGAAGGGCGCCGTCCCCGGCACCGAAGGCACGTTCGTCAAGATCCGCGACGCCATCAAGGGCTCGCTGCCTGCCGAAGCGCCCAAGCCCGCCGGCCTCAAGAAGGCCGCCAAGGACAATGGGGCTGCCGCCCCGGCTCCCGTCGAAACCGAAGTTGAAGCCGCGCCCGCGGTTGAAGCCACGACCGAAGGGGCGGAATAGATGAAACTCGACGCCATCAACCTGGACGGCTCCAAGGCCGGCTCCGTGACCCTCGATGACGCCGTCTTCGGCATCACCGACATTCGCGGCGACATCCTGCAGCGGATGATCACCTGGCAACTGGCCAAGCGCCGCGCCGGGACCCACAAGATCCAGGTCCGCAACGAAGTCTCGCGGACCGGCAAGAAGATGTACAAGCAAAAGGGCACCGGCGGCGCCCGTCACGGCTCGCGCCGGGCGGCTCAGTTCGTCGGCGGCGCCAAGGCCCACGGCCCGGTCGTGCGCAGCCACGCTTTCGACCTGCCCAAGAAGTTCCGCGCCCTGGCCCTGCGCCATGCGCTGTCTTCCAAGGCCAAGGACGGCAGCCTGATTGTCCTGGACAACGTGACCCTGACCGAGCCCAAGACGGCCGCCCTGCGCGCCACCCTGGGCAATCTGGGCCTGGTCAACGCGCTGATCATCGCCGGCCCCGAGGTGGACGCCAACTTCAAGCTGGCGGCCCGCAACATCCCCAATCTGGATGTGCTGCCGAACGCCGGCCTGAACGTCTATGACGTGCTGCGCCGCAAGACGCTGGTCCTCACCAAGGCCGCCGTCGAAGCGATCGCCGAGCGCTTCTCCGAGAAGGAAGCCGCCTGATGCCCGCTACCGCCCGCCATTACGACACCATCCTGTCGCCGGTGATCACCGAGAAGGCCACGGTTCTGTCCGAACAGAACAAGGTCGTCTTCCGCGTGGCCCAGGACGCCTCCAAGGATGAAATCGCCGCCGCCGTCGAAGAGCTGTTCAAGGTCAAGGTGACCAAGGTCAACACCCTGAACGTCAAGGGTAAGACCAAGCGCTTCCGCGGTCGCGTCGGACGCCGGTCCGACGTCAAGAAAGCCATCGTGACGCTGGCCGAAGGCCAGTCGATCGACATCACCACGGGGCTCTAAGCGTATGGCTCTGAAAACCTTCAATCCGACCTCGCCGGGCCGTCGTAGCCTGGTCCTGGTCGACCGCAGCGACCTGCACAAGGGCCGTCCGGAAAAGTCCCTCGTCGAGGGCCTGACCAAGTCCGGCGGCCGTGGCGGCAGCGGCCGCATCGCCGTCCGCTTCCGCGGCGGCGGCGCCAAGCGCCTCTATCGCCTGGTCGACTTCAAGCGTCGCAAGTTCGACGTTCCGGCCACCGTCGAGCGGCTGGAATACGATCCGAACCGCACCGCCTTCATCGCCCTCATCAAGTATGAAGACGGCGAACTGGCCTACATCCTGGCCCCGCAGCGCCTCAAGGCCGGCGACCAGGTCCTGGCCAGCGAGAAGGTCGACGTGAAGCCGGGCAACGCGGCTCCGCTGCGTGGTCTGCCGATCGGCACGATCATCCACAACATCGAGCTGAAGCCTCTCAAGGGCGGCCAGATCGCCCGCTCGGCCGGGGCCTACGCCCAGCTGGTCGGCCGTGACGCCGGCTATGCCCAGATCCGCCTCAACTCGGGCGAGCTGCGCATGGTGCAGGACACCTGCATGGCCACCGTCGGCGCCGTCTCCAACCAGGACCATATGAACGAGTCCCTGGGCAAGGCCGGCCGCAGCCGTCACAAGGGCCGTCGCCCGCACGTCCGCGGCGTCGCCATGAACCCGATCGATCACCCGCACGGCGGCGGCGAAGGCCGCACCTCGGGCGGCCGCCACCCGGTCACGCCGTGGGGCAAGCCGACCAAGGGCAGCAAGACCCGCGTCAACAAGGCTACGGATAAGTTCATCATCCGCAGTCGCCATAAAGCCAAGAAGGCCCGCTAGAGATGACCCGTTCCGTCTGGAAAGGTCCGTTCGTCGACGGCTACCTGCTGAAGAAGGCCGAAGGGCTGCAAGCCTCAGGCCGTAAGGACGTGATCAAGACCTGGTCGCGCCGCTCGACGATCATGCCGCAATTCGTCGGCCTGACGTTTGGCGTGCACAACGGCCAAAAACATGTGCCGGTCCTCGTCTCCGAGGACATGGTTGGCCACAAGCTGGGTGAGTTTTCGCCGACGCGGAACTTCCCCGGCCACGCGGCCGACAAGAAGGCCAAGAGGAAGTAGCCATGAGCAAGCCCAAGACCCAGCGGCGCCTGCCCGGGACCGAGGCCATGGCCAAGGTCCGCAGCCTCCGCACCAGCGCCTACAAGCTGAACCTGGTCGCCCAGTCGATCCGCGGCCTTCGGGTGCAGCGGGCGCTGAATGAGCTGGAATTCAGCCGCAAGCGCATCGCCAAGGATGTCCGCAAGGCCCTGCAATCGGCGATCTCCAACGCCGAGAACAACCACAACCTCGACATCGACGCTCTGGTCGTCGCCGAGGCCTTCGTGGGCAAGAACCTGATCATGAAGCGGTTCTCCGCCCGTGCCCGCGGCCGCTCGTCGCGTATCGAAAAGCCGTTCAGCGAGATCACCATCGTGGTCCGCGAGCTGGGTGAGGCCGCCTGATGGGTCAGAAAGTCAATCCGATCGGGCTGCGGCTCGGCATCAACCGCACCTGGGACAGCCGCTGGTTCGCCGACGGCAAGGAGTACGGGCAGCTTCTGCACGAGGACATCAAGGTCCGCCGTGAGCTGAAGAAGCGCCTGTATCAGGCCGGCGTGTCGCGCATCATCATCGAGCGCCCGCACAAGAAGTGCCGGGTGACCATCTATGCCGCGCGCCCTGGCGTGATCATCGGCAAGAAGGGCGCCGACATCGACAAGCTCCGCAAGGACCTGTCGGCCCTGACCTCGGCCGAGGTTCACCTGAACATCGTCGAGATCCGCAAGCCGGAAACCGACGCCCAGCTGGTGGCCGAGAACATCGCCCAGCAGCTCGAGCGCCGGGTCGCTTTCCGCCGCGCCATGAAGCGCACCATGCAGTCGACCATGCGTCTGGGCGCCAAGGGCGTTCGGATCAACGTGTCGGGCCGCCTGGGCGGCGCTGAAATCGCCCGGATGGAATGGTATCGCGAAGGCCGCGTGCCGCTGCACACCCTGCGCGCCGACATCGACTACGGTTTCGCGGAAGCCAAGACCACCTACGGCATCATCGGCGTGAAGACCTGGATCTTCAAAGGCGAGGTGCTGGACCACGACCCGATGGCCCTGGACAAGCGCCTGGCCACCGAATCCGGCCCGGCCGGCGAAGGCGGCGGCGGTCGTGAAGACCGTGGCCCGCGTCCGCCCCGTGGCCCGCGTCGCGACCGCGGCTCTGAAGGCTAGTTGTCATGCTGTCACCGAAGAAAACCAAATACCGCAAGGCCTTCAAGGGCCGGATTCACGGGACCGCCAAGGGCGGCACCCTGCTGAACTTCGGTTCGCACGGCCTGAAGTCGACCGAGCCGGAGCGGATCACCGCCCGTCAGATCGAAGCCTGCCGCCGCGCCATCACCCGCCACATGAAGCGGCAAGGCCGCGTGTGGATCCGGATCTTCCCGGATCTGCCCGTGACCGATAAGCCGGCCGAAGTGCGGATGGGCAAGGGCAAGGGCGCCGTTGAGTACTGGGCCGCCCGGGTTCACCCCGGCCGGATCATGTTCGAGATCGACGGCGTCGCCGACGACATCGCCCGTGAAGCCCTCAAGCTCGGCGCCGCCAAGCTGCCGATCAAGACCCGCATCGTCACCCGGCTCGACGCCGGTGTCGCGGAGCACGCATAATGAAGATCGCCGACATCCGGGGCATGACCCCCGACCAACTGTCCGACGCCCTGCTGAACCTGAAGAAGGAGCAGTTCAACCTGCGCTTCCAAGGCGCCACCGGCCAGGTCGAAAAGACCCACCGCGTGGACGAAATCCGCAAGGACATCGCTCGCATCAAGACCGTGCTGCGCGCGAAGAAAGCGGCCTAGGAGACTGTTATGCCGAAACGAATTCTCGAAGGTGTGGTGGTTTCCGACAAGGGCGACAAGACCATCGTCGTCAAGGTCGAGCGCACCATTCTCCACCCGGTGCTGAAGAAGACCGTGCGCCGGTCCAAGAAGTACCACGCCCACGACGAGGCCAACGCTCACAAAGAAGGTGAGAAGGTCAAGATCGTCGAGTGCGCGCCGAAGTCCAAGCTGAAGACCTGGGAAGTCCTTCCCAAGTCCGCCAGCTGATCCGTTTTCTGGAAGGTTTGAACCATGATCCAGATGCAAACTAACCTGGACGTCGCCGATAATTCGGGCGCCCGCCGGGTCATGTGCATCAAGGTGCTGGGCGGCGCCAAGCGCCGCTACGCCCACGTCGGGGACAAGATCGTTGTCTCCGTGAAGGAAGCCATTCCGCGCGGCCGCGTGAAGAAGGGCGATGTGCTGCAGGCCATCGTCGTTCGCACGTCCTCGGCCATCAAGCGCAAGGACGGCTCGGTGATCCGCTTCGACAAGAACGCGGCCGTCATCGTCAACAAGTCCGCCGAACCGATCGGCACCCGGATCTTCGGACCGGTTCCGCGCGAGCTCCGCGCCAAGAACCACATGAAGATCATCAGCCTGGCGCCGGAGGTGCTGTAATGGCGGCGAAGATCAAAAAAGGGGACCGCGTCGTCCTCCTGGCCGGCAAGGACAAGGGCAAGACGGGCAACGTCACCCGGGTTTGGCCCAAGGATGAGCGCGTGCTCGTCGGCGGGATCAACATCGTCCAGCGCCACACCAAGCCTTCCCAGGGCGACCCCCAGGGCGGCATCAAGAACAAGGAAGCGCCGGTGCACGTCTCGAACGTGGCCATTGTCGACTCCAAGGGCAAACCCACTCGCGTCGGCTTCCGCATGGACGGCGACAAGAAGGTTCGTTTCGCCAAGTCGACCGGCGAGGTGATCTAATGACCGAACAAGCCTACGAACCCCGGATGAAGACCATTTATCGTGAGCGCATCCGCGCCACGATGAAGGAGCAGTTCGGCTATTCGAACGAGATGCAGGTCCCCAAGCTGGACAAGATCGTCCTGAACATGGGCATCGGCGAAGCGGTGGCCGACTCCAAGAAGGCTGTTGCGGCGATGAAGGATCTGGCGGCGATCGCCGGCCAGAAGCCCCTGCCCACCAAGGCCCGCCTGTCGGTCGCGCAGTTCAAGATCCGCGAAGGCATGACCATCGGCGCCAAGGTGACGCTCCGCAAGGACCGCATGTATGAGTTCCTCGACCGTCTGATCACCATCGCTCTGCCGCGGGTGAAGGACTTCCGAGGCCTCAAGCCGACGTCTTTCGACGGCCGCGGCAACTACGCCATGGGTCTGAAGGAGCACCTCGTGTTCCCCGAGATCAACTATGACCAGATCGACCAGGTCTGGGGCATGGACATCATCGTCTGCACCACTGCGAAGACCGACGACGAAGCGCGCGCGCTTCTGAAGGAATTCCAGTTCCCGTTCACCACTGCTTAGGACGGGGGAGAAAAAGCACCATGGCCAAGAAGAGCGCCGTAAACCGCAACGAGATGGTGAAAGCCCTCGTCAAGAAGTTCGCCGCCAAGCGTGAAGCTTTGATGGCGATCGCCAACAACGAGAGCCTTCCGCTGGAAGAGCGTTTCGAAGCCCGCCTGAAGCTGGCGGCCCTTCCGCGCAACTCCGCGAAGAACCGCATTCGTAACCGCTGCGAGATCACGGGCCGTCCGCGCGCCTACTATCGCAAACTGAAAATGAGCCGGATCGCCCTGCGCGAACTGGGCTCGGCCGGGCTGATCCCCGGTCTCGTCAAGTCGAGCTGGTGAGGAGGGATCGATGGCTGTGAACGACCCCATCGGTGACATGCTCACCCGCATCCGCAACGCCGCCGAGCGCAAGCGCTCGAAGGTCCTGACGCCGGCTTCGAAGATGCGCGCCCGCGTGCTCGACGTGCTGGCCGACGAGGGCTACATCCGCGGCTACTCGCTGGTCCAGAAGCCGGGCGCTTTCCCGGAATTCGAGATCGAGCTGAAATACTTCGACGGCCAGCCGGTCATCGCGGAAATCGCTCGCGTCTCGAAGCCTGGCCGCCGGGTCTATTCCTCGATCAAGGATCTCAAGCCGATCAAGAACGGCCTGGGCATCTCGATCCTCTCGACGCCCAAGGGCGTCATGTCGGACAGCGCGGCGCGCACTGCCAATGTTGGCGGTGAAGTCCTGTGCCGGGTGTACTAAGATGTCGCGTATCGGAAAGAAGATCATCGCCGTTCCGGCTGCCGCCACCGTCACCATCGACGGCCAGACGGTGACCGTGAAGGGCCCCAAGGGTCAGCTGTCCTGGACCGTGATCGACCTGATCTCGGTCAAGCTGGAGAACGGCGAAATCACGCTGGCTCCGGTGGACGAGTCGACCCGAGCCAAGTCGATGTGGGGTCTGTCGCGCACGCTGATCGCCAACATGGTGCACGGCGTGACCGAAGGCTTCGAGCAGGTCCTGGAACTGGTGGGCGTGGGTTACCGCGCCGCCCTGAAGGGTAACGACCTGTCCCTGCAGCTCGGCTTCAGTCACGAAATCGACGTGGTCCCGCCGGCTGGCGTGACCTTCGCCGTGCCCAAGCAGACCGAAATCCGCATCAGCGGCTCGGACAAGCAGGCCGTTGGCGAAATCGCCGCCAAGATCCGGCGCATCCGTCCCCCCGAGCCCTACAAGGGCAAGGGCGTGCGCTATGCCGGCGAGAAGGTTCGCCGCAAAGAAGGCAAGAAGAAGTAGTCATGGCCCTCACACCTCGCCAAGCCGCGGACCGCCGCGCGCAACGCAACCGGACCCGGCTCAAGAAGCTGTCGAACGGCCGTCCGCGTCTGTCGGTCTTCCGCTCGTCCAAGAACATCTACGCCCAGGTCATCGACGACGCCCGGGGCGTCACCCTGGCCGCGGCCTCTTCGCTGGAAGGCGAAAAGGGCTCGGACAAGGACGCCGCCGCCCTGGTCGGCAAGCTGGTCGCCGAACGTGCTCTGGAGAAGGGCGTCAAAGACGTCGTCTTCGATCGCGGCGGCTATATCTATCACGGTCGGGTCAAGGCGCTGGCTGACGCCGCGCGTGAAGCCGGCCTGAGCTTCTAAGGAAAACACCCATGGCACGCAGAGACGACAATCGAGGCGGCGGCCGGGGTCGCGACAACGCTGAAGAGCGTGACAGCGAAATCGTCGAGAAGCTGGTCCACATCAACCGCGTCGCCGCCACCGTGAAGGGTGGCCGCCGGTTCTCGTTCGCCGCCCTGATGGTGGTGGGCGACCAGAAGGGCCGCGTTGGCTTTGGTCACGGCAAGGCGCGCGAAGTGCCCGAAGCCATCCGCAAGGCGACCGAAGAAGCCAAGAAGTCGATGATCCGCGTTCCCCTGCGCGAATCCCGCACCCTGCACCACGACGGCCAAGGCCGTTGGGGCGCTGGCAAGATCATGGTCCGCGCGGCGCCTCCGGGCACCGGCGTCATCGCCGGCGGTCCGATGCGGGCGGTGCTCGAAACCCTGGGCGTCCAGGACGTGGTCGGCAAGTCGACCGGGTCTTCGAACCCCTACAACATGGTTCGCGCCACGTTCGAAGCGCTGAAGGTCCAGGCTTCGCCTCGCCAGATCGCCGCCAAGCGCGGCAAGAAGGTCAGCGACATCCAGGGCAAGCGCCCGGCTGACGCCCAGACCCCCGAAAGCGTCGAGGGCTAAGATGGCTGAATCGAAGAAAACCGTGACGGTCCGCCAGACCGCCAGCCCGATCCGTCGTACGAAGGATCAGCGCGCGACCCTGGCCGGCCTGAAGCTCAACCGGGTTGGCCGCGTCGCCACTCTGGAAGACACCCCCTCGGTCCGTGGCATGATCGCCAAGGTCCACCACATGGTCGAGGTGATCGACTAAACTGCGCTGCTCCCCCTCTGGGGGAGCTGTCGCGGAGCGACTGAGGGGGCTACATCCGCGGACCCCGTGGATGCAGCCCCCTTCGGCCTTTCAGGCCACTTCCCCCAGAGGGGGAAGACCTAGTGACAACAAGCCGAGTCGGCTTTCAGCCGGCGCAGATCTCCAAGGAGAGGCACATGACCAAGCTGAACGAACTGTCGCCCGCCGAGGGCTCCAACAAGTCGCGCATGCGCGTCGGCCGTGGCCCGGGCTCGGGCAAGGGCAAGACCGCCGGCCGCGGCGTCAAGGGTCAGAAGGCCCGCTCGGGCGTCGCCCTGGCCGGCTTCGAGGGCGGCCAGATGCCGCTGCACATGCGCATGCCCAAGCGCGGCTTCAACAACCCCTTCGCCAAGAAGCTGGTGGAAGTGAACTTCTGGCGCATCGAGCAGGCGGTCGCCGCCGGCAAGCTGGACGCCAAGAAGGCGATCGGCGTTGAGGAACTGCTGGCCTCCGGCGTGATCCGCCGGGCTCATGACGGCGTCAAGCTGCTGGGCAAGGGCGAGCTGAAGACCAAGCTGAACATCACCGTCTACGCCGCCTCGGCCTCGGCCCAGGCCGCCGTGGAAGCGGCCGGCGGCAAGCTGACCGTGACCAAGAAGCCCAAGCCCGAAGCCGAAGCCAAGGCCTAAGAGGCTTTTCACCGCGACCCCGGTGACCCACCGGGGCGCGTTCTCTGACATGGCGGGTGACAAGGGGCCTTAGCGCCCCTATCTCTCACCTTCCTTCAGTCGTGGGGATAGTTGATGGCTTCGGCCGCCGAGCAGCTCGCAGCAAATATGAACTTCGGCGCCTTCGCGAAGGCGACCGATCTTCACAAGCGTATCTGGTTCACCCTGATCGCCATGATCGTCTTCCGGCTGGGTTGCTACATCCCCATCCCCGGCATCGACGCGGCGGAATTCGCCCGGCAGTTCGAGACCCAGCAACAGGGCATCCTTGGGATGTTCAACGTCTTCTCGGGCGGGGCCGTGCAGCGCATGGCGATCCTGACCCTGAATGTGATGCCCTACATCTCGGCCTCGATCATCGTTCAGCTGCTGGGCACGGTCTATCCGCCCTGGGAAAAGCTGAAGAAGGAAGGCGGCGAAGCGGGCCGCAAGCAGCTCAACCAGTACACCCGCTACCTGACCGTGCTGCTGGCGCTGTTCCAGGCCAGCGGCATCGCCTTTGGCCTGCAGGGCAATGCCCAGCTGGTCCATACCCCCGGCATCGGCTTCGTGGTCTCCACGGTCGCCACCCTGGTCGGCGGCACCATGTTCCTGATGTGGCTGGGCGAACAGGTCACGGCCCGGGGCGTGGGCAACGGCGTTTCGCTGATCATCTTCGCGGGCATCGTCGCCCGCCTGCCGGTGGCGGTCTACCAGCTGTTCACCCAGGCCCAGACCGGCAAGTTGAACGGCTTCACCCTGATCCTGATGATGGTCGGGGCGATCGGCATCATCGCCTTCATCGTGTTCATGGAGCGCTCGCAGCGCCGCCTGGTCATCCAGTACCCGAAGGGGCAGGGGAACCAGGGCATGGTCGGCCGTGACCAGAGCTTCCTGCCGCTGAAGATCAACACCTCGGGCGTCATCCCGCCGATCTTCGCCTCCTCGCTGCTGTTCCTGCCGCAGACCATCGTCGGCTTCCTGGCCAGCAAGAGCGACCTGCCGGCCTGGGCCAGCTTCCTGCCGCAGCTGGCGGCGGACCTGGGCCACGGCAAGCCGGCCTATATTGCCCTCTACGGCCTGCTGATCGTGTTCTTCTGCTTCTTCTACACCTCGGTGGTGTTCAATCCGCAGGACACGGCCGAGAACCTGCGCAAATACGGCGGCTTCATTCCGGGCATCCGGCCAGGCGCGCGCACGGCCGAGTATCTGGAATATGTCCTGACCCGGCTGACCGTGATCGGCGCGGCCTATATCGCCGCCGTCTGTCTGCTGCCCGAAGCCCTGATGGCCAACGGCACGATGAGCAGCTTCTATTTCGGCGGCACCTCGATCCTGATCGTGGTCTCGGTCACCATGGACACCGTATCCCAGATCCAGTCCCACCTGCTGGCGCACCAGTATGAGGGGCTGATCAAGAAGAACCGCCTGCGCGGCGGTCGGGGACGCGGCGGGCAGTAGGCGACCTGGGCCATCAGAGCCCAGGCGAGGGGAGCGCGATGAACCTGATCCTTTTCGGCCCGCCCGGCTGCGGCAAGGGCACCCAGGCCAAGCGACTGGTCGAGGAGCGGGGCATGGTCCAGCTCTCGACCGGCGACATGCTGCGCGCCGCCATCGCCTCCGGCTCGGAACTGGGCCAGCGGGTGTCGGGCATCATGCAGCGCGGCGACCTGGTTCCCGACGATGTGGTCATCGCCCTGATCGAGGCGCGGCTCCCCGAGGCCGAGGCGGCCGGCGGCGCGGTGTTCGACGGCTTTCCCCGCACCGTGGCCCAGGCCGAGGCCCTGGACAAGATGCTGGCCGGGCGCGGCGCCAGGATCGACAAGGTCCTGCGCCTGCTGGTCGACGAGGAGGCGCTGCTCAAGCGCATCGCCGGCCGTTTCGCCGAGCAGGGCCGTCCCGACGACAACCCCGAATCGTTCAAGGTCCGCCTGGTCGCCTACAACACCCAGACCGCCCCGCTGCTCGACTACTACCAGGCCCAGGGCAAGGTGACCGAGGTGGATGGCATGGGCAGCATGGATGCCGTGGCGGCCGGGATCTCCGCCCAACTTTAAAACTGTTCATCCCCGCGAATGCGGGGACCCAGGCTTTTTTCGTTTCGGTATCCCAGCCGATCCAGCGTTCTGGAAACAGGCGCCGTCAGCTCAGGCGCCCTCAAAAACCCCTGGGTCCCCGCATTCGCGGGAATGATCGGGTATTGTGTCACGGGAACTTTGCAGACAATCCGCCAAAACTCCGGCATCCTGGGCCTACGTTTCTGATCGTCCGGGGCCGCGTCGCGACCGCCGATCCCATTTTCACTGCCGAAAAGTCTTTATCCGGCATTGACGAGTCGGACCCGTTCCCTATAAACGACCGCTTCCGCGAAAGGCGCGACTCCGTGGGCCCTTGGTATTTCTGAGGGCGCAAGCAGGGGTGGCGTCGTTTGCGCGTGGCGCCGGATTGGCGTGTCAGGAGATTCTACGCGTGGCCCGTATCGCAGGCGTCAACATTCCGACCAACAAGCGCGTCGTCATCGCGCTGCAGTACATCCATGGCATTGGCCCCAAGAGCGCCAAGGAGATCGTCAGCAAGGTGGGCATCGATGAAGCCCGCCGCGTCAACGAGCTGACCGACCAGGAAGTGCTGCACATCCGTGAAGCCATCGACAAGGACTTCACCGTCGAGGGCGACCTGCGCCGCGAGACCAGCGTCAACATCAAGCGTCTGATGGACCTGGCCTGCTACCGCGGCCTGCGTCACCGTAAGGGCCTGCCGGTCCGCGGTCAGCGCACCCACACCAATGCTCGGACCCGCAAGGGCCCGGCCAAGCCGATCGCCGGCAAGAAGAAGTAAGAGAGCCCAGTCCGATGGCCAAGGAACCGGCGCGCGTCAAACGTCGCGAGCGCAAGAATATCACTTCGGGCGTGGCGCACGTGAACGCCTCGTTCAACAACACCATGATCACCATCACCGACGCTCAGGGGAACACCATCTCCTGGTCCAGCGCCGGCACCATGGGCTTCAAGGGTTCGCGCAAATCGACCCCCTATGCCGCCCAGATGGCCGCCGAAGATGCTGGCCGCAAGGCCGCTGAGCACGGCGTGAAAACCCTCGAAGTCAACGTTTCGGGCCCCGGTTCGGGCCGCGAGTCGGCTCTGCGCGCGCTGCAGTCGGTCGGCATGACCATCACCACCATCCGTGATGTGACGCCGATTCCGCATAACGGCTGCCGCCCGCCCAAACGCCGGCGCGTCTGAGTTTTAAAATTCGAATTCCCCCTCCGCCGGCCGCGCGTATCGCGGCCGGCGTATCCGCGTTCCAAGGAACTTGCCCGTGATCGAAAGAAACTGGAACGAGCTGACCAAGCCGGAAAAGCCGCTGATCGAGACCGGTTCCGACGCGACCCGCAAGGCTCGCATCGTTGCCGAGCCGCTCGAACGCGGCTTCGGCGTCACGCTCGGTAACGCGCTCCGTCGCGTCCTGCTCTCCTCGCTGCAAGGCGCCGCCGTCACCGCCGTCCAGATCGACGGCGTGGTGCATGAGTTCTCCTCGATGGAAGGCGTGCGTGAAGACGTCGTCGACATCGTCCTGAACATCAAGCAACTGGCCGTGCGCATGCATGCCGAAGGCCCCAAGCGCATGACCCTGCGCGCGGTCGGCCCCGGCCCCGTCACCGCCTCGCAGATCGACGCGCCGGCGGACATCGAAATCCTCAACGGCGACCATGTGCTCTGCACCCTGGACGACGGCGCCTCCGTGCGCATGGAGTTCACCGTGCAGACCGGCAAGGGCTATGTCCCGGCCGAGAAGAACCGTCCGGAAGATGCGCCCATCGGCCTGATCTCGGTCGACGCCCTCTATTCGCCGGTCAAGCGCGTCGCCTATCGCGTCGAGCCCACCCGCCAGGGCCAGAGCCTCGACTACGACAAGCTGATCCTGGAAGTCGAAACCAACGGCGCGGTCGGTCCCGTGGACGCGGTGGCCTACGCCGCCCGCATCCTGCAGGACCAGCTGCAGATCTTCATCACCTTCGAAGAGCCCAAGGCCAAGTCGGACGGCGAAGCCAAGCCGGACCTGCCCTTCAACCCGGCCCTGCTGAAGAAGGTGGACGAGCTGGAACTGTCGGTCCGTTCGGCCAACTGCCTGAAGAACGACAACATCGTCTACATCGGCGACCTGATCCAGAAGACCGAAGCCGAGATGCTCCGCACCCCGAACTTCGGCCGCAAGTCCCTGAACGAGATCAAGGAAGTGCTGGCGGGCATGGGTCTGCACCTGGGCATGGACGTGCCCAACTGGCCGCCGGAAAACATCGACGACCTGGCCAAGAAGTTCGAAGACCAGATCTAGACCGACTACCGCGCTATCTCCCGGGCCATCCATCAGGGTGGCCTGGGGTCTGCAGACGCCGCCAAGCGGCCGAGGACCCCGGCGCTTCGTTTTGACCCGGCTGGGAAACAGGCTGGGATGGGTGACAACACTGCGGGCTGAGGCCCAGGAGAGACCACAATGCGTCACGGTAAAGCACACCGTAAACTGGGCCGCACGAGCGCGCACCGCACCGCCATGTTCGCCAACATGTCGGCGAGCCTGATCAAGCACGAGCAGATTGTCACCACCCTGCCCAAGGCCAAGGAACTGCGGCCGATCGTCGAGAAGCTGGTGACCTTGGCCAAGCGCGGCGGCCTGCACGCCCGCCGTCAGGCCATCAGCCACGTGCGTGACGTCGAACAGGTCGGCAAGCTCTTCGCCGTTCTGGGCCCGCGCTATAAGGAACGCCCGGGTGGCTACATCCGCGTTCTGAAGGCCGGCTACCGCCATGGCGACAACGCCCCGATGGCCGTGATCGAGTTCGTCGACCGCGACGTCAACGAAAAGGGCAAGGACTCGGGCCCGGTCTACGCCGGCGGCGAGGACTGATCCTTCCGACATTTCAGAAAAGGCCCCGGAGCGATCCGGGGCCTTTTTTGGTTCTGGGCCGCCCTTTGGTTGCGCCGGGGCGGAAAGCCGCGTGGAATGGCGCCATGACGCCTGCCTTCATCGGATACGGCTTCGCAAACCCCACCCTGGCCAAGCTGGCGGCCTCGGCCTGGGGCCAGTCCTATGTGGGTTCGACCGGCATGCTGCCGGGCCTCATCGCGCCCGACGCCCATGTCGAGGTGATCCTGCAGCTGGGCGCGCCCTGCTCCGTGGTTTCCGGCGAACGGGTGATCGCGCCGCCGCGGGCCATGGTTTACGCCCTGCGTCACGGGGCGGTGCGGCTCAAGCCGACGGGCGACAACACGATGGTGGCCTTTCGGCTGGCGCCGGTCGTCGCCTCGGCGGTGCTGCGGGCCAATCTCGCCGATTGCTGGGACCGTCCCGTCGCCCTGGCGGATCTCATCGGCCCGGAGGCCGACCGCCTGATGGACCGCATCGCCGATGCGCCTCTCGAGTGGGCGGGCGAGGTGCTGGAAGCCTGGCTGCTGGCGCGGCTGGCCGACTGGAGTTCAGACGACGAGCGGCAGGCGGACCTGCAGCAGGTCCTGCTCTGGGACGTCGCCGACCAGCCGGTTGCGGTCCTGGCCGATCAACTGGGCTTCACCGCCCGGACCCTGCGCCGCCATTGCCAGGCCTATGCGGGGCTCTCGCCCAAGCAGTTGACGATGTCCGGCCGGATGCTGCGGGCGTGCGACCTGCTGCTGGGCTCGCCAGGCCTGCCGCTGGCGGAGGCGGCGCTGCGGCTGGGCTTCAACGACCAGTCGGCCTTCGCCAACGCCTTCCGCCACTATCTGGGCCTGACACCGACCCAGCTGAGGGCCCAGCCTCTGGTCTTCTACGAACGTCGCCGCTGAACCTGGCCGTTTTTTGCAAGACGGCCCGGCCCGGTCGCGCGAAGCTCGGTGTCTGGGAGGCTCTCCATGAAGCAGATTTGTCGCGTTCTCATCCTAATGCTGGCCCTGGCCGGTGGCTCTGCGGTGTTCGCCAGCGAGGCAGACCTGGACGGCTTGGCGGCCATCCAACCGCTGGTCGGCGATTGGACTGGGGTGGGGGAGGGCGATCCAGGGACCTCCGCTGCCGCCCGCCATGCCGAGCGAGCGCAAGACGGCCGCTACATCATGGTGGCGGGCCGCTCGGTCTATCCCAAGCAGGACAAGAATCCGAAGGGCGAGGTCCATACCAGCCTGGACGTCTGGAGCTTCGACAAGGCGCGGCGGCTGATCGTCATGCGCCAGTTCGACAACCTGGGCTTCGTCTCCACCTATGTGCAGGACCGGGCGGCGAGCCGCGAAGGCCATGTCGTCATGGTCTCGGAGAGTATGGAGAACGTACCGGCCGGCTGGCGAGCCCGTTACACCTACGACTTCATCGGCGCCGACGAGTATCGGGAGCTTTTTGAACTCGACCCGGACGGCAAGGGGTTCCAGACCTATGTGACGGGCCGCTATCTGCGGGACCGGCCCTAGGACTACTCCCGCGTCAGATCCTGCCGCTGGAACAGCGCCAGGGCCGCCCCGCCCAGCCCCAGCAGCCACACCGCCACGCAAACTCCCGCCACCCCCACGCCCACGGCCTGTTCGCCGCCCGGTCCCAGCACCGTGCCGCGCAGGACGTCGACCGACAGCGAGGGCAGGGTGATCAGATACTTCAGCGGTGGCTGAATGCGGTCCGCGCCGTGGATCTGGCTGACCACGAAGGCCTGTACGCAGAACAGGCCGAACGGGACCATGATGGCGGCAATGTTGGAGCGGGTCACGACCGCGGTCAGCAGGGCCAGTTCGCCCAGCAGCATAAGGTCCAGCCAGGCGGTGGCCAGGCTCAGCCCCAGCTGGCCGAAGAAGGCGGCCGAGAAATCCGGCAGGGCGATGCGCGAGCCGTCGATGGCCGCGCCCAGCACCGTCTGCAGCACGCCCGACAGTCCTAGCAGCAGAAGACCGGCCAGGCAGGCCAGGGCGTAGACGATCAGCTTGCCGCCCAGCAGGGTCAGGCGGCTGTTGCGCGGTGTGAGCAGCCGCCAGGTCTCCCAGCGATAGTCTCCCGCGAACAGGGCGGCGGCCGCCAGCAGCACGAACAGCTGGTCGGGCGGGGCGCTGGCGTAGTGGATGTTGCGCAGCACGCTCTCGGCCACCGAGGCGGCGCCCGGCATCTCCTTGTGCACGTGGGTGCGCACGAAAAAGGCCACGGCCAGCGTGATCAGCAGCATCGCCGCCGGAAAGAAGCCGAACCCCCAGATCAGGGCGCCGCGCTGGCGCAGGAATCGGGCTCCCTCGGCCCTGAAGGCGTCAGCCAGCATTGACGGTCCCTCCGGTATGGAAGCGAAAGGCCGTCTCCAGTTCGCCGCCGACCCAGCGGGCCTCGGTGAGGTCGACGCCGGCGGCGGCCAGGGCGCGGATCAGGGCCGGGGCTTCCGCGCGGGTGACGGTGGCCAGCACCGCGTCCCGGCCATCGGGCTGGCCGCGCTCGCCCAGGATGTCCAGCACCTTGGCGACCGGCGAGGCTTCGATGCGCAGCTTGCGGCTGGCGGCGGTCAGGGCGTCGACGGCGCCCTCGGCGGCCAGCCGGCCCTTGTCCAGGATGGCGACCCGGTCGCAGAGCCGCTGCACCTCGTCCAGCTGGTGGCTGGCCAGGATGATGGTCACCCCGTCCTTGTCGGCCAGCTCGCGGATCAGCTTGCGCATGTCGGCGATGCCGACCGGGTCCATGCCGCTGGTGGGCTCGTCCAGGATCACCGCCTGTGGGCCGGTCATCAGGGCGGCGGCCAGGCCCAGCCGCTGCTTCATGCCGACCGAATAGCCCTTCACCACCCGGTCGGCGGCCTCGGACAGCTCGACCCTGTCCAGCCAGGCCTGGAAGTCGACGGTCCTGGCGCCGCTGGCCGCCGCCAGGAACTGCAGGGCCTGGCGGCCGGTCAGATAGGGCGGGAAATGCGGGTTCTCGATCACCGAGCCGGTGCGCCGCAGAGCCTTGATGTCGCCCCGCTCGGCGCCGAGCACCTTCACCGAACCGCTGCTCGGTCGCACCAGACCCAGCGCGATGCGGAAGAGGGTGCTCTTGCCCGCGCCATTGGGACCCAGCACGCCATAGACCCCGCCCAGCGGGATGGAGAGCGTCAGGTCGCGCAGCGCCTCCACGGTCCCGAACCGTTTGCCAAGACCCTGGGCTTCGAGCGCCACGCTCACCTGGAAATCTCCGACTCGCCGGTCGAACCGACACAGGCGCCGACTATGCCGATGGTCCTTGCGCCCGCAATAGGGCCGGGGCTTGATGGCCCTCCAAACGGCGCGGGGAGTCTCATGTCGCACGTCAAACGCTTCGCCCTGGCGCTGTGCCTGATCCTGCTGGTCCCCGCCGCGGCCCAGGCCGCCGGCAAGCCGCCGCCGCTGACCATCCTGGTCTCCATAGACGGCTTCAGGGCCGATTATCTAGACCGTGGCCTCAGCCCCAACCTGTCGGCGCTGGCGGCCTCTGGCGCCCGTCCCAGGGGCGGCATGCGGCCATCCTTCCCCTCACTGACCTTTCCCAACCACTACGCCCTGGTCACCGGCCTGCGCCCCGACCGCAACGGCATTGTCGACAATGTCATGCGCGACGAGGCCCGTCCCGGCATGACCTTCGGCATGGGCAAGCCCCAGATGGTCACCGACGCCTTCTGGTGGGACCAGGCCGAGCCGATCTGGGTCACCGCTCAGAAGGCCGGCATGCCGACCGCCACCATGTTCTGGCCGGGTTCGGAAGCGCCGATCCGCGGCGTCTGGCCGACCTATTACAAGCCCTATGACAAGACCTTCCTGGCCCCCGATCGGGTGAACCAGGTGCTGACCTGGCTGGACCTGCCGGCGGCCAGGCGGCCGCGCCTGGTCACCCTCTATTTCGATCTGGTCGACACCGCCGGCCACCATGCCGGGCCCGACAGCCAGGAGGTCAATGACGCCATCGCCAGCACCGACCAGGCCATCGGCCAGCTGGTGGCGGGGCTGAAGGCGAGGGGGCTGTATGGCCGGACCAACCTGGTCATCGTCGCCGATCACGGCATGGCCCAGACCTCGCCCGAGCGGGTGGTATATCTGGACGATGTCTTCGACCTGGAGCGGCTGGGTCAGGTGACCGGCGGCTCGATGTCCGAGATGAACCCCGCCGACCCGCAGGCCCTGGCCGCCATCCTGGCCCCGCACGACCACTTCCAATGCTGGAAGAAGGCCGACGTCCCCGAGCGCTTCCATTTCGGCAAGAACCCCCGGGTGCCGGCGGTGGTCTGTCTGGCCGAGACCGGCTGGACGATCACCACCAAGGCCTATGCCGCCAGCCGGCCGATGAAGACCGTCGGCGGGGCGCATGGCTATGACCCCTACGACCCCCAGATGGCCGCGCTGTTCATCGCCGAGGGGCCAAAAATCCGCCGGGGCGTGACGGTCGAGCCGTTCGACAATGTCGATGTCTATGTGCTGGTGGCCAGGCTGGCGGGGATCAAGGCGCTGCCGGGCGATGGGAGGCTGCCCAAGGGGGTTTTGCGGTAACTGCCCTACTACCCGCTCATCCCCGCGAAAGCGGGGACCCAGGCTTTTTACCGTTGAGGACGATTGCGACAGGTCAGGGCGGCGGAAGGTCCGCTACGAAAAACACCTGGGTCCCCGCCGCTTTCGCGGGGATGAGCGGAAATTTGTTTGACGAGATAGTTCTTCCGTGCGTTAAATATTATCGAAATCGGAAGGAGTTCGACATGAGCGCCCAGGTTCTCTCCCCCTGCCTCTCGTACCGGGACCGCCGCGCGGCGATGGACTGGCTGGAGGCGGCTTTCGGCTTCGAGGTCAGCCTGTTGGTCACCGACGACAAGGGCGAGATCGGCCATGCCGAGATGTCCTATCGCGACGCCAGCATCACTATCGCCGGCGAGTGGGCGATGCCCGAGCTGATCGGCCCGGCGGCGTTGCACAGCCCGGCCAACCAGGGCGGCCGCGTCACCGGCTTCCTGCGGGTCTTCCTCGAGGACGGCATCGACGCCCATTGCGAGCGGGCCCGGGCCGCCGGGGCGAGGATCACCGCCGAGCCGACCGACCAGTTCTATGGCGACCGGGTCTATCGCTGCCTGGACCTGGACGGCCACATCTGGACCTTCAGCCAGCCCGTGGCCAACCCGACCCTCGCCGAGATGGAAGCCGCCAGCGGTTTCAAGCTCAGCGCCGGCAAGGAGGCCTAACATGGCCGATTGGCGTCCCAGCCTGATGTCCGCCGTCGTCTACCGCGACCCCAAGGCCGCCCTGCGCTGGCTGGAAGAGGCCTTCGGGTTCGAGCTCCTCATGCTGATCGAGGACAATGACGGCAATCCGGTCCACAGCGAAATGCGCTTTGGCAACGCCGCCATCATGATCGGCAGCGAGTGGAGCGACGACCACAAGAGCCCGGCCTCGATCGGCGGCAAGAACACCCAGACCGTCCATATCGGCATCGACACCGACCTGGACGCCCACTGCGCCCACGCCCGGGCGGCCGGCGCTGAGATCGTGCGCGAGCCGGAGACGCAGTTCTACGGCGACCGCACCTACAGCTGCCGCGACCTGGAAGGCCATATCTGGAGCATCTCCCAGACCGTCCAGGCGGTGACTCGCGAAGAAGCCGAGCAGGTCAGCGGGCTGAAGATCACAGGGTGGGTGTGATGAGCGAACCTCAGGCCAGCATCAGCCCGGCGCTGTTCTACCGCGACAAGGTGGCGGCGATCCGGTGGCTGGAGGAAGCGTTCGGCTTCGACACCACCCTGGTGGTCACCAATCCCGACGGCCAGCCGGGCCATTGCGAGATGGGCTATGGTGGCGTCACCTTCGCCATCGAGAGCCATTGGGCCGACTGGACCCGCAGCCCGGCCAGCCTGGGCGGGGCCAACACCCAGTCGATCCGCATGACCATCGACGGCGATATCGACGCCCATTGCGAGCGGGCCCGGGCCGCCGGCGGCAAAATCATCACCGAGCCGATGACCGAGTATTACGGCATGCGCCTGTACGACGTCGTCGACCTGGAAGGCCATGTCTGGCGGTTCGAGAAGGTGATCCAGAAGATGACGCTCGCCGAGATGCAGGCCGCTGGCGGCTTTGCGATCAGGGACAAGCTCTGATGACGACTTTCGATCTGGAAACCACCTATCTGGGCCTGGACGGGGCCGGCGAGGTCAAACCGCTGCCGGTCGGGCCCGACTTCTGGGCCACCATCGATCGCAATCCGGATCTCCGCGCCAACCTGGTCGCGGTGTTCGGCGGCGAGGGCGACTGGCCAAGCTGGGAGATGCATCCCCAGGGCGACGAGGTGCTGATCCTGCTGGAAGGCTCCATGCAGATGGTCTTCGACCGGCCGCACGAGCCGGAGATCATCTTCATGGCGCCCGGGACCACCGTCATCGTCCCGGCCGGAGTCTGGCATCGCGGCGTCGACCAGCGCGGCGCCAAGCTGCTGGCCATCACCTACGGGGCCGGCACGGACCATCGTCCCGCATGAGTGGCGCCGCTCAGCTTGACCGCACTCTGGCCGCCCTGGCCGATCCCCACCGCCGGCAGGTGGTGGAGCTGCTGCGCGAGCGGCCGCGCCGGGCCGGCGAACTGGCCGAAGCCGCCGGCCTGACCCCGCCGGCCATGAGCCGCCACCTGCGCCACCTGCGCCAGTCGGGCCTGGTCGAGGAAACCCATCCCGAATTCGACGCCCGTGTCCGCGTCTATGCCTTAAGGCCCGAGCCCATGGTCCATCTGCTGCGCTGGCTGGAAGAAACCGAGAGGATGTGGTCCGAGCAACTGACCGCCTTCAAGGCCCATCTGGAGCGACCCTGAAGTGGCTTCCCGCGTCCTCGTCGCCCTGCGGGTCAAGGCCAGCCCTCAGCGCGCCTTCGAAGCCTTCACCGCCGAGATCGGCCAGTGGTGGCGGCCCAACTCGATGTTCCGGTTCACGCCGCGCTCGCCCGGCGTGCTGGGTTTCGAGTTCGATGCGAAGGGCAGGGGGCTGCGCCTGGTCGAGGTTCTCCCCAACGGCAAGGTGTTCGAGGTTGGTCTGGTCCGCATCTGGCAACCCGGCGCCAAGGTGGCTTTCGGCTGGCGGCAGGCCACCTTCGAGCCGGACCAGATGACCGAGGTCGAGGTCACCTTCGAGGCGGTCGGCGAGGAGACCCGCGTCAGCGTCACCCACACCGGCTGGGACAGCGTGCCCTCCGACCATGTGGCGCGGCATCACTTCCCGGACAGCCTCTTCCTGCACCGCCATGGCGAATGGTGGCGCGACCTGCTGGCCTCGTATCGGAGCAACCTGTCATGACCGAAGCCGAACTGCGCGCCCTGGCCCTGTCGCTGCCGGAGACCCTCGAGGTTCCCCATTTCCCGACCGCCTCGTTCCGGGTGCGCGGCAAGATCTACCTGACCATCGGCGAAGGCCGTGACGACACTCCGGCGGTGCTCAGGCTGCCGGCGCACATCCAGGAGGCCGTGCTGCAATCGGATGCTGACACGGCCGAGTCCGTGGGGGGCTATTGGGGACGGATGGGCTGGACCCGCTTCTTCATCGAGCGCATGGAAAACGAAAAGCTGGCCGACCTGGTGCGCCTCGCCTGGCGCCAGGTCGCGCCGAAGAAACTGATTTCTGGGGGAGCCGGATGAGCGACGAACACCATACCGAGCTGGCCGCGGGCAAACGCGCGCCGGCGCTGCGCTTCATCTTCATCACCGCCACGCTGGACGTCATCGCGCTGGGCCTGATGATCCCGGTGTTGCCCAACCTGGTGAAGGCGCTGGCGCAGGGCTCGACGGCCGACGCCGCCTTCTGGGTCGGAATCTTCTCCTCGACCTGGGGGCTGATGCAGTTCGTGGTCAGCCCGATCATGGGGATGATGAGCGACCGGTTCGGTCGCCGTCCGGTGATCCTGACCTCGATCTTCGGGCTGGGGATCGACTTCCTGTTCATGGCCCTCGCCCCGACTTTGGCCTGGCTCTATGTCGGTCGGATCATCAATGGCGCGACCGCCGCCAGCTTCTCGACCGCCAACGCCTATGTCGCCGACATCACCGCGCCGGAGAATCGCGCCAAGGCGTTCGGCATGATCGGCGCCTCTTTCGGGATCGGCTTCACGGTCGGGCCGGTCATCGGTGGCTGGCTGGGGGATATCGATCTGCGGCTGCCGTTCTTCGTCTGCGCGGCGGTGGCCCTGACCAACTGGCTCTACGGCTACTTTGTGCTGCCGGAATCCCTGCCGCCCGAGCGCCGCGTCAAGCGCTTCGACTGGAAGAAGGCCAACCCGGTCGGCTCGCTGAAGCTGCTGCGTTCGCACCCGGACCTGCTGGGCCTGGCCAGCATCGGCTTCCTCTTCCAGCTGGCCCACAACGTGCTGCCCTCGATCTTCGTGCTCTATATGGGCGAGCGCTACCACTGGAACCTCAAGCAGGTGGGCTTGTCCCTCTTGGGCACCGGCATCGCCGGCATCATCGTTCAGACGCTGTTGATCGGCCCGGCCGTGAAGCGGATCGGCGAGCGCGGGGCGCTGCTGGTGGGCCTGACGTTCGGGGTGCTGGGCTTTGCGATCTACGCCCTGGCGCCGACCGGCCTGATCTATCTCTGCGGCATCCCGGTCTTCGCCCTGATGAGCTTCACCGGCCCGGGCATGCAGGGCCTGATGAGCCGCCGGGTCGGGCCCAGCGAACAGGGCCAGCTGCAGGGCGCCAACGCCTCGATCCAGGGCATCACCGCCATCGTCGGGCCCCAGCTCTTCACCCTGACCTATGCCTGGAACCTCAAGAATCCGGGCGTGCTGCACCTGCCGGGCTTTCCGATCCTGATCGCCGCCGGCCTGCTGGCCCTGGGCTTTGTGATCGCACTCGGCGTCGCCAAGCCGCCGAAGGTCTCGGGCGAACCGGCGTCGGTCCAGGCCTAGTGGGATGAACCCCTTCGGCGGCATCAGGGCAGTCGACTACACCGTCATCTTCGCGCGCGACATGGCGGCGATGCGGGCGTTCTACGAGGAGGTGCTGGGCTTTGCGGTGGCCCGGACCCTCTCGTCGGGCTGGATCGAGTATCAACTGGGTGGCAACACGCTGGCCCTGGCCCGGCCCAGCCTGACGGCCCAGGACGCGCCCACGCCCGCCGGCAGCGCGGCCCTGCAGCTGGCCTTCAAGGTCTCCGCGCCGCAGGTGGACCAGTGCGCCGAGGAACTGCTGCGGCAGGGCGTGGACCTGGTCTCGCCGCCGACCGACCGGGCCTTCGGGCACCGCACCCTGTTCTTCCGCGATCCGGACGGAAATCTGCTGGAAGTGTTCGCCGAGATTTAGCAGGGGACCTAGCCATCAGGTCGCCAGAATCCTCAGGCGTGTTGATCGCGACCCAACACGCTGACGGATACCCATGCGCGCCATCAAAGTCCTGATCCCGGCCCTCGTCATCCTGGCCGCCTGTTCCGACCCCTCCTCGCGCAGCCGCGCCCAGGACGCCGGCCTGGCCCAGCCCACCCGCACCGTCCCGGCCAGCGCCGGCGCCATGAAGATGTCGTTCGCCCCCGTGGTGAAGCGGGCCGCGCCGGCGGTGGTCAATGTCTCCTCGCGGCGGGTGGTGCGCACCCAGGTCGATCCCTTTTGGCAAATGTTCGGCGCCGTCCCCGGCAACCGGGTCGAGGGCAGCCTGGGCTCGGGCTCGATCGTGCGGTCCGACGGGGTGATCCTGACCAACCACCACAATATCGAGGGCGCCCAGCAGATCATGGTGCAGTTGGCCGACCGGCGCGAGTTCGCCGCCACCGTGCTGCTCGACGATCCGCGCTCGGACCTGGCGGTCCTGAAGATAGACACCAAGGGCGAAAAGCTGCCGACCATCGCCATCGACGACGCCCAGCAGCCCGAGGTCGGCGACCTGGTGCTGGCCATCGGCAACCCGTTCGGGGTGGGCCAGACGGTGACCAACGGCATCGTCTCGGCCACCGCCCGCTCGAACGTCGGCATCACCGACTTCGGCTTCTTCCTGCAGACCGACGCCGCCATCAATCCGGGCAACAGCGGCGGGCCGCTGGTCGACATGGACGGCGACCTGATCGGGGTGAACACCGCCATCCTGTCGCGCTCGGGCACCTCGTCCGGCGTCGGCTTCGCCATCCCCGCCGCCATGGCCAAACAGGTGGTCAACGCCGCCCTGGGCGGCAGCCGCACGGTGGCCCGCCCCTGGCTGGGCGCCAAGACCCAGAGCGTCACCCCCGAGATCGCCGCCAGCCTGGGCCAACGCACCCCGCGCGGGGCGCTCGTCGCCGACGTCTGGCCGGGCAGCGCCGCCGACCGGGCGGGACTCAAGCCCGGCGACATCATCCTCAAGGTCGGCGGCCAGGACGTCATCGACGAGTCCGGCGTCACCTACTATTTCGCCGGCCGCCGCATCGGCGAGGAGGAGCCGCTGGTGGTGCTGCGCGACGGCCGCGAGCGCACCATTTCCGTCCGCGCCGAGGCCGCCCCGGGCAATCCCAAGGGCGACGAGCGGCTGATCTCCGGCCGCAACCCGCTGGACGGCGCCAGCATCGCCACCTTCAATCCCGCCATGGCCGACGCGGCCGGCCTGGACCCCTTCGCCGGCAAGGGCGTGGTGGTGACCCGGGTGGGCCAGGGGTTCGCCCAGGAGGCCGGTTTCCGGCCCGGCGACTTCGTGCTGTCGATCAATGGACGCTCGGTCAGCACAGTCGGCGACGTCGCCGCCATACTGAACGCCGGCTCGCGCGGCTGGCGGGTGACTATCCTGCGCGGCGGTCAGCAGATCACGGCGGACTTCCGGACCTGAGGAGCAGGGTCTAGAAGCGGGGCATGAGCGACCTCTTCCAGGCCGCGGGCCTGACCCCGCACGCGCCATCGCCGCTGGCCGACCGGCTGCGGCCGGCCAGCCTGGACGAGGTGGTCGGCCAGGACCACCTGCTGGGCGAGGGCGGGCCGATCCGGCGGATGGTCGATGGCGGCCGGCTGGGCTCGATGATCCTCTGGGGCCCGCCGGGCACCGGCAAGACCACGATCGCCCGCTTGCTGGCCAAGGCCGCGGGCTATGAGTTCCAGCAGCTGTCGGCGGTATTCTCCGGCGTCGCCGACCTGAAAAAGGCCTTCGAACAGGCCAAGGTCCGCCGCTCGGCCGGCCAGTCGACCCTGCTGTTCGTCGACGAAATCCACCGCTTCAACCGCGCCCAGCAGGACGGCTTCCTGCCCTTCGTCGAGGAGGGCATCGTGACGCTGGTGGGCGCCACCACCGAGAATCCCAGCTTCGAGCTGAACGGCGCGCTGCTGTCGCGCTCGCAGGTGTTCGTGCTGCGCCGGCTGGACGAGGCCGCCCTCGAGCAGCTGCTGGCCAAGGCCGAGGCCTTCGAAAAGCGCGCGCTGCCGCTCGACCCCGCCGCCCGCGAGGCGATGATCGCCATGGCCGATGGCGATGGCCGCTACCTGCTGACCCTGGCCGACACCCTGTTCGGCATCGCCGCGCCCCAGCCGATGACGCCGGCCGAGCTCGGCCAGGTGCTGCAGAAGCGCAGCCCGGCCTACGACAAGGATCGCGAGGAGCACTACAACCTCATCTCGGCCCTGCATAAGTCGATCCGCGGCAGCGACCCCGACGCGGCCCTCTACTGGCTGGCCCGCATGCTGGACGGCGGCGAGGACCCGCTGTTCATCGCCCGTCGGCTGGTCCGCGCCGCCATGGAAGACATCGGCGAGGCCGACCCCATGGCCCTGGTGCTCGCCAACGCGGCGAAGGACACCTACGACTTCTTAGGGAGTCCCGAGGGCGAACTGGCCCTGGCCCAGCTCACCATCCATCTGGCCGCCGCCCCCAAGTCCAATGCGGTCTACACGGCCTTCAGCGCGGCCCGGAAGGCGGCCAAGGAAACCGGCTCGCTGATGCCGCCCAAACACATCCTCAACGCCCCGACCCGGCTGATGAAGGGCCTGGGCTACGGCAAGGGCTACAACTACGACCACGACGCCGAGGAGGGTTTCTCGGGCCAGAACTACTTCCCGGACGGCATGGAGCGGCGGGTGTTCTATGCGCCGAAAGGCGAGGGGGTCGAGGCGCGGATCAAGGATCGGCTGGACCGCTGGGCCGAGATC
Organism: Caulobacter ginsengisoli; assembly: GCF_030814835.1. Lineage (GTDB taxonomy): Bacteria > Pseudomonadota > Alphaproteobacteria > Caulobacterales > Caulobacteraceae > Caulobacter > Caulobacter ginsengisoli. The sequence continues at coordinate 542,691 of NZ_JAUSVS010000001.1, forward strand.
CGGGCCAAGCGCGGGGAGGGCCGTTGAGCCCGCGTCCGTCCAAGAAGCTGCGGGCCATCGATACGCCCATCGTCCTGACGCCGGAGGAGATCGCCTTCGTGCGGGGCATGGTCATCCATGAGGACGATCAGGTCATCGCCCTCAACAAGCCGGCCGGCCTCTCCAGCCAGGGCGGGCGGATCGCCACTCACACCCTGGACGAGTTGCTCTGGGCCTTCGCCCGATCGAGCGGCAACCGCCCGCGCCTGATCCACCGCCTGGACCGCGACACCTCCGGGGTGCTGCTGACCGGCCGGACCAAGCCGGCGGCCGGGTTCCTCGGCAAGGCGTTGATGGGCAAGCGCTTCCGCAAAACCTACCTGGCCATCGTCGCCCCTGGCGCGCCGCAGCCGGCCAAGGGTCTGATCGAACTGCCCCTGCGCCGCGAGATGCAGGGGCGCGAGGCTTATATGAAGACCTGCGCGGCCGATCATCCGGACGCCGAACTGGCCCGCACCCGCTACCGCACCCTGGCCGCCAACGACGAGGCGGCCTTGGTCGAGCTCAGCCCCGAGACCGGCCGCATGCACCAGCTGCGGGTGCATATGGCGAGCCTCGGCAGGCCCATCGCCGGCGACGTGCGCTACGGCGGGGCCCTGACCCTGGGCGGGCGGCCGGTCCCCCGGCTGATGCTGCATGCCGCCGCCCTGACCTTCCCGCATCCGGACGGCCAGGAGATGCGCGTGGAGGCGCCGCCGCCGGCCGATTTCGAGGGCCTGCGGGCGGCGCTGTTCGGCGCGGACTAAGGGTCACCCAGCCCGATATCCTTCAGGATGTGCGGCGAGAGCCGCGTTTTGAGGGTCTTCCTGGCCTTGGCGAGTTTGCTTTGGGCCAGCTTATCCGGCGCTGGGCCGGTGAGAGCGCGCACCAGGCGCGTCAGCCATTTGATCATTCCAGCTTTCGACAGTGAGGGTGAAACACGGGGTCTGTTTCATGGGTCACTCTCCTGTCGGCTGGCCGGCCCCACTTGGGCGGACGAGAGTCTCTAAGCCGCCGGCGCCAAAGCGTCGAGCGGAACCTGCGGGCCGCGCTGATCATTTTACGGCCATGAAGAAACTGCTCGCCTGCGCCGCCGCGCTCAGCCTGCTGGCCGCCTGCGCCACCCCCACCACCTACATGCCCGCGCCCGGGCCGCGCGCGGTCGGCTTCTCCGACTACCGGATCGAGACCGGCCGTTATCGTGTCACCTTCCGCGGCGGCCCTGGCGCGCCGCCGGCCCAGGTGGCCAACTATGCTCTGCTGCGGGCCGCCGAGGTGTCGCTGCGGGACGGCTATGACTGGTTCCGCATCGTCGAGCGCTTCGACGACCGTACCGATAGCGGCTCGGGCCCGCGGGTCAGCCTGGGGACGGGCGGCGGCAGTTTCGGCCGGCGCAGCGCCGTGGGCGTGGGGATCGGGACCAGCTTCGACCTCTCCGGCGGCCCGGCCTACAGCCGCACCCTGGAGGTTCAGGCCGGCAAGGGCCAACGGCCGGCCGACGGCTATGACGCCCGCGACATCGTCCGGGTAGTTGGCCGGGGCGAGGCGCCGGCAGCCTCCTAGATCGGTGGCGTTGTCGTAAGACTGTCGTTAGATCGTCGTCTCAACGGCGTCCTGGCGTCGACAGGACGCCGTGGCGCTGTCCGTCGGGGCGGCGGACGCTCTGGGCGTCAACCGGTCAGGGACAGTCGATGAAGATCAACACGGCGTTGGTGCTCAAGGCGAGAAAGCGGCGGTCCTGGTCTCAGGACGAACTGGCGATCGCCTCCGGGCTCAACCTCCGGACCATACAGCGCATAGAGAGCGAAGGGTCGGCGTCGCTTCAGTCGAGAAAAGCCCTCGCCGCGGCGCTGGATTGCGATGTCCAGGACCTCGAATGCGAGGACAAGCGGATGCCACAGAAGTGGGAATACAAGGTCGTCGAAACCAAGGACCGCAAGGCGCTCCAGTCGGAACTGGACAGGGCGGGCGCCGATGGATGGGAGCTGGTGTCAGCGACCTCGATGTTCAACGCGATGATGACGACCGTCGTGCATACGATGTTTTTCAAGCGTCCCGGGGCCTGACCTAGGCGGCAGGCCTGGCGGCTGTCTGGGCCTGTCGGCGCGCGGCGGCGTGGGTCAGGCCGGCCACCTCGGCGATGGCGAAGAAGTCGGCCGAGCTGAGGCCATGCACGCCCAGCACGGGGGCCATGCCCCGGGCCTGGCGGCCGAATTCCAGGATCTGGCTGGCGATGCGCGAGTCGGGGCCGGCCAGCTCGGAAGCGTCCAGGGTGATCCCCATCAGCCGGGCGTCGCGGAAGGTGGGGACGAACTCCTTGCCCGGCGTCACCCGGCCCATCACGCCCCGGCAGATCGAGGTCAGCAGGCCGGCGATCTCGGTCAGCCGGCCGGAGGGCACGCCCGAGCCGGCGTCGATCAGCTCGACGATCACCCCGGCCTTGACCAGGGCGGTGGCGGCGCCGGCCTGGCCGATCAGGGCGTTGCGGCCCCGGCGGGCGGCCATGGTCCGGAACGACTGGGGCAGAACCAGCGGCGGGTGGCTGCGGCCGTCGCCCTTGGGCAGGTAGAGGGCGCCATAGGCGATCGTGGCCTCGTCGATCAGCGCCATGTCCTGGTCCGCCAGGCGGGTGAAGGCCCGGGCCGGGATGATCCGGCCGGTCGGCTCGTCGGTGACGATGGGCTCGATGCGCAGACCCGCCGTAACCTGGTGCTTGAGGCTGATCAGCGGCTCCAGTGAGAAATCGACCCGCAGGGCCAGGCCGCTGCCGGTGACGAAGGAGACCGGATTGCGCTTGCGCTCCTCGGCGAGATCGATCCCGACAAAGGAGTGGGCCGGCGGCGAAACGGGAGCGGTGGGGGTGCGGGTCCGCATCACCGCCATCAGGTCGTCGTCCAGGGTGGCGCAGGTGAGCGAGCCGTTCTCGACCGCCGTCACCGCCTTGATGTCGATGTCGCAGGGCCGCGCCTCGCCCAGGAAGTGGATCAGCACCTCTTCCAGCACCCGCATGGCCACCACCTGGGCGGTGACGCAGTCGCGGCTGGGCATGGCGACCAGGAAGTCTGTGGGATTGAGCCGGTGGCGGACGTCCCCATGGCTGAGATGCTCGTCCAGCTTGCGGTCCATATAGGCCCAGACGTCGCCGGCCCGGCGGGCCCAGCGCTCGCCCAGCCGGGCGCGGATGGCCGCGACACTGATCACATTGACCGTGCCCTTGGCCAGCATCTCGGGGCTGGCGAACCGCTCCAGCACCACGTCGGCGTCCACCGCTTCGAGCCGGCGGCTGTCCGTCGAGGAATCGGCGATGTCACTGCTCATGAACGCGACTCGGGGGGTATTGGGGCGAGTATCGGGAGAATGCTCCACCCAATATGGGTAGACGCGCTTAACGGGCCGTTGAGGCCGCGACGTTTTGACCGAACTTTGCCCAGGCCGCGCCGAGACTTTGCATGCGCGCGCCGCCGTCGCATAAGGGGCCGATGGAAAGATTGCTCTTTGTCGCGCTCGGCGGCGCGGCCGGCGCGGCGGCCCGCTATGGGGTCGGCATGCTGACTCTGCGCTGGTTTGGCCCTGGCTGGCCGGCCGGGACCTTCGCCGTCAACCTGCTGGGCGGGTTGGCGATGGGCATGCTTGCGACCTGGCTGGCCCTGCGCGGCGGCGCCGATCAGGAGCGCTGGCGCCTGTTGCTGGGCGTGGGCGTGCTGGGCGGCTTCACCACCTTCTCGGCCTTCTCGCTGGACATGGCGCTGATGGTCGAGCGCAAGGCCTGGATCGGCGCGGCCGGCTACGCCCTGGCCTCGGTGCTCGGCTCGCTGATCGCCCTCTTTGCCGGCATGGCCCTGATGCGGCGGCTGCTGGCATGAGGGAAGTCCGCACGCTGCATGTGGCTCCGCTCGAGGACGGGGTGCGCCTGGACCGCTGGTTCAAGCGCCGCTGGCCGCACCTCAACCACATCCAGATCCAGAAGCTGGTCCGCTCGGGCCAGATCCGCGTCGATGGCGGTCGCGCGAAGGTCGACACCAAGCTGGCCGCCGGGGCCCAGATCCGCGTCCCGCCGCTGCCCGACGCCCCCGATCCCGACGAGCGCAAGCAGATCTCGCAGCGCGACATCGTCTTCGCCAAGTCGCTGGTCCTCTACGAGGACGAGGACGTGCTGGCCCTCAACAAACCCTCGGGCCTGGCCGTGCAGGGCGGCACCAAGACCGCCCACCACATCGACCGGCTGCTCTCGGCCTGGGGCGAGGGGATGGATCGCCCGCGTCTGGTCCATCGCCTGGACCGCGACACCTCCGGCGTGCTGCTGCTGGGCAAATCCCCCGCCGCCGCCGCCAAGCTTTCCGGCGCCTTCGCCCGCCGCAAGGCCCAGAAGACCTACTGGGCGCTGGTGGTCGGCAACCCCAAGCCGGTCGAGGGGGTCATCGAGCTGCACCTGGCCAAGAAGGGCGTCGGCGACCGTGAACTGGTCGTGCCGGCCGATCCCAAGGACCCCCGCGCCAGCCCGGCCGAGACCGAATACGTCACCCTGGCCCGGGCCGCCGGTCGAGCCGCCTGGATGGCGCTGCGACCCCATACCGGCCGCACCCACCAGCTGCGCGCCCACATGCTGGCCATCGGCCATCCGATCCTGGGCGATCCGAAATACGGCGACGAGAAGAGCCTGGCTCTCTCGGCCGGCCTGCAGCTGCAGCTGCATGCCCGCCGGGTGGTGCTGCCCCATCCCTCCGGCGGCGTCATCGTCGTAGAGGCCCCGCTCAGCAAGGAAATGAAGGCGGGATTTGAACGGTTCGGCTTCGACGAGCATGAAGCCGACCCTGAACCCTTTGGCCGGCGGAGTGTGCGGCGATGAATTCTGGCCAGTCGCCAGTCCAGCGTATCTATGACCTGATCGAGAAGGGCCGGCCCAAGGACGCGGTCGCCCTGGCCGCCCCCATGGCCAGCCGCATCGACGCCAGCCATGCCTTGCGCGCCGCTTACGCCGCCGCACTGAAGGCCGTTGGCCGGACCAAGGACGCCTATGACGTCCAGCGCGGCTCCTCGCGGGCCTTCCCCAACGACCGCATCGCCTGGCACAACCTGGCCGCCGCCGCCGTCGATGTCGACAATCCGCGCGAGGCCAAGGCGGCGGCCGAGAAGGCCTTTGCCCTGGGCCTGGACGCACCGGAAACCTGGACCATCTATGGCCGGGTGCTGATCGCGCTGGGCGACACCGCCGGCGGCCAGGCGGCCCTGGAAAAGGCCGTGGCCCGCGCGCCGGGCCACGCCGTGGCCGCCGTGCTGCTGGCTAAGCTGATCTGGATGCGCACGGCCGACGCTGACGCCGCGGTGGCGCCGCTGCGCAACGGCATCAACAGCCCCGGCGCCGACCTCTCAATGGTCCTGGTCGAGGCCAAGATTCTCGAGGCCGCCGGCCGCACGGGCGAGGCCAGCGATTTGCTGGAGGGCTGGACCCAGGGCTATCCCAACGACGCCATGCTGGCCCGCGCCACCGGCCAGGCGCGTATGGAGCGCGGCGAGCTGCCAGGCGCCGAATGGATGATGCGCCGGGCGGTCAGCCTCGATCCCCGGCTGACGGCCGCCTATGTGGGCCTGGCCTCGGTGCTGATGGCCCAGGGCAAGGCCGAGGAAGCCCTGGCGGCGGCCAAGGCGGCGGCCGAGATCGATCCTGGCGACCAGTCGACCTGGGGCTGGATCGCCACCGCCGCCCGGGCGCTGGACCTGCCCCAGCACCGCGAACTCTACGACTACGACGCCTTCGTGCGGCCCTACAGGATCGAGACGCCGGAGGGCTGGCCCAGCCTGGAGGCCTATCTGGCCGATCTAGACGCCGCGCTGAGCCGCATCCACACCATGCGGGCCGCGCCGTCCGACCAGACCCTGCGGGCCGGCATCCAGACCATCGACGACCTGGCCCAGTCGCAGGACCCGGCGATCAAGGCCTTCTTTCGCGCCATCGACAAGCCGATCCGCGCCTACATGGCCGAGATGGGGCAGGGGAACGATCCCCTGCGCAGCCGCAACACCGGCCAATACCGGATCAGCGACATCTGGTCGGTGCTGCTGCGCGAGCAGGGCTTCCATGTCGACCATTTCCACCCGCGCGGCTGGATCTCCTCGGCCTTCTATGTGTCGCTGCCGCCCATCGTGGATGACGGCAAGCACGAAGGCTGGATCGAGTTCGGCCAGCCGCCCTTCGCCGTCCAACCCCCGCAGCCGCCGGAGCGTTTCGTGAGACCAGAACCGGGGACCCTGGTGCTGTTCCCCAGCTATATGTGGCACGGCACCGTGCCGTTCGAGGGCAGCGACCGGCGCCTGACCATCGCCTTCGACGCGGTGCCGGCATGAGCGCGGCAGACGACGCCATCGCCCAGGCGCGGGCCCTGGGCGGCAAGGGGGACCTGGTCTCGGCCGAGGCCGTCATCCGCGCCGCTCTGGCCACGCAGAAGAAATCCGCCCAGTTGCAAACCGAACTGGCCCAGATCGCCGCCGCCCAGGGCCGCGACGACGAGGCGGAGAAGGCCCTGCGCGCCGCCCTCGACGCCGACCCGCTCTATCCTCCGGCGGCCTATTCACTGACCCAGGGCCTGATCGGCATGGGCCGCGTCGAGGAGGCGCTGGCGGTCATCACGCCGCTGGCTGAGGTCGCCAAGCCCGAGTCCGCCGCCCTGGCCCTGCAGGGACAGGCGCTGCGGGCGCTGGGCCGCACCGAGGCGGCGCTGGACGCCCTCTACACGGCCACCCGGATCGACCAGGCCGACCCCAGCCACCAGCACAACCTGGCGCTGGCCCTGGAAGAGGCCGGCCTGCATCCCGAGGCCACCCGGGCCGCCCGGGCCGCCCGGGCGCGGGGTCTGGACCGGCCGGAGACCTGGCTGATCGAAGGCCGCACGCTGCTGGCCCAGGATCGTCTGGACGAGGCCGAGACCGCCTTCCGCGAGGCGCTGCGCCGGCAGCCGAACTTCACGCCGGCCCACCGCGAACTGAGCCTGTTGACCTGGATGCGCAGCGGCGACCTGGCCGCCGCCACCAGCGAGCTCGACAAGGCCATCGCCGCCAGTCCCGGCCAGCCGGGGCTGCGGGTCGTGCGGGCCAAGCTGCTGGAATACACCGGCGATGCGCGGGGCGCTTACGAGTGCCTGCGGGAGGCCCCTCAGGGCGAGAGCGAGATCGAGATTCAGATGGCCGCCTCGCAGGCCGCCGTGGCCTTCGATCCGGCCGCGGCCCTGGCCCATGCCGAGACGGCCGTGCGGCTGGAGCCCGATCATCCCCTGGCGATCAGCCTGCTGGCCGAGGCCAACCTGGCCCTGGGCCGCCCCGAGGCCATTTTGGCGGCGACCGACCGGCTGCGGGCGCTGCTGCCGTTCAACCAGCATGCCCTGGCGCTGGAGGCGACGGCCTGGCGTCTGTTGGGCGATCCGCGCAACGCCCAGCGCAACGACTACCAGAGCCTGGTCCGCACCGCCCTGGTCGAGACTCCGGCCGGCTGGTCCAGCCGCGAGGCTTGGCTGGCCGACCTGACCGCCGCCCTCGACCGGCTGCAGGTGATGAAGGGCCATCCGGTCGGCCAGTCCCTGCGCGGCGGCTCCCAGACCAACCAGAACCTGCAGCGCTCGACCGACCCGGCCATCCGCGCCTTTTTCCAGGTCATCGCCGATCCGATCATGGCGACCATGGAGGCCTATGGCCGCCTGGGCGACCCGGTCCTGTCCCGCAACACCGGCCGCTACCGGCTGGCCGGGGCCTGGTCGGTCAACCTGCGGCCCGGCGGCCATCACGTCGACCATCTGCATCCGGCCGGCTGGCTGTCCTCGGCCTTCTATGTCGACCTGCCGCCGGCGGTGGAGGGCGAGGGGCGCGAAGGCTGGCTGCGCTTTGGCAAGCCCGGCATCGCCTCCACCCCGGCCCTGGAGGCCGAGCACTGGGTCAAGCCCGAGCCCGGCATGCTGGTGCTGTTCCCCAGCTACATGTGGCATGGCACCCAGCCGTTCGGCGGCGAGGCGCGGCGGCTGACCATGGCCTTCGACGTGATGCCGGCCTAGCGAGAAAAGTCCCCAGACCCGTGCGACGGGCCTGGGGAAGGGAGGTTCTCTAGACCAGTCCCACGACCGGCGCCGCGCCGGCGCTGTCGGGGAAGACGTCGCCCTCCAGGGCCCGGCGGTCGACGCCCATATGGTCGGCCAGCACGCCCTTGAAGAGGCCGCGCATGTCCAGTGTCGGGGCGGTGTCGCGGTTTTCGAACAGGGCCTGCTGTTTGAGGGTCGGCCAGTCGCCGATGATGCCGCCCTTCTTCAGCGCCCCGCCCAGCACCAGGGCCGTCGAGCCGGTGCCGTGGTCCGTGCCGCCGGTGCCGTTGACCTTGGCGGTGCGGCCGAACTCGGTGGCGCAGACGACCACCGTATTCTTCCATTCGTCGCCAAGGCCGCTGCTCAGGCCGTCCAGCAGGGCGTCCATCCCCGCCAGCCGGGGCGGCAGGGCGTTGTTCTGGTTGGCGTGGGTGTCGAAGCCGTCGAGCGAAATGGCGGCGATCTGCGGCCCGTTCGGCTGGGTCATGAAGCCGGCCAGGGTGGTTCCCAGCTTGCGGGAACTGGCCAGGGCGGCGCGGCCAAGGCCCGGCGTCATGCCGCCGCCGGCCATCTGGCCCTGCTCGGCGCTGGCGGCCATGGCCTCGGTCTGCAGGCCCTGAGCCAGGGCCGCGGCCAGCATCGGATCGCCCGCATAGAGGTCGGTGAGCAGGCCGGGCAGGCGGGGCAGGTCGTTGGCCTCGGCCCCCGGCGACCAGGAGCCGGCCGGGGCTTTGCCGCGCAGGATCAGCGGGGCGGTGGCGCCCACCGACAGGCCGGCCACCTTCCGTTGGGGGGCGAGGCTCGCCAGGGTGCGGTTCAGGAAGCCGGAACTCACGCCGTAGACCTTGCTGGCTCCGCTCTCCAGCACGTCCTGGGCCTCGAAGTGCGAGCGGGCGCGGTCGGGGCTGGCGATGGCCGGGGCGATGCGGGCCTGGCCGGCCAGGGCCAGCCTGTGCACCGTCGTCAGGGAGGGGTGCAGGGCGAAAGTGTCGTCCAGCTTCAGCGCCGCCGAGGCGGGGATGGCGATCGAACCGCGCAGGTTCGCATAGTCGGGATCGCCGATCGGCGGCGAGACGGAAAGCCCGTCCATGCCGCCCCGGCAGATGACCACCACCAGCTTGCGGCGGTTCAGGGTCTCGTCGGCATAGGCGCCGCCACCGAGGAAGGTGATGGACGCGCCGGCCGCCAGCAGCAGGCGGCGGGAAATGACAGGACTGGTCATCGGCGTTGGAACTCCGGAGACATCAACAGCAGCGCCAGGGCTTCGGGACGGCTCTCGGCCCTGGCGACGGCCTTGGCGGTCTGGGGCGACAGGCGTGCGCCCAGGGCTTCAGCGGCGATCCGGTTGGGGTCGCGGTCCTGGGCGACCACGGCGGCGAAGCCCTCGGCCCAGCTCATCCGCTTGATCACCGCGTCGGGCGCGCACCAGGTCACCGCGTCGTCGGCCCAGCCCTTGGGCGAGGGGGCGGCGAAGGGCCTCTGGCCCATGCCGGTCAGAAGCGGGGCCAGATACTGGGCCGAGGTCGGCTGGCCGCCGATGGCCCGCCAGCCGGAGATCAGGAACTCATAGGGCGTCTTGAACTTGGCCGGGGTCGGGTCCCAGGCCTCGTTGGCGGTGATCAGCGTATTGGCCACCACCGCCAGATCGCCGCGCGAGGCGGTCCAGGCCGCCACCAGCCGGTCGGTCAGGGCGGCCGGCGGATCGTCGGCGACGAAGTGGCGGGCGATCTTGCCGCAGACATGGCGGGCGGTGGCCGGATGGGCGGCGAGGTCCGCCATCACCGCCGCGGCCTGGTCGACGCCATCCTGGTCGTAGCGCCTGCCCATGATGGTCCGGCTTCCCGGCTCATGGGTGGCGGCGCGGAACACGAACTGGCCCTGGCGCTGCGGCTCGCGCGGCCCGCCGATGCTCCAGCCGGTCATGGCCCGGGCGAACTCGGTGACGTCGGCCTGGCTGTAGCCGCCGTCGACCCCGACGGTGTGCAGCTCCAGGATCTCGCGGGCCAGGTTCTCGTTCAGGCCCGCCGTGCGGTTCTGGCGGCGGGCGGCGAACTGGGCGCCGGGGCTGTCGGGACCGACCGACTGGAACTGGTCCAGATAGGTCAGCATGGCCGGATGGCTGGCGCTGGCGATCAGCAGATCCCCGAACCGGCCGAACACGTGGGGCCGGATGGCCTCGTTCTCGTAGGGCCCGACCACCACGGCGGTGATCAGCTTGGTGGCCGAGGCGGTGAAATGGTTGGCCCAGAAGAGGGCCCAGCGCTCGCGGAACCCGGCCGGGGTGGTGGCGCCCAGCCTGGCCCGGGCGACGAAGTCCTCGCCGACATCGTCGCGCAGGAGGCGGGCGGCGCCCAGCGCCGCCTCACCGTCGGCCTTGGCCGCCCGCCGTTCGCGGCGATAGGCGGCAAACTCGGTCAGGCGCTTGACGCTGCTGGCGCCGTCATTGGGGATGGGGTCGGCGCCCTCCTTGCGGATCTGGGCTTTCAGCCAGCCCTGGGGATCGCCCTGGAGGGTTTCCAGCTCGCCGGGCCGCGCGCCCAGGCCGAAGCGGGTGACGGCGATCGCGGCCATCATGTCTTTGGGAGGGTAGGCCAATTTACGCGCCTCCTTGCGCTCACGATGCGCTTCGGTCACTTGCACGGCGCTGATCGGATGTTCCGTCGTTGGAGAGTTTTTCGTGGCCGACCCCACCGACCTGCCGCGCCGTTTCTACGCGGAGGTGACCACCGGCCCGCTCGAGGAGGGCCCCTCTCAGGAAGGTGGGGCCGTGCTGCTGGACGGCCGCACCCCGCGCAGCCCGGGCGGCAAGCGGCTGATCCTGCCGACGGCGGCCCTGGCGCACCTGGTCGCCGCCGAGTGGGCGGCCCAGGTCGAGGTCATCCGCCTGGCCGAGATGCCCGCCACGCGACTGGCCTACACCGCCCTGGAAAAGATCGGCCCCAGCCACCGCGAGGTCGCCGCCGAGGTCAGCCGCTACGCCAATTCCGACGTGCTCTGCTACTGGGCCGAGGCGCCGCGCGAACTGGTCCGCCTGCAGGGCGAGCGCTGGGCCCCGCTGCTGGCCTGGGCCCAGGAAGAGCTTGGCCTGCGCTTCCAGAAGGCCCACGGCATCGTCCACCAGGCCCAGCCCGCTGAAACCGTGAAGGCCGTCGAGGCCCTGGCCGCCGAACTGGACGACTTCGCCCTGGCGGGCCTCGCCCACGCCACCCCCCTCTACGGCTCGGCCATCCTGGCCCTGGCCCTGCAGCGCGGCCATCTGGACGGGGAGGCCGCCTTCGACCTTTCGCGCCTGGACGAGGCCTACCAGGAAGCCCAGTGGGGCGTGGACGAGGAAGCCGCCGCGCGGACGGCCAAGCTGCGGGCCGAGGCGGTGATGCTGGGGCGGTGGTTCCGGGCTCTCTAAGAACTGGCCTCTGACGCCTATCCTTGCGGCAGGGTTGTCACCGTGGGCGGAGGGCTTTAACCCCTGCTGGCAGGCCAACGGGGTAAGCGAAGTGCAGCACATCCTTGAAGAACTCGACCGGCGCCGCGAACAGGCCCGGGCCGGCGGCGGCGAGCGGCGGATCCAGAGTCAGCACGCCAAGGGCAAGCTGACCGCCCGCGAGCGGGTCGACCTGCTGCTGGACGAAGGGTCCTTCGAAGAGTTCGACATGTTCGTCGAGCACCGCAGCCACGACTTCGGCATGGAAGACCAGCGCATCGCCGGCGACGGCGTGGTCACCGGCTGGGGCACCATCAACGGCCGCGTCGTCTATGTTTTCTCCAAGGATTTCACCGTGTTCGGCGGCTCTCTTAGCGCCACCCACGCCCAGAAGATCGTCAAGGTTCAGCGCCAGGCGGCCAAGGTCGGCGCCCCGATCATCGGCCTGTTCGACGCCGGCGGCGCGCGTATCCAGGAGGGGGTCGACAGTCTGGCCGGCTATGCCGACATTTTCCTCGAGAACGTGCTCAGCTCGGGCGTGGTGCCGCAGATCAGCGTGATCATGGGTCCCTGCGCCGGCGGCGACGTCTATAGCCCGGCCATGACCGACTTCATCTTCATGGTGAAGGACACCAGCTACATGTACGTGACCGGCCCGGACGTGGTCAAAACGGTCACCAACGAGACGGTCACCCACGAGGACCTGGGCGGGGCCCGCGTCCACGCCGCGAAGTCCGGCGTCGCCGAGGGGGCGTTCGAGAACGACCTGGAGGCCCTGACCCAGGTCCGCCGGCTGATCGACTTCCTGCCGCTCAGCAACCGCGAGAAGCCGCCGGTGCGCGAGAGCTTCGACGAGGCCCTGCGAGAAGAGCCCTCGCTCGACACCCTGATCCCGGCCAACGCCAACAAACCCTACGACATGAAGGAGCTGATCCTCAAGATCGTGGACGAGGCAGATTTCTTCGAAATCTCAAGCGAGTGGGCCAAGAACATCATCTGCGGCTTCGCCCGCATGGATGGCCAGCCGGTGGGCATTGTCGCCAACCAGCCGCAGGTGCTGGCCGGGGTTCTGGACATCGATTCCAGCCGCAAGGCCGCGCGGTTCGTCCGCTTCTGCGACGCCTTCAACATCCCCATCGTCACCCTGGTCGACGTGCCGGGCTTCATGCCGGGGACCAAGCAGGAGTATGGCGGCCTGATCAAGCACGGCGCCAAGCTACTGTTCGCCTACGCCGAGGCCACCGTCCCGAAGATCACCGTCATCACCCGCAAGGCCTATGGCGGCGCCTATGACGTGATGAGCTCCAAGCACCTGCGCGGCGACCTCAACTATGCCTGGCCCACCGCCGAGATCGCGGTGATGGGCGCCAAGGGGGCGGTGGAGATCATCTTCCGCGCCGACATCGGCGACCCTGACAAGATCAGCGCCCGGGAAGCGGAGTACAAGGAACGCTTTGCCAACCCCTTCGTGGCGGCGTCACGCGGCTACATCGACGACGTGATCATGCCGCATGGGACGCGCAAGCGGATCGTGCGGGGACTGCAGTCGCTGAAGGGCAAGCAGCTGTCGAACCCCTGGAAGAAGCACGACAACATTCCGCTGTAACGGCTTGGTCTGCCTACCTAATTCCGCTCATCCCCGCGAAAGCGGGGACCCAGGCTTTTTCTGTCTAGGTAGTTCTGACAGGTCTCGGCAGCGGGAAGGCTGAAACGAAAAACACCTGGGTCCCCGCTTTCGCGGGGATGAGCGGTGTGGGTGATGGGGCTTAGCCCTTCAACGCCCCGATCCAGGCCACCCCGTCGATGCTCGGGAAGAACAGGTAGGCGCTGCCCTTGGTCTGCACGAAGCTGCTCAGCGTGAACCGGGTGTCGCGGTCCTTCGGGCCGGTGGGCGCGCTGTGGTCGTAGGGCGCGGTGTGCTGGCCGGGCGGGACCGGGTCGTCGGGGATGTTGGTCCCCATGATCGGGTCGGCGAGGTCGAAGGTGGGGCCAAAGCCGCTGGGGCTGTTCAGCCAGTTCGCCATCAGGAACTCGAACTGCTGGCGCAGGCTGGCGCCGACGAAGAGGCCCATCAGGCCGCGCTCGCCGGTGTTCCGGTTTTCGGCGTTGTAGGGCAGCTGATAGGCGATGGCCCGGCGCAGGATGCGGTGCATGTGGGCAAAGCCGCTGACATGGGGGCTGCTGCGCGGGTTGCCGCGGCGGGTGTGGGCGCCCATCGGACAGACCTCGCCGCGGTCGGGCGCCGTGCGCTGGCCGCCGGGGCCGAAGGGGTCGTAGCTGAAATCGTTGAGCCGCTGGGGCGGCAGGTCAGGGGGCAGCTTGTCGCCCTGGACGGGGAAGACGGCGAGCGGGGTGCCGTTGGGCCAGCGACCCAGCAGCTTGGCCTTCAGCGACGCCTTCTGGATTTCGGGCCTGGTGATGCCGAACGCCGCCCCGAAATCGGGGGCCAGGGCCTCGATCTGGCGTTCGAAGCCGTCGACGTCCTGCTTGAGGATGCGGAACGCCGCATAGGTCCCGTATTGGCCCAGGGCTGGAGGCGAGGGCACGCTGAGGCTCTCGAACCCGCCCCCGGGCCGGGCCGTCCCCAGCAGGAAGCCGCCCGGATCGGCCTGGCGCTGGCCGCCGTCGGGTTCGCGGGCGAAGGGGCTGCCGGCGATGGTGGGCTGGGCGATGCCGTCCTGGTAGCCGAAATAGACCTTGCCGTTCTCCAGTTCCTGGCTGTCGAAGACCCGGCTCATGTCCAGCTTGCCAAAGCCGGCTGCGAAACGGGCGGCCAGGTCCGCCGTCGCCGAGGTGAGCGCCTGTTCGGTGAGGGCGTAGAGGACCAGCATCACGTCGAAATGCTGGTCGTCGATCCGCCAATGGCTGGGGTCGCTCTGGCCGACATCGCCGATCCTGGCGGCGCTGGCGGCGGCCCCGTGCACGAACGGCGCGCAGTTCAGGTCGCGCTGAAAGCTCATCAGGCTCTGCTTGGGCACGCCCAGCGCGTTCAGACCCCGCCAGGTGAAGCCGACATTGAGGCAGGTGGCCGGTTTGACGGTCCAGGGCGCTGCCGAGGTGATGGCCGGCCCATCGGGCCCGGGCCGGGCGAGGTCGGCCAGGAAGCGGCAGGCCTTGGCGCGGTCCTTCACCGTCAGGGCGAAGTAGCGCACGAAGGTCTGGCGATAGCCGCGCAGGATGAAGCCCTGGATGCGATCCAGCGGCCAGTCGGTCTGGACGACGCTCATTTGCGCGCCTTTTTGAGCTGGGCGGCCGAGGGCGGCGGCGGCTTCTGCATGGCGCCCTGGATCTGGTCGACCGTGTAGGGATAGGCCCGGAAGAAGGCCCCGAAATAGCTCGTGCCGCCCTTGGTCAGGTCGCGCTCCAGCAGGTACTGGGTGAAGGCGGGGATGTTGTTCTGGATCGGCTTGAGCTCGCCCATGCCGACGAAGAGGTCGGCGGCGGCGTTGAAGCCATCGGGCAGGGCGTTCACCAGGTCGCCGATATAGTCCTCGAAGGACTCGTCATAGACGGTGGAGAGCAGCGCCGTCTGCCTGCCGTCGGCGCCGACCGGGGGGAAGACCACCCAGGCATAGTGGAGAATATTGACGGCCCCATCCGATGGCGGGCTGAAGGCGGCGGCGAGGGCCGTGGCGGCCTTGGCCTGGTCTGCAGGCTTCACCAGCTCGAGCACGAGCGACAGACCGTTGGGTCTTTGCGGCATGATCACCCCCGAGATCGATCCCGGAAGGATTACAGGTCGTGGGTCTGTTGGCTAGGAGCCGCCGGCCATGAAGTCGTAGACGTCGGCCGCTCGCGTCACGGCGATGGAAATCCGGTCATCGCTGATCTGGATTTCGCCACGGGCGACGGGGTGGTTGTTGGCCAGGATCCACACTTCGTCGGTGGTCTTGGCGTCGAGCGGAATCACCGCGCCGCGGCCCATGCGCAGCAGCTGCTGCATGGGCAGGGTTGAGCGGCCGAGCACGACGGAAATCTCGACATTGACCGAATTGACCTGGCTCACGAAACGCTCACCCCTCGCGCCGACGCGCCTGAGAGACCACATTGGGCCGACATGCTTGACCGCTCGTTAAATCTTCAGGCCCCGGGGCCGCTATTCGGTCGTGATGACGACCATGCCGCAGGCTGGGCGGTGTCGGCCGGATTGGTCGACTATCCCGCCGCCGTGGCCGCCATGGAGGCCCGCGCCGCCGCCATAGCCGAGGGACGGGCAGGGGAGCTGGTCTGGCTGCTGGAGCACCCGCCGCTCTACACCGCAGGGGTCTCGGCCAAGGCCGGCGACCTGCTGGCCCCGGACCGCTTTCCGGTGTTCGAAACCGGGCGGGGCGGACAGCATACCTATCACGGGCCGGGCCAGCGGGTGGCCTATGTCATGCTGGACCTGACCCGCCGCCGCCGCGACGTGCGGGCCTTCGTGGCGGCGCTGGAGGCCTGGGTGATCGAGGCTCTGGGGGCCTTCAATATCGTGGGCGAGATCAAGCCTGGCCGGGTCGGGGTCTGGGTCGAGCGCAAGGGCCCCGGCTGGTTCCGCGAGGACAAGATCGCCGCCATCGGGGTCAAGCTACGCCGCTGGGTCAGCTTCCATGGCGTCAGCCTGAACGTCGAGCCGGACCTGGAGCATTTCAGCGGCATCGTCCCCTGCGGCATCACCGAGCATGGGGTGACCAGCCTGGTCGACCTGGGCCTGCCGGTGACCATGGACGAGGCCGACGCGGCGCTGCGGGCGGGGTTCGAGCGGGTGTTCGGGACGACGGAGGCGGCCGCCCCGCCGATTTGAGGGCTATGGCCCTTTCTGGCAGGCCTTCCAGGCCTGGTAGGCGGACCGCTCGCTGGAGCGGGTCACGGCCGAATCCCAGGTGAAGAAGGAATAGGGCTCGGTCGGTCCCTCGTTGACCCACAGGGCGCCGGTGGCCTTGGTCAGCATGAAGGCCACGTCGTCGCCGCCGCCCATATGGGCGTTGCCGCAGACATCGCCGTTGGCCGCGACCTTGACCTTGCTGAACATGGTCTTGTCGGGAGATTTCAGATGCTGCTTGACCACAGCCAGACCTTCGGCGGCCTCGGGTGGGGGAGGGGCGGCGATCGCGGCGGTGGCGGTCAGGGCCAGGCCGACGGCGATCAGGGGGATAAGGCGCATCTCAAAACTCTCCGCAACTCACGCTAAGCCTGGACGGTGCGGCCGGGATTGGGACCGAAACGATTGGCGCCCTGCTCGCCGCTGAGCAAGCCGAGCTCCACTACCGCCCAGACCACCACCAGCAGGAACAGCACCCGATAGTCGTGCGGCACCGGCCAGACGGCGATCAGGGCCAGCAGCACCACCGCCGCCAGCCAGCCCGAACGGCCGCGGTCGTGCAGGCGCTTCGACAGCAGGCAGGCGCCGCTGTAGACCAGCACCGGATAGACGATCCAACCGGTCAGCCAGTGCGGGATCGAGGGCACGGTCAGCTCATAGAGCGCCGCCGAGCCGATCAGCGCCGCCGCCGCGATGACGAAGGGCGTGCGCGACAGCCTGCCGGTCGAGGAGAAGAACAGTTCCGCCCAGTTGATCTGGCCCTGCATGGCCGCGCCGGTCTCCGAATCGTCCGCGCGCCGAGCGGCGGGACGTGCAGCGGTTTTAGGCGAGGGCGGGGCTTTGCGAAAGCCTCACAGGCGTGACCAACGGTCCCGGCGCCAGGCCCGGTCCGCCCAGCAGGTTCATCACCAGCCAGATCTGACCCAGGATCGGCGGGAAGGCGAACAGCAGCATCCAGCCCGACAGATTGCGGTCGTGGCAGCGCTTGACCGTGGTCGCCAGGGAAATCCAGGCCAGGGCGATGACGAACATCGTGAAGGTCAGGGCGACCACGATCATGATCGGCGGCGTGACCCCGGTCATGTGCTCATCGCCCGCCCCGCTGGCGACGATGAACAGGAAGGCGAAGAAATAGGCGACGGTGAACAGGGTAAGCTGGGTCAGCACGAACCGCCGCCGGCCAACCCGTCCGTCGAAACTGAAGAGTTCGGTATAGGTCATCGACCCGCCCCACATTGCCTGTGGGGTTAACGCGGAACTTTCGGATTGGATGCGGTCGCCGACGCGCTAGGCGAACTCGACCAGCACCTCGTCGGCCGCGACGCTGTCGCCGCCCTTGGCGTTGACGGTCTTCACCACCCCCTCGCGCTCGGCGCGGATGATGTTCTGCATCTTCATCGCCTCGATGACGCAGACCGTCTCGCCCTCGCGCACGGTCTGGCCGACCTCGACATCCATGGTCACCACCAGGCCGGGCATCGGCGAGATGATGGTCTTGGAGGTGTCGGGCTTGGGCTTGGGCGGCAGCTTGTGGTGCAGCTCGGCCGAGCGGGTGGTCAGGACCAGCACCTTGGAGGTCGAGGCGCGGTGGCGGATGGTGAAGCCTTCGGGCGCCGGGGCGACATTCACCGTGAAGGCCGTGCCATTCAGGCGACCGCGGAACTGGGCCTTGCCCGGGCGCCAGGCGATGTCGGTCAGGGTCAGGCTGCGAGCTTCGTCGGTGAGGTCGATGCTCAGGCCCTGGCCGGCGTCGCGCGCCTCGACCCGGCGTTCGGCCGTGCCGACGAACACCACCCAGTCATCGCGCAACAGGCCGGCGGCCCGGCGGGTCATGATCCGGTGCATGGCGACGCCCGCCGCGGTCATCGCGTCCAGCTGGAAGGCCGTGCGCGGCGTGCTCTCGAAGCCGTCGGGGAATTCGTCCTTGATGTAGTTGGTCGACAGGGCCCCGGTGCGGAACCGCTCCTGGTCCATCACGGCCGCCAGGAAGGGCACGTTGTGGCCAAGGCCCTCGATGTGGAAGTCCTCCAGCGCCCGGCCCATGCCGTCCACCGCCGCCAGCCGGGTCGGCGACCAGGTGCAGAGCTTGGCGATCATCGGATCGTAGAACATCGAGATCTCGTCGCCCTCCCGCACCCCGGTGTCGTTGCGGACGCGGTAGCCCTCATGATCGCCCTCGGCCGGCGGCTCGTAGCGGACGAGGCGGCCGATGGAGGGCAGGAACTTGCGGTAGGGATCCTCGGCGTAGATGCGGCTCTCGATGGCCCAGCCGTTGATCTTCAGATCGGCCTGGGAAAAGGCCAGCTTCTCGCCCCAGGCCGAACGGATCATCTGCTCGACCAGGTCGAGGCCGGTGATCAGTTCGGTCACTGGATGCTCGACCTGCAGGCGGGTGTTCATCTCCAGGAAGAAGAAGCTCTTGTCCTGGCCGGCCACGAACTCGACCGTGCCGGCGCTGTCGTAGTTCACGGCCTTGGCGAGCGCCACGGCCTGGGCGCCCATGGCCGCGCGGGTCGTCTCGTCGAGCAGCGGGGAGGGGGCCTCCTCGATGACCTTCTGGTTGCGGCGCTGGATCGAGCATTCGCGCTCGAACAGGTGGACGACGTTGCCGTGCTTGTCGCCCAGCACCTGGATCTCGATATGGCGCGGGCTGACGATGAACTTCTCGATGAAGATGCGGTCGTCGCCGAACGCGCCCTTGGCCTCGGCCTTGACGGCCGGGAAGCCCTCCTCGACGTCCTTGCGGTCCCAGGCGACCCGGATGCCCTTGCCGCCGCCGCCGGCCGACGCCTTGATCATCACCGGATAGCCGATCTCCTCGGAGATCTTCACGGCATGGGCGGTGTCGTCGATCTCGCCGATATGGCCGGGGACGCAGGAGACACCGGCCTTCTGGGCGAACTTCTTGGACTCGATCTTGTCGCCCATGGCCTCGATGGCCCAGGGGTTGGGGCCGATGAAGACGATGCCCTCGTCGGCGCAGCGCTGGGCGAACTCGGCCTTTTCGGAGAGGAAGCCGAAGCCCGGATGGACGGCCTCGGCGCCGGTCGACTTGCAGGCGGCGATGATCTTGTCGGCGTCCAGGTAGGACTGGTTGGCGGGGGGGCGGGCCGATGAAGACAGTCTCGTCGGCCATCTCCACGGCCAGGCTGTCGGCGTCGGCTTCGGAGTAGACGACGACGGTCTTGATCCCCAGGCGGCGGCAGGTCTTGATGACCCGGACGGCGATCTCGCCGCGGTTGGCGATCAGAATCTTCGAAAACATCGTCTCGTCAGGCCCCTGGCGTGGCAAAGCTCACCGTCCGGTTAGACGCCCCCGAAGGGGTTTGCAACGTCACGCCACGTCAGTTGCTTCCCGAACAGCGAGCGGCCACCTACATTGCAGACCATGACCGACACTGCCCATTTCGACCTGACCCCGCCCAGCGAGGCCGAACGCGCCCGCCTGGAAGCCGATCTCAACCCCGAAGAGCGCGAAGTCCTGCTGCGCCACGGCACCGAGGCCCCGTTCTGCGGCGGCCTGCTGGGCGAGAAGCGGCCGGGCGTCTACTGCTGCCGGCTGTGCGGCCTGCCGCTGTTCCGCTCGCGCACCAAGTTCGAAAGCGGCACCGGCTGGCCCAGCTTCTATGAGCCCTACGCCGAGAGCCACGTGGTCGGCATCCGCGATGTCAGCCACGGCATGGTGAGGATCGAAACCCGCTGCGCCCGCTGCGACAGCCACCAGGGGCACGTCTTCCCGGACGGCCCCCCGCCGACCCGCCTGCGATACTGCATCAACTCGGTGTCGCTGCAGTTCGTCGGCGAGGAAGAGCCGCTGCCCGACCCGCTGGGCCGGGGCGACCACCTCTAGAGCCGGCTTTTCAGGTCGGCGCGGAACTCGGCCATCGTCATCACCTGGTCGGGATCGGCAAGGGCGCCGCCGGGATCGTTCTTGCGAGTCGGCGCCACCTCGTCATGGCCCAGCACCCGGTCGAGGCTGAAGCTCGAAAAGCGCTTGGCCAGGTAGAGGGCGATGTTGGTCAGGGTCTCACGCTGGGCATGGCTGTAGGGCAGATACCAGCCGTCGTGGATATTGCCGCCCGAGGCCCGGCGGACCTGGTCGGACGTGTACCATTCGTCCGTGGCCGAGCGGCGGGTCGCGCGGCCCTTGCTGTCGAGGACCGGGTTCTTGTCCTTGTCGACCACCACGTTGAACCAGGGACAGAACACCCCCGGATCGGCCGTCGCGAACAGCTTGCCCGGGTTGTTCATCTCGAAGCCGACATAGAATTGCGAGACACCCGTGCGCTGGGTCACCGGGCACAGGCTGGGCCCGGCGTGATAGCCCCAGTCACCCCAGTCGAAGCCCTCCGGCAGCCAGACCCGGCCGGTCCGGCTGATGATGCCATAGTGGAAGCCGTTGTCCTGCCCGCCGCGGAGGGTGTCGAGCGAGCGGGAATCGGAGTTCTCGGCGCCGTTGCCGGCCGCCCGGATGCGGTAGGCGTCAAAGTGCACGATCATGCCTTCCAGCCCGTTGGGACGCTTGCCCTGCACCTTGTGACGGATGCCGGTCGCCGTTTCGAAGTTCGGCGGCGAATAGTCGCCAAGCTCGGCGCGCGAGGGCCGATCGCCATCGGCGTCGGCGTCGGGGTCGGGGCCGGCCACGAAATTGTCGCAGGCGCCGGCCCAGACGAACTCATTGCCGCCCAGGGCGTACCAGAGGGCGACGCCCTGGACGTTCTGGCCGTTGGCCTGGCCGATCACCCCAAAGCGCTGGCCCGCTTCGATCTGGCGGGTGCGGGGCGAGGCCGAGGAGGGCGCATCGCGCCGGACGTTGAGTTTCAGGCGGGCGGTGACCGCCCCGGCCGATCCGGTGATCGTGACCATGCTCATCCAGCTCCATCGGTGGGGGCCGCCGGAGTGGCGGCGGGGGAGGGCAGAGCCTTGGCCGCCAGATAGCCGACGTGGCTGATGCCCATCAGCCAGATGAACCGCTCGCTCAGCGGCGGCAGGGTGGCGGTGAAGGTGGGCTCGCCGGCGGCCGGCGCATGCAAGGGCCCAAGATGGCCCGCGTAGAAGAACGACCATAGCGCCGCGGCGTAGACGCCCAGCAGCAGCAGGGTGATCAGAAACTGCTGGATCTTGCTGAGATCGGCCGTGGCCGCATCGCCCACCTGTTCGCCGCGGAACATGTCCATCCATTGGGCGTCGGACGCGCTGGACCAGCCCACGATCGAACCGGAGACGACCGCTTGGCCGTCGCTGCGCCCCGTGGCGGCGGCGACATCGTCGGCGGCGGCCTGTCCGGCGGCATCCCCGGATGGGGCGTCCGACGGCGACTTCAGGGTCAGCAGGGCCGGCGAAGCCACCAGGGTGCCGGCCGAAATGCCCATCGCCGCCAGCAGCTCGGCGGGCAGGTCGATGTTCAGGGGGTCCTTCACGCCCAAGCGGATCAGGGCGGCGACCAGGGTGACCAGCGCGGAGATGACGATCACCGTCCAGCCGGCCGCCTGGAACCGGGACAGGCTGACCCGGTTGCGGGAATCGATGAACAGCCCGGCGGGCCGTCCGCGAATGGCGATGCTGGCCAAGGCCATGAACAGCATGACCAGGCCCACGGTCTTGATCCAGGCCCAGGCGATCTCGGGCCCGCTCGGATTGAAGCGCATCCAGTTGACCCAGACTATCGCCGCCAGCACCGCCAGCCCAAGCGCTCCGCAGGTCGCCACGCGCCTCTGGTATCGTTTCTTGTCCATCACGCCCTCCCCGGACAGCGTCCTCTGATTGAAATGCCTTGGTGACGTTATCAGAGATCGCATCCTAGGCCAGTGGCGCGGGCCGCGGCGTGATCGGGATCACGGACCCCCCGATCGCCGGGCGTATCCGCCGCCGCCGAGAATGGCCGTCGCACCGGCCGTCTCTATATTTACTGAGCCCTTCCCATCGCCCATTCATTTTGCTACCCCCCGCGCCTCACCACGAGCGGTCGTGGCGGAATTGGTAGACGCGCAGCGTTGAGGTCGCTGTGGGGCAACCCGTGGAAGTTCGAGTCTTCTCGACCGCACCAGTGAATCAGGGAACTTAGCGCCAGATCGACGCTCACACTCAGACAGGGAGGCCCCAATGACCCGGGAACCAGCCGACCTGACCGAGGATATCCTGAAAAAGCCAGTCCCAGCTCCCGAGGTCGAAGACCTCGAGGACCTGGCGCTTGGCGACGACTACGCCCTCAATCCCGACTACGTGGAAATGGTGGTCGACGCCGCCGACCGCGGCGATTCGGAGCGGCTGGGCGAGCTGGTCAGCGCCCTGCGCTCGGAAGACGTCGCCGACCTGATGGGCTTTCTGACCGCCGACTATCGCGAGCAGGTCATCCCGCATCTGGACCCCGAAGCCCTGGCCGAGGTGCTGTCGGAGCTGGAAACCAGCCTGCGCGAGGAAATCCTCGAGGCCATGCACCCGGCGACGTTGGCCAAGGCCCTCGAAGAACTGGACAGCGACGACGCCGCCGACCTCGTCGACGACCTGGAGGACGACAAGCGCGCCGCCGTGCTGGCCGCCATGGACGAGACCGACCGGGCCGCCATCGAGACCAGCCTGGCCTATGAGGACGAGACCGCCGGCCGCCTGATGCAGCGGGAAGTGCTGGCGGCGCCGCAGTTCTGGACGGTCGGCCAGGCCATCGACCATGTCCGCACCGCCGGCGACGACATCCCCGAGCTGTTCTTCGACATCTATGTGGTCGACCCCGGCTACAAGCCGGTCGGCGCGGTGCCGGTCAGCCATCTGCTGCGGGCCCGGCGCGAGGTCAGCCTGGCCGAGATCATGGAAGAGGTCAGCGAAATCCCGGTCGACATGGACCAGGAAGAGGTCGCCTACATCTTCGACAAATACCACCTGATCAGCGCTCCCGTCGTCGATCCGGGCGGGCGGCTGGTCGGCCAGATCACCGTCGACGACATCGTGGGCGTCATCCAGGAAGAGGCCGACGAAGACGTGCTGGCCCTGGCCGGGGTGTCGGATGCCGGCCGCGACGCCGGGGTCTTCGACGTGGTGCGCTCGCGCCTGCCCTGGCTGGTGGTCAACCTGGTCACGGAGGCCCTGGCGGTCACCGTCATCGGCGCCTTCCAGGCCGAGATCACCAAGCTGGCCGTGCTGGCCGTGCTGATGCCCATCGTCGCCTCGCTGGGCGGCAACGCCGGCACCCAGACCCTGGCCGTGGCCGTGCGGGCCCTGGCCAACAACGAACTGAACGCCGCCAACGCCTTCCGCATCGTCGGGCGGGAGATGTTCGTGGGCCTGCTGAACGGCGGGGCGGTCGGAGCGGTGATGGCGGTCGCCGTCTGGGTGATCTTCAAGGACGCGACCCTCTGCCTGGTCATCGCCCTGGCCCTGATCATCAACATCTTCGTCGCCTCGGTGGCGGGCATCCTGGCTCCGCTGACCCTGGAAAAGCTTGGCCGCGACCCGGCGGTGTCCAGTTCGGTGTTCGTCACCTTCGTCACGGATTTCACAGGATTCTTTTCGTTCCTGGGTCTCGCCGCCCTGATCCTGCTTTAACCGGCCCCTATCTTGCGAACCTGGAGCAGGCGCTCCGGCGTTTGTTTCAAACTGGGTCAGGTAGGGCATGAAACCCCGTCATCAGGTCTCCCGCGCAGCGATCGAACTGATCAAGCGCTTCGAGGGTTACCGCCGCAAGGCGGCCCAGTTGGCCGATGGCCGCTGGACGATCGGCTATGGCCACACCCTGACGGCCCGGGAAGGCGCCGAGGTGTCGGAAAGCGACGCCGAGGCCCTGCTGCTCTACGACATGATCGCCGTCTCGCACGCGGTCAACGAATGGACCTACACCCCGCTCACCCAGAATCAGTTCGACGCCCTCTGCGCCTTCGCCTTCAACATCGGCGTGGAGAATTTCCGCCGCTCGTCCGCCCTTCGCCGGGTCAATGAAGGCGCGCTCCTGCAAGCGGCGTGCGCGATGGAGATGTGGCGCAAGGCCGACTTCGAGGGCGAGCGGATCGTCATCGACGCCCTGGTCCGCCGCCGCTCGGCCGAGAAGACCCTGTTCCTCACTCCGGCCGGCGGCTGGATTCCCGCCCCCTCGCCGGTGCTCAAACCCAAGGTCGACTACGACGCGGTCAACGCCGTGCCGCGCCAGGCCCCGACGGCGGTCACCACCGACCTGACCGGCGACAAGGCTGTCGCAAAACGGGACGAGCCCGTGGCGGCCCCGGCCGCGCCGGTCAGCCCCAGCCTGAGTGAAGCGGCCGCCAGCCGCGTCGAGAGCCAGCTGCAGACCCTGGTTCCGGAAGCCCCTCAAGCCGAGGCTCCGCGCATCTTCGTCGTGCCCGGCACGCCGCTGGACCCCGAGCCCCTGGCCGGGGCGCCGGTGGAAACCGCGCCGGCGGCCCAGGACGTCGCCGCCCTGGTCGGTGAGCTGGTGCAACCGGAAGAGCTGGCGCCGTTCCCCGGCCTGCCGGAACTGATGCCGGAAGAGCCCGCCGCGCCCTCGCCGCCGCCGGCCAGCAGCCTGGATTTCCCGCCGATTCCGACCGGGGACACCGCGCCGTCGGCTCCGCAGTCGCAGCCCGAGCCGCCGCGCGCCGCCCCGACCCTGACCGTGGTCGGCACTGAGCGCGCCTTCGCGCTCAGCCCGCCGCCGGAAGACCTGGAGATCGTCGAGCCGGAAGCCGCGCTGGACCCCGAGCCGGCCCCGCTGCCGGTGGCCGCCAACGAGTCGGAGCCGGGCCTGTTCGAGACCCCTTTCCCCTCGTTTTCTGGCCCGTCGTTCAACCAATCCTTCGACGCCGAGTACGAGGCGGCCCCGTCGCGGCCGCTGGTCAACGAGGACTATGTCCGCCGCCTGGTCCAGGAGGATGAACGCGCTTCCATGGCCCTGGAGCTGGACGCTGAATTCCACGACGTCGAGGTCCAGCCGGGCCGGATCAACGGCCTGCCGTGGCTGGGCGGGGTGCTGGTCGGCATCCTGGGCTTCGGCGGCGGCGTGGTCTGGGCCGTGAAGACCCACGATCCGGTCATCGGCTATTCCGTCGCCGTGCTGGGAATTCTGATCGGGGGCGTCAGCTCCTGGCAGTGGCTCCGCTCGCTGGGTGTGCTGAACGCCACCGGCGATGAAGAGGGGGAACCGCAGGATCAAGTCTGATCCGGCGGGAGTAAGCGTAGCGTTGCGTAGAGTTTAGTGAGGGGGCGTAAGGACCACCCGCGGATCGGCAGATCGGCGGGTGGTTTTTCTTTTGATGTCCCCACGGCGGCACGGATTTGCTAGCTACTGCCGCATGATCCCAAATTCCGGCCCCTCCATGGATTTCGGCCTCGGCGAGACCGCCGACGCCATCCGTAAAACCACCGCCCGCTTCGCCGCCGACCGCATCGCGCCGCTGGCCGCCCAGATCGACGAGACCAACCACTTCCCGCGCGAGCTCTGGCCCGAGATGGGCGACCTGGGCCTGCACGGCATCACCGTCTCGGAAGAGGACGGGGGGCTGGGCCTGGGCTACCTGGAGCATGTCGTGGCCATGGAGGAGGTCTCCAGAGCCTCCGCCTCGATCGGTCTTTCCTACGGCGCCCACTCCAACCTCTGCGTCAACCAGATCCGGCGTTGGGCCAATGCCGAACAGAAGGCCCGCTACCTGCCCAAGCTGATCAGCGGCGAGCATGTCGGCTCGCTGGCAATGAGCGAGGCGGGCTCCGGCTCCGACGTGGTTTCCATGAAGCTGCGGGCCGACCGCCGGGGCGACCGCTATGTCCTGAACGGGACCAAGTTCTGGATCACCAACGCCCCGCACGCCGACACCCTGGTGGTCTACGCCAAGACCACCCCCGACGCCGACAGCCGCGGCATCAGCGCCTTCCTGATCGAGAAGGGCATGAAGGGGTTCAGCGTCTCCAAGAAGCTGGACAAGATGGGCATGCGCGGCTCCGACACCGCCGAGCTGGTGTTCGAGGACTGCGAAGTCCCGGAAGAGAACATCATGGGCCCCGAGAACGGCGGGGTCGGGGTGCTGATGAGCGGCCTGGACTATGAGCGGGCGGTGCTGGCCGCCGGGCCGCTGGGCATCATGCAGGCCTGCCTGGACGCGGTGCTGCCCTATGTCCGCGAGCGCAAGCAGTTCGGCAAGGCGATCGGCAGCTTCCAGCTGATGCAGGGCAAGGTCGCCGACATGTATGTCGCCCTCAACAGCGCCCGCGCCTACGTCTATGCGGTGGCCAGGGCCTGCGACAACGGCAAGACCACGCGATTCGACGCCGCCGGCGCCATCCTGATGGCCAGCGAGAACGCCGTGAAGACCGCGCTCGAAGCCATCCAGGCCCTGGGCGGGGCCGGCTACACCAAGGAATGGCCGGTCGAGCGCTATCTGCGCGACGCCAAGCTCTACGACATCGGGGCGGGGACGAATGAGATCCGCCGGTTCCTGATCGGGCGTGAGTTGGTGGGGGGCTAGGGCCGCCGCATCGCCCACACATCGTGGCTGTAGACGAAGCGGATGTCCGGCGGGCTGCCGGTGGAATACTTGCCGCCGGTGATCCACATCGCGCCGTTCCAGTCCCAGACGGCGACGCCGCCGCGCGGGGTCCAGGGGGCGCTGAGGGCGGTCCAGGTCTTGCCGTCGTCGCTGACCAGCATCTCGCTGGAAAAGCCGCCGCTACGGTTGGCGCCGACCAGCCACAGCCTGCCGTCGAAGGCGGCGGCCGTGTAGCCGACCGGCTCGGGCGTGGCGACGCCGTCGGCGACCTTGGTCCAATGGCGAGCGTCATCGCTGACCCAGACGTCGTTCTGGGCCGGCCCGTCGATCTCGCCGCCGCCGATCAGCCACAGCCGGTCCTTCAGCACCACCAGATGCGGATTGACCCTGGGGCCCCAGGGCGGCGCCTCGACCTGGGTCCAGGTCAGGCCGTCCGTCGAGCGGAACACCTCGTTGCGCGAGCGCTGGCCATCGAAGCCGCCGACGATCCAGATCGCCCCCTTGAAGGCCACCGCGCCGTAGAACACGCGGCGGGGCAGGGTGGAACTGGCTCCCAGGGTCTCCCAGGTCTTGAAGTCGCTGGTGCGCCGGATGGACGGGGTGATGGTGAAGCCCAGATAGTTCCCTTCGATCCGGCCCAGGGCATAGACCGCCTCGCCCAACTGCACCTCCTTGAGATAGGCGGTGTTGGTCCCGCTGGCGGGCAGGGCCTCCTTGCGCCAGGCCGTCCCGTCGGCGCTGCTCCAGGTCCCCGCCGGATGCCGCGCCCAGGCCCGGCCCTGGGCCAGGAAGACGGGGAAGTTGTAGCTGCCTGGAAAGCCGGCGTCGGCGGTGGCCTGGGTCCAGCGATAGGGGCTCGGTGCGACGGCGGCGGCCTTGGCCGGTTCAGCAGGGCGGCAGCTAGCGCTCAGGGCCAGCACGGCGGCAAGGGCTAGGGCGCGGATCATGCCGCAGCTTGGCCCAAACCCCAGATACACAAAAGCCCCGGCGAAACCGGGGCTCTCAGGCTTGTCGGTACGCCACGGAGGCCTAGACCTCCGTGGCGCCCAGCAATGTCAGCGTTGATGCCGACGGCTCAGCTAAGGATATGATCCTCAGCGGAGCGCTCCAGCAACTCCGCGTGATGACATTGAGACACTGGATCACCTCCTTTCAGCTGTTTGAAACAGTAACGTCAGTGAATATGGGGGTCGGTTAACGAGTCGCAAAGATATCTCGCGCGCGGCGCGACCGATTGCCTCGAAATCGGGCCATCTGGCTCACGATTGGCGAAACAGTGTAGCGCTGGCGCCATGCCCAGCTGGGACCCCGCGACTTACGAACGCTACAAGGCCTACCGCGACCGGCCCGCGCTCGACCTGTTGCTGCGCCTGCCCGCCGACCTGTCGCCGCGTGAAATCTGGGACCTGGGCTGCGGGACCGGCGAGCATGCCGCCCTGCTGGCCCGCCGCCATCCCGGCGCCAGGGTCCACGGCCTGGACTCCAGTCCGGCCATGCTCGACGAAGCGCGGGCTCGCAACGCCGAAGTGGATTGGCGGCTGGGCGACATTGCCGGCTTCGCGCCCGATGCGCCGGTCGATCTGATCTTCACCAACGCCGCCCTGCAATGGCTGCCGGACCATGCCGTGTTGTTCCCGCGCCTGGCCGGCCTGCTGGCCAGCGGCGGCGTCTTCGCCTGCCAGATTCCAATCGCTTATGAGAGCCTGCACCATCAGCTGCTGCGCGAGGTGGCGGAGGAGGGGCCGTGGGCCGCGCTGACCCGCACGGCGCGGGTGATCCAGCCCACGCCGTCGATGGCGGACTACCATCGCTGGCTCGGCCAGGCCTGCGACGAGATCGACATCTGGAGCACGACCTATCTGCACGCCCTGGAAGGCCCCGACCCGGTCATCGACTGGATGGACGGCACGGCCCTGCGGCCCTATCTCGACGTACTGACCGACGAGACCCTGCGCCAGGCCTTCCTGGACGCTCTCAAGGCCCGGATGGTCGAAGCCTTCCCGCCCGAGCCGGACGGTACGACCCTGTTCCCCTTCGCCCGGCTGTTCATGGTCGCCCGCCGCTAGAGAATCCAGCCGCCGCTGGCCAGATGGACATCGCCCGTGATCCTCATCTGGTAGTCCGCGATCCCGTCGCCATCCACGTCGAGCTTGAGCAGGGTGGTGTTGTTGGCGGACGTGTAGGCCAGGGTCATCTCGCCAGCATGCTTGGTGAAGGCGCCGGTCAGGTGGAAGGCCTGGTCGCCGCTGGCCGCCAGGTCGGCGTCGATGGCCGACAGGTCCAGTTTGTCGCCCAGGCCGTAGTCGGTGATGTTGTCGGTCTCGATCACCGTCTTCAGCCTGCTCGAGCCCACGGAGGCCGCCTGGATCACGAAGGTGTCGGCCCCCAGGCCGCCGGTCAGAGTGTCGTTACCCGTCCCGCCGATCAGGGTGTCGGCGCCGGCTCCGCCGCCCAGGGTGTCGCCGCCGCCACCGCCGTTCAGGATGTTGGCGCCCTCGTTGCCGGCCAGATTGTTGGCCAGGTCGTTGCCGGTTCCGCTGAGGTCGGCCGCCCCCTGCAGCTGCAGGGTTTCCAGGTTGGCGCCCAGCTTCCAGGTCACCCAGGCGCGGACCACGTCGCTGCCCTCGCTGGCCAGTTCGGTGATGGAGTCGCCCAGGTCATCGACGATGTAGGTGTCGTTGCCGGTCCCGCCCACCAGAGCGTCGGCCCCGGCGCCGCCGTCCAGAGAGTCGTTGTCCGGGCCGCCAACCAGGCTGTCATTGCCCGCTCCGCCGGCCAGGGTGTCGGCTCCGTCGCCGCCGGTGAGGCTGTCGATCCCGTCGCCGCCGTCCAGCTTGTCGGCGCCCGCGCCCCCCGAGAGCGTGTCGTCGCCCAGCCCGCCGATCAGCCTGTCGATGCCATCGCCGCCGTCGAGGGTGTCATTGTCCGAGCCGCCGTCCAGGGCGTCGTCGCCCGCGCCGCCGGCCAGCACGTCCTTGCCGTCGCCGCCGCTCAGGATGTCGTTGCCGTCGTTGCCGTTGATGGTGTCGTCGCCGTCCAGGCCGTTCAGCACGTCCTTGCCGCCCAGGCCGCCCAGGGTGTCGTTGTAGTTCGTGCCGCTGTGGAGGTCGGCGCCGGCCGTGCCTGCATAGGTCTCGCCCTTGGGCGGCGGCGGGGGCGGTGAAGAGCCACTCGGACCTCCATAGATCAGATAGCCGCCCCCTTCGTTGCCGTTCAGGCCGGGCGCGCCGATGAAGAAGTCGTCATAGCCGTCGTCATTGATGTCGCCGGCCGCCGTGATGCTGGCGCCGAGATTATGGAGCGCCTTGTGACCGGCCAGGCGATAGCCGTTGGTCCCGTTCAGGGCGGCCAGATCGACGCTGGCGTTCCAGCCGCCGGTGTGGCCGTAGACCACATAGACCTCGCCCTGGGTGATGATGCCGCCGACCGAGGCGTAGGGCGCCCCGACCGCGATGTCGTCGATACCGTCGCCATTGACGTCGCCGATCCCGGCCACGACGCCGGTGTAGGAATAGGCTGCCACGCCCGGCAGCTTGAAACCGTTGGTCCCGTCCAGGGCCGCCAGGTCGATGCTTTCAGGCAAACTGCCCTGGGAGCCGAAGACGACATAGGCGCCGCCGTTCTCCAGCCGCCCGTTGCTGCTTTCCCGCTGCACCCCGACGATCAGGTCGTCGACGCCATCGCCATTGACATCGCCGGCGGAGGCCAGGGCCCACATCAGGCCGTGGTCGGACGGGCCATCGATCCGCACGCCGTGGACGCCATCGGCCAGCGCCGGCATATCCACAGTGGCCGTGGCGGGCGCATGGCCGTCGCCGAAGATCACATAGACCGCACCATTGCTCTGGCGGCCCAGGGTTTGCTCCCCATAGGCGGCGATCGCGATGTCGGTCAGGCCGTCGCCGTTGAAGTCCAGTCCGGCGACGGGCATGCCGAACTGTTCGTCCTGCAGCTGCTGGCCGACGAGGCGGAAGCCCGCCACCCCGTTCAGGGCGCCCAGGTCGACGGTGGCCGGGCCCGGGTTGGCATGGCCGAAGACGACATAGGCCGCGCCGCTGTCGCCATGCAGGTCGTCGACCCGGAAAGCGCCCAGCAGCAGGTCATCGACGCCGTCGCCGTTGACGTCGTGGATGACGCTGACCGAGCTGCCCACATAGCCGAAGTTCTGCGTCCCATGGATGGCGAAGCCGTTGGTCCCGTCCAGCGAGGCCAGGCTGAAGGTGGGCGACCAGCCGCCGGCCTTGCCGTAGATGACATAGACATCGCCCGCCCGGCCCGGACCGGTGTCGCTGACCACCAGGTCGGCCAGGCCATCGCCGTTCAGGTCGCCGCCCGCGACGGCGCGGCCCAGGTATGTGCTGGCGAATCCGAAGATGGCGAAGCCGTCGGAACCGGACAGGGTGTTGGTGTCGAATATCGCGCCCAGGCCCCCGGCGCGCCCGAAGACGACATAGGCCGCGCCCGTTTCGAAGGCGCCGCGGGACGATCCGGGCGAGGCGATCACGAAGTCGTCGATGCCGTCGCCGTTGATGTCGCCGACGTTCGAGGCGGCGTTGCCCAGACCGCGGTCGAAGAAGTCGTTCCCCGTGATCTCGGTCGCGGAAACTCCGACAAGCGTGTCGATATCGATGGCGTTGGTCATGGCTGGCTCCCCCGGCTGTGTGCGGGGGAAGCTGTGGCGGGCGCCGGCTGGCGCCAACGCGGCGTTGGCTCAATTTGGGGTTTGCCGGCCGTTCCGGGGCCAAGGCTGGCTCAGAATGGGTTTAGAGCCCGTCAGCCGGGGAGGGCGGCCTTGCGCAGCTCGGTGACCGGCCGGGTCAGCTTGGCCAGGGCTTCGCGGGTGGCGATCTCGCCGGCGGCGACGCCGGGATCGAAGGCCTTCCAGTCGCGGATGTCGATGCCGTCGACGCTGGGCATGATCAGGAGGTCGGTGGCCTGGCGGGCGGCGGCCAGGTCCCGGGCGGTGGAGACGGTGGCGGCGCGCATCAGGAGGGCGACGATGGGCGGGCCCTTGCGCCATTCGCCCGACAGGATCCAGCTCAGCCAGTGGCGCGGCCGGTGCATCTCCTCGGCGTTGATGCTGCGGCCACGCGAGACATCGACCCCCACCACCGGTCCCAGCTGAATGGATCGCATGATGTCGGCCGGGTAGTTTTTCAGCACCGCCCCGTCGACCAGCACGCTGCCTTCCTCGGTCATCGGCGGCATGACGCCGGGCAGGGCGATGGAGGCTCGCAGCGCCCGGCTGAGCTTGCCGCGCCGGTGGACCTGCACCGTGCCCGAGGTCAGGTTGGACGAGACGCAGAAGAAGGGCAGCCACAGGTCGGCAATCTCGGTCTCGCTGAAATGCTCGGTCAGCCGCTCCTTGACCTTGACCCCGTGGGTCATGGCCAGGATCGGGAAGGCGATGTCATCGAGCGGGCTCGACTCGACGAAGGCCTTGCGGATGCGGCGGTCGATCTCGGCGTCATCCCAGCCCATGGCGACGCTGGCCGCCACGATGGCGCCCATCGAGGCGCCGCCGACGAAGTCGAGGGGAATGCCTGCGGCCCGCAGCGCCTTGACCGCCCCGATATGGGCATAGGCCCGCGCCCCGCCGCCCGACAGCACCAGCCCCACCGAGCGGCCGGTCAGCACTCGGGCGATACGCTGCACGTCGGCCAGGTTGTCGCGCCGCAGGTGGAAGAGCCGCGCCGCGCCGGTGGCGTCCAGCCAGGCTTCCGAGCCGCTTGGCCGCGCGCAGTCGCCAGGCTGCAGCAGGATCAGGTCGACCAGCCGGTGCTGCTGCAGGGCGTCGGCGGCGTGGGTTTCCAGCAGCGGGGGCGGGGGGCGGTCACCCCGGCCGATACGGAACAGCCGGTCGACCTGGCGCCCGACAATGCCCTTCCACAGGGTCTCGCCCGCCTCGGCGACATAGAGGACGTGGTCGTATTCGGCCTCCAGGTTGGAATACCATTCGGTCGGGGCGTTGGCGGCTTCCGAGCCGATCACCTCGACGCTGGAGCCCTGTTCGGCGATGGCCCGGGCGATCTTCATCACCAGCGGCCGGATCGCCCCGCCTCGGTCGGCGGCCACGAAGCCGAACACCTTGGGCTCGCCGATCGAGGTCTGGGTGGCCGCCTGGCGGGTGCGCAGGATCATCAGTCGGGCCAGCTCGTTCATCACCTGCGGGTCGGCGTCGGCGGCGGCGAAGAAGTCCTCGCGGGTCAGGGCCAGCAGTTCGCTGTCGCGCAGGGCCACGACATTGCCGCTGTGGGGGGTGCCGGCCACCATGGCCATCTCGCCGGCCGGCTCGCCCGGGCGGATCACACCCAGGAAACTGCGCTCGCCGCTCTCGTCGGGGCGGAAGACGCCCAGGCGTCCGGCGCTGAGGAAATACAGCTCGTCCGACGGCTCGCCCGGCGAATACAGGGTCGCCCCGCCGGGCAGCGAGAACCAGCGGGCGTCGCCGCCGATCCGCTCGCGCGCGAACAGACGCCCCAAGGCCGTATCGTCGTCGCTGTTCTGCCCCGTCGCCACAGGAGCAGCCTAGTCCCCCCGCTGAGTCGCGGCGATGGGGTCTTTACGTCGCGCCGGGCGGTATCCTAGGGTAGAAACGGGGGAAGATGGCGCGGCCAAATTGCTCCCCGAACGCAAACGAGGACAAGCCATGGCCTTCCCGACCGCCGTCAACGACCAGATCACCGACTCCATCACCCAGGCCAACACCAAGGTGCTGGGAACCGCCCCGGCCATGGCCATGGGCAACCTCTACCAGGCCACCGCCCAGGCCCTGGCCAACGCCGCCCACAACGCCACCAACAACCAGCAGCAGGCCAACGTCACCGCCCAGGCGGCGACGACCATGGGGGTGGCGACGCTCTATTCGGTCGACACCGCCTCAACCGGCGTGGCGACCAAAGACATCCTGAGCGGCTGAGGCGCGGATCATGGCCTTTCCGACCGCCGTCAACAGCCAGATCACCGACGCGGTGACCCAGATCAATGTCCAGGTGCTGGGGGTCTCGCCGGCCACCGCTCTGGGCAGCTACCTGCAGGGCGCGGCCCTGGCCCTGACCAATGCCGGCCACAACGCCGCCGCCGCCCAGCAGCAGATGAACATCCTCGCGCAGGCCGTTACCACGGCGGGAGTCAATCTGATCTATGCCGCGCATCCGGCAGTCGGCGCGCCGGTCAGGGGGCTCTGACATGGCCGACGACGCAACCGACTCCGGTGGCACGGTCAACAGCCAGATCGTCGACGCTACCACCCTGGTCGACACCCTGGTCACCGGCCTGACCCCGGGGGCCAGCTTCGCGCTGCTCGACGCGGTGATGACCGAGACGATCGGGCTGGCCATGCAGAACGCGGTCACCCGCCAGCAGTCGGCGGGCCTGGTCACCAGCGCGGCGGTCAGCGCCGCCTGCGCGCGGATCGCCGGCGCCGTGCAGCCGCCGCCGTTGCCGCTGCCGCCCCAGCCTGCGCCGGAGCCGGGCTCATGAGCGATCCAACCATCGTCGATCCGCAGGTCGTCGACGCCATAAACCAGGTCCAGCAAGCGACCATGGCGCCCCAGGTCGTGCTGACCTCCGGGGCCGGCAAGGCCTATCAGATGGTCGCCCAGGCCTGCGCCATGGCCGTGCAGGACGCCACCGACGCCCTGCGCAATATCAACACCATCTCCGCTACCGCCATTGGCGTGGCCATGGCCCAACTGCTGGAGACGGGCGATCCACGGTACGTCGCGGTCCTGGCGGAAGCCCAGAAGCTGCTGGTCGACGCCAACGCCAATTTCGCCGCCACCGGCGAGGCGGCGGCCGCAGTCCTCAAGTCATTCCCCAGCGGTTGAGGCGGGCATGACGCTGATCATCGCCGGCCGGCCGCTCGAACAGGCGGACGGACTTTCAGAGACGGCCCGGACGGTCCTTGGCCTGATCGACGGCGGCGTGAACTGGGTCCAGTGGGCCATTCAGGCCCCGAACGCCAACTACGCTTTCGCCGATGAGACGGCGCTGGTCCAGGGCGTGCAGGCGGGCCTGCACGGGCGGGACGCCGCCTTTCTGCCCACGCTCGGCCTGACGGTCGGACCCGGACGGCTGATGACGCTGGGCCTGGCGCAGCTGACGGCGCTGGCCAAGGCCGAGTCCAGCGGCAAGGTCCCCGCGACGGCCCGCAAGATTCTGGCCGCGGCCGGCCTGCTGACCGCCGCCGACCTGGCCGCCGGGACCGCCTGGCTGGCGGGACAGGGGATCGCCGACGCGGCGGTGTTCGCCGGCGCCGACCTGACCGACCGCATCGCCCTTGCGGACCTGGCCGCCGCCGACAAGGCCGAGCCCGCGCTGGGCCGGGAAGCCAGCGCCTTCGCCATCGCCGAGGCCCGCACGCCCGGTGAATTTGCGGACTACCGTCGCCTCTATCTGGCCCTGGCCGCCCGGCCGGGGGCCACTACGCCGGGTGAGCGTCAGGCCCTGGCCCGGTCCAGCCTGGACCTGCTGCTGCCCTGGATGTTCACCGCCCTCGACACCCCCCGCATCAGCCCGGTGGCCTGGAGCGAGGTTGGCCCGGCGCTGGAGGACTGGATGCGCCAGGGCCGCCGGCTGGGGTTCCACAGCGCCGCCGCCGGGGCGCGGCAGATCTGCGAGAACACCGCCTTCGCGCCCGATACGAACGAGGCCGCCGCCTTGATCTCCAGCTACCTCGCCGGGGCCGCCGCCGTCATTTCAACCGGTCCCCTGCCGCCGGCCGCTCTGGGCCAGGATGGCCAGGCGTTGAGCTTCCGGATCGAGCAGGGCGGCAAGGTCGCCGAGCTCTCGGTCAGCGCGCTGGGAGACCTCGCCCTGGAGAACTTCCAGCCCACGGAGCCTGCCTGATGGCCCAGACGCCGAAGAAGGTCGCCACGCCCGCCGACGCCGCGGCCCAGGCCCTGCAGGCCGCCCAGGCCGCGGTCGAGCAGGCCATGCAGGCCGCGCAGCAGGCAGTGGCGACGGCGGTGCATGGCCCCCAGCCTCCGTCACCGCCGCCCAAGGACTGACCCCGCCCCAAAGGGCGCTTCCGACCCGGCCCGGGACAGGCTATTCCCTTCCGTCATGCCCCGCCTTGTCAGCTCGATCGACCCCGCCTCCGAGGCCTTCAAGGCCAATGCCGCCGTCAATACCGCCCTGGCGGAGGACCTGCGCGCCAAGGTCGCCCAGGCGGCCCTGGGCGGTCCCGAATCCTCGCGCACCCGCCATGCCGGCCGCGGCAAGCTGCTGCCCCGCGAGCGGGTCGAGCGGCTGCTGGATCCCGGCTCCCCCTTCCTGGAGGTCGGCCAGCTGGCGGCCAATGGCCTGTATGGCGAGGACATCCCCGGCGCCGGCCTGATCACAGGCATCGGCCGGGTCTCGGGCCGCGAGGTGATGATCGTCTGCAACGACGCCACCGTGAAGGGCGGCACCTACTATCCGATGACGGTCAAGAAGCACCTGCGGGCCCAGGAGATCGCCCTGCAGAACCGCCTGCCGTGCGTCTATCTGGTCGATAGCGGTGGGGCCAACCTGCCGCACCAGGACGAGGTCTTCCCCGACCGCGACCATTTCGGCCGCATCTTCTACAACCAGGCCCGGATGAGCGCCGAGGGCATCGCCCAGATCGCCTGCGTGATGGGTAGCTGCACGGCCGGCGGCGCCTATGTGCCGGCGATGAGCGACGAGACCGTCATTGTCCGCAACCAGGGCACCATTTTCCTGGGCGGGCCGCCGCTGGTGAAGGCCGCCACCGGCGAGATCATCAGCGCCGAGGAACTGGGCGGCGCCGACACCCATGGCCGGCGCTCAGGCGTGGTCGACCATGTCGCCAACAATGACGAGCACGCGCTGGACATCGTCCGCTCGATCGTCGCCAACCTCAACACGGTCAAGGCCGTGGAGATGGATGTCCGCGAGCCCCGGCCGCCGGCTTTCGACCCCTCCGAAATCTACGGCATCGTCCCCCAGGACGTCCGCGCCCCGTACGACGTGCGCGAGGTCATCGCCCGCATCGTCGACGGCAGCGAGTTCGACGAGTTCAAGGCCCTTTACGGCACGACCCTGATCTGCGGCTTCGCCCGCATCTGGGGCTACCCGGTCGCCATCCTGGCCAACAACGGGGTGCTGTTCAGCGAGAGCGCGCTCAAAGCAGCCCACTTCATTGAGCTTGCTTGTAAGAGAAAGATCCCGCTGATCTTCCTGCAGAACATCTCCGGCTTCATGGTCGGCGGCAAATACGAGGCCGGCGGCATCGCCAAGGACGGGGCCAAGATGGTCACCGCCGTCGCCAGCGCCAACGTCCCCAAGTTCACCGTACTGATCGGCGGCAGCTTCGGGGCCGGCAACTACGGCATGTGCGGCCGGGCCTACAGCCCGCGTTTCCTGTTCACCTGGCCCAACAGCCGCATCAGCGTCATGGGCGGCGAGCAGGCCGCCGCCGTCCTGGCCACCGTCCACCGCGACGCCGACAAATGGACCCCCGAGCAGGAAGAAGCGTTCAAGGCTCCGGTGCGACAGAAATACGAGGACGAAGGCAACCCCTACCACGCCACCGCCCGCCTCTGGGACGACGGGGTCATCGACCCGGCCCAGACGCGAGATGTCCTGGGTCTGGCGATTAGCGCCAGCCTCAACGCCCCCATCCCCGACACGCCGTTCGGCGTGTTCCGCATGTGAGTAACCGATGACCAATCCCATCGCCGATCCCCTGGTCGAAGTCCCCGACACCGAGACCGAGAGCGAACTGGTCACCCTGACCGCCACGGTCGACGGCGTCGCCACGGTGACCATCAACCGGGCCGCCAAGCGCAACGCCTTCAACGCCGAGGTCATCTCGGCGCTCAGCCAGGTCTTCGAGAGCCTGCAGGCGGCCGACGGGGTGCGGCTGGTGCTGCTGACCGGAGCGGGGCAGGGGTTCAGCGCCGGGGCCGACCTGGAATGGATGAAGGCCGCCGTCGAATGGAGCGAGGCCGACAACCGCGAGGACGCCATGGCCCTGGCGGTGATGCTGAACCGCCTCTACGACCTGCCGGCCATGACGGTGGCCCTGGTCAATGGCGCGGCCATGGGCGGCGGGGCCGGGCTGGTCGCTGCCTGTGACTACGCCGTCGCGGTCGAGAGCGCGCAGTTTGCCTTCTCCGAGGTCAAGCTGGGCCTGACCCCGGCCACCATCAGCCCCTATGTCGTGGCCGCTATCGGCCCGCGCCGGGCCCGGGCGCTGTTTGCCACCGGCAAGGTGTTCGACGCCGCCTTCGCCGAGAAGATCGGGCTGGTCGACGAGGTGGTGGCCGACGCCGCCGGTCTCCAGGCTGTCGCCGACCGCATCGCCGGCGAGATCAGGCTGGCCGCGCCGGGTGCGGTGGCCGACGCCAAGCTGCTGGTCGACCATGTCGCCCACAAGAAGATCGACCACGGCCTGATGGAAGAGACCGCCAGGCGCATCGCCAAGCGCCGGGTCTCGCCGGAAGGCCAGGAGGGCGTGCGCGCCTTCCTGGATCGCAAGAAGCCCGGCTGGGCTGAATAGGCGAAGAGGGGCGGGGGCCATGATCAGCGAGCTGGAAGCCGCCGCGGCGGATTCGGTCGGCGGCTTCTTCAGCCGCAAGCCGACCCACGCCCTGCCGCTGGGCACGCCCTGTCCCAACTGCGCCACGCCCCTGGAGGGCCCCTGGTGCCATGCCTGCGGCCAGAAGGGCGAGGAGTTCCACCGCTCGATCGGCCACCTGATCGCCGAGGCGGTCGAGGGCCTGACCCATTTCGACGGCCGCCTGTGGCAGACCCTGCCGGACCTGTTCCGCCATCCCGCCCGGCTAACCCGCAGCTACCTGGATGGCCATCGTGCGCCGCAGGTGCCGCCGTTCCGGCTGTTCCTGATCGTGGTGGTGCTGGTCTTCTTCGCCGGCGGCCTGAACCAGAACACCCAGACCCGCGTGGACATGCCCAAGCCCGGGCAGAAGGTGCTGGTCACACCGGGCGCCAAGCTCAGCATCCAGCAGGACGATATGGAGGCCGCCAAACGCAGGGGACCCTTCCAGCGTTGGGTGATCGAGCACGGTCAGGCGGCGATGAAGGATCCCGCCGCCTACGACCGCGCCTTCCATGACTGGTCGCACCGCCTGGCGATCCTGGCCCTGCCGATGGCCGCCGGCTTGCTGGGCCTGCTGTTCATGTTCCCGCGCCGCCGCTTCTATCTGTTCGACCACCTGATCTTCTCGATGCATTCGCTGTCGTTCATGGGGCTGCTGCTCAGCCTCAGCTCGGCGCTGGCCGCGGTCATCGGCGGCTGGTCGCAGCTGCTGCTCTGGGCGATCCCGGTGCATCTGTTCTTCCACATGCGGGGGGTCTATGGCAGCGGGGTGGTCGCCACCCTGGCCCGGATGGTGGCGCTGCTCATCGGCGGCGTGTTCGCCGGCGGAATCATCGTCGTTATCGTCGCCCTGCTGGGCCTGACAGCCATGGGCGCTCATTGATGATTTCATCCCTGCTGATCGCCAACCGCGGCGAGATCGCCCGCCGGATCATCCGCACCGCCCGCCGGATGGGCGTGCGCACCATCGCCGTCTATTCCGAGGCCGACGCCGGCGCGCCGCACGTGCAGGAGGCCGACGAGGCCGTGCTGATCGGCCCGTCGCCGGCCCGCGAGAGCTATCTGGTCGCCGACAAGATTCTGGCCGCCGCCAAGGCGACCGGCGCCGAGGCCATCCATCCCGGCTATGGCTTCCTGTCCGAAAACGCCGCCTTCGCCCGCGCCGTGAAGGCCGCCGGTCTGATCTGGGTGGGCCCGCCGCCGGAGGCCATCGAGGCCATGGGCCTGAAGGACGCCGCCAAGAGCCGCATGCAGGCGGCCGGCGTGCCGGTGACCCCCGGCTATCTCGGCGAGAACCAAAGCCTGACGCGCCTCCAGTCCGAGGCCGACAAGACCGGCTATCCGGTGCTGATCAAGGCCGTGGCCGGCGGCGGCGGCAAGGGCATGCGCAAGGTCGAGGCGGCCGCCGACTTCGCCGCCGCCCTGGCCAGCTGCCAGCGCGAGGCCGCCGCCAGCTTTGGCGACGACAAGGTGCTGATCGAGAAATACGTCACCCGCCCGCGCCACATCGAGGTGCAGGTGTTCGGCGACAGCCACGGTAACGCCGTCCACCTGTTCGAGCGCGACTGCTCGCTGCAGCGCCGCCACCAGAAGGTCATCGAGGAGGCCCCGGCCCCCGGCATGGACGCCGCCACCCGGGCCGCCGTCTGCGACGCCGCGGTCAAGGCTGCCCGCGCCGTGAACTACGAGGGCGCCGGCACGGTGGAATTCATCGCCGACGCTTCCGAGGGCCTGCGCGCCGACCGCATCTGGTTCATGGAAATGAACACCCGCCTGCAGGTCGAGCACCCGGTCACCGAGGCCATCACCGGCCAGGACCTGGTGGAATGGCAGCTGAGGGTGGCGTCGGGCGAGCCGCTGCCGCTGAAGCAGGAAGATCTGTCGATCAACGGCTGGGCGATGGAAGCGCGGCTCTATGCGGAGAACCCGGCGACGGGATTCCTGCCCTCGACGGGCCCGCTCGATCACTTCCAGCTACCCGACTTCGTGCGCGTGGACAGCGCGGTGGAGGAGGGCGGCGAAGTCACCCCCTTCTACGACCCGATGATCGCCAAGCTGATCGCGACCGGTGAGACCCGCGAGGCGGCGGCCGAGGCGTTGGCTGAGGCCTGCGCCGCGGTCGAGGTCTGGCCGGTCAAGACCAACGCCGCCTTCCTGGCCCGCTGCGCGAGCCATCCCGACTTCGTGGCCGGCGCCATCGATACCGGTTTCATCGAGGCGCGGCTGGACGACCTCATCGCCGAGGTCGCGCCTTCCAATCGCACCGTGATGACCGCGGCGGCCTCGTTCGCCATCTCGGCCGACGAGGATGGCTGGCGGGTCCTGCGCGGGCCCTGGAATGATGGACTGTTCAATTTCCGCATGAACGGACCGTCGCTGGGCTGGATGCCGATCCATCACGCCGGCAAGCGGCTGGACATCTCTCTGGAAGGCACGGCTTACGACGGCTCCGCGCCCAAGCATTCGGGTCTGTGGGTCCACTATGCCGGCGAGACCTCCATGGCCTATGGCATGGCCGCCTGCGTGGCGTTCCTGGAGGACGACGAGCCCAATCCGGTGCTCGGCGTGGATGAAAACCTGAAGGTGGTGTTCCAGCAGGGCGCGGCCCTGGAGTTCCGCCGCAGCGCGGTGCTCGACGAGGCGGGCAGCGCCTCCGACGGCTCGATCCGCTCGCCCATGCCCGGCAAGATCGTCTCGGTCTCGGTCAAGGTCGGCGACAAGGTCACCAAGGGCCAGCCGCTGCTGGTGCTGGAGGCCATGAAGATGGAGCACGCCATGACCGCCCCGTTCGACGGGGTGGTGGCCGAGCTGAACGCCACGCCCGGCGGCCAGGTCAGCGAGGGCGTGGTGCTGGCGAAGCTGGAGCCGAGTTCCTAAATCCCCGCCCCATGGCCCTGCATCTGATCAAGCTCTGTGTCGGCGTCGACACCCTGGAGGAACTGCGCGAATGGCGCGCCGAGCGGGACAAGGCCGGCCATAAGCCGCTGGTCCCCACCCGCCAGACCCCCAAGCGGGCGGCCGAGATCGTCGATGGCGGCTCGCTCTACTGGGTGATCAAGGGCCAGATCATGGTTCGTCAGGCCATCCTGGACATCCGCACCCTGGACAGCGGCCCCCAGCCCTGCCGCATCGACCTGGACCCGCTGCTGGTCCCGACCTACCCGCACCCCCGCCGCGCCTTCCAGGGCTGGCGCTACCTGGACCCCAAGGACGCTCCCGCGGATCTGCCGAACGGGGCGCTGGGGGATATGCCCGAGGATCTGGCGCGGCAGCTGCGGGAACTGGGGGCCTGGTAGGTCCGGTCTGATCCATGTGGGCTGACCGCGCGTATCCGCCTTCCATACAAGGGAGGCACGCCAATGCGCGGATTTCTGATCTTCACCACCGTCGTCTACGGCTTCTTCGGACTGGGCCTGCTGGCCATTCCGGCGCCGTTCCTCAGCCCCTACGGCATCTCGGTCGACATGGGCGGCCAGCTGATGTGCCGCATCCTGGGCGCGGCGCTGCTGGGGTTCGCCTGGGTGTTCTGGAGCGTCCGATCGGCCAAGCGCGAGGGTGCAATGCTCGCCGTCCTGCGGGGCAGCTTCGTCTACAACGCCATCGATACGGTGGTGCTGCTGATCGCCATGAACCGGGGCGAGTTGGGCGTGCTGTCCTGGGGCCCCATCGGCCTGCACATCGTCATGGCGCTGGGCTTTGGCTGGTTTGGTCTGCGCCGGGGCTGATCGCCCCTGCGACTCCGCGTCTTGTGGACAACCTGTGACTCGAAGTTGACCCTGGGGCTAGGCGAGGTGTCTCGTCGTCCTGATCGCCACTGAGTCGGCGACCGGATTTGGCCAGGGAGCCATCGATGAATCAGCCGCGCGTTATCGTCGTCGGCAACGAAAAGGGCGGGGCCGGCAAGTCCACCATCGCCGTCCATCTGGCCACCGCCCTGCTACACGGCAAGGCCAGCGTGGCGGTCATCGACCTGGACCTGCGCCAGGCGTCGACCAGCCGCTTCTTCGCCAATCGCGCCGCCTGGATCGCCAGCAATCGGGCCGATCTGCCCCAGCCGCTGATCCGCAACACGTCCGAGGACGGGGTCGCCCTGGCCCTGGCCGACGCCGACACTCAGATGACCGCCTTCGCCAAGGCCTATGCCGCCGCCAAGGCCGACGCCGAGTTCGTGATCATCGACACCCCCGGGGGCGACACGGTGCTGTCGCGCTCGGCCCACGCCCTGGCCGACCTGATCGTCACCCCGATGAACGACAGCTTCGTCGACTTCGACATGCTGGGCCATGTCGATCCGGTGACCCTGGAGCTGCTCAAGCCCAGCCTCTATGCCGAGACCGTCTGGCAGGCCCGCAAGGAGCGCGCCCTGGCCGGCCAACGCCAGGCCCTGGACTGGCTGGTGCTGCAGAACCGCCTGGGCGGCGTCGAGGCCCGCAACAAGCGCCGGGTCGACCAGCGGCTGCACGCCCTGGCCAAGCGGATCGGCTTCCGGGTCGGCCCGGGCCTGCGCGACCGGGTCATCTATCGCGAGCTCTTCCCTTACGGCCTGACCATCGCCGACCTCTCGACCGGCGTGCGCCCGGCCCAGATGTCGCTGGCCCATGTGGCGGCCCGCCAGGAACTGCGTGCGCTGATGCAGGCCACGGGCCTGGGCGCCTGGACCGGCGACGAACTGCTCGCCGCGGAGTAGCGGCTGGTTGCTCCCGGACCTGAAGGGGCGCTAGGTCTGCCGCATGTATCTGGTGCTCATCGTTGCGGCGGTCTTCGCCTTCCTCGTCTGGCTCGGCCGGCGGAACGGCAAGCCGCTGCTGCCGCATCGTGGCTGGCGGACGGCCGCTGGCGGCTTCGCGGCCCTGGGCCTGGCCGGCGGCGGCTTTCTGGCCGTGACCGGGCGAGTGCTGCCCGGCGCGCTCCTGGCCGCCGCGGCCGCCGCCGTCGCCTTCAGCGCTCGCCGCAACCCGGTCCGCAAGCCCGTCCCCGAGCCTTCCAGCATCATTGAGGCCCGCGCCATCCTGGGCGTCGGCCCCGGCGCCACCCGCGAGGAGATCCAGGCCGCCTACAACCGCCTGATCCGCATGGCCCACCCCGACGTCGGCGGCACCTCAGGCCTGGCGGCTCAGCTCAACGCGGCGCGCGACGCGCTGCTGGGCGGCTAGGTGCGAGCCGCCGCCTGCCATTGTGGTCAACTGTCGCTGACCTGCGAGGGTGAGCCGCGCAAGATCTCGCAATGCCACTGCTCCGACTGCCAGCGTCGCACGGGCAGCGTTTTCAGCATCGCCGCCTTCTTCGACCGCGCGGCCGTGACCGTTAGTGGCGAGGCGGGCGCCTTCACCCGCGACTCGGGCAGCGGCCATCCGGTGACCTTCCGCTTTTGCCCGAAATGCGGTTCGAACCTCTGGTGGGAGCCGGCCCGTATGCCCGACCGCATCGGCGTGGCCGTGGGCGCCTTCGCCGACCCCGGCTTCCCGCCGCCAGAGCAGTCGGTGTGGAACCAGGATCGCCACGCCTGGGTCGCCCTGCGCGAGGGCGTGCCGGCCTTCGAGCAGAATCCGCCGCCGCGCTAAGGCTGCTTGGGCCCCACATCCCTCAGCAGCGTCACGAACACCTTCCCCGGCTCCTCGATCGGCATCAGATGGGCCGAGTTCTCGAACCAGGTCGCGCCCTTGGCCGGCGCCTTGAGCCGGGCCAGCCAGGCCTCGGCGATGGACGATGGCGTTGTCCAGTCATGGCGGCCCAGGAAGAAGTAGACGGGCACATCCACCTTGCGGACCGACTGGAAGCTGATGTCGGTCATCTGCGGCAGCATGCGGGTGATGGTCAGCAGGCTGCCGGCGTCGAAGGCCTTGCGGTCGCTGTCGACATAGTCCGGCGAGATGCGCAGGGTGCGGAAATAGGCGTCGGCGTTGTCCCGGCCCGCCATCAGCCCGCCGAAGTGGATGTTCCACTCCCGCTCGACTCCGACCCGCTCGATGGTCAGGGGACCGGGTCCCGGATAGGGGGCCAGGGCCTCCAGATCCTTGATGGCCTTGTCATTCTTGGCCGCCCGGGCCTGGGCCAGGGTCCAGTCGTAGCCAAGCCGTTCGTTCTCGCGGAAATCGATGATCTGACCGATGCCGACATAGGCCTGGACCAGATCGGGGCGCTGGATGGCCACCGACAGGCCCACGACCGTCCCCCAGCTGTGGCCGACCACGATGATCTTCTGCTTGCCGTAGCGCGCTTTCAGCAGCTCGATCAGCTCGATGGCGTCATCGACATAGCGCTGCGGGGTCAGGGTGGCCGGGTCGGGGACCGGGTTGGCGGCGTAGGTCTTGCCGGCGGCCCGCTGGTCCCATTGGACGACGGTGAAATACTCCTCCCAGGGCCGCTGAAAGCTCCAGGACATCGGCATCTCCGGCGAGCCCGGCCCGCCGTGGATGAAGAGGATGATCGGGTTCCTGCGGT
Organism: Caulobacter ginsengisoli; assembly: GCF_030814835.1. Lineage (GTDB taxonomy): Bacteria > Pseudomonadota > Alphaproteobacteria > Caulobacterales > Caulobacteraceae > Caulobacter > Caulobacter ginsengisoli. The sequence continues at coordinate 587,458 of NZ_JAUSVS010000001.1, forward strand.
CAGCGCCCCGCACGCTGATCCGCTGATCGATGCCGCCGATCGGCGCGTTGAAGGCCTCTTGCACCCCGTTCGGGGTTACGATCGCCTGCGCGTCGGTGACGATCTTACGGGCCGGCTCGTAGTCGACCTTGGGTGGCTCCTCGGCGACCGAGGCGGTGAGGGGAGCGAGGACCAGGGCGAGGGCCAGGAGGAAACGGCGCATCAGGGAACTCCGAAGGCTACTGGCCTTTCGATAGTCCCGGCGGGGACGGTGGGCACGTTAAGTTTCCACCATGTTCAGTAACCCAAAAATCCGCTCATCCCCGCGAAAGCGGGGGCCCAGGCTTTTTGCTGTTGAGGGCGATTCTGAAAGGCCGGGGCGGTTGCAAGCCCGCAACGAAAAACACCTGGGTCCCCGCTTTCGCGGGGATGAGCGGCTGAAAGGTTAGCCTGCCACGCCTTCCAGCGCTTCGGCCGCCGCCATCCACTTAGCCTCGGCCTCGTCCAGGGTTGCCTGGGCCTTCTCGCGCTTCTGGCCCAACTCCGCCGCGCCCTTGGGGTCGCGGACATAGACGCCGGGGTCGGCCAGTTTCTCGTCGATCTCGGCCAAGGCCTTGGTCGCCCGGGCCAGCACTTCCTCGGCCGCCTGCAGCTTGCGCTTCAGCGGGCCGGCCATCGCCGCCGGATCGCGGTTGGTCGGCGGCGGTGGCGGGGAGACCGGTTCGGGTTTGGCGGCGGGAGCGGCCTTGACCTGGGTCGGGGCGCGGGCGGCGACGCGGGCGCGGTCGAGGACGAACCTGGCGTAGTCGTCCATGTCGCCGTTGAACGGCTTCACACTGCCGTCGGCGGCCAGCCACAGGCGGTCGGCGACCAGCTCCATCAGGCCGCGGTCGTGGGTGATCAGGATCACCGCGCCCTCGTATTCGTTCAGGGCGTCGAGCAGGGCCCGGCGGCTGTCGATGTCGAGGTGGTTGGTCGGTTCGTCGAGAATCAGCAGGTGCGGGGCGGCCATCGCCACCAGGTTCAAGAGCAGCCGGGCCCGCTCGCCGCCGGAGAGGTTGGCCACCGTGGTCTCGGCCTTGTCGTAGCCCAGGCCGAACTGCGCCAGTTTCGAGCGGCGTTGCGCCTCGCTCGACTCGGGCATCTCGCGGCGGATGATTTCCAGCGGGGTGTCGGTGGGGTCGAGGGCTTCGATCTGGTGCTGGTGGAACCAGCCGACCTTGATCCGCCGGTCGCGGTGCAGGTGACCGGACTCGATGGCCAGGGCCCCGGCGATCATCTTGGCGAAGGTCGACTTGCCGGCTCCGTTGACGCCCAGCAGGCCAATGCGGTCGTCGATATCGAGCCGCAGATTGAGATGCTTGAGGATCGGCGGGCCGCCATAGCCGACGGTGGCGTTCTCCAGCCGCACCAGCGGCGGGGCCAGCGGCCGGGGCGGGGAGGGGATGGTGAAGGGGGCGGTGCGCTCCTCCAGAGTCATGGTCACTGGCGGCAGCTTGGCCAGCATCTTCAGGCGCGACTGGGCCTGGGTCGCCTTGGAGGCCTTGGCCCGGAAGCGGTCGACGAAGGCCTGCATATGGGCGCGCTTGGCTTCGATCTTGCCGCGCATGGCCTCGGCCAGGCGGGCCTTCTCGGCCCGCTGCTGTTCGAAACTGTCATAGCCGCCGGTGTAGAGGTCGAGCTTTCCCTCTCTCACATGCAGGATGTAACCCACGGAGTTATTGAGCAATTCGCGGTCGTGGCTGATGATGATGGCGGTGTGCGGATACTTCTTCAGCCGCGCCTCGAGCCACAGGGCGCCTTCCAGGTCGAGATAGTTGGTCGGCTCGTCCAGCAGCATCAGGTCGGCCTCGGCGAACAGGGCCGCCGCCAGGGCCACCCGCATCCGCCAGCCGCCGGAGAATTCGGCCATCGGCCGGGAAAGGTCCTCGTGGCTGAAGCCCAGGCCGGCCAGGATTTCCGAGGCCCGGGCCGGGGCCGAGTCGGCGTCGATCTCGATCAACCGGGTCCAGATGTCGCCCATGTCCTCGGGCTCGGCGGTTTCCAGCTTGAGCAGCAGCTCGTGCCGCTCGACATCGGCCTCCAGCACGGTGTCCAGCAGGCTGACCGGGGTGGCCGGATGCTCCTGGGCCACCGAAGTGATCCGGGCCCGCTTGGGGATGCGGATCTCGCCGCCGCCATTGTGCAGTTCGCCCAGGATCAGCTTGAAAAGCGTGGACTTTCCGATGCCGTTGCGCCCGACCAGACCCACCTTGGCCCCCACGGGCAGGCTGACGCTGGCTTCATCGAAGAAGCGGCGGCCCCAGGAGTCAAAAGTGAGATTATCGATCTGAAGCAATGTTGCACTGCGGGAGGTTGGCGCGGAGGGAGCGTGCGGCTATAAGCCCGCAACCTCGAAAACCCAACCACTTCTCACAAGGCTCCAGTCCCAGCCCATGACCGAACGCACCTTCTCGATCCTGAAACCCGACGCCACCGAGCGCAATCTGACCGGCGCGGTGAATGCCGTCATCGAGGCCGCCGGCCTGCGCATCGTCGGCCAGCGCCGCATCCATATGTCTCAGGCCCAGGCCGAGAAGTTCTATGAAGTTCACAAGGAACGCCCCTTCTTCGGCGAACTGGTCGAGTTCATGACCCGCAGCCCGGTCGTGGTGCAGGTGCTGGAAGGCGACAACGCCGTGGCCCGCTACCGCGAAGTCATGGGCGCCACCAACCCGGCCAACGCCGACGAAGGCACCATCCGCAAGCTGTTCGCCCAGTCGGTCGGCGAGAACACCGTCCACGGCTCGGACAGCGCCGAGAACGCGGCGATCGAGATCGCCCAGTTCTTCACGGACGCCGACATCGTCGGCTGATTGCGACACCGCAGTGTGGAGAAGGCCTGTCCGTCGCGGGGCAGGCCTTTTTCATGCCCGTCTCCCATCCTCCCGATCTCCCTGGCGAAGGCCAGGGTCCAAGCCGAGGGGCTTGAAAGGGCTTGGGCAGAGTGGCCGCCCGCGCATGGATCCTGGCCTTCGCCAGGATTTGCCCGGGGGGTGGGTGGGAATCGCCACCGACGCGATTGATTTACGACTCCTCCCGAAGATGCGCTCCCGAACGGTCGGGAGAAAAGCTATGCGGCTGCGAATGGCCCTGGTAGGCGTGCTGACTTTGATGGGCGCGGCTTGCGGCAAGCTCGGCCCCGCGCCGCCGCCGGTGCTTGTGGAAGCCTCTCAGGTCGAGCCACAGATCTACTGGGCCTCGGACCTCAACGGGCGGCGCGTCTCCATCGACGGCTATATCGGCTTCGACAACGGCCCGGGCGGCCAGGCCATCGCCATCGGCCAGGTGCTGACGACACGACCCAACGGTCAGGGCGATGAGTTGATGCGCTTCGATCTGGAGACCGGAACCGGCCCCAACCAGCTCAACATGGCTGTGCTGAGCCGGGAGCGGTTCGTCCCCAACGCCCCGGAGACCATCACGTTCGACTTGGCCGGCACGACGTTCCAGGACTCGGCCGGCAAGCCCCACCCCCTGCGCGAGAAGGTCCGGGTCACCGGGCGTCTGGTCTATATGGGCGTCGGGGGGGCGGGCCTGATGGCCGACGACGACTCCCGCTCGCCCACCGGCAAGCGCTTCAAGCCGCGGCTGGTCGACCTGGTGCTGGAGACGCCGCCGGCCGGCTAGCTGGCCAGGGCCTGGGGCTGAGCCGGCTCCAGGGCCGCCGCCAGGGCGGTCAGAAGTTCGGCGACCCTGATCGGCTTGGCCACGAAATCGGTCATGCCGGCCGCGCGATAGCTCTCGACCTGATGGGTCATGGCGTTGGCCGTGAGGGCGATGATCGGCACCGGCCGGCGGCCGCTCGCCGCCTCCTTCGCCCGGATGGCCCGGGTCGCGGTCGGACCGTCCATCACCGGCATCTGCACGTCCATCAGGATCGCGTCCCAGTCACCGGCTTCCCAGGCCTCGACGGCGGCCTGGCCGTTGTCGACGATCACCGGCCAGATTCCCAGCTGGGCCAGCAGGGTCTTGAGCACCATCTGGTTGACCGGATTGTCCTCCGCCGCCAGCACCCGGATATCCCGCTCTTCCAGACTGGGCGGGGGCGGGCAGACTTCCAGGCCGGGCGCCGAGGCCGCCTCGGCCACCCGCTCCAGCGGCAGTTCGACGGTGAAGGCGCTGCCCTGGTCCTGAAGGCTTTCGGCCTGGATGGTTCCGCCCATGGCGTGGCAGAGCTCGGCGCAGATCGCCAGTCCCAGGCCTGTGCCGCCGAAACGGCGGGTGGTCGAGGAATCGGCCTGGACGAACTTGTCGAACAGCCGGGCGATCCCGTTCGGATCCAGACCCAGGCCCGTATCGCTCACCACCATCCGCACGCCGCTAGTTGTGCGGTCGATCGCCACCTGGACATGGCCGCTGTCGGTGAACTTCACCGCATTGGAGATCAGGTTGTAGAGCACCTGCCGCACCCGGACCGAATCGCCGCGATAGACGCCGCGCGCCGCCGGCGCGATGACCAGGTTGAACGACAGGCCCTTGGCGTTGGCCATCGCCGTGAAGGCGGCATGGGCGCCATGCGCCACGGCTTCCAGATTGAAATCGGCGACCTCGAGCTCAAGCTTGCCGGCCTCGATCTTGGACAGGTCCAGGATATCGTTGAGGATGGCCAGCAGGGTCTCGCCCGACTGTCCGATCACATCCAGCCGCTGACGCTGGGCTTCGGACAACGGCTCCCGCGCCATGGCCTGGGCCATGCCCAGCACTCCGTTCAGCGGCGTGCGGATCTCGTGGCTCATCGTGGCCAGGAAGCTGCTCTTGGCCTGGTTGGCCGCCTGCGCCGCGTCGCGGGCCTGTTCGATCTCATGCATGGCCGCCTTGCGGTCGGCCAGGGCGCTACGCAGGGCGTCGCTCTCGGCGCTGAGGGTGCGGGTGATCTTGACCAGGACGCCGACATAGAAGGCGCCGCCCACCGCCATGGGGAGCGCGTCGCGCAGTCCGACCGTGTGACCGAACAGAGGGGCCAGGAAAGGCATGCCCAGCAGTAGCAGGGCCGAGGGGCCGGCCAGGATCAGCGAAGCCGTCCTCGCCCCCCGGGCCATCAGGGCGGTGTTGAGGACAATGGCCCCGGTGATCAACAGGGCTTCGGAGACGCCCAAAAGGGTCGGATTGCTCAGGAAGACCAGGGCGACGCTGCTGAACACCACCGAGGTGATGGCAAAGCCCGCATAGACCAGAGGCATGCGGCGCGGGTCTTCCAGATCCGCCAGCGCCCACCGGGAGAGACAGGCGTCCAGGAACATGGTCAGCAGGGTCGCGCCCATCCAGAGGGCCGGCCAGACGGTTCCGGTGGTGATCGTCGCCAGGACATAGATCAGCACCACCTGCAGGACGCGGTTGGTCGCGGTCTGGAACCGCCAGCGCAGCACGCGCTCGATCGACTGCCGGTCTTCGGGCATTACAACTCCCCAAGCCTGGATGCTTAGGCTTGGTCGGTTGCGTTCCGCCTAACGATTAAGGTTGATTTGAGTAAACCGAACCAGCTGCGTTGTTCTGTCACGTGCGTGGCCAGAATACCCGGATCGGGTAGCGTATAAGTTCTTTGCAAATCACCGCGAGGTCAAATCGGTGTTCGCCCGAAATGAGAACAGGTCTAGCCGCGGACCAGGTCGGCCAGGCATTTTGCGAACAGTTTGTGTTCCTCCGCCAACACCCGGGCCGTGAGCGCAGCCTCGTCATCTCCCGGCAGGATCGGCGCCCGGGCCTGGCCCAGGATCGGGCCTTCATCAACGCCGGAGGTCACAAGATGCACCGTGCAGCCGGCCTCCACGTCACCGGCCGCCAGCGCCCGGCCATGGGTGTCCAGCCCTGGATATTTCGGCAGCAGCGAAGGGTGGATGTTGATCATCCGTCCAGCCCAGGCCTCGACCAGCCAGGGGGTCAGGATGCGCATGTAGCCGGCCAGGGCGACGTATTCGCAGCCCGCCGCGCGCAGGGCCGCGTCGATGGCCTTCTCGTGGGCCTCGCGGTCCTTGCCGAACGGCTTGCCGTCGATGGCCAGCGCCGTCACCCCGGCGGCCCGGGCCTTGTCCAGGCCCGCCGCCTCCGGCTTGTTGGAGACCACCAGCGCGATCTCGAACGGGCAGTCGGGAGCCTCGGCGGCCCGGATCAGGGCCTCCATGTTCGAGCCCCGCCCCGAGATCAGGACGCCGACCTTGGCCCTCATGCCGCGGCGAGCTCGCCGCAGACGAAGGCGTCTTCGCCGGCTTCCAGCAGTTCGGCCAGCACCACCGGCGCATGGCGCGGGCCAACGATCAGCATGAAGCCGATGCCGCAGTTGAAGGTGCGGCGCAGTTCGTGGTCGTCCATGCCGCCCGTGCGCTGCAGCCAGTCGAACACCGGGGGCAGGGGCCAGGCGTTCCAGTCGATGTTGGGGACCAGGCCCTCGGCGACCGCGCGGGGCGGGTTCTCGATCAGGCCGCCGCCGGTGATGTGGGCGCCGCCCTTGATGCGGCCGGCCTTGATCTGGGGCAGGACCGACTTGATGTAGAGCCGGGTGGGCGCCATCAGCGCCGCCCCCAGCGTGTCTTCGCCGAACGGAGAGGGGGCGTCCCAGGCCAGGCCCGAGCGCTCGACCACCCGGCGCACCAGGCTATAGCCGTTGGAATGCGGGCCGCTGGAGCCGATGCCGATCAAGACGTCGCCGGCCCGCTGCTCGTCGAGCTTGGGCAGCACGCCGTCGCGGTTGACGGCGCCGACCGCGAAACCGGCCAGATCGTAGTCGTCGCCCTCGTACATGCCCGGCATCTCGGCCGTTTCCCCGCCGACCAGGGCGCAGCCGGAGAGGCGGCAACCCTCGGCGATGCCGGCCACCACGCGGGTGGCGATGGCGACGTCCAGCTTGCCGGTGGCGTAATAGTCGAGGAACAGCAGCGGCTCGGCGCCCTGGGCCAGCAGATCGTTGACGCACATGGCCACCAGGTCGATGCCGACCGTGTCGTGCAGGCCCGTATCGAGGGCGATGCGCAGCTTGGTGCCCACCCCGTCGGTGGTCGAGACCAACAGCGGGTCGTCATAGCCGGCCGCCTTGAGGTCGAAGAGCGCCCCGAAACCGCCGAGGCCCGCCTCCGCGCCGGGCCGGCGGGTGGCTTTAGCGAGCGGCTTGATCGCCTCGACCAGAGCGGCGCCCGCATCGATATCGACGCCGGCCTCGGCATAGGTCAGGCCGTTTTTGCGGTCTTGCATGGGGCTCTCAAGGTGGTTTTTTCGGTCACGGTAGGGCGACAATTGCCGCAGCGGGGCTGTTGGCCCTTGCAGACTCGGCCCCGCGCAAGGCTATAGCTAGCCGATGCAGCCTATTACAACCACCGCCGCGCTGGCGGATTTCTGCAAACAATTGAAGGGCCAGCCCTACGTCGTCGTGGACACCGAGTTCATGCGCGAAACCACGTACTGGCCCAAGCTCTGTTTGATCCAGGTCGCCGCCCCCAATTGCGAGGCGTGCATCGACCCGCTGGCCGAGGGCATCGACCTGACGCCCCTGCTGGACATCCTGCGCGACGAGACCGTGCAGAAGGTGTTCCATGCGGCGCGCCAGGACGTCGAAATCTTCAACAACCTGGGCGCCATGCCCCGGCCGCTGTTCGACACCCAGATCGCCAGCATGGCCGCCGGCTATGGCGAGCAGATCGCCTATGACGCCCTGGTCCGCCAGATGCTGAAGATCGACCTGGACAAGTCGCACCGCTTCACCGACTGGGCCCGCCGGCCGCTGTCGGATGCGCAGCTGACCTACGCCCTGGCCGACGTCACCCACCTCTGCACCCTCTACCCGATGCTGCGCGAGCGGCTGGAGAAGGCCGGGCGCCTGGCCTGGGTCGAGGAGGAGATGGCGGCCCTGACCGACCCGGCCCTCTACGATGTCGATCCGGAGAACGCCTGGAAGCGGCTCAAGCCCCGCAAGCACGCGGCCAAATACCTGGCGGTGTTCAAGGCCGTCGCCGCCTGGCGCGAGCGCACCGCCCAGCTGCGCGACCAGCCCAGAGGCCGCATCCTCAAGGATGACGCCATGGACGAGCTGGCCAGCCAGGCGCCGACCGACGCGGCCGCCCTGGATCGCCTGCGCGGGGTGCCCAAGGGCTTCTCGGGGTCCAAGTTCGGCCCCGACCTGCTGGCCGCCATCCGCGAGGCGCTGAAGAACCCCGAGGCCTACGCCCCGGTCGTCGAACGCGAACGCCCGGCCCACAATCCGGCCGCCGGCGCGGTAGTCGAGCTCTTGAAGGTGCTGCTCAAGGCCCGCTCGGAAGACGCCGGCGTCGCCTCCAAGCTGATCGCCACCGTCTCGGACCTGGAAAAGATCGCCAACGACGACAACGCCGACGTCGGCGCCCTGACCGGCTGGCGCAAGGACGCCTTCGGGGCCGATGCGCTGAAGCTCAAGCGCGGCGAGCTGGCCCTGGTGCTGGACGGGACGCGGGTGCGGGTGGTCGAGGTGCGGCGGGCGCCCAAGGCCGGCTAGCCCCGTGGGTTGATTCCCCACGCCCATGGTCTAAGCCGTGGGCATGGAAAATCCTCGCACCACCGCCCTGATCTACGACTTCGACGGCACCCTGGCCCGCGGCAACATGCAGGAGACCAGCTTCATCCCGGCCCTGGGGATGACGCCCAAAGAGTTCTGGAACGACACGGTGCGGCCCCGGACCATCGAGTCCGACGGCGACGACATCCTGATGTACATGCAGCTGATGCTGCGCACGGCCAAGCAGGCCGGGCTGACCGTCACCCGCGAGATGCTGCGCGAACACGGCCGGGACGTGCCGCTGTTCGAGGGCCTGCGGGACATGAGCTGGTTCGAGCGGATCAACGCCTTTGGGGCCAATTATGGCCTGACCATCAAGCACTACATCCTGTCGAGCGGCCTGCAGGAGATGGTCGAGGGCTGCCCGATCTACCCGGCCTTCGAGCACGTCTTCGCCTCGCACTATGTCTACAACGCCAAGGGCGAGGCCGAATGGCCGGCGGTGGGCATCAACTACACCACCAAGACCCAGTACCTCTTCCGCATCAACAAGGGGGTCTACAACAATTGGGAGCACGAGAAGATCAATCGCTACATACCCGACGAGGAGCGGCCGGTGCCGTTCGAGCGGATGATCTTCGTCGGCGACGGCGACACCGATGTGCCGACCATGAAGATGATGCACACCAAGGGCGGCCACTCGATCGCCGTCTACGACCCCAACAACGAGCCCAGTCACCAGACCAAGATCCACCGGCTGATCGCCGACGACCGGGTCAACTTCATCGCCGCCGCCGACTACCGCGAGGGCGCGCCGCTGGACCTGATCGTCAAGGGCATCCTGGGCCGCATCGCCATCGCCGAACGGACCATGCCCCGGGATTGAACAGGGCGGCTAAAGTTCCCGGATGACCTGGGGCGCGTCGGGCAGCAGCGCCAGATCGCATTCCAGCTCGATCCCCTGCGATGGGAGCCAGGCGCCAACCGTGAAACCGCCCAGCGCCCGGACGGTCACCGCCGCCTCGTGGCCGCGGAAGGCCACCTTGATCCGACTGGGGCTGAAGGTCGGGTGCAGGAAGAACTCCACGGCGTCCGAAAAGCTTGGCGGAAGCGTGCGGTCGGCGCGGACGGCCAGTTGGATATCCACCCAGCCTTCCGGTGAGGTTTCGGTGAAGGCGGCCGTCAGCCTGTAGCCGCCGACCTCGGCGAGGCCGCCGAAGCGGTTTTTGTTAGGGTCGTCAACGACGGTGACGGGGCGCTCGAGCGCGGGGGCTTCCAGCGACCTGGCGGCGCCGGCGGAGGCCAGGGCGATGCCCGAGCCATCGATCCGATCGGCTGCCACCGTCCCCGAGGCCATCTCCTGCGGCATGGTCGCCTTGGGGGGCTCGGTCTGGGCGGCGGCGTTGCTGACGCTGATGCCGGCGGCGTCCACACGGCCTTGGAACAGCAGGCGGGCATAGCGCTCATTCATGCTGCCTGTGCTGCGATATGGCGCGATCTGGCCCTGCGCCCGCAGCTTGTTGTCGGCCGCCAGCCAGGAGAAGATCGCCCCGGCGGCGCGTTGCAGGGGCACGTCGCTGCGCCACTTGTCGAGTTGGGTTTGGGCCAGCTCGGTGAGCGTCGCATCAAAGCCCTTAAGCCCCGCCAGCCCGCCCAGCATCTCGCCCATCAGCTGGTTGGTCGCGGCGAAGTAGGGGGCGCCCAGCCGCTGCGCAATGCCCAGGGCCGTCAGCGCGCCACGGGCCGCCTCTTCGCGATCGGAACCCCTGCCGGCCTGATTGAGATGGTGGCGGGCGAGGATGACATGGGTGTCGGAGGCCCATGGATAGCGCTCGGCGAGCAGTGGGCCCCATTCCGGCGGCTTGGGACCGAAGACCTCCGGGAAGCGGATGGTCAGCAGGGTGGCCACCATGGCCGCCCAGGCGTCTTCTTCCAGTCCATCGATGAACCGGGCGATCGAGCCGCCGCGCAGGACGTCGGCATAGACCGCGGAGGCTTCCTCCGCGACTCCCGCCTGCAGCGCCCGCATCAGGGCCCGGCGTTCCGGATCCAGCGGCGTCACCTGGACGGCGATGTCGGCGCTGATCAGCGGCGAAGCCTGGAAGGATACTCGTGTTCCGCCCAGGAAGGCCGGGACCATCATCCGCTCGGTCCGCACGCCCTCCAGCGCCATGGAAAGCCGTAGCCGGGGATGGCGCTTCAACGCATCGGGGGACGAGGCGATCAGCACGTTCAGCACGCCGGCTTCGAGTTCGACGGTGGGGGCGCCGTCGGCGTAGGGCGTCCAGCCGCCCAGGTCGGCCATGTCCTCGTCCTGCGACAGTCCAACGGAAAGCATGCGGGATGAGGCCGATTCCGGGCTGCGCGCCGGCGCCGACCAGACCTCCGACCGCGTAACGGGGGGGGGCGGCGGCGCTTCGGTGGACGCGGGGCGGCCACGCTGCAGGCTCTCGACGGCAGCCTGCAGATTCCCGCTCTCGATCCCGGAGAAGGCGGCTACGTCACCGCCTGCCGCCAGGACCGCATAGAGCGGCATGGTCACGGTGTTGGCGACCTCGGGCTTCACCTCGAAGACGTAGGAACGGGCGCGCAGGCCGACCGGGGCCACCTCGGCGGAATAGAAGCCCGGCTGGATGTCGTCGGTCTCGAAGATCCTGTGGTTGGGGGTCGCCACCCATTCGGTCAGCACGCCATCGGCGCTCGCGACCGTCACCCGCCCGACTGAGAGGTCTCCTGGAGCTTCGAATGTCAGACGCGTGCTCATGGGATCAGGATCCGCTGGTCGAAAATGGGCATGTCCGGGCTGAACTTGGCCTCGTACGAGATCCCGTTGTCCGCCGCGACCGCCACATGCATGTCCCGGCTGGCCGGCACCCAGGCCAGCCATTCCGTCTGCGCCCGCAAGGGTCGCTGATCGACGACAGGCGGCGCGCGGTCGGGGCTGGCGAAGATGCTCAGGTCATAGTTCGAGATGGCCGGGGCCGGGTTGGTGAAAACCACAATCGGCACGATGGGCCGGGCCGGGGCGACGATGGGGAAGGGTCCGGTAGGGAAGGCCGACTGCGTGGGCTCGAAGGGCAGTTCGTCCTCGCGCCAGTCGGTCCGCAATCCGTGCAGGTAGATGATGTCCTCAATAATGGAGGCCGGTTGAACAACCCATCGCCCGAGACGGGAGCGAACCGCGGCCCCGTCCAGAGCCAGGCACAGGGTCTGCGTAAACCGACCAAGCCGGAGGTTGGGGTTATCGGCGCAGGGCCCGTCATAGGCCTTCAGCCCCGCCGAGGTGGCGCTGAGCATGAAGACCTTTTCCCGGGTCAATTGGGGCTGGAACGGGTCGAGGGGCGCGATGAACTGGGCGACCCATTTGGCTTTCGACAGTTCCAGTTTCGGAGAGAACTCCTGGCAGGCGTCGAGAAAGAAGAAGCCGGCGCTGATTTCGGTCACCTGCTTGAAGGCGTTGGCGGTCTCGCCGACGTTCAGGAACCCGCCCCAGGGATGCATCTTGCGGGTGTTGATATCCTGCAGGAACAGCAGCGGATCGGTGCCGAGCCGGGCGCCGTGGCCGCAGGCGTAGAAAAACGCCACATCGCCCGGCCGCTTTTGGAGCTGTCCCAGCCAATCCGCGCCAGCGGCCTCGACATTGGCCACGGTCGGCGGATCGGGCGGCGCGGCGGGCTCGTTGGCCCAGGCATAAGGCGTCGCGCCGGCGGCGTGCTGCGCCGGCCCGATGAGGACCTCCAATGTCGCCAGCGGAGCGTCGAGGTTGTCTTTGTTCTCCAGCAGCCAGTCGCACATCCGCTTGGCGCTGTCCGCCGCGCTGGCCAGGTCGGGCACGGCGCGAAGGTCCTTGTTGAAGCCCTTGCCGGGCTTGGCGTCGGGATAGGTCCCGACTCCGATAACGAAGGCGTGGGTCGCCGGCTTTCCGGGCTGAACAGGACGCTCGAAGATCAGGGTCATCGATCAGATCACGTGAAGGTCTTGCAGGCGCTTGCGGGCGCGGGCGTAGAACTGCGGGCGCTTGAAGTAGGTGGTGTGGGCTGAGATCAGGCCGGTGACCGAGTCGAACTGGAAGTCCTGAGCGTTGGCGAACATCGGCGTGGCGCGGAAGCCGAACAGATCGATGGGATCGAAGATGTTGTGCCAGGCTTTCACATTGGCCGGGCCCGGGGTCGAGGTCGCGCCGGCCGATCGCTTGAAGTCGAACAGGCCCAGTTCCTCGAAGAAGCCAGGCTGCGACCCGACAGTCATCAGCAGGTCCACCGACAGATCGGCCGGCAACCCGGCCTGGGCGGGCGAGGACAGCATGTCGTAGAGGATGACCCCGCCCAGGCTGTGACCCAGCAGGACCAGCTTTTCGCCAGACGCCTTGGCGGCGGTGTGGGCGGCGACGATCTCCTTTCCCACCCGCGCGCGGATGGCGGTTCGGACGCCGTCCTGGGGCGGGCCCTTCAGATAGACGAAGATGTCGCCCAGGAACCGCCCGACCAGAGGGTTCAGATCGTCGCGGAAGGCGTTGGAAATGCTGGTGGAAACGCTGTTGCGAGCCCGGTCGGCCAGAGCGCTTACCGCGCCTTTGATCTTGTCCCCGATCGCGCCATAGCCGGCGTTGTCGCCGAACTGGCCAATGTTGAAGATCAGCTCTTCGTCGGTGGCGGAGGCGGCGACCTGGGGCTGGCCACCGGCGGCGATGGCCTTGGTCACGGCCCTGAACGCCCTGATATCGTCAGCCGTCAGGTCCTCGTTCGAAAGGTCGGCGCGGTCGACCAGGGTGGCGTAGACCGCGTCCAGGGCCGTGGCTGGGTCAGCGGTGGCCAACTCCGCGATGGCGCCGCCCTCGGGATCGCTGACAGTGAGCGCGCCCAGCGCGCTGTAGGCCGAAACGCCGGCCGCGCCGGCGAACGAGCCGCCGCCGTTCGACATGGCCGGGACCAGATCGCCCCACCGCGGTGAGCGGATGTTGAGAGGGGCGCCCTGGAACAAGACCTGCTTGAACAGGGCGTCGCGGTTGCGTTCTTCCTGATCGTAGGCGGGGCCACTCCGCGTCGCCACACCATGAACGAAGACCATCTGGACCATTGGAACGTCCCCTGAAGTGCTGAAAAACTCTGATACCTTCCACCCTGATGCGCAACTGTTGGCTGTGACCGCGGTCACGTTCGCGAGCGAGAGCGGGCGTCGCTCGATGCGCGGATGATGGCCGAGGCTAGTAGATCGGCGGCACGGCGACGGTCAGCTCGCCCAGCAGCGCTTGCCGACGATCCGCTGGGCGGCGAGCCCGACCTGGTCGAGGTGTCGGTACTGCGCCGCAGAACCGCCCGGGGCCTGGGCGTCAAATGGTTCCTGGAGCAGATACGCCGGGCGGCCGAAATCTGAGGTCAGGCGCCGTCGCCGCCCACCCGCAGCTTCACATTCAGGAGGCTGGCCAGCGTCCCGGCCCGCCGCGAGGTCTGGTCGCCGAGCAGCAGGTCGCTGCGCTGCGGGTCGGTGGTCAGCAGCAGGCGGTCGCCTTCCAGCCTCAGGCGGGTGTTGACCAGCAGGGCCGGGGTGCGGGCCGTCAGGTCGCAGCCCAGGCGGATGGCGGCGCCTAGGGCCCGGGCCCGGCGGCGGGCGTCGTCGGGGAGCAGGCGGGCGATGGTGGCGGCCTCGGGGATGGTCGAGGCGCTGGTGTGGCGGGCGAAGGCGGCGACCGACAGGAAGGCCCGCTCGGCGTGGTTCTGGCCGGCGACCGGGGCGCGCAGAACCTGCTCGAAGACCAGGTCGGCGCGATGGTCGGGGTGAAGCCGGGCACCCAGGTCCGCCAGGCGGCAGGCGGCGGCGCGCAGCACGCCGTCACGGCCGTCCATCACCGGGGCGAGGGCGTTGAACACCGGGGCCAGCCAGGCCTCCAGCATGGGCCCGAGCGCCGCGTCGGCGCCGGTGCGGGCGCTGAGCGCCGCGCAGCCTTCGACCAGCGGGTCCAGAGGGGCGGTAGAGGCGTCCAGGGCCTCGAACAGCAGGCCTTCGCGCACGCCATAGGCCGACAGTTCGACCTTCTGGATGTCCAGGGCCTGGATCAGCCGCTCCAGCACCACGGCGGCGTGGGGCAGGGTCTCGGCCCGCTTCTTGGAGACGCCCTCGACGGTTTCCAGGCTGCGGCGCGACTGGCCGGCGACGAAGCGGCAGGCTTCCAGCGCCTCGGTCCGGCGGATTTCATACTGATGCACGACCCGCAGCGGATAGCCGGCCATGTGCATGTGGATGAGAGCCAGGTTGCGCCAGGCGCCGCCGACCGCGTGGAAGGTGTCGGTGCGCAGGTTGCCAAACCCGGCCAGTCGCTCGTCCACGGCTTTGCGCAGGATGTCGGGGTTGTGCTCGGGGAAGGGCCCGAAGGCGAAGGGGCCCAGCGGCAGGGTTACCCCCGGTCCGGCGCCGTCCGGTCCGATGGGGGTCAATTCCAGGCTGGCGCCGCCCAGATCGCCGACCAGGCCGCGCGAGTCCGGCGCCCCGGCCAGCACGCCCAGGGCCGCATAGCGCGCCTCTTCCGCGCCGCTGAGGATGCGCAAGGAGAGGCCCGTCTCGGCCTGCACCCGCTCGACGAAGTCCTGGCCGTCGGCGGCGTCGCGGACGGCGGCGGTGGCGGCGGTGAAGATCTCTTCCGGATTGGCCGCCTCGATGACCGCCCGGAAGCGCTTGAGGGCCGCCATGGCCTGGGCGACGCCGTCGGGGGCGAGGCGGCCGGTCTGGCCGATATCGCGGCCCAGGCCCGCCAGCACCTTCTCGTTATAGACCGTCCAGATCGAGCGGCCCTCGATGCGATAGAGCACCAGGCGCACCGAGTTGGAGCCCACATCGATGACGGCCGCGTCCAGCGGGACTGGGTTCATCGGGGGGCTAACGGCGTGGGCCGACATGGTCGAAGGCTCTGGGCAGATCGAGCACCTTATGCCCCCGGCCCGACAGGCTGGGATTGGTCATGAAATAGTCGTGGGCCGAGAAGGCGCCGCGGCGGTCCCAGTTGGGATCGCGCCGATAGACGCCCTCGGAATCGAGGTTCCAGCTCTGGGCCTCGTCGTTGAGGTTGGCCACCATGATCTGGTCCAGCACCTGCTGGTGCACGGTCGGGTTCTCGATGGGCGTCAGGGCCTCGACGCGGCGGTCCAGGTTGCGGGGCATCCAGTCGGCCGAGGAGATGAATACCTTGGCGGCGGTGCTGGGCATCGGCTGGCCGTTGGCGAAGGCGCAGATGCGGGTGTGCTCCAGGAAGCGGCCGACGATGCTCTTGACCGCGATGTTCTGGGACAGGCCCGGGATGCCCGGGCGCAGGCAGCAGATGCCGCGGATGACCAGGTCGATGCGCACCCCGGCCTGGCTGGCCCGGTAGAGGGCGTCGATGATCTCGGGATCGACCAGGGCGTTGAGCTTGGCCCAGATCCCAGACGGCTTGCCGGCCCGGGCGTTGTCGGCCTCGGCGGCGATCATGGCCAGCAGGTCGTGCTTCATGGCCACCGGCGAGAAGCTGAGCTTCTCCAGGTGCTCGGGCTGGGCGTAGCCGGTGATGAAGTTGAACAGGCGCGCGGAGTCGCGGCCCAGCGTCGGGTCGGTCGTGAACAGCGACAGGTCGGTGTAGATCTTGGCGGTGACCGGATGATAGTTGCCGGTTCCGAAGTGACAGTAGGTGCGCAGGGTCTCGCCCTCGCGGCGGACCACCAGGCTCAGCTTGGCGTGGGTCTTGTACTCGATGAAGCCGAAGACCACATGGACGCCGGCCCGCTCCAGGTCGCGGGCCCATTTCAGGTTGGCCTCTTCGTCGAAGCGCGCCTTGATCTCGACCAGGGCGGTGACGTTCTTGCCGTTCTCGGCCGCCTCGATCAGGGCGGCGACGATGGGGCTGTCCTTGCTGGTCCGGTAGAGGGTCTGCTTGATGGCCAGCACGTTGGGGTCGTGGGCCGCCTGGCGCAGGAACTGGACCACCACGTCGAAGCTCTCGAACGGGTGGTGGACCAGGATGTCCTTCTCGCGGATGGCGGCGAAACAGTCGCCGTTGTGGTCGCGGATGCGCTCGGGAAAGCGCGGCAGGAACAGCGGGAACTTCAGGTCGGCGCGGTCGGCGGGGATCAGCTGGTCCATCTGGGCCAGGCCCAGCTTGCCGTCGATCAGGGTGACGTCCTGCGGCTCGGCATGCAGGTTCTCGATGATGAAGTCGCGCAGGTCGGCCGGCATGGTGGTCTGGATCTTGACCCGCACCACCGAACCCAGCCGGCGCAGCTTCAGCCGGGCCTCGAACTCGCGGACCAGATCCTCGGCCTCTTCCTCGATTTCTACGTCGCTGTCGCGGATCAGCCGGAACAGGCCCCGGCCCAGGATCTCGCAGTTGGGGAAGATGTGGGGCAGGAAGAGGATGATCAGGCTTTCCAGCGCCACGATCCGCCGCTCGCCCTTGCGCCGGCCGGTCGCGGGCAGTTCCCAGAACCGCCGCACCTGCTGGGGCACCGGGGCCAGGGCGTAAAGCTCGCGGTTGTCGTCGCGGCGCTTCAGCTTCAGGGCCAGCGAAAAGCCCAGGTTCGGAATGAAGGGGAAGGGATGGGCCGGATCGATGGCCAGGGGGGTCAGCACCGGGAAGACGTGGTTGAGGAAGATGTCCTCGGCCGCCTTGAGGTCGGCTTCGCTGGTGATGTCCTTGGAATCCAGCAGCTTGATGCCTTCGCCAGCCAGCTCCTGGCGAAGGGTGGCCCAGATCCGCTGCTGGTCCAGCATCAGTTCACCGGCCGCCTCGTTGATCTTTACCAGCTGTTCGGCGGGGGTCAGGCCGTCCTGGCTGACCACGCGCACGCCCTCGCGGACCTGGCCCTTCAGGCCCGCGACCCGCACCGAATAGAACTCATCCAGGTTGCTGGCCGAGATCGATACGAACCGCAGCCGCTCCAGCAGCGGGTGGCGGGGGTTCTCGGCCTCCTCGATGACCCGGCGGTTGAAGCTCAGCCAGGAGATCTCGCGGTTGAAGAAACGCTCGGGCGATCCGAGCCTGGCCTCGTCCAGGGTCAGGTCGGTCGCCGCGGGCGGGGGCTTGGACGCCACGGGTGGGACGGGGGCGGTCGCGGCGTCGGTCATCAAGGGCCTTTTGCGCGGCATGGGGGACTTGTGCCCCGGCTGGCGCCGTTCGGGCAAGCCCGGCATGCCCCAAGACTGTGACGATTGCGCTAAACCGCCGGCCTTTCAGGCTCACGCGTCGTCGAACATGTCGGTGTTGGCCGGCTCGAACAGCTCGCGGGCCAGGGCGCGGTTGACATCGCGCCGCTCCGCCGCCGAGGCCTCGTCCAGGGCATGGACGACCGCGCGGGCGGCGGCGGCCGAGCGTTCCATGCGGCGCAGCAGATAGGGATAGACGTCGGCTGCCGGGCGGATGCCGCTGGCCTCGAAGAGGTTCTCCAGCATGGCGGCCAGCACCGCGTCGTCAGGTTCGGCCAGTTCCGCGACCGTCAGGGCGTTGAGCCGCGAGCGCAGGTCGGGCAGGGCGGCGGGCCAGCTGACGGGGCGCTCGCGGGCGGTGAGCAGCAGGCCGCCCAGGTTCGGGGCCATGTTTATCAGATGGAACAGGGTCTCGCCGTCCAGCCGGTCGGCGTCCTCGATCAGCAGCGGGCCCGTCAGCGTGTCGAGCGGCTGGCCGTCCCAGGTCTGGGCGCCGGCGCGGGCCTGCCAGAGGCTGGCCAGATGGCTTTTGCCCGAGCCTTCCGGCCCAACCAGGGCCAGGAGGGCGCCGGGCCAGGCCGGCCAGGCCTCGACGGCGGCCAGGGCCACCCGGTTGACCGGCGAGGCGGCGAACGGCGCGCGAGCCGGGCCGGCGGTCGCGGGGAGGGGCAGACGTAGCTGGCGGAGGGCGCTCACGGCCGGATGGTTAGCAAAGCCCTGGCGTCGGGTCGATGTGACGGGAGCGCCCGGCCGGGGATAGGCGCAGGTCGCCTGTGGACGATTGTCGTTCAGAGGGCCACGGCGGCGCGCAGACGGGCGGCCAGATCGGCCTCTCGCGCCTCCAGCTCGCCCGTGCGGCCCGCCAGGCCGATCGCCAGCCGCCGGCCATTGGGCGTGGCCGGCATCAGGGCCCCGATCAGGCCGAAACCCGGGCTCACCCCGTCGCGGGAAAAGGCATAGCCCCGCACCCGCACCTCGTGCAGCCGGGCCAGCAGGGCCGCCATGTCGACCCGCGCCTCCAGCCCGGCATATCTTATCCGGCGAACAAGCCGGCGCACCTCGCGGTCGGGCTGGGCGGCCAGCAGCAGCCAGCCCATCCCCGAACTGGCCAGCGGCCGCAGCTGGCCGGGCGTGACGGCGGTCCGCAGCGGCTCGCCGGAATGGACCAGATGCAGATACTGGGCGTGCAGGTCGGACTGCACCGCCAGCACCACCGTCAGCCCGGTTTCGGCATGCAGACGCTGGGCGGCCCCCAGCACCGCGCCGTTGCCGAACAGCTGGTCGCGCACCCACTGGCCCAGCGCCACGATCCGCATGGTCGGCCCGTAGGTCCGGCTGGAGCGGTCGTATTCGAGATAGCCCATGACGATCAGGCTCTTGAGCAGCGCCGCGGCGCTGGAGGTCGGATAGCCCAGCAGGCCCACGACCTGGGTCAGACTCAGGGGCCGCCGCTCGCGCTCGAACAGTTCGAGCACGGCGAAGGCGCGCTGGGCGGATTTGACGACGGCGGTCATACGCAATTCCACATATATGGAAATGACGCTCAGATCATGCGCCGCCGGGATGTCCGTGACACCTTTGCCGCATGACACAGACCAAGACCCTCGCGACCAAGCCGACCGGCCCGCTGGCCGGGATCCGCATCCTGGACCTGACCAGCGTGGTGTTCGGCGCCTACGCCACCCAGCAGCTGGGCGACCTGGGCGCTGACGTGATCAAGGTGGAGTTTCCAGGCGGCCGGCGCGGCGGGGGCGGGGACATCATGCGCTGGGCCGGAATGACGCCGGAAGGCGCGCCGCCGGACCTCGGGCCCATCTTCATGACCATCAACCGCAACAAGCGCTCGGTCCTGCTCGACCTGCGCGTCCCTGAGGACGCCGCGGCGCTGCGGGCCCTGATCCCGACCTGCGACGTCTTCGTGGCCTCGGTCCGCTACGAGGGGCTGGAGCGGCTGGGCCTGGGCTACGAGGCGGTGCGGGCCCTGAAGGACGACATCATCTACGTCCATGGCGCCGGCTACGGTTCCGACGGCCCCTATGCCGGAGAGCCCGCCTATGACGACCTGATCCAGGCCGCCTCGGGGATGGCCGATCTGCTGAACCGCACCGACGGCCGGCCCGAGCCCCGCTACCTGCCCAGCCTGGTCGCCGACAAGGTCTCGGGCCTGTTCATGGGCCAGGCCATCCTGGCGGCCCTGTTCCACCGACAGAAGACCGGCGAGGGCCAGTTCGTCGAGGTGCCGATGTACGAGTGCGTGACCAGCTTCAACCTGGCTGAGCACTTCTTCGGCCATGTCTACGACCCGCCGACCGGCCAGTGGAGCTATGTCCGGGTCACCAATCCCGAGCGCAAGCCCTTCACCACCCTCGATGGCCATATCGGGCTGCTGCCCTATACCGGCGGCCAATGGCAGGCCTTCTTCGAGGCGGCGGGCATGGGCGAGCTTCTGACCAGCGATCCGCGCTTCGCCGACGATCGCTCGCGCGGGCGCCATGCGCGCGAACTCTACGCCCTGGTCGAGACCGTCACCCGCACCAAGACCACCGCCGAATGGCTGGCCGTCCTCAAACCGCTGCAGATACCGGTCATTCCGCTCAACCGCCTGGATGATCTGCCCGCCGACCCGCACCTCACCGCCGTCGGCATGTTCGAGCACTACGAGCACCCCGACGCCGGGCCCTACTGGGGTCTGCGACCGCCCGTCCACTATTCGGTCACCCCGGCCAATGTCCGCCGTCACGCCCCGCGCATGGGCGAGCACACCGCCGAGGTGCTGGCCGAGGTCGGCCACGCTTCCAGAACCGCGCCGGAGTAGCCGTGATGGATTTCGACCTTTCCGAAGAACACCGGATGATCCGCGACCTGGCCGAGCGCTTCGTGGCCGACCAGCTGATCCCGCTGGAGCCGCTGATCCTGGAACGCGAGGCGGCCGGCAAGCCGCCGGGCCTGTCGGCGGCGGAGAAGGCGAAGATCGACAAGGTTTCCCATGAGCTCGGCCTCTGGGGCCTGGACGCGCCGGAAGACATCGGCGGCGCCGACCTGCCGGCGGTGGCGCTGGTGGGGGTCAACGAGGCGATGGGGCGGACCATCACCCCCTACACCCTGCCGCCGGACAGCCCCAACCTGCGCATGCTGATGGCGACCTGCACGCCCCGCCAGCGCGAGGCCTATCTGGAGCCCTATGTTCGCGGCGAGACCATCTCGGCCATGGGCATCTCCGAGCCGGGCGCCGGGGCCGACCCGTCCGGCATGACCACGAAAGCCGAGCGGGACGGCGACGACTGGGTGCTGAACGGCCGCAAGATCTGGATCAGCCGCGCCGCCGAGGCCGACTTCACCATCGTCATGGCGGTGACCCGCCGCGAGGAGGGCAAGCGGGCGGGGGTCTCGGCCTTCCTGGTCGACAAGGGAACGCCCGGTTTCAACGTCCTGCGCCGCATTCCGATGATCGGCGGAGCGGCGACCTACGAGATCGCCCTGGAGGATTGCCGGGTCGAGGGCTGGAAGCTGCTGGGCGAGGAGGGGGCCGGGTTCGCCCCCATGCAGCTTCGCCTGGGCACGCGGCGGGTCGAGATGGCCGCCTGGTCGGTCGGCATGGCCAGCCGGGCCCTGGACATGATCTGCGACTACGCCCCGCAGCGCTCGACCTTCGGCGCGCGCCTGTCCGAGCGCCAGGCCATCCAGTGGTGGGTCGCCGACGCCGCCACCCGCATCCATGCCGCCCGGCTGATGACCTATGACTGCGCCTGGAAGCTGGACCAGGGCCGTGACGTCCGCACCGAGACCTCGATGATCAAGGCCTACGCCGTCGAGATGGCCTGGGAGGTGGTCGACCACGCCATGCAGGTGTTCGGGGCCATGGGCATGACCCGCGAGCTGCCGCTGCACCTGATGGCCTCGCGCCTCAGAACCATGCGCATCTATGAAGGGCCCACCGAAGTGCATAAGTGGGTCGTGGCAAGAAACCGCCTGGGCGGACGGCGCTAGGGGAGCGAGAGCGATGAAGACGCAATACGGCGAGATTTCCGCTGCGCGCGAAGGTCATGTGGCCGTGCTGACCATCGACCGGCCGCCCAACAACCATGTCTCGGTCGACCTGATCCGCGACCTGGCCGACGCCCTTGAGGATGTCGACGCCGAGATTGAGCTGCGGGCCGTGGTGTTGGCCGCGGCCGGCAAGGTGTTCTGCGGCGGCGCCGACCTGACCGCCCCCACAGGCCTGCTGAGCGGCAAGGACACCACCCTGGAACTCTACAGTCAGGCCGCCCGGCTGTTCGCCGCGAAGAAGCCCATCGTCGCCGCCGTCCAGGGCGCCGCCATCGGCGCGGGGCTGGGCCTGGCTGTGATGGCCGACTTCCGCATCGCCGCGCCGGAGGCCCGCTTCGCCTCCAACTTCGTCAAGCTGGGTTTCCATCCAGGCTTTGGCCTGACCCACAGCCTGCCCAGGCTGATCGGCCAGCAGCGCGCCGCCCTGATGAGCCTCACGGGCCGCCGCCTCAAGGCCGACGAGGCCCTCGCCTGGGGCCTGGTCGACGCTGTCGAGCCGCTGGAGACCCTTCAAGCCGCCGCGCTGGCCCTCGCCAATGAAATCGCCGGAAACGCCCCCCTGGCCGTCCAGGCGACCCGCGCCACCCTGCGCGCCGGCCTGGTCGAGGCCATCAAGGCCCAGACCGACCACGAACACGCCCAGCAGGCCATCCTGCGCAAGACCGCCGACTTCGCCGAAGGCGTGCGGGCGGTCAGCGAGCGGCGGCCGGGGAACTTCACCGGGCGCTAGTTCTCGGGGTCGAACTCCCGTGAAATGGTCACCCTATTATAGGCCCACAGCCGAACCAGCTCCCAGCCGCCCGTGACCGCGCCGCTCAGCAACGACATGACGAGCGCGCCTCCAAGCCCCCATGCCGCGTCCTCCGGCGTGCGCGGCGTCGTTGCGATATGGAATCCGACCGCCGCGCCCACGGGGAGGGCCAAGAGGCCGAAGCCCTTCCAAAAGGCCGGCCAGGGCTCCGGTTTTCTCAGGATCTCGCTCAAGCGAACCACCGCATCCGATAGGCCCCCTTCGCCGTCTCGGCCAGTTTCTGCATCAGGTTGAAATTGACCAGCGCCCCGACCGGCGCCCCGACGACGGGGAGCATCTGGGCCAGTTTGGCCAGGTCGATGTGGTCGCGGTACTCCTGCTGGAAGCGGCGCCAGTCGAAGTCCTCCGGGCCGGCGGGCAGGGCGGCCAAGTTCTTGTCCCAGTTCGCCAGCCGCTCGAGCTGCTCGATCCGCGAGGCGCCGCTGGAGAAGGCCAGCTGGAAGATCCACAGCAGGTAGAGCCGCTCACGCCAGTCCTTGGCGTCGTAGCCGTAGAGCGCCGCCGTCTCGACCAGCAGCTTGAACTTCAGCGCCAGCAGGGCCGGGAAGTCGGCCGCCGAGCCCAGGAAACCCGCCGCGCCGGTCACCCCGCCCTCGGCCGCCGCCGCCGTGCGCCAGGAGGCGGTGGCGGTGGCGATGCTCTGTTCGCGGTCCTGCAGGCTGGCGCCCTTCAGGGGTTCGGCGGTCAGCCAGTCGGCGCCGGTGACGATGCCGCGGGTCAGGCCCTCGATAGCCTTGGTGATGGCCGCATGGACCTTCTCGGGAATCAGCCGGTTGACCGTGCCTTGGAAGTGCTTGGCGGCGGCGTCCATCGGGCCGGCCGGCTTGGTCAGCTGGGCCTTCCAGGCGGCCAGTTCGCGGCGGGCCGCTTCCTCGTATTGCTGGTCTGCGGTGGTCATGCAGCGCATGTAGGAGCGCTCGCCCCGCCTTGACAATCGGGGGTCGTCATGCGCCCTTCCGCGCCTCGCAAAAACCGCCCCAAAGACGGCTATTTAGATGCACGCCTATCGCTCCAATACCTGCGGCCAGCTCCGCAGCACCGACACCGGTTCGACGGTGCGCCTGTCCGGCTGGGTCCATCGCAAGCGCGACTTCGGCGGTCTGCTGTTCGTCGACCTGCGCGACCACTATGGCATGACCCAGCTGGTCGTCGGTCCGACCACGCCAGGCTTCAACCTGATCGAACGCCTGCGCGCCGAGAGCGTGATCCGTGTGGATGGCGAAGTCGTCGCCCGCTCTCCCGAGACCTTCAACCCCAACCTGGCCACTGGCGAGGTTGAGGTGCGGGTCACCAACCTTGAAGTGCTGTCTGAAGCGGCCGAGCTGCCGCTGCCGGTGTTCGGCGAGCCCGACTATCCCGAGGACATCCGCCTCAAGCACCGCTATCTCGACCTGCGCCGCGAGACCCTGCACAGGAACATCGTCCTGCGCTCCAAGGTCATCGACTCGATCCGCAAGCGCATGGTCGGCCAGGGCTTCCTGGAGTACCAGACCCCGATCCTGACGGCCTCCTCACCGGAAGGGGCGCGGGACTTCCTGGTCCCCTCGCGCCTGCATCCTTCGAAGTTCTACGCGCTGCCCCAGGCGCCCCAGCAGTTCAAGCAGCTGCTGATGGTCTCGGGCTTCGACCGCTATTTCCAGATCGCCCCCTGTTTCCGCGACGAGGACCTGCGCGCCGACCGCAGCCTGGAATTCTACCAGCTCGACGTCGAGATGAGCTTTGTCACCCAGGAAGACGTGTTCGCGGCCATCGAGCCGGTGATGCACGGCGTCTTCGAGGAATTCGCCGACGGCAAGGCGGTGACGCCCTATCCGTTCCCGCGCATCCCCTACCGTGACGCCATCGCCTGGTATGGCTCGGACAAGCCCGACACCCGCAACCCGATCAAGATGAGCGACGTCTCGGAAAGCTTCCGCGGCGGCGGCTTTGGCCTCTTCGCCCGCATCCTGGAAGACGCCAAGAACGCGGTCTGGGCCGTGCCGGCGCCGGGCGGCGGTTCGCGCGCCTTCTGCGACCGCATGAACAGCTGGGCGCAGGGCGAGGGCCAGCCGGGCCTGGGCTATGTGTTCTGGTCCGAAGACCAGGGCGGCTGGGGCGGCCCGATCGCCAAGAACCTGGGCGCCGAACAGGCGCAGGCGCTGATGAGCGGCCTGGGCCTGGGCCAGGGCGACGCGGCCTTCTTCGTCGCGGGCGATCCGAAGGTCTTCTACAAGTTCGCCGGCCTGGCGCGCACCCGCGTGGGCACGGAACTGAAGCTGATCCCCGAGGACCGGTTCGAGTTCTGCTGGATCGTCGACTTCCCGATGTTCGAATGGTCGGACGAGGAGAAGAAGGTCGATTTCAGCCACAACCCCTTCTCGATGCCGCAGGGCGAGCTGGAGGCGCTGGAGACCCAGGATCCGCTGTCGATCCTGGCCTACCAGTACGACATCGTCTGCAACGGCTACGAGCTGTGCTCCGGGGCGATCCGGAACCACAAGCCCGAGATCATGCTGAAAGCCTTCGAGATCGCCGGCTACGGCGCCGACGTGGTCGAGAGCCAGTTCGGCGGCATGCTGAACGCCTTCCGCTATGGCGCTCCGCCGCACGGGGGCCTGGCCCCCGGCATCGACCGCATCGTCATGCTGCTGGCCGGCCAGACCGCCATCCGCGAGGTCATCGCCTTCCCGCTGAACCAGCAGGGGCAGGATCTGCTGATGAGCGCGCCGTCAGAAGTTTCGGAGAAGCAGCTGAAAGAACTGCACATCCGCCTGGCGCCGCCGATCAAGGTCTGAGCCCCGGGGAAGCCTACTCCCCCGCCACCGTGACGTATTTCGGCGGGGCTGGCGGCCTGGGCGCCTTCGGGGGCTTGGGTGGCTTGGGGACGCGGACGCCGCTGACGACGATCACCCGACGTCCGCCCGTTTTGCACGGCCGCACCGTGAGGCCCGGGGGCAGGCGGGCGCCGGCGTCGCCGCAGGCCTCATCAAGCTGGTCCTGAGTGAGGCCGCGAGCGCTGGAGAGATCGGCGCCATCCAGCCGGGTGCGGCTGAGTTCGGCGCCGCGGAAGTCGGCGCCGGTGAAGATCGCGCCACTGAGGTCGGCGGTGCTCAGGTCGGCGCCGCGGAACGAGACGTTCTGGAACCGGCCGCCGTTCAAATGAGCCCCGGTCAGTTCGGCGTTGGAGAAGTTCGCCCCGCGCGCGTCCACGCCCATGGCCAGGATATGGGGCATGTCGACGCCGGAGAAGTTGGCGCCGGCCAGGATGGCCCCGCTGAAGTCGGCGGCCGGCAGTTCGGCGCCGGTGGCGCTGACCTTGGTGAGGTTGGCGCGGATGAATACCGCCCCCGCACCCTCGACGCCGTCCATCCGGGCCCCGGTGAAATTGGCCCCGACGAAGCGGGTGCCGAACAGCTCGGCCCCGCGCAGGTCGGCCCGCGACAGGTCCGCGCCGCTGAGGTTGGACCCATGGAACACCGCGCCGCGCAGGTCGGCGCCGCTGAGATTGGCCTGGATGAAGTTGGCGCCCATGAAGGTCGCGCCGACCAGCTTGCGGCCCGACAGTTCGCACTTGGCGCAGGAGCCGCCGAACGAGACCACCTTGGCGATGTCCTTGTCGTCGATCATGGCCTGGGCCTGCCCGCCGAACGCGGCGGTGGTCAGAACGGCCAGAATGGCGCCGAGGGCGAAACGCGACATTGATCATCAGCTCCGGGTAAAGGGTTCTACTGTCCCCGACACGACGATCTGACGCTTTGGCGCGCAGGGCGCCACTTAATTCGCGGTAATATCAGGGGAAACCGCCCGCCGCCCTAGCGGCAGGCGGGAATCCGCAGGCCGGCGGGCAGGGTGGTGGCTTCGTCGCCGCAGGCCTGGTCGAGCTGGCGTTGGCTAAGGCCCACGGCCCGGTCCATCTCGGCGCCCGAGAAATTCGTCCCGCTGAGGATGGCCCCCCGGAAGTTGGCGCCCTGCAGGTAGGTTCCCACGAAGCTGGCGTTGGTCAGGTTGGCGCCGACGAAGCTGGACGAGGAGAAGACACTGGCCGAGGCCTCGACGTCACGCAGGTCGCCGCCGGCGAAGCTGGCCCGGTTGTAGACCCCGGCCGAGAGGTTGGCCTGGCGCAGGCGGGCGCCGGAGAGGTTCAGGCCCTTGAGCGTGCGGCCCTCGAGGTCGGCCTGGAACAGGTTGCAGCGCGGGCAGCTGGCGCCGGCCTGGACGCGGGCGATCTGGCCGGCGTTCTGGGCCATGGCCGGGCCGCTGAGCGAGAGCGCGGCGATGGCGGCGAGGGTCAGGCGTTTCATCGGAAGGCGGCCTTCGTCGATTTGGGTCAGGAGTAACCTTACCCAAGCAAACTTAAGGCCAGGTGAGCGTCGGACCGAGGATAGGCACTCACGCCCAACCCCTACAACTCCGTCATCGCCGGGCTTGTCCCGGCGACCCATACACACCGACGATGACGATTGGCCGCCGGTCTGTCCGCGTTACCCTTGACGCCCGGAGTCTATGGGTGGCCGGGACAAGCCCGGCCATGACGGCTGAAATGTGGAGGGCTGAGGAGACTAGCCCGTCCGTCCATCCCCCGCCTGCGCCCCACAGGTCTCGCAGACGCCGTGGACCAGGGCCAGGTCCCCGCATGCCGCGCAGACGCCGGCGGCGCGCAGTTCGCCGGACGGCTCCTCGGCCTTGCGGCCGCCGAAGGGCAGGAAGACCAGGTTGTCGGGCGCCGCGCCGCGCGAGAAGCCCTTGGAGATGAAGTGCGAGGCCGGCTGCGGCTCGTCGGCCTTGCCCCGGCCCAGGCCATCGGCGTTGAGCTCTTCGCTGTCGGCGTTGGCCAGGTCGTCGCGGCCCAGGTAGCTGACGCCCAGCTCGCGGAACACATAGTCGAGGATCGAGGTGGCCGAGCGGACGCTGTCATTGCCCGTCACCGGCCCGGCCGGCTCGAACCTGGTGAAGACGAAGGCGTCGACGAACTCGTCCAGCGGCACGCCGTACTGCAGGCCGATCGAGATCGCGATGGCGAAGTTGTTCATCAGCGAGCGGAAGGCGGCGCCTTCCTTGTGCATGTCGATGAAGATCTCGCCGAGCTCGCCGTCGTCGTATTCGCCGGTGTGCAGGTAGACCTTGTGGCCGCCGACGGCCGCCTTCTGGATATAGCCCTTGCGGCGGTCGGGCAGTTTGCGGCGGCTGCGGTCGCGCTCGACGATCCGCTCGACGATACGTTCCGCCTGCGGCGGCGGATCGACCCGGCGCTGGGCCTCGGCGACTTCGGGAATGTCCAGACGGAAGAGGGCGGGGGCCGGGGCGCGGCGCAGTTCGACAGCCCGGACGCCCAGGGCGGCGGCCTGGTCGATGGCGGCCAGGGCTTCCAGGGGCGAGGAAAGGAAGGGCAGGTCGAGCGGTGTGACACCCGGCGCGGCGCAGGCGGTCTCCAGGGCGGCGGCCAAGGCCAGGCGGTCGGCGGGTGCGGGGGTCTCCCGCAGCAGCAGGCGGGCGGCGTCGTCGAGGCCCGGCAGGGTGTCGAGGCGGCCGTGTCCCAGGATGTGCAGCTCGGCGGCCGTCACGATCTCCCGGGCGAAACCGGCGAAGCCCAGGGTGTCGAAGGCCGGGTCGGCGAGGGCCTCGGCCGAGACGCCCAGCACGTCGGCCAGGAAGTCGGCCCCGACCACGGCGGGCGAGAAGGCGTCCGCCAGGCTGGCGGCCTGGGGCAGGGCCTGCTCGACGGCGGCCAGTTCGTGCGGCGAGAAGCCGACGCCGGCCAGGGCCGCGGCGTCGAGGCCCGGCGCGTCCTCCAGGGTCTGGCTGCCGAGCGCATGGCGGCGGGCGGAGTCGGGGTCGATCTCCAGGCGCTTGAGGACGCGCAGGGCCGGCTCGGACAGCACCCTGACGACCGCGCCATCGGCGGTCTCGGCGGCGGTGACCGCCCCGGTCCAGGCGGCGGCCCCCAGCGGCGCGCCGCCCAGGCGCAGGGAAAGCTCGGCGTCCTCGAAGGGCGACAGCAGGCCCTGGCCGGCGACGGCGGCGGCCTTCCAGAGGGCGGCTACAGCCTTGACGTCATAGGCCGGGCCGCCGGCCATCATCAGGTCGGCCGTGCCCGCCAGCGTCAGAGCGGGACGCCCGGCCCCTGCGTCGAGCTTCAGGGCCATAGCGACCAGGCTGAGCAGCGGGGCCAGGGTGTCGCCCGAGAGGCGGCCGTCGAGCAGGCCCATCAGGTCGACGGCGGCGGTGGGGCCGGCGGCGCGGGCGGCCAGGGTCTCGGCGTCGGCGGGTTTCAGGCAGACGGTGAGGCCGCCGTCGCGCCAGGCCAGTTCGGCCAGGCGGCGGCGCTCGGGGCTGTCGGCGGTTGGCAGCACGGCGATGGCGGTCGGGGCCGGGGCGGGCAGCAGATCGATGGGCGCCCCGGTGCGGGCGGCGGCTATCCCCAGGCCGATGGCGTCGGAGATCTGGGCGTCGGCAGCGCCGGCCTGGCGGGCGGCCAGGGCGGCGCGGGCCAGGGCCGGGTTGCCGGCGAGGTCACCGCAGGCGGCGGCGTCGCCCTCGCAGCGGCGGACCGCGTCGCTGACCTGCTCCAGCCGGCCGGCCAGGGCGCGGGCCCCGGTCTCGGCCAGGTCATGGGCCAGGCGGCGGGCGGCGAAGGCTTCCAGATCCTGGGCCAGGCCTGGGCCGGCCAGCACGGCGGGCGCCGGGCCTCTGGCGCGCCCGAAGGCGACCAGGCCCTGCAGCATGGCGGCCACCAGCTCGTCACGAAAGGCCAGGGCGTCGGCGGGCCGGTCGAACAGGCCCCCCAGCCAGCCCAGGGCGCCGATGCGGCGGGCGTAGCGGCCCGGGCCGCCGCCCAGCAGGCCATCCTCCGGGGTTTCGGCCAGCAGGCCGGGCGGCAGGTCGCCCGCCGGGAGTTCGGGGGGATGCGTCCAGGCCCAGTCCAGCCAGGCCTCGACCCGGGCGTCGGTCCAGCCCTTGGGGGCCAGCACCCCGGTCAGGGCGGCGGCGGTCTCGACCGTGCGCAGTTCGACCGCCGGCCCGGGGGCCTTGGCCAGTCGCCTCGCAAACCGCATTCGGGACGCCTCCTTCACCGGCCCGGAAGGTAAAGGTCGCCCCCCGGGCTCGCAATAGATGTTGCGGGGGTGCGACCACAAATCCACAAGATATGGGGTGCGGCGACACACGGGCGCGGCGGTCGGCTTTGCTGGACTGTGGCAGGGGCGCAAGCTATGGTCCGGCCGTTCTCGCAGCCCTTACCGACACTGGATTCCAAGCGTGTTCAAAGCGATCTTCACCTGGTGGAACGGCGCCACCCTTGGCCAGCGAATCCATATCGGCCGCCGCGGTCGGCTGGTCGGCCAGGACGAGACCGGCAACAAATATTACGAAGCCCGCGACGACAAGGACAGCTACGACAAGGGCCGCAAGCGCCGCTGGGTGATCTACAACGGCTATGCCGAGGCCTCGAAGGTCTCGCCCGACTGGCACGGCTGGCTGCACTATACGTTCGAGGAGCCGCCGACCATCGCGCCGCTGCTGCGCCGGTCGTGGGAGAAGGATCACCTGCCCAACCTGACCGGCACCGTCCACGCCTGGCGGCCGAAGGGCTCGATCGCCAAGGGCGGTCAGCGCGATCCGGCGACCGGCGACTATCAGGCCTGGCTGCCGGAGCAGTAGGGCGTGCGTCGCCGATATCAGCTTGTCCTGACCCTGGTCGCTACGCTGGCGGCGGGCAGCGCCGTCCTGGCCCAGAACACGCCACCGGCGCCGGCGCCTGAGAGCCCCGCGCCCACACCGGCTCCCGTGACGCCCAGCGCGCCGGCCCCGGAAGAAGCGCCGCCCGCGCCGCCAGCCGCCCCCACGCCCAAGGTTGAGGTCGCGCCCACCGAGACCGAAAAGCCCGCTGTCATCGACAAGAAGAAACCGGCCGCGGCCAAGCCGGCCGAGCCGCAGAAGCGGGCCCGCTCGCCGGCCGCCATCCTGCAGGCGCTCGACAAGGTCACCGCCGAGACCTTCCGCTTCGAGGCCCCGGTCGGCCAGCCGATCCGCTACAAGACCCTGGTGATCAACGTCAAAGCCTGCGAGACCACGGCCTCCGACGAACTGATCGCCGACTCCTCGGCCTATGTGGAGATCGTCAGCCAGCCCAAGGCCCAGCCCGGCCGGCTGCCGCCGCAGGCCAAGGGGGTGTTCAAGGGCTGGATGTTCGCCTCCTCGCCGGCCATCAATCCGGTCAAGCACCCGGTCTATGACGTCTGGCTGATTTCCTGCAAAACCGCCGGACCCGCGCCGTCGCCCGCGAAGCGGTAGAAGTCGCTCTCGACCGCCAGCGCTTTTTCCAGTCGCCGCCGATAGTCGGTCCGGCCGATTTCCCGCGCCCCGAACTGGGTCAGGTGGTCGGTGATGAACTGGGCGTCCAGCAGCACATAGCCGCCGGCCTTCAGCCGGGCGACCAGATGGGCCAGCGCCACCTTGCTGGCGTCGCGGGCGCGGCTGAACATGCTCTCGCCGAAAAAGGCCCCGCCCAGCGCCACGCCATAGAGGCCGCCGACCAGGGCGCCGCCCTGCCAGCACTCGACCGAATGGGCCAGGCCCCGCTCATGCAGTTCGCCATAGAGGTGCTGGATGGGCCGGTTGATCCAGGTTTCCGGCCGGCCGGTCACGGCTTCGGCGCAGGCCTCGACCACGGCGTCGAAGGCGGTGTCGATCCTGATCTCGAAGGGCCGGGCGCGAATGGTGCGGGCCAGGCGGGTCGGGACGTGGAATTTATCGAGGGGCAGCACGCCGCGCCGCTCGGGATCGATCAGGAAGACACGCTCGTCGTCCCGCGCGTCGGCCATCGGAAAGACGCCCCGGCGGTAGCAGTCGATCAGGTCCTCGATATCGAACGGGTTCACCCTGGCTTATCTAGCAGGGTGGCCGCCGATTTCATCCCTGGCTCGCGAGCCAGCGCTCCAGCCAGTGGATATCGTAGTCGCCGGCGATGATGTCGGGATTGGCCAGCAGGTCCTGGAACAGCGGGATGGTCGTCTCGATGCCGCCCACCACCATCTCGGCCAGGCACCGGCGGGTGCGGGCGATGCATTCCTCGCGGTCGCGGCCATGGACGATCAGCTTGCCGATCAGGCTGTCGTAGTAGGGCGGGATCGAATAGCCGGCATAGAGGGCCGAATCGAGCCGCACGCCCAGCCCGCCCGGGGCGTGGAAGTCGGTGACCCTGCCCGGCGAGGGGGTGAAGGTGCGCGGGTTCTCGGCGTTGATCCGGCACTCGATGGCGTGGCCCTCGAAGACCACTTCCTTCTGGGTGAAGGACAGCGGCAGGCCGGCGGCGATGCGGATCTGCTCGCGAACGAGGTCGATGCCGGTGATGCCCTCGGTGACCGGGTGCTCGACCTGCAGGCGGGTGTTCATCTCGATGAAGAAGAACTCGCCGTTCTCCCACAGGAACTCGATGGTGCCCACCCCCAGATAGCCGATCTTGCGGATGGCCTCGACGACGACATTGCCGATGTCGGCCCGCTCCTTGGCGGTCAGAGCCGGGGAGGGGGCCTCCTCCAGCACCTTCTGGTGGCGGCGCTGCAGAGAGCAGTCGCGTTCGCCCAGGTGACAGACATTGCCGAAGCTGTCGGCGATGACCTGCAGCTCGATATGGCGCGGCTTCTGGAGGTAGCGCTCCATATAGACCGCGTCGTCGCCGAACGCCGCCCGGGCTTCCGAGCGGGCGGTGGAGACCGCCTCGGCCAGATCCTCACGGGTCTTGGCGACCTTCATGCCGCGCCCGCCGCCGCCGGCGGTGGCCTTGATCAGCACCGGAAAGCCGATCTCCTCGGCGGCCGCGAAGGCTTCTTCCTCGGTGGTGACGGCGCCGTCGGAGCCGGGCACCACGGGGATGCCGGCCTCCTTCACCGCCTGCTTGGCGGTGATCTTGTCGCCCATCATGCGGATGTGCTCGGGCTTGGGCCCGATGAAGGTGAAGCCGTGCCGCCCGACGATCTCGGCGAAGCGGGCGTTTTCCGACAGGAAGCCGTAGCCGGGGTGGATGGCCTGGGCCCCGGTGATCTCGGCCGCGGCAATGATCGAGGGGATGTTCAGATAGCTCTTGGCGGCAGGAGCCGGGCCGATGCAGACGCTCTCGTCGGCCAGCCGCACCCACATGGCCCCGGCGTCGGCCTCGCTGTGCACGGCGACCGTGGCGATGCCCATTTCCTTGCAGGCCCGGTGGACCCGAAGGGCGATCTCGCCCCGGTTGGCGATGAGGATCTTTTCAAACACGCTGCGCCTACTCGATCACGGCGAGCGGTTCGCCAAATTCGACCGGCTGGCCGTCGACGACCAGCAGCTCGACCACCCTGCCGGCCTTGGGCGAGGGGATCGGGTTCATGGTCTTCATGGCCTCGATGATCAGCAGGGTCTGGCCGGCGGTGACGGTGTCGCCGACCTTGACGAAGGGCGGCGAACCGGGCTGGGCCTGTAGGTAGACGGTGCCGACCATCGGCGACTTCACCGCGTCGACCGCAACGGCGGCCGGGGCGGCGGGCGCGGGCGCAGCGGGCGCGGCGGCCACGGGCGCGGGAGCAGCCTGGGGCGCGTGCATCATCTGCGGCGCGGCGACCATCTGGGTGGGGGCGGCCTGCATGGTGATCTCGCGGGCGACGCGAATCTTCAGGCCGCCGTGCTCGACCTGGATCTCGGTCAGGCCGGTGTCGTTGAGGATGTCGGCCAGCTTGCGCACCAGACGGGCGTCGATGGCGCTGGCGGCGCCGCTTGGCGCCACGGCAGTCTCAGCGGCGGCCTTGGGGTTGGACATGAAAGGATTACCTTAGCTGTTGTCAGACAGGCCGGATCGGTCAGGCGCCGATCAGGCCGGCGGCGGCTTCCACCGCCAGTTCATAGCTTGCCGCCCCAAAGCCGGAAACAACTCCAGTAGCGGCCAGGGATACATAGGTCTTACGACGGAACGTCTCGCGGGCCGCCGGGTTCGACAGATGGCATTCGACGATGGGTATACTCAGAGTCTTCAGGGCGTCGAGCAGGGCCACGGAAGTGTGACCATAGCCCGCCGGGTTGAGAATCAGCGCCGACGCCGATTCCCGGGCCTCCTGGACCCAGTCGATCAGCTCGCCCTCATGGTTGGACTGGCGAAAGACCAGGGTCAGCCCACGGTCCTTCACCCGCGCCACGCAGCGGGTCTCGATGTCGGCCAGGGTGTCCCGGCCGTAGATTTCGGGTTCGCGCACCCCCAGGAGATTGAGGTTGGGTCCGCTCAGCACATAGATCGGTTTCGGCATTTAGCCCCGCCGTTGTTCGGCGGGTCTTGTATCGTCCGGCGGCCGGGGTCACAAGCTCGGCCGAGATGCGGATTTTTATCAATGGCGAAGAGCGGGCTTTCGAGGCGCCGCTGACTGTGGCCGGACTGGTCGCGGCCCTGGGCCTGGACGGCCGCAAGCTGGCGGTCGAACGCAACCTCGAAATCGTGCCGAAGTCGACCTACGCGGACGTGGCCCTGGCCGAGGGCGACCGGCTGGAGATCGTGACGTTTATCGGCGGGGGCTAGGGCCAGACCGTTTTGCCATCCAGCCTGACGGTGGGCTCCTGGCCGTAGACCTCCAATGTCACCCAGTCGTCGGTGACCACAACCTGTGAATGGCTTTCTGAATCGGTATCGTCGAAGCTGACCTCCAGAACGCCCCCGGGCCCGACCTCGTAAGCAAGCGCCCAGGGCTCGATGGCGACCTGTTGGGTTTTCGTGCTGCCGTTATGGAAGGTGAGGGTCCGCGCATAGGTCCGCCCCGTTTCCGTGGCCCGCGTGTTCCGCCAGGGCGTATGGACTGTGTACCGCCTCACCTCCGTCGGCGCGTCGCCATAGACGCCGATCAGGTTGCGGCGCTTCAGCCGCTCGACGGCATTCTGCACGGACCGCTTGGAAAGGCCTGTTCGTTCGGCCAACTCAGCGTGACTGAGGGCGATTCTTCCGCTGCTCTCGGCATTGGCCAGCGCCAGATAGACCAGAAAGGCCGATGGGTGACGGTCGTGTCCGACCAGGTCGACCATCAGGGTGTCGATCACGTAACGGTCGAGTTCGATGGGCGAGGCAGTCATTGCCATAGCATTGGCTGCCATACTTCCGGTCAGCAAGGGCAGCGCGCTAACAATCACGTCCGGAGGCCAAGATGATCAAGCAGCTGAAGTTCGTGAGCATTCCCACCCGCGACCAGGACGCGGCTCTGGCCTTCTGGACCGAGAAGATGGGCTTCCGCGTCGCCACCGACCAGCCCATGGGCCCAGGCCAGCGCTGGATCGAGCTCTCCATCCCGGGCGCCCAGACCGGGATAGTGCTGTTCACGCCCGAGGGGCAGGAGGACCGGGTCGGGACCTTCTTCAACGGCTCCTTCGCCTGTGACGACGTCGAGTACAGCTACAAGCAGCTCAGCGCCCGGGGGGTGGAGTTCGAGGGGCCGCCGGAGAAGCAGCCCTGGGGAACCTATGCCAAGTTCAAGGACCCGGACGGCAACAGCTTCGTGCTCTCCAGCCGCTGACGGAGGTTGGAAATAGCGCTTGCCGTCCGCGCGGGCTCCCACCTAAATTGAATTCAATTCAGAGTCGGAGCCTTCCATGGGCGTCACGAAGATCGGCACGCCCGAGCGCCTGATCCGCGCCGCCCAGGAAGAGCTGGTCCACACCCATGGCCTGCTGGAGATGCAGGCCGTCGCCAAACGGGCCAAGGTGTCTGTCGGGCTGGCCTACCACCACTTCGGGTCCAAGGCGGGCCTGATCGCCGCCGTGGTGGAGGCCTTCTACAACCGCCTCGAAGACGCCGCCTTTAGCCCCTCGAAGCTGGTTTCGCCCGACTGGGCGGGCCGGGAGAAGGAGCGGATCGCCGCCTATATCTCATTCCACTACGACCACCCGTTCGCGCCGCTGGTCGTCGGGCCGCTGAGCCGCGCCGCCGAGGTGCTGGATGTGGAACAGGCCTTCACCAGGCGCCAGCTGACCGCCGGCGCCTACAATCTGCGGGCAGGCCAGCGTGACGGGGTTATTCCCCCCGACCTCGATCCGCGCCTGACCATCGCCCTGCTGATCGGGGGCATCCGCCAGGCGCTGGTCGGCGCGCTGACGAGCCAGAATCGCCCCGACCGCGTCGAGCTGACCGAGAAGATCTGGGTCTTTGTCGCCGCCGCCCTGCGCCTGCCGGCGATGCAGGCTGCGGCCGGGGCCCAGGCCAGGAAGGAACTCAATGGCTGACCCCCACGCGTTTCACACCCCCAAGTCCCACTACACAAAGGACGACCTGCTGCTCTCCAGCCAGGGCGGCTATTTCGGTCCCGGCAATGCGCAGCTGCCCGCCCCGCCGATGCTGATGATGGACCGGATCACGCAGCTCAGCCTCGACGGCGGCGAGTTCGGGAAGGGGCACATCGTCGCCGAGCTGGATATCAACCCGGACCTCTGGTTTTTCGCCTGCCATTTCCCGGGCGACCCGGTCATGCCCGGTTGCCTGGGGCTGGACGCCATGTGGCAGATGCTGGGCTACTGGCTGGGCTGGTCGGGCTCGCCGGGCAAGGGTCGGGCCATTGGGGTGGGGGATGTCAAGTTTCGCGGCGACGTGACGCCCGCCACCCGTCTCGTGCGCTACGAGGTGAGCCTGCGGCAGGCGCGGCGCGGCCGGCTGGCGCTGGGGGTGGCCAACGGCCAGATGTTCGCGGACGACGCCTGCGTCTACCTCGCCACCGATCTGAGGGTCGGGATGATCAGGTCCGAGTCCTGAGGAGAATGTCTTCCCATATCCCCGCATAGATTGCACTGTGTCCTCGGCGACGAGGACGGGGGCGATTGCGGATGCGTTGGTGGCTGCTGGCGGGCGTGGGATTGGCGGCGGCCCACGGCGCTCAGGCCCAGACCGTGGACGAGGTGGTGGTCACCGCCTCGCGGCTGCCGGCGCTGGCCGGTGACACGACGGTCAGGACCCTGCCCATTGCAGGCCAGACGCCCGGCGCCAGCCTGGGCCAGGTCCTTTCCGGCCAGCCGGACATCTTCGTCCTGCAGCCCGGCGGCCGGGCCGGGGTGGGGTCGATCTATCTAAGGGGGGCCGATCCCAACTTCACCGTGGTGATGCTGGACGGCATTCCGCTCAACGACGCCACCGACAGCCGTGGCGGGGCGGTGGACGCCTCGGCGCTGGGGATCGGTGATCTGGAGCGGATCGAGATCGCGCCGGGGGTGCGCTCGGCGGTGCATGGCTCGGGGGCGCTGGCGGGGGTGATCAACCTGATCCTGCCGGCCGGGACCCAACCGGGCGGCAGGATCGAGGCGGGCGTTGGGAGCGAGGGGGACGGACTGGTGCTGGGCGCCTGGCGCGGACCGGTGGGCGGCTATGCCGGCGGGCTGTCGGCGCAATGGGAGGATGGCGGCGAGCCGACACCGGGCTCATCGTTCGAGGGCGGCTCGCTGAGCGGCAAGCTGGCGGCCGCGGATGCGGGTCAGGCGGGGCTGCGGAGTGCGGTGTTCCGCCTCTCGCACACCCAGAGCGAGGGCTTCCCGGACGACAGCGGCGGCGACCGGCTGGCGGTGATCCGCACGCCAGAACGGCGCGAGGCGGATCAGGGTGTCGGCGGCGTGCGGTTCGGCTGGGCGCTGGGCGGTGGGAGCGACCTGGAGGTCCTGGCCTCGGTCTTCCGCCGCGAGGAGGACATCGACAGTCCCGGCGTCGCGCCCGGCCTGCGTGACCCGTTCGGCCTGCCGGCCTCGCAATCCTCGACCCGCTTCACGCGCAGCCGCCTCCAGGCAGTGTTGCGCGCCGAGCCGGCGGCGAACTGGCGGCTGGCGCTCGGCGCCGAGGCCCAGCGCGAGACGGGGGACAGCCGGGGGACCCTGACGTTCTTCGGCTTTCCGCTCCCGACCAGCTTCGACCTGGAGCGCGACACCGTCTCGGCCTTCGCCGAGGCCGGCTACCGGAACGGCGGCTGGAGCCTGGACCTGGCGGCCCGCGCCGACCGGCCCGAGGGGTTCGATACCCGCGCCACGGGTGGCTTGGCCCTGGCCTGGGCCGCGCCGGACGGCGGCTTCACGGCCCGGGCGGCGGTGGGCAGCGGCTTCAAGGCCCCCAGCTTCTACGCCCTGGCCAACCCCCTGGTCGGCAACCCGGCCCTGCGGCCCGAGACCAGCCAGGGGATCGACCTGGCCCTGGCCTGGCGGCTGCCCGGCGGCGGGCGGTTCGAGGCCGACGGCTTCTACAGCCGCTATCGCGACCTGATCGACTTCCTCCCGACGCCGTTCCCGCACCTGGAGAATGTGGCGGCGGTGGTGTCGCGCGGGGTCACCCTGACCGGCGAGACGCCGCTGGGCGAGACGCTGACCGTCAGGGGCCGGCTGGCCTACATCGAGACCTATGACCGCGGCACGGGCGCCCAGCTGCGCGGCCGGCCGCGCTGGCGGGGCGGAGCGGATCTGGACTGGCGGGTAGCGCCGAGCCTGACCGCCGGCCTGACGCTGGACTATGTCGGCGAGCGGCTGGAGTCCTCGATCCCCACCGCCGACATCGAGCTGGATGGCTATGCGACCCTGGCCGCCCGGCTGACCTGGAAGCCCCGGGACGATCTGGCCCTGACCGCCTCGGTGGAGAACCTGACCGACACGGACTACCAGACCGGCGCCGGCTTCAGCGGCCCCGGAACCACGGCCCGCCTCACGCTGCGGCGGACGTTCGGCGGCTGAGGCGGACGAGCAGCCAGGCCAGGGTCGGCAGGCCCGCCGCCGCCGCGAAGGCCAGCAGGAACGACCCCTGCGACAGCGCCGCCGCGCCCACGCCGGCATAGACGGCGGCGACACCGGCATTGGCCAGGCTGGTGACCATCACGAACCGGCCCAGCGGGACGCCCGCCGCGCCGGCGGCCAGGGTGGTGGCTTCGGCCAGCACCGGCACGGCGCGGGTCAGGGCCAGGGCCGGACCGTCGACCCGACCGGAGAGCCGCATGGCCTTGGCCAGTTCCGCTTCGCCCAGCAGGCGGCGGGCGAGGGGCCGGCCCGCCTGCGCGCCCAGCCAGTAGCCCAGCAGGCAGCCCAGGGTCATGCCGAGCCAGATCAGCACGCCGCCGAGCACCCAGCCGAACAGGGCCCCGGCCGCCACGCTGACCAGGCTGGAGGGCGTGGGCAGGATGACGTCCAGGGCCAGCAGGACCACGATCAGCAGGGCGATCAGCGGCCCGTGGGCCGCCGGGCTGGCGAACACCTCGCCGACCATGCGGGTGATGGTGGCGTCGAACAGCATCCAGGGGACCAGGATGAAGGCCAGCAGCAGGACGATCGCGATAGTCCAGCGAACGGCCGTCATTGCGGACCCACATAGAGATAACGCGGCCCGGCGTACTGTCCGGCATTCGGGCCCTTGGTCAGCTGTTGTTGCAGCAGCTCCTCGGCGGCGTTCTTGAACTCGAACATCACCGCCGTGGCGTCGAACAGCCGGTGCGGCTGGCCGTTGAAGGTCAGATGCAGGGCGTTGAGCAGCTTGCCGTAGATGATGTCGCATTCGTCGGCCAGCCGCTGGGCCCGCCAGTCGCCGGAGAAGTCGACGAGCTGGGGATTGTCGACCATCGGGGTCACGTCGGCCTTGTCGTCGACGGTGATCGGCTGGTTGGGATCGAAGGCGTAGCCCGGCGGGTGCGGGTCGGGGACGATGGTCATCCCCTTGGCCAGCTCCTCGAAGCGGTAATAGTGGGCCAGCTCATGGCTCATATCGAGCGGCGAGGCGGGCGTGCCCTCGCCCTGGCGCACGATGACCTGGATGGCGGCGAGCGCGGTGTCGACATCGATGACCTCGATGGCGCCGGGCATGTCGGTGACCTGGCGGGCGCGGTCGCCGGTGAAGATGGCCGGCCCCAGCCGTTTGATCTCGGCCGCCACGGCTCCGTAGAACTGGCCGATGGTCTGGTATTTCGGGGCGACGGCCGCCAGGGCCATGGGCTTGACCGGAATAGTGATCGGCTGCTCGGGCTCTTCGATGTTCATGAAGACGTCCTGCACCGTTCCTTGCGAGTAGCGGACGATGCCGACCTCCAGCCCCTTGGGTCCGTCCTCGTAGCCGATGCCCATGGGCAGCGGCCCCGGATAGCTCGGGATGAAGCCCTTGGCGTTGATGGCCGGGGCGCCGCCGATGGCGTTGAGGATGTTCGACGCCAGCAGCATGTGCAGCATCTCCTGCATCACCACGCTGCGGATGATGGCCCGGGCCTGGGCCACGCCCGGGGTGGCCGCCGCCAGGGTGTAGAAGGCGGTCAGATACGGCGGGATGGTGGCGTGTTCGAGCTGGACGGCGTTCTGCAGGGCCGTCTGGAGACCGTCGAGACCGGAGACCGGCGCCGCGCGCAGGTAGAGCATGGGTGTCTCCGATCAGGGTTTCTTGGCGGGTTTGGCCGGGGCGCGGTTGATCCGCCCCAGCGCCGTGGTCTTGCCGCCCAGGCCGGGATCGAAGCCGTCCTGGGAGGGCGGCCCGGCTTCGGCGGCGGCCATGGCCTTGGGCGCGAAGGGCTTGACCGGCGGGCCCCGCACATTCTCGCCGGCCATGACCCGGTCCAGGAATTTGAGCAGCAGGGCCCGCTTGCCGTCCGACAGGTCGCGCACGACCGGCATGTGGTTGGGGTGCTCCAGCGGCAGCAGCAGAGCGTCGTGGATCCGCTTGGCGTAGCCGGCGACGGCGTCGTAGTCGCCCAGGTTGACCACCGGATGCAGCGGCGGCTTGGCGGCGAACGGCACATAGCGGTCGGGGCCGTGCGGGCGGGGATAGAGGTTGGCGTACTGCATGAAGATCGGCAGCACGTCGGGCCACAGCGGCTTGTCCACCGGCTTGACCGCGTTGAACAGCAGGATGGAGATGAAACAGCTGGCGTCGAAGTCGGTCCCGGCCGAGGCCGCGCCCTTCACCCGGACCTCGAGCGCGTAGAGCTGGCCGTCGATATAGCCGCGGGGGTTGTTCGGGTCGGTGGCGGCGATGACGATATCGGCCCAGCCGTCCTTGTCGGTCGGCTTGGCGGCCTTGGGCTTGACGGC
The DNA here is from genome assembly GCF_030814835.1 of Caulobacter ginsengisoli. Classification (GTDB taxonomy): domain Bacteria; phylum Pseudomonadota; class Alphaproteobacteria; order Caulobacterales; family Caulobacteraceae; genus Caulobacter; species Caulobacter ginsengisoli. The sequence goes on from NZ_JAUSVS010000001.1 coordinate 627,954, forward strand.
CTTGAGGGGGACGGCGACGTCGGGCGTTCCGGGCCCGCCGCCGATGCCGTTGCCGGTGACCGCGGTGACGATGGTCTGGCCGGCGATCGGGGCGCCAAAGCGGCTGACCTGGATCCGGGCGGTCTGGCTGACCGTCGGCTCCATGCGCAGCACGAAGTCGTCGGGCCGGCAGAACAAGCCATCGGCGGGTTCGACCGCCAGCGGTGACAGGCCGGCGAAACTGGCCCCGGCCGCGATGGGGCCCGCGACGATGGCCAGGGGCGCGCCCTCCACGGCCGCCAGTTCGGCGACGCCGAGGCGGCGGTCGGGCGGGAAGGCCTGGATGGCCGCGGTGGCCTCATAGAAGCCGGCCGCCGTGTAGGGGGCCAGAGCGCCCAGGTCGATAGCCGCCCCGCCGGCGCCGGACGCCACCAGGCGCAGATCGCCGGTGTTGGCCAGCGGGCCGCCGGAGATCGTCGTCTGGATCGCCCCGCCGAAATCCACCCAGACCTTGCCGCCCTTGCGGTCCAGCCAGGCGATGACGTTGTCGAAGGTCTGGCCGGTCGGCCCCAGATGCCGGCCGGTGACGAAGTGATCCGGCTCGCCCGCCAGTGATGGCCCGATGGTCCCCACCAGCCGGCCGTAGCCCCGCCGCGCGCCGACCATGGCATAGCCGTCGACCATGAACTTGACCGAGAGCCGGTCGGGCAGGCTGGCCGCCCTCAGGTCCTTGAGCGCCTGGGAGCCGGAGATGTCGCCCCAGATCACATGGGTCAGCACCGACTGGTAGGTGCAGGAGGCCCCGACATCGCCGCCGGACTTCTGGGCCCGGCCCCAGATGTCCCAAATGCCGGTGGGCTCGAAGTCGCCCTGCATCAGCACCGCGCCCTGGCCGTCGCAAATGCGCATCTTCAGGCCATAGATGGTTGAGACCAGCTGCTGCTCGGAATCCAGGTCGACCAGCTTGGCGCTGACCCGGTCGCCGGCGTCGCGCAGGTCCATGCCGACGACCGGGTCGGGCTTGCCGGAGGTATCCGACGAGGCGCAGCCGGTGATCCTGCAGTTGGAAAGCCGCCAGGCCCCCGTGCCCTCAGGCTGCCACCAGCCGTTGGTGGTTCCTGGCCCCGGCAGCTGGTCGTTCGGCCGCTTGAACCTGGCGTTGTTGAAATGCAGCGGATCGTTGTTGACCGTCGAGACGTCGGCCCGGAAGTCGCCGGCGAAATGCAGTCGCACAGGATTGAGATAGGACACGGTTCGCCCCCTTGGGCCGGCCTGGCCGTTGCGGAGAGCATTTCACCGAGCCAGGCCGGCGGCAATCTGTGATTGTATCTATTGATGAAATAAACGACAGGCCGCCGCCTGGAATTTCATTCGCCCGGACGCTTCGCGCGTCGCCTTATCCGGCGTAAACATCGGTCATGAACGCGCCCCTCTCCGCTCAAAGCGTCACCCCCGAAGACAGCTGGACCGTCGCCGGCCGCACCTTCACCTCGCGGCTGATCGTCGGCACCGGCAAATACAAGGACTACGCCACCAACGCCGCCGCCGCCGAGGCGGCCGGGGCCGAGATCGTCACCGTGGCGGTGCGGCGGGTGAACATCTCCGATCCCAGCCAGCCGCTGCTGATGGACTATGTGAAGCCCGACCGCTTCACCTACCTGCCCAACACCGCCGGCTGCTTCACGGGCGAGGAGGCGGTGCGGACGCTTCGTTTGGCCCGCGAGGCCGGCGGCTGGGACCTGGTCAAGCTGGAGGTGCTGAGCGATCCCAAGACCCTCTATCCCGACATGGAGGAGACCCTGCGGGCGCTGAAGCTGCTGGTCGCCGAGGGGTTTGCGGTGATGGTCTATTGCTCGGACGACCCGGTCTACGCCCGCAAGCTGGAGGAGGCCGGGGCCGCGGCCATCATGCCGCTCGGCGCCCCGATCGGCTCGGGCCTGGGCATCCAGAACCGGGTCAATATCCGGCTGATCGTCGAGGCGGCCAAGGTGCCGGTGCTGGTCGACGCCGGGGTGGGCACCGCCTCGGACGCCACGGTGGGCATGGAGCTGGGCTGCGACGGCATCCTGATGAACACCGCCATCTCCGAGGCCAAGGACCCGGTCCGCATGGCCCGGGCGATGAAGCACGCCGTCATCGCCGGCCGGGAAGCCTATCTGGCCGGCCGTATGGCGCGGCGGCTCTACGCCGATCCATCTTCACCCCTGGCGGGATTGATCTAAGTCCAACCTTACAGCGTATAACCGGCAGGAAATCTCTGGGGAGTTTGCCGTGAACAAGACCGCTATCTGGTTGAGCCTCGCCGCCGCCCTGGCCGCGCCGGCCATGACCATCGCCGAACCCGACCTGCCTAATCCGCAGGTTCAGATCTGTGGCGAGGCGCCCGCCAGCGGCGGCGGCGACGCCAACGCGCCGCCGATCATGGTCGCCGGCTTCGGCAGCACCGGCTATCACGCCGACACCGACAACGCCCAGGCCCGGGCCTGGTTCGAGCAGGGCGTGCGGCTGTTCTGGGCCTTCGACGAGAGCGAGGCGATCCGCGCCTTCGTCTATGCCCAGAAGCTGGACCCGAACTGCGCCATGTGCGCCTGGGGCGAGGCCTGGGCGCGCGGCCCGACCATCAACTATCCGGTCAGCGAGCCGGACCGCGTCCTGGCCCTGGCCGCCGCCGACAGAGCGGTGAAGCTGTCGGGCAAGCTGAACGAGCGCGACAAGGGCCTGATCGCGGCCATGCGGGCCCGCTACCTGCCGGGTTCCACCAAGGCCAGCAACGCCGCCTTCGCCATCGCCATGCTGTCGCTGGCCGACCGATTCCCGGAGGACAATGACGTCCTGCTGCTGGCCTCCGACGCCCAGCTGATCAACACCTCCACCGACGTGCTGAACAATCCGCGCCTGATGAACATGCTGGAGACGGTGCTGGCGCGTGACCCCAACCAGAGCTTCGCCATCCACCTCTATATCCACGCCACCGAGTGGGCGAACGATCCGGGCAAGGCCGAGTTCTACGCCAACAAACTGGCGGCCCTGACGCCGGGGGCCAGCCATCTGATCCATATGCCCAGCCACACCTTTTACAATATCGGCCGCTACGAGGACGCGGCGATCGCCAACTACGAGGCGGTCAAGGCCGACATCCGCTACGCCGAACTGGGCAAGCCGCCGGGCGGGGCGACCCGCAGCCCGCTGCATCGCCACAACATCCAGTTCGGCCTGGGCGGGGCGCTGATGTCCGGTGACGCGCCCCGGGGCCTCTACCTGGCTGACCACATGATGACCGCCTATGACGACACCAGCGCCGGCTGGAGCGGCTTTTCCCGCGCCCATGCCTGGTACGCCTACGGCCAGCTGGCCGATCCCGACAAGGTGCTGGCCATGCCCGCGCCCATCCCCAAGGCGGCCTATCTGCGCGTCGCCTGGCGCTATGCCCGGGGCGAAGCGATGTTCCGCAAGCGCGACGTGGCCGGACTGAAGGCCGAGCTGGCCGCCCTGCGCCGCGAGCAGTCGGCGGTCTCGCCGCCCAAGAGCGCCGACTTCGCCAAGACCTACAAGGCGCTGGTCCTGATCCCCGGCCTGGTGCTGGAGGGCCGGCTGGCCGTGCTGGAGAACCGCCCCGCCGCCGCCGTCAACGCGTTCGGCAAGGCCGCCAAGCTGCAGGACGGCGCCTGGATGGGCCAGGACCCGCCGCTGTGGTGGTATCCGGTCCGCCGCAGCCTGGCCGCCGCCTACCTGCGCCAGGGCGACCTGACCCGGGCCCGCGCCGCCGCCGAGGCGTCCCTGAAGCTGCGGCCCAAGGATCCGACCTCGCTGTTCGTGCTGTCAGAGATCGAGACCAAGGCCGGCAACGCCGACACGGCCGCCAAGGATCTGGCGGCGGCCAGGGCCGGCTGGGTCGGCGGGGCTTTCAGTCTGGACGCGGCCTAGCGGAAATAAGGAGGCGGCGGGCCGTACTGGGTTGAAGCGATCGCCAGCAGCGCTACGCCCAGCACGCTCATCAGGCCGACCAGGGACCAGAAGAGCCGTGGCTCGGCCGCGCGCGTGATCTCACGGCGCGCCCAGAATAGGCCGCCACGCCGCAGGGTGAACCAGACAAGGCAGAGGCAGGCGACGCCGGCCAACCCCGCGCCATAGCCCACCAGCGGCGGGCCGATGGGCCCAAACCGGTTCAAGAGGCTTTCAGCGCCTTCTCGATCGCGGCGGCGAGGCGGGTCATGTCCTCGCCCTCGACGATCTGGTCGCCGACGATGAAGTGGGGGGTGCCGCTGGCGCCGACCTTCTTGGCCAGGGCGCGGACGTCCAGAAGCTGAGCGTCGGCGGCCTTCTGGAAGGCCGGGTCGAGCATGATCTTGGGATCGACGCCGCGCGCCTTGAGGATGGCGTCAACGATCTCCGGATCGAGCGCATCGGCGGCCATGAAGTCGTGATAGACGCCGACATAGTCGCCGCCGGCCTTCCTGGCGGCCAGGGCGGCGCGGGCGGCGTAGAGCGAGTCCGGCCCGAAGATCACGAACTCCTTGAACACGAAGCGGATTTCCGGGTGCTGCTCGATCAGGGCCAGCACCTTGGGCGCGGCGTTGATGCAGTGGCCGCAGCGGTAGTCGTAGAACTCGGTGACCGTCACCCTGCCGTTGGGATTGGCCACGAAGTCGCGCGGGTCCCGCTCGAGCTGGCGGCGGATCTCCGGGTCGCCCAGAGCCCGGATCGCCTGCTTGTTCTGCTCGGCCAGCTCCTTGGCCTCGAGCGCCGCCATGGCCTCGCGGATGACCTCCGGGTGCTCGAGCAGATAGGCGTGCACCTTGTTGTCGAAGGCGGCGTCGGCCGGCGACTTGCCGCAGCCGCTCAGTGCCAGAGACGCTGCGAGGCCGACCGCGGCGAGGGCGGTCGGCCGGAGAAAGGCGGTCATGGAAGCTCCCGGGTCAGGTCGAGCCGTCTCGGGCCAGGGCCCGCAGATCCTCGTCGGTGGGGTCGGAGGCCAGGATGATGTCGGTGGCCCGGCGCCAATAGATGCTGTCCTTGGGGAATTCCTGCCGCGCCCGGATGGCGAACTGGCGGGAGTTGGCCAGGGCTCCCATGACGAAATACTGCTCGGCGGTGGCCAGTTCGGCCTGACCCTCGTCGCCGTCGCGGGCATAGGCCAGCGCCAGCAGCCGCCAGGCTTCGGCGTTGTCGTCCTCCGAGAGCAGGGCCCGCTTCAGTTCGGCGACGCCCTCGGCCCGCTTGGCCTTGTCGTCCAGGTTGGTCAGGGTCTGGCCCAGGTTGATGCGCAGCAGGGCCGCATCCGGCTTCAGCTCGACCGACTTGCGCTGCGGGGCCTCGGCCTCGGCGATGCGGCCGTATTCGAACAGGATCTGGCCCTTGAGCTCGTAGAGGTAGGGGTTGTTGGGCTGCTCGGTCAGCATGACCTCGATCATCTTCAGCGCCCGATCCGGCTCGCGGGTCTGGTAGTAGGCGATGGCCCGGGCGTAGCGGGCCGGGAAGCTGGGGTCCTTGTCGCTGTATTTGCGCAAGGACAGCGAGGGGTTCATGAAGCCGTCGATCTTGGCCTTCATGATCTGGAACTTGGCGATGGCCTCGGGGCTGTCCTTGACGCCGTAGTGGGGCAGGGCCTCGATCTTGGCGCGCAGAGCCTCGATGCGGTCCGAGGACAGCGGGTGGCTGCGGAAGAAGGGATAGCGGCGCGATTCGTCGAGCACTTCCTGGTAGCGGAACTTGTCGAAGAAGGTGACCAGGCCCTCGGCGGACATGCCGGCGGCTTCCAGGAAGCCGACCCCCGCCTGGTCGGCGCGGGATTCCTGCTCGCGGCTGTAGGTCAGGGCGCCCAGGGTGCCGAAATAGCCGCTGTTGCCGATCAGGGCCGCGCCGGCGTCGGGGGCGCCCAGGGCCATGGCCAGCACGCCCAGCCCCATGGTCAGCAGCATGGGCTTCAGGCCCGCCCGGGTCATCTCGCCCGAGCGCACCGGGTGGCCGCCGGCCAGGTGGCCGGTTTCGTGGGCCATGACCCCGATCACCTCATTGGGCGTATCGGCCTGCAGGATGGTGCCGGTGTTGAGGCCCAGCATCAGGCCCTGGGTGGCGAAGGCGTTGATGGTCGGATCGCCCACCAGCAGGATGCGCACCCGCTTGGGGTCCAGCTTGGCGACCACGAAGATCGGATCGACCTCCTCGTGCAGGGTTTCCTCGATCTCGGTATCGCGCAGCAGCGAGGGGCCGCGCTCCTGGCTCTGGGCGAAGGCGGGTGTCAGGGGGGCCAGCAGCATCGAGCCGACGGCCAGGGCGCTGATCATGGCCCGAATCGATTTCAACCCGAGTGGCTTGAGGGCGGAAGAGGTGCGCAGGGTCATGCCAGCTCGAAACTCCGGTTCACGCGGACGAGCCTACCCCAGACCCACCGCGAACGCCCGCCGGTTCTCTCCAGCCGGGAAGGCTAGCTGGGGGCAAACTAACGGCGGAAGCAAGGCAAGGCGATCCCCGGAACCGAGGATCGCCTTCCTCTAAAGACTATCGACGCCACCAGCCCTTCTTGGGCTTTTCGGGTGGGGCGAGGATTTCGGCGGGGTCGGGGACGACCGCGACCGGTTCCGGAGCCGGCTTGGGCGCGGCGACCGGTTCGGGCGCGGGCTCCGGTTCTGGCGCGGCTTCGATCACCGGCTCGGGCGCCGTTTCGAGCACGGCCTGAGGCGCGGCGGCCTCGATAAGCGCTTCCTCGGCGGCGGGCTTGGCCTTGGCGCGGCTGCGGCGCTTCTTGGGCGCGGCCTCGTCGGGGGCGGGCAGTTCGACCCAGATGTCGGCCGGCGGCGCGCTGGAGACCGGCTCGGTCAACGGCGCTTCGACCAAGGCCTCTGCGACGGGGGCCTCGGCGCTCGGCTCGAGGACGGGGCGGGGATCGCCCCGGCCACGGCCACGGCCACGGCGGCGCGAACCTTCACCCTCGGCGCGCTCGGGGCGTTCCGGGCGCTCAGCGCGCTCGGCCGCTTCCGGCGCTTCGGTGCGTTCAGGCCGCTCGGTGCGCTCGGTACGGGGACCGCCCCCGCCTTCGAGATTGGCCGGGTCGTGCCAGACGAACACGTCGTTGTCGAAGGGCACGCGCGGGCGGGTCCAGTGGAAGCCGTCGGCCGGCTTGGTTTCGTCACGGCCGCGACGACCGCCGCGGCGGCCCCGGCGGCGGCGGCGGCCGGCTTCGTCATCGCCCTCGGCGTCTTCATCGTTGGCGGGGGAGGGGGCGCGGGCTTCGGCGCCGGCGTCGATCTCGGCCGGGCCGTCCTCACGGCGCGGACCACGGCCACGGCGGCGGCGGCCACGGCGGCCGTTGCGGTCGCCCCCATCGTCTTTGAAGTCACGGCCCTCACGGGCTTCGCGCGGCTCGCGGTCATGGGATTCGCGCGGCTCGGTCTGGTCGCCGTCGTCCTCGAGGACCTCGATGGCTTCCTCGTCCTCATCGGCGTCGACATCGTCCTCGACGTCCATGTCGGCGTCGTCGGCGGGGTCGTAGGAGACCTTGGCCAGGGCCGGCAGGGCCTCGACCGGGTGCAGGCTGCGCTCGCCGCTGACCGTGCGGTCGATCTCGTGGGCGACATGCTCCAGGTGATCGTCGACCACGACGGTGACATAGAGGCCGTGGGCCTGGTGCACCCGGGCCAGATAGGCCCGCTTCTCATTGAGAATGTAGAGGCCGACGTCGCGCGGGACCTTCAGGGTCACCTCGCCGCCGCCCTGCAGGGCCTCCATCTCCACCGCCCGCAGCGCCGCCAGGGCGGACGATTCGGTCGAGCGGACGCGGCCCTGCCCCTGGCAGTGCTCGCAGACATGGGTGGTGGCTTCCAGCACGCCCGAGCGGCGGCGCTGGCGACTGATCTCCAGGAGCCCGAAGCCGGAGATGCGGCCCATCTGGATGCGGGCGCGGTCGTCCTTGATGCTGTCCTTGAACTTCTTCTCGACCGCCCGGTTGTTCTTCGACTCTTCCATGTCGATGAAGTCGATGACGATCAGGCCGGCCAGGTCGCGCAGACGCAGCTGGCGGGCGGCCTCCTCGGCCGCCTCCATGTTGGTCTTCAGGGCGGTGGCTTCGATGTTCCGCTCGCGGGTGGCGCGGCCGGAGTTGACGTCGATGGCGACCAGCGCCTCGGTCTGGTTGATGACCAGATAGCCGCCCGAGCGCAGCGGCACGTTGGGCGAATATATCTGGGAAAGGTGGTTCTCGACCTTGTGGGCCACGAACAGCGGCGTGGCCTCACGGTAGGGCTGCACCTTCTTGGCCTGGCTGGGCATCAGCATGCGCATGAAGTCGCGCGCCTCGCGGAAGCCGGCCTCGCCCTCGACGAAGACGCCGTCGATATCCTTGTCGAAGAGGTCGCGGATGGCCCGCTTCACCAGGTCCTCTTCCTCGTAGATCAGCGCCGGGGCGATGGAGTGGAGGGTGGTCTCGCGGATGTTTTCCCACAGGCGCAGCAGGTAGTCGTAGTCGCGCTTGATCTCGACCTTGGTGCGCTTGGCGCCGGCGGTGCGCACGATAAGCCCCATGCCCTTGGGCACGGCCAGGCTCTGCACGACCGTCTTCAGGCGCTTGCGGTCGGTGGCGGCTTCGATCTTGCGCGAAATGCCGCCGCCCCGGTCGGTGTTGGGCATCAGCACGCCGTAGCGGCCGGCCAGGGAGAGGTAGGTGGTCAGGGCCGCGCCCTTGTTGCCGCGCTCTTCCTTGACGACCTGGACCAGCATGATCTGCCGGCGGCGGATCACTTCCTGGATCTTGTATTTGCGCATCAGCCGGCGCCGGCGGCGCTCGACCTCTTCTTCCATGTCGTCGTCGTCGTCGGACGGGGCGCTGCGGCGGGGCGCGTCGTCCTCGTCTTCATGGTGCTGGGCGTTCTCGGCGGCTTCCGATTCGGAAATCTCCTCGCCTTCCAGCACCGCTTCCGGCGGCGCCTCGACAGCGGCGGCGCGCGAGCGGCCGTTGCCCCGGCCACGGCCACGAGCCGGACGTTCGTCCTCGTCGTCTTCCAGCGCCTCGCGCATCAGCGCTTCGCGGTCGGCGACCGGGATCTGGTAGTAGTCGGGGTGGATTTCGTTGAAGGCCAGGAAGCCATGGCGGTTGCCGCCATACTCGATGAAGGCGGCCTGCAGGCTGGGTTCAACCCGCGTCACCTTGGCGAGATAGATGTTCCCGCGAAGCTGTTTCCTGTTTTGGCTCTCGAAATCGAAGTCTTCTACCCGGGTTCCGTCAATGACGACGACGCGCGTCTCCTCCGGGTGAGCGGCGTCGATAAGCATTCTCTTGGTCATGTAACCATTCTCCGCGGCGCCCTTGGAGTGTGAACTCCGGTCGCCTGCCTGTTGCTGGGGCGCGCGTCACGTCGACCAGCCGTCGGCCGCAAGCGGCGGAGACGATGGGCTGGAATGTGAGAACGTGGGCGCTGCCCATGAGGGTTGTTTGTTCTTCTTGTCGGACGCGCCGGGAAGGCGCGTGAAGCGGATATGAGCGTCTTAGCCAGAATTGGCGGGGCCTGACGCCGGCCCTTGAAATCTCTGCGCGTAGAAGTCGCCATCCAATCGCGGCGACCGGCGCGCGGGCGGACATTACGCCGAAGCGGGGTCAAAAGGAAAGGACGGAACGGCGCCGGCGCAATTGACGCGGTCCATGCCTATAAAACTTAAGCGCTATTAACGCTTTCGCCACCTCCCGCCGCCTATGGTCAGGGTTCGAGTAAGAACCAAAGAATTTGGGGTAGTGGGTGATGGGCTTGAGGGCCGCCGGAGCCGGAAGGCGCTGGACGCTGGGGACGATCGCGGCCGTTGGGCTGGCGATCGCCGCGGCGGCGGTCGGACTCAGCGCCCAGGGCGCCCCGCCGCCCGAGCTGCTCAAGGTCCGCCTGGGCGGCGACATGACCCAGACCCGGGTCGTAGTCGATCTGCAGAAACCCGTCAGCGGTAAGCTTCTTTCCGACGGCGCGGCCGACCGCCTGGTGGTCATCGGCCTGCCGGACGTCAGCGTCGGTCTCGACATGGAAGGGACCGGCCAGGGTCTGGTCCAGAGCTGGTCCGTCGAGCGCAAGGGCGGTCAGGCGCGACTCAAGATCGCCTTGCTGCGCGACGCCGTCGTCGCCCGCCGTTTCCTGTTGCCGCCCGGCGACGGAGTGAAGACCTATCGCTATGTCATCGACCTGCAGGGACGCGGTCCCGCCCCGCCGATGAGCCAGGTCGCGGCCGCCGCCCCGATGGCGCCGACCCGGATCAAGGCTCCGGCCCCCGCGACCCGCAAGGTCATCGTCATCGACGCCGGTCATGGCGGCAAGGACCCCGGCGCCGCCGGCGACCGCAGCCGCGAGAAGGACATCAACCTGGCCGCCGCCAGGGCGCTGAAGGTCCGGCTGGAGCGCTCGGGCCGCTATCGCGTGGTCCTGACCCGCAGCGACGACACCTTCGTGCCGCTCGAGCAGCGGGTGGCCATCGCCCGTAGAGCCCAGGCGGACCTCTTCATCTCGCTGCATGCCGATTCCGGGCCCGAGACGGCCCAGGGCGCCAGCGTCTACACCCTCTCCGAAAAGGGCGAGCGACGGGTCGGCCAGGTGCTGCGCCGCGACGACCAGCTGTTCAACATCAACTATGGCAGCCCCACGGTGGGCCAGATCCTGCTCGACCTGACCCAGCGCTCGACCAAGAACCGCTCGGCGGGCTTCGCCGAGCTGATGCTGGACCATATCTCGACCTGCGCCCCGCTGCTGCGCCGCAGCCACCGCGACGGCAGCCTGGTCGTGCTGCTGGCCCCCGACGTGCCGGCCGTGCTGCTGGAGATGGGCTTCATCACCAACGACGCCGACGAACGCCGCCTGATCGACCCGGCCGGCCGCCGGCGGATGATGGACGCCGTCGGCGATTCCATCGACGCCTGGTTCGCCGCCCGGCCGATGGCGGGGTAGGGGCTACGCTCCCTACGTCTTGCCGCCCCAAGGGGACGAGGAGAGAGCGGAGCACTGTCCGACGTAGGGTTGGGTCCCCTGTGCCCCCATTCCCACACCCGCCCGTGAGACGCCGCACCGCAATTGGCGCCCGGCCCGATGCAGGCTAGATCGTTCGGCATGGCGAAGTCCGGATTCCTCGAGCGTTGGCCCATTCTCAATCCGCCGGAGCGGTGGGTGGCGGTTCTGGGGATTTCCATCTTCAGCACCGTGGCCCTGGCCGGTTTCGCCATCGCCATCTATGCCGCCTGGCTGTTCCACGACATGCCCGACGCCAGCGACCTGGTCGACTACCGCCCGCCGACCGCCACGCGCGTCTATGCCTGGGACGGCACCCTGATCGGCGAGTTCAGCCGCGAGCGCCGCATCTTCGTGCCCTATGACAACGTGCCGCCGCAGCTGGTCCAGGCCTTCCTGGCGGCCGAGGACCACAACTTCTTCACCCACAGCGGCGTCGACGTGCAGGGCCTGGGCCGGGCCATGGCCAAGAATGTGCTCAACGCCGTGCAGGGCAAGCGCCTCGAAGGCGGCTCGACCATCACCCAGCAGGTGGCCAAGAACGTCCTCTTGACCAGCGACGCCACCGTCGGGCGCAAGCTGAAGGAAGCCATCCTGGCCCGCCGCCTGGAGCAGACGCTCAACAAGCAGCAGATCCTGGAGCTGTATCTCAACGAAATCTGGCTGGGCTACCGCTCGTACGGGGTGGGCGCGGCGGCCTACAACTATTTCGGCAAGTCGCTCAATGACCTGACCCTGGCCCAGTGCGCCTTCCTGGCCTCGCTGCCCAAGGGGCCGGACAACTATCACCCGATCCTGCACAAGGCGAACGCCATCGGCCGGCGCAACTGGGTGCTGGGCCAGATGGCCGAGATGCGCTGGATCACCCAGGCCCAGGCGCAGGCGGCCATGGCCGAGGACCTCAAGGTCCAGGCCGCTCCCTCGCGCGCCAAATACAAGGACGCCGACTATTTCGTCGAAGAGGTCCGCCAGCGCGGCCTGCAGACGCTCGGGCCCCGCCTGACCGAGGGCGGCTACTACATGCGCACCACCCTGGACCCCAAGCTGCAGACGGCGGCCCGGGAAGCGCTGATGGACGGGCTGGAGAACTACGACCATCGCCATGGCTGGCGCGGCGCCTGGGGGACCACCACCCTGGCTCCGGGATGGGAAAAGGCGGCGCTGGTCAAGAAGCCGCCGTCCGAGCGGCGCGACTGGCATGCGGCCATCGTCGAGTCCGTCGACGGCGGGGTGCGGGTGCGTCCAGCCAAGGATCTGCCGCCGGGCGTTCTGGCCGGCGAGGATGTCGCCTGGGCGCGGGCCGGCAAGGGCCTCAATGTCGGCGACCTGGTGTTCGTGGCGCCCAGCGACAGCGGCGCCTACCGTCTCAAGCAGGTGCCGCTGGTCAATGGCGCGATCGTGGCCATGGAGCCGCAGACCGGTCGGGTGCTGGCGATGGTCGGCGGCTACAGCTTCTCGCTCAGCAACTTCAACCGCGCCACCCAGGCGATGCGCCAGCCCGGCTCGGCCTTCAAGCCGATCGTCTATGCGACGGCCCTGGAGAACGACTTCACCCCGGCCAGCATCATCACCGACGCCCCGATGAACCTCAAAGGGGCCAACGGCGAGACCTGGAGCCCGGAGAATTACTACAAGAAGTTCTATGGCCCGCAGCCGATGCGCAGAGGCCTGGAGCTGTCGATCAACGGCATGACCGTGCGGCTGGCCCAGGACACCGGCATGGTCAAGGTCCGCGACATGGCCATCAAGCTGGGCGTCGTCGACCAGATGGAGCCGGTGCTGGCCATGGCCCTGGGGGCGGGCGAAACCACGCCGTTCCGCCTGACCGCCGCCTACGCCTCGTTCGTCAACGGCGGGCGCAAGATCCAGCCGCACCTGATCGAGTTGGTCGAGAACCGTGAGGGCGAGGTCATCTACCAGGCCGACAAGCGCGCCTGCCAGCCCTGCAAGGCCGCCTTCAACGGCGATGAGGGCCCGCGGCTGATCCCGACCGGCGAGCAGGTCATGGACCCGATCACCGCCTATCAGATCACCTCCATGCTGCAGGGCGTGGTCCAGCGCGGCACGGGCGCGGCGGTCAGTTCGCTGGGCTATCCGCTGGCCGGCAAGACCGGCACCACCAACGAATATCGCAGCGCCTGGTTCATGGGCTATTCGCCCAACCTGGTGGTCGGGGTGTTCGTGGGCTTCGACGACAACCGCTCGCTCGGCGAGGGCGAGACCGGGGCGCAGGACGCCGTGCCGATCTTCATCTCGTTCATGAAGGTGGCGCTGGAGGGCAAGCCCAAGACCGACTTCACACCGCCCAAGGACGCCAAGTTCATGACCGTGGCCGGCGTCCGCGAGGCCTTCAAGCCGGGCAGCGAGCCCAGGGGCCCGAGCGGCCCGGCGGCGCCCAAGCCCGAGGGCCCGGTGCTCTACAACCAGGCCTGGCCCGACGGCAAGCTGAAGGAAGACCAGGCCCCGCCGCCGCCCACCAAGCCGCCGCCCAAGCCGAAGATTCCGGACGATCTGACCGGATTGTACTAGCCGGCGCCGGGACGTGGCTTCTGCCGGAAGGATTCAACCACGAACAACACGAACAACACGAACGGGTCCGCGCTGAACGCAGCCAAATGGCCGAAGGCCGATCTTGAGATCGAGGACCCTTCGGGTCGGCCCAAGGTTGGCGAGGTCCCGTTCGTGTTGTTCGTGTTGTTCGTGGTCAATTCTTAGGGCGATGGCCGCCCCAACCACCTCTGGCATTTAAACCCGAGGCAGTCTATCTGCCGCTCCCTGACGTGATTGGAGTATTTTCATGAGACCGGATGTCGAGGCCGCCAAGGCCGACATCGAGCAGACCATCGGTCTGCTCAGGAGGCGTCTTTGACTGGGAACCGGCCCTAAGGAAGCTCGACGAGCTGGACGCCAAGTCCGAGGACCCCACCCTCTGGGACCGCCCCACCGAAGCCCAGGCCCTGATGCGCGAGCGCCAGCAGCTGGCTGACCGGGTCGGCGCGGTGAAGAGTCTGGAGCGCGAGCTCAACGACGCCCTCGAATACGCCGAGATGGCCGACGCCGAGAGCGACGAGGAGTCGCTGAACGACGCCCGCCAGCAGCTGGCCGGCCTGCGCGCCCGCGCGGCCCGGGCCGAACTGTTGGCCCTGCTGTCCGGCGAGGCCGACGGCAACGACTGCTATGTCGAAATCAATTCCGGGGCCGGCGGCACGGAGTCCTGCGACTGGGCCAACATGCTGCTGCGCATGTATTCCCGCTGGGCGCAGGCGCATGACATGTCGGTCGAGATCATCGAGGAAACCGGCGGCGACACCGCCGGCATCAAGTCGGCCACCCTGCAGGTCAAGGGCGCCAACGCCTATGGCTGGCTGAAGACCGAGGCCGGCGTCCACCGCCTGGTCCGCATCAGTCCCTACGACTCCAGCGCCCGGCGCCATACCAGCTTCGCCTCGGTCTGGGTCTATCCGGTGGTCGACGAGACCATCGAGATCGACATCAACCCCTCGGACGTCCGCACCGACACCTATCGGGCCAGCGGGGCAGGGGGCCAGCACATCAACAAGACCGACTCCGCCGTCCGCCTGACCCACCTTCCCACCGGCATCGCCGTGGCCTGCCAGACCGGGCGGTCACAGCACCAGAACCGGGATGAAGCGTGGAAGATGCTGCGGGCCCGGCTCTACGAGGCCGAACTGCAGCGCCGCGAAGCCGCCGCCCAGGCCATCGAGGACCAGAAGACCGACATCGGCTGGGGCCACCAGATCCGCAGCTACGTCCTGCAGCCCTACCAGATGGTCAAGGACCTGCGGACCAACGTCGAAACGTCGGACACCGACGGGGTGCTCGACGGCGACCTGGACGAGTTCATGGGCGCGGCCCTGGCGCAGCGGGTCGGGGCCACGCGGGACGCGGTCGAGGGGTAGGTCTTGAGAACCCTTCCTCCTCGATGGAGGAAGGGCAGGGTTGGTGGTGCGCGCTCGGGGATGAGGGGACGAACTCAGGGTGGCGACCACGCCTCCCCGAGCGTTTCCGGGCACGCTGTGCCACCACCACCATCCCCAACCCTTCCTCCATCGAGGAGGAAGGGAGCTTTTTAGGACTGCGGCGTAGACGTCGGGTTCGGGTTCGCCACCGGCGCGGCCTGCGGGGCCGGGGTCGGGGCGGCAGGCCGCTGGAACTTCAGGCTGCGCCCCTGGAAGAACGCCCCGGTTTCCATGGCCAGCTGCTCATGGGTGATGTCGCCGTCGATATAGCTGGTGCCATACAGCCGCACCTGCTTGGCGGTCACGGATCCCACGACCCGGCCGCGAATCTCGGCGGCCTCGGCATAGACCGAGCCCTCGATATGGCCCGTCTCGCCGACCGTCAGCCGGCCGACGCGGACATCGCCGCGCACGGTGCCGTCGATCTGCAGTTCGCCGTCGCCGGCGACGCCGCCCTCGATGGTGATGCCGCTGGAGATCAGCGAGGCGACCTTGGGCTTGGGGCGGGCGGCGTCCGTCGCCGTCAGCGGCGGCGGCTCGGGAGCCGCGGCGGGCTTGGGCGGAGTCTTGTTAGTTGGCTTGCTGAACATATTCGCCGGCTCTCAGGAAACGATTGGGATTTTGGGGACGCCCCCCCACCCAGACTTCATAATGCAGATGCGGGCCGGTCGAACGGCCGGTGGAGCCCATCGAGGCGATCCGCTGGCCGATGGCCACCCGCTGGCCGACGCGCACACTGATCACGGCCAGGTGGCCGAACCGGGTCTTGAAGCCGTTGCCATGGTCGATCTCGACCGTATTGCCATAGCCCGAACGCACGCCGGTGAACGACACTACGCCAGGGCCGGGCGAAAAGATGGCGGTCATCATCGGACCGGGGAAGTCCAGGCCCTGGTGGAAGGCGGGCCGCCGGGTGAAGGGGTCGAACCGCACGCCATAGCTGGACGAGACGGCGCCCACATTGGTCGGCTTGCCGAACGGCAGGCCGCGGGCGGCGACGGTCAGGCTGCGCATGGCGCCCATATTGGCCGAGGCGTTCTGGATGCGGGCGGCGAAGTCCTCGTCCACGTCCAGGATGGCCGCCAGGGCGCGCGGGTCCTTGGCGTCGATCAGCGGGCCGCCCAGGCCCGCGCCGCGCGGGGTGTAGCTGTCGGGATTGAGGCCGGCCAGGCGGAAGGCGGCGCGCAGCCGCTCGGCCCGGGTCTTGGCGAAGGTCTCGGCCGCGTCGATCAGGCGGTCCTGATCCATGCGGGTGTCCTGGATGCGCTCCAGCGGGCTCTCGCTGCCCAGGCGCGGGCTGGCCGGGGCCAGGGCGGCCATGGCGCCGGGCGCGCTCTTGAAGTCGCTGAGCAGCATGGCCAGCGCGGCGTGGCGCTTTTCGATGGTGTTGGCCATCTCATCGATGTTGCCATTGCTGGCGGAGAGCTGGGCCACGGCGCTGTTCAGGCGCGCCTGGCGGTCGGCGTTGATGCGCTCGTAATAGGCTTTGAGCTTGAGCACTTCCTGGTCGTTGGCCCCGGCGCTGAGCGCGCTGACCATCATCGAGGCGGTGCAGATGCCCATCCACAGGGCGCAGAGGGCGACCAGGCCGGCAAAGGTGATCTGCTTGGCGGTGGAGAGAACAAAGGCCCGCATCTCGCCGCCGGACCGAACGTACAGGTGCCGTTCAGGGAACAGCTCCTCCAACGCCCATCGAATCCGCCGCAATTGCGTTAACGCCATAGCCCCCGAACCCACCACCTTTTTGTTGTGGCGATATGCGGCCAAGAGGGCGAAAAGCGCAAGGGTCTTCGCGCGTGAGGTGTGCGCGGAACGGCCATCTGGCCTCAAACGGTTAGAATTAACCCTGGCGCCAGTATTCCGCCAGCGTTTGAGGTGGAGTTCGGGGACTAATCCCTAACGGGCGAGGCCAATTTACAACACTGGGTAGTCGCCGGCGGCCCGGACCGGCCCGCCCAGGCCGTGTGGCCGAACGTCGCAATCCCAAACGCTATAAGGCCTGGGCCGCCGCCAGCACCGCCTCGACATGCCCCTTGACCTTCACCTTGCGCCAGATCTGCCGGACGATCCCGGCCTGGTCGATCAGGAAGGTCGACCGGTCGATCCCCATGTAATGCCGTCCGTACAGGGACTTCTCGACCCACGAGCCGTAGCGCTCGATCACATCGCTGTCAGCATCCGACCCCAGCTCCACCGTCAGCCCATGCTTGGCCCGGAACTTCCCGTGCTTGGCGGCGGTGTCCTTGGAGACCCCGATCACGGTGGCCCCGGCGGCCTCGAAGTCGGCCCTGGCCTGGGAGAAGCCGATCGATTCGGTGGTGCAGCCGGGGGTGTCGTCCTTGGGATAGAAGAAGAGGACGACCTTGCGGCCTCGGAGGGACGCGAGGGTGACACGGCCGGTGTCGGTGGGGAGGTCGAAGTCGGGGGCGGGGGAGCCGGGCTGGGGGTCTGACACGGGTAGGCTCCTTCGTCGGGTGTGGAACCCAGGCATAACCGATCAGATAGGCTTAGCGGAAGGCGCAGGCGCCCACCATGACAGCGCACGCTGGTCAATCGGCAGGCGTTTTCCAGACGTGATCGCCCGCGCGGGCGGATCGGCTGGGGAAGCGGGGCGGGGTGGGGTCTATCGGGGCCGATGCGCGTACTCATTATCGATCCTGATCCGGCCCGGGCCGCGCTGGTGGCCGAGGGGCTGGCCGGGCTGGAGCCGTTCGAGGCGCGGCATGAGGCCGTATTCGACGAGGCCCGAGCTGCGGCTTTCGCGCCCGATGTCGTGGTGGTGGCCGCCGACAGTCCCGACCGCGACACCCTGGAGAGCCTGCGCGAGGCCAGCCAGACCAACCCCCGGCCGGTGGTGATGTTCGTCGACCGCTCCGAACCGGGCCTGGCCGAGGAGGCCGTGCGGGCCGGGGTGGCGGCCTATGTCGTCGACGGCCTGGCGCCGGGGCGGGTGCGGGCAGTGCTGGAGGTGGCGATGAGCCGCTTTTCGCTGATGAACCAGCTGCGCCGGGACCTGGACAAGGCCAAGGCGGACCTGGCCTCGCGCAAGATCGTCGAGCGGGCCAAGGCGTTGCTGATGAAGGAGCGCGGGCTGGAGGAGGAGACCGCCTACCGCCTGCTGCGCAAGCTGGCCATGGACAAGGGCCGGCCGATCGGGGCCGTGGCGGGCGACCTGCTGGCCTTCGCCGGGGTGTTGAAAGGAGACGCCTCGTGAGCGCGCTGACCCTGGGCTTTATTCCCCTGACCGATTGCGCGCCGCTGGTCGTGGCCAGCGCCCTGGGCCTGTTCCGCGAGGAGGGGTTGGAGGTGACCCTGAGCCGCGAGGCCTCCTGGGCGACCGTGCGCGACAAGGTGGCCGTGGGCGCGCTGCACGGCGCCCACATGCTGGCCCCTATGGCCCTGGCCGCCGGACTGGAGGCCGGGCCATCGCCGCCGCTGATCGCGCCCCTGGCCCTGAACCGGGGCGGCAGCGGCGTCACCCTCTCCGCCGCCCTGGTCCGCGCGTTGCGGGAGGAGGGCCCGCTCGACGCCCGTGCCCTGGCCCGGCTGATCGCCCGCCGCGCGGCGGCGGGGTCGCCGCCCCTGACCTTTGCCGTGGTCTTCCCCTGGTCGATCCACAACTACCTGCTGCGCTACTGGCTGGCCCAGGCCGGGATCGATCCCGACCGGGACGTGCGGCTGGTGGTCACCCCGCCGCCGCGCATGGTCGAGCAGCTGCGCGGCGGCGCCATCGACGGGTTCTGCGTCGGCGCGCCCTGGAACGCGGTGGCGATGGCCGAGGGGATTGGCGAGCTGGTGTTGCACGGTTCGGCCTTCTGGGCCGGCGCGCCGGACAAGGTGCTGGGCGTGGCCGCCGGCTGGGCGGCGGAGCAGCCGGACGCGCTGCAGGCCCTGTTGCGGGCGGTGCTGCGGGCCGGGGCCTGGGCCGACGATCCGGCCAACCGGCCAGAGCTCATCGCCCTCCTGGCCCAGCCGGGCCATGTGGGGGCCGCGCCGGAGGCCATCGCCTTCGCCCTGAACGGCGAGCTGGTCTTCCAGCGCGGCGACGCCGCCTTCCCCTGGCGCAGTCAGGCCGCCTGGCTGCTGAGCCAGATGCAGCGCTGGGGCCAGGCCGGGCCGGACCTCGACGCGGCGGCGGTCGCCCTGGCCGTCTATCGCCCCGATCTCTACCGCACGGCCGCCGCCGCCCTGGACCTGGCCGCCCCGACCGTGGACAGCCGGCCGGAGGGGGCGGGCGGCTTCTTCGACGGCAAGGCCTTCGACCCCGCCCAGCCCCTGGCCTATGCGCGGTCCTTCGCGATCAATCGGCTCTAGAGCCTTTCCCATCTGAGATGGGTCTGGAGCCCTGGTCCTTACCCTTTGTTAGGCTGGCGGCTCCGCACATAGCCGCCCCATCCCCGGTTTCCCTGGCGAAGGCCAGGGTCCAAGCGGAGGGTCCAGAAAAGGCGCGGGCAGGGTGGCCAATCCCGCTTGGATCCTGGCCTTCGCCAGGAATCTCGGGAAGGGTAAACAAGGCCCGGCCACCGCCCTTGGTCAAACACCCCCGCCGGGCCTGGCCACGGGCCCTAGACCTCCTTTTCGAACCCTCCGCGCCCGGAACTTGTGCAGGGCGCGCCCGGCCATTGTGCAAATGCGAGATGAGATTGCCCTGGGGCGGCCCCGTTGAATTTCGCAGTTGCGAGATGACGGCGGCCTCCCGCTACTGACGGTGAGCAGGCGGGACAACGGCGTTCCGCGACGCCCCGAACGGGGCTCCGAGGGTCTGCTGAGACCCGCGGTTTTGGCGAAGGACAATGACGTCCGGTGCGGGGTTCACCCCCCGCCCGGGCGTTTTTTTATGCCTGAAAGGGGACGGGGAATGCGATCGGCCAAGCCGGTACTTGCAACGGGGGCCGCACTGACGGTCCTGATCATGGCGACCACCAGCCAGGCGCAGACCGCGCCGGACCCGGTCGCCCCACCCGGGGCGGAGACGCCCTCGGACGAGGCGCCCGAACCGCCGCCTCCGGAACCGCCCCCTCCCGAACCGCCTGCGCCGCCGCCGACCATCAGCGACGCCATCGGTGCGGGAAAGCTGATCTTCGAATCCCGCCTGCGCTTCGAGAGCGTCGACCAGGTCGGGCTGGCCAATACCGGCCAGGCCCTGACCCTGCGCACCCGCCTGGGCTGGGAGACCGGCGCCTGGCATGACGTCAAAGGGCTGGTCGAGTTCGAGGACGTCCGCCAGCTGGGCGCCGAGGACTACAATATCCAGGTCCCGGGCGTCGCCCCCAGCCTGAACGGCAAGACCCTCTATCCGATCATCAACGATCCGGAGGTCACCGAGCTCAACCGCGCCCAGCTGACCTGGAGCCCATCCAGCGAGCTTTCGATCACGGCCGGGCGCCAGCGCATCCTGATCGACGACCAGCGCTTCGTCGGCAATGTCGGCTGGCGCCAGGACGAGCAGACCTTCGACGCCCTGCGCGTCGACGCCGCCCGGGGCCGGCTGAAGGCAACCTACGTCTATGTCGGCCACGTCAACCGCATCCTGGGCGAGATGCGGGACTGGGACTCCGACAGCCAGCTGCTCAACGTCACCTGGGCCCTGGCCGAGCCGCTGAAGCTGCAGGGCTTCGTCTACGCCCTGGATTTCGAGAACAGCCCGGCCAATTCCAGCATTACCCGCGGGGCCAAGGCCTCGGGCAAGCTGTGGCTGGGCCTGGTGCAGTTGGCCTATAACGCCACCTACGCCCGCCAGAGCGACTACCGGGGGGCCACCGCCCCCTTCGACCTGGACTATCAGGGCGGCGACGTCGCCGGGACCTTCGACATCTACACCGTCAGGCTGTCCTACGAGTCGCTGGAGGGCAACGGCGTGCGGGGCTTCACCACCCCGCTGGCCACCACCCACGCCTTCCAGGGCTGGGCCGACGCCTGGGTCTCGCCCGCCGGCAACAAGAGCTTCCGCGACGGGCTGGAGGATCTGAACCTGACCCTGGTGGTCAAGCCGAGGTTCAAGTTCACCTACCTGTTCAACAGCGAGTTCACCGTCCGCTACCACGACTTCGACGACCAGCGCACCGGGGCGGACCTGGGCGGCGAGTGGGACCTGCAGGCCAGCGCCGCCCTCACCCCCAAGCTCACCCTGCTGGTCAAATACGCCGACTTCGAGCGGGAAAAGACCGTGCCCCTGGGCACGGCCGCCCCGCCGGCCTCGCGCACCAAGACCTGGATCAGCCTCGAATACCGGTTCTGAACCGAACCCAAGGACCCATGACATGACCACCCAATCCGGAATGACCCGGCGCGGCGCCCTGACCGCCGCCGCCGCCACCCTGGCCGCCGCCCGCGCCGCCTTCCCTGGCGGGGCCCATGCCGCCGGCCCCGGCCCCGAGGTCAGCAAGGCCAGGCTGGGCTTCATCGCCCTGACCGACGCCTCGCCGCTGATCATCGCCAAGGAGCGCGGCCTGTTCACCAAATACGGCCTGCCCGATGTGGAGGTGCTGAAACAGGCCTCCTGGGCCGCCACCCGCGACAACCTGGTGCTGGGCTCGGCGGCCGGCGGCATCGACGGGGCCCATATCCTGACCCCCATGCCCTACCTGATGACCACCGGGGCGATCACCGGCGGCCGGCCCACCCCGATGAACATCCTGGCCCGGCTGAACCTCAACGGCCAGGCCATCTCGGTCGGCAATGACCTCAAGGCCATCAAGGTCGGGCTGAACAGCGCCGGGGCCAAGGCCCGCTTCGCCCAGCTCAAGGCGGCCGGCAACATCGCCAAGGTGGCCATGACCTTCCGGGGCGGCACCCATGACCTGTGGGTCCGCTATTGGCTGGCGGCCGGCGGCATCAATCCCGATACCGACATCGCCACCATCGTCATCCCGCCGCCCCAGATGGTGGCCAACATGAAGGCCGGCACCCAGGACGTCTTCTGCGTCGGCGAGCCCTGGAACGGCCAGCTGGTCAACCAGAAGGTCGGCTACACCGCCTGCGCCACCAGCGAGATCTGGATGGACCACCCCGAGAAGTCCCTGGGGGTGCGGGCCGACTGGGTCGCCAAATATCCCAGAGCCGCCCAGGCCCTGACCATGGCGGTGATGGAAGCCCAGATGTGGTGTGACAAGATGGCCAACCGCCCGGCCATGTGCTCGATCGTCTCGGGCCGGCAGTATGTCAACGTGCCGATCGGCGACATCCTGCCCAGGCTGCAGGGGACCATCACCTACGGCGATGGCCGCGCCGTCTCCAAGTCGCCCCACTACATGAAGTTCTGGGCCAACAACGCCTCCTTCCCCTTCAAATCGCACGACCTGTGGTTCGTCACCGAGGACGTCCGCTGGGGCGGGCTGCCGGCCTCGACCAACAAGGCGGCCCTGGTGGCCAAGGTGAACCGTTCGGACATCTGGCGCGCCGCCGCCAAGGCGATGAGCGTTCCGGCTCCGGCCGGCGACAGCCGCGGCGTCGAGCGCTTCTTCGACGGCAAGGTCTTCGACCCCGCCAATCCCGGCGCCTACCTGGCCAGCCAGCCGATCAAGAAGCTGGTTTGATCCCCACAGCCCTGGAGACGTCCATGAGCGTTCCCGCGCCGAAGTTCGATCTGGACCTGCAGGTCCCGCCGCCGCCGGACCTGGCGATGGTCCATCCGTTGCCGCGCAAGGCGGGGGAGGGGCGTCGCCGGCTGGTCCAGGCGTTGGTCCGCATGGCCGGCGCCGTCGTCCCGCCGGTGGTGGTGCTGGCCCTGCTGCTGGGGCTCTGGCAGCTGCTGACCATGGGCCAGACCGGCGGCCTGCCGGCCCCGACCACGGTCTGGCTGGAGTCGAAGGACCTGATCCTGCACCCCTTCTTCGACCATGGCGGGGTCGATAAGGGCCTGTTCTGGCATGTGCTGACCAGTCTCAGCCGGGTCGGGGCGGGGTTCGGCCTGGCCGCCGTGGTCGGGGTGGGGCTGGGGGTGCTGGTCGGGGTCAATCTCTGGGCCCATCGCGGGCTGGACCCGATCTTCCAGGTGCTGCGGACCGTGCCGCCCCTGGCCTGGCTGCCGATCAGCCTGGCGACCTTCCGGGAAGCCCAGCCCTCGGCCCTGTTCGTGATCTTCATCACCGCCATCTGGCCGATCGTCATCAACACCGCCGCCGGGGTGCGCAACCTGCCCAGCGACTATGTCAACGTCGCCCGGGTGCTGCGGCTCTCGCCGGTGGAATACTTCCTGCGCATCCTGCTGCCGGCCACCACCCCGCACGTCTTCACCGGCCTGCGCATCGGCATCGGCATGAGCTGGCTGGCCATCGTCGCCTCGGAGATGCTGCTGGGCGGGGTGGGCGTCGGCTTCTTCATCTGGGACCAGTACAACTCGTCCCGCATCTCCGACATCGTCGTGGCCCTGCTGTGGGTGGGGATCACCGGCTACGCGCTGGACCGGCTGGTCGCCCTGGCCGGGCGGCTGATCTCGCGCGGCTCGGCGTCCTGAAGGGAGCATTGCCCATGACCAAAGCCTATCTCTCCATCGAAGCGGTCGGGGTCAGCTTCACCCGCGGCGCCGTCACCACCGAGGTGCTGCGCGAGGTCAGCCTCAAGGTCGACGAAGGCGAGTTCGTCTCGATCATCGGCCATTCCGGCTGCGGGAAATCGACCCTGCTCAATGTGGTGGCCGGGCTGGTCCCCGTCACTACGGGGGCGGTGATCCTGGATCGCGAGGCCGTCGAGGCGCCAGGGCCGGACCGGGCGGTGGTGTTCCAGAACCACTCCCTGCTGCCCTGGCTGTCGGTCTACGAGAACGTCGCCCTGGCCGTCGACAAGGTCTTCGCCGGCCGGAAGAGCCGGGCCGAGCGCCGCGACTGGGTGATGCACAACCTGGCCCTGGTGCAGATGACCCACGCCAAGGCTCAGCGGCCGTCCGAGATCAGCGGCGGCATGAAGCAGCGGGTCGGCATCGCCCGGGCCCTGGCCATGCAGCCCAAGGTGCTGCTGCTGGACGAGCCGTTCGGAGCGCTCGACGCCCTGACCCGGGCCCAGCTACAGGACCGGGTAATGGAGATCCACGCCCAGCTGGGCAACACCGTGCTGATGGTCACCCACGATGTCGACGAGGCGGCCCTGCTGTCGGACCGCATCGTGATGATGACCAACGGCCCGGCCGCCCGCATCGGCCAGGTCCAGCCGGTCGGTCTGTCCCGCCCGCGCCATCGGCTGGAGATCGATCGCGAGGCCGCCTTTCTCGACGCCCGCCACCAGGTCATCGCCTTCCTGCACGCTCGCCACGGCGCGCCGAGGGAGGCGGCTTGAGGAGGTGGCCTGACGGGCGCCTGCGCAACAGGCGCCGCCCTGCCTAAACGCCGGGCAATTGTGCGGCGCAGCATGATTGCACGGCCATCCCGCCCCGCGCCGCTGGCGTCGGGCGCGGCGATGGCGCCAATGGAGGACATGTCCACGGGCAATGGCGTCCGCGGCTGATCGAGACGGCCGCTCTGATGCGGTCAACCCCCGCGGCGCGGTCGCCGCTCTCGCTCATCCGAGGTTGCCCCATGTTGGATCGTTCGTTCCTGAAGGCGGGTCACGCCCCCACGCTGTTCGCCGCCTTTCTCTATTTCGATGTCAGCTTCATGGTCTGGGTCCTGCTGGGACCGCTGGGCGTGGCCATCGCCAAGACCTTCCATCTCGATCCCGGCCAGAAGGGCCTGATGGTCGCCGTGCCGGTGCTGTCCGGAGCGCTGTTGCGCCTGGTCGCCGGGGTGATGGTCGACCGCATCGGGCCCAAGCGCACCGGTCTTATCGGCCAGGCCATCGTGCTGGCGGGGCTGGCCGCCGCCTGGCTGCTGGGCCTGCACAGCTACAACCAGGTGCTGGTCCTGGGCCTGTTGCTCGGCGTCGCCGGCGCCTCGTTCGCCGTGGCCCTGCCGCTGGCCTCGCGCTGGTATCCCCAGGAACACCAGGGCCTGGCCCTGGGCATCGCCGGGGCCGGCAACAGCGGCACGGCGCTGGCCGCCCTCTTCGCCCCGCTGCTGGCCAAGGCCTTCGGCTGGAGCAATGTGATTGGCCTGGCCCTGATCCCGCTGGGCGTCGCCTTCCTGGTCTATCTGCTCATGGCCAAGGACGCCCCCGAGCAGCCCGCCCCCAAGCGCCTGGGGGAATATCTCGACGTGCTCAAGGTCCCCGACGCCTGGTGGCTGATGATGCTCTATGGGGTGACCTTCGGCGGGTTTGTCGGGCTGTCCTCGTCCCTGACCATCTATTTCAACAGCGAATACGGCATGGATCCGGTCAAGGCCGGCTTCTTCACCGCCGCCTGCGTCTTCGCCGGGTCCTTCGTCCGCCCGGTGGGCGGGGCCTTCGCCGACCGGTTTGGCGGGGTGCGCACCCTGATCGTGGTCTACGCCCTGGCGGCCCTGGGCCTGGCCGTGGCCAGCTTCCACATGCCCAGCGCCTGGCTGGCCCTGGGGGTGCTGCTGTTCAGCATGGCCGCCCTGGGCGCCGGCAACGGGGCGGTCTTCCAGCTCGCGCCTCAGCGGTTCCGCAAGGAGATCGGGGTGATGACCGGCCTGATCGGCATGACCGGCGGCATCGGCGGCTTCTATCTCGCCGCCTCGCTGGGCTACGCCAAGAAGCTGACCGGCAGCTACCAGCTGGGGCTGATGGGCTTCGCCATCCTGGCCCTCCTGGCCCTGATCGCCCTGACCGGCCTGAAGAACCACTGGCGTGCGGTCTGGCCCCAACTCGCTAGAGAAGATTTGGCGGCGGACGACGCCCAGCCGGTCCGGGTCTGACCCATGCCAGCCCCTCCCTCTCGCGAGCGTCTGGTCGTCATCGGCAACGGCATGGCCGGCTGCCGGGCGGTGCAGGAGGTGCTCCGGCGCGATCCCGATCGCTATGAGATCGTCATCTTCGGCGCCGAGCCCCGGGTGAATTACGATCGCATCATGCTCTCGCCGGTGCTGGCCGGAGAGAAGCGGTTCGAGGACATCGTCATCAACGACGAGGCCTGGTACCGCGACAACGGCATCCTGCTGCACAGCGGCGTGACCGTGGAGGCGATCGACCGCGAGGCCCGCACGGTCCACGCGGCCGGGGACCTGAGCGTCGGCTATGACCGGCTGATCCTGGCCACGGGCTCCGACCCGGTCCGCCTGCCGCTGCCGGGCGCGGAGCTGGCCGGGGTGGTCGCCTTCCGCGACCTGGACGATGTCCAGGCCATGGTGGCGGCGGCCGGGGAGGGCGGCCAGGCGGTGGTGATCGGCGGCGGCCTGCTGGGCATCGAGGCCGCCTACGGCCTGGTCCGGCGCGGCATGGCGGCCACCGTCGTGCATTTGATGGACGTCCTGATGGAGCGCCAGCTCGACGCCTCCGCCGGCTTCCTGCTGGAAGAGGCCCTGGCGGCGCGCGGGGTTGAGACGGTGCTGGGCGCCAGTTCCGAGCAGATCCTGGGCGAGGACGGCCGGGTCACCGGCCTGAAACTGACCGACGGCCGCATCCTGCCCTGCAGCCTGCTGGTCATGGCGGTCGGCATCCGGCCCAGCACGGGCCTGGCCAAGGCCGCCGGGCTGGACGTTGGGCGGGGCGTGCTGGTCGATGACGCCATGCGCACCTCCGACCCCCACATCTTCGCGGTCGGCGAGTGCCTGGAGCATCGCGGCCAGTGCTACGGCCTGGTCGCGCCGATCTGGGACATGTGCCGCACCCTGGCCCAGACCCTGACGGGCGATGAGGGGGCCTATGCCGGCTCGGTGCTGTCGACCCGGCTGAAGGTCTCGGGCGTCGATGTGTTCTCGGCGGGCGAGTTCGCGGGCGGCGAGGGCTGCGAGGACATCGTGTTCCGCGACGCCGGGCGTGGGGTCTACAAGCGGGTGGTGCTGCGCCAGGGCCGGGTGGCCGGGGCGGTGCTGTTCGGCGACGCCGCCGACGGCGGCTGGTATTTCGACCTGATGCGGTCGGGCGCCGAAGTTGGCGACATCCGCGAGACCCTGATCTTCGGTCAGGCCGCCACGGAGGGCCTTCGAGGACTGGACCCTAGCGCCGCCGTTGCCGCCATGGCCGACCAGGCCGAGGTCTGCGGCTGCAACGGCGTCTGCAAGGGAACCATCACCTCGGCCATCGCCGGCCAGGGCCTGGCCACGCTCGAGGCGGTGCGGGCGGCGACCAAGGCCTCGGCCTCGTGCGGCGCCTGCACGCCGCTGGTCGAGAAGCTGCTCAAACTGACCCTGGGCGACGGTTTCCAGGCCCAGACCGGGCCCAAGTCGGTCTGCGGCTGCACCGGCCACGGCCACGACCATGTCCGGCGGACCATCGTCGAGCAGGGCCTCAAGTCCATGCCGGCCGCCATGCAGGCGCTGGAATGGACGACGCCCGACGGCTGCGGGTCCTGCCGCCCGGCCCTGAACTACTACCTGCTCTGCGCCTGGCCCGGCGAATACCGCGACGACAAGCAGTCGCGCTTCATCAACGAGCGGGTGCACGCCAACATCCAGAAGGACGGCACCTACTCGGTCGTGCCCCGCATGTGGGGCGGGCTGACCAGCGCCGCCGAGCTGCGCGCCATCGCCGATGTGGTCGACCGCTTCGCCATCCCGACCGTCAAGGTCACCGGCGGCCAGCGCATCGACCTGCTGGGCGTCAAGAAGGACGACCTGCCCGCCGTCTGGGCCGACCTCAACGCCGCCGGCATGGTCAGCGGCCACGCCTACGCCAAGGGCCTGCGCACGGTGAAGACCTGCGTGGGCAGCGACTGGTGCCGGTTCGGGACCCAGGACTCCACCGGCTTGGGCGTGCGTCTGGAAAAGTTCATGTGGGGGTCCTGGACCCCGGCCAAGGTCAAGCTGGGCGTCTCCGGCTGCCCCAGAAACTGCGCCGAGGCGACCTGCAAGGACATCGGCGTGGTCTGTGTCGACAGCGGCTACGAGATCCATGTCGGCGGGGCCGCGGGCCTGCACATCCAGGGGACCGAGCTGTTGACCAAGGTGACGACCGAGCAGGAGGCCATCTGGGTCATCTGCGCGGTGACCCAGCTCTACCGCGAGGAGGGCTGGTACCTGGAGCGGATCTACAAATGGATGGCGCGGGTCGGGCTGGACCATATCCGCGCCCAGACCGAGGACCCCGACAGCCGCCGGACCCTCTACGACCGCTTCGCCTTCTCGCAGCGCTTCTCCCGCATCGACCCCTGGGCCGAACGGGTCGCCGGCCGCCACGCCGAGGAATTCACTCCGATGAGCCGCCGTATGGAGTTCGAGCCGACATGACCATCCATCTTCTCGAACCCCCGGTTCTGGAGCCCCCGGTTCTGGCGCCCATGACCTGGACCGATGTCGGGGCGGTCACCGACATCCCCCTGCGCGGCGCCCGGCGCGTGCCCACGCCCAGCGGCGATGTGGCGGTGTTCCGCACTGGCGATGGCGGCGTGTTCGCCCTCATCGACCGCTGCCCGCACAAGGGCGGTCCGCTCAGCCAGGGCATCGTCCATGGCCGGGCGGTGACCTGTCCGCTGCACGCCTGGAACATCGACCTGGCCACCGGCCAGCCCATGGGCGCCGACCAGGGCAAGGGTTGCGCCCCCGTCGCGCCGCTGCGGGTGGAGGAAGGCCGCATCCTGCTGGGCCGGCCGCGTTGAGCATCCGCACCACCTGTCCCTACTGCGGCGTCGGCTGCGGCCTGGCGGTGAAGCCGCAGGGGCGGACGGTGGTGGCGGCGGGTGATCCCGAGCATCCGGCCAACCGCGGCCGGCTGTGCTCCAAGGGCGCGGCCCTGGGTTCGACGGTGGGGTTAGAAGGGCGGCTGCTGCATCCGATGATCGGCGAGCGCCGCGCCGGCTGGAGCGAGGCGACGGCCCTGATCGCCCGCCGCTTCCGCGCCGCCATCGAGCGGCACGGCCCGGACTCGGTGGCCTTCTATGTATCGGGCCAGCTGCTGACCGAGGACTATTACGCCGCCAACAAGCTGATGAAGGGCTTCATCGGCTCGGGCAATATCGACACCAACAGCCGGCTCTGCATGGCCTCGGCGGTGGTGGCCCATAAGCTCAGCTTCGGCGCCGACCTGGTCCCCGGCTGCTATGAGGACCTGGACCTGGCCGACCTGGTGGTGTTCGCCGGCCACAACGCCGCCTGGACCCATCCGGTGCTGTTCCGCCGCCTGGAAGCGGCGCGGGCGGCGGGCCAGCGCCATGTGGTCATCGACCCGCGCCGCACCGACACCGCCGAGGTCGCCGACCTGCATCTGCCCCTGCGGCCCCAGAGCGATGTCAGGCTTTGGAACGGCCTGCTGGCCGACCTGATCCAGCGCGGCGCGGTCGACCGGGCCTATGTCGCCGCCCATGTCTCGGGGTTCGCCGAGGTCGAAGCCGCCCTGGCCAGGGACGACCAATCCCTGGCGGCCGTCGCCGCCGACTGCGACCTGATCCCGGCTGATCTGGAACGGTTCTACGCCTGGTTCGCCCAGACGCCCCGCACCGTCAGCCTGTTTTCCATGGGCGCCAACCAGTCGGCCCAGGGCGTGGCCAAGGGGCTGGCCATCATCAACGCCCACCTGGCCACCGGCCGGATCGGCAAGCCCGGGGCCTGCCCCTTCTCGATCACCGGCCAGCCCAACGCCATGGGGGGGCGCGAAACGGGCGGCATGGCGAACACCCTGGCCGCCCATATGGACTTCGAGCCGGAAAGCCGCGCGCGCCTGGCCCGGTTCTGGGCCGCGCCGGCGGTGGCCGAGCGGGCGGGGCTCAAGGCGGTCGAGCTCTTCGACGCCGTCGCCGAGGGGCGTATCAAGGCCCTGTGGATCATGGCCACCAATCCCGCCGTCAGCCTGCCGGGGACCGGCAAGGTCCGCGAGGCGCTGAAGGCCTGTCCGTTCGTGGTCGTCTCCGACGTCATGGCCAGCGGCGACACCCTGGACCTGGCCCATGTGCGGCTGCCGGCCCTGGCCTGGGGCGAGAAGGACGGCACGGTCACCAATTCCGAGCGCCGCATCTCGCGCCAGCGGCCGCTGTTCGATCCGCCCGGCGAGGCCAGGGCCGACTGGCGCATCGTCGCCGACGTGGCGGACGCCATGGGCTTTGGCGAGGCCTTCGCCTGGCGCGGCCCCGGCCAGGTGTTCCGCGAATGGGCCCGTCTGACCGCCTATGAGAACCAGGACCGCACCCTGAACCTGGGCCCGCTGGTCGGGCTGGATCAGGCCGGCTACGACGCCCTGGCGCCGGTGCAGTGGCCGATCACGCCGGCGGGGGAGGGGACGGCGCGCCTCTTCGTCGACGGCCGGTTCCAGACCCCGGACGGCCGCGCCCTGATGAACCCGGTCGCGCCGCAGGGCGCCGCCATCCCGCTCGACGGCGCCTTTTCGCTGGCCCTCAACACCGGCCGGGTCCGCGATCACTGGCACACCCTGACCCGCACCGGCCTGGCCCCCGAGCTCTGCCGCCACGCGCCCGAGCCCTATGTCGACATTCATCCCGAGGACGCGGCGGCGGCCGGCGTGACCGAGGGCGCCCTGACCCGGGTGCGCACGGCCAGCGGCGAGGCGGTGGCGCCGGCGCGGCTCACCGACCGGCAGCGGCGGGGCGATCTCTTCATGCCCATGCACTGGACGGCGGCCTACGCCCCGGCCGGCAGGGCCAATCTCCTGGTCGGGCCCACCGTCGATCCCCGCTCCGGCCAGCCGGAATTCAAGCACAGCCCCGCCCAGGTGCGTCCCTATCGCGAGACCTGGCGGGGCTTCTTCCTGTCGCGCCAGGCCTGGGCGGCCCCCAGCGACCTGGACCTGGTCTGGCGGCGCATTCCGCAGGACGGCTGCCAGTTGCATGAGTTCGCCGGCCGGGGCGACGACGAGGAGCGCGAGGCCCTACGCCGCGTCCTGATCAAGGGGTCGCCCGCCGCCGAGGTGCTGCGCTACGAGGACCAGACGGTGGGCAGCCTGCGCGAGGCCTTCCTCGACGGCGACCGTCTGGACCGGGTGTTGTTCACCGCCACCACCGGCCGCCTGCCGCCGCGCGAATGGCTGGCCGCGCTGTTCACCCAGGGCGCCCTGACGGCGGCCGATCGCTCCACCCTGCTGATCGGCCGCGCGCCGGGCCAGCCGCTCTCGACCGCCCCCATCGTCTGCGCCTGCCGGGGCGTGCGGGCCGACCGCATCGACGCGGCCATCGCCGCCGGCGCGGACGACCTGGACGCGGTGGCCGAGGCGACCGGGGCCGGGGCGGCCTGCGGCTCGTGCCGGCCGCAGATCGCCCACCAGCTTAGAACCCGCAAACCGGAGGCCCTGCATGCCGCATAGCCCTGCAATCGGCCGGGTCCAGCTCGTCGGGGCGGGACCCGGGGCGGCGGATCTGCTGACGGTCCGCGCCCTGCGCGCCATCGAGGGCGCTCAGGCTGTGCTCTATGACGCCCTGGTTTCGGCCGAGATCGTCGCCCTGGCCCCCGCCGCCTGCCTGAAGATCCGCACCGGCAAGCGGGCCGGCCGGGCCAGCCTGAAGCAGGAAACCATAAACCGCCTGATGCTCCGCCTGGCGCGGCGGGGCCTGAAGGTCGTGCGGCTGAAGGGCGGCGATCCCTCCATCTTCGGGCGGGTAGGCGAGGAGGCCGCCTTCCTGCGGGCCCACGGCGTCGAGACCGAGATCGTCCCGGGCGTCACCGCCGCCTGCGCCGCCGCGGCTCAGTTCGGCTTCCCGCTGACCCATCGCGGCGAGGCCCGCCGCCTGGTCTTCGCCACCGCCATGACCCGGGAGGGCCTGGCCCCATCCGACTGGGCGGCAGCCGCCGATCCCGAGGCTACCCTGGCGCTCTATATGGGCCGCGACCAGCTGGGCGCTGTCGCCGGCCAGCTGATCGCCCAGGGCCGCGCCCCAAGCACCCCGGCCATGGCCGTCGAAAACGCCGGACGACCGGAGGCGCGGGCCATCCCGGGCGTGCTGGGTGACCTGGCCGATCGCCTGGCGGCCCAGGCCTGCGACGGACCCGTCGTGCTGATCATCGGCGAGGTCGCGGCACGCGCTCGCTTAAGCGCGCTCTCACCAGATTCGCGGCCGCGCCTCCGGTCTCAAATAGAGGCTGTCCCCCGGCTTCACATCGAACGCTGACCCCCAGGCCTCCAGGTTCCGCACCGTGGCGGTCCGGTAGGCGCCCGGCGGATGGGTGTCCGTGGCGATCTGCCGGCGCAGGGCGGCGTCGGTCTGGACGCGGCGCCAGCGGCGGGCGAAGGCCAGGAAGAAGCGCTGCTCGCCCGTCAGGCCGTTCTTGACCGTGTCGGGCCGGCCGTTCAGCGACAGCAAGTAGGCGTCGTGGGCCGCCAGCAGGCCGGCGAGATCGGCGATGCTCTCGCCCAGCACCTGCTCGCCGTTCACGCAGAGGCCGGGCTGCGGGCAATAGGCGTTGAGCTGGGCGAGCAGCGGGGCGGCGGCGGCGCGGTAGCGGGCCAGGTCTTCGGGGCCCCACCAGCGGACCAGGCGGCCGCGGGCGTCGTAGAGACTGCCCAGTTCGTCGACGCTGTGGGTGATCTCGTGGGCCATGCCGGCGCCCGCCGAGCCGTAGTTGGTCGCGGCGTCGCCCGTGGGGTCGAAATAGGGCGGCTGCAGCAGGGCCGCCGAGAACTGCATGGCGTTGGGGCTGAAGTTGATGATGGCGCCGACCTGCTGCGGATAGAGCTGGATCCATTCGGCCGGGTCGACGGGCCGACCCAGCTTGGCCAGCTCGCGGCGGTAGGCGAAGGCCTCGGCGCGGTCCAGGTTGCCGAAGGCGTCGCCGCGCACCACCGCCAGCCCTGAGTAGTCGATCCAGCGGTCCGGATAGCCGACCCCGATCCTCAACCCCGCCAGCTTGGCCAGCGCCGTCTGGCGGGCCGCGGGCGAGCGCCAAGCCTGCCGTTCGACGCGGGCGATGAGGGCGGTGCGAAGGGTCTCGGCCATCGCCGCCGCCGCGGCCTTGGCCTGGGGCGGGAAGTAGCGGGCGACATAGAGCTGGCCGATGTCCTCGCCCAGGGCCGCGGTGGTGGCGGCTATGGCCTGAGGGACGCGATCCTCGGCGAGGGGTGGGCCTCCGGCGGGGCGGTTGAGGGGGGAGTTTCCCTCCCCG
Source organism: Caulobacter ginsengisoli (assembly GCF_030814835.1). Lineage (GTDB taxonomy): Bacteria > Pseudomonadota > Alphaproteobacteria > Caulobacterales > Caulobacteraceae > Caulobacter > Caulobacter ginsengisoli. Next base: position 660,909 of record NZ_JAUSVS010000001.1, read on the forward strand.
CCGAAGGCCCTGGGCAGCACCGCCGCATGGTGTTCGGCGAGATGGAAGGCGAGGTAGTCCTTCCATGCCACCAGCGGCTGGCTGCCCACCAGGCTGGCCGCGCCGACCACGGCCGAGGGCTGCCAGACGAGGAACTGGTCCTGCCGGTCCAGGCCCGCGGCCTTGAACCAGGCGGCCCAGTCCAGGCCAGGCGCCCTGGCGGCGAAGTCGGCGCGGCGCCAGGCGTTGTCGGTCTTGAAGACATCGTCGGTGTCGGCGCGGGAGGCGTGGGTCTTGGCGATGGCGATTTCCAGGGCCAGGACGCGGCCGGCGCGGAGGTCGGGCTGGTCGAAGCCGGCCAGCTTCAGCACTCTCGCGACATGGGCCCGGTAGACGTCCCGGCGCGCGGCCGCCTCGGGGCCGGCGTCCAGATAGTCGTCGCGATCAGGGAGGCCCAGTCCGCCCTGCACTAGGTGGGGGACATAGTGGTCGGGGTCGTGGAAGCCCTGGTGGATCCAGACGCCGAACAGGCCGTCGGTCTGGGTATTACTCCCGTCGTCGAGCCGCAGGCTGCGGCCCAGATAGGTCGCAAGGCCCTGGCGGTCCCGGATGACGGCGATGGCGGCCAGTCCGCCGGCCAGGGGCTGCACGCCCTTGGCCTCGATGCCGGCCTGGTCCATCCAGCTGGCGTAGTAGTCGCCGATCCGGCGGGCGCGGGCTGAGGCCGGGGCCTTGGCGGCAGCCTCGACCAGGTCGCGGACCTGCCGGGCGGTTTCGTCCCGCAGCATGGCGGTGGTGTCGTAGCGGTCCCGGCCTTGCGGCAAGGGCGTGGTCTTCAGCCAGTCGCCGTTGGCGTAGCCGTAGAAGTCATCGCCAGGCCGTACGGAAGCGTCGATGGCCGGCGGGTCCGCCGCGCGGGGCGTCGAGCCGGCGAGGGCCGACCCGGACAGGATGGCGGCGGCGGCGCAAGCGGTGAGTAGCCTCCTAGTCATTGGCCGCCTCGTGCACGCCGAGAGCCGTCAGCACGGCGCGGGTGTCGACGACCTGGGCGAACTCGTCCTTCAGGTCGCTGAGCGCGGCGTTGTGAACCTCGTCGGCGGGACGGATCCGCCCGTCGAGATTGGCCCGGGCGAAGGTCGCGGTGGCGTCCGCCACCACGATGGTCTCGAAGCCCAGGTTGGCGGCCATGCGCGCGGTCGTGGAGATGCAGTGGTTGGTGGTCAGGCCCACGATGACCAGGGCAGGGGCGCCCGCCGCGCGCAGGTCGGCCTCGAGCGTCGTGCCGATGAAGGCGCTGTTGACCCGCTTGCGATAGAGCCGTTCTCCGGCCAGCGGCCGGGCCTGGGGCTTGGGCGCATTGCCGGGCGTCCCCGGCCGCAGCCGGCCGGCGGGGCTGGGGGAGTCATGATGGACATGGATGACCGGCGCGCCTGCCGCCCGCCAGGCCGCCAGCAGGGCCGCGACCCTGGCCTCCGCCGCTGGGTTGTTGCGGACGCCCCAGGCGGGGTCGTCGAAGCCCATCTGCATGTCGACCACCAGCAGGGTGGCGTCGCGGTTCAGCGGTCGCAAGCGGGGCCTCCTTGACAGCTTCCGTTCGCGGCCGATTGTTGCGGCCAAGCATGTGCGTCGCCATCAGCAAGACGGCGGCGGACCCTGGCGAAACGATTGAAAACCCATGGCCGATAGACGAAACGGCGGCGTCCGGGACGCCATCGACGAGAAGCTGGTTTCGCTGCTGTGCCAGAACGCCCGCATGACGCTGACGGCGCTGGCCCGGGAGCTGGCCCTGTCGCGCACGGCGCTGCAGGCCCGCATGGCCCGGCTGGAGCGCGACAAGGTCATCGTCGGCTACCGGGCGGTGCTGGGGGACCTGTCTGGGGCGGGCGAGGACAACAGCCTGGGGGCCGTGCTCTCGATCACCTTCAGCCAGCGGCCCTGTTTCCCGGTCGTCGAGAAGTTCCGCCACTGGCCCGAGATCACCAACTACTACTCGGTGACCGGCCCGCTCGACGCCTATGTGGTGGTCAAGGTGAACAACGCCCGCGACCTGTCCCAGTTGGTGGACAGGCTGAGCGCCATAGCCGGTGTGGATCAGGTGCGGTCGGCGGTCGTCCTGAAGGCGGAGTGCAGCTGAGGGCCCCTGAGTCTTACGGAGCCAAACCCGCGGCCCAGGCGGGGATAGCCGCCCCGCCTCCATCAAGGCAGATTGTCATCATGGCCAACGCCTCCAGCCTGGCCGGTTGCGGGCCTGGCGGGTTGAGGAAGGCGACCGGCTTGCCCGCGGCGTGGGCGAAGGCGGCCTCGACCAGGGTGTTTGGTCCGACATAACCCGCAACGCCATGCTTTTCGAAGTTGGCGATCAGAACCCCGTCGCAGGCGCGAATCTGTTCCAGGTAGCCGAGGAGGTAGCCTCGTTTCCTGTCGACCGCCTGCTCCAGGGGCAGCGAGTCCCAGTCGAGGTCGCCCTCTTCCCGAACCGGTGTGAACACCGCCTCTACGTGGGCGCGGAGGTCGGCGGCGATCGCCTCCATTTCGTCGATGAAGCTCATCGAACCGCAGATGGCGATCTTCATTTCGCCCGAGCCCCTAGACCGGCCGCACCAGCACGATCTTCTTCTTGCCGGCCGCCAGCTTGATCACCCCGTCGACCAGGTCGGCGGGGGTCACCATCTGGTTGCCGTCCGCCACGGCCACGTCGTTGACCTTCAGCCCGCCGCCCTGGGCCAGGCGCCGCGCGTCGGAGCGCGAGCCCGCCAGACCGGCGTCGACCGCCAGGGCCGCCAGCATGATCCCCTCGGCCAGGCTGGCCGCGGGAATCTCGTAGCTGGGCAGGTCGCCGCTGACCGAGCCCTGTTCGAAGGCCTTTTCCGCCGCGTCCCGCGCCGCCCGCGCGGCCTCTTCGCCGTGCAGCAGGGTGGTGGCCGCGTCGGCGAGGACCTTCTTGGCCTCGTTGATGCCGGCGCCTTCGAGGGCTTCGAGGCGAGCGATCTCGGCCAGGGGCAGGTCGGTGTAGAGGCGCAGGAAGCGGCCGACATCGGCGTCCTCGGCGTTGCGCCAGAACTGCCAGTAGTCGTAGGGGCTGCGCATGTCGGCGTTCAGCCAGACCGCCCCGGCCGCCGTCTTGCCCATCTTGGCGCCCGAGCTGGTGGCCAGCAGGGGGGTAGTCAGGCCGAAGGCCGGCTTCTGATCGACGCGGCGGATCAGCTCCACGCCGTTGAGGATGTTGCCCCACTGGTCCGAGCCGCCCATCTGCAGGCTGCAGCCGTAGCGGCGGTTCAGCTCCAGGAAGTCGGTGGCCTGCATCAGCATGTAGTTGAATTCGATGAAGGTCAGCGGCTGCTCGCGGTCCAGCCGCAGCTTGACCGAGTCGAAGGCCAGCATGCGGTTGATGGTGAAATGCACGCCGTAGTCGCGCAGGAAGTCGATGTAGCCGAGCTTGCTCAGCCACTCGTCATTGTTGACCATGATGGCGTCGGTCGGACCGTCGCCAAAGGTCAGGAAACGGCTGAACACCGTCTTGATGCTGGCGATATTGGCCTCGATGTCGGCCTCGCTGAGCAGCTTGCGGGTCTCGTCCTTGCCCGAGGGATCGCCGACCTTGGTGGTGCCTCCGCCCATCAGCACGATGGGGCGATGGCCGGCCTGCTGCAGGCGGCGCAGCATCATGATGGTCAAGAGGTTGCCGACATGCAGGCTGGGCGCGGTGGCGTCGAAGCCGATGTAGCCGGTGACGACCCCGCCGGCCGCCGCCTGGTCCAGCTCGTCCGGATGGGTGATCTGGTGGATGTAGCCGCGGTCGCGCATGACCTGCAGGAACGAGGACTTGAAGGCGTCGGACATCGGCGGAATCTCAAGTTGCGCGGCGGGCGGCTGTAGCACGGTGATGGCGTTCATGACAGTTGGCTCCTTGGGGAAGGGCCGGGGGCTGTCTGATCGGAGTTTTGGAGATCATGCCGCCGGCGATTGGGCGGCAAGCAGGATCGCGCCGCGCCTCAGTAGGAGGGGCGGTAGTACCGGCCGGTAGCGGGGCGAGCGGCGATCATGGGCCGCTTGGTAGCCTCGCCCATTGACCGGCGTCAAGCGGTCGCTATCGAAGGGGTATGCTGCTGGCGCTCAAGGCTCACCCCGACAATCCTTCCCCCCCCTCCGGGATTGGGTCGGTCGAATACATCGAGGTCGACGTCCTGCGCGGGACGCCGCAAACCCTGACCCTGACCTGGCTGCTGACCGGCGACCTGGGCGGCATCGTCCTGCCGGCGTTTCGCGGCCGCTCGCGGCAGGACGATCTGTGGAAGCACAGCTGTTTCGAGCTGTTCGTGCGGGGCGAGGGCGAGAGCTACTACGAGTTCAATTTCTCGCCCTCCGGCGGCTGGGCGGCCTATCGCCTGGCGTCGTACCGGGGCGAGATGACCAATGCGCCGGGAACGCCGGTGCTGGACCACGGCTTTCGGACCGGATCCAAATCGCTCAGCATGGTGGCGACGCTCGACCTGAGCGGCCTGCCCGGGCTGTCGCTCGCCGAGCCCCTACGCATCGGGCTGTCGGCCATCATCGAGGACCCAGGTGGCCAGCGGTCCTTCTGGGCCCTGGCCCACCCGCCGGGCGAGCCGGACTTCCACAACCCTGTCGCCTTCGCGGGCGACATCCCGACGATGGATTACGCATGAACTTCGGCATCGACCGCCTCATCGCCGAACCCGAGCTGCGCGCCGCCCTCAGAGGCCGCCGGGTCGCCCTGCTGGCCCATCCGGCCTCGGTCACCGCCGACCTGACCCATTCCGTCGACGCCCTGATGGCGCTGGGCGACCTGAAGATCACCGCCGCCTTCGGGCCGCAGCACGGCATGCGCGGCGACCTGCAGGACAACATGATGGAGTCGCCGGACTACACCGACCCGACCTACGGCTTCCCGGTGTTCAGCCTCTACGGCGAAACCCGCCGGCCGACCGGCCAGGCCATGCACACCTTCGATGTCATCCTGATCGACATGCAGGACCTGGGCTGCCGCATCTACACCTTCATCACCACACTTCTGTATGTGCTCGAAGCCGCCGCCCAGCACGGCAAGGAGGTCTGGGTGCTGGACCGCCCCAACCCCGCCGGCCGGCCTGTCGAGGGCCTGACCCTGCTGCCGGGCTGGGAGAGCTTCGTGGGCGCCGGGCCGATGCCGATGCGCCACGGCATGACCCTGGGCGAACTGGGCCACTGGTTCATCGACCATTTCCGCCTGCAGGTCGCCTATCGGGTGATCGAGATGCAGGGCTATGACCCCGAGGCGGCCCCTGGGTTCGGCTGGCCGCTGGGCGAGCGGGCCTGGGTCAACCCCAGCCCCAATGCGCCCAACCTGTGGATGGCCCGGGCCTACGCCGGCACGGTGATGCTGGAGGGCACGACCCTGTCGGAGGGGCGCGGCACGACACGGCCGCTGGAGCTGTTCGGGGCGCCGGACATCGACGCCAGGAAGGTGATCGCGCAGATGCGGTCGCTGGCGCCGCAATGGCTGGAAGGCTGCCGCCTGCGCGACATCTGGTTCCAGCCGACCTTCCACAAGCATGTCGGCAAGCTGAACAGCGGAGTGCAGATCCACACCGAGGATCCGAGCTACGACCACGCGGCGTTCAAGCCGTGGCGGGTGCAGGCGGTGGGGTTCAAGGCGATACGGACGCTCTATCCGGACTACGACCTCTGGCGGGATTTTCCGTACGAGTACGTGTTCGACAAGCTGGCGATCGACGTGATCAATGGCGGGCCGGGGCTGCGGGAATGGGTCGATGACGCCGGGGCGGTGGCGGGAGACTTGGATGCGGTGACGGAGCCGGACGAGGCGGCCTGGGTCGAAGAGCGCCGCCCCTACCTCCTCTACTAGCCGTTTCCCCAGCGAAAGTTGGGGACGCGGAGATTACTTCTTCGCCCGCTCGATCCCCTCAAGCACCATCTTGCGAGCCTCGGCCGCATCGCCCCAGCCCTTCAGCTTGACCCACTTGCCAGGCTCCAGGTCCTTGTAGTGGCTGAAGAAATGCTCGACCTGGTCCAGGGTGATCTGCGGCAGGTCCTTCAGGTCCTGGACGTTGTCGTAGCGCGCCGTCAGGTGAGACGACGGCACCGCGATCAGCTTCTCGTCGATCCCGGCCTGGTCTTCCATGAGCAGCACGCCGACGATCCGGCAGCTCATCACCGCCCCCGGCGCGATGGCTCTCGTGTTCATGCAGATCACGTCGACCGGGTCGCCATCGCCCGACAGGGTGTGGGGGATGAAGCCGTAATTCCCGGGATAGCGCATCGGCGTGTAGAGGAAGCGGTCGACCATCAGGACGCCGGCTTCCTTGTGCAGCTCGTACTTGATCGGTTCGCCGCCCAGCGGCACCTCGATGACGACATTGACGTCCTCGGGCGGATTGCGACCGATTGGAATGGCGTCGAGGTTCATTACGCGGGGTCCGCGGCCAGGCGCTTGTCCAGATAGCCGCCGACCTGGCTTTCCACGATGGGCAACTGCTCGGTCCAGAAGTGGCCGGCGCCGGGGATCAGCTCATAATCGATGACGATGCCTTTTTGCGTGCGCAGCTTGGAGACCACCCGCTCGACCTCGGTCGGCGGCACCACGGTGTCGGACTCGCCGTGCAGAATCAGGCCCGAGGCGGGGCAGGGGGCCAGGAAGCTGAAGTCGTACATGTTGGTCGGCGGCGAGACCGAGATGAAGCCGTCGGTTTCCGGACGGCGCATGAGGAGCTGCATGCCCACCCAGGCCCCGAAGTCGAAGCCGGCCACCCAGGTCTGGCTGGCGGCGGGGTTGTTGGACTGCAGCCAGTCCAGGGCGGTGGCCGCGTCGGCCAGCTCGCCGATGCCGCTGTCGAACTCGCCCTGCGAACGCCCGACGCCGCGGAAGTTGAAGCGCAGGACCGCGAAGCCGCGCTTCATGAACAGGTGATAGAGCTGCACGGCCACGGGGTTGTTCATGTGGCCCCCGGCGCGCGGGTGGGGGTGCAGGATCAAAGCGATGGGCGCGGTCTCGCGCTTGCCCGGAGAGTATCGACCCTCGATCCGGCCGGCCGCGCCGGTCAGAACCACTTCAGGCATGCCATCGTCCCGTCGTTTGGCGCCCGGTTGAATACTTGACCATGGCGCTTGGTTTTCCTACATCCGCCTTACAGCGAGCGAGGGGCTTCAAGAACCCCTTGCGAGGCGCGGCTTAACACAGGCCGCGCGCCCGATGCCAAGGATTATCGCCATGCGCCTGTCGACCAAGGGACGTTACGCCGTCATGGCCATGACCGACCTTGCCGGTCGTCAGGATGCGGAAGGCGAGGGCCGGGCGGTGGCGCTGGCCGATATCGCAGCCCGCCAGGAGATTTCGCTGTCCTATCTGGAGCAGCTGTTCGCCCGCCTGCGCCGGCGCGGTCTGGTCAAGAGCCACCGCGGCCCGGGCGGCGGTTATCGCCTGGCCGCCAGCGCCGAACTGACCCGCATCGCCGATATCGTCATGGCCGTGGACGAGCCCCTGCGCGCCACCCGCTGCAACGTGGTCGGCAAGGGCTGCATGGCCAAGGGCGAGCGCTGCCTGACCCATGACCTGTGGGAAGAGATGGGCCGCCAGATTCACGGCTACCTCGCCAGCGTGTCGCTGGCCGACGTGCTGGCCGGACGGCTACGCCCTGGCGCCGTCTCGGAGGCCGCGTGAGCGTCTATCTCGACCATAACGCCACCGCCCCCATGCGCCCCGAGGCCATCGCGGCGATGACCGCGCGGCTGGCCGTGACCGGCAATCCCAGTTCCGTGCACGCCGCCGGCCGGGCCGCCCGCTCGGCGGTCGAGACCGCACGCGCCCAGGTCGCCGGGCTGGTTGGGGTGGTCCCGGGCTCGGTCACCTTCGTCAGCGGCGGCACCGAGGCCAACGCGCTGGCCATCGAGAGCGCCGTGCGAGCCGGCGTCGCGCGGATCATCGTGGGCGCCACCGAGCATGACGCCGTCGTCGAGACCGCGAAAATGAGCGGCCTGCCGGTCGAGACCTGGCCGGTTGACGCCTCGGGCGTCGCCGACTTCGCCTGGCTGGACGCGGCCCTGGCCCGCGAGGGCCGCGCCCTGGTCTGCCTGATGCTGGCCAACAACGAGACGGGCGTCATCCAGCCGGTGGCCGAAGCCGCCGAGAAGGTCCGCGCCGCCGACGGCTGGCTGCATGTCGACGCCATCCAGGCCGCCGGCAAGATCCTCATCGATTTCAGCGCTCTGGGCGCAGATACTCTGGCGCTTTCGGCCCACAAGCTGGGCGGCCCGCAAGGCGTCGGCGCTCTGGTCGCCGGGACCCGCGCCATTCTCAGCCGCCGCCAGCACGGCGGTGGGCAGGAACGTGGCCGCCGGGCCGGCACCGAGAATGTCGCCGGCATCGTTGCCTTTGGCGCCGCCGCCGCCGCTGACCCCTCGCACGACCAGTCCGGCTATCGCGACGAACTGGAAGCCCGTATGCGCGCCGCTGGGGCCGTGGTGCTGGGCGAGGGCGCTGAGCGCCTGCCCCAGACCCTGTGCGTGGCCTTCGAGGGCTGGCCGTCGGAACTGCAGGTCATGACCCTGGACCTGGCCGGGGTGATGGTCAGCGCCGGCTCGGCCTGTTCCTCCGGCAAGGTCAAGGCCAGCCGGGTGGTCGAGGCCATGGGGCGGCCGGATCTGGCGCCCTTCGCCATCCGCGTCAGCGGCGGCTGGGATTCGACGCAAGAAGACTGGCGCCGCTGCGGCGATGCCTGGAGTGAAGCTTTGGAACGCCATCTGGCGCGCCGTCAGACGAGAGAGGTCGCCTGATGGCCGCCGTGAGCAAGACCGTCGAGCAGGTCGGCGAACTGGAATCCTACAAGCACGGCTTCGTCTCGGACATCGAGCAGGAGTTCGCGCCCAAGGGCCTGTCGGCCGACACCGTCCGCTTCATCTCGGCCAAGAAGGGCGAGCCGGACTGGATGCTGCAATGGCGGCTCGAGGCCTATGAGCGCTGGCTGGTCCTGGAACAGCCCGACTGGGCCAGGGTCGAGTTCCCGCCGATCGACTACCAGAACAGCTACTACTATGCCGCCCCCTCGACCAAGGAAGGCCCCAAGAGCCTGGACGAGGTCGATCCCGAGCTGCTGGCCATCTACGCCAAACTCGGAATTCCGCTGAAGGAACAAGAGGTTCTGGCCGGTGTCGAAGGCGCCCCGCGCTATGCGGTGGACGCGGTGTTCGACAGCGTCTCGGTGGTCACCACCTTCAAGAAGGAGCTGGCGGCGGTCGGGGTGATCTTCTGCTCGATGAGCGAGGCGATCCGCGAGCATCCCGAGCTGGTCCGCAAATACCTGGGCTCGGTGGTGCCGGTCAGCGACAACTTCTTCGCCTGCCTCAACAGCGCGGTCTTCAGCGACGGCAGCTTCGTCTACATTCCGCCGGGCGTGCGCTGCCCGATGGAGCTGTCGACCTATTTCCGCATCAACGCCGCCGAGAGCGGCCAGTTCGAGCGCACCCTGATCATCGCCGACAAGGGCGCCTACTGCTCTTACCTCGAGGGCTGCACCGCCCCGATGCGCGACGAGAACCAGTTGCACGCCGCCGTGGTCGAGCTGGTCATCCTCGACGACGCCGAGATCAAATACTCCACTGTCCAGAACTGGTACCCGGGCGACCCGGTGACCGGGAAGGGCGGCATCTACAACTTCGTCACCAAGCGGGCCGACTGCCGCGGCGACCGCGCCAAGGTCAGCTGGACCCAGGTCGAGACCGGCAGCGCCATCACCTGGAAATATCCCTCCTGCGTGCTGCGCGGCGAGAGCAGTGTGGGCGAGTTCTATTCCATCGCCATCACCAACGGCCGCCAGCAGGCCGACACCGGCACCAAGATGATCCACCTGGGCGCCAACACCCGCTCGCGGATCATCTCCAAGGGGATCAGCGCCGGCCGCTCGTCCAACACCTACCGGGGCTTGGTTTCAGCCCACCCCAAGGCCAAGGGGGCCCGCAACTTCACCCAGTGCGACAGCCTGCTGATCGGCAAGGACTGCGGCGCCCACACCGTCCCCTACATCGAGGCCCGCAACGGCTCGGCCAAGTTCGAGCACGAGGCGACCACCACCCGGCTGTCGGAAGACCAGCTGTTCTACGTCATGCAGCGCGGCCTCTCCCAGGAGGAGGCGGTGCAGCTGCTGGTCAACGGCTTCGTCAAGGAGGTCCTGCAGGAACTCCCGATGGAGTTCGCCGTCGAGGCGCAGAAGCTGGTGGCGATCTCGCTGGAGGGGTCGGTGGGATGATCGAGCATCCGACCACCGATTTGGATCGTGTGAGCCTGCGTATCTCGGAAATGGCGAGGGCCTTTGCGGCAGAGGCGGATGGGCTCGCCAGTGATCCCTATTTCCGCGACGCCGTGTTGAAGGTCAGCGTTTCGTCGTTCACCTGGGCCATGCGTGAGGCATTCGACGATCGCTCGCAATATCTACTGGCCGACGAACTCGCTACCCAAGCCACCGCCGTTCGGCGTGCCTCAGAAGTGAAATAACTCAATGCTTTCGATCAAAAACCTCCACGCCAGTGTCGGCGGAACCGAGATCCTCAAGGGCCTGACGCTCGACGTCCCAGCCGGCGAGGTGCACGCCATCATGGGGCCCAACGGCGCGGGCAAGTCGACGCTGTCCTACGTGCTGACCGGCCGCGAGGGCTATGAGGTCACAAAAGGCTCGGCGACCCTGGACGGCGAGGACCTGCTGGCCCTGGCGGCCAACGAGAGGGCGGCCCGGGGGGTGTTCCTGTCATTTCAGTATCCCCTGGAAATTCCGGGGGTTCCGGCCCTGACCTTCATCCGCACGGCCCTCAACGCCCAGCGCAAGGCGCGGGGCGAGCCCGAGGTCGCGGCGCCGGCCTTCCTGAAGCTGGCCCGCGAGAAGGCGGCGGCGCTGAAGATCGATTTTGACATGCTCAAGCGCGCCCTCAACGTCGGCTTCTCCGGCGGCGAGAAGAAGCGGATGGAGATCCTGCAGATGGCGATGCTGGAGCCGCGCTTCCTGATCCTGGACGAAACCGACAGCGGCCTGGACATCGACGCCCTGAAGATCGTCTCCGAGGGCGTCAACGCCCTGCGCAGCCCCGAACGCGGCATGCTGGTCATCACCCACTACCAGCGCCTGCTCGACCACATCCGCCCCGACCGGGTGCATGTGCTGTCGGCGGGCCGCATCGTCGCCTCCGGCGGCCCGGAACTGGCGCTCGAGCTGGAGCGCGAGGGCTACGACAAGTACGCGAGAGCCGCATGAGCCTGGCGACCGCCATCAAGCTCGGCGATCCGACCCAGCTCCCGTCGCGCCGCGACGAGGACTGGCGCTGGACCGACCTGCGCGGCCTGATCCGCCAAATCCCGCCGTCGGCCGAATGGGCCGAGGTCGGGGAGGGCGGGCCGTTCGCCGCCATCGAGGCCGAGGAATTCGTGGTCTCGAACGGCCATATCGAGGGCTGGAATGCCGTCGTCTCGGAAGGCCCTGCCGATATCGCCCGGCTGCGGGTGGTCGCCACCGAGGCGTCCAGCAATCCGGCGACGGTCTTCGTCACTGTCCGCGCCGGGACCAGCCTGCTGTTGCTGGAGACCTATGAGGCCCTGGCCGACGGCGCGCTGACCAACGTCGCACTTGAGGTCGAGGTCCAGGCCGGCGGGCGGTTGGAACGCGTCGTGCTGGCCGCCGATGGCCCCGACAGCGTCACCGTCTCGACCGCCAAGGTGGCGTTGGGCGAGGGGGCCATCTTCGCCCAAACCGTGCTGACCAGCGGCGCCCGCCGCCAGCGGCTGGAAACCCAGGTGGCGCATCCCGGCGCCTTCGCCTCAGTCCGCATGGACGGCGCCTATCTGCTGGCCGACAAGCGCCATGCCGACATCACCACCGTCGTCACCCACCAGGGCGTCGACGGGACCACCGAGCAACTGGTCAAGGGTGTGGTCAACGACCAAGCCCGCGGCGTCTTCCAGGGCCGTATCGTCGTCGCCCACGGCGCTGACCGCACCGACGCGCGGATGGGCCACCACGCTCTGATCCTGTCGGATAAGGCCGAGGTCGACGCCAAGCCCGAGCTGCTGATCAACGCCGATGACGTCGCCTGCGCCCACGGCAACACGGTGGGCGCGCTGGACGAGGAAGCCATCTTCTACGCCCGCCAGCGGGGCATTCCCGAGGCCGAGGCCCGCGCCATGCTGACCCTGGCCTTCGTCGAAGAGGTCATCGACCGTATCGGCCACGACGGCGCCCGCGAGATCGCCCGCGCCTGGGCGCACCGCCAGCTGGGGGCCTCCGATGGCCTTTGACGCCGAAGCCATCCGGGCCGAGTTCCCGATCCTGTCGCGGCAGGTGAACGGCCATCCGCTGGTCTATCTGGACAACGCCGCCTCGGCCCAGAAGCCGCGCGCCGTCATCGATGCCCTGACCGGGGCCATGCAGGGCAGCTACGCCAACGTCCATCGCGGCCTGCACACGCTCGCCAACGAAACGACAGAAGCCTATGAAAAGACGCGGGAAACTGTCGCCCGCTTCATCAATGCACCGAGCCCCCAGGACGTGGTCTTCACCAAGGGCGGCACCGAGGCGATAAACTTGGTCGCCGCCTCCTTCGGCCTGTCGCTGCAGGCCGGCGACGAGATCATCGTCAGCCAGATGGAGCACCACTCCAACATCGTCCCCTGGCACCTGCTGCGCGAGCGCAAGGGCGTGGTCCTGCGCTTTATCCCCGTCACCGAGACCGGCGAGCTGGACCTGGCCGGTTTCAAGGCGCTGCTGAACGAGCGCACCCGGATGGTGGCCATCACCCACATGTCCAATGTGCTGGGAACCATCAATCCGATCAAAGAGATAATCGCCGCAGCTCACGCGGCCGGCGCGGCGGTGCTGATCGACGGGTGCCAGGGCGTGGTGCACAGCAAGGTCGACGTCCAGGCCCTGGACTGCGACTTCTACGTCTTCACCGGCCACAAGCTCTATGGCCCGACTGGCGTCGGCATCCTCTACGGCAAGACCGAGCGGCTGGCCGCCATGCCCCCCTACCAGGGCGGCGGCGAGATGATCGGCCAGGTCAGCGAGAGCGTCATCACCTACGCCGACCCGCCGCACCGCTTCGAGGCCGGCACCCCGCCGATCCTGGAAGTCATCGGCCTGGGCGCCGCCATCGAATGGGTCGAGTCGCTGGACTTCGAGGCGGCGCGCCTGCACGAGCACGCCCTCTATGACCGGGTCATCGAGCGGCTGGAGGGCGCCAACTGGCTGCGGGTGATCGGCCAGGCGCCGGGGAAGGGGCCCATCCTCTCCTTTACCGTCGAGGGCGCCCACGCCCACGACATCGCCCAGATCCTTGACCGCTACGGCGTCGCCGTGCGGGCCGGGACCCATTGCGCCGAGCCCCTGATGGCCCGTTTCGGGATCACTTCGAGCGCTCGGGCTTCCTTCGCCCTATATAACACCCTGGCAGAGGCCGACGCGTTCGTGGACGCGCTGGTCAAGGCCCAGAAGTTCTTCAGTTGAGGCCCATGGACGACGCAGCCGCCATCACCGAGACGCCCACCCCGCTGACCCAGGCGGAGCTGGACGTGATCACCGACCAGCTGGTCGAGAAGCTCAAGACCGTGTTCGACCCGGAAATCCCGGTCGACATCTATGAGCTGGGCCTGATCTACAAGGTCGACGTCTCGGACAGCAAGGACGTGGCCATCGACATGACCCTGACCGCCCCGGGCTGCCCGGTGGCCGGCGAGATGCCGGGCTGGGTCGAGGACGCGGTCATGGAGCTGGAGGGCATCCGCTCCTGCACCGTCGATCTGGTGTTCGATCCGCCTTGGGATCCCTCGCGGATGTCCGACGAGGCCAAGCTGCAGTTGAACATGTTCTGACCATGGAAATCACCCGCACCCGCCGTCCCCGCCCCAAGGTCGTCACCCTCAGCGACGCCGCCGCCGCGCGCGTGCGCGAGATCATGGACCGGGCCGAAAAGCCCTATGCCGGCCTGAAGGTGGGCGTGAAGAACGGCGGCTGCGCGGGCCAGGAATACACCCTCGACTATGCCGAGGCAGCCGGACCGCTGGACGAGGTGGTCGAGGACAAGGGCGTCACCATCCTGGTCGACCCCAAGGCGATCCTGTTCCTGATCGGCACCGAGATCGATTACGAGACGACGAAGCTGTCGTCGAAGTTCGTGTTCCGCAATCCGAACCAGACCGATGCGTGCGGGTGCGGGGAGAGCGTGACGATCGTGCCGGCGAGCGAGGCTTAAGCCGCCGCCGCTTCCTTCGCGGCCATCTTCTTCAGCTCGTCCGGCGTCGGGACCAGCACCGAGGGCTTCACGGCCTCACCCGTCGCCATGGCGATCAGCTCCTGGCTCCGGCCCTCGACCACGGCCGTCAGCCGCTTGAGGAAGGCGTTCTTGTCGTCGCCCACCTCCATGGCCGGCAGGAATTCGATGGTCGCCACGCCCGGCGTCTTCTTGAAATCGGTCTGGCGCCAGAAGCAGCCCAGGTTGGTCGCCACCGGCACCACCGGCAGGCCGAAGTCGCGGGCCATGAAATAGACCCCCGAGCGGTAGCGGAAATGCTCGCCGGGCCTGGCCAGGTTGCCCTCCGGATAGATCAGGATGCGCCGGCCCTCGCGCGCCACCTCGGCGGCGGTCTCGACCAGGGCCTTGCGGGCTTCGGGGCCGCCGCAGTTGTCGACGATGATCGCCCCGAACTTGCGCAGCACCGCCCCCATCAGCGGGAAGCGCTCCATATGGTCGCCGGTCACGAAGCTGAGGTTGTCGACATTGGCGAACATCACGAAGCCGTCGCCCCAGCTGTGGTGCTTGGCGGCGATGATGAAGGCGCCGTCGGGCAGGTTCTCGCGGCCGCGCAGGTCGACCTTGATGCCGGCCAGCGCTCGCATCCCCCACAGCATGCGGCGGGTGTAGAGCTTGATCGCCGCCGTCATCGGGCCTCGCCCCGGGGCCAGGGCCAGCAGGGCGGCCGACAGGGTGTAGAAGATCGAGGCGACCCAGTAGTAGGCCGAGAAGAGGAAACTGCGCATTGGCGTCCTTCAGCGGGCGAACAGCACGGCTTGGATCGCCGCGGTGAAGAGGGGGCAGTGGGCCGAGAGCGGGTCGTCGCCGATCCGGCCATAGGCCTTGTTCTGGGCGGTCTGGCTGATCACCCCGATACACATGGCCGCCAGCACCCGCGGGTCGGCCGGGGGCAGCTCGGCGGCGATCATGGCCTGCTTGATGATCTTCTCCACCGTGGTGACCGGATCGCGGCCATCTTCCTGGTAAAGCGGAACGAAACGGTGAACCTGGGTCAGGTGGTAGGAAAACAACAGCCAGTCCTCGTCGGCCACCTCGCAATAGGCCCGGGCGATGGCGGCGGCCTTGGCGCGGATGCCGACCGCCTGGGCCGAGGCCTCCTCGATCAGGGTCGACAGGCGGCGATGCACGCCCATGAACAGGCTGATGGCCAGTTCGTCCTTGGAGCGGAAATGGCGGTACATGGCCCCTTCCGAGACCCCCGCCTGGGCTGCGATCAGCTTGGTGGTGGCTCCGTCGACCCCATGGCTGACGAAGACCTCGAGGGCCGCCCGTTCGATGAGGGGTTTGGCGTTGGTGGCGCGCGGTGTTCCAGTCATGATGGGGTTATGACTCACATCGCCGAACTATGCAAGTGAATATTCACTCACGTATTCGTCATGGCCGTTAGCGAGGCCATCAAGGGCCAGGCCCGGGAGCTGTTCAGCGACCTGGGCGAGGTCGCCATCAAGCTGATGTTCGGCGGGGCGGGACTCTATATCGACGGGATGATGTTCGGGCTGATCGCCGGCGAGGTGGTGCACCTCAAGGTCGACGACGAGACCGAGGCGGCCTTCATCGAAGCGGGCTCGGCGCCGTTCATCTTCCTGATGAGGGATGGCCGCCAGGCGCCGCTGCGCTACTGGCGCCTGCCCGACGTCGCGGCCGACGATCCGGAGGAGGCGGCGCGCTGGGGGCGGCTGGCGCTGGACGCGGCGCTGCGGGCCAAGCGCCCGAAGAGCAAGGCAAAGGCCAGAGCCGATATCGGCCCTGGCCCCTGGGATGGCTAGTTAGCGCCCCTTGAAGGCCGCGACGCGCTTCTGCAGGAAGGCGCTGACGCCCTCGACGAAGTCCTCGGTCTTGCCGGCGATCTTCTGAGTGCGGCGTTCGGCGTGCAGCTGGGCGCCGAAGTGGGCGTCCAGGCTGTCCCACATCAGCCGGCGGATATGGCCCAGCGAGGCAGGGCCATTGGCCAGTTCGACCGCCAGGGCCTTGGCCGTGGCCATCAACTCGGCGTCGGGGACGACGCGGTTGACCAGACCCCATTCCAGCGCCTTGGCCGCGCCGATCTTCTCGCCCAGCAGGGTCATTTCCATGGCCCGGGCCCGGCCGATCATGCGTGGCAGCAGGTAGGTCGAGCCGCCGTCCGGCACCAGACCGATGCGGCGGAAGGCCTGCAGGAAGTAGGCGCTCTCGCCGGCGACGATCAGGTCGCCCATCAGGGCGATGGAGCAGCCGACGCCGGCCGCCGCGCCGTTGACGGCGGTGACCACCGGGACTGGCATGTCGCGCATCAGGGTGATCAGCGGGTTGTAGACCGTCTCCAGCGCCCGGCCGGCGTCCGGCTTGCCGTCGACGTCGCTCTGACGGCCGGCGGCCCCGCCGCCCGACAGGTTGGCGCCCGAACAGAAGCCGCGGCCCTCGCCGGTGACGATCACCGCCCGGGCGGCGACGATGCCCGAAGCGACGCTCTGCAGCGCATGGGTCATTTCCTCGGCCAGGTCGAGGCCGGCGGCGTTCATGGTGCCGGGGTCGTTCAGGGTGACGATGGCCACGCCGTCGGCGACCTCGAGCTTGATCTTGGTGTAGTCCATGGGGTTCCTCGCGCGTGCGGCCTCTTGCGGCGAGGCTAAACGCGAATAACGCGGGGGAACGCCAGAGAAAAATGCGGAGGGCGGACGGCCTCAGGCCGCCGCGACGATCCGTTCGCCGTTGGTGACCCGGTTACGGCCGGTGCGCTTGGAGGTGTAGAGGGCCGAGTCGGCCCGTTCCATGGCGGCCAGGGCCGGTTCGCCGACCTGGCGCTGGGCCAGGCCCGCCGAGATGGTGACGGTGCCCAGGTCCTCGTTGGTCGAGCGGCGCTTGAGCGTGCGCGAGGCGACCTCGTGGCGGATCTCTTCCAGGCAGGACTCGACCAGGGCGGCGTCCTCGTTGGGGAAGATCATGGCGAATTCCTCGCCGCCGTAGCGGGCGGCGAAGCGCGGCGGGGCGCCGATGCGGCCGATGACGCTGGCGACATAGCGGATGACCTGGTCGCCGGTCTGGTGGCCCCAGGTGTCGTTGAAGCCCTTGAAATGGTCGATATCCAGCACCGCCAGGGTGAGGATGGTCCCGGCCGTATCGGCCTCGGCGCAGGCCCGGTCGAGCTCGTCGTCGAAGGCCTTGCGGTTAGCGAGGTTGGTCAGGCCGTCGGTGGTGGCGTCGCGGCGGACCTGTTCCAGGTGCTCGCGCAGGCGGTTCACCTCGGTGGTGGAATCGTCGAGGCGCTTTTCCAGCGACTTGTTCTCGCGCTGCACCCGGCGGGTGGCGGCGGACAGCTCGTCGACCATGGCCTTGAACGAATTGGCGTCGGTCGTGGTGGTCAGGCCCTTGGAGGCGCCGGCCAGGGTCTGGCCGTAGGACTGGTTGGACTTCTGGGCTTCGCGGATGGCGGTGGAGACGGCGGACAGTTCCTTGGACAGCTGATCCCCGGCGTCGCGGATCTGGTCGTTCAGGCGGACCTTGGCCAGGTAGGCGGCGGCCAGTTCCTCGCAGACCGTCTCGGTCAGGGCCTCGCCCTCGGACAGCAGGCGGCCCAGTTCGCGGGCCAGCGGCCCTTCAGGATCGGCGACATAGTGGGTCCACAGCTCGAAATTCAGAGCCGTCGGCCAGACCTGATGGCGTTCCATCAGTTCCATGGCGGCCCGCGCGACCTTGTAGGCTTCCGGTCCGCGCAGCGTCGTTTCTACATCGCCAGACATCAATCATCTTCCCCCGAGCCGGCGTGCACCTTCTACGCGCCCAGCATGTGGACCCTCAGGTTAGGTCGGGAACTCAAAACGCAGGGTTAAGATAACGACGGTCGCTTGCTCTTCCGTTGGGACAGTGGGTTAGTTATCGCGGATAATATTGCCGCACCGGCTGACAGAGCCGGGCAGGGGAAGAGACAAGACGCCATGACCGCCACATCTGAGACGATGAACGCCCTGTTGGCCCGCCAGAAGGCCGCCCACCTGCGCGACGGGCCCCTGAGCGCCGAGGCCCGTATCGACTGGCTGGATCGCTGCATCGGCCTGCTGGTCGACCACGCCGACGAGATCGCCGCGGCGCTGAACAGCGATTTCGGCAACCGCTCCAAGGACGCCACTCTGCTGACCGACATCTCCGGCTCGATCGGGCCGCTGAAGTTCGCCAAAGAGAATCTGCGCAAATGGATGAAGCCTGAGAAGCGCAAGACCTCGCCCGCCATCCTGGGCCTGTTCGGCGCCAAGGCCGAGATCCAGTACCAGCCCAAGGGCGTGGTCGGGGTGATCAGCCCCTGGAACTTCCCGATCAACCTGACCTTCGCGCCGCTGGCGGGTGTCATCGCGGCGGGCAACCGGGCGATGATCAAGCCGTCCGAGTTCACCCCCGCCACGTCCGAGCTGATGAAGACCATGTTCGCCAAGGCCTTCTCAGAAGAGGAGATCGCCGTGGTCGTCGGCGGGCCGGAGGTCGGGCAGGCTTTCTCGAGCCTGGCCTTCGACCACCTGATCTTCACCGGCGCGACCTCGGTGGCCCGTCACGTCATGCGGGCGGCGGCCGAGAACCTGGTGCCCGTCACCCTGGAGCTGGGTGGCAAGAGCCCGGTCATCCTGTCGCGCAGCGCCGACATGGCCACCGCTGCGGCCCGGGTGATGAACGGCAAGACCCTCAACGCCGGCCAGATCTGCCTGGCCCCCGACTATGTCTATGCGCCGGAGGAGAAGCTGGGCGAGTTCGTCGAGGCGGCCAAGGCTTCGGTGGCCAGGATGTTCCCGACCCTGAAGGACAACCCCGACTACACCGCCGTGGTCGCCCAGCGGCACTATGACCGCATCATGGGCTATCTGGACGACGCCCGGTCCAAGGGGGCCGAGATCGTCGAGATCAATCCGGCCAATGAGGACCTGTCGCAGCAGGAGCATCGCAAGATCGCCCCGACCCTGGTGCTCAACCCGACCGACGACATGAAAATCATGCAGGAAGAGATCTTCGGCCCCGTCATGCCGGTGAAGACCTATCGCCAGGTCAGCGAGGCGGTCGACTATATCAACGGCCGCGACCGGCCGCTGGGCCTCTACTGGTTCGGCTCGGACGAGACCGAGCGCGACATGGTGCTGACCCGCACCACCAGCGGCGGGGTGACGGTCAATGACGTCATCTTCCATGTCGCCCAGGAGGAGCTGCCGTTCGGGGGCGTAGGGCCCTCGGGCATGGGCAGCTATCACGGCCATGACGGCTTCCGCGAGTTCAGCCACCGCAAGTCGGTCTACAGCCAGCTGAAGAAGGATATCGGCCCGCTGGTCGCCATGCGGCCGCCGTACGGGGCCGGGTTCCGCAAGGCGATGGCCGGGCAGATCAAGCGCTGAATTTGAGTTCCGCCGCCGTCAGCCCATATTCATGTTCGACGGCGCAGTGTCGGCCGTCACTTTGGAGACGACCATGACCCGCTTTGCGCCCCTCGGGGTGCTGCTCTTCGCGACCCTCGCCGGATCGGCCACCGCCGCCGGCGCGCCGGACTGGCATGTCCAGGCCCGCTGCATCGCCGCCTACGAGGCGGCGGCCAACGGCCTGGAGGACCAGGGCGGCCAGGCCGCGCTGGTCAAGCGCTACGACGGCAACCGCGAGAAGACGTCGCTGGCGCTGGCGACGCGGTCGGATTTGCCCTCGTCGGCTGAGGCCGATGCGGTGAAGAAGGCCGAGGCCAGGCGGCTGGGCGGGCTGTCGGCCGACGAGGCCGTGAGCGCCGCCAAGGCGTGTGACAAGGCGCTGGGGTACTAGACCCTCGCTGGGGATGCGGAGTTTTACTCTTCCGCCGACTTCGAAATCGGCGCGGCCCGCATCAGAAACGCCGGGGTGTCCGAGCCGAAACCCACGACCTTGCGGCCGTCGTCGTCATCGCGGTCGCGGCGGTGATCGCGGTCGCGGTCTCGGCCGCCGCGGTCTCCACGGCCTTCGTCGCGGGACGGCCGGTCGCGGCTGCGTTCGGGGCGCTCGGCGCGGATGGGTTCAGCGCGGGCCGGCTCGGCGGCGCGGGGCGCGGCTTCAGCGGCCGGAGCGGCTTCTTCACGACGCGGGCGACGCTCGCGGCCACGGGAGGAACGCTCCTCGCGCGGCGCACGCTCTTCGCGAGGCGCTCGTTCTTCACGCGCAACCGGTTCAGCAGCGGCGGCGATCGGCTCCACCGGGGCCGGTTCGCGGCGCGCGGGACGCTCCACCGGCTCTTCCGGCGTGCTGATGGCTTCCATGCCGACCGTCGAGGTCTCGGAGGCCGGGCGACCCCGGCTGCGGTCGCGGTCCTTGTCGCGGCCCCGCTCACGGGAAGCCTTGTTGGCGACCTTGTGGCGCTCGTCGGTCTTGGCGCTGGCCCAGTCGAGGTCCAGCGTCAGCACTTCCGGCGACTGGCCGATCAGCTTGAGCACCTTGTCGAGGTTGCGGTCATCGGCCGGGGTGACGATCATGAAGGTCTGGCCGGTCTTGCCGGCCCGGCCCGTGCGCCCGATGCGGTGGACATAGTCGTCCGCGTGGTGCGGGACGTCGTAGTTGAAGACGTGGCTGACGTCCGGGATGTCCAGCCCGCGGGCCGCGACGTCCGAGGCGCAGAGCAGGCGAAGCTCACCCTTGCGGAAGGCCTCCAGGGTGCGCATTCGGGTGGCCTGGTCCAGGTCGCCATGGATCGGGGCGGCGTCCAGGCCGTGGACCTTCAGCGACTTGGCGACGATATCGACCTCGGCCTTGCGGTTGCAGAAGACGATGCCGTTCTTGACATCGTCCCGGTCGATCAGGGCCCGCAGCGCCAGGCGCTTGGCCTTGGGGTCGCTCGAGGGGATCTTGACCAGGATCTGCTTGATGGTGTCGGCGGTGGTGGCCGGCCGGGCCGCCTCGATGCGGATCGGGTCCTTGAGGAACTGCTTGGTCAGCCGGGTGATCTCGGGCGGCATGGTCGCCGAGAAGAACAGGGTCTGGCGCTTGGGCGGGGTCAGCTTGAAGATGCGCTCGATGTCGGGGATGAAGCCCATGTCGAGCATGCGGTCGGCTTCGTCGACCACCATGATCTGCACGCCGGTGAGCAGCAGCTTGCCGCGCTCGAAGTGGTCGAGCAGGCGGCCGGGGGTGGCGATCAGCACGTCGACGCCGCGGTCCAGCTTGGTTTCCTGGTCGCCGAACGACACGCCGCCGATCAGCAGGGCCCAGGTCAGGCGCTGGCCCTTGGCGTATTTCTCGAAGCTGGCGGACACCTGGTCGGCCAGTTCGCGGGTCGGGGCGATGACCAGGGCGCGCGGCATGCGGGCCCGGGCCCGGCCCGAGGCCAGGCGGTCGATCATCGGCAGGGTGAAGGCGGCGGTCTTGCCGGTGCCGGTCTGGGCGATGCCCAGGACGTCACGGCCGGCCAGGGCGACCGGGATGGCCTGCTCCTGGATCGGGGTGGCGGTGGTGTAGCCGGTGTCAGCCACCGCCTTGAGGGTGAGGGGGGATAGCCCCAGGTCAGCGAATTCAGTCATCGATTGGGTAAATACCGTTCGCGCCGCCTTGGGCGGGGGCGAATCCTAAAAAGGGCGCGGACGAACGCCGTCCGGCGGCCCGGAACATAGGGATAGACGCTTGCAAGTCAACGCATGGGCCCGATTATGCGTTTCACAGCACCCGTTGCTTCAAAAGTGAGCGTTCATGATCCGCAGGCCCGCCCGGCATCTTCTTCTGACCATTATCGCGCTGAGCCTGGCGCTGCCGGCGTTCGCCCTGACCCGGGCTGACTTGGAACCGGCCTTCAAGAACACCGTCGTCACGACCTATCCCAGCGGCCGGACGGCCAGGCTGTGGCTGAACCGCGACGGCACCTATGACGCCACCCGCACCAATGGCGAGCGGACCAGCGGCACCTGGCAGATCAAGGGCGACAAGATCTGCATGACCCAGGACAAGCCGTTCCACTTCCCGCTCTCGCTCTGCACCATCGTGCCCAAGGGCGGGGTGGGGACCAGCTGGGCCTCCAAGAGCATCAAGGGCGAGCCGGTCCGCAACACCCTGGTTGCCGGCCGCTGATCGCCACCTAGTTAAAGGTTAACGAGGGCGCGGACCTGTGCTTACAGTGCGGGTCTTCGCCTGTCGGGCGAACTGACAACCAACAAATCGGGTGGAAACAATCATGCGTCTTCTCGCGAAAGTCGCGGCCTGCAGCCTCATGCTCGCCGCTCTGGCCGGCCCGGCGATGGCCGCCGACGCCATGGCCTCGGCCTATGGCAACACCGTCAGCGTCACCTATCCCGACGGCACGACCGTCAAGCTGTTCATCGAGGCGGACGGCACCTACACCTCGACCGGAGGTCCCAGCGGCGACACCATGGGCGCCTGGGCGATCAAGGGCGGCCAGACCTGCTTCACCCAGACCAGCCCCGAGCCGCCGGCCGGCACGAGCCCGTCCTGCAGCCCGACGGTCACCAAGAACGTCGGCGATACCTGGACCGCGCCCGGCCAGGGCGGCGCGACGGCGACGATCACCATCACCGCCGGCCGCTAGGCTTTCATTTCCAGGGTGGAGAAGCGGCCCATTCAGGGCCGCTTCCTTCATTTCAAGCTCAGGGCGCGGCTTCGTAGGTCACATCGACACCGCCAACCCGCGCTGACTGTTCGAAGATGCGGGCGCCTGTCGCGTATCGGACAAGCAGGTGGTTGGGAGACAGCCAGCGCAACTCCGCCCATGGACCGCCCCACGCGCCGGACCGCGCCGCGCCGTGTCCGGTGTCGGCTCTGAACAGGTTGCCGGGCCCGCTTGGCTCCTTGTCCGGGCCGATCAGCGAAATCTGCGTGGAATAGCCCGTCGTCGCGCCGCAGTTCCGCTCGAAGATGACCGCGCTGACCTTGCCGTCGGGAGATGTGGCCCGGCTTACGACATCATTGGCGCAACCGTCGGAACAGCCCCCCAGGATGGCCAGCAAGCTTGCGGCGAGGACGAGGGGGGCTTGCATGACCTTTCCGCTCAGATGTCGACGTCCGCCGCCGCGAACTCGGCGTTTTCCTGGATGAAGCGGAAGCGCAGCTCTGGCTTGCGGCCCATCAGGGTCTCGACCAGCGCCTCCACCGCCTCTTCCGAGCGGGGCAGGGTGACCCGGGCCAGGGTGCGCTTGGCCGGGTCCATGGTGGTTTCCTTCAGCTGGGCCGGCATCATCTCGCCTAGGCCCTTGAAGCGGCTGATCTCGGGCTTCTTGCCCTTGAACTCGGTGGCCAGCAGCTCGTCCTTGTGGGCGTCGTCGCGGGCGTAGACGCTCTTGTTCCCATGACTCAGCCGATAGAGCGGGGGCAGGGCGAGGTACAGGCGGCCGGCCCGGACCATCTGCGGCATGGTGCGGTAGAAGAAGGTGATCAAGAGGCTGGCGATGTGGGCGCCGTCGACGTCGGCGTCGGTCATGATGACGATGCGCTCGTAGCGCAGCTCTTCTTCCTTGAACTTGGCCCCGCCCTGGACGCCCAGGGCCAGCATCAGGTCGCTGAGCTCCTTGTTGGCGCCCATCTTCTCGCCGGTGGCCGAGGCGACGTTGAGGATCTTGCCGCGCAGGGGCAGGATCGCCTGGGTCTTGCGGTCTCTGGCCTGCTTGGCCGAGCCGCCGGCGCTGTCGCCCTCGACCAGGAACAGTTCGGCCCCGTCGATGGCCCCGCCTGAGCAGTCAGCCAGCTTGCCGGGCAGGCGCAGCTTGCGGGTCGCCGAGGCCCGGGCCACCTCACGGTCCTTGCGGCGCTTGAGGCGGTCCTCGGCCCGCTCGATGACGAAGTCGAGCAGCGCCCGCGCCACCTTGGGGCTGGCGGTCAGCCAGTGGTCGAAGGGATCGCGCAGGGCAGTCTCGACCAGCTTCTGGGCGTCCGAAGAGGAGAGGCGCTCCTTGGTCTGGCCCTGGAATTCGGGATTGCGGATGAAGACGCTGATCAGGGCGCCGGCGTTGGCGATCACGTCGTCGGCGGTGATCAGCCCGGCCTTCTTCTCGTTGACCAGTTCGCCATAGGCCTTGAGGCCCCGGGTCAGGGCCGCGCGCAGGCCGCTTTCATGGGTGCCGCCCTCGGGGGTCGGCACGGTGTTGCAGTAGGACTGCAGGAAGCCGTCGGCCTCGCCAAAGCCCTGCGGCGTCCAGCTGATCGCCCATTCCACGGCGCCGGCCTCGCCGGTGCGCTCGATACGACCGGAGAAGGCCTCGGGAGTGACGGTTGCGATGCCCTTGGTCCGCTCGGCCAGGAAGTCGGCCAGGCCGTTGGGGAAGTGGAAGGTGGCCTCGGCCGGGGTCTGGTCCTGGATCCGGGAGGGATCGCACTTCCAGCGGATTTCCACGCCGCGGAACAGATAGGCCTTGGAGCGGGCCATGCGGTAGAGCCGGGCCGGGCGGAAGGCCGCGCCCTCGCCGAAGATCACCGGGTCGGGCAGGAAGCTGACCGCCGTCCCCTTCTTTCGGGAAGGGCCCATCTGCTCGAGTTTGCCCACCGGCTTGCCGCGCGAGAACACCTGCCGGTGTTCGAAGCCATCGCGCCACGAAGTAATCTGAACGCGCTCGGAGAGGGCGTTGACCACGCTGACCCCAACGCCATGCAGGCCGCCGGAGGTCTCGTAGGACTTGCCGGAGAACTTACCGCCTGAGTGCAGGATGGTCATGATGACCTCCAGCGCCGACTTGTCCGGATACTTGGGGTGCGGATCGACCGGCATGCCCCGGCCGTTGTCGGTGACGGTCAGGGTTCCGTCGGCGTCGAGATGGACCTCGATCAGCTTGGCGTGGCCGGCGACGGCCTCGTCCATGCTGTTGTCCAGCACCTCGGCGAACAGGTGGTGCAGGGCCCGCTCGTCGGTGCCGCCGATATACATGCCCGGCCGCTTGCGCACCGGCTCCAGGCCTTCCAGCACCTCGATGTCGCTGGCGGTGTAGCCGCCGGGCGTCTTGGCGACAGCCGGCCGCGGCTCATGGCTCTCGGCCAGGGGCGAGGCGGGCGGGGGATTGAGGGCGTCGTCGCCGAACAGGTCGAAGCTTGCGGGAGCGGGTTTGGACATAAGCGGAACTCTAGTCGATTCGAGTCCGTCCTATGCGACCCAACCGCACCCGAGGGCAAGGACCGCCGCAGCGACCCTTTGCCCCCGGCCGGCTATCGATACTGCACCGGATAGCCGTTGTCGGGCTTGGCGTAGCGATCGCGCAGCTGCTGGGCGCGGCTGGTCATCGGCTGCTGGGTCCCGCCGATGAAGACGGCCGTGGGCCAGGATTGGGTGTCCAGCGGGTCGCCGCTCCAGATGACCACGTCCGCTTCCTTGCCGACCTCCAGCGAGCCGACGCGGTCGGCCATGCCCCAGGCCTTGGCGGGGTTCAGGGTCACCGCCGCCAGGGCCTGCTGCCAGGTCATGCCGTAGGGCACGCTCATGCCGGCGTTGAAGCGGGCCTGGCGCAGGTTGTTGAAGTCGCGGCTGCCGGCGATCACCACCAGGACGCCGGCGGCCTGCAGCCGGGCGGCGTTGTCCAGGCGCGAGCCCAGGGTCTCGAACTGGTCGGGGAGGTCCGCCTCGGTGTCGATGATCACCGGCACGCCGGCGGCGGCCAGGTCGGCGGCGACCAACCAGCCCTCCTCGGCGCCTTCGATGATGATCTTGATCTTCTCGTCGCTGGCCAGCTTGAGGGCCTGGCGGATGTCCGAGGCGCGGTGGACGCGGATCAGCAGGGGGATCCTGCCCTGAACCACCGGGACCAGGGCCTCCAGATCGACCCGCGAGAGGCCGAAGTCGCGGGTGGCGCCCCGGTCATAGGCGGCGCGGTTGTTGTTGAAATCGCGGGCGTCCTGCAGGGCGGCGCGGACCAGCACCAGCGAGGCGCCGCGCGAGCCGCCGGCGTTGGCGGCTCCGGCCTGGCCGAGGTCGAGGGCCACGGCCACCCGGGCCTTGACCAGCGGGTCGGTGTCGCTGGCGTCCAGGCTGACAATGGCCGCCTGGCCGGCGAACAGGCGCGGATCGCCCTTGCCGCCGCCACCGCCGCCTTGCAGCAGACCGGCGTCGGCGCTGCCGCCTTCTTCCTGGTCTTCGCCATCGCCGCCACCGGTGAGGGTAGGAGTGACCACCACGCGGGTGACGCCGCCCTGGCGGGCCAGCGGGATCAGGGCCGAGGCGGGGTTGATGCCGTAGCTGATGTCGAACCCGGCGCTGAGCTGGGTTCCGGACCCGTCGTCGCGGGTTTCCTTGATCAGGTCGACCTCGGTCACCGTCAGGTTGGTCGAGGGCGAGATCAGGCCAGGCGTCACCACCCCGCCCTGGGCGTCGACGATGCGGGCGCCTTCGGGAACCTTCACGTCGGCGCCGACCGCGGCGATGCGGCCGTCCTTGATCACCAGCGTGCCGGACGGGATCGAGCCCGCCTTGCCCACGGTCTCGATACGGGCGTTGACGATGGCTACCGTCTCGGCGGCGGCGGGGCCGGCGATCAGCAGGGCCGCCGCGGCTGCGAAGAGGAACTTTCTCATGGGATGAAGGCCCCTTCGCTGGGCTGGCCGAGCTCGAAATCGGACTTGGGCTGGAAGCGCTTGTCTTTGCGGTCGAAGGCCAGGCCGCCGTCGATATAGACCTGATCGGCCACGGCATAGATGCTGAACGGATCGGCGCTCCAGATCACCACGTCGGCGCGCTTGCCGACCGTGAGGCTGCCAGTCTGGTCGGCGATGCCCATGGCCTTGGCCGGGTTGAGGGTGATCCAGGCGATGGCGTCGGCGTCCTTGATGTCCAGCCCGATGCGCCGCCCGGCGGCCATGGCGATGCCGGCCTCCTGGTTGAGGTGCTGGGTGATGATCGGATCGTCCGAGTGGATGACCACGCAGGCCCCCGACTTCCAGGTCAGGGCGGCGTTGGCCTCGATGCCGTCATAGGACTCCATCTTGAAGCCCGCCCAGTCGGCCCAGGTGGCGATGCAGATGTCGTTCTCCTTGAGGAGATCGCCGATCTTGTAGGCCTCCGAGGCGTGGTGGAACATCGAGATGTGGAAGCCGAACTCCTTCGAAATGTCGATCATCGTCGCCATCTCGTCGGCCCGGTAGCAGTGGTTCTGGATCAGGATCTTGCCGCGCAGCACGTCGGCCAGGGTGTCCAGGCCCAGGTCGCGCTTGGGGGCGTCGGCCTTGTCGCCCTTGGCGACCTTGGCGCGGTAGTCGTCCCATTTGCGGCGGTAGTCGGCGGCGTCGATCCAGGCTTTCTTGTAGCCGTAGACATTGCCCATCGCCGTGGAGGGGCCCCGGCCGCGGCTGCCATAGACCCGCTTGGGGTTCTCGCCGCAGGCCATCTTCACGCCATAGGGCGCGCCGGGGAACTTCATCCCCTGCATGGTGATCGAGGGCACGTTGCGCAGGGTGACCGAGCGGCCGCCGATCAGGTTGCCTGACCCGGGGAGGATCTGCAGGGTCGTGACCCCGCCGGCCCGGGCGCGGTCGAAGCCGGGATCGGCCGGCCAGACCGAGTTCTCGGCCCAGACGTAGGGGGTGGTCGGGTCGGTCAGCTCATTGCCGTCCGAGCGTGAGCTGACCGAGGGCGAGGGATAGACGCCCAGGTGGCTGTGGGCGTCGATGACGCCCGGCGTCACCCAGCGGCCCTTGGCGTCGATGATCTGGACGCCGGCGGGGAGGGGGGTGTCGGGGCCGCCGACCGCGGCGACCTTGCCGTCGACCAGCACCACGACGCCGTTGTCGATCTGCTTGCCGTCGCCCGTCAGCACCGTGCCGCCGACAATGGCCGTCGGCCGCGAGGGCAGGGGCTTGTAGGTGGACGGAAAGCCGCTGGCGGTGTCCGGATCCAGCCCCGTGGGCAGCGGCTTGTTGTCGGCCGGCTTGCTGGGGGTGGAGTCAGCAGTTTTGGTCGTGGTGGGGGTGGTCGCGCAGCCGATCAGCAGGCTGGCGGTTACCCCGGCGGCGAGCGCCGCCCAAAGTCTGGATTTCATGGCCCATCCCAACTCAACAGGCGCGCAACCTGACCCGCCAGCGCGGACGGATCAAGGGCCGACTTGACAGTCCGGCTTCGCACGTTATCTTGCAATACAAGATGACAGACAAAACAAGCCCAGACGCCGGCCTCGCCGCCGGGCCGGAAGGCCGCAAGGCCCAGCTCCTCAAGGGGTTGGCCGAGCTGGCCCTGCTCAGCCTGCTGAAGGACCGGGCCCATTACGGGCTGGAGATTCTCGACCGGTTGCGCGCCGAGGCGGGTCTCGATCTGGCCGAGGGGACCATCTACCCGCTGCTGCATCGCCTGGAGCGGGGCGGCCTGGTGGCGGCGGAATGGCGGATGGAGTCCGAGGGGGCCCGGCCCCGCAAATACTATCAGCTGACCGACGCCGGACGGGCGGAACTGGTCAGCCAATCGGCCGAGTGGCGGCGCATCGCGACCAGCCTGACGGCCTTCCTGGACAGGAGTGGCGCATGACCATTCAGTATGACGAAGACCTGGTGGCCGGCTGGCTGCGCCGTTTCAAATGGGCCCTCAAGCGCATGCCCTCGCCCGAGCGCGAGGACATTGTCGCCGAGACCCGCGCGCACCTGCATGAGCGCATGGCCGGCGGCCTGACCGCCGTCCAGGCCCTGGCCAATTTCGGCGCGCCCGAAGCCTATGCCGGCAAGTTCCTGGACGAGATGTATCTGTCGGCGGCGGCGGGCTCCCAAAGTTGGAGCGACAACCTGCGGGCCGTGGCGCGGTTCGCCACCCGCAGCGGCGTCGCCTTCGTGGCCATCTTTGTCGTGCTGATGGTCGGCAGCCTGGGCCTGGGCTTCCTGATCGCCGGGGTGTGGAAGATCTTCGACCCCGCCCATGTCGGGATGTGGGTCGGCCCCAGGGACTTCGCGCTGGGCGTGGTCGACCATCCCGAGGCCTCCCGCGAACTGCTCGGGAACTGGATGTATCCGCTCTGCGCCGCGGCCGTCGCCTTGGCCTGGTTCATCTGCCGGGGCGTGCTGCTCTGGGCCGTGCGGATCCTCGCGCCCAAGGCCTGAGCCGGGTGGCGGAACCGGACGCGGGGGCGCATGGTTACCGCCTCTGACACGGAGGACGCCATGACCGGTTGGATGAAGGCCTTTGCATCGGCGGCCCTGTGCGTGGCCCTGCTGGGCGCCTGCCAGACGGACGCTGGCGGAAGCGCCCCGCCCGGCCGCGACAACCGCAGCGAGGGCCAGATGTGCGGCGGCATCGCCGGCTTCCAGTGCGCCACGGGTCTCTACTGCGAGATGAAATCCACGGAGTGCCGGGTGATCGCCGACGCGGCGGGGGTCTGCAAGAAGCCCACCCGGATCTGCCCGATGATCTACAAGCCGGTCTGCGGTTGCGACGGCAAGACCTACGGCAACGCCTGCCAGGCCGGCGCGGCGGGGGCGAGCGTCGCCAGCGAGGGCGCCTGCAAGGCCGACTGACCGCTTTCCACGCCCAGATTGGGTTGGGATAAGGGGCGATGGGCGAGGGCAGGGACCAGAGTGGGCTGGGCGGCGCGCGGATTTCCGTGATCCGGGGCCATCCGCGCCTGGACGAGGCCATCCGCCATGCCGCCCGCGGCGCGCTCGACCTGGCCCGCGAGCCGGGCGGGCTGGGCCGGCTCTATCGCGACAACGGCTCGCACATGATCATGGTCATCGCCCTGGCAGAGCATTTCACCAAGCCCGGGCTGACCGCCATGCGCTTCAAGGCGCTTTGCCACGAGGCGGGGCTGGGCAGCCCCGGCCGGGCCGGCGCCCTGGCCGCCCAGCTGCTCGATCGCGGCGGCCTGGTCGAGGTCCGGTCCAGCCGCGACCGCCGGGAACACCGCCTCAGGCCCACCCCCGAACTGCTGGCCTTCATCCAGGCCCGCATCCGGGTCGATGTCGAGGCCGCGGCCCTGGTGCAACCGGGTGTCGCCGAGGCCCTGGCCCGCTTCGACGAGCCCGCCTTCCATCCGACCTACTACGCCGCCGTCGCCCGCACGATGCGCCAGCATGGCCGGCGGCTGGGGGTGCTCGAGCCCGAGCTGGCCCTGTTCTTCGACCGCACGGCCGGCACGCTGGTGCTGCTCGACCTGCTGGTTTCGGTCCCCGAATGGCCGCCGGGCGTCGTCGCGCCAGTCTCGGTGTCGGACTGGTCGGGGCGGCTGGGCGTCTCGCGCAGCCACCTGCTCAAGCTGCTGCGCGACGCCGACGGAGCCGGGCTGATCGCCTGGCGTTCCGCCGAACATGAGGCGGTGCTCTCCGGCCGCCTGATCGAGGCGGTGCGCGACTTCTTCGCCTTCTTCCTGTTCGGGATCGCCTTCGTGCTGTTCGACGCGCTGCGCGACCAGCCCCGGCCGGCTGGGACCTAGGCGGCCAGATTTTTTAGACTCGCCATTTCCCGATTCCCGCCGCGCGGTCGGCTAGACCTGCCACCCAAAATGGGTGGGGCGGCGTCGGTTCCGGCGGCGCCCGAAGCGGGCGGGGATTGCGATGAGCGCGCCGGAACTGGGGTCGGTCAACGACGCGACCTTTGGCGAACACCAGGCCAACAGCGGCCAGCTGCTGGACCCTGACGTCATCCTGACCGACGCCGAGGGCGACTTCGACGGCGGCAGCCTGACGGTCAGCGGCCTGCTGGCCGAGGACCGGGTGTCGGTCCGCAACCAGGGCTCGGGCGCCGGCCAGATCGGCTACGACAGCCTGACCGGCGAGATCACCTACGGCGGCCTGGTGATCGGCCATGCCACCGGGGGCAAGGGCGGCGACTTCACCGTGACCTTCGACGCCGGCGCCACTACCCAGGCGGTCGAGGCCCTGATCGAGAACCTGGTCTACGCCAACATCTCCCACACGCCGACAGCCCAGCGGACCCTGGTCGTCACCGTCACCGACGCCGCGGGCGAGAGCACGGCGGCCGGGGCGGGCTTCAGCCCGGTCAGCGGCGGGGCCAGCCCCTTCGCCGGCTTCAGCTTCGATTTCGGCAGCGCGCCGGCCCTGGCCGATCTGGACGCCGACGGCGACCTGGACACGGTGGTCATCGACGCCAATGGGGTTGGCCACTATCTGCAGAATATCGGAACCCCCGAGGCCCCGGTTTTCGTGGCGGGGGCCGTGGCGCTCCCTGTCGTCGCCTCGATCGATCCGCCGACGGTCAGCCTGGCCGATCTGGATGGCGACGGCGATTTCGACCTCGTGATCCGGGAGGGCTATTTCGACAGCGAAGACAACATCCAGCAGCGCCTCCGCTATTTCGAGAATACCGGGACCGCCCAGGCCGCGGCCTTCACCGAGCGGACCGGCGCGGCCAATCCGGTCGCGGGCCTTGTCGCCTATCTCACGCCGGTGTTCGCGGATCTGGATGGAGACGGGGACCTGGACGCCTTCGTCGTCGACTACGGCGACTTCAACAACGGGACCCTCCGCTATTTCGAGAATACCGGCACGGCCCAGGCCCCGGCCTTCGTGGAGAACGCCGCCGCCAATCCCCTGGCCGGGGTGACGCCGGAACGGGAGGCGCGCCTCGCCTTCATCGACGCCGACCACGATGGCGATCTCGACCTGGTCGGCGGCGGGCTGTTCGGTCAGCTGAGCTTTTTCGAAAACACCGGGGCGGGGTTTGTGCAGCGGAGCGGCGCGGCCAACCCCTTCGGCGCCTACGACTTCGGCTACTTCGCTGCGCCAGCGGCCGGCGACCTGAACGGCGACGGGGTCCAGGATCTGGTGATCGGCGCCGACACCGGCCTGTTGACCTGGCTGGCCAGCGGCCGGCCGCAGGGCGCGGTGCTGGTCACCGTCAACGCCGAGGCCAACACCGCGCCAAGCTTGGCGGGGACCGAGACCGCCGCCTTCCTGGAGAACGGGGTCAACGCCGGCGCCCAGGGCCTGGAGATCGGTCTGGTCCTGGCCGACGCCGACGGCAATTTCGATGGCGGCCAGCTGCGGGTCGGCAACCTGTTGGCAGAGGATGTCGTCACCCTGCTGGCCGGCGGCGCCGTCGGCTTCGACGCGGGCACGGGGGCGGTCAGCGTCGGGGGCGTGCTGGTCGGCCAGGCGTCCGGCGGGCAGGGCGCGACCTTCGTGGTCACCTTCAACGCCGAGGCGACCACCGCCGCCGTCCAGGCGGTGATCGCCAGCCTGGCCTACGCCAACAGCTCTGACACGCCGACAGCGGACCGCACCCTGCTGGTCGACGTGGTCGATTCCGACGGCCTTCACAGCGGGGCCTTCGTCCTGGCCAATCTGGGCCAGACCGCGGGGGCCGCCGTCAACCAGCTGGCCAAGCCGGCCCTGGTCGACCTGGACGGCGACGGCGATCTCGACCTGGCAGTCGGCAGCTTCTCGGCGGGCCTGCGCTATTTCGAGAATACCGGATCGGCCGCCGGATCGGTGTTCACGGCCCGCATCGGCGGCGCCAATCCGTTCGACGCCATCACCGGACAGTCGCTGACCCCGACGCTGGGGGACCTCGACGGGGACGGCGACGCCGACCTGCTGCTGGGACAATCGGACGGCGCGGTGCGCTGGTTCGACAACACCGGCTCGGCGGCCAGCCCGGTCTTCGTCGAGCGGACCGGCCTGGCCAATCCGCTGGCCGCGCTGGACGTTGGCTCCAATTCGGCGCCGGCCCTGGTCGACCTGGACGGCGACGGCGATCTCGACCTGGTCGCCGGTCTGGGCGACACCCATGGCGTGCTCTCCTACCTGGAGAACACCGGCGGCCCGGCCACGCCGCTGTTCGTGCAGCGCACGGGCGCGCAGAACCCCTTCTCGGCTCTGGATATCGGCGACTACTCGACGCCGGCCTTCGCCGACCTGGACGGCGACGGCGACCTGGACATGGTCGCGGGCCAGTCAGGCGGCGCGGTGCGCTACTATCAGAACACGGGCTCGGCCGCCCATCCGATCTTCGCCTCGATCAGCGCGCCGGCGGGCTGGGCCTTTGGGGCGCCCGGCGGGGCGGCAGCCTTCGGCGACCTGGACGGGGACGGCGACTCCGATTTCCTGCTGGGCGACCTGAACGGCGTGCTGGTCCAGTATCGCAACAACTCGCCGGTCGCCCGCCTGGTGGTGACCGTCACCGCCGAGCAGGACCTCGCCCAGGCGCGCGACGACGCCGTCGGCGTGGCCGAGAACGGCGTCCTGACCGGGCAGGTCTTCGCTGACAATGCCCATGGCGCCGACAGCGATCCCGATGGCGGCGTCTTCCAGGTGACGGCGGTGAACGGCCAGCCGGCCGCGGTGGGCGTCCCGGTTGTCCTGGCCTCAGGCGCGCTGCTCACCCTGAACGCCGACGGAACCTTCAGCTACGATCCCAACGGCGCCTTCAACGCCCTGGTCCCCACCGGCCATGGCGCCGCGAACACCAGCGCCGTCGACAGCTTCAGCTATGCGGTCACCGGCGGCGACACGGCCACGGTCAGGGTCACGGTCACCGGCGTGGCCTCGCCCGGCGACGTGTTCACCGGCTCGGCCCTGGCCGATGTGATCACCGGCGGCGGGACCAGCGACGTTCTCGAAGGTGGGCTCGGGGCCGACGCTATGACCGGCGGAGCGGGCGACGACACCTACTATGTCGACGACGCCGGCGACACGACGGTGGAGACCGGCGGCCAGGGCAATGACGTGGTCCATGCCGCGATCAGCTGGACCCTCAGCGCCAATACCGAGACCCTGATCCTCGACGGGCCTGGCGACATCAACGGGACGGGCAACGCCGCCGCCAACCTGATGATCGGCAATGGCGGCGCCAACAGCCTGGACGGCGGCGACGGCGACGACCTGATCAAGGCTGGCGCCGGGATCGACATGGTGCTGGGCGGCGCCGGGGTCGACCAGATCCTGGGCCAGGACGGCGATGACAGCCTGGACGGCGGCGATGGCGCCGACCGCCTGGACGGCGGCGCCGGCGATGACAGCCTCCTGGGCGGCGCCGGCAACGACATCCTCGACGGCGCCGCGGGCGTCGACAGCCTGGACGGCGGTGTCGGCGCCGATCAGCTGAACGGCGGGGCGGACAACGACAGCCTGAACGGCGGCGACGGCAACGACGTGCTGACCGGCGGGCTGGGCGCCGATGCGATGACCGGCGGTCTGGGCGACGACAGCTTCTATGTCGACGACGCCGGCGACGTCACGACCGAAGCCAGCGGGCAGGGGACCGACACCGTCCGGACCACGGTCACCCTCGGCCTGGCCGCCAATATCGAGAACCTGGTGCTGGAGGGTTCGGGCGATATCGGCGGGACCGGCAACGGCCTGGCCAACGCCATGACCGGCAATGGCGGCGACAACAGCCTGGACGGCGGGGCCGGCGACGACGTCCTCAAGGGCCTGAACGGCGCCGACACCCTGATCGGCGGAACCGGGGCGGACATCCTGGTGGGCGGGGCGGGGGCGGACAGCTTCGTGGTCACCCAGGCCTCGATCCATACCAGCGGCGCGGTCGAGGTCGACACGGTCAACGACCTGGTCGCCGGCCAGGGCGACCGGCTGGACCTGTCGGCCATCGACGCCGACAGCCTGACCGCGGGCGACCAGGCCTTCCATCTTGTGTCGGGCTTTACCCGCCACGCCGCCGAAATGACCCTGACCTTCGCGGCCGGGAGCACGGTGCTGGCGCTCGACGTCGACGGGGACGGGCGGGCCGACTATCGCATGATCATCGCCGGCAACGTCACCGGCGACAGCGGCGGCTGGCTGCTCTAGCCGCCCAAGGCGTGGGCGACCTGGTAGGTGACGAAGGCGGCCAGATAGGCCAGGGCGACCATGTAGCCGAACATGATGGCCGGCCATTTCCAGCTGTTGGTCTCGCGCTTGACCACGCCCAGGGTCGCCGCGCACTGCGGGGCGAAGATGTACCAGGCCAGGAAGGCCAGGCCCGAGGCCAGGCTCCACTGGTGGGCCAGGGTGGCGCTGAGCGCGCCGGGATCGGCCTCGCCGCCCACGGCATAGACCGTGCCCAGGGCGGCCACGGCGACTTCGCGGGCCGCCATGCCGGGGATCAGGGCCACGGTCATCTGCCAGGAGAAGCCGATGGGCGCGAAGATCGGCTGGATGAAATGGCCGATCATGCCGGCGAAGCTGTAGTCGATGGCCGGCCCGGTGGCGCCGGCGGGCGGGTAGGGGAAGGTCGACAGGAACCAGACCAGCACCATCAGCGGCAGGATGATCCGCCCGGCCCGGTTCAGGAAGATGTTGGCCCGCTGCCAGAGATTGCGGGCGATGTTGGCCGGGTCCGGCGTCTTGTAGGCCGGCAGCTCCATCAGGAAGGGCTCGACCAGGCCGCGCCAGAAAAAGGTGCGGATGACAAAGGCGACCACCAGGGCCGAAACGATGCCGGCGGCGTAGAGGCCGAACATCACCAGGCCCGGCAGGTTGAACAGGCCCCAGACCTTCACGTGCGGAATGAAGGCGCCGATGATCAGGGTGTAGACCGGGATGCGGGCCGAACAGGTCATCAGCGGGGCGACCAGGATGGTCGTCAGCCGGTCGCGCTTGTTGTCGATCACCCGCGTCGACATGATGCCGGGAATGGCGCAGGCGACGCTGGAGAGCAGGGGGATGAAGGCCCGGCCGTGCAGGCCCGCCCCGCCCATGATCCGGTCCAGCAGGAAGGCCGCCCGGGCCATGTAGCCGGTGTCCTCCAGCATGATGATGAAGAAGAACAGGATCAGGATTTGCGGCAGGAAGACCAGCACGCTGCCGACCCCGGAGATGATGCCGTTGGTCAAGAGGTCGGTGAGCAGGCCCGGCGGCAGGATCTGGCCGACCGTCGTGGCCAGCCAGGCAAAGCCGGCGTCGATCAGGTCGGCGACGGGCGTGGCCCAGGTGAACACCGCCTGGAACATCACGAACATGATGGCCGTCAGGATGACCAGGCCCCAGACCGGATGCAGCAGCACGCTGTCGATCTTCGCCGTCCAGGTGTCCGGCCGCTCGGGGGGCAGGACATGGGCCTTCATGATCCGCTGGGCCTCGCGATGGGCGCTGCGGATCTCGCCGGCGTCGGGCTCGCGCCAGGTCTGCGGGCCGTTCAGGACGCCGGAACGGGCCAGCTCGTCGACCTTGGCGACCAGCTCTTCGATGCCGCGCTTGCGGGTGGCGACGGTGGTGACGATGGGGGCGCCGATCTCGCGCGACAGGCCCTCGATGTCGATGCGCAGGCCCTGGCGCTGGGCGATGTCGAACATGTTGAGCGCCAGCACCAGCGGCCGACCGACCTGTTTCAGCTCCAGGATCAGCCGCAGCACCAGGCGCAGGTTGGTGGCGTCGGCCACGCAGACCACCACGTCCGGCGGGGTCTCGCCCGCCAGCCGGCCCAGGACCGCGTCGCGGGTGACCATCTCGTCGGGGCTGCGGGCGCGCAGGGAATAGGTGCCGGGCAGGTCCAGCACCGAGATGGTGCGGCCCTCCGGGGTGGTCAGATGGCCTTCCTTCCGCTCGACGGTGACGCCGGCATAGTTGGCCACCTTCTGGCGGCTGCCGGTCAGGGCGTTGAACAGGGCCGTCTTGCCCGAGTTTGGATTGCCGACCAGCGCGACCCGCGTGGCGGCGGCAAAAGCGGTGCTCATTCGGCGGCGAGCGGCAGGGCGTCGCTATCGAGGGCGATCAGCACGCCCCGCGCATCGCCCCGGCGCAGGGCCACCCGCATGTCGTCCAGCCTGACGGCGATCGGGTTACGCCCGACGAGGCCTTCGTGGATCAACTCAACGCGCGCGCCCTCGACGAAGCCGAACTCCAGCAGGCGGCGATGCAGTTCCTCGGAGGCGATCCCCTCACTGGTCTCGGCGCTGACCCCGATGATCGTCCCGCGCTGACCGCGCTCGGCCTCGCTCAGCCGCACCGTAGTGGCCCCTTCGACTGAGGGTTGGCCGGCCAGGATCGGGGTGTCCAGCATGCGCATGGAGGGTACTCGCGGGAACAGTTATTGCGAGTGATTATCATTAAGCCGGTTCGCCGCCAAGCGCTTTGATCTGGCGCAAGGGGAACTGCGTTTCTACTCCGCCCCCGGCGGGGGCGGACGGCCCGCCCGACACGCGCGGCGAGCGCGTGCGAGGCCCGGCCAGGTGAGGGTTTCAAAAGCCGTGCGCTGGACTTTCCCCGCGCATCCCAGGCGGAGTTGGTAGGCGCCCGTAGGCCTGGAACAGCCGTGAAACACCGAACACGGCTTCCGAAACCCTCACCGGATCGCGCTCTGGCGCGATCGTCCGCCCCCGCCGGGGGCGGAATAGAAAAGGGCCGCAGCTTGCGCCACGGCCCCTCCGCGCCATCAGCTTTCGCCGACTAGCACTTGTAATACATGTCGAATTCGACCGGGTGCGGGTGCAGGGCCAGGCGCATGACCTCTTCCATCTTCAGCTCGATATAGGCGTCGATGAAGTCGTCATCCATGACGCCGCCCTTCTTGAGGAAGGCGCGGTCCTTGTCGAGATTCTCCAGCGCCTCACGCAGCGAGCCGCAGACTTCCGGCACCTTCTTCTGCTCGCGGGGCGGCAGGTCGTAGAGGTTCTTGTCCATGGCGGGACCCGGATCGATCTTGTTCTCGATGCCGTCCAGCCCGGCCATCAGCAGGGCCACGAAGGTCAGGTAGGGGTTGCCCATGGGGTCGGGGAAGCGGCATTCGATACGCTTGCCCTTGGGGCTGTCGACGTGGGGGATGCGGATCGAGGCTGAGCGGTTGCGGCTGGAATAGGCCAGCTTCACCGGGGCTTCGTAGCCGGGCACCAGGCGCTTGTAGCTGTTGGTGGTCGAGTTGGCGAAGGCGTTGATGGCCTTGGCGTGCTTGATGACCCCGCCAATGTACCAGAGACATTGTTGCGACAATCCGGCGTACAGGTCGCCCGCGAACAGCGGCTTGCCGTCGTTCCAGATCGACTGGTGCACGTGCATGCCCGAGCCGTTGTCGCCGAACAT
Organism: Caulobacter ginsengisoli; assembly: GCF_030814835.1. Lineage (GTDB taxonomy): Bacteria > Pseudomonadota > Alphaproteobacteria > Caulobacterales > Caulobacteraceae > Caulobacter > Caulobacter ginsengisoli. Next base: position 699,018 of record NZ_JAUSVS010000001.1, read on the forward strand.
CGGCTTGGCCATGAAGGTGGCCGTCTTGCCATAGGCGGCGGCGACGTTGTGGATCACGTATTTATAGAGCTGCAGCCGGTCGGCCATGGTGATCAGGTCGGAGAATTTCAGGCCCAGCTCGTGCTGGGCCGGCGCCACTTCGTGGTGGTGCTTCTCGGGCTGCATGCCCAGTTCGCCCATCACCGCCAGCATCTCGCCGCGCAGGTCCTGGCCGCTGTCGACCGGGTTGACCGGGAAGTAGCCGCCCTTGGGCCCCGGGCGGTGGCCCATATTGCCTTCCGGATAGGTCGTGCCGCTGTTCACCGGCAGTTCGACGCTGTCGAAGCTGTAGCCGGTGTTGTGCGGGGCGGTGGACCACTTGACGTCGTCGAAGATGAAGAACTCGGCTTCCGGGCCGAAATAGACGGTGTCGCCGACGCCGGCCGACTTGACGTAGGCCAGGGCCGTCTTGGCGATCGAGCGCGGATCGCGGTTGTAGGGGGTGCCGCTGTCGGGGTTCACCACGTCGCAGGTCAGGCAGAGGGTGGTCTGCTGGTAGAAGGGGTCGATATAGGCGGTATTGAGGTCCGGCCGCAGCTTCATGTCGGACTCGTTGATGGCCTTCCAGCCCGAGATCGACGAGCCGTCGAACATGGTGCCGTCTTCCAGGAAGTCGGTGTCGACCAGGTCGATGTCGAAGGTCACATGCTGCAGCTTGCCGCGGATGTCGGTGAAGCGGACGTCGACATATTTGACGTCCTTCTCCTTGATCATCGCCAGAATGTCTTTGGAACTCGCCATGAACCTATCCCCTAGGTGTTTGAAGTCGCGTTGTTAGATGGCCGCCGCGCCGTTTTCGCCGGTGCGGATACGGATCACGTCGATGATCTCGGACACGAAGATCTTGCCGTCGCCGATGCGCCCGGTCCGGGCCGCGCCCTGGATGGCTTCCAGCGCCCGCTCCAGCTGGTCGTCGGCGATCACCACCTCGACCTTGATCTTGGGCAGGAAGTCGACGACGTACTCGGCGCCCCGATAGAGCTCGGTATGGCCCTTCTGGCGGCCATAGCCCTTGGCCTCGAGCACGGTCATGCCCTGGACGCCCAGCTCCTGCAGGGCCTCCTTCACTTCATCCAGCTTGAAGGGTTTGATGATCGCTTCGATCTTCTTCATGGGCCGTATGGGTTCCTGGGCCGAGGCCCGCTGTCGAATGGCTAGCAGCATGCGCCGGGCGGGCCGCCAAGCGAAGTCGCCAAAGGATTGACGGTCTTTTCGCCGGGCAGGATAGGGCGCCCAAAATCCAGGCGCCATGGCCCGAAATACGGGCAATTGCCCAAACGGGGCGCTCGTGACCCGACGGGCCCCGTCCAGGCGCGCGGGATGGCCGGATTGGATCGACCCAGGCTGGGTTGGCGGGGGGTTGGCGACGAGATCGGGCCGATTTGCGCGAACCGCTGAAGGGCCTCGGCGGCGGGTCCGACCAAGTCTGCTGAAGATTGCGGCGAAACCGGCGGCCGGAAGTTAACGCGGCAGACCCCCCAATCGCGCATTGAAAACCGGCCCGTTCCCGGCGAAAGCCTATCGGGTCAACTTCGAGAGGCCCGCATGACCCGCGTCTACATGATCCGTCACGGCAAGCCCTCGGCCACCTGGGGGGATCATGATGACGATCCGGGCCTGGACGAGACCGGCCGGACCCAGGCCAGGGCCGCCGCCGAGGCGCTGCTGGCCCTGCCCGAGGCCGAGCGGCCGAGCAAGGTGGTCAGCTCGCCCCTGCGCCGCTGCCGCGAGACCGCCCAGCCGTTCGCCGACGCATTGGGCGTCGAACTGACCATCGACCCGATGGTGGGCGAGATTCCAACCCCCAAGACCATAGCCCGTGCCGACCGGGGCGCCTGGCTGCGCAACGCCTTTACCGGGCGCTGGGGCGAGATCGTCGGGGACCTGAACTATGAAGACTGGCGCCGCGCCGTCGCCAAGGCCGTGGCCGGCTATCCCAACACCGCGGTCTTCAGCCACTACGTCGCCATCAACGCCGCCGTCTCCACGGCAGAGGGCAGCGATCTGGTGATGGGCTTCCGCCCCGACCACTGCTCGATCAGCGTCTTCGAGGCGGGCCCCGAGCTGGTCCTGGTCGAGCGTGGCCGGGAAGCGGCCACATCAGTGCTATGACTGGCGTCCTGTGAGCAACATTCTCACCGTCGCCGAGATGGGCGCCGCCGACGCGGCCGCCATCGCCGCCGGGACGCCCGGAACGGTGCTGATGGAACGGGCCGGCCTGGCGGTCGCCGAGGCCATTCGCGAGCGCCACCGCCGCTGCCGCGTGGCGGTGCTCTGCGGGCCGGGCAACAACGGCGGTGACGGCTATGTGGTGGCCCGCCGACTCAAGCGCTGGGGCTGGCCGGTCTGGGTCGAGGCCTCCGCGCCGCCCGCCACCCCCGACGCCAAGGCCGCCGCCGCCCGCTGGCGCGGCGAGACCGTGTCGCTGGGCGCCCAGCGCCAGACCGACCTGGTGGTCGACGCCCTCTATGGCGCCGGTCTCAGCCGCCCGCTCGACGGCGAGGCCGCCCGCCTGGCCCGCACCATCCCGCGCGAACAGGTCATCGCCATCGACACGCCCAGCGGCCTTTCGGGCGACACCGGCCAGCCGCTGAAGGATGTCGCCTTCCGCGCCGCCCTGACCGTCACCTTCCACCGCCGCAAGCCGGCCCACGTGCTGCAGCCCGGCCGCGGCTACTGCGGCGAGGTGGTCGTCGCCGACATCGGCCTGGGCGACACCGTCTCGGCCCTCAGTGAAAACAGCCCCGACCTCTGGGCGCACCGCTTCCCCTGGCCCTCCATCGAGGCTCACAAGCACGCCCGGGGCCGGTTGATCGTCATCAGCGGCGAGGCCGCCTCGACCGGCGCCGCCCGGCTGGCGGCGCGGGGCGGCCTGCGGGTCGGGGCAGGCCTCGTCACCGTCCTTTCGCCGCCGGGCGCGCTCGCCGAACACGCCGCCCAGCTGGAGGCGGTGATGCTCAAGGCCTTCGAGGGGGAAGCCGCCCTGGCCGAGGCGGCCGAGGCGGCCGACGCGGCGGTGATCGGCCCCGCCGCCGGGGTCACGGCCGCCACAAGAGCCAACCTGATCACCCTGGCCCATACCGGCGCGGCCCTGGTTGTCGACGCCGACGCCCTGACGGTCTTCAAGGACCGCCCCGACGACCTCTTCGCCGCCCTCGACCGCGACGACGTGCTGACCCCCCACCCGGGCGAGTTCGAGCGCATCTTCCCCGGCCTGTTGAAAAACAGCCCCGAACGCATCACCGCCGCCAGAACCGCCGCCAAGCGGGCAGGGGCCATCGTCCTGCTCAAAGGCCCGGACACCGTCATCGCCGCCCCCGACGGCCGCGCCGCGGTCAACCTCAACGGCTCCCCCTGGCTGGCCACCGCCGGCAGCGGCGACGTCCTGGCCGGCCTGATCGGCGGCCTGCTGGCCCAGGGCATGGACAGCTTCGAAGCCGCCTGCGCCGGGGCGTGGATTCACGCCGAGGCGGGGGCGGGGTTTGGGCCGGGGCTGATCGCGGAGGATTTGCCGGGGTTGGTTCCCGCCCGGCTGGCCGATCTCCACGGCCGCCCCCCCATCCGTTGAGGTCTGTGTCTCGCAGGGTTAGAACCCCGGCAGGTGACCGCCATCGTTGGGAATGTCCGGATCGATCATGATCTCGAGCGGCCTGCTGTTCTCGACCAGCAACTCGATGTGGAGGTTGAAATGCTGGATTTCGCCTTCCGCGCGTTTGTTCATCGCAAAGCAGAGAAAATGGCATCCCTCGTCGCCAGGCCGCTCGCCCATCACAGCCTTTCCGGTCTTGGAGAAATGCCGGAGCAGACCGTTGGTGTCGCCGTAGTCGCGTTTTGTGGTCAGGCCGGCGTCATATCTCCGGAACTGCCAGGCTTGGCTTGTAGACAGTCCGATAATAACCAGCGTGTTCGGCTTGTAGGACGGGACATCGAGCAAGGTGTGCCGGTCCGCATTGTACCCTTTGGGCTTTAGTTCGGACCAGCCGTCGGGGATATTGTCGCTCTTCGCCATGGCTTGCTGCACAAAAGTCTCGGCGTTCCGGTTGAAGTCAGTCGCCAAGTATTCTCTGCAGATGTCCTTCTTGACGTTGAAAGAGAGACGTTGGAGTGGATTTGTGCCGTCCTTATCCTTGAACTGAAATTGATAACAGACGTAGACGATGGTCTCGAACAGCCAACCCGGCGGAGGACTGTCGGGAATCCTGAACTGGCCGTTGTAGACATCGCCGGCGCTGGAGATCTGTGCAGTCATTTTCTGTTCCTAGTTCAAACGAGATCGGATGAAGGCCAAGTCTTGGTCCGATTGGCGAAGCCGTGATTGCCACATGACATTCGTCGGCTCGATCCGCGTCATCCGCTCCAAGGTGGCGCGGGCCTTCATCAAGCGATCCAGCGCGGAGCGGTACCGGCCTGCGTCATAGTCCAGGATGGCGTAAGCCCGTTGGAGGGCCGACCAGTGGAGGTTCAGGGTCATATCGTCCGGGTCGGCCTTCAGCGCGACGCTGAGAATCTCCTCCTCGGCGCCGCGGTGCCGTCGAGCCGAGTCTCGGTCACCGACTTCCCGATAGGTGTCCGCCAGCCAAGCATGACGGTTGGCCAGTTCGGCTGCGAACTTTCCTGGCGCGCCCGACAGGCTCACGGCCTTTTCCATCAGGCGAAGCGCTTCCAGGCAGTCGGCGACTCCGGCTTTGGGTTCAGTTCGGTGTTCCAGTACGCAAACGCTGCCCTTGGCGAAGGCCAGTTCGCGAAGGACTTTCGGGTCGTTGGGCCGCAGCTTCAGCAGCCGGTCGGCCGAGACGTGATAGGCGGCGAACCACTTCTGCGCACCGGATCGATCACCGCGCTTGAGAGCGATCTCACCAAGCGAACTTTGGATCGAAGCATAGGTGAGCAGGCGGTCGGAGTTCCCCGGGTCATTCCTGACCAACTGGTCAGAGATTTTCCAGGCTTCCCGAAACTTGGCGGTAGCCGCATCAAAGCGACCGGCGTCCTGGTCATCCCTTCCCAGCAGATGCAGAGCTCGCGCCCGACGATCAAGGGAGGCTGGGCCGAGCTTCCTGAGATCCTGGTCCGAATAGTATTCAAATGCCAGCCGATCGACCTCGGTCTGGGCGCCAAGGCGGCCCATCTTTTCCATCTCGCTGCGCAGATCGGTCAGCATGAAGTCCACGAGTCTTTCAGCCTTGGCCCGCTGACGTTCCGCGTCCATGCGTGATTGCACGGCCAGGGTAGTCGCTATCGACATGGCTAACATGCCGGCAACCGACACGGCCGTGACGGCCATCACGCGCGCGACCCGGCTCTGGGCGTCACGTTGGACCAAATCGTCGAGTTCGACGCCCGTGATGCCGGCCGCCAGCTTCAACAGGGCTAGGCGGTTGCCATCTCCCCCGCGACGGAAATCAGCGGCTAGTGGCTCGCTGTCGCCCGGGGTCAGAGGGGGCGGGAATGCTTGCGCAGGCTCACCATCGATCAGCGCGGCCAGTATAGGGCGGGTAGGATGAAGTTCACGAAAGACCTCGATCTCGCGGGCAACCCACAGCGATCGCGCGGCGGCGGGGGAGCAAATGACCACCAGAGTATCGGATTGGAGCAGGGCGGCCCTGACCGCATCGGAGAGATTTTCGGCGGCCGGAAGTTCGTCCTTGTCGCGAAAGATCGGCGAGAGCTTCCGCGGAATATCCCTCCTCGAGGTGGGGCTCGCCATCAGGCGGCGCGGTAGGACATAGCTTTCCAGGCGTCGATGTATCCGTGAGGCGAACGCGCTGTCATGACGGCTGTAGCTGATGAAGGCGGTATATCTTCGGGCCACGGGCCCCTGATCGAGCATGCCTCATCCCCCCGCCTCAATCCTGTCCAAGCTTGCCAGTTAATAGTCTTTCTTACAACTTTAACGCACCTCTAGACGATAGATTCAAATCTTACGGCGATTGGGGCGGGGGAAATGGCAAATACCGGAAGTGAGACGGGGAACAGTTGGCGTCGGTGGTGGGAACGACTGGCGTTTCCGGCCCGGTTCTCGCCGGCTTCCGATAGAATACAGGTGTGGCTGGACGATCCCGATAGCGGCAAGCTTGTCGGCCGCCCAATCCCTGATTTGGCGAAAACGCCGTTTCCGACCGAGATCGCGCGATACGGCGCCATCACGCCCGTTATGATGGGAGCCAAGCCGGGGACGCCAGCGTTTCGGCACTGGGTCGCCGCTGAAGCGCTCCGCCGTAGCGCTGACTTCTGGGGCGACCGCATCTCGGACGGTCAATGGTGCAAATACCCGAAACTCTCGGTCGAAATAGCGAACGGGCAAGCCATCGACTGTTACTATACGCGGGGCAGCGTCAATATTGGCCTGGACGCGAACTTTCCCGGCGGATCGATATATGCGGGCGAAAGCGCGGAAGTTGTCGCCCACGAGGTAGGGCATGGCGTCCTGGATGGCCTGAACCCGGATGTGTGGGATGCGGGCTACGTCGAGACGGCGGCATTCCATGAAGCCTGGGGCGACATCACCGCCATCCTATCCGCCCTGCAAGTGCCAGAGGTGCGGGCAATCGTTGCAGCTTCGCCATCGCTCTACCTCAAAACAAGCTCAAGTCTTTCCCGCTTTGGAGAACAGGTATCCAAGGTGCTGCGGGCGGCGAACCCGACCCATGTGGAGTTCAACTGTGTGCGCGACGCCGCGCGCCGGTTTGATTATCGCGACCCCACACAGCTCCCGGCCGCCGCGAGCGTCGACAAGCTGAGCACCGAATGCCACTCGTTCGCGCGGGTGTTCACTGGGGCGTTTCTTGAGATACTTGCCGACATGGTCGGCACCCAAACTGACGAGCGGGGCTTGATCCAGACAAGCGCTAATCTAGGCAGCATGCTGGTCGATGCCGTTCGCAAAGCGCCGGTGACTACTCACTATTTCGCGGAGGTCGCCCTCGCCCTTGTTTCCGCTTCAAGTCGGTACGGCGGCAGCTACCCAGACATTTTGAGCCGGGTTTTTGTCAGCCGCAAAATACTCACGAACGATCAGATCAACCGGGGCGAAACCGGCTTCAAGTCCCAAGCCCTCGTCCCAATGCCGGTTGTGGGCTTTCCGCCGATCTCGGCGGGGAGAGTTTCGCTACCCGGTAAGGTCTTCAGACTTAAGCGGCGTGTTTGGATCAGGGCTCAGCCGTCCTGCGAGGAATCGACCAGAGCCGCTGTGATCTTCGCCCGGCATCTGGTGGCGCGGGGAGACGTCCGCCCCTTCGCGATCGAAGCGGCGTTTTCGAGTCCTCGTGGCTTTACTCATGAGATCAAAATTGTAGGCGAAGAGCTTGAACTAGTCCGGGTTCGAACGGACTGCGGTCTCCGAGGTAGTTGACCCAACCTTCTCAGGCTCGACCGAACATCGCCATGTAAACCACTCGTACGCCGCCGACGGATCAGCCGACGCGAACATCGACAGCGTCAGCAATACGACCGTCTACGCATTGAAACAGAACGCTGTGCCTTGGCGATACGAAAAGGGTATCCTGGATCGCCGCCCACAAAGGCGGTGAAAGGCGGTGTTCTTTGAGCACCTCTTTGATAGTCGCTCGTTCCTTATAGCGTCGCTGGCGCATGGATCAGATTAGGGCTGCGCCGCGGGGTGAGCCCCGTGGTCCAGGGGTCCCGGGCGTACCCCAGCGGGGGAGGCCTGGTGGCCGGTCATCAGGCCTCTCTCGCCAAAGCCCATGCCACCCTTTACGCCTGCGCCCCCATCCCCTAAGCCTCCGCGCCAAGTGCGGGCGTGGCGGAACTGGTAGACGCACCAGATTTAGGTTCTGGCAAGGGTAATAAATTATCTAATTAATTCAATATATTATGATCCCCGCGTCAAATGGTGTGTCCAGTTTTGTGTCCAAAAAATGGCTGGGTGTGCTCAAGCGCAGGGGCTAGAGGGGATAGGTGAGTATGGCGTTCGATGGACCCGCTTTCATCCGTCACGTTGCAGAGAGGCTCGTGCACGAGTTCCAATTCTCGCAGGGAGCCGGCACGCCGGGGCTAATTGGAGCAGCAAAAGAACATCCGGCACGTGTTCAACTTGCCCGTCTCATGCCAGGCGGCGTGGGCGTTGGTAGCGGAATTGTCGTGGACAGTTATGGCGGCGTAAGCCGCCAGCAGGACATCGTGATCTTCGAAGACCTCTGCCCGGTATTCACCCACAACGACGCGCCTGAAGCGACTTACTATCCGGTAGAGGGCGTGATTGCAGTCGGCGAGGTAAAAAGTGGGCTTGGACAAACGGAGCTCAATGATTCCATCGCGAAGAGCGCTTCTGTAAAAGGCTTACGTCGGTACGTTGATTCGAATGAGGTCGGTTATTCGTTTCGACAATACTGTAGCGGCACGTCGTTTGCTGGCGCTCCAGAAGAGAAATATGACCAGGATGATAAATCGCTGGATCAAGTATACAGCTTTGTTCTTTGCCAACGCTTTACATTGAGTTCGCAGACAATGCTGAAACACGTTGCCGAAGGCGCTCGTGCTGCCGGTGTTGCCATGATGCCAAACCTGGTGGCCTCGCTGGAAAGCGGAACACTTTACGCTTTCAATTCAGCTTCCCACGCGGTTGCTCGGTCAATGAAGGAAGGAGATGGAGCCATTTCCATCGAGGATTCCATGGCTGGCTTTGCGCATCTCCTGGCGATGCTCCGCCTCTATGTGATGAGCGGACGCACCGTTGATCGAAAGCATTATGAGCGCTACTTCCGGAAAATTGGCGCCCCCGGTCCACCTAGCGTTTCAATCAGCGGACATGTGAGTTTCAGCCAGTAGAGCTGTCGGCCACAGTTCCATAGCCGCTGGCCTCAGTACTCTGAGGCCAGCATGATGGTGAGCACCCGGCAGGTCACCGCCGGGTCGGCGGGGTTTTCGGAGCCGCCACCGAGATCGAGATTGTAGTAGTCGATCTTCCAAAACAGCCGCTCGCCGGCCAGGTCGAACGCGCCGAAGTCATGCTCGCCATAGGGATCATTGTCGGCAGTGAAGGTGTCGAACGCGCGCACGTCGGCAAGCGCCCTGGCGGCGAAGGCGACGCCCAGATCCGAGACGCCTCGGGTAAAGAGCCAGCGACCGGACCCGCACGGCCCGCCGGTGCGGAAGTCATCATTGAGATCGCAGATTTGGTGACGCTTGGCGATGGAAGGGGTCATGGTGCTTCTCCAATCCGCCGCGGGACCATCCCGCGGCTTCATGGGAGCCCCCTGAAGCGGGCCATTGAGCTGTCGGTCACACCCCGCGCGAAGCGCGCCCGAAGGGGCAAGCTGCACAAGCCGAAGGCGCGGAAGCGCAGCGGGTTGACCGGCGGCGGGTCCGCTTCACGCTGCGTCCATAGAAGTCGAACGGCTCTGCGTCGGATTGAGCGAGGGCGCGCTGCCCTTAAGCGGGCTGGAGCGTGTTCGTAATGATGGCGAGGGATTCATCGCAGGCCTGCGCCAGTGCCCGGTAGTGTTCGCGCAACGTGCCGTGCTCCTGCAGAATGGATTGGCGCAGCACCTTGGCGCTCTCGCCCCCGGCATGACCCTTGGCCTTGCTGCGCAACTGATGGAGGCTCTTCAGCGGAGCGACGATCCTGCCTGCATGCTCCTCCTCGAAACCCGCGCCCACGAGGCAGAGCTGAAGCAGGCCAAGCGACCGCATCTGATCCTGCGGCTGCTCTCCGAGTTCGATGCCTTTTGCTCGAAGAACCTTCTCCTCGAAGCCTTCAACCAGGAGCTGGTCGAGGTTCAAGAGTTCCTCCGCCCACTCGTCGGGCGAGGCGGTTGCAGGATAGTGGACCCTGTCCGGCAGATCCTTTCCACGCAGCGTCCACCACGGCGCATGGATTTCCTCCAACCTGCGGAGCTTGGCTTTGAGGCTGAGAAGGGGATCGTAGCTCTCATCCCAGGTTCCGTAGAGGTCGGTCTTCAGCGCCCGCTCGGAGATGCCCCCTTTCGGGGCTTCATTGTATTGCTTCCAGTGTAGCTGCTCCTCGAAAGGGAGCTTGTTGAGGTAGCCGAGATAGGTGTGAACCTGACCTTCCTCATTGACGTCGTAGGTCTTGAGATACCACGCACCGCGACAGCCGATGGACCGATGATCCAGCTTGTATTTCTCGCGATCCGATTTGTATTTCAGGAGCACTTCCGGCTTGAAGAAGGCCGGGGTGACCTCCCAAGGCTTGTCGGATTTGGTGAAGTAGTTGGCTAGCGCATCCGGCGCACAGGAGATTTCACGCACTTGATCGTGCTTGCGGTCATAGGCGATGAAGGTCGCGTGTTGCTTGTCTTCGTCGTCATGCCAGAAGGCGCGGCTGACCTCTTCCAGCGTTGTGGCTGTGGGGATGATCTGAGCGCCGCGACCATAGCTGGCAGTGCCCTTCATCCGGCCGTAGCGATACTGGATGTTCTCGCCATGGGCTCGGCGATCCGAGTCCTCGGAGCCCCAACCGCTGAACCGCTCGGACAGGATGCAGGTAAAATCGAACAGCCTGACAAGCGTTGCACCGGTGAGGGCGGCATACTGATCCAGCACCTTCCTGGAGCCCAGCACCACGCGACCCTGCGGGGTCTTTGTGCCCGGTTCCTGGAGCGACACGACGCGGAAAACATCTTCGATGTCACCAAGCCGATCCAGCCTGCACCAGGCGTTTCGCTCCGGCATGAAATGCAGACCGAAAACATGAGTTAGGGGTTGAAGAATCTCCACGTAGCTCGAGCGCGATGGCACGCCTTCGAACCCGCGCATGAAGACAATCTGCTCTCCCTTGCGTAGCGATTTCGACGCCTCCGACTCTAAGGGTGAACTGATCCAGGTTTTGTTGGCCGAGTAGGTGATCGACCAGGAAGACCATGGGTCGGCATGCCAACTGGTGAGATCCTCGAAGTTGGGTGGAGAGACTGCCCCGGTCGGTGCTAGCACCGAATGGACGTACATGTGACCGGCGCTGAGAAACAGCACGACGCTGTCGCTGCGCGCGTTCTCTTCCAGAAAATCCAGCGATACACCCAGCTCAAGCCAGGCCGCGATTTCCTCCGTCGTCTCCGGCAGGGCCAAGAGCGCCTGCAGCTGTTTCAGGACCCTATGTTGGTCGTGCATGCCAATATCTCCGCAGGCTGGCGTAGAACAGACCAGAAACATCGGCAAGCAAATCGTGCGTGGCTAGAGACCCGTTTCCGCAGCATCTGGGGGCTTGGGCGCGCCGCTTAATTTATTGAGACTAGAGGTCTTCAATTCCAAAGAGTTGAGCGGGCGGTACCAGGTTTTTCGCAAGAATTGCGTTCCTTGCACCGTTTGGGTCGGGTGCAAATACGACCACTGCCAAATCTTCGCGTGCACGGGAAGCGCAAACGTAAAATAGACGTCGCGTTCTGTCCAACACAGAATCTACGCCGTTAGCTATATTTTCCTCATCTTTGTCGGAAAGATCCGCAAACCCGAAATATTTACCGTATGAAAATAAGCTGTAGTTGGCTTCTTCATCGTCGATTACGACCAGAACGCGCTCGAACTCGGCGCCCTTGATGCCCTGCTGCGTTGCGAAGGGAGATTCTTCCTCCAAATATGCCCGGTAGCCCCAAAGCTCGGGCGCCGGGCACGCCAGGAACGCGGAGACAGCATGTCGCTCACTAGCGTCACTCTCCTCCTCATTGTCGTCACCCATATCGGCCTCTGCCTCCGGATTTGGGGCAAACCGGGGATCCAACTCCGCCAGTTCGGTTTCGCCGACGAGGGAGATTATATCACCGACGGTCGCCACGCTTTCATCGGCCAGGAGGCCTGTAAGCCGTACGACAGCTGCATGTAGACCGGCGAGCACACCGACCGCATTTTCTGACGTCAACCGCTCGGCAGTGAGCAGCGGGCAGTTTGCCCTCAAATGGGCAATCACCTCTGAACTCCGTTCGGCACGAGAGGCGAGTACGATCGGGAGAATGAAGTTGATGAACGGTCTAAGGGGCCAAGCCTTTCCGTCCTTCAGCCCCTCCTTGAAGTCCACGGGAGCCCTGTCATTGAGCGCGGCGTAGAGCCCCGCGAAGCCTAGGCGAACGGCAGCCATGCGGTGGACGAGCACCAGCGACCGCACGTTAGAGTCGGGGTCGTTTCTAAGCCAAAGATCATCGCCGGCAGCAGCGGCAAGCCAGCCCCGCACTTGTTCGAGTCGGGCGGCACGTTCCCTATCGGCGGGAAGAACGAAGATACGCGCTGTGCCTTGAACTGGTTCGGCAACGCCATTCCTCAAGACGGTTCGGCCACGAATCTGTCGGAGCCCGTCATCTTCGCTGCGGATCTGATTTACGAACGCCAGAACGGATTGCGGGCATCGGAAGTTCTCAGGCTTCTTGATCTCGTTCCACCCGTCGACCAAGGCAATTGCCCCGGCACCGGTGGTGTAGATTTTCTGCATGGGGTCGCCGAAGAAACCCACGCAAAACTCTATTTCGACCTCGGCCTCGATGCGCTTTAAGGCCTCCACGACGGTGGGGCTGGTATCTTGGCTCTCATCAACGAAGACGAACGGAAAGCGACCGGCCACGAGCGTTCTTAGCAGCGCATGACGTCCGATGAGTTCGGGGCCGATTTTCAGAATATCGTCATGCCCCAACACGCCCTTTGCGTAGTTGGCGCCCGGTCCATAGGTGAACTTGGGCACTGCATCGATCACTTCGAGCTGGCGTCGATAGCGCTCGATTTTTCGCGCTTCCTTCTCACGAGTAGCCTGGCGCGTGAGCGGCCGGCCGATCTTCTCGTCTGATGTCGCGATCTTCTCCGCAATACGATCCTTCACCCAGGCCTTCAGGTCGGTTTGAAACGGGCTCACTACCGACCAAAGAAAACTGTGGATGGTGGAGACGTGGAACAGCGTCGAGTTGCCCACATCACCCCAAATCTCGCCAACCGCGACTTCCGTATATGTGATGCATGCGATCTGTTGCCCGCGTCGGCGAAGTGCGACGCCCCTAGTCCGGGCCAAATGGTCGAGTGCTTTGACAAGCGACGTGGTCTTTCCAGATCCCGCGCCCGCCACCATGACAAAACTTCGAACAGGAGTCTCATCGAGACAGGCGCGCAACTCCAGGTCCGCGCGCGTATCGGGCTGCCCAATCCTCGTCGTCATGCGGCCTCAGGTTCGTCGGCCGCTTCAGCAGGCTGAGCTTCGGGAACTTCATCTGGAGGAGTCACTTCGCCTTCCAACCAGCGAAGGCCATCGGAAATGTAGCTTGGCACATCCCATCGCTCTGGATCGCGGGCGAGCAGAGCCAATGCAAAGTCGGTCTTATTGAACCAGGTTCCTTTGATGCGTTTATGGAGCCGCTCCGCGAGTTGCGCGACCGTCATATTGGTATTCTTGGGAATTCTGAGCTTAAGCGATGCTCCGTCTTTGGCTTGGCAGTGTTTCAAGTTCTCCAGGGCGAATGCTTCTTCAAGCGTGCGCCCCGCAATGGTTACGGTCTCGTCGCCCCACGTCACGTCGATATTTGACTGGTAGGTCACTCGAACGAGCGCGCCGCCATCGGCGCGCGCTTGGGTCCGCTGATCGTCGCTCGCTGCCAACAAATCAGCGATTGCAACTACGCCAGGGAGCCAGCGCGCCAGAGTTTGATTGGACGTCACGGCATCTGGTTGATGGACCATGCAAGCCTTTCCAGGCTTGGCCTCATCATCTTCGTCCTCCTCCTCCTCGTCCTCTTCGGCCGCCGGTTCAGGTCCGACTTGTTGATCGGGGTGAAGTTCGCCAGCGTCTTGCGCTTGGGCAGCGGCTGGGGGCTGGGGCTCGTCTTCCTCGTCGTCGACTAACGCAGGCGCTGGACCGAGGACGCTATCAATGTCCGTAATAACGAGTGTGGTAATTCCAAGGAATTCGATCAGAGTCTTGAAGCGATGACCGAACGCACCACCGATTTCAAGAATGCTAAGGTAGGCAGACTGTAATCGTGGCGCAGATTTAGCGATCATCTGCGGAAGGAGCAGCCTTTCGACATTCCCCTCCACCAACACTGCGGCATCGGCGAAAAAGAGGTCGCAATGCGTGAGTTTAAGGTAGCGCTCTAGAAAGTCGCGAGTGGGATTCCGCGTGCGCTGATAGAACGCAGACAGGTTCAGAACCTCAGAGGCCTGCCCTTCTTCGCGGGACACGCGCCGGAAGTAGCGTATCGGCCGGAAGCCACGCTCATAAAGGATATGTGGAGAGTGCGTGGTAATGACCAGTTGGCTACCATAGTGCTGTGCATCAGCACCCTCGATAGCAATGATGTCCAGGACCTTGCGCACGAAGACCTGTTGTAGCTGCGCATGCAAATGCGCTTCCGGTTCTTCAATAAAAATGAGGTGGACCGGAGGTCGCTTTTCCTCGGTGTCCATCCACTGCGTATGAAGGTCCAAAAGTTCGACCACCATGTAGATGAGGTTTTTGAACCCAAGACCATTATAGCGATCCGGAAGCGTCGGGACTTCTGAACCGTCAACCGGCTGGGAGAGCGCATAGTGAACGCGCGCGCCGTCGTTCGCGCTCATGATGGTTGTTGGATTTAGGGTGGACTTGATTAGTAGTCTTGGGTTGGTCAGACCCGGGTAACCTAGTCTTGCAAGTCGCGTGAGTGTCGGCTCGAAGACCTTGTCCAAGTGCGCGTTGAGGAGCGCCTCTGAGCCGGCGAGGGCGCTCAAGGCGTCAAAGTCGTCACCTCTCTTTTCCAGGTTCTTCTCGTAGAAGCGGCTCAAGCGGCGAGAAAGGTCTTCCGCCCTCCCACCAGCCGCGGCGTCGGATAGATGGCGCTGCGCATGCAGCACATCCACGCGCAACAGCGATCCTAAAATGTCTCGACCCGTGCGCCCTTTGTCAGGCGTAAGGGGCTGGGGAGAATAGCCCACGTGTTCGACGAACTCGTTGTCGAAGCGCGATCGGTCCAAGATGAAGTACCGCAACTCAAATTCGCGATTGAGATATTCAGCCAAGTACTCGCGCAGCGTTCTCGGCGGCGGATGATAGGCCGCAACACCCTCCGTCGCTGGACGCGCGTTGGCTCGCGCTTGATCGCGTGCTGCTTGGAAACTTCGCAGTAGCGATGCAGGGTCGGAGGCGGCGTACTCTATGCGCAGTCCAACGGTTGCGCCGGTCCAAGCCAAACCTGGCAGCAGGTCGACAACCCGGTGCAGGTTTGCCGGGTCGACGTTGAACCAGATGTCCAAGGAGATAGCAGGTAGTGTTGCCCCATCTTCTGCGTTGCCCCACGCATCGATGTCGGCCCAGCTCTCGAAGCTAAAATCGTGTATCGAGAAGCGGTCCCTGGTCGGCGACATGAATAGCTGAAAAGCATGCGAGGCGGATGTCTTACCGCTATTATTCGGCCCCACAAAAATTGAGAGTTCAGATTCCAAATCTATGGTGACTTCACGCAATCGGCGGAAGTTCCGGATTCTGACTGCCTCGACATGCATATTGCCACCCTCTCTCGCCGACCATAGCCGGGGCGTATTCTGAAAACTATGAGAACTTCTCAAGGTGGCAATTTGAGATAGCGCCCGGTCGGGTAGGGGCACCCCTATGCGGCATACCTGGCGCGCATTTGGGTATGCGCAGCAATGCCGATGGACAGCAGGCCGAAGGCCGATCAACCACGCTCCTAGCTTGTGGGACCCTCAGATGGGTAGATGGCGTGAGCGCTCGCGACGCCCCCAGGCGCGAATGCCTGAGAACGCCACAGCGCTAGCCTCGGGGGGGCTGAGACGACCGCGCACGGACACACGATGCCAGAATCCGGCAGGTGCGCATATTGTCGGCCGGGTCCTCGGCCGCCCATGGTGTGCCGCGTTCGAGGTAGTCGAACTTCCAAAACACTTCGCGCCCATTTACCTCGAAGCACCCGAAATCATGCTCACCGTACGGGTCATTGTTCGGTGTGAAATCGTCGTAGGTGAACACCGTGTTCAACGCCTGCCAGGTGAACTGCGGCCCCATCATCTGGACACCGGAGGTGACGAGCCAAAGCCCCTCGAACTTCGTCCAGCCCATTAGCGGGCCATACCGGCGGAAGTCGTCATTGATCGCCGCAATCGCCGCCGCCCTGGCGGGGGTCATTGCTGACCCCCTTCGGCTTGCGGCCGATCCGTGATGAAGCGCAGAACGATCCGGCCCTGGAGCGGCACCGCATCGCAGCTGATGCTGAAGCCCAGGCCATCCTTGTGCGGCCAGGCCGCGCCGATGGGCGTCCAGTTGGCGGCATCGCCATCACCGAGGACGCGGAACAGGCGATGGGAGGGTTTGCGGCCGACCGGCAGCTTGGGTTGGGGTTGTTGTTTGGCCATGATGGGCTCCTTCCAAGTTTGCCGCGGACCATTCCGCGGCTTCATGGGGAGCAAGGGGCGTCGGCCATCGAGGCGGCGGTCACACCCCGCGCGCCAGCGCGCCCGCAGGGGGCGGAGCTGCACGGAGCAAAGCGAAGGAAGCGAGACGGGTTGATCGACGCCGGGCCGGCGCCAGAACGCTCACAGATAGAAGCCGTGATTGGTTCTGCCCTGGCCTGGAAGGATCCTTGCCAGCCAACCCGGGACGTAGAGAGCTGACAAACTTAAGAGGCGTAGCTGTCCCAGTGGATCCGCGTATAGTCCGACATACCCCGCGCCGCATTGTAGGGCGGATAGATGGTCCTGAACGCTGCGAGCGCTTCATCATGACCAAGGCCACGGAACCTGTCGGTGTGTTTGGCCAAATAGAGAAAGGCGATGGTGGGCGACCGCGACATGCCCTGATTGCAGTGAACCAGCACCTGGGATGTACCGATGTGTTCTTCGATAGCTGCCAGGGCGGCATCGATCAGCGACGGGCCAATGAATTTGACATTGGGCGCATCGACCAGGTTCAAGATCAGGCGACTGTCCCGCCTGGCGATTAGATATTCCGGATGGTCTTTGGAGGCTGCAGGGCCGGTATAGCCGAGGGCTTGCCGGTGATATGGCTCCTTGCAGGCATGAATGGTGAACCAACCAGGCTGACCACGAATGCGGCGTTCATCGACCTCGCCGCCCACATGGAGGTTGGGATGGACTTCAATCATGATGGCATTTTCCCGTTGCTTCGCCGTTGAGGGATCAGCCTCAGGTGACACCGGCATTGGTTGATACGTTGCGCCTTGTGTGGATTGCGCACCATCCCCTAAGGTTGCAATGCGCGCTGGCAGGTTAGGCGGTGACGCTAGCCGAGGCAGACAATCTGGTATGACAACGTTTGACCTGGATAACCCAGAACCCAACAGCGGCGATGCTCTACGAGATGAAGCGGCAAACCTATTAGCCACCCGCTTTGGTCGACCCAAGCGGGAGAAGCGTGCCGACGGAAAAAAGGTCGATTTGTATTTCATGCGTCGAGATTTCGGGCGCGACGTAGGGATGTATGTAGAAGCCAAGGACTACAATCGAAATCTAAGTCGCGCGGAAGTCGTTTCAATTTGGACGGATTATAGTGGGATCATCCGGAAGAATGCTCCTGCGACGCTTCTCGTTGTCACGCGAAATGGCCTCGCAACTGACGCCCAGGAGTTCATCGAAACCGAGCAGACTGAAATTCGACATCAGACAATATACGAGCTGGAAAATGAGATACTTGGGCTGACTGAATATATTCGCTCTCTGCAGACGCTTTTTTCAGAGGGCGGCTTGGATAAATATTATGTAGAGGGAAGAGCGCGCCTCGCCCAATACGGCACGACAGTTGAGGAGCGGCACCTCTCGCAACGGTCAGAGTCGCTCTTTGATCTTTTGGTGCGTTGGGTTGAAGACAAAGACGATTTCACACCAATCGCCATTCTCGGCGGATACGGCGCGGGCAAATCGAGTTTCGCAAAGAGGGTCGTCGCACATCAGGCAAAGAAGGCGCTGGTTGATCCTCTCGCTCGTCGGCCGGTCCTAATCAAGCTGGGGGCGCTTGCGAGCGCTTCGAGCCTGGAGGGACTGCTGGGCGGAATGTTCACACATGACTTTCCGGTAGATGGATTCAACACGCACACCTTTCTGCAGATGAGCGACAAGGGTCGCTTACTCATGGTGTTGGACGGTTTTGATGAGATGAAGCACGCGATGACCTGGGCAGACTTTCGTACCCAGATCACTCGTTTGAATCGCCTGACCAACGAGCGCGCCAAAGTCGTTCTTTTGGGCCGGCCCAGTGCCTTCACGTCTGCAGAAGAGCACGTGCATGTGCTCCGGGGCGTACGGAAATTTGGAGAGCAATGGCACCGCTTGCCCGAGTGGCCGGAGTTCCGCGAATTTGAACTGGAACCATTCACTCCCACAGAGCGCAGCGATTTTGTCCGGCGATATCTTGAGTATCAAAGTGCTCATCAGCGCACTAAGCGAGAGCCAGGGTGGATTTCTCAGCGAGCCGCTGAGGTCAATAGGATTGCAGATCTGGACACGCAGGTGTTTGCCAAACCTGTCCACGCCAAGATCTTGACGGACCTTGCTTCCGATCCCGGGGTTGATCTTTCCAAGCTGTCTGGCGGAGTCTCCCGCTGGGCGCTCTATGATCTGTTTTTTAATCGGCTCGCTGAGCGTGAGGTCGAGAAAGACGCCCGTAGACCTATTGGCGAAGAACACAGACTGACATTTCTTCGCGAACTGGCTTTCTGGCTTTGGACCGGAAAGGGCGGGGCTACTTCGTTCTACGCGCCGGATATACCTAGCTCAGTCATCCAACTGCTCCCACAGGGTGATGGCGAAGATATTGAGGCAGTGCGAAGGGAATATCTAACCGGCGCATTTTTAGAAAAGAAGCACGGCGATATCTATTATTTTGGCCATAGATCTTTCGCAGAGTTTCTTGTGGCGCAACGAATGCTTCTTCGGAAACCAATCGGATCCACACATTCAATGTATTCCGATACGCTACGAGATGGCGTCGAAATTTTCCTGCGGGAAGCGCCAAACCGTCACTATTTCGCCCAATGGGCTGACGAGGTGTCTGGGGCGCAAGGCCACTTGAGTTTGGATTATTTCGCCTTCCTAGCTGAAATGTTGGGAGGAGTGGATGCTCTAAAGCGCCAGCTTCCGTCTAGCTCTATCTGGCTCCCGATCTTGTCGGCGTTTGATGACCCAATCTCGGTGAATGAATCGAGCCTTGGAAAGCTATGGCGGACTACGCGCGATCCGAACAACCGGTACTTTTTCCTCGCTTTGGGACTGTTACACGAATGCGCTGTCCAGCTCAGTGTGCCGCACAGCGAGCGTTACTGTAGAACAGCAGCAGCGCTCATAGAACGTGTATTTAAGGGGGCAGAGGTTGAAGCCAATGGGGGTCGCGCGAGGATTTCAGCACAACTTTCAGACGCCCGCCAACTTGCCGTAAACGTACTCCCAGCGTTAGAGGCGCGATTTGGCGAACGGCGTCTCGTATTCCGCGGCGATCGACTAATTGCTGCGCATAGTGAAATCAAAAGCAGCATGGGATTAGACATCGGGCTGAGTGGCTTAGACACCATTCCCGGCTGGCCGAAGGAGGACCGTCTCCCCTGGGATGCGGTCCTCCAGTATATCGAAGAAGATACGCGCAAGAAGGTAAGTGCGTATTTCTCTAAAGCTGAAAATATGCGCGGGATTGTTACCGTGACAACCGTTCCGAAGCGGGGAGGGTAATACACTGTCATTTAATCCAATGCCCTGCAGCGGCGCGGCAATTCCAATTGGCACGAAAAGAGCGTGGTTCACTGCGCCTCGTGATGTTCCTGCAGCCAATCCACCGCCGCCTGGGCTTTGCCGGCGGCAGTGAAGATCGCGCGGTGATCGGACTTCAGCACCTTCAGCCAGGAAGCGATGTAGCCGGCATGGTCTGGACGGGGCTCGGGCGACAGCCCAAGTTCCGCGCAGAGGAACGCAGCGCCCAGCTCGGCGACCAGCTCTTCCACGGCATAGGACTCAGAACCGAACCGGCCGGTCAGATCACGATCCAGCCGAGCCGGCGCCCCGGTGGCATGAACGCATTCATGTGCGCGAGTGGAGTAGTAACCATTGGCATCCTTGAACCGCGCGAAGGGCGGCAGATGCACCGTGTCGGTGCTGGGCAGGTAGTAGGCCCGCTCGTCGTCATGCAGGACGGTGATGGGTAGCGAAGCGAAGAAGCGCTCGGCAGCTTGATCCCGCTCGGACTCCGCCAGGACCTGGAAGGTCGGAGGCGTGTAGCCCTCGACCTGGGCGGCATTGAACACATGGTAGGCCCGGGCCACGAAAGGCCGGCGCGTGTCGGCCGGATCGGCATCGGCTTCCGGCTCGCCGGCGGTAAGCTGTTTCCAGAACACGACGGTGGCGGATTTCTCACCCTTGCGCACGGGATGGCCCAACTCGCGCCATTGCTTGAAGGTGGCCCAGTAGGGCGTGGCGTAGCCGCGGCTGTTGCCCATCAGCCAAAGCAGAAGGGTGTTGATGCCGCGATAGGACCGGTCGCTGGCGATATTCTTCGGCAGACCACCGATGCATTGCCAGGGCATCTCGAAGGTGGCGGCTCCCGCCTTGATGGCGGCGACGATCTGGTTGGTGACGGAAGTATAGAGGTCGCCTTTCTGTTGGTTGGTGGTGGAAGTCATGGTCAGCTCCTTTCTGAGCCGCGCCCGCTGCGCTGCTGATGGAGCCAAACCGCCCGCCCGGACCCGCCGGGCTGGCACACACCGTGCGAAGCGCGCCGCTTGCGGGGCGGAGCTGCACAAACCGAAGGTGCGGAAGCGAGCCGTGTTGCCAGGCCGGCCCGGGCGGGCACGGTCTCCCATCAGCAGGGCAGGGGGTGGCTCAACGAAGCGACCACCCCTCCCCACCCACTAGCCGATTGGCCGCCAACCTCCGAAGAACATCCCAAGTTCTTTCAGATTGGCGAGGGCTAAAGCCGCCGACCGTCCTGGACCGTTACGCTTACCGCCTGGCCGGAATTGCATCGCCCGCACACCGCCCGCCGTCGCACCTCGAATGGGCAGGCGATATCGCCGAACGCGGCTAGCGCTACGGTTCGAGTCCAGACGATCATCCGCCCGCATCGTCCGCATTCTAGGACGAGGACCGACGACGGGCCCATGGCCCGGCCGAGGCGTTCGATCTGCGGCACGGCTATCGCCACACATAGATGCCGCCAGTGCGCGCGGCGGCCTCGTCGCAACTGCCATGGTGAAGGAACAGAGGGATAGATCGCCGGCCGCACATGCAGCGCAAACGGTCTTCGAATGAGGTGAGCGGAAGATTGTGCAGGCCCATCTCCGCCCAACCGCTGATGTCTACCACGACGCTTAGCCCGCACGCGCAGGTCGCCCTGATGTGCTTGCCCGGCATCTCGCCATGGGCGAGCGTCGGGACGAACTGGCTGGAGGCATCGATCCGCCGCACGGCATGGTCGCGAAGGTTGGTCACGGGGCGGGCAGGAACGGGCATTGCTGAACTCCTATCGCCGTTCAGCATGGCGCGCCGACCGGTCAGGCGCGAGTCAAATGTTCGGTGTTTGTTCTCATTTGCTGTGGATGTTCGCGTGCTAGGGTTATTGGCTGAGACCAAGGCCCCGCGAGACCGAACGCATGTGCAACCTCTACGCCATCATGAAGTCGCGCGCCGAAATCGCCCGCCTCGTCCGGGCCATGTCGGACCTCAACAACAACCAGCCGCCGGCGCCGGGTGTGTATCCGGATACCGTCGCCCCGATCATCACCAAGACGGAGAGCGGCGAGCGCGTCATGCGCGATGTGCGGTGGGGAATGCCTTCATCCAAGAAGGCGATCTTGGATGCGGCGACCAGGCGTGCCGACAAGCTGAGAGCGAAGGGCAAGGAAGTCGATTTCGACCACCTGCTGCGTATGGAACCCGATAGGGGGACCACTAATGTCCGCAACACCAACAGCGGGCATTGGACCAGGTGGCTGGGGCCGCAGAACCGGGCCCTGGTGCCGTTCACTTCCTTCAGCGAACCGGACCAGGTCGGCGGCTCGCTGAAGCCGGTCTGGTTCGGCCTGAGCGATGATCGCCCGTTGGCCTTCTTCGCCGGCATCTGGACACCATGGACCTGCGTCCGGAAGATCAAGGAGGGCGAGGTCAGCTGCGACCTGTTCGGCTTCCTCACGACCGACGCTAATGCGGAGGTGGCCGTCTATCATAACAAGGCAATGCCGGTGATCCTGAGGGAGGAAACGGACCTCGATCTTTGGATGAGCGATGCTCCCTGGAGCGAGGTGAAGCACTTGCAGCGGCCGCTGCCGAACGGTTCGCTGAAGGTCGTCGCCACGGGGGTCGGCAAGGACGAAGCCATCCCAGCATGAATCCGCGCGGATCGACGGACGCGCCCTGGCTGAGACCACTGCCGGAGCATGAAGGCCCGCCTGCGTTCACGATTTACGCGCTGCACGAACCGACCCCGGATCGCCTGGCGAAGGTCAGGGCCCAAATGCTGGAGTTGGGCGCGCCGGAAATCGAGGTCGTCTATTTCCACGGCCACATCATGGCGCTGGAAGGAAGCCACCGGCTGGCGGCGGCTTCCGAACTCGGCCTGGTCCCCAGATTTGCCGTCCATTCCCCACACGACATGCTGGATCTGCCCAGATACGACTGGTTCGATCCTGGCTTCTGGGAGGAATGGCGGTTGCCGGCCGACTTCATGGTGCGAGACCTGTTCTTTGTCGGGCAAGCGGTCGCCTACCGTTTCTCGGGCTATCCACAAATGCGCCTGGCTGAAGGTGCCGAGAGCTGAACTAAGCTCCGACCGATGGCGGCCAGGTCCAAGGCTCGTCATACAGATGCGGGAACACGGCGACTTCGCGTGAGCCGCATCCTCCGTCGCCGCTGCAGGCCAGGCGCGACACTAGGTCGGCCAGCCGAAGATCCAGCCGGTCTTCGAACCGCTCCAGCAGTTCGGGCGGCGTCCACTCGATCAGCCGCGGGCAATCCTTGCAGCAGATGCCAAGCGAATAGCCGTTCTGAAGGAGTGTCCGGATCGTATCGCGGCCGACATAGCTTGGCCGGAACTTCCGGATGTAGTGCTCCTCAGGGCGCTTGATCGTCGATGCCATTCCGCGAGCATTCCAGCTGCCATCATACATCGCAATGTATGCAGCCACCCAAGCGCAGGGTGTCGGGGCCGGTGCCTGAGGTCCTGACCTGGGTGCGGGAGAGTTCCCGTTCGGCCTGAAGGCCGATACGCCGGGGTGGCAATGGGGGTGGCGCAGAACCCCCTCCCAACCCCATCCGCCATTGTTGCGACGATGCACCAATGGCGGATTTCCGACGCCAAGTACTACCGACGCGCGAAAAGAAAGTCTTGTGCACATCCGCAGGATGTATAAGTGCACCCATACCGACTTTCTTCCTTACCGTCGCTCGGCAGGCGTTGGTTCGATAGGGGGTTGGGTATGGCCATCTACCACCTTCGGCTCAAGGTGGTTTCGCGTTCGCTCGGTCGGGCTCCGCGCCCGGGCGGGGCGACGCGACGCTCGGCGATAGCCGCAGCAGCGTACCGTTCAGGGGAGCGGCTCTACGACATCACGCAAGGACGCTGGTTCGATTTCGACAAGCCCGATGTAGTTCACACCGAGATTCTCGCGCCCACCGGTGCCCCATCCTGGGTGTTCGACCGGCAGACACTACACAATCAAATTGAGCGTTCCGAACGACGCGCAGACGCCCAATTATTGCGTGAGGTCGAGGTCACGTGCCCCCGTGAACTGAGCCGCGATCAACAAATCGACTTGGTCCGCAATTTCGTACGCGAGCACTATGTGAACCGCGGCATGGTGGCGGATATAGCCATTCACTGTCCGCAGGCGGCCGATGGGCTAGAGCAGCCGCACGCCCATGTGCTGCTCACACTGCGGCGGCTCGATGCATCGAGCCCGACAGGATTCAGCAGCACCAAAGAGCGCGACTGGAACGAGCGCGAGGACGTTGCGCGCCTCGTGGCCGAGGCGCGCAAGCGGTTCAACGATACCGGGCTTGAAGTCGACAAGGACGCGCTCGACGCTGCCGAAGCGCTGCGCAATGTCAGCATCTGGCGAGCGGCGTGGTCGACGCACGCGAACCAGGCGCTGGAGGCCGCCGGTTCGGAGGCGCGGATCGATCACCGGACGCTGGAGGCACAGGGTATTTTCCGCGCCCCGCAAATCAGCCTCGGGATCGCCCGGCACATCGAGAAGGCATACGAGTACGTGCGCGCCCGTGTGACCCAATGGGTTTCGATCAAGCACCGCGCCGACATTTATGCCGAGGTCGAGCACTACAAGAAGCGCGACCCGATGAAGCTGACCGACTTCGTCATGCGTCTGGGCGACATGGCGGAGGAGTTCGCCGCCTCCTTCCGTAAGCCTGCTCACGATATCCCGGAGGTGGACCTTGAGCGGTGACGATTTCGATCAGGTGTTCGGCCGCCGGCCGATCCATGCTCCCGGCTTCGCCGACCGCATCAACCGGGACCAGGCCGCACCTGCTCCCGGGGAGCCGTCGGAAGCGACGGCGGGATCCGGCCCTTACAAACCCTACGGCTTCCTGCCCAGCGGCGGGCTCGGCGAAAGCTGTGAAGTCGTCCGCTGGATGGACGGGACCGAGGTGCCGGAAGGCCTGGTGCTGCAGTATCGCTTCCTGATGCAGATCGGCTTCGTCGGCGAGGAACAGCTCAAGCTGTTCTTGCCGGACTGCATTGTGGTCATCGACGGCAAGCGCTTGCGTGACTTACGCAAAAAACTGTCGCGGCGGATGGCGACGTTCATTCAGCAATGGAATCCGCGCATCTGGCCCGCTCCGCCCGTCGGCGAACCGATCATCGAGCGGATTTCCGTTATGCGGCCTGAGCTACTCCGGTCGGGTTCGTGAGCGTCGCCTCGGCGGTCGGGGTGCGGGATCGATAGGCGGCGGCTCCGGCGGCTGAATTGATGCCTGAGCCTCTGCTGAGGCAGCGGCCTGCTCCCGCGCTGTGCGGCGGCGCCACCGATCTCTCTCCCTGCGCTCATGCAGCCTGTCCACCGGCGAGTGGGTATTGATCTCAAGGGTGCGGCGACCATCGACGAGCCGTTCAATATCCTCGCGCAGCTTTTTCATCTGCTCGGCGATTTGGATCATTGGGCTGGCTGCACCGAGCCGCGTGAGCGCGCTTATTTCTCCCAGGTCGAGCGTGTAGCTGTAAGCCTCGGAACTGTCGCTTCCAGGATCGCGCTTCCAGCGAATGGTCACGGTGTACAGGGTGCCGATGATCGGCTCGAACGCCGAGAGGTAGCTGGATTGCGTTTGTCCGGGTTTGAGCAGGCTGATGCGCTGGAGAGGGATGTCCCGGCTTCCACGAACCTCGGCGTTCTGAAGTGGCGGGTCGAATGATACGCGAATGTCGAACGCGGTCGCGTTTCCGGTATTCGCCACCACCAGGTCCGCGTGGTTGAGCGCCCATTGATTGGGCTCCAGTGTGGCGACGACCTGGGGCTGGGCGCTGGCTTCGGCCATGCGCCGCGTTTCATCCGCGAGCGTCTTCGTGACGCGCCAAAGGAAGATCGTCGCCACTGCGACCACCGCAGTTTCGACCAGGTCGCCGACTCCCAAAGCGACTTCCGTCCAGTTGGGCAGTTCCATGTCCTGCTCCGCAGTGCTGGGTGATGCCGAGATTCAGTTTCCGGGAATTCGGCGAGGCAGCAGGCCCGCTAGCTACCAGTTCTGAGAAGGTTGCGGCAGTAGGCAGGCAACACCGCGAATGTCTGTACCGGCGTCGGCGAGCCGGACGGCACGCCAAGGCAGACGGTGACGAAGTTCCCGCCCTTGGCAGCGGACGGCTTTGGTGCGGCCAGGGCCTTCCGGGCGGTCATCGCGATGATGAGGGCGACGCCGGCGGCGAACATCAGGATGGGGATGAGGAGCGCGGGATTGTCGCGCTGCTGGATGGCGAAGGCGACGCCAGCCAGGAGCGTTGCGATGGCGATGATGGCGCGCATGGTCAATGCTTCCTCTTCGGGGCAAGCGCGTTCCATTCGCGCTCCCAATCCAGGTAGTGGCGCACGCGCTCGTAGGCGCGGTTGGCGAAGAAACCGGCGACCAGGCAGATGATCGCCAGCGCGCAATAGCCGTTGTCACCCCGGCTGATGCCGAGCCAGCCGAACCAGAACATGCCAAGGCCCAGCGGCAGGATGACGAGCGCATTGCCGATCAAGAATTCGAACCAGTGGGGCCTGGTCATTGGCGGAAGCTCACATGCAGGTAGTTGCGCTGGCTGTCGTTGAAGACCTTGCCGGCCTGGAACCAGACGCCGGTTACGACGCCGCCATTGGCGGGGCCGCCGGTGCGTAGGGTGCGCGAAAAGTCGGCGGGCTCGATCTCGGCGTCGAGGACTTCGCTGTAGCCGCTGCTGGTGTTGGTGCCTTCGTTGTAGCCGCGGTTGCGGCCCTGATTGGCGCCCGTGCCGTAGTTCGAACCGGCGTTGAACGAGTAGGTGGCATGCCCTCCCAAGCTGCCCGACATGCCGCCGCTGGAACTGCGGCCCCGGTTCTCGCTCTCGCCCCGGTTCATGCCGTGCGAGTAGCCGCTGCTTTCGCCTTCGCTGTAGGTGGCGCGCCGCTGAACGGCGCGGCCGATCATGTCGGAGGCCCAGCGGTTGGTGACGTTGTCGGGGCTGTTGTGAAAGACGCGGGTGACAAAGTTCGACAACAGCATGTCGGCGCGATGGGCGGCCTGGTCGCCGCCCATGCGCGCATAGTAGGTCGGCAGCGACTGCGTCAGGTAGACGGTGCAGGCCTTGGCCGAGCGGCAGGTTGATTGGAAATCCGCGTCGTAGCTGTTGACGAAATACTGGCTCTCATCGGCCCAGAGGAAGACGGGACGCGCCGCGTGTTCGGGCCCCAGGCCGTTGCGGCCGAGCACCGCGCGCTGCCACATGTACTTGAACAGCTGCTGGCCGATGATGCCGTCCTCGTTCCAGCTCAGCGCCGACATATCCATGATGATGATCGCGCCATGGAAGGTCATCTCGGGCACGACGTTGGTGCTGGTGCAGAACAGCTCGTGCAACCGGCCGCGATTGAAGCGATCGAGCGCGGTCGACAGCGAGATCGCGATGTTGGAGCGCGTTTTCGGATCGAGGGTCGCGTACTCGTCGCGCCAGTAGGCGGCGCATTTGTCGAAGTCGGGATCGGGCAACGCGACGACCGGTGCGCGTCGCGCCTGGGCCAGGGCCTGGAACATGAAGGCGTGCTGCTGCCAGTCGGCGCTCTGCAATTCCTGCAGGCTTTTGGGCGCGGAACCGATGAAGCGGATGATGTCGGGGATGCTGACCGTTCCGGTGGCGGCATAGAGGATCGGGATGGTGTTGCGCAGCAACTGGCGCGAGGCGTCTTCCCAGAAGGCCTCGCTGCCACGGCCGGCATTGGGATTGGTGAGGCGCGCCGCCTCGAGGATCCGCATCAGGCATTCGACAACGCTGCCGATGCCGGCCGGTCCTTGCCGCGACAGTTCGTAGGTGAGGAAGTTGAAGCGCCAGCGGTCGGGAGGGCCGAACAGCATGACTGACTGCTCGCGCCCGTTCTCGGCGGCGTATTCGCACCAGCGATGCGCCTCGTCGGGCTTGGCACAGAGCACCAGCCCGCCCATACCGGCGCGCAGGTAGGCGGCGGCCAGGGCCTTGCCGGAACCGCTGGTCTTACCCGACCCGATCCCGCCGAAAACATGAACGCCCTGGACGGCGTCGCGCAGTGTGAACCGGTCGCGCGGCGAGAGCTGCAAGAGCGGCGTGTCGAGATTGCTGACGTAACCCATCGCGTAACCCCTCCGGGCGACTGGCTTTCAACCAGGGAGTTAAAGGGGTCGCGGCGCGAAGGGCGAACCAATACTACCTAGACGAGTCTTTGGCCTCGTGAGGTGGTGGCGATGGGCGAGCGTAGCGGCGGCGGGCTATTGGCCTTCCTGTTCGACGAATTGGCGAGCGCCATCCAGGATGTGCGCCAGAAGGCCGTGGAAGAAGGCTGGTTCGGGCGAACCGTCACCGCCGCGCCGGTGATCGATGTCGAGCGCGGCGCGCTCGGTCACCGCCCATCCTTCGAGGAAGAATGGGCTCCGCGCCAACAGGCCGGCGAACCCCAACTGGAGCAAGGCGGCCATGACCTCGACCGTTGACGGGCTGCCCAACGGCGTCGTGCGCGGAGAGGTGCGTTTCGGCCGGCTGCTGGTCCTGCTGATCCCGTTCGGCATCGCGCCGACCGCCTACCTCGTGAGCTTCCCGAGCGTCGGCACCGCCGTCCTCGCCGGCTGCTGCCTGGTGGCCATCGCCGACCTGGTGTCGCTCGAAGGCGACAAGCGGACGATCACTGCCATCGAGGCGCGTTATTTCTGGCGGCTGGTGTTGATGACGTTGGCGATCTTCGGCCTGCGCGAGCTGGCGCTCGACGTCGATGCGCCGGGACTCGCAACGCCTCTGAATCTCGTCCAGTGGGCCGCGGCGGCGTTCCTGGGCTTTCATTTCTTCGTCTTCTTCCGCGACCGCGCGCAGAGCAAGCCGATGCCGCAGCCCTCGCGCGCCCTTACCGCGACCGTGGTCGGCGTCGAGGATCTGCGCGCCCGCAAGGTTGCGATGGAAGCGGCCGAACGCGCCCTCGCCCAATTGCCGCTGTTCGATCCAGACGCCCCCACGTTGATGGCGGCCTGGGACCGGAAGGACACGGCCCGCCTGGAGGCGCTACTGCTTGAAGGCGACGCGCTGAATCGCGCAAGCTGGCAACGCGGCATGGACCTCTACAATCCCTCGGCCGAAACCGTCGATGCCGGGCGCAGCACGCTGCAGCAGCAGCTCGCGGCGGCCGAAGCCCTGCTCACCGCCTACAACATCGACTACGGCGCGATCCCGCTGGAGCGTAGCGACCAGCTCGGGGGGGTGGTCGCCACCACCCGCATGCAGCGCGACCTGTCGCAGAAGCTGAACTACACCGCCGGTACGGCCAATGCGTTGAGCAAGGCCGCCAGCGGGGCGATGCCCTGGCAGTTCGCAGCGGCGGTCGCGGCCGGCGCGCTGGTGATGCAGGCCATCAATCACAGCAAAGCGCTGCGCCAGCTCAAGGAAATGGAAGGCACGATCAGCCTGAACGCCGAAGCGGCGCGGGGTGATTTCGCGCTGATGCGCAACCTGCTTTCGACCCGGCTGATCCCGCAGATGACGCGCATCCTGGCGGTGCTCGACGCGCTGCAATCGCGCTCGACCGCCCTGCGGGTCAGCGAGCGCCTGGCGACGGCCGGCGACCCGCGTGAAGCCGCCACACGGCTGGCCTTCACCGTGGTCGAGGCGCGGCATCTGCTTGAACTGACGGCGGGTAATTGATGGAGCAGTTCGACGACGGCATGGGAGGCCTGCTCTCCGCTGCCCGCGAACGCGGCGCACAGGCGATGGGAGCAACGGTCCTGCCCGCCGGCCTGGACCAGTTCACCGTCTATGCCGGGCTGATCGGCAGCGCGCTCGATCTCGGCAAGCTGCTCGCCACCGAGCAGCGCGACCTGCAGGTGATCGGCAGTCACCACCAGATCGAAGCAGCGCGCATCGATGCGGCCTTCCGCGAGGTGGAAGCGGCGATGGTCGCCGACTTCCAGCGCGATGCTGGCCTGCGCCAGAAGACCTTCGACGCCATCGACCAGTTGATCGCCGCCGGGCAATACGAGATCGCCAGCGAATTCCATCGCCGCCTGTTCGAAGGCTTCCAGCGCGGCGCGCTGGAATCGATCATCGGCCATCGTAACGTGGCGGCGGCCGCGGCCAGTTCGCGGATGTTCGTGAAGTAAACTGCGGTCAGCCTACGACCGGGTGCCGCCTCCAGAGACGACGGGCAAAGGCGCGCTCTTCGCGGCCGACCGCGTGCTGGTAGATGGCGGTCGTCTCCAGCCGCGCATGGCCCATCCAGCGCTGAGTCAGCGACGGGGGCACGTTCTCCTCGGCATTGGCGATGCCAAAGCCGTGGCGCAAGCCCTTGGGCGTGGCCTGGGCGCCAGTGATGCCGGCGGCGCGCATCACGGCTTTGATGCGTCGCCAAGCGGTTTGGCGCGTCCAGGTCCAGAGCGGCGCGTCTGCTGGTCTGTCAACGGCCAACTGGCGCAGCAGCGTCATTAGTTCGGCCGGGACTGGCACGGCGCGGAATACACGCGCGCGGCGCTTGAGGGTGCGAAAGATGACCCGCGAGGTCTCGGGGTCGAGCCTCGTCGGGGTCAGCGCCAGGGCCTCACTGATGCGACAGCCAGTGTAGGCGAGCAGCAGGCAAAGGGCCTGCGTCTGATCATCTGCCTTCCCGCCAGCGCGCAGGAAGCGGTTCACCTCGCCGCCAGTCAGATATTTGCGGTGACCATCGGCGTCGAATAGCTGTTCCAATCCCTCCGACCTGGCGATCAGGGTCATGGTCGCACCGGGTTTCGAACCCCCGATACAGAATGCGGGATACGGTTCAAGGGCTGAGCACACGCAAACCAAGACCAGTCCTCAGCTTTTTCACCGAGAGCGGGGTCAGTTCATCCACAATGTTGATGGATCGAAACACGGCGCTACATCTGAGCCGACCTCTGTGTGCCGGCAACAAAATCCCGCATACGGTTACAATTTTCCTGCAACTTCCTCGAATTGCAGGCCGTATCCATGCGGAAATACAACAACGCCGTTGGCATCGCTTCGCTAGTCGCTGTTGTGTCGCTGTGGTTCGGCCCGCTGTCGGCTCGGTCCGCGATGGCGGAGGCTGATATTGGCCATGGCTATGCGGTGGCGCGCCAATGCTATGTCGCCAACGTATTCGCCTCGGACGAGTTCGAGCGGCGGGGCGACCAAGCCAAGGCAGCCCTCTATATGAGCCAGGCCAAACGGGCGTTCGCGTTCGCGAAATACCAGGGGCGGGCGCTGGGGCTTTCAGAGAAGGCAATCGGTGACGACCTGGACGCGACAGAGGCCAGCGAAACGAAACCAATGTTGAGCGAGCCGGGCTACTTCGCGAAGATGGTAGCCGTCTGCAAGGCGGCCGGCTTCATGTAGCGGCTAGCGGCCGTGGTCGGCACCTGAGGCCTTAACGGTCGCGGCGAGGCCGTGACTTTGGTCGGTTTGACCGGTGGCTGATGGGTCGAGCGTATCGAAGAAGCGGCTTACTTCCGTTTTGGCAGCACCTTTTGCCAATCCGTCAGGGGAGATCGCCTCGACCAGCCGGTCCCTACTGGCTTTGAGGCGATCTGTTCTCGCCTTGAAATCCGGGCTGTCGCCCGCGCCATGCGCCTCGGCATCGTCCATCTGCGCGGCCATCGCATTGGCGGCAGCCAGGTCGCCCTGGGGCGTTCCCTTGGCCAACTCGTCGGCGATGAGCTGCTGGCGTTCGGCCTCGCGTTTGCGGAAAGCTTCTTCGTCCGCGACGCTCGTAAAGCGAAGATATGGCTGAAACAGATTGTGCTCGTAGTAATCGTTCGCCAGTTCGGCGACCTCGCGATGCGCCGCCTGGCTGGCCTCGCGCAATACCGCCTCGGCGGTTTGCGTGGTCGTCGCGGCTCGCGACTGCTGCATTAGGAGCTGGGTCGCCGCGATAGAGGCGGTGATCTCGGCGCGGAGCGCGACCAGCTCACCACCGCGCGCGTTGGCCAAGCGCTGCTGTAGCCGGCCCAGGCCTTGAAGCTGGGATTGCGCCTGAAGGAGCGGAAGCTCGTTGCCAGCGCTCGCGACGTGGGACAGGGTTTCGAGGTTGGTCTCGATGTCCGCCTGCGCGCTCGCGATCTGCTGCTGCAGATTTTCTCGGAGGCTAGCCTCCGGATCAGTCGGCTTCGCCGGCTGATCCACTGGGGGAGGCTGAACTGTAGGATTGGCCGCTATAGAATACCAAGTTCAATAGTGATTGCTACAATTATAGCGTGCATTTCTTAAAGTTCTATTAATACTTCGACTAGAACCCTAAGCCACCACCGAAGAAGTGCTCAAGTAATACCCGGAAGAAGCTTTCGAGGGCGATACGCGCCAATCCCGCGAGCGAAGACTTGGTCGCGGCGGCTTGATGCAAGAGCGTCTCACCGGTCGCTGGGGCGCTGGTGAAGAGTGCTTTGAGGGATTGCAAGCGTTGTGAGCAGAACTCGACTGCCGCGCTGAACCAACCATAGAGCTGTTCTGGCAAGTGCATGACTTCCTCCTGGTGAAGGAAGGATCGTCACCTCCACCAACCTCAGGGAACGGAGGAGATTTATGGTGAATATAATTAGGTCCGCCATCCATAACAACGGATAGGCGAATTCGGCTCTGCTAACTTCGCGTGTTTTGACGAAGGCCCCGCTGGTGCAGGGCCGCTTTGAACTTCGCCATTTCGGCAGCGTTTTCCGGGCGAGCCTCGCCACCCTTTAGAACTCGCGTCACCCAACGGTCGTTGTATTCTTGAAGTGTCGGTAGATCGATGTCGTCCGGCATGGGGTGGTTCGCAAGGTAGTTGCCAAGCGCGTTGTAGAGCGGCCTATCGAGCCGGCGAATGTCCCCGCGATGCAATCCCTTTCCGAGCCACGGCGTATAGTGGCGACGGATGAATTCGATAGGGGTTTCTTTGCCCTCCCGATCCACGAGCCATAGGGCCGGAGGCTCCTTCGGAACCTGCCGCTCGACGGAAACCGATTTCAGTTCAGGAAATAGTTCCGCGACAATAGCCGAGACCGGCGCGCCGGGATTTTCGGCGGCGAAAAGGTCAAGCCTTGCGAATTTGTCTGTAATGCTCTCGCCGATATAGCTCTCAGTAGAGTTACCGTGAGCATTATCCTTTAAATTGATCTTTTCGGCAACTGTTTTGGCCTTGCCCATCCGCAGTCGGGGCGCCCCGTTGCCTCGGGCAACGCGCGCCGACGAAGCGGCCGTCTCGGCCAACGGCCGCTTCGGCGTGGTGCTTGCACCGGCCGTATCGGTCGGCTGGTGCGGTGCAATGGGCTGCGAAATCTGGCGCGCCATTTGTTTCGTTCCGGGACGCGGAATGGGGTCCGGCCGGGTCCGAAGCATGATCCGCGCCGCTCCCTTAGGCGCGGGATGGGCGACCTGGGGCCGCCCTGTCTATCGAGGCAAACCGATTTCAGCGCTGGCGCTTCAACCGATGTCGAACCCAGCCCAAGCAATTCCCAAGGCGCTTACCGGCACGGCATGACGAACGGCTTTCGGAGTGTCGCTGGCGCTGCGGGGCCTTCAATGCTGCTCGCTTCGTCCGCGTTGCTACCTGCAGCTCCGTCCCGCGTGGCGGCGCAATGAAGCGGCATTTTCCGGTCCCGCTCTGATCGCCAGCGGAGGCTCCTCATCCGTCGCGCATTCCGCGCGCGGCAACCGAGGAGGATCTATGACATGGACTGATATCAACACGCTCATCGGCGCACTGGCGGCGCTATTCGCGGCACTCGCCAAACTGATCTGGGCGTTACGCCGCCCCAGGTAGGGGCGAGCGACTACCTGGCGAGCCGGCCGGGCTTCCTATCAAGCAGGTATTCGTCGCCCTGGCTCACCGGCAGATATTCCGCTTGAGCCGGCAGGAGGCCGAGAGGGATGGGATTATTGGCCTCCGGGTTGTGGACTACCGCCAGCGCACCGGTCCGTTCGAACATCTGGTTCTCGTCGATATCAGCGGCCCAGATGGCACTGATGGGTTTGAATCTCGGATCGAGAAACGTGTCGGCCGGAATCTGTGCGCCGTTTGGCTTAGGAATGCGTGGCCGATGCTGATGCCCTGCATCGATCGTTTCGAGCGTTTCGCGATTGATCGTGAGCGCGAATGGGCCGACGCAGAGCGTTGCCTCGACCGCGAACGGAAACTGACTGATCCCCTCAAGGTTAGGCCAGTCGGCACGCAGTAGCCGCGCGTTGACTGCGATCACGTAGGCATCTTCGGCTGCTACCACGCCCTTGCCGAGATAACCTCCGGCCGCCTCGTCAAGCTTTCCCAACAGCTTTTCTGACTTCTCCTTGATGGCCGTTGTCCAACGCAGAAGCATGGCTTCATGCGGAAGCGATCGGACAGAGCCATCCGGAGGTGCCAGCCATTCGCGTGGAACGTCTCGTGGTTCCGGGCAAACGACTTCTATCCAGATGCGCTGTCCTTCGTGTTCGATCAAAAAGTCAGGGCCGACCCCGGCATGGGCCGGCTGAATTCCAACGCGGGCTAGCTGGTCAGCAAGCAGAACCTCGGAGAGTTGCTGCCAGAACTGGTGATCGTTTTCGGAGCACAACCTCTGCTCGGCATTGTTGTCCGCCAAGCCGCTTTGCAGATGCCGACGACATAGTTCAACACCGCGTTCGCGGATCGCCACATCCCCTGGCGTGTCGAGCGGATATCGCCGTGCAAATGCTGCCTCCAGCATCAGGGCTAGGCCAGTGCTGGGCGCATTTGCCCGTCGGGGCGGGGCCGTATGGAAAGCTGCACTTTCACTTCCTGGCCAAGCCGGCTGAGGATCGTCATCAGGCGGTCGACGGTGAAGCGTTCGAGCTTCACCTGGCGGATGCGCGAAAAATCGGCGGCGGCAATGCCGGTATCGGCAGCGGCGGCGCGCACGGTGAGCGCGCGGCCATCGAGCGTCTTGATGATCTCGGCCGCGAGCAGCGCCTTCAACTGACGCAGTTCGGCGTCTTCCATGCCGAGGTCGCGGAAGACGTTGCCGCTGCCGCGCACGATCTCGATGGGGTCCTCGCTCATTTCAACGCCTCCTTCAAACGCTTGATCCGCTCCCGCACCAGGTCGATTTCCTGTTTGGGCGTGGCAATTCCTTTCTTCGACTTCTTCTGGAAGGCATGCACCACCCAGATGTCGTCATCGATCTGCAGGGCGTAGATGACGCGGTAAGCGTCGCCTCGTTCCTTGATCGCCAGTTCCCAGACACCCGCGCCAAGGCCGCTCAAAGGCTTAGCAATGTCTGGCGTCGCGCCATCGGCGATGACCGTCAGCGCCTCGGCAGCCCGCGCCTGGGCTTTAGCTGGGAAGTCGGCGAAGTCCTTCTGCGCCGCCTTGATCCAGCTGACCTTTCGAGTGTCGCGAACCTTCTTGTATGTAGTCATATTTGACAACAGAAGTCAAGGGTTATCCAAGGCGCGTGGCTGCATCCTGTCCAGGATGCCATAGCCAGCATGCCGCCGGTTCCGTCGGCATTCGCGATGCGCCGCGCGGCGGTCGGTTCCGCCCTGGCTGCGTCGCCAAATGAAGACAGTGGTGCGGCTAGAGGGACTCGAACCCCCACGGTTGCCCGACTGGACCTAAACCAGTTGCGTCTACCAATTCCGCCATAGCCGCGCCCCTCGGGTCTAGGAGGGCAGAAGAAACTCCGCAAGCAATTCGTCGTCTCAGAGTCAGCCTGTGGATCGTTTCCTGCGCGGCGTCCCTTTGGCCCTTGGCCGCGGACCCGCCGCAGGTTTTTTGGCCTTAGGGCGGCGAACATTGATCGCAGAGGCGTCCAGCCGATCCTTGATGTGGGAGGCGTAGTGCTCCTCGATCATCTGGACGCTGGTTCGGCAGTTGTTGGCGATCTGGTGGATGTTAGCGCCTTCCATGAGGCGCATCGAAATGTAGGTGTGTCGCAGGCTGTAGGCCGTGCGGCGTTTGCCGTCGCGGTCGAAGCGCAGGCCTTCTTCCCGCAGGATGCGGTTGAAGGCTTCGCGGTTGAAGCGAAGGAATAGGTTGGTGGTTGCCAGCCGAGCGGCGGCTTCCTTCGCTCCGTGTTCGGCCTCCAGTTCCGCCAGCCGGCGGGCACGGAGGCGTCGGAAGGGGTGAACGGCGCCCGGCATGCTTTTGCAAAAGCCGGTGCCGGTTTTGCCGCGCACGTCGATGACGAGAATGGTCTCTCCGGTCGCGTCGTCCTGCTCGATCTGCACGTCCCGGATTTCGGCGTTAAGCGCCTCGTCGGGCCGCAAGCCGGTGTTGCCCATGAGCAGCACGAAGTCGTGCAAATCCTCGTATTGCGACTTCCAACCGCGACGGGGACAAGTCGCGATCCGTTGGCGGGTCGCCTTGTAGAGCTTCTCGTATTCCTCCGGCGAGAACCAGGCGCGGCGACCCTTCTTTTTCAGGGTCAGATAGGGGAGGGAGAGGTTCGGCATGAAGGGAAGCCGGCCCGCGCCTTCCTCGTGCTTCAGCACTTGCCGGATCACCACCATGTCGGAAAGGATGGTGCTCCGCGCGGGAGAGCGGCCCCGTCGCTCCTGCATGTCTTCCGTCCGTTTGACGACATAGCTCTGAATGGTGGAGCGATTGATGGTCGATGGGTCCAGCTTCCCGAAGAACGGGAGGATGGACGCCTTCAATCGGATTTCTAGTTCCGCGATGTAGAGCGGTGAGCGGGAGCCAGCAGCCAGCACGCGGACCTCGCGGATGAATTCATCGGCAGCGTCCGCGAAAGTGCGTTCTGGTCGTTTTGGTTTGTCAGGAAGGCCCAAGGGCTGGCCGGTGCGAACCCGGCCGCGAAGGTCGAGATACCATTCTTCGGCAAACGCGGTGGCGCGTTCGAGATTTTCTTCTCCGGTAGAGTGCCGGAACCGGTGGCCATCGACTCGGGCAGCGCACTGCCACACCAGTGCAGCGCCTCGACGATAAATCTGCACCCGTCCGTCGAATAAAAGATGCGTCGTCATAGAACCTCCAGCCCAGGGGGAGTCCGGGTCGGTTGCAACTTTCACGGCGCATTTTTGCTAGATGTGTCCAGGATGTGTCCAGACAATGCAAGCGTCAGGCGAACATGAAGTCGTTGTTTTGGTTGACATTTTACATGTCTGATGCTTTTTAGCACCGGGTTTAGGTTCTGGCATCGCAAGATGTAGAGGTTCGAGTCCTCTCGCCCGCACCATCCTGCTTCGCCCTTCGGGCTTCGCAGGACAGGTCCCGCAGGGAGAGGCGAAGCAGGACGCCCTGCGAAGCCTTGGCGTAGCAGGGCAAGGCCAAATGCCAACCTCCCGAAAGTGGGACTTGGCCCTCCGGGGCGTGCGTGACATAAGGGCGCTCGCTTTGCGCCGCCCCCTGTGGGCGGCCGCTTCCATTTCACCTTAGGGCGGATCGCGGCCGGGCGTTTGTCCCCGCATCCGGAACTTGAAGAATGTCGATGCAGATCGTTGAAAAGTCTGGCGAAGGCCTCAGCCGCGTTTATGGCGTCACCGTCCCCGCGGGGGACCTGGCCGACCGGCTGGAGAAGCGGATCGCCGAGATTCTCCCGACCCTGAACCTGAAGGGATTCCGTCCCGGCAAGGTGCCGGTGGCCCATGTGAAGCGCCTCTATGGCAAGTCGCTGATGAGCGAAGTCATCGAGCAGACGCTCAATGAAAGCACCCAGAAGGTGCTGGACGACAACCAGCTGCGCCCCGCCGGCCAGCCCGACCTGACCCCGTCCTCGGACATGGACGCGGTGCTGGATGGCAAGACCGACCTGGCCTACGACCTGGCTGTCGAGGTCATGCCCGACTTCGAACCGCTCGACATGGCGACACTGAAGCTCAAGCGCCCCGTCTATTCGCCGACCGACAAGGAGGTCGACGAGGCCCTGGCGGACCTGGCCAAGCAGGCCCGCACCTATGCGCCGCGCACCGGCAAGACGGTCAAGGCCAAGGACGGCGACCAGGTCCTGATCGACTTCCTGGGCTCGGTCGACGGCGTGCCGTTCGATGGCGGCAAGGGCGAAGGCTTCGAACTGGTCCTGGGCTCGGGCCAGTTCATCCCGGGCTTCGAAGAGCAGCTGGTCGGCGCCAAGCCCGACAGCGACGTCACCGTGAAGGTGACCTTCCCCGAGCCCTACCAATCGGCCGAACTGGCCGGCAAGAACGCCGAGTTCGCCGTCCACGTCCATGAAGTCCGCGCCCCGGTCGACGCCGAGCCGGACGACGCCCTGGCCGAGCGGGTCGGCATGAAGGACCTGGCCGCCCTGAAGGACGCCCTGCGCTCCAACCTGGAAGGCCGCTACGCCAACGCCTCGCGTTTCAAGCTCAAGCGCGCCCTGCTGGACGAGCTGGACACCAGGCACGACTTCCCGCTGCCGCCGCGCATGGTCGAGGCCGAGTTCGCCGGCATCTGGCAACAGGTCGAGAGCGACAAGGCCGCTGGCAACCTGCCGGAGGAGGACGCCGCCAAGTCCGACGAGGACCTGAAGGTCGAATACCGCAAGATCGCCGAGCGCCGGGTGCGCCTGGGCCTGGTGCTGGCCGAGATCGGCCGCCGGGCCAACGTCCAGGTCACCGACCAGGAGCTGACCGAGGCCATGCGCCGCGAGGCCATGCAGTACGGCGCCCAGGCCCAGCAGGTCTTCGACCTCTACCGCCAGAACCCCCAGGCCCAGGCCAGCCTCCGGGCCCCCCTCTATGAGGACAAGGTGGTGGAGCTGATCTTCAGCCAGGCCAAGATCGACGACAAGAAGGTCTCCAAGAAGGAGATCGAGGCCGAGGACGACCTGCCGGAAGGCTACTGAGCCTCAACTCGCTGACTTAGCGCGCGGCCGTCCTTCGGGGCGGCCGTTTGCGTTTGCGGCCTTGGCCTTGCTGTTGGCCATCCCGAACGCCTGGACGATTTCCGACAGTTCGGGTTCGGCCACCAGGCCGGCGGCCTCCTGCGCCGAGAACCATTTGCGCTCACGCTGGCCCTTCTCGGGCCATTTCTCCAGGGTCTTGACGACCTTCATCGGGAAGACGTCGACCGCGCAGTGGCGGGTCTCGCCGTTCTTGAGCAGCTTGTCGTAGTGGAAGGCGCCCAGCGGCGTTTCCACCGGTTTGCCCTCGACGCCGGCCTCCTCGAAGGCCTCGCGGGCGGCGGCCTCGTGCGGCGCCCGGTTCTTCATCGGCCAGCCCTTGGGGATGATCCAGCGCCGGGTCTCGCGCGAGGTGACCAGCAGCACCTCGACCTGACCCTTGCGGCGCCGCCAGACCAGGGCGGCGTACTGGCTGGCCGGATCCTCCTGGACCTCGGCGGCGGGCGCCGCGCGCGCATCATCCGTAGCCGGAGCAATCCAGCTGAACAGACGGGTGAGGAATCCGGCCTTGGCCATGACGGGTGGAACGTTCCGGCGGGGAAAAAGAATCAGTTGGCCCAACAGGATAGCATTCCAAGGTCGGGCTGCCGCCGTCAGAGGAAGAGGTGGCCGATCCACCAGAACACGCCGCCCATCAACGCGGCGGCGGGCAGGGTAATGACCCAGGCCCAGACAATGTTGCGCGCCACGCCCCAGCGCACCGCTCCGGCCCGCTTGGCCGCCCCGACCCCGACAATGGCCCCGGTGATGGTGTGGGTGGTCGAGACGGGGATGCCAAGCGCTGTGAAGCCGAACAGGGTGATCGCCCCGCCGGTCTCGGCGCAGAAGCCCTGCATGGGCGACAGGCGGGTAATCTTGGAGCCCATGGTGTGGACGATGCGCCAGCCGCCCATCAGCGTGCCCAGGGCCATGGCGGCCTGGCAGGACAGCACCACCCACATCGGCACGTGGAAGTCGCCGGTCATCTGGTGATTGGCGTAGAGCAGGACGGCGATGATCCCCATGGTCTTCTGGGCGTCGTTGCCGCCGTGGCCCAGGCTGTAGGCGGCGGCCGAGACGAACTGCAGGCGGCGGAAGACGCTGTCGGCGACGCTGGGCCGGGCCTTGACGAACAGCCAGGAGACGATCAGCACCAGCAGCAGGGCCAGGAAGAAGCCGATGGCCGGCGACATCACGATGGCCGAGACGGTCTTGTCCAGCCCGCCCCACTGCACCGCCGTGAAGCCCCCCTTGGCCACCCCCGACCCCACCAGCCCGCCGATCAGGGCGTGCGAGCTGGACGAGGGGATGCCCGCCAGCCAGGTGACGACGTTCCAGATGATGGCACCCATCAGGGCCCCGAAGATCACCGCGTTGTCGACGATGTCGGGAGAGATGATGCCCTTGCCGACCGTGTTGGCGACATGCAGCCCGAAGAACAGGAAGGCGATGAAGTTGAAGAAGGCCGCCCACAACACGGCCCAACGGGCCGGCAGCACGCGGGTGGAGACGATGGTGGCGATGGAATTGGCCGCATCGTGCAGGCCGTTCAGGAAGTCGAAGGCCAGGGCGACCACGATCAGGCCGACCAGAATGATCATGGCGCCGTCCATGCTCAGAGATGCTCGATCAGGATGCCGCTGACCTCATGGGCCACGTCCTCGAAGCGGTCCATGACCTTTTCCAGGTGGTCCAGCACCTCGGCGCCGACGATATAGGCCATGGCGTCGCCCGCCTTGCCCTTCTGGTAGATCGACCGCAGGCCGGCGTCATAGGCCTGGTCGGCCTGGTCCTCGAGCTTGGTGATCTCCTCCGCCAGGGCGTTGAGCTTGCCGGCGTTGGCCCGCATGCTGGGCAGGAGGCCGATCATCTCCCGGGTCTTGGCGGCCGCCTGGACGATCTGGTCGCCCATGGTGCGCATCTCGGGCTCGAAGGACCGGACCTCGAACAGCAGGGTGGCCTTGGCGGTCTTGTGCATCTGGTCGATGGCGTCGTCGAGCGAGGCGAACAGCGCCTTCACATCGCCGCGGTCGAAGGGAGTGATGAAGGTGCGCCGCACCGCCAGCAGGCCCTCGCGGGCCACCTCGTCGGCCTCTTCCTCGTGCTTGGCGACCCGCGCCGCGCAGGCCGGCACGTTCTCGCCGCCGTCCAGCAACTCGCGGAGCGCCGCCGCGCCGGCCACCAGGGTCTCGGCGTGGCGGGCGTACAGCCCGTAAAAGGCGTCTTCCTTGGGCATCAGGGCCTGGAACAGTCGCAGCATCATCGGCCTTCCGAAGTGAGTCGTCCGTGCCCGGAATAACCCATCCGGCCCCGGCTGGGGACCCGCTAAACCGTTGTGTGGAACAGCGCGCCGATGCCGGCGGTGGCGGCCATGGCCAGCGCGCCCCAGAAGGTGACCCGCACGGCCGCCTTCAGCATCCCCGCGCCGCCCGCCCGCGCGCCGACGCCGCCCAGCAGGGCCAGGAACAGCAGCGAGGCGACGGTGACCGTCACAACCAGCGCCGAGGCCGGGGCCAGCACGGCCGCGACCATGGGCAGGGCCGCGCCGACCGCGAAACTGGCGGCCGAGGCCAGGGCGGCCTGGATCGGCCTGGCCGTGCTCACCTCGGAAATGCCCAGCTCGTCCCGGGCATGGGCGACCAGGGCGTCCTTGGCCATAAGTTGGGTGGCGACCTGGCCGGCGAGTTCGGGGTCGAGGCCGCGCCGCACATAGATGCCGGCCAGCTCCGCATGCTCGGCCTCGCCGTCGGCGGCCAGTTCGGCCCGTTCGCGATCCAGGTCGGCGCGCTCGGTGTCCGATTGCGAACTGACGGAGACATACTCGCCCGCCGCCATCGACATCGCCCCGGCAACCAGCCCGGCCAGTCCGGCCACCGTCACCGCCCGATGATCGCCTCCGGCGGCCGCGACGCCGACGATCAGGCTGGCGGTGGAGACGATGCCGTCATTGGCGCCCAGCACGGCGGCCCGCAGCCAGCCGATCCGGGCGATCAGGTGCCGTTCGCTATGTTTGAGCCGGGTCATCGAGACTCTCCGCGCCTTGCCCGGGTATCTGGGCCCGGCCCGGGCGGCCCGTCCATGACCTGCCGCAAGGAATTGACCGCCGCCCGGTCCGTCAGGGCAGCAGTTCGGTCAGCCCGTCCCAGTCCGGATCGTCATAGGACTGCATCTCGATCGGGAAGGCCGGCAGGGCGTCGAGGGCCTGGTTGAACACCTCCAGGAAGCGCTCGGCGTCGGCGGCGTAGTAGCGCCATTCCTTGACGCCCCGGCCCAGCAGGCTGGCCGCCTCCATCCCGACGCCGCTTTCGACCAGGGCGGCGAAGACCGCTTCCTGGAACCGGTGCATCTGGTCATAGGTCTTCTTGTCGGGCAGGCCGCCCGCGCCGTCATGCTCATAGGGCCAGGCCGCGACGATCAGCACCGGAAAATGGGCGCGGTCGCTGTCCGAGGGCGGCGTGCGCAGGGCGCGGATGAAGACCGCGTCTCCATCGGGGCCGTCCTGCAGGCTGAGCCAGGGATCGTTGTCTGCGGTGGTCATCCGCGCCTCATAGTGCGGCCAGCCGCCGCGAGGAAGGCGTTTTCCTTGGACAGGCGCGGCGCCCAGCGGGTAGGGGGCGCCTCTGGATATGTTTGGCGAGGGACGCGTGGACGAGCAGGGTGCGAGCGGCGGCGGGCGGGTGGCCTGGCTGGACTATGCCCGCATGGCCTCGGCCCTGGCGGTGGTGGCCTTCCACTATCTGTGGAACGGGCCCTACCACCACATCGTGCCCGTCTCGTTCGGCTGGGTGGGCCAGATCGCGGCCCATGGCTATCTGGGCGTCGACTTCTTCTTCATCATCAGCGGCTTTGTGATCCTGCAGTCGGCCAGCGGCGCGACATCGGACCGTTTCGTGGTCGGCCGGCTGACCCGGCTCTATCCGGCCTTCCTGCTCTGCATGCTGGTCACCTTCGTGTTCCGGGGCATGCCGCTGAGCGATCTGCCGGCCCAGCTGACCATGATGCCGCGCTATTTCGGGGTTCAGCCGGCCGACGGGGTCTACTGGACCCTGGCGGTGGAGATGAAGTTCTACGCCGCGGTGCTGGCCGTCCTGCTGCTGGGCTGGATGAAGCAGGTCCAGTGGCTGCTGCTGGGCGCGGTGCTGATCTTCGCCTGCTGGACCAATAGCTGGCACAACCCCAGCCACTATCTGGAGTTCGCCGCCGGCTGCGCCCTGGCGCTGATCTATCGCGACGGCTTCAAGCCCGTCCCCAGCCTGACCCTGGCCATCGCCGCCCCGCTGGTCGTCTATCTCGCCGCCAAGGCCGGACCCAGCTACACCTCGCACCTGGCCATCGCCCTGGTGATGATCGCCATCTTCGCCCTGTTCCTGGCCATGCGGGGCGTGACGTTCGCGCCGCGCTCGTCGGCGGCGGTGGGCGCGCTGACCTATCCGCTCTACCTGCTGCACGGCCAGTTAGGTTACGCGGCCATGCGGGCCCTGTGCACCGAGGACAACAAGGCCTGGATGACGCCCCTGATCGCCATTGCCGCCATCGGCTGCGCCTGGGCTGTCTCGCGCTACGAGGCCTGGTCGCGGCCCTGGTGGAAGCGTCAGTTCGACCAGTCGGTAGGGGCCGGGATGCGCTGGCTTGGCAACCGGCTGCGCGGCCTGCGGGTCACGACCGCCTCGGAATCGGCCTGACGTTCAGTTCAGGCGATCGAGGTTGTTGAGGAAGCGCTTGAGCACCTTGGGATCGACGCCCATGGGCTGGCGCGTGGCGTCGGCCTCGGCGTCGGCGGCGAACGGGATGATCACCACGCTGGCCGGTTCCGAGGGATCAGGCGACGTCTGAGGGACCGGCGCGGGTTCGCCCGCCGGACGGGGCGGGGCGACCGCGAACCAGGTCTTGTCCGGCGACTTGCGGCGATAGCCGCACTGCATGCAGGTATCGTAGCCATCCAGGCGACGGCTGGGGACGAAGGTGTGCCCACGCCGGAGCGCGCAGCCCATCATGGCCAGGGGCCGCAGCGCCGCGTCGGACTCCGTCTCCGGCGCCCGCGCCTGGCGGAGCGGTTTTTCAGCGTTGTCTTCCGGGGAAAACCAGGCGCCCTCGATGCTCCTGCGGCGGTGGCCGCATTGCGTGCAGGTGTCGAAGCCTTCGAAACGGCGGCTGGCGATATAGTCGTGGCCGCCCCGCAGCGCGCAGCCCACGGCGGCGAGCGGCCGGCCACGGCCGAGCTTGTCGGTGCGTTGCGTTGGTTGCGACGGCCCACCCTGCGGCATGATTAACGAAAAGGGCTGTCCAGGGCCGTCTGTCAATCGCCAGTCATCGAACAGCGACATTTTTACCCAATTTGGGCGGTCTCGCGGCGTGCTTTCGCGGCGCTGATCTCTGGGGAGAAATGGCGCGAATGACGGGACTCGAACCCGCGACCTCCGGCGTGACAGGCCGGCGCTCTAACCAACTGAGCTACATCCGCAATAACGCGAGGGGCGTCTGATAGGGGGAGGCCCCGACTCTGTCAACCGCCCTTACTGAGCGGGCGCCGAATAGTGAGTGGGCGCGCCCGGACCGGTCGGAATCTGCAGGGCCGACCAGGTCCCGGTGAGGGCCAGGGCGATGATCAGGAAGGCGGCGCTGTAGGGCAGCATGGTCGAGATCAGCCCGCCCACCCCGAAGCTGGGCCGCCAGCGCTGGCAGAAGCCCAGCACCAGGGCGAAATAGGGCATCAGGGGCGAGGCGAAGTTGACGGTCGAATCCCCCATGCGGTAGGCGGCCGTGCTCATCTCCGGCGAGATGCCGACCAGCATCAGCATCGGCACGATGATCGGCGCCAGCGCCGCCCATTTGGCGCTGGCCGAGCCGATGAACATGTCCAGCACCGCGGTCAGCAGCACCACCCCCATCAGGAAGATGGGAATCGGCAGGCCGCTGGCCTTCAACAGGTCGGCCCCGCCGATGGCGATGATCACCCCCAGGTTCGACAGCGTGAACATCAGGATGAAGTGGGCGGCGGCGAAGGCCAGCACGATATAGGGCGACATCGCCGCCATCGACTCCGAGGCCAGGCGGACCACGTCTCGGTCGCTGCGGATCGCGCCGACGGCCACGCCATAGGCGCAGCCGCTGGTCAGGAACAGGAAGAAGAAGCCGGCCACCAGCGAGCGGAAGAAGGGCGTCCAGCGGGCCGCCCCGACCGCTTCCGGGTCGAGCAGCGGGGTTGGCGGGATCAGCACCAGCCCGGCCCAGACCAGGATCACCGCCAGGGCCGCGAGCCCGGCCCAGCGCAGGCCCTTGCGTTCGATGTCGGAGAGCGGGGCGTCATGCGGGACATCGCCGGCGATGGGCATCCAGGGGCCGAGCTTGGGCTCGATGACCTTTTCGGTGACCCACCAGCCGATGGGCACGAACAAGGCCGCGGCGGTGGCGGTGAAATACCAGTTGCCGGCCAGGTTGGCGGTCCAGTGAACATCGATCAACCGGGCGGCGGGCTCGGAAAGGCCCAGGATCAGAGCGTCGAACTGGCCGGGCAGGGGATTGCCCGCGAACGCCCCCACCGTCCCGGCGAAGGCTGC
This sequence comes from Caulobacter ginsengisoli, assembly GCF_030814835.1. Taxonomy (GTDB): domain Bacteria; phylum Pseudomonadota; class Alphaproteobacteria; order Caulobacterales; family Caulobacteraceae; genus Caulobacter; species Caulobacter ginsengisoli. Next base: position 743,990 of record NZ_JAUSVS010000001.1, read on the forward strand.
GGCAATGCCGGCGATGGGGTGGCGGCCACAGGCGGCGAAGGCCACCCCCGCGAGGGGCAGCAGCACCACGAAGCCGCTGTCGGCGGCATGGTTGGAGAGCAGGCCGATGAGGATGATGATCGGGCAGATCAGCCGGCGCGGCGCGACCCGCACCAGGCTGCGGATCGCCGCGCTCATCAGCCCGGCCCGCTCGGCCAGGCCCGCGCCCATCATCACCAGCAGCACCAGGCCCAGCGGCGCGAAGCCGGTCAGGGTCTTGGGCATCTCGACCAGGATGCTGCGGATCGAGTCGGGCGCCAGCAGGCTCTTGGCCTCCAGGACCTTGTGGGTTACCGGATTGAGGGCCGAGACGCCGGCATAGTCGCAGGCGATGCTGGCCAGGATCAGCGCCCCGATCATCCAGGCGAAGATGAACACCGGGTCGGGCAGGCGGTCGCCCAGCCGCTCGACCCAGTCGAGGAATTTCAGGGCGCGCGGCGCGGTCGGTTCGGTCAAAGGCTGGCCCCCAATTCAGCCGCGAGGTTGGCTGGGCGGGGAGGGGAGTTCAAGGGGCCGGGCTCTTTTGTCGGCGCCGCCTGTCGGAACGGCGGCGGGCGGGTCGTCTTATGATCAAAGGCCGCAAGCGAATGGAGCGTGAAATGACCATCACCATCACCGCCTTCGAGCAATCCCCCGATCGTGGCCGGGGCCTGGCGCGCGACATGCGGGTCCGCTGGGCGCTGGAAGAAGTCGGCCAGCCCTACGACGTCCGTTTGGTTTCGTTCCAGGAGATGAGAGAGCCCGCCTATCGCGCGCTGCATCCGTTCGGGCAGATTCCGGCCTATCAGGAAGGCGATCTCGCCCTCTTCGAGTCGGGGGCGATCATCTTCCACCTCGCCGAGCGCCATGCCGGCCTGCTGCCGAACGATGCGAACGCCCGCGCCCGCGCCATCACCTGGATGTTCGCCGCGCTCAATACGGTGGAGCCGCCGATCGTCAGCCGCGAGGCCGCGATCCTGCTGGAGGGCGACAAGCCCTGGCAGGCCGAGCGCGCGCCCATGCTCGAGAAAAACGTTCGCGTTCGCCTGGAAGACCTTTCCAGGCGGCTGGGTGACGCCGACTGGCTGGACGGCGCGTTCAGCGCCGGGGACCTCATGATGGTGTCGGTGCTACGCCGGCCTGCCGGCGCGTCCTTCCTGCCGGACTATCCGAACCTCGCCGCCTATGTCGCTCGCGGGGAAGCGCGGCCGGCCTACCAGCGCGCCTTCGCCGACCAGCTGGCGGTTTTCAACGCCGCGAATAAACCCGGCCACAGCGTTTGAACCCCTAGCGGCCTTGGGCTACAACCCGCCCCGACTCCGCAGGCCGGGACACCCATGGACGACTTTCTTCTGCACTATCTGCCCATCGTCATCTTCCTCGGCATAGCGACCGCCCTGGGGATCGGCTTCATCGTCCTGGCGGCGGTCTTCGCCCCCAAGGCGCCGGACACCGAGAAGCTGTCCTCCTACGAATGCGGCTTCAACGCCTTCGACGACGCCCGCATGAAGTTCGACGTGCGCTTCTACCTGGTCTCGATCCTGTTCATCATCTTCGACCTGGAAGTGGCCTTCCTGTTCCCCTGGGCGGTGACGCTGATGAAGCTGCCGGTCGCGGTCGGCCAGTTCGCCTTCGTCTCGATGCTGATCTTCCTGTTGGTGCTCACCGTCGGCTTTATCTACGAGTGGAAAAAGGGAGCCCTGGAATGGGAGTAATCGTTCCGGCGGGGTCCGCCGCCCGTTCCACCGTCGAGGGCTATGACCCTCAGAAGCACGACCCCTATTTCGACGGCGTCAACCAGCAGCTGGCCGACAAGGGCTTTGTCACCGCCGCCGCCGACGACCTGATCACCTGGGCCCGCACCGGTTCGCTGATGTGGATGACCTTTGGCCTCGCCTGCTGCGCGGTCGAGATGATGCAGGCCTCGATGCCGCGCTACGACCTGGAGCGCTACGGCTTCGCGCCCCGCGCCAGCCCGCGCCAGAGCGACGTGATGATCGTCGCCGGCACCCTGACCAACAAGATGGCTCCGGCGCTGCGCAAGGTCTACGACCAGATGCCCGAGCCCCGCTACGTTATCAGCATGGGCAGCTGCGCCAACGGCGGCGGCTACTATTATTACAGCTACAGCGTCGTGCGCGGCTGCGACCGGATCGTGCCGGTGGACATCTATGTCCCGGGCTGCCCGCCGACCGCCGAGGCCCTGGTCTACGGCGTGCTGCAGCTGCAGAAGAAGATCCGCCGCACGGGGACCATCGAGCGATGAGCGACCTCGAAGCGCTTGGCCAGAGCATCGTCACCAACAGCACCGGCGCGATCACCGCCTTCTCCATCGCCTTCGACGAGTTGACCCTGACCGGCCCGGCCCACCGGGTGGTCGAGGCCCTGACGCAGCTGCGCGATCATCCGGATTGCCGGTTTCAGGAGCTGATCGACCTCTGCGGCGTCGACTATCCCGACCGGCCGCTGCGGTTCGACGTGGTCTATCACCTGCTGTCGATCACCAAAAACCACCGGGTGCGGCTGAAGGTCATGACCGACGAGGACACCGCCGTCCCCTCGGTCACCGGCGTCTATCCGGTCGCCGACTGGTTCGAGCGCGAAGCCTTCGACATGTACGGCATCTTCTTCTCGGGCCATCCGGACCTGCGCCGCATCCTCACCGACTACGGCTTCCACGGGCATCCGCTGCGCAAGGACTTCCCGATGACCGGCTATGTCGAGGTCCGCTATGACGATGCGCTGCGGCGCGTGGTCTATGAGCCGGTCAAGATCGCCGAATTCAGGCAGTTCGATTTCCTCTCGCCGTGGGAGGGCGCCCAGTATGCCCTGCCGGGCGATGACAAGGCCAAGGAAGGCGGCCAATGACCGGCTCCAACGCGCCCGCCGAGGCGACCGACTTCTTCCACGACGCGCCGGCTGCGCCCGCGATCCCCGAGACTCCGGTCCGCAAGTTCAACATCAACTTCGGCCCCCAGCACCCGGCGGCCCACGGCGTGCTGCGCCTGGTGCTCGAGCTGGACGGCGAGGTGGTCGAGCGGGTCGATCCGCATATCGGCCTGCTGCACCGCGGCACCGAGAAGTTGATGGAGGCCCGCACCTACCTCCAGAACATCCCCTATTTCGACCGCCTCGATTACGTGGCGCCGATGAACCAGGAGCATGCCTTCTGCCTGGCCATCGAAAAGCTGCTGGGCGTCGAGGTCCCGATCCGGGGCAGCATCATCCGGGTGCTGTATTCCGAGATCGGCCGCATCCTCAGCCATCTGCTCAACGTCACCACTCAGGCGATGGACGTCGGCGCCCTGACCCCACCGCTGTGGGGCTTCGAAGAGCGCGAGAAGCTGATGATCTTCTACGAGCGCGCCTGCGGGGCCCGCTTGCACTCCAACTATTTCCGGCCCGGCGGCGTCCACCAGGACCTGACCGAAAGCCTGATCGACGATATCGACGCCTGGGCCGTGGCTTTCCCGAAGATCTGCGACGACATCGAGCAGCTGATCACCGGCAACCGCATCTTCAAGCAGCGCAACGTCGACATCGGCGTGGTCAAGAAGGACGAAGCCCTGGCCTGGGGCTTCACCGGCGTGATGGTGCGGGGCTCGGGCATCGCCTGGGACCTGCGGCGCAACCAGCCGTACGAGTGCTACAGCGATTTCGACTTCCAGATTCCGCTGGGCATCAATGGCGACTGCTACGACCGCTACCTGTGCCGCATGCAGGAGATGCGGGAGTCGACCAAGATTATCCGCCAGTGCTGCGCCCGCCTGAAGGGCACGCCCGGCCCGGTGATGACCGAGGACAACAAGATCACTCCGCCGCGCCGCGCCGAGATGAAGCGGTCGATGGAAGCCCTGATCCACCACTTCAAGCTCTACACCGAGGGCTTCCGCACGCCGGAAGGCGAGGTCTATGCCTGCGTGGAAGCGCCCAAGGGCGAGTTCGGCGTCTATCTGGTCAGCGACGGCACCAACAAGCCCTACCGCTGCAAGATCCGCGCGCCGGGCTTCCCGCACCTGGCGGCCATGGACTGGATGAACCGCGGCCACATGCTGGCCGACGTCTCCGCCATCCTGGGCAGTCTGGACATCGTGTTCGGTGAGATCGATCGTTGATCAACATCCCGCCGGTGCTCCTCGAATTAGTCGCGGCTCTGATCTTCATCGAGTTTGCGACTATCGTGGCGGCGATGTTTCTCTTTAAGCGCTACCTGAAGACCTACCAGGGTGGCTGGCCGGGTCTTGCGAAAGACATTCTCGGCTACACCACCCCTATGCTGATCCTGGCGGTCATCGGCGCGGTCGGCTTCAAGTTCGTCCAAGCGGGACAATTTCCGAATACGCCCTTCCTTGTTGGAGCCTCGCTCGTCGCAGCGATCTGCTTCGTCGTCATAAACCTCCCGCCCATCAAGGCCGGACGGCAACGGCATCTGGCCCTGGTACGGGCGCGCAAGGCGCGGAACCGCTGGTGATGACCCCGGCCGAAGTCGCCCAGGCCCAACTCGACGCCTACAACGCCCAGGATCTGGACGGCCACTGCACCCACTTCACGGACGACGTCGTGGTCGCGACCCCGGACGGCGAGGTCCTCCGTCAGGGGATCGCCGCCTACCGCGCCTTCTACGGCCAGCTCTTCGCGGACCATCCGAACAACCGCGCCGAGGTGCTCTACCGGATGGTCATCGGCAACACGGTGATCGATCACGAGCGGGTCGATCGCGGCGCCGGCGACGGGCCGTTCGAGGTCGCGGCGATCTACACCATCAGAGACGGGCGGATTGCCAGGGCGGTCTTCGTCAGGCCAGGATAGGGTATGGAACCCCTGACCGCCGCCGCCCTGCTGTTCTGCAGCACCGCCCAGCCCGGGCCGTATCCGCCGGCCAGCGCGGTCGTCGACGCCTTCGTGCAGGCCTATAATCGCCAGGACGCCAAGGGGATCGCCGCCGTGGTCAGCCAGGACGCGGTAATCCTGCGCGGCGACCAGCGGCTGGACGGCGACGAACTGGCCAGAAACTATCGCGACAATCTGTTCACCATGCCATCGCCCTATCGGTTCAAGGTCAAGAACCGCCTGGCGCAGGACAACATCGTCGCCGAAACCGAGTTCTACACCGGAGGCGAAGAGGGCGAACCGCCCGAGACCATCCTGAGCGTCTATGAGGTCAAGGGTGGCTGCATCGTCCGCATCCTCGCCAGCGATCCCGGCGACGCGGAGGGGGACTGACCTTCCGGCGGCGGATTAATTTCGCTCGGGCGGGCGGGGTCTCATAGAACTGTCACGCAACTGAGCGAGGTGTTGGCCTTCACGCCAACCCGAGGAGCCCCGATGGGACCCCTGATCGCCGCCTCCATCGCCTTCTGCACCCCGATGACCAGCAGCCCGCCGCCGGCCGCCTCGGCGGTGGTCGACAGTTTTATCGGCGCCTTCAACAGCCAGGACGCCGCCGCCCTGGCCGGAACCCTGACCAAGAACGCCATCATCGTGCGCTGGCCCGAGCGGGTGGAGCCGGCCAGCCTGGTCGAGAACTACCGCGACAACCTCTTCAAGCTGCCCACGCCCTACAGGATGACGGTGGTCCAGCGGCTGACCGGCGATGACCTGGTCGCCGAGACGGAATCGGTCACCCGGGGCACATCGCGCGAGGACATGCTGGTGGTCTACCGGGTCGACCGAGGCTGCATCATCAGCGTCACCATCTCCAAGACTCTGAGCGCCAACTAGCTTTCCCTTCGGGTGGGGGTGCGGTTGCCATTGTCGGATGGTAGGCAGCCGCGCTACATCGGCGCCAAATCAGGGCCGCCACCCGTCCGAAGAGTCTTCAATGTCCGTCCGCCGCCTCGCCAAAGACCAGCCCGCGTCCTTTGCCTTCACGGCCGAGTCGCAGAAGGCCGCCCAATGGTGGCTGGCCAAGTATCCCGAAGCGCGGCGGCAATCGGCGGTGATTCCGCTGCTGTGGCTGGTGCAGAAGCAGGAAGGCTGGGTCAGCGAGCCGTCGATCCGGTTCGTTGCCGAATATCTCTCCATGCCGGTCATCCGGGTGCTGGAGGTGGCGACCTTCTATGTGATGTTCCAGCTGGAACCGGTGGGCAAGGTCGCCTTCGTGCAGCTGTGCGGCACGACCCCCTGCATGCTGCGCGGCGCCAATGACCTGAAGACCGTTCTGGAAGCCAAGGTCGGCCCCCGTAACACCGTCAGCGCCGACGGCAGGTTCAGCTGGGAAGAGGTCGAGTGCCTGGGCGCCTGCTGCAACGCCCCGATGGCCGCCATCAACGACTACTATTACGAGGACCTGACCCCCGAGATCCTGGGCCAGATCCTCGACGATTTCGCCGCCGGCAAGTCGCCCCAGCCGGGCAGCTATGAGGGCCGCAAGTCCTCCGAGCCCAAGGACGCCATCCAGACCCTGCTGGACCCCAGGCTCTATGACGGCTCGCTGGCCAAGCCGATCAAGGCTCTGCCCAACGCGCCCGAAAAGCCCAAGAAGGCCAAGAAGGAGCCCGTCGCCTGATGGACGAGGCCGCGCTCAAGAAGCGGATGGTCCTGACGCTGGCCACGACGGTGGCCTGCGCGGTCCTGGCCATGGCCTGCATCATCGCCAATGTGCTGACCCAGATCGCCTGGCTGAACTATGGCTTCTGGGTCTTCCTGGTCGCCGGTTTCGCCGTGCAGATCTGGATGATCGTCACCTTCTACCGTTCGGGCCGCCGCTGATGACTCTGGAAGAGCGCCGCGCCATCGCCAGGACGATGTACACCGGGGAGCAGATCGGCGGGACCCTGTCCTTCTTTGTCGGGCTGGCTCTGTTGTTTTGGCGGCGTTTCGGCGCGCCGGATTTCGCCTTCCCCGTCGCCTGGGCGGCCATGACGCTGGGCTGGGCCCTTTTCGCCTACGTATTCGTCCGGCGCGCGCGCTTTGTGCGTTCCGAACCCACTGATCCGAAAGCTTGAGACGCATGGTCGGCATCCTGGAAGACAAGGACCGGATTTTCCTCAACCTCTACGGCCTCCAGGACTGGGGTCTGGAAGGGGCGAGGAAACGCGGCTGCTGGAACGCCACCAAGGCGATGCTGGACGCCGGCCCGGACTGGATCATCACCAACGTCAAGAACTCCGGCCTGCGCGGCCGCGGCGGGGCGGGCTTCGGCACCGGCCTGAAGTGGTCCTTCATGCCCAAGGAGGTCAAGGAAGGCCGGCCGCACTATCTGGTGGTCAACGCCGACGAGTCCGAGCCCGGGACCTGCAAGGACCGCGAGATCATGCGCCATGATCCGCACCTGCTGATCGAGGGCTGCCTGATCGCCAGCTTCGCGATGCAGGCCCACGCCTGCTACATCTACATCCGCGGCGAATACGTGCGCGAGCGCGAGGTGCTGGAAGCCGCCATCAAGCAGGCCTACGAGGCCAAGCTGATCGGCAGGAACAATGTCCACGGCTGGGACTTCGACCTCTTCGTCCACCACGGCGGCGGCGCTTACATCTGCGGCGAGGAAACCGCCCTGCTGGAGAGCCTGGAAGGCAAGAAGGGCCAGCCGCGCCTCAAGCCGCCGTTCCCGGCCGGCGCCGGGCTGTATGGGTGCCCGACCACCGTCAACAACGTCGAATCGATCGCCGTCGTCGGCACCATCCTGCGCCGGGGCGCCGAGTGGTTCGCCGGGTTCGGGCGGCCGAACAATACCGGGACAAAGTTGTTCTGCGTCTCGGGCCATGTGAACAAGCCCTGCAACGTCGAAGAGGCGATGAGCATCCCCTTCAGGCAGCTGATCGACGACCACTGCGGCGGCATCCGCGGCGGTTGGGGCAACCTCAAGGCCGTGATCCCGGGCGGCAGCTCGGTGCGGATGATCCCGGCCCATGAGGCCGAGGAAGTGCTGATGGACTTCGACGCCCTGTCGGCGCTGAAGTCGGGCCTGGGCACCGCCGCCGTCATCGTGATGGACAAGGACACCGACCTGATCAAGGCGATCGCCCGCCTGGCCTATTTCTACAAGCATGAGAGCTGCGGCCAGTGCACGCCCTGCCGCGAGGGCACCGGCTGGATGTGGCGGGTGATGGAACGCATGGTCACCGGCGAGGCCGATCCGAAAGAGATCGACACGCTTCTCGATGTCGCCAGCCAGGTCGAAGGCCACACCATCTGCGCCCTGGGCGACGCGGCCGCCTGGCCGATCCAGGGCCTGTTCCGCCACTTCCGCCATGAGGTCGAGGACCGGATTTCGCTCTATCGGGCCAACAGGCCGCACGTGCAGGGCGCCAAGCTGGTCGCGGCGGAGTAGGGCGCTGAGCGAGGACCCACCGGACCTCGAGATCGCCGCTCCGGCGGAGGAACGAGGCTGGCTGCGCTCCACCGCCTGGTGGTCGGTCGTCGGCGGGATCGCCACGGTGATCACCGCGGTCACGGCGGTGCTGGCGGTCTATCTGGGCATCGACCAGCTCAACACCGCCCGCCAGCTGCAGGCGATGGATAGCGCCTACAACAGCTGGAACAACCTCAACCAGGCGACCCTGGCCAACCCGGAACTGGCCTGTCCCAATACCGAGGAAGCCTTCCAGCGGCTGATGACTGCCAAGGACCCGAAGTCGCCGATCGGCGGGACCTACAATGACCGCTACACCGCCTATGGCTACATGCTCGCCACGACGTCCGAGCAGATTCTGGAAATGGCCCCAGGCGACAAGCGCTGGGAATTCCTGATCGCCGAGCGGATGCGCTGCAACGCCCCGGCCCTGCGCTATATCCAGAAGGAAGGCACCTACGAGAAACGCTACAGCTGCCGGCTGCGGCGGGTCATCGCCACCGCCCTGGATCAGCCGCCGGTCGCCTGCGCGGGCAAGGGCGACTGATATGGCTGCGCATTTCCCATTCCGCCCTGTTGACGTCGGCCAGGAAGCGATAGAGACAGCGCACCAACGCGCGGTCCGCTCCGGCGGGCGCGTCCTTGAGATCAGGTAGTCCAGCCACCATGCCCAAAGCCAAGGTCAACGGCGTCGAGGTCGAGTTCGAGCCCGGGATGACGGTCCTGCAGGTGGCCGAGCTGGCCGGGGAGGAAATCCCCCGCTTCTGCTACCACGAGCGCCTCTCCATCGCCGGCAACTGCCGCATGTGCCTGGTCGAGGTGAAGCCCGGCCCGCCCAAGCCGCAGGCCAGCTGCGCCCTGCCGGCCGCCGAGAACCAGGAGATCTTCACCAACACCCCGATGGTCAAGAAGGCCCGGGAAGGGGTGATGGAGTTCCTGCTGATCAACCACCCGCTGGACTGCCCGATCTGCGACCAGGGCGGCGAGTGCGACCTGCAGGACCAGGCCATGGGCTATGGCCGCGACGACAGCCGCTATGCTGAGAACAAGCGGGCCGTCGAAGAGAAGCACATGGGTCCGCTGATCAAGACGGTGATGACCCGCTGCATCCAGTGCACCCGCTGCGTGCGCTTCATCACCGAGGTCGCCGGCGTGCCGGAGATCGGCCTGATCAGCCGCGGCGAAGACGTCGAGATCACCACCTATCTGGGCGCCGCCGTCACCAGCGAGCTGTCGGGCAACGTCAACGACCTCTGCCCGGTCGGCGCGCTGACCCACCGGCCCTGGGCCTTCAACTACCGGCCCTGGGAACTGAAGAAGACCCAGTCGATCGACGTCATGGACGCCCTGGGCAGCGCCATCCGGGTCGACAGCCGGGGCGCCCAGGTGCTGCGGGTGCTGCCGCGCATCAATGACGACATCAACGAGGAATGGCTGAGCGACAAGAGCCGCTACGCCGTCGACGGCCTCTCGCGCCAGCGCCTCGACCGGCCGATGGTCAAGGTCGGCGGCAAGCTGAAACCCGCGACCTGGGGCGAGGCCTTCGCCGCCGTGGCCGGCAAGATCAAGGCGACCAGCCCCGACCGCATCGGCGTCATCGCCGGCGACCTGCAGGACGCCGAATCCATGAAGGCGGCGCTGGACCTGTTCGGCGGGCTGGGCGTGACCAGCCTCGACTGCCGCCAGGACGGCTCGGGCCTGGGCCAGGGCGCCCGCGAAAGCTGGCTGTTCAACTCCACCATCGCCGGCATCGAGCAGGCCGATGTGCTGCTGCTGGTCGGGACCAACCCGCGCCTGGAAGCCCCGGTGCTGAACGCTCGCCTGCGCCGCCAGTGGCTGGCCGGCAAGCTGACCATCGGCGTCATCGGCGAGCAGGCCGACCTGACCTACGCTTACGAATATCTGGGCGCCGGCGCGGCCAGCCTGAATGGCCTGGCCAAGTCCAGGAGCAGGTTCGCCGAGGCCTTCAAGGCCGCCGCCAACCCCGCCGTCATCGTCGGCGCCAACGCCTCGGCCGGGGCGCTGAAGGCCGCCGCCGCGGTCGCCAAGACCTATGGCGTCGTCCGTGACGGCTGGAACGGCTGGAACGTGCTGCACAGCGCCGCCGCCCGCGTCGGCGGCCTGGATCTGGGCTTCGTTCCAAAGGCTGGCGGCAAGTCGGCCGCCGATCTGACCGCCAAGGGTGGCGCGGACGTCCTCTTCCTGCTGGGCGCCGACGAACTCGACCTCTCCAAGACTGACGCCTTTGTCGTCTACCTGGGCACCCACGGCGACGCCGGGGCCCACAGGGCCGACGTCATCCTGCCGGGCGCCGCCTACACCGAGAAGAATGGCCTCTACGTCAACACCGAAGGCCGGGTGCAGATGGCCGAACGCGCCGTCTTCCCCAAGGGCGAGGCCCGCGAGGACTGGGCGATCCTTAGGGCGCTGTCCGAGCACCTGGACGCCAAGCTGCCCTATGACAGCCTGGAGCAACTGCGGGCCAAGCTGTTCGCCGACCATCCGACCTTCGGCCAGATCGATCACGCCCCGGGCTCCATCCCCGCCGGCCTCGACCTGGGAACCATCGGGGCCGGGGAGGGGGGCGAGGCCCCGCTGACCAGCGCCGTGAAGGCCTTCCACCTGACCAACCCCATCGCGCGCGCCAGCGTGACCATGGCCGAATGCGCGGCCCTGGCTTCGGGCGCCGCCAGACACGCGGCGGAGTAGCGGATGCCGGCTCAATCCCCCTGGCTCTGGTTCGGGCTGGCTGTCGGCCAGATCGCCCTGGTGCTGATCTGGGTGCTGCTGTCGCTCGCCTTCCTGCTGTGGGGCGACCGTAAGATCTGGGCCGGCGTGCAGATGCGCAAGGGCCCCAACGTCGTGGGCCCGTTCGGCCTGTTCCAGTCCTTCGCCGACTTCCTGAAGTTCGTGCTGAAGGAGATCGTCATCCCGGCCGGGGCGGACAAGTTCGTCTTCCTGCTGGCCCCGCTGATCAGCTTCATCCTGGCCTTCGGGGCCTGGGCCGTGGTGCCGCTGGCCCCAGGCTGGGTGGTGGCCGACATCAATGTCGGCATCCTCTACCTGTTCGCCATCTCCTCGCTGGGCGTCTACGGCATCATCATGGGAGGCTGGGCCTCCAACTCGAAATACCCCTTCCTCGGCAGCCTGCGCTCGGCCGCCCAGATGGTCAGCTACGAGGTCTCCATCGGCTTCGTGATCATCACCGTCATCCTGCTCAGCGGCACCATGCACCTCAGCCAGCTGGTCGATCAGCAGAAGGGCTGGATCTGGAACTGGTACGTGTTCGGCGGCGGCCTGAAGAACCTGCCCCTGGCCCTGGTGATGATCCCCATGGCGGTGATCTTCTTCATCTCGGCCCTGGCCGAGACCAACCGTCCCCCCTTCGACCTGCCCGAGGCGGAGTCGGAACTCGTGGCCGGCTACCAGGTCGAATACAGCTCCACCCCGTACCTGCTGTTCATGATCGGCGAGTATTCCAACATCGTCCTGATGTGCGCCATGATCGCGGTGCTGTTCTTCGGCGGCTGGAACCCCGGCTTCCCGACCGACTTCATGGCCAGCTGGTCGCCGACCCTTCAGAGCTTCCTGCTGTTCCTGGTCTTCTTCGCCAAGATCATTTTCTTCTTCTTCCTGTTCGCCATGGCCAAGGCCATCGTGCCCCGCTACCGCTATGACCAACTGATGCGGCTGGGCTGGAAGGTCTTCCTGCCGATCACGGGCATCGCGGTGGTGCTGGTAGGCGGCTACCGGGTGTTTTCACCGCTGCTCTGGGGACAAGGCTGATGCTGAAAGTCCTGCCGCCCACGGTTTTGTTTGGCGCCCTCCTGCTGGGTTTGGGCGCCTGCGCCACCGATGGGACTTCGCCGACGGCCCAGGCGAGCGACCAAAGCTACACGCTGGGCAGCGGCCTGATGAGCTATGACGGCTTTAGGCGCGCCACGGACCTATGCAAATCGCGCGGCGGCGAGGTGCGGCCCAAGGACGAGGGCGGCGATATGGCTCAGATGTCCAACTACATCTGCTTCGTTCCGAAGAAGACCAAGTCATGACGAACCGACTGACCCAGGCCATCAAGGGCGCGGCCCTCATGGATTTCGGCGGGGCCTTCTGGCTGGCCATGAAATACATGCTGGCCCCCAAGAAGACGGTCATCTACCCCAACGAGCGCGGCCCGCAGTCGCCGCGTTTCCGGGGCGAGCACGCCCTGCGCCGCTACCCCAGCGGCGAGGAACGCTGCATCGCCTGCAAGCTCTGCGAAGCCATCTGCCCGGCCCAGGCCATCTATATCGAGGCCGAACCCCGCGAGGACGGCAGCCGCCGCACCACCCGCTACGACATCGACATGGTCAAATGCATCTATTGCGGCCTGTGCCAGGAGGCCTGCCCGGTGGACGCCATCGTCGAGGGGCCCAACACCGAGTTCGCCACCGAGACCCGCGAAGAGCTCTATTACGACAAGGAACGCCTGCTCGATAACGGCGACCGCTGGGAGCGGCAGATCGCCAGGAACCTCGAGATGGACGCCGAGTACCGATAGCCCTTCCCACTCTTTGCAAACCCAGGACCGGCGTCTAGAAGACCCCCGCCGGTCTGGGCCCTGGCGGTAAAGATTCGTCAGGCGCCCTTCGACAACCGAACGGAGCCCAAGACCCCAGATGCCGCTTCAGGCGATCGCATTCTACCTGATGGCGGCGGTGACCATCGCGGCGGGCCTGGGCGTGGTTTCGGCCCGCAACCCGGTCCATTCGGTGCTGTTCCTGATCACCGCCTTCTTCTCGGCCGCCGGCCTCTTCGTGCTGCTGGGCGCGGAGTTTTTGGCCATGCTGCTGGTCGTCGTCTACGTCGGCGCGGTAGCGGTGCTGTTCCTGTTCGTGGTGATGATGCTCGACATCGACTTCGCCGCGCTCAAGCAGGGTTTCGCCCGCTACATGCCCATCGGCCTGGTCGTCGCCGGCGTGCTGGTGCTGGAGATGATCTTCGTCACGGTCAGCGTGGCCAACGGCGGCAAGGCCGGGCCGGGCGCCACGCCGCAAGCCTCCGGCGTCGATATCAGCAATGTCGAGACCATCGGCCGGGTGCTCTACACCGACTACGCCTACTTCTTCGAAGCGGCCGGCATGGTGCTGCTGGTGGCGATGATCGGGGCCATCGTGCTGACCCTGCGCCACAAGCCCGGCGTCAAGCGCCAGAACATCGGCGCCCAGGTGGCCCGCGGTCCGAAGACTGGCATGACCATCGTCGATATCGGCTCGGGCGCCTCGGTCGATGAGGGGAGCCTCAATCAATGATCGGCCTGACCCATTATCTGGTCGTCGCGGCCATCCTGTTCACCATCGGGGTGTTCGGCATCTTCGTGAACCGCAAGAACGTCATCGTCATCCTGATGTCGATCGAACTGATCCTGCTGGCGGTGAACATCAACCTGGTCGCCTTCTCGGTCTATCTGCACGACGTGGTGGGTCAGATCTTCGCGATGTTCGTGCTGACCGTCGCCGCGGCCGAGGCCGCCGTGGGCCTGGCCATCCTGGTGACCTTCTTCCGGAACCGCGGCGACATCGCCGTGGACGACGCCAATGTGATGAAGGGCTGACGCCAGACCGATGACGCCGCAGCTTCTCGTCACTCTGCTGGTCTTCGCGCCCCTGCTCGGGGCCGCGATCGCCGGCCTGTTCGGCCGCCGCATCGGCGACATCCCCAGCCAGGCGGTGACCACCGGCCTGCTGCTGGCCGCCGCCGCCGGCTCGTGGGTGACCTTCTACGGGGTGATCTGGGGCGACTGGCCGGCCCGGTTCATCGTCCAGATCGCGCCCTTCATCGACGTCGGAAACTTCCATTCCAACTGGTCGATCCGCATCGACAGCCTGTCGGCGGTGATGCTGGTGGTGGTGACCACCGTCTCCAGCCTCGTGCACGTCTACAGCTGGGGCTACATGGCCAGCGACGACAGCCGGCCGCGCTTCTTCGCCTACCTGTCCCTCTTCACCTTCGCCATGCTGGCCCTGGTCACCGCCTCGGACTTCATGCAGCTGTTCTTCGGCTGGGAAGGGGTGGGGCTGGCCTCCTATCTGCTGATCGGCTTCTGGTACAAGAAGCCCACCGCCAACGCCGCCGCCATCAAAGCCTTCGTGGTCAACCGGATCGGCGACTTCGGCTTCGCGCTCGGCATCATGACCTGCTTCTGGGTGTTCGGCTCGGTGCAGTTCGCCGACATCTTCCCGCAGGTCGCCGCCAAGGCCGCCACCACCTGGCAGTTCGCCGGCCACAGCTGGCACACGGTCGACCTGGCCTGCGCCCTGCTGTTCGTCGGGGCCATGGGCAAGTCGGCCCAGTTCTTTCTGCACACCTGGCTGCCCGACGCCATGGAGGGCCCGACCCCGGTCTCGGCCCTGATCCACGCGGCGACCATGGTCACCGCCGGCGTCTACATGGTCTGCCTGCTGTCGCCGATGTTCGAATACGCCCCGGTGGCCAAGCAGATCGTCACCCTGATCGGGGCGATCACCGCCCTGTTCGCCGCCACGGTCGGTCTGGCCCAGAACGACATCAAGCGGGTCATCGCCTATTCGACCTGCTCGCAGCTGGGCTACATGTTCTTCGCCGCCGGCGTCGGCGCCTATCAGGCGGCCATGTTCCACCTGTTCACCCACGCCTTCTTCAAGGCCCTGCTGTTCCTGGGCGCCGGCTCGGTGATCAACGGCATGCACCACGAGCAGGACATGCGGAAGATGGGCGGCCTGTGGAAATACCTGCCCGTCACCTACGGGGTGATGATGATCGGCACCATCGCCATCACCGGCATGGGCATCCCAGGCTACGACCTGGGCTTCGCCGGCTTCTATTCCAAGGACACCATCATCGAGGCCGCCTTCGCCGCGGGCCGGACCAGCGGCGTCGGCTATTTCGCCTTCGTCATCGGCGTCCTGGCCGCTGGCCTGACCGCCTTCTACAGCTGGCGGCTGGTGTTCATGACCTTCCATGGCCACGCCAAGTGGGGCCATGACGCCCACCACGCGGTCGCCGACGACCACGCCAGCCACGCCCAGATCGAGACCCACAGCGAACCGCTGCCGGATGATGCCCACGACGACCATGGGCACGGCCACGACCATACCCCGCATGAGAGCCCGCTCTCCATGCTGGTCCCGATCTGCCTGCTGGCCGTCGGCGCCATTGGGGCGGGCTATCTGTTCGTCGAGAACTTCGTCGGGGCCGAGCAGGTCGAGTTCTGGCGCGGCGCCATCTTCAACGGCGCGGCCAACCACATCCTGCACATGGCCCATACCGAGACCCCCGAATGGGTCAAGCTGGCGCCGCTGGTCGTCTCGCTGCTGGGCCTGCTGGGCGCCTGGTATGTCTATATCGCCCGCGAGGGCATGGGCGCGCGGATCGCCGCCGAGAAGGGGCCGGCTTGGTCCTTCCTCTACAACAAGTGGTTCTTCGACGAGATCTACGACGCCACCTTCGTGCGGCTGGCCAGAATCCTGGGCGACCTGTTCTGGAAGGGCGGCGACCAGAAACTGATCGACGGCCTGGGCCCCAACGGCGTCTCCTGGCTCTCCTACGTCATCGGGCGCGGGACCGGGCGGCTGCAGACCGGCTATGTCTACCACTACGCCTTCGTGATGCTGCTGGGCATCGCCGGCCTTCTCGGCTGGTTCCTGTTCATGTGGTCGCGGTGAGGCAGCGATGACCGGTATCCTCTCCGCCATCACCTTCGTGCCCCTGGTCGGCGTCGCGGCCATCCTGCTGCTGCGCGCCTTCGGCCAGACCGGCGAGCGCGCCGACACGGCCGCCAAATGGATCGCCCTGGCCGCCACCCTGGCCAGCTTCGCCCTGTCTGTCCTGCTGGTCTTCCAGTTCGACCCCGCCAACACCGGCTTCCAGTTCCTGGAAGATGTCCCGTGGTTCGCCGGCCTGCACTACCGCATGGGGGTCGACGGCATCTCGGTGCTGTTCGTGCCGCTGACCACCTTCCTGATGCCGCTCTGTATCGCCGCCTCGTGGAAGTCGATCGACAAGCGGGTGGCCGAATACATGGTCGCCTTCCTGGTGCTGGAGACCCTGGTCATCGGGGTGTTCTGCGCCCTGGACATCATCCTCTTCTATACGTTCTTCGAATTCGGCCTGGTGCCGATGTTCCTGATCATCGGCATCTGGGGCGGCAAGAACCGGGTCTATGCGGCCTTCAAGTTCTTCCTCTACACCCTGCTGGGCAGCGTGCTGATGCTGGCCGCCATCTTGTTCATGATGGGCGTGGCCCACACCAGCTCCATCCCCGAGCTGATGCAGTTCAAGTTCTCGCCCTCGACCCAGACCTGGCTGTGGCTGGCCTTCTTCGCCAGTTTCGCGGTCAAGATGCCGATGTGGCCGGTCCACACCTGGCTGCCCGACGCCCACGTCGAGGCCCCGACCGCCGGTTCGGTGATCCTGGCTGGCATCCTGTTGAAGATGGGCGGGTACGGCTTCCTGCGGTTCTCGCTGCCGATGTTTCCGCACGCCAGCATTCAGTTCACGCCGCTGATCTTCGCCCTGTCGGTGATCGCCATCATCTACACCTCGCTGGTCGCCTTCCGGCAGACCGACGTGAAGAAGCTGATCGCCTATTCGTCGGTCGCCCATATGGGCTTCGTGACCATGGGCATCTTCAGCGGCAACGCCCAGGGCGAGCAGGGCGCCATCTATCAGATGATCAGCCACGGGGTGATCTCGGGCGCGCTCTTCCTCTGCGTCGGCGTCATCTACGACCGCATGCACACCCGCGAGATCAACTTCTACGGCGGCCTCGTCAGCCGCATGCCGTTCTACGCGGCGGTCTTCATGCTGTTCACCATGGGCAATGTCGGCCTGCCGGGCACTTCCGGCTTCGTCGGCGAGATCCTGACCATGACCGGGACCTACCAGGCCTCGACCTGGACGGCGCTGCTGGCGGCCACCGGGGTCATCCTGTCGGCCGTCTATGCCCTGACCCTCTATCGGCGGGTGATCTTCGGCGAGATGACCAACCCGGCCCTGGCGACCATCACCGACATGGACTGGCGCGAGATGGCCATCTTCGCGCCGCTGATCGTCTCGACTCTCTGGCTGGGCGTGCAGCCCAACCTAATCTTCAACATTACAGGCGCTTCCGTCGACGCGCTGGTCGGCGCCTGGCGCGTCGCCGTAGCCGGGTAGGGCGATGCCACTCTCCGATCTCCAACTCGCCGCGCCCGAACTGATCCTGGCCCTCTCGGCCATGGTCCTGCTGCTGTGGGGCGCCTTCGCTGGCCGCGCCAGCACGGCCCACACGGTCGCCAGCATGGCCGCCCTGCTGGCCGCCGCCGTGGCCGCCGTCTATGCGCCGCACGGCCGGGCGTTCGCCGGCGGCTTCGTCTCGGACGACGCGGCGACCTTCGCCAAGGTCGCCATCTTCGTCGCCAGCGCCGTCTCGATTCCCCTGGCCACCGGCTGGTTCGCCCGCCGGGGCGACAGCCGCTTCGAGTTCCCGGTGCTGGTCATCCTGGCCGCGCTTGGCATGGGCATGATGGTCTCGGCCGGCGACCTGATCAGCCTCTATGTCGGGGTCGAGCTGCAGTCCCTGGCCCTCTACGTCCTGGCCGCCTTCCGCCGCGACGATCCCAAGGCCTCCGAGGCGGGCCTCAAGTATTTCGTGCTCGGCGCCCTCTCCTCGGGCCTGCTGCTCTACGGCGCCTCGCTGATCTACGGCTTCGCCGGCTCGACCCATTTCGACGTCATCGCCGCCGCGGTGGGCGATGGGGTCGGCAAGTCGGGCGTGCTGTTCGGCATGGTCTTCCTGATCTGCGGCATCGCCTTCAAGGTCTCGGCCGCGCCCTTCCACATGTGGACGCCGGACGTCTACGAGGGCGCCCCGACCCCGGTTGTCGGCTTCTTCGCCGCCGCCCCCAAGCTGGCCGCCATGGTCCTCTTCGCCCGGGCCCTGGCCGACGGCTTCGCCGGGGCGCTGGACCAGTGGCGCCAGGTGCTGATCATCATCGCCCTGCTGTCGGTGTTCGTCGGCGCCTTCGCCGGCCTGGCCCAGAGCAATCTGAAGCGCCTGTGGGCCTACAGCTCGATCGCCAATGTCGGCTACGCCCTGATCGGCCTGGCCTCCGGGGACCAGGCCGGCATCCAGTCGATGCTGATGTTCATGGTCCTCTACATGGTCGATGTGACCGGCTTCTTCGCCTGCCTGACCGCGCTCAGCCGCGAGGGCAAGCCGATGGAAACCATCCAGGACATGGCGGGCCTCTTCAAGGAAAAGCCCGGCATGGCCCTGGCCATGACCGCCTTCTCGCTCTCGGCCCTGGGCCTGCCACCGTTCAGCGGCTTCTTCGCGAAATTGTATGTCTTCAAGGCCGCCGTCTTCGCGCCGAACATGGCCTGGGTGGCCGTGGCCGGCCTGGTCGGCAGTGTGGTGGCCGCCTTCTATTACCTGCGGCTGATCAAGGTCATGTGGTTCGACGCCGCCTCCGGCCCGGTCGAGGCGACGCCGACCGAGGCCCGCGTCATCGCCATTGGGGCGGCGGTCTTCTCCATGCCGCTGGTCTGGCTGGCCCTGCATTGGCTCGATCAGTGGGCGGGTGCGGCCGCCGCGGCTTTCGGCCATAGCTGAGGTGTCCATCCCGCCGATCGAGGCGCTGGACGAGATCGACTCGACCAACGCCGAAGTGCGGCGCCGGGCCGAGGCCGGCCAGACCGGCCCGGTCTGGATCACCGCCCTTAGACAAACGGCCGGCCGCGGCCGCCGGGGCCGCAGCTGGGAAACCCCCGTCGGCAACCTCGCCGCCACCCTGCTGTTCGTCACCGACAAGCCGCCCGCCGAGGCCGCCCAGGTCAGCTTCGTCGCCGCCCTGGCCGTCGCCGACCTCGCCTCGACCTACGTGCCCGCCAGCCTGGTCAGCCTCAAATGGCCCAATGACCCGATGATCGCCGGGATCAAGACCAGCGGCGTCCTCATCGAGTCCGGCCAGCATCCGATGGGCGGCCTGTGGGTCGCGGTCGGGATTGGCGTCAACCTGGCCCATCCGCCGGTCGTGTCCGAAAAGCCCGCCACGGCCCTGGCCCTGCACATGACGGCCCCGCCGCCCAAGCCCTTGGAGGCGCTCTCGATCCTGGCCGAGGCCTTCGAGCGCTGGCGCCGCCTCTGGGACAGCGCCGGCTTCGCGGCCATCGCCGATGCCTGGACCGCGCGCGCCCATGGCCTGGGCGAGCCCTGCGTGGCGCGGCTGGGGACTGAAACCCTGCACGGGGTGGCCGAGGGCCTGGACAGCGACGGCGCCTTGCGTCTTCGTCTGCCCGACGGCTCCCTTCGGCGGATCACCGCCGGCGATGTCTTCTTTGGAGAGGCCTGATGCTGCTGGCTATCGAGCAGGGCAACACCAACACGCTCTTCGCCATCCATGACGGCAATGAGTGGATCGCCCAGTGGCGCGCCGCCACCGACAGCCGCCGCACCGCCGACGAATACGCCGTCTGGCTGTTGCAGCTTCTGGAGATGCGCGGCCTGAAGCTGGCCAGCCTGGACGGCTGTATCATTTCGAGCGTCGTGCCGCAGTCGCTGTTCAACCTGCGCAACCTCTCGCGCCGCTACCTGCATGTCGAGCCGCTGGTGATCGGCGAGAACGCCGAGCTGGGCGTCGCCGTCCGCATCGAGAAACCTTCCGAGGCCGGCGCCGACCGCCTGGTCAACGCCATCGGGGCCCATGTGATCTATCCGGGCGACCTGATCGTCATCGACAGCGGCACCGCCACCACCTTCGACATCGTGGCGGCCGACGGCGGGTTCGAGGGCGGGGTGATCGCGCCCGGCATCAACCTCTCCATGCAGGCCCTGCACGACGCCGCCGCCAAGCTGCCGCGCATCGCCATCCAGCGGCCCGAGCGCAACCGCGTGGTCGGGACCGACACCGTCACCGCCATGCAGTCGGGGGTGTTCTGGGGCTATATCGCCCTGATCGAGGGGCTGATTGCCCGCATCAAGGTGGAACGGGGAACGCCGCTCACCGTTGTCGCCACCGGCGGCGTCGTCTCGCTGTTCGAGGGCGCCACCGATTCCATCGACTTCTTCGATCCCGATCTCACCATCCGAGGGCTTCTCGAAATTCACCGTCGCAATCGCCATATCGCCGGCCAATGAGCAAAAAAACCGACGATCAGCTCGTCTTCCTGCCGCTGGGCGGGTCGAACGAGATCGGCATGAACTTCAACCTGTATGGCTTCGGCCCCGCCGACGACCGCAAATGGATCGTCGTCGACCTGGGGGTGACCTTCGGCGACCAGACCACGCCCGGGGTCGACATCATCCTGCCCGACCCGGAATTTGCCGTCGGCATCGCCGACGACATCCTCGGGATAGTGCTGACCCACGCCCATGAGGACCATATCGGCGCGGTGGCCTGGCTGTGGCCGCAGCTCAAGGCCCCCGTCTACGCCACCCCCTTCACCGCCTACCTGCTGCGCGAGAAGCTGCGCGACGCCAACCTGCTCGACGAGGTGAAGATCACCGAGGTTCCGCTGTCGGGCCGCTTCAGCCTAGGGCCGTTCGACCTCGAACTGATCACCCTGACCCACTCCATTCCCGAGCCCAACGGCCTGGCCATCCGCACCCCGCTGGGCACGATCCTGCATACCGGCGACTGGAAGATCGACCCCGACCCCATGCTGGGCGAGGTCACCGACATCGACGCCATACGCCAGCTGGGCGACGAGGGCGTGCTGGCCATGGTCTGCGACAGCACCAACGTCTTCGTCGATGGCTCGGCGGGCTCGGAGTCCGATGTCCGCAAGGCGATGACCGCGCTGATCAAGCCGCTCAAGGGCCGGGTCGCCGTCGCCTGCTTCGCCTCCAACGTCGCCCGCATGGACACCGTCATCCGCGCCGCCGAGGCGGCCGGGCGCAGGGTCTGCCTGGTCGGCCGCTCGATGTTCCGTATGGCCGGCGCCGCCCATTCGGTGGGGCTGATGAGCGACATCAAGCCCTTCCTCAGCGACGGCGAGGCCCGCCACATGCCCGCCGACGGCGTGCTCTATCTCTGCACCGGCAGCCAGGGGGAGGGCAGGGCCGCCCTGGCCCGCATCGCCGAGGGCAACCACCCGCATGTCAAGCTGGGGCAGGGCGATCACTGCATCTTCTCCTCGCGGGTCATCCCCGGCAACGAGGTGCCGATCCGCAACCTGCAGAACAAGCTCGCCGACCGCGGGGTGCGCCTCTACACCGAGCGCGACCACCCCGGCATCCACGTCTCCGGTCACCCGTGCCGCGACGAACTCAAGCAGATGTACCAGTGGGCCCGGCCGCAGATCGCCGTCCCCACCCACGGCGAGCGCCGCCACCTCTTGGAACACGCCGCCTTCGCGCGCGACCTGCAGGTCGGCCAGACCGTCTCACCCCGCAACGGCGACATGGTCCTGCTGGCCCCCGGCCGCGCCCAGATCATCGACGAGGTCCCGTCAGGCCGACTCTATGTCGACGGCGGTGTCGTCACCCCCGAGAACGGCGAGGCCCTGAAGGAACGTCGCCACGCCGCCTTCAATGGCGTCTTGATGGTTTCGGTCGTGCTGGACGGCAAGCACCGCATCGTCTCGGGCCCGCAGGTCAAGGCCATCGGCCTGCCGGGGGACGCGGAATACACACTCGACGAAGCCCTCTACGACCTGGCCGAGGATGCCGAACAGGCCCTGCGCAAGCTGCCGGCCGAGGAACGCGACCTGGACGAGACCATCGAGACGGCCCTGTCACGCGCGGTCAAGAAGGGAGCCTATCGCATCTGGGAGCGGCGGCCGGTGGTCGAGACGACAGTGCTGCGGATCTAGGTGGCCGCCGGTTTCGGCTGCACCAAAGTCGGAAACAGATTGAACCCCGTCTTGTTGTAGATCGCCCAGCCGACCACCTTGAACACGGTGTTCTCGACCTGCTGGGCCAGGGCCAGGGTCATGTACTGGGAAAACTGCAGGGTCTGGGTGAAGGCGGTCTTCTGCATGCCCAGGATCTGGGTCGCGGTCGCCTGGTCGATGCGGCCCTCGGCCAGGGCCAGCTGAGTCTGGATCGCCGCTTCCGAGAGCGACTTGATATAGCCCGCCACCAGGGTCGAGTTGGTGTTCCACCAGGCGGTGGCGTCACCCGACACCTGGCTGGTGATTTCCTGGAACAGCGCCTGGGCGTTGGCCGGGTTGAAGGTGCTGAGATCGGTGGCCATCGGGCGCTCCTTGTTACGGCTTCAGCGCCTGGGCCGCGCGGGCGGCCTGGTCGCAGCTGGTCAGCATCGGCGCGCTGATCCCGGCGCCAGGGGCCAGGCCCGTGGCCTTGTGGATCGCCGCCACCGTCGTCACCTGGGTCTGGCAGCCCTTGATCAGGCCGACCAGCAGGGTGCGCGCCCGCTCGGCCGGGGCCTTGGCCTGGACCGGCAGGGTGTCGGCCCGCAGGGCCGCCACGGTCAGGGACGAGATGATGGTGGTGTATTCGCCGGTCGCCCCATCATAGGTGGCCTTGTCGGCATAGCTGCCCAGCTCGATCTCGGCCGACAGCTTGGCCACCCCCTGGAAGGCGGTGGTCATCTGGGTGTCGAGAGTGTTGTCGTAGGCCGGGGCGAAGGTCTGGCATCCGGCCAGCATCAAGGCGGCGAATACCGCGACGACAGGGGCAGGCAGTCTCATGGCGCTCCTCCGACTTAGCCCCGACATTGACCCCGACGCGACCTTCCCGTCAAACGCGAACATGGCAAATTGGCTTTCTGGTGAGCCCGCCGGAGTGCTACGGACGGCCAGCGTTCCAAGGAGCCTTTGATGATCGGCAAGCTCAACCACGTCGGCGTCGCCACGCCCTCCATCGACGAGTCGGTAGCCATGTACCGCGACCTCCTCGGCGCCACCTCGATCACCGACAAATGGGTGATGCCCGAGCAGGGCGTCTGGGTCTGTTTCGTCAACCTGCCCAACAGCCAGATCGAGCTGATCGAGCCCTATGGCGACAAGTCCCCGATCACCGCCTTCCTGGAAAAGAACCCCAAGGGCGGCCAGCATCACGTCTGTTTCGAGGTCGAAGACATCATCGAGGCCCGCGACGCCATGAAGGCCAAGGGGGCCACCGTGCTGGGCGAGCCGCGCATCGGCGCCCACGGCACCCCGGTGATCTTCGTCCACCCCAAGAACATGGGCGGCGTCCTGGTCGAACTCATGGAAACCCCTAAGGGAGACCATCACTGATGGGACCCGTCACCGGCATCGCCATCTACCTGACCATCTGGTGGACCGCGCTCTTCTGCATCCTGCCGCTGGGCGCGCGCAGCCATCATGAGATGGGCATCGACCTGAAGGACGGCGGCGATCCCGGCGCCCCGGTGAACCCGAACCTGAAGCGCAAGTTCTTCACCACCACCTGGGTGTCGGCCATCATCTTCGCGCTGTTCTGGCTGACCATCCAGTTCCATTGGGTGACCCTGCCGCAGCTGCCGGCCAACTACTGAAGGCACGTTGCCAACGCCACCCCCCAGAGGCTAAGTCAGCCCCCAGTTTGAACGGGGATATCCATGCGCCTGTCGCGCTTCTTCCTGCCGGTGCTGAAGGATGCGCCGTCCGACGCCCAGATCGTCTCCCACCAGCTGATGCTGCGCGCCGGCATGATCCGCCAGGAGGCGGCCGGCATCTATGCCTGGCTGCCGCTGGGCTTCCGGGTGCTCAAGAAGATCGAGCAGATCGTCCGCGAGGAAATGGACCGCGCCGGCGCCGTCGAGCTGCTGATGCCGACCCTGCAGCTGGCCGACCTGTGGCGGGAGTCCGGGCGGTATGACGCCTATGGCCCGGAGATGCTGCGCATCACCGACCGCAACGATCGCGAGCTGCTCTACGGCCCCACCAACGAGGACATGATCACTGAGATCTTCCGGGCCTATGTGAAGAGCTACAAGGCGCTGCCGCTGAATCTCTATCACATCCAGTGGAAGTTCCGGGACGAGCGCCGCCCGCGCTTCGGGGTCATGCGCGGCCGAGAGTTTCTGATGAAGGACGCCTACAGCTTCGACATCGACGAGGCGGCGGCCCGCAAGTCCTATGACCGGATGTTCGTCGCCTATCTGCGCACCTTCAAGCGCATGGGCCTGACCGCCATCCCCATGCGGGCCGAGACCGGCCCCATCGGCGGCGATCTCTCCCACGAGTTCATCATCCTGGCCGACACCGGCGAGTCGGCGGTGTTCTGCGACAGCCGCATCCTGGACCTGCCGGTTCCCGGTGAGGACGTCGACTATGACGCCGACCAGAAGCCCGTGGTCGACGACTGGACCCGCTACTACGCCGCCACCGAGGATGTGCATGACGCGGCCCGCTTCGAAAGCGAGACTCCGGCCGAGTTCCGGCGCGAGGCGCGCGGCATCGAGGTCGGCCAGACCTTCTATTTCGGTGAGAAATACAGCCGGCCGATGAAGGCCAGCGTCACCGGCCCCGACGGCAAGGAGCATTTCATCCACGGCGGCTCCTACGGCGTGGGGGTCTCGCGCCTGCTGGGGGCGGTGATCGAGGCCAGCCATGACGCCGGCGGCATCATCTGGCCCGACGCCATCGCCCCGTTCGGGGCCGGCGTGCTGTCGCTGCGCCCGGGCGATGCGGCCGTCGACGCCGCCTGCAACACCGCCTACGAGGCGCTGGTCAAGGCCGGCAAGGAACCCCTGTTCGACGACACCGACGAGCGGCCGGGCGGCAAGTTCGCCACCGCCGACCTGATCGGCCTGCCCTGGCAGATCATCGTCGGGCCTAAGGGCCTGGCCGAGGGCACGGTCGAACTGAAACGCCGGGCCACCGGTGAGCGCGAGTCGCTCTCCCTGGAATCCGCCATCGCCAAGGTGGCCGGGTGAGCAAATCGGGCGGCCCAGCCGGTCCGTTCAGCCAGTGGGAGCGGGCCATAGCGGGCCGCTACCTGCGGGCCCGGCGGCAGGACGCGGGCCTGGCCCTGGTCGCCATCATCTCGTTCCTGACCATCATGCTGTCGGTGACGGTGCTGGTCGTGGTGATGAGCGTGATGAACGGTTTCCGGGCCGAGCTGCTCGACAAGATGCTGGGCTTCAACGGCCACGCCTTCGTCACCGGCGACCAGATGAACACCGCGGCCCGCGACGCCATGGTCGCCCGGCTGCGCAAGGTGCCGGGCGTGGTGCAGGCCACCCCGATGATCGAGACCCAGGCCATGGTCATCGGCCGGGGCCAGATCTCCGGCGCGGTGGTTCGCGCGGTCAACCTGGCCGACGTCAAGGCCACGCCCCTGGTCGCCGGCACGATCAAGGAGCCCGGCAGCCTCGCGGGTTTCGACGTCGGCGAGGACGGCGGCGACATCATCCTGATGGGCGAGCGGCTGGCCAACAACATGGGCGTCCATGTCGGCGATTCCGTGCAGCTGGTCTCGCCCAGCGGCGACGCCACCGCCTTCGGCTCCACGCCCCAGACCAAGGACTATACGGTCGGCGGCGTCTTCAGCGCCGGAATGAGCCAGTACGACGAGATCTACATCTACATGCCGCTGCGCCAGGCCCAGCTGTTCTTCGGCCGCGACAACACCATCGACGCGGTGGAGATCAAGCTCGACGACCCCGACAAGGCCAAGGCGCTCAAGCGCGACCTGGCCCGCGCCGCCGGCCCGGGGGGGCAGGTCCAGGACTGGACCGAGCGCAACGAGGCCTTCTTCAATGCCCTGCAGGTCGAGCATGTGGTCATGCGCTTCATCCTGCTGGCCATTGTATGCATCGCCAGCCTCAGCATCATCGCCGGGCTGATCATGCTGGTGAAGAACAAGCAGCGCGATATCGCCATCCTCAGAACCATGGGCGCCAGCCGGGGCGCCATCATGCGCATCTTCTTCATGTCGGGGGCCTCGCTGGGCATTGCCGGCACCGCCGTCGGCGTGGGACTGGCCAGCCTGTTCTGCGTCTTCATCCAGCCGATCCAGAACTTCGTGGAGCGGGTGTCGGGGACCCAGGTGTTCAACGCCAACGTCTATTTCCTCACCCACCTGCCGGCCAAGGTCGATTGGGTCGAGACCGCGGCGGTGGCCGGCATCGCCATCCTGGCCAGCTTCGTGACCACCCTGCTGCCCTCGTGGCTGGCCTCGCGGATCGAGCCGGTGGAGGCGCTGCGCAATGAGTAGTCCCGTCCTGCGCCTCACCAAGGTCGAGCGGACCTATGTCACCGACTCCGGCCAGCTGCCGGTGCTGCGCGGCGTCGACCTGGAGCTGATGGCCGGCGAGATCGTCGGGCTGATCGGCCCTTCCGGCTCGGGCAAGTCCTCGTTGCTGCACTCGGCCGGCCTGCTCGAGCGGCCGGACGGCGGCACGGTCGAGATCGGCGGCCAGAACTGCTCGGACATGAAGGACGGCGCCCGCACCCGCGTGCGGCTGAGCCAGGTCGGCTTCGTCTATCAGTTCCACCACCTGCTGCCCGAGTTCAGCGCCCTGCAGAATGTCGGCATGCCCGGCATGATCGCCGGCCGCGGCGAGGCCTGGTCCGCCGAGCGGGCGACCGAGCTCCTGACCCAGCTGGGCCTGGGCGAGCGGCTGCACCACCAGCCCGGCCAGCTGTCCGGCGGCGAACAGCAGCGGGTGGCCATCGCCCGGGCCCTGACCAACCAGCCGCGCCTGCTGCTGGCCGACGAGCCGACCGGCAATCTGGATCCCGAAACCGCCGCGGTGGTCTTCCAGGCTCTCTACGATCTGGCCCGGGGCCAGGGCGTCGCGGCGCTGATCGCCACCCACAATCTCGAGTTGGCCCGGTTCATGGACCGGGTCTTCACTCTCAAGGACGGCCACCTGGAACCCTGGCAGGGGTAAAGCCACCGTGAAGCCCGATTCATCAATTAGGCCGTGCCCGGTCTGATTGCCGCCCTGTTTTCGCCCCAGGGCTCATTGCATCAAGACCCCTCACACGGGGACGGGAGCGTTCGTACATGACCCGCCATCTCGATGTCGCCGGCAAGTCAGGCGTCGTCTATCGCTACCGGCCGCTGTCGGAGGACATGCCGGTCACCCTGGCAGGGGCCAATTATCTGATCCTGGAAGGCCAGGGCGAGAACGTCACCATCGCCCGGGTGGGCGAGAGCGACTGCCTTTATCGCGATGTCGATGAAGTGCGCGAGCAGGCCGGGCGCCGCCGCGGCCGGGTGTCGCTGTTTGTCCGTCTCAATGTCAGCGGCGAGGCGCGCCGTCAGGAGCAGGCCGACATCCTGGCGGCTCAGGAACGGGCGGAAGCGGAAAACCGGGTCGAACGTCCGGTGCGGCCGGCGCCCAAGCGCAAGCCCGCCGGGCGCGGCAAGGCCCCGCTGGACTCCTGACGCCCTGACGAAAGGCCGATCAGCCGCCCGGCGGCTTCGACGCGTCGGCGCGCGGGCCGCTCAGCAGGTCGCGGCCCTGGGCGGCCTGCTGATCGCGCTCGGCCTGGGTCGTGCACACCTTTTTCGAGAACCGGGTCCCGGTGATCTGCTTCATCTTGCAGATGACGCCTTCGTCGACCTTGGGCGCGGTCGAGGCCGGGGTGGCCGTGGACGCGGTGGCGTTGGCCGGACCGCTGGCGGCCGGCGTGGGCTGGTCAGCCAGGACCGGCAAGGCGAAGGCCGCGGCGCAGGCGGCGGTGACGAGGAGCAGACGCACGATAAATATCCCCTGGGAGTGATCGCACTATGGTGCGCCATTGAAGCACGGCTTGGCGGAGTCGCAAAGTTAACGACGGGCAATGCGTCGGTGGGACGCGGTCGTTGGGTGCGGCAAAAGCGCTTGGGCGTTTATGCACTTCACATACCACGCTTGATTTGATAGGGTGTTCTCACTGGAGAACGACCCAATGTCCGCCGATCTGACGAACCCGATTTTCACGAACGAAGAAGCCGCCCGCATCCATTTCGAGGCGCTGCGCTGGCCCGATGGCCGCGTCTGCCCTCACTGCGGAACTGTTGGGAACTCCACGCTGATGCAGGGCAAGACCACCCGCGCCGGGCTCTACAAGTGCAAGGATTGCCGCAAGCCGTTCACCGCCACGATGGGCACGGTTTATGAGAAGTCGCATATCCCGCTCCATAAGTGGCTGCTGGCGACGCACCTGATGTGCGCGAGCAAGAAAGGCATGTCGGCGCATCAACTGTATCGGATGCTCGGCTTCGGCTCTTATCGGACTGCCTGGTTCATGGCGCACCGCATCCGCGAAGCCATGCGTCCCGGCGGAAACCTTCCCCCGATGGGCGGCGACGGCTCGCCGGTCGAAGTCGATGAAACCTTCATCGGTCACGATCCGAAGAACCCCGCCGAGCCGGGCAAGAAGGCCAGCATCAACCAAATGAACAAGGTGCTGTCTCTGGTCTCCCGCGAAACCGGCGAGGCCCGCAGCTTCGTCGTCAAAGACCTGCGCATGGCGACCATCGTTCCGATCATCGAAGCCAACGTTGCCCGCGAGGCTCGGTTAATGACGGATGAAGCCACCCGCTACACCTCGATTGGCTGGAACTTCGCCGATCACGGCGTGGTCAATCACGGCAAGGAAGAGTTCGTTTCGACCGTCGATCCGACCGTCCACACGAATACGGTTGAGGGCTTCTATTCGATCTTCAAGCGCGGCATGCGCGGCGTCTATCAACACTGCGGCTCGCGCCATCTGCACCGCTACGTTGCCGAGTTCGATTTCCGCTACAGCAACCGCATCGCCAACGGCTTTGACGACAAGGC
Organism: Caulobacter ginsengisoli; assembly: GCF_030814835.1. Lineage (GTDB taxonomy): Bacteria > Pseudomonadota > Alphaproteobacteria > Caulobacterales > Caulobacteraceae > Caulobacter > Caulobacter ginsengisoli. The sequence continues at coordinate 772,988 of NZ_JAUSVS010000001.1, forward strand.
CCGCGCCGAACGCGCCGTGAAGGGCGTCGTTGGAAAGCGTCTGACCTACCGACAGCCTGACGGCCACAAGTCCTTTAGCCTGCGAGCCGCGACCGCTTGGTAAGAAGCGTAGGCGGTCCCGCTGGCGGACCAAAGGCTAAGCTTTCTGGGAATCAAACATGATCACCAATGAAGGACTACAGGCCGCAACCGTTGTCGGCGCAGGCGTGGCAGATGACGGACTGGCCCGCATCACGTTCGATGTCGGCAGCGGCGAGATCGCTATACCGGAGCCCGGACACCTGACGATTGGGTTCCCGCAACAGGAACTTCGCCCCTTGGCGCTGCTCCTGTTGAACCTTGCCGGTGGTCAGTCCATCCCCAACGGTCAGCAGTCAGGACCAGTGTTTTCAATACCTGCCGATGAGTGCCTGATTGGCTGGACAGACGATGCGCGCCCGGCTCTGATTGTGCGGCTTTCGGAAGGGGGACAGGTGATCTTTGATCTTCCCCCAGAAGCGGTATCTCAATTGAGAAGCGCGATTGAACTTGTGGCAGAGCGATTAGCCCCCGCCCCATCAGGCCAGCAGAAGCACTAAGCTGACGCAGCCCCGTTCGGTCTGACATATGCGCTCCCCTTACTGAGGCGCAACGAAACGCCTAGCCTTCTTTTGGCTTTCCCCGCTTCCCGTTCGATTCTGATTTGGTCCGGGGCTGCGGGGGCGTTGCCAGCATACGCTTTACGACCTCATCCCGGCGGCGGGCCGCCTCTTCGTCTGACAGGGAGTCATCCGATGGCGAAGGTTTCTGCATACATCCAAGCCCTCAAAGATCACGGCCGGGCGCGCCCGACAGACGCGGCGGAAATCCCCGCGATGCTAAACGACCTGATGTCGGAAAGCGACCGGAGCGCAATCATCCTCATCTCCACGACCGTTGAGGACGCGATTGAGTCTGAGCTGATCCGGCGCATGCCAGGGGTGGCGGATGAGACGGCCCCTTACTCCCTGATCTTCGGGTCTGACGGACCGGTCTCGACCTTCTCCAATAAGATCAAGATGGGGCTTGCCATGGGCATCCTATCGCCGGACGTCCGGCGCCAAGTCGATATCGTTCGCGAGATTCGGAACGCCTGCGCCCATGCCCGCTATCCGACTTCATTCGAAACGCCCGCCATCATCGAAGCCTGTAAGCATCTGTTGGCCGATATGCGGGTGGCGTCTGAGAAGGAACCGACCCTGCGCGACTACTTCATCATGAAGTGCATGCTGATCACCCAGTATGTGGTCGATGGGAAATGGCGCACTACGAGCGATGACATTCTGGACCTTCTCGGGGACGAACTGCCGCCATCGCCTGAAACACGGCCTCAACAATAAGTTCCGGATCATCGTCGCGCTGAGACCAAACGCCCAGCGTTTCAGCCCCTGCCGCGATCATCGCGGGGGTTATTTCCATCTCAGTCTCTAGCGCCGGCCTGTCCGGTAGCGGGATACCGTCAGTCATCGTGGTATGTCAAATGCATAATCACCAGCGCTTGACGACGAGAACAAAAGGGGAATAAGAACAAAGACAGAACTCAAGGGGAGGCCCCAATGGCCCGTATCGCGCGTGAGACTCTGGCGCTTGCATCTGTCGCCAGCTTCGTCTGGATGATGTGTTCGTTCGCAACCCTGGTGGCCTGAGTCGAATAGGCTTAGAGGACCCCCGCATCCGGAGAGGACTCGCATGACCGACGCCGCGTCCGGATTCATCCATCTGCGGGTGCGGTCGGCCTATTCCCTGCTGGAAGGGGCCATCAAGGCCGACAAGGTCGGGACGCTGGCGGCGGGGCAGGGCATGCCGGCCGTTGCGGTCACCGACCGGGCCAACCTGTTCGGGGCCCTGGAATTCTCCGTCACCGCCAAGGACGTCGGCGTCCAGCCGATCATCGGCTGCGCCCTGCCGGTCACCGGCATCGGCGAGGGCCCGCCCGAGCGCTGGGCCCGCCTGCCGACCATCGTGCTGCTGGCCCAGAACGAGGCCGGCTACCTCAACCTCTCGCGGCTGTCGTCCCAGGCCTATCTGGAGATCGACCAGGTCTCCGAGCCGTCGGTCCCCTGGTCGCGGGTGGTCGAGCAGTCGGAAGGGCTGATCCTGCTGTCCGGCGGCCCCGACGGCCCGATCGACCCGCTGTTCGCCGCGGGCAAGACCGGGGAGGGCGGGGCGGCCCTGGCCGAAATGCAGCGGGTGTTCGGCGACCGCTTCTATGTCGAGCTGCAGCGCCACGGCCAGGCGGTCGAGGCCGCCGCCGAGCCTGGGCTGGTGGCCTGGGCCTATGCCAACGATGCGCCGCTGGTCGCCACCAATGACGTCTATTTCGGTCCCGCGGACCTCGCCGAGGCGCATGACGCGCTGATCTGCATCTCCGATGGCGCCTATCTGGGCCAGGACGAGCGGCGGCGGGTCAGTCCCGACCACTGGTTCAAGCCGGCCGCCGATATGCGCCGGCTGTTCGCCGACCTGCCCGAGGCCTGCGACAACACCATCGAGATCGCCCGCCGCTGCGCCTTCATGGTCAAGAAGCGCGACCCGATCCTGCCGCGCTTCCCGACGGTGGGGGGCCGCACCGAGGACGAGGAACTGGCCCACCAGGCCCGCGAAGGGCTCAAGGCCCGGCTGGCCGACATCGTGCTGGCGGCGCCGGAAGAAGACTACTGGGCGCGACTGGAGTTCGAGATCGGGGTCATCGTCCAGATGGGCTTCCCCGGCTACTTCCTGATCGTGTCGGACTTCATCAAATGGTCCAAGGCCCACGGCATCCCGGTCGGCCCGGGCCGGGGCTCGGGGGCCGGCTCGCTGGTCGCCTGGTCGCTGACCATCACCGACCTGGATCCGCTGCGCTTTGGCCTGCTGTTCGAGCGCTTTCTCAATCCCGAGCGGGTCTCCATGCCCGACTTCGATATCGACTTCTGCCAGGAGCGCCGGGAAGAGGTCATCGCCTACGTCCAGGACAAGTACGGCGAGGACCGGGTCGCCCAGATCATCACCTTCGGCACCCTGCAGGCGCGGGCGGTCATGCGGGATGTGGGCCGGGTGATGCAGCTGCCGCTGGGCATGGTCGATCGCCTGGCCAAGATGATCCCCAACAACCCGGCCAGTCCCGTCACCCTGGCCCAGGCCATCAAGCTGGAGCCGCGCCTGCAGCAGGCCCGGGACGACGATCCGTCCGTCGCCCAGTGCCTGGACGTGGCGATCAAGCTGGAGGGCCTCTACCGCAACGCCTCGACCCACGCCGCCGGGGTGGTGATCTCCGACCGGCCGCTGACCGAGCTGACCCCGCTCTACAAGGACCCGCGCTCCGAGCTGCCGGCCACCCAGTTCAACATGAAATGGGTCGAGAGCGCCGGTCTGGTGAAGTTCGACTTCCTGGGCCTCAAGACCCTGACCGTGCTCGACCGCGCTCTCAAGCACCTGGCCAAGCGCGGGGCGGCGGTCGATCTGACCAAGCTGCCGCTCGACGATACCGCCACCTACGAACTGATGGCCTCGGGCCAGACGGTGGGGGTGTTCCAGCTGGAAAGCCAGGGCATGCGCGACACCCTGCGCAAGCTGCGGCCCGGCTCGGTCGAGGAGGTGACGGCGCTGATCTCGCTCTATCGGCCAGGCCCGATGGAGAACATCGACAGCTTCGTGGACTGCAAGTTCGGCCGAAAGCCCGTCGACACCCTGCATCCGCTGCTCGAGCCGGTGCTGAAAGAGACCTACGGCATCGTCGTCTACCAGGAACAGGTGATGCAGATCGCCCAGATCCTGGCCGGCTACAGCCTGGGCGAGGCCGACCTGCTGCGCCGGGCCATGGGCAAGAAGAAGCCCGAGGAGATGGCCCAGCAGAAGGCCCGCTTCGTCTCCGGCGCCACCGAGCGTGGGGTGGACGCGGCCCAGGCCAAGTCGATCTTCGACCTGGTCGAGAAGTTCGCCGGCTACGGCTTCAACAAGAGCCACGCCGCCGCCTATGCGATGATTTCGTACCAGACCGGTTGGCTCAAAGCGAACGCGCCGGTCGAGTTCCAGGCCGCCTCGATGAGCCTGGACCTGTCCAACACCGACAAGCTGGCGGTGTTCTACCAGGACGCCCGCCGCTTCAAGATCGCCGTGCGGCCGCCGGACGTGAACCGCTCGGGCGCCGACTTCGAGGTCGAGGATGGCGAGGTGCTCTACGCGCTTGGGGCCGTGCGCAATGTCGGCTTCGCGGCCATGCAGCATCTGGTGGCGGTGCGGGCCGAGGGCGGACCGTTCCGCGACCTCTTCGACTTCGTCGAGCGGGTCGATCCCAAGCAGGTCAACAAGCGGGCCCTGGAAAACCTGGCCCGGGCCGGCGCCTTCGACTCCATCCACCCCAACCGCGCCCAGATCGTCGAGGCGGCCGACATGCTGACCTCGCACGGCCAGATGCTGGCCGCCGACCGCGCCTCGGCCCAGGTCAGCCTGTTCGGCGGCGAGCAGTCGGACGCTTCGCGCCCGCGCTTGCCGCGCACCGAAAACTGGGACCAGATCCGCCGCCTCGACGAGGAACTGGCCGCCGTCGGCTTCTACCTGACCGGCCACCCGCTCGAGGACATGGTCGAGGTGCTGCGCCGCCGTCGCACCACCATGCTGGCCGACGCCCTGGTCCAGGCCGAGGCCGGCTCGGAAGCCTTCAAGATGGCCGGCATGGTCCGCCGCCGCCAGGAACGCGCCCAGGCCAGCGGCGAACGCTTCGCCTTCGTCTCGCTGTCCGATCCGACCGGCGAATACGAGGTGCTGTTTCCGCCCGAGGCCCTGCGCCGCTGCCGCGACATCCTCGAACCCGGCAAGGCGGTCGTCATCAAGGTCCGCGCCAAGTCCCGCGACGGCGAGGTCCGCTTCTTCGGCGACGACGCCGAAACCGTCGACAAGGCCGTCGAGTCGGTCGCCGCGAGCCTGCGCGTCCATGTCTCGCCGCGCTCGACCGAGATCGAAGCTCTCAAGAAGCGCCTGTCCTCGGCCGCCTCGCAACGCGGCGGCGAGATCATCCTGGTCGCGGGCCTTAGTGGTGGCCGCGAGGTCGAGCTGAAGCTTCCCGGTTTCTACAACCTCGACGCCTCGCTACGGGGTGCGCTGAAGACCGCGCCCGGGGTGGCGTACTTAGAGGACGTCTAACCTCTGGATTTGAGGGGAGGCGGGCTTTGCGGGGCCCTTGCCTTTTCAACCCTTTCCGACTAAACCCCGCGCCATCTCACACGCAGATGTGCGGCCAGGCGCGGGTCAATCCCCGCGTTTTTCCGTTCCGGTCCCAAGTCAGAATGGTCTGAGGCGGGGGTGTCTGCGGAGGTTGAACCGGAAGAAGGACCAAGGTTCCATGGCACTGCCCGATTTCTCCATGCGCCAACTGCTTGAAGCCGGCGCCCACTTCGGCCACCAGACTCACCGCTGGAACCCGAAGATGGACCGCTACATCTTCGGCGCCCGCGCCAACATCCACATCATCGACCTGTCGCAGACCATGCCGCTGCTGCACCAGGCCCTGGTCAAGGTCCGTGAAGTCGCCGCCGCCGGCGGCCGCGTGCTGTTCGTCGGCACCAAGCGCCAGGCCTCCGACCCGGTGTCGGTCGCGGCCAAGCGCTGCGCCCAATACTACGTCAACCACCGCTGGCTGGGCGGCACCCTGACCAACTGGCGCACCATCTCCGGCTCGATCGCCCGTCTGCGCGAACTGGAAGGCCTGCTCGAGGGCGAAGGCCAGGGCCGCTCCAAGAAGGAGCTGCTGCAGCTGACCCGCGAGCGCGAGAAGCTGGAACTGTCGCTGGGCGGCATCAAGAACATGGGCGGCATTCCCGACCTGATGTTCGTGATCGACACCAACAAGGAAGCCATCGCCATCCAGGAAGCCCGCAAGCTGAACATCCCGGTGGTGGCCATCCTGGACACCAACTGCGATCCGGACGGCATCACCTTCCCGATCCCCGGCAACGACGACGCCGCCCGCGCCCTGCAGCTCTACTGCGACCTGGTTGCCGACTCGGTGCTGGACGGCATGGCCGCCGGCACGGTGGCCTCGGGTGTCGACATCGGCGCTTCGGAAGCCCCCTTCGAGCCGGCCCTGGCCCGCGAGCTGACCCCGGAACCCGTGACGGCCCCGGCCGCCAAGGCCGCCCCGGCCCCCGAGCCTGTCGCTGAAGCCGCGCCGGAACCGGTCGCCGAAGCCGCGCCCGAGACTGCTCCCGAAGCGGCTCCTGAAGCCGCCGCGGAAGAAGCTCCGGCTGAAGAAGCCCCGGCCGCCGACGAAGAGACCGCTTCGACCTGACCCTGGGTCTGACTGCAATAGAGATTGCGGCCGGGCTCCAAGGGGCCCGGCCGCACCCGTATCCGAACTGGAGGACTGAATATGGCGGAAATCACCGCTGCGCTGGTCAAGGACCTGCGCGAGAAATCGGGCGCCGGCATGATGGACTGCAAGAAGGCCTTGCAGGAAAACGACGGCAACATCGAAGCCTCGATGGACTGGCTGCGCACCAAGGGCATGGCCCAGGCCGCCAAGAAGGCCGACCGCGCCGCCGCTGAAGGCCTGGTGGGCGTGGCCCTGAAGAAGGACGGCAAGGGCATGACCGGCGCGGTCATCGAGCTCAACGCCGAAACAGACTTCGTCTCGCGCAACGAGCTGTTCCAGGCCGCCGCCCGCAAGATCGCCGACACCGCCCTGTCGGTCGACGGCGACGTGGAAGCCATCAAGGAAGCCAAGACCTCGGACGGCGAAAAGATCGCCGACCTGGTCACCAACCTGATCGCCACGATCGGCGAGAACATGAACCTGCGCCGCTCGGCCCGTTTCAGCGTCGCTGAAGGCGCCGTCGCCGCCTACATCCACAACGCCACCGCGCCGGAACTGGGCCGCATCGGCGTGCTGGTGGCCATGGAAGGCCCCGGCGACCAGGACGCCCTGCAGGCGGTCGGCAAGAAGATCGCCATGCACGTGGCGGCCACCAACCCGCTGTCGCTGTCGACCGACGACCTGGACCCGGCCGCCGTCGAGCATGAGCGCGCCATCCTGACCGAGAAGGCCAAGGAAGACGGCCGTCCGGAGGCCATGATCGGCAAGATCGTCGACGGCCAGATCGCCAAGTTCCAGCGCGAAGTGGTCCTGCTCAAGCAGGCCTTCGTGATGAACCCCGACCAGACCATCGAGCAGCTCGTCGCCGAGACCTCGAAGGCTCAGGGCGGCCCGGTTTCGGTCAAGGGCTTCGTGCGCCTGGCCCTGGGCGAGGGCGTCGAGAAGAAGGTCGATGACTTCGCGGCCGAAGTCGCCTCGATGACCGGCGGAAACTGACCGACCTTTGATGAAACTTGGGGGCGCGTGCGGCTTAACGGCCGCCGCGCCCTTGGTCTATGTTGGGTCCGACTCGTTCCGGAGCGTGCATGTCGCAGCCGCGTTACAAGAATATCCTGCTGAAGGTCTCGGGCGAGGTGCTGATGGGCGACACGCCCTTCGGCATCGACATGCCGACCGTCGAGGCCGTGGCCCGCGACATCAAGCAGATCGTCGATGAGGGCGTGCGCCTGAGCCTGGTGATCGGCGGCGGCAACATCTTCCGCGGCATGGCCGGGGCCGCCAAGGGCATGGACCGGGCCAGCGCCGACTATATGGGCATGCTGGCCACCGTCATGAACGCTCTGGCCATGCAGGACGCCCTGGAGCGGGTGGGGGTCAACACCCGCGTGCAGTCGGCCATTCCCATGCCGACCGTCTGCGAGCCGCTGATCCGCCGGCGGGCCGAGCGGCATCTGGAAAAGGGCCGGGTGGTGATCTTCGCCGCCGGCACCGGCAATCCCTTCTTCACCACCGACAGCGGCGCCGCTTTGCGCGCGGCCGAGATGAAGTGCGACGCCCTGTTCAAGGGCACCAGCGTCGATGGCGTCTACACGGCCGATCCGAAGAAGGACGCCAAGGCCACGCGGTTCGAAAAACTGAGCTATCATGAGGTCTTGTCGCGGGACCTGAAGGTGATGGACGCCTCGGCGATCAGCCTGATGCGCGAGAACGCGATCCCGATCGTGGTGTTCTCGATCCGCGAGCGGGGCAATCTGATGAAGGTGCTGCACGGCGAAGGCGTCTACACGACCATCACGGCAGACTGAGGGAGAGAGACGATGGCGACCGCCGAGAAGCCGGTACTGGCCAACTACAAGAGCCGAATGGACAAGGCCGTCATGGCCCTGAAGGAAGAGTTCTCGACCCTGCGCGCCGGCCGGGCTTCGGCCAACCTGCTGGACCAGGTGCATGTCGACGCCTACGGCTCGACCATGCCGCTGACCCAGTGCGCCTCGGTCACCGTTCCCGACGCCCGCTCGCTGGCGGTCAGCGTCTGGGACCGCGGCCTGATCGTTTCGGTCGAGAAGGCCATCCGCAGCGCGGGCCTGGGCCTCAATCCGGTCGTCGAGGGCCAGAACCTGCGCATCCCGATCCCGCCGCTCACCGAGGAGCGCCGCAAGGACATGGCCAAGCTGGCCGGCAAATACGCCGAGCAGCAGAAGATCGCCATCCGCAACGTCCGTCGCGAAGGCATGGACGACCTGAAGAAGGCCGAGAAGGACGCAGTCATCTCGCAGGACGAGCAGAAGCGGATGGAAACCGAGATGCAGAAGCTCACCGACGAGGCCGTCAAGCGCGTGGACGAGGCCTTGAAAACCAAAGAACAAGAGATCATGCAGGTTTAGTGTCGTTCGCAGGGCGCGCCTTGGCGCGGGTGGGGCTTTGGGCGAACGAAAGGGGACGGATATGACGCCGGCGGACGGCCAGCATCGACGGGGGGAGAAATCCGCCCCGGGCGCGCCGCAAGAGCGTCAGGCGGGTCTCCACGTCGCCATCATCATGGACGGCAACGGCCGCTGGGCCAAGCGCCGGGGCCTGCCGCGCACCTTCGGCCATCGCGAGGGTGTGAAGGCCCTGAAACGCACCGTCGAGGGCGCGCCGAAACTGGGCGTCACCCAGCTGACCGTGTTCGGCTTCTCGACCGAGAACTGGCGCCGGCCGGTGGCCGAGGTCTCCGAACTGATGGACCTGCTCAAGGCCTATGTGCAGAGCGACCTGGACCGGCTGGCCCGCGAGGGCGTCAAGGTGCGCATCCTGGGCCGCCGCACGGGCCTGCGCCCCGACATCCTGGAAATCATCGAGAACGCCGAGCGCCGCACCGCCGCCAATGAAAAATTCGTGCTGCAGGTGGCCTTCAACTATGGCGGCCGGGCCGATATCGCCGACGCCGCCCGGCGACTGGCTGAGGAGGTCGCGGCCGGAACGCTGGACCCCGCCACCATCGACGAGGCGGCCTTCGCGGCCCGGCTGTCCAGCGCCGAGGCGCCAGAGCCGGACCTGATCGTCCGCACCAGCGGCGAGCGGCGGATGTCCAACTTCCTGCTCTGGGAATGCGCCTACGCCGAACTGATCTTCCAGGACGTGCTATGGCCTGACTATGGGCCCGAACAACTCAAGGCGGCCATCGCCGAATTCCAATCCAGGGAACGGCGTTTTGGAGGAGCCGCGGCAGATGACGTCCTCGCCGCCGGCTAGGCGTTTCGACTGGGACAACCTGGGCGTACGGGTGGTGTCGGCGGTGGTGCTGGTCCCCGTCGCCCTGGCGGCTATCTGGTTCGGCGGCTGGGCCTTCCTGCTGCTGCTGTCGGTCGGTATCGCCCTGCTCTCGATCGAATGGGGCGGCATGACCGCCGCCAAGGCCCCGATCCGCATCGCCGCGGTGGTCATGATCTCGGTTCTGGCCGCCACCTTCGCCTCCTATCGCGGGGAGGTCTGGATCGGCTGGTACGGCGTCGCCTGGGCCAGCGTGATCGTCGGCGCCGCCCTGGCCGCCTTCGTCGCCCGCAATGTCGCCGAGCACCCGATCAACGCCGCCTATGGCGTCATCTACCTGGCCCCCGCCTGCATCGCCCTGATCTGGCTGCGCTCGAGCATCGGCAACGAAAAGGGCGTCAGCTGGACGTTCCTGGTGTTCGCCGTCGCCTGGTCGGCCGACATCGCCGCCTATGTGGTCGGCAGCACCCTCAAGGGACCCAAGCTCTGGCCGCGCTTCTCGCCAAACAAGACCTGGTCGGGCTTCATCGGCGGCCTGATCGCCGCCATGATCACGGCCTGGGCTGTGACCCATTTCAGCGGCCAGACCCTGCCGATGACCTCGGCCCTGCTGTGCGGCCTGTTCGGCGGGCTGGCGACCATGGCCGGCGACCTGTGGGAATCGATGCTCAAGCGCCGCTTCGGGGTGAAGGACTCCGGCGATCTGATCCCCGGACACGGCGGACTGCTGGATCGCGTCGACGGCCTGTTGTTCTGCATCATGGTGGTGGCCGCCGCCCGGCTGGCCGCCCATGAGGGATGGGTGTTTTGAGTAAGCCTCGCACGATCGTCGTCCTGGGCTCGACCGGCTCGGTGGGCGTTTCCACCCTGGATTTGCTGGAGCAGTCGGGGGCGGAGGTCGAGATCCTGGCCCTGACCGCCGGCCGCAACGTCGCCAAGCTGGCCGAGCAGGCGTTGAAATGGCGCCCCCGCCAGGCGGTCATCGGGGACGAGCGCCTGTTGCCCGAGCTGCGCGAGCGCCTGAGCGGCTCGGGCGTCGGGTGCGCCGCCGGCGCGGCCGCCGTCGTCGAGGCGGCGGGGCAGGGGGCTGACTGGGTGATGAGCGCCATCGTCGGCGCCGCCGGCCTGCCACCGACCCTGGCCGCCGCCCGGGCCGGCTCGGTGGTGGCGCTGGCCAACAAGGAAAGCCTGGTCTGCGCCGGGCCCGCCCTGCTGGAGATCGCCCGGCGGGCTGGAGGGACCATCATCCCGGTCGATTCGGAGCATTCGGCCATCTTCCAGGTGCTGCAGCCGGCCTGCGCCAGCCGCGTCGCCAAGCTGATTCTCACCGCGTCCGGCGGACCGTTCCGGACCTGGACGCGCGAGGCCATGGAAGGCGCCACCCCCGAGCAGGCCGTGGCCCATCCCAACTGGAGCATGGGCGCCAAGATTTCGGTCGACAGCGCCACCATGATGAACAAGGGGCTGGAGATGATCGAGGCCTCCTACCTGTTCGAGACCGGCCCCGACCGCATCGACGTGCTGGTCCACCCGCAGTCGATCATCCACAGCATGGTGGAGTACGAGGACGGCTCCACCCTGGCCCAGCTGGGGGCGGCGGACATGCGCACGCCCATCGCCTGCGCCTTCAGCTGGCCCGACCGCCTGCCCTGGCCCGCGCCGCGCATGGATCTGGCGGCCATGGGGCAGCTGACCTTCGAGGCCCCCGACCTCGAGCGCTTCCCCGCCATCGACCTGGCCCGCTCGGCGCTGCGGGCCGGCGGCATGGCCCCGGCGGCGATGAATGCGGCCAATGAGCTGGCCGTGGCCGCCTTCCTTGACCGGCGCCTCGGCTTTCTGGATATTGCCCGGGCTGTGTCGGAGACGCTGGACCGTATGAATGGGCAAGGCGACCTGGCCGAGGGGGCGGACGACGCGCTGGAGACCGCGATGATGACCGACGCCAGCGCCCGCCGGGTGGCGGCCCAGGTCCTCACCGGCTTCCAGAGCCGCTCTTAACTTAAGCCCGGTTCGGATACATGCACCTGCTTCAGAACATCTTCCTGTTCATTGTCCCGTTCCTGCTGGTGATCACCGTCGTGGTCACCGTGCACGAGTTCGGCCATTTCCTGATGGCCAAGCGATTCGGGGTGGCCATCGACCGCTTCTCCATCGGGTTCGGCCGGGCCGTGTTCGCCCGCACCGACCGGGATGGCGTCGAATGGCGGATCGGCTGGCTGCCGTTGGGCGGCTATGTGCGGTTCGCCGGCGACGAGAACGCCGCCAGCGTGCCGGACAAGGAAGACCTGGAGAGCCTGCGCGAGCACATCGTCGAGGAGCAGGGCGCGGCGGCCGTCAGCCGCTATTATCATTTCAAGCCGGTCTGGCAGCGCGCCCTGATCGCCGTGGCTGGCCCCAGCGCCAACTTCGCCCTGGCCATCCTGCTGTTTGCCGGGCTGGCGATGGTCTTCGGCCAGGTTCGGCAGGACGCGCGGGTCGGCTCGGTCGAGCCCGGCAGCGTCGCGGCGACCGTCGGGTTCAAGTCCGATGACCTGATTCTGTCCATGGACGGCCGGCCCGTTCGCGACTTCTCGGACCTGCCGCCCTATGTCGGGCTTCGGACCGGGGTTCCGATCCGCTTCGAGGTCCAACGCGGCGATCAGCTTCTGAACATCACCGCCACGCCGCGGAAGACGACGATCGAGGACAAGGTCGCGGGACGGCACACCCAGGGCCTGCTCGGGCTCAACGGGCCCCTGTTCAAGGGGCCGTACACCCATCACGTCCGCTACAATCCCATCGAAGCCGTCGGCGTCGGCGTCAACCAGACCTGGCGCACGGTGGCGACCACCAGCTTCTATCTGGGCCGCCTGATCACTGGGAAGACTTCGCCGGACCAGCTGTCCGGCATGATCGGCATGGCCAACGCCACCTCTGCCCTGACCAAGGAAAGCGTCGAGGGGACCAAGACCTTCGGGCAGGCGGCGCTCAGCGTATCGGCGAATCTGCTGGCGCTGATCGCCTTCCTGTCTGTTGGAATCGGCTTCATGAACCTGATGCCCATTCCCGTTCTGGACGGCGGCCACCTGGTTTTCTACGCCTATGAGGCCGTGGCCCGCAGGCCACTCGCCGCCAGCATACAGGCGGTCGGATACCGCCTTGGTCTTGCCTTGCTTGTCGGTTTCATGCTGTTCGCGGGGTGGAACGATCTACACCGGTACGACGTGTTCAAAAAGCTGGGCGAGCTCCTGTTTTGACGCCCCGAGGTCATGGCTGCACTATGAAGCATTCTCGCGCCTACGGCGCCGCGTTCGTCTCCGGCCTGGCCCTGCTGCTGGGCACGACCAGTCTGACCGCGCCGACGGCTGCCTATGCGCAGTCGCAGACCGGCGTCGTCGACCGAATCGATGTCCAGGGCAATGAACGCATCGAGGCCGGGACGGTTCTGTCCTATCTGCCGATTCAGCCGGGCGACACCGTCGACGCGGCCAAGCTCGATGTGGCGCTGAAGACCCTTTACCGGACCGACCTGTTCGCCGACGTCAAGATCGACCTGCAGAACGGCGCCCTGGTGGTCCGCGTCGTCGAGAACCCGATCATCAACCAGGTGGTCTTCGAGGGGAACGGCAGCCTCAAGGACGACAAGCTGAAGGACGAGGTTTCGGTCCGTCCGCGCGGCATCTTCACCAAGGCCAAGGTCCAGGCCGACGTCCAGCGTATCATCGAGCTCTACCGCCGGGCCGGCCGCATCTCGGCCACCGTCACCCCCAAGGTCGTGGAACTGCCCCAGAAGCGGGTGGACCTGATCTTCGAGATCAACGAGGGCCCCAAGAGCGGCGTCCTGGACGTCAACTTCCTCGGCAACCAGGCCTATTCCGACAACGACCTGGCCGACGTGGTCGTGACCAAGGAAAGCCACTGGTACAAGTTCTTCTCGAACAACGACAACTACGACCCCGACCGGATCGAGTACGACAAGGAACAGCTGCGGAAGTTCTACCGCAACAAGGGCTATTACGACTTCCGGGTCGTGTCGGCGGTGGCCGAGCTGGCCCCCGACAAGAACGGCTTTGCGATCACCTACACCCTCGACGAGGGCAAGAAGTTCAAGTTCGGCAAGCTGTCGGTCGAGACCGAGCTGAAGAAGCTGGACGGCACGGTGCTGGCCCAGCTGCTGCCGATCCGCACCGGCCAGCTCTATGAAGACCAGAAGATCGAGCAGGCCACCGACGCCCTGACCTTTGCCGCGGGCGCGGCCGGGTTCGCCTTCGTCGACGTCCGCCCGCGCTACGTGCCCAACCGCGAGACCAACACGGTCGATGTGGTCTTCCAGGTCAAGGAAGGCCCGCGCGTCTATGTCGATCGCATCGACATCGTCGGCAACACCCGCACCCTGGACTATGTCATCCGCCGCGAACTGGAGGTGTCGGAGGGCGACGCCTACAACCGCGTGCTGGTCGACCGCTCCAAGAACCAGATCCGCTCGCTCGGCTTCTTCAAGGATGTCGACATCAGCGAAGTGCCCAGCGCTCAGCCTGACCGCACCAGCCTGCGGGTCAAGGTCGAGGAGCAGCCCACCGGGGAACTGTCGTTCAGCGCCGGCTACAGCTCGGTCGACAAGCTGGTCCTCGACCTGGGGGTCAGCGAGCGCAACTTCCGGGGCCGCGGCCAGAACCTGCGGGCCCGCATCTCGGTCGGCTCGCTGCGCCAGCAGATCGACTTCTCGTTCACCGAGCCGCGCTTCCTGGGCCGCGACCTGCGGGCCGGGGTCGACATCTATTCCTACAAGTACGACTTCAGCCGGCAGACGGCGTTCAACACCGCCTCGACGGGCGGCAACCTGCGCCTGGGCTTCCCGCTGACCAACGCGACCTCGATGTCGCTGACCTACACCCTGCGTCAGGACGAGGTGACGGTCGACTCCAGCTACTGCATTCCGGGCCAGGAGATCGTCTCGCCGATCCTCTGCGAGCAGCGGGGCGCCCGTATCACCTCGATGCTGGGCTACGGCCTGCGCATGGACCGCCGCAACGACCCGATCAATCCGACCCGCGGCTTCTATGTCGACCTGGAACAGGCGCTGGCCGGCGTCGGCGGCGACACCAACTATCTCAAGACCGAAGTCGATGGCGGCTGGTATCACGGCTTCAACAAGGACTTCATCCTCAGCCTGACCGGCGGTTTCGGCTATATCGACGGCTGGCGCGGCGACACGGTGCGGATCAACGACCGCTTCTACCGCGGCGGCAACACCTTCCGCGGCTTCGAGGTCGCCGGTATCGGTCCGCGCGACACGACCTTTGGCCGTGGCGACGCGCTGGGCGCCAAATTCTATGCCCTGGGCTCGGCCGAACTGACCATCCCGACCTATCTGCCCGAGCAGTATGGCATCAAGGCCTCGCTGTTCGCCGACGTCGGCACCGCCGGCGGCCTGGACAAGGTCGACAAGGAAGTGCGGCCGGGGGTGGTCGAGCAGTGCCTGATCAACCCCAGCAACACCTCCGGCCCGACCCGCGACTGTATCCAGGATGACTACGCGCTGCGGGCCACCGTGGGCCTGAGCGTCTTCTGGAAGTCGCCCATGGGGCCCATCCGCTTCGACTTCGGCCAAGTTTTGGCCAAAGAAGACTACGACAAGACCGAATCCTTCCGGTTCTCCACCTCCACAAGGTTCTAATCAGACATGACCGCCAAGAAGTTCGCCACGGCCGCCATCGGCGCCGCCGTCGCTCTCCTTATCGCCGACGCCGCGCTGGCCCAGGCCACGCCGCCGAAGCCCGCCGCCACGACCGGCGCCGCGGTCCCGCCCCTGAGCGCCGCGCCGCCCGCGACCGGCCCCAAGATTTCCTACGGTCCGGCCCTGCCGGGCATCTGCATCCTCAACCAGCAGCGCGCCGTCGTGCAGTCTATGGTCGGCAAGGCTGTTGGCACCCGCCTGCAGACCCTGACCGCCGCCGTCCAGGCCGAACTCAAGACCGAGCAGACCGCCATCGAGACCGAGGACAAGGCGATCAGCGCGGCCGAAAGCCAGCCGGGCGCTGACGCCCTGGCGCTGCAGCAGCGCCGTGAGATCCTGCAGGCCCGTTACAACGCCTATCAGCGCAAGGGTCAGGTTCGCGACCGCGAGCTGCAGATGACTCAGCAAAAGGCGCTGGGCCGTATCGAGACCGAAATGGGCCCGGTGATCGCCGCCGTCTATCAGGCGCGTGGCTGCTCGGTGATCCTGACCTCCGACGCCCTGGTCGTCGGCAACCCGGCGATGGATGTCACCGATCTGGTGGTCAAGGGCCTGGACGCCAAGATCCAGACCTTCGCCTTCGACCGCGAGCGCCTCGACCAGCCGGCCGCTCCGCCCAAGCCGAAGTGATCCGGCGGGCGTAAGCGCGCAGGCGCCAGACCCGGCCAGGTTCGGACAAATCGTCCGATCCTGGCCATCGGGGTCTCGATTCAAACGTTTAGAGCCTGTTCCGGCGGCGAAACCGCATACACTTCCGCCTGACGTGCTTTAGTCGAGGGAATCATGCCTGACGCCCGATTCTTCGAGTCCCTGGGGCCCGTCGCCCTTGGCGATCTGGCGACGCTCGCGGGCGCCGCCTCACCGCCGCCGCAGGTTGCGGACCGGCGCATCGAGCGTGCGGCGACCCTCGCGGGCGCCGGGCCCGGCGATGTAGCCTTCGTCACCAATCGCAAGCACCTGGCCGAGCTGAAGGCCAGCAAGGCCGGCGCCTGTTTCGTGCCCGCCGACCTGGCTGACGAGGTCCCGGACGGCTGTGTGGCCCTGGTCACCCGCATTCCGCAAGGGGCCTGGTCGCAGGCCGCCAACACCCTGCACCGGCCGATCGGCCATGCCGGCGAAGGGCCCGCGGTGCATCCCTCCGCCAGACTGGAAGACGATGTGGTCGTTTCGTTCGGCGCGGTGATCGGCGCCGGGGCCGAGATCGGCCGGGGAACCCGCATCGGGCCAGGGGCGGTAATCGGTCCGGGCGTGGCCATCGGCCGGGACTGCGTGATCGGCGCCCGGGCGGTCATCGGTTTTGCCCTGATCGGCGACCGGGTGAAGATCTATTCCGGCGCGGCGATCGGCGAGGCGGGCTTTGGCGCCACGGCCGGGCCGGGCGGGGTGATCGATATTCCGCAGCTGGGCCGGGTGATCCTGCAGGATGGCGTCACCATCGGCGCCAACAGCTGCGTCGACCGCGGCGCCTGGGACGACACCGTGGTCGGCGAGAACACCAAACTCGACAACCTGGTGCACATCGCCCACAACGTTCGCGTGGGTCGCAACTGCGTCATGGCCGCCTATACCGGCATATCCGGCAGCGTCACCATCGGTGACGGCGTAGCGTTCGGCGGCCGGGCCGGCGTGGCCGACCATGTCACCATCGGCGACGGGGCCCAGATCGCCGCGGCGGCCGGGCTGTTCCGGGATGTGCCGGCCGGAGAGACCTGGGCGGGCGTGCCGGCCCAGCCGTCGCGGGACTGGTTTCGCGAGCTCGCCTGGATTCGCAAGTCCATGAAGCAGAGCCGCAAGGGGGACGCCTGATGAGCGAAGAGACGCAAGGCCGCATCGATTTCGGCATCGACGAGATTTTGAAGCGCATCCCGCACCGCTACCCCTTCCTGCTGGTCGACCGGGCCGAGGACTATCGCGCCTTCAAGTCCATTGTCGGCTTCAAGTGCGTGACGGTGAACGAGCCCTTCTTCCCGGGCCACTTCCCGGGCAACCCGGTGATGCCCGGCGTGCTGATCGTCGAAGCCCTGGCCCAGACGGGAGCGGTGCTGATGTCCAAGTCCCTGGACGTCGACATCGACAAGACGCTGATCTTCTTCATGTCGGTCGACAACGCCCGCTTCCGCCAGCCGGTGCGGCCGGGCGATGTGCTGCGCATGGAGGTCGAGGTGACCCGGGCGCGGGGCGATGTCTTCAAATTCGCCGGCAAGGCGCTGGTCGAGGGCAAGCTGGCGGCCGAGTGCGAGTTCGCGGCCATGCGTGGAGAGCGCAAGTGACCACCATCCACCCCACAGCCCTGGTCGATCCCGGCGCGCGGCTCGGCGCGGACGTCGAGATCGGACCCTACTGCATCGTGGGCGCCACCGTGACCCTGGGCGATCGGGTGAAGCTGGCCAGCCATGTCTCGATCCAGGGCGTGACCTCGATCGGCGCCGACTGCGTGGTGCATCCCTTCGCCGTCCTGGGCGGACCGCCGCAGCACACCGGCCACAAGGGGGAAGCTACCCGGCTGGAGGTCGGCGAGCGCAACGTCATCCGCGAGCATTCGACCATGCACACCGGCACGGTCATGGGCCATGGGGTGACGAAGATCGGCTCGGACGGCCTGTTCATGGCCGGCAGCCATGTCGCCCATGACTGCGTGGTCGGCGATCGCGTGGTCCTGGCCCAGGGCGCCATCATCGGCGGCCATGTGACGGTCGAGGATTTCGTCTTCATCGGGGCCATGGCGGGCGCCCACCAGTTCTCGCGCATCGGCCGCTACGCCTTCATCGGCGGATTGGCGGCGGTGACCAAGGACGTCATCCCCTACGGCTCGGTCTGGGGCAACCATGCCCATCTCGAGGGGCTGAACCTGATCGGGCTCAAGCGCCGCGGCTTCACCCGCGAGGCGATCAACACCCTGCGGTCCGCCTACCGCCTGATGTTCGCCGACGAAGGCACCTTCCAGGAGCGGCTGGACGATGCGGCCGAGCTCTATGGCCACAATGCCGAGGTGATGGAGATCATCGCCTTCATCCGCGCCGACGCCAACCGGCCGCTCTGCCTGCCCGAACGCGAGGTCTGATCCGTTGCGCAAGTTGGGACTGATCGCCGGCGGCGGCGGACTGCCCGCGCAGATCGCGGCCCAGTGCCGGGCGGCGGGGCGACCCTATTTCGTCATCCGGCTGAAAGGCTTCGCCGACGACGGCGTGGCGGGCCATCCGGGGGTCGATATCGGCATCGGCGAGCTGGGCAAATGCTTCAAGACCCTGCGCAAGGAGGCTTGCGAGGCGGTCTGTTTCGCCGGCACGGTGGCGCGGCCCGATTTCGCCACCCTGATGCCGGACGCCCGCGGCCTGGCGGCGCTGCCAGGCATCGCCATGGCCGCCCGCAAGGGTGACGACGCCCTGCTGCGCCGGCTGCTCGAGGAGTTCGAGAAGGAAGGCTTCGTTATCGAGGGCGCCCACCAGGCGGTCGAGGACCTCACCCTGCCGCTGGGCCTGCTGGGCCGGCATGCGCCCAGCGCCGAGCATCGCGCGGACATCGAGCGGGCCCTCGTCGTCGCCAGGACCATCGGCGAACTGGACGTGGGGCAGGGGGCGGTGGTCTGCAACGGCCTGGTCCTGGCGGTCGAGGCCCAGGAAGGCACCGACGCCATGCTGCGCCGGGTGGCCGAACTGCCCGCCGCCATTCGCGGCGAACCTGGCCGCTATCGCGGGGTGCTGGCCAAGGCCCCCAAGCCGATCCAGGAGGTCAAGGTCGACCTGCCGACCATCGGTGTGGCTACCCTGCAGCGCGCCGCCCGGGCCGGGCTGGCCGGCATAGTCGGCGAGGCCGGGCGGCTGTTGGTGGTCGATCGGGAGTCCGTCATCGCGACGGCCGATGACCTGGGCCTCTTCGTCATGGGCGTGGAGCCGCGCGCATCGTGAGCCAACCGCTGACCGTGATGCTGGTGGCGGCCGAGGCGTCCGGCGACGCCCTCGGCGCACGGTTGGCCCAGGCCCTGCGCCGGCGGCTGGGCGAGGGCGTGCGGTTCGTCGGGGTCGGCGGCCCCAAGATGGCGGCCGAGGGCGTGGCCAGCCCCTTCGACATCGGCGAGCTTTCGGTGCTGGGCCTGGTCGAGGGGCTGATGACCTGGCGCAAGGCGGTGCGGCGGGCCAACGAGACCGTCGAGCTGGCGGTGCGCGAGCAGCCGGACGTCGCAGTCCTGATCGACTCCTGGGGCTTCACCCTGCGGGTCGCCACGCGCCTGCGCAAACGCCTGCCGGGCCTGAAGCTGGTCAAGTATGTCGGTCCCCAGGTCTGGGCCAGCCGGCCGGGCCGGGCCAAGACCCTGTCGGCGACCGTCGACCTGCTGCTGGCCACCCAGCCGCTGGACGCGCCCTTCTACGAGCCTCACGGCCTGCCGGTGGTTTTCGTGGGAAATCCAGCGCTTGCACGGGACTTCTCAAGCACCGACGGCGCGCGTTTCCGCGAGGCGATCGGCGCCGGGCCGGACGAGCCGGTGCTGCTGGTGCTGCCCGGCAGCCGGCCCAGCGAAATCCAGCGGATCATGCCGATCTTCGAGGACACGGTGAACCGGCTGAAGGCCGCGCGGCCCGATCTGCTGGTCGCCGTGGCGGCGGCGGGCACGGTGGCCGACACGGTCAAGGCCCGGGTCGCCGGCTGGCCGCACCGGGCCCATGTCATCGAGGATGGCGGAACCAAGGATGACGCCATGGTCGGCGCGACGGTCGCCCTGGCCTGCAGCGGCACGGTGACGACAGAGTTGGCGCTCGCGGGCTGTCCGATGGTGGTCGGCTATCGGCTGGGCGGCCTGACCTACGCCCTGCTCAAGCCGCTGTTCAAACCCAAGTGGATCACGCTCTTCAACATCGCCGCAGACCGTGAGGTGGCGCCGGAGTTCCTGCAGGACCTCTGCACACCCGAGAACCTAGCCGAGGCTCTGGCCTGGCTGCTGGACGATCCGACCCGCCGGGCCAGTCAGATCGAAGGGCAGTTCACCGCCCTGGACGCCATGGGCCGGGGTATTCCCGACCCGTCGGAGGCGGCGGCGGACGCGATCCTCGCCCTGGTGAATACCTGACATGACCGCTCGCCTGGCGATGGTGGCCGTCCTGGGGTTTTTCAGCGTGGCTTGCCGTCCGGCAGAGCCGCCGCCGCTGGTGTCGGTGCACGATCTGGCGATCTCGTCGCCCGGCGACTATCCGCCGGTCGTCCGGCTCAAGGCGCGGGTGGGGGCCAGCATTGAGTCCATGTTCGTCGAGGATCTTTCATGCGCTGACCCCTGCGGTGAGAGCTACAGCCTCACGGGCAAGTATCCGGACATCGTCCGAATCCGCGGGGCGCTCATCCCGGCGCAGGGCGGCGGGGCGTCGGCCCAGGCCGTCCTGGTCGTCAGCCCCAGGTACCTGACGCATCCCAAGCTGGGCCGAGGGCGAACCCAACCCATGCTGGCCTGGGTCGAACTCGTGCGGATTGAGCAACTCGGGCCGTCCGTCCGATGAAAGGCCGCCCTCTGGCCGTGACCTGCTTGGCGGTCGTGCTGTCAACCGGTGCGGCCAGGGCGGATGTGACAGGTTCGCCGACGCTGCGAGAACCTCCCAAGGGCTGCTCGACCACGAACCTGGCGAAGCTGCCGCGCCTGATACGGGCGGCCAAGGGCGGCGAGGTGTGCTTTGTCGCCAAGGTCTATTCTGTGTCGGACCGCATCCGTCTGGTCGATCGGCGGTATGAAGCGGGCGAAGATCCGTCAGGGGTCTTCCTCGAAGCCGATCTGGCAGCCTATGCCGGCGACTCACGCAATCTCAGATACGGCGACGTCGTGAGGGTGACCGGGCGACTGTCGCTCAACCGGCTGTGCTGGGAAGAACCTCTGGCCTTCTGCGCCCCGGCGCGTCGGCCGGGAACCTTGACCGGCGGACGGATCGTCAAGATCGCGTCCGCCCGGCCTGGCGAAGTCGCTCCGTGGGAAGCGGCGCCCTAGCCCCGCTTGTCGATCCCGACATAGTCGCGCTGGGTCGGGCCGGTATAGAGCTGGCGCGGCCGGCCGATCTTGCGCTGGGGATCCTCGAACATTTCCTTCCACTGGCTGATCCAGCCCACGGTGCGGGCCAGGGCGAACAGCACGGTGAACATGGTCGAGGGGAAGCCCATCGCCCGCAGGGTGATGCCCGAATAGAAGTCGATGTTCGGATAGAGCTTGCGGTCGATGAAGTAGGGGTCGCTGAGCGCGATCCGCTCCAGTTCCATGGCGATCTTCAGCAGGGGGTCGTCGCCGTGGCCGATCTCGTCGAGGACCTCATGGCAGGTCTGCTGCATGACCTTGGCCCGCGGGTCGAAGTTCTTGTACACCCGATGGCCAAAGCCCATCAGCTTGTATTTGCGGTCCTTCACGCCCTGCACATAGGCGGGGATGTTCTCGACGCTGCCGATTTCCTCCAGCATCTCCAGGGCTTCCTGGTTGGCGCCGCCATGGCTGGGCCCCCAGAGGCAGGCGATGCCGGCGGCGATACAGGCGAACGGATGGGCGCCCGACGAGCCGGCCAGGCGCACGGTCGAGGTCGAGGCGTTCTGCTCATGATCGGCGTGCAGGATGAAGATGCGGTCCATCGCCTTGGTCAGGACGGGGTTGGGGACCCAGTCCTCGGCCGGCACGGCGAAGCACATGCGCAGGAAGTTTTCCGAATAGCTGAGGTTGTTGCGCGGCGAAACGAACGGCTGGCCCATATGGTATTTGAACGCCCGGGCCGCGATGGTCGGCATCTTGGCGATCAGGCGATGGGCCGAGATTTCCCGCTCGCGGGCGTCGTCGACATTGATGCTGTCGGCGTAGAAGGCCGAGAGGGCCCCCACGGCGCCGGTCATGATCGCCATCGGGTGAGCATCCCGACGGAAGCCCTGGAAAAAGCTGTCGAACTGCGCGTGCAGCATGGTGTGGTAGGTGATGTTCTTCTCGAACTTGGCGAACTCGTCAGCCTTGGGCAACTCGCCGTTCAGCAGCAGGTAGCAGACCTCCAGGAAGCTGGACTTGTCGGCCAGCTGCTCGATCGGATAGCCGCGATGCAGCAGCACGCCGGCGTCGCCGTCGATATAGGTGATCTTGCTCTCGCAGCTGGCTGTCGAGGTGAAGCCGGGGTCGAAGGTAAATCGGTCGGAGTCCGCATATAGCTTGCGGACGTCGAGCACATCGGGGCCCAACGTCCCCTTGATCACCGGCACTTCGTAGCTGTCGAGGCCGATGGTCAGCATAGCCTTGTCGCTCATGCGATTTCCTTCCCGGAACACACACAAAATCAGAGTTCGAACAACCGTTCGGTCGACGCCTTATAGCGCGTCACGCGCCTAGCGAAAGCGCGTCTTCGAGCCGGCCCATCGCCTCGTTCGGACCGAGGGCGAAAAGCGTCTTGGCCAGATCGGGCGAGGGCAGGCCGCCGGTCAAGGCCGCCCGCAGCGCCGGAGCGAATTTGCCGAAACCGACGCCTTCGGACTCGGCGAAAGTCTTGAGGACTGCCTCCAGTTCCGGCGTCGACCAGGCCGCGCCCTCAAGTAGCGGTTTGAGGCGTCTCAGCCGCTCGGCGGTTTCGCCGGAAAGCTGCGCCCTGCCCTTGTCGTCCAGGGGCAACGGCCGGGCGGCGAACAGGAAGGCGGCCTGGTCGGCCAGTTCCAGCACGGTCTTGCCGCGATCCTTGAGCACCGGCATGGCATGCAGCAGCTGGGCCTGCTGCTCATTGGTCAGCAGCTGGCCCCGCCTGACCATGGCCGCGCAGACCAGGGCGGTCAGCCGCCCATCGTCGGCCTGGCGGATGTAGTGGCCGTTGATGAAGTTCAGCTTGTCGAAATCCATCCGGCCGGGCGCGCGCAGCCCGTCGGCGATATCGAACCATTCGATCGCCTGCTCGTCCGAGAAGATTTCGTCGTCGCCATGGCTCCAGCCCAGCCGCGCCAGATAGTTGCGCATGGCTTCGGGCAGGTAGCCCAGTTCGGCGAATTCGCCGACCGCCTGAGCGCCGTGGCGTTTGGAGAGCTTGGCCCCATCGGCGCCGTGGATCATCGGCACATGGGCGAAGGCGGGCGTTTCCCAGTCCAGGGCCTGGTAGATCAGCTTCTGGCGGGCGGCGTTGTTGAGATGGTCGTCGCCGCGGATGACATGGGTGATCCCCATGTCATGGTCGTCCACGACGACCGCCAGGTTGTAGGTCGGCACGCCGTCCGAGCGCAGCAGCACCAGGTCGTCGAGGTCGCGGTTGTGGAAGCTGACCCGGCCCTGGACCAGATCGTCGATCACCGTGTCGCCCGTTAGCGGGCCCTTGAAGCGAATGGCATGGGGCGTCGCCTCCAGGCCGGGCTTGGGGGTCTTGTCACGCCAGGGCGAGCGCAGGGCGTGACCGGCCGCGCGGGCCTTTTCGCGCTCGGCGGCGGTTTCGTCGGGCGTCATCCAGCAGCGATAGGCGCGGCCGGCGGCCAGCAGCTGGTCCACCGCCTGGCGATGGCGTTCGGCTCTGGCGAACTGGAAAGTCGGCGGCTCGTCGGGATTGAGGCCCAGCCAGGCCAGACCGTCCAGAATCACCTGGACATTGGCCTCGGTCGAGCGTTCGCGGTCGGTGTCCTCGATGCGGACCAGGAAGCGCCCACCGCAGTGGCGCGCGTAAAGGTAGTTGAACAACGCCGTTCTCGCGGTTCCAATATGCATGGAGCCGGTGGGCGAGGGGGCGATACGGGTGACGACGCCGGCGGAACCGGAACGTTTGGGCGGGTCTTGGGACATTGTTTCGAGGCTACGGCTCTGGGCGGGCGGTCTTAGCACGCTGGTTTCGCGCCGTCCCAGCGTTCGTGAGGCGGCCGGTTGGCTGGCGGCGCAGGGCGCGCGGCAGGCCGATCGCTGGACCCTGTGGACACCCGTCGCCCTGGGGTTGGGGGCGGCTGGCTACCTGGCCCTGAAAACCGAACCGCCGCTGTGGCTGCTGATCGACATCGCCGCGCCGCTGGTGCTGGTGGCGGTGTGGTCGGCCCGGCGGGGGCACAATCGCGCCATCGTGACGCTGCTGGTCCTGTTGGCCTGCGCCGCCTGCGGGGCCCTGGCCGGCAAGGTTCGGGCCGAGCGGGTGCGCACGCCGGTCGCGCCGGCCTCCAGCCGGGTGCGGGTCATCGAGGCCTGGGTGGTCGATGTCGCCAGCCCGGGGACTTCCGGGCCGCGCCTGGTGCTGGCGCCAGTGTGGATTTCCGGGCTGGAGCCGGAGGAGACGCCCAAGCGCATCCGGGTCAGCCTGCGCCAGGGCGAGACGCCGGCGCCGGGCAGCGCCATCACGCTGAAGGCTATCGTCGGGCCACCGCCACCGCCGGCCAGCCCGGGCGCCTACGACTTCAGCCGCGACGCCTGGTTCGACGGCATTGGCGGGGTCGGATTCGGACTCACGGCGCCTGAGGCGGTGAGCGACCTGCCGGCGCCGCCCGGCCGCCTGGCCTGGCAGATGCGGGTCAACCGCGTCCGCTGGGACCTGGCCCAGAAGATCTATGCCGACACCGGGCCCAAATCCGGCGGCCTGGCGGCAGCCATGGTCACCGGCTACGAGGCCTGGATACCCAAGGCCCAGGTCGATGACATGCGCGCCTCGGGCCTGGCCCACATCATCTCGATCTCGGGCCTGCACATGGCCATCGTCGGCGGGGCTGTGTTCTTTCTGGTCCGACTGTTAGTGGCGCTCTGGCCCTGGCTGGCCCTGCGGGTTCCCGGCAAGAAGATCGCCGCCGTCGCGGGCCTGGCGGCGGTGGGGCTCTATTTGGTGATCTCCGGCTCGCCGCCGCCGGCGGAGCGGGCGGCGATGACCGCGGCGGTGGCCTTCCTGGCCATCCTGGCCGACCGGCGGGCGATCAGTCTGCACGCCCTGGCGGTGGCCGCCCTGGTGATCCTGCTGCTGCAGCCGGAATCGGCCAGCGAGCCGGGCTTCCAGATGTCGTTCTCGGCCACCGCCGCCCTGGTGGCCCTGGCCGAGCTCTGGCCCCAGCCGGTGCGGGAAATCTCGGCCCCCTGGTGGATTCGCGCGCCCCAGGCCGTGGGCGTCTGGATCGCCGCCAGCCTGGCCGCCAGCTTCGTGGCCGGCGCGGCCACGGGGCCCTTCGCCATGCACCACTTCAACCGCATGGCCAGCTGGGGCCTCTTCGCCAATCTGGCCGTCGCGCCGCTGTCCTCCTTCGTCATCATGCCCTTCCTGGCGCTCGGCGCGGCCCTGGAGCCGCTGGGCTTGGGCCGGCCCTTCCTGCAGGTCGCCGGCTGGGGCATCGGGGCGATGACCGACATCAGCCACGGCGTCGCCGGCGCGCCTTTAGCCCAGGTGATCGTCGCCAGCGGCCCGGCCTGGACCCTGGTGGTTTCCTTCCTGGGCATGATGTTCCTCTGCCTGTGGCGCGGGCCCTTGCGGTGGCTGGGCCTGCCGATGGCCCTCTGCGTGGCGCTGTGGCCCAAGCCGACGCCGCCCGACGTGTGGATCGGCGACGACGGCTCCGCGATAGCGGTGCGGGACGGCAAGCAGGCGGTGCTGCCCAGGCCCAAGGCCCGGCGGTTCGCGGCCGATCTGTGGGCGCGCCGGCGCGGGCTGGAGAGCGTGGAGGCGACGGAGCTGCAGTTCACCTGCAACCGCTCCTGGTGCCTGCCGGTCGACGGCTCGGTGGCGATCTGGGCGATGCGCAAGGCGCCGAGCGAGGCTCAGGCGATGATCCTTTGCGATGCGGCGGATGTGGTGGTGTTCCGCTCGGACGCGCCCTGGAGCGGGTGCCCGGGCAAGGTGGTGCTCAGCCGCGTGGACTTCGAGCGGGGCGGGGCGGCGGAACTTTGGAAGGTTGGGAACGACTGGCGGGTGGTCTGGGCGCAGGACCTGCGCGGCCATCGGCCCTGGACGGGCGGGGTAGGGGACACAGAATGAGGGACATGTTCGGCGTGCGGCCGAACATGTCCCCTTCTGTCAGTGATACCGCCGGATCAGCCCGACCAGCTTGCCCTGCACCTGCACTTGGTCGGGGTTGTAGATCTGGGTCTGGTATTTCGGGTTGGCGGCTTCCAGGGCGACCGAGCCGCCCTTGCGGCGCAGGCGCTTGAGGGTGGCTTCCTCGCCCTTGACGAGGGCCACGACGATCTCGCCGGTGTTGGCGCTGTCGGTCTTGCGGATCACCACATAGTCGCCGTCCAGGATGCCGGCGTCGACCATCGAGTCGCCGTTGACCTCCAGCACGAAGTGCTCGCCGGCCCCCAGGATGGTTTCGGGCACCTGCAGCCGGTCGCGTTCCTGCTGGATGGCCTCGATCGGCGTGCCGGCGGCGATACGGCCCAGGATCGGCAGGTCGCGGGTGTCGTTGGCGATCATCGGTGGCGGCGGCGCCTGGCGCTCGCCCTCGATGACCTGGGGCTTGAAGGTCTGGCGCCCGCCCGAGGGGGCCGAGGTGGTGGCCTGCTGCGGCAGCTTCATCACCTCCAGCGCCCGGGCCCGGTGAGGCAGGCGGCGCAGGAAGCCGCGCTCTTCAAGCGCGGTGATCAGCCGGTGGATGCCGGACTTGGAGGCGAGGTCCAGGGCCTCCTTCATTTCATCGAAGGACGGCGACACGCCGGTCTCGCGGATCCGGTCATGGATGAACATGAGCAGTTCGTGTTGCTTGCGCGTGAGCATAACCGGAGCCTCGCCAACGAATCTGTCGCGGAACAAACCGCAAACGTTGTCGATGTTCTCTAGGTGTTCTTCGTTAATGTCAAGTTGACGGCCTTAGCCGCCCAGCAACGCCCTTGTCGCGGCCTCGACGTCGGCCTGGCGCATCAGGCTTTCACCCACCAGCATGGCCCTGGCTCCCGAACGTTCCAGCAACGCCGCATCCTGGGCGTTGGCGATACCGCTTTCGGTGACAAGCAGAGCGTTTTCAGGGGCTTTGGCCGCCAAACGGCCGGTGGCGCCGAGGTCGGTGACGAAGGTCCGCAGGTCGCGATTATTGACCCCGACCAGGCTGGCGCCGAGCGCGCCGGCCCGGGCCATTTCGGCCTCGTCATGCACCTCGACCAGGGCGTCCATGCCGAATCGGGCGGCCTCGCTCATCAGTTCGGCGGCCAGCGAATCGTCGACCATGGCCAGGATGACCAGGATGGCGTCGGCCCCCAGCGCCCGTGATTCGGCTGCCTGCCAGGGATCGACCAGGAAGTCCTTGCGGATCACCGGCAGGCCGACCGCGGCCCGGGCGGCGACCAGATAGTCCTCATGGCCCTGGAAGCTGGGCGCGTCGGTCAGCACCGACAGGCAGGCCGCGCCGCCGGCCTCGTAGGCTTTGGCGAGCGCCGGCGGGTCGAAATCGGCCCTGATAAGTCCCTTGGAGGGCGAGGCCTTCTTGATCTCGGCGATCAACGCCAAGCGTCCGGGCGCGTGGGCCCGCTCCAGCGCCGCCTTGAAGCCGCGCGGCGGATCGGCGGCCAGAGCCGCAGCCTCGACCTGCGCCTGCGGGCGGGCAGCCTTGCGCGCGGCCACCTCGTCCCGCTTGTAGGCAGCGATGCGGGTCAGGATGTCGGTCATCAGCCGTTGGTGACGGCGACCAGCCGGTCCAGGGCCTGCTGGGCGTGGCCCTCGTCGATGGCGTG
Source organism: Caulobacter ginsengisoli (assembly GCF_030814835.1). Taxonomy (GTDB): domain Bacteria; phylum Pseudomonadota; class Alphaproteobacteria; order Caulobacterales; family Caulobacteraceae; genus Caulobacter; species Caulobacter ginsengisoli. Next base: position 800,846 of record NZ_JAUSVS010000001.1, read on the forward strand.
GGCGGCCAGTTCGACGCCCTCGCGCAGGGTCTCGACCTTTTCGCCGACCAGGAAGGCGGCGGCGGCGTTGAGCAGCACGGTGTCGCGATAGGCGCTGGGCTTGCCCTGCAGCAGTTCCCGCAACGCCTGGGCGTTCTGGGCCGGTTCGCCGCCGGTGAGGTCGGCCAGGGCGGCGCGGGGCAGGCCGACGGCTTCCGGGGTGATGGTGAAGAGGCGGATCTGGCCATCGCGCCATTCGGCGACCTGGGTCTCGCCCGTGGTGGTCAGCTCGTCCATGCCCGCGCCGTGCACGACCCAGGCGCGGGTGGCGCCCAGCGCGCCCAGCACCTTGGCCAGCGGCTCGACCAGGCGGGGGGTAAAGACGCCCAGCACCTGCCGCTTGGCGCCGGCCGGATTGGAGAGCGGGCCCAGCAGGTTGAAGACGGTGCGGAAGCCCAGCTCCGCCCGGATCGGCTGCACATGGCGCATGGCCCCGTGGTGGGCGGGGGCGAACAGGAAGCAGATGTTGGCCTCGTCGAGGGCGCGCCGCTGCTGTTCCAGCCCGGCCTCGATATTGACGCCCAGCGCCGCCAGCACGTCCGAGGAGCCCGAGCGCGAGGAGAGGGCGCGGGTGCCGTGCTTGGCGATCTTCAGGCCTCCGCCGGCCGCCACCAGAGCCGAGGCGGTGGAGATGTTGTAGGTGTGCAGGCCGTCGCCGCCGGTGCCGCAGGTGTCCACGACATCGTAAGGCTGGTCCAGCATGCGGGCGGCCCGGCGCATGGCCCGGGCGCAGGCGGTGATCTCGCCGACCGTCTCGCCGCGCATGCGCATGGCGGTGACCGCCGCCCCGATCTGCGAGGGCGTCGGCTCGCCCCGCAGGCAGGCCGAGAAGAAGTCGTCGGCGTCGTCCTCGGAGAGGGTGGCCCCGTCGGCGAGGCGGCCCAGCAGCGGCTTGAAGGCGTCGGACATCAGACCTCCGCGAGGCGATGGACGCCCGCCTGTTCCAGGAAGTTGGCCAGAAGCTGGTGGCCGCCCTCGGTGGCGATGGATTCAGGATGGAACTGCACGCCGAATACGGGCCGGGTGCGGTGCTGGATGCCCATCACCTCGCCGTCCTCGGTCCAGGCGGTGACTTCCAGCTCGGCCGGGAAGGTCGCCGGGTCGATGGCCAGGCTGTGGTAGCGGGTGGCGGTGAAGGGGTTGGGCAGGCCCTTGAAGATGCCCTGGCCCTGGTGATGGATGGGGCTGACCTTGCCGTGCATGATCGACTTAGCCCGCACCACGTCGCCGCCATAGGCCTGGCCCATCGCCTGGTGGCCCAGGCACACCCCCAGGATCGGCAGGTCGTCCGGCGCGCCCCGCAGCAGGGGCAGACAGATGCCGGCCTGGTCGGGGGCCTTGGGGCCGGGCGACAGCAGCACCGCCTCGGGCCTCAGGCCAAACGCCTCCTGCACCGTCAGCGCGTCGTTGCGGTAGACGAGCGTCTCGGCCCCCAGCTCGTTCAGGTAATGGACGAGGTTGTAGGTGAAGCTGTCGTAGTTATCGATGACCAGGATCATGAGCCAAAGCTTCTAGGGGAGGGGGCTCGCTCCGCCAAGGGCGGCGTTGCAACGGCCATGGGCCAAAGCGCATCATGCCCTCATGTCGCCCGCCGATTCCGCCCTCGACCGCGAGGCCCTGTCCTACGCCCGGGCGCTCTTGAAACCGCCACTGCCGCGCGACCGTATCTGGCTGCTGCTGGCCGCCTCGGCCCTGGCGGCGGTCTCGGCCCTGTCGCTGGCGGTGGCCATCCCCTGGGCGGCGACCCAGGTGCGGGATGCGCCGGTGACCCGCGTGTCGCTCACGCCGGCGACCTAGGATGGCCATCGAGATCAGAATGCTGCGGGCGGGAGACGAGGCGACCCTGGCCAGGGTCGCGGACGAGGTCTTCGACAACCCCGTCGATCCTGACCTGACCCGGCAGTTCCTGGCCGATCCCCGCCACCACATCGCCGTGGCCATTGACGACGGCCTGGTCGTCGGCTTCGCCTCGGGCCTGGACTACGTCCATCCCGACAAGCCGGCCGAACTCTGGATCAACGAGGTCGGGGTGGCGCCCAGCCATCAGCGCCAGGGCCTGGGCCGCCGGGTGATGAAGGCGTTGTTCGCCGAGGGGCGGGCGAAGGGCTGCGGGACCGCCTGGGTGCTGACCGACCGGTCCAACACCGCGGCGCGGGCGCTCTACATCGCGCTCGATGGGGACGAGGGTGTCGACGAAGGGCCCGCCGACGCCATCGTCGGCTACGATTTCGATCTGGAGAACGGGTAGGGCGATGGAGCTGGCCAAGCCCCGGGTCGATATCGGCCTTTCGACCAACGACCTGCAGCCGATGCTCGCCTTCTGGCAGGGCCGGGTGGGCCTGCCCTTCGATCACGCCCTGCCGATCCGCAAAGGTCACGTCCAGCACCGGCACGACGCCCTGGGCTCGGTGCTGAAGATCAACCATCACGACGAGCCGCTGCCGGACGCGCCGCCGAGCGGCTATCGCGAACTGATCATCGCCCAGGCCGGCCGGACCGAGGCCGACTCTCTTACCGACCCGGACGGCAACCGCCTGTCGCGGGTCCCCCGGGGGCAGGACGGCATCGAGCAGGTCGCCATCCGGCTGGCCGTGCGCGACCTGGCGGCGCACCGCAGGTTCTATGGTCAAGCGCTTGGATTACCGGAAGAACCCCGACGGCGCGGCGCGGCCTTCCGGGCCGGCGAGACGCTGATCCTGCTGGAGGAGAGCCCCGACGCCCCGGCCGACGCCGGCATGCAGGGCAGGGGCTGGCGCTACATCACCTTCCAGGTCTTCAAGGTCGATGAGGTCCACGCGGCGGTGCTGGCCGCCGGCGGACGCGAGGCCCTGGCCCCGCTGACGCTGGGAACCACGGCGCGGATTTCGATGGTGCGCGATCCGGACGGCAATTGGATCGAGCTGTCGCAGCGGGCCTCGATCGTGGGCTCGCTCGACTAGGCTCCCGCCAGCCGGAACCAAACCCGCCGACGGCGGTTGCGACTGGGCAAGGCTTGGACGCGCCGTTCCCACGGCCCAGTCCACGGAGGGCTGCGGGAGGACGACGTGGGACGCCTTCGCCTTTGGGCAGGCAACCCTATTCCCTAATTCTCGGGCCCATCGGTTGGGCAGTCGACCAGGAGACGCCGCCGCGTGCGACGCGCTCCGATCCTTGGAGACCAAAAATGCGCCTTCCTGTCATCGCCGCCCTGGCCGTCGCCAGCCTGACCCTGATCGCCTGCTCGCAAAAGACCCAGGACAACGCCGCCGCGACCGGCGACGCCGCCGGCGCGACCGCCAGTTCCGCCGCCGCCGACACCGCCGCCAACACTCAGGGCGCGGCCGCCGCCACGGGTGAGGCCGTCGACAACGCCGCCGACAATACCGCGGACGCCGCCGCCACCGCCGGTCGCAAGGCCGACGCCGCCGCCGACGCGGCCGCCAAACAGAAGTAGCGCCCTGCCGGCGACCGTCGCTCTCGCTGAGCGGCGGTCAGCCGAACCGCCAGGCCTCCTGCGCCGCCCGGCGCAGGGCCTGGGACTTGTGCAGGGTCTCGTCGTATTCGGCGTCGGCGTCGCTGTCGGCGACCACGCCGCCGCCGGCCTGGACATACATCATGCCGTCCTTGATCAGGGCGGTGCGCAGCACGATGCAGGTGTCGACCGAGCCGTCGGCGCCGAAATAGCCGACCGCGCCGGCATAGGCGATGCCGCGCTTTTCGAGCTCCAGCTCGTCGATGATCTCCATGGCCCGCACCTTGGGCGCGCCCGACAGCGTGCCGGCGGGGAGGGCCGCCATCAGCACATCGACCGGGTCCAGGCCGTCCGGGGCGTCGCCCTCGACGTTGGAGACGATGTGCATCACGTGGCTGTAGCGCTCGACCACGAAGCTCTCGGTGACCCTGACCGCCGAGCCTTTGGTCCGGACGCTGGGTTCGTTGCGGCCGGCCTCGCGCAGCCGGGCGACCCGGCCCACATCGTTGCGGCCCAGGTCCAGCAGCATCAGATGCTCGGCCCGCTCCTTGGGATCGGCCAGCAGTTCGGCCTCGAGCGCGGCGTCCTCCTCCGGCGTCGCGCCGCGGGGGCGGGTGCCGGCGATGGGGCGGATGGTGATCTTACCGTCGCGCAGCCGGACCAGGATCTCGGGGCTGGAACCGACCAGCTGGAAGTCGCCGAAGTTCAGGAAGAACAGGAAGGGTGAGGGGTTGGTGCGCCGCAGCGAGCGGTAGAGGGCCAGCGGATCACGGTCGAAGGGCGCGCGGAAACGGTGGCTGGGCACCACCTGGAAGATGTCGCCGGCCTCGATGTACTGGCGGCAGTCGGCCACGATGCGGTGGTAGTCCTGGCGGCTGACAGGGCTGGTCAGGGTCAGCGGCTCGGCGGGCTCGGTCGTGGGTGGCGGGGCGGCAGGCAGCGGCGCGCGCAGATCCGCGTGGACCGCTTCGAGCCGGACGTTGGCGGCGGCGTAGGCGTCCTTGGCCGAAACGCCCCCGGCGGGCCGCACCGGCGTCACCAGCACGATCTCCTGGGCGATGGCGTCGAACACGGCCACCACCGAGGGGCGGATCATCACCGCGTCGGGCAGGCCAAGGGGGTCGGGATTGACGTCGGGCAGCTTCTCGACCAGCCGGATCATGTCGTAGCCGATGGCGCCATAGACCCCGGCGGCCGGCGGCGGCAGGCCGGCCGGCAGGTCGATGCGGGACTGGGCGACCAGGTCGCGCAGCGAGTCCAGCGCACCGCCGGTCTGGGGCTCAAAACGCCCGGCGGCGATGGCTTCGGGGCCCCTGGCGATCTCGGCCTGGTCGCCCCGGCAGCGCCAGACCAGATCCGGCTTCATGGCCAGGATCGAGTAGCGGCCGCGCCAGGCGCCGCCCTCGACGGACTCGAACAGGAAGGCGTAGGGCTGACCGGCCCCGATCTTCAGATAGGCCGAGACCGGGGTCTCCAGGTCGTCGATCAGCCGGGTCCAGACGACCTGTGGCGCGCCGGCGTCGTAGCCCTTCGCAAAGGCGTCAAACGCCGGCTCGCTGCTCACTTCTTCTTCTCAGCCTTCTTGTCGGTCTTCGGCTTGTCCGAATACTTCTTGGGATCCAGGCCCAGCGCCGTCAGGGCCAGGTCGCGGTGGATCTTGGGCTTGATCTTGGCCTGGCTGTAATCGGCCAGCTGCGGCGAGATATCCTGGGTCAGCTGGCGACCGAAGGCGCCCTTCTGGGTGGCGGTGAACATCGCCATCTGCTTGGGATCGCCGGTCCTGATCGCATCGATCCGGACCACCGCGATGCCCTTGGCGGTCGGCGCCAGGTAGGAGTTGCCGGTCTTCTGGCCCAGCAGGCCGGCGGTGAATTCGCGGCCGAACTCCTTGACATACTTGTCCTGCTCCTGGCGGCTGACGGCCGAGAGCTTGATCACGCTCAGGCCGGCCGACGCCGCCACGGCGTCGATCGACTCGCCCTTGGCGACCCGGGCCTGCAGGGCCTTGGCCTTGGCTTCCATGGCCTGGCCGGTGGCCCGCACCATGATCGCCTTGGTCAGCTTTTCCCGGATTTCGGCCAGCGGGGGCACGGTCGGCGGGGTGATCTTCTCCACGCGCACGGCGAAATAGACGCCTTTTTCGGTGGTCGACTCGGTGATGTCGCTGTCGGCCCCGGCGGCGGTTGTGAAGGCGGTCTTGATCAGGTCCGCCGACAGGCCGTCGATCGGCTTGGCCTGCTCGTCCAGGCCGTTGGCGGTGACCGGTCCGATGGTCCTGGGTTCGACGCCGGCCTTCCTGGCGGCCGCGGGCAGGGGCGCGCCGTCCTGGTGGGCGGTTTCGTAGGCGTCGGACACCTCGTAGGCCTTCTTGGCGGCCGCCTTCTCCTTCAGTTCGGTCTCGATCTCGGCGCGGGCGCTTTCCAGGGTGGCGACGACGCCGGGGGTGACCTTCTGGACCTTGAGCACCACGTAGCCGCCGAACTGGGTCTTCACCGGTCCGCTGATCTCGCCTTCCTTCAGGCCGAACGCCGCATTGGCGACGGCGGAGTCGGGGATGGCGGTCTTGGGCTTGTCGTCATAGGTGACGGCCTTGGCGCCGGTGGCGCGGGCCAGGGTCACCGGGTCGGCGCCGGCCTTCAGGCGGGCGGCGATGTCGGCGGCGGCCTTGAGGTCCTTGGCCGGGAACTGCACGACCGAGCGGGTCTCGGGCTTGGACAGGCTCTCCTTCTTGAAGTCGAACTGCTTTTGGACGGCGGCCGGGTCGACCGTGACCTTGTCCAGGAAATCCTTGGGATCGAACCGCACGACCGTCAGCGTCCGCATCTCGGGTCGGGTCCATTCGGAGGCGTGCGTCTTGAGGTAGGCCTGCAGCTGCTCGTCGGTCGGCTTGGCCGCCGCGGGGACGTCCTTCTCGTTGATCACGAAATAGCTGGCGTCGCGGGTTTCCGAGACATAGGCGGCGGCCAGCGAGGCATAGATGGCCGGGGCCTGCGAACCCAGCTGCAGCATGACGGCGAACTGGGTGGTGGCCAGCTGCTCCTTGAGGCCGTTTTCGTATTCGCCCGGCGAAACGCCGGTCTGCTGCTGGTTCTGGATCAGCAGGCGCTTGTAGGTGTCCGGATCGAACTGGCCGGTCACCGGATTGGCGAAGCTGGGGTCCTTGTGGACCATGGTCAGCAGCATCTTGTCGGAGGTGCGGAAACCCAGCCGGCTCAGCCATTCCCGGATGGTGCTCTGGATGGACAGGTTCTTGAGCACGTCCTTGTCCAGGCCGCCCTTGATGGCGTCCTCGAGGCTGATCGGCATCTGATACTGCTGCTCGGCCTGGCTCTTTTCGTCGTCGAAGGCCTTCTTGAATTCGGCCGGCGTGACGCTGTGCTTGCCGGCGGTGACCACCGCGCCGCTGAAATTGCCGCGGAAGGCGTCAAACTGACCCGAGGTGCCGGTCATCAAGAAAGCGATCATCAAGAGGATCATGACGCCGGCGGCGAGCGCGCTCTTGATCGTGTTGGTCAGCTTGTCGAACATGGAAGGACCTTGCATCCGGCGATGAGCGCCGCTCGGGCGGTATATTGAGGCTTATCGGCGCTAGCAAGCATGGCGGGCCAGCCTCATTCCTTGCAAGCGGCGTGACAGCCACGCCGGCTTGGCCTAACCGAAGGGCCGCCTGACAACCTGAGGAAAGCTGACCTCGTGACCACGCCCCGTCCGCTGATCGCCGGTAATTGGAAGATGAATGGCCTCGCCGCCAGCCTGGACGAGGCGCGCGCCGTGGCCGCCGCCCTCGACGCCCATCCGGTCGGTGCGCGGGTGGCGCTCTGCCCGCCGGCCACGCTGGTGGAGCGGATGGCTCAGGTCCTGGCCGGAACCGGGGTGGCGATCGGTGGCCAGGACTGCCGGGCCGAGGCCGGCGGCGCCTTCACCGGCGACATCTCGGCCGAAATGCTGGCCGAGGCCGGCGCCAGCCTGGTGATCCTGGGCCATTCCGAACGCCGCGCCGGCCATGGCGAGACGGACTCCGATGTCGCCGCCAAGGTGGCGGGTGCGCTGCGGGCGGGTCTGGAGCCCATCGTCTGCGTCGGCGAGACCCTGGAACAGCGCCAGGCCGGCCAGGCCCTGGCGGTGGTGACCGGCCAACTCAGAGGTTCGCTGCCCGCCGCTCTGGCCGACGCCGACTTCGCCGTGGCCTACGAGCCGGTCTGGGCTATCGGCTCGGGCCTGACCCCCAGCCTGGCCGAGATCGAGGAAGTCCATGTCGCCGCCCGCGCCACTCTGGTGGAACTGTTCGGCGCGGCGGGCGCGAGGGTTCCCATTCTCTACGGCGGCTCGGTGAAGCCGTCGAACGCCCGGGATATCCTGGCGGTGAAGGATGTCGGCGGCGCCCTGGTCGGCGGGGCCTCGCTGAAGGCGGCCGATTTCCTGGGCATTATTAACGCTGCATAGCCCTTATTCCTCGCCCCTTGGGCGAGGGGGACCACGAAGTGGTGGAGTGGGCTCTGGGAGCACACGGCGTTTCAAGCACGCCCACCCCGGCAGTGCTCAATCCGGAAACACCGTGTGCTCCACGGCCCACTCCGTCGGCTTCGCCGCCACCTCGCCCAAGGGGCGAGGAACCCTAGAGCAGCATCCCCCACAGCCGGCAGTCCCGCCGTTCGCCCTCGCGGTCGATGTGGCCGTGCAGGTAGCCTTCCTGCTTGAAGCCCAGCTTGGCCAGCAGGCTGTCGGAACGCACGTTGCCGACATGGGTGCGGGCGGTCAGGCGCTTGAGGCCCTGGCTAGCGGCGAAGGCCAGCACCGAGGCCATGGCCTCGAACGCATAGCCCTTGCCCCAGGAGTCCTTGCCCATCATGAAGCCGACCTCGGCCCGGTGGTGGCGCCAGTCGACGTCGGAGAGGTCGCAGACCCCGAGGAAGACGCCATCCTCGATCAGCCGCATCGACCAGTACCAGCCGGCGCCCTCCTCGACCTCACGCACCTGCGCGGCGACGTAGGCCTCGACCACGTCCGGGTCCTCGATAGGCTCCACGTCCCAATGGGCCATGACCTCCGGGTCGCTCATCATCAGATAGATGGCCGGCGCGTCGCCCTGGACGACGGGCGCGAGAGTCAGGCGTTCGGTTTCGAGAATCACGGGGCTGGACCTGGGACACTGGAGACACCAGCTATGGCGTGGCGGCCCTCACAGTGATAGAGGGGCCGGCTCAAATCTCCCCGGGACCAATGCCCCGGCCAGTTATCGGACCGTTCGCTCCATGCTGCACAACATTCTGCTCGGCCTTCAGATCTTTGTCTGCGTGGCGATGGTGGGCTTCGTGCTCATCCAGCAATCCGAGGGCGGGGCGCTGGGCATGGGCGGCAGCCCCAGCGGCTTCATGTCGGCGCGCGGCACGGGCGACCTGCTCACGCGGATCACCTGGAGCCTGTTCGCGGTCTTCCTGCTGCTCAGCATCTCGCTGACCTGGCTGACCGCCCGCGATCAGAGCAACAGCCTGGTCGTCGACCGGACCAAGGGCCTCAAGCTCGAGCAGACGGCGCCGTCGACGCCCACCAAGGCGCTGCCGGCCAATCCGCTGGCGGGGACACCCTCTCTGGCCCCCACCGGCGCGCCCGGCGCCGCCCCCAGTTCGGGCCTGCCGGATCTGTCGGCGCCCTCGACCGCCCCGTCCACGCTTCCGACGGCCCCGGCCGACAAGCCCAAGCAATAGCGGCGTTCTACCGAATCAGCGGCGCTTCCCCCGCGAATCGCTGCTAATCTGGTCTCCCATGGCCCGGTACATCTTCATCACCGGCGGCGTGGTCTCCTCCTTGGGAAAAGGTCTCGCGTCCGCCGCTCTCGGTGCGCTTTTGCAGGCGCGTGGATACAAGGTCCGCTTGCGCAAGCTGGACCCGTATCTCAACGTCGATCCGGGGACGATGAGCCCCTATCAGCACGGCGAGGTGTTCGTCACCGACGACGGGGCCGAGACCGACCTGGACCTGGGCCACTACGAGCGGTTCACCGGGGTGTCGGCCACGCGGGCCGACAACATCACCACCGGCCAGATCTACAAGACCATCATCGAGAAGGAGCGGCGGGGCGACTATCTGGGCGCCACCGTCCAGGTGATCCCGCACGTCACCAACGAGATCAAGGAGTTCGTCCGCAGCCCCGCCGTCGACGCCGAGGGCAATGAGGCCGACTTCGTGCTGGTCGAGATCGGCGGCACGGTGGGCGACATCGAGGGGCTGCCCTTCTTCGAGGCCATCCGCCAGCTCGGCCAGGAGCTGCCGCGCGGCGACAGCTGCTTCGTCCACCTGACCCTGCTGCCCTATATCAAGACCGCCGGCGAGATGAAGACCAAGCCGACCCAGCACTCGGTCAAGGAACTGCGCTCGATCGGCATCCAGCCCGACATCCTGCTCTGCCGCTGCGAGCAGCCGATCCCGGCCGAGGAAAAGCGCAAGATCGGCCTGTTCTGCAACGTGCGCACCACGGCGGTGATCACCGCCATGGACTCCAGCTCGATCTACGCGGTGCCGCTCGACTATCACCGCGAGGGGCTGGACGCCGAGGTGCTGGACGTCTTCGGCATCAAGGACGCCCCGGCTCCGGACCTGACTCGCTGGGAAGGCATCGACAACACCACCCGTCACCCGGACGGCGAGGTCACCATCGCCGTGGTCGGCAAATACACCGTCCTCAAGGACGCCTATAAGTCGCTCATCGAGGCGCTCACCCACGGGGGCCTGGCCAACAAGGTCAAGGTCAACCTCGACTGGGTGGAGAGCGAGACCTTCGAGGGCGAACCGGGCGCGGCCGCCGCCAAGCTGGAGGGGGTGCACGGCATCCTGGTGCCCGGCGGCTTCGGCGAGCGCGGGGCCGAGGGCAAGATCCTGGCGGCCCAGTTCGCCCGTGAGCGCGACGTCCCCTATTTTGGCATCTGTTTCGGCATGCAGATGGCGGTGATCGAGGCCTTGCGGAACGTCGTCGGCATCGAGGGCGCCTCCTCCACCGAGTTCGGCCCCACGGACGAGCCCGTGGTCGGGCTGATGACCGAGTGGGTGCAGGGCAACGAGCGGGTCAAGCGCCAGGCCGGCGGCAACATGGGCGGCACCATGCGGCTGGGGGCCTATGACGCGGTGCTGAGCCCCGGTTCGCGGGTTTCGGAGATCTATGGCTCTACCGCCATCGCCGAGCGCCATCGCCATCGCTACGAGGTCAATATCGAGTACAAGGATCGCTTCGAGCAGGCGGGGCTGAAGATGACCGGCGTCTCGCCCGACGGCGTGCTGCCCGAGATCGTCGAGCGCACCGACCATCCCTGGTTCGTGGGCGTGCAGTTCCACCCGGAACTCAAGAGCCGCCCCTTCGCGCCGCACCCGTTGTTCGCCAGCTTTATCGCCGCGGCGAAGACCCAGAGCCGGCTTGTCTGACGATGAAGGTCTGCGGGACCTGCAGCCTGTGCTGCAAGCTCCTGGAGATTCCGGCGCTCGAAAAACCGGCCGGCGCCTGGTGCCGGCATGTGGTCAAGGGACGGGGCTGCGCCATCCACGGCGCCCATCCCCAGTCCTGCCGCGTCTTCACCTGCGGCTGGCTGGCGCGGGATGATCTGGGCGAGGCCTGGAAGCCGGAAAAGGCCCGCTTCCTCCTGCGCAACGAACTGGACCTGGGTCAGCTCTGCATCGATGTCGATCCAGGCTTTCCGGCGGCCTGGCGGGGGCCGGCCTACTATCCGACGATCAAGGCCATGGCCCGCATGGTGTGGGACCAGAGTGGCTGCGTGGTGGTCTTCGTCGGAGAGAAGGCCACGGTGGTCTTCCCAGAGGAGGACATCGAGATCGGCCCGTTCGGCGGCGGTCAGCGGCTGATGGTCGGCTATCGCGCCGTGGACGGGATCAAGCGCCCGATGGTGCGGCTGCTGGACGGCGAGGCGGTCGCAAGGGAGTGGCTGGGAACCGTCGCCTGCCAGCGCCCCTAGCTCCAGATTCCCTTGGCCTTGGTGATCGCCGCCGTGCGTTCGGCCAGACCGTTGAGGCCGCCGTTGATCTTCAGGGTCTCGGCCTTGATGGCGGCGGTTTCGTCGGCGCCATCGGCGATGGCGTTGAGGCCATTGTTGGCCCAGAAGGCCGCCGCGATCTGGGCGGCCCCGGTTTCGGCCGCCGCCTGATCGGGATTGCCGACCAAATCCAGACCCGACCATGTGCTGGCCGCCGTGTAGTTCGACTTGCCGGTCAGCTGGATGAAGCCGCGGCCGCGGTATTTCCAGCCGTCGCCCGGCGCGGTGTTGCCCATCCGGCCGCCATAGACCTTGTTGGCCAGGGCCTCGGGATTGCCCGCGAACGGCGTGGCGGCGGCGATATTCGGGAACCGGCTGGGCCAGACCTGCACCAGGCGGGCGGCCTTGTAGTTGAGGTTCTCGACCAGCCGGGTGAAGCCGCCGCTCTCGACATAGATCTGGCCCAGGAAGTGGGTGATCCGTCGGGCGGTGTTGATCTGGCGGGCGTCGCAGGCGGCCTGGAAGGCCGGGGCCAGGCCTGCCGCGTCACAGGCCGGCGAGAATGCCTTGAGGCTGGCGGCGTCGATGGTCAGCGCCATGGTCTCTGTCCCTCCCCAATGCCGCGGGATATCGCGGCAATCAGGAATGGAACCAGCGGTTCAACTGAAAGTAAAGTGCGGGCTCGGGCCTTGTCTCGGGCCTTGTCTTGCGGGGCGATTTGCGGCATAGACCCCCGCTCACGTCGGCGGCCCGCTTGGCCGCCGCATCCGTTTTCGCGCTCCAGCGCACCGACTTAGAGATTTCCGATGGCCGTTCCTAAGCGAAAAGTATCCCCCTCGCGCCGCAACATGCGCCGCAGCCACCATGCTCTGGGCCCCAACGCCTATCATGAGGACAAGACCACCGGCGAACTGAAGCGCCCCCACCATGTCGATCTGAAGACCGGCATGTACAAGGGCCGCCAGGTTCTGACGCCCAAGGAAGACTAGAGCCCGCTTTAGAAGCGGCTCTGACGAGCTTCAAGGCGCCCGGGGGAAACTCCGGGCGCTTTTCGCATATGGGGATACGCCAATGGACAGGCGCGCCTGTTTTCTGGGGGACAGCTATACGGCGGGGGCGGGCGACGACACCGGCCTGGGCTGGGTCGGCCGCGTGGCTGCCGCGGCGCGCGGGGAAGGGATCGACCTCACCGCCTACAATCTGGGCGTCCGGGGCGAGACCGGGCCGCAGATCGCCGCCCGCGCCGAGGCCGAGCTGCCGCCGCGTCTGGCGCTGGGCGATTCGCACGCCATGGTCTTCAGCTTCGGCAGCAACGATTTCAACAAGGGCGTGACCCAGGCCGAGAGCCTGGCGGCGACGGCCCGCCTGCTGGACCTGGCCCGTCGGCTGAACATCCCGGCCTTTGGCGTGTCTTCGCCGGTCTTCCTGGACGATGCCCAGCTCGACAGGCGCTCAGTGGCGCTGAGCGGTGGCATGGCAAACCTCTTCGCCCAGGCGGGCGCCGCCTGGCTGGACCTGAGAACCTCGGACATGGACTGGCGGCCCTGGTGGGATGAGGCGGGGGCGGGTGACGGCTACCATCCAAACAGCGCCGGCTATGCCGCCCTGGCCAAGGTCGTGGCCGCCTGGCCGGCCTGGCGCGCCTGGCTGCGAGGGCAGGGCTAAAGTTCCCGAGCCATGCTAGAGTGACCCAACGATAAGGGAGGTCACGCCATGCTGACCCGCCGACACCTGGCCACCGGACTTTCAGCGAGTCTGGCCGCCACCCTGCCGCTGGCGCTGACCCCCGGGCGATCCTGGGGCAGCGAGACGCCGCTGGGGGCGCCGGGCCAGACGCTTCCCGATTCGAGCCGCCCCAGTCCTCCCAATGGCCTTCCCAATGAACCCACGGACCTTTCGACCCTGATCCAGGGCGGGCTGGACCTGCAGGAGCGGCTGACCATACCGGTGATGATTGGCGATCAGGGGCCATTCGAGTTCGCCGTGGACACCGGCGCCGACCGCAGCTGCCTTTCCGATCAGCTGGCCGCCAAGCTGGCCCTGCCGGCCGGGCCCAACGTCATGGTGCACGGCATTTCCGGCTCGGCCCTGACCCCCACCGTGCTGATGCCCGGCCTGACCATCGGCGAGGAGACCTTGAAGGGCGGCGTGGTGCCGATCCTGGCGCGGGGCCGCCTGGGGGTCGATGGCCTGTTGGGGGTCGATGCGCTGCAGAACCGCCGGCTGGTGATGAACTTCCGCGACCGGATCCTGGAGCTGCGCCAGCCCAACCTGAGCGACGGCTACGAGCCGACCCCCAAGAGCGCCCTGGTGCCGGCCCGCAACCGCCAGGGCCTGCTGACGGTCGCCGGCGCCAAGGCCGACAATGTGCCGGTCGAGGCCTTCGTCGACAGCGGCGGCGCGCTCAGTGTCGGCAACATGGCCCTGGCCACGGCCCTCGGCCGTCGCGCCAGCCGCTGGGATCCCTTCGCGCCCCAGGTCCGTATGGTCGATGTCACCGGCGAGGAGGCGATCGGCGAGGTGCATGTGGTGCGGGTGCTGAAGTTCGGCACCATGCGGTTCACCGACATGGGGCTGGTGTTCTGCGACCTGCACGTCTTCGACCGCTGGGGCATGGGCGACAAGCCCGCCGTGCTGCTGGGCGCCAACGCGCTCAAGCTGTTCTCGCGGATCGAGATGGATTACGGCCGCAAGCGCATCTACTTCCAGATGGCGGCCGACCCGATGATCTGGCTGGCCGACAACGCCGTGCTGGGCTGACATTCCTCGCCCGTTGGGCGAGGGGGACCACGAAGTGGTGGAGTGGGCTCTGTCAGCCGGCACTCAGATAAAAGCACGCCCCCTCCGGCGGTGCTCGATCCTGAAACACCGTGTGTTCCACGGCCCACTCCGTCGGCTTCGCCGCCACCTCGCCCAAGGGGCGAGGAACTACTGGCTGCGGCCCCGCGCCTGGATGGCGGCGCGGCGGGCCTCGACGGCGGCCGGGGTGACCTTGCGGTTGTTGGCGGTCGAGCGCTCCTGCTCCAGGTTCATCGCCTTGCCGAACGACTTGGCGTAGCCGTCGTCGATGATCGACTTGTAGAGGCTGAGGGTCTCGACCGGGATGGTCGCCATATCGGCGGCCAGCTTGCGGGCCGTGGGCAGCAGCTCGGCGGCGGGGACGATCCGGTTGACCAGGCCCCAGTCGCGGGCGGTGGCGGCGTCCAGGAAGTTGCCGGTCAGCGACAGCTCCTTGGCCCGGTAGAGTCCGATCAGCCGCGAGAGCTTCTGCGACAGGCCCCAGCCCGGCATGATGCCGACCCGCGCATGGGTGTCGGCGAAGCGGGCGTTCTCCGAGGCGATCAGCACGTCGCAGGCCAGGGCCAGCTCGAAGCCGCCGGTGATGGCCACGCCATTGATGGCCCCGATCACCGGTTTGGAGCAGCATTCGATGGCCTTGACCGGATTCTCGTCGGCGCCCGTGGCGTTGGCGGCGCTCATCGCCTTGGGATCCGAGCCCAGTTCCTTCAGGTCCAGCCCGGCGGTGAAAGCCCGCTCGCCGGCCCCGGTCAGGATGACGACGCTGACGTCATCGTCCTTGTCCAGGGCGACCATGACCTTGTGCAGCTCCGAGCGCAGGGCCTTGGAGAGGGCGTTCATGGCGTCGGGGCGATTGAGGGTGACCACGGCGACGCCGTCGGTCTTCTCGAGCAGCAGGTTCTGGAATTTCATGGGCCGGTTAAGGGCCCGGCGCCGGCGGGGAAGTCAAGCGGCGGTAGGCCTCGGCGGCGGGGGCGGTGACGATGATCAACAGCGCGCCATAGATCAGGATGGCCAGCACACCCGCGATGCCGATCATCTGGCCAACCGCGCCGGTCCCCCGATGGATGGCCTGGTCGATCCGGGTGTCGTTGACCAGGATCATCCACTTCCAGAAATGCCCCAGCAACACGGTGGTGGTGGCGTAGATGCCTGCGATCAACAGATTCATCGCCAGCAGACTCGCATAGCGTCTCCAGGCCAGCCGAAAGCCCTGCAGGAGGTCGAGCCGACGGGTGGCGAACACCGCCGGCGCGAGGAGGCAGAGAAAGGGGCTGATCAGCAGCAGGATGGCCGTGGCGGCCAGCCGCTGCGGTCCGGAAAGCACCAGGGGAAGAATGCAGACGGCCGCGATGGCGCCCAGGACCAACACCAGCGGCGCCAGGCGAAGTTCGTCAGGACCGATCCGCAGGCCGATCCGATGGCGCTCCTGCGTCCGGAGCACTAGGCGGAAGACCGCACAGATCAGGATGGTCGCCGTCAGCCAAAGAACCGGCGCCCCGATAGGCCCGAAAAGATGGATGCCGAAGCCCCCTGGGCTGGCTGCGAAGAGCGCGCCGAGAACCGCCGCCCACACAGCAAGCGCGCCGAGCCCCCAGACCAGAAAGGTCAGCGGCCGGCGGGCCAGGAGGCGAAAGCCGGCGAAGGCGCTGGAGGCGAGGGCTGCATCCGCCACGACAGTCTCCTTAGATTGGGCTGTCCTATTCCAGCATCGGTCCCTCTAGAGCAAGTTAGTCAAACGGTCCTGTCCGTCGCGGACCAATGCGATCAGCCGTTCCACAGCCGCCTGAGCCTCCGCGATGCCAACAGGGTTGTGCGTCATCCTCTGAATCGTGAGGTTCTTGAACGCCTCAGGTGCATTCGCCGCCAAGCCAGTAAGCGCCAGGAACTCATTCATTGCCAGAATAGGTAGGCGTTCGGCGGGAAAGGCCTGCATTGCGGAAGAAATAGCTTCCATGTGCAGTTTCTGAGCCGCAGCTTCGACTTCCTTGATTGATCTTCCCTCTGGAAGTTCGAAAACGGCTCCCAGCGCACCGGCGGTTTCAACCGTCAATTTGAGTAGACGAGCAAGCGCATCAGCTTTCTGTCGAAAGCGCCGATCTTCTGTTTGAGCCGCAATCATTGGTGCGGTCACAGCGATCCCCAAGGCTAGAATAGTGCCAATTGCTCCAACCCAGCTTGCGCGATCTGATGATGGCAGGTCGAGAAATGGCTGAACCTGGGTACCGACCACAATGGCGAACAGCAGGGCACCGATCGACGCAGCGGCCTTTCCCCATTCATTGAACCGGACGTGGGCGAGTGCTTCGATGAGCATGAGTTCAACAGTGAGTTGATTCTTGGGGAGCGGCACGCGATCTACCCGCGAGTTCCCGGTAAGGCGCTTGGGTTGCTCAACCGCCCTGGCGCGGCTAAGCCACCCCCGCGCCGCCACATGAGGGACTCATGACCGAGATCGTCGACATCACCGCCCGCGAAATCCTCGACAGCCGGGGCAACCCGACCGTGGAAGTCGATGTCACGCTGGAAGACGGCGCCTTTGGCCGCGCCGCCGTGCCCTCGGGCGCCTCGACCGGGGCGCACGAGGCGGTCGAGAAGCGCGACGGCGACAAGAAACGCTATGGCGGCAAGGGCGTGCGCCAGGCCGTCGAGGCGGTGAACGGCGAGATCTTCGACGCTCTCTCGGGCTTCGACGCCGAGGACCAGCGCCGGCTGGACACCGCCCTGATCAATCTGGACGGCACGAAGAACAAGGCCCGGCTGGGCGCCAACGCCATCCTGGGCGTCAGCCTGGCGGCGGCCAAGGCGGCGGCGGCCAGCGCCGGCCAGCCCCTCTACAAATATGTCGGCGGCGTCTCGGCCCGGGTGCTGCCGGTGCCGATGATGAACATCATCAACGGCGGCATGCATGCCGACAATCCGGTCGACATCCAGGAATTCATGATCCTGCCGGTCAAGGCCGGCAGCTTCGCCGAGGGCCTGCGCATGGGCTCGGAAATCTATCACGCCCTGAAGAGCCTGCTGAAAAAGGCCGGCCACAACACCAATGTCGGCGACGAGGGCGGCTTCGCTCCCAATATCGGCACCGCCGTGGAGATGCTGGACTTCATCATGCGGGCCGGCGAGGCGGCGGGCTACAAGGCCGGCGACGACTTCCTGCTGGGCCTGGACGTGGCCTCGACCGAGTTCTTCAAGAACGGCCGCTACGAGCTTGAAGGCGAAGGCAAATCCCTCGATCCGGCCGGCATGGTCGGCTACCTGGCCGATCTGGTCGCCCAGTACCCGATCGTCACCATCGAGGACGGCTGCGCCGAGGACGACCTGGACGGCTGGAAGCAGCTGACCGACGCCCTGGGCCGAAAGATCCAGCTGGTCGGCGACGACCTCTTCGTCACCAATTCCGAGCGCCTGGCCATGGGCCTGGAGAAGGGCCTGGCCAACTCCATCCTGATCAAGGTCAACCAGATCGGCACCTTGTCCGAGACTCTGGATGCGGTCGATATGGCCCACCGCGCCGGCTACACCGCCGTTATGAGCCACCGCTCGGGCGAAACCGAGGACTCCACCATCGCCGACCTGGCCGTCGCCACCAACTGCGGTCAGATCAAGACCGGGGGCCTCGCCCGCTCGGACCGCACGGCCAAATACAACCAGCTGCTGCGCATCGAGGAGATGCTGGACGACCAGGCCATCTATGCGGGGCGTGGGGCGCTGAAGCGGGGCTAACTTAAGCCGGCGTTAAGCACGAAGAGCGAGTTTGTCCCCATTGGAATTCCTGATGGATTCGCCGCCTTGCTCGCCCGCCTGCAGCCTTTCATGTTCACCTTCGCGCTGGCGGGCCTGATCACCTATTTCGTCTTCCACGGCCTGACCGGCGAGTTGGGCTGGATGCTGTCGGCTCAGCGCAAGGAAGAACTCAAGCAACGCAACGCCGAATTGATCCATGTCCACCAGCAGAGGATGGACCTGGAGGCGCGCGCCCGGTTATTGAGGGACGGCAGTCTTTCGCGGGACCTCTTGGAGGAGCGCGCGCGTTCCCTGCTAGGCTTCTCGGATCCAAAAGATTATGTGATCCGCCTGAAGCCCTGATCCGGGTCGATCTTTTCGTCCCGGCTCTTAGATAGGGACGAAATGGCCGCGATGGTGATGGATCAGGGAGAAGCGCATGGCGCGCACGCCTAAAAGCGGACCTTCTGAGGGGAAAACCCCTGACACCGGTGTCAATCGGAAGGGTCGCGCGCCTGACAAGGCGCAACTGACCCAGTGGTATCGCGACATGCTGCTGATCCGCCGCTTCGAGGAGCGAGCCGGCCAGCTCTATGGCATGGGTCTGATCGGCGGCTTCTGCCACCTCTATATCGGCCAGGAAGCCATCGCCGTGGGCATGGAGACGGTGAAGAAGCCGGGCGACCAGATCATCACCGGCTACCGCGACCACGGCCATATGCTGGCCGCCGGCATGGATCCCAAGGAGGTCATGGCCGAACTCACCGGCCGGGCCGGCGGCTCGTCCAAGGGCAAGGGCGGCTCGATGCACATGTTTTCGACCGAGGCCGGCTTCTACGGCGGCCACGGCATCGTCGGGGCGCAGGTGAGTCTCGGCACGGGCCTGGCGCTGGCGGACCGCTATCGCGGCGATGGCCGGGTGTCGTTCACCTATTTCGGCGACGGCGCGGCCAACCAGGGCCAGGTCTATGAGAGCTTCAACATGGCCGAGCTGTGGAGCCTGCCGGTCGTCTATGTGATCGAGAACAACCAGTACGCCATGGGGACCAGCATCGAGCGCTCGGCCTCGGAAACCCGGCTGCACCGCCGCGGGATCAGCTTCAACATCCCCGGCGAAGAGGTTGACGGCATGGACGTCCTGGCCGTGGTCGAGGCCGGCGCCAAGGCCGCCGAGCACGCCCGCAGCGGCAAGGGGCCCTATATCCTGGAGATGAAGACCTACCGCTACCGCGGCCACTCGATGAGCGACCCGGCCAAATACCGCACCAAGGAGGAGGTCGACGAGGTCAAGAAGACCCGCGACCCCATCGAGCACCTGCGCGAGCGGCTGGAGAAGGCCAAGGTCTCCGAAGAGGACCTCAAGGCCATCGACGCCGAGGTGAAGAAGATCGTCGCCGAGGCGGCCGAGTTCGCCCGCACCAGCCCCGAGCCGGACCCCTCCGAACTCTATACCGACGTCTACCTGGAGGCGGCCCAGTAATGACCGACATCCTCATGCCCGCCCTCTCCCCGACCATGGAGGAGGGAACGCTGGCCAAATGGCACGTCAAGGAAGGCGACACGGTCAAGGCCGGCGACGTCATCGCCGAGATCGAGACCGACAAGGCGACCATGGAGGTCGAGGCCGTCGACGAGGGCAAGATCACCTCGATCCTGGTCGCGGCCGGCACGGAAGGCGTGGCGGTCAACACGCCCATCGCCCGCCTGGACGGGGAGGGCGAGCCTGCCGCCGAAGCGCCGAAGGAAGCGCCCAAGCAGGAGGCCCCAAAACAGGACGCTTCTGGCGATCCTGAAAAGCAGCCGCCGGAAGCCGCCAAGCCCAAGCCGGAAGGCGAGGGCGCCGCGCCCGTCGCGCCCAAGCCTACGGTCGAACTGCGCGACCCGGAAATCCCGGCCGGCGCCAGGATGGTCAAGATCACCGTGCGCGACGCCCTGCGCGACGCCATGGCCGAGGAGATGCGCCGCGACCCCGACGTCTTCCTGATGGGCGAGGAGGTCGCCCAGTACCAGGGCGCCTACAAGGTCAGCCGCGACCTCCTGCAGGAGTTCGGCGACAAGCGGGTCATCGACACCCCGATCACCGAGCATGGCTTTGCCGGCCTGGGCGTCGGCGCGGCCATGGCGGGGCTCAAGCCCATCGTCGAGTTCATGACCTGGAACTTCGCCATGCAGGCCATCGACCAGATCATCAACTCGGCGGCCAAGACGCTCTACATGTCGGGCGGCCAGATCAAGTCGTCGATCGTCTTCCGCGGCCCCAACGGCGCGGCGGCCCGGGTCGGCGCCCAGCACAGCCAGGACTACAGCGCCTGGTACGGCCAGGTGCCGGGCCTCAAGGTCGTGGCCCCCTATGACGCGGCCGACGCCAAGGGCCTGCTCAAGGCCGCCATTCGCGACCCCAACCCCGTGGTCTTCCTTGAGCACGAGATGATGTACGGGGTCGAGTTCGAGATTCCCGAGGTGGAGGACTGGATCGTCCCCATCGGCAAGGCCCGCATCCGCCGCGAGGGCTCGGGCGTCACCATCACCGCCCACAGCCGCATGGTCGGCCTGGCGCTGAAGGCGGCCGAGGAACTGGCCGGCGAGGGCATCGAGGCCGAGGTCATCGACCTGCGCACCATCCGCCCCCTCGACCACGAAACCATCGTCGAGAGCGTCAGGAAGACCAACCGCCTGGTCACGGTCGAGGAAGGCTGGGGCCCGATGGGCGTCGGCGCCGAGGTGATCGCCCGGGTGCTGGAGCACGCCTTCGACTACCTGGACGCCCCGCCGCTGCGGGTCCATCAGGAGGACGTCCCGCTGCCCTACGCCGCCAACCTGGAAGTCCTGTCGCTGCCGTCGGTCGAGAAGATCGTCAAGGCGGCCAAGGCCGTGAGCTACAAGTGACCACGGAGGGCCATATCTGGCGCTCCGGTGGTTGCCACTGCGGGGCCGTGCGGTTCGAGGCGGCCCTGCCGGACGTCGTCGAGGCGCAGGCCTGCAACTGCTCGATGTGTGAGAAGGTGGGCTTCATCCACGTCATCGTGCCCGAGAGCCGGTTCCGGCTGCTCCAGGGCGCGGAGTCGATCACCACCTACACATTCAACACCGGCGTGGCGCAGCACACCTTCTGCAAGATCTGTGGCGTGAAGAGCTTCTACCGTCCGCGCTCCAACCCGGACGGCTGGTCGGTCAACGCCCGCTGCCTGGACCAGGCCGACGCGCTGGATATCCGCATCGAGGCCTTCGATGGCCGCCACTGGGAGGCGCACGCCGCCGCCCTGGCGCATCTGAGCCAGGAGACCTGAGATGCTGGCCGGCGCCTGCCATTGCGGCTCCATCCGGGTGGCCTTCACCCCCAGCGTCGAGCCGGACGACCTGCCACTGCGGGCCTGCCAGTGCGGGTTCTGCCGGCGGCACGGCGCCCTGACCACCAGCGACCCGCGCGGGCGCTTGGCCATCGACGCCGCCCCGGGCTCGACCCACCGCTACCGCTTCGGCCGCCGGGCCACCCAGATGCTGGTCTGCCGCGATTGCGGGGTCTATGTCGCCGCCCTGATCGAGGGCCCCAATGGCCTGCTGGCCACGCTGAATGTCGCCGGGACCGACCTTGCCGATTTCGCGGGCCGGACGGGCGAACCCGCCACCTATGACGACGAGACGGACGAGTCGCGCCTGGCGCGGCGTCTGGCCCGTTGGACCCCCACCACCGTCGTCGAAGTCTCGCCGAACGCCTGAAGGACCAAGCATGTCGATCGACATCCTGATGCCCGCCCTGTCGCCCACCATGGAGGAGGGCACCCTCGCCAAATGGCACGTCAAGGCCGGCGACACCGTCAAGGCCGGCGACGTCATCGCCGAGATCGAGACCGACAAGGCCACCATGGAGGTCGAGGCGGTCGACGAGGGGACCATCGAGTCGATCCTGGTCGACGCCGGAACCGAGGGGGTGAAGGTCAACGCCCCCATCGCCCGGCTGAGCGGGGAGGGCGACGCTGTCTCACCGCCACCCGCGCCAGCGCCCGCCAAGGAAGCGCCCAAGGCTGAAGCGCCGCCCAAGCCCGCGCCGCCGACCGAGCAGGCCGGCGAGACCGCCGCGCCGGCCCAGGCCGCCCCCGCCCCCAAGGCTGAAGGCGAGCGCGTTTTCGCATCGCCCCTGGCCCGCCGCCTGGCCCAGGCCGCCGGCCTCGACCTGAAGGCCATCAAGGGCAGCGGCCCGCATGGCCGGGTGATCAAGGCCGATGTCGACGCCGCCCGTGGCAAGGCCCCCGCTGCAGCGCCCGGCGCCGCCCCGGCCGCCGCGCCTTCAGCCCCGCGCGAGCACAAGACGCTGGAGCAGATGGGCATCGCCCCCGGCAGCTACGACCTCATTCCGCTGGACGGCATGCGCAAGACCGTGGCCCGGCGGATGACCGACAGCTTCCGCGACGTGCCGCACTTCCCGCTGACCATCGACATCGAGATCGACGGACTGCTGGCCGCCCGCGCCAAGATCAACGCCATGCTCGAAAAGCAGGGCGTCAAGATCAGCGTCAACGACATGGTCATCAAGGCCGTCGCCGTAGCCCTGACCCAGGTGCCGGAAGCCAACGCCAGCTATTCGCCCGAAGGCCTGGCCATGCACCACCACGCCGACATCGCCATGGCGGTGGCCATCGAGGGCGGCTTGATCACCCCGATCATCCGCTCGGCCGAGACCAAGGGCCTGGCCCAGATCGCCAAGGAAACCAAGGACCTGGCCGAACGGGCTCGCACCCGCAAGCTCAAGCCCGAGGAGTTCCAGGGCGGCACCTTCTCGGTCTCGAACCTGGGCATGTTCGGCATCAAGTCCTTCGCTTCGATCATCAACGAGCCGCAGGGCGCCATCCTCAGCGTCGGGGCCGGCGAGCAGCGGCCGGTCGTCAAGGACGGCCAGCTGGCCGTGGCCACGGTGATGACGGTCACCCTGACCTGCGACCACCGCGTGGTCGACGGGGCCGTCGGCGCCAAATTCCTCAGCGTCTTCAAGCCGCTGATCGAAGATCCTCTGAACATGATCGTCTAGGCTGGAGAGCATCAAGTGAGCGACAGCTTCGACGTCATCGTCATCGGCGCCGGTCCCGGCGGCTATGTGACGGCCATCCGCGCCAGCCAGCTGGGCCTGAAGACCGCTATCGTCGAGCGGGAGAACCTGGGCGGGGTCTGCCTCAACTGGGGCTGTATCCCGACCAAGGCCCTGCTCAAGACCGGCGAGGTCTATGAGCAGCTCTCGCACCTGGACGCCTACGGCATCTCCATCCAGGGCCGTTCCTACGACTTCGCCAAGGTTATCGAACGCTCGCGGGGCGTGGCCAAGCAGCTGTCGGGGGGCGTCGCCTTCCTGATGAAGAAGCACAGGATCGAGGTGGTCGAGGGCGAGGCCAAGCTGGAGAAGGGCTCGCCCGCCCCCAAGGTGGTGGTGGCGCTGAAGGCCGGCGGCTCGCGCAACCTGACCGCCAAGCATGTCATCCTGGCCACCGGCGCCCGGGCGCGCGTCATCCCGGCTGTCGGCCTGGTCCCGGACGGCGACCGCATCTGGACCTACCGCGAGGCCATGACGCCCAAGGCCTGCCCCAAGAGCCTGATCGTCATCGGCTCGGGCGCCATCGGCATCGAATTCGCCAGCTTCTATCGGGCCTTAGGCGCCGACGTTACGGTGATCGAGGCCCTGGACCGCATTCTGCCGGTCGAGGACGAGGAGGTCTCCAAGGCCGCGCACAAGGCCTTCGAAAAGCGCGGCATGAAGTTCCGGGTCTCGGCCAAGGTCTCCAAGCTCGCCAAGACCAAGACCGGCGTGTCGGTGACCCTGGAGAAGGAAACCCTGGAGGCCGAGGTCGCCATCGTCGCGGTCGGCATCGACGGCAATGTCGAGAACCTGGGGCTCGAGGCCCTCGGCGTAAAAATCGATCGCGGTCATGTAGTTATCGACAAGACCTGCAAGACCAATGTCCCGGGTCTCTACGCCATCGGCGACGTCGCCGGCCCGCCCTGGCTGGCGCATAAGGCCAGCCACGAAGGCGTCCACTGCGTCGAGCATATCGCCGGCCACCCTTCCGCCAACCTGACCGCCCCGATCCCCGGCTGCACCTACGCCACCCCGCAGGTGGCCTCGGTGGGCCTGACCGAGGCGGCGGCCAAGGCGGCGGGCATCGAGGTCAAGGTCGGCCGCTTCCCCTTCCGGGTGAACGGCAAGGCCATCGCCGCCGGCGAGCTGGACGGCTTCGTCAAGACGGTGTTCGACGCCAAGACCGGGGCGCTGATCGGCGCCCACATGATCGGCCACGAAGTGACGGAAATGATTCAGGGTTTCGCGATTGCGATGACTCTGGAGGCGACGGAAGAAGACCTCTTCGCCACCGTCTTCGCCCACCCGACGATGAGCGAGGCCATGCACGAGGCCTCGCTCGACGCCTACGGGCGGGTCCTGCACATCTAGGGGCGTTTGCGGATCTGCGCGTCCACGCTCCACTCACCCCCGCCGGCCGCGGCCAGGTAGAGGAAGATGAAGCAGAACAGCACGGCCCCGTCGCCGCCGTTCAGGGCGGGGAAGATGGTGCCGCTGCGGCCGACATGGGCCGTGAAATAGGCCACGGCCATCTCGCCGGAGAGGATAAAGGCCACGGGCCGTGTCCAGGCGCCGAGCGCCAGCAGCCCGCCGCCGATCACTTCCAGCCAGGCGGCGACGACCAGGATCACCGGCAGCGGATCGGGCACGGCCGGCTGCGGACCGGGGAAGGCGAACAGCTTCATCAGGCCGTGCTCCATGAAGAGCAGGGCGGCCATGATACGCAGCACGCTCAACAGGCGCGGGGACCACACGGCGAGATTAGGCATTCGAAGTCTCCCTCTAGGCCGCGCGGGCCTCCGTTTCGGCCATGCGCTGGATGGCCACGTAGTCGGTCTTGCCCGTGCCCAGAACCGGCACTTCGGTGACTCTCAGGATCTTGCGCGGCACGGCCAGTTCCGGCGCGCCGATCGACTGGGCGTGGGCGACCAGCGGGGCCACCGCCGCGTCGGGCCGGTCGGTGACCAGCACCAGCCGCTCGCCCTTCTTGGGATCGGGCATGGAGATCACCGCGTGACGGCCGTCCGGCCAGACGGCGGAGGCCAGATCCTCGGCGGCGGTCAGGGAAACCATCTCGCCGCCGATCTTGGCGAAGCGCTTCACCCGGCCCTGGATGGCGATCCACTGGTCGGCGTCGTCGGTGATGGTCACCACGTCGCCGGTGTCGTGCCAGCCGTCCGGCGGGGCGTCGACGCCGCCATCGGCCCGCAGATAGCCGGCCATGACATTGGGCCCGCGCAGGAACAGGCGCCCGCCGTTGGGAATGCCCTCGACCGGATCGATGCGCGCCTCCATGCCGGGCAGCAGCCCGCCGACCGTGCCGCGGCGATTGTCCTTGGGCTTGTTGACGGCCACTACGGGCGAGGCCTCGGTGGCGCCATAGCCTTCAAGCACCGGCACCCCGCCAAAGCGCTCGTTGACCAGATCGTGGGTCTCGTGGCGCACCTTCTCGGCGCCGCAGACGATGAACTCCAGGCCGCTGAGATCGCCCGCGTCGGCCGAGCGGGCGTACTGGTTCACGAAGGTGTCGGTGGCCAGCAGGATCGAGGCCTTGCAGTCGCGGATCAGCGGCGGGATCTGCTTGATGTGCAGGGGCGAGGGATACTGGAAGGCCTTCATGCCGGTCAGGATCGGCAGCAGCGCCCCGCCGGTCAGGCCGAAACAGTGGAAGGTCGGCAGCGGGTTGAACATCACCCAGTTCGGATCGAGGTCGATATGGGCGGCCACCTGCTCGACATTGGCGAGCAGGTTGCGCTGGCTCAGCACCACCCCGCGCGGGGCCCCGAAGCTTCCGGAGGTGAACAGGATGACGCCGGTGTCGTCCGGCCCGGCCCTGGTGGCGAAGCGACGCGGGAAGGCGCCGGCCGCGGCGGCGTAGAGCTTGTCGGCGAGGCCGATCTTGGCCCGGACGTCCTCGAGATAGACGATCTTGGCGTGGGCCTCGAGCGCATCGATCAGGTCATGCAGCTTGCCCTGCTCGATGAAGGCATGGGCTGTCAGCACCGTCTTCACGCCCGCCAGCTTGCAGGCGGCCCGCAGGTTGCGAAGGCCCGAGGTGAAGTTGAGCATGGTCGGCACCCGGCCGAAGGCATGCAGCCCGAAGAAGGTCACCACCACCCCGGCGCTGGCCGGCAACAGCACCCCGACCCGCTCGCCCGGCTCTGTCAGGCCGGCGATCCTGCGGCCCAGGGCGAAGCTGCCCCGGATCAGGTCGGTGTAGCTGAGTGGTGTGCGGTTCTGGTCCTCGAGAATCGGCTTCTTGGCGCCGTAGCGGTCTCTGGCATCGATAAGGGCGTCGAACAGTGACCGCTCGGCGGCCTTCGCGTCGAAAGCACGCGGCATATGGGTGAAACTCCCCGATGTTTCCCACCTTGGTCTTGGCGGGAAGGTTATAGGCCGCTCACGGGCTTGAAAAGCTCTGTTACAAACGGTGAGGGGCGGGAGATCGTTGCGCGGCCTGCCGTTCAGCGATGCGCTGGGCGATGAAGGCCTCGATAGCGGCGAGCCAAACCCGCCGTTCCGCGTCGGGCGCCAGCTGGCCAGCCGCGGCCTTTGCGGGCGCGTCGAGCGTGGGCGGTCCCCGCCAGTTCGGATCGGCCTTGGCTGCCTGGACCGCGTCCAGCAGCGCCGCGTCCCAGCCGTAGCTGGGGCCGCCCATCCGCAGGTCGGGATTGCTGGTCTGCCAAGCCGCCTGGCTGGCGGCCCGCGTTGGATCCAGGCCGGAGGAGGGCAGGGCGAGCTGGCCGCGTTTCCAGCCGGAAAGGCCCAGCACCCGTATCCTGCCGAGCCCGAACCGCCGCAGGGTCCGGCCCTGCTGGGCGGCGCCAAAAGCCTCGCCATCCAGGGCATTGACCGGCGCCGACAGGATCAACCCGTCGGCCCGGCCGCCCCGCATCAGGGCCAGCCGGGCCACCGGCGCGCCGGCGCCCTGGGCCAGGATCACGATGGGGGCGTCATTGCCGCTGCCGGCGATCATGGTCAGCAGGGCCTTGGTCGCGGCGATATCGGGATCGAAGGATTTGGCGTGGCCGAGGTCGCGGCCGGCGAGGCGGCCTGAACCGCCCTGGCCCTGTCGCTCCAGCACCCAGGTCGTGTAGCCAAGATCGTTGAGGGCCCGCACCGTCTCGAACCAGCTCTCGGCCGTCTCGCCATAGCCCGGCAGGATCAGCACCTGGGCGGCGGGGTCGACCGCCGGGGCGCTGACGCCGTAGCGCTGGGCGGGGGCATCGCCGATCTTGATCAGCCCCCAGCCCCAGCCCTCGGGCGGGAAGAAACGCGGGGCCAGCGAGGCGGGGGTGCGGCTTTCGCCGAACGGTTCATGCTCACGGCCGGACCCGCAGGCCGACAGCAGCGCCGTGGCCAGCAGCAACGGAACGGCCATGGCCCAACCTGCGCGCATCCCTGCAGCTTTCCGTGCTTGGCGCGCGCCCGCAAGCGCTCTCACGTATCAGGCGGCTTGATCGCGAGGCCCGGAAGGACGATCTAGACGGCATGGCTACGGTGATCGACACCCTCAAGGCGCGACCGCGCCATCCCGAAAAGCAATCGCGCCCGGACACCCCGCTGCTGCGCAAGCCGGACTGGCTGCGCGTCCGCGCGCCTGGCTCGCCCGGCTACAACGAGACCCGGGCCATCGTGCGCGAGCACGGCCTGACCACGGTCTGCGAAGAGGCGGCCTGTCCGAACATCGGCGAGTGCTGGTCCCAGAAGCACGCCACCATGATGATCATGGGCGAGATCTGCACCCGGGCCTGCGCCTTCTGCAACGTGGCGACCGGACGGCCTGACCCGCTGGATCCCACCGAACCGGCCCGGGTGGGCGACGCCGTGGCGCGCATGGGCCTCAAGCATGTGGTCATCACCTCGGTGGACCGTGACGACCTCGCCGATGGCGGCGCCGGGCACTTCGCCCAGGTGGTGCGGGCCATCCGCGCCGCCGCCCCCGGCACGACCATCGAGATTCTGACCCCCGACTTCCTGCGCAAGCCCGGCGCGGCCGAGGTGGTGATCGACTCCCAGCCGGACGTCTTCAATCACAACCTGGAAACCGTGCCGCGCCTCTATCTGAACATCCGGCCCGGCGCCCGCTACTACAACTCCCTGCGCCTGCTCGAGCGGGTCAAGGAGCGCGACCCCGCCCAGTTCACCAAGTCCGGCCTGATGGTCGGCCTTGGCGAGAGCAAGGAGGAGGTCATGCAGGTGATGGACGACATGCGCTCGGCCGGCGTCGACTTCATCACCATCGGGCAATACCTGCAGCCGACCCGCAAGCACGCGGCCATCGACCGTTTCGTCAGCCCCGACGAGTTCGCCAGCCTGGAGAAGATCGCCCGGGCCAAGGGCTTCCTGATGGTCTCGGCCAGCCCGCTCACCCGCTCCTCGCACCATGCCGGCGAGGACTTCGCCCAACTTCAGGCGGCCCGCAGAGCGCTGGAAGGTAGCGTTTGCGCCACGAGCTGACGCGCATCCTGCCCTACAGGCCCGAGCAGCTGTTCGAGCTGGTGGGCGATGTCGAGCAGTATCCGAAGTTCGTGCCCTGGATCAGCGCCCTGCGGGTCTGGAACCGGCGCGAAACCGCCCCGGGGATCACCAGCCTGGATGCGGAGGCCTCGGTCGGCTTCTCGTTCCTGCGCGAGCGCTTCTCGACCCGGGTGGTGCGCGACGCCAATACCCGGACCATCACCGTCAGCCTGCTTAGCGGCCCCTTCCGCAAGCTGCACAACCGCTGGCGGTTCGAAGAGCACCCGACCGGCACGGCGGTTCACTTCGAGATCGATTTCGAGTTCAAGATCCGCATGCTCGACCGCCTGCTCGACGCCAATTTCGATCATGCGGTGAACCGGCTGATCGGCTGCTTCGATGAGCGGGCCCGCGCGTTGTACGGGCCATGAAGGCCTTTTTCGCGCGGTTCGAGATCCGCACCCTGGCGGCCCTGATGACCGTGGCGGCGGCGATCTGGGCCTTCCTGACCATCGGCGGCGAGGTCGGCGAATCCGAAACCCTGCCCACCGACCGCCAGCTTCTGCTGCTGTTGCGCACGCCCGGCCACCCCGCCGATCCCATCGGCCCGCACTGGTTCGAGGAATCGATGCGCGACGTCACCGCACTGGGCGGCTTCACGGTCCTGACCCTTCTGACGGTCGTGGCCGCCAGCGTGCTGCTCTTCTACGGCAAGGCCAAACAGGCGGTGGTGTTCGTTGGCACGGTGCTGGCGGCGGAAATCTCCAGCGACCTGCTCAAGCTGGTCTATGACCGCGCCCGGCCCGACCTCGTGCCGCACGGGTCCTACGTCTATTCGCACAGCTTCCCCAGCGGCCATTCGACCGTGTCGGCCGCCGCCTACCTGACCCTGGTCAGCGTCATCGCCAGCCTGGACCCGCACCGCCACGCCAAGGCCTTCCTGTTCGCCATCGCCGGCCTGGTGGTGCTGTCGATCGGCTTCAGCCGCGTTTATCTGGGCGTCCACTGGCCCAGTGACGTGCTGGCCGGCTGGGCCCTGGGCGCGGCCTGGGCCCTGGCGGCGCGGCTGGTGCTGGGGTGGTGGCTGCGGCGAGGCGCCTAGATCGCTTCGCGCAGCATGGTCAGGGCCTGAGCCACCGCCGCCAGCTGCACCTCCTCGCGGGTGGTGAAATCGAACTGCTCGTGCAGGTGACGGATGCCGTGGTTGGAACGGGCGGTGGCGAAATGGACCGTGCCGACCGGCTTCATCGGAGTGCCGCCGCCGGGGCCGGCCACGCCGGTGATGGCCACGGCCAGGTGGGCGTTTGAGGCCTCCAGCGCGCCCTCGGCCATCATCCGGGCCACCGGCTCGCTGACCGCCCCGACATCGGCCAACAGGTCGCCCGGCACGCCCAGCATCTCCTGCTTGGCGCGGTTGGTGTAGGTGACGAAGCCCCGCTCGAAGACATCGGACGCCCCGGCGATCGAGCAGATGGCCCCGGCCACCAGTCCGCCCGTGCAGCTCTCGGCGGTGACGATACGCAGGGAGCGCTGGCGGGCCTCGTCGATCAGCAGGCGCGCCAGGGTCTGAATTTCCAGGGGAAACATGGCGCTCGCTCCGACTTCACTAGCCAACCCGGGCGGGAAGGGCCCAACATCGTAGCAACATCGCGCCACAAGACGATTCGAACCATGACCGCTGAAACCGCGGCTGCCCCCAAAACCGCGCCATCCGCCCCCCCTTTTTCTTCGGGCGCCTGGCTGTTCGCCCTGGCGGTGTTCAGCGGCGCGGCCCTGGTCTTCCTGGTCGAGCCGATGGTGGCCAAGCTGGTCCTGCCGCTGCTGGGCGGTTCGGCCAATGTCTGGAACACCAGCCTGGCCTTCTTCCAGGCGGCGTTGCTGGCCGGCTACGGCTACGCCCATCTGCTGCAGAAACTGCCCTCGGTGCGCCGCCAGGGGCTGGTCCACCTGGCCGTGCTGGTTCTCGCCGCCCTGGTGCTGACGCCGCTGAAGATCACCGGCCTGATGGGCGAGCCCTGGGCGGGGCGGCCGGTGCTGTGGCTGCTGACCGTGCTGACCGTCTCCATCGGAGCCCCCTTCGCGGCGCTCTCGGCCACCGCGCCCCTGGTCCAGGCCTGGCATGCCCGGGTGTTCCGGCATGACGGGGCGCCGCAGCCCTGGGCGCTCTATGCGGCCAGCAACCTGGGCAGCCTGATCGCCCTCTTGGTCTATCCCATCCTGGTCGAGCCCAGCCTGACGCTCGGCGCCCAGCGCTGGGGCTGGACCGTGGGCTACGGCGGCTTCGTAATCCTGATGGCGGTGCTGGTGATCGCCATCCGCCGCCGGCCGGAGCCGCCGCCCCTGGTCGCCCCGATCGAGACCGGCGCGGTGAGCTGGCGCCAGCGCCTGCTGTGGATCGCCCTGGCCGCGGCGCCCTCCAGCCTGATGCTGGGGGTCACCACCTACATCACCACCGATATCGCCTCGGCGCCCTTCCTGTGGGTGGCGCCGCTGGCCCTCTACCTCTTGACCTTCATCATCGCCTTCCAGGACCGGCCCTGGATACCGCGCGGCATCGGGCTGATCCTGCAGGCGGCGGCCGTCGTCATCTGCGCGGCGCTGTTCAGCATCACCCACGTGCTGATCCTGCTGCCGGTCCATCTGATCGCCTTCTTCCTGACGGCCCTGATGTGCCACCAGGCCCTGGTCGCCCGGCGTCCGGACCCGGCCCATCTCACCGACTTCTATCTCTGCATGTCGCTGGGCGGAGTGATCGGCGGGGGCTTCAACGCCTTCCTGGCCCCGGTCATCTTCAGCACGGTGCTGGAATATCCGCTGGTGCTGGTCCTGGCCTGCCTGGCCCGCCCCTGGACCCGCGAGCGGCTGACAGTGCTGCAGGGCTATGTGACCGGCGTCAGCGTGGTGGCGATGGCGGCGGCGGCCGTCGTCCTGGTCACGATGCCCGCGACGGTGATGAACGAGCGGGGCGTTCAGTGGCTGGCGGCCATCGCCGCCGGCGCCGCCTTCTTCGTGCGCAGCCGCACCCGCCTCTTCACCCTGCTGGTCGCCGGGCTGATGAGCATCTCCATCGTCGCCGGCAGCCAGTCCAACCCCGTCCACGCCCACCGCAGCTTCTTTGGGGTGGTGCATGAGTCGCTTTGGCCGCCGCAGCTGGGCTTCGGCAAGATGCGCCTGCTCACCCACGGCACCACCCTGCATGGCGCGCAGTTGCTGGACGAGGCCGACCACTGCCGGCCGATGGTCTATTATTCGCCCTACACGCCGATCGGGGAGGTCTTCCACACCATGCAGGCGCGCGGCCGGCCGATGACCATCGGCACGGTGGGGCTGGGGACCGGCACGGTGGCGACCTTCGTCAGACCGGGCGACCGGCTGACCTTCTTCGAGATCGATCCGATGATCGTGAAGCTCTCGGGCGATCCGACCACCCAGAGCTTCGACTACACCACCGCTTGCGCCAAGGGTCCCATCGACTATGTGCTCGGCGACGCCCGCCTCACCCTGCAGAAGCAGCCGGCCGACAAATACGACCTGCTGCTGATCGACGGCTTCTCCTCGGACGCGGTGCCGGTGCACCTGCTGACCGTCGAGGCGGTGAAAATCTACCTCAGCAAGATCAAGCCGGACGGCGTGATCATCCTGCACCTCTCCAACCGCAACCTCGAACTGCCGCGGCCGGCCGCCGCGGTGGCGCAGGCGGCGGGCGGCTATGCCCTGTTCCGCCGCTACCTCTTCATCGACCGCGGCCCCTGCTACTACCCCGAGACCTATTACGACAGCGAGGAGGACGCCCTGATCGTGGCGCGCTCACCGGAAGTGCTGGAGGCGTTCAAGGCGGCCGACCGGCGCTGGGTCCCCGGCGATCCGCGCGGGGTGCGGCCCTGGACCGACGACTACACCAACCTGTTCAGCTCGCTGGTCCGCC
Organism: Caulobacter ginsengisoli; assembly: GCF_030814835.1. Lineage (GTDB taxonomy): Bacteria > Pseudomonadota > Alphaproteobacteria > Caulobacterales > Caulobacteraceae > Caulobacter > Caulobacter ginsengisoli. The sequence continues at coordinate 833,284 of NZ_JAUSVS010000001.1, forward strand.
GCATGGTCGAGCGGTCCAGGGATCCGCCGCCTAGGCCGGTGTGTCGAGGCTGACCACGGCCTGGGCCGCCAGGCCCTCGCCCCGGCCGGTGAAGCCCATGCCCTCGGTGGTGGTCGCCTTGACGCTGACCCGGTCGAGGGGGAGGTCGAGCAGTTCGGCCAGCCGGATGCGCATGGCCTCGCGGTGGGGTTTGATCTTCGGCCGCTCGCAGATCAGCGTCACGTCGGCGTTGAGCAGCCGGCCGCCCCGCGCCTTCATCCGCTCGACCGCGTGCAGCAGGAAGCGGTCGGAGGCCGCGCCCTTCCACTGCGGATCGGTTGGCGGGAAGTGGTCGCCGATGTCGCCGTCGCCCATGGCCCCCAGGATGGCGTCGGTCAGGGCGTGCAGGCCGGCGTCGGCGTCCGAATGGCCGACCAGGGTCTGGTCGTGGTCGATCCGCACCCCGCACAGCCACACCACTTCGCCCGGCCCCCAGCGGTGGGCGTCGAAGCCCTGGCCGATGCGGGTTATGCGCCCCTGACCACCAAGGGGGCCCCCCGCGAGTTGCTCGGCCATGGCGAAGTCCTCCGGATAGGTCAGCTTCATCAGCATGGGATCGCCCGGCGCCAGGGCGACGGTCCCGCCATCGGCCTCGACCACGGCGGCGTCATCGGTAGGCTCGCCGGCCGTCCAGGCGGCGTAGGCGGCCAGCAGCCGGTTCTTGCGGAAGGCCTGCGGGGTCTGGGCGCGCCAGAGGCCGTCGCGGGGGACCGTAGTCGTGGTGTCGCCCTCACGGCGCTTGAGGGTGTCGGCGACGGGCAGGGCAGGGACCGCGCCGTCCGCGCCGGCCAGGGCGGCCAGCAGGGCCTCAACGTGGGCCGCCTTCACGAAGAGGCGGGCGGCGTCGTGGATCAGCACCGCTTCGTCGGCGGGGCCCGTGAGCGCCGCCAGACCTGCCTGCACGGACAGGGCGCGGGTCGCGCCGCCGATCGCCGGCCGCCAGCGGTCCAGACCCGCCAGCACCTCGCGGGCGGCGGCTTCCCCGTCGTCGGGCAGCACCACCACGACCTCGCGGGCGCCGGCGGCCAGCAGGGCTTCGGCCGACCAGCGCAACACCGGCTTGCCCGCCACCAGCCGCCACTGCTTGGCCGCGCCGGGCCCGGCCCTGGTCCCTGAACCCGCGGCGACGATGACGGCTGAAAATTCCATGGCCCTGGTGTAGCGAGGCCCGCTCTTCGGTTCCAGCTTTACGGCGCCGCACAATCTGCCTAAAAAGGCAGCGATGGGGATGATCAATAAATGAGCAGCGAGCTCAAGATCGGCGGGGTCGAGGTCCCCGGGCGGGTATGGATCGCGCCGATGACCGGCATTTCCGACCTGCCGTTCCGCCGCGCCGCCACCCGGCTCGGCGCCCCCTATGTCGCCACCGAGATGGTCGCCAGCGCCGAGTTCGCCAAGGGCCGTCCCGACGTCGTGCGCCGCGCGGCGGTGGGCGAGGGCCTGGGGCTGATGGTGATCCAGCTGGTCGGCCGCGATCCGCAGGCCATGGCCGAGGGCGCCCGGCTGGCGGCCCAGGCCGGGGCGCACGTCATCGACCTCAACTTCGGCTGCCCCGCGCGCGAGGTGACCGGCGCCCAATGTGGCTCGGCCCTGATGCGCGACCTCGACCTGGCTGACCGCATCGTCGGCGCCGCCGTCGAGGCCGTGGATGTGCCCGTCACGGTGAAGATGCGCCTCGGCTGGGACGACGCCTCGCGCAACGCCCCGGAGTTCGCCGCCCGCGCCCAGGCGCTGGGCGTGCAGGCGGTGACCGTGCATGGCCGCACCCGCTGCCAGTTCTACAAGGGCGCCGCCGACTGGAGCGCCGTGCGGGCCGTGAAGTCGGCGGTGTCGATCCCGGTGATCGTCAATGGCGATGTGGTCGACGCCATCACCGCCGCCCTGGCTCTGGAGCAGTCCGGCGCCGATGGGGTGATGATCGGCCGGGGCGTGGTCGGCAAGCCCTGGATCGCCCGTGAGGTGGCCGCGGGCCTGGACGGCCTGTCGAACGGCGCGCCGGGCCGGACCGAGCGGCTGGACATCGCCCTCGACCATTTCCGCGAGAGCCTCGGCTTCTACGGCGACCGGCTGGGCCTGAAGATGTTCCGCAAGCACCTGGCCTCCTACATCGAGGCCGCGCCCTGGCCGGCCTCGCCCGAGGCCCGCCGCGCCGCCCGGGCCCGGCTCTGCCAGCTCGACGCGCCCGGCGAGATCGAGGCCGGCCTGGCCGCCCTGTGGTCGGACGATCCCGCAAGGCTGGCCGCATGACCGGCGTCATCAGAACCCTGAACAACGGTCCGGGCTCGCAGGCGCTGAAGGCGGCGGCCTTCGATCTCAGCCCCGAGCCGGCCCTGGTGGTCGACGCCGAGGGCGCCCTGGTGGCGGTCAACGAGGCGGCCGAGGCGCTGTTCGGCCAGGGCCTGGCCCTGCTGGCACGCGGCCGCTTCCGCGCCGCCCTGCCGGAAGGCTCGGCCCTGATCTCGCTGCTCAACCGCGCGCTGGAGGAGGGGGCCCGGGTGCGCGAGCACGGGGTGGAGATCAGCCTGTTCGGCCATCCCGCCTTCACCGCCGACGGCGCCGCCGCGCCCCTGGGCGACGGCTCGGTGCTGCTGACCCTGCATGTGCGGGGCGGGGCGCTGGGCATGGAGCCCTTCGCCGACCCGGCCAGCCTGCGCTCGGTGGTGGGCCTGGGCCGCATCCTGGCCCATGAGATCAAGAACCCCCTGGCCGGCATCCGCGGCGCCGCCCAGCTGCTCAAGACCGGGGCGGCGGCCGAGGACGCGCCGCTGGCCCAGCTGATCGTCGACGAGACCGAGCGCATCCGCCGGCTGGTCGATCGCATGGAGGCCTTCAGCGACGACGCCACCCCGCAGCGCGAGGCGGTCAACATCCACCGGGTGCTGGACCGGGTCCGGGCGCTGGCCGCCAACGGCGTCGCCGACGGCCTGGCCCTGCGCGAGCGCTACGATCCCTCGCTGCCCGCCGCCTGGGGCGACGAGGATCAGCTGATCCAGATCTTCCTCAATCTGGTCAAGAACGCCGCCGAGGCCGCCCATAGCCGGGGCGACAGTCGCGGCGAGATCCTGGTCGCCACCGCCTGGCGCCCAGGCGTGCGGGTGCGGGGCGCGGCGGGCGGGCAGGGCGCGCCGCTGGAGATCCGGGTCACCGACAACGGCCCCGGCGTCCCGGCCCATATGCGCGAGCATCTGTTCCAGCCCTTCGTCACCAGCAAGGCCAACGGGGCGGGCCTGGGCCTGCCGCTGGTCGCCAAGCTGGTCTCCGGCCATGGCGGCCTCATCGATTTCGAATCCGAGCCTGGAAGAACCACCTTCCGCGTCCTGCTGCCGGTCACGCCAGAAAGCGACCGCTCTCTTTAAAGAAAGTCGGGCATGAACACCGCGTCCAAGAAGATCCTGATCGCCGACGACGACAGCTCGATCCGGCTGGTGCTCAGCCAGGCCTTCAGCCGGCTGGGCTATCAGGTGCGGGCCACCGGCAACGCCACCACCCTGCTGAAATGGGTGACCGACGGCGAAGGTGACCTGGTGGTCACCGACGTGGTCATGCCCGACGAGAATGTCTTCGACGTGCTGCCCCGCATCCGCAAGGAGCGACCCAAGCTGCCGATCATCGTGATGAGCGCCCAGAACACCCTGCTGACGGCGGTCAACGCCGCCGACGCCGGGGCGTTCGAATACATCTCCAAGCCCTTCGACCTGGACGACATGACCGCCGCCGCCCGCCGGGCCCTGTCGCGGCCGGCCGACAGCGAAGCGGCCAAGGCCCAGGCCCGGGCCATGAAGGACGAGCGCCTGCCGCTGATCGGCCGCTCGGCTCCCATGCAGGACGTCTACCGCACCATCGCCCGGCTGGTCGGGGCGGACCTGACGGTGCTGATCCTGGGCGAGAGCGGCACCGGCAAGGAGCTGGTGGCGCGGGCGCTGCACGACCTGGGACGCCGGCGCGACGGCAAGTTCGTGGTCATCAACCTGGCCGCCGTGCCGCGCGAACGCGTCGAGTCGGAACTGTTCGGGCGCGGCGAGGGCGATCCGGGCAAGCTGGTCGAGGCCGACGGCGGCACCCTGTTCCTCGACGAGATCGGCGACATGCCGCTCGACGCCCAGTCGCGCCTGCTGCGGGTCATCGACGGAGCCGAGCCGGCGCTCAACCCCCGCACCGGCCGCAAGCCCAATGTCCGGGTCATCGCCGCCACCAACCGCGACCTGCGCGGCCTGATCCGCCAGGGCCTGTTCCGCGAGGACCTGTTCTTCCGCCTCAACGTCGCCCCGATCCGCCTGCCGCCGCTGCGCGACCGCACCGAGGACATCCCGGACCTGGCCCGCTCCTTCCTGCTGCGCGCCGCCCGCGAGGGCCTGCCGTCCAAGACCATCGACCAGTCGGCCCTGGAGCGGCTGAAGATCCACCCCTGGCCCGGCAATGTCCGCGAGCTGGAGAACCTGATCCGCCGGGTCTGCGCCCTCTATGGCGAGGACCTGATCAGCGCCCGCATCGTCGAGCGCGAACTGGCCGAACAGTCCGCGCCCCAGCCGGGCGAGGAGGGGCCGATCACCCTCTCGACCCTGGTCGAGCGGCACCTGGCGGCGCATTTCGCCGAGCAGCCGGACGGGGTGCCGCCGGTCGGCCTCTACGACCGGGTGCTGGAAGAGGTCGAGCGGCCGCTGATCCGCCTGACCCTGGCCGCCACCCGCGGCAACCAGGTGCGGGCCGCCGAAATCCTGGGCCTCAACCGCAACACCCTGCGCAAGAAGATCAGCGACCTGGGGGTAGAGCTGGCGCGCGGCAAGAAGTGAAGCGCCGCAGCAACATCCTGTTGCATTCCTAGCGCAGTCCGACCTAGGTTCCGCCGATGAGTGCGTTGGCGGCCGAAGCGATTGCTGCACCGACGCCGCTGTGGCGGCGTCTGGCCCAGTCGCCCTACGTGCTGGGCGGCGGCTATGTCCTGTCGGTCCTGCTGACCGCCGCCGGCGTCTTCCTGGCCTCCTCGCCCCCGCGCACCGGACCGGTCTCGGCCGCCAGCGAGATTGTCCTGGTGGTGCTGGGCTTCAACCTCGTGCTGTTGCTGACCCTGGCGGCGATGATCGCCTGGCGGGTGCTGTCGCTCAGGGAAGCCGACGCCGGCGCGAGATTGACCCTGCGCTTCGTGGCGATGTTCTCGGCCGTGGCGGTGGCGCCGGCCGTGGTGGTGGCGCTGCTGTTCGGCGTCTTGATCAATCGCGGGGTGGAGAGCTGGTTCAGCCAGCGGGTCACCAACCTGGTGGAAACCTCGGCCAACGTGGCGCGCAGCTACGTCAAGGTCCAGCTGGACTATGTCGAGCATAACGTGAACCTGATCGCCCAGGATCTGGATCAGGTGCCCAGCTCCCTGGAGGCCTCTCCCGTCGCCTATGGCCACCTCCTGGCCACCGAAGCCGCCGATCACGGGTTCAGCGCCATCTATCTGCTGGATCATCGGGGCATGGTCCTGGCCCAGGCCGAGACCCTGAAGGCGCCGCCCTTCCTGGTGCCGCCCGCCACCAGTTTCCAGTCCGCCAACGACAACTACATCTCGACCGAAACCTTCGAGGCCGACGACGCGGTCCGGGCCCTCTCCAAGCTCAAGGGCTATCGGGACGCCTATCTCTACATCACCCGCCCCGTCGAGAAGGGCATCATCCGCCACCTGCGCGAAACCGAAGCCTCGCTGGCCGAGTACAGCGACGCGGCCAAGTCCCGCGCCCGCGTGCAGTTCGCCTTCCTGCTCAGCTACATCGAGACCGCCCTGCTGGTCCTGGTCGGCGCCGCCTGGCTGGGCATCGGCGCCGCGCGCTCGATCGCCGGCCCTGTCGCCCGGCTGGTCAAGGCGGCGGGGTCCGTCGCGGGCGGGGACCTGTCTGCCCGGGTGGAGACCGGGGAAGAACCTGAAGAAATCGCCATGTTATCCAGGGCATTCAATAACATGACGCGGGATCTTCAGGACCAGCAGGCGGCCCTGAAAGCCGCCGGCCTGGACGCCGAGGCCCGGCGCCAGTTCATCGAGACCGTACTGTCGGGCGTCAGCGCCGGGGTGCTGGGCCTGGACGCCGAGGGACGGATTTCAGCCGCCAACCGTCAGGCGGCCGCCCTGCTGGACCTGTCGCCGGTCGAAATCCTGGGCCGTCTGCTCAGCGAAGCGGCGCCGGAGTTCGCTCCCGTGGTCGAGCTGGCCCTGGAGATGGGGGCGGGGGCCGAGGAGGAGGTCGACCTGGTCCGCGACGTCGAGACCCGCCGCCTGCGGGTGCGGGCCACCGGGGCCGGCGGCGGCGGGGTGGTGCTGACCTTCGACGACATTACCCGCCTGGTCACCGCCCAGCGCAACGCCGCCTGGAAGGATGTCGCCCGCCGCATCGCCCATGAGATCAAGAACCCGCTCACCCCCATCCAGCTGTCGGCCGAGCGGCTGAAACGCAAATACCGCAAGGACATCACCCAGGATCTCGAGACCTTCGACCGCTGCACCGACACCATCATCCGCCAGGTCGGCGATATCGGCCGGATGGTCGACGAATTCTCCTCCTTCGCCCGCATGCCGGCCCCGCGCTTCGCCGACCAGGATCCGGCCGAGCTGCTGCGCCAGGCGGTGTTCGCCCAGCGGGTCGCCAGCCCCGACATCGCCGTGGAAATGCCCGACCCGCCGACCGGCCTGCACCTGGTCTGCGACGAGCGGATGGTCGGCCAGGCGCTGGCGAATGTGCTGAAGAACGCCGCCGAGGCCGTCTCGGCCCGCGACGCCGCCAAGGGCCAGGGCCGGATCGTCGCGCGGCTGAAACTGACCGAGCCGCACGGCATGAGCTTCGAGATCGAGGACAATGGCGTGGGCCTGCCGGCCCGCGACCGCGACCGGCTGACCGAGCCCTACATGACCACCCGCGAAAAGGGCACCGGCCTGGGCCTGGCCATCGTCAAGCGCATCATGGAGGACCATGGCGGCGAGCTGGGTCTGACCGATGCATCGCAACCGCCCGGGGCCAAGGTGACCCTGAGCTTCCCAACTGTCCGGCAAGCCGAAAACGCGGCGGACAACACACTGACCGCGCCCGTGGCGCCGGCTGAAGAGGTGAACCATGGCGGCTGACGTACTGGTCGTCGACGACGAGATCGATATCCGTGAACTGGTGGCGGGCATCCTCAGCGATGAGGGCTATGCCGTGCGCACCGCCGCCGATTCCGAGTCCGCCCTGGCCGCCATCCGGGCGCGCCGGCCGGCCCTGCTGATCCTGGACATCTGGATGCAGGGCGGCGGCATGGACGGGCTGGAACTGCTCGACCTGATCAAGACGCTCGACGAGGACCTGCCGGTGATCATGATCAGCGGGCACGGCAATATCGAAACCGCCGTCAGCGCCATGAAGCGCGGGGCCTACGAATTCCTGGAAAAGCCGTTCAAGTCCGACCGGCTGATCCTGACCGTCGAACGGGCCCTGGAGCAGGCCGGGCTCAAGCGCGAGAACCGCCGGCTGCGCACCCAGGCCCTGGCCAGCGACGACCTGATCGGCAAGTCGGCCGCCGCCCAGTCGCTGCGCCAGATGATCAACAAGGTCGCCTCGGCCAACAGCCGGGTGCTGGTCACCGGCCCGCCCGGCTCGGGCAAGGAGACGGTGGCGCGGCTGATCCACGCCGCCAGCCAGCGGGCCAAGGGCGAGTTCGTGGCCATCAGCGCCGCCGGCATGGCGCCCGAACGCATGGACGGCGAGCTGTTCGGCGAGGAAGGCGAGGGGGGGCGTCCCCGCAAGATCGGCGTCTTCGAGCGCGCCCACGGCGGCACGCTCTATCTCGACGAGGTGGCCGAGATGCCGCGCGAGACCCAGAGCCGCATCCTGCGGGTGCTGGTCGACCAGCGTTTCCGCCGGGTCGGCGGCGACAATGACGTGCAGGTCGATGTGCGGGTGATCTCGTCCAGCTCGCGCGACCTGCGCGAGGAGATCGCCGCGGGGCGGTTCCGCGAGGACCTGTTCCATCGGCTGAACGTCGTGCCGGTGCGGGTGCCGTCCCTGGCCGAGCGGCGGGACGATATTCCCGAGATGATCCAGTATTTTATCGAAAGAATCTGCGAAGCCACCGGCATGCCGCGCCGCCGCCTCGGCGAGGACGCCCTGGCCACCCTGCAGGTCCATGCCTGGCCCGGCAACGTCCGCCAGTTGCGCAACAACGTCGAGCGGATGCTGATCCTGGCCACGGGCGAGCCCGGCGAGATCATCAGCGCCGAGATGCTGCCCGCCGAGGTGGCCACCGCCGCCCAGGCCGGAACCATCGGGCCCGAACGGATCATCGCCCTGCCGCTGCGCGAGGCGCGGGAGCTGTTCGAGCGGGAGTATCTGAACGCCCAGATCCTGCGGTTCGGCGGCAACATCTCGCGCACCGCCACCTTCATCGGCATGGAGCGCTCGGCCCTGCACCGCAAGCTGAAGTCCCTGGGCCTCTCCGGCGGCCGGGGCGGCGAGGAAGAGGCCGACTGATGTCCGCGCGCTGGGTCTATGTGAACGGCCAGTTCGTCCGGCATGGCCAGGCCATGGTCCATGTCGAGGACCGCGGCTACCAGCTGGCTGATGGCATCTATGAGGTCTGGGCGGTGTTCAATGGCGCCCTGGCCGACTCCGAGGGCCATTTCGAACGGCTCTGGCGCAGTCTGGACGAACTGCGCATCCCCCATCCGATGAGCCGGGCCGCGCTGGAGGTCGTGCTCAAGGAGGCGGTGCGCCGCAACCGGGTGCGCGAGGGGCTGGTCTATCTGCAGGTCACCCGGGGGGTCGCCAAGCGCGACCACGCCTTCCCGCATCCCTCGACCCCGCCGGCCGTGGTGATCGTCGCCCGCGGCCTCGACCGCGCCGCGACCGAGGCCAAGGCGGCCGGCGGCATCTCGGTGATCACCACGCCGGAAAATCGCTGGGGCCGCTGCGACATCAAGACCGTGGGCCTGCTGCCCAATGCGCTCGCCAAGCAGGCGGCGCGGGAGCGCGGGGCAGGGGAGGCCTGGTTCGTCGACGACCTGGGCCTAGTCACCGAGGGCGCCTCGTCCAACGCCTGGATCGTCGATGGCGAGGGCAATCTGCGCACCCGCGACACCAACGCCAACATCCTGCGCGGCGTCACCCGGCGCAGCGTCATGGACCTGCTGGCCAAGGAGGGCCTGACCCTGCAGGAAAAGCCGTTCACGCCGGAGGAAGCCAAGGCCGCCAGGGAAGCCTTCATCACCGGGGCCGGCAGCCTGGTCATGCCGGTGGTGGCGGTCGACGGCCATCCGGTCGGCGACGGCAAGCCAGGCCCCCTGGCGACAAGGCTGCGCGCCCTCTATATCGAGCACGCGCAGAAGTCGGGCATTTGAGCGCGGTCGGTCTTATTCGATTGCGGTCCGCAGAACCCGGTGGCTAGCGTTTGACTTATGTGTGTGAGGGGCCTTCTGCTCCTCGACCAAAAAGAGGGGAACCCCCGTGAGCGACAAGAAACAAAACCTGCAGGACACCTTCCTCAACGCGGTCCGCAAATCCAAGACGCCCCTGACCATCTTCCTGGTCAACGGCGTCAAGCTGCAGGGCGTGGTGAGCTGGTTCGACAACTTCTGTGTCCTGCTGCGCCGTGATGGCCAGTCTCAGCTGGTCTACAAACACGCCATTTCCACCATCATGCCCGCCCAGCCTGTGCAGCTGTATGAGCCGGGCCCCGAGCAGGACGATTGACCAATAAATCCGTAGACCGGGGCGTCCCGGTCCAGCAGGCCCTGGTGCTCCACCCGGTTCGTCCGGGCGGAGACGCCTCTGGCCGTCATCCGCAGACCCGTCTTGAGGAGGCCATGGGCCTGGCCGAGGCCCTCGACATCGAGGTCGCGGAGGCCATGATCGTGCCTTTGCGCAAGACCATGCCCGCCACCCTGTTCGGCAAGGGCAAGGTCGAGGAACTGCGCCTGGTCTGCGAGGCCCAGGAGCTGGACGTGGCCGTGGTCGACGACCAGCTGACCCCCGTGCAGCAGCGCAATCTGGAAAAGGCCTGGGGGGTGAAGGTCATCGACCGCACCGGCCTGATCCTGGAGATCTTCGCCCGCCGGGCCCGCACCAAGGAAGGCCGGTTGCAGGTCGAACTGGCCCGGCTGAACTACGAGAAATCCCGCCTCGTCCGCACCTGGACCCACCTGGAGCGCCAGCGTGGTGGCTTCGGCGTCATGGGCGGCCCCGGCGAAACCCAGATCGAGACCGACCGCCGGCTGCTGGCCGAGAAGATCGGCAAGCTCAAGAAGGAGCTGAAGGAGGTGCGGCGCACCCGCACCCTGCACCGCTCGGCCCGCAAGAAGACCCCGACCCCGACCATCGCGCTGGTCGGCTACACCAACGCCGGCAAGTCGACCCTGTTCAACCGCCTGACCGACTCGGCGGTGGTGGCGCAGGACATGCTGTTCGCCACGCTCGATCCGACCCTGCGCGAGGTGAAGCTGCCCGGTGGCCGACCCGCCATCCTGTCGGACACGGTGGGCTTCATCTCCGACCTGCCGCACGAACTGGTCGAGGCCTTCCGGGCCACGCTCGAGGAGGTGCAGGAGGCCGATGTCGTCCTGCATGTCCGCGACATCGCCAGCCCCGACAGCAACGCCCAGGCCCGCGACGTCGAGGCGGTGCTGGCCGACCTGGAGGTTACCGAGGCCGGCGGCCGCAACCTTCTGGAAGTGTGGAACAAGGCCGACCTGGTGCCTGAGGCCGACCGCGACGACCTGGACGGCTCGGCCCGCCGCAACGGCGCCGCCGTGCTGTCGGCTGTGACGGGCGAGGGCTGCGACAGCCTGCTGCGCCGCCTGGCCGCCCTGATCGACGACGAGCCGGAAATCGCCCTGACCCTGGGCTCGGCCGACGGCCAGGCCCTGGCCTGGCTCTACCGCCATGGCCGGATCACCGGTCGTCATGACGGACAGGACGGTGGGGTCGAACTGAGGGCCAAGCTGTCGTCCGAGGCGCTGGGCCGGTTCGAGCGCCAGTTTCCCACCCTTCTATCCAGCGTTGACGGCTCGGAGGAGCCGTCAGAGGATTAGCCTCGTATTTGGGGGGTAATCCAATGATCGTCAGAAGCATGGCCATTGCCGCCGCCGTCGCGCTGGCCGGCGCCTCGACCGGCCTGGCGCAGGATCGCCTGGGGACCTGGGATTGTGAACCGGGCTCCGCCGCGGGCCTGCGCTGGATCCTGGCCCCAGGGTTCGCCCAGCAGGAAATGGCCGCCGGTGAACTGACGACGGGCAGTGGCTATGCCCGCGTCCAATGCGAACTCAACGCCAGCGGCCGGCCAAAGGACTGCATCGTGCTGATGGAAAGCGCGGCGGGAAAGGGATTTGGCGCGTATGCCGCTGAACTGGCCGGTATGTACAAGGCGGCCAGCAAGGACTCGGCCGGGCAGCCGACCAAGGGCCGCAGGGTGTGCCGAGCCTTTGGCGTGAGCGGCAAGAGCGACGGCGGTCCTACCGGCTGATCAGGTGTGTGGCTGGGTCTCGTAGGCCATCGCCCCGACATCGTTGCCTTCCGGATCGTCGAAGCGGATCAGCGTTCCAACCGTGGGGATGGTCGCCCGCTCCATGGTGATCCGGCCGCCGTTCGCCGCCACCGCCGTGTAGACGGCGTCCAGGTCATCGACGGCGATGGTGCATTCGAAGCCGTTGAGACCCGTGCCGGCGCGCGGAACCTGGCGCTTGTGCATCAGACCCTGGATGCCGGGACTGGCCTCGTCGCCGGTGTGGATCACGTAGAAGCCCGGCGGGCCCCAGGGCTCGAACCGCCAGCCGAACACCGCCTCGTAGAAGGCCCGGGCGCGGTCGACATCGTCGACATGGATGGAGAAGGACGCGAGGTTGTTTGCCATGAGCGAACCCTAACGCCGCTGGCCGGGCTGTCGCAATCGCGATAGTCTGCCATTCGATGTCTGCAATCCGTCAAACCGCCGCTGACGAACCCTTCTATCTGGTGCGTGTCTCCAAGGCCGACCTGCCCAGCGGTTTCGAACTGGAGCGGCACGCCCATGACTGGCCTCAGCTGATCTATGCTTCCGCCGGGGTGATGACCGTCTGGACCGAGGCCGGGTCCTGGGTGGCGCCGCCCAGCTGGGCGATCTGGGCGCCCGGCGGCATGGCCCACGCCATCCGCTTCACCGGGGCCAGCGCCATGCGCAGCCTCTATGTGCGGCCCAATGCGGGGGAGGGGCTGCCGACCGAGTGCAGCGTCATCGCCGTCTCGCCACTGCTGCGCGAACTGATCCTGCGCACGGTGGAGCTGGGCCGGCTTGACGAGCGCCACCGGGCCGATGTGGCCATGGCCCAGCTGATCTTCGAGGAGCTGCGCCGTCATCCAGCCGCGCCCTTCGACCTGCCGATGCCGACCAGCCCCGCAGCCCGCCGGGCCGCCGAACTGCTGGAGACCGGCGAGGCTGGGGCGACGCTCGCCCGACGGGTCGGCCTCTCCCTGCGCACGCTCGAGCGACGCTTTCAGACCGAGACCGGCCTATCGCTGGGCCAGTGGCGCCGCCAGGCCCGGCTGCTGGCCGCCCTGCGCGGCCTGGCCGGCGGCCTGCCGGTCAAGGCGGTGGCCGAAGACGCCGGCTATCGCACGCCCAGCGCCTTCGTCGCCGCTTTCCGTTCCGCGTTTGGCTCCACGCCGGGGCGGTATTTCAGCTAGGCCTGATTGGCCCGCTCCAGCGCCTTGGCCTCGTCCCAGAGGGCGTCCATCTCGGCGAGATCCGACTGGTCCGGCGTGCGGCCACTCTCCGCCAGCCGCGCCTCGATATGGCGAAAGCGGCGGGTGAACTTGGCGTTGGTCCCGCGCAGGGCGTCCTCAGGCTCAACGTCCAACTTGCGGGCAAGGTTGGCGATCACGAACAGGATGTCGCCCAGCTCGTCGCGGGCCTTGTCCTTGTCCCCGGCCTCGATCTCGACCTCGAGTTCGGCCACTTCCTCGCGCAGCTTGGCCAGCACCTCCTTGGTCGAGGGCCAGTCGAACCCAACTCTGGCCGCCCGCTTGGTCAGCTTCACCGCCCGGATCAGCGAGGGCAGGGATGGGGGAACATCGTCCAGCACGCCGGGCGGCTTTTCCGGCCTGCCCTTGGCCGCTCGCTCCTGGGCCTTGATGGCTTCCCAGCCGGTCTCGGGATCGGAATGGTCCGAGCGCGGCGCCCCGGCGAAGACGTAAGGGTGGCGGCGGACCATCTTGTCGGAGATGGCGGTGGCCACGGCGGCGAAATCGAACTGCCCGGCCTCCTCGGCCATGCGGGCGTGAAACACCACCTGCAGCAACAGGTCGCCCAGCTCGTCCTTCAGGTCCGCCAGATCGCCCCGCTCGATGGCGTCGGCGACTTCGTAGGCTTCCTCGACCGTGTAGGGGGCGATGGTGGCGAAGGTCTGCTGGGTGTCCCACGGACAGCCCGTCACCGGGTCGCGCAGCTGCTCCATCACCGCCAGCAGGCGGAAGATCGGGTGGTCGCTGCTCTGCTGATCGTTACTGGGCGGGTGCGACATCGAGCGGGACGGTGTCTTCCTGAGGCGGCGGCGGGTGTGTCGCGTCGCGTTCGCCCAGCTTCTGGCGAATCTCGGCGTGACGTTCTTCGGTCAGCGGATAGCCCACCATGGTCAGCGCCGCCAGGAGGCCAATGACGCCGGGCACCACCGCGTACATGGCCTGCAGGCTGAGCAGGCCGAAGGCGGTGCTGGCGGCCGGATTTTCGGCATTCAGCCCCAGATAGCTGAGCAGGATGAAGGACGATCCGGCCAGCGCCGAGCCCACCTTCTGCGTGCCAGTGAGGATCGAGAACAGCATGCCTGTGCGGTCCTTGCCGGTGTTGAGCCGCTCCTCGTCGTTGATGTCGGCCATCATCGACCGCAACAGGAAGGAGGCCGCCGAATAGGGCAGGCCGGCCAGCACCAGGAAGGGAACGGCCATCAGGAAGTTGCCCGCCGGCAGGAAGACCACGAGGAACTGCACGGCGGCGTAGATGACGCAGGATATCCGCAGGGAAGAGGCCTTGCCGGACCGCTTGGCCAGGCGAGTCCACAGCACCGCCCCGACGATCGCCGCCAGGAAATAGATCAGCAGCAGACCGGCAGCCTCGATCCGATCGAAGCCCTTGACCCGGATGAAGTAGAAGAAAAACAGCGTGCCGGCGACCCCCGGGGCCAGGCCCATCAGCAGATCGGCGATCAGCACCCGGCGCACGGTCGGGCGGCTGAGCATCTTGAAATAGTCCATGACCTGGGTGCGCGGCGCGCTGGCGTCATGAACGACCTTGGGCTCCTCGACCCGCCACAGCGCCAGGGCGATCATCAGCGGCGCCATGATGACGATGAACAGGCCCTGCTGGCCGACATAGCCGTCCTCCCGGCCCGGAACCTTGAGGATGCCCAGCAGCACCGGCATGGCCAGGATCAGGATCATCCCGACCACATTGCCGGTCTGCCAAAAGGCGTAGACCCGCGAGCGCTGGTGGTAGTCGGCTGAAAGAGTCGAGGCCCAGGACGTGTGCGACAGCACGGTGATCGAGTAGCCGATATAGACCACGCCCAGCCAGAAGAAGAGGTGGATCGGCCCCACCCCCGGCTTAGCCATGAACAGCATCCAGACCGCCAGCATGAGGATCGGTGTGCCGATGGCGAACCAGGATTTGAAGCGGCCCCACTTCCAGTTGGTCCGGTCCAGGACCGTCCCGAACAACGGGTCAAAGGCGATATCGAACAGGCGTATCAGCACCCAGGCCCAGCCCGTGAGCTCCAGGCCCAGGCCCAGGGATTCGGCATAGAAGGTCGGCAGGGTGATGGTGAGCGGCAATCCGAAGGCCGCCAGGGGGAGGCAAGGCGCGGCGAACGCGGCCAGTGTCAGGGTTGAACGTCTGCCCGTCGCCATGAAGCCTCACCTTATGAAAGAGCCGGCGTATTGGTGATCGCCGTTCAGGCCATGAGATCGTCTCGCACCGGCGCTGGCAAGTGAAAGCGGCGACAGGATTCCAGCCGGTGGGTTTGACAGTCGCCGCCGATGAAAACATAACCAGAACAATCGCAACCCGGGAGCCTGCCGATGCCAACCGCCAAGGGGCCGTTTGAGGTCAAGACCACGCCGCTGGACGGCGACACCGACGTGGACGGCGTCATCATGGGCCGCCTGGCTCTGGACAAGATTTATGAGGGCGACCTCCAAGGCGTGGGTGTCGGCCAGATGCAGACCACCGGCGGCCCCAGCGGCGCGGGCGTCTATGTGGCCCTTGAGCGGGTGACCGGGACGCTCGCCGGCCGCAAGGGCAGCTTCGTGCTGGTGCATCGGGGTGTGATGACCAAGACCTCGCGCGACCTTTCCATCGCCATCGCGCCGGACTCCGGCACGGGCGGGCTGGCTGGTATCTCCGGGACCTTCAGCATCGAGATCGTCGACGGCAAGCACGGCTACAGCCTCGACTACAAGCTGGGCTGATGGCTGAGGATGTCTCCGACCGCACGTTGAGCCGCGCGGACCTCAAGGCCCTGGCCGACGGCGAGCCCGTCAACCTGACCGACTGCGATCTGGAGGGGGCGGACCTTTCGAGCCTGGAGCTGGAGGGCTGGCGCTTCGAACGCTGCATCTTACGGCAAACGCGGCTGGCCGGCGCGCGGCTGGAGGGGACGCAGTGGCTGGGCTGCCGGGCCGGGTTCGCCGATTTCGGGCGGGCCGACCTGACCGACGCGGTGTTCCGGTCGGGCGACTTCAACAACGCCAACTTCCGCGCCGCCACCCTCTCGGCCGTGAAGTTCGAGGGCTGCAAGCTGACTGGGGCGGACTTCTCGGAGGCCGCGACCCTGGGCCTCAGCTTCACCGAATGCCTGCTGGTGGCGGCCAAGCTGCCGGGCTTCTCGTTCCGCAAGCTGACCCTGACCCGGCTCGACTTCGCCCAGGCCGACCTGCGCCGGGCCGATTTCCGCGAGACGGTGCTGGAGGCCTGCAGCCTGCGCGACGCCAATCTGGTCGACGCCCGCTTCGACGGGGCGGATCTGCGCGCCGCGGATCTGGGCGGGCTTCGGCTGATCGACGCAACCATGTTCAAGGGCGCGGTGATTTCGCGGGATCAGGCCGGCGCGCTATTATCGACCCTGGGACTGAAGGTGCGCTGACCACAGGGAGGGGCAAACGCATGGAGTTGTCACGGGTACGCTGGATTTACGCCGTGCTGGGCGCCGTCCTGGCCGAGGTTGCCCTGATCGCGGCCGCCATCCTCTGGGTCACCCTCTACAGCTATGTGATCCGGCCCGGCCTGACCCTGGCCGACTACCAGACCTATGCCGAGCAGGCCTCGCCCTGGGTGTCGGTGATCGCCGGATTGCCGGTCTTCTTCCTGGCCGGACGCTGGGCTCGCGGCCGTGAAACGGCCATAGCCCTGTTCGCGATCTATCTGCTGGCCGACCTGGCCATCCTGCTCTCGGCCAGTCCGCCCACGACGATCCTGCTGATCGGCGCCCTGGGCTATCTCGTAAAGGCGCTGGGCTGCTGGCTTGGCGCAAGATCGCGGGGCGGTTGATGCAGGAGATTCTGCCCGGCGTGTTCCTGGTCCGCCAGAACGGCGGCAAGGGCTTCGGCTATTCCCACTTCGTCCGGCGGCCCTCCGGCAACCTGCTGCTGGACGCCAGCCGCATGGGCTCGCTCTCCGACAGCTTCGACGACTTCGAGGCGCTGGGCGGGGTCGCGGCGGTGGTGATCAGCGACCGTCACCTGGGCGGCCCCCCGACCAACCAGATCGCCGAGCGGTTCGGAGCCCGCGTCTATTGCAGCGCCATCGAGGCCGAGGCGATGGGCCACCGCACCAACGCCGCCCACATCGACCATGTGATGCCGTTCGAGCGGGCGACGGTCGAGGGCGACGTCCGGCTGATCCCCACGCCCGGCCACACCCCCGGCCAGTTCTCGACCCTGGCTGAGGTCGGCGGGGCCAGGATCCTGTTCACGGCCGATTTCGTCTGGCGCGAGGGCGGCCGCTGGCGGCCCGGCAATCTCAGCCGCAAGAAGATGATCAAGAGCTTCGAGGGGCTGCGCGATCTCGCCTTCGACCATGTCGCGCCCTGGACCGGCTACGGCCAGACCGAGTTTTTCGTGCCGATCGCCTCGGTCGATGCGGCGGTCGATGAGATGATCGCCGCCTGCTCCAAGCCCTAGGCGCCCGCCCAGGCGTTGGCGACGGCCAGCATCTCGCCGCCGTCCAGGCCCAGCTGCAGGCAGGCCAGGCCCGTCGAGGTCCGCTCGATCAGCCCCCACTGCCAGATCGGCTCGGGGTCGAGGCCGGTCAGTTCAGCCAGCCGCTGGCAGCGGGCCTGACCGAGCGCCAGCGGATCGCCGGCCAGCAGCGGCTGGCTCCATTCCCGCATCGGAATGGCCAGGTCATAGGCCGGCTCGATGAAGAGGCCGTCGGGGTCGACGAACCTGAACCGTTCGGGCCCGTCGCCGGGGGCCTGCAGGGTGTTCCAGGCATGGGCGTCGCCATGGGCCAGCACGGCTAGCTCTGGATCGAAGGCGCGGCCGCGGGCCTCGGCGAAGGCCAGCGCCGCGGCGATGGTCCGCTCGGGGCAGGGATGGTCCAGATCACGCCAGGCGGTCTCGATATACTCGGCCAGAGCCTTGGCCTTGCCGGCGCCATCGATGAAGCCGTCGCTGTCCGCCAGCGGTCGCCAGGCCAGCTTGAGGGTGGCGCAGATCGCCTGCAGCTGGGCGTCTAGCGGCCAGCCCAGCTCGTGCAGTTGCGGTCCCAGCCGTTCCAGCAGCACCGCCTCGCGGGCCTCGTCATGGCGATAGAGCTGGGCGTAGCCCCGCCCGCCGCCCGCCCTCAGGGCCCGCAGTTCGCCAAGGCTGGGATCAGCGCCCGGGAAGTTCAGCTTCAGCACCGCCGGGAGGCCGTCGGCCAGGCTGGCGGCGACCACCAGGCCCTCGGTGCCGCCGGTCAGGGTCGCGCCCAGCTCAAGGTCCCATTCCTCAGCCAGGTCCCGCACCAGGCCGGGGAGGGCGGTCAGCCAGGCCTCGCCGGCCGGTCCGCGCGAGACGGCCCTGCGCCGCACGATGTCTGGGATGTCGAGGGTCATGGCGGGTTCAGGTCGGGGCCGGCAGTTGGGGCCTTTCGGCGCTCGACCAGGCCGCGCCGGCCGCCGCGGCGATGACGACGGCGACACCGGCGGTCTGGGCCAGGGTCAGCCGCTCGTGCAGCAGGACCAGGCCCGACAGCACCCCGAAAGCCGGCTCCAGGCTGGTGAACACCGCGAAGGTGCGGGCCGGGACGCGGGGCAGGGCGTACATCTCCAGCGAAAAGGGCAGGGCGGCCGAGATCACCGCCACCAGCAGGGCCAGGGGGATCAGCCCCGGCTGCTGGAAGACGACGGCCGCCTGGAGCGCTCCGAACGGCAGCACCAGCAGGGCGGCGATACCGATGGCCAGCGCCGCCGTGGCGTTGCCAAAGGCCGTGCCCGCCACCCGGCCGAACAGGATGTAGCCGGCCCATCCGGCCGCCGCCAGCATGGCCCAGAGCACGCCCAGCGGGTCGACGCCCTTGAGCGTGAGGCCGGTTCCGATCAGCAGCCAGACCCCCAGCACCGCCAGGCCCGCCCAGACGAAGTCCCGGGTCCGCCGCGATCCCAGCACCGCCACGCTCATCGGTCCGACGAACTGCAGCGCTATGGCCACGCCCTGCGGCAGGCGGTCGATTGCCAGGTAGAAGAACAGGACGGCGGCGGTCACGCAGACGCCCAGGCCGAACAGCGCGCCGAGCGGGGCAGGGCGCGGCCAGTTCCGCCAGGGCCGGGTGAGGGCGATCAGCAGCACGGCGCTGAACACCAGGCGCAGGGTCACCGCCCCGACCACGCCGGTGGCCGGAAACAGTCCCTTGGCCAGCGAGGCCCCGACCTGGAAGCCGGCCATGGCCAGCATGGTCGCGCCGAGCGGCAACAACCCGCCCGATATCCGCGAAGAAGACTGTGGCAAGCTGGCCCCCCAAGATTGGAATCCGGGTTGGAATCCGGCAGTGTCCTACACGGCTTGTGGAGCCGGTGGGAGAGATGGCGTGTCGATAGCGGATGCCGGGACGATCGATGCCATGGGGATCGACGAGGCGAACGGCGAGGTGGTCCTGACGATCATCGACGATCTGGACTGGGCCAATGAGCGCGAACACTTCCTGGCCCTTGAGCGGAAGATCAACGCCTATCTGGGTTTCATCAAGAGTGGCGGAGTTGTCGAGAAGCTGCCGGAAGCGCTGGGCCGAAGGGTGCGGATCGTCGCCTATCAGCAGGCCGCGCCGCCGGCCAATGCGGTCGGGGTTCTGGAAGGCCTGGGCCGCTTCCTGGGAGATCGCGACGTGGCCTTCTCCTACGGCGCTGAGCCCGAGCAGCCCACAGGGTCTAGAGCGTCTTGGCCATATAAGTCGTGACGCCCAACTCGGAGGTTTCCTCGCGCTCGATGGCATAGCCGACCGATTGGTAGAGCCGCACATTCTCGGCGAAGGCCTGGTTGGTGTAGAGGCGCATGATGGCCAGCCCGGCCTCCGCCGCCAGATCCTCGGCCAGGGCCAGCAGCCGGCGGCCATGCCCCCGACCCTGGAAGGCCGGATCGACCGCGACATTGACGATCAGCAGGGCGTCGTCCCGCGGCGTCGTCTCGATCAGCGCCGCCAGGGTCTCGCCGACATACAGCAGGTCGAAGCGATGGCTGGCGACCGCCACCGCGTAGTCGGCCCGCATCGGCAGCGGCTCACGGCCGATCAGCGGAACCCATTTGGCGTAGGCCCGGCGGGTGAGGGCGGCGATGGCGGAGGCGTCGGCGGGCTGGGCGCGGCGAAGGGACTGCATTGACCCCATGGGACAGAGACGCCACCGTCCCGTCAAAGGGAAACTGGGCAGGGAGCGGGTCGGATGATGCGGAAAATCGCCGTCGCCCTTGTCGTCACGGCGGCCATGGCCGGTCCGGCGCAGGCCGTCATGCCCGCCAGCCTCGAACAGATTCTGTGCTCGGGCCGCAGCGCGGTCATCGCCACGGTCGTGGAGGCGCGCAGCCGCGACTGCCGGCTCCAGAGCGCCGATCGATACTGCTACAATTTCGGTTCTGTCGGGGTGACGCTGCGGATCGACGAAGTGCTGGCGCCTTCGGAAATCAGCGCCACGGCGGGCGATCTGGTGCAAACCGCCATCCGCGCCCGCAACGACCGTCCTTCGAGCCTGTCGCCAACGATGGTCTTGCCGGACCTGCCGACCCAGGCCGGCGCGGTCGGGTTTCCAGCCACCGACGCCGCGATCACCGACGCCGAGGCCAGCCGGACGCTGGTCGGCAAGCAGTTCATCTTCAGCCTGCATCCCGGCGATCCCGGCAAGCCGCCGACGGGCGAGCCGAACTTCGCCAGCATCTGGGCGATGAGCGAGGAGACCTGGGTCAGGGGACTTTGGCCAACGCCGAATTGCAGCCGTTGGCGGCGTTAGTCAGGACGGGGGACGCCCCCATTGGCGGGATACGTTCTTCGCCTAAGGAATATTATCGGAAATAATAGCTAGATATCGAGCTCAAGCCTCATGCCGTCGAAGGCCGGCGTGACGCCCATCGGAAGACTTTCCAGCAAGCGCCTGTAATCCATGTCGATGTGCATGTTGGTCAGGATCGCTCGTCCCGGCTGGATCGCGGCAATCCATTCCAGGGTCCGGGCCAGGTGCGCATGGGTCGGATGCGGCGTGTGGCGCAGCGCATCGACAATCAGCACCTCGACGCCGGCCAGGGTTTTGAGCGCGCTGGCCTGCAGGTCGTCGACGTCCGGAATGTAGGCGACGGGACCAAAGCGGAATCCCAGCGAGTGGATGGCGCCATGCCGCACGTCGAACGGTTGGGCCGCAATGGCGCCTGAAGGCCCGTCGAGGACCACCATCTGGCCCGCCGTCAGCCGCCGCCGCTCGCAGATGGCCGGATAGCCGCCTTCCGCCTCGAAGATATAGCCGAACTTGCGCGACAGACTGAGTTCCGTAGCCGCATCCATATGCGCCGGTATCTTGCTGCGTTGATTGAGGAAAAAGGCCCTTACATCATCAATGCCATGGGTCTGGTCGGCGTGGTCGTGGGTGAAGAGAATGTGGTCCAGCCGCTTGATGCCGGCGGCGATGGCCTGCTCGCGAAAGTCGGGGGAGGTGTCGACGATCACCGTGGTCTGGGCGCCCTCCCCCAGCCGGCGCAGGAGCAGGGAGCAGCGGCGGCGGCGGTTCTTCGGCTCGGCGGGATCGCAGTCGCCCCAATTGCCGTCCGCCCGGGGCACGCCGCCGGAGGAGCCGCAGCCCAGCACGGTGACCTCCAGCGTCCCACTCACGGCCGGGGTATCCGATCGAAGAGGTCGAAGAAGGCGTTGCTGGTCCGCGCTTCGGCCTCGGCCAGGCTCCAGTCGCGGATCTCGGCCAGCTTGGCGACGATGTGCGGCAGATAGGCCGGCTCGTTGCGACGCCCGCGCATCGGAACGGGCGCCAGATAGGGGCAGTCGGTCTCGACCATGATCCGGTCGGCGGGCATGTCGGCGATGATGGCCCGCACATCGCCGGCCGCCTTGAAGGTCGCGATGCCCGAGACAGAGAACCAGGCCCCAAGCGCCGCCATCCGGCCAGCCAGTTCGGCGCCGCTGGTGTAGCAATGCATCAGGATCCGGAAGGCGCCCTTGGCGTGCTCTTCCTCGAGGATCTGGGCCATCACCTGGTCGGCCTCGCGGGTATGGACGACCAGCGGCAGGCCGGTCGCGCGGGCGGCCTCGACATGGGCGCGGAACACCCTGGCCTGTTCGTCGCGCGGGCTGAGGTCGTAGTGGAAGTCCAGGCCGCACTCGCCGATGCCGACCACCTTGGGCCGCTCGGTAAGCTGGATGAGGTCTTGCGCCGTAAGGTCCGGATTTTCCTTGGCTTCGTGCGGATGGGTGCCGACTGTGCACCAGATGTCGTCATGGGCCACGGCGACCGCATGGACGGCCTCGAAGGACGAGACCTTGTCGCAGATGGTCAGCATCAGCCCGACCCCGGCGGCACGGGCCCGCTCGATGACCTGGGCCTGGTCGTCGGCGAACTGCGGGGCGTGCAGGTTGACGTGGCTGTCGATCAGCATCTTCAGGCGGCCGCCGCGCGCAGCTCGCGCATCACCGTCCAGAAGGCGTCGGCGCGGTCCAGGTTCAGCCCCTCGGCCTCGCCCGGCAGCTGGCTGATCATCGCCCAGGCCTGGGCCCAGCGGTCCAGTCCCTCGGCCAGGCCGGCGGCGGCCTGGGTCAGGGCCATCTCATGGATACGGTCGGCCAGGCGGTTCAGCAGCAGTTCGAACCGCTGGGCCCCCTCCCCGCCCCGGAAGCCGTCGGCCAGGGCCAGCAGCGCCGCCTCGTCGGGCTTGGCCAAACCCCGCAGGATCTCCTCGGCCGCGTCGTCGATGGCCAGCGCCCCGGCCCCCGCCAGCCGCAGGGCCAGGCCCGGCGCGCCCTTGGCCATATGCACCAGCCGCTGGGCGTCGGCGGCGTCGACATCGGCCCGCAGGCGCACGAGATTGACCGCCAGTTCCTCGCTGGGCGCGGTGAAGACCAGCCGCCGGCAGCGCGAGCGGATGGTCGGCAGCAGCTTGCCCGGAGAATGGCTGACCAGCAGCAGCACGCCACGCTCGGGAGGCTCTTCCAGCGTCTTGAGCACGGCGTTGGCCGAATTGACGTTCAGGTCGTCGGCCGCGTCGATGATCGCCACCCGATAGGGTGAGGTCGCCGGGGTGTTGGCGAAGAACTCCGGCAAGCGGCGGGCCTCGTCGACCGGGATGACCTTGCGCTGTTTGCCGTCTTCTCCCAGCCGTTCCAGCACCAGCAGGTCGGGGTGCGAGCGGGCCGAGACCTGGCGCGAGACCGGATCGTTGGGCGACGAGCCAAGGAGGCCGTATTCCGGGGCGGGCCGGGCGCCCAGCAGCCGGCGGGCGACGCGGAAGGCGAAGCTGGCCTTGCCCACGCCCTCGGGGCCGGTCAGCAGCCAGGCGTGGTGCATGCGGCCGCGGTCCAGGGCCTCCTGCACGGCCTCTTCCTGGCGCTCCAGGCCGTTGAGCTCAAAGACGTCGCGGGGATGGGGGGCGGCTTCCATCGTCAAAGCCCCAGCCGTTCGGCCAGGGCCGCTTCGATGGCGGCGGCCACGGCGTCCTGGGACTGGGCGGCGTCGATCACCTGGCAGCGCTCCGGCTCAGCCTTGGCGATGGCCAGATAGGCCGCGCGCAGCCGCTCGTGAAACGCCTGGCCCTTGGATTCGAACCGCTCTTCGCCGCCCGCCCGCGCGCCGGCCCGGGCCAGGCCTTCGGCCACCGGCAGGTCGAGGATCAGGGTGAGATGGGGCCGGGTATCTTCGACCACATGGCGTTCCAGGGCGGCGATGAATTCGGCGTCGACCGCCCCGCCCTGCCCCTGATAGGCGCGGGTGGAGTCGGCGAAGCGGTCGCACAGCACCACCGCGCCCCGCGCCAGGGCCGGCCGGATCACCCGCTCCAGATGGTCGCGGCGGGCGGCGGACATCAGCAGCGCCTCGCTGACCGGCGACCAGCGGTCGACCGCGCCATTGAGGATCAGGGCGCGGATCTCCTCGCCGCCCGGCGTGCCGCCCGGTTCGCGGGTCAGCACGACCTCGCGGCCACTGGACGCGGTCAAGCGCTCGGCCAGGCGGCGAATCTGGGTGGACTTGCCGCTGCCCTCGCCGCCTTCGAAGGTGATGAAATAGCCCTGGGACACGCCGACCCATTCGGACGGTTCGGCGCGAAAGTCCAGTAGTGGCTTTAGGGCTTGAGCACCTTGGCGCCGGGATAGCCCAGCCGCGCCACCTGATCGCGCAGGGCGTCGGCGGCGGCTTCGTCGCGGGCCCCGCCCACGGTGACGCGGTAGAGGGTATCGCCATCGCGGCCGATCTCGTCGATATCGGACTTGCCCAGCTCGCCCAGCTGGCGTTTGGCCCGCTCGGCGTTGTCGCGGCTGGTGAAGGCGGCGGCCTGCACCTTCCAGCGCCCGCTGCCGCTCGACGGCTTGGCGGCGGTCAGGGTCAGGCCCAGCTGCCGGTCCGGACGGTCGCCGGCCGGGCCGATATAGCGCACCCGCACCCGGGCGGTGCCGCGCTGCAGGAAACCCAGCTCGTCGGCGGCGGCCCGCGACAGATCGATGATGCGGCCGCTGACGAAGGGGCCGCGGTCATTGACCCGCACCTTGATGGTCTTGCCGTTGTCCAGGTTGGTCACCGAGACGATGCAGGGGATCGGCAGGGTCTTATGGGCCGCCGAGGGGATCCACATGTCGAAGATCTCGCCGTCGGAGGTCTGGCGGTTGTGGAACTGGTCGCCGTACCAGGAGGCGATGCCGATCTCGTCGTAGTTGGGCTGTTCGCGCGGCGTGTACCAGACCCCCTTCACCTGATAGGGCTTCATGGTGCCGGGAACCCGACCGCTCGGTGGGCGTGCGTCGGGTAGGCGCGTCGCCAGCCGGGGCTGGGGCGTGGCGCAAGCCGTGAGGCTGGCGCAGGCCGCGGCCAGCAGGGCGAACTTGAGGGTCGCGTTAGACAATCGGGAGCGCCTTCTACGGCCGATCTTGGCCAGCATGCTGAATGAAAGCTTTTGCAACGCCGTTAACGGCCCTTCCGGCTTTGCAATCGGAGCCGCTTTGGCCAAGTCTGGCCCGGATGCGACTCCTCCCCGCCCTGCTCATGCTGGCCCTGCTGGCCATCACCCCGCTGGCCGCCCAGGCCGATGGCGAGCCCGCGACCCTGTTCGCCAACCTCACCCTGGTAAACGGCGACGCCAGCCCGCCCCAGCCCGGCATGGCCATCCTGGTGCGCGGCGAGCGGATCGAGGCGGTCGGCCCTGTCGGCCAGGTTCAGGCCGCCGGCGCCAAGGTCGTCGACATGAAGGGCGCCTTCGTCACGCCCGGCCTGATCAACACCCATGTGCACCTGGCTACGCCCCCGATGCGCCGCTACGCCGAGGCCATGCTGCGGCGCGATCTCTATGGCGGGATCACCGCCGAGCGCGACATGGCCGACGACCTGCGCCAGGTCGCCGATCTCGCCCGCGCCGCCCGGGTCGGCGAGATTCCCGGGCCCGACATCTACTACGCCGCCCTGTTTGCCGGGCCGGAGTTCTTCGAGGACCCGCGCACCCAGGCCGTCACTGCCGGCGAGACACCGGGCAAGACCCCGTGGATGCGGGCGGTGGACGCCGACACCGACCTGCGCCAGGCCGTGGCCGAGGCCAAGGGGACCGGCGCCACGGCGATCAAGATCTACGCCGACCTGTCGGCCGAGCGGGTGGCGGCGATCACCGCCGAGGCCCACCGCCAGGGCCTGAAGGTCTGGGCCCATGCCGCCGTCTTCCCCGCCTCGCCCGCCGAGGTGTTGGCGGCCGGCGTCGATGGCGTCTCGCATGTCTGCATGCTGGCCTATCAGGTCTCGGACAAGATGCCGCTCGCCTATCATCGCCGGCCCAATGTCCAGGAGGAGCGGCTGGCGGCAGGCGACGATCCGACGATGGCCGGGCTCTTCGAGACCATGAAGGCCAAGGACCAGGTCCTGGACGCCACCCTCTGGGTCTATGAGGAACTGGCGCGGATGAGCGCCGCCGATCCGTCGCGTCCCAAGCCCTATTGCAGCGCGCCCCTGGCCGCGCGGCTGACCAACCAGGCTTACCGGGCCGACGTCATCATCACCGTCGGCACCGACGGTTTCTCGCCCGGGACCAGCCCCTGGCCGGCCCTGCAGGATGAGATGCAGTACTTGCAGGACACCGCCGGCCTCAAGCCGCTGGACGTCCTCAAGGCCGCCACCCTGAACGGCGCCAAGGCCGTGGGCCGCGAGGCCGAGATGGGAACCATCACGCCGGGCAAGCTGGCCAACCTGGTCTTCCTGACCGCCGATCCCAGCCAGGACGTGCGGGCCTTCCGCACCGTGCGCCTGACCGTCAAGCGCGGCGTCCTCTTCTGGCGCAAGGACTACCGGCCGGTGAGCAAGGCCGAGACCAAGGACGCGGAATGAACCGGCGGGGGCTGCTGGCGACGGGGCTGGCCCTGGCGACGCCGGGCCTGGGGTGGGCGAAGGAGCGCGGGATGATCATCAACGCCCTGGGCGGCATCGAGAACCCCAACCTCGCCCTGGCCCGGCCGCCCGGCGACAAGACCGTGCCGCGCGACATGGACATCGACGCCAGGGCCCTGAGCGACCTCAGGACGGCGGGGATCGCCGCGGTCAACGTCACCCTCGACTATGTCGCCGGCCCCGAGGATCCCTACGAGACCAGCCTGAAATCCATCGCCGCCTGGGACGCGGTGCTGGCCGCCCACCCGCGGGCCCTGGTCCCGGTGCGCAGCGCGGCCGACATCCAGGCGGCTCATGACCAGGGCCGGACCGGCGTCATCTACGGCTTCCAGAACGCGGTGCAGATCGGCGAGCATCTGGAGCGGATCGCCGAGTTCGCCGACAAGGGCCTGCGGGTCATCCAGCTGACCTACAACCCGGCCAACCTGCTGGGCGATGGCGCCATGGCGCCGGAAAACCGTGGCCTCACCCCGCTTGGCCACCAAGTCGTCGAGGGGCTGAACGCCGCCAGGGTCATGGTCGACCTCTCCCACAGCGGCGAGCGGACCTGCCTGGACGCCATCGCCGCCTCGCGCGCGCCGATCTCGATCAACCACACCGGTTGCCGCGCCCTCTGCGACCTGCCCCGCAACAAGACCGACGCGGAACTGCGCGGGGTGGCGCAGGGCGGCGGCTTTGTCGGACTCTATTTCATGCCGTTCCTCGCCCGGGACGGTCATCCGACCGCGGGCGACGTCGTGGCCCATATCGAGCACGCCCTGAACGTCTGCGGCGAGGATCATGTCGGGCTGGGCACCGACGGTGACATCACCGGCATCGACGACCTGAAGGCCTACCAGGCGCATCTCGAACGCGAGGTTGCCGACCGGGCGGCGGCGGGGATCGGGGCGACCGGCGAGCGGGCCGACACCTATCCCTTCGTGGCCGATCTGCGCGGGGTGGGGCAGTTCGAGAAACTGGCGGGCCTGCTTTCGGCGCGTGGCCACTCGCAGGCGCGGATCGACAAGATATTGGGCGGTAACTTCCTGCGTTTCGCCCGTGACGTCTGGGGCGGCTGATGAGCCTGCTGGTCATCGACGGCGCGACGGTCCGCCAGATCCTGACCTACGAGGCCTGCATTCCGCTGATGCGCGAGGCGATGATCGCCCTTTCGGCCGGCCGCACCCGGCAGACCCTGCGCCAGATCATCGACATGGGCGACGGCGACCAGTTCGGGGTCATGCCCGGCGCCGCCGAGGACACCTTCGGCGCCAAGCTGATCAGCGTCTTCCCGCGCAATTTCGACCGCGCCATGCCCTCGCACCAGGGCGTCATCGCCCTGTTCGACCGTGAGAGCGGCGCCCCGGTCGCGGTGATCCAGGCCGGCGAGGTCACCGCCATCCGCACCGCCGCCGCCAGCGCCGCGGCGACCGACGTCCTGGCCCGCCCCGACGCCCATGTCCTGGCCCTGCTGGGCTATGGCGAACAGGCCGAGCGCCATGCCGAGGCGCTGGCCAGGGTGCGCCCGTTGAGCGAGGTGCGGGTCTGGGGCCGGTCGGCCGAGCGCGCCGCCGCCTTCGCCGGGCGGATGGGCGCCCGCCTGCCCCTCCCCTTCCGGGTCTGCGCCACGGCGCGGGAGGCGGTGGAGGGCGCCGACCTGATCTGCGCGGTCAGCGGGGCGAGCGAACCGATCCTCGAAGGCGCCTGGGTTGACGAGGGCGCGCATGTGAACCTTGTCGGCTCAGCCCGGGCCGGTCCGCGCGAAGCCGACGACGATCTGGTGGCCCGGGCCCGCCTGTTCGCCGATCACGCCGAATCGGTGCGCCGGCAGGGCGGCGAGTGGCTCCACGCCCTGGCCTCGGGACGAGTGGGCGAGACTCATCTGCTGGGTGAGATCGGCCAGGTCATGGCCGGCGACCTGCCCGGCCGGCTGAGCGAGGCCGATGTCACCGTCTACAAGTCGCTGGGCATCGTCGTGCAGGACCTGGCCAGCGGCTGGTTCCTCTATCGCCAGGCCCAGGCGCGTGGGCTGGGAGCGTCCGTCGCCTTCTAGCCCCCGGCGCCGATGGCCCGACGGGATGGCCCCGAACCGATGGCCGCCGCGCCGCGCGCTTCCGCCGGGCTGGACCGGCGGACCATGACCCCGCAGGCGAAGGCGAAGACGCAGGCCATGGCCAGGGTGCGCAGCGGATAGTCGACCGCCGAATGGATCAGCAAAAGGCCGCTGGCGACGCTGGCCGCCCGGGCCAGGCTGCCCGGCAGGTCGGGCGGCCCCCGCCAGGCCGATACGGCGGCCCGGCTCCACCAGACCAGGAACCCCAGAAGCGTGGCCAGGGCCAGCCAGCCGGCCTCGAGCCAGAGCTCGAGATAGTCGTCATGCACGTGCAGCCAGTAGCTCTCGAACATGGTCTCGTTGGTCTCGGCCCCCGCATAGATGTTGCGGAACGAGCCCAGCCCGCCGCCCAGCGGCTGCAGCGCCCAGGCGGCGCCGGCGGCGATGGGGGCCGAGACCGCCCGCCCCTCGCCTTTGGTCTCGAAACGCTGCTTGAGCGGGCCGAACCCGACCAGCAGGCCGAGGACAATGGCGCCCACGACGATGGCGCCCAGGCCCGCGGCCATCCAGCGGTTGAAGGCCAGGCCGCCGCGCCAGGTCAGGGCCAGGCTGGCCAGCAGGCTGGGAACCAGCAGCAGCACCCCGGCCCGCGATCTCAGCACGATCAGGCCAATGATGACGATGCCGAACAGGGCCATGACCAGCAGCGGCCCGATCGGCGGGCGGCCCCGGCTCTGCTCGGAGGGTCGCAGCCAGAGGGCGGCGAACGGCAGGCAGGCGACCAGCAGGGCGGCCTGGTGGTTGCGGTTGGCGAACAGGCCGACGGCGGAGTCGCGGTTGGTGTTGGCGTAGAAATACAGCGGACCCTCGGGGTCGCCGAGCAGCTGGGCGACGCCCACGCCCAGGCTGATGGCGGCGGCCAGCGGGATCAGCAGGCTGAGCCAGAGCCGCTGGCGGCTGTGCATCTGGCCGGCCCCCAGGAAGACGGCGATGGGCGGCAGCAGGGCCAGGCCATAGCGGGCGGTGACCTCGGGCGTCAGGCTGTAGGGCCGCCAGGCCCTGTCCAGTCCCGCCAGGCGCAGGGCCTCGGCGGCGGGGGCGTGGCCGGGCAGATGGTTCCAGATCGCCGGCGGCAGCGGAACCAGCTGCAACAGCACGATGCCGACGATCGCCAGCACGATCAGCCCCGGCCCGCGAATCTCGCCCCAGCTGCCCAGGGCGGCATGGCGCCAGAGCGCGCAGAACAGCAGCGGCAGGCTGAGCAGTTCCAGCCCGATGACCTGGAAGGCGTTCTGGCGGCTGGCCCCGCCGAACACCAGGCAGCCCGCCAGCACGACGCCGGTCAGGATCGAGATCAGCAGGCTGGACGGCGGACTAGCCCGCATGAGCGTTCACCACGGCGATGTCGTCGAACCAGGCCTCGATGGGGACGTCCAGCCGGGCGGGCAGGCCCTGCAGGACCAGCGACTGGCCCGGGCATCCGGCGGCCGGGACCGTGAAGCTGGCCGAGAAGCTGCGCCACTGGTCGCCGCTGTCGCCGATCGGAACCTGGGTCACCACCGGCGCCGGCCCCTGGCAGACGATGCGCCACTCGGTGCGCCCGCCGGCGCGGGTGCGGAAGCGGCCGGTCAGGCGGTAGTCGCCGGGCGGCAGGACCAGGAGCTGGCGGACCAGCCATTGGTCCCGGCCCCCATCATAGGTGACATGCAGGGCCGAACCCTTGCCGGCTCCCAGCTTGGCGATGGCGCCGCCGCCGCCCTGTTCGGAATCGAAGTTCCAGCCGAAGGGCGGGGTCGAGGTCCAGCCGTCGAAGCCGCCGTCCTGCAGATTGCCCTGCCGGGCCAGTTCCTCGGGGGTCATCAGCAGGGTCCAGGACAGATAGGCCTGTTCGTAGCGGCCGCCGGCGACCAGCCGCCGCAGCAGTTGCGACTGCTCCCCGCGGGTCGGCGGATGATCGCTGGACTTGAGGGCGGCGAGAATCGGGAAGGCGGCGGACGGATCGGGCGCCTCGTCGGTCAGCAGCTCGAAGAAGGCGACCCGCCAGCTGGGTCCCCTGGCCAGCCGCGCCAGCAGCGGCTTGAGCGCCGCCGGGTCGCCCAGATAGGGGAAGATGGTCCGCACCAGCGGCTTGCGGGCGCTGGTCTGCCGCCGCAGCAGCGCGTCGAGATGGGTGAAGGCCTCCGGATACCGCCGCGTCTCCAGGGCCTGGACATAGGCCCAGCGGTCGGCGTCGTCGTCGCGGTGGCTGAGCTGAGTCGCCACCCGCATCAGGGCGTCGCCGTCGTTGCGCCGGCCCTGCCGGAAGCGGACCTGAGCCAGCAGGCTGGCGCCGCGGGATTCCACCGGGGCCTTGTTCAGCGCCGCCTTGGCCAGGCCCTCGACCTCCGCAAGCCGGACATCGGCGGCGCGCAGCCGCTCGGCCCCCAGCCGGGCCAGATCGCGGGCCTGGCTGTCGCCTCCGTCCGCCTGTCGGCTGAGCAGGGCGGCCGGAATCTGGCTCAGGATGGCGGCGGCCAGGACCAGGGCGCCGACGGCCAGGCCGGCAAGCAGCCAGAGAGACTTCGACCCGCGCTGGCTCAAGACCCGCCGACCCTAGCGGCCGGCGGACTTGGAGCGCTTGCCGTCCTCGATGGCCGGCTTGGTCCCGTAGGAGTAGTCGTAGTTGTAGCTGTAGCCATATCCGTAGCCATAGCCGTAGCCGCTGACCCGCAGATCGAACTTGGTGAGCAGCACGCCCAGGATGCGGGCGTTGCCCATCTTCAGGCGGCGGATGGCGGCCTTGACCACCTTGCGGCCGGTGCGGCCGGATTCGACCACCAGCACCACGCCGCCGACCCGCGAGGCCAGCAGCGGCGCATCGGCCAGGCCCATGATCGGCGGGGCGTCGAAGACCACGATATCGAACACCGAGCCGGCGTCCTTGAGCAGTTCGAGCAGCCGCGCGCCGGCGAGCAGTTGGGCCGGGTTGGGCGGCAGCGGGCCGGAGGGCATCAGGTAGAGGTTGGGCTGGGTCGACTCCTTGACGAAGTGCTCCAGGCCCGCATTGCTGCTCAGATAATTGGAGAGGCCCGCGCTGTTTTCCACGCCCATCACCCGGTGGAGCGAGGGATTGCGCAGGTCGGAGTCGATCAGCAGCACCCGGGTGCCCAGCCGCGCCAGGTTGCGGGCGATGGCGGTGGCGCTGGTGGTCTTGCCTTCCGACGGCCGCGCGCTGAGCACGGCCAGACTTCGGGGGATGCCCTGTTCGGTGGAGAACTGCAGCGCCGTCTGCACCGAGTAGTAGGCCTCGGCGAAGGGTGATCTGAGGTCGGCGATGGCCTCGGCCGGCGTCGTCCCCTTCTCCAGCTTGGGAATGGAGCCCAGTAGCGGCAGGCCCAGCTTGCGCTCGACGTCCTGAACCGAGCGGATCGACTCGTCCATCATCTCGATCAGGAAGGCCAGGCCGATGCCCAGGATCAGGCCCAGCAGGGCCGAGGTCACCAGGTTCTTGCGCAGCGACGGCTTGGTGGCGAAGCGCGGCGGCTTGGCGTGGTCGATGATCGAGACGTTGTTGTTGGCCAGGCCCCCGGCGACACCGATCTCCTTGTAGCGTTGCAGCAGGCCGTCATAGAGGGTGCGGTTGGTGTCCACCTCGCGCTGGTAGATGTCGTACTGGATGCTGCGGTCGCGCAGGTCCAGGACCGAGCCCTTCATCTGATTGACCTGGGCCTCCAGCGACCGCTCCTGGCGCAGGGCGACGTCGTACTGGGCCTTGAGCGCCTGTTCGCTGGAACTGCGCGAATTGGCGTTGATGCCGTCGATCTGGGCCTGGATGCCGTCGATGCGGTTCTTCAGCTGGATCATGTCGGGGAAGTCCGGCTTGAACCGCGAAAGCTTGTCCTGGTACTCGGCCTGCAGGTTGGCCTTGGTCAGGGTCAGCTGCTGGATGTTGAGGTTCTGCTGCGGATCCAGCGTGCCGGCCCCGCCGGTCGCCTGGGACTGGCGCCAGCGCTGTTCGGCCATGATGCGTTCGGCCCGCGCGGTCGACAGGGCCGAGTTGAGGGCGACCAGGCTGGTGGCGGTCAGGGATTCGCTGCCGCTGGTGCCGGAAGGCGAACCGCCCGAGGAACTGCTGCCGGACGCGGCCCCGCCCGTGCCGCCGCCGGCGGGCACGTTGATGATCTGCTGCTGGCGGGCATAGCCGACCAGGTCGCGTTCGCTCTGCTCAAGCCGGGCCTTGGTTTCCGCCAGCCGCTCCTCGAGGAATTTGCGGGCATAGGCCGAGGCGTCGAACCGGCGATCCAGGTTCGAGGCGATGAAGTTGTCGGCGAAGGCGTTGGCGATGCGGGCCGAGAACTGCCGGTCGGGGCTGTCGAAGGTGATCCGCACCAGCCGCGAGCGCTGCACCGGCGCGACGTTGAGATTGCCCAGCAGATAGGTGATCAGCGCCTCGCGCTTCTGGGTGAAGGTCAGCGTGCCGCCGCCCTTTTGCGAGCTGTCGAGGCCCAGCAGATGCAGCGTGGCCGGTTCGTTGACCAGGCCCAGCTTGTCGACGACCCGGGAGGCCAGCGACTCGCTCTTGATCAGGCCGTACTGGGTCTGGAAGAACTCGTCATAGGACCCCTGGTCCGCCGGCTCGAGGTTCTGGACGTCGACGACCTGGGCGGCTTCCTTGTCGATCTGGACCGTGACTCCGGCCTCATAAACCCGCTGGGTCATCAGGGTGACCGCGATGCCGATGCCGATGGCGACGGCGACGGCCGCCAGGATCACCATCCAGTGCTTCTGGATGATGTGCAGGTACTGCATGAACTCAAGACCTTCGTCCTGAGTCTCATCCCCCGGCCCGCCCATGAGCAGGCCCTGCAGCCTGGGATCGGGCAGATTCTGATTGCGCAGAATGACGATGGGCGACGACCGGTCGAAC
Source organism: Caulobacter ginsengisoli (assembly GCF_030814835.1). Lineage (GTDB taxonomy): Bacteria > Pseudomonadota > Alphaproteobacteria > Caulobacterales > Caulobacteraceae > Caulobacter > Caulobacter ginsengisoli. The sequence goes on from NZ_JAUSVS010000001.1 coordinate 866,314, forward strand.
GACCCACCTTCGATATTCTGCTCACCACTCGGCATCGTCCACTCCGCCTTTCAGGCCAAACTCAAGTCCGTGGACCCCAACTCGTAACACCCCCGGGGTCCATGGGGCAGCGCGCGTCGTTCGGACACGCGTCATGCAACGCCTGATCGCGGCGGGCAACCGCGAACACGTAGTTCGCGGACATATAACACGGCCCCATCGCCCCGCGCCAATCCGCCGCAGCATTGTGAACAACAACAGGCGCCGAAATCCGTCGCCAGAATCCGTCGGGCGAGCGCGCTTTTCGTGAGCCCCGATTTTGGCCGGTATGTTCTGGACGCCGTTGGGGACGGGCGCCATCCTGGCGGCTGGCCGCGTTCGGGATCGCTGAACTTCGTGCAACCATCCCTGCGAGACCCCCGATGATCGACAGACTGGGTTTTGGCTGTGTCGCCCTGACCAGCTTTGCAACGCCTGGCGAGGCGATGCGGTTGCTGAACACGGCCTACGACCTGGGAATCCGGCATTTCGACACCGCGCCGATCTACGGACAGGGCTATTCCGAGCGCCTGCTGGGGCGGTTTCTGCGGGGACGCCGCGACCGGGTCACGGTCGCCACGAAATTCGGCCTGACGCCGCCGCGCACGCCAAATCTTCCCCTGGCGGCCGCCCTGGCGCTGAACGCGGTGCGACGGCGGCTGGCGCGGCGCAGGGCGGAAACCCCCAGCGCGCCCGCCACCGCCGAACCGGTCGAGCCCGATCGCCGCCGGATCGAGCGATCGGAGATCGAGGCCGCCTTCGACGCCAGCCGGCGCTCGCTGGGGATCGACCACATCGATCTCTATCTGCTGCATGAGGAGGTTCCCGCGGCGCTGACGCCCCAGGCGTTCGACTATCTCCAGAGCCTGCGGGCGAGCGGCAAGGTCCGGCGGCTGGGGCTGGCGGCGCCCGCCACCCGCTACGGCGCCCTGTCGCCTGAGGACCTCGAGGGCTGGGATGTCCTGCAGTACGAGGCGGGGCCGGCGTGGCCGGGCAGCGCAGGACTGATCGCGCGGTTTCCCGCCCAGCAGCACATCTTCCACAGCTGTCTCAAGGGCGTGGCGCGCGATGGCGACCCCCAGGCCGCCGGACGGGCGCTGGCCGAGCGGCTGACGGCCAACCCCCAGGGGTTGGTGCTCTTCTCGTCCACCAGGCCCGACCATGTGAGAACCAATCTGAGAGTCCTGGCGGGATGACCCATGCCTTTCCTTGACGGCAATCGGGATCTTGGCCGGGTCGATCTTGGCGCCTTCGATCATACGATCGTCGGGGCGGGCGCGGCGGGCATTCTGCTGGCCGTTCGCCTGGCGGAAAGCGGCCGCAAGGTCCTGCTCCTGGAGAGCGGAGACATCGCGCCCAGCGACGACCGCGACGCCCTGAACCGGATCGAGCAGTCCGGAAAGCCCCTCTCCAACCCGATCACGACGCGAAGGCGGGCGGTCGGGGGCACCACGATAGCCTGGGGCGGGCAGTCCCTGCCCTTCTCGCCGCTGGATTTCGAGCCGCGCGACTGGGCCCGGAACAGCGGCTGGCCGATCGATTTTCGGGAGGTCGAGCGCTACTATGCGCGGGCCAACCAGTTCATCGGCGTCGACAAGCTCGATTATCGACAAGCCATCGATCGCCGCCTCGGCATCCGGCCGGTGGCGTTCGATCCCGACCTTGTCGACCGGCACTATGCGAAATGGTCGACGGAGCCGAATTTCCTCAAGCGCCATGGCCGCAGACTGAAGGCTGGCGTCACCGTCCTCTACAACAGTCATCTGACGCGCATCGATCTCGACGAGACGGGCGCCGCCTCAGTGATCGAAATCGCCAATTTCAGCGGTCAGCGCCGGGAAGGACGGGTTTCGAACCTCATCCTGGCGGCCGGCGGGATCGAAACGACCAGGCTCCTCCTGCTCAACAACCACCAGGTCGCCGATGGGCTGGGGTCGGGGTCCGGCTGGCTCGGCAGAGGCTTCATGGACCATCCCGCCTGCGACATGGGCGTGGTCGAGACCGGCGACATGCGCCGCCTGCAGTCGGTCCTGGGCGTCCGGTTCCATTGGGGGCGGCTGTATTCGGTCCGCATGAGCGCCAGTCCGCGGTGGCAGCGGGCGAACCGAAAGCTGAACGTCTCCGCCAGCCTGCTCTGGCGGCACGAGGGCGACACGTTCGGACCGTTCGCCGAACTGAGGGAGTTGCTGCGGCAACCCACCCTGAAGCGACTGGCCAGAGTGGGGACCATTCTGGATCAGCTGCTTCCCGGACTCTGGGTGCTGGCGACCGAGGGGGTCGTCTACAAGCCCGGCGCGACGGCGGTGCTCAGCCTGATGGCGGAACAGGAAGCTATCTGCGACAGCCGCATTACCCTCGGACAGGAAACCGACCGCTTCGGCCAGCGCCTGGCCAACCTCGACTGGCGGATCACCGACCTGACATGGGAGACGATGGTGTCGTTCACCGACGCGCTGATCCAGGAACTGTCCCGGCTCGGATTGGGAACGCTCAAGCCTTACGACTATGTGCGGGCTGACAATGCCGACTGGCGAGGGCACGTCGGGGACGTCAATCACCACATGGGCGCCGCCAGGATGAGCGCCCGGCCGGAGGATGGGGTGGTCGATTCGCAACTGCAGGTCTGGGGCATTCCCAACCTGCATGTCTGCAGCACCGCCGTCTTCCCGACCGCATCCCACTCCAACCCCACCCTCAACCTGCTGGCCCTGACCGAGCGGCTGGCCGAAAAGCTGGTCCGCGCTTGAATCGACCGGCCGATGCTCCGGCGCGGCGCTATTTTCCGTGACGGCGCATCGGCCTGCCTTCTATAGAGGCCGGGAGGGGCTTTGAGATGACGACGACCTCCCCGGACGGGGATACAACGCCAGCCATCCCAGCAGCCCCCTGGGGCGCGCGCTACGGCATGGTCGATGGCCTGCGGGCGCTGGCGGCGCTGGGCGTGGTGTTTTCCCATCTGGGCGTTCGGCCGGGATTCGACCTGGGCCACACCTGCGTGCTGATCTTCTTCGTGCTGTCGGGCTATTGCATCTCGGCCTCGTCGGACTCGTGCCGGCGCAACAATGTCCCGGCGACCGGCTACATGTATCGCCGGCTCAAGCGCATCTACCCGCCCTACTTCTTCGCCCTGCTGCTGTTCATCGCCACGCGCCTGGTGAAGATCCATTCCGGCGGGGCCGACCAGCTGCCCGACACGCTGGGCCCCTGGGTCCAGAACTTCACCATGACCCAGTGGCTGACCCTGCTGACGGCGCCGACCTCGCACGCCTTCGCCAATCCGACCCTGTTCGTGGCCGGCTTCTGGTCGCTGAACTACGAGGAGCAGTTCTACATCGTCATGGGCCTGTTGATGTATGCCTCCACCTGGCTCCGGGGCCACATGCTGCTGGGCGTGGCCGGGCTGATGGCCGCGGCTCTGGTCTGGAACATCGTCTTTCCCTCGACGACCTTCGGCTTCTTCCTGGAATACTGGGTGTGTTTCGCGGTCGGGGTGCTGGTCTTCGCCCGGCTGTGCCTTGGCCTGGACAAGCGCGTCGACCGGATGATCGACCTGGGCCTGTGGCTGCTGTTCGCCGGCGCCCTGGTGGCCAATTTCACCATTCGCTTCGAGGGCCGCTCGGCCTATTACGAGTGGATGGTCACCAGCGGCTTCGCCCTGCTGCTGATCTATGCGCGGCGTTTTGACGGGACCTATCGGAGCAGTATTTTCGGCATCGTACTCAGCGCGGCCAGTCTGGCGTCATACAGTCTCTACCTGACGCACCAGATGAACATCACCTCCTCGCAGGTTTTCGCCAACCTGCTGGTCCGGCTGGGACTGCCGCATGGCTCGGAATTCGTGTCCCGGACGTTATTCATGTGCGCCTTCGCGGCGGTGTTCTGGTTCTTCTGTGAGAGGCCGTTCGTGAACAAGCCCCTGAAAGGCCAGACCCGACCCATCGCCCCGACCGACGCCCTGGAAGCCTCCGCATGAGCCGCACCATCCTGGTCACCGGCGGGGCCGGCTATGTCGGTTCGCACTGCTGCAAGGCGCTGGCGGCGGCCGGCTGGACCATCGTGGTCTATGACAATCTCTCGCGGGGCTGGCGCGAGTTCGTCAAATGGGGCCGGCTGATCGAGGGCGATGTCACCGACGCGGCGGCGCTGAAGCGGGCCATGGCCGAGGTTCGCCCCGACGCGGTCGCCCATTTCGCGGCCCTGGCCTATGTCGGCGAGTCCATCGAGCAGCCGGGCGACTACTACCGGGTCAATGCGCTGGGCATGCTGAACCTGCTGGAGGCCATGCGCGAGGCGGGAACCAGCCGCATCCTGTTCTCGTCCAGCTGCGCCACCTATGGCGTTCCAACCCGCCTGCCGATCGACGAGACCCACCCGCAGTCGCCGATCAATCCCTATGGCTGGTCTAAGCTGATCTCGGAAAAGATGCTGGCCGACTATGGCGTGGCGCACGGCATCCGCTCGGTGGCCCTGCGCTACTTCAACGCCGCGGGCGACGATCCCGAGCTGGAGGTGGGCGAAAAGCACGAGCCCGAGACCCACATGATCCCCCTGGCCATCCGGGCGGCCCAGGCCGGCGGCGGGACCTTCAGCATCAATGGCGACGACTTCGACACCGCCGACGGCACCTGCGTGCGCGACTACATCCATGTGCGGGACCTGGCCGACGCCCATGTGCGAGGCCTGGACTATCTGATGAACGGCGGCGGCTCGGACGTCTTCAACCTGGGCACGGGGACCGGCCTGTCGGTCAGCGAGGTGCTGGACGCGGTCGAGCGCTTCTCCAACGCCAAGATCCGCCGCCAGGTCGGCCCGCGCCGGCCGGGCGATCCGGCCGCCCTGGTCGCCTCGGCCGAGAAGGCGCGGCGGGTGCTGGGGTGGACTCCGAGCCATTCCAGCGTCGATGAGATCATCGGCTCGGCCTGGCGCTGGCATCAGAAGGCCGGCTGATGGACGAGGAACTGCCCCCTCCAGCCATGGAAAACCCCCGACTGGACGTCGAGCGCACGCGCAAGACGGTCATCTGGGGCGTGAGCCTGGCGGCGGCGACCAAGGTGGGCTCGATCGCGCTCAGCTTCGTGCTGGCGCGCCTGATCGCGCCGCACATGTACGGCCAGTACGGCACGGTCAGCACCATCCTGCTGTTCGTGATGTCCTTCTCGATGCAGCGGTTCACCGAGAACCTCTTCACCCAGAAGGAGCCGACGCTGGAGCAGTACCACAGCCAGCTGGGCTTTGGGCTGCTGCTGCATCTGCTGCTGTTTACGATCACCAACCTGATCGCCCTGGCCATGTGGTTCTCGCCGACCTTCGCGCCGGTGGCCATCTATCTGCACGCCGCCTCGATCTCGATCCTGCTGAACGTCCCGCGCATCCACTACGCGACCCATCTGCGCTTCGAGCTGATGTTCGAGCGGATCCGGATGCTGCAGGTCGTCTCGTTCGTGCTCTACGCCGCCAGTTCCATCACCCTGGCCCTGAACGGGTTCGGCATCTGGGCTCTGCTGACCCAGAACCTGGTGGTCCCCCTGCCCTTCGTGGTCGCCTATCTCCTGGACGACAAGGCGCTGAGGGGCATGACCTTCCGGTGGAGCGCCTATCGCGGCGCCTTCGGGTTCGGCATCAAGCGCATGGGCGGCGATGTCATGCGCACCGCCCAGCAGGCCATCGAAAGCGTCGCCTTCTCCGCCCTGGTCGGCTTCAGCACCCTGGGCATCTATGTTCGGGCCATGGGCCTGGCCCAGTTCGCCACCATCTGGCTGTCCGACCAGGTGACCGCCGTCCTCTACCCGGCCGTCGCCAAGCTGGAGCCGCGCTCGCCCGACGCCAAGCGGGCCGCAGGCCTGCTGCTGCGGGTGGGCCTCTGGGCGGGGGCCCCGGCCGGGGTGGCGGTGGCCATGGCCAATCATGCGGCCATCCATGTGCTCTATGGCAACCAGTGGCTGGAGGCGGTCCCGCTGGTGCGGCCCCTGCTGATCGCGGCGGTGGTCAGCGGCCTGATCACCATGTCCAACCTGGTCATGCTGACCAACGAAGGCCCCCTGCCCGTCCTGGTGATGGACATCGTCTCGGCGGTGGTCACCCTGGCGGGCCTGGGGGTTCTGGCTCGCTGGGGCATCTACCCTTACGTGCTCTACCTGGCCGGGGCGCATCTGGTCCTGCTGGCGGGACTGATGGGGGTGCTGATACAGCGCGGCGTCATCCTGGTGCGCGACATGGCCCGGGCCACCCTGCCCGGACTTATCCTGATGGCGGCCGGACTCTCGATCGCCGCGATCCCGGCCTATCAGCAGGCCGAGGTCACCCAACCGGTCCTGACCCTGGGCCTGACCGGCCTGGGCTGCGGCCTGACCCTGCTGCTGCTGGCGCGATTCATCGACATGGAGGGACTGGCCCGCATCTGCCGGCTGATGCCCGGCAGCCGCTACCTGTTCCGCCTGCTGCGCCTGGACCCCAGGCTGGCGATCCGCAGCACATGAGCGCCACGCGGCAGCTGATCGTGTTCGGCACCCGTCCGGAGGCTATCAAGATGGCGCCGGTGGTGGCCGAACTGCGCCGTCGTCCGGGCATAGAGACCCTGGTCTGCGTCACCGCCCAGCACCGCCAGATGCTCGATCAGGTGCTGGACATCTTCGATCTCAAACCCGATTTCGACCTGGACATCATGCGCCAGGGCCAGACCCTGGACGATATCGTCACCGGCGTGCTGACCGGGCTGGGGCCGGTGCTGGACAGGGTCAAGCCCGACCGGGTCATCGTCCATGGCGACACCACCACCAGCTTCGCCGGCGCCCTGGCCGGCTTCCACCGCCAGATCCCGGTCGGCCATGTCGAGGCGGGCCTGCGCACCGGCGACCTGACCGCCCCCTGGCCCGAGGAGATGAACCGCCGCTTCGTCGACCTAGTCGCCGACCTGTTGTGGGCCCCCACCGAGCACGCCGCCGCCGTGCTGCGGGGCGAAGGCGCGGCCCCGGACAACATCCTGGTCACCGGCAATACCGTGGTCGATGCGCTGCAGACCACGGTTGGGCGGCTGCGGGCCGATCCGGGCCTGGCCGCCGAGCTGGACGCCAAGGCCGGCTTCACCGCCCTGGGACGGCGGATGATCCTGGTCACCGGCCATCGGCGCGAGAACTTCGACGGGGGCCTGGCCGATGTCTGCGCCGCCCTCGACCGGCTGGCCTCGCGCGGCGATGTCGAGATCGTCTGGCCGGTGCATCCCAACCCGGTGGTCCGCCGCACCGTGGCCGAGCGGATGCAGGCCCGTGACTGCGTCCATCTGATCGCCCCTCAGGACTATCTGGCCTTCACCCGGCTGATGGACCGCTGCGAGCTGATCATCACCGATTCCGGCGGCATCCAGGAGGAGGCCCCCTCGCTGGGCAAGCCGGTCCTGGTCACCCGCGCCCAGACCGAGCGCGGCGAGGCCCTGACCGCCGGCACCGCGATTCTGGTCGGCACGGATACGGCGCGGATCGTGGCCGAGGCCGAGCGGCTGCTGGACGACGCCGGCGCCTATCGCGCCATGGCGGCCCGGGCCAATCCGTTCGGCGACGGCGGGGCGGCGGCGCGCATCGCCGACTCCATCCTGGCCAGGCACGGGGCCGGCGCCGCGTGAGGATCTGTGTCGTCACCTCGGCCGCCGCGAACGCCGAGCCGCGCGGCCCCCACCACGCCGCCGCGGCTCAGGAAGCCTTTCCAGACGCCGAAGTCATCTTCCTGGACCTGCAGCCCCAGGGGGCGACGACCGCCGACCCGCCGGTGCTGACCCAGGCGCCAGGCGTTCGCCGCCTCACCGCGCGCTATCCGGTCCGCGGCGCGGGCGGACTGGCGATCGCCGCCCTGGCCTGGCGACGGTTTCGGGTTCGCCTGGCCCGCGCCTGGTTCCGGCTGACCGGCCAGATCACCGAGGCGCTGTTCGGCGCGCCGGTCATCGGCCTGACCGCCAGGCTCAAGGCGCTGCAGGCCGACCTCTACTACGCGCACAATATCGACACCCTGCTGCCGGCCGCCCGGGCGGCGATGGCCAGCGGCGGGAGTCTGGCCTTCGACAGCATGGAATATCATGCCGACATGGGCGACTCCCAGGCGCCCGAGGAGGCGCGGGCCGTGCCGATCCTGCAGGCGCGCTGGCTGCCGCGCTGCGTGCTGGTGACCGCCGCCAGCGAAGTCCTGTCCGACGTCCTGGCCAGGGAATACGGCATCGCCCAGCCCCTGGCGCTCTACAACACGCCGGCCGTGGAGGCCGACCTCCCCGCCCCGCCCGACCAGGGGCTGTCGCTCTATTGGCGAAACTCGGTGGTGGGGTTTGGCCAGCGGGGCCTGGACGATGTCCTGGTCGCCATGACGCAGCTGCCGGCCGATGTCACCCTGTCGGTGCAGGGGCGTCCCCCTTTCGACGGCGGCGCGGCGCTGGCCCGGCGGGTGGCCGAGCTGGGCCTGGGAGACCGGGTCAGGGTCCTGCCGCCCTACCGTCCTGCGGAGGCGGTGAAACTGGCCGCCGTCCATCATGTCGGCCTCTGTCTCGAGCGCCGTGGTCCGGCCAACCACACCTATACGGTGTCCAACAAGCTGTTCGACTACATGATGGGCGGACTGGCGGTGGTCGTGGCGAACCTGCCCGGCCTGAAGGTCATCGTCGACCGCTCGCAGGGCGGCCTGCTGTTCGAGCCGGGCTCGCCGGGCGATCTGGCGGCCCAGATCCGGCGGCTGCACGCCGACCCCAACCTGCGCGCGCAGTTGGCGGCCAACGCCCGGGCCTTCGCCCTGGCCGAGGGCAATGCGGGGGTTGACATGCAACGGTTCAGGACCGCTCTGAAGGCAGCCTTTCCCCCGCGAGCCTGACCGCCGCCGCCCGCTCGAGCCCTATGCGTCAGCTACTTATCGTTTCACCGCATTTCCCACCGTCAGACGTGGTGGATATGCACCGGGTCAGGACCAGCTGCCGCTACTATGCCGATCACGGCTGGTCGCCGACGGTGCTGGCCGTGCGGCCCGAGGACTGCGGGCGGCTGATCGACGAGCGGCTGACCCAGACCGTGCCCAGCGAGATCCGGATCGTCCGGACGGGCGCCTTCCCCGAGCGCTGGGCTAGGCCGCTGGGGTTTTCGGCCCTGGCTTTCCGCGCCTGGCAGCCGCTGAAGGCCGCCGGCGACCGGCTCATTCGCGAGATCTCGCCGGACCTGGTCTATTTCTCGACCACCGCCTTTCCGGTGATGGCCCTGGGGGACCGCTGGCGGCGCCGCTTCGCCACCCCTTTCGTGCTGGACCTGCACGATCCCTGGTACACGACCCCGCCGAGCGCCACGTCGTTTCGCCGGCCAGGCCTCAAGTCGCGGATGATGTACGCCATCCATCGGCGGCTCGAGGCGCGCGCCATGCGCTCGGTCAGCGGGCTGATCGCGGTCAGCGACCGTTATGTTCCGGCGCTCGAGACGGCCTACCCGCGGCTGGAAGGCGTGCCGCGCGACACCATCCCCTTCGGCATCGAGGCCCTCGACTTCGAGGTCGCCCGGCGGACCGGCAAGCCCGTGTCGTCCGGCTTCGACCGCTCGACGACCAGGCTCGGCCTCTATGCCGGGCGGGTCAGCGACGGCATGCTGCCCACCCTCAAAATGCTGCTGGCGACCCTGGCGGCCGGCGCCGACCGGCCCGCCATCCGCGACTTCCGGCTGGGCTTTCTGGGCACGGGCTACCAGTTGAGCGGCAATCCCCTCATCGCCGCCCCGCTGGCGGACGAAATGGGGCTGCAGGAGGTGGTGCGGGAGCAGCCGGATCGGGTGTCGCTGATGGACAGCCTGTCCACCCTGGCCCAGGCCGATGTGCTGCTGATCCTGGGGTCCGAGGACAAGGCCTACCAGCCCTCCAAGCTGTTCCAGTATCTGGCGACCGACCGCCCGATCCTCTGCGTGGCGGCGGCCGATGCGCCGTTCGCCCGTCAGGTCGCCGGCCTGGACAGCGTCTTCCTGCTGGACAGCGCCCGGCCGCCGCAGGACCAGGTCACGGCGTTGGCCGATTGGCTGGCCAGGGCAGCCGGGCGACCGGTCGAGGCCGAGCCGGGGCGCCAGGTCCTGGCCGAACAGTTCAGCGCCCGGGCGATGGCGGCGCGGGAGTGCGCCCTGTTCGACGCGGCCCTGGCCTCCGCCGGGACGGACCAATGACGAGCACGGCGGTCCCCGAGAACGGCATCCGCGTGCTGGCCCTGCTCAGCGGCGTGGTCATGTACGGCGCCGAACGCGCCAACCTGGAGGCGCTCAACGCGTTGATGGAAAAGGGCGCACGGGTGCAACTGCTGGTCTCCAGCGACCCCTGGGCCGAGCCGATGCGCAAGGAACTGGCGGCGCTCGGCTACGACCTGGCCTTCGCGCCCTACATCACCCCGCCGCGCCCGGACTATCCGATCAACCCGCTGATCAACTTCCCATGGGTCATCGCCCGGGCGAGCCTGGCCTTCCTGAACGCCAGGCGGCGGTTTCGGCCCACCCACATCCTGGCCAACACCCAGCTGAACGTGCTGAGCGTGCTGCCGGCCCTGGCGGTCACCCGCACGCCGCTGGTCTATCGCTGCGGCGACAAGCCGGTCACCCACAACCGCCTCTACAGCCTGGTCTGGCGGTTCATCGTGCGGCGGGCCAGCGCCTTCGTCGCGGTCAGCCGGTTCATCGCCGACAAGATGCGCGAGCATGGCGCGCCGGAGGAAGCGCTGCATGTCGTCTACAGCCGCCCGCCGGCCCGGGTCGTGACCGAGCCCTTCGACACCGCGCTGGTCGAGCCGGGCTGTTTCAACATCATGTTCGTCGGCCAGGTGAACGCCACCAAGGGCGCCGACTGCCTGGTCGAGGCCTTCGAGACGGTCGCGACCCGCCACCCCAACGCCCGGCTGTTCATCGCCGGCCGGGTCTCCGACTGGGTGGGCGACGCCTGGGCCCGCGAGCTGCGCGACGCCACCCTCGCCAAGCCGGACCTGGCCGGCCGGGTGCATTTCCTGGGCTATCTCGAAGATGTCCCCGGCCTCTTGGCCCATGCCGATGTCGTGGCCGCGCCCACCGTGACCGACGAGCCCCTGGCCAATGTGGTGATGGAAGCCAAGAAGGCCGGCGCCCCGACCGTGGTCTTCCGCAGCGGCGGCCTGCCCGAAGTGATCGAGCACGGCGTCGACGGCTTCATCTGCGAGACGCGGACTGCCCAGGCCCTGGCCGACGCCCTGGATGCCTATGTCGCCGACCCGGCCATGGCCAAACGCCAGGGCGAGGCGGCGCGGGCTTCCCTGGCGCGGTTCGGGGTCAACGAGTTCGCCGAGCGCTGGACCGCCATCTACCGCGCCATCCAGAGGCCGGGCCGATGAGCGCGACCCTCGCGGGCCTGACCCTGCCGCCGACCCGCCGTCCCAACCTGCTGGGCATCGGCGCGGCCAAGGCCGGCACCACCTGGCTGGCCGGCCTGCTGGCCGCCCACCCCGACATCTTCATGCCGCCGCAGAAGGAGCTCAACGCCCTGCACTACGGCAATCTGGCGGCGCGGCTGCACGAGTACCAGGCCTATTTCGACGCTGGCGAGACCCACGCCGTTCGCTGCGACTTCTCGGTGCGCTATCTGGCTTCGCCCCAGGCGCCGGCCGCCGCCGCCCAGCTGGCTCCCGACAGCCGCATCCTGGCCATCCTGCGCAACCCGGTCGACCAGCTGCAGTCGCACTACTGGCACCTGCGCCGGCAGAACTTCCATCACCACGCCCCGGTCGACCCCGCCCCCGACCTGTTCCAGGCGCTGGACCGGTTCGGCGATATCCTTCTGGAGCCGGCCCTCTACGGCAAGCATCTGACCCGCTGGCTGGAGCATTTCCCGCGCGAGCGGCTGCTGGTCCTCGATCATGCCGACCTGGCGGGCGAGCGGCTGGGCCCGAGCCTGGAGCGCCTCTGCCGGTTCCTGGAGATCGAAAGCTTCGACTTCTCCGCCGCCGCCGCCGAGGCCTCGGCCGCCGAAAGCCGGGTGGGCGTGCAGCCGCGCGGCGGGCTGGCGGGGTTCCTCTATTCCCGCCTCTATGTCGGGGTGGCGCGCGGCCCTTACCAATGGGCCAAGCAGACCTTCGGCGTGAAGGCCATGGATTCGGTCAAGCGCGGGCTGAAGCTGCGCCAGGCTTCCGAGGCGGTGTTCTTCAAGCCGGGCTATCCCCGCCTGGATGCGACGGATCGGGCGCGGCTCTACGAGCGCATGGCCCCCGATATCGCCCAACTCGAGAGCTTGGGCCTCATCGACACCAGCCGCTGGAAGCCGGCCCCATGAAGCCCCGGCTCGGCATATTGCTGACTCATCCCGTCCAGTACTACAGCCCCTGGTTCCGCGCCCTGGCCCAGGCCAGCGACCTGACCGTCTACTACGCTCATCAGCAGTCGGCCGAAGGTCAGGCCCAGGCCGGGTTCGGCACGGCCTTCGAGTGGGATGTGCCGCTCCTCGACGGCTATGACTGGCATTGGCTGACCAATGTCTCGCGCCGGCCGGGCCTGAGCCATTTCAACGGCTGCGATACGCCCGAGATCGCCCAGATCGTCCGGACCGGCCACTTCGACGCCTTCATCATCTTCGGCTGGAACAAGAAGAGCTTCATCCAGGCCGGCTGGGCCTGCCATCGCAGTGGCACGCCCTGCTTCATCCGGCTCGACTCGCAGCTGGCCATGCAGGCCTCGCCGCTGAAGCGGGCGATCAAGCGGCTGGTCTATTCGGCCATCCTGCCCTGGGCCGCCCATTATCTGACCCCCGGGGTGCGGTCCGACGCTTATCTGCGCCATTTCGGCGTTCCCGAGCGCCGCATCCACCGCCTGCCCCACATGATCGATGTCGACCGCTTCAGCGCCAGCGCCCAGGCGGCGCGGGTCTCCGGCGAGACGGCGGCGCTGCGGGCCCGGCATGGCGCGGGCGATGACGATTTCGTGCTGCTGTTCGCCGGCAAGCTGCTGGCCCGCAAGCGGCCGGGCCTGGTGCTCGAAGCCCTGCGCTGGCTGCGGACCAGCGATCCGAAGGCGGCGGCCAGGCTGAAGGTCTGGCTGGTGGGCGACGGGCCGCTGCGGGGCGAGTTGGAGGCCTTTACCGCCCAGCACGCCCTGCCCGTCAGCTTCCTCGGCTTCGTCAACCAGAGCGCCATTCCCACCGCCTATGCCGCCGCCGACTGCCTGGTCCTGCCCTCGAACGGCGAGGAGACCTGGGGCCTGGTGGTCAACGAGTCCTTCGCCTGCGGCCGCCCGGCCATAGTCTCGATCGAGGCCGGCTGCGCGCCCGACCTGATCGAGGACGGCGTCACCGGCTGGACGCTGCGCCATCCGGACGCCGACGCGCTGGCCAAGGTAATGGCGACCGCCCTCAGAGACGCCCGCCGGCTGCCCAACCAGGGCTTGGCGGCCAAGAACCTGGCCGGTAGCTACTCGACAGGCGTGGCGAGCTTGCTAGAAACGCTGTCGACGCTGAAGGCGAACCCGTGACCATGAGCCAGAGTACGGCGGTTTTCGACAAGTACGAGGCCATGGGCGCCTACCACTGGCGCGAGTGCGACCGCCGCTCCAAGGTCTACAACCCCCCGCTGGCCGCCCGCTACGAGATGGTCCTGCGCCAGGCGCCGCAAGGGCGGGTCCTGGATGTCGGGGCCGGCGACGGCTACCTCTCCGGCCGGCTCGCCGAGCAGTGCCGCGAGGTGGTGGGGTTGGAATACGAGCCATCGGGCGTGGCCCTGGCCCAGTCCATGCTGCAGGGCCGTGGCAATGTCAGCGTCCGGCAGGGCGACAGCTACGCCCTGCCCTTCGAGGACGCCTCGTTCGACGGCGTGGTCATGGCCGATGTCATCGAGCATCTCGACGACCCGGACCGGGCGGTGGCCGAGATGGCCCGGGTCGTGCGCGACGACGGCGTGGTCCTGGTCACCACGCCCCACTGGCGCAGCGACCGGGTCTGGGACGAGCGGCATGTGATGGAATACACCGCCGAACAGCTGCGCGAGCGGATGGCGGCCAGCTTCGCCGAGGTCACCCTGCAGTTCGGCTGGCCCAAGGTCTGGTCCGATCTCTACCGGACGCGGGTCGGCTGGCGGCTGCTGCGCGCGGTCGGACGGCTGGGCGTGAACCCCTTCTTCGCCCAGAGCGACACCGCCGCGGGCCATTACCAGATTCTGGCCATCTGCCGGCGTCCGCGGAGAACCGCCGCATGAGCGACGTCGAACTGGCCCAGGCTTTCGAAGCGTCGGTCGCGCCGCCGCCGCGCGCCCGCAAGGCCAAGGCGCCGAAGGTCAACCTCTATCCGCTGCAACTGCCGCTGTTCCTGGTCGGGCTGGCCTTCGGCTTCGCCGCCCTGGTGCTGCAGGACTGGGTGGTGGCGGTCTGCATCACCACCCTGTTCACCCTGGTCGGCCTGATCTGGCGGGCCGACATGCTGCCCATCCTGCCGGCCTGCATATCCTTCCAGTGGCTGTCGGCGACGGCCGGCTACGTCTACCAGCTCAACACCGGCAGGTTCCCGGGCGGAGGCTACCCGACCTCGCTGCCGATGACCCTTATGCTGGCCATGTTGGGCCTGACCGCAATGGTCGTGGGACTGAGGATCGTCCTGACCGTGTTCAAGACCACGGTTTTTGAAAAGACCCTGGCGACCTCGGCGGCCTATGACCTGCGCAAGGTCTTCATGCTGACGATCGTGCTGTTCGCCGTCTACTACGTCGAGGACATCCTCCCCAAGGACATCTGGTTCGGCGGCGCCCAGATCATCGAGAACATCCTGTCGCTGCGTTTCGTGCCCTATTTCATCCTGCTGGTCGCCGCCTTCGAGCGCGGCAAGGGCTATGGCTATGTGTGGGGCGCGACCGCCTGGGTGCTGTTGCCCGGACTGCTGACCGGTTTCAGTGACTTCAAGGAACTGCTGCTGGTGGTCATCGTGGCCGCCCTGGCCCAGTGGCGGCCCTGGGTGCGCTCACGCCGCCAGGCGCGGGAAAACCGGCGGATCCTGGTGTTTGGAGCGATCGGCATCCTGGTCATCGGCATGTTCGGCATCGTGTGGTCGGGGGGCGTCAAGCGGGAGTGGCGCGACGAAATCTGGCAGGAGACGGTGACCGCCTCGCCCCTCGAACGGATGGAACTGTTCTTCGACGTGGTCGGCCGGGTGCTGCCCAAGCTGGATCTGGCCACGGCGGGCGAGTCCATGGCCGGGCGCATGTCCAGCGGCACCCTGTATTTCTCCTACGTGGTCGATCGCGTGCCCCGGGTCGTGCCGCATGAGAACGGCAAGCTGTTCTCCCTGGCCATCGCCAACGCCACCCAGCCCCGGTTCCTGTTTCCCAACAAGGGCAACCTCGGGGGCGACAGCTGGCTGGTGCGCAAATATGCCGGAGTCAACGCGGCGGGCGATGAGGAAGGCGCCTCGATCGGTCTGGGCTACATGGCCGAGTTCTTCATCGACTTTGGCGTGCTGGGCGTGCTGGTTCTGGGAATATTCTGGGGCGCCTGCGGCGGCGGCGCGATCATCCTGCTGGCCAAGGCCAGTCCATCGCGAGAAATCTTCCTGGCGCTGATGATCGGGCTGTTCACCGGCTATTTCATGGGCTTCGACGGCAACTTCATCAAGATCTTCTCAGGGATGCTGCAGCGGACCCTGGTGGCGGGCGCGGTGATCGCCATCGCCGGACCCCACCTGCAGAAGATGATGCTGATCCGGCGGCCCACCCATCGCCCATCGCCCACGGACGGCGGCCTGCACTACGCCTGGCCCGGCGCCGCCCAGTCGATGTCGCCGCCCATGATCGCGCCCGGCCCCATGGGCCGCGACGAAGCCTGACCGGTGAGCCAGCGGCGCTCCGGCCCGATCCTGTTCTGCGCCACCGGCATCACCGAAACGGTCGGCGGGATCGCCTCGGCCAATCGCAATGTGCTGAACGCCCTGCGGCGGCTGGCGGCCGAGGACGGCCGCGCCGTTCGCACCCTGGTGCTGAACGAGCCGGCCCGGCGCGATGGCGACCACCGGGCGTTCGGCGGCGACAAGATCGGATTTTCCTTTGCCGTCCTGGGCGGGCTGGCCGGCGCGGGGCTGGTGGTGTTCGACCATGTCCGTCTGGCGCTGCCTGTGCTGGCCCTGCCCAGGCCCCTGCGGGCGCCCGTCGTCGTCTGCGCCCACGGCTCGGAGGCCAGCTGGCGCATCCGGCCCGAAAGCATCGCCTGCTACAGGGCCGCGGACCTGGTGCTGGCCAATTCCAGCTTTACCTTGGGTCGCATGCGCGAGCGGTTCGGCGGCGGGCGAGCGGTCGTCTGCCCGCTGGGACTGCCACCGCAGTTCGCCGTGCGGGCGGCCCCTGAGCCGCCGGGCGGAGAAGCCCTGACGCTGGAAGCGGCCGACGGCGCCGCCCGGCCGCTGGGCGGGCAGATGCTGCTGCTGGTCGGCCGGACCGACGCGGGCGAGCAGCAGAAGGGCCATCGCGAACTGCTGGCCGTGATGCCCGAACTGGTCCGCCGGTTTCCGGCCGCCCAGCTGGTCTTCGTCGGCGCCGGGTCCGACCTGTCGGCCCTGAAGGCCCTGGCGGCGGCCTCGCCCGTGGCCGGATCGCTGTTCCTCACCGGCCGGGCCAGCGACGAGCTGCTCGAGCGCCTCTACCGCCGGGCTTTCGCCTTCACCATGCCCAGCGGCCAGGAAGGCTTTGGGCTGGCCTATCTGGAGGCGATGAACTGGGCCAGACCCTGCCTGGCCTGCCATGACGACGGCGGGGCCGACGTGGTCGTCGACGGCGAGACCGGGGTGCTCATCGGCCGGCCGATCGACCTTGCCGAACTGACCGAGGCGATCGGCGGGCTGCTGGCCGATCCGTCCCGGGCGCGGCGGCTGGGCGAAGCCGGATGGCGGCGGTTGACCGAGCGGTTCACCAGCCAGGCGCATCAGGACCGGGTGATGGACCTGTTGCGTCCGCTGCTGGGCTGAGGCGGCCGGCTACCAGCCCATCTTAGCGAGATCGGCGCCCAGCCGCTCACTCCAGTACTGCGTCTCGCCGCGGAACAGTTCGGTCAGCGCCCGGGCGATGGCCGGGTCGGCCTTGACCGGCACCGGGATCACATCGACGGCGTTGGGCCGGCGCTTGACGATGCGCGCGATCCGGCTGCGCAGGCTGGGCTGCTCGGGCAGGCTGGTGGGGTTCTCATGCGGCAGCGCCGTGGGAAAGCCCGATGGATCCAGATCGAGGAAGCGGCTTAGCTGGCCGCGCATGGCCTCGGGCGAGCGCAGGGCGTCCTCCAGGGTCAGCACCAGGACGTTGGCCGCTCCGAACTGCGCCTCATAGCGCGCCACCTGCCGGCGGTAGCCGGTGTTGGCGATATAGCGAAAGGACCAGAGGTAGTCGTCATACCGGCGCTTGTAGGGCTCGGGCGAGATGCGTCGCTCGACCAGCGCCCGAGCCAGCCGTCGCAGTTCGGTCTGCTCGGCCTGGTCCTGGTCCCCGCCCAGATCGGCCAGCACCGCGCCCGGCTCCCGCCGCTCATGGCCGCGCTTGTAGAGGTGCAGATAGCCGGAATAGACCCGCGCCGCCGGCGCGCGCAGCATGAAGATCAGCTTGACGTCCGTTCCCAGCGCCCCGGCGATGAAGGCCGCCGCGCGCGGATTGGCCATGTTCTCGGTGGTGGCGTCGAGGATTACTCGCGGGTGGGGACTTCCGCCGCCGGTGAAGGAGGTCGTGTAGCCACCCAGATTTTCCAGGTTGGTGGCCTTGGAAAAGAAGGCGTTTTCCTTGGGGTTGGACAGCAGGCAGTCGGGGTGCGCGGACAGATATTCCGCCAGGGACGTACTGCCGCTCTTCTGGCAGCCGGCGAGGAACACATTAGGCAGTCGCAAGTGACACCCTCACACACATACTCCAGCACAGGCCCCTCTCCGCGAGGCCGTGGAGTGTGACCCTCCCCTGACCAGCGATTTGCGAAGCAGGCGACGTGGCGCCGAATCGTAACGCTCCACTGGGAAATGGATTCCGACAAATCCCCCCGGAAATGCGAGCGAACACAAAAACTATCTGCTGTCGCGGGACGGGCCAAGTCAATAATGCGATGCCCCCAGAACAGGGGGTATGTTGCCGGAAAGACCGCCCATGACTGTCAGTCCGGCCCGGACGGCCCGGGACTCGTGCGGGAACACCTGGGATATTCCACCTGCGGTCGCCATCGATGCTGGATTCCATGGCAGTCGTTCGCACGTCGCCCCACGCTGATTGTCCGGGCAAGCCCTTTCACCCTAGGATGAAACGCGGCGGCTGGCGGAATCCCGTCGCTGTGATCACAATCGTTGCAGGTTGGCGGGCGCCCCCTGCCTATTTTCGGGTGTCCGTATGCCGTCCCTGACCCGCCAAGTGAAGACAGCCGGCAAGAGCCTGCTGCACGGGCTGTTCGCCCTGGGCCAGCGGCTGGGAGTCGATGTCCTGCCGCGGCATTTTTATTCACAGATCCCGGACCTGGCCCGGCTGAAGGGCCAGACCGGCTGGCGGGCGCCGATGAGTCTCCACGGGGTG
The DNA here is from genome assembly GCF_030814835.1 of Caulobacter ginsengisoli. Classification (GTDB taxonomy): domain Bacteria; phylum Pseudomonadota; class Alphaproteobacteria; order Caulobacterales; family Caulobacteraceae; genus Caulobacter; species Caulobacter ginsengisoli. The sequence continues at coordinate 884,834 of NZ_JAUSVS010000001.1, forward strand.
CAGGGCCGCGAACTGGAGGGCCAGATCGCCTTCGTCGGCGAATGCGTGACGCCGGAGCGGACGGCGCTGTTCGCGGCGCGTGACGTGCATGCCGAAGCGGTGGCCGCCAACGGCAGCGACGGCGGCTATGGGCCCATCGAGGCGCAGTTTCTCTACGCCTTCATCCAGGCCAAGGCCCCCCGGCGGGTGATCCAGGTCGGTTGCGGCGTCTCCACGGCGGTCATCGAGGCGGCGGCCAAGGACGCCGGCGGGGCGGTGGACATCCTCTGCATCGACCCCTACCCCACCGACTTCCTGCGGCGGCGCCAGGCGGCGGGGGGCATCCGCCTGCTGGCCGAGCCGGCGCAGAGCGTGGACCTGGCGACGTTCGAAACCCTGGAAGCGGGCGACCTGCTGTTCATCGACTCCACCCACGCGGTGACGGCCGGCAGCGAGGTCAACCGCCTGGTGCTGGAGGTGCTGCCCCGGCTGAAACCCGGGGTGTTCGTGCACTTCCACGACATCTACTTCCCCTACGACTACCCGCGCCGGCTGCTCAGCGAGGACCTGTTCTTCCATGCCGAAAGCACGCTGGTGCACGCCTTCCTGGCCGGCAATCCGGGCTACCGGATCGAGGCCAGCCTGAGCATGCTGCACTACGGGGCCAAGGAGGCGATGAGGGGCTGGTTCACCCGCTACGACCCGCAGGGCGACGCCGATGGCCTGGCGGCGCCGGGCGGGCGGCATTTTCCCAGCGCCCTCTGGCTGCGGACGGTGTCGGCCCGGCCATGAACCCGCTCAGCGCCTGGCGCCGGCGGCGGGTCGCGGCGGACCTGGCCGGCTATCGGGGGATCTATGACGATCCGTCGGCGGACGTCGCGGCCCTGCAGCTGCAGCGGCTGAACGCCGCCTGGGCCGCGAGCCTGGCGGCCTCGCCCTGGGCGCGGGCCCAGCGCCAGCGGCTGGCCCTGCCGGAGCGGTTCGACAGCTGGGCGGCCTTCGAGGCCCAGGTCCCGGTCCAGCGCAAGGAAGACCTGCGAACCGACCTGGCCGCGCCGGATGGCCCGGCCCCCAGGGTGCTGTGGCGCTCGACCGGCGGGACGACGGCCCAACCGCTGCGGTTCCCGGTGCTGCCGTCGGAAACGGCGGCGGCCGGCCGGGACCTTTGGCTGGGCCGGGCGCGTCTGGGGATCGGGGCGGGCGACCCGTTGTTCCTGATCTGGGGCCACAGCCATATCTTCGGCGCCGGCTGGCGCGGCCGGCTCTACGCCTGGCGGCGAAAGCTGTCGGACGCGGCCCTGGGCTACACCCGCTGGAGCGCCTACCGGCTGTCGCCGGAGGATCTGCGGCTGGCGGGAGCGGCGCTGCTGGCCAGCCGGGCGCGCTATGTCATCGGCTACGCCTCGGCCCTGGATCGGTTCGCGCGGGCCAATGAGGATCGGGCCGACGCCTTCGCGGCCCTGGGACTGAAGGCGGCCATCGCCACCGCCGAGGGCTTCCCCCGGGCCGACAGTCGCGAGACCGTCGCCGCTGTGTTGGGCTGCCCGGTGGTCATGGAATACGGCAGCGTCGAGACCGGGCCGATGGCCTACGAGCAGCCGGGCGGCGGCTATGACGTCTTCTGGGCCCACCATCGGCTGGAACTGGGCGAAGGGGGCGAATTGATCGTCACCAGCCTCTTCCCACGGGCCCTGCCGCTGCTGCGCTATGCGGTCGGCGACCTGGCGACCAGTGACGAGACCGGGCCGGGCCTGACCCGGATCACGGCCATCGGCGGGCGCTGCAACGACGCCGTGCCCCTGCCCGATGGGGCGCCGATCCATTCGGAGGCCTTTACCCACGCGGTGCGCGATACGCCCGGCCTGCTGGCCTACCAGATTGTCCGGCATGGCCCCGGCGCCTGGCCCTCGATTCGCTACGAAGCGGCCCAGGCCCTGGGCGGCGCCGCCGAGGCCGGCCTGCGCCGGCGGCTGGGGCGGATCGCGCCGGGAATGGAGCGGATCGCGCTGGAACGGGTCGAGGCCCTGCCGGCATCCGTGGCGGGCAAGCATCGGATGGTGGTCGACGCCGACGAGGCGGGCTAGTGTCCCGATTCCGAAGTTCGCCGTGGGCCGTGGCATCTGCTGACGAACTTCGGAATCGATAAGGACACTAGCGAAGTATAAGTTTCTAGTGTGCTTTTTTGGATTTGAAGTTCGCCCCCACGCTTGACCCAAGAATGAGTCGAACTTCAAATCCAGCACACTAGAGAAACACCGTGGACCAGGCGCAGGACATTGCAGGCGAACCCGCGCGGGCGGCGCGAATCCGGGGGCTGGACAGCATCCGCTTCATCGCCGCCGCCATTGTCATGTTCGCCCATACGGGCCAGCCGCCGCTGCGGGTCGGCATCGACACCCACACCCTGGCCGGCCGGGCCCTGGACGGGCTGCTGGGCAACACCAGCTCCTCGGCGGCGGCGGTGATCGCCTTTTTCGTGATCTCCGGATTCTGCATCCACTACGCCCATGCCGGGAACAACCAGATCCGCAGCCTCTCGGAATACTATGCCCGCCGCTACATCCGCATCCTGATCCCGGCCCTGGCGGCCCTGGCCGGGGCGGCGGTGCTGCATCTGGAAATGTCGCTGTTCGACAAGTCCATCCTGTGGAGCGTGGCGGCCGAGATCATCTACTACACCCTCTATCCGCTGCTCCTGCTGGCCCGGCGCAAGGCAGGCTCGTGGCTGCCGCTGATCGCGGTGTCCTTCGTGTTCTCGGTGATGGTGGCGGCGACCAATCCGCTGTCCGGCGCCTATCCGGTGTTCGGGCTGAAGCTGAACTGGCTGCTGGCCCTGCCCTGCTGGCTGCTGGGCTGCTGGCTGGCCGACCTGCAGACGGCGGGCCGCACGGCCTGGGCCGAGAAGTGGCTCTGGCCGCTGCGGGGCGCGACCTGGGCGACGATGGTGGTCTGCAGCGTGCTGCGCTACCACAGCCCGATCGGCTATCCCTGGACGCTGAACCTGTTCGCCATCCTGGTCACCTTCTGGCTGATGGCCGAACTGGCCCACTTCTCGAAGGCCAGGCCCGTCGGCTGGCTGGAATGGGCCGGGGGGTGGAGCTATTCGCTCTACCTGACCCACAAACTGACCTTCATCCTGCTGGGCCCGCTCTATCTGCAGGGTCTGGGCCTGATCCCCGGCTGGACCATCCAGCTGGCCCTGCTGCTGGCCGGGGCCTATGTCTTCTACCTGGCGATCGAGCGTCCCTCGCACCACCTGGCCCGTATCGTCGGGCGCAGGCTGGCCAGCCTGCGGCCGGCGGCGGCGGCCAACCCCGCCGAATGACCAACCTGCATGTGATCCAGACGCTCGCCTCCATCGCCAATGAGGCGGCCGGCCCGTCCTATTCGGCGCCCAGCCTGGCCACGGCCCTGGCCGGCGTCGGCGCCCGGGTGGAGATGTTCACTGTCGGCGACGGCCCGCCCCGGCCGGTGGAGGGCGCCGATCACCGGATCTTCCCGCAGAGTTGGGCCGGGCTGCCGGGCCTAGGACAGCTGCGCGTTTCCCGGGCCATGCAGGCGGCGTTGCGGACGGCGCCGGCCGATCTGGTTCACACCCACGGCCTCTGGCTGGCGCCCAATGTCTATCGCCGCCCGGACAAGGCCTTCGTGATCTCGCCCAGAGGCATGCTCGGCCCGGCGGCTCTGGCCTTCTCCAGGACCAAGAAGCGGCTGATGTGGGCGGCCTTCCAGGGCCGGGCGGCGCGGGCGGCGGCCCTGCTGCACGCCACCAGCGACCAGGAGCATGACGAGATCCGCGCCTTTGGCCTGACCAATCCGGTGGTGGTGATTCCCAATGGCATCGATGTGCCGTCGCTGGAGCGGCCGGCGGCGGGCGCGACCCGGACCGTGCTCACCCTGGGCCGCATCCATCCCAAGAAGAATCTGACGGGCCTGATCCGCGCCTGGTCGCGGCTGGCCGACCGCCAGGGCTGGCGGCTGCGGATCGTGGGACCGGACGAGGGCGGTCACGCCGGCGAACTGCGGGCCCTCGTCGCCGAACTGGGTCTGGACGATGTCGTCGTCGACGGACCGGTTTTCGGGACCGGCAAGCTGGCCGCCTATCGCGAGGCCGACCTGTTCGTGCTTTCTACGCTGAATGAGAACTTCGCCATGACGGTCGCCGAAGCCCTGGCCGCCGGGACGCCCGTCGTCTCGACCAAGGGCGCGCCCTGGGCAGGACTCGAGACCGAAGGCTGCGGCTGGTGGATCGAGCATGGCGAGGTCGCGATGACCCAGGCGCTGGCGGCGGCGATGGCGCGGCCCGCCGGGGCCCTGGCCGCCATGGGCGCAAAGGGCCGGGACTGGATGCTGCGCGACTACAGCTGGACGCGGATCGGGCGGGACATGCTGGCGGCCTATGAGTGGGCCGTGCGGGGCGGGACGCCGCCCGGGACGGTGCGGCTGTGAGCGAACTGGACATCGCCGCCAACCGCGCGGCGCGCAAATGGACGACGGGCGAACTGCTCGGCCGGGCCCTCTGGGAGACCGGCGGCCAGCTGCTGTTCGCGCTGACTCCGCGCCCCTTCTGGGGGTGGCGTCGCCAGCTGCTGCGGCTGTTCGGGGCCAGGATCGCCAAGGGCGTCCACCTGCATCCCCGCGTCCGCATCACCGTCCCCTGGAACCTGGACATCGCCGAGTATGCGGCGGTCGGCGAGGACGTGCGGCTCTATAACCTGGGCCTGGTCAGCATCGGGGCCGCCGCCACGGTCAGCCAGGGCGCCCATCTCTGCGCCGGCACCCACGACTACCGCAAAGCCGACCTGCCGCTGGTCAAGGCGACCATCCGCATCGAGGGCGGCGCCTGGGTCTGCGCCGATGCCTTCATCGGGCCGGGCGTGACGGTGGGCGACCATGCCATAGTCGGGGCCCGGGCCGTGGCGGTGCGCGACGTGGCGCCCTACGCCATCATGGCCGGCAATCCGGCCCGTCAGATCGGCCTGCGCGAGATGCGAGGCGGCGCTTGAAGGTCTCGATCCTGATCCTGGCCCATAACGAGGCGGCCAACCTGCCCTCGTGCCTGGCGGCCCTGACCTGGTGCGACGACATCCTGGTCATCGATTCGGGCAGCACCGACGACAGCGTGGCCATCGCCCAGGCCCACGGCTGCCGGGTGATGCACCGGCCGTTCGACAACTTCGCCGGCCAGCGCAACTTCGGCCTGGACGAAGGCGGCTTCAAGCACGACTGGATCCTGCACCTGGACGCCGACGAGGTGGTGACCCCCGCCTTCCTGACGACCCTGGAAGCCCTGCAACCCACCGAGGCGCTGGACGCCTGGCGCGTGCCGTTCAAGACCATGCTGTTCGGCAAATGGCTGCGCCACGCCGGCATGTGGCCGGCCTATCAGGTGCGGCTGGGCCATGCGAAACGCCTCCGCTTCGTCCAGGTCGGCCACGGCCAGCGCGAAGCCCTGCCGACGGAACGGGTCGGCGACTTCCCCGAGGCGCTGCTGCATTACAGCTTCTCGCATGGCCTCAAGCGCTGGCTGGACAAGCATGTCCGCTACGCCGCCGACGAGGCCGCCGAGATGACCGCCAATCCCTCGCAGCCGGACGCCCTGAAGACCGCGCTGTTCGGTTCAGACGCGACCAGCCGCCGCCGGGCCGTCAAGGCGCTGGCCGGGCGGATGCCGCTGTTCTGGCGGCCGTTCGCGCGGTTCTTCTACATCTACATCGTGCGGCGCGGATTCCTGGATGGCCGGGCTGGCCTGGCCTATGCCTTCATGCTGGGGACCTATGAGGCGATGACCGCCATCCTGGCCTTCGAGGCTGCAGGCAGGATGGGAAGCAACCGCATGCCGCCGCCGGAGACCGCCGCGTGATCCACGCCCTCTACAAGGCCCTGCTGCGCGGCCCTAGGTTCCGAGGCCGCCACCGGCTCGAGAACCTGCTGCGCCGGATGCTGATGCCGCCCGTCGACACGGTCGACGGTGTCCGCATGGAGCTGGATCCCCAGGAGTGGCTGCAAATCCACATGCTGGCCGGCCAGCCGACCGAGCCGGCCACCACGGCCCTGTTCCGCCGGCTGCTGAAGGCCGGCGATACCTATATCGACATCGGCGCCCATGTGGGTTTCCACGCCCTGGCGGCGGCGCAATGCGTGGGGCCGACCGGCCGCGTCCTGGCCGTGGAGCCGCAGCCGTACAACTGCGCGAAACTGCTGATCAACAGCCAGATCAACGGCTTGACCAATATTCTTGTCGTCATGTCGGCGGCCGGAGACAGCGACGGGATGATCGTGCTGCACGACCAGAAACGCAACGACAAGGCGCGGCTGTCGGTGGTCGAGGGCGCCGGGATCAGCGATGTCGCCACCCGCTTCGAGGTGCCCATCCAGCGGATCGACACCCTGCATGAGCGGCATGCGCCCGGCCCGGTCCGGCTGTTGAAGATCGACGTGGAAGGCTATGAACGCCAAGTGCTTTCCGGCGCCGCCGCCACGCTGGAGGTCACCGAGAACCTGGTGTTCGAATGCCTGCCGGACTCCAGTCCCGAGATGGTGGCCGAGCTGGTCGCCACCCTGACCGGCGCCGGTTTCAGCCTGCGGCAGGTCGATGGCTCGCCCTGGACGCCCGGCGGCGCGGCCATCGAGCACAATGTCTGGGCCGCCCGCGCATGAAGCTGCGCAACCTCCTCGCCCTCGCCGGCCACGCGCCCCAGGTGGCATCGGCCTTCAGGGGCATGATCGACCAGACCACGGCGAGCGACCGCCAGCACCTGAACTGGGTCGGCGACGCCATCCTGCGCTACAACCGCTGTTCCAAGGACGGCGGCTACAGCGTCGCCTTCAGCCTGATCCACGGCTGGCAGAACGGCTATGTCGAGACCACCGGCTATCTGGTCCCGACCATGCTCGACCTGGCCGAAACCCTGGGACGGCCCGACCTGCGCGAAAACGCCCTCGCTCAGGGGCTCTGGCTGCTGGAACACCAGCGGCCGGACGGCAGCTTTCCGGATATCAACCGCTCGGTCTCATCCGCCTTCGACACCGGCCAGGTGCTGATGGGCCTGCAGCGGCTGTTCGTGGAGACCGGCGAGCCGCGCTACGCCGACGCCGCCCGCCGAGCCTGCGACTGGCTGGCCGGCCTGTCCGAGGCCGACGGGTCCTGGCTGCGGGCCGGCGAGTCGCCCGGCCGCTCGCCGACCTATTATTCGCGGTGCGCCGCGGCGATGATGGACTTCGGCAAGCTGGTCGGCGAGCCGCGCTACGTGGCCGCCGGCGAGGCCTTCCTGGCCTGGGCGGCGGACCAGCAGCTGCCCAGCGGCCTCTTCCGCCATTCCGAGCTGGTGGTCGGCCGGCCCTACCTGCTGCACACCATCATCTACGTGCTGGAGGGTTTCCTCCACGCCCATGAGGTCACCGGCGACCGGCGCTGGCTGGACGTGGCGCTGAGCGGCGCCGAACCGCTGAAACAGGCCAACCTGAACCGCGAGATCGTGCTGGTCAGCTACTATGACGCCGATCTGAAACCCGCCAGCCGCGAGAAATGCATCACGGGCCTTTGCCAATGGGCGGGCCTGGCCCTGCGGCTGCACGAGCTGACCGGCGACGAGGGCTATCTGACCTGCGCCTCCAACACGCTGTTCTATCTGAAGTCCAAGCAGATCAAGGCCGACCCGGTCATCGGCGGCGCCCTGCCCGGCTCGGTCCCCTTCTGGGGCGACTATCTCAAGCTCTCCTTCCCCAACTGGAACCTGAAGTTCTTCGCCGACGCCCTGCTGCGCTGGACCCGGATGGGGCTGGACACCAGCCTGCAGCAGGAGTGGTTCGTGATGTCCTGCCACGGCCAGAACGCCGCCAAGGTGGGCTGGACCGAGGTCGAGGATCACCTCAGCGCCTTCGACGAATTCACGCTGGAGCAGATCGAGCCCTTGATCGCCGGGCTGGGGGGAAGCCCGACGGTGCTGGACCTGGGCTGCGGGGCTGGCCGGTGCCTGGACTGGTTCGCCGGCCGCCATCCGGACTGGGAGCTGGTCGGGGTCGATCCGATCGATCCCCAGCGCCCCGACCGCGCCATCCAGGTCGGCACGGCCAACCGCATTCCTCTGGCCGACGCCAGCGTCGAGGTGGTCTATGCCTGCATCGCCCTGCAGCATGTCGGCGATATCGACGGGGCGCTGGCCGAGATCGGCCGGGTGTTGAAGCCCGGCGGCCTGCTGGTGGTATTCGACCGCGATCCGGTGTCGCTGCGCGGCCTGCTCAAGCCCTGGCACGAACTGAAGGGCCGCTGGATCTACAGCTGGGATGCGCCCTTCCGAGAGCGCTGGTACACCGCCGGGCGTTGGCGGCGCCTGATGCGCAAGGCCGGCTATCGCGTGCAGAAGGTCAAGGGCTATACCGGCAACGGCGGCGGCGGCTGGCGCGGGCGGCTGCCGATCAACCGTTTTCTGCTCATCGCCGCCCGCAAGGCGGCCTGACGCGCGAAAAACATGGATGACCTGGGCTGGGTCGGGCTATGGCAGACGACCGGTCAGTAGATTTGAGGAAACCAGCGTGGCGGCGACAACCCAGATCCGGCAAGGCCTGAACCGGCTGCTGCGGCCTCTCAACATCGAACTCAAGAGCCTGACGGCCGACCGCCAGGAGCAGCAGCGCATCCAGGCCCTGATCCAGGCCGGATTGCTGGACAAGCAGATCTTCCCGCTGTCGCCCGGCATGGACGCCTTCGATCCGACCCCGCTGGCCGAGACCTGGAGCCGCTGCCGGGCCGACCTGGCCAGGCTGCAGACCGTCCCCAATCCGGTCGGCTACGACCCGACCAACACCTACTACGCCAATCCGGACATGGAGGTGCTCTACCTCCTGATCCGCATGCTGGCCCCCGGCAAGGTGGTGGAGATCGGCTGCGGCAGCAGCACCCGCATCACCCGCCAGGCCATCCGCGACGGCGCCCTGGCCACCCAGATCATCGCCATCGACCCCTATCCCCGCAACGACATCGCCCCCTTCGTCGACCGGTTCGAGAAGACCCGCGTCGAGGAGTTGGCCGACTACAGCGTCTTCGAGAGCCTCGAGGCGGGCGACATCCTGTTCGTCGATTCCAGCCACGAGGTGCGGGTCGGCAACGACGTGGCCCGCATCTTCTGCGACATCATCCCCCGGCTGAAGCCCGGCGTGATCCTGCACTTCCACGACATCTTCCTGCCGTTCGACTACCCGCCGGCCGACGCGGAACGCACGCCGGAGTGGGGGGAACAGTATGTCCTGCACGCCTGGCTGCAGCACAGCGGCGCGGAAATCCTCTGGGCCGGCCGTTATGTCCAGCTGTGCCGGCCCGATGTGCGCGCCGCCCTGCCCTTCCTGGGCGAAGCCATCGCCCAGAGCTTCTGGTTTCGGCTGGCTTAGGGCTGCTCAATATTTGGGCGGCCAATCGGACCCTTACCGAAAATGGGCCACCTGCATCGGTTAAGCAGGAAACACACGCCCCGATAGAACTATAACTGCCGCTCTATGGTCTCCATCGGGGCATGCACAGCTTAGGATTGTTGCCCAAATCGAGTTGATAGCGCCGACAATACAGGCCTTCCCCCGACGACAACCACCCCCCCGAATTTGGGCTAGGCAAGCTATGCGCCCTTCGCGTAGTGAAAAGTCAGCGATCAAACTCGTATCCAGCCACGGATTTGCTGTTTGTCCGTAAGCGAACCATCCGAGATGACCATTTCGGATCGCCGCGCGCCGAAGGAAACGACGGTCAGTAACTGAGGAGTTCAAGTGTCTAGTCGGCGATGCTCGGTCGCGATTTCGGACGGGGGCGCAAAGCCTGCGGCCGAGACGACCTGCGCGGACCGCCGGAGGGCGCCGGCGTGAACACCATCATCGTCTGCGACTGGCTGCCCCCCGCCTTCGGCGCCGTCGGCCAATACATGTCCCAGCGGGCCCACAGGCTGGCGGCGGAAGGCGGCCAGGTGACCCTGATCGGCCTGGGCGAAGAGCCCAGCGTCACCCAGGTTCCGATGCAGACCGGCTCGCTCACCGAGGTCCGCATCAAGGCCGTCGGCCTGCAGAAGGGCAGCTTTCTGCTGACCCGGGCCACCTGGGCGCTGCGCAAGAACGTCAAGCTGGCCTGGGCCGCCAACAAGGCCATCAGCCGCTCGCCGCGCGGCAAGGGGACCGAGATCGTGGTCACCGGCTCGCCGCCCTTCCTGTCCTATGTGATGATCGTCCTGAACCTGCTGCTCTGGCGGCGAACGCTCATCTACCGGATCACCGACTTCTATCCCGAGACCGTGTTCGCCGCCGGCTTCATGCGGAAATTCCAGTTCGTCGGCGGCCTTTTCCATTTCCTGCGCCGCTTCGCCACCCGTATCGAGGCGCTGGGCGAGGACCAGAAGCGGCGGCTGCTGGAGACTGGCGTCAAGCCCCAGGCCATCCAGGTCGTGCGCGACGCCTCGCCGATCGAGGACTGGGGCGATGCGCCGCCGGCCGAGCGCCCCTTCCCGGCCGACAAGGTCCTGCTGCTCTATTCCGGCAACCTGGGCCTGGCCCACGATATCGAGACCCTGGTCAGGGCCTATGACCGCCATGTCCGCCATGGCTCCGACCGGATCAGGCTGTGGGTGAACGGCACCGGCGCGCGGCTGGGCCCGCTGCAGGAGGCCTGCGCCGAGCGGAATTTGCCGCTGCATGTTTCGGCCCCGGTTCCGATCGAGGACCTGCCGGCGGTGTTGCGGGCGGCCGACGCCCATCTGGTGCTGCTGCGCGCGCCCTTCTGGGGCTATGTGCTGCCCTCGAAGATCTATGCCTGTGTCGCGCTGGACCAGCCGATCCTCTATGTCGGGCCGGTGCAGTCGGACGTGCATCTGCTGGCCTCGCAGCGCCCGCGCCCCTACCGCCAGGTCGATCCGGGCGATGTCGTCGCCTGCGTGAACGCGCTGGAAGACATCGCCGACGCGGTCCAGGGCCGGACCTGGCGCGCCGAGCCGCCCGCGCTGGTGACCTCCGAACCGGTCGCCAATGAAACGCAGACGGTTGCTTCGGACCGTCCGCGGCGTCAGGCTGGAGCGGAGTGGATGTCGTCCTGGGGTAAGAGAATATGAAAACGGCCTTGGTGTTGGGCGCCGGCGGCTTTATCGGCGGCCACCTGGTCAAGCGGCTCAAGCGTGAGGGCTTCTGGGTCCGGGGCGTCGATCTGAAGCTGCCGGAATATGCCGAGACTGAGGCCGACGACTTCGTTATGGCCGACCTGCGCGAGCAGAGCGTGGTCCGGGCGGTGATCGACCGCCGCTTCGACGAGGTCTACCAGCTGGCCGCCGACATGGGCGGGGCCGGCTATATCTTCACCGGCGAGCATGACGCCGACATCATGCACAACTCGGCGACCATCAACCTCAACGTCGCCGACGCCTGCCACCGGCGGACCATCAAGCGGCTGTTCTATTCCTCGTCGGCCTGCATGTACCCGGCCTATAACCAGGAAGACCCGGACAACCCCAACTGCGCCGAGGACTCGGCCTATCCGGCCGCCCCGGACAGCGAGTACGGCTGGGAGAAGCTGTTCTCCGAGCGCCTCTTCCTGGCCTACAACCGCAACCACGGCACGGAATTTAGGGTCGCCCGCTACCACAACATCTTCGGTCCCGAGGGCACCTGGGACGGCGGCAAGGAAAAGGCCCCGGCCGCCATGTGCCGCAAGGTGGCCATGGCCAATACCGGCGGCACAATCGACATCTGGGGCGATGGCCTGCAGACCCGCTCCTTCCTCTATGTCGACGAATGCCTGGAAGGCTCGACCCGCCTGCTGCGCTCGGGCTTCGAGGGGCCGGTCAATATCGGCTCGGACGAGATGGTGACCATCAACCAGCTGGCCGGCCTGGTCGCCGACATCGCCGGCAAGACCATCCATCTGAACCACATCCCGGGCCCCCTGGGCGTGCGCGGCCGCAACTCCGACAACCGGATGATCGAAGACCGCCTGGGCTGGCGGCCCAGCCAGCCCCTGGTGGCGGGGCTCGAACGCACCTACGAATGGATCGAGCGTCAGGTGGCGCGTAACGCCGCCTGATCTGGCGATTCTAGAGGGACGGTGGGGCGATGAGCGGGCCACGCATACTGGTCACCGGCGGCGCGGGCTTCATTGGCTCGCATCTGTGCGAGCGGCTGCTGGACCTGGGCGCCGACGTGCTTTGCGTCGACAACTTCTTCACCGGCTCGCGGGCCAATGTTCGCCACCTGCTGGGCAATCCCAACTTCGAGCTGATGCGTCACGACGTGACCTTCCCGCTCTATGTCGAGGTCGACCAGATCTACAACCTGGCCTGCCCGGCCAGCCCGGTACACTACCAGCACGACCCGGTGCAGACGACCAAGACCAGCGTCCATGGGGCCATCAACATGCTGGGCCTGGCCAAGCGGCTGGGCGCGAAGATTCTCCAGGCCTCGACCTCGGAAGTCTATGGCGACCCGGCGATCCATCCGCAGGTCGAGGGCTATTGGGGCAACGTCAATCCGATCGGCCCGCGCTCCTGCTATGACGAGGGCAAGCGCTGCGCCGAGACCCTGTTCTTCGACTACTGGCGCCAGCACCGCCTGCAGATCAAGGTGGCGCGGATCTTCAACACCTACGGCCCGCGCATGCATCCCAACGACGGGCGGGTGGTCAGCAATTTCATCGTCCAGGCCCTGCGCGGCCAGCCCATCACCCTGTTCGGCGACGGCGAGCAGACCCGCTCCTTCTGCTATGTCGATGATCTGGTCAGCGGACTGATCGCCCTGATGAACACCCCGCCCGAGGTCACAGGCCCGATCAACCTGGGCAATCCCGGCGAGTTCACCATGCGCCAGCTGGCCGAACTGGTGCTCGAACTGACCGGCAGCGCCTCGCCCATGGAGCATCTGCCCCTGCCTATCGACGATCCGCGCCAGCGCCAGCCGGACATCGGCCTGGCCCGGCAGCACCTGGGCTGGGCGCCGACCACGGACCTGCGCGCGGGTCTGGGCAAGGCCATCGCCTATTTCGACAAGGTGCTGACGACCAACGAGGCCAACTAGTGTGGCCCTGCACCCGGTAATCCTCTGTGGCGGTTCGGGCGTGCGGCTCTGGCCGCTCTCCAACGCCAGGCGCTCCAAGCCCTTCATCCCGCTGGTCGACGGCCAGTCGACCTTCGCCCAGACCCTGGCCCGCCTCGCCGCCATCGACGGCGCCGCCGCCCCGATCGTCGTGGCGGGGCCGGCCCATGTCGAGGCCATCGAGGCCGAGTTCGCCGCGGCCGGCGTCGAGGGCGTGATCATCGTCGAGCCCGTCGGCCGCGACTCCGCCCCGGCCATGGCCGCCGCCGCCCACTACATCCAGGACCGCCACCCCGGCGAGGTCGCCCTGTTCCTGGCCGCCGACCACCATATCCCCGATCCGAAAGCCTATGCCGCCACCGTGGCCATCGCCGTGGCCCAGGCGGCGCTGGGCTCCATCGTCACCCTGGGGGTTCGACCGAGCGGCCCGTCGACGGCCTATGGCTACATCGCCCCCGGCGCGCCGCTCGAGGCCGGGGCCTATCGGGTGGAGGGGTTCGCCGAGAAGCCGGACGAGGCCACCGCCCAGGCCTATCTCGACCAGGGCCGGCTCTGGAATGGCGGCATGTTCATCGTCCGGCCCGACGTGCTGATCGCCGAACTGCAAGCCCACGCCCCGGCCATCAATCAGGCGGCCCGGGCGGCCCTCGACGGGGCGCAGACTCTGGGCCGCCAGGTCCGACTTGGCGAGGCCTTCGCCGGCGCCCCGAAGCTCTCCATCGACTATGCGGTCATGGAGCACACCGCCCTCGCCGCCGTGGCGCCGGCCGATTTCGCCTGGTCGGACCTGGGCGCCTGGGACGCGGTGCTGGCCGTCTCCCGGCGCGATGAGGCCGGCAACAACGCCGAGGGCGCGGTGGTGCTGACCGGGGCCGAAAACTGCCTGGTGCGGGCGGAGGGCGGGGTGAAGGTCGTGGCGGTCGGGGTGCGCAACCTGGCCATCATCGCCGGCCCCGATGGGGTCATGGTCTGCGACCTGGACGCGCTGGACCAGATCAAGGACGCCGTGGGCCGCCTCCAGGACTCCTGAACCGGATTTGGGTCAGGCCGGCATTGCCAAATCGGTTTCGAATCGCACAACTACCCATTGAAACTTGAGTCGACTTCGGCCCAGGCGTGGGCTGTGAGCCGATGCGCCACAATGGGCGGGGGCCTTGCGATGAAGAAGTCCGATCCGGTCACGCGGCTGACGCCGATGGAGCAGGCGCTGGTGGCGACGCTCAACGCCACGAGCAACCGCGAGACGGTGCTGAAAGAGCTGAAAGCCAACCTGCAGACCGCCATCGAGATCGAGCTGGCGACCATCCCGATCTATCTGAACACCTATTATTCGATCAACCGGAACACCAACAGCGGCGAGGCCATCGACAACCTCCAGGCCTTCGCCAACAAGGCCGGCGGGATCATCATGAGCGTGGCGGTGGAGGAGATGCTCCACATGTCGCTGTCGGCCAACATCCTGTTCTCGATGGGGGTGGCGCCGCAGATCTACCGCCAGGCCCCGAAGAAGTATCCGACCGGCCTGCCCTATCACCAGCCGCAGGGCCCCAAGGGTCCCAATGGCGAGACGGCGGTGTTGATCCCGCTGGCCAAGCTGACTTTCGAACAGCTCTGGCACTTCCTGCAGATCGAGTATCCCGAGCAGTGGGATGCGTGGCCGCAGGACCGTAACTGGCAGACCATCGGCCAGTTCTATTCCTACATCCGCTGCCTGATCCACACCCGGTTCCTGACCGACGCCGACTTCCAGCGCGGGCCCGCCGCCGAGGCGATCCAGCCCTACAACTACTCGCCCAACAACGTCGACACCGTCTATCCGACCGGCAAGTTCGATCCCTGGAAGCCTGCTCCGGGCGGCGGTCCGGCCCCGGCCTGGAGCCAGGCCGACGGCTATCCCAGCGGCGCGGAGATTGCCCAGTATCCCGACCGCGGCGACAGCCATGCCGGGGCGACCGAGCTGATGACGGTGGCCTCGATCCTCGACGCCGCCTGCGCCATCGACACCATCTGCGACCAGGGCGAGGGCTATCCGGTCCCCTATCTGGGCCCGGGCGACGATGACGACCCGTCCAAGGACGAGGCCTCGCACTATGTGAAGTTCCTGACCCTGCAGGCCCAGTACGCCGAATACAAGGGAACCACCGAGTCGCTGCCGGCCGAGCCGCCGCCGCCCGACCTGCAGCTGCCGACGATCGCCAAGGGCGCCCTGGAGGCGGCGGGCTATGTGATCAACTTCCCCAAGAACCCGACCGCCAAGGGCTATCCGGCCAAGTACAAGCCCATCGCCGACTTCTGCAGCGCCTGCTTCCAGTACATGCTGATCATGACCGAGACCATCTACCGGGTCCCGCCGCAGAGCCAGAAGCTGTTCTTCAACGAGGGCCTGCACCGCTCGATGATCTGGGTGCTGGACAAATATATCCGCACGATCCGGCAGATCCCCATCGACGACAAGCAGTTCATGGGCCCGGTGTTCGAGGACTTCAACCTCGGCGGCCGCAAGGAAAGCTTCAAGGCCCTGATCAAGGCCGGGGCCGAGGCGATCGACGCGGCCAACAAGGTCATCAAGACCCTCAAGCCGGACGACCCGCTGGTCAGCGTGATGAACAACGTCATCTACTATGTCGGCGTCGCCACGCCCCAGCCGAACAACAGCGCGTCCGGCAAGGCCCACCTGCCCGACGTCGCTCCCTACTGGCCCGCCGGATCCTAGCGCAGGAGGACAAAACCATGCCCCATCCCGACAAGCCCACGGCCGCGCCAGGCGTCCCGGTCCCCAAGCCCTATCCCTATGCCGCCGAGCCCGCCTTCCCGCCCAAGATCGGGCCCCAGCCGACCGGCATGCCGCAGCACGCCTGCATGGGCCTCAACAGCTGCGCCGGTTCCGACCGCTATGGCGCCAAGGGACCGCCGGGCGGCCAGCCCAACGCCTGCGCCGGCCAGGGCTATTGCTCGACGGCCGTCGACCACACCTGCCACGTCCAGAACAGCTGCAAGAACCAGGGCGGCTGCGGCCTCTACGGCACCGGCGAGGAGATGGACAATCCCGGCGCCAACGACTGCGCTTCGCTCGGCTCCTGCGCCACCCCGATCAACGCCGAGCGGTTCAGCACCAACGGCCCCAACCGCGGCAAGAGCGTCTGGGCCCGGGCCCGCGAGGTGTTCGAGGAAAAGGTCTGGCCGGGCCTGCGCCAGGACCTGCTGGACAAGCAGGCCACGGGCGGGGTCGCTGCCGACCAGCCCCTGCCGGAAACCCTCGGCCATCCGCCGGCCGCCTTCGCCGCGACGGGCCCGACCTACCTGTGGATCAGCGACGACAACATCTCGCGCGGCAACATGACCGCCTGCGGCTCGAGCGGGCTCTCCGGCGCCGGAGGCTGCAGCTAGAGGGATGATCGCCGACCTCCCTCGCCTGGGGCTGGGCCTTGGCCTGCGCAACGTCCATTTCGAGCAGATCCTCTCGCAATGGCCGGCGGTCGACTGGTTCGAGGCGATCTCCGAGAACTTCATGGACTCCGGGGGACGTCCAAGGGCGGTGATCCGCCAGGTCGCCGAGCGCTATCCGCTGGTACTGCATGGCGTGTCACTCTCGATCGGCAGCACGGACCCGCTCAATCGCGACTACCTGTTGAAACTCAAACAATTGGCCGACGAGGTTAAACCGGCCTGGGTCAGCGACCACCTGTGCTGGACCGGCGTCATGGGCCTCAACTCACACGACCTGCTGCCCATGCCGCTGACCGAGGAAAGCCTGGCCCACGTCGCGGGGCGGGTGCGGCAGGTCCAGGACATGCTCGAGCGCCCGCTGATCCTGGAAAACCCCAGCAGCTATGTGCGCTTCACCCAGTCGACGATGGAGGAACCGCAGTTCTTGCGCTCCCTCGCCGAGGAGACCGGCTGTGGCCTGCTGCTCGACGTCAACAACGTCTTCGTCAGCTGTTTCAACGCCGGAACCGACCCGGTGGCCTATCTCGAGGCCTTCCCGTGCGAGCGCGTCGTGCAGATGCACCTGGCCGGCCACCAGCATATGGGAACCCACATCATCGACACCCACGACCGCCCGGTGCGGCCCGAGGTCTGGGAGCTGTTCCGCCTGGCCTGGGCCAAGACCGGCGGCGCCTCGACCCTGCTGGAATGGGACGGCGATATCCCCAGCTTCGACGACTGCCACGCCGAGGTCCGCAAGGCCGAGCGCTACATGGGCGGCAGCTTCGAGGGGCCGCGCCCGGCGGCCGAGTCCCCAGCCGGCGATAGCGTCTCCAACCCGGTCGGCTTCCTCGTCCCCAAGGTGATGGAGAGCGCCGTGCTGGAAGAGACATGAGCCCCACCCTGGAGGCGACACAGCGCTGGATGCAGGAGGCGTTGGTCTTCCCGCTCCGCGTCGCGCCGGAGGATGTCCAGGAACGCCTGGCGTCCTCGGCCCAGCTTACCGGAGCCGACGGTCTGGCCATCTACCAGCGCGGCTATTTTCTGCGCATCACAGCCTGCATGCGCGAGCAATTCCCAGCTCTCTGCCACGCCCTGGGCGAGCCGCTGTTCAACGATTTTGTCGCCGGCTACATCCAGGACCATCCCCCGGAGAGCCACACCCTCTACGATCTCGGCCGCCGCTTCCCGGCCTTCCTGGAGGAAAGCCGACCCGACCGTGACGATCCGCCGGAAGCCCGCGAGACCTGGATCGACTTCATGATCGACCTGGCCAGTTTCGAGCGCGCCGTCTTCAGCCTGTTCGACGCGCCGGGCTGGGAGGGCCGCCCATTCGCCGACGCCGCCACGCCGCCCGATCGCCTGCGCCTGCAGCCGGCCTTTGCGCTGGGCGCCTATCGCTACCCGGTCGCCGCCTACTACCACGCGGTTCGCCAGAAGCAGCCGGCGCCACTGCCGCCTGCCCAGCCCTGTTTCGTGGCCCTGGTGCGCACCGATTATGTGACCCGCACCATTCCGATCACCGAGGCGGAACACCGGCTCCTGACGGCAATCGCCGGCGGCGCCACAGCCACCCTCCGCGACCCAATTCAGCAGCGTTGGCTGGACTGGGGGTTCTTCATCGACGAACCGCCGCCGGCCCTGCTAGAAGGCCCGTCCCGGACAGGTGGCCGAGTGGTTTAAGGCAGCGGTCTTGAAAACCGCCGTGGGTTTGCGCCCACCGTGGGTTCGAATCCCACCCTGTCCGCCAGCTAGTTTCGCGGCGTTTCCTTCAGCCAGGCCAGGACCCGCGGATTGAGCTCGCCCGGATAGCTGTGGGCCAGGTCGTCCAGCTCCACATAGGTGAGGTTCGCGCCCGTACTCTCCAGGAAGCGCGCCGCCTCGCGCGCCATCCCGACTTCGAACATCCAGTCCCGCGCCCCATGGACGATGTGGATCGGCAGGCCGGCCAGGCGTCCGGGCTCGGCGAACTGGGCCAGCATCGGGTGGAAGGCGGCGGCCGTCGGGGCCAGATGGGTGAAGGGCGAGCCGGTCTCCAGGCCGCTGACATAGGCGAAGGTCCCGCCGTCGCTCATGCCACAGAATAGGCGGCGGTCCGGGTCGATGTTCCAGCGCGAGGCGACGAACTCGACCATCCGGGCCAGGTTCGGGCTATCGACATCGTCGCCGGCGAGCGCCCAGGTGCGGCCGATGGCGGTCGGGGCGACCAGGATGGCGCCGTGGGACCGGGCGGTGCGCAGCCAGCTCCACAGGAAGCCGCGGCCATGGCCGCTGCCGCCGTGCAGGGCGAAGACCAGCGGCCAGGCGCGGTCAGGCCGGTAGTCTTCCGGGACGTAAAGCGAAAAGCCCCCGCGCTCGTCAGGGGCGTTGCCGACGTGGAAGACGCCGACTTCCGCGTCGGGCGCTGGATCAGCGAGCCGTTTCAGCAGATCGGTGTCCTGCCGCTTGTCCGGTTCCAGAAACAATTGGCTGACCGGCGGCAGCATGGCCGCCAGGGGATAGAGCGCCTCCAGGGCCTCGGGCGGATGCCGCAGCGCGCGGAACACGGCCATCAATCCGTCTTCGGCGTCCGCCGCGCTGCGCAAGCCCTCGAAGGCGGCAATGACGGCGTCAGCGGCGGTGCGAACGGCCTGGCGGATGTCGGCCAGGCTTTCCGGCCAGGCTTCCAGTCTTGGCAGCTGCGCCCGCACGGCGGCGTCCGGCTCGCCTATGGCTTCCATCAGCTGGGCATAGCGCGGCGGGTCGAAATGGCGGGCCAGCAGGTTTAGCCGCTCCAGGGCGGTCAGCAGCGGCGGCAGAAGCTCCGTCAGGTCGTCGAGGGCGCGCTCGTCCATTCCCCACCCTAGGCGGGCCTCCGTGGCGGCGCCCAAGGAAAAACGGGCCGGCATCGACGGGGCGCCTCGGCCCCTGCTAGATCACCTCGCCATTCACGCCCGGAGCTCCCCCATGAAAACCCGCCATGTCGGCCCGTTCGAGGTCTCCGAGATCGGCCTGGGCTGTATGAGCCTCAGCCATGCCTACGGCCCGCCACCGCCGCGCGAGCAGGCCGAGCGGGTGCTCAAAGGGGCGCTGGACCGCGGCTACAGCTTCTTCGACACGGCGGCGGTCTATGGCCTGGGCCACAACGAGCGGCTGATTGGCGAGGTGCTGGGGGATCGGCGGGACGAGTTCGTGCTGGCCTCGAAATGCGGCATGACCGACGGCGAGACCCGCGACCTCAACGGCGCGCCCGAGCGGCTGAAGAAGACCTGCGACGAAAGCCTGGCCCGGCTGGGGGTCGATGTGATCGACCTCTACTACCTGCACCGCTGGGACAAGCGCGTGCCCATCGAGGACAGTGTCGGGGCGCTGGCCGACCTGGTGCAGGCGGGCAAGATCCGCGCCATCGGCCTGTCGGAAGTCTCGGCCGCCACCCTGCGCAGGGCCCATGCGGTCCATCCCATCGCCGCCCTGCAGACCGAATACTCGCCCTGGACCCGCAATCCGGAAGTGGCGGTGCTGGACGCCTGCCGCGAGCTGGGCGTGGCCTTCGTCGCCTTCTCGCCGGTGGGGCGGGGCTTCCTGGCCGGCGGCCTGCGCGACCTGGGCAAGCTGCAGCCGGGCGATTTCCGCGCCGGCATGCCCCGCTTCATCGGCGAGGCCTTCGAGGCCAATCTGAAGCTGCTCGACGCCTTCACGGACCTGGCGGGCGAGGCAGGCTGCACGCCGGCTCAGCTCTGCCTGGCCTGGCTGCTGCAGAAGGACCCGATCATCGTTCCCATCCCCGGCACCACCCGGCCCAAGCATATGTCGGAAAACGCCGGGGCCTCGGATGTCGTCCTGACGACCCAGGTCGTCGAACGGCTGGAGGCGCTGGTGAACGCCCGGACCGTCAGCGGTTCCCGCTATGCGCCGGCCATGCAGGCGACGGTCGACACCGAGGAACTGGTGCTTTCGGAAGCCTGACAGGGCGCCTGTTGCGCCAACATGGCGTCGGCGTTCGACCCGAGCGGCGGGTCGAACGCCTGAACGCGCCTACTGAAAGCGCCTATCGGGGAGTCGAGGCGCTGGCCGAGGCCGAGGCGTTGGCCGAGCCATCGCTGGTCGAGGCCGAGCCGGAGACCGAGCCGCTGGCCGAGGCCGACGGGGCCTTGCGGGAGACCGTGCCGGTGGCGGTGGCGGCCGCGCCCTGGGCGCGCTGTTCGGCGCCGGCCTTCAGAGCCGCTTCGCGCTTCTTGGCCGCGTCAGCTTCAGCCCTGGCCCGGGCCTTGGCGGCGCGGGCTTCGGCGCGGGCGGTGCGGGTCGCGCCACTGGTGTCGGGGGTGGTGACCTGGGCGCCGCCCATCACCGAGCCGGAGCCGGTCAGGCCGCCAGGGCCGCCGCCGACCGCGCCACCGACCGTTCCGGCCACGCTGCCGCCGCCGCCCAGGATCTGGGCCTGGGCGGGGGTCAGGGCCAGCAGGCCACAGATGGCGGTCGTGACGACAAGAGCTTGAATCTTCATGGCGAACTCTCCTTGCGATACGGGCGCGGTGGGGAGGCCGCGCCGTTGTGTCTGCAAGGAACAACGTTCCGCCGGGCCGGTTTCATCCGACCCCCTGGCGAAAATTAACCACCCGCGCGGAGATCCTCGCCGATGACCCCGTAGCCGTAGAGGGAATCGCGGCCGCGCTGGCCCAGGTCGCGGGCCTGCCGGGCCAGGGCGTCGACCGCCGCCCGGCCGCCGCCTCTGGAGAGCACCGCCAGGCGCCCGGCTACGATGGGCGCGGCATAGGAGGTGCCGCGCACCGGGCTCAGGCCCCCGCCGGGCCGGGCGGCCGTCAGGGCGTCGCCGGGGGCGGCGAAATCGACATGCAGGGCGCGGCTGGCCTCCGGCAGCACCCGGTCGCGGCGGTCGACGCCGGTGACGGCGATCACCTGGGGGTAGGAGGCGGGATAGAGCGGCGGGGCGGCTGGTCCGTCATTGCCCACGGCGGCGACGATCAGCACGCCGCGGGCGGCCAGCGACTGGATGACGGCGGCCACCGCGGCGTTGGGCGGCCCGACCAGGCTGACATTGATGACCTGGGCCCCGCTCTGCGACAGCCAGCCCAGCCCCTGGGCCACCGCCACGGCCGAGCCGCCGGTCGGGCCGGCGCCATAGACATCGGCGACCAGCAGGGCGGCCCCCGGCGCGGCGCTGCGCACGCCCCCGCCCCGGCCGGCCAGCAGCGAGGCGGTGGCGGTGCCGTGCGCGGCCGGCCTGACCCCACCGGGGGCGAAGCCGCGCTGGACGATGCTGAGGCCCGCCAAACAGGGATGACCGGCATCGACGCCGGTATCGATCAGCCCGATACGCACGCCCGCCGCCGAGGGACCCGGCGGCGGGGGACGGCCTGGCATCGTGGCCGGCGGTGGCGGTCCAACGCTGGGCGGGCGGGGCGAGGTGGCCTCGCCATAGATGTGGTCA
This sequence comes from Caulobacter ginsengisoli, assembly GCF_030814835.1. GTDB lineage: Bacteria > Pseudomonadota > Alphaproteobacteria > Caulobacterales > Caulobacteraceae > Caulobacter > Caulobacter ginsengisoli. The sequence continues at coordinate 906,717 of NZ_JAUSVS010000001.1, forward strand.
TAGTCATAGGTTCCGCCCGGATCGGCCCGCCGCAATCGCCGCAGGGCCTGGCGGGCGTTGGTCCCGGGGGGAATGGCCAGGGTGACGATGTCGACCTCGGTGCCGGCAACCGCCTCGCGCCGGGTGATCATGAAGCCGGCGGCCTGGGCGGCCTGCAGCGAGCCCGGGCTGGGCGAAATGGCGACCAGCTCGCCCCGCACCACCGCGCGGCCGAAGTCATCGACATCGATCTCACGGGGGTTGCGGCGGATCAGTTCCTGCTCGCGCCAGCGCCGCAGGTCGGTCAGGCGGTTGGGATTGAGCTGCTGCTGCACGCCGCTGACGGGCCTGTCGAGATCGCTGGGCAGTCCGCCCGGCAAACCGCTGGGCAGGCCGCCGGGAACGCTCGGCAGACTGGGCAGCTGAGCCCAGGCCGGGGCGTTCAGCAGCAGGCCCAGAACGACCACCAGCGCTGTCCGGATCGGGCGTCTAGGACCGCTTGGCATGACAACCTCGCCGAATTGGCGCCATCCTGGCGCTCCTGGAGTTTTTCGCCATCCTGGCGACGGGAATTGTTTTTCCAAGGATGAAACGGCTCAGGCCAGACGTTTCATCCCTCAAGACGAGGTGTGGCTTGGAGTTCGAGCAGGCGATCGTCGGTCTACTGCCACGGCTGCGCCGGTTCGCCCGAGCGCTGACCCGCAATATGGCGGACGCCGACGACCTGACCCAGATCGTGATCGAGCGCGCCCTGTCTCGCAGGGGCCAGTGGGCTCCGGGAACGCGACTGGACAGCTGGCTGATGCGGATCATGAAGAACGCCTGGATCGACGAGACCCGCTCAAGGGGTCGGCGCGGCCGTCTGTTCGCGGCGGAAGAGGCCGGAGAGCATGTCGCCGATCCGCTGGTGGCCCGTCCCGCCGACCGCGACGACGCCATGGCGGTGGAGCAGGCCATGGCCCGCCTGCCCGACGACCAGCGGCTGGCCGTGGTGCTGGTGCTGGTCGAGGGCCTGTCCTACGCCGAAGCCGCCGAGGTGCTGGAGATTCCGCCCGGCACCCTGACGAGCCGTCTGGTGCGGGGGCGCATGGCCCTGATGGCCGAGCTGGAACGCTGAGGAGAATGACATGACCATCTCCGACGACATCCTGATCCGCTACGCCGACGGCGAGGTTTCGGCCGACGACCGGCTGCTGGTCGAGGCGGCCCTGGCGGCCGATCCGGCCGTGGCGGCGCGTCTGGCGGCCCATCAAAGGCTGGCCGACAAGGTCAGGGCGGCCTTCGCCCCGGCGGCCGAGGCGCCCGTGCCGCAAGCTTTGCTGGACATGCTGAACAAGACCGACCCCCCAAGCGCCGATATTGGGTCCACTGTCGTGTCGCTTAACCAGTTCCGCAGCCGAAAGGTTCCCGCCCAGCCGCAATGGATGGCCTGGGCGGCGATGGCGGCCTGTCTGGTCATCGGTGTCACAGTCGGCGCGCGCCTTCCAGGCCCGGGCCTGGTCGACCGCCAGCAGAACGCCCGCGGAGCCCTGATGGCGGCGCTGGATGGCCAGCTGGCCTCGCAGCCGGCGCAGGGCGAGGCGGTGCGGGTCGGGGTCAGCTTCCGCAAGGCCGGCGGCGCGGTCTGCCGCACCTACACCGCCGACAGCTCGGCGGGCCTGGCCTGCCGCGACGGCGGCAAATGGAAGGTGATGGTGGCCGTGGCCCAGGCTCCGGCGACGTCCAGCGAGTTCCGCACGGCGGGCAGCGAGACGCCGCCGGCGGTGCTGGAAGCCATGGACAGCCTCATCGTCGGCGAGCCCCTCGACGCGGCCGGGGAGGCGGCGGCCAAGAAGGCTGGCTGGCGCTGACCGCTTGACAGTTCGGCGAGGGGGTGGCCTCCCCTCCCCCATGAGCCTGCCCGAAATCCTGGTCGACGCCCGTGGGCATCGCTGCCCGGTCCCGACCCTGCGGCTGCGGCGAGCGGCCGAGGCGGCGCCGGCGGGCGCGCGGATCCGGCTGCTGGCGGACGACCCGATGGCGCGGATCGACGTGCCGCATTTCGCTGGCCAGTCAGGGCTGCAGCTGGTCGAAATTCTCGATGTGGAGGCTGGGTTCAGTTTTCTGCTCGCCAAGCCCGCCCAGGACCTCGGGTGACATCTGCACCGGCGTGCGGCGGATATGCAGGGCCATCTCGACCTCGGTGGCCAGGGCCCCGCCGAAGAAGATGGCGTTGACGTTCCAGGACAGCCAGATCAGGAACACCACCACCGCGGTCAGCGAGCCATAGGTGGCCCCCAGATGGGCGATCTGGTCGACATAGACCGCGCAGGCCCAGGAAAACAGCAGCACCAGGGCCGCCGCCGCCGCCCCGCCGATGATCGAGGGCCGCCAGGCCACCGGCTCGCGCGACATGGCAAAGCGGTAGATCAGGGTCATGGCCAGGGTGACCCCCAGGCTGGTCCAGGTCCATTCGCTGTAGATCCAGGAGATGCCGGCCAGGGGCTTGAGGTCCAGGGTGGTGGCCAGCAGCCGGATGGTCAGGAACAGCGAGGAGCCCACCGCCACCATGACGAAGGCGGCCAGCAGCACGACCAGGGCCATGAAGTTGAAGCCGAAGAAGCCGCGCTGATTCTCCTCGTCATGGATGAAGGAGAGGCCGGCCAGCATGGCCTTGAAGCCCCGATGGGCGGCGTAGGAGCCGATGATCAGCGCAAACGCGCTCTGGAACGACACGGCCTGGAACGGGGCGTTGGCCAGCCGGATCAGTTCGTCCTCGAACAGGTGCTGGGCGCCGGGCGGCATGAGCTGGGTGAAACCCTCGACCCGGTTTGCCACCGAGCGGGGATCGCCGAACAGCTTGAACAGGCCCATGGCGATCTGCAGGCCCGGGAAGGCCGCCAGCATCACCCAGAAGGAAACGCCGCCGACATAGAGCATGACGTCCCGGCCCCACAGGCGCGACAGCGACTTGCCGGCCACGACCAGAATGTCGCGCGCCCAATGGGTGGGATCGAGATCGATATCCTGCCAGGGGGCCTTGTCTACGGACATCGGCGGACCCTGCCCGCCTAGGACCAGAAAGGCAACGGCGCGCCCCGGAGAACCGGAACGCGCCGCCAGGATGACCTTGCCTTCGTCCTGATGTGTCCGGCCGCCGCTTTCGAGGGACGGGAGAGCGCGGCGGCCATCCACGACGCCAATCTGCGATTCGTTCGCTGAACCCAGGCTGAACGGATATCGGCGCCTGATTGTCAGGCTTTCATCTGCGCCTTGCGGGCGGTCCAGTCGGCGATCTGCTGGCGGGCGGTGGCCGCCTCATCCGCCATCACCGCGTCATGGGCTTCGTCGCGGCAGGTGATCTCCAGGGCCAGGCCGTTGGGGTCGGCGAAATAGATCGAGTGGCAGAAGTGGTGGTTGATCGGCCCGAAACAGGGCACGCCGGCGGCGTTCAGTTTGTCCTGCCAGCCCTTCAGCTGGTCCATGGACGCGGTCTCCATGGCGAAATGCAGGTCCAGCCCGTCCTTGATGGCGAACCTGTCCTCGGTCGCGCCCTTGGGCACGTCGAAGAAGGCGATGTACCGTCCATCGTTCAGCTCGAAGAACAGATGCATGAACGGGTTGGCGCGGCTGGTAGCCCCGCCCGGTTCGATGATCAGGGCGGCGGCCAGCGGGAAACCCAGCACGTCCTCGTAGAAGGCGCGGGTCTCCTCGGCGTCGCGGCAGCGGAAGGCGGAATGGTGGATGCCGCTCAGCTTGAGGGCCGTATCGGCGGCGATGGCGGTGTGGGCGTTCATGACGGTTCCTCCCGGACGCGCTCTTTGGCAGAAAGAATAGGCCGCTGACGGCGGACGTCCAGTTCAACTCCTCACCCGTAGGGGGAGGACGACCGCGCCTGTGCAGCCTCGATAGAGTGGTGACAGAACAGCCCGGATAGATGGGTGACAGTGCCCTCCGATCTGGAGGGTTGGTCTGATGCCATGGGTTGAGGCGATGGATCAGCGGCTGCGGTTCGTGGCGGACTGTCTTGCTGGGCAAGAGACGATAGTCGATGTCTGCGCGCGCTACGGGATCAGTCGCAAGACGGGTTACAAGTGGCTTGGTCGGTATGAGGCGCAGGGCGGCGCTGGGCTTGCCGAGCGGTCACATGCGCCGTTGGCGCACGGGACCAGGACTGACCAGGCCTTGGTGGATGCGCTGTTGCAGCTGAAGGCGGCGCGGCCGAAGTGGGGTCCCCGCAAGCTGATCGGTCGGCTGAAGCTGGACCATCCGCAGCTTGCCTGGCCATCGGCCTCGACGGCGGGGGGTTATCTCAAGCAGGCCGGGTTGGTTGGGATGCGGCATCGCCGTTACCGCGCCCAGCCGACACCGGGCGGCCTGACGATGCCGGCGGGCCCCAACGACGTCTGGGCGGTGGACTACAAGGGCTGGATGATGCTGGGTGACGGTCGGCGCTGTGAGCCGCTGACCATCACCGATCTGTTCAGCCGATACTTGGTGACACTGTCGGCGGGCGGCAGTGTGCGGGGGCAGGAGGCGCGCCCCTGGTTCGAGGAAGCCTTCGAGATCAATGGCCTGCCGCTGGTCATCCGATCCGACAATGGCTCGCCGTTCGCCTCCACCGGGATCACCGGGCTGACCAGTCTGAGCGCCTGGTGGATCAGTCTGGGCATCCGACCCGAGCGGATCACCCCTGGCCGTCCCCAGCAGAACGGCTCGCACGAGCGCTTCCACCTGACCCTGCTGGAAGCGATGAACCCGCCGGCCGCCAATCGCAACCAGCAGGCCAAACGGTTCGACGCCTTCCGCGAGGACTTCAATACCTATCGGCCCCACGAAGCCCTTGGCCAGATCCCGCCGAGCCAGCTCTACAAAGCTTCGCCCAGGAAGTTCTCTGGCCAGCCGCCAGACCCTAAGTATCCGGACGGCGCCACGCTTCGACAGGTCCGCACGACCGGCGAGATCAAATGGCGAGGCGAGCTGGTCCAGATATCCAAGGCCCTCAAGGGACAGACCCTGCTTCTGGAAGAAAACAACCAGGGCGGCTGGATGATCATCTTCTATGACTATCCCCTCGGCGTCATAGACCGCGCCACCAATCGTCTGGAGCCCTTAAGCGACCCCAACGACGACCAGAATCTGTAACCTATCCATCCGGTCTGTTCTGTTACCTATCAATCCCGCTGGACACGCCAGAGCGCGGTCCGGAGGGGGTGTTTGGGCAAGGGCGCCCTGGTTTCCGCAGGTCCTCAGGCGTCATGCAACCCGCCCGTTCGAGGCCGGATAGCCCCAGCCTCTGCCCCAACACCCCCACCTGGCCGGCCACGGGCGCGCTGCTAGCGCGCCTCGGGCGGGCCGTCCGCCCCCTACGGAGGCGGAGTGCTAGATGCCGCCGGCCGCCGTCAGCGCTTCGATATCGGCGGCGCTGAAGCCCCACTCGCTGAGGGCCTCGGCGTTGTGGGCGCCGATCTTCGGCGGCGGGCCCTGGATTTCGCCGGGCGTGGCCGAGAAGCGCGGCGCGGGGGCCGGCTGTACGACGCCTTCGACGGTCACGAAGGTCTGGCGGGCGACGTTGTGCGGATGCCTGGGGGCCTCGTCGAGATCGAGGATCGGCGCGAAGCAGACGTCGGTGGCGTCCATGATCTCGCACCACTCAGCCTGGGTCTTGCCCAGAATCGCTTTCGCCAGCTTGGCCTTCAGCGAGGGCCAGTGATCGCGGCTCATCTGATTGCTGAACTCGGGATCGGTAATCCCAGTTTTTTCAAGCAGTAGCGCGTAGAACTGTGGCTCGATCGAACCGATGGAAATCCATTTGCCGTCGGCGCACTGATAGGTGTCGTAGAAGTGGGCCCCGCCGTCGAGCAGGTTGGAGCGGCGCGTCTCCTGCCAGATGCCCGCGCCCTTGAAGCCGTAGAACATGGCCATCAGGGAGGCGGCGCCATCGCTCATGGCGCAGTCGATGACCTGGCCCTGGCCGGTCTGGCGGGCGCTGATCACCCCGGCCAGCAGCCCGAAGGCCAGATAGAGGGCCCCGCCCCCGAAATCGCCGACCAGGTTGAGCGGCGGCACCGGCTTGTCGTCGGTGCCGATGGCGTGCAGGGCGCCGGTGATGGCGATGTAGTTCATGTCGTGGCCGGCGGCCTTGGCGTAGGGCCCGAACTGGCCCCAGCCGGTCATGCGGCCGAACACCAGGCGGGGATTGCGCGCCAGGGCGACGTCCGGCCCCAGCCCCAGCCGCTCCATGACGCCGGGCCGGAAGCCCTCGATGATGGCGTCGGCCTCTTCCATCAGCTTCAGGCAGGCCTCGATGGCGGCCGGCTGCTTGAGATCCAGGGCCACCGAGCGGCGGCCGCGGCTGGTGACGTCGGCGGGCGAGGCCCGGCCCGGACCCTTGCGGTCGATGCGCACCACGTCCGCGCCCAGGTCCGACAGCAGCATGCCGCAGAACGGCCCCGGCCCGATGCCGGCGAATTCCAGGACCTTCAGTCCCGACAGCGGCCCTTTGCCCATGCTCTCAACTCCCAAATCGCTTTGACCTCGATCTAGAGGCCGTGACGCATGGTCACGCAAGCGCGGTATGATCCGCCGCTATCGCCTTGCCCCGCCTGTAGTTATTGTGGCGACTTGCGAATCTTGCGGGGACACTTTGTCAATCAACGCCCGGATCCTGATTGTCGCGCGTGACGACGCGTTGGCCGGGCCATTGGCCGAGGGACTGGACCGCCTGGGCTGGCGGACGATCACCGCCCGGGGCCCCTTCGCGGCCATCGCGGCGCTGGGCGATCTGCAGATCGAGGCGGTCATCGTCGACGTCGCCAGCGGCGGCCAGGACAGCCTGACCCTGGCCCGCCGGATGAAGGCGGCCTGCGCCCCGCGCCGCCTGCCGGTCATCGCCATCGCCGACCCCAGCCCCGAGATCGAGGGCCACGGCTTCGACCTGACCCTCGCCCCGCCATTGCACCCGTCACAGGCGGTGCTGCGGCTGGAATCCCTGGTCCGCATGGCCATCGCCGAGGAAGAGTTCGAGCTGCGCCTGGAGACCTTCGCCGAGCGCGGCCGGCGGCTGGACCTGCCCGAGAACCCGCCCGGCCCCGTGCGGGTGCTGGCCATCGGCGAGCCGGCCCCGCAGTTCCTGGCGCTCTCCAACGCCCTGTCCCGCAGCGGCGCCGAGGTGGTTGGCGCCTTCACCGCCTTCACCGCCTTCGACTACCTGCATGAGCGACCGTTCGACGCCGTGGTGCTGTGGGCGGGCGACAACCAGGCCGAGGCCCTCTCCATCGCCGCCGGCATGCGGCGCAACACCCGCCTCTATCATATCCCGGCCATGCTCTATCTCGAGGCCGACAGCTATGTGACGACCTCCGAGGCCTTCCATCGCGGGGTGTCCGACGTCGCCTCGCCCGAGACGCCGGAAACCGAGACCGCCAAGCGGGTCATCGAGCTGGCCCGCAGCTATCGCCGCCAGAACAGCATCCGCAAGGCGCTGGAAAAGGCCCGCAGCTCGGGCCTGATGGACGCGGCCACCGGCCTCTTCACCCGCGACCTCTTCGCCGCCCATCTGGTGCGGCTGGCCCAGGCCTCCAAGGTGCGCAACCGGCCGATCTCGGTCTGCGTGCTGCGGGTGTCCGAGCGGCCGGAAGTGGCCAAGGCGCGGGCCGGCGGCTGGCTGGACCGGGCCATCCCGCAGATCGGCTCGATGATCGGCCGGCTGGTCAGGGCCGAGGACACCGGCGCCCGGCTGGGTCCGGAAGTCTTCGCCCTCGCCCTCCCCGCCACGGGCCTGGCCGCCGGGCGCGCGGCCGCCGAGCGGATCGCTGCGGTCATCGCCTGCACCGCCTTCGACGCCGGCGACGACAAGCCGCCCTTCGTGGTGGAATTCGATATCGGCGTGGCGCAGATTGAGCCGGGCGAAGGCGCCGCGCGGGCGCTTGAACGGGCGGCCAGCCGGGCCCTGCAGCGAGAAGCGAGTTAGGAAAATGACCCAGGCGCTGAAAATCGACTTCATCGCCGACGTGGTCTGCCCCTGGTGCTACATCGGCCTGCGTCGCCTGGAGAAGGCCCTGGCCCAGCGCCCCGACGTCCAGGCCGAGATCGTCTGGCGCCCCTACCAGCTGGATCCCACCATCCCCGAGGAAGGCGTCGACCGCGCCGCCTACATGGCCCGCAAGTTCAGCGACCCCGAACGCCGCGCCGAGATGGCGAAGGTGCTGGCCGGCGAGGCCGCCCAGGACGGCCTCGACCTGAAGCTGGCCGACATTCCCGTCTCGCCCAACACCAACGCCGCCCACCGGCTGATCCGCTGGGCTCAGGCCCAGGGTCTGCAACAGCCGGTGCTGGAAGCGGTGCTGAAGGCCTATTTCACCGACCTGCGCGACATCGGCGACCCGGTGGTGCTGGCGGACATCGCCGAGGCGGCCGGCATGGACCGGCTGGACGTGCTGCAGAAGCTCTCCGAAGGCGTCGACAAGGACCAGGTCGCCCACGACCACGGCATGGCCATCGAGGCCGGCGTCACGGGCGTGCCTTTCACCATCTTCGCCGGCAAGTTCGCGGTGGTCGGGGCGCAGTCGCCCGAGCGGCTGCTCAAGGCCATCGACAAGGCGATGGAAACAGCCGCCTGAGCCCTGCATCCGATTAGAGGGTTGGCGGCGACTAAGGGCTAATTCTGTTCTCCGAGGGGGCGTCCCGTGGCTATTGATCCCAAACTCATGCCTTACCTGATCGGCCTGCCGATCATGGCGCTCGTGCTGTTCTTCCGCTTCCGCCGGGTCGGCCAGGACCGGCCGCTGAAGGTCGAATGGATGTGGATCGTGCCGACCATCATGATCGTCATGGCCGGCCTCCTCACCTGGGTGACCAAGCCGGCCGGTCAGCAGTGGCTGTGGCTGGCCAGCGCCGCCGTCGTGGGCGGGGCGATCGGCTGGTATCGCGGCAAGCTGATGGCCATCACCGTGGACCCCGAAACCCACGCCCTGACCAGCCGCACCTCGCAGCTGGCCATGCTGTTCCTGCTGGCCCTGATCGCCGTCCGCTTTGGCCTGCGCGCGGTGATCGACGAATACGCCGCCCAGTGGCACGTCAGCATCAACCTGGTCAGCGACGCCTTCGTGGTGTTCGCGGTCGGCCTGCTGGGCGTGACGCGGCTGGAGATGTTCCTGCGGGCGATGAAACTGCTGGCTGAGGCGCGAAGCCAGCGGCCCAGTTCGGCCGCCTAGGGAACAACCGGATGGATTTCAGGGGGGTTCTGGTTATCGCCGCCGTCGTGCTGGGCGCATCCGCGCCAGCGCCGAAGTTGCCACGGGGGGTAGTCTCCGCCCCGACGGAGCAGCAGATTCTGGCCGCCTACCCGCCTGCGGCGCGAGCCGCCAATATCGCCGGATTTGCGGAAATCACCTGTACGGTCAACGCTGGAAAGCCGGGCCACGTCTCTGCTTGCCGCGTCGTCAGGGAATCCCCAGAAGGCATGGATTTTGGGAAGTGGGCGGTCCGCCTGGCCGAGGCGCGTCTTCTCATGGCGCCCGCGGATGATCCCCAGCAGTGGCGAAGCGTCCGGGTGGCTGTTCAGTGGTCGCCGGCTTCGGCGGGATCGGGCCTCTCGGCGAGCATCGCCATCGGCCAGCCCCGCCCGGCGGAGACGCCGGTTGTTTCGATTGTCCCCAGACCCCCCGGCGCCCCATCCCCGCCGCCCAGCCCGCCTGATGATGACCGGGCCAGGACCGTCGGCCCCTGCGCGTGGGCCTCGATAGGTCCCGAGGGACAGGCGGAGTTCATCCAGGAAGCCGCAGCCCGCGAACCGGATTTCGGCGCCGTGATCGCTGTTCATGCCGACTGGCGCGATGCTCTGGAGCGTTGCGATCCCGCTCTGCTGGATGACCGCGAAGAGCGGGTCCTCTGGATCATCGAGACCTACGCCAAGCAGCAGGCCTATCTGGCCCTCCTTGCTCCCTACGGCCTGGACGCCGCGAAAATAGATTTCGTGGCGGCCCGGGCGCCGATCGCCACCAGGGCCGCCAGCTACCTCGGCCTCGTCGATGGTCTAGAGAAGCCGGAGGCCATCTGGGACCCGGTGTTCAAGCCGCTGGGACTCTCAACGCCCCCAAATTGGCCGACCGCAAGCCCGCAGATGCTTGTGGTCGCCTATCTGAAAACGGCGCACATCTATGAAGGTGTCGTGCAAAATCTCGACCCCGCCGCGCGCGAATATCGCAGCCGGTCCATCCGGATGGACTTTCGTGAGGAGCTTTACTCAGCGCCTATCGCCGCCCCGATCTGGCGGCGGCAACCGACCCCAGAAGAACTGGCTCAATCATTTCCGCCGACGGCAATCAGGAAGAACAGCTCGGCCACCGCCGTCTATGATTGCCGCGTGACGGCGAAAGGAAGCATGCAGGCCTGCATCCAGCGGTCGGCTTCAAAGAACAATCCGTGGCGCGACGGCCTCGATGAACTGGATTTGGTCGAGAACTGCTTCGCCGTGGCGGCCCTGGACGCCGATGGCAAGCCGGTGGACGGCCGGACCGTGCGGGTTACCGTCGTCTGGCCAGCCAACCCGAAATAGCCTTCCGCGGCTAGCCTTTCGCCAGCTTCGCCAACTGCGTCAGGATCCGCTCCGCCGCGTCCAGCCGCGCCTTGGGCGTCTCCCATTCGCCCTTGATCACCACCTTCTGGTCGGGGCGCACGCGCCAGACCGCCTGGTTGCGCTGGACGAACTGCACAAGCCCCATCGGGTTGGCGAAGGTGTCGCCCCGGAAGGCGGCGACGGCCCCCTTGGGCCCGACATCGATCTTGGCGACATTGGCTTCGCGGCAGAGGCCCTTGATGGCCACGACCTTCAAAAGCTGGCCGGCCTCGGGCGGCAGCGGGCCGAAGCGGTCGATCAGTTCGGCGGCCAGGGCCTCGCGGTCCTCGGCCTTTTCGGCGTCGGAGAGGCGGCGGTAGAGGGCCAGGCGGACGGTCAGGTCCGGGACATAGTCCTCGGGGATCAGCACGGCGGCGCCGGTGTTGATCTGGGGCGACCAGCCCCGATCGGACAGGATCTCCTCGGCGCCCTTGGCCTTCAGCTCGGCGACGGCGTCCTCCAGCATCTGCTGGTAGAGCTCGACACCGATCTCCTTGATATGGCCCGACTGCTCGTCGCCCAGCAGGTTGCCGCCGCCCCGGATGTCGAGGTCGTGGCTGGCCAGCTGGAAGCCGGCGCCCAGGCTGTCGAGCGACTGCAGCACCTTCAGCCGCTTCTCGGCCGACAGGGTCAGCTGCTTGTCGGCCGGGGTGGTCATGTAGGCATAGGCCCGCGCCTTGGCCCGGCCCACCCGGCCGCGCAGCTGGTAGAGCTGCGAGAGGCCGAACATGTCGGCGCGATGGATGATCAGGGTGTTGGCCGTGGGGATGTCCAGGCCGCTCTCGACGATGGTGGTCGACAGCAGCACGTCGTAACTGCCCTCATAGAAGGCGCTCATCACCTCCTCGAGCTGGGTGGGCGACATCTGGCCGTGGCCAACGACGAACTTCACCTCGGGCACCTGTTCGCGCAGGAACCGCTCCAGGTCCGGCAGGTCCTTGATGCGCGGGGCGACGAAATAGGCCTGGCCGCCGCGATACTTCTCGCGCAGCAGGGCCTCGCGCAGGGTCACCGGATCCCAGGCGGTGATGTAGGTGCGCACCGCCAGGCGGTCGACCGGCGGGGTGGCGATGATCGACATCTCGCGGATGCCCGACAGCGCCATTTGAAGCGTACGAGGAATGGGGGTTGCAGTGAGCGTCAGCATATGGACGTCGGCCCGCAGCTCCTTGAGCTTTTCCTTATGCTTGACCCCGAAATGCTGCTCCTCGTCGACGATGACCAGGCCCAGGTCCTTGAAGCTGACCAGCTTGGAGAGCACCGCGTGGGTGCCCACCACGATCTCGAACTCGCCATTGGCCAGGCCCTCGCGGGTCTCGTTGGCCTCGGCGGTGGGGACCAGGCGTGAGAGGCGCTTGACCTTGATCGGCCAGCCCTGGAAGCGCTCGGAGAAGGTCTTGTAGTGCTGGCGGGCCAGCAGGGTGGTGGGACAGACCACCGCCACCTGCTTGCCGCTCATGGCCATGACGAAGGCGGCGCGCAGGGCGACCTCGGTCTTGCCGAACCCAACATCGCCGCAGATCAGCCGGTCCATCGGCCGGCCGCTGGCCAGGTCCGTCAGCACATCGGCGATGGCGTTGAGCTGGTCGTCGGTCTCTTCATAGGGGAAACGGGCGCAGAACTCGTCGAACAGGCCGTGCGGCGGATCGGTCTCCTCGGTCTCCTTGATGGCCCGGGCGGCGGCGATGGCGATCAGGCCCTCGGCCATGACCCGCAGTCGCTCCTTGGCCTTGGACTTGCGCGACTGCCAGGCGGCGCCGCCCAGGCGGTCGAGCTGCACGCCCTCGGACTCGGCGCCGTAGCGGGTCAGAAGGTCGATGTTCTCGACCGGCAAGTAGAGCTTGGCCTCGCCGCCGTAGTGCAGCTCCAGGCAGTCGTGCGGGGCTTCCTGCACTTCCAGGGTCTTCAGGCCCGCATAGCGGCCGATGCCGTGGTCGATGTGGACGACCAGGTCGCCGGGGCTGAGGGCCGAAGCCTCGGCCAGGAAGTTGGCGGCCCGGCGCTTCTTACGCGGGCGGGCCAGGCGGTCGCCCAGGATGTCGGTCTCGGAGATGACCGCCAGATTGTCGGTCTCGAAGCCGCTCTCCAGGGGCAGGATAACCCGCTGCGGGGTTCTGGGATCGGCGGCCTTGGCCTGGCTCCAGTCGGAGGCGAAGGGCACGCGCTTGAGCCCATGGTCGGCCAGCATGGTGCCCAGCCGCTCTGACGAGCCCTCGGTCCAGGAGGCGAACAGCACGCGTTTTCCGTTGGCCGCCAAGGCGGCCGCGTGGGTTGCAGTGGCTTCGAACAGATTGACACTGTCCTGCGCCCGCTCGGCGACAAAGGTGCGGCCCAGCCGCGCGCCCATGTCGACCACCGCCGCGCCCTCGTGCTGGAAGGGGGTGAACCAGCGGTTGGCGCGCTCGCCGATGGCGCCCTGCCACTGCTCGGCAGTGAGATAGAGGGAGTTCGGCGGCAACGGCCGGTAGGCGGCCTTGCGATCGGCGCTGGCCCGGGCGTCGTAGGCGTCCTCGACCATGGCCAGGCGCTCGTTGACGGCCTCCAGCGCCAGGTGATCGACCCCGATCAGGGCGTCCTTGGGCAGGTAGTCGAATAGCGTCTCGAGCTGGGGATAGAACAGGGCCAGCCAGTGCTCGAGCCCGGCGCGCCGTCCGCCGGCGCTGACCGCGTCATAGAGGGCGTCCTCGCCCGGCGCGCCGAACTCGGCGACATAGCCGCGGCGGAAGCGGGCGATGCTGTCCTTGTCCAGCAGCGCCTCGCTGACCGGCAGCAGGTCGATGGACTGAAGTTGCCGGGTCGAGCGCTGGGTCTCGGGATCGAAGGCGCGGATGGATTCCAGGGTGTCGCCGAACAGGTCCAGCCGCACCGGCTCGGCGGCGGCGGGCGGGAAGACGTCGATCACGCCGCCCCGGATGGCGAACTCGCCGCGCTCGGAGACGGTGGAGGCGCGGGCATAGCCGTTGACGGCGAAATAGCGCTCCAGGTCGGCGATCTGCACGTCCTGGCCGGGCCTGGCGCTGAAGCCAGACTGCAGCACAGCCTCGCGCGGCGGGACCTTCTGGATGGCGGCCGGCCCGGCGGTGACCAGCAGTTTGGGCTTGCTGGCGTCCAGGCCCTTGGCCAGCCGCGACAGCGTCGCCATGCGCTGGGCGGCGATGGCCGGCGACGGCCCGATGCGGTCGTACGGCAGGCAGTCCCAGGACGGAAACTCCAGCACCTCGACCTGCGGCTGGAAGAAGGTCAGGGCGGCGGCGAAGGCCTGGGCCCGGGCGCCGTCGCGGGCGATGAAGACCGCGAGGCCGCCGCGCGCGCGCAGGATGTCGCTCATCACCAGGGCGTCGAAGCCCTCCGGCGCGCCGGTCAGCTCCAGGCGGCCGCCATCGCCGGCGACCTGCTTGAGGTCCGCGCGGCTGGGTCCAGCACTGCCGTCAGGCGCCATCTTGGTCTCGGGACTTGTGGGGCTGGAAGGCCTTGAGGAGAGTCATGATCTCGCCGTCAAACTCCGGCGGCGGGTCATTGGCTCCCACGATCCAGCCGTAGAGGTCGGGATCGGGGACTTCGAGCATCCGTTCGAAGACGCTCATCTGCGCGTCGGTGAAATCCGGGCAATAGGCATCCGCGAACGGGCCCAAAATCAGGTCCGCTTCCCGAAATCCCCGATGCCAGGCGCGATACCTGGCCCTCTTCTGCCTCACGTCATCCATGCCGAGCGGCGGGATATAGGCGCTGGCGGGGCCGGCGCAAAGCCCTGATCAGGGCGTCAGCAACATCAGATCGGTATCGGCGGGCCTGGCCCCGGCGGCGGTCAGCAGGGCATGGGCCTGGCCGCGATGGTGGGTCTGGTGATTGAAGAGGTGGGCGACCAGTTGCCACATCGGCCGGGTCAGCTCGCGCCCCGCGGCGCCGGAAAACCAGGTGAGGTCCTGGGCCAGCCGCTCCTCGGTCAGGCCGGCAGCCCAGGCGGCGATCCCGGCGTCGACCCGGATGCGGGCGGCGCGCAGGTCGCTCCAGTCGGCGCATATCTCGGTCGATCCGGCGATGGATACGGCCGGCTTTTCCCAGCCGTCGAAACGGCTCATCCAGATCTGGTCGCCCCAGAGCAGATGGTTGAGCGTGCCCTGGATCGAGCCGAAGAAGGCGCCGCGATCCGCCAGACGGTCGGCGGGCGTCAGGGTCTCGGCGGCGTCGTAGAGGCTGGCGTTCTGCCAGCTGTTGTAGGTCGCCATCAGGCGGGCGAGATCGGGTGTCATGGTCGGGAATATCGCCGCCGCCCCGCCCGTCGCCTAGCTTGATTGAATCGATCAAGCCCGGTTTGGCGCTATGGTTCGCCCATGCGCCCCGAGATTCTCTTCCCGCTGTTCGCGCCGGCGACCTCGCTGAAAGGCGTGGGGCCCAAGGTCGCGCCGGCGCTGGAGAAGGTGGCCGGGCCGCTGGTGCGCGATGTCGCCCTGCTCGCCCCCACCGCCCTGGTGCATCGCGAGCCGACCACCGTCGAACGGGCCCGCGAGGGCGAGACCGGCACCTTCATCGTCACCATCGAGTCGCACCAGAAGCCGCGCGGCGCCCAGCCCTGGAAGATCCGCACTTTCGACGAGACCGGCTTCCTCTCCCTGATCTGGTTCAAGGGCCATGGCGAGCATCTGGAGCGCAGCAACCCGGTCGGCGCGCGGCGGGCGGTCAGCGGCAAGGTCGAGCGGTTCAACCATATCGAATGGCAGATGGCCCATCCCGACTACATCCTGGATGCGGCCCGGGTCGGTGAAATCCCTCGCATCGAGACCGTCTATCCGGCCACGGCGGGCCTGGCCTCGCGCACCATCCGCAAGCTGGCCCTGGAGGCCCTCAGCCGTGCCCCCGACCTGCCCGAATGGCAGGACCCCGCCTGGCTGGCCCGCGAGCAGTGGCCGTCCTGGCGCCAGGCCATGGAGGCGCTGCACAACCCGGTCTCCGACGCCGACCTGTCGCCCCTGGCCCGGCCAAGGCGGCGGCTGGCCTATGACGAACTGCTGGCCCACCAGCTGGCCCTGGCCCAGCGCAAGGCGGCGCGGCGCTCGACGCCCGGGCCGATCATCCCGGCGGGCGTGCTGGCCGACAAGGTCCAGGCCGCCCTGCCCTACAGGCTCACCGGCGCCCAGATCCGCAGCCTGGCGGAGGTGCGCGGCGATCTGCTCAGCGGCGAGCGGATGAGCCGGCTGCTGCAGGGGGACGTGGGCGCCGGCAAGACGGTGGTGGCCATGCTGGCCATGGCCGATGTCGCCGAGGCCGGCTTCCAGAGCGTGCTGATGGCCCCGACCGAGATCCTGGCCCGCCAGCACTACGAGACCATCGCCCAACCCCTGGCCGACCAGGGCATCCGGGTGATCATGCTCACGGGCCGCGACAAGGGCGGCCCCCGGGCCGAGAAGCTGGTCGCCCTGGCCGATGGCAGCGCGGCCGTGGCGGTCGGCACCCATGCGCTGTTCCAGGATGACGTCGAGTTCCACCGCCTGGCCCTGGCGGTGGTCGACGAGCAACACCGCTTCGGGGTCTCCGAGCGCAAGCGGCTGCAGGACAAGGGCGAGGGTGTGCACCTGATGGCCATGTCGGCCACCCCGATCCCCCGCACCCTGGAACTGACGGTGTTCGGCGATCTCGACGTCTCCCGCATCGACGAAAAGCCGCCGGGCCGCACGCCGGTCGCCACCCGGGCGGTCCCGATGCCGCGCCTGCCCGAGATCGTCGAGCGGCTGCGCCAGGCGGTGAAGGCCGGGGCGCAGGCCTTCTGGATCTGCCCGATGATCACCGACAATGAGATGGCCGACCTCGCCGCCGCCGAGAAACGGCTGGGCGAGCTGCGCCGGGCCCTCGGCCCCGCCGCCGTCGGCATGGTGCACGGCAAGCTGGGCGCCTCGGAAAAGGACGCGGTGATGGCCGAGTTCGCCGAGGGCCGCCTGCCGGTGCTGGTCGCCACCACCGTGGTCGAGGTCGGGGTCAATGTGCCCAACGCCACCATCATGGTCATCGAGCAGGCCGAGCGGTTCGGCCTGGCCCAGCTGCACCAGCTGCGCGGCCGGGTCGGCCGGGGGCGGCGGGAGAGCGCCTGCGTGCTGCTCTACGACCCGCCGCTCAGCAAGATCGCCGAGCAGCGGCTGGACATCCTGCGCCGCACCGACGACGGCTTCGTCATCGCCGAGAAGGACCTGGAACTGCGCGGCGGCGGCGATCCGCTGGGCCTGCGCCAGAGCGGCTTTCCAGACTATCGGCTGGTCGATCCGGCGGCGCACCGCGACCTGATCGCCGTGGCCGCCGACGACGCGCGGCTAGTCCTGGCCAGGGACCCCCATCTGAAGAGCCCGCGCGGCAAGGCGCTGACCGTCCTGCAGGAATTGTTCGACTGGCGGCCGGCGGGTTTGACTGACGCGGGGTGAGGGTCCTCAATCCCGTCCCATGAGCGATGAACTGCAGTCCGCCCTCACCGCCCTCGCCCCGCGACTCGCCGAAGGCGGGACCACGGTCAGCGATCTGCGCCGCCTCTCCGGCGGGGCCAGTCAGGAGTTGTGGTCCTTCGAGGTCGACGGCGCGGCGGGCCAGCGCCGGCTGATCCTGCGCCGCAAGCCGCCAGGCAATCCGGGCAGCGGCAACGCCATTGGCCTGCCCAACGAGGCCTTCCTGATCCAAAAGGCCGACCAGCAGGGCGCGCCCGTCCCGCCCATCGTTCATGTCTGCCAACCCGAAGACGGCATCGGCGAGGCCTATGTCATGGGCGCGGTCGAGGGCGAGACCCTGGGCCGGCGGATCGTCCGCGACGAGGCCTTCGCCAGCGTGCGGCCAAAGCTGGCCGGCCAGTGCGGCCGCATCCTGGCCCAGATCCACGCCATTCCGCGCGAGGGCCTGCCCGACCTGCCGGTCTCCGACGCCCTGACCGAGATCGGCAAATACGAGGAGGTCTACCGAACGGTCGGCGCCCGTCGGCCGATCTTCGAGGCGGCGTTCCGCTGGCTGAAGGACCGCGCGCCGGCGCCGGTCGAACCCGTCCTGCTGCACGGGGATTTCCGCAATGGAAACATCATGTTCCAGCCGGAAGTTGGCGTCGCCGCCGTGCTCGACTGGGAGCTGGCCCATTTCGGCGACCCGGCCGCGGACCTGGCCTGGCTCTGCGTCAACGCCTGGCGGTTCGGGGGCGCCAAGCCGGTCGGCGGGTTCGGCGACTATGCCGACCTACTGGACGGCTATCACCAGGGCGGCGGGCGCGAGGTTCCGCTCGAGCGGCTGCTCTACTGGCAGACCCTGGGCTCGATGAAATGGGGCGTCATGTGCATGACCATGTACGCCTCCTTCGCCTCGGGCGCCGACCCCTCGGTCGAGCGGGCGATGATCGGCCGGCGGACCAGCGAGAACGAGATCGACCTGGTCAAACTCCTGGAAGAGGCCAACGCATGATCACCCATCCGACCGCCCTGGAGCTGATCGACGCGGTGATCGGCTTCATCGAGCAGCGCGCCGCCCCACAGCTCAAGGACCGCGACGCCTTCCACGCCCGGGTGGCGGTCAACGCGCTCGCCGCCGTGCGCCGCGAGATCGAGTTCGGCCCGGCCGCCGAGGCGGCCGCGGTCGAGCGGCTGAAGGCCATCCTCGGCCGCGACGGTGACTTCATCGAACTGAATGAGGCGCTGGCCGCCGGCATACAGGACGGCAGCATCGACGCGGCCGATCCGGCGGTGGCGGCCCACCTCAAGGCCTCGATCATCGACCAGGTGCGGATCGACCAGCCCAACTATTCGGGCCTGAAGGCGCTGACGGGCTGATGCTGGAGCCGTTTGGGCCGGAAATCTGGATTTCGGCCGGCCCCGAGGCCGACGTCGCCGGCTTCCGTTACCCGACCCGCATGGCCGTCATCCGGCTTTCCGGCGGCAGCCTGATGATCTGGTCGCCCGTCGCCCTGACCGAACCGCTGAAAGCCGCCGTGGAGGCCCTGGGAACGGTGCGCCACATCGTGCCGCCCAATTCGCTGCACCACCTGCATGTCGCCGATTGGCAGGCGGTCTACCCCAAGGCCACAACCTACGCCCCGCCAGGCCTCCGGAAGAAGCGGCCCGACCTCGCCTTCCAGGCCGATCTCGCCGAGGGCCTGCACCCCTGGGCCGGAGAGGTCGATCAGGTCGTCTTCGAGGGCAACGCCATCACGGCGGAAGTCGTGTTCTTCCACCGCGCGAGCCAGACAGCGATCTTCACCGACCTGCTGCAGCAGTTCCCGCGCGGCTGGTTCACCGGCTGGCGCGCCCTGGTCGCGAAGCTGGACCACATGACTGACCCTGAACCCGCCGTGCCGCAGAAGTTCCGACTGGCCTTCATCGGTCGGCGCCAAGCTCGAGCGGCCCTGCAGGCCATATTGACCTGGCCGGCCGAGAAGGTCCTGATGGCGCATGGCCAACCGATCCAGCACGACGGACAGGACTTCATCAGGCGGGCGTTTCGCTGGCTTTAGCCTGCTGCTCCTGGGCGCCTGCGCCACCACGGCCGCCGCCATCCCGCTGGAGCGCTTCACCGCCAAGCCCGACTTCCCCTGCGCGGTGAGCGTGGAATTCACCAGCGCCTGCTGCGGCATCAACCGCGCCGCCTATGACGCCATCACCGTCCAGGCCCCCAAGCTGCGCGGCGTGATCCGGGCTGGCATCTGGACCTGGGGCCGTGAGGGCGAACAGACCCTGTGCCTGGTCACCAGCCACGGCGACGACGCCTTCGCGGCGCTGACGGCGCGGAAATATCCGACGACCAACGGCGCCAGCACCTGGGTGGTCCGGGGCGAAAAGCGGGTGAAGCTCGAGCCCTAAGCGACTGGCTATTCTGGCATTTTCCGAAGTTTCCTGAGCGGCGAGAAGATCAGGATCATCTGTCCGGCAATGATCCCCAGGGCGCCGACCCACATGGTCGGACGGATGCCGAAATGCTCGGCCGCCACCCCGCCGACGATAGCGCCCACGACCGCCATGGCTCCGGTCGCCACGTGGAAGACGGCGCCCGTGCGGCCCAGCGCCTCCCGCGGAAAGACGGTCTGCCTTAGCGTGCTGGCCGGGACCATGGCCGCTACGGCGAAGGCGTCGCCGAACCACTGGCCGATCATCAGCACGATCGTGCCGCCCAGCACACTGGCCGGGGCCAGCGGGATGAGCACGGCCGAGACCGCCGAGATCGTGCCCATGACCAGGATGGCCGGCCCCGGCCCCAGCCGCGCCACCGACATCCGGGCCAGCAGCGCGCCGGAGAGGGCCCCTACCCCGCCGACCGCGATGGTCACGCCCATCAGGCTGGTGGAGAGGCCCAGGGTCTTGATGCCGAACAGCATGTAGAGGCTGGCGAAGAACGAACCGAAGAAGGTCTGCACGACGGTCATGATCAGCATGGGACGGATCAGCGGCTGGGCCATGACCGCCTCGAAGCCGAACTTAAGGTCGGCCAGCCAGTGCTGATCGCGCTGGCGCGGAATCGGCGGCGGCTCGACCTGGCGGATCGTCCCCAGCGACAGGGCCGAGACCACATAGGTGGCGGCGTCGACCAGGATGGCGATGGGCGGGGTGAAGATCTGGAACAGCACCCCGGCCAGGGCCGGCCCGCCGATCTCGGCCGTCGATTCGGTGACGGCCAGCTTGGCGTTGCCTTCCAGCAGGTCGGGCTTGCCGATCAGGCTGGGCAGATAGGCGTGGTCGGCGATGTCGAAGAGCACGCTGGCGGCGCCGATCAGGGCGGCCACGCCATAGAGCTGCGGCATGGTCAGCCAGTGCGTCCAGGCCGCCAGCGGCACGGTCATCAGCAGGGCGGCCCGGAACAGGTCCGCGCCGATCAGGATCGGCCGGCGGCGGGCGCTGTCGACCCAGCCCCCGCCGAAGATGCCGACGATCAGGCCGGGACCACGGCTGAGGGCCGCCAGCAGGCCCAGCTGAGCCGGCGTGGCGTCGAGCGTGAGGATGGCGGCGAGCGGAATACCCTCGCGGGTGATACGCGCACCAAAGGATGAGATGGCCTGGGCCGCCCATAGTTTCAGAAAGTCGGCATGACGCCAAAGGTTGGGCATCGAGTGTCCATAAGCATGAGGAATCGCGCGGGCGCGCGTCTGGCGCGCTCCGATGAGGTCGAAGGTCGATCAGCGAACTGAGACCCTAAGCGGTTGTGGTGACCTGCATGGCGTGACTCCCCCGAACTCTACTGCCGAGGCGCGGGCAGCATGGCCTTTGAACCCCGGCCTTGCAAGACCGCGATCCGGGCCAGGGCGTCGGCCTCGATGTCCGCATAGAAGAGGTTGTAGGGCGCGACCTTCAGCCGGTCGGCCCAGCCGCCGCTGCGCTTGAACACCGTCGACTTGGGCCGGGTCACGCGCAGGATGCCGTCCTTGCACCAGGCCGTGACCTCGCGCTTGAGCAGCGGCGGGCGCACGCCCCATTCCAGGCCGGTGGCGTTGACCGCCCCCAGCGCCTCGCGCGGCTGGCTGTGCTCACCACCCTGGCCGCCGGTCAGCGGGTTGACGCAGAGGGCGGGACTGTCGTCGAGGGTCTCCAGCTCGTTGGTCGGGGTCCAGACCAGGGACCGCGACAGGCGGTCGGGCGCATCGATGTCGCCGTCGCGCAGGCTGTTCCAGGCCAGCACGCAGCCGGTCTGCTGGCGGCTCAGGCAGGCCGGGATGGCGACGCCCGGGGCATAGGAGGCGGCGGGGACCACGGTCTCGATCAGATAGGCGCCGGCGAAACGGGCCCGCAGCCTGGGATCGGTGGCCACCTCGTCGCGCAACAGGCGTGCGGCCAGCAGCCCGCCCTGCTCGACCCCGACGATGACGAACGGCCGCTCGCCCCCGTCATGGGCCAGCCAGTAGCGGAAGGCGGCCAGCACGTCGCCATAGGCGAAGGCGCGGGCCTGGCGGGCGTCCTCGCGCAGGGTCAGCTGGCTGTAGAGGCTGGCCTGGCGATAGCGCGGCGCGAAAATGCGCCCGACCCGCACGAAGGGCCCGGCATAGTTGGGCAGCATGACCCGCTCCAGCAGCCGGCTGGACTTGCCGTCCCGGAACGGCGCGTTCCAGTGCTCGCCGCCGTCATAGGTGGTGGGGTGGATGAAGAAGACGTCGGCCGGCGGGTCCTCGGCGCTCGGCTGGGCGGGTCTGGCCGGCAGCAGGGCCCAGGCCTTGGCCTCGGCATAGTTGGGCGCGCGCGGCGGCCGGTAGGCCTGGAACGGAACCTTGGGATCCAGCGAGGTGCGCAGGATGTCGACCCGGAACACGATGGCCGCCACCACCAGCATCAGCAGGGTCACCGTCCCGGCGATGTAGAACCACAGCCGCGCGCCTCGGAGAGGGCCGGTGTCGGGCGTCGTGGTGTCAGGCGGCGTGTTGGCCATGAGCGATGGGTAGCAGACCCGCCCCCAACCCTTAAAGCCCCTCCGCCTAAGCCCCCTCGCGCCCGACGATGGCCACCGAGCAGACGTTGGTGCTGGGCGAGCCGCCGAGGTTGTGGGTCATGCCGAACACCGGGTCCTTGAGCTGCCGCTCGCCAGCCCGGCCCTGCAGCTGCAGATACATCTCGTAGAGCATGCGCAGGCCCGAGGCGCCGATCGGGTGGCCAAAGCATTTCAGCCCGCCGTCGATCTGGCAGGGCACCCCGCCGTCGGCGTCGTAGAAGCCGTCCATAACGTCGCGCCAGCCCTGGCCCTCGGGGCTGATGAACAGGTCCTCCATGGTCACCAGCTCGGTGATCGAGAAGCAGTCATGCACCTCCATCATGCTGATCTGCTCGCGCGGCCGCTCGATCCCGGCCTCGCGATAGGCCTTGCCGGCGGCGATGCGGGCGGTGTGGAAGTAGCTGCCATCCCACTGATTATACTGGCTTTCATAGCCGTTGGAGACCGACAGCTGCAGGGCCTTGACCGTCACCAGGTCGCGCTTGCCCAGGGCCCGGGCGATCTCGGGCGTGGTGACGATGGCCGCCGCCGCCCCGTCCGACACGCCGCAGCAGTCGAACAGACCCAGCGGGTCGGCGATCATCGGGGCGTTCAGCGCCTGCTCCTCGGTGATCGGCTTGCGCAGGTGGGCCTTGGCGTTCTTGGCGCCGTTGGCGTGGCTCTTGACCGAGACATGGGCGATGGCCCGCTTCAGCTCGTCCCAGGAGACCCCGTGCTTGGCGCGGTAGGCGCTGGCCAGTTGGGCGAAGTTGCCGGGGGCCGAGCCGTTGGGCGCGACCTGTGGGGCCAGGGTGCCGGGCTGGCCGGTCGGCAGGCCGCCGTAGCCGGTGTCCTTCAGCTTCTCCATGCCGACGGCGAGCGCGATGTCGGCGGCGCCGGCGGCCACGGCGTAGACCGCGCCGCGGAAGGCTTCCGAGCCCGAGGCGCAGAAGTTCTCCACCCGCGTCACGGCGATGTTGGGCAGGCGCAGGGCCATGGCCAGGGGCGTGCCGCCCTTCCCGGCCCCGATCTCGTCGATATGGGTCGAGAACCAGGCCGCATCGAGCTGGCTCTGCTCGATGCCGGCGTCGGTCATGGCCTCTAGATAGGCCTCGACCATCAGGTCCTCGGGGCCGGCGTCCCAGCGCTCCCCGAATTTCGAGCAGCCCATGCCCAGAATGGCGACCTTGTCGCGGATGCCAGCAGCCATGTCGGTTTCTCCTGCTATTCGGCGGCCAGCGCTTGGGCGTTGGCGGTGCGGTCGGGGACGGCCTTCCAGAAGTAGCGGCGGAAACCGCGCTTCTCGTCGACCTCTTTCAGGCGGAAGGCCATGCGCACGGCCATGCCGGTCTCGACATCGCCCTGCTCGACATCGGTGATGTCCATGAATATGCGGCCGCCGCCTTCGAAAACCACGGTGCCGTAATGGTTTGGCGGCGACATCGAATAGGTCAGGAAGTCGGCCGACCAGGTCAGGATGGTCGCGGTGCGGTCGGCGAACTTGTAGGGATCCTGGGTGTCGACGGCGGGATTGTTCGGCGCCACCGAGATGCGGGTGCGGGGATACTGCACCACGCCGGTCTCGCGGCAACGGCCGCCGACCAGGCCCAGGATCTGATCGCTGTTGCGGTAGAGGGTGGTCAGGGCGGTCTTGTTGTCCTTCTCCGCCCGCATGCCCTTCTCCCATTCGACAAGGCCGTTGAAGAACAGGAATTTCAGATAGTTGGTCTCTTCTTTTCGATCGGCCAGAGAGCCGGTCACGCCCCGCGCCGGCCTGGCGGCGGCGACGCCCTCCCCGACCTTCAACAACATGGCCTCTGCGCCCTGGCCGAACTGGGCGACCAGGATCAGATCGCCCGGCTTGGCCTGTTCCAGCGTGTGGGCCAGCATGACCAGGGCGTGGGCGCAGCCGGTTTCCCCTAGCGTTGAGGCAAGGTTGTCGCGCACCGCCTCGGCCGGGATGCCGGCGCCCTTGGCCAGGGTGGCGGCCATACCGGCGAAGGTCGAGGGGAAGCAGAAGTGGGTGACGGCCGAGGCCTCGACCTTGGCGGTCGCCAGCGCCTTGGCGATGACCGGCGGGACCAGCTTGGCGATACCCTCGTCACGGATCCAGCGTTCTTCCCAAGAATAATCAAACTCTTGGTCGGCAGACCTGAAGTGGTCGACGAAATCGTCGGTGACCACGCCATAACCCAGAACCTCGGCCGCACCGCCATCCGGCGTGATCAGGAAGGCTGCTGCCCCGTCACCGAAATCGAGCTCCTGCGCCGAGGCGGCTCTCGCCCGGCGGTGGTCGGCGGCGATCACCAGCGACTGGGCTGCCCCGCCCCCGGCGACCGCGATCCAGGCCTGGGCGAGCGCGGTCAGGCCGCAGCGTTGCGAGCCGGTGACGTCGGTGGCGCTGAGCTGTTTCTCCAGGGTCAGGGCGGCGGCCACCACCCCGGCGTTCAGCCGGTCGGCGAACGGCGCGGTGGTGGAGGCGAAATACAGGGAATCGATGGCGGAGCGGTCATCGCCCGGCCCCAGCGCGTCGCGGCCCGCCTCGACCGCCATGGTCAGCGCGTCCTCGTCCCAGTTGGCCATGGACCGCTCGCCCTTGGCCTTGCCCATCAGGTTCGGCGCCACCCAGGCGTTGGCGGTGGCGGCGGCCTTGCGGCTCAGACGCAGGCGCGGGGCATAGGCGCCCCAGGCGGCGATCCCGACCATCGGTTGGCTCCGTCGTTTCCTCTTGAGCCGAGTTTGGCGCCGGGGATGAGGCCGGGCAACGCTGTCGCAACGGAAGCACTTGACGAACCGGGCCACATGAGAATAACCATTTGGTTATGGAACTACTCGGTTATGGAAATCCGGCGCGGCTCGACGCCACCTTCGCGGCCCTGGCCGACCCGACACGCCGGGCCATCCTGGCGCGGCTGGCGCAGGGCGAGGCCTCGGTAACGGAGCTGGCGCGGCCGTTCGCCATGAGCCAACCGGCCATCTCCAAGCATCTGAAGGTGCTGGAACGCGCCGGCCTGGTGTCGCGCGGCAAGGACCAGCAGCGCCGTCCGGTGCGGGTGCAGGCCCAGCCCCTGGCCGAGGCCAACGCCTGGATCGAGGACTACCGCCGCATCCTGGAGGCCAACTACCGGCGGCTGGACAGTCTGCTGGCCGAACTGCAGGCCAAGCCATGAGCGTCGAGGCCGTCATGAGCGATCTGCGCGCCCTGGCCACCGAGGCGACACGGCGGGGCATGGGCCGGTTCGGCATCGTCGAGCCGACGGCGCTGGGCGTGACCATGGCCGACCTGCAGAAACTGGCCAAGCGCCTCGGCCGCGACCACAGCCTGGCGCAGGCGCTCTGGGATACGGACATCTACGAAGCCCGCATGCTGGCCTCGCTGGTCGACGACCCCGCCCAGGTGACCCTAGCGCAGATGGACCGCTGGCGGGCCGATTTCGGAAGTTGGGCGATCTGCGACACCGTCTGTTTCAAGCTATTCGACCAGGCCCCTGACGCCTGGGGCCGGGTGGCGCCCTGGTGCGGGCTGAACGACGAGTTCGGCCGGCGCGCCGGCTTTGCCCTGATGGCCTCGATGGCCCTGCACGGACGCCCTGGCGACTACATCGAAGGCCTGGCCCTGATCGAGCGCCACGCCACCGACGACCGCAATTTCGTGAAGAAGGCCGTGAACTGGGCCCTGCGCGCCATCGGCGGCAGGCGGGATCCGGCGCTGAAGGCCGCCGCCCTGGAGTCCGCCGAACGGCTGGCGGCCTCCAGCGACAAGACCGCGCGCTGGGTCGGCAAGGACGCCCTGCGGCAATTCACCAAACCCAAGAGGAAAATCGCATGAAGCCCTCCGACGGCCTGACCATCACCACCCCCAGCGACCGCGAAATCGTCACGGTCCGGGCCCTGGCGGCCCCGCGCGCCCTGGTCTTCGACTGCATGATCCGGCCGGAATTCCTGACGCGCTGGATGCTGGGACCGGACGGCTGGACCATGCCGGTCTGCGAGTTCGAGCCGCGGGTCGGCGGGCGGTTCCGCTATGTCTGGCGCAACGCCGACGGCGGCGAGATGGGCATGGGCGGCGTCATTCGCGAGTTCGAGCCGCCGAAGCGCATCGTCAACACCCAGCTGTTCGATGGCGATGAGACCGGGGGCGAGAGCATCGTCACCCTGACGCTGACCGAGGCGGGCGGCGTCACCCTGTTGACGACCAGCGTGCTCTATCCCTCCCGCGAAACCCGCGACGCCATGCTGCAGTCAGGCATGGCCGACGGCATGGAGGCCGGCTACCGGCGGATGGACGCCTTGCTGGCGGAGATGGGCCGATGATCGTGCGCATCCTCCGGAGCACCGGCGCTGTCCTGGCGGGCTTCGTCGCGGTGGTGGTGCTGTCGATGGCCACCGACGCCGTCCTGCACGCCGTCAAATACTATCCGCCGGAGAGCGAGGGGATGTGGGACCCGGTGCAGAACGCCGTCGCCCTCGCCTATCGCAGCCTGTTCACCGTCGTCGGCGGCTGGCTCACCGCCCGCCTCGCGCCGACCGCGCCGATGATCCACGCCGGTGTTCTCTCGGTGCTGGGTCTGGCCGGCGGGTTGGCGGGGGTGATCGTCACCTGGAACATGAACCTGGGCCCGCACTGGTATCCGATCGGCCTGGCGGTCGGCGCCGTCCCGCTGACCCTGCTGGGCGGCTGGCTGCGGATGCGCGGCAAGGCTTGAATTCCTGAGCGACCCGCGTCACGGACAGGCCTTTCCCAGGGGAGGCCTGTCCGATGACCTTGAAACTCTACGGTGTCTTGAAGTCGCGGGCCTCGCGCGTGGTCTGGATGCTGAACGAGCTGGGCCAGTCTTTCGAGCACGTCCCGGTCATCCAGGCCTATCGCCTGGCCGACCCCGCCGCGCCGGACGCGCGCTTCAACACCGCCTCCCGCGCCTTCCGCGCCATCAACCCCAACGGCCTGATCCCTTCGCTGGAGGACGATGGCCTGGTGCTGCACGAGTCGCTGGCCATCACCCTGTATCTCGCCCGCAAGTTCGGCGGCCCGATCACAGCCCAGAGCCTCGCCGAGGACGGCCAGATCCTGCAGTGGACCCTGTGGGCGGCGGCGACCTGCGAGCTGCACTGCACGCCCATCGTCATGCATTTGCAGAAATCGTCCGACCTTGAGCCGGTACGTCCCTCGATCGAGGCCCTGCGCGGACCGTTCGACGTGCTGGAGGCGGCGCTGGCCGAGAGCGGCGGCTGGCTGGTCGGCGGGCGGTTCACGGTGGCCGACCTCAATCTGGCCGAGGTGTTGCGCTACGCCCAGCCGGCGCGGGAACTGTTCGACGACCATCCGCGCGTCGACGCCTGGATCGAGGCCTGCCAGGCCCGGCCGGCCTTCCAGGCCATGTGGGCGGCGCGGGAAACCGAGACCGTTTGACGTTGCGGGCTTTACTGCCGCTACGGCGCCCGTGTTGATACCGCCCCAACTCGACCGCCAAGACTTCTGACTGAAAGGCTTTTGCCATGACCGACGCCCTGATCATCGACGCCGTCCGCACCCCCCGCGGGATCGGCAAGCGGGGCAAAGGCGCCCTGGCCGAGATCCACCCCCAGCAGCTGGGCGCCACGGTGCTCAAGGCCCTGGCCGAGCGCAACAACCTCAACACCGCCGATGTCGACGACATCATCTGGGGCACCTCCAGCCAGCGCGGCCAGCAGGCCGGGGACCTGGGCCGGATGTCGGCTCTGGACGCCGGCTATAACGTCAAGGCCAGCGGCGTGACCCTGGACCGCTTCTGCGGCTCGGGCATCACCACGGTGAACCTGGCGGCCGCCTCGATCATGTCGGGCATGGAAGATCTGGTCATCGCCGGCGGCACCGAGATGATGTCGATGCCCAACCGTCGGACGCCCGAAGACGGCGCGCCGATCATGGACAACGGCAACCTGCGCCTGCGCGCCAACCATCCCCAGACCCACCAGGGCATCTGCGCCGACGCCATCGCCACCCTGGAAGGCATCAGCCGCGAGGACCTGGACGCCCTGGCCCTGGAAAGCCAGAAACGCGCCGCCGTCGCCATCGCCGAAGGCCGCTTCGACAAGAGCGTGGTGCCGGTCTATTTCGAGGACGGCACCCTGGCCCTCGACCACGAGGAGTTCCCCCGCCCGCAGACCACCGCCGAGGGCCTGGCCGCGCTGAAACCCAGCTTCGAGGCCCTGGCCGACGTGCCGCTGGACAATACGGGCGTGACCTTCCGCAGCCTGGTCCAGCAGAAGTATCCCGACCTGGACATCAAGTTCGTCCACCATGCCGGCAACAGCTCGGGCGTCGTCGACGGCTCGGCCGCCATCCTGTTGGCCTCGCCGAAATACGCCAAGGAGCATGGTCTGAAGGCCCGCGCCCGCATCGTGGCCATGGCCAACATGGGCGACAGCCCCACCCTGATGCTCAACGCCCCGGTCCCCGCCGCCAGGAAGGTGCTGGAAAAGGCCGGCCTGACGGTCGACGACATCGACCTGTGGGAAATCAACGAGGCCTTCGCTGTCGTCGCCGAGAAGTTCATCCGCGACCTGAAGCTGGACCGCAACAAGGTCAATGTGAACGGCGGCGCCATGGCCCTGGGCCACCCGATCGGCGCGACCGGCGCCATGCTGGTCGGCACCGCCCTGGACGAGCTGGAGCGCCGCGGCCTCAAGCGCGCCCTGATCACCATGTGCGCCGGCGGCGGCATGGCCCCGGCGATCATCATCGAGCGGGTCTGAGGACTCAAAAGGGGGGGATACGGTTATGCGAAAACTCTGGACGACACTCTGCGCTCTGATCATGGCCTTGACCGCGGGGACGGCCTTCGCCGCCCCGGCGGTCTCGGAGCCGCCGAAACCCACGCCGGATCAGCCCCTGGTCTGCATCTATCGGGTCGTCGGCATGGGCCTGCCGTTCTACCCCCTGACGCTCGACGTGGATAACACCGTCGTCGCGCGGCTCATGCCCAGGCAGTACACCTGCTTCCTGGCGTCGGCGGGCGACCATGAACTGGGGCAGCGTTGGCCGGATTTCGTCGATATGAACCCTCGCCAGGCGGCGTCCACGCATTGGGAGGGGGGCCAGACCTACTACTACTGCTTCCAGGCCGGCGGCGGGGCGGTGTGCGGCAAGCCCGGCGCCAAGGTCGCCAGGCTGGTGGCCTCCGACAAGGGCGCAGCCGCCATTCAGAAGTACAAATACGTTCCGGCGGGCGGCAATCCCTAGCCGCTGATACTGCACTCCGCCCCCTCGCTGTCGAGAATGCGGGCCAGGGTCGAGCCGTGCTGTTGCATCGGCTCGGCCGTGAAGGTGAGACCCAGCTCCTCGCGGCGCGCATAGACGTCGGCGAGGTTCGAGACTCCAAAACCCAGTTGGCAGCCGCCGGCTGGGTTTTTCTCCGAGGCCGCGTGAAGGGCCAGGGTGGTGTCGCCCGTGGCGAACTCGGTCCAGAACGGCGACTGGAACTTCAGCGGCAGGCCCAGGGTGTCGCGGTGAAAGGCGACGGCCCGGTCCATGTCGGCGACGTATTTGATCACATAGGTCAGGCGGGCCTGCATGGGTCCCTCCGCTAACTTCCCGATGGCGGCATGAGATAGTCGAGCTCGGCCTGTTCGAACTGCAGGTTCGAGCGGGCGGCGACGTCGGCGTTGATCTTGCGGGCGATCAGGGCGGTGGCCGGGGCAAGGATCGAGAAGTGGCTGGCCCGGGGAACGACGTAGAAATGGGCCAGCGGATTGGTGTTGGCGCGCTTCATCTCCAGCAGATCGAAGGTGTTGCCCTGGCGGTCCCCCTCGAAGACGAAGGTGGGGCTGCGGATCGAGCCCAGCCAGCGGACCGGCGAGCGCAGCGCCACCTCCTGCGGATCGCGGAGGTCGACGCCGAGGAACTCGCCGTACTGCCGATCGAACTGGCCGATGGGTCCAAAGGCGAACACCGCCCGGAACCGGTCGCTGCATTCGGCGGTCAGCAAGGCGAACGTGCCGCCGGTCGAGTGGCCGCCCAGATAGATGCGGGCCGGATCGACATAGTCCTGCCGCGCCAGCCAGGCGGCGGCGGCCAGGATGTCGTCGACCTCGCCATAGCCGCCCTCGCGATGGCCGGGGTTCCGGTTGCCGCCCCGCAGCGAGGGAAACATCATCACGATGCCGGCCTCGCGGAAGGCCCGGGCGGTCTGGTCGTTGCGGGCCGGACGCGGCCCCCAGACATCGCCGATGCTGTTGGCGTCGCCGCCGGTGATCCAGATGATGGCGGGGTGACGACGGCCATCGCCGGGCGAGGGCGTGACGTAGGCGGCCAAATCTCCCACGGCCGAAGGATAGCTGGTCATCCTGAACAGCCTCGCCGGCGGCTTGTCGGCCGGGTCGCCGCCCGCCTCACCGACCACACTGGTCGGATGCGCCGCCCTGGCCTGCGCCAGCGTCTCCGCCGAGGCGGGCGCACAGACCCATAGAACCGCCAGAACGGCGACGAAAACCCTGATCATGGATGCCCCCATCCAGAAACTGCCGAAGCGTAGCAGCACGGCTCTCGCCCCGAAACTCAGCGTCCCTCACGACTATGGAAAATTCGGGCCACGATGACCTCGTCCGTCGTCACCCTATAGCGAATGACGTAGGCCGCGCCGCTAAACGGGACGACCAACTCACGAACGCCTGGAAGCGGAGAGGGACGCCCCCGCTCAGACAGTTCAGAAAGAGATTCAATCGCTTGTGAAATGGACAACGCCGCTCGCGCTGCGGCGTGGGGAGCCTTATCGACCAAGAAGTCCTCCAGTCGAAGAAGGTCCAGTTGAGCGGCGGTCAGGATTCTGACTCTGCGGATCAAGACCGACCGGCCAGCCGGGCTTCGATACGCGCACGAAATTCCGCCAGCACCTCATTGGCGGGTCGGGCTTCGCCGGTGCGGTCAAACTCCTCGAGTCGTTCCGCCACGATCGCCCAGCCTTCGGCGTCGGCAAGACCGTCGGCCAGGATTTCTGCCCCCTTGGTTTCCATCGAAACACCGGCCTCCGCCGCCGCTCGCTGGAGCTTGCGCACAGTTTCCGCGTCAAGTTTCAGGGTGATCTCACCGTCGGCCATGCACCGAGACTAGCTCACAACCAGAAGCATCGAAAGCGCCCTATCGATAGGGATCACTCGTCGCCAGATACCCCTTCACATAGTCGTCGATGCCGTCCTCGAGCGTCGTGAACTGGCCCGGATAGCCGGCCTCACGCAGGCGATCCATCTTCGCTTGCGTGAAATACTGGTACTTCTCCCGAAGCGCCGGGGGCATGTCCATGTAATCGATCAGCGGGTCGCGCCCGGCCGACTGGAACAGGGTCTCGGCCATTTCGCGGAAGCTGCGGGCCTGCCCCGAGCCCAGGTTGAAGATGCCGTTGACCCCCTCGTTCTGGTGCAGCCACTGCACCACCTCGGCGACATCGCGGACATAGACGAAGTCGCGCAGCTGGCCGCCGTCGGCGTAGTCGGCGTTGTGCGACTTGAAGAGCTGGACGGCGTGGCCGGTGCGGACCTTGGGCCAGATCTGGGCGGCCACCGACTTCATCGACGCCTTGTGGTGCTCGTTGGGGCCGTAGACGTTGAAGAACTTCAGGCCCACCCACTGCGGCGGGGCGTAGTCGCGGGCGGCCTGGCGGGCGGCGAAGATGTCGAACAGGGCCTTGGACCAGCCGTAGGTGTTCAGCGGTCGCAGCGCGGTCAGGTGTTCCAGGCTGTTGTCGTCATCGAAGCCCAGGGCGCCGTCGCCATAGGTGGCCGCCGAGCTGGCATAGACCAAGCGGCGCTGGCGGTCAGCGCACCAGCGGAACAGGTCGCGCGACAGGCAGAAGTTGGTCTGGATGATCTTGTCGGCGTCGGGCTCGGTGGTCGAGGAGATGGCGCCCATATGGACGACCAGCTCGATCTCGCGCCAGCGCTTCTCCAGCCAGTCGAACATCTCTTCCGGCGGCACGAAGTCGCCGATCGGGTGCTTGGCGATGTTGCGCCATTTGCCCAGTTCCGCCTCGTGCAGGCGGTCGCAGACCACCAGGTCGAGCGAGGGATCCTCGGCCAGCTTTGCCACGATGTTCGAGCCGATGAAGCCGGCCCCGCCGGTGACGAAGATGATGCGGCGGGTCATGACTTCTCCTGGAACCGGGCAATGGCGGCGCTGGTCGAATAGCCCTCGACGATGGGGGCCAGGCGGACCTCGCCGCCCCAGCCCTGGACCTCTTCGTGACCCACCACGCCCTCGATGCTGTAGTCGGCGCCCTTGACCAGCACGTCCGGCCGGGCCGCCTCGATCAGGGATATGGGGGTGTCCTCGCCGAAAGGCACCACCAGATCGACATGGGCCATGCCGGCCAGGACCAGGGCGCGGGATTCCAGGTCGTTGACCGGCCGGCCCTCCCCTTTCAGCCGCCGCACCGACGGGTCGCTGTTCAGGCCCACGATCAGCCGGTCGCACCAGGCGCGGGCCTGGGCCAGATAGGCGACGTGGCCCTTGTGCAGGATGTCGAAACAGCCGTTGGTGAAGCCGACCTTCAGGCCCCTGGCCCGCCAGCCGGCGACGGTCTCGACCATCTCCTGGGGGGTGGCGATCTTGCGCTCGGCCGGGGTCAGATGGGCGGCCAGCTCGGCCTCGATCAGATCCTTGGGCGAGGCGGTGGCGGTGCCGGCCTTGCCGACCACCACGCCGCTGGCCAGCAGGGCGAATTCGATGGCCTGGTCGGCCTCCACGCCAGCGGCCAGGGCCAGGCCCAGCGCCGCCAGGGCCGTGTCGCCGGCCCCGGAGACGTCGAACACCTCGCGGGCCGCGCCGGGGAAATGCCGCACGCTCTGGCCGCGCACGGCCAGGCTCATGCCCTTGGCGGCCCGGGTGACCAGCACCGCCTTACAGCGCGAAAGGTCCAGGGCGCGGCTCAGGGCGGCCTCGACCTCGGCGTCGGTCTCGGTGGGCAGCTCGGTGGCGGCGGCCAGTTCCTTGGCGTTGGGCTTGACGATGTCGGCGGCGCCATAGCGGGCGAAGCTGCGGGCCTTGGAATCGACGATCAGGGCCGCCTTGTTGACCCGGGCCGCCTCCAGACAGGCCGCGACCACGCCTTGCGTGACGCAGCCCTTGCCGTAGTCGGAGAGCAGGATGGCGCCGGCCCCCTCGGCGGCGTAGCGGACGGAAGCGATCAGCTTGGCCTCGGCTTCCTTGGACGGCGACCGGATGTCCTCCGAATCGACCCGCAGCAGCTGCTGGCCGGAAGCGACATAGCGGGTCTTCACCGTGGTCGGCCGGCCGCGCTCGGCGATCAGGTGCCCTTCCATATTGGCCTCGGCGCCCAGCATGCCCAGGGCCTCGTTGGCGGCGGCGTCGTCGCCGATCAGCCCGGCCAGGGCCGCCAGCCCGCCCAGGGCGGCGACATTGCGGGCCACATTGCCCGCCGCGCCCAGCATGGCCTGCTCGCGGCCGCGGGCCAGGACGGGAATCGGCGCTTCTGGCGAGGTGCGCGTGACCTCGCCATAGACGAAGCGGTCGACCATCACGTCTCCCACGCAGGCCACGCGCACCCCGGCGACGGCGGTCAGAAGCGACTGGAGTTGGCTAAGGTCCATGCGGGGGTTCTAGCGGTTTGCGGGGGCGGAACAAGATTCACGCTGGGGGAAGCTTCGCCTGGCCCCTGACTGATCCAGCTGACGCCAGGCCGCGTAAGGCCTTGCGTGAACCCGCCCGACACCCTCGCCGCCCCGGTCATCGCCTGGTTTCGCCAGGATTTGCGGCTGGCGGACAATCCCGCGCTCGCGGCTGCCGTCGAAAGCGGCCGCCCCATCATTCCGCTCTACATCCTGGACGAGACGCCCGGGATCCGGCCGATGGGCGCTGCCTCGCTGTGGTGGCTGGACAAGTCGTTGCGGGCGCTTGGCGAGGACCTCGCCCGGGCCGGCGCGCCGCTGATCCTGCGCCGGGGCGCCGCCGAAACGGTGCTGGACAACCTCATCGCCGAGACGGGCGCCGGCCATATGGTCTGGAACAGGCTCTACGACGCCGGCTCCATGGCCCGCGACCGGGCGATCAAAGCCCGGCTTTCAGCGCGCGGCCTGACGGTCCAGAGCTTCAACAGCGCCCTGCTCAACGAGCCCTGGATGGTGCAGACCGAGGCCGGAGACTTCTACAAGGTCTTCACGCCCTACTGGCGGGCGGCGCGGGATCAGGTCGAGGACCGCCCCGCCCTGCCCCCGCCCAGCCGGTTGACGGGCTGCAATCCGCGGTCCGAGCGCCTCGAGGACTGGGGCCTTCACCCGCGCAACCCGGACTGGTCAGTCGGGTTTACGGCCTGGACGCCGGGAGAGGCCGGCGCCCACGCCGCCCTGAAACGCTTTCTGGGCAAGGCTCTGCGGGGCTATGCCAGCGGCCGGGACCGTCCGGGCCTGGCGAGCGTGTCGCGGCTCTCGCCCCATCTGCATTTCGGCGAGATCGGGCCGCTGCAGATCTGGCGGGCAGTGCAGGCCAGGGTCGCCGCCGGCGACAGCCTGGACGGCGCGGCCAAGTTCCTGAGCGAGATCGGCTGGCGTGAGTTCAACCACCATCTGCTGTTCCACAATCCGGACCTGGCCCGGCGGAACTTCCGTCCAGAGTTCGACGCCATAGCCTGGCGGGACCACCCCGAGGACCTGGACGCCTGGCGCCAGGGCCGGACGGGCTATCCGCTGGTCGATGCCGGCATGCGCGAGCTGCGGGCGACCGGCTACATGCACAACCGCGCCCGGATGGTCGCCGCCTCGTTCCTGGTCAAGGACCTGATGATCGACTGGCGGGTCGGCGAGGCCTGGTTCTGGGACACGCTGGTCGACGCGGACCTGGCCCAGAACGCGGCGAACTGGCAGTGGGTGGCCGGCTCGGGCGCCGACGCCTCGCCCTATTTCCGGGTGTTCAATCCCATCCGCCAGGGCGAGCGGTTCGATCCGTGCGGCAACTATATCCGTCGCTGGATTCCGGAGCTGGCGGGCCTCTCCAACGCCGTGCTGCACGCCCCCTGGACCGCCAGGCCCGACCAGCTGTCCGCCGCCGGCGTGGTCCTGGGCCAGACCTACCCCCGCCCCATCCTTGACCATGCCGCCGCCCGCGACCGGGCGCTGGCCGCCTATGCCGCCCTCGGGGCCGCGTGAAAGGACCTGCCATGAAGATCGCCGTCATCGGAGGAGGCATCGCGGGCCTGGGCGCCGCCTATGCCCTGAAGGACCAGCACCAGGTCGTCCTCTACGAGAAGGACAGCCGGCTGGGCGGCCACGCCAACACCGTCACGGTCGACTATGACGGCGCCGCCATCGACGTCGACACCGGCTTCATCGTCTACAATCACGACAACTATCCCAACCTGGTCGGCCTGTTCGACAGCCTGGGCGTGGCGACCCGCCAGACCGATATGAGCTTCGCCTGCGCCGGCGGCGGGCTGGAATGGTCGTCCAACTTCCCGGGCGGGGTGTTCGCCCAGAAGCGCAACCTGTTCAACCCGACCTTCCTGCGCATGCTCAGCGACATCGGCCGCTTCAACGCCCACGCGCAGTCCGACCTGATCAAGGCCGATTTCCAGGACCTGACCCTGGCCGGCTATCTGAAGGTGCGCGGCTTCACCAATCACTTCCGCGACCGCTACCTGCTGCCGATGGGCGCGGCCATCTGGTCGACCACCGAGGGCCGGATCGGCGACTTCCCGGCCGAGAGTTTCCTGCGCTTCTTCTCCAACCACGGCCTGCTGGCCTTCAGCCAGCCCAAATGGCGCACGGTGATCGGCGGCAGCCGGCGCTATGTGAAACGGATCGGCGACGTGCTGGGCGATCGCGCCCGCATCGGGACCGGCGTCCGCTCGGTCACGCGCCTGCGCAGCGGCAAGATCGAGGTCACAGATCGGGCCGGTCAGGCCGAGCTGTTCGACAAGGTCATCTTCGCCTCGCACCCCGACCAGACGCTGCGGATGCTGCGCGACACCGATCCCGAGGAGCGGGCCTTCCTGGGCGCCATCCGCTACAGCGCCAACCGCGCCGTCCTGCACCGCGACCCGGCCCTGATGCCCAGGCGCCGGGCGGCCTGGGGCAGCTGGAACTATGTGACCGGCGGGAGCGCGCCCTATGTCACCTACTGGATGAACCAGCTGCAGGGCCTGGACCCCGCCCGGCCGCTGTTCGTCAGCCTGAACGGCCCCGAGCCCGACCCGGCCCTGACCTTCGCCAACTTCGACTATGACCACCCGCAGTTCGACACCGCCGCCCTGGCCGCCCAGCGGCAGTTCCAGCGTATTCAGGGCCGGGGCGGGGTGTTCCATGCCGGCGCCTGGCTGGGCTACGGCTTCCACGAGGACGGCCTGACCTCCGGGGTCAAGGCGGCCCTGGCCCTGGGCGGCGACGTCCCCTGGCGGTTTGTCGACCACCGGATTGGCGGCGTGCCCAGGCCCCTGCCCCTTCCGGCGCAGATGGCGGCCGCCGGATGATCCCCGCCCTCTATGTCGGCAGCACGACCCACCACCGGTTCGAGCCCCGGCCGCACCGCTTCCGCTACGCCATCTTCCAGCTGCTGGTCGATGTCGACGACCCTGGCGCCGGCCTGCCGGGCCTGATGCGGCTGGGGCGGTTCGGCCTGTTCTCCTTCACCCCCGCCGACCACGGCGACCGCAGCGGCGCGCCCCTGCGGGCCTGGGTCGAGGCGCGACTGGCCGAGGCGGGGGTGACCGCCAGCGCCGTCCGCATCCGCCTGCTGGCCTTCCCCCGCGTGCTGGGCTTCGTCTTCAACCCGCTGTCGCTGTTCTTCGTGGAAGACACGGACGGGCGGCTGGAGGCGGTGATCTACGAGGTCAACAACACCTTCGGCCAGACCCACGCCTATGTCGTCCCGGCCGCCGGCGCCGGTCGCCAGCGGCAGGCGGCGGCCAAGCGGCTGTATGTCTCGCCCTTCTACGGGGTCGAGGGCGAGTACCGCTTCACGGTGACGCCGCCGGACGAGGGCTTCCACCTGACCATCGTCAAGGCCGTGAATGGCCGGACCGACTTCACGGCCGCGCAGACGGCCCAGAGAGTCCCGTTAAGCAACCCGGTCCTCCTGAAGCTGTTTTTCTCCATGCCGCTGATGACCCTCAAGGTCGTGGCGGCGATCCACTGGGAGGCCCTGCGCCTCCTCATCAAGGGCGCGCCTTTCGGGGCGCGGCCGCCAGGACCCGATGTGGGCGCCAGCCTTGGACAGGCTCTTGTCCGCTCTGCGGAAAATACGCATGTTTAACGTACAGACTTCTGAGCGAGCGTGGAGGACGGAGATGACCGTCACACAATCTCAGCAGACACTGACCGGCGTGGCGTGGGACGCACCCCTTGCCTCGGCCCCCGCGGCCTTCCGAGCCGCCGTCCGGCTTTGCCACGACAACTGGCTCTATGGATCCCTGACCTGGGTGCTGCCCGATGGGTCGGAGATTGTCTGCAGCGGCCGCGAGCCTGGGCCGCGGGGCCGGCTGGTCGTCCACGACTACCGCTTCATCCGGCGCGCTTTCGCTGGCGGCGACATCGGGTTCGCCGAGGGTTTCATGGCCGGGGAATGGGATACGCCCGACCTGGCCGAACTGCTGGGCTGCTTCTCGATCAATTTCGACCGCCTGCACGCCCTGGTCAGCGGCAATCCGATGGTCAAGGCCTACAACTTCATCGTCCACCTGCTGCGGCGCAACGACCGCGAGGGCTCGAGGAAGAACATCCACGCTCACTATGACCTGGGCAATGCCTTCTACAGCCGCTGGCTGGACCGCACGATGACCTACAGCGCCGCCCGCTTCGAGCGGCCGGACGAGCCGCTCGACGAAGCCCAGCGGCGCAAGTACGAGGCCCTGGCCCGGATGATGGCCCTGGCCCCCGACCAGAAGGTGCTGGAGATCGGCTGCGGCTGGGGCGGCTTCGCCGAATACGCCGCCAAGGAGGTGGGGGCCCAGGTCACCGGGATCACCATTTCCAGGGAACAGTATGATTTTGCTCGGAAACGGCTGTTCGAGCAGGGGCTGGCGGAAAAGGCCGATATCCGACTGGTCGACTATCGCGATGTCGAGGGCCAGTTCGACCGGGTCGCCTCGATCGAGATGTTCGAGGCGGTCGGCGAGCAGTACTGGCCGACCTATTTCGACAAGGTGCGGCAGGTGCTGGCGCCCGGTGGCCGGGCGGGCCTGCAGATCATCACCATCCAGGACGAGCTGTTCGCCGCCTACCGCAAGCGGGCCGACTTCATCCAGAAATACATCTTCCCGGGCGGCATGCTGCCCAGCGAGCGGCGGCTGCGCCAGGAGGTCGAGCGGGCGGGCCTCGCCTGGCAGGAGGTCGCGCGGTTCGGCCAGAACTATGCCGACACCCTGGCCGAATGGGGCCGGCGGTTCGAGGGCGCCTGGGACGATATCCGCAAGCTGGGCTTCGACGAGCGGTTCCACAGGCTGTGGCGGTTCTATCTGGGCTACTGCGAGGCAGGCTTCCGCACGAAGCGGACCGATGTCATTCAGCTGGGACTGACGCGAGTCTAGACCCCTTTGGGGTCTAGATTCAAAAGTTAGAGCGCGTTCGAGCGGCGAAACCGCAACACTTTCGCCTAACGCGCTCTTGTAGAAATTCTGCGCTTGCACGGCGGGCCCCGCGCACGATCTAGAGGGCGTTGAGAAACAGCCCCGAGGGCCGCATGGACGTCCGCCACAGTGTCATCGAGGCCATCGGCAACACGCCGCTCATCCGCCTGAAAGCGGCCAGCGAAGCGACCGGGTGTGAG
Source organism: Caulobacter ginsengisoli (assembly GCF_030814835.1). GTDB lineage: Bacteria > Pseudomonadota > Alphaproteobacteria > Caulobacterales > Caulobacteraceae > Caulobacter > Caulobacter ginsengisoli. The sequence goes on from NZ_JAUSVS010000001.1 coordinate 945,434, forward strand.
ATTCTCGGCAAGGCCGAGTTCATGAACCCGGGCCAGTCGGTCAAGGACCGGGCGGCCCTGGGCATCATCCGCGACGCCGAGGCCCGCGGCGCGCTCAGGCCCGGCGGGCGGATCGTCGAGGGCACGGCGGGCAATACCGGCATCGGCCTGGCCATGGTCGGCTCGGCCCTGGGCTACAAGACCACCATCGTCATTCCCCGCACCCAGAGCCAGGAGAAGAAGGACGCCATCCGCCTGGCCGGGGCCGAACTGGTCGAGGTCGACGCGGTCCCCTATTCCAACCCCGACAACTATGTCCGCGTCTCCGGTCGCTTGGCAGAGGAGCTCAATGCCAGGGAGCCGAACGGCGCGGTCTGGGCCAACCAGTTCGACAATGTCGCCAACCGCCGGGCGCACGAGACCACCACCGGCCCGGAGATCTGGGAACAGACGGGCGGCAAGGTCGACGGCTTCATCTGCGCCATCGGCTCGGGCGGCACCCTGGCCGGGGTGTCGGCGGCGCTGCGGGCCAAGAAGCCCGGTGTGAAGATCGGCCTCGCCGACCCCTACGGCGCCTCGATGTGGAACTGGTTCGTGCACGGCGAACTGAAATCGGAAGGCACATCAGTCACCGAAGGCATCGGCCAGGCCCGGATCACCGCCAATATCGAGGGCCTGGAAGTCGACCACGCCTGGCGGATCGATGACGCCGAGATGGTCCAGACCATCTTCGACCTGACCCTGCATGAGGGGCTGTGCCTGGGCGGCTCCAGCGGTATCAACGTCGCCGGCGCCGTGAAGCTGGCCAAGGAATTGGGTCCCGGCCACACCATCGTGACGGTTCTTTGCGACTACGGTTCGCGCTATCAAAGCAAGCTCTTCAATCCCGCCTTCCTGCGGGAGCACAACCTGCCGGTTCCCGACTGGCTCTAGGGACACTTTCATGACCGACGATCCGATGGTTTCCACCGCCTGGCTGAACGAGCGGCTCGGCGCCCCGGACGTCAAGATCGTCGACGCCAGCCTGTTCCTGCCGGGCGACCCGCGCGACCCCAGGGCCGAGTTCGCCCTGGTCCATATCCCCGGCGCGATGTTCTTCGACATCGACGAGATCTCCGACACCGACAGCCCCCTGCCCCACATGCTGCCCTCGCCGGCCAAGTTCGCCTCGCGGATGAAGGCCATGGGCATCGGCGATGGTTCGCGGATCGTGGTCTATGACAGCCAGGGGCTGTTCTCGGCCGCCAGGGTCTGGTGGATGTTCCGGGCCATGGGTCACCTGGACGTGGTGGTGCTGGACGGCGGCCTGCCCAAATGGATCGCCGAGGGCCGGCCGGTCGACGCCGGGACGCGGCCCCGCCAGGAACGCCACTTCACCGTCCGCTACTCCAACGACCTGGTCCGCGACATCGGCCAGGTTCGCCGCGCCCTGGAGAGCGGCCGCGAGCAGCTGGTCGACGCCCGCCCCGCCGCCCGCTTCACCGGCGAGGCGCCCGAGCCGCGTCCGGGCCTGCGCGGCGGCCATATGCCGGGCGCCAGGAGCGTGCCGGCCGGCAGCCTGCTGGCGCCCGACGGAACTCTGAAAACCTCAGCGCAGCTATCGGAAATCTTTGAGAAAGCCGGTGTCGATCTCAACCGGCCGATCGTCACCACCTGCGGCTCCGGCGTCACGGCCGCCATCGTCGCCCTGGCCCTGGCGCGGCTGGGCCAGCCTAGGGCGGCGGTCTATGACGGCTCCTGGGCCGAATGGGGCGGGCGGGACGATACGCCGGTGGTGACCGGCGCGGCTTGAAACTCAGCGCATGGGCGGGGCGTAGAGCAGTCCCGAAGGATCGGCGTTCCACAGGGCGTTCTGGCCGCGCTCCAGCTTCAGGGCCGAGCGGCCCCCGACGTTGCGCTCGAAGATCTCGCCATAGTTTCCGACCTGGCGGATGGCGTTGAACGCCCAGTCGTCGCTGAGGCCCAGCATGGCGCCGAACCCCGGCTCGGCGCCCAGCAGCCGGCGGATCTCCGGCCGCGTCGCCTCGCGGCGCTGCTGCTCGGCGGTCTTGGCGGTGACCCCCAGCTCCTCGCCCAGGATCAGGGCGTTGAGCGTCCAGCGGACGATGTCGGTCCAGCCAGGATCGCCCTGCCGCACGACCGGGCCCATCGGCTCCTTGGAAATCACATCGGACAGCAGGGCCTGGCCGCCGGGGTTGCTGAGCACCGAACGGGTCGAGGCCAGGGCCGAGATGTCGGCGCTGAGGGCGTCGCAGGCGTCCTGTTCGTAGAGGCTGCGGGCCTTGTCCTCGCTGGCGGCCAGGACGGGCGTGTAGGAAAGGCCGCGGCTGGCGAAGAAGTCGCGCAGGTTCAGTTCCGAGGTGGTGCCCGACTGCACGCAGATCCGCGCCCCGCCCAGCTCGGTGGCGCTCTGCAGGTTCAGCGAGCGCGGGGCCATGAAGCCCTGGCCGTCGTAGTAGCTGATCCCGGCGAAATCGACGCCCTGGCCGGCGTCGCGGCTGAAGGTCCAGGTGGTGTTGCGGGCCAGGACGTCGATCTGGCCGGCCTTCAGGGCGGTGATGCGCGCCGCGTTGCTGAGCGGCACGAAGGTGACCTTGCTGGCGTCGCCCAGCACCGCCGCGGCCAGGGCCCGGCAGAAGTCGACATCGAACCCGCGCCAGGCGCCGCGATTGTCCGGGAAGGCGAACCCGGCCAGGCCTGGATTGATCCCACAGCGTAGCGAGCCCCGGGCCCGGACGGCGGCCAGGGTGCGGCTGGCCGGCGCGGCCGAGCGGGCGTCGTCGGTCACCGGCTTGGCGTCGGGCTTGCCGGCCGCCGTGGTTGGCGCATTCGAGGGTCCGCAAGCCACCACCGCAAGGAGGCTGAGAAGCGTCAAAAACGTCGGCAGACGCTGCACGAGGCCAAGGCTCCTTGATCGACGGGGTGGGACCGCCCTAAGTGCGGGGACTGCAATTTCGCTCCGAACGGCGCAGGGCCGCAACCCGCATGGACGAGAAAACCCGACTGATTCACGCCCGCCGCCGGCCCGGCCCGCTGGCCCGCACGGTCGGTCCGCCGATTCAGCGTGGCTCGACCGTCCTGCTGCCCAACGCCGCGGCCCTGTATGGCGAGGCCCTGGGCTATGGCCGGGCCGGTCTGGAGGCCCAGTTCGCCCTGATGGACGCCCTGAACGAGCTGGAGGGCGGGATTGGCGCGCAGCTCTATCCGTCGGGCCTGGCCGCCGTAACCGGAGCCATGCTGGCGGTGCTGAAGGCCGGCGATCACCTGCTGGTGGCCGACAGCGTCTATCGGCCCACCCGGCAGTTCTGCGAGCGGTTCCTGGGCCGCTATGGTGTGGAGGTCGACTTCTACGACCCGCTTCTGGGCGCCGAGGCGCTGATGGCGCTGACCAGGCCCAACAGCCGGCTGGTCGTCCTGGAATCGCCCGGCTCGCTGACCTTCGACATGCAGGACGCCCCGGCCATCGCCCGGGCCGCCCGGGCCAGAGGCGTGCTGACCCTGATGGACAACACCTGGGGGGCCGGCCTGCTGTTCAAGCCGCTGGCCCACGGGATCGACATCTCGGTCCAGGCCCTGACCAAATATGTCTGCGGCCATTCCGACCTGTTCATGGGCTGCGCCATCGCCGCCGATCCGAAGATCGCCGCCCTGCTGAAGGATGGCGTCCACCAGCTGGGCTGGTCGGTCGCCGCCGAGGCCGCCTACGAGACCCTCAAGGGCCTGCGCACCCTGGCGGTGCGGCTGGATCGGCACGGCCAGTCGGGGCTGGCGGTCGCCCGCTGGCTGGCGCAGCAGCCCGAAGTCACCGAGGTGCTGCACCCCGCCCTGCCCGGCGCGCGCGGCCACGACCTGTGGGCCCGCGACTACAGCGGCGCCTGCGGCCTCTTCGGCCTGACCCTGCAGCCCGCGCCCAAGGCCGCCGTCGACGCCTTCCTGGACGCTCTGAAGCTGTTTGGCCTTGGCTTTTCCTGGGGCGGGTTCGAGAGCCTGGCGATCGGCAGCGACCACCAGATGGGCATCCGGCAGTTCGCGCCCAGCCTGGCCGGTCCGCTGATCCGTCTGCATATCGGGCTGGAAGCCGTTCCGGACCTGATCGCCGACCTGCGCGGCGGGTTGGACGCCTTCGCCGCGGCCCGCTGAAAGTTTTTCAAGAATCTTTGCAACCGATCCTGGAACCGGGCGTTACCGCGCAGATGCCACAAGCGTGCTCAGGTCCAGAGACCTCCACGATCCATCCCGTGGAAGGTTTGGCGCGCCCGCAAATCCTCGTCGTCGACGACAACGAACTGGTGGCCGAAGTCGCCGCCGCCCTGCTCGACGCCCTCGGCTACGACACCCGCATCGCCACCGGCCCGGCCGAAGCGATGGACCTCTATGAGGAAGGCCATTTCACCGCCGTCCTCAGCGACATCGTCATGCCCGGCGGCATCTCCGGCGTACAGCTGGCCAGGCGCCTGCGCATCCGCCAGCCCGACCTGCCCATCCTGCTGTCGACCGGCTACAGCGAGGCCCTGGCCTATGAGGTCATGGACTTCCCGGTCCTGCACAAGCCCTACCGCCTGGCCGACCTGGAAAGCGCGCTCGGCCGGCTGTTCGGCTCGCCGCTTAGCTAGCGCGTTTCCCCCCGGGTTTAAATCGGGGCGGTTCCCACCCCTTCCCGAGAGTCCTGGCGAAGGCCAGGACCCAAGCGGGGTCGGCCACCCTGTCCGCGCCTTTTCAGGACCCTCAGCTTGGACCCTGGCCTTCGCCAGGGAGCCCGGGGATGGGGGAGCAGGCCGTGACCCATCACGGGCGGGAAAGGCTCTAGCGGCCCAGACTAGCGAAAAGCGTCCGCCAGGGCGCGGATCCACACCGGCAGGTTCTGCTTCAGATCCATGGGCGTGGCTCCATGGCGCACAATCACCATGTCCAGGTCCGGGACCACCACGGTGAACTGGCCGTCGTAACCGTTGGCCGAGAATGAGCCGGGTCCGGCGATGCCCAGCCACCAGTGGGCGCCGTAGGGATCGTCCAGGCCGTCGGGGTTTTGCGGGGTCGGGGTGCGGGCATAGTCGACCCAGCCTTCCGGCAGCAGCCGCCTCCCCTCCCAGACCCCGTCCCTCAGATAGAGCAGGCCGAAGCGGGCGAAGTCGCGCGGGGTGGCGAAGCAGAAGGACGAGCCGATAAAGGTCCCGGCCTCGTCGAACCTGGGCAGCGGACTGGTCATGCCCAGCGGCTCGAACAGCCGAGCGCGCATGAAGGCCTCGAAATCGGCCCCCGACGCCCCCAGCGCCCGGGCGGCGCAGCGGCTGGCGATGTTGCTGGTCCCGCTGGAATAGGACCAGAAGCTGTTCGGTGCGTGCTCGAGCGGGAAGGCGGCGGCGAACCCGGCCACGTCATCCTTGCCCTTGCCGAACAGCATCTCGATGACGTCCGAGCCTTGGTCGGGCAGGTAGATCTCGGTGAATTTCAGTCCGCTGGACATGCGCAGCAGCTGGTCCAGCGTGATGGCCCCGCGCGGATCGCCCGCGCCGCGCCATTCGGGCACGTCGGCCGGAGCGTGGATGTCGAGCTTGCCGTCGCCAACCAGGAGGCCGACCAGGGCCTGGGTGATGCTCTTGGCCTTGGACCAGCTGTGGCAGGTGTCGTCGGGGCCCCTCCCCTGGCCATAGCGCTCAAAGATCAGCCTGCCGCCCTGGATGATGACCACAGCCTGGGTCTCGCCGAGATGGGCGGCCGCCTCGGGGCCGAACGCCTGGTCGAGCAGCGGCGCCAGGTCGACCCCGGCCGGCAGATCGCCAAGCGGCCAGCCTTGGGTGGGCCAGGGTGTGGCGGCGGGTTGGGCAGGCAGAGGGGCGAGGGTCATGGCGCCCAGTGTTCAACGCCGCTCGGCCCGCGTCCAGTGCTGGGCCTTTGCAGATCGCCACAACAACTCTAGCCTGCCCCTGGAAGGGGAGGCAGCCCATGAGCGAAGTTACCATGCCCGGCGTCTATGTGCAGGAACTGCCGTCGGGGATTGGGCCGGTCGTCCCGGCCCCCACCAACATCACCGCCTTTGTCGGCCGCACCCAGACTGGCGCGGCCGGGTCCGCCGCCACGGTTACCGGCATCGCCGACTATTTCAGCCAGCTCGGCCCCGTCTCGGCCGACCTGCCCCTGAGCCTGGCGGTGCGAGACTATTTCAACAACGGCGGAGGGGTTGCCATCGTCCTGTCCGTAGGCAGCCCAACCGCGCCGCTGTCCGACGCCGAATGGCTGGCGGCGGTCAACGGGCTGGGCGCCGCGCCTCAGTTCAACATCCTGGCCCTTTCGCCGGACGTTCCGGGCGAGGACGTCCCGTCCACGGTCACCATGGCGGCGGTGGCCCAGTGCGCGGCGCTCGGCGCCACGGCCATCCTGGGGCCGCTGGCGTCCTGGCAGGTGGCCTTCGAGGCCCAAACCCTGGATACCATCTCGGTGGACAACCTGGGTCCCCTGCCCCTCTCCAGCCGGCAGGCGGCCGCGGTCTATTTTCCCAACCTGCTGGTTCCCGATCCCCAGACCACCCAGCCCATCGCGGCCTCGCCGGTCGGGGCGGTGGCCGGCGTCTGGGTGTCGACCACTGTCGAGAACGGTGTCTGGGTGGCGCCGGCGGGGGTCAACCACGGCCTGATCGGCGCCGACGGCCTGACCGCCGCCCTCACCGACGCCAACGACCTGACCCTGACCGGCGCCGGCGTCAACGCCCTGCGCTCGATGGTGAACTACGGACTGGTGATCTGGGGCGCCAAGACCCTGACCGGCGTCGCCGGCAGCATGGATCCCTGGCGCTATATCCAGATCCGCCGCACCCTCATCTATATCGAGCAAAGCCTGAAGGGCAGCTTGAACTGGGTCGCCTTCCAGCCGAACAACGCCCGGCTTTGGCCCATCATTACCCAGGTGGTCAGCCAGTTCCTCACCACGATATGGCAGAGCGGCGGGATGTTCGGCGGGACCCAGGCCGAAGCCTTTTCCGTCATCTGCGACGCCTCGAACAACACCCCCGCCGACATGGCCGCCGGCGTCGTGAACGTCCAGATCCAGGTGGCGCTGCTGGCGCCGGCTGAATTCCAGGTGATCCAGCTGCAATTCGAAGCCGCGGCGACCTAACGGGCGCGAGCGCCTGGCGACCCCGGCAGGACTTGAACCTGCAACCGTCCGCTTAGAAGGCGGATGCTCTATCCGGTTGAGCTACGGGGTCTAACCTTAGTGGGTCCAGGGGATGCGGCGGCCGGTGGCGAAGTTGTCGGCATAGGCCTTGATGATCCGCTTGGGCTCCTTGGTCTCGAAGACCTGGAAGGCGATGCCGTGCTTCTGGGCGTAGGCGACGGCTTCCTCGCGGGTTTCGAAATTCAGGCGGACCTGGCCGTTCATGTCGGTGGACTGGGTCCAGCCGGTCAGCGGGTCGTTGCGTCTGGCCGAGGCCGGTTCGAATTCCAGCAGCCAGTCGTTGGTCTTGGCCTTGCCAGACTGCATGGCGGTCTTGGCGGGGCGGTAGATGCGGGCCAGCATGGCGTTCACTTCCGGGCGGCGAGTCTGTAGCGTGTCTTCAGTTGGTGCATAGCTTGGCGGCCCGGCAGGGTCCAGCCGCAAGCCGGCGGGGGTCAAAGTCATGAAGTCGCGGACGCTATTGCTGACGGTCGCCATCCTGTTGCTGGGCGCCCAGGCCCTGGCGGCCGATTCCAAGGGGCCCCTGGTCACCGACCCTGACTGGGACCGCCGCCCTTTGGGCGACGATGTCGCCAAATACTATCCAGACAAGGCCATGACCAATGGCATAAGCGGCAAGGCGATCATCGCCTGCCGTATCGCGGTCACCGGCTATCTCGAGAACTGCCGCATCATGGACGAGGCGCCGGCCGGCCAGGACTTCGGCGTCGCCAGCGTCCGGATGGCGGAAAAGCGCCTCTTCCACATGAAGCCGATGAGCCTGATGGGCAGGCCCGTGGGAGGACAGGTCGTCTTCGTGCCCGTCGTCTGGCTGGCGCCCGACTCCAGCGGCTATCCCCGCACCGACTTCAGACCGGGCGACAACGCCCTTCTGCTGACGCCCGATCCAGCCGGCTCGATCCGCTGTCCGACCGCCGCCGCGCCGGGCCAGATGTGCAAGCCGCATACGGTCAGCTGGACCGAGCAGCCGATGTTCCTGGAGATCAAGGCCCAGCAGGCGGCTGGCGGCGCTCTGGAGGGTCTCAGCCAACTCAACTGCCAGATCCAGCCGGACCTGCGGCTTAAGGACTGCAAGATCGCGGGGGTGACGACGCCAGCGGCCGTGGCGGCCGCGACGGCCATCGCCGATGGCCTGTTGGCGCCGGCAAAAGCCGAGGATGGGACCGCGACGGTCGGCGCCCGCATCGTTGTGACACTGAACTGGACCCGCCTGATCCAGAAGATGGCCGCCTATGACAAGGTGACCGACGGGCTATAGGTCCGGATGGTCGGGGCGAGAGGATTCGAACCTCCGACCCTCTGCTCCCAAAGCAGATGCGCTACCAGGCTGCGCCACACCCCGTTGATCCGGTGTATCAGGCGCGGGTGTTTGCCACGCCCGCGCTCTCGACGCTAGAGGTCGATCTTGCGGTGCATGGTCTTGAAGATGCCTGAGGCCCGCATGACCTGTTTCTCGCCCACCCGGATGCGGCCTTCGACGAAGACCATGTCCTTGGTCTTGCGGGTGACATGGGCGTCGCCGAACACCCACTCCCCGGCCCTGGCCATCGACAGATAGTCAAGCGACAGGTGGATGGTCACCGAGGCGCCGCCGGTGGCGCGGTGCACGGCCCTGGCCAGCAGGCCGTCCATGAAGGTGGCCAGCATGCCGCCATGGACGATGCCCATGCCGTTGCAGTGGCGCTTCAGCCCAAAGAAGGCGTGCTCGAAGCCGCCGTCCTCGTTGAAGCGATGGAAGAAGGGGCCGTTGTGGGTGGTGTAGGGGCCGCGCGCCGAGGATTCGAAGCCCGCCGGCGGCTCGGGAACCCGCTCGTTCTCGCTCACTTGGGAGCGCCGCCCGGCAGCGTCGAGAAATGCACCCGGTCGCCGGGCGCCAGGCCCAGGGCGGCGGCGCGGCCGGCGCCCAGCTCCAGGACGCCGCGGATCACGCCGTTCGAGGCGGTGAGTTCATCGGACATCGGGGTGACATCGTGGGCGATGGAGAGGATGCGGCCGTCCGGGGCAATGAACACCATGTCCAGCGAGATCAGGGTGTTGTGCATCCAGAAGGTCACGGCGCGGGGCGGGCTGAAGTCGAACATCATGCCCCGGTCGGCGGCGATGGACGGGCGGCACATCAGTCCCAGGTTCCGCAGAGGCTCGGTGTCGGCCAACTCGACCTTCACCGCCACCACGCCCTTGGCGGTGTCGATGGTTAGGTCATGCAGCGCCGGATTGGCCGGAACCACAAAGCCGTCGCAGTTTTGCGGGACGGGAGGCGCATCGGAATTGGCCGGGCCCGCGCAGGCGGCCAACAACACCGCCACGGTCGCCACAAGGCTCCAGCGCGAAACCATACGTCACTCCAGAAACTAGGACTCCGGCGTCAGGACGCGGAAATCTCGGCCACTACCAGACCCTTGGGTCCCTGACCGAAACGGACCATCACCGTCTCGCCGGGCTGCAGGTCATCCAGACCGCTGCGGCGCAGAGTCTCGATGTGGACGAAAATATCGCCTGGCTCGCCGTCGCGCACCACGAAACCGTAGCCCTTGGTGCGATTGAACCATTTGACCGTGCAGCGCTCCAGCGGCCCCTCGGCCCGAAGCGCGGGCGCCGGACGCCGGGGCGCTTCGCGGAAGCTGTCACGGGGCGCGCCGAAGCCGCCGCCGTCGCGGCGTTCGCGGCGGAAGCCGTCGCCGGCGCCGCCACCGTCGAACCGTCTCTGCGGCCGTTCCAGGGGGGCCAGCGCGGTGCTCTCGTCGAACTCGACCACCTCGGCCACCTGCCAGCCCTTGGGCCGGCGCACGACGTCGCAGGTGATGCTCGAGCCTTCCGGCGCCGACTCACGGCCGGCATTGCGCAAGGACGTCACGTGAAGCAGCACGTCCTTCAGTCCGGTCTGACCGGGATCGTCGGGCACGATGAAGCCGTAACCCTTGCCCGCGTCGAACCACTTAACCTTGCCGTTGATCCGCACGCTCTCGTCGTGGGACCCGGCCTCCTCGAAATCGTAACCAGACATTCCGCCCCTCAGCGCCGCCCCAAAGTCCCTATGGGCGGTCCATTCAGTATACCACTGTTCTCGCAGGAGGAGAGCCGTCAACCCGGGAATTCGCTTTAGAGAGGGGAAATCCCCGCAAACCGCGACAATTCGCCGCAGATGGAATGGCACGCCCTAGGGGAGTCGAACCCCTCTTACCAGATTGAAAATCTGGGGTCCTAACCGATAGACGAAGGGCGCACGGCAGGGAGCCGGGTCTATAGCCGCGTTGCTTTTGGCGTGCAAGCCTTGCGGGACGGGTTTTTGGCGGCTTTTAGCCCGGACCCTGACCGTTTCAGATGAAGTCATCTGAAACGGCAAGAAGGGTCCTGTTTTCAGAGTGTAGAGCACGTCGGGCGGCAGAACCGGTGTCCACTTCTGCCTGACGTGCTCTACGTGACCATACGGGGGTCGGCGCCGTCCTCGATCTCGAATTGGACGCCCTCCCGCCCCTGCCAGTCGTCGGGTTTCAGCCGGCCGACCAGATGCATGGACGCGGGGCTGGCCAGCAGCCGGCGGCCCAGGTCCGTCTCCTCCGCCCGCCAGGCCATGGCCTTGAGGCGCTGGCCGGAATTGTCGATCAGGGTGCAGCGGATATGGCCGCCCTTCACCGGCGTGGCCCGCTCGATTCGGGCCCCGGCGATGGCGAACATCGGCTCGGGATTGCCCGGTCCGAACGGGGCCAGGCGCTGGAAGTCCTGCCACAGAGCCCGGTCGGCGCCCGTGCCGATCAGGGCGTCGATCTCGACGGCGTCCGCGGCCGCCGCCTCGTCCATCTCGCCAGCCAGCCGCGCGTTGAGGAAATCGCGCAGCTCCGGGACCGCCGAGGGCCGGATGGTCAGGCCCGCCGCCATGGCGTGGCCGCCGCCGGCCAGCAGCAGGCCCTCGTCGAAGGCGGCCTGCACCGCGGCGCCCAGATTGACCCCCGGCTGCGAGCGGCCCGAGCCCTTGCCGATATCGCCGGCCCGGTCGACGCCGATCACCACCACCGGCTTGCGATAACGCTCGCGCAGCCGGCCGGCGACGATGCCGACCACGCCGGGGTGCCAGTCATCACCGGAGACGACGATGGCGGCGGCGTTGGGATCCAGATTGCTGTCCCGCTCGATGGCGACCACGGCCTCGTCGATGACCTGCCGCTCGACCTCCTTGCGGGAGGCATTGAGACTGTCGAGCTGTTGGGCCAGGTCGGCGGCCTCGTCCGGATCGTCGGTGGCCAGCAGCCGCGCGCCCAGGTCCGAGCGGCCGATCCGGCCCGCCGCATTGATTCGCGGGCCCAGCACCCAGCCGACATGGAAGACGCCCGCCGGGCCAGAGGCGCCGGCGACGTCCATCAGCGCCTTGAGGCCGGGGTTCTTCCAGCCGCTCATGACCCTTAGGCCCTGGCTGGCCAGGGCGCGGTTGAAGCCGTGCAGCGAGGTGACGTCGCAGATGGCCCCCATGGCGGCCAGGTCCAGCCACTGGCGCAGGTCCGGTTCGGGCCGCTCGGCGAACAGCCCGCGCTTGCGGGCCTCGCGGTTGAGGGCGGCCAGCAGCACGAAGGTCACCCCGGCGGCGGCCAGATGCCCCTGCCCCGAGGTGTCGTCCGGCCGGTTGGGGTTGACCAGGGCGGCGGCCGGGGGTGGCTCGCCGCGCATCAGGTGGTGGTCGATGACCACGACGTCGAGGCCGATCTTCGCCGCTTCGTGGAGTGCGTCATGGGCGGCCGCCCCGCAGTCGACAGTGACCACCAGCTCGGCCCCCGACTCGCGGATATGGCGGAAGGCGGCGGGGCTGGGCCCATAGCCTTCGGTGACACGGTCGGGGACATAGACCGGGATCTCCTGGCCCATGGCCCGGAACCAGCGGACGATCTGGGCGGCGCTGGAGGCCCCGTCGACATCGTAGTCGGCGAAAACGGTCATCGGCCGGCCAGCCTGCAGAGCGTCCACTAAAATGGACGCCGCCTTGTCCATGTCCGCGAAACTGGACGGATCGGGGAACTGGGCCTTGAGGGTCGGGGTCAGGTAGTCGGCCACCTGCTCGATGGTGACGCCCCGGCTGGCCACGGCCCGGGCCAGCGGCTCGGACAGGCCGTGTCGGGTCTGATGGTAGCGGGTCGTGTTGTCGTCGGCCGGCCGTTGCCGCCAGGCCCGGCCGGTCAGCGAGCGGGAAACGCCTAGAAACGTGTCGTCAGACATGGCCAAAAGCCCTTCCCCCGCTGGCGGGGGAAGTGGCCCGACAGCGAAGCTGGAGGGTCGTTGGGGGTCCTTGCGGCGCTGGCCTAGTCTGCGGGGGCTGCCGGAAGGCCCCCCATCGACCTTCGATGCTGCGCATCTCAGGCCACTTCCCCCGCCAGCGGGGGAAGGGCTGGAATTCGAACATCAAACCGGCCGCTTCATCCGCACTTCGCGCACCGTGCGGGTCGAGGAGTTCATCACCAGCGAATGGGTGTGGACGAAGCCGCCCTCCAGGCGCACGCCATCCAACAGGGCGCCCTTGGTCACGCCGGTGGCGGCGAAGATGGCGTCGGCCCGGACGATTTCGTTCAGAGTGTATTTCTTGTCCAGATCGGTGATGCCGATGCGGGCGGCCCGGGCGCGCTCGTCGTTGTTGCGGAACACCAGCCGGCCCTGGAACTGGCCGCCGACGCATTTCAGCGCCGCGCAGGCCAGGACGCCCTCGGGGGCGCCGCCCTGGCCGACATAGAGGTCGACGCCGGTCGAGGGATCGGCGGTGTTCATCACCCCGGCCACGTCGCCGTCGGTGATCAGATAGACCCGGGCGCCCGCGTCGCGCAGGCTGGCGATGATCTCGGCATGGCGCGGGCGATCCAGCACGCAGACGGTGATCTCGCTGACCGGCACGCCCTTGGCGGCGGCCATGGCCTTGGCGTTGTCGGCCGGCGACTTGTCGAGATCGATGATCCCGTCCTTGAAGCCAGGCCCGCAGGCGATCTTGTCCATATAGGTGTCGGGGGCGTTCAGCAGGGTCCCGGCCGGGGCCCAGGCCATCACCGCCAGGGCGTTGGCCATGGCCTTGGCGGTCAGGGTCGTGCCTTCCAGCGGGTCCAGGGCAATGTCGACCCGGGGGCCGCCCTTGCCGACCTTCTCGCCGATATAGAGCATCGGGGCTTCGTCCCGCTCGCCCTCGCCGATGACGATCTCGCCATCGATGTCGAGGTCGTTGAGGGCATTGCGCATGGCGTCGACGGCGGCCTGGTCGGCGGCCTTCTCGTCGCCGCGGCCGACCATGGCCCAGGAAGCGATGGCGGCGGCTTCCGTGACGCGGACAGCGTCCAGCACCAGGCCGCGGTCAAGAACGTCTGAACTCATGTAAGGCGTCTCCCGGTCCCACAAGTGGGGACCGTCCCCATCTATTCTTCAAGGATTCTCAGATGCGCGCGATGCGCAACAGGCGGGGACGCTCTAGCACAGCAGGAAGTTTTTCGATGCGGTTTATCGCATCGGTCAGCACCGATTCCGCCGTCGCATGGGTGGTCAGCACAATCGGCACCCCGCCGGCGTCCTCGACGGGCTTTTGCAGGAAGCTGTCGATGGAGACGCCGCACTCGGCCAGGGTCTCGGAAACCGCCGCGATGACGCCGGCCTGGTCGCGGACCAGCAGGCGCAGATAGGCCTTGCCGACCCGGCGCGTGGGGGCCACGGCCACGAAGGGCCGAAGCTTGCCGGCCGGGGCCTGGAAGACCGGGCGACTGGCCCCGGTCATCACGTCGGCGATATCGGCGGCGACGGCGGCGGCGGTCGGGCCCGAGCCCGCGCCCGGGCCCTGGATGAAGATGCGGCCGATGCGCCTGCCCTCGATGAAGAGGGCGTTCAGCGCCCCCCGCGTCTCGGCCAGCGGATGGCCCAGCGGCACCAGCGAGGGGTGAACGCGGACGGCCACGCCCTCTTCGGAGCGGTCGGCCGAGGCGATCAGGCGGATGCGATAGCCCAGGTCCTTGGCCAGCTTGATGTCGAGCAGCTCGATCTGGCTGATCCCCTCGATCTCGGCCGCCGCGAAGGTCGGGGCGCAGCCGAAGGCCAGGGCCGCCAGGATCGAGACCTTGTGGGCGGCGTCGAAGCCGCCGACATCCATGGTCGGGTCGGCCTCGGCATAGCCCATGCGCTGGGCGTCGCCGAGCACGTCGGCGAAGGAACGGCCCGAGGCCTCCATCTCCGAGAGGATGTAGTTGCAGGTGCCGTTGAGGATGCCCGCGACGCTGGCCACGTCGTCGCCGACCATGGCCTCACGCAGCATCTTCACCGCCGGGGTGCCGCCCATGACGGCCGCCTCGAACAGCAGCGGCACGCCGGCCGCTTCGGCGAGGGCCGCCAGTTCGGCGCCGTGCTCGGCGATCAGGGCCTTGTTGGCGGTGACCACCGGCTTGCCGGCCTTCAGCGCCGCCTCGACCGCGGCCTTGGCCGGGCCGTCCGAGCCGCCGACCAGCTCGACGAAGACGTCGGTCTCGGGGCTGAGCGCCAGCTGCACCGCATCGTCGAACCAGGCGTAGCCTGAGATATCGACCGGGCGCGGCCGGGATTTTGAGCGGGCCGAGACGCCGGTGATCACGGCCTTGCCGCCGGCGGGGGCGAAGTCCGGGCGTTCGCTCAGGAACTGCAGCAGCCCCGAGCCGACGGTGCCCAGGCCCGCGACGCCAAGGCGCCAGGTTTTCTGGGTCATGTCAGGCCCCTAGCTTGTTGTGGGCGCGGCCGAGGATCTCGTCCGCGTTGGTGAGGAAGCGTTTGACGTTGCGGGCCGCCTGCCGGATGCGGTGCTCGTTCTCGACCAGTCCGATACGCACATAGCCCTCGCCATATTCGCCAAAGCCCAGGCCCGGCGCCACCGCCACCCCGGCCTCTTCGACCAGCAGGCGCGAGAACAGCATCGACCCCGCTTCCCGATACGGCTCGGGGATCGGCGCCCAGGCGAACATCGAGGCCGGCGGGCTGGGAATGTCCCACCCTGCCCGCTTCATGGACGAGACCAGCACGTCCCTGCGCGATTTATAGATGGCCCGGATCTCGTCGACACAGTCCTGCGGCCCGTTCAGCGCCGCCGAGGCCGCGACCTGGATGGGCAGGAAGGCGCCGTAGTCGAGATAGGACTTCACCCGCGCCAGGGCCGCGCAGATCCGCTCGTTGCCCACCACCATGCCGCAGCGCCAGCCGGCCATGGCGTAGGTCTTGGACAGCGAATTGACCTCGACGGCGATGTCCTTGGCGCCCTCGACCTGCAGGACCGAGGGGGGCGGGTTGTCGTCGAAATAGATCTCGGAATAGGCGATGTCGGAGATGACCAGCAGCTCGTGCTTCTTCGCCAGCCGAATGGCTTCCTTGTAGAAGTCGAGGTCCACCCACTGCGCCGTCGGGTTGGACGGATAGCTGAGGATCAGCACGCTGGGCGGCGGGGCGGAATGGCGCACCGCGCGGTCGACGCCGGCCAGATATTCCTCGGGCGAGAGGGCGGGCACATGGCGGATCACCCCGCCAGCCATGATGAAGCCGAAGGCGTGGATCGGATAAGCGGGGTTGGGGCAGATGACCACGTCGCCGGGGGCGGTCAGGGCCTGGGCCAGGTTGGCGAACCCCTCCTTCGACCCCAGGGTGGCGATGACCTCGCGGTCGGGGTCCAGCTTCACGCCAAAGCGGCGGTCGTAGTAGCCGGCCATGGCCCGGCGCAGGCCGATGATGCCCTTGGAGGCGGAATAGCGGCCGGCCTTGGGGTCGCGGGCGGTCTCGACCAGTTTCTCGACGATATGCTTAGGGGTCGGCATGTCCGGGTTGCCCATGCCGAAGTCGATGATGTCGATCCCCTGGGCGCGCAGCCGCGCCTTGATCTTGTTGACCTCTTCGAAAACGTAAGGCGGCAGGCGCCGGATGCGGTGGAACTCGGGGGTCATGAAGGGCTCTTTGCGCCATCCTTGGCGCGCCTGGAGCGGAAGTCGCGCATGGATAGCCTCACGCGGAGGCCCGGCCAAGCGGGTTGCTGGAAGATTATGCCCCCGACTGACGCCTAGTGCGGCCGCGGGGGCGGGCTAGCCTTGGCGCGAAGAGCTCGGGCATAGGCTTCGGAGCTGGCCACTTCCGCGTCGGTGGGCGCGTTGACCGTGCCGACCTTGGCTTCGGTCATGGCCTGGGCGGCGAAGGCGTCGGTTTCAGACAGGGTCCAGGTCGAGGGCGCGGTGGCGGCGATCAGCGCCTCGGCGGTCTGCTGCTGGCCGGTGACGTCGGCCTTGTACTGATCGGCCGTCTTCAGGTCGGTCGGCGCCTCGGGAATGCTGGCGAAGGTCGGATAGTCGCCCGGCGCGTTCAGCACGTCGGCCACGGCGGCCGCCGCCGGCGACTTCTGGTCGATGGGCGGGGCGGCGAAGGTCTCGTCCACGGTCGGCAGGCCCGCGCAGGCGCAGAGCAGCAGGCCGGCGCCGGCGATCAGGGCCAGGCGGGAAGCGGTTTTGAAAGTTCGCGTTTCGCCGTTCATTTCAACCCTGGTCTTATGCGATGATTGCGGCGAACAAAAGAGCGCGCGCGAATGCCGCCGAAAGCAGAGGAAGCAGCCATGGCCGACTCCAAGTCCGGTAAACCGGCCAAAAAGGGCAAATCCGCCGCCAAGTCCTCTGGCAAAACCGCCAAGCCCAAAGCCGCGCCGAAGCCCGAGCCCGCCGCGGCCCCGCAGCCCAAGCCTCAGGCGCAGGCCGCCCCGCCGCCGATGCCCGACCCCGCCGCCTTCCTCAGCAGCGAGCAGCGGGCCAATCTCGAAAAGCTGTCGACCAACCTGGCCCGGGCCGCCTTCACCGCCCAGGGCGCCATAGCCGAAGCCGCCCTGCGCCAGGCCGAGAGCCCGGCGGCGCTCAACTCCGACCCCTTCCACGTCGCCCCGGCCCTGACCCAGGTGATGAGCGGCCTGGCCGCCCAGCCCGACCGGGTCATGCGGGCGCAAGCGGACCTGTTCTCCCGCTATCTGGACCTGTGGCAGTCCACCGCCCGCCGCATGGCCGGCGAGGAAACCACGCCGGTGGTCGAGCCCTCCAAGGGCGACAAGCGCTTCAACGATCCCGACTGGGGCGCCCACCCCATGTTCGACGTGATGAAGCAGTCGTACCTCTTGACCTCCAACTGGCTGAACGACCTGGTCGCCGAGGTCGAGGGCGTTGATCCCATCGAAAAGCGCCGGGTCGAGTTCTTCACCCGCATGCTGACCGACGCCATCTCACCGTCGAACTTCCTGATGTCCAACCCCGTCGCCCTCAAGCAGGCGATGGAGTCCAAGGGCGAATCCCTGCTCCAGGGCATGGAGAACTTCGCCGCCGATCTGCAGCGCGGCGGCGGCCAGCTGGCCATCAGCCAGACCGACATGGCCAAGTTCAAGGTCGGGGAAAACGTCGCCACCGCGCCCGGCAAGGTGGTCTACCAGAACGATATCCTGCAGCTCCTGCAGTTCGATCCGACGACCGATGAGGTGCACGAGATCCCGCTGCTGATCTTCACGCCGTGGATCAACAAGTTCTACATCATCGATCTTCGCCCGGACAATTCGATGGTCCGCTGGCTGACCAGCCAGGGCTTCACCGTCTTCGTGACCTCCTGGGTCAACCCGACCGAGGATCTGGCCGCCAAGACCTTCGAGGACTACCTCAAGGAGGGCATCTACGACGCCTCGGCCCAGGCGATGAAGCAGGCCGGCACGGACCGGGTGAACGCCGTCGGCTACTGCATCGGCGGCACGCTGCTCAGCTGCGCCCTGGCCCACATGGCCGCCAAGGGCGACAAGCGGATCAATTCGGCCACCTTCTTCGCCGCCCAGCAGGATTTCACCGAGGCGGGCGACCTGAAGCTGTTCGTCGACGACGCCTGGCTGGCCGATATCGAAAAGCAGATGGACAACGCCGGCGGCTTCCTGCCCAGCAAGTCGATGGCCGACACCTTCAACATGCTGCGCGGCAACGACCTGATCTGGTCGTTCTTCGTCAACAACTACCTGATGGGCAAGGAGCCCAAGCCCTTCGACCTGCTGTTCTGGAACAGCGACCAGACCCGCATGCCCAAGGCGCTGCACCTCTTCTATCTGCGCCACTTCTACAAGGACAACGAGCTGGGGCTGGGCAAGCTGGTGCTCGACGGCGAGACGCTGGATCTGGGCAAGGTGAAGACCCCGATCTACGTCCAGTCCAGCAAGGACGACCACATCGCCCCCCTGCGCAGCGTCTTCCGCGGCGCCAAGCTGTTCGGCGGCCCGACCACCTTCACCATGGCGGGCTCTGGCCACATCGCCGGGGTGATCAACCACCCGGACGCCAGGAAATACCAGCACTGGACCAATGACGCCCTGCCCGCCTCTATCGAGGAATGGCAGGCGGGCGCGGTCGAACACCCGGGGTCGTGGTGGCCACACTGGGGAGCGTGGCTGGCCGAGCGGTCGGGGAAGATGGTCCCGGCGCGAGACCCGACCAAGGGGCCGCTGAAGGCGATCGAGGATGCGCCGGGAAGTTTTGTGAAGGTGCGGTCCTAGAGCGGCGGCGCCAGAATGTCAGCCGAGGCTAGGTACCGAAGCGGGATTCATACTGGCCGGACACCCGCAACTTCAGACCAGTGTTCTGGGGGACGAAAATGAGCAAGGCCGGTTTGGTTTGCTCGGCGACCATGGGATTGGTTTTCGCCTTTGCGGCGTCGGAGGCATCAGCGGCGGTCACCCCACAGCAGGCAGCCCGCATGGACGGTGTGGCCCGCTATGCTGTGGTTCAGTCCTTCTGCGTGAAGATTGGTTTTCAGGTCGATGAGTCGGCCGCCAGTGCCGCCTACGATGCCTTGGTAAACGACCCGCGTTTCGTCGGCATGACGCGCGCCGAGCTGGATGCCACGTTCGATTCAAGTATCCAGCGGGTGGGTGCCGTCTTCAGCCGCGACAGCAAAGCAGCGGCCTCGAAGGCTGGAAGCCTCGACGCACGGCCAGTCATCGAAGCGTTTTTCAGGCGTATCGACGCTGTGTGCTTGGAAGCCAGCACCGACCCTGTGTTTTCACGGGCCTTCAAAGCAGCGTCCCCTGAGGTCCGCGGCGCGACTCGCACCGCCCTTGTGGGCGACCTAATGGCAAAAGGCGGGCAGGCGAGTTGGCAGACGCCTGTCATGCGAGCGCGAGCCGATCTGTTATACATTACCGGAGCCTGTAGCGCGCGGCTCCCTCGCCAGGACGTAGAGAGATACAGCGCACTGGTAGATAAGGCGGCAACTGAAAAAGAGCGCGCCTATTACAGCGACTCATTGCGCGATGGCCTAGACGCCGCAAGCGAACTGGGTTTCGACGACGGGCAGTGCCGCCGTCTGACTGCGACCTATTCCGCCGCCGTGACTTTTTGAAGGGCTGTACTCCGCCTCACGCACCCCACTCCTTCAGAGCGGCCGCGCCAGCGTCGGCCGTTCCCAGGTGATCTCCTGGCCCGGCGGGTCGACGCCGATATCGATGGCGCCCATGCGACGATAGAAGTCCGCCGCCTCCGGGTTCGATTTGATAATGACCGTCTCAGCGGACAGCAGGCCCGCCCGTTCCAACATGTGCTCGAACAGCCGCCGTCCCACGCCCCGGCCTTGGAAGGCGTCGGCGGTGAAGAAGAGGTCCAGTTCCTGGTCCCGACCGTGCGGGATCAGCTGGTAGAATCCGGCCGCCTCGCCGTTTTCCTCCAGCAGCCAGATTTCGTGACCCATCTCAGGCACGACCCAGCCGGCGGAGAACCGTTCGATCATCGCCCTGGCGGCGGGACGGTCATAGCCGTTGCTGGTGGCCATCATCTGGCGGAGCACAACGGTATCGGCGGGCGTTGCTGGGCGGAAAGTCATGTCCGAAGCCGTGGAAGATTGAGCACCGACCTAACCACACCCCGCATCCCCAGCGAAAGCTGGGGCCCATGAGTGAGGCTCCGCCCGCACGGGCTTTGCGGTCCATCTGCCCTCATGGGCCCCAGCTTTCGCTGGGGATGCGGAGGTTGAGAGGTGGAGGGCTACAGCCCCGCCTGCTCGTTCAGCCCCAGCATCAGGTTGAGGTTCTGCACTGCCGCCCCCGAGGCGCCCTTGCCCAGGTTGTCGAGCTGGGCGACCAGGCGGGCCTGGTTGGAGTTGTCCGAGCCGAACACGAAGAGGCGCATGCGGTTGGTGCCGTTGAGGTCTTCCGGGCCCAGGGTCTTCAGCTCGCGGCATTCGGCCAGGCTGGCGACCTCGACGAAATGTTCGTGCTGGTAGTGGTCGACCAGGACGGCGTGGAGTTCCTCCAGCGAAGTGGCCGGCAGCAGGCCCATCTGTAGCGGCACCTCGACCAGCATGCCCTGCCGGTAGCGGCCGACGGCCGGCATGAACAGTGGCCGGTTCAACAGGCCCGAATAGGCCTGCATCTCGGGCACATGCTTGTGCGAAAGACCCAGGCCGTAGAGCCGATAGGGAACCTCGGTGTAGTCGGGTGAAGCCTTGTCCTCGAACTCGGCGATCATCGGATTGCCGCCCCCGCTGTAGCCGGAGACGGCGCTGACCGCGATCGGATAGTCCTCGGACAGCAGGCCGGCGGTCACCAGCGGCCGGATCAGGGCGATGGCGCCAGTCGGGTAGCAGCCGGGGTTGCTGACCCGCTTGGAATTGGCGATCTCAACTCGCTGGCCCGGGTCCAGCTCCGGAAAGCCATAGGCCCAGCCCTCGGCCGTGCGGTGGGCGGTCGAGGCGTCGATGATCCTGGTCTCGGGGTTGGTGACCAGTTCGACCGCCTCGATGGCGGCGGCGTCGGGCAGGCAGAGGATCACCGCGTCGGCGGCGTTCATCAGCGGCGCGCGCACCGCCGGGTCCTTGCGATGGGCCGGATCGATATGCAGCAGCTCCAGATCCTGGCGGTCGGCAAGACGCTCGCGGATCTGCAGACCCGTCGTACCAGCCTCGCCGTCGATGAACACCTTGTGGGCCATGTCTGTACCCTCCCAGCCATGATTGGCAGCCAAAGAAAAAGGGCGCTTCGGTTTCCCGAAGCGCCCTCTGTAACGCGAGAAATGGCTCTCGCGACTAGCGCTTCGAGAACTGGAAGCTACGGCGGGCCTTGGCCTTGCCGTACTTCTTACGCTCGACGACGCGGCTGTCGCGGGTCAGGAAGCCGTGCGGCTTCAGCACGCCGCGCAGGCCGGGCTCGTAATAGGTCAGGGCCTTGGAGATGCCGTGACGCACCGCGCCGGCCTGGCCCGAGAGGCCCGAACCCTGCACGGAGACGACCACGTCGAACTGGCCGAGCCGGTCGGCGATTTCCAGCGGCTGGGCGATCATCATCCGCAGCACGGGGCGAGCGAAATAGACTTCCTGGTCGCGGCCGTTGACGGTGATCACGCCCTTGCCGGGCTTGATCCAGACGCGGGCGATGGCGTTCTTGCGCTTGCCGGTGGCATAGGCGCGGCCCAGGGCGTCGACCTTGCGCTCGGCGGGGGCGACTTCGGGATTGGAAGACAGGCTCTGCAGAGCCTCGAGACCTTCGGCCATGCTCAGACGCTCCGGGTGTTCTTGGCGTTCTTTTCAGCGAACGCGATGGTTTCGGGGTTCTGGGCGGCGTGCGGATGCTCGGCGCCGGCATAGATCTTCAGGTGGGTCATCTGCTTGCGCGCCAGGGGGCTTTCCTTGGGCAGCATGCGCTCGACGGCCTTTTCCAGCACCCGCTCGGGGAAACGCCCGGTCAGTTGCTTGCCAGCGGTGATCTGCTTGATGCCGCCGGGGTGGCCGGTGTGGCGGTAATAGATCTTCTGCTCGAGCTTGCGGCCCGTGAACTTCACCTTGTCGGCGTTGACGATGACGACATGGTCGCCGCAGTCGACGTGCGGGGTGTAATCAGCGCGATGCTTGCCGCGCAGGCGCATGGCGACGAACGTGGCGAGACGGCCGACAACGACGTTCTCGGCATCGATCACGATCCAGGCCTTCTCGACCTCGGCGGGCTTCAGAGAAGCCGTGGTCTTCATCATGGGAACAGATCCGGTTAGAGCGACGGCCTAACGGGGCCATCGACGTGAGGGGCGGCTGATACTGGCGCGCCGTCACATTGTCAACCGCGAGATGGGCTCAAGGCGTTATTTCACAACGGTTTTCTCGATACGGTATCATGATACCACATCGATCTAGAGTCGCCGGACCCGCCAGGCGAAGCCGGTGGCCAGGGCCAGCACGATGAGCGCCATGATCTGGTGCGGCATGGCCAGCCACAGGGGCGTGACGGCCAACAGGGTGGCGATGCCCAGCAGGGCCTGCACCGTCACCCCTGCCCCCACCGCCAGGGCCAGACTGCGCGCCTGCGGGGCGAGGTAGCGCGAGCCCCAGCCGCGCCAGGCCAGGGTCAGGCCGGCGGCCAGCAGCAGATAGGCGCCGAGGCGATGGTGCAGCTGCACCGAGGCGGCGTTGTGGGCGATGGTGGCCCAGAAGGTCTTGCCGGCGTAGTCGGCCGGCCAGAGGTCGCCGTTCATCAGCGGCCAGTCGTTGTAGACCTGTCCGGCATGGTTGCCGGCCACCAGGGCGCCCAGCAGGCACTGCAGCAACACCCCGCCCAGGAAGACCAGCGACCAGACCCGCCAGCGGGTCGGCTGGCTCTGCCGCGCCTTGCCGCTCAGGGCTTCCAGGCCGGTCCAGATCAGCAGGATGAAGAGGATGAAGGCCAGGCCCAGATGGATCGCCAGCCGCTCGGGCGCGACATAGACGCGGTGAACCAGGCCGCTGGCCACCATCCACCAGCCGACCAGCCCCTGCAGACCGCCCATGGCGAAGAGGCCCACGCACGGCAGGATCAGCCGGCGCGGGATCATCCGGCGGACCAGGAAGAAGATGAAGGGGACGGCGAAGGCGACGCCGACGAGGCGACCCAGCAGGCGATGGGTCCATTCCCACCAGTAGATGCCCTTGAAAGCCTCCAGGGTCATGGTCGGATTGACCAGGGCGAACTGCGGGATCTGGCGATAGCGCGAGAACTCGACCTGCCAGTCGTGGTCCGACATCGGCGGCAGGGCGCCGCTGATCGGCCGCCATTCGGTGATCGAGAGGCCCGAGCCGGTCAGCCGGGTCGCCCCGCCCACGACCACCATGGCCATGACCAGCAGCGCGACACCGAACAGCCACAGGGCGACGGCGTTCGAACGGTCCGAACGAAGAAACGAGGTCATTGACGCGACAAGCCGTCCCTTGGAGGCCTAAGTTGGGCGCTCGGGGTTTAGATAGACAGCAAGCCAAGGTCCAGCGCCATGCCGCTTCCCAGCCTGTTCGGGGTGGTCCTGATCGGCCTGATAGCCGGGACGCTGGCCCGCTGGCTGCTGGGCGCGCGCCTGGGCCTGTTCGTCACCCTGGCGGTGGGCGTGGCCGGCGCCATCCTGGGGGCCATGGTGACCGACTGGCTGTCCCTGCCCGTCGCGGGTTTGCTGGTCATGCTGGGCGCGGCCGTGGTCGGGGCAGTGGCGCTGCTCTCGGTGCTGACCCTGGTCAGGCGCTGAACGGAACCAACCCCGGGGCGGGGAATTCAAACGCCACGGGTTTAGGGAGCTGAAACCATGATGCAAATCCTCATCTTCATTCTGATCGGCATCTTCGTCGGCTGGGTCGCCAGCCTGGCGATGAACCGCCACCACGGCCTGATCGTCAACCTGGTCATCGGCGTGGTCGGCAGCCTGATCGGCCACTACCTGTTTTCGGCGTTGAAAATCTCGCTTCCCCTGCCAGCCCTTTGGGCGGACCTGTTGGTCTCGATCATCGGGGCCATCATCCTGCTGTTCATCCTCGGCCTTTTCCGCCGCCGGGCATAAGCCCAACCCCCTTGCCTTAGGGCGCGTCCTGGCCGAAGCACGCCTTCGGAAACCGGAGACGCGCCCATGGGCCCTCGCCTGCGCAAACTGATCGGCGGACTGGCGATGCTGGTCTTCCTGGCCGCGTACGTCGTCCTGGCCGTGACCCTGGTCGACTACCTGCCCCGCTGGGGCTGGCTGAAGGGCCTCTATTTCATCGTCGTTGGGATCGGCTGGGGCGTTCCGCTGATTCCCCTGCTGACCTGGATGGACAAGGGGAAGTGGCGGTGAAGGCAGAAGCGAGAATGGTCGGAGCGACAGGATTCGAACCTGCGACCCCTTGACCCCCAGTCAAGTGCGCTACCAGGCTGCGCCACGCTCCGACATTTCTCGCGGCAGACCGCGAACGGCCTGCTGTGGGGGAGCGCCCTTATAGGGGGCGTCCCCAGACCCGGCAATGGCGAAAACGACGCGTCCTAGGGTCGGCGCAAAAGACCGTCCAGCCGGGCCTTGATAGCCTCCAGATCGGCCAGCGTATCGCTCAGCCGCCCGCGGGCGGCCTCGTCCATCCCCGTATCGGCTGCGGTCTCGACTTCCGGCCAATCCCGCTCGTCCGTCGAGGGCGCGGCCCCGGTTCCCGCGGCGGCCAGGCGGCGGACGCCCTGTTCCTTGTGCAGCTTCTGCACGCCCTTGATGGTGTAGCCCTCGTCGTGCAGCAGGGCGCGGACCCCGCGCAGTACGGCGATGTCCTGGGGCCGGTAGAAACGCCGGCCGCCGGCCCGCTTCATCGGGCGGATGAAGGAGAATCGGGTCTCCCAGAAACGCAGGACGTGCTGGGGCACTCCCAGTTCGTCGGCCGCTTCCGAAATGGTGCGGAAGGCATTGGGGCCCTTCGCCACCGGGGGACCTCGACTAGTCGCCCAGGGCGCGGTCGATACGCGCCTTCATCACCTGCGAGGCGCGGAAACCGATCACCCGGCGCGGCTCGATCTCGGCCGGTTCGCCGGTCTTGGGATTGCGGCCCATGCGGGCGCGCTTGGCGCGGACCTGGAAGACGCCAAAGCCCGACAGCTTGACCGTCGCGCCATCCTCCAGCGCCTCGGCCACCAGGTCGAGGGTGCGCTCGACGAGGCCGGCGCAGTCCTGCCTGGTCAGTCCGACTTCCTCATGGACGGCCTCGGTCAGGTCCGCCCGGGTCAGGGTCGCGCCCTTCATGCTGTCTCCCCCAGCTTGGTCCGTTAAGCCTGCATGGCGCGATTATCGCGTCAAGTCAAAGGGTTCCGGTCGGCTCCGGAATCGTCGCCTAAAGGCGGATGACGCAGGCGCCCCAGGTCAGCCCGCCGCCCATGGCCTCGAGCAGCAGCAGGTCGCCCTTCTTGACCCGCCCGTCGCTCACCCCCTCGGCCCAGGCCAGGGGGATCGAGGCGGCCGAGGTGTTGGCGTGCTCGCCGACGGTCTGGATGACCTTGTGCTCGTCGATGCCCAGGCGGTTGGCGACCCCGGCCAGGATGCGCTGGTTGGCCTGGTGGGGAATGAACCAGTCGATGTCCGAAACCTCGACCCCCGCCGCCTTGGCCGCCGAAACGACCGCCTCGGAGATGTTGACCACCGCGTGGCGGAACACCTGGTTGCCCTGCATACGCAGCTTGCCGACCGTCCCTGTGGTCGAGGGGCCGCCATCGACATAGAGCAGGTCCTGCTTGGTCCCGTCGCAACGCAGGGCGAAGCCCAGCAGGCCGCGGTCGTGAACCGTCCCCTCCCCTTCGCCCGGCTCCAGGATCACCGCTCCGGCCCCGTCGCCGAACAGCACGCAGGTGCCCCGGTCGCTCCAGTCCATCAGCCGGGTCATGGTCTCGGCCCCGATGACCAGGCAGCATTTCGAATGGCCCCGCGCCACGAAGCCGTCGGCCACGGTCAGGGCATAGACGAAACCCGAGCAGACCGCCTGGACGTCGAAGGCGATGCCGACCGGGCAGCCCAGCTTGCGCTGCACGATGGCGGCGGTGGCCGGAAAGGTCAGGTCGGCGGTGGTGGTGGCGACAATGATCAGGTCGACGTCGGCCGGGGTCCTGCCGGCGGCGGCCAGGGCCTTCTTCGCCGCCTCGACCGCCAGGTCGGATACGGCCTGGTCCTCGGACGCGCGGTGGCGGCGGTGAATACCGGTCCGCTCCACGATCCAGTCGTGGCTGGTATCGACGATCTTGGCCAGATCCTCGTTCGTCACCACGGTTTCGGGCAGGAAGGCCCCGACGCCGGTCACCACGCTACGCAGCACTGGGCCTACTCCACTTTATCGTCCGGCGCCGCCGGCGGGGCGGTTTCGGACGTCACGGCGGTCAGCCGTTTGATGTTGCGGTCTATCTCGGCCGTGAAGTCGCTGCGCGCAAGGTCAACGGCGACGCGGATGGCGCTGGCATAGCTGCGGGCGTCGGCCCCGCCGTGACTTTTCACCACGATGCCGTTCAGGCCCAGCAGCGGTCCGCCGTTGGCGCCGCCCGGATCCAGCTTCTTGCGCATGGCCCCCAGCGACCCGGCGCTCAGCAGCGCCCCCAGCATCGACAGCGGATTGGCGGTGAAGGCGGCGCGCAGCTCGTTGGCGAAGAACCGCGCCAGTCCCTCGGCGGTCTTCAGGGCGATGTTGCCGGTGAAGCCGTCGGTGACGATGACATCGACCGTGCCCTTGGCGATGTCGGTGCCCTCGACGAAGCCGTAATAGTCGAGGTCCAGGGTGGTGGCTCGCAGCAGGGCATGGGCGCCGCGCACCTCGTCATGGCCCTTCTGGTCTTCCGAGCCGACATTGAGGATGCCGACGCTGGGCCGGGCCGACTTGTAGACGGCGTGGTGGAAGGCCGCGCCCATGATGGCGAACTCGACCAGCTGCTCGGCGTCGCTCTCGACGTTGGCGCCGACATCGAGGACGGCGGTGATTCCCTTGGCGGTCGGCCAGCCGGCGACGATGGCCGGGCGGTGGATGCCCGGGGCCATGCGCAGCACCAGCATGGCGATGGCCATCAGGGCGCCGGTATTGCCGGCCGAGACGCAGGCGCCGGCCTCGCCGGTCTTCACCGACTCCGCGGCGTTCCACAGGCTGGAGCCCTTGCCGCGGCGCATGGCCTGGGCGGGCTTCTCGTCCATGGCGATGAACTTGTCGGTGTGGCGGACCTCGCAGAGCGGGCGCAGCACGGCATGCTTGGCCAGTTCGGCCTCGATCAGCTTCTCATCGCCATGCAGCAGGAAGCGGACCTCAGTTCCGTATTGGCGCGCCGCGAGGGCCGCGCCGGCGACGGTCACGGACGGGCCGTGATCGCCGCCCATGGCGTCGATCGAAAGTGTCAGGCTTTCAGGCAAGATGGCCAGCGCTCCGTGGCGGACGGCCAGGCTCGGCCGCGCGGCCGGACGATACCGCCGGATGAGCCGGATGCAAGTAGCTCGCCGAAAGCAAGGCTGGCCTCGCAAACCTGTATTCAGTTGGAATCATCGGCCTTCAACTTCCGGAGTATGGCGAAGGGCGATGCCGGGGTTTCCTCCGGCGGCGGTTCGAACACCGCCCCGGGTTTGCGGGGGAACGGGTCCAGTTCCAAGGCCAGGTGCTCGACGACATAGCCGGCCAGGTCGATGCGGTCGCTCTCCAGCACGTCGGGCGGATCGTCGCCCTCCAGATCGACCTCGATCTCGTCGCCGATCGTCTCAGTGGGGGCGTTGGGGCTGCCGGCCGGGACCATGCGGACAAAGACCTGCCCCTCGACCCGCTCGGGGAAGTCCTCGGCGCTGACGCTGCAGGTCTGGGTCACCTCGGCGACGAAGGCGCCGGTCAGCTCGGCGCCGTCCAGCCAGGCCTTGAGGGCGAGGTCGGCGGTGAGCGATTCGATCGAGACCAGGCCAAGCTGCCGGGCGACAGCCTTGCGGGCCGCGGCGTCGGCCTCCAACCGAATCTTGGTCGGCGCGCGCTGGATCTCGCCCAGGCGAATCTCGTGCGTCCAGCTCACGGCGCGGGCGCCCAGGCGACCTGGCCGGCCAGCAGGGCGTCGTCCGGCTGGGCTTCCAGGGCCTGACGGGCGGCCAGCACGTAGTCGGCCATGACCTCGACCTGGGCGTCCTCGACGCCCTCCAGCAGGGTGCGGCTAACCAGCGCGGTCAGGGAGGTCCGGTCCGGCAGACCGTCGAAGGCCTGCTCGTAGGACCGGCCCCGGCCGTAGAAGGCCTCGCCCAGGGTCTTCATCCGCTTGGGCACCGCCAGATCGCCGACGCCCAGCTCGCGGAAGGCGTCGTCCAGGCCGCGCAGATAGGCGTTGAACAGCGCCTGGCTGGTCTCCGCCGCCGCCTCACCGCCGCCGCGCAGGCGTTCGACCAGCAGAATAACGTGCAGCGTATAGAGCTCGAAACGGCCCTCCCGGGTGTCCGGGACGCGGCCGGCGGCATAGAGGCTGGGGCTGCGCGCCTGGCTCACCGCGGCCTGGTAGAGGGCCGCGCCGGCGGCCTTGGCGGGCCTGGGCTTGAGCAGCCGGTCGAGTATCATAGGGTTCGCCTCGATTTCGCCGTGGGCGGCGCTTAGTGCTTGGGGCGTTGAACTAAGCCGCCGAGGGCGCTAGGTCAAAGCCTGCGCTCGCTCGCGCGCCCCGTTCGGAGACGTCATGTTTCGCAAGTTCGCCTTCGCCGCCGCCGCCGCCAGCCTGATGGCGACCGGCGCCTGCATGCCGATCACCACCTATTCGGGCTTCCAGGCCGTCGAGGCCAGCCCCGCCGATGTGAAGATCGGCGAGGACTCCAAGTCCTCGGTGCTGAACAAGCTGGGTTCGCCCTCGGCGACCTCGACCTTCGATCCCAACATCTGGTTCTATATGAGCCAGATCACCGACCAGGTGGCCTTCTACCAGCCGCGCGTCGCCCGCCGCGAGATCTATGCGGTGTCCTTCGACAAGGACAGCGAAGCGGTGGTGTCGGTGAACAAGTACACGCTGAAGGACGGCAAGATCATCGCCTATAACGACCGCGAAACCCCGACCCGCGGCCGCGAGATGACCATCCTCGAACAGCTGCTCGGCAACGTCGGCCAGGGCGGCCTGCTGCCCAACAGCGACGACGAGGGCGTCCCGGGCCAGCGCCCGAGCGACCGGCGCTAGAATCACCGCTCATCCCCGCGCAAGCGGGGACCCAGGCTTCCTCTGTTTCGCCCAAACAAAAACGCCCCGGAGATCGCTCTCCGGGGCGTCTTCTTTTGTCTCGATCGGATCGTTTAGCCGATGACGCCCTTGGCCAGGACGGCCAGCAGCAGCAGCGCCACGATGTTGGTGATCTTGATCATCGGGTTCACCGCCGGGCCGGCGGTGTCCTTGTAGGGGTCGCCGACGGTGTCGCCGGTGACGGCGGCCTTGTGGGCTTCGGAGCCCTTGCCGCCGTGGTGACCTTCTTCGATCAGCTTCTTGGCGTTGTCCCAGGCGCCGCCGCCCGAGGTCATCGAGATGGCGACGAAGAGGCCCGTGACGATCACGCCCATCAGCATGGCGCCCAGGGAAGCGAAGGCGTCGACCTTGCCGGCGATGGCCTTGATCACGAAGAACAGGACGATCGGCGAGACCACCGGCAGCAGCGAGGGGATGATCATCTCGCGGATGGCGGCCTTGGTCAGGATGTCCACGGCCTTGCCGTATTCCGGCTTGACCTCATAGGTCATGATGCCGGGGTTCTCCTTGAACTGGCGACGGACCTCGGCGACCACGGCCTCAGCGGCGCGGCCCACGGCGGTCATCGACATGCCGCCGAACAGGAAGGGCAGCAGCCCCCCGAACAGCAGGCCGACCACGACATAGGGGTTGGACAGGTCGAAGCTGACCGCGCCCATGCCGTCGAAGAACGAGCCCGGCTCGGCGTTGGCCGAGAAGAACTTCAGGTCTTCGGTATAGGCGGCGAACAGCACCAGGGCGCCCAGGCCCGCCGAACCGATGGCGTAGCCCTTGGTGACGGCCTTGGTGGTGTTGCCCACGGCGTCCAGGGCGTCGGTGGAGACGCGGACTTCCGGCGGCAGGCCGGCCATCTCGGCGATACCGCCGGCGTTGTCGGTGACGGGGCCGAAGGCGTCCAGGGCGACGATGAAGCCGGCCAGGGACAGCATGGTGGCGGTGGCGATGGCGATGCCGAACAGGCCCGCCAGGTTATAGGTGACGATGATGCCGACGATGATGGTCAGGGCCGGCAGGGCGGTGGATTCCAGGGACATGGCCAGGCCCTGGATGACGTTGGTGCCGTGGCCGGAGACCGAGGCCTTGGCCACCGACTTCACCGGGCGGAAGCCCGTGCCGGTGTAGTATTCGGTGATGACCACGATGGCGGCGGTGACGGCCAGGCCGACCATGCCGCACCAGAACAGGGTATCGGCGCCAAAGGTCTGGAGGCCGACCGTGACGTCGGACTTGACCAGTTCATGGGTGACCCACCAGACCGCGCCAATGGACAGCACGCCGGTGACGATCAGGCCCTGGTAGAGGGCGCCCATGATGTTCTGCTTCTTGCCCAGACGCACGGCGAAGGTGCCGATGATCGAGGTGACGATGCAGACGCCGCAGATGGCCAGCGGCAGCAGCATCATGTTGCCGACGATTTCCTGGCCTTTGAAGAAGATGGCGGCCAGGACCATGGTGGCGACCGTGGTCACCGCATAGGTCTCGAACAGGTCGGCGGCCATGCCGGCGCAGTCGCCGACGTTGTCGCCGACGTTGTCGGCGATGGTGGCGGCGTTGCGGGGATCGTCTTCCGGGATGCCGGCTTCAACCTTGCCGACCATGTCGCCGCCGACGTCGGCGCCCTTGGTGAAGATGCCGCCGCCCAGACGGGCGAAGATGGAGATCAGCGAGGCCCCGAAGCCCAGGGCGACCATCGAATCGACCACTTCACGGCTGGTGTTCTCCAGGCCCAGCGGCCCGGTCAGCACCGCGAAATAGCCCGCCACGCCGATCAGGGCGAAGCCGGCGACCAGCATGCCGGTGATGGCGCCCGAGGTGAAGGCCAGGTTCAGACCCTTGGCCAGGCTCTCGGAGGCGGCCTGGGCGGTGCGGACGTTGGCCCGGACCGAGATCAGCATGCCGGCGAAACCGGCCAGGCCCGACAGGACCGCGCCGATGCCGAAGCCGATGGCGGCGTGCCAGCTGATCAGGACGCCGACGATGACCAGGATCACCACCCCGACCATGCCGATCGTCATATACTGACGGTTCAGATAGGCCTGAGCGCCTTCCTGGATGGCGGCGGCGATTTCCTGCATCTTCGCGTTGCCGGGCGACTTGCGCATCAGCACAGCGGTTTGCAGCGCGCCGTAGAGCACGGCCAGCAGGCCGGCTACGATCGCGAGCCAGAGAAAATTGATCATTAGCAAAGCGCCCCTCTTGTTCTTGCGCATGAGCAGCCGTCGACGGGCGTCGCGACCGCTCTCTTGTTGCCCTGACGCGCGAACGCACGTCTCCCAGAGCCTTAAAGAAGACCGTGTTTGCCAAATACGCCGCCCCGGCGCAATGGCGCCGCTCCAAGCAAGACAAACTGGCGCAAGGGCGCCCCTGGTATTGCTAGCGCGTGGGGTTGCTGACCCGGCGGCGGGGGGTTTCGAGGACCAGGGTCACCGAGGCCAGGTTCTCGGCCCCGACCAGAGCGGCCGCCTCGCGCATCAGGCTGGCCTTGAGCTTGGCCTGGTCCAGGCGGTTGTAGTCAGTGGCCAGGGTGAAGGGCGTGCGGTGGCCGGCCCGCACCAGGGCGTCGCGGAAGTAGGGTTCCTTCTCGCGCATCTTGTTGGCGTCGGCCCGCGTCGAGAGGTTCACCCGCACCGTGGCGAAGACGTAGTTGAGCAGCCGGCCGTTGACCCCGATCGGCAGGGCGACCGGCGAGATGTCGACATATTGCCCGACCTTGTCGCTCTTCTTGTCGCCCTCGGCCTCGGCCACGCCCGCGACAGCGAGCATGGGAGCGGCGGCGAGGAGGTCACGTCTGCGCATGACCGCAAGGTCTAGGCCGACAAGGTTACCGGCCCCTTGCCGTCAGAGCCCGACCTCGGCCTTGCTGGCCTCGTTGAGCAGCGGCTCGCCCGCGCGGAAGCGTCGCAGGTTCTCCAGGAACAGCTCGTCGCCCCGCCGCAGGGTGCCGTTGCCGGCGTTGGAGGCGTGGGCCGTGACCCGGACATTGGGGTGAGTCCATGGCCAGCTGCCCGCCGGCAGCGGCTCGGCGCGGAAGACGTCGAGCACCGCAAAGCCCGGCCTGCCCGCCTCCAGCCCGACGCGCAGGGCGTCCTCGTCGACCAGCTCGCCCCGGCCGATATTGATCAGGATGGCGCCCGGCTTCATGGCCGCGAAGAAGGCGGCATTGGCGATGTCGCGGGTCTCGTCCGTCAAGGCGCAGGCCAGCACCACCACATCGGCCTGGGGCAGCAGGTCCGGCAGCTCGGCCTGGGTCGCCATGCGGTCGACCAGCGGGTCGGGCTGGGCGGAACGGCGGACGGCGGTGATCTGGGCGCCGAATCCCTTCACCCGCCTGGCGATCTCGTGGCCGATATTGCCAAAGCCCACCAGCAGCCAGTGGCTGGAGCCGATCTCGGTGAAGGGCACGCGCTTCCATTCCCGCGCGTCCTGAGCGGCCTGCTGGGCGGCGATGGGGTGCAGCAGGCTGATGCCGTGGGCGACGACATATTCGGCGATGGGCGGGGCCTGGGCGCTGCTCTTGGAGACCCGAAGGCCCTTTTCGAACAGGATGCGGAACACCGGATTGTCGAGGCCGGCGTTGAAGGTCTGCACCCACTGGCCGCGCGAGCCCTGGCCGATATGTTTGAAGAAATGGCCCAGGCCCGCGCCGAACGCGTCCAGGCTCAGCCAGTAGAGCTCGGGATCCACCTCGGCCGCGTCGCGACTGAGCGTGCCGTCGGGGGCCAGGGTGACGATGTCGAGATCGGGGGCCAGGGCCCGCAGGCGGTCCCCTACCCGCTTCAGCGCGGCCTCGGTCAGCAGCAGTTGCATCAGTGGCTCCAGCCCAGACGGTCGGGGGTGACGACTTCCCCCTGGAAGCGGGTGGTCTGCTCGCCCTCGGTCAGCCGACCGACGACGGTGGCGGGCACGGCGCCGACCTCGGCCTGGAAGGCTTCCAGGGCCTGCGGCGCGACGGCGCAGACGATTTCATAGTCGTCGCCGCCGGTGGCCAGGGCGATGCGGGCGCCGGCCTGATCCTCCTGCCGTTCCAGCCAGCGCGCGGCGGCGGGCGACAGGGGCAGGCGTTCCAGCTCGATCTCCAGGCCACAGCCGCTGGCCGTGGCGATGTGGCCCGCATCGGCCAGCAGGCCGTCGGAGACATCGGCGGCGGCGCTGGCATGCCGCAGGGCCACGCGCCATCCCAGGCGGGGCTCGGGAAGCTGGTAGCGGCGGACGAGGTAGCTGTCCGGCTCGGTGAACTCGCCCTGCAGCGCCTTCAGGCCCAGCCAGCCATCGCCGATCATTCCGCTGACCACCAGCAGGTCGCCGGGCTTGCCGCCACCGCGCCGGACCATGCCGCCGGGATCGACCCGGCCCATCATGGTGGCCGACAGCGTCCAGGGACCGGGGGTGGAGACCGTGTCGCCGCCCAGCAGGCTGAGCCCGAAGGCGCCCTGGTCGGTGGCCAGGCCCTTGGCGAACATCTGGCGGCGCCGCCAGTCGGCGTCCCTGGGCCAGGCCACGGTCATCAGATAGCCGAACGGCACGGCGCCCTTGGCGGCGAGATCCGACAGATTCACCCGCAGCAGCTTGCGCGCCACCATGTCGGGCCGGTCGGAGGCCAGGAAATGCACGCCTTCCACCAGGCAATCGCTGGTGACGACGATCTGGTTGGCCTCGTCGATCTCGGGGATCAGGGCCGCATCGTCCAGCAGGTCGAACGCCTCGGGCGCGCCGCGCGTCAGGGGACGCAGCAGGCGCGCGATCCAGTCGAACTCGTCAACCGGCTCGCTCATCCCGCGCGATTCCATCCAGGGCGCCGTTGACGAAACCGGCTTCGGGGCCCTCGAAGAAGGACTTGGCGATCTCGACATATTCGTCGATGGCGACCTCGACCGGCACGTCGGGCCGGCGCATCAGCTCGAAGGCGCCGGCGCGCAGGATGGCCCGCAGGGTGGCGTCCAGCCGCTCCAGCCGCCAGCCCTCGGCCAGCCGGCGGATGACCGCCTTGTCGATCAGGCCCTGCTCGGCCACCACGCCCCGCACCAGCTCGCCGAAGAAGGCTTCATCGGCAGCGGCCAGGGTCTCGCTGCCCTCGCCGTCCAGCCCGCGGTCGAAGCGGTGCTCGCTGAACTCGCGGACCACGGCCTCGGCCCCGACGCCGCTGACTTCCATCTGATAGAGGGCCTGCACGGCGGCCAGACGGGCGACCGAACGTTTCTGGCGGCTCATCGCGCCCCGCCCAGCAGTTGGCGCTTGATCGAGACCATTTCCAGCGCCGCCCGCGCCGCGCCGCCGCCCTTGTCGCCCTCGGAGATGCGGGCGCGGGCCCAGGCCTGGTCCTCGTCCTCGACGGTCAGGATGCCGTTGCCGATCGCCAGCCGCTTGCCGATGGCCAGGTCCATCAGGCCCCGGGCCGACTCGTTGGAGACGATCTCGAAATGGTGGGTCTCGCCACGGATGACCACGCCCAGCGCCACATAGCCGTCATAGCGCACGCCGGCCGGGCGATGGCCGCCCTCGTCCGCCAGGGCGATCACGGCCGGAATTTCCAGCGCGCCCGGCACGCTGATCACGTCATGCTCGGCCCCGAACGCCTGAATGGCCTGCACGGCGCCGTTCAGCAGTTCGTCCGACAGGTCGGAATAGAACCGCCCCTCGACGATCAGAATGCGCACGGGGTCTTCCTGCATGGTCGCTCTCAAAACCTATTCGGCGCCTGCAATGGGCGCTCGGCCGACGATCTTCAAGCCATAACCTTCCAGGGCCGCCGGCTTGAAGGCGCTGGAGGTCAAGAGGGTCATGTCGCGGACCCCCAGGTCCAGCAGGATCTGGGCGCCGACGCCATAGTCGCGGATGGCGTGCTGGCGGAACTGCGCCCCGGCCGCCATCTCGCCGCCGTAGCGTTCCGACAGCCAGGTCGGGTTGGGATCGCGGATGAACACCGCCACCCCCGGGCCGTCATGGGCGCCGATGGCCTTCAGGGCATTGGGCACATAGTCCCGCCGCGCGCCCACGAAGCCCAGCAGGTCGCCGGCGAAGTCGACCTGGTGCATGCGCACGAGCGTGGGCTTGCTGGCCTCGATCCGTCCCTTGACCAGGGCGATGTGCTCGCAGCGGTCGATCAGGTTGCGATAGATGATCATCCGGAACTCGCCGCCATAGACGCTCTCGAACGGCGTCTCCAGCACCCGCTCGACCTGCCGCTCGTTGCGGCGGCGGTAGGCGATCAGGTCGGCGATGGTGCCGATCTTCAGGCCATGCAGCTGGGCGAAGGCGACCAGGTCCGGCAGGCGGGCCATGGTCCCGTCGTCCTTCATGATCTCGCAGATCACCCCGGCCGGGATCAGCCCGGCCATGCGCGAGATGTCGACGGCCGCCTCGGTATGGCCGGCGCGGACCAGAGTCCCGCCGTCCTTGGCCACCAGCGGGAAGACGTGGCCGGGCGAGACGATGTCGTCGGGGCCCTTGCCGGGGTCGATGGCCACGGCGACCGTGTGGGCGCGGTCATGGGCGGAGATGCCGGTGGTGACGCCCTCGCGGGCCTCGATGGAGACGGTGAAGGCTGTGCCCATGCCCTCGCGGTTCTCCGAAGCCATCGGCGGCAGGCGCAGCTGGCGGGCGCGGTCGGCGGTGATGGAGAGGCAGATCAGGCCGCGCGCATGACGGGCCATGAAGTTGATCTGGTCGGGGGTGGCGAACTGGGCCGGGATGATGACATCGCCCTCGTTCTCGCGGTCCTCGGCGTCGACCAGGATGTAGGGCCGGCCGTTGCGGGCGTCCTCGATGATGTCCTCGATCGGGGAGATGGGGGTGTCTTCGCTCATGACGCAGTCTCCTGCCAGCGGGCGAGGTAGCGCGCCAGCATGTCGATCTCGAGATTGACGCGGCTGCCGGGCTTCAGGGCGCCCAGGCTGGTCACGTCCCAGGTGTGGGGAATGATGTTGAGGCCAAAGACATCGTCCTCGACCTCGTTGACGGTCAGCGACACGCCCTCGACGGCGATGGAGCCCTTGGCGGCGATATAACGGTGCAAAGGCCGGGGCGCGCGGATGCGGTAGCGGTGCGAGCCACCCTCCGGCTCGATGCTCAGCACCTCGCCGACGCCATCGACGTGACCGGAGACGACATGGCCGCCCATCTCGTCGCCGAGTTTGGCGGCGCGTTCCAGGTTGACCCGCGTTCCTTCACCCCAGTCCCCCAGGGTCGTCTTGGAAAGCGTCTCTTCGGAAACCTCGACCGCGAACCAGCCCGGTCCCTTTTCCACCACCGTCAGGCAGCAGCCGGCATGGCTGATCGACGCGCCAAGGTCGATGGTGGCGGTGTCATAGGCCGTCTCGACCTCGTAGCGGCGGTCGCGGTTGGTCTGGCGGACCGAGCGGACACGGCCCACGTCGGTGACGATGCCGGTGAACATCAGCTTCTCCCGTAACGCTCCCAGAGATCGTCGCCGACCTCGTGGATACTCAACCGCCGAAACCGCGGCGCAGCGGCCAGGGCCTTCAACGGAAAGGCCCCAACCGCCGGACGCCCCTCGTCGCCCAGCACGATGGGCGCGCGGAACCACTCGACCGCATCGACAAGGTCGGCGCCCAGGAAGCTGGCCGCCACCTGCCCGCCGCCCTCGATCATCACCGCCCCGACCCCGGCCGCTTCCAGCGCCGCCAGGGCGGCGGCCGGATCGACCCGGCCATCGCTCGCCTCGACTTGCAGCACGGTGACCCCTGCGTCAGTCAAACGGTCGTTTGAATCTTTTGTGGTGACGACAATGGTCGGGATGCGGTCGGCGGTTTCGACCAGCTTGCAGGCCGGTGGAATGCGCAGCCGACTGTCCAGCACCACCCGGCGCGGCTGCGGGCCGACATAGCCCGGCAGGCGCACGGTCAGTTCCGGATCGTCGGCGATCACCGTATCCACCCCCACCAGCACCGCCATGTGAATGGCGCGCAGGCGGTGGACCTCCTCGCGGGCCGCCGGACCGGTGATCCAACGGCTTTCCCCGGAGGCGGTGGCGATGCGTCCGTCGAGCGAGGTGGCCAGTTTGAGCGTGACGCTCAAACCTAGTCCTCCGCCTCTTCGCGAAGGCCCTCGTCGCTGAGGAACT
The DNA here is from genome assembly GCF_030814835.1 of Caulobacter ginsengisoli. GTDB lineage: Bacteria > Pseudomonadota > Alphaproteobacteria > Caulobacterales > Caulobacteraceae > Caulobacter > Caulobacter ginsengisoli. The sequence goes on from NZ_JAUSVS010000001.1 coordinate 982,612, forward strand.
GGGCGAAGTCGTCGGTGTGGCGGAAGTCGCGATAGACCGAGGCGTAGCGGACATAGGCGACATCATCGAGCGACTTGAGCGCCTTCATGACCATCTCGCCGACCACGGTGCTGGGCAGTTCCGTCTCGCCCATGCTTTCCAGCTGGCGGACGATGCCGTTGACCATGCGCTCGACCCGCTCGGGATCCAGCGGCCGTTTGCGGATGGCCACCGAGATCGAGCGCATCAGCTTTTCGCGGTCGAAGGGATTACGCCGGCCCGAGCGCTTGAGGATGGTCAGCTCGCGCAGCTGCACCCGCTCGAACGTCGTGAATCGGCCACCGCATTCGGGGCAGAGCCGGCGACGGCGGATGGCCGCGCCGTCTTCCGACGGGCGGCTGTCCTTGACCTGGCTTTCGGCATGGCCGCAGAACGGGCAACGCATGATGTGGCCCCTCCCGACCGGGCCCTAACTACCTATTGTAGATGGGGAAGCGCCGCGTCAACGCAACCGCCGCTTCCCGCACCCGCGCCTCGACCGCCGGATCGCCGTCCGGATTGGCCGAAAGACCGTCCAGCACCTCGCCCATCCAGAGGCCAATCTGGCGGAATTCCGCCGGGCCGAAGCCGCGCGTGGTGCCGGCCGGGCTGCCGACCCGGATGCCCGAGGTCTTGGTCGGAGGCAGCGGATCGAAGGGGATGCCGTTCTTGTTGGTGGTGATGTGGGCCCGCTCCAGGGCGACCTCGGCGGCCGTGCCAGTGACGTTCTTGGGGCGCAGATCGACCAGCATGACATGGCTGTCGGTGCCGCCCGAGACGATGGCCAGTCCCGCCTCCTGCAGGCCGGCGGCCATGGCCTTGGCGTTCTCGACGACGCGGCGGGCATAGTCCTTGAACTCGGGCTGCAAGGCTTCCTTGAAGGCCACGGCCTTGGCGGCGATGACATGCTCCAGCGGCCCGCCCTGCAGCCCCGGGAAGATGGCCGAGTTGAACTTCTTGCCCAGGTCCGGGTCGTTGGAGAGGATCATGCCGCCGCGCGGGCCGCGCAGGGTCTTGTGGGTGGTGGTGGTCACCACATGGGCGTGCGGCACCGGGTTGGGATAGACCCCGCCCGCCACCAGGCCGGCATAGTGGGCCATGTCGACCATCAGCCAGGCGCCGATGCTGTCGGCGATCCTGCGGAAGCGGGCGAAGTCGATGGTGCGGCCGTAAGCCGAGCCGCCAGCGATGATCAGTTTGGGCTTCTCGCGCTGGGCGACTTCTTCGACATTGTCGTAGTCGATGAGCTGGTCGTCCTTGCCGACGGTGTAGGAGACCGGGCGGAACCACTTGCCCGACTGGTTGGCGGGACTGCCGTGGGTCAGGTGGCCGCCGGCGGCCAAGTCCATGCCCATGAAGGTGTCGCCCGGCTTGAGCAGGGCCATGAACACACCCTGGTTCGCCTGGGCCCCGCTGTGCGGCTGGACGTTGGCGTAGGCCGCGCCGAACAGTTCCTTGGCCCGGTCGATGGCCAGTTGCTCGATGACATCGATGACCTCGCAGCCGCCGTAGTACCGCTTGCCGGGATAACCCTCGGCATACTTGTTGGTCAGCACCGAGCCCTGGGCCTCGAGCACGGCCTTGGAGACGATGTTCTCGGACGCGATCAGTTCGATCTGGTCCTGCTGGCGCTGCAGCTCGCCGGCGATAGCCTTGGCGATGTCGGGATCCGACGTCGCCAGGTCCTGGCCGAAAAAGGCGCTCTGGAAAGAGGTAGGGGCGTTCATGGGCGACTCCTCGTCTGGGCGCTGGTCGCGCCCTCTTTAGCGCCGGTGGCGGCGCGATCAATCGGAACCCGACTCAGCGGGCATGCGTTGGGCTTCGACAGGCAGGTGTCCGGACGGGCGCCGGTCTCGCTGTAAGCGTTCATGAAGGACCGCCATGACTGACGTCCGGGACACCGACGCCCCCTCCCCCGATCAACTGCTGACTGCCAGCGCCGAGATCGTGTCGGCCTATCTCGGCCAGAACCAGATTCAGGCGGCGACCATTCCCGACCTGATCCGCTCGGTCCATGGCGCCCTGACCAGCCTGGGCGGCGCGGCGGCGGCGCCGGCCGAACGGCCCAAGCCGGCCGTGCCGATTGGCCGGTCGGTGCAGCACGATCACATCGTCTGCCTGGAAGATGGGGTGAAGCTGAAGATGCTGAAGCGCTATCTGCGCTCGCACTACAATCTGAGCCCAGAGGACTATCGCCGCCGCTGGGGCCTGCCGCCGGAATATCCCATGGTCGCCCCGGCCTATGCGGAGCGGCGCTCGGAATTCGCCAAGAAGATCGGGCTTGGAAAAGGGGTTCGGCGGCGGACGTCTCGCTCCAACTAAATTAGGCGGCGACACCGCCCATACGGGCGATATTGCAGTGGGCCCAGAGTTTCTCAAGCGCTGAAACGAGATCGCGCATCATGTCGTCCGTATGGAACGGCGTGGGCGTGAAGCGCAGGCGCTCGGTGCCGCGCGGCACGGTCGGGTAGTTGATCGGTTGCACATAGATGCCGTGATCGCTCAGCAGCATGTCCGAGACCATCTTGCAGTGCACCGGATCGCCGACCAGCACCGGCACGATATGGCTGACCGAAGGCATGACCGGCAAGCCGGCCTCCTTCATCATCGCCTTGAGGGTGGCGGCGCGCTCCTGGTGGGTGACGCGCACTTCGTTGTGGTTCTTCAGCCAGCGCACCGAGGCCACCGCCCCGGCGGTCAGGGCCGGCGGCAGCGAGGTGGTGAAGATGAAACCGGACGCAAATGAGCGGATGGCGTCGACCATGTCGGCGTCGCCGGCGATGTAGCCGCCCATGACCCCGAAGGCCTTGCCCAGGGTGCCTTCGATGATGTCGATCTGGTCCATCACCCCGTCGCGCTCGGCGACGCCGGCCCCGCGCTCGCCATAGAGGCCAACGGCGTGAACTTCATCCAGGTAGGTGATGGCGTTGTATCTCCTGGCCAGCGCCGCGGTGGCGGCCAGGTCGGCGATATCGCCGTCCATGGAATAGACGCTCTCGAAGGCCACCAGCTTGGGCGCGTCGATCGGGGCGGCGGCCAGCAGTTCCTCGAGGTGTTCCAGGTCGTTGTGGCGGAAGATGTGCCGCACGCCGCCACCGTTGCGGATGCCCGAGATCATCGAGGCGTGGTTGAGGCTGTCGGAATAGGTGATCAGCCCGGGCAGGATCTTCTGCAGGGTCGAAAGCGCCGCCTCGTTGGCCACATAGCCGGAGGTGAACAGCAGGGCCGCTTCCTTGCGGTGCAGGTCGGCCAGCTCGCGCTCGAGTTCGACGTGGTGGTGGGTGGTGCCGGAGATGTTGCGGGTGCCGCCCGAGCCGGAGCCGTTGGCGTCGATGGCCGCGTGCATGGCGTCCAGGACGACGGGGTTCTGACCCTGGCCGAGATAGTCGTTCGAGCACCAGACCACGACGTCGCGCTCGGCGCCGTCATCGGTGGTCCAGGTGGCGCGCGGGAAGGCGCCGCGATGGCGTTTCAGATCGGCGAACACGCGGTAGCGGCCCTCTTTGCGGACCTGATCCACGGCGTTCTTGAAGGCGGCCTTGTAATCCATCGACGCTCTATCCCGGTCCTGCGCCCCCCCACGGGACGGTGGCCGGCTCCTGTTAATCTGGTGGCGGACATCGCATGCGCAACTGACCGCTGTCCACTTAACGAGAATTCATACGCCCGGCGAGTTCGTGAATCTACGTATCCCTGGCGTCAAACACCGCCTGCGACAGCTTGGCTTGTGGAACAGGTTCGGACTTCTAGCCGAGTTCGTCAATCTTTCCCCGCATAAGTTGCAGCACGGCGGAGAAATCCTTGCCGCCGAATCCCAGGCCGTCGAACATCGCGTAGAGCGCCTCGGCCTGGGCCCCCAGCGGCGTCGTCGCCCCGGCCTTGGCCGCCGCCTCCTGGGCCAGCTTCAGGTCCTTGAGCATCAGGGCGGTGAGGAAGCCGCCCTCATAGCCCCGATTCGACGGCGCGGTCGGCACGGGGCCGGGCCAGGGGCAGTAGGTGGTCAGCGACCAGCACTGGCCCGAGGACTGCGAGGCGATCTCGAAGAATCGGTCCGGCGCCAGGCCCAGCTTCTCGGCCAGGGCGAAGGCCTCGCAGGTCCCGAGCATCGAGATGCCCAGCAGCATGTTGTTGCAGATCTTGGCCGCCTGCCCCGCCCCGCTGGCCCCGGCATGGACCACGGCCCGGGCCATCGGCTGAAGCACCGCCTCAACCGCCGGGAAGTCGGCGTCGTCACAACCGACCATGAAGGCCAGGGTGCCGGCGTCAGCCGCCATGATGCCGCCGGAGACCGGGGCGTCGGCGAAGCGGAAACCCTTGGCCGCCGCCATCGCCGCGACCGCCCGGGCGCTGTCGACATCGATGGTCGAGCAGTCGATCAGCAAGGCCCCTTGAGCAACATTGGGCAGGATGTCGGTCTCGTAGACTGCCCGCACATGCTGGCCGGCCGGCAGCATGGTGATCACCACCTCGGCCTGCCCGACCGCCTCGGCGGCCGAAGCCGCCGGCTGGCAACCGGCCGCCACCGCCTTGTCGATGGCGGCGGCGGCGAGGTCGAAGGCCAGCACGGTCTGGCCGGCCTTCACCTGGTTGGCGGCCATGCCGCCGCCCATATTCCCCAGGCCGATGAAGGCGATACGCGACATGCGTCCTACGCTTTCGGCTTGCGGAACTTGAGGACGAACTGGTCGGTCTTGCCCTTGATCGAGTCGTCGAAGACGCTGACGGTGCGCGGGTCCTCCTTGTTGCGCAGGACATCGCTTTCACCTTCCAGCACGAAACCGGCGGCCTTCAGCTCGGTCTTCACCGTTTCGATGTCGATGCGGTGCAGCTTGGCGGACAGGGTGTCGCCCGTGCCGTCCGGCGCATAGTGGTCGATGACCAGGAAGACGCCGCCGGGCTTGAGGCTATCGAACAGCCCCTTGTTGATGGCGGCCAGTTGCGCGGGCGTCGCCTGGCCCAGATGCAGGTCATGATAGTTCTGGGCGGTCCACAGCACGTCCAGCTTCTCGGGGAAGGCGATGGCGCCCAGGCTGAAGCTTTCCGGGGTGACGTTGGAGAGCTTGGCGACCGCGTCGAGCGGCTTCTGGTAGTCGGGATTGTATTTGATGAACTCGGCGGGCTGGTAGGCGTAGACGTGGCCCTTGGGGCCCACCACGGCCGAGAACAGGCGGGTGAAATAGCCTCCGCCGATGACGAAATCGCCGACCTTGTCGCCAGGTTTGACCCCGGCGAAGGCGAGCAGCTCGGCCGGGTGGCGGGCGGCGTCGCGGGCCTTGTCCTCGTCCGTGCGATCCGGCGAGGCCAGGGCGGCGGCATAGGCGTCGGGTTTGCTGACGACCATCGAGGGGACGGCGACAAGGGCGAAGCTCAGCGCGGCGAGCGCCGCGACGGCGAAACGGTTTTTCATTTAACGCGCGCTCCTGGGTTTGCGGAATTTGTAGACGAACTGGTCGGTCTCGCCCCGGACCTTCGGATCGAAGACCTTGAGGCTCTTGTCGTCTTTCGGATTGCGCAGGACTTTGGTTTCACCCTCGAAGATGAAACCGGCGGCCAGCACCTCCTTTTTCACAGTTTCGGCGTCGATGCGGTGCAGGGTCTCGGTGTCGCGCAGGCCGGAACCGGGCTGGGCGGCATGGTCGATGACGATATAGACCCCGCCCGGCTTGAGCGAGGCGAAGATGGCGCGGTTGACCACGGAGAGGTCGGCCGGGCCCATGAAGCTGTCATGCATGTCGTGGTAGTTCTGGGCGGTCCAGACCACGTCCAGCTTCTCGGGCGCGGCGAACTGGCTGAGCAGCCTCAGCACCAGCGAGACATTCTTGTAATTCGGATCGTCGGTGATGGCTTTGACCGCCGGCGGCCGCTTGGCCAGCTTGGTCAGTTCGTCCGGCACATAGGCGTAGACATGGCCCTTGGGCCCCACGACCTTGGAGAAGATGCGGGTGAAATAGCCGCCGCCGGGGATCAGGTCGGCGACCTTCATGCCAGGCTTGACGCCCGCCCAGGCGATCACCTCGCCGGGCTTGCGGGCGCCGTCACGGTCGCGGTCCGCCTTGGGCCGGCCCGGATCGGCCAGGGCCGCGGCGACGTACGGCGGGACGGCGATGCTGGCTTCGGGCGGCGGCGGAGGCGGCGGCGGCACGGTGGCGCAGGCGGTCAGCGCCACGCAGGCGGCCAGGGTCGCGGCGAGTCCAAAACGCATCGAATTCCTCCCGATACTCAATTTGGGGCCGTCCTACCGCTCTTTGGCGGTCAAGTCAGCGGCGTCCATTCCTCATCCGCCGGTAACGGGGCGAAAATCTGGTCGAGCAGGGCCGGCGTGACCCCAGCCAGGTCGGCGGGGTCCCAGCGCGGGGCGTTGTCCTTGTCGACAATCACCGCCCGCACCCCCTCCAGGAAGTCGTGACGCTGCACCACCCGCGCGCCGATGCGGTATTCCATCGCCATGTTGTCGGCGAAGAGGCCCAGGGCGCCGCCTTCGCTAAGTTGCCGGAAGGCGACCTTGAGCGTCTGGGGCGACTTGGTCTTCAGGGTGGCCAGTTGGGCCAGCGCCCAGTCGCCGCCGTCGGCTTCCAGATCCGCGAAGATGGCCTCGACCGAGGCGCCGCCGAACAGCCGGTCGATATCGGCCAGGTGCGGCTCGATGGGCGCGGGCCCGGCGTCGTCGACGAAATGAGCCAGGGCGCCGACCAGGCTGCCGGGGTGCTCGGCCAGGGCTTTCTTGAAGTCGGCGACCTGGTCGAAAGGCATGAAATGGGTGGCGACGCCCAGCCGCGCGCAGTCCGCCGCCTTGATCCGCGCCCCGGTCAGGGCCAGCCACAGGCCTGTCTTGCCCGGCAGCCGCGGCAGGAACCAGCCGCCGCCGACGTCCGGGAACAGGCCGATGCCGGTCTCGGGCATGGCGAAGGTGGTCCGCTCGGTGGCGATCCGCACGCTGGCCGGCATGGAGAGCCCGACCCCACCGCCCATGGTCACCCCGTCCATCACCGCGCAGACCGGCTTGGGATAGGCGAACAACAGCTGGTTCAGCCGGTATTCGGTGAAGAAAAATTCCCGGGCGAGCTTGCCGTCCCCTGCCCCGCTCTCGGCCAGCATGCGGATATCGCCCCCGGCGCAGAAGCCGCGCTCGCCGGCGTGGTCGATCAACACGCAATGCACCGCGTCATCGCCTCGCCAGTCCAGCAAGGCGGCGGTGATCAGCCGGCACATGTTGGTGGTCAGGGCATGCAGCGCCGCCGGACGGTTGAGCGTGACGCGGCCGACGCCGGATTCAATACGGGCAAGAACTTCGGGCTCTGAACTCATCGAGACTTCCTGATGGCGACCGCCACGCGCGCGACCCGCACATAGGTCCAGGCGGCGATGCCGAAAGCGGCCGGGAACAAGACCAACTGCAGCCAGTTGGGCAGGTAGAACAGATTTTCCGCCTCGAACGGATAGAGACCGTCAGGGGGCGTCAACATCGCCTTGCCGATGTACCAGCCCATCGACAGGGCCAGCAGGGCGCCAGGAACGCCGGCGACCAGGGTCACGAACATCCGCTCGCCGCCCCGCGCCAGCCGGGTCAGGCCCCAGCCCAACAGTACAACAACCAGCCCCACCACACCGACTAGAGCCATGCTGGCCACCAGCTCATGGAGCGGCATATTTTCCATGCTCATCTGCATGTCGGCATCCAGGCCCTGCCTGAATATCTGCACGAAGTAGACCTGCAAAATCAGCAATCCGCCCAGGGGCATGATCGTCAGGGCCAGCGCCAGCCAGGACCAGGGCAGCGGCCGGCCAAGCGGCTTGGGTTCGGGACGGGAAAAGGCGCGGGCGAGGACTTGGTCGGTCATGGGTCTCTCCTGAAGAGCCTGGCGACGAAAGGCGCCCTACAGAACCACATCCGGCCTACTGCCGGAACATCTCCCGTCCGATGATGACCCGCATGATCTCGTTGGTCCCTTCGAGGATCTGGTGGACCCGCAGGTCGCGGACGATGCGCTCCAGGGGGTAGTCCTGCAGGAAGCCGTAGCCGCCGTGCAGTTGCAGCGCGTCGTTGGCGACGGTGAAGCAGGCGTCGGTGGCGAAGCGCTTGGCCATGGCGCAGAGCTTGGTGGCCTGCGGGTCCCGGTTGTCGAGGGCGGCGGCGGCGTTGCGGACCATCAGCCGGGCGGCTTCCAGTTCGGTGGCCATGTCGGCGATCTTGAACTGCAGGGCCTGGAAGTCCTTCAGCGGCCGGCCGAACTGATTGCGGGTCTCCATATAGGCCTTGGCGGTGTCGAGGGCGAAGGCCGCCCCGCCCAGCGAGCAGGAGGCGATGTTCAGCCGCCCGCCGTCCAGCCCCATCATGGCGAAGCGGAAGCCCTCGCCCTCCTGGCCGATGCGGTTGGCGACCGGGACCCGGACATTGTCGAAATTGACCTGGGCGGTCGGCTGCGAATTCCAGCCCATCTTGCGCTCGTTGGCCCCGAAGCTGAGGCCCTCCCAGCCCTTCTCGACCACGAAGGCCGAGACGCCCTTGGCCCCGTCTCCGCCCGAGCGGGCCATGACCACATAGACGTCCGAGACGCCAGCGCCGGAGATGAAGGCCTTCGAGCCGTTCAGGACGTAGTGGTCGCCGTCGAGCCTGGCCGTCGTCCGCATGGCCGCCGCGTCGGAGCCCGAGCCCGGCTCGGTCAGGCAGTAGCTGGCGATCAGTTCCATGGTGGTCAGGCGGGGCAGGTAGCGGTGGCGCAGCTCGTCGGCGGCGAAGCGGTCGATCATCCAGGAGGCCATGTTGTGGATGGTGAGGTAGGCCGCCGTCGGCACGTCGCCGTAGCTGAGGGCCTCGAAGATCAGCGAGGCGTCCAGGCGGGTGAGGCCCGAGCCGCCGACGTCCTCCTGCAGATAGATGCCCGCAAACCCCAGGCCCGCGGCCTGGCGCAGCACGTCGACGGGGAAGAACTTCTCCTCGTCCCATTTGGCCGAGTGCGGGGCCATCTCCTCCCGGGCGAAGGCCAGGGCCATCTCCTGGATGGCGCGTTGATCGTCGGTCAGGGAGAAGTCCATGCGTATCGGGCCTTAGATCGGGGAACGGATGACCTGACGCCGCTTCGGCTCGCTGTCAACGCAAGTTCGGCGGCGTGCAATATGCCGTCTCCATGGATATATGGGCGCCATGACCAAGGCCCCGCTCGCCCCCTACCCCGCCACCCGCCTGCGCCGCCTGCGCCAGGCCGACTGGACCCGCCGGCTGGTGCGCGAGAGCGTGCTGACGCCGGCCGACCTGATCTGGTCGATGGTGGTGCATGAGGGCGAGGGCCGGGTCCCCGTGGCTTCCATGCCCGGCGTCGAGCGGCTGTCGGTGGCCGAGGCGGCCAAGGCGGCGGTCGAGGCGCGGGCGCTGGGCATCCCCGCCATCGCCATCTTCCCGCACATCGACATGGCCCGGAAGGACGCCGCCGGCTCCCTGGCCGCCGACCCCGATGGCGTCATCAGCCGCGCGGTCAGGGCCATGAAGGACGCCGCCCCCGAGGTCGGGATCATGTGCGACGTGGCGCTCGATCCCTTCACCACCCACGGCCATGACGGCGTCCTGGAGAAGGGCCGCATCGTCAACGACGCCACCATCGAGCGGCTGGTCGAGCAGGCCCTGGTCCAGGCCCGGGCCGGCTGCGATATCCTGGCCCCCTCCGACATGATGGACGGCCGCATCGGCGTCATCCGCGCCGCCCTCGAGGCCGAGGGCCACTGCGACACCCTGATCATGTCCTACGCGGCAAAGTATGCCTCGGCCTTCTACGGCCCCTACCGCGACGCCATCGGCTCGGGGAAGCTGGGCTCGGGCGACATCGACAACCCGGGTGACAAGAAGACCTACCAGCAGGACCCGGCCAACAGCGACGAGGCCCTGCGCGAGGTGGCCCTGGACATCGCCGAGGGCGCCGACATGGTCATGGTCAAGCCGGGCCTGCCCTACCTCGACATCGTCCGCCGCATCGTCGAGGCCTTCGCCATGCCGACCTTCGCCTTCCAGGTCAGCGGTGAATACGCGATGATCGTCGCCGCGGCCCAGAACGGCTGGATCGACGGCGACCGCGCCATCCTGGAAAGCCTGGGGGCCTTCAAGCGGGCCGGCTGCGCGGGGGTGATCACCTATTTCGCCCCCAAGGCGGCGCGGATGCTGGGAGCCTGACCGATCCCGGATGATCGTGTCCGGAACCGGCCAGCAGGCCGGCCGCTATGGCGTCATCATTCTCTCAAGCCAGAGAGAGGAACGTCATGCCCACCGTCCACAAAGAGATCCTGATCAACGCCTCGCCCGACAAGGTCTGGGACGCCGCCCGCGACTGGGGCGCCCTGCACACCCGCCTGGTCCCCGGCTTCGTCACCGCCACCGAGACCGCGGCCGAGGCCGACGGCACGCCCTATCGCATGGTGACCTTCGCCAGCGGCATGACCCTCAAGGAGGTGATCGTCGATATCGACGACGAACGCCGTCGCCTGGTCTGGACCATCGAAAGCCCCAATGTCCGCCACCACAACGGCGCGCTGCAGGTGTTTCCCGAGGCCGGCGGCTGCCGCGCGGTCTGGACCGCCGACGTCCTGCCCGCCGCCATGGCCGAAGCCTTCGCGCCATCGATGGCGGCGGGTCTGCAGGCCATGAAGGCGGTGTTCGAGGCCTAGCGGCTGGTCAACATTCACCTTTTGCCTCCCCTCCCTATGTCGTCATGGCCGGAATTTGGGTGGGAGTATGGGCCTCAAAAGCCGATGAGTGCGGGCCCTAGCGTCCCCCCGACCTGTCGAGCAGTTCCGCCAGCCGGTCCTGCCAGATCGCCGCCCAGGTATGGGTGCCGTGGCCGTGGGTGTCGGGGCCGGCGGGGATCAGCACGAAGGTCCCCCGCTTGAGCCGCTTGGCGAAGCCCTCGGCCAGGCCCAGCTCGGGCGGGTTGATGAAGTCGTCGGCCGAGTTCACCCACATCACCGGGGCGGTGATCTTTTCCAGGTCGGCCGAGGGGTCGTAATCGCGGCTGGCGTTGACCTGGTAGAGCAGGTCGTTGGCGTCCAGCCCGGCTACCGCCCTGGGGAAGTTCTCCTGATACCAGCTGTCGACCTGCATCAGGGTCGGCAGCTGGTTCTGCATGGGCAGCGGCGCGGCGCCGGCCAGCATGAGCAGGTCCTCGGCGGTGCGCAGGCCTTCCATGGGCTGGGTCTTGTAGTCGCCGCCCATCCAGGCCGGATCCCGGCGAATGGCGTCCATCAGCATCGTCCGCCACAGCCGGTTGCGGCCGGCGATCTGGGTCGGCAGGCAGGCCAACGGCATCAGGGCGTCGGCGAAGGCGGGATGTTCCTCGCCCCAGACGAAGGCGTGCATGCAGCCCATAGAGGTGCCCAGGATCAGCCGCAGGTGATCGACCTTGAGCCCATCGACCAGCAGCAGGCGCTGGGCCTCGACCATGTCCTGGTAGCCGTACATCGGGAACCGGGCGTGGAGCCCATCGCTCGGCTTGGAAGAGCCGCCGTGGCCGATGCCGTCGGGCAGGATGACGTAGTATTTGGCCGGGTCGAGCAGGCCGCCGGGCTTGAACAGCACGTCGGCGAACTGCGGCCGCAGGAACTGGGCGCCCGACCCGCCGGTGCCGTGCAGGATCATCACGGCGTTGGTCACCCGGCCCTTGGCGTCGCGCTTGGGGGCCCCCAGTGTGCGGTAGTGCAGCTTGAGCTGCGGCAGGGTCTGGCCCGAATTGAACTCGAAGTTGGCGACCGTGTAGTCGCCCTCGGTGACCGCCGGCGCGGCCATGGCGGCTGAAGCCAGACCAAGCCACGCCAGCACGGCGAGCAGAACAGAACGCATCACTTCACTCCATTCAACCGCGCCGCCAGGGACGAGGTGTCCCACCGCCGCCCGCCCAGTTCCTGCACCTCGGCATAGTAGCCGTCCACCAGCCGGGTCATTTCCAGCTTCGCGCCGTTGGCCGCCGCCTCGTCCAGCACCAAGCCCAGGTCCTTGCGCATCCAGTCCACGGCGAAGCCGAAGTCGAACTTCCCCTCGACCATGGTGGCCCAGCGATTGTCCATCTGCCAGCTCTGGGCGGCGCCCTTGCTGATGGCTTCATAGACCAGGGCCGGATCGATGCCCGCCTGTTTGGTGAAATGGACTGCCTCCGCCAGCCCCTGGACGACGCCGGCGATGCAGATCTGGTTGACCATCTTGGCCAGCTGGCCGCTACCGGGGCCGCCGATGCGCATCACCGCCTTGGCGTATGAACGCAGCACCGGCTCGGCGCGGTCGAAGGCGGCCTGGTCGCCGCCGGCCATGACGCTGAGCTGGCCCTTCTCGGCCCCCGCCTGACCGCCGGACACCGGGGCGTCGACGAACCAGCGGCCGCTGGCGGCGCAAAGCTCGGCCATCTCGCGGGCCACCATGGCCGAGGTGGTGGTGTGGTCGACGATGATGCCGCCCGGGGCCAGGACCTCGCGAATTTCCCCCACCACGCCGCGCACGTCATTGTCGTTGCCGACACAGAGCGCGACCAGTTCACAGCCCTCGGCCGCCTGCGTGGCGGTCGCCGCGCCCCGGCCCTTGTGGGTTTGCGTCCAGCGATGGGTCTTTTCCGGCGTGCGGTTGAACACCGAGACCGCGTGGCCCGCGGCGGCCAGGTGGCCCGCCATCGGGAACCCCATCACGCCAAGTCCAATGAACGCCACCCGCATGCCGGTCTCTCCAAATCCGCCGCCTACCTAACCCCATCTTAACGCCCTGCCGCCACCCTGCGGCGCAATAGGGTTAAGCGGGGTTTGTCATGGCGCTCGGCAGCGATTCGCCGATCATGATCAAGAGGATCAAGAAGGTCGCCGGCCATGGTCACCATGGCGGGGCCTGGAAAGTCGCCTACGCCGACTTCGTGACGGCCATGATGGCCTTCTTCCTGCTGATGTGGCTGATCAACACCACCAGCCCCGAGCAGAAGCGCGGCATCGCCGACTATTTCGCCCCGGCCAGCGTCTCCCAGACCACCAGCGGCGCGGGCGACATCCTCTCCGGCACGGCCCTGGGCGATGACGGCGCCAAGGGCTCCGGCTCGGCCGACGTGGTCCAGGCCCTGGCCCCGCAGGCCCCGCCGGACGTCAACAACTCCGGCCAGAGCGACACCAAGCCCGGCGCCACCGATCTCGACAGCGCCGAGACCCAGGCCCTGCGCAAGCAGCTGCAGGCCCGCGACGACGCCGCCTTCGCCTCGGCCGCCCAGTCGCTGCGCCAGGCGCTGCAGGACATGCCGGAACTGGCCGAGCTCTCGAAACAGCTGATCATCGACCAGACTCCCGAGGGCCTGCGCATCCAGCTGGTCGACCAGGACGGCCGCTCGATGTTCAAGGAAGGCTCGGCCGCGCCCAACGACCGCGCCCGCATCCTGCTGCGCGCCGTCGCCCGGGTGATCAACATCCTGCCCAACCGCATCAGCATCTCGGGCCACACCAGCGCCACCGCCGTCGGCCAGAAGTCCGATGGCGACTGGAAACTCAGCGCCGAGCGCGCCGACCTGGCCCGGATGATCCTGCAGGCCGCCGGCGTCGACGCCGACCGCGTCTACCAGGTCTCCGGCAAGGCCAATTCCGACCCGCTCTATCCGGATGACCCGACCCTGGCCGGCAACCGCCGCATCGCCATCGTCCTGCTGCGCGAAGCCCCAGTGTTGCCTCCGGGGAACTAGCCTGTGGCTCAGGGTCCCATCCCCCTTGCGCCAACCGCCGCTATCGGCGCTAATCCTTGCCAGTACAGGCGGAGAGACTAGGGACCCCATCAGGTGACGCAGCATTTCCCCACGCGGCAGATGCGCTTCTTCCTGACAGCGCCATCCCCCTGCCCCTATCTGCCGGGCCGGGAAGAGCGGAAGGTGTTCGCCCATCTGCCGCCGGCCGACGGGGCCCAGATCAACGACTCGCTGACCCAGTCGGGCTTCCGCCGCTCGCAGAACATCGCCTATCGCCCGGCCTGCGAGACCTGCGCCTCCTGCATCTCGGCGCGGCTGCCGGTGGCCGACTACGTCTTCTCGCGGTCGGAGCGGAAGACCCTCAGCCGCAACGGCGACCTGCGCCGCCACCTGGTCGAGGCCGAGGCGACGCTGGAGCAGTTCGACCTGCTGCGCCGCTACCTGCTGACCCGCCACGCCGACGGCGGCATGGCCGAGATGACCTGGCCCGACTATGTGGCCATGGTCGAGGACACCGCCGTCCGCACCCACGTCATCGAATACCGCGCCCCGTCCCAGGACCGCGGCCCGGGCGACCTGGTCGCCTGCGTGCTGGTCGATGTGATGAGCGATGGCCTGTCACTGGTCTACAGCTTCTACGATCCCGCCCTGACCCGCCGGAGCCTGGGCAGCTTCATCATCCTGGACCATGTCGTTCAGGCGGGGATCAACGCCCTGGCCTATGTCTATCTGGGCTACTGGGTGCCCGGCAGCGAGAAGATGACCTACAAGGCGCGGTTCTCGCCCCTGGAAATCCTGCGCCCGTCGGGGTGGAGCCTGATGTCGACCCGCGATCGGGAGGAAGCGGCGCGGGCGCTGGCGGCGAGCGGTGACAAGGCGGTGGGAAAGCTCGGGCGAAAATAATATTCCTCGCCCCTTGGGCGAGGTGGCGGCGAAGCCGACGGAGTGGGCCGTGGAGCACACGGTGCGTCCGGATTGAGCACTGCCGGAGTGGGCGTGCCTGAAACGCCGTGTGTTCCCCAGAGCCCACTCCACCACTTCGTGGTCCCCCTCGCCCAAGGGGCGAGGAATTTAGCCCCAGGGCCCGGCGGCCGGCGGCGGTGACGCCGGCGGGTCACCCCACGGTCCTTCGACTGCCGCAGCCGCCGGCTCCGGCAATTCCGACACCCGTCCGCCCGCAAACTTCACCAGCGCCTCGATCCGCTTGGCTATCGGCGGATGCGTCGCGAACAGGCCCATCACCCCGGCGCTGTCGTCCTCCAGGAACATGGCCCGCACGCTCTCAGGGGCGTCGAGATGGGCGTGGCCACTGATCTTCTGCAGGGCGCTGATCATGGCGTCGGGGTTCTTGGTCAGCTCGACCGAGCCGGCGTCGGCGACGAACTCGCGGCTGCGCGACAGGGCCATGCGGATGACGATGGCCAGCACATAGCCGATGGCCGCGGCGATCAGCGCCACGAAGATCCACGGCCCGCCGCCCTTGCGGTCGCCACGGCCCCGACCCACCCCGCCCCACATGATGGCGCGGTAGAGGATCTGGGCGATCAGGGTGATGATGCCGGCGAACACCGAGGCGATGACCATGGTCCGCACATCGCGGTTCAGAACATGGGTCAGTTCATGGCCCAGCACCGCCTCGAGCTCATCCTTGGTCATGGTCTGCATCAGGCCGCGGGTGACGGTGATGCTGTACTGTTTCTCGTTGAGGCCGGTGGCGAAGGCGTTGAGGCCCTCGCTCTCGATGATCCTTAAGGTCGGGGTCTTGATACCCCGCGAAATGCAGAGGTTTTCCAGCAGGTTGTAGAGCTCGGGCTCCTCCTGCCGTGTCACCTGATGGGCGCCGGTCGCCAGGTCGATGATGGTCTGGTTGGCGAAATAGGCGATGACGAACCACACGCCCGAGACGATCAGCGCCAGCGGCGCGGCGGCCAGCATGAAACCCGCCGCCTCGGCCAGCTCGCCGCCCGGCTCCTGGGGCGGCGGCAGATAGCCGGCCCCGATCCCCGCCAGGGTCAGGAAATAGACGATGACCAGCAGCAGCACCGGAAAGCCCGCCAGCAGTAGGGCCGACCGGACATTGTTGGCCTGGATATGGGTGTAGAGGCCGACAGCCCCCATGACGCTGGTCCTAGAACTTCACTTCCGGCGGCTTGTCCAGCGCCGCCCGCTCTTCGCCCAGGTCGAAGAAGCTGCGGGCCTTGAAGCCGAACATGCCGGCGAACAGCACGGCCGGGAACTGCTGGATGGCGGCGTTGAACTCGCTGACCGCGCTATTGAAGAACCGGCGGGCGGCGGCCAGCTTGTTCTCGATGTCGGTCAGCTGCGATTGCAGGCCCAGGAAGTTCTGGTTGGCCTTGAGGTCCGGATAGGCCTCCGACAGCGCGAACACCTGCCGCAGGGCCCCGGTCAGCATGTTCTCGGCCTGAACCTTGTCGTCGACGCTCCCCGCCGAGGTCGCGGCGTTGCGGGCGGCGATCACCGCCTCCAGCGTGCCCTTCTCGTGGGTCGCATAGCCCTTCACCGTCTCGACCAGGTTGGGGATCAGGTCGTGGCGCTGCTTGAGCTGGACGTCGATGTCGGCGAAGGCCTGGTTGGCCCGCTGATTGAGCGCGACCAGGCTGTTGTAGGCCATGATCGCCAGGACAGCGACCACGATGGCGACGACGATAGCGATGATGAAGCCGGTGCCCATGGACTGGGTTCTCCAAAGTCTGATGGACGTTATGTGGCGAAGCTAACCCGGCAGCGCCAGCGCCGCCACGGTGAAACCTTTGTCATCTCATTTCTTGGGATCGACCAGGGCCGAATAGACCAGGGTCTGGCTGAGATGCTCCAGGTTGACGTCGCCCATCCCGTACCAGCCCAGCACCTGGATCATGCCCAGAAACACCACGTCGTTCTCCGGATCGACCCAGAACCAGGTCCCGGCCGCCCCGCCCCAGCTGTAGGTCCCCTTGCCGGCCAGCGTGCCCGCCGCGGCCGGGTCCATGACCACCGAGCCGTCGAAGCCGAAGCCCATGCCGGGCCCCATAGGCTTCTGGGCCATCACCGCGTCGCTGAGATGGTTGGACTCCATCATCTTCACCCCGGCCGGCGAGAGAATGCGCACGCCATCCAGCGCGCCGCCATTGGCCAGCATCTGGGCGAACCTCAGATAGTCGTGCGCCGTCGAGACCAGCCCGCCGCCGCCCATGGCCATGGTGGGCGGCTTGCTGACGTCCAGCACCATGAAGCCCTCGGCTGGGACGATGGCCCGGCTTTTGGGATTGACGGCGTAGAGGGCCGCCTGGCGGGGCTTCTTGTCGTCGGGGACATAGAAGCCGGTATCCTTCATGCCCAGCGGCCCGAAGATGCGGCTCTGCATGAAGTCCGGCAGCGACTGGCCCGACAGCCGCTCGACGATCGCCCCCTGGATGTCGACGGCGATGGAGTATTTCCATCGGGCCCCCGGCTGGTTGGCCAGCGGCAGGGTCGTCGCCTCGCCCAGCATGGCGTCCAGGTTCTTCGAGCCCAGCAGGCCGGACTCGAAATAGGCCTTGTCGACCGGGTTGTCGGTCACCAGCCCATAGGCGAAGCCGGCGGTGTGGGTCATCAGCTCGCGCATCGTCGCCGAGCGCGAGACCGGCTCCAGGATCGGCTGACCTTTGTCATCCAGCCCCTTGAACACCTTGAGGTTCTTGAACTCCGGCACGAACTTGGTGACCGGGTCGTCCAGCTTCCACTTGCCCTCTTCGAAGAGGATGGTCATGGCCACGGCGGTGACCGGCTTGGTCTGGCTGTACATCCGGAAGATGGTGTCGGCGGTCAGCGGCGCCTTGGCCTCAGTGTCCTTGGCGCCATAGACATTGACCGCCACCACCTTGCCGTGGCGGGCCACGATGGTCAGGATTCCGGGCAGCCGGCCCTTGTCGACCAGAGCGTCCATGGCGGTGTCCAGAGCCTTCAGCCGCTCGGACGAGAAGCCCATCTTCTCGGGCTTGACGGTCGGCAGGCCGATATCCGGCTTGTCGGCGCTGAAGGCCGGCGCGGCCAGAAGCAGCGCCGCGGTCAGCGCCAGTGATTTCGTCCAACGCATGGAGTCCCCCTGTCGAGTCGCGGGAGCCTAGAGCAACTGCTGACGGCGCCAAGACACCTCACCCGCTCTTCGCGCCTTCGCGCTCAGAGTCGACCTCTCCTCGGAGAGGAGAGGAGGCGTAAAAGCTGAAAACGCGGCTCTCCCCCTCGCTCGCGAGGGGGAGCGAGGGACACGCGGCAAAGCCGCGGCGTCCCACGGAGGGGGAGCCCTTACTTCGGCCTGAACCGCTTGGTGACCGGGAAGCCCTTGGGCGCCAGCCGCCCCGCCGCCGAGCGCCGCCCGACCCAGTCCTTCCAGTCCGGCCAGTCCCGTGTGCGGCCGGCCGCGTCGATCCAGGCGGCGCCGGCGTCCTTGTCGAACACCAGGGCGTCGCGCAGGCCGCCCTCGCGATAGGCCTGCAGCTTGACGCCCTTGCCGCGCGGCATTTCGGGCAGTTCGTCGAGGGGGAAGATCAGGATCTTGCCGTTGTCGCCGATCACCGCCAGGTGGTTGCCGGCCGCTTCGAGACTGACCGCCACGTCGCCGTTCAGCACCTGCTTGCCGGCCCGCCGCTGCGAGACCGCCTCGTCCTCGGGCAGCACGAAGCCATAGCCGGCCTTCGAGGCCAGCACCCGCTTGCGGCCCGGCTTGAAGGGGAAGACGTCGACGATGTCGACCTTGTCGTCCAGGTCGATCATCAGCCGCACCGGCTCGCCATGCCCCCGCGCCGAGGGCAGTTTCGACCCCTCCAGCGTGAAGAACCGCCCGTCCGACGACAGGATGATCAGCTTGTCGGTGGTGAAGGCCGGGACGATGAAGCCCTGCTTGTCGCCTTCCTTGTATTTCAGCTCCGACGGGTCATCGACGGCGCCCTTGGCGGCGCGGATCCAGCCCTTTTGCGAGAGGATGACGGTGATCGGCTCGCGCGGGGTGAAGGCCTCGATGGCCGCCTCGGTGTCGACCTGCGGGGCCTCGGCGAAGTCGCTGCGGCGCTTGCCCAGCACCGTGCCGGCGCCCAGCACGGCCCTGGCGTCGGCCAGTCCTCCGCCGACCAGCTTCCACTGCATCTTCTCGTCGGCCAGCATGCCGACGATGCCATCCCGCTCTTCGGCGAGGTCCGCGTGCTCGCGGCGGATTTCCATCTCCTCCAGCTTGGCCAGTTGGCGGAGGCGCGTGTTGAGGATGGCGTCGGCCTGCAACTCGGTCAGCTCGAAGGCGGCGATCAGCTTGGCCTTGGGCTCGTCCTCGTAGCGGACGATGCGGATCACCTCGTCCAGGTTCAGATAGGCGATCAGCAGGCCGTCCAGGACGTGCAGCCGGGCCTCGATCTTGGCCAGCCGGTGGCGGGCCCGGCGGACCAGCACCTCGCGGCGGTGGGCCAGGAAGGCGACGAGGATCTGCTTGAGGCCCATGACGCCGGGCGTGCCGCGGGCGTCCAGGACGTTCATGTTGACCGGGAAGCGGTTCTCCAGGGCCGAGAGCTTGAACAGGCTCTCCATCAGCATCTCGGGCTCGACGTTGCGGCTCTTGGGCTCGATCACCAGCCGCACGTCCTCGGCCGACTCGTCGCGGACATCGCCCAGCAGCGGGGCGCGCTTGCTCTCGATCAGCTCGGCCAGCTGCTCGACCAGCTCGGCCTTCTTGACCTGGTAGGGCACCTCGGTGACGACGATCTGGTAGCCGCCCCGGCCGGTGTCCTCCTTGAACCAGCGGGCCCGCAGGCGCACCCCGCCCCGGCCGGTCTCGTAGGTCTCCAGCAGCGAAGCCGCCGGCTCGACGATGATGCCGCCGGTCGGGAAGTCGGGGCCCAGCACCCGCTGCATCAGGTCGGCCGTGGTGGCTTCCGGCCGCTGCAGCAGCAGCAGGCAGGCGTCGATCAGCTCGGCGGCGTTGTGCGGCGGGATGGAGGTGGCCATGCCCACGGCGATGCCGGCCGAGCCGTTGGCCAGCAGGTTCGGGAAGCCGCAGGGCAGCACCACCGGCTCGGTCTCGACCCCGTCATAGGTGGGACGGAAGTCGACGGCGTCCTCGTCGATGCCGTCCATGAGCAGGACGGCGGCGGCGGTCAGCTTGCACTCGGTGTAGCGCATGGCCGCGGCGTTATCGCCGTCGATGTTGCCGAAATTGCCCTGGCCGTCGACCAGCGGATAGCGCTGGGCGAAGGTCTGGGCCATGCGGACCATGGCGTCATAGATCGACTGGTCGCCGTGCGGGTGGAACTTGCCCATCACGTCGCCGACCACGCGGGCGCACTTCTTGGCCCCGTTCTCGGGGTTCAGCCGCATCTCATGCATGGCGTACATCAGGCGGCGGTGAACGGGCTTGAGCCCATCGCGCACGTCCGGCAGGGCGCGGTCGGTGATGGTCGAGAGGGCGTAGGCCAGATAGCGGCGCGACAGGGCCTCGGTCAGCGGTTCTTCGAGGATGCGGTCGCCGTCACTGGGCGGCGGGGTGTGAACGGTCATGAGGGCCGTTGAATCCGAGTCAGGGGTCCGTGTCCAGTGTGACCCGCTGACCTGATTGACAAGTTACTTGTCATAATGACAATCTGATTGTCATGAACGACATCACCTCGCTCATCGACCGCATCCCTCGCCTGTTCCATCTGCTCAAGGCGCTGGGCGACAAACTGCATGCCGATCTGGGCGTCACCACCTCAATGCGCGGCGTCATGGTCTCGCTGGCCCGCGACGGCGAGCGCACGGTGCCGGAACTGGCCCGCGAGCGGCCGGTCTCGCGCCAGCACATCCAGACGGTGGTCGATGCGCTGACGGCGGCCGGCCTGGCCATGAGCCGGCCCAACCCCCAGCACCGACGCTCGGTGCTGATCGTCCTGACCGCCGAGGGCCGGCGGCTGTTCGAGACCATGCAGGCGCGCGAGACCGAACTTTTCCGCTCGGCCCATCCAGCCGATCCGGCCGACATCGCCGCGGCGCACCGGGTATTCGACGCCCTGGAAACCGACCTCGCCGCCCATCTGCGTCCGGGAGAATTGATCGATGGCTGACTTCTACGCCCAGTTCGGCCGTCCGGTCGGTTTTCCCGGGTGGCTGGCCGGCAAGCTGATGGCGTCGCGGGAGGGCAACAAACGTCGCAATGCCTGGACCGTCGACCTGCTGGACATCCAGCCCACCGACCTGGTGCTGGAGATCGGCTATGGCCCCGGCCTCGGAGTCGAGTGGGCGGTCGCTAAGGTCACGAACGGCCTGGTGGTTGGCTTCGACCATAGCGATGTCATGCACGGCCAGGCCCGTAGGCGAAACCAGCGAGCGATAGAACTGGGCCATCTGCTGCTGCGCACCGGCCCGCTGGAAGCGGCCGCCGAACTGGGCCTGCGCTTCGACAAGGCCTTCTGCTGCAACGTCGCCCAGTTCTGGCCCGACCCCAACGCCGCCCTGGCCCAGTTCAAGGCGCTGCTCAAGCCGGGCGGGCGGCTGGCCATCACCTATCAACCCGCCGGCCATGGGGCCAAGCCGGCCGACGCCGACCGCTTTGCCGAACGCTGGCGCGGCCTGCTCCATGCCGGCGGCTTCAGGGATGTGCAGGTCGAGCGACTGGCCGACCTGAAGCCCAGGCCGGCCGTCTGCCTGCTCGCCTACGCCTGAACCGGCACCCACCACTCCACCCAGGCGCCGGGCCGGTTGGGGTCGAAATCGGCGGGGTAGTATTCCAGGTCCGGTCCCCTGGCGATCTGGTAGCCGGACTTGGGAATGCGCTCGCCCCAGATTTCCCTGGCCGAGGCCTGCATCTGCGGGTGCAGGTTGGGGCCGGTCAAGGTCTGGCGGAAGACCAGGTAGTCCTGGGCCGGCACCTCGCGGACCTCCATGCCGTCCGGGACCGGGGCGTCGGCGGCGATGGGCGCGCCAGCCAGATAGGTCATCCCCTGCCCGTCCGCCTCGCCGATGCAGACGCCGAAGCTCTCGTTGGCGGTCTGGCCGGGGACCGGCAGGCGGGCCAGCAGTTTGGGCCACAGGGTCGGGATCTGGGTCTTGTTGGTCTCGGTGAACCGGCCGCCAAAGCCGGCGACGCGGAAGGCGGGCCGATGCATGGGCTTGCCGCCGTTGCGGGTTTCCAGGTCGATGTCTTGCTTGGTGAGGGACATGAGCGCCTCCGGATGTGGAAGTTGGGAGCCAAACCGTTGAAAGCGTCCGGGGCTGACCCCGAACATGCGCTTGAAGGCCCGGGTGAAGGCCTCCTGAGAGTCGAAGCCGCTATCCAGCGCCAGGTCGATTAGGGACGGCGGCTTGGGGCTCGCGAGTTGCGTGGCGGCGGCCGCCATCCGCCGGCGGCGGACCCAGGCCATGGGGCTTTCGTCGAAGCGGGCGGTGAAGGCCCGGGCGAAATGGAAGGGCGACAGGCTGGCCGCGTCGGCGAGCTCGGCCAGGGTCAGAGGCTGGTCCAGATGCGCCTCGACGAAGGCCAAGGCCCTTTCGAGACGGTCTGGTTGCTGGGCGGTGGCGGCGACTTCGATCATGCCCACAGGATGGACCCGCGCCATGGCGGTGTCTTGACCGGGCTTGCTGAGTTTACAGCACCTGGGCCTTGAGCCCCGGGAACACCTTGCCGACCTTGCCCAGCAGATAGTCGCCGTAACGCCCGGTAACGGCGTCCAGGTCGGCCTCGTCCCAGCGCGGGCCGCGCGGGGCCGCTTCCAGCGACAGCGGCTCGACGACCGCATCGAAGCCGGGATCGAAGAACAGCGGGAAGGACAGCCGATCCTGGCCCGAGCTGTTGATCACCCGGTGTGGCGCCGAGCGATAGGCGCCTCGCGTCAGTCGGTCGAGCATGTCGCCGACATTGCAGACCAGGGCGCCCTGGATCGGCGGGGCGTCCAGCCAGGCGCCGTCGACCTTGATCCGCAGGCCGCCGTGGCGGTCCTGGGCCAGCAGGGTCAGGAAGCCGTAGTCGGTATGCTCGCCGACCCCGAAGCCATCGGCGTTCGGCGGCTGGGGCGGATAGTGGAAGATACGGAAGAGGACGGTCGGCTGGGCCGTGTAGCGGCTGAGGAAATAGTCGGGGGCCAGGCCCAGGCTGATGGCCAGGGCCCGGGTCAGGGCGTGGGCGGCGCGGGTGGTCCCGGCCATATAGGCCTCGACGGCGGGGCGCAGGCCGCCGGCGGGCCACTGGTTGGCGCCGTGCATAGGCCAGCCGGCCTTTACGCGCGGGTCGTCCGGCCCCAGTTCCTCGCCGAAATAGATCCCCTCCTTGAGGTCCGGCTTGCCCGAGGTCAGCTCACCCCCGACCGGAAAGAAGCCGCGCCAGGCCGGGCCGCCATTGGCCATGGCGATCTGCAGTTTCTCGGCCTCGGGCAAGGCGAAGAAGGCGCGGCTCTGGGCTTCCAGGTCGTCGAGCAGGGCGTCCGAAAGGCCATGGCCGACCAGATAGAAGAAGCCGTGGCTGCGGCAGGCGGCGCCGACGGCCGCGGCGACCTCGCTGTCGTCCTTGGAGAGATCGACCAGCGGCAGGCCCATGTCAGGCGGCCTGGAAGGCGGGGACGCCGGCGAAGGGGTCGTCCAGGCTGGCCTGGGGCGTGGTGAACCAGCGCGGGCCGTCGGCGGTCATGTGGAAGTGGTCTTCCAGCCGGATGCCGAACCTGCCCGGCACGACGATCATCGGCTCGTTGGAGAAGCACATGCCCACTTCCAGCGGCGTGACGTCGCCCCGCACCAGGTTGGGGGCCTCGTGGATGTCCAGCCCGATGCCGTGGCCGGTGCGGTGCGGACAGCCCGGCAGGCCGTAGTCGGGGCCAAGGCCCGCCTGTTCCATCACCGCCCGGGCGGCGTAGTCGACGCTCTGGCAGGGCTGGCCGAGTTTGGCGGCGGCGAAGGCGGCGGCCTGGGCGGCCTTTTCCAGGTCCCAGATGCGGCGGACCTCGGCGGTCGGCTCGCCGTAAACATAGGTGCGGGTGATGTCGCTGTTGTAGCCATCGAGCCGGGTGCCGGTGTCGATCAGGATGACGTCGCCCTTCTTCAGAGCCGGATCGCCCTCCCCGCCGTGCGGCAGGGCGGTGTCGGCGCCGAACGAGACGATGCAGAAGCTGGAACCGCCCTCGCCGCCCAGCGCCCGATGCTGCTGGTCGATGAAGCGGGTCAGTTCGGAGGCGCGAACACCCTCCTCGGCCGCTTCCCAGGCTCGACGGTGGACCTCGATGGTGATGGTCTTGGCCCGGCTCATCAAAGCGATCTCGGCCGGCGACTTGCAGCGGCGCAGGCGGTTGATCAGCGGCCCGCCATCGATCAGCCGCTCGGTCCCGGCGGCGCGGGCCAGGCCCAGCCAGGTGAAGAGTTGCACCTGGTCATCCACCGCGATCTTCCCGGCGACCCGGCCAGCGATCAGGGCGTAGACGCTCTCGTCCTCCTGCCAGGTCAGGATGTCGTCGCCGGGCACACCGACGATGCCGCTGACCTTGTCCAGCTCGAAGCGCGGGCAGACATACTCAAGGCGGCCGTCGGCATGGACGATGGCGCCGGTCAGCCGCTCGGAGGGATGCCAGTCGAGGCCGGTGAAGTAGCGCAGGCTCGAGGTCGAACCCAGCAGCAGGGCGCTGGCCCCGGCGGCGTCGATCAGGCCGCGCAGGGCGGTGAGGCGTTGCCGGCGCTCAGCCAGCGATATCGGCGGGGGTGTGAGGCTCATGGTCATATCGAAGGCCGATTGCGCCGCCCGTGCAAGCGCGGCCTTGCGGCGAACGCCGGTTCACGGCTGGATGGGCGCATGCGCCTGCGCCAGAGCCTCGGCGCGACGACCTGGTCGTTCGCGGATCTAAAGGACCTGATGGCCAAGGCCACGCCCCTGCGCTCGGGCGACGCCCTGGCCGGGCTGGCCGCCGGTTCGGCCGAGGAGGCGGTGGCGGCCCGCATGTTGCTGGCCGACCTGCCGTTGAAGACCTTCCTCGACGAGCAACTGATCCCCTACGAGACCGACGAGGTCACCCGGCTGATCTGCGACAGCCATGACGCCGGCGCCTTCGCCCCGGTCGCCAGCCTGACGGTCGGCGAATTCCGCGAATGGCTGCTCTCCGACGAGACCGACAGCGCGGCCCTGGCGGCGCTGGCCCCGGGCGTGACGCCGGAGATGGCCGCCGCCGTCAGCAAGGTCATGAGAAACCAGGATCTGATCCTGGCGGCCAGCAAGTGCCGGGTGACGACCGCCTTTCGCGACACCATCGGCCTGCCCGGCTGCATGGCGGTGCGGCTGCAGCCCAACCACCCGACCGACGACCTGGCCGGCATCTCGGCCTCGATCCTCGACGGCCTGCTCTACGGCGCGGGCGACGCGGTGATCGGCATCAACCCGGCATCTGACAACCTGTCGAACCTCGGCGACCTGCTGCGGATGCTGGACGACCTGATCCACCGCTTCGCCATCCCCACCCAGAGCTGCGTCCTCACCCACGTCACCAGCACGGTCGAGCTGATCGAAGCCGGGGCGCCGGTCGACCTGGTCTTCCAGTCGGTGGCGGGAACCCAGGCCGCCAATGAGAGCTTCGGCGTCAACCTGGCCCTGCTGGCCGAGGCGCGGGAAGCGGCGCTGTCGCTCAAGCGCGGCGCGGTCGGCCGGAACGTCATGTATTTCGAGACCGGCCAGGGCTCGGCCCTGTCGGCGAACGCCCATCACGGCCTGGACCAGCAGACCGCCGAGGCGCGGGCCTATGCGGTGGCGCGGGCGTTCGATCCGCTGCTGGTCAACACCGTCGTCGGCTTCATAGGGCCGGAATATCTCTACGACGGCAAGCAGATCATCCGGGCGGGGCTGGAAGACCATTTCTGCGGCAAGCTGCTGGGCGCGCCGCTCGGCTGCGACGTCTGCTACACCAACCACGCCGAGGCCGACCAGGACGACATGGACAGCCTCCTGACCCTGCTGGCCACGGCGGGGGTGACCTTCATCATGGGGGTGCCGGGGGCGGACGATGTGATGCTGAACTACCAGTCGACCTCGTTCCACGACGCCCTCTATGTGCGCCGCCTGCTGGGCCTGAAGCGCGCGCCGGAGTTCGAGGCCTGGCTGCAGGGCATGGGCCTGACCGACGCGGCCGGCGGTCTGGTCCCGCCCCGCCCCGGCCATCCGCTGCTGGCCGCCCGATGAAGCCGCCGGTCACCCGGGACCCCTGGGCCGAGCTTCGGGCCCGCACCCCGGCCCGCATCGCGCTGGGCCGCGCCGGCCCCGCCCTGCCCACGAAGGCGGTGCTCGACTTCGCCCTCGACCACGCCCGGGCCCGCGACGCGGTGCATGCGGCTGTCGACTGGGACGCCTTGGCAGGCCAACTCGCGTTGCCGACCGTGCGGGTCGCCAGCGCCGCGCCGGACCGGGCGACCTATCTGCGCCGTCCGGACCTGGGCCGAAAGCTGGCGGAGGGCGAGCGCCTGCGACCCGCACCGCAGGATTTCCTGCTGGTCATCGCCGACGGCCTCTCGGCGGCGGCGGTCCAGGCCCATGCCGCCCCGCTGATCGCCGCCCTGCCCGCCGATCTGCGCACCGGCCCGGTCGTGCTGGCCAGCCAGGCCCGGGTGGCGCTGGGCGACGAGATCGGCGAGCGGATGGGCGCGCGGATGGTCGCGGTGCTGATCGGCGAGCGGCCAGGCCTCTCCTCGCCCGACAGTCTGGGGGTCTATCTGACCTACGAGCCCCGGGTCGGGCGCACCGATGCCGAGCGAAATTGCATCTCCAACATCCGCCCCCAGGGCCTTGGCTACGAGGCCGCCGCCGCCAGACTGACCTGGCTGGTGCGCGAGGCGCTCAAACGACGGCTGACCGGCGTCGAGTTGAAGGATCAGAGCGATCTTGGGCTGATCGGTCCCTTAGCGCACCGCGCCGTTCCTTAAGCTCACCAATGTCTTGCGGCGACACAACAGTTCGCCTTGCCGACTTTGGAGGCAATCGCAGCAACCCCAGGCAAAGAAGGCGACAAGTCGAGTATTCCCAGGCAGGCTCATACCGCGAGTCACCCAGGAGCACGGTATGACGGGCGTTGGGGAACCACCAGACGTTGAAGGTGTCCGCTATGAAACTGTCGATGACCGTTATTTCGAGCGGCGCGGACTGAAACGCTACGCCGGCGTCTTCTCGCTGTGGGCGCTGGGAGTGGGGGCCGTCATCTCTGGCCAGTATTCCGGCTGGAACCTGGGTCTGGCCAGCGGCGGTTGGGGCGGGTTGCTGCTGGCGACCGGCATCATCGTGGTCATGTATCTTGGCCTGGTCTGGTCGATCGCCGAGATGGCGGCGGCCCAGCCCCATACCGGCGGCGCCTACAGCTTCGCCCGCACGGCCATGGGACCCTGGGGCGGCTTCATCACCGGCCTCTGCGAGAATGTCGAATATGTGCTGACCGCCGCGGTCGTCTGCTTCTTCATCGGCAGCTATCTGGGGGCCATCTTCGAGACCCCGCCGGAATGGCAGCCGGTCTACTGGATCGTCGCCTACCTGATCTTCGTCGGCATCAATGTGCTGGGGGTGGCGCTGAGCTTCCAGGTCACGGTGGTCATCACCCTGGTGGCCATGGCCTGCCTGGCCGTGTTCTGGACCAGCGCCCTGCCCCAATCCGACTTCGCCCGCTACGCCCTCAATGTCGGGGCCGGCGGGGTGGAGCTTCCCGACGGCCATGGCCCCTTCCTGCCCGACGGCATAGCCGGGGCCCTGCGCCAGCTGCCCTTCGCGGTCTGGCTGTTCCTGGCCATCGAGCAGCTGCCCCTGGCCGCCGAGGAATCCCACATGCCTCAGCGCGACCTGCCCAAGGGCATCCTGCTGGGCATGTTCACCCTCATAGGGTCCGCCCTGCTGGTCATCTGGCTGAACGCCTCGATCCCGCCAGGCGCCTTCCAGCTGGCCGCCTCGGGCCAGCCGATCCTCGACGGCTTCGCCAAGCTTTACGGCGAGGGCCTGGCCAAGGTTCTGGCGGTGGTGGCCCTGACCGGTCTGATCGCCAGCTTCCACGCCATCATCTTCGCCTATGGCCGGCAGATTTATTCGCTCTCGCGCGCCGGCTATTTCCCCCGCTGGCTGTCGATCACCAACGCCAAACGCAAGACGCCGGACGCGGCCCTGCTGGGCGGCAGCCTGGTTGGATTGCTGGTGATGATGGTCGTCTGGTTCACCCTGGGCTCGGACCAGGGGGCCAAGGTGATCGGCGGGGCGCTGCTCAACATGGCGGTGTTCGGGGCCATGGCCAGCTATGTGATGCAGGGTCTTTCCTTCATCCTGCTGCGGGTGCGGTTCCCGAACATGGAGCGGCCCTATCGCAGCCCGCTGGGCCTGACCGGGGCGGGCCTGGCGCTGGGCATCGCCCTCCTGACCATCGCCTATCAGTTCCAGGACCCGATCTATCGCTGGGGCGTGGCGGGGGTGGCGGTGTGGTTCGCGCTGGGCATCCTCTATTTCGCCCTGGTCGGCCGGCATCGCCTGGTGCTGTCGCCGGAGGAGGCCTTCGCCGTGAAGGTCGAGCGCGGAACCTAGAGCCCCCTTTCCTAAAGTCTCTCGGCGTCGGTCAGGCGGTCGATCAGCCAGACCCGGGCCGGCGGCAGCGGCCGGTTCAGCGGGGCGAACACGAACTGGGCCAGGAAGTGGCCGGTGATGTCCAGGCCGGCGCGAATATCGCCGGGCGACAAACCGCCCTGGGCCGACAGCAGGAAGGGCGGCAGGGCCAGCAGGCGGTCGGCATAGGGTTTGCCGGCGGTGCGGCTGACCGCCCGGCCGGTGCGCGGGCTGACATAGATCAGGTCGTCGGTGCTCCCGGTGGCGGCGCAGCGCGACAGGTCCAGGCCAAAGCCCAGGTCCTGCAGCAGCCCGGCCTCGAAGCGCACGAACACCGCCGGCCAGATGTCGGGATGGGCCAGCGCCCCGATCAGCGATTCGAAGGCCAGATAGGCGCCCGGATGCGGCTCGCGTTCCGGCAGGGCGCCGGCGGCCACCGATGCGGCGGCGGCCAGGCCTGACAGGGCCAGGGGATCGTCGAACAGGGCGGACGGCCCCTCCCCCACCGGCTCCAGGGTCGCCGCGCCCAGCTGTTCCGACACCCGGGCGCGATAGCGGGCGATCACCCGGGCCCCGGCCTGCAGAAAGGGCTTCATCCGCCGCGAGGCGCCGCCGGCCACATGCACGACGAAGCGGCCGCGCTCGGCGGTCAGCAGGTCGACGATGGCGCCGGTCTCGCCATGGGCCCGGGCGGCCAGAACGAAGGCGTCGTCTTCCCATTCCATGCAGTTGAGATAGCCTCTCGACGCGGGATTTGCGACGGAGGATCGAATGCTCAGCCTTGTGACCCTGAGCGCCGCCCTGATGACCCTGGTGGCGCCGCCCGCCTCCGGGCGAATGCACGACGTATCGGGCAATCCTGGCGTGATCTCGGCCTGGGACGACGGCGAATGCCAGTCCGGCTTCAAGCTCAAGCTGGGCGAGGCCAAGGCTCTTGGCTGGACCATCAACTGGTCGAAGGTCGAGTCGATCACCGTGGAAACGGATTCGAGCTTCGAAAACGACCCGGCCGCCGACCTCTACAAGGTCCGAACCAGCCTGGTGGTCAAAGGCGCCGGCGCCTTCCAGGCCGATCTGGGCAGCCGGAAGGTCGAGGCCGACAGCTTCGAATACTTCCTGGAGACGTCGCAACAGGCCAAGAGCCTGCAGAACATCTGGACCCGACGGGCGGCGTCCTGCCTGCTGAACTAGACGTCGAAGTCCAGGCCCATGTCCGTGTAGGCCTGCCGCTCGTCGGCCCAGGTCTCGCGGACGCTGACGTGCAGGAAGAGGTGGACCTTGCGGTCCAGCAGCTCGGTCAGCTCCTCGCGGGAGGCTGAGCCGATCCATTTCAGCGTCTGGCCGCCCTTGCCCAGGATGATGGCCCGCTGGCCGTCGCGCTCGACCTGGATCAGCTGCTCGATCCGCACCGAGCCGTCCTTGCGCTCCTCGAAGGCGGTGGTCTCGACGGTGGCGGCGTAGGGCAGCTCCTCATGGACCCGCAGGTAGATCTTCTCGCGGGTGATCTCGCTGGCCAGCAGGCGGACCGGCAGGTCGGCGCTCTGGTCGGCGGGGTAGAGCCAGGGGCTCTCCGGGACTTGGCCGGCCAGGTAGTTGGAGAGGTCCTCGACCCCATTGCCGTCGGCGGCCGAGATCATGAACACCCGGGAATAGACCCCGCTGTCGAACAGGGTCTTGGCCACCGCCAGCATGCGGTCGCGCTTTACCCCGTCGATCTTGTTCAGGGCCAGGATGGCCTGGCGGCCCGAGCCCTTCAGGCCCTGGATGATGGATTCGACATCCTCGACCGACTTCTTGTCGGCCCCCTTGCCGGTGCCGTCGGCGGCGGCCAGTTCGGCCTGCACGTCGACCAGGTGGACGACCACGTCGGCGTCCTCGGCCCCGCTCCAGGCCGAGCGGACCATGGCCCGGTCCAGCCGCCGGCGGGGTTTGAAGATGCCGGGGGTGTCGACCAGGATCAGCTGGGCGTTTCCGACCATGGCCACGCCCCGGATCGGAAAGCGCGTGGTCTGCACCTTGCGGGTGACGATCGAGACCTTGGTCCCGACCATGCGGTTGACCAGAGTCGACTTGCCGGCGTTTGGCGCGCCGATGATGGCGACGAAGCCCGCCCGGGTGGTGTTGGCTTCGGTCAAGCCTGGCCCTCTCTCTTGTTCAACATGGTCAGCGCCGCGGCCTTCTCGGCCTCCTGGCGCGAACGGCCCTGGCCGCTCTCGGTCTCGAAGCCCTCGATGGTCACCTCGACGGTGAAGATGGGGGCGTGGTCGGGACCGCTGCGCGACACCGTATCATACTTCGGGATCGGCAGGCGGCGGGCCTGGGCCCATTCCTGCAATTGGGTCTTGGGGTCCTTGTTGCGGACCGGGGTCGGATCGGCGAATTCCGCCTCCCAGGCGTCCAGGAAGAAGGCTCGGGCCAACTCAAGCCCGCCCTCGAGATAGAGGGCCGCCATCAGCGCCTCGCAGGCGTCGCCCAGTACGGTGTCGGAATCGCGCCCGCCGACCTTGGTGGCCGAGGCCGACAGCCGCAGGGCGTCGGGCAGGCCGATCCGCCGCGCCACCCGGGCGCAGGCCTTGCCGTTGACCAGGGCCGACAGCCGCTGCGACAGCACCCCCTCGGGCGATCCCGGGTCCAGCTCGACCAGCCGCTCGGCCGCCACCAGGCCCAGGACGCGGTCGCCCAGGAACTCCAGCCGCTCGTTGTGGCTGACCTTGCGGGCGCCGTCGCCGACGCTGGAATGGGTCAGGGCCCGCTCCAGCAGGGCGCGGTCGGCAAAGACATGGCCGATCCGTCGCTCGAGTTCGGCGACGGCGGCTTCGCGCCCGTTCATCGCTGGAAGATCATTTGAGGACGTGGAAGAACCGGCTGGGACGGGCGTCCAGGAACCAGGTCCAGGGCTTGAACAGGCTGGCCTTGCCGTTCCAGGACAGCAGGATGATCTGGGCCTTGCCGACCAGGTTCTCGGCCGGCACGAAGCCGACGCCCAGGTTCTCGCCGATCTGGCGGTCCAGGCTGTAGTCCCAGGGACAGGCGTTGGCGGCGAACGAGCCCGGCTCCAGGCCCGGATCGAAGCGGCTGTCGGCCGAGTTGTCGCGGTTGTCGCCCATGAAGAAGTAGCAGCCCTTGGGCACGGTGTAGACGCCGGTGTTGTCGGCGCTGCCATAGCCGCTGATCTGCTGGGTCATGATGAACTTGCCCGGGCGGATTTCCTCCCGGTACTCGGTGGCCTGCACCGGCCAGCCGCCGTTTTCGGCGACGAACGACTTGCCCGGCACATGGCTGACCGGCTTGCCGTTGATCAGGATGACGCCGCCGATCACCTGGATCTTGTCGCCGGGCAGTCCGATCAGCCGCTTGATGTAGTCCATGTGGCCGTCGCGCGGCAGCTTGAAGACGATGATGTCGCCGCGCTTGGGCTCGTGGGCGAACAGCCGGCCCTTGAACAGCGGCGGGCTGAGCGGGATGGAGTGGCGCGAGTAGCCGTAGGCATATTTGGCGACGATGATGTAGTCGCCCTTCAACAGGTTCGGCTCCATCGAGGCCGAGGGGATGGTGAAGGGCTGGAAGAACAGCACCCGCAGGAACAGGGCGATCAGCAGCGCATAGGTGATGGTCTTGACGATCTCGACCATCTCGCCGACCGCGCTCGGCCCGGCCTCGGCGCCCGCTTCAGCCTCGGGCGCTCCCTCGACGGGCGCAGCCTCTGCGGGCGGGGCGGTCTCGGCGATCGGCTGATCGGCGGCGGGCGCGTCCTCGGGGGCGGCGTCGTCGGTCATGGCGCAGCGATACTTTCTTCAGGTCCGGCCAATCGCGGCCGGAAGGTGTGGTTAGTCTCGGAATAGGACAGGAGCAAGCTTCCGCCCGGTTAACGCGCCAACATGGCGCAAGCGGGGCTGCAGGAGCCGGGCCAGATACTAGGTTTCAGGCACGGCCTCAATAATCACGAAGGCCTGGGCGTAGGGATGGTCATCGGTGAGGCTGACATGGATGACCGGCCGCATCCCCGCCGGGATCAGGCTGGCCAGCCGCTCGGCCGCCCCGCCGGTCAGGGCCATGGTCGGCTGGCCGCTGCGCATGTTGACCACGCCCATGTCCTTCCAGTGGACCCCGCGGCGCGGCACGCCGGTGCCCAGGGCCTTGGCGCAGGCCTCCTTGGCGGCGAAGCGCTTGGCGTAGCTGGCGGCGCGGCCCCCTTGGGCGTTGACCTTGCGCTCGGAGCGGTCGCGCTCGGTGTCGGTGAAGGTGCGGGCGATGAAGCGCTCGCCGAACCGCTCAAGCGTCTTGTCGATGCGCCGGATGTCGGAGAGGTCGGACCCGATGCCGACGATCACGCCGCCGCCTCGGCCCGGGCGGCGTCCATCAGGGCCCGCATGCGCTGGATGGCGGGGGCGAGACCGGTGAAGATGGCCTCGCCGATCAGGAAGTGGCCGATGTTCAGCTCGGCCAGTTCCGGAATGGCGGCGACAGCGCGGACGGTGGCGAAGTCGATGCCGTGGCCGGCATGGACCTCCAGGCCCAGCTGCACCGCCTGCCGCGCGCCGGCCGCCAGCCGGCCCAGCAGGCGCTCGGCCTCGGCGGCATGGCCCGAGCGGACCGCCTCGCAATAGGCGCCGGTGTGCAGTTCGATGACCTGGGCCTCGACCTCGGCGGCCTTGGCGATCTGGGCCGGATCGGCCTCGATGAACAGCGAGACGCGCGAGCCGGCGGCCTTCAGGGCCCGGACGGCCGGGGCGATGGCGTTATGGCCGCGCACCACGTCCAGCCCGCCCTCGGTGGTCACCTCCTCGCGCCGCTCGGGCACCAGGCAGGCGGCGTGCGGCTTGTGGGCCAGGGCGATGCCGAGCATCTCGTCGGTGACCGCCATCTCCAGATTCAGCGGCTTGCCGCGCTTGCGGCAGAGGTCGGACAGCGCGTCGATGTCGGCGTCGGAGATGTGCCGGCGATCCTCGCGCAGGTGGGCGGTGATGCCGTCGGCGCCCGCCGCCAGGGCCAGGTCGGCGGCGCGCAACGGCTCGGGGTAGCTCTCCCCCCGGGCGTTCCGGATGGTGGCGACGTGGTCGATGTTGACGCCGAGGCGTAGGGCGTGAGGCTTCAAGACGGCAGTCCCTCAAGAACAGGCCTTCAAGATAGGCAAAGCCGCTCCGATTGACACCCCCGCGCCGCCGCGCCTAGCTTCACCTTGCGTTTCGGGATGCATCGGCAAGTCGCCGAAAGGGCCAGGCCCGCCCGCTGAACCTCTTTTCAGCCGGAGTGCGACCCATGCCGACCCTCGACACCTATCGCAAACAGGCCAAGCTCCTGATGCGCTGGCATCGCGAGCAGAACTATTCGCTCGGCGGCAAGGTGCGGCAGGTCCCGCGCCTGGCAGACCTGACCGACCGCCAGGTGCTGGACGCCCCCTTCCCGCTGGCCCTGGCCCAGGAGGTGGTCGCGGCCGAGGCCGGCTTCGACAGCTGGGCCGCGCTCAAGGCCGGGGCGGGTGAAGCCAAGCCCGCCGAACCGCCCGCCGCTGAGCCCGTCGTCCAGTCGGCCACCCCGATCTTCTTCGTCAGCGACGTGACGGCCTCGGCGGCCTTCTATCGCGACCGATTGGGGTTCGAGATCGACTTCCTGCATGGCAAGCCGGCCTTCTACGGCTCGGTGTCGCGGGGCGGCGCCTGCCTGCATCTGCGCCATGTCGACCATCCGGGTTTCGCGGAGTGGGCGGCGCGGGAAGAGTCGGTGATCCTGGCCACCATCGAGGTCCAGGGGGTCAAGGCGCTGTTCGACGCCTATGCGGCGGCCGGGGTGGCGTTCGCCCAGAAGCTCACCCGCCAGGCCTGGGGCGGCCTCGACTTCCAGGTCCGCGACCCGGACGGCAACGTCTTCTCGTTCGTGGAATACCGCCGCTAGGTCGGGCAGGCGCGGACGATGCGGTCGCGCTCGGCGTCGAGATAGGCCAGCAGTTCGGGATCGACCGGATCGACGCCGTCCCTGTCGACATGGCGCGACGGTCGCGGTTCCAGGAAGGCGTCCTTGAACTCGAGCGAGCGGCGGACGGCGGTGAAGTCCTTCGGGTGGGCCAGGCAGAGGGCCGCCAGCCGGACCAGGGCGGCCTCCAGGTCCTCGACATACTCCGGCTCGTAGTCGAAACCGGTGAGGTTGCTGGCCTCCCAGTCCGGGTCGCCCTGGGCGAGGCGGGCGAACCCGCTCTTGCGCAAATAGGCTGAGATCGGCCCATCGACGCCGGTAGCGCGCTCGGCGCTGAACGCGCCCAGCAGATCGGCGAAGTGGATCGAGCGGCGTTGGGCGATACGATGATCGACCCGACGAAGTTGCATGCGCGAGATGGTGAAGATGGCGTCGGTCGTCGTGGCGTCGGGCCGCCCGCGGCTCTGCCGCCAGCAGGCCAGCCGCTCGGCGTCGCTGTCGTCCAGGATTCGAACCGGCACGACCTGGATGACGAGGTCGCCCAGGTCGACATCCTCGGCCTCGATGGCCTTGCGCACCAGATCCGGGTTTCCAGCGTCCTTCTCGATCCGCTCCAGCAGCGGACGGCAGGAGGGCGCCAGCGGCTTGGGATTGTCCTCGTCGTCATACTGAGCCCACGCCGGAACGGCCGCCAGCAGGATGGCGGACACACCAACCAGACAAGCCAAACGGATCATTGCCAGCCTCCCACGCCGGACCCTTAGACGGGAGGATAGTTCAGAACCCGAAAACCGGCCAGCAGGCCCGACTCACCCCGCCAGCCTGCGGCTGCCTGGATCGGTGGTGGGGATCGCCGCCAGCGCCGGCGGCAGGGCGTCGGCCGGATAGGCGGGGACCTCCAGGCTGGCCAGAGCGACCAAAGGCACGCCGACATCGGCCTTGCCGCCCGAGCGGTCGACGATGCAGGCCGCGGCGATCACCGTGCCGCCGGCCGCCTGGATGGCCTGGATGCATTCGCGGGAGGAGAGACCCGTGGTGACGATGTCCTCGACCATGACCACCTTCTCGCCGGGCTCGACCGTAAAGCCCCGCCGCAGCTTGAAGATCCCGCCCTCGCGCTCGACATAGAACGAGCGGACGCCCAGGTGGCGGGCGGTCTCGTAGCCCGGGATGATGCCGCCGACGGCCGGCGAGATGCAGACGTCCGGTTGGCCCACCTCGGCGACGATCCTGGCCGCCAGCGCCTTGCAGAGCCGCTCGCAGCGGTCCGGCTCGGCGAAGACCAGGTTCTTCTGCAGGAAGACCGGGCTGTGCAAGCCGCTGGAGAGGATAAAATGGCCCTCGCGCAGAGCGCCGGCCGCGCGGAATTCGTCCAGGACGTCTTGGGTGTTCATGGGCGCTGATTTAGCCACAGCCGATCCGCCATGCTAGCCTCGGTTTGGGAACAACGGGGGCGATCATGTCAGCTGCGCGTTTGAGGGCCTTGCTGGCCGTGTTGGCGGGTCTCGCCACTCTGGCGATCTTCGCCCATTTCGCCGCCCTGCCCCAGGTGGCGTTGGCGATGCTGCCCAAGTGCTTCGCCCAGGCCGACATCATCCAGTTCGAACTGGCCGGCACACAAGACCAGCTGGCGGCGGTCTTCCCGGCCGGCTGCCGGTCGCTGGCCGTGCCGGCGATGGACGCGGTGAACCGCTGGGACATCAAGGCCTTCATCCCCGCCTACACGGCCTTCGCCATCCTGGCGGCCATCTGGCTGGGCTATCGGCAGAAGCGCTGGATGGTCGCCGCCGTGGTGGTCGCGCTGCTTGCCGCCTTGTGCGATCTGCTCGAGACCACGACGCTGCTGAAGCTGTCGCACAGCCTGGATAGCCCCGGGACGATGCTGACCACGCTGTCGATCGGCGCCTGGGGCAAGTTCGGCCTGCTGGCCGTGCATGCCGCCCTGTTGATGTGGATCGCCTATCGCGACAAGCGCCGGATCCTGGCCGCCCTGCTGCTGCTGATCCCGCCCGCCACCGCCCTGGCCGCCTTCGACCACGAACGCTATGCGGCGGTGATGAGCACCACGACCCTCATCGCCTGGACGGCGATGATGCTGCTGGCGGCGCGGGAAACCATCTGGCCGAGATCCGCCTAGTGGCGGGCCGGTGGAAAGCCGCCACCGTCGTTGTGGCGGGTCTGCTGACCCTGGCCGCATCGGCCGGTTTTCTGGTCCTGGGGTTCGGCGCTGTCGGCGCGTCTCCCTGCGATGTCGATCTGCGGCTCGCCGCTCTTGAGAGCGCCCGCACTCAGAACCAGGCGGCGATGGCGATTGGCGATTGCTCCTCCGAACTCGCGGCGTATGGCGCCGACGTCTACGGCTGGGAGGCTTTGGCCTTCACCCCCGCCTGGGTCCTGCTGGCGCTGGCCCTCACCGCCTATGTCGCGCGAGGCTGTCCCCGCTGGTGGCGGCTGCTCGGCTATGCCCTGCCCCTGGCGGCCGCGGCGGCGAACATCGTCCTGGCGCAGAGCCGGCTGAACATGGCGCAGGAGGTGATCGTCGCCGCCGACCCGAACCGCCTGATCGACCTGAGCTTGTGGATCAAAGGGGCCGCCCTGCTGGCCCATGCGGCATTGCTGATCGTGGCGTGCCTGCGCCAGCAGCCCGCGCGCACATTGCTGGCCATCTGCATGGGCGGCGCCGCCCTGCTCGCCGTGTTCTGGGTGTTCGATCCGGCGACCTGGTCAAATCTCGCCTTCGCGATCTGGACGCCGGCGGTCCTGCTGGCTTGCAAGGAGGCTTGCCTGCCTAGCCCAGCGCCCGATCCGCCGTATCCACGCTGGGACAGGCCCGCAGCGCCGCCATGATGTTGGTCAGGTGGCGGTTGTCCTTCACCTCGACATCGAAATCGACGTCGAAATAGTCGGACTGGCGGTGGTGCATATTGAGATTGAGGATGTTGCCGCCGGCCTCGCCGATGATGGTGCAGGCCTCGCCCAGCACCCCCGGCGCATCGCGGATGGTGGCGCGGATGCGGGCCAGGCCCAGGGCGTTGCGCTCGGCCTCGGCGGTCCAGCGCAGGTCTCGCCAGAGGTCCTCGCGGTCCTCGTAGTCGGCCAGGCGCGGGCAGTCGATGGTGTGGACGGTCAGGCTCCTGTCGGGCTGCTTGATGCCGACGATGCGGTCGCCCGGCACCGGGCGGCAGCAGACATCCAGGCGAACCCGGGTATGGGCGGTGACCCCGCCGCCCTGCACGAAGGCCGCGGCCGAGTCGGCGTCGATGGCCTGGCGTTCGCCCAGGGCCTTGATCTCGCCGGCGTCCAGGTCGGGGAACAGCACCTCCAGCACCTGCTGGGGCCGCACCCTGCCCCGGCCGACCGCATCGTAGAGTTCGTCCTCGCTGGCCAGGGCGAACCGCTCCAGCGCCGGCCGCAGCGAGACGGTGCGCGACTTGCCGGCCCGCTGGATGGCGGCCTCGAACGCGGCGCGGCCGGTCTTGAGGAACTCGCCCTTCTCGGCCTGGCGCATATGGCGGCGGATGGCGGAGCGGGCCCGGCCGGTCACCGTCAGCGACTGCCAGTCGCCGTGCAGCTCGCGGTTGGGGCCGCGGATGACCTCGACCACATCGCCGTTCTGCAGGACGGTGCGCAACGGGCGCGGCTCGCCGTTGATCTTGGCCCCGATGGTCTCGTCGCCCAGCAGGGTGTGGACGGCATAGGCGAAATCCAGCGGCATGGCCCCGCGCGGCAGGGTGATCAGCCGGCCCTTGGGGGTGAAGACGAACACCTGGTCGAGGAACATCTCCAGCTTGGCGTTCTCGACCAGCTCTTCGGAGTCGCCGCCATGCTCGAGCACCTGAACCAGCTGGCGCAGGTTGGCCAGCGGGTCGCGGCCGCCCTCGGCCTCCATGGCCTCCTGGTCGAAGCCGTAGCTGTGGTTCTTGTAGCGCCAGTGGGCCGCCACGCCGTCCTCGGCCACCCGGTCCATGTTCTCGGTGCGGATCTGCATCTCGATCCGCATGCCCTTGGCCCCGATCACCGTGGTGTGCAGCGAGCGGTAGTTGTTGCGCTTGGGCGTGGAGATGAAGTCCTTGAACCGCTCGGGCACGCAGGGCCAGGCGCGGTGGATCAGGCCCAGGGCCCGGTAGCAGTCGGCGTCGCTGTCGACGATCACCCGGAAGGCGTAGATGTCCGACAGCTGGGAGAAGCCGATCGATTTGCGCTGCAGCTTGCGCCAGATCGAGAAGGGATGCTTCTCGCGCCCGAACACCCGGGCCGGAACGCCGTCGTCGACCAGCAGCTGCATGATGTCGGCGCTGACCTTGTTGACGGCCTTGCCCTGGTCGGCCCGCAGGGTGTCCAGCCGGCGCAGGATGGCGTT
Source organism: Caulobacter ginsengisoli (assembly GCF_030814835.1). Classification (GTDB taxonomy): domain Bacteria; phylum Pseudomonadota; class Alphaproteobacteria; order Caulobacterales; family Caulobacteraceae; genus Caulobacter; species Caulobacter ginsengisoli. Next base: position 1,021,097 of record NZ_JAUSVS010000001.1, read on the forward strand.
GCGGGCCACCGGGTTGAGCTGCTCGAAGGCCAGCTCCTCCAGCTCCGAACAGATGCGGTGGCAGCCGATGTTGCGGGCCAGGGGCGCGTAGATGTCGAGCGTCTCGCGGGCGATGCGTTCGCGCTTGGCCGGCTGCTTGATGAAGTTCAGCGTCCGCATGTTGTGCAGGCGGTCGGCCAGCTTGACCATCAGGACCCGGACGTCCTTGGAGATGGCCAGGATGAACTTGCGCAGGTTCTCGGCCTGGCGGGCGTGCTCGGCGGCGAACTCCAGCTTGGAGAGCTTGGTGACCCCCTCGACCAGCTCGGCGATCTCGGCCCCGAACAGCTTTTCGATATCGGCCTGGCTGACCTCGGTGTCCTCGATGACATCGTGCAGCAGGGCGGTGACGATGGTGGCGGTATCCAGCCTGTAGTCGGTCAGGATGCCGGCCACCTCGATCGGGTGGGCGAAATAGGGGTCGCCCGAGGCCCGCTTCTGCGAGCCGTGCATGCGGACGGCATAGACATAGGCGCGGTTCAGCAGCGCCTCGTCGGCGTCCGGCTCATAGGCGCGAACCCGCTCGATCAGCTCGAACTGGCGCAGGAACTTGGGACCGGCGGCTTTTGGCGGCGTAGGGGCGAGTTTGGGGGTGGCGGGCTTTTCCGCCGTCAGAGGTGCGAGAGGGTCTGTGCCTTCTGGGCTCAGTACCGCTCCTCCTGACCGCCGTCACGGTCGCTCTGCAGGGCGCGGATCAGTTCCTGTTCGCTCATCTGCATGTGGGTCGGATCCGACAGCAGGGCGATGGTTTCCGCCTCTTCCTCGGCTTCCGAGCGCTCGTCGACGCGTTGCAGCGTCGTGATCAGATGTTCCTTCAGCGCCTCGTGATCGACCACGTCGTCGGCGATCTCGCGCAGGGCGCAGACCGGGTTCTTGTCGTTGTCGCGGTCGACGAGCAGGGTGGCGCCGGCCGAGATGGCGCGGGCGCGATGGGCCGACAGCAGCACCAGGCTGAAGCGGTTGGGAACTCGTTCGACGCAATCTTCGACGGTGACGCGGGCCATGGAGACTCTCAGGTGGTGCTGGGAACCGGGCTACATAGAGATTTCGGGGCCATTGTGCAATGCCGCATAGGGTTTGTCACCCTTAGTCGGGCGGGTGGAAGAGGATGGGTATGCGCACCGTGCCGCCGCCGACGGGCGAGCCGTCCCTGGCCAGGGGCTTCATCCTGAATTTCGAGGTCACCTTGAGGGCCGCTTCGCCAAAGCCTTCGCCCTCCGGGGTCTCGGAGATCAGCGAGCAATAGACCAGCGTGCCCAGGCTGGTGACGTCGCAGCTGATGATCGCCTTGCCGGACAGGCTCAGCGTCCGGGCCCGCGCCGGATAAACCTTCTCCAGGTCCTCGCCCGAGGGGCGGCGCGTCCAGTCCGGCGAGGTGATCCTGGCCATGGGAAGCGGCGTCGGACAGGTCAGCGGCGTGGCGGCCAGCGCGCGAGCCTGAGCCATGGCCGTGGCGCCCAGGGCCTGGCGGGCGGCATTGTCGTTCCGCCAGGTCCAGCGCTCAAGGACCCTGCCGTCATCGGTGCGGATCGTCAGTTCGATCTGCCGCGCCGCCAGCACGACCGCGGGGTCCAGATTGACCCACATATCGAAGGCGAGCTTTGAGCCCGCGATCACGGGCTTGGCGTCTCCCGGTTGGACCGGGATCATCGGCTTGTAGAAGCGATAGGCGAAGCTGCGGACGGGCGGGCCGCCATCGACCGAGGCTTCCAGCGTCAGGCTCTCCGCCTTCGCCTCCGTCGAGCCGGTGGCCTGGAGGCGGACGCGCCCCGGCAGGGCCGCCGACTGTCCGATCTCGTCGACGGGGCGATCCCATGCGGCCGCCGACAGGCTGAACCCCTCGGGCGATTTTACTGACCAGCTGTAGAGGGCGGTCTTGAACTGGCCGGCCGCGTCATAGGCCAGCGACACCTTGACCTCGCCGGCGGGCCCGCTGGCGGCGCCGTCGCAAAGGGTGTCGGCCTGGGCCGTTGTGTTCAGCGCGGCAAGGCCCAGGGCCAGACCGAGGATCAGGGCTTTCATCGCACGCTCCCCCAGGGTCGGTCAGGCTGACGGTGTGATGGGCCGGGCGTCAAGGCCGACCGTGGCGGCGGTTGCCAGTTCGGCGGCGCTTCGGTCCCGCCGAGGATGGCGCCAAGCGGGCCGCACCTGGGCCAGCGGGCCCATCACGAACAGTCGCTCATGGGCCCTGGGGTGCGGCAGGGTCAGGCCCGGCTCGTCGAGGATCAGCTGGCCAAAGGCTACGATATCCAGGTCGAGGGTCCGGGCGGCGTTCACCTCGCCCCTCTCTCGCCCGAACGCCCTCTCGATCCGGTTGAGCGCCTCCAGCACCGCGCGCGGCGAGAGCGTCGTCTCGACAATGGCCACGCCGTTCGTATAGGCAGGCGCCGTTGGATCGGGCCAGGCGGCCGATCGCCACCAGCCGGATCTGACCGTCACGGTCAGGCCCTCGGTGGCGAACATCGCCAAAGCCGCTTCCAGCAAGGCCGCGCCTGACGGGTAGGCTCCGGGCAGATTACAGCCCAGGGCGACGACCACAGCCGGTTCATTCTTGGTGTTGATATTTTCGCTCAAAGGTTTGACGCAAATGACTTTCTATCCGACCGACCGTATGGCCCTGTTCATCGACGGCGCCAACCTCTACTCCCAGGCCAAGGCCCTGGGCTTCGACATCGACTACAAGAAGCTGCTGGACGAGTTCCGCAAGCGCGGCGTGCTGATCCGCGCCTACTACTACACCGCCCTGGTCGAGAACGACGACTACAGCCCCATCCGGCCACTGGTCGACTGGCTGGACTACAACGGCTTCACCCTGGTGACCAAGTCGGCCCGGGAATACACCGACAGCCAGGGCCGCAAACGCTGGCGCGGCGACATGGATGTCGAGATCGCCGTCGACATGCTGGAGATGGCGACCCACGCCGACCACCTGGTGCTGTTCTCGGGCGACGGCGACTTCCGCGCCCTGGTCGAGGCGGTGCAGCGCAAGGGCGTCCGCGTGACCGTGGTCTCCACCGTCAAGAGCCAGCCGCCGATGGTCTCGGACGACCTGCGCCGGCAATGCGACAACTTCGTCGACCTGGCGGACCTGGGCGACATCATCGGCCGCCCCGCCCGCCCTGCCCCGCCGAGATTCCTGCAGGGCGAGCGCACCCGGGCCGAACTGGAAGCCGATGACGAACTCTGAGCCGGCGCCCGACTGCCCGCTCTGCCCAAGGCTGGTCGCCTATCGGAACGTCAACGAAGCGGCCCACCCCGAGTGGTTCAACGGCGCCGTCCCCTCCTGGGGCGACCGTAACGGCCGGCTGCTGGTCGCGGGGCTGGCCCCCGGCCGCCAGGGCGCCAACCGCACCGGCCGGCCCTTCACCGGCGACCATGCCGGCTGGCTGCTCTACGAGACCCTGGGCAAGCTCGGTTTCGCCGCCGGTGAGTTCCAGGCCCGCACCGACGACGGCCTGACCCTGACCGACTGCTACATCACCAACGCCGTCCGCTGCGCCCCGCCCGGCAACAAGCCCGAGACCAGCGAAGAGAACACCTGCCGCCAGTTCCTCTCGGCCACCATCGCGGCGATGCCGAACCTGAAGGTCATCGTCACCCTGGGCGACGTCTCGCGGCGCAATGTGCTGAAGGCCATCGGTCTGAAGGCCTCGGCGGGCATCCCGGGGCACGGCTCGGAGATGCAGGCCGGGCCCTACTGGCTGATCAACAGCTACCACTGCTCACGGCTGAACACGAACACCGGCCGCCTGACCCCGGCGATGTTCGAGGATGTGTTTCGCCGGGCGCGGGAGATGATCGAAGGATAGCTCGGCCTAACTCCCTCCCCTTTATGGGGAGGGACGGCGTCGAAGACGCCAGGGTGGGGCTCCCACCTGTCAGGCAAATCACCCGGGTTAAGTTCCCCACCCGGGTCGCTGCGCGACCGTCCCTCCCCATAAAGGGGAGGGAGTTTCTTGGCCGCGTCTTTCGCCTAGTAGATCTCGAACAGCCCGGCGCCGCCCTGGCCGCCGCCGATGCACATGGTCACCACGCCCCACTTGGCGCCGCGGCGCTTGCCTTCCTGCAGCAGGTGGCCGGTGCAGCGGGCGCCGGTCATGCCGAAGGGGTGGCCGATGGAGATGGAGCCGCCGTTGACGTTGTATTTCGCCGGGTCGATGCCCAGGCGGTCGCGGCTGTAGAGGCACTGCGAGGCGAAGGCCTCGTTCAGCTCCCAGATGTCGATGTCGTCGACTGTGAGGCCCTGGCGGGCCAGCAGCTTGGGCACCGCGAACACCGGGCCGATGCCCATCTCGTCGGGCTCGCAGCCGGCGGCCGCCCAGGACACGAAGCGGCCCATGGGGGTCAGGCCGCGCTTTTCGGCTTCCTTGGCTTCCATGACCACCACGGCGGCGGCGCCGTCGCTGAGCTGGCTGGCGTTGCCGGCGGTGACGAAGTTGCCCTCGCCCTTGACCGGGGCCAGCGAGGCCAGGCCCTCGAGGGTGGTCTCGGGACGGTTGCACTCGTCCTTGGAGACCACGTAGTCGACGATGGACTCTTCCTTGGTCTCCTTGTTGACCACCTTCATCTTGGTGTTCATCGGGACGATCTCGTCCTTGAACAGGTTGGCCTGCTGGGCGGCGGCCATGCGCTGCTGGGACTGCAGGCTGTACTCGTCCTGGTATTCGCGGGAGAGGCCATAGCGCTTGGCGACGATGTCGGCGGTATCGATCATGGCCATGAAGATGGCCGGGGCGATCTTGGTCAGTTCCGGGTCGGTGGCGGCCGGGCCGCCCGCCCCGCCGCCGGGAATGGAGATCGACTCCACCCCGCCAGCCACCACGCAGTCGGCGCCGTCGCCGCGCACATGGTTGGCGGCCATGGCGATGGCCTGCAGGCCCGAGGAGCAGAAGCGGTTGATGGTCACGCCCGCCGTGGTCACCGGCATGCCGGCCAGCAACGCCGCCTGGCGGCCGATATTGGCCGCGCCATGGGCGTTGTTGCCCAGGTAGCAGTCCTCGACGAAGTCCAGCTCGACGCCCGAGCGCGCCACGGCGTGCTTGATGGCGTGGGCGGCCATGGTCATGGGCGGGGTGACGTTGAACCCGCCGCGGCCGGCCTTGGCCAGCCCAGTGCGGGCGTAGGAGACGATGACGGCTTCGCGCATGGGAATTTCCTGGGATGGCGTTTTCTTTGCGAACAGTCTTTTCGCATCCAAACGCGCGTTTGACAGCCCCTTCCGTTCCGCAAGTTCGAAATCCTTGTGACGCGGGGGCGGCGCGGGGCTTGCTGGTCGGCGCCCACTCGCTGAAAACCAGTCCCGGATTGAGATGAGCCAGATGAGATCGATGACCCTGTTGGCGGCCCTGGTCCTGATGGGACCGGCCACCGCCGGCGCCCAGGCCCAAACGGCCGAGCCGGCCCCGGCCCGTGACTCGGCCCTCGGCCCGGCCTGGATCGCCGCGCCCACCATCACTGACCTGAAAGCCGTGTATCCGCCGCAGGCCCGACAGGAGCGGGTCGAAGGCACGGTGATCCTGAGCTGTAAGGTCACGGCGACCGGTGAGCTGCAGGGCTGCACGGTCCTCAAAGAGAGCTCGCCCGGCGCCGGGTTCGGTCAGGCGGCCCTCAAGCTGGTCCCGAAGTACAGAATGAACCCCAGGGCCGCCGACGGCTCGTCCATGGAAGGCGCCCAGGTGGCGTTGCCCGTCCGGTTCCAGATTACCGAAGAGGGCCCGACCCCCGCTCCCGGATGATCCGGCCCCGAGCCGCTAACCGCCCTGGCTGAGCCGAACGGCGCACATCGGCCGGGGCAGCAGCGAGACGCTGCTGGGCCTCACATCGACGCACCAGACACCCCTGTCCGGCGCGGCGGTCTTCATGAAGTCCAGCATCAGCTCCTGCGAGAACTTCTTGCCGTCGGCCCGCACCACCGTGAAGGTCCGCGATGTCGGCCGCGAGCGGAAGCTGGCATAGTTGGGAAAGGCCCCGGTCGAGCCGCTCTGGCCGTCATCGAGCGTGACCGTGAAAGGCTGGTCGGAGCGGGAGAACACCCGAACCTCGCCGCCGGATGGCTGGGCGGTCTGGCCATAACTGAACGGGGCGGACGCGGCGCCAGCGATAAGCAGGGCGAGCGCGATTACTGACTGAGACTTCATGACAAAGCCCTCCGTCTGAACGGCGGGATTTTACGCCTGATCCTGGTCGGCGCCAAACGGATGGGCCCCCATCCACCCTTCAATGTTTCACGTGGAACAAAATGGGAACATTGAGGGGCGGGGCAGTTCTCGGGCTAACCCCGGTCCCGCATGATCCGCCCCTGCTCCCGCTTCCAGTCCCGATCAGCCTCGGTGGCGCGCTTGTCGTGCAGCTTCTTGCCCTTGGCCAGGGCCAGCTCCAGCTTGGCCATGCCCTTGTCGTTCCAATAGAGCTTGATTGGAATGATGGTGCGGCCCTCGCGCTGGACGGCGCCGATCATCTTGTCGATCTCGCGGCGTTTCAGCAGCAGTTTCCGGGGCCGGCGGGGCTCATGGTTGAAGCGGTTGGCCTTGGCGTAGGGCGGGATGTCGGCGTTGACGAGCATGATCTCGTTGCCCTCCACCGCCGCGTAGGATTCGGCGATGTTGGCCTTGCCCATGCGCAGGGACTTCACCTCGGTCCCGGTCAAGGCGATGCCCGCCTCCACGGCGTCGTCCAGAAAGTAGTCGTACCGCGCGCGGCGGTTCTCGGCGATCAGCTTGACCATGATGGCGCTAGATTACACCGGCATCGCGCATGCCCGCCAGGACCGCCTCGCGGGCGGCCTCCGAGCAGGGCGACAGCGGCAGGCGCAGCTCCTCGGCGCAGAGGCCGAGATGGGCCAGGGCGAACTTGGCCGGGGCCGGCGAGGCATCGGCGAACAGCGCCTTGTGAAGGCGGATCAGCCGGTCCTGCCAGTAGAGGGCCGTCTCCCAGTCCTTGGCGAAGCAGGCGTTGTACATGGCCGAGCAGGCGTCCGGCGCGACATTGGACGTCACCGAGATGCAGCCATGGCCGCCGTGGGCCATGTAGCCCAGCGCCGTGTCGTCATTGCCCGACAGCATGATCCACTCATCGCCGCAGTCGAGCCGCTGCAGGCTGGCGCGGCCCAGATCCCCGGTGGCGTCCTTGATGCCGACGATGTTGGGCAGCTTGGCCAAACGAGCGAGGGTTTCGTTGCTGATGTCGACGCTGGTCCGCGACGGCACGTTGTAGGTCAGCACCGGCAGCTGCACGGCCTCATTTATGGCCGCAAAGTGCTGGTAGAGCCCCTCCTGCGAGGGACGATTGTAGTAGGGGGCGACCACGAGGGCGCCGTCCGCGCCGACCGTCTTGGCGAACCGGACCAGTTCGATGGCGTGCGCCGTCGAGTTGGAGCCAGCCCCGGCGATCACCGGCACGCGGCCGCGGGCGACCTGGATGCACAGCTCGACGACGCGGCGGTGCTCGTCATCGCTGAGCGTGACCGACTCGCCGGTGGTGCCGGCGGGGACCAGGCCGTGAACGCCACCGGCGATCTGGCGCTCGACCAGCTCGGCGAAGGCTTTCTCGTCCACGGCTCCGTTCCGGAATGGCGTGACGAGCGCGGGGAGCGCCCCTTTGAACGGAGAGTGGAACATAGCTTGCAAAAGGCCGTGAGATCGCCGCTTTGGGTTGCGGCACTGTGTTGGAGCCGGACAATATGTCCCCTGGCCGGGCGCGTGCAATGCCCGGAATATCGATTTGAGACTTAAGGAGAACCGGTTTGGGATCGCGACTGCGCAAGGTGCTGCTGACGACCGTCCTGGCCGCCGTGGCCGGAGGATTCGCCGACGCCCAAACGACCTACGGGTCGGGCGGGGCGCCCCAGCTCATCACCACGCCCCAGATCGCCTACCGCCAGCCGGTTTCCGACAGCGACATCGGCTATCTGAAAGCCGCCCTGACCGCCGCCAAATCGGGAGACGGCGACCGCATCCGCCTCTCCATGGACGCCATCTCCGACCCGCTGACCCGCAAGATCGCCCTTTGGGCCCTGGCCGACGGCGCGCCGGACAGCCTCTCCTTCTTCGAGGCCGATTCGGCCCGCCGCGACCTGGCCGGCTGGCCGCGCAGCGCCAAGCGCCAGGCCAACGCCGAGCAGAAGCTGGAAACCTCGGGCCTCGATCCGGCCCGCATCGTCGCCTGGTTCGGCGGCTCGCCCCCCGAGACGGCGCGGGGGGCCATCGCGCTCGCCGCCGCCCTCAACGCCACCGGCCACCAGGCCGAAGCGACCAACCTGATCCGCGAGTGGTGGAACACCCGCCTGTTCGAAGCCGACGACCAGCGCTCGATGCGCGCCCGCTTCGCCACGGTGATCACCACCGACGACGACATCCGCCGCACCGACATGCTGCTCTACGGCCAGCAGGGCCCGGCCGCCCGCGACATGGTCGCCATCCTGCCGGCCGATCTGCGGCCGGTCGCCGACGCCCGCCTGGCGCTGCGCGGTAACTCGGCCGGCGCCAACGCCCTGGTCGCCAATCTGAGCGCCGAGCAGCGCAAGGATCCCGGCCTGATCTTCGAGCAGGCGGCCTATTTCCGCCGCCGGGGCCTGGACAGCATGGCCCGCAGCCTGACCGGCGGCTTCGCCCCGCCCCCGACCCCGGAAGTCGCCGCCAAGGCCTGGCCCGAGCGCCGGGCCATCGTGGTGGCCGGCCTGCAGAACGGCGACTACCGCGCCGCCTACAACGCCGCCAACGACGCCGGCATGACCGTGGGGCCGGACGCGGCCGAGGCCGAGTTCTATGCCGGCTGGATCGCGCTGACCAAGCTCAAGCAGCCCGAGACCGCCGCCGCCCATTTCGCCATCCTGTCGGGGGCCGGCACCTCGCCGATCACCAAGGGCCGGGGCTACTACTGGCAGGGCCGCGCCGCCGAGGCGATGGGCGACCGGGCCACGGCCGCCGTCTACTACCAGCAGGGCTCGCAGTACATCACCAGCTTCTACGGCCAGCTCTGCGCCGAGAAGGCCGGCATCACCCGCATCGAGCTGGGCAAGGACCCCGACATCACCCCGGCCGACCGCGCCCGCTTCGAGGGCCGCGAGCCGGTCCGCGCCGCCCGCGTCCTGGCCGAGGCCGGCCTGAAGGACCAGTTCCGCGCCTTCGTCCTGGCCATCGACGACACCCTGCCCACCGCCGCCGAAGCCGCCTTGCTGGTCGACCTGGCCAAGAATTACGGCGATGTCGATCTGGCCATGCGCGCCAGCCGCACGGCGGCCCAGCGCGGCTTCTCCCTGCCCGAGCGCGGCTATCCGATGATCCTGGCCCCCAACGTGCCGGGCGGGGCCGAGCCGGCCTTCGTGTTCAGCATCACCCGCCAGGAAAGCAATTTCGACCCCCGGGCCAAGTCCGCCCCCGGCGCCCGCGGCCTGATGCAGCTGATGCCCGCCACCGGCGCCACCACCGCCCGGGCCCTGGGCGAGCCTTACAGCGTCGACCGCCTCTATGAGGGCGACTTCAACCTGCGCCTGGGCGCCCGCTACCTGGGTGACATGATCTCGACCTTCAGCGGCAGCTACATCATGGCCGCCGCCGCCTACAACGCCGGCCCCGGCCGCCCCGCCCAGTGGTCGGCGGTGTGCGGCGACCCGAGAGGCTCAGGCACCGACCCGCTGGACTTCATCGAGTGCATCCCGTTCGTGGAGACCCGCAACTACGTGATGCGGACGCTGGAGACGACGCAGGTCTACCGGGCGCGGCTGAACGGCGGGTCGGCGCCGTTGACGCTGTCGGCGGATCTGAAGCGGGGGTCCTGGATGGGGTACCAGCCGAGTGCGGGGGTGGTGGCGCCGTCGCAGGATGCTACGCGCTAGCTGGAGGTCGTTACAGGGGATAGGCCGCGCGAACCTGTTCCAAGGTTCAGGCTCGGGATTCGGCTCTCGTCAGAAATCCGCCTCCATCCATGGCGCAAACGCCGGCGAGTAGAACACCACCTCGGCCGGCTTGAACCGCCAGGCGGCTCCCGCCTGGGTGAAGGCGATGTAGTCGGGGCCGCGGTGGCTGAGCGGGCCGTGGGCGGCGGTCATGGCGGCGAGGATCGCCGCCTCGTCCTCCGCCTTGACCATGATCCAGACCATCTCCAGGGAATCGTCGCGGAACACGAACTCGGCCCAGCGCGGAGCGCCGAACCAGACAAGGCCGTCGCAGTCGATCTGCAGCTGCTCGCGGCGGACGTCCGGGGCGAAGGGCGGGTCGATGCGGCGCGTCCTGATGGTCTTGCAGCGACCGGCCAGGGCGGCCTGGGTCTGCGCCACCGTCGCGCCGAAGCGCGCCTCTGGAGGCCGGCGGACATCCGGGCCCGGCGCCCAGGCGGCGAGGGTCAGTAGGGCCAGGGCAAGGGCGGCCCGCCTCACGGCCGTTCGACCGGGCAGCCGGCCGGCAGGGCCGTGTCGGCGCTCTTGGCGATGGCCTCCCGCAGTTCCGGGCCGTTGAAGTTGGTCGGGTCGAGCTGAAGCACGCAGCGGAAGCTGGCCAGCCTCGGCCCGGCCTGGCCGGCCTTCTCCTGGACGATCGCCAGGCCATACCAGCTGTTCCAGACGAAGGGATGCATCTCGGTGGTCAGGGCGCAGGCCTCCAGGGCGTCGGCCAGCCGGCCGGCCGCCGTCAACGCCTCGCAGGCCCGGCGCATCTGGAGCTCGGTCGGCGCCGTCCACCAGCCGAGCGCCCCGTAACGGGCCAGCCGATCCCGGTACACGCGACGCCCCGCCGCCCCGCCCTCGCTGCGGACGATCTGCGGGATCGAGCGCATGTCCTCGCCGGCCAGGATGCGGTCGACGGCTGGGTCGCGTCCGGCGCCGTAGTCGGTGAACGCCATCAGCGCCGGGGCGTCGACCGGGATGAAGTCGCGCCGGTCCGAAAACGGCCCCAGCTGGTGGCCGACCGTGGAGACATAGAGGTGCAGGCCGGCGGCCGGATACAGCCGCGCCGCCGGATCGCCGTAGGAGTTGAGCCCCACCCCGGTCGGCTCGCCGACGATCGAGACATCGACGTGGTCGATCAGCTCGCCGAGCAGGTTGATCGCGGCGCTGTAGTTCTTGCGGCCGGTGACGACATAGAGCTCCTTCCACGGCGGGTCGGCCTCGCGGCGGACGAACTCATGGACGAAATCGCGCACCCGGCTGCCGTCGCCGCCGAAGTTGAACCGCATGTCGAGGATCAGCCGCCGCGGTTTCTGGCGATCGACCTCGGCCATGGCGGCGGCGATGAAGGTGATCATCTCGTCGCTGTCGGTGCGGTTGAGCTGAATATAGTAGGCGTCCTGCTCGGGCAGGGCCCGCGACAGAAAGCCGAAGCGCTGGGTCATGTAGGGCGGGCGGGCCGGGTCGGGCTTGCGGAATTCCACCGAGGGACGGCCGTTGAAGGCGGCGATCCAGTCGGCGTTGGTCCCGAACGGCATGCCGTAGACCTCGCCGCGATAGACCCACTCAAAGATGGTGTCGGAGTTCAGATAGGCCGGATTGTCGGTCGCCCTGGGCAGGAGCGTCCGGGTCACCACCCGACCGTCCCGCAGCCGGGCGCGGATCTTCAGCCCCATGTCCTTGTCGGTGAAGCCCAGGCCCCGCATCAGCGCCCCGTTGTGCACCGCGTAGAGCCGCTCCATCCGGAAATAGCCGTTGTCGGCGCCGAACAGGCTGCGGGCCGCGTCGACGGCCTCGGCCACCGGCCGCCCGTCGATCTCCAGGACCTGGGCGCCGGCCAGGTCGGCGGCGGAGGCGTGGGCGCTGGTGATGAAATAGCCGTCGGTGAACTGGTAGAGCCGGAACGGGTACCAGACCTTGAAGGCCGCCCCGGTTGGCTCCAGCGAGGTGTGGCCGTCGCCGAGCAGGGCGATCCACTGCATGGCCCGCACGACCCGCTGTTCCTCCGTCAGCCTGGGAAGATCGGCCTTCAGGGCGTCGAGCGCCTGCAGGAAGGTCAACTCCCCCACCCGGGTGAAGGGGGCGGGGTGGGTGGCGCGCAGCTCGCGCACGATCTCGTCGAGGGACTGGCGCCACTCGGCGACGGAGGCGGCCTGGGCCGCCGCCGGAGCCAGGCAGACAATCGCCGCCGGCGCGAGGAGTCGTAGCAGGTCCATCTCGTCCCTCCCGTCTGGAGCGGGCAGGATCGGGGCGATTGGCGGCCGGTGTCTTGTAAAAACCGAACATCGTCGCGCCCCGGGGCGTCCCGGCTAGTTGATCATCCGCCGGAAGGCGTCGGGGGCCACGCCGTGGGCGCGGGCGAAGCTGCGGGTCAGGTGGCTCTGGTCGGCGTAGCCGCAGGCGTGGGCGATGTCGGCCAGCGCCATCCGGGTCCGGCAGAGCAGGCCGGCGGCCCGGCGCAGCCGGCAGGCGCGCAGGTATTCCCCCGGCGTGCAGCGGTGAAAGGCGCGGAAGGTGCGGGCCAGATGGATGGGATGCACCCCGATCAGGGCCGCGACCGCGGCCACGCCCCCGGCCCCGTCCCGCAACAGGTCGGCCGCCTGGGCCAGCCAGCGGGGCGGCCTGCGCTCGGTCAGGCCGCCCCGCCCGGCGCCGGCCAGCAGTTCGAGACAAGCGGCCTCGGCGCTCAAGGCGGCGTCGCCGTCCCAGGCGTGGGTCTCCCGGATCAGCCGCTCCATCGCCGCGACGGCGGCGAGCTGTCCCAGGCGGGTCGGCGACCGGGGCGGCGACAGCTCCGCCGCGGCGGCCTGGGCCTCCGGCGGGACCTTCACCGAGAAGAAGGCGCCGCCGGCCCGGAAGTGATCGCGGTGAAAGGTGCCGGGCGGATTGAAGATCAGCAGCGGCCCGTCCTCGCCGGCCCCGGCCTCGGTGACGAAGTCGCCGGCGGTGATGAAGATGAAATGGCCTTCCTCATGGCCGTGCGGCTCGACCGCCGTGGTCCGGGGCGAGAGCCAGTGGCCCAGTTCGAACCCGCCGGCCTCGGCCCGGGCGACCGCCTGGCCGATGAATGCGCCGCCGCCCTGTCCCATGGCCGCTCCCCTCCCCGGGGCCTGGCCGCCGGCCTGGTCATTGTAGAGCACATTGCGGCGCGGAAGCGGCGGCCGGCGTCAGCGCCCCACGACAGGCACGCCGGCCGATTCAGCGATTGCCGCCTATGCGACCCGACGTCAGACTGGCCGCCAAGGAGCACCGCCATGGCCTTGCAGTCCGTCGACTACGACCACCGGCAACACAGCGTCTACGCCAAGGCCAGGGCCCTCGACCCGGACATGCTGAGCCAATGGATGGATGTCTTCGCCGGTTTCCTGGCGGCCCGCAGGCCCCTGCCCATCCTGGACCTGGGTTCCGGCACCGGCCGGTTCACCCCCGCGCTAGCTGAACGCTTCGGCGGCCCGGTCTACGGAGTCGAGCCTTCGGACAACATGCGCCACGTGGCCGAGGGCCAGCCGCATGGCGAGGCCGTCCGCTACCTCGCCGGCCACGCCGCCGCCATCCCGCTCGCCGACCACGCCGTCGAGGCGGTGCTGATGTTCCTCTCGTTCCACCATTTCCCCGACCGCGCGGCCGCGGCGCGGGAGATCGCCCGGGTGCTTCGGCCTGGTGGGCGGGTGCTGCTGCGCGGGGTGTTTTCGGACCGGCAGCCGGGCGAATGGTGGAACCCGTTCTTCCCCCGCCTCGACGAGATCGGCGCCCAGATGTTTCCCACCCTGCCGGACGTCACCCGGGTCTTCGCCGAGGTCGGCCTGCGTCCGCTGGATTTGGTGGAGGTCGAGGAGCGTTACGCCGCCAGCGAAGCCGAGGCGGTCGAGCGGCTGAAGCTCAAGGGTATCTCGACCTTCGAGCACCTGACCGAGCGCGAGATAACCGAGGGGTTCGCCCAGCTGGACGCGGCGCTGGCGGCCGGAAGGCTGCGCATCCCCCTGACCGGGCGCAGCGACCTGCTGGTTCTGGGCTGATGACGGCCGGGCCGGCGAAGCGGACTGGCTAGCCCTCCTCTTCGCTGTCGTAGTATTCCGCCGCCACGAGCCGCCCAAACAGGTTCAGCGACGGCTCGGCGGCGTCGAAGGGGGCCATCCCCGCGTCCACCGCGATCTTCCCCGAGTCCGGATACTCGACGATGTCGGTCGGGCCGTCCGCCGACAGCGCCAGATAGCGCAGGTCCGTCGCCCCGGTGTTGATGATCTGGTGCGCCTCCTTGCCGGCCGGGGCGGCGATGAGGTCGCCGGGGCGGACGGGGCGGGTTTCGCCGTCCAGGCGGGTGACGCCCTCGCCTTCCAGGATGAAGAACAGTTCGTGCCAGACGTGGTGGCGGTGGAAGGGGCAGGCGCTCTTGCCCGGCGGGACGACCACCAGCGAGACGCCCAGGCCCGTCGAGCCGATCAACGGGCCGGCCTGGGCGACCCGGGCCCCGAAGGTCTTGCCATCGCCAACCTGGCGCATCGCGAGGTCGGCCAGGTTGACGATGCGTTGTTCCGCCATGCGGCGCTCCCCTGTCAGCTTGCTGTACCGGCGAGCGGGACGCGAAGCGCGCACACCACCCCGCCGGGCCGATAGTCCACCGCCGCCGCCGCGCCCAGCTCCGACGCCAGGCCCGCCAGTAGCCGCGACCCGAACCCTCGGCGCGATGGCGGCCGAACCGGCGGCCCGCCGGTTTCCGCCCAGCGCAGGGCCAGGACGCCGTCGCCCTCCCCCGGCCCCCACGCCACCGAAACCCGGCCGCCGTCCTGCGACAGCGCCCCATATTTCATCGAGTTGGTGCACAGCTCGTGCAGCACCATGGCCACGGCCAGGGCCGTCTGCGGCGCGACCCTGGCGGAAGGGCCCTCGGTGTGGAAGCGGTCGATCCCGGGGGTGTCGAAGGCGTGCAGGGCTTCGGCGACGACGTCGGCCAGGTCGGCCGCCTCCCAGTTCTCGCGGTTGAGGATGTTGTGGGCGGCCGAGAGGGCCATCAGGCGGCCTTCAAGCATGGCCTGGGCCTCACCCGGGTCGCTGTAGGCCCGCAGGGTCTGGGCGGCCAGGGACTGGACGGTGGCCAGGGTGTTCTTGACCCGGTGGTTCAGTTCGTCGGTCAGCAGGCGCTGATGCAGCGCCGCGCGGCGCTCGTCGGTGGTGTCGATATTGACGCCGATCATGCCCAGGAAATTGCCGGCCGCATCGAAGCGCGGATTGGCCTCGGTGCGCAGGGTGCGGACCTCGCCGTCGACCCGCCAGTAGCGGGCCTCGACCGTGAAGGCGGCGCGGTTCTCCAGCGCCAGATCATAATCGGCGTAGAGGGCCTGGCGGTCCTCATCCAGCACCCGTTCCGCCCATTTGAAGCCGGCCAGATCCTCAGCCGCGCCCCAGAAGGCGCGCTGCTGGCGGTTGAGATAGACGATCCGGCCCTCGGGGTCGCTCATCCACAGGTTCACCGGGGCGTTCTCGGCCAGCAGGCGGAAGCGGGCCTCGCTCTCCTGCACCGCCGCCATGGCCAGCTTGCGCTCGTGCACGTCGTTGGCGACGGTGATCCAGCCCTCAAGCTGGCCGTCTCTATCGAGCCGGGGCTCACCCCGGATCTCCACCCAGCGCGGCTCCGGCCCGGCGGCGACGGTCAGGCGGACCTCGGACGCGAAGCCCGTCTGCGTCTGGGTGGCCGCGAGGAAGGCGGCGTCCAGGCCGGGCAGGTCCTCGGCGTGGATGGAACCGCGCCAGCCATCACCCAGCGACTCCGCCTCGCCCCGCCCGGTGAACCGCGTCCAATAGGCGTTGATCCACAGCACAGAGCCGTCCGTGTCGGTGACCGACACCGCCACGGGCATGGCCTGCCAGATGGCGCGGACCTGCTGGCGGTACAGCTCGGTTGTACGCGGCTCGGGGGCGGTCTTGGCGGGGTCGGTCAACACGGGCCTCCAGCCGCCGAGTCTCGTCCGTCGGCGCGCTGGCGGTCAAGGTATTGTGGCGGCGGCCCCCTACGCCGCGCCCAGCACCGGACTGGCTACTGCATCCTGGAACACGCCGTCCGTGGATTTGGACAGCGCCGCGTGGTCGCGGATGGTCTGGAGCCGCGCCTCAATGGCTGGGATGACCGCTTCCAGGGCGTCGCTGCCGGCCGCGAACACCCGGGGCGGGTCCTGCATGCTGGCGATGCTGACCAGCGCCTCGCCGAGTCTGGCGGGGTCGCCCGGCTGGATGCCGTCATAGGGCGACCACATGGCCTGCGGGCTGCCCTCGGCGGCATAATCGTCGATGGGATTGCCGGCCCAGCGGGCGTTGTCGGGGGTCAAGAGGTCGGTGCGGAAGAAGCCGGGCTCGACCAGGGTGATATGGATGTCGAACGGGGCGACCTCTTCGGCGACCGCCAGGGAGAGGCCCTCGACGGCGAACTTGCTGGCCCCGTAGGCGGCGCAATGTTTCAGGCCAACGACGCCGGCGACGGAACTGATGTTGATGACATGGCCGGCGCGCTGGCGGCGCATGACCGGTAGGGCGGCGCGCATCAGGTTGGCCACGCCGTAGAAGTTGGTGGCGAACTGGCCTTCCAGGTCGGCCCGGGTCATCTCCTCGAAGTTGCCCAGGATGCTGTAGCCGGCATTGTTGACCAGGACGTCGATACGCCCAAAGCGCGCGACAGCCACCTCGACCGACGCCTGGGCCTGGGCCGGGTCGGCCACATCCAGCTGGGCGAATTCGATGGAGTCGCGGGGGGCGCCGGCCAGGGCGCCCCGCACCTTGCCCAGATCCCGACCCGTGGCGACGACGCGGTCGCCGGCCTTCAGCGCCGCCTTGGCGATGGCCGCGCCGATGCCGCTGCCCGCGCCCGTGACAAACCAAACCTTGCTCATTGTCTGCTCCTCAAGCTTCTGCATTACCGCCCCACCCGCGCCTGCAGGCTGGCGGGATACCGCGCGCCCTCGACCGGGATGGCGGCCAGCGCCGCGGCGATCTCGGCGAGGTCCCCGGCGCTCAGCGCCACCGCGGCGGCTCCCAGGTTCTCGTCCAGCCGATGCAGCTTGGTCGTGCCGGGGATGGGAACGATCCAGGGCTTCTGGGCCAGCAGCCAGGCCAGCGCGATCTGGGCTGGGGTCGCCTGCTTGCGGGCGGCGATCTGGCCGATCCGCTCGACCAGGGCCTGGTTGGCGGCCCGGGCGTCCGGCGTGAAGCGCGGAACGATGTTGCGGAAATCGTCGCTGGCGAACTGGGTGCTGGCGTCGATGGCGCCGGTCAGGAAGCCCTTGCCCAGCGGGCTGAACGGCACGAAGCCGATGCCCAGCTCCTCCAGGAGCGGCAGTATCTCGGCCTCCGGCTCGCGCCACCACAGGGAATATTCGCTCTGCAGAGCGGCGACCGGCTGGACGGCGTGGGCGCGGCGGATCGAGTCGGCCCCGGCTTCGGAGAGGCCGAAATGCCTGACCTTGCCGGCCGCGATCAGCTCGCGCACGGCGCCGGCGACGTCTTCCATCGGCACGTTCGGGTCGACCCGGTGCTGGTAGAGCAGATCGATGCGATCGGTCTTCAGACGCTTCAGCGCCGCGTCGGTGACGGCGCGGATGTTTTCGGGGCGGCTGTCCAGCCCCTTCTGGGCCTCACCGCCGGGGAAACCGAACTTGGTGGCGATGACCACCTGGTCGCGGATGGGGGCCAAGGCCTCGCCCAGCAGTTCCTCGTTGGCGAACGGACCATAGGCCTCGGCGGTGTCGAAGAAGGTGACGCCGCGCTCGAAGGCAGTGCGGATCAGCTTGACCGCGTCGGTGCGGTCGGCGGCCGGGCCGTAGCCGAAGCTGAGGCCCATGCAGCCCAGGCCGATGGCGGAGACTTCGAGGCCGCTCGTTCCAAGTTTGCGCGTTTGCATGATCAATTTCCTTCTCTTCCGAACAGGGCCGGAATTTAGGCCGCGCGCGCCTCACCGATTAGACGCTATAATCCGCATGTAGCTATGAGCGGACTTCATCAATGGCGCGGGAAAACCTCAACGACCTGGCCGCCTTCGTGGCGGTGGCGCGCGAGCGCAGCTTCACTCGCGCGGCGGCGCAGCTGGGCGTTTCGCAATCGGCGCTGAGCCATAGCCTGCGAGGGCTGGAGGAGCGGCTGGGCATCCGCCTGCTGACCCGCACCACCCGCAGCGTCAACCCGACCGAGGCGGGTGAGCGGCTGCTGGCGACGCTGGCGCCCCGGTTCGAGGAGATCGAGGCCGAGCTCACCGCCCTCACCGCCCTGCGCGACAAGCCGGCGGGCGTGGTGCGGCTGACCGCCGCTGAAACCGTCGCCGAACTGGTGCTGATGCCGGCGCTGGAGCGGCTGCTGCCGGACTATCCGGACATCACGGTCGAGGTTGTGGTCGATAACGCCATGACCGACATCGTCGCCCAGCGCTTCGACGCCGGCGTGCGGATCGGCGAGCAGGTGGCCAAGGACATGATCGCCGTCCGCATCGGCCCCGACCTGCGCATGGCCGTTGTCGGCGCCCCAGCCTATTTCGACCGGTGCGGCAAGCCGCACGCACCGCAGGATCTGACCGGCCACAGCTGCATCAACCTGCGTCTGCCGACCCTTGGCGGCCTCTATGCCTGGGAGTTCGAGCGGGACGGCCGCGAACTTCGGGTGCGGGTCGAGGGCCAGCTGGTCTGCAACACCGCCGGCCCGATCCTGCGCGCGGCCCTCAGCGGCCTGGGTCTGGGGTATCTGCCCGAGGCCCAGATCGCGCCGCATCTCGCAACCGGCGCGCTCGTGCGCGTGCTGGAAGACTGGTGCCCACCGTTCTCAGGCTATCACCTCTACTATCCCAGCCGCCGCCAGCAATCGCCGGCCTTCGCGGTGGTGGTCGAGGCGTTGCGCTACAGAGAGTAGCGCGGGCTTGCCCCCGGCGCGCGAGAGGCTCAAAACACCGCCGACCGAGTCGGACGCCGCCTCCCCGCCGCCCGGCTGGTCGGGAGATCGCGATGTTCGATCATGCGGACGCCGTCCTGCTGGCGCGTATCCAGTTCGCCTTCACCGTCTCGTTCCACTTCCTGTTTCCCAGCTTCTCGATCGGCCTGGCCAGCTATCTGGCGGTGCTGAACGGGCTGTGGCTGCGGACGAAGGACGAGGTCTATCTGACCCTGTTCAAATACTGGCTGAAGATCTTCGCCCTGACCTTTGCGATGGGCGTGGTGTCGGGGATCGTGCTCTCCTACCAGTTCGGAACCAACTGGTCGGTGTTCGCCGACAAGACCGGGCCGGTGATCGGGCCGCTGATGGCCTACGAGGTGATGACCGCCTTCTTCCTGGAGGCCGGCTTCCTGGGGGTGATGCTGTTCGGCATGAACCGGGTCGGGCCGGCCCTGCATTTCGCCGCCACCCTGGCCGTGGCGGTGGGGACCTTCATCTCGGCCTTCTGGATCCTGTCGGCCAACAGCTGGCTGCAGACCCCCGCCGGCTACGCCATCAACGCCGCCGGTCAGTTCGTCCCGGCCGACTGGTGGAAGATCGTCTTCAACCCGTCCTTCCCCTACCGCCTGACCCACACGGTGATGGCCGCCTATCTGACCACCGCCCTGGCGGTCGGGGGCGTGGGAGCCTGGCATCTGCTGCGCGACAAGGCCAATCGTGGGGCGCGGGTGATGTTCTCCATGGCCATGGGCATGATCACCGTCGTCGCCCCGCTGCAGATCCTGGCCGGCGACGCCCACGGCCTCAACACCCTCGAACACCAGCCCGCCAAGGTCATGGCCATGGAGGGCCATTTCCAGAGCCATCCGGACGGGGCGCCGCTGATCCTGTTCGGCCTGCCCGACCAGGCGGCGGCCAAGGTGCGGGCCGAGGTCTCGGTCCCCAAGGCCTCCTCGCTGATTCTCAAGCATGACCTGGGCGCCCCGCTGGCGGGCCTCGACACCGTGCCGCGCGCCGACTGGCCCGTGGTGCCGGTAGTGTTCTGGTCGTTCCGGGTGATGGTCGGGATGGGCCTGTTGATGGGGCTGCTGGCCCTGGTCAGCCTGGTCGCCCGGATGCGGCGCAGGCTCTATGACTGGCGGCCGCTGCTGCGCTTCGCGGTCGCCATGGGGCCGGCCGGGTTCGTCACGGTCATCGCCGGCTGGATCACCACCGAGGTCGGCCGCCAGCCCTTCACCGTCTATGGCCTGCTGCGCACCACCGCCTCCGCAGCCCCGCTGGACGCCCCGGCGGTGGGCGCCTCGCTACTGGCCTTCATCGGGGTCTACTTCATCGTCTTCGGCGCGGGGACCTTCTACATCCTCAGACTGATGAGCCACCCGCCCCATCCGGGCGAGGCGGGCCTGGAGGCGGGGCGACCGACCCGCGCCGCCGGCATCATCCCCGGCGGCGCCACCGAGCCGGAGGCCGGCCGATGACCGTCTCGATCGACCTGGCCACAGCCTGGGCCTTCATCATCGCCTTCGCCGTCTTTGCCTATGTGGTGATGGACGGCTTCGACCTGGGGATCGGCATCCTGTTCCCGGCCTTCAAGCCCGGCCCCGAGCGGGACAGCGCCATGAACTCGGTCGCCCCGGTCTGGGACGGCAACGAGACCTGGCTAGTGCTGGGCGGCGGCGGGCTGATGGCCGCCTTCCCCCTTGCCTACGCCATCATCCTGCCGGCCCTCTACGCCCCGATCATCGCCATGCTGCTGGCCCTGATCTTCCGGGGCGTGGGGTTCGAGTTCCGCTGGCGCGATCCCCGCCATCGCCCCTTCTGGGACCTGGCCTTCACCGCCGGCTCGGTGGTCGCCGCCTTCGCCCAGGGGGTGACGCTCGGCGCGCTGCTGCAGGGGATCAAGGTCGTGGGCCGCGGCTATGGCGGCGGCTGGTGGGACTGGCTCTCGCCGTTCAGCCTGCTGACCGGGGCCAGCGTGGTGATCGGCTACGCCCTGCTGGGCTCGACCTGGCTGATCATGAAGACGCAAGGGCCGATGCAGGCCCGGGCCTATCGCCAGGCCGGCTGGCTGGGCTGGGCGACCATCGCCTGCATCGCCGCCGTCAGCGCCGCCACGCCCTTCCTGCAGAACGGCTACTACCAGCGCTGGTTCGCCATGCCGAACGTGCTCTACACCGCCCAGGTCCCGCTGCTGGTGGTGGTCGGCTCGGGGCTGTTCTTCCTCAACCTCAGAGCCAGGCGCCAGGCCGCGCCCTTCCTGCTGACCCTGGGCCTCTTCGCCCTGACCTTCGCCGGGCTGGGGATCAGCATGTTCCCCTATGTGGTCCCCACCGCCGTGACCATCTGGGACGCCGCCGCCCCGGCCTCCAGCCAGGTCTTCATGCTGGTGGGCGCGGCGGTGCTGATCCCGATCATCCTGATCTATACCGGCTATGCCTACTGGGTGTTCAGGGGCAAGGTCGGCCACGAGGGCTATCACTGATGCCGCCCTCTCCGGCGCCGCGTTGGGCCAGCCGGCTGCTGTGGTTCGTCGGCCTGTGGCTGGCCGGGGTCTGCACGGTGGGGGCGGTATCGCTGCTGATCCGCGCCTGGATCCGCTAGCCCGCCGTCAGGGAGGCGACCGCCTCGAGCAGCTCGTCCGGCGACATCGGCTTGGTCAGGGTGACGTCGGCCCCGATCATGCTGGCCAGGTTGAGCAGGTCGAGATCGCCAAAGGCGGCGCGGCCCGAGATGGCGATGATGCGCACGGTGGGGTGGATGGTCTTGACCGCGCCGATCAGCTCGATCCCGTCGGAGTCCGGCATCATGATGTCGGTGATGATCAGGTCGGGCGGCGCGGTCCTGACGCTGCGCAGGGCGTCGGCTCCATCGACCGCCTCCCGCACCACATGCCCGATCCCGCGGAGCATTCTACTGACCGAAGTACGCAGCGCCTCGTCGTCGTCAACCACCAGTATCTCAACCGACGGCATGCACGCCCCCCAGAAACTCGATGGGGCTAGCTAGGCGGTTCGATATCGAAGCGCCAGCGAAAAACCCATTTTGGGGAATTTACCCGGCCCAGAACGGGTCAGGCGCTGTCGTCGCCCTTCGGCTTCAACGTCCCGCGTCGGGCCAGGGCCTCGCGCAGCAGCATCTCGACCTGGGCGTTGACCGAGCGCAGTTCGGCGGCCGCGAGGCGCTCGACCGCTTCGAGCACCTCGGGCCGCACCCGGATCAAGAAGGCGCGCTTGTCCGGACTGGCCATCTAGACCCTCCTGCGAGGGTCTAGATTCTTAAGTTTGGAGCATGTCCGGGCGGCGAAACCGCCCACACTTTCGCCTGACATACTCCCCCCTAGCCGCTGTAGAGCGTGCCGGTGTTGACCACGGGCTGGGTGTCACGATCGCCGCAGAGCACGACCAGCAGGTTGGAGACCATGGCCGCCTTGCGCTCTTCGTCCAGCTGCACGACGCCGCGCTCGCCCAACTGCTGCAGGGCGCTCTCGACCATGCTGACCGCGCCGGTGACGATGGTGCGGCGGGCGGCCAGGACCGCCTCGGCCTGCTGACGGCGCAGCATGGCCCCGGCGATTTCCGGCGCGTAGGCCAGGTGCATCAGATGCATCTCGTCCACGGCGATGCCGCCGACCTCGACCCGCTCCTGCAGGTCGGCGCGCAGCCGCTCGCCGACGATCTCGGCGTCGGCCCGCAGGGTGGGTTCCTCGTCCTCGGCGTGGTCGTAGGCATAGTGGCGGGCCACCTCGCGCAGGGCGGTCTCCATCTGGATGTTCATGAAGGCCACATAGTCGTCGACATCGAACAGGGCCTGGGCCGAATCCCGCACCCGCCAGACGACGTTGGCGGCGATCTCGACCGGGTTGCCGCGCTTGTCGTTGACCTTGAGGGTCTCGCTGGTGACGTTGCGCACGCGCATCGACAGCTTCTTGCGGGCGAACCAGGGCAGCACCCAGCGCAGCCCCGTGGTGCGGTCGGTGCCCTTGTAGTTGCCGAACAGGGTGATGGCGACCGCCTGGTTGGGCTGGATGGTGTAGAAGCCGGCCAGACCCAGGATGGCGATGAAGCCCAGCAGAACGCCTGGAATCCCGATAGCCGGGTTGTCTTCCATCCGGCTGATCATGAAGCCTGACAGGATCAGCAGGCCCAGGAAGACCAGCAGCATCAGGCCGCCGTTGGTCCCGCCGCCGACGCGTTCGGTGCTGCGATTGATGGTCCGTTGATCGGACATATGCCCCTCCATTGATTGGCCCCAAAGTGATATCACTTTGATGTCACGCGTCAAGACGCCTTGCCCCCCTCCTCCGGCTGCGGCACACGGGGCTCAGCGCCGCGTCGGGAGCACGTCAGGCGGAAGTGGCTACCGGTTCCGCCGCCCGACGTGCTCCCAACTCTAAGAGTCTTCGGGGGAGTCCAAATGGCCCGTTTCCTGTTCGCCACCTGGGAAGGCGGCGGCCATGTGCAACCGATGCTGAGCGTCGCGGCCGGGCTGAAGGCGCGCGGCCATCGGGTGCTGATGATGAGCGATGCCGCCAGCGCCCCCGACGCGGCGGCGATGGGGGTCGAATTCAGGCCCTGGACCACCGCCCCCAGCCTGACCGAGAAGGCCCGCTCGGGCGACCGGCTGCGCGACTGGGAGGCCGACAACCCGCTGCAGGTCATCCAGGACCTGATTGGCAAGGTGATGATCGGGCCGGCCGGCGCCTACGCCGCCGATGTGACGGCGACCCTGGCGGACTTCAAGGCCGACGTGGTGGTCAGCCAGGAGCTGCTGTTCGGCCCGATGCTGGCGGCCGAGGCGGCGGGCCTGCCGCTGGCCCTGCTGGCCGCCAATGTCTGGACCTTCCCCACCCTCACCGGCGTCCCGCCGTTCGGGACCGGCATGGCGCCGGCGACCAGCGACGACGAGCGGGCCCTGCACGCCATGGTCGCCCAGACCACCCGGACCATATTCCAGATGGGCCTGCCCGACCTCAACGCGGCCCGGGCGGGCCTGGGCCTGATGCCCCTCGCCGATCTCTTCGACCAGCTGGCCTATGCCCGCGCCATCCTGCTGGCGACCAGCCGCGCCTTCGACTTCGCGCCAGAGCCGCTGGCCGAGCCCTTCCGTTATGTCGGGCCGTACCTGGGCGATCCCGTCGATGTCGAACCCTGGTCGGCGCCCGGCGACGGCAAGCCGCTGGTGGTGGTGTCCTCCTCGACCCTCTACGAGGGCCAGGAGGGCTGGCTGGGCCGGGTGATCGCGGCGCTGGGCTCGCTTCCCGTGCAGGGCCTGGTCACCCTGGGACCGGCCATCGATCCGGCCCAGTTCGATCCGCCAGCCAATGTCTCTGTCGTTGCCAGCGCCCCGCACAGCCAGGTGCTGCCAAAGGCCGCCGTCATGATCACCCATGGCGGCCACGGCTCGGTGCTGCGCGGCCTGATGGCGGGCGTTCCGCTGCTGCTGCTGCCGGCGGTGCGCGACCAGAACGACAACGCCGCCCGGGTGACCGCCCGGGGCGCCGGCCTGTCGCTGAGCCGCGACGCCAGTCCCGAAGCGCTGGCGGCGGCGATCCGGCGGCTGCTGGACGAGCCCGGGTTCGCCGTCCAGGCGCGGGCGCTGGGCGCGGCGATCGCGGCGGACGTCGGGGGCCGCTCGGCGGAGGATGAGTTGGAGCGGCTGGTCTAGACCGGCTTCAGCCGATAGTGGCTGACGCCCCATTCCTCGCCGCCGCGATGGCCGAAGACGCCGGCAGTGGCCAGGAAGAACAGGCGCCAGCGGCGGCGCCACAGGCCGGCGTCCTTGCCGTAGACCTGTTTCATGATCGAGCGGACGGCGGCGTCATTGGCGTCCATATTGGCCAACCAGTCCAGGGCCGTGCGTTCATAGTGCTTGCCGCTCCAGCGCCAGTCGGCCTCCAGCTCGAAGGTGTCGCCGAACTGCCGGATCAGGTTGTGGCTGGGCATGAAGCCGCCGGTGAAGAAGTAGCGGCCGATCCAGTCCTGCGGGTTCTCGTGGCTGAAGCGGTAGGGCGCGCTGGCGTGGCTGAAGACGTGCAGAAACAGCCGGCCGTCGGGCGCCAGCCAGGTCCGTACCCGCTCCAGCAGGGCCGGCCAGTTGGCCATGTGCTCGAACATCTCCACCGAGACGACCCGGTCGAAAGTCCTGCCCGGCTCGAAGGCGTTGGCGTCGGCGGTGATGACGGTGAGGTTGGTCAGGCCCCGCGCCGCCGCCTCCGCCTCGATGAAGGCCCGCTGGGTGCGGCTGTTGGAGACGCTGGTGATCTTCGAATTGGGATAGCCGGCGGCCATCCACAGGCTCAGCGAGCCCCAGCCGCAGCCCAGTTCCAGCACGTCCTGGCCGTCCTGCAGGTCGGCATGGGCGCAGGTCTCGATCAGGGCCTGGCGTTCGGCGTCGTCGAGGGTCTGGGCCCCGTCCTCGTAGAGGCAGGAGGAGTATTTCAGGTGGCTGCCCAGGACGAGACGGAAGAATTCGGTCGGCAGTTCGTAATGCTGCTCGTTGGCCGCATCGGCGTGCTCGGCGATGGCCAGGGTGCGCATGTTGGCCGCGAACTCGGCCTCCGACTGAGGTCGCAGCCGCTGGCGGGTGCGCTCGCCCTCGACCAGGTTCCAGATCGCCGCCCGCCGCAGCGGGTCGGGGGCCGGCAGGTTCTCGGCGGCGTGGATGGCGGAGGCGATCAGGCTCATGCCAAGTCTCCTTGGGCGGGGCTTCGTTTGGGCGGCATGGGGAAGAAGACCGAGGTGCGGGCCTTGTAGGCGTCGAAGGCGGCGCCGCGGCTCTTGGCCATGGCGTATTCCAGCATCCGAACGCCGGTGACGTTGTTGAGCAGGTGGTACATCAAGAGCGGCCCGATCAGGGCGACCAGGCCCCAGTTCCACCGGCCGCTGAGGTCGATGGCGATGACCGGATAGGCCACCCAGGCCAGCCACTCGAAGAAATAGTTGGGGTGGCGCGACCAGGCCCACAGGCCCGTCTCGCAGATCCTGCCCTTGTTGGCGGGATCGGCCTTGAAGGCGGTCAGTTGGGCGTCGGCCAGGGCCTCGCCCAGGATGGCGATGGCCAGCAGCGCCCCGCCCAGGCTGTCCTGCCAGGAGAGCTCACCCGGCCGGCGGGCGGCGACCAGCACGCCCAGGCTCAGCAGGAAGGAGGCCGCGCCCTGCATCTCGAGAAAGCCGAACATCATCAGGTCGTTGCGCGCGCCCCACTTGCGCCGCAGGCCGGCATAGCGGGCGTCCTCGGGACGACCGGCCGTGCGCAGGGCCAGGTGGGTCCCCAGTCTGAGACCCCAGACGGCGATCAGCACCGCTACGATCCACTGCCGGGCCGTCGGCGGCGCGCCGTCGATGGGGACCAGGGCGACGATCACCCCGGCCGCGCCCAGGACATAGGACCAGAACACGTCGGTCCAGCCGCCGTTCTTCATAGCGCGCTGGAAGGCCCAGACCAGGGCCATGGCCATGGCCAGGAAGGCGGCGTCGACGGCGAGGAGGTTCAGCATCGGTTGAGGATACGCGCGTCGGCGCGAAGTGGTTCACCCACAAATGGGGGATTAGATGCGCCGCCTTAACCGGCCGTAGAGCCGCGGGCCCCATCCTGGACGCCACATCGAGGGGTCCCAAGGATCATGCGCTGGATTATCGGAGCGGCCGCCTGCGCGGTGCTGGGCCTGGTCGGCTGCAATGCGTCATCGGCGCTCAGCGACGACACCAAGGCCTTCACGGCCGGCGTCGCGGCCTTCAAGGCCGGGGATCGAACCGCGCTGGACACGGCCATGACCACCCTGAAGGTCAGGTCGGACGATCCTGCCCCCTGCTCCCCCGAAGCCTTCGCGGCGGCGCGGCGCTCGGCCTTCCGGCAGATCCTGGAGCCTCTGGACCGCTCGGCCATCCTGTCGATGCCGGAGGAGGCGCGGTTCGTCTTCCTCAGCGGCGCCATCGGCCGTGGCGTCGAGGACGCGGCATCGCCCGCCCAGGCCTGCAAGGACCAGAAGGATGTCGGCCTCTTGGCAGTGCAGGACACCGTCGAACGGGTCGCCGCGCTCAAGGCGGTGATCGAGACCACCAAGTCCTGGCATGAGGCCCTGGCCGCCAGGCACGGCAAACAGCTGGATGCCCGGCTGATGGCCGCCGCCCGCATGCTGGCGGCCAACCATTTCGACGTGGGTTACCTGCAACTGCGGTATTGAGGGACCGGCCCCGGCCGATCTCGCCCTCGCTAGACCCGGGGAATCGCCGGCAGCGGCATGGCGGGAGGAAGGCCCGAAACGCCGTTTCCTGAAAGCCAATCCTGGCGGTCAGGGCCTGGGCCGACAGGATTTGAACCAGAGCGCCCCCAGGTCGCGGGACATCGCTTCGACCTTGGCCCCGCCGTAGTTGGACAGCAGGATCATCGTCAGGGGCGCGTCGTCGAAGCGTTCGAAGTCGCTGGCAAACCCCGGCAGGTTGCCGCCGTGGCCGACATAGCGGCGCCCCTCCACGCTGTCGACGAAGAAGCCCAGTCCATAGCCGTGGCCCCGATCGGCGAACAGCCGGTCCCGCAGGTCGGGCCGCAGCAACGCCGCTCCGTGCAGGGCCTTGTCCCAGGCCAGCAGGTCGTCGACGGTCGAATACATGGCTCCCGCGGCGAACAGCATGCTGGGGTCGATGTAGAACAGGTTCGCGACGCCCGCGCCGTCCTTCATGTAGCCCGAGGCCCGGCCGGGCAGCAGCGCCTGGGCGTCCAGGAAGCCGGTATGGCTCAGGCCCTGTGGCCGCAGGATGCGGTCCTGGACGAAGGTTTCGAACGGCTTGCCGCTCACCGCCTCGACGACCATGCCGAGGGCGGCAAAATCGGTGTTGGTGTAGCGATAGCGGCTGCCCGGCGGGAAATCGAGCGGACGGTCGCGGACCAGGGCCAGCACTTCCGCCGGCGTGCGCTGCACCCGCATCAGGGCCCGGAAGGAGTTGGTCGTCAGGGAATACTCGGCCAGTCCGGACTCGTGGCTGAGCAGGTGAGCCAGGGTGATGTCCCGCCAGGCCGGGGGCGCGTCGGGGATGAACCTGGCCAGACGGTCGTCGAAGCCGAGCTTTCCGTCCTGCGCCAGCAGCGCGATGGCGACGGCGGTGAAGGTCTTGCTGGTCGAGCCGATGGCGAACACCGAGTCTGGCGTGGCCGCCACGCCCAGTTCGCGGTTGGCCAGCCCATAGCCGCGGCGAAGCAGCGGTCGGCCCTCAAAGGCGATCAGCACCGCCCCGCTGAAGCCGGCCGAGCCGACCTTCTCGCGGATATAGGCGTCGGCAAGCCGCGCGTAGCCCGGACAGCCGGCCGCCTGGGCCGGGCCAAGGACGGTGGCGGAGAGGGCGAGGACCAGGGTCAGAAGGCGCGGGAGCTTGATGATCCTGGTCCTGTTCGAATGCGGCGCAGCCCAGCCCCGCAAGGCCGCAGGGCGGAGCAGGATGGTGGGCGGCGACGGGTTCGAACCGCCGACCCTCTCGGTGTAAACGAGATGCTCTGACCAGCTGAGCTAGCCGCCCTTTCCCGGCGTCATAGCGTCCTGGGAGAGGGAGCGCAAAGCCAAGCTAGGCTCCGCTCCCCCATCGGGGACAAAGCTTCTTCACCGCCTCACGGATTGAAGTTGACGGTCTTGTCGGCCAGGCCGGTGACGTCGACCGTGGCGAAGCCCTTCAGCTCCTTGGCGTCGCAGGTGTAGTCGCCGCTGTTCACCCGGCGGAACGGCCCGGGATGCTGCACGCAGAGCTGGAAGTCGCCGCCCCAGCTGCCGTCCTCGTCATCCTCGGCATAGTCGTAGATGACGCTGTCGTTGGGCACGCGGATGTCGAAACAGCTGTAGGGGCTGATGTTCTTCCAACCCTCGACGATCCAGTTGTTCGAGCCGATCGACTCCCGATAGCCCAGAGCGACATAGATCTTCAGGCTGGTCTTGTTGCACAGATGGACATTGACCATGCCCGACCCACTGCTGGGCTTGCTGGTATAGCCGCCGCCACCGCCCGGATGGGTCTGGCTCCAGGCCGGCGAGATGGACGCCAGCGCCAAAATCGCCGCCACCGGCGCCGCAACGCGCCGTGCAAACTTCAATCCACCCATAGTTCAACCCTCCCCTTGGGGTTCCTCAAACAGCCGGGCATATGCTTACGCGTCTTCGCCCGCTTGAAAAGAGCGGCGGCGCGCGACGCCCCCTTTTTGGCGGGTCAGCCGTTCAGAGCGCTTTTCAGACTCTCGCCGGCCTGGAAACGCGCCGTCTTGCTGGCCGGCCGCTGGACCTTGGCTCCGGTCTTGGGATTGCGGGCGGCGCCGGCCTTGCGGATCACCGGCTTGAAGGCGCCGAAGCCGACCAGGCGAACATCGTGGCCCTCTTTCAAACTGGAGGTGACGGCCTCCACGAACGCGGTCAGGGCCGCATTCGCCTGCGACCGGTTCAAACCTGACTTGTCGGAAATCGCAGCCACCAATTCAGCCTTGGTCATGCCTGTCTCCCAGCCATTGTGCAGCGCGATACTTCCCCCCTCAGGCGAACCCCGCGCGGACAGCGATTATGGCGGTTGCGAATCACCCGTCAAACGGCAAGCGGCGCGGGAATGACCCGCGCCGCCCACATTATCGCCGTTCAGCTATGAACTAGTGCGTGATCACCGAGTCCGCGTCGGTCTCGTCGACCTTCGCAGGCGCCACAACGCTGTCGTCCGGCTCGGTCCATTCGATCGGAGTCAGAGGGCCGGTCAGGGCCTGGGCCAGGACCTCGTCGACGGTGGAGACCGCGATGATCTCCAGCTCGTTTTTGACGTTGTCCGGGATGTCGGCCAGGTCCTTCTCGTTCTCCTTGGGGATCAGCACGGTCTTGATGCCCGAGCGCAGGGCCGCCAGCAGCTTTTCCTTCAGGCCGCCGATCGGCAGCACCCGGCCGCGCAGGGTGATCTCGCCGGTCATGGCCAGATCCTTGCGGATGGGGTTGCCGGTCAGCACCGAGACCATGGCCACGGCCATGGCGACGCCGGCCGAGGGACCGTCCTTGGGCGTCGCGCCTTCCGGCACGTGCACGTGGACGTCGGTCTTGTCGAACAGGGTCGGCTTGATGCCGAAGGCGGGCCCTCGCGAGCGGACATAGCTGTTCGCCGCCGAGATCGACTCCTTCATCACCTCCTTGAGGTTGCCGGTGATCGACATCCGCCCCTTGCCGGGCATGCGCACGGCTTCGATGGTCAGGATGTCGCCGCCGAACTCGGTCCAGGCCAGGCCGGTGACGATGCCGATCTGGTCGACCTCGTCGGTGGCCCCGTAGTGATACTTCTTCACGCCGGCGTATTTGGCGATCCGGGCGTCGTCGATGGTGATCGTGGTCAGCTTTTCGCGGTCCAGGTCACGCACCACCTTGCGGGCGAGGCCTCCCAGTTCCCGCTCCAGCGACCGCACGCCGGCTTCCCGGGTGTAGTAGCGGATCAGGTCGCGGATGGCCTTGTCCGGCACGACGAACTCTTCCGGGGTCAGGCCGTGGTCCTTGGTCAGGCGCGGCATGATGTGGCGCTTGGCGATCTCGACCTTTTCGTCCTCGGTGTAGCCGGGGATGCGAATGATCTCCATGCGGTCCAGCAGGGGCTGGGGCATGTTCAGGCTGTTGGCCGTGGTGACGAACATCACCTGGCTAAGATCGTAGTCCACTTCCAGATAGTGGTCGGCGAAGGTCGAGTTCTGGGCCGGGTCGAGCACCTCCAGCAGGGCGCTGGAGGGATCGCCGCGCCAGTCGGAGCCCATCTTGTCGATCTCGTCGAACAGGAAGAAGGGATCGACGGCCTTGGCCTTCTTCATCGACTGGATGACCTTGCCGGGCATCGAGCCGATGTAGGTGCGGCGGTGACCGCGGATCTCGGCCTCGTCGCGCACGCCGCCCAGGGAGAGGCGCACGAACTCACGGCCCGTCGCCTTGGCGATCGAGCGGCCAAGCGAGGTCTTGCCGACGCCGGGAGGGCCGACCAGACAGAGGATGGGCCCTTTCAGGGTGCCGGTCCGGGACTGCACCGCCAGGTATTCCAGGATGCGTTCCTTGACCTTCTCCAGACCGTAGTGGTCCTCCTCGAGTATCTCCTCGGCCCGGGCGACGTCGATCTTCTTGGGCTTGGCCTTGCCCCACGGGATCGACAGGATCCAGTCGAGGTAGTTGCGCACCACCGTGCTCTCGGCCGACATCGGGCTCATGTTGCGCAGCTTCTTCAGCTCCGCCTCGGCCTTGGTGCGGGCCTCCTTCGACAGGCGGGTCTTCTTGATGCGGCGCTCCAGGTCCAGCAGCTCGTCGCGCTGGTCGTCCTGTTCGCCCAGCTCGCGCTGGATCGCCTTCATCTGTTCGTTGAGGTAGTATTCCCGCTGGGTCTTCTCCATCTGGCGCTTGACGCGCGAGCGGATCTTCTTCTCGACCTGCAGGACGCTGATCTCGCCTTCCATCAGGGCGAAGACCTTCTCCAGCCGCTTCACGACGTTGAAGATCTCCAGCAGGTTCTGCTTGTCGTTGATCTTCACCGACAGGTGGGCGGCGATGCTGTCGGCCAGCTTGCCCGGATCGGTGATCTGCGGGATCGAGGCCAGGGCTTCGGGCGGCACCTTCTTGTTCAGCTTGACATAGTTCTCGAACTGCTCGGCCACGGCGCGGGACAGGGCCTCGGCCTCGTGGGCCTCGCCGCCTTCCTCGTCGATCACGGCCGCGTCGGCCTCGTAGAAGTCCTCGGTGGCGGTGAACTTCAGCACCGCGGCGCGGGTCTTGCCCTCGACCAGCACCTTGACGGTGCCGTCGGGCAGCTTGAGCAGCTGCAGGACCGTGGCGATGACGCCGACGTCGAAGATGTCGCCCGGGGCGGGATCGTCGTCGGCGGAATTCTTCTGGGTGGCCAGCAGGATCTGCTTGTCGGTGCGCATCACCTCCTCGAGGGCGCGCACGGATTTGTCGCGACCGACGAAAAGCGGCACGACCATGTGTGGGAAAACGACGATGTCCCGAAGCGGCAACACCGGCAACGTGCGGATATCCGACATTTCACTCTCCTTCACCCGGTCCGTATCGGCCCCGGGCGCCCACCGGACGTCGGTGGACTCTCGGGTGATATGTGGCCGCTTCGCCGAGCCATTCAAGCTTGGCGCCGTTCCAGTAATAATCTCTGAGGCTTAACGCCTCAGTACGGGCACAGCTGCGTGATGGAACCGTGACTGTCGCTCAGCGTCCGGAACGATCCGGCTTCTCGCGCTCGGACTTGGGCTCGGCCTCATCCTTGGGCTCTGGTTTGGGCGGCGGAGCCAGGGTGGTCCCCATGCTGCGGGCGACATCGGCTTCCTGGCGGTCGCCGCGGCGGACATCCCGACGGGCCGTATAGAGGCCGCGCAGATAGGCCCGGTCCCAGTCGGTCATCCCCTCGACCGGCTCGACGCCGGCGGCCTTGTCGGTGAACAGGTTGAGGATGGACGAGACGCCCTTGGTGTCGGCGTCGGGATTGATCTGGGCCAGGCTGACCATCGCGACATAGTCGGCCAGGGCCGAAAACCGCACCACGCCCACGCGGCGCGCGTCAAGGACGATGACCACATGGTCGAAGTCGACACGGGTGTTGGCGTTCACCCGGCCCACGCTGCGGACCCGGACATTGGCGCCCTGGACATAGGTCTGACCGTCGGAGAGCTTACGCGAGGAGACATGCCACCAGCGGACCGGGGCCTGGGAGTCGATGAAGGCCTGCAGGGCCTTCTTGCCGCGGCTGACGCCGTCCTCGTACTTGGCGAAGGTGTCGGGATTGTCCTTGACCGCCTGGCGGACCAGGGCGTCGGTGTCGGCGCTGGCGACGATCAGGATGTCGGCCTTGCAGCCGGGCTTGCCGACCTCCAGCCCGACGGCCTGGGCGTTGGCGGCGATGCGGTCCAGCAGCACCTGGGCGTAGGCCGGCTTCAGGCCGATGACGCCGGGGCAGATCTTACGGTCCCAGCGGCCCACACGCTTGTCAGAGCCCGTGGCCGTGACGCTGGAAACAAAGCTGGTGATCTGTTCCTTGTCGGTCTTGGCCGGGGCGGTGACCACCAGGCTCTCGACGGTGTTGCCCTCGCTGGGGTTCGGCGGCGGCGTCGTGGCCGGGCCGGCCTGCAGGATGGCCAGGGCGCTCAGAAGGGCCGGCGCGAGATTGGACATGGGTTTGGAAGTCCCCGACTTACAACTTCGGGGAGCCGTAACGCGCCGCGCGACGCGGCACAATGCGACGCACGGTCCGTGGAGAATTTGTAATGGGGGCTAGCTGCCCGAGGTCAGCGCTTCCTCGATCCAGTCCAGGCGGTCCTGGCCGAAATACATCGCCTCGCCCAGGAAGAAGGTCGGGGCGCCGAACACGCCCCGGGCCACGGCGGCCTCGGTGTTGGCGCGCAGGGCGTCCTTGACCGCCTGGTCCTCGGCGGCGGCGATCAGGACGGCGGGATCGAAGGCGCCGGCGCTGAGCACCTCGGCCAGCACGGTGGGGTCGCCCATATTCTTGCGGCGCGACCACATGGCGTCGAACACCAGGTCGACATAGGCCATGAAGTTGGGCCCGCCCTTCAGCGCCGTCGCCCCGCGCATGATCTGGGTGGTGTTGATCGGGAAGTAGGGGTTCATGTTCAGCTTGACCCCGTGGCGCTTGGCGAACCGGCCCATATCCTCATTCATGTAGCGGCCCTTGGCCGGCACCATGGCCGGCGAGGCGTTGCCGGTGGCCTTGAAGATGGCGCCCAGCAGCACCGGGACATAGTCGACCTTGACGCCGGTGCGCTCGATCAGCCCGGGGATCTGCTTGTGGGCCAGATAGGTGGTCGGGCTGCCGAAATCGAACAGGAATTCCAGGGTCTTCGTCATCACCAGGTCTCCGTCCAGGGGCGCAGGTCCAGCTCGTGGGTCCAGGCGTCGCGCGGTTGGCTATGCAGCATCCAATAGGCGTCGGCGATGTGGTCGGGGTTGAGGATGCCGTCCCGGTCCTTCATCGCATAGCGGTCGGGGAAGTTCTGGGCGATCCACTGGGTGTCGATGGCCCCGTCGATCAGGGTGTGGGCGACATGGACGCCCTGCGGCCCCAGTTCCCGGGCCATGCTCTGGGCCAGGGCCCGCAAGGCGTGCTTGGCCCCGGAGAAGGCTGAGAACCCCTCGCGGCCGCGCACGCTGGCGGTGGCCCCGGTGAAGAGGATCGTCCCTCTGCCCCGCGGCGTCATATGCCGGGCCGCTTCCCGCCCGGTCAGGAAACCGGCGAAGGCCGCCATCTCCCAGACCTTGCGATAGACCCGCGCCGTGGTCTCGACGATGGGGAAGCGGACGTTCGCGCCGATGTTGAAGACCACCGCCTCGAGCGGGGCGACCTCGGTCTCGATCTTCTCGAACAGCGCCACGACCTGGTCCTCGTCGCGGGCGTCGCAACCGAACGGATGGGCTTGGCCGCCCTCGGCGGTGATCTGCCCGGCGAGGTCTGCGAGGCTGGCGGCCTCACGGCGGACGATGCAGGCGGCGTAGCCCTCGCGGGCGAAGCGGCGGGCGATGGCGCCGCCGGTGGCGTCTCCCGCCCCGACGACCAGAACGGCCTTGTCAGCCATGGCTACCTCGTCCGTTGTTTTTCAGGACTGACTGTATAGCCCCGCGTGGGTCTGGCGCAACAGCGCCTTCTGCACCTTGCCCATGGCGTTGCGCGGCAGGTCGTCGACGAACAGCACCCGCTTGGGCTGTTTGAACTTCGCCAACCGTTCTTGCAGCGCCGCCAGCACCCCCGCCTCGGTCAGCGTCGTGGATCCACCCGTGGCGATGACGGCCGTGACGCCTTCGCCGAAGTCGGCATGCGGCAGGCCGATGACGGCGCTCTCGACCACCCCCGGAATGGCGTCGAGTTCGGCCTCGACCTCCTTGGGATAGACGTTGAAACCACCCGAGATGATCAGGTCCTTGCCCCGCCCGACGATGCTCACATAGCCGGCCGCGTCGATCATCCCCAGGTCGCCGGTGATGAAAGAACCGTCGGCCCGGAACTCGGCGGCGGTCTTTTCGGGCATGCGCCAGTAGCCGGCGAAGACGTTGGGGCCCCTGACCTCGATCATGCCGATCTCGCCCTGGGCCAGGGGGACGCCGGTCTCCGGGTCGGCGATGCGCAGCGCCACGTCCGGCAGCGGCGGGCCGACCGTGCCGGCCACCCGCTCGCCGTCATAGGGGTTGGAGCTGTTCATGCCGGTCTCGGTCATGCCGTAGCGCTCCAGGATCGCCGTCCCGGTCCGCGCCGACCAGTCGCGATGGGTCTCGGCCAGCAGCGGGGCCGAGCCGGAGATGAAGAGGCGCATGCCCGCCACCGCCGCCCGGTCCAGGCCCGGCTGAGCGAGGAGCCGGGTGTAGAAGGTCGGCACCCCCATCAGGGCGCTGGCGCGGGGGAACAGGGTCAGGGCCTCGGCGGCGTCGAACTTCGCCCGGAAGATCATCGAGGCCCCGGCCGTCAGGACGACGTTGGTCGCCACGAAGAGGCCGTGCACGTGATAGATCGGCAGGGCGTGGATCAGCACGTCGCGAGCCGTGAACCGCCAGAGCTTCGTCAGGGTCGCGGCGTTGGAGGCCAGGTTGCCCTGGGTCAGCATCGCCCCCTTGGAGCGGCCGGTGGTGCCCGAGGTGTAGCAGATGGCGGCCAGGTCGCTGGACGCTCGTTCGACCGTGGCGAAGTCGGCGGACTGGCCGGCGGCAAGGTCGGTGAGGCTGCCCTGCCCTTGCGCATCCAGCGTGGCGACCTTCGCGCCGACCTTGCTGGCCAGCCCGCCGACACCTTCCAGCACCGCCGGATCGCAGACGATCAGCGCCGGCTCGGCGTCCTCGATGAAGTAGCTGAGCTCGGCCAGGGTGTAGGCGGTGTTGAGCGGCAGGAACACCGCCCCGGCCCGCACGCAGGCCAGGTACAGGTAGAGGTTCTCCGGCGTCTTCTCGACCTGCGCGGCCACACGGTCGCCGGGCTGGACGCCCAGGGCCGCCAGGGCATGGGCCAGGCGGGCGGTGTGGGCTTGAAGATCGGCGTAGGTGTCGATGCGGCCATCGGACCGTTCGAGGAAGGGCGCGTCAGGGCGGCCGGCGGCGGTAAGTTGGTCGTAGAGCGGGTTCACAACCTCTCCGTATCCCCAGCGAAAGCTGGGGTCCATGAGTGAGAAACAACCCGCAAGGTGATGGTCGACTATCCGCCCTCATGGGCCCCAGCGTTCGCTGGGGACACGGAGGATGGGGTTACCCCGCCACCACGCCCCTCAGCGCGGCGGGTTTCAAAATCTCCACCCGGCCATAGCCCAGCCGCACCCAGCCCTTGCGGGCCATCTCGCCCAGCCAGCCGTTGATCGCCTTGCGGGTCACTCCGACCATTTCGGCCAGATCGCCCTGGCTGACATCCGCCACACCGAGGTTCTGCTCCAGCTGCAGCAGGCGCGCGGCCAGGCGCGCCCTGGGAGGAAGCGCTGTGAGCACGGCGACCAGCTGCAGGATCGTGCTGAGCTGCAGATAGAGCAGCCCCGCCAGATCCCGCCAGACGCCGGGATGGTCGGCCGCCGCCTGGCGCAGGGCCCGGTCCGAGAGGGTGAAGACGATGCTGTCGGCGGCGGCGATCACCGTCAGCAGGCGCGGCCCGCCCCCGAAGGTGGCGCTCTGACCCATCACCGCCCCGGGCGGCATGATGGCGATCATCACCTCGCGCTCGCCGGGGGCCTGGCAGTAGAGCTTCAGCCGCCCCTCCAGCACCGCCAGCAGGCCCGTCTCCTCGTCGCCCTCGCCATGCAGCCATTCCCCGGCGCCCCGGCGGATCAACCGGCCGGCCTTGATCAGGGCGGCGGCCTGTTCGGGGGCCTGACCGGCGAACCAGGGGATGGCCATCAGGCTGCGGCGCTGGTCCTCGTCGGGCGGGTTCATGACCAACTGTAACCCAGGTGACGTTCCGCCGTCCAGGATCGGCGACACTCCCCCCAAGCCCGCCGGAGGAACCCATGCCCACGTCCGTCATCGCCATCGAACGCCAGAGCGGCTGTGGCGCCCTGGTCAGCGGCGTCGACCTGGCCAGCGCCGGCCCGCGCGAGGTCGACCTGATGCGCAAGGCCCTGTTCGACCACGGCGTCCTCTTCTTCCGCGATCAGACCCTGACCCAGGCCCAGCACATCGCCCTGGCCGAACAGTTCGCCCCCATCGACATCAATCGCTTCTTTCCGGCCGACGCGGACTACCCACAGATCGCCAAGGTCGAGAAGACGCAGGAGCAGACCTCCAACATCGGCGGCGGCTGGCACACCGACCACAGCTATGACGCCGAGCCGGCCATGGGCTCGATCCTGGTCGCCCGCCAGCTCCCCGACAAAGGCGGCGACACCCTGTTCGCCGATATGTACGGCGCCTTTGACAGCCTGGACGACGCGCTCAAGGCGCGGCTGAAGACCATGCGGGCCGTCCATTCCACCGCCCAGGTGTTCGGGGCGGCCGGCGCCTATGCCGGGACCGACCAGCAGGCGCTGTCAGGCAGCCGCGACCTGCCCGAGACCATCCACCCGGTGATCATCCGCCATCCCGGCAGCGGCAAGCCGGTGCTCTACGTCAATCCCGCCTTCACGACGCGTTTCGAGGGCATGACCCGCGAGGAGAGCCTGCCGCTGCTGCAACAGCTGTTCGTGGCGGCCATCGACCCGGCCCGGGTGACCACCTTCAAGTGGAAGCCGGGCTCGGTGGCCATCTGGGACAACCGCGCCAGCTGGCATTTCGCCAAGAACGACTATCACGGCCAGTACCGGCTGATGCACCGCATCACCATGAGCGGGTGTGCGCTGGAAGCGGCGTAAAACTCCGCCCTCAGTCCCCCCTAAACTCCGGCTTCCGCTTCTCGAAAAACGCCTGCACGCCCTCGGCCATGTCGGCCGAGCGGGAGGTCAGCAGGAACTGGTCGCGGTCCATGAAACTGGTGGCGGCGTGGGTGGCGTTCACCGCCGCGTTGATCGCCTCCTTGGTCATGCGCACCGGCAAGGGGGGCAGGTCGGCGACCCGGCGGGCCCAGTCCAGCGCCTCGGCCTCGGCGGCGCCGTTGGCCACCACCACCTCGGCCAGGCCCGCGGCCAGGCATTGCTCGGCGTTCAGCTGCTCGCCAAACAGCACGAAGCGCTTGGCCTTGGCGGGACCCATCAGGGCCGCGAGCCTGGGCAGGCTGCGCCAGCTCATGTTCATGCCCAGCGGAATCTCAGGCAGGCGCAGCCGGGCCGAGGCGCCCAGGATGCGGAAGTCGCAGGCAATGGCCAGCGCCACGCCGCCGCCGATACAGAAGCCTTCGATGGCGCAGATCGTCACCTGCTCCAGCTCCTCCCAGGCGCGGCAGAGGTCGGGACCCAGCTTCATCGACTGCCGCAGCTGCAACAGGGTCGCGCCGGCGGCGTTCCGCTCGGGGTCGGCCAGGTCGGCGCCGGCGGTAAAGAAGTCGGGACCGCCCGAGAGCACGATGGCCTGGATGTCGATGCGCGGCCGCAGGGCGTCGGCGGCGGCGATCAGCTCGCGCATCAAGGCCCGGCTCAGCGCATTGCGGGCCTCCTGGCGATTGAGACGCACGATCGCGACTGCGCCCTGCTCCTCGACGGTCAGAAACTGCGGCATCGCCTTCTCCGCCCCCCAAGGAGAATTAGCCGCTGAGTCGTCCGGCCGACAAAACGACGAACGCCCTCCCCTCTCGTCGAGGGAAGGGCGTCCGGAATTTCGACCGTGAGCGGAGGGCTTTAGGCGGCGCCGCCGGCCTTCTTCTCGGCGTAGATGACCAGCGGCTGGGCGCGGCCTTCGACGACCTCGGCGTTGACCACCACTTCCTCGACACCCTCGTAGGTCGGCAGCTCGTACATGGTCTCCAGCAGGATGCCTTCCATGATCGAGCGCAGGCCGCGCGCGCCGGTCCGGCGGCCGATGGCCTTGCGGGCCACGGCGTTCAGGGCGTCGTCGGTGAACTGCAGGCCGATATTCTCCATCTCGAACAGGCGGCCGTACTGCTTGACCAGGGCGTTCTTCGGTTCGGTCAGGATCTTGACCAGCGCGCCTTCGTCCAGGTCTTCCAGGGTGGCGATGACCGGCAGGCGGCCGATGAATTCCGGGATCAGGCCAAACTTCATCAGGTCGTCAGGCTCGACGTTGCGCAGGACTTCGCCCGTGCGCCGCTCATCGGGATCGACCACCTTGGCGCCGAAGCCGATCGAGGTGCCCTGGCCGCGGCCCGAGATGATCTTCTCCAGGCCGGCGAAGGCGCCGCCGCAGATGAATAGGATGTTGGTGGTGTCGACCTGCAGGAACTCCTGCTGGGGATGCTTGCGGCCGCCCTGCGGGGGCACCGAGGCGACGGTGCCTTCCATGATCTTCAGCAGGGCCTGCTGCACGCCCTCGCCCGACACGTCGCGGGTGATCGAGGGGTTGTCGGACTTGCGGCTGATCTTGTCGACCTCGTCGATGTAGACGATGCCGCGCTGGGCGCGCTCGACGTTGTAGTCGGCGGCCTGCAGCAGTTTCAGGATGATATTTTCGACATCCTCGCCGACATAACCGGCTTCGGTGAGCGTCGTGGCGTCGGCCATCGTGAACGGCACGTCGATGATTCGCGCCAGGGTCTGGGCCAGCAGGGTCTTGCCCGAGCCCGTCGGGCCGACCAGCAGGATGTTGGATTTGGCCAGTTCGACGTCGTTATTCTTCTGCGCGTGGTTGAGGCGCTTGTAGTGGTTGTGCACAGCAACGGCCAAGACCTTCTTGGCGTGCATCTGGCCGATCACGTAATCGTCGAGGACTTCGCAGATTTCCTTGGGGGTCGGCACCCCATCCTTGGATTTGACGAAGGCGATCTTGTGCTCTTCGCGGATGATATCCATGCAGAGCTCGACGCATTCATCACAGATGAACACGGTCGGACCGGCAATCAGCTTGCGCACCTCATGCTGGCTCTTTCCGCAGAAAGAACAATACAGAGTGCTTTTCGAGTCGCCGCTGGCGGCCTTGGTCATGTCGCTTCTCACGCTACGGCGGATCCGGTCCCAGAACCGAACACCGCCTCCCCGGGGGCGCTTCCCGCCAATCGAACTTGCAGGATACGCGCCGCGGGTTGTCTAATCCTTGACATTCCCCGATCCGGGCGTCCCGAACAAGCGTCCAGGCGCCACACACCTAAGGAATGCGCCGATCTCCACCCATCAAAGCGGGCGTTCGGCCTCACCGTCATAGATGGGTCATGTCCCATCATGGAACAA
The DNA here is from genome assembly GCF_030814835.1 of Caulobacter ginsengisoli. Lineage (GTDB taxonomy): Bacteria > Pseudomonadota > Alphaproteobacteria > Caulobacterales > Caulobacteraceae > Caulobacter > Caulobacter ginsengisoli. The sequence goes on from NZ_JAUSVS010000001.1 coordinate 1,061,142, forward strand.
GCACCGGCCCAGGGTTACGCGGTAAGGCGTCGCAGCGCTTCTCACGTCTCCTTGAACTACAAGGGGTTGAGGCTATGAAACAGGTGTCACGAATCGTGCAGGGACGGCCGCCTTGGCCTTGAGGGGCAGCCGGACTGGAGATCGCGGGGCGAAAGCCGCGCGATGGGACGATGGGACGCAGAGCAACAACACTGGCGAGACGATTGACGTCCTCGATTCACATCATGGCTGACCCGCTGGACGCCCCCGCCCTGGTGGCGTTCGATTTCGACGGGACGCTGACCGTCCGCGACAGCTTCACCGCCTTCCTGAAGTGGCGGGCGGGCGGGGCGCGCTACATGCTGGGCTGCATCAAGCTGGCCCCGGCCGCCTTCGCCTATCTGTTCCACCGCAACCGGGGCCGGCTGAAGGCCGCCGCCGTGCGGGAATTCCTCAAGGGCGCGCCGCAGAAGGAGCTGGAGGCCCAGGCCAAGGCCTTCGCCGAATGGGCCGCGCCCAAGCTGTTCCGCCCCGACGCCCTGGCCACCTGGCGGCGCTGGCGTCTGAAGGGCGCCAAGACGGTGATCGTAACCGCCTCTCCCGACCTGATCGTCGCCCCCTTCGCCCGCGGCCTGGGAGCCGACGCCCTGATCGGCAGCGGCCTGGCCTTCGACGCCAACGACCGCTGCCTGGGCGTCCTGGCCGGCCCCAACTGCCGAGGCCCGGAAAAGGTCCGCCGGCTCAAGGCCCATTATGGCGAGGACGTCCATCTGGCCGCCGCCTATGGCGACACCTCCGGCGACAAGGAGATGCTGCAGATGGCCGACGAGAAGGGCTACCGCGTCTTCCGCGGCAAGCCCAGCTGATGCGCCACGCCCGGCCGGCGGCGCTGGACGAACTGGAGCCCTTGCTGGCCCAGATCCGCGCCCTGCGCGGGCTGACCGAGAAGGCGCGCGGGGTTTTCTACCGCAAGTCCAAGGCCTTCCTGCATTTTCATGAGGACCCGGCCGGCCTGTTCGCCGACGTGCGGCTGAGCGCCGACTTCGACCGCTTCAGGGTCCAGACAGCGGAAGAGCAGGCCGCGCTGGTCGGCCTGCTCTCCAGACATCTCAACGATTGAGGGGCTAAGCTTAAGCGCCGCTGACGTCCTCGTCGCGGGTGGACTGCACGCGGTCGACGATGCCCCAGGCCAGGGCCTCATCGGCGCTCATGAAGTGGTCGCGGTCCAGGGTCTTCTCGACTTCCTCGTAGCTGCGGCCGGTGTGGTGGACGTAGATCTCGTTCAGCCGGCGCTTGGTCTTGATGATGTCCTCGGCATGGCGCTCGATGTCCGAGGCCTGGCCGCGGAAGCCGCCCGAGGGCTGGTGGACCATGATGCGGGCGTTGGGCAGGGCGATCCGGTGACCGGCGGCGCCGGCGCACAGCAGCAGGCTGCCCATCGAGGCGGCCATGCCCATGCAGACCGTCGAGACCGGGCATTTGATGTACTGCATGGTGTCGTAGATCGCGAGACCCGACGTCACCACCCCGCCCGGCGAGTTGATGTACATCGAGATTTCCTTCTTGGGGTTCTCGGACTCCAGGAAGAGCAGCTGCGAACAGATCAGCGAGGCCATGCCGTCCTCGACCGGACCGGTCAGGAAGATGATCCGCTCCTTCAACAGGCGCGAGAAGATGTCGTAGGCGCGCTCGCCACGACTGGTCTGCTCGACCACCATCGGGACCAGGTTCATCATCGGACGGTCGTATTCGGACATGCAGGGGCCCTCTGGGTGCAGGCGTCGCGAATCGCGCGCGCCGTTGTTTCAGCCACGGATATCGGTCTGGGGTTAACAGTATGCAAGGCCGCCGCTACGCCGCGAGCGGCCAACGCCGCAGGGCGATGTGCTGGGTTCGGCCCAGCAGGCTGTGAACCAGGACCAGTTCGGCGGCGGTCCAGCTGATCGGTGCGACGGGCGTTTCCGGGACCAGGGCGTCGTCATAGAGCAGGGTCACGTGCGGCGTGAAATTGCGGTCCGGCCGCAGACCCGATCTGACCATCGCCGCGCCCAGTTGCTGCTGGAAGGCGATGACCCCGGCCAACCCCTCCCCGCCCCGCAAGACGAACGGCCGGTTGCCGGAGCGGCCATGGAAGCTGGCGGCGCGGTCGAAGGTCACCTCGAACGGCGCGGCGGTGAGGCTGGCCGCCGCGGTCGTCGCGGGCTCCACGACCGACTCTGGGACCCCGACATAGTCGCCCAGGTGGCTGATGGTGATGTGGAAACGCTCCGGAGCGAGCGGCCGCCCCCGCAGGTTCAGCTGGCCCCGCAGGCCATCGGCGAGCACGGCGATCCGCGCCGCCGTCCCGGCATCGGGGAAGACGGCGAAGAACAGGCGATCGGTCGGCCGGAGGGGCTCGGGATCGTCGAAGAGGCCGCTCATTTGACGATCCGGCGCGCCGCCAGGGTCAGGCCGGCCGGGGTTTCGATGAGCCCGCCCTCCAGGCCGAACACCTCGCGCAGGACTTCCGGCCGCAACGCCTCTATCGGCGGCCCTTCGGCGACGGCGCGGCCGGCCTTCAGCACCACCAGGCGGTCGCAGAAGCGGGCGGCCAGGGTCAGGTCATGCAGGGTGACCACCACGCTGGCGCCGCGCGCGGCCTCGGCCCGGAGCAGTTCGAGCATGTGCAGCTGGGCGTCGGGGTCGAGGCCGGCGGCGGGTTCGTCGGCGATCAGGACGGCGGCCCGGGTGGCCAGCAGCCGGGCCAGCAGCACCCGGGCCCGCTCGCCGCCGGACATGTCGAGGACGCCGCGCTGGAGCAGGCGGCGCAGGCCGACCTTGGCGAGATAGTATTTGGCGGCGGCATGGGCGTCGGACAGGGAAAGGTCCGGGGCGCCCAGCGCGGCGATGTCCTGCGCCGACAGATTCCAGCCGACGTGACGCTCCTGCGGCAGGTAGCCGACCAGGCGCGCCCGCTGGGCCTCGGTCAGGTTCGAGAGGGGCTGGTCATCCCAGAGGATCAGGCCATGGCCGCTGTCCAGCAGTCCCAGCCCGCCGCGCAGCAGCGTGGTCTTGCCCGAGCCGTTGGGGCCCAGCACCCCGACCACCTCACCGCCGACCAGGGTCAGGCCGACCGCCTGGGCCGGCGGGGCGCGCAGGGACGAGGACGGGGCCGCGCCAGTGGAGCGCCAGCTGCGCGACGCCCGCCAGGCGACCAGGGCAAAGAGCGGCGCGCCGAACAGGGCCGTGACGACGCCGAGCTTGAGCTCCTGCTCGGTCGGGATCAGCCGGGCGACGAGGTCGGCGGCGGCCAGCAGCGCCGCCCCGGCGATGGCGGAGGGCAGCAGGGTCTTGCCAGGATCGTCGCCGACGCTGCGGCGAACCAGGTGGGGGGCGGCCAGGCCCACGAAGCCGATGACCCCGGACGCGGCCACGGCCGCCCCGGTCAGCAGGGCCGCGCCGGCGACGGCGGCGGTGCGCAGGCGGGCCATCGGCAGGCCTGACAGGGCGGCGGTCTCTTCGCCCAGGGTCAGCATGGTCAGGCCCCTGGCCGACCAGGCGCAGAGCCAGGCGCCCAGGGCCATGGGGATCAGGGCTCGCAGGATGTCGATCCAGTCGCGGTTCTCCACCGAGCCCAGCAGCCAGCTCATCACCTCGGCCGTGGTCACCGGCGAGGGCGAGAAGTTGAACACCAGGGCGGTCAGGGCCCCGCCAAAGGCCGACAGCGAGACCCCGAACAGGATCAGGGTCTCCGGCTCGCGGAAGCGGGCCGAGATGGCCGAGACGATCAGGCCGGCGGCCAGGGCTCCGGCCAGGGCGGCCAGCTCGATGGCGCCGGGGGCGAGCGCGATGCCGGCGGCGATGGCGGCGGCGGCCCCCAGGCCCGACAGGGCGGAAACCCCCAGCACGCCAGGGTCGGCCAGCGGGTTGCGCAGCAGGCCCTGCATGGCCGCGCCCGCCAGCCCCAGCGCGGCGCCGACCAGCCCCGCCATCAGGGCGCGCGGGGCGCGGATCGACCAGATGACCTCGGCCGGGGCCGAGCTGGGGTGGGTGAAGGCCTGGACATACTGCTCGGCGCTCAGCGGCGTCTCGCCCAGCAACATGGCGGCGGCCAGGGCGGCGATGAGCAACAGAAGCAGAATCGCCAGGCTGCGGGTCATGGCCCCGTTGTGGGCCGCGCTTTGGCGATGTCCAGCGCTCCGTCGGCGGCGAACCAGGCCGGACAGCCCAGCATCGACCCCGGCAGCGAGGCGATGGTGCGGCCCGGGAGGCGTCTTTGCAGCACCCGATGCCGGCCCGGCGCCCAGCGCTCCATGGCGTTCTCCAGCGAGTCGAAGAAGCCCAGCACGAAGGCCTGCGGAGTCTTGAAGACCATGGCCTCCAGCGGGACGGCCGCGTAGCCGGCGCCGGGGGCCAGGTTGGTCAGGCCCGCCGCCGCCAGGATGGCGTCGACCAGGGTGCCCTTGCCCGCCGTGAAGCCGCCGGGGGTCATGTAGAGGGCCCCGGCGCCCTGCCAGCGGCCCTGGGCGGCGGCCAGCTTGCCGTCCATGCCGGTGATCAGCGCCTCGCCGCGCGCCGGCTGGTTCATGGCCGCCGCGACCTTGCGAATATTGGCCCGCACGGCGTTGAAATCACTGGCTTCGTCGATGCGGACGGTGCGCACGCCGCGCCGCTTCAGCATGGCGTCCATCCGCCCATCGCCGCCCCAGTAGCGGACCACCAGGGTTGGGCGGGCGGCCAGCACGGACTCGGCGCTGACCCGCCGCAGGGGCAGCCCCCTCGCCTCCTTGCGCAGCCAGGCGTCGGCGTCGTCGGCGCGGCGCGAGAGGCCGACGATGTCTGCGCGCGGGCTCAGGGCCAGGACATACTGATCGGCGCACTGGTCGAGCGAGACCACGCGCTCGCCGGCCAGGACTGGACTCGTCAGAAGACAGGCCGCCGCGACGCCCAATATCCAGCGGGCGGCGGCCATGGGCTTAATCGGCGACCAGCCCGTAGAGCATGCCGTCGAGCATGACGTCGCGCAGCTCGCCCTCCGGCGCCCAGCTGAAGTCGGGCTTGGTGATCAGCAGCGAGACCAGGCCATGGCAGGCCGCCCACAGCGCCTGGGCCGCGCTCTCGGCCGACCCGGTGCGCAAGCGGCCCGAGGCGGCGATCTCGCGGACCGTGCCCATGAACTTCTCGAAGCAGCGCTCGCCCAGCGCCATGGCCGCGTCCTGGCGGTCCTGGGCAATCACTCCGGACGGCGCGCAGAACACCAGCGCATAGGCGTTGGGGTTCTCCAGGGCGAAGGTCATGTAGGCGTCCAGCATCAGCCGCACCCGCGCCACCGCGTCGATGGGCCGCGCCGAAATCTCGCTGTTAATGGCCAGCAGCCGGGAGATCGCGTTGTCGCTGATCTCCAGAAGGATCTCGTCCTTGTCCTTGAAGTGCATGTAGAGCGCCGTCGAGGAGACCCCCACCTCGTCGGCGATCTTCCGAATCGTGGCGCCGTGATAGCCCTCGACCAGGAAGATTCTCTGGGCGGCTTCGAGGATTTCTCCCCGTCTCATATGCCCGTCGCCCTTGGGCTTTCTTGCCGATCGTTGCGGCTTTTTCAAAAGGGTCGTCATTAGGCTCCCCTGCGTTTCCCCGTGTGACACTAAACGTGAATCACCCACGCGCCGCAAGTCGTGGACTGGACGGCGATTACCCAGACCGTCTAATGCCGGGCACATGAACGCCGGAAATCCTCGGATTGCTCCCACACCCCTGGTCATGAAGACCGAGGGATGGTCCGACTACGGCCTGTTGGACAGCGGTCACGGCCGCAAGCTGGAACGCTATGGCCACTACCGGGTGGTGCGGCCCGAGCCGCAGTGCCTGTGGGCCCCGCGCCTGCCGCAGAGCGATTGGGACGGGGCCGACGCGGTGTTCGACCCGACCGACGAGGACGAGGCCGGCCACTGGCGGTTCAAGCGCCAGCCGCCGGACACCTGGCCGCTGGAATGGGGCCAGGTGCGGTTCAAGGGCCGGTTCACCAACTTCCGCCACCTGGCCTTCTTCCCCGAGCAGGCGGCCAACTGGACCTGGCTGGACCAGCGGGTGCGGTCCGCCGGCCGGCCGCTGAAGATTCTCAACCTGTTCGGCTATACCGGCGTCGCCAGCCTGGTCTGCGCCGCGGCCGGGGCCAGCGTCACCCATGTCGACGCCTCCAAGAAGTCGGTGGGCTGGGCGCGGGAGAACGCTGCGCTGTCGGGCCTGGCCGAGGCGCCGATCCGCTGGATCGTCGACGACGCCAAGAAATACGTCCAGCGCGAGTTGCGCCGCGAGAGCCGCTATGACGGCATCATTCTGGATCCCCCCAAGTTCGGCCGCGGGCCGACCGGCGAGACCTGGCGCCTCTTCGAGGACCTGCCGGAACTGGCCGGCGCCTGCGCCCAGCTGATGTCGGACAATCCCTCGTTCCTGATCCTCAACGCCTATGCGGCGCGGATTTCCGGGGCCTCGCTGGCCGGGCTGATGGCCGAGATGATGGCCGGGCGCGGCGGGACCATCGACTGGGGCGAACTGACCCTGGGCGAAGCGGCCACCGAGCGGCAGGTGGGGCTGTCGTTCTTCGCGCGCTGGGCGTCATGACGGAGAAGCCCGACCTTGCTGGAAGGATTGTCACCTCGCTGACCAATCCCACGGTCAAGGCGGTGCGCGCCCTGCACATGCGCAAGGCCCGCGAGGAGACCGGCCAGTTCCTCGCCGAGGGGCTGAAGATCGTCACCGAGGCGGTCGAGCAGGGCCGGGCGCCGGAGATCCTGCTCTACGGCCGCGACGCCGCCGACCATCCGCTGCTCAGGAAGGCCGTGGCCGCCACCCTGGCCGCCCACGGCCAGGTCATCGAGGTCACCAAGGACATCCTGGAAAAGATCGCCCGCCGCGACAACGCCCAGGCGGTGCTGGCGGTGTTCCGCCAGGGCTTCACGCCGCTGGAGTCGCTCAAACCCCAGAGCGCCCGCTGCTGGGTGGCGCTGCAGGCGGTGCGCGACCCCGGCAACCTGGGGACCATCGTGCGCACCGCCGACGCGGCCGGCTGCGGCGGGGTGATCCTGGTCGGCGACTGCTGCGATCCCTTCTCGGTCGAGGCGGTGAGGGCCACCATGGGCTCGATCTTCGCCGTGCCTCTGGCCAAGGCCAGCGTGGCCGAGTTCATCGCCTGGCGGAACGCCTGGCCAGGCTCGGTGGTCGGCACCCTGCTGACGGCCACGGTCGATCACCGCTCGGCCGACTATGTCTCGCCCACGCTCATCCTCATGGGCAACGAACAGGCCGGCCTGCCGCCCGAGCTGGCTGCGGTCTGCGACGTCAACGTCAAGATCCCCATGCGCGGCCGGGCCGACAGCCTGAACCTGTCGGTGGCGACCGGGATCATGATCTATGCGGTGACGGGCTAGACCCCGTCTTTCGGTGTCCAGCCGGGCTGGGTCTCGAACGTCTGCACGGCCGGATCCATGACATCCCAGGCCCGGCGATTGCGGGCGAACACCACCACCTGCGGCGCCAGGTGATCAGAGTCATCCAGGGTCCCGAGCGTCACAGTCATGAACCCCGGCATCCCAGTATTCATGCCAAACAGCGGACTGCCGCACCGCGGGCAGAAGATGCGGGTGACGGTCGCGCCGCTGTCGGCGGTGAGCTCATAGCGGGCGACCGGGCCGGTGAGCGTGACGCCCTCCGCCGCGAACATCGCCCCGGAGGCATGGCCCGCGCCGCTGAGCCGCTGGCAGTCGTCACAGTGGCAATGCGCCACCACCACCGGCTCACCGACGATCTCGTAGCGGCAGTCGCCGCAGAGGCAGTGTCCGGTCAGCATGGGGCGGTCTTTCGAGATCGGATGGAGCGGCACCCTGTCATGGCGATGCCGACAAGGCCATGACCTCACGTTCCCCTCGGCTTGGCCCGCGTCGTTGGCGTGGCCAACCAGGGTTCGTCCGGCCAGACGTGGCGGGGATAGCGGCCCTTCATGTCGCTCTTCACGTCCTTCCAGCTGCCCCGCCAGAAGCCCGGCAGGTCCTTGGTGATCTGGATCGGGCGGTGGGCCGGGGACAGCAGGGCCAGGGTCAGGGGCAGGCCGGCGGCGGTGGGGTGCTCGCTCAGGCCGTAGAGTTCCTGGACCCGGACCTCGACCCGGGGGCCGCCCTCGGCGGCGTAGTCGATGGTGAAGCTGTTGCCGGTCGGGGCGGTCCAGCGCGGCGGGGCGGCGGCGTCGAGCTGGCGCTGGCGGTCCCAGGGAATGAGGGTTTTCAGGGCGTCGACCAGCTCGTGGTCGGCGAGCGCGCCGAGCGACTGGCGGCCCGACAGCGCCGGGGCCAGCCAGCTTTCCAGGGTGGCCAGCAGGGCTTCGTCCGAGAGATCGGGCCAGGCCGGGTCTGACTGGCGCAGGAAACCGACCCGGCGGCGCAGGCCCGCGGAGCCGGCGCCAAACGATAGGCCGCCGAGCCCCTCGCGCCGCACCTGATCCAGCAGGGCCGCCTCGATCATCGCCGGGTCGGGATTGTCGATGCGGCGGTCCTCGACGACCAGCCGCTCGAGCCGCAGCAGGCGGCGGGCCTGCATGCGGCCGCTGGGGCTGGGCTCCAGGCGGTCCTCGACGGTCAGGCGGTCCGCGAAGGCCTCGCGCAGGCTGGCGGGATCGAGCGGGGCGGCCAGCAGGATGCGGTCGCGGGCCGCGCCGCCGCCCAGTTCGCCGATGGCCAGCCAGGGTTCGCGCGCCATGGCGTCCGTCGGTTCGAGATGGGCGCCGCGGCCGGTGGCCAGCTGGAACTCGCCGGACGACCCCCGCGCCTTGGCGATGCGTTCGGGGAAGGCCTCGGCCAGCAGCAGGGCGTCATCCAGCGGTGCGGCGCCCGTCGGTTTGCCGGCGGCCCGGGCCCAGCGTTCGGCCAGGGCGCGGGCGTCGCGGGCCCGGGGCGAGCGGTCGCGCTCGAAGGCTTCCAGGCGGTGGCGCAGGTCGACGTCGCGACCGCCCAGGCCGCGCTCGGTCAGCAGGACGGCGATGCGGGCGGCGCGGACGGCCTGGTCGGCGGCGGCGCCGCGCAGGACCATGTGCGCCAGCCTTGGCGGCAGGGGCAGATCGGCCAGGGCGCGGCCGTGGCCAGTCAGGCTGCCCTCCCCGTCCAGCGCCCCCAGTCGTTCGAGCAGCTTGCGGGCCTCGGCGAAGGCGGCGGCCGGCGGCGGGTCGAGCAGGGCCAGGCCGGACGGGTCGCGGGCGCCCCAGCGGGCCAGGTCCAGGGCCAGGCCCGACAGGTCGCTCTCCAGGATCTCCGGCCGGGCGAAGGCCGGCAGGGCGCGGGTCTGGGCCTCGTCCCACAGGCGGTAGCAGACGCCGGGCTCGGTGCGGCCGGCCCGGCCCCGGCGCTGGTCGGCGGCGGCGCGCGAGACCCGCACGGTCTCCAGCCGGGTCAGGCCGCTGGCCGGATCGAACTTCGGAACCCGCGAGAGGCCGGCGTCGATGACCACCCTGACACCCTGCAGGGTCAGGCTGGTCTCGGCGATGGAGGTCGCCAGCACCACCTTGCGCCGGCCGCTCGGCGAAGGGGCGATGGCGCGGTCCTGGTCGGCCGGATCGAGGGCGCCGTAGAGCGGGGCGATGTCGACATCCTGGCGGGTAAGGCGCTCGGCCAGCCGCTCGGCGGTGCGCAGGATTTCGCCCTGCCCCGGCAGGAAGACCAGCACCCCGCCGCTCTCCTCGGCCAGGGCCCGCTCGATGGCCCGCACGATCTGGTCCTCCAGCCGCAGACGCTCGTCGCGGCCGAGATAGCGGGTCTCGACCGGGAAGCTGCGGCCATGGCTCTCGACCACCTCGGCGTCCAGCAGCGACGCCACCGCCGCGCCGTCCAGGGTGGCCGACATCACCACCAGCCGCAGGTCCTCGCGCAGCAGCTTCTGGCTGTCGCGGGCCAGGGCCAGGCCCAGGTCGGCGTCCAGGCTGCGCTCGTGGAACTCGTCGAAGAGGACGGCGGCGACGCCGTCCAGGCCCGGATCGTCGAGAATCATCCGGGTGAAGACGCCCTCGGTCACCACCTCGATGCGGGTCCTGGCCGAGACCTTCGACTGCATCCGCACCCGAAAGCCCACCGTCTCGCCGACCGCTTCGCCCAGGGTCGAGGCCATGCGGGCGGCGGCGGCTCTGGCGGCCAGGCGGCGGGGTTCGAGGACGATGAGCTTGCCGCCCGCCGCCCAGGACTGATTCAGCAGTTCGAGCGGCACGACCGTGGTCTTGCCGGCCCCGGGCGGGGCGACCAGCACGGCCGAGGGACCGGCCTGGAGCACCGCGCGCAGGCGGGGCAAGGCTTCATGAATCGGCAGCATCATAAAATCGCGGCCGGCGAGGAACCCCGCCGGCCGCTGTATTCCAGGCTCGAAAGTTCAGACCTATTCCGGCTTGTGCGGCAGTTCCATCGGCGCCGCCTCGTGACCCTCGACGATGACGCCGCGGCCCAGCTTCGAGTTCCAGATGCCGTAGGCGAAGTAGAGCACGATGCCGCCCCCCAGATAGATGAGGAAGAAGTTCCGGGTGGCCGGGGTGGCCATCAGGGCCAGCAGCAACACCAGGCACATGACCGCGCCCATGATCGGCGTGAACGGATAGAGCGGCGTCCTGAACGGACGCGCCAGCTTGGGATCGCTGATCCGCAGGTAGATCACCGTGATGCAGACCAGGGTGAAGGCCGCCAGCGAGCCGACGTTGGAGAGGTCGGCCAGGGCGTCCAGCGACAGGAAGCCCGCCGCCGCCATGGCCGCGATGCCGACGATGATCGTGTTGATCCACGGCGTCTTGTAGGTGTTGTGAACCACCGCCAGGCTCTTGGGCAGCAGGCCGTCCTTGGACATGGTGTAGAAGATGCGGGTCTGGCCGTAGAGCAGCACCAGCATGACGCTGGAGAGGCCCGCGATGGCCCCGATCTTCACCAGCACCGCGAACCACGGCAGGCCGATCTGGTTCACCGCCAGCGCGATGGGCGCGGGGTTGTCCAGCGAGGCGTAGGGCACGATGCCGACCAGCACCGCCGAGGTGGCGATGTAGAGGGCGGTGCAGATGACCAGGGCCCCCAGGATGCCGATCGGCATGTCCTTGCCCGGGTTCCTGGATTCGGCGCCGGCGGTCGAAACCGCTTCGAAGCCCAGATAGGCGAAGAAGATCACCGCCGCGCCGTGGATGACGCCGCCGATGCCGTATTTGGTGGAGTTGTCACCGGTGACGACCGCGACCAGCGCCCGCCAGATCTGGTGCCAGATGTCCATGTTGGTGCCAGCAGGCTCGGCTGGGATCTGCGCCGGCACCAGCGGCGTCCAGTGGGCCGTGTTGACGTATTTCATGCCGATGACGATGAAGGCGATGACCACCGTCAGTTTGATGGCGACGATGATGTTGTTCACGGTCGCCGACTCGGTGACCCCGCGAATCAGCAGCATGGTCACCGCGGCGATGACCACGATGGCCGGCAGGTTCATGACCCCGTGGGCGATGACCACCCCGGCGGCGTCCTTGACCGCCACCCCTGGCGCGGCTGTCAGCTCGGGCGGTATCCCCAGGTGCATGTCGGCCAGCAGGCTGGCGAAGTAACCCGACCAGCCCACGGCCACCGTCGAGGCGGCCAGGCCGTATTCGAGCAGCAGCAGCAGGCCCATGACCCAGGCCGCGCCCTCGCCCATCGAGGCGTAGGTGTAGCTGTAGGCCGAGCCCGAGACGGGAAGCGCCGAGGCCAGTTCCGCATAGCAGAGCGCCACGAAGGCGCAGAGCAGGCCGGTGATGACGAACGAGATCATGATGCCCGGGCCGGCGAACTGGGCCGCGGCCCGGCCGGTCAGCACGAAGATACCCGTCCCGATGATGCAGCCGATCCCCAGCAGCACCAGATTGAGCGCGCCCAGCGAGCGCTTCAGCTCACCATGCTCGTGCTCGGACTGGATCTGCTCCACCGACTTGCGCTGAAATATGCGCCCTATCCCCGTGGCCATCCGCCAATTCCCCGCTTGAAGATTACAGGCCCTTCCCCGGGCCGATTAACCGCACGCTAGCGGCGACATCGTCTGTCGGCAATGACCCCATGGGCAACCGCGGCCCCGATGGGCCCTGTCTGTTGGCAAAATCCTGCACTGGCGGGCCGATTCAGGCCTCCAGCAGACCCTTGCGCCGCAGCCAGTCCAGACAGGCTGCAACGCTCTCGGCCATCTTCTCGGGCTGGCCGTAATAGTAGTGGCTGGCCCCCTCGTTGCGGTACAGTTCCTTGTCGGCCTGGGTGACGCCCTCATAGAGCCGGCGGGTGTGGCTGGGGGTGCAGGCGTCGTCGGCGGTGTTCTCGATGATCAGCACCGGGACAGTGATGTCGCCGGCGCATTTAGGCCCGTCGGCGCGGCTCTCGGCGTAAGACCATTGGCTCAGCCACGAGCGCAGGCTGGAATAGCGCGCCAGGCCGGCCGGCATCATGTTCACCGTGTGGGGCTCGCCCAGGAAGCACCAGTTGGGCCCCTTGCGGCCGTTGGGATCGACGGCCAGGTCCAGCCAGCGCGGGTCGGCCATGGTGCCGTGGACGACAAAGGCCCGCTCCATCTCGCCCGTGCGGCGCACGACCTGAAGCGTCTCCTTGACCCAGTCGTCGATCTTCTTGGACCGGGCGATCTGGGCGGCGCGGTAGCGGTCCAGGAAGGCCTGGTCATAGGGCGGCTTGACCAGGTCGCCATAGAGGTCGAGCTCGGGATCGCGGCGACTGGGATCGTGCTCGTCCAGGATCGAGGCGTCGATCCATTCGGTCAGCGTGATGGCCCGCGAGACGTGGGCGGCCAGCTGCATCACCGCGTCGGCCGGGATCAGGCCTTCGGAGACCAGGTCGCAGGCGTCGCCGGCCGGGGTCTGGGTGATCCAGGGCTTCTCGGCCTGGCTCTGATAGAACATCGACAGCGACCCGCCGCCCGACCAGCCGGCCAGCACCACATGCTCAAAGCCCAGCTTCTCCTTGGCGTAGCGGACATAACGGCCCAGATCGATCAGCACCTTTTCCATGATCAGGCCGCTGTCGTTGTGCGGATAACGGCTGGCCGCGCAGATGACCGGCAGCCCGGCCCGGGCCATGGCGTTGGTCATCGGCAAGAGGTTCATCACCCCGGTCGGATGCATGAAGATCAGCATGGTCTTGCTGGGCGGCGCCTCGCGGGGCCTCAGATACTGGCCCTCGACGATGACCTGGTCGAAGCCGCCGCCATAGGTCTCCTTGAAGCTCGACTTCTCGGTCCAGTGCAGATGGAAGGGGATGCGGTCGAAGCCATAGGTCTTCAAGGCCGTGGTCATCTGTCCCTCCCTGCCCCTCTTTCAATCGGGAGCGTGAACACCGATCATATGGCTGCACGCCCTCGCCAGGAACCCGTCATGTCCGAACCCGCCATCCAGGCCGTGATCGCCCCGGTCACCCCGCTGCAGCAGAACTGCACCATCGTCTGGTGCGCCAAGACCCTGAAGGCGGCGGTGATCGATCCCGGCGGCGAAGTCCCGCGCCTGATGGCGGCGCTGAAGGCCAAGGGCCTGACTCTGGAGAAGATCTGGATCACCCACGGCCACCTCGACCATGCCGGCGGAACCGCAGCGCTGGCGGCCGAGACCGGGGTTCCCATCGAGGGCCCGCATCCCGACGACCAGTTCTGGATCGACATGATCCCCGAGAGCGGCGCCCGCTATGGCATGCCCGGCGCCGAGAGCTTCACCCCCGACCGCTGGCTGGGCGACGGCGACACCGTCACCCTGGGCGAGACGGAATGGGAGGTGGTCCACTGCCCGGGCCACACCCCCGGCCACATCGTCTTCTTCCACCGGCCCTCGCGGTTCGCCCAGGTGGGCGATGTGCTGTTTAAGGGCTCCATCGGCCGCACCGACTTCCCGCGCGGCAATTTCGAGCAGCTGATCCACTCGATCACCCAGAAGCTCTGGCCCCTGGGCGACGACGTGGCCTTCGTGCCGGGGCACGGGCCGATGAGCACGTTCGGGGCGGAGCGGCGCAGCAATCCGTTCGTCTCGGATTTGGCCATCGAGTCGATGAATGTCTGAGGGCATGTGGCGCCTGCTGAGGCGCGCCCTTCCCGCCCCTCTGCTCGCAGGTTGCCTAGCGCTTTCGGCCGCCTCGGCCCAGGAACAGGCGCCAGCGGCAGGGCTGAACGGGTTCGACTGCAATCGTTGCATGCGGGCGGAAGGCATGACCTGCCAAGCCGCCGCACGGCTCCCCGTCGCTGGTGTTGCGTCCGAGATCCGCTATCTTTTCGCAACCGGCGGCTGTGATCAGACCGACACCGGCTGTATCGGCGAGGCGGCCTGGCGGACGGTGGTCTCCTACGGCCTGAAAGGACGAGACGGCGCGGTGCGGTGGACCAAGGCCCGGATCAGCTACAACGAGAATGGCGCGGTTCCCGGGTCTGACCAGGGCATCTTCCTGCAGGCGGGGCGGCGCTACCTGGTTTCCGACGGGGTGCGGGAAAAGGGCGAGCGCTATCGGCTGCTCGCCTATGCCTGTCCGCTGCCCTAGTTCCGGAACAGCTGCAGCAGTAGCGACGGCGCCTGGTTGGCGATCGACAGGGCCTGGATGGCCAGCTGCTGCTGGACCTTCAGGGCCGCGAGCTTGGTGCTCTCCCGCGCCATGTCGGCGTCGACCAGCCGGCCGATGGATTCCTCCATGGTGTCCTGCAGCTTGCCGACGAAGGTGGTGTGCAGGTCCAGCGCCTTGCTGCCCGTGCCCAGCTTGGCCAGGGCCCCGTTCACGCCGGTGATGGCGTTGGTCAGGCTGGTCAGGTTGGCCGAGGAGATCGAGGCGGTGAGGTCGGCGGGCAGGCCGCTGAGCAGGGCGCCGCCGGTCGACAGGTCGATGTGGTCCACGTCGATGGTCGAACTGGCGTTGCTGTTGGCCAGGGCCCTCACCTGGCCGCTGCTCCCGGCTGAGATCAGGCTGATGCCGTTGAAGCTGGCGTTGTTGGCGGCGATGTCGATCTGTTTGCGCAGGGCGACATAGTCGCTGCTGAGCGCGGCCCGGGCGTTGCTGTCCAGGCTGGGATCGGCCGCCGCCAGGGCCTTTTCCTTCATCTGGTTCAACAGGTCGGAGATGGTCTCGCCGCCGGCGACGGCGATATCGACGATGGAGCTGCCGCGCTGCAGCGACGCGGTCACCGCGTCGAGTGCGTGCATTTCGCTGCGCTGGGTCTGGGCTATGGCCCAGGTCGCGCCGTCGTCCTTGGCGCTGTTAACCTTCTTGCCGGTCGAGATGCGGTTCTGGGTGGTCGCGAGGTCGCGGTTGATGGCCGTAAGGGCCTGCAGCGCCTGCATGGCGCCGACATTGGTGTTGATGCTGTTCAACGCCACGACTTAAGTCCCGCTTCCTGGGTTGGCCCTACTCGGCCACAGGGCGTTTTGCCCCAGCAGTCAGGAACCACGCGGACTCTTGCGAAAGCCTTACCGGGCGGCCTTAAGAGAAGGCTCACCACCCGCCGCTAGGTTGCCCAGATGGCGATCGAGGGCGCAGGGCTGGAGGTTGTGTCGCAGGCGGCGGGCTGGCTGCTGCGCGGCCTGGCGGGCCTGTTCCTGTCGCCCGGCTCCAACGCCTCGCTGTGGTCGCTGGCCACAGCCGGGTGCGTCGCCGCCCTGATCCTGCTGGCCCGCCGTCCACCGGGCAAGAAGCCGGTCAGGCTGAAGGTGCTGCTGCGGACCCTCTTTCCCCGCTGGATTCTGCGCCACCGCTCCAGTCGCGCCGACCTGGCGCTGCTGGCCTTCAATGGCCTCATCTATGGCGCGATCTTCGGCGGGGCGACCCTGTCGGCGGCGGCCGTCGCGACAGTGGCTGGCGCAGGCCTGACCAGCCTGCTGGGCGCCCACGCCCCCGCCCTCCCCCCGCCGGTCGGCGTCGGCCTGCTGACCCTGGCCGTCTTCCTGGCCGCCGAGCTGGCCTACTGGGTGGATCACTGGCTCAAGCACCGCATTCCGGCCCTCTGGGCCTTCCACAAGGTCCATCACACCGCCGAGGTCCTGACCCCGGCCACCGCTTTTCGGGTGCACCCCGTCGACACCCTGGTCTTCGCCAACATCACCGCCCTCTTCATCGGCCTGACCGAAGGCCTGGGCCGCTGGCTGCTGGGCCAGCCCATCGACCCGCTGGCGGTCGCGGGCCACAACCTGATCATCGTCGCCTTCGTCTTCGCCGTCGGCCATCTGCAGCATTCGCATCTGTGGATCGCCTTCCCCGGCTGGTGGGGCCGCCTCTTCCTCAGCCCCGCTGCGCACCAGCTGCACCACTCCGCCGACCCCCGCCATTTCGGCAGCAACT
The DNA here is from genome assembly GCF_030814835.1 of Caulobacter ginsengisoli. Taxonomy (GTDB): domain Bacteria; phylum Pseudomonadota; class Alphaproteobacteria; order Caulobacterales; family Caulobacteraceae; genus Caulobacter; species Caulobacter ginsengisoli. Next base: position 1,077,425 of record NZ_JAUSVS010000001.1, read on the forward strand.
TCGGCAGCTTCCTGGCCGTCTGGGACTGGATGTTCGGAACCCTGCGCGCGCCCACGGCCCAGCGCGAACGGCTGACCTTCGGGGTCGAGCCGCGCCGGCCCGAGCAGCACGGGCTGACCGGCGTGATGCTCACTCCCTTCGTCGAGGCGGCGCGGCTGGACGCCATCCCGCAGGGCGAACCCCGGCTGACCTAGATCCAGCCCCGCTGCTCGGCGATACGGCAGGCCTCGACGCGGTTCCTGGCCCCGATCTTGGCCAGCAGTACCGTCATCAGGTTCTTGACGGTCCCTTCGCTCAGCCCCAGCGCCCCGGCGATCTCGGCGTTCGACTGGCCCTCGCGCACCAGGTGCAGCAGCACCCCGTCGCGTTCGCTCGGCGCCTCGCCCTCCTCCTCGAGTTCCAACAGCGCCCCGTCGATCTGCCGCCGTCCGGCCGCCACGGCGCGAATGCCGTCGGCCAGCCTCTCCGGCGGCGAGTCCTTGAGCAGGTAGCCGCCGATCCGGAGTCGCAGGGCTTCCTGCACATAACCCGCCCGCGCGAAGGTCGAGAGCAGCACCACCCGGCAGTCCGGGGCCAGGGTCCGCAGCCGCCGCGCCAGCTCCAGTCCGTTCATGCCGGGCATCTGGATGTCGGAGACCACGACATCGGGGCGCAACCTCGCCGCCGCTTCCAGAGCCAGGACCGGATCGGCATAGCCGCCGACCACCGCGAAATCGGCGTTGAGCCCCAGCAACGCCACCAGGGCGGCCAGCACCGTCTTCTGATCCTCGACGACCAGAATGCGGATGGTCATAGCGGCAGGCGCAGGATGACCCGCGTCCCCCGTTCGCGGCGGATTTCCAGGGCGCCCCCGATCTCCGCCGCCCGTTCGCGCATGCCGTCGGTCCCGAACCCTTCGTAGCGCGCCGACCCGCGTCCATCGTCGGCGACTTCCAGGACCAACTGGCCGGCCTCCGCCTGGACATGGATGCGGCAGGACTTCGCCCGCGCATGGCGCACGACGTTGGTGACCGCCTCGCCCATGATCAGGGCCAGGAAGCACTCCTGGCGTTCGGTCAGGCTGTCGGGCAGCTGGGCGTCAATGACCGGCTCCACGCCGGAAAGGCGCAGCAGTTCCTCGGCCTGGCGCAGGTCCTCGACGAAGGCTCGGGCGCTATAGCCGCTGACCACCCGGCGCACGGTGGCCAGGGTGTCGCGCGCCGCCTCGCCGATCTCGGCCAGTCCCTGGTCGGCGGCGCCCGGCTGACGGCGGGCCAGGTCGGCCTTCAGGGAGATGACCACCAGCTTCTGGGCCAGCTGGTCGTGCAGGTCGTGGGCGATGCGGCGGCGTTCCGAGGCGCGGTGGATGGAGGCCAGTTCGGCCTCGCGCAGATGCAGACGCTCGGTGATCAGGGCGCTGCGGCGGGCCTGCAGATAGATAGCGGCGACCGCGACGATCACCAGGCTGTTCATGGCCAGATAGGTCTGGGGATACCCCGCCGCCCCGGCCCGCAGCAGGAAGACGGCCAGCACCGCGACGGCGCAGGCGACGCCATAGCGCAGCGGGAACAGATAGCAGGCCAGCGAGGCGGCGTAGCACAGGAAGACGCTGGCTCCCGGGTGAGCCCCCAGCAGCAGGGTTCCCAGCAGGGCGATGGCGGCGATCGGCGCGGCGGCCAGGCTGGGCGGGACCCAGTAGCTGGCGAAATACAGGGCCAGGAAGACGAGCGCCGCCAGGACCGAAGCGGCGATGCCGGCGGCGGAGGCGTGCGGCGCGCCCGTGAAATAGAAGAACAGGAACAGCAGGCTGGCGTAGATTTCCCAGTTCTGCGCATGCCGGCGCGGCAGCAGCGACCAGCGCCGCCGCCGCGCTATTCGACCCTGTTCCAAGGGCGTCATCTATTTCAGCCGAATTCGCACCGGCGAAGCATAGCCGCTGAACCGGCTTTCGATGACAGCCGATGAAGCGGCCAGATCCAGGATCGCCTCGCACATCCCGCTGGCGGCCCGCCCCAGCTCGGCGCCGCCGCCCGCGAACGGGTTGGCCGCCTGTCGCGCCATCGCGTCCGCCTGGGTCAGGAACCGGCCCAGTCTCTCGTGATAGGCGGCCACCTCGGGACCGGCATAGGACCGGCCATTCGCCCGGATCGCCTGGGCGCTGACGACGATGACCTCGCCCTTGCCCGAAAAGGTCAGGCCCTCCGCCGCCCGGGTGACGTCGTAGGGCAGGTCGACGTCCTGGATGCGGCCGCACTGGGCCGGATCGAATCCTCGCGCCTGGGCCAGAGACGCCATCGGGGGCGCGGCCAGGGTGGTCAGCAGGGTCAGGGCTATCAGGGTGCGCCGCATGGTCGGCCTCCGGATGTTGCGCTGGGTCCTTCCCAGCGAGGTGCAGGTTGCCGGCCGTCACCGGGGCCCGGAAGTGAAGATGGTCATGTCCCGCCCTTGCCGTTTCACCGCCGCCTGGGTAGGTTTTCGCATGGCCGACAGGGTGGCCACCCGTCCGCGGAAAGGGCTCAGCCCGCCTTGCCGATCGCCTACGGTCCCATGACCTTTCCTGCCCGTCAGCGGACGCCGGGCCGCAGAGGAAAGGTGTTGCCATGAACTCATCCCAGGACGCCCCGCGCCCGCTCCCCGGCCGCGCCTCGCAGGAATTCCTGCGCAAGGAAGCCAAGCGCCGCGCCAGGGCCTCGGGCCTGGGCCTTGCCAGGGCTCAGCGCGACCTCGCCGCCGAGTATGGCGCGCAGAGCTGGGCCGAGCTGATGCGGCGCATCGCCCAGAGGCGCGAAGAGGACGGCCCGCCGGGACCACTCTCGCCCCTGGCCTTGGCCGCCAGGATCGGGGCGGCGGACGAGGTCCGCCGGCTGCTGGCCCAGGGGGCGGCGCCCAACGGAGAGACGGGCGACCTGGGGACGCCGCTCTGGCACGCCTGCGCCGGCGAGGCCGCCGATGACCGCCGCCTGGAGACCGCCCGGCTGCTGTTGGAAGCCGGCGCCGATCCCAAGCGCGACACCGCCGGGGCCCCATCGCTGCATGCCGCCGCGACCCGTGGCCCGGCGGCCCTGGTCGAACTGCTGATCCGTCACGGCGCCCTGGAATGGCAGCCTGACCACCGAGGCCGCTCGCCCCTCGCGGCCGCCCGGCGAGGCTCGGGACCCGACCGGTCGGCCATCGTCACCCTGCTGGACCGGCCGGTGGTCCAGGACAGGACCTTTCGCAAGGCCATCGCGGCGATCCATGCCGGCGATATCGCCAGGCTGGGCGCGCTGCTCGACGCCGAGCCCTGGCTGCTGCGAGAGCGGATCGTCGAGCCGGACTGCTACCGCCAGGCCGCCCGCCAGCAGTATTTCCTCGACCCCAAGCTCTTCTGGTTCATCGCCAACAACCCCCGGCTGGCGCCAGCCCTGCCGGCCAACATCGTCGAGATCGCCCAGGCGATGATCGCCCGCGGCGTCGACAAGAGCGACCTGACCTACGCTCTGGAGCTGGTCATGACCGGCGCCTCGGTCCGCGAACAGGGCCAGCAGCTGCCGCTGATGCGGGTGTTGCTGGAAGCCGGCGCCGAGCCCTCGGCCAGCGGCGTGGACATGAGCCTGGCCCACGGTGAACTCGAGGCCGTGGGCGCCCTGGTCGCCGCCGGCGCGCCCCTGACCGCCTCCATCGCCGCCGCGACGGGACAGGCCGAGGCGTTGAAGACCCTGCTGTCCAAAGCCTCGGCGGCGGACCTTCAGATGGCCCTCGCCCTGGCGGTCATCAACGGCCAGACGGACGCGGCGCGGACAGCCCTCGAGGCCGGCGCCGACCCCAACCGGTTCATGCCGGTTCACGCCCACAGCCTGCCGCTCCATCAGGCCGCCCTGAGCGAGAACATCGACCTGCTCGCCCTGCTGGTCGCGTACGGCGCGCGGACCGACATCCCCGACAAGCTGTGGAGCGGCACGCCGCTGGACTGGGCCGTTCATGAGAACCGGCCGGTGGCGCGGGCTTGGCTGGAGGCGCTGGGTTCGAAGGAAGCCTGATCCCGCCGCCCCGCAAAAACCATCCGCTTGTTGCACCCCTGAAATTCCCGGGCCATGTCGAGGCTGCAATGGGGAGGCATGGAGCTGGTCATGGAGACTGCCAACACCCCGCCGTCGGAAGTGGGCGCCCGCATCCTGATGGTCGATGACGACCGCGGGATCCGCGATGTCGTGTCCGAATTCCTCACCCGTCATGGCTACCAGGTCGAGACCGCCGGCGACGGCAAGGGCATGGAGGCGGCGCTGGCCCGGGGGCCGGTCGACCTGATCGTGCTGGACGTGATGATGCCGGGCGAGGATGGCCTGTCGATCTGCCGGCGGCTGTCTGGCACGGCCAATGCCCCCTCGATCATCATGCTCTCGGCCATGGGCGAGGAGACAGACCGCATCGTGGGGCTGGAGCTGGGGGCCGACGACTATCTGCCCAAGCCCTGCAATCCGCGCGAGCTGCTGGCCCGGGTGCGGGCGGTGCTGCGGCGGCGGCGCGAGCCGGCCGGGACCGGCGAGGAGGGCGTGGGCGCGGCCTGCCTGTTCGCCGGCTGGCGGCTGGACCTGGTGCGGCGCGAGCTGCGCTCGCCGCAGGGCGTGGTGGTCAACCTGTCGGGCGGGGAGTTCTCGCTGCTGCGGGCCTTCGTCGACCATCCCCAGCGGGTGCTGACCCGCGACCAGCTGCTGGACTTCGCCCGGGGCCGGGACAGCGACGCCTACGACCGCGCCATTGACGTGCAGATCAGCCGGCTGCGCAAGAAGCTGGACGATGGAGCCGCTGGGGGCGGCAGCGGCGAACTGATCCGCACCATCCGCAGCGAAGGCTACATGTTCACCGCCAAGGTGGCCCGCGGGTGAGCCGCCTCACCGGCCGCGGCATTCCCCTGTTCGTCCAGGTGCTGGCCCTGGTGGCCTTCACCATGGTCGCCGCCCACGCCGTCTCGATCGGGGTGCTGCTCAGCCTGCAGCCGCCGGGGCCGGAAGTGTACCGCCTGGCCTCGGTGACCGGCGCCCTGCGCTCGCCAGGCCTGCACCCGATGGGCGAGGCCCGTCCGCTGCTGGTCCGGCTGAAGGATCAGCCGCCGAAGGACTATGACGACGGTCGACCCGGCCGCTGGCGAAACGACTTCCGCGCCGCCGTCGCCCAGGCGCTCTCCGTTCCCGCCGAGGACGTGGTGGTGGTCACCCGGCCTCCGCCCCGCATGGTCATGCGGCTGATGTCGCATGGCAGCACGCGGCGGGTGGAGACCCAGGTCTTTCGGGTCGGACCCCAGCCCGACGATTTCCGGGTGATGCGCAGGGCTGTGCCGCCGCCAGGCGCCGATCAACCCGGCCCGCCACCGCCGTTCGGGCCGCCAGGCGGCATGGCTGGCCCGGCCGCGGGGATAGTGCTGGGGGTCGGCCCGCAGCTGCGGAACTTCGACGACCGCATCATCTTCGCCCCCTTCCAGATCGCGGTGCGGCAGTCGGACGGCCGCTGGCTGACCGCCGAGCCCAAGCCGGAATTCCGGTGGGACAGCTGGGAGGGCCACATCCTGGCGACCCTGGGCCTGTCGATCCTGGCCACCGCGCCGCTGGCCTGGCTGTTCGCCCGGCGGCTGGCGGGGCCGATCACCGCCTTCGCCGACGCCGCCGACCGGCTGGGCCGCGATCCTAATGCCGCGCCCCTGACCATCGACGGCAGCCGCGAGGTCACCGCCGCCGCCACCGCCTTCAACCGCATGCAGGAGCGATTGCGGCGCTATGTCGAGGATCGCACCGCCATGGTCGGAGCCATCGCCCATGACCTGCGCACGCCCCTGACCCGCCTGCGCTTCCGTATCGAGGCGGCGCCGGACGATCTGCGGCCCAAGCTGGAGTCCGACGTCGACCAGATGGAGGCGATGATCGCCGCCACCATGAGTTTCGTCGCCGACGCCACCAAGGCCCGCGAACGCACCCCGCTGGAGCTCTCCTCGCTGGTCGAGAGCGTCATGGACGACCTGGCCGAGACCGGCGCGGACGCCACCGTCGAACGCGCCGACAAGCTGGTGCTCAACGGCGATCCGGTGGCGCTGCGCCGGCTGGTCGCCAACCTGGCCGAGAACGCCCTGAACTACGGCCAGCGGGCCCGGGCCCGGGTGTTCGCCGAAGGCGGGGCGGCGATCATCGAGATCGACGACGACGGCCCGGGCGTTCCGGTCGCCGAACTGGAGCGGGTGTTCGACCCCTTCTACCGCGGCGAGCCCTCCCGCAACCGCGAGACCGGCGGCATCGGCCTGGGCCTGGCCGTGGTGCGCTCGGTGGCCCGGGCGCATGGGGGGGATGTCACGCTGCACAACCGGGATGGCGGTGGACTGACGGCGCGGGTGAGTCTGCCGTTGTAGGGCGAGCTTGCTGGTCGCAACTCTCCTCCTCGCTTGCTGTTTGGACCGGAGACATCCGTGACAAGCGTTCGGGGACATCCGTGACAGTTTTCCGGCCTTCGGAAGGAGGCTGGGGATGCCGTTCACGGGAGT
>NZ_JAUSVS010000002.1 GCF_030814835.1 Caulobacter ginsengisoli
GCCCCAGATCACCCTGACCGCTCGAACGGTGCATCCCCAGCTCCCTGGCTACATCACCAGAGAATCAAGCTTCGAGCCCTTATGCAAAGGTCTCCTCTGGGGGAAGTGGCCCGGAGGGCCGAAGGGGGCTCGTAGGGCGCGGGATTCCGGTGGGCTTCAGCCCCCGCCGTCACGCTGCGCGCGCCGGCCCGCCCCCAGAGGGGGCGGAAACGAAACGCGGCCGTGCTCGGCAGAGCACGGCCGCGAGTCTCGCGAGCCAGGAAGGGGGGCGGAAAGCGGCTCAGCGATACTGTTGAAGTCTCGTGGTCCGCAGACCGGCCAGCCCATGCCGGTCGATCGACTGCTGCCAGGTGAGGAATTCCTCATTGGTCAGCCGGTATCGCTCACAGGCGTCGTCCAGGGACAGAAGCCCGCCTCGTACCGCCGCCACCACCTCGGCCTTGCGCCGGATGACCCAGCGTTCGGTGTTGGCGGGCGGCAGGTCGGACAGCGTGAGCGGCGCGCCGGTCGGTCCGATCACGTACTTCTCGCCTCTGCTGTTCGTGCGCTGCTGTTGAAGCATGGCCTTAAGCCTCTCTCACCACCGTTGTTGACGCTGACAGTAGCCGTCCGGCGATAACATCCAGTGAATCGCGATAGTAAAGAGAAAGGTAACCAATCATTTCCTTCCTCCAGCCCCAGGTGTTTCAAGTTGATACAAAGCTCTTAAGACGCCTTAACGGCTGTTATCAGCGCTTAATGTTGAGGAGTTCTTCAAGCATCTGATCCGCTGTAGTGATGATCTTGGAAGATGCTGAGTAGGCCCGCTGAGTAGTAATCAGACCAGTGAACTCGCTGGACAGATCAACGGTCGAGGCTTCCAGGCTGGACGGGGCGATAAGACCCGCGCCGCCTTCGCCGGCCGACTTCAGATTGTAGGTTCCGCTGCCCTGGCTTACCCGGAATGAGTTGCCGTTGACTGACTTCAGCCCGTCTGGATTGGCGAAGGTGGCGATGGCAACCTGGGCGATCTTGCGGGTGATGCCGTTGTCGAAGATGGCGGTGACGAAGCCTTTGTCGTCCACTTCGATGTTGGTCAAGTTGCCGAAGGCCGTGCCGTTAGTGGTCACCGCCTGCAGCACCGACTGGCTGTCGTACTGGGTCAGGCCCCCGGCCCCGCCGCCCAGGTCCAGGCGGATGTCCTGGCCGTCGACGCCCAGGCCCGTGGCCCATTTCACTTCGCCGGCGGCCGGCGCGGCGCCCAGCGAGTCGCCGAAGCTGAGGATGGGGTTGTCGGGGTCGGGGAACAGGGTGGTGGCGGCGGCGTCCAGCCGGCCGTCCGAGGTGAAGGCGATGATGCCGGTCTTGATCTGGCCGTTGGAAAGGCCCGCGCCCGTCTCGACATCGCTGGCCGGGACGGCGCGGATTTCGGCGTACCACTGGTTGGGGACGCTGCTCTTGAGCATGTCCAGCTGGATGGTGCGCTTGCCGCCCTTGGAGTCCGAAACCGGGACCTGCATGGAGAAGTCCGGCTTCACCCCGACGTTGGCGTCCGGGTCATACATGGCCATCGAGTTGGTGGCGGCGTTGTAGGCGCCGAGCTGGGCCGACTGGACCTGGCTGGACTGCAGGTTGGCGGTGATCGCCGCCCGGGTGGTCTTCTCGGCCGCGCCGCCGACATTGGCGACGTTGATGCTGCTGAGGCGGGTCAGGTCGGACGGGTCGGTGGTGATGACCCCGGCGTCGTCGACCAGCCAGCCTTGCAGATACTGGCCGGCGTCGTTCTTCAGATAGCCCAGGTTGTCGAGCGCGAAGGCGCCGGCCCGGGTGAACGAGCGGGCGTCGGCCGAGGTCAGGCCCTCGGGCTTGTCGGTGGTGACGAAGAAGCCCTGGCCCGAGATCGACATGTCGGTGGTGTTGGTCGACTGCTGGGACAGGCCCTGCTGGCTGATATAGGTCCGCGTCTTGGCCAGCACGCCGCCGGCCGCATAGGAGCTGGTGGCGCCGCGCGAGCTGACCAGGGTCGAGAAGTTGGCGGACGAGCGCTTGTAGCCAACGGTGTTGACGTTGGCGATGTTGTCCGAGATCGCCGCCAGGGCGGACGAGTTGGCCACAAGTCCGGAAACACCGGCGAGCATGGCGCTGTTGATGCTCATATCGAAAATCCTCTGCGAACGCGGGAAAGGGTGAGGGTTGAAGCGGCCGTCACGACAGGTTCGTCACGCTGACGATCTGGCTGACGGGGATCTTGGTCTTGCCGAGCGAGACGACGGTCGCGCCGTCCAGGGTCTCGACCCCGGTGGCGACGCCGCTGACATAGGGGGTGACGGCCACGGTCGAGCCGGTCGCGCTCTTGGCGGCGATCTTGACGGTGTAGGTCCCGCCGTCCGGCAGGGTGCGGCCGTCGGTGGTCTTGCCGTTCCAGGTGAAGTCGTGGCTGCCGCTGGCCAGGTTGGAGGCCGTCTCGCTGTAGACGGTCTGGCCGGCGGAATTGACGATGCTGATGGTGGCGTCCTGGGCGGCGCCGGCCAGGTCGTAGGACCAGCTGGCCTTGCCGTCCGCCAGGGTGGCGCTGTCGCTGGCCGCCTTGATCTGCTTGCCGATCAGGCCCACCGAACCGGAAAGCCCGCCATCCGACAGACCGATCAGCTTGGCCAGCAGGTCGTTGGTCATCAACTGCTGCTCGACCCCGGTCATCTGGACGATCTGCTGGGTGAACTGGTTGGAATCCAGCGGCGAGAGCGGGTCCTGGTTCTTCAGCTGGGTGGTCAGCAGCTTCAGGAAGGTCTCCTCGCTGTCGGCCAGCCGGCCCTTGCTGCTCGCCAGTTTGCTGGCGACCGAGGAGGCGGCGGTTGCGGTGGTGGCGTCGACCATGAGGAACCTCAGATACGGACGTCGACGCCGGAGGGCCGGCTGTCGAAGGGTGAGCGGGAAGCGGCGATCGGCGGCGCATCGGCCGTGGTCGTCGCCTGCAGGATGCGGTTGGGGCGGCGGTCCGGTTCGGCGAAGGTCTGCTTGCCGGCTTCGCCGCCCTGGCCGTTGAAGTTGAAGGACAGGCTGCCGTTGCCCAGGTCGAACCCGGCCTGCTCGAGCGCGGCGCGCAGTTCGCCGGCCCGGCCGCGCAGTTCGGCGGCGGCCGCGGCGGAGTCGAAGCTGAGGGCGGCGGTCATCTGGCCCTGGGCTCCGATCTCGACCTTGACGTCGACCTTGCCCAGGCCAACCGGGTCCAGGGCGATGTCGAAGCGGCTGGTGCGGGCCTCCAGCTTCTTGATGATCTGGGCGGCCAGCTTGGCCACCGTCTCCGGCGCACCGCGCGTGGCGACCGCCGAAGCCTGGGCCTGGATCATGTGGGCGATGCTGGGCTGGCCGGCGGCCGGCAGGCTGGCGGCGTCGGGAGCGCCTTGGTTGGAGGCGGCCTGGCCTTCAGGCGAATCCGGCTGGCCCCGGTCGGCGCTGTCGCCGCTGGCGCCGCCACTGCCGGCCTGGGCGGCCAGGACGGCGGCGGCGGTCTGGGTGGGCGTGGCCTGGGCCAGAATCTGCGGCCCGTCGGCCTTGGGCGCGGCGGCCTGGGCCGGAATGTGATTAGCCGGGGCGATAGGCGCGCGGTCCGGCTTGGGCGTCTGGGCGGCGACCACAGCCTGAGCTTCAGCCGGCGGCGTGACCACGGCCGCTACCGCGGGCGCCGCTTCGGCCGGGGCGGCCGGAACAACAGGCGGGGCGGGCGGCGCGACCGACTTGAGCTCGGCGAGCGGCGCGGCGGGCGCCTCGACCTTGGCTGTCTGAGCGGCGGGTGCGGCGGCTTTGGGCGGGATCGCCGGCTGGACCAGCGGCGGCAGATCGGCAGCGGCGAGTTGCAGGGCGGCGTTGGCGGGCGTCGTCGGGGTCGGAGCGGCGTCCGTCGGTGCGGCGTCAGCGGCGGGCGCGGTCGCGTTCGCCGCCGTGGGCTGGGCGGCGGAGGCCAGCGTTCTGTCTTTCATTGCGAGCAGCAGATCGGCGGGCAGGGTCTTGGGCGCCGTGGGGCTGGTCAGCGACGACGTCGTTTCCGACGCCGTTGGCGTTGTGGCCGGCGGCGTTCCAACCGGGACCTGGGCCAGCAGGGCGGCAAGCTGCGCCTGCAGGGCGGTCAGGTCGGTGGTCGCGGCGGTGTCTTCGGTCTTGGCCTGATCGCTCTGGGCCTGGTCGGCCTGGGCGTCAGTCGCAACCTTCCCCGGGACGGCGGGCGTCACGCCGGCGGTCGGGAACAGCGCCGCCAGCAGCGCCTCGAAGCCGACCAGCGGTGTCTGCGCTCCGGCCGCACGGCCGAACAGGCCACCGGCCGCCTGGGCGGCGGGGTTGGCGGTCACAGCCGGATTGACGACGGGCGCGCTCATGGATGGCGGTCGAGCCTTCTTGGTGGGGATGGCGGCGCCTACTGCGCACGGATCGTTCCACCCCTCCCCAGCAACCAATGCGCCACTTGCCGGGCCAGCCGCCAAGCCTATGAAAACCAAAGGAAAAATGAGCCCGTTAATCCCCCGGTAGGGATCGGCGATGGACGAAATTGCCGGGCCATGCGGGGTCGCAGGGCCCAAGCCTGCCCATCTTGGGCGCCGCTTCCGGCCTGGCGCCCCGACTGGCGCCGTCCTTGCGATATGACTTGCGAGTACGCCGGTGCGCCAGAAGGCGCGCCATAAGAATCAAAGGGTTAGCGGAGCCAAGCCTTCCGCCGATCCGCCGCCGCCCGGCAGAATCGTCCGGGATGGGGGTGCGGCCTTGCCGGGTAAGGGTTCGACTTCATGTCGCTGAACACCATCCTGTCGGTGGGAACCAGTGGTCTTCTGACCGCTCAGACCGGCCTGCGGGTCGTTTCCGACAATATCTCCAACGCCAACACGCCCGGTTACGTCCGCAAGACGGTCAACCAGGTCTCGCTGGCCACCAATGGCATGGGGACCGGGGTCGGCGTCGCCGGCATCGACCGGGTCGCCAACAAATACCTGCAGTCGGCCAGCCTGGCCTCGGCCTCGGACGCCGGGGCGGCGGCGGTGCTGTCGCAGTATCTGGACAACGCCCAGGCCATGTTCGGCGACCCCAGCGGCGACAACAGCTATTTCAGCGGCCTGGACGACGTCTACACCGCCTTCTCCGGCGCCGCCGACTCGCCGGCCTCGCAGCTGCTGCGCTCGCAGGCGCTCAGCCGGGTGCAGACCTTCCTGTCCGACAGCGACCGCATCACCGCCTCGCTCGGCACGCTGGCCAAGCAGGCCGACACCCAGATCGCCGCCGATGTCGACAGCGCCAACGACCTTTTGAAGCAGATCGCCAGCCTCAACGCCGACATCGCCCGCTCCAAGTCGATGGGCGGCGACGCCAGCGGTTCGGAAAACATCCAGAGCGGCCTGGTCGACCAGCTGGGCAAGCTGCTGGACATCCAGGTCAGCATGCGGGCCACCGGCGGGGTCAACCTGCGGGCCGGCGACGGCACCATCCTGGTCGGGACCGGGGTCGCCACCCTCTCTTATAACCGCACCGACAGCGGCGCGGGGGCGATCCAGGTGACCGCCCTGGACAGCACGGTGCCGGCCATCACCGCCCGGATCAGCGGCGGCGAGATCAAGGGCCTGCTGGATCTGCGCAATACCGAACTGCCCGGCATGTCGGCCCAGCTGGGCGAATTCGTCAGCCAGGCGGTCGAGGAGCTCAACCGGGCCCACAACGCCGCCTCTTCCGTCCCGGCCCCGGCCTCACTGACCGGCAAGGATATCGGCCTGGATCTGCCCACCGCCGTCAGCGGCTTTACCGGGACCACCACGGTGGCCCTGGTCAGCGGCGCCGGCCTGCTGCAGCACAAGATCGCCATCGACTTCACCGCCGGGACCATGTCGCTGGACGGCGGCGGGGCGGCGGCCTTCACCCCGGCCAGCTTCCTGGCCACGCTGAACGGCCAGCTTGGGGCCAACGGCTCGGCCAGCTTCACGGGCGGCGCGCTGACCATCTCGGCGACGGGCGGCGCGGGCGTGGTCATCGCCGACGACCCGACCACCCCGTCCCTGAAGGCCAGCCAGGGCTTCTCCCAGTTCTTCGGGATGAACGACCTGATCAACTCCACCGGCTACAGCTACGTGACCGGCCTTCGGACCAGCGACCCGCACGGCTTCACGCCGGGCGACCAGATCAAGCTGCGCCTGACCGACGCCAATGGCGCCCGCCTGCGCGACGTGCCGGTCACCGTTCCCGCCGCCGGGACCATGCAGAACCTGCTGGACACCCTGAACGATCCCACCACCGGGGTTGGCCTCTACGGCGCCTTCGCGCTGGACCCCGACGGCCGGATGGCCTTCACCGCCAACACCGGCTCGGGCGTCGCGTTGTCGGTGCTGTCGGACGACACCGAGCGCGGCGTCGGCGGTCCCTCGATGACCGCCCTGTTCGGCATCGGCGCCGCCGAGCGTGGCGGTCGCGCCTCGCGCTACACCCTGGACCCCTCGATCACCGGCAATCCCAACCTGCTGGCCATGGCCAAGCTGGATCCGACTGCGGCGGTGGGGGTCTCGGTCCTGGCCCTGGGCGACGGGCGCGGCGGGGTCGGGCTGGCCCAGGCGGGCGAGACCACCACCAACTTCTCGTCCGCCGGCGGCTTTGGCGCGGTCTCGATGACCGTCTCGCGCTACGCCTCCGAATTTGGCGGCCATATCGGCCGCAAGGCCGATAACGCCGACACCGCCTTGCGCTCCGCCCAGGCGGTCAAGGACGAGGCCGACGCCCGCCGCCAGTCGGTGGAGGGGGTCAATCTCGACGAGGAACTGGTCAACATGACCACCTACCAACAGGCCTTTAACGCTTCGGCGCGCGTGATCACCGCGGCGAAGGACATGTACGACGTCCTGCTGGCGATGCTTTAGGAACCTAGAACGCCATGAACCGCGTCTCCACCTCCGGCAACTACTCCGCGCTGCTCAACAACCTGATGGCCGCCCAGCAGCGGCAGGTCGAGGCCGGCAACCAGGTCTCCAGCGAGCGCAAGGCCTCCGATCTCAAGGGCTATGCCCGCGACGCCGAAACCCTGACGGCGGTGCGCAGCATGAGGAACCGGGTCGACGGTTTCCTCGACCAGACCCAGATCCTGGTCTCGCGGCTTTCCATGCAGGACAACGCCATGGGCCAGGTCAGCGACGCGGCCCAGTCGGCCCGGGACGCGATCGCCAACGCCCTGGCCACCGGCAGCGGCTCGACCCTGATGCAGGAACTGCAGCTGGCCTTCACCAACACCGTCCAGGGGCTGAACACCAAGTTCCAGGGCGAATACCTGTTCGCCGGCGGCCAGGTGAACACCGCGGCCACCTCGGCGGGCAGCCTGTCGGACCTCACCGCCGCCCCGACCACCGCCAGCCTGTTCCAGAACGATCAGTTCAAGACCTCCAACCGGCTGGACGAATCCACCACCCTGCAGACCGGCTTTCTGGCCTCGGACGTCGGCGGGCCGCTGTTCGACGCCTTCAAGACTGTGCAGGCCTATTCGGAAACCCCGGCCGGCAATTTCGGCGGCTCGCTGACCGACGCTCAGAAGTCGTTCCTGGAGGGGGTGCTGGCGGGCTTCGACACGGTCCACAACAATCTGATCAACACCAACGCCCGGAACGGCCTGCTGCAGAGCCAGGTCGACAACGCCCGCCAGGACCTTTCCACCCGCAAGGATGCGCTGGAGGAAAGCTTCGGCGACCTGACCAATGTCGACATGGCCGCCGCCCTGACCCGCCTGCAGCAGGCCCAGACCTCGGTGCAGGCCGCGGCCCAGGTTTTCCAGGGGCTGAAGGACGCCTCGCTGCTCAACTATCTGCGATAGCTCGCAATTTGGGGCCGCAGCCTCTACATAGCGGCCTGCAATGACGACCACCCTGATCGATCCAGTCGACGCCGTGCGCGACGCCGTGGGCCTGCCCGCCGGCGCCCGCATCGTCGCGGCCATGTCCGGCGGGGTGGATTCCACGGTGACCGCCGCCCTGCTGGCCCGGGCCGGCTATGATGTGGTCGGGGTCACCCTGCAGCTCTACGACCACGGCGCGGCGGTGCAGAAGAAGGGCGCCTGCTGCGCCGGCCAGGACATCCTGGACGCCCGCCAGGCCGCCGAGGCCATCGGCATTCCGCACTACGTCCTCGACTACGAAAGCCGCTTCAAGCAGCAGGTCATCGAGGACTTCGCCGACGCCTATCTGCGCGGCGAGACGCCGATCCCCTGCATCCGCTGCAATCAAACCGTGAAGTTCCGCGACCTGCTGGACGTGGCTCGCGACCTCGGCGCCGTGGCCATGGCGACCGGGCATTACGTGCGCCGCGAACTCGGCCCCGCCGGCCCGCAGCTGCACCGCGCCGCCGACCCGGCCCGCGACCAGAGCTGGTTCCTGTTCGCCACCACGCCGCAGCAGCTCGACTACCTGCGCTTTCCGCTGGGCGGCCTGCCCAAGCCGGAGGTGCGCCGCGTCGCCGCCGAGTTGGGCCTGGCCATCGCCGACAAGCCCGACAGCCAGGACATCTGCTTCGTCCCCGAAGGCCGCTACACCACCATCATCGACCGCCTGCGCCCGCATGGCGCCGAGCCGGGCGACATCGTCCACCTGGACGGCCGGGTTCTGGGCCGGCACGAGGGCGTCACCCGCTACACCGTCGGCCAGCGCCGGGGGCTGAACGTGGCGGTGGGCGATCCGCTGTTCGTGGTCCGCATCGACGCCGACAAGCGCCAGGTGATCGTGGGGCCGCGCGAGGCGTTGCTGACGCGGGCGCTGACGCTGAAGGAAGAAAACTGGCTGGGCGAGGGAACGCTTGCCGAGGCCTGCGCCGCCGGCCGGCGCGTGCTGGCCCGCGTCCGCTCGACCCGGGAACCGGCGCCGGGGCGGCTGGCTGTGGTGGATGGTGTGTCGGGGGTCGAGTTCGATACGCCGGAGGAAGGCGTCGCGCCTGGGCAGGCCTGCGTGCTCTACGCGCCGGAAGACGCCAGTCGCGTGCTGGGCGGCGGGTTCATCGAACGGACGGTGCGGGCCGAACTGTAGCGGCTTATTTCGGTGACAGTTTACTTTATTCGCCCTTGGATCGCCGGGCGAGCGGAGTGGGCTCAGAGCGAATAAAGCAAACTGTCACCGAAATTACCCTGCCGGGAATGCCGTCAGCGGGTTTAGCCCGCGGCCTTGACCAACGCCTCGCCAACCGTCGGGGCGTTCAGGTCCTGGTCGATCCGGCGGATGTCGCGCTCTCCGGGCTCCTCGCCACAGGTCCCGCAGACCACCTTCGGCCGATAGGGATGGCCGTCGTGGACGAACGCGAACGGCCCCTTGCCCTCGCCGTAGACGTGGATCTCACCCCAGTCGGCCATGGTCAGCAGCACGGCCCGCAGCGCCCGGCCCTTGGGGGTCAGCAGGTATTCCTTGCGGGGCGGATGCTGCGAATAGAGCTGGGTCTCCATGACCCCATGGGCGACCAGGCTCTTGAGCCGGGCGGCCAGCACGTTGCGGGCGACGCCCAGCCGTTCCTGCCATTGCTCGAAGCGCTTGATGCCCGAGAAGGCGTCGCGCAGGATCAGCAGCGTCCAGGGATCGCCGACGACCTCGAGGGTGGCGGCGATGGCGCAGCGTTGGTGGCTGTAGTCGGCGGTGCGTCCCATGGGGCCTCAAGGTGAGCCTTCCCCTTACGGAAGGCAAGGGGGTTTCTATTGCAGACGGACGGGTCGCCTATTCCGACGGCGCCGGCTGCGGCTGGTCCGGTTGTTTCTTGGCCTTGGCGTCGGCTTTCGCCTTGGCCGCCGCGGCCTGGCGCTCGGCCTGAGCCTGCTGCTGGGCCTGGCGCTGAGCCTGGGCGGCGGCCTGCTTCTGGGCGACAGCTGCCTGCTGGGCCAGCCGAGCCTCCGCCTGACGCGCGGCGACAGCCTGTTGCTGCTGTTGCTGCTGGGCCTGGCGCTGAGCCTGCCGCTGGGCGATTTCGGCCTGTTTCTGGGCGGCGGCGGCCTGACGGGCCTTCTGCGCCTCGGCCTGGCGGGCGGCGACCGCCTGCTGCTGCTGTTGCTGCTGCGCCTGCTGCTTCTGAGCCAGGGCCGCTTGCCGCGCCTTCTGCGCCTCGGCCTGACGCGTGGCGGCGGCCTGCTGCTGTTGCTGGAGTTGCTGCTGCTTCACAGCCAGTGCGGCCTGCCGCGCCTTGGCCGCTTCCGCCTGACGGTCGGCCACAGCCTGCTGCTGGGCCTGCTGCTGCGCCTGGCGAAGCTTCTGCGCCTCGGCCTGACGGGCGGCGGCGGCCTGCTGCAGTTGAAGCTGCTGTTGCTGCTTCTGAGCCTGGACGGCCTGCTGGCGTTGGGCCTGGCCGGCGCGGACGGCGTCCTGGCGCTGGGCCTGGGCGGCCTGGCGTTCGGCCTTCACCTTGGCCAGGGCGGCCTGGCGGGCGGCGTCGTTGTCCCGCAGGGCGGCCAGGCGCTCGGCCCGGATGCGGTCCTGCAGGCCCTGGCGGGCCCGGGCTTCGGCGTCGGCCTGGGCCAGCTGCTGACCACGGCTGGCGGCCTCAGCCTGTTCCTGGCGGACAGCCTCGGCCTCGCGGCGGGCGGCCCAGTCACGGCGCTGGGCCTGGTCCTGCTGCAGCTGCCCCTGGCGGCGGTCGCGCCAGGTCTGGGCCTGAACCTCCCGGCGCTGGCCGCGCAGGGCCGCCTCGCGCAGGGCCCG
The DNA here is from genome assembly GCF_030814835.1 of Caulobacter ginsengisoli. Classification (GTDB taxonomy): domain Bacteria; phylum Pseudomonadota; class Alphaproteobacteria; order Caulobacterales; family Caulobacteraceae; genus Caulobacter; species Caulobacter ginsengisoli. Next base: position 10,653 of record NZ_JAUSVS010000002.1, read on the forward strand.
GCCCTGCCTCAGATAACGGCCGGCGTCGGGCGCGCGGCGATCATAGTCGCGCCGGTCCAGGACGCGGCCCCGGCTGTCATAGACAACCGCCAGCCCGCCCCGGTCATAGCCGTAGCCATAGTCCGGATCGCGGATGAAGTAGGGCTCATCGTAGCCCGGCTCGTAATAGTAGTAGCGGGGCCGACCGTCCGACAGCCATTCGACCACCCGCAGCACCTGGCCATCGCGCACCCAGGCGTCGGGGGCCTCGTCGCCATAGTCGAAGCCGTAGGCGGGCGGCTCGTCGTAATAGATCTCGTTGGTCTCCTGCGAGCGGTCCCAATAGTAGTCGGGGGCGCGGCTGGAGGTGCGCACGATCGGGGCCGGCGGCGCGGCGGGCAGCTGGTCCAGGGTCGGGGCCGGCGCGGCCTGCGGCAGGACATAGGGATCGTTGGCGGCCTGGGTCGGGGCCTGATTGCAGGCGGCCAGGCTCAAAGCGGCGAAGGCGGCCCCCGTCAGCAGCAAGACTCTCATCGGTCCGGTCCTTTTTACGCACTGTCCGGTTCACAACGCGTGAGACCCGGACTTGTCCCACAGCGTGACAGGCGCCAGATGAGCCTTACCTGAACGAGGAGTTTCCCATGTCGTCAGATCCGGTCGTCATCGCCAGCTACGCCAGAACGCCCATGGGCGGCTTCCAGGGCGCCCTTTCCGGGGTGAAAGCCACGGAGCTGGGGGCCACGGCGGTCCGGGCGGCCCTCGAGCGGGCGGGCGTCGATGGCGACAAGGTCGAGCAGATCTTCATGGGCTGCGTGCTGCCGGCCGGTCTGGGCCAGGCCCCGGCCCGCCAGGCGGCGCTGGGCGCGGGCCTGCCGATCTCGGTCGAGGCCACCACCGTCAACAAGATGTGCGGCAGCGGCATGCAGGCGGCCATCATGGCCCATGACGCCCTGGCCGCCGGCACGGCCGACATCATCGTGGCGGGCGGCATGGAGAGCATGACCGGCGCCCCCTACCTGATGACCAAGCACCGGGGCGGGGCCCGCATCGGCCACGATGTCATCAGCGACAGCATGTATCTGGACGGGCTGGAAGACGCCTACACCCCCGGCAAGCTGATGGGAGCCTTTGCCGAGGACAGCGCCCGCACCTACCAGTTCACCCGCGAGGACCAGGACGCCTACGCCATCGAGAGCCTGCGCCGCGCCGTAGCGGCCATCGAGAGCGGAGCCTTCGAGGCCGAGATCACCCCGGTCACCGTCAAGACCCGCAAGGGCGAGGAGGTGGTCAGCCGCGACGAGCAGCCGCTGAAGGCCGACCCCAGCAAGATCCCGACCCTCAAGCCAGCCTTCAGCAAGGACGGCACCATCACCGCCGCCAACGCCTCCTCGATCAGCGACGGGGCGGCCGCCCTGGTGCTGACCCGCGAGTCGGTGGCCAAGGCCCTGGGCCTGCCCATCGTCGCCCGCATCGTCGCCCATGCCGCCCACGCCCATGAGCCGGGCCTGTTCACCACCGCCCCGGTCCCGGCGATGCGGAAGGCGCTAAAGAAGGCCGGCTGGAGCGTCGAGGACGTCGACCTGTTCGAGGTCAACGAGGCCTTCGCCGTGGTGGCGATGATCGCCGCCCGCGAGCTGGGCATCCCGCGCGAGAAGCTGAACGTCAACGGCGGCGCCACGGCGTTGGGCCACCCGATCGGCGCGTCCGGCGCCCGCATCCTGGCCACCCTGCTGTCGGCGCTGAAGGCCAGCGGCGGCAGGAAGGGCCTGGCCAGCCTGTGCATCGGCGGCGGCGAGGCCACGGCCATGGCGGTGGAGCTGGTCTGAAAGCGCCACCGCCGCCGGGCGCCCCTAAGGCTTGGGCCGGCCGTCGGCGCCGATGGTGATGGTGCGGCCCGCCATGGTGATCTGCTTGTCGCCCGGCGACATCCCGGACGGGCAGTCGCCCAGGCGGGTGGCGTCGATGACGGTCTTGCCGGTCTTGGTGACGCCATCGCGGCTCATGGTGGAGTCCAGGCTGACCGTGTAGTGGCTGGAGAAGTCGCCCCGCACCTTGCCATCGGTGGCGATGTGGGTTCCCTGAATGTCGCAGACCGAGCGGAAGTCCATCCCGCCGTCCACCCGGTTCCAGTGGTTCTCGCTGCAGTCTTTCTTGGTGAACTGCTGGCCATAGGCCGCGCCTTCGCCCTGCACGGCCGGGTCGATACAGGCCTTGGCGGACAGGCCCTTGGGCGCGCCCTCGACATCCATCTTCATTTCCCAGAGGCCCGCCAGCACCTTCGGCGGGGCGGCGTCGCCCGTCGGAGCCATCATGGTCGGGGCGGCCGGCTTGGCGTCGGGCGATCCCCCAGCGGCCTTGTCGGGGCCGGGCTTGCAGGCGCTAAGGGCCAGGACGCAGGCCGCGGCGGTGGTGAGAACCAGGGGGCGCATGTCTTCAAACTCCTGAGATTTCCCTTGAACAAGGGTGGAAAGCTGAGTCCCGACAGCCCTATCTTGCCCCATGACTGCGATCACAGACAACGCCGCAAAGCACCGATATGAGTTGGTCGAGCAGGGCCAGACCGCCTATGCCGATTATCGCCTCGCCGAAGACCGGCTCTTTATCGACTATGTTTTCTCGCCGCCCGCTCTGCGAGGAGCCGGCACGGCCGGGCGGCTGATGGCCGGCCTGGCCGCCGACGCCCGCGCGCGGGGCCTGAAGATCACCCCCATTTGTGGCTATGCGGCAGCCTGGCTTTCACGGCATCCTGACTTTGCGGACCTGACGGGCTGAGGGGGACATCCCTCCGGCGGGAACCGTGGCAAGCGGCCGCAAGGCCCCAGCGGAGTGGGATTGACCATGAAGAATCTTGTTTTGGCCGTGGTGGCGGCCGCGACCCTGACGCTCGGCGGTGCCGGCCACGCCCAGGCCGCCCCGACCTATCTCAGCGACTGGGCGCCGGACGACATGAAGTCGATCCTCAAGGAGGTCGACGCCAAGGTTGTCGATGAGGGCAAGAACGACGAGGGCGAGCCCTATATCAACGCCGAATCCTCGGCCGGCCTGAAGTTCACCATCTATGGCACCGCCTGCGATGTGGGCCCGACCAAGCGCTGCCGTGGCGCAGAGGTTTCGACCACCTACACCCTCGAGTCCGACGAAGCGGTTGCGGCCAAGGTCAAGTCGCTGGACTATGTGGCGGTGACCATCATGAACGATGGCGACAAGACCCTGAACGTCCACCGCTATCTGATCTTCGACTACGGAATCTCGCGCGAGAACGTCAAACTCAACCTGACGGTCTTCCTGTCGATCGCCGAGAAGATCTGGGACGACCTGTAAGCCAGGAAGGAACGCCTCATGCGCTATCGTCGGCTGGGCGCCAGCGATCTCTCCGTTTCCGAGATTTCGCTGGGATCGTGGCTGACCTTCGGCGTCGGGGTCGAGCGGGATGCCGCCAAGGCCTGTGTCGACCGGGCGTTCGACCTGGGGATCAACTTCATCGACACGGCCAATGTCTATGGCCGGGGCGCGGCCGAGGCCGTGCTGGGCGAGGACCTGGCCGGCCGGCCGCGGGGCAGCTACGTGCTGGCCACCAAGGTGTTCGGCCAGATGAGCGACACTGACCAGGGCCTGTCGGCCGCCCAGATCGAAAAGCAGCTGGACGCCTCGCTGAAGCGGCTGCGCACCGACTTCGTCGATCTCTACCAGTGCCACCGCTACGATACGAACACGCCGCTGGAAGAGACCATGGCGGCGCTCACGGCGGCGGTGAAGTCGGGCAAGGTGCGTTGGCTGGGCTTCTCGGAATGGAATCCGGAGCAGATTCAGGCGGCCATCGACATGGCGGGGGTCGAGCACTTCGTCTCCAGCCAGCCGCAGTACAGCCTGCTCTGGCGGCGGCCTGAGAAGGCGGTGATCCCGCTCTGCGCCGCCAACGGCGTCTCGCAGATCGTCTGGTCGCCGCTGGCCCAGGGGGTGCTGACCGGCAAATACGCCGTCGACGCGCCGCTGCCGACGGGCAGCCGCGGAGCCAGCGACTCCATGGGCGGGCCGATGAAGAACTGGCTGCGCCGCGACGTCCTGGTCGCCGTCGAGCAGCTCAAGCCGCTGGCGGCCGAGGCCGGCTGCAGCCTGGCCCAGTTCGCCCTGGCCTGGGTGCTCAGGGAGCCCAATGTCGCCTCGGCCATCGTCGGGGCCAGCAGGCCCAGCCAGCTCGACGACAACGCCAAGGCCTCGGGGCTGGTGGTGGATCCGGCCCTGTTCGCCAAGGCCGAGGCCATCGCGGACGCCATTCCGCGCGCCTGACCGCCCAAACCACGTCATCCTCGGCCTTGTGCCGAGGATCCCGCTGTCCGCTACAAGGGCAGCGGGCCGTCGAGCGCGGTCGATCAACGTCTCGATTTCCAGCGAGCTGAACGCGGGATCCTGGGCGCAGGGCCCAGGATGACGGTTGAGGGTGGGGCGGACTCGAACAATCGTTTGGCGCCCGCGCTTTCCCAATGGCAAGCTAGGCCCGGAGAGGAAACGCCCCATGACCGATATGCCCAACAGCCGCGACCGTGACCTGCGCCGCCGGGCCGAAGCCGTCATTCCGGGCGGCATGTATGGCCACCAGTCGGTCGGCCTGCTGCCCGAGGACTATCCGCAGTATTTCGCGTCCGGCGAGGGCGCCCACCTGACCGATGTCGACGGCCGCCGCTACCTGGACCTGATGTGCGCCTACGGCCCCAACCTGTTCGGCTACGCCAACCCGCAGATCGATGCGGCCTATGTCCGCCAGCTGGAAAAGGGCGACGCCCTGACCGGACCGGGGCCGGCGATGGTCGAACTGGCCGAGGCCTTCGTGGCCATGGTCACCCACGCCGACTGGGCGATGTTCTGCAAGAACGGCACGGATGCCACCTCGATGGCCATGGTCACCGCCCGCGCCCACACGAAAAGGAAGACCCTGGTTCTGGCCAAGGGCGCCTATCACGGGGCCGCTCCCTGGTGCACGCCCCGCCCGACCGGCACCACGGCCGAGGACAAGGCCAACCAGGTCCACTGCGTCTACAACGACATCGCCAGCCTGGAGGCCGCCGTCGCCAAGGCCGGCGACGACATCGCCGCCATCTTTGCAGCGCCCTTCCGCCACGACGCCTTCATCGACCAGGCCGCCCCCGACCCGGCCTACGCCCGCCGGGCCCGCGAGCTGGCCGACCAGACGGGCGCCCTGCTGGTGGTCGATGACGTGCGCGGCGGGCTGCGCGTGGCCCGCGACTGTTCCTGGTCGAAGCTGGGCGTGCAGCCGGACCTGTCGACCTGGGGCAAGTGCATCGCCAACGGCCATCCGATCTCGGCCCTGCTGGGCAACGACAAATGCCGGGCGGCGGCGGCCTCGATCTATGTGACCGGCAGCTTCTGGTACGCCGGCGCCGCCATGGCCGCGTCGCTGGAGACGCTGAAGCTGGTCCGCGAGACCGACTATCTGGAGCGGATCGAGGCCCTGGGCGACAAGCTGCGCGATGGCCTGGCCGAGCGCGCTCAGGCCGCCGGTTTCGGCTTCCGCCAGACCGGCCCGGTGACCATGCCGCTCTTCCTGTTCGACGACGACAGGGACCTGCGCAAGGGCTTCTGCTGGTCCAGCGCCATGCTGGAGCGCGGCGTCTACGTGCACCCCTGGCACAACATGTTCCTCTGCGCGGCGATGACCGAGGCGGATATCGACGCGGCGCTCGACGCCGCCGAGGGGGCCTTCAAGGTGCTGAAGCGCGAGGCGCCGACCCTGGGGCCGGTGGAGAAGCTGGCCTTCCTCGCCGGCTGACAATTCAAGAAGAAAACGGGAGAGAACGCATGGCCTTCGCCGAATATGCCGACCACGACGGCCTGGGCCTCGCGGCCCTGGTCAAGAAGGGCGAGGTGACGCCCGCCGAACTGGTCGAGGCCTGCATCGAGCGGATCGAGAAGCACAACGGCGTGCTCAACGCCGTCGTCCACAAGGCCTATGACGAGGCCCGCAAGACCGCCGCCGGCGACCTGCCCGACGGCGCCTTCAAGGGCGTGCCCTTCCTGATCAAGGACCTGGGGATGCAGGTGAAGGGCTGGCCGCGCAGCTCCGGCAGCCTGTTCGCCCAGGTGCCGGCCGACACCGAGGACAACGAGCTGACCCGCCGCTATCGGGCCAGCGGCGTAGTGCTGGTCGGCAAGACCAACACGCCGGAGTTCGGCATCCCCGGCGTCACCACGTCGCGGCGGCTGGGGGCCTGCTCCAACCCCTGGGACCCGACCCGCATCTCCGGCGGCTCGTCGGGCGGGGCGGCCAGCGCCACCGCCGCCGGCATCGTGCCCCTGGCCCATGCCAGCGACGGCCTGGGCAGCATCCGCATTCCCGCCGCCTGCTGCGGCCTGGTCGGGCTGAAGATCACCCGCGACCGCAATCCGCAGGGGCCCGAGGACAGCGACCGCGCCATCGGCTTCTCGGTCGACCATGTGGTCAGCCGCACCGTCCGCGACAGCGCCGCCATGCTGGACGCCACCGGCTATGCCGAGGCCGACAGCCCCTACGCCACCCCCGCCAAGGCCGGGCCGTATCTGGACGAGGTGTCGCGCTCACCCGGCAGGCTGCGCATCGCCTGGTCGTCCGAGACCGCCAACGGCAAACCGATCTCGCCGGAGGTGCAGGCCGCCCTGGAGAAGACCGCTCAGGCCCTGGCGGCGCTGGGCCACGAGGTGTTCGAACGGGGCCTGGGCATCGACTACCGCACCCTCTACCGCTCGCAGAGCCTGGTCGGGGCCGCCAACTTCGCCGCCGGCATGCAGCGCTGGGTTGAGAAGCTGGGCCGCGAACCGGCCGAGGGCGAGATCGAGGGCCTGGCCCGCCGCGCCTACGAAGGCGGCAAGCGCATCACTGGCCAGCAGGCCATGTATGGCTGGCAGCAGCTGCGGATCATGAACCGCCAGATCCTGCAGAGGTTCGAGGATATCGACGTCTACCTGACCCCGGTGCTGGGCACGACGCCGCCCAAGCACGAATTCCTCGACACCCTGACCGACGACCTGCGCGCCTTCGACAAGGCCCAGGCCCAGACCTTCCCCTTCACCCCGCCCTTCAACTTCACCGGCCAGCCCTCGCTGAGCCTGCCGCTGTGCGAGAGCGAGGACGGCCTGCCGATCGCCATGATGTTCACCGGCCGCTATGCCGACGAGGCGACGCTGTTCCGCCTGGCGGGGCAGCTGGAAAAGGAACTGCCCTGGGCCGGGCGGAAGCCGCAGGTTTGGAACTAACAACCTCAATCCTCCCCCGGAGGGGGAGGGGGACCGCCGCGAAGCGGTGGTGGAGGGGGTTTGAGCCTACATGCAGGCGTCAGGAAAGAACGCGGCCGATCGGCTGAGATTTGCTGGACCAAGGTGGATGTAGGGGCCGACCCCCTCCACCACGCCTTCGGCGCGGTCCCCCTCCCCCTCCGGGGGAGGATTTGATTAGAGAGGAACTTCACCATGAAAGCCGCCGTCTATTACGAAAACGGTCCCCCCTCGGTTCTGAAATACGAGGACGTTCCAGACCCCACCCTGCACCCCAAGGGCGTCATCATCCGCGTCGAGGCGGTCAGCATCGAGGGTGGCGACACCCTCAATCGCGGCCGGGGCGCCCTGGCCACGCGGCCGCACATCGTCGGTTACCAGGCGGCCGGTGAGATCGTCGCCGTCGGGGCCGAGGTCGAGCATCTGCGGATCGGCCAGAAGGTCACCACCGTCGACGGCTTCGGCAGCCACGCCGAGCTGCGGCCGGTTCCAGCGCGAAATTGCTGGGTCATTCCGGACGGCATGGATGTGCGCCAGGCCGCCGCCATTCCCGTGCCGTTCGGCACCGCCCACGACTGCCTGTTCGAGTTCGGCCGCCTGAAGGCCGGCGAGACGGTGCTGGTCCAGGCCGGGGCGTCCGGCGTCGGCATCGCCGCCATTCAGCTGGCCAAGCAGGCCGGGGCCCGGGTGCTGGCCACCGCCTCTTCGGACGAGCGGCTGGAAAAGCTCAAGCCCTATGGGATGGACGAGGGCATCAACTACGCTCGCGACGACGTCGCCAAGGCGGTGATGAAGCTGACCGACAACAAAGGGGTCAACCTGGTGGTCGACAGCGTCGGCGGCTCGACCCTGCAGGGATCGCTGAACAGCCTGGGCTATCGCGGCCGGGTGTCGATGGTGGGCGCGGCCGGGCGCGAGCCGATGGTCGTCGATGTCGGCGGGCTGATGGGCGGCAACCGCTCGCTCAGCGGCGTCTTCCTGGGCGCCGAGATCATGACCGACCGGGTTCATGACAACATCCAGCGGCTGATCGAGGACGTCGCCTCGGGCAGGCTCAAGGTCCTGCTCGACAGGAGCTTCCCGCTCAGCGAGGCGGCCGCCGCCCATGACTGGATCGAGAGCCGCCAGGCGGTCGGACGCGTCCTGCTGATTCCATGATCACGCTGGTCAGACCCGATCTGGACCACCTCGACCGCTATATCGAGGCGCTGGAGCGCGGCTGGTCGCCGGACAACATCCGGCTCAAGGTCGCCGCCGACGAGCAACTACAGCGGATCGCCGTGGACGCGCTCGGTTTCGTCAACGGCCTGGACGACCCCGAGGGCAAGCAGCCGCCGCTGAAGATGCCCGACGGCACGACGATGCGGCGGCTGCCGGGCTTCCACCGCTGGATCTGGGACGACGACTTCTGCGGCTCGATCAGCCTGCGCTGGGAGCCTGGGACCTCGGCCCTGCCACCGCACGTGCTGGGCCATATCGGCTATGCCGTGGTGCCGTGGAAGGAAGGCCGCGGCTACGCGACCGAGGCCCTGCGCCAGATATTGCCGATGGCCCGCGAGGCCGGGTTGGAGGAGGTCAGCCTGACCGCCAACCCTGGCAATCCGGCTTCGCACAGGGTGATCTACAAGAATGGCGGGACCCTGGTCGGGCCCTTCACCAAGCCGGACGTCTATGGCGGCGGCGAGGGCTGGCTGTTCAGGATTGGGCTCTAGTCAAACCACACCCAAATTCCCGCTCATCCCCGCGAAGGCGGGGACCCAGGCGTTTTTCGTTTCGGGCTTCCAGCCGCCGGGGCCCGTCAGAACGCTCGCAACAAGCAAAAAGCCTGGGTCCCCGCCTTCGCGGGGATGAGCGGAATTAAAAGTGTGCTCTAGCTGGCGGGCAGGGCGCCGTTCACCTGCACCAGGATCGCCTCGTCCATCGGGTGAAGCGTGAAAGCCCCGCCCTCGGCCTGAACCTTGCCGGCCCGCAGGGAAAGGCTGGCGCCGTCCACCTCGAAGGTGACGGCGGCGATGTTATCGCCGTCCATCTCGATCTGCAGGCCGCTGATCCGGCCGGTAGGCAGTTCGGTCAGGTCGCGGCGGCGGGACGTGGCGTCGGCGTCGAACTCTTCGGTGTCCTCCTCGCCGGCTTCCAGCAGGTAGAGGCCCCAGGTGTCGTCATCCTCGGCCGTCGCCAGGCCGAAGCCGCCGGCCGAGGTGGCGGCGTGGAGGTAGCTGAGCTGCAGCATCGGCACGCCCGGGTCGCTCCAGACGTGGCCGGCCGCACGTTCGTCGAAAGCCAGCTCAATGCCGCTCCAGGCCGTGACGGTATGACCGTTCAGGCCTTCCAGGGCCGCGGTCTGCATCGCCAGCCAGGCGGCCTTGATCTTGTTGTGCTTGGTGAGGCTGCCGCGACCGCCGCCCATGGGCTGTTCCTCGACGCTACTGGCCGGCCCGCCGGATTGCAGCGACTGATCGGCCCAAAGGCGGCTGATGGCAAGGGCGGCTAGATCGCCAGATGCTCGCCCGCGCCGTAGGCCGCCCGCTCCACCGCGCTGAACACGTCCAGCACCTTGGGGTCGGCGAAGGGCAGGACCTGGGCGAACAACACCCCCGCCACGCCCGCCTTGGGATCGACCCAGTAGTAGCAGTTGGCCAGGCCCGCCCAGGCGAAGCTGCCCTCGCTGCGGCCGTCGCCACCGGCCTCGTCGGAATACATCGCCCCCAGGCTCCAGCGTTTGGAACGGCCGGGCAGGGGGTCGAAGTCGTTGCTGGCGGTGGGGTCGGCGGCCTTGAACACCCCGCAGTCGATCTCACCGACCTGGTTGGAGGTGAGCAGCTTCATCGAGCCCGGCGACAGCAGCTTGCCGCCGCCCTCGACCAGGGCGCCCAGCAGCTTGAGATAGTCGGGCGCGGTCGAATACAGCCCGCCGCCGCCCTGGATGAAGCTGGGCGGGGGCGGCATGGCAAAGGGGATGGGGGCCAGGCCGACCCCGGGGATGCGGGCATGCATGCCGGCGGCGCGCTCGGCCAACCGCGCATCCAGCACGAAGCTGGTGTCGGCCATGCCCAGCGGCTGGAAGATGCGCTCTTCGAACACCGTGGCCAGCGGCTTGCCGGTCACGGCGGTGATCAGCAGGCCGAGCCATTCGGTCGAGACCCCGTACTGCCAGCGCGTCCCCGCCTCGAACAGGCGCGGCAGGCGGTGGCCCTCGATCATCTCGATGCCGTTCTCCTGGGCGTAGCGGCCGAGATCCGCGTCGGTGAACGGATAGCTGCAGCCGGAGGTGTGGGTCAGCAGGTGGCGGATGCGCACCGGCTCCCGGCTGGGGCGGAGCTTGGCCTTCCCGTCGGCGTCGAAGCCTTCGAAGATCGGCAGGTCGGCGAAGGCCGGCAGGTGGTCGGCTACCAGGTCCTCGACCCCGACCTTGCCGTCATCGACCAGCTGCAGCACGGCGATGGAGGTGACCAGCTTGGTGCAGCTGGCGATCCAGAACACGCTGTCCTTCGTCATCGCCGCCGGGTCGGTCTTGGAGCGGGCGCCGGTAGCGGCCAGTTCGACCGCGCCGCCCTTGCGGACGATCCCGGCCACCAGGCCCGGCGCGGCCTCCGGATCGGCGGCGGTCAGCACCTGGTCCAGGCTCGTCATGGGATCGTCCTCAATCTCATATTAATTGCGTTCACCTTAGACTGGCGCCCAAGAACGTCCAGGCGCGAAGTTCCAGGGAGGAACGACCCATGGCTTCGATCATGACCTCAAACTATCGGCGCAACGCGCTCGACCATTTCGAGCCCGAGCCCGACAGCGATCCCCAGGCCCAGCGCCGGCTGCGCGGCCTGCTGGAACAGATCGACTACACCGCCTACGCCGCCAACAAGGAAATCCTGGCCCAGACCGTGGGGGCGACAGGCCTGGCCCAGTTCCAGCACCTGGCGGTGGCCTCGGCCAGCGCCCGGGCCCGCTGGGTCAAGGAGGCCCTGACCTACGCCACCCAGGGTCAGACCCTCTCCGCTGAACAGGTCGCCCGGCTGACGGCCCTGCGCTCGGCCTATGAAGAGCTGACCGAGGCCTATGAGGCCATGCGGCGGATGGTCGAGCGCGGCTACCTGGCCTACGAGTCGACCCCCGCCGCTTGACGATTCCGCGGAGCCATGGAAAACGCCGGTCCATGGTCCTGAACCTCACCATCGCCAACCAGCAGCAACGCCGCAGACATCCGGCGGCCGCTGCGCGTGCGTGGAGATAGGACCGGGCTCAGGCCCCGACTTTCCACCCTTCGACAGACCCGCCGCGATCCGGCGGGTCTTCGCGTTTCTGCGGGAGGCTCTGACCGGCGCGGCCTATCAGGAGCCTTTGATATGACCACCCATCCCATCTTCGTTTCCGACGCCGAGATCGCCGCCATCGCCGATGGGGTGATGGATCTGAGCCTGCCCAAGCCGGCCTGGACCCACGCCGCCCATTTCGCGGCGGCCTGCTGGCTGATCCGCAAGCGTCCCGACATCGCGCCCGAGCGCGACATGCCGGGGCTGATCCGCGCCTACAACCTGGCCACCGGGGTGATGAACACCGACAGCGAAGGCTATCACGAGACCATCACCCAGGCTTCGCTGCGGGGCGCCCGGGCGGTGCTGGCGGCGCTCGAGGACGCGCCGCTGCCCGTGGCGCTGAATGCGCTGCTGGCCGGGGAATTGGGGGACAAGAACTGGCCGCTGGCCTACTGGACGCGCGCGCGGCTGTTCTCGGCCGAGGCGCGGCGAGGGTGGGTCGAGCCCGACCTCCAGCCGCTACCGTTCTGATCCGCTCATCCGCGAGAAAGCGGGTCCCGGTTTCAAGCCGGCCACCGGGAGAGGGGAAGCCTATGGCCGGCGACGCGAAACCAGGGCCCGCTTCCGCGGGGATGAGCGGACCTGACGTCAGTCGAGGTCGGTGTTGGCCAGGTCCATGCGGCGCAGCTTGAAGAAGCCGCCTTCGCCATTGACCGTCACCCGCGAGGGGCGGCCGGCGTCGAGGGCGGCCCTGGCCTGCTTGCAGGCCCAGGCGCGGGCGGCTTCGTGGCTGACGGCGAGGTGCTCGTAGGCGCCCTCGTGCTCGACCGCCCAGCCGCTGTTCAGGCGCATGACGGTGAAGGTGTCGGGTTCGTCGAAGGCGGTGTGCAGGCGGGCCATGTTCAGAGCTCCGGTTGCGTGCGGTTGGAAACCAGGGTGAGGCTGGGCGGACCAGAGACGGCCGGGTTCTTGGCGGCCGGCTGGTCGTCGAAAAGGTGCGTCAGGAAGCGGCTGGACCGCATCAGCGTGGCGACCAAAAGACAGGCGGCGGCGCAGCTGGCTGTAAACAGTGTGAGGAATACCATGGGGGCCTCCTTTTACCTGTTGTTAACCTATCGCCGATGAACCGATACTGAACGCGACGTAGGTGTTTCGTGTCATCAACATGACGAAGACTTGAGTTGTCGGCCATGCGACATCCTGCCGTCGCGAGGAGTCAGATTGACGCAGGGGTTGCGCGCCGCGTTTTAGTTGCGCGGAGGGTAACTATGCGTCCCGCCCCAGGGATCGGCGACGGTCTCGATCTCGCCGTCGGGGCCGCAGCCCAGGTAGCCGGGGCCGATCGGCACCTTGCCGTGGCCGCCGGGGATATCCAGCACATAGGTCGGCTGGGCCAGCCCCGAGAGCCGGCCGCGCATCGCCGCCAGTATGGCCTGGCCGCGGGCGATGGGGACGCGCAGATGGCCCGTGCCGGGGGCCAGGTCCATCTGGTGCAGGTAGTAGGGCTTGATCCGCGTCTCGACGAAGGCCCGCATCAGGGCGCCCAGGGTCTCGGGGTCATCGTTGACCCCGGCCAGCAGCACGGTCTGGCTGACCAGGGCCAAGCCCGCCGCGATCAGCCGGCCGCAGGCGGCTCTGGCGGCGGGGGTCAGCTCGCGGGCGTGGTTGGCGTGGACGGCCAGCCACACCGCCTTGCCGGGGCAGGCGAGGGCGGCGGTCAGTTCAGGCGTAATGGCGTCGGGGTCGGCGGTCGGCAGGCGGGTGTGCAGCCGCACCACCTTCACATGCTCGATCTCGGCCAGCCGCGCCATGATCTCGCCGAGCCGCCGGGGCGAGAGCACCAGCGGGTCGCCGCCGGTCAGGATGACCTCCCAGATCTCCGGCCGGCCGGCGATATAGGCCAGGGCCGTCTCCAGCGCCTCGCCGGTCAGCGGCGCCTCGCCACCGGGGCCGACCATCTCGCGCCGGAAGCAGAAGCGGCAATAGACGGCGCAGGTGTGGGTGACCTTGAGCAGCACCCGGTCGGGATAGCGGTGGACCACGCCGGGGACCGGCATGTGGGCGTGGTCGCCGATGGGGTCGGGGCTTTCGTTGGCCGCGACGTCGAGTTCGGCCTCGCTGGGGGTGAACTGCCGGGCGATGGGGTCGCGCGGATCGGCCGGGTCGATCAGCTCGGCCAGGACGGGGGTGATGGCCACCGCATAACGCGCCGCCACGGCCTGCAGGCTCGCCACCCGGTCGGGGGCGATCAGGCCGGCCTCGGCTAGAGCGGACGATGTGCGCAGGACGGTCATGGAGCGGCGGTTCTGGCGCAAGTGCGCGGCTAGAGCAACTTCCCCGGGGTGTTAGTCGGCCACGGGAACCCACAGCACCTGCTCGATCCGCTCCGCCCCAGTCGCCAGCATGACCAGCCTATCGAAGCCCAGCGCCGCGCCGCTGGCCGGCGGCATGATGGCCAAGGCCGCCAGGAAGTCCTCGTCGATCGGATAGGCCTGGCCGTAGACCCGGGTCATCTCGGCCATCTCGGCCTCGAAGCGGCGCCGCTGCTCGGCCGGGTCGGTGAGTTCGCCGAAGGCGTTGGCCAGCTCGACCCCGCAGGCATAGAGCTCGAAACGTTCGGCGACGCGGGGATCGGACGGTTTGGGCCGGGCCAGGGCCGCCTCGGCCGCCGGGTATTCGCAGAGGATGGTGGGGCGGCCGATGCCCAGGAACGGCTCGATCTTCTCCACCAACACGCGGCTGAAGACGTCAGCCCAGACGTCGTCCTCGGCGACCCGGATACCGGCATCGCGCGCCGCCGCCGCCAGCCCGTCGCGGTCCTCCAGGTTGGCCAGCAGGTCGATCCCGGCGAATCGCTCGAAGGCCTCGGCCAGGGTCACCCGCTCCGGTTCGGCGAACGGATCGGCCTCCAGGCCGCGCCAGGTCAGCCGCCTGGCGCCCACCGTCTCCGCCGCCACCGCCAGCAGCGCGGCGCAGTCGGCCATCAGCGTCTCGTACGGCTCACCCGCCCGATACCACTCCAGCATGGTGAACTCGGGATGATGCAACGGCCCGCGCTCGCGGTTGCGCCAGACCTTGCCCAGGCTGACGATCCGCCGCTCGCCGGCCGCCAGCAGCTTCTTGGCGGCGAACTCCGGCGAGGTATGCAGGTAGAGGGGCGAACGCTCGCCGGCCGTGGTGACGGCCTCCGTCGCGAAGGCGTGCAGGTGGGTCTCGTTCCCCGGTGAAACCTGCAGGCCCGCCGCCTCGATCTCCACGAACCCGCGCGCGGCAAACCAGGCGCGGGTCGCCGCCGTCACCGCGTTGCGCGCCAGCAGGCGGGGCCGGCGGTCGGCGTGGCGGTCGGGGGTCCACCAGGGCAAGTTCGCTCCTCGGTTTGGCTATCTGGCCGTTGATGGCTATAGGAAGCGCCGAACATCACCAAGGCCGCGAATACGCCGGCCACAAGTCTCGAGGTCTCTACGTGAAGGTCGCCGCCTCTTCGCTCCGCAAGGGCAATGTCATCGATATGGACGGCAAGCTCTACGTGGCGCTGTCCGTCCAGAACATCCACCCCGGCAAGGGCACCCCGGTGACCCAGGTCGACATGCGCCGCATCTCCGACGGCGTGAAGGTCTCCGAGCGGTGGCGCACCACCGAGTCGGTCGAGCGGGCCATCGTCGATGAGCGCCCCTACACCTTCCTCTATTCGGACGGCGAAGGGTTCCACTTCATGAACCCCGAGAACTACGACCAGGTCGTGGCCAGCGTCGACGTGGTCGGCGACGCCGCCGCCTATCTGCAGGACGGCATGACCGTCTCGCTGATGACCCATGACGACATCCCGCTGGCGGTCGAACTGCCGGCCCGCGTCACCCTGGAGATCGCCGACACCGAGCCGGCCGTGAAGGGCCAGACCTCGTCGGGCAGCTACAAGCCCGCCATCATGACCAACGGCCAGCGGGTCATGGTCCCGCCGTACCTGACCGTCGGCACCCGCATCGTCGTCCTCACCGAGGACGGCACCTATTACGAGCGGGCCAAGGACTAGGCTTTCTAGAACCCTTCCTCCTCGATGGAGGAAGGGCAGGGTTGGTGGTGCGCGCTCGGAGCCTGGGCGACTGGCTCAGGGTGGCGACCACGCCTCCCCGAGTGCTTCCGGAAACGCACTGCCACCACCACCATCCCCGCCCTTCCTCCATCGAGGAGGAAGGGAGAAGACAGTGGTTACGCTGTCCGCCTCGTCAGCCACATGAACCGCGCGCCCATGGCCGCGGCGGCCACGGCCAGGCCGAACGCCAGGCCGATCCACACCCCCAGGCCGCGCCAGCCCAGCAGGACGCCCAGGCCAATGCTGACCGGCGCCCCGGCCAGCCAGTAGCTGACCCCCGCCAGGATCATCGAGGCCCGGGCGTCCTTCAGGCCGCGCAGGGAGAGCACGCCCACCACCTGCAGCGAATCGAAGACCTGGAAGGCCGCCGCGACGATCAGCAGGGTCGCGGTCAGCTCGATGATCTCCGGCACGCCGACATAGAGGCTGGCGATCTGGCGGCCGAACAGGGCCATGATCAGTCCGCACACCGCCGCGAAGCCCGTGGCCATCACCGCGGCGGTGAAGCCGGCCCGCCGCGCCCCGACCATGTCGTTGCGCCCCGCCGCCAGCCCCACCCGCACCGTCGCCGCCATGCCGATGCCCAGCGGGATCATGAAGGTGATCGAGGCGACGTTGAGGGTAATCTGGTGGGCCGCCACCGGGGTCATGCCGAAGCTGCCCATGACCAGGGTCATGGTGTTGAACAGCATGGCCTCGAAGATCATCGCCAGGCCCATGGGCAGGCCCAGCCGCAGCACCTCCACGAACTTGGGCCGCACCGGAATATGGAACCGCCGGAAGATGCGGTAGGCTCGCACGGACGGGGTCAGCCAGATCACCACCAGCATGGCGAAAAAGGCGAACACCGCCGATCCCGCCGTGGCGATCCCCGAGCCGACCAAGCCCAGGCGCGGGAAGCCGAAATGGCCGAAGATCAGCGTCCAGCCGACGATGGCGTTGAAGACGATCGAGGCCAGCATCACCCACAGCGCCGCCCCGGGCTTGCCCAGCGCGGCGGTGAAGTTGCGCAGCACTTGGAAGCCCATGGTGAAGGGCAGGCCAAAGCACAGCACGGCCACGAACACGCCCGCCCCCTTGGCCAGCTCGGGCTGCTGGCCCAGATGCAGCAGGATCCACCGGGCGTTCAGCAGCACCGCCAGCATGGGGATGGAGATCAGCACCGCCGTCCACAGGCTCATGCGCACGGCCGCCCGGACATGGGCCCGGTCCCTGGGCCGGGCCCCCAGGATCTGCGCCACCATCGGCGAGACCGCCGAGGCCGGGCCGTTGCCGATCAGCCAGGCGAAATAATAGACGGCGTTGCCGATGGTCACCGAGGCCAGGGCTTCCTCGCTGAAGCGACCGATCAGCAGGACGTCGGTGGTCAGGATGGCCATCTGGGCCAGCTGGGCCAGGGCCATGGGGCCGGCCAGCCTGGCGAGCGCCTTGGCCTCGATGAGCCAGGGCGGGCGGATGGTCTTTTGGTCAAGGATCAGATCGGTCACGGACTTGGGCTTTCTAGTGGCCCGGGCCCGAACGGCGCTGAGACTTTGCTTGGACAATAAGGGTCCGTCCCAGAGGCCTTTCGGGCTCGGGAGGGAACGACGCAGATTCGAAGCTGAATCTAGGCGGGGTTTACCTCGCGAGCGCAGGCGGCGCAGGCCGCGCCATCGGGCGCGGTCAGCGACGGGAAACGGATCATGCCAGTGGCTTGCATGAACGGCGCTCGCTTCAGGACGGACCCCATGCCCATCCGATGGGCGCCTGGATAACTCTGGTCGGCCTGCAGGTCAAACCCCGGGCGCCTATATCCTCGTTTCGGGTCGTCGATGCGGCCCGCCAGCCACAGGAGACGATCATGATCCGCAAGGGCAAGGCTCACTGGACCGGCACGGGCCGCGACGGTACGGGCGATCTCACCACCCAGTCCGGCGTCCTCGACCACAGCCCCTACGGCTTCAAGACCCGCTTCGAGGACGCGCCCGGGACCAACCCCGAGGAACTGATCGCCGCCGCCCATGCCGGCTGCTTCACCATGGCCCTGGCCTTCCAGTTGCAGCGGGCGGGCTTCACGCCGACTTCGCTCGACACCGAGGCGGCGGTCAGCCTCGACAGCGTCGATGGCGGCTTCAAGATCAGCAAGTCAGCCCTGACCCTGACGGCCAGCGTGCCGGGTCTCGACAAGGCGAAGTTCGACGAGCTGGCCAAGGAGGCGGAACTGAACTGTCCGGTGTCGAAGCTGCTGAACGCCGAGATCACCCTGACGGCGACCCTCGTTTAACTCCGCTTCCCCAGCGAAAGCTGGGGCCCATGAGTGAGGATCAACCCGCGCTGGCTCTAGCGGTCATCTGCCCTCATGGGCCCCAGCTTTCGCTGGGGATACGGAGGGTGGGGTATCGTGGTAGCCAAAAGAAACCCTATATCCCAGCCATGACCGCCCTCTCAGTCCTCGACCTCGCCCCCGTCATCCAAGGCTCCGACGCGGGCCAGGCCCTGCGCAACAGTCGTGACCTCGCCCGTCACGTCGAGCGGCTCGGCTACAAGCGGTTCTGGCTGGCCGAGCACCACAACATGGCCGGGGTGGCCAGCGCCGCCACTTCGGTCGCCATCGGCTTCGTCGCCGAGGGGACCAGCACCATCCGGGTCGGGGCAGGCGGGATCATGCTGCCCAACCACGCCCCGTTGGTCATCGCCGAGCAGTTCGGCACGTTGGCGGCCCTCTACGGTGACCGCATCGATCTGGGCATCGGCCGCGCGCCGGGCACCGACCAGACCACCGCCTACGCCCTGCGCCGCAACCTGGCCGGCGACATCGACCACTTCCCACGCGATGTGGTCGAGCTGATCAACTATTTCCGCCCCGAGGAGCCGGGCCAGAAGGTCCGCGCCGTGCCGGGCGCCGGCCTCAACGTCCCCGTCTGGATTCTGGGCTCCAGCCTCTACGGCGCCCAGCTGGCCGCCATGCTGGGGCTGCCCTACGCCTTCGCCAGCCATTTCGCGCCGGGCGATCTGGACCGGGCGCTGCTGGTCTATCGCGACCGCTTCCAGCCCTCGGAATTCCTCGACAAGCCCTATGTGATGCTGGGCATCAACGTCTTCGCCGCCGACACCGACCGCGAGGCCCGCACCCTGTTCAGTTCGCTGCAACAGGCCTTCATCGCCCTGCGCACGGGGACGCCCGGCAAGCTGCGCCCGCCCATCGAGGACTTCGACGCCCAGATGGACCCCGGCGCGGCCGGCATGCTGGCCCAGTCCTTCTCCACCGCCGTGGTCGGCGGCCGCGATACGGTCCGCCAGGGTCTGGCCGACTTCATCGCCCGCACCGGCGCCGATGAGCTGATGGTCACCGCCTCGATCTTCGACCATGCCGCCCGCCTGCGCAGCTTCGAGATCGTGGCCGAAGCCCACAGCGTCCTCGTGCCTGCCTAGAAATCTTCAACTGTCCGGTGTGCGGTGGTGTTGCCGCCAGGGCTCGCGGCGATCCGTCCCGGTGCGGGGAATTCGATCCTCGGCTAGAAAGGCCTCTCACGCGCGGCGAGGGGGATCGCGCGGACTGATGTCGCGCGGCGGATGGCCGCGCGGATGAATGGCCTGGGTGAGCCTACCCGCTCCCCAGGCCATTCCATCGGTTCTCAGCCGGTAAACTTCACCGGCACGCCCTTCTTCACACTCTTCGAAAGCTGCAGCGCGTCCCAGTTGGTCAGGCGGATGCAGCCGTGGCTGAAATGCTTGCCGATCTGGGCCGGCTCGTCGGAACCGTGGATGCCGAAGGTGTCCTCGGAGAGGTCGATCCATACCGAGCCGACCGGGCTGTTGGGGCCGGGGGGAATGGTCACCTTCTTCTGCTTGTCGCCAAAGGTCAGCCGGCTGGGGTCGTAGGTGTAGGTGGGGTTGGGGGCCACGGCGACCACCTTCAGCAGGCCGCTGGGGGCGGGCCGGTCGTCGCTGCCGATCGAGGCCGGGTAGAAGGCCAGCAGCCTGCCCTGGGCGTTGAAGGCCTTGACCGATCGCTCGGTCTTGTCGACCTCGATGGAGGCCACGACCTCGGGCAGGACGGTGGGCGAGATGGCGGCGACGGTGATGCTGGCGCCCGCCTGGCCGAAATCGACCCCCGGGTTGAGCGCCGCCAGCAGGTCCTCGGTCATGTGGAACTTCTCGGCCAGCAGCTCCTGCGGCCCGCGATAGGCCAGTTTTTTCAGCTTGGCCTGGTCGACCAGATCCTTGGGCAGGTCGGGGACGAAGGGCCCGGCCACATCCTCGGCGGTGATGGCGTAGGACATTGTCACGGGCGCGCCGTCGGCGGCGGTCAG
The DNA here is from genome assembly GCF_030814835.1 of Caulobacter ginsengisoli. GTDB lineage: Bacteria > Pseudomonadota > Alphaproteobacteria > Caulobacterales > Caulobacteraceae > Caulobacter > Caulobacter ginsengisoli. The sequence continues at coordinate 30,527 of NZ_JAUSVS010000002.1, forward strand.
CCTGTCGAACACCGCCTGGTCCAGCACCCCGTCCGAAGGCAGGCCGACCGAGGTCTCATAGGCGGCGATGGCCTGGCGGACGTTCTCGCCCGAGCGGCCGTCGATGACGCCGGGCGAGAAGTGGGCGCGGTCGAGCAGCACCTGGGCGCGGATGACGTCCGGCGTGCGCTGGTCGCTGGCCGGGGCCTGATACTGGGCGGTGTCGATCGCCCCGCCGGCCAGGACTGGCGCGGGAAGCGCAACGGGCGCCGGCGGCGCGATGGCGACAGGGGTCGCTGGCTTGGGTTGGGGCTGAGGATCGGGACCGCAGGCGGCGAGGGCCAACAGGCTGGCGGCGGCGAGGTAGGCGCGGGTGTGACTCATGCACCCCTAACCGTCTCAACCGGGCGGACGTTCCCCCCAAAAGGTCAGGCCCCCAGGCCCGCTCCGGCCCATTCCCAGTGCCAGGGCTCGTAGACGTAGGGCACGAAGCCGTAGCGGCGGGCGTTGCGCACCAGCCAGCGATAGGCGGGGGTCTGGCTCTGGAAGCGGCGGTTGGCGTCCTCGGCGGAATCGACCCGGCCGCCGGGCCGCGCGCCGACCACGATGTCGACAGCCAGGCCGGTGCGGTGGGCCGAGCAGGTGGTGCGGCCGATGTTGTCGCAGTTGCCCTCGGTCAGGCAGCGCAGGTCATCGTCGACCGGGGCGCGGAAGGCGGAGAATACCAAGAGCGCCTGCCGGTCGCGGGCAATGGCGGGATCGGCGGCGCGGGCGTCGGCGGTCATGCGCTTGAGGGCCGCCAGGGCGTCGGCCCGCAGCAGCATGGGCCGCGAGCCATAGGTCATCGTGGCGGGGATGGTCGCCAGGCTGGCCGGGTCCGGGGCGGCGGGGCAGCCCGAGCGGCTGAGCTGCACGAACGGGCGGCGGCGGTGCCAGATGACCCGCATGACGTCGAAGCTGGCCGCGTCCAGCACCCCGCTGGCTGGCAGGCCGTGCGCCGCCTGCCAGCCGGCCAGCCGGTCGGCGAAGACCTGGCTGTCATAGGGGCAGTCCGAGCCGATCTCGCTGGCGACCATCGGGGCATAGGTCCGCCAGCCCATCTCCGGCCGCCGGAAGGGGCTCCAGGCCAGGTTGTTCAGGTTCATGGCGTTCTGAGACGCCGCGGTGGCGAACCGCGGCCGGCCGATGCAAGGCGAGACCACGCCCGGCCCGCCGGCCAGGGTCAAGGTGGAGTTGGGCGCGGCCCGCACCTCCGCCAGGCGTGCAGACGTGGCGGCCTGGACTTCAGGCGCCAGCCGCGAATTGGACCACCACAGAAAGCCGCCCAGCCCGAGGCCGGCGATCAGGCAGATCCAGAGGAAGCGCTTCATTCAGGGTTCCGGGCGTCGAGGTTCCGACTCTAACGCCCCAAAGCGTGGATGGGGACCGCGCCGCTGGCTTCGCCCACCTTCAGACGTCAAAGTCGCGGCCTGAAATCCGGCCGGAATGGACGATAGGTCCAATCGGCAGGCGGCTGCGTCTCCGCTGGAATGGCCTCCAGGACGAACCGTTCGAACGGCCCGAAGGCCACACGAACACGGGCCTCTCCGATGACCGTGGCGGGACCGGGATCCAACCCCTCAAGAGCTCTTTTCGCCAGTCGGGCGCGGGACGCTTCGTCAGCCGAGGGCGCCGTCACCCAGGTCAGCAGCGCTAGGCCATCCTTTACGATGGCCGGCGGGGGCCGATCGGGAACATATCCGCTAGGGGGCAGCCAATCGAGACTCACCATCTGGACGCGGCCGTCGGCGCCCTGGCAAACCGTCCATAGGCGCGGATTGGCCGACAGGCCCCAACACTCCCGACCTTCTTGCTGAATACGGTCCCAGTCCTTCCACCGCACGCCGCGTTCGGCGAGCAGTATGCGCGCCTTGGCTCGACCCGGCTCGGTCGGAAAGCCCCGCCCGGCTGCCTTGCGGCGAACGTCGGCCCACTCGGTGGAATGCAGGATTGGCCGCAGATCCAGCCAGCGCGGGTAGAGCGACCACAGCCAAAAGGCGCCGAGCGCCAGCGCGATAACCCCGGTGGCGACCAGGGCGTTGCGGATCATGTCCGAACCCCAGGGGCCGGCGGAAATCTCATGCTCATCTCGCTAATCCACAAAGTATTCGGGCGGTGGCGGAGGGCGATAGGTCCAGTCTGGGGGCAGGGGGAGGGCGGCGGGCATGGCCTGAAGATAGAGTTCGCTGTAGGGCCTGTAGAGGCCACGAATCCGGGCGACGCCCACGATGGCGGCGGGACCAAGGTCTCTTTCTTCGGCGCGGACAAGGAGGGCCTGCCGGTCGGCGAGGCCACTGCCGGGCGAGGTCACCCAGACCAGAAGATTGATGCCCTCGCGCACGGTCGCCCGATCCGGATGGTCACGCGGATAGGCCGGCTCCTTGGGCCAGGTCAGGGCGATGGACCGGGTCCGACCGTCCGGAGCGGCGCAGACCCGCCAATGCCTTAGGGCCCGGTCCAGGGTCCAACAGCCCGGCTGCGCCTTCCAGTCCTTCGGGCGTGCGCCGCGCTCGGCCAACAAGATTCGCGCCTTGGCGCTCTCCACGTCGGTTGGAAAACCGCCGCCGGCCGCGTTGCGCTGGATGGCGCTCCATTCAAGGGGATGCAGGACCGTCCTGGGTTCCGGCCAATTGGGGTGAACAGACCAGGCCCAAAGGCCGGCGACCACGGCGGCTGCGATTGCCGTCGCCAGTAGCGCAATGCGCATCATGATCAGCCCCCCGGGGCAATTGCCGGGAGAAGCTATCCCGCCGCGTACCCGTCCCGCAATTCCCGCTTCAGCACCTTGCCGATGTGGCTGCGGGGCAGGCTGTCGACCAGCTTCAGGTCGGACAGGCGCTGGGTCTTGCCGACCTTGCCGTTGGTGAAGGCCTTGATCTCCTCGGCGGTGGCGGATGCGCCGGGTTTCAAGGCCACGAAGGCGACCGGGGTCTCGCCCCAGGCGTCGGAGGGCACCCCGACCACGGCGGCTTCGGCCACGGCGTCGTGCTGCAGGATCACCGCCTCCATGTCCGACGGATAGATGTTGAAGCCGCCGGAGATGATCATGTCCTTGCGGCGGTCCATCAGGGTCAGGAAGCCCTCGGCGTCCAGCCGGCCGACATCGCCGGTGCGGATATAGACCTCGCCGGTGGCCGGGTCGGTCCATTGCGCCTCGGCGGTCTTGTCGGGGCGGTTCCAGTAGCCGTTCATGGTGGCCGGCGAGCGGCCGACGATCTCGCCCACCTCGCCGGTGGCGACCTCTTTGCCGTCCTCGTCGATCAGCTTGATGATCGAGCCGGCGCCTGGCTGGCCGACGGTGTGCAGCTTGTCAGGGTGCAGGTGGGCGAACAGCACGAAGCCGCCGCCGCCCTCGGTCATGCCGTAATACTCGGTCAGGCCCCCCGGCCAACGCTCCAGCACCTGGGCCTTCAGCTCGGCGGCGAAGGGGGCGCTGGTGCAGAACTTCATCTGGAAGCTGGTGAGGTCGTATTTGCCGAAATCGGGATATTCCATCAGCCGGCGGTACTGCACCGGCACCAGCATGGAGTGGGTGACGCGGTAGCGCTCGGCCAGCTCCAGGTATTTGCCCGCGTCGAACTTGGCCATCATCACCACTGTCCCGCCCCCCGCCAGGGTGGGGAAGAAGCAGACCAGGGTGGTGTTGGAATAGAGCGGGGTGGAGATCAGCGACACGGCGTCGGGGCCAAACCCCATGCCGTCCTCCCGGGGCCCCATGTGGCGCCAGCGCATGGCGTGCGACTGGACAATGCCCTTGGGCGTGCCGGTGGTTCCCGACGAATAGATGATGTTGAACGGGGTCTTGGGGTCGATCTCGACCGGCGCCGGTTTCGCGCCCGCCCGTGGCAGCCAGTGGACGAAGGCCTCGCCGGCCGGTCCGCCGTCGAGGGCGATGCGCCGGGCCTTGACCTGGTCCATCACCCCCGCCATCGCCTCGGCCACGCCATGGTCCAGGAAGAACAGGCTGGCCCCGCAGTCGTCCACCATGCCCGCCAGCTGCTCGGGGGTGGAGGAGGGCGCCAGCGGTGCGGCGGCGACGCCGGCCCGCAGGCAGCCCAGGAACAGCGCCGCGTAGTTCAGCGAGGTGGTGGCGCAGATGGCCACCGCCTGCCCGACCTTGACCCCGTCGCGCTGCAGCCCGGCCGCCACGCGGTCCATCAGGGCGTCGAGTTCGGCGTAGCTCAGGCTGTCGCCGTCCTGGACCAGGGCCGGATGGGTCGGCCGCTCGTGGGCGTGGATGCGGATGAGGTCGGAGAGCAGGCCGAACTCGGCGGTCTGGTAGTCGGCGATGGTCGGCATGCGGATAGGCGGAACTCGAGGGTGGACGGAATGCTGGCCAATCTTGAAGACTGAACCGGCCCAGGTCCAGGCGCCCGGCCGTCAGAGCAGCCAGCCGCCGCTGTCGAGGTGGACGTCGCCGCTGATCTTCATGCGGTAGTCGGCGCGGCCGTCGCCGTTGACGTCCAGCGACAGCACGGTGATCCCGGCGGCGAAGCTCAAGGTCATCTCCCCGGCCTGGTGGCTGAAATTGCCGACCAGATGGAAGGCCTGGTCGCCAGCCGTGTTGCTGTCGGCGTCGATGGCGGAGAGGTTCAGCCGGTCGCCCTGGCCGGTGATCAGGTCGTTGACCATGTCGACTTCGATGGCGCCGCTGGTCTGGATCGACTCCTGCCGAACCACGAAGGTGTCGGCTCCCGCCCCGCCGACCAGGATGTCGGAGCCGGCCCCGCCGATCAGGGTGTCGGCGCCGTTCAGGCCCTTCAGCACGTCGTCGCCGCCGCCCCCGTCGAGAGTGTTGTTCCCGGCGTTGCCGGTGACGCCGTTGGCCAGGCCGTTGCCGGTCCCGCCGATGTCGCCCACGCCGTCCAGCACCAGGTTCTCGATATTGGCCTCCAGGGTGAAGCTGGCCGTCGCCCGCACCAGGTCCGTGCCCTGGCCGCCCAGCTCGAACGTCGTGTCGAGGGCGTCGTCGACATAGTAGATGTCATCGCCCAGCCCGCCGGACAGGATGTCGGCCCCGGTCCCGCCGTCCAGCAGGTCGTTGCCCTCGCTGCCGTCCAGGCTGTCGGAGCCGCCCCCGCCGTTCAGCGTGTCGCCGCCGATGCCGCCAACCAGCGTATCGTTGTCGGCCCCGCCGTCGAGCACGTCATTGCCGCCGCCGCCGACCAGGGTGTCGGCGCCGGCGCCGCCGTCCAGCCGGTCGTTGTCGTTCTGGCCGTCCAGGCTGTCGTTCCCGTCGCCGCCGTAGAGCAGGTCGGCCCCGTCGCCGCCCAGCAGGGTGTCGGCCCCCAGCCCGCCCTTGATGACGTCCTCGCCGCCCTGGCCGTCGAGCCGGTTGTCGCCGCTGTTGCCGACCATGGTGTTGGCCTGGCCGTTGCCGGTCCCATCGATGTTGGCCGAGCCGTCCAGCAGCAGCCGCTCGAGGTTGAGGCCTAGCGTCCAGCTGATCTGGGCGACGACGACATCGTTACCCTCGCCGCCGGATTCGTTGATGGTGTCGCCCACATCATCGACGACATAGCTGTCATCGCCCGTCCCGCCCGCCATGGTGTCGACACCCATCCCGCCGTCCAGCCAGTCGCCTTCCGAGCCCCCCGAGAGGCTGTCGCCGCCCGCGCCGCCATAGAGGATGTCCTTGCCGACCCCGCCGGTCAGGCTGTCGGCGTCGTCGCCGCCATCGAGCGTGTCGTCTCCGGCGTCGCCGTTCAAGGTGTCGATGCCGCCCAGCCCGTTCAGGACATCGGCGCCGTCGCCGCCGGACAGGGTGTCGCTGGCGCCGCCGCCGTCCTGGGTGTCGGCGCCGGAACCGCCGGTGAAGCTGACGCTTCTGGAGTGGCCGTAGAGGATATAGGCCACGCCCGAATCGGCGCCGTTGTAGTCGGCAAACGGGGCGCCGATGATCAGATCGTCATAGCCATCGCCATTGACATCGCCGGCCGAGGCCGCGGACCAGCCGCTCCGGTCGTTGGCCGCCACGCCGGCGAGCTTGAAGCCGCTGTCGCCGTCCAGGGTCGAGAGATCCAGGTTGGCGGAAAAGCCGCCGGACTTGCCGAACACCAGATAGCTGGCCCCCGACTGCGAGCCGTGCGGGCTGGCGCGGGGCGCGCTGATGATCAGGTCGTCATAGCCGTCGCCGTCGAAGTCACCCGCCGAGGCCACGCTGAAACCGGCCCGGTCGCCGGCCGCCACGCCGCTGAGCCTGAAGCCGTTGGTTCCGTCCAAGGCCGCGAGGTTCAGATTGGCCGCGAAGCCGCCAGCCTTGCCGAACACCACGTAGGCGGCGCCGGAACTGTCGCCATGGGGGTCGGCCTGGAACGCCCCGATGATGATGTCGTCATAACCATCGCCATTGACGTCGCCGGCCGAGGCTACCGACTCGCCGCCGTTGTCGCCGGCGGCCACGCCGCTCAGCCTGAAACCGTTGTTCCCGTCCAGTGCCCCAAGGTCGATATTGGTCCCGAAACCGCCAGCCTTGCCGAAAACGACATAGCTGGCCCCCGAACTGCCGCCGTTGGGATCGGCCAGAATGGCTCCGATGATCAGGTCGCCGTAGCCGTCGCCGTTGACGTCGCCGGCCGAGGCCACGGAGAAACCGGCCACGTCGCCAGCGGCCGCGCCGCTGATCTGGAAGCCATTGACCCCGTTCAGGGCTGACAGGTCGAGGTCGGCGGCAAAGCCGCCAGCCTTGCCGAATACGACGTAGCTGACGCCGTTCGCCCCGGCGCCCTTGGCGCCGACGATCATGTCGTCGAAGCCGTCGTTGTTCACATCGCCCGCCGAGGCCACCGCGTAGCCGGCGTAGTCGTCCTCATTCCCGCCGTTCAGCCGAAAGCCGTCGGTCCCGTTCAGGCTCAGCAGATTGAGATTGGCCGAAAAGCCGCCGGCCTTTCCGAACACCACATAGGTCGTGCCGGCATAGTCGCCATACAGGTCGGCTCCGTAGGCGCCGACGATCAGGTCATCGTAGCCGTCGCCGTTGACGTCCCCCGCCGACGCGACCGACAGGCCGGTGTAGTCGAAGGCCCCGGCGCCGCTGAGCCGAAAGCCGTTGGTCCCGTTCAGCGACCCGAGATCCAGGTAGCTGGACAGGCTGCCGGCCCGGCCGAACACCACATAGGCGGCGCCCGTATTGCCGTTGGCCTGGATGGCGCCGATGATGAAATCGTCGATGCCATCGCCGTTGACGTCCCCCGCCGAGGCGACGGAGATGCCCGCCTTGTCGCCGTTCCCGGCGCCGGCGACCACAGCGCCATCCCCGCCATACAGGTCGATGAGTTCGATGACCGCGTCGAATGCCGGCATGAGGCTCGCCCCCGCCAGGCTGGCCGATCCCCTGACCGCCTTCGAAAGCCTGGCGCGCCAAACCCACCAGCTTCGGCCGCTTTGCGGCAGTGTACTAAATCGGACCTATTCCGTGCGGGGCCGGGGTCCGGCGCCCGCAATGGGGAATTTGGGACTCCCGCCGCGCCCATGAAAAACGCCCCGCAGGTTTCCCCACGGGGCGCTGATCTTGGACTACGGCCGGCGCCTACTTCATGTCCTGGAAGCGCTTGCCCTCGGCCGCCATCTTCTCCAACAGCGCGGACGGCTTGAAGAAGTCGCCCATCTGCGACTGGTAGTGCTTCAGCCGCTCGACCACCTTGGCCAGGCCCACGCGATAGACCGGCCAGCCGTCGCGCCCTCAGAGCAGCCACCCGCCGCTGTCGAGATGCACGTCGCCGCTGATCTTCATCCGGTAGTCGGCCAGGCCGTCGCCATTGACGTCCAGCTGCAGTGTGGTGATCCCGCCGGCGAAGCTGAGGGTCATCTCGCCGGCCTGGTGACTGAAACTTCCGACCAGGTGGAAGGCGTCGTCGCCCCCGGTCGAACTGTCGGCGTCGATGGCCGAGAGGTCCAGTCTGTCGCCCTGCCCGGCGAGCAGGTCGTTGACCGTGTCGATCTCGATCGGGCCGCTGACGTGGATCGACTCCTGGCGGATGACGAAGGTATCGGCTCCGGCGCCGCCGACCATGATGTCGGACCCTGTCCCGCCGATCAGGAAATCGTCGCCGTTCATGCCCTTGAGCACGTCGTCCCCGGCCAGGCCGTCCAGCATGTTGGCGCCGGCGTTGCCGGTCATGGCGTTGATCGCACTGGTGCCGGTCCCGTCGATATTCCCCACGCCCTCCAGCACCAGGTTCTCGATGTTGGCCGCCAGGGTGACGCTGGCCGTGGCGCGGACGGTGTCGCTCCCCTGGCCGGAGGCCTCGACCGTCGTGTCGCCGGCGTCATCGACATAGAAGGTATCGTCACCCAGGCCGCCGGTCATCGCGTCGGCCCCAACGCCGCCATCCAACACGTCATTGCCGTCGCCGCCGCTGAGCGTATCGATGCCGGTCCCGCCGTTCAGCTGGTCATTGCCGGTCCCGCCGGCCAGCGTGTCGTTGTCGGCCCCGCCGTCCATGATGTCATTGCCGACGGCGCCGATCAGGCTGTCGTCGCCAAGCCCGCCGTCCAGCCGGTCGTTGCCGTCGCCGCCGTCCAGGCTGTCATTGCCGTCCTGGCCCAGCAGCTGGTCTGCCCCGATGCCGCCGAGCACGGTGTCGATCCCGGCCCCGGCCTTGATCAGGTCATCGCCATCGCCACCGTCCAGCAGGTTGGCCCCGACATTGCCGACGATCTGGTTGGCGACGCTGTTGCCGGTCCCGTTGATGTCGCCCGCGCCGTCCAGGACCAGGGTCTCGAAGTTGGCGGCTAGGGTCCAGGTCACCGAGGCGCGGACCGTGTCGGCCCCCTCGCCACCTGCCTCGATGGCGGTGTCGCTGGCGCTGTCGACCACATAGACATCGTCGCCCGCGCCACCCGACATGGTGTCGGCGCCGATGCCGCCGTCCAGCCAGTCGCCCTCCGAACCGCCGGCCAGCGTGTCGGCGCCCGTCTCGCCGTAGAGGATGTCCTTGCCCGCCCCGCCGACCAGGCTGTCGATACCGTTGCCCGCGTGGATGACGTCATCGCCGCCGCCGCCGTTCAGCGTGTTGTCGCCCGCGTTGCCATTGATGGCGTTGGCCGAGCCGTTGCCCGTCCCGTTGATGTCGCCGGCGCCGGTGAGGCCCAGGGCGTCCAGATTCGCCCCCAGCGTCCAACTGATGCTGGAAATGACGGTGTCATAGCCTTCGCCGCTCGCTTCCCCCGTCGTGTCGCCGGCGTTGTCGACATAGAAGGCGTCGTCACCGGTCCCGCCGGTCATGGCGTCCACGCCCGCGCCGCCATTGAGGATGTCATCGCCGTCGCCGCCATCCAGCGTGTCGATGCCGGCCTGGCCGTACAGCGTATCGGCCCCGCCACCCCCTGACAGCGTGTCGGCGCCGCTGTCGCCGTTCTGCGTATCGGCCGAGCCATCGCCGGTGAAGGTCACCGTTGCCGCCGCCGTCGTCGCGTGTCCGAAGATGATGTAGGCCGAGCCCGCGTTGGCGCCGCCAAAAAGAGGATCGCTGTTAGGCGCCCCGATGATCACATCATCGAAGCCGTCATGGTTCACATCGCCAGCCGAGGCCACCGAAAAACCGGTGTTGTCGCCTGCCGCGACACCGTTGACCTTGAAACCGTCGTGGCCGTTGAGACCGGACAGGTTGATATTGGCCGCGTAGCCGCCGGCCTTGCCGAAAACGATATAGGTCGAGCCGGACAGCGTGCCGTTGGGACTGGCGCGGCTGGCGCCGATGATCAGGTCGCCGTAGCCGTCGCCATTCACGTCGCCCGCCGAGGCGACGGAGTAGCCGGCCAGGTCACCGCCCGCTCCGCCGGTGAGCCTGAAGCCGGTGGTTCCGTCCAGCGTCGACAGGTCGAGGTTGGCGGCGAAGCCACCGGCCTTGCCGAACACCACGTAGGCGGCGCCGGTCCCTGTGCCGTTCGGCGCGAGCGGCGCGCCGATGATCACATCGTCATAGCCGTCGGCGTTGATGTCGCCGGCCGAGGCCAGGGTAAAGCCGGTGACCTCATTGTGCGTCACCCCGCTGAGCTTGAAGCCGTTGGTCCCGTCCAGGGCCGAGACGTCCAGGTTGGCCGCGAACCCGCCGGCCCCCAAGCCTCCCGCATGGCCGAACACGACATAGCCAGCGCCGGAGTCGAGGCCGTGCGGATCTGCCCGGTAGGCGCCGACGAGGAGATCGCCATAGCCATCGCCGTTGATGTCGCCGGCCGCCGCCACGGAGCGCCCGGCAAAGTCCGAAGCCGTCGTGCCGCTCAGCTTGAAACCGTTGGTTCCGTCCAACGTCGAAAGGTCCAGATTGGCCCCGAACCCGCCGGCCCCCAAGCCTCCCGCATGGCCGAACACGACATAGCTGGTCCCGGAATCCAGGCCATGCGGGTCGGCGTTCTTCGCGCCGAGGATCAGGTCATCATAGCCGTCGCCATTGATGTCGCCGGCCGAGGCCACCGCGCGTCCCGCGTAGTCATTGACCGCCACGCCGCTCAGCATGAAGCCGTTGATTCCGTTCAGGGCGGACACGTCCAGATTGGCGGCAAAGGCGCCGGCATGGCCGAACAGCACATAACCGGCCCCGGCATTGGACACGCCATTGGCATCGGCATTGGGCGCGCCGATGATCACATCGCCATAGCCATCGCCGTTGATATCGCCGGCCGAAGCCACGGACGTACCGGCCGCGTCGCCAAGCCCCACGCCGCTAAGCTTGAAGCCGTTGGTCCCGTTCAGCGCCGTGAGGTCGGTGTATTGCGGGGGGCCCCCGCCCGTGCCGAACACCACATAGGCGGCGCCGCTGTTACCAACGTAGTTGGCGTCGGCGGTCCTGGCGCCGATGATGAAGTCCTCGAAGCCGTCGCCATTGACGTCACCCGCCGAAGCGACAGACCACCCCGCCTGGTCGCCAGGCTGGATGCCTTGGATGAAGGACCCGGTCGCGCTGTCCATGGTGAGAATGTCGATGACCGGTGCGAAATCCGCCATGCCGAAAACCCCGTCGCTGCAACGCGCGACTCCGGCATAAGGCGGCGGAAGATCGGGTGTCGAGGAATTGAGCGAAAGTAAGAACGGGCGTTTTAGTTTATCGGCGATTCACCCTGCCCAATATCGGCTGCCTGATATTTTATATCGCGCCGCGCACTTGTCTTTCGTCTCTGCCACAACTGGCGGTGACGGGGCGCTCACCCGTCGCTATCGAGATGTGCCTCGCCACTGATCTTCATGCGTAGTCAGCGACGTTGCCATTGACGCCAAACGCCCCGCGGGTTTCCCTGCGGGGCGTAGATCTCAGATTCAGCCAAGACCGCCTGGCGTGAGCCCTATTTCATGTCCTGGAAGCGCTTGCCTTCAGCCGCCAGCTTTTCCAGCAGGGCCGAGGGCTTGAAGAAGTCACCCATCTGCGACTGGTAGTGCTTCAGCCGCTCGACCACCTTGGCCAGGCCCACGGTGTCGCCGTAGAACATCGGCCCGCCGCGATAGACCGGCCAGCCGTAGCCGTTGATCCAGACGATATCGATGTCGGACGGGCGGATGGCCTTGCCCTCTTCCAGGATCTTCGCCCCCTCGTTGATCATCGGGAAGATGGTCCGCTCCAGGATTTCCTCATCGGAGATGTCGCGCTGGTTGCGGCCGGTCTTGGCGGCGAATTCCTTGATGATGCCTTCGGTGATTTCCGAGGGCTTGGCGTTGCGGTTCTCGTCGTAGTCGTAATAGCCGGCGCCGGTCTTCTGGCCGCGGCGGTCCAGTTCGCAGAGGCGGTCGCGGATGGTCTCGCCCTTGCTGGTGTCCTTGTTCCAGCCGATGTCGAGGCCGGCCAGGTCGCTCATGGCGAACGGCCCCATCGGGAAGCCGAAGTCGTAGAGCACCCGGTCGATGTCCCAGGGCATGGCGCCTTCCATGACCATGGCCTGGGCCTGGTTCTGGCGCTGGAACAGCATGCGGTTGCCGACGAAGCCGGGGCAGACGCCCACGAGGGCGGCGATCTTGCCGATCTTTTTGGCCAGCTGCATCGAGGTGGCGATGACGCTGTCGCTGGTCTTGTCGGCGCGGACCACTTCCAGCAGGCGCATGACGTTGGCCGGCGAGAAGAAGTGCAGGCCGATGACCGCCTCGGGCCGGGTGGTGGCGGTGGCGATCTCGTCGATGTTGAGGGCCGAGGTGTTGGTGGCGAGGATCGCGCCGGCCTTGGCGATCTTGTCCAGCTTGCCGAACACCTCCTTCTTGACGGCCATGTTCTCGAAGATGGCCTCGATGATCAGGTCGCTGTCGGCCAGGTCTTCCAGCTCGAGGCTGCCGGTCAGCAGGCCCATGCGCTCCTCGACCTGCTCCAGGGTCAGGCGGCCCCGCTTGGCGGTGTTCTCATAGTTCTTGCGGATGACGCCGAGGCCCCGGTCCAGGGCTTCCTGCTTGGTCTCGATGATCTTCACCGGGATGCCGACATTGAGGAAGTTCATGGCGATGCCGCCGCCCATGGTGCCGGCCCCGATGATGCCGACCGTGGCGACCGGGATGATGGCGGTGTCGTCGGCGATGCCGGGGATCTTCCAGACCTGGCGCTCGGCGAAGAACACATAGCGCTGGGCGGCCGACTGCACGCCGGTGACCAGTTCCATGAACAGCTTGCGCTCGACCTTGAGTCCCTCGTCGAAGGGCAGGGTGCAGGCGGCCTCGATGCACTGGATGTTGTATTCCGGGGCCAGGAAGCCGCGGAACTTGCGGGCGTTGGCCTTGCGGAAGTCCGCGAAGACCTGTGGGTCGGCGGTCACTTCACGATCCCGAACCTTCTTGAGCGGCATACTTTGTTCAAGCACCTTGCGGGCGAAGGCGACCGCGCCCTCCAGAAGCTTGCCTTCCTCGGCCAGCGAATCGACCAGGCCCATGGCCAGGCACTGCTTGGCCGGCACGTGGCTGCCGCTGGTCATCATCTCCAGGGCCTTTTCGGCGCCGACGATGCGGGGGAGTCTCTGCGTCCCACCCGCTCCGGGAAGAAGCCCCAGGTTCACTTCCGGCAGGCCGCATTTGGCCGAGGGCACGGCGACGCGGTAGTGGGCGACAAGGGCCACTTCCAGCCCGCCGCCGAGCGCGGTGCCGTGGATGGCGGCGATCACCGGCTTGGGCGAATCCTCCATCATGGTCTGGACTTCGAACAGGCTGGCGCCCTTCTGGGCCCCGCCGAACTCGCTGATGTCGGCGCCGGCGATGAAGGTCTTGCCCTCGCAGATCAGCACGATGGCCTTGGCCTTCGGATCGGCGATGGCGGCCTTGAAGCCTTCGAACAGGCCGTCGCGGACGTTGAACGACAGGGCGTTCACCGGCGGGCTGTTGAGGGTGATGACGGCGATGTCGCCGTCCAAAGTCAGGTCGGTAACGGAATTGATTGCGGCCATGGCGCCTCGCCCCTATCGTTGAAACACTTGTTTGAGCGCACCCTGCATAACTGGACCGCAGAGTCCAGCCAAGGTCAGGGTTGGGAGGCGATAATGGACCTGGATTTCCTGCCGGAACACGGTGAATTCCGCGCCGAGGTGCGCGCCTGGATCGAGGCCAACTATCCGGCCGAGACCCGCCGCAAGCAGGAAGCCGGCGAGACCCTGGGCAAGGAAGACATCCTGGCCTGGCACCGCAAGCTGCACGAAAAGGGCTGGCTGGCCCCGTCCTGGCCGCTGGAGCATGGCGGCACGACCTGGGACCCGGTCCGCAAATACATCTTCTCCGAGGAGCTGGCCCGGGCCAACACCACCCAGACCGCCTTTGGCATCGGCATGATCGGCCCGGTGATCTTCACCTTCGGCACGCCCGAGCAGAAGGCCAGGTTCATGCCCGGCACGCGTAGCGGCGACATCTGGTGGTGCCAGGGCTACAGCGAGCCGGGCGCCGGCTCCGACCTCGCGGGCCTCTCGACCAAGGCCGAGCGCTTCACCGGAGACGACGGCAAGGAATACTATCTGGTCAACGGCCAGAAGACCTGGACCACCCAGGGCCAGCACGCCGACTGGGGCTTCTTCCTGGTCCGCACCGATCCGACGGCCAAGAAGCAGGAGGGCATCACCTTCCTGCTCATCGACATGAAGACCCCCGGCATTTCGGTCCGTCCGATCAAGACCGTCGATGGCGGCTACGAGATCAACGACGTCTTCCTGGAAAACGTGAAGGTCCCGGTCGAGAACCGCATCCACGAGGAGAACAAGGGCTGGTCGGTGGCCAAGTTCCTGCTGGGCCATGAGCGCACCGGCATCGCCGGCGTCGCCCGCTCCAAGCGCGGCATCGAGCGGCTGCGTGAGATCGCCGCCACTGCCTCGAGCGACGACGGAACCAGCCTGATCGAGGACGCCGACTTCCGCCGCCGCATCGTCGAGCTGGAGATCGACCTCACCGCCCTGGAATACACCGAGCTGCGCACCCTGGCCGGCGAGGCGCACGGCAAGGGCCCCGGCCCCGAGGCCTCGCTGCTGAAGATCAAGGGCACCGAGGTCGGCCAGCGCCTGACCGAACTGACCCTGGAAGCGGCCGGCCATTTCGGCGAACCCTTCTACCGCGAGTTCCCCCCGGCCGGCGACAACGCCCTGCCGATCGGCAACGGCTGGGACGTCAAGGCGGCGCCGGTCTATTTCAACACCCGCAAGACCTCGATCTTCGGCGGCTCGAACGAGATCCAGCGCAACATCATCGCCAAGGCGGTTCTGGGGCTCTAGGCGGTCGGGGCGCCCCCGACGTCGATCTCGACCTGACCTCGCATCTGCCGCTAGTCTGCTGACTTTCGGCGCGGACAGTTGAGCCGCGAGGGGGGACTTCATGGCGATCATCACGGTAGCGGTCAGCACCCTGACTGGCGTCAACGGCTTCGCCGTCCCCGGGACGGGCGGCGAGCATGCCGGCGTTTCGGTGTCGTCGGCCGGCGACGTCAATGGCGATGGCTATGACGACTTCGTGGTGGGCGCGCCCTATGGCGCCGCGCACGGGACCAACACCGGCGCGGTCTATGTGGTGTTCGGCGGCCCCGGCGGCTTTCCCGCCAGCTTCAGCCTGGGGTCCCTGAACGGGGTTAACGGCTTCAAGCTGACCGGCTCGGCAATGCGTGACTGGGCGGGACGAGCCGTATCCGCGGCTGGCGACGTCAATGGAGACGGCTTCGACGACCTGATCGTCAGCCGGGCGGGTAGTGGCGGCGGGGCCTGGGTGGTGTTCGGCCATGCCGGCGCCTTCGCCGCCAACTTCGATCTTTCCGGCATCGACGGAACCAACGGCTTCCTGATCGCCGATTCAATCCGTCGCCTGGGAACCTACGCCGCCGCGGCCGGCGACATCAACGGCGACGGCTTCGGCGACGTGATTCTGGACGCCAGCGGATCCAGCCCCGGCGTGGTGGTGTTTGGCCACGGCGGCGCCTTCGCATCCAGCCTGGACGCGGCGGCCCTCAGCGGGATCGACGGCTTCCGGATGACCGTCAACCTCGGGGCGAATATCGGCCAGGCCTCAGTGGCCACGGCCGACATCAACCAGGACGGCTTCGACGACATCCTGGTCGGCGCGCCCAATCAGAGCGGGACCAGCTTCGTCTATCTCCTCTACGGCGCGGCGAACGCGCCCAACAACGTCGTGGACCTCACGGGCCTCGCCGGCGGGAGCGGCGTGATCATTCGCGGCCTGACGACCGGCGACCGTCTGGGGGAGTCGGTCGCCGCGGCCGACCTGAATGGCGATGGCTATCAGGATCTGATCCTGGGCGCTGGCTACGCGGCCTCAGTCAACGGGTCCGAGACGGGCGCGGTCTATGTCGTCTACGGCAAGGCCGGCGGCTTCACCTCGGACATCGACCTCTCGGCCCTGGACGGGACCAATGGCTTCAGGATCAGCGGCGCCGCCTTCCGCGACAAGGCAGGATGGTCGGTGGCCGCCGCCGGTGACGTCAACGGCGACGGCTTCCAGGACATCGTTATCGGGGCCCGGGCAGCCGACCCCCACGGGACCTATTCCGGCTCGGCCTATGTGATCTATGGCAACGAGGACGGCTTTCCGGCCGACCTGAACCTGGCCGCGCCGGCGACCGGCTTTGGTCTCCGTATCGACGGGGCCCTTGCCAACGACGAGCTGGGCTTTTCGGTTTCGTCCGCGGGCGACCTCAACCACGACGGCTATGACGACTTGGTTATCGGCGCCCGCTCAGCACATTTCGGCGGCACAGCGCAGGGCGCCGCCTATGTCCTCTTCGGCCGACCGCAGGGCGGACCTGTGGCCGGTGTGACTTCGTCGGGCTCCCCGATCAACGACTCCCTGATCGGCGGGGGCGGCCTGGACAATCTCGGCGGCGGTGAGGGCGGCGACTTCCTCTATGGGCTGGCCGGCAAGGACATCCTGGATGGCGGCAACGGCGACGACTGGCTGGATGGCGGCGCCGGCGCCGACCGGATGACGGGCGGCGCGGGCAACGACGTCTATTTCGTCGACAGCAACCTGGACGTGGTGATCGAGGCGCCGGGCGGGGGAGCCGACTTCGTGCGGTCCAGCCGCAGCTGGACGCTGGGCGACAATGTCGAGAACCTGGCCCTGACCGGCTCGGCCGGCCTCAACGGGACCGGCAACACCCTCAACAACTACATCCTGGGCAACAGCGGCGCCAACCGGCTGGACGGGGCGGAAGGCAACGACACCCTCAACGGCGACCTGGGCGACGATGACCTGCTGGGCGGGCTGGGCAACGACATCCTGCATGGCGACTGGGGCGCCGATCAGCTGGACGGCGGGACCGGCAACGACAAGCTGTTCGGCGAGGACGACAACGACCAGCTCCACGGCGGCGAGGGCGCCGACCAGTTGAGCGGCGGCGTCGGCAACGACGCGCTCGACGGCGGGGCGGGCAACGACAGCCTGGACGGCGGGACCGGCGCCGACGCGATGGCCGGGGGCCTGGGCAACGATATCTACTTCGTCGACGACCAGAACGACCAGACCACCGAGGCGGCGGGCGAGGGCGTCGATATCGTCCGCGCCGCCATCGGCTGGGTCCTGGGCGGTGAGATCGAGCAGCTCGAGCTGCAGGGCCCGGCCGACTTGTCGGGGACCGGCAACGGGCTCGCCAACCGCCTAACCGGCAATGACGGGGCCAATGCGCTGAGCGGCCTGGCGGGTGTCGACACCATCCTCGGCGGCGGCAACGCCGACACCATCACCGGCGGGACGGGTAACGACCTGATGACCGGCGGGTCGGGAGCGGACACCTTCAGAGTGCTGGCCGAGAGCGTCTATTCCAGCAAGGCGCCGGCCGGCCGGACCCTGGAGATCGATTTCGTCTACGACCTGAACAAGGTCGAAGGCGACAGGCTCGACCTCGCGGCCATTGACGCCAATACCGGCACCGCAGCCGACGACGCCTTTCATCTGGTCGGCGCCTTCGGCAAGCACGCCGGCGAGATGACCCTGGCCTATACGACCTCGACCAACATCACCCTGCTGTCGCTCGACGTGGATGGCGACGGCAAGGCCGACTACCGGATGAAGATCAGCGGCAACGTCACCGGCGACAGCGGCGGCTGGATCCTCTAGGCGGAACCCATTTTGAGCCAGATGGAGTCGCTCCGAAACCCATTCTGAGCCAAGGACGCGTTCCCGAAGTCCGGCTGCTCTCTTAGCCGTTTGCCTCTGGCTGTTGGCCAAGGGGGAGCGGGATGAGCGGGTTTGCGGCGACGACCGAACTGGGTTCGATCACGGTCAGCGAGGGTTTTCACATCGACGGCCATGGGGCCCAGGCCAGGGTCGGGCGGTCGGTGGCCTTCCTGGGCGACGTCAATGGCGACGGCTTCGACGACTTCATCATCGGCAACGGCGTGCAGTACAGCGTCGGCCCGGCCTATGTGGTGTTCGGCAAGCCAGGCCTGTTTCCGGCCTCGTTCGACCTGACCACCCTGGACGGGACGAATGGCTTCCGGATCGGCGGCGCGCTCGCCTATCAGAACTTCGCCTACTGGGTGGCCGGCGCCGGCGACGTCAACCACGACGGTTACGCCGACCTCCTGGCGACGGCGTCCAGGGGCAATGGATTGGCGGGCAACGTCTTTCTGATCTATGGCAAGGCCTCGGGCTTCCCGGCGTTTTTGGGGGTCGGCGGGCTGGACGGGACCAGCGGCGCGATCTTCCATGGGGGCGGCGGCGGGGCCGAGCGGGCCGGAACCCAGGCCTCCAGCGCCGGCGACATCAATGGCGATGGCTACGACGACCTGATCATCGGGGCCTGGGCCGCCGACACCCCCGGCGTCGACGCCGGGCAGGCCTATGTGGTGTTCGGCACGGCCGCCGGCTTTGGGTCGGAATTCCTTCTCGCCAATCTGGACGGAAGCAACGGCTTCGTCATCCAGGACAGCACGGCCAAGGACTATGCCGGCTGGTCGGTCGCCGCGCTGGGCGATGTGAACGGCGATGGTTTCGACGATCTGGGGGTTTCCGCGCCCGGCGCCGATCCCAACGGCAACGCCACCGGAGCCGCCTTCGTGGTGTTCGGCAAGGCGGGCGGGTTTACCGACATTCTGGACGTCGCCGCCCTGAACGGAACCAACGGTTTCAAGATCAGCGGGTCGGCCAGCGCGGCAGCCAGCAACTTCCTGGGCCTGGGATCGCAGATCAGCGGCGTCGGCGACGTCAACGGCGATGGCTATGACGACCTGGCCGTGTCGTACCTGTTCTCGAAGGAGGCGGGCAACGCCGCCGGCTCGACCTATATCGTCTTCGGCGCGGCCGGTGGCTTCGCCGCCAACCTGAACGTCACCGCCCTCAACGGAACCAACGGCTTTCGCGTCGATGGCGCCCCGGGCTACAATTCCGGCGCCTCGATGTCCCGGGCCGGCGATCTCAACGGCGACGGGGTCGACGACTTCCTGATCGGGGCCTCCATGGCCGGCGGCCATGGTTCGACCTTCATCGTCTACGGCCGCACGGACGGCTTTGCGCCGGTTCTCAGCCTGGCCAGTGCGGATGGAACCCATGTCGCCCGCATCGATGGCGTGGGTAACGGTGACCTGACCGGCTACTCGATTTCAGGCGGCGGCGATCTGAACGGCGATGGCGTCGCCGACATGATCATCGGCGCCTATGGCGCCAGCGCCGACGGCTACCGCTCGGGCCGGGTCTATGTGATGTACGGCAAGGCCAGCGGTCCGGTCGGCGAACACTGGACCGGTGGACCGGGCGATGACGTCCATAGCGGCGGCGCCCTGGACGACGTGCTCTCGGGCGGCGGGGGCAACGACACCCTGTCCGGCAACGATGGCGACGACGCCCTGAATGGCGACGACGGCAATGACATTCTCGACGGCGGGCTCGGCGTCGACATGCTGGACGGCGGGCTGGGCAATGATCAGCTCCAGGGCGGCGGCGGGACCGACATCCTGGGCGGCGGCGATGGCGCCGACGTACTGACGGGCGGGCTGGGCGCCGACGCCATGACCGGCGGCGCCGGGGACGACGTCTACTATGTCGACGACGCCGGCGACACGACGGTGGAGGGCTTGAACGAGGGCAATGACACGGTCCGCTCGAGCATCACCTGGACCTTGGCCGCCAATATCGAGAACCTGGTCCTGGAAGGAACCGCCGGCGTCGGCGGGACGGGCAACACCCTGGCCAACGTCCTGACCGGCAACAGCGGCGCCAATACGCTGGACGGCGGCGGCGGCGCCGACATCGTCAAGGGTGGGGCGGGCGATGACACCCTGCTGGGCGGCTCGGGCGACGACATGCTGGTCGGCGGCGACGGGACCGACGACCTCGACGGCCAGGGCGACAACGACATCCTCACCGGCGGCGCCGGCAACGACACCCTGTACGGCGGCAGTGGCGCCGACCTGCTGGACGGCGGGGCTGACAACGACGCGCTGAACGGCGGGATCGGCAACGACCAGCTGACGGGCGGCGACGGGGCCGACATCCTCAATGGCGGCGACGGCAACGACGTGCTGACCGGCGGGCCGGGCCAGGACGCCATGGCCGGCGGCCTGGGCGACGACACCTACTATGTCGACGACCTGGGCGACACGACGGTGGAAGCCAGTGGCGAAGGGACCGACATCGTCCGGTCCAGCCTCAGCTGGGTGCTGGGGGCCAACATCGAGACCCTGATCCAGGAGGGCTCGGCCAATATCGATGGGACCGGCAACGCTCTGGTCAATTCGCTGAACGGCAACGGCGGGAACAATGTGCTCGAGGGTCTGGCCGGGGACGACGTCCTCAAGGGGTTTGGCGGCAATGACACCCTGATCGGCGGGACGGGGGCCGATATCCTGGTCGGCGGCGCCGGCGCCGACACCTTCCTCGTCCGCCAGGAGTCGGTGCGGCAAAGCCACCTTGGCGGGGCGCTGGAGACCGATACGGTCAACGACCTGACGGCAGGCCAGGGCGACAGGCTGGACCTGTCGGCCATCGACGCCGACAGCAACACGGCGGGGGACCAGGCCTTCAGCCTGGTCAGCAGCTTCACCAGCCACGCCGGCGAGATGACCCTGGTCTTCGCCAGCGGGACCACCACCCTGCAGCTCGACCTCGATGGCGACGGGGTGGCCGACTACCGGATGAAGATCAGCGGCAACGTCACCGGCGATAGCGGCGGCTGGGTCCTCTAAGCGGGGACCAGCAGGCCGAAATCGCGGAGCTGGCCCAGCATGCGGCGCAGGTTGTTCAGATCGGCCCGAAACACGGCCAGGTGGCCCTCGTAGAAGAAGTGCTGGCGCGGCACGATCATGCCGCCCTTCACCCGGGCGATATAGCCGGCGCCCTTCATGATCTGGATATGGGTGCGGACCGCTTCGCGCGAGGCGCCCAACACCCTGGCGACGGCCTGGGCGGTGACGGGGCGGCGCAGTTCGTCAGGCGGCGGATCGTTGGCGTAGCGTTCGCGTAAGCCCGGATCGTCGATCATATGGCCGATATTGCCCTGCAGGATCGCCTGGAAGGTCAGGACAATCGGCTGGAACTTCTGGCTGGGGCGGGCGATCAGCTCGGCCCAGCGCAGCACGAAATCGCAGGCCACCATCAGGCCCATGGGCGAGCGGGCCGCCGTCAGCCGCTCGCCCGGCGCTTCGCCGGCCAGCTCGGCGAGGTGGACCAGCAGCCAGTCCAGCAAGGCCATGGTCTCCGACGCCAGCACCCTGACCTCGGGCCGGTTCAGAGCGCCGGGCGAGGCGAACAGCCCGGCGTCCGTCTTCTGGCAGAATCCCATGTCGGTCAGCCGGGCCACATAGCGGCGGGCGGTTTCGCGGCTGATGGACAGGCTCTCGGCCAGGGCGCGGGCGCTGATCGGAATGCGGGGCGGGCCCGCCTCGGTCGAGCGTCCGTTCAGCTCGGGATCGGCGCCCAGGTCGCGGATATTGGCGCGCAGCAGGGTCATGAAGGCCACGCCCAGCATCGCCTCGCCGCCGAACAGCCGGCCGCCGGCGATGATCCAGTCCAGACAGAACTGACCGGTCAGCCGCCCGACCGCCCGGTCCTTACCCTCGACAACCCTGTACACGTCCGACGACCTCGGCGGCTCCCCCAGTGCGCGATCAGCATAACCCTGTTTCGCGAAATGCCGGAAATGGGTCGCTGGATTGGTCCCCAGGCCGGGGAATTGCCGCTTTTGGGTCGCTGGCCGGGTTGCCCGTTTTTCCGCGGCCCCCTCCCTTCGCGCGACCGCCTGGACCGGCTTCCGGCGGCGGAACAAGACGGGGGGAAACACCATGCCGAGCTCCAGCAAGGTCAAGATTCTTGAGAACATCGCGCCGGCTGAAGCGCGCGCGATCCGCACGACCAACCTCACGGGGTTTGGGCAGTACATCGCCGCCCTGGGCGACATCAATGGCGACGGCCTGGACGACTTCATGGTCAGCGGGACCAGCGACCAGCAGTCCTACATCGTGTTCGGCAAGTCCGGCGGCCTGGGCTCTTTCAACACGCCTTCCGGCATCTACTCGCCGAACGGCGTGCAGTTCTGGGGCTACGGCCAGGGCGAGGTCGTGGGCGTCGGCGACGTCAACGGCGATGGGATCAACGACTTCCTGATCAGCACCGTCTACGACAACCACGACGGCTACGTCACCCAGGCCTACTTGGTCTATGGCCGCTCGGTGAACGACTGGAGCAGCTACTACCTCAACGCCATCGACTACGGCGACGGCTCCACCGGCATCCGGATCGAGAACGAGCTCAACGGCGGCTACCCGCCGACCGGCGCCATCGCGGGGATCGGCGACATCAACGGCGACGGCTATGCCGATTTTACCGTCGCCGATTCCAATAGCTTCTACGGCGCCAACGGCGGCGGCTCGGTCATGGTGGTGTTCGGCGGGCCGACCCTGCCGCAGACGATCAGGCCCCAGATGCTGGATGGCAGCGGCGGCTTTGTGCTGTACGGCGAATTCCAGCAGGCGATTGGCGATGCGATCACCGGCCTTGGCGACATCAACGAGGACGGCTGCGACGATTTCGCGATCATCGGCGCCGGCATCGCCGGGACCCGCATCTTCTATGGCCAGCCGTCGTTCGGGAACACGGGCGGCTATCCGCTGAACATCAGTTTCAACACCGGCGGAACCCTGCTCACTGCAGATCCCTGGCCCTATGTCTCCGATGGCCATTTCGCTCTTGCGTACCGCTTCGTCTCCAACATCGCCTCGGCCGGCGACGTCAACGGCGACGGCCATCTCGACTTCGTCGCCTCGATCACCGGCTCGGGACAGGCCGGCTTCTATCCGTCCGAGGTGTTCGTGGTGTTCGGCACGGGCGGGACGCTGCCCGATATCAACCTGTCGCAACTGGACGGGACGAACGGCTTCCGGATCACCCAGAACGATCCCATGGCCGACCTGGGCGCCACGCTGCGGGCGGCGGGCGACGTGAACGGCGACGGGTTCGACGACCTGCTGATCGGCAATCCCAAGGACTCGGCCCACGGCGCCAATTCCGGCGCGCTCTGGGTCTTCTATGGCGGGCCCAGCTTCAGCGCCATCGAGACGCTATCGACCGCCAATGCGCTGAAGTTCGAGGGCGGCGTCGCCGGCGACGGCATCGGGGTCAGCGCCGATGTCGCCGACGTCAATGGCGACGGTGTCGCCGATCTGCTGATCGGCGGTGTGACGGCGACGCGCAACGGCATGTACGTCGTCTATGGCCCCTGGTGGACCCCGCCCGCGCCGGTCAACTTCACCGGCGGCAGCGGCAACGACACCCAGGACGGCGACGCCGTCGCCGACAACCTGTCGGGGGGCGATGGCAACGACACGCTGAACGGCCTGGACGGCATCGACATCCTGGACGGCGGGGTCGGCAACGACATACTGAACGGCGGGGCGGGGGCGGACAGCCTGGCCGGGGGCGCGGGCGACGACACCTATTATGTCGACGACGCCGGCGACACGACCTACGACAGCGGCGGGGGCTACGACACGGTCCGCTCTACGATCAGCTGGGCCCTGGCCAGCGCCATCGAGCAGCTCATCCTCGACGGCTCGGGCAACATCGACGGGACCGGCAATGACGAGAACAACGTCATCACCGGCAACGATGGCAATAACCGCCTGGACGGCGGCGAGGGGGCCGACACCCTGAACGGGGGCCTGGGGATCGACACCCTGCTGGGCGGCAATGGCGGCGACTGGCTGGACGGCGGCGGGGGCGCCGACGCCATGGCCGGCGGGACCGGGGACGACAGCTATGTCGTCGACAGCGCCAGCGATGCGATCACCGAGCTGAACGGCGAAGGGACCGACACCGTCCGGGCCAGCGTCACCTACATCCTGGCCGCCAACCTGGAAAACCTGATCCAGGAGGGCTCGGCGAACATCAACGGGACCGGCAACGCCACGGCCAACACCCTGATGGGCAACGCCGGGGCCAACACCCTGAACGGCATGGACGGCGACGACCTGGTCAAGGGCGGGGACGGCGCCGACACCCTGATCGGCGGCAACGGCAACGACATGCTGGTCGGCGGCAATGGAACCGACGATCTGGATGGAGCGGGCGACAACGACATCCTGAGCGGCGGGGTCGGCAACGACAGCCTCTATGGCGGCTCGGGCAATGACCAGCTGGACGGCGGGGCTGACAACGACACGCTGAATGGCGGTGTCGGCAACGACCAACTCACCGGCGGAACCGGGATCGACGCCCTGAACGGCGGCGATGGCAATGACAGCCTCGACGGCGGGGCCGGCGCCGACGCCATGAACGGCGGGCTGGGCGACGACACATTCTATGTCGACGACAGTAGCGATACGGTCGCCGAGGCCCTCAACCAGGGAACCGACATCGTCCGCGCCACGGCCAGCTTCACCCTGTCGGCCAATATCGAGAACATGGTGCTGGACGGCTCGGCCAACATCGACGGAACCGGCAACGGCCTGGTCAACGCGATCACCGGCAACACCGGCGACAACGTCATCGACGGCCAGGGCGGCGACGATGTGCTCAAGGGCCTGAACGGCAACGACACCCTGATCGGCGGAACGGGGGGCGACATCCTGGTCGGCGGGGCCGGCGCGGACACCTTCGTGGTGCGGCAGGAGTCGGTGGCCCAGAGCCACCTGGGTCCCTTCACACTGGAGGTCGACACCCTCAACGACCTGATCGCCGCCCAGGGCGACAGGCTGGACCTGTCGGCCATCGACGCCGACAGCACGACGGCCGGCGACCAGGCCTTCCACCTGGTTGGCGCCTTCACCAGCCACGCCGGCGAAATGACCCTGACCTTCGCGGGCGGGATCACCACCCTGCAGCTGGATGTCGACGGCGACGGGGCCACCGACTACCGCATGCGGATCACCGGCGATGTCCGCCTCGATAGCGGCGGGTGGCTTCTCTAACCGCCGCCGGTCCTTGTTTCCGGATTTGGGGGATTGGCGGCTGTCGTCGCAGCGGCGTGCGGGTTAAGGATTTTGACCTGACGCCTTTCCGAATCCGTAGTCAGCGTGTTGGAGCAGATCGAAGCAGCCGAGGCGGCCAAGGTTCTGGAGGCCGCCGTACTGGACCGGGTCATCGCCAACCCGGCATTCGAGGCCGCCGCGCGCGCCGCGGTCGCCTGCTGGACGCCGCCCCATGGCGACGCCATGCTGCTGCTGCGGGACATCGGCCGCTTCATCGCCGCGCAATGGAGCTTCTTCCTGGCCTCCGAACCCGAGGGCCTGACCCGTTCGCGGCTGGAGGAGCTGCTCAAGACGACCAGCGTCTCGGGCATGGCCCGCGCCCAGGCCCTGCTGATCTACCTGCGCTTCATCGGCTTCATCAAACCGCTGCCCACGGGCGATAGCCGCATCAAGCGGTTCGCCCCCACCGAGGCCCTGACCACCGCCTTCACGACCCGGCTGAAGAGCGAGCTGACCTGGGCCGCGGCGCTGGACGCCGACATCGCCGCCGTGCTGGACCGCTTCGACGAGCCGCAGGTGGCCGACGCCTTTCGCCGCCACCACGCCCAGAACACCATCATGGCGTTCACCGGTTTCCGGCCGCAGACCGTGTCGCTGGACGTCTTCTCCCACCGCTTTGGCGGCATGACCGTCCTGGGCGCCCTGCTGCAGGCCGCCGACCGGGGCGGAGTCTTTCCCCCGGAGGGCCTGGCGCGGTTCAGCGTCAGCCACCTGTCCCGCCTCTCCGGCGCCGCGCGGCCCCAGGTGCGGGCCCTGCTGCGGGCCGCCGAGAAGGACGGCATGCTGGCCGAACTGAGCGAGGGTGAGGTCCGGCTGACGCCGCTGCTGGTCCAGCATGTCAGCTATCTGATCGCCTGTTCGGTGCAGCTCTTCGCCTGGGCGGCCCGTCGCGTGCTGGCTGAAATGGGCGGGCCCGGGCTCGCGCCTGGAGCGCAAATACCGAGCATTTAGTCCACTACCCGGAATGGGCGCCCTGTGGGATCGAAGACCCCTGTCGTTGTGGGCCTTGTGGCCTCGGGGGAAATTCCATGCCGGCATTCGCCAAGGTCATCAACCTGTCCGTCCTGGACGGGACCAACGGTTTCGATCTGCTGTCTCCGGGCGTCAACACCTACGCCGGCAAGGTGTCTTCGGCCGGCGACATCAACGGCGACGGCTATGACGACATCATCGTCGGCGGCTACAGGGCGGGCTCAGGCGGCGTGGCCTATGTGGTGTTCGGCTCGGCCAGCGGCATTCCCGCCCGCCTCGACCCGGCCAGCCTGAACGGGACCAACGGCTTCCGGCTGACCAGCCAGAACGCCACCGCCTGGTTCGGCTTTTCGGTCTCGTCGGCCGGCGACATCAATCATGACGGCTATGACGACCTGATCATCGGCGCCCCGTTCTCCGAGGCCGGCGCGCCCCTCAACCAGGACAACGGTGCCGCCTTCGTGGTCTTCGGCCATGCCGGCGGCTACGCGGCCGATTTCGACGTGACCAGCCTGGACGGGACCAACGGCTTCCGGATGGTCGGGGTCAACACCATCGACCACCTGGGCTATTCGGTTCACGCCGCCGGCGACGTCAACGGCGACGGCATCGACGACCTGATCGTCAGCGCCCCGGGCTTCGACCCGCCGGGCGTCGGCTATGCCGGGGCCGCCTATGTGGTGTTCGGCCGGACCACGCCGTTCAGCGGCGACCTCAACCTCGCGGGCCTGGACGGGACCAACGGCTTCCGCATCAGCGGCGGGGCGGTGAACGACCAGGCCGGGTTCACCGTCTCCGGCGCCGGCGATGTCAACCATGACGGCTTCGCCGATGTCCTGGTCGGCGCCCGCTTCGCCGACCCCAGCGGGCGGATCGCGGCCGGCGCGGCCTATGTCGTCTACGGCCATGCGGCCGGGACCTTTGCCGCCGACATCAACGTGGCGACGCTGAACGGGACCAACGGCTTCGCCATCGAAGGCGGGCATCAGCTCGACCGGGTCGGCCAGGTCGCCTTTGCCGGCGACGTCAACGGCGACGGCTTCGACGACATCATCGTCGGCGCGCCGAACCTGATCTCCAGCTACTTCGGCGCGGCCTACGTGGTGTTCGGCGGCGCCGCGGGCCTTCCGGCCCACCTGTCGCTCGCCAACCTGGACGGGACCAACGGCTTCCGACTGACGACCAGCGACATCAACGGCACCAATCTCGGCCAGGGCGTCGCCTCGGCCGGCGACATCAACGGCGACGGCTTCGACGACCTGCTGGTCAGCGCGCCCTACGCCTCGGGGGACACCGGCACGCCGCCCCGCTACCTGTTCGAGCAGACCGACTTCGTGGCGGGCGTCCACGGCGGCTCGGTCTATGTGGTGTTCGGCCATGCCGGCGGCTTCGGGACGGTGCTCGACGTCACCACCCTGGATGGGGCCAACGGCTTCCGCCTCGACGGCGAGAACGCCAATGGCCGCACCGGCCTCACGGTCGCTTCGGCGGGCGACGTCAATCATGACGGGTTCGACGACCTGATCATCGGGCGGCGGAACGACCCCATCGCCGCCAGCATCCTCTATGGCCATGCGACCGGGCCCATTCCGATCAGGCAAACCGGCGGGAGCAGCGCCGACGTCTTCAACGGCGGCGCCGCGGCCGACACCCTCTCGGGCGGCGGCGGCAACGACCAGCTCTACGGGGCGGCCGGCGGCGACATCCTCAATGGCGGCGACAACAGCGACCTGCTCGATGGCGGGACAGGGTCGGACGCGCTGACCGGCGGGTTGGGTGATGATAGTTACTATGTCGACGACAGCGGGGACACCACGGTCGAGAACGCCGGCGAAGGCGTCGACACTGTCCATGCCACCCTGACCTGGACGCTCGCGGCCAACGTCGAGCATCTCGTCCTGGACGGCGGAGGGGCCATCAATGGCGCGGGCAACAGCCTGGCCAACCAGATCGTCGGCAACGCCGGGAACAACACCCTGAACGGCCAGGACGGCGACGACATCGTCAAGGGCGGCGACGGCGACGACACCCTGATCGGGGGCAACGGTAACGACATGCTGGTCGGCGGCAACGGCACGGACGACCTGGACGGAGCCGGCGACAACGACATTCTGAATGGCGGAGTCGGCGACGACAGCCTCTATGGCGGCTCGGGCAACGACCAGCTGGACGGCGGGGCCGACAACGACACGCTGAACGGCGGGATCGGCGCCGACCAACTGACCGGCGGGACCGGGACCGACAGCCTGAACGGCGGCGACGGCAATGACGTGCTGGACGGCGGGACCGGCGCGGACGCCATGAACGGCGGGCTGGGCGACGATACCTTCTATGTCGATGATGTCGGCGACACCGCCTCCGAGAACAGCGGCGAAGGCGTGGACATCGTCCGCACGACGGCCAGCTTCACCCTGGGCGCCAATATCGAGAACATGATCCTCGAGGGCTCGGCGAACGTCGACGGCGTGGGCAACGGCCTGGTCAACACCATCACCGGCAATACCGGCGACAACGCCATCGACGGCGGGGGCGGCGACGATCTCCTCAAGGGCCTGAACGGCAATGACACCCTGACCGGCGGAACGGGCGCGGACATTCTGGTCGGCGGGGCCGGGGCGGACACCTTCGTGGTGCGGCAGGAGTCGGTGCGGCAAAGCCATCTGGGCGGGACGCTGGAGGTCGATACGGTCAACGATCTGGTCGCCGCTCAGGGCGACAGGCTGGACCTGTCGGCCATCGACGCCGACAGCGCGACGGCCGGGGACCAGGCCTTCCATCTGGTCGCCGGCTTTACCAACCATGCCGGCGAGATGACCCTGGTGTTCGCCGCCGGGATCACCACCCTGCAGCTCGATGTCGATGGCGACGGGACCGCCGACTATCGGATGAAGATCACCGGCGATGTGCATCTCGACAGCGGCGGCTGGCTGCTCTAGCCGGGGGAAATGGTCGACAACATCTTCGACGACATCCCCGACGAGGCTCCCGAGGAGATCGTCACCGCCCTGCTGTCCCGCCCCGGCGTGCGCATCGAGCGCATCGTCTCCACGGGCCAGTCCAGCGACTGGATGACCCAGGCCTGGGACGAGTGGGTGCTGCTGGTCACCGGCTCGGCGGGCCTGCTGATCGCGGACGAGCCGGAACTGATCCTCTCGGCCGGCGACTGCCTGCTGATCGCGGCCAACACCCGCCACCGGGTCGCCTGGACCGATCCGGACCAGCCGACGGTCTGGCTGGCCGTGCATCTGGGCGGGTAGCGCGACTGTATGGAATACCCTCTATGAAAGCATTTTGAGAAACGCGCGATAAAGTAGTGTTAAATTAGTCCACTCGCGGCGGGGCGGTATTTCGCGTCCGTTGTGGCCGGGCGGTGCGGGTCAGGGGGATCTGAGCGACCCTGGAGCGCCGCTTATGACCGATTTTGCCGCCGTCATCGATGTCACCACCCTGGACGGGACGACCGGAACCACCTTCGTCGGGGCCAGCGGCAACGCCGGCTTTTCAGTGGCTTTCGCCGACGTCAACGGCGACGGCATCGCCGACCTGATCGTCGGGGCGCCCAATACCGGCCAGCTCGGGTTCTCGACCGGGACGGCCTACGTCATCTTCGGCAAGAGCAGCGGCTGGGGCGTCTCGACCAGCCTGGGGACCATCGGCGGCGCCAACGGCTTCACGATCGGCGGCCAGGACTTCTTCAACTCCCTGGGCTTTTCGGTCGCCTCGGCCGGAGACGTCAACGGCGACGGGGTCACCGACTTCCTGCTCGGCGCGCCCGACGCCGGGACGCAAACGGGGGCCGGCTACCTGGTCATGGGCCATACCGGCGGCTGGGGCTCGAGCTTCAACCTGAACTCGCTGAACGGCGCCAACGGCGGCGTCCTGGGGGCCTCGGCGACCTACAGCTACAACGGCTTCTCGGTTTCGGGCGCCGGCGACCTCAACGGTGACGGTTTTGGCGACGTCATCGTGGGCGTGCCGCACAGGAACCACGCCGGCCCAGGCGCGGCCTATGTGGTGTTCGGCAAGGCCGGCGGCGTTGGCTCGCTGCTGTTCTCGACCGCCCTGAACGGGACCAACGGCTTCAACATCGCCGGGGTCAGCGCCTTCGACTATCTGGGCTGGTCCGTCTCCGGGGCCGGCGACGTCAACAACGACGGCAAGGCCGACCTGATCGTCGGGGCGCCGATCGGCGGGCCCAACCAGAACGGCGCGGCCTATGTGATCTTCGGCGGCGCGACCTTGGGCGCCTCGGGCAGCTTCGACGTCACCAGTCTGAACGGCTCGAACGGCTTTCGCGTGCTGGGGCCCAACTTCAGCCGCTCGGGCTCTTCGGTGGCGGGGATCGGGGACATCAACGGCGACCATATCGCCGACATCGCCATCTCGGGGTCCGGCGTCAGCTATGTGGTGTTCGGGTCCAGCGGCGGGTTCGCCAGCACGATCAACATCACCAGCCTGAACGGCAGCAACGGGTTTGGGATCACAGCCGGCGGCAATCGCGTGGCCTCGGCCGGGGATGTCAACGGCGACGGGATCGGCGACCTCATCGTCTCGACGCCGATCCCAAGCCCCGGCCAGCCCGGAGACAGCTATGTCATCTTCGGCCGGTCGGGAGGCTTTGGCGTCACCCTCGACGTGAGCACGCTGGACGGAACCAATGGCTTCAAGATCGCCGGCGCCGGCAATTCGATCGCCGCGGGCGACTTCAACGGCGACGGCTTCAGCGATCTGGCTGTGGGCTTCTACAACGCGGTCGACGGCGGGATAGCCAAGGGCGCGGCCTACATCATCTTCGGCCATGCCAGCTCGATCACCTCGGCCGGCACCGGAGGCGACGATGTCACCAGCGGCGGGGCGGGCGGCGACAGCCTGTCGGGCGGCGACGGCAACGACACCCTGAACGGCCTGGCCGGGATCGACGTCCTGAACGGCGGCATCGGCGATGACGTGATGAACGGCGGGACCGGGGCCGACGCCATGACCGGCGGGACGGGCGACGATACCTTCTATGTCGACGACGCCGGCGATGCGACGAACGAAAACAGCGGCGAGGGCTACGACACCATCCGCTCGACCCTGAACTGGACGCTGGCGGCCAATATCGAGGCGCTGATCCTCGACGGCTCGGGCGACACCAACGGGACCGGCAATGGCGACGCCAATAGCCTGACCGGCAACAGCGGGGCCAACACCCTGAACGGAGCCGGCGGCAATGACATCATCTATGCCGGCGATGGCTTCGACAGCCTGATCGGCGGGGCCGGCAAGGACATCCTCTACGGCCAGGCGGGCGACGACACCCTCTCGGGCGGCACGGAGGGCGACTGGCTGGACGGCGGGCTGGGGACCGACGCCATGACCGGCGGGACGGGCGACGACACCTATGTCGTCGACGACGCCAGTGACACCACCATCGAACTTTCGGGCGAGGGCAACGACGTGGTCCGCACCTTCATCAACTGGACCCTCGGCGACAATATCGAGCGCCTGATCCTGGACGGATCGGGGAGCATCACCGGCACGGGCAACGGCCTGGACAACCTCATGGTCGGCAACAGCGGCGACAACCTGCTGGAGGGTGGCGGCGGCAATGACACCCTCAAGGGCGGGCTGGGCGGCGATGCCCTGTATGGCGGCGACGGCGACGACATTCTGTATGGCGGCGACGGCAGCGACCTGGCGCAAGGCGACGCCGGCAACGATGTCCTGAACGGCGACGCCGGCAATGACGTCATCTACGCCGGCACTGGGAACGACACCCTGAACGGAGGAGACGGCAACGACTTCCTTATTGCTGATGCGGGCAACGACCAGCTCAACGGCGGGGCCGGCGTCGATGGCCTGTATGGCAGGGAGGGCAATGACGTGATGGACGGGGGCGCAGGCCCTGACACCATGAGCGGCGAGCTGGGCGACGACATCTATTATGTCGATGACCCCGGCGACACGACCATCGAGGCGGCTGGCGAGGGCAACGACATCGTCCACACCGTCATAAACTGGACCCTGGCGGCCAATACCGAGACTCTCGTCCTGGACGGTGTCGGCGACATCAACGGGACCGGCAACAGCCTGGTCAACAACCTCAACGGCAACGGCGGCGCCAACACCCTGGACGGGGCCGTGGGCGACGATGTCATCAAGGGCTTCAATGGCAACGACGTCCTGATCGGTGGAACGGGGTCCGACATCCTGGTCGGCGGGGCCGGGGCCGACACTTTTCTCGTGCGGCAGGAGTCGGTGCGGCAGAGCCACCTGGGCGGAACGCTGGAGATCGACACGGTCAACGACCTGACCACGGCCCAGGGCGACAAGATCGACCTGTCGGCCATTGACGCCGACAGCAGTACGGCCGGGGACCAGGCCTTCCATCTGGTCGCCGGCTTCACCAGCCACGCCGGTGAAATGGTGCTGGGTTTCTCGGGCGGGATCACCACGCTGTCGCTCGACGTGGATGGCGACGGGACCGCCGACTATCGGATGAAGATCACCGGCGACGTGCATCTGGATAGCGGCGGGTGGGTGCTTTGAGTCAGGCGCAACCAGTGCGGCATCGGCGATGCACGCAAAAGTCGTGACAAATTAGTCCACTCCCGGCCGATCGGCTTTTGAGG
Source organism: Caulobacter ginsengisoli (assembly GCF_030814835.1). Classification (GTDB taxonomy): domain Bacteria; phylum Pseudomonadota; class Alphaproteobacteria; order Caulobacterales; family Caulobacteraceae; genus Caulobacter; species Caulobacter ginsengisoli. Next base: position 62,974 of record NZ_JAUSVS010000002.1, read on the forward strand.
CTCGATGGGGCCGGGCGGGCCCATCCAACGGTAGCGGCGGCGTCCAAGGGGGACCAGCCATGCCGATAACCTATCCGAGCACCATCGATATCGGGACACTCGACGGGACGAACGGTTTCGAACTGAGCGGCCCGGCGGCCGACGCCCAGGTCGGATCGCTCGTCGCCTCGGCGGGGGACGTCAACGGCGACGGTTATGAGGACCTGATCGTTTCCTCGACGCCCGTGAACGGGGTCGCCAAGGTCTATGTGGTGTTCGGCAAGGCCGGCGGGTTCGCCGCCAACCTCGACATCTCGACGCTGGATGGGACCGACGGCTTCCTGATCGCCACCGGCGTCGCCTACGACGGCCTCGGTGTGGCGATCGCCGGCGCCGGCGACGTCAACGGCGATGGCGTCGATGACCTGATCATCGGGGCGACCGGGGGTGGGGCCTACCAGAAGGCCTATGTCATCTACGGCCATGCCGGCGCGTTCAGCGCCACGCTGAATCCCGCCAACCTGACCGGGGCGGACGGGTTCTCGATCACCGGCGGGTTCAATTCCGGCACGGGCTGGGCGGTGTCCTCGGCCGGTGATGTCAATCATGACGGCATCGACGACTTCATGGTCAACGCCCACAATTCAGCCCTCGGCGGGGCCAATCTGTCCGGCTCGACCTATGTGTTCTTCGGAACCCAGGCCGGGTTCGGCGCCAACCTCAATCTGGCCAGCCTGACCCCCGGGACCTACTTCCGGCTGGACGGCGGCAGTTTCCTGGAAGGGACGGGGGGCTCTCTCTCGGTGGCCGACGTCAATGGCGACGGGATCAGCGATCTGCTGATCGGCGCGGGATCGACGGGTATTGTCGGCGGCGTCAATCGCAGCGGTGGCGGCTATGTGGTGTTCGGCACGGCGGCCGGCTTCGCCCAGACCATCGCCCTGCCCAGCCTGAATGGAACCAACGGTTTCCACTTCACCGGCGCGGCGCTTCAACAGGCCGGGACCCAGATCGCCTCGGCGGGGGACGTCAACGGCGACGGCTACGACGACATCCTCATCATGCCGTCCAGCCAGGGGGCGAACCAGGGCGCGGTCCTGCTCTATGGCAAGGCGTCGGGCTTCAGCGCCGAGATCGACCTGGCGACGATCACCAGCGCCGATGGCGTCCGCATCATCGGGCCGGCCGGGACGAATGCCGCCATGAACGGCGTCGGCGTCGGCGACATCAACGGCGACGGCTTCGACGACTTCATGGTGTCGGAGATCCTCGCCGGCTACAATTACCGCAACTCAAGCGGGTCGGTGTTTGTCATCTACGGCAAGGCCAACCTCGGCGCGAGCGTCGACCTGACGACCATGGTGGACGCGGGAGACGGGTTTCGGCTTGATGGCGCCGCCGGCAATGACATCTTTGCCCAGGCGCTGGCCTCGGCCGATGTCAACGGCGACGGCGCCCGCGACCTTGTCTTCGGCACGGCGGTCGCCGACCCGGGCGGCTTCAACAGCGGCGGGGTCTGGGTCTATCTGGCCACCCCGCCGCCCGCCTCGATTCACCTGACCGGCGGCTCTGGCGACGACGTCCAGACCGGCGGCAATCTGGCCGACGTGCTCTCGGGCGGCGACGGTAACGACACCATCGACGGCGGCGCCGGCAATGACCAGCTGGATGGTGGGACGGGCAACGACATCATCGACGGCGGGACCGGCGCCGACGCCATGACCGGCGGGGCAGGCGACGATACCTTCTATGTCGACGACGGCGGCGACACGACCGCGGAGAACAGCGGCGAAGGCTATGACACCGTCCGGGCGGCGATCAGCTGGACGCTGGCGGCCAATCTGGATCAGCTGATCCTGGAGGGCTCCGGCGACATCGATGGTGCGGGCAACGGCGACGCCAACGTCATCACCGGCAACGGCGGGGCCAACAGGCTGGACGGCGGCGATGGCGCCGACACCCTGAACGGCGGAGCGGGGATCGACAGCCTGATCGGCGGCAATGGCGCCGACCTGCTCTATGGCGGCGATGGCGGGGATACCCTCGACGGCGGGGCCAATGGCGACCTGCTGGACGGCGGGATCGGGGCCGACGCCATGAGCGGCGGTTCGGGCGACGACACCTACTATGTCGACGACGCCGGGGACACGACCATCGAGACGGGCGGCGGCGGCTCGGACGTGGTGCGCGCCACGATCAGCTGGGTCCTGGCGGCCAACCTCGAGACCCTGATCCTGGACGGGTCCGGCGACACCAACGGGACCGGCAACACCTCGGCCAACCTGCTGACCGGCAACGGCGGCGCCAACACGCTGAACGGCATGGACGGCGACGACATCATCAAGGGCGGGGACGGCAACGACAGCCTGATCGGCGGCAACGGCGACGACATGCTGGTCGGCGGCAACGGGACCGACGACATGGACGGGGCGGGGGACAACGACATCCTCAACGGCGGCATCGGCGACGACACCCTCTACGGGGGCTCGGGCAATGACCAGCTGGACGGCGGGACCGACAACGACACCCTGAACGGCGGCACGGGGGCCGATCAGCTGACCGGCGGGGCGGGGACCGACATCCTGAACGGCGGCGACGGCAACGACGTGCTGGACGGCGGGACCGGGGCAGACGCCATGTCCGGCGGCCTGGGCGACGACACCTTCTATGTCGACGACACCGGAGATACGGCGGTCGACAGTGTGGGCGGTGGCACGGACATCGTCCGCACGACGGCCAGCTTCACCCTGTCGGCCAATATCGAAAACCTGATCCTGGACGGTTCCAGTAATATCGACGGGACCGGCAACGCCCTGGTCAACACCATGACCGGCAATGGCGGCAATAACAGCCTCGACGGCCAGGGCGGCGACGACATCCTCAAGGGCCTGGGCGGCAACGACATCATCATCGGCGGAACGGGGGCCGACATCCTGGTCGGTGGGGCGGGGGCCGACACCTTCGTGGTGCGCCAGGAGTCGGTGCGCCAGAGCCATCTGGGCGGAACGCTGGAGGTCGACACGATCAACGACCTGACCGCCGGCCAGGGCGACAGGCTGGACCTCTCGGCCATCGACGCCGACGCCAGCACGGCGGGCGACCAGGCCTTCCACCTGGTGGCCGGCTTCACCAGCCATGCCGGCGAGATGACCCTAAGCTTCGCGGGCGGCGTCACCACCCTGCAGCTGGACGTCGACGGCGACGGCAACACCGACTACCGCATGAAGATCACCGGCGACGTCCGGCTCGACAGCGGCGGCTGGATTCTCTAGCCGAACAGCCCCTTCACCCAGCCGACGATGGCCGCCCACACGCCGCCCAGCCAGGCCAGGAAGCCGCCGCCCCCGTTGCCCTTACCTGGGGTCTCGCCCTTGGGCACGAACCAGCTGGGCGCGGCGGGCGGTGCGCAGTTCATGCGCATGCCGGCGCCCTTGAGATAGCCACGGCGGATCTTGCCGGCCTGGATGGCGGCGGCGACCCGCTTGTCGCGGCGCTCGGCCCCGGTGAGCTTGCGGATCCAGCCGCGGAACGGCAGCAGGCTGCGGGTCTTGTCACCGATGGCGCCCACGGCGGCGTCGCCGGCCGCCTGCTTGACCTTCTGGCCCCTGGTGCGCCTGTCGGGCGGCGGCGGTTCGTCCAGGTCCGGACCCAGCGCCTCGTTCAGCCGGCCGACCTCGCCGGCGATGGCCTCGCAGCGGGTCAGGCCCTCCATGTCATAGGGCCCGGCGGTGGCGCGCGTCAGCACATCGGGGATGTCGATATGCTTAAGGTTCAGATCGTCCAGCGGCGCGGTCACCGCGTCACGCAGGTTGGGGCGCTTTTCGGCCATGCCGCGATCCTGGCCGGGATCGGCCGGCGCGTCCTGGGCCAGCGCGGGGCCGGCGGCGAGAACGGTCAGGGCGGCAATCAGGATCAGGCGGCGCATGTGGGGGTCATAGTCGATCCCGGATCATGGCGAAATTGCACGCACGCTCAGCGCGACGGCAGGCCACGCTTGGGGTGCACGCCGTCGACATAGCCCATGAAGGCCGGGTGGATCGAATAGCCGATCAGTTCCTGCGCCCGCTCGGGCAGCGCGGCGACGATCTGCGGCGGCACGGCCAGCACCATGTTCTCCAGCTGCCGCGCCCAGCCGGCGCAGTATTGAGGGGTAATGATCAGGCGCGGGGCGTCGGAGCGGTTGGCCCCGCCCCGGTGCCAGAGCGTGCCCTTGGCGATGGCCAGCGAGCCGGCGGGCATGACCAGCTTGGCCGTACCCGGATGGGCGCCGGGGTCGTCGTGCGGGCTGGGCGCGGTCTTGCTGAAGTCGTCGGGGCTGATGGCGCCGGCGATGCGGTCCTCGCCCCACAGATGGCTGCCCGGAATGATCTCGGTGGCGCCGTTGAGCTCGGTGGTGTCGTCCAGGGCCCAGAAGGCCGACAGGCCATAGGCGGCGCGCGGTCGGGGAACGCCGACGGAGTCGTCGTAATGCCAGGGCTGCACCGTCTCGCCGGGATGCAGGTTGATGGCGAGGCACGCCGAGAGCAGGCAGCTGGGGCCCAGTTCCGCCTCGGCGAAGGCCAGGGCCAGCGGATGGATGGCCAGGTCCGCGAACAGCGGCGACTTGGCGAGCAGGGCGTAGACGCGGTTGGTCGAGTAGCCCTCGAAATTGTTGCGGCCCGTCTTGCCGCCGTCGAGATACGGGGCCAGGGCGGCCTTGAGCGCCGCGATCTGCCCGGGGGTCAGGACCCGCTCGAAGATCAGGTAGCCCTCGGCGTCATACCGCGCCTTGAGCGCCGCGAACGACTGGCCGCCCAGCCAGGGCGCCAGAGCGTCGGTCGTCCGGAAATCGCCGTCCATCGCCCACCTCTCCCGCCCGGGGCCAACGGCGCCATTGTGCAACGAAACGGCGCGCCTCCAAACCCGTCTCGCGCGGCGATTTGTCCATCCCCATTTCGGGGAAACTTCACCCAAAATGGGTTGCTTGCGAGGGGTGCGCCCCCTAGCGTCCCCAGCGCCTGACGGTCGTCCAAGCCGTCAGCCTTTTGGGGGTCGGATCCGGTCGAGTCGCTGTCATGCGTGAGGAACTGCACGAGGCGCGGCGCGGCAAGATTCTCGCCGCCGCGCGCGAGGTGTTCATGGCCAAGGGCTTCAGCCGGGCCACGATGGACCTGGTGGCCAAGGAGGCGCGGGTCTCCAGCGCCACCGTCTACGCCCATTTCGAACACAAGCAGGCGTTGTTCGACGCCTTTATTACCACCACGCTAGGCCGCTACGAGAACCTGTTCGCCGGGGTCGGCCATGTGAAAGGCGATGGCCGAACGCGGCTGATGGCCTTCGCCCGGGTCTATTTCCGCTTCATGGCCGACCCGGAACTGCGCGCCGCCTACCGCATCGTCAGCGCCGAGACCAACCTGCGGCCGGACCTGGGCGCCCATCTCTATCGCGACGCCCACAACCTGCTGGGCGCGCGGCTGCGGCGACTGCTCGAGACCCTGGTGGCCGAGGGCGAACTGCGCATCGACGACATCGGCATCGCCTCGCGGTTGTTCGAGGGGATGATCGAGCATGTGACCCTGACCATCTCGATGCTGCAGGGTGACCAGGCTTCGCCGTTGCATGAATCCGAGCCCTACTGCGCCGAGGCGGTGCGGCTCTTTATGGAAGGCTACCGGCCCGGCCGCTAGGGCGGGACCAGAAAATTGAAGCCTGCGTTTTTCAGCCGTTTCGTTGCGCCGTCGGCCTCCGCGTTGAAAACCTCCCCGCAATGAGTGCGGGTGACCCATTCTGGGTCGGAGCGGGAGGTCCTCAGTCATGCCCAGTGCGGTGGTCAACGTCGGTACGCTCGACGGCGAGAACGGCTTTGCCATGATCGGCCCGGCCGAGAACAACGCCCGACTCGGCACGGACGTCGCCTCGGCCGGCGACATCAACGGCGATGGGATCGACGACTTCATCGTCTCGGCGACGGGAACGCACAATGGCTCCAATTTCGGAACGACCTACGTGGTGTTCGGCCAGCGCGGCGTCGCCCCGTCCCTGCTGCATCTCGATGCGCTGAACGGGACCAACGGCTTCATCATCGAGGGCCTGCACGCGAACGACTTCTCCGGCTTCCAGGTTTCGGGGATCGGCGACATCAATGGCGACGGCTTCGACGACATGGTCCTGGGCGCGCCCTATGCCGACGACAACGGCGGCTACTCCGGGTCGGCCTATGTGATCTTCGGCCATGCCGGTCCCTTCAGCGCCAACTTCGACCTGGCCAGCCTGAACGGCGGCAACGGCTTCCGGTTGACCGGGGCGACGGGGGACGACAACGGCGGGTTCGCGGTCTCGGCGGCCGGCGACGTCAACGGCGACGGCGTCGCCGATTTCGTCGTCGCCAGCCCGCGCAACGACACGACGGGCTACAACGCCGGCGCGGCCTATGTCGTCTTCGGCCAGAGCGGCGGCGGCTTTTCCGCCTCGGCCGGCCTGGACGCGGTCGGCGGCTCGGTCGCGGGCTTCCAGATCCATGGCGTCGGCGCCGGAAACGCGATCGGGTCTTCGCTGTCGTACGGCGATGTCAACAACGACGGCTTCAGCGACGTGATCATCGGCGCCCGGCTGACGGGCGGCCAGGCGGGTGCGGCCTACGTCGTCTTTGGCCACGGCGGGACGGCTACGGACGTCGACCTGTCCAGCCTCGACGGGACCACCGGCTTTGCGGTTACCGGGTTCAGCCCGGGGGACCAGGGCGGGATTTCGGTGGCTTCGGGCGGCGATATCAATGGCGACGGCTTCGATGACGTCATCGTCGGGGCCCGCTATTCCGGTGTCGGGGGCTACAATGCCGGCGCGGTCTATGTGGTGTTCGGCAAGGCCGGCGGATTCGGGGCCAGCATCGACATCAACGCCCTGGACGGGACCAACGGCTTCCGTCTCACCGGCGCGGCGGTGTGGGACGCTGCCGGAACCTCGGTTTCCAGCCTGGGCGACGTCAATGGCGACGGCTATGACGACCTGATCGTCGGCGCCCGCAATGGCCGCGACGCCTATGGCCAGCTCAGCGGCGCGGCCTATGTGGTCTATGGCCATGGCGGCGGGTTCAGCGCCTCGCTCAGCCTGGGCGCCTTGAGTGTGTCCAACGGCTACAAGATCAGCGGCGGCGCCTACAGCTCGTTGGGCATTTCCGTGTCCTCGGCCGGCGACGCCAATGGCGATGGCCGGCCCGACATCCTGGTCGGCGCCTATACGTTGACCCAGACCAACGGCGCGCAGGGCGGCGCCTACATCCTCTACGCGCCCTCGCCGCCGATCGCCTTCAACGGCGGCGCGGGGGCGGAGACCTCGTACGGCGCGGCGGCCTCGGACAATCTGTCGGGCGGCGGCGGGGCCGACATTCTCTACGGCTATGGCGCCAACGACACCCTGAACGGCGATGACGGCGGCGACACGCTGGACGGCGGGGCGGGCGCGGACGCCATGACCGGCGGGACGGGCGACGACACCTACTATGTCGACGACGCCGGCGACACGACGACGGAGAGCGGCGGCGAAGGCAACGATGTCGTGCGGGCCACGATCAGCTGGGTCCTTGGCGCCAATATCGAGACCCTGATCCTCGAAGGGTCGGGCGACATGGACGGGACCGGCAATGCGCTGGCCAACGTCATCACCGGCAACAGCGGCTTCAACCAGATCGACGGCGGGGACGGCGACGACCTGATCAAGGCCGGGGGCGGCATCGACATGGTGTCGGGCGGGCTGGGCGCCGACCAACTGCTGGGCCAGGACGGCAATGACAGCCTGGACGGGGGCGTGGGCGCCGACCGGCTGGACGGCGGCAATGGCGACGATGTCCTGGCCGGCGGCTCGGACAATGACATTCTGGACGGCGGCGCGGGCGTCGACAGCCTGGATGGCGGGATCGGCAACGACCAGCTGAACGGCGGGACGGAGAACGATGCGCTCACCGGCGGCGACGGCAACGACGTGCTGACGGGCGGCCTGGGGGCAGACGCCATGACCGGCGGGTTGGGCGACGACACCTACTACGTCGACGACGCCGGCGACACGACGACCGAGGCGTCCGGCCAGGGCGCCGACACGGTCCATGCCGGCCTGACCTGGACCCTGGCCGCCAATATCGAGACCCTGATCCAGGATGGCTCGGCCAATATCGACGGGACCGGCAACGGTTCGGCCAACACCCTGATGGGCAACGGCGGGGCCAACACCCTGGACGGCGGTGCGGGCGACGACGTGATCAAGGCGGGGCTGGGCAACGACATCCTGATCGGCGGGACTGGGGCGGATATCCTGGTCGGCGGCGGCGGGTTGGACATCTTCGTGGTGACCCAGGCCTCGATCCACACCAGCGGGCCGATCGAGGTCGACACGGTCAACGACCTGATCGCCGGGCAAGGCGACAAACTCGACCTCTCGGCCATCGACGCCGACAGCCTCACCGCGGGCGACCAGGCCTTCCACCTGGTGGGCGGCTTTACCCATCACGCCGGAGAACTGACGCTGACGGTCGCTGGCGGAACGACCACCCTGCAGCTCGACGTCGACGGCGACGGCCGGGCCGACTACCGCATGATGATCAGCGGCAATGTCACCGGCGACAGCGGCGGCTGGCTGCTTTAGCAACTCTGCACAGAGATTTTGACTGTTTGAATTCGCCGCGGCGCTGCCCCCTACTCCCCCGAGATCCCTGGCGAAGGTCAGGGCCCAAGCGGAGGGTCCTGAAGAGGTGCGGGCAGGGTGGCCGGTCCCGCATGGATCCTGGCCTTCGCCAGGATGGACCGGGAAGTTGGGGGGCGAGCGTGCCGCCTGATGGAGGGGCTCCCGGCCAAACCGTCAATACTCCTGTGCATCTGCTCTAACGGCGTTCCCCGAAAAAATTGAAGCCTGCGTTTTTCGGCCGTTTTGTTGAGCCCGTGAAAATCTGACGGCAGCTTCCCGAAAACCCGAATTGGGGAGGGCGGAACCATGCCGTTGCCATCCGATCTGGGGACGCTGTCCCCTGACGCCGGCTATCTCGTCACCGGTGTCGCCGCGTCCGACTATGCCGGCACGTCCGTGGCGGCGGCCGGGGATGTCAACGGCGACGGTTTCATGGACTTCGTGGTCGGGGCCAGCGGGGCCGACCCGAGCGGGACCTATTCCGGCGCGGTCTATGTGGTTTTCGGCCGGGGCGGCAGCACGCCGCCGCCCGTCTCGCTCAACGCCCTGGATGGAACCAACGGTTTCCGGCTGACGGGGCCGACGGCCTACGGCCGGGCCGGCGCCGCCGTGGCGGTCGAGGACGTCAACGACGACGGCCTGGCGGACGTGATCATCGGGGCCACCGGCATCGGGGCGGGGGCCACCTACGTCGTCTACGGCAAGGCCTCCGGCTGGGCCGCCAGCATGAGCCTGGGCAGCCTGAACGGGACCAACGGCTTTGCCATGACCGGGGCTCAGCTGGGCGACTCCTCCGGGTTCGGGGTCGAGGGCGTGGGTGATTTCAACGGCGACGGGGTGAACGACTTCCTGATCTCCGCCCCCTTCGCCGATCGCGACGGCGGCGGCGTTTTCACCGGGGCGGCCTGGCTGGTGTTCGGCAGCGCCGGCGCCCGGCCGGCCTCGTTCAGCCTGGCCGACCTGGATGGGACCAACGGCTTCGAGATCCACGGGGCGGGGTCCTCCGCCTTGCTCGGCATCTCGGCAGCCTCGGCCGGCGACTTCAACGGTGACGGCCTGGCCGACATCGTCATCGGCGCCAGCTCCGCCGACGTCGGCTTCACCAACTCCGGCGCGGCCTATCTGATTTTTGGCAAGGCCTCCGGCTGGAGCGGCAGTTTCGACGTGACCACGCTCAATGGGTCCAACGGCGTGACGATCAGCGGCTCCGGTTCCGCCAATGCCGGGGCCAGCGTCACCTCGGCCGGCGATTTCGACGGCGATGGTTTCGACGACATCGTCGTCACCACCGAGGGGACGGCGGGCTTCATGCTGGTCCATGGCCAGGCCAGCGGCCTGCCGGCCAACATCGTGCTCAACCCCTATGACCACAGCGTCAACCAGTACCTGACCCAGCTGGCCCACCCGCCGGGCCTCAATGCCCGGGTCGCTGGCGGCGGCGACATCAACGGCGACGGCTTCGACGACGTGCTGATCAGCGACGCCGGCTACAATTACAGCGCCGGGCGGGTCTATGTGATCTACGGAACGCCGGGGCAGAGGGCCGGATTCGTCGGCGCCTCGGCGGTGATCGACGGCCTGGCGGGCGACCAGCTGGGCTTCAACCTGACGCTGGCCGACCTGGACGGCAACGGCGCCGCCGAACTGGTGCTGAGCGCCAGCCGGCACGGCGCGGACGACGCCGGCGCGGTCTATGTGCTGTGGGACACCGCCCCAGCCTCGCCGATCATCCTCAGCGGCACGGGGGCGGGCGAGACCCTGAACGGGGATGCCGGCAACGACCAGTTGTCGGGCCTGGGCGGCGACGACACCCTCAACGGCCTGGCCGGCGCCGACCAGCTGAACGGCGGCGATGGGGCCGACTTCATCTATGGCGGCGACGACGCCGACAGTCTGGACGGCGGCAACAACGGCGACTGGCTGGACGGTGGCGCGGGGGCTGACGCCATGACCGGGGGCGGCGGCGACGACACCTACCTGGTCGACGACGCCGGCGACACCACGGTGGAAGCCGGCGGCCAGGGCAGCGACGTCGTCCATACGACGGTGAACTGGACGCTGGGCGCCAACCTGGAAAATCTGATCCTCGACGGCTCGGGCGATATCGACGGAACCGGCAACAGCCTGGCCAACGTCATCACCGGCAACGGCGGCCTCAACCAGATCGACGGCGGCGATGGCGACGACCTGATCAAGGCCGGGGGCGGGATCGACATGGTGTTGGGCGGGCTCGGCGCCGACCAGCTCCTGGGCCAGGATGGCAATGACAGCCTGGACGGCGGCGGGGACAACGACCGGCTGGACGGGGGCGACGGGGACGATGTCCTGGCCGGCGGCTCGGGCAATGACATCCTGGATGGCGGCATCGGCGCCGACACCATGGATGGCGGCGTCGGCAACGACCAGCTGAACGGCGGAGCGGACAACGATGCCCTCACCGGTAACGACGGCAATGACGTGCTGACCGGCGGCCTGGGCGCCGACGCGATGACCGGGGGGCTGGGCGACGATACCTATTATGTCGACGATGCCGGCGACACGACGGTCGAGGTCTCGGGCCAGGGAACGGACCTGGTCCGCGCCACCGTCAACTTCACCCTGGCGGCCAATGTCGAGAACCTGATCCAGGACGGCTCGGGCAATATCGACGCCACCGGCAACGGCCTGGCCAACGCCCTCACCGGCAACGGCGGCGCCAACAGCCTCGACGGCGGGGCCGGCGATGACGTCATCAAGGCGGGCCTGGGCAATGACACGCTGATCGGCGGGACCGGCAATGACATCCTGGTCGGCGGCGGCGGGCTCGACACCTTCGTGGTCACCCAGGCCTCGATCCGCACCAGCGGGCCGATCGAGGTCGACACCGTCAACGACCTGATCGCCGGCCAGGGCGACCGGCTGGACCTCTCGGCCATTGACGCCGACAGCGTCACCGCGGGCGACCAGGCCTTCCACCTGGTGGGCGGCTTCACCCACCACGCAGCGGAAATGACCCTGAGCTTCGCGGCCGGGGTCACCACCCTGCAACTCGATGTCGACGGCGACGGCCGGGCCGACTACCGGATGACGATCAGCGGCAACGTCACCGGCGACAGCGGAGGCTGGCCGCTCTAGCCGGCGGCGGCGCCTACAGCAGGAAGTCGGCGCTGTTCATCGCCAGATTGCCGAGGATCAGAACCTCGAAATCGGCAGCGCCATCGCCGTCAGTGTCGCCGTAGACATGCACGCCCAGCCCGTCGAGACTCCAGCGAAGCTCGCCGGCGGTGTGGCTGAATGCGGCCGATCCTATGAAGGCGAAGTCCTGATTGCCCGCCGTCACGGTGTCGGCGTCGATCTGGTGCAGGTCGATGACGTCGCTGGCGTCCCAGTCGATGATGGTATCCCGGGCCGCGGCGCCGACGCCTGAATCGCTGGCCAGGGCGAACACGAATGTATCGCCGGTCAGGCCGCCTTCGAGCATGTCGCGGCCGGCTCCGCCTTCCAGGATGTCCTTGCCGTCGCCGCCATGCAGGCTGTCGTCGCCCGCTTCGCCATAGAGCTTGTCCAGCCCCATGCCGCCCCAGATCTGGTCGTTGCCGCCGCCGCCACGGAGGGTGTCGTTGCCGGCGTCGCCATCCAGGGTGTCGTTGTAGGCGCCGGTGACGATGACGTTGTTCAGACCGTTGCCTACCGCGGCGAAGCTGGAATTGGCGGCTCCCTGGGTGAGGTTCTCCACCTGATCGCCCAGGGTGTAGTGGTCGCCCAGCGCCAAGACGGTGTCGATGCCGCCGCCGGCCAGTTCGGCGATGGTGTCGCCATCGCTGTCCACAACGTAGATGTCGTTGCCGATTCCACCGCTCATCTGGTCGTCGCCGGCGCCGCCGTCCAGGGTGTCGGCGCCCTCGCCGCCGATCAGGACGTCGTTATCCTCGTAGCCGTACAGGCCATCGTTGCCGGTGAGGCCGCTGAGGGTGTCGACGCCCGCGCCGCCGAAAAGAGTGTTGCCCAGGCTGTTGCCCGTGCCCGCGAAATCTCCGTCGCCCTCGAACGTCAGGATCTCGACCGCGTCGGTCAGGGTGTAGGCGGCGAGCGTGGTTCGCACCGTATCCGTGCCGCCGGCGGTCAATTCGACGACCTGGTCGCCGGCGTCGTTGACGACATAGATGTCGTTGCCGACGCCGCCTTCCATCTGGTCGGCCGCGGCGCCGCCATCGAGCAGGTCGGCGCCCGCGCCGCCGATCAGGTGGTCCTGCCCCGCGCCGCCGTTGAGAATGTCGTTGGCGTCGCCGCCGTCGAGCGTATCGCCGCCGTCGCCGCCGTTCAGCACGTCGGCCCCGGCCAGGCCTGACAGGCCGTCCGCCTGATCGCCGCCGGTCATGATGTTGGCCGAGCTGTTGCCGGTGAAGGTCCCGCCGCCGGACCCGCCCTGGTAGGTCAGGTTCTCCACCTGGCTGGTCAGGGTGTAGGCCGAGAGCCCGGTGATGACGGTGTCCACGCCCGGACCGCTGTCGCTGACCACATCGCCGACGTTGTCGACATAGTAGGTGTCGTTGCCCAGGCCGCCCTTCAGAACGTCGGCGCCGGCCCCGCCGTCGAGGATGTTGTCCTGCTCATTGCCGGTGATGGTGTTGTTGAGCGCATTGCCCACCACCTTGAGCGCCGAGCCCAGCAGCACGAAGTTCTCCACCCAGGCCGCGGCCGTCAGGATGTCGATCGTGGTCTTGATCGTGTCCGTGCCGCCGCCGGAGGCTTCGATGACCGTGTCGTAGGCGTTATCGACCAGATAGGTGTCGTCGCCCAGGCCCCCGGCCATCTGGTCGAAGCCGGCCCCGCCATCCAGGATGTTGTTTCCGGCGTTGCCTTCGAGACTGTTGTTCAGAGCGTTGCCAGTCAGGTTGATGGCCACGGTTCCGACGGCGCGCAGGGTCTCGATCTCCACCCCGCCCGCCAGCACATAGCTCACCGAGGTGTCGATCCGATCCGCGCCCTGGCCGGCCAGTTCGACGACCACGTCGTTGGTGCGAGTGACGATATAGACATCGTCGCCCAGGCCCCCCTTCAGGGTGTCGCCGCCGCCGCCGCCATCCAGCCGGTCATCGCCATTGCCGCCGATGATGGTGTTGGCGGCCGAGGAGCCGGTCCCCTGGAAGTTGCCGATCCCCTCGAAGACCAGGGTCTCGATCCCGGTGGCCAGCTTGTAGACGTTCAGCGTGGTGCGCACGGTGTCGGCGCCGCCGGTGTCCTGGACGACGTCCCCGGCGTTATCGACATAGTAGAGGTCGTCGCCCAGGCCGCCCTGCAGGATGTCGGCGCCCAACCCGCCGTCGAGAATGTTGGCGGCCCCGTTGCCGACGATGGTGTTGGCTCCGGCGTTGCCCGTGCCCCGCAGGGCGCCGTCCAGCAGAATGAGCTTTTCCAGGTTGTCGGCGAGGGTGAAGTCGACGCTGGCGGAGACAGTGTCCGTCCCCTCGTTGGTCAGTTCCAGGATGACGGCATGGACGTCGTCCACCCTGTAGGCGTCATTGCCCAGGCCGCCGGCCAGCAGGTCGCGGCCGTGACCGCCGGCCAGGCTGTCGTTGCCCGCGCCGCCGACCAGGTGGTCGGCGCCGGCGTCGCCGGTCAGGGTGTCGTTGCCGTTCTGGCCCTGCAGGTCGGCCGCCGCGGCGTTGACGTTCGCCGTCACGACATCGACCCCGGCCGTAGTCGCCACGGTCTGCACAGTGACATGGGCGGTCGCGGGACCGTCGGGTCCGATGACGGTGTAGTCGAATGAGGCCGTTGGCCCCATCGCCAGGATCACCAGCCGGCCGGCCACCAGCGACACCTGGGCGTCGACGGCGTTGCTGACGCCCTGGACGGTCGCGCCCTGCTGGACGTCGTCGTTGGCCAGCAGCACGTCGGCCGAAAGCGAGCTGGCCTGGCCACGGGTCACCTGCAGCATGTCCGCTGTCAGAGTGATCGGATGGACGATCAGCTCCTGCAGGGTGAAGGTCCCGTCGGAGAACCGGAAGGCTTCGATATGGGTGAGAGTATCGCTGCCGTCGGGCGCGCCACTGCGGGTGTCGGTGATGGTGACGACCCCGCCGGCCTCGCTGATCGCATAGTCCGACCGGGCCCCGGAGAAGACCGCCGTATCGGTCCCGCCCCCGCCATCGATGGCGTCGGCGCCGGCCAGCCCGGTGAACTGGTTGTCGGCTCCGTCGCCGGTCAGAGTGTCGGCGAAGGCGGAGCCGACCAGGTTTTCGATGCCGGTCAGGGTGTCGCTACCCTCGGCGCCGGTGGCCTGGGCGGCGCCCTGCAGCGCCAGGCTGACGCTGACCCCGGCAGTGGCGGTGCGATAGGCGGCGGTGTCGGAGCCCTCGCCGCCGTCGATGGCGTCGTTGCCGGCGCCGCCTTCCAGTTCGTCATCGCCCTGGCCGCCATGCAGCGCGTCATCGCCCACCAGGCCGCGCAGGCGGTTGGCGCCGCCGTCGCCGGTCAAGCTATCGCCGAAGTCCGAACCGTCCAGACCCTCGATGCTGACCAGCTTTTCGTAGCTCTCGCCGATAATCTGATAGTCGCCCTGCAGCATGAGGCTCACATGCACGCCGGCCTCGGCTCCGAAATACTCGGCCACATCGAAGCCAGCGCCGCCGTCAATCGAGTCACCGTCGCTCCCGCCCCATAGCGTGTCGTTCCCGCCGCCGCCGCTCAGGGTGTCGTAGCCGGACTGGCCGTAGAGGACGTTGTCGCCGCCATCGCCAATGAGCGTGTCGTCGTCACTGGTGCCGCTCAGGTTCTCCATGCCGATCAAGGTCAGCATGGCGCCATCGACATATTGCGCGGCGCCTTGCAGGTTGAGATCGACGGTCACGCCGTCGAAATGCTGGAAGAAGGCGGCGGTGTCCGAACCCGCGCCCCCGTCGACGACACCGGCAAAGGCATAGATCAGGTCGTTGCCATCGCCGCCGTTCAGCGTGTCCAGCCCGTATCCGCCGCGCAGGGTGTTGGCGCCGGCGTCCCCGGTCAGCGTGTCGCCATAGTCCGAACCGGTCAGATTCTCGATCCCGGTGAGGACATCGGAGCCTTCGGCCCCGGTATCCTGGGCCACGCCTTGCAGCAGCAGGCTGACGGTGACCCCGGCGGTGGCGTTCGCATAGGAGGCCGTGTCGCTTCCGGCCCCGCCCGAGAGGGTGTCATTGCCCAATCCGCCCTTCAGTGTGTCGTTCCCATCACCCCCGTTGAGAGTGTCGGTCCCGGCCAGGCCGATCAGCAGGTTGGCGCCGCCGTCACCCGTCAGGGTGTCGTTGAAGCCCGAGCCTTCCAGGTTCTCGATGGCGATCAGGGTCTCGAGCCCGCCGCCCAGGGTGTTCTGCTGCCCGCCAAGGGTCAGGTTGACGATCACCGCCGCCGTGGCGTCGCTGTAGGTGGCGATGTCGATCCCGCCGCCGCCGTTGAGGGTGTCGTTGCCCACGCCGCCGACCAGGCGGTCATTGCCGCCCGCGCCGTTCAGCACATCGTTGCCGACCCCGCCGACCATCAGATTGTCGCCGCTCGTGCCGGTGAGCGTGTCGTTGAAGCCGGACCCGACGATGTTCTCGATATTGAAGAGGGTGTCCGTGCCGCTGCCGCCCGTGACCTGGGCCGTGGTCAGGGCCAGGTTGACGGTGATTCCGCCCGTGGCGTCGAAATAGGTGACGGTATCGATGCCCGTGCCGCCCTCCATGAGGTCGTTGCCGGCGCCGCCGTTCAGCGTGTCGTCATCCAGGTCGCCCACCAGAAAATCGTTGCCGGCGTCGCCGTTGAGGACGTCCTTGCCGGCATGGCCGTACAAATAGTCGGTATCGTCGCCGCCATTGAGGATGTCATCGCCGACATAGCCGGTCAGCACATCGACGCCGCCGAGGCCGTTGATGATATCGTCCTGGTTGGTGCCATCCAGACCGTCGTCGCCCGACGTGCCATTGATCGTGGCCATCACTCTACTCCTGTCGTACTGGCAAATCCGACAGGACCGCCCCCCAGGCCGCATTCACCACAGGCCGACCCCCAAGACAATTGGCGATTAGGGGGCTGGGCCAAATACCGCGAAGTTGTCGCGAACCTATGGCAAGCGACAGGCTGTTTCCCTCCGGCGGTCGAACAGCTTAGGGTCGGCTCAATAACTCAGACGCCAGGGAGGCGCACGTGTCGGGGACTACCCGCAGCTGGGGGCTGCGGCGCCATGTCGATGGCGCGCCGTCTCCGGACGATTTCGCCGTCGCCGAGACGCCCCTTCAGGCGGTTGAGGACGGCATGTTCCTGGCTCGGACCATCTGGGCTTCGGTCGATCCGGGCATGCGCTCGACCCTGTCGGGCGGCGACAGCTACAGCGCCGCCACCCCGCTGGGCGCGATCATCGACGGCTTTTCGGTCGCTGAGGTCATCGAGAGCCGGCATCCGAACTATGCGGTGGGCGATCTGATCGCCACCGGCGGCGGCTGGCGCGAGCATGTGCTGTCCAGTGGCCGGGGCTATTTCCAGAAGATCGTCGACCGCCGCGTGCCGCTGGGCTGCTGGATCGGGGTGCTGGGGGTGCCGGGCATGACCGCCTGGTTCGGCCTGAACCGCGTCGCCCAGGCCAAGGAGGGCGAGACCCTGCTGGTGACCTCGGCCGCCGGCCCGGTCGGGGCGACGGCGGGGCAGATCGGCAAGAAGCTGGGCATGCGGGTGGTCGGCGTGGCCGGCGGTCCCAGGAAATGCGCCTGGCTGAAGGACGAGGCCGGGTTCGATGCGGTGGTGGACTACAAAGCAGAGAGCGACCTGACGGCGGCCATCCGCGCCGCCTGTCCCGAGGGTGTCGACGTGCTGTTCGACAATGTCGGCAACGCCATGATCGACCGGGTGCTGCCGATGATGAAACTGCGCGGCCGGGTGGTCGTCTCGGGACAGGTCGCCGACTACAACACCCCGGTCGAAGAGCGGCCGGGCCTCAGGCACACCGACGTCTTCATCACCCACCGGGTGCGGATGGAGGGGCTGGTGGTGTTCGACGACATCCGCGGCTTCGCCGCCGCCCAGAGCCAGATGGCCGACTGGATCGCCGAGGGCTCGCTGAAGTTCGCCATCGAGACCTTCGACGGGTTCGACAAATTGCCGGAAGCCTTCTGCGGCCTATTTCGAGGCGAGAACTTCGGCCGCCGCCTGGTCCAACTCTCGCCGGAGCCGGCATGACCCCGCTGCAGGACTACAGCCGCTTCCGCTTCGACCGCGACGGGCGGATTCTGACGGTCACCATCACCGGCAATGCGGTCAACGCGGTCGATGCGGCCATGCATGACGAGCTGGCGCGGCTGTTCATCGAGCTGCAGGCCGATGAGGGCAGCGACCTGATCGTCCTGACCGGCCAGGGCCGGGCCTTCTGCGCCGGGGGCGACTTCGACTGGTTCGACGAGCAGATCGCCAATCCCGCCAAGTTCCGCGCCATCGCCCATGACGCAAAACGCATCGTCGGCACGTTGCTGGACCTGGAAAAGCCGATCATCTGCCGGATGAACGGGGCGGCGGCGGGCCTGGGGGCGACCATCGCCCTGCTGTGCGACGTCATCATTGCCGAGGAGAACGCCAGGATCGGCGACCCCCACGTCAAGGTGGGCCTGGTGGCCGGCGACGGCGGGGCGGTGATCTGGCCGCAGCTGATCGGCTTCGCCAAGGCCAAGGAACTGCTGATGACCGGCGAGCTGATCGGCGCCCGCGAGGCGGTCGGCATGGGGCTGATCAACTATGCGGTTCCCGCCGATCAGCTGGACGCCAAGGTCGCCGAGATCGCCGGTAAGATCCTCGCCAACCCCCGCTGGGCGGTGCGCTGGACCAAGACCGTGGCCAATATCGCCCTCAAGCAGTTGGCCGTCTCCAACAGTGACGCGGCGGTGGCCTATGAGATGCTGTCGAACATGACCGCCGACCGGGCCGAGGCGGTCAACGCCTTCCGCGAGCGGCGCCCGCCCAGGCTGACGGGGGAGTAAGTGCCAGGCCTGTCGCGCCTCGCCCGCCTGCGTCCGCCCCAGCCCGACGAGCTGGCGGCGCTCAGCGACCTGTGCCTGAGGTCGAAGGCCTGGTGGGGCTATGACGCGGCCTTCCTGGCGGCCTGCCTGGGAGAATTGACGCTGACTCCCGAGGAGCTGGATCGCGACGCCATCATCGTCGCCGAACTGTCCGGCCGCCCGGCGGGGGTGGCCCAGGTGGCGGTGACGGACCGCGAGGCCAGCCTGGAAAAGCTGTTCGTCGAGCCGGAGGCCATCGGCGAGGGTCTGGGCGCGCTGCTGTTCGACTGGTGCGCGGCCGCCGCCGCCGAGCGGGGCGCCGACCACATGGTGATCGAGTCCGATCCCGGCGCCGCCGATTTCTACCGGCGCATGGGCGCGCGGGACGACGGGCTGGCCCCGTCGGGCTCCGTCCCCGGCAGGAAGTTGCCGCGGCTGCGACTGGAGATCGGGGCATGATCGAGCCCGAACATGTCACCGCCCTGCGCGATCAGCTGCGCCGCTTCGTCACCGAGAAGGCGCCGCGCGAGAAGCGCCGCGAATGGGACCGCACCCACAGTTTCCCGTGCGAGCTCTTTGATGAGCTGGCGGCGCTGGGCCTCTGCGGCCTGACCATCGACGAAGAATACGGCGGTTCTGGCCAGGACATCCTGGCCGCCGTCGCCGCCATCGAGGAGCTTTGCCGGGCGGGCGCCTTCCTGGCCGGCCCCTTCATCCACTGCGCCTTCTATGGCGGCCTCAACATCGGCGAGAACGGCTCGCCCGAGCAGAAGGCGGAGCTGCTGCCCCGGCTGGCCAGGGGCGAGCTGACCTTCGCTTATGGCCTTTCAGAACCCGATGTCGGCGGCGACCTGTCGGCGGTGAAGACCCGGGCCCGGATCGAGGGCGACACCGTCATCCTCAACGGCGCCAAGCGCTGGTGCACCGGGGCCGATTTCGCCGACTACATCTACTGCCTGGTCCGGTCGGACCCGGACGCCCCGGCGCGGCAGGGCCTCTCCTTCCTGCTGGTCCCGACCAAGGCGGCGGGCGTGACCCTGGCCCCGATCGAGCATTCCAACCTGCGCTACACCCTCTCCTCGGACGTCTTCTTCGACGATGTCCGCCTGCCGCTGTCGTCCATCGTCGGGGGGACCGAGCGCTGGAACCAGGGCTGGAAGATGCTGGCCGGCCGGGCGCTGGATATCGAGAAGCTGGAGATCGCCGCCTGCGCCTTCGGCATCGCCCAGGCGGCGGTCGAGGAAGCCTGGACCTACGCCCAGGAACGCGTGCAGTTCGGCAAGCCCATCTCGGGCCACCAGGCCGTCCGCCACAGCCTGGTCGAGGCCAGGACCAAGCTCGAAGCCTGCCGCCACATGCTCTATCACGCCGCGCGCCTGGCCGATGCCGGCCAGCCCTGCGCGGTGGAAACCAGTATGGCCAAGCTCTTCATCGGCGACACGGTCGTGGAGATCGCCCTGATCTGCCAGCGGGTCATGGGGGCCTATGCGATGAGCGACGCCTATGACATGGAGCGCCATGTCCGCGACCTCTTGGGCATGCCCATCGTCGGGGGCTCGTCGAACATGCAGAAGAACAACATCGCCGCCCTGCTGCGGCTGCCGGGGTAAAGCTTATGGATGTCGTCGCCGTCGCGCAGAGCCTGGCCGCCGAGGTCCGCCAGCGGGCCCCCGAGATCGAGTCCGGCCGGCGCCTGCCCGCCGATCTGTCGCAGAAACTGGCCGAGGCGGGCCTGTTCCGCATGCTGGTCCCGGCCGAGTATGGCGGGCTGGAGACCTCGCCGGTCGACGTGGCCCGCGCCATCGAGACCCTGGCCCAGGCCGACGCCTCGGCCGGCTGGTGCCTGATGATCTCGGCCACGACCGCCTCGCTGGCGGCGCGGCTTCCGGCCGATCAGGCCCGGCATATCTATGGCGAAGCGAACGTCATCACCGGCGGGGTGTTCGCGCCGATGGGCCGGGCGGTCGAGGATGGCGACGACTATGTCGTCACCGGCCGCTGGAAATGGGGCAGCCACACCCAGAACTGCCGCTGGATCGCCGGCGGGGCCATGCTGATGGACGGCGACAAGCCCCGGCTCGACGCCGAGGGCCAGCCGATGCACCGGATGATGGTCTTCTCGGCCGATCAGGTGGAGCTGCACGACACCTGGTACACGGCGGGCCTGGCCGGCAGCGGCAGCCTGGACTTCTCGGTCCGCGAGGCCCGCGTGCCCAAGACCCGCTCGGTCGCCCTGCAGAGCGACCCGCTGCTGGTCAAGGGCGCGGCCTTCAAGTTTCCGGCCTTCGGGCTGCTGGCCATGGGCATCGCCGCCGTGGCCCTGGGCAACGCCCGCGCCGCCCTGCTGGCGGCCGGCCAGCAGGCGACCGCCAAGTCCTCGGAGGGCTCGCAGCGCACGCTCGCCGAGCGAAACATGACCCAGGCCGAGTTCGCCCAGGCGGTCGCGGCGTTGTCGGCGGCCCGGGCGCTGTTCTACGAGGCCGTCGGCCTGTGCTGGCACGCGGCCCAATCCGGCGGGCCCATCCCCCAGGACCTGCGGGCCCGGCTGCGCCTCGCCTGCACCCACGCCGCCAGGACCTGCGCCGACGTCTGCCGCACCGCCTACGACCTGCTGGGCGGCCAGGCGGTGTTCCTGGACAGCGAGCTGCAGCGGCGCTTCCGCGACGCCAATGTCATGACCCACCACGTGATGGTGGCGCCGGCCAGCTGGGAGCTGGCGGGGCGGGTGCTGCTGGGCCAGCCGACCCGGGATTCCATGCTGTAGCAACCGACAGCGTATATCGGCGTTAGGTAAACCATCGAGCCAGGGGGCGGCACTCATCGGAGGACGTCTATGAAAACTACCCCCATGCTCACCCTGGTCACGGTCCTGGCGCTCACCGCCGGCACGGTCTCGGCCCAGGGCTACAGCTCGCCCGGCTATGACGCCTGGCGCGCCCAGCAGCGGCAGTATCAGCAGCAGCAACAGTCCTATCAGGACCAGCGCAGCGCCTATAATGACCGCCAGGACAATTACGAGGCTGAACGCGCCGACTACGAAGCCCGCCGGGCCAAGTGGGAACGTGATCGCGCCGACTATGACGCCCGCTACGGCCCCGGATCCTATGTCCGTCAGTATGGCGAGTGGCGCTATGAAGGCTATCGGCCGAGCAACGACGGCTACGCTCAAGGCTATGGCCCTGGTCCCGACCGCTATCGCGACAGCCCGTGCGAGCGTCGCCGCAGCAACAACACCACCACGGGCGGCGTGATCGGCGCCCTGGCGGGTGCGGCCATCGGCTCCAACGTCGCGGCCCGCAACGCCCGCACCGAAGGCGCGGTCCTGGGCGCGGTGATCGGGGCTGGCGTCGGCGCCAGCGTCGGCCGCAGCACCGCCCAGTGCGACAGCAGCGGCTACTACTACAGCTACAACCAGACCTATCCGTACAACGAGGGCGGCTATTATCGCGGCGCCTCCTCGAGCGGCCGCTACAACTACCGCTACTATGCCCGTCGCGGCTGCCGCCTGGCCGTCGCCCCGGCCTACTACAACGGCACGTCCGACTACCGCTACGTCCGGGTCTGCCCGGACAACCGCGGCCGTTACCGCATTACCCGCTAAAAGCGGCGTCGTAGGCTTCGACCTCGGCGAGGCGCAGGGCGACCTGCTCCTCGTCGAGGAACGAGCCGGTAAAGCTGTTGCGGGCGAGGGTCGCCAGGTCGGCGCGGCTCAGCCCCACCCCCTTGGCCACGGCCACGAAATTGGCGTTCAGATAGCCGCCGAAATAGGCCGGATCGTCTGAATTGACCGTGGCCTTGAGGCCGAGATCCAGCATCCGTTTCAGCGGATGCGCCGTCATGTCGTTCACGACGCAGAGCTTGAGGTTCGACAGCGGGCAGACCGTCAGGGTCATTTCCTGCGCCGCCAGCCGCGCGGTCAGGGCCGCGTCTTCGAGGCTGCGGTTGCCGTGGTCGATGCGGTCGACCCGCAGGCGGTCCAGCGCTTCCCAAACGTATTCCGGCGGCCCCTCTTCGCCGGCATGGGCGACCTTGAGCAGGCCGCGTTCGCCCGCCGCCTTGAACACCCGCTCGAACTTGGCCGGCGGGTGTCCGACTTCCGAGGAATCCAGCCCCACGCCGGTTATGCGGTTCAGATAGGGCTCGGCCGCCTTGAGCGTGGCGAACGCCGCCTCCTCGTCCAGGTGGCGCAGGAAGCAGAGGATCAGCTTGCTGGAGATGCCGAACTCCCGCTCGGCCTGCGCCATGCCGGCCAGCAGGCCGTCGGCGACGACCGAGAAGGGAATGCCCCGGTCGGTGTGGGTCTGGGGGTCGAAGAAGATCTCGGCATGGCGCCCGCCGTCGGCGTTCAGTCGGGTGAAATAGGCCATGGCCAGGTCATGGAAGTCCCGCTCGGTCTGCAGCACTCCGGCGCCCTGGTAATAGATGTCCAGGAAGTCCTGCAGGTTGGAGAAGGCGTAGGCGGCCCGGATGGCCTCGACGCTGGCGAAGGGCAGGGTGATGCCGTTGCGCCTGGCCAGTTCGAACATCAGTTCCGGCTCGAGGCTGCCCTCGATATGCAGATGCAGCTCGGCCTTGGGCAGGCCGGCGACGAAGGCGTCCAGGTCGAAGGTCTCGTCAGCCATCGGCGGTCCTCTCAAACGGCCGGCTATTTCGGGCGCGCCGGCCGCCCGGGTCAAGCGGGAGGCTGGGCACTGTCGGCGAGGCGACGCAATTCGCAGCATCGCGTGTACGTCATCCAAAGTGTTTCCACGCGAGGCAGGCACAGGTCTAGACTTCCCAGGTCGTCGGCGTCACCGACGCAAGTCCAGATCGGCTCGACCATGTCGCAGTCCTACGCTCCCCTCATCGCTGAAAGTCTCTTGGTGCGGACCTTTTCGTTCTACATTCACGACGTCCGCTATTCGGCGCCGACCCTGAAGCTGGTCCAGGCGCCCGACGAGAACGAGGCCCGGCGGCACGCCCAGGCCTGGCTGGACGAATCCGACCACCACCAGGCCATCGAGGTGTTCGAGGACGACCAGCCGGTGCTCCGCCTGCCCTGACTCTTGCCAAGTCGCTGAAACCGGACCACTATCTCCGCTCAAAGGCCCCCCGCCGGCGAACCCGGCGCGGGGCTTTTTCCTTTTGGAGATCGCCCTAGGGGCGCGCACGAGAACAATGTCTGTAAACCGCACAGGCCATATCCGCCTGACCTCCCATCCGGGCGCAGGCGCGCCCAGCCGATTCCCGATCCATTGGGGCGCCGCGACCGCCCAGGAACGCGGGCCGGTGATCGCCACCGTCAACGCCGGCAGCGACCGCAACGCCATCGGCGCTCATGGCGGCGCCTACAGCGTCTATCGCGCCCTGGCCATTTCGTCGGGGGCGATGAACCCGCTGGTCAGGCCGGACCTGACCAACACCTCGCCGGTCACCGAGTTCGGACCCTATCCCAGCTGGACCGATCCCAAGAAGATCGTCTCGCTCGACCCCTGGGGCGCCCGCATCGCCAGCGACTTTTCCAAGGAAATCGCCGAGGGCGTCGACATCCGCCCGACCATCGCGGTCACCAAGGCCCGCCTGACCCTGCCCGAGATCGGCGAGGCTATCGACAGCGGCCGGCTGAAGATCGACGGCACGGTCATCCATGAGAGCCGCGACGTGGCGGTGACCAAGGCCGCCCTCGATCCGGTCTGGTACCTGCCCGGCATCGCCGAGCGGTTCGAGGTCGAGGAAACCGTCCTGCGCCGAACCCTCTTCGAAGAGACCGGTGGCATGTATCCCGAGCTGGTCACCCGGCCGGACGTCTCGGTCTTCCTGCCCCCGATCGGCGGCATCACCCTCTACATCTTCGGTGACCCGGCGGCGATCGCCGACCCGGCCCGGCGGCTGACCTGCCGGGTGCATGACGAGTGCAACGGTTCGGACGTCTTCGGCTCGGACATCTGCACCTGCCGCCCGTACCTGACCCACGGTATAGAGGAATGCATCCGCGAAGCCCAAAACGGTGGCGGCGGGCTGATCGCCTATAACCGCAAGGAAGGCCGGGCCCTGGGCGAAGTGACCAAGTTCCTGGTCTACAACGCCCGCAAGCGCCAGCCGGGCGGCGACCAGGCGGCGACCTATTTCGAACGCACCGAATGCGTCGCCGGCGTGCAGGACGCCCGCTTCCAGCAGCTGATGCCCGACGTGCTGCACTGGCTGGGCATCCGGCGGATCGATCGCTTCATCTCGATGAGCGACATGAAGTACGACGCCATCGTCGGCAGCGGCATCGAGATCGGCGAGCGGGTGCCGATCCCGGCCTATCTGATCCCCGAGGACGCCTCGGTGGAAATGGAGGCCAAGAAGGCCGCCGGCTACTACAGCCCCGAAGCCCCGCCCACGGTCGAGGACCTGAGCAAGGTCGTGGGACGTGATCTTGAAGACTTCTGAGGAAGCGGCGGCGCGGTCGCTGCTGTCGGCGAAGGCGGTGCGTCAGCGGGCGCACCAGATGCTGAAGATCGGCCTCGATGGGGGGCTCGCCGACTGGCGGGTCGACCTGTCGCGGCTGCCGGCCGTGGCTGACTTCGTCGCCGAGGTCGTGCGCCAGCGCTACCCCGATCTGAACGTGCCCTTCCACGCCCGCTGGCGGCATTTTCTTGTCGACGGCCACGATCTGTGGGCCGACCTCGGCGACTGGCCGGATGCGGCGGCGAAGGGGAGGGCGGCCTTCGATCTGGCCATCACCTCGGTGCTGCTCGACGCGGGCGCCGGCATGGCCTGGCGCTATTGCGATGAGCCGACCGGCACGACCACCAGCCGCTCGGAAGGCCTGGCGATCGCCAGTTTCCGGCTGTTCGAGTCCGGCGCTCTCTCGACGACAAGCGACCCGCTGCGGGCCGACGCCCTGGAGACCCTGACCGCCGAAACCCTGGCCAAGGGCTTCCAGGTCACGCCGGAGAATCCGCTGGTCGGCCTGGAAGGCCGGGCCGGCCTGTTGCGCCGGCTGGGCGCCCAGGCCAAGGCCAGGCCCGACCTCTTTGCCCTCAACGACGCGCCGCGCCCCGGCGGCCTATTCGACGCCATGGCCGCCCGCGCCGAGAACGGCCGGCTGCCCGCCCCGGTGATCCTTGAGGTGCTGCTCGAAGCCCTGGGTCCCGTCTGGGAAAACCGCCCGAGCCTGGGCGGCGTGCCGCTGGGCGATTGCTGGCCGCACCCCGCCATGCCAGGCGACGGCTTCGTGCCGCTGCACAAGCTGTCGCAATGGCTGAGCTATTCGCTGATCGAGCCGCTGCAGTGGGCCGGGATCGAGGTCTACGACATCGACGGCCTGACGGGCCTGGCCGAATACCGCAATGGCGGCCTGTTCTTCGACATGGCCGTGCTGGTCCCCACCGACTCCACCATGGCTGAGCGGCCGCATGCCGTCTCCGGCCCGCTGGTGGTCGGCTGGCGCTCGCTGACCGTGGCCTTGCTGGACGAACTGGCGCCGCTGGTCCGCGACCGGCTGGGCCTCTCCGCCGCCGACTTCCCGCTGGCCCGCCTGCTCGAGGGCGGAGCCTGGGCCGCCGGCCGCATCACCGCCAAGGAGCGCCGGTCCGACGGCGGTCCGCCTTTCACCATCCTCAGCGATGGAACCGTCTTCTAGAGGGGCCTGCCAATGTCCAAGAGCAAAGTCACCGTCGTCGATCACCCGCTGGTCCGTCACAAGCTGACCGTCATGCGCGACGTCTCGACCTCGACCAAGACCTTCCGCCATCTGATGCGCGAGATAGGCTCGCTGCTCTGCTACGAGGCCACCCGCGACCTGGCCCTGGAGCCGGTGGAGATCGAGACCCCGCTGACCAGGATGCAGGGCGAGAAACTGGCCGGCAAGAAACTGGTCTTCTCACCGATCCTGCGCTCCGGCATGGGTCTCTTGGAAGGCATGCTCGACCTGGTCCCCTCGGCCCGCGTCGCCCATATCGGCCTCTACCGCGACCCCAAGACCCTGGTCGCCGTCGAATACTATTTCAAAGCCCCGGAAGACATCGCCGACCGCCAGGTCATCGTCATCGACCCCATGCTGGCCACCGCCAACACCGCCGTGGCCGCCGTCGAGCGGCTGAAGGAGGCGGGGGTCAAGGACCTGCGATTGGTCGTTCTTCTCGCCGCGCCGGAAGGCATCGCCCACTTCCACGACGCCCACCCCGACTGCCCGATCTGGACCGCCGCCATCGACGAGCGGCTGAACGACCACGGCTATATCGTGCCGGGGCTGGGGGATGCGGGGGACCGGCTTTACGGGACGCGCTGACCCCACCGCCGCTCAGTGCGGCGACGGCATAATGCCGTAGATCGACAGGATGAACTGCAGCGTCAGGAAGGGCTGCCTGTTCTCGTGCGGCAGGCCGGCGCCGGCCGGCTTGATGGCGGTGTCCTTCGGGGCCTGGTCCAGAGGGCCCGCGCCGTAGAGCTGGACCACCCGCTCGCCGCCGCTCTTGATGGCGGCCCGGGCGGGAGCCAGGACCTTGGTGGGGCCGGGGGTGCTGCCGGCCCCCGTCGCCCCAACCGGGACGTCGCTGGCCTGCGGGATGTGGCGGTGAGCCGGCATCTGGGCCCTGGTCAGCACATGCCCCTCCGTCCCGAAGGCCGTGCCGATAGGGATGGTGGGGTCGGTGTGCGCCACCGTGCGGCCCTGGAAGTTCGGCAGGGCGAAGGTGGTGATCCCGTCGCCGCCGTAGCGGTTGCTCAGCAGGCTGAACAGCGGCTTGTACTGGCTGATCTGCAGGATCTGCCCATCGCACGGGGCCCAGTCGTTGGGGATGCGGTCGCCGGCGATGATGCGGATTTCGCCGATATAGGGTGTCGGCGCGACTGCCTGCCGCTCGGCCATCGCCATGCAGACGCCGACACAGAGGCTGGGCATCAGGTTGGGGTGCGAACCGCCCTCGCCATCGATCGCCATAGCGTCGGGGTTCATCTTCACGTTGGGCGGCGTTGTCGAATAGAAGGCGACCACGGCGGTGTCCGGCTCCACGCCGGACCGTCCGCTGGCGGGCATCTGGCCCGCCACCTGGGCGGTGGTCGCTTCGCTGCCGCTGGCCTGCATGGAATGACTGTGCCGGGGCAGATCCGGTTCGCCCAGGGTGACGTTCGCGACGCCGCCATGGTCGCCCAGCTTTCGCGGGCTGAGGCCGTCGCCCTGGCCCTGATGCACCGGGACCTGGGCGCGCAGGTCGGGCAGGGCGAAGGTGTTCAGCCCGTCGCCGCCGTAGCGGGCGCCGAGCAGCGAGAACAGGGTCCGGTAGTTGGAGACCTGCAGAATCTGTCCGTTGCAGGGGGCCCAGTCCCTGGGGGTGAAGTCGAACGCGAACATCCGCATTTCGCCGAGGTA
This sequence comes from Caulobacter ginsengisoli, assembly GCF_030814835.1. Taxonomy (GTDB): domain Bacteria; phylum Pseudomonadota; class Alphaproteobacteria; order Caulobacterales; family Caulobacteraceae; genus Caulobacter; species Caulobacter ginsengisoli. Next base: position 90,922 of record NZ_JAUSVS010000002.1, read on the forward strand.
GGGGTCGGACATGATCGGGCTCCCGGAGGGGGTCAGGCGGGGGCTAACGCGAGCCCGACAAGGCGATGATGAAACTGATCACCGAGAACGGCTGCATGTTCTCGTGGGCGCGGTCGGCGCCGGCGATGGTGGAGGCGGCCGGCGACAGGGCCACGACCGGCGCGTCCGTCCCATAGGTCTTGGTCTCCTCGGGCCCGCCGAACGCCGGACCCAGGGCCGCTCCGGTGGGCAGGTCGACCGGCGGCCCGGACGAGGCCTTCATGGGGTGATTGTGGACGGGAAGCTGATCCGGGGTGAGGACCACCCGCTCGGCGCCGCCTTTCTGGCCAAGCTGGTAGGTCTGGCCGCTCGTCAGGGTTCCCTTGTGCACCGGGACGCGGCCTCGCAGGTCGGGGAGGTTGAAACCACCGGCGCCGTCTCCGCCATAGGTCTCGCCGATCACCGTGTAGAGTTCGGGATATTCGAGGTCGGTCAGGCGCTGGCCGTTGCAGAACATCCAGCCGTCGGGCGCGACATCGCCCCCCCACATGCGGATTTCGCCCACATAAGCCTCGGTCATCCGAAGGTCTCCTGATCAGGCAAGCCGGCCGCTGGCTTGGGTGCTAATCTAAGCGAGTTTCTTGATGCAGTTTCTATCAGGAAGGGAATTGCTTTGAAACATGATCGGGCCGGCAAATCCAGGAATTTCCAGATTGATCGGTCGCACGGGAGCGATCTCACCTAGGGTGAGGACTTGGCGGGGCGCTCCGTAGGGATTAGGCCAGCCAGGTCATGACCGCACCCGCCCAGCCCGGAACCAGCCACCCCGAGATCCGCGAGGCCGTCCGCAAGCTCTGCGCCGGCTTCCCCGGCGAATACTGGCGCGCCCTGGATCGGGAGCGGGAATATCCGACGGCGTTCGTCCGCACCCTCACCGAGGCCGGCTTCCTGTCGGTGCTGATCCCCGAGGAGTATGGCGGCTCGGGCCTTGGCCTGTCGGCGGCGACGGCGGTACTGGAGGAGATCCATCGCTCGGGCTGTAACGGCGGCGCCTGTCACGCCCAGATGTACACCATGGGCACCATCCTTCGGCATGGCAGCCCCGAGCAGAAGGCGAAGTATCTGCCGGCCATTGCTTCGGGCGAGCTGCGGCTGCAGGCCTTCGGGGTCACCGAGCCGACCAGCGGCACCGACACCACCCGCATCCGCACCTTCGCCCGGCGGGAGGGCGAGAAGTATGTGGTCAACGGCCAGAAGATCTGGATTTCGCGGGCCGAGCACAGCGACCTGATGGTCCTGCTCTGCCGCACGACCGCCAGAGAGGACGTCGCCAAGGCCTCGGACGGCATGAGTGTGCTGCTGGTCGACATGCGCGAGGCGGTCGGCAAGGGCCTGACCATCCGGCCGATCCGCACCATGCTCAACCACGCCACCACCGAGCTGTTCTTCGACAACCTGGAGGTTCCGGCCGAGAACCTGATCGGCCAGGAAGGCAAGGGATTCAAATACATCCTCGACGGCATGAACGCCGAGCGCATCCTGATCGCCAGCGAGTGCATCGGCGATGGCCGCTTCTTCGTCGACCGCGCCAGCGCCTACGCCCGGGAGCGGGAGGTGTTCGGCCGGCCGATCGGGGCCAACCAGGGAATCCAGTTCCCCATCGCCAGGGCCTATGTGGGCATCACCGCCGCCGCCCTGATGGTCGACAACGCCGCTGGCCTCTTCGATGCGGGTCAGCCCTGCGGGACGGAAGCCAACATGGCCAAGATGACCGCCTCGGAAGCCAGCTGGTTTGCGGCGGATATGTGTCTTCAGACACACGGCGGCTTCGGATTCGCCGAGGAATACGACATCGAACGCAAGTTCCGGGAGGCGCGCCTCTACCAAGTGGCCCCAATCTCCACCAATCTCATCCTCAGCCATGTGGGCACCCATGTGCTGGGCATGCCCAAGTCGTTCTGACCAACTCGCCTGCTGAGGGGCATGCGGGAGCTTAAGAGCGGTGACGGGCGTTAGACTTGGGTGTGAGATTTATGCGGGGCAAACGTCAGTGATCAAAAAGACAGGCCGCCGAGCCGTCACCGCCGTCCTGGCGGCGGCGATGATGACGTTCGGCCTTGCCCCCAGCCTCGCCCAGTCGCCGCCGGTTCGCGGCCCGTTGCCGACCCGGTTGCCGCCGGCCCCGGTGGTCGCGCCGCCGACCGCGCCCCTGCCGCCGCAGTCCCAGGCCTTCACGCCAGGTCCCCTGCAGATCGTCCTGCGGCCTGACCAGGCGCAACTGCTGATGCAGGCCCTGAGCCAGGGCGAGGCTCACGGCTTCGATCCGGGAGAGTTCGCTCCGGCCGGCAATGACCAGGCCAGCCTGGTCAACGCCACCCTGCGCTACGCCAAGGCCGTGCACAGCGGCCGGCTGCAGATCAGCGGCTTCCGCGAGGACTGGGGTCTCAAGCCGCAGCCCTATGATCCGACCCCCGGCTTCGTGCAGGCCGTGGCCGCCGACCGGTTGCAGGATTGGCTCAATTCGCTGCCGCCGCCCTATACCGGCTACCAGACTCTGCAACGGGGCCTGGCCAACTATCGCGGCATCGAGGCGCGGGGCGGCTGGCGCTCGCTGCCGGTCGTCGGCGACCTGAAGCCCGGCGCCACCGGTCCCCAGGTCGAGGCCCTGCGCGCCCGTCTGGCCGTGGAGGACCGGCTTGTCCCCGCCACCGTCTCCACCGTGCCGCCCCAGGCCCCCGGCGCCCCGCCGCCCGCGCCCGGCGCGGCGCGTCCCGGCGATCCGATCTACGACGCCGCCCTCACCGACGCGGTGAAGCGGGCCCAGAAGCGCTTTGGGCTGGAGCCGACCGGGGCCATTGGCGATGCGACCCGCACCGCCCTGGACATCCCCGTCGACCAGCGCATCGGCCAGATCATCGCCAATATGGAGCGCTGGCGCTGGCTGCCCCAGCAACTGCCGTCCGACCGTATCCAGGTCAACATCGCCGCCGCCGTGCTCAGCCTCTTCCAGGGCGATGAGCCCATCCTGTCGATGCGGGCCGTGACTGGCCGGCCGGGCAATGAGACGCCGATGCTGGTCTCGCAAATCCAGACCATCGTGCTCAACCCGCCCTGGAACGTCCCCGCGTCCATCGCCTCCAAGGAGCTGTGGCCCAAGGAGCGGGCCAGCCCCGGCTATCTGCGCCGCAACGGCTATGTGCTGATGCCCGACGGCGCCGGCGGCTCGCGCATCGTCCAGCCGGCCGGGCCCAACGCGGCTCTGGGCGTGGTGAAGTTCGACTTCCCCAACCCCTATGCCGTCTATCTGCACGACACCCCGACCAAGACCACCTTCGGCCGCTACACGCGCCTGGCCAGCCACGGCTGTGTGCGCCTCGAAAAGCCCCGGCTGCTGGCCGAGACCCTGCTGGCCGGGGACCCGGTCTGGACGCCCGAACAGATCAACGCGACCATCGCCACCGGCAAGACGGTGCGGGTGCCGGTGGGTCGGCCGATCTCGGTCTTCCTGCTCTACTGGACCGCCTACATGACCCAGGACGGCCAGATGAACTTCCGCGGCGACCCCTATGGCTGGGACGGCCTGCTGATCCAGCGGATCGCGGCCCAGGGCGGCGCGGTCTGACATGGTGACGATCCCCAGGCGGGGACTGCTGGGCCTGGGCGCGGGCCTGGGCCTGGCCGCCGCCGGGATGGTTCGGGCGGAGGACGTCCAGCCGCCGCTGCCAGCCGATCCCATCCCGCCGGAAGCGCCGTTCAGGGCGCCCACGCCCGTGCGCCAGCCGCCGCCGGGGCCGCGCCGGCTCGTGTTCCGCCACCTGCACACACTCGAGGACCTGGACGTCGTCTACTGGGCCGACGGCTATTATCTGGGCGAGCCAATCGCCCAGATCCGCCACCTGCTGCGCGACTTCCGCACCCAGGAAGAGCATTTCATCGACAATAACCTGCTCGACCTGCTGTGCACTCTGCGGGCGGCGACGGGCACGCGCGAGCCCTACCGGATCATCTCGGCCTTCCGCTCGCCCGAGACCAACGAGATGCTGCGCGACCAGAGCGCCGCGGCCAATCCGGACGGGCCACAGGTCGCCAAGAAAAGTCAGCACATGGAGGGGAGGGCCATTGACCTTCGCCTCATCGACGTATCGCTTACCGGCCTGCACCAGACGGCGTTAAGCCTGAAGGGCGGTGGCGTCGGCATCTATCCGGATTCCGACTTCATCCATGTGGACGTGGGTCCGGTGCGGACCTGGCAGGGCAGCTAGAGGGGCGAAGATGGCCGAGAAGACCAAGAGCGGCGGCGGCGGTTTCACCTGGCTGATCAGCGGCTTTTTGCTGGGCGTGATCGCCACCCTGGCGATGCTGGCCTTCCTGGCCCGCGATCCCGAGACCCCGGTCCAGGCCCAGTCCGCCATCGTCGCCCCGCCGGTCAGCCAGCCCGTAGCGCCCGGCGCCGCCCAGCCCGCCGCGCCGGTCCTGGCCGGATCGCCGACCGGGACGGACGCGCCGCCAGCGCCGACCTCGTCCGCCGCGCCATCCCCGACCATCGCTCCGGATTCGGAGAATCTCGATCCCGACGACGCGGCCTCGGCCGGCATGACCTCGCGAGCCCCATCCCAATAGGGCTTGGCCGGTAAGGGATTTATTGTCGCAGAGCGTTTGCCTTCGCCCAAAACGGGCCTAAAACAGCTGTTCGGCATCTTGTGCAGGCGTAGGGCAGTCGCCCCGTTGCGGCTCTTCCCCCAGCTTAGACATCAAGAGCCTGGGGGAAGAAGGAGCGTTCCGTTTTGGAGCCGACCAACGTCGAGGCGCCGGATTACTTCCACAAAGTAGTCGACTGTCAGTGGGCCTGCCCGGCCCACACGCCCGTGCCTGAATACATCCGCATGATCCACGCCGGCCGCTATGCCGACGCCTACATGGTCAACTGGAAGTCCAACGTCTTTCCGGGCGTGCTGGGCCGCACCTGCGACCGTCCCTGCGAGCCGGCCTGCCGGCGCGGGCGGGTCGAGGACGAGCCGGTGGCCATCTGCCGCCTCAAGCGCGTCGCCGCCGACCACAAGGGCGATGTCTCGGCCCGCATGCCGCTGCCCGCCGCCAAGCATAACGGCCTGCGGGTCGCCTGTATCGGGGCCGGGCCAGCCTCGCTGACCGTGGCCCGCGACCTGGCTCCGCTGGGCTACGAGGTCGTGGTCTATGACGGCGACGCCAAGGCCGGCGGCATGATCCGCAGCCAGATCCCGCGCTTCCGCCTGCCCGAATCGGTGATCGACGAGGAGGTCGGCTACATCACCGACCTGGGCCCGGTCATGAAGCTGGGCCAGCGGGTCGACAGCCTCAAGGCGCTGCTGACCGAGAAATACGACGCCATCTTCGTGGGAACCGGCGCGCCGCGCGGCCGGGACCTGCACATCCCCGGCCGTCAGGAGGCCGCCGCCAGCATCCATATCGGCATCGACTGGCTCTCGTCCGTCTCGTTCGGCCACATCGACAAGATCGGCAAACGGGTCATCGTCCTGGGCGGCGGCAACACCGCCATGGACTGCTGCCGCACCTCGCGCCGTCTCGGCGGCGAGAGCGTCACCGTGGTGGTCCGTTCCGGGTTCGAGGAGATGAAGGCCTCGCCCTGGGAAAAGGAAGACGCCATGCATGAGGGGATTCCGATCCTCAACTGGATGGTCCCCAAGGCCTTCGTGCATGACAACGGCCGGCTGACCGGGGTGATGTTCGAGAAGGTCGAGCCCCGCGTGGGTGAGGACGGCCGCCGCAAGGTTGTCCCCACCGGCGAGCCCGACCAGTTCATCGAATGCGACGACGTGCTGCTGGCCATCGGCCAGGAGAACAGCTTCCCCTGGATCGAGCGCGATGTCGGGCTGGAGTTCGACCAATGGGACATGCCCAAGGTCGACGAGATCACCTTCCAGTCGACCAACCCCCGCGTCTTCTTCGGCGGCGACGCGGCGTTCGGGCCCAAGAACATCATCTGGGCCGTCGCCCACGGCCATGAGGCGGCGGTCTCCATCGACGCCTTCTGCCGCGGCAACGACGTCCGCCTGCGGCCGCCGCCGGGGGTGACCCTGGCCTCGCAGAAGATGGGCATCCACGAGTGGAGCTATGACAACGACGTCTCGCTGGACCTGCGCTTCAAGGTCCCGCACCTGGAGACGTCCAAGGCCCTGGCCGACGTCAAGGCCGAGGTCGAGCTGGGCTTTACCCTGGAACAGGCCCTGGCCGAGACCCAGCGCTGCCTGAACTGCGACGTCCAGACGGTGTTCGCCGCCCCGGCCTGTATCGAATGCGACGCCTGCGTCGACATCTGCCCCACCGACTGCATCACCTTCACCGCCAACGGGCCGGAAGACGACCTGCGCACCCGGCTGAAGGCCCCGGCGACCAACGAGACCCAGGATCTCTACGTCTCGGGCACGCTCCCGACCGGCCGGGTCATGGTCAAGGACGAGGACGTCTGCCTGCACTGCGGCCTCTGCGCCGAGCGCTGCCCCACCGGGGCATGGGATATGCAGAAGTTCCTGCTCGATATCACCCACGCCGGAGGTTCCGGATGCTCGCGTTGACCGAAGAGGAGGCCATAGCCTCCAGTCAGGCCCCGGGGGGCGTTCGATGAGCAAGCCACTCGCCTCGGTGAACGACTTCGTCGTCAAGTTCGCCAACGTCAATGGCTCGGGCTCGGCCAGCGCCAACGGCCTGTTCGTCAAGTCGATCCTGCGCAGCGGCGTGCCCGTCGCGGCCCGCAACATCTTCCCGTCCAACATCCAGGGCCTGCCGACCTGGTACGAGGTGCGGATCTGCGAAGCCGGGCATCTGGGCCGGCGGGGCGGGGTGGACCTGATGGTCGCCATGAACCCCCAGACCTGGGATCGCGATGTCGCCGAGATCGAGCCCGGCGGCTACCTGTTCTACGACTCCACCAAGCCGATGCCGCCGTCGAAATTCCGGGCGGATATCAATGTGGTCGGCGTGCCGCTGACCCAGATCAGCAACACCGCCTACAGCGATCCACGCCAGCGGCAGCTGTTCAAGAACATCATCTATGTCGGCGCCCTGGCCCATATCCTGGGCATCGAGGTCGCGGTCTTCGAGACCCTGCTGGCCGAGGAGTTCGCCAAGAAGCCCAAGCTGATCCCGGCCAATATCGAGGCCCTGCATCTGGGCGTCGATTACGCCAAGGAGCACCTGAAGCCGTTGGGCCTGCAGGTGAAGCGGGCCGACCGGGTGGGCGACCGCATTTTCGTCGACGGCAACACCGCCGCCGGCCTCGGCGCCGTCTATGGCGGGGCGACGGTCTGCGCCTGGTATCCGATCACGCCCTCGACCTCGCTGGCCGAGGCCTTCACCAGCTACTGCGAACAGCTGCGCATCGATCCGGAGACCGGCAAGGCCAAATACGCCATCGTCCAGGCCGAGGACGAGATCGCCTCCATCGGCATCGTCGTCGGGGCCGGCTGGAACGGGGCGCGGGCCTTCACCTGCACCTCGGGGCCGGGCATCAGCCTGATGCAGGAGTTCATCGGCCTTTCCTACTTCGCCGAAATCCCGGCGGTGATCTTCGACGTGCAGCGCGGCGGGCCCTCAACGGGCATGCCGACGCGGACGCAGCAATCCGACATCCTCTCGGCCGCCTATGCCAGCCACGGCGACACCAAGCATGTCATGCTGCTGCCGCAGGATCCGGGCGAGTGTTTCGAGTTCGGCTCGCTGGCCTTCGACCTGGCCGACCGGCTGCAGACCACCATCTTCGTCATGCTCGACCTGGACATGGGCATGAACGAGTGGCTGACCGCCCCCTTCACCTGGGACGACAACCGCAACCTCGACCGCGGCAAGGTGATGACCGCCGAGATGCTCGAGGCCGGCGCCGACTTCGGCCGCTATCTCGATGTCGACGGCGACGGCATCCCCTTCCGCACCTATCCGGGCACGCACCCGGACAAGGGCGCCTATTTCACCAGAGGCACCTCGCGCGACCGCTACGCCCGCTATAGCGAGGAGGGCGCGGTCTATGTCGACAACATGGAGCGGCTGGTCCGCAAGTTCGAGGCCGCCAAGTCGCTGGTCCCGGCCCCCGTCCTGCGCAAGGCGCCCAAGGCCACCCGCTTCGGCGTGCTCTATTTCGGCTCCACGGGCCCGGCCATGCACGAGGCGCTCGACGCGCTGGAGAGCCGGGGCCTGCATCTCGATGCGCTACGGGTGCGGGGTTTCCCGTTCTCGGCTGAGGTGTTCGACTTCATCCACCAGCACGACCTGGTCTTCGTGGTCGAGCAGAACCGCGACGCCCAACTGCGCACCCTGCTGATGAGCGAGGGCGGCATCGATCCGGCCCGGCTGGTCAAGGTGCTGCACTATGACGGCACGCCGATCACCGCCCGCTTCATTTCCGGCGAGATCGCCGGCCTGATGGGCGCCCCGGCCCAGACCGGAGAAATGGCCAAATGACCTACATCGCCAAGCCCCGGTTCCATCACCCCAGCCTGATCGAGAACAAGCTGGGCTTCACCCGCCGCGACTACGAGGGCAAGGTCTCGACCCTGTGCGCCGGCTGCGGCCACGACTCGATCAGCGCCGCCATCGTCCAGGCCTGTTTCGAGCTGGATATCGAGCCGCACCGCCTGGCGAAGCTGTCGGGCATCGGCTGTTCGTCCAAGACCCCGGACTATTTCCTGGGGGCCAGCCACGGCTTCAACACCGTCCACGGCCGCATGCCCTCGGTGCTGACCGGCGCCAACCTCGCCAACCGCGACCTGATCTATCTGGGCGTTTCGGGCGACGGCGACAGCGCCTCCATCGGGCTTGGGCAGTTCGCCCACTCGATCCGGCGCGGGGTCAGCATGGCCTATATCGTCGAGAACAACGGCGTCTACGGCCTGACCAAGGGCCAGTTCTCGGCCACCGCCGACAAGAACTCCAAGTCCAAGAAGGGCGTGGTCAACCACGACAGCGCCATCGACATGGTCAGCCTGGCCCTGCAGCTGGGCGCCACCTTCGTCGGCCGCAGCTTCTCGGGCGACAAGGCCCAGCTGGTGCCGCTGATCAAGGCGGCCATCCGGCACAAGGGCGCCGCCTTCATCGACTGCATCAGCCCCTGCATCGCCTTCAACAACCACGCCGGTTCCACCAAGAGCTTCGACTGGGTCCGCGAGCACAACGAGGCGGTCAACCACCTGGACTTCATGGTCGGCCGCGCCCCGATCACCGCCCAGTACGCCCCAGGCGAAACCGTGTCGGTCGAGCAGCATGACGGCACGGTCCTGACCCTGCGCAAGGTCGCCGCCGACTACGACCCGACCGACCGGGCCAAGGCCATGGGCTTTCTCATGGAGCGCCAGGCGGCCGGCGAGGTAGTCACGGGCCTGCTCTATATCGACCCCGAGGCCGAGGACCTGCACGACGCCCTGGACACGGTGGCCACGCCGCTGAACCAGTTGGGCGGCGGCGATCTGACCCCCGGCTCCGCGGCCCTGGCCAAGATCAACGCGGCCCTGCGCTAGGTGAAGCTGCTGGCGGCCTTCGCGCCGAGCGCCGATGCGCCGCCGCTGAGCGATCCGCAGGAGATCGACCGCCGCTTCAACGCCGCGCGGCTGCGGATCATCATCGCCGTCACCCTCGGCTATGGCCTGCTCTACACCTGCCGGGTGGGGCTGGGGGTCGTCAAAGGCCCGCTGATCGATGCGGGTATCTTCACCCCCATCCAGCTGGGCCTGATCGGGGCGGCCACCTATTACGGTTATGCCGGGGGCAAGCTGTTCAACGGCTTCCTGGCCGACCACGTCAATCCGCGCGCCCTGCTGGTGGCCGGTATCCTGCTGTCGGCCCTGTGCAACCTGGCCATGAGCGCCACGACCGTCGTCTGGATCGCCGCGATCATCTGGGGGGTGAACGGCTGGTTCCAGAGCTTCGGCGCCCCGGCCTGCGTCATCTCGATGGCCCAGTGGTTCTCGGGCGAGGAGCGCGGCCGCTACTACGGCATCTGGACCATCTCCCACACCCTGGGCGAGGGCCTGACCTTCCTGGTCACCGGCACGCTGGTCGGGGCCCTGGGCTGGCGGGCCGGCTTCATCGGGCCCGGCCTGCTGTGCCTGTTGGTCGCCGCCTGGACCTGGTGGATGATGCGCGAGCGGCCACAGGTCCTGGGCCTGCCGTCGGTGGCCCGCTGGCGCGGCGTGCCCGAACCGCCGCCACCGCCCGAGACCCCGGCCCTGCGACTGCGCGGCCAGCTGGCTATCCTGGCCTTCCCGGAGGTCTGGGTCCTGGCCGTGGCCAGCGCCCTGCTCTACGTCTCGCGCTACGCCATCACCAGCTGGGGCGTGCTCTATCTGCAGAAGGCCCATCACTTCGACCCGGGCCCGGCCGCCGCCATCCTGTCGATCAGCACCTTCGCCGGCGCGGCCGGGACGGTGGCCTTCGGCTTCCTCTCCGACCTGGTGTTCAAGGCCCGCCGGCCGCCGGTCAACCTGCTGTTCGGCGTCATCGAATTGACGGGCCTGCTGATCTTCTTCTACGGCCCGGACAACATCTGGGTGCTGTCCCTGGGCATGGTGCTGTTCGGCTTTGGCATGACGGGCCTGGTCACCTCGGTCGGCGGCCTCTTCGCCACCGACATCTGCCCCAAGCACGCCATGGGCGCGGCCCTGGGGATGATCGGGGTGTTCAGCTATGTCGGCACGGCCATCCAGGAGAATGTCAGTGGCTGGCTGATCCAGAGCCACATGGTCGGCAAGGGCGTCGCGGCGGTCTACGACTTCCAGCCGGCGGTGCTGTTCTGGGTGGCCTGCTCGGCCGCCTCGCTCGTGCTGGCGGCGACCCTGTGGCGGGCCAGGCCGCGCGATTGACGCTGCGTCATAGGCGACCCCAACGGCCTGATATGCTTTCCTCTCGCGTAAGCGTGTTTCGAGACCGTAGTGGAGGATTTAGCCATGACCACCCAGGCCACCGGACCCGTCGATCCCGCCGAGCTGGACGCCGCCCTGGCCGAGGCTCACATCCCCTCGCTGATGATGGCCCTGGTCCACCTGACCGGCTCCACCGACCACCTGACCCCCGCCCGCACGCCGACTTATATCCCGCTGGGCGACGAGCAGGGCGAGATTCCCGAGGCCGAGCGCGCCGCCGTCCGCGCCCTGGCCCGCCAGGCCATCCTCGACCACGCCAACAACGGCAAGCCCCTGCCACCCCAGCCCGACCAGGCCACCGTCCGCAAGATGATGGACGTCATCGTCGGCGGCGAAATCCCGCAGCGCTACGCGACCTTCCTGATGCAGGAACTCGGTCTGGAGGGCGTCGATGCCGACCGGCCGCAATGGACCGAGAGCGAGAAGCAGGCCGCCGCCGACATGCATGTGGTGATCATCGGGGCCGGCATGTCGGGCCTGCTGACCGCCATTCGCCTGCAGCAGGCGGGGGTCGCCTTCACCATCCTGGAGAAGAACCCCGACGTCGGCGGCACCTGGTTCGACAACAGCTATCCGGGCTGCCGGGTGGACACGCCCAACCACCTCTACAGCTTCTCCTTCGAGCCTAATCACGACTGGCCCCAACGCTATTCCACCCAGGACGTGCTGCTGGCCTATTTCCGCCGGGTCGCCGACAAGTACGACCTGAAGAAACACATCCGCTTCGACACCAGCGTCGAGGAGGCCATCTGGGACGAGGCCTCGGCGACCTGGACCGTCCGCACGGTCCGCGCCGATGGGGCGCATGGCGAGGTCAAGGGGACGGCCGTGGTCAGCGCCGTGGGCCAGCTCAACCAGCCGCGCTTCCCCGACATCCCCGGCCGCGACCTGTTCGAAGGCCCGTCCTTCCACTCGGCCCGCTGGCGTTCGGACGTGGCGCTGGAGGGCAAGCGCGTCGCCGTCATCGGCACCGGCGCCAGCGCCTTCCAGTTCGTGCCGGAGATCGCGCCCAAGGCCGCGAAAGTCACCGTCTTCCAGCGCTCTGCCCCCTGGCTGGCCCCGACCGAGAACTATCATGAGGCGGTGGGCGAGGGGAAAAAGTGGCTGCTCGAGCACGTCCCCTTCTACGACAAGTGGTACCGCTTCTACCTGTTCTGGACCATGACCGACGGGGTCTATGACGCGGTCAAGGCCGACCCCGCCTGGAACGCCCCCGACGCCACCGTCAGCGAAATGAACCAGATGCTGCGCGAGATGCTGGTGGCGGCCATCTCGGCCCAGACCGAAGGCGACGAGATCCTGCGCCAGGCCGTGGTGCCCAACTACCCCTTCGGTGGCAAGCGGGCCCTGCGCGACAACGGCGTCTGGATCGCCGCCCTGCGCCGCGACAACGTCGAACTGGTCACGAAAGCGGTGAAGGCCGTCACCGCCAAGGGCGTGGTCACCGAGGACGGGACCGAGCACCCCTGCGACGTGCTGATCTACGGCACCGGCTTCCAGGCCAGCCGCTTCCTCACCCCCATGCGCATCGTCGGCAAGGACGGGGTCGAACTGCACGAGAAATGGAACGGCGACGCCCGGGCTTACCTCGGCATGACCACGCCGGGCTTCCCCAACTTCTTCATGATCTACGGCCCCAACACCAACATCGTGGTCAACGGCTCGATCATCTTCTTCAGCGAGGCCTCGGTCCGCTACATCGTCTCCTGCCTGGAGTTGCTGGCCCGCGACAACGCCAGGACCATCGAGGTGAAGCCGGATGTCCACGACGCCTTCAACGCCAAGGTCGACGCCGCCAACGCCCTGATGGCCTGGGGCGTGGAGGGGGTCTCCAGCTGGTACAAGAACGACAAGGGCCGGGTCAGCCAGAACTGGCCCTTCCCTCTGGTGGACTACTGGGACGCGACGCGGGCGCCGAACCCGAAGGATTTCGTGATCGGGTAGGGCCGTGGGCTTCATCGCAACCTACCACTGGAGGGTCTCGCCCGAGGCCGAGCCGGCCTTCCGCGAGCGCTGGACGTCGATCACCAAGGCCGCCCTGCAGTTCGGCGCGTTCGGCTCCACACTGACCCGCACGGAAAACGGCGAGTTCGTCGCCATCGCCCTGTGGCCCGACCAGCAGACCCGCACCGAGGCCTTCGCAAGGATCGAGGCCAGTCCGCCGTTGGCCGGTGTCGAGTTCCTGGAGGAACTCAGGCTGGAGGTGCTGGAGGATCTGTGGACGGTGTCGCCGTTCCGGGCCGACTGACGCGGCTACCAGGGCAGCCGATAGTCGAACCCGATGTTCATGGCGATGGTCAAGCCGACCCAGGCCAGGACGCCCAGGATGATGATCGCCAGGACCCAGCCGCCCTTGCGCCTGCGGGCGATGACCCGCCGCTCCTGCATCGACACCGCCGGCTCGATGGTCAACCGGGCCGGCTTGCCCTCAGGGGTCAGGCGGTTGGCGAGCAGGCGCTCGACGACCGCCTCGACGGCGACCGGGCGCCAGGGGCCGGACCAGCCGTGGTTGCCCATCGTCCAGGCCAGGCCCTTGGCGGTCTTCTGGACGGTGACGTAGGCGCCCGGGTCGCTGGGGCTGGGATGGTCGGCGTCGTAGAAATGCAGGCCAAGGCTGGGCGGCAGCCAGTCCAGCAAGGCGCGGAAAGCCTCGACCGTCGTGTCCGCGCGCGCGGTCACCGCCGCCTGATCGGGCTGACTGCGATCGGGATCCAGGCCGGGGATCGAGGGCATGGCGATCTGGCGATCGGCGGCCGCCTTGAGGGTTTCGATGACCTGCCGGGCGCGGCTGGCCACGCCGGGGTCGGGGTCGCCGGCCAGGCGCTCGCGGATCGCGGCGGGCGCGCGGCTGTTCCAGGCGATGGCGCGGCGCACTTCGGGGTTGGGGTCGCGGGAAAGGGCTTCGAAGACATCGTCCGGCAGGGACGGGCGGCGCGCCATCATCAGGCGCAGGGCCGGGTCGCGGTCGGCCGCCAGCCGCCGCACCACCGCCTCGGTGATCGAGCTGTTCTGGGCCACCTCGGCCTTGAGCTCGGGGAAGCGCTCCAGCACTTCCAGCCACACCGCTTCCGGCGCCGTGTCGGTCAGGGCCTGGAACTGCCGGGTCGGGTCCTTGGCCAGGGCGGCGAAATCGTCGGCCGATGCGATCACGCGGTCTGTCCCCCTGGCCCGTCAGGCCGGCAATTGAGGCCGGCCCCCGTCCGATCGTCAATGACATGAGTTTGGGGTGTGTGGTCGCCGTTGCCAGCCGACCTATCTAGCCGCTAGAGCGCAGGGCAGGGGCCGTCTATCGCAGGCGCGCGCCGCCGGCCGGGCTGAACCCGGTTGCGCCAAACAATGAGCGGAGGGATTTCCACGATGTTCTCGCACATCATGATCGGCACCAACGACCTGGACAAAGCCAAGACCTTCTATGACGCGGTGCTGGGCACGCTGGGCGTGCCGCCGGCCCATGTCGATGGCCATCGCATCTTCTACATGACCCCGACCGGCATCTTCTCGGTTTCCAAGCCGATCAACGGCGAGCCGGCCTGCCACGCCAATGGCGGCACCGTCGGCTTCGCCTGCGCCTCGCCCGAGCAGGCCGACGCCTGGCACGCGGCCGGCGTCGCCAACGGCGGCTCTACCTGCGAAGACCCGCCCGGCGTGCGGGCCGGCGGCATGGGCAAGATGTATCTCGCCTATCTGCGCGACCCGGACGGCAACAAGCTGTGCGGCCTGCACCGCATGGGGTGATCGGTCCCGCGTCTTGATGCGGATCAACGCCAGGCGACGCCCGGGGGATAGACTCTCCCGGGCGTTCGCATGCCTGGACCCAAGATGGACAAGACTCCCACCCGCGCCGTCCTGGCCTTCTTCGCCCTGACGATCGCGCTTACCGCGCCGTTCTGGGTGGTCAGCGCCGTCAGCGCCGCACAGCTGATGCCGGGCCTGCCGCTGGCGGGCCTGGCGGTCGCTTGTCCGGCGGCGGCGGGCCTGATCCTGGCCTGGCGACGGGGCGGAGCGGCCGGCGGCCGGGCGTTGCTGGGGCGGGTGTTCGACGGCGGGCAGGTGCGGTCCCTGGCCGGCTGGTTGGCGCTGGTGCTGACCGCGCCCGCCGTCGCGGCCGCCGCCTTCCTGATCCTGCGGATGGGCGGCTCAGCCGTACCGGATCCGGCCTTCAGCCTCACCGGGACGGCGGCGCTGTTCGGCGTCTTCCTGCTGGGCGGCCTGCTGGAGGAGCTGGGCTGGACCGGTTTTGCCCTGGAAGCCCTGAAGTCGCGCGGCCCGCTGGCCGCCGGCCTGATCATCGGGGCGGTCTGGGCCGCCTGGCACTATCCGGCCCTGCTGCAGGCCCACCGCTCGCTGGCCTGGATCGGCTGGTGGACGCTGTGGACCATGAGCCTGCGGCTGATCATGGTCCGGCTCTACGGCCTCGCCGGGCCAAGTGTGTTCGGGATGGCCGTCTTCCACGCCATGACCAATCTCAGCTGGCAGCTGTTTCCCGTGCAGGGCTCCTGGTTCGACCCAAGGCTCAACGGCCTGCTGATGGCCGGCGTGGCGATCGCCCTGATCGCGATGCGGGCTAGCCCCGCACCACCGCCTCATGCCCCTCGAACGACACCTTCGCCAGGCGGCTGAAGCGGGCCAGGGTCGGTTCGAACTTGGGCAGGGTCTCCATGATGAAGTCGAAGCCGCTGTCCCGGCCGGCGCGCAGGGCCTCCAGCGTGGCCTGTGGCGTCCTGGCCGGCAGGGTTTCCAGGCGGCGGGTGTTTTCCAGCATGCCTTCGAGCGACATGGTGATGCTGACCATCAGCTTGTGGGTCTCGACCCGCAGCGCGCCGTCGCTCAGGTCGGGCAGCCGTTCGCGGTTGCGCTCATAGGCGTCGGCCTCGCGCATCGCCCCGGACAGCATGCGCAGGGTGATGGGCCCGTAAGGGTCGCCGATCTGGCGCGCCTCATGGGCCATCTTCAGGATCATCACGAAGGTGAAGACGATCTCGCCCAGCAGGAGGGCCGCGTCCCGCTCGCGCTGGCGCCGCTCGACCCGGGCCTCGAACCGGTTGCCCAGAAAGCCGCCCAGCGTGGCCAGCACCGCCCCCAGGGTAACGGCGACCAGGGTGCTGTCAGGGGTTCCGAAATTGGGGATGTCGATGGCCATGGGGCGAGCTTCCGACAGCCGGCGGCGGATTACAAACTATACATGTCCGCCCCTTGCGGTCCCGGCGTAAGGTTCGCCGAACGCCGTCCATCCAGAGGGGCTGACCCGCCATGAAACTCCGCCTGATCGCCGCCGCCGCCGCGCTCGTCCTCGTCGCCGCTCCCGTGATGGCGGCCGTCTCCGGACCCATCGCCGCCGCCATCGCCGACACGAGCCGGCCCGCCAAGGACGTCGAGAAGGATGCGGTCCGCAAGCCCGCCGACCTGATCGAGTTCGCCAAGATCAAGCCGGGCGACGTGGTCGTCGATATCTGGCCGGGCGGCGGCTACTGGAGCCGGATCTTCTCTAAGATCGTGGGACCCAAGGGCCATGTGGTGGCCTATGTCCCGTCCGAAATCACCGTGTTCAAGTCCGACCCGCTGGGCGCCGCCAAGGCCATGGCCGCCGAGCCGGGCCTGGGCAATGTCGAGGTGATTTCCGATCCCCTGGCCTCGCCGCCGCCGGCCGAGGCGCTGGGCACGGTGGATGTCGCCTGGACCTTCGAGAACTACCACGACCTGCACGACAGCTTCATGAAGGGCGCCGACGTCGACGCCTTCAACAAGGCCGTCTTCGCCCTGCTCAAGCCGGGCGGCTACTATGTCATCGTCGACCATGCCGCCCCGGCCGGCTCGGGCCTGGCCAACACCGAGGACCTGCACCGCATCGACCCCGCCGCCCTGCGGGCCGAGGTCGAGAAGGCCGGCTTCGTCTTCGACGGTGAGAGCAAGGTGCTGGCCATGCCGGACGACCCCAGGACCGTGAACGTCTTCGACGCCGGCATCCGCGGCAAGACCGACCGCTTCGCCTACCGGTTCAGGAAGCCGAAGGCCTGACATGTCGCCCTATTGGCTGGCCGTCGCTTGGCTGCCTTACGAGACGGACCAACGCCGATTGGTCCGTCACTGCCGCTTCCGTAACAGCGAGCTCCTGTTCGGCGCCCGTCAGGCGGCTGGCGAACTCTGGCGGGACTTCCCGGTCGCCGAGCTGGAGCTGACCCTGAAAGGCTTCGAGGTCGACGCGTTCGACTGGGAGAGCTACCTGCTGGTCTCGCGGCGGCTGCGCGAGGCTATGGCCCTGGGACCGGCCGAGGTTCAATACCTGGAAGTCGACGACAGCGCCTCGATCCCGGAGGTCCGCGCGCGCGGCTACCAGATCCTCAACATCGTCGCCCAGGAGTCGGTGGCCGATCCCAAAGCCTCAGACTACGACCTCGGCCGGCTGACTCCCGACAGTCCCGAGATGGTCCTCAGGGTCGGCGGCATCGCGCTGCGGCCGGATGCGCAGGCCGACCACGAACTGTTTCGCGACCGGTTGTTCCTGGGCTTCCAGTTCGCCAGCGACGCCCTGGCGATGCGGGTGCTCAGGGCCGGCTGTACGGGCCTCCGGTTCTTCGATCCCGCCCGCTTCGATTTCGGCCCGGGCGTTCCTTACCGCACCTTGCGCGGGGTCGAGCGGGAGGTGGTTCGCGACGCGCTGGGCGAGGTCATTGAGCCCGAACTGATCGAGGCGATCCACTGAGCCTCAGCCGGGCAGGGCCAGCGGCGCGCCGGTGACGATCTTCAGCGAGAAGACCGAGAAGGCCAGGATGCCGATGACCATCAGCAGGGCGGCCACGATCAGGCCGCCCGCCACGGCCAGCCGCGCCGCCGGCCCGCCGCTGTCCTTGGCGCGCAGGTAGAGTTCCAGCACCGCCAGCGGGACCAGGTAGCAGCCGGGCGTCCAGAAGATCAGGAACGGGTCGCTCATCTTGACCTTGGCGCCGATGGCCATGTTGACGATGAAATAGCTGAACAGGCCGATGCGCAGGAACCATTGGGCGTTGGAGACCAGATAGAGCCGCATGGCCCAGCGGCGGTGGACGGCGATATTGCGCGCGACCGCGGTCCGCCAGGCCAGGGCCGCGAAGGTCAGGATCAGCAGGCCGTTGACGGTGGTGGAGATGGCGCTGATCGGGCCCGGGCTCGAATGGCGCACCCAGACCAGGTAGAAGCCCGACAGGCTGAGACCCGTCACCGTCAGCAGGAAGACCCGGCCGTTCCAGCGGTGAAAGGCCGGGAACCGCGCCCTGACCCACGGCATCAGCTGCAGCGCGCCGCCGAACGCGATGATCCCCGCCGCCAGGGCGTGGGCGCCGAAGGTCAGGTTGCCGGCCGTGTCGCCCGCGACATAGCCGGTCCCGCCCATCTTGCTGAGCACGGCCCAGGCCTGGAAGTTGCCGCTCACCAGGTTGGGCCCGTAGAAGGCGGCGATGTAACTGAAGAAGGCCCATTGGCCGATCAGGGCGGCCGCCAGCCAGAACCCGGCCGCCCCGGTGAGGACGGCCTCGGAAAAGCGTGGTTTGGAAAAAGGGAGGGCCGAAACTTGCGTGTTTGTCACTTGGACTGGCTCCGTGTGGGCGTAACCTCACGGGCGATGGACAGGATGGCCATGACGCCAGGCGTCAATCGCGTGATCGCTGGTATCGGGAGCGCCGCATGCCGGAGCTGACCGTGGCGGCCGGGTTGGCCGACGGGCTGATGACCTTCGCGCAGGGCCGGGGCGCGGACCGCTCGGCGCTGGCGGCCAAGGCCGGCATCGCGCTCGCCGATCTCGAGGACCAGGACAACCGCGTGCCTTTCGAGCGCTACGTGGCGCTGATGCGGGCGGCCAAGGCCATGACCGGCGATCCGGCCCTGGCCCTGCACTATGGCGAGATGAACGACCTGGCCCAGATCTCCATCGTCGGCCTGATCGGCGAGGCGTCCGAGACCATGCTGGAGGCCATGCATCAGCTCAATCGCTTCGGCCGGCTGGTTATCGAGTTCGACGGCGGTCCGGACCGGTTCACCACCGCGGTGGACCATGAAGGCGTCTGGGGCGTCGACACCCGTCAGAATCCCAACGCCTTCCCGGAGCTGACGGAATCGACCTTCGCCCGGATGATCTGCGGCCCGCGCCGGTTCGGCGTGACCCAGCTGGCCAAGGCGGTGCAGGTCACCCATCCGGACCCCGGCTATGGCGACGAATACGAGCGGGTCTTCCAGGCGCCGGTGACCTTCAACGCCCCGCGCAACGCCATGCTGCTCGACGAGAAATGGATCCACCACCGCCTCCAGGCCCAGCCGCGCTACGTCTTCGGCATCTTCAGTGAGCGGGCCGAGGCGCTGCTCCAACGGCTGCAGGCCTCCAAGACCATCCGCGGCCGGGTCGAGGGCCTGCTGCTGCCGATCCTGCACACTGGCGAGCCGCGCATGGATACGGTCGCCGACCGGCTGGGCCTCAGCCGCCCGACTCTGGGCCGGCGGCTCAAGGCCGAGGGTGTCACCTTCGAGCAGGTGCTGGACGAGCTGCGCCACCGGCTGGCGGTCGACTATCTGAGCGGCCGCAAGGTGTCGGTGAACGAGACGGCCTATCTGGTCGGCTTCTCCGAGCCGGCCGCCTTCTCGCGGGCCTTTAAGCGCTGGACCGGGGTCAGTCCCAGCACGATCCGGTTGGGCGCCGAGAGCAACCGCGCTACTACTGCCTGAATGAACGTCAGAGAACTGATCGCGCACAAGCGCGACGGCGCCGCTCTCAGCGATGAGGAGATCGGCTTCTTCGTCAAAGGCCTGGCCGACGGGAGCATTCCGTCCGAGCAGGCCTCGGCCCTGGCCATGGCCGTCTATTTCCAGGGCATGAGCTTCGCCGAGACCGCCGCCCTGACCGGGGCGATGGCGCGGTCGGGCGAGGTGATGGAATGGGCCGGGCTGCTGGACGGGCCCGTCGTCGACAAGCATTCCACCGGCGGCATCGGCGACAAGGTCAGCCTGATGCTGGCCCCGATCGCGGCGGCCTGCGGAGCCTTCGTGCCCATGCTGTCGGGCCGGGGCCTGGGCCACACCGGCGGCACGCTGGACAAGATGGAGGCCATTCCCGGCTACAACGCCACCCCCGACAGCGCGACCTTCCGCAAGGTGGTGGCCGAGGTCGGCTGCGCCATCATCGGCCAGACGGGGCAGCTGGCCCCGGCCGACGGGCGGCTCTACGCCATCCGCGACCTGACCGGGACGGTGGAGAGCATTCCGCTGATCACCGCCTCGATCCTCTCCAAGAAGATCGCCGCCGGGGTCGGCTCGCTGGTCATGGACATCAAGACCGGCTCTGGGGCCTTCATGGCCACCACCGAACGCGCCGAGGCCCTGGCCCGCAGCCTGATCGGCACGGGCGCGGCGGCGGGGATGACCATCCACGCCCTGATCACCGACATGGACGAGCCCCTGGGCCGCACCGCCGGCAACGGGCTGGAGGTGGCCGAGACGCTGGCCTATCTGCGCAATGAGGACCGCGAACATCGGCTGGACGCCGTGGTCATGGGCCTGGCCGCCGAGATGCTGGTGGTGTCGGGCCTGGCGGTCGATGCAGTCGTGGGCAAGGCGCTGGCCGAGGACGCCCTGGTCTCCGGCAAGGCGGCCGAGATCTTCGCCCGCATGGTCAAGGCGCTGGGCGGGCCGGGCGACCTGATGGAGAACCAGGACCGCTACCTGGCCAAGGCGCCGGTTGTGCGGCCAGTCTTCGCCAGGGCCGCCGGCTATATCAGCTCGGTCAACGCCCGCGACGTCGGCAACATTATCATCGATCTGGGCGGTGGGCGCGGGCGGGTCGAGGATGACATCGACCCTTCGGTGGGCTTCTCTGACATCGCTCCGGTCGGCAGCGCCGTGGGGCCGGATCGTCCTCTGGCCACCGTCCACGCGGCCAATGATGCCGCTGCGGAAGAAGCGTCGGAAAAGCTGAGAAATGCCTATATGATCGGTCAGACGCCACCGGCCCCGAGGGCCGTGCTGCACGATCTCATCACCCGCGCCTGACATGCGCGGTCAAGGACTCCAGTAATCCCATGCGCGCCTTTCTCTGCGTCCTCGATTCATTCGGCGTTGGTTCCGCCGACAACGCCGCCCCGGCCGAGCAGGGGGCGGATACCTTTGGCCACATCGTCGAGGCCTGCGCCGCCGGCAAAGCCGACCGCGAAGGCCTGCGGGCTGGACCGCTGAACATCCCGAACCTGACGGCGCTCGGCCTGGGCCTTGCCGGCGAGGCCGCCCGTGGCGCGCCGTTGCCGCTGGCCCATCCGCACCCGGCGCAGGGCCTCTATGGCTTCGCGCGTGAAATCAGTTTCGGCAAGGACACCCCCAGCGGCCACTGGGAGATGACCGGCCTGCCGGTGCAGTTCGACTGGGGCTATTTCCCCGAAGCCGAGAGCTTTCCGCCCCAGCTGCTGGCCGACCTGATCGAGCAGGCGGGCCTGCCGGGCATCTTGGGCAACAAGGCCGCTTCCGGCACCGAGATCATCGAGGAGCTGGGCGAGGAACACATCCGCACCGGCAAGCCCATCGTCTACACCTCGGCCGACAGCGTGCTGCAGATCGCCGCCCACGAGACCCATTTCGGGCTGGAGCGGCTCTACCGGACCTGCGAGATCGCCCGCCGGCTGGTCGACGAGCACAATGTCGGCCGGGTCATCGCCCGGCCCTTCGTCGGCGAGCGGGTCGGTGAGTTCAAGCGCACCACCAACCGCCACGACTACGCCGTGCCCCCGCACGGCGACACCCTGCTGGACCGCGCCAAGACCGGCGGCCGCGACGTCATCGCCGTGGGCAAGGTGCCGGACATCTTCGCCGGCCGGGGCGTGACCCATCCGGTCAAGGCGGGCGACAATTCCTCGGTGTTCGCGGCCCTGATGGCCGGGCTGAAGGACAACGCCGACGGCGCCCTGATGGTCACCAACTTCAACGACTTCGACACCCTCTACGGCCACCGCCGCGACGTGGCCGGCTATGCGGCGGCCCTGGAGCAGTTCGACGCCTGGATCCCCGCAATCCGCGCCGCCATGCGGCCGGGCGACCTGATGATCCTGTCGGCCGACCACGGCTGCGACCCGACCTGGGCCGGCACCGACCACACGCGCGAATACGTGCCGGTGATCGCCTTCGGCCCCGGCGTCGAGGGCGGGCCGCTGGGGCGGCGGGAGACGTTTGCGGACATCGGCCAGACGTTGGCGACGCATCTGCAGTTGCCGGCGCTTGGCGCTGGGACGGCGTTCCTGTGATCGGCCCCGCGCGAATCCTCACCCGGAGGGGGAGGGGGACCGCCGCGAAGCGGTGGTGGAGGGGGTCAGCCACTACATCCACCTTCGCCCGAGGGCCCGCAGCCGATCCGCCGCGTCTTTTCGTGAACCGTGAATGTAGCTTCAACCCCCTCCACCACGCCTTCGGCGCGGTCCCCCTCCCCCTCCGGGGGAGGATTTGAAAGCACACCCATGAGCAACATCCATCGCATCGGTGACGCCCCATCCGCCCACAGCGCGCGTAATCCCGGCGTTCCCTTCGACCAGGCCTGGGTCGAGGCCGTGCGGGTCAACCTGTCGGCCGTCGAGCGCCGCACGTCCACGCTCGGCGCGCGTCGCAGCGTCAAGAAGGACTGGCAGGCGGCCTGGCTGCTGCGGGCGGTGACCTGCATCGACCTGACCACCCTGGCCGGCGACGACACCCCCGGCCGGGTCGAGCGCCTCTGCGCCAAGGCTCGCCAGCCGATCGCCCCGGAGATGCTGGCCCAACTCGGCGTCCCGCACCTCACCGTCGGGGCGGTCTGCGTCTATCACGAGATGGTCGAGACCGCCGTCCGCGCCCTGGAAGGCACGGACATCCCCGTCGCCGCCGTCTCCACCGGCTTCCCGGCGGGCCTGTCGCCACTCTCGACCCGCCTTGCGGAAATCGAGGCCTCGGTCGCCGCCGGGGCCCGCGAGATCGACATCGTCATCTCCCGCCGCCACGTGCTGACGGGCGACTGGCAGGCCCTCTATGACGAGGTCCGCGCCTATCGCGAGGCCTGCGGGCCGGCCCACGTCAAGACCATCCTGGCCACCGGCGAGCTGGGCTCGATCGAGAAGGTCGGCAAGGCCTCGATGGTCTGCATGATGGCCGGAGCCGACTTCATCAAGACCTCGACCGGCATGGAGGGGGTCAACGCCACCCTGCCGGTGGGCCTGGTGATGTGCCGCCAGATCCGCGACTACCAGGAGCGCACCGGCCAGAAGATCGGCTTCAAGCCCGCCGGCGGCATCGCCCAGGCCAAGGTCGCCCTCAACTGGCTGGCCCTGATGAAGGAGGAGCTGGGGGACGACTGGCTGAAGCCCGACCTCTTCCGCTTCGGCGCCTCGCGCCTGCTGGGCGACATCGAGCGCCAGCTCGAGCACTTCCTGACCGGCCGCTACTCGGCCACCCACCGTCACGCCCTGGGCTGAGCCGTCATGACAAAAGTTGCCGAGATCTTCGAAACCATGGAATGGGGCCCCGCCCCCGAAGACGCCTCCAAGGTGCGCGCCTGGCTGGCCGAGCATAAGGATGGCTTCAAGCTGTTCATCGACGGCGCCTGGGTGGCGCCCACCGGCAAAGGTATGGCCGGCAAGGCCAGCTTCGACGCCCTCAACCCCGCCACCGACGAGCCGCTGGCCAAGGTTGCCACCGGCAGCCCCAAGGACATCGACAAGGCCGTCGCCGCCGCCAAGGCCGCGCTCCCCGCCTGGTCGGCGACGTCAGGCCACCAGCGCGCCCGCGTCCTCTACGCCATCGCCCGCCTGGTGCAGAAGCAGAGCCGCTTCCTGGCCGTGCTGGAGAGCCTGGACAACGGCAAGCCCATCCGCGAGACCCGCGACATCGACGTGCCCCTGGTCGCCCGCCACTTCTATCACCACGCCGGCTGGGCCCAGATCATCGACCGCGAGTTCCCCGGCTACAAACCTGTCGGCGTGGTCGGCCAGATCATTCCCTGGAACTTCCCGCTGCTGATGCTGGCCTGGAAGATCGCCCCGGCCCTGGCCTGCGGCAACACGGTGGTGCTCAAGCCCGCCGACCACACCAGCCTGACCGCCCTCTATTTCGCCGAGCTCTGCCAGGAAGCTGGCGTGCCCCCCGGCGTGATCAACATCGTCACCGGCGGGGCTGAGACCGGCGAGGCCCTGGTCGACCATCCTGACGTCGCCAAGATCGCTTTCACCGGCTCCACGGCCGTGGGCCGCCGCATCCGCCAGCGCACCGCCGGTTCGGGCAAGGCGCTGACCATGGAGCTGGGCGGCAAGTCGCCCTTCATCGTGCTGGAGGACGCCGACCTGGACGGCGCCGTCGAGGGCCTGGTCGACGCCATCTGGTTCAACCAGGGCGAGGTCTGCTGCGCCGGCAGCCGGCTGCTGGTCGAGGAGGGCGTCGCCGACAAGCTGGTCGGCAAGATCAAGGCGCGGCTCAGCAAGTTCCGCCTGGGCGATCCGCTCGACAAGACCATCGACATGGGCAGCCTGGCCGCCCCGATCCAGAAGACCCGCGTCGGCGCCCTGGTCGAACAGGCGCGCGGGGAGGGGGCCCAGGTCTGGCAGGCCGACGTCGCCATCCCCGCCAATGGCAGCTTCTATCCGCCGACCCTGCTGACCGGCGTCGGAACCGGCAACATCGCCTGGCGCGAGGAGATCTTCGGCCCCGTCCTGTCGGTGATGACCTTCCGCTCGGTGAAGGAGGCGGCCCAGCTGGCCAATCACACCCGCTATGGCCTGGCCAGCGCCATCTGGTCGGAGAACATCAACCGCGCCCTGGAACTGGCCGCCGAGCTGAAGGCCGGGGTGGTCTGGGTCAACACCGCCAACCAGTTCGACGCCGCCGTACCGTTCGGCGGCTACAAGGAAAGCGGCTTCGGCCGCGAGGGCGGCCGGGCCGGCCTCTACGAATACCTCAAGCCGGAGAAGGCCTGGCTCGACAAGGGCGAGGTGCGCCTCGCCGCGCCCGCCCGCCACGGCGGCGAGGGCCCCGTGCCGATGAGCGGCATCGACCGCACCGCCAAGAACTACATCGGCGGCAAGCAGACCCGCCCCGACGGCGGCAACAGCCTGGAGGTGCTCGACCACCACGGCCGCTTCGCCGGCCGGGTCGGCGACGGCAACCGCAAGGACATCCGCGACGCCGTCGAGGCCGCCGTCGGCGCCGAGAGCTGGGGCAAGAGCGCCGCCCACCTGCGCGCCCAGATCCTGTTCTACATCGCCGAGAACCTCGACTATCGCGCGGGCGAATTCCGCGACCGCCTGGTCAGCCTGACCGGCGCCACCGCCAAGGCCGCCGACCGCGAGGTCGCCGCCAGCATCGAGCGCCTGTTCGCCTACGCCGCCTGGACCGACAAGTTCGAGTCCCCGGTCCTCAACCCGCCCGGCCGCCAGCTGGCTATCAGCGTCCATGAACCCCTGGGGATCATCGGCGTGACCTGCCCGGATGCGCCGCCCCTGCTGGGCTTCATCAGCCAGATCGCCCCGATCATCGCCATGGGGAGCCGCTGCGTGGTCGTGCCGTCCCAGCGCTATCCGCTGCTGGCCACCGACTTCTACCAGGTCCTGGAAACGTCCGACCTGCCGGGGGGGGTGGTCAACATCGTCACCGGCGAGGCGGATGCGCTGACCAAGACCCTGGCCGAGCACGACAGCCTGGACGGCCTCTGGCACCACGGCAGCGCCGAGAGCAGCCGCATGGTCGAGGCGGCCTCGACGGGCAACCTGAAGCGGACCTGGGTCAACAACGGCAAGGCGCGGGACTGGTTCGACAAGGCGACCGGGGAGGGGCCGGAGTTCCTGCGGGCGGCGACGCAGGTGAAGTCGATTTGGGTGCCGTATGGGGATTAGACTCTTGCAGTTGCCCGAACTGGTGCGCTGCTTCAGCTAGTTGCTAAAGATGAAGGGACCTGGAAAAAGTGAAAAAGGGGTCAGAGTCATTTTTGACCCCCTTTGGGGATCGACCCCGTCCTGCGCCCTACTATCCGCCGCCGTTCAGCCGCCGCGCCATGTCCCGCATCAGCGCCTCCTCGGTGCCGTGGAACCTGATCCCGCTGGTCGGCAGGGTTCCGGTGCAGGCGGCCGCCAGCAAGGCTCCGATCGGGGTTGAGGCGGCGGGAAACGGCGCCCAGGCCGTGGGGGTTTCCGACATCGACACCGGGCGCTGGTCGGCGCCGAAAGCGTAGTTCGCCTCGTCGCGCACCTGGCGTTTGGAGCAATCGAGGTCCAGTTGCTTAAGCAGGAAGGCGACCGGCTTTCCGCCGCCCGCCAGCGGCGTCCTGTAGGCGATGACCACGTCCAGCAGCGCCTCGCCCTTGGCGCGGTCGAAGCCATAGTTGGGCGACCCCGGGGGCAGTCTGGCGCCGAGGTCCGGCTTCGGCGCGATCTCGTCGCTCGGCCAGCCGCCCTCGCCGATGAACGGCATCGCAATCAGGAAGAGGCCGGCCGGCGACCGCTCCGGTGGTTCCTCGGCGAGGCTGTGGACCAGGATGGTCGCGCCGACCGAATGGGCGACCAGCAGGGCGCCGTCATCCAGCTCGCCCAGCGCCCTGCGCAGCGCCGCCTTCCACGGCGCGAATTGGGGATCGTCTTCGTTCGGCATGCGCGGATAGCGGATTTCGTAGCCGGGCCCCAGCTCCCGCCCCAGGCTCTCGACCAGCCTGCTGTCCCAGGCGTCATGCGTATTTGCGCCCCCGCCCTGGACGAACAGAAGCTGTCTGGTCATGGCGGACCTTCCTGGTTTGGATGCAGCGGGTAACGCTCGATCGCGGCGCCGGTTCGCGGGGGCGAACGCCCCATAGTGGCAGCGCGGTTGACACCCGACAGGGGAAGGCCAACGCTTGGGCCATCATCGCGTCGCGCCGTCTGCAAAGCTTCGACGGCGCGGCCGCTGGAGCCGCCGCCATGCACACCAATAACGCCTTCCTGCGGTCCCTGTCTCCGGACGACTACCATGCGCTGCAGAAGAGCCTGCGCCCCATCGGGTTCAAGATCGGCCACGTGCTGTACGAGCCCGAGGACGAGGTGGACTGGGTCTATTTCCCCGAGAGCGGCCTGGTCTCGCTGATCTCGGTGATGCTGTCGGGCGACCAGGTGGAATCCGGCGTCGTCGGCACAGAGGGCGGCATCGGCTTCGTCGAGGCGGCGGGGGCCGGCATCATCTTCTCCCGCGCCGTGGTGCAGATCGACCTGGTGGCGCAGCGGGCGTCGGCGGCGGCCTATCTGGAGGCGCTTGACACCAGCGCCACGCTGCGGCGGGCGGTGGCGTCGCACATCGAACTGACCATCGCCGAGGGCCGGCAGACCATCGCCTGCATCGCCCACCATCCCGTGGCGGAGCGGCTGGCCTGGTGGCTGCTCGAATGCCAGGACCGCACGGGGCTGGAAGACCTGGCCCTGACCCAGGAATTCCTGAGCGCCATGCTGGGGGTTCAGCGCAGCACGGTCTCGACCGTGGCCGCGGCCCTGAAGACCGAAAACCTGATCTCCTATGTCCGGGGGAGCATCCGGATACTGGATCGCGAGGGCCTGGAGCGCCGCAGCTGCGAGTGCTACGCGACCAACCGCCATTTCCGCCAACTGATCGAGCAGCGGCGGGCGCCGGCCAGCCTCATCGCGGATCCACGGTGACCCGCCGCATGTGCCGCCGCTGGCCCGGATAGTCGTTCAGCGCATAGTGCCAGACCGAGCGGTTGTCCCAGAAGGCCAGCGACCCTGCCTGCCAGGCAAACCGGCAGGTAAAGGCCTCCTGCCGGCTGTGCTCGAACAGGTAGTCGAGCAGGGGCTTGGACTCCTTGCGGGTCCAGCCGTCGATATGCATCGTGAAGGCCGGGTTGACGTAGAGGGCCTTGCGGCCGGTCTCGGGGTGGACCTTGACGACCGGGTGGACGAACTCGCCGGCCAGGCCCTCGGCCTCGGCCACCACCATGGACGAGCGCTTCTGGGCCGAGGCGCCCTTGGCGCTGTATTCCTTGCCGGCGGAATGGACGGCGTTCAGCGTGCCCAGAGTCACTTTCAGGCCGTCCGACAGGGCGTCATAGGCGGCGGCCTGGCTGGCGAACAGGGTGTCGCCGCCCCATTCTGGAACCTGGACCGCATAAAGGATCGAGCCGATCGACGGGGTTTCCAGGAAGCTCATGTCGCTGTGCCAGCCGCCGCCGAAGTTCAGCTTGTCGGAGGGCTCCTTGATGATCTCCATGATCTCCGGGTGGCTGGCCATGCCCTTGACGTAGGGATGGATGTTCAGCGGCCCGAACCGGCGCCCGAACGCCAGGTGCTGGTCGGGGGTCAGGGTCTGGTCACGGAAGAAGATGACCTGGTGCTCGACATAGGCGGCGCGGATGGCGGCGATGGTCTCGTCGTCCAGGGTTTGCGACAGGTCGACCCCGCCGATCTCGGCGCCCAGCGCGCCGGCGACCTTGCGGACGGTGATCGTATTGTGGCCCATCGGCCTAGACCCGCACCAGGCTGACCCCGCCGTCGACGGCGATGGTCTGGCCGACCACATAGTCGCCGGCCCGGCTGGCCAGGTAGATGGCCACGCCCGCCATGTCCTCGTCGCGGCCGATGCGCCGCGAGGGGATGCGCTTGGCGACCTCGTCGGCGTGGTCGCGGGCGTCGAGGTTCATGTCCGACTGGAAGGCGCCCGGCGCGATGGCGCTGACCACGATGTTGTCCTGGATCAGGCGAAGGGACATGCGCTTGGTCAGGTGGACCAGGCCGGCCTTGGAGGCGGCGTAGCTGTAGGTCTCCTGCGGGTTGACCGCCGTGCCGTCGATGGAGGCGATGTTGATCACCTTGGCCGGCTGGTCGGCCGTCGCGGCGGCGCGCAGGGCGCCGATCAGGGCCTGGGTGAGGAAGAAGGGGGTCTTGAGGTTGAGGTCGACGACCTTGTCCCAGCCCTTTTCCGGGAACTCGTCGAACGGGGCCAGCCAGGCGGCGCCGGCGTTGTTGACCAGGATGTCGAGCTTGGGCTCGAGCGCCGTGTAGGCCTTGGCCAGCTCGGCGACGCCCTCGGGCGTGGAGAGGTCGGCGGGCAGGGCCTTGCAGAACCCGCCCCCGGCCGACAGCTCGGCGGCGGTGTCGTGCGCCACGCCGGCCTTGCGGTTGGAGATGTAGACCCGGGCGCCCTGCGCAATGAAACCGGCGGCGATCATCTTGCCGATCCCGCGCGAGCCACCGGTGATCAGGGCCGTGCGGCCGGCGAGGGAGAAGAGGTCGGTCATGGGCGGGTTTCCTGGGTCTGTTTTCGCTACCCTAAGGATCGGCCGCCTTGCTGGCAAACATCCGGCGGCCTGCAGCCTCACGCGGCAGAAGGGGGCTTTCACCGAGCGGGGCGGGCCTGCTAGAGTCGTCGACGTAGCAGTGCTCGGCGCCGCGCTGGCGGTGTCCCTCGGGGGGATTTCACAGTGACTTTCAAGGACGCCGGTCCGGTGGGCCTGGGTGGGCTTGCGCCCGACTCCGACCTTTCCATCCAGTCCCCCTCCGCCGAACCGGCGCTTCGGGCCGGCAGGTCGGCCCTGCCGGTCGACGGCGGCAAGGCCGCCGCCGCGCCGCCCCCGCCACCCTCGCCCCCGCCGGTCACCCTGACCGGATCCGACAACGGCGAGATGCTGCACGGCGGCGCGGGCGCAGACGTCATCGATGCGCGCGGCGGCAACGACACGGTCTATGGCCACGAGGGCGATGACTACATCCTGGGCGGCGATGGCGACGATACGCTGAACGGCCAGAGCGGATCCGATGTCCTGGTGGGCGGGATCGGCAGTGACTCTCTCCAGGACAGCGAGGGCGGCAACGAAAGCCTGTTCGGCGGCGAGGGCGACGACTATCTGGGCGTCACCCGCGCTGTCGCGGGGCAGGGCGATGTCAGCACCGTCCTCGTCGACGGCGGGGCCGGGGCGGACAACATCCGGGTGTCCGAGGAATGGGTCGGCCGGGTCATCAATGGCAGCATCTGGGGCGGCTCGGGCGACGACGTCATCGACTTCTTCGGCGCTCAGGGTCACCTGGTCATCGACGCCGGCAGCGGCGACGACCGGCTGGACTTCACCGCCTTCCATGACACGGACATCACCCTGGGCGATGGCCGGGACACGCTGCGGTGGCTCAACCTCGGCGGAACCTCGATCGCCGGCGCCCTGCAGGTGCGGGATTTTCTGGTCGGGAATCTGGGCGATGTGCTGGATTTCGGCGACAACCTTTTCAGCCTCTTCACGGGCTGGAACGGCAACAATCCCTTCGGCACCGGCCATCTGCGGCTGCTGCAATCGGGGGCGGCGACCCTGCTGCAGATCGACGCCAACGGCGGCGCCGACAGCTGGACCACCCTTGTCCGCTTTGAGAACACCACCGCCTCGCTGTTCACGGCCGCCAATTTCCACGGCCTGTCGCCCGACGGCGCCCTGCCGCCCGGCGCCACCTTCGTCGGGACCGCCGGGGCGGACAATCTGACGGGCACGGACGGCATCGACCTGATGCAGGGGCTGGGGGGCGACGACACCCTGTTCGGCAGGGCCGGCGGCGATCGTCTGGAAGGCGGCGACGGCAACGACAACCTTTATGGCCAGGGCGGCGACAACCAGCTGTTCGGCGGGACGGGCGCCGACAATCTGAGCGGCCAGATCGGCGACGAGTTGCACGGCCAGGACGGCGACGACACCATCGGGGTCGTCGGCTATGCGGCGCTGGGCGGTGAGGCCCGGCTCTACGGCGAGGGTGGCGCCGACACGCTGAACGTCAGCTTCGTCCCCGGCGCCACGGGCCACGTCATCGCCGACGGCGGCGACGGCAATGACCTCTTCCAGCTCAACGGCGAGGGGGTCGCCCGGCTGATCGGCGGCGCCGGAGATGACACCTTCAGCCTTCGCGAGGTCGGGGCGGGAGTCACCCTGACCCTGGGCGCCGGGGTGGACACCGTCTCGCTCTACTACAGCCAGCTGCCGGGATTTCAGCTGACCATCACCGACTTCCAGACCGGCGCCGGCGGCGACCGGCTCAACATGCTGGACTATGTGACACCCCATTTCGTCAACTGGGACCGCAGCACCAACCCCTTCGCCGCCCACTTCCTGCGGATGATCGCCGACGGGACCAGCAGCCTTCTGCAGATCGATGGGGACCGCTCGGGTCACTGGACGACCCTGGCCACCTTCCAGAACACCGCGCCGCTGGCCTTCACGGCCGAAAACCTGGGCGGCTACGCCTCGGACGGCTCGGTTCCGGCCGGCGTGACTTTCACGGGCACGGCCGCGCGAGATGAGGTCAATACCGGCCCCGGGCCGGACGTGATCAACGGCCTGGGCGGCAACGACTGGCTGATCAGCTGGGGCGGCGACGATATCGTCAATGGCGGCGATGGCGACGACATACTGTTCACCTACTATGGCTCCGACATTGTCCATGGCGGGACGGGCAGCGACGCCGTCGGAGACGACAATGGACTGGCCGACCAGTTCTACGGCGACGATGGCGACGACTGGGTCCACGCCATGCGGAGCTGGTCCTATGATGCGGGCTCGAACCTTATTCTCGATGGCGGTGCGGGGGACGACCGGGTCGAGTACAGCGGCTACAACAACGACACCGTCCACCTCTATGGCGGGACCGGCAAGGACGCGATCCGCATCGTCTCGGCCCACGGTTTCGTCGACGCCGGCGAGGGCGACGACCTGGTCTTCACCGACCCGGCGGGAGTGATAGACCTGACCCTGGGGGCCGGGGCCGACCGGCTGATCCTGATGGACGGCTTCCACGGCTATCCGCTCGGCCTGATCACGGTGCATGACTTCACCGCCGGCGACATCCTGGACGTGACCCAGTTCGTGCAGGGGCGGGTCTATACGCCGTCCCCGTTCGGCGAGAATTTTCTGCGGCTGGGCCAGGCGGGCGGCGACACGCTGCTGCAGTTCAACGAGGACGGGCAGGGCGAGGACTGGACCACCCTGGTGCGGTTCGAGAACCTCGCCACCACGGCCCTGACCAACGCCAACATCGTCACCTATCCGCTGGGCGGCTTCTGGCTGGTGGGCGGGGCGGGTAACGAAACCCTCGCCGCGACCGCGACCTTCGGCAAGGTGGATGGCGGGGCCGGCAACGACGTCATCACCGGCACGGCCACGGCCAACGAACTGGCCGGCGGGGCCGGTGACGACACCATCTCCGGTGGCGATGGCGCCGACCGCCTGTTCGGCGGCCTGGGCAATGACAGCCTGGACGGCGGCCTGGGTTTCGACTGGCTCGACTATGCCGGGGCGAGCAGCGACGTCACCGTCAATCTGGCCCTCGCCGGGCCGCAGGCCACCGGCCAGGGCAACGACACCCTGAGCGGATTCGAGGCCGTGCGGGGCAGCGACTTCGCCGATCACCTGACCGGCGGGGCCGCCAATGAATCCTTCGACGGGTTCGGCGGCGATGACGTCATCGATGGCGGCGGCGGGTTCGACATGCTGGACTTCAGCACGGTGCTGAGGTTCGGCGTTGTGGTCGACCTCAGCAAGACCGGACCGCAAAACACCTTCTTCGGGATGGACACCTTTACCGGCATCGAAGGCGTGCGTGGCGGCCAGGAGGGCGACACCCTGATCGGCGACGGCGGGGATAACCTGCTGGAAGGCCTGGGCGGATCGGACCAGCTGAAGGGCGGCGACGGCGCCGACCGACTCGTCGGCGGCAACGACAACGACCAGCTTACCGGCGGGGCCGGCGCCGATGTCTTCGTCTTCAGCCAGGGCTGGGGCGACGACCTGATCTACGACTTCACCGTCGGCGTCGACAGGCTGGATGTCTCCGCGTTCGGAACCTACACCTCGATCGCCCAGACCATGTACGGCGCCCGGGTGACGTTCGCCGACGGCAGCTCGGTCACGCTCGGGGGCGTCCAGGCCAGCAGCCTGACGGCCGCCAGCTTCATCACCGGGCCGACGCCGCCGGCCAGCCCGCCGCCGCCGCCTGTGAGCCCGCCGCCGGCCTCACCCCCGCCGCCTCCCCCGCCGCTGCTGCCGCCCAGCCCGCCGCCGCCGCCTGCTCCGCCGCCCAGCCCGCCGCCGGCGCCGCCTCCGAGCCCGCCGCCTCCGCCGCCGCCCAGTCCTCCGCCGAGCCCGCCGCCGGTCTCGCCGCCGCCCAGTCCGCCGCCGGTGTCTCCGCCGCCTTCGCCCTATGACCACACCCTGGTCGGCACCGTGGCCGGCAACACCCTGAACGGTGACGGCGGCAGGGACCTAATCCAGGGCCTGGCCGGCAACGACACCCTCAACGGCCTGGGCGGCAATGACCGCCTCGAAGGCGGGGACGGCTCCGACAAGCTGCTCGGCGGCGATGGCGATGACGTCATCGTCGGCGGAGCCGGCACCGACACCCTGACCGGCGGCGCCGGGATCGACACCTTCGTCATTGGACTGGTCGATGGCGCCAACACCATCACCGACTTCACGGTCGGCCAGGACCTGATCGACGTGTCGGCCTTCGGCGGCTACGTCTCGGTCACGGCGCTGGCCGGCGGGGCCAAGGTGATGCTGTCCGACGGCTCCTATGTCACCCTGACCGGCGTCACCGCCGCCGGCCTGACCGGCGCCAGCTTCATCACCGGCGCCAGCCCGCCGCCCGCGCCGCCGCCGTCGCCGCCACCCGCGCCTCCGCCGTCGCCACCGCCGGCTCCGCCCCCGAGTCCGCCGCCGTCGCCACCACCGGCTCCCCCGCCGAGCCCGCCACCGCCGCCGTCTCCTCCACCTGCGCCGCCGCCGCCGCCGAGTCCGCCTCCGGTCTCGCCGCCGCCCGCGCCGCCGCCGAGCCCGCCGCCGCCTCCAACCTGGGATCACACCCTGGTCGGCACCACGGCCGGCAACACCCTGACCGGCGATGGCGGCAGGGACCTGATCCAGGGCCTGGCCGGCAACGACACCCTCAATGGCCTGGGCGGCAACGACCGGCTGGAAGGCGGGGTCGGGTCCGACAAGCTGCTGGGCGGGGACGGCGATGACGTCCTGGTCGGCGGAGCCGGCACTGACACCCTGACCGGCGGCGCGGGCGCCGATGTCTTCGTCGTCGGCTTGGCCGACGGGGCCAACACGGTCACCGACTTCGCGGTCGGTCAAGACAAGCTGGATGTGTCCGCTTTCGGCGGCTACGCCTCGATCGTACAGCAGGTCGCCGGCGCCAAGGTGCTGATGGCCGACGGCGGCTATGTGCTGCTGAGCGGCGTCACCGCGTCCAGCCTGACAGCGGCCAGCTTCATCACCGGCGCCAGTCCGCCGCCGGCGCCGCCGCCCAGTCCTCCGCCGGCGCCGCCTCCTTCGCCGCCGCCGGTGAGTCCGCCGCCTGCGCCGCCACCCAGTCCTCCGCCGGCTCCGCCACCTTCGCCGCCGCCGGTGAGTCCGCCGCCCGCGCCGCCGCCCAGCCCTCCGCCGAGCCCGCCGCCGTCACCCCCTCCGGCGCCGCCGCCGTCACCTCCGCCGAGCCCGCCTCCGCCTCCGCCGCCGAGCCCGCCGCCGTCTCCGCCCCCGCCGTCGGCGACCTGGGATCACACCCTCGTGGGCACGGCGGCCGGCAACACCCTGACCGGCGACGCCGGCCGGGACCTGATCCAGGGCCTGGACGGCAACGACACGCTCAATGGCCTGGGCGGCAACGACCGGCTGGAAGGCGGGGTCGGGTCCGACAAGCTGCTGGGCGGGGAAGGCGATGACGTCCTGGTCGGCGGGGTCGGCACCGACACCATGACCGGTGGGGCCGGGCACGACATCTTCGTGTTCAGCGCCGGCGACGGGGCCAACACCATCACCGACTTCGTGGTCGGCGAGGACAGGCTCGATGTCTCGGCCTTCGGGGGCTACGCCTCGATCGCCGCCACCGCCGGCGGGGCCAAGGTGATGCTGTCCGACGGCAGCTACGTGACCCTGGCCGGGGTCACCGCCCTCAGCCTGACCGCCGCCAGCTTCATCACCAGCCCGCCCGCCGCGCCGGTCTCCGCCTCGCTGCCCCTGGCCCAGCCCAAGAGCGTGGCGACGGCGGCGAGCGGCCAGGCCGAGGAGACGCTGGAGGCGCCGCAGAAACTGGCTCACGCCTGGGCCAGCCACGCGGACTGGGTCGGTCTGGAGAGCGGTCTGCTGGACGCGGTCTCCCATCACGGAGACTGGATCATCGGCTAATCGGGGGGGTGGGATCGCGACATCGCCGCGCCTTGCGGCGAGGTCGCGAAGCTCGTATTTTCGCCGCCCAGTAGTGTGCTTGAAGTGGTGTTCTTGGGGGGATAGCCGTGCCTTACGACATGGATGGACGGCCGGACGAGACTTCGACCGGTTTCGCGTCCATCGGCAGTGAGGGCGCGCGCGCCTATCGCGCCGACAGCTTCGGCCATTATCAGGTCTTCCCCCACGCCACGCGCGGCTTCCTCAACGCCGACCAGCGTGGGGGGGCGAGCGACAACGGCAAGCCCTCCAAGACGGTGGACCAGGCCGCCGCCCAGCTGACCCGGGACGGCTACAGCTGGAACGCGCCGGGCGTGCTGGGGACCGCGGTGACGGTGACCTTCGCCTTCCGCGACACCGTCGCGTTCGGGGCCATGCCGGACGACACGGCCGGCTTCTCCCACTTCACGACCACTCAGATCAACGCCACCCTGCTGGCGCTGGCCGCCTGGTCGGACGTTGCCAACATCATCTTCGTGCGGGTCGGCAGCGGCACGAGCGGCGCGGCCGCCTATTCGAACAACGCCCAGATCCTGTTCGGCAACTATGCCAGCGGCGCGGCGGGGGCGGCGGCCTTCACCTATCTGCCGGACAACACCTTCGGCGCGCCGACGGACGCGGAATCCGGCGACCTGTGGGTCAACATCTCGCAGGCCGCCAACCAGAACCCCAGCATCGGCGGCTACGGCGCCCTGACCCTGGTGCACGAGATCGGCCACGCCATCGGCCTGGACCATCCCAGCGACTACGACGCGGGCGTGAACGACGACCTCACCTATGCCGCCAATGCCTCCTACTACGAGGACAGCCAGCAGTATTCGGTGATGAGCTACTTCTTCGAGTACGAGACCGGGGGGGATTTCGGACCGCTGTATCCGGCCACCACCATGCTGGACGACATCGCCGCGGCCCAGCGGCTGTACGGCGCCAACATGGCCACCCGGACCGGCGATACGGTCTATGGCTTCAATTCGAACGCCGACCGGGCGTGGTTCCAGGCGCTGAGCGAGGCCAGCAAGCTGATCTTCGCGGTCTGGGACGCCGGCGGCAACGACACCTTCGACTTCTCGGGGTACAGCCAGGGCGCCACCATCAATCTCAGCCAGGGCGCCTTCTCCAGCGTCGGCGGGCTGACCGGCAACGTCGCCATTGCCATGGGTGTGGTGATCGAGAACGCCATCGGCGGCTCGGGCAGCGACTGGATCACCGGCAACGCTGCGGCCAATCGGCTGTTCGGCGGCTTCAATGGCGACCACCTGTCGGGCGGGGATGGCGACGACCGCCTGGATGGCGGCCAGAGTGACGACTTCCTGACCGGCGGGGCCGGCGCCGACACCTTCGTGGTCGCGCCGGGCACTGGCTCGGACACCGTCACCGACTTCCAGGTCGGAACCGATTTCATCGATCTGACCGCCTATGGCGCCTACCAGACCATTACCCAGGTCAACGGCGACGCGGTGATCACCTTTGCCGACGGGGCAAAGCTGACCCTAGAGGGCATCCAGCCCACCGCTGTGACCAATGCCAGCTTCATCGGCCTGGGCCCCGACTCTCACGATGTGATGGGCACGGCGGCCAGCGAAACCCTGAACGGGACCAGCGCCGCCGACCATATCTACGGCCTGGACGGCGACGACACCCTGAACGGCCTGGTGGGCGACGACCTGCTGGACGGCGGAACAGGAAACGACTCCCTTTACGGCGGCGCGGGCGCGGACGATCTGCGCGGCGGCGACGGCGCCGACCTGCTGGATGGCGGCGCCGATGATGGCGCCGCGACCGACGTGATGCGGGGCGGCCTGGGCGACGACACCTACGTCGTGGGCATGAACGACACCGTCATCGAGGCGGCGGGCGCCGGCACGGATACGATCCGCACGGCCCTCGACTATGACCTGGGCGCCAATGTCGAAAATCTCGTCGGCACGGGCGCGAGCGCTCAGCGCCTCATCGGCAACGTCCTCAACAACGTGATCACCGCGGGCAACGGAGGGAGCTGGGTCTCCGGCTCAGGCGGCGACGATACCCTGAACGGCGGGGCCGGAGTGGACGGGCTGTTCGGCGATGCGGGTAACGATGTCCTGAACGGCGCCGGCGGCAACGACAGCCTCCACGGCGATGTCGGCGCCGATGTCCTGCACGGTGGAGCCGACAACGACAGCGTCGATGGCGAAGCGGGGGATGACCAGGTCTTCGGCGACGCGGGCAACGACACCCTGCTGGGCCAGGACGGAATTGACCGCCTGACCGGAGGCGCCGGCGACGATACCATGACCGGCGGCGATGGGGCCGACGTCTTCGTGGCTGACAACCTGGCCGGCAACACCGACGTCATCAGCGATTTCGCTGTCGGGGTCGACCATATCGACGTTACCGGCATCGGCAGCTACAGCGCCATCACGCAGGATGGCGCCGATACGGTGGTCAGCTTCGCCAGCGGCGCGATCCTGCGGCTGAGCCACTTGACCGCCAGCACTCTGACGGCCGCCAGTTTCATAGGCCTGACCGCTTCGCCGCCCCCGCCACCCGCGCCGCCGCCGAGCCCTCCGCCAGCGCCGCCGCCGAGCCCGCCGCCGGCGCCGCCGCCCAGCCCTCCGCCGTCACCACCTCCGGCGCCGCCTCCCAGTCCGCCGCCTCCCAGTCCGCCGCCTCCCAGTCCGCCGCCTCCCAGTCCGCCGCCGAGCCCGCCGCCGGTGAGCCCGCCGCCGTCCCCGACCTGGGATCACACCCTGGTCGGCACTGCCGCCGGTAACACCCTGACCGGCGATGCCGGCCGCGACCTGATCCAGGGCCTGGACGGCAATGACACGCTCAATGGTATGGGCGGCAATGACCGCCTCGAGGGCGGGGTCGGGTCCGACAAGCTGCTGGGCGGGGATGGCGATGACGTCATCGTCGGCGGGGCCGGCACCGACACCCTGACCGGTGGCGCCGGAGCCGACACCTTCGTCGTCGGTCTTCTGGATGGCGCCAACACCATCACCGACTTCACGGTCGGCCAGGACCTGATCGACGTGTCGGCCTTCGGCGGCTACGTCTCGGTCACGGCGCTGGCCGGCGGGGCCAAGGTGATGCTGTCCGACGGCTCCTATGTCACTCTGACCGGCGTCACCGCCGCCAGCCTGACCGGCGCCAGCTTCATCACCGGCGCCAGCCCGCCGCTCGCGCCGCCGCCGTCGCCGCCACCCGCGCCTCCGCCGAGCCCGCCGCCCGCGCCACCGCCGGCTCCGCCCCCGAGTCCGCCGCCGTCGCCACCACCGGCTCCCCCGCCGAGCCCGCCACCGCCGCCGTCTCCTCCACCTGCGCCGCCGCCGCCGCCGAGTCCGCCTCCGGTCTCGCCGCCGCCCGCGCCGCCGCCGAGCCCGCCGCCGCCTCCGACCTGGGATCACACCCTGGTCGGCACGACGGCCGGCAACACCCTGACCGGTGATGCAGGCAGGGACCTGATCCAGGGCCTGGCCGGCAATGACACCCTGTCGGGCCTGGGCGGCAACGACCGCCTCGAAGGCGGCGATGGCTCCGACAAGCTGCTCGGCGGCGATGGCGACGACATTCTCGTCGGCGGGGCCGGCACCGACACCCTGACCGGCGGCGCGGGCGCTGACGTCTTCGTCGTCGGTCTGGTCGACGGCGCCAACACCGTCACCGATTTTGCGGTCGGTGAAGACAGGATCGATGTCTCGGCCTTCGGCGGCTATGCCTCGATCGTGCAGCAGGCCGGCGCGGCCAAGGTGCTGATGGCTGACGGCAGCTACATCACCCTGACCGGCGTCACCGCCTCGACCCTGACCGCGGCCAGCTTCATCACCGGCGCCAGCCCGCCGCCGGCGCCGCCGCCGAGCCCTCCGCCGGCGCCGCCTCCTTCGCCACCGCCCAGCCCGCCCCCCTCGCCGCCGCCGAGCCCGCCGCCTTCTCCCCCGCCGGCTCCGCCACCGAGTCCTCCGCCTTCACCCCCTCCGGCGCCGCCGCCAAGCCCGCCGCCGGCTCCGCCCCCGCCGCCGCCGCCGGCGGCCTGGGATCACACCCTCGTGGGCACGGCCGCCGGCAACACCCTGACCGGCGACGCGGGCCGGGACCTGATCCAGGGCCTGGACGGCAACGACACGCTCAACGGCCTGGGCGGCAACGACCGGCTCGAGGGCGGGGTCGGGTCCGACAAGCTGCTGGGCGGGGACGGCAATGACGTTCTGGTCGGCGGGGTCGGCACCGACACCCTGAGCGGGGGCGCCGGACACGACATCTTCGTGTTCAGCGCGGGCGATGGGGCCAACACCATCACCGACTTCATGGTCGGCGAAGACAAGCTCGATGTCTCGGCCTTCGGCGGCTACGTCTCGATCACGTCGCTGGCCGGCGGGGCCAAGGTGATGCTGTCGGACGGCTCATACGTCACCCTGACCGGGGTCACCGCCTTCAGCCTGACCGCCGCCAACTTCATCACCAGCCCACCGGCCGCCCCGCTGGCCGCGCCTCTGGCGGTCGACAAGGCCCAGGCCGGCGCGGCGCTGTTCGACGGCGCCGACACCGCGCCGGAGAAACTGCCGCACGCCTGGGCCCCCGGGGTCACCTGGATGGGCAGCGACCCGGTCCTGCTCGAGCAGATCTCCCACCACGGCGACTGGATCATTTCATGATCTGTGGTTGCCGTGGGGGCCGCTTCCGCGTTAGCCAGACGCGGAATGCGGCCGAAGGAGGCTGAGCGTGAGCGACACCAAACCGGGCGATGCGAAGCCCGCCGATCGGGGCCAGGCCGGCGAGGCCCAGACCCTGATCGCCTATGCCATCGACAACACGGCCCTGAACATCCGGCCGGCCCCGCATGAGCGGCCGTGGATGGACGCCACCCACGAGCGCTACGCCTATCGCTGCCTGCCGCTGAACATCGCCAACGCCCACGGCTGGGAGGTGCTCTGCCCCAGCGGCTTCGCGGTCGGCTGGACCGGCGCCCCCGGGTTGGAGGCCGTGGTCATCCAGGCCGATCCGGGGACGACCGCGCCGGCCGTCAGCCATTTCGGCCACGGCATCGTCACCTTCCACATCAACGCCCTGATGCGCACCTCGCCAGGCTACGACATCTGGTGCGGCGGGCCGATCAACCGGCCCAAGGACGGGGTCTATCCGCTGACCGGGGTGATCGAGACCGACTGGGCGCCCTTCACCTTCACGATGAATTGGATCTTCACCCGGCCGGGCATCCTGACCCGCTTCGAGAAGGACGAGCCCTTCTGCCACCTCTTCCCGGTCGAGCGCGGCATGCTGGAGCGCATCCAGCCCCGCCGTATTCCGCTCGAGGCCAATCCGGGCCTGAAGACCCAGTACGAAGCCTGGTCCGCCAGCCGCAACGGCTTTAACGCCGAGCTCAAACAGGCCGGCTCCAAGGCCCAGGCCGACGGCTGGCAGAAGAACTACTACCGCGGCCAGGGCGTCGAGGGTCAGGCCGAGGGCCCCGCCGACCACCGCACGCGGGTGCGGCTGAAGCCCTTCCGGGAGTTCTAGGCCTTATCGGCCAGGAAGCCGCGGATCAGGGCGTTATAGGCGTCCGGCTGTTCCAGCATGTAGAGGTGGCTGACGCCCTTCATCACCTCCAGGCGCGATCCCTTGATGCCCTCGTTCAGGGTCTGCTGGCAGTCCAGCGACACCTCGTCGAACTCCCCGGTGGTGATCAGAGTGGGGCAGTCGATCCTGCCCAGTTGCGCCGTGCGGTCCCAGTCCCTGATCGTGCCGGTGATGGTGAACTCGTTGGGCCCGTTCATCACCGGATAGACCGGCGTGGAGCTGAGGTTCTTTAGGGTGGCCTGGAAGAACGGGTTGTTCGGGTCGCCGCGATAGACGTGCAGGGCATAGAACTGCTGGACCAGGTCCTGGTATTCCTGGCTCTGCATCTGGCCGGCCTTTTCCAGCGCGTGGATGCGGGCCCCGGCCCCGTTCGGCGTCTGGTCGACCAGCTTGAGGATGCCGCGTGACGCCTGGGGCGTGCTGGCCGAACCCGAGGCCAGGATCAGGGCCTCGACGCCCTTGGGCGCGCGGTCGGTCATGTAGTCCACCGCCAGGAAACCGCCCCAGCTGTGGCCCAGGATACAGACCAGGTCGAGTTTCAGCGCCGCGCGCAGGGCGTCGATCTCCTCGGCGAAGCGGTCGATGGTCCACAGGCTGTTGTCGGCCGGCTTCTCGGAGCGGCCGCAGCCCAGCTGGTCGTAGAAGATCACCGGCCGCTGGTCGGCCAGGGCGGCGAGGGGCTCCAGATAGTCGTGCCCGGCCCCGGGTCCACCATGCAGGGTGAGGAGCGGGGCTTTGTCACCCTCGCCGACCTTGCGCCACCAGACCTTGCCGCCGGGGACCTGGGCCATGCCTTCGGCGACGGTCGGTTTTGCCGGCGGCTTGGCGGCGGGCGCGCAGGCGGTCAATGCAAGAGCGCCCGAAGCGGCCAGCAGGCCGCGGCGGTTCAGATGGGTCATGGTGGCCTCCCCAGAAGCGTTTCGCGGAGTTACGCAGCAGAGGCGCGGTTGGATCAAGTCGGCTGCTGACACACCCGGGCGGCGCCGGCCGGACGATTGCCCTATATTGGCGGGGTGACCGACCTAACCGAATCTCCCCCCCTGTCAGGCGCGGCCCTGATCAAGGACTACTGCCGCCGCCTGCCCGACGCGCCGGGCGTCTACCGCATGATCGATGCGGCGGGCGAGGTGCTCTATGTCGGCAAGGCCCGCTCGCTCAAGAAGCGGGTCATCCAGTACGCCCAGGGCCGGTTCCACACCAACCGCATCGCCCACATGGTCGACCAGACCCGGGCCATGGAGTTCGTCTCGACCCGCACCGAGACAGACGCCCTGCTCCTCGAGATCAACCTGATCAAGCAGCTGAAGCCGCGCTTCAACGTGCTGCTGCGCGACGACAAGAGCTTCCCCGAGATCGTCATTCGCCGCGAACACCCGGCCGCCCAGCTGCGCAAGCATCGCGGCGCCCACTCGATCAAGGGCGACTATTTCGGCCCCTTCGCCAGCGCCGGGGCCGTCAACCGCACGCTCAACACCCTGCAGAAGGCCTTCCTGCTGCGATCGTGCAGCGACAGCGTCTACGAGAGTCGCACCCGGCCCTGCATGCTGCACCAGATCCGCCGCTGCAGCGCCCCCTGCACCGGGTTGATCGGGCTGGAGGACTATGCCGCCCTCGTCGAGCAGGCCGAGCTCTTCCTGCGCGGCAAGAGCCGGGCGGTGACGGCCAAGATGGCTGAGGAGATGCAGGCCGCCTCCGACGAGATGGAGTTCGAGCGCGCCGCCCGTCTGCGCGACCGCATCCGGGCCCTGGCCAGCGTCGCCCAGGAGACCGGGGTCAATCCCGAGACGGTGGACGAGGCCGACGTCATCGCCCTGCACAGCGAGGGCGGCCAGGCCTGTATCCAGGTGTTCTTCTTCCGGGCCGGCCAGAACTGGGGCAACCGCGCCTACTTCCCCCGGGTCGACAAGAGCGACACCGACGAGGATATCATGGCCGCCTTCCTCGGTCAGTTCTACGAGGACAAACCCATCCCCCGGCTGATCCTGGTCAGCCTGGAGCCCAGCGAGCGCGAGCTGCTGGCCGAGGCCTTCACCATCAAGTCGAACCGCAAGGTCGAGATCAGTCGGCCGCAGCGGGGCGAGAAGCGCGACCTGGTCGCCCAGGCCCTGACCAACGCCAGAGAGGCCCTGGGCCGCAAGATGGCCGAGGGCTCGGCCCAGACCAAGCTGCTCAATGGGGTGGCCGAGGCGTTCGGCATGGACGCGCCGCCCGAGCGGATCGAGGTCTATGACAACAGCCACATCATGGGGACCAACGCGGTCGGCGGCATGGTGGTGGCCGGGCCCGAGGGCTTCCAGAAGAACCAGTACCGCAAGTTCAACATCAAGAGCACCGAACTGACCCCCGGCGACGACTACGGCATGATGCGGGAGGTGCTGCGCCGTCGTTTCGCCCGCATGGTCAAGGAGGAGGAGACCGGCGAGGCCGTCTCCTCGCCGCGCCCGGACCTGGTGCTGATCGACGGCGGGGCCGGCCAGTTGGCGGCGGCCAGCGAGATCATGGCCGACCTGGGCGTCGACGACATCGCCGTGGTCGGGGTGGCCAAGGGCCCCGACCGCGACGCGGGCCTGGAGCGGTTCTTCATCGAGGGGCGCGAACCCTTCATGCTCGAGCCCAAGTCGCCGGTGCTCTACTATCTGCAGCGACTGCGCGACGAGGCCCACCGCTTCGCCATCGGCTCGCACCGCACCCGCCGGGCCATCGACATGAAGAAGAATCCGCTCGACGAGATCGAGGGGGTGGGTCCGGGCCGCAAGAAGGCGCTGCTGCATGCGTTCGGTTCGGCCAAGGGCGTCTCCAGAGCCGCCGTCGCCGACCTGGAGAAGGTCGAGGGGGTCAGCGGGCCGCTGGCGCAACGCATCCATGACTTCTTCCGCCGATGAGGTATTTAGGGGGCATGAAAATGCTCCCCAACATCGTCACCGGCCTGCGGCTGGCCCTGACCCTGGTGGTCTTCCTGGCCCTGACCACCCTGGCCTTCGGGCCGCTGGCCGACCTGGCGACCAAGGCCGGCTGGACTCCGATCGTGGTGGCCCAGTTCCTGTATTTCCTGGCCTTCTTCGGCTTCGTGATCGCGGCCCTGACCGATTTCGTCGACGGCTGGCTGGCCCGCAAACTGGACGCGGTCAGCACGTTGGGGGCCATCCTCGACCCCATCGCCGACAAGGTGCTGGTGGCCGGCATGGTCATCGCCATGGCCCTGGTTCACTCCTGGACCGCCGCTGTGGCGGGGGGGCTGATGCTGTTTAGGGAATTCGCGGTCAGCGCCCTGCGCGAGACCCTGGCCCCGCGCGGCATCAAGCTGCCGGTGACCCTGCTGGCCAAGTGGAAGACCACGCTGCAGCTCTTCGCCCTGGGCTTCCACCTGTTCATCTTCGGCTGGAGCCTGTGGAAGCTGCCGGAAGAGGGCCCGCTCGCCGATCAGGCCCAGCTGCTGTCGCAGGGCCTGCTCTGGCTGGCCGCCGCCGTCACCGTCTGGACGGGGGTGGAGTACGCGCTGCAGGCTCGCAAGGCGCTGGCGGAGTCGCCGGCGGCCTGACTTCTGGGTTCGCGAGGGACCGTTCGCTCCGCATCAACACGACCAGCGGGCGGGGACCTAGGCCTCTGACCACCATGCGAGTCTCCCATCGCGTTTCGCAAATGAGAATGATTTGCAATTCTGGCGATGGCAAGGCGCAAGCGAGGCCCTGGCCGGTCTAGGACATCGGATTGGCCGCCGGCGGCGGGTCGCCCGGCAGCGGGATAAACTCGTCGTGGTCGAGGTCGGGCAGCTTCATGCGGCCGGCCCGCCAGTCGGCCTTGGCCTGCTCGATCCGCTCCTTGGAGGAGGAGACGAAGTTCCACTCAATGAAGCGCGGTCCGATCGGCTCGCCGCCCAGCAGCATGACGATGGACGGTTCGATGGCGGTGAACAGCACCGGCTGGCCCGGCGCGAAGACCAGCATCTGGCCGGTCTGG
Organism: Caulobacter ginsengisoli; assembly: GCF_030814835.1. GTDB lineage: Bacteria > Pseudomonadota > Alphaproteobacteria > Caulobacterales > Caulobacteraceae > Caulobacter > Caulobacter ginsengisoli. Next base: position 135,499 of record NZ_JAUSVS010000002.1, read on the forward strand.
AAGGTCCGCCCGTCCACCTCGACCGAGCCCTGGGCGACATAGGCCGCCCGCTCGGGATACTCGGCGGGCAGCTCGGCCTTGGCCCCGGCGTCCAGCCGCCAGTGGACATAGAACATCGGCGAGTGGGTCTTGACCTTGGCCTCCACCCCGAAGGCCTTGCCGGCCACCAGCCGCGCCCACATCCCGCCGCCCTCATAGGTCGGCAGGTCCATCTCGCCGTGGTGGAAGAAGGCGGGGTCGGTTTCCTCCAGCGCCTCGGGCAGGGCGACCCAGGCCTGGATGCCGTGCAGGGTGTCGCCTTGGGCCCGGGCCTTCTCGAAGCGCTCTGAATGGGTGATGCCGCGGCCGGCGATCATCCAGTTGACCTCGCCCGGCCGGATGGCCTGTTCGCTGGCCAGGCTGTCGCGGTGCATGATCTCGCCGTCGAACAGATAGGTGACGGTCGAGAGACCGATGTGGGGATGGGGCCGCACATCGACGCTGCGCGGCAGGCCGGCCGCCATCGTGGCGGGGCCCATATGGTCGAAGAAGATGAAGGGGCCGACCGTGCGGTGGCCGGCGAAGGGCAGCACCCGCCCGACCTCGAATCCACCCAGGTCCTTGCGGCGTTGGTCGATGACCAGTTCGATCATGGTGCGCTCCCTAGAAGATCGGGACGCTATACAGCCTGACCGGCTGGTCGTCCTTGACCGGTTTGCCTTCTCCGCCCCAGGCGCCCCACTGGCTGTGGCCGACGAAATAGTAGTGGTGTTGGCCGACTGCTCCCAGCGACAGGTCGTCGATGCCCGGCATATTGGCAAGCCGCGCCTCGGCCCAGATCAGCTTACGGCAGCCGCGGTCCAGCCGCAGGCCCATCAGCCGCTGGGGTTCGACGCCGTTCTGGGTGGCGATGAAGTCAAGAGTCAGCACGCGGCTGCGGAGGCCGCGCCGGTCTTCCGACGGGTCTCTGGCCACGCCGTCGAGGCCGACCAAAGCGGCGCCGCCCTGGCCCGCGACGAGGCTGACCGCGCCGTCGTCGGTGTCGATGCGATAGAGGCCGCTCGAATAGTCGGCCACCAGCAGAGCCCCGCTGCACAGGCCCATGCCCTGGGGTGACTTGATGGCGTTGGACTGGGCGAAAAGACTGGGAGCGGCCTCGCCCGCGCGCAGGCGATAGACACCCCCGCTGACGGAGTCGGTGGCGTAGACCGTGCCGGCCTCATCGACGATCACGTCGCCCAACTGCCGAGGCTTGCCGTCGTCGACCAACGGGTAGCGGGCCAGCACCCTGCCGTCGGGAGCCAGTTTCAGCAGCCCGGTCCGCGCCGGTCCCGAGCCGCCGGGCAGGTCGGCGCCCCAGGCCTCGGCGATCCAGACCGCGCCGTCTTGGTCCAGCGCCATGCCGAACAGGGCGCCGGTGTCGGCATCGCCCTGCAGGAAGGGGCTGAGCTGGCCTTCGTGCACACGCAACACGGCGCGGGCGGCGACACCGCTCAGCAACAGGTCGCCGTCCGGCAGCACAGCCACGCCCTCACCGATGAAGTCGCCGCGATCGACAGTAACGACAAGCTCGGCCGTCCCCCGGGCTTGCGCATTGGTCTTCATGGCCGTGGCGACCAGCGCGAAGTCCGGCCGCGCCGCCAGGTCCTTCAGGGCTGGATCGTTGGCGACATCGAAAACCAGGCCCAGATCCGCATAGGCCTTGAGGGTGGCCACGGCCGCCTCGGGCTGACCGTTGGCGGCCTGGACCCGCGCCAGCCGGATCAGCAGGCCGGGACTGGTCGGGAACAGGGTCCTGGCCGATTCGAGCCGGGCCTGGGCGGTCTTCAGATCGCCGGCCTTGGCGGCCTCGGCCGCCTCGGTGCGCAGGCGGAAGACCTGCTCGATCATGCTCTCGGCCGGAGCGGCCCCGATCAGCGCCAGGGCGCAGACCGCGGCGAGCAGCCTAGCCGTGCGGGCTGACATAGGGGCTGACCAGACCGAGCGGGACGGCCGTGGAGTTCTTGACGCCCCGGATGACGATGCGGCTTTCGATGTTGGACACCACGCCCAGGTCGAGGATCTTGTCGCGCAGGAAGTCGTCGAAGGCGTGCATGTCGCGGGTGACGATGCGCAGCTCGTAGTCGGCGGCCCCGGTGACCGTGGCGCACTGCACCACCTCGGGCCATTTGACGACGGCGCTCTCGAACTTCTCGAGGTTTTCCTTGGTCGGCAGGCTGAGCTTGACGGTGCAATAGACCTCGAAGCCCAGGCCCAGCAGTTCGCGGTCCAGGATGGTCACCCGCCGCTGGATGATGCCGGCATCCTCCAGCCGCTTGATCCGCCGCCAGCAGGGGCTGGACGACAGGCCGACCCGCTCGGCGATTTCGGCGACCGACAGGCCGGCGTCGTGTTGGATCAGATCCAGAATCTTGGCGTCAACCGCGTCGAGCGTCTCGGACAAACTTTCTTCCCCCAGTTTGCCGATCCGCGCCGCGAACGTGCCGCGTGGCGAGGATTGGCGGGCATGGCTTTGGCCAACAATTTCGCCGCACTTATATATTCTTGCAAGCCGATCCCCATCCTCCAAAGGAAAAATTTTTCAATGCGGCGGGCTCATGCGGCGCTGGACGACTAATATCTTCTCGAAGACGGCCACGCGGGGCGGCCATTCACTCATGCGCCCAGCTTTCGCTGAGGAGGCGGGGTGGGTAGGCTCGCTTCATGGATTCGTTTGATTTCGACGCCGTCGTGGTCGGCGCGGGCGCGGTCGGCCTGGCCAGCGGCTATGCCCTCGCCAAACGCGGGCTCACCGTGGCGGTGCTGGAGGCCCAGCGGATCATCGGCCAGGGGGTGTCTTCGCGAAACTCCGAGGTCATCCACGGTGGGCTCTACTATCCGACTGGTTCGCTGAAGGCCCAGTTCTGCGTCCAGGGCCGGCGGGCGCTCTACGCCTTCCTGGACAGCCACAAGGTCGACTACCGCCGCTGCGGCAAGCTGGTGGTCGCGCCTTCGCCCGAGGACGAGGCGCGGGTCATGGCCATCGCCGAGCAGGCTCGGGCCAACGATGTCGAGGGGCTGGAGGTGCTGAGCGGCGCCCAGACCCTGGCTCTGGAGCCGGGCCTCAGGGCGCATATGTCGGTGCTGTCGCCGCAGAGCGGCGTCTTCGACAGCCACGGCTACATGTCGGCCCTGGAAGGCGAGATCGGCGAGCGGGGCGGGGCCGTGGTCACCGCCACGCCCTTCGAGGGGGCCGAGCCGCTGGCGGGCGGCGGCTTCAAGGTGCGGGCCGGGGGCGAGGCGCCGGCGACGCTGACGACCCGGCTGCTTGTCACCGCGCCCGGTCTGTCGTCCCAGGCCGTGGCCGGCCATATCGAGGGCTTTCCGAAGGATCGCATTCCGCCCCGCCATCTGGGCAAGGGGGTCTATTTCCGGCTGACCGGCAAAGCGCCGTTCGAGCGGTTGATCTATCCGCCGCCCATCCCAGGGGCGCTGGGCACCCATTATCGCAAGGACCTGGGCGGCCAGGCGGTGTTCGGGCCGGACCTCAGCTATGTCGAGACCGAGGACTATTCGGTCGACGACAGCCATGCGCCGGAGTTCTACGCCTATATCCGCAAGTTCTGGCCTGGCCTGCCCGACGGCGCGCTCAGCCCCGACTATGCCGGCATCCGGCCCAAGCTGCATGGCCCCGGCGAGCCGCAACCGGACTTCCAGCTCGATGGCGTCGAGGTCCACGGCCTGCCGGGCCTGATGGCGCTGTTCGGCATCGAGAGCCCGGGCCTGACCTCCTCCCTGGCCATCGGCGAGGCGGTGGCCGAGCGGCTTACGACTTAGGGACCAGCTTCAGCACCCGGCCGTCGCTGTCGTCGGTCGAGACATAGATGCTCCCGTCCGGCCCGACGATCACGTCGCGGATGCGTTCCTTCAGATCGGTCAGCAGCCGCTCCTCGCCCACGATCTTTTCGCCGTCGAGGGTGAGGCGGACCAGCTGCTGGTCCTTCAGCGAGCCGACGAACAGGCTGCCCTTCCAGGCCGGAAAAAGATCGCTGTTGTAGAAGGCCATGCCGGACGGCGCGATCACCGGGTCCCAGTAGTAGAGCGGCTGTTCCAGCCCGGCCTTCTGGGTGATGCCCCCGCCGACCTTGGCGCCGCTGTATTCGGTTCCGTAGGTGATGGTCGGCCAGCCATAGTCCCGGCCGGCGAGCGGCGCGTTGATCTCGTCGCCGCCCCGCGCGCCGTGCTCGATGGTCCAGAGCCTGCCGGTGGCCGGATTGATCGCCCCGGCCTGGATGTTGCGATGGCCGAGCGACCAGATCTCGCCCTTGGCGTCCGCCTTGCCAACGAAGGGGTTGTCGGCGGGGATCCCGCCATCGGGATTGATGCGGACCACCTTGCCCAGCGTGCCGTCCAGCCGCTCGGCCTGGTGACGGCCGGGCAGGATCGAGCGCTCGCCGGTGGTGATGAACAGCTTGCCGTCCGGAGCGAAGACCAGGCGGCCGCCGAAATGCAGGGTGGAGTCCAGGGTCGGGGTCTGGCGCCAGATGACCTGCACGGCCTCCATCTTCGCGCCGTCGGCCGAGAGCCGGCCCCGCGCCGCCGCCGTGCCGTTGCCGCCCTCGCGCGGTTCCGAATAGGTCCAGTAGATCAGCCCGTCCGGCCCCGCCGCCACGTCCAGCAGTCCGCCCTGGCCCCGCGCATCGACGGGCGGCAGGCCCGCGACGGGCGCCGACAACGCTCCGTCCTTGCCCACGATCCGCAGCCGCCCGGCCCGCTCGGTCACCAGCAGCCGGCCGTCCGGCAGGAAGGCCATGCCCCAGGGATGGTCCAGCCCCTTGGCGACCGGAACGACATCGAAGGCGACCTTGGCGGTGGCGAACGGCGCGCGGGTCTGGCCCGGGAAGGCCGGCTTCTGGTCGGGGGCGTTGGGGCTGCGGGTCTCCAGCGGCTGGCCGGGCGTCTGGGCGACGCTCGGTGGCGCGCCACAGGCGGCCAGAAGCAGCAGGGCGAAGACGGCGGGGGCGGGGCGCATGGCCGGTTCCTTTAAGGCAGCAGTTCCTTCAACGCTCCGGCCGGGTCGACGTTCTCCAGGTGGATCAGCGACCACAGGGCGAAGAACAGCAGAGGCCAGCGGTTGTGGGCCTGGGTGTCGTCGGTGAAGACGGCGCGCACCGCCTCGGGCTTGCAGAGCTCCGTCACCGCCTTCAGCCCGGCGATGCGGGGACCCAGATCCGCGGCGCGCGGGGCGATCCAGTCGGCCACCGGCACGGTGAAGCCCTTCTTCTTGCCCCAGGGGTCGGCGGCCGGGCAGTGACGCTCCAGCCATTTGCGCAACAGCCATTTGCCCTTGCCGTCGCGGATTTTCATCGTGTCGGGCAGGTGGAAGGCCAGGGCGGCCACCTCCTTGTCGAGGAAGGGCGTGCGGCCCTCCAGCCCGTTGGCCATCAGACAGCGGTCCAGCTTGAGCAGCAGGTCATTGGGCAGCCAGGTGGCGATGTCGCCCCACTGCGCGCGCTGCAGCGGACTGTATCCGGCCGGCGACATGCTTTTGGGGATTTGGGCGGCCGCCCGCCAGCGCGCCAGGGCCCCGTGGCCGCGGTCCTTGAGGAAGGGGGCGTCGATCTGCGGCTCGGCGGCCCGGCCGCCCAGCCAGGCGGGCCGCTGGGCCCGGCGATAGCGGCCATAGCCGGCGAACAGCTCATCGCCCCCCTCGCCGGTCAGGATGACGGTCAGCGTGCCCTTGGCGGCCTCGGCCAGCTTGTAGGTCGGCAGGGCGGCGTAGTCGGCGGTCGGCTCGTCCAGGGCCCAGGCGACCTGGGGGGCAATACGCCAGAAGTCCTCTTCGCCAAAGCTGGTCTCGCGCCAGTCCAGGTCCAGGGCCCGGGCCACCCGCTCGGCCTGGGCCCGTTCGTCCCGGGCGCCGGGGGCGTCGAAGCCGCAGGTGAAGGCGGTGACCGGCCGCTCGTTGAGCCGCGCCATCAGGGTTGCCACCGTGGCGCTGTCCACGCCGCCGGAGAGGAACAGGCCGTAGGGCACGTCGGAACGCTGGTGAACCTTGACGCTGTCCTCCAGAACCGCGTCCAGGCGGGCCAGGGCGTCCGCCTCGTCGCGGACCGGCGTCCCCATGGGCGGAATGGCCGGCTGCAGGCGCTCCTCGCGGTCGCCGACGATGACCTGGTCGATCTCGCCCGGCTCCACCGCTTCCAGCCCGCGCCAGATGGTGTTGGCATAGATGCGGTCGGGCGCGACATAGCCCAGGGCCAGCAGGTCCTCGAGCGCCTCGGGCCGGGCCATTTTTGCGGTCTTGCCGGCGGCGAACAGGGCGCGGGGCTCGGAAGCGAAGCTCAGGGCGTTCCCGTCGCGGGTGACGCTGAGGGGCTTGATGCCGAACGGGTCGCGGACCAGCCAGGTCCTGCCGTCGCAGCCGATCAGGCAGAAGGCGTACATGCCGCGCAGGCGTTCGAAGGCCTTCTCGCCCTCCTGGGCGTAGATGTGCAGCAGCGGCTCGAAGTCCGAGCCGGTCCCCAGCCTGCCCTTCAGCTGGAATGCCTCGGCCAGCTCCAGATAGTTGTAGATCTCGCCGTTGCCGATGATGGTCGAGCCGGCCGCGTGCAGCGGTTGCCAGCCACCTTCCAGGTCGATGATCGACAGGCGTGCATGGGCCAGCGAGGCGTCGCCGACCTGCTCGATGCGGATGCCGTTGGGGCCGCGATGCTGCAGGGTGTCGATCAGCGGCCTGGCTGACCCCCCGCCGCCCAGCACGCCGGCGATACCGCACATCAGGCCGCTCCGTTCATGAGGCGCCGTATTGGGCGAACAGGGCCCGCCATTGGCCCAGAATGGCGGCCTGGCTGAACTCGGCCTCGACCCGGGCGTGACCGTTCTGGATCAGGCGGATGCGCAGCATCGGATCGGCCAGCAGCGCGTTGGTCCGCGCCGCCAGGGCCTCGGCGTCGTCGATGGGGACCAGCAGGCCGTCGTCGCCGTCGCGGATCAGGGCGGCCGGGCCCTGGCTGGCGGCGGCGACCACCGGCAGGCCATGCGCCCAGGCCTGGATGACCGTATTGCCCAGCGGCTCGAACCGCGAGGGAAAGAGGCAGAGGTCGGCCGCACCGTAGAGGGCCGAGGGGTCGTTGCGCCAGCCGAGGAAGCGCACGCGGTCGCCAAGGCCCAGCGCCCCGGCCAGGGTCTTGAGCTGGTCCTCCAGCGGCCCGGCGCCGGCGATCCACAGATACGCGCCCGGGATGGCGCGCAGCGCCTGCAGGCTGATGTCGTGGGCCTTGGCCGAATGCAGGCGGCCCATGCTGAGCAGCAGGGGGACATCCGATGGCGTATCGAGGCTGGCCCGATCCACCGGTGCGCCATCGGCGGGCGCCTCGGCGAAATTGGGGATGTAGTGGGCGCGATCCGCCGGCCAGCCCTCGCGGACCATCCAGTCCACGATATCGCGGGTGTTGCCGACCAGGGCCTCGAAACCGCGGTAGTTCTTCAGCTTGTAATAGCCGCCCAGTCGGCCGATGCGGGCCCAGGGACCTTTGGGGGTATGCTTGGCGGCCCGGTTCATCCAGGCGACCAGGACCCTGGCCTGCCGGGCCTTGGCGAAGCTGGCGATCCCCGGACGGGTCAGCAGGTCCAGCGGGCTGCCGAAGCCGAAGGTCTTCACCGCCAGCCCGGCGGCGGTCAGGGCCTGCTCGCGGCCGGCGTGAGGGCGAATCGCGCAGGCTTCGCTGAGGCCGGCCCGGCTGAGCGCCGTGACCAGGTCGACGAAATAGGTTTCCGCCCCGCCGTCGGCGTTGGAGCCCAGGAGATGCAGCACGCTCATCGGCGGCGAAACTAGCTGGCAAAGGCCAGTTTCCCAAGCCGCTTGAAGCGATGAGTTCGAGTCCCTATAACCCCGCGCTCATAGTTGGGCGCGAGCCGTATGGCTGGGTAGCTCAGATGGTTAGAGCGGTGGATTCATAACCCACAGGTCGGCGGTTCGATCCCGCCCCCAGCTACCAACTATGCTTCTGAATAATCAGAGAAATCAGGCGGCCTGGGTATGATCCGGGCCGTCGGTCGCCGGCAGCAGGGCGTCCAGCGCCGCCAGCAGGCGGTCGGGCTTGATCGGCTTTTCGACCACGTCGTTCATGCCGGCCGCCAGGTAGCCCTTGACGTCGTCGGGATCGGCGTTGGCGGTCAGGGCGATGATCGGGATGCGGGCCCTGGCGTCCGGCAGGGCCCGGATGGCCCGGGTGGCGGCCACCCCGTCCATGCGCGGCATCTTGATGTCCATCAGGATCAGGTCGAACGACCCGGTCTCCAGGGCGGCCAGGGCCTCGACCCCGTCCTCGGCCTGTTCGGAGGCGCAGTCGAACATCTCGCACAGCGCCTCGGCCACCATGCGGTTGGTGGCGTTGTCGTCGACGATCAGGATACGGGCCAAGGCGCCGCCGCCATGATTGCTGGGGACGGGGGCGGCTTCGGCCTGCCGGGCCTCGGCCACGGCCAGGTCGAAGGTCACGGTGACGCCGGCGCCGACATTGGCCTCGGCGCGGATTTCGCCGCCCATCGCCGCGATGATGCGGCCGGCCAAGGTCATGCCGATGGCGGTGGCGAAGTCGGGCATCCGCCGCAGATCACGGCCGGACAGCGTTTCGAACATGCCGGCCAACTGGCTGGCTTCAAGCTCGCGGCCGCCGTCGCGCACCCGGCCTTCCAGGGCTAGGCCTTCGGGGCAGGGACGGGCCTTGAGCGACACCTCGACCGCGCCGCGGCGGCTCTCGCCAATGGCCCGGCCGATCAGGGCGTCGAAAATCTCGTGCAGCTGCTCGGCGTCGACCTCGGCCTGAAAATCGGGCTCGCCGTCGTACGAAGCCAGCAGGGTCACCCCGGCGGCGGCGGCGCGGTCGACCCAGCGGGCGGCGACCGCGTCCATCAGATCCTGCAGCTTGTGCGGCGCGGGCGTCAGGGTCAGGCCCTTGATGTCGGCGGCGTGCAGCATGGCGGCCCGATGCATCAGGCGGCGGATGTCGTCGCTGGTCTCGCCGATCGCCCGGGCGCAGGCCAGGGCGTCGCTGGGCAGCGGCAGGCGCGAGAGGCGGGTGCTGAGGTCGGCGATGGCCTCCAGCTGGCGCAGGGTCTCGGCGGCGACGGTCTGGGTGACCGCGGCGTTGGTTTCCTTGAGATCGCGGTTGCGGTCGCGGCGGGCGGTCAGCAGCGACAGCGGCGAGCCCACGCCCAGATAGCGCTCGCCCTCGACGACGATGAAGCCCAGGGCCAGGCTGGCGGGCGAAGCCGCCAGGACCTGATCCTCGAAGGCCCGGGCCGAGAGGCCGGCTTCGGCGACGAGCGGCCGGCCGTCCATGATCTGGCTCACCGGCGCGGCGGCCTTGGCCGGATCGGCCCGCAGATGCGCGAAACAGGCTTCGCGGCCGACCAGGCCGATCGGACGCCCGTCGGCGACCACGGCCAGAGCCATGGCGGCCGGCTCGGCGGCGAACCGGTCAGCAAGATCGTCCAGACGCGTATCGGAGCCGACAGGCGCGGGGCGATCGATCAGATGAGCGAGGGTGTCCATGAATGTCGCCGGCCGGTTTGAGACGATCACTATGACCGGCGGCGCTTGAAAAGAGGTTAAGCCTGACGAGGTCTGCCACCCCCATAAGAAAAAGGCGGCGGGAACTTGCGCTCCCGCCGCCAGATACCAGTGTTATGCCTTGATCAGAACGACTTGCTGATCGCGATCCCGTAGGTGCGCGGCTCAGTGTAGAAGGCGTTCCGGAACAGACCGGAGCTGTCATCCGTCAGATAGGTGTCGGTGATGGCTTCCTCGTCGGTCGCATTCTTGACGAAGGCGTCGATGACCAGGCCGGCGCCGGGGTTCGCCACCGTCAGGGTCACATTGACGTTCTGCCAGCCTTTGATCTTGTCGGCATTGCTGTTGTAGATGCGCGAGAAGCTGTCGGTCTGCTTGTAGTAGTCGCCGCGCAGCGTCGTGGACCAGTCGCCCATGTCCCAGGTGTACTGGGCGCCAAACGAAGTGGTCCAATGCGGCGAGTTCGGTAGTTCCTTGCCCTTCAGGCTCACCGCCACGCCGTCGCTGGGAATCAGACCGGCATTGTAGCCCGTGACGGGCAGGGCGCCCGCAAAGCTGCCGGAGCAGATGCCCAGGAAGTCGAAGACGTTCAGCGGACGGATGCTGAAGGGGTTGTTCGCGTCGCCCGGCACCGGGATGACCGGGGTCTGGGCGTTGTAGGTGGCCATGAAGCCAGCCAGGGCGGTGGTGGAAACCACGCAGTTGGCGGCGCTGCTCGACTTGACCAGGGTCAGGGCGGGATTGTCCTGGGTGCGGTTGAAGGTATCGATCGAGCTGCCATTGACGATTTCGGTGTCAAGATAGCCGATGTTGGCGTTCAGCCGCAGGCCGCGGACCGGGTTCCAGATGGTCTCGATTTCCAGGCCCTTGATCTTGGCGTCGATGTTCTCGTTGATCGAGGTGCGGTTGACGATCTTGGAGACCTGGTAGCCCTTGTAGTCATAGTAGAAGCCGGTGACGTTCAGTAGCAGGCTGCCATCGAAGAAGGTGTTCTTCGAACCGATTTCGAAGCTGTTGACGAACTCAGGGTCAAAGGCCGGCGGGGGGCAGCTGGCGACGCCGGGCGAGCAGGCCGGGTTGGCGCCGCCCGCCTTGTAGCCCTTCGAGTAGAAGGCGTAGACCAGGTTGTTGTCGGTCAGCTTCCAGTCGAAGCCCAGGCGACCGGTCATTTCCTGGAACCGGACCTTCAGCAGTGGCGGCTGGCCGGTCGGCGGCGCCCCGATGCCGGAGCCCGGCGTCGCCAGCGTCACTTGGTGGTTCTCGACCGACTTGGAGTCGTCGGTGTAGCGCAGGCCGCCGGTGATCTTGAAGGTATCGGTCAGCTGCCAATAGACTTCACCGAAGGCGGCGCGCGACTTCAGGTGATAGGGGCCGTAGTTGTCATAGTAGTTGTGACCGCTGCGGTTGGGGTTCTGGTTCGGATCGATGAAGATACAGGCGGGGTTGCTGGCCGCGCAGTTCACCGCGCCGGTGTTCAGGAAGTTCTGGACGCCGACATAGGCCGTGCCCGTGTTGAACATCACGAAGTAGTCACCGGTCGCCTTGAAGTCGAGGTAGATGCCGCCGACGTTGAAGTTGATCGGCCCGTCGAAGTCCGACTGCAGTCGCAGTTCCTGGGTGAACTGCTTGGTGTCCGCCGTCGAGATATCGAAGGTGGCGAAGCGGTTGGTCGCACCGTTCTGCGGGTCGTTGACCACGCCGCCGGGGAACAGGCTGGCATAGATGCCGTTATAGACACCGGCGCCGGCGGGGCAGTTGCGGGGCAGTGAGAGCGAGCCGCAGACGCCGGCCTGGACAGCACTGGCGATGGCGTTCACCGGGTTCGGCGCGACGTTGAACGCGATGTTCGGCACCACCCGGTTGTAGTCCTGGCGGGTGAACAGGTTGAGCGTCGAGTACGAGGTCAGCGAGGTCAGCCGCAACTCGTCCGTCAGATCCCAGTCGATATTGAACTCGTAGATGTCCGTCGACGACTGATAGATCGGATCGTGGATGGACTCGATGTTGCGGATGTTCGGGTCCTGCACCTTGCCCGCAAGCGCGTCGCCGGTGATCAGGCCGGTCAGGGCGCCGAACAGGCCGCCCAGGGTCGCCTGGGTGTTCAGGGTGCCGGTCGAGACGCCGGGCGTATAGAGCGAGACGTCCTGACAGCCCTGGCTGAGGAAGCCACGCTCAATCAGCGCCGAGGGCGCATTGAACGGGAACAGGCCGACGCCGCCGACGCTGGTCGGGCCGGGGTCCTTGGCGCAGAATTGACGGCCGATCCGCGAGCGGTTGTCGTCTTCGTCGAAGTGATCGTAGAGCAGATAGGTCTTGAAGGTATCGCTGGGCTGCCAGGCCAGAGTGGCGCGGACGTCCCACAGCGAGCGGTCGTCGACGTCGTGGTGGGTATAGGTGTTGTCGCCGTAGCCGTCGCGGGTCAGCGACACGGCCGCCACGCGCAGGGCCAGGTCGTCGCCGATCGGGACGTTGATCATCCCCTTCAGCTTCAGCGAGTTGTAGTTGCCGTACTCGACCTTGGCCAAGGCCGAGAATTCACCCATCACCGGCTTGGCGGTGATCATGTTGACCACGCCGCCGGTGGCGTTGCGGCCGTAGAGGGTGCCCTGCGGGCCGCGCAGCACTTCCACCCGCTCCACGTCGAAGAACTCGGCTTCGAACAGGTTGTTGGCGGTCAAAGGCGCGTTGTTCAGGTGGATGCCGGTGCCGGCGTCGCCGGAACCCGACACCAGCTTGGAGCCGACGCCGCGGATCTGGAAGTTGTAGCCGGTGAAGTTCCCCTTGGAGAAGTTCACGTTCGGGATCGAGGTGACCAGGTTGGGGCCCCCGTCGATCTTTTGCTTTTCAAGCGCGTCCTGGCTGAACGCCGACACCGCGATCGGCACGTCCTGAAGGGCTTCTTCCTTCTTCTGCGCCGTAACGATGACATCGGCGACCGTTGTTCCTTCGTCATCAGCGGCGAAGGCGGGCGCGGCGGGTGCGGCTACGGCCAAAACGGCCGCGGCGGAAACGCCCATGACGAGCAGACTCCGCAGGCGCAGAGATTTCAACATTCGTAACCCTCCCCGGACAGCACGGACCGTGTAAGCCGGTCCTTTCGCGCTAGTCCCTATGTGTTTCCTCGGCGTCGCGCTGATATCACACCACAAGGGCGCGCGACTTTCCCCCGCAGTTGACCAGATTGCATACAGACGTTTGGATCGTGTCAACAGCCGGCGCTAGGTGAACAGTGATAGGTTATGGCTTTTCACCTTTGTGTTGCCCGGATGCGCCGCCGCTGGTCCCGCGGGGGGTTACTTCTTCAATCCGCGAGAGAAAATGCGCCTGAAAACAAGGCGCCATGGTCCATTTTACCTGACGTTGGGGAATGGAATCATCGGGGCGGCCGAGCGGGTTTTGTGGCGCCTCGGCGGTGGTGTAGAAGCCAGCCTCTTCGATGCGGCCGGCCACCACGGCCGGCCATTCTACCCACATGACCGGCGACGGCGGATTTCTGGCCCATGACCTCAGTTGCAGTTGAAGACACCGGCGCCCTGGTGCTGTTTTCAGGCGGCCAGGACTCGTCGGTCTGCCTGGCCTGGGCGCTGGCCCGCTATGGCCGGGTCGAGACCGTCGGGTTCGACTACGGACAGCGCCACCTCGTCGAAATGCAGGCGCGCCAGACGGTGCTGGCCGGCTTCTGCGCCCGGTTTCCCGACTGGGCGCCCCGGCTGGGCGAGGACCATGTGCTGGATCTGAAGGGCTTCGGGGCCGTCGCCCAGTCGGCCCTGACCGCCGACCGGGCCATCGAGATGACCGAGCGGGGCCTGCCCTCGACCTTCGTGCCGGGCCGCAACCTGGCCTTCTTCATCTATGCCGCCGCCCTGGCCGACCGCCGGGGGCTGACCGCCCTGGTCGGCGGCATGTGCGAGACCGACTTCTCCGGCTATCCCGACTGCCGGCGCGACACCCTGGACGCCATGCAGGGCGCGCTGAACCTGGGCATGGAGCGGGCGTTCGTCATCGAGACGCCGCTGATGCGGCTGACCAAGGCCCAAACCTGGGCCCTGGCTGCAGGTCTCGGCGGCGAAGCGCTGGTCGATCTGATCCTGAAAGAGAGCCACACCTGCTATCGCGGCGAGCGCGGCGAACGCCACGCCTGGGGTTACGGCTGCGAAGACTGTCCGGCCTGCGATCTGCGCGCGCGGGGCTGGGAAGAATGGACGGCGGCCGGCCGCCCCAGGCTGGTCGCATGACCTACAGCGTCAAAGAGATCTTCCTGACCCTGCAGGGCGAGGGCGGCCAGGCCGGGCGGGCGGCGGTGTTCTGCCGCTTCGCCGGCTGCAACCTGTGGACCGGCCGCGAGAAGGACCGCGCCAGCGCCGTCTGCACCTTTTGCGACACCGATTTCGTCGGAACCAATGGCCCCGGCGGCGGGCGGTTCAAAACCCCGGCCGCCCTGGCCGCCGCCGTGGCCGCCGCCTGGACCGGCGCGCCGGAGAACCGGCTGGTGGTCTGCACGGGCGGCGAGCCGCTGCTGCAGCTGGATCCGCCGCTGATCGCGGCCCTGCACGCCGAAGGGTTCGCCATCGCCGTCGAGACCAACGGCACATTGCCCGCGCCGGAGGGCGTCGACTGGGTCTGCGTCAGCCCCAAGGCCGACGCGCCGGTGGTCCAGACAAGCGGCCAGGAACTGAAGCTGGTCTGGCCCCAGGCCGGCGTCGATCCGGCCCGTTTCGAGGGCTGGGATTTCAAACGCTTCTTCCTGCAGCCGATGGACGGGCCGGATCGGGCGGGGGCGACCCAGGCCTGCATCGCCTACTGCCTGGCCCACCCGAAATGGCGGCTGAGCGTGCAGAGCCACAAATACCTGGGCATCCCCTAGACGGGCAGGCTCTCGAATTCGTCGTCCTGGCGGCGATAGGGGCCGGAAAAGCGCGGATCGGCCCGCCGGCGGCGGTCGGGGCCGAAATAGCTGTCGATCCTGACATAGGGCCGGGGGTTTTCGATCACCTCCTTGAGGCGCGAGAGCAGGCCGCGGGCGGTGATCGGCTTGACCAGGAACTCGTCCACCCCGACATCGCGCGCCTCGCGCACCCGCTTCTGAGTGGAGTGGCCGGTGACCATGATCACCGGCGTCATCTGGTTGGGGCTGTCGGCGGCGTTGCGCAACAGCCGCACGAAATCGATGCCGTCGAGCGGCGACATGGTGAGGTCGGTCAGCACCACGTCGATATTCATCCGCCGCATCAGATGCAGCGCCTCGGCCCCGTCATTGGCCTCGTGGATGTCGGTGACGCCGATGGCGCGCAGAATCTCGGCCAGCAGGACCCGCATGTGGTGATTGTCGTCGACGACAAGAATTTTCAGTCGGTCGAAACGCACGGGAAGGTAGCCGCCCACTGCCCCAGGGTGGCCGTGGTTAAACGCCTAAGCCTTTGGTCGTCAACGGAAAAACGGCCGTTTTCGTCAAATACGAGAATTGCGGAATGATACCGGTCGCAACCTCGGGAGAGGCCTTAGCGGCGCTCGGTTTCGCCGGGATGAAAGGCCCCGCCGCCGGTCTGGGCGCGGTGGCGCAGGAAGGCGTCGGCCAGCACGCAGGCGGTCATGGCCTCGACCACCGGCACGGCCCGGATGCCCACGCAGGGATCGTGGCGGCCGATGGTGCGCAGCTCGATTTCCTCGCCGGCCTGGTTGAGCGTCTTACGGGGGGTGAGGATCGAGGAGGTCGGCTTGAAGGCCACCCGCGCCACCACCGGCTGGCCGGTGGTCAGTCCGCCCAGCACCCCGCCGGCCTGGTTGGAGGTGAAGACCGGGCCGTCGTCGCCCTTCCGCATCTCGTCGGCGTTCTCTTCGCCTGTCAGGGCGGCGGAGGCGAACCCGGCCCCGATCTCCACGCCCTTGGCGGCGTTGATCGACATCAGGGCGCTGGCCAGTTCCGCGTCGACCTTGCCATAGATCGGCGCGCCCCAGCCGGCGGGAACGCCGGTGGCCACCACCTCGACGACGGCGCCGGTGGAGGAGCCGGCCTTGCGGATGGCCTCCAGGTGCTCTTCCCAGGTTGCGACGATGCCCCGGTCGGGCGACCAGAAGGGGTTCTCGCCGACCGCGTCCCAGTCCCAGGCTTCGCGGTCGATGGCGTGCGGGCCGATCTGCACCAGGGCGGCGCGCACCTGGACCCCGTCGATGATCTTGCGGGCCACGGCCCCGGCCGCGACCCGGGCGGCGGTCTCGCGGGCCGAGGCCCGGCCGCTGCCGCGATAATCGCGCACGCCATACTTGGCGAAATAGGGCCAGTCGGCGTGGCCGGGCCGGAAGGCCGTGGCGATGTCGGCATAGTCCTTGGAGCGCTGGTCGAGGTTCTCGATCATCAGCGAGATCGGCGTCCCCGTCGTCACCGGGCCGTCGGTCGCCGCGTCCTCGAAGACGCCCGAGAGGATCTTCACCTCGTCCGGCTCGCGCCGCTGGGTGACGAACTTGCCCTGGCCCGGCTTGCGGCGGTCCAGCCAGACCTGGATGTCGGCGGGGGTGAGTTGCAGTCCCGGCGGACAGCCGTCGACCACGCAGCCCAGGGCCGGCCCGTGGCTCTCGCCCCAGGTCGTCACGCGGAACAGATGGCCGAAGCTGTTGTGCGACATGGAGGGGCTTCTATTACGCCGCCCAGGCCGCTGCAAAGCGGCGAAGGCGCTGGCGCACCTCGCTGTCGGCGGCGGGACGGGTTTCCAGGCGCACGAACAGGTCCCCGGCGGGGCGGCCGCGGGCGGCGGGCAGACCCTCGCCGCGCAGGCGGACGAGGCCCCGGGCGGCGGCGGCGCGGCTGACCCAGATCAGGCGCGGTCCGGCGGGGGTTTCCAGCGGCACGCGGCCGCCATCGTCCATCAGCGAGGGGGTCAGGCACAGGGTGATCCACAGGTCGTCGCCGCGCACCACGCTGGCCCCGTCGCCGGCGATGAGGATGTCATAGACGGTCTCGCCGGCCCGCAGCCGGTCGCCGCCGCGCAGGCCGGGCGGCAGCTGGATGCGCAGCCGCCGGCCCGCCTCGTCGATCAGGTGCAGCTCGCCGCCCAGCACCGCCTGGGCCGGGCTGATCGACAGCCGGGCGGGGCCAACCTCGGTGGACGGGGCAGGGGGCGCCGGCGCGGCGGCCGGCAGCACCGACAGGTCGGCGCGCAAGAGACGATAGGCCTCGACCACCCTGTGGAAGCGGACGGCGTCGCCGCCGCTGCGGTCGGGATGGGCCTGTTTGACGGCCTGGCGGAAGGCCGCCTGCAGGGCCTCGGGATCGGCGCCGAGCGCGGTCCCCAGCAGGGCCCGAGCCTGATCGATCGTCATTGGGCCCGCCCCGCTCATGGGTCGACCATGGCGGGCTTAGGGTCAATGTCCGGTTAAGCCTGACCTTTGGCGCGCGAAGGACTAAATAGGGGGAATGAAGGACGACGCTCTGATCCCCCATTCGCCCAGCGAGGGCGACTATGTCAGCCAGGTCACGGCGGCCGAGCCCCTGCCGCTGCTGCCGGAAGCCGATCCCATCAGCCTGTTCGAGACCTGGCTGAAGGCGGCCGGCGAGAGCGAGCCCAACGACGCCAACGCCATGGCCCTGGCCACCGTCGACGCCGATGGCCTGCCGGACGTGCGGATGGTGCTGCTCAAGGGGGTCGACGCCGGCGGCTTCGTGTTCTTCACCAACACCCAGAGCGCCAAGGGGGTCGAGCTGGCGGCCAACCCCAAGGCCGCGCTGCTGTTCCACTGGAAGTCCCTGCGCCGCCAGGTGCGGGTGCGCGGTCCCATCGTCCCGGTCACCGACGCCGAGGCCGACGCCTATTTCGCGACCCGGGCGCGGCCCGCCCAGCTGGGGGCCTGGGCCTCGGAGCAGTCGCGGCCGCTGCCCGACCGGTTCGCGCTGGAAAAACGGGTGGCCGAGGCCGGCCTGCGGTTCGGCCTGGGCAAGGTCACCCGGCCGCCACACTGGTCCGGCTATCGCCTGGTTCCGGCCAGCCTGGAGTTCTGGCGCGACCGGCCCTTCCGCCTGCATGAACGGCTGGTGTTCACGCGGGAAGGGCAGGGCTGGGGGACCAGCCGGCTCTATCCTTAGGGTCCAGCACTCAATTCATCCGCTCATCCCCGCGAAAGCGGGGACCCAGGCTTTTTGCTGTTGAGGGCGATTCTGACAGGTCTGGGCGGCTGAAAGTCAGCTACGAAAAACACCTGGGTCCCCGCTTTCGCGGGGATGAGCGGAGTATATTTAGACCCCGTATCGCGCCAGGAAGGTATCCACCGCGTCATCGCAGATCATCTTGAGCGGGCGGCGCGGCATGGCGTCGTCGCCGGCCACCAGGCCGAAGACCAGGGTGGCGTGCTCGAGCATGCCCAGCAGCTGGCCGGCCGCCCAGCTGGCCTTTTCGAAGCGAATCTCCCCGGCGGCCGCCAGGGCGTTCAGGATTTCGATGGCCGCCCCGCCCAGTTCGGAATGGGCGCGGTCCTGGAAGTAGTCGGCCACGCCGCCGAATCGCCGGCGCTCGGCGGTGACCATCCGGAACACCGACCGCGACAGCGGGTCGGCGTAGAACTGGGCGTAGGCATAGGCGAATTCGCACAGCCGGCTGCGGGGGTCGCCCCGGTGGCTGGTGGTGTCGCGCACCCGGCGGGCCAGCTCGGCCACCGCCTCCTCGACGACGGTGCGGAACATCTCGCTCTTGCTGGGGAAGTGGGCGTAGAGGGTCGCCGTGGAGACCCCCGCCTCACGCGCCAGGGTTTCCATGCCCGCGCCGGCGAAGCCCTCTTTCAGGAACAGGATGCGCGCGGTGTCGAGAATCTCCCGGCGCTTGCGATCTGAACGGGACAATGTCCCAGGCCTTCCTGGCATGAATCCCCTACCTGAACGCTGTTATCCTTTACCATACCGGCCGGATGAGAGCGTCCGCAAGGAAGCGGCGGGGTTATTCCTCCCGTATTTGGGGAATCGCGGTTTTCCATCCTGTCGCACGCTTGGGCGCGCGGCGCGCCATGCGCTAAGGATGGGGCGATGAGTTCCTCCGAAGACGACGCCCGCCGCGAGGCGCAGATCGCCGCCTGGTTCGCCGGCGTCGCCGAGCGGGTCATCGAGACCTCCTGCGCCCGGGTCTATCTGGCCGGCGAACTGGCCTGGAAGATCAAGCGTCCGGTCAATTTCGGCTTCCTGGACTATTCGACCGGCGAGAAGCGGTTCTGGGCGCTTCAACGTGAACTGAGCTTCAACCGCGCCGCCGCGCCGGACATCTACCGCCGGGTGGTGGCGCTGACCCGCGCCGTCGGCGGTGGGCTGGAGCTGGACGGGCCGGGCGAGGTGGTCGAGCACGCCCTGGAGATGCGCCGCTTCGACGAGACGGCCGTGCTGGCCGAGCAGCCCTGGACGGTCGACGGAACCCTGGCCGAGACCCTGGGCCGCACCGTCGCCCGCTACCACGCCGGCGCGCCGGTGCAGCGCCAGTCGGAGGGCGGCGGCGGCATGTCCTACACTATCCGCTCAAACGCCGAGGTTCTCCGAGGCCTGGGCGAGCGGCTGGATGGCGAGCGGGTCGAGGCGCTGGCGGCGGCGACCTTCGCGGCGGCGGAACGGCTGAAGCCCTTGCTGGAAGAGCGGGTGGCGGACGGCTATGTCCGCCGCTGCCATGGCGACCTGCATCTGGGCAATGTGCTGCTGGAGAACGGCGCGCCGGTGCTGTTCGACTGTATCGAGTTCAACGACGCCCTGTCGCAGATCGACGTCCTCTACGACATCGCCTTCCTGCTGATGGACCTGGACTTCCGCCGCCGGCGCGACGCGGCGGTGCGGGTGCTGTCGGGCTGGCTGGATGAGTCGGCCCGCCCAATGAAGGGAGGGGGGGAGGACGACAGCCTCTGGCGGGGCCTGGCCGTGCTGCCCCTGGCCCTGTCGGTGCGGGCGGCGGTGCGCTGCCACGTCCAGGCCTATGCCGGCGACCTGGAGGCCGCCGACGCCTATCTCAGCGTCGCGCTTGCCCATCTCGAACCGCCGCCCCCGGCCCTGGCGGCGGTGGGCGGGCTTTCGGGGTCGGGCAAGTCGACCTTCGCGCGGCTGGCCGCGCCGGGGCTCGGAGCGTCGCCGGGCGCGGTGGTGCTGCGCAGCGACGAGATCCGCAAGCGGCTGTGGGGCGTGGGTCCTCTGGAAGCCCTGCCGAGCGAGGCCTATGCGCCGGGGACCAGCGAGCCGGTCTATGCCCGCATGTTCCATGAGGCCGAGCTCTGCCTGAAGGCGGGCCGGGCGGTGGTGCTGGACGCGGTGTTCCTCAAGGCCGAGGAACGGGCCCAGGCCGCCGCCCTGGCCGCGCGCCTCAACCTACCGTTCGAAGGCGTCTGGCTGGACGCGCCGGCCGATGTGCTGCGCGCCCGGGTCCAGGGCCGCTCGGGCGACGCCTCCGACGCCGATGTCGCCACCCTGGAAAGCCAACTTCGCCGTGATCCGGGTCCGATGGACTGGCGTATCCTGGACGCCCGGGCGCCGCTGGACGACCAGGCGCGGGCCTTGGTCGATGCGATGGTCAGCTCCTTGCACGCGCCAAAAGCGACTTAGATTGCCGAGCCAGGGCGGGACACTTACGCTTCGGCCGCTAGACAGAGACGAGGAGCCCCCATGCAGGGCCTGATGCAGCAGTCGCCCCTGACGGTCGACACCATCCTGGACCACGCCAAGCTCTGGCACGGCGGACGCGAGGTCGTGACCCGTTCGATCGAGGGACCGATCGTCCGCACGACCTACGCCCAGATCCACGAGCGGGCCAAGCGGCTCAGCAACGCCTTGCTGAACCTGGGGATTCGCCCGGGCGACCGGGTCGCCACCCTGGCCTGGAACACTGGCCGCCACATCGAGGCCTGGTATGGCGTCATGGGCATCGGGGCGGTCTGCCACACGCTCAATCCGCGCCTGTTCCCCGAACAGCTGACCTGGATCATCAACCACGCCGAAGACCGGATCATCTTCACCGACCTGACCTTCGTGCCGGTGCTGGAGGAGATTCTCGCCAAGTGTCCCAGCGTGGAGCACGTGGTGGTGATGACCGACGCCGGCCACATGCCGGCCTTCCAGGTCAAGCCCGTGCCGGCCATGGCTTTCAAGCGCGCCTACGCCTTCGAAAGCCTGGTCGAGGAATCCAGCCCCGACTGCGCCTGGGGCGGGTTCGATGAGAACACCGCCGCCGGCCTCTGCTACACCTCGGGCACTACGGGCGATCCCAAGGGCGTGCTCTACAGTCACCGCTCCAACTTCCTGCACACCCTGATCGGGCTGCAGAAGGACGTGTTCGGCATCGGGGCCAGCGACGTGGTCCTGCCCATCGTGCCGATGTTCCACGCCAACGCCTGGGGCCTGGCCTTCGACTGCCCGGCCGTGGGGGCCAAGCTGGTCATGCCCGGGGCCAAGATGGACGGGGCGTCCGTCCACGAACTGATCGAGACCGAGGGCGTCACCTTCTCGGCCGCCGTGCCCACGGTCTGGCAGATGCTGCTGCAGCACCTGGACGCCACCAAGGGCAAGATCACCAGGATGAAGCGGGTGGTGATCGGCGGCTCGGCCTGTCCCGAAAGCATCATCCGAGGCTTCCATGACCGCTACGGGGTGGAGGTCATCCACGCCTGGGGCATGACCGAGATGTCGCCGCTGGGAACCCTGGGCACGCCCACCGCCGAGACGGCGGAAATGCCCTTCGACCAGCAGCTGCCCTACATGCTCAAGCAGGGCCGCCCGCCGATGGGCGTGCAGCTGCGCCTGCTGGACGACGAGGGCCGCGAACTGCCGCACGACGGCAAGACCTTCGGCCGGCTGATGGTCAAGGGCCACGCGGTGGTGCGCGAATACTTCAAGGGGGCCGGCGGCCAGATCCTTGATTCCGATGGCTATTTCGACACCGGCGACGTGGCGACCATCGACCCGGCCGGCTTCATGCAGATCACCGACCGCGCCAAGGACGTCATCAAGTCCGGCGGCGAGTGGATCAGCTCGATCGACATCGAGAACATCGCCATGGGCCATCCCAAGGCCGAGCTGGCGGCGGTGATCGGCGTGCCCCATCCCAAGTGGGATGAGCGGCCCCTGCTGCTGGTCAAGCTCAAGCCCGGCGAGACGGCGACCAAGGAAGAGTTCCTGCAGTATCTCGACGGCAAGATCGCCAAGTGGTGGATGCCCGACGACGTGCTGTTCGTCGACGACATCCCGCTGGGGGCGACCGGCAAGATCGACAAGAAGATCCTGCGCCAGCGCCACGGCGACCACGTCCTGCCGACCATTGCAGCCGCCGGGGCAGCCGCCGCCACGGGGGCCGCCCTGGCCCAGCGGGCCGCGCCCGACCCGGTGCTGCGCGCGCCGGAACCGCCGCCCGAGCCGGTCGCCGCGCCGGAACCGCCGCCGCCGATCGTTGAGGCCGCGCCGCCACCTGAGCCGGAGCCGGAACCGCCGCCGGTGATGACGCCGCCGCCCGAGGCGCCGGCCATGTTCGTCGTCGCCCCTTCACCCAAGAATCCGCCGGCCCAGGCCGTCGCGGCCCAGCCCGAACCAGCGCCCGAACCGCCGGCCGATCCCTCGCCCGAACTGGTCGAGAATCCGATCCCCGATCCTCTGGCCGATCCGGACCCCGCGCCGACACCCGAGTCCGCCCCGTCCGGCCCGGAAATGGCCGAACCGCCCTCCGACAAGCCCAGTGGGCCGTTGATCTGGTCGGTCTCCGACAAGGTCGATCCCAAGGACGTGCCGCCGCCTCTGCCCAGCATGCCCGACCTCACCCCGGTCGGCGCCGCCGCCGCTACCACGCTGGCCGGCGCCGCGATGGGGGGGAAGGACAGCAAGGGCGCTCCGGTTCGCGCCCCTTCGACCCTGGCGTCCGGCGATACGCCGCTTTCCATGCCCATCACTCCGCGCCGGCCGGCCAGGAAGAAGGGCGGCGCCGCCAGCGGCTACCTGACCTTCTGCGTGCTGCTGTCCCTGGTCCCGGCCCTGCTGGTCCTGGGCGGCGCGCTGGGCGTGCGGTTCGGCCTGCTGGATCTGCAGCAGGGCCAGACGGCCATGCTGTCGGCCGGCCCGACGGCCTCGCTGGGCTGGGCCCAGGCCGCGGCCCTGGTCGCCCTGCTGGCCAGCGTCATCGGCCTCTTCGTGGCGGTGTTCGCCGGCTGGTCGCGGCTGTGGGGCAAGGCGGCGCTCGCCCTGCTGATCTGCCTGGCCACCTGGGGCGGCTTCATCGGCCTCAAGCAACTGCAGAAGACCAGTCCGCCGGTGCACGACGTCGCCACCGAATGGAGCCAGCCGCTGACCTTTTCGGCCAAGCTGATGCAGCTGCGCGGACCGGCCGCCAATCCGGTCGATCTCGATCCCGTCCTGCCGCTCGGCTCGCAGGCCTTCGCCGGCCGCCGGGTGGCCGATGTCAACGCCGAGACCTGCGGCTCCGCCCGGCCGGTGACGCTGACGGAAACCCCGGCGCGCGCCTTCGAGGCCGCCAAGGCGTCTCTGCTGCAGGCGGGCCTGGAGCTGGTCACCGAGGACTCAGCGGCCGGCAAGCTCGAGGCGACCGCCACCGGCCTTCTCTACGGTCTGAAGTCGGACGTCGTGGTTCAGGTGAGCCCCAGCGGCCAGGGTTCCACGGTCAACATGCGCTCGATCAGCCGCCAGGGTTTCGCCGACATGGGTGCCAACTGCCGCCGGATCGGCAAGCTGGTCGAAGGTCTAGCCGGCTAGCCGATATTCGCTGTCGATGGCCGGTTCGCCATCGGTGACGACCTTGCCCTCGCGGACCAGCAGCAACATGTGGGCCAGCACCGAATGGGCCGCGGCCGGGTGCAGGCGGGGGTCCACGTCCTTGTAGAGCACCGGCACCATGGCCCTGATCCGCCCATGCCCGGCCGCCACCGCGCCCAGCACCTGGGCCTCGCGGGCGCGCCGGTGGTCGATATAGGCCTGGATGAAGGGCCGGACCTCTGTAATCGGCGGGCCGTGGGTCGGCCACAGGGTCTGGAAGTCGCGCTCCAGGATGCGGTCCAGCGAGGCGAAATAGGCCCCCATGTCGCCGTCCGGCGGGGTGATGACCGTGGTCGACCAGCCCATGATGTGGTCGCCGGAGAACAGGGCCTGCTCTTCCTTCAGGTCGAAACAGACATGGTTGGAGGTGTGGCCGGGCGTCGGGATGGCCTCGAGGGTCCAGCCAGGTCCGTGGAAGACGCCGCCCTGGCTGACATCGACCTGCGGGGCGAAGCTGCTGTCGCGGCCGGCCTCCATCTTCGACTCCATCTCGCCGGCGCCACCCTTCTGGGCAAAGCCGTGGATGACCGCCCCGGTCACCGCCGCCAGGGCGGGGGAGAGGGGCGAGTGGTCCATGTGGTTGTGGGTGACGAAGATGTGGCTGACGACCTCGTCCCGGGTGGCGGCGAGGATGGCGTCCAGGTGCTCCTCGATGTCCGGCCCCGGATCGATGACCGCCACCTGGCCCTGGCCGACGATATAGGTGCCGGTGCCCAGGAAGGTGAAGGGGCCGGGATTGCGCGCCACCACCCGGCGGATCAGCGGCGAGACATGGTCGCAGGCCCCGTATTCGAACTTGATGTCGCGGACGAACGGAATCACGGCCTGCTTAGCGACCTTCCGCCGGCGACCAGGTCCAGGAAGGCTTTCGACAGCATCTCGGTGGCCTCCAGCTTGTCCTTCAGGGGCAGGGCGATGGGCGGGCCCATGTCGGTCTTGTTGACGTCCACCACATAGATCAGGCCGCTCTGGCGGTCGCGCAGAATATCCAGCCCGCCCCAGTCCATCTGCATGGCCGCGCAGAAGTCGCCGATCTGCTCGATCTCGCGGGGCGACAGCAGATCCTCGCTGCGATGCAGGGTCACCGAGGTGTTGTGGTTGGAGAACCGGTCGGCCAGGGGCCGGCGCTTGATGAAGACCAGCACCGGCTTGCCGCCGATACAGGGGGTGCGCAGGTCGTCGACGAAGTCGCCGTCGGCGTTGTCGACCAGCTTCTGATAGGTCTTGCCGGGCAGGGCCGGGCAGGGAGTCTGGACCGTCCGGCCGTCGTGGACGCCGTTGTCCTCGCCCTTCTCGACCACCAGCCCGTGGCCCTGACCCGGGTCGACCATCAGGGGATAGCCGAACACTCGCTCGAACACCCGCGCCACCTCGGTCTTGGTGACGTCCGTGCAGCCGTAGTTGAGGCGGAAGGCCGGGCCGGTGTTGGGGGCGGGGCCCTGGGCGGTGTCCTCGAAATACATCCCCGCCGCCGCCTGGTCGGGATTGCGGGCGATGCGCGCCCCGCCCCAGGCCGCGGCGGCCCAGACCAGATACCAGGGCCGGGGCACGTCGGGGGTGAACCAGACCCGGGGGCCGGGGCGCACCAGCCGCGTCCAGGCCGCCTTGGCCCGCACGCAGACGAAATAGACCATCCAGACCAGGGCCTCATGGATCAGCGGCCAGTCCAGCGCCAGATCCGCGCCGGTCTTCTTGACCTTGATGCGGCCGCCCGCGAACACGAAGTCGCTGGCCCAGGTTGTCGCCGTATCCGTCACGCGCTGCTCCGCCCCCGGTTCCTTCGCCCAGCTATTAACTAGGTGAATCTCGCTCGCGGACAACCGGAATGGCCGTGATGCGGCGATGCGCGCGTCAGGCCCGCCTCTTGCGCTGAGTTCGTCCAAACGGCCCAGGAGTTACGGTCATGGCGGCGGATGCGGCGATTTTTGTTTCAAAACGGCTCCAGCGGGCGGCGTTCGCCATCGTCTGTCTCATCGCCGCACAGTTCGTGATCGCCAGCTGCCAGCCCGAGCCGAGCGCCATGGCGGCGCGGGTGAGCCTGGGCGGGAACTAGACCACGCCCGACAGGTCGTAACCGGCCGCCGAGCCCTTCTCGACAATCTCGTCGCGGCTCAGCCCCGCGTCCTTGGCCGCCGCCTGCGACCAGGTGATGATCGAGCGCGTGCCGGACCGGCAGAAGGCCAGCACCGGCCCGCCAGCTTCGGCGATCGCTTCGGCCTGCTCGGCCGCCTGGTCCGGGGTCGGGCCACCGCGTACAGGGATGTGGCGATAGGCCAAACCCGCTGCTTTCGCCGCCGCCTCCATCGTCGCGCTCGAGGGCTGGTCCGGAACCTCGCTGTCCGGCCGGTTGTTGATCACCATGACAAAGCCGTCCGCCTTGGCCTTTGCGATATCCTCGGGCTGGATCTGCGGGCTGACCGCATAGGAATCGGTCACCTGGCGAAAGTCAGTCATCGGTGGTTCATCTCCGGTGGGGCTTCGTTGACAAGATCGGGGGGCGATGGAAGTTTCGCAACGCCGTAGCGGTCCCCTCGCCGCGCAAAGAGCCATTCATGCTGCGTTTTCTGCTTCGACGGCTCCTGGTGGCGATCCCCACCATGTTTCTCGTGGTTACCCTGGCCTTCTTCATGATGCGGGCGGCGCCGGGCAGTCCGTTCGTCAACGAACGCCAGCTCAGCCCCGAGGTCGAGAAGGCGGTCATGGCCAAGTACGGCATGGATCGCCCGCTGGCCGAGCAGTATTTCACCTACGTCAAGGGCGTGGTCCTGCATGGGGACCTGGGCCCATCGCTGAAATACAAGGACAAGTCGGTCGGCGACATCCTCAAGGAAAACGCCCGGGTCAGCGCCATACTGGGCCTCTCGGCCATCCTGCTGGCCTCCATCGTCGGGGTGACCCTGGGGGTGCTGGCGGCGCTGCGGCAAAACCGAAGTATCGACTACGCCACCATGGCGCTCGCCATAATCGGCGTCTGTATCCCCACCTTCGTCACCGCGCCCCTGCTGGTGCTGGCCTTCGGCTCCAAGCTGGGCTGGCTGCCCATTGCGGGGTGGGATGAGACGACCATCGTCCTGCCCATCATCGGAGCGCTGCCGCGCCTCGCCAATATCGTCCTGCCGGTCACGGTGCTGGCCCTGCCGCAGATCGCCATCATCTCGCGTCTGACCCGGGCCGGGATGATCGAGGTGCTGCGCTCCAACTATATCCGCACGGCCCGGGCCAAGGGTCTGCCCGAATGGCTGATCGTCCGCCGCCACGCCCTGCGCGCGGCCATCCTGCCCCTGGTCAGCTATCTGGGCCCGGCCTGCGCCGGCCTGCTGACCGGCTCGCTGGTGGTCGAGAAGATCTTCCAGCTGCCGGGCCTGGGAAAGTTCTTCGTGATCAGCGCCCTGCAGCGCGACTACACCGTCGTGATGGGCATGGTGATCGTCTACGCGGCCCTGATCCTGGTCCTCAACCTGATCGCCGACCTGCTGCTTGCGGCCCTCGATCCGCGCGTGAGGTTGTCATGAGCGTCTCCGCGATGATTCCCGGCTCCCCCGAGCGGGCCGAGCTGCTGCAGAACGCGGTCAAGGGCCGCTCGCTGTGGGACGACGCCCGCCGCCGGCTCATGCGCAACAAGGCCGCCGTGGCCGGCATGATCATCCTGGCGATCATGGTGCTGCTGGCCATCGTCGGGCCATTCCTGGCCCCGTTCCGCTATGACACCGTCACCAAGACCGACGTCTGGCTGGCGCCGCTGCAGGGCGGCCATCTGATCGGCTCCGATTCCCTGGGCCGCGACCTGCTGGCCCGGCTGTTCGCGGGGCTGGGCGTGTCGCTGCTGATTGGGGTGGTGGCCACCTCGGTCTCGCTGGTGATCGGCGTCGTCTGGGGCGCGGTGGCGGGCTATGTCGGCGGCCGGGTCGACGAGGTGATGATGCGGGTGGTCGACACCCTCTATTCGCTGCCCTTCATCTTCTTCGTCATCCTGCTGATGGTGACCTTCGGGCGCAACTTCATCCTGATCTTCCTGGCCATCGGGGCGGTCGAGTGGCTGACCATGAGCCGCATCGTGCGCGGCCAGACCCTGTCCCTGAAGCAGAAGGAATTCATCGAGGCGGCCAGGGCGGCCGGCCTGTCGCCCTGGCAGATCATCAGCCGCCATATCGTCCCCAACCTGCTGGGGCCGGTGGTGGTCTATGTCACCCTGACCATCCCGGCGGTCATCCTGGCCGAGAGCTTCCTCAGCTTCCTGGGGCTGGGCGTGCAGCCGCCGATGGCCTCGCTGGGCACGCTGATCGCCAACGGAACCCAGGACATGGAGCCGGCGCCCTGGCTGCTGATCTTCCCGTCAGTCGCCATGGCCCTGACCCTGATGGGCTTCAACTTCATCGGCGACGGCTTGCGCGACGCGCTCGACCCGAAAGACCGCTGAGATGGGGACCGCTGAGATGGTGCCTCCCTCAGTTGTCCCGATGCACCCGCATCTGCGGGTTGTTGTCGATCTTCATGAAATAGCTGCCCAGGGCGGCGGTGCGGATCTCGGCCTTGGAGCCCTTCTTGGGGTCTCGGGTGAGCACGACGGTGTCGATCTGGCGCCAGACCGCCCCGTCCTCCAGCTTGATGACCCATTTGCCGCTCATCCCTTCCTGGCGGGCCGAGGCGACGACAGCGGTGATCCTCTCCAGTTCCTCGGGCTTTTCGCCGGCGGTCATGAAGGCGGGCATCTGGAAGTTGAAGCCGAAGGCGGCCTTGCGGGCCTCGCGGACCTGAGCCTTGTCGACCACCACCACGTCGCCGGCCTTTTCGGCGTCATCGAGCTTGGCGGTCGCCGCGTCGTAGCAGGCCAGGCGCGCCGCATCGTCGGTCAGCTTGCGGCAGTCGACCACGCTCTGCAGCACGGGCGCCCGGCCGGGGGGCTTAGGAGCAGCCTGCGCCGCCATGGCCAGAACCGCCGTCATCACCAAGGCCAGTTTGGCGGCCGTCTTGAGCGTTCGCATCGATCACCTGTGCCACTGTTCGCCGGCCCATTGAAAAGGCGCCCCCCATTGAAAAGGCGTCTGGCGTGATCCGCAATCTGTTCCTGATCCTGGCCGCTGTCACCCTGCTCGCCGCCTGCGGGTCCAAGCCCTCGCTGCCCCCCTGTCCCAAGGGCAAGGTCTGCCTGCAGATCGGCAACACCTCCGAGCCCCTGACCCTGGATCCGCACAAGTCCACCGGCACCTGGGAGGA
This sequence comes from Caulobacter ginsengisoli, assembly GCF_030814835.1. Classification (GTDB taxonomy): domain Bacteria; phylum Pseudomonadota; class Alphaproteobacteria; order Caulobacterales; family Caulobacteraceae; genus Caulobacter; species Caulobacter ginsengisoli. The sequence goes on from NZ_JAUSVS010000002.1 coordinate 164,004, forward strand.
CCGTATCGAATCGGACGTCCTGATGGGCCTGGCCCAGAGCGGGCCCGACGGAAAGCCGATCCCGGGGATGGCGGAAAGCTGGACGACCAGTCCCGACGGCCTGACCTGGACCTTCCATCTGCGCGATGCGGAATGGTCCGACGGCGCGCCGTTGACGGCTCAGGACTTCGTCTTCTCGATCCGCCGCATCCTGTCGCCGGAAACGGCGTCGGAATACGCTTCCAACCTCTACGCCATCAAGAACGCCCAGCCGGTCAGCGACGGCAAGCTGCCGCTCACCGCCCTGGGCGTCGAGGCGCCCGATCCCCACACCCTGATCATCCGGCTGGAGCACCCAGCCGCCTACCTGCTCCAACTGGTCAAGCACCACACCATGTATCCGGTCCCCGAACACGTGATCGCCAAATGGGGAGACGCCTGGGTCAAGCCGGGGCATTTCGTCGGCAACGGCCCCTACATGCTCAAGGCCTGGCGGCTGGGCGACTATGTGCAGGTGGTCAAGAACCCGCGGTTCTTCGACGCCGACAAGGTCTGTGTCGACGAGATCTACTACTACCCCACCGCCGACGCGATTTCCGGGGAACGGCAGGTGGCCCGGGGCGAGCTGGACATCAACACCGACATCCAGTCCAACCGCATCAGCCTGCTGCGCCAGAAGATGCCGGCCTATGTCCACACCAACACCTATCTGGGCGTGGTCTACCTGGCCTTCAATCGCAGTAAAAAGTCCGGCTATCCGCCGTTCGCGGACAAGCGGGTGCGGCTGGCCCTGAGCATGGCCGTCGACCGCGAGTTCATCGCCGCCAAACTGCTGCGCGGCGGCCAGCAGCCGGCCTACATGTTCGTGCCGCCAGGCACGGCCAACTATACCTCGCCGGCCCCGCCGGACTGGGCCGCCTGGCCGTTCGAGAAGCGCCAGGCCGAGGCGCGGCGGCTGCTCAGGGAGGCCGGCTACGGCCCCGGCCATCCGCTGAAGCTGGAAATCAAGCACCGCAACTCGGCCGATCCGATGCTGTTCATGCCGGCCATCCAGGCCGACTGGAAGGCCATCGGCGTCGAGGCCAGCCTGGCGCAGGAGGAGGTGCAGATCGCCTATGCCGACTACCGGGCCCGCAGCTACCAGGTCGCCGACGCCTCCTGGATCGGCGACTACAACGACCCGATGACCTTCCTGTACCTGCAGCGGTCCAACACCGGGGCGCAGAACTACGGCGACTACGCCAACCCGGTCTATGACGCCCTGCTGACCAAGGCCGACGAGACGCCCGATCCCCAGGCCCGCGCCGCCATCCTGGGCCAGGCCGAGACCCTGATGCTGAGTGACGCCCCGATCGTGCCGATCTACTACCTTATCAACAAGAACCTGGTGAATCCCAAGGTCAGCGGCTTCGTCGACAACATCGTCGACCAGCACCGCTCCCGCTGGCTCTGCGCCAAGCCGGCTGCCTAGGGCCGCCTGTTCAGGGCTGGGCGGCGAGCAGTCCGGCGATCAGCGGATGATCGCGCGCGGCCTGGTCCAGCCAGGCCATGCCCCGGCGCAGCTCGACGCCGTGCTCGGCCCGCGCCTGGTCCAGCACCTGGCGGCGCAGGCCCGCGTCGTAGCCGTATTCCGGGGCCTTGGAGTAGCGACTGAAATAGGGGCTGGCGGCCATGGCGTCCACGGCATCGGCCGGCGCCGCGCCGCGCAGATGGGTCAGGGCGAGGGCCAGGCTCTCCCGCGGCCGCGCCAGCAGGGCGTCGAAATCCAGCCACCGACAGCCGGCCGGATGGGCCGCGGCCGCCTGGGCCAGGCCGGCCATCTCGCAGGCCCAACTCATCGCCGTTCGCTCGCCCTCCGACAGGCCTTCCGCCCGCCAGACCGCGCCGCCCAGCCGGCGGTGCAGGCGCTGCAGCCGGCCGGGCGTCATCTGCTCCAACTCCACCCGAGAGGAGGGCCCGCCCAGGATGGTCGCCATGTAGGTCTCCGGCTTCACCGTCAGCAGCACGGCCCGGGCGGCGGGATTGCGGGCCAGCAGGACCGTGGCGATCTCGCCCACGCTGCTGGTGGCCTTGAGCAGGGTGCGCTGCCCTGGCAGCCAGACCCGCGACCACAGGCGCAGCAGGCCGCCCGCCCGCGATTCCCACGCCGCCGGCGTCCAGGAACCGCCAGCGGTTCCCAGCGCGCCGTGCAGCTCGGTCAGCCTGCGCAGCGCCGCCGGCTCCCGCAACGAGAAAACGCCCGGGTTCTGGCCCAAAACCCGCGACAGCAGGGTCGAGCCGACATGCCCTATGTGGAAGATGTAATCCAGCGCTTCGGCGTCTCCCTGGGAGAAGTCTTCAATATCGTCCCACCCAATTGTCTTTCGCGGATAATCCTTCATCAGTAGTCGCTGGTCGAGGAAACTGATGATCTCGTAGTCGCGGGGCGTTAGTGACAGAGCCGTGACGGATTGATCCGCCACATCTATGGCAATGGGACACAAATCCGGCGTTGCTCTGAATGGACGATTCGCAGGCTGCATCATGCCGTTCTGAGCGGATCCTGGGGGTCGTTTCGCCCCGTCGCGACCCAGTCTGGGCGCGGAGCGGGCGGAATACGGGCAGTTCTGTGGCGGTTATGTAACATGGCGTTGGGCTTGTGGCGCAAGCACCTGTCTAGAGTTGACCGGCGCATTACGGCGGTGTCACTAAAGTCTCACGTGGCGCCTTGTCGCGGAGACTCTGTCTTTGCGCCTGGACGACGGGAATTTTTTCAGGGGATTGGCCGCGTCAAGCCGGCCTGCTCGGAGGGATAAGAGTTGCACAACAAAACCATGCGCGAACGCCTGCTGGCTTCGACCATCATCTGCGGGGCAGCTCTGCTCGCCGCCGCGCCTGCCTTCGCGCAGGACGATACCGAAGTCGCCGCGGTCGTGGTTACGGGGTCGCGCATCCCGCAGCCGAACCTCACCTCGGTCAGCCCGCTGACCGTCGTCAATGACCAGGAACTGAAGCTGCAGGGCACGACCAACGTCGAAAGCCTGCTCAACAGCCTGCCCCAGGTCGTGGTCGATCAGACCTCCACCGTGTCCAACGGCGCCTCCGGCACCGCCACGGTCAACCTGCGCGGCCTTGGCCCGTCCCGCACCCTGGTGCTGGTCGACGGCCGCCGCCTGATGCCCGGCGACCCCGCCGCGCCCTTCGCCGACCTGAACAACATCCCCGCCGCTCTGGTTGAGCGCGTGGACGTGGTCACCGGCGGCGCCTCGGCCGTTTACGGTTCGGACGCCGTGGCCGGCGTCGTCAACTTTATCATGAAGCGTGACTTCGAAGGCCTGCGCCTCGACGCCCAGTACAGCTTCGGCAACCACACCAACGACAACAGCTACCTGCGCGGCCTGCAGGGCGTCCAAGGCGCCTCGACCTATCCCCGCGCGCCGTCGGACAACACCAACACCAGCCTGAGCAACAGCTTCACCGCCATCCTGGGTGTCAACGCCCCCGACGGCCGTGGCAACGTGACCGGCTATGTCGGCTACACCCAACTGAAGCCGATCCTGCAGTCGCAATACGACATCAGCGCCTGCTCGCTGGGCGCCACCAACGTCGCCGACCCGGACTCCTACCACTACGACGGCGCTCGCTGCTTCGGTTCGAACGCCAACTCGGCTTACGGCCGCTTCCAGATCGCTCCCGGCGATCGTCTGAACGTCTTCACCAACCCCGGCAACGGCCAGATCGGCAGCGGCCCGACCCAGTTCCAAAGCGATCCGCTCCTGCCGAACTTCGGCCGGAACGGCGGCACGTTCTTCCACGTGACCACGGACGGCAACCCGACCTTCACCACTGCCGGCGTGCCCGCCTATAACTATGGTCCGCTGAACTACTTCCAGCGTCCGGACACCCGCTACACCGCCGGCTTCTTCGCCCACTACCAGGTGAACGACAAGGTCGACGTCTATTCCGACTTCATGTTCTCGGACGACCACACCGTCGCCCAGATCGCGCCTTCGGGCCTCTTCGCCGGCACCGGCGCCAACGGCGGTTCGACCTACGCCATCAACTGCGACAACCCGCTGCTGACGCCCGCCCAACAGGTCCAGCTCTGCGGCACCCTGATCTCCGGCGGTTTCGCCGGAACCCCTCACCAGGTCAACGTCTCGGCCGGCTTCCGCTTCGCCAACCCGGTTCTGCCCCGTCAGGACGACCTGCGTCACACCCAGTACAAGATCGACGTCGGCGCGCGCGGCGAATTCGCCGACGGTTGGAACTACGACGTCTACGCCCAGTACGGTTCGTCGGTGTTCAACGAGCACTACAACAACGACGTCTCGACCGCTAAGGTCCAGAACGCCCTGCTGGTCGATCCGCTGACCGGCCAGTGCTATGTCGGCGGCGCCTGCGTTCCGATCGACATCTTCCAATATGGTGGCCTGAACCAAGCTCAGCTGGACTACGTCGTGACCCGCGGCTTCAAGTCGGGTGAAACCACCGAAGCGGTGATCAGCGGCTCGATCACCGGCGACCTGGGCCAATACGGCTTCAAGACGCCGTGGGCCACCGATGGCGTCGGCATCGCGTTCGGCACGGAATACCGGCGTGAAACCCTGGTCCTCAGCGTCGACAACGAGTTCCAGACCGGCGACCTGTCCGGCCAGGGCGGGGCGACCCTGCCCAATGCCGGCTCGTTCGACGTCTACGAAATCTTCGGTGAAGCGCGCGTTCCGATCGTTCAGGACGCGCCGATCGCCAAGAACATCACCCTGGAACTGGGCTACCGCTTCTCGGACTACAGCCTGTCGGGCCAGACTGACAGCTACAAAGTGTCCGGTGAGTGGGCGATCAACGACGACATCCGCTTCCGCGCCGGCTACAACCGAGCCGTCCGCGCGCCGAACATTGTCGAACTGTTCACCGCCCAGACCGTGGGCCTGTTCTCGGGCAACGACCCGTGCGCCGGCGCCGTTCCTACCGCCTCGCTGGCCGTCTGCACGGCTAGCGGCTTGGCCCCGGGCGACTACGGCACGATCGGCGGCTGCCCCGCCGGCCAGTGCTCGGCCCTGTTCAGCGGCAACACCGCCCTGAAGCCGGAAGAAGCCGACACCTACACCGTCGGGTTCGTCTTCACCCCGACCTTCATCCCGGGCTTCAACTTCAGCTTCGACTACTTCAACATCAAGGTCGACGGCCTGATCGGCTCGAACCCGGGCGCCACCACACTGGCCTGCGGCTCCGGCGTTCTGAGCGCCTGCGCCCAGTTCCATCGCGATCCGGGCACAGGTGAACTCTTTGGGCAAGCCGGCTACGTGCTGGCCCAGACGATCAACACCGGCTTCGTGCAGACCAAGGGCGGCGACATCTCGGCCAACTACAAGACCAACTTCGAGGACATGGGCCTCGGCGACTGGGGCGGCCTGGCGTTCAACCTGACCGGCACCTGGACCAAGTCGCTGGAAGTTTCTCCGGTGACCGGCGCCGAGCCCTTTGACTGCGCCGGCCTGCATGGCCCGGGTTGCGTTGACGGCGTCCGCCAGGGCGGCCCGGTGGCCAAGTGGAAGCATCGCTTCCGCGTCACCTGGACCCCCACCTTCGCTCCGGTCAGCCTCTCGGCGGTCTGGCGCTACGTCGGCGAGTCGGATGGCGACTTCAACCAGTCGAGCATCTACCTGTCGAACCACCCGTCGGGCGTCACCGACACCAACCCGCGGGACAACCACATCGACGCGTATAACTACCTCGACCTCGCCGGCACCTGGAACATCAAGGACGGCTGGGTGATGCGCTTCGGCATGAACAACGTGATGGACAAGGATCCGCCCGCGCTCGACGCGAACGTGATCCCCGTCGCCGGCAGCGGCAACGGCAACACCTTCCCGGGTTCCTACGACGTGTTCGGCCGGACGGTCTTCATCGGCATCACCGCCGACTTCTAAGACCGGACGACAAAGCCTAGTCTGGGGGCGGCGATCTTTCGGGGTCGCCGCCCCTTTTCTTTGTGAGCGCTCCCTTGTGAGCGACCTGGAGACCTGAACGGCGTGGAAACCGGGCCTGGGGCGGAAGCCCTCAATCGCGCGGCTATGGCGGCCATGGCGGCGGGCCAGCAGGCCACGGCCCAGGACCTGCTGCGCCAGGCCCTGGCTATCGAGCCGCGGCGTCAGGCGCTCTGGCTGAACCTGGCGGCCAGCCAGCGGGCGGCCGGCGAGGTAGAAGCGGCCTTGGCCACGCTCGACCAGGCCCTGACCGTCGATCCCCGCGCCTTCCTGGTGCTGCTGATGAAGGCCTCGCTGCTGGAGCGGGCTGGACGGCCGCTCGAGGCGATTCCCGCCTATGCCATCGCGCTGGCCCAGGCGCCGGGCGATGAGCAGCTGGACGCGCCGACCCTGCGGGCGGTGCTGCACGGCCGCGCCCTGGCCGAAAAGCACAATCGCGACCTGCAGGCTCGCTTCGCCGAGACGATCGACGTCTCCGGCCTGAGCGGGAGCCAGACCCGCCGCATGCAGGCCTTCATGGACCTGTTAACCGGCAAGCGCCGCGTCTATCATCAGGCGCCGGTCGGCTACTACTACCCCGGCCTGCCGGCCATCGAGTTCTGGGAGCGCGAGGAGTTTCCCTGGATCGAGGCTTTCGAGGCCCGCACCGCCGCCATCCAGGCTGAGCTGCACGCGGCGCTGAAGGCGCCGGCCACCAAGCTGACCCCCTATATCGACTATCCCGACAGCGCCCCGCTGGACCAGTGGGAGACGTTGAACCACTCCGACCGATGGAGCGCCTTCCACCTGCTGGAGTTCGGCCGTCCGGTTGTGGCCAATTGCGAGCGCTGCCCCGACACCCTGGCCGCCCTGGCCGACATTCCCCAGCCGGTGAACGTCAACCGCTCGCCCTCGGCAATGTTCTCGGTGCTCGAGCCCCACACCCACATCCCGCCGCACACCGGTATTTCCAACACCAGACTGGTCGTGCATCTGCCGCTGATGGTCCCCCCGGACTGCCGCTTCCGGGTCGGCAACGAGGTGCGGTCCTGGCGGGAGGGCCAGGCCTGGGTGTTCGACGACACCATCGAGCACGAGGCCTGGAACGACAGCGGCGAGCGGCGGGTCATCCTGCTGTGCGACGTCTGGAACCCGCGCATCCCGGAGGACGAGCGCCAGGTCATCAGCCAGGTGATGGCGACCATGGACGCCTTCAACGGCGCCGGCCCGTCCGGTTCGCTGTAGGGCGATCGTGAGCGATCCCCAGTCACTAGTGCGCCAAGGCGCGGCCCAGGTCGCCGCCGGCCGGGTGTCCGAGGCGATGGCCAGCTTCCAGGCCGCGCTGGCCCTGCAGCCGGACCACAGCGAGGCCCTGGGCCAGGCAGCCATCCTGGCCTCCCACACCGGCGACGCCGACGAGGCCCGGCGGCTGGCTGAACGCGCCCTGGCGGTCGATCCGGCCGAGCCCAACGCGCTGCGGGCGACGGCCGAGGCCGACTTTGCCCAGGGCCGGCTGGCCGAGGCCGAGGCGCGGCTGCGGATCTGGCTGAAGACACCGGACCTGGCGGCGGGGCCGCGTCATCACGCCATGGGCCTGCTGGGCGAGGTCCTGGATCGCCAGGACCGCCCGGCCCTGGCCTTCCAGGCCTGGACGGCCGGCAACCGCGCCTTCCGCGATCTGCACCGCCCCCGGTTTGAGCTGCCTGGCCGCCAACGCCTCACCGCCCAGATCGGCGGCCTGACCCAGCGGTTCGACACGGCCAGCCGGGGCGGCTGGCCCGACGGTCCGGCGCCCGATCGCACGCCCCGCCGTCATGTCTTTCTGCTCAGCTTCATGCGCTCGGGCACCACTCTGCTGGAACAAATGCTGGCCGCCCATCCCGATGTGGTCGCCCTGGAAGAGTACGAGGCGCTGGCGGCGGCGGCGATCGCCTTCATGGGCGAGCGTCCCGATTTCGAAGGCCTCAAAGCCCTTGATGCAGCGGGAATCGAGCGGCTGCGGGCCGCCTACTGGGCCGAGGTCGCGGGCCAGGGCCTGGATCCGGCCGGCAAGGTGTTCGTCGACAAGCAGCCCTTCAACACCCTGAAGCTGCCGATCATCCAACGCCTGTTTCCGGACGCCCTGATCATCTTCGCCCAGCGCGACCCGCGCGATGTGGTGCTGAGTTGCTTCCAGCACCGGCTGAAGATCAGCGTCTACAGCTACGAGATGCTCGACCTGACCAACACCGCCGCCCTCTACGATGCGGTGATGGGCTTCTGGGCCCTGGCCCGCGAGCGGCTGCCGCTGGATGTCTATGTCCACCGGCATGAAGCCTTCATTCAGGACCCGAAGACGGCCATCGCCGCCCTGGCGCAGCGCCTGGACCTGGACCCCGCCGGCATCGGCGACCCGGGTGAGCGGGCCCGGCGCGGCCTGACCGCCTCGCAGAGCGCCCGCCAGGTGATGGCCGGGGTCAATCTGGGTGGGCTGGAGCGCTGGCGGCGGTTCAAGGACCTGGAGAAGGTCGAGCCGATCCTGCGACCCTGGATCGAAGCCTTCGGCTACCCGACTTCGTAGCCGAAAGCCTTCACCCAGGGTTCCAGCACCGGCAGCACCGGCGCCAGGTGGGCCTCATAGCGCTTCCATTGCGCCATGCCCGAGCGGTTGAGGCCCTGGCGAACCTGGTCCTTGCTGGGGGTGCGGATGTCGCGGCTGTTGGCGGTGCTCACGAAGTCGGCCATGGCCGGATCCCAGTCGATGCCGATGAAGCCGCAGATCGCCTTCACCTGGCCTTCGAAGTCCTCGATCAGGTCCTCGTGGCGATGGCGGTGCAGAGGCAGGGGCAGGACCTTGGCGTAGACCTCCGAGAGGGCCATCACCTCACTGTAGAGCTCGGCCGTGTTGTTGAGGTCCGAGAAGGCCCCGCTCATCGCGTTGACGATGAAGGCGTTGCGGAAGCAGCTCAGCACCACGTCGCGCGGGTCGCGGATGGCGAACAGGATCTTGGCCCTGGGGAACAGCTTGGCGATCAGCGGCTGCCAGATCGAGGTCATCGGCGCCTTGTCGACGAACACCTTGCCGGCGACCTGGGCGCCCTGGTCGGCCACCGAGCGCCAGTAGGTCTCGCGCAGGACGTCCGCTTCCGTCTCGGTCATGGCCGTCAGCCGATCCAGGCCCGCCTGGTCCGAGAAGAACTCCGCCGTCAGCGCCCGCAGGGTCGGCTTCTCTTCCAGCGCCACGACGTCGGCATGGCTGGCCAGCACCTGCTCCAGCAGGGTGGTGCCAGAGCGCACGAACCCGACCAGGAAGATGTGTTCGGCGGCGGGGGAGGGGGTGTTCTGGGGCGCTGGATCGAAGGCGCCGGCGGGGGCCGCCTCGACATAGGCCCGCACCCGGCGGCACATCGGGGCGGCGGTTTCGACCCCGGTGATCTCGAAACCCCGGCCCAGCAGCCGCCACATGCCCTTGTTGGCCAGGTCGTAGGCCTGCCAGGCCTCGTCGAACCGGCCAAGCTCTTCCAGCTGGTCGCCCAGCAGGCGCTGGGTCATGGCCGCGTGCAGCGGGGTCAGGCCGCCACCGGCAATCAGCGCCTCGAGCTGGCGGGCCGCCTCGGCGGGCTGCTGGTCGCGGGCGTTCAGCGAGGCCATGACATAGGCCGCCACCGGCTGGCGCGGGTCCAGGGCCAGGGCCTGGCGGGCATATTGCCGGGCCTGGTCGATCTCGCCACGGCGCATCGACATCTCGGCCAGCCCGCCCAGCGGGTCGGGGAAGCGCGGGTCCAGCCGCGCCGCCAGCGATTCGCTCTGCCAGGCGTCGTCGTCGTCGCCCAGCGAGGCCTGGGCCGCCGCGCGGCCGTGATGGGCCGGCGCATGGCTGGGCAGCAGCGAGATGGCGGCGTCGAAGGCCTCCAGCGCGTCCTTGGGCCGGCCCTGTTTCGACAGGCACTGGCCGATGGCGCTGAGGGTCAGGACATTCTGCGGCTCCAGCTGCAGCGCCCGGTCCAGCCGGGTCAGGGCCTCGCCGAACTGACCCTCGTTCTCGAAGGCGAAGGCGACCAGGTTGAGGATCAGCGGGTGCTCGACGCCGTCGGCCTCGGCCTGCCGCGCCAGGCCGATCGCCTGGTCGATGCGATTGGCTCCCAGAGCCTGCTCGATGGCGCCCAGAGCGCGGTCCCGCGGGGCGTCGTTCGTCGCCATAAAGCCTGCCTCAATACAATGACTTGCAGGTCCCTTTAGCCGAGCCCGTCGGTCTCCGCCAGCCGGGGGTGCGCGGCTCGTCCTCTTGCCGCTATAAGGCCTGGGACAGCTTTGGGAGCGGGCCGCGTTATGTTCCAGGAGATCGCCGACGTCCTGACCGCCGAGGAGTGCGCGCGGTTGCGCGACATCGCCAAGAGCGCCCGCTTCGTCGACGGCCGCATCTCCAGCCCCCATTCGCAAGTGAAGGACAATCTGCAGATCGACAGCGGCGGCGAGGCCTATGCCGAATCCTCGCGGCTGGTGGCCACGGCCCTGCAGCGCAATGAGACCTTCCGCAACTTCGCCTATCCGCGGATCATGGCCCCGCCGCTGCTGGCCCGCTACGAGCCGGCAATGAGATACGGCCTGCATTCCGACGCGCCCTTCATGCAGGTGGGCGCCCGGCCGCTGCGCTCGGACCTGTCCTGCACGGTCTTCCTCGGCGATCCGGATACCTATGAGGGCGGCGAACTGGCCATCACGCTGGGCACGCGCCAGGTGACCTTCAAGCTGCCGGCCGGCTCGGCGGTGCTCTATCCCTCGACCACCCTGCACGAGGTGTTGCCGGTCACCGCCGGCGAGCGGCTGGTGGCCATCACCTTCATCGAGAGCCAGATCGCCGACCCGGTGTTCCGCGAGCTGCTGTTCCAGCTCGACGAGGTGGCGGCCCTGGAGGGCTTCAACATGAGCTGGGAAAACCGCACCCGCCTGCAGTACGTCCGCGCCAACCTGCGCCGCATCTGGGGCGAGGCGGGGTAGGGACAAAAGAAAAGGCGGGGTTTCCCCCGCCCTTCCCAGTCTCGATTTCAGCCTCGATTCTACAGCCCGCCGGGGCCGCAGTCGGTGCGCAGGTAGCTCTCGATTTCGGTCAGCACCTGGGTGATCTGGCCGGCTTCCCAGCGGTTGGACTGGTGGCCCATGTCCTTCAGCACGGTGAACTTATAGGGCTTGTTGTAGCGCTTCAGCCCCGCCACGAACCGCTCCGACTCCTCGATGCGGACGGTGACGTCGCGGTCGCCGTGGTAGAGGAAGATCGGGATCGACACCTCACCCACATGATCGATCGGCTGCAGGCCGTTGATCGTCGGGCGCTGGAAGGCCTTGAGGATCGGGTTCGAGACCATGCTTTCGCGGAAGTAGTCCAGGCCCGCCACCCCGGCGCCGGCGATCGAGCACTGGTAGATGCCGTTGGAGCGCACCGAGGCGGCCATGGCCGCATAGCCGCCATAGCTGTAGCCGTGCATAGCGATGCGATCGGGGGCGGCGATCTTCTGGCTGATCAGCCACTTGGCGCCGTCATCCATATCGTCCTGCATCTTCTGGCCCCACTCGCTGTCGCCGGCGCGCCAGAGCTTCTGCCCCCAGCCTTGCGAGCCGCGGTATTCGGGCTGCAGGACCGCGTAGCCGCGTGAGGCGAAATACTGGATCCAGCCGGAGCCGTCCCAGCTCAGGTCGTCGCGGGACCACGGACCGCCGTGCGGCAGGATGATGGTCGGGTAGGGGCCGGGGCCATAGAACTCGGCCTTGGGCGTGGTCAGGAAGCCGGGGATCAACATGCCGTCCCGGGCCGGATACTGCACCAGGCGGGTATCGCCCAGCATCGCCGTGTTGAACCAGGGGCGTTGCTTGCCCAGCAGCTTCAGCTGGCCATTGTGCAGCAGGTAATATTCCGGCGGCTGGCTGGGACCGGTCTTGACGACGATGGCGTACTCCATGTCATCGGACCAGTTGCTCAGCACCGCGTCTGCGCCGTCGGCGACCGGGAACTTGCTGGCCTCGCCCGTGGCGATGTCGGTCCAGCTGACGGTGACGGTCTTGACGCCCAGGGCGGCGCGCAGGCCCTTGGTCAGGGCCTCCATCTTGCCATCGACCCAATAGGTGTGGCGGGTTTCGCCCTGGTAGGTGAAACCCAGCAGGCGGCCATAGTCCTTGGGGTTCTGGTTTTGCACCACGCCGTCGGCGTCGAACAGCTTGATGCCGAAGGCCGGCTCCAACTTCCGGGTCTGAATGTTGTACTCGAAGATGGTGGACTTATCCTGGCCGCGGTTGGTGCTGACGTAGATGACGTCGGGGTCTTCGGTGAAACCCACGATGTCCACCGGCTCGCGGTCGGCGGCGTACCAGCGGAAGTGCTCTTCCCAGTTGTTGGTCTTGGGGTTGCGGATCCACTGGGCGATGTAGACGCGGCCATTGTCGTAGTCGACCGACTGGCGGGCGCGAATCTCGCCCTTGAGGTCGGTCTGCTCGCCACCGAACTTGTCGGAGTTGGTGTACACCTTGGCCCGCGCCCCGGTGTAGACGTTCATCTTGTAGATGCCGTCGTTGTTCTGGATCAGGATGTTGTTCGGATCGAAGGGCAGATCGTCGACCAGCGAGCCGCCCGAGCAGCTGTTCTGGTCCTTGGCGCCGCTGATGTTGCGCACGCTGCCGAAATTCAGGTCGGTGATCAGAGCGCAGAACAGGTGGGTCTTGGTCGAGCCGCTGTCGATGGTCTGACGGATCGACACGATCAGGCGGTCATTCTTGATGAACCGGGCGCTCTGGCAGGTGTTGCGCTCGCCGCAACCCAGATAGGTCGGCTTCTGATCCATGGCGTCGGTGCGCCAGATGGTGACGTAGGGCGTCACGCCGTCCGGCGAGGTGACGGCCACGATTCGCGAGCCATCCGGCGACAGCTGAACGCCGCGGATGGCGGCTTCGCGACCGAAGTCGTTGGCGCTGGGCGGGGCGGGTGCGGCGGCCGGAGTCTGGGCCTGGGCGGCCCCGATGGCCCCCAGCCCCGCGAACAGCGCAAGGGCCGCGACACGGCGAAGGATACGGAAATGTGGCTTCACTTTGCCCTCATGAATGATGCCGCCCGAGGGGCCGAATCGGAAAGGAACTGCCCTTTCCGCGCCGGTTCGGGGTCAGCGGTTTGGCGGATCGCCGCTCTCAAGGGAGCAATCTAACCTGATATTTCAGAACGCCAAGCTGTGGTTGCCGCCACGCCTGAGGGGCGAGTCGGGCGCTTTGTAACGCGCTCGAAGGGAAAGTGTGGCGAGATTGTAACGGGGTTGCGGCTAACGAACGCTTTTCGGTCATGATCCTTGTCGCGGCTCTTGAAGCTGCTAGGTTCGACAGACCTTGCGGGACCCTGTCTCGCGGGCGGCCGGCCTGTTCGGCTGCAGATTTCATCGGGCTACTGGGGAAAGTGCTCAACATGCTGGATCGCAAGTTTCTCTTCGGCACGACGGTGATGGTGGGCTTCGCGGCCGCCGCACTCGCCGCCGCGCCGTCCGCCGCCTTCGCGCAAGGCGCTCCGCCGGCCACGACGCCGCCGGCTTCGACCACCACGTCCTCCTCGGACGAGGGCAACACGGTTGAGGCCCTGGTGATCACCGGCTCGCGCATCAAGCGCACCGAATACACCAGCTCGGCCCCGATCCAGGTGATCACGGCTGAGCAATCGACCCTGGAAGGCCTGGTGGACACCACCGAGATTCTCCAGCAGTCGACCATCGCCAGCGGTTCGTTCCAGGTGAACAACCAGCTGACCGGCTTCGTGACGGACGGCGGCCCCGGGGCCAACACCATCTCGCTGCGCGGCCTGGGCGCCACCCGCACCCTGGTTCTGCTGAACGGCCGTCGCGTCGGTCCGGCCGGCACCCGCGGCACGGTCGGCCCCGTCGACCTGAACGTCATCCCCAACTCGATCGTCGAACGCTTCGAGATCCTGAAGGACGGCGCCTCGTCGATCTACGGCTCCGACGCCGTCGCCGGTGTCATCAACATCATCACCAAGCAGAACTACGACGGCATCGAGCTGAACGTCTTCGGCAACATCCCCTTCGAGCAGGGTGGTGAAACCTTCCGGCTGAGCGGCGCTTGGGGCAAGACCTTCGACCGCGGCTATATCAACATCGCCGCCGACTACTATGAGCAGAAGGTCCTGCGCCGCGGAGACCGCGACGACACCGCCTGCACCAGCGACTATGAGTTCGCCGGCGGCCGTGGCGGGGCTCGCGTCGACTACGCCAACACCGATCCCGGCCAGTCGGCTTCGGACAAGTTCAAGTGCTATAACCTGTTCAGCCGGATTGTGCGCACCGGCACCTACGGCGACCTGATGTTCCCGGACGCCGGCGTCACCTATCCGACCGCCGCGCAAGGTAACTCGGGCGGCCCCAACAACATCGGCGGGGGCTTCGGCAGCCTGCCGATTCCGTTCGGCCTGGTCCGTCAGACCCGCGCCGGCTTCCCGATCACCTACCCCTACTCGCACCAGGACGCGCCGGCCTATGCCCGCTCCTCGATCCTGAGCCCGGTGAAGCGCACCAGCCTCTTCGCCACGGGTGGTTATGATCTGACCCCGAACGCCGAACTCTACGGCGAGCTGCTGCTGAACCGTCGTGAGTCGGTCCAGTACGGCGCCCGTCAGTTCTTCCCGGGTGTGAACCAGGGCTACCAAGGCAACACGGCCGGCTGGGGCGCCACCCTCGGCTCGCTGCTGCCGATCATCCCGCTGGCCTCCGACCGTAGCCAGGAAGTCAACTACTGGCGCGCCGTCGTGGGCGTCCGTGGCGACATCCCCTTCATGGACGGCTGGTCCTACGACCTGTTCTACCAGCACAGCGACTCGGACGCCGACTACACCACGGACATCATCTATAATGACCGGGTGCTGGCGACGACCGGCGGCTTTGTGAACATCCAAAACCCGGCGATCTTGGCCCCCCCCACCGCCTATGGCGCGGCGGCCAACGTTCCCTGCTTCCAACCGCACGCCAGCCACAACATTTCCGGCTTCAACTGCGCCAGCCAGCTGCCCGGCGGCATCAACTGGCTCTCGGCCGACGTCCTGAACGGCAACTTCTCCGCTGCTCAGGCCGCCTTCCTGTTCGCCAAGGAAACCGGCAACACCACCTACACCCAGGACGCCTTCGAGTTCTCGATCACTGGCGACCTGTTCCAGCTGCCGGCCGGCCCGCTCGGCTCGGCCTTCGGCATCAGCTGGCGCAAGGACGAGATCAACGACCTTCCGGGCCTGAACGAGCGCTCTGGCAACCTGTGGGGCTCCACCTCCGCCGGCCAGACCAAGGGCGACGACACGGTGAAGGAAGTCTTCGGCGAACTGGAAATCCCGGTCTTTAAGGGTCTTCCGGGCATCGAGTCCTTCGACGTCCAGCTGTCGGGCCGCTACACCGACTACGACTCCTACGGCTCGGACTCGACCTATAAGGTCGGTCTGAACTGGCAGATTTCCAACGCCTGGCGCATCCGCGCCACCAAGGGCACCTCGTTCCGCGCCCCGGCGCTGTATGAACTGTATCTGGCCAATCAGACCAGCTTCCTGGGCCAGAACCAGGTCGATCCCTGCATCAACTATGTCGCTTCGGGCGATCCCAACCTGCTGACCAACTGTGCGGCCGATGGGATCCCGGCGGGCTACACCGCGGCCAACTCGTTCGGCGGCGGTTCCTCCGCCCTGATCATCGCGGGCGGCGGCGCGGGCGTCCTCAAGGCCGAAACCTCGGAAGCCAAGACGGTCGGTGTGATCTGGACCCCCAGCTTCATCGACCTTTCCGTCGCGGTCGACTACTTCGAGATCACGGTCGAGAATGAAATCACCCGCTTTGGTCCGCTGAATACGTTGAACCAGTGCTATCGCGGCGTGGGCTCGTTCCCGAACGCCTTCTGCACCCTGTTCCACCGCGACAAAACCGGCATCAACGGTAACCCGCCGACCTTCAACATCATCGATGTGTTCGACGGCTACCTGAACGTGGCTGAGCAGATCAACAACGGTCTGGACCTGAACACCCACTACGCCCACGAGTTCGACTTCGGTAAATTCACCCTCGACACGTCGACCACCTGGACCTTCAAGGACACCCAGGCGCTGCTGGCGGGGGCGAGCACCGACCAGAACGGCACGACGACCGAACCGGACTTCACCTCCCAGATCAACGCCCGCTTCGACAAGGGCGATTGGACCTTCTTCTGGGGCGTGGATTTGGTCGGCAAGCAGTCGGACTCCGGTCCGGAAGCCTTCGGCGCCGATACCATCACCAACAACACGCGCTACACCGACCGTTGCCGGGTTGGCGCCGGCCCGATCCAGTCCTGCACCAGTCTGCTGGGCACCGGGCCTCTGACCCTCGTCCCGGTGACGGTCTATCTGAAGCGCTATGACGAGTTCACCGCCTATCACGACATCTCGGTGCGCAAGAAGATGGACAGCTGGACCTTCCAGGCCGGCATCCAGAACCTGTTCGACGAGCGTCCGCCGTCGCAGTCGACCGGCCAGTTCCGGATCGGCACCGCGGCCATCAACCAGTATGACGTCATCGGCCGCCGCGCCTTCATCCAAATCTCCAAGAAGTGGTAGAAGGCGGGGCTTCAGCCCTGACATGAACGAGGGCGGTGGGGGAAACCCCACCGCCCTTTTTCTTTGCCCGCAGCCCAGATCGCTGGGGCATGACGCTGGTTCGCAGGGGCACCACCAGCATCGACCCGAAGGGTCACCCGAACCCAGCCATCAAAGGCTAAGCCCGTCCGTGTTGTCCGTGTTGTCCGTGGTAAAAATTCCGGCGGCGGGGGCGGTATCGCCGCTTGCAAGGTTTGACCACGGACAACACGGACAACACGGACAGCTATCGTCAGCCCCACTGCGGCCGCTGAGCGCCGCTCACCGCCATCAGGCTTTGGCTTGCTTCGTTCGCGTTGTTCGCGTTGTTCGCGTTAAAAAATCCGGGCGTTGGGAGGCGCATCCACGCCTGCAAGGCTGGAACGCGAACAACGCGAACGACGCGAACAGGCCTCGCCAATCCTCGTGGGCCTGGGACATGCGCACGTTTGAGACGCCTGCGGCGCAAGTCAGCCGGCGGGCTGTTGGCGGTGAGGTCTAGCGTAAAACAAAGGGCCGGCAGTGGGACTGCCGGCCCTTCGCGTCTTTGTCTTGGCGGGGGCTTAGCGCCCCTGGCGGATCGGCGTGGGGGCCAGGACCGTCGCCCCGCGATCCCGCAGCCGCGACTGGGCCATCTGGTCCAGGATCGCCTGTGAGCGGGGATCGCCCATCACCCAGGCCGCGGCCGCCAGGGTCTTCATCGAGGTCTCGGTGCCACCGAACAGGCGGCCCAGGGCCTCGAAGGGCGACTTGGCGCCGCCGATCATCTTCAGCCGAACCTCGCCCTTGACGCCCGCCAGGGCCTTGGCCCGGTCGACGGCGTCGTAGAAGCCGCCGATCTGGTCGACCAGGCCCAGTTGCTGGGCCTGCACGCCCGTCCAGACCCGGCCCTTGGCGATCTCGCGCACCCGGGCCTGGGGCAGCTTGCGGCCCTCGGCCACCCGGGCGACGAAGCCGCCATAGATGCGGTCCATCCAGGCGGAGAAGGCGGCCCGCTGCTTGGGGGTGAATTCGTCGCCGGTTCCGAAGGCGCCGGCATAGTCGCTGCCGACGCTGACGCCGCGCACGTCGACCCCGAATTTGCCCAGCGCCTCGCCCAGGGCGAACTTGCCGCCGAACACCCCGATCGAGCCGGTCAGGGTGGTGGGCTGGGAGACAATGGCGCTGGCCTGGCTGGAGATCCAGTAGCCGCCCGAGGCCGCATAGGTGCCCATGCTGACCACCACCGGCTTGCCGGCCTTCTTGGCGGCCCGCACGGCGGCCAGGATCTGTTCCGAGGCGGTGTCCGAGCCGCCGGGCGAGGAGACGCGGAAGACGATGGCCTTGACGTCCTTGTCCTCGGCCGCCTCGTAGATGGCCTTGGCGACGTCGTCGGACCAGACGGTCTGCTCGCCGCCGAACGGACTGCCGCCGCCGCCCTTGCCGGTCATGATGGCGCCCTCGGCCCCGATCACGGCGATCACCGGACCCGAACCGGACCCCATCCGCGCCTTGGCGCCGCCGGCATAGTCGTCGAAGTCGGCCAGCTTGGCGTCGCCGCCGACCTTGGCGATCAGGGCGTCCTCGGCGTCCTTGACCTGGCCGACCTGGTCGATCAGCCCCTTGGCCCGGGCCTCCTCGGCCGAATAGGGCCCGGCTTCGAGCGTCGCCAGGAAGGTCTGGGGATTCTGCTTGCGGTCGGCCGAGGCGGTCAGCACCGCGGTCCGGTAGATCGAGCCCATCCAGCTGAGTTCCGACTCGCGGTGGGCGGCGGTGTAGTCGCTGTAGAGGTAGGGATTGACCGCGTTCTTGTACTCGTAGCGCTGCTCGTAGTCGGCCCTGACGCCGTACTTGTCGAAGAAGCGCTTGAAGAACATGTCCTCGCTGGCCATGCCGACCGCCTGGAAGCTGCTGTCGGGCTGCATCCACAGCTGGTCGGCCGAAGCTCCCAGCATGTAGGTCGAGACCACGGCGCCGGAGGGGTAGAGGCCCTGGCTGTGGGCCCAGATCGGCTTGCCGCTCTTCTTGAAGTGCTGGAAGGCCAGCCGCAGCTCGTCGGCCGCCGCCGGGGCGACGCCGCCCTCGGGCAGGCGAACGAAGATGGCCTCGACCTTGTTGTCCGTTTCAGCGGCCCGCAGCACCTGGATGATGGTCATCACCGACTGCGAGCCGCCGCTGAAGATGGCGAAGGCGTTCTGCGGATCCTGATCGCTCAGGCCCTGGCGCAGGTCCAGCTCCAGGACGGCATGGGCGGGCGTGATGTCCTTGCTGCTGCTGGAGGCGATCGAGGCGATGAACCCAAAGAAGCTGACCATCGCCACGAAAAAGAAGAGCATCAGCCCGACGAAGACGCCGGCCATGGTCAACAGGAACTGTTTCATCGGGGACCCCGGCGTCACGGCGGTCCAATCCGCCAATGTCCACTATGACCTATATGCACAGGCGTTGGCGTCAAATGAACACGACGCAACATTCAGGCGAATTTGCCGCGCTTGGGCGTGGCGGCTGGTAAGGGCGATTTGTGTTCAGGACTTAACGCGGGGAAATGGTCGGAGTGGCAGGATTCGAACCTGCGACCCCCGCGTCCCGAACACGGTGCTCTACCAGACTGAGCTACACTCCGACTTGGGAGCGCGCCTTATAGGGGAGGCTCTTCCAGTCCGCAAGCGAGCCTGACAAGACTATTTCAAAGCAGCGACGGCGGCGTTGCATCGCCCTCGCTCATACGCTATCTCCACCGCCTCGCCGGGCCCGGAAGGGCCCGCGCCGTTCCTGCTGGGGAATGGTGTAATGGTAACACTGCGGTTTTTGGTACCGTCATTCTAGGTTCGAGTCCTAGTTCCCCAGCCAACGCCCTCCCTCGGGATTTTCCGCGCCGTCAGTCGGCCGCCGCCCGCACGCCCGAGATGCTGGCCCGGACGATTTCGACCGGAAAAGGCTCGCGCTGCTTCAGCACGACCCGCAGCGTGACGATGGTGTCCTGGGCCGCCGTGCGGTCGATGGCGAAGATCAGGGTCATGCAGGAGAGGCCATCGGGCGCCTCGGCGTTGCACGGGGTTTCCTCGACGCTGCCAAGGCCGCTGTCGCCCAGCTTGGCCAGCATGGCGGGGATGTCGCAGGCCTGCCCCCGATTGGCGCAGGAGACCGCCACGCTGGAGGCGGTCTTGCCGTCCGGCCCGGGCAGGATCTGCGCCATGACCTGCGCGCCACGCCAGGCGGCGGCGGGGGTCGAGGCGGAGAAGAAGTCCAGCCCGTCCGCAAACCGTCCGCAGTTCGAATCGAGCCAGCGGCCGTAGGGCTCGTTCCAGCCGCCGGGAATCGGCTTGGTGTCGCCGACGATGCGATAGACCTCGCGCAACGACAGGTCCTCGGCCCGGGCCGGGGTGCGCAGGCCCGCGCCCTGTCCGTCATAGCGCATCTCGACCATCACGATCTTGGCCATGCACAGGCCCGGGAATCCCGCCGACTTCGGCCGGGTGGAAAATTCCAGGGTCGACAACACCTCGCCCGGCGGCCGGCGCACCGCCACCAGCTGGCCGGCGAACTGCGACAGCACACGGTCCGCCAGCCGCGTCGCCGGCTGCGTCCGGGCGTCGGCGAGACTGGTCCCACCGGCCGCGGCGGCCGGGCCGGGACACAGCAGGATCACGGCCGGCACGAGCGCAAGGACAGGAAGGCGGATCATGGAATTCTCTCAACAACCTGCGGATCACGCCCATGGTGGCCGCGTTTCATCGCGATGGGAAACGGACTGCGATTTTCCCAGGCTCAGGACGCCGCCATCGGCGAGCGGCTGGCCCGCCACGCCGCCCAGGCGCTGGCCGCTCAGAAACCGGAGAGCTGAAGTCCGCCAGCGTCGGGCGGGCTGGCGTCGCCGCTGTTCAGGGGGCGCTGCATCATCACGATGTCCAGCCAGCGGCCGTGCTTGTAGCCGACCGAGCGCATAACCCCCTGGCGCACGAAGCCCAGCGACTCATGCAGCCGAATCGAGCCGAGATTTTCGCTGTCGCCGATCACCGCCATCATCTGGCGCAGCGCCATGCCTTCGCAATGGTCGATCACCGCGCTCAGCACCAGGCGGCCCAGCCCCTGGCCCTGGGCCCGGGGCGAGACATAGACGCTGTCCTCGACGCTGTAGCGATAGGCCGCCCGCGGCCGGAACGGGCCGGCATAGGCCATGGCCAGCACCTCGCCCTCGACCTCGGCCACCAGATAGGGCAGGCCGCGCGCCTGGATGGCGGCCATCCGCCCGGCCATTTCCTCAGGCGTTGGGGCGGCTTCTTCGAAGGTGCCAAAGCCATGCAGGCAGGCATGGCCATAGATGGCCGCCAGGGCCCCCGCGTCTTGCGGCGTCGCCGCCCTCACCAAGGTCACGCCTTCAGCCATCCCTTGTCGACCGCCCAGACGGCGAAGGCCAGGTCACGGGCGGTTTCCTTCAGATAGTCGAACCGGCCCGAGGAGCCGGCATGTCCGGCCTCCATGTTGACCCACAGCAGGATGGGTTTGCCACTGGTGGTGTGGGTCCGAAGCCGCTGTGTCCATTTTTCGGGCTCCCAGTAGGTCACCCGGGGGTCGGATAGCCCGGCATAGGCCAGGACGGCGGGGTAGGGCTTGGCCGCCACGTTGTCGTAGGGGCTGTAGCTCATCATGTAGTCGTAGGCGGCCGGATCCTTGATCGGATCGCCCCATTCGGGCCATTCGGGCGGGGTCAGCGGCAGGCTGGTGTCGCTCATGGTGTTGATCACGTCGACGAAAGGCACCCCGGCGATGATCCCGGCGAACTTCTCCGGGGCCAGGTTGGTGACGCCGCCCATCAGCAGGCCCCCGGCTGAGCGGCCATAGGCCACCGTGCGGTCCGCCGCGCCATAGCCGGCGGCGTGCAGGTGGTCGGCGCAG
Source organism: Caulobacter ginsengisoli (assembly GCF_030814835.1). Taxonomy (GTDB): domain Bacteria; phylum Pseudomonadota; class Alphaproteobacteria; order Caulobacterales; family Caulobacteraceae; genus Caulobacter; species Caulobacter ginsengisoli. The sequence goes on from NZ_JAUSVS010000002.1 coordinate 185,409, forward strand.
GCGACGAAGTCGCTGAAGCTGTTCTTCTTCTTGAACTTGCGGCCGTCCTGGAACCAGCCCCAGCCCTTTTCCGAGCCGCCGCGCACGCAGGCCTGGGCCCAGATCCAGCCGCGGTCGACCAGGCTGAAATTGCGGATCGAGAAGGTCGGCTCCTGCGAGGAGCCATAGCTGCCATAGCCGTAGAGCATCAGCGGCGACTGGCCGTCGAGCTTGGTATCCTTCTTCATCAGCACGAAGATCGGCACCTCCGCGCCGTCGGCCGCCTTGGCGTTCAGCCGGCGGGTGACATAGCGGCTCGGATCGTGGCCGGAGGGGATTTCCTGGGTCTTGCGCAGGGTGCGCTTGGCGCTGGCCAGGTCGTAGTCGAACCACTGCTTGGGCGTGGTCGGCGATTCATAGACGAAGCGCATCGTCCCGCCGCCGTACTCCATGCCCCCCTGCAGGGTCAGGGCGTAGGTTTCCTCCTCGAAGGCCAGAGGCGTTTCCTTGCCGGCGCGGTCGGTGACGACGAGGCGGCTCAGGGCGTCGGACTTTTCCTGGCGGACGAAGTGGTCCTTGAAGGCCGCCCCGCCCTCGATCAGCCGGCCGGGCTTGTAGGGGACCCAGTCCTTCCAGTGCGCCTTGCCGGGGCTCGCCACCGGCGCCTTGACCAGCTTGAAGTCGATGGCTCCGTCGGCGTTGGTGCGGATGATGAACTCCTCGCCCCAGTGGTCGATGTCGTAGAGCACGCCCTTGCTGCGCGGCTCCACGATGGCCGGCGTGGCGGTCGGATCGCCGGCCGGGATCAGCCGCATCTCGCTGGTCTCGCCCTCGCCCAGCGACAGCACCACCCATTGCCTGGATGCGGTCGGATAGACGCTGATGAAGAAGCCCTCGTCCTGCTCGTCATGGATCAGCACGTCGTCGGCCTTGCCGCCGCGCGCCGGCCGCCGATAGACCTTGGCCGGGCGGCCGTTCTCGTCGCGCAGCACCCAGAAGATGAATTTCGAATCCGGCGACCAGCAGAAGCCGTAGACACTCTCGATCGGCTCGGGCAGCACCGCGCCGGTGGCCAGGTCCTTGACGTAGAGGCGGTAGACCTCGCTGCCCTGCTCGTCGGCCATCCAGGCATAGAGGCCATGGTCGGGCGAATTGTCGGCCTCGTCGACGTGATAGAAGGCCTTGCCGACCTTCTCGACCTCCTCGTTCAGCAGGATCTGCTCACCATCGGTCTTGCCGCGCGGCCGCCGGGCATGGATGGCCTGCTGTGCGCCCTTCTCGAAGCGGGTGTAGTATTCCCAGGGGCCGTCGGGCACGGGGACGGAGGCGTCGTCCTCCTTGATGCGGCCCTTCATCTCCTCGAACATCTTGGCCTGCAACGGCTCGGTCGGGGCCATCATCGCCTTGAAGTAGGCGTTCTCGGCCAGCAGGTGCGCCTTCACCTCGGCCTTGATCAGGCTGGGGTCGTGCAGGACGTTCTGCCAGTTGTCGTCCTTCATCCAGGCGTATTCGTCGACCCGCACCCGGCCCAGCTGCTCGATGCGCTTGGGGTCTTTCCGAACGATCGGCGGAACGGGTGTGGCGGCCATGGCTAGTCCTGGAACGAAGGGGAGGGCGGAGGCGGTCAGGATCAACTGGCGGCGGTTCATGCCGGGGAATCTCCAGGGTAGCGATGGTGGATCATGACGCCAGCTTGAGCCTTTTCACCCGCCGGCGGAACCCGCGCCCCGCCTGCTTGTTCTTTTTGCGAGACGTTCGCGGATCGACCCGCAAACGCCGACGATATAAGGAGAGCAGACCATGTGGGACCGTATTGAGGGCTCGTGGAAACAGATGAGCGGCAGGGTCAAGGAGCAGTGGGGTAAGCTCACCGACGACGACCTGCAGACCGTGGCCGGCAAGCGCGACCAGCTGCTGGGCAAGATCCAGGAGCGCTACGGCTACGCCAAGGACAAGGCCGAGTCGGAAATCCGTGACTTCGAGGCCCGGCATAACGAGCCCAAGACCTTCAAGGACTAGACGATAGGCTGAGGAGCGTCAGGCGGAGCTTTCCGCCATGGCGCTCTTCAACTGCGCCAGGGCCGCCTCGGCGACCAGGGTGGCTGGCTTGGCGCGTGAACGGACCGCCACCACGTCCCAGGCGGGGGTGGCGGTGAAGTCGGCGATGCGGATTTGACTGTCCTGGCGGACCAGTTCCGCGGCCAGTTCCTGGTCGATCAGCGCCAGAGAGCCCGACAACAGCGCCATCAGGGCGGCCGACCGCTGGGTGAAGGCCTCCAGCTTGGGCCGCAGCGGCGCGCCGGCGGCGGCGAAGGCCTGTTGCACCAGGGCGCGCATGGGATTGTTGTCGGCCATCAGCACCAGGTCCAGCCCGGCGAGATCGGCGACGCCCAGGCTGGCGCGGCCGGCCAGCGGGTGATCCTGGCCCATGAAGGCCATCAGTTTGCGGCGGCCGAGCGGAATGCTCTCGACCTCCGCATGGCCGGCGAACGGGCCGGCCACGATGCCGATATCGGCCTGGTCGCTGAGCACCTTGCGCACCGCGTCCGGCGGCGCGTCCAGCTCCACCCGCGCCTGCACGTCCGGGGCGCCGGCCGCAAGCCTGGCCAGGGCGCGGGTGACGAAGCCCTCGCCATAGACCGGCATGGCCGTCACCACGATCTGGCCGCGCAGCCCGCCGCGAATGGCCTGGGCCGAGGCGGCCAGCCGTTCCAGGCCTACGAAACTGCGGCGGATCTCCTCGGCCAGCAGCAGGCCCTCGGCGGTCGGCCGCATGCCGAACCGGCCCCGGTCGAACAGGGTCAGGCCCGTCTGCTGCTCCAGCTGGGCGATGGCCCGGGTGATGGTCGGCTGGGTCTGATGCAATTTCTGAGCGGCCAGGGTCGCCGAGCCGGTCTCGACGACGGCCTGAAAGGCTTCCAGCGCGCGAGGATCGAGCCGGTCCATCAGCGCGCCGCCATCTCGTGGCGCAAAGCCTCCAGCGCCGCCTCGCTGGCCAGGGTCAGGGGCCTGTCCTTGGAATGCACCGCCAGCACCTCCCAGGACGGCGCCGCCGTGAAGGTGGCCAGATGCACATCGGGGTCCAGCCGCGCCAGTTCGCCGGCCATCTCCTGGTCGATCAGGGTCATGGTTCCCGAGGTCAGGGCCAGGATGCCGGCCCCGCGCTGGGTCGTCGATTCCAGCCGCGCCTGCAGCGGCGCCCCGGCCGCGGCGAAGGCCTGGGCGATCATGGTCCGGTGCGGGTTCGGCGGCGCCATCAGCACCATCTCCTGGTCCGCCAGGTCCGCGACCCCCACCTCCGAGCGGGCGGCCAGAGGATGGCTGGCGTTCATCACCGCCATCAGCCGCCGCTCGCCCAGCCGGTGCACGGTAAGCTGGGTCTGGCCGGGCAGGGGGCCGATGATGACCCCCAGGTCGGCCTGATCGTGCAGCACCTTGCGCAGCACCTCCTCGGGCCCGTGGGTTTCGGTCCGGACATTGAGATCGGGCGAGCGGGCCGCCAGCCGGCCGATGGCGTGATGGACGAAGCCGTCGGCATAGACGGGCAGGGCGGCGATCACCAGCTGGCCCCGCACGCCGCGCCGGATCGCCTCGGCCGCGGCGGTGATGCGGTCCAGTCCGGCGAAGCTGCGGCGCACCGCCTCGCCGAACAGCAGGCCCTCGGCGGTGGGCCGCATGCCGAACCTGCCGCGTTCGAAGAGGGTCAGGCCGGTCTGCTTCTCCAGCTGGCCGATCGCGTGGGTGACGGTGGGCTGGGTCAGGCGCAGCCGCCGCGAGGCCAGGCTGGCCGATCCGGTCTCGGCCACGGCCAGGAAGACTTCGAGGGCGTGCGGGTCCAGCCGATCCATAGACGCAGCGTATATCATCGGGGGCAAAACGGAATTTGATTGAACGCCGGTCCGCGACCAGCTTGCGCCGCATAAACCCATAGTGGGGACGGGGGCGAAAATGGCTGATTTTCCGGCGGAAATCACGTTTGCGGACGGCGACGGCGTCAGCGGCTTTCTGATCGATGGCGCGGCGGCGGGCGACACTTTCGGCTATTCGGTCACCGCGGCCGGCGATCTCAACGGCGATGGCATCGACGACTTCGTTATCGGAGCGCCCACCGCCGACGTCCCAGATGGAAGCCCCGGCGCCGCCTATGTGGTGTTCGGGACGGCGGGCGGCTTTCCGGCCAGCTTCAGCGTGTCCAGCCTGGATGGGACCAACGGCTTCAAGATCAGCGGTGAGATTCCCGGCGACGATCTGGCCGCGACCTTCGGTCATGGCGATTTCAATGGCGATGGCATCGACGATCTGGCCATCGGCGCGATCGGCGCCGATCCTCACGGCTCGTTCTCGGGGGCCGTCTATATCGTGTTCGGCAAGGACACGGCCCAGGCCGGCGACTTCTCGGCCAATCTCGACCTCTCCACCCTGACCGGACCGAACGGTTTCCAGATCAACGGTGTGTCGACGAACGATCAGGCCGGGCGGTGGCTGTCGTCGGCGGGCGACATCAACGGCGACGGCGTCGACGACGTTCTGATCGGTACGAACAAGACCACCGCCTATGTGGTGTTCGGCCGCGACACCGGCGTGTCCGGCGACTTCGCCGCCAGTCTCGACCTTTCCAGCCTGAACGGGACCAACGGCTTTCAGATCACCAACGCCACCGCCGCCAGCTCGGCCAGCGCCGTCTCACGGGCCGGCGACGTCAATGGCGACGGCATCGACGATCTGATCGTCGGCGACGCCTCGGCCGACGTCAATGGGACGAACTCCGGCGCCGCCTATGTGCTGTATGGCAAGGACACCTCGGTCTCCGGCGCCTTTGCGGCCTCCATCGCCGCTTCGTCGATCACGGGATCGACCGGCTTCACCATCCGCGGCCCTGCCGCCAGCGCCGCAGCTGGATTCGCGGTGGGCGCCGCCGGCGACGTCAATGGCGACGGAATCGACGATGTCATCGTCTCGGCCCTGGACGCCAGCCAGGCCGGGAAGGTCTATGTCGTCTTCGGCCAGTCAGGCGGCTTCGCCAGCGGGTTCGATCTGTCGACCATCGACGGGACCAACGGCTTCCGTATCGACGGCCAGCTCAACAGGGGGCTGGGCCGGTTCGCTCAGGGCGCGGGCGATATCAACGGCGACGGCGTCGACGACATCGTCATCTCCGAGCGGGCGCTCAGCAGCAACAACGCCGGCTATGTGGTTTTCGGCCGCAACACGGCCGCCGAGGGCGATTTCGCCGCGGCGATCAGCATCACCGATCTGGACGGCAGCAACGGCTTCAGGGTGGAGGCCGTATCCGCCTCGGGCTTCTTCGGCAGCCAGATCATCGGCGGCGGCGGGGATTTCAACGACGATGGGATCGATGACCTGCTGTTTGGCGGCATGCATGACGGCGCGAACGGCCAGGCGCTGATCTATTACGGCCATGTGGCCGGCCAGACCTGGTCGGGCACCATCGGCATCGACGCGCACGACGGCGGCGCCAGCGCCGATACGCTCAATGGCCTGGCCGGCGACGACACGCTGAACGGCCTTGGCGGCGCCGACCATCTGAACGGCGCGGACGGCGCCGACTTCCTCTATGGCGGGACGGGCGTCGACACCCTCGACGGCGGCAACAACGGCGACTGGCTGGACGGCGGGACGGGGGCCGACGCCATGACCGGCGGGGCGGGCGACGACAGCTACATCGTCGACGATTTCGGCGACACCACGGTGGAGGTCGGCGGCGAGGGTTCCGACGTCGTCTACGCCACGGTCACCTGGATGCTGGGGAGCAACATCGAGAAGCTGATCCTCGACGGTTCGGGCGACATTGACGGGACCGGCAACAGCGCCGCCAACACCATCATCGGCAACAGCGGCGTAAACACCATCAGCGGCGGGGACGGCGACGACCTGATCAAGGCCGGCGGGGGCGCCGACACCGTCCTGGGCGACCTGGGGAACGATCAACTGCTGGGGCAGGATGGCGACGACCGGCTCAGCGGCGGCGACGGCGCCGACCGGCTGGATGGCGGCAATGGCGAGGACTCGCTGACCGGCGGGATCGGCAACGACGTTCTCGACGGCGGCGCGGGGATCGACTCCCTGAACGGCGGGACGGGCGCCGATCAGCTGAACGGCGGCTCGGAGAACGACACCCTCATCGGCGATGACGGCAACGATGTTCTGAACGGGGGTCTGGGCGCCGACACCATGGTCGGCGGTTTGGGTGATGATAGTTTCTATGTCGACGATGCGGGCGACCTGATCGGCGAGGTCGTCGGGCAGGGGACCGATACGGTCCGCGCCACCGCCACCTTTACCCTGGCGGCCAATGTCGAGAACCTGATCCAGGACGGCTCGGGCAACATCGACGCCACCGGCAACAGCCTTGCCAACGCCCTAACCGGCAACGGCGGCGCCAACAGCCTGGACGGCGGGGCGGGTGACGATGTCATCAAGGCGGGCCTGGGCGCCGACACGCTGATCGGCGGGACCGGCAATGACATCCTGGTCGGCGGCGGCGGGCTCGACACCTTCGTGGTGACTCAGGCTTCGATCCGCACCAGCGGGGCGATCGAGGTCGATACTGTCAACGACCTGATCGCCGGCCAGGGCGACCGGCTGGACCTGTCGGCCATCGACGCCGACATCTCGACCGGCGGCGATGACGCCTTCCATCTGGTGGGCGGGTTCACCCACCACGCCGGCGAGATGACGCTCAGCTTCGCGGCCGGGGTCACCACCTTGCAGCTCGACGTCAACGGCGACGGCCGGGCCGACTACCGGATGACCATCGCCGGCAACGTCACCGGCGACAGCGGCGGCTGGCTGCTCTAGCGCCCGCCGACCTCGGCCGCGGCCTCCTTCAGCCGCGCCAGGGCGGCGTCGGCCAGCAGGGTCGGGGCGCGGTCTCGCGAGCGGATGGCCACCACGTCCCAGGGCGGGGCGGCGGTGAAGGTCGCCGCCCGCACGCCGGGCTCCAGCCGCACCAGCTCGGCGGCCATCTCCTGGTCGATCAGGGTGACGGCGCCTGACGACAGGGCGAACCAGGCGGCGCCGCGCTGGGTGACCACCTCCAGGCGGGGTCGGATCGGCAGGCCGGCGCTGGCGAAGACCTGCATGACCAGGGCGCGGTGGGGATTGGGGTCGGCCAGCAGCACGATGTCCGTGCCGGCCAGTTCCGCGACCCCGACCGCGTCCCGGCCGGCCAGCGGGTGGTCGGCCCGCATGAGATCGCCATCAGCCGGCGCTGGCCCAGCACATGGACCTCCAGTTCCGGGTGATCGGCGAAGGTCCCGGCCATGACGGCCAGGTCGGTCTGGCCGTGCAGCACCTTGCGCAGCATGTCCTGCGGGATGTCGATGTCGATACAGGCGTCGACCTCGGGGGCGTTCTCGACCAGGCGGCCGATGGCCCGGGCGACGAAGCCCTCCCCATACGCCGGTATGGCGCCAACCACGATCCGGCCGCGCACGCCCTGGCGAATGGCCTGGGCCGAGGCGGCGACCCGGTCTAGGGCCGAAAAGCTGCGGCGGACCTCCTCGGCGAACATCGCCCCCTCGGCGGTCGGCCGCATGCCGAACCGGCCGCGCTCGAACAGCGTCAGGCCGGTCACCTGCTCCAGTTGGGCGATGGCGCGGGTGACGGTCGGCTGGGTCATGTTTAGCTGCCGCGCCGCCAGGGTCGCCGAGCCGGTCTCGACCACGGCCTGGAAGACTTCGAGGGAGTGAGGGTCGGGGCGATCCATACGCCTAGCGTATAGCAGAAGGTCAAAACGGAATTTGATTGAAATCCAGCCGGTGACCAACGTTCGCCCGCGTCGCGACGGCGCGTTTGGGGGACATCGTCATGGCCGGATTTGCAGCAGTCGTGGAGATCGCCGCGCTCAGCTCGGACGGCTCCGAAGGGTTCACGCTGGGCGGCGAGGCGGCGAGCGACTTCTTCGGCTTCTCGGTCGCCGGCGCGGGGGACGTCAACGGCGACGGCATCGATGACTTCATCATCGGGGCCAAGGCCAACGATACCCTCAGCGGCAATGCGGGGGCCAGCTATGTGGTGTTCGGCACGGCGGCCGGCTTCCCGGTCAACTTCAACGTCTCGACGCTGGACGGGACTAACGGCTTCCAGATCAACGGCAATATCACCATCAGCAACAGCGGCTGGTCCGTCGCCGCGGCGGGAGACGTCAATGGCGACGGTATCGGCGACCTGATCATCGGCGCGCCGTACGGCTCGGGCTTGCCTGGATCCGCCTACGTCGTGTTCGGCAAGAACGTCGCTGTCGATGGCGCCTTTGCGGCGAACCTTTCGGTCGCCGCCCTCGATGGAACCAACGGCTTCACCCTCATCGGTCAGGCCACCAGCGACCTGGCCGGCTTCTCCGTCGCCTCGGCGGGGGACATCAACGGCGACGGCGTCGACGACCTGCTCGTCAGCGCCCCCTTCGCGGACCCGAACGGGATAAGCACGGGCGCAACCTATGTGGTGTTCGGCAAGGACACCGGCGTGGCCGGCGACTTCGCGGCCAGCCTGTCGCTCGGGTCGCTGGACGGCACGAACGGCTTCAAGATCAACGGCGTGATCGCGGCGGGCCTGGCCGGCTATTCGGTCGCCTCGGCGGGGGATGTGAACGGCGACGGGATCGGCGATCTGATCATCGGGGCCAGGGACGCCGACCTGGGCGCTAGCGACAACGGCGTCAGCTATGTCGTGTTCGGCTCGGCCGCCGGCGGCGCCTTCGGAGCGGCCCTTGAGCTCAGCGCCCTGAACGGTTCAAACGGTTTCCGGCTCGTCGGCGCGACCGCCGCGGAACGCAGCGGCTGGTCGGTCGCCTCGGCCGGAGACGTCAACGGCGACGGGATTGACGACCTGATCATCGGGGCGGCGTTCGCCGACGCCAATGGCGTTGATTCCGGCGCCAGCTACGTGGTGTTCGGCAAGGATACGGCCGCCGATGGGGCCTTCGCGACCACCTTCCAGCTCAGCGCCCTGAATGGAATCAACGGCTTCCGGATCGCCGGCGGGGCGACGGGCGATCGCAGCGGCATCTCCGTGGCCTCGGGCGGCGACGTCAACGGCGACGGCGTGGATGACCTGATCATCGGCACCCGCAACGGCGAGGGGACCGGCGCCAGCTACGTGGTGTTCGGCAAGGATACCGCCACCGAGGGTGATTTCCTGGCCAGCCTTTATCTCTCCAGCCTGGATGGCGGCGAAGGGTTCAAGATCGCCGGCGTGGCGGCCGGCGACTATGCCGGCGTCACGGTGGCCTCGGCCGGGGATATCAACAATGACGGTTTCGACGACCTGATCATCGGCGCTCCACGAACCGACCAACTCGGCAGCCAGACCGGATCGGCCTATGTGATCCTTGGCCATTCCAGCCTGGTCGACTTCACCGGTACGGTGGCGGACGAGACCCACAGCGGCGGAACCGGGGCTGACATCCTGCGCGGCCTGGCCGGCAGCGACACCCTTAACGGTCAAGGCGGCGCCGATCAGCTCATCGGGGGCGACGGCGCCGACTTCCTCTATGGCGGCGCGGGCGTCGACACCCTCGACGGCGGCAATAACGGCGACTGGCTGGACGGCGGGACGGGGGCCGACGCCATGACCGGCGGGGCCGGCGACGACACCTTTATTGTCGACAACGCCGGCGACACTGCGGTGGAGGCCGGCGGCGGGGGCAGCGGTGACGTGGTCATCGCCTCGCTCAGCTGGACTCTGGGCGCCAATCTGGAGAAGCTGATCCTCGACGGCTCGGGCGACATCGACGGGACCGGCAATACCCTGGCTAACATCATCACCGGCAACAGCGGCGCCAACCATATCGACGGCGGCGACGGCGACGACCTGATCAAGGCCGGCCTGGGCAATGACACCCTGCTTGGCGGCCTTGGCGCCGACCAGCTGCTGGGCCAGGACGGGGCTGACAATCTCGACGGCGGCGACGGCGATGACCGCCTCGACGGCGGCAATGGCGACGACATCCTGGCCGGCGGGATCGGCAATGACATCCTGGACGGCGGCGCCGGCATCGACACGATGAACGGCGGCGTGGGTAACGACCAGCTCAACGGCGGCGACAACAATGACAGCCTGACCGGCGCCGACGGCAACGACGTGCTGACCGGTGGCCTCGGGGCCGACGCCATGACCGGGGGGCTGGGCGACGATACCTTCTACGTGGACGACGCGGGCGACACGACCGTCGAGGCCAGCGGGCAGGGGACCGACACGGTCCGCGCCACTGCCACTTTCACCCTTGCGGCCAACATCGAAAACCTGATCCAGGACGGCTCGGGCAACATCGACGCGACCGGCAACGGCCTGGCCAACACCCTCACTGGCAATGGTGGAAACAACAGCCTCGACGGCGGGGCAGGCGATGACATCATCAAGGCGGGCCTGGGCGCCGACACGCTGATCGGCGGGACCGGCAATGACATCCTGGTCGGTGGGGGTGGATTGGACACCTTCGTGGTCACCGCCGCCTCGATCCACACCAGCGGGCCGATCGAGGCCGACACGGTCAATGACCTGGTCGCGGGGCAAGGCGACCGGCTGGACCTCTCGGCCATCGACGCAGACAGCGCCACGGCGGGCGACCAGGGTTTCCATCTGGTGGGAGGGTTCACCCACCACGCGGCGGAGATGACTCTGACCTTCGCAGCCGGCTCCACGGTGCTGGCGCTGGATGTCGATGGGGACGGCCGGGCCGACTACCGCATGACCATCGCCGGCAATGTCACCGGCGACAGCGGCGGCTGGCTGCTCTAGGCGCGCGGCTTGTAGACATATTCCAGCTTCAGCCCGTCCGGGTCGGCGAAGAACACCGCATAGTAGCCTTCGCCGTATTTCGGATAGTCGGCGGGCGCGTCCAGGATGGTCGCGCCCATGCCGATCAGCAGGATATGCAGGTTGTCGACATCCTCGCGGCTGGCGGCGTTCCAGGCCAGGTGGTGCAGGCCGGGCGTGTAGCGGTCATGCGGCCGCTCGCGCCGGGCCTTGACGATGCCGATGGAGCAGAAGCCGTCCGGCCCGTTGAGGTCGAAGTCCATGCCGTTGTCATGGGTGACGATCCGCCGATAGCCCATATAGCCGAGCACCGCCTCGTAGAACCCCGCCGAGGCGGCGGGGTCCTGGACGGTCAGGTCGATATGGTGGACGGCGCCGCGCATGGCCGCGCTGGGCCCTAGCCGCCGTAGATGACCGAGATGGTCTCGGCCACGCAGGCCGGGCGCGCTTCGCCCTCGATCTCGATGGTGCACTCGTTCTTCATTTGAAGACCGCCGGACTTGGGCTCGACCGCCAGCAGCTTCTGGCGCAGCCGCACCTTCTTGCCGACCCGGACCATGTTGGTGAAGCGCACCTTGTCCGAACCATAGTTGATGCCCCGCGTCACGCCCGTCACCCGCAGCAGGCCGGCGCTGAGGAAGGGGATCAGCGACAGGGTCAGGTAGCCGTGGGCGATGGGGCCGCCGATCTCGCGGGTGGCCCGTTCGACGTCGACATGGATCCACTGGTGGTCGCCGGTGGCCTCGGCGAACTGGTTGACCCGCTCCTGGGTGACTTCCAGCCAGTCCGAAACCCCGGTTTCCTGACCGACCAGCGTGGCCAGATCGGCGAATGCGACTTCCTTCATGGCGTTTTCCCTCGATTTGTTTCGAGGGTTGTTTGGCCCAAAGCGCCCCGCCCGGCAAGCACCGGACGGGGCTGTCTTGCTTAGCCGGGAACCTTGTCGAGGAAGCCGGTGATGCTGGCGAGGCGTCCGTCCTGGGCCAGGACTCCGACGTCGAGGCCCGCGACCAGCGGCTCGGCGCCGGCGGGGCCCAGGGCCCAGGTGAAGCGGACGCGGTCGTTGTGGGCATCGACCGGGCCGGTGCGGCTCATCACGAAGCCGGGAAAGCGCGCCTGCACGCCGGCGATCATGGCGTCGATGCCGGCGTGGCCCTCGCCCTTCATCAGCGGGTCGAGATAGGCGCCGTCCTCGGCCCAGCTGCCGGCCACCAGGTCGCGGCGGTCTTCCGGGTCGGTGGCGTTCCAGATGGCGATGTAGCGATCGACGACGGGGGTGGGATCGGTCATGGGGGAGATCTCCTTGGGCGGCGCCAACGCAGCGCCGATGACCCAAGCCTGGACCCATGCCGATAGGGCCGTCGATTACCGGCGAGGTAATGGAGGCGCGGCGGACCCTGGGCTAGCCTGCGGCCATGACCAGCACCTCCACCGTCGGCGACCACCTCCGCGAATGGCGCCAGCGCCGCCGCCTCAGCCAGCTCGACCTGGCCTGCGAGGCCGAGATTTCCACCCGCCATCTCAGTTTCCTTGAGACCGGCCGCTCACGTCCCAGCCGCGATATGGTGCTGCGGCTGGCCGAACACCTCGACATCCCGCTGCGCGAGCGCAACCGCCTGCTGAACGCCGCCGGCTTCGCCCCGCTGTTTCCCGAGCGGCCGCTGGCGGCCCTGGATGGGGCGCGGGAGATCGTCGACCTGGTCCTGGCCGCCCACGAGCCCAACCCCGCCCTGGCCGTCGACCGTCACTGGACGCTGGTGGCCGCAAATCGGGCCGTGGCGCCGCTGATGGCCGGGGCCGATCCAAGCCTGACCAGCGGGGCGATCAATGTCCTGCGGCTGTCGCTGCACCCCGGCGGCCTGGCGCCGCGCACCGTCAACCTGGGCGAATGGCGCGCCCACATTCTTGAACGCCTGCGCCGCCAGATCGAGGTCTCGGCCGACCCCGTCCTGGCCGACCTGCTGGAGGAACTGAAAAGCTATCCGGCCCCCGAAGGCCCGGCCCATGTCGGCGACGGCATGGCGGTGGCCATCCCCTACCGCCTTTCCACGCCCGCCGGCGTGCTCTCCTTCCTGTCGACCACCACCGTGTTCGGCACCCCGGTTGACGTCACCCTGTCGGAACTGGCCATAGAGAGCTTCTTTCCCGCCGACGCGGCCACCGCCGCCATCGTGCGAAATCTGGGGGCGTCATGAGCTTGGCCGACGAGTGGGTGTTCGAACCCCAGGGTGACTTGATGGTCGCCAGCCCGTTCGCCTCAGGCCCTTGGAACCAGACCATGCAGCACGGCGGCGCGCCCTCGTCGCTGGTCGTGCGCGCCGCTGAGCGCGTTCCAGCGCCCAGCCCCATGCGCATCGCCCGCCTGACCGTCGATCTGATGCGGCCGGTGCCCGTCGCCCCGCTGAACGTCGAGACCAGCATCGTGCGTGAGGGGCGCAAGATTCAGCTCATCCAGGTCAGCCTCAAGGCCGCGGGCCAGGAGGTGGTCCGCGCCAGCGTGCTGAAGATCCGCGCCGATGAGACCCAGGCGGACGAGGAGCACACGCCGCCGGTTACCCTGCCGGGCTTCGAGGGCGAGGGGGTCACCGACGTCGCCTTTGGCATCAACAACGGCTTCGCCTCAGGCCTGACGGTGCGCCCGGTGGCCGGATCGATGGGCCAGAAGGGACCGGCCAGCCAGTGGTTCCGGATGAACCGCCCCATCGTCAAGGGCGAGGCGACCAGCCCGGTGATGCGCGCCGCCCTGACGGCGGACTTCTGCAACGGGGTCTCCAACGTCGTGGACTTCCAGGACTGGACCTTCCTCAACGCCGACCTGTCGGTGAGCTTCGCCCGCGAGCCCGAGGGCGAATGGATCCTGCTCGACGCCGAGAGCTGGATGGGCGGCGACGGCGCCGGCCTGGCCATGGGCCGGCTGGCCGACCGCCGCGGCTGGTTCGGCCGGGCGGTGCAGTGCATCGTCCTGGAGCGGCGGTAGGCCTCTCAGGCTCCGGGCGTGATCACCATCGAGCCATCGCCCTTGCCCCAGTAGGCGTCGCGGATCAGCCGCTTGTAGAGTTTGCCGGTGGCGTGGCGGGGCAGTTCCTCCATGAAGTCGACCCGGCGGGGCGCTTTCACATGGCTGAGGTTGGCGCGGGCATAGGCCATCAGTTCGGCCGCCAGGTCGGGACCCGCCTGGCTCCAGTCGGCCGGCTGGATGATGGCCACCACCTTCTCGCCCATCTCGTCGTCCGGGGCGCCGATCACCGCCACGTCGGCGACCTTGGGGTGGCCGATCAGCAGGTTCTCGATCTCCTGCGGATAGATGTTCACCCCGCCGGAGATGATCATGAAGCTCTTGCGGTCGGTCAGGTAGAGGAAGCCCTCCTCGTCCAGCCAGCCGACATCGCCCAGCGTCGTCCAGCCGTGCTGATTGGCCGCCTCGGCGGTCTTCTTGGGGTCCTTGTAGTATTCGAACGCCCCGCCGCCGGAGAAATACACCCCGCCCTCGGCGCGCGGGGGCAGGGGTTCGCCGTTCTCGTCGCAGATCTTGACCTCGGCGGTCAGGCCCTTGCCGACCGAACCCTTGTGGGCCAGCCACTCCTCGGAGTTGATGGCGGTGAAGCCGTTGCCCTCGGTGCCGGCGTAGTATTCGTGGATGATCGGGCCCCACCAGCCGATCATCTGCTCCTTGACCGGGATCGGGCAGGGGGCGGCGGCGTGGAACACCGCCTTGAGGCTGGAGAGGTCGTAGCGCGAGCGCACCTCCTCCGGCAGTTTCAGCATCTTGACGAAGTGGGTCGGCACCCACTGGGCGGTCGTGGCCTTGTACTGCTCGATGTATTTCAGCGCCGCTTCCGGATCGAACTTCTCCATCACCACCACGGTGCCGCCCAGCTGCAGCATGCCCATCGACCAGCCCAAGGGGGCTGCGTGGTACATCGGGGCCGGCGAGAGATAGACGCTGTCCGGCGAGGCCCCATAGAGGCCGACATGCAGCATCATCAGGGGCCCGGGCGTCTCGCCGACGCCGCCCTCGGGCAGCGGCCGGCGCACACCCTTGGGCCGGCCGGTGGTGCCCGACGAATAGAGCATGGTCATGCCGGGCGAGGGATCGGCGATGGGCGTGGTCGGGAAGGCCGCGCGGGCGTCCTCGAAGCTCTGGAACGGCGGCTGGGCGCCATCGCACATATAGAGCGCCACGCCGGGGATCAGCGGGACCACCTCGGCGGCGACCGCGGCGACGCCCCTGGAGGCGATGAAGACCTTCGCCTCGCAGTCCTTGACGATATATTCGACCTCGCCGGCCGTCAGCTTGGACGAGATGCAGGTCACGTAGAGCCCCGACCGCTCACTGGCCAGCACCGCCTCCATGTAGCGGGCGTTGTTGTCCATGAAGATGGCCACCGCGTCGCCGCGCTTCAGGCCCAACGAGCGGAACAGGTGCGCCCCCTGGTTGGCACGCTCGTCCAGCTGGCCATAGGTCACCGTTTCGCCCGAGCCGGCCATGATGATGGCGGCCTTGCCGGGGGTGGTCTTGGCGTGATGGATCGGATGCATTTGTTCCCGGGCGTCCCTAACTATGCCGGGCCTTGGCGGCCCAGGTTATCGTTGTTCAGGCGAATATGGCCCGCCCCCATGCCGCTTGTGAAGGGCGCCGTGGCGGAAGGGCGCCGCTGCGTCACGCTTGGCCCGCCCGGCGATTCCCCTATGCTGACCTGAACAACGATAATCTGTCGGAGGGACGCCCCATGGACCTGCTCAGCCAGACCGTCGTCGAGGGCCGGCGTGGGCCCAACTTCCCGCCCGCCTATCCGGCGCTGGAGGGGGTCGACCTGACCGACATCCGCGGCTTCACCCACGGCCAGCCCTTCGAGTCCTATGCGCGGCTGCGGGCCCAGGCGCCGGTCTATTGGCACGAGGAGGCCTTCTATGACGGCCCGGGCTTCTGGGCGGTGACCCGTCATGCCGACGTCTCGGCGGTGGGGAGCGATCCGGAGACCTTCTCCTCGCAGCGCGGCGGCATCCTGATGGCCAGCGGCGATCCCGCGCGCCGCCACGCCCTCTTATTCCGCGCCTCGATGGACGCCATGATCAACATGGACGCCCCCTGGCACATGCAGCTGCGCAAGGAGCACATGCCCTTCTTCACCCCGCGCTACCTGGCCGATGTGAAGACCAAGGTGGCCGGCGAGGTGACCCGCCTGCTCGACGACATGGCCCCGCTGGGCGGCTGCGACCTGGTCGAGCACTTCTCGGCCCAGCTACCGCTGTTCACCCTCTGCGAACTGCTGGGCGTGCCGCAGGAGGACCGGTCCAAGTTCCTGCAATGGATGCACTATCTGGAGCTGGCCCAGAACATGGCCATGGACCAGGCTGCCAACCCGACCGCGCCCACCCTGGAGCTGATGCAGTTCATCCAGGCCTTCAACGATAATGTCGAGGCGATGTTCGACTACGGCCGCTACATGCTGCACAAGCGCCGGGCCGACCCGCAGTCCGACCTGATGACCGCCATCGCCCGGGCCCAGGTCGAGGGCGAGCAGCTCAGCGACGAATACCTGGACGGCTCCTGGCTGCTGATCGTCTTCGCCGGCAACGACACCACGCGGAACACCCTGTCGGGGACCATGAAGCTGCTGACCGAATTCCCCGAACAGCGCGCCAAACTCTCGGCCAACCCCGCCCTGATGCCCAATGCGGTCAATGAGTTCATCCGCATGGTCAGTCCCGTCATCTACATGCGCCGCACGGCCACCCGCGACACCGAGCTGGCCGGCCAGAAGATCGCCGAGGGCGAGAAGGTGATCATGTACTACGGCGCGGCCAACCGCGACGAGGCGGTGTTCGAGAGGCCCGACCAGCTGGACGTCGAACGGGCCAACGCCGACAAGCACATCGCCTTTGGCTACGGTCCCCATGTCTGCATCGGCAAGCGGGTGGCGCAGATCCAGCTGGAGGAGGCCTATCGCCAGATCCTGGCCCGCTTCCCCGACATGCGCTGGACCGGCGAGATCGACATCGCCCCCAACAACTTCGTCCACGCCATCCGCAAGCTGCCGGTCAGCTTCAAGGCCCAACAGGCCGCCGCCTGACCACCCACTTCAGATAAGGACCGCCTATGGCCCAGCCCACCTTCGAGACCATCCTCTATGATGTCGCCGACGGCGTCGCGACCATCACGCTCAACCGGCCCGACCGGATGAACGCCTTTACCGCCCAGATGATGCTGGACATGATCGCCGCCTTCGACGCCACCGACGCGGACGATGCGGTCAAGGTGGTGATCGTTACCGGCGCGGGCCGGGCCTTTTGCGCCGGGGCGGACCTCGGGTCGGGCGGGGCGACCTTCGACTACGCCAAGCGCGGCGAGGAGGCTCGCGAAGAAGCGAAGGTCGGCGACGTCTATCGTGACGGTGGCGGGCGGCTGACCCTTCGTATTTTCGAAAGCCTGAAGCCGGTGATCGCCGCCGTTAACGGCGCGGCGGTCGGCATTGGGGTGACCATGCAGCTGGCCATGGATATCCGCCTGGCCTCGACGGCGGCCCGGTTCGGCTTCGTCTTCGCCCGCCGCGGCATCACACCGGAAGCGGCCTCGTCCTGGTTCCTTCCCCGGCTGGTCGGCATGCAGCAGGCGCTGGAGTGGTGCTACACCGGCCGGGTCTTCCCGGCCCAGGAAGCGCTGGACGGGCGGCTGGTCCGCTCGCTGCACGAGCCCGACGACCTGCTCCCCGCCGCCATGGCCCTGGCCCGCGAGATCGCCGACAATACCGCCCCGGTCTCCCTGGCCCTGACCCGGCAGATGATGTGGCGCATGGCCGGCGCCGACCATCCGATGGACGCCCACCGCGCCGACAGCCGCGCCATCATGTTCCGCGGCGCGGCCGGCGACGCCAAGGAGGGGGTCACCGCCTTCCTCGAAAAGCGCCAGCCCAGCTATCCCAACAAGGTGTCCAGCGACCTGCCGGACATCTGGCCGTTCTGGGAGCAGCCGGAGTTTCGGTAAAATTACCGGCGCTGTCGCGATTTCCTCATGAGTGATTAACGGGGCTCTGCTGTCATCGGCGGTTGATGAACGAGCCCGCTGACCTCACCCCCGCGCCTGCGGAAGGCGAACCGATCGCGTCCGCGCCTTCGACGCGTTCGCGCTCGACCCTGCTCAAGCGACTGGCCGACGTGGTCTGTCTGCCGGCCAGCCGCGTCAACGGCTTCGAGCGGGCCATGACCGCCGACCTGCTGGTCGAGATGCTGCGCGAGGCCTCGCCCGAGGACCGCGCCAAGGTGGCCCGGCGGCTGGCCAACCTGGCGGAAATCCCCGGCGGCCTCAGCCGCCTGCTGCTGCGCGACGATTTTCCGGTGGCCAGGGCGCTGCTGGAGCACAGCACCACGCTGGGCGACGCCGACCTGATCGACTGCGTGCTGACCACCACGCTGGAGCACCGGCGGATGATCGCCCTGCGGCGGGGGATCAGCGAGGTGGTGGTCGACGCCCTGGTGATGCTGGGCGAAGACCAGGTGATCGAGGCCCTGCTGCGCAACGACCTGGCCCGGATGGGGCACGATGCCATCGAGACCATTGTCGCCACCACCCGGGACAATCCGCGCCTGGGCCCGCTGCTGCTCAAGCGCTCGGAGCTGAAGCCCAGCCACGCCTATGTGATGTTCTGGTGGTCGGACGCCGACTGCCGGCGGCTGATCCTGCAACGCTTCGCGGTGTCGCGCGAAGTGCTGCAGGAGGCGGTCAGCGACGTGTTCGGCATGGCCGCCGAGGAGGGCTGGCAGGATCCGCTGACCCGCAAGGCCCTGCAGTTCATCGAGCGGCGCCAGCGCAACCGCCTGGCCATCGCCAAAAGCCCCTATGACAGCCTCGACGAGGCGATCGCGGCGGCGGCCTCGGGCATCAACCGCGAACTGGCCGAGGAGATCAGCTACCTGTCCGGCGTCAAGCCGATGACCGGGGCCAAGATCTTCACCGACCCGGGCGGCGAGCCCCTGGCCATCCTCTGCAAGGCGACCGGCCTGCCCCGGGCGGCGCTGCGGGCGCTCTGGCGCGGTCTGCGGCGTCCCGAGACCGACACGACCGGGGCGATGGCGCCGGCGCTCGAGCGCGTCCTGACCACCTTCGACATGATCGCCGTCGACCGGGCCCAGACCGTGCTGCGTTACTGGAACTGGTCGCTGTCGTCCGCCCTGACCCCGGCCCTGCTCAAGGCCATCCGGGACGGCGACCATGAAGGTATGGACGAGTATTCCATCCCGCAGCGGACCGCGATGCTGGCCCTGAGCCGCGATCTGGCGCGCTGACAGCCATACCGGCGCTTCGAAGCCCGCCGGCTCTTCTAGTCAGATTTTCGAGCATTGGCACAGTGGATCGCACAACCGACCATTGACCACCCGCGTGCCATATCTGAAAAAAACCAGCCTATTGCAGCGCGGCAAGTCAGTTGGAAAGGCTTGTTTCTCCGAATCAGTCGATATATGCAGCCATGACTGGTTTTCGGAATCAGACAAACACACCCTTCAAATCATCCCGCGGTGGAAATCAGAGTCATGGAAGATAAATCGGCGATCATCGAGATGACGACGGATATCGTCTCGGCCTACGTGGGCAACAACTCGGTCGCTTCTGCCGACCTGCCCAGCCTGATCCAGAATGTGCATCGCGCCCTGACGGGTGTGGCGGCCGGCGCTGAGGCGGTTGAGGTCGCTCCCAAGGAACCGGCGGTTCCCCTGAAGCGCTCGATCACCCCCGACTACCTGATCTGCCTGGAAGACGGTCGCAAGTTCAAGTCGCTGAAGCGGCACCTGCGCACCAAATACAATATGAGCCCCGAAGAGTACCGGGCGAAGTGGGGCCTGGCCAAGGACTATCCCATGGTCGCGCCGAACTACGCCAAGGCCCGCTCGGACCTGGCCAAGCAGATGGGCCTGGGCCAAGGCGGCCGTCAGGCCGCCAAGAAAAAAGGCCGATAGGCGCCGGCCGTCAGGCCGCCAAGAAGAAGGGCCGCTAGGCTCTCCATCCAAGGCCATCGTTAAAGCATCGCCCGCCGGCGGTAAGTCGGCGGGCGATCGCGTTTTGGGCGAAGATCGCGGAACCGCCCCGCTGTGGCAGAGTTGACTCTCAGATAGAATCTTTGTCGCAGGAGGCGATTTCCCCTTGCCCCCGATTCGGCGGTTAAGCGATAGTGAATCACCGTGATTCCAAGGGGTTGTTAAGGAATCTGTAGATGGTTGCGCAACTGGGCGCCTCGGCAACGGCTGCCCGTGCCCATGAAGAGTTGTTCGCTTACTGGGCGAGTCTGCGGCGTGCGGGGCGTCTGCCGGGCCGCGCCGACATTCGTCCCGAAGATTTGAAGCGCCTGCTGCCGACCGTCAGCCTGATCGACGTGCTGCCGGACGGCGACTACCGCCTGCGCCTGGCCGGCACCGGCCTCTACAGCGTCTATGGCCGCGAAATCACCGGCCGCCGGCTGGAGGACGTCTATAACAGCCAGGCCGCCGAATACTGGCGCAAGGAACTGGACACCGTCGTGCGCGAGGGCCGGCCCGGCGTGGGGGTCCACTCCATGTCCTGGCGAGGCGCGTCCCACATGTCGATCCTGTGGCTGCGGCTGCCGCTGGCCAGCAACGGCAAGGATGTCGACATGATCCTGGGCTATGACGCGGTGGTCGGGGCGCAGGGGGATAATGGCTCGGGCATCCGGGCGGCCTAGGCCTTGAGCAGGGCCCCGGCATCCCGCTGAATCCGCGCCACCATCGCCGCCAGCCCGTTCGAGCGCTGTGACGACAGCGCCCCCGACAATCCCAGCTTCTCGATAGCCGCCTTGGCGTCGAACCCGGCGATCTCGGCCGCCGCCCGTCCGGAATACAGCCGCAGCAGGATGGCGATCAGGCCCTTGACGATGTGGGCGTCGGAATCGCCGCGGAACACCACCGCCCCGTCGCCTTGCGGCTCGGTGACCAGCCAGACCTGGCTGGCGCAGCCCCGCACCTTGTTGGCCTCCGACCGTTCGGCGTCGCTGAGCGGCGCCAGCTCCCGGCCCAGGTCGATCACATAGCGGTAGCGTTCTTCCCAGTCGCCCAGCAGGTCGAATTCCTCGACCAGGTCGTTGAGGGCGGCGTCGATGGCGGTCATGGGGCGGACTTAGGGTCTGGTAACCCCAGACGCAACCGCGCTCTAGTGTCCCGATTCCGAAGTTCGCATGAGATTGTGGCAGGCGCTGACGAACTTCGGAATCGATAAGGACACTAGCAAGTCGATGTTCCTAGTGTGCTTTTTGGATCAGAAGTTCGCTCCTCAGGTCGACCCATTCTCTGGCGAACTTCTGATCCAGCACACTAGGCGGCGTGCAGGCTGACGATGGCGCTGAGCCCCTGGCCGGGCGGGGAGCGCAGGCGCAGGTGGCCGCCCATGGCCTTGCACAGCAACTGGACGATCGGCAGGCCCAGGCCCGCGCCCTGGCTGGAGCGGGTCAGGGCGTCCTCGCCCTGTTCGAAAGGCCGCATCAGGCGGTGGATGTCGGCGGCCGGGATGCCGGGCCCCTGGTCGGCGATTTCGATCTCGATCGAGGCGCCGCAGCGCCGCACGTCGATCCGGATCAAGCCACCGTCCGGCGACCAGGCGACGGCGTTCTGCAGCAGGTTGGACAGCATCGTCCGCAGGCCACGGCCGTCGGCCATGACCTTCTGATGGGCGCTGTCGTTGACCACGATCCGCAGGCCGCGGTCCGCCGCCGCCTCGCCTAGGGTCTCCAGGGCGTCCTCGATGGCGTGATCCACCGCCTCGGGCCGCACGTCCATGTCGAGGGCATGCCCCTCCAGGCGGGCGATCTCCATCACCTGGTTGACCAGGGCCAGCAGGCGGTGGCCGCTCTGATGGATGAGCTGGGCGTATTCCTGGTACTGGGACGAACCCAGCGGGCCGTAGAGTTCGGTGGCCAGGATTTCCGAAAACCCGATCACCGCGTTGAGCGGCGTGCGCAGTTCGTGGCTGACCATGCGCAGGAAGGAGCGCTTGTTGGCGTCCAGCGCCGCCTCGCGACGGGCAAGCCGGGTCTCGCGAAGATCGACTTCCGCGGCGGCGTTTGGCGAAGGCGTTTGTCGGGCCAGATTGGACATGCGCGATCAGGGGCCCAGAAGCGGTTGAGGTGCGATCCTGCGCCAACGCGCTTACGAATCCGTTTCCGTGCACAGCTCATCCCCGCTATGGCGCCCATCCTTCGTCGCCCGGCGATTGAGCGGTCTGGAGCCCGCCCTCTTCAACCGTTAATCTCCCCCCACGAGGGGATGTTGCCTGGTGCTAGACAACAGGATCGATGAGCCGGCCGCCGCGCCTGGCGAACCACCGCGTTCGCCGGGTTGGCTCGCCGCAGGACCGGCCGCGCCATGGAGCGCCGGCTGGGCGCTGGCGGCTGTCCTGACGGGCATCGGCCTGGCGCTGGCCTATCCGTCCGAGATCGTGCCCACCGCACTGGCCCTGGCGGCCGGGATCGCGCCGGCCCTGGTCAGCCTGGCGCTGGGGCGAAACGAGCATCCCTCGCTTCAGATCCTGCAGATCGTGTTCTGGGCGATCGGGGCGGGGACGGCCTGCCTGCTGACCGGCGGCCTGACCGGTCCGCTGGCCGCCTGGTGCCTGGCCCCAGTGGCGGCCGGCGCCTTGTTGGCCGGCGGCTCGCGGGTCGCAGAGGGCGCGGCTCTGGCCATGGTGGCGGCGGCGCTGGCGGCGCTGGGCGGCCTGGCCGGCCTGACCCCGGCCCCGCCAGCCGGCGGCGGGCTGTGGCTGGGCCTGCTGGCCCTGACCACCAGCGGCTTTGGCCTGGGCGCGGGCCTGCTGCTCGAACAGCGCCGGGGCCGGGTGCAGGACGGCCGCCGCGATGGGGAGCTGGGCCGGCTGCGCATGCTGCTCAGCGAGCAGCCGCACCTGATCGTCTCCCTCTTTCCGCACGGCAAGGTGCGGGCGGTGTTCGGCCGGGCGCCCGAGGGCATCGACACCGACCAGCTGGTCAAGAGCGGGCTGACGGCGGTGGCGCTCAACCACGCGGTCATCATCGAGGCCCTGCGCGGGGCCATCACCCAGGGCCGCTCGGAAGTCGGCTTCGCCCCGGCCGGCGCGCCGGAACGCTGGGTGGTCGCCAGCCTGCGCCGGGTCGAGGACAGCCTGCTGCTGGCCACCCTGCGCGACGCCACCCTGGAGCAGGCCAGAGAAGCCACGCTGGACCAGGCCCGGATCGACGCCGAGAGCCTGGCGGCCGGCAAGTCGCGCTTCCTGGCCAATATGAGCCACGAGCTGCGCACGCCCCTCAACGCCATCATGGGCTTTTCCGACATCATGAAGTCCAAGCTGTTCGGGCCGCTGCCCGAACGCTACGAGGAATACGGTTCGCTGATCCACGAGTCCGGCTCGCACCTGCTGGACCTGATCAACGACGTGCTGGACATGTCCAAGATCGAGGCCGAGCGCTACCAGCTTTCCCGAGAGGCCTTCGACGCCCGCGAGGCGGTGGCCGCGGCGCTGCGGCTGATGCGGGTGCAGGCGGACGGGGCGGGGGTGCAACTGCGCGGCGTGCTGCCGGCCAGGCCCCTGGACATCGACGCCGACCGCCGGGCGCTCAAGCAGATCGTCCTGAACCTGGTTTCCAACGCCCTGAAGTTCACGCCGAAAGGCGGCTCGGTGACCGTCACGGTCCACGGCTACGACGGGGTGTTCGAGCTGGTGGTGGCCGACACCGGGGTCGGCATCGCCCAGGATGACCTGGAACGACTGGGCCGGCCCTACGAACAGGCGGGCGACAGCGGCCAGCGCTCGCTGGGCACGGGCCTGGGCCTGTCGCTGGTGCGGGCCTTCGCCGAGCTGCACGGCGGCGAGATGATCATCGAGAGCACCGTCGGGGAGGGGACCAGCGTCACCGTCCGCCTGCCGGTCCTGCTGCCGCCTTCGGCCTCAGGCGAGCCGAACGGCGACAACGTCGTGGCGTTCACGCCTCAGCGCTGACGCGCTTATCTTTGAGCCAAGGTCAGGAACGCCTTGCCGGCCGCAAAGTCGCCGACCTCGATATAGGCCTGTCGGACCGTGTCGCCGCTGCGGCCGGCGAACACGAACTCGACCATCACCGCCTCGCGGGGATCCAGGCCGGCCAGGGCCTGGGCGGCGCTGTCGGGGAAGCCGAAGCTCAAGGCCGCCTTGGTCTGGCGCGGCAGCAGGGCGATCGGGGCGGTCGTGCGGCTCAGCGCCGCGAACACCAGCGACATGCTGCGGGGCGGCAGCCGCGAGGCCAGCGGCGCCCGCCCGCCCGCGCCGCTGCGCCGGGGGTCGATGAAGTAGTGGTTCAGCCGGGTGGTGTCGCGCATCACCAGTCGGGCGGTGTAGGGCGTCGCGCCGTCGGCGAAGCTGACCACGGCGGTCAGCGATCCCGGCGCGGTGCGGCCGGCCAGGCCGAACACCATGCGGTCCCAGCCGAAGCTGACCGGCTGGGCCAGCCGCCAGGTGCTGTATTCGCGCGGCGTGCGGTCGGCGGCCCAGGCGGCGGTGTCGCCCGGATAGTTCAGCCGGTTGATGCGGGCATATTCCTCGAAGGCGGTGCGGACCCGGCCGGCCGCCACGGCGATGTCCTTGGACCCGCAGCCGACCTGGACCACCTTGGCCCGGGCCCGGCGGGCGGTGTCGGCCAGTGAGGCTTCATCGACGCCGGAGCGCAGGGCCGCGCCCCGCGCCTGGGCCTGGGCGGCGGCCAGGGCCGAGCCGATCTCTGGCGTGAACAGCCGGCAGCGGGCGTCGGCGGCGGCCATCACGGTCCGCTCGTAATAGAGGTCCGCCGCGGTGGCGAAAGCGATCACGGGCGCGGCCAGAGCCGCCGCCGTCAGAACCACCCCCACCCACCGCCGCCCGGTCCCCGGCGCTTTGCGCGGGTTCGTCATGGCGACTTCGTTTCCTTTTGGTCTGCTCGACCTTATGGAAACCTACCGGCTCCGGCTTTCCGGACGGTTAGCGAGGCTTTCTCTTTGCTGCTTTCGACCGACATCTGGGTGGGCGCCCTGATCCGCCGCGCCGAACTGGGCGGCGCCTTCGCCACCGTGGCCCGCAAGGGCGACCCCAGGGCCGGGGCGGTGCTGGTCAAGGTCGTCAACCGCCGCGCCGGCGAGGCCAGCCTCTACAGCGAGGCCACCCGGGGCGATGGCGAGCGGGTCTGGATGCAGCCGGTGGCCTCGCACGACGAGCCGGAGCTGGACGCCTATGTCGCCCGCACGGCCCGCATCGACCCCGACATCTGGGTGGTGGAAATCGAGGATAACGAAGGCCGCCACTTCCTCGTCGACGCTGTGGAAAATCCTCCCGGACCTCAATAGGTCCGACAGGATTTTCGATTCTTGGTGGTCGCGCTTCCTGATCGGCTGGTGTTCCACCAGCCGGGAAGCGCTCGGGCCGTTAACCCCGTTCCTTGACGGAAGTGAAAGCGGCGTATGCGACTTTGACGGTCGTAGCTTGCAGAGCCCCCGCATACATCATGCTTTTCCTGATGAACGACGTCGTGCTCAGCCTCGACGCGCTGGACCTGGCGCCGCCGACCACGGTGAAGCGCTTTCATGCCCTTTCCCTGGGCTTCGTGGGCAAGCTGGGCCAGGAGCTGTTCTCCGAAGAGCCGCTGCTGCACCGCACCGCCCCCGAGCGCGCCTGCCGCCTGGCCGCCCTGATCACCGCCAAGGCGCCGGAGATCAACGCCGCCCTGTTCGTGGCCCCGTTCCAGAACTGCCCGGTCGACCAGGTGGCCATCCGCTACGTGCAGATCTCGTTCGAGGTCATGGGCCTGCTCTATGAGCGCCAGCAGAACGGCGTCCTGACCACTCTGGAAGCCGATCGCCAGGTCTGGCGTCGGCTGGCGGCCTAATTCGTTGGCTAAACCCCGCGGGCGTGCCTAACTGTCGCCGTTGAGTTGAGGGGGCGGGCGGTCCAACAGACCGCCTGATGGGGATTATGCGCAAGGTCTTGAGCCTCGCCTGGCTGGTTCGCGCCGCGGCCGCCGTTATGGTTTCCATGGTGGTGCTGCATCCCGGCGTCGCGCAGGCCAAGTGGCTGCGGGCCGAGAGCGCCAAGTTCATCATCTACAGTGATGGGGATGAAAAGGGTCTGCGCGAATACGTCGCCAAGCTGGAAGAGTTCGACACCATCCTGCGGGCCTTCAACGGTGTCGACCCCAAGGGTCTGCCGCCGCGCAAATTCGAGATGTATCTGGTCAAACAGGACAAGGACTTCCAGCGGGTCTTTCCGGGAGCGGATGAGCAGATCCGCGGCATCTATTCGACCAGCACGGGCGATATCTTCGCCACCGCCATTCTGACACCACTGGGCGGGGGATCGACTGGTAGTCGCCTCAAGTCGAGGACCGATGTCGACAGCGACAACACCGTTCTGCACGAATACACGCACCACTTCATGTTCCAGTACGCGCCCTATGCCTATCCGACCTGGCTCGTCGAGGGCTACGCCGAGTACTACGCCACGACGATCATCACCGGCGACTATTTCGAAGTCGGGTATTTCGACAAGGGCCGGGGCCAGGACCTGCTGTTCAACAAGTGGATCCCGATGGAGGATCTGCTCGGCAAGCCGCTGGCCGACATCGATCCCGAAAAGCGCACCCGGCTCTATGCCGAGGGCTGGCTGCTGACCCACTATCTGCTGAGCACGCCGGAGCACCGGGCGCAGCTGGCCAAGTATATGAAGCTGGTAGGCCAGGGGGCCAGCCCGGTTGGCGCCATGCAGGAGGCCACGGGTCTTACGCCGGCGGCGTTGTTCACCACTCTGGTCGCCTATTCAAAGGGCAACATCGCCTCGCTCCGCACTCCGTTCAAGCGGCCGCAGTATGCGATGACCGTCACCGAGATGCCGCCTTCGGCCGATGATCTGCTGCTGGAAAACCAACGGCTGCGGCGCGGCGAGGTCGACAAGGCGGCCAAGCCCGCCCTGCTGGCTCGCATCCGGCAGGCGGCGGCAAAGTATCCGAATGACCGGCTGGCGCAGCTGACCCTGGCGCGGGCTGAAACCGAATTCGGCGATCGGACCACCGGCGAGGTCATTCTGGGCCGGCTGCTGACCGCCGATCCCAAGGATTCCGAGGCCCTGCTCCTGCTGGCCAATAGCCGCATGGATATGGGCGACACCGATGACGACAAGCGCGATGCCCTCTATCGCGAGGCCGGCAAGCTGCTGGGCCGCGCCTACCAGGCCGATCCCGATCGCTATCAGGTGTTGTATGGCTATATCCGCAGCCGGCTGATCGAGCCCAGTTTCCCAACCGACAACGACATGCAGGTGATGCTGACGGCCCATGACCTGGCGCCGCAGGTCGAGGAGATCACCCTGATCGCGGCTCGCGCCCTGATGCGCCGGAAGCGGTTCGAGGAGGCCAAGGGGCTACTGGGACCGGTCGCCAACAGTCCGCACGGCGGCGAGGCGGCGGAGGCGGCCAAGTCGCTGCTCAAGCAGATCGCCAGCGTCTCGGGCTAGCCGACCGGCGCTGGATGTAACGATGGCGGGTGACAAACGCCGGGGCAGCCGTTACCCCCGCGCTCATGTCGCAATCCGCTATCGCCGCCGAGGCCCAACGCCGGCGCACCTTCGCCATCATCTCCCACCCGGACGCCGGCAAGACGACGCTGACCGAGAACCTGCTGCTGGCCGGCGGGGCGATCCGGGCGGCCGGCGCGGTGCGGGCGCGGGGCGAGAACCGCCGCACCCGGTCCGACTGGATGAAGATCGAGCGCGAGCGGGGCATCAGCGTCTCGGCCAGCGTCATGACCTTCGACCACGCCGGTCTGATGTTCAACCTGCTCGACACCCCCGGCCACGAGGACTTCTCGGAAGACACCTATCGCACCCTGACGGCCGCCGACGCCGCGGTCATGGTGCTGGACGCCGCCAAGGGGATCGAGCCCCAGACCCTGAAGCTGTTCGAGGTCTGCCGCCTGCGCGACATCCCCATCGTCACCTTCATCAACAAGATGGACCGCGAGGCGCAGGACCCCTTCGCTCTGCTGGACGAGATCGCCAGCCGCCTGGCGCTCGATCCCGCCCCGCTCTACTGGCCGGCCGGCTCGGGCGGGCGGTTCAAGGGCATGATGGACCTGCGAGCCCAGAAGTTTCTGCCCTACACCCGCGGCGGCGAGCATCCCGCCGCCCTGCCGATCAATTCCAACGCCATCGCCCAGTATCTCGACCCCGACGAGCAGGGCGAGGTCGAGGAGGGGGCCATGCTGGTCCAGGAGGCCGCCAAGCCGTTCGACGTGCAGTCCTTCCTGGAAGGCCATATGACCCCGGTCTTCTTCGGCTCGGCCCTGCGCCATTTCGGGATCGATCAACTTCTTGGGGGCCTGGCCGCCTACGCCCCGCCGCCCAAGCCGGTGGCGGCCGAGCGCAATGGCCAGCCGACCCATGTGGCCCCTGGCGACCCGGAAGTCTCGGGCTTCGTCTTCAAGGTCCAGGCGAACATGGACCCCAACCACCGCGACCGCATCGCCTTCTTCCGCATGACCTCGGGCCGGTTCACCCGCGGCATGAAGCTCAAGGCCCAGAACACCGGCCGCCAGATGAGCGTCAACGCGCCGATCATGTTCTTCGCCTCCGACCGCGAGCTGGCCGAGGAGGCCTTCGCGGGGGACGTCATCGGCATTCCCAACCACGGGGTCCTGCGGGTGGGCGACAGCCTGTCGGAAACCGGCCAGCTGCGCTTTGCGGGCCTGCCCAACTTCGCTCCGGAAATCCTGCGCCGGGTGCGGGTCAAGGATCCGCTCAAGGCCAAGCATCTGCGCCGCGCGCTCGAAGGCCTGGCCGAGGAGGGGGTGACCCAGCTGTTCCGGCCCAACCTGGGTTCGGATTTCATCGTCGGCGCCGTGGGTCAGCTGCAGTTCGAGGTCATGGCCGACCGGCTGATCAATGAGTACCAGCTGGAAGCCATCTTCGAAGAGTCTCCCTACGCCGAGGCCCGCTGGATGGGCGGGACCGCCGCCGACATCGAGGACTTCGACGACAAGCACAAGACGGCCATGGCCCGCGACATCGACGATCAGCCGGTCTTCCTGGGCAAGTCGAGCTGGGAAATCGGCTACGTCGCCGACCGCTACCCGAAACTGCAGTTCCTGCGCACGCGGGAGCGGGGCTAGCCCCGTCGCGATGGCCATGGCAGCCTGCGGTGATGGCCCTTAAACGCACATTGGCGCTCGGCGCCCTGTCCCTGGGACTGATCGCGGCGGCCCCGCCGCTGCCGCCCTACGGCGAAGCCCTGGCCTGCGCCGCCGTGACCCAGGCGGCGTCCAAGCTGGCGCCGGATGACAGGGAGGCGCTCGATCACGCCATCTACTGGTCGCTCGCCACCATGGATGCGGCGAGGGCGGAGGGGATCTCATCCGCCCAGGCCGAGGCCGACCAGAAGGCGCGACGCGAGGCGTATGTGGGCAAGCTCCGGGACCGTGACCCCAGGATCAATGCCCTGCTGGGCATCTGCGCCATGCGCGTGCCGGCCGCTTGAGCCGTCCACAGCTTCAAGCGCCACGTTAACCATGTTGCTAAAGTTAATGTCTTGTTAACGGCTTAGGACCGGGCTTTGCTGTTGTGGCAACGACCCCGACCCGGGCTGTTCCGGGCTGGGACGTTTATCGCCAGAGAGGCGACGCCATATGTTCGAGTTCGGTCGGGAGTTGCGCCGTGTGTTCAGCGGCGGTGTGCCAGGCGCTTTCAAGGATGGCCTGACCGGGGGCGACAGCGCTCTCCTGGAATTGCTGGACCTGCGCCTCTTGATGGCCGAGGCCCGCGCGGCCGACGTCGCCGCCGGCCGGGTCAGCGCCAAGGACCCCGCCGCCCGCCAGCTTGAAGCCTCCATCGTCTGGCGGGAAGTCGCCCGCCGCTCCGGCGACCCCGTCGCCCTGCGCAAGGCCGCCTCGCACGCCGAAGCCGCCGGCAAGGCCTTCGCCGCCCAGCATCGCGGCGCCGCCCAGGCCCGGGCCCGGGTCGAGCAGGCCCAATGCGCCATGCTGGGCGCCGAGCTGTTCGGCGACGATGGCCTGAACGCCGCCGCCGAGGCCGTGCTCAAGGGAGCCGCTCCGGCCCAGGGCTTCGCCGCCGCTCTCGCCAGCTGCCTGCTGGCCGGCCTGGCCGGCCGCCGCGCCCTGGCCGATGGCGGACTGGAAGCGGCCCTCGACGCCGCCGAGGCCTACGAGACCCCTTTCGCCCGGCTGACGGGCCCGGCCCGCAACGCCGCCCTGGCCCGCCTGGCCCTGGCCGAACAGCGCGGGGCCCGCGCCGACATCCTGGCCGGCTGCGGCTCGCGTCTGAAGGACCTGCGGCTGGTCGACGCCGCCCTGCGGGAGATCACCGCCGCCCTGGCCGTCCTCGACGCCGCCTACGAGCCGCTGATCGTCGCCCGCCTCACCGCGCTGAAGGGCTCGACCCTCACCCTCAAGGGCGAACTGACCGGCGATGTCGGCGCGGTCGCCGATGGGGTCGACACCCTGACCGCCGCCCTGGGCGAGCTGTCCCGCGATCACAGCCCGCTGGACTGGGCGAGAGCCCAGGCCTCGCTGGGCCTGGCGCTGCTGGCGCTGGGCGAGGCGACCGACGCCGGCCGGGCCTTCGAGCAGGCCGTGGCCTGTTTCGACCGCGCCCTGATGGTCCTCGCCAACCAGCCCGAGCTGGCCCTGCGCGCCAGCGTGGTCAACAGCCGGGCCACCTGCCTGGGCCGTCAGGCGGAACTCACCGGCGACCTGGCCGTGCTCGACGCCGCCGAGGCCGCCTTCAAGACCGAACTGGCCGGCCTCTCGCCCGGCCGCGACGCCATCCCCTGGGCCATCGCCCAGATCAACCTGGCCCGCCTCTACGAAACCCGCGTCGAAATCACCGGCCGCGACGAGGGCGCCCTCGACCGGGCGGCGACGGCTCTGGCCGTAGCGCTGGATGTGTTCGGCGAGCAGGGCATGCGCTCGCTGGCCGATCTTGCGGCGCGGGGGCTGGAGCGCCTGCGCGAGCGGGTGGGGCAGGAGTGATCGGCCTTGCCATCGCGCTGTTAGCGGGCGATCTCGGCCCGCCGCGCGATGTGCGTTTCATCGAGAATCCGCAGTGGCTGCAGAGGCCCTCATGGTCCGATGTTTCTCAGTTCTTTCCACAGACGACTGCGCCTCAGTTTCAACCGGTGCACACTATTCTCGTCTGTGCGGTAACCGCGTCAGGGCGCCTCACCCGCTGCACCGTCAGCGTGACGCCGGCCGGCTACGAACGGTTCGGCGAAACGGCGCTGAAGCTATCGACCCGTTTTGTGATGGCGCCCAGAACGCCGGATGGCCGCTCGGTGGCCGGACGTTGGGTGCGGGTGCCGATTATCTTCCAACCGCCGTCGGACTAGCGCCTCAGGCCGCCGCCACGTCTCCGGTCGTCCGCCGCATCCGCCAGAAGCGCACCGTCCGCGTCGCCGTCTCGCGCGGCAGGGCGCTGTAGAGTTCGCCATAGGTCTTGGCCTTGCCCATGGCGTCGGCGTCGCGGTCCAGGATCAGCACCGCGAAGGTCAGGAACAGGCTTCGGTCGAAGTCGGCCGCCTTGCAGACGATGGCCAGGGCGTCCAGCTCGCGCCGGTCGATGATGCGGCGGGCGGTGTGGAAGTCGATCTCGGCCAGCTCGGCCAGGGCTAGCAGGAAGCGGGTCATTTCCCGATTGCGCAGCATGGCCGCCAGGGCTCTGGGCGTGATGTCGCCTCTGGCCTTCATGTTGCGGATATAGGCCTCGCCCTCGGCGAAGTCGGCGGGCAGGGCGCCATCCTGGGCCGCCACGCGCTTGCGGCCGGCCTCGAGGGCGGCTTCCAGCTCGGCGGGGTCGATGGTGGCGTTGCGGGCCATGATGGTGTCGCGCAGCCGGGCCTCGACCATGAAATACATGTCGTTGAGCAGGTCGACCGGCAGACTCTGGCGATCGATGACGATCTCGTGCAGGGCCGGGTTGGCCGCGGCGCGGTCGACCACCCGCTCATGGGCTTCGCGTGACAGCGAGGCGCCCTCGTTGCCGAGCAGGACGCCCAGGGTGTTGTCGTCGCCGCGCTCGACGATGACGTCGGAGACCGACATCGGCACGGCCGGGCGTTGCGAAATGGCCCGCAGATGCTCCTGGCCCTGGGTGCGGGCCACGTGCTCCAGATCGGCGTCGGTCAGGCCCGAGGCCCGTTCCAGCACCGGCCGGGCGACCTCGATATGGTCGCTGGCCAGATTGCGCAGCAGGCTGGAGGGCGCGGTGTGGGCGCCGGCCATGCGCTGGGCCAGCTCGGCGCGGACGGCGGTTTCCATGTCGCCGGCCAGCTTGTTCATCACGTCGTCGAACAGCGCCATCTCCCCGGCGCCATGACCCTCATGGGTGAAGAACATGTCGGTGACGCTGCGCAGCAGCTCACGCCGCCGCTCGCTGGAAGGCTGCTCGGCCAGGGCGATCAGGTCGCTGAGGCGGCTGGAGGCGGCGGCGGGGGAACTCATGGGGCGCCTTCGGAGGTCAGGCCGGGATCGTCGGCGGCGCCCCAGTCAGGGTCGCCCGCGTCGGCGGTGCGCGGCTTCTTGGGCTTGGGATCGTCCAGCGGCGTGGTCAGGCTGGTCGTCGGGCGAAAGGCCATGCCGCCGGCTCCGGCGGGCGGAGCGATGGCGTCGGGCGTGCCGCCATATTCGCGGATCACCGAATAGGACCGGGTCGGCGAGCCGGCATAGGGGTTGGCGGCCAGCTTGGTCGGGCCAGGCGGCGGCGGCAGGCTGGCGACCGGCGCCGCCGGCGGCCGGGGCGCGGCGTAGAGGCTGTCCGGCAGGGGCGCGGTCGGCGGCGCGGGAGCCGCGGTGGGCGCGGCGGGCGGAGCGTAGGTGGGCCCGCCGCCATAAAGGCCGTTGGCCAACCGTTGCGGCGCGGCGGGCTGCTGCGGCTGCGGCGCGGTCGGCGCGGCGGAGGCGACCTTGCCGGGCCAGGCCAGGGTCGGGCCGGCATAGCTGATCGGAGTGGGGGCGCCCGGCAGGGCGGCGGCGGTGGGCGCTGTGGCTGCGACCGGCGCGGCGCGCGGGACCGGCGGCGGTCCGTAGCGGTCGCCGGCCATGGCGGTCGACGCGACGGCGGTCGCGGCGACGGTCAGGGCGAAGAACGGAACCAGGCGCATGGGGGCGGCCAAACTGCGAAGGACGACCCAAGGCTTACGCCCCGCCGCTTAACCTTGACCTAACGCCCCCAAACTAGCGCCCTCGCCACCAGGCCAGAATCCGCCGCTCGGCCAGGCCCAGCAGGGCGTAGACCGCCGCGCCCATGATCCCCAGGATCAGCAGAGCGGCGAACGCCTTGGCGACCTGCAGGCGGAACAGCGATTCCTGGATGCGCCAGGCCAGGCCGATGACCCCGCCGCCTGCCGCGGCGAACTCGGCGATCACCGCCCCGACCAGGGCCAGGCCGGCCGCCACCTTGTGGCCCTCCAGTACGAAGGGGATGGACGAGGGGATTCGCAGGCGGGTCAGGGTCTGCCAGCGGCTGGCCCCATAGAGGCGGAAGAGGCGCTCCAGGTCTGGATCGGCGGCCTTCATGCCGGTCAGGGCGCCCGAGAAGATCGGGAAGAAGGCGACGATGGCGGCCAGGGAGATGACCGCGCGCTCCGGATGCGCCACCCCCGCCCAGATCTGCACGATGGGGGCGATGGCGATGATCGGGGTGACCTGCAGGGTGACGACCAGGGGTCGCACCGCCCGCTCCAGGATGCCGCTTAGCG
Organism: Caulobacter ginsengisoli; assembly: GCF_030814835.1. Taxonomy (GTDB): domain Bacteria; phylum Pseudomonadota; class Alphaproteobacteria; order Caulobacterales; family Caulobacteraceae; genus Caulobacter; species Caulobacter ginsengisoli. The sequence goes on from NZ_JAUSVS010000002.1 coordinate 218,897, forward strand.
AGACGGCCAGGGCCAGCAGGCCGGAGATCAGGCTGGCGACGACCAGGGCGATGAAGGCCCGTGACAGAGTGCCCCAGGCCGACAGGGCCAGCAGCGGGGCGTCCTTGATCGCCTCGGTCCAGATCGCCGAGGGGGCGGGCAGGAAGTAGGGCTTGATGTCCATCAGCCGGCAGGCCGCCTCCCAGCCGCCGATCAGCAGGGCCAGCAGCAGGATGGGCGCGACCTGGTCGACGATCCGCCTCATGCCGCCGCCCGTCCCGTGGCCAGCAGGTCGGAGACCTGCTCGGCGGTGGCCCGGAAGCCCTCGGTGGTGCGGAAACCGTGCGGGCGGGGCAGGGGACCGGTCACCACCCGCTCCCCGGCCAGCACGCCGGGGCCGGGGGTCATGGCGACCACCCGCTGGGCCATGTAGACGGCCTCCTCGACGTTGTGGGTGACGAAGAGAATGGTGGGGCGGGTCTCCTGCCACAGGGCCAGCACGTCGTCGGCCAGGGTGCGGCGGGTGATCTCGTCCAGCGCCGCGAAGGGCTCGTCCAGCAGCAGCAGCCGGGGCGAGGTGACCAGCGCTCTCGCCAATGACACCCGCATGGCCATGCCGCCCGACAGCTGGGCCGGCCGCGCCGCCTCCGCGCCCGCCAGTCCGACCCGGCCGAGCGCCGCGCGCGCCTGGTCGCGGGCTTCTTTGGACGCCATGCCGGCCAGTTCCAGCGGCAGGGCGACATTATCCGTGGCGCTCAGCCAGGGCGCCAGAGTCGGGGCCTGGAAGACCAGCGAGGTCTCGCCTCGCCCGGCCGCCCGCGTCACCGTCCCTCGCGTCGGTCCTTCGAGTCCCGCCAGCAGCCGCAGCGCCGTCGACTTGCCGCAGCCCGACGGCCCGACCAGCGCGACGATCTCGCCGGCCTCAAGGCTCAGGCTGAACGGCCCCACCGCCCGGCCCCGCTTGCCGTACTCGACCTCGACATCCTTGAGGGAGGCGATGGTCACCTTGTGAATCCTAGGCGGGCGCCTTGGGCAGGAACTCGAGCGTGTAGGCGGCCTTATAGTCCAGGTCCTTTGGATAGACCCCCTGTCCGGAGGCCATCTGGAAGAACGCCTCCCACCGCGCGTCGGTCATGACGCCGACGCCGCCCTTGGCCGCGTCGCCGCTTTCGACGATGCCGTAGTCGCGCATCAGCTGGCGGGCATGGGCCAGCAGGTCGGGCGTCATCTCCGGGTTGTCCTTCATGATCAGGGCGTCGGCCGCCTTGGTGTCGTCATGCAGGTAGGACTTCCAGCCGATGGCGCTGGCCTCGACAAAGGCGCGCACGGCGTCGGGGCTCTTGTCGATGAAGGCCTGCGACGCCATCGCCATGGTGCCGTAGCTGGGATAGCCGTTGTCGGCGAGCAGGAAGACGGCGGGCTTCAGGCCGGCCTCCTTCTCGATCGTATAGGGCTCGCTGGACAGATAGCCCTGCTGCACCACGCTCTTGTCGGCCAGGAACGGGCCGGTCGAGAAATTGTACGGGCGCAGCTGGTCGTCGGTGAAGCCGTACTTGGCCTTCAGCCACACCCAGATGCCGGTGCGCGACTCGCCCGACAGCAACATCGGGTGGCCCTTCATGTCGGCGATCGTCTTGATGCCGACGTCGGGGTGGGCGATCAGCACCTGGACGTCCTTCTGGAAGAAGGCGGCCACGGTCTTCACCGGCCGCTTCTCCAGGGCCATGTTCAGCACCACGAAGTCGTTGGAACCCATGCCCATCTCGACGGCGTTGTTCGAGAGCAGCGTCGGGATGGAGACGTTCGGGCCGCCCTGGATGATCTGCACGTCCAGGCCGCGTTTGGCGTATTCGCCGGTCGCCAGGGCCTGGTAGAAGCCGCCGTGCTCGCCCTGGGCCCGCCAATCGGTGGCGAAGCGCAGCTGAGTGCGGCCGGTGGGCGTCTTGTCCTTCTTAGCGGCGGGCGCGCAGGCGGCGGCCAAAGCAGCGGCGGCGCCGGCGATCATCAGGCGTCTGGACGGCATGGAACTCTCCCCGAAGAGAGGGCGAGCCTAGGGCGGCGGCCCTGCGCCGTCGATGGAATTTTCCGGAAAATGAGGCCCTGAAGCGAGCAAGGAGGCGAAGCTTCCGGTTGCCCGGCCGCTTCGCCTCCTCACCCAAGCCCCGTAAGGGACCTGTGGCCTTCAGGTACGGATCGGCATCGTTTCCAGGTTGCCCTGGCGATTTCCAGTCCCGGCCTTGATCCGGTTTCCAGCGGTCTCCCGCTGGTCCTAAGGATCAGGACCATCCCGTTCGCTTGGCCTTCCGGTTTCCCGTCTCGCCCGCGCCGCGGTTCCTGTCGGCGAGTTGACTTTCCGATGCTTACGGCGTTTAAGCAACCGCCCAGAAAAGCCAGCTTGTGAATACTGACTTCACGGCCGGTGGGCGACTTGTGGATAAGATGTGGACGGCGCCTTGCTGGCCCTTGCCGCGGCAGGGATTGCGGTTTTCCACAATATTCAGCCGCCGGCCAGCGCCTCGCGCTTCTCTTCCAGCAGCAGCCATTCCTCCTCGGCCGCCGCCACCTTGGCGCGGATGGCGTCGAGCGAGGCGCTGATGTCGGCGAAGGCCTTGGGGTTCTTGGCGTAGAGGGCCGGGTCGTGCAGCCGGGCTTCCAGCTGGGCCATCTCGGCCGGCGCCGTCTCGATCAGCTTTTCCAGCTCCTCCAGCCGACGCTGGTCCTTGTAGCTGAGCTTGACCGAAATCTTCGGCGCGGCCGCCGCCTTGGGCGCGGCCTTGGCCACGGCGGGCTTGGGGTGTTCGAAGAAGTCCGGGTTCTGGGCGGTGAAGTCGGTCCAGCCGCCGGGGGTCTCGACGACCTGGCCGCGGCCGTCCAGGGCGATGGTCGATGTGGCCAGGCGGTCGATGAAGTCACGGTCGTGGCTGACCAGGATCAGGGTGCCGTCGAAATCGGCCAGCAGGTCCTCGAGCAGGTCGAGCGTATCCATGTCCAGGTCGTTGGTCGGCTCGTCCAGGACCAGCAGATTGGCGGGCGTCGCCAGGGCCCGGGCCAGCAGCAGGCGCGCCCGCTCGCCGCCTGACAGGCTGGCGACCGGCTGGCGCAGCTGGTTGTCGCGGAACAGGAACTCCTTGGCGTAGCCGGCCACATGGCGGGGGAGGCCCCGCACCATGATCTGGTCGCCGCCGCCCTCGGTCAGGGCGTCCCACAGGGTCTCGTCGGGCGACAGCCTGGCCCGGGCCTGGTCGATATAGGCGACCTCCAGGTTGGCCCCCAGCTTGACCTCGCCGCCGTCGGACTTCAGCTCGCCCAGCAGCAGCCGCACCAGGGTGGTCTTGCCCGCGCCATTGGGGCCGACCACGGCGACCCGGTCGCCGCGCAGGATGCGGGTGGAGAAGCCGTTGACGATGACCTTGTCGCCGAAGGCCTTGGCCAGGTTCTTGACCTCGGCGACCCGCTGGCCGGAGAGGCCGGAGCTGCTGAGACCCATGACCAGTTGGCCGCGCGAATCCCGCAGCGCTTCCGACTTCTGCTCGCGCAGGGCCATCAGCCGGCGGCGGCGGCCCTCGTTGCGGGCCCGGCGGCCGGTGACGCCGCGCTGCAGCCAGTGCTCCTCGCGGGCCAGGGCCTTGTTGAGGCGCCGCGCCTCCTCGACCTGCGCCTCGGCGACCTTTTCGGCCCAGTCGTCGAAGGCGGCGAAGCCCTTGTCGAGGCGACGGACCTGGCGGTCTTCCAGCCAGAAGCAGCGGCGGGTGACCCGGGTCAGGAAGGCGCGGTCGTGGCTGACGATCAGGGCGGCGGACCGGGTGGCGGCCAGCTGCTCCTCCAGCGTCTCGATAGCGAAGATGTCCAGGTGGTTGGTCGGCTCGTCGAGCAGCAGCACGTCGGGGGCTTCGCCCAGGCCGCGGGCCAGGGCGGCCCGGCGGATCTCGCCGCCCGACAGGCCGGTGGTGGTCTTGGCCGGGTCCATGCCGAAGGCCTGCAGGGCGGCCTCGGCCTCGTAGGGCTGGGCGCCGCCCATGGTGGCGTAGTCCAGCAGGGTCGCGCCGGTGATGACCGGCTCCTGGGGCACGATCACCACCCGGGCGGCCGGGGTGATGAAGCGCTCGCCGGAGTCGGCGGCGATCTCGCCGGCCAGCATCCGCAGCAGGGTCGACTTGCCCGCCCCGTTGCGCCCGACCAGGCAGGCGCGCACGCCGGGCTCGAGCCCGAGGTCGACCCCTTCAAAGAGAGGGCGGGCGCCGTCGGCGAGACGGACGTCCTTGAGAGCGAGAATGGGCGGCGGCATGGGAGGGGGGTGGAACCACGGCGGCTGCCGTAAGTCCAGAGCTAGAACGGTATCGGCTCTTCCGGCTTGGGCGGGGGCGGGGGCGCCACGACCGGCGGCGGGACGTCCATCTTCCTCGCCGCCTCCGCAGCCTCGTCCGACGCCCGGCCGAAGTCGGCGGCCAGGTCGCTATAGAAGCCGTTGCGGGGGTCGGCCTGCATTTCCGGTACCGGGTCCGGCAGCAGCCAGTCGAAGTCGCGGACCGGCAGGCCGTCGTGGGCGGCGATCATGAACCTGCGCCAGATCATCGCCGGCAGGGTGCCGCCGGCCACATGGGCCATGGGCTTGTCGTCGTCGTTGCCCAGCCAGACCCCGGCCACGTAGTCGGGGGTGAAGCCGACGAACCAGGCGTCGCGCCAGTTCTGGCTGGTGCCGGTCTTGCCGGCGGCCGGCCGGTTGAAGGCCGCCTTGGTCCCCGTGCCGCGGGTCAGCACCTTCTCCATCATCTTCACCATCATGCTGGCGAAGTGGATGTCATAGACCTCGCCGGGGGCCTGGGCGGCATGGCTGTAGAGGGGCTGGCCGCCCTGGGTGGCGATGGTCTCGATCATGTAGGGCTCGATACGCTTACCGCCCTGCTGGAAGACCTGGAAACCGCTGACCAGGTCCAGCAGATTCACTTCGTAGCTGCCCAGCGCGACCGACAGGTCGGGATTGGACGGGATGTCCTTGAGGCCAAACCGCCGGGCCAGGTCGCCGATCGCCGGCCCCTTGACCTCCTGGGCCAGCTTGACCGCCACGGTGTTGATCGACTTGGCCAGCGCCGTCTCGACCGTCACCGTGCCGCTGTAGCCGGCGCCATAGTTCTCCGGCTCCCAGTCGCCGATCTTGACCGGCCCGTCGACCCGCTGGTCGGTGGGCAGCACGCCCTTCTCCAGGGCGGCGGCGTAGACAAAGGGCTTGAAGGTCGAGCCGGGTTGGCGCTTGGCCTGGACGGCGCGGTTGAACGGGGTTTCGTCGAAATCGGCCCCGCCGACCATCACCCGGATGGCGCCGTCGGTCGAAAGCGCCAGCAGGGCCCCCTGGTGGGCGCCCATCCGGGCCCCGTCGGTGCGCAGCACCTCGCGCAGGGTCTGGGCGCCGATGCGCTGCAGCTTGGTGTCGATGGAGAGCTTGACGACCAGGTCGGGTGAGTTGGCGCCGACCAGCCGCACCGCCTCGGTGGTGGCGTAGTCGAGCACATAGCCCAGGTCGCCGTCCTGCTGGATGGCCCCGGCCGCCAGTTTCGGGGTCTCGGCCATGGCCTGGTCGTACTCGGCCTGGGTCAGCCACTTCTCCCTGAGCATATTGCCCAGCACCAGGTGCGAACGGGCCAGGGCCGCGCCCATGTTGCGGGTCAGGGCCAGGCGCGAGGGGGCCTTGGGCAGCGAGGCCAGCAGGGCCGCCTCGCCCCGGGTCAGCTGGCTGGCCGGCTTGCCGAAATAGGCCCTGGAGGCGCCGTCGATGCCGTAGGTGTTGGCCCCGAAGAAGATGCGGTTGAGGTAGAGGGTCAGCACCTCGTCCTTGCTCAGCACCTTCTGCAGGCGATGGGCCATCAGCGCCTCCTGCAGCTTGCGCTTCATGGTCTGCTCGGGGGTCAGGAACAGGCCCTTGGCCAGCTGCTGGGTGATGGTCGAGCCGCCCTGCACGACGTGGCCGGCCCGCCAGTTGCTGAAGCTGGCCCGGGCGATGCCGTAAAAATCGATGGCGCCGTGGTGATAGAAGCGGCGGTCCTCGGCGGCCAGGAAGGCCTCGGGGACGTATTTGGGCAGCTCGTCCAGCTTGACCCGGTCGCCATAGCGCGGCCCCCGGCTGGCGATCACCACCCCGTCCTTGTCCTGGAAGCGGATGCCCGGCGCGCGGTTCATGGCGAACAGCGCCTCGCGGCTGGGCAGGGCCGGCACGTCGGCCAGGTATTTGAACCAGACAAAGGTCGCGCCGGCGATCAGCACCACCAGCCCGACGGCGGCGGCCACCGCCATGGTCTTCCACAGCCAGGCCAGGCGGGCGTACCAGGGCCTATCCCCACCGCCGCCGGGCGGATTGCCGAACAGGCCGCCGGACTTGGCCCCAGGAGATTGGGCCTTGCGCGGCCTGGGTTCCTTCGAGGCCTTGGGCTCCTTGGCGGCCTTGGGAGGTTTCGGCGGTTTGGGTTTGGGCCCCTTGGCCTTGCCGAACGCCGCCTTGGAGTCGGCCGGTTGCGGCGCCGCCTCGGGCTCGGGCGGGCTGGCGGGCTGTTCGTCGAACCGGTAGGGTTCCAGGGACCAATCGTCGGACAAGAGCGCTCTTTTACGGGCAGGCCAGTCGGGTTTGAGTTTGCGGCCTAAGGGTTTAGGACGAGCGGATCATGTCGCGCAAACCCTTCTGGGAGACGAAGACCCTCCGGCAGATGACCGTGCGCGAGTGGGAAAGTCTATGCGACGGCTGCGGCCTTTGCTGCCTGGTTCGCTTCGAGGATGAGGAAAGCGGCGAAATCATCCCCACAAGGGTGCATTGCCAGCTGTTCAATCCCGACACCTGCCAGTGCACGGACTACGCCAACCGCCGGGCCACGGTGCCCGACTGTGTCAAGCTGAGCCCCGACAATATCGACAAACTGCACTGGATGCCGCCCTCCTGCGCCTATCGCCGGATCAATGAAGGCAAGCCGTTGCCCGACTGGCATCCGCTGGTCACCGGCGATCCGGAGAGCGTGCACCGGGCGGGCGTCTCGATCCGGGGCCAGACCATCAACGAACTGACTCTGGACGAACCGGAGGATGCGCTGGACTTCGCGGCCTGGGACCTGATGCGGGATAAGAGCGACGATCCGGTCGAGGATTAGGCCAGGCTTGTTGGCGCCGGCGGTCCAAACCGGTTCTCGCCGGGCTGGCCGCCACTGGCGCCGATCCAGATCAGGAAGATGGTCCAGATCGTCCCGGCGGCCAGGAAGCCCAGGGCCAGCCAGCCGAAGGCCTGGGCGATGACCCACCAGTCGGCGCCGTTGTCGAACCGATGGAGGTTGGAGAAGACGGTCGCGCCGCTCATGATCAGCCCCACCAGCGGCAGGATGGCGAAGGCCAGGAAGGGGATGATCTGCAGCCAGCCGGTGCGGCCCATGTCATGCAGCCGCTTGGCGTAGACGCAGACGTGGCAATAGAGGCTGAGCAGAACCGCGATCTGCCCGAACACCGGGAACCAGCCGATCAGCAGGCCGCCCCCGAACAGGATCAGCCAGCCCAGCCAGAAATGGGCCCGGTTGATGCGGCCCTCCGGACTGAAGAACAGCGTCAGCCAACTCATGATTCCCTCCCGAGCGCCCTTTAACGGAGGCTATCCGGTTTCGCCCCCTAAGTTGTGGCAAAAATATCACATTCGCCCTTGCTTCCCATGGCGCTGGCCTTAAGTGATAGAGTGGTCGAGTCAGTCGTTTCGAGGCCCCTTTGGCGCAAGACCCCTACCAGGAACTGGGCGTATCCCGCGGCGCGGGGGCGGACGATATCCGCAAGGCCTTCCGCAAGCTGGCCAAGCAGCATCACCCCGACACCAACCCCAACAACAAGGTGTCCGAGGAGCGGTTCAAACGCATAACCGCCGCGTTCGACATCCTGGGCGACCCGGAGAAGAAGAAGAAGTTCGACCGCGGCGAGATCGACGCCGACGGCCGTGAGGCCCACCCGGGCTTCGGCGGCGGCAATCCGTTCCAGAACGGCGGCTTCCGCTCGGGCGCGGGACGCGCCGGCGCGCACGGCGCCGGTCCGGGGCCCAATCCCTTCCAGTCCGGCGGCGCCTTCGAGGGCATGGATCTCAACGACATCCTCGGCGACATGATGGGCGGCCGGGCGGGCCGGGGCGCGGGCGGCGGCTTCGGCGGCGGCTTCTCCGCCCGGGGCCAGGACCTGCGCGCCCATCTCGACATCGACCTGGAGGACGCCATCAAGGGCGCCAAGAAGCGCATCGCCTTCTCGGACGGCCGCACCATCGACATCAACATCCCCAAGGGCGCCCAGGACCACCAGACCCTGCGGCTGAAGGGCCAGGGCGCGCCCGGCCGCGCCGGGCCGGGCGACGCCCTGATCGAACTGTCGATCCGCAATCACCCGCTCTATCGCCGCGAAGGCGACACGCTGATCATGGACCTGCCGATCAGCGCCCCGGACGCCATCCTGGGCGGCAAGGTCGAGGCGCCGACGCCGGACGGGCCGGTGACCCTGACCGTGCCGCGCGGGGCCTCCAGCGGCCAGTCGCTGCGGCTCAAGGGCCGGGGCTTCATCGACGCCAAGGGCAAGCGCGGCGATCTGCTGGCCCGGCTGATGATCGTCCTGCCCGACACCATCGATCCGGAGCTGGAAAAGTTCGCCGAGTCCTGGCGCAAGGATCGTCCGTATTCGCCCCGGCGGCGGTGAATTCGCCTGTCGTCATGCTTGAGGGTGACAGGCTGGGCCTGACGCCGCATAACCTGTTCATTCAGCCCCTATTCAGCCGCGCGCCTCTAGGTAGGAGGGCATGAAGCGTCTCCTGGTCCCCATTGCCGTCCTGCTGCTCGGCGCCGCGATTCCCGCGGCCGCCCAGGCGCAGCGCGGCCCCAATGGCGGCTGTCCGCAGGGGCCGGCGGGCCGCGAATGCCGTGAGGCGCTGCGCGATCAGGGCACGGTGCGTGGCGGCGGCGGTCAGCGCCCCGGCGGCTGGCGGCCCGAGGCCGGCGAGCAGCGCGGCGGCCAGAGCCAGCGGATGGTGTCGCTGGAACAGGTGGTGGGGCGAATTGCCTCACGCACCCCCGGCCGGCTGCTGGACGCCGGAACCGAAAACCGCGGCGACCGGGTTGTCTACCGCGTGCGCTGGCAGGCCAACGACGGCCGGCGTATTGACTACATCGTGGACGCCTCGAGCGGACAGATCCTCAGCGCCAACGGAGAGTAACTCATGCGGGTTCTGCTGGTCGAAGACGATCCGGATCTGTCGCGCCAGCTGAAGCTGGCTCTGGGCGACGCCGGCTATGCCGTCGATCACGCCGCCGACGGCGAGGAGGCCCATTATCTGGGCGAGGCCGAGCCGTACGACGCCATCATCCTGGACCTGGGCCTGCCCAAGATCGACGGCGTGTCGGTCCTGGAGCGCTGGCGGCGCGAGAACATCGCCACCCCGGTGCTGATCCTCACCGCCCGCGGCGCCTGGAGCGAGAAGGTCGCCGGCTTCGACGCCGGGGCCGACGACTATCTGACCAAGCCCTTCCACACCGAGGAACTGCTGGCCCGTCTGCGCGCCCTGCTGCGCCGCTCGGCCGGCCATTCGGCCCCCAACCTGGTCTGCGGCGGCCTGCGCCTCGATCCCCGCGCGGCCCGGGCCAGCGTCAATGGCGAGCCGCTGCGGCTGACCTCGCTGGAATACCGCCTGCTGCACTACATGATCATGCATGGCGGGCGGGTGATCAGCCGCACCGAGCTGGTCGAGCACCTCTACGACCAGGACTTCGACCGCGACTCCAACACCATCGAGGTGTTCATCGGCCGGGTCCGCAAGAAGATCGGCCCTGACCGCATCGAGACGGTGCGGGGCCTCGGCTATCGGCTGGTGGCGCTCGAGGGCGAGGCGACCGAGTCGTGACATTCGGCGACATCCGCCGATCCTGGAGCCAATCCTCGCTGGTCGGCCGGCTGGTCCTGCTGGCCACCGGCTGGAGCCTGCTGGCGCTGATCATCACCGGCGTCCTCCTGACCACCTTCTTCCAGCAGGCGGCCCTGCGCCGGTTCGACCAGCCCGCGGACGAGGTCCTGGCCACCCTCAACAGCGGCGTCGTGGTCGAGGACGGCCAGGTCGTCGCCCCGCCCCTGATCGACGCCCGGGCCACCCGGGCCTATTCCGGCCGCTACTGGGCCCTGGCCGAACCGACCCCCAGCGGCGCGGCGCACACCCTGGTCAAGTCCCACTCGCTGTTCGACAAGGACCTGACGGTGCCCCGGGCCGCGCTGGCGCAGGCGGCCGCCAAGCCGGGGACCGTGATCCGCTACGACACCGTCGGCCCGCTGAACCAGCCGCTGCGCGCCTCGCTCATGCAGATCACCCTCAAGGCCGACCGGCCGGCGCCGGTGCTGCTGCTGGTCGCCGAGGATCGCACGCCCGTCGATCAGGAAGCCCGGCGGTTCGCCATCCGCACCGCCCTGGCGCTGATGATCCTGGGGGCGGGCGTGCTGGCGGCGGTGCTGGTTCAGGTGCGCATCGGCCTCAGCCCGCTGTTTACCCTGCGGCGTGAGGTCGCGGATGTGCGCAAGGGCAAGGCCGACCGCCTGGTCGGGACCTATCCATCCGAGCTGGCCCCGCTGGCCAACGAGCTCAACGCCCTGGTCGCCCACAACCAGGATGTGGTCGAGCGCCAGCGCACCCATGTCGGCAATCTGGCCCATGCCCTGAAGACCCCGCTGTCGGTGATGCTGACCGAGGCCCAGCAGCAGCCGGGCCAGCTGGCCCAGGTGGTCAGCCACCAGGCCGACCTGATGCGCGAACAGGTCGACCACCATCTGCGCCGGGCCAGGGCGGCGGCCCGGGCCCAGACCATGGGCGAGCGCACCCTGGTCGAACCGGTGCTGGACGAACTCTCCCGCACGCTGGAAAAGATCTTTCGCGACAAGGGCTTGGAGATCGACTGGGTCTGTCCCGACGACCTCTGCTTCCGGGGCGAGCGGCAGGATTTCCTCGAGATCGCCGGCAATGTGATGGAGAACGCAGGCAAGTTCTGCAAAGGCCGGGTCCGGGTCACCGCCCAGCCCGATGGCCCCGGCCGCTTCCGCCTGACGGTCGAGGACGACGGCTCTGGCCTGCCGCCCGACCGGCGCGGCGAGGTGCTCAAGCGCGGGGCCCGGCTCGATGAATCGGCCCCCGGTTCGGGCCTGGGCCTGGCCATCGTCGACGAACTGGCCCGGGCCTATGGCGGCGGTCTGGAGCTGGCGGAATCGGCCCTGGGTGGCCTGAAGGTCGTGCTTACTCTGCCGTCGGCGGAGAATTAGCGCCCCGACCCGACGCCGCCGGGAAACCCCGGTTTCGCAAAGCCTTAACCTTGTCGGACCCATTCTGGGCTGCCCCCAACGATGGGGCTGCGGACAGTGCAATGGCCGAATTAAGCGCAGCGAAGGTCGAGATCCTTCGTGACCTGGTGGCGATGGCGCCCGACGCCGTGGTCTTCATGCTTGAAGACCGCCTCTCCGACGACACCTCGAGCGATGGCGCCCTGGCCGCGGTCCGCGCCCTGGTCACCCATGAGGCCACCGACCGGCGGGTGCGCAATTCGGCCCTCTCGCCGGTGGCGGCGCTGTTCCGCCCGGCTGCCGCGGGCCAGCTGACCTTTCCCAGCCACGCCCTGCGGCTGATCTGGCGCGGCCTCAAGGCCGAGGCGCCCGACCAGGTCCGCGAGGCCGAGCTGTTCTGCCTGCGCTTCAATGACGACGAGGATCCGCCGCGGGTCTTCGACGACCTCTGCAAGACCGCCGCCGAGCAACTCGCGGCGGGCGAACAGACCGACTTTGCCGCCGCCGCCCAGGCCTGCGCGAAAGCCAATGACGAGGGCGTCGCGGCGCTGGTGGGCTGCCTGGAGCTGTCGCGCATCGTGCGGCCCGCCACCCGGCGCCTGGCCGACTGGGTGCGGCGCATGAATTCCGAGAGCACGGCCCTGGTGCGGCTCCACTACCGCGACGCCTGCGCCCTGGAGGCCGATGGCGGCATCCACTTCTTCGAGATGCTGGCCGCTCAGATGAGCGAGCCCTGGCAGATCCTGCGGATCATCTCGGCGGTGATGGACAAGCCGTCCGAGACCTATCTGGCCGCCTCCGAGATGGCCAGCTTCGCCGACCGGGTGTTCACCGACATCGACCAGCAGTTGACCATCATCCGCGGCTTCGACCTGGCCGGCGGCGAAGCGGCGGCCCGCAGCGTCGCCCAGGCCGTGCGCCGGGCCAGCAACCAGATCGCCGAGTTCGAGGACAGCGTCCGGATGGCCGGCGGCCCCTGGGCCCAGCGCCTGGCCAATCAGAAGAAGAGCCTGGCCCTGGCGGTCGAGTCCCGTCTCAAGGACGTCAGCAAGGTCGTCGACCTGGCCCTGCCGACCCAGTCGCTCCGCTACGGCGCCCGCATGGTCAAGGCCGCGCCCAAGCTGACCACCGATCCCGATCCCGTGCAGATCGCCCGGGCGCTCACCCTGCTCAACTTCGCCGACGGCGTCCGCGCCGAGGCCGACGGGGCCGGGTTCGGGGCGGTGCGCACCAAGGTCTTCGAGGCCCTGGAGTCGCGCATGGACACCTATGTCGAGGACCTGCTCGACCGCCTGCGCAGCGGCGACGGCGACCCGCCCGAACGTCTGCGGGCCTATCTGGAAGCGGCCGCCGAGATCGTCAGCGCCTCCCGCGACGAAAAGTCGGCCCAGATCGTCCGGCGACGCGCCGCGGCGGCGTAACTTCTTTCTCCTCCCCCGCTTCGCGGGGAGGAAAAAGGGTTTTCGCAACTCCAGGCCGCGCCAAGGGCCCGTTTAAACAAAAACGCGCGCTGCGCTGCGAAACTCTGCCGACTAGACGACATATTGTGTTATGTTCGCGACAGGCGGGCCGGCACCGTGAATCACCGCCGTGTTACTCTTTGATTGCTGCTCGACCGGGTACGGCTTTCGCATCGCGAGCCTCCGGCCATATATGAAGGGTCAGCCATGGCTGCCCGGCCACCTACACATCCCGACGTCTCGCTCAACCTGGCGCTTGCCGTGGTCGCCTCGTCATCGGCGCCGATCCTGCTGCTCGACGGCAACTTCGCCGTCGTCTCCGCCAGCGATTCCTTCTGCCGCACCTTCCAGTTGGCGGCCGACAAGGTGATTGGCCGGCGGATTTTCGCGCTGGGCGATGGCGAGTGGGATATCCGCCAGCTCCACTCGCTGCTCAGCGCCACGGCCTCGGGCGTCGCCAAGGTGGACGCCTACGAGATGGACCTGCAGCCGGCCGGCAAGCCCCTCCGCCGCCTGGTCCTCAACGCCCACAAGCTGGAATACGGCAACGCCGACCAGGTCAGGCTGCTGCTGACCGTCCTGGATGTCACCCAGGCGCGCATCGCCGAAAAGCTCAAGGACGACCTGCTGCGCGAGAAGGCCATCCTGTTGCAGGAGGTGCAGCATCGGGTCGCCAACAGCCTGCAGATCATTTCCAGCGTCATCCTGCAGAGCGCCAGGCGCGCCCGCTCGGAGGATGTCCGCGCCCACCTCCACGACGCGCATGACCGGGTAATGTCGGTCGCCGAGGTGCAGAAGCAGCTGGCGACCTCGACCCTGGGCGATGTGGAGCTCGGGCCCTATTTCAAACAGCTCTGCCAGAGCCTGGGCGCCTCGATGATCCGAGACCACAAGAAGATCTCCATCGAGGTCACGGCCGACGACAGCGCCGTCCCGGCGGATGTCTCGATCAGCCTGGGCCTGATCGTCACCGAGCTGGTGATCAATGCGCTCAAGCACGCCTTCCCGGGCGGGCGGGCGGGCAAGGTCACCGTCGACTACCATGCGCGCGGGCCGAACTGGACCCTTGCCGTCTCCGACAATGGCGTGGGCATGCCGGCCGATCCGAAGGCCACGCCTGGCCTGGGCTCCTCGATCGTCGAGGCCCTGGCCAGGCAGCTCAAGGGCGAGGTGCACAGCGCCCCGGCCAAACCCGGCACCACGGTCTCGATCGTCCACCGCCAGCTCGGGGTGGTCGAGGGCGCCGAACCCGTCGGCGAAGCCGTCTAGGACCGATGAACAGCCCGCAGCGGATCGCCATCATCGGCGCCGGCCATGTCGGCGCGGCCGCCGCCTATGCCCTGATGCTGCGGGGCCTGGTCGGCGAGATCGTGCTCATCGACAGCGATCCCGCCCTGGCCGAGGCCGAAGCGGCCGATCTGGCCGACGCCAACGCCATGGCCCGGCCGGTGCGCATCTGGGCCGGGTCCTATGAAGACGCCGCCGGCGCCCAGATCGCCGTCCTCGCGGCGGGGGCGGCCACGCATCAGTCGCAGTCCCGCCTGAGCGTGGCCTCCGCCAGCGCCGAGATCGTCGGCGGCTGCGTCAGCCGGCTGGCCGGCGCGGGCTTTGCCGGCATCCTGCTGGTGGCCGCCAATCCCGTCGACCTGATGAGCCTGATCGCCTTCCGCCAGGCCGGTCTGCCGGCCGCGCGGGTCATCGGGACCGGCACTCTGCTGGACAGCCGCCGCCTGGCCCAGCGCCTGGCCGACCGGCTGGATGTCGATCCACGCTCGATCGACTGCCATGTGCTGGGCGAGCATGGCGACAGCGAGGTCGCCGCCTTCTCGACCGCCCGGGTCGGCGGCCTGACCCTGGAGGCCTTCGCCGCTCCCGCCCCGATGACCGACCACCAGGCCCTGGCCGATCGGGTGCGCAAGGACGGCTACCGGATCATCGCCGGCAAGGGTTCGACCTCCTGGGGGATCGCCACCGCCATCGTGCGGATCTGCGAGGCCATCCTGCGGGACGAGCGGGCGGTGCTGCCGGTCTCCACCCTGCTGACCGGCCAGTTCGGGATCGACGGGCTGTATCTGAGCCTGCCCTGCGTGCTGGGCGCGTCGGGCGTGGAGCGGGTGCTGGAGCCGCCCCTGACCCGCCGCGAGACCATGGATCTGCAAGCCTCGGCGACGGCCTTGCGCAACGCTTTGCCGCTCGTGGGCGTCGCGAAGGCCAGCTAGGCCCCCAACACGTCCTCGATCCGGATCGGCAGCCGCCGCGCTCGCACGCCCACCGCATGATGGATGGCGTTGGCGATCGCCGCCTGCACCCCGGCCGTCCCCAGCATGCCGATTCCCTTCACCCCGCCCGGCAGGTGCGGGTCGTCCTGGTCGACCATGACGATGTCGAAGTCGGGCATGTCGGCGTGGGTGGGGATCAGGTAGTCGGCGAAGCCCTGGCCCAGGATGCGGCCCGAAGCGGCGTCGGTGACGGTCCGCTCGTGCAGCGCCATGCCGATGCCGCCGATCAGCCCGCCGACATACTGGCTGCGGGCCAGCAGCGGGTTGAGGATGCGGCCGGCGGCGAAGGCGGCGCAGACCCGGCGGACCCGGATCTCGCCCAGGTCTGGATCGACCCCCACCTCGACGAAGACCGCCCCATGGCCCATGCCGCTGAAGCTGGCGGTCTGCGGCGGTTCGAAGGCGGACTCGGTCTCCAGGCCGTCGGGCGCCTGGCGGGCCAGCAGCTCGGCCAGCGGCTCGGCGGCGTTGCCGGTCCGGCTGACGATGCGGCCCTCCTGGAAGCCGAGATCGGCCGGGTCCTGGCCGGCCAGGGGCGAGGCTTCATCGCCGACGGCCAGGGCGGCGAGGGCCTGGCGCAGCTCGGTCACCGCGGCGTCGACCGCCGGGAAGATGCTGGCGGTGACCATCGAGCCGGCCGAGACCGGGCCCTCCGGCAACAGGGTGTCGCCCAGTTCCACCGTGACGGCCGACATCGGCAGGCCCAGCGCCTCGCCGGCCACCTGGCCCAGGACGGTATAGGTGCCCGAGCCCATGTCCTGGGTGCCGCATTGCACGGTGAGCGAGGCGTCGGGCGCGAGCCTCAGCCGCGCCCGGGCGGCGGCGCGGTGGGCCGGATAGCAGGACGTCGCCACGCCCCAGCCGATCCGCCAGCGGCCCTCGCTCGTCGTGCCTGGCGCGGGCCGATCCGCCCAGCCGAACCGCTCGGCGCCCTGGCGGTAGCAGTCCAGCAGGCTGTTGCTCGACCAGGGCAGGTCGGCCTGCTGGTCGTGACCGGCGAAATTGCGGATGCGCAGTTCGATCGGGTCGATTCCCAGCGTCTGCGCCGCCTCGTCGAGGGCCGATTCCAGCGCGAACAGGCCCGGTGCGATCCCCGGCGCCCGCATCGGCACCGGCTGGGGCTCGTTGGTGCGCACCAGGCGGTGGGCCGTGGTGACATTCGGACAGGCATAGAGCCAGCGCGACACCCCCGCCGTGGGGTCGCTGTATTCGCCATGGGTGGAGGTCTGGCCCAGCACCTGGTGGTCGATGGCGCTCAGCCGGCCGTCGGCGTCGAAGCCCAGGGCCAGCTCCTGCCGGGTCTCCTGGCGACGGCCGGCCAGGGTGAACAGCTGGGCGCGGGTCAGTTCCAGCCGCACCGGGCGGCCGGTGCGGCGCGAGGCCAGCATGGCCTGGAACATCCAGGGCCACCACAGCTGGCCCTTGCAGCCAAAGCCGCCGCCCAGATGGCGGCAGACCACCCGCACGGTTTCGAGCGGGATCTGGAAGGCGTGGGCGATGGCCGAGCGGGTGGCGAACACCGCCTGGGTGCTGGTGTGGACGATGGCCTGCTCGCCCTCCCACCAGCAGACCACGGCATGCGGCTCCATCGGGTGATGGTTGTTGACCGCCGTCTCATAGTGGCCGCGCACGACCAGGGCGGCGCGCGCCAGGGCCTGGGCGGCGTCGCCGCGCTGGGTCTCGGCCGGGACCCGCCCGGCCAGGGCCGGCCCATAGGCCCAGTCCAGCGCCTGATCCAGATGGGTGATGGCCAGGTCCGCCCGGGCCTCGATGCGCACCGACGCCGCCGCCGTCCGGGCGGCCTGCAGGCTGTCGGCGGCGACCAGGGCGACCGGCTGGCCGGGGAAGTGGATGACCGGCTGGCGGATCAGGGCGGTCACCCCGAAGGCGCGAAGCTCTTGCGCCTCGGCATAGGTGATCAGGTCGGCGAAACCGGGGACAACCCGCGCGGCCTCGCCATCGACGGCGAGGATTTCGCCGCAACCGATCGGCGCCTCGACCAGCACGGCGTGCAGCAGGTTTTCCACCGGTGTTTCGGCGGGGAAGACGGCCTGGCCGGCGACCTTGAGCGCGGCCTCCCAGCGTTCCGGAGCCTCGGCGATCATGCGGCGCCTCCCACGGTTTCCAGCGCCCGGACCACGGCCCGGCGCAGCAGTTCGATCTTGAAGCCGTTGTCGGCCAGGGGCTGGGCGCCCTCGATGGCCAGGGCGCCCGCCTCGGCGAAGCTGGCGCCATTGGTCAGCGCCGCCTCGGCCGCCCTCAGCCGCCAGGGCCTGGGCGCGACGCCGCCGGCGGCCAGCCGGGCCTGGACGATCCGGCCGTCCTCGACGCGCAGGGCGGCGGCGACCGAGACGACGGCGAACTCGAACGAGGCGCGGTCGCGGACCTTCAGATAGGTCGAGCGGCCGGCGAAGGCGGGCACGATGACGCTGGCGATCAGCTCTCCCGGCGCCAGGTTGGCATCCTGCTCGGGCGTATCGCCGGGCAGGCGGTAGAGCTCGTCCAGGCCAAGGCGCCGCGTCCCGCCCGGCCCGATGATCTCGACCTCGGCGTCCAGGGCCGCCAGGGCGACGGCCAGGTCCGAGGGGTGGGTCGCCACGCAGGCCTGGCTGGTCCCGAACAGGGCGGCCTGGCGGTTCTCGCCGGCCAGGGCGCCGCAGCCCGAGCCGGGGCTGCGCTTGTTGCAGGCCAGGTCGTGGCTGCGGAAATAGACGCAGCGGGTGCGCTGCAGCAGGTTGCCGCCGACGGTCGCCATGTTGCGGATCTGGCCGCTGGCGCTGGCGGCGATGGCTTCGACGATCAGCGGATGGACCGCCGGGTGTGCCGCCACCTCGGCGAGCCGCGCCAGGGCGCCCAGCGTCAGCACGCCATCGGCGGCCGTGATGTCCTTCAGCGGGAGGCGCGAAATGTCGATGACCTGGCCGGGCGACTGAACCCCGGCCTTCCAGAGCTGCAGCAGGTCGGTGCCGCCGGCCAGGAAAGCAGCTCCGGGCGCCGCGCCCAGCCGCAGCGCCTCGGCCACATCGCCGGCCCGGGCGTATTGGAAGTCGCTCATAGCCCGGCCACCTCGGCGATGGCCGCGACGATGTTCGGATGCGCCCCGCAGCGGCAGAGGTTGCCGCTCATCGCCTCGCGGATCGTCTCCAGGTCGGCCGGATGCTCGTCCAGCACCGCCAGGCCCGACATGATCTGGCCCGGGGTGCAGTAGCCGCACTGCAGGGCGTCGTGGCGCGCGAAGGCTTCCTGCAGCGGATGCGGCGCCTCCAGCGCGCCGATCCCCTCGATGGTGGTGATCGCCGCGCCGTCATAGGAGGCCGCCAGGGCCAGGCAGGCCTTGATCCGCCGCCCATCGGCCAGGATCGTGCAGGCCCCGCACGCCCCCATGTCGCAGCCCTTCTTGGTCCCGGTCAGGCCCAGTTGGTCGCGGATCAGGTCGAGCAGGGTGTCGGTCGGCGCCACCGTCAGGGCGCGGGCGGCGCCGTTGAGGGTGAGCGCAAGCGCAATGCGGCCGGGATCGGGCATGGCGGCTCCAGAGCTGTGAGGATGTGATCCTCCAAGCTTACGCCCGATATCTAATTTGACAAGTGGTAAGTTATTTCGGCGCCAGCCGGGCTCCAAGCTCCGTCAGGAAGGCCGCCCAGTCGGCCTGGAACCGCGGGTCCTCCGGCGAGCGGTCGGTGATCATCCGGGTCACCTGTCCGAAGGCCAGCGGGTAGATGGCCAGGGCGTAGATGGCCAGCTGCAGCAGGGCCGGGTCCAGGTCGGCGGGCAGCTCGCCGCCCGCCTGGCGCTGCGCGATCAGGGCGGCCTGGCGGGCGATGGCCTCGCGGCGGACGTCCTCGGCGACGATGCGGCCCGACTCGGGATGCTCGGCCGCCTCCCAGGTCAGGAACCGCATCCAGACGGGATCATGGGCGGCGGCCTCGAAGCGATGGCGGAAGAGGGCGCCCGGACCCTCGCCTGGCGAGGCGGCCCTGTGCTGGCGATACTTGCTCTCCAGCGTCGCCTCGAACAGCGCCTCCTTGCCGGAAAAGTAGTGATAGATCAGCTGCTTGGCGATCCCCGCCCGCCGGGCGATGGCCTCGATCCGCGCGCCCGCCAGCCCGTGCGCCGCGAACTCCTCGCGAGCCGCGGCCATGATCTTCGCCCGGGTGCGTTCAGCGTCGCGTCGCTCGCCCATGGGCTTTCGTAGCAGGGGCGGGGCGGCGGGCGAAGCGCCAAGACGGCCGCGCCCCCGCGGTTTGATCTGCCCCATAGTTTTCGCCCCGCAAACCCGCTAATCCCGCTCCCATGTTGCTCTTCTGGATCGCCGCAGCGGTGTTGTCCGCGGCCGCCGCCGGGCTGGTCCTGGCGCGGGCGCGGCGTGTGGCGTCGGCGGAGGTGGCCGACCCGGCGCTGGCGGTGCATCGGCGGCATCTGGCCGAGCTGGATGACCTCACCGAACGCGGCCTGCTGGGCGAGGACGAGGGCAAGCAGGCGCGGGCCGAAGCCGGGCGGCGGCTGCTGGCGGCGGCCGAGGGCGCCCGGCCGGCCCCTAAGGCGGTGACCCCGGCCGAGCGGCGGCTGATCCTGGTGCTGGCGGCCCTGGCCCCGGCCCTGACCCTTGCCCTCTATATCGCGCTGGGCCGGCCGGACATGCCCGACCAGCCGTTCATGGCCCGCATCAAGGCCTGGAGCGCCGAGCCGCTCGAAACGCTGGCCCAGGACCCGGCGCGGTTCGGGGCGGTCATGGACGTGCTCAACCGCAAGAATCCCAACAATCCCCTGATCATGCGCAACCTTGCCGAGGCGCAGATCGGCCAGAACCAGCCGGTGCTGGCCGAAGACACCCTGCGCAAGGCCATCATCATCGAGCCCAGGAACACCCAGCTGTGGCTGTCCCTGGCCAGAGCCCGCATGTCCCGGGCCCAGGACGAGTTCGCCCCGGACGCTCTCGTCGCGCTGCGCCAGGTTCTGGACATCGATCCCAAGGACCCGGAGGCCCGCTACCGGCTGGCCCGCGCCCGCATTAACGGCGGCGACCTGGCCGGCGGGCTGGCCGACCTGCGGGCCCTGCAGCAGGACCTGCCGCCGGGCCGCGACCGTGTGGGCCTGACCCAGGAGATCGCCGAGATCGAAAAGGCCGGCGGCATTCCCAAGCCGCCACCGCCCGGCGCCGCGCCGCCTGAGGGTCAGCAGCAGATGATCGCCGGCATGGTCGATCGCCTGGCCGCCCGGCTGGCCGCCAATCCCGACGATCCGGACGGCTGGGTGATGCTGGTGCGGGCCTATACCGTGCAGGGCGCGACCGCCAAGCGCGATGCGGCGTTGGCTGACGCCCGCAAGCGCTACGCGGGCAATCCGCAGGTTCTGAAGAAGCTGACTGACGCCCTTACCGCACCCGTGGAGGGGGCCCCCCAATGAGATTTTGGCCGAAATCCCGCAAGGCCCGCCAGCGGCTGACCATCCTGCTGGCCGTGGCCCCGGTGCTGGCCCTGGCGGCCGGGCTGACCCTGTTCGGCCTGCGCGACAGCATCAGCTTCTTCTACACCCCGGCCCAGGCGGCGGAGGCCCATGTGCCGCCCGGCCGCGCCGTGCAGCTGGGCGGGCTGGTCGAGATGGGCAGCGTGCGCAAGTTCCCCGATGGCGGGGTCAGCTTCCGGGTCACCGACCGCAAGGCCAGCGCGCCGGTCCTCTATCGCGGCGACCTGCCCGACCTGTTCCGCGAGGGACAGGGGGTGGTGGCCGAGGGCAGCTTCAACAGCCAGGGCCAGTTCATCGCCAAGCGGGTGCTGGCCAAGCACGACGAGCGCTACATGCCCCGCGACGTCGCCAAGGCGCTGAAGGCCCAGGGCGAGTGGCGAGGCGACGGCGCCGCGCCTCCGGCCTATTCAGCGCCGAGTTCAAAATAACATGTTCGCTGAACTTGGCGCCTTCTCGGTGATGCTGGCCCTGGTGCTGGCGGTTTTGCAGACCGGCTTCTCGTTCGGCGGGACCAAACGCCAGGGCCTGGCCGGGGCGGGGGAGGGGGCGGCGATCGGCAGCTTCCTGGCCACGGCCCTGTCGTTCGGCCTCTTGATCCACGCCTTCATCGTCAGCGACTTCTCGGTCGCCAACGTGGCCAATAACAGCCACACGGCCAAGCCGCTGCTCTACAAGATCGCCGGGGCCTGGGGCAGCCATGAGGGCTCGATCCTGCTCTGGTGCCTGGCCCTGACCGGCTATGGCGCGGCCGTGGCGGTGTTCGGCAAGGGCCTGCCGCACAGCCTGAAGAGCCGGGTGCTGGGCGTGCAGGGCGCGCTGGGCGTGCTCTTCCTGGCCTATACCGTTTTCGCCTCCAGCCCGTTCGCCCGGCTGGTCGATGCGCCGGTGGAGGGGGCCTCGCTCAACCCGCTGCTGCAGGACCCGGCGCTCGCCGTCCACCCGCCCTTCCTCTACGCCGGCTATGTCGGGTTTTCGGTGGTGTTCTCCTTCGCCTTGGCCGGGCTGATGGAGGGCCGTATCGACGCGGCCTGGGCCCGCTGGGTGCGGCCCTGGACCCTGGCCGCCTGGACCCTGCTGACCGTGGGCATCACGCTCGGCTCCTTCTGGGCCTATTACGAACTGGGCTGGGGCGGCTGGTGGTTCTGGGACCCGGTCGAGAACGCCTCCTTCATGCCCTGGCTGGCTGGCGCCGCCCTGCTGCATTCGGCCATGGTCACCGAGAAGCGCGGGGCGCTGGGCGGCTGGACGGTGTTCCTGGCCCTGCTGGCCTTCACCTTCTCGATGCTGGGGGCCTTCCTGGTGCGCTCGGGGGTGCTGACCTCGGTCCATGCCTTCGCGGTCGACCCCAGGCGGGGCGTGCTGCTGCTGACCATCATGACCCTGGCGGCGGGCAGCGGCTTTGGCCTCTTCGCCTGGCGGGCCCCCAATCTGGCCAAGGGTGGCGTCTTCGCCCCGATCAGCCGCGAGAGCGCCATGGTGCTCAACAACATCCTGCTCACCGCCGCCACCGCCACGGTGCTGTTCGGCACCCTGTTTCCGCTGATCAGCGAGGCGATGGGCGGCACGGCGGGGGTGGGCATGCCCTATTTCAACATCACCTTCGTGCCGCTGATGGCGCTGACCGCCCTGGTGCTGCCGTTCGGGCCGCTGCTGGCCTGGAAGCGCGGCGATGTGCTAGGCGCCCTGCAGCGGCTGTGGATCGCGGCGGTCATCGCCGCCGTGCTGGCCGTAGCGGCGCTGGCCCTCGTGCAACCGCGCCACGCCCTGGCCTGCATCGGCCTGGCGCTGGGCGGTTGGCTGATCCTGGGGGCCCTGGCCGAGCTGGCCGAGCGCACCCGGGCCTTCCGCGCGCCGGGGCCGGAGGTCCTGCGCCGCCTGACCGGCCTGCCGCGCGGGGCCTGGGGCATGACTCTGGCCCATATGGGCCTGGGGGTGTTCGCGCTGGGCGCCACCTTCGAGACCGCCTGGAAGCTGGAAGCGGCCGAGGTGCTGGGCCAGGGCCGCAGCCTCGACTTCGGCGCCTATCACCTGACCCTGGACAGCGTCGGCGGCGCCGAGGGGCCCAACTACCTGGCCGAGCGCGGCGTGATGACCGTGACGCGCGGCGGGAGGGTGGTCTGCCGGGGCGAGCCGGAGCGGCGCTTCTACCCGACCGGCGGCCAGACCACCTCGGAAGTGGCGATCTGCGCCCGGGGCCTGGACCAGATCTACCTGGTGCTGGGCGAGCGCCGCGCCGACGCCAAGGGCGAACCGGTCTGGCTGGTGCGGGCCTACTACAACCCGTGGGTCCAGCTGATCTTCCTGGGGCCGCTGCTGATGGCGCTGGGCGGGCTGATGTCGCTGTCGGACCGGCGGCTGAGGCTGGCGGTGGGGCGGCGGCGGGAGGTGGCGGCGTGAGGCTTGGCTACCGATATTCCTCGCCCATTGGGCGAGGTGGCGGCGAAGCCGACGGAGTGGGCCGTGGTCCGCACGGGGTTTCAGAACGAGGCGTCGCCGAAGTGGGTCTTCCTTCGCTTGTGTGCGGTCGGAAGGGCCCACTCCACCACTTCGTGGTCCCCCTCGCCCAACGGGCGAGGAATTCGAGGGGGCTGTCACTGTGAAACGGCTACCCCAACTCTTCGCCGCTCTCTTCGCAACTCTGTCCCTGGCCGCCGCCTCCGACCCCGCCGAACGCCTGCCCGATCCGGCCCAGGAGGCCCGCGCCCGGCATCTGTTCCAGGAGATCCGCTGCCTGGTCTGCCAGAACGAGTCGATCGACGATTCCGAGGCGGATCTCGCCCACGACCTGCGGCAGATCGTCCGCGAGCAGATCAGGGCCGGCCGCACCGACCGCGAGATCCGCGACTTCCTGGTCGCCCGCTACGGCCAGTTCGTGCTGCTCAAGCCGCCGTTCACGGGCGGCAATCTGGCCCTGTGGCTGGGGCCGTTCGCCGTGCTGCTGCTGGGGGGCGGGCTGCTGGTCCTGAGGGTGCGGCGTCAGAGCGTCGTCGATCCGCTCAGCGCCGAGGAGGAACAGCGGCTGGCGGCCTTGCTGGCGGGCGCGCCTGATGACACGTTTGCGCCTGAAAGGCGCCCCAAAGAAAAGCCCGCCGATGACGGAAAGGTAACTTGAGGAGTGTTGCTGTTCTTGGCATCGCCCTTAAGTCTCATATTCACCCGGCCATGACCGGGGAGAGGAACTGATAGAATGCCTGCCAGAAAGACCGGATTTCTTGTTGGCGCCGTGGCCGGGATCGGCGTCGCCGCCGCCGCCATGGCCGGCATGGGCCTGCGGGCCAGCCAGGCCGCCGACCAGCCGGGCCTCACGCGCGCCGCCAATACCTCGGTGATGTTCGCGCCCCCGCCGGGTTCGCCGAAGTCCTTCGCCGACATCTTCGAGGAAGTCTCGCCGGCCGTGGTGTCGATCGAAGTCACCTCCAAGGTCGACGCCCGCACTCTGCGCCAGATCCCCGGCCTGCCGTTCGGCCTGGTCCCTCCAGGCGGTGGCGGTGACGACAACGGCGGCGCCGACGAGGGCGGCCCCACGCCGCCGGACGGGGCCCGGGCGCCCAAGCAGCAGTCCCAGGGTTCCGGTTTCTTCATTTCAGCTGACGGCTACATCGTCACCAACAACCACGTTGTCGAAGGCGCCGACGACATCAAGGTGATCATGAAGGACGGCCGCGAGCTCAAGGCTACCCTGGTCGGCCGCGACGAGAACACCGACATCGCCGTGGTCAAGGTCGAGGGCTCCAACTTCCCGTTCGTCAGCTTCGAGAACTCGGCCAAGCCGCGGGTCGGCGACTGGGTGATCGCGGTGGGCAACCCCTTTGGCCTGGGCGGCACCGCCACGGCCGGCATCGTCTCGTCCTATGGCCGTGACATCGGCGACCAGTTCGTCGACTACATCCAGATCGACGCCCCCATCAACCGCGGCAACAGCGGCGGCCCGACCTTCGACATCTACGGCCGGGTGATCGGGGTGAACTCGGCGATCTTCTCGCCGTCGGGCGGCTCGGTCGGCATCGGCTTCGCCATCCCCGCCGACATCGCCGACAGCATCTCCAAGCAGCTGATTTCGGGCGGCAAGATCCAGCGCGGCTACATGGGCGCGACCATCCAGACCCTGAGCGACGAGATCGCCGAGGCCCGCGGCCTGAAGGGCCAGAAGGGCGCCCTGGTCTCCAGCCTGGCCCCCGGCGGCCCGGCCGAGAAGGCGGGCCTGCGCCCCTATGACGTGATCCTGTCGATCAACGGCGTTCCCGTCGCCTCCAACACCGCCCTGACCCGAGAAGTGGCCAAGGTCGCGGTCGGCGGGAAAATTCACCTGGAGATCATGCGCGACGACCAGAAGAAGACCATCGACATCGTTTCCGGCCGGCGTCCCTCCGAGCAAGAACTGATCGCCGCCGCCAGCGGTTCGGGTGGCCCTGACGCCCGTCCGGTCAATCCGACCGCGCCGCCGACCGTCAAGCCCGTCCAGGGCATGGTGCTGCAGCCGCTCGACCCGGCCATCCGCGGCGCCCTGAAGCTGGATCCCAACACCAAGGGCGTCATCGTCCAGAGCGTGCGCGGCGACTCCGACGCGGCCGACAAGGGCCTGCAGAAGGGTGACGTGATCACCTCGGTCAACAACCGGCCGGTGACCAACTCCACCGAGGTCGCCGCCAACGTCGAGGCGGCCAAGAAGGCCGGGCGGTCGAACGTGCTGCTGGGCTTCATGCGCGGCGGCCAGTCCGGCTACCTGCCGCTCAAGATCGAGTAGACTTAAGCAAACCCCGGACGCGCGAATCGCCGCGCGTCCGGGGATGGCCTTTGGGGGGCCTTTGAACGATGCGTATCCTTATCATCGAGGACGATCTCGAAGCCGCCGAGGCGATGCGCCGGGGCATGACCGAGGCCGGCTACGAATGTGTCCACGCTCCCGACGGAGTCGACGGCCTGGCCGCGGCCCAGAAGGGCGGCTACGACGTGCTGATCGTCGACCGGATGATGCCCCGCATGGACGGGGTCACCGTGGTCGAAACCCTGCGGCGCGAGGGTGACGCCACCCCGGTGCTGTTCCTCTCGGCCCTGGGCGAAATCCACGACCGGGTGGTGGGCCTCAAGGCCGGCGGCGACGACTATCTGGTCAAGCCCTACGCCTTCCCCGAGCTGATGGCCCGGGTCGAGGCCCTGTCGCGCCGCCGCGAAACCGGCGCCGTGGCCACGACCCTCAAGGTCGGTGATCTCGAGATGAACCTGATCGCCCGCACGGTGCATCGGGCCGGGGCCGAGATCGACCTGCAGCCACGCGAGTTCCAGCTGCTGGAATTCATGATGCGCCATGCCGGCCAGTCGGTGACCCGCACCATGCTGCTGGAGAAGGTCTGGGAATATCATTTCGATCCGCAGACCAACGTCATCGACGTCCATATCTCGCGGCTGCGGTCCAAGATCGACAAGGGCTTCGACCGCCCGATGCTGCAGACCGTCCGGGGCGCGGGCTACCGCCTCGACCCCTAGGTTTGTTGCATGCGCCTGCCGCGCACTTTCCGCACCACGCCGTTTCGGCTGACGCTGCTGTTCCTGGCCCTGTTCGCGGCCGCGGCCAGCGCCTTCCTGGCCTATATCTATATCGCCACCGCCGGCGAGGTGACGCGGCGCGCCGACGAGGAGATCACCCGCGAGATGAACTCGCTGGAGGCCGCCTATCGCCAGGGCGGGGTCGATGCGCTGAACCAGACCCTGATCGACCGGGCGGCGGGCGAGCGACCGTTCCTCTACCTGCTCAAGGACGCCAAGGGCAAGAAGATCACCGGCTCGCTGGCCGCCTCGCCGATCGACGAGGAGGACGCGGACAGCGAGGGCGAACGCTGGGCCAGTTTCAAGCTGACCGAGACCGACATGGACGGCGCCATCGTCAAGCGCCCGGCCCGCGGCGTGCAGGAGCGGTTGCCGGGTGGCGAGACCCTGTTCGTCGGGGCCGATGTCGGCGACAGCGAGGCCTTCGTGGTTGGCATCGCCCGGGCGCTGTGGGGGGCCGGGGCGCTGGTGATCATCCTGGGCCTGGCCGGCGGGGTGCTGGTCAGCCGCAATGTCAGCCGCCAGATGACCGGCCTCAACGATGTGGTCAGCGCCGTGCGCAGCGGCGACCTCAGGACCCGGGCCAAGATCCGCGGAGCCCGCGACGAGTATGACGAGCTGGCCGAGGGCCTCAACGACATGCTCGACCGCCTGGAGCGCTCGATGGGCGGCCTGCGCCACGCCGGCGACGCCATCGCCCACGACCTGCGCTCGCCGCTGACCCGCCTGCGGGCGCGGCTCGAGGCGGCGCTGATCGAGGTCGAGGCCGGCAAGGGCGATCCGACCAAGGCCCTGATCCAGGCCCTGGAGGACGCCGACGGGGTGCTCAAGACCTTCAACGCCGTGCTGGCCATCGCCCGCCTGCAGGCCGCCGGCCAGGCCCCCGACCAGTCGGCCTTCGACCCCGGCGAACTGGCCGCCGATATCAGCGAGCTCTACGAGCCGCTCTGCGAGGAGAAGAACCTCGACTTCAAGGCCGAGCTGGTGCCCCAGCTCACCGTCAAGGGCAACCGCGAGTTCGTCGCCCAGGCTCTGGCCAACATCCTCGACAACGCGGTGAAATACACCCCGACCGGCGGGGCGGTGATGCTGCGGGTGCGCCGCCGCAGCTCCGGCGAGGTCGAGTTCTCGGTCACCGACACCGGCCCGGGCGTCCCCCTCGAAGACCGCCTCCGCGTCGTGCAGCGCTTCGTGCGCCTGGAAAACAGCCGCAACGAGCCCGGCTCGGGCCTGGGCCTTTCCCTGGTCGCCGCCGTCGCCGAGGCGCATGGCGGGCGGCTGGAACTGGACGAGGGGCCGGGCAGCTTCGACGGCCAGGGCACAGGCCTGCGGGTCGCGTTCGTGATGCCGCGGTTCGAGTAAGGGCAGTCCCCGGCTAGCGGCGCCGCGCCGTCACCCCGTCCAGCAGGATGTTCAATCCCAGTTCGAAGGTCGCGTCCCGCTCGCCCGGCGCGAACCAGCGGCCCGCCGCCGCCACGTTGGGATAGTCGCGGGCAACCTCCTCGTTGGAGGGCGGGTTGAGGGCCGAGGGGCCCTTGGCGTAGCCGGAGGTTTCGTCCAGCGCGCCGCCGATGATGTAGTAGCCGAAACCCCGGAACAGCCGCACGGCGTCTTCCTCCGACAGCCCCGCCTCGCGGAACGCCGCCAGCGCACCGTCCAGCCAGCGCAGCCCCGCCGGCGTGTTCATCCGGTGCGTGGCCATGTAGCGGAAGAAGACCGGGTGGCGGTGGGCCATGGCCCGGAAGTCCTGGGCCATCCGCGTGAGGCGTTCACGCCAGGGGGCGGGCGGTTGAGGGGCGGGCAGGTCGCTCACCACCCGGTCCACCAGGGCGTCCAGCAGGTGCGCCTTGCTGGGGAAGTGGTGGTAGATGCTCATCGCCTCGCAGCCCAGCATCTGGGCCAGCTTGCGGGTGCTGAAGGCCTCCAGGCCATCCTGCTCGATCAGCTGCAGCGCCGCCGACTCGATGCCGTCGCGGGTGAGGGAAGCGCGGGGTTTCTTGGTGGCTGGAGCTTGCATTCTTACGACGTAAGGTCTATCGCTTTATCGACCTTACGCCGTAAGCCCGGGCAAGCCAAGGAGTCGCCATGTCCGCCGTCGATATCATGACCCTGCTGGTCCCGGTCACCTACCTGGCGTTCCTGGGTCTGGAGGCGCTGGCGCCGGCCCGGAAATTCCCGCCGGCCAGGGGCTGGCGGTGGCTGGGCGTGGGCTTTCTGATCCTCAACGGCCTGGTCCAGGTCGTCACGCCGCTGCTGATCCCGGCCCAATGGCTGGCGCGGCATCGGCTGCTGGACCTGACCGGACTGGGCGTCGGCTGGGGCGCGGTAGTCGGCTACGGGGTGCTGTCGTTCGTCAGCTATGTCTGGCACCGCTCGGCCCACCATTTCCCGCTGATGTGGCGCAGCTTTCACCAGATCCACCACAGCCCCCAGCGGGTCGACATGTCCGGCTCGCAGCTGTTCCACCCGCTGGAGATGCTGGTTTTCGCGGCGATGGGGGTGGCGATCACCACCTTGGTCCTGGGCCTGGACCCGCTGGCCGCGGCGGTCACCGGCTATGTCGCCGCCTTCTACGGCATGTTCCAGCACCTGAACCTGAAGACCCCGCAATGGCTGGGCGTCATCATCCAGCGGCCCGAGGCCCACTGCCTGCACCATGGCCGGGGGGTGCATGCCTGGAACTACGCCGACCTGCCGGTCTGGGACATGATCTTCGGCTCCTGGCGCAATCCCAAGGCCTTTGAGGGCGAGGTCGGGTTCGACGCCCCGGCCGACCGGCGGCTCGGCGCGATGCTGGCCTTCGCGGATGTGAACGCGCCGATCAACGGGCCGGGGAGTTTGGGGCGGGCGAAGACCTAGCATCCGACGCGATAGGGGGGCATCAAGGGGCGGATGACTCCGCTCTCCGAACGCCTCGCCCCCTGCGGTCCGGTCGTGGACGCCAAGGCGGCCGGGCGGACGCGTGAGATTCTCGATGGCCGGGTCGAGGGGCTGGAGGCCGCCTGGCCGGCCCTCGGCCCCGTGTTCGGCGCCTCGCCCTATCTGGCCGGGCTGGCGCGGCAGGCGCCCCGGCGGCTGACCGACATCCTGGCGAGCGATCCCGACCAGCGGCTGGCCGAGATACTGGCGGCCACGCTTGCCGCCGCCGATGAACCGGACACCGAGGCGGTCGGCCGGCGACTGCGCGAGCTGAAGGGCGACCTGCACCTGCTGACCGCCCTGGCGGACCTGGGCGGGGTCTGGGACCTGGACGCGGTGACCGGGGCGCTCAGCCGCTTCGCCGATGCGGCGCTGGCCACGGCCCTGATCCAGGCGGCCCGCATCGAGGCCGATCGCGGGCGGCTGGCGGCGCCGCAGCCGGGCCCGGCGGGACCGATCCCCGGCTTCTTCTGCCTGGCCATGGGCAAGCACGGGGCCTTCGAGCTCAACTATTCCAGCGATATCGACATCTCGATCTTCTACGAGCCCGATCTGCTGCCCCTGCTGGACGGCGCCGAGTCGGCGGAAACGGCGGTCAGGCTGACCCAGCATGTCGCCCGGCTGCTGCAGGACCGCACGGCCGACGGCTATGTGTTCCGGGTCGACCTGCGCCTGCGCCCCGACCCATCCTCGACCCCGCCGGCGGTGCCGGTCGAGGCCGCCTTCGCCTATTACGAGACGGTGGGCCAGAACTGGGAGCGGGCGGCCTTCATCAAGGCCCGGGTGGCGGCCGGCGACATCGTCCGGGGCCAGGCCTTCCTGGACGAGCTGCAGCCCTTCATCTGGCGCAAGAACCTGGACTTCGGGGCCATCGCCGACATCCATTCGATCAAGCGTCAGATCCATGTCCACAAGGTCGACGACCGCCTGACCGCCAAGGGCGCCGATCTCAAGCTGGGCCATGGCGGCATCCGCGAGATCGAGTTCTACGCCCAGACCCAGCAGCTGATCCTGGGCGGCCGCCACCCCGACCTGCGCGCCCCGCGCACGGTCGACGCCCTGGCCCTCCTGGCCCGCGACGGCCAGATCACCGAGGAAACCGCCGGCTACATGACGGCCGCCTACCGCGACCTGCGGGCCCTGGAGCACCGCGCGCAGATGCTGGCCGACGACCAGACGCACAAACTTCCGGAGGCCGACGGCGACCGCAAACGAGTGGCGGCGCTGTGGGGTCACGACAATCTGCGCACCTTCGATGCGACGGTGGGCAAGCTGCTGCAGGGGGTCAACCGCCGCTATGGCGAGCTGTTCCAGGGCGAAGAACAGCTGTCCTCGAAATTCGGCAGTCTGGTCTTCACCGGGGTCGAGGACGATCCCGAGACCCTGGCCACCCTCAAGCGCATGGGCTTTTCCAATCCGGCCCAGGTTTCCCAGGCCATCCGCAGCTGGCACCACGGCCGCATCGCCGCCACCCGCACCGAGCGGGGCCGCGAGCTGTTCACCCGCCTGGCCCCCCGCCTGCTCGACGCCATGGCCGCCACCGGCGCGCCGGACGCGGCCTTCAACCGGTTCTCGGACTTCTTCTCGCGCCTCAGCTCCGGCGTGCAGGTGCAGTCGCTGTTCCTGGCCCAGCCGAAGATATTCGAACTGGTGGTGCAGGTGATGGCCTTCGCCCCGCAGCTGGCCTCGACCCTGGCCCGGCGGCCGGCGGCGCTGGACGCCCTGCTGGACCCGGCCTTCTTCGCCCCGTTCGAGGCGGGGCAGGGGGAGGGGGCCTTCCGCGCCGCCCTGGCCGCGGCGGAGGGCTTTGAACAGGCCATGGACGCCGCCCGCCGGGTCCACCGCGAGCAGGCCTTCCGCATCGGGGTGCAGGTGATCAGCGGCTCGGCGACCGCCGCCGACGCCGGCGCCGCCTTCGCCGACCTGGCCGACCTGACCATCCAGGGCCTGGCCCCCGCCGCCCTGGCCGAGACCGTGCGGCAGGGCGGAACCTTCCCCGGCCAGGCAGCGGTGGTGGCGCTGGGCAAGTGCGGCTCGCGGGAGATGACCGCCCGCTCGGACCTGGACCTGATGGTGCTCTATCGCTCGGACGTCCCGGGCGCGGCCTCGTCGATCCGGGAATGGGCGGCGGAGGTGTTCTTCGGCCGCTTCACCCAGCGGCTGATCGCGGCCCTCTCGGCGCCCACGGCCGAGGGCGGGCTCTACGAGGTCGACATGCAGCTGCGCCCGACCGGCAGCAAGGGGCCGATCTCGGTCAGCATGACCGCCTTCCACAGCTACTACGAGGGCGAGGCCGAGACCTGGGAGATGCTGGCCCTGACCCGGGCGCGGGTGGTCTGGGCCAGTTCCGACGATTTCGCGCGGGAGAGCGTGGCCGCCATCGACGCGGCCCTGCGCCGGCCGCGCGATGCGGCCCGCACCGCCGCCGACGTGCGCGAAATGCGTCAGCTGATGGAGGACGAGCGCCCGCCCCAGGGCGACTGGGACCTCAAGCTGGCCCCCGGCGGCCTGGTCGATATCGAGTTCGCCGCCCAGTATCTGCAGCTGATCGGGGCGGCCGGCGGCGGGCCGCTGGAGCCCAACACCGGCGCGGCCCTGGCGGCCCTGGCGGCGGCCGGAGCGGCCCCGGCGGCGGCTCTGGACGATTTGACGCAGGGCTGGCGGCTGCAGCAGGACGTCGGCCAGCTGCTGAAGGTGGCCCTGGCGGACGGCGCCGATCCGGCCCAGGAACCCAATGCGCTCAAGGCCTTACTGGCGCGGGCCGGGGGCGCCAAGACATTGCCGGCGCTGCGCAAACGGCTCGACGCGGCCCAGGCCAGGGCCAGAGCCGCCTACCTGAACCTGTTGGGCGACGGAAGCGGTCCCGCCCCACGTTGAACGGGCCGGGGATGGGTCATGGAGAGACCTTAGAATGAAACTGTTTCTGACTGTCGCCGGCGCGGCCCTGCTGATCGCCGGATCCGCGCTGGCCCCCTCTTCCTTTGCTCAGGGGGCTGGCGGCGCCAAGGCTGACACCAACGGCGACGGCAAGGTGAGCCTGGCCGAGTTCAAGGCCGCCCGCGTGACGATGATGCTGCGCGCCGACGCCAACAAGGACGGCAAGCTCAGCCAGACCGAGCTGCAGACAGCCCGGGCCATGCGCGCCAGCAAAAGGGGCGGCGATGACGCGGCCAAGCCGGGCGGCGGTGAAGGCGGGGGCGGCAGACTGTTCGCCATGGCCGACGCCAATCACGACGGCTTCCTCGACAAGTCGGAAATCGGCAAACTGTCCGAGCGGCGCTTCCAGCGCATGGACGTCGACGGCGACGGCCAGCTGAGCGCCAGCGAACTGGCGGCCGGCCGCCAGCAGCGCGGAATGGGTGGCCAGGGTGGCGGGCTCTGACGCCTTCCCATCGGTCAACCGGGGCCCGCAGGGGTCGCGGTCCTATGGAGTAACGGTTGAAATCCCAGGGCGGCGATCCGGACGAAGAGCTGGTGGTCCGGGTGGGGCGGGGCGATCCCGCCGCCATCCAGGCGCTGATGGCCCGCAAGCTGCCGCGCATGCTGCAGCTGGCGCGCCGGATGCTGGACGACGCCATCGAGGCCGAGGACGTCACCCAGGAGCTGTTCCTGCGGGCCTGGAAACAGGCGCCGTCCTGGCAGCCCGGCGTAGCCCGGTTCGACACCTGGCTGCACCGGGTGGCGGTCAATCTCTGCTACGACCGGCTGCGGCGGCGGCGCGAGACCCTGATGGCCGAACCGCCCGAGCAGGCGGACCTGGGTCCCGCGCCGGACCGGGGCCTGCAGGCCCGGGACACCGGCCGGCGGGTCGAGGCGGCGCTGGCGGCCCTGCCGGATCGGCAACGCGAGGCGGTGGTGCTGTGTCATTATCAGGAGCTGAGCAATATCGACGCGGCGGCCCTGATGAGCGTCAGTGTCGAGGCGTTGGAAAGTCTGCTGTCCCGAGCCCGGCGGGCTCTGCGCGCGGCTTTGGCCGACATGAGGGAATGAGGCGATGGGCATGATGGATCGCACGAGGTTCGAGGCGCTGGCCGAGGCGTTCGGCGGGCGGATCGACCTGTGGCCGGACGCCGAGCGGGAGGCTGCCTGGCGGTTCGTGGCCGAACAGGGCGAGACGGCCCGCGCGCTGCTGGCCGACGCCGCCAGCCTGGACGAGCAGCTGCAGGAACTGCGTCCGCCGCAGCCCTCGGCCGCCCTGCGCCAGGCCATCCTGGACGCCGCCCCGCGCCTGCGGGCCGGCCGCTCCCGGCTGTGGCGCTGGCTGACCGGGGCCGGCCTGGGCGCTGGCCTGGCCGCCGCCTGCGCCGCCGGCGTCCTGGCGGGAGCCGTCAGCACAGGACCTTCCGCCGACGCCACGGCCGACGCCCTGATGGCCGCCAGCGATGACGGCGCCGCGCTTGGACCGGTCGAAAGTCTCGGATCGGTCGATACGGAGAGCAATTCGTGAAGCCACGCTGGCTCTATGTCGCGCTGATCGTCTCAGTCGCCCTGAACCTGTTCCTGGGCGGGCTGATCGTCGGCGCGGTGGTGGTGGGGCGGCGAGTGGCCGAGGCTCAGCCCGTGGGCGCCGGAGTCCTGAAATCGCCGATCTGGCGGGCCGGCGACGGCCTGGCCCAGCCCTATCGCCGGGAGTTCCGCAAGACGGTGCGCGAGGCGGTGCTGGCGACCCGCGACGACATCCGCGAGGGCCGCCGCCTGCGCCAGGACGCCCTCGCCCAGATGGGCCAGCCGACCTATGACATCGCCGCGGTCGAGGCCCAGCTGCAGCGCGGCCGGGCCCTGGACCAGAAGGCGCGGGGCCAGGTCGAGGCGGCCATCCTGCGCTTTGCCGCCACCCTGCCGCCAGACCAGCGGGCCATCCTCTCCGAAGGCATGCGCAAGCCGACGCGGCCGGTCAGGCCGGCGGACGCAAACGCGCCAGAGCTGGCGCCACCCAGCGCGCCGCCAAGGCCTTGATCTCGTCGCTGGCGGCGGCGCGGCGGGCGGCCCGGTCGTCGACGAAGGCCTGATCGCCCCGGCGGGCATTGAAGCCGGTGACGGCGCGCATGGCCCGCGGATCGGCCTCCAGGCCGAACAGCGGCGCGATCACGGTTTCGACCGCGTCCGGCAGGTCGTCATAGGCGATGGCCCGGCCGCCTTGGGCAAGCCCATCGGCCGCCGCCGCGCAGATCTGCCCCAGCGCCTGGGCGCAGAAGGCGTCAGCCGAGAGGCCCTGGCCGCCCGCCCCGGCGTCCACCAGGCCCTGCGTCATCTCCGGCGCCCGGTCCCGCTGCTGCGAGAGCAGCACCTCGACCGGGTCGCGATACAGGAAGACCCAGGGCGTCCGCGGAAAGGCCAGGCGGAAGGTCGCCAGGTCGAGGATGGAGAGGGCGTCGGTCTTGATCACGAAGCTGCGCGCGCCGCCGGCCAGCACCGCCGTCACCGCGCGCAGCCGCCGGGCCCGCTCGGCGTCGTCGGCCGCGCGGTCGAAGCGGTTGAAGCGCAGCACATCGGCGACGGCGCGGGGCTCGGACAGGGCCAGCACCCCCGGCAGGGCGCCGAGCATCCGTGAGGTCAGGGTCGAGCCGCAGCGCGACATATGGAAGACGATGCCGGCCGGGTCGGCCCCGCTGGCGTCGGCCAGCGCGGCGAACGGCGTGCGCACGTCCAGGAAGCGATTGAGCGGCCGGCGGGACCAGCTGTAGGCGTCGTGGTTGTGAAAGGGCGCGGCCAGGGGCTCGCCGCCGGTCTGGACCCAATGGACCAGCGGCGGCCAGCGGCGGCTGTCGAGATACGACAGCGTCCAGCCCGGCCCTGGTGGCGGTTGCGGCAGCACCGGCGTGCCAGGTCCGATGCCGACCGGGCCAGGATCCCAGGGCCAGCCGCCCTGCGCCGGAGCGCCAAGCTCGGTCAGGCGGCGGCGAAAGGCGTCCTGGTCCAGCGCCCACAGCTCGTTCTGCCGGGCCGGATCGGCCAGCACTGTCTGGCGTACGGCTTCCCAGGCGTCAGCCGGCATCGGCGCGCCAGGCCATTTCGGCCTCCTCGAAGACGCCGCGCACCCAGTCGTTGACCGGGCCGTCGATGACCAGATGCACCCGGACAATCTGGCTGCGGTTGTCGACGCTGTGCGGCAGGTTGAAGTCGGCGTACCAGGCCTCGCCCTCGCGCATGTCCAGCCGCTGGCCGCGCAGCCGGAAATCGACCAGCGGGCTGGTGACGATGGGCACATGGAAGCGGACCTGGCCGTCGGCGAAACCCAGGTTGCCGTCGCTGTGTTCCAGGATGGCCGAGCCGGCCGCCAGCCGCAGCAGCCGCACCGATTCCAGCGCCATCGGGAAGGCGGTCAGCACCTCTCGGAAATAGGGGAAGCGGGCCATGTGGACCGTGTCGCGATAGTCGCCGCCGGGCATCGGGGCCGTGCGCCGGACGTGGCCGTCGATGGAGCGCAGGGCCAGGACCGTCCAGTCGCCCTCGTAGTGGGCGCGGTTGACGTGCGGCAGCCACTCTTCCGGCCCGACCTTGGCCAGGTCGGCCTGCAGGGCGGCGACGTCGAAGCTGACCGGCAGGTTGAAGGCGTCCAGCATCAGCTTTCCGGCCGCCACATCATCCGCAGGTAAAGCTCGGCGACCTCGGTCTGCCGGAAGCCGAGGCGGCGGTAGAGGCCGATACAGGGATCGTTGTCGGAAGCGACCTCCAGCTGCACCGGCAGGCCGTCGGTGGCGGCCTTGGCCATCAGGTCGTGCATGATGGCCGTGCCGATGCCGCGGTTGCGCTGCTCGGGGACGATGGCCTGGTCGACCAGGTGGACCAGGCTCGGCTCGCGATCGACGACGATGCGGCCGATCGGCTCGCCGTCCAGTTCGACAATGTCGAAGCGGGCGTCCGGGAACTCCCGCTCGTAGCTGACGGTCTGGGCCTGGAACTGGTGCTGCATGACCTGGGCCCGGAAGCCCGGCTCGACCAGGTCCCATTCCGGCAGCCGGGAGTTGCAGAACAGCACGAAGCGGAACAGC
The DNA here is from genome assembly GCF_030814835.1 of Caulobacter ginsengisoli. Classification (GTDB taxonomy): domain Bacteria; phylum Pseudomonadota; class Alphaproteobacteria; order Caulobacterales; family Caulobacteraceae; genus Caulobacter; species Caulobacter ginsengisoli. The sequence continues at coordinate 254,834 of NZ_JAUSVS010000002.1, forward strand.
TGGTCGTCGGGCGTTTCGGGCCGCAGTTCGAGCCGGCCGTGCGGCCAGTCGATGGCGATGATCTCGGACTTGCCCACGCAACGACGCCCTGGCTTGTCGCCGACTGCACGGCTGCCTAGAACACATGGATAGACCACGGAGCCCCCGATGACCAAGCTGCTGATGCGGGAAGATTTCGAGCCTCATATCGGCAAGCAGTTCCGCTTCGTGGGCGCCGAGTTCAGCCTGCCGCTCGACCGTATCGAAGGCAGCGGCGAGCAACCCCCGGGGTATGCGCGGCCGCCGTTCGTCCTGATCTTCCGCGGGCCCAAGCCGGGGCCGGTGCTGCCGGGCGGCATCTACGACGTCGAGGTCGAGACGGGCGAGACCTTCTGGATCCACGTGTCTCCGATCCAGACCATGGCCGCCGACCGGCAGGAATATCAGTCGGTGATGGCCTGAAACGAAAACCGCCAGACCCTGAGGTCTGGCGGCTGACGTAAACCAGTCTCTCGCCCGCGCTCTAGTTGTGCGACGGGAAGATGCCCTGTAGCGCGATGATGAAATTCAGCACCAGGAAGGGCTGGCGGTTTTCGTGCGGCTGGCTGCCGCCCTGGTTGCCCGACGAGCCGGGGTTCAGAGCGGTGTTGGCGCTGCCGTTGCCATAGATGTTGACGTTCTGGGTCCCGCCGCCCTGGAGGGCGGCGATGGCCGGGGCCAGCACCTTGGTGGCGGCCGGGGTGGCGTTGGCGGCGGTGGCGGTGACCGCCACGTTGCTGGCCATCATGAAGTGGTTGTGAGCGGGCATCTCGCTCAGGGTGACGGTATGGAATTCCTGACCGCCGGCCTGACCCTCGATGAAGTTGTTGCTCTGATGGATGGGCGTGCGACCGCGGAAGTCGGGGAGGGCGAAGGTGGTCTGGCCGTTGCCGCCGTAGGTCGTGCCCAGGATGGAGAACAGGGCCTGGTTCTGGTTAATCGGCAGAAACTGGCCGTTGCAGAAGGCCCAGCCCTTGGGGCTGAAGTTCCAGGAGATGATCTTGATTTCGCCCATGAATGGCTGGGACATGATGTCGATCCTGCGAAAAGGTTGCCGGCGCGCCGGATGATTGTCTCAGGTCTTACGGGCGGGCCGGGAAGACGCCCTGCAACGCGATGATGAACAGCACCGTGAGGTAGGGCATCATGTTGTTGTGCGGGAAGCTCGAGCCGGCGATGGTGCTGGCGAATGGGCTCATGGCCACGTTGGGGTTGGCGTTCGCCGCTGAATAATAGGCGATGACCCCGTTGTTGGAGCCGTCGTCATAGGCGCCCTTGGCCAGGTACTGGTTGGTCGGGGTCGCCCCGTTGCCGGTGGTGTCGGCGTCGTTGTTGCTGACGTTGAAGCTGTGGCTGTGCAGCGGTATTTCCGACTGGATCAGGGTGACGTTCGACGATCCCGACATCTCGCCGAGGAAGCGCGAGCTGAGGCCCGCGCCGTCGCCCTGACCGATCGGCGAGCCGCCCTGCAGGTCGGGCAGGGCGAAGGTGCTCTTGCCGTCGCCGCCATAATAGGTGCCGAGTAGCGAGAAGAGGGCCGTGTTCTGCGAGATCGGCAAGAGCTGGCCATTGCACATGGCCCAGCCTGTGGGGGCGAAGTTGCCCGCGAACATCCGGATCTCGGCGACGAACGGACTAGACATATTTCATTCTCCAGCGATGGGCGGAGGAGGCGGCCCCCGGCTAGGCGCGGGGACGGCCGTTCGCGAAGGGTGGCTAGTTCTGGGTCGGGAAGACGCCGAACAGCGAGATGATGAAGTTGATCACCAGGAAGGGCTGCATGTTCTCGTGCGGCTGGCTGCCGCCCGCGCCCTGCACAGAGGTGGCGTTGAGCGCCTGCAGCGGCACGTCGCTGCCATAGATGGTGGTGCCCGCCGGCCCGCCGTTGGGAATGCCCAGCAGGGCGCCCTGGGGCGAGTTCACTGGTCCTTGGGTGGTGGCCAGGGGCGGGTGGTTGTGGACCGGCATCTGCTGGGTGGTGAGGGTGACGCTCTCGGTCCCGCCTTTTTCGCCCAGTTGATAGGTCGTGCCAAACGCCGGAGCGGTGCCGGCATGCATCGGCACCCGGCCCTGCAGGTCGGGCAGGGCGAAGGTTTCCTGGCCGTCGCCGCCGTAGGTGGTGCCGATCAGGTTGAACAGCGTGTCGTTCTCGCTGATCGGAATCAGCTGGCCCTGGCAGAGCATCCAACCGCTCGGCGCGAAATTGCCGCCGAACATGCGAACTTCGCCAATGAATGGCTGAGCCATATTGAAACTCCCCCTGGCGGCCCGGATGACCGGGCGATGGCGTGTCGAAATGCCCGCGACGCGTGTCCCCCCGAGAGGCCAGCGTCGGATAACAGCGTCACCGTAGACCAGCCTTTGCGGGCCGACAATAGGGGTTGTTCGCGCTGTCGGGGCATGTGAATCGGCCCGCTACTGGGGGTTTAAGGTCTGTCCGGCGCCGCCAGCACGGGTCTGCCGTCTTGACGTTTTCGCGACGCCTAAGGCGGCTGGCCGACATAGCCGAGCGCCATTTGGCGTTCGCCCCAGGAGTGAATCGCCGGGACGGGATGTGTCGTCTGGGGCGTATTGTTTCGAAGAACGGGGTTTACAATCGGCGGGCAACTGCGATTCACTCCCGTGTTGCAGTGCTGTCGGATGTTGGTTCGGCGCGAATCACGGCGACGCGACAGGGGGCGGGGGCAAACAGCGTGTCTCTCAAACCCTGTTCGCGCTTGCCGTGTGTTGAGGTATGCTGATGGAGGATCGGCTGGGGGCTGGACTTTCGGGGTTCTGAACCAGGTCGAAATTTATAGCGGATCCGACGCCTGGGGGCTCGGGTCTTGTGGCGGTTTAGGCCGGCGCGGCCGGCGGGGAGAGATGTTATGGCTAGCACTCTGGCGGCGGGCGATGTTGCGGTTGTCGGTTTCAACACCGCGCAGTCCGACAGCAGCGGGCAACCGGCAACCACCAACGCGATCTATTTCGTGCTGTTGGCCCCGATTACCAACGGCACGGTGATCTACTTCACCGACCGCACCTGGAACGGCTCGGCCTTCTCCACCAGCGGCACGGACGGCACCTTCACCTACACCGCCGGCGCCGACCTGCCCGCCGGCACGGTGATCACCCTCAGCTCGGCGCAGCTGCTCGGGGCGGGCATCGACCTGGATGAGGCCGGCGAGGCCCTCTATGTCTTCCAGGGCACGAACGTTAACACCCCGACGACCTTCCTCTATGCGGTCGAATTCGGCGACGGCAACACCACCTTCAACGCCTCGCTGAGCAACACCGGCCTGACCAACGGCGTCAACGCCCTGGCCGTCGACCTGGACAGCGGCGCCTACAGCGGTCCGAGCACCCAGCAGGACAGCTATCTCAAGAACGGGACCGACCTGGTCCACGCCATCAGCGACCCGAACAATTGGTACGGCGACAACCGCGACACCGTGAACGCGCTGGTGCAGCCGCCGCAGGGCACCTTCCTAACCTCGCCCGACATTCAGATCTGGGGCGCGGCGGCCGGCGGCGGCGACGGCATCATCCGCATCGACGCCGACGCCACCACGGGCCTGGGCGTCCAGCTCAACCAGGTGCGTATCTACACCTCGGACGGCGACGAAGGCGCGGCCTTCCAGAACCTGTTCGTCGCGCCGCGCGACATCGTCATCGACACGGTGCACGGCAAGTTCTTCATCGCCGACTCCGACCTGGCCGGCACCAACCGCATCCTGCAGGGCAACCTCAGCGACCTGCTGGGCAGCCCCGGCACGGTCCCGACCGTCACCGTCCTCTACAGCGACGCCACCGCCGGCGTGAACGGCCAGATTCGCAACCTGATCATCGACCCCGAGCACGGCTATGTCTTCTTCAGCCATGCGGTGAACAACGCCGTCCAGCGGGTGAACTACGACACCGCCGGCCAGACGCCTTCGACGATCGTCAACCTCGGGACCGCCTCGGGCAACCCGAACGGCACGACCAACAACTTCGTCGACGACTTCGTCTACGACACCGTGCACGACACGCTGTACATCACCAGCCACCGGGTCACGGCGGCGGCGGACGGCGACGTCATCAGCCGCAACTACATCTACAAGGTCACCGGCGTCAGCACCTTCAGCGGCACGACCTTCACCTTCACGGGCGGCAACGTCACCGTCCTGCCGTTCAGCCCCGACGACGACGACGCCGGCGTCCTGACCACGCCCGGGGAAGCCTTCCCGCGCGAGTTCGGCTCGCTGGAAGGCATCGCCATCAACGCGGCCGGCACGGTCATCTACTTCGCCACCGCCAGCGTGCTGGAAGACACCGATGGCGACGGCGGCACGGGCGGCGGCAGCGGCACCGCGCCGGTGCTCCGTCCGGGCGGCATCTACAGCTATGCGCTGACCGGCAACGCGGCGGGCACCTTCACCCAGATCTATGTGCAGACGATCGGCGGCGCCGGCCCGCAAGGCCTGCTCGACGAGCTGGAAATCGACGAGACCAGCGGCCGCTACTATGTCCACGACACCACCGGCGGCACCGCCCAGCCCGGCGACGAAGGCATCTGGACCGGTCTGCTCAGCGGCGGCACGCCGGTCAAGATTTCGACCATCTCCAACATCAATGGCCTGCTGCTCGACGGCTTCGAGATCAACCGCTCGCCGACCCTGACGGTCACCACCTCGTCGGCCAGCTACACGGAAACCGCCGGGGCCAGCTCGGGCTTCAACACCCCGGTGCAGCTGATCAGCGCGGCCACCGCGGCCGACACCGACACCAGCGGTTTCACCGACCAGCTGAACGGCGCCATCGTCCGCATCTCCAACGGCTTCCTGCAGGGCGCGACCCACCAGGACCGGCTGACGATCAACGGCACGACCAGCGGCACGCTGGACTTCGGCTCGCAGGACATCACCTACAGCTACGACAGCACCACCGGCGTGATGACCCTGACCGGGGCCAGCACCTTCGCCAACTACCAGGCGGCCCTGGTGCTGGTCCGCTACAGCGTCTCGGGCGACAACCCGACCAACTACGGCACGGACGGCAGCCGGACCATTTCCTGGTCGGTCAGCGACGGCCTGGTCTCCAGCGATGAGCAGCAGGTCAGCGTCACCGTCACCGGCGTCAACGATAACCCGGTCAACACTGTCGGCTCCAGCCAGTCCGTCAACGAGGACGCTACCGTCGTTCTCACCGGCATCTCGATCGCCGACCCCGACGCCGATCCGGCCAGCCAGAATGTCACCGTCACCCTGTCGGTGACGCACGGCACGCTGGATATCCGCACCGACGTCGCCGGCGGCGTCACCGCCGGCCAGGTGACCGGCGACACCACCGGCTCCATCACCATCACCGCCACCCAGAACCAGATCAACGCCACCCTGGCCAACGCCACGGGTCTGACCTACGCGCCGGCCGCCAACTATTACGGCAGCGACAATCTGACGGTGCAGACCAGCGACAACGGTCTGAACGGCACGGGCGGCGCCCTGACCGACACCGACCTCAAGGCGATCACCGTCAATGCGGTGAACGACGCGCCGGTCCTGACCCCGGTTTCCGAGACCGCGGTGACCTACACCGAAAACGGCGCGGCCGTGGGCCTGCTGGCCACCGGCGACGTCAATGACGATGTCGACCTGCCGACCAACTTCAACGGCGGCAGCTTCCGCGTCCAGATCACCGGCGGCGCGGTCGCCGGCGATCAGATCGTGGTGCTGGGCAGCTCGGGCTTCTCGGTCTCGAGCGGCAACCTGATGCAGGGCGCCACGGTGATCGGCACGGTCACCGGCTCCGGCACCAGCGACTTCACCGTCACCCTCAACACCAACGCCACGCCCAGCGTCGTCGACGCTCTGGTCAAGGCGTTCGGCTTCCAGAGCAGCTCCGACAACCCGGGCTCCGGCGACCGCACTATCACCTTCACCTTCAACGACGGCGGCGCCGTCGGGGGAGGAGCCCTGACCGACGTGTCGACGCAGGTCGTGCATGTGACGGCGGTCAACGATGCGCCGGTCAACGTGGCCCCCAGCGGCGCGACCGGCAGCGAAGACACCACCTTCCCCATCACCGGGCTTTCGATCACCGACGCCGACGACAACGGGGCGACCGTCACGGTCACCCTGTCGGTGGCGCACGGCGTCCTGACCATCAACACGGCGGTCGGCGGCGGTCTGCTGGCGGCTGGCGTGTCCGGCAACGGCACCAACACCGTCACCCTGACCGGCACCAAGGCAGCCATCAACACCACCCTGGCCGACGCCACCGGCCTGCAGTTCCACGGTGACGCCAACTACAACGGCGCCGACACGCTGCATGTTGTCACCAACGATGGCGGCGCCACCGGCACGGGTGGCGCGCAGAGCGACACCGACGATTACACCATCATTGTCACCGCGGTGAATGACGCCCCGGACCTGACCCCGAACGCGCCCAGCGACGTGGCCTGGACCGAAGCGACGGCGGCGGTACAGCTCAACGCCACCGGCGTGGTCAGCGACGTGGATTCGCCGGTCAACTACACGGGCGGCAGCCTGCGGGTGCAGATCACCACCGGCGCCACGGCGGGCGACCAGATCGATGTGCTGGCCGCTTCCGGCTTCACGGTTTCCGCTGGCAACCTGATGTTTGGCGGCAACGCCATCGGCACGGTGACTGGCCAAGGAACCAGCGACTTCCTCGTCTCGGCCCTGACCGCCTTCGCCACGCCGTCGGTGATCAACTCGCTGCTGGAGGCCTTCGGCTTCTCCAACAACACCACCACCCCGACCAACACTGACCGGGTGGTGACCTTCACCTTCAACGATGGGGGCAATATCGGAACCGGCGGCGGCCTGACCGACGCGGTCACCCAGACCATCCATGTCACCGACCTGACCGGCGGCGTGGCCAATGACGACGATGTCTCGACCAACGAGAACGTCGTGCTCAGCGGCAATGTCGAGAACAACAATGGCCACGGCGCCGACACCGGGGTGACCAACGTCACCGAGGTCAACGGGGTGGGGGCCAATGTCGGAACCCAGATCACCCTGCCCAGCGGCGCGCTGCTGACCGTCAACGCCGACGGCACCTTCAGCTACGATCCCAACGGCCAGTTCAACTATCTGGGCGGGCCGACCTCCGGCGCCTCCAACATCACCGCCACCGACAGCTTCACCTACACGGTGGATGGCGGGGATACGGCCACGGTCACCGTGACCATCAACGGCGTCGACTCCAACGGCGACATCCTGCAGGGCACGGCCGGCGGTGATGACATCACCGGCGGCATCGGCAACGACACGCTGAACGGCCTGGGCGGCAACGACGATCTGGGTGGCGGTGACGGCAACGACATCGTCAACGGCGGCGACAACGACGACACGCTGAACGGCAACGACGGCAATGACAAGCTGAACGGCGACAACGGGACCGACACGCTGAACGGCGGGCTTGGGGCCGACCTGATCCATGGCGGCGCTGGCGACGACCACATCTTCGGCGGCGACAACAACGACAACATGTTCGGCGACGGCGGCAACGACGACATGCACGGGGGCGCCGGCAACGACGTCTACAATGTCGAGGACGCCGGCGACACGGTCGACGAAAATCCGGGTGAGGGCACGGACATCGTCCGCGAGAGCCTGGCCAACTACACCCTGTCGGCCAACGTCGAAAACCTGGAGATGCAGGGGTCCGGCGACATCAACGGCACCGGCAACGCCTCCAACAACAACATGACCGGGACCATCGGCAACAACACGCTGCAGGGCCTGGACGGCAACGACACGCTGAACGGCCTGGCCGGCAAGGACAACCTGCAGGGCGGTAACGGCAACGACATCATCAACGGCGGTGACGACAACGACACCGTCGATGGCGGGGCCGACAACGACAACATCCACGGCGACGCCGGCAACGACATCGTCAGCGGCGGCGACGGCGCCGACGTCGTCTACGGCGACGAAGGCAACGACAAGGTCAACGGCAACGCCGGGGCCGACAACCTCTATGGCGGCAACGGCGCCGACCAGCTGAGCGGCGGCGAGGAGAACGACCACCTCTACGGCGGCGGCGACAACGACAACCTCGATGGCGGGACCGGCGCCGACTACATGGAAGGCGGCACGGGCAACGACGTCTATATCGTCGACAACACCGGCGACGGCGCGGTCGAGCTCTCGGGCGAAGGCTTCGATATCGTCCGTAACAGCGTCAACTTCACGCTGGGCGACAACATCGAGAGCATGGAGATGCAGGGGTCGGCCAATATCAACGGCACCGGCAACGCCCTGGTCAACAACATGACCGGCAACACCGGCGACAACCAACTCAAGGGCCTGGCCGGCAACGACACCCTGAACGGCGGTGGCGGCAACGACACCCTGACCGGCGGCGTCGGCAACGACCAGATGACGGGCGGCGCCGGCTTCGACACCTTCGTGGTGCTGCAGGAGTCGATCGGCACCCCGAGCCTGGAAACCGACTTCGTCTATGACCTGAACATGGCCGGCGGCGACCGCATCGACCTGTCGGCCATCGACGCCGACTCGGGCCTCGCCGGCAACCAGGCCTTCACCTTCGTGGCCAGCTTCAGCCACCATGCGGGTGAAGCCACCCTGACCTACGACTCCGGCTCGGGGTTCACCTTCCTGCGCCTCGACGTCAACGGCGACGGCACGACCGACTACCAGATGAAGATCACCGGCGACGTGACGGCGACCGCCACCAACATCAACACCGGCGGCGAGCCGGCTGGCGACGGCGGCTGGATCCTCTAGCGTCTCAAGGCTGAGCCAAAGCGAACGCCCGGTCGAAAGACCGGGCGTTTTGCATTTGGGGACGGCCATGCACACGTCGTGATTGGCCCGCCGAGCGTTTCCTTCTCCCCTTGCGGGAGAAGGTGTCAGCGAAGCTGACGGATGAGGGGTCGCACGGCGTTCAACGCTGCGGTCTCTCAAAGCTAATCGGACAGGTGGATGGGACCCCTCATCCGACCTCCTTCGGAGGCCACCTTCTCCCGCAAGGGGAGAAGGATCACTGGGGCGGTTGAGCGATGGGAGGGTAGGCCCCCCACGGCATCTACGCCGCGTTGGTCCCCGCCACCGCCGCCGCGCCCTGATGGATCGGTAGCGTGAAGCTGACCGTCGTCCCCTCGCCCGGGGCGCTGGTCATGTCGAGTGAGCCGTCGTGGAGTTCCACAAGGGACTTGGTCAGGGCCAGGCCCAGGCCCGAGCCCTGCTGGGTCTTGGCGTGCTGGCTTTCGACCTGCTCGAAGGGCCTGGCCAAGCGGGCCAGGTCTTCCTTGGCGATGCCGATGCCGGTGTCGGTGACCGAGACGCGGATTCGCTCGCCAAAGCCGTCGCGGCGCGGCTCGGCCCGCACGGTGATCCGGCCGCCGCGCGGGGTGAACTTCACGGCGTTGGATAAGAGGTTCAGCAGCACCTGCTTGATGGCGCGGTAGTCGGCCTCGATCTCGGGCAGGTGCGGGAAGTCGACCTCCATCTCCAGCCCCGCCGCCTCGGCGCGGTTGCGCATCAGCCGGACGGCGTCGTCGGCGACCTCCTCCAGGCTCATCGGGTCGAACTTGAGGTTCATCTTGCCGGCCTCGATCTTCGACATGTCGAGGATGTCGTTGATCAGGGCCAGCAGGTGCTGGCCGCTGTTGTGGATGTCCTGGGCGTATTCCTTGTAGCGGGCGTCGCCCAGGCCGCCGAACATCTCGGTGACCATGATCTCCGAGAAGCCGTTGATGGCGTTCAGTGGCGTGCGCAGCTCATGGCTCATATTGGCCAGGAACTCGCTCTTGGCCTTGTTGGCCGCCTCGGCGCGCACCTTCTCGGCCTCATACTTGCGGGCCAGTTCCGCCAGCTGCTCCTGGCTGCGCTCCAGGCTGATCACCGCGTTCTGCAGCTGCTCTTCGTTGAGGCGGCGGGCCTCTTCCTGCTGCTTGATGGCGGTGATGTCGGCGGCGGTCATGACGAGGCCACCCTCGGCCGTGCGCCGCTCGGAGATCTGGATCCAGCGGCCGTCGTTGAGCTCGGCCTCGCGCATGCCCTTCGGCGCGTCGATGGGGACCTGCTCGGCCTTGATGGCCAGCTGGGCGAAGCGGTTGACCTGCTCGCGGGCCGCGCCGGGCTTGAGCATCCGCGGCTCCAGCGAAAAGGTGGCGCGGTAGTTGCGGTTGCAGAGCAGCAGCCGGCCGTTGCGGTCCCACAGCACGAAGGCTTCGGAGACGCTCTCGATGGCGTCGCGCAGGCGGTTCTCGGCGGCTTGCGCTCTGGCTTGGGCGATCCGCTCCTCGGTGACGTCCAGCGCCACCCCGATGATCCGCCGGTGACCGTCGTCGCCGCCAACGCCCAGCCCCTGGCCGCGGGCGTCGATCCAGATCGAGCGGCCGCCCTCGCGCCCCGGCACCCGGAAGCTGACGTCGAAGGCGCCATAGGCGGCCGCGTGGGCCAGGGCCTGGCGGACCCGCTCGCGATGATCGGCGGCGACCCGCTCCAGCACCTCCTGGCCGGTGACGATGCCCCCGCCGCCCCAGCCGAAAATGGCGCCGGTGACGTCGGACATGAACACCTGGTCGGCCTCCAGGTCCCATTCCCAGATGCCGCAGCGGGCGGCCTCGACGGCCAGGCGGAAGCGCTGCTCGCTATCGACAAAGGCCTTCTGGGCTTCCTCGGCCCGCCGGCTCTGCGAGAACAGCAGCAGGGCCAGGGCGATGCCGATGGCCAGCGGCACCAGCAGGGCGACAATGCCGTCGATGCGGTCGCGGTTAGCCTGGACCAGGCCCGGCGGCCGGGCGGCGGCGAGGGCCAGCAGGGCCCCGCCCGCCACTGGCTGGGCCGCCACGTCGATGGTGACGCCGTCGGGCCGCTCGGCCCGGATCAGGCGGTCGGTGCGGATGTCGTCGGGCGCCAGGCTGAAGGCGGCGCGGACCGTGATAGCCTGGGCGACGCCGCCCGGTCCCGCCGAGGCCAGCAGCCGACCGTCCGGCGTGGCGACGGCCATCTGGTCGCTGGCGACCACCCGGCCTAGCAGCTGGCCCACCGATCCGGCGGCGATCAGGGTCAGCCGGCCGGAGGGGGCATCGAGGGTCTTGATGACATAGAGCCGCTTGGGGTCGCCCGGCGGGGCGCCGACCCAGTTCTTGCCGGCCGCCAGCCGCGTCGCGCCGGTCCAGTCGGCGGCCGGGGCCTGGCCGGCGACCGTGACGCCGCCCTCGGGGCCGACGATGGCGATGGCCTGGACGCCCGAGCCCGCCAGGGCCAGGGCCGAGTCGGCGGCGCCCTGCAGGTCATCGGGCTGGCGTTGCAGGAACTGGCCGGCGGCGGCCAGGGCGGCGCCGCGCAGATTGAGGTCCCCCTCCAGCCGGGCGGCCAGCAGCTCGGCCTGGCTGTCGGCGGCATGGACGATAGGCTTGGCGATCCAGCCGCGCTGCAACCGCTGCACCCCAAAGGCGCTGTAGATGGCCAAAAGCAGCAGGGCCGCCAGGATCGAGACGCGCACGAAGGCGCGGCGCGGCGCGCGCGACGAGGCAGCCGCGAACGCGGGCTCACCGGCCGATGCTGCCTTCCCACGCGCCACCTGGTCCCCTGACCGATTCACCCCGGATTCACGAATCTTACGGAAGCGGAGTCACCGCGTCACGGACCAAAGGGGGTTTGTTACCCACCCTGAGTCAGTTAGCCGCAAAAATCGCAATCTCGGCTAAGCCAGCGACTTAGACACCAGTTCAAAAACGTTCTTCGACAATCCCGGATGGGCGACGATTCGCTCCAACTCGGCCCGCATCAGCGCGCCCAGGTCGTCGCGATAACGCCGCCAGCCGCCCAGGGGTTCGACCATCCGGGCCGCGGTCATCGGGTTGAAGCCGTCGATGATGATGATCTGGTCGGCCAGGAAACGGTAGCCGCTGCCGTCCTCGGCATGGAACCGGGCCGGGTTCATCGAGGCGAAGGTCGAGATCAGGGCCCGCAGGCGATTGGGATTCTTGGAGTCGAAGTCGGGATGGGCGGTCAGGCCCAGCACCCGGCCCAGCGCCCCGTCGGATGGGTCGCGCGCCTGGACGGCGAACCATTTGTCCAGCACCAGCTGCTCGTCCTTCCACTTGGCATGGAAGTCGGTCAGCGCCTTGTCGCAGGCCTCGCCGCCCAGGTTGACCAGGGCCAGCAGCCCGCCCATGGCGTCGGTCATGTTGGCGGCGGCCTCGAAATGGCCGACCGCCAGCGCCAGGGTGTCGGAGGACGGCTGGGCCGACAGCAGGTCCAGGATGGCGTTGCGCAGGGCCCGGCGGCCCGCCGCGTCGGAATCGGCCGAGAACTCGCCGACCTCCTGCAGGCTCAGATGCAGCCGGCGCAGGTCATCCTCCAGATGCACGGCGATGCGGGCGCGCAGGGCGTCACGGGCCTCGTGCAGGGCGCCCGGATCGGCCGGATCCATGGCCAGGGACAGATCCTGCTCGCTGGGCAGCGAGAGCAGCAGCGCCTTGAAGGCGTGGTCGGCGGCCTGGTCGCCCAGGGCCCGGCCCATGGCCTCGGCGAACCGCTCCTCGCCCACCTCGTCGGGGGTTCCGCCCGCGCGGCTGAGGATCAGGTCGCGAGCCAGCTCCTGGCCGGCTTCCCAGCGGTTGAACAGGTCCGGGTCGGCGGCCAGCAGCACATAGCGGTCCTTGGCCGGCCGCTCGATGGTCAGCCTCACCGGGGCCGAGAAACCGCGCAGGGCCGAGATCACCGGCTGGCGGGTGACACCGTCCAGGCGGACGGTCTTCTCGGCGCTGTCCAGCAGCACCACCTCGGTCTCGCGCAGCGGCCGGCCGTCGTCGTCCAGCAGGCCGATGGCGATGGGGGTGGGCAGGGGCTGCTTGTTCGGCTGGCCGGGCGTGGGGGCGGTGGATTGGCGGAGGGTCAGTTCGAGGACGCCGCTGTCCTCATCCCAACTCTGGCCGATGCTGACCGACGGCGTGCCGGCCTGCTCATACCAGCCGAAGAAACCGGTCAGGTCCTGGCCCGAGGCCTCGGCAAAGCACTTGATGAATTCCTCGACCGTGGTGGCCTGGCCGTCCCAGCGCTCGAAATAGAGGTCCATCCCGGCCCGGAAGGCGTCCGCGCCGATGATGGTCTTCAGCATGCGGATGACCTCGGACCCCTTCTCGTAGATGGTCGCGGTGTAGAAGTTGTCGATCTTCAGATAGGCCGAAGGCCGCACCGGGTGGGCCAGCGGGCCGGCGTCCTCGGGGAACTGCCGGGCGCGCAGGGCCCGCACGTCCTTGATCCGCTGCACGGCGGCGCCGCGCATGTCGGCCGAGAAGCTCTGGTCGCGGAAGACGGTCAGGCCCTCCTTCAGACACAGCTGGAACCAGTCGCGGCAGGTGATGCGGTCGCCGGTCCAGTTGTGGAAATACTCGTGGGCCACGACGCTCTCGATGCGCTCATAGTCCAGGTCCGTCGCGGTCGCCTCGTCGGCCAGCAGCAGGGCCGAGTTGAAGATGTTGAGGCCCTTGTTCTCCATCGCCCCGAAATTGAAGTCGCGCACGGCGACGATCATGAACAGGTCCAGGTCGTACTCGCGCCCGAACGCCTGCTCGTCCCATTTCATCGAGCGCTTGAGGGCGTCCATGGCGTAGGCGGCGCGGGGGGCCATGCCGGGGTCGACATAGATGCGCAGCTCGACCTTGCGGCCCGACAGGGTGGTGAAGCTGTCGGCCAGTTCGTCCAGCTCCCCGGCCACCAGGGCGAACAGGTAGCAGGGCTTGGGGAAGGGGTCTTCCCACTCGGCGTAGTGGCGGCCGTCGGGGAGTTCGCCCGAGTTCAGCAGGTTGCCGTTGGAGAGCAGGCGGTGGAAGGCCTTGTCCGCCTCGATGCGCACGGTGTAGCGGCTGAGGACGTCGGGCCGGTCGGCGAACCAGGTGATCTTGCGGAAGCCTTCCGCCTCGCACTGGGTGCAGAACCGCCCGCCGGACATGTAGAGGCCGTCCAGCGCCTTGTTGTTCTCCGGATCGATCTCGACCTCGGTGGTCAGGGTGAAGGCGTTGGGCACGTCGGGGACGGTGAGGAATTCGCTATCGATGGTCCGCTCGTTGTCGGAGAGGACGCGGCCGTCGATCGCCACCGAGATGGGCTTGAGCCGCTCACCGTTCAGCACCAGCGGCTCGGCGTGATCGCCGTTGCGCCGGATGGCCAGGGTCGCCTTCACCCGGGTGGTGTTGGGCTCCAGATGGAACTCCAGACGGGTGGTCTCGATGAGAAAGGCGGGAGGCCGGTACTCGGCCAGGCGGACGGGCTGGGGCGTGTCGGTGCGCATTTCGATGATGTAGCGTTTGGCGTGTATCGGCGCCACCGGGGAGGGGCGGAAGAATGAGTGGGGATGAACACGAACCCGGCAAAGGGGTCCTCTTCCCGGAGGAAGCCTTTGCTATTCAGGGTGCGATTTTTGAGGTCAACCGGGCGATGGGCGCAGGGTTCCTGGAGGCCGTCTACCAGGAGTGTCTGGCGCTGGAGTTTGTGGCGCGGGGAATTCCGTTCGCCGCGTCTCGGCCTTTGAGCCTGAGCTACAAAGGCCAACCCCTTCGTCAGACCTATGTGCCGGACTTTGTCTGCTACGAACGGATCATCGTGGAGATCAAGGCAGCGACGGCTCTGGCGAAGGAGCACCGGATGCAGGTGATGAACTACCTGCGCGGCACAGGTCTGCGATTGGGAATTCTGGTGAACTTCGGTACTTCGCCAAAGGCGCAGATTGAGCGCATTGCGCTTTGATCCTCGGTTAGGGGTGCGGCTGGCGCTGTAAAGTTTCACCACGAACAACACGAACAGCACGAACGCTCCAGCGGAACCCAGTTTTTGCCCGAAGGGCCGTATGGATAGAGAGGCCTTCGGCCGATGAGGCCACTGTTGGCTCAAGCCCGTTCGTGTTGTTCGTGTTGTTCGTGGTGAAGTTCTTTAGGCCTATCCCACCACCACCGTCTTCACATTCACGAACTCCAAAATCCCATACCGCCCACACTCCCGCCCATTCCCCGAATCCTTCACCCCGCCAAACGGCAGCCGCGGATCGGACGCCACGTTCTTGTTCACGAACGCCATCCCCGCATCCAACGCCTCGGCTGCGATCCGCTCGCCCCGCGCCAGGTCCGACGTGATGACCCCCGACCCCAACCCATAGGGGCTGTCGTTGGCGATGCGGATGGCGTCGGCTTCGTCCCGCGCGCGGATGACGGCGGCGACGGGGCCGAAGATTTCCTGGTCGTGGGCGGGTTGGCCGGGGGCGACGCCGGCGAGGACGGTGGGGGGGTACCAGGCGCCGGGCTGGTCGGGGATGACGCCGCCGAGCAGGAGGCGGGCGCCCTTGTCGCGGCTCTGGCGGACCTGGTGATGGATCTCGTCGCGGGCGGCGAGGCTGACCAGGGGGCCGAGCTTGGTGGTCGCGTCGGTGGGGTCGGCGGGGGTCCAGGCGGACATGGCTTCGACCAGGGCGGTTTCGAAGGCCTGCGCGATCTGGTCGACGACGATGAAGCGCTTGCCGGCCACGCAGCTCTGGCCGGCGTTGACCATGCGGGCGGCGGCGCAGACCTTGGCGGCGAGGGCGATGTCGGCGTCCTCGAGGATGACGTAGGCGTCTGAGCCGCCCAGTTCCAGCACCGACTTCTTCAGGGATTGGCCCGCCTGCGAGGCCACCGAGCGACCGGCGGCGACGCTGCCGGTCAGGGTCACGGCCGCGATGGCCGGGCTGGCGATCAGGGCCCCGACATCGCCGCTGGGGATCAGCAGTGTGCGGAACAGGTCCTTCGGGAAGCCTGCCTCATGGAAGACGGACTCGATGGCCAGCGCGCAGCCCGGCACATTGCTGGCGTGCTTGAGCACCGCGCCGTTGCCGGCCATCAGGGTCGGGGCGGCGAAGCGGAAGACCTGCCAGAACGGGAAGTTCCAGGGCATCACCGCCAGCACCACCCCCAGCGGGTTGAAGGTGACGAAGGCCTTCGGCCCGGGACCGTGGGCGTCCGACAGGTCGACATCCTCGCGGGCCAGATAGGCCTCGGCGTGCTCGGCGAAGTGGTCGCAGTTGAAGGCGCACTTCTCCACCTCGGCCCGGCCGTCGGTCAGGGTCTTGCCCATCTCAGCGGTCATCAGGGCGGCCAGCTCGTCCTTGCGGCGGCGCAGGACCTGGGCGGCGGTTTTCATCAGGGCGGCGCGGTGGGCGAAGCCGGTCCCGCGCCAAGCCTGCTGGGCCTTGGCGGCGGCGGCGGCGATGTCCAGCGCCTCCTGGCGGCTGTGACCCTGGACGGGCTGGCGGGCCTCGCCGGTGGCGGGATTGACGGGGGTGAAGCTGGGCCTGGTCATGGCCCATCAACGCACCGAAGCGCCCGCCCGTTCAAGCGCCGCGCTTGCGCCGGGCCAGGGCCATCGCCGTCAGCCCGGCCAGACCGGCCAGGGCCAGCCAGGCGAACCAGTCGCCATAACGGCCATAGAGGGTGGAGCCGCGCGCGCTGTCGAGGCGCACGATCGCGGTGCGCTGGTTGGCGCCGGGCTCGATCACGCCCCGGGCCTGGCCGTGCCAGCCATAGGCGACGGTGCGGCCGTTGATCGTCGGCCGCACGATGTTCAGGCCGTACTCGATGGCCCGCATCCTGGCCATCTCGGCGTGAAGCGTCGTGATCGCCGGCCAGTCGTCGGAGGGCAGGAACAGCACGTCGGCGCCCGCCGCCTGGCGCATGATCGCGCGATGATCGCCATCGAAACAGATAGCCGCCGCGTAGCGTGCGCCATCGATGATCGCGGAGGGCACGCGGCCGTCACCCGGGACCATGTTCCTGCGCTCATGGCCCGGCACGGGGAAGGACTTGCGATAGCTCCACAGGGCCTGGCCGGACGGCGCAATCATCACCGTCTTGTTTTCGTAGCGCAGCGTCGAGGACGACTGACGCCGACCATAGGAGAGCTGGAGATAGACGTTGTGCTGAGCCGCGAACCGGCCCGCGCGGTCGAGCAGGGCCCGCTCGTCGCTGGCGAGAATGGCGAGCGAATCCTCGGGCCAGACGATGAACCGCGGCCCGTTGGTGGCGGCCGCGCTGCGGGCGAACAGATCGTCGGCGATCTCGGCTGAGTAGCGCAGTTGATAGTTCTCGTTGTTCTCGCGCCTGGGCAACACCATAGCCGCGAGCGGGCCGGCGGGAACGGTCTCGGCGGCGCGGACCGCGCCGAACGCCAGCACCAAGACCAGGACCGTGGCGAAGGCCGCCGCGGCGGGCAGGGCGGTTCGGAGGGCGGCGCGTCGCTCCCAGATCAGGTTGGCGGTCGAGGCGCTCCAGGCCACCAGGAAGGTCAGGCCCCACATGCCGGTCAGCGAGGCGATCTGGGCCAGCGGGAGCAGCCCCGCCTGGCTGTAGGCGATGGAACCCCAGCTGCCATAGGGGAGCAGCACGGTCAGGCCATACTCATAGCCTGCGTAGGCGCAGGGCAGCACCAGGGTCCCGAGCAGGGCCGGCAGGCGAGGCGCCAGCAGCCGGTTGAGCAGCAGGGGCAGCAGGCTCACCAGCGACAGCACAAGGGCTGCGACCGCCAGTTCAATCCCGTGCAGGCGAAAGACGCCGGCCCAGCTGAACACCCAGGCCGCCAGAACCGCCGGCCAGGCGATCAGCAACCCGCGCCCGACCGGCTGGCCTCTGAGGAAGCGGACCATGAGCAGTGGCGCCAACCAGGCGGCCGGCCAGACCGCGGCATATCCGTTGCCGAACGCCCAGAAGGCCGCCGCCGGGAAGATCAGCAACAGAGTGGCGAGCGAGCGCCCACGCGTCGTCATGAAACCCCCGAACTGAAAACGGCGACTGGCCGTTCGCGCGGGATACGGCCAGGCGCGGTGTTCGGATCATCGGTTCAAGCCGGCCCGCAACCGTGCCAAGCTGGGCCGAACGGGGGAGCACAGTCATGGACAACGCCGCAGCGGGTCTCGACATCGGCCGTCATCGTATTCTGCATCCCGGACCGCTGCGCTGGCTGCGGGCCCTGGGCTGGATGGTGGCGATGGTCCTCCTGATCGGCGCCGCGCAGTGGGGGCTGGGCCGTGGGCTGAGACTGACCGCCGGCATGCTCGGCGGGGACAGCCCGCCGTTTCACCTGTCCGGCGTCTTCCTGATGATCGCCGTCTGCTTCGGCCTCTACTGGCTGCTGGTCAGGCTTGGCGAGGGTCGCGAGGCCCAGGAACTGGCGCCGGGCGCGGCCCTGGGCGGGCTGGCGATCGGCGCGGGCGTCGGGATCGGCATGTTCTGCGTGGTGATGGCGGCGTTGGTGGCGAGCGGCGCCTATCAGCTGACCGGGCCGCATCCGGCCCCGGTGCTGGCCGACGTCAACATGGCGCTAAGCTCCGGCTTTCTCGAGGAACTGTTCCTGCGGGCCATCATCTTCCGGCTGGTGATGCGGGCCTTTGGCGTCTGGCCGGCCCTGCTGTTCTCGGCCGCCCTGTTCGGGGCCGGGCATCTGGCCAATCCCAACGCCACGCCGATGGCGGCCATCGCCATCGCCATCGAGGCCGGGTTGTCGCTGGCCGCCCTCTACCTGGCCACGGGCCGGGTCTGGGCCGCCATCGGCTTCCACGTCGCCTGGAATTTCGTGCAGGCCTATGTGTTCGGCGCCCGGGTGTCCGGCATCGAGATGAAGGGCAGCCTGTGGACCAGCACGGTCAATGCCGGGTCGCCGGAATGGCTGAGCGGCGGGGCGTTCGGGCCGGAGGCCTCGGCCCCGGCCATGGTCGCCGGGACGCTGGTGGCGATCGCGGCCCTGGTCATCGCCCGGCGGCGCGGCAATCTTCGGGCTCTCCGCGATCCGGTCCGCCCCGATCCGGGTTGAATACCTGCAAAAAACTTATGGATATTGCGCCAGATCAACAAATTCCGGCGCGCATCGGCCCAAACCCCCTTCGACGCGGATTCAACCGCGCTGATGAAAACCAAGGGGATACCGATGACTGTCTCGCGCTACGCTCTAGCGCTGCTGGCCGGCTTGGCTATGGCCGGCGCAGCGCTTCCGAGCACCGTTCTGGCCGAAGATTTCCAGCCGAAGGAAAAGGGCACGCTGATGCTCAATGTCCGGCTGACCGATGTCGACCCGAAGGCCGGCAACGACATCCTGACCGCCGCCAATGTCGATACGGGCCTCAACGCCGAGGTCTCGTCCAGCGTCATGCCGACCATCGGCCTGACCTACTTCATGACCGACAACCTGGCTCTCGAAGTGATCGCTGGCACGACCAAGCATAAGATCTCGGCCAGCGGCCTTCCCGTCGCCGACACCTGGGTGCTGCCGCCGGTCGTGGCCCTGCAGTACCACTTCAATCCCAAGGGCCGGGTCAGTCCCTATGTGGGCGCGGGCGTCAACTACATGCTGTTCTACGGGACCGAGGATAAGACCGGCTTCAAGAGCACCAAGGTCGACAACGGCTTCGGCTACGCTTTGCAGGCCGGCGCCGATGTCGCCATCAAGGGCCCCTGGAGCCTGAACGTCGACGTCAAGAAGATCTATTTCGAGACTGACGCGACCACGACCCTGAAGCCGGCGACGAAGCTGCATTCCAAGGTCGATCTGGACCCGTGGGTGCTGTCGGTCGGCTTCGGCTACAGGTTCTAGGCCGCCGCCGTCTCCTCCGACTCCGGCCGCTCCGGCGCGGCCGGCACGTCGTTGATGAACCGCTCGATCGCCGCCGCCTGCCGCGCCATTTCCAGCACGGCGGGCGGCGCGTTGTCCGGCTCCTCGGCGACCAGCTCGATCAGTTGGCGGGCCAGGGCCTGCAGCTTGGGGGCGTTGGCGATCAGCCGGGCCTGGCGCTCGATGCGGTGCGGGTCGCGGTCGTATTCCGCCCCCGGCGTGCGCCAGCCGCCCCAGTCGTTGGGGTCGGTGACCACCACCGGATAGGTGCCGGGGAAGGGGTGATGGGCGCAGTCGGCGGGCTGTTGCCACTTGTTCTTGGCCCGAAGCAGACGCCAGCGCTCGCCGTCGGACGAAACCTCGGCGACCTGGTCTTCGGGCTTGAGCTCATGGCCGTGGAACTCGCGGCCCAGGCCCACGTCATAGGTGACCCGCACGGGCTCATCGAAGCCCCTGGCCCAGGTCGGCACCACCTTTTCGATGACCGCCCAGGCGCCGACGCTCTCGACCCAGACACGCTGATTTCGTTGGAAAGTGGCCTTCGCCATGTCCTCACCGCCAAACTTCTTTTGGGCCAGAATCTTCGGCTGCATAAGAACCTGAAATCATTGACGCGAGGTCAATCTTCCCCCGCGCCGAAACGCCGCTAGATTGCCAGCCGCAGACGCTCCGGAACGGGGCGCGGGAGGACGCTGTGAATTTCGACTATTCCGACGACCAGAAGTTTCTGAAGGGCGAGGCCCGCAAGTTCCTCGAAGCCCGCTGCGGCAGCGCCGTGGTGCGCGGCGTGCTCAACAATGAGGACGTCTCCTTCGACAAGGATCTGTGGAAGGGCGTGGCCGAGCAGGGCTGGCTGGGCGCCGCCATCGCCGAGGAGCACGGCGGGCTGGGCCTGGGCCATATCGAGCTCTGCGCCATAGCCGAGGAGATGGGCCGGGTCGCCGCCCCGATCCCCTTCGCTTCGACCGTCTATTTCGTCGCCGAGGCCATCGCCGCCGCCGGCACGGACGAGCAGAAGGCCGACCTGCTGCCGAAGATCGCGGCCGGTGAGCTGATCGGCTGCTACGCCACCTCGGAAGGCCCCGGCGCCCTGACCCCCGGCGCGGTGAAGTGCAAGGTCGAGGGCGGCAAACTCTCGGGCGTGAAGATCCCGGTGACCGACGGCGACTGCGCCGACATCGCCATCGTGCTGGCCAACGAGGCGGGCCGCCCGGGCCTGTTCCTCGTCGACCTGAAGGGGGGCGGCGTCACCGTCGAGACCCTCAAGAGCCTGGACCCCACCCGCGGCGTCGCCCGGCTGACCTTCAAGGACGCCCCGGCGCGGGCCCTGGGCGCGGCCGGTGAGGGCTTCAACATCACCGAGCAGGTGTTCGACCGCGCCGCCGTGCTGCTGTCGTTCGAACAGGTGGGCGGGGCCGACCGCTGCCTGGAAATGGCCAAGGAGTACGCGCTGGAGCGCTATGCGTTCGGCCGGGTGATCGCCAGCTATCAGGCCATCAAGCACAAGCTGGCCGACATGTACGTCAAGAACGAGGTGGCCCGCTCCAACGCCTACTACGGAGCCTGGGCGCTGAACACCAACGCCCCGGAACTGCCGGTGGCGGCCTCGGCGGCGCGCATCGCCGGCAGCGAGGCCTACTGGTTCGCCTCCAAGGAAAACATCCAGACCCATGGCGGCATGGGCTTTACCTGGGAGGTGGACTGCCACCTCTACTACCGCCGCTCGCGGCAGCTGGCCCTGGTGGCCGGCGGTCCCAAGGTCTGGAAAGAACGTCTGGTCACCCAGCTCGAACGCCGTAACGCGGCCTGAGCGAGAGGAAGATAATCATGGACTTCAACGACTCTCCCGAAGAAGCCGCCTACCGCGAAAAAGCCCGCGCCTGGCTGGAAGAGAACGCCGCCGCCCACAAGAGCACCAGCGCCAACGGCCGCCGGCCCAACAGCCCCGAGCACATGGCCGCCGCCAAGGCCTGGCAGACCAAGAAGGCTGAGAACGGCTATGCCTGCATCACCTGGCCCAAGGAATGGGGCGGCGGTGGCGGCACCCCGCTGCAGTCGGTGATCTTCAGCCAGGAAGAGGCCAAGGTCGGCGTCAACTACGGCTACTTCACCATTGGCCTGGGCATGTGCGTGCCGACCGTCATGGCCTTCGCCGACGCCGAGACCAAGACCCGCTTCGTGGGTCCGGCCATGAAGGGCGAGGAGATCTGGTGCCAGCTGTTTTCCGAACCGGCCGGCGGCTCGGACGTGGCGGCCAGCCGCACCCGGGCCATCAAGGACGGCGACGAGTGGGTGATCAACGGCCAGAAGGTCTGGACCACCGGCGCCCAATACAGCGACTACGGCATCCTGCTGGTCCGCACCGATCCCGACGTGCCCAAGCACAAGGGCCTGACCATGTTCTGGATCGACATGCACGATCCGGCCGTGGAGGTCCGTCCGATCCACCAGGCGTCTGGCGGCAGCGAGTTCAACGAGGTCTATTTCACCGACCTTCGCGTCAAGGACAGCCAGCGCCTGGGCGGCGTGGGCGACGGCTGGAAGGTGGCCCTGGTCACCCTGATGAACGAGCGCTTGGCGGTCGGCGGGTCCTCGGGCCCGGACTACAAGACCATCATGGAGCTGGCGCGCACGACCGATACGGTGAATGGCGCGGCGATCCGCGACGGCGCCTTCCGCGAGAAGCTGGCCGACTGGTACGTAGCGGCCGAGGGGCTGAAGTTCACCCGCTTCCGGACCATGACCGCCCTGTCGCGCGGCCAGACCCCGGGCCCGGAAAGCTCGATCGGCAAGATCATCGCCGCCAACCAGATGCAGGAAATGTCCAACGCCGGCGTCGAGATGGAAGACCAGTACGGCATCCTCACCGACCCGTCCGAGGCGCCTCTGCAGGCGGCCTTCCAGCAGTCGCTGCTGTGGGCCCCGGGCCTGCGCATCGCCGGCGGCACCGACGAGATCCTCAAGAACATCATCGCCGAACGGGTGCTTGGCCTGCCGGGCGATGTCCGCGTCGACAAGGACGTGGCGTTCAAGGACATGCCGACGGGGCGGTAGGTTACTCCGCCCCCGGCGGGGGCGGACGACCTCGCCAGAGCGAGGTCCGGTGAGGGTTTCCGGGCCGTGCGTCAGTCAGTCCTGGCTATCTGAGACTTGTGGGCCAGGAGCCCAGCACAGCGGCCGGGGAAACTCGGCCGTTTTCGCTACACGGCCTCTTAAACCCTCACCGGGCTGCCCACGGGCGCGCTCGATGCGCGCCTCGGGGCGGCCGTCCGCCCCCGCCGGGGGCGGAGTATCACCCTAACTTCTGCGCCGCCGCCGCCAGCTTTTCCACCGCCTGGTGGATGGCGGCGCGGCAGGCCTGTTCGATGGCGGGGTTGCGCTTGCGCTCTCCGCCCAGGCCGCGGCCGTCGTCGTCTTCGATCCCGGCCTTCAGCGTCCGCCCGCTCGCTTGAGCGGTTCCGGTGGCGAGGGCCAGCACCTGCTTTGTCGCGCCGTCGAGCAGCCGCAGGCTGACCGCCAGTTCGATGCGCTCGTTCCCGACCCCGGCCCGGCCGCCAAGGGCCCCGCCCAGGCCGCCGATATCCAGCCCCGCGCCGCCCTTGGTCTCGAACTTGGTCACCGAGGCCCGCAGCAGGCGCGGCGGGTCGGCGTCGCCGGCTGCGTCCTCAGCCTCGATCACGGCGAAGCCGCCGCTGGCCAGCAATTCCTCGATCAACAGGGCGACCAGGCTCTCCTCGGTCGCCGAGGAACCCAGCAGGCTGCTGGCGCCGAACCCGACCACCGTCACCCGCAGTGGCGTAGCGGCCTGGGCGGGGAGGGCGATGAGGATTGCGGCGGTGGCCGCCAGCCAATGGCGCCTGGTGAGTTCGTGCATGGTCATGTCTCCGGAAAAAGGGGCCGGGCGTCGCCGCCCGGCCCGTTCCAGCCCCTTAGGCCAGCACGGCGATGAACTTGGTCAGGCAGCCCGCCTGCCAGACCTTCAGCGGCATCCACTTCGGCTTGCCGGCGCCGCCCTTACAGCTCTGGTACTGGGCCCAGGCCGTTTTCGCCTTCGCGGTCGCCTGCATGATGCAGTTGACACAGGCGGTCCACTGCTGGGCGTAGCAGGGCGCGATGCAGGGGATCGCGGCGCTGCACTGCGTCGCCGTCGGGCCGGCGAGCGCCAGCCGCTGCGGTTCCTGCGGGATCGCCGTCAGCTTGCTCAGCGAGGGATAGCTGCCCACGGCCTTGGGCGACAGGAAGGCCTTGAAGGCCTGCTGGTCGCGCACTGGCCAGCCGGCCACCAGCCTGGCGTCGATCAGCACGTCGCCCGACTGAATACGGCCCATGAAGTCGTCGTTGGCGTCGGCTTCCTTGTTGAGGGTCGCTTCATGGACCTGGGCCAGGTCCTCGAACGCCTTCAAGCCCTGGACGTCGCCCTTGGTCCCCTTGCTCTCCGAGGCCAGTTTGGCGTTGCCGGCGACCTGGTTGAAGAGGTCGTTCATTCCGGACGCATAGCTTTGGTCGAGCGACGCCTCGAGATCGCGCGCCGTGAGCAGACGCGAACCGCGCAGTTGTTCCTGGCCGCCCAGCAGCCGCTGGAAGCTGGCGTCGGCCGTCGAAACGCCGGCCGGAACGCTGCCGGTCGGTCCGGCGGCGCCTGCCGGTCCGGCCATGGGGGCCAGGATCAGCGCCAGCGCCGCCACGGCCTTGGTGAGATAGGTCAGTTTCATAGGTAGCTCCCTTTTCCTGCCCCGCAGGTCTGTCGTCCCGTCGCACAACGTTGTCCGACAAAGCCCTGGGTGGGCGCCCCGAGTTCATGGGGGGCGGGTCCCCACCGCTTGCTACCGGGGCGGCGGGTGCTAGGGTCTCCGGAGGGGGCTGACGATGCGGCTGGCGACGCCATTCCTGATCGGCGCGATCGCGGTCTGCGCGGTGCTGGGCGCCTATGGCTGGACGACGGCGGCCCCGGATCGCGCCAGCGCCGTCCGCCCGCCGCGCAGCGGCATGGCCCTGCTTAAGGCCTTCCGCTGCTTCAAGCCGACGCGGAAGGTGGTCGTGGTCCGCGGGGTCGAGGACAATTTCTCGCCGAAGGGCGAGGAGCCGCTGTCCGTGCGGCCGGCGCTGCGCAGCGCCACCCTGATGTCGATGCTGGCCAAGAGCGGCTACGACGTTGTCGAGGAGGACCACGCCTTCAGCGATTCGATCCAGGTCCCGGCCGGCCTGGTGTCGCGGGGCCTGTTCGTCATTGGCCTCAAACCCCTGCGCGGCAAGGAGAATGACGGCTTCGCCATCGGCGATCTCAGCCGGCGCTTCGAGAGCGGTCCGGGCCGGCCGTTCATGCAGGCCCCGATCCCGGAACTCGACCGCCAGCCGGGATGGAATGTCAGCGGCGTTGTCCGCTTCGCCCGCCTCGACGAGATCCGGTTCGAACCTAGGGCGGGCGGGACCGTTACCTTGCTCGACCACCTCCAGGACGGCGGCGGGTGGATCGATGTGCAGACAACCGACGACACCAGCGTCGACTTCATGGGCGCGGCCTTCTGTGTCGGCCCGCCCCGCATCAAGGGGGCCACCTTCATCCCCGACCCCCGCCCCAGGAAGGGCGACATGGTCTTGCTCGGCTGTACGATCCAGCGCAACGACCGCTATGTCTGCGAGCCCTTCGAGGGGGACACCGCCTGCGAGGTTTCGCTGCCCGTGGCCTGTATCCGGCCCGACCAGGAACCGTGGCCGAGGGCCTTCGCCGGCGGAGGCGCGCCGTCGGACTGGACCGGCGGGCGGCTGGCCGCGGCGCCGGCGACCCCGGCCAGCCGTTTCCGCACCATCGCCGACGCCGACCGCTACTGCGCCGCCAACCTGGGCAAGGACTGGCGGGTGCTGGGCGTGCAGGACGCCATGTTCTCGATGACGGCCATCGGCCGTGGCCGGGCGGCCGATTTCGAACCCCGGGCCTGGGTCGATGTCGCCGACCAGCCGCACGCCACCTGCTGGGCGCGCAAATGAGCAAACCCAAACGCATCGCCATCCTCGAGGACGACGAGCATCTGCGCGTCTATCTGGAAGAGGTGATCGCCGAAGGCGAGGGGCTGATCCTGGCCTTCTCGGCGGAGACGCTGGCCCAGGCCAAGGCCAGCCTGGCCAGGACGGCCTGCGACCTCTGCCTGGTCGATCTGCGGCTGCCGGATGGCGACGGGCTCAGCCTGCTTGGGCCCCTGCGCGCGGCCGGCGCCAAGGCGCTGATCCTGACCGTCCTGGGCGATCCGGCCAGCGTGCTGATGGCCCTGAAGGCCGGCGCGGACGGCTATCTGCTCAAGGAGACCCCGCCCGACCAGCTGCGCCGCAGCATCGCCTCGACCCTGGCCGGCGAGACACCGCTCAGTCCTCAGGCCGCCACCCATCTGCTGGAGACCTGGAAATCCGCCTCCGGCGCCCTGACCCGGGCGGCGGAAGGGGAGGGGCTGACCCCGCGCGAGGTCGAGGTGCTCAAGCTGTTTTCACGCGGCCTCAGCTACCGCGAGGCGGCCGACATCCTGGGCATCTCGCCGCACACCATCGGCGACCATGTCAAATGCATCTACCGCAAGCTGGCGGTGCATTCGCGCAGCGAGGCCATCTTTGAGGCCCGCCAGATGGGGCTTATTTCGCTGCTCGACTGAGGGTCAATCCTCGGGAATAGGCAGGTCCAGCCCAATCCGGGCGCCGCGTGCGGTCGTGTCGATGGTCAGGGTTCCGCCCAGCTGCGCGGCCCGGATGCCCAGGTTGCGCAGACCCTTGCCCGTCTTGCTGCTCTGGGCCGCCTCCGGGTCGAAACCCTTGCCGTCATCGACGATCTCCACGGCCAGACGGGCGGGGCCGTTGCGCTCGATCCTGACCGCCAGGCGCCGCCCGCCCGAATGGCGCACGGCGTTGGTCACCGCCTCCTGCATGAAACGATAGAGGGTCAGCACCCAGCGCGGATCGCCGGTCTCGACGCCCGAGACGTCGCCCTGCAGCCAATCCAGGGTCATGCCCGCCCCCTCGGCCTGGGTCTGGGCCCGCAGGCGAAAGGCCAGCAGGGCGTCCTCCAGGCTCTGGCCGGTGGCGTCGAGCGAGTCGACCACCATCCGCAGCTCCGACAGGCCCCGCATCAGCTCGCCCTCGAGCTGATCCTGGGTGATCCTTCCCGACCGCACCCGGGCGATCAGGGAGACCAGTTGGCCGCCGACCCCGTCGTGCATGTCGCGCGCCAGCCGTTGCCGCTCCTCCAGGGTGGCGGCCCGGCGCATCTCCTGCTCCAGGGCCGTGGCGGCGGCGGCGATCTGGGCCTGCTGGCGGCGGATGATGCGCGACTGGTCCAGCTGGGTCCGCACCAGCCGCACCGCGCCGACCCCAACCAGCCACACGGCCGCCAGGGCGGTTGCCGTCAAGGTCACCACCGCCGCCGCCACATAGGCCACGTCCATCGCCAGGCCGCTGAGACCGACATGCAAGGCCAGCCCGGTCCAGGCGACCAGGACCAGGATGAGGGCCAGTACTGCCCCCGTCGCGACCGCCTGCGTGCGGCGCAGCACCGATCCGCGCCAGTCCAGCCCGCCAGTCAGCACCAGGTTGGCGACCAGCATCGCGGTTGGCGCCAGCACCACCGCCCAGGCGGCCGGCGAGGCGAGGGCTGGGGCCCAGTCCGGGGCGGAGAAATCGATGATCCAGGCCAGAGCCATCGCCGCCGCCAGACCCAGCATCGCGCTGTCGGCCCGCTGCGCCGGACGCCGGCCCGTCATCAGCAGCGCCAGGCTGAGCAGGCCCAGCGACACGGTCAGCCGGTCCGCCGCACCCCAATGCCGGCCCAGTTCGGTCACGACATGATGCTCGCCCAGGCTGGCCCGCGCGCCGATCGCCGCCGCCAGCCCGGCCGCCGCCAGCAGGATCGGCCGCCGCCGGGCGTCCAGCGCCGCCCCGGCCAGGGCCAGCAGCGCCGCCGCCAGTCCCAGTCCGGCCAGCCTGTGACGCCAGGTCCCGCCCCAGATCGCCGTCTTGTCCGCCGCCGCCTCCAGCACGGTCCTCGGACCCAGATAGAGGGGGGCGCTGACCGGCGGCCCGACCGCCCCAGTGATCACCACCTCCAGCCGCTGCCTGCCCGGCCGCAGATAGTCCGCGGGCGCCTCCCACAGCACCGCCTGGCTCCAGGGCGCGGCGGCCGGGCGGTCCGTGGCGATGGCCGGACGCTGCAGCCGCACGCCGTTCAGGAAGACATGCACGTCGTCGCCCGACATGGCCGGCGCCAGCAGCGCCATCCGCTCCATCGGCGGCGGCGGGCCCGGCATGCGGTAGTAGACCTGCACCACCGCCTTGCCTGGCGCGCGGGGCAGGCTGGAGAGGGGTGGCGTCCGCTCCCCCTCGAGCGGCCAGCGCGGCTGGCCCATGTCCGGCATGGTCAGCCAGTGGCCGCCCGACAGTTTCCAGGGCTCAAGAGCGTTCAGCGGCGCGGCTGTCACCACCGTCACGGCCAGGACGCCGGCCACGCCGGCCAGCCGGATCAGAGGCGATAGCCAGCCCTGCCGCAACCTGGCCCTGGCCCACCGCGCACTCTGTCGCCACGCTTCAAGCAAAGACCCCATCCCTTCCGTGCGGGCGAGGTTGGCATGCTGGTTATCAGGCCGTCACCCCATGTTCGCGGGGCGAGGGCTCACCAGCGCATCAGACGCGGCCCGACCAGCGCCCCCAGCGCTCCGGCCGCCACCATGCCCAGCGTGTACCACAGCGTCACGAAGGTCACCGCCGGTTCCTGGCAGTGCAGGCCGTACATGGTCGCCGCCAGGCCGCCGGCGATCAGGCCGGCGGTGAGGCCGGCCATGGCCAGGCGCGTGGGCGCCAGGCGCTTGAACACCCAGACCAGCGCTCCGAAGATCGGGATCGATAGCAACAGGATGCGCCAGGAGCAGTGCATCGCCGAGCTGCCGACCACCAGGGCCATCCAGCGGCTCTCCGGCGTGCGCATCAGCTCCATCGCCGTCATCGCCAGCATGAAGACCGGGGCGAAGGCCAGGACCAGCCACGGCGTCACGCCTACCCTGCCGTCGGGCCGCGAGAAGGCGATGGCGAGCGGCAGGGAGGCCAGGGCGACCCACAGGGTGTAGCTGGCCTTCATCCAGAACCGCATGCCGTGCATGGCGTCGTCCATGTCCGGGCGCAGGCCCAGCCAGGTCAGCACCAGGGCGAAGCAGACAACGGCGCCCACCACCATGCCCAGGCCGAAGCGGCGGCTGAGGGCGGCCCTGGGAACGGCCGCCGTGTCGGCGGCCAGCTTGGCGATCAGGTCATCCGTCATCTTGACCCTCCTCGCTCTTGCGGATGCGGGACATCAGGGATTTCAGGCCCCGGTGCACCCCGACCTTGACCGAAACCTCGGACTGGCCGGTCAGGGCGGCGGTTTCGGCGACCGACAGGCCGTCCAGCTTGGTGTGGCGGATGGCGGCGCGTTGTTTTTCCGGCAGGTCGGCCATCAGCCGGTCCAGGTCGGCGCCGGCGGTGGCCTGGGCGGTGTCCTCGGGGGCCAGCAGCACGCCGGCGTCCTCCAGCGGCACGGACGGCCGGCGGCGGGTGCGGCGCAGGTGATCGATCAGCTTGTAGCGCGCCATGGCGTAGGCCCAGGGCGTGAAGGGCTGGCTGCGATCGAAGCTGACTCTGCGGGTATGCACGGCGATAAGGGTTTCCTGCACCAGATCTTCGGCCTCGGCGGGATCGTTGAAGAGCCGCCGGACAAAATAGGCGCGCAGCAGTCGGGCCAGTTCGGACAGCAGCCGGCTATGGGCCGCGGCGTCGCCGTCGAGGCCTTGCAGCATCAGCGCCTTGAGACCGTCCTCACTCGCCGTCACGCCCGCTCCCTGGCATGGCATTCGCCGCAGTCGAGTCCGTGGTTACAGCGACGGGCGGAAAAAGCCAGGGTGCGATTTATTTTGCGAGGGGGCGTAACCGCCCTGGCCGAGGCGCCGAATGACCGATAGCGACCGGGGCGAACCCAGCCCCCCTAACGACCCGGTCGCCGCGGGAAGTCTGGGGCTTCCCGCGTCCTCATTTCCGGAGATTTCCGATGAACCTGACCACCAAGGCCCTGCTCTCGGCCGCCGCCTTCTCCGCCCTGGCGGCCGGCGCCGCGATGGCCCGCGACATGACCGACCCGCCCCCCGGCTATGAGAAGTGCTACGGCGTCTCCAAGGCCGGTGAGAACGACTGCAAGGCCGGCCCCGGCACCAGCTGCGCCGGCACCTCCAAGGTCGACTACCAGGCCGACGCCTGGAAGAACGTCCCGACCGGGACCTGCACCAAGATCGTTACGCCCAAGGGCCACGGCTCGCTGACCCTGCCGAAGGGCTAGACCGTGCGCGCGGCCGCCGGCCTGGGGTTCAAGCCCGAGCATTTCGACGAGGCCATGACCTCGCCGGCGGCCGACCTGTGGTTCGAGGTCCATCCCGAGAACTACATGATGGCCGGCGGGCCGCGCCTGAAGATGCTGGAGGCGCTGCGCCGGCGCCGGCCGCTGTCGCTGCATGGCGTGGGCCTGTCGCTGGCGGCCGATTGCGATCCCGACCCCGACCACCTGGACCGGCTGAAGCGCCTGGTGGACCGCTTCCAGCCGGATCTGGTCTCCGAACACCTGGCCTGGTCGGCCTGGAACGGCGCCTATCTGCCCGACCTGCTGCCGTTCCCGCGCACCGCCCACGCCCTGGAGCGGCTGGCCGCCAATATCGGCCAGGTCCAGGACCATCTGGGCCGCGCCATCCTGATCGAGAACCCTTCGCTCTACCTCGCCCTCGACGGCCACGAGATGGACGAGGTCGAGCTGCTGACCACCCTGGTCCGCCGCACCGGCTGCGGCCTGCTGGTTGACGTCAACAACATCCATGTCAGCGCCAGCAACCTGGGCCTCGATCCACACGCCTATCTCGACGCCCTGCCGGCCCAGGCCATCGGCGAAATCCACCTGGCCGGCCACCGGATCGATCCTGACGGTTCGTTGCTGATCGACAGCCACGACGCCCCGGTGGCCCCCGCCGTCTGGGCTCTGTTCCGCCGGCTGATCGCCCGCATCGGCCCGCGTCCCACCCTGATCGAGCGGGACGCCAACCTGCCGCCCTTCACCGACCTGATGGTCGAGCGGGCCCATGCGGAGTTCATCCTGGACCGGGCGCGCGAGGCCGCCCCCAAAGAGACGGCCATTGCCTGAGTTGGCCGACTTCCAGGACCGCTTCGCCGCCAGCCTGACCGACGATCCGCCGCCGGACGCCCCGGCGGGCCTGAAGGTCTATCGCAACACCATCGCCCAGGGCCTGATCGAGGTCCTGGCCGGGGCGTATCCGACGGTGCAGCGGCTGATGGGCGAGGCCTGGTTCGCGGCCGAGGCGCTGGCCTTCGCCAGGGTTCATCCGCCGGTCAGCCCGGTGCTGGCCGACTATGGCGAGGGCTTTCCCCTATTCCTCCATCGCATCACGGCGGAGGGGAGGGGGTGGATCGCCGAAGTCGCTCGCCTGGATCGCGCCTGGACCGAGGCCCATATCGCCGCCGACGCCGAGCCCCTGGCCGAGCCGGATTTCGACCAGGTCCCGACGCTTCACCCGGCCGCCCGGCTGCTGGCCTTCGGCCTGCCGGCGGTGACGCTGTGGCGACTGAACCGCCCCCCGGCGCCCGTTCTCGCCAAGGCGATCCAGCCCGATTGGGTCCCCCAGGCCTGCCTGGTGTCGCGGCCCGCCGACGAGGTGATCGTCACCGACCTCGATGAGGACGCCCTGGCCTTCCTGACCGCCTGCCTGGCCGGCGCGACGTTTGGCGAGGCGGCGGTCGCCCTGCTGGAACAGCACCCGGACGCCGACCTGGCCGGCCTGGTCGCCCGCCTGCTCGCCGCCGGCGCCTTCGCGGAGCCCGCCCGATGACCGACACGACCTGGCGCTCACCCCTCGCCATCGCCGACAAGGTCCCCGATTGGGTCCTGCCCCTGATCGCCCGGCTGGGCGTAGCGGCCGTATTTTTCCAGTCGGGGCGGACCAAGGTCGAGGGGCTGCTGCATATCAAGCCATCGGCGGTCGACCTCTTCGCCACCGAATACCGCCTGCCGGTCATTCCGCCTGACATCGCCGCGCACCTGGCCGCCTATGCCGAGCACCTGTTCCCGCTGCTGCTGGTCCTTGGTCTTTTCACCCGCGCCTCGGCCCTGGCCCTGCTCGCCATGACCCTGGTCATCCAGGTCTTCGTCTACCCGGACGCCTGGCCGACCCATCTGAGCTGGGCCGGGCTGCTGGTCCCGCTGATCGCCCGGGGCGGCGGGGCGCTGTCGCTGGACCGCTGGCTGCAGCGGGACCGGCCGACGGCAACCTGACCTGCCGAAAACTCCTATCAAAACTGTACGTTGTTGCGCCGGGCGCTGACGCGGAAGCTGGCCTCTCCACTTCAGAGGAGAGACGGCCATGACCACCACCACCCTCGTCGCGCCGCTCGCGGCCCAACAGGCCTCGCCCGGCCCCTTCGGCGGCGATGTCGACCAGATCATGAAGTTCGCCAACATGGCGGGACCGATGCTGCCCGGCCCGGCCGGCCAGGCGCTGGGCATGGTCAACACCCTGATGGACCTGTTTTCGGGCGGTGGGCCCAGCGAGGCCGAGATCATCATCGACGCCGTCCAGCAGGCGGTGAAGGCGGCGGTCAAGGAGCTGGAAGTCTTCATCACCGCCGAGAAGCTCGATGACCTGACCGCCGACATCGACGCCGCCTATCACTGGCTGTCGATCTCGGTCGACCAGGTCCGGGCGGCGGGCGACGAGGCCGAGCAGGTCGCCTACGCCCGCCGCGCGCTAGGGCAGGACCAACTGCCCAGCCACGTCGCCAGGCTGGGCCGCACCCTGGACCGGCTGACCCTGTTCATCACGCCCACGGACAATGTCGGCCTGCTGAAGGCCCAGGCCAGGGCGATCCGGCTGATGGCCCATGGGGCGGCGGCGCTGTTCACCCTGGAGAAGCTGTGGATCCAGTTCGACGCCTTCCTGGCCCAGCGGGGCGGTCCCGACCCGCAAGGCGTCGACCGCAGGGCCGCCGCCCATCAGGACTATGTCCAGTTCCGCCACGACGTCCAAAGTCCGGCCGGCTATGTGCGGGCCTTCCGCACCATGGTCGACCAGGCGGTGGCGACGCGCCGGACCTTCATCGCCTTCGAGGAAATCCACAGCGCCATCATGGTGTTTGCCGGCACGCGCGTGACCGACAACTTCACCGAACAGAGCGACATGATCGACACCCCGATCCAGGACATGATCGAGGCCAGCCAGCATCCCGGGCTTTCGCTTGAGGATGCGGCGGAGCTGCGCAAGCAGGAATACATCGCCGCGGCGATCTCCGGCTTCCGGCGCTACGAGGGGCTGCAGGCGGCCTCCGACCAGATGGCGGCTTACGAGGCGCTGATCCCCGGCTGGGACACGGCGATGGCGGACTGGAAGACAGTGAGCTGACGGTTGGAAACTCCGCCCCCGGCGGGGGCGGAGTTGGCGCTACTCGTTCAGCGGCCGCGCGCCCTTCGCCGCCTTGACCAGTTGCACGAACTGGGCGCGGACGCCGTCGGGGTCGTCGCCGCGGGCGCCCTGGGCCAGGGTTCCGACGCTGTCCCAGCCGAAGGTCTTGTCCAGCCAGGGGTCGCGCCGCAGCATCTGGCCAAACCCGGCCACCGAGGTCGCCCAGCGGGTGGCTTCGGGAGCCTTGTCGACGCTGGCGTAGGCGTCGCTGTCGGTGATGACCCGGGTCATCAGCTTGGACTGGTCGCGGCCCGGCAGTTTGTAGCGCACCTTCAGATAGGCCAGCTCGCCGCCGACCCCGGCCTTGACCGGCTGGCCGTAGCGCAGAGGATCGATGCTGGAGGGGCCGCCGACCGGGGTGATCTCGTAAAGGGCGGTCACCGAGACGTTGGACCCCACCTCGCCGGCGTCGACCTGGTCGTTGTTGAAGTCCTCGCGGTTCAGCATCCGGGTCTCGTAGCCGATCAGTCGGTATTCCTGGACGCGGGCCGGGTTGAACTCGACCTGGATCTTCACGTCGTCGGCGATGGGGAAGACCGAGCCGGAGAAGTCGTCGCGGAACAGCTTGCGGCCCTCCTCCAGGGTGTCGACATAGCCGGCCGTCCCGTTGCCGTTCTGGGCCAGGGCCTGCATCAGCGTGTCGTTGTAGTTGCCGCGCCCGAAGCCGTAGACCGACAGATAGATGCCGGTCTTGCGCTTATCGACCACGAAGTCCTTCAGCTTGGACGGATCGGAGACGCCGACATTGAAGTCGCCGTCGGTGACCAGGATCACCCGGTTGACCGCGCTCTTGTCGAAGTTCTGCTCGGCCAGCGCATAGGCCAGGGCCAGGCCCTGACCGCCGGCCGTCGACCCGCCGGCGTTCAGCGCGCCCAGGGCGCAGCGCATCTTCAGCTTGGAGCGGCCATCGGTCGGTTCCAGCACCGCCCCGGCCGAGCCGGCATAGGCGACCATCGCCACCCGGTCCTGCGGCCGCAGCTGGTCGATGAGGATGTTCATCGCCTTCTTGGCCAGGTCCAGCTTGTCGGGCGACTGCATCGAGCCGGAGGTGTCGATCAGGAACACCAGGTTCAGCGGCGGCTGCTGGGTGCGGGGGATGTCATAGCCCTGCAGGCCGATATGCAGGATCTGCCGGCCCTGGGCCCAGGGCGAGGGGGCAAGCGCGACATAGGCCTTGAAGGGCTCGGACGCGTCGGCCGGCTTGCCGTAGCCGTAGTCGAAATAGTTGAGCAGCTCCTCGACCCGCACGGCGTCGCGCGGCGGGGCCTGGCCGTCGTTCAGGAAGCGGCGGACGTTGGCGTAGCTGGCGGTGTCGACATCGATGGAGAAGGTCGAGACCGGGTCGGTGGCCGCCTGCTTGATCGGGTTGGAGGCGGCGCCGGGGTATTTCTCGGTGTCCGGCTCAGGCGCCATGGACGGCGCGACGGGCGAGGCCGAGGTGTAGGCCGGCTGGGCCCGCTGCGATCCGGTGACGACGAGGCTCTCCACGCTGGTGTCCCCGGCCACAGCTGGCGGTGGAGGCGGCGGTGGAGGCGGAGGGGCGGGCGGTGGCGGAGGCGCGGCCAACCCGACCTTCGGCGTGGGACGATAGCGACTGGGCGCGCCGGTGTTGGGTTCCTCGTCGCGGGCCTGGGCGAAGCCCAGCTTGGCGCAGGCCTCGGCGCTGGGCTGGCCATCCCCGCCGGCCGGCGAGGCGGCCACGGTGGCGACCGGGGACATCGCCACGACCAGGGCGGCGATAGCCGTCATGGTGGTCAGGCCCCGGATGCTGAGCAGTCTGGTCATGCGATTCTCCCCGACGCGATTTGTTGCGACGCTGAAACAGAGAGTGGCGACCCGTGTTAGGCGAAATAGCGGCGGAATCGGCCCACAACGGCGGCGTTGAGCCTCGATCCCATGTTTTGGGGACCCTTATTTTCCCCTGACGGGGGAAAGCTGTTCATTCCCCCGTCAGGTAGAGGATGGAACTGTGGGGTTCGGGGTTCCGTCAGCTTGACAGGACCGCCGCACGGGCAAAAGGTTAACGGTCTGCCGGGGGTATGGCAGGTCGGAGGGGGTCGGATGCAGTTTGAGAGTGACGCCGATACCGGGCCTCCTTCGCCCCAGGCGTTAACCATGTTCGACGAACCGGAAGCGGCCAGGTCGAGGCGTTCGCCGCGCGGTCCGTTGATCCGTGGTCTGTCGATCGCCACCCTCTCGCTGGTGTTCCTGGGCCCGCTGCTGGGCTGCGACAGCGGCCCCGGCCCCAACGGTGGCCCGGGCGGCGTCTTCGCCGGACCGGGGGCCACCTGCCCACGGCCGGCCATCCCGGTCGCCAGCTCACCGCAGTTCAATGTCCAACAGCAGGAAATCCACGCCCTGCGCCGGGCCGGCTTCCGCGGCGACTTCTTCGCCCAGCTCGAACTGGCCCGCCGCTACGAAGGCCAGAAGGTCGCCGACCGCAATCTGGAAGACCCGATCGAATCGGCGGTCTGGTACGCCATGGCCCTGGCCAACGCCTCGGGCTACACGCCGATCGCCGCCTATCAGACCAGCGGCGGCAGCAAGAAGGACGAAGGCCGCTACGACGACTGCCGCCGGGTCGAGCGCCGCAACGCCTATGGCACGCTGGAGCGGCTGCTGGGCCAGATGTCGTCCGAGGAGCAGTCCAAGGTCCGCGACCGGGTGATCTACATCCTGGCCGGGGAAGGCGCCGAGGGCTACCGCACCCTGGCCCGCATCCATGACGGCTTCTTCGGCCCGTTCGGCGAGCCGCCGGACAACAAGGAGGCCAAGCTGGCCCTGGGCCGGCCCGGCTATCCGGCCGCGCCGGCGGTGCTGAACCTGTTCCCGCGCAACGACGTCGACGCCTATCTCTACAACTACCTGGCCGTCCAGACGGGCGATGTCGGGGCCTATGTGATGCTCAAGGACTTCGAGAAGTCCAAGCCCGAGCGCGCCGGCTATTCCCAGTTCGTCGAGGCCAAGGCCAAGCGCTGGACGCCCCCTTACGAGTTCTATCCGCCGGACGCCCCGCCCTCCGGCGTGCCGCATTCCGACGAGACCGACTGGGCCGACGATGTCAGCGACCAGGCCCTGTCGCGGATCGGCGAGCTGCCCTTCCAGCATGTGGCCGAGGCCCTGGCCTATCTGCACATCATTCCCAAGTCGGTCAGCAAGGAGAGCAGCGTCGCGCCCAACGACGTGCAGACCCTGCAGGCCATGCTGGGCCGCGAGACCACCGGCCGGCTGACCCCCATCGAGAAGGTGCGGGCCATCCAGTATGCCGCGGTCAACGGCTCGCCCAAGGCCCAGCTGGTGCTGGCGGTGATGTATTCGGAAGGGGTGGGCGTGCCGCGCGACTACGCCAAGGCCTTCCGCTGGTATTCCGAGGCCGACCGGCAAGGTTCGGCCGAGGCGAAATACGCCATGTCGACCTTCTTCTCGCTGGGCATGGCCGGCATCGCCGACCAGGACAAGGCCCGGGCCGTGGTCTACCAGATCGACGGCGCCCTGGCCGGCTTCAAGCCCTCGGTGACCCGCCTGCAGCAGGTGCTGGCCCAGGTCTCGCGCGGCGGGCGTCCGCGCTATCGCGGAGCCGGCGGCTACGGCTACGGCGGCCCGCAGCAGGGCTATGACTATCCCCCGGCGCCCAGTTCCTATGGCCAGCCGCAACAGGGGCCGCCGGCCGACTATGGCCAGGCTCCGCAATCCGGCGAGGGATCCGACGAAGGGTCCGCCGCCGGCGACACGTCCCGGTCGGCCGATCCGCCCCGGGACTCCAGTACAGGTGAGAGAGGTTACCGCTGATGCGACCCGCCATCCGATTGACCCTGGCGGCCGGCGCGGCACTCGGCGTTCTCGTCGTCGCCATGACGGCCGACGCCTATCCCGACGCCCAGATCGACCAGCAGATCCGTCCCAATTTCGGCGGGCTGATCACCCCGCCGCTCAAGCCGCGCAAGCGTCCCGACCGCTGGCGGCCAGGCGCCTACAAGTGGGGCCGGGCACCGGCCGGCTACGGGCCCTACAACTGCGATCCCGGCTATGGACAGCAAGGCGGTGGCTATGGCCAGCCGCAGCAGGGCGGCTACGGGCAACAGCCGCAGCAGGGCGGCTACGGCCAGACCCAGCAGGGCGGTTATGGCCAGCCTCAGCAGGGCGGCTACGGTCAGCAGGACCCCTACGGCCAGCCCGACGCCTGCGCCCAAGGCGGCTATGGCCAACAGCCCGCCTATGGCCAGCCCGCCTATGGCCAGCCCGGCTATGGCCAGGGCGGCGGCTACTACTACATCCGCAACCTGCCCAGCATCACCGTTGACTGTGGCGACCCCAAGCTGGGCCCGACCCCGGTCTCCGACGCCCTGAACCGCGTCATCGATAACGGCGTGGTCTATGTCCGGGCCGGTTCGGTCTGCAAGGAGACCATCAACGTCACCCACCCGGTGGTGATCGCCGGCGAGGGGGTTTCGGCCTTCTCGACCTCGACCGACACCGCGGCGGCCAGCTTCCAGCCCACGGGCGGCATGCCCTGCGTGCGGGTCGCGCCCGGCGTCCATGGCGTCGAGCTGCGGGACCTGGATTTCTCGGTCAAAGCCGGCTCGCGCACCGCCTGCATCGAGGCGTGGGACTCTGACGTGGCCCTGGTCCGCACCCAGGTCACCTACTGGGGCGACAGCTCGGCGGTCTATATCAACGGCGGCAAGCTGATCGTCCGCGACAGCAATATCGACGGCCACACCTGGGACGCCACGGTGGTGGGCGAGGGCGCGGTCATCGACATCGCCCGCACCCGCATCACCGGCGAGGCCGCCGGCCTCGACATCACCCCCGGCACCGGCGAAAGCAAGCTGGAGCAGGTCGGCATCCTGGCCCGCGGCGTCAACGATCCGGGCGATGTCGGCATCCTGGCCCGCGGCCTGCGCAGCGGCAGCGGCACGCTGCTGGTCAAGAACTCGGTGATCTGCGGCTTCCGGTCGGGCCTGCACGCCGAGCGCGGGGCCAATGTCACCCTGACCCGCAGCCGCATCTGCCGGGCCGTGCGCGGCGTGGTCTCCGACGGCGGCGATGTCACGGTGTCGGAATCGGCGGTGGCCGGGACCGATACGGGCTTCGTGATCGGCGGCGGCCGGGCCAGCATCATCCGGAACCGCATCTACGACTTCCAGCGCGAGGCGATCTACGTCGAGCCGGGCAGCAACGTCGATATCCAGTTCAACTGGGCCTATTCGGCGATGGACTGCTGGCGGCGCAGCTGGGATCCGGGCGTCTACTGCCTGGCCAGCCGCCAGCTGCCGCCGGCCGTGCGCGACGAGCGCGACTTCGGGACCTACCGCCGCGACTGGGAAGGCGACGGCTACGACCGTGGCTACATGCGCGACGGCGAGCCCAAGGCCCTGCCGCCGGCAGCGCCGCCAGCCGCGCCGAAGAAGCGCTGGGGGCGCAAGAGCTAGGCTTTCTGGAACCCTTCCTCCATCGAGGAGGAAGGGAGCTTATTCAGAAATGGTCGCCAGGAACGAGGGCATCCGCCGCGCGTGGGTCGCCTGCTCGAATGCATAGCCATAGGCCAGCAGCCGCGCCTCACTCCAGGCCGCGCCGACAAAGCTCAGCCCCACCGGCAGCCCGCGCACAGACCCCATCGGCACGGTCAGGTGCGGATAGCCCGCCACCGCCGCCGCCCCGCCGGCGCCGCCGCCGACGAAGCGGTCGCCCAGCACCGGGTCGATCAGCCAGGCCGGCCCTAGCGTCGGGGCGACCAGGGCGTCGAGCTTGTCGGCCTTGAGGAGGGCGTCGATCCCCTCCGGCCCGGCCAGCCGTTTGGCCTCGTCGCGGGCCTTGATATAGTCGGGGTCGGTCAGGCCCTTGGTCGCCTGCGCCTTCTCGAACAGCTCCTGGCCGAACAGCGGCATCTCCTTGTCGGCGTTGGCCTTGTTGAAGGCGATGACGTCGGCCAGGGTCCGGGTCTTGACCTTCAGCGGATCGGTCGAGGCCAGATAGCTGTTGAGGTCCGCCTTCAGCTCGGTCAGCAGCACGATCAGCTCATCGCCGCCGATCTTGTCGCGATTGGGAAATTCCTTGACCTCGACCAGGGTGGCGCCCTGGGCCTTGAGCACCGCCAGGGCCTTCTCGAACTCAGCGTCGGTCCCCGGATGGAAGCCGGCCGCATAGCGCATCACCCCAATCCGCACCCCCTTCAGGGCGTCGGGCTTCAGCCCCGCCGTATAGTCCACCTTCCTGGCGTCGGCCTCCTTGGTCGCCGCATCGGCCGGATCGCTGCCGGCCATGGCGTTGAGCATCAGCGCCGCGTCCCGCACGGTTCGGGTCATCGGCCCGGGCGTGTCCTGGCTATGGCTGATCGGCACGATATAGGTCCGTGACAGCAGCCCCACCGTGGGCTTGAGCCCCACGATCCCGTTGATCGCCGCCGGACAGGTGATCGAGCCATCCGTCTCGGTCCCGATCGCCGCCCAGGCCAGCCCCGCCGCCACCGCCGCCCCCGACCCCGAGGACGAGCCGCAAGTATTGCGGTCCAGCGCATAGGGATTGCGCGTCTGGCCGCCGGTGGCGCTCCAGCCGCTGATCGAGTTATCCGAGCGGATATTGGCCCATTCCGACAGATTGGCCTTGCCCAGGATCACCACCCCGCCGGCCCGCAGCCGCGCAATGATCGGGGCGTCGCGGCCGGTGATGTTGTCCTTCAACGCCAGCGACCCGGCGGTGGTCGCCATGGCGTCCTTGGTCTCGATGTTGTCCTTGACCAGGATCGGCAGACCGTCGAGCGGGCCCAGCGGCGCGCCGGCCCTGTAGCGCAGGTCGGATTCATGCGCCTGCGCCATGGCCAGGTTGTTCAGCGCGATGATGCTGCGCAGCGACTGCCCGGCCGGCGCCCCCGCCTTCATCGCATCGGCGGCCTTTTGCTCGGCGGGTGTCAGCTCCTCGCGCGGCCGGTCCAACGAGAAGATCCGCTGGAAATAGGCCATGGTGATCCGCTTGGACGAGAGGTTGCCGGTGTCCAGCCCGTCCCGCAGCTCAACTTGGCTGGCGTTGCCGACAACATCCTCGGCCTTGGGCGGGGATTGCATCGCGGCGACTCCCGAAGTGGCGGCCAGCGCCAGGGCGGCGGCGGTGGATAGAGCGGCGGCTTTGCGCATGATTTTTGGCTCCCCGAACGACGGCCGCCATGCTTCCGCCGAAGGCCGCGACTTGGCAAGGCGCCGCCTGATCGCTACACCCCCGCCCAACCCCGACACACCCGACGAACAAGCGAGCTCGCCTCCCCATGGCCGCACAGTACATCTTCCAAATGCAGGGCCTGACCAAGGCCTATCCCGGCGGCAAGAAGGTGTTCGAGAACATCTGGCTGTCCTTCTACCCCGACGCCAAGATCGGCGTGGTCGGGGTGAACGGCTCGGGTAAGTCGACGCTGCTGAAGATCATGGCCGGCATCGACACCGAGTTCGGCGGCGAGGCCAAGGCGGCCGATGGGGTCAAGCGCGGCTATCTGGAGCAGGAGCCGCACCTGGACGACAGCAAGACCGTCTGGGAAAACGTCATCGCCTGGTGCGAGGAAAAGACCATCTTCGACCGCTTCAACGCCGTCGCCGCCGAGATGGGCGAGAACTATACCGACGAGCTGATGGAGGAGATGACCGCCCTCCAGGAGAAGATCGACGCGGGCGACCTCTGGGACATCGACAGCCGCATCGAGATGGCCATGGACGCCCTGCGCTGTCCGCCCAACGACAGCGGCGTGACCAAGCTTTCCGGCGGTGAAAAGCGCCGGGTGGCGCTGGCCCGGCTGCTGCTGTCCAAGCCCGACATGCTGCTGCTGGACGAGCCGACCAACCACCTGGACGCCGAGAGCGTCGCCTGGCTGCAGCACCACCTGGAGGCCTTCCCGGGCTGCGTCATCCTGGTCACCCACGACCGCTACTTCCTGGACCAGGTGACCAAGTGGACCCTGGAACTGGACCGCGGCAAGGGCATCCCCTTCGAGGGCAACTACAGCGGCTGGCTGGAGCAGAAGCAGAAGCGCGTCGTCCAGGAGAAGTCGGAATCCGAGGCCCGCCAGCGCGCCCTGACCCGCGAACTGGAATGGGTGAGGTCCGGCGCGAAAGCGCGGCAGGCCAAGTCCAAGGCGCGCCTCGCGGCCTATGACGAGATGGTCCGCGAACAGGAGATGGCCACCAAGGACCAGACCTACGCCGTCATTCAGATCCCGCCCGGCCCGCGCCTGGGCAATGTGGTGCTCGAGGTCAACGGCCTGGAGAAGGAATACGGCGACAAGGTCCTGTTCAAGGACCTGACCTTCAAGCTGCCGCCCAACGGCATCGTGGGCGTCATCGGGCCGAACGGGGCCGGCAAGTCGACCCTGTTCAAGCTGATCACCGGCCAGGAAACGCCCGACGCCGGCACGATCAAGGTCGGGGAGACGGTCAAGCTGGCCTATGTCGACCAGAGCCGCGATGACCTGAAACCCAACGACACCGTCTGGCAGGCGATCAGCGGCGGCACCGACGTGATGATGGTCGGCAAGCGCGAGATCAACAGCCGCGCTTATGTCGGCAGCTTCAACTTCAAGGGCGGCGACCAGCAGAAGAAGGTCGGCTTGCTGTCAGGGGGTGAGCGCAACCGCGTCCACCTGGCCAAGACCCTGGCGACGGGCGGCAACCTGATCCTGCTCGACGAGCCGACCAACGACCTGGACATCGAGACCCTGCAGAACCTGGAAGAGGCGCTGGAAGACTTCGCCGGCTGCGCCGTGGTCATCAGCCACGACCGCTGGTTCCTGGACCGCCTGGCCACCCACATCCTGGCCTTCGAAGGCGACAGCCATGTGGAATGGTTCGAGGGGAATTTCGAGATGTACGAGGAAGACAAGAAGCGGCGGCTGGGGGTGGACAGCCTGATCCCGCACAGGATCAAGTTCCAGAAGTTCGCGCGGTAGAGGGCTTCTCCCCTCAAAGAGCTTCCTCTACTCTGTCCCCCCGTCGGGGGGTGGTGGACAGTGCGTCCTCCACCGGGGGGATAGTTTGATGACGATCGCGGTCAGCACCATCGGTCTTGTCGCCGGGGCGCGGGATTTTGACCTGCTCGCGGATGGGCCGGCGGTCGCCGAATCGGTGCGTCGCTACTCCGGCGCGGTGGGCCTGGGCGGTCGTGATGTCCGGCCCCAGGACTACCTGACCACGACCGCCGCCTTCGGGTTGGCGATCCCCCTCTCGACGCTCAAGTCCTCGGCTACGACGGCCGTCACGCGGACCCAGCTGGGCACGGCCGGCGGCGACCGGCTGAGCGGGACCGATGAAGCCAACGACAAACTGGTCGGCTTCGGCGGCGAAGACGCGCTGTGGGGGTACGGAGGCGACGACATCCTGGAGGGCGGCAGCGCCAACGACAAGCTGGACGGCGCTGGGGGCAACGACACCATCTGGGGCGGCCTGGGCAGCGACGAACTGTACGGCGGATCCGGCGCCGACACCTTCATCTACGTCAAAGGCGACGGCACCGACGGGATCATGGACTTCAGGCCCGGCGAAGGCGATGTCATCAAGCTCTACGGCATCACCGACGCCACGCCCTATACCCTGGTCGCCAACAGCCCGACCGATACGGTCATCAAGTTCTCGGACGGCTCGGCCATCGTCCTTACCGGCGTCACCCTAGCGCAGCTCAACGCCGCGCCGGGGGCCATCAAGGTCGAAACGGGCCCCGCCCCCATCCCCACGCCGGTTCCTCACGGGACCTCGATCGCCGTGACGACGACCCGGACCATCGCCACCAAGGAGGTCCTGACCTT
The DNA here is from genome assembly GCF_030814835.1 of Caulobacter ginsengisoli. Lineage (GTDB taxonomy): Bacteria > Pseudomonadota > Alphaproteobacteria > Caulobacterales > Caulobacteraceae > Caulobacter > Caulobacter ginsengisoli. The sequence goes on from NZ_JAUSVS010000002.1 coordinate 297,733, forward strand.
CGACCAGGGCGGCGGTATCTCGATCGAGGTCAACTGGCCGGCCCCGCCGCCGTCGCTGTTCAACAAGGGCGCGATCCTGGTGACAGGGCCGGACCTTGTCTACGGCATCGGCTGGCACCAGCCGGGTGACTACACCGGCGCCGCCTTCGTCAACGAAGAGACCGGGCTGGTCGTGGTCAGCGCCCCTAAGGAGGGAACCGTGTTGGACCCCGGGGGCATGGCCTGGGGCCTGTCCGGCGCGGGGGGTGCGGGGAATTTCATCAACCGCGGTGAATTCGACGTCTTCGGTTGGTACCGCGCCCAGGCGCTCGACATGTACGGCGCCAGCATCTCCTTCCTCAACACCGGCCTGATGGTCGTCCAGTCCTATGGTTTTGCGTACGGGGTCGGCTCGGGCATCACCAGCTTCGTCAACAGCGGGACCATCGACGTGGCCGGCGGCCTCAACGCCATCGCCATCACCCTGACCGGCGCCGCGACGTTTGAAAACTCCGGCGTGATCCGGGCTACCTCCTATTCCGACTATTCCAGCATCGCCGTCCTGCAAACCTGGGACTCCCCCTTCACCGGGGTCTACGTGAACTCCGGCCTGATCGAGGGCGACTACGCCTTCTATGTCCTGCGTAATCCTGACGACCGCAGTCCCGAGACGGTTGAGATCATCCAGAACACCGGCCAGATCCACGGCGCGCTGGACCTGGCCTGGGGCGACGACGTCGTCATTAACGCCGGCGAAATGACCGGCCAGAGCTTCCTGGCCGAGGGCGACGACTTCTATGACGGCCAGAAGGGCACGCACCTGGGCCAGGTGGTCGGCGGAGTCGGCAATGACATCCTGCTGGGCGGCGCCGGCGGCGAGACGATGTATGGCGAGCTGGATTCCGACATCCTGCTCGGCGGCGGGGGCGACGACACCCTGGACGGCGGGCCGGGCTCAGACCTGCTCGACGGCGGCGCGGGCTACGATACCCTGTCCTACCTGTCGGCCGACGGCCGGGTCGTTGTCGATCTGGCCAACGAGACCGCCTACTACGCGGGCGTCGACCGCATCCGCAGCTTCGAGCATGTCCTGGGATCGCGGTTCGGCGATACCCTGCTAGGCTCGGCCGTGGCTGAAGCCCTGGAAGGCAATGCCGGCGACGACATCATCTCCGGCGGCGGCGGCGCGGACGTCCTGTTCGGCGACGCCGGCGCCGACCAGCTGACCGGTGGCGCGGGCGATGACCGCTTCGTCTTTACCGCCGGCGATGGCGCCGATGTCGTTACCGATTTCCAGGCCGGCGGAGCGGAAGACCGGCTGCTCATCTATGGCTATGCCGCCTATCAGAGCCTGGTCCAGGAAGGCGCAGACACCCGCGTGGTGCTCTCGGCGACGGACAGCATCCTGTTGCGCAATGTCCAGGCGGGGGCCCTGACCAGCGCCGACTTCCAGCTCTCGGCGACGCCGCTGGAGGCGGCCCCCGATCCGACCGGCGCCCATCACGCCCAGTCCGTCAGCTTCGACTGGCAGGTCTATGCCGGCGAGACGGTGGAGTTCGGCAACAGCACAGGCTTCGTGCTTGAGGCCAACCTGTCGTCCAGGACCACCTCGCTGATCAACGGCGGCGTTATCCGGGTGGCGGGGGACGGCGGCAACTCGCCCTTCCCTGTGGTCACCGGCATCACCACCCGGACGAACGGCGAGTGGCCCCATACCGGCACCTTCATCTACAATCAGGCCTCCGGCGTGATCGACGTCGTCTCGACCAGCGAGGCGGGGGCCAGGGGCTTCGTCAGCTGGACGTTTGCGCCGGATCTCTACAACGCCGGCCTGTTCCGGGTGTTCTCCTCGCTGGCCGCCTACGGTTTCCGGGCGGATGCGCCGGTCCAGATCGTCAACACCGGCGAGATGAACGTCACCGGGGTTGCGACCGCCCAAGCCTATGTGATGATGAACGGCGGCAGCTTCTGGAACAGCGGCCTGATCAGCGCCAACGCCAGCCTTGATCAGGCGGCGGTCCCGTTCGGCCAGAGCATCGGGCTGGAAGTCTATGGCGCCCACTTTACGTTCGTGAACAGCGGCACGATCAGGGCGGTCGACTATTCGGCGGCCCGGGACAGCTACGGCGTCATCTTCGCCATCGACTCGTCGGTGAACTTCTTCAATTCCGGGCTGATCGAAGCCGACGTCGCCATCTGCGAAAACCCGTTCAGCAGCCACCCCGATACGACGACCGAGATCATCTACAATTCGGGCGAACTGCGCGGCCGGGTGTCGCTCAACCATGGCCAGGACCAGATCTTCAACACCGGCAAGATCACCGGGGCGGTGGATCTGGGCGGCTGGGCCGACATCTATGACGGCCGGCTCGGGACCGAGCTGGGCGGCGTTTCGGGCGGCGAAGGCGCCGACGTGCTGTTGGCCGGCGCGGGATCCGACCGACTTGATGGCGGCGACGGCGACGACGTGCTGAGCGGTGGGATCGGGGCCGACACCCTGACCGGCGGCCAGGGCAATGACAGCTTCCGCTTCGAAGTCGGATCGGGCGCCGACGTCATCACCGACTTCGCCGCCGGCGGCGTTGACGACGTCATCGTTGTGGTGGGCTATTCCGGCTACCAGTCAGTGACCCAGCAGGGCGCCGACACCCTGGTGCGCTTCTCGGCGACCGACACTCTGCTGCTGACGGGCGTGCAGGCTTCGGCCCTGACAGCGGCCGACTTCCAGTTCTCGGCGCCGGCCCTGGCGGCCCCAACGCCGCTGCCGGCCGCGCCGGCTCTGCCGGCCATGCCCACCCTGCCGAACGCGGCGCCGCCGGCCTATCCCCTGATCGGGACCGACGCCGCCGAATCCCTGCGCGGGACCGCGGCGGGCGAGGTGATGGTCGGCGGCGGCGGCGCCGACTGGCTGTTCGGTGGGGGCGGCAATGACTCAGAGCGTGGCGGAGCCGGGGCGGACAAGTTCATCTACTCGGCCAGCGACGGCGCCGACCAGATCTACGATCTGAGCCTCAAGGACGGGGACGAGATCTGGCTCAACGGCTATTCCAGCTATGGAATCGACCGCGACGGCGATCAGCTTGTCATCCTGCTGGCGGACGGCGGGTCCATCAAGATCAACGACGTCGGTGTGGCCGCGCTCGCGACCATCATCCACTATGGCCTGCCGTCGGGGACGGCGCCGGCCAACCTGCCCGTCCCCACGGGCTTCTCGCCGCCGCCGCCCGCGCCGTCGCCGCCGGGCAACCCGCCGCTATTGCCTACCCCGGTCATACCCCCGCGGACCCCGGCCGGGGCCATCACGGGCAGCGACAACGACGACACGCTGACCGGAACCGCGGCGGCGGACTTCCTGGACGGCAAGTTCGGAAACGATAGCCTGAGCGGCCTGGCAGGGGACGACTTCCTCAACGGCGGATGGGGCAACGACTTCCTGGCCGGGGGAGCGGGCAACGACACCTTCTGGGGCTGGTTCGGCTATGACACCGCCGACTTCACCAATGCGGCGGGGGCGATCTCCGTCGACCTGAGGATCACCTCCGCCCAGAACACCGGCGAGGGTCTCGACACCCTTGTCGGCATCGAGTCGATCCGGGGCAGCCAGTTTGGCGACACCCTGATCGGCGACGCCGGCGGCAACAACATCCTGGGCGGCTTGGGCGCCGACTTCCTGTACGGCGGCGACGGCGACGATGCGATGGACGCCGGCGCGCTCAACGGCGCCGACATCAGCACCAACCGGCTCGAGGGCGGGGCCGGCGACGATTCCCTGAGCGGCGCGCAGGGGGTCGATATTCTGGTCGGCGGAACCGGCAACGATCACCTGTGGGGGGGCCAGGCCGCCGACGTCTTCGTCTTCGCAGCCGGAGACGGCGCCGACACGATCTTCGACTTTGATGTCACCAAGGACCGGATCGATATCTCCTCGATTGGCAGCTATCTGTCGATCACGGCAGTGAACGCCGACACGGTTATCAAGCTGGCGGGCGGTGGCAGCATCACGCTGCAGAACATCGCGCCGGGTCAGCTCACCGACGCCAACTTCTTCTACACCCCGTCGCCGCCGCCTCCGCCGCCGCCCCCGCCGCCGCCCCCGCCGCCGCCGCCGCCTCCGCCGCTCCCCATCACATACCTGGACGGCACCAGCGGTGATGACGTGCTGGTGGGCGCCGCCGGCCGTGACCAGATAGACGGTCTCGCGGGCAACGATACGATCAGCGGCCTGGGCGGCGACGACATCATCCAGGGCGGCGCCGGCGACGACTTCATCCAGGGCGGCGCCGGCTCCGACCAACTCGACGGCGGCGAGGGCGTGAACACCGTGTCCTACGTCGACAACCCTCGAGGGGTCGTCATCAACATGAGTTCCGCCGTCACCGGCGAGAACGAAGTCGACAGCATCGTCCGCTTTGCCAACATCGTCGGGTCAGCGTTCGGCGACAACATTCTGATCGCACGTCATTTCGGCCTCGTCGGCACGATAGTCGGCGGCCTGGGGGCCGACACCCTCACCGGCACCTATGACGACGACATCATCTATGGCGGCAACCTGCCCGGCGGCGAGCTGGACCTGTCGGCCAATTATCTGGATGGCGCCGAAGGCTACAACATCCTGTTCGGGGCGGGCGGCAAGGACACGCTGGTCAACGGCGCGGTGATGACGGGGGGCGGAGATGCCGACCTGTTTATCCTGCGGTACGGCAGCAAGGGGACAGTCACCGACTTCACCCCCGACGTCGACAAGCTCAGCCTACCCAACGCCCAATTCTATCTGCTGCTCGACCAGGATGGCGCCGACACCATCATCACCGTCGACATGCAGACGCGAATTCGCCTGCAGAACATCGCTCCGTCACAGTTGCTGGCGGGCGATATCCAATACGATTCCATCAGCACCGTGCGCAGCGGGACCGCCGACGCCGATCACCTGACCGGCAGCGCCGGCGCCAACGACCGCATGCGTGGCCTGGCCGGCGACGACGTGATTTCCGGGCTGGCCGGCGACGACATTCTCGATGGCGGCGCAGGCAACGACGCTATCGACGGTGGGGACGGCTTCGATATCGCCGACTACAGCTCGGCGACCGCGGGGGTTACCGTCGACCTGGGGCTGAGCGGCGCGCAAAACACCGGCGGCGGGGGAACCGACACCCTGGCCTCCGTGGAGGCGGCGATCGGTTCGGCCTTCGCCGACACCCTCAAGGCTGGAAACGCGGCCTCCAACCTGTATGGCGGATCGGGCGACGACCATCTGATCGGCAGCGGCCAGTTCGACGCCCTCAACGGGGGATCGGGCGCCGATCTGCTGGAAGCGTTCGGCGGCGACGACTATGTCGACGGCGGCGCCGGCAACGACGTCGTCCTGGGCGGCCAGGGCAACGACAATCTGCGCGGCTACGAGGGCGATGACCTGATCGTCGGGGGCGCTGGTCGGGACGCGATGGACGGAGGGGCGGGGATCGACACCGCCTCCTATCGCGACGCCACGGCGGCCGTGACGCTGGATTTCAGCACCGACACCTTCCGGGGCACGACGACCGGCGACGCGGCCAGTGACGAATTCACCAGCATAGAGCGGTTCGAGCTCTCGGACTTCGACGACCGTTTCATCGGGTCGGCATCCAACGACTGGGTCAAGGGCGGCAAGGGCAATGACACCCTGACCGGCGGGGCCGGGGCCGACACCTTCGTCTTCACACCCGGCGACGGTGCCGACACCATCACCGACTTCCAGATCGGAACCGACCATATCGATGCCTCGACCTTCGGGTCGGTGCAGTCGGTGGCCCAGTCGGGGGCCAACACTCTGGTGACCTTCTCGGCCGGCAACACGGTGACCCTGACCGGGCTGCAGGCCTCGACCGTTACCAGCGCCAGCTTCATCCTGAGTTCGCCGCCCAGCCCGCCACCGGTGAGCCCGCCGCCCCCGAGCCCGCCGCCGGCCCCACCGCCCAGCCCGCCTCCTTCGCCGCCTCCGGTGTCGCCGCCCCCAGGCCCACCGCCCGTGAGCCCACCGCCGAGCCCGCCGCCCGTCTCACCGCCGCCCGCCTCACCCTATGACCACACCCTGGTGGGCACGGTGGCTGGCAACACCTTGACCGGCGATGGCGGCAAGGACCTGATCCAGGGTCTGGCCGGTAACGACACGCTGTCGGGTCTGGGCGGTAACGACCGCCTCGAAGGCGGCGACGGGTCCGACAAGCTGCTCGGTGGCGATGGCGACGACGTCATCGTCGGCGGGGCCGGCACGGACACGCTGACCGGCGGGGCCGGGATCGACACCTTCGTGTTCACCGCCGGCGACGGCGCCAACACCATCAGCGACTTCGTGGTCGGTCAGGACCTGATCGATGTCTCCGCCTTCGGGGGTTATGCCTCGATCAGCGCCCTGGCGGGCGGGGCCAAGGTGACCTTCGCCGATGGCGGCTATGTCACCCTCACCGGCGTCACCGCCCTCAGCCTGACCGCCGCCAGCTTCATCACCAGCGCCAGCCCTCCGCCCGCGCCACCGCCGAGCCCACCGCCGGTGTCGCCGCCCCCGGCGCCGCCGCCTTCGCCGCCGCCCGTGAGTCCGCCGCCCGCGCCACCCCCCAGCCCGCCGCCGGTAAGCCCGCCGCCGGCGCCGCCCCCGAGTCCGCCGCCTTCGCCGCCCCCGAGTCCGCCGCCCTCACCGCCGCCCTCACCGCCGCCGTCACCGCCGCCCTCACCGCCACCGGTGAGCCCGCCGCCGCCTCCGACCTGGGATCACACCCTGGTCGGCACGACGGCCGGCAACACCCTGAACGGCGACGCTGGCAAGGACCTGATCCAGGGCCTGGCCGGCAACGACACCCTGTCGGGCCTGGGCGGCAACGACCGCCTCGAAGGCGGCGACGGTAGCGACAAGCTGCTGGGCGGGGACGGCGATGACGTCCTGGTCGGCGGAGCCGGCACCGACACCCTGACCGGTGGCGCGGGCGCCGATGTCTTCGTCGTCGGCCTGGTCGACGGGGCCAACACGGTCACCGACTTCGCGGTCGGTCAAGACAAGCTGGATGTGTCCGCTTTCGGCGGCTACGCCTCGATCGTACAGCAGGTCGCCGGCGCCAAGGTGCTGATGGCCGACGGCAGCTATGTACTGCTGAGCGGCGTCGCCGCGTCCAGCCTGACAGCGGCCAGCTTCATCACCGGCGCCAGTCCGCCGCCGGCGCCGCCGCCCAGTCCTCCGCCGGCGCCGCCTCCTTCGCCGCCGCCGGTGAGTCCGCCGCCTGCGCCGCCGCCCAGTCCTCCGCCGAGCCCGCCGCCGAGCCCGCCGCCGTCACCACCTCCGGCGCCGCCGCCATCACCCCCGCCGAGCCCGCCTCCGGCTCCGCCGCCGAGCCCGCCGCCGTCTCCGCCCCCGCCGTCGGCGACCTGGGATCACACCCTCGTGGGCACCGCCGCCGGCAACACCCTGACCGGCGACGCCGGCCGGGACCTGATCCAGGGCCTGGACGGCAACGACACGCTCAACGGCCTGGGCGGCAACGACCGGCTCGAGGGCGGGGTCGGTTCCGACAAGCTGCTGGGCGGGGACGGCGATGACGTCCTGGTCGGCGGGGTCGGCACCGACACCATGACCGGTGGGGCCGGGCACGACATCTTCGTGTTCAGCGCCGGCGACGGGGCCAACACCATCACCGACTTCGTGGTCGGCGAGGACAGGCTCGATGTCTCGGCCTTCGGGGGCTACGCCTCGATCGCCGCCACCGCCGGCGGGGCCAAGGTGATGCTGTCCGACGGCAGCTACGTGACCCTGGCCGGGGTCACCGCCCTCAGCCTGACCGCCGCCAGCTTCATCACCAGCCCGCCCGCCGCGCCGGCGACCATGCCGGCCGAGCCGCCCAAGGCTCAGCCGGCAGCGGCCCCGTCAGCCGACACGGCCGCCAAGCTGGCCCTGCTGGTTCATGCCTGGTCGGTCGATGGCGAGGCCCGGGCGGAGACGGTCTGGAGCCAGCTGCATGCCGACAGGCCGGCCGCCATGCCCAGCCTGCCCACCGGTCTGCCGGATGTTCTGGCCAATCACGGAGACTGGATCATCAGCTAGCGACGGGCTTCGAACATTGTTCGGCGGGGGTGGGATGAAATGCCGCACCCCCGTCGTTGACCCTTCCAGACAACACGACCGCCGCGCGGTCCTTGCTGGAGGGTTCCATGGCTTATCGTTTCCACGCCGCCCATCGCGATTTCGACATCCTGGGGGCTGACTTCCGTTTCGACAGCATCGGCAATGACGATGGGATCGCCGACGGCCGCTGGGGCCTGATGGGCTCCACCTCGCTGGCCTCGCCCGTCAAGGGCTACAGCTGGTTCTCGGCCGACGGCATCGGCGACAAGGACGTCGCCGGCACGGGCGTGGCGCCGCTGCTGCTGACCCCCGACACCGTGGCCGACAACACCACGACCACCGCCAGCGTGACGGTCGGCGCCCCCGCCATCACCGGCACCATCGACATGATCGGCGACCAGGATTTCTACGCGGTCCAGCTGCAGGCCGGTCAGACCTACGACATCAACCTGTTCCTGAAAGTCGGCGGGCCCAGCGGCGTGCCGCTGAACGACGCCTTCATCGAGCTCTATGACGCCAGCGGCAATCTGATCACCAGCGCCGACGGTGGCGGGCCCAACACTCCGTCGGGTCTGGACGCCATCCTGAGCTATACGGCCGACCATACCGGCACCTACTACATCAACGCCCGGGCCTTCGATCAGGACGCCACCAACGGGACGACCGGCGATGCGGTGGGCGACTACACCCTGCAGGTCACCCCTGCGACCGGCTACAGCTATCACCCCTACTACACCCCGGATTCGCCGCTCTATGCGATCGACTGGGGCACGCAGGTCGACGGCTCCTCGCGCAATCCCGACGGCCAGGAAGGCCCGCGCCCGACCGAGAACGACTTCACCGGCGTCGGCTCCAACCCCTATGGGATCACCGGCAAGAACGTCATCACCTACTATCTGGCCAAGGCCGGAGACATCTATATCGACGAGGACCCCACCACCCCCGGCACCACCGACACCATGGTCGCCAAGGGCTTCTCGGAATGGGAAGTCCAGGCCCTGAAGGTCGCTATGTCGGCCTATGAGAACGTCGCCGACATCATCTATGTCGAGGTCCAGAACCGCGCCGAGGCCGACTTCAACTTCGTCACCTATCTGGGCACGCCCGGGCCGGGCGTCAGCCTGCTGGGCCGGATGAGCCCGCCGGATGAGGAGAATGAAGGGCAGGGCGAGTTCAACGCCGCCGACGAACGCTGGACCGAGGCGGGCCTCGCCCCCGGCGGCTTCACCTTCACCACCCTGATCCACGAGATGGGTCACGGCCACGGCCTGGCCCATCCGCACGACAACGGCGGCCATTCGGGCGTCATGAACGGGGTGACCTCGGACGGCCCGGCCTTCGACTACACCACCGGCGACTATGACCTGAACCAGGCCGTCTTCACGATGATGTCGTACCAGGACGGTTGGGAGAAATCCCCCTACGGCCAGGCCGACACCACCGATCCCTACGGCTGGCTGGGCAGCCTGATGGCCTTCGACATCGCCGCCATCCAGGACAAGTACGGCGTCAACGAGGAGTACGCGACCGGCGACGACGTCTACACCCTCAAGGACGAGAACGCGCCTGGCACCTACTACTCCAGCATCTGGGACGCCGGCGGTTCGGACGAGATTCGCTATGTCGGCTCCAAGAACGCCAACATCGATCTGCGGCCCGCCAGCCTGAAATATGAATACGGCGGCGGCGGCTGGATCTCCTACGCCTATGGCATCTATGGCGGCTACACGATCGCCAACGGCGTCACCATCGAGAAGGCGACCGGCGGTGACGGCAACGACACCATCATCGGCAACGACGCGGCCAACACTCTCAAGGGCGGCGGCGGGACCGACACCCTGACCGGCGGCGCGGGCGGCGACACCTTCGTCGTCTCGGCCGGGACGGGGACGGACACCGTCACCGACTTCCAGGTCGGCAGCGACCATATCGACCTGGGCGGCCGCGCCTGGACCGCGACCCAGCAGGGCGCCGACACCCTGATCAACGTCAGCGGCGCGGAATCCATGCTGCTGGTCGGCGTTCAGGCCTCCAGCGTCCATGCCGACAGCTTCATCAACGCCGGGACCGGACCGGTCCTGACCCCGCCGACCGCCCCCGCGGGCAACCTGCTGGTCAGCGGCACGGCGCTGAACGACAGCTTCATCGGCACCGCCGCCAACGAGACCTTCAAGGGGCTGGACGGCAACGACGTGATCAGCGCCGGCGGCGGCGACGACTGGCTGGAGGGCGGCAACGGCGGCGACAAGATGAGCGGCGGCCTGGGCGCCGACGTGCTGATCGGCGGGGCCGGCAAGGACACCCTGACCGGCAACGGCGGGGCCGACACCTTCTACTTCTTCGCGGCCTCGGACTCGACGGTATCGGGCTTCGACCTGATCACCGACTTCAGCCAGGCGGCCGGCGACCTGATCGACGTCAGCTATATCGACGCCGACAGCACCATGGCCGGCGACCAGGCCTTCCAACTGGCCACGGCCTTCGGCGGCCATGCCGGCGAGATGGTCCGCAGCTACGACGCCGGGACCAACCTGACGATGCTCAGCTTCGACATCAACGGTGACTCGGTGGCCGACTTCGCCATCGGCCTGACCGGCAATGTGCAGGGCGGCTGGGTGTTATAAGATCACTAACCGGCCGCGTCGCATTGTCCGTCCCGCTTGATGGGCGTCGCGTCGCGGCCTAGTTTCCTGGCTAGTCACGGGGCTCGGGCTAGCCAGGAAGTATTTTTTCATGCGCGTCATCGACCCCATGGCCTTCGACACTGTCGTCGATGACGACGCCATCGTCGTGAAATCCCATCATTGGGTGTGGTCATCGCCTGTGGGCCTGGACTTCACCTTAGCCTCCGCCGGCTATTCGGCCGCGCCTCTGACCGCCAAGCCGAGCATCGACCTGGATTGGGGCGGTCCGCCGAAGCAGGTGGTGACCGATCCCGGCCCGGTCCGCCCGGTCGATTTCCTCAACGCCGAGGAGCGGGGCGGCGCGTCCGACAATGGCAAGCCGTCCAAGACGGTGGCCCAGGCCGCCTACCAGCTGAACCGCACCTACGCGACCTGGAACGACTTCGCTCCGCAGCCGGGCGTGGCCGATGTCGACAATCACTGGACCGGCGGGGCCTCGACGGTGACCTACGGCTTCCGGTCCACCGCTCCCGGGACCATGCCGGACGACACCGGCGGCTTCACCCGTTTCACCACGGCCCAAATCGCCGCCGCCGAACTCAGCCTGGCGGCCTGGTCGGACGTGGCGAACATCATCTTCGTGCGGGTCGGGTCCGGGACCTCGGGGGAGGGCGCCTACACCAACAACGCCACCATCCTCTACAGCAACTACGCCAGCGGCGCCTCCGGGGCGGCCGCCTTCGCCTACTATCCCAGCCTGGGCGCCAGCGGCGGCGACGTCTGGGTCAACTCCACCCTGTCGTACAACCAGAATCCCAGCCTGTACAACTACGGCCAGCTGACCCTGACCCACGAGACCGGCCACGCCATCGGCCTGTCGCACCCGGCTGACTACAATGCCGGCGAGGGCGATGGCCCGATCACCTACGCTGACGACGCCATCTATTACGAAGACTCTCACCAGTACACGGTGATGAGCTACTTCACCGAGGACCACACCGGCGCCTATTTCGGCATCTCCTACCCGGCCGCTCCGCAGCTGGACGACATCGCCTCGGCCCAGCGCGGCTATGGGGCCAACATGTCGACCCGCACGGGCGACACGGTCTACGGCTTCAATTCCAACGCCGATCGGCCCTGGTTCATCGCCGCGGTCGGCCAGCCGATCATCTTCGCGGTCTGGGACGCCGGCGGCACGGACACCTTCGACTTCTCCGGCTTCTCCAACACCCAGACCATCGACCTCAACCAGGGTCACTTCTCGAGCGTCGGCACCACCGGCTCGTTCACCAACATGATCGGCAACGTCGCCATCGCCATGGGGGCGGTGATCGAGAACGCCATCGGCGGCTCGGGCGTCGACGCCATCATCGGCAACTCCAGCGCCAACCGCATCACCGGCAACGCCAGCGCCGACAACCTGACCGGCGGCGGCGGCGTCGACACCTTCGTCGCCACCAGCGGCGGCGGGGCCGACACCATCACCGACTTCCTGGTCGGGACCGACCTGATGGACGTCAGCGCCTTCGGTTCCTACCAGAGCATCGTCCAGCAGGGCGGCAACACCCTGGTGACCGTCGCCTCGGGGGTGAGCTTCCTGCTGACCGGCGTCACCGCCTCCACGGTGACCTCGGCCAGTTTCACGGGCCTGGCCTCGCCGCCGCCGAGCCCTCCGCCCTCGCCGCCGCCGTCTCCTCCGCCGAGCCCGCCGCCCTCACCGCCGCCGAGCCCGCCACCGTCTCCGCCCCCGAGCCCGCCGCCTTCGCCGCCGCCCAGCCCGCCCCCTAGCCCTCCCTCGCCTCCGACGCCGCCGGGCGGCTCCAACGTCATCAATGGCACGGCGGCCAACAACCTGCTCAGCGGCACAGCCGGGGCCGACGCCATCTACGGCCTCGACGGCAACGATCTGCTCAAGGGCGGGACCGGCGACGACTGGCTGTCGGGTGGCAATGGCGATGATCGCCTCTACGGTGAGGCCGGTAACGACACCCTCTGGGGTGGGACCGGCAGCGACACCATGACCGGGGGCGCTGGCGCTGACGTCTTTGTCATCACCGCCGGTAGCGGCACCGACACGGCCGTCGACTTCCTGGTCGGTACCGACCATATCGATGTCAGCGCCTTCGGGGCCTACCAGAGCATCACCCAGCAGGGCAGCGGCACGCTGGTGACTTTCGCCGATGGCTCGGGTCTGGTGCTGAGCAATACCAACGCCGCGACGGTGACCGACGCGAGCTTCATCGGCCTGGCGCCGCCGTCTCCGCCCCCGAGCCCGCCGCCGGCGCCGCCGCCCAGCCCGCCGCCGTCTCCGCCACCCTCGCCGCCGCCGAGCCCGCCGCCGTCTCCGCCGCCCTCGCCGCCGCCGTCTCCCCCGCCGAGTCCGCCGCCGTCGCCGCCCCCGAGCCCGCCGCCGTCGCCGCCCCCAAGCCCGCCGCCGCCTCCGCCTCCGGTGGCGCCGACGCCGCCGGACGGGCACAACGACGTCACCGGCACCGCAGCCAACAACCTGCTGGCCGGGACCGCCGGCTATGACCTGATCCACGGTCTGGACGGCAATGACTCGGTGAAGGCCGGGGCCGGCAACGACTGGCTCTATGGCGACAACGGCGTGGACGGTCTCTATGGCGAGGCCGGCGACGACGTCATCATCGGCGGCGCCGGCGGCGATACGATGTCGGGTGGGCTTGGGGCCGACACCTACTATTTCCTGGCCCTGACCGACTCCACGACCGCCGCGCCGGACATCATCAAGGACTTCAACATCGCCCAGGGCGACTCGCTGGACGTCAGCTTCATCGACGCCAACAGCAGCCTGGCCGGCGATCAGGCCTTCACCAAGGTCGGCGCCTTCACCAACCATGCCGGTGAAATGGCGGTGAGCTTCAACAGCGGGGCCAATCTCACCACGCTGTCGTTCGATGTGAACGGCGACGGGGTGGCCGACATGACCATCACGCTGGCCGGGAATATCACCAGCGGCTGGGTCCTCTAGCTTCGGTTATTGACGGTTGATGGGCGGGCGCTAAGGCTCCCGCCCATGAGCCAGAAACCCGCCGTCCTGCTGTCCCACCCGATGATCGGCCCGATGCAACCGGTGCTGGAGGGCGCCTACGAGGTCCACCGCTTCTGGGACCATGCCGACCCAGCCGCCTTCCTGGCCGGGCCGGGTCAGGCGGTGCGGGCCATCGTTCATGCCGGCGAGTTCAGGCTGGACCCGGCGGTGCTGGGCCAGATGAAGAACCTGGGCCTGATCGCCAATGTCAGCGTCGGCTATGACGGGGTGGACGTGCCCTGGTGCCGGGCCAACGGCATCGAGGTCACCCATTCGCGCGGCCTCAACGCCGACGATGTCGCCGACCATGCGGTGGGCATGCTGATCGCCGGCTGGCGCGGCATCGTCGAGGGCGACCAGATGGTCCGGGCCGGGACCTGGACCCTGACCGACCGCATGCGGCCCCGGGCCTCGCTGCGCGGCAAGAAGGCCGGCATTGTGGGCCTGGGCCATATCGGCGAGGCGGTCGGCCGCCGGCTGGAGGCCTTCGGCATGACGGTCAACTGGTGGGGCCATCGCGAGAAGCCCGGCGCGCCCTGGCCGATGGCCGCCAGTCTGCTGGACCTGGCCCGGGACACCGACGCCCTGATGGTCTGCTGCCGCGCAAGCCCGCAGACCGAGAAGCTGATCTCCGCCGAGGTCATCGACGCGGTCGGCCCGCGCGGGGCGGTGATCAACATCTCGCGCGGCCAAGTGGTCGACGAGGAGGCCCTGATCGCGGCGCTGAAGGCCGGGCGGCTGGGCCTGGCGGGCCTGGACGTCTTCGCCCAGGAGCCAACCCCGGCCGAGCGCTGGGCCGATGTGCCCAACACCGTGCTGACGCCCCATTCGGCGGGCGGGACGGTGGATTCCATCCCGCTGATGGTGGCCTCGTGCCTGGAGAACCTGCGCTGCTTCTTCGCCGGCGAGCCGCTGCCGACGCCGGTGGCGGACTAGGCGGGAAAGGGGATGGCCCCCGGCTCCATCGGCAGCCGCAGGCCGTTCACCAGCAGCGACACCGTCCGATAGAAGCCGGCCAGCAGCATCAGCTCCAGCCGGGCCATCTCGCTGAAATGCTCGCCCAGCGCCGCCCACAGTGCGTCGTCGATGTCGGCCTTGGCGTTCACCGCGTCGCAGAAGCGGATCAGCAGCGCTTCCTTCGGGGTCCAGCAGGGCGAGGCCGCATCGCCATGCACCGTGGCCGCCAGCCGCTCCGGCGTCAGCCCGGCCGCCTCGGCGAAGATGGCGGCGTGGACGCCCCACTCGTACTCGGCCCCGTTCAAGGCGCAGATCCGGTCGATGACGATTTCCCGTTCGGTCAGCGTCAGGTGGCCGCGGTCCAGCAGGCCGCCGCCCATGAACCGGCTAAACAGCCGCTCGTCGCGGGCCAGGGTGCGGAACAGGATCAGCGGCTCGGTTCCCTCGGGCGTCAGCGGGGCCAGGGTCCTGGCGATGGCGTCGGACCATGGCGGCGTGGCGGGGGCGAGGCGGGACATGGCGTTGGCTCCTGACGGGTGCTACAAAATCCATAGCATGACGGATGAGCGAGTCGCTACAGAAATTGAAGCGCCGATTCCCGGCGTCCCGGTCCGGGGCTCGGAGACCGGCCGGCCGATCATGGCGGCGCTGGACCTGCTGGGTCGGCGGGGCGCCCTGCGGATACTCTGGGAGCTGCGGGAGGGCAGGGCGCTGAGCTTCCGGGCCCTGGCTTCCGCCACCGGCCTGCCGCCCGGCACGCTGAACAGCCGGATCAAGGAACTGCGGGTTGCGGGCGTCGTCGAGCCGGCCGGGATTTATCGCCTGACCGGGCAAGGTTCAGCCCTGCTGACCGCCCTCTGGCCCCTGGTGCAGTGGTCCGAGGACTGGGCCAAGGGGCGGGAGATGTCTTGACAAAAGGGACATAAAGATTTCTTTATATCCCCATGGCGCTGAGTTCCGGACAGGCTGTGGAGATACTGCGCGCGGCGGGCGAGACCACCCGGCTGCGCATCCTGGCCCTGCTGTCGCATGAGGAACTGTCGGTGCTGGAGCTGTGCCGGATCCTGGGCCAGAGTCAGCCGCGCGTCTCCCGCCACCTCAAGCTGCTGGCCGAGGCCGGGCTGGTCGAGCGGTTCCCGGACGGGGCCTGGGTCTTCTATCGCCTGACAGTGGGCACCGGCGGCCGGGGCCTGGTCGATCTGGCCCTGGGACTGATCGCCGACGGGGACGCGGTGCTCAAGAAGGACGCCGACCAACTGGCCGCCATCGCCGGCGAGCGGGCCGAGGCGGCCGCCGCCTATTTCGCCCGCAACGCCGCCCGCTGGGACGAGATTCGCTCGCTCTATGTCAGCGAGACCGAGGTCGAGAGCGCCATTCTCGACGCCTTGGGCGAAGAGCAGCCCGGCCTGCTGGTCGACCTGGGCGCGGGGACGGGCCGCATGCTGACCCTGCTGGGCGGCCGGGCCGGGCGCTCTTTGGGCCTGGATCTATCGCAGCAGATGCTCAACATCGCCCGCATGCATGTGGGCGAGGCCGGACTGGCGGCCTGCGAGCTGCGCCACGGCGACATCTTCGCCACCGGCCTGCCCGACGGCGTGGCCGACCTGGTGACGGTGCATCAGGTGCTGCACTACCTGAACGACCCGGCCGCCGCCGTCGCCGAGGCGGCGCGGCTGATCGGGCCGGGTGGGCGACTGATGATCATCGATTTCGCCCCTCACCGCCTGGAATACCTGCGCGAGCAGCACCAGCACCGCCGCCTGGGCTTCTCCGACGAGGAGATCCTGCGCTGGCTGGACGCTGCCGGGCTGGAGGGCGGCATCGACGCCACTCTGCCGACCGCCTCGGGCGAGGGCCTGACCGTCAAGATCTGGAGCGGCCGCCGGGCCGCCGACCACAAGAGGAGCGCGGCATGACTCTGCCCACTCGGAAATCAGCCTTGGGGCCCGTCGCCCGTTCCGGCGGCCGCGATCACGCCGGCATGCGCGTCTCCTTCGAGTTCTCGCCGCCCAAGACCCCCGAGGCGGAGGAAAGCCTGTGGCAGGCCATTCGCCGGCTGGAGCCGTTGGGCCCGTCCTTCGTGTCGGTGACCTACGGGGCCGGCGGCTCGACCCGCGAGCGCACCCACCGCACCGTCAAGCGCATGCTGGACGAGACGAGCCTGGCCCCCGCCGCCCACCTGACCTGCGTCGGGGCCTCGCAGGCCGAGGTCGACGAGGTGGTGCGTGACTACTGGGAAAGCGGCATCCGCCACATCGTGGCCCTGCGCGGCGACCCGCCGGGCAGCATTGGCGGCGCCTACGAGCCGCGACCCGACGGCTACGCCAACGCCACCGAACTGACGGCGGCGATCGCCAAGATCGCCCCGTTCGAGATCTCGGTCGGCCTCTATCCGCAGGTGCATCCCGAAAGCCCCGGGACCCAGCACGACATCGATGTGCTGAAGGCCAAGGTCGACGCCGGCGCCACCCGGGCCATCACCCAGTTCTTCTTCGACACCGACGCCTTCCTCAGGTTCACCGACCAAGTCCGCAAGGCCGGGGTCACCATCCCCATCTCGCCGGGCATCATGCCGGTGTCGAATTTTAAGGGCCTGCAGCGCATGGCCGGGCCCTGCGGCATTCCGATCCCGCCGTGGCTGGCCAACCTGTTCGACGGGCTGGACAACGACCCCGACACCCGCCGGCTGATCGCCTGCTCGGTGGCCGCCGAGATGTGCGCCCGGCTGGAGGAGGAGGGCTTCTCCGACTTCCACTTCTACACCCTCAACCGGGCCGACCTGGTCTATGCTCTGTGCCGCGTGCTGGGGGTGCGTGAGCCGACGCCGGCTCCCTCGGAGGCCGCCGCATGATCCGCGCTTTTGTCAGAACCGCCGCCGCCCTGGTCGCCGTCGTCGGCCTGATGGCCGCCACGAGCTCGTCCAACCCCGCCAGCTGGACGACCCCGACGACGCCCTTCAACGTCATTGGCAATGTCTATTACGTCGGCACCGAGGGCATCTCGGTCTGGCTGATCACCAGTCCCAAGGGCCACATCCTGATCGACGGCGGCATGCCGGGCAGCGCCGCCCTGGTCGAGGCCAACATCAGGGCGCTGGGTTTCAAGATCACCGACGTGAAGCTGCTGCTCAACACCCACGCCCATTTCGACCACGCCGGGGCCCTGGCCCAGCTCAAGAAGGACGCGGGCAAGGAGGCGGTGATGGTCTCCAGCGTCGGTGACCGCTCGGCCCTGGAGCGCGGCGTCTATGCGGGGTCGGAAGACGTCGCTGCCTGGGCCTTCCCGCCCGTCAAGGTCGACGGCACGGTCGCCGATGGTGGCACGGTCACCGTCGGGCCCAACAACCTGACCGCCGTCCTGATGCCCGGCCACACGGCCGGCTGCACCAGTTGGACCATGGGGGTGAAGGACAGCGCCGGGGTCACCCACAAAATCATCTTCTTCTGCAGCGCCAGCGTGGGCGCCAACCGGCTGGCTCCCAAGCCGCAGTATCCGACCATCGTCGCCGACTATCAGAAGACCTTCGCCCGGGCCGGCCGCATCGACCCGGACATCTTCCTGGCCCCGCACGCCGAGCAGTTTGGCCTGGTCGCCAAGCGCGCCGCCATGGGACCGGGCAAGCCCAACCCCTTCATCGTTCCGGGCGAGTACGCCAAGGCCATGGCCGATTACCAGGCCGCCTTCGAGAAAGAACTGGCCCGCCAGCAAGGAGCCAAGTCATGAGCCGCCAGGACCACATCGCCCGCCTCAAGCAGGCCGCCAAGGAACGCATCCTGATCCTCGACGGCTCCTGGGGCGTGATGATCCAGCGCCAGGGCCTGACCGAAGCCGACTTCCGCGGCGAGCGGTTCAAGGACCATGACGGCCAGCTGCGCGGCAACAACGACCTGCTGTGCGTGACCCGGCCCGACATCATCGCCGGCCTGCACGACGCCTATTTCGAAGCCGGCGCCGACATCAGCGAGAGCAACACCTTCTCGGCCACCACCATCGCCCAGGCCGACTACGGCCTGCAGAGCGCGGTCTGGGACATCAACTATGAAGGCGCTCGGCTGGCCCGCGAGGCCGCCGACCGCTGGACAGCCAGGACGCCCGACAAGCCGCGCTTCGCCGCCGGCTCGATGGGGCCGCTCAACGTCATGCTGTCGATGTCCTCGGACGTGAACGACCCGGGGGCCCGCAAGGTGACCTTCGACCAGGTCTATGAGGCCTATCGCGAGCAGGCCGCCGCGCTCCACGCGGGCGGTGTGCACCTCTTCCTGGTCGAGACCATCACCGACACGCTGAACTGCAAGGCCGCCATCAAGGCCATCCTGGACCTGCAGGACGAGGGGGCCGAGCCGCTGCCGATCTGGATCAGCGGCACCATCACCGATCGCTCGGGCCGCACCCTGTCGGGCCAGACGGTCGAGGCCTTCTGGAACAGCGTGCGCCACGCCAAGCCCTTCGCTATCGGGCTGAACTGCGCCCTGGGGGCCGAGCTGATGCGGCCGCACATCGCCGAGCTGTCGCGCATCGCCGACACCCTGGTCGCCGCCTTCCCCAATGCGGGCCTGCCCAACGCCATGGGCCAGTATGACGAGCAGCCGCACGAGACGGCCTGCATGCTGGAAGAGTGGGCGGAGGCCGGGATCGTCAACATCCTGGGCGGCTGTTGCGGCACCACGCCGGACCACATTCGCCATGTCGCCCAGGCCGCGGCCGGCAAGCCGCCGCGCCAGCTGCCCGAGCGACCCACAGCTATGCGGCTGGCCGGCCTAGAGGCTTTCGAGCTGGCCTGATGCTAGCCCACGACAAGGCCCTGGCGCTCAGCGCCGTCGAGACCGAGCTGCTGCGTGATCTGCGCAGCCGGCTGAACCGCCCCGCCAGCGACAAGGCGGCGGTGGTGCTGCTGAACGGTGTCTTCCAGACCGCCCCGCGGGTGGGCCTCGAACCCAGCGACCGCGTCTGGGCGACGGCCGATGCGGACGCCTTCAGGCGCGCCGCCGGCCAGGCCAGCCTGACGCAACTGCGCGGAGCTGTGGCGGGCCTTGTGAAACTGAAGGGCCAGGAGAAGGCCATCGTCCAGGCCCTCGCCGACGGCCTGCCCCAGGCGGTGCTGTCGCGTCGCCTCGCCTTGGCCGGCCGCGAGCCCGCTATTGATCCCGGAGTACCAGCGTCTTGAGGCCCCTGTTCGTCAATATCGGTGAGCGCACCAACGTCACCGGCTCGGCCAAATTCCGCAAGCTCGTCGCCGACGGCCAGTATGGCGAGGCTCTGTCGGTGGCCCGCCAGCAGGTCGAGGCCGGGGCTCAGGTCATCGACGTCAACATGGACGAGGGCCTGCTCGACTCCAAGGCGGCCATGGTCACCTTCCTCAACCTGGTCGCCGCCGAGCCGGACATCGCCCGGGTGCCGGTGATGATCGACAGCTCCAAGTGGGAGGTCATCGAGGCCGGGCTGCGCTGCGTGCAGGGCAAGGCCATCGTCAACTCGATCAGCATGAAGGCCGGCGAGGCCGAGTTCATCGAGCAGGCCCGCAAATGCCTGCGCTATGGCGCCGCCGTGGTGGTCATGGCCTTCGACGAGGTCGGCCAGGCCGACACCGCCGACCGCAAGGTGGAAATCTGCGAGCGCGCCTACCGCATCCTGGTCGACCAGGTGGGTTTCCCGCCCGAGGACATCATCTTCGACCCCAACATCTTCGCCGTGGCCACCGGGATCGACGAGCACCGCAACTACGCCGTCGACTTCATCGAGGCGACCCGGCGGATCAAGCAGCTGCTGCCCCATGCCCGCATCTCGGGCGGCGTCTCCAACGTCTCGTTCAGCTTCCGCGGCAACGAGCCGGTGCGGCGGGCCATCCACTCGGTGTTTCTCTACCACGCAATCAACGCCGGCATGGACATGGGCATCGTCAACGCCGGCGACCTGCCGGTCTATGACGACATCGATCCGGAACTGCGCGAGGTCGTCGAGGACGTCATTCTCAACCGCACGAGGGCCGATGGCCTGGACCCCACCGAGCGGCTGGTCGAGATCGCCCCCAACTACAAGGGCGACAAGTCCCAGGCCAAGGCGCCGGACCTGGCCTGGCGCGAGCAGCCCGTGGCCGAGCGGCTGAGCCACGCCCTGGTCCACGGCATCACCGAGTTCATCGAGGCCGATACCGAAGAGGCGCGGCTGCAGGCCGAGCGGCCGCTGCATGTCATCGAGGGCCCGCTGATGGACGGCATGAACGTGGTCGGCGACCTGTTCGGCTCGGGCAAGATGTTCCTGCCGCAGGTGGTCAAGTCGGCCCGCGTGATGAAGCAGGCGGTGGCCTGGCTGATGCCCTTCATGGAGGCCGAGAAGGAAGGCCAGGAACGCCAGACCGCCGGCAAGGTGCTGATGGCCACCGTCAAGGGCGACGTCCACGACATCGGCAAGAACATCGTCGGCGTGGTCCTGCAGTGCAATAACTACGAGGTCATCGACCTGGGCGTCATGGTTCCGGCCGACCGCATCCTGGCCGAGGCCATCGAGCACAACGTCGACATCATCGGCCTCTCTGGCCTGATCACCCCCTCGCTCGATGAGATGGTCTATCTGGCCAGCGAGATGGAGCGGCGCGGCTTTGACCGGCCCCTGCTGATCGGCGGCGCCACCACCAGCCGCACCCACACGGCGGTGAAGATCGAGCCGGCCTATCGGCGCGGGTCCACCACCTATGTGCTCGACGCCAGCCGGGCGGTGGGGGTGGTGTCCAACCTGCTCTCGCCGACCGAGAAGGATCGCTTCCAGGCCGAGACCCGGGCCGAATACGTCCGCATCCGCGAGCAGTTCGCCCGGGGTCAGGACCAGAAGAACCGCACCCCGATCGACGTGGCGCGGGCCAACCGCTACCCGACCGATTTTACCCTGACGCAACCGAAGCCCAGCTTCATCGGCACGCGAAGTTTCTCGTCTTACGATCTGTCGGATCTGGCGAAATACATCGACTGGACCCCCTTCTTCGCCAGCTGGGAGCTGGTCGGCCACTACCCGGCCATCCTGGAGGACGACGTGGTCGGCGAGGCGGCGCGGGGCCTCTTCAAGGACGCCCAGGCGATGCTGGAGCAGATCGTCCACGAGCGCTGGTTCGAGGCGCGCGGCGTGGTCGGCTTCTGGCCGGCCGCTGCCGATGGCGACGACATCGTGGTCTATGAGGACGAGAGCCGCACCGTCGAGAAGGCCCGCCTCCACACCCTGCGCCAGCAGATGGCCCGCACGGCCGGCAAGCCGCACTTGGCCCTGGCCGACTTCATCGCTCCCGTCGGCGGCGCGCCGGACTATATCGGCGGCTTCGCGGTGACCGCCGGCCACAATGAGATCGAGATCGCGGCCCGCTTCAAGGCAGCCGGTGACGACTACAACGCCATCCTGTCGGCGGCCCTGGGCGATCGCCTGGCCGAGGCCTTCGCCGAGGCCATGCACTTCAGGGTCCGGCAGGAGCTGTGGGGCTATGCCCCCGACGAGGCCTTCGACATCGAGACGCTGATCGCCGAGAAATACGTCGGCATCCGCCCCGCGCCCGGCTACCCGGCCCAGCCCGACCACACCGAAAAAGCCACGTTATTCAGCCTGTTGGACGCCACGGCTCAGACGGGGATAGAGCTGACCGAGAGTTTCGCCATGACTCCGCCGTCCTCGGTGTCGGGCCTCTATTTCAGCCACCCCCAGGCCCATTACTTCGGCGTCGGCCGCATCGACCGCGACCAGGTCGCCGACTATGCCCGGCGCAAGGGCATGGATCTGGCGACGGCGGAGCGCTGGCTGTCGCCGATCCTGGCCTATGACCCGCTGAGCGTGGCCAAGGACGCGGCTTAGGGCACAAGCCCTTTCCCCGCTGGCGGGGGAAGGGCTCTAGCTATTGCGGCCCGCGCAGGGCCGGCTTCTTCTTGCGCGGCTTGAAGCCGGTGGCCGAGGCGGCGTCGCCCTTCGGGGCGGGGGTGATCACGTCGGGGACCGGGGTCAGGTCGGCCGACGCCGGCGGATCGGTCACGGCCAGGGGTTCGAGACTGGGCGTGAGGGCGGGTTCGGCGGCCGGCGTATCGCCTGCCGCCTCGGGCGGCTTGTCAGCCGCCGGAGCGATGCCATCCGCCGTTGGCGCGAACTGCAGATCTTCCGGCTTGGAGGCGTCGGGCGCGGGCGTGTCGGCCGTCGTCTCCGGCGCCGGCGCGGCGCCGTCCGTCAGGGTTCCCATCACATCGCCGGTGGTGTCGGCGGCGGGCGCGGGTTCGCTGGACGCTGCGACATCCGCGGGCGGCGCCGCATCGGCCGGCGGGGCCGCTTCCGGCTCTGGCTCGGCGTTGTAGGTCAGGGCCTGGCCGAACAGTTTCGCCTTCTTTTCCAGCGCCTTGGCGGTCTCTTCGCACTTGGCGGGCGGGGTCCAGGACATCCAGAACTGGGCCAGCTGGGCGGGCTTGACGGTGTCGGCGCCGGTCCAGACGGCCCGGCCGCGTCGGATGGCGGCGGCGCCGCGCTGCTGAATGGGCTGGGCGCTGGCCTTTTCGGCGGCGGTCATCGCCCGCCGGAACAGCTTCAGCTCGGCCAGGCTTTCCTTCTTCTGGCTCGGATAGACCTCGTTGATATTTTCTTCGGTGCTGGGGGTCGGCCAGGCGCGCTCGATGCGGATCACCTCGGGCATGGCCTTGTCGTAGAGCTCGACATAGGCGCTGATCGCCCCGTAGCACCAGGCGACATAGCCATAGTCATCAGTCGGCGCCGAGACCGGGCTGGAGCCCATAGGCGCAGGCTGCGGCGCGGCGGCCGGTGCGGCCGCGGCAGGCGGCGCCGCCGGCTCGGCCATGGCGGTCGGGGGTTCGTCGGCGCCCAGCAGGGCCAGCATGAAAACGAGGAAGGGCGCCATCGGTATCCTTTACGCAGGCTTTCCGAAACCGCCGCCCCCGGGGGTTTCGATCTCGATCACATCGCCGGGCTCCACCGTGACGGAGAAGCAGCCGGCCAGTTCCTTTACCGCGCCGGTGGCGGCGATCAACCGTTGTCGCCCCGCGAGCGCCGGACCGCCGCCAGCGATCCCCTGCGGGGCGTTCTCGCGACGGCTCGACAGCAGGGCCGCTTCCATGGGGGCCAGGAAGCGGATCCGCCGGACGGCGCCGTCGCCGCCGCGCCTCAGGCCCGCGCCGCCGGAGCCGTGACGGACCCCGAACGACTCGACCCTGACCGGGAAGCGACGCTCCAGTATTTCCGGATCGGTGAGGCGGGAATTTGTCATGTGGATATGGACGCCGCTGGTCCCGTCGCGCGTGGCCGTGGCGCCGGCCCCGCCGCAGATGGTCTCGTAATACTGCCGCGTCTCGTCGCCGAAGGTGAAGTTGTTCATCGTCCCCTGGCCGTTGGCCATCACCCCCAGCGCCGCATAGAGGGCGTCGACGACGTGCTGGCTGGTCTCGACATTGCCGGCCACGACCGCCGCCGGTGGCTTGGGGTCCAGCATCGAGCCCTCGCGGGTCAGGATGTTGAGCGGGGCCAGGCAGCCGGCGTTCAGCGGGATGTCGTCGTCGACCAGGGTGCGGAACACATAGAGGGCGGCGGCCGAGACGATGGCCGAGGGGGCGTTGAAGTTGGTGTCGAGCTGGTCGGCCGACTGACGGAAGTCCAGCACCGCCTCGCGGGCTTCGCTGTCGACCTTGATCGTGACGACGATCTCGCCGGCCCCGTCGAGCGGCACGCGGGCCTCGCCGTCGGTGAGGCGGCCCAGGGCCCGGCGGACGGCAGCCTCCGCATTCTGCTGCACGAAGCCCATGTAGCGGGCCACGGTCTGGGCGCCATGCGCCTCGATCATGCCGGAAACGGCCTGGGCGCCGGCCTGGCAGGCGGCGATCTGGGCCTTGAGATCGGCGATGTTGCGGTCCGGGCTGCGGGCGGGCCACTGGCCGGTCTTCAGGGCGGCGAGGGTATCGTCCTGCAGGAACCGGCCATCGCGCATGATCGGCACGGCGTCCAGCATGACGCCTTCCTCGTCGATGGTGCGGGAGAAGGGCGGCATCGAACCGGGCTGCACGCCGCCGACATCGGCATGGTGGCCCCGGGCGGCGACGTAGAAGGCCGGTGTCTCACCCTCCATGAAGATCGGCATGACCACGGTGATGTCGGGCAGGTGTGTCCCGCCGAAATAGGGGTTGTTGAGGGCGAAGGCGTCGCCGGGCTTGAGCACCGGGTGGCGGACCTGCACGGCCCGCACGCTGGCGCCCATGCTGCCCAGGTGCACCGGCATGTGCGGGGCGTTGGCCACCAGCCCGCCGTCGGCGTCGAACAGGGCGCAGGAGAAGTCCAGCCGTTCCTTGATATTGACCGAATGCGCCGTCCGCTCCAGCGCCGCCCCCATGGCTTCGGCCACGCCCATGAAGCGACGGTTGAAGAGTTCCAGTGTGACCGGGTCTGGCTTGTCGGCGGCGATGGCGGCGGTCGAAAGCGGCCGGGTGCGGGTCAGCCGGATCAGGCCATCGGCCTCGCCCCTGGCCCGCCAGCCGTCCGCCACCGCGATCTGGGTATCGCCGCGCACGATCAGGACCGGTCCCTCGGCTTCGGTCAGATCTTCGGCGCGTACGACCGTTCCCTCTTTCCGCTCATCCCCGCGAAGGCGGGGACCCAGGCTTTTTTCGTTTCCGGCGCCGGCGGCCTCGACCTCCACCTCGACGCTGCCGATCAGGATGGTCCGCTCCGGTTCGACAAAGCCGAACAGCCGCTGGTGCGCCGACTCGAAGGCCGCCTTGGCGCTGGCCGTATCCGAGAGCGGAACCGCCAGCACCGCATCCGCCCCGTCGTAGCGCAGCATCAACCGCTGCTCGGTCGCCCCGGTTTCGGCGCCCTGCTCGGCCATGCCTGCCAGCGCGTCCATTGCCAGCCTCCCGGCCAGCACTTCCGCCTCTTCCAGCGCCTCGCCCAGCGGCTTTTCCAGCCCCGCCTGACGCAGCACCCGCACCCGCGCCTGGCCGATCCCCCAGGCCGACAGCAGCGAGGCATAGCGCGGGCTCAGCACCTCTTCGACGCCCAGGGCATCAGCGACCTGGCAGGCGCACTGGCCCGCCGCCCCGCCGAACGCCACCAGGGCATGACCGCGCGGGTCGAAGCCGCGCTCGGTGGAGATGCGCCGCACCGCCTGGGCCATCTGCTCCACAGCGACGGCCAGGAAGCCTTCGGCGGCGGCTTCGGCGCTGGGCAGGTTCATGGCGTCGGCCAGCTCGGCCAGCTTCTGTTGGGCGGCCTCGACATCGAGCGGGCCATCGCCATGAGGGCCGAAGACCAGCGGGAAATACAGCGGGTCCAGCCGGCCCAGCACCAGGTTGGCGTCCGTCACGGTCGCCGGGCCGCCACGGCCATAGCAGGCCGGGCCCGGATCGGCCCCGGCGCTGTGCGGCCCCACCCGGGCGCGGAAGCCGTCGAAGGTCAGGATCGAGCCGCCGCCGGCCGCCACGGTCTCGACATCCAGCATCGGACTGCGCAGCCGCGCCCCGGCCACCTTGGCGGTGTCGCGCCGCTCCAGCGCCCCGGCATAGCGGCAGACGTCGGTCGAGGTGCCGCCCATGTCGAAGCCAAGCACCGCCGCCGCGCCGGCAGCCTGGGCGGTGCGGGCCACGCCCACGACGCCGCCGGCCGGGCCGGAAACCACCGCGTCCTTGCCCCGGAAGGCCTCGGCCCGCACCAGCCCGCCGGCCGAGGTCATGAACCATAGCGGCGCGCCGTTCACCGCCTGGCTGACCCGGCGGACATAGGCCTGCAGCACCGGGGTCAGATAGGCGTCGGCCACCGCCGTCTCGGCCCGCGCCACATAGCGGGGCAGGGGGCTGGCCTCGTGGCTGAGGGTGACATGGGCGAATCCGGCGGCGCGGGCGATCTCGCCGGCCTTCAGTTCGTGGGCCGGGTTGAGGTCGGAATGCAGGAAGGCGATGGCGATGGCCTCGTAGCCCTCCGCCTTCGCGTCGGACAGCCTCTGGGCCAGCGCCGCCTCGTCCAGAGGCCGCACCACCGCGCCATCCGCCGCCAGCCGCTCGTTGGCCTCGGCGACGCCGCTGTAGAGCGGATCGGGCCGGATGACGTCGAGGGCGAAGAGCTCGGGCCGCGACTGGTCGCCGATCAGCAGGGCGTCGGCGAAGCCTTCGGTCACCAGCAGCAGCGTGCGGGCGCCCTTGCGCTCAAGCAGGGCGTTGGTGGCCACCGTGGTGCCCATCTTGATCGCCGCGACACGCTCGGCCGGGAACGGCGCGCCAGGCTCGACCTCGAGCAGTCGGCGCATCGCCTCGACGGCGGCGTCGGCATAGGACGGCGAGGCCGACAGCAGCTTCAGGGTCTGTTCGCCGCCGTCCGGGGCGCGGCCGATGACGTCGGTGAAGGTGCCGCCCCGGTCGATCCAGAAGCTCCAGCCGATTGTTACGCCGAGTTCAGTTGTCATCCGAGCGCCACGATCATAAGCTTCAAACCGATCCCATGAGCTTCTGGCGCAACATTGCAAGCCTCGCCGCCAAGCGTGTCGACGAGGCCGAGTGCTCGACCTGTCCTCCCGGCCTGCCGGGCGAGGACCCCGCCTTCTCGACCGCGGTGACGGCGCTGGGCGCCAAGCTGGCCAAGGCCGACGGCCGGGCCGACGCCGATGAATTCGCAGCTTTCGCCGGGGTTTTCCAGCCGGATCAGGCCTCCGAACGCAATGTTCACCGCCTCTACGACCTGGCCCGCCAGACCACGCGCGGCTACGAGAGCTATGCCAAGCAGTTGGCCAAGCGCTACCGGGCCTGTCCGCAGCTGCTCGAGGACGTGCTGGACGGCCTGTTCCACATCGCCGGCTCCGACGGGGCGGTCACCCATGACGAGCTGACCTATCTGGAGCGGGTCGGGGCGCTGTTCGGCCTCTCGCCGCTCACCTATCGCCGGATCAAGGCCACCCATCTGGGGGCCGGACCGAACGACCCCTATGTCATCCTCGATGTGCCGCCCGACGCGCCGGACGAGGTGGTGCGCAGCGCCTGGAAATCCGCCCTCTCGGTGGCCCACCCCGACCGCGCTCGGGCCCGGGGCCTGCCGTCGGAGTTCATCGAGGTCGCGGAGGCCAAATCGGCCTCGATCAACGCCGCCTTCGACACCGTGATGCGCGAACGCAAGGCGATGGTTCCGGCGGAGTAGGGCGCCTAAGAAGCACACAGCTTCGCCGAAAAACCGCCTCACAGGCATGTTGAGTTGACGCGCCGTCGCTCTAGGCAGAAATTAGGGGCGTTAACCGCCCGGGAAAGGGTTTTCGATGGGACGACTGGCAAACGGCTCCGGCGGCGCCTTCAAGGGCCTGGCCTGGGTCGGCGGTCTTCTGGCCACCTGCGCCGCCCTGACGGTCGCCGCCGTGCTGGCGGTGTTCGCCACGGTCACCGTCGTGGTCCTGGCCCTGATGGCCAGCGCCACCCTGGCCTTCGCCGGTCTGGCCATGCGCGCCCGCCGCTCGGCCAAGGCCCGCGCCAACACCGATCCCGACCTGATCGAGGCCCGCCACCTGGGCGGCCACAGCTGGGTCGCCTACGGCTGGAACGACCGGGCCTAACAGCCCAACCGACGAATCCCTCAGCAACGCACTTCACGGCGCCCTTCCGCGCGGCTAGTCTCTCCATTCAAACAGATGTTCGGGAGGCGGATATGATCGGTGTTGTGGCGACCCTGACGGTTGCGGACGGCAAGGGCGCGGACCTGGAAGCGGTGTTCGCCGACCTCGCCGCCAAGGTGAAGGCCAACGAAAGCGGCTGCCTGATGTATCAGCTGACCAAGTCGCGCACCGAGCCCAACGTCTACAAGGTGCTGGAGCTCTACGCCTCCGACGAGGCCCTGAAGCACCACGGCTCGACCGACTATTTCAAGGCCGCCGGCCCCGGCATCGGCGCCTGCCTGGGCGGCCGTCCCAGCATCGAATACCTCGACGCGGTCTGATCGCCATGGACCTGGCCCTGTCAGCGGACGACCTCGCCTTCCGGGACGAGGTCCGCGCCTGGATCGCCGAGAACTTCGACGAGGACACCCGCCGTTGGCTGGCCCAGTCCAAGAACGGCTATCTGGACAAGGCCGGCCAGGTCAGCTGGCAGAAGAAGCTGGCCGCCAAGGGCTGGGCCGCGCCGGACTGGCCGGTCGAGTGGGGCGGGGCGGGGTTCACCGCCTCGCAGCGCTACATCTTCACCGCCGAGATGGGCCTGGCCGGCACGCCGCGGCCCAGCCCCATGGGGCTGAACATGGTGGCCCCGGTCATCCTGGCCTTCGGGACCGAGGAGCAGAAGCGCCAGCATCTGCCGCCGATCCTGTCGTCCGACATCTGGTGGTGCCAGGGCTACAGCGAGCCGGGCTCTGGCTCGGACCTCGCCTCCTTGCAGATGAAGGCCGTCCGCGACGGCGATGACTACGTCCTCAACGGCTCCAAGATTTGGACCACCCAGGCGCAATGGGCCGACTGGATGTTCTGCCTGGTCCGCACCTCCACCGAGGGCAAGCCCCAGAGCGGCATCTCGTTCGTGCTGCTGCGCATGGATACGCCCGGGGTGACGGTGAAGTCGCTGCCGACCCTGGACGGGCCGGTCGATGGCCAGCAGGAGATCAACCAGGTCTTCTTCGAGGATGTCCGGGTGCCCGTCTCCAACCGCATCGGCGAGGAGAACAAGGGCTGGACCTACGCCAAATACCTGCTGGAATTCGAGCGCGGCAACGCCTTCGCCCCCAGCCTGAAAAGCGTGCTGAAAAAGGTCCGCCGTATCGCCTCGGTCGAGCTGGACGGCAGCGGCGAGGCGATGATCAGCGATCCGGCCTTCCGTCGCAAGCTGGCGGCGCTGGAGATCGAAGTCGCCGCCCTGGACGCCACCGAACTGCGCATCTTCTCGGCCATGAGCGGCGGCGAGCCGGTCGGGCCGGCCTCCTCGATGCTGAAATGCGCGGGGTCGGAAGTGCAGCAGGCGATCACCGAACTGACCCTCGAGGCGGTCGGCGTCTACGGCCAGCCCTTCGTGCAGGACGGCTGGGCCCATCTGCGCGGCGACAGCAACGAGCCGCTGCCGGGGCCTGATTACGCCGCCCCGGCCGCGCCCACCTATTTCAACTACCGCAAGGCCTCGATCTATGCCGGGTCCAACGAGATCCAGCGTAACATCATGGCCAAGCTGGTCCTGGGGCTCTGACGGCCGGCTGGCTGCCAGACACGGCGCCTGAGGGCCGCAAGATTGCGGCCCTGCTACTGACGACGCGGGGGGTGCGGGCCTTCGCCGACGGTTTCGTCGCCCTTCTGCTGCCGGTCTATCTCACGGCCCTGGGCTGCAACGCCGTGCAGATCGGCCTACTGGCCAGCCTGACCCTGGCCGGTTCGGCGGCGGTGACCCTCAGCGTCGGTTTCCTGGCCCATCGCATCGTGCCACGCCTGCTGCTGCTTGGCGCCTCGCTGGCCATGGCGTTGACGGGCCTGGCCTTCGCCGGGTTCTCCGATTTCTGGCCGCTGGCGGTGGTCGCCTTCGTCGGCACGCTCAATCCCTCGGGCGGCGATGTCAGCCTGTTCCTGCCTCTGGAACACAGCCTGCTGGCCCACGCCGTCGCCGACCGCGACCGCACGGCGCTCTTCTCCAACTACAGCCTGATTGCCGGCCTGGTCGGCGCGCTGGGGGCCCTGGCCGCCGGTCTGCCGGATCTGCTGGGCGCTCTCCTGCCCAGGCTGGAGGCCATCCGCGGCATGTTCGGCCTCTACGCCCTGGCCGGCCTGGTCGTCTTCTTCCTCTATCGCCGCCTGCCCGTCGCCCAGGCCGACACCGCAATCGCCCACACCCCGCTCGGCCCGTCACGCAAGCGGGTGATACAGCTGGCGGCGGTCTTCAGCCTGGACAGCTTCGGTGGCGGCTTCCTGGTCCAGAGCCTGCTGGCGCTGTGGCTGTTCGACCGTTTCGGCCTGAGCCTGGCCCAGGGCGCCCTGTTCTTCTTCTGGGCGGGCCTGCTGGCGGCGGCCTCGTTCCTGGTCGCCCCGCGCCTGGCCAAGCGGTTCGGGCTGATCAACACCATGGTCTTCACCCACATCCCGGCCAGCCTCTGCCTGATCGCGGCGGCCTTCACCCCCAGTCTCTGGGCGGTGCTGGCCCTGCTGCTGGTCCGCGCCTTCCTGTCCTCGATGGATGTGCCCGCCCGCACCTCCTACGTCATGGCCGTGGTCACCCCGCCCGAACGCGCGGCCGCGGCCAGCTTCACGGCGGTGCCGCGCAGCCTGACCTCGGCCGCGGGGCCGACGATCGCCGGGTGGATGCTGTCGCTGGGGGGATTTGCCTGGCCGCTGCTGGTCGGCGGCGGGCTGAAGATCGCCTACGATCTTCTGATGCTGTTCATGTTCCGGAATGTGAGGGCGCCTGAGGAGGCCGCCAAAAGTGTGTTGGACTAGCGCGCGATTTTGTCGTTGCCTTCTCTACCAAAGGTCGAGAGTAGACGCGTTGCGGGAACACCATGACGTCGGGAGGAATACGATGAAGTTTTCCATACGGCGGTCCTTCGTTGCGGCCGCCTCGGCGGTGCGGGGAGGGTGGCCCTCGACGCTCATTCCGATCATAGCTGGATTGGCTTTCGGTGTTCTCTCTTACTATCTAAGCGTATTTATGGAATTCAAAGTGCTGAGAAATAGTACAGCTCTCAGTATAGCTCAAATTTCTACCTATTTGTGTTCATTTCTAATAGTATTTTTTTCTTTCTGCACCCTCGGATTTCGTAGAGTTTTGGCGCTAAGCGGGTCCGAAAAGAAGGAAATAGGTATTACGATAAATTCAATAGTCGTCGGAGTAGTATATGCTTCGATGGGTCCGGGTCTCGCTTCAATTCTGTCCGTATTGTCCCCACTGCTCGGCGAAGCAGTCGGCGATGGACAATGGTGGTCGCCGCATAGATGGTTGCTGCCAGTTATTCTTATCTGGCCTGTCGTCTTTAGTTCTGCTTTTGCGTTCGCGATACCGATTTCACTTCATCAGAGAAGCGGCTTGGCCCAGAGCTTCTTGAGCGCCTTCACGGTAGGCAAGGGAAATAGAGTGAGAATATTTATTCTCTTCCTAATTGTGGCCACGCTGGGAGCTGCCTTAGCCACGATTTTTGGAACGCTTGCCGAAATTGTGTCGCCCAGGCGGTATTCTGTTTCGTATGCTGTCGTGTTGCAATTTGGCGTAGTGGCAGCAACCGCGATTGCGGCGATAATTTCTGTAATAGCTTACTTGGAGCTCAAGTCTGCCGAGGGCGGCGACGCAAACGGAGTCGCGAAAGCGTTCTCCTAGGAGTTGTTTCTATATAGGAATCGTGGATAAATGGCGTCCTTCTGGGAGGGCGACAAATGCCTGTTGGGACTAACGGCACCAGTATCTATCGACCCGCGACCGCTCCTCCAGGAACGGTGTGCACTGGCAGCGGGATCGGGGTGACGGTGCGCGACGCACAAGGGCACGTTCTCTTTGTCATGGGATTGAACGACGGAAAAATATACTTTGGAGATCAATACTCAGATCCTCATCTGCCTACCGTTCAAGCCGCAACAATCGTAAATGGGCAGATGGTCGTGCCGCCTTCTGGGCCGACAATTGTCAATATCGATGGCACAGATTATATCTTACTTTCCTATGAGATGGCGAACGGCCAAAGCCAAGTGATAAATATTCGCCTAAGTTTGTATGAAGATATAAGGGACGGGGGATTGGACGGGGCCATAGCAGTGGGTCTCATTGCAGCATCTTTTCTGGATGCGAGCACGGGGCTTATGCCTGGCATGCGCGACGCCGATCACGATGGAGATATTGATCTGAATGACGCCCAGGCAGTTCTTAGGGACATGTTTCTGGATGAGGCTGCCCGTCAACTTGACCAGGGTGACAGCGTCGATTCCCTAGCGTTTCAGGTTCTTGCCAACTCAGTGCCCGACGCCATCGGGCTGTTGGCAATCTTTGCGGATACTACGACCGGCGACCAGAACGAGCCAAGTGGTGGCGGAGGCGGTTCCGGTGGTGAAGGCGGTGGCGGCGGCGGTGATGGCGACTCGGGCTGGATCTTCTAGAATCTGCAGTGCGTTATGCACCTAGTAGGCAATCGCGTGACCGAGTCGCGAGAATACAAATTCTCGGTAGAGCGCGATATCATCGTGCCAGCGATTATGGTTTTTCCATTTCTCGTTGCCGTAGTTTGCATTTCTGCTGGCCTATATTTGTCGATTTTTTTCCTGCTGGGACCGCACCCTAGGCTTAACTTTGTTGTACCTGCAACCGCGATCTTTTTCCCATTTGCTGAAGAGATCGTAAGGGTCGCTATAATTCGAAGTCCGGCGATCCGATCAGAGGTCGGGGCTGCTACTATGGCCATTTGCATATGGGCGGCTGAGACTGCAGCTCGACTTTCCACAAATAGAGAAAGCCCTAATGAAATCAAATTATTACTTCTATACGCGTCCTTAGGTCCTTTCGCGGTCCACTATGTCTCTAGTGTGCTTAATTTCAGAGCGAAAGGTCGAAGGTTTACCTGGGGTATCGCAGCTTTTCTGACTGGGTTCGTTCTGCACGCGACGCAATACGCTGTCACGAAAATGTTTGCGGACATCGATTTGTATGTCTGGACCGTACCAACGACCGCCATGCTTCTCGTCGCGGCCGTAAACGCACCACAGATTCGCCGGTGGCGGCAAAAGGGTAGGCTTGCGGGATAATTGAAAAACGGGACGCCAGGACAGCGCCCCGTCTCTCAGAGACTAGCGGGCCGTCAGATACGCCGACGACACCCAGCCGCGGTTGCCGTTCTCGTCATCGACTTCCATCCAGACGCCGTTGCGGCCGCCGGTCGGATAGACGATGGCGCCGGTGCGCAGGGTCAGCACCACCGGTGAGGAGGGCGAGGGCTGCTGGCGCATCGGGATGGCCTGGGTGGTGACCTGGGCCGAAGGCGCCGCCGCGGACGTCTGAGCGCCGGTCGGGGCCTGGGTCTGCAGGTAGTTGATGAGATCGATGAAGGCGTTGAAATAGGCGGCCGTGATGACCTTGCCGATCTCGGTGTTGCTATAGCCGCCGCCGGCAAGGGCGCCGCCGCCGGTGGTGCCCAGCAGGGCCCCGCCCGCGCCGAAGCCGATGTCGGTCTTCTTGGCCACGCCCTCGGCGACATAGAGCTGCTCGGTGGTCCGCGCATCGACCAGGGTGATGATCACCTGGGCTTCCGAGGACTTGGTCTGCAGCTTGCCGGCCAGGGCGCCGAAGCCGCCGGGCAGGAAGCTGCCGGCCACCGCGCCGATGTTGCTGCCGCCGGAGTTGGAGTTGGAATTGGCGATGTCGGGGACCAGGAAGAAGTCCGCCGCCTTGACCTGGCCACGGCCGATATTGCTGCCCTGCTGCAGGTCGCCGGAGGCCGCGAGGTCGCGCTCCTGGTCGCGCATGGCCAGGCCGCCGTTGCGGTCGACCATCCGCAGGCACCCGGAGCGGGCGGCGAACAGCTTGAGCAGGGCCTCGGGGCTGGAGAGGCCCAGCTGGGTCCACCAGCGGTTCTCCGGCTCCTGCACCGCCGCCGTGCCCAACGGCGCGGCGCATTTGGGCAGCTGGGGCGTGGCGGCGTTCTTCGGCGGCTTCTTGTCCATGCCGAATTGAGCGTAGGCGGGCGTGGTGACGGCCAGCCCGCTCAGGATCAGGCTGACAGTAGCGACGGCGGTGGTGATTTTGCGCATGGCCCCTCCGGGGAATTGGCGTGCTTCAACTGGAAAACAGCCCGCCCGGGCTCCCGACTTCCACGAGCGGGTGGCGGACCCATACACCCGGGCCGCCGAACACTGTGCGGGAAGACTAGCCGCACTCTGCCCCGCCGTCTCCCCAGTTTTGGGGGGCCAGTTTGAGGGGCTCAGCCGGTGGCGACCAGCTCGGCCATCTCCCGCGGATGGGAGATATAGAGCATCAGGCCGGCGCGCGGCATCTTGACGAAGCTGGCGTTCGGCAGGTCGCCGAACACCCGCTCCACACCCTCCAGGGCCAGGGTGGCGCCCTCGACCACCAGCCAGCGCTCGCCGCCGATCCCCTCGGGCACCCGCCAGCCGCGGGCGTAGGCGGCGTGCTCGTCGGCGAAGCCGCGGCAGGATCTGGCGCTCATCGCCTGGGCCTCGCGCACCATGTAGTCGAGGATGCCGGGCTGCTCGAGCGCCTCGCGGTCGGCGAGATTGTCCTTGAGGGAATTGCGCAGGGTCGTGCGCACCAGGTCGCTGCGGGTCTGGCGGCGCAGCATCTCCGAGAACACCCCGATCAGGTCCGGATTGGCCAGGAAGGCCCGGAAGATGGAGTTCATCATCCCGCCCGCGGCCAGGCGCTCATGGGCCGGCCACTTGCCGTTGACGACGATGCCGCGGATGACGCGCAGGGGATAGCGGGCGGCGAAGGTCAGGCCGGCGGCGACGGCGCCGTCGCGGGCCAGCATGATGACCCGGGGAATCTTCAGCGCATCCAGGATGGCGGCCATGTCGGCGGCGGCGGTCTCCAGGATGTCGCCGATGGCCGGGTCGGTCAGGCCAAAGCCCGGCCGCTGCGGCACGATGGGCCGGAAGCCCTTGGCCTGCAGGGCGGCGACGAAGGGGCGGGTCAGGTTGCGCCCGGTGGCCTGGCCGTGCAGCACGAACAGCGCCTGGCCACTGCGTGGCCCATAGTCGGTGAAGGCCACCCGCCGCTCGCCGGGCGCGACCAGCACTCTCAGGCGGCCGCCCGGATCGTGGTCGGACACCACCGATTCGGCGTTGGAGATCATCGCCGCCAGCGAACTGGTCTCGACCGACAGGCGGACCAGGTCCTTGGCCTTGTTGACCCCGGTCTTGGCGAACACCGCCTTGAGTTGGCCGCGCACGGTGGCTTCCTTGACCCCCAGGTCGGCGGCGACCTCGCGGGCGGTCAGGCCCCGGGCGAAGGCCGCCGCGGCCCGCGACTCGGCCGGGGTGGCGCCGAACGAGGCGGCCAGGGTGGCTTCGATGTCGGGGGAGGGCGGATGGTCGCCGCAGATCAGGTCCATCATCTTGCGGACCAGTTCGGGCGAGCGCTTGGCCCCGGCCTTGCGCATGGCCTTCTTCAGGGCCTCGCGGGCGGTCTCGCGGCCGACGCCGATCTGGGCGGCGGCCGCCTCCAGGTTGGGCGAATCGAGCAGGGCCTCGGCCAGGCGCGCCTCCAGCGGCGTCAGGCCATAGGCCTCGGCCGCCCGCTGGGTCAGCTCGCTGGAGCGCGAGGGGGAGAAGCCCAGCAGCACCACGCGCCGGCCGCCGTCCCGCAGCATGGTGCGGCAGGCCTCGGGCATCGGCCAGCCCGCCGTCATCTCGGCCAGGCCCGCGCAGCAGGCGATGGCGTCGCCGTCCCGCGCCTCGACCAGACCCGAGACCTGGCCGTTCTTCAGCGCCAACCGGATCAGGCGGCGGAAGGCGGGCGTATCGCTTGGCACGCCGAACCAGTCGCGAAAACCCCTGTCGGTATAGAGGGTCTGGCCGTCGGCCGAGACCACGGCGCTAACCAGGCCCGAGGCCGGGGCATGGGTGGCGAAGGCGGCGGCGGCCGGCGAGGCGACGATCTCGCTGAGCACCACGGCCAGCCGTTCCGGCTCGTGCAGGGCGGTGGTTTCCAGGGAGGGCCAGGCGTCGAACAGCGCCTGGGTCGGCCAGCCTTCGGCCGTCCGATACGCCAGGGTTTCCGGCCAGCTTCGTTCGGCCGTCTTGAGACTCGGCATCACACCAACCCGGCGTCCCCGACCGGACGCACAGCCTTTCTAGTAGCCCAGTATGGGTCATCGCAAAACAACGTCAGATGAACGGAATGCCGCCAAGTCCCCAAATCGGGCAGTTGGAGCGGGGGTATGATCAGATTTTCTGCGTGGCCAAGGGCTCAAACGCTTGTTTAAACGGCGGTAACAACTGGAGAGCCCGCGTGACCAACCCGCTGTTCAAGCCGTTTTCGCACAAGGGGCTGACCCTCAAGAACCGCATCGTCATGGCGCCCATGACCCGGTCCTTCTCACCGGGCGGAGTCGCGACCCAGGATGTCGCCGACTACTACCGCCGCCGGGCGCAGAACGATGTCGGGCTGATCGTCTCGGAAGGGACGGGGGTCGACCGGCCCGTCTCGCTGAACGATCCCAACATTCCACGCTTCCATGGCGACAAGGAACTGGCGGGCTGGAAGACGGTGATCGACGCGGTGCACAGCGCCGGCGGGGTGATGGCGCCCCAGCTCTGGCATGTGGGCGCGGTGCGCAGCCGTCATCCCGAATGGCAGCCGGAGAAGTACGACAGCCCCTCGGGTCTCTCCAGCCCCGGCAAGCAGTTCGGCGATCCGATGACCGATGTGGAAGTGGCCGACGCCATCGCCGCCTTCGCCAGCGCCGCGGCGGCGGCCAAGGCCCTGGGCTTCGAGGCGGTCGAGCTGCACGGCGCCCACGGCTATCTGATCGACCAGTTCTTCTGGGACGGGGTCAACCAGCGCGACGACGCCTTCGGCGGACCCAGCATTTCCGACCGGGGCCGCTTCGCCGCCGAGATCCTCAGGGCCGTCCGCGCCGCCGTGGGCCCCGACTACCCGGTGATCATCCGCCTCTCGCAATGGAAGCAGCAGGACTTCACCGCCAGGCTGGCCCATACGCCCGCCGAGATGGAAGCCTGGCTGCAGCCCCTGGCCGACGCCGGGGCCGACATCTTCCACTGCTCGCAACGCCGGTTCTGGGAGCCGGAATTCGAGGGCAGCGACCTGAACTTCGCCGGCTGGGCCAAGAAGCTGACCGGCCAGCCGACCATCACGGTGGGCTCGGTGGGGCTGTCGGGCGAGTTCATCGCGGCCTATGGCGGCGAGGCGTCGGAGCCGGCGTCGCTTGACGAGCTGGAGCGGCGTCTGGACGCCGGCGAGTTCGACCTGGTCGCGGTCGGGCGGGCGCTGCTGCAGGATCCCGAATGGGTGGTGAAGGTTCGTGACGGGCGCAATGACGAGCTCAAGAGCTTCGAGCGCTCGGCGATGATGACGCTGTACTAGAGCTTGAGAACCCTCCCTCCCTCGGGTCGGGCGGGCCGGGCAGGCCCGACCCGGGGGAGGAGGAAGGGAGAAACAAGGATTAAGCGTTGAAGTTCAGCTTCAGCCCCGGCCTCGGCCACTTCGCCTTGTAGAGTTTCCCCGTCCCCGACGCGGTGATCCACGCCGTCCGCATGTCATCCCCCCCGAACACGATGTTGGTGCAGAGGATGTCCGGGAACGGATAGTGCTCGGTCGTGCCGTCCTCGTCGAAGGCGGTGACGCCGCCGTTGATGATGGTGGCGACACAGACCTTGCCGCCGGCCTCGACCGCCAGGCTGTCCAGCAGCTGGTAACCCGGCAGGTTGCAGACCACCCGGCCCGGCTGAAACGGAGGCCCCTCGGCCAGCTGGCCGACGCCCGACACATCGAAGCCCCAGAGGCGGCCCAGCTGGGTGTCGGCGACATAGACCGTCTTCTCGTCGGGCGAGAGGCCGATGCCGTTGGGCGAGATCAGGCCGTCCCGCTGGCGGGTGATGCTCTTGCCGTCGGCGGTCGCGTAATAGACCCCGCCGAACTTGCGGCCCTCGGGCGTCGAGCAGCCGTGATCGCTGAACCAGAAGCCGCCGTTCTTGTCGAAAACGATGTCGTTGGGTCCGATCAGCCGGCGGCCCTCGCAGGCGTCATAGACCGTCTCGACCTTGCCCGACTTGATGTCGACCTTCTGGATCATGCCGCCGGTGTGGCTGGGTGGGGTCGGGCCGGGGATCAGCAGGCCCTGGACCTCGTGAAACTGAAACGATCCGCCGTTGTTGGTCACCCAGATCTTGCCGTCCGGGCCGATGGCCGCGCCGTTGGGTCCGCCGCCGGTCTCAGCCACCGTCTCCTTTTTGCCGTCGGGGGTGACGCGGGTCAGCCGCTGGCCGGCGATCTCGGTCAGGATGATCGAGCCGTCGGCCATG
Source organism: Caulobacter ginsengisoli (assembly GCF_030814835.1). GTDB lineage: Bacteria > Pseudomonadota > Alphaproteobacteria > Caulobacterales > Caulobacteraceae > Caulobacter > Caulobacter ginsengisoli. The sequence continues at coordinate 336,357 of NZ_JAUSVS010000002.1, forward strand.
GCGATGGGGCCTTCGGGGAATTCGAAACCTTCGGCGACCAGTTCGATGTCCATGGGTGTTTCCTGCCGTTTATCGTTGGCCGGAATTGAACCCGCTGACCCAGAGGCAACGCAAGAGCCTAGCGGCGCTCCAGCACCCGAAAAGTCCAGTCGCAGTCGTCGCCCTCGCCGGCGGGGTGGAAATCGCGGCGAACCTCGGTCCAGCCGGCTTCGTCGAAGTCGGGCAGGCGGACATCACCCTCGGGGGCCATGTCGATCTCCGAGATGTAGATCCGCCTGGCCTTGGGCAGGGCCATGGCGAACAGAGCCGCCCCGCCGATCACGCAGACCTCGTCGACCCCGTCATCCTCGGCCTGCTCGCGGCCGATCTGGATGGCCTCGGAGAAGTCCTCACAGACCACGGCCCCGTGCGGCTCGAACGAGCCGTCGCGGGACAGCACGATGTTCATGCGGCCCTTCAGCGGGCGGACATGCAGGCTGTCCCAGGTCTTGCGGCCCATGATCACCGGCTTGCCGAAGGTCAGCTCCTTGAACAGCTGCATGTCCGACTTCAGCCGCCAGGGCAGGTCGCCATCCCGCCCGATGACGCCATTGCGGCCGCGGGCGACCGGGCCGAGGGTGAGGATGGGATGGCTCAAACCGCGATCGGCGCCTTGATGCCGGGGTGGGCCTGATAGCCCTCGAGCTTGAAGTCCTCGTATTCGAACGCGAACAGGTCGCTACGCGGCGACAGGGTCATGGTCGGGAAGGCGTAGGGCTCGCGCCGAAGCTGCTCCTTCGCCTGGTCCAGGTGGTTCAGATAGAGGTGGGCGTCGCCGAAGCTGTGCACGAACTCGCCGGGCTTCAGGCCCACCACCTGGGCGACCATCAGGGTCAGCAGGGCGTAGCTGGCGATGTTGAACGGCACCCCTAAGAAAACGTCGGCGCTGCGCTGGTAGAGCTGGCAGGAGAGCTTGCCGTCGGCGACGAAGAACTGGAACAGGCAGTGGCAGGGCGGCAGGGCCATGTCGTCGACATCCGCCGGGTTCCAGGCGCTGACGATGTGGCGGCGGCTGTTGGGGTTGGTCTTGAGGCTCTCGATCAGGGCCGAGATCTGGTCGATGACCCGGCCGTCCGGCGCGGTCCAGCTGCGCCACTGCTTGCCGTAGACGGGGCCCAGTTCGCCTTCGGCGTCGGCCCATTCGTCCCAGATGCTGACGCCCCGGTCCTTGAGCCAGCGGACATTGGTCTCGCCGCGCAGGAACCACAGCAGTTCGATGATGATCGACTTCAGATGCAGCTTCTTGGTGGTCAGCAGCGGAAAGCCCTGGGCCAGGTCGAAGCGCATCTGCCGGCCGAAGACCCCCAGCGTGCCCACGCCCGTGCGGTCGCCCCGCTCGACGCCATTGGCCATGATGTCGGCCAGCAGGCCCAGATACTGCCGCTCCGGATGGTCCGGGGCGGCGTGGGGTGGCGCGGCGATAACGGGGGCGATGGCGTTCACGGCGCTCGTCCAAGGGAGTCGATGCGCGGAGGATACCCGCGATTCGCGCGATATTCGCCGGTCGCGAACAGCCTGCGGCGAATCATCCACAACTTCGAGCCGCTTGTCTGCCCGGCCGTCCTGGCTGAACATGCCGGAAAGCCTGGTCAGAAGGTTAGGGGGAAGACGTCATGGTGATTTGGTTCGCGTTGCTTCTGTTTTCGGTGGGCGATGATCCAGCCGCCACCGCACCGGCGGCCCCGGCCGTCCTAGCCGCCGCCCCCGCCGCTGCTCCAGCGCCGGCTGCGCCGGATGACCCCAACCGAGTGGTCTGTGTCAAGGAACCCCAGGCCGGCACTCTCTTCACCCGCAAAATCTGCCACACCCGCGAGGAGTGGAAGAAGCTGCAGGAAGACCGGCGGCGTAACGCCGACCGTCTGCTCGACACAGACAGCAACCGCACCAGAAGCGAATAGACCGTCAGCCGGCGAAGCCGCCCTCATCCAGGAAGGCCTGCTCCTCGGCGGTGGTCTCGCGGCCCAGCGCCCGATTGCGGTGCGGGAAGCGGCCGAATTTCTCGATAATGTCGCGGTGCATCACCGCCCATTTCAGCGTCTCGGCGTCGCCGGTGCGGTCGCGATGAGCCTCGCAGAGCCGCACCGACAGGTCCTGGTCGGCCATCAGCTCGGAATGCTCGAACGGCAGGTAGAAGAACGGCCGCAGGCTGGGCTCGACGCCAAGATCCAGGTCGTCCTGGGTGGCGGCCCGGGCGATCTGCCGGGCCAGGGGGTCGGTGGCGAAGGCATGGGCGCTGCCCCGGAACAGGTTGCGCGGGAACTGATCCAGCAGGATCAGCAGGGCCAGAGCCCCCTCCGCCGTGGAGCGCCAGGCGTCGTACCTGCCTTGGGCGGCGGCGAAATGGGTGGCCTCGAACTTCAGGCGGATGGCCTGGTCGAAGGCGTCGTTCTTGGCGAACCACTTCTTGGGTCCGGCGCTGGTCCAGAAGCCGACAACATCGTTGGGAACCGCCGCCATGACCGCCTCCTCGCCCCCCGCTTCGCGTTACGCATAGTCCCGCCCAATCCGTCGCTCAAATCGTTCAAGTTCGGTTCACAATGAAAAGCGCAATCACCATTTCAAGGGACAAGAGCAGGGCCGACCGTCGGGGCGGCTCCAGGAGAAGAGAGATGAAACGTCTGATCACGGCAACCGCCGTGCTGGCGCTGATGGCGGGGGCCTCGGCTAATGCGGCCCCGCGCGGCGAAGGCAACTGGCGCGACAACACCACGACGGCTCCACAATCCGGACAGGCCCAGAGCCCGCCCCCGGCGCCCCCGCCCAAGGGCCCGCAAGTCGGCCCGCGCGGTAGCGGCCAGGGCGGCGGCCAGCGCGGTCCGCGCGGCGGCGGTGGCGGCCAAGGCGGCGGCGGTGGCGGCGGCCAAGGTGGTCAGGGCGGCCAGGGCGCCGGCGGCCAGGGCGGCCAAGGCGGCGGCCAATGGAGCGGCGGTCCTCGCGGTCCGCGCGGCGGCCAGGGCGGTCAAGGCGGCCAGGGCGGCGGCCAGTGGAATGGCGGCGGTCAAGGTGGCCAGGGCGGCGGTCAAGGCGGCGGCGGTCCCCGTGGTCCGCGCGGCGGCCAAGGCGGCGGCCAATGGGGCGGCGGTCAGGGCCAAGGTGGTCAGGGCGGCGGCCAGTGGGGCGGCGGTCAAGGCCAAGGTGGTCAAGGCGGCGGCCAATGGAATGGCGGCGGTCAGGGCGGCCAGGGCGGCCAGCAAGGCGGCCCCCGCGGCGGACGCTGGGACGGCGATCGCGATCGTGACGGTCGCGGCGGCCAGTGGGACGGCCGTGACGGACGCGATGGTCGGGGCGGCCAATGGAACGGGCGTCCTGGCGATGGGCGTCAGATGCGCGACCGCGACCGCAACCGGCGCTGGTACGACCAGCGGCAATGGCGTCCGAGCTATCGGCCGGCCCGGCGCTACCACCTGCCGCGCTACTACGCGCCGCGCAACTATTATGTGCGGACCTGGTACTACAACGACATCCTGCCCTGGGGCTGGTTCACCTCGAACTACTACCTGAACTACTGGGAGTATGGCCTGCCCACGCCCCCGATCGGGACGGAGTGGGTGCGGGTCGGCAACGACGCCCTGCTGGTCGATATCTGGACCGGCCGCGTGCTGACCGTCTATTACGGCATCTTCTGGTAGGATCGATCCCAGATGGAATGAGGGCCTCGGCGGCGACGCCGGGGCCCTTTTTCATGGCGCCACGCGGCTCCCCGATCTTGACGGCCGCGCAAAATTCCGCTCCATGGCCCGGCCTTTGCTGCACTGCCGTTGCGCGGGTGCAGCGTAAACGACCAGTCCGGAGACACAATCATGCGCGTCTACTACGACCGCGACGCCGACATCGCCCGCATCCTGGACCGGAAGATCGCCATTGTAGGCTATGGCAGCCAAGGCCGGGCCCACGCCCTCAACCTCAAGGACTCCGGCGCCAAGAACGTCGTGGTGGCCCTGCGCCCCGGCTCCGACACCGCCAAGAAGGTCGAGGCCGACGGCCTGAAGGTGATGAGCGTGGCCGACGCCGCCGGCTGGGCCGACGCCCTCATGATCCTGGCCCCCGACGAGCTGCAGCGCGACATCTACAACAACGACATCGCCCCCAATATCCGCGATGGCGCCGCCCTGCTGTTCGCCCACGGCCTGAACGTCCATTTCCGGCTGATCGAGCCCAAGGCCAGCATCGACGTGCTGATGGTCGCCCCCAAGGGTCCCGGCCACACCGTGCGCGGGGAATATCAGAAGGGCGGCGGCGTGCCCTGCCTGATCGCCGTCCATCAGGACGCCACCGGCGGGGCGCTGGACCTGGGCCTGGCCTATGCCAGCGCCATCGGCGGCGGGCGCTCAGGGATAATCGAGACCAACTTCCGCGAGGAATGCGAGACCGATCTGTTCGGCGAGCAGGCGGTGCTGTGCGGCGGCGTGGTCGAGCTGATCCGGGCCGGCTTCGAGACCCTGGTCGAGGCGGGCTACGCCCCCGAGATGGCCTATTTCGAGTGCCTGCACGAGGTGAAGCTGATCGTCGACCTGATCTATGAAGGCGGCATCGCCAACATGAACTACTCGATCAGCAACACCGCCGAGTATGGCGAATACGTCTCCGGTCCGCGCGTCGTGACCCCGGACACCAAGGCCGAGATGAAGCGGATCCTGGAGGACATCCAGTCGGGCCGCTTTGTCCGCGACTGGATGACCGAATGCGCCGCCGGCCAGCCCAGCTTCAAGGCCACCCGCCGCCGCACCGCCGAGCATGAGATCGAGGCGGTGGGTGAGCGCCTGCGCGGCATGATGCCGTGGATCGCCAAGAACAAGCTGGTGGATAAGGCGGTGAACTAGAGTCTGAAGCTAGCCGGGGTGGCCGGGGATCATTAGGTAGGGGGTGTGGCAAAGCGCATCCAAACCCTCTACCTGGCCGGCCCGGAGAACACCCTGCCGGACGCCGGTGAACACAGCCTGCTGCAGATCGCCCTCTGCCAGGCCATGGGCTTCGACCTACTCAAGGCCGACCCCATCGAGGGGCCGGACCTGACCGAGGTCAGGGCCCGCGAAATCTATGCCGAGCGGGTCTCGCGCATGCGCCGGGCCGACGCGGGCCTGATCAACCTGACCCCGTTCCGCGGCCCCACCGCCGACCCCGCCGCCGCCTTCGAGGCCGGTTTCATCGCCGGCCTGGGCCGGCCGGTGTTCGCCTGGCTGAACATCACCGAAGAGGATGACGGCGAACTGCGCGACCGCATCGCCTCCCATGTCGGGGCCCGGCTGGAATCCGACGGCTCCTGGCGCGATCCCGACGGCTGCATGATCGAGGATTTCGGCCTGCCCGAGAGCCTGATGCTGTGGGCGGAGTCGCGGCGGCTGTTCGTGGTGCTGACCGACGATCCGTTGCGCGACCTGACGGGGCTGCAGCTCTGCCTCGAGGCGCTGGGCGAATATCAGGACTAATCCCAGGCCAGGCCGGCCTCGCCCCGCAGGATCGCCTCGACTCGCGCCGTGTGCTTGCCGCCCTCGGCGTCATGCAGGACCAGCGGCGGCAGGAGGACCAGCGGCGCCTTGCCGGTCTTGGTCGCCTGAACCAGCACCCGCTTGGCCGGCGCCTCCGCGAAGGGATGGATCGGCCGGATGCGGAACGAGCCGGCCTTGGGGGCCAGCAGGCCGAGGATATCGGCCAGCCGGTCGGCCCGGTGGATGATCAGGATCTGGCCGCCCTCGCGCACCGCCTTGACCAGGAAGCCGGTCCAGGCCGCCAGGCCGCCGTCGGCCATCCAGGCCCCGGTCTTGGCGGGATCGGGGGCCTTCAGGGCGGCGGGGTCGTCGAAGAAGGGCGGGTTGGCCATCACCTTGTCGAAGACCGGCAGGTTCAGGGCCTTGAACGGCGACTGCACGTCACCGGCCAGCGCCTCGACCCGATCCTCAAGGCCGTTCAGCGTGATGTTCTGCCGGGCCAGGTCCAGTGCTTCGGCGTCGCGCTCCATCCCGACGAACCGCGCCTGCGGCGACCGCCAGGCCGCCGCCAGCAGCGCCCCGCCGGGGCCGCAGCCGGCCTCCAGCACCCGCTCGCCGGCCCCGGCGTCGCAGGCCGCGGCCAGCAGCGCTGCGTCCAGGCCGGCCCGATAGCCGCGGGCCGGCTGGCGCAGCTTGAGCTGCCCGTTCATCAGGCCGTCCTCACTGATGCTCATGAGTTGCTCATCCGGCCTTGTGCTCGCTCGTCCCCTGACCTATCCCGCCATGAGCAGGCGCCGCAACGGCGATGGTCGTCATTCGGCCTGTCAGGAGTTCGAGGGTCTTGGACGCAGCGAGAGCGGCCATAGTCCGTCCGGCGGGTTCGGTTGACGCTTTGGTGCGGCTGGGAACGGCCGACATGCGCCAGGTCGACCGGATCATCGCCAACCGCATGCAGAGCCCGGTGGCGACCATTCCCGCCCTGGCCGATCACCTGATCAACGCCGGCGGCAAACGGCTGCGGCCGCTGCTGACGGTGGCCTCGGCCCGCCTGGCCGGCGCCCGCGACGACGCCTGCCTGAAGCTGGCGGCGGCGGTCGAGTTCATCCACACCGCCACGCTCTTGCATGACGACGTAGTCGATTCCTCGCAGCTGCGCCGCGGCAAGGTCGCCGCCCACCTGATCTGGGGCGCGCCCTCCAGCGTACTGGTCGGGGATTATCTGTTCGCCCGCTCGTTCGAGCTGATGGTCGAGGCCGGCTCGCTGGCCGCGCTGGACATCCTGGCCAAGGCCAGCGGCGTCATCGCCGAGGGCGAGGTGCTGCAGCTGACCCGGGCCCATGACCTGAACCTGGGCCAGGACGTTTATCTGGAAATCATCCGGGCCAAAACCGCCGAGCTGTTCGCCGCCGCCGCCGAGTCCGGCGCCGTGTCGGCCGGGGCCAGCGACCAGCAGCGCCGGGCCATGCGCTCCTATGGCCTGAACCTGGGCCTGGCCTTCCAGCTGGCCGACGACGCCCTCGACTATGGCGGCGCCACCGAGACGCTCGGCAAGAACGCCGGCGACGATTTCCGGGAAGGCAAGGCCACCCTGCCGCTGCTGCTGGCCATCGCCCGCACCGGCGCCGAGGAGGCGGCCTTCTGGGATCGCACCATCGGCCAGAAGGACCAGTCCGAGGCCGACTTCCGCCGGGCCCGCGACCTGATCGTCAGTTCCGGGGCGCTGGACGCCACCCTGGACCTGGCCGCCGATTTCGCCGAACAGGCCAAGACGGCGCTGCACGCCATGGCCGCCGGGCAATGGCGTGACGCTCTGGCCGACCTGGCTGATTTCGCCGTGAGCCGCCGGGCTTAAGATTTTCTCCGCAACTGGCGGGTGATAGGTTGGTCTCTGGCAACAGGCGGAGACGCGGCTTGACCGGGCTTGCAGGCGGAACGACCGACCCCGTGTCTTCGCTCGACACCTTGGTGTCCGCCATCGAGGCCTTGGCCTCGGCGCGGCAGGTCGAGGACGTCGCCGCCGTGGTCCGCTCGGCCGCCCGGCACCTGTCCGGCGCCGATGGCGTGACCATCGTCCTGCGCGACGGCGACCAGTGCCACTACCTGGATGAAGACGCCATCGGGCCGCTCTGGAAGGGCCTGAAGTTTCCGATGAGCGCCTGCATCTCCGGCTGGGCGATGCTGAACCGCCAGACGGTGGTGATCGAGGACATCTATCTCGACGACCGCATTCCCCACGACGCCTATCGCCCCACCTTCGTGCGAAGCCTGGTGATGACCCCCGTGCGGCCCGAAGAACCCATCGCCGCGATCGGCGCCTATTGGTCGGAGGTGCGGCGGCCGAGCGATGAGGAGATCGCCAACCTGGCCCTGATCGCCCGGGCCACGGCGACGGCCCTGGCCAATGTCACCCTGCTAGGGTCGCTGGAATCGGCCCTGGCGGTGCGCAACGCCCTGGTCCGCGAGCTGAATCACCGGGTGAAGAACAACCTGGCCGCCAGCCTGGCCATCGCCAACCAGACCATGGGTCGCGCGTCCACCCCCGCGGCCTTCAACCAGGCTTTCAGTGGCCGGATCATGGCCCTGTCGCGCATCCATGAGCTGCTGGGCGAGCACGACTGGCAGAAGGCCGACCTGGGCCTGGTGGCCCGCGCCGCCGTGGCGGGGTTGGGCGAGGGCCTGGAAGGGCGGGTGAGCTTCGAGGGGCCGCCGATCCGCCTGGCCTCCGAGACGGCGGTCAGCATGATGATGGCCCTACACGAACTGGCCGACAACGCCGTGCGCCACGGCGCGTTGGGTCCTTCCGGGGGACAGGCGGCGCTGACCTGGCGGATCGAGGACGAGCGGCTGGTGCTGGACTGGCGCGAGCTGGACGGGCCGCCGGTTCCGAACCTGCGCACCCCCGGTTTCGGCCAGCGGCTGATCGAGCGGGGCCTGCCGCGCGATGTGGGCGGCAAGGCCAGTCTCGACTTCCACCCCGAGGGCTTCCGCTACAGCCTCGACTGCCCGCTCTCGCACAGGATCGCCCTGGCCGGCGCGATCTGATAGCCAGCGCCGATGGCGCCGCAACGCATCCTGGTGATCAAGCTTTCCGCCCTGGGCGACTTCGTCCAGGCCAGCGGCCCCATGAAGGCCATCCACGCGGCGCATCCGGACGCCCACATCACCCTGCTGACCACCGGCCCCTACGTGGCCATGGGCCAGGCCACCGGCTGGTTCGACGAGGTCTGGAGCGACGGCCGCCCTGACTGGAGCGACCTGCCGGCCGTCTGGCGGCTGCTGAGCCGCCTGCGCGGGGCCCGGTTCGACCGGGTCTACGACCTGCAGACCCAGAGCCGCACCATCCGCTATTTCCAGCTGCTCTGGCCGCGACGCCCCGACTGGTCCGGCAACGCCCCGGGCGCGAAGTTCCGCTACGCCGGGCCCGAGCGCGACCGGCTGCACATCCAGGACAGCCAGCGCAACCAGCTGGCTGTCGCCGGTATCCCGCAGACGCCGCCGCCGGACGTCTCCTGGCTGAAGGGGGAGGGCGGTTTCGATCTGCAGAGCCCCTACGCCCTGCTGGTCCCCGGCGGCGCCCCGCACCGGCCCGCCAAGCGCTGGCCGGCCGAACGCTATGGCGAACTGGCGGCGAGGCTGGCGAGGGAGGGGATTACGCCCGTCGTCCTTGGCCACGGCCCCGACGAGGCCGGGCTGGCGGAGATCATCCGGGCCTCCGAGCCGAGCGCCGTGGTCCTGGTCGGCAAGACCAAACTCGGCGACATCGCCGACCTCGCCCGCGCCGCGGCGCTGGCCGTCGGCAACGACACCGGCCCCATGCACGTCATCGCCGCCGGCGGTTGCCCGTCGTTGGTCCTGTTTTCCGCCGACAGCGACCCGGCGCTCAGCGCGCCCCGGCCGTCAGGGGAGGGGCGGGTGGAGATATTGCGGGAGATGGATTTGGAGGACTTGGCCGTGGCGCCGGTCTGGTCGGTCGTGGAGACGCTCAGAAACCGGTGAAGACGCGGCTGATGCCGCGCCGGATCGCGTCCTCATGCTCCAGCAGCGAGCCGACACGCCGTTAGAGGACCTTGGCTTCCAATCCGCCCATATCGGCCAGCGAAAGGATCAAATCCTCATCCCGCACATGCAGGCGAACCTCGATCTCTTCAATCTGTCTTTGGCGATCTCTGACCAATGGCGCTGCGATGACGACATCGGTCTGGCGCATCAAATGAGAGGAAAGAACGATCAGATAGGGCGCTATAGCCCGGCTCGAAGCGAACGGATTTTCATAGAAATCGAATTGACGCACGCTACCAGCGCCGCCACTCGGCGCTGATCAGACCGCGTTCGGCGACACGTTGATTGAACTCCGCAATGGCCTCGGCGTTGTCGCTCGCCCATTGCTTCGCGCGCTCTTCACCCATTCCCTCTGACAATCTCGAAGGGCTGACGAGGTCGGCATGATGAGCCAGGGCGCGCCTGAGGCCGTCCTCCACCACGAGTTCGAGCGGCATGCCAGCCTGTCTGGCAGTCTCCAGCAGGTCCGCGTCGATCTCGATCTTGAGCTCAGCCTTGCCCATACCCAAGCCTAACTCAATTTCGCGATCCCGTCGCCCATCCAGTGGCTGAACCCCATCCCTTCCGGGGCTTGCGCGAACCCCATCGCCTCCCAGAAAGGCGGCGCCGCGGCCGTAGCCTGCGCATTGGAAACCAGCAGGTCGGCGGCCTGAAGCCCCTGCTGCATCATCGCCGCGGCCAGCATCCGTCCCACGCCCAGTCGCCGTGCTGACGGCGCCACGTAGAGCCGGCGCATGCGCATGGCCGGCCGGTCCAGGCCAGGCTGCGGCGTCACCCCGCCGAGGCCGACCAACTCGCCCTCGGCGAAGGCGGCGAAGAGGGCGCCGGGGTCGCGGAAGGGGTTCTCAGTCTCCACCCACTGCGCCGCCAGGGCGCTCATGTTGCGCACGCCTTCGGCTTCGGCCTGGGCGCGCAGGGCCGGGAAGCCTTCGGGCAGGGCGCCCTCGACCCGGACGATCTGCACGCTCATGTCGCCAGCCCCAGCCATTGCAGGCCGCCGGGCAGGTCGAAGGCGGCATAGTCCAGCTGCAGCACACGCCGCCGAGCCGGGACCCTGGCCCGGGCCGAGGCGTGCAGGATCGGCGTCGAATAGGCCCAGACGTCGCCGCTGGCGGCCAGGCATTCCAGGATGGGATGGGTCAGGGCCCGTCCCGCGGCGTCGCTTGCCGCCACTCGGCCCAGCCGGTGCGAGCCCAGGGCCGCCTGCAGCGGGGCGTTGTCCGGGCCGCAGTCGTCCAGATGCAGACGCAGGGTGACCATGGCCTCCAGCACATCGATGGGCGGAGCGACGTGGGTCAGGCCGTGCTTGACCGACCAGGGGCCGAAGCCCGGGGTCTCAAGGCGTTCCCGGACGCAGACGGTGCGGTCCTGGTGCCAGGCCACCATCCAGTTGTCGGCGGCGGTCTTGTCGAACATCACGGCCCGAACCGGCCTTGCGCCAGGGCCCAGCAAGGTCTCCGCGATGCCGGTTGCCGCCGCGAGCCGGCCTGCCAGCGCCTCGCCGCTCAGCCGGACGCCGGCGCGCTCGATATCCAGGCTGCGCAGCGCCGCCACCGTCGCCGCATCCAGGGCGGCGGGATGGAAAACCGCGCCATCCCGCTTGAAGTCCAGGCCCAGGGTCCCGATTTTCTTTGCAGGGGCGTTCATCACCACCCACCTTAGCGCGACCCCGATAGGAATCACCTGCCTTGACCCTGCTCCTCAACATCCTGTGGTTCATCTTCGGCGGCTGGATCTCCGGCACGCTGTGGATTCTGGGCGGAGCGCTGATGGCCATCACCGTGATCGGCCTGCCCTATACCGGCGCGGCCTGGCGGATCGCCGGCTTCGCCTATTTCCCGTTCGGCAAGGACATCGTCGACCGCAGCGAGGTCACCGGCCAGCACGACCTGGGCACCGGCCCGGTCGGCTGCGTGCTCAATGTGCTGTGGTTCATCCTGGGCGGCTGGCACATCGCGCTAAGCCACGTGCTGATCGCCATTCCCGAGGCGGTCAGCATCATCGGCATTCCCTTCGCCTTCAAGGATGTCCAGCTGGCCCTCGTCGCCCTGGCCCCGATCGGCAAGACGGTGGTGCCGAAGCCCTAGTCCCGGGTCGTCCAGGTCACCACCACATTGACCCGGCCCTTGGCGTCGACGCCGAAGACGTTCATCTCCAGGCTGCCTTTGGGGGCCTTCCACCCAGTACGGACATAGGGCTTGCCCTCGTCGTTCGTCTTCTGGGTCGGCTTGCCGTCGGGCTTGAAGCCGCGGGTCTTGGCCCAGGCGGCGACGGCGGCCGGCATCGGCTCGGCCAGGGCCGGCGGTCCGTCCAGGGCGACGGTGCATCGGCGTTTGTCCGGCGCATCCGCCGTGGCCGAGATGATGAACATGTCGACGCCGCTGGTGCGCCGCACCCGCGTCCCGAAGAAGTCCTTGAACTCCAGGGACTCCGCCTTGGCGATGTAGCCGTCGTAGTCGCCCGACAGCACATAGATCGAGCAGGCCTGGTCGAGCGCCTCGACGACGGCGGGAGCGCCGGGCGGGTTGGCGGCCTGGGCCGAGGTGGCCAGGGCCAGGGCGGCGAAGACCGGAGCGAGAGGACGGCGCATGGTGAAAATCCCTTGGACTGTGGTCCAGAGGGTCATGCCGGACGGCCGACGCGTCACCATCGGTTAGGGGGGCAGTCCCCCGAAGCGATTCGACGATCTCAGCCTGGGCTGATCATCTTCTCCGGCCGCACATACTCGTCGAACTCCGCGTCGGTCAGATAGCCGCCGCCGACCGCTTCCTGGCGAAGCGTGGTGCCGTTCCTGTGGGCGGTCTTGGCGATCTTGGCGCAGACGTCGTAGCCGAGGCGGCCGTTCAGCGCCGTCACCAGCATCAGGCTGTTCTCCAGCCCGCGCTTGATGTTGTCCTCGCGCGCCTCGATGCCGACCACGCAGTTGTCGGTGAAGCTGACCGCCGCATCGGCCAGCAGCCGGACCGACTGCAGGAAGTTGTAGGCCATCACCGGGTTGAAGACGTTGAGCTCGAAATGGCCCGAGGCGCCGGCGAAGGTCATGGTGGCCTGGTTGCCGAACACCTGGGTGCAGACCATGGTCAGGGCCTCGCACTGGGTCGGGTTGACCTTGCCGGGCATGATCGAGCTGCCGGGCTCGTTTTCGGGCAGGGAAAGTTCGCCCAGGCCCGAGCGCGGGCCGCTGCCCAGGAAGCGGATGTCGTTGGCGATCTTGAACAGGGCCGCGGCGGCCGAGTTGATGGCGCCGTGGCTGAACACCATGGCGTCGTGGGCGGCCAGGGCCTCGAACTTGTTGGGGGCGGTGATGAAGGGCAGGTGGGTGATGGCGGCGATCTTCTCGGCCACCAGCTCGGCGAAGCCCACGGGGGCGTTCAGGCCCGTGCCGACGGCGGTGCCGCCCTGGGCCAGTTCGTAGAGGCCGTAGAGGGTCTCCTTGATCCGCCGGATGGCCTGGCCGACCTGCTGGCTGTAGCCGCTGAACTCCTGGCCCAGGGTGAGGGGGGTGGCGTCCTGGGTGTGGGTGCGGCCGATCTTGATGATGTGGTCGAAGGCCTTGGTCTTGGCCTGCAGGGCGGCGTGCAGGTGGGACAGGCCCGGCATCAGGTCGTGGGCCACCTGCTCGGCGCAGGCGATGTGCATGGCCGTCGGATAGGTGTCGTTCGACGACTGGCTCATATTGACGTGGTCGTTGGGGTGGACGGGCTTCTTGCTGCCCATCTCGCCGCCCAGCATCTCGATGGCGCGGTTGGAAATCACCTCGTTGGCGTTCATGTTCGACTGGGTGCCCGAACCGGTCTGCCAGACCACCAGCGGGAAGTGGTCGTCCAGCTTGCCGTCGATGACCTCCTGGGCCGCCGCGACGATGGTGTTCCCGATCGTCGGGTCCAGCCTGCCCAGCTGCATGTTGGCCTCGGCCGCGGCGCGCTTCACGATCCCCAGGGCCCGGATGATCGGCTTGGGCTGCCTCTCCCAGCCGATCTTGAAGTTGCCGATGCTCCGCTGCGACTGCGCCCCCCAGTAGCGGTCGGCGGCGACCTCGATGGGGCCGAAGGTGTCGGTCTCGGTGCGGGTGGCGGTCATCTTGGCATCCATCTCAACGATGGCGGCGGTCTAGCCGCGCGGGGCTCCCGCCGCAACGGGCGATGGGCTATAGCGGGCCATCATCCAGGGAGGACGTCATGCTCGTCGCCACCACCAACGATCTGCCCGGCTACAGGGTCACCGAATATGTCGGCCTGGTCCGGGGCATTACCGTCCGCTCGCGCAGCGTCATCGGCAATATCGGCGGTGGCATCCAGGCCATCTTCGGCGGCAACCTGTCGATCTACACCAACCTGGCCGAGACGGCCCGGCAGGAGGCCCTGAACCTCTTGATCGAGCACGCTCAGGCGGCCGGCGCCAACGCCATCATCGCCATGCGCTACGACGCCAACGAGATCATGGAAGGCATCACCGAAGTGCTGGCCTACGGCACCGCGGTGAAGGTCGAGAAGCTCTAGACCGAGAAACCCTGGGCGGCGAACGGCAGGGACCGCACCCGCCGGCCGGTCGCCATCCGCACCGCATTGGCCAGGGCCGGGGCGACGCCGGGCACCGGCGGCTCGCCGGCCCCGCCGACCGGCGCGTCGGGGCTGTCGAACAGGATGGCCTGGATGGGCGGGGCCTGGTTCATGCGTAGCACCGCGTAGGTGTCGAAATTGGACTGGTCGGCTCGCCCATCGGTGACAGTGATGGCCTCGCCCAGCGCCGCCGACAGGCCCATCAGGGTTCCGCCCTCGAATTGGGCCCGCACCTGCTGAGGGTTTACCGCCAGGCCGCAGTCGGCGGCCACGACGATGCGCCTGACCTTGAGGGTCTGGCCCGTGACCTCCGCCTCGATGGCGTGAGCGACCAGGGTGTCCCAGTCATGCATCAGGGCCAACCCCCGGCCGACGCCCTTGGCCGCGGGCTTGCCCCAGCCAATGGCCTTGGCGGCGGCGCGCAGCACCCGCAGGGCGCGGGGATTGTCGCCGAGCAGGCGCTCGCGGAAGGCCAGCGGGTCGATGCCCAGAGCCTCGGCGCACTCATCGATGAAGCTCTCCCTGGCGAACAGCATCATGCCGGTGTCGACCGAGCGCCAGGCGCCGATGGGGACGCCGGTCTTCACATTGGTCAGGGTGGCGGCCCAGGCCTTGAGCCCATAGGGGGCCGGCTGGCTGGAGCCGGTGACATCGTCGGTGGTGGCGGCGACCACCTCGTAACCCTGCAGGCCGCCGTCCAGGGCGGCGCGGAAGGTGGCCCGCATCGCCGGGCGGTAGAAGTCGTGGCCGAAATCCTCCTCGCGGGTCCAGACCAGCTGCACCGGCCCGTCGACCTCGCGGGCGACCAGGGCGGCGAGGGCGGCATAGTCGCCCTTCAGCCGCCGCCCGAACCCGCCGCCCATCAACAGGGGATGGACGACGATCTCCGCCGCCGGCCGCCCGGTCGCGGCCACCACATCGTCCCGCAGCCAGGTCGGCGACTGGCAAGGCGCCCAGATCTCCAGCCGTTCGGGGGTCCAGCGGGCCGTGGCGTTCATCGGCTCCATCGGCGCATGGGCCAGATAGGCCAGCTCGTAGCTCGCCTCGAGCTTGCGGGTCGCCGTGGCATAGGCGGCTCGCAGGGCCGCCCGCTGCGCCTCGCCGCCTTCGCGCGGCCGCACCATCGAACCCGTCCCGCCCTGCTGCGCGGCCAGGGTTTTGGCGATCAGGGGCGAGGCGGCAAGGGTGTCGGGTTCGCGCCATTTCGGCTCCAGGGTGCGCAGGCCCTGGAAGGCCTGCCAGGTCGAGCGGGCCACCACCGCCACGGCGTTCTTCAGTTGGACCACCTTAACCACCCCGGGTCTGGCGAGGGCGGGGGCCGGATCGACGCTCTCCAGGCTCCCGCCCCAGGCAGGGCATTGCCAGATCGAGGCGAACAGCATGCCGGGCAGGCGGAAGTCGATGCCATAGCGGGCGGTCCCGTTGGTCTTGTCGGCCTGGTCCAGGGTGGAGAGCGGCTTGCCGATGAAGCGGCGGGCCGCCGCCGGCTTGAGCGGCGGATCGGCGGGCGGGGGCAGGACGGCGGCCTCGGCCGCCAGTTCGCCATAGCCCAGGCGCCGGCCGCTGGCGCCATGGCGCACAAACCCGGCCTCGGTGTCGCATTGGCCAGGACCGACGCCCCAGCGGCGGGCGGCGGCGGCGATGAGCTGCAGCCTGGCCGAGGCCCCGGCCTTGCGGAGCAGGGTAAAGCGGGTGCGCAGGGTCTCGCTGCCGCCGGAATAGAGGGCCCCGTCGCTGAGGAAGGGTGCGCTTTCGGGCGAGAGGACCGTGGAGACCTGCTCCCAGGCCACGTCCAGCTCGTCGGCCAGGATTTGCGCCTGGCCGGTGCGCGAACCCTGGCCCATCTCCAGGGCGGTGGTGGTCAGCACCACCCGGCCGTCGGGATGGATGGCGATCCAGGGCGACAGGGGCCCGGCCGCGCGGGCCGGCAGGGCCAACAGGAAGGCGCCGCCGGCGCTCCAGGTCAGAAAGCCTCGCCGTGAGACCGCCATCCCGCGCCTCCTCTTCGCGGCGAGTCTAGCGGAGGCGGGGCCGCTGCGACTATTACATCGCGGTCATGGATGGCGATTGGGTCGGATTCGGCAAGGTCAGGGCCCGCGAGATCGGCGGCGTCCTGGAGGTCGTCGTCGACGGCCTGACCACCCAGGCCAAATACTACAAGCCGCTGCTCTATGAGTTCTTCCGCAAGGAATGGCGGGCCGCCCGGCCGAGCTGGGGCGACCATGAGGTCGAGATCCGCATGGAGCATGAGGGCGAACCGCCGCTCATGGACCTGGACAACCTGGCCAAGGCGCTGCTGGACGCGGTGAAGGGCTATGCCTTCCACGACGACTCCCAGGTGGCCCGGCTGTTGGTCGAGCGTCACCAGGGCGAGCGCGAGCGCATCACCATCAGGGTGACCAAGCGCTAGGCTTTGGGGCGCGGGCGCTCCAGGGCCAGCAGGGTCAGGGCCGCGAAGCCGACGAACAGATAGGCGCCGTAGCGGCCGAGGCTCGCGGGGCTGAAGTCCGGGAAGAGCTGGCCGAAATTGCTGAGCACGACGGCGGCGCCGATGACGCCCGGGGCGGCGAAGACCAGAGCCGGCAGTCCACGCTTGCGGCAGGGTACACGGCGAAGCCGCGCCACCGCCACGAACAGCAGGCCATAGCCCGCCGCGATCAGGAAGGCGTTGAGCGCATAGAACCAGAAGGCCGTTTCCAGCAGCGAGCCCCCGAACGCGGCGTAGAAGGCCGTCGCCAGCAACCAGGCCGCAATCCCCGCGGCCCCGAACGCGATACCGTCCCCTTTTGACACGCTACTGAACCCCAACTGCCCAAGTTGATCCTGGGGCTGCGAGGACCGTGCCGACAAGGGGCGAGATGTCGCGGTAACTGATTCGTTAACGTCTAAATGGCGCCTCTAAGCCGCCCAGGGGTAGATGCCGCCCCACAGGGCCAGCAGCAGCGAGAACAGGGTGAAGATCGCCGCCGTGGCGCAGAAGCGCAGCTTGCGGCCGGTCGTCCAGCTGTCCACCCGCCGGCCACCGCGCCAGATGAAGGGCAGCAGGACCAGCACGATCAGCTGCAGCACGCTGGCCACCAGGGCGAAGGCCGAGCCGGTCAGCAGCAGCCAGCCCGGCCAGTCGTAGAAGATGGCGGTGACGTCGCCGGCCTTCATGCCCCACAGGGCGAACTCGCCGATGGCCAGCAGGAACAGCACCGACTGGATGTTCTGGACCAGGCTGGCCCGGCTCTGCGGCGTGGTCTGGCGGAAGTCGCGGCGGTCGCGCTGGAAGACGCCGGCCAGGGTGGCCAGGGCCGCGATCAGCGTCGCCAGCGTGACGAGGAACATCAGGGTCTGGCTGAACACCAGCCCGCCGCGGTTATAGGCTACGGCCCCGCCCGGGCTGTAGTAGCGGACGGCCCGGCCTTCCTTCATCTCGAAGGTGAGGGTCCGCCAGCCGCCCAGTTCGCGGAAATGGCCGGCCTCGTCGGTGGGGGCCCAGACGTTCTGGAAGTCGAAGCCCTTCATCACCAGGTAGCCGGCCCTGTTCACCGAGACCTTTGACCTGGCGTTGATCAGGTCGACCAGCTTTTCCAGGCCGTGGTGCGCGCGGCGGGTGGAGATGTATTCGCCCTCGAACCGGCCGGCATTGGCCTTCAGCCAGTCGGAACCGGGCGCCTGCAGGTCCGAGCGCGGGGCGTAGAAGCGCTGGACGATCATCCCGGGCAGCACGCCGGCCAGGCGATAGCCGGTGTCGGTGTTGGTCGAGACGAAGACGCCCAGGTCCAGGGCCGGGACGGTGACCATCTGCGAGTGGAAGGCCAGGGTGTCGCCGCCATGCCCATAGCCGGTATAGCCGCCGGGCAGGGTCGTCTCGTTGAAGCCATGGGCCCAGCCGGCGACGCCGGGATAGGGCCGGACCGGGGTGCGGAAGCCCGCCGCCGTCGCGGGACTGTAGATGGTGGTTCCGTCCAGGGTCCCGTCGCCCAGGATCATCAGCATGTAGCGGGCCATGTCGGCCGCGGTGGTCGAGGCGCCGCCGGCCGGGGCGACCTGGCTGGCGTATTCGAAGCCGCGGGGTGAGAAACCGCCGCCGGTCCACATATAGCCCTCGGAGACGTCGCCGCTCAGCCAGGCCGGCATGGGCGCGGGCAGTCCGGGCTTGGCTGGATAGGGCTCGCGGAAGGTGGTGCGGCTCATGCCCAGCGGGCCGGTGATGCGGCTCTCGACCAGGCTTTGGAAGGTCTTGCCGTTCAGATAGGCCACCGCCTCGCCGCCCAGCGCCACCCCATAGTTGGAATAGGAGGGCAGGGTCCCCGGCTCGCGCACCCGCCGGGGCCGCTCCTGGCGCAGATAGGTCAGCAGGGGCCGAACCCGGGCCGGCTCGCGCTCGAACAGCTGGCCCAGCGCCCGGTCCTCGAAGCCGGGGCGATGGGTCATGATATCGCTGACCCGAACCTGGCGGTCATAGCCCTGGTCGGGCACCCGCACGGCCTGGGGCAGGTAGAGGTTGATATCGCCGTCCAGCCGCATGCGGCCGGCCTCGACCTCGCGCATCATCAGCATCCAGGTGAAGGTCTTGGAGATCGAGGCGATGCGGAAGAGGCTGCGGTCGGGATCCACCGCCCGGCCGGGCGAGAGGCGGTCGAAGCCATAGCCCTTCTTCAGGACGACCTGGCCGTTCTGCACGACGCTGACCGTCACCCCGGCCACATGGTCGCGGACCATGGCGTCGCGCACCACGCCGTCGACGAAGGCCTCCAGCTCGGCCGGAACCATGGGGACGACGCCAGGCGTGGCGGCCGGCGCGGCGGTGGGCGCGACGGGCGTCGGCTTCGCGGTCTGCGCGCCGCCCATCGTCGGGGCCAGGCTGGTCAGGAAGACGCAGAGCGCCGCCGTCACGGCGCGCGCGGCTGGGGGAAGGTGCAAGGTCGGCCTCGGGGCTGTGGTGCCTTCAGCTTCTAGAGCTTAACCCGGCGGAACGGGAGGGATTTTGCGGGCCTGCCGCTGAAAACCTAGCCCCCGTGCGGGAAGGGCATCAGCGGCAGCAGCGGCAGCATGGCGCCGCCGATGTAGGTCTGCGGCTCCGCGGGCGGGCGCATGCCGGTATCGATTTCCTTCTGGCCGATACAGGCCTTCACGGCCGGGGCCAGAACCGCGAAGTTCTTGGCCGCCTTGAGCTGCGACAGGAAGCAGGCGTCGAAGTAGGGATAGGTGTCCCTGGCGCTGCAGCCGAACGAGGTGCGATCCTTGCGGGCGGCGGTCATCACCATCCAGTTGGGCTTGCTCATGGCCGGGATGTTGACGGCCGAGAAGCAGGTCGAAATCACCACGATGACCGGACGCTTGGGGCAGGCCCGTTCGATCAGCTCAGTGAGTTCGGTCGGGAAGATGAGGGTCGCCCCGTCAGGATCCTCGCTGCCCAGGTATGCGCCTTCCGGGGCGCCGTGCGAGGTGTAGTAGAACAGGCACCCCCCTTTGGCCTGGCCCGCCAGTTCCTTGAGATTGTCGTAGATGTTGAACACGGTGCTGGAGCCCGGCCTGGTGTCCGGATAGCGCCCGGGCCGCACCGAAAACTGGCGGACATTGCCGGGCTGGAAGCCCATCTCCGTGCTGAGGGCGGTGGTCACGTCGCGGCGCGCGTTGTCGAAGGCCTCGGTCTCTTCCGAGTCGTGGGCGGCGTGATAGTCACCGGCCACGACCACGGCTGCCCAGTTCGCAAAGGGCGAGGGCTTGCCGGCGGCCATGGCGGCGCCGGGGAGGGCTGAAGCGGAGAGCGTCGCGGCGGCCAGCAATCCCAGACCCATCTGAAGCCAGCGGCGCATGCGAAAATCCTATTTCTTGAAGGACTTGAAGGGCGTTGGAATAGCGGTTGCCGAGGCCTTGGCCAACAGCCGATCTTCACCGTCGTAGAGTTCGCCCTCCAGGAAGGCGATGGTGCGGCCGTAACGGATCACCCGGCCCACTCCGCGCAGGGGGCCGGGCATGGCGGGCCGCAGGAAGCTGGTCTTCATTTCCAGGGTCGGCACGACGCTGGTCATGCCCGAGGCGACCATGCCGGCCACCGACATGCATTCGTCCAACATGGCGCAGACATAGCCGCCCTGGACCTGGCCCATCGGGTTGCACAGCAGCTCGGCCCGGGCGTCGAAGGCGACCTCGACCTCCTTGCGGGCCTGGCTGACGGCCACGAGGCGAAAGCCGAGCGTCTGCGAGCCGGTGGGCTGGTTTTTGGTGCGGGTGAACCGCTCGAGGATGGCCTCGTCGGTCAGGGTCTTGGCCTCATCGGAGGCGATGTCGCCCACGCCCTACTTCTTGCGGAACTGGTCGAGCGAAACGACCTTGGGCTCGTCCGAGATCGGCGCGGCCTCGGCCTCCTCCAGCGCCTCGACCGGCTCGGCGGCGCGGGGCTCGGGCGGTTCGAACTGCAGGCCGAACTGCACATGCGGGTCGAAGAAGCGCACCACCGCCGAATAGGGCACCGACAGCCGCTTGGGCTGGCCGCCGAACTTCAGGGTGACGGAGAAGAAGGTCTCGCCCGGCGCCAGGTCCCAGTACTGGTGCTGCAGGACGATGGTCATCTCCTCTGGGTATTTCGACAGCACCTCCGGCGGGCCCGAAACGCCCGGGGCGTCGGTGCGGAAGGTGACGTAGAAATGGTGGTCGCCGGGCAGGCCGCCCGGGGCCGCGGCGCGCCGCAGCGCCGCCTTGACGACGCCGCGCAGCGCATCCTGCGCCATCGCCTCGTACTGCATCTGGTCTTGAGGCGGTTTGTCCTGGGGCATTGTCCGACGCGAACTGACGGTTTCTGTTGAGGGGAAGGTAGCCTGTTGGCGGCCCGGCGCAAAGCCGGACTCTTGCCGGGCGACAGGCTTTCCACAACGGCGGGAAGCCTGAACAAATCCGCAAATGACGAAGGTGGAGGGATTCTGTTGCCAGGCTCCCTCCGGGCCCCGCCTGAAGGTGCTAAACCCGCAGGGCTTTAGGTCGAACTCACCGGAACCGCATTACGCGGCGACAGCGAACTCTTCAGCGAAGTTATCGTTCGCATTTAGTTTAATGACCCGAAGCGGTGGGTCAGGCCGAGAGAAAGCAAACACCTTTAGACGTCTGTCGATGCTGATCGGCCCCATGCTCTCCGGCGATACCCGGAAAAGGTGATGGTGGAGCCGCCGGGAATCGCACCCGGGTCCAGTCCGCTTATTACGCGCGCGTTTATCTCCATAGTCCGGGCAAGCCCGAACGGGTCTAATATAGGGACGATTGGTTGCCGAGGGAAGAACACCGGCGCGACATGTCGTCATCCAGCCCTTCCTAGACTCGGCAAAAGCAACCAACCTCCCGCCACGCCTCTCCCAAGTCGGGGGCGACAAAAAACATAGGGAGACGTCCAGATGTCCAAGTTCCTGGCCGAGTTCATCGGCACATTGACCCTTGTACTCTTCGGTTGCGGCGCCGCGGTGCTGGGCGGCGATCACGTCGGTCAGCTGGGCATTGCCCTGGCCTTCGGCTTTGCCATCGTCGCGATGGCCTACGGCATCGGGCCGATCTCGGGCTGCCACGTCAATCCTGCGGTCAGCCTGGGGGCGTTCATCGCCGGGCGGATGAGCGCCCGCGAGATGGTCATCTACTGGGTGGCCCAGTTCGCCGGGGCGACGGTGGGGGCCGCCATCCTTTGGTATATCGCCAACGCCGGCGGCCTGGGCGGCAGCCTGGGCGCCAATGGTTGGGGCGAGGGCTATCTGGGCGAGTTCCCGATGCAGGCGGCCTTCGCCTTCGAGGTGGTGATGACCGCCCTCTTCGTCATCGTCATCCTGGGCTCGACCGGGGCAGGCTCGTCGCCAGGCTTCGCGGGCCTGGCCATCGGCATCACCCTGGCGGTGATCCACATCGTCGGCATTCAGGTCACCGGCGTCTCGGTCAACCCGGCCCGCAGCTTCGGCCCGGCGATTCTGGTCCAGGGCCAGGCGCTCAGCCAGCTCTGGCTGTTCATTGTCGCGCCGGCCATCGGCGCGGCGATCGGGGCGGCCCTCTACCGCTTCAACCTGCTGAAAGCCGCCTAAGACAGCTCACGAAGCGCGAGCGGCGGGTGGTCTTCGCCAATCGACGGGTTCCTTTCGCGGACCGGTCTGGCCGATTTCCCCCGCTGCCCGCAGTCTTGGGGCCTCACATCACGGAGCCCCGCCATGAACCCCTTTATGCAAGCCGTCCGTCCCCTCGCGGCGGATATGCTCTCCACCTTCGTCTTCGTCGGCCTGCGGCTGGCCGGGGTCGATCTGCGCCTGGCCGTCGGCCTGGGCATCGCCATCGCCGTGGCCCAGATCGGCTGGGCGCTCTATGCCAAAAAGCCCATCGGCGCCCTGCAGTGGATGAGTCTGGGCCTGATCACCGTCCTGGGCGGGGTCAGCATCCTGACCGACGACCCGCGCTTCGTGATGGTCAAGCCCAGCATCATCTATATCGTGGTCGGGACGGTCATGCTGCAGCCCTACTGGATGCGCCGCTACATGCCCGACATCGCCAAGGGCCGGCTGGGCGAGCGGCCGCTGCTGATCGCCGGCTATGTCTGGGCCGCCCTGATGTTCGCCACGGCAGCGATCAACGCCTATGTCGCCATGAGCTACAGCCTGACGACCTGGGCCCTGTTCATGGCCATCTTCCCGATGGCCTCCAAGGCGGCCCTGTTCCTGGGCCAGTATGGGGTCTTCCGCACCCTGGTCATCCGCAAGGTGCGCGCCGAGCGGCTGGCGGCTCAGCCGGCCTGAGCGCCGCGCAGGCGGGTGGGCCAGCCCACCCGCACCAGCGTCTCGTCGGGGTCGGAGAGGGCGAACTCGTACATGCCCCAGGGCTTGTCCTCGACCTTGCCGCCCAGGATCAGGTCGGCCACGCCAGCGGCCAGCTCGTCGACATTCTCGGCATAGAGATACAGGCCGAACGGATTGCGGCCTGGGACCAGCCACCCTGCCACCGCATCGGTCAGATGCAGGGTTCCGCCCTTGCCGTCGCTCAGCATGCGGTAGTCGTCGGGCCCGCCCTCCCGCACAAAGCCCAGCCGGCCGTAGAAGGCCTCGCTGGCGTCCAGGTCGTTGCAGGGTAGGATGGCGGTCAGAGCGGTCATGCTCCCCGCTCTATCACCTTTCTCGATAATACGCTATGCGTATCAAATGCCGGATTCGACCGCCACCATCGCCAGAGCCGTTCTGCAGCTGGCTCGCCGCCTGCGCGCCGAGCGGCCCCAATCCGCGGTGAGCCTGTCGGGCCTGGGCCTGCTCAACACCCTCCACCGCGAGGGCCCCATGCCCGCCGCCCGTCTGGCCGAGGCCGAAAGGCTGCAGCCCCAGTCCCTGACCCGGCTGATTGCCCGACTGGAAACTGACGGCCTGGTTGTCCGCACCCGGGGCGAAGTCGACCGCCGGACCCTGCTGCTGGAAATCACCGCCGCCGGCCGCGCCGTCATCAGCCAGGACATGACCGCCCGCCGAGCCTGGCTGGCCTCGGCGATGGACGCGGCGCTGACCGTGAAGGAACAGGCGGAACTGGCCCGCGCGGCCGAGCTGATGCAGAGGCTGGCGGGCCTGTAGGGGACATGCTCCGAGGGTCCGCATCCCCGCCTGGGCCTGGCTATGGCGCGGCCTGCGATCCTTTCGTCACCTCGTCCTTGTGCGCGGCGAAGGCGGCCAGGACTTCCGACTTCTCGCGCTGGGGCACGGAAAAATGATCGAGGGAACGCGACAACACCGCCGCGACGGCGTCAAACTCCTTGGGCGAGATCTTCAGATCCTTGTGGGCTTCCTCGAGCCCGAGATTCGTGCTTCCCGGCCGCGTGGGGGTGTATTGGAATGGCCCACCCGACACGGCGGCCACCCAGAGCGTGCGCATGAACTTCAAGCCCGGCAGCCGGCCGAGTTGTTTTGTGTGCCATTCGCGAAGCCTGGGGTTGGCCGATTGCGCACCCGCGATCGGATCCTTGATGATCTCGTCGCTGAAATAGTTCACGACCGCGGCAATCGCGAAAATGCCCCCTAGTCGGTCATAGAGCGACGGTCCTGACGGCTTGTCCGCCGGCTTGCTCGCGGCCGGCGGCTCCTGGGCGCGAGCGCAGGCTGCGGGAAGGGCGAAGAACGCCACCCCGGACAGCATCACTGTCCCGCGCATGAATAGATCGCGCCGGCTATCCGGCCGTTCCTCAGTGTTCGCAGGTTCCCTTGCGACCTGATCTTCCAGTGTCGGGCTCATGAGGGGCTCCTTCGGTTCAAAATCCCCCGGCATGAACCTCCGCAGCCTATGTCGCCCGGTTTCGGCTTCAAATATCATTTGTTACCGGTCAGGCTGGTTTGCGGCTATGCACTGCGGACGGCTACGCCGGAGAAGACCATGGGTGTCTTTGCAGAGCGCGTGACACGACGCTTCAGGATCGACCGGTCCGAACTGGCCTTCCTTGAAAGACTTGAAGCCAGTCCGCTGCCCGTGAAACGCGGCCACACCATCGTCCAGGAGGGCGATCCCGCCGATCGGGCCTTCGTGCTCATGGCCGGTTGGGTGATGAGTTACAGCTGCTTTCCCGACGGGTCGCAGCAGGTGCGGCGGTTGCACTTTCCGGGCGATCTGCTCGCCATGCCCAGCGTCTCGATGCGTCACCACGCAGAGAGTCTGGAAGCGCTTTCCGACGCCGTCATCGCGCCCTTTGACAAACGCCTGCTTGCGGAGATGTTCAACATGCCCCGGCTTGCGGCGATCATGTACATGTTCGCCCAGGCCGAGCGGGTTACGGCAGGCGACCGGCATGCAAGCCTGGGCCTCGACTCCGCCAAGGCCCGCATTGCCTATCTTCTGATCGATATCCTGCATCGCCTGCGGTCCGCCGATGGCCAGGTCGAGAACTCATTCCTGCTGCATCTGACCCGGCGGCAGATCGCCCAGACCGCGGGAATAACGCCCGTCCACGCCAGTCGCCTGTGGAACGCCCTCATCGCCGACGGCCTGATCCGCTGCGTGGGGCGAACGGTTTCGATCGTCAGGGAGCCGTCGCTCGCCCAGTTGGGACACTACGCCGACCGCGATGGCGATCTTGATTTTCCTTGGCTGCGCGCCGTCGAGGACAGCACGAAAGCGGCAGTCGCCGGATGAGGAATTACATCCCCGTCGCGCCGCGCTCGATCGACAGCACGCCCGTCCGCGACAGTTCCACCAGCCCCAGCGGCCGCATCAGTTCCACGAAGCTGTCGATCTTGCCCGGCGCGCCGGTCAGTTCGAAGACGAAGCTCTCGGCGGTGGTGTCGATCACCCGGGCCCGGAAGATTTCGCCCACCCGCAGCGCCTCGACGCGCTCGGCGCCCGTGCCGCGCACCTTGACCAGGGCCAGCTCGCGCTCGACGCCGTTGGGGTCGCGGGTGACGTTGTGGACGCGGCGGACGCTGACCACCTTTTCCAGCTGGGCCTCGATCTGGTCCAGCACGTGGGGCGCGCCGCGGGTCACCACCGTGATGCGGCTGGTGTGGGCCCGGCGGTCGGTCTCGGCCACCGTCAGGCTCTCGATATTGTAGCCCCGCGCGGCGAACAGCCCCACCACCCGATGCAGCACCCCCGCCTCGTTGTCGACCAGCAGGGCGAAGGTCGCCAGGTTCTCGACCTCGGTCTCGTGGCTGAGGTCATAGGCGCTGGCCGGCTGGTCGGCCGCTTGGGGATCGGTGCTCATGAAGTCCTTCAAACCAGCCGGCGGCCGGCCTCGTCAATGACCGCGCCCAGGTCGTCGCCTTCCTCGGGCAGGATCATCTCGTTGTGAGCCTTGCCCGACGGGATCATCGGCAGGCAGTTCTCGTTCTTCTCGACCCGGCAATCGAAGATCACCGGATGGGGGCTGTCGATCATCTCGATGATCTTGGCGTCCAGTTCGGCGGGGGTGTCGGCCCGGATGCCGACCGCGCCATAGGCTTCGGCCAGTTTCACGAAATCGGGCAGGCTTTCCGAATAGCTGTGGCTGTAGCGCTGGCCGTGCAGCAGTTCCTGCCACTGGCGCACCATGCCCATCCACTCGTTGTTGAGGATGAAGATCTTGATCGGCAGGCGGTACTGCACCGCCGTGGAAATCTCCTGCATGGTCATCTGCACGCTGGCCTCGCCGGCGATGTCGATGACCAAGCTATCCGGATGGGCCAGCTGCACGCCCACCGCCGCCGGCAGGCCATAGCCCATGGTCCCCAGTCCGCCGGAGGTCATCCAGCGGTTGGGCTCCTGGAAGCGGTAGAACTGGGCGGCCCACATCTGGTGCTGGCCGACCTCGGTGGTGATGTAGACGTCGCGGTCGCGGGTCAGGGCGTAGAGACGCTCGATGGCGTACTGCGGCTTGATCACGCTGTCGGAGTGGCCGTAGCGCAGGCATTGCCGCGCCCGCCAGTGGTCGATGCTGCGCCACCAGTCGCCCAGGGCCTCGCGGTTGGCGGTGTGGCCGCCGGCCTTCCAGGCGGCGACCATGTCGTCCAGCACGCTGCCGGCGTCGCCGACGATGCCGACATCGACCCGGATATTCTTGTTGATCGAGCTGGCGTCGATATCGATGTGGATCTTCTTGCTGCCGGGCGAGAAGGCGTCCAGCCGCCCGGTCACCCGGTCGTCGAACCGCGCTCCGACGCAGATCATCACGTCGCAGTCATGCATGGCGTGGTTGGCTTCGAAGGTGCCGTGCATGCCCAGCATGCCCAGCCAGGCCGGATCGGCGGCCGGGAAGGCGCCCAGCCCCATCAGGGTCGAGGTCACGGGCGCCCCGGTCAGGGCCGCGAACTCGCGCAGCCGCTCGCTGGCCGCGGGACCGGCGTTGATGACGCCGCCGCCGGTGTAGAAGATCGGCCGCTTGGCGTTTGCGATCAGTCGGACGGCCTCGGCGATCTTGGCCGGATCGCCCTTGGTGCGGGGATTATAGGCGTGGGCGTGGACCACCTCGCCAGGACCGGCATAGGTCCCTTTGGCGAACTGCACGTCCTTGGGAATGTCGATCAGCACCGGACCGGGCCGACCCGAGGTGGCGATGTGGAAGGCCTCGTGGATGATCCGCGGCAGGTCGCGGACGTCTTTGACCAGGTAGTTATGCTTGGTGCAGGCGCGGGTGATGCCGACCGTGTCGGCCTCCTGGAAGGCGTCGGTGCCGATCAGGTGGGTGGGGACCTGACCGGTCAGGACGACCATCGGGATGGAGTCCATCAGGGCGTCGACGATGCCGGTGATGGCGTTGGTCGCCCCCGGCCCGCTGGTCACCAGCACCACGCCCGGCCTGCCGGTCGAGCGGGCATAGCCCTCCGCCGCATGGGCCGCGCCCTGCTCATGGCGGACCAGGATATGGCGCAGGCGATCGCCGTGGGCGGCGTTGTCCTGGAACAGGGCGTCATAAATGGGCAGCACCGCCCCGCCCGGATAGCCGAACATCACCTCGACGCCCTGGTCGACGAGGGCGCGGACCACCATCTCGGCGCCGGTCATTTCCTGGGTGGCGGTCGTGTTGGTGGGGGTCAGGGTCTTCTGGCTGGGCATCTGATCGGTCCGGAGGAGGCGAAAAAGGCAAGAAAAAAGGCCCACAAGGGGCCCTCAGTTCGCGCGGCCGTTTCACGACGTGCTGGGGTCACGTCGTGGTCGGCCGCTCCGTAAGTACGATCTTTGCGATACGCACGACTTTTGCTCCAAAGCTTGCGTGAGCGTCATGCCACGACACGGGTTTAGGGTCAAGGTGAGGTTTGGGGAAAGGAATTGCCCAAATCCGGGATTTAGCCGGGCAGCGGGATGCCGCCTGACCGCAACACCGCGCCATAGCGGGCGAGGTTTGCCGCATGGCCGCCCAGCATGGCTGTGGCGTATTCCAGCACCGCCTCGGCCTGCTGCTCATAGCCCAGGCTGTTGAAGTCGGTGTCGGCGGTCAGGTTGGCGACCTCGTAGGCGTCCTTGCCGTGCTTGAGGGTGTCCAGAGCCACGGTCGGCGGGCCCAGCGTCTCGCCCAGCCGGGTCTGGTACTGCCAGATGTGGGTGGTCTCATGGGCTAGCAGGGCGGCGTCGGCGGGATTGGCCGTGAAATCTTCGCGGTAGAAGTCGTCGCGGTAGTAGATGGTTCGCCCCAGGGTGATGGCGGGCGCCCTGCGCTGGAAGGCGCCAATCGCCACCAGGTTGGCGCCCGCGCCCTTGGCGATGCGCACCCGGCCATAGTCGATGGAACCCCCGAAGATCCGGGTCAGCATCGCCGTTTCGGCAGGGAGATAGGGCCGCGCCATGTCGGGTCTATGCCCTGGGTTGCCGCCGTCCCCTAGGGCCCCAACTGCCTCCACGCCGCGTCGGGCTCCAGCGCCGTGATCCTCGGCCAGTCCGGGGTCTGGTTCCGGATCCAGGTCAGCTGCCGTTTTGCGTAGCGGCGGGTTTCCTGCCGCGCCGCCGTCAGGGCCGCCTCCAGGGTTAGCTCGCCGCGCAGATGGGCCGCCAGTTCGCGCACCCCCACGGCCTTCATCACCGGCAGATCGGACGCCAGCCCCCGCCCCGCCAGCCGCGCCACCTCGTCCAGCGCCCCGGCCTCGAGCATCGCCCCCAGCCGCGCGTCGCAGCGGCCGTAGAGGGCGGCCCGGTCCGGTTCGATCGCCACCGCCCGCCAGCTATCGGGGGTAAGGGCCGGGCGGGTGTCGGCATGCCAGGCGGTCAGGGCCCGGCCCGTGGCCAGCCAGACCTCCAGGGCCCGGATCAGCCGTGTCCGGTCGCCTGGCGCGATGCGGGCCTCCGACACCGGGTCCGCCGCCGCCAGCCGCGCCCGGGTCGCCGCTTCACCCAGCGTGTCGAACACGCCCGCCGCTTCGGCCCGCGCTTCCACGGGTACTGGGGGGATTTCCGCCAGGCCCTCGGTCAGCGCCTTGAAGTAGAGACCGGTCCCGCCGACTACGATGGCCGTCCGCCCCCGCGCGGCGATGTCGTCCAGCACCCCGGTCGCCGCCCGCAGCCAGCGGCCGACCGACCAGCCATCGGCCCCGTCGGCCACACCGAACAGGTGGTGGGGGGCCTGCGCCTCCTCGTCCGGCGCGGGGCGGGCGCTCAGCACCCGCAGGTCGGCATAGAGCTGCAACGCGTCGGCATTGACGATCTCGCCGCCGGTCTCGCGGGCCAGCCGCAGGGCCAGGGCCGACTTGCCGCTTGCGGTGGGACCGGCGATCAGCCAGATGCGGGAGGTCATGATGCTCTCCATCACCCTGGTTGCCCCTCAAGCGCAAGTGTTGGGCGAGGCCGCCGGCCGGCTGTCGGGCCAATGCGCCGGCGCGGCCCGTTCGCTGGGGCCCGGCTGCGTCGACTTCTCCGCCGAGGGCAACCTCAAGGCCACGCGCAGGATGACCGCCGCCCTGCTGGAGGGCCTGGCGGTCGATGTCTGCGTCCAGCCCACCGAGGCGCGGCGCAAGCGGCTGCTGATCGCCGACATGGATTCGACCATCATCGGCTGCGAATGCCTGGACGAGCTGGCCGATTTTGCCGGCGTCAAGGACCAGGTCTCGGCCATCACCGAGCGGGCCATGCGCGGCGAACTGGAATTCGAGGGGGCTTTGCGCGAACGGGTGGCCATGCTCAAGGGGCTGCCGGTCCGCAGCCTGCAGGCCTGCTACGAGCAGCGGGTGCGGCTCAATCCCGGCGCCGCGACCCTGGTCCGCACCATGGCCCATCATGGCGCCCGCTGCCTGCTGGTCTCGGGCGGCTTCACCTATTTCACCAGCCGCGTAGCGGCCAAGGCCGGCTTCCACGAAGACCGCGCCAACCGGTTGATCGAGGCGGGCGGGGTGCTGACCGGCGAGGTGGCCGAGCCCATTCTCGGCCGCGAGGCCAAGCTGGCCGCTCTGCAGGGCGAGGCCGCCGCCCTGGGACTGTCGCCCGAGGCCACCCTGGCGGTGGGGGATGGGGCCAACGACCTGGCCATGATCCAGGCCGCGGGCCTGGGCGTCGCCTACCGCGCCAAGCCCATCGTCGCCGAGCAGGCGGCCGCCCGGGTCGACCACGCCGATCTCACCGCCCTGCTGTATTTCCAGGGCTATTCGGTGGACGAGTTCAAGCGGTAGGCCGCCACCCTGCCAGGCGCGGCAGTTGTTGCGCCACGGCGAACCAGCCGCCGCCGACCAGGGCCGCCGCCAGGGCCAGGCCGGCCAGGGGTCCGTCCAGCGGCGCGACGCGGAACACCGCGGCCAGCGGCGGCAGGGCGAAGACCAGCAGCAGGATGGCCCCGACGCCGGCGGAAATCAGCCAGTAGGTCCGGTGTTGCGGCGCGAACAGCCGCCCCTGGCCGGCGGTGGCGTCGGTCAGGGCCAGCACCAGGTTGCCGAGCACCAGGGCCAGGAAGGCCGCGCCGCGCGCCTGCGCCTGCGGATATCCGCCCAGCGCCCAGACGTAGAGGCCCAGCACGATGGCCAGGACGCCGGCCCCCTGAACCAGGGCGGCGGCCAGCTGGGGCAGGCCAAACAGGGTCTCGTCCGGCCGGCGCGGGGGCCGGCGCATGGCGTCCCGTTCGCTGGGCTCGGCTTCGAAGACCAGGGCGCAGGTGGGGTCGATGGCCAGCTCCATCAGCACCACATGCATCGGAAACAGCATGGGCGGCAGGCCCAGGAGGATCGGGGCCAGGGCCAGGCCGGCGATCGGCACGTGGATGGCGGTCACATAGGTCAGGGCCCGGCGCAGGTTGGTGAAGATCCGCCGGCCCAGCCGCACCCCACCGACGATGGAGGCGAAGCTGTCGTCCAGCAGCACTAGGTCGGCGGCCTCGCGGGCGACGTCGGTGCCCTTGCGGCCCATGGCCACGCCGATGTCGGCGGCCTGCAGGGCGGGGGCGTCGTTGATGCCGTCCCCGGTCATCGCCACCACATGGCCGTCCGCCTGCAGGGCCTCGACGATCAGCAGCTTCTGCTCGGGGGCCACGCGGGCAAAGACCCGGGCCCGGCGCAGCCGCTCGCACAGGCTGGGGAAGGGCAGGGCGGCCAGGGTCTCGCCCAGCACGACACCATCGGAAACGTCGAGGCCGCAGCGTCGGGCGACCGCCAGGGCGGTCGCTGGGTGGTCGCCGGTGATCATGAAGACGGCGATGCCGGCCGCCTTCGCCTCGGCCAGGGCGGCCGGCGCGTCGGCCCTGACCGGATCGAGGAAGCCGACCAGCCCGGCGAACTCGAAACATCCCGCCGCCGGCTCCTCGTCGAACGGGCCATCGCGCCGGGACGAGGCCACGCCCAGCACCCGCAGTCCCTGTTCAGCATAGGTCTCGATAACGGCATGCATCTGGGCGATCCGCGCCGCATCCAGCCCACAGAGGGCGAAGATGGCCTCCGGGGCGCCCTTGGCGGCGGCCAGCCGGGTCTCGCCGGGACCGCGCCAGACCTGGATCACCGCCAGCCGGCCCGCATGTAGCGGCCAGACGCGCTCGGGCGCCAGCTCGGTGGGCGCCGGGTCGGCGCCGTCCCGCAGCCGCCGGCGGATGGCCCGGTCCATCGGATCGACCGGCTGGACCGCCGAGGCCCGGGCCGCCAGGGCGAGCAGGTCCAGGCCGGCCGGCCCCGGTTCGCCGCCTATCAGGTCCATGTCTCCGGCGGCGGTCCATAGCCGGGCGACCTGCATGCGGTTCTCGGTCAGGGTGCCGGTCTTGTCGACGCAGAGCGCGCTGGCCCCGCCCAGCGCTTCGATCACCGCCGAGCGGCGGACCAGCACCTTGTGGGCCGCCAGCCGCCACGCCCCGAGCGCCAGGAAGACGGCCAGCACCATCGGAAATTCCTCGGGGATCAGCCCGATGGCCAGGGTGACGCCCGCCAGGGCGCCGCCGACCCAGTCGTGCCGCTGCAGGCCATAGGCCACCGCGACGACCAGGCAAAAGGCCAGCGCCAGCCCGCCCAGCACCACGACCAGCCGGCCGGCCGTCTTTTGCAAGGGAGTCGGGGCCTCGGCGAGGTTGGCCAGCGATCCGCCGATCCGCCCCAGGGCCGAGCGGGGCCCTGTGCGGGCGACCCGCGCCACGCCCTGGCCGCGAACGACCAGGACGCCGGCGAACAGCCTGGGGTCGGCCTGGCCCTCGGGAACAGGCTCGTCCGAAAACACTTCGCCCGGCGTGGCCAGGCGCTTGAGAGCGGGAGCGGACTCGCCCGTCAGAGCCGATTCATCGACGCTCAGCATCTCGCCGGCCACCAGCAGGGCGTCGGCCGGCATGCGCTCGCCCTCGCCGACCAGCAGCAGGTCGCCGCGCACCAGCCGGTCGGCCGGCAGGCTGCGCGCCTCGCCCTCACGGATCACCCGGGCGTTGGGCTGGGCCAGGTCGCGCAGGGCCGCCAGGGCCCGCTCGCTGCGCGCCTCCTGCAGCACCACCAGTCCGACCGCCGCCATCGCCCCCGCCGCCAGAAACAGCCCTTCGCCCAGGTCGCCGAGCAGCAGGTAGAGCCCCGTGGCGCCCAGCAGCAGCAGGAACATCGGCTCGCGGGCCGTCTCCAGCAGGATGCGGACGAGGTTGCGGCCGGGCGGACGGGGCAGGGCGTTGGGGCCGTCGGCCGCCAGCCGGGCCGCCGCCTCGGTTTCGCTAAGGCCGGTGAGGCCGGCGCCGGTCATGCACCCGCCGGTCAGTGCGACAGCAGGACGGGAACCGGCGGATCGAACAGCATGTGCTCGGTGGCGCCGCCCAGCACGAATTCGCGCAGGCGGGAATGGCCATAGGCGCCCATGACCAGCAGGTCCGGTTTGGCGCTGGCCAGATAGTCGTCCAGCACCGCGCCGATCTTGCGGCCCTTGGCGTCGACTTCCTCGACCTTGGCCGAGACGCCGTGCGCCGCCAGATGCCGGGCCGCCTCGGCGCCCAGGCCGACGCCGGCGGCCGGCTTGTCGTTGAGGATGGTCAGGATGCGAACCTCGCGCGCCCTGGCCAGCACGGGCAGGGCGTCGGCAAGGGCCCTGGCCGCGGCGCGGCTGCCGTCCCAGGCGATCACGACGACACCCAGCTCGGATGTCGCCGATCCGCATTTGCCGGTTCGGAACGCCAGCACCGGCCGGCCCGAGCCGAAGATCGCGGCCTCGGCGATGCTGCGCTGGCCATCCATCGGGGAACCGAAAGGCACGATGGTCAGGTCGTGGGTGCGGGCCTGGACGGCGACTGCGGCGTCCAGGTCATAGAGGTCGCTGCTCGGCAGCCGGGTGTCCTTGAACACGTCGGCCTCGGAGGCGACCGTGGCGAAATGGGCCAGGCTGGTCTGGCAGGCGGCGAGGCTGCGCGCCTCCTCTTCCCGCGCCAGGCCGCTCAGGCCCACCAGCCGGTCGGCGACGGCGTTGCGGCGCAGCGGGATCTGGATCGCGAACGCTTGAGCGGTCACCCGCCCGCCCAGCTTGGCGGCCAGGGCGACAGCCTCATCGATGGCGGCGTTGGGCGTCGGGTCGGGATAGCTGTCGATATGCAGCAGGATGTCGTTCAGGGCCATGGCGCGCGCTCCGATCAGAGACCTCAGAATGGGGCGCCCGTCCGGCCCGCGCCTTGATCGAGGTCATGCCGGCCGGGCCATTGCGCGGGGGGCGGACCCGTGGCCAACTCCAGCCACAGCTTGGGGGCCTGGCCATGATCGTCACAATCCTGCTGGGCGGGCTCGCCGTCCTGGCCCTGGCCTTCGCGGCCGTGCTGATCCGCACCGCCGCCGCCCGTCACGAACTGGTCCCCAAGGCCGAGGCGGTTCTGCTGGGCGCCGTGACCAACTTCTTCGACACCCTGGGCATCGGCTCCTTTGCTCCGACCACCGCCTGGCTGAAGCTGCGCAAGCTGGTCCCGGACAGCTTCATGCCGGCCACCCTCAACGCCGGCCACGCCCTGCCGACGGTGGCCCAGGCGCTGATCTTCATCACCCTGGTCAAGGTCGACCCCATGCTGCTGGCCGGCTGCATCGCCGCCGCCGTGGCCGGGGCCCTGGTCGGGGCGCCCATCGTCACACGCCTGCCGGTGCGGGTGGTGCAGGGGGTTGTGGGCTTGGCGCTGGTGGTGGCGGCCGGGCTCTACGCCATGAAGAACCTGGGCCTGATGCCGGCCGGCGGCGAAGCGCTCAGCCTGCCGCCGATGGAATTCGCCCTGGCCGTGGCGCTGCATTTCGTGCTGGGCGCGCTGATGACGTTCGGCATCGGCCTCTATGCGCCCTCGCTCATCCTGCTCAGCCTGATGGGTCTGAACCCCACCGCCATCTTCCCGATCATGATGGGGGCCTGCGCCTTCCTGATGCCGGTCAGCGGCATGCGCTTCGTCACCGCCGAGCGGATCGACCTCAAGGTGGTGCTGGGCCTGGCCCTGGGCGGCATCCCTGCCGTGCTGCTGGCCGCCTTCGTGATCAAGTCGCTGCCCCTGGAGGTCATCCGCTGGGGCGTGGTCGTGGTGGTGCTCTACGCGGCGGCGCTGCTGCTCAACGACGCCCGCAAGCCGCCCCCTTAAGGCCAGAGCGCCGGAAACTGCGCCGCCAGCCACTTGGCCAGGTGGGCGTTGACCGCCGCCGGCTGTTCCTGGGCCATCCAGTGGCCGGACTTGACCAAGCCCTCGGTGAGGTTGGCGCAGTGCTCGCGCATCGGCTCGGCCAGTCGCGAGTCGGTCGTCTCGCAGATGTAGTCGTAGGCCGCGTGCAGGAAGAGGGCCGGCATGGTCAGCCGCCA
Organism: Caulobacter ginsengisoli; assembly: GCF_030814835.1. Taxonomy (GTDB): domain Bacteria; phylum Pseudomonadota; class Alphaproteobacteria; order Caulobacterales; family Caulobacteraceae; genus Caulobacter; species Caulobacter ginsengisoli. The sequence continues at coordinate 371,059 of NZ_JAUSVS010000002.1, forward strand.
CTGGTGTCTGGCTCGCTCGGCGTAGGCGATGTTGGCCGCCGGGTTCATGTACCAGCTGTCCGGCCCGAAGAAGCCATTGCGCTCCAGGGCCGCGGTGTAGCGGTCCTCGTCCTCCTGGGTCAGCACGGTCTCGTCGCGCGGCAGCTCGGGGGCCGGGGCGCCCGGGCCGAACCAGCCGCCGATGGCCCGGACCATGGCGGTCAGCACCGGTTGGCCCTTGCCGTCGGGGCTGCCCCTCCGGAACAGCAGCCTGACCGTGTTGCGCACATTGGCCTCGAAGCCGGCCACGGCGGCGGGGAAGTTCTCCTGGTAGAATAGCTGGTAGTCCCACTGCGCCGCCGGAAACCGCGCCTCCGGATAGACCGTCCGGTCGGCCAGCGGGATCAGGTTTTCCGGCGCGAATCCCGCCGGGATGTAGGGCACGCAGAGATTGGCGACCCCATGACAACGGTCAGGATGCTGCTGGGCGAGGCTCCAGACCAGCGGCGCGCCCCAGTCATGACCGACCCAGACAGTCTTTTCGGCGCCGAGGTGGTCGAGCAGCTCGATCATATCGGCCACGATCTCCTGCAGCGCATAGTCCTCGTGCCGGCCGGGCGCGCTGGAGCGGCCATAGCCGCGCATGTCCGGGGCGATGGCCCGGAAGCCCAGGCCGGCGAACACCGGCAGCTGATGACGCCAGCTCCAGGAGAGCTCGGGCCAGCCGTGGACGAAGATCATCAGCGGTCCGTCGGCCGGCCCACAGGCCAGGAAGCCGGTGGTGTGGCGCGGGGTGGTCAGGGTCTCTTCGGTGATCGCGACTGCCATGGCATCCCCTCCCTAGGTCCGGGAAGGGATGTGGGGCTAATGCCGGCTTGAGGCAAGCCGCCGGATGAGCGCCAGGGCGTCGGCGGGCGGCGGCTGTTCGATCCGGCGGTAGTCCCGGCAATCGGCCGTGCGGGTGACCAGCCCATAGTCGACCAGGGCCCGCCGCAGCAGGGCGTGGTCGCCGAAGACATGCAGGGTTTTCAGCACCGCGCTGATCTCGCGCTCGGTGTGGACCGCGCCCGCCTCCAGCCGCGCCCACAGGGCCCAGAGCGCCAGCCGCACGTGGCTATCGCGCGAAGGCCAGCGCAGCAGCCGCCCTTCGCTGTCGAAATGCCGGGCGACCCGCTCGACCAGACCCTGGTCGGCGATCGGCGCGGGCGGTGGTTGCTCCGGCGTTCCTTCCGCGCCGGCGCGGAAGTGCTGGTAGTTCCGGTATCCGGCCGCGCGGGCCAGCATGTTGAGCAGCTGGACATGGCCGGGCCGGCCCTCGGCGGCGCCAAGTTCGCGGCTCATCGATTTGGCGAGCGCCGAAATGTCGTTCACGGCGTAGGGAAACATGACCCTGGACATCGCTTGATCCTCCAAGGCGCCGAAGAGGGTCGATGGTCGCTGGCTTACGACGCGGCGCCAAGGGGAGCGGAGCGAAGTCGTTTCAGATGGCAGGTTTAGCTTCCCTCTCGGGACAGCGACGCCTCGGTGAACTGCCGACCGTCCGGCTGATTAACCCGACGGCCGGCGTCACGCAACCGGGGGCCTAGCCCCCCGGCCCCTGGCTGAAATACTTGAAGAAGGCGCTGTCGGGGGACAGGACCAGGGTGGTGTTGCCGCCCGCCAGGGACTGCTCGTAGGCCTTCATCGAGCGGTAGAAGGCGGCGAAGCCGGGGTCCTGGCCGTAGCTGGCGGCGAAGATGCGGGCTCGGTCGGCGTCGGCCTGGCCCCGGATGGTCTCGGCCTCTTCGGTCGCCTTGCCCAGGATCTGCTGGGCCTGCTGGGCGCCGCCGGCGCGGAAGGCCGCGGCCTCTTGCTGGCGGTTCGACTTCATGCGCTCGAAGACCGCGTCGGCGTTGGACTTGGGCAGGTCGGCGCGCTTGATGCGCACGTCGATGATCTCGATACCCAGCCGGCTGCGCTCGGCCTGGCGCTTGAGATCCTCCTTGGTGATCTGCATCACCTCGGCCCGGCGGCTCGAGATGATCTCCTGCGAGGGCACCCGGCCCAGCGCCTTCTTCAGCGAGGAGGTGACCATCAGGCCCAGGGTCTGCTCGGCGTCGGTGGTGTTGTGCAGCTGCTGGTAGAAGGCCTGCGGATCGACGATGCGGTAGCGGATATAGGCATCCACCACGAGCCGTTCCTGGTTGCCGGCGGTGATCTCGCCGGCGTCGCGTTCGGCCCCGATGTTGCGCTTGTCGAAGCGGACTACGTTTTCCAGGAAGGGGACCTTGAGCTTGAGGCCCGGCCCGTCGCCGCCCGGTCCGTTGACGATGCGCGCCGGATCGCCCAGCCGCACGACCACGGCCTGTTCGGTCTGGTCGATGACGAAGAGACTGTTGGCCAGCAGGACGACGAACAGCAGGCCGCCGACGGCCCAGCCGGTCAGGGTGTTGCGGTTCATTGGGCGGCTCCCGGGGCTTGAGCGACGGGGGCTCTGGGCCGGAAGACGTCGGGCGGCAGGATGATTGGGGCGCTGGCGCCCTTGCTGTCGACGATGACCTTGGTCGAGCCGGCCAGCACCTTCTGCATGGTCTCGATATAGAGCCGCTGGCGGGTGACGCCGGGGGCCAGCTTGTACTGAGCGTAGACCGAGTTGAAGCGGGCCGCCTCGCCCTGGGCTTCCTGCACGACCTGGGCCTGATAGCCCTTGGCGTCCTGGACGATCTTGGCGGCCTGGCCCTGGGCCTGGTTGGCCATTTTCTGGGCGTCCTGCTTGGCGCTGGCCACCTCGACGAAGGCGTCGGCCACGGCCTTGGGCGGGCCTGATTCCTTGATCTGAACGGCCACGATGGTCACCCCGGCGCCGTAGCTGTCCAGGATGCGCTGCATCAGGGCGGCGGTCTGGTCCTCGACCTGGCCACGGCCGGTGCTGATGATCGGGCTGAGGGGGGTGCGGCCGACGACCTCGCGCATGGCGCTCTCGGCGACCGTGGTCAGCAGTTGGGCCTGGTTGTCGATGTTGAACACGAACCTGCCGGCGTCCTTGACCCGCCACTGCACCGTGAAGCTCAGGTCGACGATGTTCTCGTCGCCGGTCAGCATCAGGGTCGAGTTGTCGGAGGGTTGGACGCTGTCGTCGGCCGAGATCGTGCCGATCGCCGTCGTGCGCAGGGTGGTGAAGTCGATCTGTTTTACCGACTGCAGCGGCCAGGGCAGGTGGTAGTGCAGGCCTGGGCCTGTGTCACCTGTGTAGGCCCCGAAGGTCATCAGCACCGCCTTATAGGTCGGCTGAACGATGTAGATGCCCGAGAACACCCACAGCGCCACCACCGCGCCCGCCACGATGTAGATCGTGCGCTGGTCGATGCCGGCGCCGCCCTCGCCGCCCAGGGGATTGCCGCCACCACCGCCGGTCAGGCGGCGGAAGGTCTGATTTAAGCGGCGCAGCAGTTCGTCCAGGTCTGGCGGCGGGTTGCCGGACGGCGGAGGCAGTCGGCGCGGCGGGGGGCCGCGCTCCGGTTCACGGTCCGGCGAGGGCCGGTCGCCCGAGGCTTTGTCAGGCTTCTTGCCGGGCTCTTTGTCGGGCGGCGGAGCGCCCCAGGGGCCGGGGTTGGCGTTGTCGTTCCAGGGCATGCGACTTGCGCGTCTTTCCGTCGTTGTGCGGGCGGGCCTTGCAAGCCGGCGCGGTCAGCCGGATATGAGACCCCTAAGCCCCCAACGCAAGCTGAACCGGAATTCATGGGCCACTCCACATCGACCGACATGGACGCCGCGCTGGCGGTTCTGGATGGTATCCGCGATCCATCCAGCGGCAAGGGGCTGGCGGCGGCTGGGCTGGTTCAGGGCCTGGTGATCCGCGATGGCCGGGCTGGCTTCATGCTCGAAGTCCCCGCCGCCGTCGCCCAGCTCTACGCGCCTGTGCGCGATGCCGCCGAGAAGGCTCTGGCCGGATTGCCAGGAATCGAGCGGGCCCAGGTGGTGCTGACCACCGCCTCGGGCGGCGCCCCAGCCTCCAAGCCGGCCCCAAAGCAATCGGGAACCGGACGGCTGAACGAGGACCCGCAAGGCCGGGTCGGTCCCTCCGAAACCGCCGTCCGCCCCGCCAACGTCAAGCATGTCATCGCGGTTGCCAGCGGCAAGGGCGGGGTGGGCAAGTCCACGGTCTCGGTCAACCTGGCCTGCGCCCTGGCCCGGATGGGCCTGGCGGTGGGCCTGGCCGACGCCGACATCTTCGGCCCCTCGGCCCCGCGCATGCTGGGCGTCTCGGGCCAGCCGGCCTTCGCCGACGGCAAGCTGATCCCGTTCAAGGCCCATGGGGTGGAGGTGATGTCGATCGGCTTCATCGCCGAGGGCGACTCCCCGATGATCTTCCGAGGACCCAGAGCCTCGGGCGCGGTGCGCCAGATGACCGCCGGCGTGGCATGGGGCCAAACGGGTCCGCTGGACGTACTGATCATCGACCTGCCGCCCGGAACAGGCGACATCCACCTGACCGTCATCCAGAGCGTCAAGCTGGACGGTGTGGTCATCGTCTCGACCCCGCAGGAGGTGGCCCTGATCGACGCCCGTCGGGCCGTGGCGATGTTCGGCAAGACCGGCACGCCGGTCCTGGGCGTCGTCGAGAACATGGCCTTCTTCCCCGACCCGGTCACGGGCGCGCCGATCCACATCTTCGGCGAGGGCGGGGCCAAGGCCGAGGCCGCCAAGCTGGGCGTGCCCCTGCTGGCCCAGGTGCCGATCGACATCCCCCTGCGCCAGGGCGGCGACGAGGGCCGGCCGCTGACGGCGGGGGACAATGACAGTCCGGCCGCCGTGGCCTTCCGTCAGGCCGCCGCGACGCTGCGGGACGCGGTCCTCAGGTAACCAGCGGTTCGCCGCTCATCGCCGCCAGGGCGGTCTTCTCGGCCTCCAGGGCGGCCTGGGCGTCGCGTTCATCCAGGGCGGCGCGGATTTCGGCGTGTTTTTCGCCGGTCAGTTTGTAGCCCAGCATGACCACCCCGCCCAGGGCCACCATGACCACCGGCAGGATGGTGTAGATCAGCACCAGGCCGTGCAGGGCTTCAGGCGTGTTGACGGCGCCGGGCGCGGGGTTGAAGCCGAACAGGTGCTGCAGCAGCGGATAGGTGATCATCACCGTGCTGGCCGTGCCGATCTTGGCCGTGCTGGTGATCAGGGCATAGATCAGGCCGATCTGGTCCTTGCCGGTTTCCAGCCGCACCTCGTCGCCGACATCGGCCACCATCGAGCGAACCATGAAGGCGAAGGCCGAGGCGATGCCGCCGGCCAGGAACATGCCGATCGCCATCGGGCCGACGCTGTGGTGCGGGATGGTCACCACCAGGGTCTGGGCGATGGCATAGAGCCCGGCCGCGGCGATCAGGGTCTTGTGCTTGCCCAGCCGCCGCGACACCAGCGCCCAGAGCGGGGCGCAGAGCAGGCTGCCGATCAGATAGATCAGCAGCAGGACATTGGCCTCGGTCAGCGTGTAGCCGCGGGCCTGGCGGAAGAAGAACAGGAAGAGGGGCGAGGTGAAGCCCGGCCCCAGGGTCAGGCAGATGTCCACCAGCAACAGGCGGGCCATGCTGGGCCGCAGGATCAGCGCCGGGAAATCCTTCAGCTCGACCCGGGTGCTGCCCTTGGGCCGGGGCACGATGGGCTCGCGCACGCCCAGGGCGGTGATCGCGGCGCAGATCGGGATCGAGATGACGACGATCCAGCCCATCAGCTGCACGACGCCGATGTCGCCGGTGCCGCCGGCTTTTCCGGCCAGGATGGAGGGCAGGGTCAGCACGATCACCGCCCCGCTTGCCCCGGCCACCTGGGCCCAGGCGAAGACCTGGCTGCGCAGATGGTAGGTGGGCGCCAGGACCGCGCCCCAGGCCACGGTCGACAGCACATAGAGCGAATAGCCGACATAGAGGACGGCCAGCCAGGCGAAGAGATAGGCCTGGCCCACCCCAGGCGGCGCCATGAACAGCATCCAGACGCCCAGCATCAGGATCGGCGCCCCGACCACCAGCCAGAACCGGTAGCGGCCGATCCTGGTGGTGGTGCGGTCCATGACCATGCCCATCACCGGGTCGAAACCGATGTCCAGGACCTTGACCAGGAAGAACACTGCCCCGACCGCGGTCAGCGAGATGCCCATCAGGCCGGCATAGTAGTTGGGCAGATAGACCAGCAGCGGCGTGGTCAGGGTGCCGACGGGCAGGGCCGACACAGCGAAGGCGGCGATGGTGGCGGCCGACAGCTTGCGGCCGGCGCCGCTGGGCGGGGCGGTGGTCAAGGGCGTGTCTCCCGAAGCGCTCTTGGCTGGCGCGTGGGGAACATGAGATCGTTAGAAAGCCCGGTATGCAACCCCTCTCAGGTTGAACTTCGCAAACCCGCGTCGATCAGGTCGATGACCCGCGCCAGTTGGGCGGAACGATCGGTCGCGCCGTCGGCCAGGACCAGGGCCGGGTGGCTGAACGGACTGATCGCCGTGAAGACGTCCAGGGCGCTGTGCTCGGTGACGCCGGGCCACAGCCCCGCCGCCTTGCCATCGGCCAGGATGGCGGTGAGCTGGGCGTGCAGATGGGCCAGGTGGCCGGCCACCGAGGGGCGGGCCATCTCGGCGGCCTTGTCGAAGGCGGCGAACATCTCCGGATCGACGCTGACCTTTTCGCGCTTCTGGCGGTGCAGAGTCAGGGCCCAGCGCTTCAGCCGGTCCGGCGCCGGGCCGGGCTCGGCGGCGATGGCGGCCAGCGGGCCTTCCAGCCGGCCCAGCCACCGGGCCACCAGTTCGCCGAACAGCTCGGTCTTGGAGCCGAAATAGCGGTAGACGTTGGCGTGGCTCATCCCCAGCGCCCGCGCCACGTCCACCACGGCCAGCTTGTCGGGGCCGTGGCGGCGCAGCAGCGCCTCGGCCGCATCCAGGATGCGGCCTCTGGGGTCGTCCGTGGTCATGCTTCGAGATGGGCCATCTGCGGGGCAGGATAGCGGTCGCCCTGCACGGCGCCAGGCGGAATCGCCGCCTCGATGGCCGCCAGGTCCTCGGCCGTCAGGTCGAGGGCCAGGGCGCCCAGCGTTTCCTGCAGCTGGCTACGCTTGCGGGCCCCGATCAGCGGCACGATATCCTCGCCCCGGGCCAGGACCCAGGCCACGGCCAGTTGCACGACGCTGGCGCCCTTGCTGGCGGCCACCTGGGCGAAGGCGTCGATCAGCTTCTGGTTGGCCGCCAGGTTGTCGCCGCTGAAACGGGGCATGAACCCGCGGAAATCCCCGACCTGGCCGCCGCCCGGCTTGGAGCCCGAGATCAGGCCGCGCGAGAGGATGCCATAGGCGGTGATCGAGACGCCCAGTTCGCGGGCGGCCGGCAGCAGCTCGCGCTCCAGGTCCCGGCTCATCACCGAATATTCGAACTGCACATCGCGCACGGGATGGACCGCATGGGCCCGCCGCAGGGTCGCGGCGCTGATTTCCGAGAGGCCCAGATGCCGGACCCAGCCGGCCTTGATGCAGTCGGCGACAGCCCCGACGGTATCCTCGATGGGCACGTTGGGGTCCAGCCGGGCAGGGCGATAGAGGTCGATATGGTCGACCCCCAGCCGCTGCAGGGTGTAGGCGAGGGCGGTTTTCACGGCCTCGGGCCGGGCGTCGTAGCCGATCCATTGGCCGTCGGGCGACCGCTGGGCCCCGAACTTGACCGAGATGAAGGCCTTGTCGCGCTTGCCGCCCTTCAGCGCCTCGCCGATCAGCATCTCGTTGTGGCCCATGCCGTAGAAGTCGCCGGTGTCCAGCAGGGTCACCCCCGCTTCCAGGGCCTCATGGATGGTGGCGAGGGACTCGGCGCGGTCGGCCGGGCCGTACATGCCCGACATCCCCATGCAGCCCAGGCCCACGCGGGAAACCGTGGGGCCGTCTTTTCCGAGTTGGATCGTCTTCATTCTGCAATCTCCCATGCTTGCTGTGATTGGCATGTGGGTATCAAATTACAGATTTCAATATTTGTAATTCATCAGTGCGAAAAAAGTGGGCATGACCGCGCCACACCCACTGATTTCGTCCTGGACGATCAGCCGCCCGACATCTTCCGGAAGAACTTCTGGCCCTGCTCGCCGCCGGCGAAATAGGCCTTCTGGCCGGTCTCGTCGGTGATCTTGGCCCAGTTGTCGCGGACCTCCTCGGCCGACAGACCGTCTTCGCCCAGGTAGACGCCCTCGGTCTCGACGATCCGGGCCAGGGCGAAGGCGCCCGCGCCGGCGGTCAGGATGCAGCCCGTGGGGGCCTCTTCCGAGCACAGATAGACGACGCCCGGGGTGACATATTCCGGCTTCAGCTTCTCCAGCACCGCCGGCGGCATCAGGCCCTCGGTCATCCGGGTGGCGGCGACCGGGCTGACGGCGTTGATGTGGACGTTGTTCTTCTGGCCCTCGAGCTTGATGGTGTTCATGAAGCCGATGATGCCCAGCTTGGCGGCGCCATAGTTGGACTGGCCGAAGTTGCCGTAGAGGCCCGACGACGACGTCGTGCAGACGATACGGCCATAGTTCTGCTCGCGCATGATCTCCCAGACCGCCTTGGTCGGCTTGACCGTGCCCAGCAGGTGGACGCCCAGCACGAACTCGAAGTCGGGCAGGTCCATCTTGGAAAACGACTTGTCGCGCAGCACCCCGGCGTTGGCGATCAGGATGTCGATGCGGCCCCACTGGTCCATGGTGTCCTTGACCATGCGGGCGACGCCGGCGTCGTCGGTGACGCTGGAGCCGTTGGCGATGGCCTCGCCGCCCAGGGCCTTGATCTCCTCGACCACCGCGTGGGAGGCCTCCGAGCCGCCGCCCGAGCCGTCCATGCTGCCGCCCAGGTCGTTGACCACGACCTTGGCCCCGCGCCGGGCCAGCTCCAGGGCGTGCTGACGGCCGAGGCCCCCGCCCGCGCCCGTGACGATGGCCACCTTGCCGTCGAAGCGGATGTCCGACATGAGTTCGCTCTCCCTGGAACGTTTTTGAATTCGGGCCGCGTTGTGCGGTGCGGGAGAGGGGGCGTCAAGCGTGACGCTACGGCCCATTTTTAGAGCTGTTCGTGCAGGGCTACTTCTTCTTCACCGCGACCTTCGGCGGATCGCGCTTCTCCCCAGCCTTGAACCCCGGCTTCATGAACTTCACCAGCACCCGCTGGCCGATCAGGAACGGGGCGTCATTGGCGCTGACCACGACCTCGACGACGCGCTCGTCGGAGCGCTGGGTCGGGTCGTCCGAGGCCAGCTTGCGGGCGCCGAACACGGCGGCGCGGCGCAGGACCGTGCCGACATAGGCCTTGGTCGGGTCGGACTCCGGCTGGATCTCGACCTGCTGGCCGATACTGACATTGGGCAGGTCGGATTCGACGATTTCGGCGCGGACGATGCGGGCGGTGTCCGGCTCCAGGTCGAACATGTTGGAGACGTTCAGGGTCGAGGCGCCGGCGCCGGGGTTGGCGTAGCGGCGGGCGATGCGGCCGTTGGCCGGTGAGCGGATGATGGTCAGTTCCAGCGCGTACTGGGCCTCGGCCAGCTGGGCCTGGAGGGTCTGGACGGCGGCGCGCTGGGCGGCGATCTGGGCTTCCCAGTCATGGATCTGGTCGCCCTGCTGGTCCAGGCGCTGGCGGGCGACGAAGTTGCGGGCCGACAGATCCTCCAGCCGCTTGTACTCGCGGCGGGCGGCGGTCAGCTTGACCTGCATGACCTGGATCTGGGCCTGGCTCTGGGCGACCGCGGCCCGGGCGGCGGCGACGGCCAGGCGGGGATCGTCATCCTCCTGACGGGCCAGGATCTGGCCCTTGGTGACCACGTCGCCTTCCTGGACATAGACCTCGCGGACCACGCCGCCGCGGCGGGCGGCGACCTGGATGATGCCGCCCTCGACATCGGCCTTGCCGTTGCCGATGGCCGCATAGGGGCTGGGCCCCACCTGGGCCGCAGCGGCCTCAAGCTGCTTCTTCTTGGCCTTGGCCTGGCTCTTCACGAAGTAGCCGCCGCCGACCACCAGGGCGACGATCACGACAATGATCCAGAACCAACGGCTGCGCAGGAACCCGGGCATGGGGCGTTTCGATCCTCTAACTCAATGGCTCAGCGGCGCGGGGTTGGCGTCGGGCGTGCGCCGAACGTCGTCCAGGATGCGGCCGTCTTCGATGTGGATGACCCGGTCGGCATAGGCCTCCAGGCGCGGGTCGTGGGTCACGCAGATCACCGCCGCGCCGCGCTCGGTGGCGGCCCGGCGCAACAGGCGGATAACCACCTGGCCGTTCTCGCCGTCGAGCGCGCTGGTCGGCTCGTCGGCAAAGATCAGGTTGGGGTTCTTGGCCAGCGCCCGGGCGATGGCCACGCGCTGCTTCTCGCCGCCGGACATCTCCGAGGGCTTCTGGTTCATCTTGGGCGTCAGGCCGACCTCTTCCAGGGCCTGGAGGGCCCGCTGGTGGGCCTCGCCCTTGGGGACGCCCTGATAGTGCAGGGCGGTCATCACCTGCTGCTTGGCGTTCAGCGCCGGGAACAGGTTGAAGCCCTGGAAGATGAAGCCGCAATGGTCCAGCCGGAAGCGGTCGATGCGGGTGGGCGACAGCTTCCACAGGTCCGCGGCTTCCAGGGCCCTGACCTGGCCCTCCTCGGGCTTGAGCAGCCCCGAGAGCGCCGCCACCAGGGTCGACTTGCCCGAACCCGACGGCCCCATGACCATGGTCACGTCGCCGTGGCGGGCGTCGAAATCGACGCCTTTCAGCACCTCGACGAAGGTGCGGCCGGTCTTGAAGCGCTTGACCAGGCCATGGGCCTGGATGGCGATCTCGCCCCGCTTCTCGGAATGGTCGGTGCGCGGCTTGCGGCTCATCGCAGCAGGTCCGCCGGCTGGCTGTTCTTGAGAACGCCCAGGCTCAGAAAGCCCGAGGCCAGGGCGATGAGCAGCAGCAGAATGACCACGCCCACCACCATGAACGGCGGAAAGGCCATGGTCATCGAGAAGACCCCCGCCAGCCACGCCACGCCCCAGGTCAACAGGCCCGCCAGGGCGATGCCGACGACGCCGACCCAGAAGCTCAGCTCCATGACGATCTGGCGCAGGTCGCTCATCGAGACGCCAAGGGCCCGCAGCGAGGCGAACTCCTTGATGTTGGCCATGATCGCCCCGCGCAGGGTCTGCCAGGTGATCACCACGCCGATGAAGATGCCGATCACCGCGGAAAAGCCCAGCAGGATGACGATGAAGGCCTCCTTGAACATCGACGCCTGGTTGGCGGCGGCCAGTTGCTGGCGGGTCCAGGCCTTGAACTTGCCGCCCGAGGCCTTGTTGAGCTGGGCCGCGACGATCTCGGCGCGGGAAGGATCGGCCAGCTTGACCATCAGAGGCCCAACCCGCTCGCCGGTGTCGGCCTCGCCCAGCATGCGCAGGGTGTCGCGCGACATGACCAGCACCGGCTGCATCACGTTCGGATAGCCCGTGGTGGTCGCCGCGATGGTGATGGTCTTGCCGTTGTAGACGGCCTTGTCGCCGACCTTGACGCCCAGCCGCGCCAGGGCGGTCTGGTCCACCGCCACCGCATAGGGCTGGCGCAGGGTCTCGATCAGGGCGTCGCTGTAGTCGGTCGGCACGGTCACATAGCCCTGGATCGGGTCGATCACCGTGACGCTGACGAATTCCATCTTGCGCGCCTTGGGCGGGCCGCCGCTGTTGTCGGGCGGGGTGATGTTCTGGAAGCGGCCGCCGGAGCCGTCCAGCGGGGCGACCTGGATCACCTCGGGATGGCGGTAGACCACGCCCATCAGGCGGCGGGGCAGGCCCGAGGGGCCACCGTTGAACAGGGCCGTGGCGCCGGGGCCCAGCACCATGACATCGGCCCGGGCCCGGTCGATCTGGGCGGTGAACGACTTGCCGATGCCCATGAACATGCCGACCTGGGCCAGGACCAGCAGGCCCGCGACACCCAAAGCGACGATGGCGGCCATGTAGCGGCGCCACTCGTAAAGCAAGGTAGAAAGCGCGAGCGACATACGCTCTACAACCCCTCCGGCGAACAGGGTCCTCCGTATGGACGCTAGGATCACCTGCGTCCAAGTTAAATCGGGGTAACCGGCGCCGCTACCGACTCGCCATGGGGACAGGTTGCGCGCTATTGCCGCATCTTGCGCACGTTTCTGCCGACCGGGTCGGCCAGTACGAGGGGTTCATGACCGTATTCCGCACTTTTGCCGGCGCCGTTTTGGCCGCCCTGTTCGCCACCGCCGCCGTCGCCCCCGCTTGGGCCGACGAAGGCATGTGGACCTTCGACAACTTCCCGGCCGCGAAGGTGCAGTCGGACTATGGGGTGAAGATCGACAAGCCCTGGCTGGACAGGGTCCAGGCCGCCGCCGTGCGCATTCCGGGCTGCTCGGCCTCGCTGGTTTCCAAGGCCGGGCTGGTGCTGACCAACAACCACTGCGTCGTCGACTGCACCAAGGCGCTGTCCAAGGCCGGCCAGGACTATGTGAAGGACGGCTTCCTGACCGACGCCCGTAGCGATGAGGGCAAATGCCCGGGCATGACCGCCGAGGTGCTGATCTCGATCACCGACGTCACCGGCCAGATCAAGGCGGCGGGCGAGGGTAAGGTCGGCGCGGCCTATGTGCAGGCCAAGGAGGCGGCTCAGGCCGTCGCTGAAAAGACCATCTGCAATGACGTCCCGGGCCGGCGTTGCCAGACCATCAGCTTCTACCGGGGCGGCCAGTACAAGGTCTACATGTACCGCCGCTACACCGACGTGCGGCTGGTCTTCGCGCCGGAGTTCGACATCGCCTTCTTCGGCGGTGACCCGGACAATTTCAACTTCCCCCGCTTCGATCTCGATAGCGCCTTCCTGCGCCTCTATGACGGCGACAAGCCGGCCGCCACCCCGCAGTTCCTGAAGTGGAATCCCAACGCGCCGGCCGAGGGCTCGATGACCTTCGTGGCCGGCAATCCCGGCTCGACCGACCGCCTGCTGACCGTCTCGCAGCTGGAGACGCTGCGGGACCTGGGCATCCCGATCGGCCAGCTGCAGCGCTCCGAGCTGCGCGGCCGGCTGATCCAGTTCGGCGAGCAGGGCCCCGAGCAGAAGCGCATCGCCAACGAGCCCCTGTTTGGCCTGGAGAACAGCTTCAAGGTCTATTTCGGCCGCCAGATGGTGCTGAACGACAAGGCCTTCATGGACGCAAAGCGAGCCGCAGAGGCCGAGCTGCGCGCCAAGGTCGCCGCCGATCCCAAGCTGTCGGCCGAGATCGGCGATCCTTGGGCGGACATCGCCGCCGCCCAGAAGGCCTATGCCGACAACTTCCTGGTCTATCGCCAGCTGGAATCCGAAGCTGGCCGCGGCTCGCGCCTGTTCGGCTGGGCCCGCACGCTGGTGCGCGCCGGCCAGGAACGGGCCAAGCCCGACGCGGAGCGTATGAGCGACTATGCCGAGGTGCGCCTGCCGCTGGAGGCCAAGCGCCTGCTCGACCCGCGCCCGGTCGATCCGCAGATCGAGACCCTGCAGATGGAGCACTGGCTGCTCAAGACCCGGGAATACCTGACCGTCGACGCCCCGGCCGTGAAGACCATCCTGGGCAAGGACAGCCCCGACGCCCTGGCCGCCCGTCTGGTGGCCGGCAGCAAGCTGGCCGACCCGGCGGTGCGCAAGGCGCTGTGGGATGGAGGCCTGGCCGCCGTCATGGCCTCGGACGATCCGATGATCCAGTTCGTGCTGAAGACGGATCCGGACGCCAGAGCCGTGCGGACCATCTGGGAGTCTTCGGTATCGGGCCCGACCGACCGGGCGGCCGGCAAGATCGCCCAGGCCCGGTTCGCGGTCTATGGCGAGAGCGTCTATCCGGATGCGACGTTCAGCCTGCGCCTCTCCTACGGCAAGGTCGCCGGCTGGAGCTATCGCGGCGCGGACGTCCCGGCCTTCACCCGCATCGGCGGCCTCTGGGACCGCGCCACCGGCCAGGAGCCCTTCGCCCTGCCGCAGCGCTGGATCGACGCCAAGGATAAGCTGAACCCCGACACCGTCTTCGACTTCGTCAGCACCAACGACATCATCGGCGGCAATTCCGGCTCGCCGGTGATCAACGCCAAGGGCGAGGTGATCGGCGCGGCCTTCGACGGCAATATCCACAGCCTGGGCGGGGCGTACGGCTATGACGGCCGGGTCAACCGGACGGTCGTGGTGTCGACGGCGGCGATCACCGAGGCGCTGACCAAGGTGTATGGGCGCACGGCGCTGGTGCAGGAACTTCTCGGCAAGTAGCGGCTAGTGTTTGGGGCGCCCGGCCGCGGTTTCGCGCCGGGCGCGTTCCAGCTCGGCGGCTTCAGGCCCCTCAAGGGCGTCCTCGGCCTCATGGGCCGCCTTGTCGACCTTGCCGGACCTGGCGAACTCGGTCTGTTCCTTCTGGTAGCGCTTGCCGGAAATGTAGTCGCCTTCGCCTTGAATCTTGCTGCTATCGGCCATGGGAACCTCCTTGCGGGCTTCCAAAGGCAAACCCGCGCGCCGGGCCAGGGTTCCGAGGGGCGCCATCAACGCCCTTGCGCGCAGCCCACAGATCAATGTCAAACTGTCCCGCTGTCACCGGGGGACACACATGTACGCGCTGCAAAACCTCCAGAGCCTGGCGGGCATCGCCGTCGTCCTGGGCATCTGCTGGCTGCTTTCCGAGAACAGGAAGCGCTTCCCATGGAAGCTGGCCATCGGCGCCCTGGCCGTGCAGGCGATCCTGATCGGCCTGTTTTTCGGCCTGGGACAGGGCGGCGGCAGCCAGGCCTTCTTCGACGGGGTTGGGGCGTTCGTGGAGAGCATCCGCAGCGCGACCCAGGCCGGCACCGCCTTCGTGTTCGGCTTCCTCGCCGGCGGTCCGCCGCCGTTCGCCCTGACCGACCCCAAGGCCGCGCCCTTCATCTTCGCCTTCCAGGTGCTGCCGGTGATCCTGGTGATCTGCGCCCTGTCGGCGCTGCTGTGGCACTGGAAGATCCTCAAATGGATCACCAAGCTGTTCGGCATCCTGTTCCAGAAGACCATGGGCCTGCGCGGCCCGCCCGGTCTGGCGGCGGCGGCGACCATCTTCATGGGCCAGATCGAGGGGCCGATCTTCATCCGCACCTATCTGGACAAGCTGACCCGCTCGGAGCTGTTCATGCTGCTGGCGGTGGGGATGAGCTGCGTCTCGGGCTCGACCCTGGTGGCCTATGTCACCATCCTGCAGAACGCCATTCCCAACGCCGCGGCCCACGTGCTGACCGCCTCGCTGATCTCGGCCCCGGCCGGCATCCTGCTGGCCCGGATCATGATGCCGGCCGACCCCAGCGAGGCCACCGAGGAGCTCGATGGCGGGACCGACAAGACCTATGACAGTTCCATCGACGCCCTGATCAAGGGCACGGGCGATGGCCTCAACGTGGTGCTCAATGTCGGCGCCACCCTGATCGTCTTCGTGGCCCTGGCGGCGCTGGCCAACCACATCCTGGGGGCCTTTCCGCCCGTCGGCGGCGAGCCGATGAGCATCGAGCGCGGCCTGGGCGCTGTCTTCGCGCCGCTGGCCTGGTGCATCGGCGTGCCCTGGGGCGAGGCGCCGGTCGCCGGCCGGCTGCTGGGGGTCAAGCTGGTGCTGACCGAGTTCACCGCCTTCATCCAGCTGTCGGGCATGACCGAGCTTTCCGAGCGCACCCGCATCCTGATGACCTATGCCCTCTGCGGCTTCGCCAACATCGCCTCGGTCGGCATCAACGTCGCCGGCTTTGGCGTGCTGGTGCCCAGCCGCCGGGCCGAGGTGATGGGCATGGTGTGGAAGGCAATGATCGCCGGCTTCCTGGCCACCTGCCTGACCGCCTCGGTCGTGGGCCTGATGCCGGCCGGCCTGATCGCGGGCCAATAGCCATGAAACTTTACGACAGCTTCCGGGCTCCCAACCCGCGCCGGGTGCGCTGGTTCATGGCCGAGAAGGGCATAGACGACATCGAGATCGTCAATCTCGACGTCTTCAAGGGCGAGCACCGCGCGCCCGACTACCTGGCCAAGACGGGCCTGCCCAACGTGCCGGCCCTGGAGATCGACGAGGAGACCACCATCACCGAGTCGGTGGCCATCTGCCGCTATCTGGAGAGCGTCTATCCCGAGCCCAACCTGTTCGGCGTCGACGCCAAGGAAACCGCCGTCATCGAGATGTGGACCCGGCGGGCCGAGTTGATGCTGTCCAACCCGCTGATGATGACCGTGCGCCACAGCCACCCGGCCCTGGCGGCGCTGGAAAAGCAGATCCCCGAGATCGCCGACAGCAACCGCGCCGCCGCCACCCGGGTGCTGAAATTCTTCGACCGGCGCCTCGCCGAGAGCGCCTATATCGCCGCCGACCGCATCACCATGGCCGACATCCTGGCCGCCACGGCCATCGACTTCTCGCGCATGGCCAAGTTCTCGGTGCCGGAAGAGTTCGAGCATGTCCGCCACTGGTACGAGGGCATGCTGGCCCGGCCGGCGGCCAAGGCGGGTGTGAGTTGATCCGCCGGGCGGCGGCCATCTTTCTGCTGCTGGCGGCCCCCGCCTGGGCGCAGGACGACTGGCAAGCCTTGCCCTCGGCTCAGCGGACAAAGCCGCCGGTCCCGGCGCCGGCCCTGCCGTCTCCCATCCTTGCGCCGGGTGCGCCCTCTTCAAACCTGGGTGCCTCCAGCCTGAGCGTGACCGGGCTGAACGGCAAGGTGACCAGCTTCACGACCGCCGACCTGGCTGATCTGCCGCGCGCGACCGCCAGTCTGCGCTCGGGCGACAAGGCGACCGCCTATGAAGGCGCTCTGCTCAGCGCTGTGTTGAAGGAAGCCGGTGTTCCCTCCGGCCCACGTCTGCATGGCAAGCCGGTGGCCTCGGTCGTAGTGATCACCGCCGCCGACGGTTATCGCGTGGTGCTGTCGCTGGCCGAGGCCGACGCTTCGTTCCGGGATGGGGCGATCATCCTGGCCGACCGCAAGGCCGACGGCCCGCTGGCCGCCGACGACGGACCCCTTCGGCTGGTGATCGACGCCGACAAGCGGCCGGAGCGCTCGATCCGCCAGGTGGTGTCGATCAAGGTCGTCCCGGCGCCCTAGCCGCCCATTCCGGCCGCAGGATCGACAGGAAGGCCGAGGAGGAGAACGAGCCGTCTTCCATGCGGTAGATATCCCGCTTGATCCCTTCCACGGTGAAGCCCTCGCGGTCGTAGACATGCAGGGCGCGCGGGTTGGCCATGTTGCACTGCAGTTCGAAGCGGTGGGTGTCGGTGGTCTCGAAGACGTGGGCCATCACCGCCCGCAGGAACCGCGTGCCCAGCCCCTTGCCCGGCCGGCCAACCCCGAGCCGCTTGAGCTGCACCGTCGGGTGCGGCCCATCGAACCCCAGAAGGATGGCGAAACCCGCCACCCCGTCATCGCGCCAGACGAAGTAGCGGGCGTCGGTCGAGGCCATGTGCGCCTTATGGGTCTCCAGGTCCCAGTGGCCAATGAACAGCTCATAGCCCGGCGTCCGCTCGATCCGCATGATCGCCGGCAGGTCTTCCTCTGTGGCCGGCTCCAGGCTCATGGCGCGCGGCGCCCGACCTTCTTGATGATGCCGGAAAAAGTCAGCATCGGCCGCCCGCCCGTCGAGACGATGCCGCGCAGAAAGATCATCGAGCGGCCGGCCTGGACTACCTCGCCGACCGCCTCGACCAGGTCGCCGACATGGGCGGGGCCGACGAACTCGCCGTTCAGGCTGACGGTAACGGCGTGCTGTTCCAGCAGCTCCTTGCGGGCGATGCAGAACAGGGCGTAGTCGGCGAAGGTCAGCATGCAGCCGCCATGCATGAAGCCGCCGCCGTTCATGTGCTTCCTCTCGGCCCGGAAGGCGCAGCGCACCGTCCCGTCCGGCTCGTCGCGGAAATAATAGGGCCCCGACTGGTGCTCGAAGGGATCGTGATCGCCCCAGTACTGCCAGCCGGCCCATTCGCCCTCGGCGATCAGCCGCGGCCCGCCGACTATTTCGTCTCCGCCGTCCATGTGCTCAACATCCCTCACTCGGGTTTGCTCATAGCGAGGCTCGCCGCCGATGCGAACAGGAATGTCCAGGCTTTTGGCCCTGCTTGTGGCCTGCGTGCTGCTCGGCGCCAGCGGGCCACGGCCCGGCCCGCCGACCCTGCGGGGCCTAGAGGGCAACCTGCAGGTGGCGACGGCGGCGGGCGCTGCGGTTCCGCTGCTGGACGACGACGGCTTCTGGTCCCAGCCCGAGCTGAAGGGCAACGGTGACCTCGTGGCGCTGGTGCTGGCCGACTACATCTTCATCGCCCACGAGGGCGACGCCCAGGCGGTGGCGGAGCTGCGCGCCTACCTGGCCGATCCAGACCCTGACTCGCCGCCCGTCAGGGACAGGCTGCTGGTCAGGCGCAACGGCAAATGGAAAGTGCTGGCCCCATGATCGCCCTGACGAGGAGAACGGCCGGATTCGCCCCGGTCCTGGCGGCCTTCTGCCTGATGCTGGCGCCGCTGGCCGGGGCCTGGGCGGAGGCGGCGCTGCTGACCCCCAGGGCGTTCACCGACCGCTTCGTCGAGGCGCTGCATCAGGCCGCGCCGCAGCTGAAGGTGACCCGCAAGAGCGTCGACGAGCTGGACATCACCGCGCCGGGCGAAAAGGAGCCGGCCCAGCTCTACCTGGGCAACGCCTATCGGCAGTACGCCAACAACCCCTCGGCGCTCGACGAGATTATCGGCCGGTTCGTCCGGGTCACGATGGCCATGAACCAGACCCTACCGATCGTGCGGGCCGACATGCGGCTGCTGATCCGGCCGGCGTCCTACCTCGCCGAACTGGCGCGATTGCAGAAGGAGCAGGGCATGGACGATCCGCCCCTCTCCCGCCCGTTCACCGGCGATCTGGTGATACTGCTGGGTCAGAACACTCCGGACGCCTATCGCTACCCGCTGGGGAGCGATGTGCGCAAGGAACTGGGCGATGACCAGGACGCCATCTGGGCCTCGGCCCGGACCGCCACCCTGGCGGCGATGACCGACATCCAGTTCGAAACCGTCGCGCCGGGCCTGGTGCTGGTGTCGGCCAATGACGACCTGGCGCCCAGCCTGCTGCTGGACGACGCCTTCTGGCGCCGCAAGGAGCTGGAGGGGCCGGGCGAACTGACGGTGGCGGTGCTGGACAAGAGCACCCTGCTGGTCGGTCACGTGCAGGACCAGAAGGACTTCGACTTCCTGCAGGGCTTCGTCACCGAACAGTTCGACAACGGCGATGCTCTGTCGAAGGTGCTGCTGGTGCGCCGTGGCGGCCAGTGGATGGTCCGCGCGCCCGGGCTGGAGACCGACAATTCCGACGTGACGCCACGCCCTCGGATGGGATAGGCCCCTTGGCATGACCTCGCCCATCGAAGACGCCATCGAAGCCCTGCTGGCCGCCGCGCCGGAGGGCAAGAGCATCGATCCCGCCGCCGTCGCCAAGGCGCTGGACGCCGAGGGCTGGCGCCGGCAGCTCGGCCGGGTGCGCAACGAGGCCATCGGTATGGCAAGGCAGGGGCGGCTGGTGATCCTGCGCCACGGCAAGCCGGCCGACCCGGACACCTTCAAGGGCGTCTACCGCCTGAAGCGTCCCGATCCCGCCTAGGGGCCATGTCCCTCGCTGCCGTGCTCGCCGAGATCGCCGCCTGCCGCGCCTGCGCCGGCGAGCTGCCGCATGAGCCCAGGCCGGTGACCTGGGTGACGCCCGACACCCGTCTGCTGATCATCGGCCAGGCGCCGGGCCGGCGGGTGCATGAGAGCGGCGTCCCCTTCACCGACCCCTCCGGCGACCGGCTGCGCCAGTGGATGGGGATCGACTATGAGACCTTCTACGGCCGCCGCGAGATCGGGGTGGCGGCCATGGCCTTCTGTTTTCCGGGGACCAATCCCAAGGGCGGCGACTATCCGCCGCCGCCGCGCTGCGCCCGGCTGTGGCGGCCGCGGCTGATGGCCGCGCTGCCGAACCCGGAACTGACCCTGCTGGTCGGCGCCTACGCGCAAGACTGGGCCCTGGGCGAGGCGGCCGGAGCCAACATGACCGAGACGGTGCGACGCTGGCGGGACTATCTGCCCCGCTATCTGCCCCTGCCGCATCCGTCCTGGCGCAACACCGGTTGGCTGAAGCGCAACCCCTGGTTCGGGGACGAAGTGTCGCCTTTTCTTCGCGCCAAAGTTCGCGAAATACTCGGCCCATGAACCGCCGCGTCTTCCTGGCCTCCGCTGCAGCCGTGTCGACCCTGGGGGCCTGCGCGCCGATCATCCAGGCCGCCGGCCGCCCGGACACCGGCTTTGCCGGTCCGCGCCTGGACGGCGACAGCTTCGTCAGTTTCGACGGCGCGCGCCTGGGCATGACCGTCTGGTCGGCGCCCGAGGAGCCGACGGCGGTGGTCGTCGCCCTGCACGGCATGAACGACTACGCCAACGCCTTCCACGTCGCCGCCCCCGTCTGGGCCGGGCAGGGGATCGCCACCTATGCCTTCGACCAGCGCGGCTATGGCCGCTCGCCCAATCGCGGCGTCTGGGCTGGCCAGGATCTGATCAAGCGCGACGTCATGACCTTCGTCGGCCTGGTCCGCGCCCGCCATCCGGGCGCGACCCTGACCCTGATGGGCGAGAGCATGGGCGGGGCAGACGCCATCATCACCATGGCCGACCCCAGCGCCCCGGCGGTCGATCGCATCGTCCTGCTGGCGCCGGCGGTCTGGGGCTGGTCCAACCAGCCCATCCCCTACAAGACCGCCCTGTGGATCACCGCCCATGTCGCCGGGCCCAAGGTCATGCAGCCGCCCGAGGCGCTGGTCCGCAACATCTGGCCCACCGACAATCATGACGAACTGGTCGCCATGGGCCGCGACAACCTGATGATCTGGGGCGCGCGCAACGACACCCTCTACGGCATGGTCGATCTGATGGAGCAGGCCTGGGCCTCGACCGGCCGGCTCAAGGCCCCGGTGCTCTACTGCTATGGCAAGCATGACCCGATCATTCCGGCCCGGCCCAGCTTCCAGGCGGCCGGCCGGCTGAAGAAGACCGACCGCTCGGCCTACTACGCCAACGGCTATCACCTGCTGACCCGCGACAAGCAGGGGGCCAAGGTCATCGCCGATGTCGCCGCCTTTATCCGTGACCCGCGCGGGCCGCTGCCCTCCGGCGTTCCGACCATTCCCGGCGCCCCGACCCTGCCCAACCGGCAGATGGCTTCGGGGTTGTGAAGGCGGCTTTCGGGGCGTAAACCCCGCGCAACTTCCTTCCCCTATTTGCGTTGCGGACTGGCATGACTCTGTTCGATTCCCCGGCCTTCGAGAACCACGAAGGCGTGCACGCCTTCTTTGACGAAAAGTCCGGCCTCCGCTCGATCATCGCCATCCACTCCACCGCGCGGGGCCCCGCCGCCGGCGGCTGCCGCATGTGGCCCTATGCCAGCGCCGACCTCGCCCTGATCGACGCCCTGAAGCTGTCGCGCGGCATGTCCTACAAGAACGCCATGGCCGACCTGCCGCTGGGCGGCGGCAAGTCGGTGATCATCGGCGACAGCCGCAAGGACAAGACCCCGGCCCTGTTCGAGGCCTTCGGCGAGGCGGTCGAGTCGCTGGGCGGCCGCTACTGGACCGCCGAGGATGTCGGGGTCTCGCCCGCCGACCTGACCCACGCCGCCCGCAAGAGCCGCCACGTGGCCGGCCTGGAGGGCAGCCGCTCGGGGTCGGGCGATCCCAGTCCGGTGACCGCCGAGGGCGTGTTCCGGGGCATCGGGCTGGCCGTCGAGCGGGCCTACGACCGCGACCTCAAGGGCGTCACCGTCGCCCTGCAGGGTGTCGGCCATGTCGGCGCCTATCTGGCGGACAAGCTGCACGCGGCCGGCGCGAAGCTGATCATCTGCGACGTCAACGAAAAGGTCCTGGCCGAGGTCGCCGCCCGCACCGGCGCGACCATCGTGGCGCCCGAGGCCATCTTCGACGCCGAGGCGGAAGTCTTCGCCCCCTGCGCCCTGGGCGGGGCCATCAATGCCGAGACCCTGCCGCGCCTGAAGGGCCGGGTGATCGCCGGCGGGGCCAACAACCAGCTGGCTACGCCCGCCATCGGCCAGGCGCTGTTCGAGCGCGGCCTGCTCTACGCCCCCGACTATGTGATCAACGGCGGCGGCATCATCAATGTGGCCGGCGAGATCCGCGCCCTGGAACGCGGCGAGGCTTTCGACCGCGCCTGGGTGGCCGCCAAGCTGGACCGGCTGACCCAGACCATGGCCGAGGTCCTGGACCAGGCTGTCGCCGAGCGCCGCCCGACCCACGTCGTCGCCGACGAGATCGCCCGGGCCCGCATCCAGCGGCCGGACCGCAAGGCGGCGGCCTAGATCTTCTCCGCCCCCGCCGACGTCGCGCCCTTGTGGCCGCTGAGGTTGGCGCCGGCGTCCTTGTCCAGGCCCAGATAGAAGGGCAGGGCCATCAGGGTGACCGCGCCGATGGCGATATAGGGCAGGGTGAAGCGGTCCGGGGTCAGGGCGCCGTCGGCGCCGCCCCTGGCGAAGTGCAGCATCAGGCCGCCGAAACTGATCCCCAGGGCCAGCCCCACCTGCTGGGTCACCGCCGACAGGGTCGAGGCCGCCGCCACCGAGCGGTCGGGGACGTCGGCATAGGCGATGGTGTTGGCGGCGATGAACTGGCTGGAGCGGAAGAAGCCGCCGAATAGCAGCAGGCCCATGATCAGCGGGGCCGGCGTGCCGATCCGGAAGGCCGCGGGCGCGGCGATCATCACCGAGGAGACGACCAGGAAGACGCAGAGGGCGGTGCGGAAGCCGACCCGCTTGAGAATGGCCCCGGCGAACGGCCGGGCGCCCAGCACGCCCAGCCCGCCGGCCAGGGTGACCGAGCCGGCCTGCAGCGGCGTCCAGCCCATACCGACCTGCAACAGCAGCGGCATCAGGAACGGCCCTGCCCCGATGCCGAGCCGCACGAAGGTGCCGCCGACCAGGCTGGCCCGCAGGGTCTTGTACCTGAGCAGGCCCAGGTCGAGGATCGGCCGGGCCTTGCGCCGCGAGAAGCGGACATAGGCGAAGGCCGCGGCCAGGGAGGCGGCCACCAGGACCGCCTGCCAGACCGGCGGGATGATCGACAGGCCCCCGGTTTCGGCCACCGCCACGATACCGGAGATGGCGCTGGCGGCCAGGAAGAAGCCCAGCCAGTCGAAGGGACCGGGGTCGGGGCTTTTGATCGGCGGCACGAACCGCATGACCGCCACCATGCCCAGCAGGCCGACCGGCAGGTTGAGGTAGAAGATCCACGGCCAGTCGGCGACGCTGAGCACGAAGCCGGCCAAGGGCGGGCCGATCAGGGGCCCGATCAGGGCCGGCATGACGAACCAGCCCATGGCCCTGAGCAGCTGCTCGCGGGGGGCTTGGCCGACGACGATCAGCCGGGCCACCGGGGTCATCATCGCCCCGCCCATGCCCTGGATGATCCGCGCGCCCACCAGCTCGGTCAGGGTGCGCGAGAGGCCGCACAGGGCCGAGCCGATCAGGAAGACGGCCATGGCGGCCAGGAACACCCGCCGCGCCCCGAACTTCTCGGCCGCCCAGCCGCTGACCGGCACGAAGACCGCGAGGGCGAGGATGTAGGAGGTCAGGGCCAGCTTCAGGTGGATCGGATCGACATGGAAGCCGCGCGCCAGGGTCGGCAGGGCTGTCGACAGGGCGGTGGAGTCGATGAACTCCATCAACAGCGCGCTGGCCACCGCCAGCGCCACCAGGCGCGAGGCCCAGCTGGAAACGGCAGGCGGCGCATCGGGCAGCGGCGTTTGCGGCGCCGAGTCTAGTCGATCTTCGGAGGGCACGGCGCGGGTGTAACGCCGGACGACGCGGTTTGGAACCGCCTCAGCGCGGCGACTGCAGCGACGGCTGGCGGCCGATGCCACCGCGTGGCCGGGCCGTGGGCTTGGCGCCCGACAGCGAGAAGGTCAGGCCGAACACCGTGTCTTCGCGCGAGATGCCATAGGCCCCGATCTCGCGGCGGGCGGCGGTGGCGGCGATCTGGGCCCGGCCCTTGCGCCAGCCGATGCCGATCTGGGCCTTGCCGAACTCGGCCAGCTGCTCGACCGACCAGCCCGACTTCTTCCAGCCGCTGAACGGATCACGGATCAGGTTGAAGCCATAGGCCTCGCCCGAGCCGGCGGCGAAGATGAACCAGCGGCCCTTCCTGCGGTCGGGCTTGGCCTGCAGCTGGACCAGCAGGCCGCGCGACTGGGTCCTGGGCGGCGGCCGCGACACGCGCGGCGCGGCGGGATTGTCGAAGCTGTCGCGATCGATGGCCAGGCCCGAGCCCGGATTGACGGCGCCGCCGGGCGCGCCCAGGGCCAGGGTGATGCGGGGCAGGGCGGCTCTGGTCGACCGCGACGTCGGCTGCAGGCTGGCTCTCGCGTCGGGCGGCAGCAGCGCGGCCATGGTGATGGGCCGGGGCGCCATGCTGGAAGCCGAAGTCGCGGTTGGCGGCGGGGCGGAGGCCAGGCGGATGACGGAGGAATTGGGGACGGACGGGGCGGGCCCGCCGGCCAGCTGCACCGGCGGCCGGTCCTCGGCCCAGCGGCCGGTGCGGATCGGCGCGTCGGGATCGTCGCCGCCGGCCAGAGCCACCTGCGAGCCCGGGGCGGTCGATACATCGGCGAACTGGGTGTCGCTGAGGGCGCGGTTCGGATTGGCGCCGCTGTCGGCAGTCACCGCAACGCTCAGCGACGCCGCGACGACGCTGGTGACTGCAAACAAACCGATGCCGACTCGCGTCCGCACGTTCTCCCCCTAATTCCCCTGTCCCAAAGGTTAACGCGTTGGGGGGCCAGCGCAACCCGGCTCGCGGGACAAGCGAGGCGATTTCGCCCCCAAGGCGCCCGGTTTGGGTCGCTAGTGCCCGGGGCGGGGTTTGAAACTGCGCGGCTCGACGTTTTTCAGGCAGGATTTGTCGGCCTTTTCCCCATGTTTCGGCGCCGCGGCCGTTTTGGGGATCTGAAAACTGTTGTGCTGCGACTGCTGCTGGAATCCGGTGGGCATGTCCGTCCTCCTCACGCTCTTTCACTTTGGGGCCGCCAGGACCCCAGTTGAATCAAGCGGCTTGCGGCAGGTTTTCACAAGCCGTGACAGAGACTTTGACGATCATTTGGCTGTGACCGGGATCGCCGACGATGGTCCCCGACACCGGCGCGGCCTCGCGCGGCGTGCGGGTGGCGGCGATGGGGATCAGGTCCGGGGACTCGGCCAGGGCGTTGGTCGGATCGAACTCCATCCAGCCCAGGTCCGGCAGGAAGACTTCGCACCAGGCGTGGGTCGCGCCGGCCCCGCGCTTGCCGCCCGAGGGGTCGTGCAGATAACCGCTGACGAAGCGGGCGGCATAGCCCAGTCGCCGCAGCGCCTCGACCATCAGCCAGGCCAGGTCGCGGCAGGCGCCTGAGCGCAGGCGCAGGGTCTCGGTGGGAGCCTGGACGCCCTCGTTCCCGCGTTCGGCATAGGCGAAGTCGTCGTGGATCGCCTGGTTCAGCCGCAGCAGGAAGGGCAGGGCCCGCTCGTCCAGCGCCCCCATCTGGCTGCGCAGCCAGCGCAGCAGGATCGCGTCCTCGTCGTCGGTGCAGGGCTCGATGAAGGGGTTGAGGGCGACGCGGTCGTCGCGGGCGTAGACGATGGGCGACAGGGTGTGGGGATTGTCGTGGCGAAGCGGGTGGAGCGGGGCCGGATAGCGCTCGATGATCAGGCGGTTGACGATGCTCAGCGCCCGCGCCTCGCCGGAGGGGGTGAACAGGCAGACGCTGTTGCCCAGGGCGTCATAGACCCAGCGGGACTCGCCGGGCGGCGAGACGGTCAGGCCGGCCTCGACCACCCGCAGCGCATGGGTGTCTCGGGGGCGCAGCATCAGGCGGTGCGGCCCGAACCGCACCGGATGCTCGTAGCTGTACTGGGTCTCATGCAGGATGGTCAGCCGGGCCATGTGAAGGGGTGAACTCCCGGTTCGCCCGCCCGTTCCATCATCCTGGCTGCAGAGTAACTGGACAGAACAAAAAGAGAACATTAGGGTTCGCCCATGACCGCCTCGCAACCCTCGGACCGCGCCGTCCGCACCGCGCTTCGCCAGTCTCGTGACCGCTCCTGGGAGGGCGATGCCCCCATGTCGCTCGAGGAGGTGGCGGCGGGCGTGCATCACTGCCGCCGCTGCGATCTCTGGCGCGACGCCACCCAGGGCGTGCCGGGCGAGGGGCCTGACAGGGCGCGGCTGATGATCGTCGGCGAGCAGCCGGGCGATCAGGAGGATCAGGCCGGCCGGCCGTTCGTCGGCCCCGCCGGCCAGCTGTTCGACCGCGCCGCCGCGCAGGCCGGCCTGCCGCGTGAACGGGTCTGGGTGACCAACGCGGTCAAGCACTTCAAGCACGAGCTGCGCGGCAAGCGCCGCATTCACCAGACCCCCAACGCCGGCGAGGTCACCGCCTGCCGCTGGTGGCTGGACGCCGAGCGGCGGCTGATCCGGCCCCGGGTGGTGCTGGCCCTGGGGGCCACGGCGGCGACGGCGGTGTTCGGCAAGGCCACCCCCATCGGCGCCAACCGCGGCCGGGCGCTGCAGCTGCCCGACCAGTCCCAGGGGCTGGTGACCTGGCATCCCAGCTTCCTGCTCCGCGTCCCCGACGAACGGGCCAGGGACAAGGCGTTCGGCGAGCTGGTCGAGGACCTCAGGCTGGCCTGGAAGCTGGCGGGTTAGAGCTCCGCTCCCGGCGGGAGCGGACGGCCCGCCCGAGGCGCGCCTGCAGCGCGCCCGCCGGCAGGCCAGGTGAGGGTTTCAAAAGCCGTGCGGTGTCAGAAGGTGAGTTGTTTCCGCACCGCTTGAGCGCGTGGCGCATAGGCCTAAGCCAGTCACGGCCTGTCGCCGCACGGCCCGGAAACCCTCACCGGACCTCGCTCTGGCGAGGTCGTCCGCCCCCGCCGGGGGCGGAGTGGCTACACCGTCACCGTCGCCAGCTTCGGCGACAGCAGGTGGATGACCAGCAGGGCCAGCAGATAGATGGTCCCGGCCACCGCGAAGATCGGGCCATAGCCGCCCAGGCCTTCGAGCACATGGCCGACCGACTTGGCCATGACCATGCCGCCGATGCCGCCCAGCATGCCGCCGATACCTATGACGGAGCCCACCGCTTTACGCGGGAAGATGTCGCCGGGCAGGGTGTAGAGGTTGGCCGAAAAGGCCTGATGGGCGGCGGCGACCAGACCGACCACGGCGGTGGCGGCCCAGAGGTTATGGATCTGGGTGATGAACAGGTAGGGCAGGGCCGCCAGGGCCCAGAACAGCATGGTCATCTTGCGGGCGAAGTTGATGCTGCGGCCCATGCGCATCAGCTGCGAGGACATCCAGCCGCCGGCCACGCTGCCGACGTCGGAGATCAGATAGACCGCCGCCAGCACCAGGCCGAAGGTGGCGATGTCCAGCTCGAAGGTCTTCTTGAAGAAGTCGGGCAGCCAGAACAGCAGCATCCACCAGACCGGATCGATGAGGAACTTGCCCAGCGCGAAGGCCCAGGTCTCGCGCTTGCCCAGCACCTTCAGCCAGCCGGCCTTCTCGTCCTGGTCGGCGGGGTCCTGCTGGATATAGGCCAGCTCGGCGGCCCCGACCTTGGGGTGTTTGGCCGGCTCGCGATAGATGGTCAGCCAGGCGACCAGCCACAGCGAGCCGATCACGCCGGTGACGATGAAGGCCATCTGCCAGCCCCACAGCGTCATGATGATCGGCGCCGCCAGCGGGGTGATGATCGCCCCGATGTTGGAGCCGGCGTTGAAGATGCCGGTGGCGAGCGCCCGCTCCTTCTTGGGGAACCACTCGGTCACCGCCTTGATGCCGGCCGGGAAGTTGCCGGCCTCGCCGGCCCCCAACACCATGCGCACGATGAAGAAGTGGCTGAGCTCACGCGCCCC
This sequence comes from Caulobacter ginsengisoli, assembly GCF_030814835.1. GTDB lineage: Bacteria > Pseudomonadota > Alphaproteobacteria > Caulobacterales > Caulobacteraceae > Caulobacter > Caulobacter ginsengisoli. The sequence continues at coordinate 398,938 of NZ_JAUSVS010000002.1, forward strand.
GGCATGGGCGATGTGGGCCGCCTGCCAGATGATGAAGGCCACGGCATAGCCGATCTTGGCCCCCACCCGGTCCACGAAGGCCCCGAACAGCAGGTAGGAGACCGCATAGGCGGCCTGGAAATAGAAGACGATGTCGGCGTAGTTGGTCTCGCTCCAGCCCAGGTCCTTGGAAATGAACGGCTTGAGCACCCCCAGCAGCTGACGGTCGACATAGTTGATGACCACGGCCAGGAACAGCAGGCCGCAGATCACCCAGCGATAGCGGCCAACACGCGCAACCTCCGGCGCGGCCGCGGTCGTTTCACTCATGTCGTCCTCCCAAAAGCCCGCTCTAAGCGGCAGGCTTGGCCGTCTCGGCCAGGCAGAGAATCTCGCCGAAGCCGTCGAATACGATACGGGCCGACTGGCCCGCCGTGATGTCATGAATGCCTGTCGCCGCCCCGGTGGAGACCAGGTCGCCGGCTTTCAGCGGCCGGCCGCGCGCCGCGCAGGAGCCCAGCAGGAAGGCCAGCGAGGCCGTGGGGCCGCCGGGCAGGGAGGCGGCCGAGCCGCTGCCGACCAGGGCGCCGTCGATGAAGGTCTCGCAGGTCATCGATTCCGGCGAGCGGTCACGCCAGCCGGGGATCTCGCCGCCCAGGATCAGGCCGGCATTGTTGCCGAAGTCGGAGGCCACCACAGTGGGGCCCAGGGCGTTGATCGTCGCCAGCGGGCTGCCGGCGATCTCGACGCCGAACAGCAGGGTCTCGACCAGGCCGACGGCCTCGTCCGGCGTCCAGTCGGTCTTGCCGGCTGGGGCGTCGGTCCCAAGGCGATAGATGAACTCGGCCTCGACGGCCGCGAAGCCGCCGGGGATGACCGGGAAGGCGAGGGTTTCGCCGGCTTTGGCGGTCCAGAGACGATCGGCGAACACCGGGCCGCCCAGGCGGTCGGCCCCCAGCTTGTCGTGGAATTCCGGCATGATCCGCCCGACCTTCCAGCCCACGACCGGCGTCCCCCACAGCGGGATGGCGGTGTCCTGGACGGCATAGCCGGTGGCGAGGTCGGCGGGCGCGTCGCCGGGATAGCCTGGCAGAGAAACGGCGGCGCGGCGCGCCCGCACAAAGCGGGTCGCGATATCGGAGACGCTGGTATGGCTCGCGGCCTTTGCCGCCGGAATCGTCACGCCCCCTGTCCTCCACTACCGATACCGACCATTCTGCGGGTCGCAGTTGTGTCTAAAGGAAACCGGTGTCATTTTCAATCCGGACGCGGCGAAACAGCCGCGCGACAGGAAATTCCAGGGAGCGGACCCCGTGTTCAAGCGCGTTTTCGCAGGGCTTTCGCTGACCGCCATGGCGGCGGCTGGCCTATTGCTCACGCCCCTTTCCGGGGCCGCCAAACCGGCCGCTCCGGCCGCTCCGGCTCCGGTTCTGGCCTTCCCCGGCGCCCAGGGCTGGGCCGCCGTGACCCCTGGCGGGCGGGGCGGGCGAATCATCAAGGTCACCACCCTGGCCGGCGACGGCCCCGGCTCCCTGCGCGAGGCGATCAACGCCAGCGGCCCCAGGATCATCGTCTTCGAGGTGGGCGGGGTCATCGACCTCGACACCAAGACACTGGTGGTCAAGGAGTCCTTCGTCACCATCGCCGGCCAGACCGCGCCGTCGCCTGGCATCACCATCATTCGCGGCGGCATGGATGTTTCGGCTCATGACGTGGTCATGCAGCATATCCGCATCCGCTCGGGCGAGGCCGGGCGGCCCAAGAAGAGCGGCTGGGAGGAGGACAGCTTCTCCACCCAGGGCGGCGCCTGGAACGTCATCGTCGACCACTGCACCCTGACCTGGGCCACCGACGAGAACATGTCGGCCTCGGGACCGCGCTTCACCGGCAAGACCCCCGACGAATGGCGGGCCGGCGCCTCGCACGCCGTCACCTTTTCCAACAATATCGTGGCCGAGGGGCTGGCCTGGTCGACCCACTTCAAGATCGAGCACTCCAAGGGCTCGCTGATCCACGACAACACCAGCGACATCCTGATCATCGGCAACCTCTACGCCCACAACTACGAGCGCAGCCCGCTGTTCAAGGGCGGGGTGCGGGGCGTGATCGTCAACAATCTGATCTACGACCCCGGCCAGCGGGCCCTGCACTACAACCTGATGGCCGAGGAATGGGCCGGCCACGAATACCAGCTGGGCCAGATGGTCGCCGTCGGCAACGTGCTGCGGGCCGGGCCCTCGACGCCCGACCAGCTGGCCTTCCTGGAGATCGGCGGCTATGGCGACCTGGAGTTCTACGGCCGCGACAACATCGCCGTGGACCGCATCGGCCGGCCGCTGCCGATGTTCGGCCGCTACACGACCTCGCCCGCGAAGATTATCGTCGTGAAGAAGCCGCCGCTCTGGCCGCTGGGCCTGGCGCCGCTGGCGGCGGTCGACGTGCAGCAGTCGGTGCTGGCCAAGGCCGGCGCCCGGCCCTGGGACCGCGACTATGACGACGTCCGCCTGATCGCCGACGTCGCCGAGGGGCGCGGGCAGATCATCGACAGCGAGGACGCCATCCACGGCTATCCCCATCCCAAGCCGACCAGCCGGCCGTTCAATCCCGATGACTGGAACCTCTTCGACATGACCCCCAGGCGCCCCGACGTGCTGGACGCCGGGGCCAAGGCGAAAGGGACCTGACCTAGCGGCCCCTTTTCCTCTCCCGCCTTCTGCCGTAACCCATCCTCAAAGCACGAGGGGAGACGGCCATGGCGCTCGACACGGAAACCCGGGACCAACTGATCGACACGGTGAGCCGGTTCGTCGCCGAGCGGCTGCGGCCCATCGAGGCCCAGGTGGCCGAGGCCAACCAGGTGCCCGACGAGATCATCCGCGATATGGCGGACCTGGGCCTGTTCGGCATCTCCATCCCCGAGGAATACGGCGGCCTGGACCTCTCGATGGAGGACGAGTGCCTGGTGATCTTCGAGATGGGCCGCACCAGCCCCGCCTTCCGCTCGGAGTTCGGCACCAATGTCGGCATCGGCGCCCAGGGCCTGGTGATGTTCGGCAATGAAGCCCAGAAGCAGAAGTGGCTGCCTGGCATCGCCTCGGGGAAGATCGTCACCTCGTTCGCCCTGACCGAGCCGGAGGCCGGCTCCGACAGCGCCTCGGTCCGCACCACCGCCGTGCTGGACGGCCATGAGTATGTGCTGAACGGCACCAAGCGGTTCATCACCAATGCCGGGAAGGCGGGCCTGTTCACGGTGATGGCCCGCACCGATCCCAACACCAAGGGCGGCGGCGGGGTCAGCGCCTTCCTGGTCGAGGGCGGCAGCCCGGGCCTGTCGGTCGGCAAGCCCGAGAAGAAGATGGGCCAGCACGGCGCGCAGATTCACGACGTCATCTTCGAGAACGTCCGCGTGCCCGCCGCTAATCGCCTCGGCGAAGAGGGCGAGGGCTTCAAGGTCGCCATGCAGGTGCTGGACAAGGGCCGCCTGCACATCGCCGCCTTGTGCGTGGGCGTCGCCGAGCGGCTGATCGCCGATACGGTGGCCTACGCCGCCGAGCGCAAGCAGTTCGGCCAGCCGATCGCCAGCTTCCAGTTGATTCAGGGCATGATCGCCGACTGCAAGACCGAGGCGATGGCGGCGCGGGCGCTGGTCCTGGAAGGCGCCCGCAAGCGCGACAGCGGCCAGACCATCGTCCTGGAAGCGGCCGCCGCCAAATACTTCGCCTCCGAAATGGTCGGCCGCGTCGCCGACAAGGCCGTGCAGATCTTCGGCGGCTCCGGCTACGTCGCCGACCACGGCATAGAGCGGCTGTATCGCGACGTGCGGATCTTCCGGATTTACGAGGGGACCAGTCAGGTCCAGCAGTTGGTCATCGCGCGGGAGACGATGAAGCGGGGCGGGTAGACAGCAAGCCCTTCCCCCGCTGGCGGGGGAAGTGGGCCGACGGCGTAGCCGGAGGCTCGTTGGGGACCCTTTCCCACGGTTGTGCCACCCGCCAACGCCGCAAGGACCCCCAACGACCTTCGATGCTGCGCATCTCAGGGAAGGTTTCCCCCGCCAGCGGGGGAAGGGCTTGGGACTCAGGCGCACTCATCCAGGATCGGCTGGGGCCGGACAGCCACATCCGGCGCCGGGAACGGGTTCTTGAAGGTGAAGGCCGCGGGGCTAGGCCCCAGCCGCCGCAAGGTTTCCAGCGCCGCGATGCCCTCCTCGGGCGTCGGCTGGTGGCCGACCGGGACCCACCACTGGCAGGTATAGAGTTCCATCTTCTCGAACCACTCGGTCCGACGGCGCATCACCTCACGATGGGCCGTGCGGTAGACGAAGGCGGCCAGGGAGTCGGTGTCGGTCCAGACCGACATGTTCAGGATGGTCAGCGGGTTGTCGAAGGCCTGCAGGTCGGTGGCGTCGTTGCCCTCGCCGGTCAGCCGCCAGACGAAGCCCGGCTGGCTCTCGGCCAGGGCGTTGATGCGGTCCAGGTTGGCGACGAACTCGGCCGTTTCGGGCGCGTCGATGGGGGCCTTGAGGGTGGCGATGTTGATCTCCGCCAGATGATAGCCGCTCATGTTCGCCCCCTAGAGTGGATGCACGTAGACCTCGTTCCAGGAGATATGGTCGCCATCCAGCAGCACAAGGTCGAACCCGCGCATCTTTGTCGGCCCATCCGGCCCGGCGATCTCGCAGTACCAGCGGCCGCAAAAGCCGCCCTCGATCGCCCACACCGTCTCCGGCGTATAGGTCATCGGCGGGGTCGCGGCGAAGAGGCCGGTCAGGTAGGGGCCGAGCTGGGCGTGGCCGGTCAGGCCGGCGGCGGTCTGCGGGTCCTTGTAGACGCAGTCTTGCGCGTAGAAGCCGAGCAGGGCGGGCACGTCCTTGGCCGTCCAGGCGGCCAGCCAGCGGGCATTGTAGGCCTCGATGTCCATGTCAGCCTTCCAGCACGCGGGCGCGGTGTTCCGGGGTGAAAATCTCGGGCGGCAGGGATTCCGGGCCGGCCATGACTGCGAAGGCGTGGGCCCCCAGGCTGGGATCGGCGGCCGAGCGCTCGAAGTGACGGGCCCGGCGGGCCTTGGCTTGCGGGCCGAACTCGGCGTCCAGGGCCGAGGTCAGGGCCGCGGTGAAGCGCAGGCGGCGCATGCGCTCGGCCCGCTCCTCGGCATAGGGGGCGAAGGCGGCGGGTGACCAGTCTCCGGCGGCCAGGATGTCGTTGACGGTCCGCACGTCGCGATAGGTGATCGACAGGCCCAACCCGATGATAGGGTCGTTCCAGCCGGCCGCGTCGCCGACCAGCACCACGCCCTCCGCGAACGGCTGGTCGGTCCAGCTGTCGTTGTTGAAATAGCTCAGCACCGGCCCGGCCGGCTCACCGGCGACCAGGGCCTCGTTGGCCGGGCAGCAGGCCAGGCTGAAGGCGTCGAGGAAGGCCCGCTGGCCGTTCGGGCCGACGAACCGGCCCTTCTGCTCGAGCGGATAGCCGCCATAGACCCGCACCTTGCCGTCGCCTTGGGGGAAGGTCAGGAAGTTGAAGTCGCCCTCGGTGCCGATGGTCTGCAGGTCCAGGTCAACACCCTTGGCCCCATCGACCAGCATGCCGGCGAACCAGTGGTGCGGCCTGTCCTGGCGCAGGGTGATCCCGGCCGCCTCGCGCACGCCGGAGGTCCGCCCGTCGGCCCCGACGATCAGCCGGGCTCGCACGGTCTGCTCCACGCCGTCCCTGGCATAGGTCACCGACGGCTCGGCCCCCGGCCGCACGGTCAGCACATTGGCCCCGCGCAGACCCTTGGCGCCGGCCGCCACGGCCTCGTCGAACAGCACCTGGCAGTGATGGGGGTTGCCGATGGCCAGCGGTCCGGAAATGCCCGGCGCGAAGATGTTCAGCGGCAGCGTCCGGCTTTCGGATTCGGCGGCCGAGCGGGTCTCGTCATAGGTGACGTGGCGGGTGATGTGGTGGCCGCCGGCCTTGACCAGGGTGTCGTAGAGTCCGACCCGCTGGGTCTCGGCCACGCCCCAGGGGGCGATCCACTCGCCGCGCACCCGGTCCTGGAACACCTCGGTCTGCTCGAGCAGCAGCACGTCGACCCCGCGCCGCGCCAACACGCTGGCCAGGGCCGAGCCGCCGATGCCGCCGCCGACGATGACCACCTCGTGAAATTCGCTCATCTGGGCCTCCCGTGCCGGTCAACCTAGGACGGCTGGCGGCCCTGGCAACCGTGACCCGGCGGAACCGCGGCTCTCCACATCGTGAGGCGTCACTGAATTGACGCGTCCGGGGGGCAGGGAGAGTCTGGTTTGACAACCCCAGCATGGAGACCGGCGATGGCCCACAAGTTCGAGATCTACAAGGACAAGGCCGGCGAGTTCCGCGTGCGTTTCAAATACAACAGCGAGGTCATGTTCTCGACCGAAGGCTATTCCTCGAAAACCTCAGCCAAGGAAGCCATCGACTCCATCAAGAAGAACGGTCCCGGCGCACCGGTCGAAGACAACAGCTGAGCGGAGTAGGCGCTACCGCCTCTGGCCGGGACGGTAGTCGGCCTCGATGTTGCCGGCCAACTGCGCCTCGGTGAACAGCACCGGCTTGAGCTGCTCCTTCACGAACAGGGGCGTCTGATCGGCGTAGTGGCGCGAGCCCTTGTCCAGGGTCGCGGAGCCAAACTGGTGGATGCTCTTCGATGACAGCACGCCGTACCGGTCCCAGCTGACGAACATGATGAAGGTGTCGCCGGCCATGGCCTCCAGCCGGCCCTTGGCGTCGGGTTTGCCGTAGACCGCCCGCAGGGTGTCGGGGCCGCCGTCGATGCCGAGGTCCACCGAGCCGCGGCGGATGCGGTTGACCTCGCCCCAGGTCGGGTCGATGCGGCCGAAGGAGAGCTTGAGGCGGTTCATCGCCTGGCGCAGCGCGGCGGCCGGCTCCAGCACCTTGCCGTCCTCCTTGGCGTCGTGGATGGCCTGGGCCGAGAACAGGGCCAGGGCGGCGGCGCGGCTGTCCTGGCTGGCCCGCAGGTCCCAGCGCGCCAGCAGCAGCAGGGCCTTGGCCAGGTCCAGATCCTGCCCGGGGTCGACCCTGCTCAGCGCCGCCAGCATCTGGCCGACCTCTGAGCGGCGGCTGTAGGCGATGTCGAACTTGTAGGTCGCGAACTCTTCCGGCGTGATCGAGCTGTCCGCTCCGAACGTCTCCTGCTCCCGATAAGACCGGTTGGTCATGTTGGTCTGGATGCCCATCCAGGCGGGGAAGTCCTGGGCCTTGAGGCCGTCGTTGGCCGTGGTCGCCGCGAAGGGCGTGTTGTTGGCGTTGAACACCAGCCCGCCGGCCGGATTCCACAGTTGCGGGACGCGATCGAAGGGCAGGTAGCGGGTCCAGACCAGGTCGCCGCGGTCGCCGGGCAGCACGCCCGACCAGTCGGGGCCGGCGGCGCGCTCTGGGAAGAGGCCGTTATAGACGTAGCCGATGTTCCCCTTCTCGTCGGCATAGACGTAGTTGATCGAAGGCAGGGCCTGCAGGGCCATGGCCGCCTTCCACTGCTCGAGGTTTTCGGCCTTATCCAACCGCCAGTACTGCAGCGGTTGGCGCACTTCGCCCATGCCGGCGTAGCGCAGGGCGAAATAGCCGGCCTTGGTCTTCATCACCGGCCCGTGGACCGAGCGGAGCACCGGCATGCGCACGGGAATCGCGAACGGACCCCAGAGCTTGACCCTGAGCACCGCCGTCGACTTCTGGAAATCGACCCAGCGGCCGTCCAGCCGGTACTGGCCCTTGTCGTTGACGGTCAGCCTGTAGACGTCGATCAGGTCGGGGTTGTTGACGGTGTTGGCCCAGCCCAGATGGGCGTTGTGGCCATGCAGCATGAAGGGCGAGCCGGGGAAGAAGCCGCCGGCCACATGCCAGCCCTGGCCACTCTCGACCACCGCCTCCCACCAGGCCACCGGGCCGGTATAGGGCTGGTGGCTGTTGACCAGCAGCCGGGTCGCGCCATCGGCCGAACGGCTGGGGGCCACGGCGACGCCGTTGGAGCCCACCGGGGTCTTGTCGGGCCTGGCTTCGCTCAGTTCCTTGAGGGTCGAATCGAGGCCGTAGAAGAACGGGGTCTTGAAGACGAAGCCGGCGGCGATGTCCTTGCCGCTCACCGGCAGAAAGCCCGGCTTCACCGCCTCCGGATGCAGCGCGCCGTAATAGTTGATCCCGTCGGCATAGGCCTGCAGCACCGCCCTGACGTCGGCTGGTAGGTCGCGGTCGTAGCCGGTGTCGACGGTCTGCCAGACCCCCAGCAGGCGGACCAGATAATCGCCGGGCGCCGCCTTGGCGCCGTTGCTGGCCGCCAGGTCGCCCCGCACCGCCAGGGTGACCTCCTGGATGGTGGCGAAATCGTCCTCGGCATGGGCGAAGGCCAGGCCGAAGGCGGCGTCGGGATCGGTCCTGCCCAGGATGTGCGGCACGCCATAGCGGTCGCGGCGAATGCGGACATCGTAGCTGGAAGCCTTGGCCAGCAAGGGTTTGAGGTCGGGCCTGGCCGGGGCCGTCGCGAGACCGTAGCCGCCGGCTGCCGCCACGGCGCCCAGCAGCACTCCCAGCACCGCCAGGGCGATGTTGCGGACGAATCTCATGACGGCCTCCCCGTTCGTTGGAGCGCAACCTAGCGCCGTGAACGGCCTTTTGTCTTGCCGCGCGGCCTTCCGCCCTGTTACCCAACCTGCATTGCGCAAGGCGTATCGACCAGAGCCGCACTCAATGACGGCCGGGGATCGCCAGTACCAAGGAGACGCCGGTGATGGGCGGTCAATCGATTCCCGGGCTCGAGCCAGCCCCGACAAAGCATGCCAGACTCGTGGCGTGGGTGCGTGAGATCGCCGCCCTGACCGAGCCCGCGGCCGTGCATTGGTGCGATGGTTCGGACGCGGAATGGGCCCTGCTGACCGACCGCCTGGTCGAGGCCGGCACGCTTAAACGGCTAAATCCCGACAAACGCCCCAACAGCTTCTACGCCGCCTCCGACCCCAAGGACGTGGCCCGGGTCGAGAGCCGCACCTTCATCTGCTCGCAGGATGAGATCGACGCCGGCCCCACCAACAACTGGTCCGACCCTGCCGCCATGCGCGAGACGCTGCGGGGCCTGTTCGCCGGCTGCATGCGCGGCCGCACCATGTATGTGGTGCCGTTCTGCATGGGTCCGCTCGGCTCGCCGATCAGTGCGCTCGGCGTAGAGATCACCGACAGCGCCTATGTCGCCATCTCGATGCGGGTGATGACCCGGATGGGCCAGGCGGCCCTGGACGAGATGGGCGAGGACGGCTTCTTCGTGCCGGCCGTCCACAGCCTGGGCGCCCCGCTGGCGCCCGGCCAGGCCGATGTGCCGTGGCCCTGCAACGAAGAGAAATACATCGTCCACTTCCCCGAGAGCCGCGAGATCTGGTCGTACGGCTCGGGCTACGGCGGCAACGCCCTGCTGGGCAAGAAGTGCTACGCCCTGCGCATCGCCTCGGTCATGGCCCGCGATAACGGCTGGCTGGCCGAGCACATGCTGATCCTCAAGCTGACCTCGCCCAAGGGCGCCGTCCGCTACGTGGCCGCCGCCTTCCCCTCTGCTTGCGGGAAGACCAACCTGGCCATGCTGCAGCCGACCATTCCCGGCTGGAAGGCCGAGACCATCGGCGACGACATCTGCTGGATGCGCTTCGACGACGAGGGCCAGCTGCGGGCTATCAATCCCGAGGCCGGTTTCTTCGGCGTGGCCCCAGGCACGGGTGGCAAGACCAACCGCAACGCCATCGACGCCCTGCACGCCAACTGCGTCTTCACCAACGTGGCCCTCACCCCGGACGGCGACGTCTGGTGGGAAGGCCTGACGGAAGAACTGCCTGAACGCCTCACCGACTGGCGCGGCCGCGAATGGACCCCGGCGACCCCCGGCCCGGCCGCCCACGCCAACGCCCGCTTCACGGTGCCGGCCAGCCAGTGCCCGGTCATCGCCAGCGAGTGGGACGATCCGGCTGGCGTGCCGATCAGCGCCATCCTGTTCGGCGGCCGCCGGGCCAGCGCCGTGCCGCTGGTCACCGAGGCCTTCGACTGGGCCCACGGCGTCTTCCTGGCCTCGAATGTCGCCTCGGAAGGCACCGCCGCCGCCGAGAACAAGGTGGGCGAGCTGCGCCGCGATCCCTTCGCCATGCTGCCGTTCTGCGGCTACAACATGGGTGACTATTTCAAGCACTGGCTCGAGGTCGGCGCGAACGCCAAGGATCCCGCCAAGCTGCCGGGCATCTATTTCGTCAACTGGTTCCGCAAGGATGAGAACGGCAAGTTCATCTGGCCGGGCTATGGCGAAAACAGCCGCGTGCTGAAGTGGATCTTCGACCGCCTGGAAGGCGACGCCGACGCCCAGGATACCGCCATCGGCCGGCTGCCGACGGCGGACGGGATCGATATCTCGGGCCTCAACCTCGACGCCCGGCGCATGGAGGCGCTGACCAGCGTCGACGTCGAGATCTGGCGCGAAGAGGCCAGCCTGATCCCGGCCTTCTATGAGCAGTTCGGCGAGCGTCTGCCGCCGGCGCTGTGGGACCAGTACGAGGCCCTGCTGGCCCGGCTGCAAGCAGCGTCGGCCCGCCAGCCCCAGAAGGTCGACGCCGCCTGAACCGGCTGACCCTGCGGGGCAGCCGCACCGTCCATAAGGGCTGGCTGGACCTGGTCATCGGCCGTTTCCGGGACGCGGACGGCCACGAGGTGGTGCGCGAGATCGTCCGCCACGGCCGCGCCGCCGCCGTGCTGCCCTATGACCCCGAGCGCAAGACCGCCATCCTGGTCCGCCTGCCGCGCGCGCCGGTGATCTGGGCCGGCGGTCCCCAGACGATGTTGGAAGCCCCGGCCGGCATGCTGGACGGCGACGAGCCCGACGTCTGTGCGAGGCGTGAGGCGATGGAGGAGACGGGCCTGCGTCTCACCACGCTGGAACCGGTGGTCCGCGCCTGGACCTCGCCCGGCATGTGCACTGAACAGACCGACCTCTTCCTCGCCCCCTACAGCGCGGCCGATCGCGTCGAGGCCGGTGGCGGGGTGGCCGAGGAGCATGAGGACATCGTCGTCGAGGAATGGAAGCTGGCCGATCTGTGGGCCACATTCGAGGCGGGCGGGATCGAGGATCTCAAGACGGTAGCCCTGATCCTGGCGCTGCGGGTTAGGCGCCCGGAAGTGTTCGATTCTCCTGTGAAGTGACCTAGCGACAGTCTTTCCCCGCCCCCTCGCAGCGGTTTACGTTCGCGGCAACGAGGGACCGCCGCATGAATTTTGAATTCTCCGACGAACAGCAGCAGCTGCGCGACACCGCCCGCCGCTATCTGGCCGACCATAGCCCCAGCGTCGCCGTGCGCGCGGTGCTGGAGGGCGAGCAGCCCTACGACACGGCCCTCTGGAAGGGCCTGGGCGAGATGGGCTTTCTGGGGGCCGCGATTCCCGAAGAGTTCGGGGGACTGGGCCTGGGCTATCTGGAGCTTTGCGTCATCGCCGAGGAGCTGGGCCGCAGTCTCGCGCCCGTGCCGATGTCCTCATCCATCTATCTGGCCGCCGAACTGATCAAGGCGGCGGGTAGCGGCCCCCAGAAGACCGCCTGGCTGCCCAAGCTCGCCAGCGGCGAGGCCATTGGGTGCCTCGCGACCTCGGAAGGTCCCGGCCGGGTCAGCGAGAAGTCGATCCAGGCCCGGGTGACCGGCGACAGGCTTTCCGGCGCCAAGGTCCCGGTCCTCGACGGCATGGCCGCCGACTTCGCTATCGTGGCGGCGCGCGATGGCGACCGATCGCTCTCGCTGTTCATCGTCGACCTGAACGGACCCGGCGTCGCCCGCCAGGCGGTCGGCACCATCGACCCGGCTCGCGGCCAGGCCAGCATCGCCTTCGACAACGCCCCGGCCGAGCGGCTCGGCGCGGCGGGCGAGGGCTTCAGCCTGCTGACCGAGGCCCTGGACCGCGCCGCCGTGCTGACCGCCTTCGAACAGGTCGGCGGTTCGGACAAGGCGCTGGAGATGGCCCGGGACTACGCCCTGCAGCGCATCGCCTTCGGCCGCCCCATCGGCAGCTTCCAGGCCATCAAGCACATGCTGGCCGACATGTATGTCGCCGCCACCCTGGCCCGTTCCAACGCCTATTACGGGGCCTGGGCCCTCTCCACCGGGGCGGCCGAACTGGGCGTCGCCGCCGCCACGGCCCGGGTCAGCGCCACCAAGGCCTTCCAGCTGTGCGGCAAGAACAACATCCAGGTCCACGGGGGCATGGGCTTCACCTGGGCCTTCGACTGCCATCTCTTCTACCGCCGCGCCAACCTGCTGGCCCTCACCCTGGGCGGCCAGTCGGAGTGGGAAGACAAGCTGGTCGAGCGCCTGCGCCGCCGTAACGCCGCCTGATCGAAAGAGCGAGCCATGAATTTCGACGACACGCCGCAAGAAGCCGCCTTCCGCGCCGAAGCCAGAGCCTGGATCGACGCCAACGCCCCGCACGAGCTGCTGGCCGACCTGGAGAATGCCGGGTTCGGCGGCCTGAACCTCTCCGGGGTCGACCCGATGCAGGCCATGAAGGCGTGGCAGAAGAAGAAGTTCGACGCCGGCTGGGCCTGCCTGCACTGGCCCAAGGACTACGGCGGCCGCGGCGCCACGCCGATCGAGCGGGTGATCTGGGGGCAGGAGGAGGGCGCCTACGGCAAGCTCTCCGGGACCTTCATCATCGGCCACGGCATGTGCGGCCCGACCCTGATGGCCTGGGCCACCGAGGAGCAGAAGCGCCAGTACCTGCCGCCGATGGCTGCGGGCGAGGACATCTGGTGCCAGCTGTTCAGCGAACCGGCCGGCGGCTCTGACCTGGCGGGCCTGCGCACCCGGGCGGTCAAGGACGGCGACGACTGGGTGATCAACGGCCAGAAGATCTGGACCAGCGGGGCCCAGCATTGCCAGTACGGCATCCTGATCACCCGCACAGACCCGACGGTGCCCAAGCACAAGGGCCTGACCATGTTCTTCCTGGACATGAAGAGCCCCGGCGTCGAGATCCGCCCGATCAAGCAGGTCAACGGCCAGTCCGGCTTCAACGAGGTCTATTTCACCGACGTCCGCATCCCCGACGCCCAGCGCCTGGGCGCTGTGGGCCAGGGCTGGACGGTGTCGCTGACCACCCTGATGAACGAGCGCCTCACCATCGGCTCGGGCATGCCGACCGGGTTTGAGGAGATGTTCGACTTCTGCTGCCGCATGGACACCGGTGAGGGTCCGGCGGTCGACGACAAGGCCGTGCGGTCCAAGCTGGCCGACTGGGCCTGCCGGGCCAGCGGGCTGAAATACACCGGCATGCGGGCCATTTCGGCCTTGTCGCGCGGCGAGACCCCTGGGCCGGAAAACAGCATCGGCAAGCTGGTCGCCGGGGCCACCATGCAGGATATCGCGACCTTCGCGCTGGACCTGATGGGCCAGTACGGCGCGGTCTCCGATCCGGAGATGGCGGCGGCGCAGTCGCGCTTCCAGGCCATGCTGCTGCGTTCCCCCGCCACGCGAGTGGAGGGCGGCACCGACGAGATCCTGCGCAACATCATCGCCGAACGGGTGCTGGGCCTGCCCGCCGACATCCGCGTCGACAAGGATGTGCCGTTCGAGAAGATTCCCACCGCTTAGTCGCTTGGGAGTATTCCCAAGGATTCGCCGGAGACGAAGTCATGCCGCAGCCCTACACCGCCCTCTCGATCGAGAAGGAGGGCCAGATCGACTGGGTCACATTCAACCGACCGGAGAGTCTCAACGCGCTGAATCCGGTGCTGATCGACGAACTTCTCGACTATTTCGGCGGCCTCTATTTCGACCGGCAGGTGCGGATCGTGGTGCTGCGCGGGGCGGGCCGGGCCTATTGCGCGGGTTTGGACCTCAAGGCCAATGCGGAGCGTCGCAACGAGAGCGGGCCGAACATGGGCGGGGCGGCGGCGGGCCTGCTTAGCCAGCGGCGGATCAGCGAGATCGTCATGCGCATGCGCCGCTGCCCGCAGCCTATCGTCAGCCTGATCCACGGCCCGGCCTGCGGCGGCGGCTTCGCCTTCGCGCTCGCCAGCGACATCCGCATCGCCGGCGAGAGCGCCCGGATGAACGCCGCCTTCATCCGCATTGGCCTCTCGGCCTGCGACATTGGCGTCTCCTACTTCCTGCCGCGTCTGGTGGGGGTGTCGGTGGCCTCGGAACTGATGCTGACCGGCCGCTTCATCAACGCCGACCGCGCCCTGCGCGTCGGCCTGGTCTCCGAGGTCGTCCCCGACGATCAACTGACGGCGGCGGCCCGGCCCTATCTGGACGAGATGCTGACCACCTCGCCTCTCGGCCTGCGCCTGACCAAGGAATGCCTGAACATGAGCGTCGACGCTGGCAGCCTGGAGGCGGCGATCAACATGGAGGACCGCAACCAGATCCTCTGCAGCCAGACCAACGACGTGCGCGAAGGCATGACGGCCTTCCTGCAGAAGCGGGCGCCGGTCTATACCGATAGCTAAAGCAATCGCGGGGAGGCGAGGATGAATCAGGCCGACTATCTGGCTCAGGACGCGACTGGGCTCGCCGACCTGATCAAACGCCGCGAAGTTTCCGCCGGCGAAGTTCTCGAAGCCGCCATCGCGCGGATGGCCGAGGTCAATCCGAAGATCAACGCCGTCACCCTCGACCTCTCCGACCAGGCCCGCGCCGCGACGCCGGCCGACGGCCCGCTGAGCGGGGTTCCCTATCTGATCAAGGACCTGGGCGCCCATGTCGCCGGCACGTCGACCTCCGGCGGCTCGCGGCTGTTCCAGGACGTTGTGCAGCCTGCCGACAGCGCCATCGTCAGCGCCTATCGCAAGGCCGGGCTGGTGATCTTCGGCAAGACCAACACCCCGGAGTTCGGCCTGGAGCCGGTTACGGAGCCGGAAGCCTTCGGGCCCAGCCGCAACCCCTGGAACCTCGACAACACGCCGGGCGGCTCGTCCGGCGGGGCCTCGGCGGCGGTGGCGGGCGGCATCGTACCGGCCGCTCACGCCAGCGACGGCGGCGGGTCGATCCGCTGCCCGGCCTCCTGCACCGGGCTGTTCGGCCTCAAGCCCAGCCGGGGCCGGGTCTCCTTCGCGCCCGCCAACGAGGGCTGGGGCGGGTTTTCGATCCAGCACGCCGTCACCCGCAGCGTCCGCGACAGCGCAGCCCTGCTCGACGCCGTCTGCAAGCCGGTGGCCGGCGATCCCTACTGGATGACCCCGCCCGAGCGGCCCTACACGCAGGAAGTCGGCCGCGATCCCGGCAAGCTGCGGATCGGCTTCTTCGCCGGCTCCTTCTCGGCCGCCGACATCGACCCGGAATGCGCCGCCGCGGTCCACGCCGCCGCCAAGCTCTGCGAAAGCCTGGGCCACGAGGTGGTCGAGGCCAAGCCCGACGCCGACTTCGCCGGCGCCAGAGCCGCCGCCGGCCAGGTCATCGCGCCCAGCATCGCCGCCACCCTGGAGATCGAGGGCCGTCGCCGGGGCCGTCCGGTCGAACTGGGCGAGGTCGAGGGCCTGACCCTGGCCCTGGCCAAGCAGGGCGAGGGCGTCCCGGCCTCGGCCTACATCCAGGCCATCCAGACCGCCCACGCCTTCGGCCGGGCGGTGGCGCGGTATTTCGAGACCTATGACGTGCTGCTGACCTCGACCATGGGCCGCCCGCCGGTGCCGGTCGGCTGGCTGCGCGGCGGGCCCCGCGAGCAATATGTCGACCGGCTGTTCAGCTTCATGAGCAACACCCAGGCCTTCAACATCACCGGCCAGCCGGCGATGACCGTGCCGCTGGCCTGGAGCCAGGGCGGGTTGCCGATCGGGCTGCAGTTCGTGGGACGGATGGGCGATGAGGCGGGGTTGTTCCGCCTGGCTGGGCAGTTGGAGCAGGCCGCGCCCTGGGGCGACAAGCGGGCGAGCCTTTAGGCCTCGACCATCACCTTGATGCCTTCGCCGCAGTTGCTGGCGGCGACCATGACCAGGCTGCCGCGCACGGTCTCGAAGTTGAGATCCACCGTGCAGCCGGCCACTTCCAGCCCGGTCAGCGTCAGCGAGGACACCCCATCGGGCAACCGCGGCTTGGTCACCCGAACCTCACGAGCGATGGCGTCGACCTGGATGCCCAGCAGGGCCTGGAGCACCATCAACGGCGTGCCGGCCGCCCAGGCCTGGGGCACGCAGGCGACGGGGTAGGGGACGGCCTGCTCGCCCGGCCGGCGGGGGAAGCCGCAGAACAGTTCGGGCAGGCGCATGTCGGCCGTGCTGGCGGCGGTGAACAGCGAACGCAGCAGTTCCGCCACCGTCTCCCGTTCGCCGTAGCGGGCGATGCCGGCGGCGCAGAGGGCGTTGTCGTGCGGCCAGATCGAGCCGTTATGGTAGCTCATCGGGTTATAGCGGGCCTGGCCCTGGGCCAGGGTGCGGATGCCCCAGCCACTGTCGAAGGCGGCGCTGACCAGGTGGCCGGTCACTCGTTTGGCCCGCTCGGGCGTCGGCAGGCCGCAGAACAGCAGATGCCCGGCATTGGAGGCCAGCGGCCGGCAAAGCTCGCCCTCGCCATCGATGGCGATGCCGTAATAGCCGACCTCCTCCATCCAGTAGCGGTCCTCGACCTGGGCCCGGATGCGCTCGGCCCGCGCCGCCCAGCCCTCGGCCCCGTCCTCGCCCAGCAGACCGGCGAGGTCCGCCATGGCCCGCCAGGCGGCGAAGGCGTAGCCCTGCACCTCGACCAAGGCGATCGGGCCTTTGGGGAAGCGGCCATCGGCGTGGAAGATGCTGTCGTGGCTGTCCTTCCAGCCCTGGTTGGCCAGGCCGGTGGCGGCGGCCCGGGCATAGTCGATCAGCCCATCGCCGTTGGAGTCCGAATAATCGTCCAGCCAGGCGGTGGCCGCCTTCAGATGACCCCAGATGCCGCGGATGAAGTCCAGGTCGCCGGTGCGCCGTCCGTAAGCGCCGGCCAGGGCCACGAACAGCGGCGTGGTGTCGACCCCGCCGTAGTAGACGCCGAACGGAATTTCGCCCAGCACCGCCATCTCGCCCTTGCGGGTCTCGTGCATGATCTTGCCGGGCTGGCTGTCCTGGAAGGCGTTGACCTCGGTCGCCTGCCGGCTGGCCAGATAGGCCAGCACCCCCCGCGCCAGGGCCGGGTGGAACAGCAGCATCTGCCAGGCGCTGATGATCCCGTCCCGCCCGAACGGGGTCGAGAACCAGGGGATGCCGGCATAGGGATAGGGCCCGGTCGGCAGGTCGGTGGTCAGCAGGGCCAGGTCCATCCGCGACTGGCCGATCCAGCGGTTGAACCGCCGGTTCGAGGTGCGCACCCGCGCCCCCATCCGCTCGCGCTTGCGCATGGCCAGCCGCGCCTGAGCCGCCGCCTTGCGGAAGCGGTAGCGGCTGGGCGGCTCGTCCGCCTCGGCGCCGGCCTCCAGGTAGAGGGTCAGGGCCGAGCGAGGGGCCATGGGCGCGATGAAGTCGGCGTGGTCGTGGCGCAGGCGGTAGGGCGGCTCGGAAAAGCTGATGACACTGGTCCGCTCCAGGCCGTCCAGCCCGCGATAGGCGAAGGCGGCGCTGCGGCCGTCCAGTACCGCCTGGGCCATCTCGCCGCGCTTGGGGCGGACCATGCCGCGCACCTCGAACATGTCTCGGAAGTCGGCGGCGAACTCCAGGGTGACCGGCACCATCACCTCGTCGAGGTTGTGGTTGATCAGCCGGATCCGCTCATACATCCGCCGGTTCCACAGGAACCGCCGCCGCTCGACGTGCAGCACGCCAGGCGGCACGTGCCGGCCGGCATTGGGCGGCAGCGGCCGGTTGGCGCCGTTGAACACAAACATCACGTTGTCGGAGGTCACCCCGGCGCTGAGCTGCGAGGGCTTCTTGCCGGCGATCAGCAGGCCCAGCCGCGACAGCAGCCGGGTGTCGCCGTCGAACAGGCCGTCGACCCCGCCCAGGATGTCGCCATGCTCGTCGGCGACCAGGAAACAGTCGCCGTCCTTCAGCGCCGGCTGGCGCAGCCGGGCGCTGTCGTCGTCATGTGTCTCGTCCAGGGCGGACGTCAGGTTCGGCGCGTCGTCCATTCGGCCCCTAAATCTTGCCGCAAAGGGGATTGGTCAGGCGGTTTGCGCCAGTCTGGTCTCGGCTTGAGTCACAATTGCGGTGACCGACTCGCTGACGGTTTCGGGTTCTTCCGGCGCGAACGGCATCCGCGCCAGGCGGTCAGAATAGAGCTCGACATAGCGCCGCGCCATCACCGTGGCCGAGAACCGCAGCTCGAACCGCGCCCGGACGCTGGCTCGGTTCAGGGTCCGGCAGCGCTCGACGGCGGCGCAGGCGTCGTCCATGGAATCGACCAGGAAGCCGGTCTCGCCGTCCTCGATCACCTCGGGGGTCGAGCCGCAGCGC
This sequence comes from Caulobacter ginsengisoli, assembly GCF_030814835.1. GTDB lineage: Bacteria > Pseudomonadota > Alphaproteobacteria > Caulobacterales > Caulobacteraceae > Caulobacter > Caulobacter ginsengisoli. Next base: position 417,310 of record NZ_JAUSVS010000002.1, read on the forward strand.
CAGGCGACCACCGGCGTTCCGCAGGCCATGGCCTCGATCATCACCAGGCCGAAGGGCTCGGGCCAGTCAATGGGGAAGAGCAGGGCCTGGGCGCCGCCCAGGAACTCGGACTTCTGGTCATCCCCGATCTCGCCGATGAATTCGATCAGCGGCTCGTTCTCGATCATCGGGGCGATGACCTCGGCGAAGTAACGGGCGTCGGCCTGATCGACCTTGGCGGCGATCTTCAGGGGCATGCCCAGCCGCCTGGCGATCTCGATGGCCCGGTCGGGGCGCTTCTCGGGCGAGATCCGGCCCAGGAAGGCCAGATAGCCCTTCGAGGCGGCGCTGGGCTGATAGATGTCGGCGTTCAGGCCGTGATGCACCGTGCCCGCCCAGTTGGCGAAGGGCAGGGGGCGGCGCTGATCGTCGGAGATCGAGACCAGGGGGAACTGCGGCCAGTGGTCGTAGACGCCGGGCAGGTCCTTCATGTCGAGCCGGCCATGCAGGGTGGTCACCGTGCGGTCGGCCATGTCGGCGAACAGCGGGAAGTGGACCATGTCGACATGGAAGTGGATGACGTCGAACTGATGGGCCCGCGCCTTGACCTGGGCCAGCATGGTCAGGTGGGCCGCCAGGTCGGACTTGAGGGGCGAGGGATCCAGGCGGATGGCCTGGTCGCGCACGACCTCCAGCCGCGCCAGGGTGCGGGTCTCCCCCGTGGAGAACAGGGTGACGTCGTGGCCCAGCTCGACCAGGGCATCGGTCAGATGCGCCACCACCCGCTCGGTGCCGCCGTAGAGGACCGGGGGGACAGCTTCATACAGCGGGGGGATTTGAGCGATTTTCACGGCGCAGCTCTCCTTACGCGCGCCGTGACTCTCGGCGCACGGAGTAAAGCCTCAGAGGGCCGGGAGGTTGCGCCGATAACGGCGGATTTCGGGCGAAATCCCCAGTCTGTCGTCCGTCAGCAGGCGCAGATCAGCGGATAGTTGGTCGTGTCGGCGATGGTGGTCATGCCCAGATAGTCGACCAGCACCGATTCCGCCGTGCAGAACGCCCCCTCGACCCAGGCCTGGTCGTTGGAATAGGCCTCGCCGATGATGAACAGGTTGGCCGCCCCGACCCCGGCCAGGACGCTGGGCTGGCGGATCTTCTGCATCACGTCGCAGATGTCGTAATGGGCCGCCCAGGCGTGGTAGCCGGCCCCGAAGGGGTTCAGCGAAAAGTCGTTGTAGATGGTCTGCACCGGCCAGGGGATCAGGCCGCCGTTGGGTTGGTCGAAATGCAGCTTGGCCAGTTCCAGCAGCACCATGCGGGTCATGGTGTCGGTGCCGGTCCCCGGGCCCTGCAGCACTTGGTAGTCCTGGTCCAGCGGCACGCTGCGGTTCTGGTCGATCTCGACTTCCAGCTCCTGCCAGAACTGGATGTACTGCATGTCGTCATAGCTGCAGAGCACCCCGTAGGTGGGGTTGGGGTTCTGGCCGTTGGAGTTGTTGCCGAAATAATAGACCTGGCGCAGCGGCAGGTCGGTGATGCTGGGCCCGAAGACATTGGTCCCGCCGCTGAGGTCGGGCGGGTAGGGACAGGTCTCCCACCAGGGGCTGTCGAAGAACATCATCACCCGCATCGACGGCTGGCGGATCACCCCGTCCAGATAGAGCTGCACCTGGGTGTTGTTGATCACGTCGACCTTGCCGGTGTTGTCGGCATAGCGGGTGGCGTTGGCGACCAGGTCGATCGACGCCGGCGGCATGGCCATGAAGGCGTAGTCGCTGGTCAGCACGCCGGAATTGGCGGTGTCGGGGGCGCTGGCGCTGGCGGTCTGGAACTGCAGCTGGTTCTGCGGGGTCAGCCAGATCGAGTGCAGGCGGGTGTTGTTCTGGAAGTTGAACGCGACGCCGGCGTTGGCCGCGGCGGCCTGGGTCTGCTGGAACAGCTGCTCGAACACCTGGCTGTAGCCGCCGTCCAGGGTCTTGAAGGCCCCGCCGGGCGCGAACTCGCCATTATAGATGGCGGCGTTGGCGGCGTTCCAGTTGATGACGTTGGATGTGTAGCCGCCGGCGTCGGAGGCGTATTCATACCCCTCGTTGCCGGCCTGGTCATAGAAGACGTTCCAGTAGCCGATCGAGCCGGCCAGCGAACCCGGCGGATAGACATAGCTGTTGAAGCTGGGCGGCAGCGCGCCGGTTCCGTAGAACGTGCACTGGTCCGCGCGGGTCTTGGGCCCCGGATTGCCGGTGATCAGGGCCGAGATGTTCGAGAACAGCGTGGCGGCCGGGGCGGCGTTGTTGCCGGGCGTGTTGTAGGGGGCCGGCGTGGCGGCCAGGTTGTTCTGGTAGATGTGCTCGCCGCGCAGATAGAGCAGCGGATTGTCGGTGGTGTTGAAGTCGATGATCTTGGGTCCCAGGCCCAGGGCCTGGATGGTCAGGGTGACCAGCTGGTGGCCCTGGCTCTGGGTAGGGTCCCACATGATGAACCGCATCCCGCCGGCCTCGATATAGGACTGGGTCGGGTCGTTGTTGCAGAAATAGGAGCAGATCCGCCCCGCCGGCGCCCGCGTGCCTGTCCCAATGCCGCCGAAAGCGTAGTCGCCCCACTCGATCAAGTTGATGGTGTCGCCACTGACGGCCTTGCCGCCGGTCACCAGCCGCCAGGCGGTGTAGAGGCCGGCCGGTCCGGCGCCGAAGATGGTGTAGCTGGTCATGGGGATCCCTCCGACGAGATGGCGGAGGGTCGGCGGACGGGGCGGAGTCGTCAACCTGAAATAGTAGAAAAATACAACCTCAACGACCCATCTCGGATTCGGGTCAGTCCGTTCCGAACTTCCCCGCCGCCGCCCGCCAGCCGCCCTCCAGGAAGGTCGCCCAGAATTCCGCCGCCCGGTCGAGGTCGAAGCCGGTGCGGGTCATCCAGCCGATGGCCGACTCCGGCGCATACAGGGTCATGCGCAGGCCAAGCATCGCCAGGTCCTTGGGCAGGCCATAGGCCTCCATCACGCCCTTGACGAAATAGCCCTCGATGCCGCCCCGCTCGCCGCGCCGCTGCCTGGCGGTAAGGGAGGCGATGGTGGGGTCGCCGAGCAGGGACCGTAGCACCGCGCCGCGTTCGGCCAGGTAGCGCAGGTAGCTCCTCAGGTAGGGCTCGCGGGCCTGGGCCAGCGGCGTGCCGACCGGGGCCAGGCTCAGGCCCCGGCGGCGGATCTCAGCGAACTCGCGCTCGATCAGGGCCTCGAACAGGGCCGGACGGTTGGCGAAGTGCTTGTAGACCAGGGCCTTGCTGACCCCCGCCGCCTCGCCGACCGCCTCAAGCGTGCAGGCCACTAGCCCCTGCTCGACGATCAGCCGGGCGGCCGCCTCAAGGAGGCCGTCGCGGCGGGCCTCGGCGCTGATCCGCCGCTTGGTTTCGACCAGAGTCACCCGGCGAACATATCCTCGAAGTTCCGCCGGTAGAACCGGTCCCTGGCCTCTTCGGAGAGGCCCTCGAAGGTGCTCTCGAACCGCTCGATGGGGTTCTTGGTGCCTTCGGGGTGGGGATAGTCGGAGGAGAAGAGGAACAGCTCCTCGCCGCCCTCGCGGATGATGGTCCCGGCGTCCTCGGTGGCGAAGGGGGTGAAGCGGACGGCCCGGCGGATCAACTGCGAGGGCGGCATGGAGAGGCCGCCCACCACCGGGTCGGTCTTGCGCCAGCCCTTCCAGGCCTGGTCCAGTCGGCGCAGGAAGTCGGGCACCCAGCCGGCGCCCAGCTCGATCACCCCGCCGCGCAGGGTCGGGAAGCGGTCGAAGACGCCGTCGAGGGCCAGGCTGGCCAGGAAGTTCTGCGGCGCGAAGGCCAGCGAGAAGAAGTCCTTGGCCCGCAGGTTCTCGCCCCCGCCCAGCCAGTCCTTGGGCCGCGGATGGCCGTTGTTGTGATAGGCGGCCGGCAGCATCGGGGTCAGGGCCCCGACATGCAGCATGAAAGGGACCCCGGCCTCGCTGAGCGCGGCCCATATGGGGTCAAGGTCCGGGTGTCCGGGGGAACGATCGCCGGCCGGCGCGGCGGGCAGCCACACCGCGCCGCAGCCGGCGGCGATCGCCCCCCGCACTTCGGCGAGGGCCAGGTCCGGCTCGTCCAGCGGAACCACGCCCACGCCGATCAGTCTGTCATCGCCCCGGCAGAAGTCGGCGACCGCCCGGTTCAGCGCCCGCGCGCCGCCGTATTTCACCGCCAGGTCCCTGGAGGGCAGGAACTGCGAGCCGGCGAAGGTGGTGAAGACCAGCTGGCGGTTGAAGCCCAGGTCGTCCAACGCCGCTCGCCGCTCCGCCGGGTCGATGGCCCCAAACCCCGCCCAGCCCTTGGGCCCAGCCACGACATTGCTGGAGATCTCGGCGGTGGCGACGGGGTCCCTGACCCGCGCCTGAGCCCGCTCGATGGCCTTGGCCGCCCCCGAGCCGCCGGCCTCCAGCCGCATGCTGCCCAGCCGCTCACGCACATCGGCGTCGGCGTAGCCGGCCAGCCAGTCCAGGCTCTCCATGATATGGCTGTCGGCGTCGTTGATCAGGCGCGTCCCGGCGTAGGGCATGGCGTTTCCTCCGGCTCTTCTTGTTGCGGGAACGATAAGCCGGAAGGCGTCGACGCCGCAATTCCAATTTTAGTCACTAATGGTCGCATTTTTTTCCAACCGTTCATGTCACCTTCCGCTCCGCCATCTCGTCCTCACTCCGTAACCCCAACGGAGACCCTCACATGACCGCCCGCCTCAACCCCTTCGCCCATCTCGCCCTGCTCCAGCCGCTGATCGACTGCGGCATGAAGGTGCAGTCGTCCGGCCTCGAGCCCAGCCTGCTGGAACTGGTCAAGATCCGCGCCTCGCAGATCAACGGCTGCGCCGTCTGCCTGCAGATGCACGTCACCGAAGCCCGCGCCCAGGGCGAGACCGAGAACCGCATCGTCCTGCTGGACGCCTGGCGCGAGACCTCGCTCTACAGTGACCGCGAACGGGCCGCCCTGGCCTGGACCGAGGCCCTCACCCGGCTCAATAGTCCGGCCGAGCAGGACGCCGCCTGGGCCCTGGTCGAGACCCAGTTCAGTGAGGAGGAGCGCGTGAAGCTGACGATGATGATCGTGGTGATCAACGGCTTCAACCGCTTCAATATCGGCTTCCGGGTCGATCCCGTCTTGCTGACGGCTCGTCCGGTCGCCCATCAGGCCGCCTGACGTGAGCGCCCCCGGACCAGACACGGCCGCCGCCGTCTTCGACCCCCTGCGGCCCCGCCTGGTCCGGGCGGCCTACCGGATGCTGGGCTCGGTGGCCGACGCCGAGGACATCGTCCAGGAGGCCTTCATCCGCTGGCTGGGCACGGACCGCGGCGCGGTCCGCGACCCGGCCGGTTTCCTGATCCGCGTCGTCACCCGCCTGAGCCTTGACCTGATCAAGTCGGCCCACCGCCGGCGCGAGACCTATGTCGGCCCCTGGCTGCCCGAGCCCATCGTCGAGGCCGAGGACGCGGCCGACGTCGACGACGTCACCCTGCCGCTGCTGCTGGCCCTGGAGCGGCTCAGCCCCCTGGAGCGGGCCGCCTTCCTGCTGCACGACGTGTTCGGCCAGAGCTTCGCCGAGATCGCCGAGGCCATCGGCCGCGACGAGACCGCCTGCCGCCAGCTGGCCAGCCGCGCCCGCACCCACGTCCGCACTGAGCGGCCCCGCTTCGACGTCCCGCGCGAACACGGCCTGGAAATCGCCCAGGCCTTCTTCACCGCCTCCCGCCAGGGCGACATGGGGGCGTTACGCAGTCTGCTGGCCGCCGACGTGGTCCTGCAGGCCGACGGCGGTGGCAAACGCCCGGCGGCCATGGTTCCCATCGAGGGGCTGGAGGCGGTGATGGCGGTGCACGAACGGATCGCCGCGGTGGTCGCCGCCGGCGGTTCGAAGCTGCTGCGGCTGGGCTTGGTCAACGGGCTGCCAGGGTTCGTCACCATGGAGCCGGATGGCGTGGTGCAGACGACGGCGCTGGAGGTCGCGAACGGGCGGATCGTCGGGATCTATGTGGTGCGCAATCCGGACAAGCTGGAGCGCGTCGCCTCTATCTGACGGACGCTAGGCCGGCTTCGGCCTGGCGGGCAACAAGATGGCCGCCACCATTCCCGCCACCGACACCACGAACGCCAGCCCGACCAGCCAGGTCAGCACCCCGATCGACCAGTTCCCGGCATTACTCGACGCCGGGTCCACCAGCTTGCCGAAGAAGCTCCCGTACAGCATCCCCGCATTCGCTCCCCAGGCCGCCGCGAACAGCGCCCGGTTTCTCAGGGTGTCGGTGCGCATCAGCCAGGCGCCCAGGATGACAAACCCGCCGATCAGGTAGTCGTCGACCACGAAGACCAGCGGCCGGCCGGCGCCCCAGCTGCGCCAGGTTTCGCCGATGATCAGCGACAGGCCGTGGATCAGGGCGATGATCCGCAGGATGGTCATGGGCAAGCCTCCCTCGCAGCCGCGCCAGTCTGGCGTGGCGTCCTCCCGGTTGTCCAGTCGGGGCTGGATAATCGGTCGCGGCGCGGCGGATGATTCTACGACAATTCCTTAACGACGGCGCGCGATGCTGAGGCTCAGGGGCGACCAAGGCGCGCGGAGGTTCGGGACTTCGCCGTCGTCGTGTGGAGGCCCCGGGCCATGTGGCGTTTCCTGATCCTCAAGGCGTCCAGCCGGCGACTGCCCAACGACGTCTATGTCGAGCTGGTCGACCTGCTGTTCGCCGCCCTGCCGGCGGTGCTGATCATGACCGCGGCGATGGCCGGCATGGGGGCGCTGATCGCCGTGCGCAATAACGATCCGCTGCTCGCCGGCCTGGCCGCCGTGGGTGTGGTCGCGGGCCTGGCCCGGGCCGGGGTCATCCTGGCCTATCGCCGGCGCGGAACCGCGCAGACCTCGATGGCCCGCAATCTGACCCGCGGCGAAGCCAAGATCTGGGAGCGGCGCTATGCGACGGCCTGCCTGGCGTTCGCCGCCGTCCTGGGGACATTCAATGTCCGGGCCCTGGCGACCGGCGACCTGCTGGACCACATGCTGGTGACCGGGCTGGTGTTCGGCTACGGCGCGGGGCTGGTCACCCGGCTGGCGATGCGGCCGGCCATCTGCACGGCCTGCCTGATGCTGGCGGCGATGCCGACCGCCCTGGCCCTGGCCGTACAGGTGGGCGGCGGCGGGGGGCTGCACAATCAGCTGGCCTATGGCGGCCAGGCGTTGCTGGTCGCCGCCTTCGCGCTGGGCAGCCTGGAGACGGTGATGTGGACCTACCGCACCACGGTCGGCCACCTGCTGACCAAGCGCAATTTCGCCGACATGGCCCGCCAGGACGCTTTGACGGGCCTGCCCAACCGGCTGCTGCTGCGCGAGCGCTTCGACGACGACATCCTCGACATCGACGCGGCCGGGCGGCTGCTGGCCATCCACTACCTGGACCTGGACCGCTTCAAGCCGGTCAATGACCGCTACGGCCATCCGGTCGGCGACGCCCTGCTGCGGGCGGTGGGCGAGCGGCTGACCCGCGTGCTGCGGGCCAGGGACACCGCCGCCAGGCTGGGCGGGGACGAGTTCGTCATCGTCCAGACCGACGTCGCCCAACCCGAGGAAGCCCGGATGCTGGCCCACCGCATCGTGCGCACCATCGCCGCGCCCTACATGATCGAGGGCCATGAGATCGTCATCGGCGTCAGCGTCGGCATCGCCGTGGCGCCGGAGGACGGGGTGGACCTGGAACAGCTGGCCTCCCGGGCCGACGCAGCCCTCTACCAGGCCAAGGCCAATGGCCGCGGGACCATCGCCTTCTGGCGCGAGGTGGAGGAAGCGGCCCCGCTGGCGGCGGCGGTCGCCTGAGCCACTCCCCGGCCGTCCAAACAAAAAGGGCGGATCCTGCTGGACCCGCCCTTTCCGTCGCCCCCGTGAACCGAAGGGCTATGCCTTGCGGCTCAGCTCATTTCAGATGGCCGGCCAGGTGCTTGTTCATTTCGAACATGCTGACCTTGTCCTTGCCGCCGAAGATCGGCTTCAGCTTGGCGTCGGCCAGGATTTCCCGCTTGTTGGCGGGGTTCTGGAGGTTGTTCTTCTTGATGTATTCCCACATCTTCGAGACCACCTCGCCGCGCGACAGCTGGGCGGAACCAACCACGGCGGCCAGTTCGGATGAGGGGGTGAGGGGCTTCTGCAGAGCGTTGGGTTTCTTTTCAGTCACGTCGTGCCTGCTCCTATCTGGAGTTGAGGTTTGCCGGCGACGCCAGCGGTGAGTCGTTCCAAGCAGCCTAGGAGCCCCCGAGGGGAGAGTCATCCGCGCAAAGTGGATTTGTGCACAGTAAAGCGGTTGAAAAGGCCCCGATTTAGAACTTTTGGCCGAATTTGATCCCGATCAGCCGCGGCCGGACGGGAACTCGGTAGACGCGACCCCCGCAAACCGTCTCGGCGCACTCGGCGTAACGGTAGAGATCGCCCCGTTCATCCGTCAGGTTCTGAACATAGGCGTCGACCGTCCAGTCGCCCTTGGAGATCCCGAAGCCGAGGTCCGCGGTCCAGTAGCTGTCCTGCTTGCCGATGATGCCGCGCTCCAGGATGCGCAGGTCGGTCCAGGCCGAGCCCTCATAGTTGACGGATGCCTGCCAGTAGGCGTCCCAGTCGCCCACCGTGAAGGTGTAGCGGCTGGAGAGGTTGCCCTTGAACTTGGGGGTCACCGGCAGCTCGGTCCCGGTCGGCGCCTCGGGCGAAGGGCAGTTGGTCTCCGGCTGGCCGTTGGGCTTGAGGAAGCCGCAGAAGTTCTCGGTGATCTCGGCGTGGGTGTAGGAGCCGGCCGCCTGCACGGTCCAGTTCTGGGTCACCCGCCAGCTCATCTGGCTCTCGACGCCGTAGATCTCGGCCTGGCCGGCGTTCTTGATCTCGGTCAGGCCGCTGGTGCCCAGCAGCGAAAACTGGAAGTCCTTCCAGTTCTCCAGATAGACCGCGCCGTTGAACCGCATGCGGTTGTTGAACAGCATGGTCTTCCAGCCGATCTCGTAGTTGGTCAGGAAGTCCGACTTGTAAGGGGGCAGGGTGGCCCGCCGGTTGATCCCGCCCGGCCTAAAGCCGGTCGACACCGTGGCGTAGATCATCTTGTCGTCGTCGAGCTTGTAGGAAAGGTTGACCCGGTAGGTGTGCCCGGTCTCCTCGATGACCTTCTGCACGTTCGTGCAGGGGCCGCGGCCCACGGTGGTCGGCTTGAAGCATTCCAGTTCGCCGGTCGTGAGGCCGAAGTTGGCGGCGAACACTGGGCCGAAGCCGAAGTAGCCTGACAGGCTGTTCTCCGACTGGAAGTAGCGCATGCCGCCCGTCAGGGTCAGGCTGGGGGTCACGTCCCAGGCGATCTCGCCGAACACCGCCTTGTCGCGGTCGATCCGCGACTGCTCGGTGAGCCAGACGGTGTCGGGCCAGCCGGTGACCTCGAGGTTGTCGTTGAGGTTGGCCACCATATAGCGCTGCTCGATCAGGTGCTCCTGGCGGCCGTAATAGAGGCCGAACAGCGCCCGGACCGGGTTTTCGTCCGGCGTGCGCAGCCGGAACTCGTGCGATTCCTTGGTGTAGCGGTCCTTGGCCCGGATGAACTGGCCCGGATTGATGAAGTTGAAGGCGTTGTCGTAGAAATAGACGCCGTAGCCGCTCAGCGTGTCGTAGAAGTAGCTGTAATCGCTGTAGTCCTGCTGGTAGTCGACCCGGCGCTTCATATAGCTGCCGGCATAGGTCAGGTCGAAGATGCCCAGCTTGCCTTCCAGGGTCAGGGCGGCCTGGTACCAGCGGTCGTTGCTGGTCTCGGGATAGAAGTGGCTGACCTTCAGGTCGCCAACCTGCGGGTCGTAGCCGAAGATGCCGTTGGTCTCTTCCTTCTGGCCCATCAGGCTGGGGGTCAGGGTCCAGTTCTCATTGAGATCGATCTTCAGGGCCGCGCGGGCGCCGATGACATCGACGTCGTTATAGTTCTTCTTGGCGATGGCGGTGTTGTCCGAGGTCGCCCCGGAGGTCGGGTAGAACAGCGTGCCCGGCACATTGTCGATATAGCCGCCGTCATGCTCGGCCCAGCCGACCAGGCGGATGGCGGCGTTATCGGACAGCGGAATGTTGACATAGCCCTCGGCGCTGTAGCCCGGGTCGCCGCTGGAGACGATGTTGCCCTCGATGTCATAGGCGGCCGAGAAGCCGGCGGTGCTGGGCTTGTTGGTGATGATCCTGATGGTGCCGGCCTGCGAGCTGGCCCCGTAGAGGGTGCCCTGCGGCCCGGCCAGGGCCTCGACCCGGGCGACGTCGTAGATGTGGATGTCCAGGGCGCCCTGGATCGTCGTAATCGGCTGTTCGTCCAGATAGACCCCGACGCTGGGCAGCGAGCCGGAGTGGTTGCCGTCCCCGCCGCTGGCGACGCCCCGCATATAGACCTGGGAGAAGCCCGGGGCGGTGGTGGCGAAATCCACACTGGGCAGCAGCTTGGCGTAGTCGTTGAAGCTGGAGACATTGGCCTGTTCCAGCTTGTCGGAACCCAGGGCCTGGATGCTGACCGGCACCGACTGCAGGTTCTCGTCGCGCTTCTGGGCGGTGACGATCACCGCCTCAAGCGAGACGCCGTCGTCGTCGCGGGCAAAAGCCGGTGTGGCGAGGGGAACCAGCATGCTGGCGCCCAGCAGCACGGCGGAAAGCTTGCGCGTCTTCATTGGTCCGGCCCCGACCTAATTCCTGATGGTTGAATGTCGCGCTCAGGCCCGAGAGTCTGTCAAGTCGGAGAGCCGACGTTCACTGAGCTTTGTGATCACAGGGTCACAGGTTGGGCGGCGCATCCGGATAGGCGTCCAGCACCGGCCCCAGGGCCGCCTTCAGCGGTCCCAGCCACGGCTCGTAGGACCGCCACTGGTCGACGCCCTCGGCGAAGATCGGCTGGCGGACCTGTTCGCTGCTGGCGGTGCGCACGGCCCGGTCGTTCTCGTAGAACTTCAGGCAGCCGGCCTCGAACGGCAGGCCGCAATAGTCGAGCAGGGCCCGCACCTGGCCTTCCGGGTCGGCGACCATCGCCTCGTAGATCACCCGGTGCACCCGGCCGGGAAGCACCGCGTCGATATGGGCCATCAGCCGCACATAGTCGGCGTAGTAGCCGCCGATGTCGGTCAGGTCGTAGGTGAAGCTCTGGCCGCGGGCGAAATGCTGCTTGAAGCCCGAGAATCCGCAGCCCAGCGGATGGCGCCGGGCGTCGACGATCCTGGCGTTCGGCAGGATCAGGTGGATGAAGCCGGTATGGCTCCAGTTGTTGGGCATCTTGTCGATGAACAGCGGCCGGCCCAGCTTGCGCTGGATGCGGGTGCGTTCGAGATACTCCTCGCCCAATTCCCGGAAGGCCGACAGCGGCAGATCGGCCAGCGCTTCGGGATAGGCGTCGCCGTTTCGTCCGCCAGCGATGCGGCGGGCCAGGGCGATGATGTCGGGCAGCTCCATCGTCCCCTCGACCATCGAATGGCTGGCCAGGATCTGCTCGACCAGGGTCGAGCCGGCCCGGGGCAGGCCGACGACGAAGATCGGATCGGGCGCCGCGCAGCCGGCCCCGGCGCGCTCGGCGAAGCGCTCGGGGGTGAAGAAGGCGATGGTGCGGGCGACGAGGTCGGTGTGGGCCTGGCGGTCATAGTCCAGGGTCTGGCGGCGCAGGGCGTTGCCGGCGGCGTAGTGGGCGAAGGAGACCTCGAATTGCCCGGCGTCCTCCAACGCCTTGCCCAGCGCGAAGTCGAGGTGGAAGCGATCCTCGTCGGTCAGGTCATCGCGGGCCAACTGGGACCGCATCGTCGCCAGGTCCTCGTCGGTGAAGCGATAGGTCTTGAGGTTGGCCAGGCTCCACCAGGTCTCGCCCAGGCCCGGCGCCAGGGCCAGGCTGCGGCGGTAGGCGGCGATCCCGTCCGCCACCCGCCCAACGGTCTTGAGCGCATGGCCGTAGCTCATCCAGGCCTTGGGCTGGTCGGGATGGCTGGCCAGCACGATCTCATAGTCGGCGATGGCGTCCAGATAGTCGCCGATCCGCACCCGGGCCGCGGCCCGCAGGGTGCGGTGGCCGGGATTGTCCGGCTCCTCGGCCAGCAGCCGGTCCAGCTGGGCGGCCGCCTCGGCCGACTTGTTCTGGCGATAGAGGACGGTGGCATGGTTGGCGCGGGCGGCGGTGAAGCCGGGGGCCAGCTCCAGGCAGCGTTCCAGCAGAGCCTGGGAATCGACGAACCGCCCCAGCCGCGCCGCCACCTCGGCCAGCAGGCGGATGGCCGCCACATCGGTGGGATGGTCGGCCAGATAGGGCTTCAGCAGCCGCTCGGCCGTCGGCAGGTCGTTGTCGCAGAGGGCCGTGGCGGCGGCCATCAGTTCCGGGACGTTGACCGAGGCGCGGATATGGCGGGCCTGGGCCTGCTCGGCCGCCGCGCTGTCGCCGACCAGGTCGAGCTGCTCGGCCAACAGCCTCCAGGCCAGGGCATGGCCGGGCGCCAGGCTTGTGGTTCGCCGCAGGGTGTCGATGGCCGCCCGGCTGCGACCCTGGACGGCCTGAGCCCGGGCCAGCAGGGTCAGGGCGCCGGGGTGGTCGCGGACCACCTTGAGGATTTCGCGGGCCTGGGCCTCGGCAAGGTCGGGCCGAGGGCCGAGCAGCCGCTCGGTATGGGCCAGCGCGGTGGCGAGGTCGCCGGCGGGTTCAGCCAAGCGCTTCCGCCTCTTCGAACAGGCCCGTCGGTAGCCCGTCGAGGCTCCGCTGGTTCTTCAGCCGCCAATAGGCCTCCAGCTCTTCTTCGGTCTTCTGGTCGGCCCAGTCGTCGAGAATGGTACGGTCCTCAACATAGTCCATCAATGGCACGGCGTAGCCACAGCTGGTCTGGACCAGGTCGAAATCCAGGCGGATGGCCTGACGGCAGCCCGGGACCGACTGGCCGTCAAAATGGGCGTCGAGCAGGTCACGGAAAGCCTTGCTTCGCCTGTGCAGCACCGTGCCCTTGCCATAGAGCCGCAGGATCACCGGGGGGCCTTCGAAGGCGCAGAACATGAAGGTCAGCCGGCCATCGGCGATCATGTGGGCGGCCGTCTCGTTGCCGCTGCCGGTGCGGTCCAGATAGGCCACGGCGTTGTCGGAGAGCACTGCCAGGCATTCATTGCCCTTGGGCGACAGGTTCACCCGCGCGCCCGGCGCGGCCGAGGCGACGAAGAAAATCTTCTGCCGCTGGATAAACTCGCGCAGGACCGGCGTCAGGGCGGGGAGTTGCTTGGCCATGTCGGCAACCTAACCGACCCAAAGGGGGCGAGGCTAGAACCCCCCGTTGGCGCTCGGCGTCAGGCGGATGGGGATGGCGTCGGGCGTGCCCGTCCCGCTCATGCAGCGCATCGGCTGGAACTTCAGGTCATAGCAGAGCCGGATCTCGGTGAGCCGCTGGGCCTTGTCGACCTGCAGGTAGATACTTCCGGCGCTGAGCCAGGGGTTGCTGGCGATGAAGGCCTGGCGCACGGCGCCTGCCGTCGGGTTCGGAATGGTCTCGATCTTCGGAAACACGATCCTGTCGTAGAGTGCCGCCGACTGCCGGAAATAGCTCTTGGCGTCGGGCCAGCCGCAGGCGCCGTGGGCCTGCCATTCGTGCTGCATCAGGCCCGGCGAGGGCGTGCGGCAGAACATCTGGCGCACCGTCTGGGCGTCGATCCCGCCGACCGGGCGGCAATAGCGCGGATAGGGCTTGGCAACGCCGTTGGGCCAGAGACCATGCAACACGAACCCGCGCGCTTCGCGGTCGCACTGCAGTTCTTCCTTGGTGGTCCCCTGGCCATTGGTCCGGCACCATTCCGGCGACCAGGTCAGGGCCAGCAGGTAGTAGGCGTTGGTGACCCCGCTCTGGATCTCGTCTTCCGGCGGCGTCAGCACCGGGGCCGGCGCCAGGTCGGCGGGGACCGTGCAGGCGACGGAAGCAGGCGGCGCGGCCGGCGGCGCGCAGGCGCCGAACAGGGCGACGACGGCAGCGGCTGCCGCCAGATGCTTGAGACTCATGGGCGGCAGCTTAGCGCCCCGAGAACACCGGCGCACGCTTCTCCAGGAAGCTGGCGACGCCCTCGCGGTGGTCCTCGGTCTTCATGAGCAGGCGGATGGTTTCGATCGCCCAGGACCCGATCTCGTGCGGGTCGCCATAGGCCGTGCGGCGCAGGCCCTCCTTCATGTAGCGCAGGGCCAGCGGCGGGTTGACGGCGATGCGGGCGGCCATGGCTCTGGCGCGGTCCAGCAGGGCCTCGTGGGCGACCACCTCGCTGACCAGGCCGATGCGCAGGGCCTCGGCCGCGTCGATGATATCGCCGCTGAACAGCAGCTCGGCGGCCTTGGCCGGGCCGACGATGGCCGGCAGGCGGTAGAAGCCGCCGACGTCGCAGATCAGGCCGCGCTTGATGAACATCTCGGCGAACCTGGCCTTCTCCGAGGCGATGCGGATGTCGGCGAACAGGGCCAGCTCCATGCCCCAGCCGATGGCCGCGCCGTTGATCGCCGCGATCATCGGCTTTTCGCAGTCCAGCGCCGCCATGGCCGCCGGGGTCGGCTTGTGCTTGACGACCGGCGGCGGGGCGACGGCGGGTTTCGGCGCGGCCATGATCTCGCGCACGTCGTCGCCCGAGCAGAAGGCCGGGTCGGTCCCGGTGACGATGACGCAGCGCACCTCCGGGTCGGCGCTGGCGGTCTTCAGATGCCGCTCGAGCTGGTCATAGGCCGGGAAGTTGAGGGCGTTGCGGACTTCCGGCCGGTTCAGGGTGATGAGGGCGACGTGGTCTTCGACGCTCAGGGTGACGAGATCGCTCACAGCCTTCCCTCCAGCACTTCCAGCGCCTGCCAGGCCAGGCGGGGTGTCCCGTTGATCGCCTCGCGCTCCATGGCCAGGTTGCCGCCCAGGATGCGGCGGTAGACGCCCTGGGAAATCGAGGCCAGGCGGAAGATCCCGAAGGCCATGTAGAAGTTCCAGTCCGGGATGCTGTCCCGCCCGGTCCGGCGGCAATAGGCGGCGACATACTCCGCCTCGGTCGGGATGCCGGTGGCCTTGAAGTCCACCCCGACCAGGCTGCCCCAGGCCTGGGATTCCGAGCGCCAGAGGAAGCAGTTGTAGGCGATATCGGCGAAGGGGTGGCCGATGGTCGACAACTCCCAGTCCAGCACCGCGATCAGCCTCGGCTCGGTCGGGTGGAACATGACATTCTCGAGCCGATAGTCGCCATGGGCGATGGTCACCGAGTCATCGGGGGGGATCATGTTGGGCAGGCGCTCGATCAGCGCCTCCATCTCCGGGATATGGTCGGTCTCGGCCCCGCGATACTGCTTGATCCAGCGGCTGACCTGGCGCTCGAAATAGCTGCCGTGCCGGCCGAAGTCGGAAAGGCCCACGGCCTCGAAGTCGACCCTGTGCAGCTTGGCGAGGGTGGCGTTCAGCTCGTCATAGACGGCGGTGCGCTCCGGGGGCGTGAGGTCGGGCAGGGTGGCGTTGCGGAACACCCGGCCGGGCAGATAGTCCATGACATAGAAGCTGGTGCCGATGACCTCGGGGTCCTCGCACAGCCAGCGCATCACCGGCACGGGCACATCGGTCTGGCCCAGCGCCTTCATGATCCGATATTCGCGGTCCACCTGATGGGCGCTGGCCAGCAGGGCGCCCGGCGGCTTTTTGCGCAGGACATAGAGCTTGTCGCCGCCATCGGCAGCCAGCAGGAAGGTGGGGTTGGAGGCGCCGCCCTGGAACTGCTTGACCACCATCCCGGCGCCGAACCCCGGGATACTGGCGGTCAGGTAGGCGTCGAGCCTGGCGTTGTCGAACCGGTGGGCGGGCGCGACATCGACGACGGCGGGAGCGGGCTGACTCATGGGCGTTTCCTCTTGAGCCAACTATGCGCCGCCGCCGTCAGGGCCGACAACCGTGCCCCGGCGTCACCCTTGAAGCGGCTCGCCAGCGGTGGCAGGGCAGGGGGACAGACTTAGGGAGCGGCCCCATGAACCTCGATCTCACCCCCGAGGAACTCGCCTTCCAGACCGAGGTCCGCGGCTTCCTGGAGGAGGCCCTGCCGCCCATCCTGCGCGAGGCCGGCCGGCGCACCACCAGCGTCTTCACCGACAAGGAATGGAATCTGGCCTGGCACAGGATTCTCTACGCCAAGGGCTGGGTCGCCCCCTCGTGGCCGGTGGAGTTCGGCGGCACGGGCTGGAACGAGATGCAGCGCTACATCTGGTCCGCCGAGTGCGCCCGGGCCGGCACGCCCAACCTCTCGCCCATGGGCCTGCGCATGGTCGGGCCCTGCATCATGCGCTACGGCACGCCCGAGCAACGGGCCTTCTTCCTGCCGCGCATCCTGGCCGGCGAGGACTACTGGTGCCAGGGCTACAGCGAGCCGGGCTCGGGCTCGGACCTCGCCTCCTTGCAGATGCGGGCCGAGCGCGACGGCGACCACTATGTCCTGAACGGCTCGAAGATCTGGACCACCCACGCCCACTTCGCCAACCGCATGTTCTGCCTGGTGCGGACCAGCACGCAGGGCAAGCCCCAGCAGGGCATCACCTTCCTGCTGCTGGAGATGAACACCCCCGGCATCGAGGTGAAGCCGATCATCACCATCGCCGGCGAGCATGAGGTCAACCAGGTCTTCTTCGACAATGTCCGCGTCCCCGTCTCGGGCCGGCTGGGCGAGGAGAACGACGGCTGGACGGTGGCCAAATACCTGCTGGAATTCGAGCGTGGCGGCGGCTCGGCCGGCGGGCTGAAGGTGGCGCTCGGCCGCCTGCGGGCCATGGCCAAGGCCGAGGGCCTGCTGGACGATCCCACCTACCGCGCCCGCCTCTGTGAGGCCGAGATCGCCGTCCAGGCCATCGAGATGACCGAGCACCGGGTGATGACCGCCCTCTCGGCCGGCAAGAACCCCGGCCCGGCTTCGTCGATGCTCAAGACCCAGGGCACCGAGGCCACCCAGCGGATCGACGAACTGGCCATCGAAACCGGCGGCGCCTACAGCTGGGTCTACCAGCCCGAGGCGCGGGCGGTGGGGGCCAACATCGAGCCGGTCGGGCCGGATCACACCCTGGTCGCCATGCCCCGCTACCTGAACAATCGGGCGGCTTCGATCTATGGCGGGTCGAACGAGATCCAGCGGGGGATCATGGCGCGGCTGGTGTTGGGGCTCTAGGGATGGGCTACAGGCGGCTGGCGGCCATCGCGTTGGTGGTGCTGTTCGGGCTCACGCCACTGGCGAGCGCTCACGCTGAAGCTGATCTGGCGGCGTTGATGAAGGCCTGCAACGACCTGTCGCGCCGGGCCCCAGATATCGAGAAACTCGCGCAGGCTCAGAGCCTTACGGCCTGGACGCCGGAGGAGATGGCTGCTGTCGAGCCGATTACGGTGGTCGAACCGTTGCGCAAGGATCGTGACAAGCCCCAACCGGACTTACCAACCCGAGCCCTGAGGTCGGATACAGTCCGCGCTTGGTGGCTGGACGCTGGCCACAGCCAATCCCTCGTCTATCAGGAGGCTGACCAGCCGCAGATGGGTGGCGGAGACTTGATATTTATCAGCGCCCGGCGCTGGCGATCCTGCCAGATCGCCGGCCAGATCGGAGACGCCCGGCCGCTGGTGGCGACCATCTACGATCTCGACGCCGACCCTCTGCCGGGGCTGTTTCAGGAGAGCCGAAGTCTGTCGATGTCAGTGAGTTCGGAGACGCTGCCGGGCACAAGCGATTGGTTCGATATGGGCGCCAACCTGTTCCTGTATTTTGACACCATGCTGGCGTTGCCGGGGATCACCAGCGAGAGCTTCTATTTGGCCGTGTCGGACCGCGACGAGCCGGATCCCGACTCGCCCGTGCTTCGGGTGTCCAAAGCCACTCTGTTCAAGGCCATCGCCCGGCCGGCGCGTTTTGTCTTCAGCCGGGAAACCGACCTGCCGAACTAGTTCGACTGCAGAGGTCAGTTTACAGAAAACGCCGCTCCCCCTAAGAACATCCCCGATGTCCAACGCGACCGCCAAACCGACTATTAAAACGACCTGCTTCGGCGGGGCGTTGTCGGGTGGGCGCAAGGTCTAAGACCGCGCCATCAGGACATAGCCCCGCCGACGCGCGGGGCTTAGACAAGACCCCGCGCCTCCGCACCACAAGGAGACGCCTTCCATGAACCCCCGCTTTTCCGCCGCCTCGCCGCCGCATGTCGGCATCGTCGGCGCCACCGGCCTGGTCGGCGAGATGATGCGCCAGCTGCTGGCCGAGCGGGCCTTCCCGCTGGCCTCGCTGCGCCTGTTCGCCTCGGCGCGGTCGGCGGGCAAGCGGCTGCCGTGGAACGGCGGCGAGGTCGTCGTCGAGGACGCCGCGACAGCCGACTATGCGGGCCTGGATATCGTCTTCTTCTCGGCCGGCGGCTCGACCTCCCTGGCCCTGGCGCCCAAGGTGGCGGCGGCGGGGGCGGTGGTCATCGACAACTCCTCGGCCTGGCGCGGCGATCCGGACGCGCCTTTGGTGGTGTCCGAGGTCAATCCCCAAGCCCTGGCCAGCATCCCCAAGGGCATCGTCGCCAACCCCAACTGCACGACCATGGCGGCCATGCCGGTGCTGGGGCCGCTGCACCGCGCGGCGGGGCTGAAGCGGCTGGTGGTCAGCACCTATCAGGCCGCTTCCGGCGCCGGGGTGGCCGGGATCGACGAGCTGGAAGCGCAGGTGAACGCAGCCGGCGCGCAAGCTTCCGCGCTGGCGCGGGACGGTGAGGCTGTGACTTTCCCGCCGCCGGCCAAGTGGGCCGCGCCGCTGGCCTTCAACGTGGTGCCGTTCAACTACCGGCTGGCCGAGGCGGGCTACACCGAGGAGGAGGTCAAGCTGCGGGACGAGACCCGCAAGATCCTCGACATCCCGAACCTGCCGGTCTCCGGGACCTGCGTGCGGGTGCCGGTGTTCACCGGCCACTCGCTGTCGATCAATGCGGAGTTTGAGCGGGCTTTAAGCCCGGAAGCGGCGACCGAAATCCTGGCTCAGGCGCCGGGCGTCGTCTTGGTCGACATCCCCAACCCTCTGGCCGCCTCAGGCAAGGACCCGGTCTATGTCGGCCGTATCCGCGCCGACCCGACCGTCGAGCACGGCCTGGCGCTGTTCGTCACCGGGGACAACCTGCGCAAGGGCGCGGCGCTCAACGCTGTGCAAATCGCGGAGGCGCTCTGTTCGCGGGCGGGGTGAGGTCGCGCTGACCGGAGGCCGCCCGCGTCACCTTGAAGCGGCCGACCAGTTCGGTCAGCTGGTCCGCCTCGCCCTTGAGCGAATAGGTGGCCGCGCTGGCCTGCTCGACCATGGCGGCGTTCTGCTGGACGACCTGGTCCATCTGGTTGACGGCGGTGTTGACCTGGTGGAGCCCGGTGGCCTGCTCCTGGGCCGAGGCGCTGATCTCGCGCACGACCGCGTCGATGCTGGCGAACTGGGCGACGATCCGCTGCAGCGCCTCGCCGGTGCGGCCGACCAGATCGACGCCCTGGCCCACCTGCCCCGCCGAGGTGTTGATCAGGGCCTTGATCTCCTTGGCGGAGTCGGCCGAGCGCTGGGCCAGGCTGCGGACTTCCGAGGCGACCACGGCGAAACCGCGGCCGGCGTCGCCGGCCCGCGCGGCCTCGACCCCGGCGTTCAGGGCCAGCAGGTTGGTCTGGAAGGCGATCTCGTCGATGACGCCGATGATCCGACTGATCTGGGTCGAGGACTCCTCGATGGCGCTCATGGCCTCGACGGCCTCGCGCATGATCGCGCTGGACTGCTCGGCGTCGCCGCGGGCGGTGGCGACGACAGACGCGGCCTCGGTCGAGCCGGCCGCGGTGCGCCGGACGGTCGAGGTGATCTCGTCCAGGGCCGCGGCCGTTTCCTCGAGGCTGGCGGCCTGCTGCTCGGTCCGGCGCGACAGGTCGTCCGAGGCCGAGGCGATTTCGTCGGAGCCATTGCCGATGCCGCTCGCCGCCTGGGCAATGGTGGCGATCGCGCTTTCGAGGCTGGAGACGGCGGTGTTGAAGTCCTGCTTGAGCGCGGCGTAGTCCGCCGCCACCTCGGCCGAAAGCCGGGTGGTCAGGTCCCCCTCGGCCAGGGCCGAAAGCGCCCGCGCCATGGCGTCGACGACGCGCTTCTGCTCATGTCCCGCCGCTTCGAAAGCGGTCTCGGTTTCCTTGAGCTTCTGGTCCAGATGCTGCTGGAAGGCGGCGGCCTGGGCTTCGAGCTTGGCCCGTTCCAGGCCGTTTTCGCGGAAGACCTCGGCGGAGCGGGCGATGTCGCCGATTTCATCGGCCCGTTCCGTGCCGGTGACCTTCAGATCAAACCGGCCGCCCGCCATCTGCAGCAGCAGGCCGTTCAGCTGGGTCAAGGGGGCGGCGATGGCCCGGGTGGTCAGCCAGCCGACCAGGGCGGCCAGCGCGATCAGGGCCGCGAGGCTGATCATGATCTGCAGTTCGCTGCGCTTCATCTGGGCGCGGGCGGCCTCAAGGTCCGAGGTCAGTAGCTGGCTCTGACGGCTTGCCAGCCCCCCGTTGCCCTTCTCGCCGACCAGCAGGGCCTGGGTTTGCTTGAACACCGGCAGGACCTGTTCCTTGAGGGCCTGAGCCGCCGCGGCCGCGTCGCCGGTGTCGGCGACCTGGAAGGCCGCCGCCTGCGCCGCTTTCAATTTCGGCAGGGTTTGCGACAGGCTCGCCCAATCCGCCTTGTTTTGCGGGTTGGTGAAGTTCGGGGCCAGGCGGTTCATCTGGGCCGTGAGCTCGTCGACCCGCGTCCACTGGGTCGACCACTGGTCGCGCAGGGACGGATCATGGGTGATGATGTAGCCGCGCAGGGCGTTGGCCGAGCTGACCGTGGCGACCGAAAGCTTGAGGCTGGTCATGGCGGCGGGGCCGCGCACATCGGCCGCCAGGCTCACCCGGCGGGAGGCGTTCTGGATTTGCGGCACCACGGTGCCGATGGTCACCAGGGCAACAGCGATGACCGCGAAGAACGCGAGCGCCAACCGCCCGCCGGTCTTTAGATTGAGTTTCACCGCATCAGTCCTTTGCCGCGTGGCATTCAGGACTGACAGGGAGCGCCACAAGAATTAACCAATAATGATCAGCGAACACCGCTCTCGATTAGCTCTGAGCGGCGAAATGCAACCCTAAACTGTGCCTGGTTGATGATGTCGCCAGCGTGATGCTCAATTCGGGTATAGCCTTCTCTTGGGTGCAGCAACCTGAAGGCTTGGCGTTTACTTCCGAAGGCGGCGCGGGCCGCGACAAAATGCCGTCGCGGCCGCGGCCCACATCAAGCCTGTGCTGGTTCCTTCTCACCGACGGTGGGCACGATCTGGTCGCCCCAGTTGCCCGAGCCGTCGTGGCATCGCGAGGTGCGGACCAACTCGACGCTGTAGCCGGCCTCGACCGCCTTGCGCACCGCCTCGTTGAGCCGGTGCGAGGCTTCCGCCACCCGGTGCACGGCCCGTTCGCGGGCCGACGAGTTGGGCATTGCGGCCGGGGAGAACTGGGAAGTCGCCATGGGATTTCCTCCTTCGATACGGTGCGGCTACTCGGCCGCGAACTGGTTCATGGTGTTGCCGTGACCGCCGGCCTTCAGGGCGCGCTCGCCGGCGACCATTTCCTTGAAGGTGTCGCCCAGGTCCGAGCCGACCTCGTGCTGGTGCTTCACCGCCGAGACGCCGCGGCGGATTTCCTCGCGCTGCACCGAATTGACGTAGGCCTTCATGCGGTCAGGGCCGAAATAGCCGCGCGACAGCTCGTCCATCGACTTGGCGGTCAGGTGGAAGGTCGGCAGGGTGATCAGGTTGTGGAACACCCCGGCCCGGGCCGAGATGTCGGCCTGGAAGGCGGCCAGGCGGCGGTCGGATTCCTGGCCCAGCTCCGTGCCATCCAGCTCCGCCGACATCAGGCCGGCGCCGTCCGGATAGGCGTCGGCGGCGATCTTCCCTTCGGCCACCCACTGGGCGATCACCTGCTTGCGCAGGTTCAGGGTCCAGTTGAAGGACGGGCTGTTGTTGTAGGTCAGCTTGGCGTTCGGCACGACCGCGCGGACCTCGTTCACCATCGAGGCGATCTCGTCGACGTTGGGGGTGTCGGTCTCGATCCACAGCAGGTCGGCGCCGCCCTCGGTGAGCGAGGCGATGCAGTCCTCGACCACCCGGGCCCGGCCGGTGCCGTCCTGGAAGGCGAAGAGGCCGTTGGGCATGCGCACCGGCTTGACGAACTGGCCGCCCTGGAAGAGCGCGATCTCGCCCTCCTGGATGGGGTTCTCAGGCGTGATGGCCTCGGTCTTCAGCCACTTGATGTACTGGCTGGCCAGGTCGCCCGGCTCCTTGCTGACCGGCACCTTCTGGGTGAGGCCCGCGCCCAGGCTGTCGGTGCGGGCGACGATGACGCCCTCGTCGACGCCCAGTTCCTCGAAGGCCAGGCGGCAGGCGCGCAGCTTCTCGATGAAGTCCTCGCGCGGCACGGTGACCTTGCCGTCCTGGTGGCCGCACTGCTTGGCGTCGGAGACCTGGTTCTCGATCTGCAGGCAGCAGGCGCCGGCCTTGATCATCTCCTTGGCCAGCAGGTAGGTGGCGTTCTCGTTGCCGAAGCCCGCGTCGATGTCGGCGATGATCGGCACCACGTGAGTTTCGAAGTTGTCGATGGCCTTGATGGCGGCGCGCTCGGCGACGTCATCGCCAGCCTTGCGGGCGGCTTTCAGGTCCTTGAACAGGTCGTTGATCGCCACCTCGTCGGCCTGGCGCAGGGAGACGTAGATCTCCTCGATCAGTTCGACCACAGCGGTCTTCTCATGCATCGACTGGTCGGGCAGGTGGCCCCAGCGGTTGCGCAGGCCCGCCACCATCCAGCCGGACAGATAGACATAGGCGCCCTTGGTCGTGCCGCGCAGGCGCTTGACCGACTTGATCATCTGCTGGGCGTGGAAGCCCGACCAGCAGCCCAGCGACTGGGTGAACTTGCTGCTGTCCAGGTCGTACTCGGCCATGTCGGCCCGCATGACCAGGGACATGGCCTTGGCGATATCCAGGTGGGTGTTGAAGGTGTTCTGCAGCTTCAGCTGGATGATGTCGTCCACGGCCACGCCGCCCGAGGTCTGGCCGCTGGGATAGCGGGCGAGCAGGGCTTGCTGGTGTTCGGCGTAGGTCTTGCGGGGCGACATGGACTTCCTCGACGGTTCGAAATTGCGTAACGGCAGCTAGCCTCGGCGGCTCCGCCAGCGCGAACCAATTGAAGCCGAATTGTCACAAAGTGACTTTGTGTTTTCTGTAAACTTGTGACAACGTGACCGTATGGCGACGAGCGACAAGAAGCTGTTCCTGGGCGGGCGACTGAAGCGCCTGCGCCGCGACCTGGGCGTCACCCAGAGCGCCATGGCCGAGCAGCTCAAGGTCTCGCCCAGCTATCTCAACCTGCTGGAGCGCAACCAGCGGCCGGTGACGGCCCAGGTGCTGCTGCGGCTGGCCGAAGCGTATGATCTCGACCTGCGCAGCCTCTCCGCCGACGAGCCGGGCGGCGGGGCCGGGCTGGAGGAGGTGCTGGCCGACAAGATGTTCGCCGACCTGGCCCTCAGCCGCCACGAGGTGGCGGAGGTCGCCGAGCTGTCCCCCAGCCTGGCCGAGGCCTTCGTACGCCTCTACCGGGCCTATCTGGACCGGGGCAATCTGATCGACCTGGGCGCCTTCGAGGGCCGCGACGGGCCCACGGGGCCGACGCCCACCGACTGGGTCCGCGACCTGGTGGGCGCCCAGCGCAACCACTTCGCCGAGCTGGAGGAGCTGGCCGAGCAGATCGTCGCCGACCTGGGGGTCGATCCGCGCGACCTGACCCCGGCCCTGCGCGACCGGCTGCTGGAAGCGCACAGCGTCCGCACCCGCGTGATGCCGGTGGAGATCATGGCCGGCGCCCTTCGCCGCTTCGACCGCCACCGCAAGCAGCTGCTGGTCTCCGAAACCATGGCCCCGGCCAGCCGCACCTTCGCCATGGCCTATCAGCTGGGCCTGATCGAACAGGGCGATGCCATCGCCCAGATCGCCGACCGCTATGTTCCGCCGGACCGGGCGACCCGCGAGCAGCTCAAGGTCTTCCTGGGCAACTACCTGGCCGCGGCCGTCATGATGCCCTACGGCAGGTTCCTCGCCGCCCTGGAAGAGACCGGCTACGACATCGAGCGGGTGCGCTCGCGGTTCGGCGTCTCGTTCGAGCAGGCCGCCCATCGCCTGACCACCCTGGCCCGCTCCGGCGCGCGCGGCATCCCCTTTTTCATGGTGCGGGTCGATGCGGCGGGGAACATCTCCAAACGCTATTCCAGCGGCCCGTTCCCCTTCTCGCGGTTCGGCGGCACCTGTCCCCGCTGGAACGTCCATGACAGCTTCAAGACCCCGGGCCGCATCGTCACCCAGGTGATCGAGACCCCCGATGGCGAACGCTACTTCACCCTCTCGCGCACCGTACGCCGGGTCGCCGGCCTGCTGGCGGGGCTGGAGGACGAACTGGCCGTGGGGCTGGGTTGCGAGCTCAAGCACGCCGGCAAGCTGGTCTATGCCAGGGGCCTGGACATCGTCTCGCCGGCCATCGTCGAGGTCGGCCCCGCCTGCCGGATCTGCGAGCGTCGAAACTGTCCGCAACGCGCCGCCGCCCCGGTCAACCGCAAGCCGCTGGTCGAGGAGTCGGTCAAGAGCGTGACGTCGTTCCCGTTCGCGCCATAAATTTGCGACGGCCTGTCGGTTGGCCTGCTGGCTGTCCGTCCTAGGGCCAGATCAAACAGGAGACCCGCCATGCGGATGATTTTCGTGAACCTGCCGGTGAAGAGCGTCAAAGCCTCCCGCGACTTCTTCGGCGCCCTGGGCTTCACCTTCAACGAGCAGTTCTGCAGCGAGGACACCGCCTGCATGGTGATCGAGGAGAACATCTTCTCGATGCTGATGGAGACGGCCCGCTTCAAGGCCTTCATCAAGGGCGATGTCGCCGACACCGCCAAGGGCAAGGAGGTGCTGGTCTGTCTCTCCTGCGCCAGCCGAGCCGAGGTCGAGGCGCTGAAGGCCAAGGCCATCGCCGCCGGCGGGGGCGAATGGCTGCCGGCCCAGGACTACGGCTTCATGTATGGCGACAGCTTCACCGACCTGGACGGTCATGTCTGGGAACTGAACTGGATGGACCCGGCCGCCGTCGCCGGGGGACCGCCAGCCGCCTGACGATTTCGGCGGGTTCCAGGGATGGAACCCGCCGGCTCCGGCGTTTGACCTGTAGAGGCAGGCAGGGGCCGACGCATGCAGGACTACGTTTTCCACGTCCATTACCTCGATCGGCCCGAGCCGGAGGTGCTGGCCGTAGTCGTGCGCGATGACCAACGGGCTCATGAGTTGGCTCGTCAGCGGCTGGCCGAGGGTCATGCGGCCATCGAGGTGTGGTCGCGCGAGCGGCGGTTGTTCCGGGTCAGCCGGGAAGGCGGCCAGAAGGACGCTCAGTCGGCGTAGACCGCCGTCCGCTTCTCCAGGTTGGACATCACCGCCTCGATCTGGTTGGGCGAGCCGATCAGCGCGCCCTGTTCGACGGACTCCGCCTTGAGGATGGCGTGCTGGTCGCCGTCCTCGACCATGTTGAGCAGCCGCTTGCCGGCCCGGATGGCGCTGGGGCTCTTGCCGGCGATCTCCGCGGCCAGGGCCAGGGCCTCGGCGCGCGGGTCGGCGCAGACCCGGGTGGCCAGGCCCAGCTTGAGGGCCTCCTCGCCGTTGAAGATGCGGCCGGTGTAGGTCAGCTCACGGGCCACATCGTCACGCACCAGACCCTTCAGGATCACCATGCCGGCCATATCGGGGATCAGGCCCCACTTGATCTCCAGCACCGCCATGCGGGCGTCGGCGGTGACGAAACGCAGGTCGGCGCCGAGCGCCAGCTGGAAGCCGCCGCCGAAGGCTACGCCGTGGACGGCCGCGATCACCGGCTGAGGCAGTTCGCGCCAGACCATGACGGCGTGCTGGGCGCGGTTGGAGCCGCCGGGGGTCCGCTCGGTCTTGACCAGGCTGTCGCCGCCGCGCCGCTCGCCCGAGGCCATCTTGGCGAAGTTGCCCATGTCCAGTCCGGCGCAGAAGGCCCGGCCCTCGCCGGACAGCACCACGGCGCGGACATCGGCGCGGCTCTTCAGCGCCTCGCCGGTGTCGATCAGGGCCTGAAACATGGCGTCGTCCAGGGCGTTCATCTTGTCGACCCGCACCATCCGCACGTCGGCGACGCCGTTCGACACTTCGACCGTGATGCGCTCGTCCATGATCTCTCTCCCTCGATTGGGCGAATAGTGGCCCAGGCGCCCTTGGGGAAGCAAACATCCGCCGTTGCGCGAGGCGAATTTCCCCGGCCTGATAGCCAAAAGCCCAGGGAAGAACGCCGATGATCGAGCTGCTCGAACACCCCCTCTCGCCCTACGCCCAGAAGGTGAAGATCGCCCTGGCCGAGAAGGGCGTCCCCTTCACCGTCCGCACCCCGGACGCCATGGGCTCGGGGGCCACCCCGGCCGAGTTCCGCGCCGCCAGTCCGCGCGGCGAGGTGCCGGTGCTGTTCGTCGAGGGGACCCCGATCTACGACTCGACCATCATCCTGGAATTTATCGAGGATCGCTTCCCCGACCCGCCGCTGCTGCCCAGGGATCCGCTGGCCCGCGCCGCGGCCCGCACCATCGAGGAGGTCTGCGACACCACCTACGAAGCCATCAACTGGGGCCTGTCGGAGATCGCCTGGTTCCGCCGCGCCGAGGGCGAACTGGCCGAGAAGCTGAAGGCCGAGGCGAAGGGGCAGGTCGGCCGGCTGCACGCCTGGTTGGAGTCGCAGTTGGGCGATGGTCCATGGTTCGGCGGCGAGACGTTTGGCTGGGCCGACCTCTGTGTCGCGCCCTTCGTGCAGGGCTCGGCGGGCTATGAATTGGCGCCGGCGGAGGGGTCGAAGCTTGCGGACTGGCTGGGCCGGGTGCGCCAGCGGCCGTCGGTGGCGGCGGCCTTCAAGGCGGCCCGGGACTCGCTGGCGGCCATGAGCCAGGTGGCCGGCATCGTCGAGCGGGGGCAGTTCAAGCGGCAGTACCGCGATCACCGCCTCGAATGGATGATCCGCTCGGGCGGCGTCGAGGTGGTGCTCAAGGGCCTGGAGAAGGACAACATCCGCTTCAACGGCGAACCCTCAGTACAGTCCTGAACCCCACATGCGATGAACCGGTGTCCGGCGGTCCCACCTCCCGGGCCGCCGGCCGGTAGCGGTAGCAATAGTTGTCAGCGCAGAGGAACGAGCCGCCCTTGATCACGTGCGAGCGGTTGGCGGGGTCGAGGGCGTCGCTGGGGCCTTGGGGATCGTCGCCGTCGGCGGGGTTGAGGCCGGGGGCGTACCAGTCGTTCGTCCATTCCCAGACATTGCCGGCCATGTCGAAGAGCCCATAGCCGTTGGCCGGATAGCAACCGGCCGGGGCGGTCTGGGCCTTGTAGCCGTCGCCGCCGCTGTCGAAGGCCGGGAAGACGCCCTGCCAGATATTGGCCATCGGCTTGCCGGCCTTGTCATAGGTCTGGCCCCAGCTGTAGGCGGCCCCGTCCAGGCCGCCCCGCGAGGCGTATTCCCACTCCGCCTCGGTCGGCAGGTCGCGGCCCAGCCATTTCGCATAGGCCTTGGCGTCGGCCCAGCTGACCTGGACCACCGGGAAGCTGTCCCGGCCCTTGAGGTCACTGCCTGGCCCCTGCGGATGGCGCCAGTTCGCGCCCTGGATCACACGCCACCAGTCGGCGGGATTGGAGAGGTCGGCTTTGGGATTGGGCACGAAGACCAGGGAGGAAGGACGGCGCTGCTCCTTGGTCAGGCCGGGATAGGCCGCCGGATCGAGCGGGCGTTCGGCCTGGGTGACATAGCCGGTGGCCGCCACGAAGCGGGCGAAGTCGGCGTTGGTGACCTCGGTCCTGTCGATCCAGAAATCGCCGACCCGGGTGCGGCGCGGCGGGCCTTCCTCGCGGTGGCGGGGTTGGGCGCCCATTTCGAAGCGGCCGCCCTTGATGAGGACCATGCCGGCCTGGGGCTGGTCCGGGGTGGGAACCACAAGGCCGGTCTGGCAGGCGGCGGGCGCCTTGACCGCCAGCTTAGGCGCGCAGGCGCCCAGGGTCAGGGCGCCGAGCAGGATCAGGATCGAGCGAGTCACGGCCCTATCCTGACACCGAACGCGCGGCCGCATCAGGCGTTTTACCGCCAAAGGAGACCGTCATGGCCGAACTCGACGCCCAACATCGCAACAAGCTGCCGAACAAGGACTTCGCCGAACCGGAAAAACGCGCCTATCCGATTGAGGACAAGACCCATGCCCGCAACGCGAAGGCCCGGGCCAGCCAGGCCGTGAAGGCCGGCCGCATGTCCAAGGCCGAGGAAAAGCGCATCGACCGCAAGGCCGACGCGGTGCTCAAGAAGTAGCGGCCATGCGCGGCGCGGCCAGCACCCGGCGCAGGGCCGGTTCGAAGGCGTCCAGCGGCAGGGTCTGATAGTCGGGATCGAAGGCCGGCGCATCATAGAGGGCGCAGAACTCCACGGTTCGGGCATAGCTCGGATGCTCGGCGAAGCGGTCGCGTGCATGCCGATCACGGCCGATGAAGTGGAAGAAGTAGTGGCCCTGGAAGACGTCGTGGTTCTCGACCATCCAGTGGTTCTCCGGACTGACGAAGGGCTTGAGGATGGCCGCGGCCATGGCGGCGTGATTGTAGCTGCATAGCCCGTCGCCGATGTCGTGCAGCAGGGCGCAGACCACATACTCCTCGTCGCGGCCGTCGGCCTGGGCCCGGGTGGCGGTCTGCAGGCTGTGGGTCAGCCGGTCGACGGCGAAACCGCCGCCGTCGCCGCCCAGGCCGTGCAGATGATCGAGCACACGGTCGGGCAGTTTGGCAGCGAAGGGGAAGAACTGCGCAGCGATGCGGGTCCAGTCCTCCTGGTCGCCGTTTTTCATATCGGTGAAGCGGGCGCGAAGGGTCATGCTTGGGCTCCTAATGGCGGTAGCTGGGGTCGAGGCGGTCCATCTTGCGCAGGATGGCCGGCCAGATCAGGCCGGCGCCGGCGTCGCCCAGCGAGCGGCGCGACTGGGCGGCGATGCGTTTGAGAATGTCGGGGCCGACGGTGATCAGTTCGCCGCCGCCGGACTGGGCCAGGATCTGGATCTCGCAGGCCCGCTGCAGCATGAACATCTTCAGGAAGGCGTCGGCGACGGTGCGGCCGCAGGCCAGCAGGCCGTGGTTCTCCAGGATCATCAGGTCCCGGTCGCCGAGGTCGGCCTGCAGGCGCGGCTGCTCGTCGGCCTCCAGCGCCACGCCCTCGTAGGGATGGTAGGCCAGGGTCGACAGGGCGTAGAGGGCGGTCTGCGATGCGGGCTTGAGGCCACCCTTCTGGGCCGAGACCGCCACGCCGTGCGGGGTGTGCAGGTGGACGACGCACTCGGCGTCGGCCCGCGCCGCATGCACGGCGCTGTGGATGACCAGGCCCGCCGGGTTGATGGCGGCGTCAGAGCCGTCGAGGATCGCGCCGGCCAGATCGATCCTGACCAGGTTGGAGGCGGTCACCTCCTCGAACATCAGGCCATAGGGGTTGATCAGCAGTTGATGATCCGGCCCCGGAACCCGCGCCGAGATATGGGTGAAGATCAGGTCGTCCCATCCCAGATGGGCGATCATCCGGTAGCAGGCCGCCAGGTCGACGCGGCGATCCCATTCGTTGGGGCTGATCGATGAGGGTCTGTTGGGCATGGCGGCCTCCTTGGCTGCCGGACCCTAAGGCGGACCCGAAAGGTAAACTGTCGCGTAGTTGACAATTCGGACCGTTTCCGTCGAGCCTGATCCATGGCGACTTCAGAAACCGTGCGCGAAGTGCTGGCCCGGAACCCCTGGTTCCGGGCGTTGCCGGGCGCCCTGGCGGCCGGCATTCTCGAGCAGGGCATGGTCCGCACCCTGATCGACGAGGTGGTCTACGCCGCTGGCGATCCGCCGAACGGACTCTTCGCGCTGATCTCCGGAGAGATCCGCGTCATCCAGACCACGGCGCAGGGCCGCTCAGCCCTGCTGATGATCGCCAGCCCCGGCGTCTGGTTCGGCGAGGCGGCGATGATCGACGGCCTGCCGCGCACGTCCGACGCCCTGGCCGTGGGCCGGGCCCGGGTGCTGCAGCTCAGCCCGGCGGTGTTCCGGCGGCTGACCGCGGAAAACAGCGACCATTATGCGGCCTTCGCCCGACTGGTCTGCGAGCAGTACCGCAAGGCGATGGACTACATCGTCACCACCGCCGACCTGCCCCTGCCGGTGCGATTGGCCCAGCGGCTGGTGGGCCTGGCCCAGGCGCATGGCCGCCGCGAGGGCGAGACGGTGGTCATCGGCCTGCGCCTGTCGCAGGAGAGTCTGGCCGAGACAGTGGGGGTCTCCCGCCAGACGCTCAACCGGACCCTGAAGGGGTTGGAAGCGCAGGGCCTGATTTCGGTGGGCTATGGCGCTCTGACCATTCGCGACCCGGCGGGGCTGGAGGCGCTGGCCCGGTCACGGACCCTGCCTGAGGGGCTGCGGTAGATCCTCAAGCGAACATCCGCCGCGCTTTGGCCAGCCGCTCGATCCCCGCGTCCAGCGTCGCGTCCACCTTGGCGAAGCAGAGCCGCGCCACGGTCGTTACCGGCCGCTCGGCATAGAAGGCGCTGACCGGGATCGCCCCCACGCCCGCCTCCTTCACCGCCCGCAGGCAGAAGGTCGCGTCGTCCATGTCGATGCCCGAGGCCGGCAGGTCGATGCAGAGGAAATAGGCCCCCTCGGCCCGCAACACCTTGAACCCCTCGGCGGTCAGGCCGGCGGCCAGGCGGTCGCGGCTGCGCTGATAGTCGGCCCGCATGCCGGTGAAATAGGCCTCGTCCTTGCCCAGGCCGTAGGCCACCGCCGTCTGCAGGTTCGGCGGAGTGGTGAAGGTCAGGAACTGGTGGGCCTTGGCGATGACCTCGATCAGGGCCGGGGCGGCGCAGGCGAAGCCGACCTTCCAGCCGGTCATCGAGAAGATCTTGCCGGCCGAGCCGATCTTGACCGTCCGCTCGCGCATGCCCGGCTCGGCGATCAGCGGCCGGTGGGTCAGGCCGTCGAACACCACATGCTCCCAGACCTCGTCGCAAACCGCGATGGCGTCGAAACGCCGGCAATAGTCGGCCAGCAGGGCGACCTCCTGGGCGTCGAACATCCGGGCGGCGGGGTTGAGCGGGTTGTTGAACACCACCAGCCGGGTTTTCGGGCTGAAGGCCGGGGCCAGGGCCGCTTCGGTGATTCGCCAGTCGGGCGGCGCCAGATCGACGAATCGCGGGATTCCGCCGGCCAGCCGCACCATCGGCAGGTAGGCGTCGTACATCGGCTGGAAAAGTACCACCTCGTCGCCCGGCGAAATCAGCGCCAGGAGCGACGCCGCCAGCGCCTCGGTGGCGCCGGAGGTGACCAGCACCTCGGCCGGTTCCAGGTCCAGGTTCTGGAAGCGGCGATAGTGCTCGGCCACGGCGGCGCGCAGCTCGGGAAGGCCCGTCATCGGGGGATATTGGTTGTAGCCGCTGACCAGCGCCTCGGCGGCCCGGAGGCGCACATCCTCCGGCCCCGGATCGTCCGGGAAACCCTGGCCCAGGTTGACCGCGCCATGCTCGCGGGCCAGGCCCGAGATCACGGTAAAGATGGTGGTTGGCAATTGGGTGAAGATAGGGTTCATCTTACGCCGCTTGGTAAGCGTTGCGGGGGCGGGCGGCAATTCTGGCTCTTCAAACCGAAGGCCAGGAACCATCGCGACCCCGATCTGCTTCTTGAGTTAGTAACAGGGTCAACAAGGGTGAAACCCACCATGCCAGCGGACTGCATCAGCTGTATCGTCTGTGCCTACAATGAAGCCGAACGGATCGACCGGATCCTGGAAGCGGCCCTCAAGCATCCTCTGATCTCCGAGGTCATCGTCGTTAACGACGGTTCGACCGACGATACGCACGCCCGGGTGGCGGCCTACCCCGAGGTGCGGCTGATCAGCTATCCCGACAATCGCGGTAAGACCCACGCCCTGGCCTGCGGCATCGCCGCCGCCAAGTGCGATCATCTGATGTTCCTCGACGCCGACCTGAACGGCCTGGAATCCGAGGACATCGACGCCCTGGCCGAACCGGTGCTGAGCGGCCAGGCCGATGTCAGCATCAGCCTGCGCGGCAACAGTCTTGGGGTCTACAAGCTGATGGGCCTGGACTTCATCTCCGGCGAGCGGGTGATCCCGGCCCATCTGGTGCGCGAAGCGGCCAAGGCCATGCTGGAAATGCCCCGCTGGAGCGGCGAGGTGTTCATGAACGAGCTGATCATCGGCAAGGGCCTGCGGGTCGCGGTCGTCGAATGGCCGCAGGTCCGCCACACGCCCAAGAGCGAGAAGACCAACGCCTGGCGCGGCCTGGTCGACGAGGTCCACATGATTGGCGACACGGTGAAGCTGCTGACCGTGCGCGGCGTCGTCCGCCAGAACTTCGCCATGCTCAAGCTGATGGGTGGCAACAAACGCTGGGCGTCGGCCTGGAGCGCTTGATTCCCTAGCCGCTTCCAACCGACACTCCCGCAAAACGCGGGGAGCGGCTGCCATGAAGTTCGGCGTCTTCTACGAACACCAGCTGCCCCGGCCCTGGCTGCCAGGTGACGAGGCCAGGCTGTTCCACGAGGCGCTCGAGCAGGTGGTTCTGGCCGACAAGCTGGGCTTCGACTACGCCTGGGAGGTCGAGCACCACTTCCTCGACGAATACAGCCACTCCTCGGCCCCGGAGGTCTTCCTGGCCGCGGCGGCGGGGATGACCAAAAACATCCGGCTGGGCCACGGCATCCGCCAGGTCATCGCCAACTACAACCACCCGGCCCGCACCGCCGAGTGCCTCGCCACCCTCGACATCGTCAGCCACGGCCGGGTCGATTTCGGCATCGGCGAGGGAGCGACCCGGCTGGAGCTGGGCGGCTTCCATATCCCGGCCAAGGAAAAGCGGGCCATGTGCCTGGAGGCCGCCGAGCAGATCGCCAACATGATGGTGCTGGAGCCCTATCCCGGCTTCGAGGGCGCCAGCTTCTCCATGCCCTGCCGCAACGTGCTGCCCAAGCCGATGCAGAAGCCGCATCCGCCGATGTGGATGGCCTGCACCAACCGCGACACCATCAAGGTCGCCGCCTCCAAGGGTGTCGGGGCCCTGGCCTTCAGCTTCATCGACCCGGACGAGGCCAGGGTCTGGTCGCAGATCTACTACGACATCATCGCCTCCGATCAGTGCGTGCCCATCGGCCACACGGTGAACGCCAACATCGCCATGGTCTCCAATTTCTCGATCCACCACGACCGGGCCGCGGCCATCCGGCGCGGCAACGAGGGGTTCGAGTTTTTCGGCTATGCCCTGAACGCCCTGGTCGCCCATGACACCGTGCCCGGCCGCACCAATCTGTGGCCGGAATACCTGGCCAGGCGCGGCGACCGCACGCAGGACCTGATCACCGCCAGCGAACTGGCCGGTTACCGCGCCTCGGGCATCGGCACACCCGACGACATGCGCGAGCACCTGCGGGCCTTCCAGGCCTCGGGCATCGACCAGGTCATCTTCATGCAGCAGGCCGGCCGCAACCGGCACGATCACATCTGCCAGTCTCTGGAACTGTTCGCCGCCGAGGTGATGGCCGAGTTCAAGGCCGATGTCGCCGAGCGCGAGGCGGCCAAGGCGGCGCGACTGGCCCCGCATATCGAGGCGGCCCTGGCCCGCAAGATCTGGATGCAGCCCCTGGCCGACGATGACATCCCCGTGGTCCGGGCCTCGGTCGCCAAGGCCCAGATCAACCAGTAGCCGGGCGCGAGCCTGACCCAGGTCAAGGCGGGCAGGGGGCAACTGGTCCAATCTGCCGTCGGCCATTGCTGGAGTTTTACCGTGACCCCCGTCCCGATCGTCTGTTTCTCCGACGTCCTCTGCATCTGGGCCTACATCGCCCAGCTCCGGGTCGATGCGCTCAAGGCGGCGTTCGGCGACCAGATCCGCTTCGAGCCGCGCTTTTGCTCGGTGTTCGGCGACACCGCCCGCAAGATTTCGACCGCCTGGAAGGACAAAGGCCGGTACGAGGGCTTCAACGCCCACATCCGCCATGTGGCCGGACAGTTTCCCGAGGCGGCGATCAGCCCCGACCTCTGGCTGACGGTGCGCCCGGCGTCCTCGACCGGTCCGCAACTGTTCCTCAAGGCCATTCAGCTTCTGGAGGCGGAAGGCGGCTGCGCGGAAGGCGCCTTCGAGGCGGCGACCTGGGCCTTCCGCCGCGCCTTCTTCGCCGAGGGGCGCGATATCGGCGTCTGGCGCATCCAGGGCGAGATCGCCCATGCCACGGGCCTTGATCTGGCGCCGGTGGAGGCGCTGATCCTGGACGGCCGGGCCTTCGCGGCCCTGGCCAGCGACTACGCCGATGCAGTGACCATGGGCATCCAGGGCAGTCCCAGCTTCGTGCTCAACGAAGGGCGTCAGAAGCTCTACGGCAATGTCGGCTATCGGGTGCTCGACGCCAATATCCGCGAACTGCTGCGCGAGCCGGCCCAGGACCAGGCCAGCTGGTGCTGAGCGGTTGACCCGGGCCCCCGGCCCGGAGGATCGTGCACCTAAACGGGGGGGCTGGAATGTCAGGGGAACTCAGGGGCCGCACGGCCATCATCACCGGGGCGGCCGGCGGCATCGGGGCGGTCTCGGCCCGGCTGTTCGCCGAGGCCGGGGCCAATGTGGTCTGCGCGGACCTGTCGCTGGAGGGGGCCCAGGCGGTGGCGGCGGGCCTGCCCAGCGCCCTCGCCGTGCGGGTCGATGTCGCCGACAGCGCCTCGGTGGCGGCCATGGTCGCCGCGGCGGTCGAGCGGTTCGGGCGGCTGGACTGCGCCTTCAACAACGCCGGCATCGAGGTCGAGGCCAGGCCCACCCACGAGGCCGACGAGGATGTGTTCGACCGCACCATCGCAGTGAACCTGCGGGGCGTCTTCCTCTGCCTCAAGCATGAGATCGCCGCCATGCTGAAGACCGGTGGCGGCAGCATCGTCAACACCGCCTCGATTGCCGGGGTGGGCGGCGCGCCCAACATGCCGGCCTACGCCGCCAGCAAGCACGGCGTCATCGGCCTGACCCGCACCGCCGCCCTGGAATACGCCCGCCTGGGCATCCGGGTGAACGCCGTCTGCCCGGGCGTGGTTCGCACCGCCATGATGAAGGCCGCCATCGCCGCCGCCCCAGCCAGGGCCGACCGCGTGGCCGGCATGCACCCGATGAACCGGGTGGCCGAACCGGAAGAGGTGGCCCGGGCGGCGCTGTGGCTCTGTTCGGATGCGGCTAGCTTCATCACCGGCGATGCGTTGCGGGTCGATGGCGGGGTCGGAGCCCGGTAGGTCTCAGCGCCGCAAGGGCCGTTTCTCACGCAGGGCGATCACGACCTTGGCGATCGCCGCAGCCGCCAGGTCCGGGCCGGTTCCGGGAATGTCGTGACCGCTGCCCTGCGCGACCAGGGTTTCGCTGTCGGTCGATAGCGCCGCCAGCCGTGCCTGGCCGGCGGCCCAACCGGGCTCGAGAAAGGCGTCGGGACCCGTGAACGGCCGGCCGTGCCGCACGATCATCAACGGCATGGAGCCCAGCGCGCCGAAGCCGCCTGGCCGCCGCTGGTCCTCCGGCGTCAGGTCGTAGCCGTGGGCCGCCTCGTTGCCTGCCGCGCGGAAGAAGGCCGGGCGGACCACCAGGGCCAGGGCCTGGCGGCGCTGGGCCGGATCCAGGGAGGCCGGCAGGCGGGCCTTGGCCGGGTCGGCGGCCAGTTGGGCCCGGACCAGCCCGAGCTTGGCGGCGCCCTCCAGCCGGCGATAGAAGGCCGCGCCGGACGACACCCAGTCGAAGAAGCGCTGATTGAAGACCACACCCTCTTCGGCGGCGTCCACCAGCACCATGCCGGCAACGGCCCCCGGCTGATCCCGCGCCATCTGGCGGGCGATCAGTCCGCCATAGGAGTGGCCGACCAGGACGAACGGCCCGGTCTCGCCCGCCCCAGCCAGCACGGCGCGCAGCTCGGCGGCCTGGCCCGCGATGCTGAGCGGCGAGCGGCTCGGCTCGCTCCAGCCCAGCCCGGCGCGGTCATAGGCGCAGACCCGGGCGAAACGGGCGATGCGGGTCTGTAACGGAGCGAGCAGGACAGCGGGAACCCCGCCGCCCGACACCAGCACGACGGTGGGGCCGCCCTGGCCGACACAGAGCATATGCCGACGACCATTGCCGACATCGACCATCCGTCCCGGCGGCGGGAACCTGGTGGCGTCGCGATGCTCGAGCCAGACCTCGATCGCCACGGCGCCGATGAGCCCGGCTACGACCAGGCCGCCAAGGCCCAGGCCCAGCCAGAGCGCCCATTTTCCGATGTCCGCCATATTCCATCCCTCAATCGGATACTTTATAGTATCGGATACCAATAAGTATCGAAAATGAGCCCATGTCGAGTCGTCCTCTCAGCCGCAAGCGCGCCCAGACCCTGGAACGGCTGCTGGCCGGGGCCACGGCGGTCATCGCCGAGAAGGGGTTCCAGCGCGCCTCCCTCGACGAGATCGCCGCCCGGGCGGGGCTGACCAAGGGGGCCGTCTATTCGAACTTCGCCAGCAAGGAGGCGCTGTTCCTGGCGGTGATGTCGGCCCAGACCCTGCGCATGCAGCCTCGCTTTCCGCCGGATGGCGACCTGCGGGCCTGTCTGCGGGCCCTGGGCGAGGCCTGCGCGGAACTGTTGCCCCGCGCCCGCGCCCAGGCGGCCTTCATCTCGGAGTTTCACCTCTACACCCTGACCCATGACGAGATGCGCCAGCGGCTGGGCGACGCCCACGCCGCCGGCTTCGCGGCCGGGGCCGCCGACCTCGTGGCGCGGTTTCCAGCCGATTGCCTGCCGATGCCACCGCAGGTGTTGCCTGTTGTCATCCAGGCGCTGTCGCTGGGCCTGGTCTATCAGCATTGCCTGACCCCCGACGCGGTGACGCCCGAAGTGGCCATCGCGGCGTTCGAGGCGCTGGCGGGCTGACGGCGACAGCCGCAGAATGGCGATGTTTCGGGCGAGAGGCCTCTCTTCGCAGCCGCTCGCCCCGCTGGCGCGTTGTCACGCGACAAAGAAAGGATGCGCATGGCGGAAGACCTGGTTCTGGTCGGCGATATCGGCGGCACCAATGCCCGCTTCGGCCTGGCTCGCGCCGGGTCGGCGAAGATCGAGGCCATCCACGGATACGAGGTCGCCGACTATCCCCAGGCGACCGACGCCATCCGCGTCTATCTCGAGGCGGTCAAGCTGAGCGCCCCGCCCGCCCGCGCCGCCATCGCCGTGGCCGGGCCGATCATCGACGGGGCCATCGACTTCACCAACAGCGACTGGCTCCTCTCCGAGCAGGGCTTGCGGGAGATGGGGTTTGGCGAGGCGCGGCTGCTCAACGACTTCGCGGCCCTGGCCCTGGCGGCCCCGGCCATGACCGGCCACGACCTGCACCGGCTGGGCCATGAGGCGCAGGCCGAGCCGGGCGGGACTCTGGTGGTGATGGGACCGGGGACCGGATTTGGGGTCTCGGCCCTGGCGGCGGGCAGGACGGTGGTCACGACAGAGGGCGGGCATGCCGCCTTCGCGCCGGGCGACGAGGTCGAGGACGAGGTGCTGCGCCGGCTGCGGGCGGAGTTCGGCCGGGTGTCGATCGAGCGGCTGCTGTCGGGGCCGGGCATCTGCAGCCTGCACCGGGCCCTGGCCGACATGGCGGGCCGGCCGGTGGAAACCGACGATCCCGCGGCCATCACCAAGGCGGCCCTGGCCGGCGACCCGGCCAGCCTGGACACCCTGATGCGGTTCTGCGGCATCCTGGGCGCGGTGGCCGGCGACCTGGCGCTGGGGTTCGGGGCCACGGGCGGGGTCTATATCGCCGGCGGCATCCCGCCGCGCATCCTGGACCTGCTGGACGCCTCGCCCTTCCGCGCGCGTTTCGAGGACAAGGGGCGGTTCAAGGCCTATGTGGCCCGCATTCCCACCCAGGTGATCGTCCACCCGCACGCCGCCCTGGTCGGGGCGGCGCTGGCGGCGTCGCCGGCGGCCCCCTGACGGAACCTTCGACCCCGCCCAGCCATTTCCTGTTGCGAGGCTCTGCACCCCGCGGGCTCTGACGATTGGAGGCGACGTCATGCATTGGACCCAGAAGGCCGGCGAAGAAGGCCATGTGGAACTGGACAAGACCGAAGCCCGCCAAGGCGACGAGCACAGCGACAACGGCCCGCCCCTGGTGGTCGGCACCCTGGCGGTGACCATCATCTTCGCCCTGATGCTGGCCTTCTTCTGGTACGTCCGCACGCACTAGGGTCGGCGGGAAATCATCCACAGGCGCGCCAGCACCAGGGCCATGGCCAGCAGGCTGGCGCAGAGCAGGGCGGTCAGAACACCGCTCAGACCCTGCCGCTCGCCCAGCCACAGGGCCAGGGGCGGGGCCAGCAGCACGAAGGGCGCGGTGCGCAGTACGGTCGGCTGCCAGGTTTCCCCGCGCGCCCGCAGGACGGAATCGACGACGCCCTGAACGCCGTCCGGGATCATCAGGACGGCCACCAGCCCCATCACCGCCGTCAGAGCCGCCGCCGTCGCCGCATCGGCGGTGAAGCCTCTGGCGATCGGACTGGCGAAAGCCAGGCTGACCAGTCCGCTGAGCAGCATCGCCGCCAGGCAGAGGCCGATGGCGCGCCAGCCGGCCTGGCGCGCCGCGCCTGGCTCGCCGCGACCCAGGGCCTCCGCGCTCAGCACCGCCCCGGCCGTCGCCAGGCCCTGGGCCAGCAGATAGACCAAGGTGAGCAGCCCCCCGGTGGCCAGCGAGAAGGCCGCAACAGCGGTCGCGCCCAGCCGGCCGGCGATGATCCCCAGCGTGGCGAAGGCGCCGGCCTCGATCAGCGAACTGACCGCCGCCGCCCCGCCGATGGCCAGCAATGGCCGGTAGCCGGGCTCGCGCCGCCCGGCCCGCAGCCAGGGCCGCACGCCGGGGGAGGCCAGCATCCAGGCCGCCAGCAGACCAAAGAGAAGCACCCGGGAGAGCGCGGTCGCCCAGGCCGAACCCAGGGCGCCCCAGGTCGGGATGAGGGCCAGGTCCAGGCCGAGATTGGCCAGATTGGCCACCCACATGGCGATCAACCCCGGCAGGGGCCGCTGCCGGGCTTCCAGGAACAGGGTGCAGGCCATGAAGGCCAGATGGAAGGGAAGCGAGAGGGCCAGCACGCCGGCCACCGCGCCGCCGCGCTCGGCCAGGGCCGGGGCCAGGCCAAAGGCGGCCAGCAGTTGCTCCCCCGAACTCCAGGCCGCCAGCCAGACCGCCAGGCCGGCGACCGTGGCGATGACCAGGCCGCGCCGCCAGATCCCGCCGGCCGCCTCGCCGGCGCCCACCGCCCGGGCGGTCAGCACCTGCACGCCCAGCAACAGGCCGATGCCGCCGTAGGAGGCCGGCCCGACCAGGGTCCAGCCCAGGGCCAGGTCGGCCAGCTGGCGAGGTGCGAACTGGCCGACGACGATCATGTCGACCAGCCCCATGACGACCACGCCCAGCCGGCCGGCCGCCACCGGCGCGGCCAGGCGCAGCAACTTCCGCTCCAGGTCGAAACGGCCGGCCATACCTGCTCGGACGCCCCCGTCTGTTGACGGCGGCAGGCTAGCACGGCGTCGCCAGGCTCAGAATTCTGGCGGAATCAGCGGATTGATGAGGGACTAGGCCTCGCCCCGCCGATCTGGCGAGGCAGTGTCCGGGAAATGGTGGGTGCAGTAGGATTCGAACCTACGACCCGCTGATTAAGAGTCAGCTGCTCTACCAACTGAGCTATGCACCCATTTCCCGCTCCGGGGGGAACCCCTCGGCAAGGGCGCGGAACATACTGTAAAGCGTCGGGAAGGCAAGGCGGGAATCATGGCCAGGCGAGACATCACCGGCGCGGTCGATTTTGAGTATCTCGAGGACTATGCCGCCGGCGACCGGACGGTGATCGAGGAGGTGCTGGCGCTGTTCCGCGAACAGGCCTCGATGTGGTCGCCGATGCTCGATCCGGACGGCGACGGCTGGCGCGACGCGGTGCACACCATCAAGGGCGCGGCGCGGGGAATCGGGGCCTTCACCCTGGGCGATGTCTGCGAGCGGACCGAGCTGCAGGGCGCCTCGGGCCTGGGCAGTGTGCGGACGGCCCTGGACGCGGCGCTGTTCGACGTGGCGGCCTACGCCCACGAACTGGAACTGCAGCGGATTCGCGGGCGGTAGATCGAAGCGCTAGGCGGTCGGCGGTTCGGCGATGTGGAGCCAGGCGATCCGCTCCTCGGCGCACGCATGACCCGTGGGGGCGAAGTCCTCGGGGTGGACGAACGCCCCGACATGCAGGTGGATTTCGCTTGGCCAGCGCTCGCCCTCATAGGTCAGGGTTGATCCGCAGCGGGGGCAGAAACCGCGCTGGACACCCTCGGACGACGAAAAGCGCGTCATCGGCAGGCCTGAAAACCGGACCTGAGTGCGTTCGAACCCGGCGAAGGCGGACACTGGCGCTCCGGTGTGGCGCCGGCAGCTCTGACAATGGCAATAGGCCGTCCATTTGGCCGCGCCGGCAGCCTCGAACTGGACCGCGTTACAGAGGCAGCGCCCCTTCCGCACATCATCAGGCATGGCGAGGATATCATCCGAGGAGTCGGGAGAGCCTGCCGCAACGATGAGCGGCGGGCAACGTCCGGCGGCCCGCTCGGCCTAGGAGCGAATCTTGTCCCAGACCCCGAACTCATAGGCGATGCAGCGGTCGATCATGGTCCGCCACACCGGCTCGGCGATGGCGTGGCTGAGGCCGGCTTCGGTGGCGGCGGCCTTGACCTTGGCGACCACGTCCTCGATCCGGGCCTTGTCGAGCACCACATGGCGGTTGGTCTTGATGCGGGCGGCGGCGTCCATGTAGCCCTGGCGCTCGGCGATCAGGGCGACCAGGGCCCGGTCGATGGCGTCGACCCCCTGACGGACCTCAGCCATGGTCGTGCAGTCGGCGGGCGACAGGCGCTCGGCGGAGTCGCCTTTTGGCGCGGTCAGAACATCTGTGGGCATGTGAACTCTAGATACCGGCGCCGTTGTCCATGGTGCGGAGCGCCGCCTCGTGCGCGGCGGCTTCCTGGATAAGCCAGGAGACGAACGCCTTCACCTGCGGCAGCCGCCCCTTGGTCTTGGGATGGACGACGTAATAGGCGAAGTCCACCGCCGTGGCGATCTCAAACGGCGTCACCAGCCGGCCCGCGTCGAGGTCTGCCTGCGCCAGGGTCCGCTTGGCCAGGGCTATGCCCCGGCCGTTGACGGCGGCCTCGATCACCAGGCTGGACTGGTTGAAGCGCGGGCCCCTCGCGCCATCGACATTCTTGATGCCCCGGGCCGCCAGCCACATGGCCCAGTCAGGGCAGGAATCGTCGGCGTCGGGGCTGCCGTCATGCAGCAGGATGTGGTGGGTCAGGCCCGTGGGGTCTTCCAGCGGGTTGGCGGCCAGCAGCCCGGGGCTGGCGACGGGAATCACCGTCTCGCTAAGCAGGCGCGTGACCTCCAGGCCCGGATAGCGGCCGCCGCCATAGCGGATGGCCAGGTCCACCTCGCCGCTGGCGAAGTCGACGACATCCATGCCGGCCGACAGCCAGACATCGACCTGGGGATGGGCCAGCTCGAATTTGCCGAGGCGCGGGACGAGCCACTTGGCGGCGAAACTGGGGGCGGCGGTCAGGGTCAGGCGGCGGCCATCGACGGCGGCGGTCAGCAGGCTGGCGGCTTCGGCCAGGCGGTCGAAGGCCTCGCGCAGGGCGGGGAGGGCGGTCTGGGCGGCGTCGGTGAGCAGCAGGCCCTTGGGCGTGCGCTTGAAGAGGGCGGCGCCGACATAGTCCTCGAGGTTCTGAATCTGCTGGGAGACGGCGCCGGGCGTCACCGATAGCTCGTCGGCGGCGCGGCTGAAGTTCAGATGCCGGGCGGCGGCCTCGAACGCCTTGAGGGCGTTCAGCGGCGGCAGCCGGCGGCGTTGGTCGGCGGATCGTTCCATAAGAATTGCTGACAGCCCCGGCAGAAGTCCTCGTTTGCGAAATGGGCCCTTGAACCCCAGCTTGCAAGTTGTCCGCTGACGTATCGGCCCTTTTCGTCGGCGGGTGTGTGGCGGGGCGGATCGCATGGTCCGTCCCGTCCGTCTCTCCCCGGGGCCCCTTTCAAGGCCCCGTCGGACTTATAGAGAAGCTAACGAGTCATGTCCCGGTCTTCGAAGTCTCCCAGCAACAATCGTTTCGTGGTCCTGGGCGGCGGCGCGCCGGCCCGGCCCGGTGAAGTGTGGCTGGTGGGCGCCGGCCCCGGCGATCCGGACCTGCTGACGATCAAGGCCGCGCGGGTCATCGCCGCCGCCGATGTCATCGTTCATGACGGCCTGGTCTCCGATGAAGTCCTCCGCCTGGCGCCCGCCTCGGCGCGGCTGATCTCGGTCGCCAAGCGCAAGAACCGCCACACCCTGCCGCAGGACGAGATCAATCGCCTGCTGGTCGCTTTCGCCCGTGAAGGGCTGACCGTCGTGCGGCTGAAGGGTGGCGACCCCTTCATCTTCGGCCGTGGCGGCGAGGAGCTGGAAGAATGCCGCGCCGCCGGCGTCACCTGCCATGTGGTCCCGGGCGTCACCGCCGCCATCGCCGCCGCCGCCTCGGCCGGCGCGCCGCTGACCCATCGCGGCAGCGCCCAGGCGGTGACCTTCGTCACCGGCCACGCCGCGCACGGCGACCCGGACCTGGACTGGGCCTCGCTGGCGCGTCCCAACCAGACGGTGGTGATCTACATGGGCCTGACCACCGCCGGCCTGATCGCCGAGCGTCTGGCCGCGGCCGGCCGCGACGCCGCCACCCCGGCCCTGATCGTCGTCAACGCCAGCCGGGCCGACGAGCAACGCATTCCCACGACGCTGGGCCATCTGGCCGCCGCCGCCGAAGGCCTGTCGGGCCCGGCCCTGCTGATCGTGGGCGAGGCCATGGCGCTGGCCCAGGCCTCCAG
The DNA here is from genome assembly GCF_030814835.1 of Caulobacter ginsengisoli. Classification (GTDB taxonomy): domain Bacteria; phylum Pseudomonadota; class Alphaproteobacteria; order Caulobacterales; family Caulobacteraceae; genus Caulobacter; species Caulobacter ginsengisoli. Next base: position 460,357 of record NZ_JAUSVS010000002.1, read on the forward strand.
CCTGGACGAGATCCTGGCCCCCGTGCGGGAGGTCCGCCAATGAAGGTCCTCACCGCCAATCGCCTCACCGACGGCGAGGTCGTGTTCTGGCGCGGCGGCCACTGGGTCGAGCGCTTCGCCGACGCCGAGATTTTCGCCGCCGACGATCCGGCCGGGCAGGGGGCCGAAGCCGTCGCCCTGGGCCAGCCTACGGTGGTCGTCGAGCCCTACCTGATCGACATCGCCGAGGGTCCGGCCGGAGTGGCTCCGGTCAGCTACCGCGAACGCATCCGGGCGCTTGGCCCGACCAACGAACCCGAACACGGCAAGCAGGCCGAAGGTGGCGCGGCCATCGAAGCCCTGCTGGCCGCCACCGGCGCCGCCCGCTCCACGGGCCGCGTCGACCTGATCCGCAGGAAGTAGCCGCCATGTATCGCTACGACAGCATCGACAAGGCCATCGTCGAGGACCGCGCCCAGGAATTCCGGGGTCAGGTCTCGCGCCGTCTCACCGGCGAAATCACCGAGGACCAGTTCAAGCAGATGCGGCTGATGAACGGCCTCTATCTGCAGCTGCACGCCTACATGCTGCGGGTCGCCATCCCGTACGGCTCGCTGAACAGCCGCCAGCTGCGCCGTCTGGCCCATATCGCCCGCACCTTCGACAAGGGCTATGGCCACTTCACCACCCGCCAGAACATGCAGTTCCACTGGATCAAGCTGGCCCAGGCGCCGGACATCCTGGACAGCCTGGCCGAGGTGGACCTTCACGCCATCCAGACCAGCGGCAACTGCATCCGCAATGTCACCGCCGACCCCTATGCCGGGGCGACGGCGGAAGAGGTCGACGATCCGCGCGTCTGGTCGGAAGTGCTGCGCCAGTGGTCGACCCTGCATCCCGAGTTCAGCTTCCTGCCGCGCAAGTTCAAGTTCGCGGTCACGGCCGCCGAGCATGACCGCGCCGCCATCCGCGTTCACGACATCGGCCTGATCCTGCATCGCAACGACGAGGGCGAACTGGGCTTCGAAGTCGCCGTGGGCGGCGGGCAGGGGCGCACGCCGTATCTGGCCCCGACCATCCGCCAGCACCTGCCGGCCGGCAGCCTGCTCAGCTATTCCCAGGCCATCCTGCGCGTCTACAACCGCCACGGCCGACGCGACAACAAGTTCAAGGCCCGCATCAAGATCCTGGTCGCGGCCCTGGGCGCCGAGGAGTTCGCCCGCCAGGTCGAGGCCGAATGGGCCAGGATCGTCGCCGAGCAGCCCGACGCCGACCTGCCGGCCATCGAACTGGCCCGCATCCGGGGCGCCTTCACCCCGATGAACTTCGAGACCCTGCCGCCGCGCTCGGCCGCCTTCGACGCGGCCAAGGCTGGTGATCGCGCCTTCGCCCGCTTCGTGCGCAACAACGTCAAGGTCCACAAGCAGGCCGGCTATGCCGTGGTCGAGATCTCGCTGAAGGCCATTGGCGCCACGCCCGGCGACATCAGCGCCGAGCAGATGGACGCCGTCGCGGACCTGGGCGAACGCTACAGCCTGGACGACATCCGGGTGACCCACGAGCAGAACGTCGTCCTGCCGCATGTGAAGCTGGACGATGTGCCGGCCCTCTATGCGGCGCTGGAAGCGGCGGGCCTGGCGTCGGCCAATATCGGCCTGATCAGCGACATCATCGCCTGCCCGGGCCTGGACTACTGCGCCCTGGCCAATGCCCGCGCCATCCCGATCGCCCAGTCGATCGCCCAGCACTTCGCCGACCAGGACCGCGCCGAGCTGATCGGCGAGCTGAAGATCAAGATCAGCGGCTGCATCAACGCCTGCGGCCACCACCATGTCGGCCACATCGGCATCCTGGGCGTCGATAAGAAGGGCGAGGAGTTCTACCAGCTCTCGCTGGGCGGCTCGGGCGCCGAGGACGCCAGCCTGGCCTCGATCCTGGGCCCGGCCCTGCCGGCGAACCGGGTGCCCGAGGCGGTGGACCAGATTGTCGAGCGATACCTGGCCCTGCGACAGGGCGAGGAGCGCTTCCTCGACACCTTCCGCCGGGTGGGCATGGCGCCGTTCAAGGAGGCCGTCTATGCCGAAGCTCATTAGGCTCAAGGACGGCGAGGCGTTCGAGGCGCAGGATCTCTTCGCCGACGTCGCCGACGAGGACGCCATTCCGGCCGGTCCGGTCATCCTCTCCCTGACGCGTTTCCAGGCCGAGGGCGACGCCCTGATCGGCGCCGGCCAGGCGGTCGGCGTGCGTATCGAGGCCGGCGAGTCGGTCGAGGACCTGGCCTATGACCTGCCGCGGCTGGCGCTGGTGGCACTGGTCTTCCCCAAGAACACCGACGGGCGGGCCTTCAGCTCCGCCAGCCTGCTGCGCCAGCGGCTGCACTATGCCGGCGAGGTTCGCGCCGTGGGCGATGTGCTGCGTGAGCGGGCCCTGTTCATGATGCGCTGCGGCTTCGACAGCTTCGTCCCCACCGACGGCTCCACGCCGGCCGAATGGGCCGCCACCGCCGAGCGCTATCGCCACGTCTACCAGCCGGCTCAGGACGGCCGGACGCCGGCCTTCGCGGAGCGTCTGTGATGGCCTTCGATCAACTGGACAGGACTCACGTCAGCAAGGCCGAGCCGCTCACCCCGGCCCAGCTGCTGGCCCGCACCCTCAACGCCGAACTGCGCGACGCCCACCCGCGCACCATCATCGAGGCGGCCCTGCAGCACCTGGGCGACAGGCTGGCCCTGGTCTCCTCGTTCGGAGCCGAGTCGGCGGTGCTGCTGCACCTGGCTGCCCAGGTCAGCCCGGCCATCCCGGTGCTGTTCCTCGACACCGGCATGCTGTTTGGCCAGACCCTGGACTACCGCAAGGCGCTGGCGGCGAAGCTCGGCCTGACCGACGTGCGCGACCTGCGCCCGCAGTTCGCGGACCTCGCCACCGGAGACCCCCATGCCGACCTCTGGCGGCGCGACACCGACGCCTGCTGCCATATCCGCAAGGTGCTGCCGCTGGACCGCGCCCTGTCGGGCTTCGACGGCTGGCTGACCGGCCGCAAACGCTTCCACGGCGGCGACCGCCTGCGGCTCTCCGTGGTCGAGGAGGCCGACGGCAAGCTGAAGTTCAATCCCCTGGCCAACTGGGGCAAGGCCGAGCTGGACGCCTATGTCGCCGAACACGATCTGCCCGCCCATCCGCTGGTCGCCCAGGGTTTTCCCTCGATCGGCTGCTGGCCCTGCACCAGCCCCGTCGAAGAGGGCCAGGACGTGCGCGCCGGCCGCTGGGCCGGGTCTGACAAGACCGAGTGTGGCATCCACGTCGCCCGCGCGCCGGGCCTGCCGCCCAATGTCGGCGGCGATATCTAGTCTAGCGGCTCGCGACCTGCATGCCCGCCTTGGGGCAGCCTTCGAAGGTGCCGACATTGACGACCGAGACGGTCTTCATGTTGAGCTTCATGATCGGGCCCATCGAGGCGCGGTTGGAGCCGGTGTAGAGGTCGATCCGCGCGCCCTTCACCGCGCCGCCGGTGTCGGAGGCGTACCAGTAGCCGTCGTGCGAGGAGCCGTCGGGCATCTTCATGCCGACCGTCTCGGGAATGAACATGATGGTGCGGCGGCGCACGACGCGGGGGTCGGTGGCGGCGGTGCGCATCGCCACGGTCTGGCAGCCCAGGGAATCGCGGGTCCCCACGCCGGGCGCGCCGGAATGATAGAGGGTGGCCTTGAGATTCCAGTCGGCCTTTTTGGGCTCGGAGTCCGGGCTTTTGCTGGAGGGCATGAGCCGGTCGATCAAGGCGCCAAGCGCATCGGCGCTCGGGTCGTTTTGCCGGGCTTGAACCTGCGGCGCGCACACCGCAAGGGCCACCGTGGCGAGGCATGCCAGGATACGCTTCATGGGCGCCCCCCTGTTGTTTCTCGTCGATTGCGGTCGGGGGGATAACCTCGTGGGGCGAGTGTGGCAACCCTTGGCAGTGTCGCATCAGTTGAGTTTCAGCACAGCCGGGGCGTTGCTTCACAGTCTAGAGCCCGTGCAACCGGCTGTTATTCAAGGTTTTCTCTAGCAGGTTCCACAGGGAACCAGAGGGGCGTAAAAAATGACTCTCACCGTCTATGGCGACTCGATTTCCGGCAACTGTCTGAAGGTCAAGTGGGTCGCGGAGCGGCTGGCGATTCCGTATCGCTGGGTCGAGACCGACGTGCTGAAGGCGCAGACCCGCACGCCCGATTTCCTGGCCCTCAACCCGGCCGGCCAGGTGCCGTTGGCGATCCTCGGGGACGGCCGCACGCTCGCCCAGTCCAACGCCATCATGGCCCATCTGGCCGAGGGCTCGGACCTGATCCCGGCCGACAGCTATGAGCGGGCCAAGATGTATGAGTGGCTGTTCTGGGAGCAGTACAGCCACGAGCCCTATGTCGCCGTGGCCCGCTTCCAGATGGCCTATCTGGGCAAGCCGGCCTCGGAGCTCGAGCCGCGCCTGGTCGAGCGCGGCAAGGCGGCGTTGCAGCGGCTGGAGGACGGGCTGGACGGGGGCGATTTCCTGGTCGGGACGCGGCTGACCCTGGCGGATATCGCCCTGGTGGCCTACACCCGGGTGGCGCACGAGGGCGGCTTCGATCTGGCCGATTATCCCGCCGTGAAGGCCTGGGTTGCGCGTGTCGAGGCGGCGCTGGGGATCGATCCCGCGCCCTAACTTCGGAGCGTTGAATGCGTCTGCTCGCCACTCTTCCCGCCCTCGCCGCAGCGGCAGCCATCGCCTTCACACCGTCCGGCCCGGCCTTCGCCTGGGGCAACACCGGCCACCGCATGGTCGGGACTCTGGCCATGCAGGCCCTGCCGGCCGAGGTCCCGGCCTTCCTGCGCAGCAAGCAGGCGGCGGCCGACATGGGCGAACTGGCCCGCGAGCCCGACCGCTGGAAGGGCAGCGGCAAGACCCACGACAGCGACCGCGATCCGGCCCACTACCTGGACCTGGCCGACGACGGCACGGTGTTCGGCGGACCGAAGCTGTCGGCTCTGCCGCCGACCCGGGCCGAATACGAGACGGCCCTGCGCGCGGTTGGGGCCGACAGCTGGAAGGCCGGCTACCTGCCTTACTCGATCGTCGATGGCTACCAGCAGCTGGTGAAGGACTTCGGTTACTGGCGGGTGGTGACCGCCTCAGCCAGGCGCAAGGGCCCGCACAAGGCCTGGTACAGGGCCGACGCCCGCCGCCGCGAGGCGCTGATCCTGCGCGATATCGGGACCTTCGCCCACTATGTCGGCGACGGCAGCCAGCCGCTGCACGTCACCATCCATTTCAACGGCTGGGGCGACGGCCCCAATCCCAAGGGCTACACCAACGACAAGATCCACGGCCCATTCGAAGGGCCGTTCGTGGCCAAATACGTCACCTGGGACGCGGCCCGGGCCGCCATGCCGGCCTTCAGTGACTGCGGCTGTCCGGTCTATCAGCGGGTCGCCACCTATCTCGCCAAGACGGGGAGCTTCACCGAGCCGCTCTACCAGATGTGGGGCGAGGGCCAGTTCGCCAGCGGCGATCCGCGCGCCGCCGCCTTCGCCGCTTCCCGTGTCGGGGCCGGGGCGGCCGAGCTGCGCGACCTGATCGTCCTGGCCTGGCGGGCCAGCGCCGAGACCAGCGTCGGCTGGCCGGCGGTCAAGGTGGCCGATGTCGAGGCCGGGACCGCCGATCCCTGGCTGTCGATGATCGGCGACGACTGATGCTGCAGTTCGGCGAGCCGGAACCGGGGGTCGTCTATGCCGCCCGGCCGGCCGCCTTCGGCATCGCCGAGCGGGAGGGGAAGATCGCCGTGGTGCGGGTTCGCCCCGAGGGCGGCGGTGACTGGCTGGACCTGCCCGGCGGCGCCGTCGATCCCGGCGAGGACGAGCTGGACGCTCTGGTGCGAGAGTTCGGCGAGGAGGCCGGGCTGGTGGTGCGGCCCGGGAAAGAGCTCGTCCGTGTCGCCATCTACTTCCGCAAGGCGGACAACGAGCCGGTCAACAACCAGGGCGGCGTCTATGCGGTCGAGGTGACGGGCGAAGACCCAGCGCTCAAGATCGAGGCGGATCACCAACTGGTCTGGATCGACCCCACGGAAGCCGTGAAGCGATTGCGGCATGACAGCCACGCCTGGGCGGTGGCAAGCTGGCTGCGTCGGACGGGGAGAGGCGATGACTGAGACGATCAAGGGTGCGCGCTGGAAATCGGTCCTGCTGCTGATCGGCTGCCTGGCGTTCGTCGCCCTGGGCGTCTGGCTGCCCTACGACGGCCAGACCGAGACAGTGGTGTGGAAGTGGGTGATCATCCTGTTCTTCGGGCTTGGCGTGCCGCTTGCGGTCTACCAGCTGTTCCACCCCGCCTCGCTGACGCTGGATGCGCGCGGCTTCACCTATGTCGGCGTCTTCAATCGCCAGATGGTCGTCGCCTGGGATGATGTGGAGGCCTTCAAACTCTTCAAGCCCCCACGCGGGCCGAAGATGTTGGTCTGGAACTACAGGCCCGGGCGCGGGCCCAGGTCCGCCCTCTCCGGAATTTCCCGCGCACTGGGCGCGGACGCCGGCCTGCCGGGCGGGTTGGCCGACTCGCCGGCCCGGCTGCTCGAGAAGATGTCGCAGCGCCTGGCGGCCAGCCGCCGATGACCAGCTTCTACGACCGCCACATCATGCCCCGGCTGATCGGCTGCGCCTGCGCCAGCAAGCCGGTCATGAAGCAACGAGCCAAGGTCGTGCCCAGGGCCAGCGGCAAGGTGCTGGAACTGGGCATCGGCGGCGGCCTGAACCTGGCCTTCTACGACCCGGCCAGGGTCGACAGCGTCATCGGCGTCGATCCTTCGCTGGAACTGCGCGACCGGGCCATGGCCGCGCCGCGCCCCGAGGGTCTGAAGGTGGAGATTCGCGAAGGCGTGGCCGAAGCCATGCCGTTCGAGGACGGGGAGTTCGATTCTGTCGTCTGCACCTTTACCCTCTGCTCGGTGCATTCGCCGCAGAAGGCCCTGGCCGAGGCCAAACGGGTGCTCAAGCCCGGGGGCCGGTTCCTGTTCAGCGAACATGGCCGCTCGCCCGATGCGGGGGTCGCCAAATGGCAGGACCGGGTCAATCCGGTCTGGAAGGCCCTGGCCGGCGGCTGCCATCTGACCCGGCCGGTCATCGCCAGCATCGCCGAGGCCGGCTTTGCCCTGGGCGAGACAGACCGGATGTACTTGCCCGGCACGCCCCGCATCATGGGCTGGGCCGAGTGGGGCGAGGCGCGCCCGGCCTGACTCTTCGGGCCCGTCCGTTAACGGATCGGGTTGACGCCCGCTGGGCTGGGCTTCAAATGAATGCGCCCGCTGGGGGCATCCGAAACAGAGGGGCATGGACGACACAGGCGTCCATTTGCAGACCATCGAACCTCTGCGCCTCGGCGTGGAGCGGCGGCTGGCTGAGCTGTCGCCCGCCGACGGGGCCGAGCCTCAGGCCCTGAGCGCCGCCGCCCGCTACGCCCTGCTGGCGCCGGGCAAGCGCTTCCGCCCCATGCTGACCCTGCTGGCCGCCCGCGACTTCGGGGCGCCCGAGGGGGCGGCCATGGACGTCGGCTGCGCGCTGGAGATGGTCCATGCCGCCTCGCTGATTCTCGACGACCTGCCATCCATGGATGACGCCTCGCTGCGACGGGGCCGGCCGACCACCCACAAGGTCTATGGCGAGGCGGTGGCCATCCTGGCAGCGGTCGGGCTGCTCAACCGCGCCTTCGGGGTGATCGCCGCCGAGTCGCGGCTGCCGGCCTCGGTGCGGGCCGACCTGGCGGTGGGCCTCTCGGCCACTGTCGGCTTCGAAGGCTTGGTCGCCGGCCAGGCCCGCGACATCGCCCACCGCGAACAGGTCCGCGCTGTCGACGCCATCGATCTGCTCAACCACCAGAAGACGGGCGTGCTGATCATGGCCGCCGCCCAGTCCGGCGCCCTGATCGCCGGCGCCCCCGCCAGCCGCCTCAAGGGCGTGGCCGAATTCGCCCGCCGGGTCGGCCTGGCCTTCCAGATCCGCGACGACCTGCTGGACGCCGAGGGCGGCGAGGCGGGCAAGGACGCCGGCAAGGACGCGGCCATGACCACCCTGGTCTCGGCCCTGGGCCCGGAAGGCGCGCGGGCCGCCATGCGCGAGCATCTCGACATCGCCGACGCCGCCCTGGCCGACGCCGGCTGCCTGGACGGGCTGATGAGCCAGTATGTGCGCGGCCTGTTCTTCGCCCGGGCCGCCGCGGCGTGAGCACCCCCGTCCTCAATGTCTGGAACGCCGAGTTCGCCTATCGCTCGCGCAAGGCGCTGCGCGGGGTCGACCTGGTCATCAGGCGCGGCGAGATCTACGGCCTGCTGGGGCCCAACGGCGCGGGCAAGTCGACCCTGATCGGGGTGATCTGCGGCCGGCTGAAGCTGACCGCCGGCGAGGTGGCGCTGGAAGGAGCCGACCCCTGGAACACCCCCGCTGCCCGCGCGGCGCTGGGCCTGGCGCCGCAGGAGATCGCCCTCTACGATCACCTGACCATCCGCGAGAACCTGGAGGTGTTCGGCCGCCTCAGCCAGGTGCCGGGCAAGCGGATCCAGGACGCCGTCACCCGGGCCATGAACCTGACCCGCACCGTCGAACGCGAGCATGTGCCGGTTAAGCACCTGTCGGGCGGCTATCGCCGGCGGGTCAATATTGCCGCCGCCATCCTGCACGAGCCCCGGCTGCTGATCCTCGACGAGCCGACCGTGGGGGTCGATGTCGACGCCCGCGAGGCGCTGGACGGCGTCATCCGCGACCTGCGCGACAGCGGCGTGGCCGTGCTGCTGGTCACCCACGACCTGGAGCAGGCCGGCGCCCTGGCCGACCGCGTCGGCTTCCTCAAGGAGGGCCGCAAGGTCCTGGAAGGCGCGCCGCGCGAGCTGGTCCGCCAGGCCTTCGGCGAGGAGATGGAAATCCTGGTCCACCTGCCGATCGAGGCCAGCCCCGAGCAGCGGACCCTGCTGGTCGGCGAAGGCCTGGAGGAGCGCGGTTCCAGCCACATCTGGGCCAAGCTGGACAAGGGCGGCTACACGGCCGCCGGCCAGATCGACAAAAAACTGCGTAAGGCCGGCCTGATCCCCAACGAAATCCGGGTCCGCGAACCCTCGCTGCACAACCTCTTCACCCTGGTGGCCGACTGGCGGCGGGCGGCATGACCCTGGCCATGTTCCGGGTGATGGCGCTGGAGCTCTGGCGCGATCGCGGCGCCTTGGTGATGACCTTCCTGCTGCCGCCGCTGGTCTTCCTGATCTTCTCCACGGTGTTCGCCGGCACCACCGGCGAGGACATCAAGCTCAAGCTCTCCGTGGCCGACCAGGTCCACAGCCCCGACTCCATCCGCCTGGTGAAGGCGCTGATGGCCGATCCGGACCTGCGGGCCGAACCCGCGCGGCCCGACACCGGCGAGGCGGTCCGCAAGCGGGTCAAGGCCGGTCACGCCGATTCCGGCCTGATCATCACCGCCGATCCCAAGGCCGCCGGCCCGGCCCTGCTGGTCGTGGCCGATCCCAGCCGGGCGGTGGCCGCCCCGCTGACCCAGGCGCGGGTGCAGGCGGCCATGGCCCGGGCCATGCCTGAAGTGCTGCTCAGCCGCCAGATCGACGAGACCACCGAAGCCATCGGCGGCCTGACCAAGGGCCAAAAGGACTATTCGGAAGAAGCGCTCTCCACCGTCGCGGCCCAGGCCGGCGACAAGGACGCCTTCAAGGGCAGGGGCCTGTTCGATCGCGAGGACATCGCCGGGGCCAAGAAGGGCGGCGGCACCATCGCCTACTATGCCGGGGCGGTGACCATCCTGTTCGCACTGTTCTCGGCCATGAACGGGGCCCTGTCGCTGATCGAGGAACGGCGCAGCGGCATCGCCGACCGCATCCTGGCCGGACCGGCCGGGCTGGGGCCGGTGGTCAGGGGCAAGTTCCTGTTCCTGATGGGCCAGACGGTGATCCAGGCCATCGCCATCTTCGCCACCGCCCAGTTGGTCTACGACGTGCCGGTTCTCGAGCACCTGTTCCCCTGGCTGGTCACCACCCTGGCCGCCGCTGTCTGCGCCGGCGGCCTGGCGCTGGGGGTGGTGTCGTTCTGCAAGACCCGCGACCAAGCCCAGATGCTGTCGACCTTCATCATCCTGATCCTGGCGGCCATCGGCGGCTCTATGGTGCCCCGCTTCCTGATGCCGCCCTGGCTGCAGACCGTCGGCTGGTTCACCCCGCACGCCTGGGCCATCGAGGCCTATCAGGGGATCCTGTGGCGCGACGCCGGGATCGGGTTGCTCTACCGGCCCTGGATCGTACTCACCGCCATCGGCCTGGCCGGACTGGGGGCGGCGCTGTTCGTCGCCCGGCGGGTGCGAGCCTGATTTGTCCGCGATCAATTCACCTGGCCCGCTCTGAGGGCTAGACTGGGCTCATGCTGACCCTGCTCCTCGACCTGGCGCTCTTCCTGGCCGCCTTCGCCTTCATGGAAGGCTTTGCCTGGGTCACGCATCGCTATGTGATGCACGGCTTCGGCTGGGTCTGGCACAAAAGCCACCACGAGCCGCGCACCGGCTTGTTCGAGCTCAACGACCTCTTCGCCGTGGTCTTCGCCGCCCCGGCCATCGTGGCCATCTATTTCGGGGTGCATGGCATTCCCTGGCTGCTGCCCATCGGCCTGGGGATCACAGCCTATGGCGCGGTCTACTTCACCTTCCACGACGGCCTGGTCCACCGCCGCTATCCCTTCCCCAAGGCCCGCTCGGCCTACTGGAAGCGGCTGGTGCAGGCGCACCGCTTCCACCACGCCGTGGCGACCAAGGAAGGCTGTGTCTCGTTCGGCTTCCTCTACGCGCCGCCGGTGCGCGAGCTGAAGGCCAAGCTGCAGGCGAAGGGTGTCGATGTGAGCGCGGCCTCATAGGCGGCGGTTAGACCGGCCGCTTCGCCGGCGCCGAACACATAGCGGTCGGGCCGCACCAGCACCGCCTCATGTCCGCAGAGCAGAGCGTCCAGGTTCGGGTGATCGCCACGGCGGATCAGCCAGGGACCGGGCCCGGCCGTGTCGTCGAAGCGGCCGAACTGCGGGAACATCCGTCTGGCCATAGCGTCGTCCGGGCGGAACAGGCCCGGTCCCTGCGCAGGCGTCGGCTGCGGCACTGGGTTCTTGCCGGCGGCGCGCTGGGCCAGCATGCCGGCGTCGCGGGCGGCGACCATGACCGGGTCGGTGGCGCAGACGACCTGGCCCATGGCGATGGCAGTCTGGATCATGGCGCGGACGTGGGGTTCGCGTTCGGTCTGATAGGTATCGAGCAGGGCCTCGGAGGCCTGGCCGTCCAGCACCAGCTTGAGCTTCCAGGCCAGGTTGGCGGCGTCGTGCAGGCCTGAGCACATGCCCTGGCCCAGGAAGGGCGGCATCTGGTGAGCCGAGTCGCCGGCCAGCAGCACCCGACCTTTGCGCCACTGATAGGCCAACAGGCCGTGGAAGCGATAGACGGCGCGGCGGTCGATCTCGACGGCGCCTTCGGGAACCCAGGGCTTCAGCAGCTCGGCGATGCGGCTGTCGGTGAGGAAGTCGGCGGGGTCCTCGCCCGGGCGGATCATGAATTCCCAGCGGCGGCGGCCGGGGCCCATCAGCACGCAGGTGGTGGGGCGGGCGGGGTCGCAGATCTGCAGGTTGATGTCGGGCAGGCCCGAGGCGTCGCGCTCGATGGCGTCGATGACCAGCCAGGGCTCGTCGAAACCGAAGTCCTCCAGTTCAATCCCCAGCGCCTTGCGCACCGGGCTGGAGGCGCCGTCGCAGCCGACGATGCAGCGGGCCTCGACGCGGAAGGGCTCGTCAGCCTGACAGTAGAGGGCGACGGTCTCGGATTCAAAGCCTTCGAAGCTGGTTCCGATCAGCAGCCGGGCCGTCGGCTCGCGGGCCAGCCGCTCGCGCAGGGCCCGCTCCAGGTCGGGCTGGTTGAACATCCAGCTGGCCGCCCAGCCGCCGGGGGCGTTTGCCGGCATGTCGTAGCGCAGCAGCACCTGGCCGGCGGCGTTGCGAAACTCGTAGGCGCCGGCTGGCCGGGCGGCCTTCTGGGCGGCGTCGGCCAGCCCCAGTTCCTGCCAGAGCCGCATGATCTCGTGGTCGAAATGGGCGGCGCGGGGCAGGGGATAGACCTCGATGTCCCGCTCCACGACGATGACGCTCACACCGTCGCGGGCCAGCAGGTTGGCCAGGGTCACGCCGACAGGGCCGCCGCCGACGATGAGGACGTCGCAGGTTTCGGTTCGCATATCAGGCCTGGCAGGTTGCTTCGATGGCGCCCAGGCCCTCGATCTCGCAGCGGACGACATCGCCGGCCTTGAGGAACTGGCGCGGGTTCATCGCCGCCCCGACCCCACCGGGCGTGCCGGTGAAGATCAGGTCCCCGGGCTCCAGGGTCATGGCGAAGGAGAGATGCTCGATCTGCTCCCACACATTGAAGACCAGATGGCGGGTGTTGGAGGCCTGCCGGCGCTCGCCGTTGACGTCGCAGGTCAGCTCCAGCGCGTGCGGGTCGGCCACCTCGTCGGCGGTGACGATCCAGGGGCCGAAGGGGGCGTGGGTGTCGAAGGACTTGCCCAGCATCCACTGCGGGGTGCGGTGCTGCCACATCCGCTCGGTCATGTCGTTGCCGACGCACCAGCCGAACACGGCGGCGGGGGCGTCGTCCTTGCCGATATGCCGGCCACCGGCGCCGATGACGGCGACCAGCTCGACCTCGTAGTCGCAGAAGGCCGTCGGGACCTCGATGGGGTCGAAAGGGCCGTTGACCGCCGTCGTGTGCTTGCAGAACCAGACCTGGTTGGCCGGAGTCTCGACGCCGCTTTCGGCGATGTGGTCGGCATAGTTGAGGCCGATGGCCAGGATCTTGCCGGGCCTGGCGATGGGGGCGTGCAGGCGGACCTCGGCGAGCAGCAGGCCCTCGCCCCTGGCCATCTGCTCAGCCCTGGGCTTGAGGTCATCCCAGCGCTTGATGAGGTCCATCATGTCGGCGGCCAGGCCATCGAGCGGGACCACCGTGTCGCCGACGACGGCGCCCAGGCGCGGCGCGCCGCCGGTCGAGAAGGTTGCGAGCTTCATGGGATGTCCGATCAGGCCATGGTGGGCGGGGCCATCGGGCCCCATTGCACGCCGAGCAGCTCGGCCATCCCGGTGACGTTCGAGCCGTCGGCGGCGGTGAACAGGTCGCCGTCGGTCCAGTGTTCCAGGGTGTGGCCCCAGGGGTCGCGCCAGTAGTCGAAGACCTGGCTGCCCAGGATATGGCGGCCCACCCCCCACTCCTGATGCGCCCCGGCGGCCTTGAGGCGGGCATGGCCGCGCATCAGGTCGTCGAGGTCCGCCACCTCGAAGGCGGCATGGTTGAAGCCCGGGCCCTTGGGACTCTGGACCAGGAACAGGGTGTGGTGGTCGGTGGGGGTCTCGCCCCGGTCGCAGCGCAGGAAAGCGCCGACCGAGAAGTCGGGGCTGAGCGCGATCTCGTCGGAGGTGATGAAGCCGAAGCGGTCCTTGTACCAGGCCTCGGAGGCGCGGAAGTTGGAGACGTTCAGGACCGCGTGGCCCAGCCGGACCACCTGGGACGGGCCGGCCTCGACACGCCGTGTGGCGCGCAGGCGGGCCTTTTCATTGGCGCGGTTCCAGGGCGCGGGGTCGGCCGGCGCGACGGCCGCGCGGGGCGACTGGCCGGCGACCACCTCGATGCTGAAGCCGTCGGGGTCCTTCAGGCGGACGACGAAGCCGCCGCCCGGCGCCGCGAAGGGCTCGACCGCCGCGCCCTCGGCCCTGGCCAGGGTCTCGAGGTCGGCCAGGCTTTCGGCGCGCAGACCCAGAGCCGCGAAACCGGGCTCGCCGATTTCGGTCGCGTGGACGAAGGGCGCCGGGCCGCTCCCGGCGGCGTAGAGGACGCCGTCCTCGCCGTCGAAGGGCGTCAGGCCAAACTCGGTCAGGAAGGTCCGCATCGCGGCCAGGTCCGGGGCGCGGAAGCGGACGTGGGCGACGTCCTCGATTCTGATGATGCTCATGGGGGGCTTTCTCAAACGTCGTGGATGGCGGCGCGGGCCAGGGCCTGGGCTTCGTCGAACGGCACGCCCAGCCCGCGCAGCTGGCCGGCCAGCAGCGGCACGATAGCGATCCAGGCCTCGTCGGTCGGGTGTTCCAGCACGTGGATCAGCCCGACCTGGACCACGCCCATGACCAGCAGCAGGGCCGACTGCAGCGGCAGGCCGGAGAAGCGGCCGGCGGCCAGGCCGGCTTCCAGGTCGGAGCGGACGCCGCGGTTCAGCGGCAGGTCGGGCAGGGTGGCGCCGGCCAGCAGGCGCAGCATGGCCTTGGCCCGCTGTGGCTGCTCATGGGCGTAGCGGACATAGACGGCGAAGGCCCGGGCCATGCGGATGGCCGGGTCGGCGATGTCGCGATTGGTGGCGTCGACCAGGGCCTCGACCTCGGCGCGGATGACGGCGGCGATCTCGCGCGCCAGATCATCTTTGTCGGTGAAGTGATTGTAAAAGCTGCCCTTGGCGACTTCGGCGGTCCCGACGATGTCGTCGACGCTGACCGCATCGACCGAGCGGGCGGCGAACAGGCTCTGCCCAGCCTGCAGCAGAGCGGTGCGGGTGCGGACGCGGCGGCGGTCCACGGCGGATTCTGATCTGACCATTCAGTCATTATTGGACGGATTGGTCAGAAATGCAAGATGGCTAAATCCGTGTCTCCAACGAAAGCTGGGACCATGAGCGAGAATCAACCCGTGCTCGGGCGGGACTTCAACTGGCTATGGGCGGCCTTCGCGGTCAGCACCTTCGGCTCGTCAATCGCCTTCGACGCCCTGCCGCTGATCGCCATCCTGGCGCTGCATGCGGGACCGGCGGCGGTGTCGGCCCTGGCGGCGGTGGGCCTGGCGGTCGGCGCGCTTGTGGCGATTCCCATGGGGCCCTGGGTCGAGTTCCATCGCAAGCGACCGGCCATGATCGCCATGGACCTGATCCGCTTCGCCGCCGTGGCCAGCATTCCAGCCGCCTTCGCGCTCGGCCGCCTGGGCTATGTGCAGCTGCTGGTGGTGGCGGTGATCGTCGGGGCCGGACGGATCGTCTACCGGGCGGCCAGTGGCGCCTATCTGAAGGCTATCGTGCCGCCGGCCGGGCTGGTGGTCGCCAACGGCCGGCTGGAGTCCGTGACATGGATGTCCCTGCTGGTCGGACCACCGCTGGGCGGGGTGGCGATCGGCCTGTTTGGGCCGGTGGTGACGACCATCGCCGACGCGGTCAGCTATCTGCTCTCGGCGGCCGGGATCGCCGCCATCGGCGGGCGGGAGGCGCCGCCACCCGTCAAGGCCGAGGCTTTCCGGCTCGCCGATCTGGCCGAGGGCTGGCGCGCCATCCTGGCCAGCCCCGCGCTGGCGCCGCTGTTCTTCAACAGCGTTCTGGTCGCCGGCCTGATCATGGCGACCGCGCCGCTTCTGGCGGTGCTGATGCTGGGACCGCTGGGGTTCAAGCCCTGGCAGTATGGGCTGGTGCTGGGGCTGCCCTGCCTGGGCGGGGTGATCGGCTCGCGCCTGGCCCGGCCGCTGGCGGCGCGCTTTGGAGAGTTCTGGGTTCTACAGGTGTTCGGCGTCCTGCGGGCCTGCTGGTCGGTGGGCCTGGTGTTCGTCGGCCCCGGAACCGCCGGCCTGGCGCTGGTGATCCTTGTCGAGTTCGGCCTGATCGGCTGCATGGGGGTGTTCAATCCGGTGTTCGCCGCCTGGCGGCTCAACCATTCCCCCGAGGGCAAGGCGGCCCGCGTGCTGTCGGCCTGGAACATCACCAGCAACCTGACCATCGCGGCGCTGACCGCGCTCTGGGGTCTGCTGGCCGCGGCGACCAGCCCAAGGATCGCCATCGGCCTGGCCGGCGCCCTGATGCTTCTGACCCCGCTGCTGCTGCCCCGGCGGGACGAGCGCTAGATCTTCGACCACATGTCGCCCCGGGGCGGCTTGTTGCGGCGGCGGTCCAGCACCGCGCCCCGCAGGGCCAGCAGCCCGCCCTGGGCCGCCAGCAGCGCCTTCTGGCGGCCGCTGGTCGACACCCGCTGGTCCCAGGCCTGCGCGCTACGCTTGACGACCTCGATGCCGATCTGGCGATAGACGCCCCGCGCCGCCGCCACGGCCCAGGCCGAGCGGAAGGGCAGGGCCGCCAGCCCCCAGCGGGCCGAGGCGTAGTAGGGCTCGGCAGCCTCGACCAGCCGCCAGGCCAGGCCCGCCAGCGCCGGGCGGTATTTCGGGTCGGCGACCTTGTCTTCCGGGATGCCGGCCCGCTCCAGCCACTGGGCGGGCAGGTAGACCCGGCCGTTCTGGGCGTCCTCGACGATGTCGCGCGCGATATTGGTCAGCTGGAAGGCCAGGCCCAGGTCCTGGGCGCGGCGCAGGACACCGAGGCTGTTGGGGCTGACCCCCATGACGATGGCCATCATCACCCCGACGACGCCGGCCACGTGCCAGCAGTAGTCGAGGGTATCCTCCAGCGTCTCGTAGCGGCGGCCGGCGACGTCCATGGCGAAGCCGTCGATCAGGTCGATGGCGTAGGCCTCGGGAATGCGTCGGCGCAGGGCCACGGCCTGGAAGGCGGCGAAGGCCGGGTCGGTCTGCGGCTCCCCGGCCAGGGCCGAGCGGGTCTTGGCGTAAAGCTCGGCCAGCCGCGCCTGCACCTCGGCGGGCGACAGCGTTACCCGGTCATGGCCCAGCTCCTGGCCGTCGATGACGTCGTCGCAGTGGCGGCACCAGGCGTAGAGCATCTCCGCATCGGCCCGGGTCTTCGGATCGAACAGGGCGGCGGCGGCGGCGAAGCTCTGCGAGCCCTTCTGGATGGTCTCGCGGCTGGTGGCGGCAAGGTCGGTCACGCCAGGGCTCCCGCGAAGTCCTCGATCATCAGCCCGGCCGTGGCCTTGGCCGATCCCACGACGCCGGGAATGCCGGCCCCCGGATGGGTGCCCGCCCCGACGAAATAGAGGTTGCCGATGACGTCGTCGCGATTGTGGGTGCGGAACCAGGCCGACTGGGTCAGCACCGGCTCCAGCGAGAAGGCCGAGCCCTGCCAGGCGTTCAGCTCGCCCTGGAAGTCAGCGGGGGTGAAGATGCGGCTAGTCACCAGGTCGCGCCTGAGGTTGGGAATGTAGCGCTCCTCCAGATAGCCCAGGATGCGGTCGCGATACTTCGGCCCCTCGACCGCCCAGTCGATCGGGGCCGTGCCCAGGTGCGGCACCGGCGAGAGGGCGTAGTAGCTGGAGCAACCTTCGGGGGCCATGGACGGGTCGCTCGCACACGGCGCGTGAAGATAGAGCGAGAAGTCCCTGGCCAAGCTGGGCTTTCCGTAGATTTCGTCGATCAGGCCCTTGTAGCGCTCGCCGAAACAGATGGTGTGGTGGCGGATGTCCGGGTGCAGCGCCTTCAGCCCGAAATGCACCACGAACAGCGAGGGGCTGAAGCGGGCGCGCTTGAGACGGGCGCCTTCCGAGCGGCCCCGGCGGTGACCCTTCAGCAGCTTGTCGTAGGTGTGGACGATGTCGGCGTTGGAGGCGACCGTGTCGAAGGCCTCGAAGCCGGCGGCGGAGGCGACGCCGCGCACGGTCTTGCCTTCCGTTTCAATGGCTTGCACGGGCGCGTTGAGCCGGATCTGGCCGCCCAGGTCCTCGAACAGCCTCACCATGGCCCGGACCAGGGCATGGGTGCCGCCGCGCGGGAACCACACCCCGCCGCGCCGCTCCAGGGCATGGATCAGGGCGTAGATGGACGAGGCGGCGAACGGGCTGCCGCCGACCAGCAGGGTGTGGAAGGAGAGGGCTTGGCGCAGGTGCTCGTCCTGCACGAAGCCGCTGACCTTGGCGTAGACGCTGCGCCAGGCCTCCAGTTTCACCAGCTGCGGCGCGGCGGCGATCATCGAGCGGAAGTCGAGGAAGGGCACATGGCCCAGCTTGACATAGCCCTCCTGGAAGACCTGTTCGGAGAAGTTCAGGAAACGCTTGTAACCCTCGACATCGGCTGGGTTTTTCCTGGCGATCTGGGCGTCGAGCAGCGCCTGGTCGTTGACGTAGTCGAAGACGTCGCCGTCCTCCCAGCAGAGCCGGTAGAAGGGCGCCACGCTCATCAGCTCGACATAGTCGGACACCTTGCGGCCGGAGAGGGCGAACAGCTCCTCCAGGCAGGCCGGGTCGGTGACCACGGTCGGGCCGGCGTCGAAGGTGAAGCCCTGATCATGCCAGACATAGGCCCGGCCGCCTGGCTTGTCGCGGCCCTCGAAGACGGTGGTCTGGAAACCGGCCGACTGCAGGCGGATGGCCAGGGCCAGACCCCCGAAGCCGGAGCCGATGACGGCGGCGGTGGGGCGGGTCGGGGAGGGTTCAGTCATCAAGGTCCTTGAAGGCGGATGATTCCGTCAGCACCGCCAGGGCGGCGGTGACCGGAACCGGCGGTTTGCCGCTTAATACGCGCAGGCGGTCTGCCCAGCTTGCCCGGCCGGCATAGAAGCGCTGAATGAGCGGCCGGCGCAGGCGGTAGAACCGCTCCAGCACCCGATAGCGGCGCTCCGGTGCGCAGGCGCGGAACAGCATGCGGTTCAGGAGGCGATAGAAGCCTCGCGATCGCCAGGCGGTGGTCGAAGCCTGGCGGGCGCAGGCCAGGACGCTGGCGCTGGTCAGCTCCGGCAGGGCGGCGATGGCGGCGGCGAGGCGGGCGGCGTCGGGCAGGGAGTAGCCGGTGGTCGGCTGGAAGAGGGCGGCGCGCAGGCCGACCTGGGGCAGGCCGGCGGGGGCCTCGGCCCAGAAGGCGTCTATATCGCCGGCGAGCGCGATGGGAAGGATGCCGTCCTCCTCGCGGGCGACCTCGGCGATCGTCCAGCCCTGCGCAGCGGCGTAGGCGGCGATGTCGGCGCGCAGGGCCTCGCGGTCCAGCGCGGGGCCGTCGGCGTAGCGGGTGTCCTCGATCAGCAGGCGCGTCGGCGAGAAGGGCAGGACATACAGGAAGCGGTAGCCGTCGAGCTGCGAGACCGTGGCGTCCATGACGATGGGGCGGGTCAGGCCGTGCGGGGCGGCCAGCTCGACCTCCTGGCCCAGGAACTTCTGCCAGCCCAGCGCCAGGCGAGGGCTGGAGCGGGCGCCGCGGCCGTCGATCACGCAGGGGGCTTCGAGGATCCGGCCGTCGGCCAGGATGACCTGGCTGGGCGTCACCGCCTCGACGCTGACGCCCAGCCAGGCGTCATCGCCCAGCGCGGCCGACACCATCTCGTGCAGGCGCTCGGAGGTGATGGCGAGGTAGGGCGTGGTCAGATCGCGGCGATGGGCCGGGAAGCGGACCTCATAGCCGGCCCAGCGATGCACGATCAGCGGTTCCAGCGTGGCGGCGATCTGCGGCTCGACGTCGCTGGCGAAATGGCACCAGGTGTGCTGGCCGCCGATCACGGTGTCGCGCTCGACCAGCACCACCTTGAGCTCGGGCCGCAGCGCCCTGAGCCGCAGGGTGATCAGCCCATTGGCCAGCCCGCCGCCGACCAGGGCGACATCGGCGCGCGTTGTGGAAGTGGGGGTCCCCGTCACGCGCCCGTCTTAGCCTATCTCGCCGCTCTATGGCGCCTGAGTTGTCGATTTCCCAAACCGGCCTAAGATGCCGGCCCCGGGGGGCGGGGATTGGTTGATGTTGCTGCTGCTTATCCTGCCGGGCCTGGCCTTTTTCGCCACCGCGCTGCTGTTCGTCCTGGCCAGGATCTTCCTGCCCTGGCGCTCGGCCCTGGGCCTGGCGGTCGTCGCCACGGTGACTGGCGGGGCCGGCTTCCTGCTCACCACCATCGTGCAGCTGGTCACCCACCGGGAACCCGCCTCGGACGCGGCGGCCGTCGCGCTGGTGCTGCTGGCCGGCGTCTCGGGGCTGTTCTTCGCGGCATTGGGCGCGGTCGCCTTCCTCAAGGCCCGCCGGCGCTACATCCGGGCGGCCCAGGCGAAAGCCATGAGCTGATTGCGCCGGGACGTCCTAGCCGCTAGGCGGACGCCATAAGCGGCAGCGGAGAGTCGGATGGGTCAGGCGCAGGTCATCGACGGCAAGGCGTTCGCGGCGGGCCTGCGGGCGCGGGTCGCCGAACGGGTCGCCAAACTCAAGGCCGAGCACGGCCTGCAGCCGGGGCTGGCCGTGGTGCTGGTCGGCGACGATCCGGGCAGCCAGATCTACGTCCGCAGCAAGGGCGAGCAGACGCTGGAAGCGGGCATGCATTCGGTGACCCACCGCCTGCCGGCCGAGACCAGCGAGGCCGACCTGCTGGACCTGGTCCGGGCGCTGAACGCCGATCCGGCCATCCACGGCATCCTGGTGCAGTTCCCGGTGCCGCCGCACATCCGCCAGTCGGCGGTGCTGGAGGTGCTGTCGCCGGACAAGGACGTCGACGGCCTGACCGTGGCCAACGCCGGGCGTCTGGCCAGCGGCCTGCCGGCCCTGTCGCCCTGTACGCCGGTGGGCTGCATGTTGCTGCTGCGCGACGCTCTGGGCGAGCTGCGCGGCAAGCGGGCGGTGGTGGTCGGCCGCTCCAACCTGGTCGGCAAGCCGATCGCCCAGCTGCTGCTGCAGGCCGACTGCACCGTCACCATCGCCCATTCCCGCACCGTCGACCTGCCGGCCGTCTGCCGCGAGGCCGACATTCTGGTCGCCGCCGTCGGCGTGCCCGAGCTGGTGCGCGGCGACTGGATCAGGCCCGGCGCGGCGGTGATCGATGTCGGCATGAACCGCCTGCCGTCCCGCGATCCGGTCAAGGCCGCGCAGGGTAAGACCCGGGTGGTCGGCGATGTCGCCTTCGCCGAGTGCGCCGAAATCGCCGGCTGGATCACCCCGGTGCCGGGCGGCGTAGGCCCGATGACTGTCGCCTGCCTGCTGCAGAACACCCTGACCGCCGCCCTGCGCCTGAACGGGATCGCCGAATGAAACGCCTCAGCCTGATCCTCGGCCTCGCGCTGCTGGCCGCCGCCTGCGGACCCAAGCCGCTGACGCCCGAACAGTCGGCCAGGCTGGAACCGGCCGACGCCCGGCTGGCCGGCCTCTATGACGATAGCTGCAAGGCCTGCCACACCATTGCCGATTCCAAGGCCCCGCTCGCCGGCGACCGCGCCGCCTGGGACCCGCGCTGGAAGCAGGGCCTGCCGGTGCTGGTCGACCACGCCATCCAGGGCAAGGGGGCCATGCCGGCCGGGGGCCAATGCGCCGCTTGCACGCCGGACGATTTCAAGGCCCTGATTGTCTTCATGGCCGGCCAGGAAGAGTCGGCGACCAAACCGGGGTAGGGGCGATGATTTCCAGGCGGACGGCGCTGCTGGCGGGGGCCGGCGGGGTGGCGGTGGTGGGGACCGGGGCGGTCCTGGCCGCGACGCATGAGAAGCCCGAACCGCCATCGCCGCCGGCGACCGACGCCAAGGGTCACCTCTTGTGGCGCAACTGGTCGGGCATCCAGCACGCCTATCCGGCCCTGCGCCTGGCCCCCAAAGACGAGGGTGAGCTGGCGGCGGCGCTGAAGGCCGCCCCCGACCCGATCCGCGTGGTGGGGGCCGGCCACAGCTTCACGGCGCTCGCCGCCACCAACGGCACGCTGGTCTCGCTGGACCAGATGAGCGGGATCGTCGGCTGGGACGGTGACGAAGCCATCGTGCGGGCCGGCACGCGGCTGGGCGCGCTGGGACCGGCCCTGGCCGCCAAGGGCCGGGCCATGGCCAACCTGCCCGACATCAACAAGCAGTCGCTGGGCGGGGCGCTGGGCACCGGCACCCACGGCACCGGCAAGACGCTGAAGGCCATCCATGGCGACGTCACCGCCCTCACCCTGCTGACCCCCGACGGCAAGCTGATCGACTGCAGCGCCGACAAGCGGCCCGAGGTGTTCAACGCCGCCCGGGTCTCGGTCGGGGCGCTGGGGATCGTCACCCAGGCCCAGCTGAAGACCACGGCCAACCGGCGCCTGCGCCGGCGGGTGTGGCTGGAACCCTACGAGGAGGCGCTCAGCAAGGCCGAGCAGCGCTGGAACGCGCACCGCAACTTCGAATTCTACGCCGTGCCCTTCACGGGCCTGGTCGCCAACATCACCCATGACGAGACCGACGATCCGGCCGAGGCGCGGGGCCCCGACAGCGACACCGCCTTCCTCGACGCCCTGAAGACCCTGCGCAACCTGCTGGGTTTCTCCACATCCTTGCGCAAGGCGGCGGCCAAGGCGCTGCTGGGCGGGACCAAGCCGGAGACGGCGGTCGACGAGGGCTGGAAGCTGCTGTCGACCGAGCGGCCGGTGCGGTTCAACGAGATGGAATTCCACATCCCGCACCAGAATCAGCTGGCGGCCCTGACGGCGGTGGTGAAGGCGATCGAGAAGCACCGCCCCGACGTCTTCTTCCCCATCGAGGTCCGCCGCATCGCCCCCGACGACGCCTGGCTGTCGCCCTTCCAGGGCGAGCCGCGCGGGTCGGTGGCCATCCACGCCTATTACAAGGACGACTACGCCTTCCTGTTCGAGCTGATCCAGCCGATCCTCATCAGCCACGGCGGCCGCCCGCACTGGGGCAAGCTGCACAGCCTCGCCGGCGAGCAGCTGGCCGGCCTCTATCCGCACTGGAACGATTTCCTTAAAGTGCGGGCCGAGCTGGACCCGCGGGGGCGGATGCTGACGCCTTACATGCGAGGCCTGCTGGGGCTCTGAAGGCCATGACGCCATCCCGCCGCGCCGCCATCGTCTCGGGCCTGGCCCTGTTCGCCGGCGGACCGGCCCTGGCCATCACGCCGGAAAAGAACCCCTGGCCGACGGGCGAGGCCCGCCGGGCCTTCAAGCTGCGCGAACCTAAGGCCGGCGAGGAGCTGATCCGCGCGTTCTGGCTGGATGGCGGGCGGGGGCGGGAGATCTGGCTGATCGAGGCGCGCTACGATCGAGCCCGCGGGCCCTTACTCCGTCAGGCCCACGCCATCGGGCGCGGACCGTACAACGACTATGAGTTCTTCCGCCTCACTGACCGCACGGTCCCGATGCAGGTCGCCGACTACCAGGCTCTGCGCGATTCCTGTTTCACCCTGGTGCAGGATTGGCTGAAGACCCCGGCAGGCTTCCAGGGCGAGAATGTCTGCCTCGACTGGTGTGGCGACGGGGTTGAGGTGGCCGGCCTACCGGGCCAGCCGCCCCTGGCGATCACCTTCGACGGCGCGGCCGAGATCATCGGCGCCCGGATGCGGCTGGCGGCGAAGGCATATACGGCATGATCGGGCGGCGGGCCTTGCTGGTCGCGGGTTTCAGCCTCGCGGTTCTCGGTCGGGCCAGGGCGCAGTCGGAGGACCCGCCATCCGAGTCGGATAACTGGCCGACGGAGTACGAGGTTTTCGGACTGAAGCCGCTGGCGCCCAATGACGAGGTCGTCCGGGCCTATGGCGGGTTTCGTGTCCTGCAGTTGAGCCGCGGCTGGTGGACCGTCGAGGCGAGGGCGCTGCCGGGCGGACGCACCGAGATACAGACCCAGAGGGCCGTAAGGGATCGCCGGCTCTATGACCGGACGGCCACGATCTCCCTCCCGGAGTATCGGCGTTTGAAAGCCAGGGCCCTGGCCTTCTACCAGGCGGAAAAGGCCGACGAGGCGGAGCAGGCCCTGGCCAGATCAAAGCCTCCGGCGCCGGGCGCGGAGAATGAGGGGACGGTCGTGGGGGCCGTTTGCCTGGACGCCGACTACGCCAACGCCGAAATCGGCGCTGTTCCTGGCGAGGCCGGCCCGGTCTGGATGGGCAGCACCTGTTTTGAAAACACCGACGCCGCCGGCTCGATCGGTCACATGCTGCTGGCTGCGGCGCGACTCCACGCGCCCTAGCGACGCGTCTAGAGGTAGCGTTTCTCCGTGTCGGTCGGCGGGTTCCACCAGTTGTCGTGCAGGCCGTCGGCATAGTGGATCGGCGCGGCGGCCAACTCCTCGGGGGTGGCCTCCAGGCTCATCACCTGCACCGACACATAGTCGCCGCCGATCTCCTTGACATGGCCATGACCGAAGGCGCGCACGCCGCAGGTCCGGCAGAAGCTGTGGTGGCCCTGGCGGGTATTGAACAGGTAGTCGCCCAGATTGTCCTCGCCGCTGAGCAGGCGGAAGGCGTCGGGCTTGACGTTGACGCCCCAGGACCGGGTCTTGGCGCAGAACGTACAGTTGCAGCGGCCGGTCCCGGCCGCCAGGTCGATGTCGGCCTCGAAGGTGACCGTTCCGCAGTGGCAGCTGCCTTTGTAGGTCTTCAGCATGGCGGGCTCCTTTCCGTCAGGAATGAGCCGGGACGTTAGAGGGTTCCTGCTGACAGCCTGCTGTCAGCAGGCTCAACGGCTGAGCCCGAGCCAGCCCTGCCAGGCCAACACCAGGGCGACCAGGGAGATCAGGCCGGCCGAAGCGTAGGGCGCGCGCTGGGCAATAGCCGCGAAGGCGCCCGACCAGCGCCGCTCGGCCTGGCGCATGCCCAGCGCCGCCACCACGCCGACGGCGACCATGGTGGCGGCCAGGCCCACGGAGAAGCAGAGGACCAGCAGGGCGCCGAGCGCCACCTGCTTGAGCTGCAGGCAGAGCAGCAGAACGGTGATCGAGGCGGGGCAGGGGATCAGGCCGCCGGTCAGGCCGAAGATGACGATCTGGCCGGTGGTCACCGACCGGCCGGAGAAGCGGCGGCGGATGGCCTCGGCATGGGCCAGCTGGTGGGCGCCCTCGGCGCCGGTCAGGCCGAGGTCGGGGCCGTGGTGGTGGTGATCGTGGTCGTGGGGATGGTCGTGGTGATGAGCGTGCGCCCGCTGCTCGCGCCAGGTGCGCCAGACCATCCAGCCGGCCACGCAGAGGATGAGCGCCGCCGAGGCCAGCTGGAACCAGGGCTCGGCCGTCGCCATGTCCAGGTTGCGGCCGAACCACAGGCCGGCCAGGGCGATGATCCAAACGATGGCGGTGTGAGAGACGGTCGCGGCGAGGCCCAGCAGGATGGCCTGGCCCACCGTGCCGCGGATGGCGACGATGAAGGCGGCCATCATGGTCTTGGAGTGACCCGGCTCCAGGCCGTGCAGGGCGCCCAGCAGCAGGGCGCTGGGCACGAACAGCCACAGGTTCGTGGCCCCTTGCTGCAGGAGGGCGGCGATGTCGACCATGCTCAGGCGGCCGGGGTCGGCTGGGGCTTCTCCAGCAGCAGGTACCAGGCGTTGTTGAAGGCGCCCTCGTCCAGACGCTTGAAGCCGGCCTTTTCGACCATGCTCCGCCAGGCGGCCTTGGAGGTCAGGAAGAAGCTGAGCAGGTTGCCGACCGCGAACATCGACCAGCCGGGCGTCCAGACCGCCATCAAGAAGCGGCCGCCGGGCTTGAGCACGCGGTAGGCTTCGTCCAGCCCCGCCTGCTTGCCGGTTCCCAGGTGGTCATAGACATGGGTGCTGACCACGGCGTCGAAGTCGCCCTCGGCGAAGGGCAGGGCGGTAAGGTCGGCGGCCTCGATGGTAACCCGCTCCTCCAGGCCGGCCAGCCTGAGATTGCGCTCCAACTGGGCGCGGCCGCCCTCGTCGATATAGCCGGCGTCGAAGCGGTCGACGGCGACGATGTGGCCCTGGCGCAGGATCTTGCCCACCGCCAGGGTGGTGCGGCCCGCCCCGCAGCCGGCGTCCAGGATCACCGGCCGCTCGCCCTGGAACAGCTCGACCATGGGCAGGACGGCCTGATCCGGCCGCCGAAAGCCGCCCATGATCAGGTTGCCGACCAGCAGCACCACCGCCAGCGCCACCGCCAGGAAGGCCAGCGGCCAGTGGGTCGGGAACTGCAGCTGCACCACGACCGCGACGGTCAGGGCGACCAGGGCGGCGATGGCCAGGCCATTCATCCAGGCGGGACCCCAGCCGAATTCGATGCGATCGGCCGGCCCGGGACGCAGCCAGCGGCGCACGACGCCGCGCAGGCCGATCCCCCAGGCCGAGGCCAGCAGCACGATGCCGCCGACCACATGAAAGCCGGCGAACAGCAGGAGTGAGGTCGAGGCGATCTTCAGCTGCGGCAGGAAGATCATCATCGCCGCCCCGGCGGCTATGCCGACCACGCCAACCACCCAGAGATGGCCGTGGGCGCCGCCGTGCATGGCTGAGCGATGCGGAGGGTGGGGATGCTGGTGGTCGCTCATTCTGAGCTCCTCAGAGGTATTTGGTGAGTTGCTTGATCTCGGCCAGGTCGTGGCGGGTCGCCTCGCCGCCCTCCAGGCAGTGCTCGATATGGTCGTGGATCAGTTCGCGCTTGGCGCTGGCCACGGCGGCCTCGATGGCGTGGAGCTGCTGGGCCAGGTCCAGGCAGGGGCGGCCGGCGTCCATCATGGCGATCACCGAGCGGACATGGCCCTCGACGCGCTTGAGGCGCTTGAGGATGGCGGGGTGGGAGGCGTGCTGCATCATCGATATCCTATCCTCCCCCATAGGATAGAATTCGCCATTGGCTGTAAAGCCTCGCCGATTTTCGAGAGGGCTCGCCGGTTTCGAAATCCGCGGCGACGGCGAGGCCGGACCGCCGCCATCCCCGCTTCAACGCAACAACGGAGGCGAGACATGCGGACGAAGCTTTTGATGACCGGCGCGGCGATCCTGCTGGCGGGATGCGGCTCCCTGAGCCCGGCGCGGTTCGTGGCGACGGGGACGGGGCTGGTCAGCCATCAGCTCTGTTCGGAGGTGTTTATCGGCGGGCGCGATCCGGAGACGGCCTACAGCCAGGCCCTGGCGCCGCTACTGGGGCCGATGTCGGGCCTGACGCGCTGGCGGATCGACCGCCGGGCCGGGACCGCCGAGGCCAGTCTGGCGGGGGCGGGACGGCAGCGGGCGGTCTATCGCGGCGGGCTGGGCTGCGTGCGGGCCGACGACGGCCCGGCCTGGGCGGGCGCCATGGCGGCGCGAACGCCCCGGCCCGAAGCCCTACCGATGACCCCGCCGCTGCTGGCCGCGATCGCCGGAGCGGAGGTGGTTGAGCCGCAGAACCCGGCCTTGCAGGCGGCGGTGGACCGCGCCTTCGCCGAACCGGCCAGGGGGCCGCGCCACAACACCCAGGCCGTCGTGGTGGTGAGGCATGGGCGGATCATCGCCGAGCGCTATGCGCATGGGATCGGGCCGGAAACGCCGCTGACCGGCTGGTCGATGTCCAAGTCGCTGACCAACGCCATGGTCGGGGTGCTGGTGCGGCAAGGAAGGCTGTCGGTGACGGCGCCGGCGGCCATTTCCGAATGGGCTGGCAAGGGCGATCCGCGCGGCGCCATCACCCTGGAGCAACTGCTGCGCATGGAAAGCGGCCTGGACGGCGGCCAGTCGTTGCGGGCGTCCTTAGGCAACGGCTTCGACCCGGCCGCCCAGGTGCTGTTCGACGAGCCCGACATGGGCGCCTATGCCGCCCGCCGGCGGCTGAAGGCGCCGCCGGGGTCGGTGTTCGCCTATACCGACATCAGCTACGCCCTGGTCTCGCGCATCGTCCGGGACGCGTCCGGCGGCGACGCGGCCGGAGTGATGGCCATGGCCCGCCGCGAACTCTTCGAGCCGCTAGGGATGAGCCGGGTGACCCTGGAGTTCGACGCGGCCGGCACGCCGCTGGGCGGCAGCCACTTCTGGGCCCCGGCCCGGGACTGGGCGCGGCTGGGCCTGCTCTATCTGAACGACGGCATGGTGGGCGGGCGGCGCATCCTGCCGGAGGGCTGGGTGGAGTGGTCGACGCGCCAGACCCCGGGTAGTGGCCAGGTCGGCTACGGCGCCGGCTTCTGGACCAACCGCGGCGCCAGTGAGGGGGCGAGCCGGCGGATCGGCTGGGGGATGCCCGCCGACGCCTATTTGGCCAAGGGCAGCTTCGGCCAGCACGTAGTGATCGTGCCGTCGGCCGACCTGGTGGTCGTGCGGATGGGTCCCTCGTTCGACCGCTGGAACGAGATCGACGAGGTGTCGCGGCTGGTGAAGGACGTCATCGCCGCCGGCTAGCCGACGGATCGGGCCGCGCGGATCGTGTAGGGAACGAAGACTGGAAAGGTCGCCCTGATGGTTCGCGCGGGTCTGATTGCACTGTTGCTGATGCTGGGCGCCTCGCCGGCCCTGGCCGCGCCGCCCAGCCAGGCGGCCTGCAACGCGGCGGTCGCCTATTCGACGCCCCGGCGCGGGGCATCGGTGCTGGTGCTCTATCAGGGCCGGGTGGTCTGCGAGTCCTACGCCGGCGAGGGCGCGGCCGACCACGGCATGGAAATCTGGTCGGGGACCAAGAGCTTCACCGGGATCATGGCGGCGGCGGCCGTTCAGGATGGACTGCTGACCCTGGACGAGCCGGTGTCGAAGACCCTGGCCGAATGGCGGGCCGATCCGATGAAGGCGCGGGTGACCCTCCGCCAGCTTCTGAGCCTGACCTCGGGTCTGCCGGGCGGCCGCATCGGCCGGGCGCCGGGCTATGCCGAGGCGGTGGCCATGGCGCTGAACGCCGAGCCGGGGACGCTCTTCCAGTACGGCCCCGCGCCCTTCCAGGTGTTCGGCGAGGTGATGAAGCGCAAGCTGGCGGCGGCGGGCCAGGATTCCGACCCGCTGGCCTATCTGCATCGCCGAATCCTTGACCCTATCGGCCTGGTTCCCACCGACTGGCGCCACACCCAGGCGGGCGATCCGCTGATGCCGCAGGGCGCGGTGCTGACCGCGCGCCAGTGGGCGAAGTTCGGCGAATTCGTGCGGGCCGGCGGGGCCTGGAATGGCCGCCAGCTGGTCGACCCGCAGGCCTTCCGTCAGCTGTTCATCGGCTCCAGCGCCCATCCCGGCTACGGGATCAGCTGGTGGCTGCCGCGTCCGGCCAAGGTTGCCGACGTGGTCACCGCCTCGACCGACATGGGGGCCAATGCCGACCGCCTGCCGCCGGATCTGATCGTCGCGGCCGGGGCGGGCGACCAGCGGCTCTATGTCATTCCGTCACTGGGCCTGACCATCGTGCGGCAGGCCAGCTTCCGGCCCCTCATCGATGGGCGCGAGCGCGACCCGGCGACCAAATGGTCCGACACCCGGTTCCTGCTGACCCTGATCGGGAACTAAGTTCCTATCTCGCCCCGATCTGACCCAGCAGGGTATCCACCGCCGCCTTGAGCTGGGCGTCGTCGCCGGTCAGGGTCTCGCCCAGGGGCCGCTCGACCTTGACGTCGACCGGGCGGGGGTTGAGCTCCATGTTCTGGCCGCGCAGGTCCTCGACCTTCCACATCGGCACCCGCACCACCGAGCCGTCGATCAGCGACTGGCCCGTGGTGAAGATGATCCAGCCGGCGGTCGGCACGCCCACCACCTTGCCCAGGCCCAGCGCCCGATAACCCTCGGTGAAATCCTCGGCGTCGGAGAGCGAGGACTCGTTGATCAGCAGCACGGTCGGCGCGCCCAGGGCCCGCTGGCCCAGCGCCTGGCGGGTCGGCACCGCGAACGGCTGGTCCCGCTGGGTGAACATCAGGTAGTTGCGGCGGGTGAAGACATCGAGGGCGTAGCCGTTGATGTAGCCGCCGTTGTTGTTGCGGATATCGATGACGACGCCCTGCTTTTCCTGGTTCTGGGCGTCGAGGTCGAGGTAGAGCTGGGCCAGGCTGTCATCGCCCATGTCGGCGATATGGACATAGCCGAGGCGCCCGCCGCTGATCTTCTCGACATAGGCCCGCCGCTCGCCGACCCACTGGCGGTAGTTGAGGCCGGCCTCGACCCCGCGCGAGATCGGGCGGACCACCACCTCACGCGTCCCGGCCGCCCCGGCGACCTTCAGCACAGTGCGCTTGCCGATCTGGTCGAGCAGCAGGGCGTCGAGGTTAGAGTTGGGGCCGACCGCCTGGCCGTTGACGGCAACGAGCGTCTCGCCAGGCTTGATGCTGCCCTCGATGAAGGCGGGACCCAGGGTGATGACCTCGCGGACCACCAGCCCCTTGCCCGCCTCGAAGGCGTCGCGGTCAAAGCGCAGGCCCAGCAGCCCGACCCGCGAGCGCAGGTTGGGACCGCCGCGGTTGATGCCCGAGTGCGAGGCGTTCAGTTCGCCGATCATCAGGTTGATGTCGCGGCGCAGCTCGTCGGGGGTCCGGGCCCCGGCGATGTAGGGCTGCCATTTGGCCCGCAGCGCCGCCCAGTCCTTGCCGTGGAACTTGGCGTCGTAGAAGCGGCGGTTCAGGGTTCCCCAGGCCTCGTCGAACACCACCTGCTTTTCGGCGTCGAAATCGACGTCCAGCTCGGCGCTGACCGCCAGGGCCTTGGGCTTGGGCCCCTCCAGCCCGGTCGACATGATCGTGCCGTCCTCCAGGTAGTAGAGCGTCTTGGAGTCGGCGGTGAAGACGTAAGCAGTCTTGGGCTTGGCGTTGGAGGTGATCTGGACCGGGGTGGCCGGCTCCTTGGCCAGTTCGTCGAGGCTGTAGCTGTAGAGGTTGTCCTGACCGGCCACGGTGGCGACGAAGACCACCACCTTGCCGTCGGGGCTGATCACCGGATTGCCGGCGGAAAGACCCAGCGGCAGCACGCTGACCCGCTCGCGCAGGCCCTCGAAGACGATCTTCACCGGCTCGACCTTCTTGGGCTTGTCGGCGGCGGCGGCGGGCTTGTCGGCCTCGGCCTTGGCGTCATCGGCGGGCTTGTCCGCGCCGGCCTTGTCGACGGGGGGCTTGGTCGGGCCGCGGCGCTTGGGATCCTTGGTGTCCGGGGCGGGCTTGTCGGGGGTCTCGCTCGGCTTGAAGAGGTCGCGGAAGCTGTCCTCGCGATACTTCGGCACGTGCGGGACCAGATCGATGCGGACGATCCTGGACTCCTCGCTGCGCTGGCTGGTCGAGAACAGGATGAACTTGCCGTCTGGCGACCAGGCGATCAGCCCGCCGGTCTGGCCGTTGGCCAGGAAGCTGATCGGGCGCGGCGTCCCACCGGCGGCGGGCACGACATTGATGTTGGTGAACGACTTGCGGTCGGTGACCACGAAGGCCAGCCACTGGCCGTCGGGCGACCAGACGGGCGGCGTGCCCTCGTCGCTGACCAGGGCGGGATTGTCGTAGAGGGCGACATCGCTGGCCGGAACGCCCTTGGCGTCCAGGGTGATGACCCGCAGCTGCCGGTTGGCGTGGACATAGGCGATCTTTTTGCCGTCCGGCGACCAGATCGGGGCGGTGTCGTTCCCCGTGGCGGTGGTCAGCACCGTCTCCTGGCTGGTCTGGAAGTTATAGAGCATCAGCCGGGCGTCCAGGCCCTGCTCGGAGACGTAGACGACGCGCTTGGAGTCCGGCGACCAGGCGGCCTGACCTTCGGCGGAAACGGTGCGGGTGATCCGCTGGCCGGGGCCGCCCTCCTTGGTGGTCGCCGCGAAGATCTCGCCTCGCGCGGCGAAGGTGACCTTCTTGCCGTCGGGGGCCAGGGCGAAGCTGTCGAGGTCGGTCTCGACCCGGTGCTGGGGCCGGGCGGCGGCGGGGGCGCCGAGCAGGGTGATGGGCACCTGGGCGGTCTGGCCGGTGGCGGTGTCCAGTTTCCAGATGGCGAAGCCGCGCTCGAAGACGATGGACCTGCCGTTCAGACCGATGCTGGGCCAGAGTAGCCGGCCGTCGGTGAATTTGGTGACCTGTTGCGGTGAGGCGCCGGGGGCCGTCGCCAGTTTCCAGACGTTCTCGGCGCCGCTCTCGTCGCTCATGTAGTAGAGCGCGCCACCGTCGGCCGACCACATCGGCCAGGCGTGCTTGGCGTCGGCGGCCAGCAGGCGGCGGTAGGGCGCGCCGGTGGCGACGGGCTTCAGCCACAGCTCGGTCTCGTCGATATGGGCATGGCCGTTGCGCCACCACTGGGTGGAGCTGATGCCCTTGGCGACGAGCGCGATGGACTGGCCGTCGGGCGAGGGGGCGGATTCGAATTCGTTGAGATACCGCTCGCGGCTGACCTCCAGCGGGGTGCCGCCGGCGGCCGAAACCCGGAAGATGTCGTTCTGGCGGGCCACGTCGTTGGCGCCGGAGGTGAAGTAGATCCACTTGCCGTCGCGCGACCAGCCATCGAGGCTCTCGCCGGCGTCGGAATAGGTCAGCCGGCGGATCTGGCCGGTGGCCAGGCTCAGGATGTAGATGCTGGACGGCCCTTCGCGGGTCGACTGGAAGGCCAGCTGGGTCCCGTCGGGCGAATAGAGCGGCCGGGCCTCGGTGGCCGGGTCGGTGACCAGCAGACGGGCCGTGCCGCCCTGGCTGGGCACGGTCCAGATGTCGCCGCCGGAAACGAAAGCGATCTCCGAGCCGTCGGGCGACAGCGAGGGATCGTAGAGCGAGGGTCTCGAGTCGGGCGTCGCCGACACCGCGGTCCCAGCCAGAAGAACGGCCCCGACCAGGCCCAACCACATCCGCGACATGCCACGTCCCTCGACCGACCGGCGTGAAACGTCACGCTCGTCCCCGAACCGGCTTTAGCACAGCCGGGCGAGGGGGCCAGTTACATGACGTTTAGGGAAGGGAAGGGCAGGCGTCAGGGCGTGACCCCCGAGGTGTTCACCCACCCCACCAACTGGCCCAGCACGTCGCTGACGGCCTTGTCGTAAGCCTGGACGATGGGACCGACCCGGTTGTCGCCGGCGCGGGCGCTGGCGGTGAAGGTCTTGGTCCCGACCAGGGCCTGGTTGTTGCGGGTCAGGGTGGCGTTGACCTCGATGACCACGATGGGGGCGGCCTTGGCCCCCTGGTCGTAGCGGGTCTCGAAGGTGCGGACGTCCAGCTTCAGATAGGCGTCGGAGCGGGCGATCTCGCCGCGGCCGATCAGCCGGGCCGGGCCGCCGGCGTCCTGGAAGGCCCGCGTCGCCGCCTCATCGAAGAGGACGCTGGCCGGCGAGACCCAGCGGGCCCCGCCGATATAGGCCGCCTCGCCGCTGGTCACGGTCAGAATGCCATCGCCCGCCGCCGCCCGCGCGAAGGTGATCGGCGCCCGGAGCACGGTGAACCGCGTGGCCGAGCTGGACGCGGCGGCCGGAGAGCTGACCTCGAACCGGTAGAGCTGGGCCGGATCGGCCTTGGGGAACAGCGACACACAGCCGGTGAGGCTGAGCGCCGCCGCAGCGATGGCGAGGGCTTTGCCAAGGTTCTTTTGAGCGCTCATTTCTTCACATCCACGGTCTTGGCGGGCGGCTTGCTGATGATGCCGCGCGGGTCGCGCTCGACGTCGTCGGACAGGCGGCGCAGGGACTCGGCGGTGGTCTGCAGGCTGTCGATGGCCGAGTTGAGCTGGGGCAGGGTGGTGGTCGAGAAGTCGGTGGTCGGCTGGTCCAGCTTCTTGATCAGGGTGCGGGCGTCGGTGGAGGCCGCCTTCAGTTCGGCGGCGGCGTCGGCCAGCTGCTGCATGGTCTTGCGGCCATCATTGTCGACCAGGCCCTGCGTGCTCTGGCTCAGGGCGGTGATGGCGTTGGCGGTCTTGTCGATGTCCTGCAGGGCCTTTTGGGCGTCGGCGATGATCTGGCGGCGCTCGCGGGCCTCGGCGGTGACCGCCTGGACGTCCTTGAGGGCGGCGCTGAAGGTCTTGACGTTCTCGTCGCTGAGCACCTTGTTGACCCGGTCCAGGGCCTCGATCGTTCGGGTCAGCACCGTTCCGCCGCCCGCCAGCAGGTCGGACAGGGCGCTGGACTGGCTCTTGATGACCGGCACGGTGCCATCGGGGGTGACGTCCTTGAGCAGCGGCTTGGTGTTGGCCCCGGCGGTGATCTGCACATAGTTGATGCCGGTGATCCCCTGCGGCTCCAGCGTGGCGTAGCTGTCGGTGCGGATCGGCACGTCGCTGGTCACCCGGATGCGGGCGATGACCCGGTTGGGGTCGGTCTTGTCCAGCGAGATCTTGGTCACCTCGCCGACCTTGATGCCGTTGAAATGCACCTCGCCGCCCTCGGACAGCCCGCGCACCGGTCCGATGAACAGGATGTCGTAGTTGTCGTAGTCGCGGTTGAACTGCAGGCGGGCCAGCCAGAAGGCGAAGATCACCATCCCCACGAAGAGGATCAGGGTGACCATGCCCACCAGGGCGTAGTTGGCGTTTCTTTCCATAGTGTTCTCGTCCTCGCCCTAGGCCTTCACGTGTCGCTGCGCCTTGACGGCGGCGCGGCCACGCGGACCCAGGAAGTATTCCTTGATCCAGGGATGATCGGAGTGTTCCAGCTCGCGCACCGGCGCGACGGCCACGACATGCTTGTCGGCCAGCACCGCCACGCGGTCGGTGATCGTATAGAGGCTGTCCAGATCGTGGGTGATCATGAACACCGTCAGATCCAGGCTGTCGGAGAGGTCCTTGATCAACTCGTCGAAGGCGGCCGCCCCGATGGGGTCCAGGCCGGCGGTCGGCTCGTCCAGGAACAGCAGTTCGGGGTCCAGGGCCAGGGCCCGGGCCAGGCCGGCCCGCTTGCGCATGCCGCCCGACAGCTCGGCCGGTTTGAGCGCTCCGGCCCGGGTCGGCAGGCCCGACATGGCGATCTTCAGGTCCGCCAGCTTTTCGATCTCCCGGCGCGACAGCCGGGTATGCTCATAGAGCGGCGCGGCGACGTTCTCGCGCACGGTCAGCGAGGAGAACAGGGCGCCCTGCTGGAACAGCACCCCCCATTTGCGCTCGATCGAGGTCCAGATGCGCCGCTTGGCGTATTTGATGTCCTGGCCGAAAATCTTCACCGAGCCGCCTTCGGGCTGCTTGAGGCCGATGATGCTGTTGAGCAGCACCGACTTGCCGGCCCCCGACCCGCCGACCACGCCCAGCACCTCGCCCCGCTTGACCGTCAGGTCGAGGTTTTCGTGAATCACATTGTCGCCGAACCGCGAGACCAGGCCCTTCACCTCGATGGGAATGGCGTTGTCGTCCAGGCCGTCGCCGTCCAGGTCGACGAAGCCTTGCGGCTGAGGGTCTTCGCGGTCCGTCACAGGTTCAGTTCCCTGTAGATCAGCGCGAAAATCGCATCGATCAGAATGATCGAGAAGATGGCGTGCACCACCGCGGCGGTCACGCGCTGGCCCAGGCTCTCGACGTCGCCGCCGACCTCCATGCCCTGCCGGCAGCCGATCCCGGCGATGACGGCGGCCATGACCGGGGCCTTGGAGAGGCCGATCCAGAACGGGGTGGCGTGGACGTTGTCGAGCAGGCGCTGCAGGAAGAAGGTCGGCGACAGATCCAGCATGCTCCAGCTGACCACCGCACCCCCGACCAGGCCGGCCAGGTCGGCGACGAAGACCAGCAGCGGCAGCACGATCAGCAGGGCGGCGAACCGGGGCAGCACCAGGGCCTCGAATGGATCGACCCCCAGAACCTGCATGGCGTCGATTTCCTGGTTCATCTTCATCGAGCCGATCTCGGCGGCGAAGGCGCTGGCCGAGCGGCCGGCCAGCAGCACGGCGGTGATGACCACGCCAAACTCGCGCAACACCCCAAAGGCGATGGTCTCGACGGCGAACACCGAGGCCCCGAACTCGGCCAGGATGCTGACTGCCAGGAAGCCCAGCACGCAGCCGATGAAGAAGGTCGTCGTGGCGACGATGGGCAGGGCGTCCAGACCCGCCCGCTCACAGAGGGCCACCAGCGGGGCCCAGCGGATGCGGCGCGGATCGATGATGGCCCGGCCCGCGGCGGTCAGGGTGTGGCCCACGAAGATCAGAGTCTCGTAGAAGTCGACGCCCAGATGGATGACCCCGGCCCCGATCCGCTCGACCAGGTCCATCATGCCCCGGCGACGCAGGGGCGGGCCGGGCTCGGCCTGGACGGCGTCGTGCACCAGGTCGAGCAGACGGACCAGGTCCGGCCGTGCCCGCAGCATGCCGCTGCCCTTGGAGCCTTCGGCTGCCCTGACGATGGCCAGGGCCCCGGCGGTGTCGCAGCGGCCGATGTTGGTCAGGTCCAGGGTGACGGCGTTGGTGTGGATCAGCAGCTCGGCCAGCCGGTCGCCCGCCCGGTCGAGAGACTCGGCTGTCCAGTCCCCGGCCAGCATGGCCGTGGGTCCAGACGTCGTCTGTTCCAGCTTGAAGTCGGCCTGCGCCGGCGTCATTCCGCGTGACCCCCCCTCGGATCCGGCGGGAGCCTGCCACGGCTGGATGGTCCAGGGAAAGGCGTCACCGGCGTTGGGGGGCATGGATTCCCTGAACGGGCGAGAATTGAAGCGGTTGCTGCGGGCCAGTCTGAATCGAGTCTAGGTCAAACGCCCGCGAAAGCTAGCACTGAACCTGGGCCCGCAACCGGCAGCCGCAGTCTGTGCCTTCCTGGCGACAGCGAAGCCTCCGAAAAGGGGGCCATGCCCGCCGCCCGATCCTCCCAGGCTCGGCGAGGCCTGGCGGCGGAACTGTGCCTGGCTTGGCGGATTTCGGCGGGTTGTGCCGGGTTGCGGCGCCCCGGACGGGCGCGCAGTCTGCCCAGGCTTGGGGAGAGCGGTTTCATGGCCTGGATGAAGAACGGACGCCCGGATTTCGAGCACCCCGCCATCGCGCGGCTGATGGTGGGCCTGATCTGGGGCGTCGCCCTGGCCCTACTCGACCCCTTCGCGCCGCAGCGGGCGGGCGACCAGGGCCCGCGCCTGATCCATTTCACCCTGCTGTGGATGCTGCTGACGGCGCCGTTTGTCCTGCTGGCGGGCCTGGGCCATATGCGCCGCCTCACCCTGCAGATCTGGACCGTGGTCGCCGCCCCGTTGGCGGCCGGCCTGGTGCTGCACGACCTGACGCGGCAGGCCATCGGGGGCGGCCGACCGTTCCCGTCGGGCCTGCTGATTCCGATGACGGCGGTGTTCTTCTTCGCCCTGCACCAGTGGGTGGCGGCGGCCGACGAGGCGCGGCGCTGGATACCGCCCTACGACAGGCTGTTCGGCCAGGCCACGCGCCAGGCGGTGCAGTTTGGCCTATCGGTCGCGCTGACCGTGCTGTTCTGGGGCGTGCTGAACCTGGGGGCGGCGCTGTTCGGCCTGATCGGGCTCAAGGGTTTCGGCGAGATCATCGCCAGGCCCTGGTTCTCTTTCCCAGCCACCACCCTGGTCTTCGCCCTGGCGGTGCAGCTTTCCGACCTGCGGGCGGAGTTGATCGAGGGGCTGAAGACCTTCGGCCTGGCCCTGCTGTCCTGGTTGGGTCCGCTGCTGACCGGCCTGACTCTGGCCTTCCTGGTCAGCCTGCCGTTCGTGGGCCTGCAGCCCCTCTGGGCGACCAAGGCGGCGACGCCGATCCTGCTGACCGCGGCCATCATGCTGATCGCCCTGATCAACGCCGCCTATCAGGACGGCCGGCGCGAGCCGCCCCCGCCCTCGATCCTGCGGTTTTCGGCCCGCGCGGCGGCCCTGCTGACCGTGCCCCTGGTGGGCCTGGCCGCCTACGCCACGGCCCTGCGGATCGGCCAGTACGGCCTGACCCCCGATCGGGTCATCGCCGTGGCCGTCGTCCTGGTCGCCGGTCTCGTGGCGCTCGGCTATGCGGTGGCCGCGCTGTCGCCCGGGCCCTGGATGAAGCGGCTGGAGCCGGCCAACCTGGCCGGCCTGGTCCTGGCCCTAGCCGTCGCCCTGGCCCTGTTCTCGCCGCTGGCCGACCCTGCAAGGCTGTCGGTCGACAGCCAGATGGCGCGGCTGAACGGCAAGCGGATCGCGCCGGAACGCTTCGATTTCGAGTTCCTGGCCAGGGGCGGCCAGCGCTATGGCCAGGCGGCGCTCAAGGGCTTGGCGCAGCGCAAGGACCGTATCGGCGAACTGGCGAGGCTGCAGAAAAAGCCGAGCCAGGCGCCGCCCGCCCCCGAATTCGCCTCGCCGCAGTATGTCGTCTATCCGAAAGGCGCGGTGCTTCCGGCCGATTTCCTGGCGACCAAATGGCGATCGAATGCCTTGGGCTCGCCAGCTTGTGAGGCAGCCTATGGCGGGCCTTGCGACGCCTTCATGATCGACTTGGACGGCGATGGGGTGCAGGAAATCCTGCTGCAGATAGTCACCGCCAAGGGCATCGTCGGTCGTATGGAAATCTATCGGCGCGAGGCAACCGGGTGGCTGCATCTGGGCGGGGCGACGGCCATGCTGTGCGCGGGGGACCTGGAGACCCTGCGCGGCGGCAGCGCGACGACGGCGCCCTCGCGGATGCGCGATCTGGTCGTCAACGGCCGGCGCATCGGCGTCGAGGTCGAGGACAACTGCCAAGTCGATCCCGCTCCGCCTCAGCTCGACAATAAGGGCGGACGGCTCAATCCCTGGACATTTTAGGAGCGCCTGCATGAAGCCTGTGACGTGGGGTGTCCTGGCCCTGGCCGGACTGGGCCTGGCCGCCTGCGGCAGGCCGACGGTGGAAAGTCCGTCGGCCCATCATGGCCGCTATGTCGGCATCGGCATCTATGAGCCGGGCGATCTCTGGCAGCGGATGACCACGGCCGCGCCGGCCGCCAACGCCTCGGCGGACGCCGCGCGGCTGTCCGATGACGAGCAGGTCATTGTCGTGGTCGACAGCGACACCGGCGAGGTGCGCCAATGCGGCAATCTCTCCGGCTATTGCGTCGGCATGAACCCGTGGACCAAGGCGCTGCTGGCCCAGCAGCAGGCGCCGGTGAACCTGCAGGCGCACAATCTCAAGCTGCCCAGGGTCGATGGCGAACCCGTTCCGGCCGCCCCGGCCGCTCCGCCTCCGGCCAAGGCCCCCTGAGGCATTCCTACTGATCCATCCGGTTCAGCAGGTTTTCCAGGGCGTCGAACCGGTCGCGCCAAAAGGAGCCGTAGTCACCGATCCAGTCCATCAGCGGCGCCAGGCCCTCGGGGGCGGCGCTGTAGTGGGTCAGGCGGCCTTGCGGGCGGTCGCGGACCAGGCCGGCCTGCTTGAGGGCCGCCAGATGCTTGGAGACCGCCGGCTGCGAGACGCCGGCCTGGCTGGTCAGGGCCCCGACGGTCAGCTCGCCCTCGCGGGTCAGCCGCTCGAAGAGGGCCCGGCGGGTCGGGTCGCCCAGCAGCCGGAACAGGTCGTCGGGAGAGACGGTCATGACAAAGCAATAACCCCGGGGTTATGAGTTGGTCAAGCGCCGCCGCTGCTGCTAAAAGAACAGTGATCACAAACGCGGGGCGTGAACCATGGCCAAGAAGAAACCCGGCGAAGGCCGCACCGCGCTGGTCACCGGCGCCTCGACCGGCATCGGCGTCGACCTGGCCGAGTGCTTCGCCCGGGACGGCTACGACCTGATCCTGGCGGCCCGCAGCGAGCCCGGTTTGCGCGCCGTCGCCGACCGGCTGTCGAACAGCTACAAGGTCAAGGCCGCCGTCTTCCCGGTCGACCTGATGGCCCATGGCGGCGGCTCGCGCCTGGCCGAGGCGATCGCCGCCGCCGGCCTCACCGTCGATGTGCTGGTCAACAACGCCGGCTACGGCCAGGCCGGGGCGTTCGACGGTTCGGACCTCGACACCCAGCTGGGGATGATCGATCTCAACGACCGGGCCCTGGTCGAGCTGACCCACATCTACTGGCACGGCATGCTGGCCAAGGGCTCGGGCGGCGTCCTCAATGTCGCCTCGATGGCCGCCTTCGTGCCCGGCCCGCTGATGGCCATCTACTACGCCTCCAAGGCCTTCGTGCTGCGCTTTTCCGAGGCGCTGTGGGAGGAGGCGCGGGGAACGGGGGTGCATGTCAGCTGCCTCTGCCCCGGCGCCACGGCCAGCGAGTTCCGCAAACGGGCCGGCACCGGCGCGACGCGGCTGGGCCAGACCGCCGAGGTCATGGGCTCGATGCCGGTGGCCGAGGCCGGCTATAACGGTTTCAAGAAGAACAACCCGGTGGTCATCACCGGCAAGGGCAACGCCCGCACCGCCTTCCTGACCCGCTTCATGCCGCGCGCCACCATCCTGAAGATGGTGCGGGGCATCCAGAGCCCGGCGACCTAGGCCTATTGCATGACCCTGGGGCGCCGGCGCTGAAGTGCCGCAAACAGCCTTGGAGGGAACGCAGATGAAGATGGACAGCAACGCCGCGGCCGTGGTCACCGGCGGCGCATCGGGCCTGGGCGCGGCGACGGTCAAGGCGCTGCGCGACCTGGGCGTCAAGGTCGCCATCTTCGACATGAACGCCGAGACCGGGGAGAAGAAGGCCGCCGAGACCGGCGCCCTGTTCTGCCATGTCAACGTCATGGACGAGGCCTCGGTCGACGCCGGCTTCGCCAAGGCCCGGGCCGCCCATGGCCAGGAGCGCTACCTGGTCAACTGCGCCGGCGGCGGGCGCGGCGGCAAGACCATCGCCCGGGACAAGCAGACCGGCGAGATCAAGCCGTTCAATGTCGCCGACTTCGAATGGGTGCTGGGCCTCAACACCGTCGGCACCTTCCGCTGCATCGTCAAAAGCGCGGCGGGCATGGCGACCCTGGAACCCGACGAGGACGGCGCGCGCGGGGCCATCGTCAACACCGGCTCGGTGGCGGCCGAGGACGGCCAGGTCGGCCAGGTCGCCTACGCGGCGGCCAAGGCGGCCATCAAGGGCATGACCCTGGTCATCGCCCGGGACCTGTCGAACGAGGGGATCCGCATCAACACCATCCTCCCGGGCATCATGGCCACCCCGCCGATGCTCGGGGTGAAGACGCGGGCTCCGGCCATCTTTGAGAGCCTGTCGAAGTCGGTGCCGTTTCCTCGACGGTTGGGGCATCCGGAGGAGTACGCCGACTTGGCGGTGACCATGCTGCGCAACGGCTATTTCAACGGCGAGACGGTGCGGCTGGATGGTGCGATCCGGATGCCGCCGCGCTAAACTGCGGCATGACCATCGAAAACGACGAAGACCTGCAGGGCCTGAAGGCCGCCGGCCGGCTGGTGGCCCGCACGCTGGCCGCCATGGGCAAGGCGCTGGAGCCGGGGATCACCACCCGCGAACTGGACCAGCTGGGCCGGGCCATGCTGGAGCGGGAAGGGGCCCGTTCGGCGCCGGAGATCACCTATGGCTTTCCGGGGGCGACCTGCATCTCGGTCGGGCCCGACTGCGCGCACGGCATACCCGACGATCGCCAAGTGGCGGCCGGCGACCTGATCAATATCGATGTCTCGGCCGAGCTGGGCGGCTATTTCGGCGACACCGGGGCCAGCTTCGCCGTGCCGCCGACGGCGCCGAAGATCGCCCGCCTCTGCCGGGACGGGCGGCGGGCGATGTGGAGCGGCATCCGGGCGGTCAAGCCGGGCGGACGGCTGAACGAGATCGGCCGGGCCATCGAGACCTTCGCGGGCCGCAACGGCTATTCGCTGGTCCGCAACCTGGCCAGCCACGGGGTCGGCCGCTCGCTGCATGACGAGCCGCGCGAGATCCCGACCTGGTATGAAGCGCGCGACACCCGCCGCATCCATGAGGGCCTGGTCTTCACCATCGAGCCCTTCCTGTCCCTGGGCGCCGACTGGGTGGAGGAGGGCGACGACGGCTGGACCCTGACCCCGCCCGGCGGCCAGCCGACCGTGCAGTACGAGCACACCCTGGTGGCGACCCGCAACGGGCCGGTGATTCTGACTTTGAGTGATTGAGACTGGATGGCCCGCCATCCGAAGCCCGCAGGGCGAAGGATGGTGGATGCGACAGGGATTGAACCTGTGACCCCCTCGGTGTGAACGAGGTGCTCTCCCGCTGAGCTACGCATCCGCTTCCGCGTCTGGGAAGGGCCGGGTCTATAGCGAGGCTTGGACGGCCGGGCAAGTAGCCAGGCGCCGGCAGGCGTCCGCCAGTTCCGAGAAATGGCTGATCAGGATGTCGCCGCCCAGCTCGGCCGCCGGGATGGTGGTGTAGCCGAAGTCGACGATGACCAGCGGCACACCCGCGGCCCTGGCCGCCCCGGCGTCGGGCTCGCCGTCGCCGACCATGATGGCCCGGGCCGGGTCGCCGCCGGCCTGGGCGATGGCGGCGAGCAGGTGGTTGGGGTCGGGCTTGCGGGCGCCCACCGCGTCCGGGCCGACGATGGCGGCGAACCAGTGGCTCATGCCCAGGGCCTCGAACAGGGCGACGGAAAGCTCGGTGCGCTTGTTGGTGCAGACGCAGAAGATGGCGCCGGCTTCGCGCAGGGCCGTCAACGCCTCGATGCAGCCCGGGAAGGGGCGGCTCTTCTCGGCGAGGCGGGGGCGATACAGGTCGACGAAGCGGTCGACCAACTCGTCCAGCCGCGCCTCGGCCACCGTCGCGCCGGCGGCTACGAAGCCCCGCTGCACCAGCGCCCGCGCGCCCCGGCCGACCAGCAGCCGCGCCTGCTCGTAGGGGAGGGGTGGAATTCCCTCCTCCTCAAGCAGGTCGTTCAGGACCGCGCAGATGTCCGACGCGGTCTCGACCAGGGTGCCGTCCAGGTCGAAGACGATGGTCCAACCCTCGAGAGCCCTCATTTGGCCGTCAGGATCGCGGTGGCCTTGTCCAGCCGGTCGGCATAGGCGTTGATCACCTTGGCTGTCAGCCCGACATAGGTGTCGGCGTCGGCCCAGCGGCGGTCCTCGATGGCCTCGCGCACCCCCGGCAGGGTCTTGGCGCCGTAGCCGGTGAAGCGGCCGGGGGCATAGATCATGTTGCGGTACCAGCCGCGCCCGCCCGGCAGGCCGGGCTCGGTGGTCAGGGTCTGGTCGATGTCGCGCAGGAGCGGCATCACCTTGGCGATCGTGGCCGGGGTCAGCGGGCCGGCGGCGGCCAGGGCCGCATCATAGGCCTTGGCGCTGCGGGTGAGGCGGTCGGAGGCGTTCTCCAGCGGCGCGAAGCCGATAAAGGGCACCGGGCCCTCATAGACCGGCGGCAGCAGCGGCTTCCTGGGATCGCTGGCCAGCTTGTAGGCATTGGCCGCCAACAGTTTCTCCAGGCCGGTCGCCGCCTCGCGCCGGCTGTCGGCCAGCTTCTTCACCTCGTCGACATAGCCCGCCACGGTGACGGCGAAGTCGCTATAGCGCTGCGGCGGCAGCTCGGCCTCGGAGACCCGCAGGACCAGCCGGCCGGCGGTCTGGGCCAGGGCCTTGGCGTAGAGGAAGCCCGGATCGACCCAGCGGCTGTAATGCTCATAGGTGTCGTAGGCCGAGTGATAGACCCCGCCGCCGCCGCCCTCGCCGCCGAAGCCCAGGTTGAGGGCCGGCAGGCCCAGGTGCTGGATGAAGGCCGAATAGTCCGAGCCCGACCCCATCGGGTCGATCGGCACGTCGCCGTCGCTGGCGGCGGCCTTGGCCAGGGCCTTGGCGCGGTCGCTGGCCCCCGGCGCAGTGGCGTCGACCATCAGTCCGGCCCGCATCCGCTTGGCGACGCTGACGTTGGTCTCAGGATCGCTGACGTCGCCGGCCACCTGGTTGACCAGATGCTGGTAGTCGTGGCTGCCGTCGACATTGAGGAAGCCGCTGCCGTTGCCGTCGGTGTTGATATAGATGACGCCCTTGGCCTTCAGCTCGGCGGCATGGTCCTCGACCCACTCGGTCGAGCCCAGCAGCATCGGCTCCTCGGCGTCCCAGCTGGCATAGACCAGGGTGCGCTTGGGCCGCCAGCCGGACTTGGCCAACTCGCCGATGGCCTTGGCCTCGGCCATCAGGGCGACATGGCCCGACAGCGGATCGCTGGCCCCGAAGACCCAGCCGTCGCGATGGTTGCCGCGCAGCACCCACTGGTCGGGATACTGGGCGCCCTTCATCACGGCGATGACGTTGTAGACGGTCTTCAGCGACCAGTCGGCCTTGGTGGCCAGGTGGACCTTCGCGCCTTCCCCGCCGACATGGTAGGTCAGCGCCAGGCCGCCCCGGAAGCTGGCGGGGGCCAGCGGGCCCTTCAGCCGGCCCAGGAAGACCTGGGCGTCGCCCCAGGAGATGGGCAGCACGGGGATCTTCAGGATGGTCGCCGCGTCCTTGCGGTCGATGCGCTTGGCGTCCTTGGTGGCGCCGATCCCGGGGGTCAGCGGGTCGCCCGGATACAGCGGCATGTCGGCGACCGAGCCGCGCTGGAAGCTGCGCTCGGGCCGGGCGGGACCGTCGGGATAGGCGTCGTCCTGGCCATAGCCGTCGTCCTTGGGGTCGGAATA
This sequence comes from Caulobacter ginsengisoli, assembly GCF_030814835.1. GTDB lineage: Bacteria > Pseudomonadota > Alphaproteobacteria > Caulobacterales > Caulobacteraceae > Caulobacter > Caulobacter ginsengisoli. The sequence continues at coordinate 504,249 of NZ_JAUSVS010000002.1, forward strand.
GATGATGCAGCCGACCGCGCCATGCATCTGGGCCAGCAGGGGCTTGAGCCCCCGCCAGCCGCCGCCGTAGCGGGCGATGACGATCTTGCCCTTGACGTCGATGTTCAGGCGCTCCAGCGCCTTGTAGTCGTCGGGCATGCCGTAGTTGACGTAGACCAGGTCGGCGGTGACATCGCCGTCGGCCCCGAAGGCGACCCAGGCCGGCAGGGCCTTGTCCAGGCCCCGCTCGGTGCTGTCGCCGGGTATGGGCGGCTCCTGTAGGGTGGCCTTGAAGGGCTTGTCGCCGACGATCTCCAGGGTCTCGCTGATCGGGGTGGGATAGAGCACCTCATAGGTGTCGATGCGCGCGTCCCAGCCCCACTTCTTGAACAGGCCCAGGGTGAACTCGGCGTTGGCCTTGTCGTGCGGCGAGCCGACATGGTTGGGCTCATAGGCCAGCTGCTTCATCCAGCCGTCCATGTCGGCCGGGTTGATCAGGGCGTCGAAGCGCTTTTCCAACTCGGCCTGGCCCAGCGGCGGCGGGGCGGCGGTGGTCGTGGCGCCGACGGTCAGAACGGCGGCGGCGGCCATCAGGCCGAGGAGGAGCTTGCGCATGGATGGAGTCCCCAGAGAGGTCGGCAGGCTAGACCCGCAAAGCCCAACGCCGCAAGCGGTCGAAACCCGGCCCATATTCGTCTAAACGCGGGTGAGCCTTTCGATGGAGTCGCCCCGTATGACGCAACGCGCCGCCGTGATCATGGCCGCCGGCCAGGGCACGCGCATGAAGTCGCCGCTGCCCAAGGTGCTGCACAGGGTCGGCGGCCGGGCCATGCTGGACCTCGCCATCGATGCGGCCCAGGCCGCCGGCTGTTCACGGGTCGTGGTGGTTTGCGGCACGCATAGCCCCGCCGTCGCCGAGCATGTCCGCAAACGCCTGGGGGATTCGGCCGTGGCCATTCAGGACCCGCCGCTCGGAACCGCCCATGCGGTGCTGGCGGCGCGGGAGGCCTTAGCGGACTTCGAGGGCGATGTGCTCGTTTCCAACGCTGATTGCCCGCTGCTGGGCCCGGACGATATCGTCTCGCTGTTCGAGGCCGGCGCGGACCTGACGGTTCTGGGTTTCGAGGCGACTGAACCGGGCCTCTACGGCCGATTGATCCGGGATTCGACGGGACGGCTGGACCGCATCGTCGAGGCGCGTGACGCCACCGACGAGGAGAAGGCCGAACGGGTCTGCTATGCCGGCATCATGGCCGCGCCGGCGACCAAGCTGTTCCCCTGGCTCGCCCAGGTCGGCAACGCCAACTCCAAGGGCGAATACTACCTGACCGAGGTCGTGGCCGTGGCCAATCGGGCTGGCGCCAACGTCGCTGTGCGCATCGCCGACGAAACCGCCGTCATGCCCGCCGATAACCAGACGGACCTCGCCGCCGCCGAGGCCGTCTTCCAGCAAGATCGACGCGCGGCGCTGATGGCGCAGGGCGTCTCGATGGTCGCGCCGCAGACGGTGTTCCTGTCCTGGGACACTCAGGTCGCCGGCGGCGCTGTGCTGGAGCCCAACATCGTCTTTGGTCCCGGCGTGACGGTCGAGGGCGGGGCCACCATCCGCGCCTTCACCCATCTGGAGGGCTGCGTGGTCCGCGCCGGCGCCATCGTCGGCCCCTATGCCCGGCTGCGACCTGGCGCCGACATCGGCGAGGAGGCCCATATCGGCAACTTCGTGGAGGTGAAGAAGGTCAAGGTCGGCAAGGGCGCCAAGGCCAACCACCTGGCCTATCTGGGCGACGGCAGCATCGGGGCCAAGGCCAACATCGGGGCCGGCACGATCTTCTGCAACTACGACGGTTTCGACAAGTTCGAGACCCATGTGGGGGAGGGCGCCTTCGTGGGCTCCAATTCCTCGCTGGTCGCCCCGGTCACCGTCGGGGCGGGGGCCTATACCGGCTCAGGCTCGGTGATCACCAAGGATGTGGCGCCGGACGCGCTGGCGCTGGAACGCGGGGTGCAGACCGAGAAGCCGGGCTGGGCGGCGCGGTTCCGGGCGATGAAGCTGGCGCGGAAGGGCGCGAAATGAACCAGTGCGATCGATTTGCGCGGACTAGCATAGCGGCCTTTTGCGCCGTTGTTGGCTTGACCTTGGGCGCCGCGACCGCCGCGGAGGCTAGCCCGGAGACGGACTTCCGCGCCATTTGCCTCGCCAACCTCGGCAAGATTGACGCCCAGGTTTCTGCCGCGCGGGGCGCTGGCTACCAGGAGGATGTATCGAAGCGATCCGAGAGGGGCTTCACGCTTATCAAAAACGATGGCGGTGATGAGCTTTCCATCAACTTTTCGACGACCCCGGTTAAGGCAACTCGCGTAGCGCCGGCTGAGACAGTCTATCAATGCAATGCCGGCGGCCCGGACGATGGCCACCGAACCAGGGACATTCAAAACTGGGTTGGTTTCGAAGGCTCGCAGATGGGCGACGGCTTGGTTGGATATTCCTTCACCAGCAAGGCCGGCAAGCAAAGCTATTTGGACCCCAAGGACCAAGCCGGGACTTTGAGCGCGCTCGCCGGTCAAGGGTACTATCTGATGCTCGTCTACACGAAGCCGAGAAAGATCAGCTACATCCTTGTTCACTTCGAAGCTGCTAAATGACCGCCGACGACCAGAAAAAGGCCGCTGGCGAGGCCGCCGCCGAGCTCGTGCAGTCCGGCATGATCGTCGGCCTGGGCACCGGCTCGACCGCCGCTCATTTCGTGAGGGCCCTGGCGGCGCGGAAGCTCGACATCCAGGGCGTCCCGACCTCGGACGCCACCGCCGAGCTGGCGCGGGAACTGGGCATCGCCCTGGTCGCGCTGGACGACGTCAAACGGGTCGACCTCACCGTCGATGGCGCCGACGAGATCGGGCCGGCCCTGTCGCTGATCAAGGGGGGTGGGGCGGCGCTGCTGCGCGAGAAGCTGGTCTGGGAGGCCTCCCGGCGCTGCGTGGTTATCGCCGACGCGGCCAAGCGGGTCGAGGCGCTGGGGAAGTTCCCGCTGCCGATCGAGGTGGTGCGGTTTGGCCATGTCCATACCGGCCAGCGGCTGGCCGACATCGCCGCCGAGTTCGACCTGCTGCCGCCGCGCCCGCGCCGCTCGGAGCGCGGGCTGACCATCACCGACGGCGGCAACCTGATCTACGACATGTCGCCCGGCCGCATCGAGAGCCCGGCGGCCTTGGCCGAGGCCCTGAAATCGGTGACCGGGGTGGTCGACCACGGCCTCTTCCTGGACCTCGCCGACGAGGCCCTGGTCGGCACGGACGCCGGCGTGGTGCGGCTGACGCCCTGAACCCCTACATAGCTTAAACAGACTGACCGCGACCGGAGCGCCTGATGGCCAAGTACGACTACGACCTGTTTGTCATTGGCGCCGGATCGGGCGGGGTGCGGGCGGCGAGACTGGCGGCGATGACCGGGGCGCGGGTCGCCGTCGCCGAGGAGCACAGGGTCGGCGGGACCTGCGTCATCCGCGGCTGCGTCCCCAAGAAGTTCATGGTCTACGCCAGCGAATTCTCCAGCCATTTCAAGACCGCCGAGGGCTTCGGCTGGACGGTGGGCAAACCCAGTTTCGACTGGAAGGAATTCATCACCGCCAAGGACATCGAGATCGCCCGCCTGTCGGGCATCTATGTGACCAACCTGCAGAAGGCCGGGGCCGAGCTGGTCCATGCCCGGGCGGTGCTGAAGGACGCCCACACCGTCGAAATCGTCGGCAAGGACATGACGGTGACCGCCGACAAGATCCTGGTCGCCACCGGCGGCCGTCCGGTGCGGCCCGAGGGGTTGCCCGGCGCCGAGTTCGGCATCACCTCGGAAGAGGCCTTCCATCTCGACAAGCTGCCCGAGAGCATCCTGATCGTCGGGGGCGGCTATATCGCCGTGGAGTTCGCCGGCATCTTCGCGGGGCTGGGCTCGAAGGTGACCCTGCTCTATCGCGGCCCCAACATCCTGCGCGGCTTTGACGATGACCTGCGGCTCCACCTGACCACCGAACTGGAACGCAAGGGCGTTCGGGTGGTGCTGGGCTGCCAGCATGAGAAGATCGTCAAGACCGCCGGTGGGCTGGTCAGCACCCTGAGCAACGACATCGAGCTGACCACCGAGCAGGTGATGTTCGCCACGGGGCGCAACCCGCACGTCGTGGGCCTGGGCCTGGAAGCCGCCGGGGTCGAGCTGAACGACAAGGGGGCGATCAAGGTCGACAAGTATTCCAAGACCACGGCCGACAACATCTGGGCCGTCGGCGATGTCACCGACCGCATCAACCTGACCCCGGTGGCCATCCGCGAGGCCGTCGCCTTCGCCGAGACGGCCTTCAAGGACAATCCCACGGCCTTTGACCACGACATGGTGGCCAGCGCCGTCTTCAGCCAGCCGCCGATCGGTTCGGTCGGCATGACCGAGGCCGAGGCCCGCAAGGAATTCGGCCAGATCGACGTCTACCGCGCCGTGTTCCGGCCGATGAAATACACCTTCACCGGTGGCGAGGAGCGCTGCCTGATGAAGCTCCTGGTCAAGCCCGACGACCAGAAGGTGGTGGGCGTCCATATGTGCGGCCCCGACGCCCCGGAGATCATCCAGATGGCCGCCATCGCCGTGAAGATGGGCGTCACCAAGGCCCAGTGGGACTCCACCTGCGCCGTCCATCCGACGGCGGCGGAGGAGTTCGTGACCATGCGCGAGAAATACAGCCCGCCCGAGCTGGGGGCGGTGGCCTGAGGCCGCCATCGCGGTATTCTGTGGCGGGGATATCAGGAGCGCGCCATGCAACGCCGAGATTTCATCACCGCCGCCGGAGCCCTGGCCCTGACCTCCGGCTCGGCCCTTGCCCAGACGACGGCCGAACCCGCCCCGCCGCCCGCCGCCCCGCCGCCGCTGGCGCCGCCGGCCCCCGGCGTCGTCCGGCTGACCATGACGACCGGGGCAGGCGTGCTGATCCTGGACCTGTTCAGGGACAAGGCCCCGCTCACCGTCGCCAACTTCCTGAAATATGTCGACGCTCACCGCTATGACGGCGCCAAGGTGTTCCGGGCCGTGCGGACCGAGGGCGCCCCGACCACGGGGCTGGTGCAGTTCAACGCCAAGCCGATCCCCAATCCGCAGATTCCACCTGTCGCCCACGAAAGCACTCTGAAGACCGGCCTCAAGCACCTGGACGGCACCCTGTCCCTGGCCCGCTTCGCGGTCGGCAGCGGGACCTCCAGCGTCTTCATCTGCGTGGGCGACGCCCCCTATCTCGACGCCCATCCCGACCAGCCCGGCGACAACGCCGGCTTCGCCGCCTTCGGCCAGGTGGCGCAGGGCATGGACGTGGCCCGGGCAATCCTGGCCATGCCGACCGGGGACGACCCCAAGATCCCATGGATGAAGGGCCAGATTCTCAAGCCGCCGGTGCCGATCATCAGCGTCCGGCGCAAGGCCTGACACGATGGCCGATCAGAACCTGGTGGCGCTGATAACGGTTCTGGCCCTGGCGCTTTGCATGTGGGCGCTGATCCGGGTGTCGCTGGCCCGGGCCAGGTTCGGCATCCTGGCGCCGGCGACGGTGGGTCATCCGGAATTCGAGCGGCATTTCCGCGTCCACATGAACACGCTGGAGAGCCTGGCGCTCTTCCTGCCGTCGCTGTGGCTGTTCGCCCAGTACTGGAGCCAATGGGCGGCCGCCGGACTGGGCGCGGTCTGGCTGCTGGGGCGGGTGCTCTACATGTTCGGCTATGTGAAGGATCCCAAGGGTCGGGCCCTGGGCTTCATGATCCAGGGCGGGGCGACCACCCTGCTGCTGCTCGGGGCGCTGGCCGGCGTCGTCAGGGCGCTGTTTAGCGCCGGCGGTTGATCCCGCTGCAACAGCCGTGCGCGCCGCGGCGGATTTTCGCGACCCGCGCGCATCTTTTTGCCTAAAAGCCCCGGTTCCTGTAAGCAACCGCTCCCGTTTGTGAAGTGACGACCATGACTGACCGCTGGACCCCGACGACCTGGAGAGAGAAGCCCGCCAAGCACATCCCGTCCGACTATCCGGACGCGGCCGACCTGGCGCGGGTGGAAGGTGAGCTGAAGGCTCTGCCGCCTCTGGTGTTTGCCGGCGAGGCCCGGCGGCTGACCGAACTGCTGGGCGACGTGGCGGCGGGCAAGGCCTTCCTGCTGCAGGGCGGCGACTGCGCCGAAAGCTTCAAGGAATTCAAGGCGGACAACATCCGCGACACCTTCCGCCTGATCCTGCAGATGGCGGTGGTGCTGACCTTCGCCGGCGGCAAGCCGATCGTGAAGGTTGGCCGCATCGCCGGCCAGTTCGCCAAGCCGCGCTCCGAGCCGATCGAGACTATCGGCGGTGTCACCCTGCCGTCCTACCGCGGCGACATCATCAACGGCATGGATTTTACCGAGAGCGAACGGGTCCCCGATCCCCAGCGCCTGCTGAAGGCCTACACCCAGTCGGCGGCGACCCTGAACCTGCTGCGGGCCTTCGCCGGCGGCGGCTACGCCGACCTGCACAACATCCACCGCTGGTCGCTCGACTTCGTCAACAAGAGCCCGCAGGGCGCCCGCTACCGCGAACTGTCGGACAAGATCAGCGAGTCGCTGGACTTCATGGCCGCCATCGGGGTGACGCCGCAGTCGCACCCCTCGATGCACCAGGTCGAGTTCTTCACCAGCCACGAGGCGCTGCTGCTGGGCCTGGAAGAGGCGATGACCCGGGTCGATTCCACCTCGGGCGACTGGTACGACACCTCGGCCCACATGCTGTGGATCGGCGAGCGCACCCGCCAGCTGGACGGCGCCCATGTCGAATTCCTGCGCGGGGTGAAGAACCCCATCGGCATGAAGGTCGGCCCGACCCTCGACCCTGACGACCTGCTGCGGCTGGTCGAGAGGCTGGACCCCGAGAACAAGGCCGGCCGCCTGACCCTGATCGGCCGGTTCGGGGCCGACAAGGTGGCCGAACGCCTGCCGCGCCTGATGCAGGCCACCAAGGCGGCCGGCCGCAATGTCGTCTGGGCCATCGACCCGATGCACGGCAACACCCGCAAGGCCAACAGCGGCTACAAGACCCGCCCGTTCAAGCAGATCCTGGCCGAGGTCTCGGGTTTCATCGACGTGGCCCGGGCCGAGGGCGTACACCCCGGCGGCGTCCACCTGGAAATGACCGGCCAGGACGTCACCGAATGCATCGGCGGGGCGCGGGAACTGCTCGAGGGCGACCTGGGCGACCGCTACCACACCCACTGCGACCCGCGGCTGAACGGCGAGCAGGCGCTGGAGCTGGCCTTCCTGGTGGCCGAGAAGCTGAAGGACCTGCGCGACGAGGATCTGCGCAAGGCCAGCTAGAAGGCCCCGCCGGCCCGCAGGTTGATCCCGTATTCGATGTAGGCCTTCAGGCAGGCCAGCATGTGCATCCAGCCGCCGGCGTTGCCGTGCGAGGACTTGAAGCCGGCCTCGGTGGCGGGCCAGCCGGACTCGCTGATCTGGACCATGGTGCTTCCCCCATCCAACGGCTTGAAGACCATTTCGACATGGGTGTCGGGACTGTCCTTGCCGGACGGCCAGTCGAACTCGATGCGCTCGTTGGCGACCACCTTGCCGACGACGACGTCGAAGGGCTCTTCGACCTCCTGGAATTTCCACTTCACCGTCGCGCCCTCCACGAGCGGGCCGCTGGAGGTCTGCAGGAAATAGCCGGTCAGCTTGGCGGGATTGACCACCGCGTCGAACACCTCGGCGACCGGCTTTCTGATTTTCAGTTGGACTTGGAACTTCGGTTCCATGGAAGCGCCTTTCGTTGCGATCTGCGGCTCAATATGTTATAAGAATATAACATGTCAAGCGACGACGAAGACGACCTGGTGTTCAAGGCCCTGGCGGACCGGCGGCGGCGGCAGATCCTCGATCTGTTGAAAGCCGAGCCGCGCACCACCGGCGATCTCTGCGCGCGGTTCGGGGACAGCCTCGACCGCTGCACGGTCATGCAGCACATCGGCGTGCTGGAAAAAGCCGGGCTGATCATCGCCCGGCGCGAGGGGCGCCAGCGCTGGAACTACCTCAACGCCGGCCCCTTCAAGGACATCTCCGACCGCTGGATCTCGCCCTACGCGGCCGAGGCGGTCAGCCTGCTGGCTCGGCTGAAGCGGGACCTTGAGAGCCAGGAGGGGGAGGGCGCCTGACGAAGGGCTGGGGCTTCCACTGCACCAGGCTGCGCCAGACCCATTCGAACGGCCCGTACTGGAAGCGCTCCAGCCAGGGCTTGCTCCAGACCAGGATGAAGACCCAGATTCCGCCGACCACATAGAGCTGCTCGAAGCGCGACAGGTGGCCGTAGAGGCCCAGCCCGAAACCGCAGAACAGGAAGGTCGTGATGATCGAGGTCATCAGATAGTTGGAAAACGCCATGCGCCCGGCGGCCGCGAAGCGGTCGATCAGCCAGGAAAGCGCGCCGGAGCGGACCAGCAACAACAGCGCCGAGCCGTGGGCGATGGCGATGAAGGGCCGGGGAATGGCGCCCCAGGCGTCCAGGTTCATCCGCAGCAGGGGATCAAAGCCGTTGTCCCAGATTTCCCAGGTGATCCAGGCCGTGACCGGGACGGCGATCAGATAGCCGACGGCCATGGCTGTGGCATAGGCTTTGGTCGACCATTTCAAGGTGAAGAAGCCGCTCTTGAACAGGGCCATGCCGATCAGCATCTGGCCGATGGCCTCGGGGAAGCCGTCCGGCGGCTCGACGAAGAGCTGCATCAGCACGGCGACATAGGCCCTGGCCTGCAGCGCCTCCATGAAGCCGCCGCGGAACAGGCGGATCTCGCCATCGCCCATGCTGGCGGGCGGGCTGATCAGCAGCTGGGCCTGGTTCCACTCGGCGGTCATGGCGGGGGTCGCCGTCCCGCTGGCGATGGCGTCGGAGAGGGCCCGCATCTGGTTTGCGCCGTAGACATTGTGGGCGACGACGAGGACCAGGATCAGGGCGCCCAGCGCCACCAGCAGTTTCGGATCGAGCTTGCGGAACGGGAAGACCAGCAGGCCCGCCACCGCGTAGCAGACCAGGATGTCGCCCCACCACAGGAAGTAGGCGTGCAGCATGCCGATCACCAGCAGCCAGAACATCCGCCGATAGTGGGTGGCGACCGGCCCGAGGCCCCCACCTTGCTGGATTCGGCCCTGCTCGGCCCGGTCGGCGATCAGCACCGTCGAAGCCCCGAACAGCATGGTGAAGAGGCCGCGCATCTTGCCGTCGGTCAGCACGTGATTGACGGCCCAGGTCCACAGGTCGGCGGGCGTGGTGCCGCCGGCATAGGTGGGGTCGATATAGCCGAAGGTCGGGCCGGCCATGCCGGTGATGTTCATCAGCAGGATGCCCAGCACAGCGAAACCGCGCACCGCATCGATGCTGAGATAGCGGTCGCCTGTCGGCGCTGTGGCGGTCATGGGCGGTCCTCCCCCGAGGTCTCGGTTGAGGGGAAGGTGGACCGGGCCAGCGCCCAACGCAACTTGAGGCGACGCAACACAGGCTTCCGCCGCCGAAGCGGCGGAAGCCTGGCTGGTCATTCCCCGAAGTAGGCGCCGATCGCGGCGTCCGGCGGCTCCAGCCGGTAACCCGGTTGCAGAGCGCCCCAGGTGTCGCGTTGCAGCTGCCAGTACGACCGGCCGACATGGACGCCCATCCCGCGCAGCTCAGCGATCAGAGGCTCGCGGTCGGCGGGCGTCATCACGTTGTTGTCGCGCAGGCGGGCCTCATCCAGCCGCCAGCCCCACACCGGATCCTGCATGATCTCCACCACGGCGCCCGGCGGACCCAGCCACTCGTAGTAGGCTCGGCTGCCGTCGGCCGCCGCGCCGATGTGATCGCGCAGGCAGTTGTTGAACCGCCCGGCCGCTTCCCGCATCGCCGCCTTGGTCGCCAGCGGCCGCAGCCGCGCCGTGCCCGGGAAGGGCGGCGGCGCGACCTCGCCGACCATTTCCTCGCGCAGATGCTCGAAGAGCTGGGTCGGGCCGTTCAGCCGCGCCATCCGCTCGGCGAGACGCCGGCCGGCTTGCGGGCCGTCGCGGGTCACGATCGCCTGCCAGATCTCGCTGGCGATGGCGGCTTGGTCCGGTGACAGCTTCAGCCGCGCCAGCCCCGCTTCGAGCAGCGGGGCCGGAAAGGCCGTCAGCCCGCCGACCAGATCGGGGTCGATGGCGGCGGCGTGGTTCAGCACCTTGGCGGCATCCGGCCGATCCAGCAGGACCAGCAGCCGGCGGTAGTCGGCTTCTGACCAGGCGGTCTCCCCCAGCCGGTCCAGCGCCCGGACCAGGCCGTCCGGCGCGTCGGGCAGCAGGGCGCGCACCGCCCGCTTTACCGGCCGCTCCAGGTTGGCCCGGATCGCCGCGTACGGGGTCTCGACCGTCAGCGCGATGAAGATCAGGTGCCGCTGACCGGTGCTGGAGGTCAGGAACGGGGTATGGGGCGCTGGCCACAGTTCCCCGACCCGGACGGCGAAGTCGCCGGCCAGATGCCGCAGCAGCGGCGTGGGGGTGCAGGATTGGCCCCTGAATTGGGTCCAGACGTACATGGCGGTCTTCCGGTTGGCGTCGTCGCGCGACGCCTCCGGGTGCCGCGCTGGATCAGGTGTTCGAGTTCAGGCGCGCGCCGGAGAGGTTCCACCCAGGCGCGCGCAGCCGCAGGCCTTCCGGCCGCTGGCAATATGTTTTGGCGCGCATGATCATGCGGGGTGGGCCTCGTTCCAAAGTTGGGAGCGGGCGTTTGTCATGGATAACGCCGCTCGGCAAGCGGGCTCATGGCGGGACGGAAACAGGAAGGGCAGGGGCGTGGCGTCGAAGCCACAGCGCCTCTAGACCCCCAGAATCCAGCCTTCTTCCCGCTCGACGATCTCGCGCTCTTCGTCCGACGGCGGCTTGGCCGGGGCGAAGGCGGCGCCCAGCTTGCCCGCCTCGTCCAGGCGGGTGAAGTGCTCGCACAGGGCCCGGACATGAGCGCGGTCGACGACCTCGCCGGGCTCGGGCTTGACCTCGACCAGGGCCGGATAGACCTCGGCGAACACCACCGCCACGCCGTCGAGATCGGCCTCGGTCAGCGTCTTCCAGCCGGTCTGGAACGGCCAGACCCTGGCCTTGTCGCCCAGTTCGGCCGCCAGGGTCCGCACCCGCGGAATGCCGGTGATGGCCTGGCTGCCGACGGTGCCGTTGCCGAACACCTGCCAGGTGCTCTTGGCGCCGGCCTTGCCCTTGCCGGCGGTGGCTTCCTCGGCCAGGCGAAATTGCGGCGGCAGGCCGGCGGCGTCGTAGGTCGGCTTGGTCGAGGACAGCCAGCGCTGGGCGTCCTTGGGCGGGCAGCCCCAGAACGGCCAGGCCTGGTCGGTCATCAGCCGGTTCATCTTGGCGGCGACGGCGAAGCGGTTGTTCACATTGTTGGGCTTGTCGGCGACGTTGGCGCCCAGGAAGGCCCACATGGCCGCCCAGTCATTGGTCTTCAGCTTCAGCGCCTCGGCCGTGCCGCGCGGATAGCCCAGGCTGAAATCAAAGCCGATCAGCGCCCGCTCGCTGCGCCGGCGCAGGTCGGCCAGGATGTCGCGCAGCTGGGCCATCGCCGCCTCGCGGGTCGGCGGGTTGAAGGCCTCGAAGGTCGGGCGGAAGCGGATGTCGCGCTTGGTCACGCCGATCCAGATGGAGTCCTTGCCTTCGCGCGGGGCGGCGGCGGCGCTCCAGTCGACCATGATGTAGGCGTTGAACAGGCGGGACACTGCGCAGGCTCCTGGTGGAGGCGGCGCATCGCCGCTAACCGCTGGGCTTGTAACCCCCAGGCGAGCGGGGTGAAAGCGGCATCTCGCCTTCACCCCCTGTCGTGATCAGGAGAGCCTGACCAGCATCTTGCCCAGGTTCTCGCCCTTGAAGAGCTTGATGAAGGCCCCGGGCGCGGCCGCGATGCCCTCGTCGACCGTGTCCTTCCACTTCATCTGGCCGGACGCGATCCAAGCCGACATGTCGCGCAGGAAGTCGGGCAGCATGTCGTAGTGGTTGGAGACGATGAAGCCTTCCAGGCGCAGACTCTTGCCCACCGCCTGGATGATGTTGGACGGGCCCTTGGGCTCGCCGGTCTCGTTATACTGGCTGATCATCCCGCAGAGGGCGAAGCGGGCGAAGGGGCGGGCGGCGTTGATGGCCGCCTCCAGGTGCTCGCCGCCGACATTCTCGAAATAGACGTCGATGCCCTTGGGCGCCGCTTCCATGAGGGCGGCGGTCAGGTCCTTGGTGGCCTTGTAGTCGATGACGTGGTCGACGCCGATCTCCTTGAGGAAGGCGCACTTCTCCGCGCCGCCGGCCGAGCCGATGACCGTGTGGCCCTTGAGCTTGGCGATCTGGCAGACGACCGAACCCACCGCCCCGGCGGCGGCCGAGACGAAGACCACATCGCCCTCCTTCAACGCCGCGATCCGCAAGAGGCCGGCATAGGCGGTCATGCCGGGCATGCCGGCCACGCCCAGCAAGGCCTGGGGCGGCAGGCCGTGGGCGTCGGACTTCTGCAACGCGCTGGCCGGGGCGTTGAAGGCTTCGCGCCAGCCGAACATCGACTGCACCAGGTCGCCTTCCTTCAGCGACGGGTCGTTCGAAGCCACCACCGTGCCGATGGCGCCGCCCTGCAGGGCCTGGCCGATCTGGAAGGGCGGCACATAGCTGGGGCGGTCATACATGCGGCCGCGCATATAGGGATCGACCGACATGAAGAGGTTGCGGACCTGGACCTCGCCGGGGCCGGGGGCGGGCAGGTCGACGCTGGCCAGTTCGAAATTGTCAGCCGTGGGCAGGCCGACCGGGCGGGACTTCAGGCGGATTTCCTTCGAGGTCGTCATGGCTCTCTCCCAGGGTTTATGATGTAAATTCAAACAATCGTTTAGACCCTGGCGGGGGTTCGCGAAAGCCTCCGAATTGCGCTACAGGGCGAGCATGAGCGCAATATTGAAGGCCGGCGTGATCGGCACGGGCGTCTTCGGCGGCTACCACGCCAAGAAATACGCCGAGATGGACGGCATCCAGCTGATGGGGGTCTACGACACCCATCCGGAGCGCTGCTTCATGATGGCCGAGCAGCTGAACGTCGAAGCCTATGGCGACCTGGCCGACCTGTTCGCCGCCTGCGACATCATCACGGTGGCCTCGCCCGCCACCACCCACGCCGCCAGCGCCCTGGCGGCGCTGAAGGCCGGCAAGTCGGTCTATGTCGAAAAGCCGCTGGCCGCGAACCTGGACGACGCCGACAAGCTGCTGGCGGCCGCCGCCAAGGCCGGGCTGGTGCTGGCCTGCGGCCACCAGGAGCGTGTGGTGTTCCGGGCCATGGGACTGTTCGACGTCCCCGAAAAGCCGCTGCGGCTGGAAGCGGTGCGGCGCGGCACGCCCTCGCCGCGCAGCCAGGACGTCTCGGTGGTGCTGGACCTGATGATCCATGACCTGGACCTGGCGCTCGCCCTGACCGACGCCGAGCCGCTGGCGGTCGAGGCCGAGGGCACGCCGGACAACATCTGGGCCGAGGCCACCTTCGCCGACGGCTTCACCGCTGTGTTCGAGGCCAGCCGCGTCCACGACTCCCGCGAGCGGACCATGACCCTGATCTATCCGTCGGGCCGGCTGGAGATCGACTTCGTGGCCCGCACCTTCGTCAACTCGACCCCGTTCAAGCTCAACGAGGCCTTCGCCGACACCCCGGCCGGCCGCGATCCGTTGGGGGCCAGCGTCGGCGGCTTTGTCGCCGCCGTGCGGGGCGAGGCGCCGCGTCCAGTCGTGACCGCCGAGGAGGCCGCCCGGGCTCTGGACCTGGGCCTGGCCGTCGAAACCGCCGCCGGATTCTGAGAGGGAAAACCATGTCCAACGCCTACGACTTCGATTTCAAAGCGCTCGACGGTTCCGACCTGCCGCTAACGACCTTCAAGGACAAGGTGGTGCTGGTGGTCAACGTCGCGTCCAAGTGCGGCCTGACCCCGCAGTATGACGGGCTGGAAAAGCTCTATAGCGAGCTGAAGGACGAGGGCTTCGTCGTGCTGGGCGTGCCCAGCAACCAGTTCGCCGGCCAGGAGCCGGGCAGCGCCGAAGAGATCCAGGAGTTCTGCCGCACCACCTACGGCATCGACTTCCCGATGACCGAGAAGGTCGATGTGAAAGGCCCCGACGCCCACCCCTTCTACAAATGGGCGGTCTCGGAAGTGGGCGAGCCGGCCGAGCCGGTCTGGAACTTCCACAAGCTGCTGGTCGGCAAGGACGGCAGCCTGATCAACGTCTTCGGCCCCCGCACCACCCCGGACGATCCGGAACTGGTCGGGGCCATCAAGGCGGCGCTGTAGCAGCGTCTTGCCGGCGCCGGGGCGTTTGCGGCGCCCTGGCGCAAGATTTCTCCCTTTTGCTGCGACGCGGCGCCCGCTATGGCAGTCGCCAGATCGGGAGTGATGACCATGGCCAGGAAGCCGGACGGAAGCTGGGACAAGTCGGGCCTGCCGAGCCGCCATGTGACGGAGGGACCGTCGCGCGCACCGCACCGCTCCTACTATTACGCCATGGGCCTTGGCAGCCGCGAGATCGCCCAGCCCTTCGTCGGCGTGGCCTCGTGCTGGAACGAGGCGGCGCCCTGCAATACCGCCCTGATGCGCCAGGCCCACGCCGTCTCGGTCGGGGTCAAGCGGGCCGGGGGGACGCCGCGCGAGTTCTGCACCATCACCGTCACCGACGGCATCGCCATGGGCCATGAGGGCATGCGCAGTTCGCTGGTCAGCCGCGAGGTCATCGCCGACTCGGTCGAACTGACCATGCGCGGCCACAGCTACGACGCCCTGGTCGGGGTGGCCGGCTGCGACAAGAGCCTGCCGGGCATGATGATGGCCATGCTGCGGCTCAACGTGCCCAGCGTCTTCCTCTATGGCGGCTCGATTCTGCCCGGCCTCTACAAGGAGCGGGAAGTCACCGTGCAGGACGTCTTCGAAGGCGTCGGCCAGCACTCGGCCGGCAAGATGAGCCTGGAAGACCTGTGCGAGCTCGAGCAGCACGCCTGCCCCGGTGACGGCGCCTGTGGTGGCCAGTACACGGCCAACACCATGGCCTGCGTGTCGGAAGCCATCGGCCTGGCCCTGCCGCTGTCCTCGGCCCTGCCGGCCCCCTATCTCGACCGCGACCGCTATGCCGAGGCCTCGGGCGAGGCCGTGATGAAGCTGATCGAACGGAACATCCGCCCGCGCGACATCTGCACCCGCAAGGCCTTCGAGAACGCCGCCCGCGTCGTGGCGGCGACCGGCGGCTCGACCAACGGCGGGCTGCACCTGCCGGCCATGGCCCATGAGTGCGGCATCGACTTCACCCTGCGCGACGTCTGCGAGATCATGAAGGCCACGCCCTACCTCGCCGACCTGATGCCCGGCGGCCGGTTCGTGGCCAAGCATATGGGTGAGGCGGGCGGGGTGCCGATGCTGCTCAAGACCCTGCTGGAGGGCGGCTTCCTGCACGGCGATTGCATGACCGTGACCGGCCAGACCATCGCCGAGACCCTGAAGGGCGTGAAGTGGCGCGACGACCAGGTGGTCATCCGCCCGGTCTCCGAGCCGCTGTCGCCGACCGGCGGGGTGGTGGGCCTGTGGGGCTCGCTCGCCCCCGACGGGGCCATCGTCAAGGTCGCCGGCAACACCTCCCACCGCAAGCACCGCGGCCCGGCCCGGGTGTTCGACGGCGAGCAGGCCTGTTTCGACGCGGTCGAGGCCGGCGACTACCAGGACGGCGATGTCCTGGTCATCCGCTACGAGGGCGCCAAGGGCGGTCCCGGCATGCGCGAGATGCTGTCGACCACCGCCGCCATCTCCGGCCAGGGCCGGGGCGAGAAGGTGGCCCTGATCACCGACGGCCGGTTCTCCGGCGCCACGCGGGGCCTGTGCATCGGCCATGTGGGCCCCGAAGCCCAGGAGGGCGGCCCCATCGGCCTGGTCCGCGACGGCGACATCATCGCCATCGACGCCGACGCCGGGACGCTGGATCTGGAGGTCGATGAGGCCGAGCTGGAACGCCGCCGGGCCGAGTGGAAACCCAAGGTCACGGCCTATGGCTCAGGGGCGCTGTGGAAGTTCGCCCAGACCGTCGGGCCAGCGCACCTGGGGGCGGTGACGCATCCCGGGTTCGCGGGCGAGCGGCACGTCTACGCGGATATCTAACCGCGCTGGATCGCCGCCACGCCGAACATCGCGCCGTGGAACCAGGCTGTCAGACCCCACAGGACCAACGCCAGGGCGATCCGCCACCAGCCGATCTCGCCAATCTTCAGCGGCTGTTTGCCGGTCAGGATGGCGGCGAACGGGACGTTCGAGGTCTTGGCGGTAAAGGCGGCGTAGCTTTCGCCCAGCGCCTTGCGGCGCTTGGCGTCGATGCTGACCGTTCCGAAGATGGCCAGCAGCAGCATGGTCCCGAACAGGATGACGCTGGGCGTGTCGCCGTTCAGGAACAGGTGGCCGGCCGCCCAGAGCGCCACGCCCCACAGGAAGGGGTGGCGGGTGATGCGCACCATGCCCTTCACCGCGTCGGGCTTGTCCAGCACGCCCTCCTGCTTGACGCTGGTGGGGTTGGGGGTGGTCAGGCCCGGCACGATCAACAGGAAGGCCAGCAGGGTGACGGCCATCTGCAGGTGACGGCCCCAGTCGGGCGCCTGCCAGTAGACCTCGCCCAGGCCGCGCGCCTGGATATAGCCCCAGATCAGCGCCCCCAGGCCGGCGAACGAGGCCAGGGTGAAGAGGCCCATATAAGGGCCTTCGCCGATGACCCTGACCAGCCCGCCCCGGATGGCGGTGCCGGAAATCAGCAGGTGGATAGCCAGGAAGAACAGCGCGGCGGCGATCAGCAGGGTCATGGCGGTCTCTCCGATTGGCGGGAGGATGGGCCTATAAATTTACACTGTCAATTATAGCCTATTCGTCTTCGTCCCAGGGCAGTTCGGGATCGTTGTCCGTCGCGGCGGGAGGAGGAGCGCGCGCGGGTTCGGGACGGGCGACGACCGGGGCGGGCTGAGGGGCGGCGGGTGGGCGGCGCAGAACCGCCTCGCTGCGGGCCAGCCAGCGGTTGGCCTCCTGGATGGCGGCGGCGGGGGAGGTGGCTTCGCGGCGGGCCTCGTCGCCGATCAGCCACAGGTCCAGCTCGAAATCGGGATGGCGCGGGTCGTCGAAGATCAGCCGCAGGGTGACCTGGCTGGCCGTGGAGACCACCTGGTCCAGGGCCCGGCGCGGTTCGTTGCGGAAGGCCCGGGCCACCACCCGGCCGTCGATCAGCAGCTCGGCTCCCATCAGCTCGTCGATGCGATAGACCAGGCACCAGGCGCCGCGGTCCCAGGCCACCGCCGCCAGGCCGCTCTCGAAGGCGAAGCCGGCGCCCCGACCGCGGCCCCTGGCGATCACCAGGCTGTCGGGCTCGGCCTTCAGCACCCGGCGCAGGGCCCGGCGGATACGGCGGTCCTCGTCCATCATCCAGATCGCCGCGCTGCCCAGGAAGGTGACCACCGTCCCGGCCAGTCCCAGCAGCAGCAGCATCCGCGCCAGATCGCCCATGGTCTCCCGCTTAACCGGAGTCCGGGGCCGCGTCAGCCAGGGCGTTGAAACGAATAGCTGGTCGCCGACAGAGCGTTGTCGGCCATGAAGGGGGCGATCGACTCATAGGCGGCGGTGACGATGGGCCCGTCCTGGTCGTCGACGGCCAGGCGGCCATCCAGCATCGGTCCGATCAGCCGGGTCAGCGGGTCGACCTTGATGACCGAGGGCTTGAACCATTTCCGAAGGTTCACCCGGACCTGGTCGGGATCGTTGGTCTGCCAGGCGGCGCAGGCGACGATATCCAGCACGAAGGTGTTGCAGTTCTGGTGGCGGCTCTCGAACGGGTTGGCGACCAGTCCGTAGGAGGGGATGTGCATCGCCGCATAGGTCGGCGAGTCGATCACCGCCAGCAGCCGCCGCTGCATCTCGGGCGTGGGCAGGATCACCGCCACATCGTCCTCGACCGAGCCCTGCATGAAGTTGGTTGGCCAGTCCTGGACCAGGGACGAGCGGTCCTTGGGCAGGGCTTTGCCGTCGCCCTGGTAGAGATTGTAGACCGCATAGCCCTTGAGCTGGCCGCCGTCGGTCTTGATGTCGCGATACACCCAGAAGGCGCCGTGGGTGTAGCTAAGTCCCTCGGGCATCGAACGCCGCGCCCTCCCCGAGCGAAAGACCATGGCCACGCGCCCCCCTCGGGTGGCCAGGTCCTTCTCCAGCGCCTTGCCGAAGGCTGCGGCCTGCGGCGGCGTCAGATGTTTGGCGGATCCAGCCGCCGAACTGTCCTGGGCGAGCGCCGGCTCGGCCGCCGGCAGGGCGGCCAGGGCCAGCAGCAAGGATCGCCGGTTCACTTCGGTTTCTGGACTTCGTAGGGGACGACCGGGGCCGGCTGGGGCGCCAGCACCACCCGGTCAGTCACCGTCAAGGGCTGGCCGGAGAAGTCGGCGGCGTCCGAGCCGGCCTGGCTGGTCCCGTCGGCCAGGGCCATGCTGCTGTCGCCCACCCCCTGGGCGGTGCTGCCCACCGCCGCCGAGCCCCCAGCCGCCACCATCAGGGGCAGGGCGACGACGCCGGCCACGGTCTTGACCCCCGCCTCGGCGAAGGCGGAGACGGCCTGGGCCGACTGGTCGGAGGCGGTGGAATAGTTGGTGACGCTGTCGGCCTGGGCGAGGGCCGGAGCCGCGAAGATGAGGGCTGTGATGGGCAGAATGGCGAGACGCATGAACGCTTCCTCGTCGTGAGTGAGCGCTCACAATCAAATTGGATTGCGGCCGAATTGTGGCAAGGCGGCCGGCTAGAAGACCACCTTCTCCTCGCCCCACCACAGCGGTGAGCGGGGCAGGTCGATGAATTTCCGCTCGTCCTCCAGCAGCAGCCGGCCGGCCTCGGCGGCTTTGGGATCGGTGGCGCTGAGAGCCATGTCCTCGAAACTGTCCCACCACAGCTGAGCGACGCCGTCATAGCCCTCGGGGCCGGCCCGGGCGGTCCGCAGGTCGGCGGAGATCTCAGCCGGCAGGCTGTGCATCTGCACATAGCGGCGGATACGCAGCGGCTCTCGGACGCTGGCCACCAGCGGGGCGTGGGTGTTCCACCAGTAGTCCTGGAAGGCCTCTCTGCTGAGGGTGGGCAGGCGGGTCAGGCAGAAGGTCAGCTTGATCATGACAATGTCTCGCGTTCGAGGCCGTAGAGGATGGTCTTGAGGCCACTCTCCAGGAAGACGCCCTGGCGCTGGAAGCCGACGGACCGCGAGCAGCCCTGGGCGGCGTCGTTGTCGGCCTCGTGGGCGATCCAGGCGGTGCGGGCCTCCGGGAACAGCGGAAAGGCGACCTGGGCCAGGTAGGCGCGCAGCATGGCCGCGCCCAGGCCGATGCCGATCAGGTCGGGCTCGCCGATATAGAGGTCGACACCGATTCCTTCTTCCTGGCCGATCATCGCGGCCCAGTCAGGGAAGTCGCTGAGCCGGTAGCACTGCAGATAGCCGAAGGGCGCGTCCAGCCAGGCCAGGTGACAGTGGGTGGCCGTGTCTCCGGAAAGGCGCGGGTCGTATTTCTCGGCGATCTCGTCCAGCGAGATCGGGGTCTTCTGGAAGAAGCGGCGCAGGTGGCGCCGGTTCAGCCAGTCATGCAGCAGCGGGAAGTCGGCGCCGGTCAGCTCAGTGAAGCCGATGACCGGCGGGCTCGTCACAACGCCAGCTCGATGACCACCGGCACATGGTCGGACGGCTTTTCGCCCCCCCGCACGTCGCGGTGGATGTCGACCGCCCGCAGCCTGTCGGCGGCCTGGGGCGAGAGCAGGTGGTGGTCGATGCGGATGCCGTGATTCCTGGGCCAGGCGCCGGCCTGATAATCCCAGAAGGTGTAGCCGCCGGGCGTGCCGTCCAGCTGCATGTAGGCGTCGGTGAGGCCCAGGTTCTTGAGGGCCCGGAAGGCGCCCCGGCTCTCGGGCTGGAAGAGGGCGTCGCCCAGCCAGCCCTCCGGCTTGTCGGCGTCCTCCGGCTCGGGGATGACATTGTAGTCGCCGCAGATGACCAGCGGCTCCTCCAGCGCCAGCAGGCCGCGGGCGTGGGTGTTCAGCCGCTTCATCCAGCCCAGCTTGTAGGTGAACTTCTCCGTCCCGATCGGATTGCCGTTGGGCAGGTAGATGCCGCAGACCCGCACCGGGCTGGGACCCGACACCACCGCCTCGATGTAGCGGGCGTGCTCGTCGCCATCATCGCCCGGCAGCCCCTTGCGGACATCCTCCAGCGGCGTCTTCGACAGCATGGCGACACCGTTGTAGGTCTTCTGGCCATGGACGGCGACGTTGTAGCCCAGCCGCTCGAACGCCTCGGCCGGGAACTTCTCGTCGATGCACTTGATCTCCTGCAGGCAGGCGACGTCGGGCGAGGCCTCCTCGAACCAGGCCAATACAGTTTCCAGGCGAGCATTGACCGAGTTTACGTTCCAAGTGGCGATACGCATTGACGGCTCCGCGCGAGGTGAGGAAGGCTAGGTCGCATGGCAGGGGCGCTCAAGACCAGAGGTGAACGCGCCAGGGGCAGCCCTGAGCGCGGCGGGCAGATGGTGCTGCTGGTCATCGCCACCGGCCTGTGCGCCATCCTGGCGCCGATCGGGGCGGTGGGGGCGCTGTTCTCGCCGCTGGTGTTCGACGAGCGCGGCAACCTGCTCAACCCGCTGGCCTGGCTGGGCTTCCTGCTGATGGTCAGTTTCTGGATCGTCTGCATCATCGCCCCGTTCATCGCCTGGGTGTTGTGGACCCGCAAGCAGGCGCGCGGCGCCTGGACCGCCATCGCCGCGCCGGCGGTGTGGATCCTGGCGACGGTGACCATCCTGCAGTTCATTCCGGGCTAGCTGCCCTAACGGTACGCGGCTAGTTGAAACGGCCATGGACATGCCGCGCCGCGAGTCGCCCCCGCCTCAGACCATCGCCATCGTGGGCGGCGGGTTCAGCGGAACCGTACTGGCGCTGAAGCTCTCGGGCGCGGACCCGTCCCTCGACATCCTGCTGATCGAGCGCGACCGGCGGCTGGGCCGGGGCCTGGCCTACGGGGCCTGCGGACCCGAACACCTGCTCAACGTGCCGGTCAGCCGCATGGAGTTGGGCCTGACGCCCAGCTTCGCGGCGTTTCTGGACGATCACCGCGAGGCCCTGGCCGACGCCATCGCCGAAGCCGGCGGCGACCTGACCGCCGCCTTCGTGCCCAGGGCGCTGTTCGGCGACTATCTGCAGGCCCGCATCGAAGCCGCCGTAGCGGCGGGAACGATCCGCGCCGTCAAGGGCGAGGCCGTGGCGGTCGAGCCCGGCGCCCGGGCCACGATCGTCCTGGCCGACGGCCGGCGGCTGGCGGCCGACCGGGTGGTGCTGGCCACCGGCAACCTGCCGCCGGCCTCGCCGTTCCGGGCCGAGGAGGCGGTGGTCGACAGCCGCTTCTACGTGCCTGACCCCTGGGCGGCCGACGCCTTCGATGGGCTGGACCCGGACGCGCCGGTGCTGCTGGTCGGGGCCGGGCTGACCATGGTCGACATCGCCCTGAAACTGGCCGCCGAGGGCCATCGCGGCCTGATGCTGGCCACCTCCCGCCGGGGCCTGGCCCCCCGCTCGCACCGCCATGGCGGCGCCTGGACGGCCCAGCCGCTGCACACGGGCCTCAGCCCCCGGGCGCTGATGGGGGCCCTGCGCGCGCAGATCGACGAGGCCACCGCCGCCGACGTCCCCTGGCAGCGGGTGTTCGACGCCGCCCGGCCGGTGGTGGCCAGCGTCTGGTCCGGCTGGAGCCTCAAGCAGCGCCGCCAGTTCCTGCGCCACCTGCGCACCCGCTGGGACGTCCACCGCCACCGCATGGCCCCCCGCATCGGCGCGGCCCTGCAGGCCCTGCTGGACAGCGGCCAACTGCGAGTCGCGCCCGGCCGCCTGCGCCGCTTCGAGGCGGACGCGGCGGGGATCGCCGCCGAACTGGTCGCCCCACACGGCGCGGCCCAGTCCGTCCGCGCCGCCCGCATCATCAACTGCACCGGCCCCCGCAGCGACTTCGGTCGCATCGAAATCCCCCTGGTCGCGGATTTGCGCCGCAGAGGGCTGCTGCGCCCCGATCCGCTGGGCCTGGGCCTGGACACCGACGACTGCGCCATGGTGGGGCAGGGGGGCACGCCCTCGGCCTGGCTCTATGCTTTGGGTCCGCTGACAAGGCCGGCCTGGTGGGAGGTCACCGCCGTCCCCGAGATCGCCGTGCAGGCCGACCGGCTGGTCAAGGTCCTGACCCATCCGGAAGAGGCGGTGGCGACGCCGCTCAGCGACGCCTTCATCGACCTGGGCGCAGGGATCTAGATCGAGAAACTTACGCCGCAGCCGCAGCTGCTCTTGGCATTGGGGTTGCGGACCTTGAATTCCGCTCCGGCCAGTTCGTCGACGAAATCGATCTCCGAGCCCTTCAGCAGGGCCAGCGAGATGTCATCCACCAACGCCGCGGCCCCGTCGCGCTCGATGCGCAGGTCGCCCGGCTCACCCGTCTCGACCAGGTCGAAGCGGTACTGGAAGCCTGAGCAGCCGCCGCCGTCGACCGCCACCCGCAGCATCACCGGATGGCCTTCCTTGGCCGAAATGGCGTGCAGCCGCTGGGCGGCGCTGGCGGAAAGGGTGAGGGGTTGGTCGCGCATGCCTGTGGAAAACTCCTGGAACTCCTATATGTGCAACCCCGCGCCGCCTGGAAAGGGGCGCCGTCGATGTCAGGGCCGCCGATGAGCTCCAGCTTCCAGTATCCGCCTCGGGCGGCCTATGCCGAAGATTTTTCGAAATCCCTCGGCCGCCAGCACCCGGAAGCCCCCAGCCGCACCCGCTCGCCCTTCGCCCGCGACCGCGACCGCATCATCCATTCCACCGCCTTCCGCCGGCTGAAGGAGAAGACCCAGGTCTTCGTCGCCCACGAAGGCGACCACTACCGCACTCGCCTGACCCACAGCCTGGAGGTCGCCCAGATCGCCCGCTCGCTGGCCGTGGCCCTGGGGCTGGACGCCGATCTCGCCGAGGCCATCGCATTGGCCCACGACCTGGGCCACCCGCCGTTCGGCCATGCCGGCGAGGATCAGCTGGACGAGGACATGCAGCCGTTCGGCGGCTTCGATCACAATGTGCAGACCTTCCGGGTGGTGACCGAGCTGGAGCATCGCTATCCGGACTTCCTGGGCCTCAACCTGACCTGGGAGACGCTTGAGGGGGTCATCAAGCACAACGGCCCGGTCACCGACCGGCTGGACCGGCCCAGCTGGACGGCGGTGGCGCGGTTCAACAACAGCTTCGACCTGCGCCTGGACGGCTGGCCCTCGGCCGAGGCCCAGGTCGCCGCCATCGCCGACGATATCGCCTACAACAACCATGACGTCGATGACGGCGTGCAGGCGGGCCTGCTGAAGCTGGACGAACTGCTCGACGTGCCGCTGATCGGCCCGATCCTGCATGGCGTGCAAAGCGAGCGGCCGGACCTGGACGAGCGACTGGTGCGCATGGAGGCGGTGCGCCGGATGATCGGGGCCATGATCGACGACGTCATGGGCGAGACCCTGCGCCGCGCCCAGGTCGCCCGGCTGGACGGTCCCGAGGCGGTCCGCACGCTGGGGCATGCCCTGGTCGCCTTCTCGCCCGACATGGGCGAGGACCTGGCCCGGTTGCGCCAGTTCCTGTTCGACAGGATGTACCGCCACTGGCGCGTCAACCGCACCCGCAGCCAGGCCCGCCGAATTCTGGCCGAGATGTTCGGGTTGTATATGAGCGAACCCGAGGTGCTGCCCACCGAATGGTTCGCCCGCTCGCAGAACCGCGACGACGCCGGACGGGCCCGGGTGGTGTGCGACTACATCGCCGGAATGACCGACCGGTTCGCCATCGAGGAACACCGCCGCCTGTTCCAGCTCGACGCCTGGAACTGATCCACCGGTTTTATGGCGGTGAGGGGCCGGGCCTCGATACATTGTTAAGATTGGGTGTGTGATTCGTTAGCCACGTTTCCCACATTCCGCCCGGAGCTTTCCGTCCGATGTCCGATCAAGAACGCGGCGCCTATACGCCCCGCAACGAAGCGCCCCTGGCGTTCGACGCCCGCCGGCCCGTGCGCGGGGGTGGACCGATGCCGGTCACCCTGGTGGTGAGCGCGGTGATCCTGCTGGTCCTGGCCGGCGGATTTTTCTTCATCTACCGCGACGGCCTGCGCGGGGCGAACGATGCGCCCAAGCCGGTGGGCACGGTGGTGGCCGACGCCCGGACCGCGCCCAAGGGCGACGACACGCCGGAAGACCCCAGCACCGGCCTGCAGATCTACAACCAGGAGACCGGCCAGACCGTCTCGGGCGCCCCGACCCTGGCCGCCCCGCCGGAAGAGCCGATGAGCCGCCCCACGCCCCGGCCGACCGAACCCGTCCAGACCGCCCAGCTGAAGCCCCCGGCGCCCAAGCCCGCCGCCGGCCCCGTGGCCGCCCAGCCGGCCTCGCCGGTCGAGCAGATGGCCCAGCAGGTCACCAAGCCGACCCCGGTCAAGCCGCCCGTCGCCGCCCCGACCCCCGAACCTCGCCAGAGCGGGGGGGCGATGGCCATGGTGCAGATCGGCGCCTTCACCTCGCCGGCCCTGGCCGACAAGGGCTGGAACGACGCCGCCGCCATCGCCCCGGGCGCCGCCGCCGGCAAGGGCAAGAAGGTCGAGACCATCGTCAAGGACGGCGTCACCCTCTACCGCACCCTGGTCACCGGCTTCCCGAGCCGCGCTGAGGCGTCCGCCTTTTGCGATCGCCTCAAGGCCGCATCCAAGAACTGCTTCGTGAAGTGATTGGCTTGGTGAAGTGAGCGCCAGCGCCTGCATCCTGGGCTGCAAGGGCCATGAGCTGACGCCGGACGAGGTTGCGCTGTATCGGGACGCCAGGCCCTGGGGCTTCATCCTGTTCCGGCGCAATATCGACAACCCCAGCCAGGTCCGCGACCTGACCGCCGCCCTGCGCGAGAGCGTGGGCCGGCCCGATGCGCCGATCCTCATCGACCAGGAGGGCGGCCGGGTCGCCCGGCTGCAGCCGCCGCACTGGCGCAAATACCCGCCGGGCCGGGCCTATGGCGAGCTTGCGGCCAACGATCCGCTGCTGCGCCGCGAGATCACCCGGCTGGGCGCCCGTCTGATGGCTCATGACCTCGCGGGTCTGGGGATAAATGTCGACTGCGTGCCGGTGCTCGACGTTCCTCAGCCGGGCGCCCACGACATCATCGGCGACCGCGCCTATGCGACGACGGCTGAGGAGATCGCCCTGTTGGGCCGGGCCGCCGCCGAGGGGCTGATCGCCGGCGGGGTGCTGCCGGTGATCAAGCACATCCCGGGCCATGGCCGCTCGATGGCCGACAGCCATGAGCACCTGCCGGTGGTCGACGCGCCGCGCTCGGCGCTGGCGGCGGTGGATTTCGCGCCGTTCCGGGTGCTGTCGGACATGCCGATGGCGATGAGCGCCCATGTCGTCTACACCGCGTTGGATCCGAAACGGCCGGCCACGGCCTCGCGCCGGGTGATTTCCGAGATCATTCGCGGCGATATCGGCTTCAATGGACTGCTGATGACCGACGATCTCTCCATGAAGGCCCTGAGCGGCGATTTCACCGCCCGCGCCCGCACCGCGCTCGCCGCCGGCTGTGACATGGTCCTGCACTGCAATGGCGAGATGGACGAGATGACCGCCGTGCTGAAGGGCGTCAAACCCTTGGCCGGCAAGGCCCGCCGCCGGGCCGACGCCGCCCTGGCGCGCCTCGCCAAGGTGGTCGAGCCCTTTGACGCCGAGGCCGGCCGCGCCCGCTTCGAGGCCGCTTTCGAGGGCAGGCTGGCGGCATGAGCGATGCGTTCCAGCCCGACCTGGACTTCGCCGCCGCCGGGGCCGCCGCCGAGGATGGCGAGGCGCTGGTCATCGACCTGGAGGGCTACGAAGGCCCGCTGCACGTGCTGTTGGCCCTGGCCCGCACCCAGAAGGTCGACCTGCTGCAATTATCGATTACAAAGTTGGCCGACCAGTACCTGGCCTTCGTTCGCCAGGCGCGGACGCTGCGCTTCTCGCTGGCCGCCGACTATCTGGTGATGGCCGCCTGGCTGGCCTACCTCAAGTCGCGCCTGCTGCTGCCCAGGGCCGAGCGCCCCAAGGCCGACGAGGCCCAGCCCGAGGAAATCGCCGCCATGCTGGCCTTCCGGCTGGCCAAGCTCGACGCCATGCGCCGGGCGGTGGAGAATTTGCGGGTGCTGCCGCAGCTGAAGCGCGACGTCTTCATGCGGGGCGACCCCGAAGCGGTGAAGATCGTCTCGTCGGGCCGCATCGAGGGCGACCTCTATCAGCTGATGAGCGCCTATATCGGCCAGCGCAAACGCGAGGGCGAGCGCCACTATCGGCCCGCCGCCCCCACCGCCTACGCCCTGGACGACGCCCGCTCGCGGCTGCGCGAACTGCTGCCGGAACTGGCCCACTGGACCTCGCTCAATGGCGTCGCCCCGATGGCCCATGCCGAGGGCGGCCCCAGCCGGGCCAGCTACCTGGCCTCGACCCTCTCGGCCGGGTTGGAGCTGGTCAAGGAAGGCGTGCTGGAGGCCCGGCAGCTCGAGGCCTTCGCCGATGTCTATCTGCGGACTCGCAAGGCTAAGGCGGCTAAAGAAGCCACGGCATGAGTGATATCCCCGAAACCGCGCGGCGCATCGAGGCGCTGCTGTTCGCCGCCGCCGAGCCGCTGTCGGAAGCCGACCTGGCCCGCCGCCTGCCCGAAGGCGCCGAGGTGTCGGCCGCTCTGGCGCATCTGGCCGAGACCAGCGCGGGCAGGGGCGTGGAGCTGGCCTGCGTCGCCGGCCGCTGGCGGTTCCAGACCGCCGCCGACCTGGCCTTCCTGATGACCGAGGAGCGGGAAGAACCCCGCCGGCTCTCCAAGGCCGCCCAGGAGACCCTGGCCATCATCGCCTACCACCAGCCAGTCACCCGGGCCGAAATCGAATCGGTGCGGGGGGTGCAGGCCAGTCGTGGAACCCTCGATGTCCTGCTGGAGCTGGGCCTGGTGCGCATGCGCGGCCGCCGCCGCACGCCGGGACGCCCCGTCACCTACGGCACAACCGACGCCTTCCTGGAGCATTACGGCCTGGCGGCGCTGGCCGACCTGCCGGGCATGGCCGAGATGAAGGCCGCCGGCCTGCTGGACATGAACCTGCCGCCCGGATTCAACGTGCCCGATCCGACCATGCCGCGCAGCGAGGAAGAGGCCGAGGACGCCCTGGACCTGGAGGACGCGCCGGAATTCCACCAGGATTTCGTTGGGGATGAGACACCCTGACACGGCGCGCCAAAACGCCTTGTGGCCCAGGGCCTTGCTAACGCCTATATTGTCGGCGAAAGACTTGACGTCCCGCGGCGCCCCGGCGCCGGCCGGGGATCGCTTTAGGAGAGTTACCCATGGGCGGCTTGCAACCCATTCACTGGATTTTCGTGGCCCTGGTCGCCCTGCTGCTGTTCGGCGGCCGCGGCAAGCTGTCGGGAATCATGGGCGATGCGGCCAAGGGCATCAAAGCCTTCCGTGAAGGCCTGAAGAACGAGGAAAAGCCGGAGGACGTGGTCGCCACGCCGCTGCCGCGCACCGAGCCCGCCAAGGACGAAGCCCGCAACTAGGCGGGACGTTCAAACGCGGCTTATGGGGCAAAGGCGGCTTTGCCCGAGCTGCAAAGGGGGCCATAAGGCGCGTCCATGCTCGGACCTGACCTCAGTTTTTCGCACATCCTCATCGTCGCCGCCGTCGCCCTGATCGTCGTCGGCCCGAAGGATTTGCCCGTTCTGCTCCGCAAGGTCGGGCAGTTCGTCGCCCGCATGCGCGGCATGGCCGCCGAGTTCCGCTCCAGCTTCGACGAGATGGCCCGCCAGTCGGAGCTCGATGAGTTGCGCAAGGAAGTGGCGGCCATGCGCTCGGGCCAGTATGGCGCATCGAGCGTCATGGGTTCGGACGCCACCGAGATGTTCAACGACATCGATGCGACCCTGCGCGGCGGCGATGTCAGCTTCAGCCCGGCCATGGCCCAGTACGAGCCGCCGGCGGACGAACCCGAGGCCAAGCCCAAGCGGGCCCGAAAGTCCAAGGCTGAGCCTGAAACTCAAACCATCCCCAAGCCCGCCGCGCGCAAGACCAAGACCGCCGCCGTGGTCGAGCCGGCCGCTAAACCGGCCCGCAAGCGCGCGCCCCGCAAGCCGCCGGAGATCGTCTCTTGAACGACCTGCCGCCCCCGGACGAGGCCGAGATCGAGGCCTCGCGCGCGCCGCTGCTGGATCATCTGGTCGAACTGCGCCGCCGGCTGATCATCGCCGCCGTGGCGCTGGCCCTGGGTTCGGTGGTCAGCTTCGTCTATTCCGAGGACATCCTGAAATTCCTGGTGCGGCCGTTCATCGTCGCCCAGCAGATCCTCGAAACCCAGAAGGCCAGCGGCAACCACAACCCGCTCGACATGGTGTTCGCGCTGTTCCAGCCGCACACGGTCAAGCAGGACGCCAAGTTCGAGCTGATCTACACCGCGGTGCTGGAGATCTTCTTCACCCGGCTGAAGATCGCCCTGTTCGGCGGCCTGATCCTTAGCTTCCCGGTGCTGGCCTGGCAACTCTACCGCTTCGTGGCCCCGGGCCTCTACAAGCGCGAGCGCGGGGCCTTCCTGCCGTTCCTGATCGCCTCTCCCGTGCTGTTCGCGGTCGGGGCGGCCATGGTCTACTACATCATGCTGCCGCTGGTGCTGTGGTTCTCGCTGTCCCAGGCCATCACCACCGGGCCGATCACCGTCGAGCTGAAGCCCAAGGTTTCCGAATACCTCTCGCTGGTCACCACCCTCTTGATGGCCTTCGGCCTCTGCTTCCAGCTGCCGGTGGTGCTGACCCTGATCGGCATGGCCGGCCTGATCACCTCCAAGGCCCTGCGCGCCGGCCGCCGCTACGCCATCCTGGCCGTGGTCGCCGTCGCCGCCGTCATCACTCCGCCCGACCCGATCAGCCAGGTCATGCTGTCGGTGCCGATCTGCCTGCTCTACGAGGTCTCGATCTGGTGCGTCTGGCTGATCGAGCGCCGCCGCAAGCGCGAGGACGAGGCCGAGGCCGGCACGGACGTGGTGGTGAGGGGCGGATAAGCAACTCCCTCCCCTTTATGGGGAGGGACGGCGACGAAGTCGCCAGGGTGGGGAACCCGCCTGTCAGGCAAACCACCGGGCGTGGGAGCCCCACCCGGGTCGCTTGCGCGACCGTCCCTCCCCATAAAGGGGAGGGAGTCTGATCTGCGGATTGCCCACCTTCCCAACGCGCCTTAGAGAAAGCCCCCTCACTCCAACCGGGCGCGATCCCATGCACGACATCAGAGCCATCCGCGACAATCCCACCGTCTATGACGCCGGTTGGAGCTCGCGTGGGCTGTCGTCGCAGACGCCGGCCATTCTCGAACTGGATGCGATCCTTCGCGCCGCCCAGACCGCGCTGCAGGCCGCCCAGTCGCGCCGCAACGAGGCCTCCAAACAGATCGGCGCCGCCAAGGCCAAAAAGGACGAAGCCGCCGCCCAGGCCCTGATGGCCGAGGTCGAAGCCCTCAAGGCCGAGATGGCGACCCAGGCCGAGATCGAAACCTCGGTGGGCGCGACCCTGCGCGGTCTGCTGGCCAGCCTGCCCAACCTGCCCGATCCGGTCGTGCCGGCTGGGGCGGATGAGCACGACAATGTCGAGCAGCGCCGCCATGGCGAGCCGCGCAAGACCAACAATCCCCGCGACCATGTCGACCTGGGCGCGGCGCTGGGCGGCATGGACTTCGAGGCGGCCGCCCGCATGTCGGGTTCGCGCTTCGTGGTGCTCAAGGGCGGGATCGCCCGGCTGGAACGGGCCATCGGCCAGTTCATGATCGACCACCAGACCACGGTGAACGGCTATACCGAGATCTCGCCGCCGCTGCTGGTCAAGGACGAGGCCATGTTCGGCACCGGCCAGCTGCCCAAGTTCTATGACGACCAGTTCAGCGCCGCGCGGATGAGCGAGCGGGAGCGGCTGCTGCGCAAGGCGCTCTACGGCCTGAAGGACGAACTGAAGTCGCTCCCCGCGGCGACCGACCCGCTGGAGGCGGTGTTCAACCTGATCGACCGCGCCCCGACCGAGGAAGACCTCTGGCTCATTCCAACGGCCGAGGTTTCCCTGACCAACCTGGTCCGCGAGCAGATCACCGACGAGGCGGAACTGCCCCTGCGCCTGACGGCCCTGACCGCCAGCTTCCGCGCCGAAGCCGGCGCCTCGGGTCGCGACACCCGCGGCATGATCCGCCAGCACCAGTTCTACAAGGTCGAGCTGGTCTCGATCACGACGCCCGAGCAGTCGGACGCCGAGCACGAGCGGATGACCAATGCCGCCGAGAGCGTGCTGAAGGCGCTGGACCTGCCGTTCCGCACCATGCTGCTCTGCACCGGCGACATGGGGTTCTCGGCCCGGCGGACCTATGATCTGGAAGTCTGGCTGCCCAGCCAGAACGGCTACCGGGAAATCTCCAGCTGCTCGAACTGCGGCGACTTCCAGGCCCGGCGCATGGACGCCCGCTGCAAGGTGGCCGGGGAGAAGGGGACCCGCTTCGTCCACACCCTCAACGGCTCGGGGCTGGCGGTGGGCCGGACCTTGGTGGCGGTGATGGAGAACTATCAGGACGAGGGCGGGCGGATCGCCATTCCGGATGCGCTGAAGCCCTATATGGGCGGACTGGACCATATCGGCTGATGCGTATCCTGCTGACCAATGACGATGGCATCCATGCCGAGGGCCTGGTTTCGCTCGAGAAGATCGCCCGGGCGCTGAGCGACGACGTCTGGATCGTGGCCCCGGAATACGAGCAGTCCGGGGCCAGCCGCGCCCTGACCCTCTCGGATCCCCTGCGGGTGCGCAAGGCCGGCCCGCAGCGCTGGTCGGTCGAGGGCACGCCGACCGACTGCGTGATGATGGCGGTCCGTGAGTTGATCGATGGCGCCGCGCCGGACCTGGTGCTGTCGGGCGTCAATCGCGGCCAGAACATCGCCGAGGACGTCACCCTGTCGGGCACCGTGGCCGGGGCCATCGAGGGCATGGCGTTGGGCATCCCGTCCATCGCCCTGTCGCAGGCCGTGCGGATCTTCCATGACGAGGCGGTCATCCACTGGGAGACCGCCGAGCACTTCGGCCCCGGCGTCGTCAAACGGCTGATCGAGATCGGCTGGCCCAAGGACGCGGTGATGAACGTCAACTTCCCGGCCCGGCCGCCGGAGCGGGTCGATACGATCGAGGTCACCCGCCAGGGCTTCCGCGACAGCCATGTCCGCACCGCCGAAAAGCGCACCGACCTGCGTGGCCGCGACTACTATTGGATGGGCTTTACGGGCGAGCTTTCCGACCCCGCCGAGGGCACCGACCTGAAGGCCATCTATTCGGGCAGGATCTCGGTGACGCCGCTGCATATCGACCTGACGCACAACGAAGCTCTGCATCGCCTCAAGGGCCTGCTGGGCGGCGTGCCTCCGAAGGCGTAGAGATCGCCGATGGCAGACCCGCATGGCGAGGACGATTCCCCAGAGACCCGCACCGCGCGGCTGATCCTGGCTCTGCGCTCGCAGGGGGTCACCGACCCCGGCGTGCTGAACGCCATCGAGCGCACCCCGCGCGAGCTGTTCACGCCGGACCTGTTCAAGGA
Organism: Caulobacter ginsengisoli; assembly: GCF_030814835.1. Classification (GTDB taxonomy): domain Bacteria; phylum Pseudomonadota; class Alphaproteobacteria; order Caulobacterales; family Caulobacteraceae; genus Caulobacter; species Caulobacter ginsengisoli. The sequence continues at coordinate 535,968 of NZ_JAUSVS010000002.1, forward strand.
GCGGGCCTGGGAGGATTCGGCCCTGCCCATCGCCTGCGGCCAGACCATCAGCCAGCCCTTCATCGTCGGCTTGATGACCCAGGCCCTGACCCTGGAGCCCCGGGCCCGGGTGCTGGAGATCGGCACGGGGTCTGGCTACCAGACCGCGGTGCTCTCGCCGCTGGCCCGGCTGGTCTACACCGTCGAGCGCTATCGAACCCTGATGCGCGAGGCGGAATCCCGCTTCAAAATCCTGGGCCTGACGAATGTGATCACCCGGTTTGGCGACGGCGGCGAGGGCTGGCCGGAACAGGCGCCTTTTGACCGCATTTTGGTCACGGCGGCGGCGCCGGAAGAACCCAAGGCTCTTCTGGCGCAGCTGAAACCGGGCGGGGTTCTGGTGGCGCCGATCGGCAAGGGGCCGGTGCAGTCTCTGCGCCGGTACGCGGGCGACGGGAAGGGCGGCTTCAAGGTCGAGCTTCTGGGCGATGTCCGTTTCGTGCCCCTGCTGGACGGCGTGGCGCGCGAACTGTGAACCGGGGGGTCTTGCCGACCCCGGGGATCGACAATCGGGGTTGGGTTTCGCGGGCGTGCTTAACGCCAGTTTAACGCGCTGGGCCCACATCCTTCGAACCTATCGATCGGAGTGGCGATGACTCATGTCCTGACCCGTGTGCTGCTGCTGGGCGCCGCGACGAGCCTGCTGACGGCCTGCGCCTCCACCCCCCGCTATCCCGTCAACGAGGGCGAGACGGCGGGCAGCGGCCCGCAGATGCCGCAGATGCCGCTGCCAAAGTATCCCACGGGCTCGGCCCCTCAGGCCGCTTACAACCCCGACGCCGTGCGCAACGAACGCGCCGCCGGGGCCGGGCTGGCGGGCGGCTATCTGGACCGCACCGTCGACGACTACGCCCCGCCGCGCGCCGCTCCGGTCGGGCGGGTGCAGGTCGCCTACCTGACCCAGGACGACACGCCCCAGACCACCGACGCGCCGGGCCAGGTCGACAGCCAGCCGATCCCCGACAATGACGGCGTCGAGGTCAGCGCCCCCATTTCACGCCCCGGCGCGCCGGTGATCGCCCCGGCCCGTCCCTATTCGCCGCCTCCGCCGCCGCCGGCTTCGCCGCCGCCCTCGTCCTTCGAGCCGGCCTATTCGCCGCCGCCGCCCCCGACCCGCAGCGCCCCGCCGCCCAAGCCGCAGACCAAGACCGTGGTCAGCGTCGGCGGCGCCGTCGTCACGGTCGAAGGCAAGCCGGTCATCTACACGGTCAAGGAAGGCCAGGGCCTCGACGCCGTGGCCCGCGCCCTGGACACCACCCGCAAGCAGCTGGCCGACGACAACAAGCTGAAGGAGCCCTACCGGCTCAAGCCCGGCCAGAAGCTGAAAGGCCCGGTCACCAAGGCCAAGGCCTATGTCGTGCAGTCCGGCGACACCCTCTCGGCGGTGGCCAAGCGCTTCAGCGTCACGCCCAAGGCCCTGGCCGCCGAGAACGGCCTGTCGGTCAAGGCGGCGATCAAGGGCGGCCAGAAGCTGCGCCTGCCGTCGGGCTACAAGGATACCGGCCCGGTCAAGAAGACGATCACCATCAACCCGCCGTCGCCCCCGCCGCCGCCGCCGGCCTATTCGCCACCGCCGGTCTATTCGCCCCCGCCGCCCCCGCCGTCGACGTATCGTCCGCCGTCACCGCCTCCGCCGCCGCCCCTGCCGCTGCGGCCGCCTGTGACGACATCGCCGCCGCCCTACCGGCCGCCTTCGCCGCCGCCGAGCACGGCCCCGCCGATCCTGACCACCAAGCCGACCGACGTTTCGGACGCCGATATCGCCCGGCTGGGCCGCGGCCTCTTCACCTGGCCGCTGCAGGGCAATGTCATCCAGGGCTTCGGCCCCGGGCCGGATGGCAAGATCAGCGATGGCCTGAACATCGCCGCGCCGGAAGGCACGATGGTGCGCGCCGCCGCCGCCGGGACGGTCGTCTACGCCGGCAGCGACTACAAGGTGCTGGGCATCACGGTGCTGATCCACCATGACGACGGCTCCTGGCTGACCAGCTACAGCTATCTGAGCCGCAAGTCGGTGCAGACCGGCGACCGCGTCGCCCAGGGCCAGCCGATCGGCGTGGTCGGCGCGCCGGCCGGCACGACCCAGACCCAGGTGCATTTCGTGGTGCTCTACACTCCCGTGTTCGGCCGCGACAAAGCCAAGCCGCGCGATCCGATGCTGGTGATGCCCCGGTAGGGCCTAGGCGGGCAGGGGAACACCCAGCTCGCCGGCCAGGTCGCGAATGAACTGCCAGGCTACCCGGCCGGAGCGGGCGCCGCGCAGCTGCGCCCATTGCAGGGCGCGGCGATCCAGGTCCTTGTGCTTCAGGCCGAACCGGGTGGCGTAACTGCGCACCGCCGCCAGATAGGCGGTCTGGTCCATGGGCGGGAAGCCGATCCACAGGCCGAAGCGGTCCGAGACGCTTACCTCCTCCTCGGCGTCCTCGGCGGCGGCGATCAGGCCCCGGCCCTCGGCATGGTCGCGGGGCATCAGGTGGCGGCGGTTGGAGGTGGCCACGAACAGCACGTTGGCCGGGGGACCGGCCACGCCGCCCTCCAGGGCCGACTTCAGCGCCTTGGCCGCCGCTGCGCCATCCTCGAAGGACAGATCGTCGCACAGCACCACGAAATGCTCGGGGCGCTCGCGCAGGGCGTCGAACAGGGCGGGCAGGGCGGTGACCTCGTCGCGGTCGACTTCGACCAGCCGCAGTGAGGGCTGGCCGGACGCCAGATGCATGAAGGCGGCCTTGGCCAGCGAGCTCTTCCCGGTCCCACGCACGCCCCACAGCAGGGCGTGATTGGCGGGGAGCCCCGAGGCGAAACGGCTGAGATTCTCCACGAACCGGGCCTTCTGCGCCTCGATCCCGACCAGCAGGTCGAGCGCCAGGCCATAGTCCGGCGCGGCCAGGAAGGCGCCGTTCGGGTCGTGACGGAACATCCGTGCGCCCTCGAATGCGGCGGCCGGGGCGGGCGGCGGGGCCAGCCGTTCGAGCGCCTCGGCGATGCGGGCGAGCAACGTATTCAGGTCAGTGTCCACCCGCGGCTCATACCTTCCGTGGCGCTCATTGCAAATCGAAGGTCGAACACATAGTTTCCGCCGACCTGAACGCGGCCCGGTTCCGCGCCGCCGTCCTATCGGAGTCAAAATGCCCAACCTTGGTTCGCTCAGCCAGATGCTCCCCATCCTGCTGATGATCCCGCTGTTCTACTTCCTGATCATCCGGCCTCAGCAGAAGCGCGCCAAGGATCACCAGGCGACCATCAACGCCATCAAGCGCGGTGACAACGTGGTGCTGTCCAACGGCATGCTGGGCAAGGTGGTCCGGGTCGAGGACAAGGAAGTCGGGGTCGAGATCGCCCAGGGCGTCACCGTCAAGGTGATCAAGGCGATGGTGGCCGAAGTGCGCACGCGGGGCGAACCCGCCGCCGCCAACGACGCCAAGAACTAGCTGACCAGCCGGGAGGGCCTCCGGCCATGATGACGCTATCGCGTTGGAAACTTTGGGCCGTTGGGCTCGCGCTGGTGTTCGGGATCGTCTTCTCGCTCCCCAACCTGCTGCCGGCCAGCGTCCGCGCCAGCCTGCCGGGCTTCGTGCCCAAGCAGACCCTGAATCTGGGTCTGGACCTGCAGGGCGGGGTCTACCTGCTCTATGAGGTCGACACGGCCGCCCTGCGCAAGGAAAAGACCACCAACCTGGTCGAGGACGTGCGCTCCAACCTGTCGGACGCCAGCATCGCCAGCACGGGCCTGGGCGTAACGTCCGACGGCGCGGTGACGGTGCGGATCAGCGACCCGGCCCAGATGGACGAGGCCTACAAGGCGCTGCAGAAGCTGGCCCTGCCGGATTCGGCCGGCGTGCAGGAGGTCAGTCTCGACCGAGCCGCCGACCAGAGGCTGAAGCTCTCCTTCTCCGACAGCGCCCTGCGCAAGCAGGCCGATGACGCGGTCGGCCAGACCATCAACACCATCCGGCGGCGGATCGACCTGCTCGGCACCAAGGAGCCGGCGATCACCCAGCAGGGCAGCAGCCGGATCGTCGTGCAGGCGCCCGGCGAAAAGAACCCCGACCAGCTGAAGAAGCTGATCGGCACGACCGCCAAGATGACCTTCCAGCTGGTCGACGAGAACGCCTCGGTCGAAGAGGCCCTGGCCGGCACCCTGCCGCCGGGGAGCGAGGTGCTGCCCAGCACCGACAAGTCCACCGGTCCCTTCGTGGTGGTCAAGAAGCGGGCCCTGGTCACCGGGGCGATGCTCAAGAAGGCCACCGGCACCATCGACACCCAGACCGGACAGGCGGTCGTCGCCTTCTCGTTCAAGGCCGTCGGCGCGCAGAAGTTCGGCCAGGCCACGATCGCCAATGTCGGCAAGCGCTTCGCCATCATCCTGGACGGCAACGTCATCTCGGCGCCCAGCATCAACGAGCCCATCCTGGGCGGCAACGGTCAGATCAGCGGCAATTTCACCGTGCAGAGCGCCGATGAACTGGCCACCCTGCTGAACGGCGGCGCCCTGCCGGCGCCATTGAAGCTGATGTCCGAACAGTCGGTCGGGCCGGAAATGGGCGACGAGGCGATCCGGGCCGGCAAGATCTCGGTGGCCCTGGGGCTGGTGGCCATCGTGGCCTTCATCTTCCTGGCCTATGGGGCCCTGTTCGGCGGCGTGGCCATCGCCTCGCTGATCCTGAACCTCCTGATGATGTTCGGCGTGCTGTCGATGACCCAGTCGACCCTGACCCTGCCCGGCATCGCCGGTCTGGTGCTGACCCTCGCTGTGGCCGTCGACGCCAGCGTGCTGATCTATGAGCGGATCCGCGATGAGGAGCGGGCGGGACGAACGCCGATCGCGGCCATGGACACCGGCTTCAGCCGCGCCCTGGTCTCGATCTTCGACGCCAACATCACCTCGCTGATCGCCGCCCTGATCCTGTTCTCGGTGGGGGCGGGTCCGGTGCGGGGCTTTGCCGTCACCCTGTCGTTCGGGGTGTTCACCTCGGTGTTCTCGGCCATCCTGGTCACCCAGGTCCTGTTGGGCCTGTGGCTGCGCATGACGCGGCCCAAGAAGCTTCCGATCTGAGGTCGCCCAGATGCATTGGCCATTGATCAAGAACCTGCCGCCGGTGACGAACTTCCGGTTCGTCCAGCTGGCGCCGTACCTCGCCGTCGTCTCCATCCTGCTCGTGCTGGGATCGGGGGTGTCCTACTTCACCAAGGGCATGAACCTGGGCATCGACTTCGCCGGCGGTGTCGCCATGGAAGTCCACACGCCCACGGCCATTCCCAAGACCCAGCTGCAGGAAGACCTGCTGCGCTTTGGGGCCCACGATCCGTCGGTGGTGTCCATCGTCGGCGATCCCAACTCGGCGATGCTCCGCTTCCGCGCCGCCGAGGGCCAGGACCTCAACACGGTCGGCCAGCAGGTCGCCGCCAGGCTGAAGGCCGAGGTCCCGGGCCTGACCATCAAGCGCCAGGACGTCATCGGCTCGCAGGTTTCCAAGGAGCTGTTGTGGTCGGGCCTGGAGGCTATGGGCCTGGCCCTGGGCCTGATGCTTCTCTACATCTGGTTCCGCTTCCAGCTGCAGTTCGGCTTCGGCGCCGTGCTGGCCGTGCTGCACGACATCGTGCTGACCATCGGCATGCTGTCCTTCCTGCAGATCGAGTTCTCGCTGACCACCGTGGCGGGCCTGTTGACCGTCATCGGCTATTCGATGAACGAGAAGGTCATCACCTTCGACCGGCTTCGGGAAAACCTGCGGAAATACAAGGTCACGCCCCTGGGCGACCTGATCAACCTGTCGGAAAACGAGCGGTTGTCGCGGACCATCATCACCGGCTCGACGGCGCTGCTGGCGCTGGGCGGCATGCTGTTCCTGGGCGGTCCGGCCCTGTTCCCGCTGGTCTTCACCATGGTGTTCGGCATCTTCATCGGCACCTATTCGTCGGTCTATGTGGCCCTGCCGCTGATCCTGCTGTGGGGCGTCAAGCGCGGCGACGAGGACGCCACCCCGATCAAGCTCGGCCCGGCCCGCTACTAGTGGCTGACCTGCGACAGCCGCCGTCCATCGACGCCTGGGGCGGCGGCGGATTTCGGGTGTCGGGGCAGTGGCGGCCCGGCTCGCTGCTCATCCTGAACGACGAGCCGCTGGCCTGGCGTCCGGTGAGCTTCGATCAGGTGGGCGCCGCCGATCTGGCCGAAATCCTCGCGGCCGGCCCCGCCGCCGTCGAGTTTGTGCTGTTCGGCACGGGCCTCACCCAGATGCTGCCCAGCCGCGACCTGCGCGAGGCGGTGAAGAACGCGGGCCTCGGCCTGGAGTTCATGTCCACCCAGGCGGCCGCCCAGCAGTATAACGTCCTGGCCTCCGACGGCCGGCGGCTGGCGGCGGCCCTGATCGCCGTCTGAGGCTGCTTGGCAGCCGCCCGGGAACGGGCCTATAGCTGGACCTCTGGTAGGGAATCCCTGGGGACGAAAGCTATGGCTGGATTTCTGTCGAACTTCCGCAACACCATGATCGTCAGCGTCATTTTGGCGCTCATCATGATCGTTGGCTACTATCTGCACGGGCCCGATCACGGCGGCGCCATCTTCTGGCAGGCCGTGTTCCGCTGGCTGCACGTGTTCTTCGGCATCCTGTGGATCGGGCTGCTCTACTACTTCAACTTCGTGCAGATCCGGGTGATGCCCAACGTGCCGGCCGAGCTGAAGCCGGCGGTGTCGAAATACATCGCGCCCGAAGCGCTGTTCTGGTTCCGCTGGGCCGCCCTGGCGACCTGGGTCATGGGCGTGATCCTGGCGATCAGCCGCGGCTATCTGATGGAAGTCCTGACCCTGGGCTTCGCCGGCGGCTACGACGCCGGCCAGATCAACTACACCTTCCTTGGGGTGGGTGTGTGGCTGGGCACGATCATGTTCATCAACGTCTGGGGCTTCATCTGGCCGGCGCAGAAGATCGCGCTGGGCATCAAGGAGGCCGACGCCGACGCCAAGGCCGCCGCCGCCAAGAAGGCGATGATGTTCTCGCGCATCAACGTCCTGCTGTCGCTGCCGATGCTCACCGCGATGGCGATGAACCAGACCGTCTTCGGCTGATCTGGACACAAGGCAAGGAGGGGGCCCGTCATCGCGACGGGCCCTTTTCGTTTTGAGCATGGATGACCTCGAAGACATCGACGCCATCGTCAGGCGGGCCGACCCGGACCGCTGGCTGGCCAGCCGTTTCGTCGCCGATCCGGCGGCGCGGGCCGATGTGCTCGCCCTCTACGCCTTCAACCAGGAACTGGCCCGCATCCCCTTCGCGGTCAGCGATCCGCTGATGGGCGAGATCCGCCTGACCTGGTGGCGCGAGGCGATGGACGAGATTGCCCTCGGCCGCCCGCCGCGCCGCCATCCGGTGGTGCTGGCCGTCGCCGCCTCCAGCCTCCCGCCCCAGGCCCTGGCCGACCTGACCGAGGCCCGCGACGCCGACCTGGAAACAGAGCCGTTCGCGGATCGCGAGGCCGTGCTGGCCTATCTGGACGCCACGGTCGGGGCGGTGACCGCGCTGGCGGCCAGGCGGCTGGATCCAGCGAGCGATGCCGCCCACGTCGTCTCCGCCGCGCGGGCCTATGGCCTGGCCGCCCTGTGGCGGCTCAAGCAGACCGGCCATCGCTGCCGCCTGCCACAGGCCTGGAGCGGCCAGGACATCCGCCTGGAGGTCGACGGAGCCCTGGCCGCGGCCCGCGCGGAAGTCGGCCCTTTGCCAGTCGCGGCTTTCCCCGCGGTGGCCCCCGCCGCCCTCGCCCGGGCGTCCATGGCCGGCGAGCCAGGGGCCCTGGTCAAGCGGCTGCGCCTGACCCTGGCCGTGGCGACCGGACGGTTGGGGTAGCCGCTACTTGAAGACCGGATCGGGCGAGACCTTCTCGGCCACCACCGAGCACTTGTAGGCCGTCGCATTGTGGTTGTAGCAGATGGCGATCGCCTGATAGCGGCCCCGGCCCGACACGATATAGGAGACCTGGGTTTCGGCCTTGGCGGCGGTCGTGTCCACCACGTCCCGGCCGTTGACGTTCAGCACGATCCGCGTGGTGTTGCCGTTGATGGTGTCGACGGTGAGGTTGCTGGCGGTGATCTTCACCATCACATCGCCCTCGATGCTGAATGAAGTCTGGGCCCAGTCCTTGCCCTCCAGGCCAGGCGGCGTGATCTGGGCGAAGGCGGCCGAACCGGCCATGGCCAACGCCATGGCGAGCGCCGGCATGCGGAAAAGCGATTTCATCTTGGTGTTCCCCGGACAAGCTTCTCTGTTGAAGCCCGCCGGGAAACTAGGTCGGCCGCCGCCGCCGCCGCCGCGACCGTGACCGGAGTCACGCCGCGACGGATTTTACGCAAGATCAGGACTTCGGCGCGTCAGGGCCGGTCCAGCGGGCCAGCCAGTCGAGCACCGTGTCATGCCATTGCACGCTGTTCTGGGGCTTGAGGACCCAGTGGTTCTCGTCGGGGAAGTAGAGGAACTGGCTCTCGATCCCCTTGCGCTGCAGGGTCCCGAAGGTGGCCAGGGCTTCTTCCAGCGGCACCCGATAGTCGCGGCCGCCCTCGACCACCAGCATCGGCTTGGTCCAGTTGGCGATCTTGTTGACCGGATTGAACTTGTCGTAGCCGTCCGGGTTGCTCCAGACCGGCCCGCCGTTCTCCCACTCGCTGAACCACAGTTCCTCGGTCGAGGAGCCCATGAACTTGGTGTCGAACAGCCCGTCGTGATTGACGAAGCACTTCCAGGGCTGGTTCCAGGTCCCGGCGATCCAGTTGACCATGTAGCCGCCGTAGGAGCCGCCCAGCGCGCAGGCGCGGTCGCCGTCCAGGAAGCTGTAGCGGGCCAGGGCCGCGGCCCAGCCCTTCTGCAGGTCCTCGAGCGGACGGTCGCCCCAGTGCTGGCTGATGGCGTCGGTGAAGCCCTGGCCGTAGCCGGTCGAGCCGTGGAAATCGATCATCACCACCGCATAGCCGGCCCCGGCATAGGTCTGGGCGTTCCAGCGATAGTGGAAGAGGTTGCCGAAGCTGCCCTGCGGCCCGCCATGGATCAGGAAGGCGACGGGATACTTCTTGGCCGGATCGAAGTTGGCCGGTTTGACCAGGTAGCCGTAGACCTTGTCGCCGTTCCAGCCGGTGAAGCTGAACTGCTCGTACTGGCCCCAGTCGATCTGCTTGGTGATGGCGACATTGGCCTGGGTCAGCTGCACCGGGTTCTGGCCGTTCAGCTCCAGTTTGTAGAGCTGGGCGGGGCTGTCCAGCATGTCCCGGCTGATGACCAGGGCCTTGTCGCCGACCTGCAGTGCGCTGACACGGCCATCGCCCGTCAGGGCCTTCACATCGCCGCTGGCGACATTGATCGCGAACACCTTGGTCTGGCCGATGTCCTCGGCGGTGACATAGAGGGTCTTGCCGTCCTCGGACCAGGCGATGCTGTCGGCCGAGCGGTCCCAGCCGGGGGCCACCTCGCGGCTCTCGCCGGTCGCCACGTCGCGTACCCAGATTCCCAGCCGGTCGGCCTCGAAGGTCGGGCGTTTCATGGCCCGATAGGCCAGGAACCTGCCGTCCCGCGAGAACACCGGGCCGGTGTCCATGGCTTCGTTGGAGGCGGTCAGGTTGACCGGCGCACCGCCCGTCAGGTCGACCTGCCAGAGATCGAAATTGGTGCTCCAGGCCTCGGTCTTGCCGGCCAGGCGGGCCGAGAACACCACGCCGCGCGAGTCGGGGGTGAAGACGAAGTCGGCGTCGTCGCCGAACGGCTTGCTGGGAATGTCGCCGTCGAAGCCCCTGGTGATGTCGACGGGGCCGTCGGCGGTGATGCCCTTCTCGTCGAAGGTCAGGGCGAAGAGGTGGTTGCGGGTGCCGTCCGCCCAGGTATCCCAGTGGCGCACGAACAGGCGGTCATAGAGGACGCCGCTGGTCTTGACGCCCTTCTTGGCCTCCAGGCGGGCCTGGGTGCAGGCCAGGTCCGGACAGTCGGGGAAGACCGGCTGGTCGACCACCAGCGTCCGGCCATTGGGCGAGACGCGGAAGGCGCCCACGTCAAAGGGAAGTTTGGTGACCTGGCTGGCGCCGGTCTCGCCGATCTCGGTGCGCCAGACCTGGTTGCTGCCCGACCGGCTGGAGAGGAAGTAGAGGGTCTTGCTGTCGCGGCCCCAGCGCGCGCCGGTGGCGCCGCCTTCGGAAGCCGGCAGCAGGCGCGGGGTCGGGGTCTTGTCCTTCAGGTCGACGACCCACAGCTGGTGGCTCGACTTGTTGGCCTCGTAATCGACCACCCGCAGATCGTAGACGGCCCAGCGGCCGTTGGGCGAGACCTGCGGATCGCTGACCCGGTCCAGGGTCGCCATGTCCCGGGCGGTGAAGGGCCGGGCGTCGGCCATTCCCCCAAACGCGAGAGCCCCACAGGCCAAGGTGAGCGACGCCGCGGCCAGCAGGCGGATGGAAATTTTCATTCTGGGCGGTTCCCCGTGAATATCGTGCGGTTTGTGGGGCGCACCCTAATGATCGCTTGCGCCCGATGCCAGGGCTCAGGGTCGGTCTTTGTCGTCGGGAGTCCAGGCCTTGCGGCGCGGCAGCCAGGCGGGCACGGCGGCGGCGTATTTCGGCCAGTCCTCGGGATAGGCGCCGCGCAGGGTCGGCTCCTCATAGACCTTGACGAAGACCGCGAAGGCCACGGCGATGACGGCGGCGTAGACGAGCAGCCAGAGGTTGGCCAGAGCCAGGGCCTGGCCCAGCAGGATAGCCAGCACCGCCAGGTACATCGGGTTGCGGACATGGCGGTAGAGGCCTTCGACCACCAGTTTCTGGGTCGGCGCCATCGGGGCCGGCGTGCCCTCGCCCTGCAGGGCGAAACGGACGAAACAGCCGATCAGGGCCAGCAGGCCCAGGGTGACCAGGGTCAGGCCCAGCGGGATCATCAGCGGGTGGTCGTCGGTCAGCGGGCCCGGGCGCCAGCCGCTGATCCAGGCCGGAATGGCGAACCCGACAATCCCCGGGGCCAGCAGGAAGAAGGCGATCGAGCCCAGGATGGCGCGGTTTCGGGTCATGAAGGCTCTCTTACTCCGCGGCGGCCGAGGCGACTGCGCCGCGCCAGGCGTCAAGGTCGTCCAGGGCGCGCAGGGAGGCAAGCCGCTTGCGGGCCCGGCCTCGCTCGGCCGGCTTCAGGCGGCGGCCATCGTCGGCCTTCTTCGGCGTGGCGTCCTCGATGGGCGGCAACAGGCCGTAGTTGATGTTCATCGGCTGGAAGCTGGCGGGCTGGCCTTCGAGGTGGCCGCCGGTGATGTGGTTGACCAGGGCGCCCAGCGCCGTGGTGGCCGGCGGGGCTTCCAGGGCCTGGCCCAGGCGCTCGGCGGCGGCCAGGCGGCCGGCCAGCAGCCCGATGCCGGCGCTTTCGACATAGCCCTCGACCCCGGTGACCTGGCCGGCGAAGCGCAGGCGGGGTTGGACCTTCAGCCGCAGCTGGCGGTCCAGCAGGCGGGGGCTGTTGAGGAAGGTGTTGCGATGCAGCCCGCCCAGCCGGGCGAACTGGGCGTCCTGCAGGCCCGGGATGGTGCGGAAGACCTCGGTCTGGGCGCCGTGCTTCAGCTTGGTCTGGAAGCCCACCATGTTCCACAGCGTGCCCAGGGCGTTGTCCTGTCGCAGCTGGACGATGGCGTAGGCCTTCTCGGTAGGATTATGGGCGTTGGTCAGGCCCACCGGCTTCATCGGGCCGTGGCGCAGGGTCTCGCGGCCGCGCTCGGCCATCACCTCGATGGGCAGGCAGCCGTCGAAATAGGGGACGTTCTCCCACTCCTTGAACTCGGACTTGGGCCCGGCCATCAGGGCGTCGATGAAGGCCTCGTACTGGGCCTTGTCCATCGGACAGTTGATGTAGGCGGCTGCGTCGCCCCCCGGGCCTTCCTTGTCGTAGCGTGACTGGCGCCAGGCCACGCTCATGTCGATGCTGTCGAGATGGATGATCGGTGCGATGGCGTCGAAGAAGGCCAGCTGGCCCTCGCCGGTCAGGTCCAGGATGGCCTGCGCCAAGGCCGGAGAGGTGAGGGGGCCGGTGGCGACGATGACGCTGTCCCAGTCGGCGGGCGGCAGGCCGGCGATCTCCTCGCGGGCGATGGTGATCAGCGGATGGGCCTCGATGCGCCGGGTGACCTCGGCCGAGAAGCCGTCGCGGTCGACCGCCAGCGCCCCGCCGGCCGGCACCTGGCTGAGGTCGGCGGCGGCCATGATCACCGAGTCCAGCCGCCGCATCTCGGCGTGCAGCAGGCCCACGGCATTGTGCTCCCAGTCGTCGGAGCGGAACGAGTTGGAGCAGACCATCTCGGCCAGGCCGTCGGTCTGGTGGGCGTCGGTGCCGCGAATGGGCCGCATCTCGTGCAGGATCACGGGCGCCCCGGCCTGGGCCGCCTGCCAGGCGGCCTCCGAGCCGGCCAGGCCGCCGCCGATGACGTGGATGGGTTTTTGGGTCATGGCGTCTCAATAGGCGTGGTGGGCGCCAGGGCCAAGCCGGTTGCGATGGCGCCCGCGCCCGTTTTGTGATGCTGTCGGCAAAACGGAGTTCTTCGGGAGGGGCTCATGGCTAAATTCGACGTGGCCGACGCCGCATTGGCGGGGTTCGGTGTGATCCGGCGCAAGCCGCTGGCGGTGCTGGTCTGGGGGCTGGTGATCTATGTGCTGGCCATCGTGCCGGCCATCGGCATCATCGGCGCGCTGTTCAATTTCGTCCATCAGATGAGCGAGATCGCCCGCAGCGGCGTCGAGCCCAGTCCACATGATATCCTGAGGGCGGAGAGCCAGCTCTTCTTCCAGAATCCGCTGGCGACGATCGGCAGCCTGCTGGTGCGGGTCCTGCTGGCGGCGGCGATCTGCCGGGCCGTCGTGACGCCCAAGGACGACCGCTTCTTCTATCTGCGGCTGGGTCGGGGCGAGCTGATGCTGGCCCTGGTCATCATCGTCGCCGCCGTCCTGCTGACCCTGGCCATCATGGTCTATGCGGGCGTGGCCGTGGCGCTGGGCTTCCTGGCCTACAAGATTTCGCAGGGCGTCATGATCGCTTGGTGCATCATCGCCGCCATTGGCTACATCGTTGGCCTGATCTGGGTGCTGCTGCGCTTCTCGCTGATCGCCCCCGCCAGCGTCATCGAGAAGGAATTCCGCCTGTTCGAGTCCTGGCGGCTGACCAAGGGTCACGCCGGTTCGCTGTTCCTGGTTGGCCTGCTCAACCTGGTCGTTGTCTTCCTGGTTCAGTCCCTGCTCAGCGCCCTGCTGTTTGGGGTGGGCGGGGTGGCGCTGATCAGCACCAACGCCATGGGCAGTCTCACCGAGGCCAACATCGAGGCCTTCTTCAGCCAGCCGCCCGGCGTGGTCACCCAGCAACTCCTGCCCTGGTTCCTGGGGTTGGGGCTGATCGTGGCGATGGTCGCCTCGGTGATGATCACCGTGGCGATGGCGCCCTGGGCCCATGTCTACAAGGCGCTGACGGAGCCGGTGGAGGGTTAATTCGTTAAGGGGTTTGAGAGGCCCGGCGGTCTAGACTGAAAGTCCGGGCGATTCGTCCGTTCAATTCAGTCTCAGACCGTTGCGCATGTCCGACTTTTCGCCAACCGACGCCGCCTTCGAGGGCTTCAGGATCATCCGGGACAAACCCGGCGCGACGCTGGGCTGGACGGCCTTCGGCTTCCTCTGGTTCCTGCTGCTGGTCGGGGTGCTGTCCACGGGTCTGCTGACCCACCTGACCGAGATCAGCCGCGAGCTGCGGCCCACGGGCGGCGGCCGCGACTGGGAAGAACTGGCCGCCCGGTTCGGCCCGGCCGCCACGGTGGGCTTCATCCTGTCGTTCGCCATCTACTGCATCATCAAGTCGGCCATCTACCGGGCGGTGCTGCATCCCGACTGGCGGGGCCTGTCGCACCTCAATCTGGGCAAGGACGAGCTGAGGGTCTTCGGGGTCGAGCTGGCCTCGCTGCTGATCCTGGCCGCCTACTGGGCCATCGGTTTCGCCCTGGTGGTGCTGGTCACCCAGCCGCTGGCCTGGCCGCTGCGGTTCCCGATCCGGCTGCTGCTGGGCTTTGTGCTGATGGCGGGCTGGGTGTGGTGGGGCGTTCGGCTGGCCCTCAACAAGGTAGCCTCCTATGCCGAGGCCCAGGTGAGCGTCTTCGGATCCTGGGCTCTGACCCGGGGCCGGTTCTGGCCGTTGCTGGGCATGTTCCTGGCCGCCGGCGTGATGGGCGTGCTGCTGGCCCTGTTCGGGCTGGCGGTCACCCTGGGCGTCATCCGGGCGGTCGGCCTCAGCGCCAAGGGCGCCGTCGAAGGGCATCTGGACGTGGCCGGGGCCCTGGCGGCGCTGGGCAAGATCCTGCTGGCGGCGGCGGTCAACATCCTGGCGCTGATCCTGCAGCTGACCATCACCATCGCCCCGACTGCCCGAGCCTATGAGCGCATCAAGGCCGCCGGCGCCGCGCCGCCTTTAGCGTCCGCCGACGCTGCGCCGGCAACGGCCTAAGCGTTGGCGCTGGGCCGCGCCGCCAGGCCTTCCCGCCAGGCCGCCAGGTGCGTCGCTTCCGCCGGCGGCTCCAGCCCGGTGAAGCCGGCGAAGTCCAGGGTGGTCTGGGCGACGATGTCGGCCATGCTGTAGCGGCCCGCCAGATAGGGTCGGCCGTCGGCCAGTTCCCGGTCTAGCCACAGGCAGACGCGGGCGAAGATCTCGCGGTTGGACTCGCCGAACTCGCGGTTCTGGGTCAGCAGGGCGGCGGTGAGCGGGTGGGCGTGGCGCCAGAACATGCCGACCGGCGTCATCAGCTGAAACTCGATGCGGCGGATCCACATGTCGATCAGCGCCGCCTCCAGGGGCGTTTCGCCAAACAGCTTGGGCCCCTCGCAGGTGGCATCCAGATAGCGGCAGATCGAGACGCTTTCCGAGATCATCGTGCCGTCGTCCAGTTCCAGCACCGGCACCTGGCCCAGGCTGTTGCGGGCCTTGTGCTCGGCGCTCTTGTGCTCGCGCTCGCGCAGGTTGACCCGGGTCTCGGGCAGGTCGATCCCCTTCTCGGCGATGAAGATGCGCACCCGGCGCGGATTGGGGGCGGGGTTTCGCTCGCCGTAGAAGATCATGGGTCGGCTCCGTTGGAAGAGCGCTTGTTGCCGACGGGGCGGGGTGTGTCTAGTCTCGCCTGATAGGTGAACCGCAGGGGGCTGCGATGAAGGTCAATGTTGGCGGCGCTGTCGTCGAAGGATTCCGGGTTATCGGGCGCGAGCCGCTCAGCCTGGTCGGATGGGCGCTTGCCCTGGTCGGCTACTATATCGTCCAGTTTGTCGTCGGACTGATCTCCGGCGGGCTGGGCGTGGGCATGATGGCCCAGATGTCCCAGCTCCGGACGGGCCAGTTCAACAGCGGCGCGGTCGGCGGCCTTCTCCTCATGTTCCTGATGATCATGGCGGTGGGTTATATCTTCTTCGGGATCGTCGGCTCGGCGATCTACCGGGCGGTGCTGGACCCGACCGGCAGCCGGGCCTGGGCCCGGATGCGGCTGGGCGCGAACGAGTTTCGCATGGCCCTAACCCTGTTCCTGGTCACCCTGATCTATATCGTCTGGTACATCCTGACGGTGATCGTGCTGTTCATGCTGTTCCGCATGGGCGGCCTTGGCAACCTGCTGGGCTTCATCGCCGGGGTATTCTCAGCCCTGTCCTTCCTATCGCTTTTCGCCTTCGTGGGGCCTATGACGCTGGACAAGGGCCGGATCAGCATCTTCCCGGCCGTCAGCGCCGCGGCGAGCAACTACTGGCGGCTGATGGGCATGAACGCCCTGCTCTGCCTGATGCTGATCGTCCTCTACATCGTGCTGGTCCTGCTGGTCCTCGTCCTCATGGGCGGCAGCATGGCGGCGCTTTCCAGCGGCGATCCGGCCCAGACCGAACAGGCCATTCTGGGCATGTTCACCTCGCCGATCACCATCGTCTCGATCCTGATCGTGGGGCCGCTGCTGGCCGCGGTGGTGCAGGTTCTGTTCGTCAGTCCGGCCGCCCGCGCCTATGCGGACGTCGCTGGCTCCAGTTCGGCCCAGCAGGCCGAAGCGTTTAGCTGAGGGCCCGACTGTGGTGCTGAAAGTCATTGGCGCGGGCCTTGGCCGCACCAGCACAATGTCGCTGAAACTGGCCCTGGAGCAGCTGGGCCTGGGTCGCTGCCACCATATGATGGAGGTGTTCGGCCGGCCGGAGGACATCGACCTCTGGCGGCGGGCCGGAGAGGGCGAGGCGGTCGACTGGGAGGTGCTGTTCGACGGCTTCAGCTGCGCGGTCGACTGGCCTTCGGCCGAGTTCTACGGCGTGCTGGCCCAGCGCTATCCCGACGCCAAGGTGATCCTGACTACCCGCGACGCCGACAGCTGGTTCAGGTCCACCCAGGCGACCATCTTCGCCGATCCGGACTTCAAGAACGCGCCGCCGGGCTTCGCAGCGATGGTCGCGGCGGTGATCGGCCAGAAGTTCGACGGCCGGCTGAACGACCGCGACCACTGCATCGCCGTCTATGAACGCCATAACGCCCAGGTGCGCGCCAGCATTCCCGCGGACCGCCTGCTGGAATACCACCCCGGCCAGGGCTGGGGGCCGCTCTGCGACTTCCTGGGCCTGCCGGTCCCGGAGGCGCCCTATCCAAAGGTCAACAGCACCGAAGAGTTCGTCCAGCGGCAGGCCGCCGCTGGACCCCACTGAGGCGGCCTGGTGGCGCAGCCTGGGCCCGTGATGCGATGTCCGGCCGCCGTATTCGAGTGAGACCGGCGCGAACGAGGGTTTCCTTGGCGGGTGGGACGGCTACCATCGCCCAAACGCCGGCCAGGCCGGCTCGATAGGGAGTAGGGGACCATGGCATTTTCACCATCGGAGGTCGCGTTCGAGGGTTTCCGCCTGGCGCGGCAGCGGCCGCTGACGGTCGTAGCGCTGAGCGTGGTCGGGCTGGCCGCGGCCTTCGCCACCTACTGGGTCATGGGCGCCTCGGGCTACATGCAGGCGGTAAGCCAGGTCGCCGCCGCCGGGCCCAGCGCCGATCCCTCCGCGGCGCTTGGCCTGCTTCGGCCGATGTTCCTCTTCTTCGCCGGCTGTGCGCTGATCGGCTGTGTTTCGACCGCGATTCAGGCCGGCGCCATCTATCGCGGCGTCCTTCGACCGCAGGAGCATGGCTTTCTGGGCCTGTCCTTTGGGGCCGACGAGCTACGGCTGTTGCTGCTGGGCGTGATCCTGGTGCTGCTGGGCACGCTTGTCGGCATCGCGCTGATCATCGTGCTGGCGATCGTGTTGAGCGTCCTGGGCGCTGTTCTGGGCGCGTCGGGCATGGTCGGCGGGGCGATCCTGATGGTCCTGCTCTCCTACGTGGTGATGGGGGTGGTTGCGCTCTGGCTGGGCGTGAAGATGTCGTTCGCCGGGCCGGCCACCTTTGCGCGCCGTGAGCTCAGCGTGTTCGCCAGCTGGTCGCAGACCAGGGGAAATTTCTGGAACCTGCTGGGCTGCTATTTCCTGGCCTTCATCCTGGCCCTGCTGATCGGCTTCATCATGTTCGTCGTCGGAGTGACGGTGGCCAGCGTCGTGGCCGGCGTGCCGTTCATGACCGCGGTGCGCGAGTTCTTCCCGAGCAAGCCGACCGGGTCGATGGACCTCTATTCGCCCGTACGCCTGACCTACACCCTGGTCTCGGCCTTGTTCGGCGGCCTGCTGAACATGGTGCTGATGGCGCCGGCGGCCGAGGCCTATCGCCAGGTCGTTCAGACCGGGACGCAGGCCGACACCTTCAACTGACCCAAACGGTCATAGCGACCAGGCCGGCGCGCGCCGTCGTCGCCGGCCTGTTCGAGTAGCTCTCAGGCCCGCTTCTTGGTCCGCGCCCGGTGCTTGGCCAGCAGTTCGGCCAGGTAGCGGCCGGTCCAGCTGCCCTCGATGGCGGCGATCTGTTCGGGCGTGCCGACCCCGACGATCTCGCCGCCGCCGTCGCCGCCCTCGGGGCCGAAGTCGACCACCCAGTCGGCGGTCTTCACCACGTCGAGGTTATGCTCGATGACCACCACGGTGTTGCCGGCGTCGACCAGCTCGTGCAGCACCTCGAGCAGCTTCTTGACGTCCTCGAAGTGCAGGCCCGTGGTCGGCTCATCCAGGATGTAGAGGGTCCGCCCCGTGGCCCGCTTGCTGAGCTCCTTGGAGAGCTTCACCCGCTGCGCCTCGCCGCCCGACAGGGTGGTGGCCTGCTGGCCGACATGGACGTAGCCCAGCCCGACCCGCTTCAGCGTCTCCATCTTGTCGCGCACCGGCGGCACGGCCTTGAAGAAGTCGGCGGCCTCCTCGACGGTCATGTCCAGGATGTCGGCGATCGACTTGCCCTTGAACAGGATCTCCAGGGTCTCGCGGTTGTAGCGCTTGCCCTTGCAGACGTCGCAGGTGACGTAGACGTCGGGCAGGAAGTGCATCTCGATCTTGATCAGCCCATCGCCCTGGCAGGCCTCGCAGCGGCCGCCCTTGACGTTGAAGCTGAACCGGCCGGGGCCGTAGCCGCGGGCCTTGGACTCCGGCAGTTGGCAGAACCAGTCGCGGATCGGCTGGAAGGCGCCGGTATAGGTGGCCGGATTGGAACGCGGCGTGCGGCCGATCGGGCTTTGATCGATGTCGATGACCTTGTCGAAATTCTCCAGGCCTTCGATCCGCTCGTGTGGGGCCGGGGCGTCGGAGGCATTGTTCAGCCGGCGGGCGGCGGCCTTGTAGAGGGTCTCGATGGTGAAGGTCGACTTGCCGCCGCCCGAGACGCCGGTAATGCAGGTGAAGGTGCCGACCGGGATCTCCGCCGTCACGCTCTTGAGGTTGTTGCCGGTCGCCCCGACCACGCGCAGCACCCGCTTCTTGGAGATCGGCCGGCGCTGGTCGGGCACGGCGATTTCGCGCACGCCCGACAGATACTGGCCGGTGATGCTCCTGGGGTTGGCCATGATGTCGGCCGGCTTGCCCTCGGCGACCAGATGGCCGCCATGGATGCCGGCGGCCGGGCCCATGTCGATGACATGGTCGGCGGTCATGATCGCCTCTTCGTCATGCTCGACGACCAGGACCGAGTTGCCCAGGTCCCGCAGGCCCTTGAGGCTGGTCAGCAGGCGGGTGTTGTCGCGCTGGTGCAGGCCGATACTGGGTTCGTCCAGCACGTAGAGCACGCCGGTCAGGCCTGAGCCGATCTGGCTGGCCAGCCGGATGCGCTGGCTCTCGCCGCCCGACAGGCTGCCGGAATTGCGCGACAGGTTCAGATAGTTGAGGCCGACATCGACCAGGAAGCGCAGGCGGTCGCCGATCTCCTTGAGGATCCGCCGGCCGATCTCCAGCTGCTTGTCGGTCAGGTCCGTCTCGAGGCTGGCGAACCAGTCGCGGGCGTGCAGGATCGACAGGGTCGAGACCTCGGCGATATTGCGGCCGCCGATCTTGACTGCCAGGGCCTCGGGCTTGAGGCGCGCGCCGTGGCAGACATCGCAGGGGGTGTCGGACTGGTAGCGGCCCAGCTCCTCGCGCACCCAGCTGGAATCGGTCTCGCGCCAGCGGCGCTCCAGGTTGGGCAGCACGCCCTCGAAGGGCTTGTTGACCTCATATTTGCGGGCGTTGTCGTCATAGACGAAGTGGATCTTCTCGGTCCCGGTCCCGTAGAGCACCACCTCGCGGGCCTTGTCCGGCAAGGCGTGCCAGGGCTGGTCCATCGAGAAGTCGTAGTGGCGGGCCAGCGCCTGCAGGGTCTGGGTGTAGAGCGGGGAGGGCCCCTTGGCCCAGGGCGAGACGGCGCCCTTGTGCAGGCTCTTGTCCTTGTCCGGCACGATCAGGTCGGCGTCGAAGGCCAGCTTGGCGCCCAGGCCATCGCAGGCCGGGCAGGCGCCGGCCGGATTGTTGAACGAGAAGAGGCGCGGCTCGATCTCGGCGATGGTGAAGCCGCTGACCGGGCAGGCGAAGCGCTCGGAGAACAGCATCCGCCGGGGCTCGCCGCCGGAACCGTCATCCGCCCATTCAGCCACCGCGATGCCGTCCGCGAGGCGGAGCGCCGTTTCGAGGCTGTCGGCGTAGCGGGTCTCAAGGCCTTCCTTGGTGACCAGCCGGTCCACGACGATGTCGATGTCGTGCTTGAACTTCTTGTCGAGCTCGGGCGCGTCCTCGATCGGATAGAGGGTCCCGTCGATCTTCAGCCGCTGGAAGCCGGCCTTGCGCCACTCGGCGATCTCCTTGCGGTACTCGCCCTTGCGGTCGCGGACCACGGGAGCCAGCAGGTAGATGCGCTCGCCCTCGGGTAGGGCGGTCAGCTTGTCGACCATCTGGCTGATGGTCTGGCTCTCGATGGGCAGGCCCGTCGCCGGGCTATAGGGGATGCCGACCCGCGCCCAGAGCAGGCGCATGTAGTCGTGAATCTCGGTCACCGTGCCGACGGTCGAGCGCGGATTGCGGCTGGTGGTCTTCTGCTCGATGGAGATGGCGGGCGAGAGGCCCTCGATCAGATCGACGTCCGGCTTGCTCATCAGCTCCAGGAACTGCCGGGCATAGGCTGACAGGCTCTCGACGTAACGGCGCTGGCCCTCGGCATAGATGGTGTCGAAGGCGAGCGACGACTTGCCCGACCCCGACAGGCCGGTGATCACCACCAGCTCGCCGCGCGGGATGTCGACATTGACGTCCTTGAGATTGTGCTCGCGGGCGCCGCGCACACGGATGAAGTCGAGCTGTTCGGCCATGGGGTCTTTGGTAACGCGGGAGTTGGGAACGGGTTGTCAGGGCTCGCGCGTACGCGAGACGCAAGCGGCTATATGTAGTGCGCAGACTCGCCGATTGCACAAGAACATTTTGAGAACTTCATCTCAGCGGGCCCGCTTGGCGGCGTCGGCCAGCATGGCGGTCAGCCCGACAACCGTGGGAATCGTCGGAAACCGGGGATCGGCGTCGCAGACATTGCGCAGGACCAGCGCCAGCTCGCTATCGGCCTGCGCCTTCTCCCAGGGCTGGGGACTGTCGTAATAGTCCAGCTGCTCGCCATCCGCCGCGTGCAGGGCGCCGCGCTGCAGACTGAAGCGCCGGCCCTCGCAGTCGAACAGATAGAGGCCGCCCGCATAGGCCGCCGTCTTGCCCTTGAAGGGCCAGGGCGTGACGAAGGCGTCGATCACCCAGACCGCCAGCAGGCCATCCGCCTGTGGCGCTTCGGGCAGGGTGTGATAGCCGATCGACCGGCCGGCCGCCTTGTTGTCGGACTCGGCGACGTAGAGCAGCCGGGCGTTGACCGGGATGTCCCGTTCCAGGCGGCTGGCCGGGGCGGTCATCTGGGTCTGAAGTTGCGCCCGGGCGGGCGCCGCGCAGGCCAGCATCGCCAGCAGAATAAGGATCAGCCGCATCGGTCCCCCCCGTGGACAGTCCGGAAGCCATATCGCGAGGCGCGAGCCAGTTCCACCGGCGCGGCTGATCCAGGGCCGGCGCGGCTTCGTATTTCTGGAGTCGATGATCGTTCAGAGCCTTCCCGCCGCGCGCCGCGCCCCAATCCCGGGCCAGGCCCAGCTGTGGGTCTGCCGGACCCTCGGCCCGGCCTATGCCGCCTTCGGCGTCTTCCACCTGGTCGCCAGCCAGAGGTTTCTGCCGATCATGCCGGACTGGGTCCCGTACCCGCTGCTGGTCATCCAACTCACCGGCCTGGCCGAGATCGCCGGCGGGTTGGGCCTGCAGATTCCGGCTCTGCGGCGCTGGGCGGGGATCGGGCTGGCGCTGTATGCGGTCTGCGTCTTCCCGGCCAACCTTCACCACGCCTTCGACCATGTGACGGTGCCGGGGCTGCCGAGCAACTGGTGGTACCACGGGCCTCGGCTCGCCCTGCAGCCGGTGCTGGTCTGGCTGGCCCTGGTGGCGGCGGGCGTGGTGCGGTGGCCAACGAAAAATGGCTGAATCACCCCCTGGACCAGCCTGAGCTGGCTATGCCAGCTTGCCGCCGCAACGGGAGACGCTTCGAATGGTCAAGGCCGAGTATTGGGATGTCACCGACGCCCAGGTGATCGAGAAGACCGGCCAGCCCCTGGCCCACTGGATGGGCGTGCTGGAGGCGTTCGGGGCGCGGGACAAGCCGTCCAAGGCGGCCGTGGATCTGCTGCAGAACGACCACGGCGTTCCCCGCTACTGGGCCCGCACCCTGACCACCCACCACCTGAAGCAGGGCCAGTAGGCGTTTACCAAACCTGATCGCCAAGGCTTGATCTCGGGTTGCGCGGCAGGTCTTGCGGCGGCTTCGGAAAGGGACAACGATCAGGGTCCGATCGATCCACCCTGGAGATTCCGCCATGGCCGACCCCACCAACGACGACACGCCCGATCAGGAAGCCGAAGTCGGCAAGCGCGAGGAACTGCAGCGGCCCCACAAGGGCGTCAAGGACGCCGGCCACACCGTCGTGGGCGCCGGCGACGAGCCGTTCAGCGGCACCATCGCCGACATCACCGACGGCGACCGCTAGGCCCGGTCCACCCGCGCCGCGAAGCAGCCGCGCCGGGCGTAGTGGGCGTGCAGGTAGGCCGTGCGCGGGTCGGCGAAGAACCGCTCGATCATCGCGGGCAATTCAGCGCCCTCAACCACCTCGGCGTCGATCATCATGTCCTCGGCGTCGAAGGCCCGCAGGGCCAGCAGGCGCACGGCCAGGGCCGGGGGAACCTCATCGACATAGCGGGCGGCGGGCGCGGCGGTCTCGCGGACATAGATGGCGTGGCGGCTGCGGTAGGGGGTGTCGACCGCCAGATGCTCGTGATTGAGCAGCAGCACCGTCTCGCCGGGCTCGGCGTCCTCCAGGGTGATGCGGCAGGGCGCGCTGGGCTTGGTCTCCACCGCGACGCGGATAACGCCCTGGGCGGCGAGCACGGCTTCGGGCTGGCCAAACAGTTGGGCGAAGGGGGCAGGGTCGAGGCCGGTGATGGCGTAGGGCGTCTTTGGGGTCATGACGAGGCTCCTCTGCGATGAGGAGTCCAGTCTGAGCTTGCGCCGAGGGGTGGGCGACCCGATCCTTGCGGTCGGTTTCCGAATGAGGCGGCCAACTGGAGAGGAATGCGATGCGCTTGGCGATCCTGGCGGCGATGGCGGTTCTGGCGACCGCGGGGGCCGCGCCGGCCGGTGTCTCAGAATTCGAGATTTTCCAGAAGATCTGCATCGAGCACCCCCACGACATGGCGGCGGCGGAAACGGTGGCCCGAAGTCTGGGCTTCAACGACGATGGCCGGCCCACCGATAGGGATCCCGCTACCGGCGCCCGGGTCGTCAACCTGCAGATGGGGGCGGGCGCCAATCTGATCCTCGTCGGGGTCGACGAAAAGCCTACCCTTCAGGATCCGTCACTCCTGATCTACCGGTGCGGCATCATCAAATTCGGCAGCCACCCCGAGTTGGGGACCGATCTGCAGCAATGGACCGGCGCCGAGCCGGGAACGACTCCCGGGGGCCTGCAGACCTACAGCTACGCTGTCGCGGGCGACTGGACCCGCGCTGTGTCAGGCTCGACGGTTGCCGGAAAGCCGCATGTCACTCTGCTTTTCGGGGACAACGAGGGGACCTCAAATCTGCTCATGCTGGATTTCCGCAAGGCGCCCTGACCGCCTTGCCCACGCGCCGGCGGCGGCCTATATCGCCGGGCTCATCCGATGGAGGCGACCATGATCATGAGGACGGAAGACCGCAGAGCCCTTCCCCTCGATCCGATCGTGAGCCGCCATGTCTATCGTCACCCTGGACAATCTCGCCGTCGCCACGCCTGACGGCCGCGTCCTTTTCGAAAACCTGAGCCTGACGCTGGGCGCCGAGCGCACCGGCCTGGTCGGCGCCAACGGCGTGGGCAAGTCGACCCTGCTGGCCATCGTGGCCGGCGAGCGGGCGCCCGCCGCCGGAACCGTCGCGTGCAACGGGCGGATCGGTGTCCTGCGCCAGACCCTGAGCCCGCCGCCGGGCGCCAGTGTCGCCGACCGGCTGGGCATTGCCGAGGATCTGGCGCGGCTGGCCCGGGCCGAAGCGGGCGAGGCCGACGCCGACGACCTGGCCCTGGCCGACTGGGACCTGGAGGCGCGGGTCGCCGAGGGCCTGGCCGATATGGGTCTGGCGGGGCTGGCGCTCGACCGTCCGGCCGCGTCCCTGAGCGGCGGGCAGCTGACCCGGCTGGACCTGGCCGGATTGTTGATCGCCCGGCCCGACCTGATCCTGCTGGACGAGCCGACCAACAACCTGGACGCGGCGGCGCGGGCCCAGGTCGCGAGCCTGCTGCGCGGCTGGCGGGGCGGGGCGCTGGTGGTCAGCCATGACCGCGCGCTGCTGCGCGAGATGGACCGCATCGTCGAGCTGTCGAGCCTGGGGGCGCGGGTCTATGGCGGCCATTACGACCTCTATGCCGAGCGCAAGGCGGCCGAGCGGGCCGCTGCCGAGCGCGGCCTGGACCTGGCCGAACGCGAGGCCGACCGGGCGGCGCGCGAGGCGCAGCAGGCGCTGGAGCGCAAGGCCCGCCGCGACGCCGCCGGCCGCAAGTTCGCCGCCAAGGGCAGCGAGCCGAAGATTCTGCTGGGGGCCATGGCCGAGCGGGCCGAGAACAGCGGGGCGCGCGGTCAGCAGCTGGCCGAACGCAGGCGGGCCGCCGCCGCTGAAGCTATCGAGGCGGCCCAGGCCCAGGTCGAGCGGGTGCGCACCCTGGCCTTCGACCTGCCGCCCAGCGGACTGGCGGCGGGCAAGATGGTGTTGGCCTTTGAGGACGTCGGCTTCGGTTACGGCGGCGCGCCGGTGCTGGAGGGCGTGTCGCTGAAGCTCACCGGCCCGGAGCGGGTGGCGGTGGTCGGGCCGAACGGCTCGGGCAAGACCACCCTGCTGCGGCTGGCGGCCGGCGAACTGGCGCCGACGGCCGGGACGGTGCGGCGGGGCGCGTGGGCGGTGCTGGTGGACCAGCAGACGGCGGTGCTGGGGCAGGCGGGCAGCGTGCTGGACGCCTTCCAGAGGCTGAACCCGGGCGCCGGCCTCAACGCCGCGCACGCCGCCCTGGCGCGGTTCCTGTTCCGCAACAGCGCCGCCCATCAGGCGGTGGCCTCCTTGAGCGGCGGCGAGCGGCTGCGGGCGGCCCTGGCCTGCGTGCTGTCGGGCGTTGAGCCGCCGCAGCTCTTGATCCTGGACGAGCCGACCAACCACCTGGACCTCAGCAGCCTGGAGGCGGTGGAGGCGGCGTTGCGCGGCTATGACGGCGCGATCCTGGCCGTCAGCCACGACGCCGACTTCCTGGCCGCCATCGGTGTGGAACGGGAGATCAGGTTGGGGTGAGGCTGGGGACTACTTCAGCACCTGAAACGTGGCGTTGGCGCGCGCGCAGGCGACGCCGTCCGCGGTGATCAGGGCCTGGGCGAAGCACAGGGAGCGCCCGCGCTTGACGACCGTGACCTCGATCGCCACCCATTGGCCGACCCTGGCCGTGCCCAGATAGTCGATGGCCAGGTTGACGGTGACCAGGCCGCTCGGCGCATCCAGCCCCTGACCGCAGGAAAGGCCCATGGCATTGTCCGCCAGGGCGGCGATGACGCCGCCATGCACGAAGCCGCGGCTGTTGGCGTGGGCCTCGCCGGCCCAGAAGCCGATCCAGACGGCGTCATCGGTCCGCCGGCTGTAGATCGGCTCCCAGGGATCGGTGACCCGGCTCTTGCGGAAGTGGGGCTGGTAGCCTTCCGGCGGGTCCATTGGTTTTTCATCCGAACTCATATAGACCAGTCTATATAGATTCTGAGGACTAGCAATTGCCCACGCCCCCCAAACACCGACAGGCCATCGTCACGGCGGCGGCGACGCTGTTCCGGCGGCGGGGCTATGCGGGGACGGGGCTCAACGACATCGTGGCGCGCAGTGGGGCGCCGAAGGGTTCGCTCTACCACTACTTCCCAGCCGGCAAGGCGGCGATCGGCGAGGCGGCGGTGCGCCAGGCGGGGGCGCTGGTCGAGCGCACCCTGGAACGGCTGGCCGCCGAGGCGCCGGACGCCGGCGCTCTGATGGTGAGCTATTGCGGCTGGCTGGCCCACTGGATGGGCCAGTCCGGCTGGCGCGACGGCTGCCCCATCGCCACGACCCTGCTGGAGACGGCGGGCGAGGAGGAGGCGATCCGGGCGGCGGGACAGGCGGTCATGGCCGGCTGGGTGGAGGTGGTGGCTGGCCGGCTGGTCGCCGACGGACACGAACCTGAAGCAGCAGGGCGGCTGGCGGGGTTCGGCGTCTCGGCCCTGGAAGGGGCGCTGCTGCGGGCCCGGGTCGAACGGGACGCCGGGCCGATCCTCGAGGCGGCGGAGATGCTGGGGCGGCTGTACCGGCTTTAGGCACGGCTCCTGCTGCGGGGGACCCGATATGTGTCATTCGGGGACTTTGGCTTTGAAGACGCTTGCAGTGTTGTCCCGCAAGGGCGGGACCGGAAAAACCACCGTGGCGCTGCATCTGGCGGTCGCCGCCCAGCGCGCGGGGCGTCCGGCGGCAATGGCCGACCTCGACCGGCAGCACAGCCTGGTCGAATGGCGCCGGCGTCGACCCCTGGGCGGGCCTGAGGTCGCCGAGTGCAAGGCCGGGGCGCTGTTCACCCTGCAACAGGCCGCCAGCCGCGCCGCCGACCTGCTGATCGTCGACACCGGACCGGCCAGCGACGAGACCACCGACCACGCGGTGCGCTGCGCCGATCTCTGCCTGATCGTGGTTAGGCCTTGCTTTTTCGACATCCATGCGGTCGCCGAGAGCGCCGAGCTGGTCAAGCGGATGGGCCGGCCGGGCCTGCTGGTCATCAACCAGGCCCCCTCGCGCCGCAACGGCGTGGAGATGCGCTCGGTGGGCGAGGCGGTGCGGGCGCTCAAACCCCTGGGCCTGCCGATCTCGCCGATCGGCCTGCGCTCACGGGCCGCCTACCAGCATGCCGAGGCCAGCGGGCTGGCGGCCCAGGAACTGGATCCGGATTCCGCCGCCAGCGCCGAGATCGGCGCCCTGTGGCGGCATGTGGAAAGCCTGTTGTGGTCCTCGGCCGAGCTTCAGTCGCGTTCGACGGCGTGGCCGTTCCAGCGGGCCGAGGCCATGGCCATGGCGGCGCCGGCCGAGTAGCCAGCGACGGGCTATTGTGCGTGGAGGCGTCGATGGGCGTCCTGCTGGGCCGCGGCCACGCCCTGAACCTTGGCGTTGTCCAGGACCGTCCCGCCGTCGCACAGCACGCGCGCCTCGGCGTCCGGTAGCGTACCCGGCTTGATGGGTTGGGCGATATCGGGCGTTGTCTGGCCGGCGCCGATGCCGTCCGGGTCATAGAAGGCGAAATAGAGCTGCCGATAGGTGCGGGTCCGGCAATCGATCGTCTGGAAGATCATCGACTGCGACACGATGACGTGGCCGTATTGAGGGGGGTCCCAGACCAGATAAGTCCAGAAACGGACGACATCTTCGTCGGCGGCGACTCCATCGAGCACCAGGTAGATGACGCCGCCCTGCTCTGCCAGGACGAAGACCGCCTGCAGCGGACCCGTCGGCAGCGCCGGTTCTTCGCCGCTCGGCGGGATCGGAATGGGATCGGCTGGCGCCGAAAGGGCGGCCCCAGCCGTGACGGTCAGGCAGGCGGACATCAGCGCGGCGGTTAGGGCGCATCTCATGCGGGCGTCCCTCGATTGCGCGGACACCCACCATTCCAGCAGATGGCTCCGCTGTCCCAGGTTTTCTTCAGGCGCTCTTGTTCAGCGTGATCGCCCGGGCGTCGGCGGTGCGGTTCGTCGCGCCGGGGCCGTAGCCGGAGGCTTCGTTGCGCTGGGTGGCGACCTCCTCGGCGATGGCGCGGACCAGGCCTTCGGTGACGGTCTTGGCGGCTTCCAGCGCCCGGCCCTGGCGGGCCAGCACCGCGTCGAAGGCCTCGGTGGCGCGGATCAGCTTCAGGCGCTTCTCACGCGGGGCGGCGCCGACCAGGCTGGGGTCGGCCCGGACCCGGGCGGACTCATGCCGGTAGAGGTTGGCCAGGCGCGAGGTCTCGTCCAGATGCCGGGCGGCGTCCTGCGGGCGGCGCTGCTCGAAGGCCTGGGCTTCCAGGGCGATCAGCTCGGTCAGCCGCTCGGTCAGCAGGATCAGTTGATCGACGCGGACGACGGCGTCCCCCTCGCTGGGCGAAATTGGGGTTTCAAGCGACATTGGCGGTGACCTGCGGCTGGGTAGGCGTGGGGGCGGGTTGGTCGGTGAGACCCTGCAGCTTGAGCATCTCGCGCTGCACGACGGCGGCGATGCCCAGGCCGCCGGCCTTGACGGTCTGCTTGGCGATGGCGTCGGTCAGGAAGGACCTGAACATCTGCTCGCCCTGGCCGCCGCCGAACGGGGCGTCGGCGTCGGTTCCCTGGAACATCGACTGCAGCATGATGCCCAGGAACTGGCCCTCGAAGGCCTCGGCGGTCTTGCCGATCTTGCCGCGGGTGGCGAGCTCAGCGGTGGACATGGGCCTGGTCGCGCCGAGCATGTCGACAGGAGTGGTGAGGGGGCTTGTCATCACATCACTTCGATGTCGGCCTGCAGGGCGCCCGCCGCCTTGATGGCCTGGAGGATGGAGATCATGTCGCGCGGGCTGACCCCCAGGGCGTTGAGGCCCTTGACCAGGCTGGCCAGCGAGGCGCCGTCCTTGAGGGTGATCAGCCGGCGGCCCTTCTCCTCGTCGACATTGAGGTTCGACTGCGGGACGAGGGTGGTCTGGCCCTGGCTGAAGGGGGCCGGCTGGCTGACGCCGGGATTTTCCTGGACCTGGATGGTCAGGTTCCCCTGGGCGATGGCGACGGTGGAGATGCGCACGTCGTCGCCCATGACGATGACCCCGGCGACCTCGTCGATGATCACCTTGGCGGGGGTGTCGGTCTGGACCTCCAGGGTCTCGACCTGGGTGACGAAGCTGACCATGTCCATGCCCGGCGGCGGGCGGATGCTGATGATGGTGGGGTTCTCGGCGACCGCGCAGCCGGGGAAGCGGGCGTTGACCGCCTGGGCGATGCGCTGGGCGGTGGTGAAGTCGGGATTGCGCAAGGTCATGCGCATCACGCCCATCGAGGCCAGCTGGAAGCCGGTTTCTTTTTCGATCAGCGCCCCGCCGGCGATGCGGCCCGCGGTGGGAACGCCCTTGCTGACCGAGCTGCCCGAGGCGCCGGACGCCGAGACCGAACCGGTCTGCACCGAGCCCTGCGCCACGGCGTAGGCGTCGCCGGTGCTGGCGAACAGCGGGGTGACCAGCAGGGTGCCGCCCTGCAGGCTCTTGGCGTCGCCCATCGAGGAGACGGTGACGTCGATCGGCGAGCCCGCGGCGGCGAAGGCGGGCAGCTTGGCCGTGACCATGACCGCGGCGACATTCTTGGTGTTGAGGTTGGCGTCCCGGACATTCATGCCCAGACGCTCGAGCATGGTCTCCTGGGACTGCTTGGTCATCGGCGAGTTGCGCAGGTTGTCGCCGGTGCCGTTCAGGCCCACGACCAGGCCATAGCCGACCAGGACGTTGTCCCGTACGCCCTCGAATTCGACTATATCCTTGATGCGCGAGGCGGCGCAGGCCGGCTGGGCGGCGAAGAGGCCGGCCAGGATGATCGCGAAGGCTGCCAGAATACGACGCATGATGCTCCCACAACGCAGAGTCCGGGGGTAACCATGCCAGAACCGGGCCAGGGGAAACCTTTGTGAAAACAGTGCGTTGAATCGGGTGAGTTCTCCTGGCGGCAGAAATTGCCCGGCATTAACCATGCCGCAAGGCTGTCGGCGCAGGTTGAGGCTCAAGTTGTCGGAGCGTTGCGTCAGAGCATGAAGGTCCAGGGCCCCAGCGGGCTATCGTCCACCACCGGCGGCAAGGCCGGCGGCAAGGCTGCGGCGACGGGCTTCAGCCTGGGCGCCACGGCGGGCGCCAGCGGACCGGCCGCCGCGGCGCGGACCGGCGGCGTCAGCGGCGTCGCCTCGGTGGATGCGCTACTGGCCCTGCAGGAAATGGGCGGGCCGCTGGAGCGCCGCCGGCGGGCGGTGGGCCGGGCCGGACGAATCCTGGATGTGCTGGACGATGTGAAGATCGCGCTGATCGATGGCGAGGTGACGCCCATGGCCATGGACCGCCTGATGCGGGCCATCCGGGCCGAGCGAGACACCACCGACGATCCCCGTCTGGAGGGGATTCTGAACGAGATCGAGACCCGGGCGGCGGTCGAACTGGCCAAGCTCGAACGGGCGAGGCCTGCGGCATGAACACGCGCCGAACGCGAGGTTCATTGATCGTGCAAATGCTTTTGTTATAAGGCCGCGCTCGCAACGAGCGCGCGTATGGGGGCGTGAGGCGTCATGCAGACGGCTGCGGTTCTGACTAAGGAAGATGGCTATCGTCCAACGGACGATGAGCCGTTCATGAACGAGCGTCAGCTCGAGTATTTCAAACAGAAGTTGCTGGACTGGAAGGAAGACATCCTCCGCGAATCCCGCGAGACGGTGTCCCATCTCCAGAAAGAGACCGAGAATCATGCCGACCTGGCCGATCGCGCCTCGTCGGAGACTGATCGGTCTCTTGAACTTCGCACCCGCGACCGGCAACGGAAACTGATCTCGAAGATCGACGAGGCTCTGCGTCGAATCGAGGAAGGCGCCTACGGCTATTGCGAGGAGACGGGGGAACCCATCGGCCTCGCGCGGCTGGAAGCCCGCCCGATCGCCACGCTGAGCGTCGAGGCCCAGGAGCGTCACGAACGACGCGAACGGGTCCATCGGGACGACTGACACGCGGCCGGGACATGTTCCCGGCCGTTTTTCATCCTCCCCCTCTGGGGGGAGGTGGCCGCGAAGCGGACGGAGGGGGACCCCGCCGGACGATTTCGCGCTGACCTGCGGTGCGGCTGCCCCCAAGGGGGGAGCATGGCGCTGCCCGGTCTTGACTTAGCGCCCTCGAAAGCCGACCTACCCCGCCTCTGACGAGGAACGATTTTCCATGACCGTACGGGTCCGTTTCGCCCCGTCGCCGACGGGGCGTCTGCATGTCGGCAATATCCGCACCGGCCTGATCAACTGGCTGTTCGCCAAGGGGCAGCACGGCGAGGAGGGCGGCGTCTTTGTGCTGCGCATCGACGACACCGATCTGGAGCGCTCGACCAAGGAATACGAGACCGGCATCGAGACCGATCTGACCTGGCTGGGCATGACCTGGGACGAGCGCCACCAGCAGTCGGCGCGCTTCCCCGTCTATACCCAGGCCGTCGAGCGCCTGAAGGCCGCCGGGCGGCTGTATCCGGCCTATGAGACCCAGGTCGAGCTGGACCTGCGCCGCAAGGTGCAGCTCAGCCAGGGCCTGCCGCCGGTCTATGACCGCGCCGCGCTCAAGCTCAGCGAAGCCGACCGCAAGGCGCTGGAGGCCGAGGGCCGCAAGCCGCACTGGCGCTTCCGCCTGGAAGGCAAGCGGGTGAAGTGGAACGACCTGGCGCGCGGGCCGTGCGAGGTCGACACCACCTCGCTGTCCGATCCGGTGCTGATCCGCGAGGACGGGGCCTTCCTCTACACCCTGCCATCCGTGGTCGATGACATCGACATGGCCATCACCCACGTGATCCGCGGCGAGGACCACGTCACCAACACCGGCGTGCAGATCGAGATCTTCGAGGCGCTGGGGGCCAAATCCCCGGAATTCGCCCACACCACCCTGCTGGTCGGCTCGGACGGGGCGGGGCTCTCCAAGCGGCTGGGCTCGCTGTCGATCATGGATCTGCGCGAGCAGGGCTATGAGCCGCTGGCCATCGTCAGCCATCTGGCCCGGATCGGCACCTCCGACCCCATGGAGCCGGCCGGTTCGATCGAGGAGCTGGCCGCCGCCTTCCAGTTCGGCAAGATGGCCCGCCATCCGGGCCGCTACGATTTCGAGGACCTGGCGCGGATGAACGCGGCGGTGCTGCACGCCATGGACTACGCCAGCGCCCAGCCCCGGCTGCAGAATCTGGGCGCGGACCTGGGCGAAACCTTCTGGCTGGCCATCCGCTCCAACCTCTCGCGCTTCGCCGACGCCAGCCTGTGGGCGCGCGTGGTCGGTGGAACCGCCACCCCCATCGTCGAGGATCAGGCCTTCCTGAGCCAGGCGGCGGCGCTGTTGCCGCAAACGCTGGACGGCGAGACCTGGCATGCCTGGACCGAGGCGGTGAAGGCCGCCACCGGGGCCAAGGGCAAGGGCCTTTACGCGCCGCTGCGCCGGGCCCTGACGGGCGAGGAACGGGGCCCGGAAATGGGGCCACTGCTGGCCCTGATCGGTCGTGAGAAGGCGTTGAAGCGGCTGGCCGGCGAACCGGCCTAGCCGCCTCTCACGCTACTAGGACTTGGCGTTGCAGGCCGCCAGCGCCTCGGCGCTGAGCGCCGTGCCCTGCCAGCTGAAGGCCGTCACTTCACCCAGTTGACCCGATAGGGTCTTGCAGGCCGCATCGGCGTCGGTGGTCTTGACCTTGGCGGCCCGGCAGACCGTCATCTTGCACTGCCACAGGTTGCCGTCCTGCATCAGGTGGTCGCGCGAGGTCTTGGTCTTGAGGGTCAGCCAGGCGGCCGAAGGCGGCTGGGCCGCGCTGACGGCGCCGGCCAGGGCCATCGCCCCGGCCAGGCCGAGTACAAAGCTACGCATGCTACTTCTCCTTATCCCCGCGCCGGAGGGGAGTCCGGCGCTTGGACATAGGGTGCGTTGCGAATAGAAACTATGTCAAGTGTGTGGCGTCGACCACCGACGGCATGGCCCGCAATTCTGCTTCAAGGGCGGGCAGGATTTCTGCGACCGTGTCCACCGAGGTCCAGGACCGCTCGAACCCGGCGGGGGACAGCTTCTCGGAAATGGTGTGGTGCAGCAGGTCGAACAAGGGCTGCCAGAAGCCGCGCGGGTTGAAGAAGACGATGGGCTTGGCGTGCAGGGCCAGCCGCCGCCAGGACAACAGCTCGATGACTTCTTCCAGGGTGCCGATGCCGCCCGGCAGGATGATGTAGGCGTCCGAGGCGTCGTACATCATCGTCTTGCGCTGGTGCATGGTCTCGACGACCACGGTCTCGACGACGTCCAGCTGGCGCTCGGCCGCGACCAGGAACTGGGGAATCACCCCCAGCACATCGCCGCCGGCTTCGTGGGCGGCCCGGGCGCTGGCGCCCATCAGGCCCACGCCGCCGCCGCCATAGACCAGCCGCACCTTGGCGGCGGCCAGGACGCGGCCCAGATCGGCCGCCGCGGCGAGGAAGGCGGGGTCGGCGTCGTTCGAGGATCCGCAGAACACGCAGACCGAATCCAGACGCCTGGACTCGTTTGCCATTTGATCTGGCCTCAAGAACAGGGTGAGACGGAAACGGCGCGCTTGCGGGCGCGCCGTGCCGATACGACATACATGATCCGCTGTCGCGCGAAGGGTTTCAAGCACCGTGTCGATTCGAACCATCCTGCCGGCGCTGTTGCTGCTGGCCTGCGCGGGCTGCGGCGGACCGTCGGCGACCGATCCGGCGCGTGATCCGGCCCGCTCGAACGTCGCCGCCTATCTGAAGCCGGCCGGCGTGCTGACCGCCCAGGCCGGCCGTGACGGCGCCTTCCGCATCGAGGGGGTGGCCCTGCCGGGCTCACGGGTGCAGCTGTCGCCGGTCGGCGGCGGCGGCGTCGTCAGCGCCGTGGCGGACGCGGAAGGGCATTGGAGCCTGGTGGCCCCGCCCGCCGCGGGGGTCAGGCTGTTCCTCGTGCAGATGACCCATGGCCAGCGCACGGTTGTGGGCGAGGGGATGCTGATGCTGGCCCCCGACGGCCGGTCGGCCGAGCTGCGACCCAGCTCCGCCAGCAAGGTGCTGGCGCCGGTGACGGCGTCGCCCAGGATTTTTTCCGTGGACTTCGATGGCGGCGGTGGAGCGGTGATTGGCGGGGTGGCGACGGCCGGCAGCGGCATGAATATCCGGGTCGATCACCGGGCCAGCGGCAATGTCACCGTCGACGCCCAGGGCCGGTTCGTGGCGGCGATCGGCCGCCTTAGCGAGGGCTCGCATCTGATCGACGTCTCGGGCGAGGCCGGACAGGATCAGATCGTCATCAGCGCCAGCCGCGCCGCGCCGCTGGCGGGCGGCCAGTTCCGGGCCACGCGCCTGGACAGGGCCTGGCGGATCGACTGGATGACCCCGGCCGGCGGCTTGCAGTCCAGCATCGTGGTCGCCCGCGTGGAAACCGGCGCGTGACCCACGCCCACGTCGCTCGCATCGAAAGCGGTCCCAAGGAAGCGGCCGAGGCGGCGCGCAAGGTCAAGCCGCTGACCGCCATGGGCGACCTGCTGGGCCTGGTGCTGCGCTCCAGGGCCCCGGGCTTGCGCTGGCGGCTGACGGCGGCCCTGGGCCTGACCCTGGCGGGCAAGGTGTTGGGGGTGCTGGCCCCGCTGCTGCTCGGCGCGGCGGTCAACCATCTGGCCAAGGACCGGGGACCGGGCGCGGCGCTGGGACTGGGGTTTGCCGGCCTGATCATCGGCTGGGCGCTGATCCGCTTCATCGCCGGCGCCGCGCCCCAGGCCCGGGACGCCATCTTCACCCCCGTCGCCCAGGCGGCCCAGAGCCGCGCGGCGGTCGAGACCTTCGCCCACGCCCTGTCGATGTCGATCGACTACCACCAGACAAAGCGGACCGGGGCGCTGTCGCGGACCATCGACCGCGGCGCCCGGTCGGTGGATTTCCTGATCCGCAGCCTGATCTTCAACCTGGGTCCGACCTTCATCGAGCTGATCATCGCCGCCGGGGTGCTGGCCAAGGCCTATGACTGGCGGTTCGCGGCCACGGCGGTGATCACCATCCTGATCTATGGGGCCATGACCTTCGCCATCTCCGACTGGCGGATCGGCCATCGGCGGGCGCTGAACGAGGCCGACAGCGAGGCGGCCGGCCGGGCGGTCGACGCCCTGATCAACTACGAGACCGTCAAGGCCTTCGGGGCCGAGGACCGGGCCGTGGCCGGATACGAATGGGCGATGGAGGTCTACAACCGGGCCCAGATCAAGGCGACCAACAGCCTGAACCTGCTCAACGCCGCCCAGTCGGCGATCATGAGCCTGGGCCTGGCCATCATGGCGCTGATGGCGGGTGTGGAGGCAGAGGCCGGCCGCATGGGGCCGGGCGACGTCACCGCCTCGATCCTGATCCTGCTGGGCCTCTATGGCCCCCTGAACATCCTGGGCTTCGCCTACCGCGAAATCCGCCAGTCCTTCATCGACATGGAGGCGATGCTCGACCTGCGCCGCCAGCTGCCCGAGATCGCCGAGACGGCGAACGCTGTGGACCTGCCGCCGGCCCGGGAAGGGCAGGGGGGCGAGGTGACGTTCGATCAGGTCTCCTTCCGCCACGGGGCCCGCTCGGATGGGCTGATGGATGTCAGTTTCACGGCCGCGCCGGGAACGACCGTGGCCCTGGTCGGCCCTAGCGGCGCGGGCAAGACCACCCTGGTGCGGCTGGCGCTCAGAATGATCGACCCGCAGGCCGGCGCCGTGCGCATCGATGGCGTGGACCTGCGCGATCTCAAGTCGGCGAGCCTGCGCCGCGCGGTGGCCCTGGTGCCGCAGGACGTGGCCCTGTTCAACGACACCCTACAGTCCAACATCGCCTTTGGCCGGCCCGACGCCAGCCAGGCCGAGGTGATGGCGGCGGCCGAGGCGGCCGAGCTGACGGCCTTCATCGACAGCCTGCCCGACGGCATGGCCACCAAGGTCGGCGAGCGCGGACTGAAGCTATCCGGCGGCGAGCGCCAGCGGGTGGGTCTGGCCCGGGCCCTGCTGGCCGATCCGCGCGTGCTGATCCTGGACGAGGCCACCAGCGCCCTGGACAGCCGCACCGAGGCGGCCATCCAGGCCACCCTGCGCAAGGCCCGGCGGGGCCGCACGACCCTGGTGGTGGCCCACCGCCTGTCGACCGTGGCCGACGCCGACGAAATCCTGGTCCTGCGCCGTGGCCGGATCGTCGAGCGTGGCAGCCACGACGCCCTGCTGGCCTCGGGCGGCGAATACGCCGCCCTCTGGCGCAAGCAGACCCGGGACAGCTAGGCCCTACTCAGCCGCCCGGGAGAACTCGGGCTTGGCGTGCTCATGCACTTCCTCGTCCGCCCGCTCGCGTTCGTCCCAGCTGATCCGGCCGCGGGCGAAGTTCCAGACGTTGCGGAACCGGCGAGCCAGCACCTTGGGCGCGGCCAGGGCGGCCGGCGTCAGGAACAGGGTCAGCAGGGTGGAAAAGCTCAGACCCCAGACCACGGCGCCGGAGAGCTGCACCCACCATTCCGAGCCCGGCGACTTGTACTCGATCGTGCCGAGCTTGAAGTTGGGGTGGATCTGGAACATCAGCGGCAGCAGGCCCACCACGGTCACCAGGGTGGTCAGCATCACCGGCCGGAAGCGCTGGACGGCGGCGCGCATGGCGGCCTCGTCGGCCTCGTAGTTCTGCCTTCGCAGCTGATAGAAGGTGTCGACCAGCACGATGTTGTGGCCCACCACCACCCCGGCCAGGGCGACGATGCCCGTGCCCAACATGATGATCGAGATGTAGTCGAAGGTGTGCATGAAGTTCACGGCCACACCCAGGAACACCCCCATCGTTGACAGCACCACCGCCGACAGGGTGACCAGCACCCCGTAGAAGCTGTTGAACTGCCACAGCAGGATGGCGCCCATCATCACCAGGGTCGCCGCCATGGCGAGCATGAAGAACACGCCCGCCTTCTGGCCCTCTTCGTCGGCCCCGGTGAACTTCCAGTGGACGTTGTCGGGGATGTTGGCCTTCTCCAGCCACGGCTTCAGCTCGGCGATCTTCTGGTTGGCGGCCACGCCCTCGACGGTGTTGGCCTGCAGCACCACCAGCCGCTGGCTGTCGCGGCGCTGGATGCTGGTCACCTGCTGGCCCGGCACGCGCTTGATGAAATAGCTGGCCGGCACCGGGCCCTGGGCCGTGGTGATCTTCAGGCGGTCGAAGGCGGTCAGGTTGCGCTGGTCCGAGGGGAAGCGGACGCGGATGTCCAGCTCGTCCTCGGCGTCGTCGGGGCGGAAGCGGCCGACCAGCACGCCGTTGGTGACATACTGGATGGCCTGGCCGACGCTCAGCACATCGACGCCATAGCGGCCGGCGGCCTCGCGGTCGACGGTCAGGTTCCACTCGATGCCGGGCGAGGCGCGGTTATCCTCCTGCTCGAACAGCTGCTTGTCGCCGGCCAGCTTGGCCTTGATCAGGTCGGCGGCGCGGTTGAGGGCGACCGGGTCGCTGCTGCGCAGCTCGACCTGGACGTCCTTGCCCTGCGGCGGACCGCCCTGGGGCAGGGCGACCTCGGTCTCGATGCCCGACAGGCCTTCCAGGCGCTTACGGATGTCCTTGACGATGTCGTTGCCGCGGATGCCCAGTTCCTTGCGGTGCTCGAAATCGACGAAGGCGATGCGCAGGCGGCCGACGGAATCGTTGGGCGGACCGCCGCCCCGGCCGCCGCCGCCGTTGAACGGCCCAGCCGCGGTGTAGATCGACTCCATGCCCTTCAGGCCCACCAGCCGCTTCTCGACCTGGGCGACCAGGACGTTGTCGGCCTCGGGCGAGAGGTTGCCCCGCGCCTTGACCCAGACGGTCGCCCAGTCGGGCTCCTGGTCGAGGAAGAACTCGGTCCGGTGCGGGCCGGTGAAGCCCATGAGGCCGATGATCACGACGATCACCGCCACGGCCGCCAGGGTGACGATGCCGGGGGCGCGGCCGGCCGCCCACAGGGCGTTGGCGTACCAGCCCATGAAACCCTTCATCTGGCGCGGATCGCCCTCTTCGGACTTGCGGATCTCTTCCAGGTGTTGCTCGTCGACCCCGGCCTTGCGGCCCATCAACGAGCCCAGGGCCGGGGTGAAGATCAGGGCCACGAAGATCGAGGCGCCCAGCACGAAGAACAGGGTGATCGGCAGGAAGCTCATGAACTTGCCGGCGATCGAGTTCCAGAAGAAGAACGGCACGAAGGCGCAGAGCGTCGTCAGGGTGCCGTTGACCACCGGCCAGAACATGCGGGTGCCGGCCTGGGCGAAGGCCTCGTTCTTGTCGAGCCCCTCGGCCATTTTCCGGTCGGCGTACTCGACCACCACGATGCCGCCGTCGACCAGTATCCCCACGGCCAGGATCAGGCCGAACATCACCATCTGGTTGAGGGTGATGCCGAAGGCCTGCAGCATCAGGAAGGCCAGCATGAAGCACAGTGGAATGGCCAGGCCGACCATGATCCCCTGACGGATTCCCAGACTGGCGATGATGATGATCATCACCAGCAGGGTGGCGGTGATCAGCCCGCTCTCCAGAACGTTCAGGCCGCGCTCGATGAACTCGCTGTCGTCATAGGAGTAGGCGACCTTGATCGTCGACTTGATGGCGACCGGCCAGCCGCTCTGCTCCTGGGCCACCAGCTTGCGGACGTCCTTGACGGTGTCGAGCACGTTGGCGCCCGAGCGCTTGACCACGTCGATGGTGAAGGCCCGCTGGCCGTTGAAGCGGGTGATCCGGCTGGGTTCCTTGAAGGTGCGGCGCACCTCGCCGATGTCGCCCACCGTGATCAGCCGGTCGCCGTTCTTCTTGATCGGCAGGGCCAGGATGTCTTCGGGCTTTTCGACAACGCCCGGAATCTTGACCGCGAACCGGCTGTTGGCGGTCTGCAGGTTGCCGGCCGGGACCAGCTGGTTGTTGCGGCCGATGACCGCCGAAAGCTCGCCGACGGTGACGTTGGCGGCCTCCATCCGGGTGGGGTCGATGGTGACTTCCAGCAGCTCCTCACGGCCGCCGCCCAGCTCGGTGCGCAGCACGCCCGGCAGGGTCTCGATGCGGTCCTGCAGGTCGCGGGCGGTCTGGTAGAGGGCGCGCTCGGGCGTGTCGCCCGACAGCATCACGCCGATCACCGGATCGTCGTTGACGTTGTTCTCCTGGATGATCGGTTCCTTGGCGTCGGGCGGGAAATAGCCTCTCGCCAGGTCGACCTTGGCCCGCACGTCCTGCAGGACCTTGTCCTTGTTGAAGTTGACTTCGAACTCCAGAAGGATGGTCGCCGCGTTTTGGCTGGCGTAGGCGTTCATCTGCTTCAGGCCTTCCATGGACTGAAGCTCGCGTTCCATGGGCCGCACGAGCAGGCGCTCGGCGTCTTCCGGGCTGACGCCGGGATAGGGCACGGTGATGGCGATGAACGGCACGGGGATGTCCGGATTGGACTCCCGGGGCAGGCCCGCATAGGCGAACAGGCCGAAGATCGAGGCGACGAAGGCGACGCCCAGCACTACCTTGCGTCGCTTCAGGGCGCCGTGGATCAGAGCTGAGATCATCCCAAATTCTCCTGCAGGTTCGGGATCCCGGACCTAGCGGTCCGAGACCCTGACCTTCTGGCCTTCGGAAACATAGGCCTGGCCGACGGTGATGACCCGGACCGGGCCGCGCAGGCCCGAAATCCAGATGCCGTCGGGGGTCTCGTCCAGCACGGTGATGGGCGCGAAGGCGACAATCCCATCGGGCCGAACATAGCGCACTCCCTGGCGGCCCGCCGAATCCAGCACCAGGGCCGTGGCCGGGACCATCAGGGCCGGGCCAATGCCCGAACCGATCCGCGCCTCGGCCGAAAGGCCGGCGCGGGCGGCGGTCGGATTGCGGGCGGCGATCTCGATCCGATAGGTGCGGGTGGCCGGATCGGCGTCGCGGCCGACCGAGCGGACGACACCCGACAGTACTTCGCCCGACACCAGCTTGGCGGTGACCGGGGCGCCGATCTTGACCGTGCCGATATCGCTCTCCGACACGTCGACGATGATGACGATGGGGTCCAGCTCGATCATCGTGCCGCACTCGCCGCCGGGCGACAGATAGGTCCCGATCTCGGCGACGCGGTTGTCGAACACGCCCGAGAAGGGCGCGCGGATATTGACCTGCTCAAGCTGCACCTCGGCCTGCCGGACGGCGGCCTGGGCGGAATCGAGGTTGGCCTGGTCCTGCAGGACCTGGGTCGGCGAGCGGAAGCCCTGGTCGGCCAGCTTGGCGGAAGCCTCACGCTGCAGCTGGCGCATCTTCCAGTTGGCCCTGGCCTGGTCGAGGCTGGCCTGGCGGGCGTCGACGGCCAGGCGGCAGAGGACGGTCCCCTTCTTGACGAACCCGCCTTCGCGGGCCGGGGTGGCGGCCACCGGGCCGGCGGTTTCCGAGCGCACCGCAACGGTGCGGTTGGCCTCGGTATGGCCGCGCACGACAAGGCTGACCGGCCGCATCGTCTCCTGGACGATCGGGGCGGTGACCAGCGGGGTCACGGTCTTGCTGGCGGCCGCGGCGGCCTGGGCCTCGGCTTTTGCCTTGGCCTTGGTCTTGCCGGCGCTGGCGAACGACATGACCACCAGGAACAGGATCACGAACAGCACGATGCCGCCCGCGACAAGATAAGACGTTTTGATCCGCATAGAGCCAGCTTCCCGGGTAGCGCCCGGCGTCTCGGGCCGCGCGCGCGACCCGGCCACCCCGGGAACCTTGATCTGAACAGCGTTCTGATATGCTGCGCCGCACTCGAAATCGCAAATGAAATCCTGGACAGGTTGACTGGTCAGAACTGTTCCGGCGCCGGATAAGGCGAGCATGCAACAGTCCCCCAAGCTCTGGGATATCAGCCAGCCTTTACGGGCCGGCATGCCGACCTGGCCCGGCGACACGCCCTTCGCCCAGGCGCAGGTCTGGACCATGGGACCCGGCAGCCCGGTCAATGTCGGCCGCTTCTCGCAATCGACCCATGCCGGGACCCACGCCGACGCGCCGAGACACTATGTCGCCGAGGGACATCTGGCCGGCGACTTCGATCTTTCCGTCTATGTCGGCCCCTGCCGGCTGGTGGACGTGCGGGACTGCGGGCCGCTGGTCCAGCCGCGGCATGTCGAGGCGGCGCTGGCTGACCCGCCGCCGCGCCTTTTGCTGCGCACCTACGAGCGGTTTCCGCATGACGCCTGGGACAACGGTTTTACCGCCGTGGCCCCCGCGACGCTGGAGCGGCTGGCGGCGGCGGGGGTGCGGCTGATCGGCATCGACACCCCCTCGCTGGATCCCGAGCAATCCAAGACCATGGACGCCCATGCGGTGGTGGCCCGGCACGGCATGGCCATTCTGGAGGGCCTGGTGCTGGATGATCCGCCGGCCGGCGATTACGAACTGATCGCCCTGCCGCTCAACCTCGCCGACCTCGATGCCGCTCCGGTGCGGGCGGTGCTGCGGGAGCTGACCCGATGAGCGCCTTTGGGAGCCGCGCCGAGGACCTGGACCGCGACGATCCGCTGGCGGATTTCCGCGAGGCCTTCGCTCTGCCGGAAGGCGTCATCTACCTGGACGGCAACAGCCTGGGGCCGCCGCCGCTGGCGGCCCTGGAGGACCTCAATGAGGCCGCTCACGAGGCCTGGGGCCAGGGGCTGGTGCGCAGTTGGAACACCGCCGGCTGGATCGACGCCCCGACCCGGCTGGGTGACCGGCTGGCCGGGCTGATCGGCGCGGACCCCGGCGAGGTGATCGTCGCCGACTCCACCTCGGTCAATCTTTTCAAGCTGCTGGTCGCCGCCCTGCAGGCGCGGCCTGAGCGGACGGTGGTGCTGAGCGAGCCGGGCGACTTCCCCACCGACCTCTATATGGCGCAGGGCGCGGTCCGCACTCTGGGCGGCGGGCGGCGGCTGGACCTGCGCGAGCCGGAAGACCTGGAAGCGGCGCTGGGCCCCGACACGGCGGTGCTGCTGCTGGGCCATGTCCACTACAAGTCCGGCCGGGTGCGCGACATGGCGGGCCTGACCGCCAGGGCCCAGGCGGCCGGGGCGCTGGTGCTCTGGGATCTCAGCCACAGCGGTGGGGTGCTGCCGGTCGAGCTCAACGCCTGCAACGTCGATCTGGCGGTGGGCTGCACCTACAAATACCTCAGCGGCGGGCCGGGAGCGCCGGCCTATCTCTTCGTCGCCAAACGCCATCAGGACAGCCTGATCTCGCCCTTGGGCGGCTGGATGGGTCACGCCCAGCCCTTCGCCTTCGAGGACGGCTACGCCCCCGCCGAGGGCATCCGCCGCTTCGCCTGCGGCACCCCGCCGATCCTCAGCCTGACCGGCCTCGAAGCCGGCGCCGCCCTGGCCCTGCGCGCCGGCCCCGCGCGCCTGGCGGCCAAGGCCCGGGCGCTGGGCGACCTGTTCATCGAAGTGATCGAGGCCGGACCGGCGGCGGCGGCGCTCAGCCTCGCCAGCCCGAGGGACTCGGGCGAGCGGGGCGGGCAGGTGTCGTTCCGCCACCCGCAGGCCTACGCCATCGTCCAGGCGCTGATCGCGCGCGGGGTGATCGGGGATTTCCGGGCGCCGGACATCTGCCGGTTCGGCTTCTCGCCGCTGTTCCTGTCCTTCGCCGAGGTCGAGGCGGCGGCGGAAATGCTGGGCGAGGTGGTGGCGGAACGGGTCTACGAGGACCCGGCCTACAGCGTCCGCACGGCGGTGACCTAGGCCCGCTCCCAGCGGTAGAGCACGTCGGGCTCCTGCTCCTCGTTGTCGCCGTCGGTCTCGTCGATGGCCTCGAACCCCGCCGCCTCGTAGAAGGCCCGCGCCCGGCTGTTGGCCTGGAAGGTCCACAGCTTGAGGATCGGCCAGCTCCCCTTAGCCCGGTCGAGCAGCATGCG
This sequence comes from Caulobacter ginsengisoli, assembly GCF_030814835.1. Taxonomy (GTDB): domain Bacteria; phylum Pseudomonadota; class Alphaproteobacteria; order Caulobacterales; family Caulobacteraceae; genus Caulobacter; species Caulobacter ginsengisoli. The sequence continues at coordinate 578,619 of NZ_JAUSVS010000002.1, forward strand.
GCCCAGGCCCAGCCCCTGGGCGTCCGGCAGGACGTAGAGCTGGTCGATCCAGCCTTCGCGAAAAGCGATGAAGCCGACGATGCGCTGGCCGCGCAGGGCGCCCCAGACCGTGCAGGTCTCGAACACCGGACCTCGGAAATAGTCGCGGTCCTCTTCGGGGGTGTGCAGGCCCATCAGCCAGGGCAGCCGGTCGTCGAAAGCCGTCCGGTGGATGACGGCCGCCGTATCCATGTCTTCCAGGGTCAGGCGCCGCAGCATGAAGCCAGCATAGCCCACTCAGCCGATTTCCGTGTATGGCGTCTCGAAACCCTCAAGGAGGCCAAGCCATGCAGTATCTCCACACCATGGTCCGGGTGCGCGACCTGGACGCCTCGCTGGCCTTCTATGTCGACAAGCTGGGCCTTAGCGAAGTCAGCCGGGTCGAAAATCCCGGCGGCCGGTTCACCCTGGTCTTCCTGGCCGCCCCCGACGACGTCGAGATGGCCAAGGCCCGCAAGGCGCCGATGGTCGAGCTGACCTACAACTGGGATGCCGAGGACTATCAGGGCGGCCGCAACTTCGGCCACCTGGCCTATGCGGTCGACGACATCTATGCGACCTGCCAGCGGCTGATGGACGGCGGGGTGACCATCAACCGCCCGCCGCGCGACGGCCACATGGCCTTCGTCCGCTCGCCGGACAACATCTCGGTCGAGCTGCTGCAGAAGGGCAAGAGCCTGGAACCCGCCGAGCCCTGGACCTCGATGCCCAACGTTGGGGCCTGGTGATGCGGCTGGAGGGAAGGCGGGCGCTGGTCACCGGCGCCGCCCACGGCATTGGCCTGGCCTGCGCCCAGGCCTTCGCCCGCGAGGGGGCCGACGTGGTGCTGGCCGACATCGACGCCGCCGGGGTCGAGGGCGCTGCAAAGGCGATCGTTGCCAAGACCGGCCGCAAGGCCGTCGGCCTGGCCTGCGATATCGCCGACGCCATGGCCGCACGCGCGATGGTCGCCCAGGCCGCCCAGGCGATCGGGCCGCTCGACATCCTGGTCAACAACGCCGGCATCCTGGCGCCGGGCGACATCCTGACCACGACGCTGGAAGACTTCGACCGCGTCTTGGCGGTGAACCTGCGGGCCGTCTTCGTCATCGGCCAGGCCGTGGCCCAGGCCATGGTCGCCGGCGGGATCAAGGGCGCGATCATCAATATGAGCTCGATCAACGCCGTCCTGGCCATCCCCAACCAGGTCCCCTACGTGACCAGCAAGGGCGCGATCAACCAGCTGACCAAGACCATGGCCCTGGGCCTGGCCCCGCACGGCATCCGCGTCAACGCCATCGGCCCGGGCACCATCGCCACCGACATCCTCAAGGGCGTGATGAAGGACGAGGCCGCCAGGCGCGGCGTCCTGGCCCGTACCCCGCTCAAGCGCTTCGGCGAGCCGGACGAGATCGGCCGGGTGGCGGTGTTCCTGGCCAGCGAGGACGCCAGCTACATGACCGGCCAGACCATCTATCCGGACGGGGGAAGGTTGGCGCTGAACTATACGGTGGCGGTGGACTAGCCGGGGCTATTTCGCCCCCAACCACCGGATCATCGCGATCATGTTCTCGATATAGGCGCCGGTCGAAATCCCGATCGCCGGCTTGGGATCGATGAAGGGCGAGGTGTCGGTGATGTCGCCGACGCGGGTCTGGCTGTAGTCGCCGGGCGCGGGCGTGGGCGAGCCGTCGCCGCTGTAGGGATGGCTGGTCGCCTTCAGTTCAGTGGGCCACCAGCCCTCGGCATTGAGGCCGGCGCCCAGGGCGGCGATCTGGTCGTCGGTGACCTTGCCCTTGGCGCCGATGTCGCCCACGTTCAGGTCCGACACCGAGACCTCGCCCAGCGAGAAGTAGCGGGGAAGGGGCTGGCCGCGCAGCTTGAGCGGGGATTTGGCTGCCAGCTCGGCGACTGGCTGGGCCTTCAGCGCGGCGTAGCGCTTGCGCAGGCCGTCCACGTCGATCTTCCGGAAGCTGCTGTAGTGGATCAGCGTCCCCGCCGGGTTCTTGTCGGCATAGTATTCGCCGTTGACGACGTTCGAGCCCTTGCGGTGGATATAGAGCGGCTCGTTCGTCCCGATCTCGATGAAGGTCGGCCAGGCCTTGCCGTCATGGGCCTGTTCCGGCGGCAGTTTCACCGACTGCAGCCAGTCCATCGCCTCGGGCAGGCGGGCCAGGTATTTCTCCTCGCCCGTCAGCTCGTAGAAGGTCAGCATCTGGCCGATATTGGCCGCCGTCGTGTGGGTGACGAAGGCCTTGGGTTCGTAGGTTCGCGCGCCGGCCGGCTTGAGGTCGGCGACCGTGTGCTGCAACCCCCAGGCGGGCTGTGGCTGGGGTTGCTGGCAGATGATGAAACAGTCCATGGCCCGGCGGATGGGGTCGATGACCCGTTCGTCGCCCAGCGCCTGCAGGCACATCAGCAGGAACTTGATGTTCTCGGCCGCCACGTCGTCATTGAAGGTGATCAGGCTGGTGTAGTCGGGCAGGCCGTGGTGGTGGAACTCGTCCTTCAGCGGGAAGCGCTGGGGCCAGCCGCCGTTGGGGTACTGGCTGTCCAGGACAAAGGCGATGGCCTTGTCCAGCGGCGGACGCCAGCGCCTGTCGCCCTTCTCCACATGCAGGCGCAGCAGGAACTGGGCGGACTCCGAGGTCCCGGCGTCGTCGAAGGTGGCGTTGCCGTAGTAGTGCTGGAATTCCTCGAGCCGCCAGCCGTTCTTGCCGATGGTGTCGTACCAGCGCCGGGTCGAGGCCTCGCCGGCGAAGTCGATCAGATAGTTCCAGCCGCCGCTGGGGTTCTGGCCGTCGACCAGGGCCTGGGCGGCGTTCTCGGCGGCGCGGTAGTAGGCCTCGTCGCCGGTGGCGTGCAGGGCGTCGAGGAACAGATGGCCCATGGTCGCCGTGCCCGGCGGCTGCACCCAGATCTGGGTCGGATACGCCTCCATCTCGCCCCAGCGCCGCGAGAAGTCCGGCAGGTAGGACCAGACATAGCCGCCGCGGTTGGCGACCTTGTCGGTCATGAAGGCGGTGGCCCGGCGCATGGTGGCCAGCACGGCGTCCTTGGTGGGAGCGGCCAGCGCAGGCAGGGCGGCAGCCAGGGCCGTGGCGGCGGTGGCGGTCAGCAGGCTTCTACGGTCGAGGGACATGGGTACGCTTCCTGGACGGCGTTGGACGCTCTTGTCCATACACACTGACACCGGTGTCATGGAATGGAAAGAGGTGACGGGCTCTCCGGCTGTTGGGGCCGACTAGGCCCGTTTGCGGCGGGGCCTGGCGACCGGGGCCGTTTCGCTGTCCAGGAAGCCGATCAGCTCGGCCAGGGGCATCGGCTTGGCGATCAGGTAGCCCTGGGCCAGGTCGCAGCCCATGCCGGTCAGCATGGCCAGCACCTCGGGGGTCTCGATGCCCTCGGCGGTGACCTTCAGGCCCAGGCTGTGGGCCAGGTCGATGGTGGATTTGACCAGCAGGGCGTCTCTGCGGCTGTCCGCCATGGTCGAGACGAAGGCCTTGTCGATCTTCAGCTCGTTGGCCTTGATCTGCTTGAGATAGGCGAGCGACGAGACGCCCGAGCCATAGTCGTCGATCGAAACGCCGATGCCATTGGCCGCGAAGGCGTCGATGATGCCCAGCGCCACGGCGGGGTTATCCATCACCGCCGTCTCGGTGATCTCGAAGCAGATGTCGGCCTGGGCGGCGCGGATCTGATCGATGGCGGCCTGCGCCAGGTCGGGGTCGCTCATCAGCCGGCCGGAAAGGTTGACCGAGACCGTGAGCGCATGGCCGGCCTCGCGCAGGCGGGCCTGGTCGGCGATGGCCTGGGTCAGGGCCCATTCGGTCAGGGGGCGGATATGACCGGTCTCCTCGGCCATGCCGATGAAGAGGTCCGGGCGGATCATGCCGCGCTCGGGATGTTTCCAGCGGGCCAGGACCTCGACGCCGCCGATCCTGCGGCTGCGCAGGTCGAACTTGGGCTGGTGATGCAGGAAGAGCTGGCCATCCTTCAGGCCGCTCATCATCTCGCTGGTCAGCGACAGATTGCTGGCGGGATCGCCATAGGCCTGCGCGTCGAAGAGGCCGATCTTCTGATGGCCGGCGCGGGCCTGATCGACGGCGATGCTGGCCCGGTCGATGGCCGGCGCGCCCTGGTCGGCATGCGGGGCCAGGCCGATCGTCAGGCTGACATCGACAGTCGAGCCGTCCAGGGTCACGGGCTGTTCCAGGTCGCCCAGCAGGGCGGCGGCGAAGGCGCGGGCGTCTTCCAGGCTGCTCGCCTCGAAGGCCAGGGCCAGGATGCCCGACGACAGGCGGCCGATCGGGCGATCGGGATGCTGGCGCATCATCCGGCCGCCGACCTCGGCGATGAGGCGGGCGGCCAGTTCGTAGCCGATGGCGCCGCGCACGATCTGGAAGCGGTCGAGACCCAGGGCGGCGACGAAGACCGTCCGGCGGCTGGACTGGCAGAGCGTCTCCAGGCCACGGTCCAGGGACACGCGGTTGGGCAGGCCGGTCTCGCTGTCGTGCAGGGCCAGGTGGGTGATGTGGCGTTCCCGCTCGCGGATTTCGGCGGCCATGCTGTTGAAGCTGCCGGCCAGGCGGCCGATCTCGTCCTGGGTCTCGATGGCGACATCGGCTTCCTCGCCCCGTTGCAGGCGGCGGACGGCCTTGTCCAGGGCCGAGATCGGCCGGGTCAGGCTGCGGGCCAGCACCCAGCTGCCGGCGATCAGCAGCAGGATGCCCAGCAGGCCGGTGACGCCGATGGTGATCAGCAGCGGCCGGTAGGGGGCCATGGCGGTGGCCAGCGGATACTGCAGTAACAGCACGGCCGGCGAGGCGGCGCCCAGCGAGGGCAGGGGCTTGGCGAGCGCCAGCGCCGCGCCGCTGGACAGGTCCAGTTCGCCCGGCGCGTTGCTGCGGCCGGCTACAAAGGCGTCGACGCGGGCGGTGTCGCGGCCGCTGGTCCAGTGGCTGTCGGGCTTGCGGATCAGCACCCGGGCGGTCAGCGGAATGGCCGACAGCTGTTCGAGCGAGCGCATCTGGGCCGCGTCGAGCCGGGTGGCGAACACCACCCAGCCGGTCAGGGTCGGGGCCATGACCGGGGCGGAGATGGCCTGGTAGGGCTGGCCGCCGATCATCAGCACGCCCGAGGCGCCGTCCTGGGCGTCGAGCGCGCTCCACAGGGCCTCGACCCCGGCGTCGAGTCGGGCGGCGTCCAGGCCGGTGACGTTGCCGTCCATGTCGACCAGGAAGGCGGTCTCCAGCCCGACCCGGCCCTTGAGGTTGTCCAGCGCCGAGCGGACGGTCGCGGCGTCACGGGTGGCGACGGCGGCGCGGAAGCCGAAGTCCTTGGAGATCAGGTCGGCGTTGTCGCGCAGCTGCTGGCTGCGCAGCGCCCAGACCCGGTCGAACACCGTGCCGCTGGCCTGCAGTTCGCCGCGCACCTGGCGTTCGGCGTTGCTGGCGATGGCCAGGTAGACGGCGCTGGCGATCAGCAGCAGGGCCAGGCCGAAAAGACCGGCATAGAGGACGGTCAGCTTGGTGCGCAGGCGGGTGAACATGGGACGCCTACATCTTCATCGGGGCCGGCGGGCGGACCTCGGCGGTCAGGTTCAGGCTCGCGCCGGCCGGGGTGACGCTGACGGGCCGGCTCATCTCGTTCTTGGGCGCCCGCAGATAGGGTTGCCAGATGGTGGCCGTGGCGGCGCCGGAGGGCAGGCCGCGGATCACCGCCAGGCCGCTGGCGTCGGTCTTGGCGGCATAGGGGGTATCGACCACCCGGATGAAGGCCAGCATCTGGTCGTGGATGTTGCAGCCAAGGGCGACCACGCCAGGCTTGTCGAACACCACCGAGCGGGTTTCGTCGTTGCCATAGAGCTTCAACTCGAACTTCTTGGCCGGGGAGAACGAGTAGACGTGGTGGCGGACCTTGTCGAAATTGGGAAAGGCCACCGTGGCGCCCACCGGGGCGATCAGCACGAAGGGGTGGAAGGCGATGTTCTGCTGCGACATGCGCAGCGGCCAGTCGAACCTGATGGGTCCGGATGGCAGGCCGGCGGCCGGCTTGACCGTCACCACGGCGTCGGCGATCGGCTGGCCGGCGGCGTTCTTCAACCGCACCGTCAGGTCGGCCGCCTGGGCCTGGGCGGCGAGGCACAGCGTGGCGATGAGGGCGGCGAGGGCGGGACGCATGCCCTACCCATAACGGGTGGGCGTGAATTGGGCGTAAATCCGCCGCCGGTTGGGTCCAGGCGGACAGATGTCCGGATCTGTTTCGACCTCAATACTCAATACCGTCCAAGTGAAACGCTCATTTTTCTGGACCAGTTGCGAGCCTGCGCAGCGCTGGACTGAAACGCCATGACGTTAAGCTTCCCGCAACTTGCCCCGCCCAAAACGGGTAGGCGGGCGGCGGGGTCGCCCGGCGGTCATGGGTGACGCATGTCGAGACGTCTGGGAACCCTGCTGGCTCTGGGGCTGGGCCTGCTGGCGGCCGATCCGTGCCGGGCCGGGGAGGTGGTCAACGGCGGCAAGCTGTTGTTGACCGGCGGAGTCACCACCCTCGAGGGCTCGGGTGGCGGCGGCCTGGCCACCTGGGCCACCATCACCGGCTATGAGACCCCCGAGGGGATCGGCGCCAACGTCCACGCCACCTATGTGAGGACCCCCGACTACGAATTCCGCGCCTATGGGGCGGCAGTCGGCCTCTATGACCGGGTCGAGCTTTCCTACACGCGCCAGGAGTTCGACACGGGCGACACCGGCGCTCTGCTGGGTCTGGGCAAGGGCTTTGCCTTTGGCCAGGACGTCTATGGCGCCAAGCTGCGGGTGGTGGGCGACGCCCTCTATGACCAGGACCGGCTCCTGCCGCAGATCGCCGTGGGCGTTCAGCACAAGCGGGCCGGCCAGGGCGCCATCATCGCCGCCGTTGGCGGACGGAACGACAGCGGGACCGACTACTATGTCGCCGCCACCAAGGTGCTGCTGGACAAGAGCCTGGTGTTGAACGGCACGGTGCGGATGACCAAGGCCAACCAGACCGGCCTGCTGGGCTTCGGCGGCAATAAGGACGACGGCTACAGCGCCCAGTTCGAAGGCTCGGCCGGCTGGCTTGTTTCAAGGCGCCTGCTGATCGGCGGCGAGTACCGCTCCAAGCCCGACAACCTGGCGGGACTGAAGGAAGACGACTGGTTCGATCTCTTCGCCGCCTACGCCATCAACAAGACCGTCTCGGTGACGGTTGGCTACGCGGACCTGGGCGAGATCGCCACCTTCGACGGCCAGCGCGGCCTTTACCTGTCCCTGCAGGCCGGCTTCTAGAGGACCCTGGCCATGAAGCATCTCGTCATCGCCCTGGCCCTGGCGCCCACCCTGGTCCTGGCCCAGGAGCAGCCGGTCGATCCCTACACCCAGTCCAACGCCAACGCCGGGGCGAGCCCCGTGACCGGCGCGACCCTGCTGGAGGCCTTCCACGGCAAGGCCGGTCTGGACCGTGTGGTGGACGATTTCGTCGACCGCATCACCACCGATCCCCGCATCGCCGACGTGTTCAAGAGCCACGACATCGTTCGCCTGCGCCGGACCCTGAAGGAGCAGTTCTGCTACCTGCTCAACGGCGGCTGCGACTACACCGGCCGCGAAATGACCAGCGTCCACAAGGACCTGGGCGTCACCACCGCCGAGTTCAACTTCCTGGTCGAGGACCTGCAGGCGGCGATGGACAGGGAGCAGGTGCCCTTCGCGGCCCAGAACAGGCTCCTGGCCCTGCTGGCCCCGATGAAGCGGCCGATCGTGACGCGCTAGGTCTTGGCGAAGGCGGCGATGTCCGCCGCCAAACGCGCCGCGTGGCTGACGAACAGGCCGTGCGGGGCCCCCTCGTAGACGACCAGTTTCGCGCCCTTGATCCCCGCCGCCGTGCGCCGGCCGGTGAAGTCGAGCGGGGCGGAGGCGTCCTTGTCGCCGTGCAGGACCAGCGTCGGGACGCTGACCTTCGAAAGTTCGGGACGGAAGTCGGCTTCGCACAGGGCGCGATTGCATTCGACCAGGGCCTGCAGCGAGGTTCGCTGCATCTGGGTCTTGACCCAGGTCTTCACCCCCTCGGAAGTGTCGGGGGTGAAGAAGCCACCGCCGTTGGCGTCCATCCAGGCGGGGAAGTCGCGGGCCATGACCGCGCGGTTCTGATCCAGGGCGGCGGCCGGGACCCCCATCGGGTTGTCGGCCTTCTGCATGATGCAGGGGGTGGCCGGGGCGACCAGCACCAGGTGGGACAGGCGCGTTCCGCCATGACGGGCGAAATAGCGGATCGCCTCGCCGCCGCCCATCGAATGGGCGACCAGCACGACGTCCTTGAGGTCGAGCCGCTCCAGCACAGCCTTGAGATCGTCGGCCAGTGTGTCGAAGTCGTAGCCCCGGCCAGGGTCGGCGGAGCCGCCATGGCCGCGGCGGTCATAGGCGATGGTCCGCAAGCCCTGCCGGGCCAGCGGCTGCATGACATAGCCCCAGGTGTCCGAGGTCAGGGTCCAGCCGGCGAGGAAGACGACCGGGCGGCCCTCGCCCCAGTCGCGGACGAACAGGTCCGGGGTCTTGGAGCGAGGGGCGGCCCCTTTTGCTGAAGAGGGGGCGGGGAGGGCGGCAGCCGCCGCGCCGGCGGCGGTCAGGGTGAGGATGTCTCGGCGGTGCATGATGGCCTCCTGTGCGATGGCGGCAGGAAAACCGATCGGCGGCGGCGAAGCGATTACCCGGCAGGTAACGGCGGGCCTGCGCGATTGCCTGAGGCTGGGTTCGTCTTTTCTGGTTACTCGCCCGGGCAAACCGGATGCTACGCTAGGCTTATGAGCGAGAATCCGCCGAGTCCCGAGACGGCCCCCGAGACGCCGGAAGCGGAGTTCGACAGGTTCGTCTGGGCCAATCTGCGCCGCAACTACGCCGCCAACTATGTCCACGGCATGCTGGGCATGACCGGCTTTCGGCTGCTCAACGCCCCGACCATCGTGCCGGCCTATCTGCACATGCTGTCCGGCTCCAATGCGGTCGTCGGGCTGGGCATGGCCCTGCAGCAGCTGGGCGGGGTGGTCTCGCCCGTGGTCGGCGCGGCCCATGTCGAGCATCGGGCCAAGCTGATGCCGGCGGCGGTGCTGCTGGGCACGCTGATGCGCCTGCCGATCCTGGCCATGGCGGTGACCGGCTGGCTGATGCACGGCCAGCCGCTGCTGATCACCCTGATCGTCATGCTGTTCCTGATGGGGCTGTTCAGCGGCTCGCAGCGAGTGGTCTTCCAGCTCCTGATGGCCAAGGTCATCCCAATCAGCCGGCGCGGGCGGCTGCAGGCCTGGCGCAACTTCACCGGCGGGGCCATCGCCGCGGGCCTGGCCTATCTGGCGGGCCGCTACCTGATCGAGCTCAATGTCCTGGGCAACGGCTACGCCACCACCTTCATGCTGGCCTTCCTGCTGACCAGCGCGGGCCTCACCGTACTGCAGGTGCTGATCCGCGAGCCTGTCTCGCCGCACCTGCCCCAGCAGACCCGGTTCCGCGACCGGATGAAGGACTTTCCGGCCCTGGTGGCCGGTGACCGCGACTACCGCAACTTCCTGATCGCCCAGCTGTTCGCCATGGCCGCCCGGGTCGCCGCGCCCTTCTATGTGCTGCACGCCGGCAAGGTGGCGGTCCTGACCGGGGCGCAGCTGGGCCTGCTCAGCCTGGCCTATCTGGGGGCGGACACCCTCTCCAACCTGGTCTGGGGTTATCTGGGCGACCGGGGCGGCTTCCGCTCCAGCTTCGTCGCCTCGCTGGTGCTGTTCATCGGCTCGACCGTGCTGCTGATGGTCTCCCACAACACCCTGTTCCTGGCCCTGGCCTTCTTCGGCCTGGGGGCGGCGCAGTCCGGCTACAGCATGAGCAGCAGCACCATGGTGCTGGAGTTCGGCGCCAGGCAGGACGTGGCCATGCGGCTGGGCATCTCCAGCACGGTCGAGGGCCTGATGTCCTTCGTGGGGCCGCTGGCCGGCGGGGTCATCGCCGACTGGCTCGGCTATGGGCCGGTGTTCGGCCTCTCGATCGGGCTGCAGCTCGTCGCGCTGACGGTGCTGGTCGTGGCCGTCAAGGAACCGCGCCTGCGACAAATTCCCTGAAACGTCATTTTGGGTAATGATCGCAGGCATAGATCGAGCCGAGTCAGATATATGTCGGCGACCGGACAAAGCAACTGCGTAACTTGTTCGCCCACCGGGACGGTCCCCCCGCCCGGTAATCCGGTTAAGAGCGCCTGGCTTCAGCCAGGCGCTCTTTCTATTGAATGTATGTTGCGGGCTGTCACCCCAATCTGGGGATGTATGCTTGCCGGCGCGGCGCCGTTGATCTGCATCAAGGCGACTCGGCGGCGGCCAAGCCAACCTGCCTCTCGCCGATCCCTCCGACCGGCAAACCGTCCACTTGCAACCGCGGACGGCCAGGGCGTCCCGCTGTCCCCCCAAGCACAGTGCGGGGCGCCCGTCTGGCCCGCGATGGTTCGGAGCCGCCGAATGACCCGAGTGACCCGACACAGACTGCGGCCCGGCCTCATGCTCCTGAGGGTGCTATCGGTCCTGCTGCTGGTCGGCCCGCCCCTGGCGGTCGGCGGCGTCTGGACCTGGATGGCGCTGTCCGGGCTGAGCAACCAGCGGCGTGACATCTTTGAGTTTGGCCAACAGGCCATCGTCCTGGCGATGGGGCTGGGCCTGCTGGGCCTGCTGGCCGAGTTCCTGATCCTGCCGATCCTGCTGAACGACGGCGAAACCGGCCGGGCCGACGCCGGCGACTGATCGCCGGTTTTGCCGGCGCGGGACTGGCGCCGGCCGGTCCAGCCTCCCACCTGCACAACAAACGCGCGGCGACAGCCGAGAGGCAGGCGACAAGCGCGGTTCCAGGCGCCACGATAGGCGACCAGCGCAGGGAGAGACCGTGAGTCAGCTGCAATACTATGCGCCCGGCAGCGTCGAGGACGCCGTCAAGGCTCTCGGCGCCGGCGGCCGGGCGATGAGCGGAGGCACCGACCTCCTGGTGCAACTTCGGGCCGGCCGCCTGCCCCCCGGACCCATCGTCGATCTCAAGAACGTGGCCGGCACCCAGGGCATCCGCCAGGAGAACGGCGGCTGGATCATCGGCGCCGCGACGCCGGCCGCCCTGCTGGGCGAGCATGCCGGCCTGGTCGCCGCCTGGCCGGGCGTGGTCGAAGGGGCCGGCCTGATCGGCTCCACCCAGATCCAGAACCGCGCCAGCCTGGCCGGCAACCTCTGCAACGCCTCGCCCGCCGCCGACAGCGTGCCGGCGCTGATCGCGGCGCGGGCGACCTGTATCGTGGCCGGGCCCGGCGGCCGGCGCGAGGTTCCGGTGCAGGCCATCGTCACCGGGGTCGGCAAGACCTCGCTGGGACCCGGCGAGTTCGTGCTGGAAATCCGCCTGCCGCCCCGGCCGCCCCGCGCCGCCGACGCCTATCTGCGGGCCATCCCGCGCACCGAGATGGACATCGCCGTCGCCGGGGCGGGAGCCGACATCGTGCTGGACGAGGCCGGCGTCTGCCAGGACGTTCGCGTCGTGCTGGGGGCGGTGGCGCCCACCGCCGTCATCGTGGCCGGGGCCAGCGCGGCCCTGGTCGGGTTCAGGCTGGACGAGGCGGCGCTGGAGCGGCTGGACTCGGCGGCCCAGGTCGTCTGCCGGCCGATCAGCGACAAACGCGGCACCGTCGAATATCGCACCCGGATCGCCGGGGTGCTGGCAAGGCGGGCTGTGGCCATCGCCTGGGAACGCGCGGAGAAAAGAGCGTGAGCAAGGTTCATATCCGTGCCCGGGTGAATGGCGATCCGGTCGAGTTCCTGGCCGAACAGGGCATGACCCTTCTGGACGCCCTGCGCGACGAGCTGGGCCTGACCGGCGCCAAGGAAGGCTGTGGCTCGGGCGACTGCGGCGCCTGCAGCATCATGGTCGACGAGCGGCTGGTCTGTTCCTGCCTGATGCTGGCCCCCGAGGCCGAGGGCCGGCGCATCGAGACAATCGAGGGCATGGCCCGCGACGGCGGCCTGCACCCGCTGCAGCGCAAGTTCCTGGAACATGCGGCCCTGCAGTGCGGCTTCTGCACGCCGGGTCTCTTGGTGGCCGCCAAGGCGCTGCTCGACCAGAACCCCGACCCCACCGAGACCGAGACCCGCTTCTGGCTGGCCGGCAACCTCTGCCGCTGCACCGGCTACGACAAGGTGATCCGGGCGGTGATGGATGCCGCCGCCGAACTTCGCCAAGCCCACAGCGCCTGAACCCCAAAGGAGCGCGTGACATGACCGACGTCATCGACAAGCCTAAGCAGGATGGGCCCGACCTGAAAGTCGTCGGCACCCGCCCGGTCCGCCCCGACGGGGTGGACAAGGTCACCGGCCGCGCCGCGTTCGGGGCGGACTACCGCCTGCCGGGCATGCTGACGGGGCGGATCCTGCGCAGCCCGCATCCGCATGCGAGGATCGTCTCGATCGACACGACCAAGGCCAAGGCCCTGGCCGGGGTGAAGGCGGTTGTGACGGCCGCCGACTTCCCCGACCTCGACTCCGAGGAATACGAGGCCGGCGAGAGCGCCGCCGACATCCGCGACCTGTCGCTGAACGTCATGGCCCGCCACAAGGTGCTGTATGACGGCCATGCGGTGGCCGCCGTCGCCGCCACCTCCGCTTCCGTCGCCGAGGAGGCCCTAGGCCTGATCGAGGTGGTCTACGAGGTTCTGCCCCACGTCACCGACGTCGTGGAGGCCATGTCGCCGACCGCCCCGCTGCTGCATGAGGGGATGATCACCCAGGGCGTGACGCCCCCGCCGACCCGGCCCTCGAACATCGCCAAGCGCTTCGCCTCCCAGCGCGGCGACCTGGAGGCCGGCTTCGCCGCCGCCGAGGTGGTCATCGAGGACAGCTTCACCACCCAGGCCGTCCACCAGGGCTATATCGAGCCCCACGCCTGCGTCGCCACCATGACCGAGGATGGCCAGTCGGTCGTCTGGTCGTCCAGCCAGGGCCAGTTCATGGTCCGCACCTACTGCGCCAAGCTGCTGGGGTTGGAAGTGGCCGACGTCCGGGTCATCCCGGCCGAGATCGGCGGCGGGTTCGGCGGCAAGACCACGGTCTATCTGGAGCCGGTCGCCCTGGCGCTTTCCCGCATCTCCGGCGCGCCGGTGAAGCTGGTGATGAGCCGCGACGAGGTGTTCCGCGCCACCGGCCCGACCTCGGGCACGGCGATCACCGTCAAGATCGGCGCGACCCGCGACGGCAGGTTCACGGCCGCGCAGGTCGAGCTGAAATACCAGGCCGGCGCCTTCCCTGGCTCCCCGGCCGGGGCGGCGGTGATGACCGCGCTCGCCTGCTACGACCTGGAGAACTTTTCCATCATCGGCTGGGACGTGGTGACCAACACCCCCAAGGTGGCGGCCTATCGCGCGCCGGGCGCTCCCATGGTCGCCTTCGCGGTCGAGGGCGTCATCGACGAGCTGGCCCGCAACCTGGGCATCGACCCCATTGCCATCCGCGAACTGAACGGCGTGCGCGACGGCATGAAGGCGTCCTACGGCCCGACCTTCCGCAACATCGGCTTCCAGGAAACCCTGCAGGCCGCCCGCGAGCACCCCCACTACAGCGCTCCGCTGGCGCCCGGCGAGGGCAGGGGGGTGGCGGCCGGCTTCTGGTTCAATGTCGGCGGCGAATCGACCGCGGCCCTGCACCTCAACGAGGACGGCAGCGCCGTGGTGGTCACCGGCAGCCCCGACATCGGCGGCTCGCGCGCCTCGATGGCCATGATGGCCGCCGAGGTGCTGGGCGTCGGCGCCGACCGCGTCCGGCCCGTCGTGGCCGACACCGCCTCGATCGGGTTTTCCATGCTGACCGGCGGCAGCCGCACCACCTTCGCCACCGGCATGGCCGTCACCCAGGCCGCCCAGAAGGTCGTCGAGAGCCTCAAGGCGCGGGCCGCCATGACCTGGGAAACCGGCGCCGAGCACGTCGCCTGGGAGAACGGCCAAGCCATCTGCCTCGACCCGGCCAAGGACGTCAAAGCCCTCAGCCTCGCCGAGCTGGCCGCCAACGCCGCCCGCACCGGCGGACCGATCAGCGCCGAGGTGTCGCTGAACGCCCAGGGCGCCGGCCCCGGCTTCGGGGTCCACATCTGCGACGTCGCCATCGACCGCGAGACCGGTCATGTCGCCATCACCCGCTACACGGCGGTGCAGGATGTCGGCCGGGCCATCCATCCGGCCTATGTCGAGGGCCAGATCCAGGGCGGGGCGGCCCAGGGCATCGGCTGGGCGCTGAACGAGGAATATGTCTTCGGCGACGACGGCCGCATGCAGAACAGCGGCTTCCTCGACTACCGCATGCCGGTGGCCAGCGACCTGCCGATGATCGAGGCGGTGATGGTCGAGGTGCCCAATCCCCGCCACCCGTTCGGCGCCAAGGGCGTCGGTGAAGTGCCGATCGTGCCGCCGCTGGCCGCCGTCGCCAACGCCGTGCGCGGGGCGCTGGGCTTCCGCATGGCGCACCTGCCTCTGTCGCCGCCCAAGGTCCGCGCCGCGCTCGACCGTAGCGGCTGAGCATGGCCCAGGTGGTCGCCGTCTCGTCCGACGTCCTGGCCTTCACGGGCGGGGAGACCCGGTTCGAGGTGGCGGCCGACACGGTGCGCCGGCTGATCCTGGCCCTGGACGAGCGGTTCCCGGGGCTGGGCGACCTCATCGAGCGCCGGGTGGCCATCGCCATCGACGGTGAGATCCACCGCAACGCCTGGGGCGCGGCGCTGAGGCCCGACAGTGAGGTGGTGCTGATCGACAGGATAGGCGGCGGCTAGGACCGCTTGCATATCCGGATCGGTCCTGCTATTTCGAAACTGGTTGCAAATTGCAAGCGGTGAGGTGTCGTCATGTCCAAGGTCAAGGTCGCCGGTTTCTCGGTCTCGCTCGACGGTTTCGGGGCGGGGTCCGATCAGAGCCTGGAGAACCCGCTCGGCAGGCGTGGCGAGGAGCTTCATGAGTGGATATTCAACACCCGTTTCTTCAAGGACATGATCGGGGAGGGCGGTGGGGTCGACGGCGTCGACCAGGACTTCGCCCACGCCGCCATGGATGGCTTCGGCGCCCACATCCTGGGCCGCAACATGTTCGCCCCGAGCCGAGGCGACTGGACCGACGACGCGTGGAAGGGCTGGTGGGGCGACAACCCGCCCTATCACGTCCCGACCTTCGTCCTGACCCACTACCCGCGTGACCCCATCGTCATGGAGGGGGGCACCACCTTCTATTTCGTCAATGGGGCCATGGCGGCGCTGGAGCAGGCCAGGGCGGCGGCCGGGAATCTGGACGTCAAGGTCGGCGGCGGCGTCTCGACGGTGCGGCAGTATCTGACCGCAGGCGTCATCGACGAGATGCACCTGGCCATCTCGCCCGTCGTGCTGGGTCAGGGCGAGGCGCTGTTCACCGGGCTGGACCTGCCTGCCCTGGGCTATCGCGTCACCTCCAGCACCGCCAGCGACCTGGCGACCCATGTCACCTTCAGCCGATAGGAACGCGGCCATGACCCTGGCGATGTATCTCCACCCCCTGTCCTCCTATGTGCAGAAGGCCAAGACCGGCTTCTACGAAAAAGGCGTGCCG
Organism: Caulobacter ginsengisoli; assembly: GCF_030814835.1. GTDB lineage: Bacteria > Pseudomonadota > Alphaproteobacteria > Caulobacterales > Caulobacteraceae > Caulobacter > Caulobacter ginsengisoli. The sequence goes on from NZ_JAUSVS010000002.1 coordinate 594,270, forward strand.
TTCGAGGCCAAGATGCTGGACGGCTCCGAACCCGTGGCCAGCGAGTTTGGCGCCCTCTGGCCCATCGGCAAGTTCCCGGTGGTGGTGGACAACGGCCAGCTGGTCTTCGAGGCGACCGGCATCATCGAGTATCTGGAGGCGAAGTATCCGGATACCCCTCGGCTGATCCCGGCCAGCCCGGCCGCCGCCGCCGAGGTGCGGATGTGGGATCGCTTCTTCGACAACTACGTCAACTATCCCCAGCAGCGGATCGTCTACCTCGCCATCGGCCGCGAGCCCGCCGACGGCCAGGACGGCGCCCGCTGGAAGGACGAGTTCGACAAGGCCTACGCCCTGCTCGACAAACGCATGGAGGGCCGCGAATGGGCGGCCGCCGACCAGTTCAGCCTGGCCGACTGCGCCGCCGCGCCGGCCCTGCTCTACGCCGACTGGACCTACGCCATTCCGCGCCAGTTCAAGCATCTGTGGGCCTATCGCGACCGCCTGCTGGCCCGGCCCAGCTACGCCCGCGCCCTCGACGAGGCCCGGCCCTACCGCCACATGTTCCCGCTGGGGGCGCCGGAAGGGCGGGACTGAATACCTAGGCGGGCAGGCGCGCCGACCGGCCCTGCGCAGCGATCAGCCGCACGGCCTTGCGGTCGAAGGAAACAAAAGTCTCCGCACCCAGCCAGTAGCCTTCGAAGGCGATTACGCCGTCGGCGAAGTCGCCGCCTGCTTCGAGCATCGCCAGGCCCGCTTCCGCGGCCGGCCGGTTGGTTTCGATATTGGCGCCGTTCAAGAGGCCACGAAGCGCCTTGGAGACATCGGAGCCTTCGATCCCGTAGCCTCGCTCCAACACCCATACCAGCTCACAAAGAGCGGCCAGGGGGAGAGCGACAAGTTCAGCCGCGGACAGTTCGGCTTGCGCCGCCTCGGCCTGATCGAGGTCGTCGCCGACCAGAACGCGGACGAGAAGATTGGTGTCAGCCGTGATCCTCACCGCTTTCCGGCCCAACCCTGAGCGGCGACCTCATTGATCTCCTCGATCGAGAGCGCCACCGAGGTCTTCGATTTGAGCATGCCGAACACCTCGGAGATGTCACCCGTCGGTCTGGCGGCCTGGACCTCCAGGCGGCCGTCGGGAAGTTTATGGACTTCCAGCTTCTCGCCGGGCCCTACTCCCAGGTGCTGCAGGAGGTCCTTGCGGAAGGTGACCTGACCCTTGGCGGTCACGGTGAGTTTGCTCATCGGACGAACTCCAGATCCGGCAATGTAAGGCTCATCGTCCTTACATTCAATCCTCACTCACCGCATGAGCCATGGCGGCCAGCGTCGCCTTGGCCAGGGCCAGGTCGTCGCGACCCTTGCGCAGGGCCTCCGGGGTCTGGCCGTCGAGCAGCAGGACGGTCAGGCCGTGCACGAACGACCAGGCGGCCATGACGGCGTCGCCCTCCTCGCCATAGGCGGCGCCGATGGCGGCGCTGGCCCGGGCGAGGCTGGCCTGGGCGGCGGCGGCCAGCTCGGGGAAGGCTGTCCGGTCGACCTGGTCGGAGAACATCAGCCGAAACACCGCCGGCCGCTCCAGGGCGAAGGCGACATAGGCCAGGCCCCGCTCCTGCATGACGCCGCCGGTCCCGCGCTTGCCAGCCTGATCGGTGCGTTCGGCCAGGGCCTCGAAGCCGGCCGTGGCGATCGCCGCCAGCAACGCTTCGCGCGTGGGAAAGTGGCGATAGGGGGCATTGTGGGAGACGCCCAGCCGTCTGGCGACCTCGCGCAGCGCCAGATTGGCCGCCCCAACCTCGCCCAGCAGCGCTTCGCCCTCGGCGACCAGGGCGCGCCGCAGATCGCCATGATGATAGGGACGCTCAGATGTTGGCATTGACAACATTGTCTCCAGCCTTGATGTTGCTCCTGTCAACTTAGAACCGGGAGCCGCGAATGGCCAAGGAAATCTGGATCGTCGGAGCCTCGCAGGGCCTGGGGCTGCAGGTGGCGCGGGACTATGCGCGGCGAAAGCGCCGGGTGGTGGGACTGGGCCGGCGGCCCTGCCCGGCGCCCGACCTGTTCGAGGCCTGGCGCCAGGCGGACGTCACCAGCCTCGACAGCTTCGAGGCCGCCATCGCCGGCCTGTATGGCGAGGGGCGGGGGCCGGCGGTGATCGTCTACATGGCCTCGACCCTCTACCAGGGGCCGCTCACCGAGGCGCCGGACGCCATGCTGCGGGCCGAGATCGACACCAACTATCTGGGCTTCGTGCGGCTCTGCCAGGCGGTCGCCGCCTTCAAGCCGACCGGCCAGACGGTGCGGCTGGTCGCCGTGGCCTCGACGCTGGGCTATGTCGGCTGTCCCTCGCTGGACGGCTACAGCGCCTCCAAGGCCGCCCTGATCAGCTTCGCCCGCTCGTCCCGCCGCGAACTGGCCGGCCATCGCATCGCCGTGCAGATCCTGTCCCCGCCCCACATGACCGACGGCGGCGCCGACCTGGTCGGCCCCCAGCCCTTCACCAAGGCCTGGGCCGCGCCGCGGTTCGCCAGGGCGGCCGAGCGCGGACCGCCCGAACGGCTGCTGGGGTTCTCCAACGGGTTGATGCTGCTGATGGCGCGCCTGGCCCGCCCCCTGGCCCAGGCCATCATGGACGGCATCGGCGCCGACGCCCTTCGGCGCGGCGCGCGGCGGCCGGCCGTCTAGGACCCCTTGCCGTGCGACCAGGTCTCGGCCAGGGCGTCGCCTCTGGCCAGTTGCGCGGGGGTCAACCGGGCCGCCAACTCGGCCAGGTCCGATTGGGCGTTCTTCAACCGCTTGTCGGTAGGTTCGAAATTGGCGACGGCCAGCTTTTGCCAAGCGTAGGCTTTCACCGCGTCCTTGGCGACGCCCTCACCCCTTTCGTAGCAGATGGAGAGGTTGGCCTGAGCGCCCGGCAGGCCCTGATCGGCCGCCTTCCGGAGCCAACGGACGCCCTCTTCGGGGTTCTTATCGACGCCTTCGCCCTTGAGATACAGTATGCCCAGGTTTGCCTGGGCCTTGGCTTGGCCGGCGTCCGCCGCCTCGCGATACAGCCTGGCGGCTTCGACATTGTCCTCCGGGACGCCCCGGCCGTTGTCCAGGTGGGTCGCCAGATTGAAGAGCGCCTCGAGGTCCCCCTGCGCGGCGGCCAGGCGATAGAGCCGCACCGCCTCGGCGTCGCTCTTCGGCACGCCCTCTCCGGCGCTGTACATGATCGCCAGGTTGTACTGGGCGTCCGAGTCGCCCTGATCGGCGGCGAGGCGGTACCAGCGCGCGGCCTCCGCATTGTCCTCGGGCACGCCCAGGCCCTGGTCATAGAACAGACCCATGTCGTACTGAGCGACGGCGTCACCCTTTTCCGCCACAGGCCGGGTCAGGCGCATGGCCTCCGCATAATCCTTGCGTTTGAAGGCGTCGGTGGCGTCCTCAAGGGAGCCCGCCAGCGCTGCTCCGGCCACCAGCAGCAGGCTGGCCAACATCGGTGCGAACAGACGTGATTTCATGCCAATTCCCCTCGAAAATCGATGGCCTTACGAACCGGACGAGCTGTTGTGCGACCAGGCCTCCGCCATTCGGTCCCCTCGGGCGCGCTCCTCGGGGCTTAGTTTGGCGGTCAGCATCAGCGCGTCCGACCGCGCTTCGCTCAGCCGCTTGTCGTCCGGCTTGAAATTGGCGACGGCCAGCTTCAGCCAGGCATAGGCCTTCACCTCGTCCCGGGTGACGCCGATGCCCTTGCGATAGCAGTAGGCCAGGTTGGCCTGGGCGCCGGCCTCACCCTGGTCGGCCGCCATCTGGAACCAGTGGACGCCCATCTCGGGGTCGCGGTCGACACCCTCGCCGTCGATATACATCACGCCGAGATTACCCTGGGCCAGGGCGCTGCCGGCCTCGGCGGCCTTGCGATAGAGCCGGACCGCCTCGACATTGTCCTCGGCCATGCCCTCGCCGTTGTCGTACATGATCGCCAGATTGTAGGTGGCGTTGACGTCGCCCTGGTCGGAGGCGAGCCGGTAGTAGCGCGCCGCCTCGCCAGAGTTCTTCGGCACGCCTTCGCCGGCGTCGTACATCAGGCCCAGATTGAACTGGGCGGCCCGGTTGCCCTGGTCCGCGGCGCGGCGGTACCATTTGGCCGCCTCCTTGTCGTTGAGCGGCACGCCGTCGCCCTCGTCATAGAACAGGCCGAGCGCCAGCTGGGCGTCGGCGTCGCCCTGGTCGGCGGCGAGCCGGTACCATTTCGCGGCCTGGGCGTCGTCCTCCTGGACGCCATACCCCTCGTCGTAGATCAGCCCCAGATCGTACTGCGCCGCGGCGTCGCCCTTTTCGGCGATAGGCAGTAGCAGCCGCAGCGCCGTGGCGTAGTCCTTGCGGTCCAGGGCGTCATTGGCGTCGTCGATGGCGTCGGCCCAGGCGGCCCCCGCCAGCAACAGCAGGCCGGCGAGCACCGGCGCGAACAGACGCGTTTTCACGTGAAATCCCCCTCACCAATCCCGGCAGTCATACCGGCTTCCCGCGGCGACGCAACGAGGCGAAACCGCCAGGGGAAAATCGATGGGGAAGCGGATTCAAGGTTTTCGATGAAGGGGGATGGCTCCCCGGGCAGGACTCGAACCTGCGACCCGGCGATTAACAGTCGCCTGCTCTACCAACTGAGCTACCGAGGATCATCGGCCTTGAAGGACGCGGGGTATAGGATGGGTCCGCCCGGCGCGCAAGCGCCGTTTCTTAGGAAAGAAGGGGGCACGCAAGCGCCGTTTGCCCGCAAAAAAAGCCCGGCGCGAAGCCGGGCTGAAGAAGTCGGTGGTGATGGGTGTCCTCAAGAAACTGCAAAACTGAAGACGGGGAATCTCTGCGCCAAACATGGTTAACGCGGCCTGAACGCTCAGGCCCGAACGGAGAAGGCTGATCCTGAAAGGGAAGATTGGAGGCCCGGCCCGGAATCGAACCGGGGTGCAAGGATTTGCAGTCCTCTGCGTAACCACTCCGCCACCGGGCCTCACGTCATCCCGATGCTGGCGGGCCATCGGGAGGGCGGATGGCTATCAGAGCCCGCCGCGCGGTTCAACGTCTATGGTCAGGCGATTGCCTTGTCGTTAAGGGCCGACCTATAAGCCTGCCATCTTCCAGAGTGTGAGACTCATGAGCGCCGACTTCACCGCCGCCCGGGCCAATATGGTCGAAAGCCAGGTGCGCACGGCCGACGTCACCGACCTGGCCCTGACCGACGTCATCCGTTCCGCGCCGCGCGAATCGCTGCTGCCGCCGGCCAAGGCCTTCGCCGCCTATGCCGACGCCGAGGTCGAGTATGCGCCGGGCCGCTGGCTGCTGCGACCGCGCGACATATCGAAGCTGCTGCAGAACCTGCGCCCCAAGGCCGGCGAGCGGGCCCTGGCCATCGCGGCCCCCTATGCCGCCCTGGTTCTGGAGGGCATGGGTCTGACCGTCGAGCGGCTGGATGAGGGCGATCTGAAGGCCGTTTCCGGCGCCGACTACGACCTGATCGTCTCGGAAGGCGCCGTCGCCAAGGTCCCGGACGCCTGGACCGCCGCCTTGAAGGTCGGGGGCCGGCTGGGCGTCGTCGAGCGCACCGGACCGGCCGGCCGGGCCATGATCTATGTCCGCGCCGACGACGGAATCAGCGGCCGGCCGGTGTTTGACTCGGCGCCGCCATATCTTCAGGGTTTCGAGCCGGCGCGGGGCTTTGCCTTTTGAGGGCCCCAAAAGGTTCTGAGTGTTGAAATCCGGCAGCAATGTTCGGCGTGTGAAAAAAGCTTAACTGGTCGGGACTGGCGGTCCCACTTACAGGCGATCATATAAAGGTTGGCGGCGCGCCCCATGCGCGTCCCCAGGGGATAGTATCGATGTCGAAGAGTCGTCGGGCCAAGCTTTTGGCCGCAGTCTGCAGCGTCGGCCTGATGGCCGCACTCGCCTCGCCGGTGGCGGCCGAGAGCCTGCTTGACGCCCTGACCCTGGCCTACCAGACCAACCCGACCCTGCAGGAGCAGCGGGCCAATCTGCGCGCGCTCGATGAGAACGTCGTCCAGGCCAAGACCGGCATCCGGCCGACGGCCAGCCTCTCGGCCGACGTCGCCCGCCAGCAGACCGTCTTCGGCAGCCTGACCCAGACCAGCATCTTCTCGCCGACCAAGATCCGCAGCCAGGAAGGCTCGTCCTCGGGCGCCACCATCTCCTTCACCCAGCCCCTCTATACCGGCGGGCGGGTCAGCTCGGCCATCGACGCGGCCCAGGCCGACATCCTGGCCGGCCGCGAGAGCCTGCGCGGGGTCGAGGCCGGGGTGCTGTTCAGCGTCATCCAGGCCTATGTCGACGTGCGCCGCGACCAGGAGCGGCTGAAGATTTCCCAGGACAATGTCGCGGTGCTGCAGCGCCAGCTCGACGAATCCCAGGCCCGCTTCGACGTCGGCGAGATCACCCGCACCGACGTTGCCCAGGCCCAGGCGCGCCTGGCCGCCGCCCAGGCCGGCCTGTCCTCGGCCCAGGCCCAGCTGGCGATCAGCCGCGCCTCCTACGCCGCCGTCGTCGGCCAGAACCCCACCGACCTGGAAGCCGAGCCCTCGCTCGACAACCTGCTGCCCACCACCATCGAGGCGGCCTTCGACGCCGCCGAGAAATACAACCCGCAGATTCTGGCCGCCGACTACACCGAGCAGGCCAGCCGCGCCCGCGTCGCCCAGGCCAAGGCCGCCACCCGCCCGACTGTCGCCCTGCGCGGCAGCGTCGGCTGGAGCGACAGCGAAAGTGGCAACAACCCGCCTTTCGATGATTTCGACCGCGCCTCCTCGGCCTCGATCGTCACCACCATCCCGCTGTTCACCGGCGGCCTGACCTCCTCGCAGATCCGCCAGCAGCAGGAACGCAGCAACGCCGACCGCCTGGCCATCGAGGTGGCGCGCCGCGAGGTGCTCAAGAATGTCGCCCAGGCCTGGAACGGCCTGCAGGGCCAGCGGGCGCTGCTGATCTCCAACGAAGAGCAGGTCAAGGCCGCCCGGATCGCCTTCGAGGGCGTGCGCCAGGAGGCCCAGGTCGGCCTGCGCACCACGCTGGACGTGCTGAACGCCGAGCAGGAACTGCGCAACGCCGAGCTGTCGCTGGTCAGCGCCCGTCACGACGAGTATGTCGCCGCCGCCCTGTTGCTGCAGGCCATGGGTTCGCTCGAGGCCCGCTACCTGACCCCCGACGTGCCGCGCTACGACCCGACCCGGAACGCCAAGAGGGTCAACAAGGCCTGGGGCGGCACGCCCTGGGACGGCCTGATCCTGGCCGCCGACCGCATACTGGCCCCAGGCATCGCCCCGGCGCCGGCCGATGCGCCCATGGCGACGTCCAAATAGGCAAACGCAACGCGGACCTTGCGCGGTAACCCCCGCGCAAGGCTTTCCAGGCTCTATGAAACCCGCGCCAAGGCGCTCTGTCGCACCAGCAGGTGTTTGCAGAGGCGGCTGGGCGCGCTACGTTGAATTTGCGGCGGATTCGTCGCGCCTCCAGCCCACGGCGAGCCCATGTCCGACCAGTCCGCCCAGGAACCGACGATGGAGGAAATCCTGGCCTCCATCCGCCGCATCATTTCGGAAGATGACGCGCCGGCCGCCGATGCAGCCGCGCCCGCGCCGGAACCGGCCCCCATGCCCATCCCGGCCCCGCCGGAAGAGGACGATGTGCTGGAACTGACCGAGGCCATCGACGAGCCCGAGCCCTATGTCGCGCCCGTCGAGACTCACGGCGACCTCGATGTCTACGAGCCGCCGGCCCCCGCGCCGGAACCCGTCGCCGACTGGCGCCAGGACCCTGAGCCGGTCTATTCCCCACCGCCCGCGGCCGATGAGCCGCTGGTCAGCGCCGCCACGGCGGCGGCCTCGGCCTCGATGTTTGGCCAGCTCTCGGCCGCCATCGCCATGCCGGCCAGCGGCCGCACGCTCGAAGACGTGGTTCGCGAACTGCTCCGCCCGCTGCTCAAGCAGTGGCTGGACGACAACCTGACCCACATCGTCGAAGCCAAGGTCGCCGAGGAAGTCGAGCGGATCACCCGCGGCCGAGTAGCCTAGGCTGACATAGCGGACCGTAAGGGCCGCCAGCCGCTTCGCGATCCGTATCACCCCTGATAGAGACGCCGGCGGCGCTGCAAAAAGCGCCGGCGGCTTCTCCGTGTTCAAAGACCATGCTTGAAAAAACCTTCGACCCGAAAACCGCCGAGCCGCGGCTCTACGCCGCCTGGGAATCGTCCGGAGCCTTCGCCCCGACCGACGACCCGAACGCCCAGCCGTTCAGCATCGTCATCCCGCCGCCCAACGTCACCGGCTCGCTGCACATCGGCCACGCCCTGAACAACACCCTGCAGGACGTGCTGATCCGCTTCCAGCGCATGCGCGGCAAGGCGGCCCTGTGGCTGCCCGGCACCGATCATGCCGGCATCGCCACCCAGATGGTCGTCGAGCGTCAGCTGGCCGCCAGCGGCAATGCCGGACGCCGCGACATGGGCCGCGAGGCCTTCGTCGACAAGGTCTGGGAATGGAAGGCCGAAAGCGGCGGGGTCATCGTCAACCAGCTGCGCCGGCTCGGCGCCTCCTGCGACTGGAGCCGCGAGCGCTTCACCCTGGACGAGGGCCTGTCGGCCGCCGTCCGCAAGGTCTTCGTCACCCTGCACAAACAGGGGCTGATCTATCGCGACAAGCGGCTGGTCAACTGGGACCCGCAGTTCCAGACCGCCATCTCCGACCTCGAGGTCGAGCAGAAGGAGGTCGAGGGCGCCTACTGGCATTTCGCCTATCCGCTCGAGGACGGCAGCGGCGAGATCGTCGTCGCCACCACCCGGCCCGAGACCATGCTGGGCGACACCGCCGTCGCCGTTCACCCCAGCGACGAACGCTACAAGCATCTGATCGGCAAGTGCGTCCGACTGCCGATCGTCGGCCGGCCGGTCCCGATCATCGCCGACGACTACGCCGATCCCGAGAAGGGCTCCGGCGCGGTCAAGATCACCCCGGCCCACGACTTCAACGACTTCCAGGTCGGCAAGCGCCACAACCTGCCGGTCATCAACGTCATGGACGCCTTCGCGCGGATCAATGACAGCGCGCCGCCCGAATACCGGGGCCTGGACCGCTTCGCCGCCCGCAAGAAGGTGGTCGCGGCGTTCGAGGAACTGGGCCTGCTGCGCGGCATCGAGAAGACCCGCCACATGGTCCCGCACGGCGACCGCTCGGGCGTGGTCATCGAGCCCTGGCTGACCGACCAGTGGTACGTCGACGCCAAGACCCTGGCCCAGCCCGCCATCAAGGCGGTCGAGGACGGCCGCACGGTCTTCGAGCCCCGGAACTGGGACAAGACCTACTTCGAATGGATGCGCAACATCGAGCCCTGGTGCATCTCGCGCCAGCTCTGGTGGGGTCATCGCATCCCCGCCTGGTATGGCCCGGACGGCCGCATCTTCGTCGCCGAGACCGAGGAGGAGGCCAAGGCCCAGGCTCTGGACATCTACGGCCACGAGCGGCCGCTGACCCAGGACGAGGACGTTCTGGACACCTGGTTCTCCTCGGGCCTGTGGCCCTTCTCGACCCTGGGCTGGCCGGAGAAGACGCCGGACCTACAGCGCTTCTACCCGACCCACACCCTGGTCACCGGGTTCGACATCATCTTCTTCTGGGTCGCCCGGATGATGATGATGGGGCTGCATTTCACGGGTGAGGTTCCGTTCCAGCGGGTGGTGATCAACGCCCTGGTCCGCGACGCCAAGGGTGAGAAGATGGCCAAGACCAGGGGCAACGTCATCGACCCGCTCGTTATTATCGACAAATACGGCTGCGACGCCCTGCGCTTCACCATGACCGCCATGTCGGGCCAGGCGCGGGACATCAAGCTGTCCGAGCAACGCATTGAAGGCTATCGCAATTTCGGCACCAAGCTTTGGAACGCCGCCCGCTTCTGCCAGATGAACGGCTGCGCGCGGGTGGAGGGTTTCGATCCCGCTACCGTGAGGCAGACCATCAACCGCTGGATCCGCGGCGAGGCGGCCAAGACCTCGGCCGAGGTCACCGCGGCGCTGGAGGCCTGCGCATTCGGCGATGCGGCCAACGCCCTCTACCGCTTCATCTGGAACGTCGTCTGCGACTGGTATGTCGAGCTGGCCAAGCCGATCCTCAACGGGAACGATGAAGCCGCCAAGGCCGAGACCCAGGCCATGGCCGCCTGGGTGCTGGACCAGTGCCAGCTGCTGCTGCACCCGGTTATGCCGTTCCTGACCGAGGAACTCTGGGCCCAGACGGGCGAGCGCGATGGATTCCTGATGACCACGTCCTGGCCCGACCTGCCTCTGGCCTGGGTCGACCCCGAGGCCGAGGCCGAGATCGGCTGGCTGATCGGCCTGGTCGGCGAGGTCCGCTCGATCCGCGCCGAGATGAACGTGCCGCCGGGCGCCCGCATTCCGCTGAGCGTCACCGGGGCAGGGGAGGCGACCCGACAGCGCCTCGCCCGTCACCGCGACCTGATCCTGACCCTGGCCCGTCTGGGCGACGTCGCCGAAGCGGCCGCCCCGCCGGCCGGCTCCGTGCCCTTTGTGATCGGTGAGGCGACGGCGGCTCTGGCCATCGCCGACTTCATCGACCTGGCGGCCGAACGCACCCGCCTGACCAAGGAAATCGCCACCCAGGACGCCGACATCGAGCGGACCAACCGCAAGCTGGGCAATCCCGACTTCCTGGCCAAGGCCAAGGAAGAGGTGGTCGAGGAGAACCGCGAGCGCCTGGCCGAAGCCGAGGCCGCCCGCGCCAAGCTGCAGGCGGCGCTCGGTCGGCTGGAGACGGTGGGTTAGGCGGCCCGCCGGGCCATTTCAGCCTGGTAGAGCTTCAGTTCCTCGCCGAGCGCCCGGGCCATGGCGGGCCGGGCGCGCTGGCGGTCGAGATAGGCCTTCACCGCCGGCCACTTGTTGAAATCGATCTGCGGCGTCGCCAGCGACCAGTTCAGCACCGTGGCCAGATAGGCGTCGGCCACCGTGAAGCGATCCAGCAGGAACTCGCGGTCGGTCAGGTAGGCGTTGAGGTAGTCGAGGCGCTCCAGGCCCTTGTCGATGGCGTACTGCTTGGCGCCCTCGGGAGCCTTGGCGTCGAGCAGTGGCACGAACAGCGCCTTGTGCAGCTCGGTGCCGATGAAGCAAAGCCACTGCTGCAGCCGGCTGCGCTCGGCGGCGTCCTTGGCCCCCAGGTCGGCCCCGGGGAACTGTTCGGCGAGATACTGCAGGATGGCGGCGTTCTCGGTCAGCACCGCGCCGTCATTGGTGCGCAGGGTGGGGACCAGGCCCAGCGGGTTGACCGTCCGGAAGTCCGAGCCGCCCTGCTGGACGATCTTGGTCTTGCCGTCGACCTCCAGATAGGCCGCCTCGCCGCCCGCCTCATAGAGGGCGATCCGCGAGGCCATCGAGCAGGCGAGGGGGGAGAAATAGAGGTCCATGGGGAGGGCTCCTTGGGCTAGTTGATTTTCATACCGTCTCGCATAAAATAGGGCTGGTCAATGGATTAAGTGCGAAGTGGTACAAAAAGAGTCGACTCCCAAGCCGCGCGGCCGTCCCCGCGCCTTCGAGCCGGACGCGGCGCTGGCGCGAGCGCTGGATGTGTTCCGGGACAGCGGGTTTTCGGCCACCTCGCTCGACGACCTGTCGGCGGCCATGGGCATCAACCGGCCTAGCCTCTATGGCGCGTTCGGCGACAAGCGGGCGCTGTTCCTCAAGGCCTATGAGCGCTACCGCGCCCGGATGCTCGAGGTGTTCGCCGACGCCTTCTCAGCCGAGAAGTCGTTGCGCCAGACGCTTGAACGCGCTTATGAAATCGCTATCGAGGTCTACAGCGAGGGCGGCGACAACCCGCGCGGCTGCTTCACGGTGATGACCGCCGGCTCGGAAGCGCTAGGGGAGGGGCCGATCCTGGAGGCGGTGCGGTCGGCGCTGGCCAACACCGACATGGTCATGCTGCGCCGTTTCGAGCGGGCGGCGGCGGAAGGCGACCTGCCGGCGGGGGCGGACGTGGCCGCCCGCGCCAAGATCGCCGCCTCGATCTTCCACACGCTGGCGGTGCGAGCGCGGGCTGGAGCGCCGCGGTCCGAACTGGCGATGATCGCGGCCAGCGCGGTGGACCTGCTGGCCCCTAGCTCGGCTTGAAGATCGCCAGCACCCGGCCGACGAACTCCAGGAAGGCCGCCCGGCGGAAGAAGCCCAGCAGCAGCGCCGCGAACACCAGGTTCGTGCAGGCGGCGATGAACAGGCCCGCCCCGTCGTTGTTGGGATCGATGCCCAGCGGGGTGAAGAGGTGGAAGCTGACCGCCCCCATCATCACCAGGAGACCGGCCAGGGCGCCGGCCGCCTGCAGGTGCTTGTAGCGGGGCAGCAGGCCGACCAGCAGCAGGACCGAGGCCAACAGCTCGATGGAGCCGATCACGTATTGCGAGAACAGCCCGGTGTGGCCGAACAGGCCAGGCAGGTTGAGGCTGGACGCCCAACCATCCAGGCGGATCGTGAAAATCTGGATGGTCTTGGGATCGTCGGTGAACTTGAAGAACAGGCTGTCGAGGAAGATGACGGCCATGAAGATGGCCATCAGGTCCGGGACGTATTTCAGATAGCGATTCATGGGGCCCCTATTTCAGCACGGCCGGCCAGTTGGCGTCGGCCTTCTTGATGAAGCCGGGAATGTCCTTGACCCACTTGGCTTGGACCGCGGCGTCGTAGTTCAGATAGAGCTTGCCGCCGACGATCTTCCACTGCAGCGGATCGCCCTTGGCGGTGTGGCCGTCGGCGACGGCCCAGGCGCAATAGCCGCCGTACTGCGGCGCGTAGGCGGCCGGATTGGCCTTGAATTTGGCGAGGTCGGCGGCGTTGGCGAACTGCCAGGTCGCGCCCTTCCAGCTGGTCTGGAACAGGGCGCTGCCCTTCACGGGTCGGCCGGTGAAATAGGAGACCGTATCGTAGCCGCCGACGGCGAGGTTGCTGAAGGGCGCGGTGTAGATCGCCGGTTGGGCCGCGAAGGCGGCGGCGGGCAGGCCGCCCAGGGCGAGGGCGGCGGCCAGGGCAAGGATCAGACGCTTCATGACGGGCTCACTTTCAGGCGCAGGGGCGGCCGGCCGCGAAGGCTTCGGCCACCATCGGAGGGTCGAGCGGGGTCTTGGCGACAAAGGCCACATAGTTGGACAAGGTCTTCAGCCCCACGGCGAGGATGATTTCCAGGATGTTCGCCCGGGTGAAGCCGGCGGTTACAAAGGCATCGAGTTCACTTTCGCTGACCGTGCCATGTTTGCGGACCATCTGCACGGTCAGCCGCCGTAAGGCCTCCTGCCGGGCGTCCGGCAGCGGGCGGCCGCGGCGGATGGCGGTGACGGCCGCCTCGTCGAGGCTGGCCGCCCGGGCTCGGATCGCATGGGCCGGGGTGCAGTAGTGGCTGGCGTTCTCGACCGACACGGCCAGCAGCACGATCTGCTGTTCGATCGGGGTCAGGCTGGACCGGCGAAAGATGGCCGACAGCGTCCCGTAGGCCTCGAGCACCGGCGGGCTCTCGGCCATCTGGGCCAGCAGGGCGGGGACATAGCCCAGCTCCTCGCCGACCCGCTTGAGCGCGGCCCGGGAATCGGCCGGGGCGGTCGTCCAGTTGTGCAGCGAAAACTCCATGCGATGAGGATACGCCGGCCAGCCGGCGCGGGAAGACCAGCCCTTGGCATGGCAATCATGCCGTCAGCGCATGAAAGGCCGCCGGCGGACGTTTACATCGCCTCGCGCAGATGCTTATCGGAACCCCACCTGACGCGCCGGAAAGAGCGCGAGCGATACATCATTTGGGAGAACTGCGATGACCGACGCCGCGCCGGCGCCGACCAACTGGCCCGCCATGTCGATCAAGGAGGCCTACGCCGCCATCACCGCGCCGGGAACGCCCTGCGAGATGGAGGAGATCGAGATCCGGGGAATCAAGACCCGGGTCTGGAAGAACATCCCGCCGACCCTGCGCGACGTGGTCAGCTATGGCCGGGCGACCCATGGCGAGAAGATCTTCCTGGTGCATGAGGACGAGCGGGTCAGCTTCGAGGCCTTCCACCGCGCCGTCGCCGCCTTCGCCGCCGAACTGGCCAAGCAGGGCGTGGTCAAGGGCGACCGCATCGCCCTGGTCATGCGCAACCTGCCCGAATGGCCGGTAGCCTTCTATGCGGGGCTGAGCCTGGGCGCGATCCTCACGCCCCTGAACGCCTGGTGGACCGGGCCGGAGCTGGAATACGGCCTGACTGATTCCGGCTCGAAGATCCTCATCGTCGACGCCGAGCGGCTGCAGCGGGTCTCCGAGCACCTGCCCAACTGCCCCGACCTGAAGAAGGTCTATGTCAGCCGCGAGGATGACGAGGTCGCCCACCCCTACATCAGCAAGATCGAGGACGTGATCGGCGATCCCAACAGCTGGAAGGACCTGCCCGACGCCCCGCTGCCGACCGTCCCCATCGGCCCCGACGACGACGCCACCATCTTCTACACCTCGGGCACGACGGGTAAGCCCAAGGGCGCCCTGGCTACCCAGCGCAACATCAACTCCAACATCGGCGCGGCCATGGCCGCCGCCCAGCGGCCGTTCCTGCGCCGGGGGGAGATGCCGCCGGCCCCCGATCCCGACGCCCCGCAGCGCTCGACCCTCTTGTCAGTGCCCTTCTTCCACGCCACCGGCTGTTTCGCCGTGCTTAACCCCGTGCTGTTCGGCGGGGCCAAGATCTGCCTGATGCGCCGCTGGGAGCCGGAAGCGGCGATGCAGATGATCGAGCGCGAGAAGGTCACCCAGGTCGGCGGCGTGCCGACCATCGCCTGGCAGCTGCTGGAGCATCCCGCCCGCAGCAAGTACGACCTCTCCTCGATCGAGGCGGTGGCCTATGGCGGCGCGCCGTCGGCTCCGGAACTGGTCAAGCGGATCAAGGAAGCCTGGCCCAAGTCGTCGGCCGGCAATGGCTGGGGCATGACCGAGACCTCGGCGACGGCGTCGTCCAACAGCGCCGAGGACTATGAGGCCTATCCCGACAGCGCCGGCCCGGCCGTGCCGGTCACCGACCTGAAGATCATGACCATCGAGGGCGACCGCGAGCTGCCGATCGGCGAGGTCGGCGAGCTGTGGTGCAAGGGCCCGCAGGTGGTGAAACTCTACTGGAACAAGCCGGAAGCCACCGCCCAGACCTTCGTCGACGGCTGGGTCAAGACCGGGGATCTGGCGCGGCTGAACGAGGAAGGCTTCCTGTTCATCATCGACCGGGCCAAGGACATGCTGATCCGCGGCGGCGAGAACATCTACTGCATCGAGGTCGAGAACGTCCTCTACGACCATCCGGCCGTGATGGACGCCGCCGTGGTCGGCATCCCGCACAAGACCCTGGGCGAGGAGCCGGGCGCCGTGGTCACCCTCAAACCGGGCGCCGAGGCCACCGAGCAGGAACTGCGCGCCTTCGTCGCCGACCGCATCGCCGCCTTCAAGGTGCCGATCCGCATCGAGTTCTGGCACGAGACCTTGCCGCGCAACGCCAACGGCAAGATCATGAAGAACGAGCTGAAGAAGGTCTTCACGGGAGAATAGCCGTGGTCCAGTCCACCGCCGCGACCGTCGACGAATACATGGAGACGGTCGCGCCCGAGCGCCTCGAAGCGATGAAGCGGATGCGGGCGCTCTTCAAGGAGGTGCTGGTCGGTTACGAGGAGGGCATGAACTACGGCATGCCGACCTATGGCCCGAGCGGCGCCTATGTGACCGCCTTCAACAGCCAAAAGGGCTACATCGCCTTCTATGCCGGTCAGACGGCGATGGCGAAGTTCAAAGACCAGCTGGCCGGCATCGACTGCGGCAAGGGCTGCATCCGCTACAAGAAGATCGAGAAGATCGACTTCGATGTGGTGCGGGGGCTGTTGGAGGATATCGCGGCGCGCAATCCCGGCGTGGGCTGTTCTTGACCCCTGAGTTAGCAGGCGCTAACAGTTAGCCATGGCTAACGCGAACCGTGCTCTCGACGCCCATTCTTCCCTAGAGGCTTTGGCCGATCCGACGCGGCGGGAGATTTTCGAGCGACTGGGCGCGGGGCCCAGCGCCGTGGGCGCGCTGGCCAGGGACATGCCGGTCAGCCGGCCTGCGGTATCGCAGCATCTGGCCGTGCTGAAATCGGCCGGACTGGTTACCGACCACGCCGAGGGCACGCGGCGCATCTATCGCATCGATCCGGCTGGCCTGGGGGCCATTCGCGCCTGGCTGGACCAGTTCTGGGATGCCGCCTTGGCCGCCTACGCCGCCGAAGTCGACAAGGAAGAACCATGAGGACGATCACGCCGGCCCCGGTGCGCCGCAGCTTCTCGGTCAAGGCGCCGCCGCAGCGGGCTTTCGACGTCTTCGCCGCCGGTATGGGCCGCTGGTGGCCGCCCAGCCACCATATCGGCGAGGGTGAGCTGGCGCAGGTGATCGTCGAGCCGCGCGTGGACGGCCGCTGGTACGAGAAGACCTCCACCGGGGCCGAGTGCGACTGGGGCCGGGTGCTGGTCTGGGACCCGCCGCGCGAACTGGTGCTGGCCTGGCAGCTGAGCGCCGACTGGACCTATGACCCGGACCTGACGACCGAGGTGGCGGTGACCTTCACGCCGGACGGGACGGGGACGCGGGTCGACTTCGAGCACCGTGGCCTGGAGGCCTATGGCCAGCGGGCCGACGAGGTCGCCAACAGTGTCGGTTCGCCCGGCGGCTGGCCGGCTATACTGCAGTCTTTCGCCACACTCGCCGACAGCTAAGTGGCCTTGCCGACGACACAAAAACGCGCAAGGTGCGTCCCATGTCACGCCTTGCCGCTTCGCTCGCTATCCTGATCCCGCTCACCCTGCTGGGAGCCTGCGCCACCGCCGGTCCGCCGCCGGGACAGGACCCGGTCACCGCCGAGTCCGACCTGCCGCCGCCGCCCGCCGGATCCTCGCCGTTCGGCCTGTTCCTGGCCGGCCAGGCGGCGATGAACGACGGCGACAACAGCCAGGCGGCCCGCTATTTCGGCCAGGCCTCCAACGCCGGCCTGGACGGCGCCTACATCCAGCAGCAGGCCTTCGTCACCAGCCTGCTGGCCGGCGACATCACCCGGGCCGCCAAGCTGGCTCCCAACGCCGACGCGACCTCGCCGGTCTTTGGGCGGCTGGGCCTGCTGACCAAGGCCGTGGAGGCCCTGGCCTCGGGCGACGGCAAGGGCTCGCTGGCCATCCTCAGCGCCGACGGCGGCATCGGCTATCCGTTCAGCGGGGCAGGGGCCCTGCTCAAGCCCTGGGCCGCGGCGGCGGCGGGGGACATGAAGGGCGCCAGCATCTCGCCCGTCGATGGCGGCGACCGCATCGTGGCGGTGTTCGGACAGCTGGGTCAGGCCAGCCTCTATGAGCGCATGCGCCGCTATGACGAGGCCGAGACCGACTACAAGGCCCTGGCCAGCCTGAACGGGGCCGGCACGCTGTTCGTGGCCGACTACGGCGAGTTCCTGGAGCGCCGCGGCCGTTCGGCCGACGCCCTCGCCCTCTACGACCAGGCCCTGGCCGAGCATCCGGCCGACGCCGGCCTGCAGCGGGCCCGGGCCCGGGCCGCCGCCAAGGGCAAGGCCCCGGCCATGCTGAGCTACCGCCAGGGCGCGGCGCGGGCCATGGTCGCCGCGGCCGCCGGCCTGATCTCCGAGAAGCAGAGCGACCTGGCCATGGCCTATCTGCGCCTCTCCCTGCGCCTCGATCCGGAGCGTGACGAGACCTGGGTGCTGGTCGGCGCCCTGATGGAGGATCGCAAGAACCTGGAGGGCGCCCGCGTCGCCTATTCGCACGTGCGTCTGGGCTCGCCGCAGTGGGTCTCGGCCCAGACCAAGCTGGCCTGGAGCTACCAGGGGGCCGGCGACAACGCCACCGCCCTGAAGCTGGTCGAGGCGGCGGTCGCCGCCGCCCCGAACGACCAGACGGCCCTGATCAACCAGGCCGACCTCTACCGCGCCAACGAGCGCTACGAGGACTCGGTCAGGGTGCTGGACGGGGTGATCGCCAGGCAGGGGGCCACGCCCGACTGGCGGCTGCTCTATATGCGCGGCGTCTCGCTGCAGGCGGCCGGCCGCTGGCCCGACGCCGAGCGCGACCTGAAGACCGCCCTGGCCCAGTCGCCCAACGAGCCCGAGCTGCTCAACTTCCTGGGCTACAGCTGGATCGACCGGGGCGAGCACCTGGACGAGGCGCTGGACATGGTCAAACGGGCGGTGGCCGCCAACCCGCGCTCGGGGGCCATCGTCGACAGCCTGGGCTGGGCCTATTATCGCCTGGGCGACTACAAGAACGCCGTCGCCCAGCTGGAGGCGGCCGTCGAACTGGACGCCGCCGATCCGGAGATCAACAACCACCTGGGCGACGCCTACTGGCAGATCGGCCGCAAGGTCGAGGCCCGCTACCAGTGGAGCCGGGTGCTGACCCTGCAGCCGGACGCCAAGATCAAGGCCCAGGTCGAGGCCAAGCTGAAGGACGGCCTGGCGCCGGCCGCGCCGGTCAAGTCGCGAGTGGCCGGCAACTAGTCGGGCCTTAACGAGGGGCGGACATGAACCTGACCGCCTTCGCGCCGGCCAAGGTCAATCTCTACCTGCATGTCGGCGGGCTGGACGCGGACGGCTATCATCCGCTCAGCAGCCTGATGGTGTTCGCCGACGTCGGCGACCAGATCGCCATCCAGCCGGCCGATACGCCCGAGTTCGAGATCACCGGACCGTTCGGCCTGGGCCTGGACCCCGAGGGCGACAACCTGGTCATGCGGGCGGCCCGCGCCATCCTGGGCCATATCGGCGGGCCGGTCCCGCCGTTCCGCCTGATCCTCGACAAGCGCCTGCCGCTGGCGGCGGGCCTGGGCGGCGGCTCGGCCGACGCCGGGGCGACCCTGCGCCTGCTGCGCGAGGTGCTGGGCCTGCCGATCCAGGACGAGATCCTCGAAGACCTGGCCGCCGGCCTGGGGGCTGACGGCGCCGCCTGCCTGTGGGGCCGGGCGGTGATCGCCGAGGGCCGGGGCGAGAAGTTGTCCCGCGCCCCCCGCCTGCCCGAGCTCAACGCGGTGCTGGTCAATCCCGGCGTGGAATCGCCGACCGGGGCCGTCTACCGCGCCTATGACGCCGCCGGCGCGCCGGGCGGCTGCGAGCGGCCGGACCTGCCGGACGCCTTCGAGGACGTGGTCGAGCTGGCCGGCTGGCTCAGCTACTGCCGCAACGACCTGGAGGCCCCGGCCGTGTCGCTGACCCCGGTGATCGGCGAGGTGCTGGAAACCCTGCGCGACGAACCGGAGGTGCTGCTGGCCCGCATGTCGGGCTCGGGCGCCACCTGCTTCGCCCTCTGCGCCGAGGACATCGAGGCCGAGGGCCTGGCCGACCGGCTGCAGTCGATGCGGCCGGACTGGTGGGTCCGGCGGTGCCGGCTGGGGTGAAACTCCTCACCCGTAGGGGGAGGACGACCGCGCCAGAGCGCGGTCAGGAGGGGGTCTTCGGGCAAGGGCGCGCTGCTGTCCGATAATGCTCGGGCGTTTTGCAATCAGCCCTCACGCAGCCGGCAATCCCCAGCCCCTGCCCGAACACCCCCACCTGGCCGGCCACGGGCGCGCTGCAGGCGCGCCTCGGGCGGGCCGTCCGCCCCCTACGGAGGCGGAGTAACGAAAACGGGGGCCCTTAAAGGACCCCCGCTCCCACGCTTCACTGTTATGCCGCACGCTACTCGTGCAGGGCTTCGCCGTGCAGGGCGGCGTCCAGGCCTTCGACCTCGGCCTCTTCCGACACCTTCACCCCGGTGGTGAACTTGCAGATCAGCAGGATGACGAAGGTCACGACCGCCGTGTAGACGATGGTCACGCCAATCCCGGTGGCCTGGGTGATCAGGGCATGCATCCGGTCGGCGGCGGCGGCGGTGGCGGCCGCGCCGGAGTTGATCGAGGTGGAGACCAGCACGCCGGTCAGCAGGGCCCCAATGATGCCGCCGATGCCGTGCACCCCGAAGGCGTCCAGGCTGTCGTCGTACTTGAAGATCTTCTTGACCCACACGGCGCCGGCATAGCAGCCGGCCCCGGCGATCAGGCCGATGATCAGGGCGCCTTGCGGGGTGACGAAGCCGGCGGCGGGGGTCACCGCCACCAGGCCGGCGACCGCGCCGGAGGCCAGGCCCAGCATGCCGGGCTTCTTGCGCTCGACCCACTCGACCAGCATCCAGGCCAGGGCGGCGCCGGCGGTGGCCACCTGGGTGTTGAGCATGGCCGCGGAGGCCAGGCCGTCAGCGGCCCATTCCGACCCGGCGTTGAAGCCGAACCAGCCGACCCACAGCAGCGAGGCGCCGATCATGGTCAGGACCAGGTTGTGCGGGGCCATGTTCTCCGAGCCGTAGCCTTTGCGCTTGCCCATGAAGAGGGCGCAGACCAGGCCCGCCACACCGGCGTTGATGTGCACCACCGTGCCGCCGGCGAAGTCGAGCACGCCCAGCGTGCCCAGCCACCCGCCGCCCCAGACCATGTGGGCGATCGGCGCATAGACCAGGATCGACCAGAGGGTCATGAACAGCAGCATGCCGCTGAACTTCATCCGCTCGGCGAAGGCGCCGGCGATCAGGGCCGGGGTGATGATGGCGAAGGTCAGCTGGTAGGTGATCCACAGGAACTCGGGCAGGCCCTTGGCCGCCGAATAGGCTGTGTCGATACCGACCCCGTTGAGGAACAGGACCTGGAAGCTGCCGACGAACTTGTTGATGTTCGGATCCGGGTTCACCCCGAAGGCCATGCCGTAGCTGATCGCCATCCAGACGACGGTTACCAGGCAGGTGATGGCGAAGGACTGGGCGACGGTGGCGATGACGTTCTTGCGCCGCACCATGCCGCCGTAGAACAGCGCCAGGCCCGGAATGGTCATCAGCAGCACCAGGGCCGTCGAGGTCAGGATCCAGGCGGTGCCGGCTCCGTCCAGTTCGAGCTTGGCCTGGTGGGCCATCAGTTCCTGGGCGCTGGCCATTGCCGGCGCCAGGAGGGGCGCAAAGCCCGCTATGGCGGCCAGGCCAAGGCCCGCCATCCGTGTGAATAGGTTGCGTTTCATCGTTGGTATCCCCTTCACCCGATGATGATCAAAGCGCCGCGGCGCCGCTTTCGCCCGTGCGGATCCGCACGGCGTCCTCGACATTGAGGACGAAGATTTTGCCGTCGCCGATCTTGCCGGTGGCGGCGGCGGCCTTGATGGCCTCGACCGCCTTGGCGGCCGCGGCGTCATCGACCACGGCCTCGAGCTTCACCTTCGGCACGAAGTTCACCTGGTATTCCGCGCCCCGGTAGATCTCGGTCTGGCCCTTTTGCCGGCCGTAACCCTTGACCTCCGAAACCGTCAGACCCTCCACGCCCGCCGCGACCAGGGCTTCACGCACCTCGTCGAGCTTGAAGGGTTTGACCACCGCCATGATCAGTTTCATTCGCCTTGTTCCGCCCGTCGGATCGCGCCGGGCGCCCCTGGTTTTTGTTAATGGCGATCGCGGAGAGGCCCGCTTGGCCGCCCCCTCGATCACGGCCACGCTACCGACGGGGGTTCCCGGCAAGGGCGCGGGCGGTAACGAATCGGCAAGAAACCCCGGCCCCGCCCGTTCCTTGTGCGCCGCACAAACGCCGTGCCCGGTTTTTAGGCGCCGCAAAGCCTCGAAGAAAGGCGCCCTGGCCGCTAGGCTTCGATCATCCGCATGGAGAGATTTGCGATGCCGTCCCCGATCTGGGCCCGCCTGGCGCCCATCGTCCTGTTGCTGGCCTCGAATGTCTTCATGACCTACGCTTGGTACGGCCACCTCAAGCACCGGGGCTCGGCGCTGTGGCTGGCGGTGCTGACCAGTTGGATGATCGCCCTGCCGGAGTATGCGCTTGCGGTCCCGGCCAATCGCCTCGGCAGCTATGCCTGGTCCACCGCCCAGCTGAAGACCATGCAGGAGGTCATTACCCTGATCGTCTTCGTGGCCTTTTCCGCCCTGTATCTGGGCGAGCCGATCAAATGGAACACCTTGGTAGGCTTTGGTTTCATCGCCGTCGGGGCGGCGTTTGTCTTCACCGGACGCTGATCTGCACCTGATCACGAACCCGTGATCCCTTGCTGTGTGCGGAACTCGACTCGGGGGCGACGCGTAGATGCGGGGTCGGGGGCGACGCCGAAAGCGAGAATTAGCCATGTCCCCGAAGACTCTGTCCGCCCTGGCCTTGTTCGCCACTCTGATCGCCGCGCCCGCCCTGGCCCAGTCCAGCGACCCGGTCACCCCGCCGACCGATCCCGCCACCCAGATGCCGGCCGAACAGCCGCTGCCGGGCGATACGACCGCGACCATGCCGTCGCAAAATCCGGTGACCATCCTGCAGTCGTCGCCGACCCCGCCGGATCAGGCCTATAAGCTGGTCGCCGGCGCGCCCAACACCATCAGCAACGCCCCCATTCCCGACACCGCCGAGAACCGCGCCAAGTACGGCGGCCCGATGTCCAATGGCGGCCGCAAGACTCCCCCGCGCGGCAACTAGGACCGCGCTCCTTCCCCGCGCGGCGTCTACGCCGCGTTCCCGTCAACTGCCCGTGAGGATCCCATGAAGACCACTACCCTGCTCGCCGGGGCCTGCATCGCCGCGCTGATCGCCGGCGCCGCCGCGGCCCAGACCACCGCGCCGACCGCGACCAAGCCGGCCGCCAAGCCCGCTACGGCTCCGGCCGCCGCGCCGGCCGCCAAGCCCGCTGCCGCGACGACGACCACCACCACCACCACGGCCGCCCCGGCTACGCCGGCCGCCGCTCCGGCGGCCGGCCCGGCCGTCGCAACGACCACGACCACCACGACAACCGCTCCCGCCGCGACCACGGCCAAGGTAGTGGCCAAGGGTGACCTCATCGACACTCTGGCGGCGTCAGGCCAGTTCAACACCTTTATCAAGGCCCTCACCACCGCCAACCTGGTCGGGGTGATCAAGAGCCACCCGACCATGACGGTGTTCGCCCCGACCGACGCGGCCTTCGCGGCCCTGCCGCCGGGCCAGCTCGACGCCCTGCTGAAGAACCCCAACGCCCTGCAGAAGCTGCTGGCCTATCACCTGGTCAACACCACGGTGGACTCGACCAAGATCAAGGGCGCCAAGGGGCCGGTGAAGACCGTGGCCAATACTGACGTCGAACTGGACGGCAGCGGGACCAGCCTGATGGTCAACACCTCCACGATAACCCAGGCCGACGTCAAGACGACCGGCGGCGGCACCATCCAGGTGATCGACAAGGTCCTCGACCCGGCCGGCGGTGTTCCCGCCCCGGCGCCTGCGCCGGCGGCGACAACCGAGCCGGCCGCGCCCGCGACGCCGGCCCCGGCGACCACCACCGCGCCGACCCCGGCGCCGGACACGGGCGATGACGTGACCGCCTCGCCCAAGCCCGGCGATTCGATGCCGGCCGACCCGCCGGAGAAGCCCGACCCCACGCCCAAGGGCTAATGAAGACAGCAACGCCCTCCCTGTGAAGGGGAGGGCGTTTCCCCCTCCAGCGCGACTTGCTGGCAAGGTCGACGGGCCCTATGGTCCGCCGACTTTTTTTGCGCCTGCGAACAAGCCCTAAATGCCCGCTGAAAAACCCCGTTCGTTTCAGGACCTGATCCTGACCCTGCACGACTATTGGAGCCGTCGCGGGTGCGTCATCCTGCAGCCGCACGATGTCGAGGTGGGGGCCGGTACGCTGCACCCGGCCACGGTGCTGCGCGCGCTGGGCTCGAAGAACTGGTGGGCGGCCTATGTGCAACCCTCGCGGCGGCCGGGCGATGGCCGCTATGGCGAGAACCCCAACCGGCTGCAGCACTATTATCAGTACCAGGTCATCCTGAAGCCCAACCCGCCCGACCTGCAGGACCTCTATCTCGGCAGCCTGGAGGCCATCGGCCTGGACCCGCGCCTGCACGACATCCGCTTCGTCGAGGACGATTGGGAGAACCCCACGGTCGGGGCCTGGGGCCTGGGCTGGGAGGTGTGGTGCGACGGCATGGAGGTCAGCCAGTACACCTACATGCAGCAGGTCGGCGGGCTGGACGTCTTCCCGGTGGCCGGCGAGCTGACCTACGGGCTCGAGCGTCTGGCCATGTATATCTTCGAGGTCGACCACTTCACCCAGCTGCCGTTCAACGACCCCCAGAGCCCCAACCACAAGACCTATGGCGAGGTGTTCCTGGAGAACGAGCGCCAGTGGAGCCAGGCCAACTTTCACGCCCCCGACGTCGCCCTCTTGAAGCGGCAGTTCGAGGACATGGAGGCCCAGGTCTCGCGCATGCTGGCCATGACCGGACCGCAGGGGCAGCAGCTGGTGCTGCCGGCCTATGATCATGTGCTGAAGGCCAGCCACCTGTTCAATCTGATGGACGCTACCGGCGCCATCGCGGTGGCCGAGCGGCAGAGCTATATCGGCCGCATCCGCGATCTCTGTAAGATGTGCGCCGAGGCCTATGTCGCCGCCGACAA
Organism: Caulobacter ginsengisoli; assembly: GCF_030814835.1. Taxonomy (GTDB): domain Bacteria; phylum Pseudomonadota; class Alphaproteobacteria; order Caulobacterales; family Caulobacteraceae; genus Caulobacter; species Caulobacter ginsengisoli. The sequence continues at coordinate 618,758 of NZ_JAUSVS010000002.1, forward strand.
GGCCGAGCAAGCGAAGGTGGGCGCCTAAGTCATGGCCCAACTGCTTCTCGAACTCTTCTCCGAAGAAATCCCCGCGCGCATGCAGGCCGACGCGGCCCGCGCGCTCGAGCGCATGGCCCGCGAGGCCCTGGCCGAAGCCGGCCTGCTGCCCGAGGCCCTGAAGACCTTCGCCGGCCCCCGCCGGCTGACCCTGGTGGCCGAAGGGCTGCCCGAAGCCCAGGGCGACCGCTCCGAAGAGCGCAAGGGGCCCCGCGTCGGCGCGCCGGACCAGGCCATGGACGGCTTCCTGCGCTCCACGGGCCTGACCCGCGAGCAGCTGACCGAGCGCGACGGCGTCTGGTTCGCCGTCATCGAACGCAAGGGTCGGCCGACCGCCGAGATCGTGGCGGCCATGGTCGACAAGATCGTCCGGAACTTCCCCTGGCCCAAATCGATGATCTCCGGGACCAGCCGGCTGCGCTGGGTGCGGCCCCTCAAGCGCATCCTCTGCGTCTTCGACCGCGAGATCGTGCCCTTCGACATCGAGGGGATCGCCAGTGGCGATATCAGCGAAGGCCACCGCTTCATGGGCAACGCCAGGCCGTTCCGCGCCCGCGATTTCGACGAATACCGCGAGGCCCTGGCCGGCCACTACGTCGTGCTCGACGTTGAGGAGCGCAAGGAGCGCATCCTGGAGGGCGCCCGCACCCTCTGCTTCGCCCGCAACCTGGAACTGGTCGAGGACCAGGGCCTGCTGGACGAGGTCGCCGGCCTGGCCGAATGGCCGACCCCGATCCTGGGCGACATGGACCCGGTCTTCCTGGACCTGCCGCCGGAGGTGATCCGCACCTCGATGCGCACCCACCAGAAGTATTTCGCCGTCCGCGACCCGGCCTCGGGCAAGCTGGCCCCCCACTTCCTGGTCGTCGCCAACCTGGAAGCCGTCGACGGCGGCAAGGAAATCGCCCGCGGCAACGCCAAGGTGCTGTCGGCGCGGCTGTCGGACGCGCGGTTCTTTTGGGACGAGGATCGCAAGATCGGGCTGGCCGACCGGCTGGAGAAGCTGAAGGGCGTCACCTTCCACGCCAAGCTCGGGACCATGTACGAGCGGGTCGAGCGGATCGAGGCCCTGGCCCGCGAGGTCGGTCCGCTGGTCGGCGCGGATGCCGAGTTGGCAGCCAAGGCCGCGAAGCTGGCCAAAGCCGATCTCGGCACCAACATGGTCGGCGAGTTTCCGGAGCTGCAGGGTCTGATGGGCGGCTACTACGCCCGCGCCGAGAGCCTGGGCGACGACCTGGCCGACGCCATCCGAGACCACTATCGTCCGCAAGGCCCTGCCGACGCGCTGCCCGCGACGCCGCTGGCGACCGCCGTGGCGCTGGCCGACAAGCTGGACACGCTGACCGGCTTCTTCGGTATCGAGGAGAAGCCGACCGGTTCGCGCGACCCTTTCGCCTTGCGTCGCGCGGCGCTTGGGGTGATCCGCATAATTCTGGAGAAAAAACTGCGGCTGGGTCTGATCGGTGTGCTTTGGCCGGCTACCAACAAGGCTCTCCAAGCAACGTCGTCTGTCGCGATCAACCAGGGCATAGAGTTGGAAACCCGCGCTTATGTGAAGGCGCAAGGTAGCTCGGCCGCTGCTGAGCTTCTCTTAGAAGCGATTGGCGATGCTGCAGCGAAGCATATGTCCTTAGAAAAGACTGAGCCGGTCGTTGTTGAACTCAGGGAGTTCTTCGCCGACCGCCTGAAGGTGCTGCTGCGCGATCAGGGCAAGCGTCACGACCTCGTCGATGCGGTGTTCGCGCTCGGCGACGACGACCTGGTCCGCATCGTCGCGCGGGTCGAGGCGCTGGAGGCCTTCCTCGCCAGCGAGGACGGCTCGAACCTGCTCGCCGGCTTCAAGCGCGCCGCCAACATCCTCAAGGCCGAGGAAAAGAAGGGCCCGCTGCCCACCGGTCCCGCGGTCAAGCTACCGAGCGCGCCTGCTGAAGAGATCGCGCTGATCGACAGTCTGACTGTCGTCACGGTTCGGCTCAAACTCGCTATGCCTGGCGAAGACTTTGAGGCGGCCATGGGCGCGCTGGCGACCTTGCGGGCGCCGGTCGACGCCTTCTTCGACAAGGTGTTGGTCAATTCCGAGATTAAGGCGGAACGCGATAACCGCCTCAGGCTCTTGATTCAGGTCAGGGACGCGATGAGCGCCGTGGCCGATTTCTCACTGGTAACAGGGTAGGGCAGGGCAGCATCAGATGGCCGACGCACTCACCAAGACGCGCTGGGTTTACGGTTTCGGCGGCGGCGGGGCCGACGGCGACGCTTCGATGAAGACGCTGCTGGGCGGCAAGGGCGCGAACCTGGCCGAGATGAGCGCGCTGGGCCTGCCGGTGCCGCCGGGCTTCACCATCACCACCGAGGCCTGCAACCACTACTACGCCAACGGAAGTCAGTATCCGGCCGAGCTGAAGGCCCAGGTCGCCGAGGGGCTGGCCAAGGTCGAAAAGGTCACCGGCAAGTCATTCGGCGACGCCGGCAACCCGCTGCTGGTCTCGGTGCGTTCGGGCGCCCGGGCCTCGATGCCGGGGATGATGGATACGGTGCTGAACCTGGGCCTCAACGACGAGACCGTCGCGGGCCTGGCCAAGCTGTCGGACGAACGCTTCGCCTTCGACAGCTATCGCCGCTTCATCCAGATGTATTCCAACGTCGTTCTGGGCCTGGACCATCACAGCTTCGAGGAAATCCTCGACGACCATAAGGACCGCCTGGGCGCCAGCGTCGACACCGCCCTGACCGCCGAGGACTGGCGGGCGGTGGTGGCCGACTACAAGGCCGCCGTGCAGGACGAACTGGGCCGGCCCTTCCCCCAGGATCCGCAGGAGCAGCTGTGGGGCGCGGTGGGCGCTGTCTTCGCCAGCTGGATGAACGAGCGGGCCAAGTTCTATCGCCGCATGCACGACATCCCCGAAAGCTGGGGCACGGCCGTCAACATCCAGTCGATGGTGTTCGGCAACATGGGCGACAGCTCGGCGACGGGCGTGGCCTTCACCCGCAACCCCTCGACCGGCGAGAGCCGCCTCTATGGCGAGTTCCTGATCAACGCCCAGGGCGAGGACGTCGTCGCCGGCATCCGCACCCCGCAGTCGCTGACCAAGGCGGCCCGCGAGGAGATGGGTGACCGCAACATCTCCATGGAAGAGGCGATGCCGCAGGTGTTCGCCCAGTTCAAGGACGTGGTCGGCACGCTCGAGCGCCACTACCGCGACATGCAGGACATCGAGTTCACGGTCGAACAGGGCCGGCTCTACATGCTGCAGACCCGCAACGGCAAACGCACCGCCAAGGCGGCGCTGAAGATCGCCGTCGACCTGGCCGCCGAGGGGGTGATCACCCGCGAGGAGGCCATCGTCCGCATCGAGCCGGCCTCGCTGGACCAGCTGCTGCACCCGACCATCGATCCGTCCGCCACCCGCGACGTGGTCGCCGCCGGCCTGCCGGCCAGCCCCGGCGCCGCCACCGGCAAGATCGTCTTCGACGCCGACGAGGCCGAGCGTCTCGGCCAGGCCGGCGAGGCGGTGATCCTGGTCCGCGACGAGACCAGCCCTGAAGACATCCACGGCATGCACGCCGCCCGGGGCATCATCACCGCCCGCGGCGGCATGACCAGCCACGCCGCCGTGGTGGCCCGCGGCATGGGGCGTCCATGCGTTTCCGGGGCCGGCGAGATCGGCATCTATCCGCGCGAGCAGCTGTTCCGCGCCCGGGGCCGTGAATTCCGGGCCGGCGAGGTGATCACCATCGACGGCTCCAAGGGCGAGATTCTTTCCGGCTCGGTGAAGATGGTCGAACCGGAACTGACCGGCGACTTCGCCACCCTGATGGGCTGGGCCGACGCCGTGCGCCGCCTGAAGGTCCGGGCCAACGCCGAAACCCCGCTGGACGCCCGCACCGCCCGCCAGTTCGGGGCCGAGGGCATTGGCCTCTGCCGCACCGAGCACATGTTCTTCGACGGCGACCGCATCGCCGCCGTGCGCGAGATGATCCTGGCCGACGACGAGGCCGGCCGTAGAACGGCGCTGGCCAAGATTCTGCCCATGCAGCGGGCCGACTTCGTCGAGCTGTTCAGCATCATGGAAGGCCTGCCGGTCACCATCCGCCTGCTCGACCCGCCGCTGCATGAGTTCCTGCCGCATTCGGAGGAGGACCTGGAAGCGGTCGCCAAGGCCACCGGTCTGGACGCGACCAAGCTGATGCGCCGGGCCAAGGAGCTGCACGAGACCAACCCGATGCTGGGCCATCGCGGCTGTCGGCTGGGGGTCAGCTATCCCGAGATCTACGAGATGCAGGTCCGCGCCATCTTCGAGGCCGCCTGCGACGTGGTTGGCAAGGCCCCGACCCCGGAGATCATGCACCCGCTGGTCGCCAAGGGCGAGGAGATGGCCTACCTGCGCGCCCTGACCGACAAGGTCGCCAAGGCGGTGATGGAAGAGCGCGGCGTCACGGTCGACTACACCGTCGGCACCATGATCGAATTGCCCCGCGCGGCCTTGCGGGCCGGGGACCTGGCCGAAACGGCCGAGTTCTTCAGCTTCGGCACCAACGACCTGACCCAGACCACGTTCGGCATCAGCCGCGACGACTCGGGCCGGTTCCTCAACGCCTACATCGCCAAGGGCATCTTCGATAAAGACCCCTTCGTCACCCTCGACCAGGAGGGCGTCGGCGACCTGGTGCGCATCGCCGCCGAGCGCGGCCGGGCCCAACGGCCGGGCATGAAGATGGGCATCTGCGGCGAGCATGGGGGCGATCCGGCCTCCATCGCCTTCTGCGAGGAAGTCGGCCTCGACTATGTCAGCTGCTCGCCCTTCCGGGTGCCGATCGCCCGGCTGGCGGCGGCCCAGGCGGCGCTAGGGTCGAAACCCAGCGACTGATGCGGCTGGTCTTCCTCTACGGCCCGGCGGCGGTGGGCAAGCTGACAGTCGGCAAGGCGCTCAGCCAGCTGACCGGGTGGCCGCTGTTCCACAACCACCTGACCGTCGACCTGGTCCTGGCCCTCTTCCCGTTCGGCCATCCCTCGATGGTGCGGCTGCGCGAGGAGATTTGGCTGAAGGCGTTCGAAGAGGGCGTCCGCGCCGGCCTGCCGGGCATGATCTTCACCTTCGCCCCCGAGCGGACGGTGACGGCGGACTTCATCCCCAACACCCTCAAGGCGGTGAACGGCGAGGTGGTCTTCGTCGAACTGACAGCGCCGATCGAGATCATCGAGGATCGGCTGGACAGCCCCTCGCGTCACGAATTCCGCAAGCTGACCTCGGTCGAGGTGCTGCGGAAGCTGCGGGTTGAGGGGGCGCTGGACGGCGCGGCGATGCCGGAGCCGCATCTGGTGCTGGACACCTCCAGGACGACGCCGGACGAGACCGCCAGGGCCATCGCCGCCTTCCTAGCCTGACCGCGATTTAACCTGACAATCCGGCCCGTCCGTGGCCTCCTCCACCCATCCTGGGGAGGAGCCTTCCATGTCCACATTCGATCCCGCCGCCGCGACGGCCGCCTATCTGGCGCAGCTGCCGCCGGAGGTTCACGCTAAGGCCACGGCCTATACGCAGGGCGGCCACTGGCTGTTGCTGTGGGGCTTTGTGGTGTCGCTGGTCATCGCCCTGATCATCGTGCGGCTGGGCGTGCTGGACCGGATTTCGGGCTCGCTGCAGAAATCCAAGCCGCGACCCTGGCTGACCACCCTGATGTGCGTGATCGTCTTCACCATCGTCGACTGGGTGCTGGAACTGCCCTGGTCGATCTATGCCGACTGGTGGCGCGAGACCCAGTACGGGCTCAGCAGCCAGGACTTTGTCGGCTGGTTCGATGAGAGCGCCAAAGGGCTTGGCATCGGCATCATCGCCAGCGCCATCTTCCTTAGCCTGCTCTACGCCCTGATCCGCTGGACCAAGGGCATGTGGTGGCTGTGGGCCGGCGGGCTTACGGCTGCCTTCCTGCTGTTCGCCATCGTGCTCTCGCCGGTGTTGATTGAACCGATCTTCAACAAATACACCCCCGCGCCCCCGGGACCGGTGCGCGATGCCGTGGTGGCCATGGCCAAGGCCAATGGCGTGCCGTCCGACAAGATCTTCATCTACAACGGCTCCAAGCAGTCCAACCGCTACACCGCCAACGTCTCGGGCCTGTTCGGCTCGGCGCGCGTCGCCATGAGCGACACGATGTTCAAGAAGGACGCGGACCTGGCCGAGGTGCGCGGCGTGGTCGGCCATGAGATGGGCCACTATGTCCACCAGCACTCGCTGTGGCTGACCGGCTCGCTGAGCCTGCTGGCCATCTTCGCCTATTGGCTGGCCAATCTGCTGTTCATGCCGGCCGCGCGGCTGATGGGCGCGCGGCATGTGGACGGCATTGCGGACCCGACCGGATTGCCGGTGCTGATGGTGGTGATCGGACTGGTGATGCTGCTGGCGACCCCGGTGCGCAACACCATCATCCGCACCGTCGAGGCCGACGCGGACAGCTTCAGCCTGCAGCGGGTGAACGAGCCCGACGGCCTGGCCAAGGCTCTGGTCAAGACCATCGAGTACCGCGCCGCCACGCCCGGGAAGCTGGAAGAGTTCATCTTCTATGACCACCCGTCGGTCTCGAGCCGAGTGCGCAAGGCGATGGACTGGAAGGCGGCGCATATGAAGGACGCTGCGCCGAGCCCCGCAGGTCGCTAGCGCTTCCTGACGAACACCGTCCCGGCGGAATAGCCGGCCCCGAAGCTGCAGATCAGCCCGGTCTCGCCGGCGGCGAAGTCCTGGTTGGTCTTGTGGAAGGCGATGATCGAGCCAGCCGAGGAGGTGTTGGCGTATTCGTCCAGGATGATGACGTTCTCCTCGGGCGTCGGGTCGCGGCCCAGGACGCGGCGGCCGATCATCTCGTTCATGTTGATATTGGCCTGGTGCAGCCACATCCGCTTGAGCTGGGTGGTGTCGAGGCCCAGGTCCGAGGCGTGTTCGGCGATCATCTCGCTGACCATCGGCACCACCTCGCGGAACACCTTGCGGCCTTCCTGGACGAACAGCTTGTCCCTGGCGCCGATGCCTTCCGGCGCGGCGCGGTTCAGGAAGCCGAAGTTGTTGCGGATGTTGTTGGAGAACTGGGTTTTGAGCCTCGTGCCCAGGATGTCCCAGCCGCCTTGCGCATCTTCCGCCCGCTCGACGATCACGGCGGTAGCGACGTCGCCGAAGATGAAGTGGCTGTCGCGGTCGCGGAAGTTGAGGTGGCCCGAGCAGATCTCGGGATTGACCATCAGCACCGCCCGGGCCGAGCCGGAGGCGATGAAGTCGGCGGCCGTCTTGATGCCGAAGGTGGCCGAGGAGCAGGCGACATTCATGTCGAAGGCGAAGCCGCCGATGCCCAGGGCCTGTTGCACCTCGATGGCCATGGCCGGATAGGCCCGCTGCATGTTGGAGGCGGCGCACAGCACCGCATCGATCCGGTCGACCGGCTTGCCCCAGGCGGCGATGGCCTGGCGGGCGGCCTCGATGGCGATCTCGGCCAGGATCGAGGGCTCGTCGTTGGAGCGCTCGGGGATGTTGGGCCGCATGACGTCGGGGTCGAGGATGCCGGCCTTGTCGACCACGTAGCGGGCCTTGATGCCGCTGGCCTTCTCGATGAACTCGACCGATGAACCGGTCAGCGCCTCCATCTCGCCGGCGGCGATGGCTTCGGCATGGGCGGCGTTATGTCGAGCAACAAACATATTAAAAGCATCGACCAGCTCGGCGTTGCTGATGCTTTGCTTTGGCGTGTGAAGCCCTGTGGCGACGATGACGGCCTGATGCAAGTTAGTGACACCCTCTCAAGGTTGTTTCGGGTATTCGGATTAAATCGCCGTAAGGCGCCTGGAAAACGATCCGCGGCCGACTAGATAGCATGCACTCCGGGGGCGATTCAGCCTGTGGCAATCATGTCACGACAAACCCCCGGCTAAGACAGGCCTTTGAACCGCCCCAGCTTGGCCGCGTTTGCTGAGCAATCCGGGACCGGTGAGGGGCCCAAAAAGGTCGAATAGGAGAACTACGAATGAAGACTCTCATGATTGGCGCTTCGGTCGCCGCCCTGCTGGCCATCGCCGCCCCCGTCGCCGCCAACGCCGAAACCACTTGGTACGGCAACGTCGGCTACGCCGGCATCAGCGCCGACGACGTCAACCTCGGCGCCATCCAGGGCCGCATCGGCGCTCAGTTCACCCCGCATATCGGCGTTGAAGGCGAAGTGGCTTTCGGCGTGAAGGACGACACCGTTCTGGGCACCGACGTGAAGCTCGACAACGAGTACGGCATCTACGCCGTCGGCACGCTGCCGGTGAACGACAAGTTCGACCTGCTCGCCCGCGTCGGCTACGCCCGCGCCGAAGCTGATGTCGGCGGCACCAGCGGCAGCGACGATGGCGTCGCCTATGGCGTTGGCGCTCAGTACAGCTTCGACGGCAAGAACGGCGTGCGCGCCGACTACACCAAGTACGACTTCCTCGGCGACGCGGACGTCTGGTCGGTCAGCTACGTGCGCAAGTTCTAAGACCCGTTCCCGGCCCTCTAAGGGTCTGTGACAGAAGGCCCCTCCCGGCGACGGGAGGGGCTTTTTTGTTGACGTGACGGTTCCGCAGGGACACTTCCCAGGCGGGGAGTGAAAGGCGTCGACACGGTGATCAATCCACTGCTGCTGCAATTTGGCGGGTCGGCCGTCGCCGTGGCGCTGATGGTGGGCATCGCCGCCTGGGCGCGGATCAGCCGGCCGGTTGCGCCGCTGGATCCCACCACAGCGCGGACCCTGCTGGCCATCGACTATCCCGACCTGGTTCCCGACGTGGTGTGGATCTCGGCTGACACCCGGGGCGCCATCGCCCGGGCCGGCAAGGACGCCCTGGTCCTCTATCGGCTGGGGGACAGCTGGGTCACCCGCCACATGCCCTGGGACAAGGCCCTGAAGGCCCCGATCCGCAGCGGCCATATCCGCCTGAAGCTGGCCGACCCGTCCGCCCCGATGGCCCGTCTGGCCGTCAGCGGCATCAACCCCTGGCCGCCCGAGGGCCTGAAGGAGCCGCAAGGATGACTTTGGACCCTATCCATCCGGCCTTCAGCGTGGTGACCCTGGCCATCCCGCTGTTCGTGGTCACCATCATTCTGGAGATCGTTCTGGGCCGCTTCGGCAAGGCCAAGGCGACTTACGAATTCCGGGACACCGCCACCTCGCTGATGATGGGGCTGGGCAGCAATATCGTCGGGGCGCTGATCGGCGGGTTCGCCGCCGCGACCGCCATCTACGTCTATATCCACTATCACCTGCTCGAGATTCCGATGACCGCCTGGTGGGCCTGGGTGGCGGTCTTCTTCCTCGAGGACATGACCTACTACTGGTTCCACCGCTTCTCGCACGAGCGGCGCTTCTGGTGGGCGGCGCACGTCAACCACCACTCTTCCCAGCACTACAATCTGGCGACCGCCCTGCGGCAGACCTGGACCGGAGAGGTGGCCGGGACCTGGCTGCTGTGGCTGCCGCTGACCCTGATAGGCTTTCCGCCGGCCATGCTGGCCATCCAGAAGGGGATCAGCCTGGTCTACCAGTACTGGATCCACACCGAGGCGATCCGCAAGCTGCCCCGCTGGTTCGAGGCCTTCTTCAACACGCCCAGCCACCACCGCGTCCATCACGCCCGCAACCCGCGCTACCTGGACGCCAACTATGCCGGCATCCTGATCATCTGGGACCGCATGTTCGGCACCTTCGTCGCCGAGAACGAGGCCGAGCCGCCGCGCTATGGCATCGTCAAGAACCTGGGCGATTTCAATGTCCTGCGGGTGGCGTTCCACGAGTGGATGGGCATTGCGAAGGACCTGGCCGGGTCGCGCTCCATCCGCGAGGTGTTCGGCTATCTGTTCGGTCCGCCCGGCTGGAGCCCCGACGGCTCGCGCGACACCTCCCATACCCTCAAGGCCAAGTGGCTGGCCCGGGAAGCGGCCCAGACGGCGGTCAAGCCGACGGAACCCGAGACAGTCCCGCTAGTCGCGGAGTAGGGGCAGGGAGAGGCCCGGAGCCGGGCGGGCGTTCAGCGCCTCGCGCTGGAAGCGGAACAGCTCGGCGGGGCGTCCGCCTGTATCGACGTCCAGCCGGCCCAGCCCTTCGACCAGGCCGGTGCGTTCGACCACCCGGCGGAAGTTCTGTTTGTGCAGCGGCACGCCGGCGATGGCCTCCACGGTGCGTTGCAGGGCCGAGAGGGTGAACTCGGTGGGCATCAACTCGAACACCACCGGGCGGTATTTCAGCTTGCCGCGCAGCCGGCCAAGCCCGGTGGCCAGGATGCGGCGGTGGTCGGAGATCATCGGCTCGCCGAAGGCCGCCGAAAGGGCGCGGGGCTCGTCCGGGGCGCCGCCCAGGGCGCGGGAGAGGTCGCGGGCCGCCTCGGGGGCCAGGCCCGCCTCGTAGAGCAGTTCGTAGCGGTCCAGCACCCGCTCCTCGTTCCAGCGTGCGCCGTCCAGGCCGAACGCCAGCCGCGCCCGCGACAGGCGCTGTGGATTCTTGCCGGCCCAGTCGCGCAGGGCCGGGGCGATGGCGCCTTCGATGGCCGCCGGCGGGCCGCCGCGCCAGTCCTCCCAAGGGAAGTAGCGCTGCCAGGGCGTCCAGGCGGTGTCGGGGGCGTGGGTGTCGACCGCCGCCGGGGCCAGGGCCAGATAGCCGACCGAGACCACCCGCGCCGCCCCGGCCCCGACCTCGGCCCGGGGGGCTTCGCGGCCCTTGTCGCCGAAGGTGTAGAGCTGTTCGACATAGCCCAGGTCGAACCGGGTCTGCTCGGTCACATAGGCCCGCATGGCCATCTCGAAGGTGCGGTCGGCGGCGGGGTCGAACGGGCCGAAGGGCAGGCCCGCCAGGGTCGATTGGGCCGGACGGACGGTCAGCACCACCGCCTCGCCATCACGGATGGCGATGACCACGGCCGACAGCCCGATGACCACCGCGTCGGTCATGCCCCGGACGAACTTGAATGCGGAAAAAGGCTCGGCAGTTCGAAGACGGCGCCGGGATAGACATAGTGGCCCTGGCCGATCTCGCGCACCGCCGCCAGCATGCGCCCCTGGCGGCCCAGCAGGTCGTCGGCCAGCCGCACCAGCAGCGGGTTGGGCGTGGCGCCCGGCGAGGCGGCGCGCAGGGCCCTGGCGATGGTCGCCTCGGGGACGTGCGGGTTGCGCTCGCAGGCCAGGATGAAGGCGGTGGCGGTCGAGCGGCTGACCCCGGCCCAGCAATGCACCAGCAACGGCGCCTCGCCGCCCCAGCCGACGCCGAAGTCGAGGATGCGGCGGACCATGCTCTCGTCCGGCGCGGCCCTGCCCGCCTCGGGCTCCCAGATGTCGTCCACCGCCACCTTCAGATGCCGGGCGGGGGCGAAACCCTTGGGGCTCTGGCCGATCAGTTCGGGGTCCAGCAGGGTGATCAGGTGGGAAGGCTTCTTGAACCGCACCACCGTATCGACGTCGCGAAGGGGGCTGACGATGATGGTCATGAGCTACTCGGTATCGTGAGCCGCCGGGACGGACTCGTAGCCCGCGGCCTCTGAGAGGACGTGGAAGCGGTGAACATAGCGCGCGCTGGCGTCGTTGGGCGCCAGCGGATCGATGGTCAGGCTGTAGCCGGCCGGCGGGGCGCCGAAGAAGTCCAGCGATTCGGCGTGGCTGAACCCGGCCAGCTGGGTGGCTTCGAAGAAGGCGCAGGCGCGGTCGGCCTGCTTGATCAGCTTCTTGATCGGGACCGGCGTCTTGGCCGGCAGGCCAAAGCGGGCATGGATGGCGTGCTCCAGCCGCTCCTCGAAATCCTTGTAGGAGACGCCCAGCGCCGCCTTGAAGGGGCTGATCATGTCGCCGATGACGTATTCGCTGGCGTCGTGCAGCAGGGCCGCCAATCGCCAGCGCGGCTCCAGGGTCGGCTGGATGTGGGCGGCGATCTCTTCGACCACCAGGGAATGCTGGGCGACCGAGAAGCCGTGCTCGCCGATCGTCTGGCCGTTCCAGCGGGCGACGCGGGCCAGGCCGTGGGCGATATCCTCGATCTCGATATCCATCGGCGAGGGATCAAGCAGGTCCAGGCGCCGTCCGGAAAGCATGCGCTGCCAGGCCCTGGGGGTATTGCGGCTGTTGCGCGTGGCTCCGGTTCCTTTGGCCACTTCAGGCGTTCCCTTCACTAGTGGGCGATCCAACTGGCGCATGGCTTGAGAAAGATCAATGATCCGAATTCCACTCAGTGCTGATTTCCACAACGGAGAAGCGAAACAATGAGCTGGGCAAGAATCATGGCGCCGCTGGCCGGTGGCCACGGGGATGGGGAAATCCTCGGCGCGGCCGCCGAATTGGCCAGGCCGTTCGGGGCTGAGCTGGCGGCGGTGCATGCGCCGGCCGACATCGCCGACCTGATGCCCTGGATGGGCGAAGGGTTCATGGGCGGTGTGCAGATCACCGCCATGGACAGCCTCAAGGAGGCCGCCGCCGAGGGCGAGCGGGCCGCCAAGGCCGCCGTCGCCGCCTGCGGCTATGACAAGACCAGTTTCGTCAGCCTGGAATCCCCCGTCTGGGCGGGCCTTTCCATGGAGGGCCGGCTGTCGGACGTGGTGGTGTTCGGCGGCGAGGCGGCGCGGGGCAGGGGCCCCCTGGCCGAAGCCTTCCAGCAGGTGGTCGCCGACGAGCAGCGGCCGGTCATCGTCGCCCGCCCGGGCCTGAAGGCCGGCGGTACGGCCCTGGTCGCCTGGGACGGCGGCAAGGAGGCCAGCCGGGCGGCCCGCACGGCGCTGCCGCTGCTGGAAAAGGCCGGCAAGGTGGTGATCTTCGGCGCCCCACAGGCCAGTTCGCGCAACTTCGAACCGGCCCGGCTGCAGGAATTCTTCGCCGCCCGGGGCGTCAAGTCGGAACTGGCCCTGATGAGCGAGGGCTCCGACGCCGCCCCGCTGATCCTGGCCGCCGCCCAGCGGCTGGAGGCCACCCTGGTGGTGGCGGGCGCCTTCGGTCACCCGCGCCTGCAGGAATACATCTTCGGCGGCACCACCCGGACCCTGCTCAACAACGACGGGCCATCGCTGTTCCTCTCCCACTAAGCTCTTAAAAAGAAAGAAGAAACGTCATGAGCCTGTCGCGCATCGTCATGCGCCTGGGTCGCAATCCCGGCACCGAATTTTCCGGCGGCGACGACCATCGCGGCTACACCCTGGTCGCCCCGCTCACGGCCGACGGCCTGATCGACGAGGCCGCCTATGCCAAGCACAGGGCCGCCTGCACGGTGCGCCGCTTCGCGCCGGACGAGGATGCGGTCGAGGGCCGGCTGAACCGCCGCGGCCAGCGCTGGTTCTTCGACTACGACGACGAGGACGCCTCCGACGACGAGCCGCTGCACCGCCTGGGCGAGCACCGCTTCTCGCTGGGCGAATACGTCACCGTCACCGACGAGGACGGCCGGCCGCTGACCTACAAGGTGATGGAGGTGGTGGAGGTCTAGCCCCCGACGTTGAGCCGGATCAGGTCCTTGGCGGCGCGGAAGGCGCCGTCGTCGCGGCCGGCTTCGGTCTTGACCTTGACCACGGCCACGGCGATCGGACCGGTCTTGGGTCCGCGGGCCTGGTAGCCGACGGCCTTGTAGCCGGACGCCCCCTTGTCGGTCAGCACGAAGAAGGCGGTGATGCTGCCGGTCTTGGCGTCCTGCTCGGCGTCGCTGATATGAACCTCGGCGCGGTCGTCGTCGGCGTCGACCTTGACCTTGTCGCCGACATTGACCTTGGCCTTGCCGTCCTTGTCGGCGTCCACCTTGATCGCGCCGCCGATATTGACCTTGGCGCTGCCGTCCTTCTCGGTCTTGATATGAATACCGGGCAGGTCGACGCTGGTCGCCTCGTGGTCTTCGTCGGCCTCGACCTTGGTCGTGACGTCCACCGGCTTGGCCGGCATCAGCCCGCGCAGTTCGGTCTCGATGGGACCCAGCACCGTCGCGGGATCGCCCGCCTGGATCGCCAGCAGCTTGAGCGTCACCTCAGAGCCCTTGCCGGCGTAGTTGCAGGACTGGCCGTCGGGGGCGGCGCTGACCAGGGTCAGCTCGCCCTGGCTCTGGGGGCATTCCAGCTTGGCGATGGTCTTGACCGGCTTGTCGCTCGAGACGCTGACCTCGGTCTTGCTGTAGCTGCCTTCGCGATGACAGGCGGTCAGTCCCAGGGCCGAAACGGCGACGGTGGCGATCAGCAGCAGGCGGGTCATGGGCATAGCTCCTCTACACCACAAGCGTGCGACCGCTTCTGGCGAGGGTCCAGTGAAATCGCGGTAAGCCGGAAAGACTATTGCCCCGGGCGCGAACCGGCCCCTTCGCGGCGGGCCAGGAAGGCCAGGCGCTCGAAGAGGTGCACGTCCTGCTCGTTCTTCAGGAGGGCGCCGTGGAGGGGCGGGATCAACTTGGTCGGATCCTTTTCCTTCAGGGTGTTCTCGTCGATGTCCTCGACCATCAGCAGCTTCAGCCAGTCCAGCAGCTCGGAAGTCGAGGGCTTCTTCTTCAGGCCCGGCACCTTGCGCATGTCGTAGAAGATGCGCATCGCCTCGCTGACCAGCTTCTGCTTGATCCCCGGGAAGTGGACATCGACGATGGCGTTCATCGTCTCTTCGTCGGGGAAGCGGATGTAGTGGAAGAAGCAGCGGCGCAGGAAGGCGTCCGGCAGTTCCTTCTCGTTGTTCGAGGTGATGATCACCACCGGTCGGACCTTGGCCGAGATGGTCTCGTCGGTCTCGTAGACGTAGAACTCCATCCGATCGAGTTCCTGCAGCAGGTCGTTGGGGAACTCGATATCGGCCTTGTCGATCTCGTCGATCAGCAGCACGGGCCGGCCCTCATGGACGAAGGCCTCCCAGAGCTTGCCGCGCTTGATGTAGTTGCGGACGTCCTTGACCCGCTCTTCGCCCAGCTGGCTGTCGCGCAGGCGGGTGACGGCGTCGTATTCGTAGAGGCCCTGCTGGGCCTTGGTCGTCGACTTGATGTGCCAGGTGATCAGCGGGGCGTTCAGCGCCTTGGCCACTTCATAGGCCAGCACGGTCTTGCCGGTGCCCGGCTCACCCTTGATCAGCAGCGGCCGCTCGAGCGCGATGGCGGCGTTGACCGCCACCTTCAGGTCCTCGGTGGCGATATAGTTGTCGGTGCCGGAAAAACGCTCGGTCATGCCATCCCCTTGTCGTCGCGCCCTATGTCGTTGGTCGCGCGCGGCGATCCAAACAAACGTTCAATTCAGGGGACAGCCTATAGGGCGTATCGCCACATTCAAGCGGGTTTCGGCGGATCGGCCGGATGGGGCTGGGTCTGGGACGGCGGATCGCTGGCCGGGAAGCTCTCTTCGAGGGCCTCGTCGAGCGCGTCTTCCTCGTGTTGGTCGGGCCCGTCAGTATCAGGCATGGGCGGAACTCCTGTCCCGCCCAGCCTGGTCTCGGGCCGGTGGGGCCTCAATCGGCGCCGGGGTTGATCGACACCGGGTCCGAGGCGGGGAAGGTTTCCTTCAGGCCCTTGTCGAGCTGCTTGTCGACGTGCTCGTCGGCCTCCATGGGCTGTTCCTCGGGCGTGTGGTCGCCGTCGTCGGGGATTTCCTGCGGGGGCGTGTCGTCGCCGCCCTCGCCGGGATCGCCGCTGGAGGCCTGGTAGTCGTCGGGCTGATCGTCGTCGCTGTCGACATCGTTGGCGGCCGACAGGGTGCGGCGCAGGCCGTCATCGTCGCGACCGGCCTCAAGGACGTCGCCGTCGACCGCGTCGTCATCGAAATCGGCTTCGTCCAGTTCGCCCTCGTCGCCGTCGAGATCGTCGTCGTCGCTGGCGCTGGTGAAGTCGCGGACTTCGCGAAGGGTGTCGAAATTGGCGATGTCGCCGCCATCTTTCGTCAGGTTGGTTTCGTCGAAGACCTCGGCGGAATCCTGAGCGTCAAACTCGGTTGGCATCTGGGGCATGTCGAGGGACTCCTGGCTGGGCCACCCCCAGCATCGTCCCCGAAATAACCCCTGCGGACGCCTTATGTTCCGGTTGGAAAGGCCTGGGTCAGCGCCTGGGCGATCTCGTCCATGACCGGCAGCCAGTCGCCAAAGCCCGGCGGCAGGAAGACCCGCGCCTGCGGATACCAGGGCAGGCGCTCGGTCCCCAGGCGCGACCAGGCGCCGGGCACCGAGATGATCCAGACCGGCGCGCCACAGGCGGCGGCGATGTTGCTGGTGGCGTTGGACGGGGCCAGGACCAGGTCCAGGGCGCAGGTCAGGGCGGCGAGGTCGTCCAGGTCGTCCTTCAGGTCGATGCCCGGCGGGGTCCAGATGTTGACGCCCCACTCGGCGGCGGCGAAGGCGACCTCCTCGTCGCTGACGCCGTACTGCAGGTTGACGAAGGTGATCCCCGGGGTCTTGAGCACCGCCTCCCACTCCTCGAAGGGGGCGAAGAAGCGGTGGCGGGCGCCGGTGCTGACCAGGCTCTTCCACAGGATGCCGACCTTGGCGCCGGCCGGGGCCTCGGCCAGCACGCCCTTCCAGTAGGCGACCCGCTCGGGATCGGCGCGCATGAAGCGTTCGCGGTCCGGATAGGCCTCGACGCTGCGGCGGTAGCCGCGCAGCAGGCTGGCCAGGGGCGTCCACAGGTCGAAGGCGTCCGGATCGGCCAGGAAGGGCGCGCCACGAACCGTGTGGCCATCGATGCGGTAGGTGGCGTGCGGCCCGACCTCGGCGGTGGGGAAGGCGCGCTGGAACAGGCTGACCAGGCGCGGCTCGACCGCGATGGCCAGGCGGCCCTCGGGGCCCAGATCCGCCAGCACGTCGGGGATCAGGTTGGCGAACAGCACCTCATCGCCCAGGCCCTGCTCGCCGATGATGACCAAGCGCTTGCCGGCCAGGTCGGAACCCGGCTCCCAGCGCGGCTGGTCGCACATGAAGTTGGTGACGTCGGCGAACTGCGGGTCGAGGCGGGCTTCGTAGTCGTCCCAGCCGCCGCCCAGGTCGCCCAGGCAGATGCGGATGGTCGAGCGGGCCAGCTGCATCATCATCCGCTCGGAGGGGATGATGGCGGCGTCCAGGGCGGCCTGACAGTCGGCCAGCGCCCCCTCCATCTGGCCGATGGCCAGCAAGGCGTTACCGCGGTTGTAGCGGGCCTTCACGAAGCCCGGATCCCAGCGCAGGGCCTCATTGAAGAAGGTGATGGCGCCCTCGGGATCGCTCTGCTCGGCGATCACCGAGCCCAGGGTGTTCCATAGCAGCGGATCGTCGGGCTTGCCCATGATGGCGGGCTTGAGCACCTCGACCGCTTCGTCGAAGCGGTTCTGGTCGCGGATGGCGCAGGCCAGGTTGTTGGCCGCCTCATAGCTTTGCGGATAGCGGCGCAGATAATGGGCGAACAGCTTCTCGGCCGTCTCCTTCATGCCCATGCGATAGGCCAGGCGGCCCATGTCGTTGGCGATCTCGGCCTGGTCGGGCAGCAGGCCCAGGGCCATTTCGTAGGCCCGCACCGAGTTGGCGAAGTCGCCGGCCTTTTCCCGGGCGATGGCCAGCAGGTACCAGCCCACGCCGTTCTTCTCGTCCATCTCCAGGGCCTTGATCGCCCATTCGCCGGCGGCCTTGGCGTCTTCGTTCCGGATCGCCGCCACGGCGTTCTGCAGCATGGGTTCGATCGAGGCGGCCTTTAGTTCCCGCACCGCCTGGTCCAGCCGGGCCAGCGCCGCGGCCGAGGCCGAGTCGCCGGCCGTGCCGACCGCCATCCGGGCCCGGGCCGGTTCGATCGCGGCTTCCGGGAAACCCAGGGCCGTGGCCGAGGCCGCGGTCTTCAGGCGTGGCGGGGGAAGGGACATGAGTTGGCTCCGAAAGAGCGGGGCGCCGAAACGGCGGGCGCCGCGCGTAGCTCCTAGGTGCGCCAGCTTGCTTAATCCCCGCTTAATCAGCGACCACAGGTCGCGGACCCATCGCCGCAGGGGCAATCAACCGTTAACCAGCGCTCGCTAGCGTGAAATGGTTGTTTCCCGCCCTTGCCGGCGGAAGGCGACGATCGGGGGCGGTCCCTGACGGGGCCGTATCGGAGTTGGTCATTTGCCGCTGAAACTGTCGCTTAAGCCGGGTGAGCGCTTCGTGCTGAACGGCGCCGTCGTGCAGAACGGCGATCGCCGTGGCGTGCTGATCCTGCAGAACAAGGCGTCGGTCCTTCGCGAGAAGGACATCATGCAGGAGGAAGACGCCTGCACCCCCGCACGGCGGATCTATTTCCCCGTGATGATGATGTATCTCGATGAGGCGGGAGCGGCGCGCTACTACGACGAGTTCGTGCGCCGGCTGACCGAATTCATCGGCGTCATCTCGAACCCGAACATTCTGGCCGACGGCGTCGCCATCTCCCGCCACGTGATGGGCAAGGAGTACTACAAGGCGCTGATGCTCTGCCGCAAACTGGTTGACTACGAAGACGAGAGGTTGGGCCATGTCGCTACAGGCGTATCAACGGGTCGCGGCGAGGGCTGAGACCCCCCGCGAGGCCGAATACCGTCTGTTCGGCCAGGTTACCCGCGCTCTTATGGAAGCCGCCGCCCTGCCGGCGGACGACATCCGTGGGCGCATGGACGCGCTGGACTGGAATCGCCGGCTGTGGTCGGCGCTGGCCAGCGACTGCGCCGAAAGCGGCAACGGCCTGCCCGACGCCCTGCGCGCCTCGATGATCTCCCTCAGCCTCTGGGTCGGCCGCCACACCAGCGCCGTCATCCGCCAGGAGGAAGAGATCGAGCCGCTGATCGAGATCAACCGCATGATCATGCAGGGCCTGGTCGGCAACAGCGGCGGCGGCGTCGAGGCGGCCTAACAAACCTATCCGAATAGGGCTCCACCCTTCCTCCTCGATGGAGGAAGGGCAGGGTTGGTGGTGTGTCCGCTGAGCCTGGGTGAAGAGCGTGGGATGGCGCATGCGCCCACCAGCGTTCAGTCGTAAACGCACTGCAAGCACCACCATCCCCAACCCTTCCTCCATCGAGGAGGAAGGGAGCTGGTTGGGCAGAACCTGCCGCCCGGCGATTTTGACCGCCGGACCTGGCTGTGACCGGTCGTCGCGCCGCACGGTTAACTCAATAAAATCAACAAGATAAACTTCCGCAAACCGCCGCTATCTGGCCCGCTCCTTGCGTGTGCCTGCGCGAGCAAGAACGCTCGTCCGGCAAAAGCCGGAATGCACCCTTCCAGAATGGATGGACACTCTGATGGCTATGAACTCAGTCAACACCAATGTCGGCGCTCTCGTGGCGCTGCAGAACCTCAACGCGACGAACTCGGAATTGTCGAAGACCCAATCCCGCATCAACACCGGCAAGAAGGTGGCGAGCGCCAAGGACGATGGGGCTACCTGGGCGATCGCCCAGTCCCAGCGCGCCAACAGCCAGTCGCTGAACGCCGTGCAGGATTCGCTGAACCGTGGCCGCTCCGTCATCGACGTGGCTGTCGCGGCCGGCGAGTCGGTCTCCGACCTGCTGCTGAGCATGAAGGAAAAGGCACTGGCCGCGTCGGACGCTTCGCTCGACTCGACCAGCCGCGCCGCTCTGAACGAGGACTTCAAGGCCCTGCGCGACCAGATCGGCAAGGCCGTGTCGAACGCCGATTTCAATGGGACCAATCTCATCAAGACCGGCGCGACCTCGATCCAGGCCCTCGCCAACGCCGACGGCAGCTCCAAGCTGACGGTCGGCGCCGAGGTCCTGGCCCTGGGCGGTTCGATCGTCACGGTGGCTGCCGCCGGCACCATCGGCACGGTGACCACGGCCACGGCCATGATCACCACGGTCGGCACCTCCATCACCAACGTGGGCGCGTCTCTCGCCCGCCTGGGCACCAAGGCCAAGGCTTTCGACCTGCACTCCGCTTTTGTTACGAAGCTGCAGGACGCCCTGGACGCCGGTGTGGGTAACCTGGTCGACGCCGACCTGGCCAAGGAAAGCGCCAAGCTCCAGGCTCTGCAAACCAAGCAGCAGCTGGGGGTCCAGGCTCTCTCCATCGCCAACCAGTCGAGCCAGTCCCTGCTGTCGCTCTTCCGCGGCTAGTCGCGACGCCGGGCGGTCTCCATCTGGGGACCGCCCGGCAGACTTTTTAGACTGATGATCGGGGGCCTTCGGGGCCCCTTTTTCGTTTGGGCCGATGGCTGGGCCGATCCTCCGCATACCCGGCAGAGTTTGCCCCGGCATCCGCCCGGCAGAAATTGCCGTCCTGGAGGCCCCACCCGGCAGAAGCTGCCGCTTCCGACAGGCTTAATAGACCAATAACGTATATATTTCAAATAGTTGCTAGAATTGCCTAGTGTGGCGGAACTGGCCCGACCCTTGCTTCTGCTATCCTGAGCAAAAAGCTCCCGGCAGTCAAAATGACGTCGGACACCTTGAATGAGGAATACCAAAATGGCGCTGAACAGCGTTAACACCAACGTCGGTGCGATGGTCGCACTGCAAAACCTGAACTCCACCAACAACGAGCTCAACACCGTTCAATCCCGCATCAACACGGGCAAGAAGGTGGCGTCCGCCAAGGACAACGGCGCGGTCTGGGCCATCGCTCAATCGCAACGTGGCACTTCGCAGTCCCTGAACGCGGTCAAAGACTCGATCATGCGTGGTCAGTCCACCATCGACGTGGCTGTCGCCGCCGGTGAATCCGTTTCCGACCTGCTGGTCAGCATGAAGGAAAAGGCCCTGGCCGCTTCGGACGCCTCGCTGGACTCCACCAGCCGCGCTGCTCTGAACGAAGACTTCAAGGCTCTTCGTGACCAGATCGGCAAGGCCGTGTCGAACGCCGACTTCAACGGCTCGAACATGATCAAGGCCAGCGGCACGACCATCTACGCCCTGGCTAACGCGGACGGCAGCTCCAAGATCACGGTTGCCGCCCAGTCGCTGGCTCTCGGCGGCTCCAACGTGACGGTCGCCGCGGCCGGCACCATCGGCACCGTGACCACCGCCACGGCGATGATCGCGACCGTGACCACCTCGATCGCCAACGTCGGCTCGGCCCTGGCCAAGCTGGGCACCGGCGCCAAGGCGCTGGACTCGCACCTCAGCTTCGTCGGCAAGCTCCAGGACGCTCTGGACGCCGGTGTTGGCAACCTGGTTGACGCTGACCTCGCGAAGGAAAGCGCCAAGCTGCAGGCCCTGCAAACCAAGCAACAGCTCGGCGTGCAGGCTCTGTCGATCGCCAACCAGTCGAGCTCGTCCCTGCTGGGCCTGTTCCGCTAGGACCAGCCCTGAAAAAGGAGGCGGGCGAGTTTTGCCCGCCTCCGATTTTCCCCAAAAACCCGCCCGCCAGACATCAGAACCATTGGGGGGCAAGGAGACGCCGGTCTCTAACCGCCGGCGACAGGAGAGATGAGCAACTCGGTCGCATTTCCCGTTCCCGCACCGGAACCCTTGAGCCAGCCTGTGCTGGGCCAGGGCCCGTCGGGAGCCAGTGCGTCCCAGGTCAACGCCTCGGTCCAGACCGCGCCCGATCTGCGCCTGGTCATCGAGGAGGATCCGGTGTCCGGGTCCTACATCTACAAGACCCTCGACCGCCGGACCGGCGAGGTCGTCCAGCAGCTGCCGCGCGAAGAAGTGCTGCGACTGAAGGACGCGTCGGTCTACGTGCCGGGGCAGATGGCGGACACCACGACCTGATGACGCAGCAATAGGCGGGCCTTCCGCCCTGGCGACTTATCGCCCCTAACCGGCGTCGCACCAGCGGCGGCGGCCATCACGGTTTCCGGTCGTTAACCATACGCATACCAAGTCCGCCTAGTCCTTGAGGCTGGGCGGCGAGCAATAGGCGACTCACCACCCACCTCAGAAGGAGCGGGTCGTGACGATCAGCGTTAACACCAACCAGTCGGCGCTGATTGCGCTTCAGAACCTCAACAAGACCAACGACGATCTGGCTCTGTCCCAGAACCGCATCTCGACCGGCTTGAAGGTGCAGGGGCCCAAGGACAACGCCTCGGTCTGGGGCATCGCCCAGGCGCAGCGGGCCGATATCGGGGCGCTGAGCGCGGTCAAGATGAGCCTGGATCGGGCGACCTCGATCTCCGACGTCTCGATGGCGGCGGGCGAATCGATCTCCGACCTGCTCAACCAGCTCAAGGAAAAGGTGGTCTCGGCGATGGATCCGTCGCTGGATCCGTCCTCGCGCACGGCGCTGAACGCCGACTACAAGGCCCTGATCAAGCAGATCAGCCAGATCACCAAGGACGCCGATTTCGACGGCGCCAACATGCTGGACGGCACCAATACCGGCATCCGCTTCATCGCCAACGCCGACGCCAACAGCTTCATCACGCTCGCCGCGCAGAATCTGACGCTGGGCGGTTCGCTGATCTCGATGACCGCGACCTCCTCGATCGGCACGGTGACCCTGGCCACCGCCATCCTGGCCCAGCTCGACACCTCGATCGGCAAGGTCAACCAGGCGCTCGGCGACATGGGCGCCCAGGCCAAGCAGATCGAGGCGCACAACACCTTTGTCACCAAGCTGAGCGACGTGCTCAACACCGGGGTCGGCAACCTGGTCGACGCCGACATGGCCAAGGAAAGCGCCAAGCTGCAGGCCCTGCAGGTCCAGCAGCAGCTGGGCGCCCAGGCGCTGTCGATTGCCAACCAGGCCCCGCAGGTGATCCTCTCGCTCTTCAAGGGCTGATTCAAAGCCCATCGTCGGGACTTGAGGCATGATCGAGCTGCGCGACCTGGTCGCCGAGGACGAGGCGCGTCTGTTCGAGTGGCGCGCCGAGCCCGAGGTCGACCGCTGGATGTCGGACGCGGCCTTCCCCGACCGCGCCGCCCACAGGCGCTGGTTCGACGCCCTGGGCGATGACGCCGACGTGCGCGGCTGGATGATCCAGCGCGACGGCCGCCCCTCGGGTCTTCTCACATTAAGCGGTCTGACCAGCCACCATCGCCGGGCCGAATGGAACTGGTTCGTGGGCGACGCCGAGGCGCGGGGCAGGGGCGTCGGCCGGGCCGCTCAGGTGCTGGGCCTGGAGCGGGCTTTCGGGACATTGGGACTGCACAAGGTCTGGGCCGAGGTGATGGCCGACAACGACGCGGCCCTGAAGATGCTGGGCGCCACAGGCTTCCGTCGCGAGGGCTATCTGCGCGGTCACGTCATGAAGGCGGGGGCGGCGAAGGACGTGGTGCTTCTGGGCATCCTGGCCGACGAATGGGCGGCGCGGCGCGGGGTGATGCTGAAGGAACTCCACAGCGCCGGGCTGATCGCGGCCTGACCTGAGCGAGATTCCACCGCAAGGCGCCCAGCCGGCTGGATGTCGCCACCCAGCCGAAACCAGACCACGCGCCGACCGGTCAGCGAGAGGCCTGAACGCTGACGCCGAGCGGGTTGCGCTTCTCGTTCCGCAAGGCTTCGGTCAGCGAGGGGGCCCCGACGGCGGCGACGGCGCTGGCCGTGGCGCCGTTATAGCACTCGTCGAAACGCTCGATCGCCTCGATAGCGGTCTCGCCGGTCTGGCGAATGCGGTGCAGCAGCACCCGGGCGTCGCCCGCCTTGCTCAGATCGAGGTCGGCATAGCTCACCCGCTCCATGAGCGTCTTGCCGTCGGCGGCGGAGGCGGCCTGGGCGGCCGGAGCGATCAGGGCGGCGGCGGCCATGGCCGCCAGGATCAGGGTCTTTTTCGAGGTCATCTCTAGGTCTCCTTGCCCCCGGACTGGGGGTGTTGGTCGGCCTTACGATGTAAAAACTTCACTGGATCACAGCCGCTCACCGGCCGGCGCCAATCTGCTCGCGCCTTAACCTCCTATCAGGGCTGCCGAGTCACAATGGCCGCGGGGGCGTGTGGCCTCTTAAGGCAAACCTGTGGCCATCGGCATCGATAGCAGCGTTCTGTTGGGCTACTACCAGTCGCGCACCAGCGGCGGGTCGTTGCTGGCCGCCGCCACGGGCGGAACCAGCGGCGCTGTGGTCAATGGCAAGCGCATCTATGCCCCGACCGCGCCCTGGGCGACCGGCTCGTCCGCGCCCAAGATGGCCGACCTCACCAAGCAGGTCCTGGCCGGCCACCGGTTCATCGACGAGAACGCCGCCCAACTGGACCTGCCGGGCGCCAGCGCCGACTACAAGAAGCTGTTCGCCCTCTATCAGGGGCTGAACGCCCTGAACGGGGTGGTCGAACAGGCCAACGCCAAAACCACCTCGGCCCTGGAAATGACCGGCCTGACCCGGGCCTTCACCCGCGGGCTGAAGGACACCGTCGCCTATGCCGATACGGTCAAGCTGGATGATATCCGCCTGACCCGGGGCACGGCGATGATCACCGATCGCACCAAGGTGGGCGTGCCCAGGCCGGACTACACCTACACCACCGACACTATCGAGACCGGCCATGTCACCGATCCGGTCGACGCCTTCCAGGGCGCGGTCGCCTTCACCATCCAGGTCAAGCGGCTGAACGTCACCCAGAACCTGGACATCAACCTGGCCGACATGGGCTCGACGCCCCGCTCGATGAGCAATGTCACCAGCTACATCAATTCCAAGCTGGAGGCGGCGGGACTGCACAGCCGCTTCTCGATCGCCCGCACCCCGGGCGAGGTCAAGACGGTCAAGGTCGGGACCACCAGCGTCACTCTGCCGGCCGAGGCCGACAAGCTGGCCTTCAAGATCACCGGCGACTCGGCCGAACAACTGACCTTCTCGGCGGCGGCGACCACTCCGGCCGTCTATATCGCCTCGACCTCGGGCAATCCCGACCCGGACAAGAACACCAAGACCGACGATGCGGTCTATCAGAACAAGCTGATGAAGCTGGACACCGGCGTCACCGGCGACGGCGCCCAGCTGTTCAACCAGACGCTCGAGAAATCCATCAAGCAGGTGCGGACCAGCCAAACCACCGCCGACGGCTCGGTCTATGTGCTGGCCGACGTCAACGGCGCGGTCGACGGCCAGACCCTGCAGGGCACGACCGATGTCGCCCTGATCAAGTACGACTCGGCCGGCAAGATCATCTTCACCCGCACCCTGGGGGCGGCGGACGAGGCTCAGGGGCTGAACCTGGCGGTCTCGGCCGACGGCAAGGTGGCGGTGGCCGGCAAGGTCACCGGCGACCTGCTGGGCGCGACGAACGGGGCGCTGAATTCCGGGGCGGACACCGGCCTCAGCGACAGCTTCGTCACCCTCTACGACGACAAGGGCGACGAGATTTGGACCCAGCGGCGCGGGGCGCTGCAGCAGGACGAGGCCACGGCCGTGGGCTTCGGCGCCGACGGCACCGTCTATGTGGGCGGCCGCACCAAATCGACCCTGCCCGGCGGCGGAACCACCGCCGGCGGCTGGGATGGCTATATCACCGGCATCGGCACGACGTCGAAGGGCCTGCCCACCGTCAAGTTCACCCAGCAGTTCGGCGGGACGGGCGATGAAGGGGTCACGGACCTGGTCGTCAACGGCTCGCAGGTGATCGTGGCCGGCAAGGATGGCCAGAACGCCGTGCTACGCAGCTTCGACGTCAGCGGCGCGGCGCCGACCCTGACCGCCACCCGCGACCTCGGCGACCTGCAGGGCGGCAACATCGCCGGCCTCAAGCTCGACGGCGGCCAGCTCTACATCGCCGGGGCGACCCGCAACGGCGCGCTGGCGGTCGGCAATCCCGGCGTCGCCTACACTGGCGGCATGGACGCCTACGCTGCGCGGATCTCCACCGATCTGACCAGCACCGCCTCCGACCGCCTCTCCTATTTCGGCGGGGCCGAGGACGACACCGTCACCACCATGGCCGTAGCGAACGGCCAGGTCTGGGTGGCCGGCAAGGCGGGGTTGCATCTGCCCGGCGTCGTCGATATCGGCGCCAATGACGGCTACATGGCCCAGATCAACATGGCGACCGGGACGACCGCCGCCGCCCAGCGGATCACCGGCAAGGACGGCTACACCACCCCCACCTCGATCGCCGTCGACGCCAGCGGCGCCTCGGCGCTCGACAAGCTGGGCCTGCCCAAGGGCGCGCTGACCTATACCGACTCCCAGAAGATCGTTTCGGCGACCTCGGCCCGGGCCGGCGACCAGTTCCAGATCCGCACCAGCGTCGGCGGAGCTCTGACCACGGTCACTTTGGAGGCCAACGACACCCTGGACACCCTGAAGACCAAGGTGGCCCGGGCTGCCGGCTACAAGGCCAAGGTCGAGGTGGTCAGCGACAGCGGCGTCAAGCGCCTGAAGATCAGCCCCGCCACCGACACTTCCAGCGTCGAGATCCTGCCCGGCAAGGGCAGCAAGGACCTGCTGGCCGCCATCGGCCTGGACCAGGGCGTGGTGCGCAACACCATCTTCAAGGACGGCAAGTCCCAGTCGGCCGACGGCAAGGGCAACGTCTATGGCCTGTCGCTGACCACCGACCTGGATATTTCGACGGCCGACGCCCGCAAGGCGACCCTGGCGGCCCTCTCCACGGCCTTGGGCGCGATCCGCTCGGCCTATCGCGATCTGGAATCGGCCGCCAAGCCGAAACCCCCCGAATCCAAGGGCGGCGCCAGCGGGCCTGTGCCGGCCTATCTGACCAACCAGGTGGCCAATTATCAGGCGGCGCTTGACCGACTGACCGGCGGCGGCTGAAGCTGGCGCCTTGAAAGCGCCGGGCGCGCGGGCTAGCGGTTCGCTATGGATATGTTCAAGGACCGCCGGCTTATGCTCGTGCTGGGCGCAATCGCGGCCCTGGTGCTGGGCGTGGCCATCGCCATGCTCATCGCCCGCCGCGACCCTGGCTCCGACAAACCGCCCCCCGCCTCGCAGGGCGGTCTGGTCGTTGAGCCGGGCAGGGTCGACGACGCCAAGCTCGACGCGGCCCGTCCGCTGCGCTGCTTCGTCAACGGCCAGTATGTCGGGGACCTGACCCTGGCCGAGTGCGCCAACAAGAACGGCGTGGCCACCGGCGCCCTGGACGTCGGGGTCGACCAGACCGGCGCCCTGGCCGCCTCGACCGAGGCCGGCACCGTGCTGACCCCGCTGCCGCCGCAGGAACAGGTCGCCGCCCAGCCGGCTCCCACGACGCCCGCCGACGAAACACCCACCACGACCCCCACCGCCACCCCGGCCGCCGGCGGCTCGGCCTGCTGGCGCTACGCGGGGACCGAATGGAAGCGGCTGGGCGATATGAGCCTCAACAGCTGCGTCCAGACCCTCTATGCCGGCCAGTGCGTGAAGTCTGGTCAGGCCAACTATGGCCGCTTCGGCGATCAGACCCTGCGGCTGGTCAAGGGCAAGGTCGAGGTGTCCTCCGATGACCGCCGTTTCCGCACCCTGGTCGAACAGGGTTCCAACTGCAGCATTCCCGCGGCCGGCTAGGATCTTCAATCATGAAACATCAGACCCTGCTGCTGCTCGCCGCCCCGCTGGCCCTGCTGGCCGCCTGCGAGAAGGTGCCCGAGGCGCCCTATGACCGCGGGGTCTGCTATCAGGCCCAGCCGCAGCCGGACGGCAAGACGCTGAAATACAATGTCGCCGGCAAGGGCATCGACAGCATCGAGAAATGCGCCGCCAAGCTGGAGGGCATCCGCCAGCGGTTCCTGGCCCTGGGCGGCCAGAACCACGACATGATCGGCGCCTATCAGGGCAGCTTCCTGTTCCTGCGGCCCAACGGCATCTACCGGGCCGAACGCTGGAACAGCGCCCAGTATATCCTGCTGGTCCGCACCGGCGACGGCCGCCTGGCCATCCCCGGCGCCATGCCGATGGATCCGGCCGACATGCGGTGACGCCGCCGCCGGTCGTCAGATCGGCGTGGGGTAGTGGTTGCTCCAGATCAGCAGCAGATCGATGCTGTCGGTGATGCCGTGGGCGATGATCGGGGCCATCAGATTGCGCCCGGCCGCCAGGTAGATGAGCCCCAGCCAGAGGCCGTTCAGGGCGTTCTCGGTCACGCCGGTGACGCCCTGGTAGCCATGGGCGAAGCCGAACAGCAGGCTTATCGACGCCAGGCTCGCGATCCAGGCCGTCCGGCCATCGCCGAACAGCTGGGCGGCGCGGTTCATCAGCCAGCCCCGATAGACCATCTCCTCGCCGAACGCCGCCAGGGTCCAGGTCAGGCCCAGGCCGAGCAGCAGGTATTTGGTGTTGCCGATCAGGATCTTGAAGTCGGAGAGGTCCGGCGGCTCGCCGGTCAGCCGGACCAGCAGCGGCTGGGTGACGAACAGTTCCAGGGCCTCGATGGCTGCGCCGCCGCCGACGCCCAGCATCAGGATCAGCGGCCATCGCCCCTTCAGGGTCAGGCCGACGCCCCGCCAGCCGATCCCCCGCACCCACAGCGACAGGGTGGCCGGGACCAGCAGGTAGAGGGTCTTGCTGAACCAGATCAACCCGGCCTGGTCGGCGACAAAGGCGGTGATGGCCAGGGCCAGCTCGGCCAGGATCAGCCAGCGGCTGCGGTTCAGACGGTCTCGCAGGCTCGGGGAAATCATGGGGCGGCTCATGACAGGATTTTGGCCCAGCCGCGGCCCAGGCGGCGCAGGCCGGCCAGGCTGAAGCGCCAGGTGAGGAACAGGATCAGCCCGCCCAGGACCAGGCCGATGGGGATGATCCACCAGCCCAGCACTTCGGGCCCGATGGGCGCGTTGCTGCGGCCGATGGAGAAGCTGATGTCGTCGTCGGCGCTCGGCTGCACCCACAGGCCGATATTGTTCGGGAGGATCGGCTTGAGCAGCGCCGCGGCCATCAGGCTCAGGCCCGTGACATAGCCGAGCGCCGAGACCAGCAGGGTCCAGGCCGCCCCGAGGCTGAAGCCCGCCAGCCGCCAGGTCGCCGCCAGCACCCGCCAGGGCTGGCGGTGAGTCTCGGCCCGCACCGCGGCCCGCTCGGCCAGGTGCAGCCCGGCCAAGCTGCGCGGATCGCCCAGCGCGGTCAGGGCCGCCGCGACCGTCTCCGGCGTCAGGCCAGCGCCGCCGGCCCGGTCGCGGACATGGCTGCGCAGTTCGTCGATCGCCTCGCGCGCCTCCTCGGCCGGCAGCGGCAGCAGGTGACGGCGGACCTGGGCCAGATAGGCTTCCAGCTGTTTTTCAGCCTGGGGATCGCTCATCGGTTCTGCTCCTGGCGCATCGGGGTCAGCATGGCGTCGAGGCCGGCGGCGAAACGGCCCCAGGCCTGGGCCATCTCGGCGGCGCGGCGGCGGCCGGCCTCGGTGAGGGTGAAGTATTTGCGCGGGTGCCCGCCCTCGGCCTCGACCCATTCGGACGAGATCAGCCCGTCGCGCTTCAGCCGGTTGAGGAGGGGATAGATGGTGCCTTCCGGCACCGTCAGGTCGGCGTCGGCCTCCAGGCGGCGGAGAATCTCCAGCCCGTAGAGCCGGCCCCCCCACAGGCTGGCCAGCACGGCCAGGCCCAGCGTCCCCTTGCGGAGCTGCACGGTCCAGCGGTCGAGGGAGACAAGGTCGTCATCGGCTTCGCTCATGCATGATACTATGTATTGCAAGGTATCTTGCCGTCAATAGGTCAGATTGTCTGTGGGTAACCTGGAACGAAGAGGGAACATTTACTTGCGGGCGGACCCGGCGGGGACTAGGGTCGTTAACAGATTCCGGCGCGTAGGGTCGCCGGGCGAGTACGCGAAGGAGGCCTCCCCATGGCGGGCAGCGTCAACAAAGTCATCCTGATCGGCAATCTGGGCTTCGATCCCGAGATCCGCACCCTGACCTCGGGCGACCGGGTCGCCAACCTGCGCATCGCCACGTCCGAGAGCTGGCGCGACCGCGCCACCGGCGAGAAGAAAGAGAAGACCGAGTGGCATCGGGTGGTCATCTTCAACGACAACATCGTCAAGGTGGTCGAGCAGTATGTGAAGAAGGGCTCGACGGTCTACATCGAGGGCTCGCTGCAGAACCGCAAATGGACCGACGCGCAGGGCGTCGAAAAGTTCTCCACCGAGATCGTGCTGCAGAAGTTCCGCGGTGAGCTGACCATGCTCGGCGGCCGTGGCGACCGCGGCGATGACCGGGGCGACAGCGACTACGGCGGCGGGGCCTCCTCGGGCGGCTTCGGCGGCGGCGGCGCCCGCAACCAGCCCTCCGGCCCGCGCGAGAACTTCTCGGCCGACCTGGACGACGAGATTCCGTTCTAGGATTGAGAGAACCCTTCCTCCTCGATGGAGGAAGGGCAGGGATGGTGGTGTGCGCCCGGAGCCTGGGTGAAAGGCTCAGGGTGGCGACCACGCCTCCCCGCGCTCTTCGGGAAACACGTTGCCACCACCACCATCCCCAACCCTTCCTCCATCGAGGAGGAAGGGAGTCTCCTGAGTATCCGTAACCACTCTTGATCACCGCCGCGCTTCCCGGCGTGGCCCACCCCATGCCACAAGCGCCCCGTGAACAACGACCGCAGCCCCTTCAGCCTCGCCGAGTGGGGCGCCATAGCCGCCATCATCCTGGTGTGGGGCGTCAACAACGTCGCCGCCAAGGTGGCGACGCAGGAACTGCCGCCGCTGTTCATGGGCGGGGCGCGGTTCGCCATCGCCCTGGTCTTCCTGCTCCCCATCCTGGTCCGGCCGCCCTGGCCGCCGTGGCGCCAGACCCTGCCGCTGATGCTGCTGGCCGGGCCGCTGCATTTCGGGCTGGTCTACATCGCCTTCGCCATGGCCCAGACGCTGAGCCCGCTGGTGGTCGCCCTGCAGCTGTGGATCCCGATGACCACCTTCTTCGCCTGGCGCATCCTGGGCGAGACCATGCCCAGAGCGGCCATCCTCGGCATGATCGTGGCCTTCGCCGGGGTGGCTTTCATGACCCTGGACCCCAAGGGCGGCGCGGACCTGCCCGCCATCTGTATTGGCGTGGTCGCCAGCGCGCTCTGGGCCCTGGCCACCGTGCTGATGCGGCGGACCACGACGGTGCGGCCGCTGAAGCTGCAGGCCCTGACCTCGCTGGCCGGCGCGCCGGTCCTGCTGGGCGCCTCGGCCTTCTTCGAGCCGCACGTGGTCGAACGCGCTGCCCATGCCAGCCTGTTTGTCTGGGGCCTGGTGGTCTGGGCGGCGGTGGCCTCGACCATCGGGGCCACGGCGCTCTTGTTCTGGCTGGTCCAGCGGCGTGAGGCCGGGCGGGTGACGCCCTGGTTCCTGCTGACGCCCCTGGTGTCCTGCACCTTCGGGGTGCTGATGCTGCACGACCGCCTGTCGGTGCAACTGGTGCTGGGCGGCGGAGCGACCCTGGTCGGGGTGGCGCTGGTGGCCCTGGCCGAGCGCCGCGCCGTGGCCGCCGCCAGCGTGACCTAGGCCTGGGCGGGCGCGGCTGTGTACTGGCTCAGCGCCGGGTCGAGATAGGCGTTGTTGGCTTCGCGGATCTTCGCGCCGTCCTCGTCATAGAGGAAGGGCAGGAAGGCGAACCGCCGGCCGCTGGTCACGGGCGTGGCCTCATGCAGCAGCGAACAGGAGAACACCACCGCCCCGCCGGTCGGCGGCCGATAGGTGCGCGAGCCGAATTCCGGGAAGCGCAGGTCGCCGCCCTCGAATTCCTCGGCGTTGAGGTTGATCGAGACGGCGAACTTGCGGTGGGCCGTGCCCTTGGTGGTGTTGTCGCGGTGGGGGCGAAACCAGCCGCCGCTGTCGGCGTCATAGCAGGCGACGATGTAGCGCTCGATGCGGGTGGGAACGAACTGGAAGGCCTGGGTGATCAGCGGCGAGAGCCGCCGGCTGATCCGCGCCCGGCAGGCGGCCATCAGCGCCTCGTCCTCGATGGTGGCGTCCGAGCGCCGCTTGTGGCTCTCGTCCCGGGCCAGGACCGTGCGGCCGTCGACCTCGCGCATGAAGCCCGAGGGCGTGCCCCCCTGGGCGTCGTAATAGTCCAGCAGGCGCTTGCAGAAGGCCGGCTCGAAGATGCGCGGGGCGATCAGCACCGGGGCGTGGAGCGGCACGCCGGCATGCAGGTCGATTGGGGCCAGGCGGCTCAAATGCTCGAGCACCACCTCGGTCTTGTCCAGCGGCGCGGTCAGGATGACCCGCATCGAGGGGTCCAGCACGATCCAACTGGGTTCGGTGATCTCGAACAGGGTGGTAACCTCGCGCTCGACATCGAGGAACCAGCGGATGCCCGGGATCTCGTCGACCGCGCCGGGGGCCACGTCCGGATCGGTGATCACCCCGAAGAAGGCCCGGGTCACGTCGTCGAACAGCGCCCGCCGCGCCCGGATGAGGCTCAGGGCGGCGTGGCAGGCCTTGTCTTCCCTGGCCGGCAGGAAGGCGAGCGCGATGTAGCGGCCCGCCGCGCTGTTGAACACATAGCGGGGATTGGTCGGGGTCGGGGCCCGGAAGGATGGCGCGAGATCGCCCGGCGTCAGCGGCAAGTTTGAGGTCCCCTTGAACTGGCCGCGACGATGCCTCCGACGGCGCCGCGCCGCAAGTGTCGCGGTGTCTCAGTAGGGCCAGGCCGAGGAGCCGCCGACCATCGCCTGGGCCATCAGGTGGATGGAGCGGTCGACCCGGAAATTACTGACCGTCATGTCCTCGCTGGGCAGGTAGTCGCCGTGGTCGTATTTCTGGGCCTTGGGAATGGCGGTGTTGTCGACCAGGGTCAGCGGGTTGGGTCGCGAGCCCGAATAGCCCAGCGCCGTGCCGAACGGCATGTCGTCCTGGCGCCCGACCAGGGCCGCCAGGGTGCCGGCCGGGTAGGCGAGCTTGAGCACATTGTCGCCCATCGAGGACATCACCGTGGTCCGCGCCGCCCGCCGCCGGGCCGCCTCGAAGCGCTGGCGGTCGGCCAGGATGCGGTCGTCGACCGCCGGAGCGGCGACGCAGATCTGGCGCACCGTCTTGCCCGTCCGGTTGGCGGCGGTCAGCACCAGGCGGGCGCCCATGCTGTGCGAGATCAGCGAGACGCTGGCCGCGCCGGGGAAATGGCTGTCGGCGTATTCCGCCAGCCGCCGGCCGCTGGCGTCGGCGTCGGGCCCCGCTCCGATGTAGTTGAGCGGAATCTGCGGCAGCGCCCAGTCGCCCGGCCACAGCACCCCCATGAAATACCAGGTCGGCCGCGTCTCGGCGTTTGGCGACAACTCGGCGGGCGTGGTCGCCATCCGCCCGCCCAGCCCCGCGATCTCGGCGGCCAGAGCCTGGCCCAGCCGGGTCAGGGAGCGCACCCCCTTTGGCCGGCTGACATTGAAGCCGTGGGTGGCGAAGACCAGGTGGACGCCGGTGACGTTGGGCAGGGTGGCGACGGGATTGTAGGCGATGGGCGAACCCGTCGCCGGCACGCCGGCCTCATAGACCCTCGGGCTGGAGGTCACCGATCCGCCGACCCCGGCTGAGCGATAGTCGAGAAAGAGAACCATGCGTTAGGCCCGCCGCGTGGCCTGCACCGCCTTGACCGCCGCCGACAGGCCTGAGGCCAGGTCCTTGGCGACGGGGGCCAGCGGCACGGCCAGGATGCCGATCAGGATGGCCAGCGGAATGGCGTTGCCGGCGGGGATGCCGTTGGCGTTCTCGGCGACGTTGGGAACGAAGAAGGTGGCGATCACAGCCAGGGCGACGGCGACCACGGCGGCCAGGCCCTTGGCGGCGGCGCGGTACTGCTGGTCGGCCCGCTCGAAGGCGGAGTCGAGCTCGAAATCCAGCGCCGCGTCGAACCGGCCCAGGATGTTCATGTCCTCCTCGTCCAGATCCTCACCCTTGGCCAGCTTGCCGGCCACGTCGGTCAGGCGGTCGGCCGCCACATGGCCATGCTCGGCCATCTTCGGGGCGGTCTCGGGCGAAAGGCCCAGCCGCACCAGGCTCTTGGCCAGCGCCTTCTGCTCATCGATCGGTCGGCCGTTCAGCCAGTGCGAGAACAGCATATCGCGCCAGCGGTCGCGGCCCGCCGCCAGGTCGAGCGCCGGCGCGAAAGGCGCCAAGGTGCGGGCGATGTGGCCATAGCCGACCCGCGAAACCCCGCCCCAGAAGGCTTTGGTCACGTCCACGATGCCATAGGCCGCCGTTCCCAGCGCCCCGATCGCCACCAGCGCCTGGCCCATCTCGGCGCCCGTCAGCACAGCCATGATCTCAGCCCCCGGTTCTTGTCCGAGGGGAGATGTTCTACCCAGGCGGGAAGTGCGTCAACCGCGACGCTCGGCGAGTTTCAGCCGGCGGCGATGACCCCACACGCCACCCGCGCTCCGGCATTGCCGATGGGCTGGCTGGCATAGTCGTCGGGCGAGGCGTGGATGACCAGCGCCGAGCCGTCGGCGTCCAGCAGGGCCGAGCGGCCGCCGGCGCCCTTCAGCGACACAAAGGTCGAAAACAGTTCTACCTGGCCCGTCCCATCGGCGGCGACATAGAGGTTGGGAAGGTCGCCGGCCTCGTTACCGACCGGGTTCAGCAGACCATGGACCGCGTCGGCCATCCCATGGACGTGACCGCCGGCCGATTTGAAGTCGGGCGCGGCGCAGTCGGCCTTTTCGTGGAAATGCAGCCCGTGCCAGCCGGGCGCCAGGCCTTGGACCGACAGCCGCAGCAGCACCCCGCGTGGGCCTTCGGTGAGGCTGGCCTTGCCGACCACCTTGCCGTCGGCGGCCTTCAGCTGAATTTCGACCGACTGTGGATCGGCGGCGGCCTGGGAGCGGGCGGCGCCGGTCAGGACCAGGGCGGCGGCCAGGGCCAGGGCGAGCGGGTGGGGCTTCATCGGCGGTCTCCTCGCTGGGGTCTTAAGGCCCGTCATACGCCCATTTCGCGCTGCGGGGAGCGGGAACCGGAAAACCGTCCGAATTCCGGGGTTTCCGCCCCGCGCGGGTGGCGCCCGCCGGCCTGGGATGGTAACCAATGTCCTCACATTTCACGCCGATTCCAAAGGCCTTTTCCCACCTTGACCGACGAGACCTCCAGCCCACCGGAAGACAGCCGGCGCGGGCACATCAGCCCCATCGCCATCGAAGACGAACTGCGCCGTTCGTATCTCGACTACGCCATGAGCGTGATCGTCAGCCGCGCCCTGCCGGACGCGCGCGACGGCCTCAAACCCGTGCACCGCCGCATCCTGTTTTCGATGGGCGAGCAGGGGCACACCCATGACCGGACCTATGTGAAATCGGCCCGCGTGGTCGGTGACGTCATGGGTAAATACCATCCGCACGGCGACGCCTCGATCTATGACGCCCTGGTGCGCATGGCCCAGCCGTTCTCGATGGGGCTGATGCTGATCGACGGCCAGGGCAACTTCGGCTCGATCGACAACGATCCGCCGGCCCAGATGCGCTACACCGAGTGCCGGATGACGCGCGCCGCCGAGGCGCTGCTAGCCGACATCGACAAAGACACCATCGATTTCAAGGACAACTACGACGGCAAGGAGCAGGAACCCACCGTCCTGCCGGCCCGGATTCCCAATCTGCTGGTCAACGGCTCGGGCGGCATCGCCGTCGGCATGGCCACCAACATCCCGCCCCACAACCTGGGTGAGATCGTCGACGCCTGTCTGGCCATGGTCGACAATCCCGACGTCACCCTGGAGGAACTGCTCGACATCGTCCCCGGTCCCGACTTCCCGACCGGCGGCGAGATCATCGGCCGCACGGGCGCGCGCCAGGCCCTGATGACCGGCCGCGGGTCGGTGATCATGCGCGGCGAGTCGACCATCGAGACGATCCGCAAGGACCGCGAGGCGATCATCTTCACCTCGTTGCCCTACCAGGTGAACAAGGCCGCCCTGGTCGAGCGCATCGCCGAACTGGTGCGGGAAAAGCGCATCGAGGGCATCGCCGAGCTGCGCGACGAGAGCGACCGCGACGGCCTGCGCGTGGTCATCGAGCTGCGCCGCGACGCCAGCGCCGAGGTGGTGCTGAACCAGCTGCACCGCTTCACCTCGGCCCAGTCGAGCTTTGGCGTCAACATGCTGGCCCTCAACCGGGGCCGGCCCGAGCAGATGGGCCTCAAGCCCCTGCTGCACGCCTTCATCGACTTCCGCGAGGAAGTCGTCGTCCGCCGGGCCAAGTTCGAACTCTCCAAGGCCCGCGATCGTGGCCACACCGTCGTCGGCCTGGCCATCGCCGTGGCCAATATCGACGAAGTCATCGCCCTGATCCGCAGCTCGGCCGACGCGGCCGAGGCCCGCGAGCGGTTGGTGGCCAAGCCCTGGCCGGTCGGCGACATGATGGCGCTGATCGAGCTGATCGACGACCCGCGCACCATCGTCGTCGACAGCGACAAGGTCCGCCTGACCGACGAGCAGGCCCGCGGCATCCTGGCCCTGACCCTCTCGCGCCTAACCGGCCTTGGCCGCGACGAGATGATGAATGAGGCGCGCGAGCTGGCTGACGCCATCGCCGCCTGGCTAGTGCTGCTCAGCGACCGCGCCAACATCATGGCCGTGGTCCGCGAGGAACTGGTCGAGGTGCGCGAGCGCTTCGCCGTGCCGCGCCGCACCAAGATCGTCGAGGGCGAGGCCGAGCTCGAGGACGAGGACCTGATCCCGCGCGAGGACATGGTCATCACCGTCACCCACGGCGGCTACGTCAAGCGCACCGCGCTCGCCACCTATCGGACCCAGCGCCACGGCGGCAAGGGCCGCTCCGGGATGGCGACCAAGGACGAGGATGCGGTCACCCGCGTCTTCTCGGCCTCGACCCATGCCCCGATGCTGTTCTTCTCCTCGGGGGGCAAGGTCTACAAGCTCAAGGTCTGGCGCCTGCCGCTCGGCACGCCGACCTCGCGCGGCAAGGCTTTCGTCAACCTGCTGCCCATCGAGCCGGGCGAGACCATCACCTCGATCCTGACCCTGCCGGAAGACGAAGCGGCCTGGGACGGCATGGACGTGGTGTTCGCCACCCGCTCCGGAAACGTGCGCCGCAACAAGCTCAGCGACTTCGTGCAGATCAACCGCAACGGCAAGATCGCCATGAAGCTGGACGAGGGCGACGCCATCGTCGGGGTCGGCCTGTGCAACACCGCCAACGACGTGCTGTTGACCACCGCCAATGGCCGGGCGATCCGTTTCCACGCCGATGACGTGCGAACCTTCGCCAGCCGGGACTCCACCGGCGTGCGGGGCATCCGCCTGCAGGGCGAGGACTATGTGATCTCGATGGCCATCCTGCGGGCCGTCGACGCCACGGCGGACGAGCGCAGCGCCTATCTCAAACAGTACCGCGCGCTGCTGCGAGCCACGACCGGCGAGGAAACCGACGAGCCGACGGTGGCCGACGATGAGGAAGACGTCGCCGCCGACGCCTATCTGACCCCCGAGCGCTATATCGAGCTGGACGCCGCGGCCGAGACCATCCTGACCATGTCCACCGAGGGCATCGGCAAGCGGTCGAGCGCCTACGACTTCCGGCGCACCGGCCGGGGCGGGCAGGGGCTGCTGGCCCAGGACCTGACCCGCAAGGGCGGACGGCTGGTCGCCGCCTTCCCCGTCGAGGACAGCGACGAAATCCTCTTGGTGACAGACGCCGGGCAGTTGATACGTTGCCCCGTCGCCCAGATCCGTATCGCGGCGCGCAACACCCAGGGCGTCATCGTCTTCCGCACGGCGGACGATGAGCATGTGGTGGGCGTCGAACGGCTCGAAGGTGGCAGCGGCGAGGACGACTCTGGCGACGAGGTTGTGGCCGAAGTTTCCGAATAGCCCGCACGGCGCAGGAGGGGTGATTTGCAACGCGTGGGACTCTACCCGGGCACGTTCGATCCGGTCACCAACGGCCATATCGACATCATTGGCCGGGCCGTGAAGCTGGTCGACAAGCTGGTGATCGGCGTGGCGATCAACGAGGGCAAGGGACCCTTGTTCACGCTGGATGAACGGGTGGAGATGCTCCAGCAGGAGACCGCCAAGTTCCAGAACATCGCCGAGATCGAGGTGCAGCCCTTCAAGGGCCTGCTCATGCACTATGCCCGTGAGGTCAACGCCCAGATCATCGTCCGGGGCCTGCGGGCCGTGGCCGATTTCGAATACGAGTTCCAGATGACGGCGATGAACCAGCAGCTGGACCGCGAGATCGAGACCGTCTTCCTGATGGCCGATCCGCGCCACCAGGCGGTGGCCTCGCGGCTGGTCAAGGAGATCGCCACCCTGGGCGGCGACATCCACAAGTTCGTCTCGGCCAATGTCGCGGCCCGGGTGCTCGAGAAGGTCGGGCGGTCGTCCTGATTTTCGTCGCCACTTGCCGCCGGAGCGGCTCCGTTCTAGGCGAGGACCGATGAAACGCCTGATCCCCGTTGCCGCCCTGCTGGCCATCGCCTGCGCCTGGACCGCCCCCACGGTTCTTGGCGCCGCGCCCAAGGCTCCCAAGGCGGCGCCGGCCCCGACCTATCCCGAGGCTGACTGGCGCACCCCCGATCCCGACAACATCCTGGTCATCGACACCAGCCGGGGCCGGGTCATCGTCGAGATGACGCCCTTCTCGGCCCCCAACCACGTCGACCGGATCAAGACCCTGACCCGGGCCCGCTTCTATGACGGCCAGGAATTCTTCCGCGTCATCGAAGGCTTCATGGATCAGACGGGCGACCCGACCAACCTCGGGACCGGCGGCTCGGACCTGCCGGACCTCAAGGACGAGTTCGAGTTCCGCCGCGGTTCCGCCGATCCCTGGGTCTTCATCACCCGCCAGGCCTCGGCGCCGGGCGTGGTCGCCACGACCGAGTTGGGGTTGATGGGGATTCTGCCCGTGCGCTCGGGTCCCTCCGCCCAGATGATGCTCAGCGCCGACGGCAAGACCAAGGTCTGGCCGATCTTCTGCGCCGGGGTGATGGGCATGGCCAAGGCCTCGCCGCCCGACACCGCCAACAGCCAGTTCTTCCTGATGCGCGCCAGCGTCACGGACCTGGACCATAACTACACCGCCTGGGGCCGGGTGCTGTCGGGCATGGAGGTGGTGCGGGCGATCAAGGTCGGCGAACCGCCGGCCCCGCCGCGCGACACCCTGACCACCGTGCGGCTGCTGTCCGACCTGCCGCCCGCCGAGCGTCCGACCGTCAAGGTGCTGGACACCCGGAGCGCCAGCTTCAAGGACCTGCTGGCCAAGTCCGGCGTCGGCAGCCCGGTCGGCCCCAGCATCTGCGACCTGGACATCCCGGTCCTGATCGCCAAGCCCTCATGAGCCTTTTGAGGAACCCATGAAACCAGTCCTCCTCGCCGCGCTTCTGGCCACTATCGCGACCCCGGTTTTCGCCGCCCCCCTCCTTTCCAGAAATGGGCCGGCCGAGGCCGACTGGCGCACGCCCAACCCCGAGAACGTGCTGGTCATCGACACCAACAAGGGCCGGATCATCGTCGAACTGGTCCCCGAGGTCGCCCCGGCCCACGTGGCCCGCTTGCGCGAGCTGACCCGCAAGGGGACCTATGACGGCCGCACCTTCTTCCGGGTCATCGACCGGTTCATGGACCAGACCGGCGATCCCAAGGACACCGGCGACGGCGGCACGGACCTGCCCAACCTCAAGGCCGAGTTCACCTTCCGCCGCGACGCCAAGACCCCGTTCGCCCTGGCCGCCAGCCCGCAGGGGGCGGAGCTGGGCTTCATCGGGCCGCTGCCGATCTACAGCCAGGCCTGGAGCTATTCGGAGATGACCTCGGACCACAGGGTCTCCGCCTGGGGCACCTACTGCCCCGGCGTGGTCGGCATGGCCCGCGACGACGATATCGACAGCGCCAACAGCCAGTTCTTTCTGATGCGCTGGGCCTATCCCTCGCTGGACAAGCGCTACACCGCATTCGGGCGGGTGATCGATGGCCTGGGCGTGGTGCGGGCCATCAAGACCGGCGAGCCGGTGCCCGATCCTCAGGATCGTATGCTCAAGGTGCGCGTTCTGGCTGACATTCCCGAGGGCGAGCGCCCGAAAATCCGGGTCATCGATCCGACCGGCAAATGGTTCGCTGGCGAGATCAAGCGCATGCGCAAATCCAAGGGGGCCGACTTCTCGCCCTGCGACCTCGATATCCCGACCCAAATCAATGGTGAGACGAACTGATGGCCGACGCTGAAAACACTCTGATCATGACCCTGGACACCGGCCCGGTGACCATCCAGCTGCGGCCCGACCTGGCCCCCGGCCATGTGGAGCGGATCAAGGAACTGGCCCGCGAGGGGTTCTATGACGGGGTGGTCT
The DNA here is from genome assembly GCF_030814835.1 of Caulobacter ginsengisoli. Classification (GTDB taxonomy): domain Bacteria; phylum Pseudomonadota; class Alphaproteobacteria; order Caulobacterales; family Caulobacteraceae; genus Caulobacter; species Caulobacter ginsengisoli. Next base: position 658,774 of record NZ_JAUSVS010000002.1, read on the forward strand.
TCCATCGCGTGATCCCCGGCTTCATGGCCCAGGGCGGCGATCCGAGCGGTACCGGCTCGGGCGGCTCCAAGAAGCCCAATCTCAAGGCCGAGTTCTCGGCCGAACCGCACCTGCGCGGCGTCTGCTCGATGGCCCGCACCAGCGATCCGCACAGCGCCAACAGCCAGTTCTTCATCTGCTTCGACGACGCCACTTTCCTGGACCGTCAGTACACGGTCTGGGGCGTGGTCACCGACGGCATGGACAATGTCGACGCCCTGCCCAAGGGCGAGCCGCCGCGCGCGCCGGGCAAGATCGTCAGCATGAAGGTCGCGGCGGACGCGTGACGCCCAACCTGCTCAGCGCCTATGCCGAGCCGAACCGGCGTTACCACACGCTGGCCCATATCCAGGCCTGCCTGGCTGAACTGGACGCCGTCCCGGGCCTGAGCGCCCGGGACGATCGCCTGCTGCGCCACGCGCTGTGGTGGCATGACGCGATTTATGACGCCCGCCGGAGCGACAACGAGGCCCGCAGCGCCGAGATGGCCCGCCGCGACCTGACGGCGCTTGGGTTTTCCGCCGGGGAGGTGGAGGAGATCGCCCGCCTGATCCTGCTGACGCGCGGCCACAGCGTCGAGCCGGGCGACCGGCTGGGCGCCCTGATGGTCTCCATTGACCTGTCGATCCTGGGCGCGGCGCCGGCCGACTATGACCGCTATGCCGCCGGCGTGCGCCACGAGTACGCCCACGTGCCGGAAGACGCCTTCCGCGCCGGCCGCGGCCGGGTGATGCGGCATTTCCTGGAGACGCCGATTCTCTTCGCCGCCCCGGAGTTCAGCGCGCGCCTGGACGCCCCGGCGCGCGCCAATCTCGCTCGAGAACTCGCTACGCTGAGCTAGTTCGGCAGCTTGCGGATCGAGGTCACCTTGTCGTTGGCGCCGATGTCCTTGATGTTCGGGCTGTCGGCGGTGAGCGTCCAGCACTGGCCGTTGAAGTCGCGGCCCGAGCACAGCTGCCACTTGCCGCTCAGCACCCGCACCGAGGTGATCTCGTCATCCATGGCCCAGGGGCTGAGGTCGGGCACCGAGCCGGCCACTTCCAGCCGCCGGCCGCCATAGTTGGGGTTCTCGTAGACCATCAGCCCGACCCGGCCGGGACCGCCGGCGGGACCGGGCGGCGGGCCTGGAGGCGGCGGGGGCGGGCCGTAGCCGCCGCCCTGGCCGCCGTAACCACCGCCCTGGCCATAGCCACCGCCCTGACCGTAGCCACCGCCCTGGCCGCCATAGCCGCCACCCTGGCCGTAGCCGCCCGTCGAGCACTGCAGCCGGCCGTTGACGTTGTCCAGCACCGGGCGCTGGCAATAGCGCAGGTCGATGTCGGTGTTGATGAAATAGCCGCTGCCGGTGTTGCAGCTGGCCCAGACCCGGCCGTTGATGGCGGTGATGTCGCGGCAGCTGCGCTGGTAGGAGCCCTCCGGCACCGGGTCGAACGGCCCCTGCGAGGGCGGTCCTGCCGCGGGGACGGGCGAGGCGACGAGCGCCCCGGCGGCGAGGGTGAGGGCCGCGAGGACGCGGCGGACGGCGAGGGTCATAGCAATCTCCCTGAACAGCTTAAGCCATGCTCTCACGGCCCGCGCGTCAACACCACCACCACCGGGTAGTGATCCGAGCCCAGAGCCGGGCCGCGTTTGACACTGACGGTCTTCCAGCTCTTGCCGGCATAGACCTGGTCGATGGCCAGCAGCGGGACCGGCAGCTTCACCCCGACCCGGGGCAGGGCGGTCGGCCAGCTGGCGAGGCCATGGGTGCGGCGATCCAGGCCCAGCCAGCCGTCCATGCGGCGCAGGCCGCGCGACCAGGGAGTGGAGTTGAAATCGCCGCCGACGATCAGGCTGTCGCGCCGGAAGGGGCGGGTCGCCTCGGCCAGGCGCTGGTTCATATACCGCTGCGGCCCCACCGGGACGGGCCAGGTCATGTGGGTCGCCACCACGGTGAAGGGTCCGCCCTGGCCGGGCAGGGTCATCCAGGCGGCCGACAGGTAGCGGCCGGTGTCGGGCATGCCCAGCCGCCCCTGGGCTGCCGGCGCCCGCTTGCTCAGCACCATGGTCGAGCAGGGCAGATCCGCCAGGCAGCTGACCTGGTAGGGATAGCGCTGGCGCAGGGCGTAGGGCACGCCGCTGGTGCTCTCCACCACCTCTTCCAGCGTCACGACGTCGGCGTCCTCGGCGAGGATCCAGGCCACGGCCCGGCTGGGCCTGGGATTGTCCTTGGAGAGGTTGAACTGCACCAGCTTGAGGGTCTCGCTTCTGGGCTTCACCCGCTGGGCGAAGACGCCGCGCGCCATCTCCGGCAGCATCAGCGGGGTCAGGGCCAGCAGGGTGATGGCGGCGAGAATGCCGGTCGCCCGCTCACCGTGCCGGCGGCCATCGACCAGCCAGGCGGCGCCGCAGACCAGGCCCCCGGCCAGCCAGACCAGGCTGAAATGGGCCAGCACGTCCAGCCGGTCGCTGAACCGGCCCAGCAGCGCCAGCCCGGCGGTGACGGCGCAGCCGAGCGCCAGCAGCAGGATGAAGGCCCGCGCGACCCGCACGGTCAGCCTGCGGGCGGCCTGCGGCAGTTCGCGAAGATCAATCACCGACGAAATAGGTGAAGCTGATGCGGTCGTAGGTTTTGTCGCCGACCTTCAGCGTGCCGGTCAGCACGGCCATCTGGCTCGAGCTATTGACCTTGGCCTCGGCCAGGGCCGCCTTGTCGAACCGACCGGTGAAGCTTACCGCGCCCAGCTTGGCGTCATGGCCGGCGAAGCTGACCTGCTGGTCGTCGATGGCGTAGCTGTCGGGCAGCACCCGGATGCGGCCGCTGCGGGTCTCGGCCCCGGTCTCGCCGGTCTGAGCGGGGCTGGCCTGGTCCTCGAACTCGAACAGGATCGGGCCGAAGGTGGAGCTGTGGTCGCCCTTTTCCCAGGTCTCGAAGTCGCTGGGCGCGCCCACGCCCATATTGGCCAGCCGCCAGGTCCCGACCTTCACGTTGGCCTGGGTCATGTAGTAGCCGGCGGCGTCGAACCCGGCCTCGTGGCTGAAGCCGGCGGCCGGCGCCGGCGTCGGCGCGGCGGCTGGAGCGGGCGCGGCGGGGGCGGCCGCCGGAGGCGTCTCGGCCTTGCGATTGCAGGCGCTGGCCAGCAGCGCCACCGCGCTCAGACCAATGGCCAGACCTCGTATCCGCATGGAAATCCCCTCACTCCAACCGGCGCGATGTTTGGCTCATCCTTGGGCCAATTGTCTACCGCGCGCTTGACCTTGGCGCGCCATCGTGGCGGACGTGCGGCCCCATGCTGCTCTCCGACTTCGATTTCGACCTGCCCGAGGCCCTGATCGCCCTCAGACCCGCCAGTCCGCGGGACACCGCCCGCATGCTGGTTGTGCATCCGGGCCAGGGGCTGGCGCACGCCCAGGTCCGGGACCTGCCCAGCCTGCTCCAGCCTGGCGACGCCCTGGTCTTCAACGACACCCGGGTGATTCCGGCCCGCCTGACCGGCCGCCGCCATCGCGGCGAGAGCAACATCGCCGTCGAGGCCACCCTGCACCGGCGCCTGTCGCCCTCGCGCTGGAGCGCCTTCATGCGGCCCGGCAAGAAGCTGGCCCCCGGCGATCGCATCGAGTTCGGCGAGGCCAGCGACCGGGCCTGCTTCCTGGTCAGCCTGGCGGCCACCGTCGTCGAGAAGGGGGAGGGGGGCGAGGTCACCCTGGCCTTCGACCTGGCCGGCCCCGACCTGGACATGGCCATCCATGAACGCGGGGCCATGCCGCTGCCGCCCTACATCGCCTCCAAACGGCCCGAGGACGAGCGCGACCGGGCCGACTACCAGACCGTCTATGCCCGCGAGGATGGCTCGGTCGCCGCCCCGACCGCTGGCCTGCATTTCACGCCGGAACTGCTGGCGGCCCTGGAGGCGCGCGGCGTCTCGCAGCATTTCGTCACCCTGCATGTCGGGGCCGGCACCTTCCTGCCTGTGAAGACCGAGGTGGTCGCCGAGCACCGCATGCATCCGGAGTTCGGCGAGGTCTCCGCCGAGACCGCTCAGGCCCTGAACGCTACCCGAGCCGCCGGCGGCCGCATCGTCTGCGTCGGCACCACCTCGCTGCGGCTGCTGGAAAGCGCCACGGGCGAGGACGGGGTCATCCGCCCCTTCGCCGACGAGACGGCCATCTTCATCACCCCGGGCTACCGCTTCCGCGCCGCCGACGTCCTGATGACCAACTTCCACCTGCCCAAATCGACCCTGTTCATGCTGGTCAGCGCCTTCGCGGGCCAGGCGACGATGCGGGCCGCCTACGAGACGGCCATCGCGGAAGGCTACCGCTTCTATTCCTACGGCGACTCCAGCCTGCTATTCCGCGCCGCCTGATGACCGCCTTCCCCTTCGATATCTCCGCCACCGACGGCGCAGCCCGCACCGGCGTCCTGAAGACGTCGCGCGGCGACATCCGCACCCCGGCCTTCATGCCGGTGGGCACGGCCGGCACGGTCAAGGCCCTGACGGTAGACCAGGTGCGCCAGACCGGCGCCGACATCATCCTGGGCAACACCTATCACCTGATGCTGCGGCCCACGGCCGAGCGGGTGGCGCGCCTTGGTGGTCTGCACAGATTCATGCGCTGGGATGGCCCCATCCTCACCGACAGCGGCGGCTTCCAGGTCATGTCGCTGTCGGGCATCCGCAAGATGAGCGAGGAGGCGGTGACCTTTCAGAGCCATATCGACGGCTCGCGCCACGTGCTCTCGCCGGAGCGCTCCATCGAGATCCAGGCTGACCTGCTGGGCTCTGACATCGTCATGCAGCTGGACGAATGCGTCGCCTGGCCGGCTGAGGAGGCGCGCGCCGCCGACGGCATGCGCCTCTCGGCCCGCTGGGGCGCCCGCAGCAAGGCCGCCTTCGGAACGCGCGAGACCCAGGCCCTGTTCGGCATCCAGCAGGGCTCGACCTTCGAAACCCTGCGCCGCGAATCCTCCGAGCGGCTGACCGAGACCGGCTATGACGGCTACGCCATCGGCGGCCTGGCGGTCGGTGAAGGCCATGAGGCGATGTGCGAGGTGCTGGACTATGCGCCGGGCCTGCTGCCCGCCGACCGCCCCCGCTATCTGATGGGGGTCGGCAAGCCCATCGACCTGGTCGAGGCGGTCTGGCGCGGGGTCGACATGTTCGACTGTGTCCTGCCCACCCGCTCTGGCCGCCATGGCCAGGCCTGGACCTGGGAGGGGTCGATCAACCTCAAGAACGCGCGCTTTGCCGAGGACGAGTCGCCCCTCGATCCGGCCAGCGACTGCCCCGCCAGCCGCGACTACAGCCGCGCCTACCTGCACCACTTGGTCAAGGCCGAGGAGATCCTGGGCCAGGTCCTGCTCTCCTGGCACAACATCGCCTTCTTCCAGGCCCTGATGGCGGCGATGCGCGCGGCCATCGCCGAGGGCCGGCTGGAGGCTTTCCGCCGCGATTTCCGCGCTCGTCACCTCAAGCCGGACTAGCGGATCGGATACTTCGGCCCCTTTTTCTTCTCCTCGGGCGGGGGAAGGGTCGATTTGATGTGGCTGGGCATGGCCGGGGGCGGGCAGTTCTTCATTTCGCCCAGGCCCTTGAGATAGCCGCGACGGATGCCGCCGGCGGTGATGGCGGCGCGGACCAGGCGGTCGTGCTGTTCGGCCCCGGTCAGCCGGCGCACCCAGCTGCGCATCGGGATCAGATCCTGGGCGGCCGAGGCCATCATCCCAAAGGCGGTGTCCTCGGCGGCGTCGCGGCCCTTGACGATCAGGTCACGGTCGTCGGACGAAGACGGCTCGTCGATGTCGGCCCCCAGGGCGTCGGTCAGCGGCTGGATGGCGGCGGCCAGGCTGGCGCAGGTCATCGGCCGGGGCCGCTCATAGGGATCGTTGAGGGCGTCCAGCAGCACCTGCGGGATCTTGGTGCGTAGCAGGTTGACGTCGCGCAGCGGCGCGGCGGCCGCCCCCTTGACCCCGCCCCGGTTGGCCTCGTCGGTGGTCACCACCCGCATGGACGGCGGAGGCGGCGGCTTGCTGGCCGTGGCGCAGGCGCCGAGCAGAATCAGCGCTGGAAGAGTGAGAGCGAGGGCTACGCGCATGGCGCCGATGCTAGCTCAGCCCTGTCTTCCCGCAAGACCGCTTGAACGCTTGCCCCCGCCGATTGCCGCCACTATGGTCCGCGCCGCTTTCGGCCCGGGAATCTCGGGTCCGCGGCGGGCCGGTAGCTCAGTGGTAGAGCATTCGACTTTTAATCGAATGGTCGTGGGTTCGACCCCCACCCGGCCTACCAATACTTTCCGGAGGCGGATCAATACTTTCCGCCTCGGGTTAGCCGGCATAACTTGGGGTCGTTAGACTCTTGGTGGGCCCACCCGCTAGACCTTTGTGCTGGCTATGTTCTGGATGAGCCCCCGCTTGGCCTGGGCGTTCGATGCGACGATATTGTCTCGCGGCAGATAGACTGACTGGATTTGCTCTACCGACGAGATGGAATGGCCCATAGTCGCTGCGATTTCCGGGACGGTGCAGCCGGCGCGGGCGAACTGGACCTCACCGCTATGGCGCAGGGCTCTGAGCGTGAGCGCTCGGCTGCCACTGGCCTGCGTGGGATCGATGAAGACGTGGCCGGGCCGCTGTTCTTCGAGCGGCCGGCCGCTTACAACTTGGAAATGCCAAAGATCTTGGTCAGAGAAATTCACGGACAGTAGGATATTCCAATGAATCCTCAGGATGAGCCCGACGCAGCGCATCCGGTGCCCGAAATCAAAAGGAGAATTCAGCTCCTTTTTGAGAAGCTCCGTTACGGCCTGAATAGACTGTTCCCGCCCAAGCCAGCTGTAATAATTGCGAAGCGAAATATTAGGAAACGAGCAGCCGCCCGTGAGGGCTGGCTTCGATATACGCCCTGGATCGTATTGCCGTTGTTTGCCGCCGTAATTTGGATTGAGTTGAGTTCGTTAAATACGAGCCTTCGGGCGGTCGGCGGATTTCCTACGTTGGCCTTTGCCAATTCCCTCAGATGGATGGATGCGCATCCAGGTCTCGCGTCGTGGAGCCAAGCTGTGGGCGCGATACTAATTATCGGAGTATCGGTTTGGCAGACCGGAGTGGCCCAACGCTCGGGTCAGCGGGCCCTCGATCGACAACACTGGATGGTGGCTCGACTCTTCGACGAAGCAGTCAAGAGAGGTGAAACTATTCTCGAAAACCTTCAGGAGAGCGGCGGTTTGGACGAGTGGCGGGACGGGATGAAACTCGATGCTGCTGAGGTGGCTGAAGTGATGGGTGAACTCATTTCGCACCCGCTCGAGCGCTGGACATCGTTTGCCACTAGGAAGGTCGCTTCGGAGCACCTTAGCGCGTGGCGATCGTTTGCTGAGGAGGTCGATCGCCTCGCAGCCACGGCCGAAAGTTCCCCCAGCCTTAATACCTTGGAGGAGTTGGTCACCAGTGCTGATGAGGTTAGGGAACACGGGCGCCGCTGGCGAAGAATCGCAGCGCATTACTGGAAACGATAGCGTCAGTTGCTTCACTCCAGCGCCAGCAACTCGTCCAGACCCGGTTGGCTGGCGTCGACGGACAGGGCGATTTCCAGCGGGCTGACCTGGATAGCGTCGTGGCTGGGGAAGAGGCTCTCGCCGCCCCTGGCCAGCCGCATCACCACGGACCCGTTAGACCGGCCTGACCACCCGAGGGAAGGTTGGTTCCGAACAGACCGGGAAACGTCTAACGGCTGGCCGACAATACAGCCGCCCGCCTCAGACTTTTAATCGAATGGTCGTGGGTTCGACCCCCACCCGGCCTACCAAACCTCGACGCCCCCTCCGGGCGTCGTCCGGGTCACCGCGACCGCCACGCCGTCGATCAGGCTGTCCCGCCGCACCGGGGCCAGGCCCAGGGTGACCGGCGCCGCCTCGCCTGTCCGGCCCAGGCGCTTGAGGTCGAGTTGGGCGGCGACGCCCTCCTCGAAACAGGCTTCCAGGGCCGCGGTCACCCGCCGGCGCTCGCCGGTGTCGATCAGATCGGTCAACAGGGCGCCGACCGCTTCCTCACCGCTGAGGCCAAGCAGTTCCGCCACCGGTTCGTCGATGGTCGCGATGACGCCCCGTCGCGTCAGGCGGATCGCGCCGCCGCCCGTCACGGTCTGGAAGGCCTGCAGGGCGGCCAGGGCTTCCTGCAGCCGCGCCGTCTCCGGAGGATCCTCGGCCATCCCGCCGGCCGCCTCCTCGGTCATCGCCTCGTACTGGTGAGCGGAGATCACCACCACCCTCGGTCGGCCGTGATGGGTGACCACCACCGGCCCGGCCAGCGCCTGATCCTGCCAGCGTCCGAAGTTGCGGCTGACCTCCGCCGCCGTGGCATACGTGGCCTCGCCGTATGCGTGTTTCACCATTAAGCCCCGTCGTTTCGCCAACCGGGGTTCTGCGGAAATTGCTTAAATTCCGTAGAGACTTAACCCCTCTTCCTCTCATAATAGGTGATGCTTCGCGAGCAGATGCAACCCCAAGTTACCGAGGTTGAGTAATGCCGTGATCAGAGCGTCGATGCGGGCGCCGATGGCTACTGCTGCTGCTGTTGCTGCTGCTGTTCGCGCATCAGGACGTCGCTGTCCTTGCGGCGGCGCCCGCCCGGGAAGTTGGGGCGGGTGGCGCGGATGAATTCGGGTTCGGCGAGAGCCGCCCGGGCCTTGCGGACCTGCACAGCGACGGCCAGCTGGCTGTCGGCCTCGCCCTTGTAGACGCCGCGGCTGGGCGGCACGTCGGCATAGTCGCGGCCGATGGCCACCGTCACATGGCGCTCGCCCGCCAGGACGTTGTTGGTCGGATCCAGCCCCACCCAGCGCAGCGAAGGCAGAAAGACCTCGACCCAAGCATGGGTGGCGTCGGGGTCGGAGCGGTCATGGTGCTTGCGGTCGGTGAACAGGTAGCCCGAGACATAGCGGGCCGGCAGGCCCCAGTCGCGGCAGATGGTCAGCATGATATGGGCGAAGTCCTGGCAGACTCCCGCCTTGGCCTTCAGCGCCACGTCGATGGGGCTCTCGGCGGTGGTGGCGTCCGGGTCGTAGGCGAAGGCCTCGTAGAGGGCCGTGTTCAGGGCCCGCACGGCGCTGAGCGGATCGCGCCGGCGCAGGGCGTCCAGCCCGGCCTTCTCCACGAAGGCCTGCAGGCGCGGGGAGGGTGCCACGAAACCGTGCGGCCGCAGGAAGTCGAAGCATTCGCCGCGCACGAAGTCGCTGCGCAGGCGGTCCCATTCGCCGATGTCCAGGCTCTCGGGGATGGCCGGCGCCCGCTCGGTCTCGACCGCCGAGCGGGCGATGATCCGCAGGGAGTCATGCGGCTGGGGGACGTCGAAGTGATAGACGGCGTTGCCGAAGGTGTCGGGATAGCTGAACAGCTGGGCGCGGGGGTCCAGCTCCAGTTCGAAGCTGATCAGCCGCTGGCGAGGGCTCTTCTGGGGCTGCATCCACAGCTCCATGACGCTTTCCCGGACCGGGCGCTCATAGTGGTAGTCGGTGACGTGGCGGATCTCGAGCAGCATCAGGCGGGCAGCCTCAGTTCGAGGGGATAGGCCACGAAGGTCTCGTAGATGGCCTCATGGATGCGGGCGCATTCGGTGGTCACGGTGGCCAGCAGGCCGCTGGCCCCGGTGGCTTCCAGCTCCTCGACATCGGCGAACTGCAGGCGGGCCTTCAGCCGGCCGGCCAGCCGCTCGGGGCCGGCCCGGCCGTGCGAATCCATCCGCCGGGCCAGCGAGGTGAGGTCCTCCTCGATGCGGGCGGTGGCGAAGCGGATCGAGCGGGGGAAGTCCTCGTCGAACAGCAGGAAGTCCAGGATGTAGCGCGGCTCGATCTCGGCGGTGTACTGCCGCAGGTATGGCTCCAGGGCGCAGGCCATGCGCAGCAGGCTCATCAACGCCAGGCGGTCGGTGACCCGCCGGCCGCGGGTGTCGCCGAAACAGACCTCCAGCAGGCGGGCGATCAACTGGGCCCGCTCGATATGCACCCCCAGCAGCAGGAACCGCCAGCCCTCGCCATGGCTCATGGTGGCGTCGGCCGCGCCCTTGAACAGGTGCAGGTCGGCGATGATGTCGTGCAGGAAGGCCGAGGATTGCCGCTCGAACTCCTGGGGGGCGTCGTCGGCGGTGACCTTCAGGAACAGCAGGTTCAGCCGCTCCCAGGTCTCGGTGGTGATCTGGTCGCGCACCTGGCGGGCGTTCTCGCGGGCCAGGGCCAGGGACATCAAGACCGAGTTGGGGTCCTTGCGGTCCATGACCAGGGCCAGGGCCGCCTCATAGGGCTTGGCCGCCCGGGCCTGGTCGCGGTCGCCCACGGCCGAGAGGGCGATATAGGCCGCCTGGGCCGCCGCGTCGGTCTGGTCGAGGGTGGCGTTGAGCATCACGTCGGAGAGGCGCGAGAGGTGCTCGGCCCGCTCCACATAGCGGCCGATCCAGTAGAGGCTGTCGGCGACACGGGCCAGCATCATGACTTGGCGCTCCGGGGTTCGCTCAGGACCCAGGTGTCCTTGGAGCCGCCACCCTGGCTGGAATTCACCACCAGCGAGCCCCGGCGCAGGGCCACGCGGGTCAGGGCGCCGGGGGTCACCACCGTCTTCTCGCCCGACAGGATGAAGGGGCGCAGGTCGACGTGGCGCGGCTCGATATTGGCGCCGTCGATCAGGCAGGGGGCGGTCGACAGCTGGATGGTCGGCTGGGCGATATAGTTGCCGGGATCGGCCCTGAGGACGGTGGCGAACTCGTCCCGCTCCTTCTGGCTGGCGTGCGGCCCGACCAGCATGCCGTAGCCGCCCGACGCCCCCACCGCCTTGACCACCAGCTTGTCCAGATTGGCCAGCACGTGGCTGAGCTGGGCCGGCTCGCGGCAGAGGAAGGTCTCGATGTTGGGCAGGATGGCGTCTTCGTCGAGATAGTAGCGGATGATGTCGGGGACGTAGGCGTAGACGGCCTTGTCATCGGCCACCCCGGTGCCCGGGGCATTGCAGATCACCACATTGCCGGCCCGGTAGGCGTTGAACAGGCCCGCCACCCCCAGCCCCGAGTCCCGCCGGAAAGTCAGGGGGTCGATGAAGTCGTCGTCGACCCGGCGATAGATGACATCGATGCGGCGCAGGCCCGTGGTCGTGCGCATGTAGACCTGGTTCTCATGCACCACCAGGTCGCGCCCCTCGACCAGGGGCACCCCCATCAGCCGGGCCAGATAGGCGTGCTCGTAATAAGCGCTGTTGTAGACGCCAGGCGTCAGCACCGCGACCTGCGGGTTGGGCCGCCACTCGGCCGCCATGCTTTTCAGCGTCGCCAGCAGCAGGTCGGGATAACGCTCGACCGGCCGGACATTGGCGATGCGGAAGGTGCCCGGGAAGGTCCGCTTGGCGGCGTCGCGGTTGGCCAGCATGTAGGAGACGCCGGATGGGACCCGCAGATTGTCCTCCAGCACGGCGAACTCGCCGTCCTGGCCGCGGATCAGATCCGAGCCGCAGACGTTGGCATAGGCCTTGTGGGGCACGAAGACGTGCTGCATCTCGCGTCGGTAGCTGGCCGCGCCCAGCACCAGGTCGCGCGGCACCACCCCATCCATCAGGATCTGCTGCTCGCCATAGATGTCGGCCAGGAACATGTTCAGCGCCTTGAGGCGCTGGATCAGGCCCTTCTCGATGCGGTTCCACTCCGCCCCGGGAATGATGCGCGGGATCAGGTCGGTGGGGATGATCCGCTCGGTGGTCGCCTCGGCGCCATAGACGGTGAAGGTGATGCCCTGCAGCAGGAAGGACCGCTCCAGCGTCTTCTGCCGCTCGGCCAGGGCCTCGGGGCTCAGGGTCGCCAGCCGGGCGTGGATGGGATTGTAGTGCTCGCGCACCATCCCGCCCTCGGCGTACATCTCGTCGAAGGCCACGCCGGGCAGATAGGCCGCTTCGGTCGGGGCGGGAGCCGGCGCCGTTCCGGTTACTCGCGCTTTCGCCACGCTGATTAGCCTTGCCCTTCCTGACGGGGACTGAATGTCCCCCGACCTGATAGACCGCGTTGCGGCCATAGTGCGCCGCTTTCGGCTCGACTCGTCGCCTTGGCGGCGCGCCGCCTCACATTTGTGCAACTTTCTTGGCTCAAGCAAAGGGCCAGAGCCGGTTCACCTGTAAGCGTGACACCCGCCCGCGCCACGACTAAACGAGCCTGGGGGGCGCAAGGAAGGGAATGAATCGCTTGGCGCCGCTGCGTCTTGCCCTTGCCGCCTCCGTCGCCGTGGCCGCCCAGATGGCGGCCGCGCCCGTATCTGCGGAAACCCCCAAGGCCAGGATCGAGGGGGTCCCGGAGGGCGATCTGCGCGACCTGATCGAGCAGGCCATCGGCGAGAGCCACAGCCCGGCCACCACGCGATTTGAAGCCAGGCGGCGGGCGCGCCAGGCCGGCGAGGACGCCATCGCCGTCCTGCGCTCGGAAGGCTATTACGGCTACGACGTCGAGGCCGACGTGGCCGATCCCGACGACGAGGACAGCGGCCAGCCGCCCGAGGCGGTGCTCAAGGTCAAGACCGGCCCCCGATTCCGCATCGCCGCCCCGACCGTGCGCTGGGAGGGCGAGCCGCCGCTGGCCGACATCCAGAAGGCCGCCGAGCAGGCCATGGCCCTGCGCATCGGGGCGACCGGCCGGGCCGCCACCATCCTGTCGGCCGAGGGCCGGATCATCGCGGCGCTGCAGGCGCGGGGCTATGCCGACGCCACGCCGGGCCAGCGTGAGGTGGTGGTCGACCATGCCGACGACACGGTGCGGCCGACCTATGTCGTCGTTTCCGGCATGCTGGTGCGGCTGGACGGCGTGCAGCTCACCGGCACCGGCCGCTCCAATTCCAAATTCATCGCCGGTCTGGCCCCCTGGAAGAGCGGCGAGATCTACAAGCCCGACGATATCGCCGAACTGGAGCGGCGGCTGCTGGACACCGGCGTCTATGACAGCGTCACCGTCACCCTGGCCCCCAAGGAGCAGCTGCTGCCCGACGGCACCCGGCCGGTGCTGGTCAGCCTGACCGACCGTCCGCCGCATACGCTGGAACTGGGGGCCGGCTATTCGACCAGCGAGGGGGCGGGCCTGGACGCCCGTTGGATCCGCTACAACCGCCTTGGCCGGGCCGACACCAGCACCATCACCCTCAAGCTGGCCCAGATCGAGCAACGGCTGGAATACCGCCTGGCCCTGCCGCACTGGCGCCGGCCGCAGCAGACCCTGACCCTGGTCGGCAGCGCCTATAACGAACAGACCGACGCCTATGACCAGACCGGCGTCGGCGTCTCGCTGGACCTGACCCGCCGCTACGGACGCACCAGTTTCATCACCGTCGGCGCGGCGCTGGACGCCGGCCAGGTGACCAACAAACAGACCATTGGGGTGGTGATCATCAAGGGCGTGCCCCAGAACCTCGTCACCGGCTCGCTGCTGGCCGCCTTCGCCCTGGATCGTTCAAGCGATCCGCTCGACCCCCGCCGGGGCTGGCGTGTCGAGGGGCGCACCGAACCCACCGCCACCTTCGGCGACATCCAGCAGGTCTATCTGCGCAGCCAGGTCCAGGGCAGCTACTACCTGCCGCTCGACCGCGGCGAGCACAACATCCTGGCGGGCCGTCTGGAACTGGGAACCATCTGGGGCGGCAGCATCAACGACATCCCGGCCTCGCGGCGATTCTATTCCGGCGGCGGCGGGTCGGTGCGCGGCTATGGCTACCAGGGCATCGGTCCGCGCCTCAGCGACAACACCCCGATCGGCGGCCGCTCGCTGCTGGAAGCCTCGATCGAGTATCGCCGCGACATCACCGAGCGCTGGGGGGCGGTGGCCTTCCTGGACGTCGGGGCGGTGGGGGCCGATGGCTTTCCGGCCGGCAAGGACTTCGGCGTCGGAGCCGGGATCGGAGTGCGCTACAATCTGGGCTTTGGGCCGATCCGGGCCGACATCGCCATACCGCTGGACAAGCGCAAGGGCGACGCGGCATTCCAGATCTATATCAGCATCGGGCAGAGCTTTTGACCGACGCCGCCCCGCCACCACCCAAACGCAGGTTCCGGCTGCCCCCGATGAGGTTGCCCAGGTTCCGCCTGCCCAGCTTGAAGGGGCCATGGCTGATCATCACGGTGAGCCTGCTGGCGGTGCTGGTCGTGGCGGCGGGCCTGACCGTGCGCTACGGCGTCAACACTGGCCCCGGCCGCGCCTTCCTGGAATCGCGGCTGGAGGGGCTGAAGCTGGGCCGCTTCGGGCGGCTGCATGTCGAGGGGCTGTCGGGCGACCTGTGGCGGGATCTCAAGATCCGCCGCCTGACCATCAGCGATGAGAAGGGCGTCTGGCTGGAGGGCCGCAACGCCGAGCTGGTCTGGCGTTCGCCCCGGCTGGTCAGCCGCCGCCTGTTCGTCGACCGGCTGACCGCCCAGCGGGTCATCATCTACCGCCGTCCGATCCTGTCGGCGCCCACGCCGCCCCGGCCGATCCCGCTGTCGGTGCAGATCGAGACGGCCCACCTGACCCTGGAGACCCTGCCGGCCTTCAGCTACCAGGCCGGCCTCTTCGACATCGCCGGCAACCTCGATGTCGAGCGCAACGGCGGGACCAAGACCCGTATCCAGACCCGCAGCCTGCTGCATCTGGGCGACTACGCCAACATCGCCTTCGACCTGGGCGGCAAGAAGCTGATGGCCCTGACCGCCGACGCCAGCGAGGCCAAGGGCGGGGCGCTGGCCGGGGCCCTGGGCCTGCCGGCCGACCAGACCTTCAAGCTGACCGCCCGTCTTTCCGGGACGGTGAAGGAAGGCCGCTTCAACCTGGTCACCACCAGCGGAACCACGACGCCGGCCCAGGCCACCGGCGCCTGGAACGCCGCGGGCGGCAACGCCCAGGGCGACATCTCCCTGGCGGCGTCGCGCCTGACCACGCCCCTGGCCAGGATGTTCGGCGACCGCGCCCGCTTCACGGTCACCGGCGCCAAGGCCAAAACCAAGGGCCTCTATGCCCTGGAGGCCAGGGCCGACGCCGAGAACCTCAGCGCCACCGTCAAGGGCGAGGCCAATGTCGGCCAGCAGACCACCGGCCCCGCGGGCCTGGCCCTCACCGCCCGCACCCCCAATCTCGGCCGCATCGCCGGACCCGTGTTCAAGGGCGGGGCCCAGGCCCAGGGCGTGTTCAAGGGCGTCGCCAAGGACTGGAAGATCGTCGGCTCGCTGGCGGGCGATAAACTCGACTTCGGCCCCTATGACCTGGCCCGCGCCAGCGGAACGGTCACGGTCGGCCGCAAGGACCGCGAGACGACCATCAGCGGCAAGCTGACCGGGCAGGGCGGGTCGGGCTCCGGCTATCTGGCGGCGCTGCTGGGCGGCGCGCCGACGGCCGTGGTCGAGCTGGTGCGGCTCAAGGACGGGCGCCTCTTGATGAAGCGCCTCGACGCCAACGGCGTGGGCCTGAAGGTCCAGGGCAGCGGCGACCGCGGCATCCTCGGCGGCCTCAACTTCAAGGGCCAGGCCCAGCTCACCAATCTCAAGGCGGCCCGGGCGGGCGCCAATGGCGGCATCTCCGGCGGCTGGTCGGCCAGCCAGGCGGCGGCCGGCAAGCCCTGGCTGTTCACCGTCGACGCCAGGGGCAGCGCCTATGCCAGCGGCTGGGCCGAGCTGGACCGCCTGCTGGGCCCGACCCCGCACCTGAAGCTGGCCGCCAGCTATGCCGACGGCGCCGTCTCGCTGGGCGACGGCCGGCTGGAGGGCAAGGCCGGCCAAATGCAGGCAAAAGGCGTGCTGGGCAAGGGCGGGACCCTGGGCTTCAACCTCAACTGGACCGCCGAGGGGCCGTTCCATGCCGGACCCGTCGAGATCGCTGGCAAGGCCAAGGGCGACGGGGCCCTGACCGGCACGCTGGGCGCCCCGCGCGCCGATCTCAATGCCGATTTCGACGCCATCGACCTGCCGCGCCTGCCGCTCAAGGCGGCGCATGTGACCTTAAGCTTCCTGCGCGGGCCCAACGGCACGGACGGCCAGTTCGCCATCACGGCGACCAGCGCCTTTGGCGCCGCGCGCGCCAAGACGGCCTTCAACTTCATGCCCGGTGGCCTCGACCTCACCGGTCTCGACGCCGACGCTGGCGGCGTGCAGGCCAAGGGGGCGCTGTCCCTGCGCCGGGGCCTGCCCTCGACCGCCGACCTTACGGTGGCGGCCGGGCCCGGCGTGCTGCTGACCCAGGGCTCGGCCAGCGGCATGCTGAAGATCGTCGACGCGGCCGGCGGTCCCCGGGTCGATCTCGACATCACCGCCAAGAACGCCACCCTGCGCGACGTCGCCGGTGTGCGGTTCGACACCGCCCATCTGCGCGCCAACGGCCCGCTCAGCCAACTGCCCGTCGCCATCCAGGCCCAGGGCGTCACGGGGCCCGGGCCCTTCAAGTTCGATTCCACCGGCACGGTGACCAACAAGGGCGACCGCTATCAGGTGGCCCTGGATGGGGCCGGCCAGTTCGTGCAGCTGAACTTCAAGACCCTGGAGACCGGCCAGTTCGCCTTCGGCGGCGGCGGCGACACCACCGCCCATCTGCGGCTGGCCATGGGCAAGGGCAAGGCCGCCCTGGACGCCCGCAGCGGCTCGGGCTCGGCCGACATCCTGCTGGCCCTGGAGGGCGTCGAACTGGGCGTCGTCAACGAGGACCTGGCCGGTCAGATCGACGCCAAACTGACCCTGCGCGGGCAGGGGACCCGGCTGGGCGGGGCGCTGGAGGCCACGCTGAATGACGCCCGCGCCCGGGGCTCGTCGAAGAACGCCTCGATGGACGGCACGGTGAAGGCGACGCTGAACGACACGGTCCTCGACATCACCGCCCAGGCCTCCAACGACAAGGGCCTGCAGGCCCAGGCCGCCCTGACCCTGCCGGTCGAGGCCTCGGCCGCGCCGCTTCACCTGGCCATCGCCCGCCGCCAGCCGATGAAGGGCTGGTTCAAGGCCAACGGCGAGGTCAAGCCGCTCTGGGACCTGCTGGTCGGCGGCGAGCGCAGCCTGTCGGGTAATGTCACCTCTCAGGCGACACTGAGCGGCACCCTGGCCGACCCCCGCATCGTCGGCGACGCCCGTCTGGACGGCGGGGCCTTCGAGGACGGCCAGACGGGCCTGAAACTCAAGGACGTCGCGCTGCAGGCCGACTTCAACGACAGCGCCATCGATGTCAGCCGCGTGCAGGGCAGCGACGGGCGGGGCGGGTCGATGACGGGCAGCGGCCGGATCAGCCTGGTCCGCGAGGGGACCTCAAGTTTCCGGATGGACCTCAAGCAGTTCACCCTGATCAACAACGAAACCGCCATGGCCATCGCCTCGGGCCAGGCGACCCTCAATCGCGACGCCGCCGGCAAGGTGCGGCTGGAAGGCGCCCTCAAGGTTGACCGCGCCGACATCGCCGCCGATCCGCCCACCCCCTCGGGCGTCACCCCGATGGACGTCATCGAGATCAACAAGCCGCCCAGCAAAGGCCTGACCCTGCAGCCAGCCAAGGCCCGCGGCCTGGTCGTGGCCCTGGATGTCAGCCTCAAGGCCTCGCGCGGCATCTTCATCGAGGGTCGGGGCCTCAACGCCGAGATGAGCCTGGACGCCAGGGTCGGCGGCACCACCGCCGACCCGACCCTGGAGGGCGTCGCCCGCCTGGTGCGCGGCGAATACGACTTCGCCGGCAAGCGCTTCCAGTTCGACAATCGCGGCGCCGTCTACCTGGCCAGCCGCGCCGACCGCATCCGCCTGGACCTGACCGCCACCCGCGATGACCCCACCCTGACCGCCGTCATCCGGGTCAGGGGCACCGCCGCCAAGCCCGAGATCACCCTGACCTCCACCCCGGCCCTGCCGGACGACGAGGTGCTCTCCCGCGTGCTGTTCGGTTCCTCGGCCAGCCAGCTTTCGCCGCTGGAGGCCGCGCAACTGGCGTCAGGCCTGGCCGCCCTGGCCGGCGGCGGCGGCTTCGACGTCATCGGCGGCCTGCGCAGCCTCACGGGCCTGGACCGCATCGCCTTCGCCGGCGGCGGGGCCTCGGGCGCCATGACCATCGCCGGCGGCAAATACATCACCGACGACGTCTATCTCGAGATCATCGGTGGCGGCCGCGAAGGCCCGGCGGCCCAGGTCGAATGGCGGGTCAAGAAGACCCTTTCCATCGTCTCTCGCGTGGCGGGGCAGGGGGATGCGAAACTGTCGGTGCGGTGGCGGAAGGACTACTGAGCCCGCAACCCATCCATGAAGATGTCCACCAACCGCAGCGCGCTGGCCTCCCAGCCCGGCCCGCTGGCGCCGTAGGCGAAGGCGCCCACAGCGCGCAGGACATCGTAAGGCTCGACATCGGAGCGGATTTCGCCGGCCGCGACGCCCCGTGAAACCAGATCGCTGATGGCCGTCGTAAACCGCTGGCCGGTGACGGCGTAGAGCTCGGAAGGCCCGCCGACCATGGCGCCCAGCGCAGGGGCGACCACCTTCTTGGTGGCGATGTAGTCGATGAAAAGCCGCATCCAGGCGTGCAGCGCCTCGGCCGGCGCCAACGTCTCGGAGAGCCGTCCCGCCGCCTCGGCCAGCTGCTCGACCTCACGGCGGTAGACCGCCTCCACCACCGCGTCGCGCGTGGGGAAGTGGCGATAGAGGGTGCCGATGCCCACGCCGGCGCGGCGGGCGATCTCCTCCAGGCTGACCTCGGGCCCGACCTCGGTAAAGCCGGCCTTGGCCGCCTCGAGCAGGCGCTCGCGGTTGCGTAAGGAATCGGCTCTCGGTTTTCTCACAAGGTGGCCTTGATAAACGGAGGATGCCTCCGTATATAAATCGGAGTTGCCCTCCGTTTAGCGCGGATGGGCCTTGCCGACAAGGAGCGCAGCATGACTTTTGGAGCCACTTCCACCACCGACGACGTCCTGGAAGGCGTCGATCTGACCGGCCAGCGCATCCTGGTCACCGGCGTTTCGGCCGGGCTGGGCGTCGAAACCGCCCGCGCCCTGGCCGCCCATGGCGCCCATGTCGTCGGCGCCGCCCGCGACCTGGCCAAGGCCCGCACAGCGACCGCGGGCATCCCCAATCTGGAACTGGTCGAGCTGGACCTCGCCAGCCTGGCCAGCGTCCGCGCCTGCGCCGACGCCCTGAACGCCGACGGCCGACAGTTCGACCGGGTGATCTGCAACGCCGGTGTCATGGCCACCCCGTTCGGCAAGACCGTCGACGGCTTCGAAACCCAGTTCGGGACCAACCACCTGGGCCATTTCGTGCTGGTCAACCGCATCGCCGGGCTGATCAAGCCGGGCGGCCGACTGGTCAACCTGTCCTCGGCCGGCCATCGCTTCTCGGATGTCGACCTGGACGATCCCAACTTCGAGACCACGCCCTACACCGAGTTCGGCGCCTATGGCCGCTCCAAGACCGCCAACATCCTGTTCGCCGTGGAGTTCGACCGCCGCCACAAGGCCCGGGGCGTCCGCGCCGCCGCCGTCCACCCGGGCGGCATCCAGACCGAGCTGGGCCGCCACATGACTCCGGAGGTCACCCAGGCGATGATCGATTCCATCAACAGGGCCCAGCCGGCCGGCGCCGCCTTCAGCTGGAAGACCATCCCGCAAGGCGCGGCGACCAGCGTCTGGGCCGCCGAGGTCGCGCCGGCCGATGCGGTGGGTGGGCTCTATTGCGAGGACTGCCATATCGCCGAGCCGCAGGACGATCCGGGCCTGCGCGGCGGCGTCCGCGCCTACGCCCTCGACCCCGAGCGGGCCAAGGCGCTGTGGGCGCTCAGCGAGACGATGGTCGGCGAGACCTTCTAGGTCCAGCCGGCCTCGCGCAGTACCGGGGCGTGGGTGCGGCTGACCGGCACGGTCAGCCCGCCCGCCAGCCGCGCCTCGCCCCGGCCGCGCTTCCAGGTCACCGCCTCGATGGCCTCGGCGCTGATCCACCAGGAGCGGTGGACCTGATAGCCGTGGGCCCGGGCCAGCTCGGCCAGAGCGTCGGAGAGGCGCAGGGTCAGCAGCTCCGCGCCGGCGTCGGTGTAGACGCGCAGGTAGTGGTCCTCGGCCTCCAGGGCCAGCAGCCGCGCCGACCGGCGTCTGGCCGAGAGCCGTCGACGGAAGACGGCCTCGGCTTCCGGCAGGGGCGGCTCGATGATCGTGCGGGTCTCGACCCGAGTCGGGCCTCGCCGCCAAACCAGCGCCCGCACCGCCATCACCGGCAGGGAGAGGGCGAAGACCTGCCAGAGCAGATTGAGAGACGCGCCAGGCTGCACGCTCTCGCCTCGGATCACGGCGATGCAGCCCACCACGTAGAGGGTGACCGGCGCGGTCATCAGCAGCGAAATGGCCAGCACCCGCCACCACAGCGGGGTGAGGCGGCGGCCGATCAGCCGATCCAGGCCAATGCCGATCAGCCCGCCGCCGACAATGCAGGCCAGCCAGTAGGCGAACCGGACCGGCGCCGGCAGAAAGTCCGATCCGAACGGCCCCAGCACCGCGACCAGCAGGCCCATCGCCGCCAGCACGCCCAGTTCCGCCGCCAGCCGACGGCCGGCTGGCGATCCCAGTTTCCAGAGCTTGGCGAGCGCTTCGCCGTCCATTCCGTCCCGTTCGCGCACCCCTGGCGCCGTTCGCGAAACCACGCCTAGCCGCGCTGCTCCCGACCCGCAATCCCAGGGTCAACGCAACAGGGAGCAAGGCGATGATCAAGACGATGGCGGGCGGCGTGTGGTGGAGCGCGGCGATGCTGCTCAGCCTGGCCCTGGCGATATTTTCCTACCGCTACCTGCCGGGGATCGGCCCGCTTGCCCCGCCGATCCTGGCCAACCTGTTCGCCAAGCCGTGGCTTGATCTGCACATCGTCGGCGCCGCCACAGCCCTGCTGCTGGGCTCGTTCCAGTTCCTGCCGGTCCTGCGGCGCGGTTCCGCCCACCGCTGGATCGGCCGCACCTATGCGCTTGGCTGTCTGATCGGCGGGGCAGGGGGTCTGGCTCTGGCGCTGGGAACCACGGCGGGGCCGGCGGCCACGCTCGGCTTCGGCAGCCTGGACGTCCTGTGGATCGCCTTCGTGGCGCTGGGCTGGCGGGCGGCCGTGCGCCGCGAGTTCGTCGCTCACCGCCGCTGGATGATCCGCGGCTGGGCCCTCACCCTGGCGGCCATAACCCTGCGGCTCCTGCTGCTGGCCATTCCCGCCACGGGCCTGCCGCCGGTCGCCGCCTATTGCGCCGCGTCCTTCCTGTGTTGGATTCCCAACCTGGCGATCGCCGAGGCCTACCTGCGGCTGCGACCGCGTTAGGACGCGGCGGCTTCGGCGGCGGCCTCGATCTTGTCCTGGGTCTTGGTGTCGAAGTCGCTGGCGTCGTGGCGTTCGCGCAGCTGGCTGGCGGGGTCGCCCATGGCCCGGTTGACCATCCGGCCGCGCTTGACGGCGGGGCGGGCGGCGATCAGGTCGGTCCAGCGCTGGACGTTCTTGTAGTCCTGCACGGCCAGGAACTCGCCGGCCTCATAGACCACGCCCTTGGCCAGGGCCCCGTACCAGGGCCAGACGGCCATGTCGGCGATCGTGTACTCGCTACCGCCCAGGTATTCGCTCTCGGCCAGCCGGCGGTCCAGCACGTCCAGCTGGCGCTTCACCTCCATGGCGAACCGGTCGATGGCGTATTCGATCTTGAAGGGGGCATAGGCGTAGAAGTGGCCGAAGCCGCCGCCCAGGTAGGGGGCGCTCCCCATCTGCCACATCAGCCAGGACAGGGTCTCGGCCCGGGCCGCCGGGTCGGTCGGCAGGAATTCGCCGAACTTCTCGGCCAGGTGGATCAGGATGGCGCCGGACTCGAAGATGCGGATCGGCTTCTTCGGATCGCTGTAGTCCATCAGGGCCGGGATCTTGGAGTTGGGATTGACCCCGACGAAGCCGCTGCCGAACTGGTCGCCCGAGCCGATGTTGATCAGCCAGGCGTCGTATTCCGCGCCCGTATGGCCCAGCGCCAGCAGTTCCTCCAGCAGCACCGTCACCTTCACCCCGTTGGGCGTGGCCAGCGAATAGAGCTGGAACGGATGCTTGCCGACCGGCAGCTCCTTGTCGTGGGTCGGACCGGCGATGGGCCGGTTGATATTGGCGAACCGACCCCCGTTTTCCTTGTTCCAGGTCCAGACCTTGGGCGGGGTGTAGGCGGGCGTGTCGGTCATCGGTGCGGCTTCCGTGCGATGGAAATGGGCTGCGCGGCCCTTGAGCGCAGCGCCAGATGTGGGGCATGGCGCGCCGTTTGGCCAGAAGGGGCGCGTCTTTTTTGCGAACTTGAAGCGGGCCGACCCTGCCTCATCGGCGGGCGGCGGCCGAGCGGTCGCGGATCGCGCCAAACTCCGCGCCGGGCCACCATCGGGGCCAGCGTCGGCTATTGGCCAGCTCCAGCCCCACCGCCCGATAGAGTTGCAGATCGGCGATCGCGCCGCTCCAGTCCCAGTCCGGGCTCCATTCGTCGTCCGGCTGGTGGTAGCGCTTCTCAAAATAGTCCCGACCGGCGACGCGGGAACCGGCGAACAGCATCGGCAGGCCGGCCTGGGCCAGGGAATAGTGGTCGGAACGGGCGTAGGCGCCGCCCTTCCAGGGGCTGGGCGGGAGGATCCGCCGCCCCTGGCGCGCCGACGCCCGCGCCAGGATGTCCTGCAGGTCGGAAAGGCCGAAACTGACCTTCATATCCGAGGGGGCGATGATCGGCAGCCCGTCGATATTGACGCCGCCCGCCGTGGTCTCCAGGGGAAAGGCCGAGTGAGCCGCGTACCAGGCCGAGCCCAGCAGCCCCGTTTCCTCACCGGTGAAGGCGATAAAGACGATCGAGCGGCCGGGCCGCTCGCCGGCGGCGAACAGCCGCGCCAGCTCCAGCAGGCCGGCCAGGCCCGAAGCGTTGTCCAGCGCCCCGTTGTAGATGTCGTCGCCATCGGCCTGAGGTTCGCCCCGGCCCAGATGGTCCCAATGCGCGCCGTAGAGGACGCTCTCGCCTGGGTGGCGCGCGCCCGGCAGGCGGGCGATCACGTTGCGGCTGACGCGGACCTCTCGCTTCACCCGATAGCTGATGGAGAGTCTCGTGCGCGGCAGGGTCACCGGCTGGAAGGACCGGCTGCGGGCCCGGAGGCTTTGGGTCTTCAGATCGAGCCCGGCCGCGGCGAACAGCGCCGCCGCCGTATCGCCTCGCAGCCAGCCGGTGATCGGCGCGACGTCCGTTTCGGCAGCCGGCCGGACTATGTCGAGCTGCGGGCTGGTCCAGAAGCCCTGCAGCGCCGGCCAGTCGAAGCCGGCCGAGGCCGTGTCGTGAACCCAGACCATCCCGACGGCGCCCCGCCGCGTCACCTCGAGATACTTGTGGGTCCAGTCGCCATGCACGCTCATCGCCTCGCCGCCGAACCGGCCGGACGCCGTCGCGTCGAAGTCCGGATCGTTGGCCAGCATGACCGCGATCTTGCCGCGCAGGTCGACGCCCTTGTAGTCGTCCCAGCCCAGCTCGGGGGCGTGGACGCCGAAGCCGACGAAAACCATGGCCGCATCGGCGACGCTCGCCCCGGCCGCGCGCTGGGGTCCAACCAGGGCCTGGTTCCCGTAGACGATTGGCCAGTCCCGGCCGGCGATGGAGACTGAAAGACTGGGCGTTCCGTCCTGCGTGAAGCGGTGCAGCATGACCGTCTGGAACCAGCCGCCGTCCGGCCCGCCGGGTTCCAGGCCCAGGGTAGCGAACTGGCCGGCCAAGTACTCCACGGTCTTGGTCTCGCCGGGCTGGCCGGGACCGCGACCCTCGAACTGGTCGGACGACAGGATGCGAACGTGTTCGGAGAGCCGGTTGGCGTCGAAATCGAGGCCTCTCGCTCCCTGGATCGGAGCCGCGCCCAGCAACAACACCGACAGGAGGGCGGCGAATCTGATCACGGGGTCTCCCGCACGGCAACGAAGGGCGCAGGGGAGCCCCAGAACGGACAGAAGTCCAGAACGGGTCCCGGCCCTGACCGCCTGGCCAGGGCCGGGTCGGTTCTAGGCCTCGACGGCCAGGCTGAACCAGGTGCGGTAGTGTCCGCCGTCGCCGTTGTAGTCGATGGTGAAGCGCGGGGCCGGATCGGCGGTCAGGCCGCACTGGTCGTAGTAGGACTTGGTGGCCGCGCCGAGGTAGAGGATGATGGTCCTGGCGGCGATCAGGTCATCCTCGAACAGGCCGATCAGCCAGTCGATGAACAACCCGACCAGTATGCCGGTCAGCGCGCCCAGGGCGGTGCCCAGCGGGCCGAAGAACGAACCCAGCGCGGCCCCGATGGCGGCCCCCACGGCCCCGGCCACGGCGCTCTTCACCTCCTCGTCGATATAGTCCCAGAGCGCCTTGAGGAAGTCGCCGAACCCGCCCTCGTCCTTTTCCGCCATGACCAGCACGGCGGCGTAGGTATGGGGCCAGTTGTTGTTGACCGGGATGTTCCAGCGATGCAGGCGCTTGCCCGCGCCGCCATAGGCCCGCCGGTCGTCCTTGTCGAAATCGTCATAGACCAGGAACTGGCTGATCTTGGTGGTCTCGCCGCTGGGGTTGGTGGCGGTGCCGCCCATGGCGATTTCGTCCGAGCCCGCCTCGCCGTCGGTGGTGTTCAGGCACTTGACCTTGTTGAGGTAGAGGCTGAGGTGCTTGAACTTGGCCCCGGCCTCGGCGTCGAGCTGGGCCGCGGATTTCTGGCCAGTGTCTTGCGGCTGCTTCTTCCGGACAATCTTGACCTCGCTGGCGGTGCTGTGGACCGCCTCCAGATGCATGCGCGCCGCGTCGTTCTTGCCGACGGCTTCCAAGGCGGCCTTGAGCTTCTTGCCATCGACCGCGACAGGTCCCACCGAGGCGTGAACCATGGCCAGGCCCGTATAGCGCGCGGGCTCCACGGCGCCATAGCGGCCGAAGAAGCTCTCGCGGGTCGCCCGCGGCGCATCCAGCATCGCCCTGGCCTTCGCCTGCAGGCGCTGCTTGCCGGCGGCCGGCCGGCTGGCGACGATGCGGGCGAACAACTCGTCGCCGCCCTTGGCCCCGGCCGGCGTGCGGCCGGCGGCGGCCATGGCGAAGGCCAGCTTCAATCGCGCCTGGATGTCGCCGGCCAGGGCGCGGATTTCCGGCGCCGTGGGGAGGGGAGGATTGATCTGCAGGATCGAGGGCGAGGCGGCGGGCGTGACGGCCGCCTTGGTTTCGGGACGGGTCTTGGTCAGGGTATCGGGCATGGCTGTAGCCTCCGGTTGGGTGTGGCGGCCTCCCCCGAGGACATGCCGAGGCTATGGGCGCGAGGCGGGGCGCACATCGAACGAACGTCCTAGGCGGCGACGAAATTCGCCCAGGCCGCGAATCCGGCCCCATCTTCGCTTGGCGGGCCGGCGGTCTCGTGGTTTCATTGGCAAGAAGGGTGGGCGACCAGCTGCGCAAGCGGGGGATCGCCATGACGGCCATCGACGACACGCGCGTTCTGGGCCTGGTCGACGAGATCTACCAGGCCGCCGCCGACTTCGACCTCTGGCCCCGGGTTCTGACCAGCATCGCCGACGCCTGCGGGGCGCAGGACGCCTCGCTGGGGGCGATGGCCCCGCACGGCATACCCTGGATCTTCGCGCCCCGCACCGATCCCGACTTCATGCGCCGTTATGGCGACTATCACGCCGACGACCATGTCTGGCACGGCGTCACCCGCCGGGGCGTCGGCTCGGCGGCGACCGACGCCATGGTCCTGCCGCGCGAGAATCTGCAAAGGAGCGCCTTCCACAACGAGTGGTCCCGGCCGCAGGGCTATCGCACCGTCATGGGCTGCATGGTGCTGGCCGAGCAGGGCTGGCGGTCGGTGCTCATGCTGCCGGGGCGCGAGGACTTCGAGCCCGAGGCCCTGCGCCTGCTCCAGGCCCTGACCCCGCATCTGGAACGGGCGGTGCGGCTCAATATCCGCCTGGCCCTGGGCCAGGGCGGCGAGGGGCTGACCTCGCAGCTGCTGCAACGGCTGGAGGCGGCCGCTCTGCTGGTCGACGCCGAGGGCCGGGTGCTGTTCGCCAATCCCGCCGCCGAGGCGCTGTTCCGCGGCGGTCGCGGGCTAAGGCTGGCCCAGGGCAGCCTTACCGCCGAGCGGAGCGCCGACGCCGAGCGACTGCGCGCCCTGATCGCCGGCTGCGCCGCCGGCGACGGTCTGGACCAGGCCGGCGGCGTCGTCCGCATCGACAACATCTCCGGCCGCCCGCTCATTCTGCAGGTGAGCGCGGTGCGCCGGCCCACGCCCATCATCTGGGCCGGGCAGCCGGCGGCCATCATCCTCGACGCCGGCCGCCAGGCGCCGCTAGGGGCGGCCGACCGCCTGCGCCTGACCTACGGCCTGACCCCCGCCGAGGCGGCCTTCGCCCTGGAGATCGCCAAGGGCGACGGCAAGCCCGCCGCCGCCCGCCGCAGCGGCATCGCCTACGCCACCGCCCGCACCCATCTCTCGCACATCTTCGACAAGACCGGCGTCCACCGGCAGGCCGAACTGGTCAGGCTGGTTCTGGATGAGGAGGGCAGGGCCCTATAGCACCCAGCCCACCCCCAGCGCGCCCGAGCCGTGCAGCCACAGCTCGGCGTCGGCGAGCTTGTCGCCGTTGACGTCGAACTGCACGTGCACCACGCCGGTCGCCAGGTCGTAGCCCATCACCATCTGGCCCGCCTGGCCGTTGAAGGCGGTGACCCCGGTGAAGGCCTGGTTGCCGGCCAGCTTGGTGTTGGCGTCGATCGCCGACAGGTCGATGACGTCGAAGGCGCCGACATCGATGAAATGATCGGCGCTCGAGCCCAGGCCGATCTCCGCCAGGCTACGATAGATGACCTTGTCGTTCCCGGCGCCGGTGCCGACCGTGTTGGCCGCGGCGCTGAGATAGAGGGTGTCATTGCCCGATCCGGTCTGGATGTTCTCGATGGAATTGAGGGTGAAGCTGACTCCGCCGTTGACCTGGGCGGCGGTCTTGGCCAGGTCCAGCACAAAGCCTTGGCCGGTGGTGGGCGTAATCAAGGTGTCGCTGCCGTTGCCGCCCAGCATGATCCCGCCGCCACCGCCGTAGAGGCGGTCATTGCCCTCGCCGCCATCCAGCGTGTCACCCGCCCCGACACTGGTCAGGCTGTCGTCGCCGCCGGCGCCCTGCAGCAGGTTGACCGCCGCATCGCCCGTCAGGGTGTCGGCAAAGGCCGAGCCGTAGAGGCGCTCGATGCCGCCCAGGATGTCGGTCCCGGCCCCGATGGTGTTCTGGGCGCCCTTCAGCGTCAGATTGACCGTCACGCCCCTGGCCGCATCCTCGTAGGAGGCCCAGTCGACGCCATCGCCGCCGTAGAGCTGGTCGGCGCCCTCGCCGCCGACCAGCCAGTCATGGCCGGCCCCGCCGTTCAGTACATCGTCGCCCAGCCGCCCGACCAGGGTGTCGTTGCCCGCCTGGCCCGACAGGGTGTTGGCGCCGTTGTCGCCGAACAGGCTGTCGTCATGGATCGAGCCGTAGATGTTCTCGATGCTGGCGATGCGATCGGTCCCACCGCCGCCGGTGTCCTGCCAGTTCACCTGCAGCATGTTGAAGGTGATCGACGACGTAGCGTCCTCGTAGGAGATCCAGTCGTTGCCCTCGCCGCCATTCATCTGGTCGGCGCCGGCCCCGCCGACCAGCCAGTCGTCGCCCGCCCCGC
This sequence comes from Caulobacter ginsengisoli, assembly GCF_030814835.1. Classification (GTDB taxonomy): domain Bacteria; phylum Pseudomonadota; class Alphaproteobacteria; order Caulobacterales; family Caulobacteraceae; genus Caulobacter; species Caulobacter ginsengisoli. Next base: position 686,438 of record NZ_JAUSVS010000002.1, read on the forward strand.
CGTTCAGCGTGTCATTGCCCTCATGCCCGACCAGGGTGTCGTTGCCGCCATTGCCCTGGATCTGGTCGTCGCCCGCGAAGCCGTAGGCGATGTCGTCGGCGTCGGTCCCGAAAAAGCTGTCGTTACCCGCCGTGCCGCGAAAGTTGCTCATCCTGCTACCCTGAAATGTGCCAAAACCGGTCGAATTCAGGGGCCCGCCGCACCCATGGCGGCGCGGGTTGCAAGCAAAGGGCCGGGCCGAGCCGCCGCTGGACGGTATGAGGGGGCCACCCGCGCCCAGCCTTGACCAAGCCATCGCTTGGTGTTTGCCGCTGCTATGCTCGGATTGAGGGTATTTGAACGGATCTAGACCTCCACCTTGGGTAGTTCTCGCTAAGGTGAATAAGCATTTGGAGAAGGTTGCTTTTCTGTCTGCTTGGGAAAACTTGCCTGCGACAAAGGCTCCCGGGCCGATCCATTTAAAGAAAGCACTCCATTAACTTTGCGGGCGCAGGGTCTGTGGAAATTCCGTAGGCGGATCAAAATCATGCTGCGCTTCATCCACTCCCACATGTCGTTCGGCGCGCGCCTGGCGCTGCTGGGGCTGCTGTTCGCCGCGCCGCTCGCCCTTCTGACCTTCCTGTTCGTGCGCCAGAGCTGGAAGGAGATCGCCTTCGCCCAAAGGGAGATCGCCGGCGCCGAATATCTCTCTACCGTCTGGCCGCAACTCGAGGCGGCTGCGAAGGGGGAAGCCGCCACCGGCGACGATCTCGGCAAGATGGCGGCGCGCTACGATCCGGTTTTTCGCACCGGTGAAGCCATGATCGCACTGCGCGACGCCAAGGACGCGGACCTGCGCCTGCGCGCGGCGACCGCGCTGATCGGCAAGGTCGCCGACGCTTCGAACCTGACCCTGGATCCCGATCTCGACAGCTTCTACGTGATGGATGCGGTCACGGTGCGCATGCCGGCCCTTGCGCTGGCCAATGTCGACGTCACCAACGCCAGCGCCTTGCAGGACGAGGACGCCGCCCGCATTGCCCGGCTCGCGGCCGCCCTGGACCGCCTGAACGCCCGGGCCTCCGAGACGGTCAACGATCTGGCCACGGCCATGGACGCCAACGCCGCGGGCGAAACCCGCCGCAAGCTGTCACCCTTGAGCGAGCCGCTGCGGACAGCGGTGGCCGGGCTCGACGGCCGGGCCAAGGCGGGCCTGGCGGTCGGCGCCCTTGCCGTCCGTCCCGATGGCGAGCAGGCCCAGGTCGCCACGGCGCTCGGGGCCTCCTGGCGAGGCGCCCATGCCGAGCTGACCCGTCTGCTCGAGGTGCGGCTTGCGCATCTGATCAACGGTCTGGTCGTCAACCTGGCGATCGCGGCGGCCTTCCTGGCGCTCTCCAGCCTCCTGGCCTGGACGATCGCCAGGGCGCTGACCCGTCGCATCGGCGATATCGTCGGCGCCATGGACGATATCGCCGGCGGCGACCTGACGCGCCAGGTCCCCCATCTCACCGACCGCAATGAAACCGGGCGGATCGCCACCGGCGTCCAGGTCTTCAAGGAGGCTTCGATCGCGAAGATCCAGCTGGAGGCGGAAAGCCGGCGCCACGAACAGCTGGCCGACCAGCAACGCGCCACGACCGAGGCGGAGCGCACCCGCACCGCCGCTGAACTGGCCCAGGTGGTGGAACTGCTCGCCGCGGGGCTGGCCGGCCTGGCCAGCGGCGACCTGACGCGTCGCATCGACCAGGTCTTCGCCCCGGAATACGAGTCGCTTCGGGCGGACTTCAACTCGGCCATCGGACAGCTCGAGGGGGCGGTGCAGACCATCCTGATCAATGTCCGGGCCATCGACGGCGGGGCCCGCGAGATTTCCCAGGCGGCGGACGATCTGTCCCGCCGGACCGAGCACCAGGCGGCCAGCCTGGAGGAAACCGCCGCGGCGATCGAGCAGATCACCGCCACGGTGCAGCGGGCGGCGGCCAGCGCGGGCCAGGCCGCCTCGGTGGTCGGCGCCTCCAAGGCCGAGGCCCAGAATTCCACGGCCGTGGTCCAGGAAACCGTCCAGGCCATGACCCAGATCGAGGACTCCTCGCGCCAGATCGGCCAGATCATCGGGGTGATCGACGAGATCGCCTTCCAGACCAACCTGCTGGCCCTGAACGCCGGCGTCGAGGCGGCGAGGGCTGGCGACGCCGGCCGGGGGTTCGCGGTGGTCGCCGCTGAGGTCCGCGCTCTGGCTCAGCGCTCGGCGGACGCGGCCCGGGAAATCAAGACCCTGATCTCGGCCTCCGCCACTCAGGTGAAGAGCGGCGTGGACCTGGTGGGCCGCACTGGAACCGCGCTGCACAACATCGCCGAGCGGATCATCGGCGTCGACAACCTGGTGCGCGAGATCTCCGCCTCCGCCCAGGAGCAGGCCACGGGCCTGAGCCAGGTCAACACCTCCGTCAACCAGATGGACCAGGTGACCCAGCAGAACGCGGCCATGGTCGAACAGACCACCGCCGCCAGCCACGCCCTGGCCGCCGAGGCGCAGGCCCTGGCGCGGTCGGTCAGCCGGTTCAAGGTCGGGGCGGAGCAGGGTGGGCGGGCGCCTGGTGCGCCGGTGGAAGTGCGGCGGCGGGCCTAGCCGCCCCGATCCTCATGGCTCTCCGGGGTCTCCCTCCAGTCGGCGATGAATCCCGCATCCCGATAGGGCCCAAGCTTGCGCCATTCCAGTAGCACGCGGTCGCGGGAGGCTGGATGGAGATGCCACTCCTCGGCCGCATGGCCGTAGTGGCTGACGGGCGCGAGCATCTTGTCGACCTCGGGCCAGTGGCGCTCAAGGGTCATCAGGTAGCGCACCGAGGTGCAGTGTTTGCCCACGGCGATCAGCGAGCGGACGTTTCGCAGGCCCAGTTCGGCGTCGATGATGGGCAGGGAGAAGATGACGTTCTCGCCGGTGTTGGTCGCCCGGTGCTCGGTCAGGATGACCTCGGCGGGAACGCCCGCCGCCGCCATGCCGGCCGAGATCACCTCCGCCTCGGTCCGCGCCTCGCCCAGGGTCGGGCCACCGGTGACGATGGCGGCCTTGAAGTAGCCCCGTCGCCAGAGGTCGGCGATGGCCTCGATGAACTCGGCTACCCCGTGCCGGGTGCCGAACACGAACAGCAGGTCGGCGGGGGCCAGCCGGGTGCGGACGAGAAGTTCGCGCTCGATGGTGTCGATCAGGGCCTGGGGGAGGGGTTCGGTCACGGCGCTACCGGACCTCCAGCAGCAGGGCGGTGGCGTCGTCACCCTTCTTGAACCGCGGGAAACGCCGGCCCTCGGGATCGGCGTCCTCGATCGCCCGCAGTTCCCGTAGCAGGGCCGCCAGCCCCTCCGTGCGCGCCGCCGCCATCAGGCCGGCGGGGTCGTAGCGCTGGTAGTCGCTGGCCAGGGCCAGGAAGCCGTCGGTGGCCAGCAGCAACCAGGTTCCGGGCGGGGCGGCGAGGGTCGCCGTCTGGGCGTGCTCGGCGCAGCGGACATCCGGCGCGAACACCCAGTCCCCGTCGTCGGCGGTGTTGTAACGATTGCGGGCGGCGCGGGCGAGGGTCAGGAACTCCGGCCGCTCCAGATGCCCGACCGCGCCCATCCCCAGCGAGGCGGCCAGGCTGGCGGCGGCGCCGGCCTCGTCGGCCTTCTGGTCGAAGGCGCTGCCCACCACCTCGATGGCCTGCCCTGGCCGCTGGACCAGGGCGCTACAATCGCCGAACCACAGGGCGGTCAGGGCGTCGGGCGGCCCGGCCTGGACCATCATCAGCGAAGCCATGGGCAGTTCGTACATCTCGGTCGGGGCGCTCAGCCGCTCGGCGACGAACCGCGCCTCGACATCGGCCAGCGCCGCCCGCAGCAGGTCGTGGCCGTGGTGGGTGGTTGAGTGGTGAGTCAGCCGCTCCGCGCCCTGCTGCGCCACCCAGGCCGCGTCACTCGGCGTGTCGAGCAGGCGGCCACCGAGGCCGGTGGCGCCATCGAGCACCGCGGCGAAGCCGTCAGCCGCGCAGAAGGCGTCGTCGTTGGGGCGGCCGGCGCTTCCGGGGTCGCTGAGGCTGTCAGTCAGGGCTAGGCGCATGCTGGCGTCTGTCTTGGAGGACCATCTACGGTTCCACCATGTGCGGGCGACTCGACTACGGCCTGAAATCAAGTTCTGTGACGGTTCGCTTCCTGCAAAAAGAGGGCGGGCGTGGCCATTGAGCCGGGACTGGAAAGACCAGGAATGGATAGCGTATCACCGGGTTGACCCATCACCTGGACGGCCACGCAAGCCCTTTGCGCCTGGGAAAGCCATGAGATCGAGAGATCCTCGCCACACGCCATTCGATCCGCCCAGCGCGCGAGATTGGATACTGCTGGTCATCAGCCTGCTGTTCGTCGCCGCCGGCGTCCTGGAGATCGTCCGCGGCGACTGGCGCACCGGGGCTATCACCCTGATGTTCTTCGGCGGCGGAGCCCTGCTGTTCGCCGGCCAGATATTCACCAAGCTGCGCTGGCGCCGCTCCAGCCCGGGCAAGGTGGCCATCGCCGGCAGCCGAGACATCCCTATGGCGCGGGGCCGGATTCTGGCGCTGGTCGCGGCTGTCGGCGTCTTCGGCCTGGCTGGCGCCCTGCTGGGCGGAAGCATGGGCCTGGTGCTGCAGGGTCTCTGCGCTGGCCTGGCGCTCTTCGCCGTTGGCTTCACCCTGGCGCTGCTCTGCAACTGGCTGCCAACGCCGGCTCTGCGGTTCGAGCCGCAGGGCCTGGTCGTCCAGCGCGGATCCAGACGCCGCTACCGGGCGGACTGGGACAATATCGCCGGCCTGTCGGTCGGCGAGCTCGCCCGCAACCCGATGATCCTGCTGCATTTCCACGACTCCGCCGCCGTCACCATCCTGCCGGGCGCTCAGCGGGCCCTGGTCCAGCGGGAGATCGCCTCGACCCAGGGCCTCTACGGCGCGGACCTGGTCATCATGCCCAAGCTTTTCGGCCTGGACGCCCAGCTGCTGGCGGCGGCGCTGCAGCGCTACATCAAGACGCCGGCCGCCCGGACGGAGCTGGGCGCCTGGGCCGCTGTTCCGGCCGGGACCTGACGGCGCTGAGCGCGCGGGCCGTCTCCGGGGGTTCACCTTCCCTCCAACCCCCGCTACAACCCCCCAGCGACCGCCGTCTTGCGCCATTCCGGACGGTCGCCCTGGAGGAACCCGCGTCGACAGCTAGTCCGCGGCAATGGCGTCTAGACCGTGGGCTCATTGCGATGCGTTTGACGCGCGACGACCAGATGATTCTGGATTCCCTCAGCGAAAGGGGCGGTGACCTGGTCGGCCGCGCCGTCGACTGGTGCGCCATCAATAGTGGCAGCCGTAACACGGCGGGCCTGACCGATACGCTGAAAGTCCTGGTCAAGGCCAGCGAGGACAGCCTGCCGGGCGGCGAGCTAACGCTTGAGCCGCTTGCGCCCACGGTCGAGATCGCCGCTGACGGCAGTGAAAAGGTCCAGAAATACACGCCGTCCATCCTGGTGACCGCCCGGCCGGACGCGCCGGTGCAGGTCGTGCTGACGGGCCACTACGACACAGTGTTTCCCGCCGAGAGCCGCTTTCAGGCGGTGACGACCCGCGCCGACGGCGCCCTCAACGGTCCCGGGATCGCCGACATGAAGGGCGGCATCTCCATGCTGCTGGGCGCCCTGGAGGCCTTCGAGGCGCATCCGGATGCGAAGAATGTCGGCTACCGCCTGCTGCTGTCGCCGGACGAGGAGATCGGTTCGCTGGCCTCCGGGCCAGTGCTGGCTCGGATCGGGGCGCTGGGGCATGTGGGGCTGACCTATGAGCCCGCCCTGGCCGACGGGACCCTGGCCTCGGAACGCAAGGGCTCGGGCAATTTCCATGTGAAGATCACCGGCCGCGCCGCCCATGCCGGCCGCGACTTCGCCCTGGGCCGCAACGCCATCACCGCCGCCGCCCGCATCGCCGGGGCGCTGGACGGTCTGAATGGCAAGCGTGACGGGGTGACGCTCAACGTCGCTCGCATCGATGGCGGCTCGCCGCTGAACCAGGTGCCGGACATTGCCGTGGTTCGCTTCAACGTTCGCTTCCCCGACGCCGAGGCCGGCGGCTGGCTGCGGCTGAAGATCGAGGAGGCCATGAAGGCGGGGCAGGGGGATGGCCTGACCGTCAGCCTGCATGGCGGTTTCACCCGGCCGGCCAAGCCGTTCAACGCGGCCCAGTCGGCGCTGTTCGGGGCGGTCAAGGAGGCCGGCGCGCTGCTGGGCCAGGAGATCGCCTGGAAGTCCTCCGGCGGGGTCTGCGAGGGCAACAACCTGTTCGCCGTCGGCCTGCCCAATGTCGACACCCTGGGGGTGCGCGGCGGCGACATCCACAGCGAGAACGAGTTCGCCTGGCCTGACAGCTTCGCCGAGCGGGCCCGGCTGTCGGCCCTGATCCTGATGAAGCTGGCCTCGGGCGAGATCGACGCCCACGGCATCCACGCCCTGATGAAAGCGAGCGCCTGATGCTGGTCGTCCGACCCGCCCTGCCGGCCGACTACGACGCCCTGATGAACCTGGCGGTGCTGTCCGGCCGCGGCTTTACCAGCCTGCCCGAGGACGAGCCCACCCTGCGCGACCGCCTGGAGCGTTCCCAGGCCAGCTTCGCCGGCGAAACCGCCGCCCCCGACGCCTACTACACCCTGATGCTCGAGGACCTCTCCGACAACGCCGTCATCGGCGTGGCGGCCGTCAAGGCGGGGGTGGGGCTGAAGCGGCCGTTCTTCTCGTTCCGGGTCGTGACCCTGGCCCAGTCCTCCCCGACCCTGGACATGCGCTTCGACCACCAGGCCCTGGTGCTGGTCAACGAATGCGCCGGCTGGTCGGAGGTCGGCTCGCTGTTCCTGCGGCCCGAGCGGCGGATGGGCGGGGCCGGGCGGCTGCTGGCCCAGTCGCGCTACATGCTGATCGGCATCGAGCCGCAGCGGTTCGCCGAGAACGTGCTGGCCGAACTGCGGGGCTGGTTCAACGAGGACGGGACCTGCCCGTTCTGGGACCATGTCGCCCAGAAGTTCTTCCGCATCCCCTTCGACGAGGCCGACCTGCTCAGCGCCTCGACCAACGGCCAGTTCATCCTGGATCTGGCGCCCCGCCACGCCATCTATACCGGCCTGCTGCCCGAGGACGCCCGCCAGTCGATCGGCCGCTGCCACCGCGAGGGCGAGGCGGCCCGGGCCATGCTGGAGCGCGAAGGCTTCCGCTATCAGGGCCTGGTCGACCTGTTCGACGCCGGCCCCACCATGGGGGCGCGGCGCGACGACATCCGCACGGTCAAGGAAGGCCGCCGCCTGATGGTGCGGCTGGGCGAGGACGCCTTTGGCGAGGAGGCCCTGGTCTCCACCGCCGATATCGGCCGCTTCCGGGCGGTGCGGGCGCCGGTGCTGATCGATGGCGAGGCGGCGGTGCTGTCGCGGGACGCGGCGGAGGTGCTGGGCGTGCGGGAAGGCGAAGCGGTGCGGGTGAAGTCGTCATGAGCAAGGGGAATTTCATCGCCGGCCGCTGGCAGGCCGCCGAGGGCGCGGCCTTCGCTTCGATTGATCCGGCCACCGGCCAGCCCGTCTGGCAGGGCGCCGCATCGACCGGCGCCGACGTCGCCGCGGCGGTCGAAGCCGCTCGCGCCGCCTTCCACGGCTGGTCCGACCGGCCGCGCGAGGAGCGGATCGCCGCCCTGCGCCGCTACAAGGCCGCCCTGGAGGCCCGCCGCGAGGCCTTCGCCAAGGCCCTGTCGCGCGAGACCGGCAAGGCGCTGTGGGAGACCACGGCCGAACTGGGCTCGATGATCGGCAAGGTCGACATCTCCATCGCCGCCTATGACGAGCGCACCGGGGTCAGGGAAACCGCCATGCCGTTCGGCCGGGCGGTGCTGCGCCACAGGGCTCATGGGGTGATGGCGGTGCTGGGGCCGTTCAACTTCCCGGGCCACCTGCCCAACGGCCACATCGTCCCGGCCCTGCTGGCCGGCGATACCGTGGTGTTCAAGCCCTCGGAAGAGACCCCGCTGGCCGGCCAGCTTATGGTCGAGGCCCTCGAAGCCGCCGACCTGCCGGCCGGGGTCGTCAACCTGGTGCAGGGCGGGCGCGAGACCGGCGCGGCTCTGATCGACCAGCCCATCGACGGCCTGCTGTTTACCGGTTCGGCCGGGGCGGGCGCCCACTTCCGCCGCCATTTCGCCGACCGGCCCGACGTCATTCTGGCCCTGGAGCTGGGCGGCAACAATCCGCTGATCGTCTGGGACGCCACCAATGTCGAGGCCGCCGCCGGCTTGGTCATCCAGTCGGCCTATATCACCAGCGGCCAGCGCTGCTCCTGCGCCCGCCGGCTGATCGTGCCCGAGGGTCACGAGGGCGAGGCCATCATCGAGGCGGTCGCCGCCCTGGCCGACCGGCTGGTCATCGGCCCCTGGGACGGCGGTGAGGAGCCCTTCATGGGCCCCCTGATCAGCGATCGCGCCGCCAACCAGGCGCGGGCCGCCGCCGCCGCCCTGGGCGGCCGGGTGATCCGCCAGGCCGACCGGATTCCCGAGGCGCCGGACAGCTTCATCACCCCGGGCCTGATCGATGTCAGCCACCTGACCACGCCGGACGAGGAAATCTTCGCCCCCATCCTGACCGTCCGCCGCGCCGCCACCTTCGACGGCGCAATGGCGCTCGCCAACGACACCCGGTTCGGCCTTTCCGCCGGGCTGATCAGCGACGACGCCGCCCTCTGGGGCCGGTTCCTCAACCGTATCCGCGCCGGCGTCGTCAACTGGAACCGGCCGACCACCGGCGCCGCCGGCTCGGCCCCGTTCGGCGGGCTGGGCGACAGCGGCAATCATCGGCCCAGCGCCTACTACGCCGCCGACTACTGCGCCTATCCCGTGGCCAGTTTCGAGGCCGGCCATGTCGCCTCGACCCTGAGTGAAATCAAAGGTCTGCGCGCGTGACCTCAGCCGTCGAAGCCAATTGCGACGGCCTGGTCGGGCCGACCCACAGCTTCGCGGGGCTGGCCCCCGGCAACATCGCCAGCGAGGTCAATAAGGGCGATGACTCCAACCCGCGCGGGGCGGTTCTGGAGGGTCTGGCCAAGATGAAGCGGCTAGCCGACTGGGGCCTGCCCCAGTTCGTGCTGCCGCCGCACGAACGGCCCGATATCGCCTTCCTGAAAAGCATTGGCTTCACCGGCAGTGACCGCCACATCATCGAGACCGCCGGGCGCCTGGCGCCCGAGATGCTGAACAGCGCCAGTTCCGCCTCCTCGATGTGGGCCGCCAACGCCGCCACGGTGACGCCCAGCGCCGACAGCGCTGACGGCCGCGTCCACTTCACCGCCGCCAACCTGTTGACCAACCTGCACCGCAGCCTGGAGGGCGAGCAGACCGCCCGGGCCCTGCGCACCCTGTTCCCCGACGAGCGCCGCTTCGCCGTCCACGACCCGCTGCCGCCGCAGCCCCACTTCGGCGACGAAGGCGCGGCCAACCATGTCCGCCTCTGCGCCGACCACGGCCGGCCCGGGGTCAACCTGTTCGCCTATGGCCGTGAGGCCTGGGAGCAGTGGACCGGCCGCTTCCCGGCCCGCCAGACCCTGCAGGCCAGCCAGGCCGTCGTCCGCCGCCACGGGGCCCACGGGGCAGTCTATGCGCGACAGGCGAGGGCAGCCATCGAGGCCGGGGTGTTTCACAACGACGTGGTTTGCGTGGGGGCCAAGTCGACCCTGTTCTTCCACGAAGCCGCCTTCGAGGACAAAGCCCAGGTCCTGGCCGAAATCCGCGCCGCCGCCGTCGGCTTCGAGCCGCAGTTCATCGAGATCGCCACCAACGACCTGCCGGTCATCGACGCGGTGCGCTCCTACCTCTTCAACTCGATGCTGGTGGCCCTGCCGGACCGCGACCGCCTGACCCTGATCGCCCCAATCGAGGTCGCGGAGACCCCGACCGCGGCGGCCGTCGTCCAGCGCCTGATCGATTCCAACGGCCCGATCGGCCACGTCGAATACGCCGACGTCCGCCAGAGCATGCGCAACGGCGGCGGCCCCGCCTGCCTGCGCCTGCGCGTGGTCCTGACCCCCGAGGAACTGGCCGCAGCCAACCCGGCCCAGCGGTTCGACGCCGCTCTGCACGATCTGCTGACCGCCTGGGCCAACCGCCGCTACCGCGACCGCCTGCCGCCGGCCGACCTGGCCGACCCGAACCTGCTGGTGGAAAGCCGCGAGGCGCTGGACGAACTGACCCAGATCCTCGGACTGGGGTCGGGGTTTTATCCGTTCCAGAGGTAAAACTCCGCTCCCGGCGGGAGCGGACGGCCGCCCGAGGCGCGCCTGCAGCGCGCCCGTGGCCCGGCCCGGTGAGGGTTTCAAAGGCCGTGTTAAGGCCTCTTCCAAGTATCACCGTTCTTGTTATGTTCAGGTTATGCGGGGTCGAGACCTCACCTTCGAACGCGCGAGAGACCTCCGGAAAAGCATGACGCTTCCGGAGGTGATGCTATGGCAAGCAGTGCGAGCTAACCGGCTGAACGGCCTAAAATTCCGCCGCCAGCATCCCGCCGGACCTTACATCCTCGACTTCTTCTGCGCCGAACGTGACCTGGCCATTGAGGTGGACGGCGGAGTCCACGGTGACCCTGATCAAATCGCACATGACCAGCGGCGGGATGCATGGCTGAGGGAGCGCGGGATTGTGGTCCTGCGGTTGCCCGCGAGCTACGTAGTTCAGGGTCTTTCGGGCGTGCTGGAGATGATCGGCCAGGCTGCAGAAGAACAGCGCCAGCGGAAACGATCATACCGGGTGAGGCCTTAGATCAAATGGCTGGCCCCGAGCACGGCCTGTCAAACCCTCACCTGGCTGCTCACGGGCGCGCTGCATGCGCGCCTCGGAGCGGCCGTCCGCCCCCGCCGGGGGCGGAATAGCTACCCCGCCTTCGCCCGCGCGTACGCCTGCGTCCCGAGCGTGAACACCCTGTCCGTCGGCAGCACCGTCTCGATGGCCAGATCCTCCGCCGCATCCAGCGCCGCATAGACCGGCCCGAAGTCCTGCAGCGTGGCGTCCAGCAGCGCCTGCAGCGAGGGGATGACGAAATAGACCTGCTGGAAGTCGTCGATCCGGTAGTGGGTGCGCATCAGCCGGACCAGGTCGAAACCCAGCCGGTTGGGGGAGGGGTCGTCCAGGGCGAACATGGACTCGGTGCGCGAGGAGACGATGCCGGCGCCGTAGATGCGTAAACCCTGCGGGCTCTCCATCAGTCCGAACTCGACCGTGTACCAGTAGAGCCGCGCCAGGTTTTCCAGCCGGCCCAGTTCGGCGGCGCGGCGGCCGCCCTGGCCATAGGCCTGCATGTAGTCGGCGAAGGTGGGATCGGTCAGCATCGGCACATGGCCGAAGACATCGTGGAAGATGTCCGGCTCCTGCAGGTAGTCCAACTGGTCGGCTCGGCGGATGAACTGGCCGGCCGGGAATCTGCGGTTGGCCAGGTGCTCGAAGAAGACGTCCTCGGGCACCAGGCCCGGCACGGCCACGACCTGCCAGCCGGTCAGGCGCTGCAGCTCGGGGTTGATCCGCGCGAAGTCGGGAATGCCGCCGCGATGCAGGTCGAGCGCGTCCAGGCCCTTCAGGAACGGATCGGCGGCCCGACCCGGGAGCAGGGCGGTCTGGCGCTCATAGAGGGTGTTCCACACCGCGTGCTCTTCGGCCGTATAGGCGTTCCAGCCCTGGTCGATCGTCCAGTCGGCGGCGGCCCCGGGGGGCGGGGCGGTGGTAAAGCCATCGGCGCTCATGGGGTGAGGATGTGCCGGAATCCCTGGAAAGTCCCACCGGAGTTGCCCCGATTTCACCCGTTGCGCGAAACGACCTTGCTCAAGGCCCGGTCAGATAGCCAAGAACCGCCCGAAGCAGCCGCCGCTTGAGGCTGGCCGGGTCGATGCCGGAGTCGCTCAGCGCCCGGCCGATGACCATCAGGTCCTGCGCCGCCTCGGCGAAATCGACACCTGGAAGCTCGGCCGCGTGGCGGGCCAGTGCTCCCTGGGTCAGGGCCAGCATCACCGTGTCATCCTCGTGCTCAAGGTCCAGATCCCGTTCGGCGAAGTCCAGCGCCCGGGCCAGGGCCGGCCGCTCGGACTGATGGGCGATCATGACATCGATCAGAGCCTCGGCGGTTTCACGCAGGGTCGCACCCTGGTTGGCCGCCTGGGTCAGGGCCTCGCCGAACGCCGCCGCGTCCTGTCGCACCAGGGCGGCCAGCAGCGCCGTCTTGCCCGGGAAATACTGGTAGAGCGAGCCGACGCTGACCCCGGCCGCCTCAGCCACCCGGTTGGTGTTGAAACCCTCCAGCCCCGACTGTTCCAGAACGCGAGCCGCCGCGACCAAAATAGCCTCGACCAGAGCCCGCGAGCGCGCCTGGACCGGCTGTTTTCGGGGACTTAGCGGGTCGGCGGCCAATGCGAATATCCAATTGCGAATAAAAGCTCGTATCCTGGCGGCCCGACGGAGGCAAGCCGATGCAAACGCTCACCCTGTTCATGCTGCTGCGCTCGCAGCCCGCCTGGCTGCGGCTGTCCCGCCAGGCGCGGCAGGACTTCATCGCCGCCGAGGTGGCGCCGATCCTGGCCCGGTATCCGGCGGTGACGCTGCGCTTCTTCGACGCCGAGGCCTTCACCAGCCGCTGCACGGATGTGGCGGTGTGGACCGCGCAGGATCTGAAGAGCTGGTCCTTCCTGATGGACGCCCTGCGTGACACCGCCTTCTTTTCGGCGCCCTACTACGAGGTCGTCGACATCATTCCGGCCCTGGAGAACGCCTATGCCGAATACGACGCCGAGGCCGCCTGAGCGCGCCTGCCAGGCCGAGCCGGGCGCGTTCCGGCCCAGCGTCGATCTGGGCCGCTGCGAGGGCAAGGCGGCCTGCGAGGCGGTCTGTCCCTACGATGTCTTCGTGGTGCGGAAGCTGGAGCCGGCGGACCGGGCGGGGCTGTCCTGGCTGAGCCGGATCAAGATCGCCGTGCATGGCGGCAAGGTCGCCTATGTCGACAACGGCGAAGCGTGCCGCGCCTGCGGCCTCTGCGTGAAGGCCTGTCCGGAGGACGCCATCACCCTCGTGGGAGGCTAGTGAGCCACCCTGGGGCGCATATGGTAGTGCCCGTCCTGGAAGCCGTCGAAGATCAGCGCCGTATGCGGGTGGCCCACCGGCTCGCCGGTATCGTCGGGCAGCAGGTTCTGCTCGGAGACATAGGCGACGTAGGTGTTCTGATCGTTCTCGGCCAGCAAATGGTAGAAGGGCTGATCCTTGCGCGGACGGATGTCCTCGGGGATCGACAGCCACCATTCGTCGGTGTTGGCGAAGGTCGGATCGACGTCGAAGATCACCCCTCGGAAGGGGAAGATCCGGTGTCTGACCACCTGACCTATGCCGAATTTGGCGAGTCGCGTGTTCATGGCCTGAATCATAGACATCGCTTCCTGACGATTTGCTGAACGTAACCATCAGGTCTCAATTGGGAAACCCTACGCCTTCCGGCGCGCGAACTGAACCGCTAAGCTAGTCGGCGAAATGAGGCGCCGGCAACCGGCGTCTGCGCAGACAAGGTGCAAGACCATGTCGGAGCCGCCGCGTGAACGCGGCCCTGCCAGCAACGGCGGGGCGCGCGGGACGCCGGGCGAGTCGCCGTCCTACGCGGCGCTCGATCTGGGCACCAACAACTGCCGGCTGCTGATCGCCACCCCTACGGCGGGGGGCTTTCGCGTGGTTGAGGCCTATAGCCGCATCGTGCGGCTGGGCGAGGGGCTGGGCCAGACCGGGGCGCTGTCGGAAGCGGCCATGGAGCGGGCCATGGCGGCCCTCACCGTCTGCGCCGAGAAGGTGCGCCGCCGCCGCTGTCTGAAGATCAAGGCCATCGCGACTCAGGCCTGCCGCATGGCCTCCAACGGCGAGGCCTTCGTGCAGAGGGTCGCCGACCAGACCGGCCTGCGCCTGCAGATCATTCCGCCACGCGAGGAGGCCCAGCTGTCGGTGGCCGGCTGCGTGGCCCTGCTGGACCGCGAGGCCGATGCGGCCCTGGTGCTGGATGTCGGGGGCGGCTCGACCGAAATCTCGTGGGTGGACCTGAAGGGCCCGGGCCTGGACGCCCGCCCGCGCCAGTTCGCGACCTGGCGGCTGCCGATCCGCGCCTGGATCTCCATTCCCATCGGCGTCGTCACCCTGGCCGAGCGCTTTCCCGAGGGCGAGCGGACCGAGCACGCCTGGTACCGCGCCATGGTCGACGCCGTGAAGGCTGAGCTGGCCAATTTCGCGCCCGCCGAGTCGCTTAGGCCGACTTTCGACGCCGGCCGCGCCCATATGATCGGCACCTCGGGGGCGATCACCAGCTTGGCCGGGCTGCATCTCAACCTGGCCCGCTATGACCGCAATCAGGTCGATGGCCTGTGGATGACCCGGGGCGAGTGCGAGGCCGCCGCCGACCGCCTGCTGGCCCTGACCGCCGGCGAGCGCGCCCAGCAGCCCTGTATCGGCCCCGACCGCGCCGACCTGGTGCTGGCCGGCGCGGCGATTCTGCAGGCCGTGCAGGAGCTTTGGCCCTGCGAGCGGGTGCGGGTGGCTGACCGGGGCCTGCGCGAGGGCATATTGATGAGCCTGATGAGCGAGAACCAGAAGCGCAAGCGCCGGCGCCGCCGGCGCGGCGGCCGGGCCCCGCAGCTGGCCGGAGCGAGCGCATGACCGACGACGAAATCCCCAAACGCCGGCTGGTCAAGAAGCCCACCGGCGGCAACGAGGGCGGCCGCGGCAAGCCCGCCCGCCTCAAGACCGCCAAGGGCCGCACCCCCAGCTCGCAGGCCTGGCTGGAGCGGCAGATCAACGACCCCTATGCCGCCGAGGCGCGGGCCCTGGGCTACCGCAGCCGGGCGGCCTTCAAACTGACCGAGATCGACGACCGCCTGCACCTGATCAAGAAGGGCAGCAAGATCATCGACCTGGGCTGCGCCCCCGGCGGCTGGGTGCAGATCGCCCTCCAGCGCGAGGCGGGCAAGGTGGTCGGGGTCGACCTGCTGGAGGTCGATCCGCTGCCGCCCGCCGAACTGATCCAGATGGACTTCACCGACCCGGCCTGCGGCCCCCGCCTGATCGAGATGCTGGGCGGGGCGCCCGACGTCGTCCTCTCCGACATGGCCCCCAACACCGTCGGCCACCGCAAGACCGACCACCTGCGGATCATGGGCCTGATCGAGGTGGCGGCGGAGTTCGCCATCTCTGTGCTCAAGCCCGGCGGCTCGTTCGTCGCCAAGGCCTTCCAGGGCGGCGAGACGGCCCCGACCATGAAGATCCTCAAGCAGAACTTCACCGACGTGAAGAACATCAAGCCCAAGGCCAGCCGCACGGATAGCGCCGAGGTCTATCTGGTGGCGACGGGGTTCAAGGGGTGATCTTGCAATTTGTGTGACTAAGTCACATCATTCGTTGTGGAGGTGATCATGTCTCGAACCAGCAGGCCCATGACCGTGACGCTCGGTGCGATGCACGAAAAGGTCGAGGCGCGTGTGAAATCCGGCGCCTACGCCTCGGCGAGTGAGGTTGTTCGCGCGGGGCTCAGAGCTCTGGATCGGGAAGAAGAAACCCTCAATGCCTGGATGCGGGCGAAGATACGGGAAGCGTTGGATGATCCGGCGCCCAGCATCCCCGCCGAGGATGTCCTTGCCGAACTAAGGGCCCATCACTTGGCCCGAATGGCGGCAGATGGCGAAGACCTATAAGGTCGTTGTTCGGCCGAGCGCTCGACGCGATCTGATCCGTCTCTACGATTTCATCGCGGATGACTCCGGCCCGCGCCGTGCAGGCGTTTATCTTGAACGTATTCAGGCGGCTTATATGGCCTTGAACCTGTTCCCGGAACGAGGCTCCAGGCGTGATGACCTTGAACCGGGTGTCCGCACGATCGGGTTCGAGCGGCGTGTCGTGATCGCCTTTAGGGTTCTGTCCGACGAGGTGGAAATTCTGCGTGTCTTTTATGGCGGTCAGGACGTCGACGCTCAATTCGCCAACTGACGTTCAAAGCGCAGCGATCAGCCTCAATCGCTGCCAGCCCGATTGACTCACCCCCGCTTTGCAGGAATACCGCGCCCGCAAAACGGAGACTCCCATGGAGATTCGCGAAGGCCTGACCTTCGACGATGTTTTGCTTGAACCTGGTCCCTCGGAAGTGCTGCCGACCCAGGTATCCACGGAAACGCGTCTGACCCGCGAGATCGGGTTGAACATACCCCTGGTGTCCGCCGCCATGGACACGGTGACCGAAAGCCGGCTGGCCATCGCCATGGCTCAGGCTGGCGGCATGGGGATCCTGCACCGCAACCTGACCATCGACGAGCAGGCCGACCAGGTCCGCGAGGTCAAGCGTTACGAAAGCGGCATGGTCATCAACCCGCTGACCATCCACCCCGACACCACCTTGGCCGAGATCCGCGAGATCAAGGCCAGGAAACACATCTCTGGCTTTCCCGTCGTGGAGCCCGGAAGCGGCCGGCTGGTCGGCATCCTGACCAACCGCGATATGCGCTTCGAGCAGAACGGCGCGGCGCGGGCGCGGGACCTGATGACCCATGAGGGCCTGATCACCGTCCGCGAGGGGGTCACCCAGGCCGAGGCCCGCAGCCTCCTGCAGCGCAACAAGATCGAGCGGCTCATCGTCGTCGACGACGAGGGCCGGGCCATCGGCCTGATCACCGTCAAGGACATGGAAAAGGCCGAGGCCTATCCGTTCGCCGCCAAGGACGAGAAGGGCCGCCTGCGGGTCGGGGCCGCCTCGACCGTCGGCGAGGATGGCTTCCTGCGCTCCATGGCCCTGGTCGAGGCCGGGGTGGACGTGGTGGTCATCGACACCGCCCACGGCCACTCGGCCATGGTCGGCGAAGCTGTGCGCCGCCTCAAGCGCGAGAGCAACAAGGTCCAGATCATCGCCGGCAATGTCGCCACCTACGACGGCGCCCGGGCCCTGATCGACGCCGGGGCCGACGCGGTGAAGGTCGGCATCGGGCCGGGCAGCATCTGCACCACCCGCATCGTCGCCGGGGTGGGCGTGCCGCAGCTGACCGCCATCGAGGAGGCCGTCCGCGCCGCCCGCGACAGCCAGGTGCCGGTCATCGCCGACGGCGGGGTCAAGTCGTCCGGGGACCTGGCCAAGGCCATCGCCGTCGGGGCTTCCACGGTGATGATGGGCTCGATGTTCGCCGGTTCCGAAGAGGCGCCCGGCGAGGTCTTCCTCTATCAGGGCCGGTCGTACAAGACTTATCGCGGCATGGGCAGCCTGGGCGCCATGGCCCGCGGCTCGGCCGACCGCTACTTCCAGAAGGAAGTCAGCGATAGCTTGAAGCTCGTGCCCGAGGGCATCGAGGGCCAGACCCCCTACAAGGGGCCGATCGGGCCGGTCATTCACCAACTGGTCGGGGGTCTGCGCGCCGCCATGGGCTATACCGGCTCGGCCACCATTCCCGACCTGTGGGAGCGGGCCAGGTTCATTCGCATCACCGGGGCAGGCCTGCGCGAAAGCCATGTCCATGACGTGATGATCACCCGCGAGGCGCCGAACTATCAGGGCAGCGCTTAAGACGGGAAGGGGGAGGGCGAGACGATGACCTTTGAACTCTACATGCTGGCGGGGACCCTGGTCCTGGCCTTCATCCAGATCCTGCTGTTCGACATCGCCCGCACGGGCCAGTACGGACTGAAGTGGAATACCGGCGCGCGCGACGAGGAGATGCCGCCGCTCAATCCGGTGGCCAACCGGCTGCAGCGGGCGCAGAACAACCTCTTCGAGACCCTGCCGCTGTTCATCGGCGCGGTGTTGATCGCCCATGTCGCCGGCTGCGATGGCGTCCTGACCCATTGGGGCACGCTGATCTATCTGGCCGGACGGGTCGTCTATGTGCCGCTCTACGCCTTCGGGGTGAAGCAGCTGCGTTCTCTGGTCTGGCTGGTCTCCACCGCCGGCCTCCTGATGGTCTTCTGGGCCATCTTCTTCAACTAGATCGGGACTTAGGTGCGGGACGGCGGCAGGCTTTCAGCGGCGATCGAAGTGCTCTCCGACATGGAGGCTCGCCACAAGCCCGCCCGCCTGGCCCTCAAGGCCTGGGGTGATGGCGCCCGCTACGCTGGTTCCAAGGACCGCGCCTTTGTCTCCGGCCTGGTGCTGGACGTGCTCCGCCATCGCCGCTCGCTGGCCTGGGCGATGGGGGCCGAGACCGACCGCGTTCGCGTCGCCGGGGCCCTGCGCTGGCTGTGGGACTGGGATCTGGCCAGGATCGCCGCCGCCTATGGCGACGAACCGCACGGCCCCGGTCCTCTGACCAATGAAGAATCCAAGCGCCTCTCCGGCGACCTCGACCTCTCGCAGGCCCCGCCGCCGGTGGCCGGCGACTATCCCGACTGGCTCGACCCGCACATGGCCCGCGTTTTCGGCGAGACCCGCGCCGCCGAGGCCGCCGCCCTGGCCGCCCGCGCCCCGGTCGATCTGCGCGCCAACACCCTGAAGGCCGACGCTGGCAAGGTGCTGCATGCGCTTGAAGCCCAGGGCGCCGAGCCGGCCGGGCGCCTCCCCAACGCCGTGCGCCTGCCCGCGCCCGCCGCCAGCGAGCGGGCCGCCGCCGTCGAGGTGCATCCGGCCTTCGCCAAGGGCTGGTTCGAGGTCCAGGACCTGGGCTCGCAGATCGCCGCCGGCCTGGCGGGCGAGATCGCCGGCAAGCAGGTGCTGGACTACTGCGCCGGGGGCGGGGGCAAGACGCTCGCCCTGGCTGCGGCCATGGGCAACAAGGGCCAGCTCTACGCCTATGACAGCGACGCCCGGCGGATGACCGACATCACCCCGCGCAGCCAGCGGGCCGGGGTGCGCAACCTGCAGATCCGCACCCCGATGGAGAAGGACCCGCTGCGGGGCCTCGACGCGAAGATGGATGTCGTTTTCGTCGACGCCCCCTGCACCGGCTCGGGCACCTGGCGACGTCACCCCGACGCCAAGTGGCGGCTCTCGGCCGAACAGCTGGAGCGCCGGCTGGGCGAGCAGGACGCGGTGCTGGACCAGGCCGCCCCCTTCGTGAAGCCCGGCGGCCGGCTGATCTACGTCACCTGCAGCCTCTTCGCCGAGGAGAACGAGGATCGCGTCGCCGCCTTCCTCGAGCGGCATCCTGACTTCGCTTCCACCGAGCCGCCGTTGCGTCTCTCACCGCTGACGGACGGCACAGACGGCTTCTTCGGCGCCGTGCTGGAAAAAGCGCCTTGAGCCACTTTCCCACCCCGCTCTTCCCCCTCTGGGGGAAGTGGCCCGGAGGGCCGATGGGGGCTACATCCACGGGCGTCCGTGGATGTAGCCCCCTCAGTCACTTCGTGACAGCTCCCCCTGAGGGGGAGCAGCAGTCCACCGCCATTCCGGAGCGCCTCTCGTGACCGACCGCCACCAGCCCGTCCTGATCGTCGACTTCGGCAGCCAGGTGACCCAGCTGATCGCCCGCCGGGTGCGCGAGAGCGGCGTCTATTGCGAGATCCACCCCTACGACAAGGCCGAGGCCGCCCTCTTCGCCCTACAGCCCGCCGCCATCATCCTCTCCGGCGGCCCGGCCAGCACCACCGAGGACGAAAGCCCCCGGGCCGCCAGGGCGCTGTTCGAGGCCGGCGTGCCGGTGCTGGGCGTCTGCTATGGCGAACAGACCATGGTCGCCGAGCTGGGCGGGGCGGTGGAGACCGGTCATCACCGCGAGTTCGGCCGGGCCGAGATCGCCATCACCCGCGATAGCCCGCTGTTCGCCGGCCTTGGCGAACACCAGCAGGTCTGGATGAGCCACGGCGACAAGATCACCGCCATCCCCGAGGGCTTCCAGGTCATCGCCACCTCGTCCGGCTCGCCCTTCGCCGCCATCGCCGACGAGGCGCGCCAGTTCTACGGGGTGCAGTTCCATCCCGAGGTGGTCCACACCCCGCACGGCGCCCAGATCTACCGCAACTTCACCCACGGCATCGCCGGCCTCTCCGGCGACTGGACCATGGCCGCCTTCCGGGGCGAAGCCATCGCCCGCATCCGCGCCCAGGTCGGCAAGGGCAAGGTCATCTGCGGCCTCTCCGGCGGGGTCGACAGCTCGGTGGCGGCGGTGCTGATCCACGAAGCCATCGGCGACCAGCTGACCTGCGTCTATGTCGACACCGGCCTGATGCGGCTGGGTGAGAGCGAGCAGGTCGTCTCGCTGTTCAGGAACCACTACAACATCCCGCTGATCCACGTTGATGCGTCTGAACAATTCCTCGGCGAGCTGGCCGGGATCAGCGACCCGGAAACCAAGCGCAAGACCATCGGACGTCTGTTCATCGAGGTCTTCGACCGTGAGGCCGGCAAGATCGACGGGGCAGAGTTCCTGGCCCAGGGCACCCTCTATCCGGACGTCATCGAGAGCGTCTCGGCCAAGGGCGGCCCCTCGGCGGTGATCAAGAGCCACCACAATGTCGGCGGCCTCCCCGACTTCATGAAGCTCAAGCTGGTCGAGCCCCTGCGCGAACTCTTCAAGGACGAGGTCCGGGTCCTGGGCGTCGAACTGGGCCTGCCCCCGGCCTTTGTCGGCCGCCACCCCTTCCCGGGCCCGGGCCTGGCCATCCGCATCCCCGGCGAGATCACCCCCGAAAAGGTCGCCACCCTCCAGAAGGCCGACGCCATCTACCTGGAGGAAATCCGCAACGCCGGCCTCTACGACCAGATCTGGCAGGCCTTCGCCGTCCTGCTCCCCGTCAAGACCGTCGGCGTCATGGGCGACGCCCGCACCTATGAGGACGTCTGCGCCCTGAGGGCGGTGACCTCGACGGACGGGATGACGGCGGACTTCTACGAGTTTCCGTGGGCCGTGCTGGCCAAGGCGGCGACGCGGATCATCAATGAAGTCAAGGGGATCAACCGGGTAGTCTATGACGTTACGTCAAAGCCGCCGGGGACGATCGAGTGGGAGTAGGGAGCCCTGGGGTTTCCGGCGTGTCGACAGAAGGCGCGGAAAAAACGATCGCGCGCTGTCGGAAGTTGTCGACCTGACCCGTCCTTGGGGCAGGACGAAAGCGAAAGGACACGCACATGGCCAAGAACACGATCTGCCTCTGGTTCGACAAGGACGCCGAGGCCGCCGCCCGCTTCTATGCCCAGACCTTCCCCGACAGCGCTGTGGGCGCGGTTCACCGCGCGCCCAGTGACTTCCCATCCGGCAAGAAGGGCGATGTGCTGACGGTCGAATTCACGGTGGCCGGCGTCGCCTGCATCGGGCTCAACGGCGGTCCCGTATTCAAGCAGAGCGAAGCCTTCTCGTTCCAGATCGCCACCGACGATCAGGCCGAGACCGACCGCTACTGGAACGCCGTCGTCGGCAATGGCGGCCAGGAGAGCGCCTGCGGCTGGTGCAAGGACCGGTGGGGCGTCTCCTGGCAGATCACGCCGCGCGTGCTGACCGAGGCGATGGCGGCCGGCGGCGATGAAGCCAGGCGGGCGTTCGACGCGATGATGGACATGAAGAAGATCGACGTCGCCGCCATCGAGGCGGCGCGACGCGGGTGACGCGCTGGGCGGTTCTATCGACATGTTCGATGGTTTCGAGAGCGCCGATATCCCGACCGGCGAGACGCATATCTTCGTTCGCCACGGCGGCTCGGGGCCGCCGGTGCTTCTGCTGCACGGTTTTCCCCAGACCCACCTGATGTGGCGTGGCGTGGCGCCGATCCTCGCCCGCGACTTCAGCGTCGTGTGCGCCGACTTGCGGGGGTACGGCCAGAGCGGCTGTCCGCCCTCCACTTCCGACCATGCGCCCTACGCCAAGCGCGCCATGGCGCGGGACATGGTCGCGGTGATGCAGGCGCTGGGGTTCGAGCGTTTCAGCGTGGCGGGCCATGATCGCGGCGGCCGTGTGGCCTATCGGCTCGCCCTGGATCATCCTGAACGGATAGAGCGGCTGGCCGCGCTCGACATCCTGCCGACGGAGACGGTCTGGGCGCGCGCCGACGCCAGGCTGGCGCTCAGCTTCTGGCCCTGGTCGCTGCTGGCGCAGCCCGCCCCGCTGCCGGAGCGACTGCTTGGCGGGGCGCCCGAAGCGGTGATCGACGACGCGCGTGACCAGTGGGGATCGGCCAGCTCCGCCTTTCCCGGCCATATCCATGCCGCCTATGTGGACGCGTTGCGCGATCCGGCTCACCTCCACGCCATCTGCGAGGAATACCGGGCCGCGGCCGGCCTTGATCGGACGCACGACCAGGCAGACCTGGCGGCCGGACGACGTATCGAATGCCCGTTGCTGGCGCTCTGGGCTGCGCCGGGCGCCCTGGACGATTGGTACGCCGAGGCGGGCGGGCCGCTGGCGCTTTGGCGCGCCTGGGCCAGAGACGTGCGGGGCCAGGCGGTCAGAGCAGGTCACTTCTTTCCGGAGGAGATTCCGGAGAAAACCGCGCTGGCGCTGGCCGAATTTTTTGCCGGACGCTGAACAATAGAAGGCGCGCGCTCTGGAATGCAGCGCCGCCGGAGCGCCGGCCCGCGGTGAAGGCCACGACCAAGCAATATCCTTGTCAACCATCGACATGTGCCGGTAGAATGTTCCTTTCCGGACGCGCCTGTTGGTGAGAACGACCTCAGTCACCGGAATATTGGGACTTTTTCGCCAAATGCGCTTAAGGCGCGTCACCCTTCGGGCCCGGTTGCGCGTTGCATCGGGCGCGCAGCTGCACTGACCATTCACCTGGGACTGAACCGTCATGGCGTCATTGAAGAACAGTCGGGCGCTGAGTCTCCGTATTCCGGAGCCGCGCTTTCGGCCTGGCGAGACGGCGGACTTCTCCAACCTCAACATTTCCGAGGCCGGCGTCATGCCGCGCCCGGAGGTCGACACCCAGCCTAAGGACATGCGTGACCTGGCCTATGGCCTGGTGCGGGTGCTGGACAAGGACGGCCAGGCGGTCGGGCCGTGGAATCCCGGCCTGGACATCGCCACGCTGAAGCGCGGCCTGCGCAATATGATGCTGACCCGGGTCTATGACGAGCGGCTGTTCCGCGCCCAGCGCCAGGGCAAGACCAGCTTCTACATGAAGTGCACCGGCGAGGAGGCGGTGTCGATCGCCCCGGCCATGGTGCTGAACCATGACGACATGTGCTTCCCGACCTATCGCCAGCAGGGGATCCTGATCGCCCGCGGCTATCCCATCGTCGAGATGATGAACCAGGTCTTCTCCAACGCGCTCGACCCGATGAAGGGCCGCCAGCTGCCGGTGATGTACTCCTCCAAGGCCCATGGCTTCTTCACCATTTCCGGCAACCTGGGCACCCAGTTCACCCAGGCCGTGGGCTGGGCCATGGCCTCGGCCCTGAAGGGCGACGACCGCATCGCCTCGGCCTATATCGGCGACGGCTCCACGGCGGAGGGCGACTTTCACCACGCCCTGACCTTCGCCGGGGTCTATCGCGCCCCGGTGATCCTCAACATCGTCAACAATCAGTGGGCCATCTCCTCCTTCCAGGGCATAGCCGGGGGCGAGGACGCCCCGTTCGCCTCGCGGGCCATCGGCTACAACCTTCCGGCCCTGCGGGTGGACGGCAACGACTTCCTGGCCGTCTATGCGGCGACCCAGTGGGCGATGGAGCGGGCCAGGTCCAATCTGGGCGCCACCGTGATCGAGCACTTCACCTACCGGGCCGAGGGCCATTCCACCTCCGACGATCCGGGCCGCTACCGGCCCGCCCAGGAGGCCAAGCTCTGGCCGCTGGGCGATCCCATCGAGCGGCTGAAGAACCACCTGATCCATCTCGGCGAATGGTCGGACGACGACCAGCAGGCCCTGCACGCCGAGCTGGTCGAACTGGTCCGGGCCGCCGGCAAGGAGTCGGAGTCGCACGGCACCCTGCACGCCGGCGACCGGCCCAGCGTCAAGACCATGTTCGAGGACGTTTACAAGGAAATGGACTGGCGCCTGATCCGGCAACGGCAGGAACTGGGGATCTGACCATGAACAAGCCGATCACCAAGCCAACCGCCGCCACTGAGGCGCCCGAAACGATCAAGATGAACATGATCCAGGCCATCAACTCGGCCATGGACGTGATGCTGGGACGCGATCCCGATGTGCTCGTGTTCGGCGAGGACGTCGGCTATTTCGGCGGCGTCTTCAACGCCACCGAGGGCCTGCAGAAGAAGTTTGGCCTCAACCGCTGCTTCGACACCCCAATCTCCGAGGCCGGCCTGATCGGCACCGCGGTCGGCATGGCCGCCTACGGCCTGCGCCCCTGCGTGGAGATCCAGTTCGCCGACTACATCTACCCTGGCTACGACCAGATCGTCTCGGAGGCCGCCCGGCTGCGCTACCGCTCGGCGGGCGACTTCTGGTGTCCGATGACCATCCGCAGCCCCTATGGCGGCGGCATCTTCGGCGGCCAGACCCACAGCCAGAGCCCCGAGGCTCTGTTCACCCATGTCGCCGGGATCAAGACGGTCATCCCGTCCACCCCTTACGACGCGAAGGGCCTGCTGATCGCGGCCATCGAGGACGACGACCCGGTGGTGATCTTCGAGCCCAAGCGGCTCTACAACGGCCCGTTCGACGGCAATCCGGACAACCCCGTCACGCCCTGGCAGAAGATCGAGGGCAACGACGTGCCCGTGGGCCATTACGTGGTGCCGCTGGGCAAGGCCCGCATCGCCCGCGCCGGCAATGAGGTCACCGTCCTGGCCTATGGCACCATGGTGCATGTCGCCATCGCCTCGGCCGAGACGGCGGGCGTCGACGCCGAGGTGGTCGATCTGCGCACCCTCTCGCCGGTGGACATCGAGTCCATCACCGCCTCGGTGAAGAAGACCGGCCGCTGCGTCATCGTCCACGAGGCGACGCGGACCTCCGGTTTCGGGGCCGAACTCTCGGCCTTGGTCCAGGAAGCCTGTTTCTACCATCTGGAAGCGCCCATCGAGCGGGTCACCGGTTGGGATACGCCGTATCCCCACGCCTTCGAATGGGAGTATTTCCCCGGTCAGAAGCGCATCGGGGCGGCCCTCAAGCGCGTGATGGAGGCTTAGAGGCGTGGGACGTTTCGTCTTCAAACTGCCCGACCTGGGCGAAGGCACCGCTGAGGCCGAGATCGTCGCCTGGCACGTTAAGATCGGCGACATGGTCGCCGAGGACGCGCCGCTGGTCGACATGCTGACCGACAAGGCGACGGTGGAGATGACCTCGCCGGTCGCCGGCAAAGTGATCGAGATCGCCGGCGCGCCCGGTGAGATGGCGGCGGTCGGCGGCGCCATCGCGGTGTTCGAGGTCGAAGGATCCGGCAACGCGGCCGACGAGGCGTCCCCGAAGGCCCAGCCCAAGCCCGTCGCCGAGGTCGTGCAGGCCCCCCCGCCGGTCGTCGAAAAGGCCGAAGCGCCGCCGCCCGCGCCTCAACCCACCCCGCCGCGCCAACCGGTCGAAACCGTCGCCCACGCCATCCCTGATCGCGCCCCCGGCGAAAAGCCGCTGGCCTCGCCGGCCGTGCGCCGCCGGGCGGAGGACCTGGGGGTCAAGCTCGGCCATGTCGCCGGGACCGGCCCGGCCGGCCGGATCACCCATGAGGATCTCGACGCCTTCATCGCCGGCGCCCGCTCCGGTCCGGCCGCCTCGGCCCCGACCCTCGCCAGGCGCACCGCCGTCGAGGAGGTCAAGGTCATCGGCATGCGGCGGGCCATCGCCCGCCAGATGCAGGAGTCCAAGCGCCGCATCCCGCACTTCGCCTATGTCGAGGAAGTCGACATGACGGAGCTGGAGGACCTGCGCGTCCATCTCAACGCCACCAAGCGCGCTGACCAGCCCAAGCTGACCATGCTGCCCTTCATGATGCGGGCCCTGGTGCGGGTGCTGCCGGCCTATCCGCAGATCAACGCCCGCTTCGACGACGAGGCGGGGGTCGTGCACCGCTATGCCGGCGTCCATATCGGCATCGCCACCCAGACCTCCAACGGCCTGATCGTGCCGGTGGTCAGGCATGCCGAGACCCTGGACGTCTGGGCCGCCGCCGCCGAAGTGGCGCGGGTCGCCGAGATCGCCCGCTCCGGCAAGGGTTCCAAGGACGACCTGTCGGGCTCGACCATCACCCTGACCTCGCTGGGCCCGCTGGGCGGCATCGCCACCACGCCGGTGATCAACCACCCGGAAGTGGCCATCATCGGGCCCAACAAGATCGTCGACCGTCCCGTCGTCCGCCACGGCCAGATCGCCGTGCGCAAGATGATGAACCTGTCGTCGTCCTTCGATCACCGGGTCGTGGATGGCTACGACGCCGCGGAGTTCATCCAGCGGGTCAAGGCCATGCTGGAACACCCCGCCACCCTGTTCATGGACTGACCTCGTGACCGAAACCATCACCACCCGCCTGCTGATCCTCGGCGGCGGCCCGGGCGGCTATGTGGCGGCGATCCGCGCCGGCCAGCTGGGCATCGACACCGTGCTGGTCGAGGGCGACCGGCTGGGCGGCACCTGCCTGATCCGCGGCTGCATCCCCTCCAAGGCGCTGATCCATGTGGCTTCGAAGTTCGAGGGCATGGCCGAGGCCGCGCACGGGGCCAAGGACGGCATCTCCCTCTCGGCGGCGCCGGTGCTCGACATGGCCAAGACCGTGGCCTGGAAGGAGACGGTGGTCGACAAACTGAACAGCGGCGTTACCGCGCTGCTCAAGCGCGCCAAGACCCGGGTCGTCGCCGGCTGGGGCCGCTTCAGCGACGCCAAGACCTGCCATGTCGAGACCAAGGACGGGCCAGTCGTCATCAAGGCCGAACACGTGATCCTGGCGGCCGGTTCGATCGCCACGGCCCTGCCGCACATCCCCTTCGGCGGCGACGTGATCTCCTCGACCGAAGCGCTGGCGCTGAGCGAACTGCCCAAGCGTCTGGCGGTGATCGGGGCGGGGTATATTGGCCTGGAGCTTGGCTCAGCCTTCCGCAAGTTCGGCTGCGAGGTGACCGTGGTCGAGGCCCAGGACCGCATCCTGCCGCTCTATGACGATGCGCTGACCAAGCCGGTGAAGGCCTGGCTGGATAAGGCCGGCGTCACCCTGCATCTGTCGGCCAAGGCCACGGGCTGGGACAAGGGCGAGCTGGTGGTGGACAAGGGCGGCGAGACCCTGCGCATCCCCGCCGACAAGCTGCTGGTCACCGTCGGCCGGCGGCCCCGGACCGAGGGCTGGGGCCTGCAGGAGATGGGCGTCGACATGGACGGCGCCTTCGTCCGCGTGAACGACAAGATGCAGACCTCGATGAGCGGCGTCTACGCCATCGGCGACTTGGTCGGCGAGCCGATGCTCGAGCACAAGGCCGCCGCCCAGGCCCATGTCGCCGTCGAGGTCATCGCCGGCCAGAACCGCCGCTTCGATCCGGCGACCATTGCCGCGGTTTGCTTCACCGAGCCGGAGATCGTCTCGGCCGGCCTGCTGCCGAAAGAGGCCGAGGCCGCCGGCCACGACCCGGTCAGCGCCATCTTCCCCTTCCAGGCCAACGGCCGGGCCCTCTCCATGGAGGCCGGCGACACCGGCGGTTTCGTGCGGGTGGTGGCGCGCAAGTCCGATCACCGCGTGGTCGGCCTGCAGGCGGTCGGCGCCCATGTCTCAGAGTTATCGGGCGAGTTCGCCATGTCCATCGAGATGGGCGCGCGGCTGGAAGACTTCGCCGGGACCATCCACGTCCACCCGACGTTGAGCGAAGCCGTCCATGAGGCGGCGTTGCGGGCGCTGGGACACGCCATCCATATCTGACGGGGTCAGTAGCTGAGCTTGGGGTACCAGTCCGTCCCGCGGCCGTCCGGCGTCAGGTCCAGGATCGACCAGAGCGAGGCGATGTCGGGCGCGTCGCGCGGATCCTGCCCCGGATCGGCCATCTCCAGGGTCATCTCGCTCGACCAGAACAGCCGCACCTTGTCGCCGTCCTTGCGGAAGACGACCAGCGCGGGGCTCTCGCCGCCCTTGGCGTCTATCAGGCCAAGGTCGTTGGCATAGTCGTCGCCGACCGTCTGGATGAAGTTGAGGTCCCGCCAACCGCGTTCCTGGGCGAACAGGAACTGCCGTTCGACGGGGCTGCGGCCCAGGATCTTGAGGGCGACGCGCTGCTTGATATCGGCGGCGTTGCCGTTCACCGCCCCCAGCCAGTTCGTACACATCGGGCATGGCCGTTCCCGCTGCGGACCGTACATCCAGAAATAGGTGACCAGGGTGTCGTGCTCGCCGAACAGGTCGATCAGCCCGACCTCGAACGCCTGCTCGTCCTTGAAGCGGTAGTTCTTCTCGATCACCGGTCCCGGCGGCAGGGCGCGGCGCTGTTCGGCCACGCGGGTCATGTGGCGGCGGAACTCGATCTCCTCGGCCAGCAGGGCCTGGCGCGCCTCGCGATAGGCGTCGCTCTCGCCCGGAAACGGGGTCTTGGCTTTCGACGCCAGCGCCTGGGCCGACGCAAGAGGTTGGACCGTCATGTCATGCATCCTTGTTCCGCGGGCGCGGCCTTCCGGCTGGGGCCGGCCAAGAAAAGCGGTTGCCGCCGCCTGTCGCAAGGCAATCTAACCTGCCGGCGCCGCGATTGTTCCTGAGGTTGTCCGTCCAGCCCCGGCGGCGTTAGGCTCAAGGCCCGCCCGCGGAGCCCCATCTTGGACTTCCCCGCCCGAACCACCGCCCTGAAGGCCATCCTAGACGCCATGCCCGGCGCGGCGGGGTCGCCGATGACCGCCTCGCGGGGCACGCTGCCGCTGGTGCTGATCTACAAGGTCATGGGCAAGATGTTCGCCATCCTGGCCGTGCGGGGGACCGAGAACGTTATCCTGAAATCCGATCCGCACATGGCCGAGATCCTGCGCGAACAGTATGCGGGCGTTGGCCACCGCTCGCACCTGGACCGGCGGTTCTGGATCAGCGTCGACCTCGACGCCGATGTGCCGGCCGAGGAGATCGAAAGCCTGGCCGCGCGGTCGTATGAGCTGGTGCGCGACGGGCTCACCCGGAAGCAAAAGGCCGAGCTGGCCGCTTTGTCGGCCTGATCTATGGCCTACGCGATCAAGGCTGAGATTGCCGATTCAGGGGCGGAGACCTTCGTCTTCACCGCCCAGAAGACCATGTACGGCGGCAAGCGGATCGCCGTGGGCGACACGGTCTTCCTGTTCGCCAGCGAGACCAAGGGCGGGCAGGGGCTGGTCGCGCGGGGCGTGGTCACCGCCGCCGAGGCCATCCCGCTGAAACCGGGCGTCGAGCGGCAGACGCCGCGGGTCAGTATCGCCGTCAACCGCACCGCCCTGGCCAGCCGGCCCCTGGGGCGGCGCGAGCTCAAGGCGTTCGCGGACTGGCAGGACGGCCGGCCGCAGACCGAGCTCAATTTCAAGTTCTACCGCCAGGCGACGAACAAGATTGTTGGGCTGTCAGAGCCGGCGGCGGCGTTCCTGGCTGGGTATTTTTGACACCGAACAGGAGGCGGGTCGCGGCGAAGGGCCGGATGGCCAGGTGATAGAGGACCAGCGAACCCAGCGAGGCCGCGGCGATCAGCAGCCCGACTTCCAGCCCCAGCGGCAGGCGCAGGGGGAACAGCCAGAAGGCGCTGACCAGCATCACCGGCTGGTGCAGCACATAGACCGGCAGGATGGCCTGGTTGAGATAGGTCAGCACCGCCGAACCCCGGTTGAGATAATGGGCCGCATAGCCGGCCAGGGCCAGGATGGTGGTCCAGCCATAGAGGCCGCTGGCCAGGTTCCAGCCGATCTTCTGGGCCAGCGGATCGATGCCCGGGACGCTGGCGAGGGCGTGAACGGCGAACTGCAAGGCCAGCAGGGCCAGCGCGCCAAGGCCCAGCGTCGCGCGCCGCTTCTCCAGGAAGGCCCAGGCGTCGTCGCGGAAGGCCAGGGCGGCGCCGGCCGCGAACAGGCCGATCCAGCGCAGATGGCAGCCCCAGTCGTCGACGAAGCCGTCGGTCCGGGGCGCCACCGTGTCGACGATCAGGTTGGTCGCCGCCAGCCACAGGGCGGGCGCGATCAGCAGCACCGCCAGCGGCAAGGCCCGCCCGCCGCGCCGTCCGAACAGTTTGAACAGGGCGGCAAAGCCCAGGACATAGGCCTGCAGATAGACCAGGAACCACAGGTGATCCCAGGTCGGCATGGTCTTGTGCAGCGGCGCGACCAGCGTCTGGTCGGCGCGCAGGTAGGACGACCACCAGAAGTCCAGATAGCCGGTGTGGACCAGCCCCTTGTCGACCAGCTCGACATAGGTCTGGGCGGGTATCACCAGAAACATGCCGGTGAGGATGACCGGCTGCAGCCGCGCCAGGCGGTCCAGGGTGAAGCGCCCCGGACCCAGTTTCTCGATCAGGAACCGGCAGGCGACGCCGGAAATGACGAACAGCAGCGCCATCCGCCAGGGGGTCAGGGCCAGCATGGCCCATTCCAGGTCCGGGAAGATCCTGGGGCTCTTCAGATTGTAGCGCCAGGTGACGTAGAGCATGCCGACGTGAAAGACGGCCAGCAGCGCAAAGGCGATGACGCGCATCCAGTCGAGGAAATAGCGGCGGGAGGGCATGGCGGGTCCGATCCATTGGGCGATGGACCGACCCTGGCAGGGCGTTTGCGGTCTGGCTGGCCGATTCCTGAAAACGGCCGGCGATTGCAGAAACCGGGGTCGTTATGCGGATTCTGGTGAGGCCTCCGCGGCCGCGCGCCAGACCGATGGGGTCTGGCCCGTCACCTCCCGGAAGGCCCGGTTGAAGGTGTTGATCGACTGGTAGCCGACGCTCAGGCCGATGGTCAGGATCGGCGTGCGGCGCAGCGCCGGGTCGCGCAGCTGCTCGCACGCCTCGGCGATCCGGTAGCTGTGCAGGAAGGCGTTGAAGTTGCGGTGGCCCAGCGCCTCGTGGATCAGCCGCCGCAGCCGGTATTCCGGCACGCCCACCCGCTCCGCCAGCACCCCCAGGGTCAGGTTGGGCTCGCGATAGACCAGCCCCTCGCTCAGCAATCGCTCCAGTCGCGCCAGCGCCGCGGCGTCGGCCGATTGCGCCGCGGGCGTGGCCCGCTCGCGGGGCCGGTCCGGGTCCAGGAGGCGGCTCTCGCCCATGTAGCGAAACAGCAGGCCTCCCATCAGCAGCAGGTTGGCGACGCCCAGTCCCAGATGGGTCTGGTAGTTGGCCAGGCTGTCTGCGGGGATCAGCCAGCGCAGCAGCAGGCTGGAGGCCACCACATTGATCCCCACCACGACCAGCACCAGGGCCCGGGCCCGCCGCCGGGCCTCGACCAGGTCGAACCGCCAGTCGGCCAGGGTCCAGTAGACGGCCAGGCCCGCGAACAGCAGCTGCAGCAGGGTCGGGGCGATCTGGGTGAGCAACGGCGCCAGGGCCGAGCCCGCCGGCAGCAGCCAGCGCACCGGCTCCTCCAGGAACAGCTGCGCCGCCAGCAGGCCCCAGAGGACCGGCGGCGGTCTCTGGCGGTCGGCGAACAGCCGGAAGACCAGCAGCATGAAAAGGCCTGGCGCCAGGTTACGTCCCAGGTTGAGCCACGGCCGCCACGCTCCAACCTCGATGCGCAGCGCCGGCGGGGTCCAGAGGCCGTACTCGGCCCGGCCAAGAATCACATGGCAGACCACGCTGACCGCGATCAGCGCGATCAGCTGGGCGGCGGGCTGGCGGGGATGGCTGGCCAGGACGCGGGCGGCCAGCAGCACCGCGCACACCACCGTGGCGACATCGACGGCGAAGAACAGCAGCGGCAGGTTCAACGGCGCTTCACCCCCTCGGGCTGGGACGCCGCTACTGGATCACGCCTCGCCGCCGCTGTCAGTCCCGATCACCGAGCACCTGCGCCAGGTTCCGGTGCAGCCGGGTGATCGCCCCCTCGAACAGCCCGAAGGTGAAGACCGAATTGGCATTGGCTGCCAGCCCACGCTGGACGGCGCTCTGCATCGCCCGGTCCTCGTCGGTGCCCTTGGTGACGAAGTCCTGGCCGCGCCTGACCGCCGCCTGCTCCTCCTCGCCCTCGGGGCGGCGGGTCAGGCTGTAGCTGACGATGACGGTGCGATCGATGGCCAGGGGCTCGAAGATGGTCAGCACCCGATGGGTCGGGAAGGTGGCCACCGCGGCGTTGGGGAACAGGTGATAGACCTGGGTCATTACCGGCTCGGTCCGCCGCTCGGCCGGCGGGGCGTCCCGCAGCCGCTCGATGTTCTGGTAGGGATAGCTGATCCGGCTGCCCCGCCCGAAGGCCTCGACCAGGTTGAGGTTGTCGTACTGGCGCGGGAAGAAGGTCTCTGCGTGGGTCGAGCGGATATGGTAGCCCTCCAGCACCCCTTCGGTGACGATCTTCCAGTTGGCCGGGATCAGCTGCTCGCCCGCGCCGAGGAACCGCCAGCCCTCGCCGATCAGGTCGGGGATGAGATCAAGGTCCGGTTTGGCCTCGCCGTCCTGGGTGACGAAGACAATGCCGTTCGCCTCGAAACAGCCGACCGGAACCAGCCCATGCTCGGCCTTGTCGACGCCCGGGAAGCCGTCGGGGTGCGGAATGCCGCGCAGCCGGCCGTCCAGCCCATAGGTCCAGCCGTGATAGGGGCAGGCGAGGGCGGCCTTGCAGCCGTGGCCCTCGGCGACCTGGGCGCCCCGATGGCGGCAGGCGTTGCGGAAGGCGCGGACCTGGCCGTCGGCGCCGCGCACCGCCAGGATCGGAATCATGGCCGCGTCCCGCGCCAGGTAGGAGCCGGTCCGGGGCAGGGCGGCGGACGGGCAGAAGGGCGTCGGCGTGCGGCGCATCACCTTTGACAGCTCGGCCTGGAAGCGCTCGGGCGAGCGGTAGTGCTCCACCGGCTCGCGCCAGACCGTGTCGGCGAGGTCCGTGGTCTGGTGGTCGATGTGACCCAGCAGGCGCTCGATCACCGTGGGCTCGTCGGCCAGACCCGGACGTCCGTCGTCGTCCTGCTGATGGAACTTCACCGCGTCCTCGGGCATAGTGGGCTCCTTACCGAGTGGTAGGGGAGTTTGTCTTACCGATCGGTAAGGCGTCAAGGGTGGAGATCGGCTATTTCGAGCGATGCGGCGGTCACCGATACGCGGGCCGATTTCCTGCGGGCGGCCAAGCGGCTGTTCGCCGAGCGCGGCTTCTATGGCGCCAGCATCGCCGCCATCGCCGACGAACTGGGCCTGACCAAGCAGGCGCTGCTGCACCATTTCGCCAGCAAGGAGCGGCTCTACGGCGAGGTCCTGGCCCAGATGGCGCAGAACCTGACCGCCATGATCGGCAAGGCCGGCGCGGGCGGCGCCGATCCCGAACAGCAGCTGGAGATCCTGTTTCAGCGCCTCTACGACAACACCCTGGACCATCCGCACGACACCCAGCTCCTGATGCGCGAACTGCTCGACAACCGGCCGCGCGCCGAGCACGCCCACAGCTGGCATATGCGCGATTTCCTGGACGGCCTGATCGCCCTGGCCCGCAAGACCCGCGGCGGCGCGGCGCTGGGCGACACGGAGATCCTGGCGCGGCTCTATCTGCTGATCGGGGCCATGACCTATGCGGCTGTCTCGGAACCGACCCTGCGCCAGATGTATGCCGAGGGCTTCGACTCCCTGCAGCGCCAGCTTCCGCTGGAAATCCGCCGGCTGGTGCTGACATCCTTCGGCGGAACGAAGGCCTGAAACCCGGCCCCTTCCGCATGAGGTAGACTAGGATCGACCGGTGCGCGACGCGCCCGGGTCTTTGGGAGACTGCACTTGGCCGAGACGGGATCGAATCCGCCATCCAGGCCGCGCCGCGCGGGCCGCAACCGCTTGCCGGCGCCGGTCGGGGTGTGCGCCGATCCAAAGGGCTTCAAGGGCGTGCGGCTCAGCTTCGAACAGGCCGAATCCTCACTCGACACGGTGGCCGACCGGCTGTCGCTGCCGCGCTCCGCCTGGAGCGGGTCGGGTTTCAACGTCCTGGCCATCTCTGGCGGGGCGGCGGGGGGCGCCTTTGGGGCGGGGGCCCTGGTCGGGCTTACCCAGGCCGGCGGCCGGCCCGAGTTCGCCATCGTCACCGGCGTCAGCACCGGGGCGCTGATCGCCCCGTTCGCCTTCCTCGGCCCTGAATGGGACGATCGGCTGCGCGACGCCTACACCGGCGGTCATGCCGCCCAGACCTTCAGCCTGGCCGGCTTCTCCCTGGCCCTGGAGGCCGGCGTCTACAGCACCCAGGCCCTGGAGCGGCTGATCCATCCCTTTGTCGACGATGCGCTGGTCGCCGCCGTGGCGGCGCAGCACCGGCTGGGACGCCGGCTTCTGGTGGCGACCACCAATCTCGACAGCCAAGCGCCCTGCATCTGGGACATGGGCGAGATCGCCGCCCGGGGCGGACCGGAGGCCACCCGGCTGTTCCGCGAGGTGCTGATCGCCTCCGCCAGCCTGCCGGGCCTCTTCCCGCCGCATCGGTTCGTCTGCGAGGCGGACGGAGTCGAATATGAGGAGATGCATATCGACGGCGGGGTCACCGCGCCCCTGTTCGTCTTCCCCGAGGCCCTCCTGCACTGGCGCAAGCTGGGCCGCCGGGTGCAGAGGGGCCGTATCTATGTGCTGATCAACACCGTCCTCGACCCGGCGGCGCGCACGACGGCGCCCAACCTGCCGGCCATCCTGGTGCGCAGCTTCGACACCATGCTGCGGGTCTCCTATCGCCAGGCGCTGAATGTCGCGGTGACCTTCTGCGCGGCCAACAATCTGCCCCTGAGCGTCGCCTCCATCCCCGACTCGCCGCAGGCCACGGCGAACGGCAGCATGCTCAGCTTCGACACCGCCAGTATGGGCCGCACCTTCGACGCCGCCCTCGAGGCCGCCAAGGCGCCCGACTTCTGGCGGGTTCCGATCGGACGGGTCGAACCCTGGGACGATCTGCTCGACTTTTTCCGGCCCGACGAGCCCTGAGGCGGCGTCGATGGATATCTTTGTCCCGGGAGCGACCTGCTGGCGAACCGAGACGGCCGCCCGCGCCACGATCTTCATCGACAACGAAACCTTCTATCCGGCCCTGGCGGAGGCGCTGACCCGGGCCCGTCATTCGGTGCTGGTCCTGGGCTGGGCGTTCGACCCGCGCACCCGCCTGGCGCCGGATGGGACCGAGGGGCCGGACGATCCAGACGAAATCGGTCGGATTCTGCTCGGCATGGTTCGCGCCAACCCCGCGCTGGATGTCCGGCTGCTGATCTGGAAGTCGGCGATGCTGGTCAATGGCAGTCCCGACTTCATCGGTCATCGGGCCCGGCGCTGGTTCAGGAATACCCCCGTGGATTTCAGGCTGGATGTCGCCCGGCCTTTCGGCGCCTGCCATCATCAGAAGGTCATCGTCATCGACGACCAGCTGGCCTTCTGCGGCGGCGGAGACATTGTCACCAACCGCTGGGACAGCCAGCATCACCGTCACGACGAGCCCCGGCGCCTGCTGCCCGACCGGGCCAAGCACCCCGCCCGGCACGAGGTGACCCTGATGGCCGACGGGGCCGCGGCGATGGCCCTGGGCGAGCTCTTTCGTGAGCGTTGGCGCGATGCCGGCGGGATCGAACCAGCCCGGCGCGGTCCGACCGAGGGCGACGCCTGGCCGGCGTCGGTCGCGCCGCGGTTCACCGATGTCGAAGTCGCCATCGCCCGCACCCGCCCCGCCCGGCGCGACCGGCCGGCGGTGACCGAGATCTTCGATCTGACCCTGGCCTGCATCGCCCAGGCGCGGCGGACCATCTACCTGGAGAACCAGTATTTCACCTCGCCCGTCATCGCCGAGGCCCTGGCCGCCCGGCTGGCCGAGCCCGATGGGCCGGAGGTGGTGCTGATCGTCACCGGCCGCGCGCCCAGCTGGTTCGACCGCCTGACCATGGACCATGCCCGCAACCCGGTGCTGCGGCGCCTGAGAGCCGCCGACGCCTTCGGCCGCTTCCGGGCCTGGTTTCCCCGCACCGAGAAGGGCGGACCCGTCCTTGTCCATTCCAAGGTGGCGATCCTCGATGACGAGGTTCTGCGGGTCGGTTCAGCCAACCTCAACAACCGCTCCGCCGGGTTCGACACCGAGTGTGAACTGGCCATCGAGGCGGCGAGGCCGGACGCGCGGGCGGCGGTGGCCAGCCTGCGCGATCAGTTGGTGAGCCACTTCCTGGGGGTATCCAGCCGGGCCCTCGTTCAGGCGCGCGGCGAGGCCGGTGGTCTGATCGGAGCCATCGAACGGCTGAACACCAAGGGGCGGCTTGCGCCGCTGGCTCCCGGCCGCCCGACGCTCTGGGAGGCTCTGGTCGGGGACTTCGGCCTGGGCGATCCCAGCGACGCTGCGGACAGCTGGCGGCCCTGGCGGCGGCGAAGCCGCCTGCGGGCCCTCATCGTCCGGGTCGCCCGGCGAGGCTGACGGGCCGCCCTTTCCGTCAGGGCGCGCGGCGGACCCAGAGCATGCGCTGGACGGTGCGGTCGCGGTCGATAACCAGATGCTTCAGCCCGCCCAGGACGTGCAGCACGATCAGCGGCCAGAACAGCTTGGCCGCGGCCTCGTGGACGAACTCGGCCGCTTCGTGCAGCCAATCGACGCGTGAGGAGAAGGGGCTGGGGATGGCGAACCAGTCGAAAACCCGGATGGGCCGGGCCGCGGACCAGATGACGGCCGGTCCGCTGATCAGCAGCAGGGCGATCATCACCAGGAAGAGAATCTGCACCAGGCCGGCGACCAGCCGCAGGGCCCGCTGCTTCTCGAGCGGCTCGGGTCGCGCCTGGGAAAGGTTCCAGAAGATCTGGGCGACCAGGAAGGCGAAGAGCAGCACGCCGACCGAGACATGGACCTGGCGCGCGGCCAGTTCCTGGGCCCGGTCGGCCGCCTCTTCCATACGCTCGCCCAGCAGGTAGAGCGTCACCACCGCGGCGGCTGCAATCCAGTGCAGGGCGATCGCCGCCCATCCGTAGGCCGTCCGCGTGTTGCGCCAAGACATGATCGAATCCCGTTCGACGGAAGAGGGCGGCATCGAACACTCATTCCCGTCCGCGGGAATTGATCTGGGTCAGACGTTTCGCCCGCCAACTTTCGCTGGAAATCCGCCGGCCGGTGCTGACATCCTTCGGCGCACCGCAGGACTAACCTGAGGGCTCCCTCTTCCGCAAAGCGAGACAGCCATGGCCAGCGACCTGATCTTCTACACCAATCCCATGTCCCGCGGCCGGATCATCCGCTGGATGCTGGAGGAGGTGGGCGAGCCCTATGAGACGGTGATCCTGGAATGGGGCAACGCCGGCCAGTTCGAGGACTATCGGAAGATCAACCCGATGGCCAAGATCCCGGCCATCGTCCATGCCGGCCGCGTGGTCACCGAGGCGGCGGCCATCTGCGCTTATCTGGCCGAGGCCTTCCCGAAGGCCGGCCTGGCGCCGACGGCGGAGGAGCGGGCGGACTATTACCGCTGGCTGTTCTTCACCGCCGGCCCGGCCGAGGCGGCGATGGTCAACAACACCCTGGGCTGGCACGTGCCGCCCGACATGCAGCGCATGGTCGGCTACGGTTCCTACGACAGGATGGTCGATGTCCTGGAGCAGGCCGTATCGGCCAGGCCCTACATCTGCGGCGACCGTTTCACCGCCGCCGACGTCTATGTCGGCAGCCAGATCGGCTGGGGGACGGGTGTGGGCTCGCTGCCGCGCCGGGAGGCCTTCGCCGCCTATGTCGGCCGCGTCACCAGCCGGCCGGCCTGGAAGCGGGCCCAGGAGATCGACGGGCCCATCCCCGGCGCCGGCTGAGCCATGGCCGACATCGAAATCCGCCCCCTTGAGGACAGCCCCGCCGTCCGCCGCGCCCTGGCCGAGATGCTGGTCGAGGTCGTCGCCAATGGTGGTTCGGTCAACTTCATGCATCCTCTGCCGCTCGAGACAGCTGAAGTCGCCTGGGCCGACTGGCTGGCGGCGGCGGCGCGGGGCGAGCGGATCGTGCTGGGCGCCTTCGACGGCGAGACCCTGGCCGCGACGGTCAGCCTGCTGCCCGCGCCCCAGCCCAACCAGCCGCACCGGGCCGAGATCGGCAAGATGATGACCCGGGTCAGCCACCGCGGCCGGGGCCTGGCCCGCGCCCTGCTGCAGGCCGCCGAAGTGCTGGCGCGGGGGCAGGGCCGCAGCCTGCTGGTGCTCGACACCGCCGTGGAGGACGGGGCGGCGGGCCTCTATGAGAAGCAGGGCTACAGCCTGGCCGGGATCATCCCCGACTATGCCTACAAGCCGCATGGCGGCCTGACCGGCTCGGCCTTCTACTACAAGCGCATCTGAGCCAGCACCGCCTCGACCTGGGCGGCGGTCGGCAGGGCGCAGTCGATGACGATGGGCTGCTCGTCGGGACCCGGCGGTTCCAGGTCCGCGAACTGGCTGGCCAGCAGGTCGGGGGCGAAGAAGTGGGCGCGACGGGCTTCAAGCCGTCTCGCGATCAGGTCGGGTTCGCCACGCAGATAGACCAGCCGGGGCGCGCCCAGCCGGTCGCGGTAAGCGCGCTTGAGGGCCGAGCAGGCGACGACCCCCTGGGGATGGCCGGCGATCCAGTCGGCGACCGCCGCCAGCCAGGGCGCGCGGTCGGCGTCGGTCAGGGGCGTCCCGGCCGCCATCCTGGCGATGTTGGCCGCGGGATGCAGGTCGTCGCCATCCTGGAACGGCCAGCCCAGCCGCCCGGC
Organism: Caulobacter ginsengisoli; assembly: GCF_030814835.1. Taxonomy (GTDB): domain Bacteria; phylum Pseudomonadota; class Alphaproteobacteria; order Caulobacterales; family Caulobacteraceae; genus Caulobacter; species Caulobacter ginsengisoli. Next base: position 725,060 of record NZ_JAUSVS010000002.1, read on the forward strand.
CAGGGCCGCGCCCAGGGTCGACTTGCCCGACCCCGCGACGCCCATGACCAGCACAGCCAGGCTAGAGCCTCCGGTTGCCGACCAGCACCGGCGTGGGGCTGTAGAGGGCCGGGAACAGCCGCTGCAGCTGGCGGACCTTGGGCAGGTCGTTCTGGGCGATGTAGGGGTCGGTCGGATAGCGGGCCAGATAGTCCTGGTGATAGTCCTCGGCCGGGAAGAAGGGCCGGTTCAGCTCGACCCGGGTGACGATGGGCGCGCCGAACACCCTGGCCCGGTCCAGCTGGGCGATATAGGCCTGGGCGACCCTGGCCTGCTCCGGGCTGGTCGGGAAGATGGCCGAGCGGTACTGCGGACCGTGGTCGGGGCCCTGATGGTTCAGCTGGGTCGGGTCGTGGGCCACCGAGAAATAGATCTGCAGGATGCGGCCATAGCTGATCCGGCGCGGATCGAAGGTGACGCGGACCGATTCCGCGTGACCGGTGCGGCCCGTGCCCACCGTCTCGTAATGGGCGGCGGAGCCGTCGCCGCCGGCATAGCCCGACACCGCGCTGGTGACGCCCTTTACGTGCTGGAAGACGCCCTGGACGCCCCAGAAACAGCCTCCGGCCAGAACCGCCGTCTCGATGATCGCGCCCGGCGCCTCATCCTGCAGCGGCGGGGGAACCAGCCGGCTGGGCTCGCCGGCCCTGACCGAACAGCCGGCCGCGACGATCGCCGCCAGGCCCAGTGTGAGAAAAGATCTGCGCGTCGCCATGCTGGCGTCTCCGGTTCGACATCCTATTTCGTCGGAACACCGGCTGTCGTTACAGGTTCGGCCGTATGGAGTCCCGCATGACCGACCTCTCCGACTTCCCGATCACCAGGCTCTGGCCCGCCCAGCATCCCGACCGCCTGCAGCTCTATTCGCTGCCCACGCCCAACGGGGTGAAGGCGTCGATCATGCTGGAGGAGATCGGCCTGCCGTACGAGCCGCACCTGATCGACATCGGCAAGAACGAGACCTGGACGCCGGAATATCTGGCCCTCAATCCCAACGGCAAGATCCCCGCCATCATCGACCCCGACGGCCCCGGCGGCCAACCTTTGGCGTTGTGGGAGTCGGGCGCGATCCTCCTCTATCTCGCCGAGAAGACCGGCAAGCTGCTGCCCGCCGATCCGGCCCGCCGCTATGAGGCCATCCAGTGGGTCTTCTTCCAGATGGCCGCCATCGGCCCGATGTTCGGCCAGGTCGGCTTCTTCCACAAATTCGCCGGGCGCGACTACGAGGACAAGCGCCCGCTTGAACGCTACGTCGCCGAGTCCAAACGCCTGCTGGGCGTGCTGGAAACCCGGCTGGACGGCCGCGACTGGCTGATGGGCGAGGACTACAGCATCGCCGATGTCGCCACCCTGGGCTGGGTGCGCAACCTGATCGGCTTCTACGAGGCGGGCGACCTGGTCGAGTACGACAGCCTCAGCCACGTCCCGGCCTGGCTGGAGCGGGGCCTGGCCCGGCCGGCGGTGCAGCGCGGGCTGAACATCCCGGCGCGAGCCTAGGGCCAGCGCTTCCGCGCCGCCGGTCCGACAAGGTCGATGCGGTCGGTCCAGATCATGCCGTCGAAGCCGGCCGGCAGCCGCTCGAGCTGGGCCGGCGTGTTGACCCGCCGGAACGCGCCCGACTTGGGATTGTCGACCGCGCCGATGACCAGCACGTCCGACCCCGCCGCTCGCATCCGGGCCAGGTAGCGGTTGGGCCAACCCCAGGCCAGCCAGCTCTGGTCCAGCGAGACGATGGTGATGATCCCCCGGCAGGCCTTGGGCGTCACGCCGCTCCAGCCGAGGGCGAAATAGCGGACCGCGCATTTGGCGGCGGCGCGCTGGTCCATGACCCTCACGCCCGGATGCAGGGCCTGTAGTCGCCGCAGTGTTACAGGCCCCCCGAAGAAGGTCAGCCGGCTCCAATCGGTGATCTTCGCCTGGGCCAGGTAGGCGGCGAGCGCGTCGGCCGTGGCCGGTCCGCCATCCTTGAACTGGATGAGGAAGCGTTGCCGCGGAAACGCCGCCAGGGTTTGGGCCAGCGTCGGCATGCCCCCCACGCCCGCGCCGCGGAGCGGGAAGCTGCGGCCGCCGTCGGCCGTATAGCCATAGCCAACATCGAGGGTCTGCAGGTCGGCGACGGTGTGGGCCGAGACCAGGCCGTGGCCCTGCGTCCTGCAATCCAGTCCTTCATCGTGGAAGACCACGAAGGCGTTGTCCGCCGTGCGCCGGACGTCGAGTTCGACCACATCGGCTCCGGCGGCGATCGCGGCGGCCATCGAGGGCAGGGTGTTGTCGATCAGCCGGTGGGTCGGCGGCAGGATCCGTTGGGCGGTGCAGTCGGAGGGACCCACGGGCTGCGAGTTGTAGATCTGGTGCAGGCCTCTCTGGGCGACCAGGCTCGGGCGGCCATGCGGCGCCGGCGCCAGCCAGGAGGCGTTCAGGCCATAAAGCCCCAGGGCCGCCAGCCCCACGATCAGCAATGCCCAGGTCCGCCGCCGCATCGTCACCCCCGTTTCGTCTCCAGGAGCCTAGCGGCGCGCGATCCACTGGCCAAGCTGGGACGGTCACGCCAAGGTGCGGCCGCGAGTCGGAAGCGAAGGAAGACGCGGTGGCTGATCCTGGTGCGCGTATTTCAGCCATGAGCGGACTGGTCCTGGCCCTCTCCGTCGCCGCCGGGCTCAGCTACATGGCCGGCTGGGACTGGGAGATTTCCCACAAGGCGCTCCTGGCCTGGAAAGGGGCAGGGGTCGGGCTGCTGGCCGTCTATGCGGCGATGCGGGCGCGGGGGCCGGATGGCTGGCTGCTGGCCGCCGTGATGGCCTGTGGGGCCCTGGGCGATGTGCTGCTGGACGTCGGGACCACGGTCGGGGCGCTGGCCTTCCTGGCCGGGCATCTGCTGGCCATCGTCCTCTATCTGCGCAACCGGCGGCGCAGGCTCACCCTCAGCCAGGGGCTGCTGGCCATCGTCCTGGTTCCGGCCACGGTGACCATCGCCTACCTGTTGCCCGACGACCGGGCCGGCCCTCCGCTGGGCGCCCTCTACGCCCTGGGCCTGGCCCTGATGGCCGCCTGCGCCTGGATCAGCCGGTTTCCCCGGCTGCGCACCGGCCTGGGCGCGCTGCTGTTCGTGGTCTCCGATCTGTTGATCTTCGCCCGCGAGGGCCCGCTTCACGGCCAGGCCTGGCTGGGGTTCGGGGTCTGGGGTCTCTACTATGTCGGCCAGCTGCTGATCGTATTGGGCGTCACCCAGGCCTTGACGATCCGGAGCCCGGCGGCCACCACCAGGTCATGACCGTCACCCTCCATGGCATCAAGGCCTGCGACACCATGAAGAAGGCGCGCGACTGGCTGGACAGCCATGGCGTCGCCTACGTTTTCCACGACTACAAGACGGCGGGGGTCGACCGCGCCGCGCTTGAGGCCTGGGCCGGACAGGTGGGCTGGGAGGTGCTGCTGAACCGCGCCGGCACGACTTTCCGCGGCCTGCCGGAGGCCGACAAGACCGGGCTCGACCAGGCCAAGGCCATCGGCCTGATGCTGGCCCAGCCCTCGATGATCAAGCGGCCGGTCCTCGATGTGGACGGCGCCCTGACCGTGGGGTTCAAGCCGGAGGTCTACGCCAAGGTCTTCGCTTAGGTCATCGGCGGCCTCGGAGGACAGCAACTTCTCCACCCCCAAAACCGTCATGGCCGGCCGAAGTGCCGGCCATCCATACACTCGGTTCCGACAGGTGGCCCTCAGAGGGCCCGCTGCGACCTCACGATTGCCCGTGTTCATGGGTGGCCGGGACAAGCCCGGCCATGACGGCTAGAGGGTTGAGAGACTAGGCTGACCGCCCCTCGGTTGCCCCTGAAGCGAAATTAGTTTCGCACCTTGCATCCGGGGGAGGCGCCGGCGGCGACCCAGTTCTCGAAAGGCCCGTTGGACGAGGCCTGGCTGGAGAGACTACGAGATGGAACACATCTTCTTCGCCTTCTGGTGGCTGATCTTCCCGATCAGCGGCTTCATTTTCGGCGGGTTCGGCATGTGGCTGAACTATCGCCGTCATCGCGACCACATGGACCTGCTGAAGAGCTATGCCGACAAGGGCAAGGAGCCTCCGCCGGAAGTACTCAAGGCGGCGGCCGGCGGCGACCCGATGAACGACCCCTACGACTACGGCGGCTATGGCTACTACGGCCGTCGCCGCTGGCGGCGCGGGGCCTACTGGGAATGGCGCCGGGTCTTCCTGTTCGGCGCCCTGGCGGCCGGGTTCGGCTATGCCGGCTGGGTGGACAACTTCTTCAGCCCCGGCTCCACCCATGCCTTCCAGTTGGTCTCGGTGATCATGGCCGTGATGTTCGCCGGCAGCCTGATGTTCGCCATCCTGGCTTCCACGTGGCGGAACGACAGCAAGTGACCCCCGAGGGCCTCGATCTCGAACTGATCGAGGCCGCCCGGCGCGGCTCCAGCGCCGCGTTCGGCCGGCTGGTGGATCGCCATCAGCGGGCCGTTCGCGCCTTCCTGCGGAGAGCCTGCGGGAACGACGCCGAGGCCGACGACCTGGCCCAGGAAACCTTCGTCACCGCCTGGGAGCGGATCGGGCGGTTCCGGGGCGAGGCGGGGTTGCGAACCTGGCTTTGCGGCATCGCCTGGCGCAAGCTGGCCACGGCCCGCCGATCCTGGGCCCGCTCCAGCCGGCGGGAGACCGAATGGATGGAGACCGAGGCGCTCGAACGCCCCGCCACCCCGGGCCAGCTGGATCAGCGGATGGCCCTGGAGGCGGCGCTGGCCAGCCTGCCGCTGGAGCAGCGGGCGGCGGTGGCCCTCTGCCTGGGCGGCGAGTTCACTCACGCCGAGGCGGCCGAGGCCCTGGAATTGCCACTGGGGACGGTAAAATCGCACGTGACGCGCGGCCGGGCGCGGCTGTTGCAGGTATTGGGTGAAGCATGACCGACGCGGAAAAAAAACTGGACGCCTTCTTCGCCGACGACGGGCTGCCGGCCCGCGACCAGGCCTTCACCCATGCGGTCATGCGCCGGGCGGCGGCGCGGCGGCTGCGGGCCGAGCTGGCCTGGCTGGGCGCAGTCTGCCTGTTGGGCGCCGTGGTGCTCTGGGCCCTGGCCCCGGCGCTGGAGCCGATCCTGCATCTGCCGGCGCGCCTGATCGAGACCGCCGGTCCGGCGATCGGGGTGATCGTCGTGGTCTTCACCCTGCTGCTGATCACCGCCCCCCGGGACGCCGGCGGGCCCGTTTCCGCATGAACAAGATTTCATCCGGCGTTCCGCATCCATAGGCGCCTCTGCCCGCCTCTTCATAGGCAAGACGGTCCGACTGGGGCCGACGTGCAGCAATAAGGAGAGGTTCAAATGCATGATGGTGGCTTTCTGATTCCCATCGCGTTTTTCGCCATGATCGCGGCCATCGTTCTGGTGCCGCGCTACTACCGGAACAAGGAGCGCCAGGAGATCCAGGCGACCGTCCGGGCCGCCATCGAAAAGGGGCAGGCCATGCCGGCCGACCTGGTCGAGGCCATCTCGCGCGATGTCAGGCCCGCCGCTTCGCCGCAGCGCGACCTGCGCGCCGGTATCATCTGGCTGGGCGTGGCGGCCGGTTTCGCCGCTTTCGGCTACGCGTTGAGCTGGGTGCACCAGGAGGCTGGCCATGCCACGCCGGTCTTCCTCGGCATCGCCGCCTTTCCGGGCTTCGTCGGACTTGCGCTGATCGCCCTGGGCCTTCTGGGCCTGAGCGGACCGAAGAAGTAGCCAACAGGAAAGGAGCCTCGGGGGCGCCATCATGGCTTCGTCGAAACATGCCAGCCTGCACGATGTCGAGCTCGCCGCCCTGTCGGCGGCGGGCGACCGGCCGGCCTTTGGCGAACTGGTCCGGCGGCACGGTTCAGCCGTTCGGGGCCTGCTGCGGCGGATGGGAGCGCAAGCTTCGCTCGCCGACGACCTGGCCCAGGACGCTTTTCTGGCGGCGTTCGAGTCCATCGCCGAGTTCCGGGGGGAGGGGACCTTCTCCGCCTGGGTGCGGCGCATCGCGGCCCGGCTCTACGTCAAGCGCTGGCGCAAGGACGGGCGCCTCGAATTCGCCCAGGATTTGTCCGACGACTCCCAGGCCGAGATCGGCTCGGGCGGCGAAGGCGCCGCCGCCAGCCGGATTGATCTCGACGAGGCCCTCAAGGGCCTGGGGGAGACCGAACGGATGTGCATTTCACTGTGCTACGGGGCGGGATTATCGCACGCCGAGGCCGCCGAGGCCTTGAACGCCCCTCTGGGAACGGTCAAATCCCATGTCAAACGTGGTTTGGATAAGCTCAGAAGCCGACTTGCGCCGCCGGAAGGCGGAAGTGGTCGGCAGGTCGGCCAATCTTCGGGAGCGGATGCGCATGGCTGATCTGGATTTCGAGATGCGGCTGGACCGCCTGTTCGCCGAGCCGCCGCACCTGGCCGATTCGGAAGCCTTCGCCCACCGGGTCGAGACGCGGCTGAACCGCGGCTGGAGCCTGCGCAGCCTGGCGATCGGCGCGGCCGGCGTACTGGGCGGGGTGATCGGGGCGGGGCAGCTGATCAGCTCCAACCTGCTGGGCCAGGCCCAGGCGGCCTCGGTCAATCAGACCAACGCCATCAGCGATGGTTTCAGCAACATCGTGAAGGCCGGCTCCAATCTCAGCGCCCTGCCGATTGGCGGCGAGGCGGTCTGGCTGGTCGCTGCCCTGGGGATTTTGGCCCTGGCGTTCGGCATTACCCGGGCCATGGATGAGATTTGAGCCCTAAGAGTCTGGCGGGGGCGTCATAATAGCCACACGGCCCGCGTTGCAGGCGGGCCGCTCTGTCTATAGGTTCCCGGCCTCAATTCGCCCATTTCCCGGAGCGCCCTTTCGTGGTCGATGTTTTTGAAGAGGTCGAGGACCAGATCCGGACCGAGCGCTATATGGCGCTGGCCAAGCGTTTGGCCCCCTGGGCCATCGGCGCGGGCGTGGCCCTGACGATCGGGCTGGGCGGAGTCTGGGGCTATCAGGCCTGGCATAACGCCCAGTCCGACAAGGCCGGCCAGATCTATCTGGACGCCATCGAGGCTTTGCAGAACCAGGACGAGGGCAAGGCCACCGCCCTGTTCGGCGAACTGACCCATTCGCCGCTGAAGATCTACAAGGTCGCCGGCTACATGGACCAGGGCGGGCTGCGCCTGCAGGCCGGCAAGCCGCAGGAAGCGGCCGAGCTGTTCGACAAGGCCGCGGCCCTGGCCAGCGATCCCTTCGTCAAGGATCTGGCCCGCCTCAAATCCGCCTTGGCCCTTATGGATACGGCTCCCTACAAGGATATCGAGGCGAGGCTGACCCCGTTGACCGATGACAAGCGGCCGCTCCACCTGAGCGCCAGAGAGGCCCTGGCCTTCGCCAAGCTTCAGGCGGGCAAGACCAAGGAGGCGCGCGCCGACTTCAACGCCCTCAGTCTGGCGCTTGGCGCGCCTGAAGGGGTGGTCCAGCGGGCGCGGGTCGCCATCGACCTGATCGATTCCGGCTCGGGCCCCGCCATGTCGCAAGCGGTCAAGGACAGCCTGACCGTCAATCCGAACCAATTCGCGCCGCCCGGCATGCCGCAGGGCCCCGAGGGAGCCCCTCAATGACGTCACGCCGCCGGCTGGCCGCCGTACTGCTTATCGCCGCCGCGGCCGCCTCGCTGGGCGCCTGTTCGACGGTGAGCAAGGTCAACCTCAACCCGTTCAAGAAGCCGCCGCCCAAGAACGTGGCCGCCGACGGCAAGCGCATCTCGATCATCGCCTTCGACCAGAAGGTCGAGGCGGCCGAGGGCCTGAAGGGCGTCGACTTCTTCCTGCCGCCCGCCGCGCCCCAGGCCGACTGGCAGCTGCCGGGCGGCAACGCCGAGCAGTCCATCGAGCACGTCCAGGCCGCCCCCGACTTCGTCATCGCCTGGAAAAAGGGCTTCGGCAAAGGCTCGGACCGCAAGGCCCACGTCACCGCCCCGCCGATCATGGCCGGCGGCCGCATCTATGTGATGGATGGCGAAGCCACCGTCGCCGCCCTCGACGCCCAGAGCGGCGCCACGGTCTGGCGCACCGAGCTGAAGCCGAAGAACAAGAGGGACAAGGACGGCTACGGTGGCGGCATCGCCTTCGCCGACGGCAAGGTCTTCGCCTCGTCCGGCTTCCGTCTGGTCGCCCAGCTCGACGCCGCCACCGGCGCGGTCGGCTGGCGCAAGAACACCGAATCGCCCGTCCACGGGGCCCCGACCATCAGTCGCGGCAAGGTCATGGCCATCTCCACCGATGACCAGCTCCTGACCTTCGACGCCGTCAGCGGCGCCGAGGGCTGGAACTACCAGGCCCTGACCGAGCCGGCCCGCATCCTGTCGGCTTCCAGCCCGGCGGTCAGCGGCGACACCATCGTCGCCGCCTTCGCCTCGGGCGAGGTCGTGGCCCTGCGCACCGCCAACGGCAACGACCTGTGGAACAACGCCCTCTCGCGCGCCAGCCGCACCAACGCCCTGTCGGAAATCCGCGACGTGGCCGGCCGGCCGGTGATCTACAAGGGCGACGTTTTCGCCGCCAGCCACTCGGGCGTCTTCGCCGCCACCGACCTGCGCACCGGCCAGCCCCGCTGGTCGCTGCCCATCGCCTCGATCACCAGCCCCTGGGCGGCCGGGGACGTGGTCTATGTGATCTCCCAGGCCGGCGAGTTGATCTGCATCAGCCGCGAGAACGGTCAGGTCTACTGGATCAAGGACCTCAACGCCGGGATCAAGAAGTCCAAGGACCGCGCCACCTTCGCCGGCCCGATCCTGGTCTCCGACCGCCTGATCGTCGTCTCCAGCGACGGCCGCGCCCTGGCGATTAACCCCAAGACCGGCGATATCCAGAAGACCCTCAAGCTGGGGTCCCCGGTGCTGATCGCGCCGATCGCGGCGGGCAATATGATCTACGTCGTCACCGACGATGCCCAGGTCATCGCCATCCGCTAGGCATTAGCGCGGCGCGGCGGGCGGAGTAAGCTCGCCGCGATGAGCCGCGCGGTCCGCCTCCTGAACCTGTTGCAGGCGCTGCGAAGGCGTCGGCGCCCAGTGACGGCCCAGGTCCTGGCCGAGGAGCTGGGCGTTTCGGTGCGCACCGTCTATCGCGATATCGCCACCCTGGCCGCCGAGGGCGCCGCCATCCAGGGCGAGGCGGGGCTGGGCTATGTGATGCAGCCGGGCCTCTTCCTGCCGCCGCTGGGCTTCGAGCGCGACGAGCTGGAGGCGCTCGCCCTGGGGCTGGCCTGGGTGCAGGGTCGCGCAGACCCGGTGCTGGGGCGAGCCGCCGACAACGCCCTGGCCAAGATCCACGCCATGCTGCCGCCCGAGGGCCGCGAGACGGTCGAGGGCGAAGAGGCCCTGATCGGGCCCAGCCCCGAACCGCCGCCGGCCGTGGTGCCGCTGGAGCGGCTGCGCGACGCCATCCGGCGACAGCGCAAGCTGGCCATCGTCTATCGCGATGCGGCGGGCGCGCAGTCCGCCCGCGTGGTCTGGCCCATAGCGCTGGCCTATCCTGATGGCGTGCGGCTGCTGGTGACCTGGTGCGAGACCCGGGCGGGGTTCCGCACCTTCCGGGTGGACCGGATCGTCGAGGGCGCGGTCGCCGAGGAGCGCTATCCGCGCAGTCGCCGCGCCCTGCTCAAGGACTGGCGCGCGCAGCTGGACTGATCCTGCGCGGCCAGCTCCTGACAGAAACTGTCACACTCCCGGCCGATGCTGTGGTCCTCGACAGCGCCAGGAGACACCCCATGCGCAACATGCTGATCGCCGGACTTAGCCTCGCCGCCGCTCTTGGCGGGCAGGCCCCGGCCGACAATAGCCAGCCCGTCGCCACGCCAACCTATGTGGAATTCAACGTGGCCGACCCGGCCCGCGCCAAGGCCTTCTATGGGACCGTGTTCGGCTGGAGCTTCACCGACTACGGCCCCGACTACGCCAGTTTCTCCGTGGCGGGCGCGAACGGCGGGTTCGCCCGGGCGACGCCCGGCGGTCCCGGCGGGCCGCTGGTGGTCTTCCCGGTGGCGGATCTGGAGGGGGCGCAGGCGCGGGTCAAGGCGGCGGGCGGGACGGTGACCGTACCGGTCTTCAGCTTCCCGGGCGGGCGGCGGTTCCAGTTCCGCGATCTCGACGGCTATGATGTCGCCGCCTGGTCGGAGCACTGACAATGGATCACGACCCCAAAGCCCTGCAGGTGCTGTTCAGCGCCGCCGCGCCGCCCGACCTGGAACTGCGGTTCCGGCCGATGTTCGGCGGGATCATGGCCTATGCCAACGACAAGCCGCTGGCCTCGCTCTCCAATGTCGGCCTGGCGGTGAAGGCGCCGCCTGCGCTGATGGCTGAGTTCCTGTCCGAGCCGGGTGCGGTCCCGCTGCGCTATGAGCCGGACGCTCCGGTCAGCAAGTCCTATGTGGTCGCTCCGCCGGCGGTGCTGGCCGACCGCGAGGCGCTTCGCGACTGGATCGTCAGGGCCGTTGCCGGACTGGCGGCGGCGCCGGTGAAGAAGGCGCGGGGCAAGCGCTAGGAGCGGCCGGTTTTGGCTTTGAGCGTCCAGCGGCTATAAGCCGCCCCATGCCCTTGAAATTAGCAATCGTCGGCCGCCCGAACGTCGGCAAATCGACCCTGTTCAACCGTCTGGCCGGCAAGAAGCTGGCCATCGTCGACGACCGCCCGGGCGTGACCCGCGACCGCCGCTTCGCCACCGGCAATATCGGCGACCTGGACCTGGCCCTGATCGACACCGCCGGCTTCGAGGATGTCGACGACGACAGCCTGGAAGCGCGCATGCGGGCCCAGACTGAGCTCGCCATCGACGAGTGCGATGTGGCGCTGTTCCTCATCGACGCCCGCGAGGGCATCACCCCGATGGACGAGGTGTTCGCCGAGCTGCTGCGCCGCAAGGACAAGCCCGTGCTGCTGGCCGCCAACAAGGCCGAGGGCCGGCAGGGCGAGTCCGGGGCGCTGGAGGCCTACAACCTGGGCCTGGGCGAGCCGCTGCAGATCTCCGGCGAGCACGGCGAGGGCATGGCCGATCTCTATGCGGCCCTTGCCGTCTATGCCGAGCCCTTCGAGGACGAGGAAGAGGTCGACACCGAAAACCCCATCAAGCTGGCCATTGTCGGCCGGCCCAACGCCGGCAAGTCGACCCTGGTCAACCGCCTGCTGGGCGAGGACCGCATGCTGACCGGCCCGGAAGCCGGCATCACCCGCGACGCCATTCCCGTCGACTGGGAATGGGACGGGCGCAAGGTGCGGCTGGTCGACACCGCCGGGCTGCGGCGCAAGGCGCGCATCCACGAGAAGCTGGAAAAGCTCTCCACCCACGATTCGATCCGGGCCATCACCTTCGCCGAGGTGGTGGTGCTGGTCATGGACGCCACCCACCCCTTCGAGATCCAGGACCTGCAGATCGCCGACCTGGTCGAGCGGGAAGGGCGGGGCCTGGTCTTCGTGCTGGCCAAATGGGACCTGGTCGAGGACCCGCAGGCCCAGCTCAAGGCCTTCATCGAGCATGCCGAGCGCATGCTGCCCCAGGTGCGCGGGGCCCCGGTGATCGCGCTGTCGGCCGAGACCGGCAAGGGCGTCGACCGGCTGATGCCGGCGGTGATCAAGCTGCATCGCGACTGGTCGACCAAGGTCAAGACCCGCGACCTCAACGACTGGCTGGCCATGGCCGTCCAGCGCCATCCGCCCCCCGCCGTGGGCGGGCGCCGGGTGAAGCCGAAATACATGGCCCAGACCAAGGCCCGGCCCCCGACCTTCGTGCTGTTCTCCAGCCGCGCCGACCAGATGCCCGAGCATTATCGCCGCTATCTGGTGCATTCGCTGCGCGAGAGCTTCGACATGCCGGGCGTGCCGATCCGCATCACGGTGAAGACCGGCAAGAACCCCTACACCGAAGAGGTCGAGGGCGCGCCGGGTTCGCGCAAGAAGGCCGCCGAGGCCCTGGCCAAGGCCACGCCGCTCGACGCCGCCGTCAACACCGAGACGCCTCCAAAGCCCAAGAAACCGCGCCACAAGCCCGCGCCCAAGGGGGCCGGCGGCGGCAAGTCGGCCCACAAGGCCAAGATGGCGATCGTGGCGCGCAAGAAGCCCTCGACCCGGCCCAAGAAGGCCGTGTTCAAGGGGCCCAAGGCCGGGGTCGCCCGGCCTGGCAGTTCCAAGCCCCGGTCCGGCCCTAAGCCTGGACGGCCGAGCCGGCCTTCCAGTCGCTGAACTTGACCGTCTCGGTCGGCAGGCCCCGGTCGCCCTGGGCCAGCTCGACGATCAGCGGCGCGATCTCCATCGGGTCGGGCAGGGTGGCCGGATCCTCGCCCGGGAAGGCCTCGGCCCGCATTCGGGTGCGCATCTGGTTGGGGTCCAGCAGCACGGCGCGGACGTTGCTGTTCTCGATCTCGTCCGCCCAGCAGCGCACCAGGGCCTCCATGCCGGCCTTGGTGGCGGCGTAGGTCCCCCAGAAGGCCTTGGGCCGCGCGACCCGGCCCGTGGTCAGGAAGATGGCCCGGCCGGCGTCCGACGCCTTCAGCAGCGGCTCGAACGAGCGGATGATCCGCCAGGTGGCGGTCAGGTTGACCGCCAGGGCCTCGTCCCAGCGCTTCTGGACGATATGGCCGGTCGGGGTGATCGGGCCCAGCACGGCGGCGGCGTGGACCAGGATGTCGATGCGGCCGTAGCGCTCATGCAGCGCCGCGCCCAGATGGTCGAGGCCGTCCGGCTCCTTCAGGTCGATGGGAACCAGGGTGGCGTGCGAACCGGTGTCGGCGAAAATCTGGTCGTCCAGGGCTTCCAGCGCCCCCTGGGTGCGGCCCAGGGCCACCACATGGGCGCCGGCCCGGGCCAGGCCGAGGGCGGCGGCGTGGCCGATGCCACGGGTGGCGCCAGTGACGACGGCGATACGGTCTTTCAAGGGAGTCGGGGTCATGGCGGGCTTCTAGAACAGCTACCCAGCTTTCGCCACCTCCGGCGCGGCGGCGGCGGCGGCCGCGGCGAGCGCCTGCAGGGCTTTCACATGGGCGGCGAAGGCGCTTCGGCCCAGCGGGGTGAGGGCCAGCCAGGTGCGGGTCTTGCCGCCGGCCGGCGCCTTGCGGATCCGCAGATAGCCGACTTCCTCCATCGCCTTGATGTGCTTGGAGAGGACCGAGTCGCTGACCCCCGTCGTCTCGCGCAGAAGGGCGAACTCGGCGTCGGTGACCGTGGCCAGCAGGGCGGCGATCTGCAGCCGCGCGGGCGGATGGATGACGGAATCCAGGCTCATGCGGCGCTTGCCAGTTCGGCGCGGTAGACCCGCTCCCACAGCCGGCCGGTGAAGAAGACGCAGACAAAGACCACCGCGCCGGCCGCGAACGGCGTCCAGTCGGGCAGGTCCAGCCTTTGCCGCAGGATCGAAAGGGTCACGCCGCCGAGCAGGACGGCCAGGGTGATCATCGACACCCAAAGCGTGCGTCCCCACCGCCAGCCGTTGACGAAGAAGCCCAGCCTGCTGCGCGACCAGTTGGCCAGCAGGACCGAGCCGATGGCGACCAGCGAGGCTGCCATGGAGGGCAGGGGATCGGGCAGGGCCATGGCCGCCACCAGGCCGCCGCCCATGGCGGCCACTACCAGGTGATAGCCCACCGGCCAGCGGGCGCGGTTCAGGACCGTGGCGCGGGCGCGCTGGATAGTTTCGAGGTCTTGCAGGGGGGTGGGCACAGGCGGCCTCCACGGTTACTTTCCAGATTGGAAAATAGCGTGACTTTCCAATTCGTCAAGTAGTCCCCGACTCGGGGTTCGGACGCCCGGCGTATTTCTGGGCGATCACCGCGCAGGCCATCAGCTGCATCTGGTGAAACAGCATCAGCGGGATGATCATCAGGCCCGCCACCGCCGGGGCGAACAGGATGGCGGCCATGGGGGCGCCGGTGACCAGGCTCTTCTTGGAGCCGCAGAAGACGATGGTGATCTCGTCGGCCTTGTCGAACTTCAGGCCCTGGGCGATGGCCCGGGTGGCGATGAGCACCACCGCCAGCAGCACGGCGCAAACCACCGCCGTGGCGATCAGGGCGGGGATGGCGATGCGGCTCCAGACGCCGCCGGCCACCGCGGCGCTGAAGGCCGAATAGACCACGATCAGCACCGAGCCGCGGTCGACCACGCCGATGATCCGGCTGTGTTTCTGCAGCAGGCCGATCAGCCAGGGCCGCAGGAGCTGGCCGGCGATGAAGGGCAGCAGCAGCTGCACCAGGATGGCCTGCACCGCCTCCCAGCCCAGCCCCGCGCCCTGCACATGCATCAACAGGCCCACCAGGGCCGGGGTGGCGACCATGGCGAACAGGTTGGAGGCCGAGGCGCTGCACACGGCGGCGGCGACATTGCCCCGGGCGATCGAGGTAAAGGCGATGGAGGCCTGCACGGTCGAGGGCAGGCAACAGAGGAAGAGGATGCCCACCGACATCGACTTGGGCAGGATGGCTTCCGGAGTCAGGGTGATCAGAAGGCCCAGGATCGGGAACAGCACGAAGCTGATCGACAGCACCGTCAGGTGCAGCCGCCAGTGGGTGATCCCGGAGATCACCGCCTCGCGCGACAGCTTGGCCCCGTGCAGGAAGAACAGAAATCCGACCACCAGCTTGGCGGCGGTGGCGACATAGGCGGCGGTCTCTCCCCGCACCGGGAAGATCGAGGCCAGCGTCACCGTGGCCAGCAGGGCCAGGACGTAGGGGTCGACCTTGGGGAGCTTCACCGTCAGGCGCTGACGAGGAAGGACAGCTGCCGCCCGCCGTCGTCGTCGTCACGCCCCTCGGCGATCTCGCGATCCAGCAGGCGGGTCGGATAGTCGCCGGTGAAATAGTGGTCGGTGAACTGCGGACAGGCGGGGTCGCGCGGGCCGGCCTCCAGGGCGTCATAGAGGCCGTCGACCGACAGGAAGCCCAGGGTGTCGACCTCCAGGAAGCGGGTCATCTCGGCCAGGGTCTTGTTGGCGGCCAGCAGCTTGTCGCGGTCGGGCATGTCGATGCCGTAGAAGTCCGGCCACAGGATCGGCGGGCTGGCCGAGCGCAGGTGGACCTCCTTGGCCCCGGCCTCGCGGACCATGCGGACGATCTTGCGCGAGGTGGTGCCGCGCACGATGGAATCGTCGATCAGCACGACCCGCTTGCCCTCCAGCACCGCCCGGTTGGGGCTGTGCTTCATCCGCACCCCCAGCTCGCGCACGCCCTGGGTCGGCTGGATGAAGGTGCGGCCGACATAGTGGTTGCGGATGATGCCCATCTCGAAGGGCAGGCCGCTCTCCTGGGCAAAGCCGATGGCGGCCGGCACGCCGCTGTCGGGCACCGGCGAGACGAGGTCGGCCTCGACGCCGGTCTCGCGAGCCAGGCGCGCGCCCATCCGCTTGCGCACCTCATAGACCGAGCGGCCGTTCACAACACTGTCGGGGCGGGCGAAGTAGACGTATTCGAACACGCAGGGCCGGGCGCGCAGGGCCGGGAAGGGCCGCAGCGATTCGACGCCGGTGTCGGAGATGATCACCATCTCGCCATGCTCGATGTCTCGGATGAACTTGGCGCCGATCATGTCGAGCGCGCAGGTCTCGGAAGCCAGCACCGGCTTGCCGGCCAGGTCGCCCAGCACCAGCGGCCGGATGCCCAGCGGGTCGCGCACCCCGATTAGCTTCTTGTTGGTCAGGGCGACGAGCGCATAGCCGCCCTCGATCTGGGCGATGGCGTCGATGAAGCGATCGACGACCCGCGCCTTCCGCGAGCGGGCCAGCAGGTGGAGGATGACCTCGCTGTCGGAGGTCGACTGGAAGATGGCCCCCTCGCCGACCAGCCGGTCGCGCAGATAGCGGAAATTGGTCAGGTTGCCGTTGTGGGCCAGGGCGACGCCGCCGGCTTCGAGATCGGCGAACATCGGCTGGATGTTGCGCGCGCCGCTGCCGCCGGCGGTGGAATAGCGGGTATGGCCGATGGCGTACTGGCCGGGCAGGCGGGTGACCAGGTCGGGGCCGGTGAAGACGTCCCCGACCTGGCCGGCATGGCGCTCGGTATGGAAGTTGGCCCCGTCGAAGGCGGCGATACCGCAGGCCTCCTGGCCGCGGTGCTGCAGGGCGTGCAGGCCCAGGGCCGTCACCGCCGCGGCGTCCCGCACGTCGAAGACGCCGAACACGCCGCATTCGAGGCGCAGGGCGTCGTCGTCAGGATGTCTTTGAACTGGGCCGGTCACCGCGACGTCTCCACTTTGTCTTTTCCAGCCTTGGCCGGCCTCTTACTCGGTTTGGCGCCGTCCGTCTCGCCTGGAGTCGGTGCGGCTTGATCGCGCACGGCCTTTTCCACCACCGGCGCCACCTTGCCGGCCAGGGCCAGACCGTCCGGCGCGAAAGCCTGCAGGATGCGGCCGGCGGTGGCGCTTAGCGGGAACAGCGGCGACTTGGCCACCCAGGCCGGCGGCTGGCCCGAGCCGACCGCCATGTTGAAGAGCAGGTTGAACACCCCCAGGATCACCAGAGCCCGGATCAGGCCAAATCCCATGCCGACGGCCCGGTCCAACAGGCCCAGCCCCTGCGTCTCCTGCACGCTGCGGATCAGCGTGCCGCCCCACAGCCGCAGCAGCAGATAGACCAGCCCGAAGACCGCCACGATGGCGATGGCCACGGCCGCCCAGTCGGGATGGACCGCCTGCCGGACCAGGGGCGCGGTGAACCGCAGCGCCGCGACCGCGACGATGGCCGCGACCAGGAAGGCCACCACCGTCACCACCTCCTTGGTCGCGCCCCGCACGAAGCCGACGATGGCCGAGACGATGAGGATCAGGGCCGCGATGATGTCGAAGAAGGTCATGGGGTCAGTTCCACGACTGTTCCCCGATCCGGGTCACCGCGTCGGCCAGTCGCGAGACGCCGGTCAGTTTCAGCAGGTCCGGCGCCGTCGTCGGCCCCAAGACGCGGGAGAAGCCCAGCTTGGCCGCCTCCTTCAGGCGCAGCTCCATGCGGCTGACCGGCCGCACGTCGCCCGACAGGCTGACCTCGCCGAACACCACGCAGTCCTGCGGCAGGGCCTCGTCCAGGGCCGAGGACGCCAGGGCCGCCGCCGCCGCCAGGTCGGCGGCCGGCTCGTTGATGCGCAGGCCGCCGGCGACGTTCAGATAGACGTCGCGGTTGCCGAACCCCAGGCCGCAGCGGGTTTCCAGCACCGCCAGCACCATGGCGAGGCGCCCGCTGTCCCAGCCGACGACGGCGCGGCGGGGCGTGCCATAGGCCGAGGGCGCCACCAGCGCCTGGAACTCGACCAGCACCGGGCGCGAACCCTCCAGCCCCGCGAACACCGCCGCCCCGGCCGCCCGTTCGCCGCCGCTGTCGAGGAACAGGGCCGAAGGGTTCTTGACCTCGGCCAGGCCCGCGTCGCCCATCTCGAAGACGCCGATCTCGTCGGTGGCCCCGAAGCGGTTCTTGGCCCCGCGCAGGATGCGGAAGGGGTAGCCGCGCTCGCCCTCGAAGGCGAGGACGGCGTCGACCATGTGCTCGACCACGCGCGGGCCGGCGATCTGGCCGTCCTTGGTGACATGGCCGACCAGGACGATGGCGATGCCGCGCTTCTTGGCCAGCCGCACCAGTTCGGCCGCGCAGCTGCGCACCTGGGTCACCGAGCCAGGGCCCGCCTCGTGGGCGTCACTCCACAGGGTCTGGATGGAATCGATGACCACCAGGTCGAACGGTTCGCGCTTGAGGCCATCGAGGATGTCACGCAGCGCCGTCTCGGCGGCCAGCTTCACCGGCGCCAGGGAGAGCCCCATCCGCTGGGCCCGGCCCCGGATCTGTTCCACGGCCTCTTCGCCGGAGATGTAGGCGCAGCGCACGCCGCGCAGGGCCGCGTTGCCGGCCACCTGCAGCAGCAGGGTGGACTTACCCACGCCCGGGTCGCCGGCGATCAGGATGGCCGAGCCCGGCACCACGCCGCCGCCGCAGACCCGGTCGAACTCATCGACGCCGGTGGCGATACGCGGCGGAGCGGCGTCCTGGGTCTCCAGGGTCTCGAAGCTGAGGCCCCGCTGCTTGCTGGCCTTGGAGGGAGCCAGGGCGCCGGGCGGGCGGCTGGTCAGTTCCTCGACCAGGGCGTTCCAGGCCCCGCACGCCGTGCACTGGCCGGCCCACTTGGTGTGGGCGGCCCCGCAGGACTGGCAGACATAGATGGCGCCGTCGCGTGCCATGACTCTCCCGATTCGCTTGGATGAAGCAGTTTAGCAGGCGTTCAGCCACGGGCGTCCCCTCATGGAGAGAAGGGGACTTCGCGGAACCGTGTTTCGCCAGACTCTGTCAGATGTTCCTAATCTGGGGACTCAGGGGGAATTTCGCCAGGATGGAGATTTGGGGATGAGCGTAGTCGAGGGACCGAAGGCCCAGGGCCTGATTGAGCGGGTGAGGCTGATTCTCACCGAACCCCAGAAGGCCTGGGAGGTGATCGACGGCGAAACCGCCACCGTTCAGGGCCTCTATACCGGCTATGCGTGTATCCTGGCGGCCATTCCGCCGATCGCCGGCTTCATCGGCGCCAGCCTGTTCCACGGCCTGTTCAGCATGACGGGGCTGCTGGTCATGGCCATCCTCCAGTATGTGCTGGGCCTGGTCATGCTGTTCGTCCTGGCCCTGATCGCCGACGCCCTGGCGCCCAGCTTCGACGGCCAGAAAAGCCAGATCCAGGCGATGAAGGCGGTGACCTACGCCTGGACGGCCGCCTGGGTCGGCGGCGCCTTCGCCATCATCCCGATCATCGGTGGTATCGGCGCCCTGGCCGGCGGTCTCTACACCCTCTACCTGCTCTATCTGGGCCTGCCCAAGCTGATGAAGGTCCCGGCCGAGAAGGCGATCGGCTACACGGTGGTGGTCATCCTGGCCGGCATCGTGGTCGGCTGGGTGGTGTTCGCCATCCCGGCCATGCTGGTGGGCATGATGGGGTTCGGCCTGCTGGCCGCGGCCGCCTACGGCTGAGCCGGGGTCCAGCGGCGGTCGGCGCGCGGGGCCATGCGGCAGAGCAGCTCGTAGCCCAGCGTGCCGGCCGCCGCCGCGGCGTCTTCGACCGGCAGGTTGGGCCCGAACAGTTCGGCCAGGTCGCCGGCCGCCACGCCAGGCGCGTCGGTGACATCGACGGCGATCAGGTCCATCGACACCCGCCCGAGCAGCCGGCGCCGGCCGCCCGCCAGCCAGACGGCGCCCGCCGGGCTGGAGGCGCGCAGCACCCCGTCCGCATAGCCCGCCGCCAGGATGGCGACCCGCAACGGCTTGCCGGCCATGAAGGTGGCGCCATAGCCGATGGTCTCGCCGGCCGGGACGTCGCGCACCTGCAGCACGGGGACCTCGAAGGTCGCCACGGCCGAGAGCCCCGGCTGTCCGCCGCCGCCGTAGAGGGCGATGCCGGGGCGAACCAGGTCGAAGACGTAGTCGGGCCCCAGGAAGACGCCGGCGGAGTTGGCCAGGCTGGCCTTCACGCCTGGGAACAGCGCCCGCACCGCCTGGAAGCGCTCGAGCTGGATGGCGTTCAGCGCATGGTCCGGCTCATCGGCGCAGGCCAGGTGGCTGATCACCAGCTCGCATGGCCGCCCGGCCAGCCCGTGGGCTTCCTCGAGCCGCACCCCCAGCCGGTTCATGCCGGTGTCGACATGCAGCCCGGCCGGTCCCGCCTGGTTCCAGAGGGCGACCTGCTCGAGGCTGTTGAGCACCGGGACCAGCCGCTCGGCCAGCAGGGCGGGGACCGAGCCCGGCGTGGCGCCGTCCAGCACATAGATGGCAGCCTCAGGCCCCAGCGCCGCCCGCAGGCTGACGCCTTCGCTTAAGCGAGCCACATGGAAACTGCGCGCGCCCTCGGCCGCGAGGCGCCTGGCCGCCGCCGCCGCGCCCAGGCCATAGCCGTCGGCCTTGACCACCGGCGCCACCTCCGCGCCACCGGCCAGCCGGCGCAGCAGGGCGTGGTTGGCCGCCAGGGCGTCCAGGTCGATGGTGAGGCGGGCGGCGGTCATGGAGGAGGGAGCGCATAGCACCGGATTCCCTCGTCCTCTAGGTCGAAGAGGCGGCAGGCCCCCAACTCCTCACCCGTAGGGGGAGGACGACCGCGCCAGAGCGCGGTCAGGAGGGGGTCTTCGGGCAGGGGCGCGGTGAGTGCTGATGACCACCGGGTGTCTTGCAAATCGCCCTGTCGAAGCCGGAAATCCCCAGACCCTGCCCGAACACCCCCACCTGGCCGGCCACGGGCGCGCTGCAGGCGCGCCTCGGGCGGGCCGTCCGCCCCCTACGTGGGCGGAGTGGCTCAGCGGATCTCGAACCGTCCGTCGCGGGCCAGGTTGCCGAACTTGGTGGTGTCCTCGTGGAAGGAGAGGCGCACCGTGCCGATCGGGCCGTGGCGCTGCTTGCCGATGATGACCTCGGCCATGCCGGCGACGCGGTCCATCTTCTCCTGCCATTCCATGTGCTTGACGCTGTCGGCGGTGTCCGGCTCGGCGCGGCCCAGATAGTAGCTTTCGCGATAGACGAACATCACCGCGTCGGCGTCCTGCTCGATCGAGCCGGATTCGCGCAGGTCGGAGAGCTGGGGCTTCTTGTCCTCGCGGTTCTCGACCTGACGCGACAGCTGCGAGAGGGCCAGGACCGGCACGCCCAGCTCCTTGGCCAAGGACTTCAGGCCCATGGTGATCTGGCTGACCTCCTGGACGCGGTTGTCCGACTTGCTGCCTTCGCCGGCGGTAACCAGCTGCAGGTAGTCGACCACGATCAGGTCCAGGCCCGTCGAGCGCTTCAGCCGCCGCGAGCGGGCGGTCAGCTTGGAGATGGAGAGGCCGCCGGTGGCGTCGATGAACAGCGGCGATTCCTGGATTTCCATCGCCGCGTCGCGGACCCGGCCGAATTCCGAGGCGTCGATCTCGCCCTTGCGCAGGCGGTCGGACGACACGCCCGAGGCGTCGGCCAGGATCCGCATCGCCAGCTGCTCGGCGCTCATTTCCAGGGAGAAGAAGGCGACCACCCCGCCATTGACCGTCTTGCGGCTGCCGTCCGGCTGCGGCTCCCAGGCGTAGTGGCGGGCGACATTGTAGGCGATGTTGGTGGCCAGAGCGGTCTTGCCCATCGAGGGACGGCCGGCGAGGATCAACAGGTCGGAGGGGTGCAGGCCGCCCAGCTTCTGGTCCAGGTCGATGAGGCCCGTCGACAGGCCCGCCAGCCCGCCGTCGCGGCTGAAGGCCTCGGCGGCCATCTCCACCGCCCCGCGCAGGGCGTCGGCGAACCCGACGAAGCCGGTCGAGGAGGTGCCGCTTTCGGCCAGGCTGTAGAGCCGCTGCTCGGCCGACTCGATCATGTCGCGGGCGCTGCGGTCGGGATCGCCGGCCTGTGCATCGGCGGTGGTCTCGCCGCCGATGCGGATCAGCTCGCGCCGCAGGGCCAGGTCATAGATCACCCGGGCATAGTCGCCCGCATTGGCGGCGGGCGGGGCGCGGTCGACCAGGTCGGCCAGGTAGCGCAGGCCGCCCATCTCCTCGAAGGCCGGGTCGCGCTTGAACTCCTCGGCGATCAGGATCGGCTCGGCCAGCTGGCCCTTGCGGATATGGGTCTCCAGCGCCGCGAACAGCCGGGCATGGAAGGGCTCATAGAAGTGGCTGCCGCCCAGCCGGTCGGTCAGTCGCTCATAGGCGGCGTTGTCATAGAGCAGGATGCCCAGCAGCGCCTGTTCCGCCTCGATATTGGAGGGCAGGGCGCTGGGGACGGGTTCGCTGGGGACCGGACGCAGGTCCAGGGCGGGGATAATGGATGCCATTTACCTTTGTTAACGCCAGCCGCCGGGCGAAGCTCCGGCCGAGTCGCCGTAGGCGGAAATAGGACGGGGATGTTCGGTGGATGTTCTTATCACCCCGCCTTGAGTCGAGGTGATCACATCTGAGCGCGGTGGGACGCGAAGGAAGAATTTCACCACGAACAACACGAACAACACGAACGGGTCAGCGCAAACCCAGCTTTGACCCGCACGGCGCGAAACGAAAACGGCGCGGAGATCGCTCTCCGCGCCGTCCTCAATTCAACAGGCCGTCAGCCTCAGGCGTCGTCGCGATCGAACGATTCCTGCGAGCCGGCCCCGCCTTCCAGCAGATCGGCGGCGGCTTCGGCATCGAGACGCTGCTCCTCCTCGAACTGGCTGGTGATGACGTTCTCGCCGCGCGCCTGGCGCTCGGCTTCGTCCTGGCTGCGGGCGATGTTGATGTTCACCGTGACGGTGACTTCAGCATGCAGCTTCACCTTGATCGGGTGAACGCCCAGGGTCTTGATCGGCTTGTCCAGGATGACCATCGAGCGGTCGACCTTGCCGCCATCGGCGTTGATCATGTCGGCCACGTCGCGGCCGCTGACCGAACCGTAGAGCTGGCCGCTTTCGCCGGCCTGGCGGATCAGGATGTAGGCGGTCCCGTCCAGAGCCTCACCGGCGGCGCCGGCGGCTTCCTTGGCCTTGGCGTTGCGGGCTTCGATGTCGGCGCGCTGGCCTTCGAAGACCTTCAGGTTCGCCGAGGTGGCGCGAAGGGCCTTGGAGCGGGGCAGCAGGTAGTTGCGGGCGAAGCCGTCCTTGACGGTGACCACATCGCCCAGGGCGCCACGGCCCTCAAGGCGTTCGAGCAGAATGACTTTCATGGTGTCCTCTCCCTCACTTCACGACGTAGGGGAGCAGGGCCAGGAAGCGGGCGCGCTTGATGGCCTTGGCCAGTTCGCGTTGCTTCTTGGCCGAGACGGCGGTGATGCGCGAGGGCACGATCTTGCCGCGTTCGGAGACGTAACGCTGCAGCAGCTTCACATCCTTGTAGTCGATCTTCGGCGCGCCGGCGCCCGAGAACGGGCAGACCTTGCGGCGGCGGAAGAAGGGACGGCGCGCGCCGCCACCGGCGGACGGGGCGGACTCGGCGATTTCGGGAACTTCGTCGGACATGTTCTCTGTTCTCCCTACAGCGCCGCGAATTCGTCGCGCGGGCGCTCGCTGCGGTCGCGGTCGCGATCACGGCGGGCCAGGATCGGCGAGAGCTCCAGGTCGAGCTCTTCCATGCGGATGGTCATGTAGCGCAGCACGTCCTCGTTCAGGGACAGCTGGCGTTCCATTTCCTTGACCGCGGCGGCGGGCGCATCGATGGCCAGCAGGGAGTAGTGGCCCTTGCGGTTCTTCTTGATGCGGTAGGTGAGGTTGCGAAGGCCCCAGTATTCGATCTTGGCGATGTGGCCGCCTTGACCTTCGATGAGGGCCTTGAGTTCCTCGTTCAGTTGTTCGGCCTGTTGCGGCGAGATGTCCTGCCGCGCGATGACCACGTGCTCGTACAGAGCCATTGGTTCCTCTTCCCTGTGTGGACAGCGGCGTGAGGGAGGGTTGGAAGACCCCTCGACCACGATGGCTCTCTTGCGCGTCGGCCCCGGCGAAATCCGAGACCCGTTTGCGTTCCGCGAAGAGACCGCTTTCCGTGAAGGCGCGGCTGATAGAGGAAAACGGCGATCAGGGCAAGGCTTGGACCAATTGCACGCCCTTGGCCGGCATGTCAGGCTGACGCCAGTACGCATCTCCGGGGGGATCCCATGTCTCGCAAGTTCATCACGGCGCTCAGCGCCGCCGCCCTGCTGCTGGCTTCGCCCGCGGCGACCCTGGCCCGCGCCGCGCCGCCGGCGCCCGCGCCGGCCGTCGCCGCGGCGACCGACAATGACCCGGCGACGTATGCCCGCAAGCTCGAGCTGGCCAAGCGCTACATGAAGGCCGCCCGCCTGGACGAGATCTTGGGCTCATCCATGAAGACCATGGGCTCGATGATGGCCGGCCAGATGGAGTCCGAATATCCGGACATGCCCAAGGGCTACAGCAAGGCCATCATGGACGCGATGACGGAGAGCACCTCGGTCATGATGAAGAAGATGACTGAACGCATGACCCCGATCATCGCCAAAATCTACACCGAGGACGAACTGTCCAAGATCACCGAGTTCATGGAGAGCCCGGTCGGCCAATCGATGCTGGATAAGACCCCGCTGATGAGCGTGGAGGTCGCCAAGGTCATGCCCGACCTGCTGCCAACCTTCCAGCAGGATTTCATGACGCGTGTCTGCCAGAAGATCGACTGCAACACGCCGGAAATGAAGCGCTTCAAACCCACCGCTTCCTGAGCCGATAGCGGGCCGCCCCTATTTCGGGTGCGCCGCCCGCCACTTCTTCACGGCCTCCAGGGTCAGGGCCGGATGCTGGGTCGGATCGCCCGCCGAATAGGTGAAGACCACCTCGCCATTCGGCGCGATGACGAAGGAGGTGCGGTCGGAAATATCGCCGCCCAGCTTCGCGACCGAGAGAATCTTGGTGTAGCCGGCCGCCACCTTGGCGCCGGCGTCGCCCGCCACCGGGAACTTGCCCGAGCAATGCTCGGCCTCGGCCGAGAACTGCTGCAGCTCCGCCAGGTTGCCGGCGGTCACCCCGATCACCGTGGCGCCCTGGGCCTTGAAGTCGTCGGCCGCCTCGGCGAACAGGTGCGCCTCGATGTTGCAGCCGCCGGTATGGGGCGCGGGGAAGAAATACAGCACCACCGGGCCCTTCTTCAGGGCGTCGGCCAGGTGGAAGGTGAAGGGCTTGCCGGCCAGATAGGCGGGCAGGGTGAAGTCCGGCGCCTTGGCGCCGACCGCCAGGGCGGCCAGGGCGGGCGTGGCGAGGGCGACCGCGAGCGCCAGGCCGGCGAGGAATTTCAGTTTCATGCGAGGACTCCCCGGGGCGATGCGCCCGTTCGGCGGGAGAACCTAGCCCGACAGGGGCGTGATGCAAGCCTATCGCGCCGGCTCCAGCCGCCGCGTCGTCTCATTCCAGCGTAGTGGCCGGCGCGGACAGTTCGCGGGGGAATAGAGGCCGCAACTGCTGTCGGCCACCGTAAGCTCCAGCATCGTCGCGGGTTTGGTGGCGATATCGAAAGCGATCTCGGGCTCGGCGGCGCTCCAGGCCAGGGTGAACCGGCCCGACGGGTCGCTGACCATGATCGCCAGCGCCGGCGGGGCGGCGGCGGCATCCTTGGGCTCCTGACATTGGGGGTAGATCGAACCGACGGCCCAGTCCCGCACCCCGTCGCCGTTGAGGTCGGGTAGGCGGGTCACCGCCAGGTCGCCGTCGTCCAGGCTTCCGCCCGCCGCCAGGCACAGCTTGGCCATCGCCCGAGCCTCGGCCTGCACCTCCGACGGCGCATTGGACAGGGTGAGGTCCAGGGCCGGGATCGGCAGGCCCGCCAGGAAGCCATCACCCTTGGCGTTCACCGCCGGCAGGAAGGCCATCTCGGAGAGGTCCCAGACAAAGCGGCGAGGGCAGGGCGTGACGCCGGCCGCGCCGCAGGCCGAGCCGTGGAAGTCGACATCGATCGTCGCGCCTTCCCTGCCTGGCTTAAGCCTGAACTCCCGCACTCCGGCGTCCCAGACCGGGGTCAGCCCGCCCTGCGGATGGCCCAGCCACAGCTCCATCCGGCAGCCGCCGGTTCCGCACCAGCCCGGCTCGCCATCGAAATCCACCTTCCAGTCGGCGATCCTGTCGCCGTTGATGTCGACCCGTTTGAACATCCTGGCCGGCGGCTCGCGCAGAGGCCGACTGTCAGGATCGTTCGGATCGTGAAAGCCGTCGTTGATCTCCTCGCGCACGTGATTGACCAGCCATTGCGGCGGTCCGGACGCGGCGCCCATGGTCAGTACGGCCAGGGCCCCAAGTATGGCGGCAGTCAGATGGCGCATGGGACAGACCTCCTCACGGGGCCAGAGAGAGCTTGCGGGTGGCCGGGTCCCAGCGCATCGGCTTGCGGGGACAGTCGTTGGTCAGGTCGCAACTCGAAGGCCGCTCGAACTGCACCATCACCGCCGGCCGGCTGGAGATGTCGAAGCCGATGTCGGGTTGGGTCGCGCCCCAGGCCAGGGTGAAGGGGCCCCCGTCCTGGCTGACCATGATCACCAGGGCTTCAGGTTCCGCCGACGGCTCGGTCATGTCCTGGCAGTCGGCATACTGCGAGCCGACATACCATTCCCGCACCCCATCGCCGTTGAGGTCGGGCAGGCGGCCGATGTCGGGCGGGTCTTCCCGCTTGCCGCCGGCCCGGGCGCAGCGGTCGGCCAGGGCCTTGGCCTCGACCTGGATTTCCGGTGGGGCGTCCTTCAGGTCGATATCGACCACCGAAGCGGGCAGGCCAACCAGCAGACCGTCGCCCTTGGCGTTGATGGCCGGCAGGAAGGCCATCTCGGCCGGGTCCCACATGTAGCGGCGCGGGCATTCCTCCACCCCGGTCAGGCCGCAGACCGAGCCGTGGTAGTCGACGTCCAGCACCGCGCCCGCCTTGCCCCGCTTCAGCCTGAGCTCGCGCACCTGCGCCCCGAATACCTCGGTCACGCCGCCATCGCCCCGACCCAGCCACAGTTCCTGCCGGCAGCCGCCCGTGCCGCACCAGGCGTAGAAACCCTCAAAATCCACCCGCCAGTCGGCGATGCCGTCGCCGTTGACATCGACCCGCTTGAACATCCTGCGCTCGGGTTCCTTGACCGGCGCCGGGTCTTCGTCCCGCGGATCGACCTCGTCGTTGATCTCGCCGCGGACGTGGTCGACCAGCGCCTTGGGCGGGGCCGGCGCCGCGGCGAGGTTCAGGAGGGCGACGGCGCCCAGCAGGACGGCGGCGAGACGGCGCATGACAGGCTCCGGGCCAGGATCGGCACGGCCCGATCCTCCGCCTTCGCGGCGCGGTCTCCATCGCCCAAATGGGGGGCGACGGCTTGATCGGCGTCAAGGCGCGCGCCGGCCCTTCCTCCAGGCTCGCCCGATCGCCCGCCGGGAGCCGCATGCCGATGACCAGACACCAGGAAGCCCGCGTCCGTGTTTCGGCGCCGCCGCGCGCGGTTTTCGAACGGCTGGACGACCAGACCCACCTGGCCGAGCACATGACCAAGCCCTCGATGATGATGGGCGGCGGCGCCATGACCTATGACTTCGACGAAGCCCGCGGCCAGGCGGTAGGCAGCCATATCCGCATGGGCGGCGAGGCGTTTGGCCTGTCGCTGTTCGTCGACGAGGTGGTGACCGAGCGCGATCCATCCCGGCGCAAGGTCTGGCGCACCGTCGGAACGCCCCGGCTGCTGGTCGTCGGTCCCTACGAGATGGGCTTCGAACTGACGCCGGCGGGCGAGGGGTCAGACCTCAGGGTCTGGATCGACTACGATCTTCCGGAGCGTGGCCTTGGCCGCTGGCTGGGCGCCTTCCCGGCCGGCCTCTACGCCCGTTGGTGCGTCCAGAGGATGGCCGCCGACGCGGTGGAGAATTTTTCCGCCGCCGCCTGACCGTAAAGCTCCTGGCTGTCCAAAGGCTTGCCGCTCCCCAGGGTTTCCCCTAACCCTGCCCGCCGGAATCCAAGGAGCCAGCCATGAGCCTCGCCTTCCTCTTTCCCGGCCAGGGCAGCCAGGCCGTCGGCATGGGCGCCGAACTCGCCGAGGCGTTCGCCGCCGCCCGCGAAGTGTTCCAGGAGGTCGACGACGCCCTGGGCCAGAAGCTTTCCAGGCTGATGCGCGAGGGGCCCGAGGGCGACCTGACCCTGACCGAGAACGCCCAGCCGGCGCTGATGGCGGTGAGTCTGGCTGTGGTCCGCACCCTGGAGCGGGAGTTCGGCGTGCCGATCGAGAAGGCCGCCTTCGTGGCTGGCCACAGCCTGGGCGAATACTCCGCCCTCGCCGCCACGGGGGCGATCAGCCTGGCCGACACCGCGCGCCTCCTGAAGCTGCGCGGCCAGGCCATGCAGCGGGCCGTGCCGGTGGGCGAGGGGGCCATGGCCTCGCTGATCGGGCCCAAGACCGACGTCGCCCTGGCCGAGGCCGCCGCCGCGGCGGGCTCGGAAGTGGGGATCTGCGTCGTCGCCAACGACAACAACCAGGGCAATGTCGTCATCTCCGGCGCCAAGGCCGCCGTCGACAGGGCCATCGAGAAGGCCAAGGAACTGGGCGCCCGGGCCATTCCGCTCAACGTCTCGGCCCCCTTCCACTGCCCGCTGATGCAGCCAGCCGCCGACGAGATGGCAGAAGCCCTGGCCCGCACGACCATCGTCGCCCCGCGCGCGCCGCTGGTCGCCAACGTCACCGCCCGCCCGACCCTGGACCCGGAAGAGATCCGCCGCCTGCTGGTCGAGCAGGTCACTGGCCGCGTCCGCTGGCGCGAGAGCATGGACTGGCTGGCCACGACCGGTGGCGTCAGCCGCTTCGCCGAGGCCGGTTCGGGCAAGGTGCTGTCGGGCATGGCCAAGCGCATCGCCCCCGACGCCGAAGCCACCCCGCTCAACACCCCCGCCGACCTGGAGGCCTTCGCCTCCAGCCTGAAGTAAGGAGACCGCCATGTTCGACCTGACCGGCAAGACCGCGCTCGTCACCGGCGCCACCGGCGGCATCGGCGGCGACATCGCCCGCGCCCTGCACCAAGCCGGGGCCCATATCGTGCTCTCTGGCACCCGCGAAACCGCCCTCGAGGGCCTGGCCAACGAGCTGGGCGAACGCACCAGCGCCGTGGCCGCCAATCTCTCCGACGCCGCCGCCGTCGATGGCCTGATCGCCGCCGCCGAGGAGGTGTCGGGCAATCCGATCGATATCCTGGTCGCCAATGCCGGCATCACCCGCGACGGGCTGATGCTGCGCATGAAGGACGAGGACTGGGACACCGTCATCAAGGTGAACCTGGAATCCTATTTCCGCCTCAGCCGCGCGGCCCTGCGCGGGATGATGAAGCGGCGCTGGGGCCGGATCATCGGTATCACCTCGGTGGTCGGCGTCACTGGCAACCCCGGCCAGGCCAACTACGCCGCCTCCAAGGCCGGCATGATCGGCTTCTCCAAGGCGCTCGCCCAGGAAGTCGCCAGCCGCAACGTGACGGTCAACTGCGTCGCCCCCGGCTTCATCGAAAGCCCGATGACCGACGAACTGAACGAGGCCCAGAAGGCTGCCATCCTGACCAAGATCCCGGCCGGGCGCCTGGGCAGCGGCGCCGATGTGGCCGCGGCCTGCGTCTACCTGGCCAGCGCCGGCGGCGACTACGTCACCGGCCAGACCCTGCACGTCAACGGCGGCATGGCGATGATCTGAGGAGAGGGGCGAAGCGCAAGGCCCGCCGATCGCTGCCTATCTCGCCTGAGCCAGCGCCACCGCATCGGGGCCCGCCGGGAATCGCAACTGCCCGGTCGTGTCGTTGGCGGCCCGCCACACGGTCTCGGCGACGTCCATCGCGGTCGTCACCGCCGCCGGTTGGGCAAAGGCGGCGAAGACCCGCTCGGCGAAGGGGGCGTAGGCCTCGGGGACCAGCCCTTCCATCCGCGCCCCGCCGTTTTGCGCGAAGGCGGTCGATGGCCCGTAGCCCGGCTCGACCAGCTTGGCGAGCACGTTGAAGGCCTCCAGCTCGAACGCCAGCGAGCCGGTAAAGCCTTCGATGGCCGCCTTGCTGGCGGTGTAGGCGGCCGCCAGCGGCATCCGGGCCAGGGTCGAGCTGGAGGTCACGTTCACCACCACGCCCGAGCGGCGCGCGCGGAACTGGGGCAGCACCGCCTGGGTCATGGCCATGACGCCGAAGGTATTGGTCTCGAACACCTCGCGCACCGTCGCCATGGGGGTGGCCTCGAAGGCGCCGACGACTCCGATGCCGGCGTTGTTGACCAGCACGTCGATGGGACCGCAGGCCTCGAGCGCGGCGGCGATGCTCTCGGGCCTGGTGACGTCGAGGGCCAGCACCCGCACCGACCGGGGCAGGAGGTCCTGGCGCGGGGTGCGCATGGTGGCGACCACGGTCCAATCCTGGGCGTGGAAGTGGCGGGCGATTTCCAGGCCGTAGCCGGAAGAACAGCCGGTGATGAGGACGGTTTTCATGACGATTATCCCAATGGCTTCGATGCGGATTGAAATAGCCGGCGGCCTCAGGACGATCTACAATGAGAAGTCCGTAATTCATTAGCGAGCGTCCAGCCGTGAGCGACCCACTTTCTGAAGTCATCGCCCTGCTTCAGCCCCGCGCCGTATTCTCGAAAGGCATCAGCGGCGCCGGTCGCTGGGGCGTCCGCTACTCGGACTACGGTCAGCCGAGCTTCTGCGCCGTGCTCGAGGGCCGATGCCGTCTCGCCGTGGACGGCCAGGCCCCTCTCACGCTTGAAGCGGGCGACTTCGTGCTGCTGCCGGCGACGCCGGGCTTCATTCTGTCGGGTTTCGAGCCGGTCGCGCCTGTCCATATCGACCCGAAGGCAGGCCCGGCGCCGACAGAGGAGATTCGCCACGGGGATCAGTCTGGCTCCGCCGATGTGCGCCTGCTCGGCGGCTACTTCGTCTTCGACTCGCCCAATGCGGCGTTGTTGGTGTCGCTGCTGCCGGCGCTGGTCCATGTGCGCGGCGCCGAGCGGCTTTCGCTGCTGGTGCGGCTCGTCGGCGAGGAATCGGGTGAGCAGAGGTCGGGCCGGGACCTGGTGCTCACTCGCCTGGTGGAGGTGCTGCTCATCGAAGCCCTGCGATCCACCTCAGGGGAGGACGCCCCGCCAGGGCTGCTGCGCGGCCTTGCCGACGCACGGCTGGCCCAGGCGATCGGGCAGATGCACGGCCAGCTGGGGCGCTCCTGGACGATGGCCCAGCTGGCCAGGCAGGCTGCGCTGTCGCGCTCGGCCTTTTTCGAGCGGTTTACCCGCACCGTGGGCCTGCCGCCGATGGAGTATCTGCTCGCTTGGCGCATGGCCGTCGCGCAGGACCTGCTGCGTCGCCGGGACCTTGGGCTCGCCGAAGTCGCAGAACGCGTCGGCTACGGCTCGGCGAGCACCTTCAGTACCGCCTTCAGTCGCCATGTCGGCCAGCCCCCGGGCCGCTTCGCCCGCGCCGCCGCCTGAGGCAATCCTTAACAGCCCTTTCATGGCTAGGGCCTAGGCTCCGGCCATGTCGAACCTGGCGCCCATCTCCGCGGTCTCGGCCGTGGGCGGCCCGGCTGCGGTCGGCCCGATCACCGGCAGTCCGCTCACGGACAGTCCTGCCTCGGTCGGCCCGGTCACGGGTCAGCCGGCGCTTGGCCTCCTCGAACAGGCCGCTCCCGCCGCTCCGCCGCCGCCGCTGCCCGCGACGACGCCCGCCTCCGCCCTCGAGACCGCCGTCCACGCCGCCGCCACCCGCCAGGGCGGTCTGGCGACGCTGCTGGCCGACCTGAGCGTCGCCCTGGCCAGGCCGGACCTATCGCCGGCCCTCAAGGCGGCCATCGTCAAGGTCCTGGGCTTCCAGCTGCCTACTGTCCCGCCGCCCACCGCCGCCGACCTGCGTCAGGCGCTGTCGGCCTCGGGCCTTTTCCTCGAGGCGCGGCTGGCCAGCCAGGCGGGGCCGCCGCCCGCCGATCTGAAGGCCGCCCTGATCGACCTGCATCAGGCGCTCGCCGTCGCCGCCAACGGCCAGCCCGCCGCCCCCAGCCTCGGGCTTCCTGCCCCCGAGCCCGCACCGCCGCCGCCCTACCGCGACGGGCCGCAGACCGGCCAGCCAGCCGTCCTGCCGACCTTGCCGCCCCATCCGGAGATCCAGGCCCTGGCCGCCCATCTGCAGCGCCGGACGGTCGCGGCCCTGTCGCGCCAGCTGCTGCAGCAGGCCGCCTCGACGCCAAGCGAGCCTGGCGTCACCCGCACCGGCCCCTGGCTGTTCGAACTGCCCCTGGCCACGCCCCAGGGCGCCGCCATCGCCCAGTTCCAGATCGACGCCGACGACCCGCCGGCGCCCGGCGAATCGCGGGAGCGAATCTGGCGGGCCCGCTTCACCCTCGACCTGGCCGGCGTCGGTCCGGTGCATGTCAATCTGGCGCTGCGGGGCTCCGAGCTTCGGGCCAACCTCTGGGCCGAAGTCCCCGACGCGGCGGCCCGCCTGGACCAGGACCGTGTCAGCCTGGCCCTGGCCCTGCAGGCGCAGGCCCTTGACCCCCAGATCGCCATCCGCCCCGGCGCGCCCCATACCGAACTGGCTCCCGCCGGCCGTTTCGCCGACAGCGCCGCATGAGCCAGCCCCCCAAAGTCCTGGCCGTCGCCCTGCAGTACGAGGCCCCGGGCGCCCCGCGGGTCGTCGCCACCGGCCGCGGCGAGATCGGCCAGGCCATCATCGACACCGCCCGCGAGCACGGCGTGCCGCTGGAGCAGAACGCGGCGCTGGCCGAGGCGCTGGCGACCATCCCGCTGGACGATGAGATTCCCGAGGCCCTCTACCGGGCGGTGGCGGCGGTGATCGCCTTCGTTCTGAACGCCGCCGAAGAGAAGGCGCGGCCACGGGCGCCGACAGCGTTTACGCTCCCGGCGGGCCGCCCTATCCTGTAGGCATGAACCTCATTTCACTGGCCCGTCGGGCGCTCCGCAAACCGGACTACGCCCTGACAGCCCTGTCGCGTCAGGTGAGAGCCCGTCCGATCCTGGCGCCGGAGATCCGGCCCTTCGTCGACGAGCGGCTGACCGCGCTTCGGGAGGCGTTCAGCGGGGTTTCGGGGACAACCCGGGGCCACAGCCTCGGTCACGGCGCGGTCCAATCACCGCATGCCGAGATGCTGTGGTCGCTGGTCCGCTCGCGCAAGCCCGCCCGCGTCGTCGAAACCGGCGTCTGCAATGGCCTCTCCTCGGCGGTGATGCTCAAGGCCATGGACGCCAATGGCGCCGGCGAGCTGGTTTCGGTCGACCTGCCGGAGTTCGCCGAGCCCGAGCGCAACACCGAGGCATTCTGGGCCGGCAAGGGCGGGGCCGTGGTGCCGCCCGGCAAGGACTGCGGCTGGCTGGTTCCGGACGAGTTTCGCGGCCGCTGGTCGCTGGTCCTGGGCCGGGCCAGCGAGGTGCTGCCGGCCGTGCTGGCGGACGGCTGTGACATCTTCATCCACGACAGCGAGCACAGCTACGAAAACCAGCTGTTCGAGTTCCGCCAGGGCTGGGCGGCGTTGCGGCCCGGCGGCGTGCTGGTGGCCACCGACATCAACTGGTCCGCCGCCTTCGACGACTGGCGCAAGACGGTCCGCGGCAGGGTGCAGTATCTCGACCACAGCTGCGCGCTGGTGTCCAAATAGCGCCGCCAGCGGCGTCGGTTCACGGCCGGGGCGAAGCGGCCAGCCGCGCCACCCAGTCCAGGAAATCGGCCTCGTCGACTCCGTCCAGCCCGACGCTCCGCAGGATGGCGTCCCTGGACAGCGCCTGGCTCAGTGTCACGGCGCTCAGCACGGCCACCAACTTCTGGCAGTCCCTGCGCGTGGCGAGAAGGGCCGAGCGCCATGCCCAGTCGACCAGTGGCTCCAGCATGCCGCTGCCCTGCGGCTCCCAGCCCGACAGCATCAGCCACATCGCCAGACGCCCCGTCCCCCGCCGTCCATAGAAGTCGAGCAGCAGTCTCGCCGCCTGACCGGCATCGAAGGGCGCCTCGCCGCGGGCCGCGACCTCAGCCCGCAATTCCTCGACGAAACGGCGGCCACAGAAGCGGAGCAGGGCCTCCAGCAGGGCTTCCCGACTGCCGAAATGGTGGTTCACCCCCGCGTCGGTGATCCCCAGTTCGCGGGCGATTCGCTGCACCTTGACGCCGGCCGGGCCGTCGGCGGCCAGATGAGCCTCGGCTGTCTCCAGAATGCGTTGCCGGGCGTCCTCGACGCCGCGGCGGACCCGTCTTTTCGGCGGCGACATGCGGCCTTCCCCTGTCGTTTCTGCGGTATCGGGCCGCCAAAAGCGCTTGGCAAGTGGCGGTCAGGCGCCATACCTTGAGTTATCAAGGTAGTGTGGGATGGCCGCGATGTCCAATGCCTGTCCGATGCGCGACCTGGCGATCCGAATTGGGCTGGGCTGTCACGATTTCTCGCCGCCCGAACCGCTGGACGCGCCCGGGCCGGACGGCAGCCTGCGGGTCTATGATTGGGGCGGAGCGGGGCCGCCGGTGCTGTTGCTGCACGGCGGCGGCCTGACGGGACGGACCTGGGATTTCGCCTGCCTGCTGCTCCGGAGCGACTACCGTCTGCTGGCCATGGATCTGCGGGGCCATGGCGACAGCCACTGGTCGGAGCGCTACGACCTCGCCCAGCATGTCGGCGATGTGCTGGGCCTGGTCGACACCCTGGGACTCGAGGGTTGCCATCTGGTCGGCATGTCCCTGGGCGGGGTGGTGGCGGCCCTGGCCGCTCGCGCCGCGCCGGCGGTGTTCGCCAGCCTGACCCTGGTCGATGTCGCGCCGGGTGTCGATTTTGCCAGCACCGAGGGTCTGCGCGACTTCTTCATCCGCCACGCCGAGGCGGATTCGGTGGAAGCCGTGGTCGCCGCCGCCTGCCTCGCCAGCCCCAGGACCGACCGCCGCCTGCTCGACTACCGCATGCGCAACCTGATGCGGCGGACTGCGCAGGGCGGCTGGCGCTGGAAACAGGACCGCCGCCGGCCCTTCGACTATGGCGCCATCCTGGCGGTGGTGGCCCGGCTCGACCAGGTGGCGGCGGCGAGCGGCCTGCCGGTCCTGTTGGCGAGGGGCGGTCGCAGCCGGGTGCTGGATGATCGCGCCGCCCTGGCCTTCGCCGCCGCCGTCCCCGGGGCAAGGCTCACCATCGTTCCCGATGCCGGCCATAACGTCCAGGAGGACAACCCCACGGCGCTGGCCGCGGCCCTGCGGCGGTTCTGGCCCCCGGATCGCTAGGCGCCGGGCGTTTCAGCAATCCCACCCCATTCCGTTCCCACGAGCCTGTTCCGGCGGTGTCGCGGCGGCAAACCTGGCTCCCCTGGCATTGTCTGGCACGACTTCCCACATCGCACGTTTGGCTCTGGTGCAGACTCTGACTAGGAACCCGATGGGCGGCCAAGTGCTAGCCACCCCGAAAGGAACATGCTAGCTCAGCCTCGATTTCCCGCACCCGGCGAGCCTGGGGCGGGCCCAAACTGATCACAGAGGGACTACAAGCGAATGTCCGACATTCTCGAGCGCGTGCGTAAGATCGTCATCGAGCATCTCGATGCGGATCCCGAGAAGGTCACCGAGAAGGCGAGCTTCATCGACGACCTGGGCGCTGACAGCCTCGACAATGTCGAGCTGGTTATGGCGTTCGAAGAAGAATTCGACATCGAAATCCCGGACGACGCGGCCGAGCACATCCAAACCGTGGGTGACGCCGTGAAGTTCATCTCGGAGAAGTCGGGCGGCTGAGGCCACCCGTCCTTTTTCCTGGCGTTTGGCCGCCGCGCCGCATGGGCTTGCAAAAACCTGATGCGCGCGGCGGTTTTCGTTTGAGGCGGCGAGGGAGTTAGACCTCATGAGGCGTGTCGTCGTTACCGGTCTGGGCCTGCTGACCCCCCTGGGGCAGGGGGTCGATGTGACCTGGAAGAACATCCTGGCCGGCAAGTCCGGGGCCGGGACCATCAGCACCTTCGATGCGACCGACTATGGCTGTCAGGTGGCCTTCGAGATTCCCCGCGTCGATGGACGCGGCGGCGGCGGCCCCGACGTCGAGGGCAGCTTCGATCCCAACGGCACCATGGCCCCCAAGGACCAGCGCAAGGTTGACGACTTCATCCTCTACGCCATGGCGGCGGCGGATGAGGCGGTGAAGGACGCCAACCTGCCCGACGACGAAGAGGTCAGGCTGCGCACTGGCGTGATCATCGGCTCGGGCATCGGGGGCCTGGCCACCATCGAAAAGACCGCCCTGGAAATGGCCGAGAAGGGGCCCCGCCGGGTCAGCCCCTTCTTCATTCCCTCCGCCCTGATCAACCTGGCCTCGGGCCAGGTGTCGATCCGCTATGGCTTCAAGGGCCCCAACCACTCGGTCGTGACGGCCTGCGCCACCGGGGCCCACGCCATCGGCGACGCGGCCCGGCTGATCAAGTATGGCGACGCCGATGTGATGATCGCCGGCGGGGCCGAGGCCTCGATCTGCCCGCTGGGCATCGCCGGCTTCATCGCCTGCCGGGCCATGGCCACCGACTTCAACGACGCCCCCACCACCGCCTCGCGGCCCTATGACAGGAACCGCGCCGGCTTCGTGATGGGCGAGGGGGCCGGCATCCTGGTGCTGGAAGAGCTCGAGCACGCCAAGGCGCGCGGCGCCAAGATCTATGCCGAGGTCATCGGCTATGGCCTGTCGGGCGACGCCTACCACATCACCGCCCCGTCCGAGGACGGCGACGGCGGCCTGCGGGCCATGAAGGCGGCCGTCAAGGACGCCGGCATCGATGTCTCCGAGATCGGCTACGTCAACGCCCACGGCACCTCGACCATGGCCGACGGCCTGGAGCTGGGGGCGGTGGAGCGGCTGCTGGGCGACAACGCCAAGAACGCCATGATGAGCTCGACCAAGTCGATGACCGGCCACCTGCTGGGCGCGGCGGGCGCGGTGGAGTCGATCTTCACGATTCTCGCCCTTCGCGATCAGACCGCGCCGCCCACGATCAACCTGGACGATCCTGAGTTCGACACGCCGATCGATCTGGTCCCCCATAAGGCCAAGCCCAAGGCCATGGAGGTGGCGATGTCCAACAGCTTCGGATTTGGCGGCACCAACGCCTGCGTCATCTTCCGACGGGCCCCGTGAACCAGCGGTCGTCGGGGGGGCTGCCGTTCATGCGGCGGTTGGCGATCATCTTCACCAGCGCCTTCGCGACCCTGTTCGTGGCCGCGCTGCTGGGCCTGGCCTGGGCCGCCTGGACCTATGCCGGGGCGGGACCGGCGACGACCAAGACCACGGTCATCCTGCGCAGGGGCTCCAGCCTGCCCGAGATCGCCGCCGCCCTGGAACGGGGCGGGGCGGTGCGGTCCAGCTCGATCTTCATCGTCGCGGCCGAACTGACCCATGCCGACCGCACCTTGAGGGCCGGCGAGTATGAGTTCCCGGCCCGGGCCTCGATGGCCCAGGTGCTGGACGCCGTGCGCCACGGCCGGGTCGTGCGCCACGCCATCACCCTGCCCGAGGGCATCACCTCGGCCGAGGCCGCCCGGCGGCTGAACGCCGAGCCGGCCCTGGTCGGCATCGCCCCGACGCCGCCGGAGGGGTCGATCCTGCCCGAGACCTATGACTTCGAACGCGGCGAGGACCGCGCCGCGGTGCTGAAACGGATGATGGACGCCCGGGACGAGCTGCTGGCCCAGCTCTGGGCCAAACGCCAGCCCGGCCTGCCGTTCTCGACCCCGGAAGAGGCCGTCATCCTGGCCTCCATCGTCGAGAAGGAGACCGGCAAGCCTGACGAGCGGCCCAAGGTGGCGGCGGTGTTCATCAACCGCCTGCGCAAGGGCATGAAGCTGGAAAGCGATCCGACCATCATCTACGGCCTGACCGGCGGGGTTCCGCTGGGCCATGGCCTGCGGGTGTCGGAACTGGCCCGACCCAATCCCTACAGCACCTACCAGATCGTCGGCCTGCCGCCGGGCCCGATCGCCAATCCCGGCCGCGCCGCCCTGGCCGCCGTGCTGGACCCGGCCAACACCGACGACATCTTCTTCGTCGCCGACGGCACCGGCGGGCACGTCTTCGCCGCCACCCTGGAGGAGCACAACCGCAACGTCGCCGCCTGGCGCGGCATCGAGGCCGGCCGCAAGGGCCCCGTCGCCGCCACGCCGGTCGATGTGGCGCCGCCCGCACCGGTCAAGCTGCCCCCGGCTTCCAAGCCAGCCCTCAAGCCGCCCCCCAAACGCTGATGGCGCTTTCTGGCATGACCGGCTTTGGCCGGGCGGAAGGGGCCTATGGCGGCTGGAGCTGGGCGGTCGAGGCCCGCTCGGTCAACGGCCGCAACCTCGAGGTCCGCTTCAAGGGGCCGCCCGGCTTCGATTCGCTGGAACGCGTCGCCAGGGACGGCGCCACGGCCCGCTTCCAGCGCGGCCAGGTCAATGTCAGCCTGCAGGCCAGGCGGGCCGAGCAGGGCGGTCAGGTCAGCGTCAACATCGCCCAGCTCGAGCGCTACCTCGACCTGGGCGCGCCCTACGTGAAGGACGGTCGGGCCAAGGCGCCGCGCATCGATGGCCTGCTGGCCCTGCGCGGGGTTATCGAGGTCGCCGAGGCGGACGAGAATCCGGAGCTCAAGGCCGAGCTCGAAAAGGAAATGGCCGTCTCCATCGCCCAGGCGCTGGACAGCCTGAAGCTGGCCCGCCAGGCCGAGGGCCTGAGCCTGGAACCGATCCTGGCCGGCCTGGTCGACCGGGTCGAGAGCCTGGTCGCCGCCGCCGAGGGCGAGGCCGCCGCCCAGCCGGCCATCCTGCGCGACCGCTTCGCCAAACGCATGGCCGAGCTGCTGGACGGCGGCGCGCCGGAGGAACGCATCGTGCTGGAGGCCGCCGTGCTGGCCGGCAAGGCCGATGTCCGCGAGGAACTGGACCGGCTGACCAGCCATGTCGGCCAGGCCCGCCTGCTGAGCGCCGAAGCCCCGGCCGGCCGCCGCCTGGACTTCCTGACCCAGGAATTCATGCGCGAGGCCAACACCCTCTGCTCGAAATCGGCGACCACGGCCTTGACGGCCATCGGTCTGGACCTCAAGGCGGTGATCGAACAGTTCCGCGAGCAGGTCCAGAATGTCGAGTGACGAAGTCCGCCGAAAGACCCGCGGCCTGCTGCTGATGGTTGTGGCGCCCTCGGGCGTCGGCAAGACCTCGCTGACCCGCCGGCTGGTGGCCGATCACAAGGACCTGCACCTCTCGATCTCGGCCACCACCCGCCAGCCGCGCCCGGGCGAGCATGACGGCCGCGACTATCATTTCGTCGACAACGCCGAGTTCGACCGCCTGCTGGCCGACAACGCCCTGCTGGAATGGGCCGAGGTCTACGGCAACCGCTACGGCAGCCCCAAGGCGCCCATCGTCGAGGCTCTCGAGCGGGGCGACAGCGCCCTGTTCGATATCGACTACCAGGGCGCCATGCGGATCAAGGCCCAGCTGCCGGACGATTCGGTGCTGGTCTACATCCTGCCGCCGTCGCTGCTGGAGATGCGCCGTCGCCTGGAGGCCCGCTCGCAGGACAGCGCCGAGGTGATCGCCAAGCGCCTCTCCCGCGCCAAGGACGAGGTGCAGGCCTGGTCGACCTTCGACTACGTGATCCTGAATGAGGATTTCGACCGGGCCTACTCGGACCTGGCCCACATCTATCACGGCGAAAAGCTGCGCACGGGGCGGAACCTTTGGGTCGAGCCGTTGGTGGAGGGGATATTGGGCGAAGGACTGGACTAACCCCGGAGTCAGGAGGCGAGCGCCGCCGCCAACCTCAGGAACCCCGCAACATCGACAGTCTCGGCCCGCGCCCCGGGATCGATCCCCGCTTTCACGCACAGCGCCTCGCCGCCCAGCACCTTCAAGCTCGACCGCAGCATCTTGCGCCGCTGGCCGAAGGCCGCGCCGGTGACGTTTTCCAGCGCCTTGACCAGCGCCGGCGCGGGCGGGTTGGGCAGGGGGTCCAGGCGCACCACGGCCGACGAAACCTTGGGCGGTGGCGTGAAGGCCCTGGGCGGCAGGTCCATGACCACCTTGGCCTCGCAGATGGCCTGGCTGATCACCGCCAGCCGCCCATAGGCGTCCCCACCCACCGGAGCGGCGATGCGGTCGGCGACTTCCTTCTGGAACATCAGGGTCATGCTGGTTGGGCGGAAGGGGCCTGTCAGCCATTTGATCAGCAGCGGCGTGCCGACATTGTAGGGCAGGTTGGAGACCAGGTGGGCGGGGGCGCCGCCGGTCAGGGCCGCCTCGTCAACCTTCAGCGCGTCACCCTCGACAATGGTCAGCCGGCCCTCGGCGGCCTGCGCCAGTTCGCCCAGCAGCTCGATGAAGCGCGGGTCCATCTCCACGGCGATGACCTGGGCGCCGGCCTCCAGCAGGGCCCGGGTCAGGCCGCCGGGGCCGGGGCCGACCTCGATGACCGTCTGGCCCTCCAGCGGGCCGGCCAGGCGGGCGATCTTGCGGGTGATGTTGAGGTCCAGCAGGAAGTGCTGGCCAAAGCTCTTGCGGGCCAGCAGGCCGTGCTCGGCCAGCGCCTCGCGCAGGGGCGGCAGGTTCTGAAGGCTCACGCCGCTAACCGGTGGGCGGCGATGCTGTCGGCCAGGCGGATGGCGGCGATCAGGCTGTCGGGCCGGGCGTGGCCGCGGCCGGCGATGTCGAAGCCGGTGCCGTGGTCGGGGCTGGTGCGCACCACCGGCAGGCCGAGCGTGACGTTCACCCCGCCCCAGAAGTCCAGCATCTTGACCGGGATCAGCGCCTGGTCGTGGTACTGGCACAGCACCGCGTCGTAGCGGGCGCGGGCGTCCTGGTGGAACAGGCTGTCGGCCGGGTAGGGGCCCTGGGCGTCGACGCCGAGGTCGCGCAGGGCCCGGACGGCCGGTTCGATGGTCTCGATCTCCTCGCGCCCCAGCCCGCCGGACTCGCCGGCATGCGGGTTGAGGCCCGCCACCGCCAGCCTGGGCCGGGCGATGCCGAAATCGCGGCGCAGGGCCTGGGCGGTGACCAGGCCCGCATTGACCACCCGCTCGATGGTGATCAGGCCGGGCACTCTGGCCAGCGGCTCGTGGATGGTGACCAGGGCTACGCGCAGGTCGCGGGCGGTCAGCATCATGATCGGCCCGCGCGCCCCGGGCTGGTTGGCCGGGGCGGTCAGCTCGGCCAGGAACTCGGTATGGCCGGGGAACTTGAAGCCGGCCTCGTAGAGCGGCGCCTTGGCGATGGGGGCGGTGACCACGCCGCCGACGGCGCCCACCAGCGCCAGGCCCACCGCGGTCTCGATCCAGCGAATGATCTGCGGGGCGTGGGCGCCGCTGGGCTGGCCGGCCACCACGTCGGTGGTCAGGGGCAGGTCCAGCACCGGCAGG
Source organism: Caulobacter ginsengisoli (assembly GCF_030814835.1). Lineage (GTDB taxonomy): Bacteria > Pseudomonadota > Alphaproteobacteria > Caulobacterales > Caulobacteraceae > Caulobacter > Caulobacter ginsengisoli. The sequence goes on from NZ_JAUSVS010000002.1 coordinate 765,847, forward strand.
GCCTGGCGGAACAGGCTCAGCGCCTGCTCGGCCCGGCCGACGGTGCGGATGGGAACGCCGGCGGCGGCCGGGGCGGAGGTCAGGGCCTGGGCGTCGCCGACCACCAGGAAGGGCGGGCCGTCCTGGCTGAGGGCGCGCCAGGCCTTGACGATGATCTCCGGGCCGACGCCCGCGGGATCACCCAATGTCAGAGCGAGCGGCCGGGCGCTCACCGCATCTCGATGGTGGCGGAGTTGCGCAGGTCCCGCATCACCCGCCGCTCGATCAGCGACAGTTGCTGGCCGCGCAGGCGGTTTTCCACCTGTTCGGGGGTCAGGGCGTCGGCGCCGCTCTGGCGGCGGCCGCAGACCATCACCAGGTGCAGGCCGCCGGGGCTGCGCACCGCCTGGGAGAGCTGGCCGATCGGGGTGTTGGTCGCCGCGTCGGCGAAGGCCGGGGTCAGGGTGGAGATGTCGACCTCGCCCAGATCGCCGGCCAGGATGCCCTCGATGCCGGCGGTCTTGCTTTCCAGGTCGGCGCAGCCGGTGACCAGCGGGCGGACCTTTTCCAGGGTCGCCTGGGCGGCGGTCAGCTGCTCGGCGGTCGGCTCGCCCTCGAGGGGCACGGCGATCTGCTTGAGATTGACCAGGGTGGCGCTGGCGCCCGAGCGCTTGTCCTTCAGATAGATGATGTAGACGCCGTCCTGGGTCTGGATGGGCCGCGACAGCTGGCCGGGGCGCAGCTGGTCGAGCACCTGGTCGACCTCGGTGGGCATTTCGCCGCTGGTGATCCAGCCGGCGTCGCCGCCGTTGGCCGCGCTGGTCGAGGACGAGAACTGCCGGGCGACCGAGGCGAAGGGCGCGCCCGCCTGCATCTGCTCGATCAGCGACTGGGCGCCCTGGACGGCGGTATCCATGCCGCCGACCCGGGCGGCGTCGATATAGATCTCGCTGACCTGGTACTGCGGCTTGGTGGCTTCTTCGCTCAGCCGCTGGATGGTGGCCTTGACCTGGTCGTCGCCGATCTTCAGCCGCTGGCCGAAGCGGCCGCGGATATACTGCTGCCAGCTCATGTCGACGCGGATCTGCGACTTCAGGGTCTCGGCCCCGACGCCCTGGGCGGCCAGGCGGGCCAGCATCTGGTCGCCGGTGGAGTTGTTGTCCTTGGCCCAGGAGGCGATCTGGTCGTTGACCTCCGCGTCGGTGGCCACGATGTCGATCTTGTTTTCCTTCTCGACCCGGCGAAGCTCCTGCAGCTGCAGATGCTCGTCGACCAGGCTGCGCAGGGCTTCGCGCTGCAGCTGGGGAATGGTGTCCTCGGTCGGCTGGATGCCGGAGGTCACCATGATCAGACGCATGCGCTGGACCAGGTCATAGGTCGAGATGATCTCGTCATTGACCGTGGCGGCGACGCCTTCCGACAGGCCGGGATCGGCCGAAGGAGCGACAGGCGGAGTCTGGGCTTGAGCCAGGGGAGGCAGGCCGGCCGAGGCCAGGGCCAGGACGGACATGGCCACTGTGGCCAGGTTCGTCACGCGACGCGCGGACAGCATGTATTTAGTCGTTCCTCTGGTTCTTAAGCCCGGTCCTGAACCGGTTGCCCCTCGGCGAGTCATCGGCTGTAGCCTTTATCGCCCAATGTGGCGAGCTTTAGGCGTATCACCACCGAGTCCGATGGTCCCAGGGTGCGGTTGAATGTCTCTTCGTGCACCCAGACCACGGCCATGTCGAGGCAGTCGTCCTTGTACATCACGCCGAACTCCTGCCGGCGCCACACGTCGTTCTCGATGTCGCGGATGCCGCCGAAGGTGACGCCGAAGTTGCCGCTGACCAGAACCTGGCCCGAGAAGTCGACGTCCTCGCGCTGCACGCCGCTGATGTCCTGGTTGTCGCGCAGGTAGCGGACATAGCCCCAGGCGCGGTCGGTCAGCACATCGGCGCCAGCCTCGAGGCGGCGGACATTGAGGGTGTCACTGTCCAGGCGGGCCCGGCTGAACAGCGAGACGCCCAGGATCGGGGTCACCTCGCCCGCCACGATCCAGTCGGACGAGGTGGTCTGCAGGCCGGTGCGGGCGGGCAGGCCCGGATCGAACTCGCTGCGGTAGCTGCGGCCGACCAGCAGGCTGGCCGAGCGGCCGTCGTCGAAGATCACGCTGGCCCGGCCGCCGAGGTTCACCCGCTGGCCGCCTTCATAGATGTCGAAGCCCGGCGACTTGTCGGCGCGCAGCAGGTTGGTCTCGTCGAACTCGAAGACGATGCTGTCCTCGTTGGGAATGCGCGGGTCGTTGTCGGTGTCGGGCGACAGGGCGATCTGGGCCAGGGGCTCCAGCACGATGGTGCGGTCGCCGTCGCGCCGGATGAAGGGCATGGAGAAGTCCAACCCCGCCACCCCGACCACCCGGGTCACCGAGGCGTCCGAGAGGCCGCCCGGCCGGTCGGAGATGCTGTAGGCGTCCGCCCTCACCTGCGCGAAGGGCGAGACCCGCAGGCCGTAGGAGGTGGTGAAACTTCCGCGCCAGTCGGCCAGGCCGCTGGCCCGGCGGCTGTCGATGCCCGGATCACTGGCCAGGAACTGCGACTGGTCGCGCGTCAGCGCCACGGCGCTGCCCTGCAGCCTCAGCCGCCCGCCCAGCACCGGGCTGTCCGGCTCCCAGCGGCCCTCGATCAGGGGGGCGATGGTGGGGATGGTGCGGTCGATGTCGGAGGGTCGCAGGCCCTGGATGCTGATCATGTCGACCGAGAACCAGGAGCGGTTGTCCTGCCGCGTGGCATAGAGCTGCGAGGTCAGGCGCTTGTCGTCCGAGGCGACCAGGCCGCGCTGGGTGTAGACATCGTCGATGTCGTATTTCTGGAAGATCAGGTCTTCGCTGGCCCGCTCGGCCGAGAAGCCCCATTTCCAGTTCTTGTCGATGTCGAACCTGCCGTCGGCCAGGATGTAGCTGCGCGAGGTCAGATCGCCGATGCGGTCGCCGTCGCCCGTCAGGTCCTTTTCGTAGGTGTAGCCGAACCGCGCCTCGACCGTCCCCGAATAGAACCGCTTGCGCCAGTCCAGGTTCAGGAACGGATTGACCTTGGTGTTGATCTGCGGGCTGATCGTCAGGTCCTCGGACGGCGAGATGACCTGGTAGTAGGGCTGCTCGTAGGAGAGGCCCCGGCGCTTGGAGCCCTGGATTTTGGGCGGCAGCAGGCCCGACTTGCGCTCGGCGCTGGGGTCAGCCTGCCAGAAGACCGGCGCGAAGAACACCGGCACCCCGAACAGCTCGATGGTGGCGTTGCGGTAGTAGATGAGCTGGCGGCTCTTATCCTCCACCACCTTGTCGGCCTTGATCGACCAGGACGGCGGCCGGGTCTTGTCCTCGGCGCAGATTTCGCAGGGCGTGTAGATCGCCTTGTTCAGCTCCTGGACCGTGTCGCTGCGGCGCACGGCGGTGTCGGCGGCGATCTTGACGTTGCCTTCCAGCCGGGCCGAGAAGCCCTTGGCGATGCCGGCGGTCAGCTCGTCGTCCAGCACCACGGCGTCGGCGAAGGTGGTCGCCCCGCTGGGATCGACGATCACCACCTTGTCCTTGGCCGAGACCACGCCGGAGGCCTGGTCATAGACCAGCTCGCCAGCCCGCAAGGTGCGGCCGCGGTAGCGGACCTCGACATTGCCCCGGGCGGTGACGACCTTGGCCTTGTCGTCCTGGATCAGCAGGTCGGCTTCCAGATAGAAGCCACGCTGGCCCAGGCCGTCGTCGGCGGGCGGCGGCTTTGCGGAAGCGGGCGCGGTGGCCATGGCCTCCTGCGCGAGCGCCGGATGGGCGGCCAGGGCGCCCAGCGTCACGGCGGCCACGCCCGCGAACAGGCGGGCGCGGGACGGCGCGGAACGGCTGGCCTTGCTCATCAACTCGTATCCTTGTCGCGCGGCCCCCCGCGCCCACTCAAAGCACTTATTCAGACTATGGCCCCTACACTTTGTAGAGGGGACCCGAAAGCCAGGGAATCGCAACTGTGTGTCACCCGTCCTCGGTATAACAAAGCAGGGTGAGCCCCGATAACAACGCCAGCAAGGGCGGGGCCCAGGCGGCGGCCAGGGTCGGGATGATCTCGGCCTTGCCCAGCGCCAGGCAGAACTGGTTGAAGAAGAAGAAGATGAAGCCCAGGGCCACGCCGGACCCCGCCAGCGCCGCCAGCCCGCCCAGCCGCATCAGCCGCAGCGAGAACGCCGCCGCCAGCACGGACATGGCCGCGAACAAGAGCGGCGTCGCCAGCAGCTGCTGGAGCCTGAGGCGATAGGGCAGGGCCGAGAAGCCGGCCTGCTCAGTGCCCCTGATCGTCGCCGGCAGCCGCCAGAAGGCGATGGCGTCGGGGGTGGTGAAGCGCTCGATGGCCGCCTGGTCGTCCAGGGTCGAGGGGATGGAGAGGCTCTCGGACCGCACCGTGCCGGCCCCGGCCGCGGCCTCGCGCACCCCGGTCAGCCGCCAGTAGCCCGGATAGAGCCGCGCCTCGTCTGCCTCGATGCGGCGGGAGAATTCCAAGCCGCCGTTGGGGCCCACGGCGTACATGAACAGCGAGACGCCCTTGAGCCTGACCGTGCCGCCGACCTGGTCGTGGGCCCGGGCCCGGATGACCACCTGGGACTTGGCGTCGCCTTGCCTGAGCCAGGTCTCCTTGGGGGTCGAGGTCAGATAGTCCTCGAGCATGGCGGTGCGGGCCTGCTCGAACTTGACGTTGAGCAGGGCGGCCAGCGGGTTGAGCGCCGCCACGGTCACCGCCCCGACTACGAAGGCGGCCACGGCGGCCGGCAGGATGAACCGCCAGGCCGAGACGCCCGCCGCCCGCATGGCGATCAGCTCGCTGCGGCGATTGAGGCCCACGAAGGCGGCCAGGGTGCCGAACAGGAAGGCGAAGGGCAGCAGGGTCAGGATGGTCGAGGGCGCCTTCAGCACCGTCAGCCACAACAGGTGGACGAAGTTGGTCTCGCTGCGCCCGCCGACCGTGCGCGAGATGTCGACGAACTCGATCAGCACGATGACCCCGGCGATCACCGCCAGGGCGCCGGCCACGCCCAGCAGGGTGCGGCCCAGGACATAGGTCGGCAGCCGCCCGATCCCCAGCCTCATGCCGGCGCTCCTATCGTGGCCTTGGGCTCCTTCATCTCGAACGGCATCCAGTCGCGCCAGCCCGAGCGGCGCTCCACGCTTCGGAACACCTGGCCGAAGCCCCAGGCGGTGGCGGCCAGCGGGATGAGATACTGCAGGGCGTTCATCCAGACATTGTCGTCACAGGCCGCCTGCACCGCGAAGCCCAGGATGCGCACCGCCGCCGCCGCCGCCCCGATGGCGGCGATCCGCCGGCCATAGCCCAGCCGGCTGAAGCCCGCGGCCACCACGGCGGCCAGGGCCATGGCCATGAAGGCCAGGCTGTAGAGGGGCGAGGCCAGGCGCGAATGGCCCTCGGCCAGCAGCTTGGTGCGGTTCTTCTTCTCGAAGCTCTGGCGCAGGTCCGGGTAGAACAGCTCGTGCAGATAGCGGTCCGAGCTCTTGTAGCGGATCGGGCCGTCGGCGTTGAGGAAGGGGCGCAGGTCCAGGGCGTATTCCTCGAAGGAGAGGAAGTTCAGGACACCGGTGTCGGAGAACTCCTGGTTGGAGCCCTGCCGCATGACCAGGATCGGGAACTTGTCGCGATAGACGATGCGGCCTTCCTTGGCCGTGTAGGTGGTCGCCCCGCCGGTCGCGGTTTCCTGGTGGATGAACAGGTTGTGGATCAGGCCGTCGGGGTCGACCGTCTGGCCGTAGACGGTGAAGTGTGGGGCCGGCTCGGTGAACTGGCCCTCGACCACCAGGGTGGCGGCCAGATCCGTCTTGGCGGCGTAGAGGGTGCGGCGCATCTCGCGATAGGCGGCCGGCTGGATCCACAGGTTGACCACCAGCCCGACCAGCACCGCCAGGATCGCCAGGTGCATGGCCGGCGAGATCAGCCGCCAGCGGCTCATGCCCCCGGCGAAACAGACCACCAGCTCCTGTTCTGTATGCAGGCGGTTGAGCGCCACCAGGGCGGCCACCAGCACCGAGATCGGCAGGATCAGGTTGGCCAGCTGCGGCATGGCCAGCATGATGATCTTCAGGAAGACCAGCGCGCTCTGGCGCTGGTCGATGATGATGTCCAGCTGTCCCAGGCTCTGGCTGAGCAGCCCCACGCCGAACAGCGCCGCCGCCGCGAGCAGCGTCGGAATCAGCATCTGCCGGAAGAGATAGCGTTCGATCAGGCTCATTAGGCTCGGGGAGGCGAAACGGGGGTGGGCCTTGCGGGCCTGAAGGGAGACCCCAGGTGGGGTGGCCCGTTCTACACGCGCCGGCGCTTTGGGCACAACCGTATCCCTTCCCAGCCGTCACGGGTTGGACTATGCCGCAGGCAATTGTTTTTGGAGCCGATCATGCGCATCGAGTTCGTCGCCGCCGACCGCGGCAATCTTCCCACCGGCGGCGCCGTGGGCGTCATGGCGTTCGAGGAGGGCAAGCTCTCCTGGGCGGCCGAGGACGTCGACAAGGCGATGAGCGGGGGCCTCTCCAGGGCCATCGCGGCGGGGCGCTTCAAGGGCTCGGCCGGGCAGAATATCGAGCTGGTCGCCCCGGCCGGGCTGGACGTGCAGCGCGTCATCGTCGCCGGCTCGGGCAAGGACTGGAACGCCGACATCGCCGAGCGCTTCGCCGCCCAGGTCTTCCAGGCAGTGCGGGCCAGCGGCTCCGACACTTTGACCCTGCTGCTGCCGGGATCCGACGCCGAACAGGCGGCCCGCGCCGCCCTGGGCGCGACGCTGGCCGGCTACCGATTCGACCGCTACCGCACCACCGAGTCGGCCGACAAGAAGACCTCGGTCGCCACCGTCCGCGTCGCCACCGACGATCCCAAGGCCGCCGAAGCCGCCTGGGCGCCGCTCAAGGCCCTGGCCGAGGCCATCGCCTTTTCGCGCGACCTGGTCTCCGAGCCGGCCAACATCCTCTACCCGGCCGAGTTCGCCAAGCGGGTCAAGGCGCTGGAGCCGCTGGGCCTGGAGGTCGAGATCCTGGGCGAAGCGGAGATGATGAAGCTGGGCATGGGCAGCCTGCTGGGCGTGGGCCAGGGCAGCGTCCGCGACAGCCAGCTGGCCGTGATCCAGTGGAAGGGCGGCGGGGACGCCCAACCCATCGCATTTGTCGGGAAAGGCGTCTGCTTCGACACCGGCGGCATCTCCATCAAGCCGGCCGACGGCATGGAGGACATGAAGTGGGACATGGGCGGCGCGGCCGCCGTGGCCGGCGTCATGCACGCCCTGGCCGGCCGCAAGGCCAAGGTCAACGCCGTGGGCATACTGGGCCTGGTCGAGAACATGCCCGACGGCAACGCCCAGCGCCCGGGCGACGTGGTCACCTCGATGTCGGGCAAGACCATCGAGGTCATCAACACCGACGCCGAAGGCCGCCTGGTGCTGGCCGACGCCCTCTGGTACTGCCAGGACCGCTTCAAGCCGCAGTTCATGGTGGATCTGGCCACCCTGACCGGGGCGATCATCATCTCCCTGGGCCATGACTATGGCGGCCTGTTCTCCAACAATGACGAACTGTCGGGGAAGTTGCTCAAGGCCGGCCAGACCGAGGGCGAGCCCCTGTGGCGCATGCCGATGCCGTCGGCCTACGAAAAGCAGATCGAGAGCGCCATTGCCGACGTCAAGAACACCGGCGGCCGTCCCGCCGGTTCGATCACCGCGGCGCTGTTCCTGCAGCACTTCGTCAACGGCCTGCCCTGGGCGCACCTGGATATCGCCTCGGTGGCCTGGAAGAAGCCCTCGACCAACCCGACCATCCCGGAAGGCGCCAGCGGCTATGGCGTGCGGCTGCTGAACCGCCTCGTGGCCGATAACTACGAAGTCTGATGGCTGAGGGCGGCTGCGAGGTCTGGTTCTACCACCTGGAGCGGTCGTCCCTCGACCAGGTCCTTCCCGAACTGCTGGAGAAGACCCTCCAGAAGGGCTGGAAGGCCCTGGTCCGCACCCGCGAGCCCGAGCGGCTGGAGCATCTGGACGGCTGGCTGTGGTCCTGGCGCGACGACGCCTTCCTGCCGCACGGCACGGCCGACGAGCCCCTGGCCGCCCGCCAGCCGGTGCTGCTGACCACCAAGAGCGACAACCTCAATGGCGCTGAGGCCCTGTTCCTGATCGACGGGGCTGAGGCGGGCGATCTTTCGCCATACCAGCGGTGCATCCTGCTGTTCGACGGCCGCGACGAAGAGGCCCTGGCTGAGGCGCGCGGCCGCTGGAAAACCTTCAAGGCCGAGGGATTGCCCGTCTCCTATTGGCGCCAGGGCGAGACCCGCGGCTGGGAGAAGATCGCATGAAGCCCGCTTACCTGGCCCTGCTGTTCCTCGCCGCCTGCGCGGCGTCGCCGTTGCCCGAGGCGACGCGGGAAGAACCGCCGATGCCGGCCGAGCCGATGAAGGACAGCTGTCGGGCAGGGGAGTTGCAGGCGTTTGTCGGCAAGTCGAAAGACGCGCTACCGCCGATCCCGGCCGGCGTCAGCCGCCGGCTGGTCTGCACCACCTGCGCGATGACCATGGACTACAGCCCCACGCGCCAGACGGTGACGTTCGATAGCGCCAGCGGGATCGTGAAGTCGGCGAAGTGCGGGTAGGCAACTCCTCTCCCTCTGGGAGAGGTCGACTCTGAGCGCGTTAGCGCGAGGAGCGGGTGAGGGCCTATCTGCAGAGGAACCTGCTCAACGCCGCGGCATGCTGAACCGTCGCAAGGCTCCTCCTCCGTGGGACGCCGCCTTCGGCGTGTCCCTCGCTCCTCCTCGCAAGCGAGGAGGAGAGGCGCGAACCGCCTTTACGGCGCCAGCACCATGCACACCTGACGCTTGGCCTTCAGGGTCTTGCAGGCGTTGCGGGCGGCGTCGGCGGTCATGCCGTCGAACTGGACGCGGAAGTAGCCGCCGACCTTGTCGGCCACCTGGCCCTCGGCGTCGTCCAGCAGGTTGTCGAACCGCTTCTTGAACCGGCCCAGCTCAGCGCGGGCCTGGCCCTTGTCCTTGAAGGCGCCGACCTGGATGCCCCATTCGCCGGCCGGCTTCTTCTTCGGCGGGGCGGTCTTCTTGGGGGCCACGGCGCGCAGCGGGGCGGGCGGATCGGCGATCGGCGCCATGCTGCCGCCCGGCGCGGCCGGATTGTCGGCCAGCACGATCTGGATGCCCTCCTGGTCGCTGTCGCCCTGCTCGGTGGTTGGGCGATAGACCGGGCCGCCCTGCGGCGGGCCTTCGAACAGGCTCTGGGCGACGGTGATGGTCTCGCCGCGGTCACGGCGGGCCATGACGTCGAAGCCGGTGTCCAGCAGGTCTTCCATATGGTTGTCGCGGCCCGCGACCGAGCTGCCGCCCAGCACCACGGCGATCAGCCGCTTGCCGTCACGGGTGGCCGAGGCGGCCAGGTTGAAGCCCGAGGCGCTGGTGAAGCCGGTCTTGAGGCCATCCACCCCGGGCATCTGGCCCAGCAGGTGGTTGTGATTGGTCATGGTCTGGCCGCGGAAGGTGAAGCTGCGGATCGAGAAGTAGCTGTAGTATTGCGGGAAATCCCGCATCACGGCGCGCGACAGGATGGCGATGTCGCGGGCCGAGGAGATCTGGCGGTTGTCGGGCAGGCCGGATGCGTTGACGTAGCGGGTGTTGGTCATGCCCAGCTCCTGGCCGCGCAGGGTCATCAGGGCGGCGAACCGCTCCTCGCTGCCACCCAGGTATTCGGCGAGCGCCACGGCCATATCGTTGGCCGATTTGACGGCGATGGCGCGCATGGCGTCGTCGACGCTGATCTGTTCACCGGGACGCAGGCCCAGCTTCGTCGGGGCCTGGGCGGCCGCGCGGGCCGAGACGGTAATCATGTCGCTGGCGTGAATCCGGCCCTCGGACAGCGCCTCGAAGGTCAGGTACAGCGTCATCACCTTGGTGATCGAGGCCGGGAAGCGGGGGCTGTCCGCTGACTTGGCGTAGAGCACCTCGCCGGTGTTGGCGTCGACCACGATGGCCGCGTATTTCGGCGACTGGGCGGGGAGCTGCAGATACGGAATTTGAGCCGCCGCGATGCTGGGCGTCAGCAGGCCGGCGACCAGGGTCGCCGACAGGATCGCGGTAAGGATTCGGCGGGCCGACTTGAACATGCGGTATCCGTCGCTTGGGGACAAAACAGGTAGGCGCCCCCCACAGACGCCCGATGCCCATCTAGCATGCATCGTGCCGCCTTTCGCCAAAGTAAACACTTCCTGAGCGAATTGGCCGCGCGGCGCCTGAACGCAGGCCGAAGGATCACGATATTGCGATGCAAAAGTGTTATGTTGCAGTGCACAAAAAGTCGTTGACTGCTGCACTGCAACATGAGATATCGGCGGCGTTCGACGCACCCAGCCCTCCCCCAGACTTAGCGTCGATGCCCCATTCACGCCCATCGCTTCAAGGAGCTTTCACCATGGCCACCGGCGCTGAAACCCTCAAGACCACGGTCGAGCAGTTCGCCACCGCGGGTAACCAAGCTTTCAAGGACAGCGTCGAGAAGTCGCTGGCCGCCCTGAACGACGCCAACGCCCATTCCAAGCGTAACCTGGAAGCCGTTGTCGCCTCCGTCACCGCCGCCACCAAGGGCGCTGAAGCCCTTGGCGCGCAAGCGATGGCCTATTCCAAGCAAGCCGTCGAAGAGCAGGTTTCGGCCGCCAAGGCCCTGGCCGGCGCCAAGTCGGTTCAAGAAGCCGTCGAGCTGCAGACCGCCTGGGCCAAGTCGGCCCTGGAGACCTACATGGCTCAGGTCGGCAAGATGAGCGAAACCGTCGCCGCCTCGGTGAAGGACAGCATGAAGCCGCTGAACGAGCGCGTCACCGCCCTCGTCGAAAAGGTCCAGGCCGCCAAGTAAGGCGCCTGATCTTTTTCAAGCCAGATCTTCAAGACTGCGTGAGGGCCCCGGACCGGGAATGGTCCGGGGCCCTTTTGCTGTTCGCTGCGGCGCGATAGTTTGCCGCATGTCCAAGGTCGAACAGAGACTCATCGCCGCCGGGATCGTGCTGCCCCAGCCGGTCGCCCCGATCGCCAACTATGTGCCGTTCGTCCGGTGCGCGTCCCACACCCATATTTCGGGACAGGTGTCCCTGGATGGCACAGGCGGGATCAAGGGCCAGGTCGGGGTCGACGTCGACATGGAGACTGCCGTGCGCGCCGCCCGGCTCTGCGGCCTCAACCTGATCGCCCAGATGAAGGCCGCCGCCGATGGCGACCTCGACCGGGTGGTTCGCGTGGTCAAGCTGGGCGGTTTCGTCCAGGCCGGGCCGGACTTCTATGACATTCCCGATGTGTTGAACGGCTGCTCGGACCTGATGGTCGAGGTTTTCGGCGAGGCGGGTCGCCATGCCCGCTCGGCTGTGGGAGTCTATCGCCTGCCGCGCAACTTCGCCGTCGAGGTGGATGCGGTGGTGGAGATCGCCCCATGAGGACCAAGCCCCGCCCGCAGATCGAAGAGTTCGGCCTGGCCTGGGAGCTGTTGTTCAGCCCGCCCGTGGCGCACCGCGGCCTCTGGACCCCGAACGGCGCGCCGGAGAACAGCCTGGCCGCCTTCCAGGCCGCTTGCGCCGGCGGCTACGGCATCGAGTTGGACGTCCAGCTGTCGGCCGACGGCGAGGCCATGGTCTTCCACGACTACAGCCTGGCCCGGATGACCGGCGCCGAGGGCAAGCTGCGCGACCACAGCGCCGCCGATCTGAAGACCCTGAAGCTGGCCGGCACGGACGAGACCATTCCCACCCTGGCCGAGGCCCTGGTCGAGGTCGGCCACCGCTGCCTGGTCCACATCGAGCTGAAGACCCCGTTCGGCGAGGTCGGGGCGCTGGAGAAGCGGGTCAGCGAGGTGCTGCTCGACCACAACGGGCCGATCTGCATCATCGGCTTCAATCCCTACATGCACGCCTGGTTCGCCGAGCATCACCCGCAGATCCTGCGCGGCCTGGACAGCTATGCCTGGAACGACGACGGCGCCATGAAGCTGGCCCCCGAGCAGCGCAAGGCCTTCGCCGCGCTCGAGCATGTCGACATCGCCCGGCCCGACTTCCTGGCCCTGGACGCCAAGATGCTGCCCAGCCCGAGAGCCGACCTCTGCCGGGCCAAGGGCATGCCGATCATCGCCTGGACCGTGCGCGACCCGGCCGAGTGGGAGCGGCTGGAGCCCCATTGCGACAACCTGATCTTCGAGGGTTGGCCGGCTTAGCCACTCGCCGCCAGGGCCAAGACTCTCTGCACAAGCAGCAAGCCAAGGTGGGCCGTCGCGAGAATCGCGATGAGCACCCAGCGCCATTGCCCGACCGGCGACAGGACGACTTTGAGGCCGCTGCTCCAATCCCAGACGGTCACACCTTTGCTGTGCAGACTGAAATATCCCACGATCAGGGCAAACGGGCAGATTATCGGGATCCCCAGCCCCAGGCCTGCAACAAGCATCAGAGCCGTACGCCCAGCAGCCTGACCTGCGCCTGGGCGGCCATCACCGCCGACTCGCTGCACCTTCAGGCCCAGCAACATTCGCCCGGGCGTTGCGCCAATCAGCGTGAGCCACAGCCAGTCATAGACGCCCAAGACCACGAGCCAGGCGATGAAGGGGGCTGCCCATCCCAACAAGGAATCCATGGCGGCGATACTTTCGCGGACGTCGTCAAACCACGTCAGTCCGGCCGCGCGCGTCGCGGTGACGACCAGGGCATAGGCCGCCGTGACCACCAGGGCGTCGGCGTACTTGGCCAGGAAACGCCCCCAGGCCTCAACACCCTTGTTCCAAGCGTCCGCCGATTGGACCTGTTTCATTCGCCCCCTTGCCTGAACCGCCTCGCGGTCCCAGCTTGGCATCGATGCCCCTGATCCTGAAGCCCTCCGTCCGTATCCATCGCCGCGTTAGCGAGATAGGGCAGGAAGCCTGGGATGCCTGCGTTCCCGGCGGGACCGGCTACAACCCCTTCGTCGCCTATGACTTCCTCCACGCCTTGGAGGAATCCGGTTGCGCCGTCGAGCGCACCGGCTGGGGACCGCAGCATCTCTCTGTCGAGGACGAAGCGGGCGAAACGGCCGCCGTCATGCCGCTCTATCTGAAGAGCCACAGCCAGGGTGAATACGTCTTCGACTGGTCCTGGGCCGACGCCTATGAGCGGGCAGGGGGGCAGTACTACCCCAAGCTCCAGTGCGCCTCACCCTTTTCGCCGGTGACCGGGCCCAGGCTGCTGAGCCGCCCGGGCGTCGACCGCGACGAGGCCCGGGCCTACCTGCTGGGCGGCGCCCTGACCCTGACCGACCGGCTGGGCGCCTCCTCGTTGCACGCCACCTTCATGCTGGAGGATGAGTGGGCCTTCGCCGGCGGGCACGGCATGCTGTTGCGCCAGGACCAGCAGTACCATTGGCTCAACAACGGATACCGCGATTTCGACGATTTCCTCAGCGTCCTGTCTTCGTCACATCGCAAGACCATCCGGCGCGAGCGGCGCGACGCCCAGGCGGACGTCGAGATCCATGCGCTGTGCGGCAAGGAGATCACCGAGGACCACTGGGACGCCTTCTTCGGCTTCTACATGGACACCGGCGGGCGCAAATGGGGCCGGCCGTATCTGAACCGGCTGTTCTTCTCGCTGCTGGGCGAGCGGATGGCCGAGCAGGTGCTGCTGGTCATGGCCAGGAAGGACGGCCGCTGGATCGCCGGGGCGCTGAACCTGATCGGCGGCGACTGCATCTTCGGCCGCAACTGGGGCTGCGTCGAGGACGTGCCCTTCCTGCATTTCGAGCTCTGCTACTACCAGGCCATCGAGCAGGCCATCCTGCGCGGCCTGCCCCGCGTCGAGGCCGGCGCCCAGGGCCAGCACAAGATCTCCCGCGGCTACCTGCCCACCCCCGTCTACAGCGCCCACTGGATCGCCGATCCGGCGCTCCGCGAGCCCGTGCGGCGGTATCTGGACCAGGAGCGGGCGGGGGTGCGGGAGCAGATCGAGTATCTGACCGAGGAGTTCTCGCCGTTCAAAAAGGCCTAGGACCGCTCCCAGGCCGCCTTGAGCAGCGCGGCGATCTCGTCATCGACCTCGCTGGGCGACGACAGGGCGATCTTCGATTTCAGCCGCTCCGACCAGCCCTCCCGCCCGTTCGCCTCGCTCAGGCGCGGGCTCGCATCCGCCGTGACCGCCAAGCCCAGCAACGCCGTGCCGCCCTTAGTCGGCTTGACGGCGGCGAACTGGAATTCCTTCGACCAGGCCGAGAAGCCCTTGCGCTGGCCGGTGACCAGCTTGGGCAGCGCCTTCACCCGCGCCTCGACCGCTTCGAGGATGGCCGTCGAGGCCGGGTCCTTCCACAGCGCCGCCCGCAGCGCGTCGGCGTCGTCCCAGCCGATCTCCGGCGGGAAGGCCTCCGACAGGATGTGGGCGATGCGGTTGACCCCCAGGCCGTAGTTCTCGCGCAGCCACTCGACCCGGGCATGGGGCCTGGTCTCCGGGCAGGTCCGGGCTATGGCCACCCATTCGGCCAGGGTCTTGCCGGTGTCGCGCTCCAGGCTGGCCTGGACCGAGGCGAACCACTTCTTCTGGCGTTCGGTCAGGTTGTCACCGCCGCCCTCGTTGCCTATGCCCATGATCTGCTCCTCCCAACCGGAGCATGGCGCGAAGCGGCGAGGGCGACAATGAGTCTGGATGGCGCGTACGACGAAGCCAACATCTTCGGCAAGATCATCCGCGGCGAGATGCCCGCGGTGAAGGTTTATGAGGACGAGGCGGTTCTGGCCTTCATGGACGTGTTCCCGCAGAGCAAGGGGCATACGTTGGTGATCTCCAAGACCTCGCGGGCAAGGAACCTGCTGGATGCGGAGCCGCAGGTGCTGGAGACACTGATCCTGGCCGTGCAGAAGGTGACGCGGGCGGTGCGGACGGCGCTCAAGCCCGACGGGATCGTGGTCACCCAGTTCAACGGGGCGCCGGCGGGGCAGACGATCTTCCATCTGCATTTCCACATCATCCCGAGGTGGGAGGGCGTGGCCGTGGGGCGGCATGCGTCTGGGGGGATGGCGGATGTGGAGGAACTGAAGGGGGTGGCGGGGCAGATTTCCGCCGCGCTCTAATCCTCACCCGGAGGGGGAGGATCAGCGAAGACGCTCGGCCACTTTCGCCGCCCGCGCGGCCCGCGTCTCCGGCTTCTTCGCTTCCTCGACCCAGCGGCTCCACTCGCGCTGGTGGCTCGGCGGATAACTGTTCCAGGCCGCCATCAGCGCCGCATCCGTCTCCAGCAGCGCCGCGATCTCGACCGCCGGCGCATTGCCATCGGGAACCAGCGTCAACACCACCCGATCCCCCGTATCCACCCCCGCCGCCGCGCACAGTGCGTTCGGCAGGTCGATCCACCACCGGCCATCGCCCCACGGCTTGACGCTGCGCCGGGTGAACGGCGCGCCGCCCAGCGTCCCATCCGCCGTGAACAGTTCGGAAAACCCCCACATCGCCAAGGGGTCGAACGGCAGAACGGCGAAGCGCGGCAGCTGCGGCGCATGCCGCTCCACCGTCACCTCGCCGCTGCAGCCCTGCATGGCTACTCAGCCAGCGCGGGTTCCTCGATCTCCGGCTCGCCCGGCTTGCGCGGGACGTAACCCTCGATCTCGAAGGCGATCTTGCCGTCCTTGAGCACCACCTTGACGTGGCCGCCGCGGACCAGCTTGCCGAACAGGATGTCGTCGGCCAGGGGCTTTTTGATGTGCTCCTGGATGACCCGGGCCAGCGGGCGGGCGCCGAACAGTTCGTCGAAGCCGTTCTTGGCCAGCCAGTCGGCCGCGTCGTCGCTGGTCTCGATGGTGACGTTGCGGTCGGCCAGCTGCAGTTCCAGCTGCAGGATGAACTTCTGCACGACCTGGCGGATGATCTCCTGGGTCAGCGGCTTGAAGGTCACCACCGCGTCCAGACGGTTGCGGAACTCAGGGGTGAACAGCCGCTTGATGGCCGCCTCGTCCTCGCCCTCGACCTTGCCGCGGCCAAAGCCGATCGACTGCCGCTGGCTGTCGGCGGCGCCGGCGTTGGTGGTCATGATCAGGACCACGTTGCGGAAGTCGACCTTCTTGCCGTTGGCGTCGGTCAGGACGCCGTGGTCCATGACCTGCAGCAGGATGTTGTAGACGTCGGCATGGGCCTTCTCGATCTCGTCCAGCAGCACCACCGCGTGCGGGTGCTGGTCGACGGCGTCGGTCAGCTGGCCGCCCTGGTCGTAGCCGACATAGCCGGGGGGCGCCCCGATCAGCCGGCTGACGGTGTGGCGCTCCATATACTCCGACATGTCGAAGCGCAGCAGCTCGATGCCCAGGGTCGAGGCCAGCTGGCGGGCGGCCTCGGTCTTGCCCACCCCGGTCGGGCCGCTGAACAGATAGCTGCCGATCGGCTTGTTGGGATCGCGCAGGCCGGCCCGGGCCATCTTCATGGCCGAGCTGAGCTGGTTGATCGCCTCGTCCTGGCCGAACACGGCCCGGCGCAGATCGGCGTCCAGTTCCTTGAGCGACTCGGTGTCGGTCTTGGAGACGGATTTCGGCGGGATGCGGGCGATCTTGGCGACGACCGATTCGATCTCCTTGACCCCGATGACCTTCTTGCGCTTGGAGGGCGGCACCAGCATCTGGCTGGCCCCGGCCTCGTCGATGACGTCGATGGCCTTGTCGGGCAGCTTGCGGTCGGTGATGTATTTCGCCGACAGGTCCACCGCCGCCTTCAGGCCCTCGGCGGTGTATTTCAGCTTATGAAATTCCTCGTAGTAGACCTTGATCCCTTTGAGGATTTTCAAACTGTCGGCGATGGTCGGCTCGTTGATGTCGATCTTCTGGAACCGCCGGACCAGGGCGCGGTCCTTCTCGAAATGCTGGCGGAATTCCTTGTAGGTGGTCGAGCCCATGCAGCGCAGCGTGCCGCTGGCCAAGGCGGGCTTCAGCAGGTTGGAGGCGTCCATCGCCCCGCCGCTGGTGGCGCCGGCCCCGATCACCGTGTGGATCTCGTCGATGAACAGGATGGCGTTGGGGTGGTTCTCCAGCTCCTTGACCACCTGCTTGATCCGCTCCTCGAAGTCGCCGCGATAGCGGGTGCCGGCCAGCAGCGCGCCCATGTCGAGCGAGAAGATGGTGGCGCCTTCCAGCACCTCGGGAACGTCGTGGTTGATGATCTTGCGGGCTAGGCCCTCGGCGATGGCGGTCTTGCCTACGCCCGGGTCGCCGACCAGCAGCGGGTTGTTCTTGGTGCGCCGGCAGAGGATCTGGATGCAGCGGTCCACCTCGGCCAGACGGCCGATCAGCGGGTCCACCTTGCCCTGGCGGGCCTTCTCGTTGAGGTCGATGCAGTAGGCTTCAAGCGCCTCGCCGCCGGTCTTCACCGGGGGCTTGTCGCCTTCGTCCTCGGCGCCCTTGACCACCTTGGGCTCGGAGGCGCCGGCCTTCTTGGCGATGCCGTGGGCGATGTAGTTGACCGCGTCGTACCGCGTCATGTCCTGCTCCTGCAGGAAGTAGGCGGCATGGCTCTCGCGCTCGCTGAACACGGCGACCAGCACATTGGCCCCGGTCACCTCGTCGCGGCCCGAGGACTGCACGTGGATGACGGCGCGCTGGATCACCCGCTGGAAGCCGGCGGTCGGCTTGGCGTCCTCACCGTCGTCAACGATCAGGCTGCGCAGCTCGGTGTCCAGATAGTTGACCAGGCTCTTCTTGAGCGCCGCCAGGTCGACGTCGCAGGCGCGCATCACACCGGCGGCGTCCTCGTCGTCGGCCAGCGAGAGCAGCAGGTGCTCGAGCGTGGCGTATTCGTGCTTTCGCTGGTTGGCGTACGCCACAGCGCGATGCAGGGATTCTTCGAGGTTGCGCGAAAACGAGGGCATCAGCCGCTCAATCCTTTTCCATGGTGCACTGCAACGGGTGTTGGTGCCTGCGGGCGGAATCGATCACCTGCGCTACCTTGGTCTCTGCGACCTCGTAGGTGAAAACCCCACATACGCCGACCCCGTTTTGATGCACGTGCAGCATTATCCGGGTCGCATCTTCGCGCGACTTGTTGAAAAAACGCTCAAGTACGTAAACGACGAATTCCATCGGCGTGTAGTCGTCGTTGAGGATGAGAACCCGGTACAGCGACGGTTTCGCCGTCTTCGGCTTGGTCTGGGTGACCACCGCCGAACCGACTCCTGTTCCGCCTTCTCCGCCGGCCTTCCGCTCCGCCATCGATCTCGACTCGCTCCCGCAGGCGAGCCAACCGGCCCGCCGCTTATAGGATTAGATATGGAAACACGGCCGCTTTGGAAGGGGCCAGATAGGACCTCGCGCTGTATTGACGCGTAATCCCCTGACAGGCGAGCCAGGGAAGGCTGCCGCCGTGCGTTAGCCATATGGGAATTGGGTGGGCGTTTGGCCAGTCCTGACCGTCCCGCAACGCAAAAAAGCGGCCCCCGCCGGAGCGGGAGCCGCCTGATGTCTTAGCCGAAACCGGCGCCTAGCTGATCGGCACGCCCAGCGAGCGCAGGGTGTCGATGGTGATCTTGCCGATATCCAGCTTGCGGTCGGCCTGGAACTTGGCCAGGGCCGCCTGGGTCTGGGCCGAGAACACGCCGTTGCGCGGGCCGGCGTAGTAGCCGCGGACGCCCAGGGCGGTCTGCACGTCGCGGATGACCTGCGGCGTGGCCAGATCGCCCTTATCGGCCGAGGCCAGGGCGGTGTAGGGCTTGGGGGCCGACGGCGGGGTCGTGCCGTAGCCCGACGACTGCACCGGCTCCGATTCCGGCGGCTGATACTTGGGCGGCGGCGGCGGCGTGTAGCGGCGCGGCGGAGCCTGATACTTCGGCGGCGGCGGCGCGTAGGTCGGCGGCGGCGCAGCGTAGCCCGGCTTGGGATACTTGGTCACGCCCGGCACCTGATAGCCGCCCGGGGGCGGTTCGATCGGATAGCCGTCCTTGCAGTCGATCACCCGCCACTCGAAGCGGTTGTCGCTGACCATGCGCTGCTTGGTGACGATCTTGTAGGTCGGCGGAATGTCGAAGGTCTCGATCCGCTCGGGGGTGACGACGACGCGCACCTGCACCGAGCGGTACTCGGCGGGGATGACGCGCTTGTCGACCCGGGCGTCCTGGTCGATGACCTGGCGGGTCACGATCTGGGTCTCGGCCGGCACCACGACCTGCTCGGTCCGCTCGGCCGACACCAGCACCTGGCGGGTGACAGTGGCGTATTCAGCCGGCACCAGGATCAGGCAGAGCACTTCGCCGGTGGCGGTGACCTTGGTCTGGTAGCCGTAGGCGGCGATGTCCTTGGCCGGAATGCCGCGGTGCCACTCGGTGTGGGCTTCCTTGACCAGCACCTGCTCGGTGATGGTCTTGTAGACCGCCGGAATGGTGACCGTGCGGGTCGTCGCCGGCTTGATGACGATCGTTTCGGTGATCGTCTTGTAGGTGGCCGGAATGGTGATGTACTCGACCCGCTCCTCGCGCACGATGATCTGCTGGGTCTGCATGCCGTAGACGGCCGGGATGACCCGGGTCTCGGTGCGGCCGGGCTTGTCGACGATCTGTTCGGTGTAGGATTCATAGACCTGCGGGATCAGCACCTTCTGGTAGCATTTCCCGGGTTCGGCGTTGGGCGGATAGTCACCGCCGTTGTCGTAACCCCCGGCCAGGGCCGCGGAGGGGACCATGCCCATCACAGCCAAAACGCCGAACGCGGCTACGCTACTCAAATAAGCGTTTCGTTTCATTGGAACGTCCCCATCCAACCCATCGGCGTTAACCATCTGTCATCTTTTGGGTTCTGCAAAGGAACTTGTGCGATTTTCGCCTGGCAGGGGAAATTCCTGCTACCCATTTCCCGCCCCGACCCGTTTTGAGGCGGCGGACCCCCTTAAATTGGGGACCACTCGACCCACGCGCCGTGCGGGTGGACGTCGGCCAGATGGCGCTCCGATCCGTCCGGCCACAGGGTCAGCCGCAGCTCCATCGGCCAGCCCTTGCGGGCCGGATTGGGCTCCATGCGCAGCCAGGCGACGGGGGCCTTATCGCTGGCCGCCGCCCCGGCCGCTTCGATGGCCGCGCGGGTCGCGGCCTGGGTCGAGTCGGGCATGTACTGCCACATGACCGAGTGATAGAGCACGCTGGCCGTCCCGGCCTTGGGCGCGAGGCGCCGGGCGGTCCAGGCCGCGGCGTCGGCGGCGGTCAGCTCGGCGGGGCTTCGTTGCGCCACCGCGATGGCCCCGCGCACCCGCGCCAGCCGCTTGACCTGATCGGGCCAGACATAGGCCTGCAGCCGCAGCGCCTGGGCCGGGTCGGCGACATCCACCGGCGCCTGGTCGCAACCGGCCCGCTCGACCACCTCCAGCGGCCCCAGCGGGGCGGGCGGCCCCCGCCAGTCGTTGTCCAGCAGCACTGGCGAGCCGCCGATCCCCCAGCGCTGGCCGGCGAAGTCGTAGTCATAGCGGTCGAAACGCAGGTTCAGCCCCGCGCTGGCCCCGATCTCGAACAGCCGCAGCGGCAGGTCGGTCTCCGCGGCGATGACCATGAAGCCCGGAGCCAGGCCGAAGGAGCGTCCGACCTCGTTGGTTTGGGGCGGCGAAACCATGAAGGTCGCCACCTCGTCCCGCCGGTTCTCCAGTAGAGCGCGGGCGGCGGCGGTCAGGGCGGCCCAGTCCGGGTCCGGATTGGCGGCGGGATATTGGGCGGCGAGAGCGCCTTGCGGCTCGGCCAGGGCGAAGGCGTGCAAAGCTCCCAGCAGCCGCAGGGGCGTGGCCTCGCGCAGGTGGACGCGGGCCTCTTCGTCCTTCCAGGTCGCGAACAGATCGTCCAGCGGCCCCAGCTCGCCGGCGATAGCCCGCTCGAGCAGTTCGCCGGAGAAGGGCGAACCCATGTCGTGGCAGTTCTTGGCCTGCCACTGCAGGCCCTGGATGTAGTTATCGCTCATCGCTCAGCTCCGCCGCGGTGTCAGGAGCGGAAACTAGCGACCGCGCGGCCGGTGAAAATCTTGAAACTGTCGATCAATCCCGCTCGCGGGCGCCGCTCTTCAGGGCCCGGCCGGTCTGCACCGCCTCGCGGCCGAAGCGGGCCCGCAGCGCATCGACGGCCTTTTCGCTGGAGAGCACCCGGGTCTCCTTGCCGGCGAAGAAGTCCCCCTCGCCGGAGCCGGCGGGGCTGAAATCGCTGAGGCCCGCCCCGATCAGCCGGTAGCTGCGCCCGGCCGGCTCGGCGTGAAGCAGTTCGCGGGCGACGTCGAACAGGGTGCGGGCGGTCTGGATGGGGGAGTCCAGGGTGCGGCGGCGGGTGATGATCTTGAAGTCGGGGGTGCGCAGTTTCAGGCTGGCCACCCGGCCGCAGATGTCCTCGGCGCGCAGCTGGCGGGCGACCTTCTCGCAGAGGGGCCAGAGCCGATCTTCAAGGTCTTCCAAGGCCTTGAGGTCGGTATTGAAGGTGGTTTCGGCGCTGATGGTCTTGCGGACCTGGTCGGGATTGACCACCCGCGCATCCTGGCCGTGGGCCAGTCGGTGCAGGCGAAGGCCGTTGTCGCCGAACCGGTTGGCGAGATCCCGCTGGTCGGCCCGCGCCAGGTCGCCGACGGTGCGGAAGCCCGCGCTCTCCAGCGCCGCGACCATGGCCGGTCCGACGCCGGGCAGGATGCCCACCGGCTTGGTCGCCAGGAAGGTCGGGGCCTCCTGGCCCAGGACCGAGAAGCCGCGCGGCTTGTCCAGGTCCGAGGCGATCTTGGCTAGGAACTTGTTGGGGGCCAGGCCGATGGAGACGGTGATGCCGACGTCCGCCTCGATATCGGCTTGAAGTTTGGCCAGGGTCACCGCCGGCGGGGCGCTGTGCAGCCGTTCGGTGCCCGCGAGGTCCATCCAGGCCTCGTCCAGCGACAGCGGCTGCACCAGCGGGGTCAGGTCGCGCATCTTGGCCATGATCCGGCGGCTCTCGGCGCGGTATTTCGAGAAGTCCGGCGGCAGGATGACCGCCTGCGGGCACAGCTTGCGGGCCTTGAACATCGGCATGGCCGAGCGCACCCCGCTCATCCGGGCGATATAGCAGCAGGTGGTCACCACCCCCCGCACCCCGCCGCCGATGATCAGCGCCTCGTCGCGCAGCTCGGGCCGGTCGCGCTTCTCCACCGAGGCGTAGAAGGCGTCGCAGTCCATATGGGCCATGGAGAGGCTGGCCAGCTCCTCGTGCGCGACCAGCCGGGGCGAACCGCAGCTGGGACAGCGCCGTGAGGCCGGCCGCTCGGGCCCGGTCCAGAAGCAGTCCCTGCAGAGGGCCTTCAATCCAGCGGCCACAGCCATGCCGCCCCCCGAACCCCCGAGGAATCGCCGTGCATCGCCTGGACGATCGGCGTCTCGAAGACGTCGGAGAACAGCCAGGGCCGGATGGCGTCCGGCAGGCGGTCGTAGAGCTCGGCGGTGTTGGACATGCCGCCGCCCAGCACGATGGCGTCGGGGTCGATGAAGTCGCACATCACCGCCAAACCCCGGCCCAGGCGGTCGATATAGCCGTCCAGCGCCTGTGCGGCCGGGATCTCGCCGGCCCGGGCGGCGGCGACGATGGCGTCGCCGGTGAGTTTCAGGCCGCTCAGCCGCTCATAGTCTTCGCAGAAGCCGGTGCCGGAGGTCCAGGTTTCCAGGCAGTCGAACCGGCCGCACCAGCACTGGTGGGCGCGGTATTCCTCGGGAGTCGGCCAGGGCAGGGGGGTGTGGCCCCATTCGCCGGCGACGCCGTTGGCGCCCATGATCGTGCGGCCGTCCACCACCACCCCGCCGCCGCAGCCGGTGCCCAGGATGGCCCCGAACACCACCCGCTTGCCGGCGGCGGCGCCGTCGCTGGCCTCGGAGAGGGCAAAGCAGTTGGCGTCGTTCTCCAGCCGGATGGGCCGGTCCAGCACCCGCTCCAGGTCTTCCTTGAAGGGCCGCCCGTTCAACCAGACCGAATTGGCGCCCCGGATCAGGCCGGTGCTGGGCGAGATCGAACCGGGCATGCCCATGCCGACGCTGGCCAGGCGGGCGCTGGCCTTGCGTTCGGCCTCGGCGACCAGATCGCGCACCACCAGCAGGGCCTCGTCATAGTTTCCGGGATTGGGAACCCGCACCCGGGCGCGGAAGTCGCCGCGCTCGTCCAGGGCGGCGGCCTCGATCTTGGTGCCGCCGAAATCGACGCCGATGCGGATCATCGCCAGACCGCCGCCTCGATGGCGGGCTTGAGATCGGCCCAGTCGTCATGACGCGGATGCCGCTCGGGGGCCTGGGGTGCGAGTGGGCGGAGCCGCGGATCGGCCACCGTCTGGAAGCGCAGCACCCTTGGAGCCGATTCGGCCGCCGATTCGAGATTGGGCAGCAGGTCGTCGATAAAGGCTACCGGGCCGCTGGTCAGCCCGGCCAGCTGGGCGATGATCGGGCCTTTGACGCCGCTGTTGAGGATCATCGGAAAGTCGAACCCGTGCCGGGCCAGCCAGCCGGTGCGCGATTCACGCCCACAGTCGGGGGCGTTGGTCAGGATCACCACCCCGGCCCGCTGCGACAGATCGGCCAGGGCGTCGGCGGCCCCCGCGACCGGCTCCAGATCGTCGGCTCCGTCTCGGAAGAAAGCGTCGAACAGGGCCCGGCCGGTAACGATATCCAGGTGCTCGGCCTCGCCTGGCCGGTAGAGATTCTGGAAGAGGGCGAAGCGGTCGATTCGCATCTCATAGCCCTGCCGCCGGATGAACCGCTCGAAGCCGGCCATGAACAGGGCCAGCACTTCGTCGACATCGACGATGAGCAGGGGCGCCGATGGGCTGACGATCAGGTCCTGGGGAAGGCTAAGAGACAAGATTAGCTCAGGCTTAAGGATATCCGTGTGATTACGGACTCTGACACCGAGGGCGAGTCCTTTTGCCGGGCAGTGTCGGGTTTAGGTCGGGACGGCATGGCCAAGAAGGTCCTCATCGTCGAGGATAACGAGCTCAATATGAAGCTCTTTCACGACCTGCTCGACGCGCAAGGGTACGAGACCCTGCAGACGCGTGAGGGGCTGTCGGCCCTGGCGCTTGCCCGCGAGCACAAGCCGGACCTGATCCTGATGGATATCCAGCTGCCCGAGATATCGGGCCTGGAGGTCACCAAGTGGCTGAAGGAGGACGACGAGCTCTCCCATATCCCGGTGGTGGCGGTGACCGCCTTCGCCATGAAGGGCGATGAGGAGCGGATTCGCGAGGGCGGTTGCGAGGCTTATATTTCCAAACCGATCTCGGTTGCGCACTTCCTTGAAACCATTCGCCGGTTACTGGACTAGGCCATGAGCGCACGCATCCTGGTCGTCGACGATATCGAAGCCAACGTCCGCCTGCTCGAGGCGCGCCTGGCCGCCGAATATTATGAGGTGCTGACCGCCAACGACGGCCCTAGCGCCCTGGCCATTGCCGCCGCCGAGCTGCCCGACATCATCCTGCTGGACGTGATGATGCCCGGCATGGACGGGTTCGAGGTCTGCCGCCGGCTGAAGAGCGACGAGATCACCCGCCACATCCCGGTGGTGCTGGTCACCGCCCTGGACGGCCGCTCCGACCGCATCGCCGGCCTGGAAGCGGGCGCCGACGAATTCCTGACCAAGCCCATCGACGACGTCATGCTGTTCGCCCGGGTGCGCAGTCTGACCCGGCTGAAGGTCATCATCGACGAACTGCGCCAGCGCGAGGCCTCGGGCCGGCGCATGGGCGTCATCGCCGGCGCCGCCTCGCGCCTGGGCGGCTCGGGCGGCCGCATCCTCATCGTCGACGACAACGAGCGCCAGGCGGCGCGGGTCAGCGCCGAACTGGCCGTCGAGCACCGCCCCGTGGTCGAAACCGAGGCGGACAAGGCCCTGGCGACCGCCAGAGGCCCGGTCGACCTGATCATCGTCAACGCCACCGCCCGCGACTTCGACGGCCTGCGCTTCTGCGCCGCCATCCGCTCGGACGAGGTGACCCGCCACCTGCCCATCCTGGCCATCATCGATCCGGACGAGCGCTCGCGGCTGGTCAAGGCGCTGGACATCGGCGTCAATGACATCCTGACCAAGCCGATCGACCCCCAGGAGCTGGCCGCCCGCACCCGCACCCAGATCAAGCGCAAGCGCTATTCCGACTTCCTGCGCGACAGCCTGGACCACAGCCTGGAACTGGCCGTCACCGACCAGCTGACCGGCCTGCATAACCGCCGCTACATGGAAGGCCAGCTGGGCGCGCTGGTGAACCGGGCGGTGATGGGGGGCGATCCGGTCGCCGCCCTGATGATCGACATCGACCACTTCAAGAAGATCAACGACGGCTACGGCCACGACGTCGGCGACGAGGTGCTGCGCGAGTTCGCCGTGCGCCTGGCCTCCAACGTGAGGGCCATAGACCTGCCCTGCCGCTACGGCGGGGAAGAGTTCACCGTCATCATGCCCGACACCCGCCTGGCCGACGCCCAGCGCATCGCCGAGCGCATCCGCCTGCATGTGGCCGGCTCGCCCTTCCGGGTGGCCGGCGAGGGCGACCAGCTGACCGTCACCATCTCCATCGGGGTGGCGGCGACCCGCGGCAACGGCGATTCGCCCGAGAGCCTGCTCAAGCGGGCCGATGAGGCCGTCTATGAGGCCAAGGCCGCCGGCCGCAACCGGGTCATCGCCAAGGCCGCCTGACCATCGGACGGGCCTGCTGTCCCCAGTTTCGGGGATTGCTCTGCATCGTGACAGTTGCCCGGCCGCCGGAAGCGAGGCATGTCTCGGGCGTCGGGATCAACCTTGTCGTGTCGCATCGGGGGAAGTTGGGTGAACTACAGAATATGGTCAGCCCGCGCCGCGGTCTGTTTCGGCCCCCTGGTCGTCGCCCAGGTCGTGGCCCGCAACTGGGGCGCCTGGGAACCCTGGGCCTACTGGGTCGACGACATGGTGGCCGCGGCGCTGCTGATCGCCGGCGGCGCCTTCGCCATGGCCGCCGACACCACCACCAATTCGCGCGCCCTGACCGGGGCCTGGGGCTTCACCCTGGCCACCCTGTGGGTCTCGATGATCCGCATGATGGAAACCACCGCCATCGAGGCCCCGACGCCGATCTGGCTGATCACCCTGACGCTGATCCTGTTCCTGGGCTCGATCGCCGGCGGCGTGGGCAGCCTGCCCAGCAAGCGCGTGGCCGCCATAAGCAAGCCGGCGGCCAGGCCCAAGCCCCGCTCCAGCGGCGGCGGCAAGTCCCGCTCCAGGTCCAAGGCCAGCTAGCGGTTCAAAACGCAAAACGCCCGGCCAGCGGCCGGGCGTTCGCTTAGGCGCGAGATGACTCGCTGCCTATTTGATCTTGCCTTCGCGGAAATCCACGTGCTTGCGGATGACCGGATCGTACTTCTTCAGCACCATCTTTTCGGTCTTGGTGCGGGCGTTCTTCTTGGTGACATAGAAGAAGCCGGTGTCCGCCGTCGAGTTCAGGCGGATCTTGATGGAAGCCGGTTTGGCCATGGGTCGAATCCTCGGGCGTGCAACGGTCCGCCCGGAAGGCGGGAAATCTGAGAGCGGCGGAACATACTGATCGCGGGCGCGAAGTCAATGCGCTCACGACGCCGCCGTTGGCTTGCCGCCAGGATGGGCTTGGATCAAAGTCAGGGCAGTAACCGGGGGGAAGGCGCCCAGCTTCATGAACACCACCGTCAGGCCCTTGGCCCGCCTCCTGATCGCCCTGGTCCTGACCGCCGTTGTGTCCAGCGCGGCCTCGCAGCCAGCGCCCAGCATGCGCACCGTCCTCGGACCGGTTTATTCGGCGGCGAAGCTGCGCGCTATGCCGCTGCTGGGTGTGACCCTGCGCATGCCATTGGCTGAGGCTGAGAAGGTCCTGGCCGCTCAGGGCGTCGAAAAGCGTTACGATCATCCCCACCACTACGACAACGGCTCGGCCAACGATGGCGAGGAAGTCTTCTTCGCCACCGGTAAGATCGTGACCGTCACCTATTTCGACCTGGACGGCCGGCGCATCGTCAGCGGTGTCAGCTACATGCAGGACGTCGCGAAGAACGACCCCCGCAGCGCCGAGGACTGGCGGCGTGAGCTGACCGCCCAGTTCGGCAAACCATCACGCTGGCTGCAGTGGATTGGCCGCGACGGCAAAATCTCTGACCGGATGACCTTCGTCGCCTCGCCGGCTCTGCGGGACGAGGAGTATGCGGTCAACAAAGTCTGGTCCTGCTCCGCCGGCTGGGCCTGCGACCGGGTCAGGGATGGGACCGACTGCCGGAAGGTCATCGACGCGGCGCGCGAGCCTGTTCTCAGCCTGGCCTTCGACGCCGGCGGCATTCACTACAATCTCGACGACTACGACCTGAACTACCGTTCGCTGATGCGCACCAAGGCCTTCCGAGACCAGGACGTCTCCAAGACCTATTGCATCATTCCCTCGGTGCACTGAGCCGCCTCTCCCCGGGGGGGCAGGCGGCTCGCGGGACGCCCTCAGATCAACGAGGTCAGCACGGGATCGAACACCCGTCCCTCCGGGTGCTCCGCCAGGGGCGTGATCCTCGGTCGACCGCGCCGATAGGTGAACAGGAAGGGCGGCGCATCCTCCAGGAGTGAGTGCAGCACCGCCTCGGTCACATCGATGATCGGCAGCTTCAGCGCGTCCTCGAGCGGCCGAAAGGCCAGGTCCGACAGTTCCGGCGTGGCGGCCGGGACGCCCACCGCATGCTCGGCGTCGGTGACGAAGAAGCGGGCGTGGAAGCGGATGGGGCTCATGGTCGGGGTGATGGCCCGGGCCGCCAGCCGCAGCGGGGCGGCCGAGACGTCCAGGCCCGTCTCCTCCCAGGTTTCGCGCAGGGCGGCGGCGGCCAGGGCGTGGGCCAGGCCCGGCGAGGCGACCATCTTCTCCAGGCAGCCGGGGGCCAGGGGTGGGGCGTGGCCGCGATAGTCGGCGGGATCGACCTTGCCGCCCGGGAAGACGAAGACGTCGGGGGCGAAGCTGGACTTCTTCGGCCGCCGGCCCATCAGGACTTCCAGGCCCTTGGACGAGCGGCGCAGCAGCAGCAGGCTGGCGGCGTGCCTCGGTCGAACCGGCTTCACAGATGCTCCAGCCGCCGGGCGCCGCGCAGGAAGCGCATGAAGGGGGCGGGGCGGCCGGGTTGCTTCAGCCGCTCGCCGACCTCCTGGACCACGAAGCGGGTGATGTTGGGCAGGTCCAGGGCGGCGGCCTCGTCCAGGTCGACCCAGGCGATCTCGTCCAGCTCGCCACAGTCGGGGCGGCGCTCCAGGCTGATCAGGTTCTCGGCCTCGGCCATGAAGAAGCGGGCGTCGAAGCGACGGGGGCGATAGGGCGGGGTGATGGCACGGGCCACGAACCGCACCGCCGACAGGTCGGGCAGGGCGCCGGCCTCCAGGAACTCGCGCCAGGGCCCGGCGCCGGGACGCGGCTCGGCGGGCTTGGCCAGCAGCAGCCCGACCTCCTCGAAGGTCTCGCGGATGGCGGCCATGGCCAGGGCTCTGGGCAGCAGCGGGCTGGCGTGGCGGGCGGTCTGGGCCAGGCGCCGGGCGGTTTCGGCTTCAAGCTCGCCGGTCGCCGGGGCGGTGAAATCGTTCCGGTCGATGCGGCCGCCCGGGAACACCCATTTGGAGGGCATGAAGGCGTGGCCCTGAGCCCGGCGGCCCATCATCAGCCGCGGCTTGGGTCCATCGCGGCGGACAATGATCAGGGTGGCGGCATGGCGCGGCCGGATCAGCCTGGCGCCGGCCTCGCGCATGGCGCCGTCGCTGCGCGGGTCGTAGTTGGGGTCCAGGATCGGATCTGGCTTGGTCTCTGACATCGACAAAGCATAGGCCGCGCCGCCGGCGGCGCCAGCCGTGACGTGGCGTCACTCCGCCGCCGGGATTGGCAAAAGGATCAGAATGTCCAGGTCGCGGTCCGGCGTGAAGTTGCTCTTGCGCACCTCGAACCGGGTCGGACCGGTCTTGACGATGCCGTTGACGCAAAGGCTGATCAGGTTGGCCGCCGCGCCCTTGTCGATGGTCAGATGGAAATCGCCGATGGGCCCGGCCCAGTTGCCGCCGGTCTTCAGCACATAGCCGATGCGCTGCTCCCAGAAGGGCGAGCCGTCATTGCCGGCCGCCCGGGCCATCTGATCGATGCGGCTGAGCAACGATTGGTCCATGCAGTAGCGGCGCTTGTACTGCGCCAGCTCAGGCGTGCCCTTGGAATAGACACTGCCCATCATCGAGCCGGCGCTGGCCCCGACCGAGGGCTTGTAGCGGTGCAGGACGGCGATCTCCTTCCCGGCCGGGAAGGTCTGGGCCCAGTAGAAGGTGGTCCTGACCGTCCAGCTGGCCCGCCAGTGCTTCTCCCAGCCCTTGCCGGCGTCGAACTCGTCGATGGCCGCCAGGCCCATCCTGACCAGTTCGTCCTTCTTGGCCTGGGGCAGGGCGTCGATGGCGTCGTCGGCCGCCTTGGTCTGGGCGGCCAGGGGGATGCCAAGGGCCGTCAGGTAGGCGCTGCGGTCGACGCCCTTGGAGAAGGCCTTCTGCTCGACCCGGGTCGCCACCGGTTTGCCGTCGACCGTGACGGTGAAGCCCAGGATGTTCTGGGGATCCTCGGTCGGGATGGCGATCATGTCGTCGACGCCGTTGATCTCCAGATCCGGCATCGGGAAGGCCACCATGGTGGTGACGTCCCGGCTGGAGGTGTTCACGAACCGATAGGCGACCCGCACCTCCTCGGTGGAGATGAAGAGGTCCTCCGACTTCATCTGGATCGAGGCGGAGGTCTTCAGCACCAACCCGCCGGCCGCCAGCTCGGCGGTGGAGTCGTTGGCCCGCGCCGTTGGTCCCAGCAGCAGTAACCCCACAGCCGCGCCCAGCGAAATCGCCTTGGATATCCGCATCGACCCCTCCATATGCCCGGGTCTTAGCTTAAGGGCGATTTGCCATGCCGACCATCCGCCTCGCCCATCTGGAAGACGCCGCCCAGCTGCCGCAGGTCGAAACCTCGGCCGGCGCGCGGTTCCGCGAGGCGCCCGGCCTGGAATGGATCGCCGACGACGAGGTCACGCCCGCCCAGGCCTATCCCCCCTTCATCACCGATGGCGCGGTCTGGGTGGCGGAGGAGGACGGCGCCATCCTGGGCTTTCTGCTCGCCACGCCCGAGGGCGAGGCGCTGCATGTGCTGGAGCTGGCCGTCGCCCATGAGGCGCAGGGCCGGGGCCTGGGCCGCGCCCTGATGGCCGCCGCCGCCGCCAAGGCCCGGGCGCTGGGGCTCAAGGCCGTTACCCTGACCACCTTCCGCGACCTGGTCTGGAACGAGGTCTTCTACCGGCGGCTGGGCTATCGCACCCTGGCCGAGGGCGAGCTGGACGAGCGGCTGCGGGGCTACCTGGCCCGCGAGATCGAGCGCGGCCTGCCGGGCGAGCGTCGGTGCGCGATGCGGCTCGATCTCTAGGGCGAGCTACCGCCGCCGCTTGCCAGGACTGGCCGCCTTGCCGGACGGACGCCCGCGGGGGCCACCGCGCGGCGGGCCGCCACGGCCCCGCACGCCCAGCCTGGGCCGGGGGGCGTTGGGATCGGCCTTGGCCGGCTCGCTGAGCATCTCGAAGATCAGTCCGCCGGTCACCGGCGTCGCCTCCAGCAGCTTGACCTCCACCGCCATGCCCAGCGGCCAGCGGGCCCCGGTGCGCTCGCCGACCAGGGCGTGGCTGCGGTCGTCATGGACGAAATACTCGCCGCCCAGCGAGGAGACCGGCACCAGGCCGTCGGCCCCGGTGTCGTTCAGCCGCACGAACAGTCCAAACCGCGTCACCCCGGTGATCCGGCCCAGGAAGGCCGCCCCGACCTTGTCCTGCAGGAAGGCCGCCACATAGCGGTCGGTGGCGTCGCGTTCGGCGGCCATGGCCCGCCGCTCGGCGAAGGTGATGCGCTCGGCGGTGTCCTTGATCTGGCTGATGTCCTGGTCGGTCAGGCCGTCCTCGCCCAGCTTCAGGGCGCGGATCAGGGCCCGGTGGACGATCAGGTCGGCATAGCGCCGGATCGGGCTGGTGAAGTGGGCGTAGCGGGCCAGGTTCAACCCGAAATGGCCGATGTTTTCGGACGAATAGATGGCCTGCATCTGGGTGCGCAGGACCACCTCGTTGACGATCTCGGCGTGCGGCCCCTCGCGGGTGTCGTCCAGCAGCTTGTTGAAGCGGTCGGTGCGCGGCGCCTCGCCCTTGGACCAGTTGATGCCCAGGGTGCCCAGGAACTCGGCCAGGGACATGACCTTCTCCTGGCTGGGGGTGTCGTGAATCCGGTAGAGCAGCGGCGTCTTGCGGGCCTCCAGCGTCTCGGCGGCGCAGACATTGGCCTGGATCATCATCTCCTCGATCAGCCGGTGGGCTTCCAGCGAGGGGCGGGGGGTGATCGAGGTGATCTCGCCCTCCGGGTTGATGATGATCTTGCGCTCCATCGACTCGATGGCCAGCGGCGAGCGGACCAGCCGGCCCTTGAGCATGGCGTGATAGGCGGCCCACAGCGGCTTCAGGACGCCGTCCAGCAGGGGCCCGGTCTTGTCGTCGGGCGTCCCGTCGATGGCCGCCTGGGCCTGTTCGTAGGAGAGCTTGGCGGCCGAGCGCATCAGGCCGCGGACGAACTTGTGGCCGGTCTTGCGGCCCCCTTTGTCGAACACCATCCGCACGGCCATGCAGGCGCGGTTCTCGCCTTCCCGCAGGCTGCACAGGCCGTTGGAGAGCCGCTCGGGCAGCATCGGCTCGACCCGGTCGGGGAAGTAGACGCTGTTGCCCTTCTCGCGGGCCTCGCGGTCCAGGGCGGTGCCGGCGCGCACGTAAGCGGCGACATCGGCGATGGCCACCCAGACGATCCAGCCTTCGGCGTTCTTCGGGTCGGGATCGGGATGGGCGAAGACGGCGTCGTCGTGGTCACGCGCATCGACCGGGTCGATGGTCACGAAGGGCAGGTCGCGCAGGTCGTCGCGGCCTTCCAGGGTCGGGGGCTGGGCGGCCAGGGCCTCGGACTGAGCCTGGTCGGTGAAGCCGGTCGGGATGCCGTGGGCGTGGATGGCGATCAGCGAGGCCGCGCGCGGGTCGTCCTCGCGGCCGAGGACTTCGAGCACCTTGCCGCGCTTGGGGCCGTATTTCTGCACGGCGGTCTCGATCGAGCAGAGGACCAGGTCGCCTTCCCTGAGCTTCGCGGCGTCGGGGTCGAACAGCACCAGGCTGTCCTTGGAGCGGCGATCGACGGGCTCGACCCGCACCTCGCGCTTGCCCTTGCGCACCACGCCCAGCAGGCGGTGAGCGCTCTGACCCAGCCGCTTGATCAGCCGCGCTTCCAGCTCCCCCGTCTCGGTGCGGCCAAAGCGGACCAGCACCCGGTCGCCCATGCCGGGCGCCCCGCCCTGGGCCTCGTTGCGGTCGGGGGCCAGGCGGGCCAGCGGCACGTCCTCACCGCCCTTGACCAGCCTGACCAAGAGATCGCCGTCATTGTCCCGCTCGACGATATCGGCGACTCCCACTGGCGGCACCGCGCCAGCCTCGGCAAAGCCCTTGCGGCCGCGGGTTCCCAGCGCGCCCTCGTTCTGCAGGTCCCGCAGCATCTCGCGCAGCGCCCGCCGCTGCTCGCCCTTCAGCCCGAAGGCCTTGGCGATGTCGGCCTTGTCGGCGGACCCGGCCTCGCGCAGGAACTGGATCAGGGTGTCGCGGTCGGGAAGGCCCTTGGCGGGGCGCAAGGTGCTGGGCTTGTGGGGTTTGGCCATGCCGCTGGATACCGCGTGGCGGCGGGTAAGTCTCGCGCCGCGCGGCTACTCGAAGGTTTCGGGCTCGATTTTCGGCCCGCCATGGGCCACCCGCCAGCCCCACCGCAGGACCACAAGCCCCACCCCGGTAAAGCCCAGACCGGGCAGGATGATGATCAGGCCAAAGGCCGCCAGCGCCCCCGGGTTCGCCACGCTGCCCATCGCGCCAAGCGTCGCATTCACCGTGCAGGCGCCGCAGGCCAGGGCCCAGAGCGCCCCGATCGTCATCAGCAGATAGCCGGCCATCCGCCGCAGCGCCGACTGGGCCGAGCCGGAATCGCCCCGCCCGGGCGAGAGCCAGCCGGTCAGGTCCTGGCGTTCGTCGCCGTCCTCCATGCCGCCGCCGCTCAGCCCTTGCGGCGGCCGGCGATGGCGCGGCCGACGGCGTAGATTCCCCAGCCGATGGCGATCCCGATTCCGCCCGGGATCAGGATCGTGGCCAGCAGGCCCGCCAGTTCGCCCGCCGTGGCATGGCCCAGGGCGTCCGGAAGCGCATAGGCCAGGGCCAGGGCGGTGCAGGCGCCGCTGAGCAGAAGCCAAAGCACGCCGATCGCCACGACGATCCAGCCGGCCAGCCGCCGCAGCGGGTCGATATGCTTGTTGGCGACGTCGTTCATCGGTGCTGTCCCCGCTTCAGGGCCGCCGCGCCGGGCGCGCCGGGGCGGTAGAAGGTGTTGTAGGTGTCGAAGGGGATGATCCGCCCGTCGGTCTCGACGAAGTGGACGCAGGAGCGCTTGACCGTCCCCAGGTCGAAATTGAAGCGGTCCAGGAACTGCGAGATCACCACCCGGAAGGTGTGCTCATAGGCCAGGCTCTGCGGAACGGCCGCCTCGGGCAGGCAACAGAGCAGGTTGGCCAGCTTGTCGGACGTGTCAGCCTGGGCGGTCGACAGGCTCATCAGCTCGAACACCCGCTGCTGAAGTTCCGGATAGCCCTCGAAGGTGACGGTGTTCGGCGCGGCGGCGACGAACAGTTCGCGCGGGAAGAGGGCGGTGATCGGCGAGACCTGATCGCCGTTCCTCAGGCCGTAGCCGATGCAGATCTGGTCGGGATTGCAGGGCAGGGGAATCAGGTCCTCCAGCCCAAAGACGCCCGCCTCGGCGATCCGCCGGCGGATCTGCGACAGCAGCGCCCGATGGCGCGAGGGATCGAAGCCTTCGTTGCGGCCGGCGTCCTGGATCGGTTGGAAGGTGACGCCCCGCACGCAGCGCCATTGCAGGGCGAAGCGGACGATGTCGGGGATGTCCTGGTCGTTGACCCCGGCCTTCACCGTGACGACCAGCGTGGTCGAGAGGTTGGCCGCTTCCAGCGCCTCCAGCGCCTGGACCCGGACCTTCGACAGGTCGGCGCCGCGGATATCCATCAGCGCCTCGGGCCGCAGGCTGTCGAACTGCAGATAGACCTCGAAACCGGGCGCATAGGCCGCCAGCCTGGCGGCGAACCCCGGCTCGCGGGCGATGCGCAGGCCGTTGGTGTTGATCATCAGGTGGCGGATCGGCCGGGCCTTGGCCGCGTCGAGGATCTCGAAGAACTGGGGATGCAGGGTCGGCTCGCCGCCGGACAGCTGCACCAGGTCCGGCTCGCCCTCCGAGGCGACCAGCGCATCCAGCATGGCCTCGATCTCGGCCAGCGGCCGATGGCCTGTGCGCTTGACCGAGCTGTCGGCGAAACAGACCGGGCAGGTCAGGTTGCAGGCCTCGTTGACCTCGATGATGGCCAGGCAGCTGTGCTGCTCATGGTCGGGGCAGAGGCCGCAGTCATAAGGGCAACCGTGGTCGGTGCGGGTCTGGGGGCTCAACGGCCGGTCGCCGGGCTTGAGCCAGTCCTTGGTCGCCTTCCAGTAGTCCAGGTCGTCGCTGACCAGGGTCTTCTGCACCCCGTGCTCGCGGCAGCGCTTGAGGAAATAGACGTCCTGGCCCTCGGTGATGATCTTGGTGGGGACCAGGGCCAGGCAGGTTTCGCACAGGCTCGTGGTCTGGCCGAAGAACAGGTAGGGCGCGACCTTACGGGCCGGCGCCTCGCTCTTCGTCGCGGCGGTCTCTGACCCAGAAGGCAAGTCCATAAGCGGCCAGTCCCAGCGACAACAGGTGAAAGAGGTTAAGCGGTCCCAGCACCGGCGGATAGGGCTTGAGGAACTCCCAGGCGAACCGCTGGACGCCGTAGGCCAGGCACAGGGCGTAGAAGCCGCGCTTCATCGCCCAGGGCGCGCGCCGCTCAAGGCCGATCAGATAGACCGCCAGGAAGGCCGCCATGGCCAGCGACTCGTAGACCTGCACCGGATGGCGCCCGATCCCGTCGCCCAGGTCGACCGCCCAGGGCAGGGCGGTGGGCGAGCCGTAGGTGCGGTCGGCGAGGCCCGTGAACAGGCAGCCCCAGCGCCCGATGACGGCCCCCAGCGCGAACGCCCCGACGAACACGCCGCCGGTCGAGCCGCGAATGCCCCGGACCAGCTTGTAGACCTCCACCGCCGCGATGGCCCCGACCAGCGCCCCGACGATGCTGTGCGACAACGCCGGCGCCGGCCCGCGCAGGGTGTTCAGCGACCCCGCCAGCCACGCCCCCGGCGCCGCCCCGGCGATCAGGGCGGCGAAGTAGCCCGGCCCGGTGGCGGTCGCCAGCCTGAGCGCCGCCTCCCTCAGCCGCCAGCGGTAGAGGCCGTAGCCCAACGCCATGCCGCCACCCCAGCCCAGGACGTCGAACAGCGGGTGAGCCCAGGGGGCGGTGGGGATGTGGATCACCCGGATGGACTTGATGAGGAGGCTGGGGTCGAAGGTTTGGCCAGGCGCCGGACGTCGGCGAGCAGGACGCGCTTGGGGCCTTCGAACCGAATGGCCATCCCGCTGTCGTCGAAGGTCACCCAGTCGCCGTCGATGGGGTAGAGGCCCGAAGAGTCGAAGATTTGCAGGCCTACCGAGCTGTTGGGCCCATCGTCGAACAGATATTCACCGCCTCGCCGACAGCCGGGAATGCTGATGTCCCCCCGGCCTTCAGGGAAAAGTTGTTCGCCAACCGCATAGGCATCGATGCCATAGCCTTTCATCTCCTCGAGAATAACGGCGGCCAATGGCTCACAGCGGGTCACGCGGACCCTCAGCAGGGGCCCGTCGAGTTTGAGATAGTCCGCCAGCGGCAGGCTGTAGAAGACCGGAGCCGCCGGGTCGTTGGCGTAAGCCTCGATGAGGTCGGGTAGGGGGTCGTTGTCGTCCAGAACGTCCGCCAGGAGCGTGACGCCCGCCTCATCCCGCATGACCAGGTAGAGGGGCTCGGTGCGGAAGGCGATCTGGTTGCTGCAATCGCCGGGACCATTGGAAAACCACCCCATCGACCCTGTTCCGCGCCGCCAGAATTCCCGGTCGCCGCGGGCGACGTGAAACAGGCTGAACAGGCTCTCGTTCCAGCGGGTCATCCAGGTGTTCGGGCGGCCACGCCAGAGCATGAGGGTTTCGGCCGGCTGGAAGGCAAATCGCTGAGGCGGGGCGCCCTTGAGGACTCTCACGACCGTGAAGAAATACCGGACGGGACGCAGATCCTCGCCGCTCAGGTTGTCGGGGCCACGAGCGTATTCCGGCGCGTCCGTCTCGGGTCCGTCCACATAATCGGCGCGGGCGATGGCGATGTCGGCCGCCTTGCGCGCCTGCTCCCAGACGTTCGGCATGAGGTAGCGCGCCCGCACATTGTCCTGCTCGATGTTCTCCGGCGTCGGGTAGGTTGGCGTGCAGGCCTTGGCCACTGGCGCGGCGGCGAACAGGAAGGCCAGGGCGGTCAGGCAAGCGAGGGGCGTCAGGCGCATGGCGTCAGCCTCCCGCATGTGGCTGGGTTTGTCACCTGGACGCGCCTCCTCTCCTCGTTAGAGGAGAGGAGTTAGGTGGGCTTCTTCTTCGGCGCGGCCTTCTTCTTCGCAGCCGGCTTTTTCGCCTTCACCGTCTTGGCCGTCATTGCCGCCGGCTTCTTCGCCGCCGCCTTACGAACCGGCTTCTTCTTGCCGCCGCCTTTGGCCTCGCGTTCGGCCAGCAGGGCCACCGCCTCTTCCAGCGTCACGCTCGCCGGGTCCTTGCCCCTCGGCACGTTGGCGTTGGTCGAGCCGTGCTTGATGTAGGGGCCAAAGCGGCCTGACAGCACCCGGATCGGCTCCCCGTCGGCGGGGTGGGCGCCCAGTTCGGCCAGGGCCGTGGCCGCTGCGCGGCCGCCGGCGCCGCGGCCGGCGCGTTTTTCGGCCAGGACCGTGACGGCGCGGTTGAGGCCGACGTCGAAGACCTCGTCCTCGTTCTCCAGGTTGGCGTAGAGGCCGTCGTGCTGGACGTAGGGGCCATAGCGGCCGATCCCGGCCAGGATGGCCTTGCCGTCCTCGGGGTGATTGCCGACCTCGCGGGGCAGGTTGAGCAGCCTAAGGGCCTTGTCGATGTCCATGGTCGCCGGCGGCCAGCCCTTGGGCAGGCTGGCGCGCTTGGGCTTGTCGGCGGCTTCCTCGACATAGGGGCCGAAACGGCCGGCCTTCAGCCAGACCGTCTGCATGGTCTTGGGGTTCACGCCAAGCTCGCGGTCGCCCTCGGCGGCGGCCTCGCCCTCGCCGTCGGGCTGGGCGATGGGGCGGGTGAAGCGGCATTCGGGATAGTTGGAGCAGCCGATGAAGGCCCCGAACTTGCCGGTCTTCAGGGACAGGCGCCCCGTGCCGCAGGTCGGGCAGGTGCGCGGATCGGCGCCGTCTTCCCGGGCCGGGAAGATGTGCGGGCCCAGGCTCTCGTTGAGGGCGTCCAGCACCTGGCTGGTGCGCAGCTCGCCGATGTCGCCCACGGCGCCCTGGAACTGGGTCCAGAACTCGCGCAGCAGCACCTTCCAGTCGAGCTTGCCGTCGCTGACCAGGTCGAGCTTTTCCTCTAGCGCGGCGGTGAAGTCGTACTCGACGTAGCGCTTGAAGAACTCTTCCAGGAAGGCGGTGACCAGCCGGCCCTTGTCCTCGGGAATGAAGCGGTTCTTGTCCATGCGGACATAGGCGCGATCGCGCAGCACGGTCAGGATCGAGGCGTAGGTCGAGGGCCGGCCGATGCCCAGCTCCTCCATCTTCTTGACGAGGCTGGCTTCCGAGTAGCGCGGGGGCGGCTCGGTGAAGTGCTGGTCGGCTCTGGCGGCGATCACCCGGGCGTCGGCGCCCTCGCGGATGATCGGCAGGCGGGCCGAATCCTCGTCGTCGGCGTCGTCGCGGCCTTCCTCATAGACGCTGAGATAGCCGGGGAAGAGGACCACCTGGCCGGTGGCGCGCAGGGCGGTGCGGCCGTCGCTGCTGTCCAGTTCGACAGACGTGCGCTCGATGCGAGCGGCTTCCATCTGCGAGGCGATCATCCGCTTCCAGATCAGCTCGTAGAGCCGGCCAAGGTCGCCCTCCAGCCGCATCGAGCCGGGATTGCGGCCCAGCGCCGTGGGGCGGATGGCCTCGTGGGCCTCCTGAGCGTTCTTGGCCTTGGTCTTGTAGAGCCGGGCCGTCTCGGGGACGTATTCCTGGCCGTAGAGGCCCTTGATGACCGCCCGCGCCTCATCCAGCGCCTCGGGCGTGGTCTGCACGCCGTCGGTCCGCATGTAGGTGATCAGGCCGACGGTCTCGCCGCCGATGTCGATGCCCTCATACAGCTTCTGGGCGGCCTGCATGGTGCGCTGGGCCGAGAAGCCCAGCTTGCGGCTGGCTTCCTGCTGCAGGGTCGAGGTGGTGAAGGGCGGGGGCGGGGTGCGCCGGGCCGGCTTCTTCTCGACCGAGGTCACCTTGAAGGTCGCGGCCTGCACGGCGGCCTTGGCGGCGGCGGCGGTCTCTTCATTGCCCAGGTCGAACTTGGTGAGGCGCTTGCCCTCGTGTTTGACCAGCCGGCCCAGGAAGGGCTCGGCGCCGGCCGAGACGTCGGCCTCGACGGTCCAGTATTCCTGGGTCTTGAAGCGCTCGATCTCGATCTCGCGGTCGACGATCAGCCGCAGCGACACCGACTGCACCCGGCCCGCCGAGCGCGAGCCCGGCAGCTTGCGCCACAGCACAGGCGAGAGGGTGAAGCCGACCAGATAGTCCAGGGCCCGCCGCGCCAGGTAGGCGTCGACCAGCTCCATGTCGATCTGGCGCGGATTGGCCATGGCCTCGAGCACCGAGGACTTGGTGATGGCGTTGAAGGTGACCCGCTGGATCTCGGCGCCCTTGGTCGCCTTCTTGCGGTTCAGCACTTCCAGCACGTGCCAGCTGATCGCCTCGCCCTCGCGGTCGGGGTCGGTGGCCAGGATGATCTTCTCGGCGCCCTTGGCGGCCTCGGCGATGGCCGACAGGTGCTTGGCCCCCTTGGCGTCGACCTCCCAGCTCATGGCGAAGTCTTCGTCGGGGCGGACCGAGCCGTCCTTGGAGGGCAGGTCGCGGACGTGGCCGTACGACGCCAACACCGTAAAGCCCGGGCCGAGGTATTTGTTGATGGTCTTGGCCTTGGCGGGGCTCTCAACGATGACGAGGTTCATGCAGTCCGGCGGTCTCTATGACGGTGCGTCGGCGGGAAATTCGCCGATCGAGCGAGGCCGGAAAGTGGGGGTGGGGTAGGGGCTCTGTCAACGGATAGCCGGACAGATGCCCAACAGGCGTCGAAACGCCGCCCCCTTTTCAAGGGGGCGGCGCCTTTTTGGGAGGCGGGATCGCCGATGATCAGATCTGGGCTTCGAAGCCCGTCACGGGTTGGCCAAGGTCGGCGCCATGGGGCGGCAGGACGGGGCCGTCGTCTTCCTTTTCCATGCCGCCGCCGGCGACCGGGGTCAGGCCGATCTTGCGCTGAATCTGGTCCATGCGGTTGTGGGCCGAGACCATTTCCGAATGGGCCTGGCCCAGGGTGGCCATGGCGGCGGCCACCCGCCTCATCGCCGGCTCGGCGACGGTCGAGGCCACCTTCAGCTGCAGCTGGGCCAGCACCATGACCTCCATGAGCTTGGCGGCCTTGGCCATGCTCTGGGCGATGGCCAGCTCGGCCTCGACCAGATGGTCGGCGACGTCTTGAGCGATGATCTGTCTGTTCATGGAACCCTCCCGAAATGAGGAGTCCAGTGGCGACCCGGTTTGGGGATTAACCCAACCCGTTAGTGTACGGGACCGCGCGGCAACGGCTCCGATTCCGGGGGTTCGGCGGGCGGCCCGTAGGTGCGCCAGATCACCCCGGCCCCCAGCATGGCCAACTGTGCGTAGGCGAGGATGGCGGTGGCGTCGGCGTAGCTCTTGCGCGGCAGGAGCTGGACCGAGACCTGGCTCAGGTCGAGGAGCAGGATGATCGCCTCCACCGCCAGCATGCCCAGGAACCAGGGGCGGCGGCAGCGCCAGACGATCCAGGCCATTGCCGTCAGCAGCAAGGCGTCGTTCAGCGTGATGGTGATCAGGGGATAGAAGTCGTGCAGCAGGCGCTGCAGCGTGGTGGTGAGCAGCGAGTTGAGGATCATCAGCCCCCCCGCATAGCGCTCGAATCGCCGCCCGCTGGCGATCGCATAGGAGGTGATCAAAAGCAGGATCAGATAGTAGGCGATCAGCGACATGCCGGGGCGGCCCTTCCAAATTGTCGCGGACGGCGGGAAATTCCCATTTCCGTCCGCCAAGGTTCATAACCTGTGCTACCTATAGCGCGAAGGTCGCATCTATTCTTGTGACAAGGGAGGGGGTCATCAGTCTGAGCATGAACCGTGACTTCCACCGCGCTGTTCGGTCGCAGGTGGACGCCCTGGTGGACCGCTACGGTCCAGAGAAGGCGTTCGAGGAGGCGCGCCGTCGCCGCCTGGCTCTGCCCAAGGGGCCGACCCGCACCTTTGCCTACAGCGTGGAACTGGTGGCCGCCGAGGTCGCCGGAGTCTCGATCGACAATCCCAAGGCCAAGCCGCTGGGGCCGGAAGGGCCGCTGTGGTTCCTGCCCTTCGTCAGCCAGGAGCGGCTGGACGCCGTGCAGGCCTTCTGGGGCCGGCTGGCCGAACGGCTGGGCCTGCCCTCCGCGCCCGACCCCACGCCCCTGGCCCGGGCCTTCACCACCGGCGAGGCCGGACCCAGCCCCCTGACCGAGCGCCAGCTGGAATGCCTGCGCTGGGCGGCCCAGGGCAAGAGCAGCTGGGACATCGCCGCCATCGTGGGCCTCAGCCCCCGCACCGTCGACGAGCATCTGGACAACGCCTGCCGCCGCCTGGGGGTCAAACGGCGCACCC
Organism: Caulobacter ginsengisoli; assembly: GCF_030814835.1. Lineage (GTDB taxonomy): Bacteria > Pseudomonadota > Alphaproteobacteria > Caulobacterales > Caulobacteraceae > Caulobacter > Caulobacter ginsengisoli. The sequence continues at coordinate 806,769 of NZ_JAUSVS010000002.1, forward strand.
AGGCGGCCATTATCGCCATGCGCGACGGGCTGCTCTAGAGCACGTCAGGCGGAAGTGACCGCCGGTTCCGCCGCCCGACGTGCTCTAAACTCTGGACTCTTTCAGAGCCCGTCATTTGCCCGTACGTTGAGCGGGAAATGGGTTCGACTTGACCGAGTGTGGATATTTCGAACAATAAATAGTCTGCAATTTCAGGGTTTTGACTAGGCCGCGCCACCCCCGTACCCCGTACGGGTGGCGCCCCCCGTAGACTTACGGGACCCCCCTCCCAGCGGATTCGATGATCCTTATCCACAGTCGGAAAAGGGGACGTATTCCATGTTGGACGCTGTGGCGCAGATCAAAGGGTTTGACGACGAACTGGAGCTCGACGGCCTCGACCGGGTCGACTTCAACAACCCGGAACGCCGCCTGCTCAACCGCTATTTCCGCCTGCTCAGCCGCGAGGATGTCCGCGCCCGCGTGCCGCCGGCCAAGCTCTACTATGCCGCCGCCAGCGCGGTGGAATGCCTGCGCGACGGCCGCCAGGACATCTCGCTCTGCCGCCGCAACGGCGGCACGGACGCCGAGATCGCGCGCTGCAAGGAAGTCACCAAGCAGGACGCGCATTTCTATCTGGAACTCGCCCGCGGCTGGATGCGCCGCCCGCCGGTGCTGAGCGTGGTGGTCTCCGCCTAACCGCTCACCACCAACCCGCCGGGCATCAGCTCGGCCCGGCCGGCCAGCGACAGTTCCAGCAGGGCGGCCATCACCTCGCCGACCGGGGCGCCGGTGACGCGGACCAGTTCGTCTCGGGTGACGGGCGTGGGCGACAGCAGGCCTTCCAGCTGATCGCGCAGGGCCCGGGACGGCTCGTCGGCGAACGGGGCCGGCGGGTCGCGTTCGCTCTCGCCCAGGCCCGGCAGGGTGTCGAGCAGCCGCAGCACGTCGTCCGCGCCTTCACAGATGGCCGCGCCCTGCCGCAGCAGGTTGTTGGTTCCGCGCGAGCGGGGATCGAGCGGCGATCCTGGCACGGCCAGGACGTCGCGGCCCTGCTCGGCCGCCAGGCGGGCGGTGATCAGCGAGCCTGACTTCAGCTCCGCCTCGACCACCACCACGGCCCGGCTGAGGCCCGAGATGATGCGGTTGCGGCGCGGGAAGTCACGGGCCTGGGCGCGATAGCTGGGCGGGCATTCGGAGACCACGCAGCCTTCCACGGCAAGCCGTTCGTAAAGCCCCCGGTTTTCCGGCGGATAGACGTCGCCGACGCCGCCCCCCAGCACCGCCACCGCGCCGGTCGCCAGGGATCCCTCATGCGCCGCCGCGTCGATGCCCCGCGCCATGCCGGAGACCACCAGCCGGCCGGCGGCGCCCAGGTCGCGGGCCAGATCCCGGGCGAACCTCTGGCCGGCCGCCGAGGCGATGCGGGCCCCGACGATGGCGATCCCGGGCCGCTCCAGCAGCTCGGCCCGGCCCAGCGCCCAGATCAGCGGCGGCGGCGGGTCCAGCACCGCCAGCAGATGCGGAAAGCCCGGCTCGACACAGGCGATCAGCCGCGCCCCCAGCCGCCGGCCGGCCTCGAGTTCGGCCTCGATATGGGCCGGGGAGGGGGTGCCCAGCGGCGCCGCCCGGCCGGCGCGACGGGCCAGGGCGGGCAGGGCTTCCAGCGCCTTGCCAGCGTCGCCGTGGCGGGCGATCAGCTGGTCGAAGGCCACCGCCCCGATGGTTTCGGTCCGCGCCAGCCGCAGCCAGTCGCGGCGCTGATCGTCGGTGAGGCTGCGCCGCATCTAGGCGGTGGGCGCGGCGTCCTTGCCGCCCCCGATGCGCGGCTCCTCGCCCTTGAGCAGGCGGCGGATGTTCTCATGGTGGCGGATGAAGATCAGCACCGCCATGACCGTGGTCAGCACGACGACCGGATACTTGTAATGGCCCGCCACGCCCAGCCCATCGGTGGCGAAGGCGAACAGCGGGGCCAGGGCCGCCGCCGTCAGCGCCGCCAGCGAGGAGAGGCGGAAGAGGGCCGCCATGGCCAGCCAGGTCAGGCCCGCCAGCACGCCCACAGGCCAGGCGATGGCGAACAGCACGCCGTAGAAGGTGGCCACGCCCTTGCCGCCCTTGAACTTCAGCCAGACCGGGAACAGGTGGCCGACAAAGGCCGCCCCGCCCGCCAGCGCCATGGCCGGGGCGGTCCAGTGGGTGATGAGGCCGGCCAGCAGCACGGCCGCCGCCCCCTTCAGCGCATCGCCCGCCAGGGTGATGGCCGCCAGATCCTTGCGGCCGGTGCGCAGGACATTGGTCGCCCCGATATTGCCCGAGCCGATCTGCCGGATATCGCCGGCCCCGCCCAGCCTGGTGGCGATCATCCCAAAGGGAATGGAGCCCAGCAGATAGCCGCCCAGGACGATCAGTCCCAGGGTCGCTAGGGCGATACCGGCCAATGATTCCAAGATGCGCCCTCCCGGCGTTTCTGGCCGCCAGGGTTGTCTGGTGAGGGAAGCGGGGTCAAGCCCTTCCCCCGCTACTCCGTCGCCCGGTGCACGATCCGCCCGTCGACCAGGGTCATCAGCACCTGGCCCTGCAGGCGCCGGCCATCGAAGGGCGAGTTCTTGGATTTCGAGATCAGCCTGTCGGCGTCGACGATCAGCGGGGCGCCCAGGTCGCAGAGCACCAGGTCGGCCGGGGCGCCGGCGGTCAGCCGGCCGGTCTTCAGGCCGATCAGTTGGGCGGGAGCCAGGGTGGCGGCGCGGATCAGCTTGACCAGCGGGATGCGCTCGTCGTGGTGGAAGGCCAGCAGGGCCGGCAGCAGGGTCTCCAGCCCGATGGCGCCCGGCGCGGCCTCGTCGAAGGGCAGGCGCTTGTCCTCGGCGGGGGCGGGGGTGTGGGCCGAGACCACCACGTCGATCAGCCCCTCGGCCAGGCCGTCGATCAGGGCCTGGCGGTCATCCTCATGGCGCAGGGGCGGGTCGAGGCGGGCAAAGGTGCGGTAGTCGCCGATGTCCAGCTCGTTGAAGCTGAGATGGTTGATCGAGGCGCTGGCCCAGACCCGGACGCCGCGGTCCTTGCCGCGCCTCAGGCTCTCCAGCCCCGCCGCGCAGGTGATCTGGTCGGCCAGCAGCCGCGCGCCGGTCAGTTCGCAGAGGGCCAGGTCGCGCTCCAGCATGATCTGTTCGGCGACGGTGGGGACCGACGGCAGGCCCAGCCGGGCGGCGAACTCGCCCTCGGTGGCGGCGGCGCCTTCGGACAGCCAGGGGTCGGCCGGGCGGTGGGCGACCAGCACCCCGAAGCTGGCGGCGTAGCTCAGCAGCCGCCGCATGACCTTGGAATCGACGATCGGCCGGTCGACGTCGGTGACATAGACGCAGCCGGCCTCGCGCATCAGGCCAATCTCGGCCATCTGCTGGCCCTTCAGCCCCTTGGTCGCCGCCCCGGCGGGATAGACGTGCACCAGTTCCACGTCGCGGGCCCTGCGCAGGATGAAGTCCACCACCGCGGGGTCATCCACCGCCGGGTCGGTGTCGGGCTGCACGACGATGGAGGTCACCCCGCCGGCCGCGGCGGCCTGGGCGGCGGACTTCAGGGTCTCCTTGGTCTCGGCGCCGGGCTCGCCGGTCTTGACGCGCAGGTCGACCAGGCCGGGCGCCAGCATGGCGCCGTTGCAGTCGATGACCTGAAGATCCTCCGACAAGCCCTGGAAATCGCTCCCCTTGCGGACCTCGGCGATGGAACCCTGGGCGACCACCAGCCCGCCGGGGCCGTCATAGCCGCTCTCGGGATCGACCAGCCGGGCGTTGATGAAGGCCTGGGGCCGGGGCTTGCTCAAGGCCGGTTCTCCAGCCGCGCGGCCAGCGAGGCCAGCACCGCCATCCGGGCGGCGACGCCCATCTCGACCTGGTTCTGGATCAGGCTGATGTTCGGATCGTCGGCGACGTCGGAATCGATCTCCACGCCGCGGTTCATCGGGCCGGGATGCATGACCTTGGCCCCCGGCGCCGCGGCGGCCAGCTTCTCGCGGTCCAGGCCCCAGAAGCGGAAATACTCCCGGGCCGAGGGGACCAGCGCCCCCTGCATCCGCTCCAGCTGCAGGCGCAGCATCATCACCACATCGACCCCGGCGATGCCGCTGCGCAGGTCGTGATGAATCTCGGCGCCCCAGCGGTCGGCCCCGGCGGGAATGAGCGTCGGCGGCCCGACCAGGCGCACGGTCGCCCCCAGGGTGTTGAGCAGGCTGACATTCGAGCGCGCCACCCGGCTGTGCATGACATCGCCGCAGATAGCCACGGTCAGGCCAGACACCCGCCCGAACGCCCGCCGCATGGAGAGGGCGTCCAACAGGGCCTGGGTCGGATGCTCATGCTGGCCATCGCCGGCGTTGATGACGCTGCAGCCGACCTTCTGCGACAGCAGCGAGGCGGCGCCGGAGGAGGCGTGGCGCACCACCAGCAGGTCCGGCTGCATGGCGTTGAGCGTCACCGCCGTGTCGATCAGGGTCTCGCCCTTGCTCATCGAGGAGGAGCGGGGGCTCATATTGACCACGTCCGCACCCAGCCGCTTGCCGGCCAACTCGAAGCTGGACTGGGTCCGGGTCGAGGCCTCGAAGAACAGGTTCATCACCGTTCGGCCCTTGAGCAGGTCCAGCTTCTTGGAGGTCTGGCGGTTCAGGTCGACGAAGCCGTCGGCCAGCTCCAGCAGCTCGGCGGCCTGGACGGCGTTGAGATCGGCGGCGGAAATGAAATGACGGTGCGGGAAGGGGAAGGTCCGGGCGCGGACGTCTTCAAGACCCAGGGCTGTCGTCATGAGCCGCCGTCATAGGCGAGGGGAGGGGAGTCGTCGAGCCCCCTCAGGAACGCATCCGATCCAGCGCTCCCTGCAGGATCCACCCTGCCGCCATCCGGTCGACCACCTCGCCTCGCCGTTTCCGCGTCGCGTCGTGCTCGTCGATCAGCACCCGGTTGACCGCCGCGCTGGACAGCCGCTCGTCCCAGAAGGCGATGGGCAGGTCCCGCAGCCGCAGCAGGTTCCTCCCGAACGCCCGCACCGACTGGCAGCGCGGGCCTTCCGTGCCGTCCATGTTGACGGGCAGGCCGATGATGATCCCCACCGCCCCCCGGCCCTCCATCAGCTTGAACAGGGCGTTGGCGTCGTCGGTGAACTTGGTCCTGCGGATCGTTTCCAGAGGCGTCGCGACCGTGCGGGTGACATCGCTCATCGCCACGCCGATGGTCTTTTCGCCCAGATCCAGCCCGGCCAGGGCCGCGTAGGGCGAAAGTTGCGCCGAAAGCTCGGAAATATCGAAGACCGCCATGCCTTTGGCGGCTACGCGCCGCGAGAGTGCTTGTCAAAGAGAGGTTGGGGCGGGTAACCCCAGCCCCGAACGTAACAGGAGGCCGCCATGGCCATCGACGCCGAGACGGTGCGCAAGGTCGCACGCCTCGCCCGCATCGCCGAACCCGAGGAGCGCCTGGCGCCGCTGGCCCAGGAGCTGGACGCCATCATGCAGTGGATCGAACAGCTGCAGGAGGTCGATACCGACGGGGTCGAGCCGATGACCTCGGTGGTCGCCCGCGCCCTGCCGCTGCGCGACGATGTCGTGGTGGACGGCGGCGACCCGGCCCGCGTGCTGGCCAACGCGCCCCGCACGACCGACGGCTTCTTCATCGTGCCCAAGGTGGTGGAATAGTCATGTCCAAGCTCACCGCCCTGACCCTGAAGGCCGCCCTGGACGGCCTGAAAGCCCGCGACTTCTCCGCCGTCGAGATCACCCAGGCTCACGTGGAGGCCGTCGAGGCCGCCCGCACCCTCAACGCCTTCGTCCTGGAGACCCCGGAAAAGGCCATCGAGATGGCCAAGGCCTCCGACGCCCGCATCGCCGCCGGGACCGCCGGCCCGCTGGAAGGCGCGCCGCTTGGCATCAAGGACCTGTTCTGCACGCAGGGCGTCCGCGCCACCGCCGCCTCGAAGATCCTGGGCGAGTTCAAGCCGAACTATGAGTCCACCGTCACCAGCCACCTGTGGCGCGACGGGGCGGTGATGCTGGGCAAGCTGAACATGGATGAGTTCGCCATGGGCTCGTCCAACGAGACCAGCGCCTTCGGGCCCGTGGTCAACCCCTGGAAGGCCCGCGGCGGCAACCAGAGCCTGACCCCCGGCGGCTCGTCGGGCGGTTCGGCCGCGGCGGTCGCGGCGGACCTCTGCCTGGGCGCCACCGCCACCGACACCGGCGGCTCCATCCGCCAGCCGGCCGCCTTCACCGGCACGGTGGGGATCAAGCCGACCTATGGCCGCTGCTCGCGCTGGGGCGTGGTGGCCTTCGCCTCCTCGCTCGACCAGGCCGGCCCGATCGCCAAGACGGTCGAGGACGCCGCCATCCTGCTGACCTCGATGTCGGGCCATGACGCCAAGGACTCCACCAGCCTGGACGAGCCGGTGCCGGACTTCGCCAGCTTCGTCGGCAAGTCGATCAAGGGCCTGCGGGTCGGGGTGCCCAAGGAATACCGGGTCGACGGCATGCCGGCCGAGATCGAGAAGCTGTGGGCCGACGGCGTCGAATGGCTCAAGGCCGCCGGCTGCGAGATCGTCGAGGTCTCGCTGCCCCATACCAAATACGCCCTGCCGGCCTACTACATCGTCGCCCCGGCCGAGGCCTCCTCGAACCTGGCCCGCTATGACGGCATGCGCTACGGCCTGCGCGTCCCGGGCGCCAACCTGACCCAGACCTATGAGCAGACCCGGGCCCAGGGCTTCGGGGCCGAGGTCAAGCGCCGCATCCTGATCGGCACCTATGTGCTGTCGGCCGGCTATTACGACGCCTACTACCTCAAGGCCCAGCGGGTGCGCCGGCGCATCGCCGATGACTTCGACCAGGCCTGGCGGACCTGCGACGTCCTGCTGACCCCGACCGCGCCGTCGGCGGCCTTCGCGCTGGGCGAGCGGATGGCCGATCCGGTGGCGATGTATCTCAACGACGTCTTCACGGTGACCACCAACCTGGCCGGCCTCCCGTCGATCAGCATCCCCGCGGGCCTGGACGCGCAAGGCCTGCCGTTGGGCCTGCAGCTGATCGGCCGGGCGCTGGACGAGGGGACGGTGTTCTCGGTGGCCGGCGCCATCGAGGACGCGGCGGGGTTCCGGTCGAAGGCCGAACGGTGGTGGTAGGGCGCTAGGCGACCCGACGCTCAGCCTGGGGTCCGGTCAGGACCTCCAGCGCCGCGAACAGCTCCGCCGCCGCGATGGGCTTGGAAATGTGGTTGTCGGCGCCGGCGGCCTGACTCGCCGCCAGGTGTTCGGCCAGCGCATTGGCCGAGACCATGATCACCGGCGTGCGGGGCAGGTTTCTGGCCAGCTCCTCCGCGCGGATGGCCCGGGTGGCGGCCAGGCCGTCCAGAACGGGCATCTGCATATCCATCAGCACGACGTCGAACCGGCCCGAGCGCCAGGCTTCCAGCCCGGCCTGACCGTCGTCGGCGCAGGTCACTTCGCAGCCCGCGCCGCCGAGCAGCAGTTCCAGCACGCGGCGATTGGTGGGGTGATCGTCGACGACCAACACGCTGAGGCCCGAGGGCGCGTCCGAGACTTCCTGGTCCGCATCCGGCGCGCCCGCATCGGCCTCGGCGTCGGGCAGGGGCAGGACCAGGGTGAAGGCCGAGCCCATGCCGGGCTGCGACCGGCAGTCCAGCGTCCCGCCCAGCAGCCGGACCAGTTCCTGCGAGATGGACAGGCCCAGGCCGCTGCCCCCGAACTGGCGGGTGACCGAGCTGTCGGCCTGTTCGAAGCGCTGGAACAGCCGCGCGCGGGTCTGGGCGTCGAAGCCCAGGCCCGTGTCGAGCACCCGGAAACGCACGCCGCTTTCGGTGTCCCGCACGGTCAGCCGCACCGAGCCAACCTCGGTGAACTTGACCGCGTTGGAGAGCAGGTTGCCGAGGATCTGCTTCAGCCGCATCGGATCGCCGGTCACCAGCCGTTCCATCCCGGCCGGCAGGTCCAGCGCGAAGGTCAGGCCCTTTTCCTTGGCCTTGGTCTCGAAGAGGCCGGCGACCGACCGGACGGTCTCACCCAGCGGGAAGGCCTCGCTGGCGGTTTCCATGCGACCGGTCTCGACCCGGGCCAGGTCCAGGATGTCGCTGAGCAGGCGGTTCAAGGTATCGCCCGACGAGCGGATGATGCCGACCAGTTCCTGCTGGTTCGGGTTGAGGCTGTCCTGGGCCAGCAGGTCGGCCACGGCCAGGACGCCGTTCAGGGGGGTGCGGATTTCATGGCTCATATTGGCCAGGAATTCGCTCTTGGCGCGGCTGGCGGCGATGGCGGCGTCGCGGGCGGCGGCCAGGGCGTCGGCGTGTTCGCGCTGGGCGGTGATGTCGGAGATGATCAGCACCGGCCCGCCGTCGGCGGTGGGATTGGCCTGGACCCGCATCCAGCGGCCGTCCGGCCACTGCGCTTCGCGGTCCACGGCTGTGTGGCGCACGTCGGCCAGGGCCTGCTTGACCGGGCCGTCCGTCCGGGTTCCGGCCTGGCTCAGAAGTTCGGCCATGGTCTGGCCGGCCTCGGGCTCGGCGCCGGCGGCCCGGGCGATTTCGGTGAAGGGGCGGTTCCAGACCACCAGGCGGTCCTGCCGGTCGAAGATGGCCAGGCCTGAGGTCAGGCCGTCCAGCGAGGTGCGCAGGCCCAGCAACGTCGCCACCTGGCTGCGGCCCTCGACCCAGAGCAGGGCGAGGGCGGCGCCCAGCATCAGCATCGAGAAGCCGGCGACGATCACCGCCAGCCCCCCACGGTCGATGATCTGGCCGGCCATGGCCTTGGCGCCGTTGGGGACCACCACCACGGCGGTCATGGCGGTGAAGTGCAGGGCTACGATGGCGGCGACGAAGATTCCGGAACTGGCCAGCCAGCGCCAGCGGCCGCGGCCCTTCTTGGTTTTGGCCTTGGCGACGAAGAAGGCCAGCGCCGCCAGCCCGGCGGCGGCGGCGAGGGAGGCGGCGACATAGCCCGGCCGCCAGATCAGGTCGGCCGACAGCCGCAGCGCCGTCATGCCGACGAAATGCATGATCGCGATGCCCAGGCCCGCGGCGCCGCCGGCCAGCGGCGCGGCCCAGCGGCCGGCCAGGCTGTTGGTCAGGGCGAAGGCTCCGGTCAGGGCCGCGGCCGCTAGCACCAGCGACAGCACCGTGCCCAGCGGGTCGTAGCCCATGGCCAGGTCGGGCTGGTAGGCCAGCATGGCGATGAAATGGGTGGCCCAGATGCCGCCGCCGGCCAGCAGTCCGGCCAGCCCGGTCCAGCCGCGCCGCACCGCGCCGGAGGCCTGGGCGGCCCGGCTGTTCAGGTGGAAGGCCGTGCCGATCGCCACGACGCAGATCGCCGCGGCCAGCAAAACCAGCCACGGGTTATGATCCTGCGTCACGCAAAGAAGAACGGCCAGCAAGTCCAACTCCCCGGATAACAGCGTCCATTATCGGCCAAGAAGGTTACCGGTTTCGGTTGCTTGGGCATTTTCGGCCGCGACCGGGGCGATCCGTCGCGCTGGGCGCTTCCGTTGATCGCCCCTGCGGGCTAGGAAGACGCCCATGACCGCTACCGACACCAAGACCATCGCCGGCCGCACCGGCCCCTGGGAAATCGTCCTCGGCCTCGAGGTCCACGCCCAGGTGTCCTCGCAGTCCAAGCTGTTCTCGTCCGCCAAGGTCGGCTTCGGCGCCGGCCCCAACCAGCAGGTCAGCCTGGTCGACGCCGCCATGCCCGGCATGCTGCCGGTGCTCAACCGCTATTGCGTCGAGCAGGCGGTGAAGACCGGTCTGGCCCTCAAGGCCCAGATCAATCTGAAGAGCCGGTTCGACCGCAAGAACTACTTCTATCCCGACCTGCCGCAGGGCTATCAGATCAGCCAGTTCGACCAGCCCATCGTCGGCGAGGGCGAGGTGGTCGTCGAGCATGACAACGGCGAGACCTTCACGGTCCGCATCGAGCGGCTGCACCTGGAGCAGGACGCGGGCAAGATGATCCATGACCTGGATCCGAACGCCACCTATCTCGATCTGAACCGGGCCGGCACCGCCCTGATGGAGATCGTCTCCAAGCCCGACATGCGCAGCTCGGACGAGGCGGTGGCCTATGTGAAGAAGCTGCGGGCCATCCTGATCGCCGTCGGCAGCTGCGACGGCGACATGGAGAAGGGCAACCTGCGCGCCGACGTCAACGTCTCGGTCTGCCGGCCGGGCGCCTACGAGAAGTTCCGCGAAACCGGCAGCTTCAAGCACCTGGGCACGCGCTGCGAGATCAAGAACGTCAACTCCAACCGCTACATCCAGCAGGCCATCGAGTACGAGGCCCGCCGGCAGATCGAGATCCTCGAGGACGGCGGCAAGATCGACCAGGAGACCCGGCTGTTCGATCCGGGCAAGGGCGAGACCCGCTCCATGCGCTCGAAGGAAGAGGCCAACGACTACCGCTACTTCCCCGACCCCGACCTGCTGCCGCTGATTCTGGATCCGGCCTGGGTCAAGGAACTGGAGGCGGGCCTGCCCGAACTGCCCGACGCCAAGAAGGCCCGGCTGCAGAGCCAGTACGGCCTCTCGCCCTACGACGCCGGTGTGCTGATCGCCGACGCCGCCCGCGCCAGCTTCTTCGAGCAGGCGGCGGTGGGCCGGGACGCCAAGCTGGTGGCCAACTGGACCATCAACGACCTGCTGGGGCGCCTGGCCAAGGACGGCCACGACATCGCCGACTCGCCCATCCCGCCGGCCGACATCGCCGGCCTGGTCAAGCTGATCGAGGCGGGGACCATCTCCTCCAAGATCGCCCGCCAGGTCTTCGACCACATGTGGGCCGGGGAGGGGGCGCCGGCCGCCATCGTCGAGAAGCACGGCCTGGTCCAGGTCAGCGACACCGGCGCCATCGAGGCGGTGATCGACAGGCTGATCGCCGCCAACCCCGGCCAGGCCGAGGCGGTGAAAGCAAAACCGCAAGCCATCGGCTGGTTCGTGGGCCAGGTGATGAAGGAGATGGCCGGCAAGGCCAATCCGGGCTCGGTCAACGCCATCCTGAAGGCCAAGCTCGGCGTCGAGTAGGCGGGCCCTACTTCTTGAGCGAGAAGCCGGGCTGAAGGCCGGGGCAGGCGGCGTCGCAGGCCTCCTTGTCGGACAGCTTGTCGCCGATGAAACCGCTCTGGCTGAACAGCCAGATCCAGCGGCCATCGCGCTTTTCGAACACGTCGACCCAGGCGAAGGTCCCGCTGATGTCCCGGCCGTCGAAGGCGCCGGTCGAGCTGTTGACGCCCTCGACGATCGCCGTCGAGCCGAAGATGCGGATCGTGAAGGGGCGGAAGTCGGTCGAGGCGATGACCAGCTTGTCCGAGCGGATGGTCATCAGGACCTGCTCTTTCGACGCGCCCCAGTCGCGCCGCGCGGGATCGGTGAAGCGAAAGCCCGCGTCCATGATCCCGGCCATGCGCTCGATCGTGGCCGGGTCCTTGGTGATCTGCATGTTGGCGAAGTCGTATTCGATCTTGGCCAGCGCCTCTTCATCGGGACCGGCGAAGACGGGGCCACAGACGCCCAGCACGCAAAGCATCAAGGCCGCGGCCATGGCCCGCCCCAGTCGAGAAATCATGATCAACTCCTGCCCGCCGATCGGTCCGGCCAGTCTGACCGGGCGCGCCCGATGTGTAAATCCGGCGGGGCCTAGAGAATCCAGCCCCCGCTATCGCCGGTGACGTTGCCGGCGATGGTCATGCGGTAGTCGGCCCGCCCGTCCCCATCGACGTCGAGGGCCAGCAGAGTGTTGCCGCCCGACAGGGTCAGGGTCATCTCGCCGGCATGCCTGGTGAAGCCGCCGACCAGGTGGAAGGCGTCGTCGGCCCCGGTGGAGATGTCCGCGTCGATGGCCGACAGGTCCAGTCTGTCGCTCTGGGCGGCGATCAGGTCGTTGACAGTGTCGGTCTCGACCGCCCCGCTGGTGCGGATCGAGGCGGCGGTCACCACGAAGGTGTCGGCCCCCGCGCCGCCGACCAGGATGTCCGCGCCCGCGCCGCCGATCAGAATGTCGTTGCCGTTACCGGCCTTGATGACATCGTCTCCGGCCCCGCCGTCCAGGCTGTTGTTACCCCCATTGCCGGTGAGGGTGTTGGCCAGGGCGTTGCCGGTCCCGTCGATATTGCCCGAGCCATCCTGGATGAGGATTTCGATGTTGGCGCCCAGCGTCCAGGTCACGGCGGCGTGGACGATATCCGAGCCCTGGCCGCTGGCCTCGACCGTCGTGTCGCCAGCGTCGTCGACATAGAAACAGTCATCCCCCAAACCGCCGGTCATGGCGTCGGCGCCCAGGCCGCCGGTCAGCATGTCGTTGCCGTCTCCGCCGGTCAGGCTGTCATTGTTGTCGCCGCCGTTGAGCTGGTCGTTGCCGGCGCCGCCATCCATCGTGTCGATGCCGGCGCCGCCGTCCAGGATGTCGTTGCCGATCCCGCCGGCCAGGATGTCGTCGCCGTTGCCGCCGTCGAGGCGGTCGGCGCCATCGCCGCCATCCAGGTTGTCGGCTCCGTCCTGGCCCAGCAGCTGGTCCGCCCCGACGCCGCCCAGGACGATATCGGCCCCCAGGCCGGCCTTGATCAGGTCGTCGCCGTCCCCGCCGTCCAGGCTGTTGGCGCCGGCGTTGCCCATGAGGGTGTTGGCGGCGGCGTTGCCCGAGCCGTTGATGTCGCCCGAGCCGTCCAGGATCAGGGTCTCGATGTTGGCGCTGAGGGTCCAGTTCACCGTGGTGTGGACGACGTCGGTCCCCGCGCCGCCGGTTTCGACCGTCGTGTCGCTGGCGTTGTCGACATAGTAGCAGTCGTCGCCGGCCCCGCCGCTCATCGCGTCGGCCCCGGTTCCGCCGTCCAGCACGTCGCCGTTGGCGCCGCCGTCCAGGGTGTCGGTTCCGCCCTCGCCGTAGAGCAGGTCGACGCCGTTGCCGCCGGTCAGGCTGTCGGTCCCGCCGCCGGCGTTGATAGTGTCGTTGCCGTCGCCGCCGTCCAGGCTGTTGGCGCCGCTGTTGCCGGTCATGGCGTTGGCGGCGCTGTTGCCCGTGCCGTTGATGTTGCCCGAGCCGTCGAGGATCAGTTGTTCGGTGTTGGCCACAAGGGTCCAGCTGATCGTCGTGTGGACGGTGTCATAGCCTTCGCCGCCGTTTTCCACCGTCGTGTCGCCGGCGTTGTCGACATAGTAGGTGTCGTCGCCCGTCCCGCCGCTCATCGCGTCGGCGCCCGCGGCCCCGTTCAGCGTGTCGTTGCCATCGCCCGCCGACAGGGTGTCGTTGAGGCCCGCGCCGTCCAGGATGTTGTCGCCGCTGTCCCCGCTCAGCACGATCGGGTCGGCCTCGGCGGTGACATTGATGGTGATGGTTCTGGTATGGCCCAGCGTGTACCGGGTCACCGCGCTGAACATGTCTCCGACCAGCAGGTCCAGGTCGCCGTCGCCGTCCAGATCGCCGACGGTCGGCGCCGAGTTGAAGTCGACTCCGATGTTCCTGAAGGGATTGTCCGTCCCGGTCACCTCGACGAAGTCGGGGTTGGCCGCCGTGCCGATGTTGAGCAGGTAGCGGATCTGTCCATAGTCCGCGCCCGAGATCAGATCGAAGTCGCCGTCGCCGTCCACATCGAACAGCACCGGGGTGCTGCGGTTGGCCTGAGATATCTGCGGCACGATGCCGTCGAAGGGATTGTCGGCGCCGGTGCGCTGCACGAAGTTCGGCGTCGTGTCGGACCCGACATTCTCGGCATAGCCGAACTGGCCATCGATGCCGCCCAACACCAGATCGAGATCGCCGTCATTGTCCAGGTCGGCGAAGGTGGGAGAGGCGAAATCGGCCGCCGGAACGATGGTGTCGAAGGGATTGTCCACGCCTGTCCTGGCGGTGAAGGCCGGCGTCTGGGCCGAGCCGGTGTTCTCGAAATAGAACAGGCCGCCGTAATAGTCCCCGACCAGCAGGTCCTGATCGCCGTCCCGGTCGATATCGATGAAGCTCGGCGCGCCGAGATAGCCGCTGAACAGCCCGTCCAGCGGATTGTCCGAGCCGGTCTGCTCGACGAAGTCGGGCGAGAGCGACGAGCCGCCGTTGACGAAATACTTCAGGCCGGTGGCGTCGTAGCTGCCCAGAACCAGATCGAGATCGCCATCGCCGTCCATATCGACCAGGGCGGGGCGGGCGAAGCCGTCGCTGGTGACGCCGGTCAGGACCGTCCCGCTGCCGAGCACCGGGTCTTGCAGCAGGTGGTGGCCGGCCGCGTCGTTGACCGAGAGGACCAGGTTGCGGCTGGCCGTCGGGGTGTCGCTGACATTGGCGTAGGCCAGGCGCTGGATGAGGGCGTCGATCGTCGCGCCGGTCGCCGCGGCGTTGAAGGTGACGGTGAAGTCCGCGCCGGTCCCGCCGCTTACCGCGCCGATGACCACGCCCGCCCCCGCGCCCGCGCCGTCGGCGTCATAATAGAGGCTGCCGGCGGTCACATAGATGGTCGCGCTGTTGGAGACCGACACCCGGTCCTCGGCCAGCAGGCCGCTGACCGTGAGGCTGCCGCCGTTGAAGTCGTTGTCGGCGTCGCTGAACACCACGTTGGCGTCGATGATCTGGGCGGCCGCATTGACGGTGTTCTCGAGGAAGGTGGCGCTGCTCCGCACGCCGGTCAGGCTGGGGCTGGCATGCCCCGCCAGGCTGGCCGCCTCGCGCTCGGCGGTGATGTTAATGGTGATAAGCTGGCCGATGGTGGTCGGGAACAGGAACAGGTCGCCGAAATAGTCGCCGGCCGCCAGGTCGAGGTCGCCGTCGTTGTCCAGGTCTCCGACCGTGGGGGCCGCGCGGTAATAGACCGCGTAGCCGTCCAGCGGGTTGGCGGCGCCGGTCCGTTCGACAAAGACGGGACTGGCGGCCGAGCCGGTGTTCTCCAGATAGCGGAACTGCCCATAGTCGGCGCCCGTGATCAGGTCGAAGTCGCCGTCGCCGTCGACGTCGATCAGGACCGGGGCGGAGTTTGTCTCCTGCGGCCCCACCGGGATGCCGTCGAAGGGATTGTCGCCGCCGGTCCGCAGGAGGAAGTCCGGATTGAGGCTGGAGCCGACATTCTCGGCATATTTGAACAGGCCGTCGGCGCCGCCGATGACCAGGTCCAGGTCGCCGTCGTTGTCCAGGTCGGCGAAGGCGGGCGAGGCGTGGCCCTCGGCCGCGCCGAGGGAGTCGAACGGATTGTCGGCGGCGGTCCGGGCGGTGAACACCGCAGCCTGGGCCGACCCGGTATTCTCGAAATAGGCGAGCACGCCCCAGGCGTCCCCGACCAGCAGGTCCAGGTCGCCGTCCGCATCGATGTCGGCGAGCGCCGGGGAGGCGTCGATGTCGATCGGCAGGCCGTCGCCGGGGTTGGCCGCGCCGGTGCGCTCGACGAAGGTCGCCGTTACGGCTGTGCCGGTGTTCTCGAAATACCTCAGGCCCGGGCCGCTGCCCACCAGCAGGTCCAGGTCGCCATCGCCGTCCAGGTCGGCGAGCACCGGCCTGGCCAGGTTGTCGACCACAACGTCGGCGGAGAGCGTGGGGGCGCTCCAGATCGGTCCCTGGTCCAGGCGGTGGCCGGCCGCGTCGGTGACCGAGATCGCCAGGCTGTGGCTGGCCGTCGGCGTGTCGCTGACATTGGCGTAGGTCAGGTTCTGGATCAGGGCGTCGACCGCCGCGCTGGTCGCCGAGCCGTTGAAGGTCACCTTGAGGGCCGAGCCGACCCCGCCGCTCACCACGCCGATGAGAACGGCCGCTCCGGCGCCTGCGCCATCGGCGTCGTAGTAGAGGTTGCCGGCGGTGACGTAGATCACCGTCCCGTTGGCGATGGCGACCCGGTCCTCGGCCAGCAGGCCGTTGACGATCAGCCGTCCCCCCGCGAAGTCGTCGTCCGTGTCGGAGAAGGTGACGTCCGCGTCCAGCAGCTGCGGCGTGGCGTTGACGGTGTTTTCAAGAAAGGTGACGTCGGTCGCAAGACCGCTCAAAGCCGGACTGGCCACTTGGATTCCCCCCCTCGCGCCTTAACAACGGGCGCGTCACATACCGTTGCTATCTCGGATTGCGGGGGCGGGGAAGCTGCTCAAATTGGGTAGAGACGGGGCTAGAGCAGCCAGCCTCCGCTATCGAGATGGACGTCGCCGCTGATCTTCATCCGGTAGTCGGCGACGCCGTCGCCGTCCACGTCGAGCTGCAGGGTGGTGATCCCGGCGCCGAACACCAGGGTCATCTCGCCGGCATGGTGGGTGAAGGCGCCCACCAGCTGGAAGGCCTGGTCTCCGGCCGTGCCGCTGTCGGCGTCGATGGCCGACAGGTCGAGCCTGTCGCTCTGGGCGGCGATCAGGTCGTTGACCGTGTCGACCTCCAGGCCCCCGCCCAGATGGCTCTGGATCACCGAGGCCTGGGTCACCACGAAGGTGTCGGTCCCGCCGCCGCCGACCAGGATGTCCGCGCCGGTCCCGCCGATCAGGGTATCGTTGCCGTTCAGGCCCTTGAGGACATCGTCCCCGGCCTGGCCGTCGATGACGTTGTCGCCGCCATTGCCGGTCATGGCGTTGGCCAGACCGTTGCCCGTGCCCCCGATACTTCCGGAGCCGTCGAGGATCATGTTCTCGACATTGGCCGACAACGCGTAGGTGACCATCGTCCGGACGGTGTCCGCGCCCTGGCCTGAAGCTTCGGTCACCGTGTCGCCCGCGTCGTCGACATAGTAGACATCGTCGCCCAGGCCGCCGGTCAGGCCGTCGGCGCCGATTCCGCCGTCCAGCACATCGTTGCCGTCGCCACCGGTCAGACTATCTGTTCCGGCGGCGCCGTTGAGCTGGTCATTGCCCGCCCCGCCATCGAGGCTGTCGTTGTCGGCCCCGCCGTCGAGGATGTCATTGCCCGAGCCGCCGGCCAGGATGTCGTTGCCGATCCCGCCGTCCAGCCGGTCGTTGTCGCCCTGGCCGTCCAGGTTGTCGGTCCCGTCGCCGCCGAGCAGCTGGTCGTCGCCGATGCCCCCCAGCAGGGTGTCGTCGCCCAGCCCGCCCTTGATCAGATCCGCGCCGGCCCCGCCGTCGAGGCTGTTGGCGCCGGCATTGCCGGTCATGGTGTTGGCGGCGGTGTTGCCGGTCCCGTTGATATCGCCCGAGCCGTCGAGGATCAGCTTCTCGATGTTGGCGGCCAGGGTCCAGCTGATGGTCGTGTAGATCACGTCATTGCCGCCGCCGCCGGCCTCGATCGTCGTGTCGCCGGCATCGTCGACATAGTAGCTGTCATCGCCCGTCCCGCCGGTCATGGCGTCGGCCCCGACCCCGCCGTCCAGCCAGTCGCCGCCGTCATCGCCTGACAGGGAGTCGTTGCCCAGCAGGCCATACAGGAAGTCGGCGCCGTCGCCGCCGGCCAGGTTGTCAGCCGCCTTGCCGCCGTCCTGGGTGTCGCCGCCGCTCGTCCCGATGAAGTCGACCGGCACGGCTAAGGCGCCGTAGATGATGTAGACCCTCCCAGACCGTGTGTTGCTCCCGTCCGACCCGATGATCAGGTCATCGAAGCCATCGTGGTTCAGGTCGCCGGCCGAGGCGACGCTTCGCCCGAAATCCTCATCCGACGGCCCGGTGATGACGAAGCCGTTGTTGCCGTCCAGGCTCAGGATGTTCAGATCGGCCGCGAAGCCACCGGCCTTGCCGAACACCACATAGGCGGCGCCGGGGGTGGAAGCCAACGGAGCGCCGACGATCAGGTCGTCGTAGCCATCGCCATTGAAGTCCCCCGCCGAGGCGACCGACGTACCGGCCGCGCCGGCGGTGAAGGCGCCGACGATCCGAAAGCCGTTGGTCCCGTCCAAGGTCGTCAGGTCGATGTCGCCGGAGAAGCCTCCCGCCTCGCCGAACACCACATAGGCGGCGCCGGCGTCGGTCGCCCAGGCGTCGTCGCCCGTCGCCCCGACGATGAGATCCAAATAGCCATCGCCGTTGACGTCGCCCGCCGAGGCGACGGATGCGCCAACCAAGTCGCCGGCCGGTCCGAAAATCTTGAAGCCGGTGGTTCCGGTCGGATTGGCAACGTCCACGAAGTTGTCGAGCGGCTCGCCGGTTCCGTACAGCACATAGACCGCGGACGCCGATTGAACCCCGAAGGCGATATCGTCATAGCCGTCGCCATTGAGGTCGCCGACCGCGGCCAAGGCCCGGCCGAGGCCGCCCCCGGCCAGCTTGAAGCCGTTGGTCCCGTCGAGGTTGAAGGAATCGAAGCTGGCGCCGAATCCGTCGGCCTTGCCATAGATCACATAGGCGTTGCCGGTGTTGCTCCCGACGATGATGTCGGCAAAGCCGTCGTGGTTGAAGTCGCCGGCCGAAGAGACCGAGAAGCCGGAGCCGGTGACGAAGGTCCCGCTGGCGCTGAAGCCGTTGGTCCCATCCAGCGTGGCCAGGTCGCCGGAAAAACCGTCGGCGCTGCCGAACACCACATAGGCGTGGCCGTTGCCCGAATAGGGGGCGCCGACGATCAGGTCGTCAAAGCCGTCGCCGTTGATGTCGCCGGCGCCGGCGACCGAGAGCGCATTGACGCCATGGATCGTGAAGCCGCCGGCCCCGCCGCCGAACACGATATAGGCGCCCGTGCCGCCGAAGCTGTTGCCGTACCGGGCCGCGACGACATAATCGATCAGGCCGTCGCCATTGAAATCGCCGATCGAAGCGACGCTCCAGCCGGCGCGGCCATTGAAGACGTCGCCGCTCAGGACCGCCGCAATGTCGAAGCCGGGCCCCACCCCGATGACTACCGGAAAATCGGACATCCTTGCCTCCCTCACGGGCCGCCCGCCCGTCGAACGGCGTTAGAGCAAGCGACCGCTGAGCCGGGCAGGGAAAAAAATTGGCACAATCCCCGGAATGAGGATGCGGCCGGCTAGAGCAGCCAGCCCCCGCTGTCGCCGGTGACATTGCCGACGATCGTCATGCGGTAGTCGGCCCGGCCGTCGCCATCGACGTCGAGGGCCAGCAGGGTGCTTCCGCCCGACAGGGTCAGGGTCAACTCGCCGGCATGGTGGGTGAAGCCGCCGACCAGGTGGAAGGCCTGGTCGCCCGCTGTCAGGCTGTCGGCGTCGATGGCCGAGAGATCGAGCTTGTCGCTCTGGGCGACGAGCAGATCGTTGACCGTGTCGGTCTCGATCGCCCCGCTGGTGTGGATCGAGGCCTGGGTGATCACGAAGGTGTCCGCCCCGGCGCCGCCGACCATGATGTCCGAGCCGGTCCCGCCGATCAGGGTGTCATTGCCGTTCAGGCCCTTGAGGACATCGTCCCCGGCCCCGCCATCGATGATGTTGTCGCCGCTGTTGCCGGTGATGGCGTTGACCAGGCTGTTGCCGGTCCCGCCGATGTTGCCGGACCCATCGAGGATCAGGTTCTCGACATTGGCCGACAGCGTGAAGGCAGCCATCGTCCGGACGGTGTCGGTTCCCTGGCCCGACAGCTCCGTCACGGTGTCGCCGGCGTCATCGACATAGTAGACGTCGTCGCCCAGGCCGCCGCTCAGGCTGTCGGCGCCGGTCCCGCCGTCCAGGCTGTCATTGCCGTCGCCGCCGGTGAGGCTGTCGACCCCGCCGCCGCCGGTCAGCTGGTCGTTGCCGGTCCCGCCATCCAGGCTGTCGTTGTCGGCGCCGCCATCGAGGATGTCGTTGCCGGAGCCGCCGGCCAGGGTGTCGTTGCCGACGCCGCCATCCAGCCGGTCGTTGTCGCCCTGGCCGTCCAGGCTGTCCGTGCCGTCGCCGCCGACCAGCTGATCGTCGCCGATCCCGCCCAGCAGGGTGTCGTCGCCCAGCCCGCCCTTGATCAGGTCCGCGCCCGCCCCGCCGTCCAGACTGTTGTTGCCGCCATTGCCGGTCAGGGTGTTGGCCAGGCCGTTGCCGGTCCCGTTGATGTTCCCCGAGCCTTCCAGCAGTAGCTTTTCGATATTGGCGGCCAGCGTCCAGCTGACCGAGGCGTCGACCGTGTCGCTGCCTTCGCCGCCCGCTTCGATCGTGGTGTCGCCCGCGTCGTCGACCACGAAGGTGTCATCGCCCGTTCCGCCGGTCATGGCGTCCGCCCCGGTCCCGCCGTCCAGCCAGTCGCCGCCGTCATCGCCCGCCAGGACGTCGTCGCCCTGCAGGCCGTACAGGAAGTCGGCCCCGCCGCCGCCGGCCATGGTGTCCTGGGTCCGGCTGCCGACCGCGTTGTCGACGCCGGCCGTGCCGCTGGAGACGACCGGCGTCACCGGCCGGCCGTAGACGATATAGGTTTCACCCTCACGGCCGTAGTGCCGGAGCGTCCACGGGGCGCTGACGATCAGGTCGTCATAGCCGTCGCCGTTGACATCCCCGGCGGAGGAAACGGCAAAGCCGAACTCGGTTCCGTTTATCGGGAACTGGAGGGTCAGGCCGTTGTTGCCGTCCAGATCGGCGATGCTCAGACCGGCCGAAAAGCCACCGGCGTGGCCGAATACCAGCTGGACGGCGTTCTTGCCGCGGCTGCTGACCAGCAGGTCGTCGAAGCCGTCGCCGTCGAAATCGCCGGCCGAGGCGACAGCCCATCCGGTCACGCCACCGGCGACATCGCCCAGGATCCGGAACCCGTTCGTCCCGTCCAGGGTGTTCAGGTCGGTATCGAGCGGGAAGCCGCCGGCATGGCCGAACACCACATAGGCGGCGCCTGCATAGGTCCCCGCCGTGCTTTGCAGCGGCGCGCCGATGATCAGGTCGTCGTAACCATCGCCGTTGATGTCGCCCGCCGAGGCGACGGACCGGCCGGTGAGGCTTCCCGATGGGCCGAAAAGCCTGAAGCCGTTGGTCCCATCGAGAGCGTCGCCGAAGAACTGACCCGGCCCGACATTGGCCCCGAACACCACATAGGCCATGGACCCGCCCGGATCGCCGAACACGAAATCGTCGAAGCCGTCGCCGTTCATGTCACCGGCCGCGGCGACGATATTGCCGAAGCTGTAGAAGGCGGTGGGGCTGTACAGGGTCAGACCAGCCAGGTTGTCCTGGTTGGCCGCGAAGCCGCCGGCATGGCCGAACAGGACAAACTGGCGGTTGGCGGCCGCCACGACGACATCGTCGAAGCCGTCGCCGTTGAAGTCGCCGGTCGCGATCGACTTGCCGAAACTGTTGTCGGGGAAGGTGTTCTCGATGCGGAAGCCATTGCTCCCGTCCAACGTTGTCACATCGAGCTGGCTTGCAAATGCGCCGGCGTGTCCGAACACGACCCAGGCAAGGCCATTGTCCTGGTACGGCGTGCTGAGGATCAGGTCGTCATAGCCATCGCCATTGATGTCGCCGACACCCGCGGCCGAGTAGGCGTTGGCGCCCGTGATGGTGAAGCTGCCGGCGCCCCCGCCCAGAACCACGTAGGCGCCCGGGCTCGAGGTTTTCGTGCCGACGACGAAGTCGTCGAAGCCGTCGCCGTTGATGTCGCCCAGCGAGGCGAGGTCCCAGCCCGAATAGCTATAGGTCTGGTCGGGCGCCGCCTCGGTTACGATAGCCGAGCCATCCAAGACGATTGTTGTCGGAAAACCAGGCATCGCCGCCCTCCCTCGCGGACCGCCCGCCCGCGCCGCGGCGTTAGATCAGCGGTTCAATCCCCCGGGCAGGGAAAAAAATTGGCACAATTCCTGGGATGGGTAGGATGAAGTGCTGGGCATGACGGCGTCGCGGGGGCGCCGGCTCCGATCGCGAACGGTCGGACTCGCGGAGGGATTTCAGCCTGCCAGACCCCACCCCCTATCCAGCGGCCGATCTCGGCGCGATGGTCTTTGCGATGAGCAGGTCCGAGGAGCTGGCCGGGCTGCAGGCGCATCCGGACTTCGCCGCCGCGGCCCGCCGCACCTGCGACAGCTGGGCCCAGCCGGCCGGGGATCCGCGCCTGGGCCAGATTCTCAAGGACGTCGGCATCTTCATGGCCGCCCTGTGGACGGTGCAGCTCGAGGCTGAGCCCGAGGGCCTGACCCATACCAGCCTGGCCAGGGTCATGGCCGCCTGGGGCGTCGCCAGCCGGGGCCGGATCGGGCCGATGCTGATCTATCTGCAGTTCCGCAAGATGATCGCGCCGGCCCCGTCGCCCGACGGCCGGGTCCAGCGCTATGCGCCGACGCCGGCGCTGCGCGAGCTTCTGACCAACTGGTTCAGGCTGCAGCTCGAGGCCTGCCTGCCGGCCTGGCCCGCCACTGCCGCGGTCCTGACCGTCTGGAACCAGCCGGGGATGCCGGAACGGCTGATCGCCGCCCATGGCCGTTTCCTGCTGGGTTCGCATCTGGCGCTGCTCCAGGCGCCGAACGCGCCGCCGACCGAGCGCAGGCTGGACGTCTTCTCGCATCGGCGGTCAGGCCTGGCGGTGCTGGGCCAGATCCTGGTCGACGCGAGCTCCGAAGGCGGGGACTTCCCGGCGCCGGGACCGGTGCGGCTGTCGGACCGGTCGCTGGCGCGGCGGGCCGACATCTCGCGCGGCCAGGCCCAGGCCATCCTCCGGGCGGGCGAGCAGGCCGGCTTCCTGCTGCGCGACCGCGAAGGCCTGACGACCCTGTCGCCCGACCTGATCCTGCAGGTGCGCAACTTCCTGCCGATCTACTGGATGGGCCTGGCCTGGGCGGCCGAGCAGGCGCTAGAGCAGCCAGCCGCCGCTGTCGAGATGGACATCGCCGGTGATCTTCATCCGGTAGTCGGCTGAGCCGTCGCCATCGACGTCGAGCGAGAGCAGGGTGATCCCGCCCGAGACGTTCAGCGTCATCTCGCCGGCATGGTGGCTGAAACTTCCGACCAGATGGAAGGCGTCGTCCGCGCCGGTCGAGCTGTCGGCGTCGATGGCCGACAGGTCGAGTTTGTCGCCCTGGACCAGGATCAGATCGTTGACCGTGTCGACCTCGACCGCGCCGCCCAGATGGCTCTGGATCACCGACGCCTGCCGCACCACGAAGGTGTCGGCCCCCGCACCGCCGACCAGGATGTCCGAGCCCGTCCCGCCGATCAGGACGTCATTGCCGTTCATTCCCTTCAGCACGTCGTCGCCGGCCTGGCCGTCGAGGGTGTTGGCGCCGGTGTTGCCGGTGATGGCGTTGACCGCGCCGTTGCCCGTTCCGTCGATATTGCCGGTTCCATCGAGGACCAGGTTCTCGAGGTTGGCGCCCATGACCCAGCCGATGCTGGCCCGGATCATGTCGGTCCCCTGGCCGGCCAGTTCCACCGTCGTGTCGCCCGCGTCGTCGACAGAGTAGGTGTCGTCGCCCAGGCCCCCGGTCATGGCGTCTCCGCCCGTGCCGCCGTCCAGGACGTCGTTGCCGTCGCCGCCGGTCAGGGAGTCGATCCCGCCGCCGCCGTTGAGCTGGTCGTTACCCGTGCCGCCGTCCAGGCCGTCATTGTCGCCGCCGCCGTCGAGGATGTCGTTACCCGCGCCGCCGGCCAGGATGTCGTTGCCGATCCCGCCGTCCAGCCGGTCGTTGTCGCCCTGGCCGTCCAGGCTGTCGGTCCCATCGCCGCCCAGCAGCTGGTCGTCGCCGATCCCGCCCAGCAGGGTGTCGTCGCCCAGCCCGCCCTTGATCAGGTCCGCCCCGGCCCCGCCATCCAGCGTGTTGCTCCCGGCGTTGCCGGTCATGACGTTGGCGGCGGTGTTGCCGGTCCCGTCGATATCGCCCGAGCCGTCGAGGATCAGCTTCTCGATGTTGGCGGCCAGGGTCCAGTCTATGGTCGTATACACGACGTCGCTGCCCTCGCCGCCGGCCTCCACCGTGGTGTCGCCAATGTCGTCGACATAGTAGCTGTCGTCGCCGGCCCCGCCGGTCATGGCGTCGGCCCCGGTCCCACCATCCAGCAGGTCGCCGCCGTCGTCGCCGGACAGGGTGTCGGCGCCCACCAGGCCGTAGAGGATGTCGGCCCCGCCGCCCCCGTCCAGGATGTCGTCGCCCGGCGCGCCGGTCAGGGTGTTGTCGCCGCTGTCGCCGTCGAACACCTGGGTCGTCCAGCGGCCGTAGATGACGTAGCTCTTGCCGCCGCCGGAAACCAGGATGTCATCCAGGCCGTCATGGTTGACATCGCCCGCGCCGCTGACGCTCGGGCCGGATAGGGTGACCCCTATGTTGTTGATGCGGAAGCCGTCCAGCGCGCCCAGGCCAGCCATGTTCAGGGTGGTCCCGGCCAGGTCGGGCCCGCCGAAAATCACATAGGCGGCGCCGGAGCCAGGGAAGCCGGCCGGCGCGGCGACGATGACGTCGTCGTAGCCATCGCCGTTGACGTCGCCCAGACCCGCGACCGAGGTCCCGAACCTGGAGCTGCCGCCGCCGCTGTTGTCGCCCACCAGCCGCATCCAGCGGCTGTCCGGGACGCCGGTCGTCAGATCGATGTCGCCGCTGGCCCCGCCGAAGACGACGTAGGCCTCGCCAAAGGAACCTTTGGCCCAGCTGCCTACGATAATGTCGTCGAAGCCATCGCCGTTGACATCGCCCGCCGAGGCCCAGGTCGGCACGATCGGCCCGTGAATATGCATCCCCCTGGAGGGGTCGACATGGTCGATGTCGAACGAGGTCCAGCCGCTGGCGGCGGCGTCGCCATAGATCACATAGGCGTCGTAGTTGTTGACGCCCACCAGCAGGTCGGCGATCCCGTCGCCGTTGAAGTCACCGGCCGCCGACAGGTGCTGGCCCAGGTTCGGCTGGGCGGCGGTCCCGGTGATGGTGAATCCGCCGCCGATGACCGTTTCGCTGGAGAGGGCGTAGCCGGGCCTGCCGAAATAGACCTCGACCCGACCATTGACGTTGGGATGGTTAGGGTCGAACCCGGCATAGGGATGCACGTAGTCGGCCATCACCACATCGTCGAAGCCGTCGCCGTTCAGGTCGACGGCGGCGACCAGGGCGCCGGCATGGCCGGAGGTTGTAGGACCGTTCAGGCGGAAGGCCTGCTCCTGGTTGGGGTTGTCGGCCCACTCCACGGCCGAAAATCCGCTCTGGCGGCCCAGCACCACGAAGACGGAGCCGGCGTCCGTAGTCCCCGGGTCGGCGTTGGGGTTCCCAACCAGCACGTCGGCCAGGCCGTCGCCGTTGAAGTCTCCCCCCGTGACGGAAAAGCCGGCGCGGCCGTTCAACGTCGTGCCACGGACCTCGAACCCATTGGTTCCGTCCAGGGCGGACAGGTTCAGTGTGGCCGGTAGGCCCGAGGCGTTGCCGAACACCACAAAGACGCCGCCGACATGGTAGTAGAGGTCCGGCGCGCCGACGACGAAATCGTCGAAGCCGTCGCCGTTGATGTCGCCGATGCGGGCCAGGCTGAATCCCGCGCTGGCGGTGGGGTTGGCGGTCAGCACCGAGCCGTCGGCCGAGTCCAGGCTGGCGACATCGAGAACGGCGGGGAAATTGGACATGACGGCTCTCCGGGGCGGACGCGGTCCCCTTAAAGAGCCGATCGGCGCGCGGCCGATCAGTGGAAATTTTTAGCAGACCTGTGGCCCGGCCTCGGCCAGCACCCGTCGCGCGTTCCAGGCGAACATCCGCACGTTGCCGGCGCAGAAGAAGCGGACATTGTAGGCCAGGGTCGGGGTGATGGTCGCCTCGCCCTCGGCCAGGTCGGCCAGGAGGCCCAGCTTCTCGGCGGCCTGCAGCTGGTGGCGGACATGGGCGCGCGAACTGGCGCTGAGCCTGGCCAGGCGGCTGACGCTGAAGCGGACCCGCCCCGCCGCGGGGAATGTGTCGCCGGAAGACGTCTCGGCGTTCTGCAGCAGGCCGGCCAGGATCATCATGCCGCCATTGCGATGCGAGAAGACGTCCAGTGAGATTTCCGGCGCCGAGAGATGCTCGAGCACCGCCACCACCTGCTCGCCGTGGCGGTGCGCCCACGCGCGCGCCAGACCTGGCTCGTCGAAGCGCGCGCAGAGCCGGGCGATGTCGGCGTCGAGGGCGGCGGCCCAGGCCAGTTCACGCCGGATACGGCCGAAATAGGCGGCGATGAGCTTGGCGGTCGGCGCGAACCGCCGAACGCCGGCGCCCTCGCCCGCGCCCTGGTCCGGTTCGATATAGCCGATGAAACGCAGATAGATCAGGATCGAGGCGGCGCGGCCCCGGCTGGAGACGCCGGTGGCGGTCAGCAGGGCTTCGAGTCGCGGGCGGGTCAACCCGCCCGGCTCGCCATCCAGATAGAAGGTCAGTATGGCGCCAACGACCCGGCCCACATCGCGCAGCAGGCCGATATCGCCGGTGTCGGCCATGTCGCGCGGCAGCCAGCAACTGACCGCCTGGCGCACGGCCTGGTCAAAGCCCGGCAGCGCCATGACCCTGGCCACTTCCCGCCTGTCCAGAACCGCCGCCGCCTCGGCCGCCCCCGGATTTTCACCAACCGCCCGCATCGCCCTACCCATACTGGGTAAGTCTGTAGCGCCACCGGCCCCGCAGCGCCACGCCGTCGGTTCCCGCTGTGGGGAATCGCGCCCAACGAAAAACGCCCCGCGGTCTCCCGCGGGGCGTTCATTTCGGACTGGAACGGCGTCTAGTAGCCGTAGCCGCCGTTGCTGTTGGCGATGACCTCGTAGATCAGGCCCGTGGCGATGGCGGCCAGCAGATAGTCGTTGCCGACCCGGTACCAGTAGTAGCCGCGGGGCGGCGGGCGCAGGCGATAGCGGCCGTAGTCGTAGACCACGTAGCCGCGGCTGCGATACGAGCCCGGCAGGTAGGCGCCGCGACGCCAGGCGTAGTAGCCCGGGCGATAGCCAGGGCGGCCGTAGTAGCTGGCCGGCGGCGGGCCATAGGCCCAGCGGCCGTTGTAGTAGTAGCCGTTATGACGCTGACGGTCCCAACGGCGGTCGTCGCGACGGTCGTCACGACGGTCGTCGCGGCGATCCCAGCGGCGGTCATCCCGGCGATCATCGCGACGGTCGTCCCGGCGATCGTCACGGCGGTCCCAGCGCGACTGGGCGTTGGCGTCGGTGGCCGCGACCACCATGGGCCCCGCCACGCAGGCGATGCTGGCAATGGCCATAATCAGACGTTTCATGAGCACGTCCTCCTGTTTACAGCGGCCGATCCCAGCCAAGAGCCGGCCGTCAGATGATCCCTCGACAGGCCTTCATGGTGAATCGCCGGGCCTGAACCCAATCTGAACGCCCCGGTCAGGATGGGTGTTCCGCAGGTCCCCCTTAACAATCAGAGACTCCCAACCCCCGCCGCTAACCCCTCGTTACGGGCTTCGTAACCGCCCGGTAGCACCGGTGAATCAACCCTGACCGAAACCTAGCCTGAATGCTAAACCGCGACAAAATATAGCGTTTTTCAGGTGCGTTTTTCTTCTGGACCCCTATTCGATTAACCCTGCTTTCATGCCTGGAGCTCTTTCATCGTCTCATGACGAACGCCCAGAACGGGCGCCCAAAGGGGATTACGGTCATGTCGATGGTTATGGAAATGGAGGCCGCCGCGCCTCCGATGCCGCTGCCGGGGCCCGATACGTCGGGCGATGAGCTGTTCCGCATGGGACTGCTGTATTCGACCGGTCAGGGCGGGGCGCCGCTGGACTATGTCTCGGCCCACATGCTGTTCAACCTGGCGGCCATGCGCGGCTCTCTCGAGGCCCGTATCTACCGCAAGGAAATCAGCCAGGAGATGGCGTCGGAAGACGTCGCCGAAGCCCAGCGCGCCGCCCGCGAGTGGCTGGCCCGCGCTTAAGGCGCCGCCAGCCTACTGGCTGACGCCGTTGATGGCGTAGCTGAACTGCAGGGGCAGCAGGTCGCGGAACTGCTGCATATAGACCCCCACCTGGGCCACGCCGGTGCGCGGCACGACGATCACGTCGAACCGCCGCAGGGGCACCAGGTCCCGTCCCGCCGGGTTCTTCATCACCTGATCCAGATCGACCGTCCGGGCCATGGCCGTTCCGCCGGGGCCGCGGCGGATCACCACGATCTTGTGGGTCCGGGCGCTGGATTTGAAGCCGCCGGCCAGCGCGATGGCCTGCAGGGCGTTGATGTCGCCGGGCATGTCATAGACCCCCGACTTGTCGACCTCGCCCATCACGAACACCTTCAGGGGCTGGGCGGTCTTGACCGCCACCGACACCTGCGGCCGGCGCAGCTGGGTCGCATAGGCGGCGGTCAGGGCGTCCTGCAGCTGGGGAATGGTGCGGTCGGCGGCCATCACCGGCTGGATGAGGGGCAGGGAGACGCGGCCGTCCGGCTGCACCGTCACCGTCTTGTTGAGTTCCGGGGCGGAGGGGACAGTGATGTCCAGCTCATCGCCCGGATAGAGGCGGTATTCCGGCTCCGAGTCGCTCCAATCGGCGTAGCCGATATTGGCGAAGGCGCCGGGCGCGTCGCGCTCGGGTTCAGGCGCCGGGGCGGCCGTCGAAGCGGGGGGAGGGGACTGGCCCTCGCGATAGCCCGGCCAGCGCAGGTTGCCCGCCTGCGCGCTGGCGGCGACGGCGCAGGTCGCCAGCAGCGTGACCATCAGGCGGGAACGAGGGCTCATGGTGTCCAACCGTTAACGAGAATGGGTAACGGAGCGTTAATGACGCGCGGCCAGGGTGGCTGAGACTAGAAGAGTCTTGGATTCGCCGACACCCGATGACCGCCCAAAGCTGGACCATGGTAGCCCACGACCCGCCGGCCAGCGCCGACTGGGCCGCCCGGCCGCGCTATGCGCCCAGCGACTTCATCACGCTGCTCTGGCGTGAGCGCTACCTGATGATCTCGGTCTTCCTGCTGATCTTCATCGCCGGCCTTGGCTTCGCCTTCACCCTGAAGAAGGCCTATCCGGCCCATTCCAGCCTGCTGATCCAGCTGGGCCAGGAATATGTCTACGAACCCCTGGCGGGCGATGCGGCGCGTGGGGCGGTGCCGGACGTCAACAGCGTGGTGCAGTCCGAGACCGCCATCCTCTCCAGCGAGCCGCTGCGCGAGATGACCATCCGCAAGGTCGGACTGGGGATCATCTACCCGGACCTCGCCGC
The DNA here is from genome assembly GCF_030814835.1 of Caulobacter ginsengisoli. Lineage (GTDB taxonomy): Bacteria > Pseudomonadota > Alphaproteobacteria > Caulobacterales > Caulobacteraceae > Caulobacter > Caulobacter ginsengisoli. The sequence continues at coordinate 835,669 of NZ_JAUSVS010000002.1, forward strand.
CAAATACGACGCCGCCAGCGTACAGGAAAAACAAGCCATCATGGCCAAGGCCGTCGAGGGCATGGGCAAGGGGCTGAAGATCGAGGCCGCTCCCGACAACCCCGTCGTCAACCTGACCTTCGAGCATGAAGACCCGGTGGTCGCCGCCCGGGTGCTCAACACGCTGCTGGAACAGTATCTGCTCTATCGCCGCAGCGTCCTGGCCCAGCCCAGTTCCACGGCTTTGGACCGCCAGCGGGTGATGTTCCAGGGCAAGCTCGACGAGGCCGACGCCGCCTACCAGCAGTTCCTGGTCACCAACGACATCGGCGACTTCAACGCCCAGAAGACCTCGCTGACCCAGCTGCAGGCCCAGGCCGAGGCCCAGTCCAACGCTGTCCAGGCCCAGCTGCAGGACCGCCAGGGCCGGCTGGCCGCGCTGCAGCAGCAGATGGCCGGCGTGCAGCCCGAGATCGGCCTCTATCGCGATACCGACACCACCGCCTCGGCCAAGCTGGCGGCGCTCAAGCTCGAGCGCGAGGACAAGCTGGGCCGCTACCTGCCCGACAGCCAGACGATCAAGGACATCGACGCCCAGATCGCCCAGCTGGAGCAGGGCGTGCAGGCCGGCCGCACCCTGACCGAAGGGCCCAAACGCTATGGGGTCAACCCGGTCTACCAGACGGCCCAGACCGAGCAGATCCAGCTGACCGCCGAGGTCGCCGCCCTGCGCCAGTCCAAGGCCGAGTACGACCGCCAGGTGCAGGAAGCCAATGACCGGCTGCTCAAGCTGGTCGCCCTGGAGCCGCAGTTCCAGGCCCTCAGCCGCGACCGCGACCTGCTGCAGACCAATGTCCGCGACTACAGCGTCAAGGCGACCCAGGACGAGGCCGTCCGCCAGATCGCCTCGGAAAGCAGCGACAATATCCGCATCGTCGAGCGGGCCAGCGCCCCCTCGACCGGCAAGAGCCTGCGCAAGCCGGTGATGATCCTGGCCCTGCTGTTCGCCGGTTTCGCGGCCCTGTGCGCCGGGCTGGTGCGGATGTTCCTCCGGCCGGGCCTGCCGACGGCCGCCTCCGCTTCGCGGACCCTCGACCTGCCAATCTTAGGCATGGCGTCCGTCAAGCCGCGGTGAGACTCTGCGGCGCGGGACAGGCCTTCCTCAGTAACGGTAAGCTGGCTGTCTCTGGCTTGGCGCGATTCGACGCATGGTGGATTTGAACGGCGAGATGGGCGAGCTGTGGGCTTCGTTGGGCGCCCCCGCGCCCGGCCGCCCGCGCGTCGTCCAGTTCATCGCCGCCCGGCGCGGGGAGGGGACCTCGACGGTCGCCCGCGAGTTCGCCCGGTTCGCCGCCCGCCGGGCCGGCCGCAAGGTCTGGCTGGTCGATCTGGACCTCTTCGCCTCGCCCCAGGCCGCCGCCATCGCCGCCGATCCCGAGCACTACGGCGAGCTGGGGACCGCCGTCTCCGCCAGCCCCGACGGCTCGGCCTTCTTCACCGTCCAGCCGCCGCAGCAGGCCCCTGACGGTTCGACCTGGCCCGACGCCCGCTACCTGGTCGCCCATGCGGTGGGCGGGCAGCGCTGGTGGGTGACCCGGTTCCGCAACGACGCCCTGAGGGGCCGCCAAGCGGTGCATATCGTCCCCAGCGGCGACTACTGGAATGCGCTCCGCAAATACGCCGACATCATCGTGGTCGACGCCCCGGCCGCCGATCGCTCCCAGGCCGGCCTGACCGTCGCCCCCTTCATGGACCAGACCATCCTGGTGGTCGCCGCCGACCAGCCGGACGTGCGGGCCCCGAGCCTGCTGCGCGACGCCATCAACGGGGCGGGCGGACGCTGTGCGGGCCTGTTCTTCAACCGCGCCCAGATTCAGCCGCCGGGCTTCCTCAAGGCCATCCTGCCGTGACCTATCCGGCCGCCACACCGGCCTACCGGCCCCGGATCGACATGTGGACCATCGGGGCCTTCTGCCTCGCCGTCCTGGCCCTGCTGATCTACAGCCAGGGCTGGCTGACCCTGCTGACCGGGGGCAATGTCGGGGATACGTCCAAGTCGGGCCTGATCCGCAACCTGTTCCTGCCGGCCTATGCCGCCGGCGTGGTGCTGCTGGCCATGAGCCCGGGCGCCACCCTGGCGGCCCTGCTGCGCCAGCCCTTCCTGATCCTCCTGATGGTCATCGTCGCCGCCTCGCTGCTGTGGTCCGACGCGCCGGACCAGACCATGCGCCGCATCGTGGCCCTCTACGCCACCACCCTGACCGGGGTGGTGCTGGCCGGCCGCTACAGCTGGGCGACCCTGGCCGAGATCATGGCCGCGACCTTCCTGATCCTGGGCGTACTCTGTCTGCTGCTGATCTTCGGCCTGCCCGGCATCGGCAAGATGACCGAGATCTTCCCCGGCGCCTGGCGCGGCGTCTGGCCGGAGAAGAACGCCCTGGGCGGCAACATGGCCCTGGGATTTGGCCTCTGCGCGGCGGCGGCCCTGCTCAATCCGCGCCGGGCCTGGCTGTGGTGGGGCGCGGCGGCCCTGGCCCTGCTGCTGGTGCTGGGTTCGACCTCGAAGACCTCGCTGATCTCGCTGATCCTGGGCGGGATGGCCCTGGGCTTCGTCTTCCTGGTCCGCCGGGGGCCGGTCTCGGGCGTCATGGCCACCTTCGCCGCCGTGGTCGGGGCGCTGGGCATAGCCGGCTTCCTGCTGTTCGCCGCCGACGTCTTCCTGGGATTGCTGGGCAAGGACGCCACCCTGACCGGCCGCACCAAGATCTGGGCGGCGGTCTATCACCAGATCCAGCTGCGCCCCTGGACCGGCTACGGCTATGGCGCCACCTGGGACAACGAGAGCGGCCGGGGCGCCCTGGCCTGGATCACCAAGGAGGCCGGCTTCCGCGCCCGCCACGCCCACAACAGCTGGCTCGAGCAGTGGCTCAGCCTGGGGCTCAGCGGCCTGGCCGCCTGGACCCTGTTCTGGCTGCAGACCTTCGGCGCGGCCATCATCGCCGCCTTCCGCCACAAAGGGGCGTACCTGGCCCTGCCGTACCTGGCCGTCTACACCCTGACCACCCTGACCGAGAGCATCGCGGTCACCTGGAACGACCTGCGCTGGGTGATCTTCGTGGCGATCGCGGTGAAGCTGGCCTGGCCGGACCCCGAGGCGCGGCGCTAGCAAACAAATCCGCTCATCCCCGCGAAAGCGGGGACCCAGGCTTTTTACTGTTGAGGGCGGTCCTGACAGGCTTGGGCGGCGTGCAAGTCCGCTACGAAAAACACCTGGGTCCCCGCCTTCGCGGGGATGAGCGGATGAAAATTACCCCATCATCGCCTGGAGCTCGGCGATCAGCCCCTCGTCGCCCGGCAGATCCAATATCCCCGACCGATGCATGGCGATGCCGCCGTGCAGCAGGATCAGCACCTTCATCACCGCCCGCCGGTTGGCCTCCTTCGAGGCGGCAGGATCGGCGAAGAGGCGCATGGCCTGCGTGATCCCCAGATGGACGGCCTTCTGCAGCGAAGGGCGAAACTTCATCGTCGCGTGCGGGCGGCTGCGCATCAGGTCGTAGAGGCGGGGGTTGGCCAGGGCGAAGCGGACATAGGCCTCGACGAAATCGGCCCGGCTGGCGGCCGCCGCCAGCGGGACGGCCAGATCCTCGAACCCGGCCTGGGCCACCGCGTCCAGCAGCGCCTCGCGGCCCTCGAACTGGCCGTAGAGCGAGCGGTGGGCGACACCGGCCGCTTGCGCGACCTTGCGCAGGCTCAGCGCCTCGTGGCCGCCGGTCTCGACCATGGCCCGGGCGGCGGCCAGCGCCGCCTCGCGCAGGTTGCCGTGCCGGTAGGTGTCGCGGGCCGGCCGGGCGGTCATGCTCAGGTCAGTTCCGCCTCGATGGCGGCCTTGACGGCGGCGATGGCCCCGGCCCGGGCTCTGAGCTTGGTGGCCGCATGGGCGGCTCGGTCCAGGCCCGCCATCCGCGTGATCGCGGCCTGAGTGGCGGCTTCCAGGTCCTCGCGCGGGACCAGCTGGTCGACCAGGCCGGCGGTCAGGGCCTCCTGCGGCTCGAACAGCTCGGCGGTCATGGCGGTGCGGCTGAAATGGGCCGGGGTCAGGCGCTGGCGGGCCATCTCCAGGGCGAAGCTGGGGATGGTCAGGCCGATCTGCACCTCGTTCAGCCCCCCCCGCCAACCGGCGTCGGCGCCGATCCGCCAGTCCGCCCCCAGCATCAGGAAGGCGCCCATCGGATAGGCGTGACCGGCGGTGACGGTGACGACCGGGCGGGGAAAGCTGAGCAGCTTGAGGGCCAGGGTCGCCCCCAGATACAGCATCTCGCGCGAGGCGGCTCCATCGCCGCTGGCGAATACCTTCAGATCGAAGCCGGCCGAGAAGATGTTGTCCCGGCCCTCCAGCACCGCCACGTCGCCGTCCGCCGCCGCCTGGTCGAAGGCCGCGTGCAGGGCGCTCAGCATGGCCGGGTTCATGACATTGACCTTGCCGTCGTCCATGCGGATGCGGGTGGCGTTGGCCTGGCGAGTGACGGTGATCGGGTGGGTCATGGCGCGGGGCTCCTTATTCCATCCATTGGATGGATATGGGCAGTCCACAGGGCTGACAAGTATGACGTGGCGGCAGGCGGGGCTTACAGCCCCAGCCGGCGCGCGCCTTCGGCGGCGGTGACGACCTCGAAGCCGCCCGCCAGCGCGGCGTCGGCCAGCCGGGCCAGGGCCTGCGGGGTGCAGCCCCAGGCCGAGGGCGCTTCGCTGACGTCATGGGTGTAGAGGATCAGCCAGGCGCGCTGGGCCCTGGCCTTGTTCAGCCAGCCCATGGCCACGGCCTCGCCGTCGGGGCCTTCGATCCCGACCGAGGGAAGCTGGTTGGCGTCCGAGCCGTCCTCGACCAGACCGGCCTGCACCGTGCGCAGGGTGCGGAAGCGGCTGCCCAGCACGGCCTTGGCGGGCCGGGAGACGTCGCCATAGGGGTAGGCGAAGCTCTCCAGATGTGGCGCGCCGATGGCCGCCAGAGCCTCCGCGTTGCGGTCAGCCTCGGCGGCGATGGCGGGGCCGGCGGCCTGGCCGCAGTCGAGGTGGGAGAAGGTGTGGCAGGCCAGTTCGTGGCCGGCGCCGGCGAGGGCGGCCGTGTCGTCCAGCGTGGCGTAGGCGCCCATCGGCCCCGTGCCACCGGCCAGCCCCGCCGAGACGTAGTAGGTCCCCTTGAGCCCTCGTGCTTCCAGCACAGCGGCGCCGGCGTGGACGGCGGTGGCGGGCGCGTCATCGAAGCTGAAGGTGATCATCGGCCGCTCCAGCCGCATGCGCACCGGCCGGCGGTGGGCCAGCAGCGCCAGGCGCCGGCGCAGCTTGCCCTTCAGCGAGCGGTCGGCCGAATAGGGCTCCATCACAGCGTCTCCGCATAGAGGGCGGCGCGGTAGAAGCGCAGGGCGAGGTCGCGCAGTTTCAATGGGGCCAGTGGGCTCAGCGCCAGGGCCTTGAGCGACGGGCGCCACAGGCCGCGCAGGGGCAGGGCGCGCAGGCGTCTGGCCCAGCGGTAGCTGGGGTATTGCGCGGCGATGGCCGGATGGGCGGCCACGACCCGGCCGAAATTGGCGGCCGACTGCTCATATTTGCGGGCCAGGTCCGCAGCGACGTCGAGGCCCAGATGGGTGGCGGTGTTGTCGACATGGACGATGGGCCAGCGGGCGGCGACCCGCATCGCCCATTCCACATCCTCCCAGCCCCAGCCGACGAAGCCCTCATCGAAGCCGACGGCCTCGAAGACGGGGCGGGCGACCAGCAGGTTGGAGGTGAAGACGTATTTCTCGGGGGCTTGGCGGCGGGTGGCGGCGGGCAGGCAGTCGCTCTTCAGCGCCATCGTCCGGTGCAGGGCGTGCTGCGGGGTGCGCGGGGTCTGGTCGAGAGAGAAACCGCCGAAGGCGACGTCCGGCGCGTCGGTCTCGATCAGGGCCAGCCAGTGGCCCAGGAAGCATTCGCGGTCCGGCAGCATGTCAGCGTCGAGGAACAGCAGCCACTGGCCACGGGCATGGCGGGCCAGGCGATTGCGGCCCTTGGCGCGGCCTTCGTTGACCGTGAGGCGCACCAGGCGGGCGGGCAGGGCGAGGCTGGTGACGGTATCGCCGACCCGCCGGGCCAGGGCTTCGTCGTTGGAGCCGTCGTCCAGCACGATGATCTCGGCGTCGGCGGTTTCGCGGGCCAGGGCGATGAGCAGGCCGCTGGGATCGTCGCCCTTGAAGGGAATCAGCACCGACAGGCGCGGCTTGGCGGCCGGCCAGTGGGCGCTCTCGACCAGGGCCTCATCCGGCCAGGGGATGGAATGATGGGTCATGCCGCCGCCCGGGCCCTGAGGCCGCGCACCAGGGTCAGGCCCTGGCCCCGCACGCCGCCGGCGTCGAGCAGCCAGGCGGCCAGGCCATAGACCGCCATGCCGACCGCCGCCTTGCTGAACAGCTCGAGGGCTCCACCCCAGGCTGGGATCTGGATGACCGCCAGGGCCATCAGGGCGGTGGCGGCGCCGACCGTGGCCAGGGTCTTCCACGGGATGGGCAGGGGCTGGGCTCGCCGGCCCAGGACGAAGGCGGTGAGCGCGCCCAGCGCATAGCTGGCCGCCGTCGACCACATGGCGCCGTCCAGGCCAAAGCGCGGGATCAGGATCAGGTTCAGCACGACATTGCCCAGCGCGGGGACGGCCATGGCCGCCATCAGCAGATGGGTGCGCCGGCCCAGGGTGAAGGCCTGGTGCAGGTAGTAGGTGGTCAGGCCCGACAGCAGCCCTGCGAAGGCCACCCAGGGCGTCACCCGCGCCGCCCCGGCGGCCAGGTCCGCGCCGACCATGACCTGGGCCAGCGGCCCTGCGGTCAGGGCCAGGCCCGCCGCGGCCGGCATGGTCAGCAGCAGCATGAAGGAGGCCTGCTCCCGGGCGGTGGCCTTCAGGGCGCTCTCGCCGCCGCGCTCCAGGGCCGCGACCATGGCCGGGCCGCCGGCCATGCCCAGCCAGACGAAAACCACGTCCAGGGTGCGGTTCGCCAGGCTGTAGCCGGCATGATAGACGCCCACCGCCTGCTCGTTCAGGAAGGCCGCCAGCAGGAACCGGTCGGTGGCGGCGATGACCAGGGCCAGGATCAGCGACCCCGCCACCGGCAGGCCATAGGCCAGATAGGTTGCCGCCCGCGCCCGCTCGAAACGCCCGCCGGCCATCAGCCTGAATTCGCGCGGCAGCACGGCCGCCAGGCAGAGGGCCGCGACGCCCCCGGCCCCGATCAGCGGCGCCGCCCCGCCCGCGCCCAGCAGGGCCATGCCCGCCCCGATGGCGAAGCCGCCCACGGTCTGGATCACGTCCAGCAGCGCCGCCGAGGTGACCTCGCCCGCCGCCCGCCGCCGCTCCTGGGCCAGCCGGGCCAGGCTGCGGAACAGGATGGCCGCCATGCCGGCCGCCACCGCCTGTTTCGACCCCGCCGGCAGCGGGGCCAGCCAGACCAGCAGGCCTGCCACGACGGGGAACACCGCGCCCAGCATCGCCCAGGTCCGGTAGAGGGTGGTCATGTAGCTGGCGGTGTCGCCATCGGCGGCCGCCCGGGCCTGGAAGCGGGCCATCGCCGCCTCGGCCCAGGTGAAGACGCCGGTATGGACGAGCGTCATGGCCGAGAAACCCAGCGCATAGGCGCCGTATTCGGCCGGCGTCAGCACGCGCGTGAAGACGACGATCGTGAGCAAGCCCACGATCCCCTGCGCCACATTGACGGGCAGGTAGCCGACGACGCCGCGCCAGAACATCCGGTTTCCACATCCGCGACCGCTGCTCAGCGATCCATCGCCGGCATTGTGGGGGAGGGGCGTTTCAAGTTCCTGAAGGCCCGGGCCCGAAGCCGCCCACGCCGAGCCGCATCGGCCAGCGCGGCGGCGGCGGTGTTTCGGTGACAGTTTACTTAATTCGCTCCCGTGGCTGGCCGGCCGCCGGAAGGGGCTCAGGGCGAATTAAGTAAACTGTCACCGAAATTGCCTCTGAAGGCGGGCCAACATGTCCGAACCTTAACTTGCCTCGCCCCCCGCCGGGCGGCCATCCAGGCGGCAGGAGTTCGCGGGGGCGAGCGAGGCGGATGGGATGTTCGGGGACGCTAAGCCCAGACTGAGACTGGATCCGAACCTGCGGCCGGCGGACTACGCCCCGGTGTTCCAGCGGTTCGGGCGGCTGCATATTCCGGGCTTCCTGGCCCCCGAGGACGCCGCCGGCCTGGCCCGCGCCGTGGCCGGCTCCAGGGCCTGGCGGCGCAGCATCCGCCAGAGCGACGACGGCACGGACCTGGACGTGCCGCTGGACGAATACATGGCGCTCGACCCCGCCCGCCGCGCGGCCCTGGAGCTGGAGGCCCAAACCAGCGCCCGCGACGCCTTCCGCTACATGTTCGACACCGTCCGCATCGGTCAGGACATCGAGGCCGGCCGTCCGGTCGAGCCGGCCCTGGCCGCCGCCCAGACCCTGGTCAACAGCGCCGGCTTCCTCGACTTCCTGCGCACCCTGACCGGGGACCAGCGCATCGTCTATTGCGACGCCATGGCCACCCGCTACCGGCCCGGCCACTTCCTGACCGCCCATGACGACGCCGCCCCGGGCAAGCACCGCCTCTATGCCTATGTGCTGAACCTCACCGCCCGCTGGCGGGCCGACTGGGGCGGCCTCTTGCTGTTCCTCGACGAGGAGGACCATGTGGCCGAGGGCTATACGCCCGCCTTCAACGCCCTGAACATCTTCCGCGTCCCCCAGCGCCACGCGGTCTCGATGGTGGCCCCCTTCGCGGGCGAGCCGCGCCTCTCCATCACCGGCTGGGTCCGGTCGGAGATGCCGGCCTAGTCATCGTCCGAATCCTGATGTTACAGTCCCGTAATGTTTGAGCGGGGGCTCTAGGCGTGGACGAGGGGTGGGTGGTTCGGCGGGAGGGGTTCCTCGACGCCAGGGCGGTCGCGGCCCTGCTGAAAACCCCCGGCAGCTTCGATCCGGAACCGGTCCTGACCCTGGCCCGCGAGGCCTTCGGACCGCTGGAAGGCCTTGGGGTCGACACCCTGACACTCAGCCCCGGCGAGGGCGTCGCCGAACTGGCGCGCGAGGGGGCCAGGGGCGGCTTCGTTCTCGATCTCGACCCGCCGCAGTGGCGCTCGGCATGGGGTGGCCTGCTGCTGTTCCAGACAGGCGAGCGGCTGCAGGGCTATCGGCCGGTCCCGGGCGCTCTGACCCTGTTCGCCGCCGCCGCCCGGCCGTTGATCAGCCTGCTCACGCCGGGGGCGCCGCCGCGGGTTTCGCTGCTGGGCTGGTGGGTGTGACGCGGCGGGCAATGGTCAGGCCGGCCCGCTTGGATTAATCTGCGCCTCGTCCGGTTTCGGAAGGGGGCGACATGTTGAAGAGGCGCCTATCGGCCTCGGCGATCTTCGGCGTTCTGGCGGTGTGCGCCGGACTGCTCACGGCCGGCCTGGCCGTCGCCCAGAACCTTCCCCATCCCAAAGGACCGCGCGGCCGCGACGGCTCGGCCCCGCCGCCGCCGCTTCTGATCCCCGCGCCGCCCGCCCTGTCGCCCGGCGGCCGCGCCGCCCTGGAGCCGGTGCCGGCGCTGAGCGGCAAGGGCTGGGTGATGCGCGGCGGGGATACCGACGGCGAGTTCGACGTCTATACCTACACCCCCTCGCGCCAGCCGGGGCCGGCGGGCACCGTGTCGATCCTGGCCCAGTTCCGCAGCGCCGAGGACAGCCGCACGCCCCAGGGCCGCGCCTATCGCTACGGGGTCATGCGGTTCTTCTTCCAGTGCAAGGACCGCCGCTACGCGCCGGGCAACGCCGACTATTACGACGCCCAGGGCCGGGTGGTGTCCTCCGACCCCGGCAGCTACCAGGTCGCCAGGCTGCAGCAGGTGCGCGACGGCTCGGTGGCCGAGTTCGTCTATGAGGCGGCCTGCGACAAGGAGCCCCCGGGCGGCCCCCGGCAGTTTTCCAACCGGCCCGGCTATGACGGCCCGGACGGCGATGTCGCCACCGGCTCGGGCTGGCTGTCGGCCCGCGGCTATATCGTCACGGCGAGCCACGTGGTGGCCGGCGGCAAGCGCATCTGGATCTACCAGGAGGGCCGCAAGCTGGGCACGGCCACGGTGGTCCGGGACGACCCGGTCAATGACGTCGCCTTCCTGAAGCCCGACTTCGACGTCAGCGCCTTCGCCGGCATGAACGTCGAGACCCAGCCCTTGGGCCTGGGCCAGCGGGTCTTCACCCTGGGCTATCCGCTGGTCGACCAGCTGGGCGGCGGCTCGGTCAAGCTGACCTCGGGCGACATCAGCTCGCTGACCGGCGTCGATATCGCCACCCAGCGCGTCGACGATCCGCGCTACCTGCAGATCTCCATCCCCGTGCAGAGCGGCAACAGCGGCGGCCCAGTCATCGACGACGCCGGCGGGGTGGTCGGCATCGTGCTCTCCAAGTCGGAAATGACCCCCGACCGCGAGATCATGCAGAACGTCAACTTCGCCCTGAAGGCCAGCTACATCAGCCAGACCCTGGCCGGCCTGCCCCAGGTGGGCAAGCCCCGGGCGGTGGTGGCGCGGCCCTCGTTCCAGGGCACGGTGGCCGAGGTGCAGAGCGGGATCTTCCTGATCGTGGTCGAAGAGGGACCTACGCCAACCGTCCGGCAGACCTCGGGGCGGCGGTAGCTACCGCACCGAGTCCGTATCCCCCAGCAGGCAGGGGATGGTCATGGCCATGATGTAGAGGTCCAGCCAGAACGACTGCCGCTCGATGTATTCGATGTCCAGCGCCACGCGGCGGCGGACCAGGTCGGCGGTGTCGACGGGGCCGCGCGAGCCGTGGATGGCGGCCCAGCCGGTCATGCCGGGCTTCATGCGGTGGCGGTGGGCGTATTCGGCGACCAGGCGGGCCGACTCGGTCTGGCCGGTCTTCATCCCCACCGCGTGGGGGCGGGGGCCGACCAGGCTCATCTCGCCGGCCAGCACGTTGAACAGCTGCGGCAGCTCATCCAGGCTGGTCTTGCGGATGAACCGGCCCACCCGGGTCACCCGGTCGTCGTCGGCGCTGACCTGGCGCACGGCGGCGTAGTCGCTGGCTTCCTGGCGCATGGAGCGGAACTTCCAGACCAGGATTTCCTCGTTGTTGAAGCCGTGCCGGCGCTGGCGGAAGAACACCGGGCCCTGGCTGTCCAGCTTGATCGCCGCGGCGACCATCAGCATCAGCGGCGCGCCCAGCACCAGGGCGAGCGACCCGACGGCCAGGTCCTGCAGCCGCTTGACCACGGCGCGGTTGATATCGACGGTTTCGCCCGACACCCGGGCCAGCGGGGTGTCGGCGATGCGCGAGAAGGTCTGGCTCTGCAGGTCGGGGTCGGCGACCTCCATCAGCAGGCTGACCTCGTTGGGCATGACCCGCAGCGTCTCGATCAGCTCACGCACCCGGTTCTGGGCGCTGGGCTGGACGGTGATGACGATGCGGTCGACATAGGGCATCACCCGGCTGGCCAGCAGGGCCTGGGTGTCGCCCAGCACCGGCACCCCCGCCAGGGCCTTGGGGACGCGGGCGGCGCGGTCGTCGAAGATGCCGATGACATTGGCCTCGCCGGTGCTGGCGGCGGCCTCGATCATCCGCTTGGCGGCGGGCGTGGCGCCGACGATGACGATGTTGGGGGTCAGCTTGCCGTTGCGCCGCCAATGGCGGGCCATCAGCCACCAGGCGGTGTGCAGCATGTAGAGGCCCACGAAGGTCGCGCAGAACCAGGCGCCCATGGTGTCGATGGTCACCATCGGCGAATGCAGCGGCCAGAGGGTGGCGACCAGCCCGGCGGCGGTGACGCCGAACGCCGAAGCCACCCGCACCAGGTGCCGGGTCAGGCCCTCGCGGGGCGACAGGTCATAGCCCTGCAGCACGCCCAGGCTCCAGATCAGCAGCAGGGCGCCCAGCAGGAAGGGCGCGACCGCCCCGACGCTGGCCGCCATCAGCCCGCCGGTGGTGGTGAAATGCATCGTGGCCACGACGGTGGCGGCAACCGCCAGGCCGTCGACGCTGCGGAAGCTGCGCGCCACCGTCCGGCCGTCCAGGCGCGAGCGCAGCGAGACCAGCCGCTCGGGTCGCAACCGGCCGCGCCGGTCGCCGTGCGACGTCTCGGCCGTGGGGAGGGGAGCGGCGGAGGGGGTGCTTGCGGGGGAGGGGGCGGGAGTCGGCTCGGGGACGTCCCGCCGGTTCATCGCGTCCCGCAGGGCCATGGCCTGCTCGACCCAGGGCTCGCCGCTGTTCGGAGCGGCGCTGCTGGGGGCTGGCTGTTTGGAGCGGGCGAAGGCGGAAGACATTGGCGCGCAGCATGCCACCTGGGCCTGAGCGCCCAGTTAACGCCGGCAAGTATTCGTGAGGCAGAGTTTGCAAGGCTTTGGAGACCGGGGACGCGACCGGATCGCCCACCCTGCCAAGGTCGATTGCAACGCCGCCCGGAACAGGCTATCTGCGCCGCTCGCCTGGGGTGACGTGGCCGAGTGGCTGAAGGCGGCGGTTTGCTAAACCGTTGTACGGTATAAAGCCGTACCGAGGGTTCGAATCCCTCCGTCACCGCCAGGCGACTCGGTCGGGCTCCTCGGTTTTCGATACGAGCGCGAGGCGCAGCGAGCGGCTGTCCTGCCCTGACAGAGCAGATTGCTGCGTAAGCCGCTTCAGGCAGGCTTCCCAGACTCAAACGCCTCCCTATTGTAGCCGAACAGATTTGTCGGGGCGCGAGGGGGCGCGCTTCGGCTGATATTGATCCCCCTATGCCGACGGTCGTTCGGCCTTTACAAGCGCCGACGCCTGTCGTCGGCAAGGGGAGTAGACCCATGAGCGGCTTTGCAGCGGTCATCGAGCTGGCGACGCTGGACGGAACGGACGGCTTCCAGATCAGCGGCGAGGCCCTCGACGACTATAGCGGCCATTCTGTCGCGTCGGCGGGCGATATCAATGGCGACGGCTATGATGACTTGATCATCGGCGCTGGGAACGCCGATCCGAATGGGGTCAACTCCGGTGCGGCCTATGTCATCTTCGGCAAGGCCGGAGGCTTTCCGGCCGAACTCGACCTCTCTGCGCTCGACGGAACGAACGGTTTCCAGATCAATGGCGAGGCGACCGCGGACTTTGCAGGCTTTTCAGTCGCCTCGGCGGGAGACGTCAACGGCGATGGCTACGACGATCTGATCATTGGCGCCGTGCAAGCCGGTGCGGTCGATGTGGGGGCCAGTTATGTGGTGTTCGGCAAGGCGTCGGGCTTCGCCGCCAATCTGAACTTGTCGACGCTGAACGGAATCAACGGTTTCAAGATCACCGGTGAGGCGAATTCCGACCACAGCGGCCAATCCGTCGCCTCGGCCGGCGACATCAACGGCGACGGCTACGATGACGTGATCGTCGGCGCCGCTTATGCGGACTCGAACGGCGTCAATGCGGGCGCCACCTATGTGGTGTTCGGCAAAGCTGCGGGATTTGCCGCGGAAATCAATCTTTCCAGTCTCAACGGCGTGAACGGCTTCCAGATCACCGGCGAGGCGGCCAACGACAAGAGTGGATGGTCAGTCGCCTCGGCGGGCGACGTCAACGGCGATGGATATGCTGACCTGATCATCGGCGCCCGTGACGCTGATCCGCACGGCAGCAACTCGGGCGCAGCCTATGTGGTGTTGGGCAAGGCCGGAGGGTTCGCCGCCAACCTGGACCTGTCTTCCTTGGATGGGACGAACGGCTTCCAGGTCAATGGCGAAGCGTTCGGGGATTCGGCTGGCTATTTCGTTGCCTCGGCGGGTGACGTCAACGGCGACGGCTATGGCGATGTGATCATCGGAGCCCTGTACGCGGATCCGAACGGCGCCGATTCCGGCGCCAGCTATGTGTTGTTCGGTAAGGCCGGGGGCTTTGGAGCCAACTTCGAGCTGTCCACCCTCGACGGGACCAATGGCTTCCAGATCAGCGGGGAGGCCGCGGGCGATTTCAGTGGCCGCGCCGTCAACGCGGCGGGAGACGTCAATGGCGACGGGTACGACGATCTGATCATCGGCGCTCCGGGCGCGGATCCAAACGGCAACGCCTCGGGCGCCGGCTATGTGATGTTCGGCAAGGCCGCAGGATTCGCGGCCAACCTCGATCTGTCCACGCTCGATGGGACCAACGGCTTCAAGATTGATGGCGAGGCCACATTGGACGACGCAGGCGCTTCCGTCGCCTCAGCGGGCGATCTCAACGGCGATGGAGTCGACGACCTGATCGTCGGCGCCACGCGCGCGAGCCCTCACGGCACCGCCTCTGGCGCCAGCTATGTGATTTTCGGTAGAGCCTCCGCTCCGCCGGTGGTTCCGCCGGTGAACGGCACGGGCGGCCCGGACACGCTGAACGGCACGGCGGGAGATGACACGCTGAACGGTCTCGGCGGCAACGACAAGTTGAACGGCTTTGGCGGGAACGACACGCTGACGGGTGGCGACGGGGCCGACCGCCTGGACGGCGGCGACGGCGCCGACACCCTGAGCGGCGGAGCCGACAACGACACACTGGACGGCGGAACCGGCGCGGACGCCATGGCCGGCGGGACGGGTAACGATATCTATATCGTCGACAACGCCGGCGACACGACGGTCGAGAAGACGAACGAGGGCTACGACATCGTCCGCAGCTCGGTCACCTGGACCCTGGCCGGTAACATCGAGGGACTGCAGTTGCAGGGCTCGGGCAATATCGGCGGGACGGGCAACAGCCTGGCCAACAACATCCAGGGCAACAGCGGCAACAACACGCTGCATGGCGGCGACGGGACCGACACGATCGACGGCGGCGACGGCGTCGACAAGATCTATGGCGACGCGGACGGAGATATCCTCAGCGGCGGCTTGGGCAATGACATCGTCGATGGTGGCGAGGGCAACGACAAGCTCGACGGGGGCGACGGCAACGACAAGCTCTTTGGCGGCAACGGCAACGACGCCCTTATCGGCGGCCTGGGCGCCGATCATATGGAAGGCGGGGCGGGCAACGACAACCTCACCGGCGGCGACGGCAATGACAGCCTGGACGGCGGTGCGGGCAACGATGCGATGAGCGGCGGGCTGGGCAACGACGTCTACTTCGTCGACGGCATGTTCGACACGGCGACCGAGGCGGCGAACGAGGGCTTTGACATCGTCCGCAGCTCGGTGACCTGGACCCTGGGCGGCAACTTCGAGGGTCTGGAGTTGCAAGGCTCGGCCAACCTCAACGGGACGGGCAACGCCCTGGCCAATCAGCTGACGGGCAACAGCGGCGCCAATATCCTGTCGGGTCTGGGCGGGGTCGACACCATCGACGGCGGCGACGGCGTTGACCGGATCATCGGCGGGACCGGCAACGACATTCTGAGGGGCGGGACCGGCGCGGACACCTTCGCCGTGCTGCAGGAGAGCGTGGGCAATCTCACTCTGGAGATCGATGCGATCCTCGACTTTTCCACGGCTCAGGGTGACAGGCTCGATCTTTCGGCCATTGACGCCAACAGCTTGGTCGGGGGCGACCAGGCCTTCAGCCTTGTGTTGAG
Organism: Caulobacter ginsengisoli; assembly: GCF_030814835.1. Taxonomy (GTDB): domain Bacteria; phylum Pseudomonadota; class Alphaproteobacteria; order Caulobacterales; family Caulobacteraceae; genus Caulobacter; species Caulobacter ginsengisoli. Next base: position 851,204 of record NZ_JAUSVS010000002.1, read on the forward strand.
CTTCGGCCATCACGCCGGCGAGATGACCCTCAACTTCAGCGGCGCGACCACCACACTGAGTCTCGATGTCAACGGCGACGGCCTTGCCGACTACCAGTTGCGCATCAATGGCGACGTTACGGGCGACAGCGCAGGCTGGCTTCTCTAGGCCAAAACCCACGCCGACTAGTTCGGTGTAGGGAGCCCGCGACCCCTTCACGGAAATGTTGGCGCGCACCGCGCCAAAAGTTTGCGAAATCGACCCAAATTGGGTCAGACCCCGATTGCGGGGTCGCCCATTCTGGGTCCTAACTCCCGGCCGGGGGGTGGCGTCGCCGCGCAATCGGCGCGTCGTCGGGGAGATAGCAGAGTCCGTCTACGGCCGCGCCTGGCGCGCCAGGGCCCTGTTGTCTGGTCGGTCGTCCGGCGGACGATCGACCACCTCCCGCTCAATTTCGCCGCTTGCAGTTCGGCGTCAACGCACGGTGGTCTGTCATGAACGATGACATCCTGGCCCAGCCGGGTTCACGGATATTCGCCTACTTCACGGCCGAGTTCATGCTGCGGGCGGCGTCCAGCATCGCGGTGGCCTTCGACCACGACTATGAGTCGGCCATCCTGTTCCTGTCGGTGACCACCCAGAACAGCCAGAACATCATGCTCAAGCGCGACCTGCGCGCCCGCTACGCCAGCCTGTCGACCCCCATCGATCCCGAACTGATGACCCCGGTCAGCCGCTCGGCCCTGTCGCGCTCGACCGGCCTGCCGCGCGAGACGGTGCGGCGCAAGATCGGCAAGCTGATCGACCGGGGCCTGATCGTCGATACCCCCCGCGGCCTGATCGTGCCGCGCTATGTGACCGACAGCCCGGCCTACGCCCAGGTCCTGGGCCCCCAGGCCGACAACCTGCGCCGGCTGTTCAGCATGATCGGCGACCTTCTGGACGCCGCGCCGGAGCGGGCCGAGGAGATGGTGGCCTAATCCACCGTCGTGAGGATGTGCGGCCCGTCGCTCATGCTCGCCAGGGCCCGCGCCGCCCGCATGAAACCGTTGGAGTCGGGGACCTGGAAATGGGCGTCCAGCGCCGCCCGGTCGGCCCATTCCTCGTAGAAGAACAGCCGCAGCGGGTCCTCGGCGTCGACATAGGCGTTGTGGCGGATGCAGCCCGGCTCGGCGCGGGAGCGGCGGCTGTGGTCCAGGCAGGCCTGGAGCAGAGCCTCGAAGCTGTCTTCACGGGCGGTCAGCGAGCCGGTGACGATGATCATGAGCCAAGCGCCCCTCAGTTGTTCGCGTCGTCGTTAATGCAATCTTCGCCCTGATCGAACACCGTTAGCTGTGAGAGCAGGGGCAAGGAACCGGCCAAGTATGCCTTGGGGCCTGGGATTCGACGACGGCTTTGACGCCGTCGCGTGCGAGACGCGCCGCCTGGCCCCCGCCCGGGCCGGCGCCGCCGTGGTCGTGGCCTTCCTGGCGGCCATCAATATGGGCCTGATGGTCGGACTGGTCTGGGGCGGTTTCGCCCTGGCCTGCGAGCTGTGGACCTGGATCGCCGCCACCCCCCAGGCCCAGGGCCGCGCCACCAACGCCCACCGCTGGCACTTCCTGGTCACCGGCCTGGCCTTCGGCGCCCTGTGGGTGAGCCTGGCCAGTCTCTACTGGACCGGCTTCAAGCCCGGCTTTCAGTTCGACGCCCTGCTGGTCTGGGCCGGGGTGCTGCTCAACGGCATCAGCTTCGCCTTCCGCTCCCGCCTGGGCCTGGCCCTTTTCGCCGCCCCGATGGCGCTGGCCATGGTCATCGAGCCACTGCTCGTGCCGCGCTATCACGGCATTCAGCAACTGACCGTGGTGGTCGGGGCCCTGACCCTGGTCGCCTATGGCTTCATCTGCGCCAACCAGAACCTGCAGGCCGCCAGGGCCCTGGCCGAAACCCAGGCCTTGCTCAAGGAACAGAAACAGGCGGCCGAGACCGCCAGCCAGGCCAAGTCCGCCTTCCTGGCCATGATGAGCCACGAGCTGCGCACCCCGATGAACGGGGTGCTGGGCATGGCCCATGCGCTGCAGACCACGCCGCTGGACGCCCGTCAGCAGGACTATGTGCGCACCGTGATCCGCTCGGGCGATGTGCTGATGGCCATCCTCAACGACATCCTCGACCTCTCCAAGATCGAGGCCGGCCGGCTGGAACTGGAGGCCGCGCCGTTCGACCTGCGCGACCTGGCGGCCCGGGTCTGCGATCTCTGGACGCCCTCGACCGCCGACAAGGGGCTGACGCTTGAGCTAAAGGTCGATCCGGCCGCCGCCCACTGGGTGGTCGGCGACGCCATGCGGGTTCGGCAGATCCTGCTGAACCTGGTCTCCAACGCCGTGAAGTTCACCGACCAGGGCGCCATCACTCTGGCCATCGAGGCCGATCCCGACGGGCGTGTGGCGCTGTCGGTCCGCGACACCGGCATCGGCATTCCGCGCGATGTGCAGAAGCGCCTGTTCCAGAGCTTCACCCAGGCCGATGTCTCGACCAGCCGAATCCACGGCGGCACCGGGCTTGGACTGTCGATCTGCCGGCGCCTGGCCGAACTGATGGGCGGCGACATCGCCCTGACCAGCACGCTTGGCCGCGGCTCGACCTTCCGGGTCACCCTGCCGCTGGCGCTTGCCCCGGTCCCGGGCGCCGCCGAGGCCCAGGCCGGCCCGGCCGCCGAGCCCGCCCGCGCCATCAAGGTGCTGGTCGTCGACGACCATCCCACCAACCGCGCCGTCGCCGCCGCCCTGTTGGGCGCGGTCGGGGCGGACGTCGCCAGCGCCGCTGACGGCCTGGAGGCGCTCGACCTTTTGATGGGCGAACGGTTCGACCTGATCCTGATGGACATCCACATGCCGCGCCTGGACGGGGTGGAGACCCTGCGCCGCATCCGGGCCGGCGAGGGCCTCGCCGCCGATGCGGTGGTGGTGGCCCTGACCGCCGACGCCATGACCGGCGAGCGCGAGCGGCTGCTGGGCCTGGGCTTCGACGACTACCTCTCCAAGCCGATCCAGCCGGCGGCGCTGCTGGACGTGGTGGCGCGGCTGAGCGAAGCCACACAGGGTGAGGACGGGGCGCGGCTTTCCGCCTAACTTGCCGTTATGAGCAAGACCTACCGCATCGCCGTCATCGGCCTTGGCCAGCGCATCGCCCACGTCCTGGCCGCCATGGTCGAGACAGGCTGGAACCTCGAACTGGCCGGCCATGTCGACCCGGCCCCCATCGGCCAGCCCGTCCTCGAGGCTGCCGGCATCCCGATGGGCCGCCCGTTCGAGAGCCCGCAAGCCCTGCTGGCCGCCGGGCCGTTCGACCTGGTGATGATCGGCTCGCCCAACCATCTGCATCTGGAGCATCTGGAGGCCGCCTTCGCCGCCGGCTACCCGATCTTCGCCGAGAAACCCATCGTCCGCACCGAGGCAGAGACGTTCGAGCTGGCCCGGCGTCTGGCCGGCGCCGATGTCCCGCCGCTCTATATCGGCCTGGTCATGCGCTCCATGCCCATCGTCCGCGAGACGATCGCCCGCGTGGACAGCGGCGAACTGGGACGGCTGGTGTCGATCGACGCCACCGAGCACCTGCCGCCCGAGCACGGCGGCTACCTGGCCCGCAACTGGCGGCGGCTGCAGGGCTATGGCGGCTCCTACCTGCTCGACAAGGTCTGCCACGACTTCGATATCTTCGCCCGGCTGACCGGGGCGCGACCCGCCAGGGTGGCCAGCTTCGGCGGCAAGCGCATCTTCGATTCCAGCCGGGTGGACGTCCCCCGTCACTACGACAACGGCGAGGCCGCCTACACCCTGCGCGACGCCGGCTGGTCGGCGGCCAATGACAGCTTCCAGTCCGACATGGACGTCACCGACCACCAGACCGCCATCGTCGAATACGACAACCAGGTGCGGCTATCGTTCCACTCCAACACCCATGTCGCCCTGCAGGAGCGGCGCTGGTACGTGGCCGGCGCCGACGGGACGCTGATCGCCGACCTGGTGCGCAACCGCCTGATGGTCCGCCGCGTGCTGGACCGCAGGAAGCCTGAGCGCATCGACTACGCCAGCCGGACGGATGACAACCACAACGGGGCCGACCAGGCGATGGCCGTGGATCTGCTGGCGGCGCTGCAGGGGAGGGCGGCGTTCCCGGTGACTCCGGCGGATTCCATGGAGGCGGGGCTGACGGTGATGGCCATCGACCGGGCGATGGAGACCGGGCAGGTAGTCGACTGCGGGCCGATGTGGGCGGCGTATGACGAGGCTGCCAAAAGATAGAACCCTTCCTCCTCGATGGAGGAAGGGCAGGGTTGGTGGTGTGCGCTCGGTGTATGGGCGAAAAGCTCAGGGTGGCGACCACGCCTCCCCGCGTTCTTCCGGAAACGCTGTGCCATCACCACCATCCCCAACCCTTCCTCCATCGAGGAGGAAGGGAGCTCAGGAAAATTCAGCGACTGCGTTCAATCGTCCCCAACTGCGGCTGAACGAACCGGCGGGCTTGGCTTTTGGCATGGCCGTCAACCACCGCGCCTCGGCAGCATCGGCTTCGCGCCAGCAGACTACCATCGCAGCCTTCAGGTCCTCCGCCCCAGCCATCCGCGTCACGAACGACGCCTCCAGGGCATCCCGTTCCGCCGCGATCGCCGCCAGCGCCGACGGAAAATCGCCCAGCGCCGCGCGATGCAGCCGCTCGTGTCGCCACCAGCGGCTGTCGTCAGTCTTGTCGGTCGGGAACAAGCCCTGATCCGGCAGGCCGGTCTCGAACATCACCGGCTTGAAGACACTCAGGCATGGCGCCGATGAGCCCGTCACCCAATGGATCGTCCGCCCCGGCGTCAGGTCGCTGACCAGCGAGCCGACGCTCTGGCTGCGCCTCGGACCTTCGGCGGCATGCATGCAGATCGTGCGGCCCACCGTGTCCGCCGGATGCCAGTCAGTCCCGACCTCGCCGTGGTCGCGCAGGATGGCCATCATGGCCAGCGGGTCCATCCGACCGCGCCGGGCCTCGAGCAGCGCCTGGCCTCGCGCGCAGCGGCCACGGCCGTGGCTGATGGAATCTCGGGCGACGTCCAGCAGACGGTCGGCGATCCGCAGGCGGCCGTTTTCCAGCCAGCCGCGCGTGCGGGCTTCCTCGATCAGGGCCGGGCTGATCTGGTCGTAGTCATCCTGGATCGACAAGGCGTTCGACAGCGACCGCAGCGGCGGAGCGGTCTGGATCGCCCACCACCTGCCCACCGTCTCCAGCACCAGCGCCTCGCTCCGGTCGGCGATGATGAAGCTGTTGTGGTAGTAGAACCGGCCCAGGTGGCCACAGTCGCCGCCCTGGCCGTGGGTCTCCAGCAACCCGACGATGACCTCGGCCGCCTCCCGCGCCGTCGCCCCGCGCTCCAGCCCCAGCCGCACCAGGTCCATGCCGATCAGCGCCCGCCGCCGGCTGGGCGGGACGATGGCGTGGACCGCCTCATTGCCGATGACGACGCCATGCTCGTTGGCCCCCATCTCCGCGCCCCACATCCAGAAGGGCCGGCTGATCAGGACCGAGTGGGTGCGCCGGGCCTGGGGGATGGCGATGTAGGTCGCCCGCAGCACCGCCCCGGCCGGATGCTCGGCGGCCGGATGCAGTTCCAGCCCCTGGGCCTCGTTGCGCTCGCGGTCGCTGTTCTTGCCGAACACCACTGCCCCGGTCGCCGTGGCCGGGGGCAGGGCGACCAGGGTGTCGCACATATCGCTAGAGACGCTTGGGGATGACCGTGGGCAGGGACTCGTAGCCCTTCACGAAGCTGGAGAGCACCCGCCTGGGCGCGCCGGTCACCTGGATTTCGGGGAACCTCGCCAGGATCTCTTCCCAGATGATCTTCAGCTGCAACTCGGCCAGGCGGTTGCCCACGCATCGGTGGATGCCGAAGCCGAACGACAGGTGCTGGCGCACCCGCGGCCGCTCGATCCAGTAGTCGTTGGGGCGGTCGATGACCTCTTCGTCGCGGTTGCCCGAGACGTACCACATCACGACCTTGTCGCCCTTCCTGATCAGCTTATCGCCCAGCGCGATGTCGCGGGTGGCGTTGCGGCGCATGTGGGCCAGCGGGGTCTGCCAGCGGATGGTCTCGGAGACCATAGACGGGATCAGGCCGTGGTCGGCCTTCAGCTTGTCGTACTGGTCGCGGTTTTCGTTCAGGGCCAGGATCGAGCCGGTGATGGTGTTGCGGGTGGTGTCGTTGCCGCCGACGATCAGCAGGATCAGGTTCCCCAGATACTCCATGCGGTCCATGTTCCGCGTCGACTCGCCATGGGCCAGCATCGAGATCAGGTCGTTGCGCGGCGGCTCGTTCACCCGCTGGTTCCACAGGCCCATGAAGTATTCGGCGCATTCCAGCAGCTCGGCTCGGCGCGCCTCCTCGCTCTCGACCAGGCCGCTCTCGGGGTTGGCGGTGGCGACGTCCGACCAGCGGGTCAGCTTGCGCCGCTCCTCCCAGGGGAAGTCGAACAGGGTGGCCAGGGTCATGGTGGTCAGCTCGACCGAGACCTTGTCGACCCAGTCGAACTCCTCGCCGATCGGCAGATTGTCGAGGATGGCGCCGGCCCGCTCGCGGATCACCGGCTCCATGGCCTGCAGGTTGAACGGGGCCACGATGGGGCTGACCGTCTTGCGCTGCACGTCGTGCTTGGGCGGGTCCATGGCGATGAACATCGGCAGCCTAAAGTCGTCCTTCGGGTCGGCGATGGTGATCGAGGGCTGCGAGGAGAAGGCCTCGTGGTTGGTGTCCACGGCCATGATGTCGTTGTACTTCGTCACCGACCAGTAGGGGCCGAACTGGTGCTCGGTCTGCAGGTGGACGGGGTTTTCCTTCCGCAGCCGCTCGAAGTAGGGCCACATGGTGTTGTCGCGGAAGAGGTACGGATCGGCCGGATTGATCTGGTCCAGCGGCATCGACCAGGCCTTCTCCCGGGCTTCGTCCAGATGCACGGCGCCGTCGCTCATGATCGTCTCTCCATCCCATAGGGGCGCCGGCTGGCCGCCAGTCTCGATTAGCTACCAGCATCCTCCAAAATGACGGTGGCGTCACGCAAGAATGGGGGGCTGCGCGGACGATTTCGTCCGAGCGGACGGGCTCGAAGAAATCACCACGAACAACACGAACAACACGAACGCGACCGCGCCGTCCTGAGCTTCGGCCCGAAGGGTCTTTTGAGGGGGCTCGGCCTTCGGCCATCAGGCCGCGTTCGTGTTGTTCGTGTTGTTCGTGGTGAAACCTTCCTTTGACGCCCCCAGCCTCTCGGGTGAAACTCTCCCCAACAAACAAGAAGACGAGGAAACGCCATGGCCTATGCGACCGGTCGCCTGGTGCACGACGCCGACAGCCATCTGATGGAGCTGCCGGACTGTCTCGATCCATTCTTCGATAAGCGGCTGCTCAAGCGGTTCCACGACCTGCCCTACTATCAGAAGAAGCTCGGCCAGGCCGGCTGGGCCGACAAGGCCCGTCAGCGCCAGAGCGACGCGGAATTCCGGGCCGGCGACGCCGACAACATCCTGCTGCGCAAGAATTACGAGGCCCTGGGCGCCTTCACGCCCGCCGACCGGCCCAAGGCGCTGGACCTGCTGGGCTTCGCCAGCCAGCTGGTGTTCACGACCTTCTGCCTGAGCAATTTCGGCCTCGACCAGGGCGATGACCTGGAGCTGGCCTACGCCGCCGCCGAGGCCCACAACCGGATGATGGTCGACTTCTGCGCCGTCGACCGCCGCTTCCTGGCCACCGCCTACATCCCGCTGGAAGACTGCGCCCGGGCCATCGAGACGGCCCGAAGGGCCATCGCCATGGGGGCCAAGGGGCTGATGATCCCCTCGCGCCATCCCCAGCATCACTCGCCCAGCCATATCGGCTTCGATCCGCTCTGGGCGATGGCCCAGGAGGCGGGGCTGCCGATCCTGTTCCACGTCGGCGGCGAGGAGAAGCTGCACGCCCCCTATTTCGAGAACGGCCTGCCGCGGGTGAAGGACTTCCACGGTGGCGAGGAGAACTTCACCTCGGTCAGCTTCATGGCCATCCCGGGCAGCGTGCAGCAGACCCTGGCGGCGCTGATCTTCGACGGCGTGCTGGACCGTTTCCCGCGCCTCAAGTTCGGGGCCATCGAACTGGGCGCCTCATGGCTGCCCAGCTGGATGCGGTTCATGGACAGCGGCGCGGCGGCCTTCATCCGCAACGAGGAGCGGCTGCAGAAGCTGTCGGCCAAGCCCAGCGAGATCGTCCGCCGCCAGGTCCGCGTCACCCCCTACCCGCACGAGGACACGGGCTGGATCATCGCCAACAGTGGCCCCGAATGCTGCCTGTTCTCCAGCGACTTCCCCCACGTGGAGGGCGGCCGCAATCCGTTGAAGCGCTTCGACGACAGCCTGGCCGGAGCCCCGCCGGCCTCGGTGGCCGCCTTCTATGCCGACAACTTTGTCGACCTGATGGGCGAGGGGTTGGCTGAGGACCTGCGACGGCCGGCGATGGAGGCGGCGGCCTGAGCAGGCTTGCCCTCGGGGGCCGAAGCGGGTTCGACTGTCCCTAGATGCGGGAACGCCGGGGGAATGGGCCTATGAGCGCGGCGTCTGAACCGCTGTCGACCCAGAACATCGGCGAGGCGCTGCGGCAGACCGCGCCGCTGCTGCCGCGGCTGATCCTGGCGGGCCTGCTGCTGGTCGTCGCCCCAGAATGGCCGTTGGACACAGCGTCTGGCTACCTCGTCCAGGCCGGCATGCCCGTCTGGCTGTCCGGTATCGCGAATGTGCTGGCAAAGGGCGGCTTGCAGGGCCTCTATGTCGGTGTCGTCGCCATCCTGCTGGCGCCCCGCCTGGGGCTGGTTGCCGCCGTCAAGCCGGTCGACCGCCACGCCGGCTGGATCGGCTGGATCGCCGTCGTTCTGGTCGCCGGTGTGCTGAAGACGCTGATCATCTCCATGGGCCTCATCCTGCTGGTGATCCCCGGAGTCATCGCCAATTGCATGCTGTTCATCGTCCTACCGGTCGCCGCCCTGGAGCGTCGCGACCCCGGTGAGGCCATCACCCGCAGCCGCGAGCTCACCCGCGATTATCGGTTCGGTATTTTCGGCGTTCTGCTGGTTCTCGGCATCGCCGTCACCGTGTTCGGCTTCGCCGGCATGGTCGGCTTCGGCGGCATGAGCGGCTTTCAGGAGGCCCGGCTGCAGCCCGGCTACAGCTATGGCTATGAGCCCCTCATCAACCTCGTCTACGCCACCCTGCTGGCTGTGCTGCAGACCAGCTTCTATGTCCGCCGGGCGCTACGCACCTCCGCGGGCGCTCAGTCGGTGGCGGCGGTCTTCGACTAGAGATGACCGTCCGGTTGCGCCCCTACCACGCGGAAGACCTGGGCGCCCTCTACGCCATCTCCCTGGCCACCGGGGACAGCGGCCAGGATGCCGGGAGCCTGCATGCGGACCGCCGGATGATCGGCCACATCTATTCGGCCCCCTATGCGATCCTCAGCCCGGAAACGGCCCTGGTGGCCGAGGACGAGCAGGGCGTCGGCGGCTATATCGTCGGGGTGGCGGACACCCGCGCCTTCGAGGCCCGGCTGGAACAGGACTGGTGGCCTGACCTGCGCCGCCGCTATGCCGATCCGCAAGGGTCGCCGCCGGAAAGCTGGACGGCGGACCAGCGGCGGGCCTGGCTGATCCACCATCCCTTCGCCACGCCCGACTATGTGGTCGGCGCCTTCCCGGGTCACCTGCACATGAACCTGTTGCCGCGCCTGCAGGGCCGGGGGGTGGGGACCGCGCTGCTGAACCGCTGGCTCGCCGAGATCGACCCATCAGGCGGCCTGCATGTCGGGGTCAGCCGGGACAATCTGGCAGGACTAGCCTTCTGGCGGGCCAGAGGGTTCGAACCCATCGCCAGGCCCGCCGGCGCGCGGGCCGGCGGGGCCCACTGGCTGGGGCTGGCGCGGGACTGACCCGGCCGGCCTGCGGCGCTCGCGGGGCGGGGGCGGAGCGCCGGGTACGCTGACCCAGCGCAGCCAGGCCGCCAGCTTCCGTTCGAACTCGGCCGCCTCGCGCGAGGCCCCATCGCAAGTACCGCCACTTTGCATGCCGGCAGGCTGGCGGATTTCGGACCCGGCGTGCGTGATCGCGGTCACGGGCCGTTGCCCGCCGCCCGCCGGCGACGCAGTCTTCGCCCATGCCGCTGCAGAACCGCGTCGATCCGTTCAGCGCCCTGAACGCCGTTCCCGCCCGGGGGACTCTGACCGGCAACCGCGGCTGCCTGCATGACGAGGCGCGGCGCATCCGGCCCGGCCGGACCTGGCGCTCGCGGCGCTGGATCTCCTGCCGGCTGGACTGGAAGGGCTGGCGGCGGGTGGTGATGACACCGAACCGCTGGACCGAGCTGTTCTTCCTGGACGAGGCGACGGCGCTGGCCGCCGGCCACCGGCCCTGCGCCTACTGCCGCCGCGAGGCGTTCGAGCGGTTCCGGGCCGCCCTGGCAGCCGGCAATCCGGGGCGGATTTCGGCGACGCCGGGGGTCGATGAGATCGACCGCCTGCTGCACGCCGACCGGCTGACCGGGGCGGGAACCCAGCAGCGCCATGAGGGCTGCCCCGCCGAACTGCCGGATGGGGCGATGTTCGAGCATGACGGCCGGGCCTGGCTCAAACAGGCCGGCGCGGTCCGGCCCTGGAGCTTCGAGGGCTATGGCGACTCCCAGCCGCAGCCCGCCTCGGCCGTGTCGGTTCTGACGCCGCGATGCCTCGTCGCGACCCTCGGAGCAGGCTATGCTCTGGACCTGTGAAGGCGGGGCGTTGCATGGCTGAGCGGGTTCGAGGGTTTGCGGCGGTTATGGCCGCCACGCTGCTGGCCGCCGCCTGCGCGCCGGCCAAGCCGCCTGCGCCGCCGCCCAAGCCGGTCCCCGAACCGCCGCAGGCGACGCCGTCGGCCCAGGCGCTGGGACCGGTCCGCATCATCGAGCCGATCTGCGCCAGGCCGCCGGCCAATGGCGATATCCTGATGGGCGCGGTCTCGCCTCAGGGGCGGCACTTCTACGAGATCACCAACCAGACGGACGCCAATGCCGTGGTCAAGATCCGCACCGGCGATGACGGCCCGCTGGCCGTGGCGGTCTATGTCGCCCCGCACGATCGGGTGCGGATCGGCCCGCTGATCGACGGGGCCTATCGCATGACCTACGCCATGGGTGGCGACCTGGCCCCCGACTGCCGCCGGCTCGACGATCCCAGCGGCTTTGGCCAGTTCCACCGCACCGATGTCCTGGAGACCACCAACGAGGACGGCCTGTCCCAGGGCCAGACGGCGACCTATACCCTGGAAGAGAGCGACGTCGACGGCGGCGACGGCCCTCAGGCGCTGACGGCGGAGAAATACTATGCGCCCTAGGCTCAACCCGGTGGCGTCGGCCCGCGCGGCGCGCTAAATCCGCTGCATGGCCGATCCTGATCGCAAAATCATCGATCTGAACGCCCGCCGGGCCCGCGACGCCGAGCGCCGCCGCGCCGAAGACGAAGCCCGCAAGACCGCCCAGAAGGCCGCCGCCAGCCGCCGGCGCCTGGCTGAACACGGCCCCGTCGCCAGCTACGCGGGCGGGCTGATCGGCCGGATCATCGCCGGGATGGTGCTGGTGGTGGTGGTCGGGTCGGTGGCGCTGATCCTGGCGGCGCGGTTCCTCTAGCGGCGCCGTTGTTGACCCCAGCCGCCGGAACCTGAAATCCTCCCGCCGGCGTCCAGCAGGGGGACTCGCATGAACCAGCCGACCGGCGCCGATCCGCAGCTCACCAACGCCGACCTCGCCCCCACCCAACCGGCCCAGCGCACCTGGACCTGGCGCTCGTTCGCTGCCCTGTGGGTGGGGATGGTGGTCTGCGTGCCGACCTACACCCTGGCCGGCGGACTGGTCAGCACGGGGCTGTCGGCCTGGCAGGCGGTGGGGCTGGTGTTCCTGGGCAACCTGATCGTGCTGGTCCCGATGCTGATCGTCGGCCATGCGGGGGCGCGGTTTGGGCTGCCCTTCCCGGTGCTGCTGCGCTCGGCGTTCGGGCCCAGAGGCGCGCAGCTGCCGGCCCTGGCGCGGGCGCTGGTGGCCTGCGGCTGGTTCGGAATCAACACCTGGCTGGGCGGCTCGGCCATCTATGCGGCCCTGAACATCGTCACCCACGACGCCCTGGCCGGCCCCGCATTGCCGCTGCTGGCCATCAACCTCGCCCAACTCCTCTGTTTCCTGGCCTTCTGGGCCCTGCACATCTGGTTCATCGTCAAGGGGACGGAGTCGATCCGCTGGCTGGAGACCTGGTCGGCGCCCTTCCTGTTGGTCATGGGCCTGGCGCTGCTGGCCTGGGCCTGGCGCAAGGCCGGCGGGTTCGGGCCGATGCTGGCCGCGCCGGCGACCATCGCCCCGGACCAGCTGTGGGGCGCCATGGCCGGGGGCCTGACCGCCATGGTCGGCTTCTGGGCCACCATGGCGCTGAACATCTGCGACTTCACCCGTTTCGCCCGCAGCCAGCGCGACCAGATCATCGGCCAGGCCATCGGCCTGCCCATCCCCATGGCCCTGTTCGCCTTCATCGGGGTGGCGGTGACCTCGGCGACGGTCGCCCTCTATGGCGAGCCGATCTGGAACCCCATCGACCTGGCGGCGAAGATGGGCGGCATGGGGGTGGTGTTGTCGCTGTTCGTGCTGCTGATCGCCACCATCACCACCAACCTGGCGGCCAACGTCGTCTCGCCGGCCTATGACTTCTCCAACCTGGCCCCGGCGAAGATCTCGTTCGTGCAGGGCGGGCTGATCACCGCCGGGCTGGGGATCGCCATCTTTCCGTGGCGACTGATGGAGAGCGCCGGGACCTATCTGTTCGCCTGGCTGGGCGGCTACGGGGCGCTGCTGGGGCCGATCGCCGGCATCCTGGTCTGCGACTATCTGTGGGTGCGGCGCGGTCGCTACGACGTCCCGGACCTGTTCCGCTTCAACGGCCGATATCGCGGGGCCCAGGGCTGGAACCTGGCCGGGGTGACGGCCCTGGCAGTCGGGGTCGCGCCCAACCTGCCGGGCTTCCTGCACACGGTCGGGCTGGCCGATCCGCCGGCGGTGTTCGACAGCCTGTTCCAGTGGGCTTGGTTCATCGGCTTCGGCCTGGCTGCCCTGATTTACGGCCTTCTGATGCATCCCCTGCGGCAAACCACCCCGGCCCCTTGATCTGACCCGCATCCGACGGCACGCTCATCGTCAGTGAACAACAGTCGGTCGGGGGACGGACTCATGAAGCGTTTGATCGCCATCGCCTTTGCGGGCGCGCTGCTGCTGCCGGCCGTCGCCCTGGCCGGCAAGGGCGATGCGGGGCCTTCGCCCCGGTCCTGGGAAATCGCCCGCACCCTGATCCAGCTCAGCGACGGCGAGTTCGAGACCGGCATCCGCCAGGCGGCGGGTGAGGCCTATGACGCCTCCTTCGCCAAGGCCGGCAGCCCGGCCGCCCGCCAGGCCTTCCTGGACCTGGCCCTGCAGGCCATGGCCCAGGTCAAGGGCAAGATGCTGGACGACAGCGTCGATGGCCTGGCCCGCGGCCTGACCCAGGACGAGCTGGAACAGTATCTGGCCTTCCAGCAGAACCCGGCGGTGGCGCGCCTGCGCGAGCATCAGGTCGAGCTTCGCGCCGCCTACGCCCGCTCCGAAAACGACGGCCGCGCCTATCTGGCCACCATCCTCAGCCAACCCGAGCAGGACCAAGTCAGCGCCATGCTGCGCGATCCGGCCTACCTGTCCTTGCAGGCCAAGGTGCGCAAGCTGTCCACCGCCCTGGGCGGCCCCTACGGCGAGGAGCAGGCTTCGACCTTCGCGGCGTTGCTGAAGCAGGAGTGCGGGACGCATCCGGACTACCCGTGGTGCGCCGATCCCACCACCGCCAGCACGGGTAACTGAGCCGGGGCTAAACGCGGCTCCGCGCTCTCCTCGCCCCTAGGGCGAGGTGGCCCGGAGGGCCGGAGTGGGGAGCGACTACAGCACACAACAAAAGGCGTTCCCCTCACTGCTGCACCTCATCCTGGGTATACGTGCCGGGCGTGCTCCCCACTCCGTCAGCTTCGCTGCCACCTCGCCCTAGGGGCGAGGAGAGGGCGGGGGCCGGTCGATGGCCAAGTGCGGCCAAGGGGCGCTTGCATCCCTGGTGGGCCCAGGCCACGTTCCCGCCCATGCCCCTCGACATCGATTTCGTCCGCGCCCAGTTCCCGGCCTTTTCCGAACCCTCGCTGCAGGGCCAGGCCTTCTTCGAGAACGCCGGCGGCTCCTATGCCTGTGGCCAGGTCATCGACCGGCTGACCCGCTTCTACCGCCAGCGCAAGGTGCAGCCCTATTCGGCCTATGAACCCTCGCGGCTGGGCGGCGAGGAGATGGATGAGGCCCGCGCGCGTCTCGCGGCCCTGATGGGGGTGGAGACCGACGAGGTCAGTTTCGGGCCCTCGACCAGCCAGAACACCTATGTCCTGGCCCAGGCGTTCGGCCAGCATCTGAAACCCGGCGACGCCGTCATCGTCACCAACCAGGATCATGAGGCCAATTCCGGCCCCTGGCGGCGGCTGGCCGAGCGGGGGATCGAGATCCGCGAATGGGCGCTGGAACCGGAAACCGGCCATCTCCCCCTCGAAGGCCTCAAGGCGCTGCTCGACGACAGGGTCAGGCTGGTCTGCTTCCCCCACTGCTCCAACATCGTCGCCGAGATCAATCCGGTCGCCGAGATCGCCGCCCTGGCCCATGCCGCCGGCGCGGTGGTCTGTGTCGACGGGGTCTCCTACGCCCCGCACGGCCTGCCGAACGTCGCGGCGCTGGGGGCCGACATCTATCTGTTCTCGGCCTACAAGACCTACGGCCCCCACCAGGGGATCATGGTTATCCGCCGCGCCCTGGCCGAGGCCCTGCCCAACCAGGGGCACTATTTCAACGCCGGCGATCTCTGCAAGCGCTTCACCCCCGCCGGCCCCGACCACGCTCAGATCGCCGCCTGCGCCGGCATGGCCGACTATGCCGAGGCCCTCTACGCCCATCACGGCGGCCCGGCCGGCGCGGGGCCCACAGAGCGCGCCGCCTTCGTCCATGACCTGATGCGGGCCCATGAGACGGCGCTGCTGCAGCCGCTGCTCGACTTCATCGGCGCCAAAAACTCGGTCCGGCTGCTGGGCCCCCGCCAGGCCGCCGGCCGCGCGCCGACCGTGGCCATGGTCCTGGCCGGGCGGGGCGGGGAGGCGGCCGCGCGCCTGGCCGCCAAGGGGATCATGACCAGCGGCGGCAGCTTCTATGGCGTGCGCTGCCTGGCCGCCCAGGGCGTCGATCCCGACCACGGGGCGCTGCGGGTCAGCTTCGTCCACTACACGGCGCCGTCCGAGGTCGAGAAGCTGATCGCGGCGCTCGACGAGGCGCTTTAGCGCATCAGCACCAGCTGCGGCGTGGCGTCCGGCCCGCACCAGACGAAGCCGTTCTGGCGGAAGGCTTCCGCCAGCCGCTTGGCCTCGTCCAGCGAAAGCCCCAGGGCCAGGGTCGAGCGCTCCGGCGGCCAGGCGCCGCTGGGGTCGGCGCCCCAGCCGGGCGCCACCACCGGGGCGACGCCGGCCAGCCTGGCGTCCAGCGCCGCCTGGGCCGCCGCGTTGGCTTCCGGCGGGGCGATCCGGCTGTAGGGGTTCCAGGCGCTGAGATAGGCGGCGCTGGTCACGCCCGCCGCCTCGTAGAGCCGCGCCAGGTCACGCGAGGGCCGCCCGATCTTCAGCACGAAGACGCCGCTGGGCCAGTCGACGCGATAGTCCGTCGCCTCGTAGGCCGCCAGGGTCTCTTGATCGATCTGGGTCACGCGCCGGCTCCGCTCAAAGGACCGACGCCGCCCGCTTGGTTGCGCGGCCCTAGAAGGGAGCGCCCCATCCGCTTTCGCGAAGACCACCTTGCCCGGGAGGCAGGTTGGCGTGGGCGTCGGCCCAGCTCTTGATGTGGCGGCGGCTATCGGCGAGCGGGGACGGGAAGTCAAGCGCTCCCGACCCCGGCCCGCCTATTGCAGGTGTTTGCGCACGCTCAGCGGCCGCATGTCGGTCCAGACCTCCTCGATATAGGCCAGGCACTCGGCCCGGGTCCCGGTCTTGCCGGCGTCGTTCCAGCCCAGCGGATTGTCACGGTCGGCGGGCCAGATCGAATACTGCTCCTCATGATTGACGACCACCTTGTAGACGGTGGTGTCTTCGCGCTCGTCCCGGCTGGGCATTGGAGGCCTCCCTACTCAGGTTTCGGCGACTATAGGCCGGGCCGCCCACCGGCCAACCCTCCCATTAACCCGATTGCAGCGGCGCGGCGCGATAGTGGTCGGCGTAACGACCGCGGGGGAGGCGGCCAGAACTTGATCTCATTGCTGGATGACGGGCTGGACACGCTGGCCAGCCATGCGCACCGGGCCTGGCCCCTGCGCAACCTGGTTCTGATCGGGGTCGCCGCTTTCGCCACCCTGATGCTGCCCCTGACCACCTGCGTCCTCTGGGGACTGATCCTGGCCGCCTGCGAGGGCTGGAGCTGGTTCGCCACCCGCGCCCAGTTCAAGGGCCAGGTCGCCGGCCGCTGGCTGCGCCTCAGCCACCTGGGCACGGTGGTCACCGTCTCCAGCGGCTGGATGGTGCTGGGCGCCATGCTGTGGAACACCGGCCGGGGCGATGCGGCGGTCTGCGCCGTCACCATCTGGCTCAGCGTCATCTTCTTCGCCCAGACCTTCGCCTATCAGTCCACCGGCGCCTTCCTGGCCGCCGGCGTCATTCCGGCCATGACCATGCTGGCCACCCTGGCCCTGGCGCCCACGCCGGACAGCTTCGACATGATCCCGGTCTGGGCCCTGCTGATCCTGGCCCTGCTGTTCGCCGGCGATGGTGTCGGCATCATGATGGACGCGCGCCGCCGCACCCTCGCCACCCAGGCCGAGGCCCAGGACAACGCCGAGCGCTACCGCTTCCTGGCCGACAACCAGACCGACGTCATCATGCTGACCGCGCTTAGCGGCGAGCGGCTCTATGTCTCGCCCTCGATCCGCCAGATGCTGGGCGTCGCGCCCGATGACATGCGGCCGGTCGAGACCATGGAACACCTCTGCCCCGACGACGGGCCGGCGGTGATGGCCTGTCTCTCGGCTCTGCGCCGCGACGGCGGCCAGCGCAGCCAGCAGTACCGCGTGGTCCGCGCCGACGGCTCGCACCTGTGGGTCGAGACCCTGTTCACCCTGATCCCCGCCGAGGGCGACCGCCAGGCCAGGGTGCTGTCTGTCAGCCGCGACATCCAGGCCCGCAAGCAGCTGGAACAGGACTTGGTCGAGGCCCTCTGCCGGGCCGAGGCCGCCGCCGCGGCCAAGACCGACTTCCTGGCCAATATGAGCCACGAGCTGCGCACCCCGCTCAACGCCATCATCGGCTTTTCGGCCCTGCTGGAGGGCGCCCAGGGCCTGGCCCCGCAGCAGGCCCGCCACGCCCACCTGATCCACCAGGCCAGCGCCGCCCTGCTCGAGGTGGTCAACGGCGTGCTCGACTTCTCGCGCCTGGAAGCGGGGGCGGTGGAGCTGGATCCCCAGCCCTTCGACCCGGCCGCCGAGGCCGCCAGCCTCTGCGACCTGCTTACCGACCAGGCCGCCGCCAAGGGCCTGACCCTGGCCATCAAGGCCGAGGGGCCGCCCGTGCGGCTGATCGGCGATGCGCCGCGCCTGCGCCAGGTGCTGCTCAACTACCTCTCCAACGCCCTGAAGTTCACCAGCCAGGGCGGCGTGACCGTCACCGTGCGCACCACGCCTACGGCCGCCGGCGCCCACACCCTGCGCGTCGAGGTGGCCGACACCGGGGTCGGCGTTCCGGCCGCCCAGCTGGGCCTGATCTTCGAGCGCTTCACCCAGTCCGACGCCAGCATCAGCCGCAAGTTCGGCGGGGCGGGCCTGGGCCTGACCATCTGCCGCCACCTCTTGGAACTGATGGACGGCCAGGTCGGCGCCGACAGCGTGGAGGGCCAGGGCTCGACCTTCTGGTTCCAGCTGGACCTGCCCGCCGCCCCCATGACCCTGGCGGCCGACGCCGCCACCGACGCCGCCGCCGCCACGGCCGAACTGGACCGCCCCCTGCGCCTGCTCCTGGTCGAGGACGTCGCCGTCAACCGCGAGCTGGTCGCCACCCTGCTCAGCCCCTTCGACATCCAGATCGACACCGCCGAGAACGGCGAACAGGCCCTGCAATGCGTCGAACGGGCCGCCTACGACCTGATCCTGATGGACATGCAGATGCCGATCATGGACGGCCTGACCGCCACCCGGGCCATCCGCGCCAGAGGCCTGCGCGTCCCCATCATCGCCATGACCGCCAACGTGCTGCCCGAGCAGGTGGCGCGGTGCCGGGAGGCGGGGATGGACGACCACCTGGGCAAGCCGATCGCGCCGGGGCGATTGCTGGAGGTGATTGGGCGATGGACGGGTGGGGAGGGTGTGGAGGCCGAGGCGGCCGAGGCCGGCTGAACGCCCGCCGCCCAACCGATGAGTCCCATCTCAACACCCCACATCCCCGCCCGCCACCCGCTGGCCTTCACAAACCCCTCCGCCCGGGCGGCCCTTGGGCGCCGCCACCCCAACCAGCCCCAGGCCAGCAGCGCCGGCAGAACGGTCGCGATCCGGATCGTCCGCATGGTCATCCCTCAACTTGTCGGACGGCCCCTCTGGCCAGGGCGGCATAGGCCTCGAACACCGCCGCCGGCGTCACCGCGTCAGGGCTGATGATCGCCTGGTAGATCAAGCCCATGGTCAAGGCCTGGATGGCCAGCGCCAGGCTGGCGGCCGGGATGGCCAACTCGTCGCCGTGCTGGGCCTGGAGCTGCGCCGCCATGACTTCGAACAGGGCCGTGAAGCCTTGCGCTACCTGCGCCTTCAGGGCCGGTTCGGTGGCGATGTGCAGCAGCAGTTCGGCGTGCCAGCGCTGCGTCCCCGGGGCGTTGGGCAAGGCCAGGACCAGGCCCTGCGCGAAACGGTCCAGTTGCTCGGCCAGGGTTCCCGGCTGGCTGAAGTCGCGGTCGATCTTCAGGCCCCGCACTGCCGCCGCCGCCAGCAGCAGCTCGGCGCGGGAGGCGAAGTTGGAATAGATGGCGCCCCGGGTCATGCCGGCCCGCCGCGCCACCGCCTCCAGCGAGGCGGCCGCGAAACCGCCCTCGTCGACCAGGTCCCAGAACGCCGCGATCAGGGCCGCCTTGGTGCGATCGCGCTTGGTTCCGCCGACAGGCGGGGAGGGGATGGCCATACCGTTGAATATACCGGATGCATAATATACATAATGCATATTCTGCGTCGGAGGGTGAGTCATGAGCGTGCTTCGGGGCATCCTGGCGCCCTTGCCAGTGGTCGCGGTCGTGGCGGCGGTGCTGCTGCTGACCGCCGGGCTGGCGGGCGGGGTCTGGGTCTGGCCGACGGCCTGGGTCTTCCTGGCGGTGTTCGGCGGCGTGTCGGCGCTGGCCTCTGGATTGTTGGCGGTGCTGGCGCCGGCCAGCTTCGCGGTGCGCCAGCAGGCCATCGTCGCGGAGCCCGCCAAGAAGCAGCCGCTGATCGATGCGCTGGGGCTGCTGTTCTACACGGGCTGCATCCTGGCCTGGCTGGCCTTCATCCCGCTGGACGTCTTCCGCCTGAAGCTGGCGCCGCCGCCGGGCCAGGCGGTCCAGGGGTTGGGCGTGGCCCTGATGGTTGCGGGCCTGGCCATCGCCTACGCCGCCATCGGCCAGAACCGCTTCGCCGCCCCGACCATTCACGACCAGAGCGCCGAGGGCCAGCAGGTCATCCAGACGGGCCTCTACGGCCTGGTCCGCCATCCCTTCTATGCCGGGATGCTGCTGGTCTATGTGGGTGTGGGTCTGTGGCTGGGCAGCTATGCGGCGGCGGCCCTGGCGGTCGGCTTCCTGATCATGACCCTGGCCCGGATCGTCATCGAGGAGCGCTATCTGCGCGAACACCTGGCCGGCTATGGCGACTATGCGCGGCGGGTGCGGGGCCGGCTCATCCCCTACCTGCTCTAGCCAGGCTGCGCGGATACGCTCTAGGCTCGCGCGGAGCCGCCGGGAGAGGACAGGGCATGACCGCGACCGACACTGCCGCCTTTCAGCCCGACCTCTACGCCTACGACTTCGAGAACGACCCGGTCCCGACGCTGAACCGCCTGCGCGCCGAGGATCCGGTGCACTGGTCGCGGCACGGCTTCTGGTATCTGACCCGCCATGCCGACGTTGCCGAGGTGCTGAAGGACCCGGTGCGGTTTTCCAGCATGGCGGCCGGTTGGGGCGGGGGGAACCCGTTGGCGAAGGCGGGCGGCGATCAGTCGGCGACCGAGAAGGGCCTCTCCAGGACCCTGGCCCAGTCGTTCAACCAGATGGACCCGCCCGAGCACAGCCGCATCCGCCTATTGGCCCAGGCCGCCTTTTCCCGGCGCAATATCGAGGATCGCGGTCCGCGCATCCGGGCGGTGATCGATGAACTGCTGGACGATCTGGCCCCGCGCGGGCGGTTCGACCTGGTCGGGGACTTCGCCTTCCATGTGCCGATGATCGTGGCCAGCGAGATCATCGGCATTCCCGCGCAGGACCGCGACGCCTTCCGCCAGGCCTTCGAGCGCACGGCCGCCCTGATGGCCCCCAAGCGCGACGAGGAGAGCTGGGCTGCAGCCCTGGACGCCGGCCGCTGGGTCGGCCGCTATATCCGCGATCTGGTCGAGGCGCGGCGGGCCGACCCCCGCGAAGACCTGATCAGCGACCTGATCCGCGCCGAGGAGGCCGGCGATCGATTGTCCGACCCGGAACTGCGCTCGGCCATCTCGACCATCTATACCGCCGCCGGCACCACGACCGAGCGGATGCTGTCCTCGGGCCTCTGGCTGCTGCTGTCGCATCCGGACCAGTGGCGGGCCCTGGTCGCCGACCGAACGCTATTGGGCGGGGCGATCGAGGAGATCCTGCGCTTCCACCACCCCACCCAGTCGACCTCGACCAACCGCCGCGCCACCGAGGACGTCGTGCTGGGCGGCCGCACGATCCGGGCCGGCGACACCATCCGGGTGGGCCTGGGCGCCGCCAACCGCGACCCGGCGGTGTTCGCCGAGCCCGACCGCTTCGACATCCGCCGCAGGATGGGCGGCCCTGTGCTGGCCTTCGGGGCGGGGCCGCATTTCTGCATCGGCTCGGCCCTGGTGCGGTTCGAGGCGCGGCTGGCCTTCGAGGCGGTGATGGACCGCTGGCCGGATCTGCGGCTGGTGACCACCGCCCCGGTCAAGGATCCCAGGCGGCCGGACCGGTATCAAGAGATCGTCGTGGCGCTGGCCTAGATGTCGGCCTGGGTCGGCTAGTAGACTGAGCCAATTGGTCGCTTTGTTACGGCAAGGGCCATGGTGGTAAACAAGCCTGCTTGCGCACGAGTGCGTCTGCGGGACGGATCATGAAAGACTACAGGATTTTCCGCCTCGACAACTCAGGTCGCATCACGTCGGCGGTCGAATTCTATTGCGAAACCGACCAGGAAGCGATCGGCGTTGCCGAGCGGCACGAGAACAAGGCCGGCCTTGAACTCTGGCATCGCGGTCAGCGCATCCAGCTGTTTCCCGCGCCCCAAGCGGTGGCCCGCGCCGGCTAGACCGGCGGTCCGGCCTCGTCGTTGGCCGCCTTGCCGTGGCCCTTGCGCGGGACCAGATGCAGGGCGCCCACCACCACGCCGCCGACGATCAGCCCGACCACCGCCGACCCCGCCGCGAAGGCCAGCCAGCCGGTGAAGGCGCCGATCATTGGCGCGCCGCCGGCCCAGTGTTTGCCGGCCTCGACCAGGCCGGGGATGAAGCCCAGGTGGTACTGTTCCAGCCCGTGCACGATGATGCCGCCGCCGACCCACAGCATGGCGGCGGTGCCGACGAAGGTCAGGCCCTCGAGCAGATAGGGCATGGCCTTGACCAGGCCCCGGCCCAGGGCTCGCAGGCCGGCCTTGCGGCCCTTGGCCATGTGCAGGCCGATGTCGTCCATCTTCACGATCAGGCCGACCACGCCATAGACGGCCACGGTCAGCAGCACGCTCACCGCCGCCAGGGCGATGGCCTGGATCGCCAGCGGCTGGGTCGCCACGCTGGCCAGGGAGATGGCCATGATCTCGGCCGACAGGATCAGGTCGGTGCGGATGGCGCCGGCGATCTTCTCCTTCTCCAGGTCCTTGGAGGCCAGGGCGAACTCGGCCGGGCTGTCGACCTCTTCGTGCGTAATGAAGGCCTCGATGACCTTCTCGGTCGCTTCGTAGCAGAGATAGGCGCCGCCCAGCATCAGGATGGGGGTCACCGCCCAGGGCGCTAAGGCGCTGAGCAGCAGGGCGCCGGGCAGCAGGATCAGGAACTTGTTGCGCAGCGAGCCCAGCGCGATCTTCCAGACGATGGGCAGTTCGCGGTCGGGGGTGAAGCCCACCGCGTAGGAGGGGGTGACGGCGGTGTCGTCGACGACCACCCCGACCGCCTTGGCGCTGGCCTTGCCGGCCGCGGCGGTGACGTCGTCCAGCGAGGCGGCGGCCACCTTGGCGATGGCGGCGACGTCGTCGAGCAGGGCGGCGAGGCCGACGGACATGGGGACTCCAGCGGACGGGGCAGGGAAGGCCCCTGTCTCAACGAGAACGCGCGGCCGTGCAAGTCGCCTCAGCGTCGGCCGGCCGCCTCGTCGGCATAGGCCTTCTCGATATTGGCCCGGTCCTGCGCCTCGGACGCCGCCGCCGCGGCATCCGCCGAGGCCTGCAGCGAACCTATACTGGCCAGGCTGGCCTTGGTCAGGGCCGGGTAGAGGCGCGCCATCTCGAAAGGCCGGCGCTCGAGGGCGGCGGCGACCTGCTCCTTGATCGCCACCAGATACATGTCGCGGATCTCGGGCTTCTCCGCCAGCCGCTGGGCGACATTGCCGGCGGGACCGCTCTCGGCGCCCTTCAGCTCCACGGAGACGCGGGTTGCGCCGCCCTCTTCTTCGCTGAGATGGGCGATGTAGCGGAACAGCTCGGCCCGATCGCGCTTGACGATCCAGATGACGTCCGAGCCGGCGTCCTGGACTTCCCACATCGGCTCGTCGCTGCCGAACACCAGTGGCGGCAGGCCGGTCGCCAGCAGGGTCTGGCGCGCCTCGGCGATGGGGACCTTGTAAAGGGCGCCTTTCGGCTGGGCGCAGGCGGCCAGCAGGATCACGGCGGCGATGGCGAGAAGCTTGCGGCGCATGGATCAGTAGCCCCCTTCGCCGGGCTTGTCGTCGACGCGGAACCGCGCGCCGGTTTCCAGGCCGCCGCGCTGGGCGTTGCAGACGCTGTCGGTGGGGGCGCCGATCTGGCTGACGTCGAACGGCCGGCCTTCCAGGATGGCGGCGATCTGCTCGTCTATGGCGGGACGCAGGGGCTGGTTGAAGGCCGGGCGGGTATAGAACTGATCGTGGCTGTAGGCCTCCTTGCCGTCGGGGCCGGGCGGGATCTGGATGTCGACCTTGGTCTGCTTGTCGCCGACCGGGGTCAGGAGCGCGGTGAACTGCAGGACCTCCTGGCCGCTGCTGCGGACGTGCCAGACCACCTGATTGTTGGCGAGGCCCTCGGGCGAGACGTGGATCAGGATGCCGCACTGCCGGGCGTAGACGAGATCCTTGAGTTCATTCTCGACCAGGCGTTGATAGGCCTCGCCGACGGTGAGGTCATAGACGCCAGGCGTCCTGGGCTTTGCGCAACCCGCCAGGGCGATGGCCGCCAGGAGAACCGCTCCGCAACGCTTCATGCCTCACCCCGCTGACCGCGATCTGGGCCGGCAGGCTAGCGGGGGTTGGTATCCACTCGATGAACGCCGTTAGGCCGATTTCAGAAAATCCAGCAGGGCCGCGCTGACCGCTTCCGGCTCGTCATGGGCCAGCCAGTGGCTGGCCTGTGGGAAATGCCTCACCTCAGCCTTGGCGCAGAGGGCGGCGCTGGCCTCGGCCAGGTCCGGCCGGGCGAAGGCGTCCTGGTCGCCCCACAGCACCAGGGTCGGGGTGGTGAGACTGCCGGCCGGCGGGACGGGCAGGGCCTGCAGGAAGAGGGCCCGGTACCAGTTCAGCGTCGCGGTCAGGGCGCCCGGCTGCATCCAGGCGGCCCGGTAGGCGGCCATCGCCTCGGGATCGAAGGCGTCCGGCCGGGTGCTCTGTTTAAAGGCGTCGGCCAGCCCCTTGTAGCCGCCGGCCCGCACCATCAGCTCGGGCAGCAGGGGAATGCGCAGCATCTGCACATAGCGGCTCTTCCTGCGCTGCTCGGGATCCTCGAGCATCTCCCGCCGCCAGAGGGCCGGATGCGGGGCGTTAAGAATGGCCATCCGCTCGATCCGTTCCGGCGCGACGGTCGCCAGCCACCAGGCCACCGACGCGCCCCAGTCATGGCCGACCAGGCTGAAGGTTTGGGCGCCCAGGGCGTCGGCCAGGGCCAGGACGTCGGCGGCCAGGGCATCCAGCCGATAGGCCTTCGCGCCCGTGGGCTTGTCGCTGAGATTATAGCCGCGCTGGTCGGGCGCTGCGACGCGGAAGCCGGCGGCGGCCAGCGGCCCGATCTGTTCGCGCCAGCCGAACCAGAACTCGGGAAAGCCGTGGAGGAGGATGACTAGCGGACCCTCGGCCGGGCCGGCCTCGGCGATGTTCAGGGTCACTTCGCCCGCCTGGATGCGGCGCTGTGCAACGGCTTCCGACAACTGCTCCTCCATGCCCCCCTCGGGCTTGCATCCCCAACCGAACCGTAGCCTCATGTCCGGCCTTCAAGTCAGGACGGCAAGGCCATGGATATCGGCGTCTTCATCCCCATCGCCAACAACGGCTGGATCATGTCGGCGACCTCGCCGCAATACATGCCCACCTGGGAGCTCAACAAGGAAATCACCCTCAAGGCCGAGGAATATGGCCTGGATTTCGCGCTCTCGATGATCAAGCTGCACGGCTTCGGCGGCGAGACCGAGTTCTGGGACTACGCCCTGGAGAGCTTCACCCTGATGGCCGGCCTGGCGGCGGTGACCAAGAAGATCAAGCTCTATGCCTCGGTCCCGGTGCTGGCCATTCCGCCGGCCATCTGCGCCCGCATGGCGGTGACCATCGACGCCATCGCGCCCGGCCGGTTCGGGGTCAACATCGTCTCGGGCTGGCAGAAGGCCGAGTATGACCAGATGAGCATCTGGCCGGGCCAGGAGCATTTCCTGCGCCGCTACGACTACTGCGCCGAATACGTGACGGTGATGAAGGAGCTGTGGACCACCGGCCACAGCGACTTCAAGGGCCAGTTCTTCACGATGAACGACTGCCGCCTGCTGCCCAAACCCAACGCCAAGATCGACATCATCTGCGCCGGCCAGAGCCAGACGGGCGTCGATTTCGCCGCCCAGCACGCCGACTATAACTTCTGCTTCGGCATGGGCCTGAACGAGCCGACCAAGTGCCAGCCGGCCGTCGACCGCAATGTCGAGGCCAGCAAGAAGACCGGCCGCGACTGCGGCGCGCTGCTGCTGTGGATGATCATCGCCGACGAGACCGACGAGGCCGCCATGGCCAAGTGGGAGCACTACAAGTCGGGCGCGGATCTCGACGCCATCGCCTGGATGAACCACCAGGGCGAGGCCGACCCGCGCGCGGCCCTGGACGTTTCGGCCATCTACATGTCGCGCCCGCCGTCGGCCATGAACCTCAACATCGGCACCCTGGTCGGCTCTTACGAGACCGTGGCCCGGCTGATGGACGAGATCGCCGAGGTGAAGGGCGCCAGCGGCATCATGCTGACCTTCGACGACTTCCTGGTCGGGCTGGACCAGTTCGGCCAGCGCATCCAGCCGCTGATGAAGACGAGGGCGCATGTTTCCGCCGCGGCCTGACACGGTCACCGTCCCGGCCCGCCCGGAGGCCATCCCGATCGCCGCCAGGGAGACGGCGCTGATCGTGGTCGACATGCAGAACGCCTATGCCTCCGAGGGCGGCTACCTCGACCTCGCCGGCTTCGACATCGGCGGGGCGGCGGGGGTGATCGAGCGGATCAAGGTGCTGACCGCTGCCGCCCGGGCGGCTGGAGTCACCGTCGTCTATTTCCAGAACGGCTGGGACGCCGACTACCAAGAGGCCGGCGGGCCGGGCTCGCCCAACTGGTGGAAGTCCAACGCGCTCAAGACGATGCGTGAGAAACCTGAACTGCAGGGCAAGCTTCTGGCGCGGGGCGGCTGGGACTACGACCTGGTCGACGCCCTGACACCCCAGCCGGGCGACCTGGTCATCCCCAAGCCCCGCTACAGCGCCTTCTTCAACACCAGCCTGGACTCGGCCCTGCGCAGCCGGGGGATCCGAAATTTGGCCTTCTGCGGCATCGCCACCAATGTCTGTGTGGAATCAACGCTCAGGGACGGTTTCTTCCTGGAATATTTCGGCATCCTGCTGGAGGACGCCTGCCATCAGGCCGGGCCCGAATTCCTGCAGCAGGCCACCGTCTACAACGTCGAGAAGTTCTTCGGCTGGGTCTCGACGACCGCCGACTTCTGCGGCGCCATCTCGCAAAAGGAGCCCTAAGTGCCCAAGACCGTCATCACCCCGCCCGGCACCCAGAAGCCCATCGCCCCGTTCTCGCCCGGCACCCTGGCCGATGGCGTGGTCTATGTCTCCGGCACGCTCGCCTTCGACAAGGACAACAATGTCGCCCATGTCGGCGACGCCGAGGGCCAGACGCGGCAGGTTCTGGAGACCATCAAGTCCGTCATCGAGACCGCCGGCGGCACGATGGACGATGTAACAATGAACCATATCTTCCTGAAAGACTGGGCCGATTACGCCGCGATGAACAAGGTCTACGCCGAGTATTTCCCGGGCGACAAGCCGGCCCGGTTCTGCATCGTCTGCGGCCTGGTCCGCCCCGACTTTCTGGTCGAGATCGCCTCCATCGCCCATATCGGCAAATGACCCAGGCCAACGGGCGGACAGCCCATCACGACATCGACGCCCAGTTCCTGCATCGCTGGTCGCCCAGGGCCTTCACCGGCGAAGCCTTGCCGCTGGCCGAGCTGATGAAGATCCTGGAGGCTGGCCGCTGGGCGCCCTCGGCCTTCAACGGCCAGCCCTGGCGGTTCGTCTATGCGCTGCGGGACACCCCGGCCTGGGACGTGCTGCTGGGCCTGCTGATCCCCTACAACCAGGCCTGGGCGGTCAACGCCGGGGCGCTGGTCTTCATCTGCTCGGACCGGCTGATGCGCCGCGAGGGCAAGGAGCCGACCGCCTCGCTGAGCCACAGCTTCGACGCCGGCGCGGCCTGGGGGATGATCGCCCTGCAGGCCCACGCCTCCGGCTGGGCGGCGCACGGCATGCTGGGCTTCGACCGCGGTCGGGCGCACGAGGAGCTCAAGCTGCCCGAGGACTGGAAGATCGAGGCCGCCGTCGCCATCGGCCGGCAGGCCGACAGGAGCGTGCTGCCGGAAGCCTATCGCGAGCGCGAGGTCCCCTCCGACCGCAGGCCGCTCAGCGAGCTGGTGCACGAGGGCCCCTTCACCTGATCCGCATCGACGACCCGGCCGACCCGCGCATCGCCGCCTTCCGCGACATCCGCGAGCGCGATCTGGTCGGCCGCCAGGGCCTGTTCATCGCCGAGGGCGAGGTGGTGCTGCGGGTGCTGGCCGGGCAGGGGCGGCACCGGGTTCGCGCCGTGCTGCTGGCCGAGAGCCGGGCCGACAAGCTCGCGCCCCTGTTCGACGCGCCGGTCTACATCGCCAGCCAGGCGGTGCTGGACGCCATCGCCGGTTTTCCACTGCACCGGGGCATCCTGGCCCTGGGCGAGCGCGCGCCGGAGCCGGCGCCGGCTGAGTTGCTGGCGGGCCTAAGCCCCCGCGCCCTGGTCCTCGCCCTGCACGGCATCGCCAACCACGACAACATCGGCGGCATCTTCCGCAACGCCGCCGCCTTCGGGGTCGATGCGGTGCTGCTCGACCCCACCTGCTGCGATCCGCTGTATCGCAAGGCCCTCAGGGTCTCGGTCGGCGGGGTGCTGAAGGTCCCCTTCACCCGCGCGGACGACTTGATCGCCGCCCTGGACGGCTTCGAACCCATCGCGCTGAGCCCCAACGGCGCCGAGACTCTGTCAGAGCTGAAACGCCCCGACCGCGCCGCCCTGCTGCTCGGCGCCGAAGGGCCGGGCCTGCCGGACGCCGTCCTGGCCCGCTGCCGCACCGTGCGTATCCCGATGAGCGGCGGCTTCGACAGCCTCAACGTCGCCACCACCAGCGGCATCGCCCTGCATCACCTGGTTTCCTGATCGCGGTGTGGGGCTACAGCACCCAGCCGCCGCTATCGAGACGCACGTCGCCGCTGATCTTCATGCGGTAGTCGGCAATCCCGTCACCATTGACGTCCAGCTGCAGGGTGGTGACGCCGCCGCCGAACGCCAGGGTCATCTCGCCGGCATGATGGGTGAAGCTTCCCACCAGATGGAAGGCGTCATCCGCCCCGGTCGAGCTGTCGGCGTCGATGGCCGAGAGGTCCAGCCTGTCGGCGGTGGTCAGGTCGTTGACCGTGTCGGTCTCGATGGGGCCGCTGGTGTGGATCGACTCCTGCCGGACCACGAAGGTATCGGCGCCCGCCCCGCCGACCAGGATGTCCGATCCCGTCCCGCCGATCAGGATGTCGTCGCCGTTCATCCCCTTCAGCACATCGTCGCCGGCCAGCCCGTCGAGGGAATTGGCGCCCGCATTGCCGGTCATGGCGTTGACCAGGCTGTTGCCTGTCCCATCGATGGCGCTCACTCCGTCAAGCACCAGGG
Organism: Caulobacter ginsengisoli; assembly: GCF_030814835.1. GTDB lineage: Bacteria > Pseudomonadota > Alphaproteobacteria > Caulobacterales > Caulobacteraceae > Caulobacter > Caulobacter ginsengisoli. The sequence continues at coordinate 879,982 of NZ_JAUSVS010000002.1, forward strand.
TCTCGATATTGGCCGCCAGGGTGACGCTGGCCGTGGCTCGCACCAGGTCCGCGCCCTGGCCGGACGCTTCTATGGTCGTGTCACCGGCATCGTCGACATAGTAGATGTCGTCGCCCAGCCCACCGGTCATGGCGTCGGCGCCCGTCCCGCCGTCCAGCACGTCGTTGCCGTCGCCACCCGTGAGGCTGTCGATGCCGATCCCACCGTTCAGCTGGTCCGCGCCGGTCCCGCCATCCAGCGTGTCGTCGTCGTCGCCGCCGTCGAGGATGTCGTTGCCGATCCCGCCGGCCAGGATGTCGTTGCCGATTCCGCCGTCCAGCCGGTCGTTGTCGCCCTGGCCGTCCAGGTTGTCTGCCCCGTCGCCGCCGTGGAGCATGTCGGCGCCCAGGCCCCCCAGCAGGGTGTCGTCGCCCAGTCCGCCCTTGATCAGGTCTTCGCCGGCCCCGCCGTCCAGCCGGTTGTCGCCGCTGTTGCCGACCATGGTGTTGGCCTGGCCGTTGCCGGTCCCGTCGAGGTCGCGGATGCCGTCGAGGATCAGCCGCTCGAAATTGGCGCCCAGGGTCCAGTTTATCGCGGCATGGACCACATCATCGCCCTCGCCGCTGGACTCGGTCGCGGTGTCGTTGGTGTCATCGACGACATAGGTGTCGTCGCCGGTTCCACCGGACATGACGTCGGCCCCGGTCTCGCCGTCCAGCCAGTCACCCTCGGAGCCGCCGGTGAGCGTGTCGCCGCCCGCCCCGCCGTAGAGGGTGTCCTTGCCGGCATCGCCAAATAGGGTGTCGACGTCGTCGCCGCCAGACAGGGTGTCGCTGCCGCCATTGCCGTGCAGCACGTCGTCACCGGCCAGGCCCTGCACGGTGTCGTTGCCGACCCCGGCGTTGATGGCGTCCTGGCCGGCCGTGCCGTCCAGGACGTCGTTGTCGTCGACGCCATCGACCGTGAAGGTCGCCGTGCCGACCTCGCCGCCCATCAGGGTGTAGGTGACCACATAGCCCAGGCTGGTGTTGCTGGCGCCGGAGCCGGCGGCGCCCAGGTTCTGGGCGTCCGAGCCGGGGGTCAGGACGATCTGGCCGTCGGAGCCGATGGTGAATTCCGTTCCGTCGTCCAGAGTGGTCGTGCCGTCGACGACCACTTGCACGCCATCGATGGTCGCCTGGACGATCTGCAGCGTGGTGTCGACGTCGCTGTCGTTGCTGAGCACGTTGACCGAGATGGGACCGTCGGCGCTGCCGGTCGGAGTCTCGTCGACCACGGTGGCCACGTCGTCGACGCCCTGGACAAGGACGTCGATGCTCGGCGAGGCCGGGCGCAGGATGTCGAGCAGGATGTCGCCCTGTCCCGTCACTTCGATCTGGTCGATGTCGCCGTCGTTGTCGATGTCGACCCAGGCCGGCTGCACGGCGAACAGGAAGCCGTCGTTATAGGCGTTGTCGGTCAGCGCGAAGATCGGGTTGTTGGCCGCGCCGGTGTTGAGGAACACCCCGGGATTGCCTTCGCCGCCGCCGGCGATCATGTCGAGATCGCCGTCGCCATCGATGTCGGCGAAGCTGACCGACTGGACGCCGCCGGCGTAGCTGGAGAAGGCGTCGAGCGGGTTCGCGCCGCCCGTCTGCTCCACGAAGCCGCCGGCCGAGCCCTGGAAGTAGTCGAAGCGGCCGCCGCCCCGCGACACCACCAAGTCGGCGAAGCCATCACCGTTCAGGTCGGCCAGGCCCGGCGAGGCGAAGCTGTAGGTCTGGATGCCATCGAACGGATTGGCTGCGCCCGTCAGCTGAGTGAAGTTGAAGGTCCCGTCGCCCTTGAAGGCCTCGATGGTCCCGCCATAGCGGCCGACCACCAGGTCGAGAAAGCCGTCGCCGTCGATATCGAACAGGGTCAGCCCGGCGACATTGCTCGGGGCGCCGCTCAGGCTCAGGGCCGCGTCATCCTGGATGAAGTCCGGGGCGACGGCCGAGCCGTCGTTGCGCAGCAGGTGGTAGCCGTCGCCATAGACCGCGGCGATGACGTCCTGGTCGCCATCGTTATCGATATCGCCGACCGCGATGTGCGTGCTCGTCCCGAAGTGGGCGCCATGGAAGGGGTCGGGGTCGGCGGGGAACAGGGCGCTGCCCACGGTGCTGACGTTGAAGGCGGCGTCGACCAGGGTGATGGTCAGATTTCTGTAATAGTCCGGGTTGTCGCCGGTGGCCTGGAACTGGAGGGCTTCGACCGTCGCCTCGACCGCGGCGTTGTCGGCGTCGGCGTTGAAGCGAACGCCAAACTCGCCATTGGGGCCCGGCAAAAGCGTGCCGATCGTGACGCCATTGAACAGGACCTGGATGCCGGACATCGTGATCGCGCCGCCATCCCGCAGGTTGACGACATCGCCCGGCGCCATGCCGCCCACGATCAGCAGGCCGTTGTCCCAGTCCTGCTCGGCGTCGGTAACGGTCACGTCGCCATCGATGAGCGTGGCGGCGTCGCCCTCGGTGACGTTCAGTTCGGCTTCGAGATTGGCCAGGATCGGCATGTGCTACCCCCACTAGAAACAGAGGGCGCGCGGTAAAACTCTACACCCGATCTGGGTTGGGAAATTCCACGCAAGGCCTTGCGCGACAAGGATTTGGGGGAAAATTGAAGGTTCCAATTTTCCGGCGATGGCGTCGCCCTTCATCATCTGGTTTCCTGCCGTGATGCAGAGCTTCGCCAAAATCCGCGCCAGAGCCGCCGCCCGCCACGGCGGGGAAGCGGCGCTCGCCGAGCGCATGCCGGCGATGAAGACCGCCGCCGAGCTGGCCGCCATCCCCGACGACCGCTGGCTCTCGCAGATGAGCAAGTGCGTCTTCCAGGCCGGCTTCTCCTGGACCGTGGTCGACAAGAAATGGCCGGGGACCGAGGACGCCTTCTGGGGGTTCGACGTCGCCCATTGCCGGTCGATGTCGGACGAGGAATTCGACGCCCTGCTCAAGGACGGCCGCATCATCCGCAACGGCGCCAAGGTCCGCTCGGTGGCCAACAACGCCGCCATGCTGATGGACCTGGCCGCTGAGCACGGCTCGGCGGGCAAGCTGTTCGCCGAGTGGCCGGCCGAGGACTACATCGGCCTGCTCGATCTCTTGAAGACCCGCGGCGACCGGCTGGGCGGCAATGCCGGCATGATGGCCATGCGCTTCATGGGCCGCGACGGCTTCGTGACCTCGCAGGACATGGTCAAGGCGCTGATCGGCGAGGGCGTGCTGGACGGCCCGCCCGGCTCGAAGAAGTCGATGAAGGCCATCCAGGCGGCGTTCAACGCCTGGGCTGGGGAGAGTGGCCAGACTTTTGCGGCGATCAGCCGGACCCTCGCGATGAGTGTGGACTGACGCGGCCACCCCCTACCTCCCGGTCGATCCTGGCGAAGGCCAGGATCCATACGGAGCTGGCCGTCCTGCCAGCGTTCAGCCCGGATTCGCCGCTTGGGCCCTGGCCTTCGCCAGGGATATCGGGATCAAGAGGGGTAGGCCTGCAAGGTGAACAGACCCCAGTCTCCGGGTGCCAGTCAGGCGTTGCCGCTCAGGTGATCCTTCCAAGCCGCCCTTAGCGTCTTCTTGTCGATCTTGCCCGTCGCGGTCAGCGGGACCGGGGCGAACACCACATCGTCGGGCATCCACCATTTGACGATGCGCGGCTGCAGATATTCCAGAACCCCGTCCTTGGTGACGTTGGCCCCGTCATGGGTCTCGATGACCAGCAATGGCCGCTCCTCCCATTTGGGATGCGGGATCCCCACCACCGCGGCGATCTTCACCCCCGGGCAGGCGACGGCGATGTTCTCCAGGTCGATGGAGCTGATCCATTCGCCGCCGGTCTTGATGACGTCCTTGGCGCGGTCGGTGATCCGCATGAAGCCGTATTGGTCGATGGTGGCGATGTCGCCGGTGTCGAACCAGCCGTCGGCGTCGAGCAGGGCGTCGGCCTCCTTGCGGAAGTAGCGCTTGATGGTCCAGGGGCCGCGCACCATCAGGGCGCCGCTGGTCTCGCCGTCGCGGGGGGCGTCCTTGCCGTCGTCATCGACGATCTTCAGCTCGATGCCGAACTGCAGCCGGCCCTGGCGGGTCCAGATGGCCTCGTCGACCTGGTCTTCGCCCAGCGCGGCGAGGGCGGGGGTGGGGGTGGCGACCACGCCCAGCGGGCAGGTCTCGGTCATGCCCCAGATCTGCAGCACCGCGACCCCGTAGCGGGTCTTGAAGGTCTCGGCCATGGCGCGCGGCACGGCCGAGCCGCCGATGATGACGCGCTTGAGCTTGCCGGGCGTCTTGCCGGTCTGTTCCAGCCAGGCCAGGTACATGGTCCAGATGGTCGGCACCCCGCCGGAGAAGGTCACCCCTTCGCCCTCGATCAGTTCCTGCAGCGAGGCGGGGTCCATCTTCTCGGCCGGCAGCACCAGCTTGACGCCATTGATCGGGCAGATGAACGGCAGGCCCCAGGCGGTGGCGTGGTAGAGGCTCGAACAGGGCAGCACCACGTCGAAGGCCGTGAGGCCAAAGGCGCTGGCCAGCCCCGCGGCCAGGGCGTGGATCACCACCGCCCGGTGGCTGTAGAGCACGCCCTTGGGATCGCCCGTGGTGCCCGAGGTGTAGCAGAGGAAGGCGCCGGCGTTCTCGTCGAAGCTGGGCCAGGCGAAGGGCCCATCGCTCTGGTCGGCCAGCAGACGCTCGTAGTTGAGGGCGCCGACGGTCCCGGCATCGTGGCTGTCCTCGTCGGAGAGCAGGACGAAGGTCTTCACCGTGGTGAAGCGGGGGGCCAGCTTCTCGACCAGGGCCTGGAAGGTGCGGTCATAGAAGAGGACCGTGCTCTCGGCGTGCTCGAGCACATAGACGATCTGGTCTTCGAAGAGCCGCGGATTGACCGTGTTGAGCACGCAGCCCAGGCCCGGGACGCCGTAGAACAGCTCCAGATGCCGATGGGTGTTCCAGGCCAGGGTCGCCAGCCGGTCCCCGGACTGGACGCCCAGGCCCTGGAGCGCGCGGGCCAGTTTTCGCGTGCGGGCGGCCATGCCGGCATAGTCGTAACGGTGGATGCGGCCCTCGACGGTGCGCGAGACGATCTCGACGCGGGGATGGGCCGCCTCGACATGGTTGAGGATGGCGGTCGTCAGCAGCGGGACGTCCTGCATCAATCCGGGGATCACGGGCGCTTCCTCTTGGCTCAGAGCGTTTCCCCGACCATGCCAGGGAGTCAGTCCAGGCGGAAGGCTTCCCGGGTCGCCTTGCGGGCCTCGCGGACGATGTGGCCCCACCATTTGATGCGGGTGGCGTCGTCCAGGCCGTCGCGGTCCTCCAGCCAGGTGATCATGCTGTCGACGAAGAGGCCAAACAGCATGCCGGCCGCCTGCTGGGAGCGGGCCTCCGCCCCGGCGGGCGCGTCGGGGCCCGGCTTGAAGAGGGGCAGGGAGGTCTCCTTCATCGCCGCCCGCAGCCGCGTCTCCCAGTCCGAGCCGGTCGGGCCGGTGCGGCAGTTCTTCAGCACCACCAGGAAGGGGGCGGGGTCCTGCCGCGCGGTGGCCAGCAGCTTGCCGACCATCGAGCCATAGCCCTCCCAGGGCGAGGCGTAGGCGTTCTCCAGGGCCTGCAGCACCCGGTCGAACACCGCCTCGACCAGGGCCTCGCGCGAGGGGAACAGGCGGTAGAACAGCACTTTGGGCGCGTTGGCGGCCTCGGCGAAGTCGCGCATGGTTGCCGCGTGCAGGCCGCGCTCCAGCAAGACCTGGGCGGCGATGCCGACATAGGCCTCCCGGCGGGCGGCGTGATCGACGCGGGGCTTGCGCTTGAGGACTGTCATCTATCCGCTTGAATATGAGACCAGACGGTAACATACTTGTTCCGCCCTGGCAGGAGAAGACCCGATGAATCAGCTGGTCCGCAACCTCACCGTCGATAGCCTGACTCTCTCGCCCCTGACCCCGACTATCGGCGCCGAAGTCTCGGGCATCGACCTGGCCCAGCCCTTGGACGCCGGGGCCAAGGCGGCCCTGCGCCAGGCCCTGCTGGACTGGAAGGTGCTGTTCTTCCGCGACCAGGACATCACCACCGAGCAGCACATCGCCTTCGCCCGCGAATTCGGCGAACTGGAAGTCCACCCCTTCGCCCCGCACAAGCCCGGCTATCCCGAGGTGCTGGCCATCACCCACAATCGCGAAAACAAGGGCAAGGAAAACACCTGGCACAGCGACGTGACCTGGCGGCTGGAGCCGTCACTGGGCTCGATCCTGCGGGCCATCGAGCTGCCGCCGGTCGGGGGCGACACCCTGTTCGCCGACATGTACGCCGCCTACGAAGGGCTCTCCGACGAGGTGAAGGCCAGGATCGACGGCGCGACGGCCATCCACGACTTCGCGCATTTCCGGGTGGCCATGCGCAAGCGAGGGATGTCGGAAGAGCAGATCGAAGAGTTCAACAAGGCCTATCCCAAACCGGAGCACCCGGTGGTGCGCACCCATCCGGAGACGGGTCGCAAGGCGCTATACGTCAACGCCGCCTTCACCCAGCACATCGTCGGGATGGACGAGGACGAGTCCAAGGCCCTGCTGAAACACCTCTACGCCCAGGCGGCGATCCCGGAATACCAGTGCCGCTTCCGCTGGGAGCCGAACTCCATCGCCTTCTGGGACAACCGGGCAAGCCAGCACTACGCGGCCTCGGACTACTGGCCGGCGGTGCGGAAGATGGAGCGGGTGACGGTGGTCGGGGACCGGCCTTACTAGAAAGCCCTTCCCCCGCTGGCGGGGGAAGTGGGCCGACAGCGAAGCTGGAGGCTCGTTGGGGGCCCTTTCCCACGGCTGTGCCACCCGCCAACGCCGCAAGGACCCCCAACGACCTTCGATGCTGCGCATCTCAGGCCACTTCCCCCGCCAGCGGGGGAAGGGCTTATTCTCGCCGCAGCGCCTCGATCGGGTCCAGCCTTGCCGCTCGCCAGGACGGGTAGGCCCCGAACACCAGTCCGACCAGCATCGAAAAGCCCAGCGACAACGGCACCGACCAACCCGCAATCGCCGTCGGCCAGTTGCCGAGCTTGGCCATCAGCATCGCCCCGCCGATCCCCAGCACCAGCCCGATGGCCCCGCCGACCACGCTGAGCACCACCGCCTCCAGCGCGAACTGGAACAGCACGTCCGTCCGCCTTGCCCCCACCGCCATCCGCAGCCCGATCTCCCGCGTTCGCTCGGTCACCGCCACCAGCATGATGTTCATGATCCCGACCCCGCCGACCAGCAGCGACACCGCCGCGACGGCGGCCAGCAGCCCGGTGAAGGTCTTGATCGACGATTGCAGCGCCTCGGTGATCGAGGCCAGGTTCTGGACGTTGAAGTCGTCGTCGGCGCCCTGGCGGATGCGGTGGCGTTCGCGCAGCAGGTTGGTGGCGTCTTCCTGCACCCGGTCCAGGCTGTCGGCGTCGGCGGCCTTTACATAGATGGTCTGGACGTTGTCGCCCTTGACCCGTTTGCCCACGACGCGGGAGCGCACGGCCTCGAGCGGCCCCAGCACGATGTCGTCCTGGTCCTGGCCAAAGCCGCTCTGGCCCTTGGAGGCCAGGACGCCGATCACCTCGAAGGGCACGGTCCCGACCCGGATGCGCTTGCCCAGCGGGTCGCTGTCGCCGAACAGACTGGTGGCGACCGTCTGGCCGATGACGGCGACTTTGCGGCCCTGACGGGCCTCGGCCTCGTCGATCATCCGGCCCGAGGCGATGGTCAGGTCGCGGGCGACCAGATAGTCCGGCGTGACGCCCTCGATGCGGGTGTTCCAGTTGGCGCCCTCGGCGGTCAGCTGGGCGCCGCCGCGCACCGACGGGGCCACGGCCACCACGCTTTCGAGCGTGCCGAGGGCCTTGGCGTCCTCCTCGGTCAGGGTGAGGTTGGTGCCGGCCCCCTGGCTGACGAAGCCGCCGCCGGGCCCCCGCGAGGCGCCCGGCGAGACGATCAGCAGGTTGGAGCCCAGGCCGCCGATGGCGCTGGTCACCTGTTTCTGGGCGCCCAGGCCGATGGAGGTCATCATCACCACGGCCGCGACCCCGATGACCACGCCCAGCGAGGTCAGGGCGCTGCGCATCGGGTGGGCGATGATGGCCCCGGTGGCGAACCCGACGAGATCTATGCGGCGAACGCTCATGACTTGCCCCGCCTGGAGCCGCCATGATCGTCCTCGACGACCTTGCCGTCCCTAAACGAGATCCGCCGCCGGGCCTCGGCCGCCACCTCCAGGTCGTGGGTGACGATGACCACGGTCAGGCCCTCGGCGTTCAGCTCGTGGAACAGGGCCAGGACTTCCTTGCTGGTATTGGTGTCCAGCGCCCCGGTCGGCTCGTCGGCGAGCAGCAGGTCGGGGGCGTTGGCCAGCGCGCGGGCGATGGCCACCCGCTGCTGCTGGCCGCCGGAGAGCTGGGTGGGCCTGTGGGTCATCCGCTCGCCCAAGCCCACCTTCTGCAGCATGGCCACGGCCCGCTCGCGCCGTTCGCGCGGCTCGATGCCGGCATAGACCATCGGAAGTTCGACATTCTGCAGCGCGGTGAGGCGGGGCAGCAGCTGGAAGGACTGGAAGACGAAGCCGATCCGCCGGCTGCGGAAGTCGGCCAGGGCGTCGTCGGCCATGTCGCCGACATCCTCGCCGTCGAAGTGGTAGGAGCCGTTGGAGGGCCGATCCAGCCCGCCCAGGATGTTCATCAGCGACGACTTGCCCGAGCCCGACGGCCCGATCACCGCCGCCAGCTCGCCCCGCTCGACGGTCAGGGTGACGCCTGCCAGGGCGGCCACCGTCTCCTCGCCCATGATGTAGAGCTTCTCCAGGTCGCGGATCTCGATCACGGCGATCTACATCCGCACCCGGACGCCGGGGCCGGCCATGGGGCTGCGGGCCTTGACCTTGGGCTTGGGTCCGCCTCCGGTGATCACCTGGCTCCCGACCGGGATATTGCCGCGGATCTCGCTGTAGGAGCCATCGGAGGCGCCGACCATGACCTGGATGGGGGTGGGCTTGCCGTCCTTCAGCACCCAGACCACGCCCGGCGTCATGCCGCCGCGCCGCTGGCCGCCCTGGGCCGCCATCTGGGCGCGCAGGGCCACCAGCTTGGTCTTCTGGTCGGGCTTGAGGATGGGTTCCAGCTTGGCGAAGGCGGCCTGCATGGCCGTGCGCATCGCCGCGCGGCGAGCCTGCGGGTCGCTGTAGCCGGCGGCCATGACGTTCTGGCGGGCCTGGTCGAAGATGACCTTGGCCTTGGCCTGTTGGCCGGCGTCGAGGTCCAGCTGCTCGATCAGCCGCATGCCCATGCCGCCGCCTCCGCCGCCCTGGCCGCGGCCTGGCCGGCCACCGAAGCCCTGGCCGCCGCCGCCACCGCCGGGAGGACCGCCGGGGCCGCCGCCCATGCCGCGCGGGGTGGTGGTCTTGTCCGGCGGGGTCCAGCGCAGGGCCGCGACCGGGACCTTCAGCACGTTCTTGCGCTCGTCGATGACGATGTCGGCGTTGGCGGTCATGCCGGGCAGCAGCTTGCCGCCGGGATTTTCGGCCCGGGCGATGACGATGTAGGCGACGACGTTCGACTGGGTCTCGGGCTGCTTGCGCACCTGGGTGACGACGCCGGTGAAGCTGTCGTCCGGGAAGGCGTCGACGGTGAACTTGACCGTCTGGCCCTCGCGCACCTGGCCGATATCGGCCTCGTCGACATTGATCTTGACCTCCAGCTGGGTCAGGTCCTGGGCGATCTGGAACAGCACCGGGGCCTGCAGGCTGGCGGCCACGGTCTGGCCGGGCTCGATCTGGCGGTCGACCACCACGCCGGCGATGGGGGCGACGATGGTGGTGCGGCCAAGGTCCACCTCGGTGCTGGCCAGCGCGGCCTTGGACTGGGCGATATTGGCCTGGGCCGCCTTCACCCCGGCCAGGGCCACCTTCCAGCTCGCCAGGTCGGTATCCAGGGCGGCCTTGGCGGCGATGCCCTTGTCGAACAGCATCCTGGTGCGGTCATAGTTGGCCTTGGCGACCGCCGCCTGGGCCTGGGCCTGGGCCAGTGAGGCGTTGCCGGCCTGCACCTGGGCGCGGCCCTGGTTGGCCCGGCTGACATAGGTCTGCGGGTCCAGGATGGCCATCACCTGGCCCTTGCTGACCTGGTCGTTGAAATCGACCAGCACCTTGGTGATCTGGCCCGAGATCTGCGAGCCGACCTGCACCGTGACCAGGGCCTGCAGCGAACCGGAGGCCGAGACCGACTTGGTCACATCGCCCATGGCCACCGCCTCGGTGCGGTAGGGGTCCTTGAGCGGCTTGGGCTTGAGGACCTGCCAGCCGATGAAGGCCACGACCAGCACGGCCAGGCCGATGGCGGCCATCGCCAGGGAGCTGGGAAGTCTCGATTTACGGCGCGTCGGCTTGGCGGTCAGGCTCATGGTCTCTTCGGGTAAAGTTAATCAGCGGACTGGTTGGCTCGTAGCGGCGCTGGATTGCAGCCGCATTTCAACGCGCTTGGGGGGCTTTTTCCGTTTCGGTTCCTTGGGCGGATTTTCCAGCGCCTCCTGCAGCGGGGTCTTGGGCAGGTCGCTGAGCTTCAACGCGCCAGTCTTGTTTCCGTCCAAAAGGCCAAACCGCATGCGGGCGGCCCGGGCGGCCTCGTCGCGGGTGATGTGGCGGTCGAGGTCGCGGTCGGAGCCCGACACCGGCTCGACCTCGTTGAGCAGGCCATAGAGGCCAGCGCCATTGCGGCCGAAGCCATAGCCCTTGGGCGGGGGCTTGCTGAAGAACTTGCGCCTGGGGGGCGGGCCGCCTCGGGCCAGGCCGCCGCCCAGGCTGCCGTAGCGGTCTTCCTGGAACTGGGCCGCCCGGGGCAGGATTTCCGGGGCGACCTTCTGCTCGTAGTCGGCGACCTCGAAGCCGTCGAGGATGCCGTTGTGATCGACGTCCAGGGTGTCGAAGAAGGCCAGGCTGTCCTTGACCAGCTCGTCTTCGCTGAGCGTCCCGTCATGATTGGCGTCGGCGCGGGCGAACCAGGTCGCGACAGGGTAGGGCGCGCCGGGGGGGCTGCGGAAGGGCTCGCCGGCGGGGGAGATGAACACCTGCTCGCGCGGCTTGCGCGGGGCGTCGAGCTTGGGGTCCTCGGGCATGCCGGCGCCCTGTGGGCCGGCGGGCGGCGGAAACGGCGGCGGGCCGCCCTGGGCCAGGGCTGGACCGGCCAGCAGGCCGAGGGCGGCGATCAGGCAGAGAGACTTCTTCGACATCCGGCGCTCCAAGAGACCGTGCAGGCTTCCGGTCCGCCGGTGTCGCCAGTGAGGCTGGCGCTTTGCGGGACTGCAACAATTGGTTCTTTAGAGGCTTGGGGCGCGGTCGGGAGTCAAGCGGCGCAACTCCTCTCCTCTCAGAGGAGAGGTCGACTCGGCTGGGCGTCAGCCCGCCGAGTGGGTGAGGAGACAGTCAGCGGCCACGTGTCGGGGAAACACCCTGCGCCGGCGGAATGCTGAACCGCCGCAAGGCTCCTCCTCCGTGGGACACCGCCTTCGGCGTGTCCCTCGCTCCTCCTCGCAAGCTGTTCAGACCGGGGAGATGGGTGACAGACGTTCGGGGACATCCGTTACAGGTTGAGTTTGATCCATAGACCTTCGCAGGTCGATGGAGGCGATGT
>NZ_JAUSVS010000003.1 GCF_030814835.1 Caulobacter ginsengisoli
GACCGACATCGAAAGGGCTCCGTCCATCGAACGGAGCCCTATGAATCAGGCATCCCACAAAAGGGGAATCCCTGAATGTCGATACGACCTAGGGCTTACATAATTCCGCTCATCCCCGCGAAGGCGGGGACCCAGGCTTTTTGCTGTTGAGGGCGAATCGGACAGGTCTCGGCAGCCGAAAGGCAGCAACGAAAAACGCCTGGGTCCCCGCTTTCGCGGGGATGAGCGGGTTTGGGATACTTGTTATGGGACCGGAGGTTCGCCCACCGCGGCGACCTCGGCCTCCATGGCCGCCAGCTTGGCGAGGTTCTCGGCGTGGGCCACCCGGCCGATCCGGTAGAAGCTGAGGCAGAACAGCGCCCCGCCATAGAAGCTGAACAGGGTGATCAGATAGCCGATCGCCAGGTGGTCCAGCGTCTCCTGCGGCACCTGGCCCGGCTTGGCCATGCCCGACAGGCCCACGATCGAGACGATCAGTCCCGTGGTCATGGCCCCCAGCCCCGAGACGCACTTCTGGGCAAAAGCCATCGAAGCGAAGATCAGTCCCTCGGCCCGCTTGCCGGTGCGGGCGGCGCTGTCCTCGACCACGTCGGCGATCATGCCGACGATCAGGATGGTGCAGCTGATGCCCGCCGCGCCGCGAACGATGGCGATGGCGTAGAGCGTCGGCAACAGGGCCGGCGAGCCGTTCTCGGGAAACAGGTGGAACAGCCGCAGCATCAGCGGCGTGGCCGACAGCAGGATGGTGATGACCAGCATCAGCATCGCCATCGGCTTCTTGTCGCGGCCCCTGACGATCAGCGGGGCCAGCACCAGGGCCAGGGTCGAGCCGATGAAGGCGTCGGTGCCCAGGATCAGGGTCTGCTTGGTGGTCAGCTGCCAGAAGAAGGTCACCAGGTAGAGGTAGATGGAAAAGCCCACCCCCTCGGCGGCGGCGGCGAAGATGTTGACCCCGACGATCGATCCGAAATGCCGGCTGCCCAGGGTCTGGAACATGTCCTTGAACAGGGCGACGACATTTCTGGGGCGCTCGGCCGGCGGCTTGGGCAGCCAGGGGATGAAGCGGTGGGTGCCCAGGGAGGAGACCAGCATCACCAGGGCGATGAAGGTCGAGGCGACCAGGGCATAGGTCATATAGACCGACGGATCGAAGCGGGCGTCCGGGAACCCGGGCCGGGGCCTGACCATCAGGCCCAGGGCGAAGATGTAGATCAGCAGGCCGCCCCACCAGGCGAAGAACACCCGCCAGCCCAGCACCTTGGTGCGCTCGTCGTAGTCGCCGGTCACTTCGGCGGCCAGGGCCGAGGAGGGGATTTCGAAGGCGGTGATGAAGGTGCGCGAAGCGATGGCCAGCACGACCATGTAGACCAGCTTCATGGGCTGGCTGAGGCCGATGGGGGGCATCCAGAGCAGGATGAACAGGATGGCCGCCGGAAGGATGGCGGCGTACATGAACGGATGGCGCCGGCCCCATTTCGAGCGCCAGTAGTCGGACATCTGGCCGATGATCGGGTCGCAGATGGAATCGATGGCGAGCGCAATAGCCAGCGCCGTGGTCACCCAGCCGACCGGCAGGCCGACCACCTGGTTATAGAAAAACACCAGGAAGAAGCGGAAGCCGTTGTCCTTGATGCCGAAGGCGGCGGCCCCGATGCCGTAGAGGATTTTCGATCCAACCCCGAAGGGCGGGCGCTCGCCCACCGGGCCGGACTGATCCGCGGATACGGTCATGCAACGCTTCTCCCCAAGACCTACTATTTCGGCCGCGCCATTTGCCTGCGTTATTTTGCCTGAGCGGTCCGGATTCGAAACTGGAGTATGGAAGAGGCGAGTGTCAACCAGCCGCGCTCGCCTTACAGGCGAACGGAGCATGAACATTGCCTTGCCCGCGCGGCTCTGCCAGGGTAGAGGACGTTGGGGATCGGGGTCGGTCGATGAAGCGTACAGTTGCCGTCCTGCTGGCTGGCGTCCTGAGCCTGGCGGGCCTGCTCGCTGTGGGTCCCGCAGTCGCGCAGAACGTGCCCAAGGCTGCGCCCGGCAAGGGGCCCAATCATGAGCCGAGCAAGAAGGAAGAGAAGCTCACCCCGATGACCTTCCGCCTGGTCACCAATGGCCAGGACTGCGCCGACTGCACATGGATCGCCGCCGACGGCGACATCGTCTACGAGACCGGCAAGACGTTCGAGGCCTTCCTCAAGACCCAGAAGATCCAGTGGTCGGTGCTGGTGCGGTTCAATTCCGGCGGCGGCTCGCTGCCGGGCGGGGTGGACCTGGGGCGGGCGATCCGCAAGGCCAAGCTGCGCACCGCCATCGGCGAGACGGTCGACGATCCCAAGGTCCCGGGCAAGGCCAGCTACAAGCCCGGCCTCTGCGCCTCGGCCTGCGCCTACGCCTTCCTGGGCGGCATCTCGCGGACGGTGGACACCGGCTCGCTCTATGGCGTCCACCAGTTCCACAACCCCGAGGTCCAGAACGACCAGGACGTCCAGACCGTGGTGGCGGTGCTGGGCTATTACGTCGTCGAGATGGGGATCAAGCCGGAGCTGCTGCTGGTCGCCTCCTCGACCCACACCAACGACATCATCTGGCTGGAGCCGGAGCAGATGGAAGCCCTGGACGTGGTCACCAGCCGCCAGGGCCTGATGGACGCGCAATGGACCCTGGCCCCGTTCGGCGACGGCCTGGGCGCCCGCACCACCCAGATCCAGGCGGACGGCTCGGCGGTGACCTTCGCCCTGACCTGCAAGGCCGGCGAGGCCGACCGCTACGTGGTCTATGTGATCCGCGACACCTATGACCTGAACAGCAAGGAAATCGCCACCACCAAGTCGGCGATCAGGGGCCTCAGCTTCCTGGCCTCGGACAAGCCGGTGGGCGGGGTGCTGGAGACCCATCCGATCGTGGCCCGCTCCAAGCTGACCCTGGGGGCTGGGCTGCCCAAGTCGACGGCCCGCCTGCTGATCGACGACGGCGGCGAGCTGAAGGTGCAGGTCAGCGCCCCGGCTGCGCTCGACGACTATCTGAATGGGGGCCGCTACCACTTCCCGGTGGCCAACCTGAACCGCCTGCTGCCCTATCTGGACCGCAACTGCTTCACGCGCGGCGAGGACGAGCTGGACACCACCGGCGAGGGCCGTGGCAAGGTCGGGCGGTAGGAAACACGGTTCAAAACTCCCTCCCCTTTATGGGGAGGGACGGCCGCGTCAGCGGCCCGGGTGGGGAACCCACGCCGGCCGAAGAGCTCCCCACCCTGGCGGCTTCGCCGCCTTTCCCTCCCCATAAAGGGGAGGGAGTTCCTACGGATTATCCCACACCGCCGGTCGCTTGCTCAGGAAGGCGTCGATGCCCTCCGCCGCGTCGGCGGCCAGCATGTTGTCGGCCATGGCCTTGCCCGCCTCGCGATAGGCGTCGGCCAGCGGCAGGCCGGCCTGGGCGTAGTAGGTCCGCTTGCCGAGGCTCAGCGAATAGGCCGAGCGGCCGGCCAGCTGGGCGGCCAGGGCCTGAGCCGTCTCCAGCGCCTGGCCGGGCGGGGCGATGCGGTTGATCAGGCCGAACCGAAGCGCGGTCGGCGCATCGACCATCTCGCCCAGCAGCAGCATCTCCATGGCGGGCTTGGGGCTGAGGTTGCGGGCCAGGGCCACGCCCGGGGTCGAGCAGAACAGGCCCAGATTGACCCCCGGGGTGCAGAACCGCGCCGCCTCGCCGGCCACGGCCAGGTCGCAGGCGGCGACCAGTTGGCAGCCGGCGGCGGTGGCGATCCCCTCGACCACGGCGATGACCGGCTGGGGCAGGGCGTTGATGGCCAGCATCACCTGCGCGCAGCGGTCCAGCAGCGCCTCGTAGAAGGCCCGGCCCCGGTCGGGATCGTTGCGGTGGGCCTGGATCTCCTTGAGGTCGTGGCCGGCGCAGAAGGCCGGGCCTTCGCCGTCCAGGATCACCGCCCGGACCTTCGGCTCGGCGGCAAGGGCGGCCAGTTCGGCCTTCAGGGCGTCCAGCATGGCCAGGGACAGGCTGTTGCGGCTGGCCGGCGCATTCAGGGTCAGGCGGGCGACGGCGTCGTCATCGCGGCGCAGGACGAGGGGGTCGGTCGGGGTCATGGCCGGGAGGCTAGACCCGCCGGAGCGGCGGTGGAAGCGGTCAGCCGGCCCGGATGATTTCGATGATGTGTTCCTCGTCCCGGCGCAGCAGCAGCAGCAGCACCGCGCCGACCGCCAGGGGGATGATGGCGCTGACGGCGACGGGAACCTGGACCACGGGGAACAGCAGGCTGACCGGCAGAGCCGCCAGATAGGTGGCCAAGGCGAACATCCCCGAGGTGAACAGGAAGGCCATGCCGATCCAGAAGCCCTGTCCGCCGCGCCGCTGGCGGCGGAAGTCGCCGCGCTTGGCCGGCTTCTGGTACCACATCGACAGCAGGCCGGCGGCCAGGGCCGAGGCGGCGCAGCCGGCGATGGCGGCGAGCCCCGCCTGGGGGAACAGCCAGGTGACATAGGCCAGCGGCGGGGCCAGCAGCACGGCCAGGGGCGCCAGGGCGGCGACCAGCTTGGCGCGGTGCAGCACCGACAGCGGCGCGGGCGAGGATAGCAGGAGTTCCGGCGACTCCTCGGTCGAGACGGTGACCCAGACCAGGCTGGCGGCGACCTGGCCGGCCATCATCGCCAGGGCGGCGGCCCCGGCCGGGATCAGCAGGTCGGCGTGGCGGGAAGCCTGCCGGGCCAGCAGGAAGCCCAGCGGCAGCAGGTAGAGCAGCCGCAGCAGGATCTGCGAGAGCATGGCGATGTCGCGCAGCAGCAGCTTCAGCTCCTTGCGGACCGTGTTGGCGAAGACGCCCTGGGCGAAGTCGCCCGCCACCGCCCGTCCGGCCTTGGCTGGTCCGCCGGCGGCGACGCCCGAGGCGGCCGCGGCGTCGGCGGCGAAACGGCCGCCCAGCCACAGGGTGGTGGCGGCGAACACCAGCGCCGAGCCGCCCATCACCATGGCCAGCGGGATGGGCTGGCCGACCATGGCCCGCAGCGGCAGGTCGGCGAAGGGGAAGAGGTGGAAGCCGGGCGCCTGGGCCTTGGCCCAAAACTCGGTGAACAGGGGGACCTGATCGCTGCCGGTGATGTTGCGGTACTGGGCGGCCAGGAAGAAGGCGGCCCCGATCAGGGCGGCCAGCACCTGGGCCACCGCTCTCGTGCGTTTGGGACCCAGGACCCGGAACAGGCTCATGGCCAGCAACAGGCCAAGACTGGTGGCCAGCAGGGCGACGGCGGCCATCACCCCCAGCACCCCCAGCCAGCCGGGGTGGCCGCCGATGGCGACCGGGATCAGGACGGCCGCGATGAAGGTGGGGATGCCCAGATAGGCGTTGGCGGCGATGGCCAGGCAGCGGACGAACAGCACCTTGCGCGGGGAGATCGGGGCCGAGAACAGCAGGTCCAGGTCGCCGCGCCCGTAGAGGGCCATGGTCGCGGCGGCCAGGCACTGCGACAGCATCAAGGTGAAGAGGGTCAGCAGGACCAGGTCGGCGATGGCCTCCCAGACGGGCTGGATGGGGACTTCCAGGTTGCGCGAGGCGATGCCCAGGGGCAGGCCGACCGCCAGGATCAGCACGATCAGCGCCACCCCGAAGATGACGGCCCGCACGCCAGGGCGCTTGGCGAACATATCGCGCCAGGCCAGGCGCATCTCATGCGCCATCAGCCAGGGCAGGGAGCCGGCGGCGAACATCAGGCGGGCCCCATCAGGCCGGAACGGGCTGGTCGGGGGCGGTCAGTTCCAGGAACAGATCCTCCAGCGTCGCCCCCTCCTCGCCGGTGCGGGCCCGCAGCTCGGCCAGGGTGCCCTCGGCCAGCAGCCTGCCGTTCTGGATGATGCCGATGCGGTCGGCCATCCGCTCGGCCACCTCCAGGATGTGGGTGGTCAGGATGACCGTGGCGCCGCCCCGCACCCGCTGCTGCAACAGGTCCTTGACCTGGCGGGCGACGGCGGCGTCCAGGCCGGTCAGCGGCTCGTCGAGGATCAGCAGCTTGGGATCGTGGATCAGCGCCCCGGCCAGGGCGACCTTCTGCTTCATGCCCCGCGAGAAGCCCTCGCAGCGCTGGCGGCGCTGTTCCCACAGGCCCAGCCATTTCAGGAGTTCCTCAGCCTTGCGGCGGGCGGCCTTGCCGTCGGTCCCCCACAGGCCGGCGACGAACTCCAGATATTCCATCGGATTGAGCTTGTCGTAGAGCAGCGGCTCGTCGGGGGCCCAGGCCATGACCCGCTTGGCGCCGGCCGGATCGGCCCTGGCGTCGACCCCATACACCGAGATGGCCCCCGCGTCGGGGGCCAGCAGGCCGGCCACCATGCGCAGGGTCGTGGTCTTGCCCGCCCCGTTGGGCCCAAGCAAAGCATACAGCTCGCCGGAGCGGACGGTCAGGTCCAGGCTGGCCACGGCGGGCTTGCCGGCGAAGGCCTTGCTCAGGCCACGCAACACCAGGGCGTCTGTCACGTCGATCAAGGCCCCCGGCCGGTCAGCAAGCTCACAAGGCCAGCAATATGCGGCAAGGCCGCGCGGCGGTCCATGACCGGGATGACGCGCAGGGGCTCAGGGTCTAGGGTTAACGTTGGATTCGGAAAGGGGACGGCGCTCGATGCGCAGGCTGGTGCTGCTGTCGCGCAAAGGCGGAACGGGCAAGACCACCCTGTCGGTCAATCTGGCGGTGGCCGCGGTGAGGGACGGCCTCAACGTCGCTGTCGCCGACCTCGACCCGCAAAGCTCGGCCTGTCGGTGGGGCGATGTGCGGACCAGCCAGCAGCCCTCGATCAGGGCCGTCAACAGCGGCACCCTGTTTCCCTATGCCAACAATGTCGAGCGGCTGGGCGCGGATCTCCTGATCATCGACACGCCGGCCGGGGACACCGCCGCCGGCCAGGCGGCCATCGGCATCGCCGACCTCTGCGTGCTGATCACCCGGCCCAGCTATTTCGACCTCGAGGCCCTGGCCTGGGCGGCCGAGGCGGTGCGGGCGCGGGGCAAGCCGGGCCTGATCGTGCTCAACCAGGCGCCCAGCCCGCGCGGCGGCGTGGAGTCACCGGTCATCCACCGCTCGGCCGATGCGGCCCGCAAGCTGGGCCTGCCGCTGGCCCGGGTGGGCTTAAGGGCCCGCGTCGCCTTCCAGGATTCGCTGTGGCGCGGCGAGGGGGTGCTGGAGTTCGACCACCGCAGCGCCGCCGCCGAAGAGGTTCGCCGGCTGTGGGCCGAGGTCTCGGGGCTGCTCGACGCCCAGGCGGTTCCACGTCCGCGAGCGGCGCTGGCCTAAACCTTAATTACATTTGCTTCATGAATATTGCGACAGGTATTACGCCGCCGTAACTCTGTTAAATGCACTTCATGACTGTAGATTAACAAGACTTCGAGTAATCGCCGACGTATCTCCTGACTTGTCAGCGGCCGACCCCGCCCGCCTTGCCAAATTCGGAGAGATCCTCATGTCCCAATCCGCCGCCTCCAAGTCCATCGCCTCTTTCAGCAGCATCGCCACCCTGGCCCTGGCCGTCCTGCCCGCCCTGGCCATCGTCAGCGGCGCCCATGCCGAAAGCGTCAGCGTCAAGGTCAGCGACCTGAACCTCGCCACCGCCGCCGGCCAGAAGGTCTTCGAACAGCGCGTCAACGTCGCCGCCCGCCAGTACTGCGCTGAATCGGTGACCACCGGCACCCGCCTGGGCAGCCCCGCCGCCTGCCGCGCCGCGGTCCGCGCCGAGATCGTCTCCAAGCTGGCCAAGCCGCAAGAAACGGCTCTGAACCAGCACTAAGCAACAGGTTCGCCGGCGGCGAGCCCAGGTCCGGATCCCCCCAGTCCCCCGGACCGCTGTCCCCCCAGAAGAGTCGCCGGCAACCTGGGAAGCCCGCCTGCAAAGGCGGGCTTCCTGCTGTCTAGGTCAGGGGGCGGGCGCGGGACACCGACCAGGCGCGGGCCCGCATGACGCCGACCGCGTCGTGGCTGGCGTCACCGCAGTCATAGGCTTCATAACCCCGCAGACGGCACTTGCCCGGATGGCTGTACTCCCGGATCCAGCCCAAGCCCTGCTCGCCGGCCCGATGGGCGCGGCAGAAGCGTTCGCCGGTCGGACCGCCATTGTAGTTGTACTGGCCGACCAGCGTGCAGAAGGCGTCGGGCGCTTCGGCCAGCTGCTCGGTCGAACACTGGCGGGCCAGGCACTGCTCCCAGGCGCAGCCGCGCGGGTCGCGCCGGCTGGCGGCGGCGACCGAGCAGGGCTGGGGATTGCCGTTGTCGTTGTGGAAGGCGCCGAACAGGTGGCCCACCTCGTGCAGGAACAGCAGCTGGTGATCGAAGGCGATCCGCGGGACCGCCACATAGCCGCGCACCAGACAGGCCGGCATCAGGATGTAGCCGTTATTCTGCAGGGAGTCGGCGTAGCAGGCGTCCTCGGGGCCGCGCATGCCGGTGAACACGACCACCAGATTGACCTTGCGGGCCTTGCCGCGCAGCGACCGGGCCTCGGGCAGCCAGCCCAGGAGCTGCTTGTTGAACGCCGACGGCGAACCATAGTTGGCGGGCGTGTCCAGCCGCATGGCCGCGCCCTCGTCGATCGCCCGGTCCATGACCACCGGCGGGGCGAAGACGATGTTGGGTCGCCCGTCGGTGAGCTGGGTGACGCCGGAGGTCAGGAAGGCCTGGCGCAGGGCGGCGACATCCTCGTTGGCCACCCGGTCCAGCACGCAGAGGGACGGATCGCGGCCGGTCTTGGCGCAGGAGGCGATGGCCTCGCGCTCGAAGTCCAGGCTGGGCTGCAGGACCTTGGCGCCCTGGCTGGTGTAGGCGAACAGGATGCGGATCTCGCAGGGCGCGTCGGCCGTGCAGGCGCCCGTCGCCGGCTGGCTCGCGCCGGGCAGCCGCAGGCCGCCATTGGCCAGGAAGATCGCTCCGCTCAGCCCGACCAGGCCAAGACAGATCAGGCAGAAGACCAGGATGAACCGACGCATCGCCTACCAGTCCAGGCCGATCCGGTGACCGGCGATCAGCAGGCCGGTCAGCCGGGCGTGGCCGTCCTGGCCGATGGAGACCAGGGCGTAGGCGGGCGCCTGGCCGTTCGAGTTCCAGCGGGGGATGTCGCGGGCGATCTGCTCGGACTGGGCCTGCGAGGCGTGGAAACGGGTAATGCCGATGTCCAACTCGATCTGATGGCCTTCCTGCGGCAGGCAGGTGGCCGAACCCTTGACCGTCAGCACGCCCAGCCGGGCGGCGGTGGCGCGGTCGGCGGCCCTGCCGGTGGCCTGCCAATGATTGTCCTTGGGATCGCCCTTGGGCGAGAGCGCGACCCAGCCCTGCCGCGCCGCCGGACCGATCAGGGTGACCGGGCACATCTCGGCTTCCCGGAGCGGTTCGACCAGGCTGAAGGCGACATAGTGGCCGGTGAGCAGATCGCGGGGATCGACGCCCTGGATGGTCAGGGCCACCTCGCGGCCGCCCGCCCGGGCCTGGTGCTCGCGGACGACCAGGGCGGTCAGGGCGCCGGCCAGCAGCAGGCCGGCCAGGACGATGAGGATGGGACGCAGGCGGCTCATCGCGGCTCCCTCCCGCGCATCAGCCAGACGGCCGCCAGGATCGCGATGGCGGCGACGGCGAAGATCAGCGAGGCGGTCAGCAGGTCGACGCCCAGGTCCATCATCAACAGCATGATGGCGCCGATCAGCGACAGCACCCCGGCCGCCATCACCCCGCCATGGCGGTCGACGCGGCCCAGGGTCAGCACCAGGCCGGACAGCAGCAGCCAGGCGATGCGGTGGGCGATGAGCAGGGCGGTCTGGTCATGCCAGTGCGCGGAGGCGGCGGCGAAATAGGCGAGGGCGCCCCAGGCCAGCCAGCCATAGAAGGCCCGGCCCCCCTCGTGGCCCCGCTCGCCAGCGAAACGGCCGGCCAGGGCGCCCAGCGCCATCAGGCCGCTGACGCCGAAGAACTGCCAGCTGGGGATGCCGTGGTCCGTATTCAGATGAATGAGGGCGACGGCCGTCCCGGCGAGCAGTCCGATGGACGCCATGTGTGCGGTCGGCCGCGAACGCCACAGCACCGCCAGCACGGTCCCGCCGATCGCGGTCGGCAGCAGCCACCAGGTCTCCGGACTTGCCAGGTCTCCCAGGCCGATCAGCACCATGGCCGCCACCGCCGCGCCGCTCGAGCGCCCGACGACGGCCAGCAGGGCGGCGGCCAGGCCCGCGCCCATCAGGGCGGTCTTGGGATCGCCGGCGATGTCGAAGATCTGTCCGGTCAGGCCGATGGTGGCGGCATAGATGGCCGCCGCCAGGGTCAGCAGGCTGTTGCGCAGGTTGGGCCGTCCGCCGCGGTCGGCCCAGGCGCCGCCCAGGCAGGCGGCCAGGAAGGCGGCGATCAGCAGGCTGTAGCGGGCGATGCGGGGAATGCCGTTCCAGTTGGCGGCGACGAAGGCGATGATCGCCGCCCCGGCCAGCAGCACCCCGACCATGGCCAGGGCGCTGACCGCATCCGGCCGGCGCGTGTCGGCGACCGAGTCGAGCATCGGCTGGCGGCTGGCCTGCGGGACCAGGCCCTCGCCGATCCAGCGATCGAGATCGCCGCGCAGTCGGTCCTTGTAGTTCGCCATGGTCCCCCCGGGATGGCTCGTGGCGGTGACAGTGGCCCACCGCGGCCCCCAGGTCGATAGCCCTTCGCGCGGGGTGCGATTTCCAGGCTAGGCAATCGTGACGGGAAGTGCTTACACTTCCCCGTGACGCGTGCAGGGTCGGCGGACCGGCGCGTACAGGAAGCATGACATGACAATCGATCTTACCGGGCGGCTGCTCTGTGCCTGCAGCCAGGCCTATTCCGTGCTGGTTACGGGTCCGGCGCCGATGCCGGCGCCGCGGGCGGGCTATGTCGGCTGGAGCCAGCCGCCCCAGGCCTTTGTCTCCGGCATGGAGAAGATCGACGCGGTGATCGTCGGCGAGACGGCGAGCGAGATCATCGTCGCCTTCCGCGGCACCCTGCCGTTCGACAGCCCCAACAAGCGCCAGATGATCCTGGACTGGCTGGACGACCTGGACTGCCCCCTGGTGGCCGATCCCGGCCTGCCGGGCCTGGTGCACCAGGGTTTTGGCGCCTGCGTGAACCTGCTCTGGCCGCAGGTCCAGCCGCTGGTCGCCGCCATGCTGGCGGTCGGTCCCCAGCGGCCGGTCTACATCACCGGGCACAGCAAGGGCGGGGCCGTGGCCTTCCTGGCCGGCTGGCTGGCCCGCCAGGCCTTCCCAAACGCGGCCGTGCATGTCTGCACCTTCGCCGCCGCCCGCACCGGCGACCAGGCCTTCGCCGACGCCTACAACGCCGCCCTGCCGCAGACGGCGCGCTACGAATACGCCGACGACATCGTCCCGCACCTGCCGCCGGACCTGGCCTTCGCCCACATGTTCGCCGACACGCCGTTTCTGGCCGACAAGCTGGCCCAGATGACCAACACCTATGTGTCGGCCGGCGACCTCTTCTTCATCAACTGGACCGGCCAGATCGTCCAGGACACCGGCAACCCGCTGCTGCGGTTCGACCGGTTCATGCACCTGGCGACCCTGATCGCCGAGTTCAAGTTCGCCCAGATCGCCGGCGACCACAGCATCGATCTGGGCTCCGGCTACGCCACCGCCATCTGTCCCGGCTACTGACCTGCGAGAGGAAAAGCCCATGAGCGACCGCCCGAACATCCTGCTGATCACCTGCGACCAGTTTCAGTTTTCGCGCTTCGCCTATGGCCCCGACCACGGCTTCGTGGAGGACCTCAAGGACGTGCTGGGCTTCCAGGCGCTCAAGCCCGGCAACACCTACGAGCAGTATTTCCCCGGCCTGAAGATGCTGCGTGACGGCCCGACGGTCGTGCTGCGCAACCACACCATCGCCGCCAGCGCCTGCACGCCCAGCCGGGCGGCCATCTATACCGGCCAGTACGGCACCAAGACCGGCGTCACCCAGACCGACGGCCTGTTCAAGAGCGGCGACGACTACGACTTCCCCTGGCTGGAGGCCGACGGCATCCCCACGCTGGGGACCTGGCTGCGGGAGGCCGGCTACAGCACCCACTATTTCGGCAAATGGCATGTCAGCGACCCGCCGGGGCATTCGCTGGACCGCTTCGGGTTCGACGACTGGGAGCTGAGCTATCCCGAGCCGCACGGGGCGGCGATCAACAACCTGGGCATCTATCGCGATGTCGGGTTCGCCGACGCGGCCTGCGCCTTCCTGCGCCGCCAGGGCCTGGCCGTGAACTACAACCGCCAGGTGGCCATGGTCCAGAAGCACGATCCCTATTCCAGCGGGCCGGACCCAGAGAAGAGCGTACGGCCCTGGTTCGCCGTCGCCTCCTTCACCAACCCGCATGACATCGCCACCTATCCGGCGGTGATCGGCCAGGCCCTGCCCAAGCCCGACGACAGCGGCCCGCAGGGGGTGATGGGTCCGCTCACCGTGCCCTTGCAGACCCAGGCGACCCCGCCTCCGACCGGCGGCAAGATGAGCGTGCCGCTCAACCCGGCGGCCTTCCCGCAGAACAACGCCGCGGCCACCCCGACCCAGGACGAGGACCTGAGCACCAAGCCCTCCTGCCAGTTCGACTACAGCTACAAGGTCGCCCTGGCCCTCAACGCCAAGACCGGCTTCAACGGGGTTCTGGGCATGGATCCGCCGCCGCCGACCGAGGCGGCCGCCACGGCCGCGGCGGTGGCTATCGCGCTGCAGAGCTCGATCCCCTTCCAGCTCTACAGCAACCCCGCCAAGGGCGGCACGCCCGCCTCGAGCGCCCTGGATTTCCTGCAGCTCTATGCCTGGCTGCACTATGCGGTCGACCGCCATATCGCCGAGGTGCTGACGGCGCTGGAAAGCTCGGGCCAGGCCGACAACACCATCGTCATCTTCCTGGCCGATCACGGCGAATACGCCGGGGCCCACGGCATGATGATCGAGAAGTGGCACACCGCCTATCAGGAGGCGCTGCATGTGCCGGTGGTCATCCGCTTCCCCAAGAGCGCGGGCCAGCCGCGCACCGGCGAGGACCCGGTCCAGATCGACGCCCTGACCAGCCATATCGACATCCTGCCGACCGTGCTGGGCCTAGCCGGTCTCACCCAGACCGACCGCGAGACCATCTCGGCCCGCATGGCCGCCCGCCGGCCCGTCCCGCCGCTGCCGGGCGTCGACCTGACCCCGCTGATCACCGGCCAGACCGACGTGGTCATCGAGCCGGACGGCCAGCCGCGCAAGGGCGTCCTGTTCATCACCGACGACGAGATCACCGCCCCGCTGCCGCCCACGCGCAGCCCGCAGGACCAGAAGTCGATGGCGGAGTTCGAGGTCTTCAAGGCCATCGTCGAGACGGTGAAGCACGGAACGCCGGGCACGCCCGCCGTGCCGGGCCTGGCCCCCGGGGCGGTGCGCCAGCCCAACCATGTGCGCAGCGTCCGCACCCTGGACTACAAGCTCTCGCGCTACTTCGACCCGTCCGGCCAGGAGCCGCAGGAATGGGAGTGCTACGACCTGCGCAACGACGCCATCGAGGCGGTCAACCTGGTGCAGGTCAATGTCAGCCCGCCGACGATCAGGACCGACCTCCCGATCACCGACCCCGGGCAGTTGCAGCAGACGGTCGACCAGCTGGCCGAACTGCTGGCCCTGCTGGAGAAACGCGACCTCTGAACTATCCACAGTCTTGACGGAACCGGATGTCTGGATTGGTGTTCTGACCCCGACATTCGGAGGGCAAAGCCATGACTCATGACCGACGCGAACTGCTGGCGCTCGCGGGCGCCAGCGCCGTAAGCCTGACCCTGGGCCTGGCGACTCCGGTGGCCGCCGCCGCCTCGCTGGCGGCGGTGAACCGCGACGCCGGCGAGGCCCTGGCCCAGCTGCGGCGCACCAACAGCACGGCCAACTGGCTGGCGCCGCGGGCCCGGGGCGTGCTGATCTTCCCCAACATCGTCAAGGCCGGCCTGATGGTCGGCGGCAGCTACGGCAAGGGCGTCCTGCGTTTGGGAAATCGGGTCGATGGCTACTACCACTCGACCGCCGCCTCGTTCGGCCTGCAGGCCGGGGCGCAGTCCTATGGCTATGTCGTCTTCCTGATGACCCAGAAGGCGGTGAAATACATCCACGACAGCCAGGGCTGGGAAATCGGGGTCGGCCCGACCGTGGTGGTGGTCGACGAGGGGGTGGCCAGGAACCTCTCCACCTCGACCCTGAAGGACGACGCCTACGCCTTCATCTTCAACCAGCAGGGCCTGATGGCGGGCCTCAGCCTGGAAGGGACGAAGATCTCGAAGATCAAGGGCTGACGGATCGCCTGGGCCATGGGACGCTCGGCCCATGACCCTTGTCGTCGCCGACCTGATCGCTGGCTGGCAGGCCTCTCCGTTCGCCGATCCCCAAACGCCACCCTGGAGTCTCGTCGCTGAAGCGTCCCAGCGCGTGGCGGCGGCTCTGGCCGGGTTGGATGGCGGCTATATCATCGACGGCGATATCGCCATCCACCGCACGGCGACCATAGAGGCCGGCGCCGTGCTCAAGGGCCCAGCCATCATCGGCCCCGGCTGTCTCGTCGCGGCCGGCGCCTATCTGCGCGGCGGTGTATTCCTGGAGCGGGACTGCGTGGTCGGGCCGGGGAGCGAGCTGAAATCCAGCCTGGTGTTCGCCGGCTCGAAGCTGGCCCATTTCAACTTCGTCGGGGATTCCATCCTGGGCTCGGACGTGAACCTCGAAGCCGGGGCGATCATCGCCAACTATCGAAATGACCGGGCCGACAAGATCATCCGAATCCTATTGGGTGGCCGGATCGTCAATACCGGCATCGAAAAGTTCGGCGCCCTGGTCGGCGACGGCGCCCGGATCGGCGCCAATGCCGTGGTGGCCCCAGGCGCGGTGCTGGCGCGAGCCGCCATCGTCCCGCGCCTGGGCCTGGTCGACCAGAGTCCGCCGGCCGGCCTGGACGACTAGCTGGGAACGATGTCGGGGTTGTCGGCCAGATCCTCGACCTCGTCCTTGAGATCCGACAGCCGCTCACTGAATTCGGCGCGGTCCCGGCCGGTCAGCCGGCCATTCTCGGTCACGACCTGGGCGGCGTCGGCGCGGATGGCGTCGAGGTCGGCGCGGACGGTATCGGCTTCCTGGCCGGTCAGCTTGCCATCGCCGACCCGCAGATCGATGCGGTGGTCGATCTCGGCGTCGGCCATGGCCAGTTCGTCACCGTCGCTGCCGAGGGTGACGGCCAGGGGCGGCGCGCCGGCGTCGGGCGGAATGGCGTCGACCTGATGAGCGACCGGGTTGTCGGACGGATAGTCCTGGGCCAGCGCCGGCCCGCCGGCCAGGGCCAGCGGCGCGAGAAAGGATGCGAGCAGGGTCAGTTTGGTGGGCATGGTGGCCTCCGTATGAAGGGGCCCCTCCGCCCCTTCAAAACGCCTGGGCTTGCAAGCGGTTCGCCGGAAGCGTTGGCTGTAGCCAGGCAAAAGCCGGGGAGAGCGCCATGACCACCGTCCTCTATGACGTCGCCGATGGCGTCGCCACCATCACGCTGAACCGCCCCGAGGCGCTCAACACCATGAGCCAGGACCTGCTGGACGGGACCGTCGAGGCCCTGCAACGGGCGGCCTCCGACGACGGCGTCTCGGCGGTGATCCTGACCGGCGCCGGCCGGGCCTTCTGCGCCGGTGGCGACCTGCAGGGCATGGCGGCGCGGCCGGCGGGCGGGGCGGCGGTGTCAAACCTGCAGCGGGATATCGACGGCCTGCGCGCCCGCATGCGCAGCGCCCAGCTGCTGCGCGACATGCCCAAGGTGACCTTCGCGGCCATCAACGGGGCCTGCGCCGGGGCGGGCCTGGCCTGGGCCTGCGCGGCCGACATCCGCTATTGCAGCGCCTCGGCGGTGTTCAACACCGCCTTCATGACCGCCGGCCTGTCAGGCGACTTCGGCGGCAGCTGGACCCTGCCGCGCATCGTCGGACCGGCCAAGGCGCGCGAACTGTTCCTGCTGGCCGAAAAGTTCCGGGCCGAGGTGGCGCTGAACATCGGCCTGGTCTCGGCCATCCTGCCCGACGCCGAGCTGCTGGACTTCGTGCGCGCCAAGGCCACCCGGGTGGCGGGCTTCGCGCCCCTGACCATGGCGGCCATCAAGGCCAACCAGAACGACGCCATGGATCTGGACTTCTCGGCCATGCTGGACCGCGAGGCCGAGCGCCACATCCGCTGCGGCCGCACCGAAGACGCCAAGGAGGCCGCCCGGGCGTTCCTGGAGAAACGCCCGGCCGTCTTCCATAGGCGCTAGAGCTTGAAGTTGCCGGTCAGGGTCATCAGCAGCAGGACCAAGCTCAGGCCCGGCACGATGAAGGCCCAGAACTTGGTCGGGATGAAGAAGAAGGAACCGGCGTCGGCGCCCACGGCGATCCGCTGGCCGGTGGCCTCATCCACGAAGACCCGCTTGGGCTGCTTGTCCATCTGCATATGGAACAGCCAGACGCCGGCCCCGGCCAGGGCGCCGGTGATCGGGATCAGGGTCAGGGCCTCGGCCGGGGAACTGCCCGGAATGATCGCCGCCAGACCCATCGACACCAGCCAGGCGGCAATGACAATCACGGGCACCAGGATGCCCCAACCACGCCAGACAATAATCATGAACGCCCCCCACGGCGGTACTGTTTGGATCGCGGACGCCGCGTTCCCCCGGCGCGCAACCTAGCCACGGCGCCGCGAACTGAAAAGAGGGGCAGGTCTGACAGGCGGGCCGGCTGCCCGTCAGCCGCAGCATACCCGAAACGGGTTATACCCAATATGAGTTTCTCTCAAAAAGTACAATAAGGTAGTGATTGCAACCTCGGATTTACAAATTGAACGATAGGACCAAAAAATTTCGCCCCTAATCTGCGCCTAACGGGTGAATTCGTTTGCGAAATCGCAAGGCAGCGTGCGGAAGTAAATGATAAGTTAATAAAGTCTTGCGGCTAGCCCAAGGGGGGCGGCCCTCGTCTTTCAAAGATGGAGCGTCACGAATGAATGTCACGGGCACCGCGGGTAACGACCCGCTTCTTCTCGGCACGGCCGGTAACGACATCATCGACGGTCTGACCGGCGCGGACAACATGGTCGGCGGCGACGGCGATGATACCTATTATGTCGACGACGCGGGCGACACGACCGTCGAACTGGCCGGCGTCGGCAGCGGCATCGACACCGTCCACTCGACCATCAACTGGACCCTGTCGGCCAATATCGAGCGGCTGGTGCTGGACGGCGCCGCCAATCTGAACGGTACGGGCAACAGCCTGGACAACCTGATGCAGGGCAACACCGGCGACAACATCCTGTCGGGTGGCGGCGGCGCGGATGTCATCAACGGCAATGACGGCAATGACACCCTGTTCGGCGACGCCGGGGCCGACATCCTCAGCGGCGGTAACGGCAACGACATCGTCAACGGCGGCGACGCCACCGACTACCTGTATGGCAACGACGCCAACGACCAGCTGAACGGCGGGACCGCCCGCGACTACATGGACGGCGGCCTGGGCAACGACATCCTGGACGGCGGGACCGGCAACGACGCCATGACCGGCGGCGCCGGCGACGACGTCTACTATGTCGACAACGCCGCCGACGAGACCATCGAGGCCCTGGCCGGCGGCACCGACACCGTCCACGCGACCGTCAACTTCACCCTCACCGACAATGTCGAGCGCCTGGTCCTCGACGGCGCCAGCGACCTGGACGGGACCGGCAACGGCCTGGACAACCTGATCCTCGGCAACAGCGGCAACAACAACCTCTACGGCGGCGCCGGAGCCGACGTCATCAAGGGCAATGACGGCCGCGACTACATCTTCGGCGAGGCCGGAGCCGACAACCTCTACGGCGGCAACGGCGGCGACGTCATCGATGGCGGCGACGAGACCGACTACCTCTACGGGGACGCCGGGGCCGACATTCTCTACGGCGGCGCGGCCCGCGACTACATCTTCGGCGGCACCGAGAACGACCTGATGGACGGCGGGACCGGCGGCGACCAGATGACCGGCGGGACCGGCAACGACGTCTACTATGTCGACAATATCAGCGACCAGACGCTCGAGCTGTCCGGTGAAGGCGTCGACGTCGTGCGCTCCAGCATCGACTGGACCCTGGCCGACAACACCGAGAACCTGGAGATCCAGGGCGTGGCCGACCTCAACGGAACCGGCAACGCCGCGAGCAACAACCTGCTCGGCAATGACGGGGCCAACACCCTGTCAGGGCTGGCCGGCGCCGACACTCTCAACGGCGGCGGTGGCGCCGACGTCATCGTCGGCGGGCTCGGCAACGACATCCTGAACGGCGGGACCGGCGCGGACACCTTCCGGGTGCTGCAGGAGAGCATCCTCGGCGTCGGCTTCGAAATCGACCAGGTGTTCGACTTCTCGACCGCCGACGGCGACACGCTGGACCTCTCGGCCATCGACGCCAACAGCCTCGTGGGCGGCGACCAGGCCTTCAGCCTGGTGGCCTCGTTCAGCCACACGGCCGGTGAGATGACCCTTAGCTTCGCCGGCGGGATCACCACCCTGAACCTCGACGTCAATGGCGACGGGGCCACCGACTACCAGATGCGCATCAACGGCGACGTCACCGCCGACAGCGCCGGCTGGATGCTCTAGACCTGAGCAAAGGGTCCCGCGGCGACGCGGGACCCGACGCCTCTTGCGGCCGGGCGCAAAGCGGTCATGGTCGATGTCAGTCCCGCCAGAGGCCGCCGCATGAAACCACTCGTTCCCAAGACCGACGGCGCCACCTTCGCGCCGCCGACGCCCCGCGTCAGCCGCCGCAAGGCGGCCAAGGTGCTGACCCCCGCCGAGCGGGCCGCCTTCCTGGCCACCCGTCCCGATCTCAAGCCGGACTGAGCTACCGCGCCCTAAGCGCCGCCTCCAGCGCCGCATAGTCGGCAAAGCCGGTGGCCGGCGCCACCGTCTGCGCCCATCGGGCGTCGAGGGCCGCGGCCACCTCGGGCGGCATCTCGGCCTTGTGGCCGCCGACCCCGCCCTTGCGGACCTTGGCCGAGTCGCTGCCCGGCGGCAGGCCGGCCTTCTCCTCCGAGACCTGCCGCATCAGCAGATCGTCGAAGCGGTCCTTGTGGGCCAGCATGAAATCGATGGACGAGTGTTCCAGGGTCAGGGCCAGCAGCTCGTCGTCCAGCGGGATGCCGCAGAACCCGGCCAGCCGCCGCACGCTGCCTTCCGGGTCGGCGACCATCTGCTCGTAGGAGAACATCAGGACGCTGGGGTTGTCGCGCTGCGCCCACCAGCTGACCAGATGGTTCCAGTAGTCGGAGCCGCCGCCGACCATCCGCCCGGCGGCGAACTCGCCCAGGCTCACCGCCCCAGGCTCCAGGAACCAGCCCTCCATGAAGCGGAACATCGAGACCATGGCGTCCTTGGGCTCGCGCAGGGCGACGACATATTTCGCCCCCTTCGGCACGGCGTCGTAGGAGAGGTGGCTCTTGAAGCCGCGCGGCTCGCCCCGCTGCGGGGCCTCCAGATCGACGCCCAGCATCCGCGAGGTCTCGATCCACGGCACGACCTGCGAGATGTCCTGGAAATCCATATCGCCGCGGGTGCGCAGGGTGTGGAAGGTCTGCTGCAGCCAGGTGGTGCCGCACTTGCCAAACGGGGTGATGATCACGTCGGTCGGGCGGGGCCGAAAGCCCGCGATGGACAGCGGCGCATCGTCCGGCGCGCCCATGCGGCCCATGATCTCGCCCATCTCGGCCATGCTGCGCGCGCGGCGGCCTATTGTGTCGGTCATGTCTGCCCCCAACCGAACGCCTCGCCGGTGCGGGCGCTGAGCCTGCCCTAGCCTACCGGCGGCGAACCCCGCGAGGAAGCGCCCCGCGCCGAGCGCCGGTACTTCCCCGGAAGGCGTTAAGGGTATAGGGTTCACCGAACGGCGTTACAACGGTTGAGGGGGCTCGACCATGAGGCGCTTAGATCCGCGCGGCCTGGGACTGGCCCTGCTTGGGGCTCTGGTGGCTGCCATCGCGTGGGCCCAGCCTCAGCCCGAGCCGCCGACGGATCTTGGCGCGCGGGTGGTCGGCCAGAGCTATCCGTTCAAGCTCGTGGCCATCAACAGGAACTGCAATCTTCCCCAGGACTTCCGCTTCGTGGTCAGCGGCGGCGACTGGCTGCGCATCGACGGCGATCCGGTCGCCCGCGGCGTCCAGCGCGGCGAGCAGCGCACGGTGCCGGCCCGGATCGACCTGACCGGCCGGCCGCCCGGAATCTATACCGCGCATGTGACGGTGATCTGCGACACCTGCCAGGTCCTGGTGTTCAAGACCTGCAGGATCAGCGACCGCAATATCGACCTGCGGGTCCAGGCGGTGAGCCCGCCGCAGCCGGCGCAACCCAGGCCGCAACCCCAGCCCGCCAAGCCCAAACCACCGCCTGCGGCGGCGGCGCTGCCAGACGCAACGCCCTACACGGACATCGATCCCGATCTGCTGCGCCGCGCGCCGGGCGCCGCCCGAGCGGCCCTGGCTGCCGCCGAGGAGCGCGAACGCCAGGCCAGAGCGGCGGCCGACAAGGCGCAGAAGGACCTGGACGACATCCGCAAGAAGCGCGGGCCGTGCGAGGAAGAACTGGCCGCCCTGCGCGCCGCCCAGGGCGAGGCGGAAGCCGCCGCGGCCGCCGCGGCGGCCGCCGCCCAGGCGGCCCAGGGCGAGGCGGACAAGGCCCAGCAGGCGGTCGACAGCTTCGCCGGCGAGATGGCGGCCGCTGAGCGCAAGATGAGCGACGCTCAGAAGACCCTGCAACAGCAGGCCATGTACCGCTCCATCGTCGGGCGCGAGAACGGCGTCGGCTCGGCGAAATACCAGGACGCCCAGGCGCAGGTCGACAAGGCCAACGACGCCGTCAACGCCGCCCAGGCCGCCTACCGCGCCCTGCGGGCCAGCCAGGCCGCCCGCGCCGCCGCCGCCGCCGCGGCCAAGGCCAACGCCGCCAAGGCCAATGCCGCCGCCCAGGCCGCCGCCGCCGCAGCCGCCAAGGCCGCCGCCGCGACCGCCGCCAAGGAGAAGGAATGCCTGGGCCTGGCCGCCGCGGAATCGGACGCCGAGGGCGCCGCCGCCCGCGCCGCCGGCGAGGCGGACGGGGCCGCCGACGCCGCGCGCAAGGCCGAGGACGACGCCCGGGCCGCCGCCATCCTGTCCCTGGAGGAGGAGATCGCCGCCAAGCGCCGCCATTGCGACGAGATGCGGGCCGCCGCCCGGGCCCACGCCCAGCTGCAGGAACAGGCGCTCAAGGCGCTGCAGCAGCTGGGGGCGCTCGACCCAGGCGCGCCCACCGACGGCCTGGACGAGATCTGGGACGATTATGTGGGGCTGGGCTACACCACCTTCGTCAACCTCGTCGCCACCGGTTCGGGCCTGGTCACCCCAGGCGCCGCGCCGACCGCCGGCGGGCCGCAGATGCTGCTTTCGGTGCTGCAGGCCGGCTACGGCATCATGGCCATCCGCCAGTCCGCCCTGACCCCCGGCACCTACGCCAACCTGCGCGACCGCATGATCAGCGGCCCCGACGGCAGCGCCAACCAGTGGGTCCGCACCAACGGTTTCGCCGACGACAAGGCCGGGGCCGAGAAGGTGCTGAACGAGATGGACCGGATCATGAATGACACCGGGGTGATCGCCAAGGACATGGCCCGGGCGATCGAGGCCGACCGGATATGCCAGGAGGAGCTGAAGGCCCTGGAGGCCAGGCTGGCGGCGGCGAAGTAGCCGGGCGCGACGCCGTCCCCACGCCCTATGCGCCGCGATGAGCGCCAAAGGACCGGGCGGCCCGCCATTCGTCGCGGGTGATCTCCCACAGTTCCGAGAGGTGCTCGCCGCTGACCGTCGCCTTGGGAAAGCTGGCGATCACCCGCATGCCCCGCCGCTCCGACAGCCGCCGCGAGGGGCCGTTGCCGGCGGCCTTGGGGATGCGCAGCACCGAGCGGTCCAGGTCCTCGAACCAGAAGTCGGTGACCGCATCGGCCGCCTCGGTCATCAGCCCCTGGCCCTGCCATTCGGGCGACAGCCACAGGCCGCGGTTGTTGTCTTCCTGGTCCATCAGGCTGATCACCCCGATCAGGGTCTGTGGCTCGGCCCTGGGCCTCAGGCTCCAGTGCCAGGCCCGCCCCTCCGCCATGGCCGGCAGGGCGACCTTGCTCAGATAGGTCAGGGCGCCGTCGTCGGGGTAGGGCCAGGGAATGACCGCATCCATCCAGCGCACGATCTCCCAGCGCGGAAAGCGCTGCTGAATGGCCGGGGCGTCGGCCAGGGTCAGGGGCAGCAGGCGGAGGCGGTCGGTTTCGAGCGGGCGCATGGCCGGGGATTTGGTGGCGGCGGCGAGGCGCTGTCCATCCCAAAAGGCGCCCCCTTCCGCGCGACCGGCGGGACGCGGACTTTTCGCGCTCGGGGCGAGCAGGGTTACGGGTCGTCGCCCAAGGCGTGTATCATGCGCCTGCGGAGCGAAAAGGAGGGCGCTGGGGCGTGGCTGACGATCGCAAGATTCATGATGGGCCGTTCACGCTTTTCCAATGGATCGAGCATTGGGAGGTCAAGACACGGCCGATCGAATATTACACGGAACTGGTCAAGGACGACCAGTCCTACGCTGAGCATCTCAAGCGGATGGAGAAGTTCTTCACCACCGAGATCGACATGTTTCCCTACGAGCCGGGCGCGCCGTGGGTCGAGGACGGGGCCTATCAGGGGGGACCCATCCCCCGGCTGAGCCGGCCCCGGCGGTTTCACGAGATTCTTGAAGCGGAGAGCGCCGAGCGTTTTCCCGGCGGCAGCGGCTCGGTGGGCGATCATGACATCCGCATGCTGCTGCGGGCCTTTGCCGACATGTTTCAGCGCAACATCATGGTCTTCGTGGCCGTCAAGAAGCTGCTGCTGATCGTCCCGGCCGCCCTGCTGCTGGCGCTGATCTTCAATCCGGCCTTCCTGGATGCCAAGGACTGCAGCCTGCCGCTGCTGGAGACACGGCTTTGTGGCCGGGGCGGCGGTGGCTGGCCCGCCCTGCTGGCCATCGCGATCGGCGCGGCCCTGGCGACCCTGATCGTCTTCGCCGCCGCCAACCGGCTGCTGGCCCTGCTCTATCAGAACGCCCTGCGCAACACGGCCAATGTGGTCAACGCCCAGGCGATGAGCCGCACCCAGTCGCTGTCGAACCTGTTCACCAAGCTGATGAAGCAGATCGATGGCCGCAAGACCGAGCTGAACGACGCCAACCGCAAGCGCTGGCCCAAAGAGGCGGGCCGCTGGATGATGATCGCCTACTGGGTCGCCGGCCGGCTGGATTTCATCGAGCGGTTTGTTCAGATCCAGATGTGGCGGGTCCGTCGGGCCCACTATTTCATCAACCGGACGGGCTATGCCGCGACCTGGATCATCGCCGTGTCGCTGCTGGTCGCCGGCCTGCTGCTGGCCTGGGTGAATCACAAGGCCTTGCCCGATTTGCCCATGGTCAAATGGGTGGTCATGGCGATCGCCGGCCTGACCATCGCGGCGATGAACTATGCCTCCTACGCGGTCGCCGGCTGGCGCACCCCGCTGGACCTGGTGCGCTCGACCCTCAGCACCGAGAACTGGCATCGCTACGGCAGCCTGAAGATCCATGAGCAGCTGTCCAACCAGCTGCACAGCGACAAGCAGCTGCTGGTCGAGGCCGACGCCGCCAAACACCACTAGCCTCCCGATTCCGAAGCCCGCCGCGTGATGCTCTTTTGCCGCGCCGCCGGGTCGGTTAGCGTGGGTTTGGGGGAAGGCGCGCCGAGGGGGCGAGGGCGGCCCCCTGTGTCGGGGTTTGCGTCTTGGTCTATATTGTCTGGGGTAGCGCCTATAAGCAGCGCCCGTACGGAACGGTCGAACAGGGCGACTGCCCCACCTGCGGCGAGCAGAAGCCGTTCCGCCATCGCGTCATCTACAAGATGCGCCACATCTGGTACCTGGCCCGCTGGGTGACCGACCGGCGCTACGCCAACCAGTGCCTGACCTGCGGCCACGCCGAGCGGGTGCCGCAGAAGGTGGCGCAGCAGGGCTTCAAGCGGCCCGGCATTCCCGTCTGGGACCGCTGGGGATGGGCCGGCTTCCTGGGGGCCGTGGCGGCCTTCGTTGTCTGGGTCGGCATCTCCGACGCGGCCGACCACAGGCGCGACCAGGCCATGCTGGCCCAGCCGGTGGCGGGCGACCTCTACAAGCTCGACCTGGCCAAGCTGGTCGACAACCCGGAGCGGCCGGAAATGGACGCCATCGTGCGGGTCGAACAGGTGGACGCCAAGCAGGTGATCGTCCGCCTGCCCAAGACCTACTACGACGGTCCTCGAGCGACCTGACCCTGGCCATGGACCCCGGCGGCGCCGCCCACTCGGCGGACTATTTCAGCGAGGACGCCATCGCCCTGGACCGCGCCAAGCTGGTGGCGATGGGAGATGCCTCGACCATTCAGCGCGTCGCGCGGTAGGGGGCGGTCGCCGCCGCCGCTTCTCCGGCGCTATCGGGCCAGGGCGCTGATGATCTCGGCGATCACGCCCGTGCGGGTTTGCGCCAGGTAGTAGCGGTCATCGACCCGGACCCAGCGATAGCCGGGGGGCGCCGGCCGCAGCCCGTAGCGGACCGGCTGGGTCAC
The DNA here is from genome assembly GCF_030814835.1 of Caulobacter ginsengisoli. Taxonomy (GTDB): domain Bacteria; phylum Pseudomonadota; class Alphaproteobacteria; order Caulobacterales; family Caulobacteraceae; genus Caulobacter; species Caulobacter ginsengisoli. Next base: position 24,659 of record NZ_JAUSVS010000003.1, read on the forward strand.
GTAGTAGCGGGGCTGGCCATAATAGGCGACCGGCAGGCGCTCGCCGCGCTGCCAGCGCTTCTTCAGCTGGCCAGGCGGCAGGCCGTAGGGCTTCTTGGCGAGGCCGGGGGGCGCCCAGCCCTGGCCCGGCGGGCCGGCGCGCTGGTCATGCTTGCCCCCGCCCTTGCCGCCCGGATCGGCCAGGCTGGCGGCGGGCAGGGCGAGCGACAACGCGAGGGCGGTCAGCAGAAGGCGTTTCATGGCGTGGCTCCAGCGTTTCCCCCGGGCCTGCTAACGCCCCCGGGGCCGCTTTGATCCGCCGGCGCGCTTGTCCGATCCGTTCAAGACGAGCAGGCTGACGGCGTCTAGCTTGCTGGCCAGACAGGATGAGGATGCTCCGTGACCATATCCCCTGCCTCCGACAGCGGCCCGGCTGCGTTGATCCATGAATGAGGCCCTGCTGATGGCGGCGCGCGCGGTGACGGGCGGCGCCTTCCTGGTCATCGGGATCAGGAACATCGGCAACCACCCGGTAGTGACCGACATGATGCGCGCGCGGGGCGTCCCGTTGCCCGCCCTGTCGGCCGGGGTCGGCATCGGGATGCAGATCGGGTTGGGTGGGCTGATGATCACCGGGATCTTCCCGGCCGTCGCGGCGCTGGGGCTGGCGGCTTTCGTCGTCATGGCCACCGCCATCGCCCATTGGCCGTTCGACAAGGCCGGCGAGGAGCGGCAGGCGAACATCAGCGCCTGCCTGGTCAACGCCATCATGCTGGGCGGCCTGTTGGCGTTGGCGGCCGCGGGCGGCATGAACCTCTGACGGTCGGAGCCTGCCTCAGGCGAGGCCGGCCCCAGCCAGCGCCGCCTGGGCCTGGGCGGGATCGAGGAAGACCTCCTTGCGCGTGACCTCGCCATCGGCGTTCACGTCGACGACGTCCACCATGGGGACCCGGGCGGTCTTGCCCGCCGAACCCAGCACCATGACGTAGTCGAACACCCAGCGGTTCTGGCCGAAGAGCGTGCGCTGCTCCGGCTCGAACGCCAGGGCGGGATAGCGCGCGAACAGGCCCTCGACATGGCGCCGGATGGTCTCGCGGCCCACCACGGCCGGCGAGCCATCATGCAGCAGGAAGACCGAGTCGGCCGAGTGCAGGCTGGCGATCAGGGCGGCGTCCTGGGTCTCCCAACCGACGTGATAGCGGTCGAACACCGCCTTCAGGGCGCTTTCGGTCAGGGTCGGATGTTCGAGAGTCGCCGTCGCCATGGGTGGTCCTCCTGTTGGGGAAGACCGAGGTTACATACTTCGGTATGCAAATCAACTTGCCAACTCTGGGTATGTAAATCTCAGCCGGAGCCGGACCCCGCCAGGCCCGCCAGCAGGCTCTCGATCGTCTGGCCGTAGCGGACGATGGCCGGCTCGGGGTCGGCGGTGGCGCCGCTCGCCAGCGCCGCCTCCATGATCGCGCCCATGATCACCCGGGTCGCCGCCTCGATCTCATCGGCGTTGGCGGCTGGCCCCAGCAGGTAGGTCACGCCGCGCCGCACCCGCCCGGCGAAATGGCGGTCGTCGATCTCACGCCAGCGCTGCCAGCCCATCACCGAAGGCCCGTCGACGAGCAGCAGCCTGCGGACGTCCAGACCGTTCGCCAGCCGCAGATAGGCGACGGCGCCGGCGGCGATGGACCGCGGCGACGGCGGCCCGGCGGCCCGGCCCGCTGCCATCGCGTCCAGCCGCGCGGCGATCACCGCCTGCGCCTCGTCGATGAGGCGTTCGAACAGGTCCTTCTTGGATGCGAAGTGGTGGTAGCACGCCCCCTTGGTCAGCCCGGCCGCGGCCGAGATCATGTCGACGCTGACGGCCTCATAGCCCTGCGCCGCGAACAGGTCGCGCGCGGTGTCGAGGATCCGCCGGATGGTGGCGGCGCTGCGGTCTGCCTGACGGGCCATGCTGGGCCATGCATCGGGTGGTCGCGGGGTTGGGTCAAGAGGAGAGGCTGAGCCCCTCCGCCCGACGCCTTAGCTGGCTTCCTCGAAGGTCACCGCCACATCGGCGTTGGCCGACAGCCGCACCTTGTCGCCCTCGATCTCGGCCACCAGCCCGGCGGCGATCCAGTGGTGTTTCTCGTCGACGGAATCCTCGCGGCTCAGCTTGATCCGCTCGCCGTCGATGTGATCGACCGTCCCCACGTGGACGCCGTCCGCGCCGATGACTTCGGCCCCGGCCTTGATGTTGGAATGGTCGTGCATGGCTGCGTTCCTTCGCGTTTGCGGAGGGGTAACGCGCGGGGCGGAGGAAGGGCCCACGAAGATTTTCGCCTAGTTCGCGCGCGGGCCACGGAGTACCTGGGAGCCCGAGCGGTAGATTTGCGCGACCACCCGGCCGGCGGGGTCGCGCTCGAACTGCACCCGGGCTTCGAGGTCCCCGGGGGAGTAGAAGAGGTCGGGTCCGACAGGCACGAGCGGCGCGGCGGCCTGGCCCGTGGTCTGCTCGACCAGCCGGCCGTCCTGCAGCCTGACGGTCGAGACCAGGCCGGGTCCGAACGCGTACTCGCCGACATAGTCCGCCAGCTGTTCGGGCCGCAGAGCCATGGCCGCCGGCGCCTCGGGGATCCGCACGCCCGACATGGTCTGCAGCCGCCAGCGCCCCTGGCGCAGCACATAGACGTCCAGCCGCTGGAGATGGGTGACGAAGCGGCCGGTTCCGACCGTGGTGACCTCCATCTCCTCATAGGCCAGCACCAGGGTGTCCCCCGTGCGCGTCGCCGCGAAGTCGACGACCTCCGTCCGCGTGCCCAGCGCCTGCCGCTGACCCGTGCCGAACTCCGCGGCCAGATAGTCCGCGCGGCCGACCCTGCGCCCGTCAGGACCGAGGGCGACGAAGTCGTCGGCCAGCAGGGCCTCGAAATAGGCCCGGTCCCCCGTCCGGTAGGCCTCGATGCGCTCGGCCTTCAGAGGCCAGTACTGCCGCGCGCCCGGACCGGCCCACCGCGGCTCGCCCAGGACCGGCGTGGCGAGGACCAGGAGCAGCAGGACCAGGAGCCGTCGCATGCCGCCTTATAGCGCGGGCGGGGGCGGGCTGTTGAGTCCGAGGTAAGACGGGCGGGAAACTGGGGGAAATTGGGGGACACGTAATCCAGCTACCCAATTCGCGCGCGTCGCCCAGCCGGATGTTGCAGCCCACCCAGCCGGCCCCGGCGGGCGGTGACGGCCAGGGGCGGGCGCTCGACGATCAAGCCGGGGTGAAGAAGTGGCGCGGGACGACGAGCAGGTTGTTAACCGCCAGCCGGGCCAGATCATAGGTCATTGGCGCCAGGTTGGGATTGTTCCGCGCCGCCAGCCTTTCCAGCATGGTGCAATGGGCGCCGTCGGCCACGGTGGGCCCGAACCGGCCATTCTGGCTCTTCAGCTCGAACTCGGCGTGGCAGTGGGGACAGTGGAAGTCGGCGACCGGCCGGTTGGCCCTGAACCGCTCGACCGGCTGGGTCCCGCAGTCGGGACAGAAGAATCATCGGGCGACCCAGGTTTCGGACCAGACGCGGGCGTTCTGAGAGCCGCTGTCGAACGGGTGGCGGATTCTTCGAAGCCTAGTTCCATGCTTATGCGTCCCGCCCCGCTGGGTGGAGAGTGTGTTTCCGCCAGCGACGACAACGCCGATTGGGGCGGAGAGACGGATCGTCCAACTGACCAACTGTTAGAATGGCGGTGGGCGGCGTGAGTTTAGGGGGGCAAGCGAAATGGATGAATGGCGTTACAGAGTTCTGTTGGAGCAACTACCTCCTCTCGTTGGTGATGGTGGCGCCTTCTACACAGTCCCCCTTGGCTACGCGCAACGAGCGCATGAGTTGGCTGCTACAGTCGCATTTATTTCCAATCGCCCCTTGTTCGGTGAGGTCTACCGTCAGCTGGAGTGGGCGTTTTTTCGGCAGATGCCGCAGAAGAGTGGTCTTCTGTTAGGGCTCGTCGTTCCGACCAATCAAATCGTTCCCGGTGCAACGAATCCAGGCGACATTGATCTGCTGATCATCCCCTACGAGGAGGATGAATTGGTTCTCGAAAGGACCATGGCCATCGAGATCAAGGTCATCCGGGCCTCCTATCTTCGGCAGGGAAAGTCACCGAACGAGTTCGGCTTTACCCAAGGCCAGGCGCTCCTCGCACTTGGCTTTCCATATGCGGGCGTGGCGCATCTCATCGTTGCCGACGAGAGCCCGGCTGAAGCATGGCGCGAAGTCGGTCAGTATCGGGTTGCTCAGGAAGACCGACTAGAGGATCCAAAGCGTGTTCTTGCCGACATGCTTCCCGCAGACCTGATCCGTCGCGGCATGGGACGCTTGGAGGCCAATTGCATCGACGACCGACTGGCGTTGGTTTCAGCATATGTTGGAAGGTCGGACCTGACGATCCACGAACCCGGTGTCTGGATTCCGCGTTGCAGGAGTGGGCAACTGAATGCGGCTCCCAATGAGGCGCTCCTGGATAGCGTTGCCCGATTCTATCATCGGAATCGGGACCGGATGCTTGATACGCCTCGCTATGACCGCCTTGGCACTGGGCTATGAGCGACCGTTGGTCCAGGGGGGAAATTACGGACTTTAGAAATGGGCCGTTGTTCCTGTCACCTCATTGCGGAGGGCGGGAAGCGCTCGCCTGTTGGGGGTTGGAAAATTGGTATTGTGTCCCCGGACTCCCGGACTCCCCCTTTCCCGTCTATTCGATTTCTTGAACGAAATCTCGAATATTTGGCTGCAGACTGTTTAGTTGCGTTTGATTGACCATTACATTCCGGCCCATCACATTTTTAATTCCTGCAACTAGTCGGTGCATCGGTATGCCAAGAGTGGAAGATACAACGGACGACGTGTTTGCATCATTTATTTGATACTGAAACATCCGCTTGAATTCCGTCCGAGTCCGGGGGGGGAGCGCGCCATTTGGATGAATTTCAAACTGGTTAGGATTTGCCAACCACACGCGAAATATTTCGTCTCCAATTTCGTTCACTACTGCTCGGAACGCGCTAGCTGGACCTAAATTTTGAGTAAGTCGGTTTCCGACGTAGGCGTATATCCTGGGTGTTGTCAGGCGAAATTGTTGGGTATTCAGATAGAATTGGGAAATCTGCGCACCAGGATTCCGTTGCACACCATAGATAAGCGCCAATAGCGCACGTACCGCTCGTTTTGACGATCCGTCAGCCGTAAAGGGGACAATTAGACGATCGGAGGCAGCCATTGCCAATTCGGTATAAATTGTGAAGCTTGGATTGCAGTCAATAAATACGGTGTAGTCGTCCCACCCTACGGTAATATCGGAAATTAAATCGCTTATCCACTGATGAACAATGCGCCAAGCGTCTTGTGGGCCAGGATTGGTGGCGCCAAGAACTCTAGAAGACTGGATTTCAAGCTGCTCATCCCCGCAAACGAGGTGAACGTTCGGAGGCACCTCCGGGTTGGTGGCAGAAACTTGGACTACGTAGTGTCCTCCGCTACGAGGGCTAACGTAGGGGCTTCTAACGCGATCTTCGATGTAGCCTGAAATCGTACGGGGGGGTGCCGCTAGAGATAGCTGGTCAAGTGCGGCTTCACCGTGGACCAGACCGCCGAGAAGCATGCTGGACGAATTGGCTTGGGGGCAAAGATCGATCACGAGCACCCGCTTTTCCGGGTGCTGCCGTGCGTATTCGGTAGCCACCTGGAATGTCAGGTAGCTTTTGCCAACCCCGCCCTTGTTGTTCCAGAAAGCGTAGATAGCCATGCCGAGTCCCTACTAGTTCCAGCCGGATATGGCATGTCGGGGCAATATAGGCTTAAAAAATATCGCGTTCCGACGCACGACTTCCCGATACGCAGCTATAGCGCCCTACCGCCGCCCCTTCCGAAACCGCTCCGCCGCCTCCGCCCGCGCCTGAGCCCGCGCCGCCTTCGGCGCCGCCCGGTCCACCTCCTCGCCCGTCCCCGTCATCACCTCGTTCGCGAACTCCAGGTCCAGCATCTTCAACCGCTTGACCTCGTCCCGCAGCCGGGCCGCCTCCTCGAATTCCAAATTCGCCGCCGCCGCCCGCATCCTGTTCTCCAGATCCCGCAACGTCGCCTGGAAGTTGGAGCCCAGGAACGGCTTGGCGTCCTCCGCCACCCCGACGTCGATCGTCACCCGGTCCTTCTCGTACGGCGAGGCCAGGATGTCCTTGATGCGGCTCTTGACGCTCTCCGGCGTGATGCCGTGTTCGGTGTTGTAGATCGTCTGGCGCTCGCGGCGGCGGCTGGTTTCGGCCATAGCGCGTTCCATGGAGCCGGTGATGGTGTCGGCGTAGAGGATGACCTTGCCGTCGACGTTGCGCGCTGCCCGGCCAATCGTCTGGATCAGGCTGGTCTCGGAGCGCAGGAAGCCCTCCTTGTCGGCGTCGAGAATGGCGACCAGGCCGCATTCGGGGATGTCCAGGCCCTCGCGCAACAGGTTGATGCCGACCAGCACGTCGAAGGCGCCCAGCCGCAGGTCGCGGATGATCTCGATCCGCTCCAGGGTGTCGACGTCGCTGTGCATGTAGCGGACCCGCAGGCCCTGCTCGTGCATGAACTCGGTCAGGTCCTCGGCCATCTTCTTGGTCAACACAGTGACCAGGGTGCGGTAGCCCTTCAGGGCGCACTGGCGGCACTCGTCGATGACGTCGTCGACCTGGCTCGTGCCGCCCTTGCTGACCGGCCGCACCTCGACCGGCGGGTCGATCAGGCCGGTGGGGCGGATGACCTGCTCGGAGAAGACGCCGCCGGTCTTCTCCATCTCCCACTTGCCGGGGGTGGCCGAGACGTGGGTGGTCTGGGGCCGCATGGCCTCCCACTCCTCGAACTTCAGCGGGCGGTTGTCCATGCAGCTGGGCAGGCGGAAGCCGTATTCGGCCAGGGTGAACTTGCGGCGGTAGTCGCCGCGATACATGGCCCCGATCTGCGGCACCGTCTGGTGGCTCTCGTCGACGAAGAGGAGGGCGTTGTCGGGGATGTATTCGAAGAAGGTCGGCGGCGGCTCGCCGGGCCGGCGGCCGGTCAGGTAGCGGCTGTAGTTCTCGATGCCGGCGCAGCTGCCGGTGGTCTCCATCATCTCCAGGTCGAAGGTGGTGCGCTGCTCCAGCCGCTGGGCCTCCAGCAGCTTGCCGTTGGCGACCAGCCAGTCGAGCCGCTCCTTGAGCTCGGCCTTGATGGCGATGGCGGCCTGGTTCAGCGTCGGCCGCGGCGTGACGTAGTGGCTGTTGGCGTAGATCTTCACCTCGGTCAGATCGGCGGTCTTCTTGCCGGTCAGCGGGTCGAACTCGTGGATGGCCTCGATCTCGTCGCCGAACAGCGAGATGCGCCAGGCGCGGTCGTCATAGTGGGCCGGGTAGATTTCGATGCTGTCGCCGCGCCGGCGGAAGGTGCCGCGTTCGAAGGCCTGCTCGTTGCGCTTGTACTGCTGGGCGACCAGGTCGGCGAGCAGCTGGCGGTCGTCGATCTTCTGGCCGACCTGCAGGCTGAAGGTCATGGCCGTATAGGTCTCGACCGAACCGATGCCGTAGATGCAGCTGACGCTGGCCACGACGATGACGTCGTCCCGCTCCAGGATGGCGCGGGTGGCGCTGTGGCGCATGCGGTCGATCTGCTCGTTCCGGCTGGAGTCCTTCTCGATATAGGTGTCGGTGCGCGGGACGTAGGCTTCCGGCTGGTAGTAGTCGTAGTAGCTGACGAAATACTCGACGGCGTTGTTGGGGAAGAAGCTCTTGAACTCGCTGTAGAGCTGGGCCGCCAGGGTCTTGTTGGGGGCCAGGATCAGGGCCGGCCGCTGGGTCTCGGCGATGATGCTGGCCATGGTGAAGGTCTTGCCCGAGCCGGTGACGCCCAGCAGCACCTGGTCGTGCTCGCGGTCCCTGATGCCCTGGACCAGCTCGCGGATGGCGGTCGGCTGGTCGCCGGCCGGCTCATAGTCGCTGACCAGCTCGAACCGCCGGCCGCCCTCGGACTTCTGGGGGCGGGACGGGCGGTGGGGCGTCCACAGCGCGGGCGTCTGGGCATCGGCCAGGTCGTGCACGAACTTCGCGGAGACGTCGCTTAGACCGGGGCCAACGCCGGGGAAGGATGGGGGAGCGGGCATGATGCGAAGTTAGGTCCTGCGGGCTGATGGCGCCAGAGGGGCTGCTGCCAGGGCGTGTCAGCAGGGTGGCGGGATGCCTGAGTATCTCCCCCTTAACTGGGGCTGCGGGGCCAGGGTTCCGGGTCGAGGATGCCGACAAGTCTGGAGACGACCTCATGCGCCTGATCCCTGTCCTGGCCGCCCTGGCCGTGCTGATCCCCGCCGCCGCCCGAGCCGATGACGCCACCCTCGTGACCGGTCACTGGGAAGGCTGGTACAGCTGCCCGCAGCGGGAGACGGGCCTGACGCTGGACCTGACCGGGACAGCGGCGGGGGAGGTCAGGGGGACCCTGGCCTTCGGGCCGATGGGGAGCGAGGACATCCCCAAGGGCCGCTATGAGGTCGTCGGTTCGGTGACCGACGGCGTGCTGACCCTGCGGGGCGAGCGCTGGCTCGACCAGCCGGCCGATGGCGCGATGATCGGGCTCACCGCGAAGCTCGGCGCGGAACCCCTCGACGGCTTCGCGGGGCGGATTTCCCCGGCCGGCTGCATAGGGTTCCTGGTGGGCCGCCGCCCGGCCGGGGCCTGAAACCGTGCGCCTGATCTCAATCCTCGCCGCCCTTTTCATCCTCGCAACGCCAGGCCTGGCCCAGGCCGACAACGCCTCCGGCCTGTCCGGCGAGTGGGTCGGCAGCTATGTCTGCAACCAGGGCAAGACCAGCCTGAACCTCCTCCTGGCCGGCGAGGAGGACGGGACGGTCGCCGGGGTCTTCACCTTCGGCAAGGCCCGGGACGGCGACCAGAAGGTTCCCGACGGCAGCTACCGGTTCACCGGGACGGTGCGCAACGGCCTGCTGCGGCTGCAGGGCGAGACCTGGATCACCCGGCCGGACCGCTACGAAATGGTCGGGCTGCTGGGCTTCGTCGGCTTCGGGGATTTCGAGGCCATCGACGGCTTTTCCGGCCAGGTGCTGGGTGAGGGCTGCAAGACCTTTACGGTCAAGCGGACGGACTAGTCCGAACAGCCGTTCGAATCCCCCTTCCACAGTGATCGCCGATCACTAGAATGCCCGCCCGAACGAGGCTGCAGTAGCGGCCCGACCCGGACGCCAAGGAGGACGGCCATGCGCGAATACATGAAATTCTACATCGATGGGAAATGGGTCGACCCGGTCACCCCCAAGAGCCTCGACGTGATCAACCCGGCCAACGAGGAAGTCTGCGGCCACATCTCGATCGGCACGGCCGCCGATGTCGACCTGGCCGTCGCCGCCGCCAAGAAGGCGTTCGAGACCTGGTCGCAAACGACCCGCGAGCAGCGCATCGAAGTGCTGGAGCGGATCATCGTCGAATACCAGAAACGCTACGAGGACATGGCCAAGGCCATCACCGAGGAAATGGGCGCCCCGTCCTGGCTGGCCCAGCGCGCCCAGGCGGCCATGGGCATCGGCCACCTGCAGACCGCCGTCGCCGTGCTGAAGAACTACAGGTTCGAGGAAGACCGCGGCACCACCAAGCTGGTCAAGGAGCCGATCGGCGTCTGCGGCTTCATCACCCCCTGGAACTGGCCGGTCAACCAGATCGCCTGCAAGGTCGCGCCGGCCCTGGCGACGGGCTGCACCATGGTGCTGAAGCCCTCGGAAGTGGCCCCCTTCTCCGGCTACATCTGGACCGAGATCCTGCATGCCGCCGGTGTTCCGGCCGGCGTCTACAACATGGTCAATGGCGACGGCCCCGGCGTGGGCGTGGCCCTGTCCAGCCATCCGGACGTCGACATGGTCAGCTTCACCGGCTCGACCCGCGCCGGCATCGAGGTGGCCAAGAACGCCGCCCCGACCGTCAAGCGCGTGCACCAGGAGCTGGGCGGCAAGAGCCCCAACATCATCCTCGACGACGCCGACTTCCAGAAGGCCGTTTCGGGCGGCGTCGGCTCGGTGATGATGAACTCGGGCCAGTCCTGCAACGCCCCGACCCGCATGCTGGTCCCCGGCAAGCGCATGGACGAGGTCATCGCCATCGCCAAGGCCACGGCCGAAGCGCATGACGTCGGCGATCCCAACGGCAACCACCGCATGGGCCCGGTCGTCTCGGAAGTGCAATGGACCAAGATCCAGGGCCTGATCGAGAAGGGCATCGCCGAGGGCGCCACCCTGGTCACCGGCGGCCCCGGCCGTCCGGAGGGCCTGGACAAGGGCTACTATGTGAAGCCCACCGTCTTCGCCAACGTCACCAACGACATGACCATCGCCAAGGAAGAGATCTTCGGCCCGGTCATCTCGATCCTCGGCTACGAGACGGTCGATGAAGCGGTGAAGGTCGGCAACGACACCGAGTATGGCCTGGCGGCCTATGTCTCGGGCGGCGACCTCGAGGCGGCCCGCAAGGTGGCCAGCCGGCTGCGCGCCGGCCAGGTCAACATCAACGGGGCGGGCCCCGACATGATGGCCCCCTTCGGCGGCTTCAAGATGAGCGGCAACGGCCGGGAATGGGGCGACCACGCCTTCGGGGAATTCCTGGAAACCAAGGCCATCCTGGGCAACAGCGCCCCGGCCGCCGCCGAGTAGGACTGCCAAGACGTGGAGGGGCGGCGTGTACGCCGCCCCCAACCGCGCTTCACATCCGGCCAGGGGAGGAAGGGCCATGGAACCCACGGGGGCCGATCTGGCCACGTGCGTCGCCGACATTCCGCGCGTGCAGGCGCGGCTGCGGCCGGACGCCGAGATGCTGTGGTTCGAGGGCCGCTCGACGACCTTCGCCCAGTGGGACGAGGCCTCCAACCGCTGCGCCAACGCCCTGATCGCCGCCGGGCTGAAACCGGGCGACCGGGTGGGCGTGCTGGCCAAGAACACCGACGACTTTTTCACCCTGTGGCTGGGCTGCGTGAAGGCCCGGGTCTGCCTGGCCCCGGTCAACTGGCGGCTGGCCCCGCCGGAGGTCAGCTTCATCCTCAGGGACGCCGACGCCAAGCTGGTGGTCGTGGGGGCGGGCTTCGAGGACGTCATCGACATGATCGCCAGCGACCTGCCGGACCTGCGCGGCCTGGTGCGCTTCGAACCCGGTCATGAGCGCTGGCCGGGCTTCCGCCACTGGATCGGCGAGCATTCGGCGGTCGATCCGATGCTCCCCGCCGAGCCGACCGACGATGTCATCCAGCTCTATACCTCCGGCACCACGGGCCTGCCCAAGGGCGTGCAGCTGACCGAGGCCAACTATGCGGCGCTGTTCAAGAGCGCCATCGAGGCCGGCTGGGCCCGCTATGAGACCGGCAAGACCAACCTGGTGCTGATGCCGCTGTTCCATGTGGCCGGGGTCAATTGCGGCCTGCTGGCCATGCTGCAGGGCGTGCGCTGCGTGCTGCTGCGCGAGGTCAACCCCGTCGAGATCATCGCCACCCTGCCGGCCCACCAAGTGGCCTACGCCTTCCTGGCGCCGACCATCATCAACATGCTGCTCCATACGCCGGGCGTCGAGGCGGCCGACTATTCGAGGCTGGAGCGCATCTTCTACGGCGCCTCGCCGATCGCCGAGGAGACCCTGCGCCAGGCCCAGGCGCGGTTCGGCTGCAGCTTCAGCCAGCTCTACGGCCTGACCGAGACCATCGGCGGGGGCACTTACCTGTCGCCCGACGATCATGCGCCCGAGCGCGACAAGCTGCGCTCCTGCGGCAAGCCCTGGCCGGGCTACGAGGTGCGGGTGATGACCCCCGAGGGGACAGCCGGCGGGCCGGGCGAGGTCGGCGAAATCCAGATCCGCAGCGTCGGGGTGATGAAGGGCTACTGGAACCGCCCCGAAGCCACCCATGACGCCATCGACGGCGAGGGCTGGTTCCGCTCCGGCGACGCCGGCTATTTCGACGACGAGGGCTACCTCTACATCTACGACCGGGTGAAGGACATGATCGTCTCCGGCGGCGAGAACGTCTATCCGGCCGAGGTCGAGAACGCCCTGTTCAGCCACCCCGCCGTCGCCGACGCCGCGGTGATCGGCGTGCCGGACGACAAATGGGGCGAGGCGGTCAAGGCCATCGTCGTGCTGAAACCCGGCGAGTCCGCCGACCCGGCCAGCATCATCGCCCACTGCCGCGAAAAGATCGCCGGCTACAAGGCGCCCAAGTCGGTGGACTTCATCGAGACCCTGCCCAGGAACCCATCGGGCAAGGTGCTGCGGCGAGAACTGCGGGAGCCGTATTGGGCGGGCAAGGGGCGGATGGTGGGCTAGGCGCCCACCTTTAAAATTCCGCTCATCCCCGCGCAGGCGGGGACCCAGGTGTTTTTGCGGGCTGTCCGATGCTGCGATCCTGTCTTCTTGGTCCTAGGTGTTTCAACCGCTGAAACGAAAAAAGCCTGGGTCCCCGCCTACGCGGGGATGAGCGGTAGTTTGGGTGGGCGCGAAATGAGCACTACACGCGCCACGAATAGGGTGTGGGCTTCGGCTTGCCCGCGGTGATCGACTTCAACCACTCGCGGACCACGGCGTGGGGAACGACACGACCTTCGGCAACGTCGCGTTCTGACTCAGCTTCGCGGCGATCAGGTTCGATGGAATGACGGTGGGTCATGCTTGAGTCTACCAAGCCGGGCCGTCAGGATGAACTAAAGTCTCGGGGCAGCCGGGCGATTGGGAAACGGAAACGCATGACCCCCGACTTCCGCATGATCGAGACCAACGGCATCCGCCTGCGCGCGGCGGTGGCCGGGAGCGGGCCGCTGGTGGTCATGGTGCATGGCTTTCCGGAGAGCTGGTACAGCTGGCGTCACCAGATGGGGCCGATCGCCGAGGCGGGCTTCACCGCCTGCGCCATCGACGTGCGCGGCTATGGCGGCTCGGACAAGCCGGGCAAGGTCACTGACTATGGCCTGGAGCATATCACCGCCGACGTCGCGGGCGTGGTCGAGGCGCTCAGCCCCGGCCAGCCGGGGGTGCTGATCGGCCACGATTGGGGGGCGCCCATCGTCTACAACACCGCGCTCACCCGGCCCGACGTGATCCGGGCGGTGGCGGGGCTGTCGGTGCCCTATACCGGCGTGCCGCAGGCCTCGTTCAAGGCGATCTTCAACGCGATGTTCGTCGACAAGGGCCGGTTCTTCTACCAGGCCTATTTCCAGGACGTCGGGGTCGCCGAGGCCGAGATGGAGGCCGATGTCCGGGGGGCCTTGCGCAAATTCTACTACGCCATCAGCGGCGACGCCCCCGACGGGACCTGGCCGCCGGACAAGAAGCATGGCGAGACCCTGCTGCACCGCCTGCCCGATCCGGACCCGTTCCCGGCCTGGCTGACGCCGGCCGACATCGACTACTTCGTCCACGAGTTCGAGGGTTCGGGCTTCTTCGGGCCGCTCAGCCGCTACCGCAACCACGACGAGGACTTCGCCTTCCTGTCGGAATTCCAGGGCCGCAAGATCGAGCAGCCGTCCCTGTTCATCGGCGGCAGCCGCGACCTGGTGCTGAAGATGATCCCGGGCGTGAACCCGCTGGACATCATGGCCCCGCACCTGCCGGGCCTGCGCGGGGCGACGGTGCTGGAGGGTTGCGGGCACTGGACGCAGCAGGAGCGGCCCAAAGAGGTGACCGACCTGCTGATCCCGTGGCTGAAGGGGCTGTAGCTGACGCGGCGTCATTCTTGCCGCCGCCACACCCCTTCCGCTAACGTCAGCCTAACAACGATAACCTATCGGGAGGATCGGCCATGGCTGATGATCTGGGCGCGGCGCCGGCCAAGCCGGCCTTCAAGCCCCTGCCGATGAAAGGCCCCGACGTCACTGTCGAGCGGCGCGACGACGGCTCTATCCTGGTGCGGTCCAACCATGCGCCTGGCGCCGGCCCCCGCTCCATCGCCCATCTGCTGAAGGAGAAGGCTGAGGCCCATCCCGACCGCCCCTGGATGCGCCAGCGCGAGCCCGGCCATGGGCCCTGGCGGACGGTGACCTATGGCGAGGCCCTGGCCGCCGCCGAGGGCATCGCCCAGGCGCTGCTGGACCGCGGCCTGACCAAGGACGACAGCGTCATGGTGCTGTCGGCCAACTCCATCGAGCACGCCCTGGTCACCCTGGGCTGCTACACCGCCGGCGTGCCGATCGCCCCGATCAGCCCGGCCTATTCGCTGATCTCCACCGACCACGCCAAGCTTCGGCACTGCGCCGGCGTGGTGAAGCCCAAGGTCGTGTTCGCCCAGTCGGGCGCGATGTTCGAGCGCGCCTTCGCCACCCTGCGGACGGTCGATCCGGACCTGGAGTTCGTCACCGTCGACGGGACCGCCGGCAACTTGACGCTCGGCGAACTCGTCGCCACCAGGCCAACCGAAGCGGTCGACGCCGCCCGCGAGACCCTGGGCCACCAGAGCGTCGCCAAATACCTGTTCACCTCCGGCTCGACCGGCATGCCCAAGGGGGTGCCGCAGACCTTCGGCATGATGGCCGGGGTCATCGCCGGCCAGGAGGGCCTGCGCGCCGAGCCGGCCGATCCGGACGTCGTGCCTCAGAGCCTGGAATGGATGCCCTGGAGCCATATCTCGGCCGGCAATATCGGCTTCAACGGCGTGCTGTGGGGCGGGGGCACGGTCTATCTCGACGAAGGCAAGCCGCTGCCCGGCATGTTCGAGACCACCATCAAGAACCTCTATGAGGTCTCGCCGATGGTGTTCGGCTCGGCCCCGGTGGCCTTCGGCATGCTGGCCGAGGCCATGGAACGCGACCCGGCGCTGCGGGCGTCCTTCTTCAAGAACCTGGTCTATATGGGCTATGGCGGCGCCACCCTGTCGAACGATGTCAACGACCGCCTGCAGGCCCTGGCCGTGGCCGAGACCGGCCACCGCATCCCGCTGACGACGATGTATGGCGCGACCGAGACCCAGGGCATCACCGTGACCCACTGGGCGACCGAGCGGGTCGGGCTGGTCGGACTGCCGCTGCCGGGGATCACCATTAAGCTGGTGCCGAACGGGACCAAGTATGAGGTGCGGGTCAAGGGCCCGACCGTCACCACCGGCTATCACGGCGACCCCGAAAAGACCGCCGCCGCCTTCGACGAGGAAGGCTTCTACAAGCTGGGCGACGCGGCCAAATTCATCGACGACAACGATCCCGCCCAGGGCATGGTCTTCGACGGCCGGGTGACCGAGGACTTCAAGCTAGACAGCGGCACCTGGGTCAGCGTCGGGGTGCTGCGCCCGGACGTCGTGGCCGCCTGCAGCCCCTATGTGATGGATGCGGTGATCGCCGGGCAGGACAAGCCGTTCATCGGCGCGCTGGTCTGGCCGTCGATGGCCGGGATGCAGTCGCTGGCAGCGGAGGGCAATCCTCTGGAGAAGCTGACCGAACTGCTGACCGAGAAACTCAAGGCGTTCAACGCCACGGCCGGTGGCAGTTCGCGCCGCATCGGCCGGCTGGTGATCATGACCGAGCCGCCGTCCATCGACGCCGGCGAGATCACCGACAAGGGCTATGTCAACCAGCGCGCCACCCTGGAACGCCGGGCGGCCCTGGTCGACGGCCTCTACGCCAACCCGCCGGCCCCCGGCGTCATCGTCCTCTAGGAGACACGGCCATGGCCGAACTCGACCCCAACTTCCGCGCCATGCTCGACGCCGCCGCGGCCATCGAGATGCCGCCGCTGTCGATGATCCCGCCCGAGATGATCCGCGCCAACTATGTGGCCATGCGGGCCGGGCAGGATGCCGGCGCGCCTAAGGACCTCGACGTCCGCGACCTGCAGGTCGACGGCGGGGCCGGCAAGATCAAGGCGCGGCTCTACACGCCCAAGGGCGCGGCGGCGCCGGGGCCGGGCCTGGTCTATTTCCATGGCGGCGGCTTCGTCATCGGCGACCTCGAGACCCATGACGACTTCATGCGCCGGCTGGCGGCGGCTTCCGGTGTGCGCATCCTGGCGGTCGACTACCGCCTGGCCCCCGAGCATCCCTTCCCGGCGGCTCATGACGACGCCCTGGCCTCGACGAAATGGGCTTTCGACCACGCCGCCGAGATCGGCTTCGACCCGAAGAAGATCGCGGTCGGCGGCTGCTCGGCCGGCGGCAACCTGGCGGCCTGCATGGCGCTGGAGATGCGCGGCGATCCCGGCCGCAAGCTGGCCTTCCAGTTCCTGGCCTATCCGGCCACGGCGATGCTGCAGGACACCGCGTCCCGCAAAGACCTGGCCACCGGCTACATGCTGACCGCCGAGGTCATGGACTGGTTCGCCAGCCACTTCGCCGCCATCGGCCATCCGCACGGCAAGCGGGCCGAGCCGGTCCATGTCGAGGACCTGACGGGCGCGCCGCCGGCCTATATCGCCACGGCCGGCTGGGACCCGCTGAAGGATGAGGGCGCCGAATACGCCAGGCGGCTGAACGCCGCCGGGATCAAGGCCGAGCTGGCCGAGCATCCGACCCTGATGCACGACTTCTACATCATGGCCTCGGTCGCTCCGGCGGTGATCCCGGCCATCGACCGGGCCGCTGCGGCGCTCAAGGCTGGACTGGCGTAGACGGCCAAAGCCTATCGGCCGGCAGGCCCAGCACGCCGGCCGCCGAGGCGTGCAGCGGGCCGGGATCGAGGCGGCCGGCGTCGAGGGCCTGGCGCATCCAGGTCTCGATACTGCCACCTGTCCGGTCGTAGCCGTCGGCCATGAGCAGGCCGTAGAGGCCGGCGGCCAGCACATGCATGCCGTCATCCGCCTTGCGCCAGCGTTTGGCCGGCGGGACGCCAACGCCAAGCCGTCCGGCGACGATTTCCTCGAGCGCCTGGACCGTGTCCTCGTTGAGGATGCCTTCAAGACTGTTGTAACCGAAGGCCGGGTTATGCTCGGCGACGATGCGGGTCAGCAGATCGTCCTGGCCCAGCCGCCCCAGCAGCGCCTTGGCCAGCGGCCCCTCCATGTCGAAGGGCGGATGCAGCATCTCGTGGGCGGCGTTGCGGATGACGATCAGGTCCGGATAGTCGAGGTGGGTCAGGAAGCGCTGGCCCTGGATCTTGATGCCGTGCGGCTTGGAGAAATACAGCAGGATCACCTCCAGCGACGGATCGGGGAAGCGCCGGCCCAGCAGCCGCTCCTGCTCGGCGATAACGTCCATCCCGGCCAGCTTGGCGGTCAGGGCGGGGAGCCGAACGGCGGCGCGGGGTTCGACATACTGTTTGCGGAAGGCGGGGAAGCCGGCGTCCCTGAGGCCGGTCAGCACCTGCCGCAGCTTGGGTCGGCTCGCCAGGAAGGCCTGCCATTCGGCCGGCTCCTTCGCATAGGGACCCGATTGCAGCGGCGGGGCCAGCACCCGTTCGGCGGCGTCGAGGCTGGCGATCAGGTCGTCCAGCGTCGCGTCCGGCCCGCCGGAGAAGATGGTGGTCAGGCTGGGGCCCAGCAGGTCGCCGCTCTTGTCGGCCTGGGCCTGCAGGTCGGCCAGCGCCGCCAGGGCGGCCGGGGCCATCCGCGGTTTGAAGGCGGCCAACTCGTCCTTGTAGTGGTCGGCGTAGAAGGGCTTGCCGGAGAGCGGACCGACGAAGCAGAGGGCGTCGAAGCCTTCCGAGGTGCGCACGTCCCATCGGGTGCGGATGTCGGCGGCGAGGGCCGGGGACGCGAGGGCTGTGGCGGCGGCGGCGAGGAGGATTTGGCGGCGGTTCATGGCGCCAGGCTAGGCGGCGCGGGACTCCGCCGTCTTGAATCGGTTTGACCTCCAGACGCCGGGCGGGCGGCCGGTCAGGGCGGTGACCGCCCGGGTCATGTGGGCCTGGTCGGCAAAGCCCAGGGCCTGGGCGAGGTCGGCGAGCGGCAGGTCGCGGGTCAGCGCTCCACGCCAGGCCGCCCGGGCCCGGGCTTCGGCCCGGTAGCGGCTGGGTGAGACGCCGAACACCTGCCGAAAGCCGCGGGAGACCGTGGCGGCGGCCAGGCCCTCGCGCCGGGCCCAGTCACTGAGCGACCCGGAAGGGAGATCGGCCAGCCGGTCCGGCCAATCGGCGGGGCCGGTGGGGCAGGGGATCAGGCCTTCGATCAGACAGGCGACGGCGGTTTCGGGGTCGCGCTCGGCCAGGCGGACGATGGCGTCCGGGTCGGCGATGCGCATGAAGGCGGCGGGAGGCTCCCAGGCGTCGGGCAGGGGCAGGTTGAGCACCTGGGCGCCGCGCGGGCCGATGCGGTTGGCGTGGGCCTCGAAGCCGCCGTGCAGGATGACATCGCCGGGCGCGGTCCAGCGCCGCCCGCCGTCGCCGGCCTCGGCATAGCCGCCGGCCAGGACCAGCGCGGCATAGGGCTGGGCGTGACGATGCCGGGGCGCTGTCTCGTGGGGCGCGAGGCGCTGGCGGAGCGGGACCGGGGCGGCCAGGGTCGGCATGGCGGCAGTCTGTTGGCCAGGCGCCGACCTGGCCAGTGAATTCGGGGTAAGGGGTTGCGCCTCCGCCCCTCTGCCCGCATCTGGCACAGATGCCCGTCTCGCCCAGCTATCGCCCCGATCCGCGCTTCATGGCGATGGGTCCGGATTTCGCCGATCCGGTCCTGCCGGCCAACTTCCCGCAGACCATCACCCGCTGGCGCAACCAGCGGTCCGCCGAGACAGTCGGGCTGGGCGAGCTGACCGAAGCGGAGTGGACCGCCCATTTCGGCCGGTTCCAGCCCTTGCCGGACAATCAGCCTGGGCCGCTGGCCATGCGCTATCACGGCCATCAGTTCCGCAGCTACAACCCCGACCTCGGCGACGGCCGCGGCTTCCTGTTCGCCCAGCTCCGGGAAGCAGGCTCGGATCGGCTACTCGACCTGGCCACCAAGGGCTCGGGCCAGACCCCCTGGTCCCGAAGTGGCGATGGCCGGCTGACCCTCAAGGGTGGGGTGCGGGAGATCCTGGCCGCCAACATGCTGGAGGCGCTGGGCGTCCCGACCAGCCGGGCCTTTTCGCTGATCGAGACCGGCGAGGATCTGGTCCGGGGCGATGAGCCCAGCCCGACCCGTTCGGCGGTGCTGGTCCGGCTCAGCCACAGCCACATCCGCTTCGGCAGCTTCCAGCGCCACGCCTTCCTGGGCCGCGCCGACAACATCCAAAAGCTGGTCGACCACGCGGTTGAGACCTACTACCCGGGCCTGGCCGACGCCCCGGACCGGGCCAGCGCCCTGCTCGGCGCGGCGGTCCTGCGCACCGCCAATCTGGCCGGCCGCTGGATGGCGGCGGGCTTCGTGCATGGCGTGCTGAACACCGACAACATGGTGATCACCGGCGAGAGCTTCGACTACGGCCCCTGGCGGTTCCTGCCGCGCAACGACCCTAACTTCACCGCCGCCTATTTCGACGAGAGCGGCCTCTACAGCTTCGGCCGCCAGCCCGAGGCGGCCTTCTGGAATCTGCAGCAGCTGGCCGGCTGCCTGACCCTGGTCAGCGAGAGCGAGCGGCTGGTCGAGGCGATCAACGGCTTCGGACCCGCCTATCGCGAGGGCCTGAAGACCGCGATGCTGACCCGGCTGGGGGTGAAGCCGCGCTCGCCCGACGAGGATGTTGACCTGGTCAACGCTGGCTTCCGGGCGCTGGCCGAAGGCGGCGAGGCCGTGCGCTGGGAGCCGTTCTTCTTCGACTGGTTCTGCGGCGGCGAGCGGGCGATGGCCGGGGCCCGCGCCGGGGCCTATGGCGGCGAGGCGGCTGCGGAGTTCCGGCGGCGGCTGGCCGAATTCGAGCCGGACCGGCCAGAGCGCCTGGCCCATCCGATGTTCCAGGCCGACGAGCCCGAAGAGATGCTGATCGACGAGGTCGAGGCGCTGTGGGCGCCGATCGCCGAGGCCGATGACTGGGGGCCGCTGAACGCCAAGCTGGCGCGGATCGAGGCGGCGCGGCAGGCCTGGGGCATCTCCGCTACCTGATCACCCTCATGCACACGGGCGTACAAGCGAAAGCCGCCGTCCGGTGCGGGACGGCGGCTTCAAGCCGAATACCTGAGAGGATCAGGCCGCGACGGCGGCTTCCTGGCCGGCCAGGGCCCGGGTCAGGGCCAGCACCGCGCCGCGGGTGCGCGAATCGGGCAGGGCCGAAAAGGCTTCCAGCAGTTCGAAGGCCTTGGGCGAGGCGAGCTGACGGATGGCCACCGACTTGGCGGCGCGATCCTGGTCTTCTTCACCCAGCAGGAAGGCGGCCGAGCATTCCAGCTTCTCGGCGGTGCGGATCAGCATCGAAGCCGAGATGCGATTGACGCCCTTCTCGTACTTCTGGACCTGTTGGAAGGTCAGGTTGAGATGCTTGGCCAGTTGCTGCTGGCTGATGCCCAGAGTCTTGCGACGCAGACGAATCCGGGCGCCGACTTCGATGTCGAGAGGGTCGGGACCGATCTGGTCTTCAATGCGCGCCAATTCCAAGCTCCTTCTTCGCTGTCCCCGCAGGTCCAGTAATGCACCGGGAAAGTCCAACTTTGAAGTGCGATTCTGCGCTCAGGAGCTAGAAAATAGCAAGAGAGAGCGCGCCTGGCGAGAGGCGGCCTAACGCCGCGGTTGCAGGGTAATCTTTACCTGCCGAGACGAGAATTACCCGTCTTGAGTAATCCCGTTACGCGAGTCGATACTATTCGAGGGCTTGCAACCTTTGGCATCGAACCAGCAGTTCTTGCAGCAGCCGGTCCTGAATCGACAACAACCCCACGGCGGTTTCATGACGTTTGCGGTCGGCGGGGGCGGGGGGCGCGGCGCTGAGCAGCTCGCCCAGATCGATGGCCTGAATCAAGGCCAGGCTCTCGATCAGCCCCTCGGCGATCTGGGTCACCTGCTCGTGGATATGGGCCATGTCCGGGCCCGTTTCGACCACCGCGGGCAGGCCGCCGGCGGCCGGCGGGGTGGCGCGGGGGAAGGGGGTGACAGATGAGGGCGGGTCTCTGCGGGAAGCCATGGGGTCGCCTTGAGTCTAGTGGGGATTGGTGGCGCCGCGCGCCACGGACTGGTCCAGGACGCCGGGCTGGTCCCAGGCCCCGTCGGGGCGAAGCAGCATCAGCGGGTCGGCGTCGATCGACAGGGCGCCCGGCGGCGGAGTCAGCCGGCGCTCGACCTCGACATATTCGTGGTCTGAGAAGACGAAGCTGGGCCGGCCGGGCCGGGCGGTGAGACCGGCGTTGCGCTCCCAGAAGTCGACCAGCCGCGCCTGGGCGTGACCCAGGATGCGCCGATAACCCCGGCGGGCGGCCAGGTCGCAGGCATATTGCAGCAGCCTGGCGCCCAGGGCGTGGGCCCGGAAGCGGGGCAGGACGGCGGCCCGCTCGACCTTGGCGAAGTCGGCGAACCAGCGGATGCGCAGCGTGCCGGCCGCCGCGCCGTCGACCCGCACGATCAGATGGGTCGAGGCCGAGAAGTCGTTGCCGTCGTACTCCTCCTCGAGCGGGCAATCCTGCTCGCCGACATAGATGGCCCCGCGCAGGGCGATGGCGGCCATGATATCGTCCAGCCCCCGGGCCACCTCGACCACGATCTGGCCGGCGGCCAACCGGCCGGGACGCGGATCCACATGAGCGTTCACGCCGCGTGATCCAGTTCGGTCTCGCCCGGCTTGCTTTCAAGCGGGCGCGGCGGCGCCCACATCAGGTCGTCGTCGGGATAGCGCATGGGATGGAAGTTCATCCGCTCGGCGGCGATGCGCCGGCCGGCCGGCGTGGCCGAGCGGGCGAAGGTCGGCAGGCCGTTGGTGAACGGCCGGGTGGCCAGCAGCCCGTGGATCATCTGGCGGGCGGCGTCATGGTCGACCGTGGCTATGCCCCAGAACCACCAGGCGCCGACCCGTTCGCCCGGCCGGGCCAGCAGGTCCAGATCGGGGTCAAGGGCGTTGAACTGCCCCATCCACAGGTGGGGCATGGCCCGGGGGCTCATCGGCAGCATGCCGCTGTAGCCCCGCATGGCCTCGCCATGCCCCAGGCACAGGAAGGTCTGGCCGGTGCGGTCATGGCAGGCCTGCATGGCCTCCAGGCTGGCGGTGGTTCCGCCGATCAGCTCGCGGGTCAGCCGGACGATGGCCTCGTAGTCCGAAAGGTCCCGCGGTGGTTCCAGTTCGAACGGCGCGGCGGCCGCGTAGAGGCCCTTGGGATTCGCAAGAACGATAGGCGCATTGCCAGCCATGGTCGGACCTCCTCGACGGGTCGACCGATACTCAGCAGGTCTGTCGGCGGCGCGCTTGAGGGAAGTCGGCAAAGCCGACGTGCAGCTCTTGACCGCAAAGCCGGCAGTAATTCCACGTAATGTCCGTAGGCCCGGTTGTATTCGCTGTAGTACTCGCCTGCGACCCCGCGTCGGGGTGACGACATGCAACCTTTAACGTTAGGATAACCATCGCGTTGCAAGGGGGCTTGCGAGGGGACAAGGCGGCTATGTCAGGAACCACTGAGGTAAATCTGGAAAAGGGCTTCCGGCTCGACTGGAACGATGTTCGGGTGTTCCTGGCGGTCGGTCAGACGGGCAGCCTGTCGGCCGCCGGCCGGCTGCTGGGCATGCTGCCGTCCACCGTCAGCCGCCGGGTCGAGGACCTGGAGGGGCGGCTGGGGGCCCAGCTGATCCGCCGCTCGACCACCGGCGTGGTCCTGACCGACGCCGGGACCTGGCTGGTCGAGCAGACCGCCAGCATGGCCCGTACGATGGGCGCGGCCGAGCGGGCCCTGCGCGACATGGACCGGCAGAAGGGCGGCCGGGTCGGCCTGGCCGCGCCGGATGGGGTGGCGGCCTATGTGCTGATGCCCAAGCTGGTGGAATTCCGCCGCCAGCATCCGGACATCGAGCTGTCGCTGGACTGCGGCCTGTGGCCGGAATCGCCGCTGCTGGTCGATACCGATTTCAGCCTCGACTTCCAGGAGCAGGGGCCGGGCGACGTGGTCTCGACCCCCATCGCCACCATCCACTACGCCTTCTTCGCCTCGCCCGGCTACATCGAGGAATTCGGGGCGCCCCGCTCGCTGGCCGAGCTGGCCGACCATCGGCTGATCACCCATGTCGGCCACCGCCGCCAGCGCTCCGCCTGGCCCGGCCAGGCCAAGGCGCTGGACGAGCTGATCCGCCACCGCTTCGAGACCAACTCCAGCGCCGCCATGTATGTGGCCATGCAGCAGGGTGCGGGGGTCGGCTGCGTGCCGACCTACATGTCGGTCTATTCCAAGCAGGAACTGGTGATGCTGGACCTGCCGCCGCTGGCCGGCATCAAGCTGTGGCTGCGCCACCACCGGGCGGTGGCCCGCACCGGCCGCGCCCGGCAGGTCAAGCAGTGGCTGGAGAGCGTCTTCGACCCGGCGGTCAATCCGTGGTTCCGGGACGACTTCATCCATCCCGACCAGTTCGGCCTGGGCGCCGGAGCGGCGGCTGCCGGTCTGGCGGATGTCGGCTAGGGGCCTGACGCTCTAGCCCGGCGGTGTGAAGACGATCGGAATACGGACCTCTCCGCCTTCGACCGGCTCGCCATCGACCGTCTTGGGCCACATACGGAACTGGCTCGACATCCGAACCGCCGCCGGGCCGAAGTCCTGGTCGGGCGGCGTCTCCGAGACGACCTTGCAGTCCACAAGCCTGCCGTCCAGCGCGACCGTGCAGGCGATGACGGCGCGCCCGCCGATGTTCAGCCGCTGGGCCCGCTCCGGATAGTAGCGGGCGACATCGTCGCCGGTCGGCCGGCGGGACCAGTCAGGATTGGTCACGACCTGGCCGTCGGCGGACTTGAAGGGCTTGGGTCTGGGCGGTGGGGCGACGGCGATCGGCGGCGCCTCGGGGCGGGGGCGCGGACGATCCTCGGGCAGGGTGAGACGGCCGCTGGACGCCAGCCAGACCACGGCCCAGGCGCCGATCAGGCCGAAGGCCACCAGCCCCAGCGCGATCCTCAGCCCCCAGCGCGGTCCCTCGCCGTACTCGACCGGGTCGTTCATCGTGGGGCCGGCGCGGGGCGCAGCTGCGCCTCGGGCAGATAGCCCTCCTGCCCGCGGCGGGTGCGCACCGCCAGCCACCGCTCGTCATCGCGAGAGCGGCCCCAGGCAATGACCGGCGCGCCGGGCGGCAGCACGGCGACGGGATCCCAGGCCGGGCCCGGACCGCGTCGCAGGGTGACGCGCGTGACGTCCGGATCGAGCCGGACCCGGTAGCTCTGGGCGCGGGTGAAGGATTCCACGTCCGGATCCAGATAGCGGCGCAGGAAGGGGGCGGCGGCGATCGCCAGGGCCAGGACGATGCCCAGCGCCAGCCAGCCGGCGACCCGCTGGCGCGGCGGCGCGACCGCGGCGGCCGAGCGTCGAACCTTGCGGCTGGCCGGCCGCTGCATGGCCTGCGGCCGCGGCCGCGGCTCGCCCGGGACGAACGGCAGCTGGGGATAGAGCCGGCGCAGCTCGGCCACGTCGATGGTCAGCCGCTTGTCCTCGCCGCGCCCCAGCTTTCCGTCCTGGACCAGTTGCGCGATGACCTGGGGCTCGACCCCCGCCAGACGCGCGGCGTCGGCCAGGGGCAGCCTCACGGCTGGCTCCCATCCTGGCTCGACCAGCGTGTCCATTCGGCTCATGTCTCGCCCGTCCCCCGACTGGCTCTCTGAATAACGCTGAAAGGTGAGGAAGGGCGGCGGGACTGTCAATGCGACCGGTTCGCGGAGGGGAATCCGCCCAGGTCCAGTCGGCGTCAGTCCTGATAGTCCGGTTCGGGATTGGTCTTGCCGACCAGCGGCCGGATCAGGCCCTTCAGACGCTCGACGACACCGCGCCGGCGGCCCAGCAGCCGGGACTCATCGACACCCGGGAACCAGCCCGACGCCACCACGAAGCGGCGGACATGCGGGGTGGGCTGGCGGACCGTGACGCCGTGCAGGCTGTCATGGGTGTTGAGCATCAGGACCAGGGTGTTGGGGGCGTATTTGATGGTGGCGACCTCCTCCACCTGGCTGGGATCGGCCCGCATGGTCCAGGGATCGATCCTGGCCCCCTTCTTCCAGCGATAGATCGTCAGGTCGCCGCCCTCGGAGTCGTCACCCGGCTGGCGGACGTAGTAGAGGCCGACATAGGCCTTCCAGCGGTTGTCGACATGCGGGCCGCGCACGCTGGCCGGCGCGGTGACCGGCGTGTTCACCGCCACGGTGGCCCGGGCCAGGATGTCGGTGTCGGCGACCGGGCCCTTGAGCTGCAGCATCTGGGCCAGGCCCTCGCCCAGCAGTTCGGTGCGGATCCAGCGCTCACCCGGATGGCCGCCTTCCACCGTGGCCTTGGGAAAGAGATCGAAGACCTTGCGGGAGAAGTCCGGGGTGGTGTGGTCGGCCAGGAACTGTTTCCAGATCGGCGGGGCCTGATCGCTGGGCAGTTCCGTGGGGCCCCAGCTGGACATCAGGTTGAGGCGCTTGTTGTTGGCCTGCGCCAGCCCCGGGTCCAGCCCGTCCAGTCCCGGGAATGAGGCCGACAGCGCCTGATAGTAGTCGTCCGGCAGGGCGCCGCGCACGACGATGTAGGGGTAGGGGTCGTCGATGACCTGAGCCGGGTCGGCCCGGTCCAGGACGGTCGCGGTCTGGAAAGCAACCCGGCTCATCTAAAGCCCCTCTACATCGGCCTCGTTTTTCTTAAACGGCCCGTCGGCGCCAGACAATCGAGACTGGGCGTGAGCCGGTTGCCGGTGAAGCGCCCCAGGGCTAAGGGTCGGAATTCAGCGGGGAGCGTTCAGGCTGAAGTATCGCGCCGACATCGACGGCCTGCGGGCTGTGGCGGTCCTGCCGGTGGTGGCCTACCACGCCGGTTTCAGCCAGATCCCCGGCGGCTTCGTCGGGGTCGACGTGTTTTTCGTCATCTCCGGCTTCCTGATCAGCGGCATCGTCCAGGACGAGATCGAGGCGGGGCGGTTCTCGCTGATCTCGTTCTACGAGCGGCGGGTGCGCCGCATCCTGCCGGCCCTGTTCGTGATGATGGCGGCGGCGACGGCGGCGGCCATCTGGCTGCTGCTGCCGGCCGAACTGGTCGCCTACGGCCAGTCGCTGGCGGCGGCGACCCTGTCAGCCTCGAACGTCTGGTTCTGGCTCAAGACCGACTATTTCGACGAGATCGCCAGGCAGGCGCCGCTGCTGCACACCTGGTCGCTGGCGGTGGAGGAGCAGTTCTATCTGGTGCTTCCGGGCCTGCTGCTGCTGGCGCGGGGGACGTCGCGCCGGGTCCTCTGCTGGATCATCGGGGCGCTGGCCCTGGCCTCGCTGGCCTGGAGCGCCTTCAGCCTGACCTGGCAACCGGAGGCGGCCTACTACCTGCTGCCCAGCCGGGCCTGGGAGCTGGCCCTGGGGGCGCTGCTGGCCTTCGGTTTCCCGCCGGCCTCGCCGAACCGCTGGCTGCGGGAGGCGGCCGGGTTCGGCGGGCTGGCGGCCATCGCCTACGCCGTGCTGACCCTGACGGTGAAGACGCCCTTCCCGGGCCTGGCCGCCCTGGCGCCCTGCCTGGGGACGGCGGCGGTGCTGTGGGCGGGACAGGGCGGGGACAGCTGGGTCAGGCGGGTGATGAGTTTCCGGCCGCTGGTCTGGGTGGGGCTGATCTCCTACTCGCTCTATCTCTGGCACTGGCCGGTGATCGTCTTCCAGAACGCGGGGCTGCTGCTCGGCGACGACATCTCGCCCAAGCTTGAAAAGATGATCCTGGTCACGGTGTCGCTGGCCCTGGCCTGGGCGTCCTGGTGGTTTGTCGAGCGGCCGTTCCGTCAGCGCGGCGTCTTTGGCCGGCGAACGGTCTTCATCATGGCCGGCGTCGGCGCGGCGAGCCTGGTGCTTGTCGGGTTGGGACTCGCCTGGGCCCAGGGCCTGCCGGGCCGGCTGCCGGCTCACGCGGCCTGGACCGGGTCGTGGATCGGCTATGACCAGCGCGCCGCCTATCGCGAGGGGACCTGTTTCGTCACCGCCCGGGCCCGGCAGTCTTTCGATTACGACGGCTGCCTCAGCGGCGATCCCGGCCGGCCGACCTATCTGCTGATCGGCGACAGCCACGCGGCGGCCCTGTGGTCCGGCCTGGCCAAGGCCCTGCCGGACGCCAACGTGCTGCAGGCCACCAACGGCGGCTGCCGGCCGGTCTTCCCGTCAGCCTCGTCCGACAAGGGCTGCGCCGTCATGATGAACCGCCTGTTCGGGCGTTGGATTCCGGGCCGGCGGCTGGATGGGGTCTGGCTGGCTGGGCGATGGGGCGAGGCGGACCTCAAGTCCCTGTTCGAGACCGCTGAGGACCTCAAGGCCCAGGGCGTGAATGTGACGGTGATCGGTCCGTTGATCCGCTACGACAAGGTTTTGCCCCGGCTCCTGGTCCTGTCGGAACTGGACAACGATCCGGGCCTGCCCGCCCGCCATCGCCTGACCGAGATCCTGGCGCTGGATGCGCGGATGAAGACGATGGCCGCCCGGAGAGGGATCGAATACCTGTCACTTAACGACCTGATCTGCGACGCCAAGGCCTGCGTGACCCGCACGAAAGATGGCGTGCCGCTGCAGTTCGATGGCGGCCACCTGACCGGCGAAGGCTCGGCCCTGGTCGGCGCCCTTGCGGCCCCAAAACTGGTCGGGCCTTAGGGCTTTCTCAGCACCAGCATGAAGCTCTCGGCCGCCTGCTCGCCGGCGACCAGCCGGAACAGGGCCTGGCCGCCGCGCCACAGCACATGCAGCGGCGGGAAGATCTGGAAATAGCCGCTGTTCCAGAACACCCGTTCCTGCTCGATCTCCAGCCCATGCTCCCTGGCCAGCCGCTTGAACTGGGCGGGGGTGCAGTGGTTGTAGAAGGCCTTGAAGCCGCCCTTGCCGCCCTTGTCCGGCAGGGCGCCGAGCAGCTTTAGCTTGATCGCCTCGGGCAGGATCATGTTGAGGCGCGAGAAGGCGGCGTTGCGGCTGGGCTGGTAGATCACCGCCCGGCCGCCCGGTTTCAGCATCGAGGCGATGGCCCGCATCGAGGCGCGGTTGTCGGGCACATGCTCCAGGCAGCAATGCGAGACGACCAGGTCGGCCGAGCCGTCGCCCTCGAATTTGGTGAGATCGGCGACGATGGAGCGGTCATAGGCGCCGGGCGGGGCCGCCTTCAACTCCTCCGGGTCGATGTCCAGGCCCACCACGGTCATGCCGATCTCGGCCTTGCGCTGCGGGCTGATCATCGGGGTGCGGCCGCTGCCGATGTCCCAGACGGTCAGGCCGGGTTTCAGGAACGAGGGCAGGGTGTGGTTGCGGTATTCCCGCGAGCCCTCGACCTGCCAGTCCGCGGGCAGCAATCGGTCGAAAGCCTGGGACGACCGGCTGAGGGCGGCGGCGAGTGACATGGCGCGACCCTGCCGCAGCGCCGCGCCGGATGCAATGAAGGCCTTAGAGCTCGATTTCCAGTTCGCGCAGCTGGGCCATCAGCCGGCGCAGGTTGGCGTAGGTGTTCCAGGCGAACTGCATCCCCTCCGGGCTGGTCAGCACGGCCTGGGGGACGACCACGCCCTTGCGGCCGTCGCGGTTGCAGAGGTTCATGTCGACCAGCCGGTTGATGTAACGGCGGACCGTCTCGCGCGGGATGTTCAGCGACTCGGCGATGGCGCGGGCGGTGACGGGCACGCGGACGCTGTCCGGCGGCGGCTCGGCGCCGGCATAGGTCTTCGACAGCCGGGGATCGTCGGCGATGGGGCGGACATTGGCCTGCAGCACGGCCAGGTAGACCACCCCCAGCATCGGGTCGTTGTCGAAGGTCCGCGAGGTCAGCTCGACCTGGCGCAGCATGTAGTCGCCCGCCGCGCGCAGCACGAGCCGCACCTTGTTGAGATCGAAGTCTTCCACCTGCGCGCCACTCCCCGAAAAGCAGCGGCAAATTCATCGTAAACCCAAAACGGGGCAAGGCGGCGTTATGTCGCCTGGGGAGTCAGAGAGGCCAGGAGAACTTCAAGCCACCTTCAACCGTCATCGCCGGGCTTGTCCCGGCGACCCATAGACACCGGCAGTGACGGCTGGCGGCGGTCCGGTCCGAGAGCGCCTTGACGCGCCGAGTCTATGGATGGCCGGCACTTCGGCCGGCCATGACGAGATTGCGTTGAGGGGCTGTAGGGCTTGGGAGCCCGTTCTACAGACGGCTCTTGCGCCGGACGATATCCCTGCTCCCGGCCGGCAGGCTGATGATGTCGCCGTCCCGCGCGATCCACAGCGGCCCTTTGAAGATCCGGCGGCTGTCGCCCAGGAACGGGCCCTCCATGGCCTTGAGCGGCAGGGGCGGGATGATGTGAGTCAGCAACAGAGAGCGGGCGCCGGCCGTCTGGGCGATACGGGCGGCCTCCTCGGGCGGGGTGTGGTAGGACAGGATGTCGTTCATGATCTTGGCGACATTGTCCCGGTGGGCGTCCAACGCCGCCTGGCGCAGCATCAGCACCATCCTGGGCTCCAGGGCCTCGTGGATCAGCAGGTCGACGCCCCTGGACATCCGCCTAACCTCGGGACTGGGGGCGGTGTCGCCGCTGACCACCAGGCTGCGGCCCTTGTAGTCGAAGCGGTAGCCCACGGCCGGATTGGCCGGCTCGTGCTCGACCCTGAAGGCGGTGATCTTCAGCCCGCCCTGGTCGTAGACCACGACCTCGCCGCCCGCCACGGGCGCGGCGAAGACCTTGGCGGCATAGCCGGCCCCGGCCGGCGGCGCGACGGCGACGCCGTGGTGCTTGGTGCGATAGCCGTTGTCGATGACATAGGCCTCGTTGAAGCCCGCCGCGATGCGCTGCACGCCCTCGACGCCATAGAGCGGGATGGGCTCGGGGCGCGAGCCGCCCACCCAGCGCTGCACGGAAAGGCCGCCCAGGCCGTCGATATGGTCGGAGTGGAAGTGGGTCAGCAGCACGCCGTCGACGTCGCCGGGCCGCAGCCCCATCCGGGCCAGGGTCTCGGTGGAATTCTCGCCGACATCGACCATGAACACCCGGCCGCCGGCCACCACCGCCAGGCAGGGGCCGTTGCGGTCGCCGTCGGTCATCGGCGAGCCCGAGCCGCAGACCAGGGCGTTCAGGCCGTCCGGCAGTTCCTTTTTCAGGTCGGCGGCCATGTTGCGCTCGGCCATGGCCGCGACGATGCGCAGGGCGATCGGTCCCCGGAAGGCGAAGGCGACACCCAGCACGACAACGATCAGAGCGGCGAGGCCGATGAGCAGGCGTTTGATCACTTGGAACTCCGGGCCGTGAGGCCGCTCTGCTCGAGACGCCATTTGAACAGGTCGAAACGATCCTGCCCGAAGAAGGGCTCGCCGTTGAAAACGATGAGGGGCACGCCGTAGTGGCCGCCCTGGCGCTGGTCGACCTGGCTGGTCGCGATGATGGCGTCCAGCCGCTCGGCCTGCTGAGTCGCGGCCGGGTCGAGGGCCGCCAGATCCAGCCCGGCCCGGGCCGTGGCCTGCGCTATATGGTCGCCGGCCGTCCAGTCGTCGGTGGAGCCGCCCCAGATCAATCGGCTGATCTCATCCAGGAAGGCCAGGCCCTTGCCCTGCTCGGCCGCCAGCACGCCCAGCCGGGTCAGGCGGTGGATATAGGGCTGGTCTTCGGGCGCGGCGTAGCGGCCGGTTTCGGGGTTGCGGCTGACCGGGTCGGGGCGGGGCCAGCGGAAGGGCAGGTCGAGATATTTGGCCACGCGGTGGCAATCCACCGCGAAATAGCTGAACCAGAGCGGGTCCTGATTGTCGAAAAACTCGGCGCTGCGCACCGCGATCGGCAGCACCGGCCGCACATTGCACGTGATGTCGTACTCGGCCTCCAGGGCCACGAGCCGCGGTGTCAGCAGATAGGAATAGGGCGAACGAAAGGACCAGTAGAGGTCGTAGCTGAGCGTCATCGAGCGTTCCGGCGAGGCCTTTAAGGTATTGGCAGTCAGAATGTCATTATTGACAGGGGGCGGTCAATTCCCAAGGATACCCCCATGTCGACCGAATTCGCCTCCGTTCTGCCCGAGCCCGCCCAGACCGATGGCCGGCGGCGGCGCGCCGACGTCAACCGGCAGCGGATCGTGGACGCGATGATGGCCCTGGTGCGCGAGGGCGAGACCTGGCCCTCGGCCGAGGCCGTGGCGTCGCGGGCCGGGGTCGGCCTGCGCACGGTGTTCCGGCTGTTCAGCGACATGGACGGCCTCTATCGCGAAATGCACGCGGTGATGATCGAGCGGCTGACGCCGATCTTCCACGAGCCGCTGGGCGAGGGGGACTGGCGGTTCCGGCTGGGCGCGCTGATCGGCCGTCGCGCGCGGCTGTTCGAGGAGATGCTGCCGATCAAGTCGGCCGCCGACGCCCACCGCTACCAGTCGCCCTATCTGCAGGTCGAGCATGCGCAGCTGGTCACGGTGCTGCGGCAGATCCTGGTGTTCGTCGTGCCCGAGACGGTGCGGGCCGACACCATGCTGGTCGACGCCCTGGACCTGGCCCTGAGCTTCGAATCCTGGCGGCGGCTGCGCTACGACCAGAACCTGGACCCGGCCGGGGCCGAGGCGGTCATGCGCCGGCTGGCCGATGCCCTGGTGGCCGGCTACTGATCGGCTTTCCAGCCTAACTGATCGTCGTTCAGTTAAATGATCTGAATCAAAGCGCCCGCCGCGTCCGCCTCCCAACCTGCCGCAAAACAACATGGGGCAGGCGAGATGGCGCAGGTCGAGACATTGGAGCGTTCACCCAAGGCGGCGGCCTTGGAGCATTTCGACGTGCTGATCGTCGGGGCCGGAATTTCCGGCGTCGGCAGCGCCTATCACCTGCAGCAGCAATGCCCGGACCGCAGCTTCATCATTCTCGAAGCCCTCGAGAGCTTCGGCGGCACTTGGCTGACCCACAAGTATCCGGGCATACGGTCCGACAGCGACCTCTACACCTTCGGCTACCGCTTCAAGCCCTGGGTCGGCCCGCCCATCGCCACGGCCGAAGAGATTCTCTCCTACATGAACGAGGTGATCGAGGAGAACGATCTGGCCAGGCATATCCGCTACGGCCACCGCATCGTTTCGGCGACCTGGTCGAGCGCCGACAACCTCTGGACCATCAAGGCCGAGCGCCTCTCCGACAACCAGGTCCGGACGTTCACGGCCAACTTCCTGTGGATGTGCCAGGGCTACTATCGCCAGTCCCAGGGCTACACGCCCGACTGGCCCGGCATGGACCGCTACCAGGGCCGGATCGTCCACCCGCAGACCTGGCCGGAGGACCTGGACTACAAGGGCAAGTCGGTGATCATCATTGGCTCGGGGGCCACGGCGGCCACCCTGCTGCCCGCCATCGCCGACGACTGCAAGCACGTCACCCTGCTGCAGCGTTCGCCGACCTATTTCATCCCCGGCCGCAACGCCAACGAGCTGGCCGATCTGCTGCGCGAGCTCCAGGTCGACGAGGCCTGGATCCACGAGATCGTCCGCCGCAAGATCCTGTTCGACCAGGACCTCTTCACCCAGCGCTCGATCAAGGAGCCGGAGGTGGTCAAGGAGGAGCTGCTGGCCGGCGTCCGCGCCTTCCTGCCCGAGGAGGCGGTGCAGGCCCACTTCGTGCCGCGCTACCGCCCCTGGCGCCAGCGGATCGCCTTCGTACCCGACGGCGACCTGTTCCAGAGCGTCGTCAAGGGCAAGGCCTCGGTGGTCACCGACGAGATCGACGGCTTCACCGAGAAGGGCCTCAGGCTGAAATCCGGCCAGGAGCTGGAGGCCGACATCATCGTCACCGCCACCGGCTTCAACCTGAATGTCCTGGGCGACATCGAGTTCACCATCGACGGCAAGCCGCTGACCTTCGCCGACACGGTGACCTATCGCGGCATGATGTTCACCGGCATCCCCAACATGGTCTGGGTGTTCGGCTATTTCCGCGCCAGCTGGACGCTGCGGGCAGACATCATCGGCGACTTCGTCTGCCGGCTGCTCAATCACATGAAGGCCAGGGGCAAGAAGAAGGTCGTGGTCGAGATTCCACCCGAAGATCGCGGCATGGCGCTGCAATCCTGGATCGATCCGGAGAACTTCAATCCGGGCTACCTGATGCGCGGCATGCCATTGCTGCCCAAGCGCGGCGCCCGGCACGAATGGCAGCACACCCAGGACTACTGGAAGGAAAAGGACGAGTTGCCGCTGATCGATCTGGACGGCGCGGAATTCGTCTACGGCTGAGGGCGCTTCAGAGCCGGACCCGCACGCCCAGCAGTTCGGGGAAGAACTTCTGCTCGATGACCTTGGCCAGGTAGGGAACGCCGGGGGTGCCGCCGGTGCCCGACTTGAAGCCGATCACCCGCTCGACCGTCTTGAGATGGCCGAACCGCCAGAGTTGGAAATGGTATTCCAGGTCGACCAGCTTCTCGCCCAGTTCATACAGGTCCCAGTAGCGGTCCGGCTCGCGGTAGATCGCCGCCCAGGCCGCCTCGACCGTCTCCGAATAGGCGTAGGGCTGGGTGAAGTCCCGCTCCAGCCGATCGGCCGGAATCGCCAGGCCGCGGCGCGCCAGCAGCCGCAGGGTTTCGTCATAGAGGCTGGGAGCGGCGAGGTCGCGGCGCAGGACCGCCTGGATGGCGTCGTCGCCCTCGTGCACCTCGATCATGCCGGCGTTCTTGTTGCCCAGCAGGAACTCGATCTGCCGGTACTGGTCCGACTGGAAGCCCGAGCTGCCGCCCAGCGAGCCGCGCATCGTCGAATAGTCGGCCGGGGTCATGGTCGCCAGCACTTCCCAGGACTGGATCAGCTGGGTCTGGATGCGGCTGACCCGGGACAGCATCTTCAGGGCCGGGGAGACAACGTCGCTGGCGACATGGTCGCGCGCGGCCCGCAGCTCGTGCAGGCAGAGCTTCATCCAGATCTCGGAAGCCTGGTGGATGGAGATGAACAGCAGTTCGTCATGGGCCTGCGACAGCGGGGTCTGGCAGGCGAGCAGGTCGTCGAGGCGCAGATAGCTGCGATAGGTGATCGGGCCGGCCATGGGGTTAGCGCGACATCCAGGGCTTGGACTTGGAGGAGGAGGCGTGGGCCGCCGCCTGCTCGCGCTGGAAGCGCCCGCCGCGCGGCGGCTTGGGCTTCTTATCCAGGGCGGCCTGTTTCAGGCGCAGCGCCCGCTGGATGGGGGTCTCCCCGGGGGGAGCGTTGTCGATGGGATCGGCCATGCCCGCTTGTAGCGCCGCCCGCGCGGGATGTCGCCAGTCCGGGATGTCGCCAGTCGCGGCAACGCGAGTTTGGGCCCCGATCGAGCGCCGGACCATCCCCAGTCCATGTGATTGTCGCGCAGCCCGCCCGCGGCGACCTTCGAGCTGTTGAAGTCTCACTGGGAGGTCGGGATGCGTGGATTGACGAAGATGGGCCTGGCGGCGGCGGCGCTGGGGCTTGGGACGCTGGGGGCCGGCGCGGCGGGCGCGCAGGATTTCGGGAGCAACGGCCTTCGCCAGGCCGGCGCCGAGGGCCAGAGCGTGGCGCTGCGCTGGAGCCTGCCGCTGGGCGTTCCGAAGGCGCAGGCCGCGCCCAAGGTAGCGCTGCGGTTCTCGCAGACCGGCGATGAGGGCCAGGTGCGCAGCCTGGACCTGGCCAGCCTGTCGTTCGGCCAGGGGGGCGCCCCGCGGATCTCGACGCCGTTCGCTTTGAACGCCGCCGACGATGGCGATGGCGGCTGGTTCGAGCCGACCAGCCACAAGGTGCTGTTCGCGGTCGGCGCGGGGCTGGTGATCTGGGGTGTCGTGGAGGCGACGCAGGACGACGACAACCCGCCGCCCTCGCCGCCGCCGCCCCCGCCGCCGACCTAGGCGGCCAAGGGTGGCGCTGACCGCGCCGGCGGCTATGCTGTCGGCGCGGGACGGAGGGCAATGGAGTGGCGACGGCTGAGAAACGGGCGCGCGTGGCGATCATCGAGGACGACCCCGTCCTGCGCGATGAACTGGCCTACGCGGTCGGCCAGGCGCCGGACCTCGAGGTCATCGGCGTCGCCGACTGCCTGACGGCCGGCCGCGAGCTGCTGGCGCGAGGCGTCGACGTGCTGCTGATCGACCTGGCCCTGCCCGACGGCAACGGGGTGGAGCTGATCCGTGAGATCGACGGCCGCACCGATGGGATCAAGGTCATCGTCATCAGCGTGTTCGGCGACGCCCAGAGCGTCGTGCGTTCCATCGAGGCCGGGGCCGCCGGCTATCTGCTGAAAGGCGCCAAGCCCGCAGAGGCGGCCGAGGCCATCCGCACCGTCCTGGACGGCGGCGCGCCGATCAGCCCCTCTGTGGCCAACCACATCCTGGCCCGGATGCGCCGGCCCCCCGACGCCCCGATGACCGGCGGCCCGGCCCTGTCGCGACGCGAGATCGCGGTGCTGACCGACCTGGCCAAGGGCTTCCGCTACAAGGAAGTGGCCCGGCTGCAGGGCATCTCGCCCAACACGGTCGGCGACCATGTGAAGTCGATCTATCGCAAGCTGGCGGTGAACTCGCGCGGCGAGGCGGTGTTCGAGGCCGTCCAGGCCGGCCTGATCCGGTTCAAGGACTGATGCCCCAACCTTTTGCGGTAGGGCGCTGGCTGCTGGCGGCGGTCATCATCGGCCTGCAGATCCTGCTCAGTGGCCTGCTGCTCTGGGCCAACCTGACAGCCGAGAACGCGCCCGGCCGGCTGATCGCCTCGGCCGGCCTGGTGTCCGGGACCGGCGTCACCCCGACCGCTCTGCCCGTCGGCCGCTGCTGCGCCGCCACCCCGCTGGTCTTCCGCGTCCCGCTCACAGCCGCCGACATGGGCCTTGCCGACCCCGCCCTGCTGATCAGCAGCGCCCAGGACAACGCCTGGCTCTATGTCGATGGCCGCCTGGTCGCCGGCCAGGGGCGGGCCGACACCGTCCTCAGCCGCCGCCCGCTGCTGCTGCGCATCCCACGCGAGGACTTCCGACCCGGCGCGCGCATCGACCTGGTGGTCACGCGCGCGGTCGGCTTCGGCCATCTGCGGCCGTTCCACCTGGGCGAATACCGGGCCCTCTATCCCTCCTTCCTGGCCCTGCGGTTCCTGCGGTCGGACCTGCCCCTGACCAATGCGATCATCGGGGCCTTCGTGGCCGCCTTCTGCTTCTGCGCCGCGCCGCTGTTCGGCGCCCGGGGCCTGCTGCTGTCGCTGGCGGGCCTGAGCGCCGGCTGGGCGCTGCAGCATGTCGGGCTGATGATGACCGACCCGCCCTGGGGGCCGGTGGCCAATGGCGGGCTCTATATGGCCGCCTTCCTGGCGACCCTGGCCTTCCTCGTCTGGTTCTTCGTGGAATGGACCTCGGTCCTGGCCCCGCCCGAGACCGGGCCCGGGCGAGGCTGGATCACCGGGGTCTGGGACGCTGGGTCCCGCCAGCGCCTGGGATGGCTGGTGCTCTTCCTGTGCGGGATGGGCGTCGCCCTGATCGCCGCGCGGCTGCAGTTCGATCCCGCCGTCGGCCTGCAGGACATCGACCGGATCATCGGCTGGCTGGGCCTGGCGACGCTGGCCTTCTGCCTGACCCGCCTCGTCGCCTACTACCTGAGCGGCGGGGGCCGCGATCCCATCGAGGCCTCGGCCTTCATCTTCGTGCTGCTGGCGGCGGTCGCCGACATCGCCACCGTCCGTTTCATCAAGAGCTACGGCATCTTCCTCAGCGCGGCGGTGACCTTCTTCCCGCTGGCCCTGCTGCTCTCGCTGGCCGTTCGCGCCCGGGGCGTGTTCGAGGCCGCCACCGCCACCGCCGACAAGCTGAACCTGCTGGTGGCGGAACGGGAGCGGGAAATCCTGGGTGGTCTCAAGGACCGCCAGCGACACGAGCGCGAGGCCCTGCTGCTGGAGGAACGGGCCCGCATCATGCGCGACATGCATGACGGCCTGGGCGGCCAGCTGCTGGGCCTGGTCATGCGGGCCAGGGCCAACCGGCTGACCGGCCCGGCCCTGGTCGACGGCCTGGAGCAGAGCCTGGACGACCTGCGCATGGTGGTGGGTTCGCTCGAGCAGAGCGAGGGCTCGCTGGCCGCGGCCCTCGGCGCCTTCCGCGCCCAGATCGAGCCGCGCTGCGAGGCGGCCGGCGCGACCCTGGTCTGGCGGATCGAGGACGTCGGCCGGATCGCGGGCCTGGGTCCCGACCGCACCCTGCAGATCTACCGCATCCTGCAGGAGGCCTGCACCAACGCCCTGCGGCACGGCAAGCCCGACCGCATCGAGGTGCGGCTGCAGCGCACGGCGGGCCAGGGCATCGTGCTGTCGCTGGAGGACAATGGCCGGGGCTTCGAACCTGCCACTGTCGCGGCCGGCCGGGGCCTGGCCAACATGCGCCGCCGGGCCGAGCTGATCGGCGTCATGCTGGCCATCGAGTCCGGAGCGGACGGATCGAGTGTCACCCTGACCATCCCCCCCGACGCCTGGCGCGAGGACGGTTGAGGCGACGTCAAGGAAGCTTTGGGTTATCCTGCCGGGGCGCTCACGGAGGGGTCACCATGACCAGTGACAGGTTCTACCACGACGGCAGCCGCGCCCTGCAGGACCGCTTCGAAAGCCGACGCATTGCCGATCGTCTCGAGCAGCTGAAGCGAACCGCCTTCACCGAGGACGACAAGACCTTCATCGAGAGCGCCATCTACTTTTTCCTCTCGACCGCCGACCATGAGGGGCAGCCGGATTGCTCATTCAAGGGCGGTCCCGCCGGTTTCGTCCAGGTCACCGGCCCGTCGGAACTGGCCTTCCCGGACTACGATGGCAACGGCATGTTCAGGAGCCTGGGCAACATCGAGGTCAATCCGAATGTGGCGCTGCTGTTCATCGCCCTGCACGGGGCGCCGCGGCGGCTGCGGGTGAACGGGATCGCCCGCATCGACCGGGATGGTCCGCTCCTGGGGAGCACCGTCGGCGCGCAGATGATCGTCCGCGTCGAGGCGCGCGCCATTTTTCCCAACTGTCCGCGCTATATTCCGAGCCTGGAGCTGGCCCAGCCCTCGCCCTACATCCCGGTGGCGGGCCACGATCCGGTCGAGCCGGCCTGGAAGGGTTTCGACGTCTTCAAGGACGACGTCCATCCGCGCCAGCCGACGTTCAAGGGCTAGGACGAGTGGCGACCCGGGAGGGACTCGAACCCCCGACCTTAGCTTTAGGAAAGCTCTGCTCTATCCGGCTGAGCTACCGGGCCACGCGGGGCGACTGGTAGCCCAAAACCGCGGGGCTAGACCAGCCCCGCCCTAAACCAATCCTGAGAGGGCCTCGTCGCCGACCTCGGCGCGGATGGCCTCGCGCAGGCGGCCCAGGGCCTGCTGCTCGATCTGCCGGACCCGCTCCTTGGAGACGCCCATCTGCGCGCCCAGCGCCTCGAGGGTGCAGGGCTCCTCGGACAGGCGGCGGGCCTGGATGATCTCGCGTTCGCGGGGCGTCAGGGTCTTGAGGGCCAGGGCCAGCACCCGCTCACGGGTCTGGCCGTCGAGGTGGTCGCTGACCTGTTGCTCGGGACTGCCGGCCTCGTCGACGATCAGGTCCTGCCAGCTTTCGGCGGAATCGTCGCTGATCGGGGTGGAGAGCGAGCGGTCGCCGGCGGCCAGCCGCATCGCCATGCTGGCGACCTCGTCTTCCTCGACGCCCAGCTCGACAGCGATGGCCTGGCGTTGGTCGGGAGTCAGCGAGCCCTCCAGCGCCCCCAGCCGGGCCCGCAGGCGGCGCAGGTTGAAGAACAGGCTCTTGCCGGCCGCCGTCGGGGCGGCGCGGACGATCGACCAGTTGCGCATGACATAGTCCTGCATGGCCGCCCGGATCCACCAGCCGGCATAGGTCGAGAACCGCACCGCCCGGCTCGGCTCGAAACGCTCGGCCGCCTGCATCAGGCCCACCGCGCCCTCCTGCACCAGGTCGCTCATCGGCAGGCCATAGGCGCGGAAGCGGCTGGCCATGGCGATGACCAGCCGCATGTAGGCCTCGGTCAGTTCGTGCAGCGCCCCGTCGTCGCCGGCCTCGCGCCAGCGCACGGCCAGGTCCTGCTCGTGGTCGGCGCTGAGCAGCGGCGCGCGCATGGCCCGGCGGATGAAGCGCCGGTCTGCGGTATCGCTGGTGATCGGCTCGGCCACGGGCGGCTCGCTCCAAAGGGTTTAACCCTGGCGATACGCAGCGTTCGCCGCCCTGGATCACTCCCCGGGGGCGAGGGCCTTGATCGAGAGGGCGTGGACCGGCCCGGCCAACAGGTCGGCCAGGGCGGTGTTGACCGCCCGCTGGCGGGCCACCCGCGACTGGCCGGCGAAGGCCGCGGCCTCAATGGTGACGGTGAAGTGGCTCTCGCCACCCTCCCGCGCCCCGGCATGGCCGGCATGGCGGTCGCTGTCGTCAACGACCTCCAGCCGGGTGGGCTGCAGCGCGTCGGTCAACTTTTGGCGGATGGCGGTAATTATGGGGCCCATTGGCGCAATGTTCAATTCTTGAATGAGAAGGGTTTCGCCCCATACTTCGGCTCATGCCCGGCGCCTTTCAATACCGTCCGAAATTCGTGGACATCCGCGTCCGCCCCCCCAAGCCGGAGGAGGAGGAAGCGGCGGCTAAGGCTGACGTCTTCACGCTCAAGCCCGGCGAGCGGCCCTGCGAGCATGCCGACTGCCGGCTGGCCGCCACCGCCAAGGCCCCCAAGTCGCGCGAGCGCATGCACGAGCACTACTGGTTCTGCCAGGCCCACGCGGCCGAGTACAACAAGTCGTGGAACTTCTTCGCCGGCATGAACGACGAGCAGATCATCAAGGCTCAGGCCGAGCGCGCCACCGGCGAGCGGCCGACCTGGAGCTTCAAGGCCTCCAACCGCTCCCGCGAGGCGGCGGCCCAGGCCAAGGGGCCGATGGGCTGGGCCGATCCGTTCAGCCTGTTCGGCTTCGGCAAGGGCGGGGGCCAGGAGCGGCAGGCGCCGGAGAACGCCCGCCACCTGGGCAAAATGGAACGCAACGCCCTGGCCGACCTGGATCTGCAGGAATCGGCGCTGGGGCCGGAAATCCGCGCCCGCTACACCGAGCTGGTCAAGCGCTGCCACCCCGACGCCAACGGCGGCGACCGCTCGGCCGAGAACCGGCTGCAGCGGGTGATCAAGGCGTTCAAGACCCTGCGCAAAGCCGGGATGGTCTGAACCGCTAATTGGCTCAAACAGCCGTTTGCTTATCGGCGATTAGGCGCTAATGCCTTTTGCATTATGGCTGACACCACGATCCCTCCCGCCGCCGATCCGTTGCTGACCCTGGTTCCCGACAAGCAGGTCTCGATCCGCGAAGTCTTCGGCGTCGACAGCGACATGAAGGTCCCGGCCTTCAGCCATCGCGACAGTCACGTCCCCGATCTGGACGAGGCCTACCGCTTCGATCCCCAGACGACGCTCGCCATCTGCGCCGGCTTCGCCTTCGACCGCCGGGTGATGGTCCAGGGCTATCACGGCACCGGCAAGTCGACCCACATCGAGCAGGTGGCGGCGCGGCTGAACTGGCCGATGATCCGGGTCAACCTGGACAGCCACGTTTCGCGGATCGACCTGGTCGGCAAGGACGCCATCGTCCTGAAGGACGGCAAGCAGATCACCGAATTCCGCGAAGGTATGCTGCCCTGGACGCTGCAGCGGCCGATGGCGCTGGTGTTCGACGAGTATGACGCCGGCCGGCCGGACGTGATGTTCGTCATCCAGCGGGTGCTGGAAGCGCAGGGCAAGCTGACCCTGCTGGACCAGAACCGGGTCATCCGACCCAACCCGTATTTCCGGCTGTTCTCGACGACCAACACCATTGGTCTGGGCGACACCACCGGCCTCTATCACGGCACCCAGCAGATCAACCAAGGCCAGATGGACCGCTGGTCGATCGTCACCACGCTGAACTATCTGGACCATGACGCCGAGGCCGAGATTGTGCTGGCCAAGTCGCCCGGCTACGCCACGGCCGAGGGCCGGCGGACCATCGCCGCCATGGTGCGGGTGGCCGACATGACGCGCAACGCCTTCATGAACGGCGACATCTCCACGGTCATGAGCCCGCGGACGGTGATCACCTGGGCGCAGAACACCGAGATCTTCGCCGGCGACATCGCGCTGGCCTTCCGGCTGACCTTCCTGAACAAGTGCGACGAGCTGGAGCGGCCGACCGTGGCCGAGTTCTTCCAGCGCGCCTTCGGGACCGACCTGCCCGAGAGCGCGGCGCGGGTTAAGGTGGCCTGACAGCACTTGCCAGAGCCCTGTGTCCCCGGCCTATCATGGGCCCGAGGGTCCGAGGCAGGAGTGTTCGAATGAAGATCGTGGTGAGCGCCGTTCTGGCGGCCGGCGTGGCTTTGGCCGTGGCGGGGACATCCTACGCGGCCCTGGATGCGGCGGCGGTGATCAAGACCCGGCAGGATGGCATGAAGGGCCAGGGCGGCGCCCTGAAAGGCCTCGGCCAAGGGCTGGGCAGCGGCGCCTCGGCGGCCGATCTCAAGGTGTTTTCGGCCAAGCTGGTTGCCTCCTCGGCCCAGGTCGGTGGCTGGTTCCCCAAGGGCTCGGGGCCTGAGTCCGGCGTGAAGACCCACGCCAAGTCCGAAATCTGGAGCGACGCGGCCGGGTTCGCCACGGCGCGCACCAACTTCGCCACTCAGGCCGGCAAGCTGGATGCGGCGGTCGCCTCGGGCGACATGGACGCCATCAAGGCCCAGTTCGGCGCCACCCGCCTGGCCTGCAAGGCCTGCCACGACAAGTACAAGGCCGAGGATTGACCCGGATACGGGTCTGGGACGCGGCGCTGCGCCTGGTTCACTGGGCGCTGGCGCTGCTGATCCCGTTTTCCTGGTGGACGCAAGAGACCGAGCACATGGCCTGGCACCGGCTGTCGGGCTACACGGTCGCGGCCCTGCTGGTTTTCCGGATCTGGTGGGGTTTCGCGGGGCCGCAGACGGCGCGGTTCAAGGGCCTGCTGGGCGGGCCCAAGCGGATCGCCGCCTATCTCTCAGGCAAGGGCGGCGCGACGCTCGGCCACAACCCCCTGGGGGGCTGGAGCGTGGCGGCCATGTTCGTGGCCCTGACCGCCCAGGTGAGCCTGGGTCTCTTCTCCATGGACGAGGACGCTATCGAGGCCGGGCCGCTGGCCAACTTCGTCAGCTTCGACCAGGCCCGGCTGGCCGCCCACGCCCATGAGTTCGTGTTCAATGTCCTGCTGGGCTTGATCGCCCTGCACCTGGCGGCCATCGCCGTCTATGCGGCCAGGGGCTCCAACCTGGTCAGACCGATGCTGACCGGGCGGGCCAGGGCCCCCGATGGCGCGGTGGGGATCAAGCCGCTTTCGGTCCTTGCGCTGCTCGTCGGCCTTGTGCTGGCCGGTGGGGTTTTCGCCCTGCTGCTCTGGCTGTCGAAAAAGGCGGGGCTGTAGCCACCATCAAAACCGTCATCCTGGGCCTTGTGCCCAGGATGACGGTGAGGGGGGCGAATAACGAAAAATGTAACCCCCTTCCTATTTCCCAAAAACCTGGCTCGCGTAGTGTCAAAACTGGGGGTTGGGAGACGACTATGACCGCGCCGAAGATTGGCCGCACCGTTGCCGAGTCCACGCCAAGCTGGCCCGACGCGCCTAAGCCTCCCAAAGGCGCGCCCAACATCCTGGTCGTGCTGTTCGACGATGTCGGCTTCTCCGATCTCGGCTGTTACGGCTCGCCCATCGACACCCCGACCATCGACGCCATCGCCGCACGGGGGCTGCGCTATACCGGCTTCCACACCACGGCCATGTGTTCGACGACCCGGGCCGCCCTGCTGACCGGGCGCAACCACCACAGCGTCGGGGTCGGCTGCCTGGCCAATTTCGACAGCGGCTATCCCGGCTATCGCGGCAAGATCGCCAAGGAGGCCGGCATCCTTCCCGAGATGCTCAAGCCTCACGGCTACCGCGCCTACATGGTCGGCAAGTGGCACGTGACCCCGCTGACCGAGACCGGCCCCTCCGGTCCGTTCGACGGCTGGCCGCTGGGCCGGGGCTTCGACCGCTATTACGGCTTCATGGACGCCGAGACAGACCAGTATTCGCCCGAACTGGTGCGGGACAACACGCCCTGCGACGCGCCGGGGACCTACGAGACCGGCTACCACCTGACCGAGGACCTGGTCGACCAGACCATCCGCTTCATCGCCGACCACACGGCCGACGCGCCGGACACGCCCTGGCTGACCTGGCTGGCCCTGGGCGCCTGCCATGCGCCGCACCAGGCGCCGCGCGACCTGATCCTGAAATACGACCAGGTCTTCTCGCGTGGCTGGGACGTCGAGCGCGAGGAACGGCTGGCCCGCCAGAAGGGCATGGGCATCGTGCCGGCCGACACGGCCATGCCCGACCGCAACGACTACGTGAAAGCCTGGGCCGACCATTCCGACGACGAGCGGCGGCTGTTCAGCCGGCTGCAGGGCGCGTACGCCGCCATGCTCGAGCACGCCGACCAGCATCTGGCCCGGCTGATGGCCTTCCTCGACGAGGCGGGGCTGACCGACGACACCCTGGTCATCGTCATGTCCGACAACGGCGCCAGCCAGGAGGGCGGGCCGCTGGGCATGGTCAATGTCATGGGCCCGCTCAACATGCGGTTCGAGCCGCTGGACGAGAAGATCGCCCGCATCGACGACATCGGCGGCCCCGACACCCACACCAACTTCCCGCTGGGCTGGGCGATGGCCTCGAACACGCCCCTGCGCCGCTACAAGCAGAACACCCACGGCGGCGGCATCCGCGACCCGCTGGTGATGAGCTGGCCGAACGGCATCAAGGCGCGGGGCGAGCTGCGCACCCAGTTCACCCATGTCAGCGACCTGGTCCCGACCCTGCTGGAGACACTGGGGATCGAGGCCCCGGCCAGTGTCGCCGGCGTCGCTCAGATGCCGCTGGAGGGCGAGAGCTTTGCGGCCAGCCTCAAAGACCCGGCCGCGGCGCCGCGCCGGCGCCCGCAGTATTTCGAGATGTTCGGCCACCGGGGCCTGTGGAAGGACGGCTGGAAG
Organism: Caulobacter ginsengisoli; assembly: GCF_030814835.1. Lineage (GTDB taxonomy): Bacteria > Pseudomonadota > Alphaproteobacteria > Caulobacterales > Caulobacteraceae > Caulobacter > Caulobacter ginsengisoli. The sequence goes on from NZ_JAUSVS010000003.1 coordinate 68,525, forward strand.
GCCGTGGCCTACCACCCGCCGGGGCGGGCCTTCGACGATGATGTCTGGGAACTCTACCATCTGGACAGGGATTTCTCGGAAACCAACGACCTGGCCGCCGTCGAGCCGGAGCGCCTCAAGGCGATGATCGAGGAATGGTGGGCGGTGGCCGAGACCAGCAAGGTGCTGCCGCTGGACGACCGCTTCATCGCCCGCTTCACCGACAACGCCGCTCGCTTCCACGGCCCCCGAAACCACTTCGTCTTTCACAAGGGCATGGGCCACCTGCCCACCGACGTGGCGCCCGACGTCCGGGGCCGCTCCTACCGCATCGAGGCCGAGGCGCGGCTGGGCGAGGGCGATCGCGGCGTGCTGATCGCCCATGGCGACGCCACCAGCGGCTATTCCCTGTTCGTCGAGAACGGCCATCTGCATCACGTGATGAACGTCGGCGGCCAGCTGGTCACCGTGAGTTCCGACCGGACCATCCCCCCCGGCCTGCGCCGTCTGGCCGTGGCCTGCCACCGGCCGGAGTCGGGCCCGCGCCGCCTGACCCTGCTGATCGACGGCGAACCGGCCGGGGCGGTGGAAACCCCGCTCGGCTTCATGAACATGGTCTCCTGGTCGGGCCTGGACATCGGCCGCGACCGGGGCAGCCCCGTCGCGCCCTACGCGGCGCCTTTCGAGTTCACCGGCCAACTTCGGAAGGTGACCGTGACCATGGACGGCGACCAGCGGCTGGACAGCGAGGGCGTGGCGGCGGCGGAATTGGCGAGGCAGTAGATCCCAAATTCCTCGCCCCTTGGGTGAGAGGGACCACGAAGTGGTGGAGTGGGCTCTTGGGAGCACACGGACTTTCAGGCATGTCCACTCCGACAAAGCTCAATCTGGACCTCCCGTGTGTTCCACGGCCCACTCCGTCGGCTTCGCCGCCACCTGGCCCCAAGGGGCGAGGAATTAAGAGAAGCGGCGTCCCGTCCTCCCCTTGTGTTGCCGCCAAGCCACACCTAAATCCCCGGTCAGGACCGTTTGCGCCAGATCAGGGCAGGCGGTTCAAATCCGCCTATCCAGGGGACATTATGAATATCGATCTCTACTCCGATCGCGCCAAGCAGGCCGTCCAGTCGGCCCAGTCGCTGGCGCTCGCCCGCCGCCACCAGCACCTCTCGCCCGAGCACCTGCTCAAGGTCCTGCTCGAGGAAAAGGACGGCCTTTCCCGCGCCCTGATCCAGAGCGCCGGCGGCCGGCCCGACGCCGCCGACGCCGCTGTCGAACAGTTGCTGACCAAGATGCCCAAGGTCGAGGGCGGTTCCGGCCAGCTCTACCTCAAGCCCGACACCGCCCGGGTCTTCGCCGCCGCCGAGGAGGGCGCCAAGGCGGCCGGGGACGCCTTCGTCACCACCGAGCGCCTGCTGATCGCGCTGGCCAAGGAAGGCGGGGACGCCGCCAAGGCGCTGAAGGACGCCGGGGCCAGCGAGAAGGGCCTGAACGACGCCGCCAACGACGTCCGCAAGGGCCGCACCGCCGATTCCGCCTCGGCGGAGGAGGGCTATGACGCCCTCAAGCGCTACGCCCGCGACCTGACCCAGGCGGCCCGCGACCAGAAGCTCGACCCGGTCATCGGCCGCGACGAGGAAATCCGCCGCACCATCCAGGTCCTCTCGCGCCGCACCAAGAACAACCCCGTCCTGATCGGTGAACCGGGCGTGGGCAAGACCGCCATCGTCGAGGGCCTGGCCCTGCGCATCGTCAACGGCGACGTGCCCGAGAGCCTGAAGGACAAGAAGCTGCTGGCCCTGGACATGGGCAGCCTCATCGCCGGCGCCAAATACCGCGGCGAGTTCGAGGAGCGGCTGAAGGCCGTGCTCAACGAGGTGACCGCCGCCGAGGGCTCGATCATCCTGTTCATCGACGAGATGCACACCCTGGTCGGGGCCGGCAAGTCGGAGGGGGCGATGGACGCCTCTAACCTGCTCAAGCCCGCCCTGGCCCGGGGCGAGCTGCACTGCGTGGGCGCCACCACCCTCGATGAATACCGCAAGCACGTCGAGAAGGACGCGGCGCTCGCCCGCCGCTTCCAGCCGGTGATGGTCAGCGAGCCGACGGTCGAGGACACTATCTCGATCCTGCGCGGCCTGAAGGAGAAGTACGAGCTGCACCACGGGGTGCGGATCAGCGACGGCGCCATCGTCGCCGCCGCCACCCTGTCGAACCGCTACATCGCCGACCGCTTCCTGCCCGACAAGGCCATCGACCTGATGGACGAGGCCGGCAGTCGGGTGCGCATGGCCGTCGATTCCAAACCCGAGGAGCTGGACGAGATCGACCGGCGCCTCGTCATGCTGAAGATCGAGCGCGAGGCCCTGAAGAAGGAGACCGACCCGGCCTCCAAGGCCCGGCTGGAGAAGCTCGAGGACGAGCTGGTCGACCTGGAAGCCCAGTCCGAGGACATGACCGCCCACTGGCGCGCCGAAAAGGAAAAGGTCGGCCAGGGCGCCCAGCTGCGCGAGGCCCTCGAGCGCCTGCGCGCCGAACTGGTGGCGTCACAGCGCCGGGGCGACCTGCAGCGCGCCTCCGAGATCGCCTATGGCGAAATCCCGCAGCTGGAGAAACGCCTGGCCGAGGAAGACACCAAGGGCGACGCCGCCACGACCGCCAGCCCGGAAGTGGTCGACGCCGAACAGATCGCCGCCGTGGTCAGCCGCTGGACCGGCGTGCCCGTCGAACGGATGCTGGAAGGCGAGCGCGGCAAGCTCCTGAACATGGAAGACGCCCTGCGCGGCCGGGTGGTCGGCCAGGAAGAGGCCCTGCTGGCCGTCTCCGACGCCGTGCGCCGGGCCCGGGCGGGGCTGAAGGATCCCGGCAAGCCGATCGGCAGCTTCCTGTTCCTGGGCCCGACGGGCGTGGGCAAGACCGAACTGACCAAGGCGCTGGCCGAATTCCTGTTCGACGACGAGGCGGCCATCACCCGCCTCGACATGAGCGAATACATGGAAAAGCACAGCGTCAGCCGCATGATCGGCGCCCCCCCCGGCTATGTCGGCTACGACGAGGGCGGGGCGCTGACCGAGGCGATCCGCCGCCGGCCCTACCAGGTCATCCTGTTCGACGAGATCGAGAAGGCCCACCCCGACGTCTTCAACGTGCTGCTGCAGGTGCTGGACGACGGCCGCCTGACCGACGGCCAGGGTCGCACGGTCGACTTCCGCAACACCCTGATCATCATGACCAGCAACATGGGCAGCGAGTTCCTGGCCGCCCAAGGCGAGGACGACGACGTCGAGTCGGTCCGTCCGATGGTGATGAACGTGGTGCGCCAGCACTTCCGGCCCGAGTTCCTCAACCGGATCGACGAGATCATCCTCTTCAAGCGGCTGGGCCGCGGCGAGATGGGCGACATCGTCAAGATCCAGCTGCAGCGGGTCGAACGCCTGCTGGCCGACCGCCGCATGTCCATCGCCCTGGACGCGGCCGCCGAGCACTGGCTGGCCGAACGCGGCTACGACCCTGTCTACGGGGCCCGGCCGCTGAAGCGGGTCATCCAGAAAGAGCTGATGGACCCCATCGCCCGCAAGCTGCTGGCCGGCGAGATGGCTGACGGCGCGGTGATCGAGGTGACGGCGGACCAGGATGGGTTGGTGATTGGGAAGGCGCGGGTGCACTAGATCGCGGGTCCGCACGCGAGGGCCGGTTTCCGGAAGCTCACCCCGACGGAAGCCGGCCTCTTGAACTTGACTTTAAGATGCCATAGTGAGCGTCACAGCCAAGCCCGGCGTGTTTCTGAAACTGGAAAGGAGAGCATCATGCGAGCGACTTCAGCCCGTCAAGAAAATCTCCTCATAACCCAGACTCTTCAGGAACAGATTGCATGGGCAATTCGCTGTCGGGCGACGTCACTCGCCTGATCTCTTTCGGCGGGGTGAACACACCTCGCCGTTTCGTCAAATATCCGCTGTTCAGCCAGCCGCCGTCGGCTTCCGTTTCTCGGGAGGGCCGTCATGCGCGCTGACATGTTCAAAGTCGTCGTCGAGCGGCCGCGGTGGGGCGCCGGGCATGCTCCATCACCGAAACTGAAAAGGACACCCGATCCGAATATCCAATACATTGGTATGAAGCGTCACGCGTACATCGCGGCGCCCTATTCGAAATCGCTCAACGAAAACCTCGCGCCGCTCGTGCGATTTTTGCGAAGCCGGAGAGGGCGACCGTGGGACAGCGTGTTCAGCGAGATCTGCGCCACCCTCGACACCGGCAGCACGATCAAGATGCATGTGCGCTCGCACATCGAGGACTACGTCCTGACGCGCATCTCGGTCGGCCGGCGCGGCGAGTGGATGCACGAGGGGGAGGTGCTCGGGCGCAAGGACCGATGGCGTCGCCGACGGACCTTCTTCGTCGATCCGCGCGATGGGATTCTCAAGGACATCGAGGGCCTGGCCCAATGCCTGCCCGCAGCCAACTGCGGCGGGAAAGGCGGTGCGCTGTGAGCCTGTCTCCTAAAATCACCCTGATCTCGGCGGACCCCTCCCGCCTGGATCCGGCCGCCGTCGACCAGCTCGAGGCGTCGGCCCGCTATGAGGGGATCGAGCGCGTCGTCGGCCTGCCCGATCTGCATGTCGGCGCCGGGATCGCGGTGGGCGCCGCATTCTGGTCGCCGGATCGGGTCTGGCCACATCTGGTGGGCGGCGACATCGGTTGCGGCATAGGCCTGTGGGAACTGAGCAGCCCCGTGCGCAAGTTCAGACTGGGGTCCGTGGAGCGCAAGCTTTACGGCCTCGACGAGGCCTGGTCGGGCGACACCCTGGCCGCCGTGGCGGGTTTCGGTCTGCCACCGAATTTGGCCGGCCTGGCGCTGGGCACGATCGGCGGCGGCAACCACTTCGTGGAATTCCAGCGGATCGAAGAGGTCGTCGACGGCGAGCGTTTCGATGCACTGGGCCTGCAGGCGGATCGTGTGTGGATGATGGTTCACAGCGGATCGCGGGGATTAGGGCAGGCTGTTCTTCAGGCGCACAGGACAGAGCCCGCCGGCGCCGGGATGCTCGCGGCCGGCCCGGCGGGACAAGCCTATCTGACCGAGCATGACCAGGCCCTGGCCTGGGCCGTGCTGAACCGGCGGATCATCGCGCAACGCTTCCGCGAAGCCATCGGCGCCGAGGCGCGGCCTGTGCTCGACATCTGCCACAACTGCGTGACGCCCCACCTTGGCGGATGGCTGCACCGCAAGGGCGCCGCCCCGGCCGATCGGGGGCTGGTCGCCATTCCGGGATCGCGCGGCGATTTCAGCTACCTGGTCGAACCCATCGCCGACAGCGCCGACCAGGCCCTTTGCTCGCTCGCCCACGGCGCCGGTCGCAAGTGGAGCCGCTCGGACGCGCACGCAAGGCTGTCCGCGCGCTTCCGCATCGCCGATCTTCAGCGCACGGCGCTCGGCAGCCATGTCATCTGCGAGGACCGCCGGTTGATCTACGAGGAAGCGCCCCAGGCCTACAAGGACATCCGGCGGGTCGTGGCGGACCTTGAACACGCCGGGCTGGTGCGCGTCATCGCGCAGCTGCGCCCCTTGCTCAGCTACAAGACGCGGGCGACGTCATGAGCGAGGTCATCTTGCACCTGACGTCCGGGCAGGGACCGCAGGAATGTCGGTGGGTCGTCGCTCAACTGGCGGCCGCCTACGCCCGCGAAGCCGAAGCCTATGGCGTCGTCTGCGAGGTCCTGGAAGGCTTTGAGGATCACCCCTCATCGCTGCTGATGCGTGTCAGCGGCGACCAGGCGCCCGCGTTCGTCGCCGGGCGGACCGGCACGGTCCTGTGGATCGGCGATAGTCCGTTTCGGCCTGGCCACAATCGCAGAAACTGGTTCGTGGGCGTCGCCCTTGCGCCGGAGCCTGACCTTGTCCCTGATTTGAAGGCTGAGGACATCGACTACCAGACCCTGCGCGCCAGCGGTCCGGGCGGCCAGCATGTCAACAAGACCGATAGCGCCGTTCGCGCCACCCACCGCCCCACCGGTCTGGTCGCCACCGCGCAAGAACAGCGCTCGCAGCACGCCAATCGCAAGTTGGCGCGGTTGAAACTCGCCATGATGATCGAAGAGCAGCGCGGCGCGTCACGCGACAAGGCCCGCCGATCGCAATGGAGCCTCCACCAGCAACTTGAGCGCGGCAACCCTGTCAGAACGTACAGGGGGGTCCGCTTCACGCCGAAATCCGCGATCTGAACCCAAACGGGCTGGGCGGAATCCTGCGAATTTTGTCAGGCGCTGACGTCGGCTTTCCGCACTGACGTCTATGCCGGCAGCCGACCCATCGTGGCCGTTCGCGAGCATGACCATGCCAAGCCGGCCCGGGCGAGGCAAGCCAACTTAAGTTGCGTTGCGAGCCTCCCCACCCGACGCGATTCCTGCGGTCTCAGCAGGGAGATTGCGATGAGCGAAATCGCGCCAACGGAGCGGGCAGCTCCGAACGTCATGGACACGACGCCTGGGAACCAGGCGGCCACGTTCCGAAATCAGGACCAGGTCTGGCCGGTGCGCGCGATCCGGTGCGGGGAGGCCGTGCGGGCGCTGCCGCCGCACGGGCGGTCGCTGTCGGGCCTGACCTATCGGCTGGGCGACCTGACCCTAAACGTTGACGACTACGTGGCCCGCCACCGCACGGCCGGGCTGCTGATCCTGAAGGGCGGTGAGATCGCCCTCGAGCGCTACGGGATGGGTAACGTCACGGAGAGCCTTTGGACTGGCTTCGCGGCCACGACGGCCCTGACCGGGACGCTGGCCGGCGCCGCGCTGCACGACGGCGCGATCGGCAGCCTCGACGATCCCTGTGACTTCTATCTGCCGGAACTGCTGGGCTCGGCCTACGAGGGGGTCACGATCCGCAATCTGCTGCGGATGTGCTCGGGCGTGGCCTGGCGCGAGGACTATGACAACGACGCCCGATCCGACGCCTGGCGCCTGGGCCGGGCCATGGCCCGTCGGCGGCCAGGGGCGGTCCTGGACCTGCTCTGCCATCTGCCGCGCGTCCATCCGCAGGGGGCTATCTTCAACCACTCAACCGGCGACAGCTGCGTGCTGGCCGCGGTGGTCGCCGCCGCGACGGGCCGTCCGCTGGCCGACTATCTGGCCGAGCGGGTCTGGGGTCCCGGCGGGATGGAGGCCGACGGGCATTGGCAACTGGAGTGGGAGGACGGCCTGGAGCTGGGCGGGTTTGGCGTCAGCGCCCGCCTGCGCGACATGGGGCGCTTCGGGCTGTTGATGCTGGAGGACGGCGAAGCGCGCGACGGGCGGCGCGTGCTACCGCGCGGCTGGCGCGAACTGGCGGGGCGGCCGGACAGCGAGGCGACTGCCTTCGGCGCCCTGTCGCCGGGCGACCCAGGCGGCTACGGCTATCACTGGTGGGCGACGCCGCCCACCCCGGGCGCCCACGCGGGCGTCTTCGCGGTGATCGGCGCCTTTGGCCAGTTCGTCTACATCAACCCGGGCGATCAGGTGGTCGCCGCCATCCAGAGCGCCTGGCGCAAGCCCCAGGACGCCGCCGCCACCGCCGAGACCGTCACGCTGTTGCGCGCGGCCGTGCGCGCGCTCCGCCAAGCGCCTTAGTCATCGTCCGGAAGCGCCCGAGGTCGGCTAGCGACCATTGCAGACATTCCCGGCCCGGGGCTACAAAGTCGCCATGAGCGTTCATGGAAGCTGTCACTGCGGCAACGTGCAGATAGATCTGCCAAGCCAGCCAGAGTGGGTCGCGGACTGCAACTGCTCGCTCTGTCGGCGGCTGGCCTGGCGTGTGGCCTATTTTCCGCCGGAGCAGGTGCGCATTTCCGGCGAGACCAAGGCCTATGTCTGGGGCGACCGGATGATCGGCATCCACCATTGCCCGACCTGCGGCTGCGGAACCCACTGGGAGACGCTCGGTGAAGACTTCGGCAAGATGGGCGTCAATGCCCGCTTGCTCGATGGTTTCGATGAAGGCGCCGTCGAGGTCAGAAAATTCGATAACGCGGATTAGGCCACCGGCTTGCTCATCACGCAGAGCGGTACGGGCGCGCCGCCGCGCGCGTCGGTGAACCGGCGCTCGGGCGTGAAGCCATAGGCGGCATAGAGCGGCTCACCCGCCGCCGTGGCGGTGAGCTCCAGGCGGTGGAAGCCGGCCTCGGCGGCCGCCGCCTCGCAGAGTTCCAGCACCAGCCGGCCGACGCCCTGCCGGGCGAAGGCGGGGTGAGTGTACATGGCCCTGACCCGGGCGGCGTCGGTCGCGGGGTCCAGCAGGGCGTCGTCTCGGCCGGGGGAATGGTCGCCGCCGTAGTGGGTGGCGCGCCGGCTCCAGCCGCCGCAGCCGGCGATCTGGCCGTCTTTCTCGACCACGAAATAGGTCCCGTCGGCGATCAACTGGCTGTCGATCCCCATCATCAGCCGGCTGGACGCCACCTCGGCTGGCGACAGCACCGCGCCCAGCAAAGCGTCGATGGCGGCCTCCGACAACGCGGTCAGGGCCGGGACGTCGGCGATGGTGGCGAGGCGGTGGCTGAACCCTTGGGGCATGGGCTTGCGATAGCCGCAAACTGACCCTGAGTCATTTCCGCCCCGTTTTCGGACAATCCGTGCTAGAGTGGCCGCTTATCGCGCATCTTGAGGGCGCGCCATGTTGCGCCGCGTCCGAACGGTTTTGCGACCGTCCGTCCCGCGACAGTTTGGAGAGATCATGATCGAAGAAGGCTTCGTGCGGATGTACGCGCACGACTTCGCCGCCCTGGCGGCGCGCGCCGAGACCGGCGCCGAGGTCGAGCTCCTGGTCCAGAAGCGTATCGGCGAGGCCCGCAGCCACGCCGCCCTGATGGACGCCCGCAAGGGTGAAGGCCATCTGCCGGCCGTGGCCGAGCGGCTGAAGACCGAGTCGGCCCGCGACGACGTGCGCACCATCCGCGCCGGCGAGGACGTGCCGGGGGCCCTGGCCCGCCGCCGCGAGTTCCTGCTGCGCATCGCCGACCTGCTGACCGCCCCGCCGGCCAGCGCCGGCCTGAAATCGATGGCCGTCAGGGGGTAACCCCGGCGGCTTCATCCGTCAGGGATCGAGGTCGCCACGGCTCTGGCCGTGGCGCTGGCCGCGCCGGCCCTGGTTGGCCAGGTCGACGGCCAGCATCTTCTTGCCATCGGGCGTGCGCATCTCGCCAGGTCCCAGCAGGGTCATCATCGCCACATAGTCGCCCAGCGAGTCTTCTAGGGCGTGCGAGAAGCCGGCGGCGTCCTGGGCCTTGTTGATCTGCAGCTTGGCGAAGCGAAGGACGCCGGCCGAGTTCTCGGCCACCCGGCGGGCATAGGCGAAGGTCTCGCGCTCCAGGTCGGCGGGATCGTAGAGGCGGTTCACGAAGCCCAGCTCATGGGCCTCGGTCGCGGTGATGAAGCGGCTCTCGAAGATCAGCTCCTTGGCCTTGCGCGCGCCGATGTCCCAGGGGATCGACATGTATTCCACGAACCCGGCCAGGAACCGCGCTTCCCTGGCGGCGAAGACGATGTCCATGCAGGCGGCCAGCATCCAGCCGGCATAGATGCACCAGCCCTCGACCAGGGCGATGGTCGGCTTCTCGAAATTGCGCCACTTGAGCAGCAGGTCGAGATTGTAGCGCTTGAAGCCGTCGTAATAGGCCAGCGGGCCGCCGTCGCGGATCTTGGCCCGGAACTCCGAACCCTCGCCGGTTCCCAGGTCGTGGCCGGCCGAGAAACAGCCCTCGCTGCCCCGGATGATCACCACGCGCACGGCCGTGTCGGTGCGGGCCAGGTCGAAGGCCTTGTCGATCTCCTCCAGCATCCGCCAGCTCTGGGCGTTGCGCTGCTGGGGCCGGTTTAGGGTGATGACGCCGACGCCGTCGTCGACATGGTAGAGGATGTCGTTGAAGTCCAAGGCCCGCCTCCCGCGTGTTTTGCGGGCAGCCTATCAGGGTGCGGCCGGCGGCGTCTGCGCTGGTTCCACGCCGCCCCAGGCTTTCCAGTTGTCATAGGCCCGGCGGATAGCGCGGCGGGGTTCTTCCAGGCCGGCCTGGTCCATGCTGTCGGTCCAGACGTCGGCCAGCTTGCGGATGATCTCGCTGGGCTGGCTGGGGTCCAGGGTCGAGGCCCAGCTGCGGATCGAGGGGGCGTTCAACAGCGCCAGGATGACGGCGGCGAACAGGATCGAGCGGCCGGCCCAGCGCTGGGTGCGGGCGGCGGCCAGTTCGTCCTCTTCCTCGTCCTCGGCCCCGGGGTCATAGCCGCTCACTCTTCGCAGCCAGGCGACCATGCGGGCGAAGCTGTCGGGCTCGAACTCCTCGCCGAGCGGGCTTTCCAGGTGGCTTTCCTCGCTCATCGGTCCGCCCTCCTAGAACTGGAAATAGATGAACGGGGCGATGCCCTCGGGCCGCACGGCCTCGATGACCAGCATGGTCAGGGCGGCCGCGGCGCCGAGGGCGGGGGAGGGCAGGTATTTGGCCATGCCGGCCACCGCTTCGCCGGCCCGGGACGGCAGGAAGTGGATGCCCAGGCCGATGACGGTCAGCGAGACCAGGAATGGCGTCGCCACGCTCGCCGGCCCCCACCGCCCGAACCCGGCCAGATAGTCCAGGGCCAGGCTGAAGGACTCGGCCCGGAACAGGATCCAGCTCAGGCAGACGATGTGGAAGGTGATCAGGATGCCCAGAATGGTCGGCAGGCGGGGCCAGGCCGCCGGCTTGAACTTCTTCCATAGCCGCTCGAAGACCAGCACCCCGCCGTGCAGCGCCCCCCAGGCCACGAAGGTCCAGGCCGCCCCGTGCCACAGGCCGCCCAGCAGCATGGTGATCATCAGGTTGCGGCAGATCTTCCACTCGCTGCCCCGGCCGCCGCCCAGCGGGATGTAGAGATAGTCGCGCAGCCAGCTCGACAGGCTGATGTGCCAGCGCCGCCAGAAGTCCTGCAGCGAGGCGGCGCGATAGGGCTGGTCGAAGTTGCGGGGGAAGCGATAGCCCAGCAGGCCGGCCACCCCGATGGCGATGTCGCTGTAGGCGGAGAAGTCGCAATAGATCTGGGCCGCATAGCCGTAGGTCGCGGCCAGCAGGTCCAGGGCGCTGTGGGCGGTGGGATCGAAGAACACCGGATCGACCAGCCCGACCGACAGCTCCGAGGCGATCACCGTCTTCTTGAACAGGCCCCAGACGATGAGGATCATCGCATGGCTGACCATGGCCCGGGTCAGGCGCGGGGTCTGGGCGAACTGGGGCAGCAGGTCGCTGGCCCTGACGATCGGCCCGGCCACCAGGTGCGGGAAGAAGCTCATCAACAGCATGACGTCGAGCAGCGACCTGGCCTTCTCGCAGTGGCCGCGATGCACGTCGACGACGTAGGAGATGCCCTGGAAGGTGAAGAAGCTGATCCCCACCGGCAGCACCACCTGCAGCAGCGGCAGGTCCCGCTGCCAGCCGAAAATCTTCAGCACATCGCCCAGCTGTTCGACGAAGAAGCCGTAGTATTTGAAGAAGCCCAGGATAGTCAGGTTGATCGCCACCCCCAGCCCGACCAGCCACAGCCGCCGTCGCCGTGTCTCGCTGCGGTCGATCAGTTCGGCGACCAGGAAGTTCAGCGTGGCCGAGGCGATCAGCAGGCCGATAAAGCGCCAGTCCCACCAGCCGTAGAAGACCCAGCTGGCCAGCACCAGGAAGGCTTTGCGGCGGCCGTTCTCGCGATCCAGGCTCCAGGCCGTGACGAACACGAACAGGAAGAAGATGGCGAAGGTCATGGTCGGGAAGAGCATCGGCTAGTTCCCTCCCGCTCTGGCCGAATAGGCGCCCATCAGGTCGGCGGTCAGCAGGCCGGCGATCCAGTCGCCGCCCTCGCTGCGGAAATGGATATGGTCGCCGCGCATCAGGTCCTGCTCGGGCCGGCTCAGCACATGCGAGCTGCACGGTCCGCCCATCCGGGCGCTCCAGTCCCAGAAGGCGGCGCCCTCGGCGATGGCGGCGCGGCGCTGGGCCTCGCGGACGGGGCCCAGGTTCGGCGGCTCGAACCAGCGGGCCAGGACCGGGCTGCGGGCCTCGACCAGCTGGTCATAGTCGGCGCGCTCGGCGTCGGTGAGCGGGGCGCAGTCGAAGCCCTTGTTCTGGATGCCGTCCAGCTTGATGTCGGGCCGGGTGCGGCTGGCGTCGGGCGGACCCATGACCAGGACGGCGGCGCCGGGGGCCAGGTCCTTCAGCCGGCGGATCTGCTGGCGGACCAGCTGTTCGTAGGCGGCGATATCGACGTCGCTGTCGAAGCCGTCATTGGTGCCGAAAGCCAGGATGATCAGGTCCGGCGGATAGGCCGCCAGCTCCGAGGCCATCATGGCCGAATCCCGCTGGGCGAAATCCGAGAGCCGCGCGCCGACCACCCCCAGGGCTGACCAGGCGATACCGGGTTGGCGGCGGAAGGTGGCGTAGGAGAGCAGGCTGACCGGCCCGCCGCCCCGGGCGGTCAGAGTCGCCTGGCTGGCCGGCGCGGCAAGGTCGGCGGACCAGCAGATGGTTCCCTGGGCGGGGGCGTTGAGGTCGATGGTCTCATGAACCTCGCCGGTATCGACCCCCAGCGATCCGGCCCCCGGCCCCCCTTGGGCGCAGAAGGCGAAACGGTCGAAGCGGGCCTCCGGATCGGCGGTCAGGCCGACCGTGGCGCCGTCCGCCATCGAGGTCAGGCGAAAGCCGCTGAGGCCGAAGCGGCCATAGCCGGTCGGGAAGCTGGCCTCGACCCGCCAGCCGTCTGAGACGGTGACGTTGATCTGGCGCTGCGACAGGGCGGGATAGGGCACGCCCGGCGCCATCACGCCCCGGCCGCCCTCGCCGAAGCGGGCCTGCAGCCGGGCCCGCAGGCCCCCCGAGATGTTGTCGCCGGCGGTGTGGCTGTCGCCGATCTGCAGGATATGGATGGGAGTGTTGCGCCGCCCGCCCTCCAGGTCGGCCAGGGTCGTCAGGAAGGGGCCCAGCGCCTGGGCGTTGTCGAGCGCCGAGGGATCGACGGGCGGGGAATAGGGCTCGGTCGCCGCGGGATGAAAGCTCAGCGACAGCGCCGCCAGGGTCAGGCCCAGCAGGGCCGCGGCGCCAGGCCTCATCGCCCGCTCGGCGGGGGCGAGGCCGGAGCGGAGGCCAGGCTGCTGACCGAGGCGGGACCCGCGGCGGCCAGGGCGGCGTCGACATCGGCCCGCAGGCGGTCGGTGACCGGCCGGGCGATCCGGAGATAGCCGGCCATGGTCATGTGGATGCCGTCCTTGGCCCGCATCAGCCGGGGCCGGTCGTCGCCCTCGGGGACCAGATAGGCCTCGTACTCGCCCTTATCGTTGATGGTGGCCGGCACCAGGTCGAGGAAGGGCATGCCCAGGGCCGCGGCCCGCTCGGCGTAGACGCTGTTGAGCACTCCGGCCCGGCGGTCATAGTCCGGCCGCTTCATGCGCGGCAGCCCCACCCAGTAGACGGCCGCGCCATGCTCGCGCAGCAGGCCGGTCAGGTTGTCGATCCGCTGGCCGTAGACCTGCTTCCAGCCGTCGCTGGCGAAGGGCAGGACCTGGCCGTTGGCGATGATGCCCTGCTCGTCGTTGGCCCCGAACAGCACGATGGCGACGTCCAGGCGCCGGCCTTCCAGCTGCTTCTCGGTCTGTTTCTGGATGTCGATATAGTCGTAGCGGGCCAGGCCCGTGGACGCCTGGCTGAAACGGATGACCTCATAGCCCTTGTCGTCATGCAGCTGGCGATAGAGGCCGGCCCACAGGCCATCGCCCATGGAGTCGCCGAACACCCCGATCACCACCGGCTGGCCGGGCGTGACCTTGACGGTCTGCAGCAGGGGTTGGGTGGGCTCGGCCTTCTGGGCCAGGAGGGGTTTCTTGGCCTCGACGAGCGGCGGGCCCTGCTGGTCGACCAGCATCTGCATGCCCACCGCGCCGGCCATCACCCCCAGGGCGGCGCCGACCATCAGCCCGACGACGAACACCGCCATCCGGCCCAGCCTGGCGGGGCGCCGGGCGCCCCTGGCGCTGTATCCCTCGACTTGGCTTTCGTCCGCCACAGTTAACCTACGCCCCGACAACTCTCCGGCGGGACCAAATCACCGCACGGGCGCGGGGGCAATACCGGTCACCGGCCAAGCGAATCGTTAATCACGATCTGCACCCGCGGCTCTCCGTCGCGGGCGTTAACGATGGGTGGGCGTCAACGCTGGGAGCGGCGCTTGATCAGCGACGGCGCTCCGCCCAATCTGCGCCCCGTAAAAGGCGCGGGACGTACGACATGAGATTTCGAGCTGCGCACGGTGTCGACCACTACCGAGATCTGATCCTGAAATACAAAGCGCGCCGCGCGCACCGGGATCGGGAGACGGTCGTCGATGCCTGGTATCGGTTCGATTTCGAAGCCGTCGTCGAGGACGGTAGCAGGGCCGTGCATATCCACGACGACCTCGGTTTCTTCTTCCAAAAGAATAGCGGCACGGTCCGTAGCGCCAGATTGGATGACGAGGTCTACTACAAGTACGGGGTGTTCAGTTTGACGGAGAAGGGAGGCTGTCTTGCCGACAGCGAGGTCGCATTCAACCTCACCCGGGAAGACTTACGGCGCTATGTGGCCTGGAGCCAGCAGCTGCTGCGTGAAAACATTGCGATGATGAGGTCGCTGAAGGACAGTAGCGTGGTTCTGTCGAAATTCTCCGAACTTGGAGAGGTCGATCTCGTGCACATGGAGCGCGAATTCCTGTGCGATCTGGAACCAGCTTTTTCAGCGGCCTGGAGAACCTAGGCCTCGGCTGCCGCTTTCGACGCCGCCTCGACCTTACCCCTGGGAATCATCCGCACCGTCGAGCTGGCCTTGGCCAAGACTTCGCCCGCTGGGTCGAGCAGGCGGGCCTCCATGAAACAGGTCGAGCCGCCGCGCCGCTCCACCCAGGCCTCGGCCACCACCAGGCCGGGCCGGGTGGGCCGGAAGAAGCTGACCTTCAGCTCCAGCGACATCGGGGTCATCTCGAAGCCGGTCATGGCCATGGCGGCATGGGCCATGGCCGCGTCCAGCCAGCCGGAGATGAAGCCGCCCTGCACCACGCCGCCCGAATGGCACATGTGCAGGCCGGCCCGGTATTCCAGCGCCGCCTTGCCCTCGGGGTCGACGGCGATACGGCGCACCAGCCCCATGGTGGTCGAGAGGTCGTCTTGGGCCGCGGGGGCCTGTGGGGCTTCCGCCACAATCGTTTCCATGCCTCCATTTCGAGAGGTTGCCGCAAGGGTCGTCAAGTCGCGCCGGATCGGGGCGGATTGCCGCGTTGAACGGAGCGGGGAGGCCAGGAACATGAGCCTGCAGGACGCGGCCATCGCCGCCAACCGCTTCGGCCTGGGCGCCCGGCCCGGCGACCTGAAGGCCATCGCCGGCGATCCGCGCGGCTGGCTGAAGGCGCAGCTGACGCCCGAGCCGGCCCTGCCCGCCCCGCTCGCCGCCCTGCCCTCGACGGCGGATGACGCCGGGGCCTTCCAGAAGTGGATCAGGCAGGCGGGCCTGACCGGCAGCATCAACGCCTACGCCAAGGCCCCGTCTATGTCTGGCGGGCCCATGCCCGGGGCCAAACCCGGTTCTCCCGCCTCCCAGCCCGGCTTCAGCGTCGAGCAGTCCTTCATCGCCTTCTTCGGCCCGCGCTACGCCCAGGCCCTGGCGGCGCGGTTCCAGGTGGCGACCACCACCGACCGGCCCTACTTCGAGCGGCTGACCCACTTCTGGGGCAACCACTTCACCGTCTCCTCGGCCAAGCCGATCACCCAGGCCATGCCGCCGTCCTTCGAGCGCGATGTCGCCCGCAAGCACGCCATGGACCATTTCGAGGCGATGCTGATCGCCTCCTGCACCCATCCGGGGATGCTGATCTATCTGGACAACTACATCTCGGTCGGCCGCCATTCCCTGGTCGGCATGCGGCCCGACCTGGTGCCCAAGCCGCTGCGCGAGCTGCTCAAGGGCCTCAACGAGAACCTGGCCCGGGAAATCCTCGAACTGCACACCCTGGGCGTCCGCAGCGGCTACAGCCAGGACGACGTCATCGCCCTGGCTAACATCCTCACCGGCTTCACCGTGGCCCAGGACGGCAAGGGCGGGGGCGAGACCGGCCTCTTCCGTTTCCAGCCGTATGCGCACGAGCCCGGGCCCCAGACCCTGCTGGGCCAGCGCTTCCCGCAGCAGGATGTCAGCCAGGGGGCCGAGGCGCTGACCATGCTGGCCCGCCATCCGGCGACGGCGAAGTTCATCGCGACAAAGCTGGTCCGCCACTTCATCGCCGACGATCCGCCGCCAAGGGCCGTCGACACCATCGCCAAGGTCTTCCAGGTCTCCATCGGCGACCTGAAGTCGGTCTGCACGGCCCTGGTCGATCTGCCCGAGGCCTGGGACCCGACCCCGCGCAAGATGAAGCCGCCCGAGCCGTATCTGATCTCGGCCGTGCGGGGCATGGGCGGGCCGCCCCTGAACGGCCTGCAGCTGGCGGCGCTGCTCGGCAAGATGGGCCAGCGACCCTACTACGCGCCGGGGCCCGACGGCTGGGCTGACGTCGAGGGCGAATGGATCGGCCCCGATCCGGTCTGGAAGCGGCTGGAATGGGCCTCCACCGTGTCGAAATACATGGCGACCGCCAGCGGCGATCCGGTGGCGCTGGGCGAGGCGCTGCTGGGGCCGGGCCTGACCGACGCCACCCGCAAGGCCATCCAGCGGGCCGAGAGTCCGGCCCAGGGCCTGGCCATCCTGCTCGTCAGTCCTGAATTCCAACGGCGGTGAGCGACATGGACCGCAGACAGCTTCTCACGACCTTTGGCCTCTCCATCGCCGGCGCCGCGGTTCCCCGCTTCGCCTTCGCCAGCGCGCCCACCGACAAGCGGCTGGTGGTCGTCCTCCTGCGCGGGGCCATGGACGGCCTCTCGGCGGTCCCGGCCTGGGGCGACCCGGACTTCGAGCGGGCCCGCAACGGCCTGGCCATTCCACGGCCCGGCGAAGCGGGCGGCGGCCTGGCCCTCGACGGCTTCTTCGGGCTGAACCCCGAACTTCCGGGTCTGGCGGGACGCTACGCGGCCAAGGAGCTGGTGGTCTTCCACGCCATCGCCTCGCCCTATCGCGACCGCTCGCATTTCGACGGCCAGAACCTGCTGGAGAACGGCTCGCCCCGGCCCTATGGCCTGGCCGACGGCTGGCTGAACCGCTCGCTGGCCGGGCTGCCGGCGGCGCTGAGGACGGGACGCAGGGACTTCGCTATCGCCATCGCGCCGGCAATGCCGCTGATCCTGCGCGGCGCCGCGCCCGTGACCAGCTGGTCGCCCTCGGTGCTGCCGCCCCCCGACGCCGACCTGATCGCCCGGGTGCAGGGCCTCTATGGTGAGACCGATCCGGCCTTAGCCAAAGCCCTGGCCGCCGCCGGCGAGGCCCAGGCCGCCGCCGCCGGCATGGGCGGCGGACCGGGCGAAGGCTTCGGGGTGCTGATGGCCGCGGCGGCCAAGTTCATGGCCGCGCCGGACGGCCCCGCCGTGGCGGTGGTCGAGTCCACCGGCTGGGACACCCACGCCGCCCAGGCCGGGCCCTACAGCGTCCTGCAGCGTAACCTGCGCGGCCTGGACGGCGGCATAGAGGTCTTCGCCGAGGGCATGGGCGAGCGCTGGAAGGACACCGCCATCCTGGCCGTCACCGAGTTCGGCCGCACCGTGGCCCGCAACGGCACGGCCGGCACCGACCACGGCACGGGCGGGGCGGCCTTCCTGGTCGGCGGGGCGGTGGCCGGCGGACGAGTGATCGCCGACTGGCCGGGCCTTAAATCCTCAGCGCTGCGCGATGGCCGCGACCTCATGCCCACCAACGACCTGCGCGGGGTCATGAAGGCGGCCCTGACACAGCATCTGGGCGTCGAGCCTGCCCACGTCGACCGGGTAGTGTTCCCCGACAGCGCGGCCGCCCCGGCGATGCGGGACCTGTTCAGCTGACGAGGTTGGACGGCGGCGGCATCTCGGTCTGCGGCGCCAGCTTCCTGAGCGTGGCGTTGCGCAGCCAGGTCTCGGCGATGTCGACGATGACGAACACCACCGGCACATAGAGCAGGCTGAGCAGGGTCGAGGTGATCAGCCCGCCGATCACCGCGATGGCCATGGGCGCGCGGAACCCGGCGTTGGCCCCCAGCGACAGGGCCACGGGCATCATCCCCACGCCCATGGCCACGGTGGTCATCACGATCGGCCGGGCCCGCTTGTGAGCGGCGTCGACCAGGGCGTCGTGGCGGCTGACGCCCTTCTTCATGGCCTCGATGGCGTATTCGACCAGCAGGATGGAGTTCTTCGCCGCGATCCCCATCAGCATCAGGATGCCGATCAGGGCCGGCATCGACATATGCCGGCCGGCGATCAGCAGGCCCGCGAAGGCGCCGGCGATGGCCAGCGGCAGGGCCGCCTGGATGGTGATGGGCTGGAAGAAGCTTTTGAACAGCAGGACCAGCACCGCGTACATCAGCAGAATGCCGGTGAAGAAGGCGAGGATGAAGTTGGTCACCATCTCGATCAGGCTCTCGACGTCGCCCGCCGGTTCCTGCTTGACCCCTGGCGGCAGCTGCTTGACCGCCGGCAGTTCGTTCACCTTCTGACTGGCCTCGCCCAGGGCCAGGCCGTTCAGCTCGGCCTGGATGGTGGCGCTGCGGCTGCGGTCGGTCCGGTCGATCTGCGAGGGGCCCGAGCCGAACTGGATGTCGGCCACCGAGTTCAGCGGCACCGAGCCGCCGCTCAGGGTCGGCACCTGCATGGTCTGCAGGACGCTGAGGTCGTCGCGGCCCTTGTCGGTCAGGGTCAGGCGGATGGGGATCTGCCGGTCGCCGAGGTTGAACTTGGGCAGCAGCTGGTCGACGTCGCCGATGGTGGCCACCCGCACGGTCTGGGAGATGGCCTGGGCCGAGACGCCCAGCAGGGCCGCCTGTTCCAGCTTGGGCGTCACCAGGATTTCCGGCCGGGCGATGTCCGCGGTGTTGACCACGTTGGCCAGGCCCGGCACGGCGCGCATCTGCCGCTCGACCGACCGGGCCGCCTGGGCCAGGGTCGCGCCATTGTCGCCGGTCAGCACGATGCTGATGCCGGGATTGGACCCGTCGGCGCCGAAGCGGATGCGGGCGCCGGGAATGCCCCGGGCCTTCTCGGCCACCTGGCGCTCGATCTCGATCTGGGAGAAGTCGCGCCTGGAGCGGGGGACGAACACCGCCGTCACCGTGGCCCGCCGCACCTCGGCCAGGGCCCCGCCGCCGCCGCCCGGTCCGCTGGGGGTCAGGGACGAGCCCTCCGAGGCGTAGACGGCGCTGATCTCCTTGCGTTGGCGCAGCAGGGTGGTCAGCTGCCCCACGACCCGGTCGGTTTCGCCCAGGGTCGAGCCCGGCGGCAGTTCGACCGAGATGGTGCTGTAGCCCTGGTCCTCGTTGGGGATGAAGTCGAAGGGCAGGAAGGGCAGCATGCACACCGCCCCGATGAACAGCAGGATGCCGGCGAAGAAGGCCACCAGCCTGTGCCGCAGCGACCATTCCAGGGCCTTGAGATAACGGGCCATCCAGAACGGCTCGCCATGCGGCTTGGCGTCCGAGCGCAGGAAATAGGCGCCCATCAGCGGCGTCATCATCCGCGCCACCAGCAGCGAGAAGGCGACCGACACGCAGGCGGCCAGCGCGAAGGACTTGAAGAACTGCCCGACCACCCCGCCCATGAAGCCGACGGGGGCGAACACCGCCAGGATGGTGAAGGTGGTGGCCACGACCGCCAGCCCGATCTCGTCGGCGGCCTCCATGGCGGCGGGGTAGGGGGCCTTGCCCTCGCGTATGTGGCGGACGATGTTCTCGATCTCGACGATGGCGTCGTCGACCAGGATGCCGATGGTCAGGCTGAGGGCCAGCAGGGTGACCACGTTGAACGACTGGTTCAGCGGGGCCAGGATGGCGAAGGTGGGGATCAGCGACAACGGGATGGCCATCGAGGTGATCACGGTCGCGCGCCAATCGCGCAGGAACAGCCAGACCACCAGCACCGCCAGCACCGCGCCGATGCCCAGCGCCTCCATCGAGGCGTCATAGCTGTCCTCGACATACTGCACCGTCGAGGTGACCTCCTCGATCTTCAGGTCGGCGCGGCTGGCGTCCAGCTTGGCCAGGGCGGCGCGGATCTTCTTGGAGACCGCCACCTCGCTGCCGTCGCGGGTGCGCAGCATGGAAAAGCCCACGACGGGCTCGCCGTTGAAACGGGCCAGCGAGCGCGGCTCACCCCAGGCGTCTTCCACGATGGCCACGTCGCCCAGGCGCAGGGTGCGGCCGTCGGGCAGGTTGATGCGGGTGGCCTTGAGCTGCTCGACCGTGTCGGCGCCGCCCAGGGTGCGGATCGACCGCTCCTCGCCGCCCAGGGTGGCGCGGCCGCCGGGCAGGTTGGCGTTGATGGCCTTCAGCTGGCCGGAAATCTGCGCGGCGGTGACGCCCATGGCGGCCAGCCGGTCGGGGTCCAGCTTGACCCGGATTTCCCGCGAGACGCCGCCGTCGCGATTGACCTGGCCGACGCCCTGGATGGACAGCAGGGTCTTGGTGACGTCGTTGTCGACGAACCAGCTGATCTGTTCGGGGTTGAGCGTCGGCGCCCGCACCACGTAGGTGATCAGCGGCTGGCCGCTGATGTCGATGCGCTGGACGTTGGGCTCGGGGATGTCCTGGGGCAGGTTGGCGCGCACCTTGGAGACGGCGTTGCGCACGTCGTTGGTCGCCCGTTCGAGGTCGACGCCGAGGTTGAACTCCACCGAGGTCGCGGAGACGCCGTCGCCGACGGTCGAGCGGATGTGGCGCACCCCGTCCAGCCCGGCCAGGCTGTCCTCGATGACCCGGGTGACCTGGGTCTCCAGCTCCGGCGGGGCGGCCCCGGGCTGGCCGGCCGAGACCACCACCAGGGGGAAGCTGATGTCGGGGAAGTTGTTGACCCGCATCTTCAGGAAGCCCGCCGTCCCGGCGATGGTCAGGACCACGAACAGCAGGATGGTCGGGACCGGATTGCGGATCGACCAGGCGGAGATGTTGCGGAACATCAGCGGGCTCCGGCCAGCCGCACGTGGTCTCCGTCGGAGAGGAAGCCGGCGCCGGACAGCGCCACCCGCTCGCCTGGCTTGACGCCCTGGGCGATCTCGATGCGGTCGCCGCTGCGCACGCCGGTCGCCACGGTGCGGTAATGGGCGACGTTGTTGGCGTCGATGACGAAGACGCCCGGGCTGCTGTCGCGATAGATCACCGCCGACTGGGGCACGGTGACGCCGGGCTGCATGCCGACCTGGATCGAACCGCGGGCGAACATGCCCGGCCGGAAGGGACCGGGCGCGGTCAGGGTGATGCGGGCCACGCCCAGCCGGTTCTTGGCGTCCACCTGCGGCGGCACGATGCGCACGGTTCCGGCGACCGTGCTCAGGCCGTCGGCGGTGATGCTGGCCGGCATGCCGGCGCGGATGATGTGCAGCTGGTCCTCGGGGACGGCGGCGTTCAGCTCCAGCCGGCCGTCGCGGACGATGCGGAACAGCTCGGTCCCGGCGGCGACGATCTGGCCCTTGACCACCTTGCGGGCTGAGACCAGCCCCGATACCGGCGCCTTGAGGCTGGACTGGGCCAGCCGCGCCCTGGCCTCGGCCTCTGCCGCTTCAGCCTGGGCGACGCCCGCCTGAGCATTGCCCTGGGCAGCCTTCTTCTGATCCAGGGCCGCCTGGGCGAGGTAGCCGCGGTCATGCAGTTCCTGGGCGCGGTCCAGGTCGGCGCTGGCCTGGGCCAGGGTCGCCTTGGCGCTGGCCACGCCCGCCGCGGCCTGGCGCAGCTGGGCCCGCAGCAGGGTGTCGTCCATCTTCAGCAGCAGCTGCCCCTGGCGCACATAGACGCCCTCATCGGCATAGAGTTCGACCACCGTCAGCCCGCCGACCTCCGCCCCCACGGGCGCCTCCTGCCAGGGGGCGATGTCGCCGGAGACGGCGATCTGGCGGGGCAGGGTCTCGACCCCGGCCACGGCGACGGTGATGGTCTGGCTGGGTGGCGGCGCGGCGGCGGTCTTGGCGGGCTTGCCGCCGCAGCCGGCCAGGGCCAGGGCGCAGGCGACCAAGATCAACGTCCCAACCCGACGGGGTTCAATCCCGGTCATGACTCACTGTGCTCCGTAGCGTTCGCCGGCCCCAATACCCGAAAGCCCCCGGCGGCGCATGGCCTTCCGGGCCTAGCTGGGGTTGGAAGACCTAATTTGCAACGCAACCGAACATCGGGCTGTTCCCGTTTCAGCGGCTGGGTCATGCTGCCGCCACTGCCTGCTTATCGGTCTGGAGTTCCCCATGCGCCGCGCGTTCGCTTCCGTCATCGTCCTGATCGGCCTCGCCGCGCCCCTCGCGGCTCAGGCGCGGATTCCGCCCGCTGAAACCATTTTCAAGGCCTGGGACAAGAACAAGGATGGGTTCATCACGCCAGCCGAGTGGGCCACGACCAAGCGCAAGGCCGATGAGTTTCCCCGGGTCGACACCAACGGCGACGGCAAGATCACGCTGGAAGAGCTGAAGGTTGGTATCGTCAAGATGAAGGCGGACCAGGCCAAGAAGCTGAAGACGGACCAGACCAAGACGCCATAGCGCGCCTGTAGCCTGCCCCTTTCCCAAATGTGATCACAGGACTAGCCTGCCCAAATCGTTTCGGACGGCTTGGGAGGGCTGACCATGAAACTCTTGAAGACCACGCTGCTGGCCGCCGTGGCGTCACTGACCCTGGCCGGGGTCGCCCGGGCGGAAGACCCCGAGGTCAGCTTCAATGTCGGGGTCGCTTCCGACTATGTGTTCCGGGGCGTCAGCCAGACCGACGGCGGGGCGCAGGTGTTTGGCGGGGCCGATGTTTCCTCGGGCATCTTCTATGCGGGTGTCTGGGCCTCGAACGTCGATTTCGGTGACGACACCAGCGCCGAGGTCGACGGCTATTTCGGGGTCACGCCCACCGCCGGGCCGGTCAGTCTGGATTTCGGGGCTCTCTACTATGGCTACCTCAACGAGCCGTCGGGCGCCGACTACGGCTATTGGGAGTTCAAGGCCGCTGGCACGATACCGGCTGGCCCCGCCACCCTGGGCGCGGCCCTCTACTATTCGCCCGAATATTCCGGCGGCATCGGCAGCGCCGTCTATTACGAAATCAACGCCTCGGGTTCGCCTGCCGACAAATGGACGGTCAGCGGCGCCCTGGGCGAGCAGACCTTCGACGCCGGCGGCGACTACACCACCTGGAACTTTGGGGTCGCCTACGCCTTCAACGACCATGTCTCGCTGGACGTTCGGTATACGGACAATGACATCGACTCGGCCTGTGGCGACATCTGCGACAGCCGGGTGGTGGCCACGCTCAAGGCGACCTTGCCATAATAAACTGCGACCGCCCGCCGCGCTGTGCCCGGCCCCGCGAGGGACTAGGCTCCAGCGATGAAGACGCCCGTTCCGCCGCGCCGGCCGCTCAGCGAACAGGCCGCGGTGCATGACCAGGTCTATGCGCGGCTGCGGGACGCCCTGATCGCCGGGCGGATCGCCCCGGGCCGCGCCCTCTCCCTGCGCAGTCTGGCCGCCGAGCTGGGGGTCAGCCCCATGCCCGTCCGCGATGCGGTGCGCCGGCTGGCCGCCGAGCGGGCCCTGGTCGTCAACCCGGCCAACAAGCGGCTGTCGGTGCCCAGGCTCGAGCCCGACCGGCTGGAGCAGGTGGCCCTGGCCCGCGGCTGGATCGAGCCGGAACTGGCCGCCCGCGCCGCCCGCAGAGCCGACCCGGCCCTGATCGCCGCCCTGATCACGGCCGATGCGGCGCTCGACAAGGCGATGAGCGAGGGCGACATGGACGGCTACATGCAGGCCAACCGCACCTTCCACTTCACCCTCTATCGGGCGGCGGGCGCCGAGGTGCTGCTCAACATGGCCGAGACCCTGTGGCTGCAGGTCGGCCCCTTCATGCGGCTGGTCTTCGAGCGGCTAGGGACCATGGCGCTACCCGCCGACCGCCATCAGGAAGCGATACACGCTCTGCAGGCCGCCGATTCCGAGGCCGCCCGCCGCGCCATCGCCGCCGATATCGCCGAGGGCATGGAGGCGATGCGTCAGTCCGAAAACGGCGCGTGAGCCTGCTCGAACGGCTCAAGGCCTGGGCGCGGGTCCTCAAGCGGGACGTGCTGGCCCTGTGGATCGCCGCGCGGGACCGGCGCACACCCTGGATGGCCAAGGTCCTGGCCGGCGCCGTAGCCGCCTACGCCCTCAGCCCCATCGACCTCATCCCGGACTTCATTCCCATTGTCGGCTACCTCGACGACGTCATTCTGCTGCCGGCGGGTATCTGGCTGGTTGTCCGGATGATCCCGGCCCCGCTGATGGCCGAATTCCGGGAGCAGGCGATGAGGCACGAACGTCCCGTCAGTCGGGCCGGCCTTGTCGCCATCCTGATCCTCTGGTTCTGCGCGGCGACGGCGGTCGGCGCCCTGGCCTGGACCAGGTTGTCCAGGTGAGCCGACCCACGCCTTGACTTGCCACAGGCCCTGCTGAACTGTGATCACAGGCGTAACGCCGTGACCGGAGGCTTGGGCATTGCGGTTGACGAGGTCCCTGCCGCTCTTGAGAGTCGTTCCATGACTGACAGGGCCATGGTCGCCGACCCTTCCGAATGCCAGGCCTTCCTGGACGAAAACCCCGACATCCAGTTCGTCGAGGTGTTCTTCACCAGCATGACCGGCGTGCCGCGCGGCAAGCGGCTGCGGCGCCACGAGCTGATGCCGATCTACGAGTATGGCCGTTTCCTGCCGGGCTCGATCCTGGTGGTCGACACCAACGGGGCCGACTGCGAGGAGACGGGCCTGGTCTGGGAGGACGGCGACGCCGACCGCCGGGCCCGTCCCGTCCCGGGCACCCTGAAGCCCGCGCCCTGGCTGGGGTCGGACGTCGCCCAGGTCATGCTGTCGATGTACGAGCTGGACGGGACCCCCAACGATCTCGACCCGCGCCATGTGCTGAAGCGTGTCCTGGACCGCTTCGCCGCCGATGGCCTGACCCCCGTCGTGGCCTGTGAGTTGGAATACTATCTGGTCGACCTGGAGCGCGACGCCGAGGGCGCCCTGCAGCCGGCCCGGTCGGCCCTGACCGGCCAGCGGCCGACCGGCGTCCAGGTCTACGGCCTGCCCGAACTGGAGGCCTGCGGGCCCTTCCTGCGCGAGCTCTGGGCCACGTCCGACGTGTTGGAGATTCCGCTGGAGGGGGCGATCTCGGAGTTCGCCCCCGGCCAGGTCGAGCTGACCCTCAAGCACAAACCGGACGCCCTGGAGGCCGCCGACGACGCGGTGATCTACAAGCGCGCCGCCAAGGGTGTGGCCCTGCGCCATGGCTGCGAGGCCACCTTCATGGCCAAGCCCTGGGCCGACCGGGCCGGCAGCGGCTTCCATCTGCATGTCAGCGTCAACGACGCGTCCGGGAACAATCTCTGCGCCAGCGACGACGTCGCCGGTTCGCCCCTGCTGCGCCACGCCATCGGCGGCATGAAGGCGCTGCTGGGCGACTGCATGGCCATCCTGGCGCCCAACGCCAACAGCTACCGCCGCTTCAAGGCCAACTCCTACGCGCCGGTCGCCCCGACCTGGGGGGTCAACAACCGCACGGTCTCGCTGCGGGTCCCGGCCGGGGCGCCGCCGACCCGCCATGTCGAGCACCGCGTCGCCGGGGCCGACGCCAACCCCTACCTGGTCATGGCCGCCATCCTGGCCTGCGTGCACCACGGCATCACCGGCCAGATCGATCCGGGCCCGCCGGTCAGCGGCGACGGCTACGCCGCGGCCAAGGCGATGAATGTGCGTCTGCCGTCCAACTGGTTCGCGGCGGTCGACCTCTTCGACGGCTCCAGGGTGCTGCGGAAATATCTGGGTGAGCGGTTCGTGGACATGTTCGTCCAGGTCAAGCGCACCGAGCAGGCGCGGTTCAACGAGGTGGTCACCGCGCTCGATATCGACTGGTGCCTGCGTAACGCGTGAGCTTCTTCAAACAAGGGTGTGGAGGGTGAGATGAGCAAGACCGGAAACCGCGGCGCCTCGCGTCGTTCGCTGCTGACCACCATGGGGGCGGCCGCCATCGGCCTGACCTTCACCAGCGCCTGTTCGCAGGCCGCCAAGCCGGCGGGCGGGGCCGAGGAGGCCAAGCTCAACTTCTACAACTGGGACACCTACATCGGTGAGACCACCCTGGCCGACTTCAAGAAGGCCTCCGGGGTGGACGTGAACATGAGCCTGTTCGCCACCAACGACGAGCTGTTCGCCAAGCTCAAGGCCGGCAACCCCGGCTACGACGTGGTGGTGCCGTCCAACGAGTTCGTCACCCGCATGGGCCAGGCCGGCCTGCTCATGCCGCTGGATCACGCCAAGATCCCCAACATGAAGAACATCGATCCGGCCTTCCTGGACCCGGACTACGATAAAGGCCGCAAGTTCTCGATGCCCTACACCTGGCTGGTGCTGGGCCTGGGCTATCGCAAGTCGAAGATGCAGGGCGTGCCCGACAGCTGGAAGTGGGTGTTCGACTCGCCGCAGTACAAGGGCCGCATCGCCCTCTTATCCGAGTCCGCCGACCTGATGCGCCTCTCGGCCAAGTATCTGGGCCATTCGGTCAACGACATCCCGCCCGAAATGGTCAAGCAGATCGAGGCGATGCTGATCAGGCAGAAGCCCTATGTGAAGGCCTTCCATGAGGACGACGGCCAGACCCTGCTGCAGAACAAGGACGTCGATATCGTCATCGAATACAACGGCGACATCGCCCAGGTGATGAAGGAAGACGACGACATCGGCTTCATCGTGCCCAAGGAGGGCAGCCTGCTGAACTCCGACACCCTGTGCATCCCGACCGGGGCGCCGCGGCCCGACAACGCCCACAAGTTCATCAACTACCTGCTGGACGCCCAGGCCGGGGCCGAGATTTCCAAGACCATCCTCTATCCGACCCCCAACGCGGCGGCCAAGGCGCTGATGCCGGACGACTACAGGAACAATCCGGTGATCTTCCCGCCCGCCGACCAGATGGCCAAGTGCGAGTACGGGGCCTTCGAGGGCGCCGAGCGGGCCCAGCTCTACGAGGAAGTCATCACCCGCGTCCGCGCCGCATGACTTGAGGCAGGGGGAGGGCGGACATGGAGCAGCACTGGACCCGGGCCAAGGGAGCCTTCGCGGCGGTCTTCACCCCGACCGTGTTCTGGCTGTTCGCCTTCTTCCTGATCCCGCTGGGCATCGTCTGGGCCTACAGCTTCGGCCAGAACGACGGGCTGGTGGATATCGCCATCACCGGCACCTTCAAGAACTACGCGCGGGTGCTGGAGCCGCTCTATCTGCTGATCTTCGTCAAGTCGCTGTGGTTCGCCTTCCTGACCACGGCCCTCTGCCTGCTGATCGGCTTTCCCGTCGCCCTGGCCATCACCTTCGCGTCCGAGAAGACCAAGTCCTGGCTGCTGCTGCTGATCATGCTGCCGTTCTGGACCAACCTGCTGATCCGCACCTACGCCCTGATGGCGGTCTTGCGGACCGAGGGCTACGTCAACTGGGGATATCACTGGCTCTGGGACCGCGCCTCGGGGCTGATGCAGGCGGCGGGGATGCAGCCGCTGGGCGTCTTCACGCCGCTGGAGCTGCTGCACAACAACTTCGCCGTCGTGTTTGGCCTGGTCTATGTCAACCTGCCCTTCATGGTCCTGCCGCTCTACGCGGCCCTGGACCGGCTGGACCGTTCCTATCTCGAGGCCAGCCTGGACCTGGGGGCCGGCCACCTGCGCACCCTGATGCGCGTGGTCGTGCCGCTGGCCCTGCCGGGCATCGCCTCGGGCATCCTGATCACCTTCATTCCGGCCCTGGGCTCCTACCTGACGCCGGACATGCTGGGCGGGCCCGACAGCCAGATGATCGCCTCGATCATCGAGCGGCAGTTCAAGCGGGCCAATGACTGGCCGTTCGGCGCGGCCCTCAGCTTCATGCTGATGTATCTCACCTTTGCCGCCATCGCGATCCAGGCGGTGCTGAACCGCCGCGCCCCGGAGAGCCGCTGATGGCAAAACGCGCGCCCCCCGGACCACTGGAATACCTGCGCCGCTGGCCGCTGCAGGCCTGGATCGTCGGGGTGACGATCTTCCTCTACGCGCCGCTGATCTCGCTGATGGTGTTCAGCTTCAACGACAGCAAGCGCAACGTCGTCTGGAAGGGCTTCACGCTCAAATATTACGGCAAGGCGCTGACCGATGAGAGCCTGCTGACGGCGCTGGGCAATTCACTGACCATAGCCTTCGTCGCCACCATCGCCAGCCTGGTGCTGGGCGCCCTGTCGGCGGTGCTGCTCTGGCGCTTCCGCTTCCCGGGCAAGACGGCGCTGGACGGCGCCCTGTCGCTGCCCATCGTGGTGCCCGAGATCTGTATGGGCGTGGCCATGCTGGTCTTCTTCGCCAAGGTGCTGCCCTGGCCGACCGGCCTGATCTGGCCGCTGAACCTGGGCTCGATCATCATCGCCCACATCTCGTTCTGCTTTCCGTTCGTGACCGTGGTGGTGCGGGCCCGCCTGGCCAGCTTCAACCGCGAGCTGGAGGAGGCCGCCAAGGACCTGGGGGCGGGCGAATGGCGGACCTTCAAGGACATCCTGATTCCACACATGGCGCCCTCGCTGGTCGCGGGCGCCCTGCTGGCCTTCACGCTTAGTCTGGACGACTTCGTCATCACCTTCTTCACGGCGGGGCCCGATACGGTGACCTTCCCGGTCAAGGTCTATTCGATGGTCCGCTTCTCGGTGACGCCCGAGGTCAACGCCGCCTCGACCATCCTGATCGTGCTGACCGTCCTGCTCACCTTCATCGCCCTGCGGTTCCAGAACCCGGCCAAGGAGCTCGGCTGACCATGGCCGGACCGATCATCAGCTTCGAGAACGTCACCAAGCGCTTCGGCAAGGTGGTCGCCGTCGACAACGTTTCGCTGACCGTCGACGAGGGCGAGTTCTTCGCCCTGCTGGGCCCCTCGGGCTGCGGCAAGACCACCCTGTTGCGCATGCTGGCCGGCTTCGACAGCCCGACCGAAGGCCGCATCCTGATCGACGGCAAGGATGTCAGCCGCGTGCCGCCCAACAAGCGGCCGGTCAACATGGTCTTCCAGTCCTACGCGGTCTTCCCGCACATGACCGTGGCCGACAATGTCCGCTACGGCCTCTCCATAGCCGGTGTGCCGCGCGGCGAGCAGGACCGCCGGGTGGAAGAGGCCCTGGGCCTGGTCAAGCTCGACGGCCTGGGCCCCCGCAAGCCCGACCAGCTCTCCGGCGGCCAGCGCCAGCGGGTGGCCCTGGCCCGGGCGCTGGTCATGAAGCCCCGGGTGCTGCTGCTCGACGAGCCGCTCTCGGCCCTGGACGCCAAGCTGCGCGACCAGATGCGCACCGAGCTTTCCACCCTGCAGGAGAAGGTCGGCATCACCTTCATGATGGTCACCCACGACCAGGACGAGGCCCTGGCCCTGGCGACGCGCTGCGCGGTGATGAACCGGGGCCTGCTACAGCAGGTCGCCACGCCCAACGACCTCTATGAGTTCCCCAACAGCCGCTTCGTGGCCGACTTCATCGGCACGGTGAACCTCTTCGAGGGCCAGCTGATCGTCGACGAGCCCGACCACGCCATCATCCGCTCGGCCGAACTGGGGGCGGACCTCTATTTCGACCACGGGGTCACGGGGGCCAAGGGCGCCACGGTCTGGGCGGCCCTTCGACCCGAGAAGATCGAGCTGAAGAAGCGGGCCGAGGGCGAGGCGGTCCCCAAGATGGACGACGCCCCGGCCGGCTACAACGTCATCCCCGGCGTCATCCGCCAGGAGGTCTATCTGGGCAGCGAGTCGACCTACGAGGTCGAGATCGCCACCGACCGCCGGGTCAAGGTCGTCCGCTCCAACCTGACCCGCTGGGACCAGGAGGACTTCGCGGTCGGCGAAGCGGTCTGGCTCAGCTGGCACGCCTGCTCGCCGGCCATGCTGCAGTCCTGACCGGCCGAAAGAACAAGAAGAACTGGAGTACCGGAGTGAACGCCCCCATCCGCAACTACGACATCGCCGAACTGCGCCGCCAGGACGTCGCCCACCATCTGCCCGCCCAGGCCGACCACAGGCTGATCGCCGAGATGGGCGGCAGCCGGATCATCACCCGGGCCGAGGGCTGCGTGATCCATGATGGGGACGGCAACGCCATCCTCGACGGCATGGCGGGGCTGTGGTGCGTCAACGTCGGCTACGGGCGCCAGGAACTGGCCCAAGCCGCCTACGACCAGATGCTGGAGCTGCCCTACTACAACACCTTCTTCAAGACCGCCTCGCCGCCGCCGATAGAGCTGGCGACCAAGGTGGCGGGGCTGATGGGCGGCCATCTGAGCCACGTCTTCTTCAACAGCTCCGGCTCGGAAGCCAACGACACCATCTTCCGGCTGGTCCGCCACTACTGGAAGCTCAAGGGCCAGCCGAGCCGCAAGATCTTCATCGGCCGCTGGAACGGCTATCACGGCTCCACCGTCGCCGGGGTGAGCCTGGGCGGCATGAAGGCCATGCATGCCCAGGGCGACCTGCCGATCCCCGGCATCGAGCACGTCATGCAGCCTTATCTGTTCGGCGACGCGTTCGGCGAGGACCCGGCTAGATTCGCCGCCCGCGCCGCCCAGGCCATCGAGGACCGCATCCTCCAGGTCGGCCCCGAGAACGTCGCCGCCTTCATCGGCGAGCCGGTGCAGGGGGCCGGCGGGGTGATCATCCCGCCCGACGGCTACTGGCCGGCGGTCGAGGCCATCTGCCGCAAATACGGCATCCTGCTGATCTGCGACGAGGTGATCTGCGGTTTCGGGCGGCTGGGCCAATGGTTCGGCCACCAGCACTACGGGGTGAAGCCCGACCTGATCGCCATGGCCAAGGGGCTGTCCAGCGGCTACCTGCCGATCTCGGCCGTCGGCGTGGCCGATCACATCGTCGCCGAGCTGCGCGAGAAGGGCGGCGACTTCGTCCACGGCTACACCTACAGCGGCCACCCGACCTGCGCCGCCGTGGCCATCCGCAACCTCGAGATCATGGAGCGCGAGAAGCTGGTCGAGCGCACCCGCGAGGATACCGGGCCCTATCTGGCCAAGGCCTTCGCCGACCGCCTGGCCGGCCATCCCCTGGTCGGCGAGGCCCGCTCGCTGGGCCTGCTGGGCGCCGTCGAGATCGTCGCCGAGAAGGGGACCAACAGGCGGTTCGGCGGCGAGGAGGGCAAGGCCGGGCCGGTCGTGCGCGACCTCTGCATCAAGAACGGCCTGATGGTTCGCGGCATCCGCGACACCATCGTCTGCTGCCCGCCGCTGATCATCAGCCATGCCCAGATCGACGAACTGGTCGATATCCTCAAGCGGTCGCTCGACGAGGCGATGCCGATTCTCAAGGCGCTTTGACCATGCCGGAAGCCATCCTCGAACCCGACCTGCCGATCATCGATCCGCACCACCACCTGTGGGATCGGCCCGCCGCCTTCATCGCCGGCCTGCCGCCGCCCAAACACGGCTTCGACCACCTGATCCGCAAAGTCCCCCGCTACCTGCTCGACGAGCTGCTGGCGGATCTGAACAGCGGCCACAACGTCATCGGCACCGTCTACATGGAGTGCGGGGCCATGTACCGCGCCGGGGGCGAGGCCGCTTTCCGACCCGTCGGCGAGACCGAGTTCGTCAACGGCGTCGCCGCCATGACCGCCAGCGGCCTCTACGGCCCGGTGCGGGCCTGCGCCGGCATCGTCGGCCATGTCGACCTGACCATCGGCGCCAAGGCCCGCGAGGTGCTGGAGGCCCACATCGCCGCCGGCGGCGGCCGGTTCCGGGGCATCCGCCAGAGCGCCTCGTTCGACAGCGATCCGGACGTGCTGGGCCCGCTGGCCCGCCAGAACGAGGGCCTCTATCGCTGGGGCGCGTTCCGCGAGGGCTTCGCCCAACTGGCGCCGCTGGGCCTCTCGTTCGACGCCTGGCTGCTCGAACCGCAGCTCCCCGAACTGCTCAGCCTGGCCAAGGCCTTCCCGGGCACCCAGATCGTGCTGGACCATGTCGGCACCCCGTTGGGCATCGGCCGCTATGCCGGCCAGCGCGACGAGCGCTTCGCCGCCTGGACCCGCTGCATCCAGGACCTGGCGGCCCTGCCCAACGTGGCGGTCAAGGTCGGCGGCCTGGCCATGGTCTTCCCGGGCTTCCCCAGCTTCATGTCCGACCCGCCGGCCCAGTCCGAACAGCTGGCCGAGGAGTGGCTGCCCTATGTCGAGATCTGCCTGAAGGCCTTCGGCGTCGACCGCTGCATGTTCGAGAGCAACTTCCCGGTCGACAGCGGCAGCTGCGACTACGCCACCCTGTGGAACGCCTTCAAGCGGGTGGCGGCGGGCTATTCCGCCGACGAGAAGGCGGCGCTGTTCGCGGGGACGGCGCGGAAGATTTACCGGCTGGACATCTAGCCACCACCCATCCTACCCCTCCACCGTCATCCTAGGCCTTGTGCCTAGGATCCCG
The DNA here is from genome assembly GCF_030814835.1 of Caulobacter ginsengisoli. Classification (GTDB taxonomy): domain Bacteria; phylum Pseudomonadota; class Alphaproteobacteria; order Caulobacterales; family Caulobacteraceae; genus Caulobacter; species Caulobacter ginsengisoli. The sequence goes on from NZ_JAUSVS010000003.1 coordinate 101,054, forward strand.
CCGTCCGTCGCACGGGCGCTGGGCCGTGGGGCGGCAACGGTTCGGCTTTATTTTCAACGGTTTGGAGCGGGCTGAACGCGGGATCCTAGGCACAAGGCCTAGGATGACGGGTTGGGTTGGATTGAGGCTGAGCTACAACCGGTCCCGCAACGCATACCAGCTCATCCCCGCTGCCAGAGCCGGCCAGCGTAGCCATTTGCCCCCCGGAAACGCCGGGGTCGGCAGGCGCTTGAGCGGCTCAAGCAGGGCCGCCTCGCCCAGCGCCGCCTGGGCCAGCAGCCTGCCGAAATATGGAGCCAGCATCACGCCCTGGCCGGAATACCCTGCCGCCGCAAGCACGCCCGGCATCGGCCCACCGACGTAGGGCAGGCGGGTGGTCGTCACGCCCAGCGTCCCGCCCCAGGCATGGGTGATCGCCGCGCTCGCCAGCTGCGGATAGGTCCCCAGCATGTGGCGGCGCACGAAGCCGGCGATGTCGGCGGGGAAGCGGGGCGTGTAGGTCTCGCCGCCGCCGAACAGCAACCGCCCGTCCGGGGTCTTGCGCCAGTAGCGGATGACGAAGCGGCTGTCGGCGGCGGCCATGTCGCTGGGCAGGATGGTCGGGTCGTCCAGCGGCTCGGTGACCGCGATGAAGTTGTTGATCGGCATGACCCGCGTCTCCAGCGCCGGGACCAGGCCGTCCAGATAGCCGTCGCCGGTCAGGATCATCCGTTCGCACTCGACCGACCCGTGGGCCGTTCGCACCCGGCCGGGTTCGAGGCCCGTGACCCGGCTCCGTTCGTGGATAGTCGCCCCCGCCGCCTCGGCCAGCCGGGCCATGCCCAGCGCCAGCTTCAGCGGATGCAGGTGCCCGCCGCCGTGGTCGATCAGGCCGCCGAAGTAACGGTCCGTGCCCAGCAGGTGAGTCATCCGCTCCCGGTCGACGACTTCCAGCAGCGGATAGTCGTAGCGCTCGGCCAGCAGGTCGGCGTAGGCGGCCTCGTGCTCGGCGCCGACCAGGCGGTGGCGGGCCTGGATCAGGCCGGGGCGCCAATCGCAGTCGATCTCGCCGATCAGGCTGTGGAGGTTGGCGCGAGCTTCCTCGGCCAGCGTCCACAAGCGGCGGGCGTCTTCGGCTCCGACCACCCGCTCCAGCCAATCCTGCTCGCGCCGCTGGCCGGGGTGAACCTGGCCGCCGTTACGGCCCGTGCCGCCGGAGCCGACGGTGGCCTCCTCCACCACCACCACCTTCGCCCCGCGCCGGGCCAGTTCCAGCGCCGCGCCCAGGCCCGTGAACCCGGCGCCGACCACGCAGACGTCGGCCTGGACCTCGCTCTTCAGCGCCGGTCGCGTCTCTGGCAGGTCGGCGGTGGCAGCGTACCAGGACCCCGCCGGATGGCCGGTGTTTCTCATCGATGCCGGATAAGCGCGGACGGCGCTCCATCCCCTTCAGAACCCTTCCTCCTCGATGGAGGAAGGGCAGGGTTGGTGGTGTGCGCTCGGAGCCTGGGCGACTGGCTCAGGGTGGCGACCACGCCTCCCCGCGTGCTTCCGGAAACGCACTGCCACCACCACCATCCCCGCCCTTCCTCCATCGAGGAGGAAGGGAGACCGTGGTGGGGCTTGGCCGTCCGCCTCGCCATCCGACTACACGTTCAGCAGCAGGAACTCGCGCTCCCAGGGGCTGATGGTGCGCATGAAGGTCTCGTACTCGACCTCCTTGACCCGGCTGTAGGCGCTGACGAAGGCGGGGCCCAGGATGTCGACCATCTCGCCGCAGGTCTCGAACAGGGTCAGGGATTCGGTCAGGCCCCGGGGCAGGTCGAAGCCCAGCAGGTTGGCGTCGGTCTGCACCGGGTCGGTGGGCTTGAGCCCCTGGACCATGCCCAGATAGCCGGCGGCGAGGCTTGCGGCGATGGCGAGGTAGGGGTTGGCGTCGGAGGAGGGGATGCGGTTCTCGACCCGCCGGTTGGCCGCATCGGAGGGTGGCACCCGCAGGCCCGCCGTGCGGTTGTCATAGCCCCAGCGGGTGTTGATCGGCGCGCCCGAGTCCCGCGAGAGGCGCCGGTAGGAATTCACGTAAGGGGCCAGGATGGCCATGATCGCCGGCAGGTATTTCTGCTGGCCGGCGATGAAGGCGAAGAACAGCGCTGTCGGCTCGCCGGTCTCGTCCGAGAACAGGTTGGCCTTGGTCTCGCGGTTCAGGATCGACTGGTGGATGTGCATGGCCGAGCCGGGCTCATTGGCCATCGGCTTGGCCATGAAGGTGGCGTAGATGTCGTGCTCCATCGCCGCCTCGCGGATGGTGCGCTTGAACATGAAGACCTGGTCGGCCAGCTCCAGGGCGTCGCCGTGGCGCAGGTTGATCTCCATCTGGGCGACGCCGCTCTCATGGATCAGGGTGTCGATTTCCAGCCCCTGGCGCTCACTGTATTCGTACATGTCCTCGAACAGGGCATCGAACTCGTTGACCGCCGCGATGGAATAGCCCTGCCGCCCCGTCTCCGGCCGACCCGAGCGGCCGATCGGGGGTTTGAGCGGATAGTCTGGATCGATGTTCTTCTCGACGATGTAGAACTCCATCTCCGGCGCCACGCAGGGGGCCCAGCCCTGGGCATGGTAGAGGGCCAGCACCCGGCGCAGCACCTGGCGCGGGCTTTCCTCGACGGGCCGGCCGCCGGGATGGAAGGCGTCATGGATGACCTGGGCGGTCGGGTCCTGGGCCCAGGGCACCACGGCCAGCGTGGCGAAGTCGGGGGTCAGGAAGATGTCGGTGTCGGACTGCACCGTGCCGACCAGGTCCTCCAGGTCGGGATATTCCCCGGTTATGGTCTGGTAGAAGACCGCCAGCGGCAGGTTCATCGTGGTGCTGTCGAGGAACTTGCGCACCGGCATGATCTTGCCGCGCGCCACCCCGGCCAGGTCGGGGACCACGCATTCGATCTCTTCGATGTTCTGACGGGCGAACCACTCGGTGGCTTCGGCCATCGAGGCGACGCCGCGGGCGGCGCTGGGCGAGGTGAGCCTCGCTTTGGCTTTGGGTTTCATGACACGGCTGTCGTTGAGGTTTGCCAGCCTAACCCGGGCCGCGACGGCGGGCAATGTGATCACAATCCGCCCCCGCCGGGGGCGGAATATAGGGGCGCCGCCGAGGCTGGGGCAGCCTCGGCGGCGCTTAATCGTCCTTCCCGCGAGGCCAGGCCCTCAAGGGCAGCCCGGCCTCAGGACGAACTCTAGGCGGCGTCGACCAGGACGAGTTCGGCGTCCTCGATCGCGGTGATGGTGATGGTCTTCAGGTCGGTGATCGCCGCGCCGTCGCGGGCCGCCAGCCTGACGCCATTGACTTCGACGCTCCCCAGGGCCGGCACCAGATAGGCGTGGCGGCTGGGGTCGAGCGGATAGTCCAGGCTCTCGCCGGCCTTCAGGGTGGCGCCCAGGACGCGGGCGTCGGTGCGGATCGGCAGGGCGTCGTTGTCGTTGTCGAAGCCGCTGGCCAGCGTCACGAACTTCCCGGACCGATCGCCCTTGGGAAAGGGTTTCGCGCCCCAGCTGGGCGCGCCGCCGAACCGGTTGGGCTCGATCCAGATCTGGAACAGCGTGGTCGCCTCCGGCTCGAGGTTGTACTCGGCGTGGCGGATGCCCGAGCCGGCGCTCATCACCTGCACGTCGCCCGCCTCGGTGCGGCCCTTGTTGCCCAGGCTGTCCTGGTGGGTGATCGCGCCCTTCCGGACATAGGTGATGATCTCCATGTCGGCGTGCGGATGCGGCGGGAAGCCGGAATTGGCGGCGATCTCGTCGTCGTTCCAGACGCGCAGCGCGCCCCAGCCCATCCGCTGGGGATCGCGGTAGCTGGAGAAGGAGAAGTGGTGCTTGGCCTTCAGCCAGCCGTGGTCGGCGCCGCCGAGGCTCTCAAAGGATCGAACTTCGATCATCTGTCAGGTTTCCTTGCGTCGGCCATCCGACGCGCTCTTGTCGAAAGCCAAGATAGGGATGAAGATCGACGAAGAAATAGAAACAAACGAAACTCATTGTTTCCAAAATGGCGCGCCTACCCGATCTCGAAGGCTTGGCGATCTTCGCCCGCGTGGTGGAGCTGCGCTCCTTTGCCGGGGCGGCGGAGGACCTGAAGCTCTCCAAGGCGACGGTCTCCAAGGCCGTCACCCGGCTGGAAACACGGCTGGGGGCCCGGCTGTTCAACCGCTCCTCGCGGCGGCTGGCCCTGACCGACGCCGGCCGCACCCTGGCCGAGCGCGCCGCCCAGCTGCTGCACGACGCCGAGCATCTTGAAGCCGAGGCCATGGAGGGGGCCGCCGCCCCGCGCGGGCAGGTGCGGCTGGCCGCGCCGATGTCGTTCGGGTTGATCGAGTTGGCCCCGCTGCTGCCCGACTTCTTCGCCGCCTATCCGCAGGTCTCGATCGACCTGCACCTGTCGGACGCCACCGTCGACCTGATCGGCGAGGGTTTCGACCTGGCCCTGCGCATCGCCGTCCTGCCGGACTCGGCCCTGGTCGCCCGGCGGCTCTGCGCGGTCGAGCGGCATGTGGTGGGGGCGCCGGCCTATCTGGACCGCCACGGCCGGCCGACCCATCCGGCCCACCTCGCCGACCATGCCTGCCTGGGCTACGCCTACCTACCCAGCCCCGAGACCTGGCGGTTCGTCAACGCGGCGGGGGAGGAGGCCTGGGTTCGCCCCTCGGGTCCGCTGCGCGCCAACAACGCCGACGTCATGCTGCCGGCCCTGCTGTCTGGCCTGGGCCTGGCCCTGCAGCCGGACTTCGTCGTCCGTGACGCCCTGGCCGACGGCCGGCTGGAGGTGGTCATGCCGAACTGGCGCGCGCCGCCAGCCGCCCTGCACCTGGTCATGCCGCCGGGTGGCCCCAGGCCGAAGCGGGTGGAGGTGCTGGCGGAATTCCTGGCCGAACGACTGTCGCGGCGGCGTTAGCCCGCCTGTGCGAGCGCCTGGCCAGAGCCGTTCTGCAGGCAGCGCACCACGCCGCCGATCAGGCCCTCGGGGGTGATCGGCTTGGCGATGTGGTCGTCGGCCCCCGCCGCGGCGGCCTGGGCGCGGTGCTCGGGCAGGGCGTTGGCGGTCAGCATGGCGATGGGGATCGGCGCCAGGCCGCGTTCGACCTCGAGGCGGCGGATGGCCCGGGTGGCTTCCAGGCCGTCCATCACCGGCATCTGCATGTCCATCAGGATCAGGTCGAAGCCGCCGGTCTCGAAGGCGTCCACCGCCGCCTGGCCGTCGGCGACCAGGGTCAGTTCGGCGCCCAGCGGGCCCAGGATCAGTTCGGCGACCTTCTGGTTGATCGGGTGGTCGTCGGCGATGAGGATGCGCAGGCCCTCCAGGCCCGACGCATGCGCCTCGGCGTCCGGCGCCGCCTCGGGGGCGGCGGCCTCGGCCCGCTCCAGCGGCAGGCGGACGATGAACAGGCTGCCCTCGCCCGGCGTCGAGCTGGCCTCGATGGTCCCGCTCATCGCCTCGGTCAGGCCCCGGCAGATGGCCAGGCCCAGGCCCGTGCCGCCGAACTTGCGGGTGATCGAACCGTCGGCCTGGTGGAAGCGGCCGAACAGGCGGCCCGAAGCCTGGAAGTCGAAGCCGATGCCGGTGTCGCGCACCTTGAGGATCAGGGTCACCGCCTCGGGCCCATCCTCCGCACGATCTTCCAGGTCGACCGCCACGGTCACGCCGCCGCGCTCGGTGAACTTGATGGCGTTGGAGGCCAGGTTGGCGACGATCTGCTTGATGCGGATGACGTCGCCCACGAGCGTGCCGCTGGCCCGAGGTGAATAGACGACATCGAAGGCCAGGCCCTTCTCGTCGGCCCGGGTGCGCATCAGCTGGGCGGTGGAGTCGATGGCGCCGGTCAGTTCGAACGGCGCGGCCTCAAGGTCGATCTTGCCGGCCTCGACCTTGGAGAGGTCCAGGATGTCGCTGAGCAGCCGCTCCAGCACCTCGCCCGACGAGCGCACCAGGTCGAGCATGTCGCGCTGCGGGCCGGTCAGGTCGGTGCGGGCCAGGGCCCCCGCCACGCCGATGACGCCGTTCAGCGGGGTGCGGATCTCGTGGCTCATATTGGCCAGGAAGGTGGTCTTGGCCTGGTCGGCGGCCTCGGCCTCGCGGCGGGCGGCGACCAGGCGGCGCTGCATGCGCAGGGTCAGCACCAGGGCGAAGATGCAGATGACCAGGGCCAGGCCCGCGCCGGTGGCCAGCACCACGTTTCGGACGTTCTCGGCCCGCTGGATGGCCAGGCGGGTCTTGGCGGCGGCCACCTCGGATTCCAGGCTGGCCCGCATCTCGCGGATGCCCTCGACGGTGGCGGCGTCCTGCGAGCGGCTGACCTCGCGCTGGTAGCGGCGCAGGGTGTCGAAGGCGATGTTGTAGCGCCCCTCGGCCCGCAGCACCTCGGCCTCGGCCTCCAGCAGGCCGCGGGTCAACACCGGATCGCCGCGGCGGGCGGCCTCGGCCTGCAGGGCGGCGTAGGCGGCGCGGGCAGGCCCGGCCCGACCCAGGCGCGCCAGGGCGATGGTCTTCAGCCGCATGATCTTCGGCCGGTGCTCGGCCGAACCGTCGGGGATGGCCAGGGCGTCGTCGGCGCACTGCACGGCCTGCTCCCAGCGGCCGGCGTCGCTGGAGACCATGGCGCACAGTTCGCGCACCCAATAGACCTGCTGCGGATCGTCGCCGGCGTCGGCCAGGCGCCACAGCCGCGCCAGCACCCGGCCGGCCATGGCGGTCTGGCCCTGCTGCGAGGCCAGGCGGGCCAGATTGTAGAGGATGGACTGGCCGTCATAGGGCTGGTCGCTGACCTGGGCGGCCGCGACAGTGGCCTCGGCCTGGGTCAGGAAGGCGGGCAGGTCGTCCAAGCCCAGGGCGGCGAAGGCCCAGGCGTCGGCCAGGCCGCCGCGCAGATCGGGATCCTTGGGCGCCCGGGAAAGGTCCTCCATCCCGCCCCGCGCCACCTTCAGGGCCTGCACCTTCTGGCCGGCGTCGCTGAGGCTGTAGGACAGCAGACGCGCGCCGGTCACCCGCAGCAGCGGATCGCGCTCGGTCGCCAGCAAGGCGGTCAGCCTGGCGGCGGCGCCGCTGTAGTCGCCGTCCATGCCGGCGGCGTAGATCTTGAGCTGCTGCAGGGCGCGGGCTTCGCGGGCGCTGTTCTGGCGGCGGATTTCCTGCTCGTAGAGGGCCAGGAAGCGCTTGGCCTTGGGGGCGTTCGACCCGACCAGCGCCTCGGTGGCGATCTTGCGCAGCCGTTCCAGGCGCTCGGGGCCCTGGGCGGCGAGGGCGCGGGCCTCCCAGGCGTCCTGCTTGGCGGGGGTGGTGATCAGCCTGCCCTGGTCGATGATGGTGGCCAGCCGATCGGCGCGGGCCTCCTGCGAAGGCGCGGGAAGGCCGCGTGTCGGTCCCCCCGCCCAGGCCGGCGTCGCGGCCAGCAGGGTCAGGGCGAACATCACAAGGGCGCTTCGCGCCAGACGCATCAAGGCCACTCATCGGTTGGCGGAAGGTCGCGTACTCTAAACCGCCACCGGTAAACCCAAGCTTGAGATGGGCTCGTTTGATCTCGTGCCGCTGGGTCACGATTGCGCGGGCCGGTCAGGGGCCTACAAACATGGGATCAAGCCGCCGCCCCATCTTCGCAAGGGGTGGGGCCGCCAGCAGGGAGAGCCTCCACATGAATTCCGCGCTCAAGGACCAGGTTCTGGCCGGCAAGACCGTCTTCGTCGCCGGGGGCTCCAGCGGCATCAACCTGGGCATCGCCCAGCACTTCGCCCGGGCCGGGGCGAAACTGGCCCTGATCAGCCGCAGCGAGGACAAGATCGCCGCCGCCGCCAAGACCATCACCGACGAGGGCTTCGAGGCCATCGGCATGGCCGCCGACGTGCGCGACTACGCCGCCGTCGAAGGCGCGCTCAGGCAGGCCCATGACCGGTTCGGGGACATCGACGTGGTGATCTCCGGGGCCGCCGGCAACTTCGTGGCCCCCGCGCTAGGGATGAGCGCCAACGGCTTCAAGACCGTGGTCGATATCGACCTGATCGGCACCTTCAACGTGCTGCGGGCCAGCTACCAGTTCCTGCGCCGGCCGGGCGCCTCGCTGATCTCGATCACGGCGGGGCAGGCGGTGCGGCCGGCCCTGTTCCAGGCCCATGTCTGCGCCGCCAAGGCCGGGATCAACATGCTGACCAAGTGCCTGGCCATGGAGTGGGGCCCCTCCGGCGTGCGGGTCAACGCCATCTCGCCCGGCCCGATCGCCGAGACCGAGGGCATGGCCCGCCTGGCCCCTTCGCCCGAGGCCGAAGCCCGCATCAAGGCCCGCATCGCCCTGCGCGACTACGGGACCAAGACCGACATTGCTGAAGCCGCCGCGTACCTGGCCAGCGACAGCGCCCGCTACATCACCGGGACCATCCTCAATGTCGACGGCGGCTCGGAGCTGGGCGACGCCGGCGGGGACGCCTTGGGGCCGTTCAGCTAGGTCGCGCATCCTGCGAACCCGTGTCGCAGCGACAGGAATGCTCTGGTCTGGCTAAATCGCGGCCATGCCTTCCGCTCTGCAAATCCTGTTTTCGGCTCGCCTGCTGTCTGCCGGCGCGGTCGTTCTCGTCGCCATGCTGGTCGGGGCCGAAGCCGCCCGCGGCATGAACCTGGTCCAGTGGCTGGGCGGGCTGACCGCCGTGTCAGCCGCCGTTTCCTGGGCCGTCATCGAGCGGGCCTGGCCCAAGAAGGCCAGCGTCCAGGTCCGCCAGGACTAGCTCCGCCAAAACTAGCTTCTGGCGTCCGGGAAGATCCGCAGGAAGTTCTCGGCGTAGAAGCGGTCGCGCACCGTCTCGCTGCGTTCGCCCAGCGACGCCTCGAACCGGCCGATCGGGTTCCGCCCGCCCTCGATGTGCGGATAGTCGCTGGAGAACAGGTAGAGGTCGGGGTTCGACTGGTCGATCAGATTGCCGACCTCCTCGAACACGAACGGGGTGAAGGCCAGCTGCTCGGTGATCTGTTGCGAGGGCGTGCGGCGCAGGGCCTGCAGGTTGGCGTCGTTGCGGCTCCAGTGTTTGACCACCCAGTCCAGCCGCCGCAGCAGCTCTGGAACCCAGCCGGCGCCCAGCTCGACACTGGCCCCGCGCAGGGCCGGGTGGCGCTCCAGCACCCCGTCCAGCACCATCATGGTCAGGAAGGCTTCGGGCCCCTCGTGCAGCAGGGCGATGTCCTTGGTGCGCAGGTTCTCGCCGCCGCCCAGCCAGTCCTTGGTCGGCGGCCGGCCATTGTTCATCCAGGCCTTGGCCAGCTGCAGCGGCGCCCCGCCCACATGCAGCAGGAAGGGCGTCCCGGTTTCCGCCAGCCGGGCCCAGAAGGGGTCCAGGTCCACATGGCCGGGCGAGCGGTCGCCGCAAGGCCGGTGCGGGATCCAGACGGCCTTGAGGCCCGCCTTCAGCACCGCCTCCAGTTCGGCCATGGCCAGTTCGGGCTCGTCGAGCGGGATGACCGCCACCCCCATCAGCCGGGGATCGGCGGCGCAGAAGTCGGCCATGTGGCGGTTGTGGGCGCGGGCCGCGCCATAGCGCAGGCGGGGCTCCAGCTTCGAGCTGGGCGAGAAGGGCATGGCCACGCTGTGGGTGGCGAACACCAGTTGGCGGCGGAAGCCCAGCAGGTCGAGGGCGGCCGAACGGTCGGTCCGGTCGAAGGCGCCCAACGCCTGGATTTCCTTGGAGGATTCGATCAGCCGGTCGCCCAGCGCGATCTGGGCGGCGATGTGCTCGTCGCTGTGGCGGCCGCCCTGGGCCATGATCACCGCCACCTCCTCGTCGGTGACGATCGAGGCCGAGTAGCTGACCTCGGGAATCTCGTCCCGCAGCGCCGGGTCGGCGTATTTCTTCAGGAAATCCGGCAGCTCCATGATGTGGCTGTCGGCGTCGTAGAAGGCGCGGCTGGCGGGGGCGTAGGGCATGGTTTCCTCCAGAGGTCCGACTATGCCCCGGATGCCACCGATTGTCGCCGCACGTCGTCGCATACCCATTTTCGGTAACGTTGTGACAACCATCTTTATGGCATACAAGGTGCCACAATACGGCGTTCGGGGAGTGGGTAGAATGAAGCTGGTGATTCGCGGCCTGGTAGGCTTGGCGGGGGTGCTGGCTCTGCTCCTGGCCCTGCAGTTCTGGCTGAACCCGGCCCTGCCGGCAGGAAGGCTGGGGATCTCGCCCATCGGCGCCCTGGGCCTGGCCACCATCCGGGCCGACATGGCCGGCTTCTTCGGCGCGGCCGGCGCCTTCGCCCTCTTCGCCGCCATCCGGGCCGAGGGAAAATGGCTCACCGCACCGCTGCTGATGATCGCCATCGCCCTCACCGGCCGGGTCATCACCGTCGCGGTCCAGGGCTGGTCGCCGGAACTGGGCCTGCCGATGATCGTTGAGGCGGTGCTGCTGGCCCTCTTCGCCGCCGGCCGGCGATTGATGGGGAGCCGCTGACATGCCCTACAACCTCTACGGCACACCTGGTTCGCTCTATACCGGCAAGGCCCGGTCCTACCTGATCAAGCAGGGCATCCCCTTCGAGAACCGCGCCGCCGGCGAGCCGCGCTTCCGCGAGGAAATCCTGCCTCGCATCGGCCGCTGGATCATCCCGGTGCTGGAGACCCTGGACGGCGAGCTGGTCCAGGACGGTTCGGACATCATCGCCTGGTTCGAAGCCCAGGGCGAAACCCTGCATCCGGCCTATCCCAAGACGCCGCGCCATCGTCTCATCTCCCACATCTTCGAGCTGTTCGGCGGCGAAGGCCTGCTGCGGCCGGCCATGCACTACCGCTGGAACTTCGACGCGGTGAACCAGCCCTTCCTGGGCCGCGACTTCTCCGCCGCCCTGGCCCCCGGCGCCATGCCGGACGAGGCGGAAACCGTCTTCCGGTTCGCCGCCAGCCGCATGCGCAAGGCCATGGGCGGGTTTGGAGTCTCGCCCGGCTCCATTCCCCTGATCGAGGCCAGCTACGAACGCTTCCTGGCCCTGTTCGAGGCCCATCTGGTCGAGGCCCCCTACCTGCTCGGCGGGGCCCCGACCCTGGGTGACTACGGCCTGATCGCCCCCCTCTACGCCCATCTCGGCCGCGACCCCTATCCCGCCCGGATGATGCAGGCCCAGGCCTACCGCGTCTGGCGCTGGGTCGAGCGGATGAACGGCCCCGACCAGGACGCCGGCGACTATGGCTCGCCGCCCGAAAAGGTCTTCCTGGCCGACACCGTCCCCGACACCCTGAAGGCGCTGATGAGCTTCGTCGCCGAGGACTACCTGCCGGAGGTCCGCGCCTACGTCGCCTACGCCAATGACTGGCTGGCCGAGCGCCCCGATCTCGAACCCGGAACCACGGGTCTCGCCAAACCCAACGACCGCGCCATCGGCCGCGTCGCCTTCGACTGGCGCGGCGAGACCATCGAGGTGGCGGTCATGCCCTACCGCCTCTACCTGCTGCAAAAGATCCAGGACGCCGCCGACAGCCTCGACCCCGCCGGCCGCATGACCGTCGAGGCCCTGCTGGCCGAGACAGGTCTCTCCGAACTGCTGACCTTGCGCACCACGCGGCGGGTCGAGCGCAAGGACCAGCTCGAGGTCTGGGGACCGCCGATAGAGGCCGAGAGACAACGGGCTGTGGGGTAGCTCGGAGGGGCCAGGGCCAGTCAGGTTCCTGGCCCCCGATCCCTACCGGCGGGCGCCCGCCCCATGCTAGGTCATGGCCTCGCCAAGCGGATCAGGCCCCGATGACCAAGCATCGAATCTTCACCACCAGCTTCGCCTCCGTCTATCCGCTCTACGTCGCCAAGGCGGAGAGGAAGGGGCGCACCAAGGCCGAGGTCGACGAGATCATTCTCTGGTTGACCGGCTTCAGCCAGGCGGCGTTCGAGGGCCATCTGGCGAGCAAGACCGACTTCGAGACCTTCTTTGCCGAGGCGCCCAGGCTGAACCCGGCCCGCGCCGAGATCAAAGGCCTGATCTGCGGCATCCGCGTCGAAGAGATCGAAGACCCGCTGATGCGGGAGATCCGCTACCTGGACAAGCTCGTCGACGAGCTGGCGAAGGGCAAGGCGATGGCGAAGATCTTGCGGGGATAAGCGGGCCGTCAGGCGCCGGTCTCATCCACGACGATGGCGACGGTCTTGCCCCGGGAATGCGGCTCCCACCCCGCCTCTATGGCCGAGGCGATGGCTCTGGCCACGAGGTCCACAGAAATGTCCGTGGGCTTCAGCTGCGGCGCGCCGAACCTGGGCGGCGGGGCGGGCGGAAACTCCACCACGGCTTCGCGCTGGCCTTCCTGGTGGCGCACGGCGATGGCCATGCCTTGCCAGCCCTTGGTGTCGGTGGACCACTGGGGCCGGCGCTGCAGCCGCCAGACATAGGGCTCCCCGGCGACCTCGATCTCGAACTCTGGGCTTAGCTTGGGTTTGGCCATGGGGACGGGTTAGCGCAGCGGGCGCGTGTAGGCCACGCAAACCGGTAAGCTGCGGTGTCGGTCGCGCCATTTCGCGCTGATCCCTTTTTGCTTTTTGTTCGCACGGATGCCTGCGACCGGAGCCGACCCGTTGCGGACATGCCGGGTCAGACTACCTTCACGACGCAGGAGGATTTGATGCAGTTTGACTCTTACCGTTATCGCGTCGTCGTCGAATGGATGGACCCTGACGACGGACAACCGCAGCTGACCGAATTCGAGGCGCACCAGCTATCGGCTGGCAGGGCTGGCCGGCTGATGTCCACGCAGCCAGATGGCGTCAGCTACAACTTCTCGCACTTCACCTCCGTCCGCATCGAACGGATCAAGGAGTGAACCTGGACACGCCCGCTTCTGGGAAAGTCTCCAGAAGCGCTCCCTCACCCCGCCAAAGCCTGCCACATCGTCATCGCCAAGGTCATAGCCCGCATGTCCCCCGTCGTCGTTGGGGCCATCCTGTTCATCGCGTAGCCGAACGTGGTGTGGGCATCCATGTCGATGATCACCAGCGAGCCGCCATAGCCGCCCCAGAAACACGCCCCCGGGGGCAGGGGGACCATGGGGCCGGGCAGGCCAAAGCCCATGCCGTATTTGGCCGGCATGCCCAGCACCAGGTCGACGCCTTCGATCTGCGGCTCAAGCGCTTTGCGGCAACCGGCTTCCGAGAGGAGGCGCTTGCCCTTGGCGACGCCGCCATTGGCCAGCAGCACATGGATCTCGGCCACCGAGCGGGCGTTGCCCTGGCCGCCGGCGGCGGGGATTTCGGCGGCTCGCCAGGCGCGGGTGCGGGTGTCCAGCGGGTTGGTGGCCGGGTTGGTCGACATGTTCTTCATCAGGGCGCTGGGCTCGGGGCCCTGGCCAATGCCCGTGCCCGGCGGGGGCGGGATCAGGTCGGCGACGCGGTGGTCCTCCGAGGCGGGCAGGCCGATCCAGAAGTCGGCGCCCAGCGGCTCGGCGATCTCCTCGCGGAACACCGTCCCCAGCGACTTGCCGGTGACGCGGCGCACCACCTCGCCGACCAGGTAGCCCTGGGTGATGGCGTGGTAGCCGCAGGCCGTGCCCGGCGCCCAGAACGGGGCCTGGGCGGCCAGCAGGGACGTCGCCTTCTCCCAGTCGTAGAGGGTGTCGCGGGTGATCGGCTCCTTCCAGCCCGACAGGCCGGACGAATGGCTCATCAGGTGGCTGACCTTGACGTCCGCCTTGCCGCCCGCGGCAAACTCCGGCCAGTATTTGGCGACGGGGGCGTCGAAATCGAGCTCGCCACGGTCGGCGACCAGCAGGGCGGTCAGGGCCGTCATGGTCTTGGTGGTCGAATAGACGTTGACGATGGTGTCCTTTTCCCAGGGCCGGGTCTTTGCCTCGTCAGCGAAGCCGCCCCAGAGGTCGACGACCGTCTCGCCGCCGACGGTGGCGCAGAAGCTGGCCCCGATGTCGGCGCCGCTGGTCAGGTTGGCCTCGAAGGCGGCGCGCACCGGCGCGAACCTGTCGACGGTGAAGCCCGCCACCGAACCGTCAGCCATGATCGTCTCCACCCTTGGTTTTCGCCAGCCTAGCCGAGGCGAGAGGCCGTGCAAGGCTTCCCCGAGGTCACGGTCGCCAACAGAATTCCATCCGTTACAAGGAAAGCCGTCAGGCCACGCACCAAGACGGGCCGATCAGGGAGTAGAGTGGATGCCCGCGCCCGCCATCGCCGCCTCGGCCGAACAGATCGACGCCGACTGGATGACCGCCGCGCTGCAGGCCGGCGGCGTGCTACCCGAGGGCCGGGTCACCGCCATCTCGGCCAAACCGGTGGGCAATGGCCTGGTCGGCGACAGCTTCCGGTTTTCCCTGACCTATGACGCGCCGCCGCCGGGCGCGCCGGCCAGCGTGGTGGGCAAGTTCGCGGCCGCCGATCCGGTCAGCCGTGGCACCGGCGCGGCCATGGGCCTCTATTTGCGCGAGGTCAGCTTCTACCGCGAGCTGGCCCACACGGTGGGGATCATCACCCCCAAGGCCTATTACGCCGGCATCGACCCGGCGACGTCGGACTTTACCCTGATCTTCGAGGACTTCGGCCCGGCCCGGCAGGGCGACCAGCTGACCGGCTGTTCGCTGCAGGACGCCCGCACCGCCCTCTTGGAAGCGGCCGCCCTGCACGCGCCGCGCTGGGGCGACGCCAGCCTGGAGCAGGCGTCCTGGCTGACCGCCGGCGAGGCGACCATGCCGGCGGTCGTGGCGGCCCTGCCCGGCGTGATCCAGGGTTTCCGCGAGCGCTACGAGGGCCAGCTGGAGCCCGAGCTGTTCGCCCTGATCGACCGCATGCCCGCCGCCATCGCCGCCCTGCAGCAAGATCGCTCCACGCCCCGCACGGTGCAGCACGGCGACTTCCGCCTCGACAACATCCTGTTCGACATCCAGGGCGGCAGCCGGCGGATGGGCACCCTGGACTGGCAGACCCTGGCCCTGGGCGCGGGGGTCAGCGACGCCGCCTACTTCCTCAGCGCCGGCATCTCGCCCGAACTGCGCCGCGAGCATGACCGCGACCTGATCGGCCTCTATCACGCCGAACTGGTGCGGCTGGGGGTCCGCGACTACGACTTCGAGCGCTGCTGGAACGACTACCGGCGCTATAGCCTGAACGGCATGCTGCTGGGCGTCTTCTCGGCCATGGTGGTCGAGCGCACCGAGCGCGGCGACGCCCTATTCCTGGCCATGACCCGCGGCGGCTGCCTGCAGGCGCTGGACAACGGCACGTTCGATTTCTGGGGAGCCTAGAACCATGCAGGTCACCGCCGCCGTCGCCCGAGCCCCCGGCGCCGACTTCACACTGGAATCGGTCGAACTCGACGATCCCCGCCCCGACGAGATCCTGGTCCGCATCGCCGCCGTCGGGGTCTGCCACACCGACCTGGTGGCGCGGGAAGGGGCCATGCCGTTTTCCCTGCCGGCCGTGCTGGGCCATGAGGGCGCCGGCGTCGTCGAGAAGGTCGGCTCGGCCGTCACCAAGGTCGCGGCGGGCGACAGGGTGGCGATCACCTTCCGGTCCTGCGGCCAGTGCGGCCGCTGCAAGAGCGGCGACCCGGCCTACTGCTATTCCATGCCCATGCTGAACTACATCGGCATGCGGCCCGACGGGACCAAGGCGCTGCAAAAGGACGGGACGGCGGTGTCGTCCAACTTCTTCGGCCAGTCGTCCTTCGCCACCTACGCCCTGGCCTATGAGACCAACGTCCTGAAACTGCCCGCCGACATCCCCTTCGAGCTGGCCGCGCCGCTGGGCTGCGGGGTGCAGACCGGGGCGGGCGGGATCATGCTGGCCCTGGCCTGTCCGGCCGGCTCGTCGCTGCTGATCACCGGCGGCGGGGCGGTGGGTCTGTCGGCGGTCATGGGTGCGGTGATCCAGGGCTGCGGGACCATCATCGTCGTCGAACCCCACGCCGTCCGCCGCGACCTCGCCCAATCGCTCGGCGCCACTCACGTCATCGACCCGGCCGCCAGCCCCGACCTCGCCGGCGCGGTGCGGGCCATCCTGCCCCAGGGCGTCGACTACGCCTTCGACACCACCGGCCGCGGCGAGACCCTGACGGCGGTGATGGGCGCGCTGGCCCCGAAAGGCGTGTTCGGCATCGTCGGCATCCCCGCGCCCGGGACGCCCATGCCGGGCGACCTCGGAACCGTGCTCACGTTCGGCCAGACCGTGCGCGGCATCATCGAGGGCGACAGCGATCCGGACGTCTTCCTACCGGTGCTGATCGACCACTGGCGGGGAGGGCGGTTGCCGCTGGAGAAGCTGGTGAAGACCTATCCGTTCGGGGAGATCAACGCGGCCATAGCGGCGCAGCATCATGGGGACTGTGTGAAGGTGGTGCTGACCCTGTAGGGGCTCCCTCCCACTCCGTCATCCTGGGCCTTGTGCCCAGGATCCCGCGTTCCGCTCGCTGCAAACCGGGACGGTAAAGCTGAGGCGTGGCGGCTCCACGGCCATTCGCACGTGCGGCTGACGGCGGGATCCTGGGCACAAGGCCCAGGATGACGGGTTAGAGAACGGTCGAAGGAAATTCCATAAGACCGGTGGGTTCTAGCTCAGCGCCAGCCCCTCCAGCTCACCCTTCTCCCGCCACGCGGTGATCAGCTTGGTGAACGCGATGGCTCCCGCCCCGTACGGCCCGTTGCGCGCCGCCAGGGCCGAGGGCTTGCCCTCGTTGTTGTAGTAGCCGGGGGTGCATTCCTCCTGGAACTTCTGCCGCATCAGGGCCGAGCCGATGATGGTCTGCACCCAGGCCTCTTCGGCCTCCGGCGTCGCCTCGACGATCTTCGCCTGACGCTTGTCGGTCTCGGCGATGATGTAGGCCAGGTGGTGGGCCTGCTCGTTCATCATGTGCGGGAAGTTGACCGTGAAGCCCGACTGGGCGTTGCTGATCAGGAACAGGTTGGGGAAGCCGTTGACGTGCATGCCGTGCAGGGTCGAGACCCCGTCGGCCCATTTGCCGGTCAGGGTCAGGCCATCGCGGCCCGTCACCTCATAGCCGGCGCGGCGGGTGTAGCTGGTGCCGACCTCGAAGCCGGTCGCATAGACCAGGCAGTCGATCTCGTACTCCTGGCCGTCGACCACGATGCCGGTCTCGGTGATCCGCTCCACGCCCCGCCCTTGGGTGTCGATGAGATGGACGCTGGGGCGGTTGAAGGCCGCCAGGTAGTCGTCGTGAAAGCAGGGCCGCTTGCAGAACTGGTTGTACCAGGGCTTCAGCGCCTCGGCCTTGGCTGGGTCCTGCACCACCTGGTCCACGCGGGCGCGGATGGACTCCATCTTCTTGAAGTCGGCCAGCTGCATCAGCTCGCCGAGGTCGCGTGACGGGTCGGGGTTCTGGCGGCCGATCAGCAGGATGTTGCGGATGATGTCGGTCCAGCCGTCGCCGACCATGTCCTCGGGCTCGTAGCCGCCCGAGACCAGGGTGTTGAAATTGTCCATCCGCCGCTGCTGCCAGCCGGGCTGCAGCGAGGCGGCCCATTCCGGATCGGTGGGTCGGTTGTTGCGCACGTCGATGGACGAGGGGGTGCGCTGGAAGACGAACAGCTCCTTGGCGTATTCGCCCAGGTAGGGCACGCACTGCACGGCCGTGGCGCCGGTGCCGATGATGCCGACCCGCTTGTCGGCCGGGCCCGTCAGCCCGCCCAGCGACGTGCCGCCGGTATAGTCATAGTCCCAGCGGCTGGTGTGGAAGCTATGGCCCTTGAAGGTCTCCACCCCCGGGATGCCGGGCAGCTTGGGCCGGTGCAGCGGGCCGTTGGCCATGACCACGAAGCGGGCCTTCATCCGGTCGCCCTTGTTGGTCGAGATGATCCAGCGCTGGATCTCTTCGGCCCAGTCGAGGCTGGTGACCTCGGTCTGGAAACAGGCGTTGCGGTAGAGGTCGAAATGCTCGGCGATGCGCTTGCAGTGGGCCAGGATTTCCGGGGCGCGGGTGTATTTCTCGACGGGCAGGTAGCCGGTCTCTTCCAGCAGCGGCAGGTAGATGTAGCTCTCCACGTCGCAGGCCGCGCCGGGATAGCGGTTCCAGTACCAGGTACCGCCGAAGTCGCCGCCCTTCTCGATGATCCGCAGGTCCTTGACCCCGGCCTCGCGCAGCCGGGCCCCGGCCAGCAGGCCGCCGAACCCGCCGCCGATCAGCGCCACCTCGACCTCGTCGGTCAGGGGCTCGCGCTGCAGCTGGGCGTCGACATAGGGATCGTCCAGATAGTGGGCGTAGTCGCCGGCGATCTCGACATACTGCTCGTTGCCGTCGCTGCGGATGCGCTTGTCGCGCTCGGCGCGGTAGCGGGCCCGCAGGGCTTCCGGGTCGAAGCCCAGGTCCAGGCCGCCTGTCGGTTTGGTTTCGCCGTCCGCCATCGTCCGCTTCCCTGAATTCGTCTCTGACCTACCTTCGATAATTTGAATTCCGCCGCGTCAGGCAACGCCCAATGGCAAGGGCATGGCGTCGCGCCTCGCCCTCGCCGGCCGGGAACCGACCGCGCCGACCGATGGTTCATCTGGGACAGGAGGTCAGTCATGCCCGCCAAGCACCCGGACACCGATCGTTGGGGCGGCCCCGGCGCCAGCCACGAGGACCGCTCCAAGCCAAAGCCCGATCCGACCGTGAAGGATTTCGACGATCCCGACCGCTACAGCCGCCACAGCAAGGTGTCCGGCGGCGGCGGCGAGGCCGATGTGCATCACGCCCACGAGCCGGGGCGGAAACGGGACTTCGAAGCCAACGACGCCCAGAAGCGCAAGACGTGAACCAGCAACCCGGCCAGCGGCCGATCCCGCCCGAGATGCCGCCGATGCCGTCCGAGCCGCCGGCCTTCCCCAATCCGACGCACCCGCCACCGATCCCGGACGATCCCGACGAGGGCCAGCCGACTCCCTGACGGCGCCACCCATGGCGCCCGGCCCCCGACCTTGCCATGATCGCCGCGCAAACGCGGGAGGACGGGCATGGGCGGCTGGGTGCTGGGGGTGATCGGCGGATCGGGCCTCTATGAGATCGAGGGGCTGGCCAACAGGCGCTGGGTGAAGGCCGACAGTCCCTGGGGCGAGCCGTCGGACGAGTTGCTGACGGGTGAGATCGGCGATCTGAAGCTGGTCTTCCTGCCGCGCCATGGCCGTGGCCACCGTATCTCGCCGACCGAGGTCAACAGCCGGGCCAATATCGATGTGCTGAAAAGGGCCGGCTGCACCGACATCCTCTCGGTCTCGGCGGTGGGGTCGCTGCGGGAGGAGTATGCGCCCGGCGATTTCGCCCTGGTCGACCAGTATATCGACCGCACCTTCGCCCGGCCGAAGTCGTTCTTCGGGACGGGTCTGGTGGCCCATGTCTCGATGGCCGACCCGACCTGTCCGCGCCTCTCGGGCCTGGCCGCCGCCGCCGGCCGCGCCGCCGGCCAGACGGTCGCCGAGGCCGCCACCCTGGTGGTGATGGAGGGCCCGCAGTTCTCGACCCGCGCCGAGAGCGAGCTCTACCGGTCCTGGGGCGCCGACCTGATCGGCATGACCGCCATGCCCGAGGCCAAGCTGGCCCGCGAGGCCGAGCTGCCCTACGCCACCCTGGCCATGGTCACCGACTACGACTGCTGGCGCGAGGAGACCGCCGCCGTCGAGGTCTCGGCGGTGATGGAGGTGATGGCCGCCAACGCCGACGGGGCCCGGGCCACCATCGTCAGGCTGGCCGAGGCCCTGCAGGATGAGCGCCCGGCCTCGCCCATCGACACCTGCCTGGACTATGCGGTGGTCACCAGCCCCTCGGCCTGGGACCCGGCGCGGCTGGCCAAGCTCGACGCTATCGGGGCGCGGCGGTTCAAGGATGCCTGAGGCGGGCCAGGGCCTCGGCGTCGTCGATGTCTTCCAGTGACCGGAGCATGGCCACCCGCCGGCCGGCCAGGTTGGCCAGGGTGTCGGCCAGGGCGTCGGGGCTGGACCAGCGCACACCCTCGAACGGATCAAGCCGGCGCGGCCGGCGCCTGAGCCCGATCAGCCAGTAGCCGCCGTCCAGGGCCGGGCCGAACACGGCGTCGGCGGCGCCCAGCGCTCGGAAGGCGGCGGCGATGTCGCTCGTCGCGATGCCGGGACTGTCGGTCCCGATGATCACTGCCGGCCCAGGCGGCAATCGCCGTAGCAACCGCCGCAGACGCTCTCCCAGGCCGCCGGGGCCTTGAGGCAGGGCGGGCAGGCCCATCAGCCGTCCGGCTGCCTGGTCCGGCGTGACGCAAAGCCAGGTCCGCCAGCGGCGGTCGCAGCCCAGCCGCCGCGCCAGGTCGGCCAGCATGAAGCGCTGGAACCGCCAGGCCGCCGCCTCGCCAGCCCCGGCCGCCAGCCGCCGCTTGCCCACCCCCCAGGCCGGGCGGCGGGCGAAGATCACCAGGTGGGGGCGCTCAGCGGCCATAGACCCTTGCGATCCGCTCGATGGGCGCGCCCAGCCTGAACATCAAAAGGCAGAGCAGGTTGCGGGCGCTGCGCCGCAGCCAGCCGTCGGCCCGCCAGCGCCGGGACGAGGTCACCGCCTTGACCGGCAGGGCGACCAGCCGCCGCCGGCCAATCCGGCGGACCAGATCGACATCCTCCATCAGCGGCAGGGCCGCGAACCCGCCGACCGCGTCATAGAGCTCGCGGTGGATCAGCAGCCCCTGGTCGCCATAGGGCAGGGCGAAGGCCCGGGTCCGCGCGGCGACGGCGGCCTCCAGCCAGCGGGCTCGCCAGTCGGTATCGTCCAGGGCGAAACGGAAAACGGCGGCGCGGCCGGCATGCTGCGCCATGAAAGCCTCGGCCGCCGCTCGCCAGCCGGGTTCGAGCCGAGTGTCGGCGTGGAGGAACAGCAGCCACGGCCCCTTGACGGCCGCCGCCCCCCGCCGCAGCTGTTCGCCCCGGCCGCGCGGCGAAGTGATGACGGTCGCGCCGAGGGTCTCGGCCAGCGCCGCCGAACCGTCGGTGGAGCCGCCATCGACGACGACGATCTCATCCGCCTCGGCGACCGACGCCAAGGTCAGCGGCAGGTCGCTCGCGCCGTTGAGGACTGGGATGACGACGGAAAGGCTCAACGCCCGCTGCAGCTCGCTCCGCCCAGCACGCAGAACCGGGCGCAATGGGGGTGGTTGAGCGCCACCGAGCCCAGGGCCTGGGACAGACTGGTCCCCAGCTCGAAGCCCGGATCATAAGGCGTCAGGGTGCAGGCCACGACGGCTGGGGCGGCGGCGCCCTTGCGCTTCACGACCATGCGGCTGGTGGCGCACATCATCGTCTCGGGATGGACGTCCAGGATGCCCCAGCAGGCCTCGGTGATCTCCGGGGCGTCGCGGGTGGCGTCCATTTCGGGGAAGAGCACCAGGCGGGTGGCGTTCATGACGTCGAGCTCGACGCCCAGGCCGCGCAGCAGCGCCCCATAGGCCGCCCGCGCCACATCTTCGGGCTCGTCGCCCAGCCGCCGTCCGGCCACGGCCAGAGAGAAGCCGTGTTTCGCCAGCCAGGTCAGGCCGGCGATGGCCGGGGCCCAGGTTCCTTCGCCGCGCTCGGCCTCGTGCACGGCGGGGCTGTGGTGGTCCAGGCTGACCCGCAGGGTGAGGGCCGCGCCGTAGCGGGCCTTCAGGTCGAGCAGTTGCCGCTCGAACCGCCGCATCGGCCGCATGGCGTTGGTCAGCACCAGCACCTGGCGGCCGGTGGCCAGGGCCGCCTCCAGCATCGGGATGATGGCCGGGTTCATGAACGGCTCGCCGCCGGTGAAGCCGATCTCGCGGGTCGTCAGCCCCAGGGCGTCGATCTCGTCCAGGTAGGCCTGGGTCTCGGCCAGGGTCAGGTAGCTGAGGGCGTCGTTGCGGGGCGAGCTCTCGATGTAGCAGGTCAGGCAGGTGATGTTGCAGAGCGTGCCGGTGTTGAACCACAGGGTTTCCAGCCCGGTCAGCGCCACGGTCGCTCGGGGCGAGCCGTCCAGGGTGGTGACCGGATCCTGAAACTTGCGCGGGTCCAGTCGCGGCGCCGACGGCGTCACGAACGGCGAGCCGCGCAGATCAAAAGCCGTATCCAGTCTGTCCACGTAACCATCTCCCCGGCGCAGGCGAAGACTCTCATGCCCGCCCGCTATGGCCAAGCTTTCGCCGGCGCGTCTAGACTGGTTACCGGACGGGAGCTTCGAAACATGCAGGTGTTGAAACGGTATCTGCCGCTGGCGGTGCTGGCGGTGGTGGTCATCGCCGTATTCGCCAGCGGGGCGGGGAAGTACCTGACCCTCGACGCCCTTCGCCAGCACGAGAGCGAACTGCGGACCTTCGTCGCCGCCAACCTGGTCCTGGCCCTGCTGATCTTCATCGGCGTCTATGCGGCGGCCACGGCGGTCAGCCTGCCCGGCGCCCTGATCCTGACCCTGGCCGGCGGCTTCCTGTTCGGCCCCTGGATCGGCGGTTCGGCCACCGTGGTCGGGGCGACCATCGGGGCCATCCTGGTCTTCCTGATCGTGCGCACCTCGCTGGGGGCCAGCCTGCGCGAGCGGGCGGAGGCCTCGGGCGGGCGGCTGAAGGCGGTGATCGACGGCGTCGCCGCCGGCGCCTTCGGCTACATCCTGACCCTGCGGCTGATCCCGGTGGCGCCCTTCTGGCTGGTCAATGTCGCCGCGGCCCTGGCCAATGCGCCGCTGCGCGCCTACGCCCTGGCCACCTTCATCGGCATCATGCCGGCCACCTTCATCTATTCCGGCATCGGCGCCGGCATCGGCAAGGTGCTGGCGGCCGGCGGCAAGCCAGACCTGAAGATCATCTTCCAGCCCTATGTGCTGGGTCCTCTGTTGGCCCTGGCCCTGCTCTCGCTCGGCACGACCCTCTATCAGCGCTACCGGGCCCGCAAGGGAGCCAAGGTTTGAAACAGGAGCGCATCCGGGCTGACCTCGCCATCATCGGGGCGGGTTCGGCCGGCCTGTCGGTGGCGGCCGGGGCCGCGCAGCTGGGCCTTTCCGTCGTGCTGTTCGAGCGCGGCGAGATGGGCGGTGACTGCCTGAACTATGGCTGCGTGCCCTCCAAGGCCCTGATCGC
The DNA here is from genome assembly GCF_030814835.1 of Caulobacter ginsengisoli. Classification (GTDB taxonomy): domain Bacteria; phylum Pseudomonadota; class Alphaproteobacteria; order Caulobacterales; family Caulobacteraceae; genus Caulobacter; species Caulobacter ginsengisoli. Next base: position 124,036 of record NZ_JAUSVS010000003.1, read on the forward strand.
CGCCGCCGACGCCGCCCATGCGGCGCGCGAGGCCAGGGCGTTGGGCGTCGGCGTCTCGGACGTGACGGTCGACTTCCCGGCGGTCATGGCCCGGGTTCACAAGGTCATCGCCGAGATCGCCCCCATCGACAGCCAGGAACGCTTCGAAGGCCTGGGCGTGCGGGTGGTGCGCGAGACCGCCCGCTTCAAGGATCGCCGCACCGTCGAGAGCGAAAGCGTCAAGGTCACCGCCCGCAAGGTCGTCATCGCCGCCGGCTCCCGCGCCGCCGCGCCGCCCATCCCCGGCCTCGACACGGTCCCCTATCTCACCAACGAGAGCCTGTTCGAACTGACGGCCCTGCCCGAACACCTGATCGTCCTGGGCGGCGGACCCATCGGGGTGGAGCTGGGCCAGGCCTTCCGCCGACTGGGCGCCAGGGTCACCATCGTCGAGGCCATGACCCTGCTCTCCAAGGAAGATTCGGACGCCGCCGCGGTGGTGCTGGACCAACTCGAGGCCGATGGCGTCACCCTGCTGGCCGGCCACAAGGTGGTGCGCATCGAGCCAGGACCGGTCGTGGTCGCCGAAGGACCGCAGGGCGAGGTCCGCATTGCCGGCTCGCACCTGCTGGTGGCGGTCGGCCGCACGCCCAGTCTCAAGGACCTCAATCTGGAAGCCGCCGGCGTCGCCCATGACAAGGGCGGGATCACCACCAACGCCGCCCTGCGCACCAGCAACCCCCGCGTCTTCGCCATCGGCGATATTGCCGGGCGGGGCCAGTTCACCCATCTGGCCGGGGCCCATGCCGGGCTGTTCGTCCGCCGCGCCCTGTTCGCCTCACCGATCAACGCCGACAGGCTGGTCGTCCCTCGCGTCACCTACAGCGACCCCGAACTGGCCGCCGTCGGCCTGACCGAGGCCCAGGCCCGCGCCCAGCATGGCGACGCCATCAAGGTGCTGGTTTCGCCCTTCGCCGACAACGACCGCGCCCAGGCCGAGGGCGACACGCGGGGCTTTGGCAAGCTGGTCCTCTCGGCCAAGGGGCAGATCCTGGGGGCCACCCTGGTCGGCGCCCGGGCCGGCGACCACCTGGCCGTCTGGACTCAGGCGATGACTACCAGGCTCAAGCTGAGCAACCTGACCGGCGTCATCGCCCCGTACCCAACCCGGGGCGAGATCAACAAACGGCTGGCCGGGCAGTTCTATACGCCAACCCTGTTCTCGCCGGGCGTGCGGCGGCTGGTGTCGGTGCTCAAGCGGCTGGCCTGACGCCTCAACCCGGCGCAGAATGACGCCACGGGGGCGGCGGCAAGTCCGCCAATCATTGGAGGGGAGATCATGACGAAGTTTCGTGATGGCTGGGTGCGCCTGGCGTTGATCCTGTCGCTGCTGCTGCCGGTCTATTTCATCGTCGCCGCCCTGGGCACCAAGTTCGGGCTGTTCAACTGGCGGATCGGCTTTGGCCTGCTGGTCTATGTCCTGGGCAAGTTCGTGCTGTTCGGCGTGCTGGGTTTCGCCCTGATCGCCCTCGTCCTGGCCTTGGTCGTCAGCCCGCGCCGCGGCTGGGGCCGGGCCCTGGTCGCCCTGTTGATCCCGGTCCTGATGGTGGGGTTCGTGGTCGTGGCCGTCGGCAAGGCCAAGGAGGCGCCGCCGATCCACGACATCGCCACCAACATCCAGGACCCGCCCAGCTATTCGCCGGCCGTCTCCGCCGCCCGCGCCGCCATCCCGGGCGCCAGCCCCATCGAGTCGATGACGGCGCCGATGTCCACCCTGGCCGCCTACAAGGGCAAGGCCGACTTCGCCGACAAGACGGTGGGCGCCCTCGGCCAGAAGGCCAATCCCGATCTCGTCCCGCTGACCCTGCCGCTGACGGTCGCCAACGCCACCACCCTGGCCGCCTCGGTCGCCCGCGACCAGGGCCTGAAGGTCAGCAAGAGCGATCCGGCCGCCGGCCGTGTCGAAGCGACGGCCGAGAGCTTCTGGTTCGGGTTCAAGGACGATTTCGTGGTCCGGGTCCGTCCCGGCCCCGACGGCAAGGGCTCGGTGGTGGATGTGCGCTCGACCTCCCGCGTGGGGGTCGGCGACATGGGCGCCAACGCCAAGCGCATCCGGGCCTTCCTGGCGACGGTCAAGGCCAAGGGTCTGGGCTGAGGTGGAGCTGAGCCACGCCGGAACCTACCGCCGCGAGGTGGCCGCCAGCCTGGCGCGGGTGTGGGAGAACGTCTTCGACTGGGAGCATCTGCCCAGCCTGCATGAGGCGAGCTTCCACAGCGTCGGTCTGCTGGAGCACGGCGACTGGGGCTGGCGGGTTCGACTGCTGAATCAGCCGGGTGACCCGGCCAAGGCCCAGGTCCTGGAACTGCGCGCCGACCGCCCGGCCGGTGTCTATGTCGCCGCCACCCTGTCGGGGCCGGGCGCCGGCACGGAAATCCGCACCAGCCTGACCCGGCTGGCGGAGCATCGCACCGGCGTGGCCGTCGAGTTCCACGTGCCCGAGGACCGCCCCGAGCGCCTCGCCGCCATCGGCGCCCGCTATGGCGAAGTCTATGCCCGCCTGTGGGACGAGGACGAGGCGATGATGGTCCATCGCGAGCGGGCCCTGGCCGCGCGCCGCCGGCCCATCGACGCCGGGCCGCTTTCGCTGGGCCCATTCGACGCCGTTCGCGCCGCCCTGCCCATGCCGGTCGAGTTCGGCGCCGCCCGGTTCCGGCTGGTCGAACTGGACGGCGACCTCATCGCCCACGCCGCCGACTGTCCCCATTGGCTGGGCCCGCTGGACGAGGCCGTCGTCGAGGACGGCTGCATCCGCTGCCCCTGGCACGGCTATCGCTTCGACGTCCGCACGGGCGCGAGCGCCGACGGCCGGGGCCTGCGGCTGACGGCGGCGCCGCGCGTTGTCCTTCGGGACGGCGCCGTCTTTCTAGAACCGATAGCCTAGCTGGGCGATCACCGTCCGCCGCGGGAAGGGATGGAAGAGGAAGTAGTCCTCCGCCCCCAGGTTCTCCACGCTCAGGGCCGCTCACCGGTTGACGTCGCGTCCGGGTTTCCAAGCCCGGAGTGGACGGTATGCTGCCCCGTATGAAGACACGTCAGAAGGTCCTCGTCCTCTATCTGGCCAACTCGGCGCTCGACGCGCCGGTCATCGCCTGGGCGGTCTACGACGGCACGGGTCAGACCCTGCACATGGCCGGCGACGACGATACGCCGCCCTACGCCACGGGCCTCGACGCCCTGAAGGACGGCTGGCGGCTGTTCCAGGCCTCGCAGCTGCTGCCCCATGCCCGGGGCGAGGAGCACGACGTGGCCTATCTGAAATACGAGTTCTTCTTCGAACAGCTGGTCGAGGTCGCCCCATGAGCCTGCCCCTGCTCTCCAGCCTGGACATGGCCCGCTTCACGGCGCGGGGCTTCCTGCGCTTCGACGGCGTCGTGCCTGACGCCATCAACCAGGCTTTCCTGGAAGAAGCTGGCAGCTTCGGCGCGCCGGGCGGCCGCATCCGCAAGGTCTATGGCGAGGCCCTGGCCGCCAGTTCCATCCCCGAGGTCCCGGCCGGCACGCCCCTGGCCCAGGCCTATCCGGAGGGCAGCGCCCTGAAGGCGTTGACCGAGCTGCCGCTGTTCCAGGGCGTGGTGCGGAGCCTGCTGGGCGCCGACCCGATCTTCGACCACCACTTCCTGCACGTGACCCTGCCGCCGGCCTACCACCAGGCGGCGGGCGGCGAGGCGGTGTCGCAGCACACCCACCAGGACTCCACGGTCGACCCGCGGCTCTCGTTCGATGTCCAGGTCATGTACTACCCGCACGAGGTGACCCGGCCGATGGGCGGCACCCGCTTCATTCCCGGCACCCATCTGCGCAAGGTCTCGGAGGTGGCGCTGGGCCGCTACCAGAACATCCGCGGCCAGCAGCACATGGTCTGCCCGGCCGGGACCCTGCTCTTCCTGCACCACGGCGTCTGGCACGGCGGCGGGGTCAATCACGCCGACCGCACCCGCTCGATGTTCAAGATACGCATGCGGGCCAGCGGCAGGCAGACCCGCTGCTGGGACACCGCCGACCTCAAGCGCCCCAACGGCCAGCGCCCGATCTACTTCATCAAGGGCGCGCCCGACCCCGACACCGTCGAGGCCATCCTCATGGCCCCCGAGCCCTGGTTCGAGCAGGACACCGGCCGGCTGGAGATGATCAACCGGGTCAAGCTCTGGCGCTACCTGACCGAGGACCCGGACTGGGACGTCGACTACTGGATGACGAGGCTCGAAGGTGTCCATTGAAGGCGTCGACCTTGCCGTCCTGACCGGCTGGATGGATGGCCGGGGTCTGGGCGAGGGGCCCATCGAGAATCCGGTCCGCCTAGCCGGCGGCACCCAGAATATCCTGCTGAAATTCACCCGGGCCGGCCGCAGCTATGTGCTGCGCCGCCCGCCGCCGCACCTGCGCGACAACAGCAACGAGACCATGCGCCGCGAGGCCCGTGTGCTGGGCGCCATCCGCGACACGACCGTGCCGCATCCCCGGCTGATCGCCGCCGAACCCGACGAGACCGTGCTGGGTGCGGCCTTCTACCTGATGGAGCCCATCGACGGCTTCAACCCGACCACCGGCCTTGAGCCGCTGCATGCGGGGTCACCGGACATCCGCCACCGGATGGGGCTGGCCCTGGTCGAGGGCATCGCCGGCCTGGGCGCCCTCGACTACAGGGCGCTGGGCCTGGAGGGGCTGGGCAAGCCCGATAATTATCTGGAACGCCAGGTCGCCCGCTGGAAGGCGCAGCTGGCCTCCTATGGCGAGTTTCCCGACTGGACCGGCCCTGGCGAAATCCCCGGTGTCGAGCGGGTGGCCGCCTGGCTGGAGGCGCACCGGCCCGCCAGCTTCGAGGCCGGGATCATCCACGGCGACTATCACCTGGCCAATGTCATGTACCGCCATGACAGCGGCGAACTGGCGGCCATCGTCGACTGGGAGCTGACCACCATCGGCGATCCGCTGCTGGACCTGGGCTGGCTGCTGGCCACCTGGCCGCTGGGCGACGATCCCGATGCCGGCACGGTCTCCGTCCGCCCCTGGCGCGGCTTCCCGACCGCCACGGAACTGGTCGGCCACTACCGCCCTCGCACCCACCGCGATCTGTCGGCCATCGCGTGGTACGGCGTCCTGGCCTGCTACAAGCTGGGCATCATCCTGGAAGGCAGCCACGCCCGCGCCTCGGCCGGCAAGGCGCCCAAGGAGATCGGCGACCGGTTACACGCCCAGACGGTCAGCCTGTTCGAGCGGGCGTTGGGGTGGATCCGTTAGTCGAGGTCGCTGAACCTCGACTCGAACGTCATCTTGCCCACATGCCTGATCGGCCGGTGGGTCGCCGCCCAGACCTCGCCGCCGCACTGCCCCACCCAGCGTTTGCAGAAGCTGGCGTCCTCGGAGAACTCGCGGCCGTCCTCGGTGATCTTGTTGAAGGCCTGGACCAGGGTCTTGACGCTGTCGTCCAGCACGCTGATGCGGTTGGGAACCACCAGTTCGGGCAGTTTCTCGACCATCGCGTCGATGGCCTTGCGGCTGATCAGGAAGACGCCCGTGCCGCACCACTCCATGCGCTGGAAGCCGCCGATCCGCTCCACCGGTTTAGCGGGGTGGCCGACGAAGCTGGAGGCCTTGGCCACCGCCGCCTCGAACGGCAGATCCCTGGCCGCGTGCAGCGCCTTCAGGTCGATGTTGCGCTTGGGATAGAGGGTTCCGACCACCGGCTTGTTCAGGGCCAGCATCTCGAAGATCAGCTCGGGCTCGAAGCCCATGTCGTCGTCGAGGAAGAGGATGTGCTGGCAGTCGGTCTTATTGAAATACCAGTTGGACAGCATGGCGTTGCGCGACACCACGATGTCCGAATAGCTCAGCTTGGAGAACGAGAAGCTGAGGCCCTGCCGCGCCCCCAGGGTCAGCAGCTTGTAGAGGCTGGCGACGTAATCCCCGCAGAAATTATCCGCGTGGGTGGGGGTGGCGATGTTGATCTTCGGTTTAGCCGGCGGGGCGACCTGGCCGCTGATGACGTTGGCCATCTAATAGATCGTGTAGCCGCCGTCGATCACCATGCTGTCGCCGGTGTGGAAGCGCGAAGCATCCGACGCCAGGTAGACGGCCAGGCCCGAGAAATCCTCCGGATCGCCCCAGCGCCGCATGGGGACGCGGCCGATGACCTGCTCGTTGAACTTGTCCCAGGCCTGGGCCCGGGCGGTCATGTCCGAGCGGATCCAGCCCGGCAGCACCGCATTGGCGCGGATGCCGTAGCGGGCGTACTCCACCGCCAGCCCGCGGATCATCGCCTGCACCCCGGCCTTGGTCGAGGCGTAGGCCTGGTTCTTGGGGGCGCCATGGATGGCCGAAGTCGAGGAGGTGACCAGCAGCGAGCCGCCGGGATCGCCGGCCTTGGCCCGCTCGATCATGTGCTTGGCCGCCTCGCGGAAGGTCCAGAAGACGGAGTCGAGATTGACCGTGGTGACCCGCCGCCAGGCCTCGGTGGTCATCTGGTCGAAGGGCGCTCCGCCGCCGACCCCGGCATTGGCGGCCACGAAGTCCAGCCGGCCGAAGGTCTTCAGCACATGGGCCATTTCGGCGACCACCGCCGCCTCGTCGGCTACATCGACCTGCCGCACCAGCACTTCGCCGCCGTAGGCCTTCAGCGTCTCCTCGGCCTTGGCGTTCTTGGCGGGGTTCTGGCCCCAGATCGCCACCGTGGCCCCGGCCGCGGCCAGGCCCTCGGCCATGCCCAGGCCGATGCCGCCGTTGCCGCCGGTGATCAGCGCCACCTTGCCTGTGAGGTCGAAGGGTTTGAAGGTCATGTCTGTGCTCTCCCTGCGCTCACCCTATAGAGGGCCGGACGGGGGCGCCAAGACCACGCCCTTGGGCGCCGCTGGGTGAACCTGTCATTTAGTCGGTAAAACGCTGGAGGACCGCCCCATGACCTACCCCCTGCCCAACGCCGCCATCGATCTCACCGGCCGCACGGCTCTGGTCACCGGGGCCAGTTCGGGCCTGGGCTGGCGGTTCGCCAAGGTGCTGGCCGCGGCGGGGGCCAGGGTGGCCATCACCGGGCGGCGGGCCGAGCGGCTGGAGATGCTGGCCGGCGAGATCACGGCGGCCGGCGGGACGGCCCTGCCCCTGACCCTCGACGTCACCGACGCCGGCCAGCTTCTGAAGGTGGTGGGCCTGGCCCAGGACGGGCTGGGGGTGGTCGATATCCTGGTCAATAACGCCGGCATCCCGGACGCCCAGCGGGCGCACAAGATGAGCGTGGAGCTGATCGACAAGGTGCTGGACACCAATGTCCGCGCCCCCTGGATCCTGGCCTGCGAGGTCGCCCGCCGGCTGATCGAGGCCAAGCAGCCGGGCCGGATCATCAACATCGCCTCCATGGCCGCCTACAGCTATGGCGGCGGCGGGGCGGCCCTCTATTCGACCAGCAAGGCGGCCGTGGTGCGCATGACCGAGACCCTGGCCGTCGAATGGGCCCGCTACCACATCAACGTCAACGGCATGGCGCCGGGCGCCTTCGCCTCGGAGATGATGGACGGCATGCTCGAACGCGTCGGCGACATCACCAAGGCCTTCCCGCGCGGCCGCATCGGCGACCCGGCCCAGATGGATTCGACCCTGCTCTATCTGGCTTCGCCCGCCTCGGAGTTCGTCTCCGGCACGGTGATCAAGATCGACGACGTGCAGGGCGGGCGGTGACCAGGCCCATCAGGATCGGCGGGGCCGGCGGCTTCCTGGGCGACAGCGCTACCGCCGCGCCGCAGCTGCTGGCGGCGGGGGTCGACTACCTGGTCCTCGACTACCTGGCCGAGGCGACCATGTCGCTGCTGGCCCGGGCTCAGAAGCGCCAGCCGGAGGGCGGCTATGCCCGCGACTTCACCGACTGGGTCTGGAAGGACAACCTGCCGGCCCTGAAGGCCGGCGGGGTGAAGGTCGTCACCAATGCCGGCGGCCTCAACCCGCGCGCCTGCCGGGCGCGGATGGAAGAACTGGCCGCCGAGGCCGGGCTGTCGTTCAGGATCGCCATCGTCGAGGGGGACGACCTGCGCCCCCGCGCCGCCGAATTCGCCGCCGAGCACGAGATGTTCACCGGCGCGGCCGCGCCCGATCCGGCCGACATGCTCAGCATCAACGCCTATCTGGGCGCCAAGCCCATCGCCCAGGCCCTGGCGGCCGGGGCGGACATGGTCATCACCGGGCGGGTGGTGGACTCGGCCCTGGTGCTGGGCCCGCTGGTCCATGAGTTCGGCTGGAGCCTGGACGACTACGACCGCCTGGCCGCCGGCTCGCTCTGCGGCCATGTGCTGGAATGCGGGGCCCAGGCCACGGGCGGTCTGTTCACCGACTGGGAGGACGTGCCGGACTGGGCCCATATCGGCTACCCCATCGCCGAATGCGCGGCCGACGGGACCTTCGTGGTCACCAAGCCGGCCGGCAGTGGCGGCCTGGTCGTTCCCGCCGCCGTGGCCGAGCAGATTCTCTACGAGGTCGGCGATCCGCAGAGCTACGCCCTGCCGGACGTCATCTGCGATTTCACCGGCGTCACCGTCGAGGCGGTCGGCGAGCATCGGGTGAAGGTCGCCGGCGCCAGAGGCCGCGCCCCATCGGGCTCCTACAAGATCTGCCTGACCCACCAGGACGGCTGGCGGCTGATCGCCCTGCAGCCCGTCGTGGGCCGTGACGCGGTGCGCAAGGCCGAGCGCCAGGCCGCCGCCGTGCTTGAACGGGTCGAGGAGCTGCTGCGCGCCCGCCAGCTGCCGCCGTTCCGCGCCGTGCGCATCGAACCGCTTGGGGCGGAATCCAGCTACGGCGCGCAAGGCCGCATGCGCGACACCCGCGAGGTGATCTGCAAGATCGGCGTCGAGCACGACGACCGCGCCGCCATCGACCTGTTGCTGCGCGAACTCGACAGCCCCACCACCTCGATGTCGGTCGGCACGACCGGCTGGTTCGGCGCCCGGCCCACGCCGGCCCCGGTGATGCGGGTGTTCTCGACCCTGATCGAGCGTCAATCCGTGTCCGTTCGGGTCGACCTCGACGGTCAGGTCAGCGACTGTCCGCCCGACACGGTGACCGTCGCGCCGCCGCCGGCTTCGGTCCCAGCCGGCCAGTCGATAGCGCCCGGCGCCGACAGTTTCCCGGTCCCGCTGATCGACCTCGCCTGGGCCCGTTCGGGCGACAAGGGTGACGCCTTCAACATCGGGGTCATCGCCCGCAAGCCGGAATACCTGCCCTACCTGCGCGCCGCCCTGACCGAAGAGGCCCTGCTGGCCTTCTTCGCCCATGAGTTCGAGGGCGCGGCCGTCCCCGGGGTGAAGCGCTATGAGGTCCCAGGCCTGAACGCCCTCAACTTCCACCTGACCCAGTCGCTGGGCGGCGGCCAGATGGCCAGCCTGCGGCTGGATCCCCTGGCCAAGGGCAAGGCGCAGCAACTGCTGGACATGCAGATCCCCGTGCCGGCCGGGCTGTTCGGGGTGGCGCCCTAAAAGTCAAAACCGAACCTTTCGCCCGGTCTCCGCCTCTTAGTCAGCAGGACGAAGGAGAACGACATGGCCGAAGACAACACCCAACGCCTGGATGCGGCCCGCAAGGGCGTGCTCGACCGCATGGAGGCCGGCCGTCGGCTGGTGCGGCTGGCGATCATCGGCGGCGCCATGACCGAAGGGCTGTTGCTGGCCCTGGCCGTCGTGCTGGTGGACTGGCACGACAAGGCCCAGATCCTCAGCTTCGTGCTGGCGACCCTGGGCTACAGCGTCATTGTCTTCGGATTGCTGGCGCTGGCCGGACATGTGACCCGCGCGACCGAGCGGCTGCTGGCAGTGCTGGACGCCGGCCCGCGATGAGCCCACCGGAGGTTTCCAACGCGGCCAGGACGCTGCTGGTCGCCCGCGCCCAGTCCGGCAACCGCGCTGCCCTGGACGAACTTCTGCGGCAGCATCAGCAGGCCCTGTTTCTTCACGCGCGGACGATTACCGGCAACCGCGACGACGCTTTCGACGCGCTGCAGGACGCCCTGCTGCTGATCGCCCGCCGGCTGGGCGGGCTGCGCGATCCGCGCTGGTTCCGCGCCTGGGCTTACCGGATCACCACCCGCGAGGCGGTTCGCCGGCTGAAGGGCGAGCGGCGGCTGCAGATGCTGCGGGAAGACGAGTCCAAGGCCGTGAACATCGCCCCCGACCCTGGCGATGGCCGCCTGGACCAGGCGATGGCCCTGGCGGAGGCGCAGCTGGCGAAGCTGTCCCCGGCCGCCCAGGTGGCCATGCGGCTGCACTATCTGGACTCGCTCAGCTTCGTGGAGATCAGCGAAGCCCTGGAACTGCCGATCGGCACGGTGAAGTCGCGGGTCTCGGACGGACTGCGACAGCTTCGCCTGGCGATGAGCGGGGCGGCGGACCCGGGTTGAGGGCGGGGTGTCCCGTTGGGACAACTGCGCATGGACATCCCCAATCCACATGCCATGCTGCCGGCGCGTCTTCCCGCCAGGGAAGGCGAGCACGAACAGGACATGCGGGCGTCATAGCCGCGGCTGCCAACAGAACTGGATCGTCCGTGACCCACCCCGCCCACCTGCTGTCCGTGGCCACCGCCGCCCCGCCGCACATCCTGGTTCAGACGGATGTCGAGGCCGCCGCCCAGCAGATATTCGGCGCGCGCTACGCCAGTTTCAGCCGCATGGCCAAGGTGTTCGGGACCACGGGCATCCGCAAACGCCACAGCGTGCGGCCCATCGAATGGTTCACGCAAGCGCGCGGCTGGCCCGAGCGGACGGCGGCCTATCTGGAAGGCGCGCTGGGCCTCTTCATCGACTCGTCCCGCGCCGCCCTGGACAAGGCCCGGCTCAAGGCCGACCAGGTCGACATCGTCGTCACCGTCTCCTCCACCGGCATCGCCACCCCCAGCCTGGAGGCCCAGGCCATGGGCGCCATGGGTTTCCGGCCCGACATTCAGCGCGTGCCGGTGTTCGGCCTGGGCTGCGGGGGCGGCACGGCCGGCTTCGCCATCGCCGCCAAGCTGGCGGAGGCCAATCCGGGGGCCGTGGTGCTGCTGGTGGTGGTCGAGCTCTGCACCCTGTCCTTCCGCCTGGACGAGCTGACCAAGGCTAACATGGTCGCCACCGCCCTGTTCGGCGACGGCGGGGCCGCCTGTGTGCTCAGGGCCGGACCCGGCGAGGGCCTGGCCCAGGTGCAGGGCAGCGGCCAGCACACCTGGGCCGACACGCTCGACATCATGGGCTGGCGGGTCGATCCGGAGGGTTTCGGGGTAATCTTCGCCCAGGCCATCCCGCCCTTCGCCGAGGCCAATATGGGCCCGGCCGTGGACGGCATGCTGGGCCGGCTGAACCTGGCCCGCGGCGATATCGACCGCTACATCTGCCATCCCGGCGGGACCAAGGTGCTGACCGCCCTGGAACTGGCGCTGAACATCGAGCAGGGCTCGCTGGACGACGAGCGTGAGGTGCTGGCCGACTACGGCAACATGTCCGCCCCCACCGTGCTGTTCGTGCTGGAGCGGCAGCTGGCCAAGGGGCTGCCCAAACAGTCGGCCCTGCTGGCCCTGGGGCCGGGCTTCAGCGCCAGCTGCGCCGTGCTCAAGGCGGCGGCTTGATCGGGGCGGTCGCCCTGCTGGCCTATATCACCGCCGAGCGGGCGGCCGAGCCGCTGATCGCGGCCCGCAACGACAAGGGCCTGCTGGCGCGGGGCGGGGTGGTACATGCCGAGCCGCTGTTTCCGCTGATCCTGGCCCTGCATGTAGCCTGGCTGGCCGGCCTGTGGTGGCTGGCCTGGGATAGGCCGATGAACCTCGTCTGGCTGGCCGTGTTCGGCGTCCTGCAGGTCCTGCGCTTCTGGGTGATGGCCGCCCTGGGGTCGCGCTGGACCACCCGGATCATCACCGTGCCGGGCGAGACCCTGGTCCGCACCGGGCCCTATCGTTATCTCAGGCATCCCAACTACTGGGTGGTGGTCGGCGAGATCGCCGTCCTGCCGCTGGTCTTCGGCTTGCCGGTCTTCGCGGCGGTGTTTTCGGTGCTGAACGCGGCGGCCCTGATCATCCGCGCCGGCATCGAAGACCGCGCCTTGGCGGACCTGCGATGACCGCCGCCCCCGCCGAGGAAAAGGCCGCCGGTCCGCTCGTCTGGGCCGGGTTCGCCATGATGTGCGTGGGCATGTTCATGGCCATCCTGGACATCCAGGTGGTGGCGACATCGCTCCCCACCATCCAGAGCGCCCTGGGCATCCGTCCCGACCAGATGAGCTGGGTGCAGACCGCCTATCTGATCGCCGAGATCATCGCCATTCCGCTGACCGGCTTTTTGACCCGGGTGCTGACCATGCGCTGGCTGTTCGTCGCAGCCGTCAGCGTCTTCACCCTGGCCTCGATCGGTTGCGCCGCGAGCTCCAGCTTCGAGACCCTGATCGCCTGGCGGGTCTTGCAGGGCTTCAGCGGCGGCACCCTGATCCCGGCGGTGTTCTCGGCGGTCTTCCTGCTGTTTCCGGCCCGCCAGGAGGCCCTGGCCACCACCATCGCCGGTGTCCTCGCCGTTCTGGCGCCTACGGTCGGCCCCATCGCTGGCGGCTGGATCACCAGCACCTACAGCTGGCACTGGCTGTTCCTGATCAATGTCGCGCCGGGCGTCATCTCGGCCGTCGGCGCGGTGGTGCTGCTGCGCAAGGCGCGGCCGGACTGGGGCTCAGCCCGGGCGGTCGACCTGCTGGCGCTGGTGCTGATGGGGCTGGCGCTGTCGAGCCTGGAGATCGCCCTCAAGGAAGCGCCCGGCCGGGGCTGGACCTCGGCCCTGGTGCTGTCGCTGCTGGCGACCGCCGCCGTCTGCGGCGCGACCTTCGCCTGGCGGACGCTGCGGCGCAGCCCGCCGATCGTCGAACTGCGGACCCTGGCCGACCCAAGGTTCGCGGTGGCCTGCCTGCTGAGCTTCGTACTGGGGATCGGCCTGTTCGGCTCGACCTATCTGATGCCGGTCTTCCTGGCCCTCGTGCGCGGCCATTCCGCCGTGGAGATCGGCGCGATCATGCTGGTCACCGGCGTCGCCCAGCTGGCCACCGCGCCGCTGGCGGTGTTCCTGGAGCGGCGGGTCGATGCGCGGCTGCTGGCGGCGGCGGGTTTCGTCCTGTTCGCCATCGGCCTGGCGATGAGCAGCCAGCAGGACGCCGGCACCGACTTCAAGGAGATGTTCTGGCCGCAGATCGTCCGCGGCGTGGCGATCATGTTCTGCCTGCTGCCGCCGACCCGGCTGGCCCTGGGCCACCTGCCGGCCGACCGCATCCCCGACGCCAGCGGCCTCTTCAACCTGATGCGCAACCTCGGCGGGGCCATCGGCATCGCCCTGATCGACACCGTCATCTACAGCCGCGCGCCCGAGCATGGCCGGCTGATCGCCGACCTGCTGCGCAAGGGCGATGTGGCCACGGCCAAGCTGGTCGGCATCCCGCTCGACCTGTTCCAGGCCCAGATCGGCCAGCCGGTCGACGCCGACACAGAGGCGATGGTGCGGCCGATGGTCGAGAGCCTGGCCCTGGCCCAGGCCATCAACGACGCCTGGCTGCTGGTGGCCGCCCTGACCCTGGCGGCGACGCTCGGTCTGATCCTGGTCGCCAGGGGCGCCAGGCCGTCCCTGGATCGTGTGGTCGCCCACCCCTGAGCCAATCGGGCGTCGACCCGGCGGGCAAATCGTGGCTGGCTAGGCCCTAAGGGGCGAGACGATGAAAACGGGCGTTGTTCTGGTCGGGGCGGGCCATGCGCACCTGCTGGCGCTGCGGCAGGCCGACGCCTTTCGCCGGGCCGGAGTCGGGCTGACCCTGATCGCCCCGCCGGTGTTCCGCTATTCGGGCGCCGCCACCGGGGTGCTGAGCGGCGCCCTCGGTCTGGAGGCGATGGAGGTCGACGTGGCCCGCCTCGCCCGGGCGCTGAAGGTCGCTTACCGCCCGGTCGAGGTCACCGCCGTAGACCGGTCCGCCCGGCGGCTGAGCCTGAGCAATGGCTCCAGCCTCGGCTACGACGCCGTCTCCTTCAACATCGGCAGCGGCATCCGCCTGCCGGCCGGGTTCGAGGTCGGGCCGCCGCAGCGGGTCTGGCCGGTCAAGCCGCTGGCCAACCTCATCGCCCTGCACCAGCACCTGCGCGAAGAGATAGCCCGCACCGGCCGCTGTCCGCCCCTGGTCGTGGCCGGCGGCGGGGCGACAGGGCTGGAGGTGGCCGCCGTGCTGGCGGGCCTCATCGCGCGGTTGGGCGCGGCCCCAGACCTGACCCTGGTGCTGCCCGACCCAGGCCTGCCCTGGGCCCCGCCCAAGGCGGCGGCCCGGCTGCGGGACAATCTCACCCGGCGCGGCGTACGGCTGGTCGAGGGACGGGTGGCCGGAGCGGGGGCGGGCCATTGCCGGCTGCAGTCCGGCGAGGCGCTGGCCTGCCACGACCTGGTGCTGGCCACCGGCCTGCAGGCGCCGGGCCTGATGGCCAGCCTGGGCCTGCCGACCGATGCGCGGGGCCGGCTGGTGGTTGGCGCGGACCTGCGCGCGGCCGACGACCCGGCCGTCTTCGCCGCCGGGGACTGCGCAGTCATCGACGGCGAGGCCCGGCCCTTCGCCGGCGTGTTCGGGGTTCGCGCCGCCCCGGTGCTGGCCGCCAACCTGCTGGGCGGGACGAAAACCTACCGTCCGCAGCGGCGCTGGCTGGCCATTCTCGACCTCGGCGACGGCCAGGGTTTCGCCCGGCGGGGCGGCTTCTGGAGCCTCGGAAAAGCCGCCCTGGCCTGGAAACGCGCCCTCGATCGGCGGTTTATCAACAGCATCCGCGCCTTTTCCGCCCGACTGTGATAGAGGCTCGCGTCCATCACGCCCGGCTCCCGTTCGCGCCTGGGCGGCTACAGGATATTCAATGCCCTTTCCCGTCACCCACCCGGCCCTGGCGTCCGCGCTGGCCGCTCAAGGCTATGCCGAGCCGACCCCCGTCCAATCCGCCGTGCTCGAGGCGCCCGAAGGCCGCGACCTGCTGGTCTCGGCCCAGACCGGGTCCGGCAAGACCGTCGCCTTCGGCCTGGCCGCCGCCGGTCCCTTGTTGGGCGAGGCCGAGTATTTCGAGCGCGCGGGCCTGCCGCTCTGCCTCTGCATCGCCCCCACCCGTGAACTGGCCATCCAGGTCAGCCGCGAACTGACCTGGCTCTACGCCAAGGCCGGCGCCCGGGTCGTCACCTGCGTCGGCGGCATGGATGCGCGCCAGGAGCAGCGCGCCCTGGCCAATGGCGCCCACATCGTCGTCGGCACCCCCGGCCGCCTGAAAGACCACCTGGAGCGCGGCAATCTCGACCTGACGGAGGTGCGCGTCGCCGTGCTCGACGAGGCCGACGAGATGCTCGACATGGGCTTCCGCGAAGACCTCGAGGAAATCCTCGACGCCACGCCGACGACCCGCGTGACGCTGCTGTTCTCGGCGACGCTGGCCAAGGACATCGTCACCCTGGCCCGCCGCTATCAGAACGACGCCTTCCGCATCGACACCAGCCGCCGGGAAGAGGCCCACGCCGACATCGAATACAAGGTGGTCCGCGTCGCCCCCAACGAGATCGAGAACGCCGTCGTCAACGTGCTGCGCTACTACGAGGCGCCCGGGGCCCTGGTGTTCTGCGCCACCCGCGAGGCGGTCCGCCACCTCTACGGCGCCCTGCGCGAGCGCGGCTTCTCGGCCGTGACCTTGTCGGGTGAGCTCTCGCAGAAGGACCGGTCCGACGCCCTGCAATCGCTGCGCGACGGCCATGCCCGCATCTGCGTGGCCACCGACGTGGCGGCGCGCGGGCTGGACCTGCCGGATCTGGCCCTGGTCATCCATGCCGAGATTCCGACCAACAAGGCCGGGCTGCTGCACCGCTCCGGCCGCACCGGCCGGGCCGGCCGCAAGGGCGTCTCGGTGCTGATCGCCCCGCACAATAAGCGCCGCAAGGTCGAGATGCTGCTCAACTCGGCCAATATCGAGGCCGAATGGGACGGCGCCCCGACCGCCGACCATATCCGCGCCAAGGACCAGCAGCGGATGCTGGAGGACCCGATCCTCAACGCCGAATCGACGCCGGAAGACCTGGAACTGGCCCGCCGCATCCTGGCCGAACGCAGCCCGGAAGCGGTCGCCGCCGCCCTGATCCGCCTGCACCGCTCGCGCCTGCCCGAGCCGGAAGAGATGTTCGACGCCGTCAGCGAATACCGGCCCGGCCCCAAGACCTATCAGGAGGGCGAACGCGTCCCCTACGACCGCGAGAAGGACGGGGTTGGCGCCAACGCCGCCTGGTTCCGCCTGCCGATCGGCCGCGAGAAGAACGCCGATCCCAAATGGCTGATCCCGCTGATCTGCCGCCTGGGCCATGTGACCAAGAAGGAGATCGGCGCGATCCGCATCTTCCCGCGCGAGACCAAGTTCGAGATCAGCAAGGACGTCGAGGCCCGCTTCCTGGAAGCCATCAAGGCGGCCAGCGCCGAGGGCGACATGCGGATCGAACCGGCCGGCGCCCCGACGCCGCAGGGGTCTCGTCCGTCCGGGCCTCGCCCCGAGCGCGGACCGCGGCCGGAAGGCAAGCTGTACGAGGGCAAGAAGCCTTACGAGGGGAAGAAGCCGTACGAAGGCAAACCTTATGAGGGCAAGAAGCCTTTCGAGGGCAAGAAACCCTATGAAGGGAAGAAGCCCTACGAAGGCGCCAAGCCGTATGAAGGCAAGAAGCCCTACGAGAAGAAGGCTGGCGGGCCTCGCCCGGACAAGCCTCGGGTCGAAGGCGGCTATCGGCCGGAAACCGACAGGACCCCGCCCAAGTTTCGCAAGTCCAAGCCCTAGAGCCGGCTGAGGCGGTCCACCAGGTCGGCCGGGGCGGGTGCGTTGCGGTCCATGACATGGATCGGAACCCCGCCCGCCAGCTTTTCGAGCGCCGCGACGGTGTCGTCCATGGGTGGGGCGTCCAGGCTTTCGCTGAGGACGATGCCGATGGGCTCGCCGCCCGCGGCTCGCAGCGTCACGAGGGCGGTCAGGCTGTGGCTGATCGTTCCCAGGTAGGAGCCGGCGATCAGCAGGGTCGGCGCCGCCAGGGCGACCGCCAGGTCCAGCATGGTCGTCTTGTCGCTGAGCGGCGACATCACCCCGCCGGCCCCTTCGATCAGTAACCGGCCTTTGGCCGCCGCGATCCGAGCGCGGCAATGGGCGATCACCGCCTCGGCGTCGATGGGCCGGCCTTCGAGCCTTGCGGCCAGGGGCGGCGAGAGCGGGGCGGCGAACTGCCAGGGCGAGAGATGGTTCAGCGCCTCGGGCGTGGCCTCGAGGCCGAGCGCTTCGAGCAGCACCGCCGGATCGCTGCCGGCCGGTCGGGCGGCGTCGAAGCCGCTGACCACGGGCTTGGACGCCTCGACGGCCAAGCCGCCCGCCCGCAACGCCCGGATCAGGGCGGCGGTGACATAGGTCTTGCCGACATCGGTGCCGGTTCCGGTGATGAAGATGGCGGGCATCAGGCGGCCAGCAACGGGCGGACGGCTTCGGCGAGGCGCGCCACCTCGGCTTCGCTGTGCAGGGCGCTGAAGGCGATCCGCAGCCGCGCCGTCCCCTCGGCCACGGTCGGGGGGCGGATGGCGACGACCAGCAGGCCCTGCTCGCGCAGCCGGCGCGAGGCTGCCAGGGCGGCGTGCGAGTCGCCGATGATCACCGGGACGATGGGGCTCTGGGCCTGGGGCAGGCCCAGCGCGGCGGTGAACTGCCGGGCGCGGGCCAGCGGCCGGGCGCAGAGGGACGGGTCCTCCGCGATGATGTCCAGGGCCGCGATGGCGGCGGCGGCGCTCGCGGGCGGCAGGCCGGTGGAATAGACGAAGGTGCGGGCGCGCGAACGCATCAGGCCGATCACCGCCCTGGAGGCGCAGAGATAGCCGCCATAGCCGCCGACCGCCTTGGAGAGGGTGCCCATCTGCAGGGGGATGGCTGCGCCGGGGAACAGGGCCGCCGAGCCGTGGCCTTCGGCCAGCACGCCCAGCCCATGGGCGTCGTCGCTGAGCAGCCAGGCGTCATGGGCGGCGCAGATCTCGGCCAGCCGGTCGAGGGGGGCCAGGTCGCCGTCCATCGAGAACACCCCGTCGGTGGCGACCAGCACGCGCCGCACGCTGCCGCGGCGCTCGGTCAGGATGTCGTCCAGGTGCTCGACGTCGTTGTGGCGCAGCCGGGTAGTCTCGGCGCCCGAGAGTTTCGACCCCGCCCACAGACAGGCGTGGGCCAGCTCGTCGATGACGATGAGATCGCCCGGCCCCACCAGGGTCGGGATGATGCCGGCGTTGGCCAGGTAGCCCGAGCCGAACACGCAGGCGTCCTCGGTCCCCTTCCAGGCGGCCAGCCGGGCTTCGAGCTGGCCCATCAGCGGGGTGTCGCCGGTCACCAGCCGCGAGGCGCCCGAGCCTGCGCCATAGGTCTCGACCGCCGCCATGGCCGCCGCCTTGACCCGGGGGTGGTGCGAAAGGCCCAGATAATCGTTGCAGGAAAACGAGAGGAGCCGTTCGCCGCCACGCTCGACCCAGACGCCGTCGGCGCGGTGGGTGGCCTCCAGGCCGCGGCGCTGGCCGCGCGCCTCCAGACCGGCCAGACGCTCGGCCGCGAAACTTTCCAGACTGAGCATGGCCTCTCCGGTGGCGGTGCGGGCGGGGAGGGCATAGCAAGGCGCGGCGGCGCGGTAACCCCCAGGAGTATCGAATGACGGATTGGCTTGAGGCGGGCGCCCGCCATGTCTGGCGGCCTTATTGCCAGATGAAGACGGCGCGGCCGCCGCTGCCGGTGGTCGCCACCCGCGGCTCGCGGCTGATCCTGGCCGACGGGACCGAGCTGGTCGACGGGCTGGCCTCCTGGTGGACCGCCTGTCACGGCTACAATCACCCCCATATCGCCGAGGCGGTTCGCACGCAGCTGGAGCGCATGCCGCACGTGATGTTCGGCGGCCTGGCCCATGAGCCGGCCTATCGCCTGGCGGCCCGGCTGGCCGGCCTGCTGCCCGGCGAGCTCGATCACGTCTTCTTCGCCGAGTCCGGCTCGGTGGCGGTCGAGATCGCCATGAAGATGGCCCTGCAGTACTGGATCAACCGCGGCGTCGCCGGCCGGGGCCGGTTCCTGGCCTTCCTGGGCGGCTATCACGGCGACACCCTGGCCACGATGACGGTCTGCGATCCGGAGGAGGGCATGCACAGCCTGTTCGCCGGCGTCATGCCCAGCCAGTTGATGGCCCGCCTGCCGGTCGACGACGAGAGCTTTTCGGCGCTGGACGCCCAACTGGCCGAGCACGCAGGCGAGATCGCCGCCATCCTGGTCGAGCCCCTGGTGCAGGGCGCCGGCGGCATGCTGTTCCATGACCCGGAGGTATTGCGCCGCCTGCGCTTCCTGGCCGACCGGCACGACGTGCTGCTGATCTTCGACGAGATCTTCACCGGCTTTGGCCGCACCGGCGAGCTGTTCGCCATGCAGGCCGCCGGGACCCCGCCCGACATCGTCACCCTCTCCAAGGCCCTGACCGGCGGGACCCTGCCGCTGTCGGCCGCTGTCGCCAGCCGCAAGGTGTTCGAGGCCTTCTGGTCGGACGATCCCGGCGCGGCCCTGATGCATGGCCCCACCTACATGGCCAACCCCCTGGCCTGCGCGGCGGCCAATGCCTCGCTCGACCTGTTCGAAACGGGCGAGTGGCGGGCCGACGTCGCGCGGGTCTCGGCCGCCCTGGCCGAGGGACTTGAGCCGTGCCGAACCAAGCCCGGCGTGGTCGACGTGCGGGTGCTGGGCGCGATCGGGGTTGTCGAGTTCGAGGGGGCTGTCGAGGTCGGCGCCCTGTGCGCAGCCTTCGCCGATCGCGGAGTCTGGGTCCGGCCGATGGGGCGGGTGGTCTATCTGACCCCGGCCTTCAACACGCCCGACGCCGACCTCGACCGGCTGACCGAGGCCTTCCGGCGGGTGCTCTAGCCCAGCACCTCGCCCAGGGTGGCCGGGGCGGCGGCGGAGCGGGCGGTCAGCCAGCCGTAGAAGGCGATCCAGACGTAGCAGACCACCGGCACGAACAGCGCCAGGCTGAGGCCGACATGGTCGGCCGCATAGCCGGTGGCCAGCGGCACCACCGCCCCCCCGACGATGGCCAGGCACAGGATGCCCGAGCCCTGCGGCGTCTCCTCGCCCAGCTCCTCGATGGCCAGGGTGAAGATGGTCGGGAACATGATCGAGTTGAACAGGCCGACGCTGAGGATGGTCACGGCGGCGACCATGCCGCCGGAAAGGCCCGAGACGGCGGCCAGGGTTCCGGCCCCGATCGCGCAGCCCGCCAGCACCCAGCCGGGCCTCACCCGGCGCAACACCACGAAGCCGATGAACCGGCCGACCATGGCCAGGCCCCAGTAGACGCTGACCAGCGAGCCCGCCGTGGCGATCGGCAGGCCCAGGACCCGCGGTTCCATCAGGTAGTTGGCGATGGCGCTGCCGATCGACACCTCGGCGCCGACATAGGCGAAGATCGACACCGCCCCCAGCGCCAGGCGGGTGTTCCTGAGCAGGCGTAGCGAGGCGCTCATCGGCTGGGCCTTGGCCTCGGGCGCCCAGCGCCGCACGGCCCAGCACAGCACCGCCAGGGCGATCAGGGCCAGGGCGATGCCGAAGAAGGGCAGCTGCAGGCTTTGGGCCTCCTGCTGACGCAGGCTGGCCAGGGCCGTGGCCGACAGGGTGGCCGGATCGGGCAGGGCGACGGAATTCTTCAGGATCAGGGCCGAGCCGAAGATCGGCCCGACCATGGTGGCCACCGAGTTGAAGGCCTGGGCCAGGGTCAGGCGGCTGTGGGACTTGGCCGGATCGCCCAGGCTGGCGGTCATCGGATTGGCGGCCACCTGCACCGTGGTCACCCCGGAGGCCAGGATGAACAGCGCCGCCAGGAACCCAGGATAGGTTCCCAGAATGGCGGCCGGGGTGAACAGCATGCAGCCCACCGCCATGACCAGCAGGCCCAGCACCACGCCGCGCAGATAGCCGATCTTGGTCAGCAGCCAGCCGGCCGGCACCGAGACGATGAAATAGGCCAGGAAGAAGCAGAACTGGGTCAGCATGACCTCGGCGTAGCTCAGCTGGAACATCGCCTTGAGCTTGGGAATTAGGGTGTCGACCAGCACCGTGCAGAAGCCGAAAGCGAAGAACAGCGACATCATCAGGCCGATCAGCTTCTTCTGATGCGCCCCGCCGATCCCGCCCGTCCGCGAACCTGTTGCTGTCTGCACGACGCGTCTCCCTAGGCATCCATCTGACGTGGAATGCCGGGACCCTACGAAATCTGACAGCGCTGTCAACGATGATCTTGCTTCGAAGCTAACGGACCCCACGGATCGGCAGGACGATCAGCCCGCCCACGGCCGCCGAGGCGGCGGCGACCAGGAACAGGGCCCGCAGGTCGGCGCCCAGGGTCTGGACCAGCCAGACGGCCAGCAGAGGGGCCAGGACCTGGGGCAGGGCGTTGGAGAGATTGATCAGGCCCAGGTCCTTGCCCGCGTCGCGCACCGAGGGCAGCACCTGGGTGACCAGGGCCATGTCGACGGCGTAGTAGCAGCCGGCCCCGCAGCCATAGAGCACATAGGCCAGCATGGCGGTGGGCCAGCTGGGGGCCAGGGCGAAGGCGGCTATGCCGGCGGCGATGGCCAGGGCTCCGGCGGCGACGAACACCTTGCGCCGGCCCAGCCGGTCGGAGAACAGCCCGCCCAGCAGCGACAGAATGATGTTGGCCACGGCCGAGACGGCGGTCAGCAGGGCCAGGGCCTGTTCGGGCGGATGGCCCGGCCGCCCCAGGACCGGCCGGTCCTGCAGCAGATAGAGGGTGTAGCCCTGGGCCACCACGAAGGCGAGAATCACCAGGAAGCGGCCCGACCAGGCCAGGGCGAAATCGCGATTGGCCAGCGGGGCGATCGACAGCGAACTCAGCCGCGCCAGCAGGCCGGGGGGATCGGAGCGCGGCTCCGCCGGGCTGTCCTTCAGGGCCAGGGCGAAGGGGATGAGGGTGATGGCCAGCACCAGGCCGATGGCCAGGAAGCGCGCGCCCTCGCCGACGATCAGCCCGCCAATCACCGAGGTGCCGACCAGGGTGCCCAGCGGATAGCCCAGGCTGAACAGGGCCGAGACCAGCCCCTTCTGGGCGTCGGGCACGCGGTCGGCCATCACCGCCAGCAGGGCGGCGAACATGAAGTTGAACCCCAGCTGGAAGACGATCACCGCCGCCACCAGGCTGATGGCGTCCTGGGCCCGATACACCAGCCAATAGGCAACCAGGGTGCCCAGGGCGCCGGCCATCAGCCAGGGCCGACGCCGGCCGAATCGCAAGGTGGTGCGGTCGCTGATCGCCCCGGCCGCCAGATTGGTCAGGGCGGCGATGATCGCCCCCCACAGGCCGACCTGGCTGAGCAGCACCGTCTTGTGGGCCGGATCGATGGCCGCCGCCTTCAGCGGCAGCAGCACCTGGAAAAGCGGCAGGAAGCTGATATAGGCCCCGACCTGGGCCAGGCTGTAGCCGGCGATGAAGGCCGGCCTGACCGGCTGGGTGGGGCGGCTGTCGGCCTCGCTCGTCATGCAGTCCCCCAGGGCCGAGGCGAACGACCGTTTGATGCCTCGCATTTGACTTCGATAGGCTTAGGCTAGCCCGCAGATCAACGAAAGCGCGTTCGAACCCATGGCGTCGGTGACGATCTATGATGTAGCCGCCCGGGCGGATGTCTCGATCAAGACCGTATCGCGGGTCATGAACAGCGAGCCCAACGTCCGCCAGGAGACCCGCGACCGGGTGCTGGCCGCCGCCGAGGCCCTGGGCTACCACCCCAACCTGTCGGCCCGCAGCCTGGCCGGGTCGAAGTCCTTCGTCATCGCCGCCTTCGTCGATGCGGCTCTGACCATGGATCACTGGCGCAGCGAACGGGGGGCCGACTATCTCTCGCGCATCCAACTGGGGGCCACCACCGCCTGCCGCGAGGCCGGCTACCATTTCATGGTCGAGCTGATCGACCACGCCACCCCCCGGGTCCGCCAGGAGGTCGGCAACCTGCTGGCCGCCCTGCACCCCGACGGGGTCCTGCTGACGCCGCCCAGCGCCGATGACGTCGTGGTCCTGGAGCTGCTGGCCTCGACCGGCACGCCCTTCGTGCGGCTGGGACCGGAAAACGCGGCCGGCGGCGGCCTGCGTTTTCCGACCGATGACCGGGCGGCGGCCGGCAAGATGACCGAGCACCTGGTCGGGCTGGGCCACAAGAAGATCGCCATCATCCTGGGCGAGCCCCGCTACGCCGCCAGCCGGGCCCGGCGCGAGGGCTTCCTGGCGGCCATGGCCGAGCATGGCCTCAGCGTGCCGGAGACCTGGATCCAGCAGGGCGACTTCACCTTCTCCTCCGGCGTCGAGGCGGCCGAGGCGCTGCTGAGCCTGGCCGATCGTCCGACCGCCATCTTCGCCAGCAATGACGACATGGCCCTGGGGGCCATGGCCGCCATCGCCGAGGCAGGGCTTTCGACGCCCGAGGACATTTCGGTGGCCGGCTTCGACGACAGCTCGGGCGGACGGTTCAGCCGCCCGCAGCTGACCACCATGCGCCAGCCCCTGGTGGAGATGGCCGCCTTCGCCGCCAAGAGCCTGATCGAGGGCGCGGTGCCGGTCGACTGCGACCAGGACGTGGACGCCGATCATCTGCCGGCCTCGGACCTGGTGGTGCGGCGCTCCACGGCGCCGCCGCGGGCCTGATCAGGCCTCCAGCGCCACCGGCTCCAGCGCCGCCTGGGCCGCGCCCAGCAGGGCCGCATAGGGATGCAGGATGACCTGGGTGGCGATGGCGGCGACGTAGGACTTCATGCGCCCCTTGGCCTCGAACCGGGCGCGGAAGCCGCCACTCCGCAGGCGATCCAGGATGCGCGGGGCGATGCCGCCGCCCAGATAGACCCCGCCCGTGGCGCCGAAAGTCAGGGCCAGATCGCCGGCCGCCGTCCCGTAGATGCCGCAGAACCGGTCCAGGGCCTGGACGCACAGCGGATCGCCTCCGGGGCCGGCCCGCTCGACGATCTGCTCGGGATCGAGATGGGGGACATCGACGCCGGCGATCCGGCCCAGGGCCCAGCGCAGGTTGACCAGGCCCGGCCCCGACAGCACCCGCTCGAGCGACACCCGGCCGAACCGGCCGCTCAGATGCCGCAGGATGTCCATCTCGACCTCGTCGGCGGGGGCGAAGGTGGCATGGCCGCCCTCGGTGGTCAGCACCGTGTCGCGCCGTCCCTCGCGAACCACCGCCGCGACGCCCAGGCCAGTGCCCGCGCCCATGAGGGCGGCCGCACCGCCGGCGCGGGGTCGGGCCTCGCCGATGGCCCCCAGGTCGTCTGGCCCCAGCCGGCGCAGCGACAGGGCCAGGGCCTCGTAGTCGTTGAGCAGCCGCGCCGCCGCGAACCCGCCGGCCATCAGGCCTGTTTCGCTCATCCGCCAGGCGCCGTTGGTCAGCTCGGCCCGGCCGTCGATCACCGGCCCGGCCACCGCCACCACCGCCGAGGCCGGCCGCCCGCCCGCCGGCAGATAGTAGGCGATGGCCGCCTCCAGGCTCGGAAAGTCCTCGCAGCGGAAACTGCGCGGCCGGGTCAGGCGGGGATCAGGACCGGCCTGGTCTATCAGGGCGAAGCGCACATTGGTGCCGCCCACGTCGCCCACCAGCCGAAGGGAGGCCTGTTTCACGGGATTTCCTCCGCCCTGCGCCGGTCCGGGTTCGGCCGTTGGCCGGTTCTAGGGTCGGCAAGACAGCGCTGTCAATTGCTCTCAACCGCCCCGGACCGCCGAGGACTGCCGCACGACGATCTCGAAATCGAGCTGCCGCCCGCGCGCCGCGTCGCGGTCGGGGGGGGCGCCGGTCAGCAGGGCGGCGGCCACCTGGGCCATCTGGGCCACCGGCTGGCGGACCGTGGTCAGTTGCGGCCAGACCACCTGGGCGCCGGGGGAATCGTCGAAGCCGGCCAGGCTCAACGTCCCGGGGATATCGATATGCAGCCGGTTGGCCACGGCCATGACCCCCAGGGCCATGTCGTCATTGCCGGCGAAGATGGCGGTGGGCCGGTCGGCGCTGTCCAGCAGCTGCTCGGCGCATTCCCAGCCCGAAAGGAAGGAGAAGGCCCCCTGGCGCACCCGCTCCGGCCGGACCGGCAGGCCTGCGTCGCGCATCGCCTGTTCGAAGCCCTCGCGCCGGTTGGCCGCCGCCCGGTGGTCGGCCGGGCCGGTGATGAAGGCGATGTCGCGATGGCCCAGGCCCTGCAGGTGGACGGTCATCTCATAGGCGGCGCGGCGGTCGTCCATGTAGACGAAGGGGCTGCGGCCCAGGTCGATGGTCGGGGCGATCCGCACGCAGGGCACGCCCTCGCCGGCCAGGGCGTCCAGCAGCTCGGTCCGGTCGCAGAGCGGCGGGGTCAGGATGACCCCGTCCATGCGGACCGCCGAGAGCAGGGCCGCCACCCGCTCGCGCAGGGCCGCGCCGGTCTCTGGAAGCTGCTCGACGAGGAGGAAATAGCCGGCGTCCCGGCAGGCGCTCATCGCCCCCTGCTCGATCTGGCTGTTATAGCCGGGGCTGGGGTTGTCGAAGAACAGCCCGACCAGATAGGAGCGCGACCCGGCCAGGGCGCGGGCCGAGGCGTTGGGCCGGTAGTTAAGCAGATCCACCGCCGCCAGCACCCGATCGCGGGTGGCTGGGCGGACATGCGGCTCGCGGTTCAGCACCCGCGACACGGTCTTGATGGAGACGCCCGCCCGCGCGGCGACGTCGTCGATGGTGATCGCAGCCAAGGATACCGCTCACAGAGACGCTGGAGGAGGGGAGGGGGACTGCCGGGTCACGCCGCCCGGCCCAGTCCTCTGGCGCACAGGCGCTCGACCAGGTCGCGGTGATCGGGCAGGTCGTCGACCGCCCGGGCCGCCACCTTGGGCAGCATGGCGAACTCCTCCCGCGCCGCCGCGGTCCGGGTGAAGCCCGCCCGGGCTCCGCTCATGTCGGTCTTGAACTCCATGCCGTAGAGGACGAACTGCCAGCTGGCCGGCAGGTACATCTCCAGGTCGGTGACGAAGTCCAGCCGGTGGGGCGGGCGGCAGCGCCACATCTCCAGCTTGGCGGCCAGCGACTCGGGGATCGAGGCCGCATTGGTGTTGTCGGTCCAGAAGGCCGAATCGGTGCGCTGGCTGAGGCAGTAGTGCAGCTTGAGGAAGTCGACGACCCGGGCGTAGCGCTTCGACATCAGCTCGTTGAACAGGACGGCGGTCCGGTCCATCTGGCCGTCGAAGGGGAACAGGTGGGCGATCAGATAGGCCGCCGTCTCGATCAGGCCGATCCCGGAGGATTCCAGCGGCTCCAGGAAGCCGCCCGACAGGCCCACGGCCACGCAGTTCTTCGCCCACTGCCGCTCGCGATAGCCGACCTCGAACTGCAGCTGCCGGACCGGCAGTTCGGATCCCGCCCCGCCCAGATAGCCGCGCAGCACCGCCTCGGCCCGGTCGTCGCCGGTATGGCGGCTGGAATAGACATAGCCGACCCCGCGCCGCTCCTTCAGGCCGATGTCCCAGGTCCAGCCGGCCTCGTGTGCGGTGGAGATGGTGTACGACGCAATCGGATGGTCGGGCCGGTCGTAGGGGACCTGGATGGCCAGGGCCCGGTCGACGAACAGATGGTCGGCCAGGGGCTTGAAGGGCGAACCCAGGGCGGCCCCGATCAGGGCGGCGCGGAAACCGCTGCAGTCGATATAGAGGTCGGCGCTCAGCTGGCCGTGTTCCGGCGTCGCCAGCCCGGCGATGGCGCCGGTCTCGTCCAGGTCGACCCGCTCCACCTTGCCCTGCAGGTGAACGACGCCCAGGG
This sequence comes from Caulobacter ginsengisoli, assembly GCF_030814835.1. Classification (GTDB taxonomy): domain Bacteria; phylum Pseudomonadota; class Alphaproteobacteria; order Caulobacterales; family Caulobacteraceae; genus Caulobacter; species Caulobacter ginsengisoli. The sequence goes on from NZ_JAUSVS010000003.1 coordinate 150,910, forward strand.
CCTTGGCCTCCTCGCGCATGAAGGCGGCGAACCGGGTGGCGTCGAAGTGGTAGGCGTAGTTCATCGGCCCCAGGAAGTCGCCGTCGCCCAGCTTCTTTGGGCCCCGCGAAGCGTCGGCCACCCGCTTCTGCATGGTCACCGCCTCGGCGAAGGCCACGCCCTCGGGCGCCTCGCCCATCAGCCAGTAGGGCAGCAGTTCCAGTCCCGCCGTCCGCTGGCTGGGCAGGCTGAAGGGGTGGAAATAGTGGTCCGGCCCCGGCGTCCCTTTCGGCCGCACCCAGTTGTTGAACCGCACCCCCTGCTTGAAGGTGGCGTTGGAGGCCTCCAGGAAGCGGGCCTCGTTGACGCCGATGGCCGACAGGGTGCCACGGATCGAGGGAAAGGTGCCCTCGCCGACCCCCAGGATGCCGATGTCCGGCGATTCGATCAGGGTGATGGCCACGCCCTCCGGGGAGGCGGCGTTCAGCGCCTTGGCGAGGTACGCGGCGGTCAGCCAGCCGGCGGTTCCGCCGCCGACGATCAATACGGTCCTGGTCGGTTTCACGGTCTTCCTCCCTCGGGTCGGCCCCGGATCGTGGCCAATATGTCACGTTTTTGGCAAAATGACAGCGCAATCAGACAGCGCTGTCATTTTCACTTGAACCTTTTAAAACCTGTGCGCATCGTCCGCTCAGCAAAGTGTCAGCCCATCGAAGCTGACCGCATAAAAGACCTAAAGGGAAGGGACCAGCGTATGACCAGGAAGCTTGCGTTCTGCACGTCCGCGGCGGCCATCGCCTTGCTGATCGGCTCGCCCGCCTTTGCGGCCGACGCCCCTTCAGACGACAGCGGCGACGGCGCCACCGTCGAGACCGTGATCGTCACCGCCACCAAGCGCGACACCAACCTGCAGGACACGCCGGTGGCCATCACCGCGCTGGGCTCCTCGCAGATCGAGAAGGCGCAGATCAACACCATCGCCGATGTCACCAGGTTCGTGCCCAGCTTCCAGGCCACGACCCAGGGCGACCACGGCGTCATCACCATGACCCTGCGGGGCGTCGGTAACGACAGCGCCAAGACCGAATACGCCGACCCCGAGGTCGCCCTGTTCGTCGACGGCGTCTACACGCCCAGGGCCGAGGGGGCCTCGGCCCTGCTCTTCGACCTGCAGTCGATCGAAGTCCTGCGCGGGCCGCAGGGCACCCTGTGGGGCCGCAACTCCACGGTCGGCGCGGTCAACATGCAGACCGTCAAGCCGACCCTGGGCGACGCCTACGGCACGTTGAACGTCGGGGCCGGCAACTATGGCCGGCTGGGCGTGCGGGCGGCCTATAACCTGCCGCTCAGCGACAGCTTCGCGGTGCGCCTGGCCTTCGTGTCGGAACAGCATGACGGCTATGTCGATTTCCAAACCCCCAAGCTGGGCTCGGTGGCCCAGCAGCAGGCGGCCTTCCTCGCCGGCGGCGGGCTGCTGGCCAACTTCCACGCCATCGACCCCAACCTCTTCGCCCAGGGCGGCCAGAAATACAGCGCCCAGGACCAGACCGCCGTGCGGATCAGCTTCCTGTGGCGGCCCAGCGACAATCTCAGCTGGAACCTGTCCTATGAGCGTTTCCAGGACCGCGGCACGCCCAGCGCCAACCTGATGCAGACCCCGCGGCCGGGCGAGAAGTTCTGGTCGACGCTCGCCGACACCAAGCCCTACCTCAAGCGCGACGTCGATACGATCCGCAGCCGGGTGGTCTGGGACTTCAGCGACGATATCAGCCTGACCTATGTGGCCGGCTATTCGCGATTCACCGGCTCGTCCGACTTCGACCAGGACGGCGGGGTCACCGTGCCGACCAGCATCGCCACCGGCGCCACCTACCAGGAGGACCGGACCAACAATTCCAAATACACCAACTACAGCCACGAAGTGACGCTGGCCTCGCGCGGCGACCACCGGGTCGACTGGATCCTGGGCGCCTACTACGCCGCCGAAGACAACAGCATCCGCTTCGACATCCCAATCTTCAACGGCACCCAGCAGGGCACCGTGGCCTGGCAGGGCTCGTTCATCCAGCCCAAGGAAACCGTCAAGTCCAAGGCTGTCTTCGGCCAGGCGACCTTCAATATCAGCGACACGCTGCAGCTCACCGGCGGCCTGCGCTACACCTCCGACCGGCGCGAGAACATCGGCGGCACCAACAACGCCTGGTCCTACAACGCCGCCTGTCCGCAGGTGCCGCTCGACCCGGGCACCGACCCCCGCGACCCGGCGGTCAATCCGTCCTGCTTCAACACCTATCAGATGAATGATGGGGTCTTTACCGGCAACAAGCTGACCTATCTGGTGCGGCTGAACGCCAAGTTCACCCCCGACTTCCTGGCCTATGCCAGCGTCTCAACCGGCTACAAGTCGGGCGGCCTGCAGGACGGCGGGACCATCTCCGGGGTGCCCTACAACGCCGAGACCCTGACCAACTACGAGATCGGGACCAAGCTGACCCTGTTCGACGGGCGGGCGACCTGGAACAGTTCGCTGTTCTACGAGGACTTCAAGGACTTCCAGTTCAGCTCGCCGGTGACCTTCCCGGGCGGCAACCGGGGCCTGGCCACCAAGAACGCCGACGGGGCCAAGGTGAAGGGCTTCGAGTCCGAACTGGCCGCCAAGCTGACCCCGAACGACACCCTCAGCATCGGGCTGTCGATGCTGAAGACCAAGCTCGGCGTGCTCGAGGCGGGCAGCAACGACTACGGCAACCTGGTCGCCAACTTCGGCCCGGGCGGCCTGATCCGCAACGGTCCGGCCTGCTCGGTCCCCGGCACCGCCTGCGCCACCTTCACCGGCAACACCCTGCCGCACGCGCCGAGCCTGGCCCTGCAGGTGGTCTATGACCACAATTTCGAGCTGGGCAATGGCGCGGAACTGGATGCGCGGATCGCCAGCCACTACGAGACCTCGAGCTGGCTCAGCCTGTTCAACGACGGTCCGGGCGACAAGCAGCGGTCCTACCACCGCACCGATCTGAGCTTCGAATACAGCCCGCCGGACGACAAGCCCTGGAGCCTCGAGCTGTATGTGAAGAACCTCGAGGACGGCCGGGTCCGCACCAACGCCGGCGCGACGGCGACCAACATCTACACCTCCCAGTACCTGCCGCCGCGCACCTACGGCCTCAACTTCAAGGTCTCCTTCTAGGCGTCACGGGTCGGCGCCTTTCCCCAGCGCCGACCCTTCAGATCCTCCGAGCGCAGACTGGGCGTGGCGGCTGATCCCGCCGCGCCCGATTTTTCCGGGCCAATTCTTCCAAGGTAGTCCATGGCCGTTCGCCATCTCGTTCGCACCCTCGCCGGCATCGGCCTGGCGGTGGCGTGCCTCGCCGGAGCGCAGCGATCCAGCCTGGCCCACCCCGCCCTGTGGCCGGCGGCGGCCAGCCCCGCGGCGATGACCGACGCGGCGACCGAGGCGCGCATCACCACTCTGATGGCCGGCATGTCGCTGGCCGAGAAGGTCGGCCAGACCATCCAGGGCGACATCGGCTCGATGACCCCCGAGGACCTGCGGCAATATCCGTTGGGCTCGATCCTGGCCGGCGGCAACTCGGCCCCCGATGGCGACGACCGCGCCGCCCCGGCCCGCTGGGTGGCCTTGATCGACCGCTACCGGGCCATCGCCCTGGAGCCGCGGCCGGGCCACACGCCGATCCCCATCCTGTTCGGCATCGACGCCGTCCACGGCCACAACAACGTCGTCGGGGCCACCATATTTCCGCACAATATCGGCCTGGGGGCCGCCCGCGATCCCGACCTGATCCGCCGCATCGGCGAGGCGACCAGCGAGGAGGTGGCGGCGACCGGCGGCGACTGGACCTTCGGCCCGACCCTGGCCGTGCCCCGCGACGAGCGCTGGGGCCGCACCTATGAGGGCTATGCCGAGGATCCCGAGGTGGTGCGCGTCTATGCGGGGGCGATGACCCTGGGCCTGCAGGGCCGCCTGCAGCCCGGCAAGCCCCTGGCGGCCGGCCGGGTCGTCGGCTCGGCCAAGCATTTCCTGGCCGACGGCGGCACCCTGGGCGGCAAGGACCAGGGCGACGCCAGCCTGGCCGAAAGCGACCTGATCCGCCTGCACGCCCAGGGTTATCCTCCGGCGATAGACGCCGGCATCCTCACGGTGATGGTCTCGTTCTCCAGTTGGAACGGCGACAAGCTGGCCGGCAACGCCAGCCTGCTGACCGGGGTCCTGAAGGGCCGGATGGGCTTCAGGGGCTTCGTGGTCAGCGACTGGAACGCCCATGGCCAGCTGCCCGGCTGCACAACGGTCAGCTGCCCGCAGGCGATGAACGCGGGGCTGGACATGTATATGGCCCCCGACAGCTGGAAGGGCCTGTTCGACAACACCCTGGCCCAGGTCAAGGCGGAGGTGATCCCGGTGAGCCGGCTGGACGACGCGGTGCGGCGGATCCTGCGGGTGAAGATCAAGGCCGGTCTGTTCGACGCCCCGCGCCCGCCGCTGGAAGGCCGGTTCGAGCTGCTGGGCGCCCCGGCGCATCGGGCCCTGGCCCGCGAGGCGGTGCGCAGATCGCTGGTGCTGCTGAAGAACGACGGCGTGCTGCCGATCAAGGCCTCGGCCCGGGTGCTGGTGGCCGGGGACGGCGCCGACGACATCGGCAAGGCCTCGGGCGGCTGGACGCTGACCTGGCAGGGCACCGGCAACAGGAACAGCGACTTTCCCAACGGCCAGTCGATCTATGCCGGCCTGGCCAAGGCGGTGGCGGCCGGCGGCGGCCAGGCCGAGCTGGCGGTCGACGGCGCCTTCAAGACCCGGCCCGACGTGGCCATCGTGGTGTTCGGCGAAAACCCCTATGCCGAGTTTCAGGGCGATCTGGCCGACCTGGAATACCAGCCGGGCGACAAGACCGACCTGGCGCTGCTCCGCAAGCTGCGGGCCCAGGGCATTCCGGTGGTGGCCGTATTCCTGTCGGGCCGGCCGCTGTGGACCAATCCCGAGATCAACGCCGCCGACGCCTTTGTCGCCGCCTGGCTGCCGGGGTCGGAGGGCGGCGGGGTGGCCGACGTGCTGGTGCGCCGGCCGGACGGGGCGGTGAACTACGACTTCACCGGCCGGCTGTCCTATTCCTGGCCCCGCCGCGCCGACCAGGTTCCCCTGAACCGGGGCGACCGCGACTACGCCCCGCAGTTCGCCTATGGCTACGGCCTCAGCTACGCCCGGCCCGGCCAGGTGGGCAGGCTGCCGGAGGATCCCGGCAAGGTGGCCGCCCGGATCAATGTCGACCGCTATTTCGTCGCCGGCCACGCCGCCGCGCCCTGGAGCCTGGCGGTCAGCGGCGCCGCCTCGCTGAAGCCCGTCGACGCCGGGGCCCAGGAGAACGCCCGCCAGGCGCAGTGGTCAGGGCAGGGCGCCCTGACGGTCAGCGGCCAGCCGGTTGACCTGTCCCGCCAGGCTACCGGCGACATGGCGGTGATGCTGCGCTTCCGGGTCGACCAGGCGCCCACCGCCCCGGTTCGGATGACCCTCGCCTGCGGCCCCGGCTGCGGCGCCAGCCTCGATGTGACCTCGCTGTTCACTGTCGCCGCCACCGCCGCCAATGACGCGGGCAGCTGGCGGACCGTCAAGATCAAGCTCTCCTGCTTCAGGGCCGGCGGCGCCAACCTGGCGGCGGTCTCCTCGCCCTTCGCCCTGGCCACCACGGGGCGGTTCACCCTGACCTTCACCGATATCCGCCTGGCGTCCAACGAGGGCGACGCCATCTGCCCTGGAGGCTGAGCCATGGGGTCGAGCCGAGTCAAACCTCTGGCCTTCTGGGGCGGCTGCGCCGCCGTCACCGCCGGGGTGCTGCTGCACCTGCCGATGTTCTGGATGGCCCGCCACATCGGCTGGCGGCTGGCGGACATGCCGATGGATGCGGGCATGGTGTCGGGCATGGGCCTGATCCTGCTGGGGGTGGCGATGACCGCCTATGGCCTGCTGCCCGACCGACCGCTGGCGGGCGCGGCGACCAACCTGCGCATGAGCCCGATCGAGGACGCCCCGCTGACCCCGGCCCACTGGCGGCTGATGATCGTGCTGACCATCGCCCTGATCGTCGATGTGATGAAGCCCGCCAGCCTGGGCTTCGTGGTTCCGGGCATGCGGGCGGAATACGGACTGGCCAAGGCGGCGGTGGCCTGGCTGCCGTTCGCCGCCCTGCTGGGCACCTTCGTGGGTTCGCTGATCTGGGGCGTGCTGGCCGACATCTATGGCCGGCGGGCCACCATCCTGCTGTCCTCGATCCTGTTCGTCGGCACCTCGATCTGCGGGGCCATGCCCAGCTTCGCCTGGAATATCGGCATGTGCTTCATGATGGGCGCGGCGGCGGGCGGGCTGCTGCCGGTGGCCTACGCCTTGCTGGCGGAAACCATGCCCTCGCGGCACCGCGGCTGGGCCCTGGTCATCGTCGGCGGCCTGGGCGCCGCGGGCGGCCATCTGGCGGCCAGCGCCCTGTCGGCCCTGTTGCAGCCGCTGTTCGGCTGGCGGATCATGTGGTTCCTCAACCTGCCCACCGGCCTCTTGCTGATCGCCATGAGCGGGCTGCTGCCGGAATCGGCCAAGTTCCTGATGAGCCGCGGGCGGTTCGACGAGGCCATGGTCGTCCTGGCCAGCTTCGGCTCGATCCTGCGGCCGGCGGGGCCCGATCCCGCCGCCTCGGCCCCGGCCGCCGGCACAGGGCTGGTCCTCAACAGCGTCATCCTGTCGGTGGTCGGCCTGACCTGGAGCGGGATCAATTTCGGCCTGCTGCTCTGGCTGCCCGCCGACCTGGTGGCCAGGGGCTACAGCATCGGCCTGACCAGCAAGCTGCTGGCCCAGTCGGCGGCCATCGCCCTGCCGATGGTCTTCCTGGCGGCCCTGCTCTACAGCCGCTGGAGCAGCAAGGGGGCGCTGGCGGCGATGATCGGCGTCTCGGCCGCCGGGGCGCTGGGCCTGATCCTGCTCGACCTGCCGGGTTTTTCCGACATCGGGCCGGTGATCCCGATCACCCTGTTGATCTTCGGCAGCACCGGCCTGCTGGCGGTGCTGATGCCCTACAGTTCCGAGCTCTTCCCCCTCAGGGTCCGGGGCCGGGCCAACGGCCTGATCGCCGGCTCGACCAAGTTCGGCGGCCTGATCGCCCAGGGGGCCTCGCTGCTGGCCATCGCCCCCTCGATCGCCGGCGCCGAATGGTTCCTGGTCGCCGCCCTGACGCTCAGCGTGGGCCTGATCACCCTGTTCGGCGAGGAGACCCGCGGCCGCGATCTGCGCACCCTGGACGCCCAGATCCCGATGGCCGCCGAATAGGGCTCAGCCCCGCGCCGGGAAGTGGGCGTCGAGGAACTGCAGGAAATTGCCCCAGTCCTGGGTCGTCACCCCATGGGTCCCGGCCCGCATGTAGAAGGCCAGCGGCCTGCTGAAGTCGGGCTGGCTCAGCTGCGTCTGGGTGAAGGCCGGCGCCCCGTAGAGCTGATAGATGGGCGAGGCCCCCTGGACCGCGCGGAAGGCGCCGGGCGGATCGGCCCAGCCGTCGCGGTCGCCCGAGCCGATCAGCACCGGGCGTGGCGCGATCAGGGCGATCAGCTGGTGCTGGTCGACGGGGATCTCAGCCTCGCGCCCGGCGAAGGTGGCGTAGCGCGGGGTGAACCAGAAGCCGTAGTTGCGGGTAATGCCGCCGAGGCTCTCGCCCATCGCACTGCGGGTCAGGCTGGCCCCGCCACGGCCGGACTGATGGGCGATGACCCCGGCGATGTTCGGATCGTTGGCCGCCGCCCAGAGCGCGGCCTTGCCGTTGCGGCTGTGGCCCCAGGCGATGACCGGCGCGCCTTGCAGGCCCGGTTCGCGGGTCAGGACCTCGCCGAGCTCCGAATAGAGCCAGGCCCAGGCCGCCAGCGCCCCGCCGGGCGGGCCCTGGGGACTGGGGCCGTAGAGCCTGGCCAGGGCCGCCGGCGCCGTTCTGTGATCGTCCGGGACCAGGTCGCCGGCATAGACCATGGCCACCGCATAGCCGCGCTCCAGGATCCATTTGAGCGGCGGGGCGTGGGGGTATTTGCCCAGGATGATGTGGCTGAGATCCTCCATCACGCCCCGGCATTCCTTGGCGGTGCCGGCCAGGCTGAAGGCCTGCTTGTAGCGGTTGTTCAGGGCCACGGCGTTGCCGCAGAAGTTCTGAATGACGATCAGGGCGCGCGGCCGGCCGGTTCCCTGGACCAGCAGGACATTGGCCTTGCCCCGGTCGCCGGCCGCGCCGAAGCCGACCGTCAGCTGCTGCAGCTTGGCGCCGGCGGGCAGGCCATCGGTCGGCAGGGCGAGGCGGGCCAGAACCTGCTCATCCAGATGCGGGGGCAGGGCGCCGAAGACGTCCTCGGCCAGGGCGGCGCGCAGCAGCGGGGCGCGGCGGGCTTTCCAGTCCTCCAGCGTGACGACCGGCGGATCGCTCCCGAACGGCCCCAGCACCGGCGGCGAGGCCGGCGGCCCGCCGATGGCGTCGGCGATCTTCGGGAAATAGTGCAGATAGGTCACCCGCAGGGCGACGCCGGCGCCGACCAGGGCCACCAGAATGAGGCCCAGCGCGATCCTCCCCAGCCACCTCCACATCAGGGCGTGACAACCACGGGGACGTCCTCGACGACCTTGTTGGAATGGGCGAACAGGCCGTAGGCGGCGATGACCAGATAGCAGGCGGCCGGAGCCAGCAGGGCCAGGCTCAGACCCGTCACATCGGCTGTCGCCCCGGTGATCAACGGGACGATCGCCCCGCCGACAATGGCCATGCACAGCAGGCCGGAGGCCTGGGGCGTCTTGGCCCCCATGCCCTCGATGCCCAGGGTGAAGATGGTCGGGAACATGATCGAGTTGGTCAGGCCCACCGCGATGATCGTCCAGACCGACAGGGCGCCGGCGGTGGCCGAGGACAGCACGACCAGGCCGATCGCCCCCACCGCGCAGGCGGTCAGCAGCCGCGCCGCCGGGACCTTGAGATAGAGCAGCGCCGAGCCGACCAGCCGCCCGACCATCGCCCCGCCCCAGTAGAAGGCGACCAGGGTCCCGGCCGCCGCCGCGGCGGAGAGGGCGCTATTGTCTCCCACGAGCGCCGGGATCAATCGCCCAAGTCCGCTGGCCACGGTGAAGTCCCGCAAGGCGTCATGAATGGCCGTTCCCGCCGCCACCGCCACGGCGTGGTTCTTGGGCTCGAGCAGGTAGTTGGTCATCAGGCTGCCGATGGCCACCTCGGCGCCGACATAGAGGAAGATGCACAGCACACCCAGGGCCAGGCGCGGCCGGGTCAGCAGGCGGAAACTGGCCAGGCCCGTTTCGTTGCGGGCCGGGGCGGGCACGTTCGGCGCCTTGCGGAGCAGCCAGAAGATGACGGCCAGCAGGATCAGGCCGGCCGCGATGCCCAGGAACGGCGCCTGCACCGCATGCGCTTCGGTCAGCCGGTAGGCGGCCAGCACGTCGGGCGGGGTCCTGGCGGGATCGGGCGGCGTCACGCCGCTCTTCAGGATGATCGCCGCCCCGACGAAGGGCCCGATGAAGGTGCCCAGGGAATTGAGCGCCTGGGCCATGTTGAGGCGAAAGTGCGAGCGGCCCTCGCGCCCGATGATGGCGATCAGCGGATTGGCGGCGACCTGCAGCAGGGTGATGCCCGAGGCCATGATGAACAGGGCGGCCAGGAAACCCCAATAGACGCCTGCCGCGGCGACCGGCGAGAACAGCAGGCAGCCGGCGGCCATGACCACCAGCCCGATGATGATGCCCCACAGATAGCCGACCCGCGACAGCAGCACCGCCGCCGGGATCGACATCACGAAATAGGCGATGAAGAAGGCGAACTGGGTCAGCATCGCCTCGGCGTAGTTGAGCGCGAACAGCCCTTTGAGCTTGGGCGCCAGGGCGTCGATCATCACCGTGGCGAAACCCCAGGCGAAGAACAGCGCCACCACGAACGGCAGCAGCCAGCCGCCGCCGCTGGAGGCTGTCTTGTCGCCGTCTTTGGGGACGGCGAGAGGGGGTTGGGCCATGAAGATTCGCCGCGATTGGTTCAGGTGGAACCCGACCGTAGAGTCTATTCCGCCAGACCGGAAGGCTGTGTCAGTGGGCCTTCATCGGCGGGGCGCTTGGGATATCGCAGCTGTAGAACGCCTTGGAGCCCGGCGCGCCGTCGTTCGCTTTGAGATGGCCGCCCTTGGCCTTGCAGAAGGCCTCAAGATACTCCCGACTGGGCATGTCGGGCTTGGCCGGCGGCTTGTTCGTCGCCTGAGGCCCGGTGCAGGCGCCCAACATCAAGTACGTCGCCGCCGCGATCACAACAGTCCGCATCGCTCTACTCCAGAAGGCAGGGCGAGCAATATACCCGCGCTTGGGCGGCTGTATTGGCCCGATGGGCCATTCCCAGCCTTTGTCAGATCAGCCGGTCGTCCTGGGCGAGGCGCCCTTGAACTCGCAGGCGTAGTTGGCGCTGTCGTTGGCGGCCGGGAGCCCGCCGGTGATCGGCTTCAGTTCGCCGCCGCGGGCCTGGCAGTCCTTGAGCAGGGCCTGGTATTCGGCCGAGCCGGTGTTGGCCGTCTCGGTGGTGGTGTTGCAGGCGGCCAGGGCCAGGCCCGCCGCCGCGACAATCATGGCAATCCGCATCGCTGATACTCCCACACTTGCGAAGCGGCGATCATACGCCTGCCTCAGCCCATCGGGTAGAGGACGTCCCTGCCGACCTGCTCAAATCAGCCAGCGGGCTTGGTCCGCGAGTCAGCGAACTTGCAGGTGTAGTTCTCGCTATCGTCGGGGCTGTTAGCGCCGGGGATGTATGTCAGCACGCCGCCCCGTTCGGCGCAGTCCTGGAAGAGCAGCTGATAGGGCGCCGAGTTGGGGTCGAATACTCTCGACGGCGTGGAGGCGCAGGCAACGAGGGTCAAGGCGGCCACGGTCAGGATCAGGACCCTTTGCATCGTCGCGCTCCTTCGGTTCGCCCGCGCACTTTAAGCCCGCCTCACCCCATCGGGTAGAGGATGTCCTTGCCGACCTGGTCGATCTTGGCCAGCACCTCCTTGTCGAGCTTGAGGTCGGCGGCGGCCAGGATGTCGGGGACCTGGTCGGCATGGGTGGCCCCCACGATGGTCGAGGCGACGAACTCGGGCTGCATGCTCCAGGCGGTGGCCAGGGTCACCGGGCTCATGCCGGCCTCGGCGGCGATGGCCATGTAGCGCTCGGTGGCGGCCAGGCTCTTTTCGTTGACGAAGCGCTTGGACATCGCCGTGTGGCGGCCGCCCAGGTTGATGTAGCTTGAAAAACGAGAGCCCTCCGGCGTCGCCCCGCCCTGGTATTTGCCCGACAGCACCCCGCCGGCCAGCGGCGAATAGGGGATCAGGCTGACGCCCTCCTGCAGGCAGACCTGGGAGAGGGCGTCCTCGAAACGGCGGTTGTTGAGGCTGAAATTGTTCTGGATGGTCTCGTAGCGGGCCAGGCCCTCGCGCTCGGAGACGCTGAGCGCCTTCATCAGACCCCAGGCGGTCTCGTTGCTGCAGCCCAGAACCCGGACCTTGCCGGCCTCGACCAGATCGTCGAGGGCCCGCAGCGCTTCCTCGTAGCGGGCGCCGTGGTCGGGCCAGTGGGTCTGGTAGAGGTCGATATAGTCGGTATCGAGCCGCCTGAGGCTGGCCTCGATGGCCCGGACGATGTTGTGGCGGTCCAGGGCGGTCATGCCCGAGCGCTGCGAGGCCTTCAGCCAGCCGTGGCTGGGGCCGCAGACCTTGGTGGCCAGGATGACCGCGTCGCGCGGCTTGGTCTTCATCCAGCGCCCGACGATCTCCTCGGTGGCGCCGGCCCATTTGGCGTCGGGCGGGACCGGATAGTTCTCGGCGGTGTCGAAGAAGTTGATCCCGGCGTCGAACGACATGTCGAGGATGCGGTGGGCCATGGCCTCGTCGGCCTGGTTGCCGAAGGTCATCGTCCCCATGCAGATTTTCGAAACGGCGATGGCGCTCTTGCCCAGTCTTTTCGTCTGCACGGTATGTCCCTCGCGGCCGCCCGAACCGCTCGAGCCCCGCGCCTGTTACGCATCGGCCGGGCTGGACGCAAGCCAAACTGAACGCTGTTCAGACAGGAATCAGCGAGAGGGCGATTTCTCGTCCATCCGCTCGCGCAGGCGCCGATAGAAGGCGCTGATCAGGTTGGAATAATCGTCCGTCCAGGCCCGCGCCCGGGTCGGATCGCCGGCCGTCCAGCGCGGATCGGCGCGATAGCGGGCCAGGGCCTGCGGGGACCTGGCGACCAGCAGGGCGTATTCCGAAGACTCCCACATGCTGGGCGAACCCGCCGGCTCCTCGTGCTTCTGCAACAGAGAATACCCGCCGGCCGCCGCCGCCACGGCCATGGCCGGACTGCGCAGATCGAGGTTGCGGTTGGTCAGGTGCAGGATCAGCAGGCCGTCCGGTTTCAGATAGCTCAGATAGCCTTTCATCGCCTCGACGGTCAGCAGGTGGGCCGGCACGGCGTCGGAGGAGAAGGCGTCGATCAGCAGGATGTCGAAGCCGCCGGGCGGGGCCTGCTTGGCCAGGGTCAGGCGAGCGTCGCCCAGGACATAGCCGACCTGCCCGCCGGCGCAGTCGGTGGTGTAGCTGAACACCCTGCGGTCGCTGGCCAGCTTGATGACCAGCGGGTCGATCTCGAAGAAGGTCAGGACATCGCCCGGCCGGGTATAGGCGGCCACCGAACCGGTCCCCAGGCCGACGGCGCCCAGGGCCATGGCCGGCTTGCGCAGCCGCTCGGCGATGAACACCTGGCCGATCGGGGTCTCGGGCGCATAGTAGACCAGCGGCCGGCAGCGGTATTTCGGATCCTGGGCCTGGGCGCCGTGCAGGGTGGTGCCGTGGGCCATCATCCTGACCTCGCCACCCAGCGCCGGGACCGTGGTGCGGCTCTCGCGGACGACGCCGAAGAAGCTGCGGTCGGTGCGGATGACGTCGGTGCGGTCATCGACCTTGTGCGAAGCGAAGGCCAGCACCACGATGAGGGCGAGGAAGACCAGGGCCCGGTCGCGCAGCATGAAGGCCCCGACCGCCGCCCCGGCCAGCAGGGCGCGGATCAGGGTGATCTCCTGGATGTGGCCGACGGCCAGGATGGCCCCGGCGGCGCTGGCCAGGGCCAGGGCGATCCAGCCCCACTGGCCTTTGCTGAGCGGGCCGGCGCCGAACGGGCGGGCCAGACACGAAAGGATCAGCACCAGCGGATATTCCAGCACGGTGTTGAAGATGGCCGGGGCCAGGAAGGCGTTGAACGCCCCGCCGACCACGCCGCCGATGGAGAGGCAGAGATAGAACTCGGTCAGGTGGGCGGTGTCCGGCCGCCGGGCGACCAGGGCCTGGTGGCAGATGAGGGCGGTCAGGAAGAAGCAGGTCAGGTGGGCGGCCAGCAACACCTCGATCTGGCTGGCGTGGAATATGGCCAGGCAGAGGCCCAGGGCCGCGCCCTGCAGGGTCAGGGCCAGGCTGGGCGAGATGGCCGGTCTGGTCTGGAAGGCGATGATGAAGGTGATCAGGTAGAGGCCGAGCGGGATCACCCAGATGAAGGGCGCCGAGGCCACATCGGTGGTCAGGTGGGCGGTGACCCCCAGCATCAGGCTGGAGGGGATGGCGGCCAGGCCAATCCAGATCAGCCGGGTCAACCAGGGGACGGGCGCGACCCTGGGCGGTTCGGGTTCGGTGGCGGCCGGGATGGGCGCCGCGCGCCGGACGTTGAAAGCCACCACCGCCATCAGCAGCACGAAGCCGCCATAGGCCAGGCTCCAGCCCAGCCGCTGTTCGGTGACGCCCAGCAGGGGCTCGACCAGGATGGGATAGGCCAGCAGGGCCAGCAGGCTGCCGAAATTGCTGGCGGCGTAGAGGGCCCAGGGCTCGGGCGCGCCGTCCTGGCGGAACACCCGGGCATGCCAGGACTGCACCAGCGGGGCGGTGGCAGAGAGGGCGGCGAAGGGCGCGCCCAGCGAGACGGTCAGCACGCCCAGCAGCCAGAGGGCCGGATGGTGCGAGGAAGGCTCGCCCAGGGCTCCGGTAACCCGCAGCGGCAGGGCGAGGGCGGCCAGAACCAACACGGCGAGGTGGATGAGCGCCTGCAGCCGCACCGATTTCAGCTTCTGCAACAGGTGGGCGTAGCCATAGCCGGCCAGCAGGGCGGCCTGGAAGAAGGCGAGGCTGGTGTTCCACACCGCCGGCGAGCCGCCCAACATCGGCAGCACCAGCTTGGCCACCATCGGCTCGACCAGGAAGACCATGGCCGCCCCGCTGAACACCGCCAGCACGAACAGCCAGCTCGGCGGCAGGCGCGGCGCGGCGGGGAGGGAGTCGGCAGTGGTCATGGTTCGCCCCAGGTCAGCGACTCTGGTTTGCGGCCGCAATGCTTAGGCGGCGATTAACCGCCTTCAGGCCGCCTTGCAGTCCAGGCTCTTGCCGCCGTGCGCCCGCAGCACGTCAGTGACGTAGTATTGCGTCATGCCGCTGGCCTGCCGCAAAGCCCGCGCATCGTCGCCCAGCAGCGGCTTGACCGCCGCCGCCCAGTCGGCCGCGCAGGCCGAGGCTTCGCGTTTCGAGATCGAACAGTCGACCAGAGCCCCGAAGGCGGTGCGATAGACGCCGAACTGGTCCCGGGTCATCGGCGCGCCATGGCCGGGGATGACGATCCTGAAGGGCGTCGCCCAGATCCGGTCCAGGGCCGTCTTCCAGCCCTGCGGACAGCCGGTGTCGAGGAAGGCGGCGGGCAGGGTGACCAGGTCACCGACCGCGGCGACGCGGCTCTTGGGGTCGTACAGCCAGACATCGCCGTCGGTGGCGGCGTTGGGCGCCAGGTTCACCTGCAGCCTGAGCCCGGCCAGAGTCCGGACGCTGGATCGGTCGATGACGACATCGGGCCGCAGCGCCTGGCCGTTTTCGATGGTCGCCAGGTCCGCCCGCAGGTCCTCCAGAGTCGCCACCGGAAAGCTGGGATCGTTCAGATATTTCCGCCCGTCGGCGGCGCTGCGGGGCAGAAAACCCTTCAGCGCCTCATCGATGGCGTTGCTGGCATAGACCTTCAGGCCGGGGTAGGCGCGCTTGATATCCGGGTTGCCGCTGACATGGTCCAGATGCCAGTGGCTGTTGACCACCGCCACGATGGGCGACCTGCGGGCCGCGGCGAAGTCGAGGATGGCCTGGCGGTGCCAGAGGTGGCGGCCGGTGTCGAGCACCACCAGCCCCCTGGGCCCGGCAAAGACCACGGTGTTGCCGTCCGGCTGGCGCTGCGGAACGATGCCGCCGGGCATCAGCCAGACGCCCGGGGCCACGGCCTGGGGCTGGGGTGGAAGGGGCGCGGCGCCGAGCGCCAGAACGGCGGCCAAGCCAGCAAGCCAACGCATCCGCCGCCTCCCTTGAAACCGGGGAGAGCGGATCACGCCTCGCGGGCGCGGACAAATTACCTTTTGATCATGCTGCGGCGTAGCCGGCGTAGCTGTCCTTGAGGCTGGCGTGGTTGAGCAGCATCTCGGCCACCTGCCGCTTGCCGGACGAGTCGAAGATGCGGGTGCGGACCCAGTAGCTTTCCGTCCGCTTGCTCTCCGACAGGGCGGCGATCTCGCGGCGCAGGACGTATTCCTCGCCCACGAACAGCGGCCCCTCGATCATGCGGATCTCCTGGTCGGCGAAGAGGCCCACGGCCGGGCCCTTCACCGGGAACTTCGCCTGGTGGCTGGAATATTCCGCCAGCACGCTGACCATCTCCAGCGGCACGATGGCCCGGCCCCAGGGCGAGGCCTTGGGGTCGGAATACCAGGGCGAGGTCTCGGTGATGCGGGCCAGCTTTTCGTTCAGCGAGAACGGGTAGAGGGCGCCCATGTGCTGGTCCGGATCCATCCGCACCCGCTCCTCGGCGGCCCCGGCCATGCCGACCTTGAGGTCCTCCAGGATCAGCAGCTTCTCCGGCGGCCGCAGCTTGGCCATCCGCTCCTCGAGCAGGGTCGGCCCGGGTCCGATCGAGGCGCTGGCCTCCAGCACCGGCATGCCGTCGGCCTTCTCGGCCCAGGCCTTGGTCCGGGTCGCCCCCTCGGCCGGCCATTCGACGAAGGCTCTCGTCTCTTCGCCCTCGATGACCATGTTCAGATAGTGGGACGAGAAACAGCCCCGCTCGTACCAGGCCTGCCCCCAGATCCGCTCCAGCAGCGGCGGGAACAGGCTGAAATGGGTCGGCCCCTCGATCGGCCCGGCCCTGAAGCCCAGCTTCTCGGCCATGGCGTCGTCATGGATCGAGCTGTGGCCGCCATATTCCTGGTCGGCCAGCATCTGGCGCGGCGCGCGCAGGGGGCCGCTGAGGGTGAGGGGCGTGTCGAAACTCATGGCGCGGATCCTGTCGCTAGGGTCGATCCTGGACGATAGGACAGCTGTCGCCCCGGGCCCAGTCGGCGAAGCTGAGATAGTAGACGCGAACCTCCGCATGGCCCGCCCGGACCGCCGCCGCCGCGGCGAGCGCCGCCCGGCCCCCGCCATCGCAATGGGTGACGATGGGGTCTCCGCTCCGGAAACCGGCCTGCGAGAATAGGTCTCGCAGTTCGGCCGTCGGCCTGAGGCGGGGCCCGTCCATCAGGCTGGCATGGGGCAGCCACCGGGCGCCGGGCAGATGGCCGCCGCGCGGGTTGCCGCGCAAATCCTGGCCCCGGTATTCGCCGGCGGTGCGGGCGTCGAGGATGGCGGCGCCGCCGCCGATGCGCGCCTTCAGGCCGTCGCGGTCGATCAGGCCAACCGGGCCGGCGCCCGGGCGGGCCCGGAAGCGGGCCGTCGGGGCGGGAAGCGGCGACGGCTCGCCCGCCAGGGCCGGCCGGCCGCCGTTGAGGATGAAGGCCCGCACGCCGAAATACTGCAGGATGAACCACACCCGGGCGGCGTCGGTCAGGCGACCGTCGTCAAAGACGATCGTGGGCGAGACCGCGTCCAGGCCCAGGGCGCCGATGGCGTCCTGCCAGAAGCCGAGATTGTCGAAGCCCGTCTCGCCGGTCCGGGCCGCCGTTTCCCAGATCAGGGCGCAGGCGCTGGCGTCGACCCAGCGCAGGTCCGGCCAGTCGTCGAGCGCGCTGGGCTCGACGACCGGGTCGCGGGACGACGCGACGCCGCGCTTGGGGGGAGGATGCGGCCCGGCCCCGGGGGAGTTCCCCGAGGACCTCGGTGTCACGGCTCGCCCAGCCGGCCGGCGAGGGCCGCGGCCTGGGCGGTGAAGCCGACCAGGGCGACACCGAGCGGCACATGCAGCCACAGCAGGTTGACGCCGTGAGCGCCGGCCTTGCCGATGACGGCCTGGGCCAGCATGGCCAGGCCCAGGGCCAGCAGGGAGAGCGCCAGGCGCCGGCCTCGCGCCACCCCGCCCAGGCTGAACAACCCGACCAGCCCGGCCACGAGCAGCGCCATGACCAGCACGGCGGCGGTCTCCATGTGGGCCGCCCTCGCCCAGGGCGCTCCCGACAGCATGGCTCCGGCGAGCACCGCCTGGGCGAACACCCCTGCCAGCAGCAGCAGGGTGACGATACGCCAGGCGCGCAGCCGGCCGGCCCGGGGTTGGGGAAGAGGGGAATGGGCGGTGTCGGCGGACATCGGACGTCCTCCTGGCGTCAGCGGTTAGCGGGCTGGAAAAGCTCGACGACGTTGCCGGCGGGATCGAGCAGCAGAATCTGCTGGCCGCCCGGACCCGACAGGATCTCGTTGCGGAACTGGGCGCCGGCGGCCTTGAGGCGGGCGACCTCGGCGGCGATGTCGTCGACGATCAGATGGATGCGGTTCCAGCCGCCTGGGACGGGCGTCTCGCCGTCGGGCATGGGCCGTCCGGCCGAGCTCTTCGGCCCGCTGAGCAGCAGGCGCAGGTTGCCGCGTGCGACGTCGGCGAAGGCGGGCGGGAAGCTGGTCAGGACCTCAAAACCAAGGGTCTTCGTGTAGAAGGCCACCGCCGCCTCTACATCGTCGACCATGTAGCGGACGCTGACCATGTCATTGGGGTGGGCCATGAGGGTCTCCTTCGGTCTCTGATTGTGCGGCCAGGGTGGCCAGCAGGAAGGCGATGCGGCCCGCCAGCTCGGCGGCGGTCCGTTGGAACAGCGGCCAAGTGGCCTCATCGGCCTCGCCGGCGGCCGGATTGGCCAGGCTCCAGTGCACGGCCTCCGGGCCGCCGGGGAATTCGGGGCACACCTCGCGCACCCGGTCGCAGAGGGTGATCACCCGGTCGAAAGACTGGCCGGCGAACTCGTCCAGATGCCGGGGCTGATGGTCCGAGATGTCCAGGCCATAGGCTTCGCGCATTGCCCGCTCGGCGTTGGGGTGCAGGGGGCGGGGGTCGCTGCCGGCGCTGACGGCCTCGACAACCCCGTCCGACAGGGCCCGGGCCAGGGCCGCGGCCATCGGCGAGCGGGCGCTGTTGCCGGTGCAGAGGAACAGCACCCGGGCCGGGGGCGTCAGAATTCCGCGCGCGGGGCGGGCCAGCCGCAGGGCCGGATGCAGGGCGCCGCCCGCCGCCGACAACAGCGCTCCGACCCGCTCTAGGTCCAGGCCGTAGTAGCTGTCCCGGCGATCGGCGGAGCTGCGCCGCGCGGAGACCAGAAGGCCATCCCGCAGCTTGCCCAGGTGGTAGGAGACCAGGTTCTGGGGCTCGCCGACCAGACCGGTCAGCTCGTGGACCGTCCGGTCGCTGCGGGACAGTTCACTGAGCAGGCGCCAGCGCAGGGGATGGCCGGCCAACTGCAGGATTGGGGGCGGGGCGGCGGCGGGCTGAAGCAGCTGGGGGTTCATGCTTCGCAGCATACATCAATCTGATTTGATGAATCAAGCCTGATTGATGCATCAACAAGCGCGGTCGCCCTGACCTCGCGTCATACTTTCCGCGCACGTCAAGGACCGGCATGATGGCGTCAAGCGGGAGAGACGACGATGCATGACCTGGTGATCCGGAACGGCAAGGTGATCGACGGGACCGGCGGGGCGGCCTTCATGGGCGACATCGCCATCGAGGGCGGCCTGATTGTCGCCGTCGGCAAGGTGGCCGGCGCCGGCAGGCGCGAGATCGACGCCGCCGGCCTGATCGTCACCCCCGGCTGGGTCGACATCCACACCCACTATGACGGCCAGGTGACCTGGGACCCCTATCTGTCGCCGTCGAGCTGGCATGGGGTCACCACGGCGGTCATGGGCAACTGCGGCGTCGGCTTCGCGCCGGTGAAGCGGGATCGGCATGACTGGCTGATCGAGCTGATGGAGGGGGTGGAGGACATCCCCGGCTCGGCCCTGGCCGAGGGCATCAGCTGGGACTGGGAGACCTTCCCGGAATATCTCGACAGCCTGGACGCCCAGCCGCGGGTGCTGGATGTGGCCACGCAGGTGCCGCACAGCGCGGTGCGGGCCTATGTCATGGGCGATCGCGGCGCGCGCAACGAGGACGCTACGCCGGAAGACATCGCCGCCATGTCGGCCATCGTCGCCGAGGGCATGGCGGCCGGGGCGCTGGGCTTTTCGACCTCGCGCACCGTGGTCCACACCACCAAGGACGGCCAGGTGATGCCGGGCACCACGGCGGCGGCCGAGGAACTGCTGGCCATCGGCAGGGCCATGGCGGCCTATGGGCCGAGCGTGTTCGAGATGTCGTCCGACATGAACCCGGCCGAGGCCGAGTTCGACTGGATGAAGGCCATGGCCATGGATACCGGCGTGACGGTGACCTACAGTCTGCTGCAGTCGCCGATGAACCCGAAGAACTGGCAGAAGCTGCTGACCATGACCGCCCAGGCGCGGGCCCAGGGCGCCAGCATCGCCGCCCAGATCGCCTGCCGCCCCACCGGCCTGGTGCTGGGCTGGCAGAGCACGATCCACCCCTTCATCGCCCGCCAGAGCTATCGCGACATCGCCGACCTGCCCTTCGAAGCGCGGCTGGCGAAGCTGAAGGACCCGGCGGTGCGCGCCGCCATCCTGGCCGACAAGAGCCGGCCGATGGGGCCGCTGGGCATGATCATGACCCAGGGCTTCGACCGCATGTTCCGGCTGGAGCAGCCGGACGGCCATCTCGACTACGAGCCCCGGGTCGAGGATTCCATCGCCGCCCTGGCCGCCACCAGCGGGGCCGCGCCGGACGCCATCGTCTACGACATGCTGATGGAGAAGGACGGGCGCGGCTACATCTACCTGCCGCTGCTGAACTACGCCGAGTTCAACTTCGACCACATCCACGCGATGATGCACGATCCCAATACGGTGCTCAGCCTGTCGGACGGCGGGGCCCATTGCGGGGTGATCTGCGACGCCAGCTTCCCGACCTACATGCTGACCCACTGGACCCGCGACCGCGCGCGGGGCCCGACCCTGCCGCTGGAGAAGGTGGTGTCGATGCAGACCCGCGACACCGCCCGGCTCTATGGCCTCAACGACCGCGGCGTGCTGGCGGTGGGCATGAAGGCCGATCTCAATGTCATCGACTATGAGGGCCTGGCCATCGAGGCCCCGGAAATGGTCTTCGACCTGCCCGCCCAGGGCCGACGGATGATCCAGAAGGCGCGCGGCTATGTGGCCACCATCGTCAGCGGCGTGGTCACCTATGAGAACGGCGAGGCGACCGGGGCGATGCCGGGCAGGCTGGTGCGCGGCGCGCAGGGCGTGACGGCGGCCATCGCCGCGGAATAGAGGTAGGGTGGGCGGCCATGCTCACCCGACGCCTGCTGCTGGCCGCCCTTGCGGCTCCCGCGATCGCCGCCGCGCCGCTCGTCGCGCCCGACGGCGGGCCGGGCCTGTCGCTGCGGGGCCAGAAGCAGGTCGCCAGGTTGAGGGCGGCGATCCGCGCCAAACAGGCCCGGCAGGCCGTCCTGCCGACACCCAGGTCCGACGCTGAGTTGCTGGTCCGGCTGGCCGATCTCGAACAGACCGCGCGTGAGGCGCTGTACGGGCTCGACCTCGACGGCATGGCGGCGGACGAACGGCAGGCGACGCTGGACGCGGCCTGGGCGCTGGTCGAGGCGGTGGACCGCCGCAATCAGCTGGCCTTGAAGGCGATACTGCCGGCGGACGGCGGCTGGTTTGGCCGCACCGCCTATGGCGAGGACGCGGCCCGGGCGGCCTGGCTGATCACCGTGCACGCGGTGAACGACCGCCGGCTGATGCGCGAGGCGGCGTCGCGCATGGCGCCGCTGGTGGCTACGGGCGAGATCGAGCCCGCCTGGTACGCCAGCGTGGTCGACCGACTGGCGGTGCTGGAGGGGCGGCCGCAACGGTTCGGGACCCAGCCGGTCTGTCGGGCCGGCGTCTGGACCGTCGGAGAGGTCGAGGATCCCGCTGGCCTGGAGGCTCGACGGGCGTCGCTGGGCCTGCGGTCTATGGCGCGCGGTGACTTCCGCCCGCCGCCGGGGTGCTAGGATTCTGGGTGGCCTGGGGGGCTTTGCACTGCTCCACCCGTTCGGCCTTGCGGACCTGGACCTTGCAGACAGCCTGGCCGTCGAAGCCGCAGCTGTAGCCGCCGTCACGCGGCGTGCAGCGCCAACGCTGGGCCTGGCCGCTGGCGGCGGTGAGGCGGTACTCGCCCTGGGCGTAGCCGCCGCAGATGAATTCGGCCTCCTCGCTCGAGCGGGCCAGGGCGTCGGCCTTGGCCGCCGCCTCGCTCCTGGACGCCTTCAGGCTGGTCGGCACGATCAGGGGCTGCAGGCGCACGTCGGGCGACCAGGTCTCGGCCTCGCTGAGCCTGCAGGCGGCGAGACGGGCCTGGGCCTCGGTCGAGTAGACGCCGCTGGGATAGCTGGCCAGGTAGCTGCGCAGCCCCTCGCCATCGGTGCGGCCGATGGCGGCGGCCCAGGCCTTGTCCTCCTTGGCCGTCGGCACCCCGCCCAGGCCCAGCGGCCGGCACAGGCAGGCCCTGATCAGCCCGACCTTGCAGACCGGCTTCTGCACCGAGGCGACATTGTTCGAGAACCCCATCACCCCCGAGAACAGCGCCAGGGCGGTGGCCGCATAGGCCGTCAGGCGCAGCCGCCGCGAGGTCGAGGTCAGGGTGGTGGCCGCCCCGCCCGCTGCCGCGCCCTGGGCCGCCGCGCGGACCTTGGAATAGTTCTTGTCCAGCAGATCGCCGTTCCAGCCGGAGAGGTCGACGGTCTGCTTGCCGCCGAACCCGACCGGCGGCTTGACCTTGTCGATGACCACCGGCAGCAGCACGCCGCGCGCCTGGGCCCGCTCGGCCTCGTCCTGCACGAACTCGCCGTCCGGCCCGACCGAGTGGGCGCTCCACAGTGCGATGACGCAGCTGGACTCGTTCAGCTCGGTCTCGATCCTGGCCCGCCAGCCCGCCCCGGCCTCCAGTTCGCGGTCCCACCAGACCGAGAGGCCAGACATCTGCAGGGCGTTGGCCAGGCGCTCGGCGAAGCTGCGATCCTCGCGGCGATAGGCGATGTAGACGTCGTTCATGGCTTCGCTTCAGGCTTCGTCTCAGGTGGAGTCTCGGGCTTGGTCTCGGCCCTGGCCTTGGCCTTGGCCAGGCTCGCCTTGGCCCTGTCCGCCAGATCGCGGTCCTTGGCCGGGATCAGGCCGCGCTGATCAAGCTCGTCCCAGAGACGCACCACCGAGGCCCACTGGCTCGCGTCGCCGCTCATCCGGGCCATCCGGGCCTCGATAATCGCCAGGTCGCGCAGGCTGCGATAGCCGTGGTCCTTGTCGGCGTTGGCTATGGCCAGCCGGATGTCCAGACAGTCGCTGTAGGTGTCGTAGGCCTCCCTGTAGCGCTTCTGAGCGTCGAGCCAGTCGCCCATGTCGATCAGGGCGCCGCAGAGGTCACGGCGGATGGCGACATCATCGGGCCGGGCCTTGAGCCGGGCCCGCTGCAGGGCCAGGTTCTCGGCCACCAGGGTTTCGACGCGGCCATAGTCCTCATCCATCGTCGCCAGGGCGGCCAGCCGGCTCAGGGCGACGCCCAGATACAGCTGGCTGTCGGCGTCATCGGGCTGCTTGGCCAGGATGCCCCGCGAGAGGGTCACCGATTCCTCATAGACCGGCCGGGCGCCTTTGTAGTCGTCGAGCTGGACCAGGGTTTCGGCATAGCGCAGCAGGCCGGTGCGCAGCGTGCCCATATCGCCGGGATAGGCGACGACCGCTTCCCGCAGTACGGCCAGGGCCTTGACGTAGGCGTCGCGGGCCTTGGCGTGGTCGCCGGTGCGCGCCTGGATCCAGGCCGTGTTGAGCAGAGCCGCGCCCAGCAGGTCCTTGGCGAGGACGTCGTCCGGGCTGGCCTTGAGCTGGGCTCCCAGGACGGCGGCGGATTCATCGAACACCTTGCGGGCGGTGGGCAGGTCGTCCAGGCCCATCAGCGCTGCGCCGTAGAGGTTCAGGTCGATGGCCAGATAGCGGCGGGCCGCGATGTTGCCGCTCTCGGCCGCCACCAGCCGGCGGTGGATGGCCAGGCCCTCTTCGAAGGCGGCCCGGGCGGGGGGGCCGTCGCCCTTCGTGGCCAGGGCCTGGCCCAGGCGGCTGAGGCTGCGGGCCAGGGTGGACTGGGCCTGGCGATTGCTGGGATCGAAGGCGGCCAGCCGGCGGGCGATGTCGACCGCCTCCTGGCCTTCGCGTCCGGCGTCGTCCAGCCGTCCCAGGGACTGCGACATGTCCGAGGCGATCGCCAGATTGTCGGCCAGCATGCCGCCGATGTCGGTGTTGTCGGGCGCCGAGGCGTAGAGCTTGCGCGAAACCTCCAGGCTCTGGTTGATCATGTCCTTGGCCTGGGCATTCTCGTTCAGCAGCCACAGGGCGCCGCCGACCTTGGCCAGGACCAGGGCGAGGTTGCGCTGGTGGCTCACATTGCCTGGGTCGGCCTCGCCCACCTTGCGCAGGATGGCGGCGGCGGCCTCGTAATCGGCCTTGGAGCCGCCGGCGTCGCCGACCTGCAGCTTGACGTCGGCCCGGTCGCTGAGCACGGCGGCCAGGTCGAGCTGGGTCTGGGCGCTGCTGGGGGATTCCGCCGCCAGCGCCTGGGTGAGGGTCAGGGCCTCGTTGTAGTATTTCACGCCCTGGGCCGTGTCGCCGCCCGTGACCGTCACGCCGCCCAGGGCGTCCAGGGTCTGGGCCAGTTCGCGCCGGGCCCGCATGTCGCCGGGCTGGCTGGCGGCCAGGCGGCGGGCGAGGGTCAGCGACTCCTCCAGGCTCGCCCGGGCCTCCTTGAGCCGACCCGTGGTCGTCTGCAGGTCGGCCAGCGAACCCAGGCTGATCATCAGAGCCCGCTGTGAATCGACCTCATCCGGCGCCGCCTTCATCAGCTTGCGGGCGATGCCCAGGCCCTGTTCCAGGGGCGCCTGGGCGGCCACCTGGTCGCCCAGGTGGCTGAGGATGTCGCCCATCTCCTCGAGGGCGGAAAAGCGGTCTGTATCGGACCGGGCGGTCGCCAGGGCCTTGCCGGCCGTGGTCCGGGCGTCGTTCAGCCGGCCGGCGTTCTGATAGAGGCGGGTGAGATCGCGCCAGCCGGGATAATAGGCCGGGGTGCGCTTCTGGGCCTGTTCCCAGATGGCGATGACGTCGTTGGTGGTCTTCTCGCCCTTGTCGCGCATGTCCTCGGCCAGGGCGGCCAGCTGGCGCAGCTGCACGGCGGCCCGCTCGTCGGCGGCCGCGTCCTGGGCGGCGATGTCGATCCGCATCAGCTGTTCGATGACCGGGAAGGCGCCCACCCGGTCGCCGTCGGCGAAGCGTTGCAGCGCCTCCTGCAGCTTGGGGTCGTCGTTCTTCACCAGGGCGGCGATCTGGGCCTGATAGGCCTCGATCTGGGCGGCGTAGGCGCTGTCGCGCTCGGCCAGCTCTCGACTGACTTGCTCGCGATCGGCGATGATCTTGTCCAGTTCGGCCCGGGCCGCGTCGCGTTCGGCCTGGGTGCGCTTGAGGTCGCGGACGGTCAGCCGCAGAGTCTTCTCCGCCCCGTCGAGCCGGGTGAGCAGCACCTCTTCGCGCTCGCTGGTCAGCCGCTGGTCTCTGGCGATCGCGATGGCCCGCTGGGTGACCAGATCGTCCTGCAACCGCCGCGCCGAGGCCGACAGGTCGCCCGCGGCCCAGGCTGCTGTGGGGGCCGTGGTGGCCGCCGTCGCGGCCAGGGCCAAGGCCAGCAGCGTTCGCCAAATCCATGCCAAGCCCGGCCTGACCACCGCAATCTCTCCGACGTCGCGTTTCACCCTGGCAGAGGTGCGCTCGACGCGGGCCCCGGCCAAGCTACATAAAGGGGGGCGGGCGCGGCCCTGGGGGGAGATCATGGCGGAAAGCAACCACATCGTCGGCGCCGCCGGCGAGCCCGGCGTCGAGGCTTTCGGCTACAAGCAGGAACTCAAGCGGGCGCTCAGCCTCTGGGACCTGCTGTTCTACGGCCTGGTGTTCATCTCACCCATCGCCCCGTTCGGCGTGTTCGGCTTCGTCTACAACGCCAGCCACGGCATGCCGCCGCTGGTCTATGCGGTGGGCCTCATCGCCATGCTGTTCACCGCCTTCAGCTATGTGGCGATGTCGCGGGCCTTTCCGGTGGCCGGCTCGGTCTATGCCTATGCCGGCCGCGGGATCGGCGAGAGCGCCGGCTTCCTGGCCGGCTGGGCCATCCTGCTCGACTATCTGCTGCTGCCGACCCTGGTCTATGTCGGCGCCTCGGTGACCATGACCGTGGTGCTGCCGGGCGTGCCCAAGCCGGTCTGGGTGGTGGTGTTCCTGGTCTTCAACACTGTGGTCAACCTGATCGGCATCGAGACCACCGCGCTGCTCAACAAGATTCTGCTGGCTCTGCAGATCATGGTTCTGGCCGTCTTCGTCGGGTTCGCGGTCTATGGCCTGCAACATGGCGTCGCCGGCGCGCACCTCAGCTGGGCCCCCCTGTGGGACAGCGCCAAGGTCACGCCGGCCCTGGTCTTCGGCGCGCTGTCGTTCGCGGCGCTCAGCTTCCTGGGCTTCGACGCCATCTCTACCCTGTCGGAGGAAGCCAAGGGCGGGGCCCGGTCGGTGGGGTGGGCGACCATCCTGTCGCTGGTGCTGGCCGCCACCCTGTTCATCGGCCAGACCTACCTCGCCTCGCTGTTCGTGCTGGGCCGCGACCACTTCCCGCCGGGCGACGGTACCGCCAACGCCTTCCTGACCGTGGCCAACATCATGGGCGGCCCGATTCTGCAGAACGTGACGGCGGTGCTGGGCCTGCTGCTGTCAGCCCTGGCCGGCGCCCTGGCCGCCCAGGCGGCGACGGCGCGGCTGCTCTACAGCATGGCGCGGGACGGCAAGCTGCCGCGCTTCCTGGCCCATGTGGACGCCAGGCGGAAGACGCCGCAGCGGGCGGTGCTGCTGGTGGCGGCCATCACCCTGCTCCTGGGCCTGGCCATGGTCGACCATCTGCAACTGATCATCAGCCTGGTGAACTTCGGGGCGCTGTTCGGCTTCCTGACCCTACACCTCTCGGTGGTCTGGTATTTCCTGATCCGCCGGCGGACCGGCCGCTGGTTCGCCCACCTGCTGAGCCCCGCCCTCGGCTTCGCCGTCATCGCCTATGTGCTCTACAACGCCGACCACCTGGCCAAAATTGCGGGGCTGACGTGGCTGGCCGTCGGCGTGGTGGTGCTGGTCGTCCTGAAACTAAAGGGCCAGTCGGCCGCCCTGCCGGTCGACGAAGTTTAGCCCGTTAAGTCGATTTAACTGGCCAGGGCGGCGCGCCGACGGGATTGTCCGCGCCATGAGAGTCCCAGCCTTCGCGCTCGCCCTGTTGCTGACCCTGCCGTTCGCGCCTGCCGTCCAGGCTGGCACGGTCGGCGACTGCCGTGTCGGCGCCTATCGCCTGGCCGGCGGCCGGGTCGTGGATATCGCCCCCACCGACGGGGATACGCTGCGCTGGCGGACCTTCGATGGCGAGACCGGGGCCCTGCATGCGGCCGCCGATGGTCGCTGGACCAGCACGTTCGGCTGGACCGACCGGCCGGATGGCAAGGCCGCCACCTTTTCCTGCGCCAAGGGGCGGATCACCTTCGACGGCCGCACCGGCAAGCGCATCGCCTTCAATCAGACCGAGACCCGCTTTCCGGGCCGGGGCGTCGATCTGGCCGGCCGGCTGGTGCTGCCCAAGGGCGGCGGCAGGGTCCCGATCGTGGTGCTGGTGCATGGCTCGGAGCGGGATTCGGCCCGCGACTTCTACTGGCTGCAGCGCATGCTGCCGGCCCAGGGCATCGGGGTCTTCGTCTACGACAAGCGCGGGACCGGTGGCTCGGGCGGCGACTACAGCCAGGATTTCGACCTCCTGGCCGACGACGCGGTGGCGGCGATGCGCGAGGCGCGACGGTTGGCCGGGAGCCGGGCCGGACGGGTCGGCTATCAGGGCGGCAGCCAGGGGGGCTGGGTCGTGCCGCTGGCCGCCAACCGCGCGCCGGTCGACTTCGCCATCATCAGCTTCGGCCTGGCGGTGACGGTGCTGGAGGAGGACCAGCAGGAGGTGGTGCTGGAGATGACCCTCAAGGGCCACAGCCCGCAGGACATCGCCAAGGCCCTGGAGGTCGCCCGGGCCGCCGAGGCGGTGATCGCCAGCGGCTTCACCTCAGGCTTCGACGAGTTCGACGCCGTCCGGGCCAAATACCGGGACGAGCCCTGGTACAAGGACCTGCACGGCAACTTCACCTGGCTGCTGCTGCCCTACGACAAGGCCCAGCTGATCGAGAAGGGCCAGGCCCTGAAATGGGGCACGCCCTGGACCTACGAGCCGATGCCGACGCTCGAGGCCAGCACCACGCCCCAGCTCTGGGCGCTTGGGGCCGACGATTTCGAGGCGCCCAGCGCCATGACCAGCGACCGCATCCGCTCGCTGCAGGCCAAGGGCCTGCCCTTCACCCTGGCGGTCTTCCCCAAGGCCGAGCACGGCCTGACCGAGTACGAGATGAAGGACGGGATGCGGGTCTCGACCCGCTATGCGCCGGGCTATCTGCAGATGATGGCCGACTTCATCCGCACCGGCCGGATCGGCCCGCGCTATGGCGGCGCGGTGATCGACCGGCCGAACTAGCGCATTCCCCGGGAGTTTGGATCGGGACGGTGTCTACCTCTTCCCGAGTTCCCTGGCGAAGGCCAGGGTCCAAGCGGGGCCGGCCACGCTGTCCGCGCCTCTTCAAGGACCCTCGGCTTGGACCCTGGCCTTCGCCAGGGAAACCGGGGATGGGGCGGGCAAGCCGCGACCCATCACAGGCGGAAACACCCTAGCCTACCGCCAGTTCAGCGCGGTCTTCTGCAGGGCTGGCTGGCGCAGCAGCACGCCCAGGGAGGTTCCCTCGATCACGCATTCGGCGCGACCGTCCTGGCCGACGACGCAGGTCGCGGTCTTGCCGAAGGCGGCGGCCATCAGGGCCGGGCGGCTCTGGGCGGGCTGGATGAGGGTGATGGGGACCCAATCGCCGGGCGTGCGGGCGACGCAGACGGTGCGGGCGTCGAGGATTTCGAGAACCGGTCCCCGCACGAAGCCGCCGCTCTGGACGGGTTTGCCCTGGCAGGGGGAAGCGGCCTGGGCCGGGGCAGGGCGGAACATCAGCGCGCCCAGGACGAAGAACAGGAAAACGCTAAAACGGGCCATGACGCCACCTCACTACTGAAGGCGTAATGGCTGGAACCGGCGGCAGTTCCGTCAGCCGATGGGTTGGCCGAAGGTGATCCAGAAGCGGTTACAGTCGCGGACGATGAATTCGCGCATGCCGTACTCAGTGTCGTGCAGATCTTCGAAGATTTCGACGCCTATGGGCAGGCGGTCGCGCATGGCCTGGATGTCATCGACCCGGATGTAGAGATCGACCTCGCGCCGGAAGGCGTCGCTCGCCTGGCCGCCGATCGACAGCATGATCTCGCTGTCGCCCAGCGTCAGGGCCGCCCAGTCGAGCTCGCAGCCCTCCCGCTGGTTGGTGGCGCGCACCTTGAAGCCGATGGCTTCGTACCAGGCCGCCGTGACGGCGACATCGGGGACGTGCAGCATGGGCATGACGGTGGGCATGTCAGGGACCCGCGGGCTTGAGGGGGAACAGCTTGCGCAAGGCGTCCAGGGCGGCCGGGTGATAGATGGTGGCGTGGGTCTCTTCCCTCAGAGGCGCGAAGATGAAGGTCAGGCCCGCCGGCTGTTTGGCGCGGACGGCGGCGGCCAGGTCGTCGACCCGCATGGCGGGCCCCTCGTTGCCGATGGAGAGATAGAGGGTCCGCGTCCCTGGCGGCTGGGCGGCCAGCAGGTCCGGCGCGGCCTTGGCCAGCGAGCCGTTGTCCCACCACAGGCTGGGGCTGATGGCGATGTAGCCGTCGAACAGCTGCGGCTGCTTGAGGAAGGTCTCGACGATGAACAGACCCGCCAGCGACTCGCCGATGATCACCCGGCGGCCGCTGGTGCGGAACCGGGCGTCGATGGCCGGCTGCAGCTCGGTCTCGATATAACGCCGGAACGCGGCCGAGCCGCCGCTGGTCGGGGCGTCCTTGAGGTCGCGGGGGTCGGTGGAGGGGAAGGTCAGGTCGCGCTTGCGGTCCGGATCGACGATGCCGACCACGATCATCTCGCCGAACTGGCCGTTCAGCTGCGAAACCTGGGCCAGGCCCGAGATGTGGTGGAAGTCCTCGTCCTCGGCCCCATCCAGCAGATAGAGCACCGGATAGCGCTTGGCGCCCTCCTTGTAGCCGGGCGGCAGCCAGACATTGATCCGCATGCTTGCCTTCAGAACTGTCGAGGGCAGGCTGTAGGACTGGCCGATGACGATGGGTTTCTCATCGAGCAGGAGCGGCGGGGCGAGAGTCGAGGCGGCAGCCGGCAGGCCGCACAGCGCCAGGGCGAGGACGAGAAGGGAAGCGAGTCTCTGCATGCGCCCACCCTAGCGGGGCGGGTTCAGCCCTGACCAGTCACCATCGCCCAGCCCATGGCGGCGACCGCCGCCGCCATGACCAGGGTGGCGGTCCAGCCCAGCAGCTTCAGCGGCAGAGTGGCGGCGAAGCGGCCCATCGCCTTGTGGCGGCCGACCACGATCATCATGCAGGCCATGATCGGCACGGCGATGACCCCGTTGATCACCGCGCTCCAGAACAGCGCCTTGATCGGGTCCAGCGGCGACCAGTCGATGCCGACGCCCAGCAGGGTGGCCAGGGCGATGATCAGGTAGAAACCGGCCGCCTCCCAGGGCTTGCGGTCCAGGCCGGTTTTCCAGCCGCGGGTTTCGCCCACCGCATAGGCGGCCGAGCCGGCCAGCACCGGCACGGCCAGCAGGCCCGTGCCGACGATCCCCAGGCTGAAAAGGGCGAAGGCGAACGGGCCGGCCACGGGCCTCAAAGCCTCGGCCGCGTCGGCCGCCGTCTGGATGTCCTTGCCGCTGGCATGCAGGGTCGCGGCGGTGCTGAGCATCACCGCCAGGGCGATGAGGTTGGAGGCCGCCATGCCGACGAAGGTGTCGAGCCGCATGCGGGCGAAGGCGCCCCGGGCCTGGTCGGGCGCCTGGTTCAGCGGCCGGGCGTTGGGGTCCTGGCCCATCTCCTCGACCTCCTGGCTGCTCTGCCAGAAGAACAGGTAGGGACTGATCGTGGTCCCGAAGATGGCGACGATCATGGTCAGGGCCTCGGCTGTCCACGGCCCGCCGGGCTTGATCAGGGCGGCCCCGGCCGCCGGCCAGTCCAGCTCGACCATGAACAGCACCGCCACGTAGCTGAGCAGCACCAGGGTCAGCCATTTCAGCGCCCGGGCGTATCTCCGGTAGGGGATGAACAGCTGCAGCAGCAGCGAGACCACCGCGAAGCCGATCGTCCAGCCGTGGTTGTTCAGGCCGGTGGCCAGTTCGGCCGCCTCGCCCATGGCGGCCAGGTCGGCCCCGATATTGATGGTGTTGGCCACGAACAGCAGACCGACCAGCAGGGTGACGGCGCGCGGGTGCAGCAGCTGGCCGAGATTGCGCGCCAGGCCCTGGCCGGTCACCCGGCCGATGTGGGCGCTGACCAGCTGGATGGCGCACATCAGCGGATAGGTCAGCACCAGGGTCCACAGCATGGCGAACCCGAACCGGGCCCCGGCCTGGCTGTAGGTGGCGATGCCGCTGGGATCGTCGTCGGCCGCCCCGGTGATCAGGCCGGGGCCCAGCTGCTCGATGAGGGCGATGGAGCGGACGCGGCGGCGGAGTGTGGGCATCGGAATCCTGAACAGCCTGCGGGGCGTGAACGGACATCATGCAGGACCGTTCCGGCGCCAGCTAGCTCAAGCCAGCTGATCCTTGCGGCACTGCTCGGGCGCCTTGTCGGGGCGAAAGCGGATCAGCCGGGTCCCGTGCCGGAAGCGCCCGCCGCTGACATGGTCGAACGAAACCTCGACGACCAGTTCGGGCCGGAGCGGCTCCCATTTCGCCGAGGCCTCGGTCGCCCAGCGGCTGGGGCCGCCCGGCGCATCGCCGGTGAAGCCCGGTCCGCCGCACAGAGCCTCGAGCCTGGCCGTCAGCTCGGGCTTGTCCGCCGCCTTCAGGCCCGAGGTGAAGCCGACATGGTCCAGCCGGCCGGCCTCGTCATAGAGGCCGAGCAGCAGCGAGGCGACCAGCCGCCCGGCCTTGTCATACCGGAAGCCGCCGACCACGCAGTCGGCCGTGCGGATGCGCTTGACCTTGATCATCGTCCGCTCGCCCGGCCGATAGGGCTCGTCGAGCCGCTTGGCGACCACGCCTTCATAGCGGCCGCCCGTGAGCCAGGCCTGCGCCTGGCGCCGGTCCGTCGTGCCGGGTGTCAGGACCAGGTCTTCGCTGGCGGCCTTTTTCACGAACCGCTCCAGCGCCGCCCGCCGCTCGGCCAGCGGGGCCTCGCCCGGCATATCGAAGGCCATCAGCCGGGCGGGGGTTTCCCGTGACAGCCGCGCGATCCGGCTGGCGGCGGGATGCAGCCGGGCCTGCAGGGCTTCGAACCCGCCCTGCTGGATCAGCAGTTCGCCATCCAGCAGGAAGTCACGGCCGGGCAGCGCCCCCAGCGCCAGGGCCACCTCGGGGAAATACCGGCCCAGGGACTTGCCGGACTTCGCCGTCAGGCTGACCGCGCCGGCCCGCCGGTCGGCGAGGCACCGGAAACCGTCCCATTTGGGCTCGTACCACCAGCCCTCGCCGGACGGCAGTTCGCTCGCTGTGCGGGCTTCCATCGGCGTCAGGGGTTTAGCCATGAGCGGTCTCCGCAACGAACGGGAAGCCGGCGGAAAACGAGGCGCGGAAGGGTCGGTTCCGCGTGGGCAGGTTGGTCGCCTGGGCGACATTAGACCCTGAAACCACAGGTTTTTTCCGCCCGGGAGGGGAATCCAAGCCCAACGACGCGATCTCCGGAACCGCCGCCGGAGCGCGACGTTGGAGCAGCGATCTCAACCTCTGGAGGCTGTCATGGCCGATACCAAAACCCCCGATGCAATCGCTCTGTTGAAGGCCGACCACCGCAAGGTCGAGGGCCTGTTCGAGGACTTCGAGAAGGCCACGGGAGCCGCGAAGAAGGCGCAGTTGGTCAAGCAGATCTGCACCGAACTGACCATCCACGCGATGATCGAGGAGGAAATCTTCTACCCGGCCTGCAAGGGCAAGGCCGAGGACGACCTGCTGGACGAAGCCTATGTCGAGCACGATGGCGCCAAGGTGCTGATCGCCGAGCTGGAAGGCAGCGGCCCGGACCAGGCCTTCTATGACGCCAAGGTCAAGGTGCTGTCCGAGGAGATCGAGCACCACGTCAAGGAAGAGGAAAAGCCCGGCGAGGGTCTGTTCGCCCAGGCCCGCAAGGCCGGCCTCGACATGGACGCGCTGGGCGAACGGATGGCCGCCCGCAAGGCGCAGCTGATGGAACAGTTCAAAGACAGCCTGCCGCCGCCCGAAACCCGCAGCTTCAGCGGCCACGATCTCGAAGAGGGCCAGCCTGTCGACGAAGCCGAAAGCCCCAAGGGCCCGGACGAGGAAATCCGGCCCGCCACCCTGCGGTAAACCGAAACCGCCGCCGGCCGGGGCGCGACCTCGACCGGCGGCGGGAACCGGAGCCGCCAATGCGGATTCTTTTTTCAGTGCCCGATTTGGAGGATCGCCGATGTCCCGACGTGAAGAGATCGCCCCGCATGGCGACAAGCGCTACGTGCGGCGTGACGAGCAGGGCCGATTCAAGACCGAAGTGGATGAGGGCCGCTCGCTGTCGGCCGACGCCCGTCAGAAGGCCAAGCATGAGGCCAAGCCCGGCCAGGGCGACCGCGGCGATCGCCGCACCAAGCACTAGCCATTTCCGGGACGCATCGCCCGGGCAGAGCTGGCGTTGAGTCGGCATGGATTGGTTCGAAGCCCTGATAGGCCCGGATAACGGCGAGGCCAGCCCGCTTCAGCTGTGCGTCCGGGCCGTCATCATCCTGGTCTTCGGAATCGCCTGCATCCGGATCGCCGGGCGGCGGACCTTCAGCCAGGCCTCGCCGCTGGACATCATCGTGGCCATCATCGTCGGCTCCAATCTCAGCCGGGCGATGACCGGCAAGGCGCCGTTTATCGCCGGCTTGGCTGCGACCCTGTTGCTGGTCGTGCTGCACCGGCTGCTGGCCTGGGCGACGCTGCGCTGGGGCCTGCTCTCGCGCTGGATCAAGTGCGACCCGGTGGTGCTGGTGCGCGATGGCGTGCGGGACGAGCGGGCGATGCGGGTCCACGGGATCAGCGAGGCGGACCTGCTCGAAGGCCTGCGCATGGAGCAGATGGAACGGGTCGAGCAGGCGCATCTGGCGATGCTCGAGGGCGGCGGCAAGATCAGCGTCGTGCCGATGAAGGAAGGGGCATGACCGAGCCCGCCAGCCTGGTCATGCCGGGCGATATCGACCAGCAGGTTGTCGCCGTGCTGCGGGCCGCCTGCGACAAGGATCTGAAGCTGGCGACGGCCGAAAGCTGCACCGGCGGGCTGCTGGCCTCCCTGCTGACCGACGTCGAGGGCTGCGCCCACGCCTTCGACCGCGGTTTCGTCACCTATACCGACCGGGCCAAGCACCAGCAGTTGGGGGTGCCGACCGGGCTGCTGGCCAGCGCCGGCGCGGTCAGCTGGGACGTCGCCGAGGCCATGGCCAGGGGCGCGATCGCCCGGTCCGACGCCGATCTCGCCCTGGCGATCACCGGCTTCGCGGGCCGCGGCGCGCCAGGGGAAGAGCCCGGCCTGGTCTATCTGGCCCTGGCCAGGATCAACGGACCTGCCGAGGTGGAAAAGAAACAGTTCGGCGATATCGGCCGCGGCGCCGTGCGGCTGGCGGCCCTGCGCGCGGCCCTGCACATGTTCTGGCGGGCCTTGCGCTAGGTGGCGGCAATTGTGACCGTTCGGACGGAACGCCTCGGGGACCGGAGTCGTTGAGGCAGCCAGGAGGCTGCTCATGTCCCTGCGATCCGTCCTGGCGGCGACTCCCGCCTGTCTGCTGCTGGCGGCCTGCGCCACCGGCGGCGCGCCCTCTTTCGCCGATGCCGGTCGGGCGGCCGACGCCGCCCCGCCCCCCGAAGAAACAGCCGCCCTCCCACCGGGACCGATCCTGGCGGCGAGCGGCAACGCCATCCTGCCGATCTATGACCTGAGCGGCGGGCTGATCACCCCGTCGATCTCGATCGGCCCGGTCTCGGGCCTGCAGGCCCGGGCGACCGCCGGCGTCCCCAGCCTGCTCCCCGGCGGCGCCGCGATCCTGGGCCCGGCGAGCGCCACGCTGCAGACCGGCGCCAGTCCGTCAGTGCTGGTGAAGGTCGATCTGGGCGGCTCGGCCCTGGTCTCGCCCAGACCCGTGACCGTCACGTCTGGGCCTCTGCTGGGTCTGGGCGGCGCGAACGGGCCGCTGGCGCCGGTCCTGGGCCCACTGCTTCCAGGCCGTCACTAACGCCCCGGGGCTGGGGCCAGGAACAAGGGGCTGATCGTGAAATCCATCCTGCTGCTGACCGCTGCCCTGGCGGCCCTGTCCGGTCCCGGCCTGGCGCTCGCCCAGACCGCGCCATCCAAGGCCGTCAGTCCCGACCGTCTCGACCAGGGTCGGCCGGCGCCCAGGCCGACGCCCCGCGCCGCCCGGCCGCGCCGGGTGCGGCCCGCCGCCCCGGCCATCCAGCCCTTCGTGCTCACCGCCGTCACGGTCGAGGGCTCGACCCTCACCCAGGCCCAGCTCGACGCCGCCCTGCAGCCCTTCATCGGCCGCACGCTCGACCAGGCGGGGCTGCAGGCCCTCTCCGACGCCGTGGCCGACGCCCAGGAGGCCGCCGACATCGCCCTCTACACCGTGCTGGTCCCCAGCCAGGACTTTGCCGGCGGCCAGCTGCGGGTGGTGGTGGTGCAGGGCTTCGTCAGCCAGGTGGTGTTCGCCGGCGACGGCGGCCGGCCGCTGGGGTTGGCGACGGCCTATGGCCAGAAGATCGTCGACGACAAGCCGCTG
This sequence comes from Caulobacter ginsengisoli, assembly GCF_030814835.1. Taxonomy (GTDB): domain Bacteria; phylum Pseudomonadota; class Alphaproteobacteria; order Caulobacterales; family Caulobacteraceae; genus Caulobacter; species Caulobacter ginsengisoli. Next base: position 186,263 of record NZ_JAUSVS010000003.1, read on the forward strand.
CGCCGCTCGGTGCTGCAGCGCCAGCTTTCCCTGATGCGGGACATCCCCGGCCTGCAGCCCGACGTCGAACTGCAGCCGGGCAATGACCAGGGCGCCGTCGACCTGACCGTCAAGAGCCGCTTCCGGCCCTTTCAGCTGGCGGTGGGGATCAACACGCGCGGCACGGCCTTCCTGGGCCGCACCCAGGTTCAGGTCGACGGTTTCGCCAACAGCCTCTGGCGATCCGGCGACCAGGCGCGGCTGAGCCTGGCCGCGCCGACCGACACCGAACGCTTCCAGTTCGTCGGGGCCGGCTATTCGACCCCGCTGGGCGCCGACGGCCTGACCCTGCGCCTGGACGCCACCTGGCTGAAGACCCGGCCCAAGGGGACCAGCATCGAGGGCCGGGCCGGCTCGCTGGGCGTGCAGCTGACCTACCCCATCGTTCGCAGCTTCGACCGGGATATCTACGCCTCAGTGGGCGTCGATGGCCTCAACAGCGACAACGCCTTCCTGGGCCTGGCGCTGTCCAGCGACCGCATCCGGGCCGTACGCGGCTCGCTGGCCTTCAACGCCAGCGGGACCGACAGCCTGGTTTTCGCCAGCCTGTCGGCCAGCCAGGGGATCGACGGGCTGGGGGCGCGGGTCGCCGACCGGCGGATTTCCAGGCCGGACTTCCGCAAGCTGAACCTCAAGGCCGGCTACAACCAGGGCCTGGGCAAGACCCTGATCGTCCGCTTCGCGGCGGCCGGTCAGTACGCCAGCGATCCTCTGCCCCCCTCCGAGCAGTTCTCCCTGGGCGGCGAGGAGTTCGGCCGGGGTTACGAGGCGGACTTCGTGGTCGGGGACCGGGGCTATGCCGGTTCGGTGGAGCTGGCCTGGCGTCCCGCCAATCCGCCGCCGGCTTTCGAGGGCAGCGAGGCCTATCTGTTCACGGACGGCGGCAGCGCCCGCTATCGCAGCCGCCTGGGCCTGCCCAGCCAGAGCTTCGACCTGGCCTCGGCGGGCGGCGGCGTGCGGCTGCTGGTCAGGCGGCGCACCCTGCTGCAGGTCGAGGCGGTGCGGGGCCTCAGCAATCCGATCCCGGGCCGCGACCGGGAATCCTGGCGCGGGGTGGTGGCGCTGCGCACCGTATTCTGAACAGGCAAAGGGCGGCGGCCCGCTGGACCGCCGCCCTCATGCGCCTGATGGGCAGGCTACTTGGTCTTGACGCCCGAGGCCCGGCGCCCGCTGGCGCCAGTGCCCGCCACGGGGCCGGAACCAGGCGCGCTGGGGCTGGCGGAGGACCCGCCCGGCTTGGCGGCCGGAGGGGCGCTCGATCCGCCGGAGCCGCTCGCGCCCGAACCTGTTGATCCGGACCCTGTCGACCCTGACCCGCCGGAACCCGGCGAGGTCGTGCGGCCCGGCCGGGACGCGGTGGTGACGCCGGCCTTGACGCCCGCCTTCACGGTCGCCGAGCGGCTAAGACCGGCGGCCTTGACCTTGGCTGGGACAGCCGCGCCGACCCGGACGCCGGAGGTCCCGCCGCCGCGGGAGATGCTGACTCTGGGGCTGGCGGCGACGGTGACGCCACGAGCGGTGGAGCGCGCGGCCCCGCCGACCCTGGCCGCTGCCGTGACAGCCCTGGACTTGGCGCCGCTAGCGGTCTGCCCGGCCTTGGTCGTGGCGCCGGTCCCGACCCTGGCGCCGACGCGCAGGCCGGTGGCCGCTGAACCCGCCTTGGCCTTCACCACGATGGCCTGGGGCTGGCCGCCCGACGCTGTCTGACCCGCTCCGGTCCCGACCTTGGCCCCAACGCGCAGGCCGGTCGCCGCTGAACCCGCCTTGGCCTTCACCACGATGGCTCCGGGTTGGCCGCCCGACGCTGTCTGACCAGCGCCTGTCCCGACCTTGGCGCCGACACGCAAGCCGCCGCGCGGCGCGACCGCCGCTGAGCCCGCCTTGGCCTTCACAACGATGGCCCGAGGCGCGGCGCCCGTGGTGGTCTGACCGCCTCCAGTTCCGATCCTGGCCCCGACACGCAGACCGCCGCCCGATGGGGCCGCCGACCCGGCCCTTGCCTTCACAACCAGGGCCCGAGGCGGGGCGCCCGTGGTTGTCTGACCGGCCCCGGTTCCGACCTTGGCGGCGACCCGCAGGCCGCCGCGTGTCGCGGTGGAGGTGGGAGCGGTCGCTCCGGACGCCGTCGCGCCGGCCTTGGCTCGGCCGGCCCGGATGGCCGCCTTGACGCCGGCGCCGCGCGGGGCTGTAGCCTGGACTCGGGCTCCGACGCCCGCGGCGCCGGCGCCACGGCCGCGAGCCTTGACGACAGCGGTCACGCCACCGCCTGAGCCGCTGGCCGAACTGCCGCCGGAGCCGCCGGCCTTGACCACGGCGCTGACGCCGCGCCCGCCGCCGGTTCCACCAGAACCGCCAGAACCTGCGCCGCCAGAACCTGCGCCGCCCGAACCCGCCCCACCGGAACCGGTTCCGCCAGACCCCGCTCCGCCGGAGCCGGTGTTACTGCCGCCGGTGTTGCCGCCGCCGCTGGCGCCGGAGCCGGTATTGCCAGAACCGCCGCCGCCCGAATTGGCGCCCGATCCCGCCTGGCTGCCCGAGCCCGAGTCCGAACGCGGCACGACGCCCTTGCTGTCGCCGTTGCTGTTGGCGGTCTCGTTGGAAAGGTTGCTGCGCGGCTGCGCGCGGTCGCCTACTTCACCCCTGGTACCGCTGTCGGTGTTGGCTGGCTTGCTGGCGGCCATGGCGGGCCCGCAGATCATGGCCATCGCTGCGCTGGCGACAAGTATTCGGCGCATGGTAATACCCTCTTCTCCCGTCGGATGATGGCCGGGTGAGTCCGTCCGAGTCTATCCGTCCATTGGCCAAGCAAACGCAGCGTGAGTTGACCTGTTCCATGGATACCTTGTGATGACTGGGGCTGAATGAGGAGCTACTGTCTCCAATGCGATATTTAGATCAGAATTAGGAAATAATTAGTCAAACTGTCGGCCGTTATCGACAATACAGTTAGGACGTGACTGGCGAAGATGGCGTCTGTCAGGCGCCGATACCCAGAATGGGTAGGAACAGTCGGAAGGGTCGCGGACCCATATCTCTTGGCCCGGCGCCGCGACACGGACGAATGGAGGCCGGTCCATGAACAGTGTTCGTCAGGGCCAGTGAAAGTCGAGCAGAGGCGCCGCGTCGTCGCGGATCGCAACAAATTGTTTTCCCCGGGCGCGTAACCCTGGCGAGCCCAGGCGCGAATGCAGGACAGGAAACGGCCTTCAGAAGGGGACCAGATCTTGGCGATCAGCGGTGACTATGCCCAGCCGGTGACGGTGAACGGGTTCGCCTGCAAGAACTGCACGGATGTCGACTATGCCAAGAAGCATATCGACCCCGCCCATCCCAAGGACGGCCCCTACGGCGTCAACGCGAGCGACCGCAAGACCGAGCGCGGCGAGGCGGTGCGCTTGGGCGGGGCCCTGGCGGGTCTGGATCCCGGCGCGGCCAGGCCCACCGATCCGGCGACCGGGGCCAGGCTGGACGTCTACGCCTGAGCGGCGGCGGCCAGCGTCTCGTCCAGCCTGGCGCCGGCCCGATAGAGGGCCAGCAGGGGCGGCGCTTCCGCCTCCTCCACCGGCTCGGCCGCGCCCAGCACCTGCCGGACCGGAATGACCCCGCGCCAGCCGTCCCAGGTCTCGTCGATGGGCAGGCGGGCGACGCCCTCGGCCTTCACCTTGGCGGCGGCCTCCTCGATCTCCATGGCGACGACCGAGATGGCGTCCAGCTCGGCGTCCTGGGTTGGCCGCAGGCCCGCCCAGCGGCCGGGGTAGAGCCGGTCGATGAAGGCGGCCATCGCCGCCCGCTTGGCCTGGCGATCCTGGACCAGCCGCGCCCGGCCGAACGCCATCACCGAGCGGTACTGGGCCGAATGGGCGATTCCCGAGCGGGCGACGATCAGGCCGTCCAGGTGACTGACGGTCACGCAGACCGGCAACCCCGCCTGGGCCGCCAGCGCCCGTCCGCCCGCCGAGCCGTGCCAATAGAGGGTGCGGCCCTCGCGCCAGTAGCTGGTCGGAGTCACGAACGGCTGACCGTCGATGACATAGCCGACATGGGCCATCAGGCCGGCGTCGAGGATGGCGAACACGCTCGCCTCGTCATAGGCGGCGCGCTGGGGCCGGCGGCGGACCTGGGAGCGGTCGGTGGGGATGAAGTCGCTGGACATGACCGCCTGGGTAGCCGCAGAGTGGACTGCACAATAGGACCAATTCTGGCAGATCATGCAGACCAATCCATGAGCTGGGCGGACATCTACCCCTGGGAGCGGCCGGGCTCGGGCCCAGGACAAGGCGTCGTGCGGGGCGTCTATGCCCAGGTGCGCGCGGCCATCCTCGGCGGGGCGCTGCCGCCCGCCAGCCGGTTGCCCTCGACGCGGGATCTGGCTGCGCGGCTCGGCGTCGCCCGCGCCTCGGTCGTCGAGGCCTATGAGCAGCTGGCGGCCGAGGGCTATCTGTTGAGCCGGCGCGGGGCCGGGGCCTTTGTCAGCGCCGATCTGTCGGGCCTGGCGGACCTGGCCCCATCGCCCGTCCCGCCGGCCCTGGACCGGCCGGAAATCCCGCCGCCGGCCAGGGCCTTCGCCGCCACCGCCGGCTTCACCACCCTGCCCGGAGAGCGGCCGTTCAACACCGGCCGCACCCTGCTCGATCCGCGCGCCGCCGCCGCCTGGGGCCGCTCGACCCGCCGGGCGCTGCGGCATCTGGGCCCCGAGCATTTCGGCTATTCCGATCCCCAGGGCGATGTCGCCCTGCGCGCCGCCATCGCCGACTACCTGCGGGCCGCCCGGGGCGTGGTCTGCGAGCCCGGTCAGGTCATCGTCACCACCGGCGCCCAGCACGCCGTCGACATCGCCGCCCGGGTGCTGCTGACCCCTGGCCTGCCAGTCTGGATCGAGGACCCGCACTACCCCTCGACCTTGCACGCCGTCACCCAGGCCAAGGCCCAGATCCATTCGATCCCGGTCGACCGTTTGGGCCTGAGTGTCGCCGCCGGCGTGGCCGCCGCGCCGGACGCCCGGGTCGCCTTCGTCACCCCCTCGCACCAGTATCCGCTGGGCGTCACCCTCTCGATGGCCCGGCGGCTGGACCTGCTGGCCTGGGCCCGAAGCGCGGGCGCCTGGATCGTCGAGGACGACTACGCCTCGGAGTTCCGTTACGGCGGCCCGCCCCTGGCCTCGTTGCAGGGCCTGGATGGCGGGGAGCGGGTCATCTATGTCGGCACCCTCAACAAGGCGCTCTTCCCCGGCCTGCGCCTGGGCTACCTGGTCGCGCCGAAAGCGCTGGCGGGCGCCATGGCCACGGCCCGCCAGATCATGGACCGCCAGCCCTCGACCCTGACCCAGGCCATCCTGCTCGACTTCATGGCCGGCGGTCAGTTCGCCGCCCACATTCGCCGCCGGCGCCTGGCCTATCGGGCGCAACGCGACGCCCTGGCCGCGGCGCTGGAGACCCGGCTGGGCGATCTGGTGGAGGTCGACGTGCCCGACCAGGGCATGCACCTCATCGCCTATCTGAAGGACGGCGCAGACGATCTGGCCGCAGAGGCCAAGGTCCTGGCCGCCGGGATCACCGCCCGGGCCATCAGCCGCCTCTACCGCACGGCGCCGCCACGGTCGGGCCTGATGCTGGGCTTTTCGGGCTTCCCCGTCTCGGCGATGAAGCCCGGCGTGGCGGCGCTGGAGCGGGCGCTCAGGGCGCCCTGATGGCGTCGATGGCGGCCATCTGGCCCACCGCATCCCGGCCGCCGGTGATCACCGGACCACCCTGGACGGCCGCCACGAAGGCCTTGAGCTGGAAGCTGTAGGTCGTTTCGCGGCTGAAGGTCATGGTCTCGTCCCCGACCGTCAGCTGGTGGCCGAGCTGCGGCGACAGCGGGTTGATGGCGCTCAGCCTTCCCAGTTCCCCCTCGACCTCCAGCGTGGCGCGCGGCCCCTCGTCCATGGCGCAATCGATCACCGCGGTCAGGCCCTCGCCGAAATCCAGTTCCGCCCGGGTGGCTATGTCGGCCCCGCCCGCGTGAAGGCGGCGCGTCACCGAGACGATGCGGGGCTCGCGCCCGGCCAGGCTGCGGCACCAGTGCAGGGGGTAGGTCCCCAGGTCCATCAGCGCCCCGCCGCCCAGGGCCGCGTCGTAGCGAATCTCGCCGGGCGTCTCGGCGATGGGGACGCTGAACACCGCCTCGATGCGTTTGAGCCGCCCCAGCCCGGCGCGCGCCGCCAGGATGGCCTCGAACATCGGGTGGTAGCGGTAATGGAAGGCTTCCATCAGCACCTGGCCGGTTTCATCGGCCGCCGTGACCATGGCCTGGGCCTCGGCGGCGTTGAGGGCGAAGGGCTTCTCGCACAGCACATGCTTGCCCGCCTTCAGCGCGGCGACGGTCAGGTCGGCGTGCCGGGCCGGGGGCAGGGCGTTGTAGATGGCGTCGACCGTGTCGCTGGCGATCAGCGCCTCGTAGTTGTCGAGGGCTTCAGGGATGCCGTGCGTCTCTGCGAAGGCGCGCGCCCGGTCGCCGTCGCGGGCCGCCACGGCCACGACCTCCGCGTCGGGATTGTCCCGGGCGGGCGCGATCAGGGCGGGCGGGGCGATGCGGGCCGCGCCCAGGATGCCGATGCGGAGAGGAGGGCTCATGACGCCAGCTTCGCCGGACAGTTGACGCCGATCAAGGCGCCGCAACGCCAGAGGTTCAGGCTCGTTCTATCGAACACCCCCTGGAGGCCTCGCCATGCGACGCCCGGCTCTCGCCACCCTGATCCTGCTTTCCGCCGTGTCGGCCATCGCCTGCCGGCCGCGGCCCATTCCGCCGAACGTGACGCCGCCCCAGGCCGAGGCGCCGCCCGCTCCGGCGCCGGCCCCCGCGCCCAAACCGGACACGCCCGCCCAGCCCTGACGGAGCGCTATCATGCGCGCCATGGTGCTGATCGCGCCCGGCCGGCCATTGCAGCTTGAGCACCGCCCCGATCCGGTTCCCGGGACGGGCGAACTGGCCATCCGGGTGCTGGCCTGCGGGGTCTGCCGCACCGATCTGCACGTGGTCGATGGCGAACTGACCCAGCCCGCCCTGCCCGTGGTTCCGGGCCATGAGATTGTCGGTGAGGTCGTGGCCGTGGGTCCCGGCGTCGAGGCCGGCCGGCTTGGCCAGCGGGTGGGCGTCGGCTGGTTGGCGCGGGCCTGCGGGGCCTGTTCCTACTGCCGGTCGGGCCGCGAGAACCTCTGCGATGACCCGCTGTTCACCGGCTACACGCGGGACGGCGGCTTCGCCAGTCACGCCGTGGCCGACGCCCGCTATGCCTATCCGCTCGACCCGGACCAGGGCGCCGCCGGCGCCGCGCCCCTGCTGTGCGCCGGCCTGATCGGCTGGCGCTCGCTGGTCATGGCCGGGGAGGCGCCGGTGCTGGGTCTCTACGGCTTCGGCGCGGCGGCCCACATCATCCTGCAGGTGGCCAAGTGGCAGGGTCGGCGGGTGTTCGTCTTCACCAGGCCGGGCGACGGAGAAGGCCAGGCCCTGGCGCGCACGCTCGGCGCCGACTGGGCCGGCGGAACCGATCAGGCCGCCCCGGCCCTGCTCGACGCCGCCATCCTCTATGCCCCGGCCGGCGAGCTGGTGCCGCTGGCGCTGCGGGCGGTGCGCAAGGGCGGCCGGGTGGTCTGCGCCGGCATCCATATGAGCCCCATCCCCAGCTTCCCCTACGAAATCCTGTGGGGCGAGCGGCAGGTGCTGTCGGTGGCCAATCTGACCCGGCAGGATGCCGCGGACTTCCTGCGCGTCGCCCCGCTGGCCGGGGTGACCGCCCATGTCACCACCTATCCGCTCGAGGCGGCCAACCAGGCGCTGGACGACCTGCGGGCCGGTCTGGTGCACGGGGCCGCCGTCCTCATCCCTTGAGCCCGATCAAGGCGCGCGCCCCGGAAAGCGGCTGCAATGCCGCCAGACTGGGAGACGCAGACCATGACTTTCAAAGACATCCTTGTTCCGATGACCGACGCCCCCGAGGCGGCGGCCCGCGCGGCCGTGGCCGCCGACCTGGCCCATCGCTTCGGCGGCACGGTCAGCGGCGTCTTCCTGGAGGCGCGGCTGTTCGGCGACCCGATGGTGGCCGAATCCCTGACCTATCTGTCGCCGGACGACATCGACCGCCTGCTGGCCGAACACGATCAGGCCCTGGGCAAGGCGGCCGGCAAGGCCAGGGCCGCGCTGGAAGCCGCCGCCGCCCAGGCGGGCGCGCCCTGCGAGTGGCAGACGATCAATGGCGACAGCGACATGGCCCTGATCGCCCGCGCCCGGCGGGCCGACCTGACCGTCCTGGCGGCCATCACGCCGGTCTGCCTGGCGATCCGGCGCATCCCGGTCCAGGCCGTCGGCATGGCCTGCGGCGGACCGGTGCTGCTGGTTCCCGAAGGCGGCGCGCCGAACCTGGGCCGGCGGGTGATGGTCGCCTGGAACGGGTCGCGGGAATCGGCCCGGGCCCTGCGCGACGCCTGGCCGCTGATCGAGGCCGCCGACACGGTCCATGTCCTGCAGGTCGCAGGACCGGACGCCGAGGTCGACGACGAGGGCCTGGGCCGGATTTTCCAGCGACATGGCCGCAAGGTCGACCTGATCGTCGATCGCGCCCTGTCGGCGTCGGCGACCGAGATCCTCACCCGCCGCATCCGCGATTTCGACATCGACCTGTTGGTCATGGGCCTGTTCGGCCACAGCCGGGTTCGCGAAGTGGTGCTGGGCGGGGTCAGCCAGGACATCATCGACGCCCCGCCGGTCGCCACCCTGCTGTCGCATTGAGGGACCTTCCGTAGCGGCCCTTAGGTGTGCGACCGGAATGGCGCGGGGCGGTCCGGCGGTCCAGCATCCTCCCAGACATCAACGCCTGGAGGTCGTCATGCCCGCCCTGGAATCCCGCCCCGCGCTGGTTGCCCGCAGCCCCGTCCGTCCGTCCGATCCCGAACTGTTCCTGCAGCTTGGCCCCGAGGGGACGCCGCTCTGGACCCAGGACCCCGCCATCGCCACCCGCTTCGGTTCGATGCGCGAAGCCGCCCGCGAGGCCTTCCGCCTGCCCGCCGCGGTCCGCGCCTTCGGCGTCCCGCTCGTCCTTCACTAGATCTCAGACGCCCCGGTGGCCCAGGTCCTCGGCCAGGGCCAGCCAGCGCGCCTTGGTCGCCGGATTGTCCAGGTGCGCGCGGCCCAGCAGGGTCTGGCGAACCGGCCGCACCCCGGTCACCCACAACAGCCCCCTGGCCAGGCTGGCCACTCCATGTCCGCCCAGCAGCAGCCGGAAGATCGGGACCGGCGCTCCCATGGTGACGATCAACCGGGCCGACTTGCCGCTCAGCAGGCTGGACATCGCCGCCTGGGGCGAACTCAGCGAAAATCCCTTGCGCAGCAGCTGTTCGAAGAAGGCCTTCAGGGCGGCCGGCGGCGAGCCGAACCAGAGCGGGAAGACCAGCACCAGGTGATCGGTGGCCTGGGCCATGTCCTGAGCCCGGCGGATGTCGGCGGTCATGGTCGGGCTCTGGTAGTCCTTCAGCGAGCGGATCAGCGCGAAGTCCAGGGCCCCCACGTCCAGCCGCGTCACCGCATGCCCGGCGGCGGTCGCCCCCTTGGCGTAGGCCTCGGCCAGGGCGGCGCAGAGGTGGGACTTGTCGGGATCGGGATGGCCGTTGATCACCAGGATGCGCATGGGCCGAACCTCCTTCATCAAGTCTAACGTCTGCCCCGCGACAGGCGGGAGCGCCTTGATCCAGGTCAGCCGGCCGGCCTTTGACCCGCGTCAAGGTCGCCGCGGGTGAAGCGGGGCAGGGTGGGCGCTTCGGAGTGCCGCTCATGCCCGCCAGCCCGCCTGTCCCGCAACCGATGTCGCCCGACGGCGACTATGTCCGCTGGTTCAAGGACCTGGGGCTGGACGATACGCCGCTGGTCGGGGGCAAGACCGCCTCGCTGGGCGAGCTGCACCGGCTGCTGGCGGACGGGCCGGTGACGGCGCCGGACGGTTTCGCCCTCACCGCCGCGGCGTATCGCGACGCCCTGACCGCCGCCGGCGCCTGGGTCCCGCTGCATGCCCTGCTGGACAGCCTCGACCTGGCGGACGTAACCGCCCTGGCCCGCGCCGCCGCCGCCGCCAGGGCGCTGGTCTATGAAGCGACCGGCAATCCGGTGCTGCGCCGCCGGATCGTCCAGGCGTTCCGCGCCCTGAAGGCCCGGCTGGGCGGCGAGGCTTCCTTCGCCGTGCGCAGCTCGGCCACCGCCGAGGATCTGCCAACCGCCAGTTTCGCCGGCCAGCATGAGAGCTTCCTGCATGTCCGGGGCGAGGCGGCGATGGTCGAGGCCTGCCGCCGCTGTTTCGCTTCGCTGTTCACCGACCGGGCCATCGTCTACCGGGCGACCAACGGCTTCGACCATTTCAAGGTCGCCCTGTCGGTGGCGGTCATGCCGATGATCCGCTCCGACCGCACCGCCAGCGGCGTGACCTTCACCCTGGACACCGAGACGGGCTTTCGGGACGTGGTGTTCACCACCGGCGCCTACGGCCTGGGCGAGAACATCGTCCAGGGCCGGGTCGATCCCGACGAATTCTATGTCCACAAGCCCACCTACCGCGCCGGCTTCCGGGCGGTGCTGCGCCGCTCGCTGGGGGCCAAGCAGACCCGGCTGGTCCGCGGCGCCGGCAAGTCAGGCGGCCAAGCCCTCCGCGCCCTGGCCGTCCCGGCCCGCGACCGTGGCCGCTACTGCCTGACGGACGAGGAGGTCCTGGCCCTTGCCGGGGCGGCGATCGTCATCGAGGACCATTATTCCGCCCGCGCCGGCCAGCCCACCCCGATGGATATCGAATGGGCCAAGGACGGCCGCGACGGCCGGCTCTACATCCTGCAGGCCCGTCCCGAGACGGTGGCCTCGCGGCGAGAGGCCCGGATGGTCGAGACCTATCGGCTGAAGGCCAGGGCCAAGGCCCTGGTGGCCGGCAAGGCGGTGGGCGAGCGCATCGCCGCCGGCCCGGTGCGGCTGGTCCGAGGCGCCGGCGACCTGAACGCGTTCCGGCCGGGCGAGGTCCTGGTCGCGCCCTCGACCAGCCCCGACTGGCTGCCGGCGATGAAGATCGCCAGCGCCATCGTCACCGAACAGGGCGGCCGCACCTGTCATGCCGCCATCGTCGCCCGCGAGATCGGCCTGCCCGCCGTGGTCGGGGCCGCCAGCGCGATGTCGGTGCTGACCGCCGGTCAGACCGTCACCGTCAGCTGCGCCGAGGGCGAGACCGGCAGCGTCTATGCGGGCGCCCTGGATTTCGCGGTCGAGCGCCTGGCCCTCGACAGCATTCCCCGGCCGCGCACCGAGGTGATGGTCAACCTGGCCCAGCCGGACCTGGCCTTCCGCGCCGCCCAGCTGCCGGCGGCCGGTGTCGGGCTGGCGCGGCTGGAATTCATCATCGGTGAGCAGATCGGCGTCCACCCGATGGCCTGCGCCCATCCCGAGCAGGTCGCCTCGGTCCGCGACCGGGCGGCCATCCTCAGGATGAGCGAGAACAGGCCCAAGGCCTGGTTCGTCCGCCGCCTGGCCGAAGGCGTGGGCGCCATCGCCGCGGCCTTCCATCCCCGGCCGGTCATCGTGCGGCTGTCGGACTTCAAGACCAACGAATACGCCCGCCTGCTGGGCGGGGCGGCCTTCGAGCCGGTGGAGGAGAACCCGATGCTCGGCTTCCGCGGCGCGGCGCGCTACGCCCACCCCCGCTACGCCGACGGTTTCGCCCTGGAATGCGAGGCCCTGCGCCATGTGCGCGAGGTGATGGGCCTGACCAACCTGCGCATCATGGTCCCCTTCTGCCGCCGGATCGACGAGGCCCGGCGGGTGCTGGACGCCATGGCCGCCCACGGCCTGAAGCGGGGCGAGAACGGGCTGGAGGTCTATGTGATGTGCGAGATCCCCAATAACGTCATCAGCATCGACGCCTTCGCCGAACTGTTCGACGGCTTCTCAATCGGCTCCAATGACCTGACCCAGCTGGTGCTGGGCGTCGACCGCGACTCCGAGGTGGTGGCCTTCGATTTCGATGAGCGCGACCCGGGCGTGCTGGAGATGCTGCGGCAGGCGGTCGAGGGCGCCCACCGCCATGGCCGCCATGTGGGCATCTGCGGCGAGGCGCCGGCCACCTATCCCGAGATCGCCGCCTTCCTGGCGCGGCTGGGCATCGACTCGATCAGCGTCAATCCCGACAGCCTGCCGCGCACCATGCGGACGATCTGGGACAGCGAACAGGCGATGGCCAAGCAGCCGTAGCTCAAGCCGGCAGCCGCTCGACCTCGACCTCGCCCGCCAAACGCTGCACATCCTCGGGCCGGCAGAGGCCGGTGCCGGGCGAGAGCAGGGCCGCGGCGCCGGCGGCCATGGCCTGGCGCAGGCAGTCAGCCATGGGCAGGTCCCGGGTGATCCCCCATAGCAGCCCCCCCAGGAAGCTGTCGCCGGCCCCGACCGTGCTGACCGGCCGCACGGCCAGCGCCCGGGCCGAGAAGGCCTCGTTGGCGGTGACCAGCAGGGCGCCCTCGTCGCCCAGGCTGAGCGCGACGATCTCGGCCGAGCCGGCGGCGATCAGGGCGCGGCAGGCCGCCAGCCGCGTCGCCAGGTCGGGCAGCGGCAGCCCGGTCAGTTCGCACAGCTCCCGCAGGCTGGGCTTGACCAGCCAGACCCCCGCTTCGAGGACCGCCGCCAGGGCGGGGCCGGAACTGTCCGCCGCCAGCCGCAGTCCGCTCTCCCGGACGCGGCGGGCCAGGTCAGCCAGGGCGGAGGGCGGCACGCCCGGCGGCAGGCTGCCGCTGACCACCACCAGGCCGCCGGCCGGAGCCCGGGCCAAGACGGCGTTCAGGCAGGCCCGCCACTCGGCCGGCGACAGGCTGGGGCCGGGCAGGACGAAGCGATACTCCGCCCCGTCGCCCCGGTCGGTGACGGTGAAGCTTTCCCGGGTCTCACCGGCGATGGGGACGGCCCCGCTGGCCAGCCCCTCCCTGGCCAGCAGGGTGGTGAGCCGCGCCCCGGCCGGGCCGCCGGCCGGATAGATCGCCTGGACGGCGCCGCCCAGGCGGTGGACGACGCGGGCGACATTGACGCCGCCGCCGCCAGGGTCGAACCGGGCGGCCTCGCAGCGCAGCTTGCGCACCGGCTCGACCCTGTCCACGGCGGTCGAAAGATCGAGCGCGGGATTGGGGGTGAGGGTCACGATGTTGACCGGCTGGCTCATGGGTCTAGCCTGAACCCTTCGCCGCCGCGGTCCTTGACGGGGATCAACGCCGTCCTCGCCGCGCTGGTGATACTGGCAGTTCAGACCCGCCGTGGAGTGAAGCCGCCATGCAACCGTTCGCCGCGCCCAGGACGCTGCCGTCGCAACTGGAACGGGCCCGCGCCTATTGGCAGGGTCTGCTGAGGGGCGGGGCCGACATTCCCTTCTGGGACGACCTGCAGCTCACCGATCTGGGCGACCTGGTCCGCGACAGCTTCACCCTGGACGCCTTCGAGCTTCCTCTGCGCTTCCGCTTCGCCCAGGTGGGCGAGGGGCTCAAGCAGTCGGGCGGCGCCGATCTGGAAGGGGTCTTCCTCGACGAGGCCCAGCTCAGCACGCCGTTCGAATTCCTGCTGTCCCAGGCCAGCGCCACGGTGGAAGGGCGCTGTCCGACCCTGCACAAGGTTCCCGGGGCCTATTCCCGCCTGCTGCTGCCGATGTGGGGCGAGGGCCGGGTGGGCCTCCTGCTGGGCGTGGTGGCCTGGGACTAGGGCCGAGCGTCCTTCCCCAGGATGGCGAGCGCCTCCTCGATCAGCGGGCGCTGGCCGGCCAGGATGCGGGCCAGGGCCTCGCCCGGCGGCCAGTAGCGGACCTGATCGACCTCCGGAAAGGCCTGGCGGCGGCCTGAGCGGGGCGGCCATTCCATCTCGAAGGTCTCGCATCGGAAGGCCGAGAGATCGAGATCGGCCTCCGTCAGCCAGGCCAGCACCTGCTTGCCCCCGGCCTGTTTCACGGGCTCCAGCGGCAGGAACGGACCGTCGACCGCCAGGCCGGTCTCCTCGCGGAATTCCCGCCGGGCCGCCGCCAGCGGGTCCTCGCCGGCCTCGATCAGGCCCTTGGGGATGGACCAGGCGCCGGCGTCGCGCTTGGTCCAGAACGGGCCGCCGGGATGGGCCAGCAGGAACTCTGGCCCGCTCTCGCGCCGCCGCCAGACCAGCAGGCCCGCGCTGACCTCAGCCATGGCGCGCCGGCGCCCGGCGGCTGGCCGACAGGGCCAGCAGGATGGCTGGCGCCACCACCAGCGCCCCCAGGATAAAGGGCCCGTTGAGCACCTTGGCGAAGATCAGCCCGGCGCTCAGCGGCCCCAGCACCCGGGCCAGCGCCCCGCCGGCGTTGTTCAGCCCCATGATCTGGCCCTGGCGGTGCGGGTCGGCGGTGCGCGAGATCATTGCCCCGACATTGGGAAAGGCCACCGACTGGCCCATGGCGGTGAAGCACATCAAGACGGTGGTCATCACCCCGCCGGTGGAGACGGTCTGCAGGCTCATGGCCACGACGGTCATGGCCATGCCGATGGCCAGCATGCGGCCCTCGCCGAAGCGTTCCGACAGCGGGCCGGTGACGAAGCTCTGGGTCAGGAAGGCGGCGATCCCGACGCAGGCGAAGGCCAGGCCGATGTTGCGCGGCTCCCAGCCGAACCGGGCCTGGGCCCACAGGCCGAATACCGACTCGATGCCGGTGAAGGCGAAGCCGACCAGGAAGGTCAGCAGGATCAACCGGCCGATCACCGGATGGCGCAGCGCCTCGCCCGCCGCCGCCCAGCGGCTGGGGCGATGGGAATAGTCGGTCTCGCGCACCCGGCTCTCGCGGATGATCAGGATCACCGCCAGGGCGCAGGCGAAGGCCAGGCCAGAGGCCATGAAGAGGGGGATTCGGAACCCCGCCGGCCCGATCCCGGTATGGGCGAAGAGGCCGCCCAGCGAGGGGCCGACGATCAGACCGACATTCCAGGCCGCGCCCTGGTAGCTGAGTTGGCGCGCCCGCTTGGCCGGTTCGGTGACGTCGGCGATATAGCCCTGGATCACCGCCCCGTTGCCGGCCGCCAGGCCGCCCAGCAGGCGGATGCCGAAGGCGATGGCGATGTTGGGCGCGAAGGCCAGGGCGCCGTAGCAGAGACCGTTGGCTAGGATGGTCGAGATCAGCACCGGCTTGCGGCCGATGCGGTCCGACAGCCGGCCCCAGAACGGCTCGCCGAAGAAGCTGCCGATCGAATAGGCCGAGAACACCAGGGCCATCTGCCAGGGCGGGGCGTTGAAGGACTTGGCATAGAAGGGCAGCAACGGGACGATGATCCCGAAGCCCAGCATGTTGATGAAGATCACAGCGATCAGCGACGCCGCGGCGAACCGGGGCGGCGGGGGCCGTTGCGGCTCGGAGGCGGTCATGCCTTCGCTGATAGGCTGGGGACCGGAATGGGGCAAGAAATGCCTTGAATGCCGTCGGGGCGCCGTCGGCATGGCTTGTCGAAACGATCAGGAGCCGCCGCCATGAAAGTCGCCGCCGTCAAATCCCCGGGGGGTCTGGACAGGATCGTCATCGAGGACCGGCCCAAGCCCACCGCCAAGGCCGGGGAGATCCTGGTCCGGGTCCGGGCCAGCTCGCTGAACTTCCACGACTTCGCGGTAGTGGCCGGCATGATCCGCACCCCCGACGGCCGCATCCCGATGTCCGATGGGGCCGGAACCGTCGAGGCGGTGGGCGAGGGCGTCACCCGCTTCAAGGTCGGCGACGAGGTGCTGTCGACCTTCTTCCCCAACTGGGACGGCGGCGGGCCGCAACTGCCCCGGCTGCTGGGCGTGCCCGGCGACCAGGCCGACGGCTTCGCGGCCGAGTATGTCGCCATGCCGGCGACCGCCTTCACCCGCATGCCCAGGGGCTGGAGCTTCAAGGAAGCCGCGACCCTGCCCTGCGCGGCCCTCACCGCCTGGCGGGCCTTGATCGTCGAGGCGCGGATCAAGCCGGGCGACATCGTCCTGACCCAGGGCACCGGCGGGGTGTCGATCTTCGCCCTGCAGCTGGCCAAGGCGGCCGGCTGCACGGTGGTCTCGACCAGCTCCTCAGCCGAGAAGCTGGCCAGGCTGAAGGATCTGGGGGCCGACCACCTGATCAACTACAAGGAAGAGGACAAGTGGGGCGAGGCGGCCATGAAGCTGACCGGCGGCCGGGGCGTCAACGCCGTGGTCGAGATCGGCGGGGCCGGCACCATGGCTCAGTCCATCGCCGCCTGCGGCATCGGCGGACACATCTCGCTGATCGGCGTGCTGGCCGGCATCTCCGGCGAAGTGCCTACGGCCCTGGCCTTTTCCAAGAACGTCTGCATCCAGGGCATCACCGTCGGCTCCCGCCAGTCGCAGGAGGAGATGATCGCCGCCATCGAGGCCAATGGCATCAAGCCGGTGATCGACTCCACATTCCCGCTGGAAGGCATCAGCGCCGCCTTCGCCCACCAGATGAGCCAGAAGCACTTCGGGAAGATCTGCCTGGAATTCTAGGGCCAGATTCCTTGGAGCGCACCGAAACTCCACTTGAAAGCCGTCATGGCCGGTCGAAGTGCCGGCCATCCATAAACTCGGTGGCAGACGGCGTGAGCCGTGTGGCTGGCGCAGAGGGTCCTGGTTTCAGGTCCGCGCGTATGGGTCGCCGGGACAAGCCCGGCGATGACGGTTGGGTGGTGATTGGAAGCCGGCCACTGCACGCCAGTTGAACTCTAGGCCTGGAATTCTAGATCGCGCCGAGTCAGGGTCGCCCCATGGAAAAGGGGCGACTCGAGGCCTTCAGCGATGGCGTGCTGGCCATCATCATCACCATCATGGTGCTGGAGCTGCGCCCGCCGCATGGCGCGCATCTGACGGACCTTGCGCCGCTGCTGCCCAAGTTCCTCAGCTATGTGCTGAGCTTCATCTATGTCGGCATCTACTGGAACAATCACCACCATCTGCTGCGGGCGGCGCGGACCATCACCGGGCCGATCCTGTGGGCCAACCTGCTGCTGCTGTTCTGGCTGTCCCTGACCCCGTTCACCGCCGCCTGGATGGGCGAGAACCACCTGGCCTCGGCGCCGGTCGCCCTCTACGGCGGCGTGCTGATCGCGGCGGCGCTTTCCTACACCCTGCTGGTCCGCATGCTGATCGCTCATGAGGGGCCGGATTCGCTGCTGGCTCAGGCGGTCGGATCGGACTTCAAGGGCTGGATTTCGGTCGCCCTCTACGTCGGCGGCGTGGGTCTTTCCTTCATCCAGCCGCTGTTCGGCTTTGGCCTCTACATCTTGGTGGCGGCCATCTGGTTCATCCCCGACCGGCGGATCGAGAAGCGGCTCTAGGGCCGCCCTTATCCAGGCCGAGCATGGTTCAAACGCTTGATCGAACCTTGATACGGCGCCTAGGCTGCCTTCCCGGTTCAGGGTGAGGAGGACGCCATGGCCATTTTCCCGAAGATTCAGAGCCCTTGCCCGTACAAGGCCACCCTTGCCGCCATGATGGACGGCGACATGTGCCGCCTGTGCCAGCGCCAGGTCCATGACATCACCGATTGGACGGACGATCAGCGCGTCTCGTTCCTGGCCGGCTGTTCGGAAGAGGTCTGCGTCTCCTACAGCCTGCCGGTGAAGGTCGCCGTGGCCGCGGCTCTGGCCGTCGCCACGCTGGCGGCCCCGATGGCCGCCGCGGCGCAGGACTGTCCCGATGTCCAGGTCGAGGTGATCGTCGGCGGCATCCACGACCCGGCCAACACCCAGATGATCGAGACCGCCGCCGACAAGGCCATGCCCGAGCTGCCGGTGGTCTATGAAGACGCCGCGCCGGTTGCTCCGGCGACCGCGCCGGCCGACAAGACCGCCCAGCCCGCCAAGGCGCGGAGCTGACCGGTGGCCCTGTTCCCGAAGATCCAGAGCCCCTGTCCCTACAAGGCCAACCTGGCGGCGGTGATGGACGGCGACCAGTGCCGGATGTGCAAGCGCCAGGTTCATGACATCACCGACTGGACCGACCAGCAGCGCATCACCTTCCTGGCCGAGTGCAAGGACGAGGTCTGCGTCTCCTATCGCCTGCCCAGGGTCGCCGCCGCGGCGGCCGTGGCCCTGACCGCGCTGGCCGCCCCGCTGGCGGCCGCGGCCCAGGACTGTCCCGATACCTATATCGACGGCACCGAGGTCGGCGGCATCCGTGACCTTGGCAAGGTCGAGATGATCGAGAGCGCCGCCGACAAGGCTCTCCCCGAACTGCCGGTTGTCTATGAAGACCAGGCGCCGGCTCAATCTGACGCCGCCAAGCCCGTCCCGGCCGACCAGCCCGCCCCGCAGCCCGCCAAGGGCTAGGGCCGGGCCCGCACCTCGGCCAGGTCCCGCCAGTCCAGCAGGCTGGCCAGCTGGCCCGAGGCGGCCAATGACCGGGCCTCGCCGTCGCCGACGGTGAGGGCGATGTGGCTGGAATCGAAGGTCAGCAGGGCGGCGTCGAAGCTCTTCCAGTGGCCATCGACATAGGCCAGCACCCAGCTGTGCGGCAGGAAGGCGTTGCTGACGCCGTGATAGCGCTCGCGGCTGTAGACCAGGCCGTTGACCACCTTGGCCGGAATGCCGGCCGCCCGCGCCGCCGCCGCCAGGATCACCGCCGCCTCGGTGCAGTCGCCCGCATGGCGGTTCAGCGCATCGACCGCCGAGAAATGGCCGGTGAAGTCGATACGGCCCAGGCGCGGCACGACGGCCTCGACCAACATCTGCATGCGGCGGGTGTCGGAGACCTTCAGGTTGATGACCCTCGCAGCGATGGCCCTGACCTTGGGATGGTCGCTTTGCAGCCAGGCGGTGGGCTTGAGGGCGTCGGCCAGGTAGGCCGGATCGGTCGGCAGGCCCGGCCCGCAGGTCTCGCAGATATCGACCACCGCCGCGCCGCCCGAGAGGACCGCCTTCTGCTCGCCGGTCTGAGGGAGGGGAAACTCCAGGCCGTCCTGGAAGGTAAAGCGGTAGCGGATGTGGCCCTGCAGGGCGCCCGGCGGGATGCGGAAGGGCGACTTGGTCATGGTCTTGGGCAGCACCCTGTAGGGCTCGTAGGGCGCCAGGGCTGTCGCCCGGTCAGTGATGCGGACGGTCAGGCTGGTTCCGAACCGGGGCAGGACCACGGCGACAATGTCTCGCCGGGCGTCCAGGGTCAGGCGCGAGACGCCCTGCAACGAGCCGCCCTCATAGCGGCTGCGCAGCACGCTCATGCCGCCATTGGCAGTGGGGGCGGCGGTGGGCGGGGCGCCGGTGGCGGGGGTGATCGCGACATGCTCGACCACCATGAAGTCGAGGTTGAAGTTGTCGAACTCCAGGCTGGGCGTCGCGGCGGGATCCCAGCCGGCCAGCAGGCCTTCGCCCGCGTCGAACCGCACGGCTGGCGGCAAGGGAACGATACTCTGATGGTGGCCTGAGGCGGTGCGGCGGACGATGACAGCGCGGCCGTCCCGAATGGTCGCCTCGATCCGCGTCCACTCCCGCCCAACCAGGCTGTACAGCGACAGGAAGACGGTGCGGCCCTGCGCATCCTCGCGGCGAGTGTTGGTCTGGACGATCCGGGTGACCGGCGCGCCCTGCTCGCGGACGGTGATCTCCTGTTCGTCGACGATCTCGCGCCCGTCCGGCCGGACGGTCACCGTCTCGATGATGCGGCCGACCTTTTCGCCCTCCTCGGCATAGAGGGTGAACCAGGCGGTGGTCTCGGCCGGCTCGGCGCCCCTGGACGGGCCGCCGACCAGGGCCAGAGTGAAAGCCAGGCCCAGCCAGAGACGCCTCACTGGGCCGCGGCCCGGCGGGCAGCCGCTCCCGCCCGGATCGCCTGGATCTGGCCGCGTTCCTCGATCTCCAGGGCGGCCTCGAACCCCGGGGTTTCCAGGGTGGCGTCGAAGGTGCGCTTGGAGATGCGCAGGGCGTCCGGCGCGGCCTTGAGCATGTCCTCGGCCAGGCCCGCGCCGTAAGACGCCAGCTCGGCGTCGGGGACCACGGCCGCGACCAGGCCGGTGCGCAGGGCCTCGGCGGCGTTCATCGGCCGGCCGGTCAGCAGCATCTCGCGGGCCTTGGAAACCCCGATGGTCCGCTGCAGCCGCCAGCTGACCCCCAGCTCGCTGCCCGACAGGCCGATCTTGATGAAGGCCGGATGGAAGACCGCGCTCTCGGCGGCCACGATGACGTCGGCGGCCAGGGCGATGGCCAGGCCCCCGCCGGCCGCCGCGCCTTGCACCAGGCAGACGATGGGCTGGGGACAGGCCCGCATGGCCTTGAGCAGGTCGCGCAGGGTCCAGTCGCCGTGGGGGCCGTCGCGCAGGGCGTCCGGCTTGCCGCCGGCCTTCAGGTCCGCCCCCGAGCAGAAGCCGCGCCCGGCCCCGCCCAGCACGATGACCCGGGTGTCGGTCTTCCGCCGCTGGCCCTCGAAATAGGCCAGCAGGGCGTCGGTCAGCGGCTGGTTGAGGGCGTTGAGGCGGTCGGGCCGGTTGAGGCTCACCCAGTCGACGGCGCCACGATGCTCGACCTCGAGAATGGAACTGTCGGACATGCGGTGGCTTCCCCGGGATTGGTTGGCGCCCAGCCTTTCATTCCGGGGCGGCGGGTTCAACGGGCAAGGCGGTCGCCAGCCGCAGTTCCGCCCACAAGGGGTCGTCCGGGTTAGCGCCATCGTAGCTCAGCTGGAACTTCTGGCTGTCCTGGAAGGCCGCCTGCTCGTCCGCCAGCTGGCCGTCGCCGCGCACCACCCGCCGCTGAGTCATGGCCAGCAGGCGCGCATAGAGGTCGGGATAGGGCATCGACCAGCCGGCGGGATTGTTCTTCGACTTCTGCTCGTGGGCGACGGTCTCGACCACCGGGATCATCGCCGCCAGGTGGGGGCTGGTCATCAGCTCCAGGCCCTGGGCGCGCGCCGTGGCGTTGTGGCTGGCGTGGTGGCCGACCTTGTAGAACACCACCCGGCTGAGGATGTCGGGCGCCGAGCGGACCGGGTCGTCGGGCTTGGCGGGCTTGGCCGGATATGTCTGATCGTGCCAGGACAGCCAGTTGCCGACCTGGGCGTCGGCCGGGAACAGCAGCACATCGCCGCCGGGGGCCTCGATGGCCAGGGCCAGGGAGGTGTTGTTGACGTCGCCGTCGATCTTCAGGGCCAGGGTCTCGGCCGAGCCCAGCCATTCGGCGTCGATGCGGCGGTCCTTGGCCTGCGGATCGTCATACAGCACGGCGGTGGAGAAGCCGGCCGTCTCGTCCTTGCCCAGGGAGAAGCGGGTGGAGAAGGGCAGGTCGTTGGCGACGATGGTTTCCTGGCCCTGGTGGATCTTCAGCGTCGACTGCAGGGCCGCGACCTCGTCGGGCTTGGTCAGATAGACCTCGCGCCCCGCGCCGGCGCTGGGGTCCAGCTGCTTGAGCCGCGCCATCGTGCGGGGCGGGCCCAGCACATAGGCGGTCAGGCTGTCGTCCAGGCCGAACTTCACCACCTCGCCCGGCTCCAGATAGCTGACCTGATCGGGCGCCTTGAGCTTGAGCCAGTCCAACGCCCCCGCGCAGCTGCGCGGCGATTTGTCGAGCGCCTGGGGCGCCTTGCCGGTCAGGCCCAGGCCGGCGATGTCGTCCAGGTCGCCATAGAACTGCAGCAGGTCCCGGATGGATTCCAGCCGGTCGTCGCCGGCCAGGGCCGTCAGCTTGACCGCCCCTGCCAGGGCCGAGAGCGCCGAGTCGGTGGTCTTGCGGAACTGGTTGGCCTGGCTGTCGGTCGGGTTCTCGGTCCAGGCCATCCAGACCTTCTTGATGGTCAGGGCCTTGAGGGTATCGAAGGCCAGCAGGAAGCCGGACAGATGATCGTAGTGCTCGTGGGTGGCGACCACCAGGTCCAGCACCCCGCCGGTGTCGGCTGCCAGGCTGGTGGCCACGTCCTGCATATGGACGGTGGCGGCTTTGGTGGCGGGCTTGCTGCCGGCCGCCCCGATACATTGCAGCACGCCGCAATCGATCAGGGCCCGGTAGGGCGGGCGATCGGGCAGGGTCTGGGTGAGCAGGAAGCAGTCGCCCAGCAGGCCGCGATACATGCGCACGGTGATGGCGGCGGGCGGTTGGGGAGCCTGGACGGACATCGGCGTCTCCCTCAGTGACGGTGCAGCAGGGCGAACGGCTCGCCCATCCGCCCCTGATTGTAGGTGAAGGCCAGGTCGTGGGGGTCGAGCAGGAACCGCCGCTGCTGGTCCAGCCGCGCCTGGTCGTCGATCCGCTTGCTGATCACATAGCGCAGCCGGCCGTCGCGCAGGTCGATGATCAGGGTCGCGCCGCCCCGGAAGGTGAAGTCGCCCTCGCTCCAGCCGCCCTCGCCGCGGTCCTGGGCCGCCTGCACGTCGGGGTCCAGATAGCCGCGCCGTCGCTGGGTCACCTCGATGACCAGCTGGCGGATGTCCTGGCCGTCGGGACCGGCCCGGCGGGTGGTGCGCACGCTGTGCACCTCGACATGCAGGCTGGTGTCGTCCCGCGACAGGGTGTGCAGCCGATCGCCATCGGGGATGTTGAAGAACAGGCCCAGGGCGTCCTCCCAGGCCCGGTCGGCTTCCACCCGGCGTTTGATATGCATGCCCTGGGCCGACATGGCCGCCATGAACACCTGCCAGCGTCCAAAATGGCTGTCGGCCCTGGCGAGGCCCTCGCGCAGGGCCGTGAGGTTCTGCGCCGAAAGCCCCCAGCCGCGCAGCGTGGCCGCCTCGCGTTCGATGAAGGCTTCGGCGGCGTGCGGCTTTTCCAGATCGGCTTCGGCGCTGTCGGTGGAAAACGCCGCCCGGGCCTGGGCCAGGAACTGTTTGAGGCGCCGGTTCTCGGGCGAGTCGCGGTCGTCGTTGATCCGCAGGTCGGGCTGCACCAGCCAGTACCAGACCTTTCGCCGGTTGTTCTCGGCGGTGACGGTGATGTCGCCGCGGCGGTATTCCGGCAGCAGGTTGAGGTCCTCGTTGAGGATGTCGGCGGTGTTCAGGAAGCCGGGGTCGTCCGGGTCGGTGACCAGGGGCTCGTCCCACAAAAGGTTGTCGGGCGACAGCGACAGACAGTGGTCGGGGAAGATGCCGCGATTGCGGAAGGCCTCGATGAAGGCCAGCCGATAGTTCAGCCGGTCGTCGGGGATCAGGTCGGTGTCGGCGGTGATGATGCCGCGCAGGAACTCGCCGAACCGCACGTCCATGGGCGGCATATAGTCCAGGGCCCGGATGCACATGCGCAGCACATGGTCGGCGCTCTTGGTGGCCTCCTTGGTCAGGCGCGCGGTGAGGTCGGGATGCAGGGAGCGGCCCTCGCCGGGGCGAATGCCGCTCAGCCGCAGCAGGTCGCTGGTCCTGGCCCGGTAGATGCTGAGGAAGGCGTCGAACACCGCCGCCACCAGGATGGCGCCGCGGTCGTGCGGTTCGGTCGTGCCCTCCAGCAGGTCGGGGTTGGGGCTCTTGTCGATGAAGTCGCGCAGGCTGGCCCGGCCGGTGGCGCCCTTGGCGAACTGGCTGGCCAGGCCGCTGAGCAGGCCGGACTGGTCCAGCTGGCCGCTCTGGCGGTCGATATAGTCGTAGACCGCCTCATAGAGCTGGAAGTGCGAGAACAGGGCGGCGATGTCGGCGAAGGCCTCATGGAAGGCCAGACTGTCGAGGCTGGTCGGCTCCGAATAGCGCGGATGGATGCCGTCCAGGATGGCGTGGGTCGTCTCGTGCACGATAATGTCGTGGGACAGGGCGGTGAAGATCCAGCTGGCTCCGGCGGAGCGCTGCAGAGCCTGGAAATAGCCGAACAGCAGGGCCCGCTTGCCGCGGCTGTAGTAGGCGTTCGCCTCGCGCAGGGCGTGGGGATAGATCCGCAGCTTGTGGGTGGGCTGGTAGGTCTTCTTCTCGTTGTTCCAGGACTGGGCCCAGATCACCTTGCGGCCCAGGGCCCGCTCGAACAGCTTGATGGTCTTCATCGTCACCGCGAACACCATCTGCTGGTGGAAGCGGGGATCGCCCTCCGAGGGCGGCAGGCCGTCCTGGCCCAGCACCTCGACGGCGTTCAGGTCGATCGGGGGATAGAATTTGTCGCTGCAGGGATCGATGTCGACCACCTCCAGATAGTCGTTGACCGGGCCGGGCTCGAGCAGCCCATCGGCCGGGTCGTTCCAGGTCAGGGCGATGGTGGCGTGGCCGAACCGGGTCGAGCCCAGGTCCAGCGAAGCCTGGGGGTCGAAGGCGTAGACCCGCAGGCGCCGGGTGGCCGGCAGCCGGAGCGGCAGGTTCGAATGGCTCATGGGGTCGCTCCGGTGAGGCGAGGCGATTTCAAGCTAAGGCTGTGTCTCGTCGCAGTCTAGGATTGTGATGCGGTCGCTCAGGTCAGCCCGGCGGTCTGCCGCAGTCCCTCGAAGAGCCCGATCCCGGCGCTGACCGCCAGGTTCAGCGAGCGGGCGCCCGGCCGCAAAGGGACGACGACCCGCGCCCCGGCGGCGGCGTGGATGTCGTCCGGAACCCCGGCGGTCTCGCGGCCGAACAGCAGCACATCGTCGCTCTGGAAGGTGAAGGCGTCGAGCCGTTCGGCGCCCCGGGTGGTGAACAGCACCAGCCGCCCCGCGGGGCGGTCGCGCTGGAAGGCGTCCCAGCCGGCGTGGCGGACCATGTGGCCGAGCGGGCCGTAGTCCAGGGCCGCCCGCTTCATGCCCGCGTCGTCGAAGCGGAAGCCGACCGGCTCGATGACATGCAGCCCGACCCCGAAACAGGCCGAGAGGCGGATACAGGCGCCGACGTTCTGCGGGATGTCGGGCTGGTAGAGGGCCAGGTGCATGGGCGCGCTATAGCCAGAACCCGCGCCCTTGTCGCCGCCGACGATAGGGCGGCTAACGCCCGGACGAAGGGGCGCCGAGGCCAAACACCTCCTGCAGCGAGCGCACTTCGGGCAGGATATAGACCACGCCGTAAGTGCCCGCGAAGGCTGGACCGACCACCTTGTCGAAGAAGGCGGCCGGCACGTTGATGCAGCCGTAGGAGATGCGGTTGTCGAGGGGCGAGGCCGTCGCCAACCGCTGCAGTCGCCGTTCGGCCCGGTTGGCGGTCACGACCCGATGCATGGAAACGCCGGCGTCGTAGTCAATCCAGACGACCTCCTGCGGCCCCAGGTCGGGGCCCAGCGCCGCCACGAACCGGCCGGCGGGCGTGGTGCGTTCCGCCGGACCTATGCTCGCCAGGCTGCGCTGGCCGATGCCCGGAACCGATCCGTCGCCCTTGGCCAGGCCCAGCAGGATGGCTGAGGCGCCGCTCAGCCGCCCGTCGGCCCGGAAGACGAACACCCGGGCCTGGACCTTGTCGATGATGACGAATGGCAACCCGCCGTTGTCGCCCGAGGCGATGACCCAGTCCGCCACGCGTCGGGCGTTGGAAGACGCGGCTTCGTCGCCGAATTGAGCCAGTTGGGCCGGGGCGGCGAACACGGGGGTTCCCATCGCCAGGGTGGTCGCGACGAGCAGGGCGGCAAGGGGGTGGGGGGCTCGTCGCACGCTAGTTGCGATCCTGCTTCCGGGGATAGACCGGCGCCACGAAGGGAACGGGGGCGGGGGTGTGGGCGGCCGGGGCGGCGGCTGGGGCAGGCTGGGCGGCCTGGGTCGCGGCCTGGGCCGGCGCTTCGGGCTGGGTCGGCGCGGCGGGCATGGTCATGCCGCCGCCGAGCACCGCCAGCGCCAGATCGAAGGCCGGTCCGCTGGCGGAGGGGCCGAACCCTCCGGCCAGCGGCGGGCTCGTCGAGACGACGGGCGGGGGTGACACGGGAGGCGGGGAGACTGGAGGCGGGGATACGGGCGGCGGCGACACGGGCGGGGGCGACACGGGCGGGGGCGACACGGGCGGCGGCGACACGGGCGGCGGCGACACGGGGGGCGGAGATACCGGCGGCGGCGAAGGTGGCGGCGACACGGGCGGCGGTGACGGTGGCGGTGACGCGGCGGCCAGGATCGTGCCCGTGGTCCTGGAGCCGGTTACGCAGCAGGAGGTGGGCAGGGCGTAGCGGGCGGCGGTCGGGCCGGAAAGGCTGTAGCCGCTGAAGGTGACGCCCACGTCCGATCCGACCGTGGCGCTGTCGAACACGGCCGTCGCGCCCGGCCCGGCGACCAGGTTCACGCCGGCCGGCGCCCCCTTCAGGCCCACCAGGGTGACGCCGGTTCCGCCGTCGAACGTCTTGCTGGCCCCCGGATAGACCAGCATGTGCTGGGTCAGGATGGCGCCCTGGCTCAGGACGAAATGGGTCGAATAGTCGGTCGGCGCGGCGTACGAGACGGGATTGTAGTCGATGACCACGTTGGCGTTGGGTCCGGTGACGGTGGTGGGCGGGGCAAGCGCGCCATAGGTCAGCGTGCCGCCGGCGACGCCGGGGCCACGGCCGCTGTTGCCGGCGATCAGCATCAGCCCGGGCGTCAGGCCCAGGCTCTGGGAGGGTATGGTGCTGCCGCGGGTCAGGGTGATGGCCGCGTCGACATTGATGTCTTCGCCCACGCAGATGGTGATGTTGCCGTCGGTGGTGGTCATGGCGCCCAGGGCGCTGAGATTGGCGTCGCGGCCCCCGCTGAGCAGCACGCTGCCGTTGGTGGTGGTGACGGCGGCCCTGACGTTCACGTCGCGGCCGCAGCAGACCACCAGGTTGCCGTTGGTGGCGGTGATCGCGGCGTTGATGTTCACGTCCCGGAAGGCGGCCAGGGTCAGGGTGGTGGTGTTGGGCGTGGCGGTCCAGCTGACAGCGTCGTTGACGTTGATGTCGCCGTTGCCGACCGTGGTGGTGTGCAGGCTGGTGGTCGGCGGCGATCCGGGAACCGTGGCGTCCGGCCCCGCCGTGGTGCTGATCGTCACGCTGTTGGTGACCAGCAGGGCCGACAGGGTCGCGCCGGAGATGTTGCCGCCGGCCCCGATGGTGAAGTCGAGGGGGTCGATCAGCCAGGTCCCGGTCACGCCCTGCGGGGCGGCGGTGGTGATCTGGGCGTTGCTGGCGACGTCGACCCGGGCCGCCGAGGTTTCGATGGAGCCGCCATTGCCGCCGTTCGGGGCGCTGGCGTCGAGCCGGCCCGCGACATTGACCACGCCGCTGTCGGCGTCGCCCATCAGGCGGATGACGCCCTGACGGTTTTCCAGGGTCTGGGCCTGGATCACGCCGGTATTGTTGACGGCCGAGCCCAGCAGGGCATTGGCCGAGCGGGCCGTCAGCAGCACCCGGCCGCCATCGGCCCGGATCATGCCGCCGTTCTCGACCAGGGCGCTGACCGCCCCGGCGTCGACCTGCACGTTCAGCAGTCCGTCGCCGGCGACATCCAGGGTGACGACGTCCCCCGCGGCCAGCGACACCGCGCCCAGGCGGGCGGAAATCACCCCCTGATTGCTGACCGAGCCGCCCAGCAGGACGACCGAGCCGCCGTCGGCGTCGATAACGCCCTGGTTGACGACCGATCCGGTTCCGGCCCCGGCGAACCGGTAGCGGCCGGCCATGAAGTCGGCGTCGTCGATCTGCAGGGTCGAGGCGACCAGGCCGCCCACCGAGATCTGCGAACTGGCCCCGAACAGCACCCCGTTCGGGTTGACCAGAAAGACCTGACCATTGGCCGACAGCTGGCCAAGGATGACCGACGGGTCCGACCCCAGCACCCGGTTGAGCACCACCGAGCGGGCGTTGGGCTGCACGAACTGCACCGACTCGCCGCGGGCTATGCTGAAGCCCTGCCAGTTGATCACCGCGCCGCGGCTGGTCTGGGTGATGACCAGCGCGCCGGGAGCGGCGGCGATGGTCGCCGATCCCGCGACCACCGCGCCCTGCGTCGGCAGGGCCTGGGCGACGCCGGCCAGCGACAGGGCCAGCAGGCCGGCCAGGGCGGAGCTGGCGACGAGCCGGGCGCGGCGGCCGCACGCCCGCTGAGCGCTGGCAGGCAATTGGTTGTTCATGCGGACTATCCCTGTGCCGAAGGCACGGCGGTGCGTACTGACGCCGCCATCAGAAGAACTTGGAAATCTGGACCCAGATCCGGCCCGAACGGTCAGGGGCGGAAACGGCGGGCTCGTCCCCCAACTTGATGCCATAGGAGAGCTTAACGGAAAGGCCGCGGTCGTCGCTCCAGCCCAGGCCGACCCCGGCGGCGCTCAGCGATCGCCGGTTGGGCCCGATGACCCAGGGCGACTTGGAGAGGGTGACCTCGCCGTGGTCGACGAAGATGAATCCCTGCGTATGGCCGCCCAGGCCCGGCGGGCTGGCCAGTCTCAGCCGGCCCTCCAGGCTGGCCAGATAGCCCTCGTCCCCATAGGCCTCGCCCTCGGGATAGGCCCGCACGCCATAGGCGCCGCCCAGCTCCATCTTTTCGGAGGAATCCAGGTTCTTGGAGGCCAGCTGGCCGCGCAGGCCGCCGTAGAGCGAGAAGGGGCCTGGCAGCGACTGCAGCCGGCTGATCTCGAAATTGAGCTTGGCGTAGCGGCCCTGGGTCCGGGCGGTGACCGCGTCGATGGCCCGCACCACCGGGGTGCGGATATTCAGATTGCCGAACCCCAGGTCCGCCGAAGCCGTGGTCCAGCCGCCGCCCCAGAAGCGGTCCCGGCGATCCGCCAAAAGCCCGACGGTGAAGACGTTGGCGCGTCGCTGGCTGATCGAGTTGGTCGCGCCGATGCGGTCGGTGAAATCCCGCGCGTCCAGGGACCCGATGAGCCGCAGGTTGGCGTCCCGCGAGCGCACCAGGGGATAGCTGGCGAAGAGGCTGGCGACATCGGCGGTCCCGCGTCCGTCCAGGGCCGAAAACTCCCGTCCCAGATGATAGCTGAGGCGGGCGTAGCTGGCGCCGAGCGTGGTGTCGCCAAGCCGGAACTGATAGGCCGCCCGCGCATAGCTCAGGCCCGAGCCGGCGGTCAGCAGGCGCAGGCTGGCGACGTCGCCGATGCCCAGAGGTTCATTGAAATTCACCGTGCCGCCGCCCCTGTACTCGCCGGTGTAGCGGTCGCCGCCGTTGTCGGCCTCGAGGCTGCCGGTGACCCGCCGTCCGGGCGACAGGTCGACCCTCAGATCCGACGTGCCCACCGCCTGGCCCGGCGACAGGGTGGCGCTGACCTGCACGCCCGGCAGGTCGGACAGCAGCAGCAGCCGGCGCTGGAGGGGGCCCGAGGCGACCAGGTCGCCCGTCGTCAGGCCGCCGAGGCCGGCGCCGGTCGGCGTTCCCGGCGCGGCGTTCAACGTCACCTGTCCATAGCGGCCTTCGACCACGGCGATGGTCACCGCCCCGTCCTGGATGTCCTGGGCGGGCAGATAGGCCTGGGCCACGAAGTAGCCCTGGCGACGGTAGAAGTCGGTGATCCTGGCGGCCATGGCCCGCAGGCCCGCCAGGTCCATCTCGGCGCCGGGCGTAAATCGCGCCACGGAGATCAGCTGGGCCTCAGTGAACTGGGTCTGGCCGGTGACGTGCAGCGACCGCACCAGGATGCGCAGGCCCGGCGCCGTCGCCTCGGGCCCGGGCGTGGCGGGCGCCATCCGGATATCGGGGAGACTTTGCGGGGCCGGCGGCGCGGGGGGAATTTGCTGCAGTTGTCCGCCGGCGCCGGCGCCGGGAGTTTGCGCGCGCGCGCTGGCGCCGACCGCCAGCAAGGTCGCTGTCAGCAGAACCAGCCTATTCATGGAGACGCCCTGAAATGCTCCGACGGCGCTGCGCAGGGAGAGCTGGCCAAGCCGCGG
This sequence comes from Caulobacter ginsengisoli, assembly GCF_030814835.1. Taxonomy (GTDB): domain Bacteria; phylum Pseudomonadota; class Alphaproteobacteria; order Caulobacterales; family Caulobacteraceae; genus Caulobacter; species Caulobacter ginsengisoli. Next base: position 215,983 of record NZ_JAUSVS010000003.1, read on the forward strand.
GGATAATCTGGAATGCACAATAGAATGTAAGGTTCCAACAAATAGTACAAATATATCTAGATTGAACTTTGGGAGTTCGATTTATTTCATAGTTTAAATCAAAGTCATATTGGATTAATGTTCCAGAAATAGAGTTTGCGAATTCACAAATCGCGATCGCCCAAGGCGATGGAGATGCGGAGCCGCCGGGCGGCGTGGCGCTCTTGCGTTGAAACATGACAGCGGCAAAGCTGCGGTGAACCAAAGGGGCCCCGCCGCATGATCCGATCACGTTTGATCCTGGCCGGCCTGGCCGCCGCCTTCATGATGTCCGGCCCCGGCGTCGCCGAGCAGTCCTCCTTCTCGCCGTGGGATTCCCTGAGCGCCGACTATGTCGCCTTCACCCACGAACAGGATCCCATCCGGGCCGGCGCGCGGGGGGATGCCGAGGCGCTGCGGCGCTGGCCGGACAACTCTCCGGCCAACCTGGCCAGGCAGGCCAAGACGCTCAAAGGGTTTCAGGCCCGGCTCGCCGCCATCCCGACCGAGGGTCTTTCCGAGACGGACGCGCTCAGCAAGGCGATGATGGCCCGGCAGGCAGCCGTGTCGCTGGAAAGCATCGCCCTGGATGAAGCCCGGCTGGCCTTTCGCAACGGCGAGGGCTTCTACACCACCCCCGACGGCGTGGCCCAGGCCACGACCCTCAGCGACGAGGCCGAGGCCCAGGCCTGGCTGGCCCGCATGGCCGGGGTTTCCGCCTATTTCGAGCGCGAGACCGCCAACCTGCAGCGGGGGATCGACACCCGCTTCACCCAGCCGACCCTGGTCACCCAGCGCGCCATCGAGGTCGTCGAAAAGGCCGCCGCCCTGCCGGCCGAACAGAGCCCGCTGCTGATCCCGCTCGCCACCCTGCCCGACAGCCTCCCGGCCGCCCGGCGGGCCGAACTGCGCGCCCAGGCGCTCAAGATCATCGAGACCTCGGTCAAGCCGGCCCAGCGCAGGCTGGCGGTCTTCCTGCGCGAGCGCTACCTGCCCGCCTCGCGGCCGGCCCTGGGCGTCTCGACCCTGCCGGGCGGGCCCGCCTACTACGCCTTCGTGGTCCGCCGCGAGACCACCACCGACCTGACCCCGCAGCAGATCCACGACCTGGGCCTCAAGGAGGTCGCCCGCATCCGCGCCCGCATGCAGGAGGTGATGGACGAGGTCGGCTTCAAGGGCGATGTGCGCGCCTTCTCCGACAGCCTGCGGGCCGACCCCGCCAATTTCGCCCCGAACGCCCAGGTCTATGCCGAGAAGCTGGGCGAACTGGCCAAGCGGGTCGACTACCTGCTGCCCCGCTATTTCGGGACCCTGCCGCGCCTGACCTATGGCGTGCGGGCCAAGCCGGCGGCGCTGGAAAGCACCTCCGACGGCTATCTGGTCGGCAGCCCCGAGAGCGGTCAGGCCGGACAGGTGGTCTACGCCGCCTCAGGGGCCACGCGCGAGCCGCTCTACAACATGCCCGCCTGGTTCCTGCATGAGGGCGTGCCCGGCCACCACCTGCAGATCGCCCTGGCCCAGGAAAACACCGGCCTGCCGGAATACCGTCGCAACGACGACATCACCGCCTATGTCGAGGGTTGGGCCCTCTATGCCGAGCGGCTGGGCGAGGACTTGGGCGTCTATCGCACCCCGCAGGAGAAGTTCGGCCGCCTCAGCATGGAGATGTGGCGGGCCTGCCGGCTGGTCATCGACACCGGCCTCCACGCCATGGGCTGGAGCCGCGACCAAGCCGCCGCCTGCCTGAAGGACAACACGGCGATGACCAACGAGGCCATCTATGGCGAGGTCGACCGCTACATCGGCTGGCCGGCCCAGGCGCTGGGCTACAAGATCGGCGAGCTGCGCATCGAGGCCATGCGGGCCGAGGCCGAAGAGGCGCTGGGGTCCCGCTTCGACATCCGGGCCTTCCATGACGTGGTCCTGGGGGCCGGCGCACTGCCCATGGACCTGCTGGAAAAGCGCGTCGATGTCTGGATCGCCGAGAAGAAAGCCGCCCGTTAACCAACAGCTTGTCGGTCGGCAATTCGACCGATAGCGTCGCGCCCGACGTCACGGCGCGACCGGACGCTCCAACCAACACAACGGGGGATTCTCTCATGAAACTGAAACTGCTCGCCGCTGTCGCCGGCCTGATGCTGATCGCCTCGCCGGCTCTGGCCGCCTCCACCACCGTCGAATTCGCCGACAAGGCCAGCGGCGCCAAGGTCGTCGTCACCTTCGACGGCGCCGGCATGGCCACCGGCGCCGATGGCGTGGCGGTCCCCTACACCATGGACAACGACGCCAAGAAGCTGTGCTCGACCTATCAGGACCAGCCCATCTGCATCACCTTCAAGGCGATCGGCACGGAGGTCGGCTTCACCACGCCCTACACCGACGACAAGGGTAATTCGGGCGTCGCCACGATCACGGCGGTCGCGCCCTAAGCGATTCCAAGCGGCCCGGCCGTTCACGCCGCCGGGCCGTTACGCCTCCTTAAAGTCCTGCCGGCTAGGCTGCGCCGACAAGCAGAAGGCTTGAGGCGCATGAACATCACTTCTCCCCCCGCGAACGCGGGCGGTTCGGCCTATGACCAGCGCATGCAGCTGCGGGCCGCGCTGCAGCAGGCCGCCGAGGCGCGCAAGAGCGAGATCGCGACCGACAAGGCCAAGGCCATGAACAGTCCGATCTTCAAGGCCGCCGACAGCAAGAAGGCGCAGGCCAAGGCCAGGGTCCAGCAGATCGTGGAATGGCTGAAGATCGTCAAGAAGCTCTACGCCAACGACCCCAAGGCCATGGCCAAGGCCCTGGCCCAGGTTTTCAAGGACCTGAAGTCGGCGGTGAAAGCCTATCGCGACGCGGGCGGCCAGGAGATGAGCGCCAGCGGTGAGGCCGCCGGCGCGGCCATGGCCAGCGCGCCGGCTCCGGACGGGGCCAAGGCGGACGACAAGGCGGATGACGCCGACGGCGAGGCCAGGACCGCTGAAACCACGGCCGATGAGCCAGGGGCCGAGCCGGCCCAGGCCGCGGTGTCGGAGGACCCCAGCGAGGCGGCCAGGCCTTCGAGCGATGGCGCCTCGCTCTACCAGGCCGTGGTCGGCGAAATCCGCAAGGCGGTGGGCGAGGACGGCCTGGATTTCCTCAAACAGGTGCGCAGCGTCACCAACGAGATCGTCAAGCTGGTCGACACCGCCCGTGGCCAGGCGGCCATCCGCAAGCGCGACAAGGAAACCGACAAGGCCTTCGAGGACCTCGACAAGTCGCTCAAGTCCCTCCGCGAAGAGATGGACGGCATGGAGCAGGACATCCGCCGCGAGGCCCCGACCGCCGGGATGAAGCTGGATATCGCGGCCTAGACAGGGCCGGGCTTGGCCCGCCCCTTGGCCGGGGTCCGTGGTCGGCCGTCATATCAGCACGCCAACCCTCGGAATCGGGCTGTTCGGGTCCGGCCGGCAGGCCTGGTAGTAGCAGAGGCCGCAGCCGGCGATGGCGGCCTTGTTGCCCTGGTTGACGGCGTTCTGGACCCCGCCCGAGGTGGTGTTGAACACCGGCCGGAAACGCTTCTCGAAGTCGACGTCCTGGCAGGCGTCCCGCTTGGCTGGATCGGCGACGGTGAGGGCGAAGTTGCAGCTGCCGGCGGTGACATAGTCCGCGCCGCCCTGCTGGCCCAGGACGAAGCCCTTGATGTCGTCCGACGAGAAGCCGACGCCCAGATGCGCGCCCTTGGCCTTGGAGTAGGGGTGGGTGTGGAAGGTGGACAGGGTGTCGTCGCCGAACTTCTCCTCGGGCAGGTGGATGGATTCGCTCTCGCCCACGCCGGTGCGGATCTTCCGCTTGCCGCGCCAGTCGCTGACGATCCGGCCGCCGTGTTCGGTGACCTCTTCGCCGCCGTGGTTGGTCCGTTTCCAGGCCGCCTCCATGGCCTGGTAGATGTCCTCCGGAAAGCTGTGGAACGGCGGGCAGGGCGCCTCCGCGGCCCCCTTGGTCTGCTGAGGGGCCGCTCCCGCTGAGGCGCTGAGGCGGCGCAGCACCGCCTGGTTGCCGGGCTGGGCCGCCGTCCGCGCCACCATCGGCTGGCTCGTCGTCGCCAGCGACGGGCGGGGCCGGTAGGCCCAGGTGGTCACGGAACCGTCTCGTAGTGCAGGCCGTCCTTGAGACTGAAGACCAGCTTGGGGTCGCCGGGCGCCTGAAAATAGGACTCGCCCTGGCGCAGGTTGGCGTAGGAGCCCCGCATCCCCTTCGCGCCGTAGATCGAGTTCTCGGTGGCGATGGTCGTGTCATGCTGGGCGCGGTCACCGGTGTCGCCCTTGTAGGTCTGGCAGGCGACGCCGTGACCGCACAGTTCGTGCGCCAGGATGCGGGGCGTCGAAGCGGTGACCGGGCTGTCGGCGGTGTTGAAGCTGCCGAAGGTGGCCGTGCTGCCCGACTTGGGGATGACGATCTGGGTGTGCGGGGCGCACGGCGGGTGGGCGGTATGCGGCCCGGTGGCGAGCTTGGGAACGCTCTCCTCCTTGCCGTTGGCGAGCTTCTGCTTGGCGTTGAAGGGATTCATCGTCGCCAGGTTGATGTGGTAGGTCCGCTTGGCGTCGGTCATGGCGGTGCAGGCGCAATCGCAGCCGGGTGAGGCCGCCTTGGGCGGGCAGGCGCCGGCCTGCTCCTTGACCTGGACGCCGAAGGTGGTGGCCGATCCCGGACAGAAATCGTTGATGTGACCGGCGACCTCGACCGCGCCGGCGTCCGATCCCGCCACCAGCTTGCGGCGCATGACGGGCTGGTCCGACTGTTGGATGGTGTGCGCCAGTTCATGGGCCAGCAGACGCCGGCCCGAGTCGCTGCCGGGCGAATACTGTCCCTCGCCGAAGACGATGTGCTGGCCGACCGTATAGGCCTGGGCGTTCACCGCCCGGGCCGAGCCGGCCGCCGTCGTGTCGTCATGCACCCGCACCCCGCTGAGGTCGCGGTCGAGGCGCGGCTCGAAGAAGGCCCGGGTCTGGGCCGAGAGGGGCTGGCCGGGCGCGCTGAGCGTCTGGTGGACGCTGTCGGGGGCCGGGCTGCGGCGCAGGATGTCGTCGTCCTTGCCGGCGCAGGCGGCGCAGGCCCGGCGCAGGGTCGGCCCTTCGGTCCCGGACGCCGAGGGAGATGGGGGCGGCGGCGCGGCGCCCAGGCTCATTACCGCGTCGGCCACCCGGTCGGCCTCGGCCTCCTGCGGATCATCCACCGCCCCGATCCGCAGCTTGAACTGCGGCGCGGCGTTCAGCCCGCGCAGCCGGGCCTGGTTGCCCAGCCGCTGGGCCGCGGCGGCCTGCGTCGTGGGCTGGCCGCGCTGGATGGCGGTGTCTTGGACCGTGCGCTGCTGACTGACGAACATCGGCCGCGCCTAAGGCTTCAGATCGCGCAGTTCGTTGACGGAATTCCACCGGTTGCTGGGCGGCTCGAGGCGGGGCGGATTGAGATAGGCGTCGCCGTGGACCAGGTTGGCCATCACCTCCAGCCGGGGCGAAATGCCATCGACGAAATCGTCGTAGGCCAGCAGGCAGTAGACTCCATCGTCGTCCGGCCCCGGCGTCGCCCCGGCCGTCCGACGGCCCCGCTTGATCGGCTGGATCAGCATGTTGCCGGTGACCGAGCAGAACTCGGCGAAGAACACGCCAGCCGCCGGCGCAAAGGTCGTGTCGAGCCGCACGCGGTTGTCCTGCACCATCACGCAGGCGTCGCCCTCGTTGAACTCCAGCACCACGCTGACGCCGGCGAAGGCGCCGTCGAGCGGATCGTCGCTCTGCTCCCGATCCCGGTCCAATCGGCCCAGGATGCGCAGGTCGTTCTCACGGATATGCAGTTGGGGGTTCGAGCGGATGTCGGTGGCGCGGGCGGCCACGGCCATCATGTGCAGGCGGCCGGTGTCGTTGTAGCGCCACGCGGCCTTGTGCTCGGCCTGGCCCTGGAACGTGGCCTCCGTGTCGGCTGGCGGCGGCGCCGCCTTGACCGCTTCTTCCGTCGCCTGCGGAGTTGCATCGCCGATGATGGGGTTTCCTTGCGCCGAATCCTCCTTGAGCAGGCTGAGCACCGGCGGGGGGGATTGATTGGCGGTCGCCAGCACAGCTTCCGCCGCCTCCACCGTCACCGTCTCGCCCGCCAGAGTCTGGCTGGCCTTGATCCCGGCGGCGGCGGTCCGTTTGAATTCGCTGGTGATCAGGCTGATCATCTTGCCCGTGAAGACCACCCGGCCGGGAAGCCGGGTCAGGCTGTGCCTGCTGGTGGGCGGCGGGGGGACCAGCAGCCCCAGCTCGGAGACCATCTCCAGCATCGGCTGGTTGAACAGGCCGTCGATCGCGCCGGCCATGATCTGGGGCTCATTGAACCGCAGATAGTCGAGCCGCCCGCGCGCCGCCCCGAAGTCGGACGTGATGAAGTAGAAGCCGCCCACGCAGTCCAGGACCCGGTTCTCGGCGCAGCGAACGAAACCCATCCGCGCCACGACGACGACGGGCACGGTCAGGCCGGCGAAGCGGTTGCCGACGATCTCCGCGTCGTCGAGCCGCGCGTCGCCGATCGGCGGGGCCTCGTTCAGCGCCTTGTGGGTCAGGCGATCGCCCCCGGGCACCTCGGGCGAGAGCCCATAGCCGATCAGGAAGCGGAAATAGGTCGGGTCGCGCTGATAGCTGTCGTCGTGCAGGAAGGCGTTGTCCTTCAGCACCAAGCCCGTCGATTGGCCCCGGCCGTAGACGCCCAGCGCGATCAGCCGGCCGTTTTCGGGCAGTTCATAGCGGAACTGGCAGTCCTCGATCCTCAGCCGCGTGGCGTCGATGGCCATCACCCCGACCGAGACGAAGGCGTCGCCGCCCGCCTTGACGCCGCCGGTCGGCTTGGGGAAACCGTAGCGGTCGTCCGTCTTGACCAGCGGCAGGGTGAAGCGCAGCCCGCGCAGGGTGACCTCGTCGGCGTGGTCCACGACGATCAGGCCGGGCTTGAACTTGCCGAGCGAGCGGCCGTCGACCTCGATCACCGCCCCGTCCTGGCAGGCCTCCAGCACCAGGCCGTCGTGCCGAGCGTCCAGGTGTAGCGGATCGTTGAGCAGGTAGTGGCCGGGCCGCAGCGAGAGGGTGGCCGGGCCGTTGGCGCAGAGCTTGTCGACGATGGCCTGCAGGCCGTGGCCGGCGCGCACCTGTTCGGGGCCCAGCACCACCGCGCAGCAGCTGTCGTCCTTCTGCAGGGTCAGGGGCTTGAACGGGACGCGGCAGTCCTCCAGCACCCGGATGCCGCTGCTGGCCTCGGTGATGACGGCCAGCCGGCACAGCCATTGCCGCGGCCCGTCCGGCGGCTGCGGCGTGGTCTTGTAGCGGACCGGATAGACCTCCAGGGGCGTGCTGGGCCGTACGGCGAAGCGCCAGAACGGCCGGCCGGCCAGGGTCGGCAGGGCGGCGATCGTGACGGTGACAGTCAGGCCCGTCGGGTCCAGCAGCGCCGGCTGGCCGGACTGGAAGGGGATCTCGGCCTGCCAGAGGCGAACGAACAAAGGCTCGGCGGCCGTGCCGACATAGTCGGCGGGCAGGGCGGCGGCGAAGGTGATCCGGCGCTCGTCCGGATCGTAGCCCTGGACGCTGCGGATCTCGCCCTCGGGCGCGGCGACAAAGCTGCCGTCCTCCAGCTTGACCCGGCGGCGCAGCACCTCGATGGGCCGGTTCTGGCGCGGCTCATGCTCCGAATCCAGCGGCCGGCCAACCAGCACCAGCCGCCCGGCCCCGTCGCTGACCGCCCGGTGCAGGAAGGAGGCGTTGTTGTAGCCCCAGAGCAGGGTCCCGCGCCCGGTGGCCTTGTTGAAGCTGCTGACGGTGACCTGGATCAGCTGGTTGTCGGCGCCCAGATAGCCGCCCTGGGCCGGCGGGTCGCAGGGCCCCGGCGGCGGGGTCGGCGGCACGAAGTCGACCTGGAGCCGGGCGCCGGAGAGCAGCTGCAGGGTGCGGGGATCCAGGCTCAGTCCCTGCTTGGCCAGTTCGCCGGCAATCTCGGTGGCCGCCTCGGCGCAGGTATCACCCTTGATCGGCCAGCGCAGGACATGCTGCAGCAGCCGGGTGCGGGCGCTGGTGTCGGGACCGCCCAGGGCCACGTCCAGCAGGGCGGGGTCCTCGACCGCCGTCACCTCCTGCTCGGTGGCGCGCAGCAGCACCACCTCGCGGGAGCTGACGGGCGCCGGGGGCGGGGCGTCCAGCCAGTCGGGCTGGGCGTCGTCATGGATGTCCTCATCCAGGGTCAGCCGCCAGCCGCCCAGATACATGGTCCCGTGGCCGATCTTCAGCCTGCCGCTGTCGGGGCCGACCCCGTAGCCGTTGTCGGGCGTGCCGGCGGGGCCGATGATGTCGATGACCTCGTCGCGGCGGCCGTCGCCTTCGATCTCCCAGGCCTCGTTGAGGTCGGCTTCGACCTGCACGCGGCCCTGCTGGGCGACGACAGAGCGCCAAAGGCGGCTGGGATCGCGGCTGATCCTGGCGCGGTCACTGGCCATGCTTCTTCTCCTAGTCCGCGTCGATCCAGACGGGCGTCTGGCCGATCGGCATGTATTCGAGATATTTCTGGGCGAGGCCCCGGCGCTTGAGATTGGCGCGCTCGCTGTGGAAGGCTCCGGGTTCCGCGCCGTCTTCGGCGCAGGCCTGGATGCTGTCGTGCGGTCCCGGGGCGACGAGGAAGACGTCGGCGTCACGGGTCAGCCGTCCATACGGCGGCCGGCCGAACACCCGGCTGTCGAACAGCGCGACATGGGGCGGTACGACCAGACAGCGATAGGGCGCATGCAGCTGCGAGCCCTGGGCGTAGACCGAGAAGCGCACGCAGCCATGCTGGGCGTCCTCGACCTGGGCGATGTCGTCCAGCACGCACTCGCTGGCGGCCAGGCGGTGGGTGTAGGTCGGCCCCATCACCGTGGTGCGGATGAGCTGCACCGTGCCGCTGGAGAACCCCAGGGCCAGGTCGCCCAGCGCCAGCGGAAAGAGCTTCGCCAGCAGCGGCCCGTTCGGCCCCAGCGCCAGGGCCCTCAGCGCCGTGGCCAGCGCCCCGGTCGGATTGTGCGGATAGACATACTTTGCCAGCGCCTTCTGCACCGCCGCGGTCAGACCGGCGACCAGGGCCTTGGCCTGCGGGTTGTTGCTGGTCTTCAGGCCGGCGGCCAGGCTGGCGATGTCGATCAGGGCCGGCGGGTTGGCGCCGGCCGGATGGCTGGGGATGGACTGGACGATGCTGTCGCTGATGCGGATGGTGTCGGCCGAGCCGGTCAGCACGGTGCGGATCGGCCCCATGATGCAGCGCTCGATGATCAGCTCGCCGATCCGCGCCTCGATCAGGAGGCGGCCGGGCGCCAGGTCGATGCCGTCGACGGTCTTCTGGTAGAGGGTGGGCGGCGTGTCGCCCGCCCCGGACGAGCCGGGGTCGAGGGTGACCAGCCGCAGCCGCACGCTGTCGAACTCGCCGGTCAGGCGCAGGTCGGCGTTCTGCAGGTGCATGCCCTGCAGGGTCAGGCGCGATCCGGGCTGGCCGTTGATCCGCCAGATTTTGTGAGGCTTCCAGCGCAGCAGCGGCCGGGTCTCGGCGCGGGCCGTGATGGCCGCGTTGGCCGAGACGCTGATGTTGCCGGGGTTAGGATAGGTGACGCTGTCGGCGATCTCGAAGGTCTTGTCGTTGGCCACGCTGGTCGGCAGGCCGGTTCCGCCGGAGACGGCGACCTTGGGGGTGGGCAGGGCTAGCTCCGGCAGCAGGCGCGGATCGAAGCCGCCGGCCCCGACCGGCCCCGAGAAGCCGAAATGATAGTCGCTGGCGATCTGACCCAGCGGCGTCGCCCCCAGGAAGCGGAAGCGGCCGATGGTCGGATCGATCCACAGGGTGGTGCGATCGACGGGGGCCGAGACGTTGCCGGCCACCAGTCCGACGAAGAAGGCGCGCGGATAGAGCTGATCGGGCCGGGCCTTCCAGAGGCCCACTCGCACCGCCACCGGCAGCTGCCATTCCTCGGCGGCCACCCAGTCGTCGCTGCGCGGCCCGGACGGCGGGCGCGAGGGGATGAAGAGGGGGATGTCGCGGCCGGTCGGATCGAAGCTGAACTGGCCCGCGCAGCCGGTGCGCTCGACCGGCGTCGCGTCATGGATCGGGTAGGCGTAGAGCCGCCAGACGAAGACGCCCAGCTTGGGGATGTTGTGCCAGCCGGTCGACTGCCGGCCGCGCCGGAAGTCGGCGGTATGGGCGAACTCGTCGAAGGCCGAATGGGCGTTGGCCGCGCCATAGGCGTTGCGCAGGTCGGCCAGGCCCCCGGCCGGCGTGCCGGTGTGCTGGCCGGCCAGCCCTTCGATGACCGCCGGGTCCAGCGGCGCCGGCTCGCCGTTCACCCTGGGGACCAGGCCGACGGGCGGATCGAACTGGTGGCGGGTGCGGCCCAGGCGCCGGAAGAACTCGCCGATCTTGGCGTCATGGCCGCTGATGTCGTGGGCCAGCGCCTCCAGCAGGGCGACCGTGCCGGCGCGGCGGCGATAGTGGATGGTGTTGGCCACGTCCAGCCGCTGGGCGCGCGTGTCCAGGCAGCTGACCGTGCGGGTGGCCAGCAGCTCGCCCAGATAGGGGATGGCCCAGTCGTCGCAGGTCTCGATGAAGGCGTTGTCCGACAGGCGGTCGATGCTGCGCCGGACCGTCGCCGCCTGCACGCCGATGCGCCCGATGATCTCGCGCAGCGCCCCGCCGGTGTCCAGGTCGCGATAGACCGCCGGCAGCAGGTTCCACAGCCGCTCGGCGTACCACACGTCGTAGCCGTCATCAGCCATGGGCGTTCTCCCCCACGCTCGTGTCGATGGCGATGTCGCGCGGGTCCAGGTCGAACCAGCCGTCCTCGCCGATGGGATGCACGGGCAGGCCGTCCTCGTTCCAGGGCATGTTCACGCCGGACTGGGTGCCCAGGTTGCTCTCCAGCACCGCCACGGTCCCATCGACGGCCAGGATGGCGGCGATGATGGCGCTCTCGAACACCGGCTGGCCGATGCGCAGGCCCTGGGGCGAGAACAGCGCCCCGTCCCGGGTCAGCGCCATGCGCACCGCCCCGGCGATGGCGGCGGCGTCCATGCCGACCTCGACCTGCAGCTTGAGCCGAAGGCGGGTCCGCAGCGGCCTGGCCGGGACCACCGTGGGCAGGGTGCGGCCGCAGGCGCCCTTCAGGCTGTCGGTGGCGCTGGTCACGGCGGCGGCGTCATTGCCGACATAGACGGTGACGGCGGTGCGCTGGGACGCCTCGTCCCAGGCCCAGGCGGCCCTGGCCCGGGTGACGCCCGGCGCCTGGGCGGCGATGGCCTCGTAGTCCAGGACCGAGACGGCCCGTCCAAACGTCAGCACAGAGCGGGGGGCGTAGCGACGGATCTGATCAGGCGGATCGGCGTCGGCGCCCCCGCCCACGGCGACCGGGTTGCGCACGGCGATCAGGCCGGGAACCGGGTTGGCCAGGATGGTCAGCCTGCCGGCCGGCGGCGCCTTGACCCCCGCGCCGATGCGGTAGTCGGCGACGATGTTGTTGATCCCGGTCGGCAGGCGCGCGCCATTGACCCCGTCGCCGAACAGCACCTTGGTCGTACCGTCCTCGTTCTCGTGGGTGACGAACACCTTGGCGTCGGGCGCCTGGCCATAGAAGCTGGCGACTTCCTTCCAGGGCCGGCCGTCGACCCGCAGGGCGATGGTGCTGACCCAGCCGACGCCCTTGGCCAGCCAGGTGACCGGCGACTTGGCCAGGTTGAAGCTCTGGCCGGCCTGGCGGGCGTCGCCGCTGCCGACCACTTCATTGCGCACCGACTTGCCGCGCGAGACCGGCAGCAGGTTGTAGTGGGCCTTCAGCGGGGTGGTGAGGCTATGCGGCGGCGTCGGCAGGCCGCCGGCGATGGCCGCCCCGTCGCCGGACGACTCCAGCGTCACGGCCAGTCCACCGCCCGAAGCCCCTTCCAGCAGGGCCGGCAGGGCGGTCCCGGCCCGGAACCGGGCGGGCGCCACCGCCTCCAGATGGCCGTCCTTGCCGTCCCACAGATCGTTCGGCTGCTCGATCAGCCGGCCGACATCGGCCCAGCCGTAGGTGACGGTCACTTTGCGGAAGTTGTTCCGCACCTCCTGGGTGATGACCCTTTCCTTCAGCCGTATCAAGGTGTGGCCGACCAGCACCGGCAGGATGGGCGGCACGGGCGGCTTGCCCGGATCGCCACCGTCGCCGTTGGCGTACCAGCTGCTCTCGTAGATATCGTCGACCGTGCCCAGCACCGGCGCGGCGGCGTTGCAGACCAGCAGCACCGGCTCTCCGTGGGCCAGCGGCGGGATGCGGCTTGGCAGGTGAAGGTCCTGGGTCAGGGTCTGGCCCGTCTCCGGCGGCAGGCCCGTGCCGCAGGCCGACCACAGGCTGCTGGTCTGGCGCGACCGCAGCAGCCGGTAGTCCGCGGCCCGCAGGCCGGTCGGCGGGGTGTCGTAGAAGCTGACCTCGACCCGGGTCACCTTGGTGCGGTCGGGCCGCACGACGACGGTGGCGCGGTAGACCTGAAGCAGATGCCCGATCCAGCCGCGCCGCCGCAGCAGCAGGATCTCGCCGTTGTCCAGGTCGGTGTGCTCGCCGGCCAGGTAGAGGACGTCGGTTTCGGGCGCCAGCAGGTCGCCGACCGGCCGGGCCGGCACGGCGGTGGGCGAGCTGGCGACGACGTCCTCGTCCAGCTCGAAGGTCTGCACGTCCTCGCCGGGGCCGGGTTTGTTCTGGAACTGCAGGCCCTTGGGCAGCTTCACCTCGCGGCCGGGCTCGACCAGGGCGGCCAGGGTCCCGTGGGCGGCGATGGCCGGGCGGGGGCGATAGCCGAGCAGGGCGATCAGCCGCCGCACGCTGGGGGGCAGGTCGGCGGTGCGCAGGTAGGCCTGGTTGGCGATGCGCTCGTTGTAGAAGGTCAGGATGTCGGCAAGGTAGGCCCACCACTCGACCATCATCACGGCCAGGTCGCCCTCGCCGCCGGGCCGCCAGTCCTGCAGGGCGGTTTCGCCGTCGTTGCCGGTCAGCAGGGCGCGGCGGAACTCGCGCCAGGTCGCGATGCGGAAGGCGATGTCGTCCAGGCCCGGCGGGTTGACCGGCAGGACCGGGCTGTGGTCGTCGCAGGGACAGTGCAGCGGCTCGGTCATCGTCCGCCCTCCGGATAGACCCGGATCACGCCCCGCTCGGGCCAGTCGGGGTCGTTGTCGACGCGCAGGATTTCGTCGGGGGCGATCGGCAGAGTGTCGGGCAGGTCGACATAGCCGGTCAGGGTCCCGCGCTTGCGATAGCGGATGGCCAGCACGCCGGAGACGCCGGCCTGCCGCTGGATGGCCGCCTCCAGCCGGCTGCGCTGCAGGGGCGAGCCGAAGGTGAAGCGGTCGGCGTGGAAGAAGCCCGGCGTCCCCTCGCCGTCGCGCCCGCCGCTCAGGGCCTCGACTACCCGCTTCTCGACATCGCCCGGCAGGCTGTCGGGAGAGACGCAGACCTCGATTTCCAGGTCGACCGAGGCGTAGCGCGGCGGCGGCGAATAGGATTCCACCCCGGCCATCCGCCGGCGGTTCAACAGCTGGACCAGCTCCAGATGCTGCAACGGGGTGACCTCGCCCGAGCCCTTCGGGTCGGCGGCGGTGAAGGCGGTGAACCAGCTGCCGGTCCAGCGGAAGGCGCTGCCGGCCTGCTGCACCCAGGAAAGCTCCTCGGCGGCGGCGACATAATCTTCCGAGCGCACCGCGCGGAACTGGCGGGCGCGGAAGGCCTGGGGGGCCATGCGGCGGACATGGTCCAGAGTCTCGGCCGCCGCCCCGCCCTCGGCCGCGAACGGGTTGCTGGCGGCCGAGATGAAGGCGGCCCAGGCGGGATCGATCTGGTCGATGCTGTCGGCGGCGACATTGCCCAGGGCGCCCAGGCCCGTGCGGTAGCGGATCTCGAACAGGCTGGCCGGGGTGGGCGAGAGGCCGAAGACGCCGTCGCCGAACCGCACGGTGACGCCCTGGTCGCCGTCGATGTCCCACTGGGTGGGCCGGCCGCTGTTGTCGAAGCCGACGGGGCGCCAGGCGATGGCGTCCAGCGTGAAGGCCTCGTCCAGGCTGTCGGCCTCCAGCAGGCTGGCCGTCCAGGTCCAGTCGCGCACGTCGGGCAGCACCTGGCGCACCGAGATTTCCGGCGTCGGCTCATCATCCCCGTCGGCGAGCCAAGCCAGCGGTGTGGCGGCCAGCGGGTGGCGGTGGACGAAGTTGGGCTGGCGGTCGTCGCCGTTGGGCCCGCGCCGGGCGATGGCCAGGGGGGCGTCGGGGGCGGTGAAGGGGCGGGTGTCGATGGCCACGGTCTCGAGCCGCCGCTGGCCCTGGGTCGCCGGCAGCAGGTTGCCGGCCAGGCTGGTGCGGGTCAGGTCGCGCTCCCGCGTCAGGGCGTCGTCCGCCCGCCAGGCGATGCGGGTCACGGGGGTCGGGTTGCCCAAGGTCAGGAAGACGGCGTCATAGGCCTGCTCGACCTCGGTCAGATGCACGATCTGGCGCAGGCTCTCGCCCGGCAGGTCGGTCTGGATCAGCAGCGCCACCCCGGCCGCCAGTTGGTGGCCATGGCCCAGCAGCCACATCTCGGTGGCCTTGCGCGGCAGGCAGCGCTCCTCGTCGTCCCACCAGTAGGGGATCAGCTTTCCGGCGTTCCAGGCGGGGTTGACCGGATAGACGCTCGCATCCGTCAGGCCGGTCCCAATCTCGAACGGGATCACCTCGCCCTCGGGCGTGCGGGCCCCGACCAGGGCGCCGGCCGGGATCGGCGGGCCGGCGACGTCCAGGCGCAGCTGCACATGGGCGCTGGTCGCCGGCCGGGGCTCGTAGTCGACCAACCGCGCCAGGGCGGTCACCGAGCGGCGCTGGGTGGCCGTCTCGATCGAGGTCTCGGCGGCGACGCGATCCTGCTGGTAGCTCAGCTCATCGGCCAGGGCCGACAGCGCCTCGGCGAACATCACCCCGAAGTCGGCTTCCGACCGCTCGCGCCAGGCCGGATAGGCCAGGGCCGAGTATTCCAGCAGCGCCCGGCGGAAGCTCAGGTAGTCCTTGGCCAGATAGTCGATCGGCGGGATCGGCATGTCGTCCGGCGGGCAGGCCGGGCCGGGCTGCTGACAGTCGAAGTCGCTGGGGCAGAAGGCCTTGAACGAGAAGCTGGCCGACCGGAACATCCGGTCGATCTTCGGCGAGCCCAGCAGGGTCAGGCGGTAGTCCGAGAAGTCGCCCTGGGCCTCGAGCCGCAGGGTCAGGATCGGCCGGTTCTGGGCGTCGTGCGACCAGGCGTTGGCGGGAACGATGGGCCGCACCTTGACGGTCGGGATGCTATCGCCGCCATCGACCCTGGCGGTGAGGCCAGGGGCCGGGACCGGCTTGATCTCCACGGTGTTGAGGAAATGCACATGCAGGATGGTCGGATCGCCCGCATCGACCTCGATGAAGTCGATGCCGTTGACCTTGGTCGAACCCAGGATCTCGCTGGAGCGGTTGCGCACGGTCATGACACGACCGCCTGGACGCGCCGCACGGTGCGGGTTTCGATGAGCTCGTAGTCGATCTGCACGACCACCGCCCCGTCGGGCAGGCCCGCGCCGGGCGCGCCGTCCTCGGCGCTCAGCACGCTGACCTTGCGCACCACGATCTGGTCGCCCAGCCAGCGGGTCAGCGACTGGCTCACCAATAGTTGCGTGGTCGCCTCCAGCCCCACCGACAGCGGCGAGAACAAGAGGCGCCGCAGGCCCGCGCCATAGTCGGGCAGGCAGACCCGCTCGCGCGGATCGGTCAGCAGGATCTGCCGGATCATCTGATCGACGTGATCCTCGTAGTTGGTCCGCCGGGCCTGGCCGGCGCCGGGCGCGATGCCGAAGGGAAAGGCGAAGTCGGCTCTGGTCATTGGCCCGAGGCCTTCGGCTGGGTGTTGACGACCTGGACGGGTCCCTGCGGCGCCTGGGTGGCGGCCAGGCACAGGCCCACGCTCTCCCTGGTCAGGGCCGGCGTGCCGCCCAGGGTGTTGCGGGTGGCGGGCGAGACCCAGCGGACGGTGACGCAGGGGCTGGGGTTGGGGCCGATCATGAACGGACAGCCGGCGATGGTGCAGGCATCGCTCTGGATCAGCATGGCGGCGCCCGCCTGGGCCTTCTGCTGGCTGGCGATGGCGGTGACCGTCCCGCCGTGCGGGCACATCATCGTCGAGGCGGTGGTGAGGAACTGGCCCATCACTTCACCTCCAGCGCGCCGTCGTTGACGCTGACGCCGCTGCTGGTGGCGGCGATCTTGGACGAGCCGGCGGTGACGGTGATCCCGGCCGACTCCATCACCACGGTGTGGCCGTCGGCGTCCTCCAGGGTGATGGAGGGGCCGTTGTTGTCCAGCGAGACGCTGCCGGCCTTGGCGTACACCGCCTTGATGTCGGCGTTGGCCTTGGCCGGGACCTCGCCGGCCCGCCAGTAGCAGCCGGTCCAGATCGGATAGGAGACGTCGCCCGCCTCGAACTCGATCCACACTCCGCTGCCGACCTCGGGCAGCATGACGAAGCCGACGTCCGGGCCGGCATAGGGGACGCAGGCCATGCACCAGCCGCTGGTCGTCTCGCCCAGCACCGCCGGCACGGTGGCCTTGATGCGCATGGTCGGGGCGTCGACCTCGGTGACCGAGCCGCGGTATTTGCCGAAGTAGCGGCCGTGCAGCCGGTCGAGGGCGTCCTGGATCAGGTCGTCGTTCATGACGCCCCCACCGCGTTGCGCACCAGGGTGAAGCCCATGGTGTGGGTGTCGGCCGAGATGGAGTGGCGCACGCTCCAGACCAGGTAGCTTCCGGAAAACCGGGTCCCGGCGCTGTCGACCCGCACCAGCTTACCGACCCGCAGGATCGAGCCCAGGGCGGCGGCGGTGACGCTGCCCTCGCAGCGGACGAACCAGCCAGCCTCGGCCAGCACCGCCTGGGCCCGGGTGGTCAGCTCGCCGCCGTCGTCGACCATGGCGGTCAGCATCGCCTTGACCGGCTTGCCGGCGAAGGTCGCCAAGTCGCTGTCGCCCAGGGGCGAGAGGCCACTCTCGGCCGTCTCGCCGCCGGCTCCTTCGGTCGAGCTGAACAGGGCCTGGTGGGCCATGACGCTGGTCGGCCGCATGACGTCCCAGCTGAGGTCCAGATTGTCGATATTGGCGTCCGGGCCGCTGGCGATCAGGATGGCGGCCGGCTCGCCGTCCAGCTTGGGCCGGGCGAACCAGCCGGTGCGCACCCCGGGCATGTCCTCGCAGAAGACGCGGCACAGCTTGCCGCTGCGCTTGGCCAGATTCATCAGGAACTGGGCGTCGGTCGCCCGCTGCATCAGGCTGTGGCCGGCCTCGGCATGGGCCGGGCTGTCGTCGTCTGTGTTGCCGGGGTTGGGGGTGAAGCCGTACTCGCCGAAGATGCTGTTGGCGACCGAGCCGTCGGTGACGTCGACCCATTCGCGGGCCTGCTCGGTGGTGTTCATCAGCCAGGAAGCGTCCTGGCCCCAGACGCGCAAGGACGCCTCGCCGCCGCTGCGGTCCAGATTCAAGCTCTGGGCCAGCACGAAGCCGTCGATGATGCACTGGTTCTGCTCGTCGCAGGCCCGGGCGACCACCGCCACATTGGCCAGCGGACCGAAACGTGGATCGGCCACGGCGTCGAGGTCGCCCGCCTCGTCGGTGTTGGCGGCCAGGGTCAGGCTGAACACGCCGGGCCGATCGGCGTGCTCCTCCACCTCCAGCCCGCCCAGCCGGTCGGTCAGGTCGCTGGCGGGCGCGCCGTCGATCAGGATGTCGAAGGCCGCGCTCATCCGCCGTCGGACCTCGGAATGGCGACCAGGTCGCGCTCGCCCAGCGCGGCGGGAACCGGGCTGTTGGCCAGGTCGCACAGCGACCAGAACCTGGTGGCGTCCTTCAGATGCCAGCCGGCGATCTGGTCCAGCCGCTCATTGACGTCGCGCTTGTGATAGCCGGCCAGGACCGGGCGGGTCGGCAGCGGGATGGCCACGGCGCTGACCTCGCGGCCGTCGGCGGTCTTGACCGTGTAGACGGGCTGTTTGGCGTAGCGGCTGTTTTTGTCGAACATCGCGGCGATCCTCAGAAGGGCAACATGCCGATGGACGACTCGACGGCGTTGGCGAGGTTGGCGATGGCCAGCGCCTGGCGCAGGGCGTGGTTGATGTTCCAGGCCGCGACCGAGACGTCCTTGAGGATGCCGGTGGTGTTGGCCAGCACCTCGGGGGTCAGCACCTGCAGCCCGACGGTGGCGGTGGCCTGGGTCGGGTTGAGCAGGATGGGATCGTAGAGGGTCTCCTTGATCGACAGGCTGGTCACCCGCACCGGCACGATCCGTCCCGGCCCCCAGACGAACAGCACCATCGGGACCTTGCCCTTGGGAATCTTGGTCTTCGGAGCCGGCGCCCCGCCCCCGAACGCGGCGCTGACCGAGCCCAGCAGGCCGCCGCCGCCGGTGTCGACCGGGAACATCAGCATCTCGAGGGCGGCGATGCGGGTGTAGATGCCGCTGACCGTCGCCAGCCCGCCGCCCACCCCGCCGTCGGCGATCATGTCCGTGGCGCTCATCGCCAGGTCCAGGCTGAAGGACTGCACCGGGTTGCCGGCCGCCGCCATCGGATCGCCGCTCGACCCGGCGCCGCTCTTGCCCGCCGCCGCGCCGCCGGCGGCGGCCCAGCTGTTGGTCATCCCCTCGGGATTGAACTGGAAGATGATGATGTTGGGCGTGGGGATGGGCAGGGAGTCGTTGAACTCGATCAGCGCGCCGCGGAGGAACTTGCCGGCCATCAGTCGCCCCCTCCCACCTGAGTGCGCACCGCCGAGACGATGGCGGCGGCCTGGGCCTGGACACCGGCGCCCGGCGGCAGGGTGACCGACAGCCGCTCGAGGCTGCGCGCCCCGTTTATCGGCAGACCCGCCAGGCCCGCGCCGACCCGCTCGGCCAGCAGCCGCGCCCCGTCGGCGTCGAGGCCGGGAATGTCGAGCACCAGGCGGCCGATGGTGAGGTTCATGAACCGGCCTCCAGCGGGGTGCGCAGAATGATCCCCTGCTTGGAGAGCTCGCGCTGGGCGGCGGCCAGGACGTGCGGCATGGCGATCCTGCCGCCGTCGGCCTTGGCCAGGAAGGCGGCGCCCAGGGCCGTGGCCTTGATCTCGGCCCCGTTCATCGACAGCTCGCCGGCCAGGAACGCCCAGTCGATGCCGTCCAGCAGGTCCTCGCCGGTCGGGCTTTGCGGCAGCAGCGCCTTCTTCCACAGGGCCAGCCGCTCGTCCTCGCCCGGCGGCAGGAAGTCGATGATCAGCCGCAGCCGGCGCAGGAAGGCGCTGTCCAGCTCGCTCTTGCGGTTGGTGGCCAGGATGGTGACGCCGTTGAACGCCTCGATCCGCTGCAGCAGGTAGTCGATCTCGATATTGGCGAAGCGGTCATGGGCGTCCTTGACCTGGGTCCGCTTGCCGAACAGGGCGTCGGCCTCGTCGAAGAACAGGATGCAGCCGGCCCGCTCGCAATAGTCGAACACCGAGCGCAGCCGCTTCTCGGTCTCGCCGACATACTTGTCGACCACCCCGGCCAGGTCGACGCGGTAGAGGTCCAGGTCCAGCTCGCGGGCGATGACCTGAGCGGCCATGGTCTTGCCCAGGCCCGAGGCCCCGCCGAACAGCGCCGCCAGCCCCCGCCCCATCGGGGTCAGCCGCTCGAAACCCCAGTCCTCGTAGACGGCCCAGCGCAGGCGGATCTGGTCGGCGAACTCGCGCAGTTGCCGCTCCAGCTCGGGGGGCGCGACGAGGTCGTCCCAGACGTAAGGCGTGGGGACCAGGTTCAGGAGGTCGTCCTGCGGCGGCGCCGAGCGGCGCAGGGCCGCGCGGACGGCGCCGGGGCCGATGGGAGCGGCGAGGGCGGCGGCGACCACCTCGCCGGCGGTCAGCCTTTGCAGGGCGACCAGCCGGGGCGGCTCGGCCGGGCTGTGCTGGCTCCAGAGGGCGAGGCGATCGGAGGTGTGCAGCGGCTCCAGGGTGATGGCGGCCTTGCCGGCCGCCGGCCCGAACGGCCCGGCCGCCGGCCAGCCACGCAGGGCCAGGTCGACGGTGTCGCTGACGGCCAGCCAATCGGCGGCGGCGATCCTGTCGGCCCCGCGCCAGTAGGGGATGGCGCCCAGGGCGCGGGCCATGCGGTGGCCGGCGGCCAGGATGCGCTGGGGCTCGGCGTTAGGCCGGCCGAGCAGCAGGGCGGCGTCCAGGGCCAGCAGGGCCTGGCCCCGGCCGGCGGCGAACCGCGCGGCCAGGGTCTGGCGGCCCAGCCCCTCGGCGCCACAGAGGTCGATGACCAGAGGCCGCTCGTCCGAGGCTGCCACCGCCTGGAGCGTGGCCAGCGAGGCCTGGTGCAGCGGCAGGCGCCCCTCGGGGGAAACCAGACGGGCGCCGCCGTCCAGCAGGGGATCGCGCCAGGACCCCTCGGCCAGCGAGACCGCCACGGCCGGGTCGGCGGCCCAGCAGGTGGCCGGCAGGTCCGGGGCCGCGCCGTTCAGCGGCTGCGCCAGCCGCCAGGCCAGCAGCGGCGCGGCGTCCAGCGGCTCGGGGTTATCGAACAGCCGGGCGGCGAGCTGGCGGCTGGGCTGCAGGGCCTGACCGTCGTCCTGCAGATAGGCCAGCACCCGGCCCAGGTCCGGCTCCCAGGCGACCGCCAGGGCCAGGGCCATCAGGTCGGCGGCCGGCGGGCTCAGGCCGAAATCCTCGCAAAAGCCGGTCCAGCCGGCGTCGTTCGCCAGCGCCGCGTCGGCTGCCGCCGCGGTCGGGGCCAGGGCCTTGGCGGTGGGATCGCTGGCCAGGAAGGCGGCGCGGGCGGCGGCCTGGTCGGCGGGGGCGGTCAGCAGCCGTCCGGTCTCGCCGGCGGTGATGGCCAGGCCCTGGTCCGGGCTGGACTGGCCCAGCCGCCACAGCTCGGCCATCCACAGGGCGTGCAGCCGCGCGTGGGCGCGAACCCGGTCCAGCACCCGCGCGACCGTCGCGCCAGGGACGGGCGCTTCGGCAGGCTTGACCAAGCGGGGCGCGGCCGCCGTTTTCGCAGGCACGGCCGACGGCGCCTGGCCCATCAGGCTCCGCAGCTGGTGCAGCCACCAGGCGATGAACAGGGCCAGCCACCTCATGGGATGTCGATCCACCAAGCGGGCGGCGCCTCGATATCGGCGACGCGCAGGCGCAGCGGGTAGCGGCCGGGGGGCTGGCCGGCCGGGGCCTTGAAGGTGATCTGGGTCCCCCCGGCGTTGATGGCGAAGACGCCCGGTCCCGCCGCCCCGCCCGGCGTCAGGGCGTCGGCGCCCAGCAGCACGGCGGTGTCGCCGGGGGTGAAGCCGGCGCCATCCACCGTGTAGAGGCCGGCGACGGGGACCAGAATGGGCAGGGGCCCGGGCACGGTGACGCTGGGCACGATGCTGATCGGGATAGCCGGGCTGCGGTCCGGCCCGCCGGCGCCGGGACCCACGGCCAGCCGATGCAGGCCGCTGGCCGGCGCGCCCGCTCCGGTCGGGACCTTGAGCACGATCTCGGACTCGGCGGCCGGCGTCTGGCGCCAGGCGGTGATGTCGGTCTCGCCGCTGCCGTCGGCCTTGCTGAGATAGATTTTGGCGTCCTTCAGCGCATTGCCGCCGACGCTGAGCAGGGCCCCGGGCGCCGCCACGGCGGGGGAGACATGCATCCGCAGCGTCTCGGCCCCCCCGCCCTTGGGGGCCAGGTAGCTGATGGTCGACCCGGTCTGGAACAGCTGCGGGGCCTCGGCCAGGGGCTCCAGGCCGGCGCCGGCCAGCAGCCGCGATTCCTTGACCGGCTTGGCCGGGGGCGGCGGGGTCTCGGGCGGGCGCAGGAAGACCACCGCCACGCGCAGCAGGGCCGACAGCCGCATGGGCACGGTGATCGACTGCCAGAGGCGGCTCAGCTCATCCAGCGTGGCCTGCTCGACGACCATGACGAAGTCGCGCGGGCCGCCGGCCACCCTCGAATGGAAGGGCTGGGCGTGGAAGCAGGTCAGCGCCATGCTCATCGCCTGCTGTTCGTGGTGAAAGGCGCCGCCCTCCTCGTAGGCGGTCATCAGATAGGTCAGCACCAGGCCGATCGGCTGGCGGGTCGACAGCTGCGGGATGGAGCGCACCGCCGGGTCGTTATTGGGGAAGGTGTTGCGCCAGGCCGGGTCGGAGCCGACATGCATCAGGCTGAGCGTCAGCTGGCAGCCGTTGTCGTCGCGCACCACCTCGGGCGCCTTGCCGGTGACATGGACGGTGAACTTCTTGATGCCGGGTTCGGCCCACAGGGCGGAGTTTTTCACCGCGTCCCGCACCAGCTTGACCAACTCGTCGGTGACGCTGGAGAGGTCGAGGGTGTCGGGAAAAGCCATGCGCCCGATCCCTCAGCTCTGCGCCCGGCCATAGCGCCAGGCATAGCCCGGGCTGGGCATGGCGGGACGGGCCGGCGTGGCGGCGCGATGGGGTTGCGGCGCGGGGGCGGGCGGCGGCGGCGAGGCCATGCGGACCTCGATGGCGCCGATATGGATCGACGGAGCGGCGGCCGGCTCGGCCCGGCGAGGGGCGGTGCGGAGCGGTTCGGCCGGCGCGGCGGGTTGCAGGATCGGGGGCGCGGGCTGGGCGGCGGGCGGAGCGGACCTGGCCTGGGCCCTGGGCAGGTCGACGGCTGGGGCGGGCTTGGACGTGGGCTTGGCCGGTTGCGAGACGGCAAGCGCTGTAGTCGGGAGGGCTTGAGCCAGCGGCTCGGGTGTCGAAGGCCTCGGCGATGGCGCGGCTGCGACCGTCGGCTCGGCGGCGGTCGGCGCGGGCCTGGCCGGAGCAGGGCGCGGCGCATGGGGTGTCGGAGGCTGGAGGGGCTGAACCACGACGGCTTGCGGAACCGGCGCGGGCGTATCGACCGCAGCCTTGATCGGCGTTTCGGTCAGGCGGGGCGGCGCGAGCGCCGGTGGGACTTCGGCCAGTACCGCTTCGTTCGGCGGCGGGTCGGGCAGGATAGGAGTGACCGTCTGCGGGATCGGCGACGCCACTGGGCCCGGCTCCGGGATCGCGGCGCGGGGCGCTGGCTGGGGCAGAGGCCGGGTCACGGCCGGCGCAGGCGGCGGGGCCTCGTCGCCCGGCTCGGCCGGCCGGCGCGTGCTGGGGCCCAGCGCCAGGGGAGCCTGGGCCAGCGGGTTGGCGAGGCGCGCCAGGTATGCGGGGACCTTGGCCATCAGGCGGCCAGCCCCCGGTCGCGGATGCGGGCGGCGTAGTCCTGACGCCGGCGGCGCGGCAGGCTGAGAATCTCGGCCTCCGACCAGTGATAGGCCCGGGCGATCAGGTCGACCTCCTCGGTGATCCGTCCGAAGGCCCGCTGCACCTCGGCGACGACGAAGGCCGGCACGTGGAACACCGCCCGGACCGGCGCGCCGCAACCGGGGCAGACGCCCTCCAGGGTCTGGGAGACCTCCGGGGCGATGGCCTCCATGGCGCTGACGCAGCGCAGCTTCAGCCGGGCTGGCGGGTTGGGCGGCTCGATGCAGCGACGGGCCAGCAGGTCTGCCCCGCCTCCGGCCTGGGCCATCACCTGGTCGCGCACCGCCGGCGGGCGGAAGGCCGCCTCGCCCAACCGTCGCCAGCCCGGACGGTCCGGGTCGTCGCTGACCCCGCGCGGCCGGCCGGGCGTGACGCCCGCCACGAAGTCGGCCAGCGAGAACTCGATCTCCACCCGCTCCCCGCAGCCGTCCTGCGGACAGAAGAAGTCGCTGCGCACCAGGTCCCCGAACAACCCGCGCCGGAAGGCCAGCAGCAGCAGCTCGAAGTCGGTGACGCTGAGCGCCGACCAGTCGTCGGCGCCGTCGTCGGCCGGGCTGGCCAGCCGCTGCAGCAGGACCAGCGCCGTTTCCAGCGGCGAGCCCTGCGCCTCGGCTATGGCCAGTTCGTCGGCCCCGGCCAGGGGCCGCAGCCTGACGGTCCGCCCGTCGACGGGAAGATGCACGACCGTCCCACCGAACATGACGCGCCTAGATTTCTTTCGGCTCGGACAGGGCCAGATCCTGTTCCCAGCCCTCATGGGCGAGCTTGATATGCTCCAGGGCGATGGCGTTGGCGCCGGCGTCCAGGTCCGGCAGGGCCTGGTATTCCGACACCCAGCAGCGGTGCAGGTGGAAGCGGTAGACCGGCTGGCGCGCCTCGTTGAGCAGGTCGATCCGCACCTCGCGGCGCAGGTCCTTGAGCGAGGTCGAGGCCGCGCCCTTGTCCAGCACCTGGGCGGCGTTGGCCCAGACCGCGAAGTCCGGATCGTGGGTCAGGCCCCGCTCCAGGGTGATGTCGTCGTACTTGGTCCGCCCCAGGCCCCGGCGGATGATGGCGTCGCCGCCCTGCTTGTAGTCGATCGGCTCGGACGAGCGCTTCAGCCCGCCCACCTTGCTGACGGCGGCCACGGGGGTGGTCGAGGCGCCGAAATAGACCAGGAAGGCGAAGGTCTTGTAGGGGTCGAAGCGGTTCACATTGACGCTGAAAGTCGGCATGGCGGTCTTCCTTAAGAGGCGGCCTGGCCGGCCAGGTGGGCGATCTTGATGACCACGAACTCGGCGGGTTTCAGCGGGGCGAAGGCCACCACGATGTTGACGATGCCGTTCTGCTGATCGTCGGCCGTGGTGGTCGAGGCGTCGCACTTGACCTGGAAGGCCAGGCTGGGCTTCGACCCCTGCAGGGCGCCCTGGTTGAACAGGGACAGCATGAAGTTCTCGATCGAGCTGCGGATCGACAGCCATAAAGGCTCGTCATTGGGCTCGAAGATCACCCAGCGCAGGTTGGCCAGCAGGGTCTGCTCGATGAACAGGGTCATCCGCCGCACGGGCACGTATTTCGACTGCGCGAAGGCGTCGTTGTCGGCCACCGTCGTGCGGGCCCCGAACACGACCGTGCCGGTGGTGAACTGGCGCAGCACGTTGATCGAGGACTTGTTGAGCACCCCGTGGCGCGGGTCGTTCATGCGGCCGGTCGGCACTGGGCCGGTGGTGTCCAGCACCGTGGTCTCCAGCCCCGCCGGCGCCTTCCACACCCCGCGCCGGCTGTCGGTGCGGGCATAGATGCCGGCGACAAAGCCCGACGGCGGCACGTCGATCGGCTTGCCGGTGATCTGGTCGGTGCTCTGCAGGTAGGGGAAGTAGAGGGCCGCGTTCTGGCTGCGCGGGATGTTGGCCCAGGCCGCCTCGATGGTCCAGCCGCCGCCGCTGGCGTCGGCCTCGGCGTTGGGCGGCGGGTCGGCGATGTAGAAGGCCCGCTTGCGCTCGGCGAAGGCCATGGCCGCGCTCTGCACCGCGTTTGCCGAGACGCCCGGGGTCACCAGGATGTTGAACTGCTCGACCTTGTCCAGCGAGGTGTCGGCCTGGAAGACCCCGATGAAGTCCGCGCCGCTGAAGTTGGAATCATGGGCCGGAAAGGCCGAGGCCAGGACCTTGATGGTCCCCGCCTCCGGACCAGGCACCGTGACCCCATAGCCGCCGCCGGCCGGCGCCACGGTGACCAGATTGGAGATGTCGTTGATCCGGCTGCCGGGGCTGTCCGCCGCGGCCCCGGTCAGCGAGACGCCGCGATAGGTCTCGACCCGGCTGCCATAGGCGATGACCAGGTCGAAGACGTCGTTGGCCCCCCGCACGTTGGTGATCGAAATCTGCATCGGCACGATGTCGGTCGGCTCGAGCGCCGTGAAGGTTATGCCGGTCAGGCCGGCGGCCGGCAGCTTGACCTGGGCGTATTGCGGATCGCCGACATTGGCGACGAAGGCGCCGGCGTTGAACAGCTTGGGCGTCAGCCCCACCACCCAGGTGTCCGAGCCGCCGTTGAGGAAGAACTCATAGACCGAACGGGCCAGGGCCGGCTCGGCCAGGCCGCTGGTGAACAGCCCGCCGAACCAGGTCTCGTAGTCCGAGAAGCTGAACAGCCGGATGGCTTTGCCGGGCGGCGCCTTGGTCCGGTAGGGGTGGCTGTAGCCGATGAAGGCTCCCACCGAGGTCGGCGCCGCGGCGATGCTATGGGCGCTGAATGGCAGTTCCTCGATGTAGAGGCCGGGATAGGAGACCGAAACGGGCATCGGCAAACCTCGAGCTGGATTGAAGGGGAGACGCGGCCAGGGCGTTGCTGGAAGGGCGGCCGTCAGACACCGGGGACGGTGGACTGGGCCTTGGTGGGTGGGCCGCCGTCCGTGCCGCCCAGCAACTTGAAGCTGCTGGCCTTGGGCACGCCCCAACCACCGGCCGGCATGTCGACGTCCAACAGGAAGTCGAAGACGCCATCCAGGTCCTTGAGCGCGGTCTTGGGCGAGGGCTTGGTCCAGGTGATGACCAGGTCGAGATTGGCGCCGTTCTTGACCAGTTCGGCCGCCGGAGCCGGGTCGGTGGCCTTCGCCACCCGGCGGGTGGTCAGCTCCAGGCCGCCGCCTGTCCAGACGCCCGACGCGTCGAAGGGCGCTTTGGCTGCCACGCTCAGGGCGCCGGGGGGCTTGCTGACATAGGCCAGGCCCGGATTGCTGCCGCTCGCCGCGTCCTTGCCCAGCAGGCCCTCGATATTGGCCTTGGTGACGCTGTTATAGGTCTCGACCAGGTCGACGGTCATGTCGACCGTGGTTTCCTCGGGCTTCACCATGGGTGAAGGGTTGACGAGGGTGATCTTGATGAAGTTGCCGGTCGAGCCGGCGTCCAGGGCCCGGATGACCATCGCGGGGGTGACCGGCGGCGGCGGGGCCGGCTGCAGCAGGCCACGGGCGGCCAGGTTGTCCAGATAGTGCTGGACGGCCGACTGGGTGGGGCCGGGGATCTTCGCCCAGCCGGGCCAGCCCTTGGGATCGATCTTGCCGCCCGTGAAGGACAGCAGTCCCAGCGGGATCGAAAGTTGATGGCCGCCGTCATCGACCAGGGTCACCGGCGAACCGCCGAGCACGGCTTGAGGCATGGGCCCTCCTTGGCGACCCGGGCGTGCGACCGCACGCCGGCGGCGGCGCCGGTTGTGGGAGTATGGAAATGGAAAAAAGCAGGCGCGCCGGCCGACACCGACGTGTGAACACGTAGAACGCGAAACTGGTCTGGCTTTACGCCTTGCCGGGAATTATGCGCCCTGCGGTTGTCGCGTCAACCCGGAAAAACCCAAACTGGGCGAGTCGGGGTCGGCGAACGGGATGATTTCTCGCGGGTTTTGGTTAAGGCGGCCCGATGTGGGGCGCTGGCGGTGGGGGCAGTCGAACCGCTAACGTGTTCGAGTTGGCTGAGCGCGCGCCGTAGGCCGGCGTAGGCAGTCGCTCCATTCCGGATGTGGTTGGCGGCTAAGGATCGGTGGGCCGCTGTCGGGACCTACTTCGGCGGCGCGCGAACGTCGGCTTCTGACGTATTGCGGGCGAAGGGTAGACCCTAACGACCGCCTCCGCATGACCTGAGCCGAGCCGTTCGGGGCGTCAGGGCGATATACTGCTCGTATCGATAGCGGCCCAATTAATATTGGATGGCGCATCGCGGCCGCTTGGCTCGATACTCATCAACACCCATGCGTATGGGGCGCATGGACACCTCGCGGGCCCGGCACAAACGCCTCTGGAGGCTTCCAGGCCGCAATTTGATCGGTCCAGGCTGTCGGGCCGGGCGCACTTGCTTCGTCCTTTGGCGACGGCCAGCAGCTGGCCAACGCAAACGGAGGCGCGCCATGTCGATCACGCTCTATGAATTGCAGCCCACCCGCTCGACCCGAGTCCGCTGGATCTTGTTGGAGCTCGGCTTGCCCTACGAGAGCATCGAGGGGCCAGATGTGTTCGCCATGCCCGAGCTCGCCGCGATCCATCCGCTCAGCAAGCTGCCGGCGCTGCGCGATGATGGCCGGCCACTTTTCGAGTCCGCCGCCATCTGCACCTGGCTCGCCGATAGCCATCCGGAGGCCGGTCTGATCGCGCCCTCGGGCGCCTGGGCGCGGGCCCTGCACGACCAGTGGGTGGCCTTCACGCTCTCCGAGATCGAGGCCTTCCTCTGGCACACCGCCCGCAACCTCTTCGTCTTGCCGGAGGAAGAACGCGTTCCGGCCGTCTACCCTCAGAACGAAGCCGCCGCCAAGCGCGGTCTCGCCGCCCTCGACGCCCACCTGCGGGACAGGGAATGGCTGGTGGAGGACCGCTTCTCGGTCACCGACATCTTTGTCGGCTACGCGGCCTGCTGGGCCCGGTGGCTGGGGATGACCGCTGATCTCCCTCATCTGGTCGCCTACACCGAGCGCCTGCAGGCCCGGCCCCTCTGCACCTATCGACCGGACGTCTTCGGCCCCTGACGCGAGGACCATCAAGATGCCCGCTCGATATGCTGGCGCGGCCTGGAGTGCGCAAAGCTCTCAAAGCGGCGGTCGGCCGAAACCTTCCCTAGCCGGCGTGGGCGCCCACGCCCTTACCTTGGAGACGACGATGACAAGCGAAAGCTTCCGCGATGCGGAAAGCCTCCAGACCGAGGAAATCCTGAGGCGCTTCGATCAGGTGTTCCTCACCCACGATCCCGCGGATCTGCAGCAGCTGGTTGCGGACGACTGCGTCATCGAGAACACGCAGCCCGCGCCGGACGGGTCCCGTCACGAGGGTAAGGAAGCCTGCATCGCTCTATGGACCCGCATAGCCACGAACGCGGACATCCACTTCGAAAACGAACGCTACATCGCGCGAGGCGATCACGGCGTTATCCAATGGCGGCTGGTCTGGGGGCCTGATCCTTCAAGCTCGGTGCGCGGCGTCAATCTGATGCGTGTTCGCGCCGGCCAGATCGTCGAAGCTCAGGGATATGTGAAGGGCGTATAGGATCGGGCGCCCTACTGCAGCCGGCTCGCAGAGGCACGCTGGGTGCTGCTTGGCTATCGGAGCCAACGAAGGTCAGGTTCTTGGCTGAGCCTCAATGTCCGGAGCTGGCGCTAAGCCGACCTCCCAGTAGCCAGATGAGCCTCTTCTCACTCTCGAATCAGGATTCGCTGGGGTGAATGCTGGGGCTGGATTGTGAAACGGCAGAAATATTGAATAAATTCAGTTAATAACGGCTGATGGTGGCGGTGGGGCAGTCACTCAGGAAGTTGTCTCCATTCTGGGGCCTGCATGACAGCTGCGGCGAGATGACTTGATACAGGACAATGCGGTTTCCGCGCCCGCCTCTAGGCTGAGGTCGATGCACGGGGACCGTCTGCATGATCGATGCTCAAATCCGGCCGGAGGCGCCGAGCGGCGGCGCATCCCCCATGGTGCGCGTGCTGTTCTTTGGGCCGATCGGCGATTGTTGCGGCCGCTCGCTTGAAGTCGCTTTGCCGTCCGCCGGCTGTCCCCTGAGCCAATTCAAGCTC
This sequence comes from Caulobacter ginsengisoli, assembly GCF_030814835.1. Taxonomy (GTDB): domain Bacteria; phylum Pseudomonadota; class Alphaproteobacteria; order Caulobacterales; family Caulobacteraceae; genus Caulobacter; species Caulobacter ginsengisoli. The sequence goes on from NZ_JAUSVS010000003.1 coordinate 245,341, forward strand.
CGCATTGTCCGACAGGTCGAAGGCGCGACCCAGGCGCTTGGGCAACGCGGCATGCGGGTCGCGATCGACCAGGCGATGATCACCGGCGATCCCTGGGTGTTTCCCGGCCAGGAAGTGACCTTTCTCTCTCCCTTCTCCGGAGGCTGACCGTTGAACCTCGCCATTGCCCCCAAGGCCGCCAAGGGACCAGGCATCAATCCCGACCTGCCCTTCTATCCTTTGTCGATCGCTGTCCTCACGGTGTCCGATACCCGGGACGAGCGCACCGACACCTCCGGCGGCCTGCTGGCGCAGAGGCTGCAGGCGGCCGGCCACGGGCTGGCGGCCAAGGCGATCGTGCGCGACGAGATCGCAGCCATCCAGGCCCAGGTCCGCGCCTGGACCCTCGACCCGGCGGTCGACGTCATCCTGACCACTGGCGGCACCGGTTTCGCGCCGCGCGATATCACGCCCGAAGCGATCCAGCCGATGCTCTCCCGCCAGATGGACGGCTTTTCGGTGGTGTTTCACCAGGCCAGCCAGACCACGGTGGGCATATCGACGCTGCAATCGCGGGCCTTGGCCGGACAGATCGACGAGACTTTCATCTTCTGCGTGCCGGGTTCGACCGGCGCCTGCCGCGACGCCTGGGACCTGGTGCTGGCCCTGGAATTCGACAGCCGCTTCAAGCCTTGTTCTCTGGTCGGACAGATACCCCGTTACCGTGGGGTGTGCTCGTGATCGGCTTCGACGAGGCCTGCCGGCGGCTGGCGGCCCTCGCCACGCCGCTGGGTGTGGAGTTCGTACCCCTGGATCGGGCGGCCGGCCGCATCCTGGCCGCGCCGGTGATCGCGCGGCGGTCAGCACCGGCGGTCGAGGTTTCGGCGATGGACGGTTATGCGGTGCGCGACGCCGACCTGGCGGCGGGACCGGTGCGGCTGCGGCTGGTCGGGGAAGCCTTCGCCGGATCGGCCCCGCGCCTGGCGCCGCTCGGCGCGGGCGATTGCGTGCGCATTTTCACCGGCGCGCCGATGCCCGCCGGCGCTGACCGCGTGGTGATCCAGGAGGTCACCCGTCGCGAGGGTGAGGCCGTGCTGCTGGTCGAGCGCCCCTCGCCAGCGTGGCATGTCCGCGCGGCCGGCTCGGATTTCGCCTTGGGCGAGACGCTGCTGGACGCCAGCGTCCGGCTCTCGCCCCAGGCCCTGGTAGCCGCCGCCGCCGCCGACATCGGGGCGGTCCAGGCCTACCGCCGGCCGCGCCTGGCCTTGATCAGCACCGGCGACGAACTCGTCGCCCCCGGTCAGGCCGCCGACGCGCCGGGAACCATCCCGGAGAGCGTTTCGTTCGGTGTCGCCGCGCTCGCTGACGCCTGGGGCGGCGAGGTGGTCTCCCGCCGGCGCCTGGGCGATGACCTGCCGGGCCTGGCCCGCGCGGCGGGCGAGGCGCTGGACGAGGCTGACGTCGTCGTGGTGACGGGTGGGGCCTCGGTGGGCGAGCGGGACTTCTCCAAGGCGATGTTCCAGTCGCACCGACTGCGCCTGGCGTTCGAAAAGGTGGCGATCAAGCCCGGCAAGCCGGTCTGGCTGGGCCGGGCGGGAAAACGGATCGTCCTGGGCCTGCCGGGCAATCCCTCCGCGGCGATGGTGACGGCCCGCCTGTTCCTGGCGCCGCTGCTGGCCGGCCTGGGTGGCCGCAGGCCCGAGGAAGCCCTGGCCTGGCGCACCATGCCCCTGCTGGCGCCGCTGGACGCCTGCGGCGACCGGGAATGCTTTCATCGGGGGCGCGGCGCCGCCGACGGGGTAAAGCCCCTGGGCAATCAGGACTCCTCGGCCCAGAAGGAACTGGCGATGGCGGATTTGCTGATCCGCCGCCGGGCCGGCGCGCGGCTCCTGCCAGCCGGCGGGCTTGTCGAGGTTCTGTCCTTCTAACACCTTAAAAATGGCGGCGGCGAACAGGAAGTCCGCCGCCGCATTAACGCCCATCCCCGGTAGCGGCATTCGTACCCCGGGGATGTGGCCGGGGCTCGGGTCCGCTGCCTTGGGCGTCAATCCAGGAATGGCGCGAAGAGCACCTGGTTTTCGATCTGCATATGCTCGCGCAGGTCCACATCGAGCTTGCGGCAGAGCGCGGTCAGGGCTCGCCAGGTGGCGCAGGCGCCAGGCGGATGGCTGAAGTCCTGGGTCAGGGTCCGCAGCTGCAGCAACTGGGCCTCGACGTCCTCGTGTTCGGCCATCATCCGCTGGACTGGGAAGCGGATCATCGGGCTGCCGCCGGCCAGGATCATCGGAAACAGGACCTGCTCCTCCCGCTGCTGGTGGCTCTCCAGGTCGTCGAGCATGAAGGTCAGCAGGTCGGCGAGGCCCCGCGGGCACTCGGGCTCGGCAGCGTGCATCGCCTCGACCTTGCGGGCCAGGGCGATAGCCTGGGGCAACTCGCGGCGGTGGGGCTCATGGTACTGGGTCAGGATCAGGCCGATCAGGCTGGCCGACCTGAGGTCCGGATCGCCGTCGGGCTTGGGCGTCATCAGGGCGCAGCGGATTTGCGGCGTCGCAGCGGAATGGTTGGCCGACGAGATCGGGGGGTCTTCAAGCACGGCGGACTCCTTTGATCGAACCCTAGCGGGTCTGGACCGGGTGCGCCTTGAACCGGCGCCGCCGACGGCTTGATGTTCCTCAAGCCCCGCCTTGTCGCATCGCGGGGCCGGCGCCGGCTGCGCCTCAAATGGCCTGATCCGAGAATCAGCCAGCCTCGTCCGCTTCCTGGGAGTGCATGGCGATGGCGTTCGATTCTCCGCTGGCGGGCGAAATCTGGTCCAGCAAATACCGGTTCAATCCTGAAGGCATGGCAGGCGACGGGACGGTGGAGGATACTTGGTCGCGCGTGGCGGCCGCCCTCGCCGAGGCGGAAACCCCGGACCTGCGCGGGCCGATGCGCGAACGCTTCGCCGAGGCCCTGCGCGACTATCGCTTCCTGCCCGCCGGCCGGATCCTGGCCGGGGCGGGCACGGCGCGGACGGTGACGCTGTTCAACTGCTTCGTCATGGGCCGCATTCCCGACGATCTGGGCGGCATCTTCGCCCAGGTCCGCGAGGCGGCCCTGACCCTGCAGCAGGGCGGGGGCGTGGGTATGGATTTCTCCTCGATCCGCCCGGCCGGGGCGCGGGTGAGGGGCGTGGGAGCCGACGCCTCCGGTCCGCTCAGCTTCATGGATGTTTGGGACAGCATGTGCCGCACCATTCTCTCCGCCGGCCAGCGGCGGGGGGCGATGATGGGGTGCCTGCGGATCGACCATCCCGACATCGAGGCCTTCATCGACGCCAAGCGGGAGGGGGCGCGGCTGCGCAATTTCAATCTCTCGGTCCTGGTCCCCGACGCCTTCATGCAGGCCCTGGCCGACGACACCGACTGGCCGCTGGTGTTCGAGGGCAAGGTGCAGGGGTCGGTCCGGGCGACGGAGCTGTGGGGCCGGCTGATGCGGGCCACCTATGACGCGGCCGAGCCGGGGGTGATCTTCATCGACCGGGTGAACGCCCGCAACAACCTGGGCTACTGCGAGACCATCCTGGCCAGCAATCCCTGCGGTGAGCAGATGCTGCCGGCCTACGGCGCCTGTCTGCTGGGTTCGATCAACCTGGCGCGGCTGGTGGCGACGCCCTTCCAGCCCGGGGCGGAGCTGGACCTGGACCAGCTCTCCGCCCTGACCCGCACGGCGGTGCGCATGCTGGACAACGTCATCGACGTCTCGCGCTTTCCGCTCAAGGCCCAGGCCACCGAGGCCCGCGCCAAGCGGCGGATCGGCCTGGGGGTCACGGGCCTGGCCGACGCCCTGGTCTTCTGCGGCGTTCCCTACGGCGGCGACCGCGCCGTCGAGCTGACCGGCCAGTGGCTGGAACGGATCAAGCGCGAGGCCTATCGCGCCTCGGCCGAACTGGCGGCCGAGAAGGGCGTCTTTCCCCTCTATGACCCCGCCATCCTGGACCGGCCCAATCTCCTTGAGCTCGATTCCGAGACCCGCGAGCTGATCGCCAGGCACGGCCTGCGCAACGGCTGCCTGACCTCCATCGCCCCGACCGGCACCACCTCGCTGCTGGCCGGCAACGTCTCGTCGGGCATCGAGCCGGTATTCGCCTATGCCTATGTCCGCAAGGTGCGCCAGCCGGACGGCTCCCAGCGGGAGGAGCCGGTCGAGGACTATGCGCTGTCGGTGTGGAAGCGGCTGCATGGCGATGCTCCGCCCCCGGAGGATGTCTTCGTCAGCGCCCAGACCCTCACCCCTCAGGCCCATGTCCGCATGCAGGCCGCCGCCCAGGCTCACGTCGACAGCTCGATCTCCAAGACCGTCAACTGCCCGGCCGACATCGGCTTCGAGGACTTCAGCGACATCTACCGGCTGGGCTGGCGCAGCGGCTGCAAGGGGATGACCACCTATCGGCCCAACGCCATCACCGGCTCGGTGCTCTCGGTCGAGCCGGCGCTGGCGCCCGCCGACGGCCCGGTCCTGATCCCCCGGCCCGAGGCCCTGGAGGGCGCCACCTACAAGCTGGTCTGGCCCGAAAGCGCCCATGCCGTCTATGTCACCCTCAACGATGTCGAGGACGGTGGCGTGCGGCGGCCGTTCGAGATCTTCATCAACTCCAAGAACATGGACCACTACGCCTGGACGCTGGGCCTGACCCGGATGATCTCGGCCGTGTTCCGGCGCGGCGGCGACGTCGGCTTCGTGGCCGAGGAGCTGAAGGCGGTGTTCGATCCGCGCGGCGGCGCCTGGCTGGGCGGCCGTTACGTGCCCTCGCTGCTGGCGGCGATCGGCGGGGTGATCGAGCGGCACCTGGGGGGGCCGGCGCCCGCACTGGTGGCCGAGCCGACGCCCACCGGAAAGCCCCTCGCCATGGCCAGTTGCCCGCGCTGCGGAGGCTTCGAGCTGATCCGCAAGGAGGGTTGCGACAGCTGCCTGTCCTGCGGCTATTCGAAATGTGGCTAACCGCTGCTTGATGCCTGTCAATCCGTTCGGTCGCTTGTCGCGCTACCCTTGCATATGACCAGCACCTCAGCCGCCCGGCGCGCCTACGAGGGGCCGACGCTTTTCAGCTACGGCTTTCGTCCCTTCTTCCTGTTCGGCGCGGCGTGGAGCGCCCTGGTCGTGCCGCTCTGGCTGTTCAGCTATTTCCACGGCGGTCCGGCCGCCCTGACGCGCGAATGGCATATCCATGAGATGATCTTCGGATTCCTGGCGGCGGTGATCGCCGGGTTCCTGACCACCGCCGTTCCCAACTGGACCGGCCGCATGCCGGTGATCGGCGCGCCGCTGGCGGTTCTGGTCTCGCTCTGGGGATCGGGGCGGGTGGCCATGCTGTTTCAGGACCTGCTGGGACCCATGGCCGCGATGATCGACAGCCTGTTCCTCATCGCCTTCGCCGCCGTCATCTGGCGGGAGGTCTTGGCCGGCCGCAATTGGCGAAACCTGCCGGTCTGCGGGCTGGTGACTCTGTTGGCCCTGGCCAATATCGCCTTTCATCTGCGGGTGGCCGATGAATTGGGCGTGCGCCTGGCGCTGGGCGCGGCGAGCCTGCTGATCGCCCTGATCGGCGGCCGCATCATCCCCAGCTTCACCCGCAACTGGATGAAGACGCGCGGCCTGGAGTCTGGGCCGGCATTGTTCGGCATGATAGACCGAGTGGCGCTAGGACTGACGGGCCTGGGCGCGGCGCTCTGGGTCATGGCGCCGACGGGAACGCTTACCGGCGTGGCCCTGGCGCTGGCGGGCGCCGCTCATCTGGTTCGGCTCTCCCGCTGGCGAGGTCGGCAGACCCTGGCCGAGCCGCTCGTCTGGATTCTGCACCTGGGCTACGGATGGCTGGGCGCTGCACTGATCCTGCTGGGCGCCGCGGCCGCCGCGCCGGATCTCGTGGCGCGCTCGGCCGGCATCCACGCCCTGACCGCCGGCGCGGTGGGCGTCATGACCCTGGCGGTGATGAGCCGCGCCACGCGCGGACACAGCGGTCGCCCCCTGACGGCCGGCTGGGCGACGACGGCGATCTACCTGACCATCAACGCCGCCGCCTTGCTGCGCGTGGCGGCGCCCTTCATTCCGAATCTGCAGACGGGGCTGTTGATCGCCTCGGGCCTGGCCTGGTCGCTGGCGTTCGGCGGCTTCGCCGTCGCCTATTACGGGATGCTGGCCCTGCCGCGCCCGAGGGCCGCTTGATCTCCGTCAAGGCGCTCCCACGGGACGGCGGCTAAGACTTCGCTTCGGCTGGGCCTTCGCCCGGCCGCATCTGCTCCGAGCGGCCTTGGCCTAACGCGCATCCGCGCCAGGGCCCGGTCGCCGCGCCGGCCTGACCGGCAAGGGTGACGGGGGAAACGCCGTCGCCTCCCGCGCTTGGAAAGGAGCCAAGAGTTGGACGATCTCGTCGACGGTTTCGGCCGCCGCTTTCACTATCTGCGGCTCTCGGTCACCGAGGTCTGCAATTTCCGCTGCACCTACTGCCTGCCGGACGGGTTCAAGAAGACCGCGCCCCTGACCTTCCTGACGCCGCTCGAATGCGAGCGGGTGGTGCGGGCGTTCGCTGACCTCGGCGTCTCCAAGATCCGGCTGACAGGCGGCGAGCCCAGCGTGCGCCGCGACCTGGCCCAGATCATCGCGCGGACGGCCGCCGTTCCCGGGGTCTCCAAGGTCTGCATCACCACCAACGGCTGGAACCTGGAGCGCCAGATCGACGTCTGGCGCCAGGCGGGCCTGACCAATCTCAATGTCAGCATCGACTCGCTCGACCGCGAGGGCTTCAGGCGGATCACCGGCCACGACCGGCTGCCGGCCGTGGTGGCGGGGCTGGACCGGGCGCTGGAGCTCGGCGTGCCGGCCGTCAAGGTCAACGGGGTGCTGATGCGAGACACCGCCGAGGACGGCTTCGCCGACTTCGTGGAGTTCGTTCGCGAAAGGCCCGTGGCGGTGCGGTTCATCGAGCTGATGCGCACTGGCGACAACGCCGAATTCTTCGCCGACCAGCACATTCCAGGGACGGTGCTCACCAACTGGCTGACCGAGCGCGGCTGGACGCCCCGCGCCCGGGCCTTCGACGACGGGCCGGCGGTCGAATATGTCCACCCCGACTTCGCCGGCCGGATCGGGCTGATCGCTCCCTATGCGCCGGGCTTCTGCGACAGCTGCAACCGCCTGCGGATCACCGCGCGCGGCCAGCTGCGGCTCTGCCTGTTCGGCGAACTGGGGGTCGGGCTGAAGGACCTGCTCGAGGTCGACGCGCCCGAGGCGCTGCAGGCGCGAATCCTGGCGGCGCTGGCCGGCAAGCCGGCGGGGCATCGCCTGCACGAGGGCAATGCCGGCGACACCCGCCAACTGGCCCAGTTCGGCGGCTGAGGTCAGGCCGCGCGGATGCCCCGATCGGGGAGGGGCCAGCGTTCCTGCTGGGCCTGGCCGGTGAGGGCGTCGGTGACCGGCTGGTGGTTGTCGATCAGCGGGTCGGGCTTGGCCAGGCGCTCCAGCACCGCCGGCCGGGTGATGGTCACCGACGGTCCGTGGACCTCCACGCCATAGTCGGCCAGGCTGGCCAGCGAGCGCGAGAGGTTCTCGGGCGTCATGCCGAGCAGCGAGGCCAGCACCCGCTTTTCATGCGGCAGTTCGAAGGTGGCCCCGCCGCCCTGACGCAGGCGCTGGGTGATCAGATAGTTGGCCAGCCGCTCCAGCCCGCCGCGCAGCTTCTGGTTCTTCAACGTGCGGACCAGGCCGCGGTAGCAGCCGGCCATCTCCTGGGCGACCGCGACCGCGAAGCCGGCGTCCTGGGACATCACCCGCCGGATGGCCGCGCCCGAGATCATCAGGATGTCCGAGCGCTCCACCGTCTGGGCGCTCATCAGCCCGTCGGCGTCCAGCACCACGGCGGCCAGGATGAAGGTCGAGACGGGGCGCAGGACCGCCAGCGTCGTCTCCCTGTCGTTCCAGGTCCCCTCCAACTCGACCATGCCGTCCAGCAGCACATAGAGGAAGTCGACCTGGTCACCCTCCAGCAGCAGGGTGGTGCCGGCGGGAAAGCGTTGCAGGAAGGCGCCGGTCGTCAGGGTCCGGAAGGTCTCGTCCGTGCAGCCGCAGAACAGGGGCAGGGCCCTGACCCGTTCCAGATCGACATCCCGCATCGGCGCGCCTCATTGGAGTCCAGGAGGTTGAATGCCGCCCGGTTGCCGGTCGCGCCTTGATTTGCATCAAGACGGCTCGCCGCTTGATGTTCGTCAACCGAATAGATGATCAACGTTTACTGACGAGTATAACTACGTAGGCCGCGGGTGGATATACATGCGCCTATTCGGCCAATTCGACGTCGAGATTGATCTCCGTCAAACCCCCTGACCTGTAATTGTAAGATCAACACGGCGATGCGGCGCCATCGGGCTCCGCGCAACGCCGAGATCGCCGTGAACCACGCCGCCGCCCCCTCTCAATCTGGCGCCGCCTCGCAACCCGGCGCCCCCTCTTTGCCGGGCGCCAACGCCGCCCTCGGCATGAGCACCCTGGCCTTCACGGCCTGTTTCGCGGTCTGGACCGTGTTCTCGATCATCGGGATCAGGATCAAGCAGGACCTGGGCCTCACCGAAGCGGAGTTCGGCCTGCTGGCCGGGACCCCGATCCTCACCGGCTCGCTGATCCGGGTGCCCCTGGGCATCTGGGCCGACCAGTTTGGTGGTCGAGTGGTCAACCTGGCGGTGATGCTGTCCGCCGCCCTGGCCACCTGGCTGCTCTCCTACGCCCACACCTATCCGCAGTTCCTGCTGGCGGCGCTGGGCGTCGGCCTGGCGGGGGGCAGCTTCTCGGTGGGCGTGGCCTATGTCTCGAAATTCTTCCCCAAGGCCAAGCAGGGCACGGCCCTGGGCGTCTTCGGGGCCGGCAATGTCGGGGCGGCGGTCACCAAGTTCGCCGCGCCCTTCGTGATGCTGGCCTTCGGCTGGCAGAGCGTCGCCCAGATATGGGCCAGCGTCCTGGCCGGGCTGGCCGTCATCTACTTCCTCACCACCCGTGACGATCCCGAGCTGATCGAGCGCCGCCGTACGGGCGCCAAGGCGACGCCCGCCCTCATGCAGCTGGAGCCGCTGAAGCGGCTGCAGGTCTGGCGCTTCGCCCTCTACTACTTCTTCTGCTTCGGGGCCTTCGTGGCGCTGTCCCTGTGGCTGCCCCACTATCTGGTGGCGGTCTATCACCTACCGCTGATCGCGGCCGGCATGCTGGCGGCGGCCTATTCGATCCCGGGCTCGCTGTTCCGGGTGTTTGGCGGCTGGCTGTCCGACCGTATCGGGGCGCGGCGGGTGATGTACATCACCTTCGGCGTCAGCGTCGTCTGCACCTTCCTGCTGTCCTATCCGGCGACCACTTACATCGTCGACGGCATCGGCGGGCCGATCACCTTCCGCCTGGCCCTGGGTCTGGTCCCGTTCGTGATCCTGCTGTTCACGCTGGGCTTCGCCATGAGCCTGGGCAAGGCGGCGGTCTACAAGCACATCCCCGTCTACTACCCCGAGACCATCGGCTCGGTCGGCGGGCTGGTCGGCATGATCGGCGGCCTGGGCGGCTTCGTCCTGCCGATCGCCTTCGGGGCCCTGAACGATCTGACCCACGTCTGGACCAGCTGCTTCATGCTGCTCTTCCTGCTGGTCGCCGGCGCCCTGGCCTGGATGCATCTGGCCATCCGCCGGATGGAGCGGGCCCGCACCCCGGCCCTGCGCGACCTGCCCGAACTGCCGGAAATGGCCGGCCTCCATCCCCAACCGGCGCCGCCCCAGGCCGCCGAATGATCTCGCAAGGGAGAACAATTCCCATGGCCAAGCCCGCCCATGTGCTGAGCGACTGGCGCCCGGAGGATCCGGCGTTCTGGGCCCAGACCGGCAAGCCCATCGCCACGCGCAATCTGTGGATTTCGGTCCCCAACCTGCTGCTGGCCTTCGCGGTGTGGATGGTCTGGTCGATGGTGGTCGCCAAGCTGAAACTGATCGGCTTCAAATTCACCACCGACCAGCTGTTCTGGCTCACCGCCCTGCCGGCCCTGTCCGGCGCGACCCTGCGCATCTTCTACAGCTTCCTGGTCCCGATCCTGGGCGGACGGCTGTGGACCACGGTCTCGACCCTGTCGCTGCTGGCCCCGGCCATCGGCATCGGGGTGGCGGTGCAGAATCCCGACACGCCCTACTGGGTGTTCGTCAGCCTGTCCCTGCTCTGCGGCCTGGGCGGCGGCAACTTCGCCTCGTCCATGGCCAACATCTCGTTCTTCTTCCCCAAGGCCGAGAAGGGCAACGCCCTGGCGGTGAACGCCGGCTTCGGCAATCTGGGCGTCAGCGTCATGCAGTTCCTGGTGCCGATCGTCACCGGCCTGGCGCTGCTGGCCCCCATCGTCGGCGGCCCGCAGCTGTCGGTCGACAAGGGCACGGGCGTCACCGCCCAGGTCTGGATGCAGAACGCCGGTTTCGTCTGGGTGCCCTTCATCGTCGTGGCCGCCGCCGCCGCCTGGTTCGGCATGAACGACATCGCCTCGGCCAAGGCCTCCTTCGCCACCCAGGCGGTGGTGTTCAAGCGCCGCCACAACTGGATCATGTGCTGGCTCTACCTGGGCACCTTCGGCTCGTTTCTGGGCTTCTCGGCCGCCTTCCCGCTGCTGTCCAAGACCCTGTTCCCGCACATCATGGTCCTGAAGCTGGTCTTCCTGGGCCCGCTGGTCGGCGCCGCCTCGCGCGCCCTGACCGGCTGGGTGTCGGACAAATTCGGCGGCGAGCATGTCACCCAGGTCGCCTTCCTGGCCATGGCCGCCGGCGTGCTGGGCGTGCTGCAGGGCGTGGGCGCCTTCGGGGCCTCGCCGTCCTTCCCGATCTTCTTCGGCAGCTTCCTGTGGCTGTTCTTCTGGACGGGCGTGGGCAACGCCTCGACCTTCCAGATGATCCCCGCCATCGTGCGCAGCGACATGCCCCGCCTGATGCCGGGCGTGGCGGCCGATGTGCGCCTCAAGGCCTCGGAGATGGAGGCGGCGGCCATCGTCGGCTTCACCTCGGCCATCGGCGCCTTCGGCGGCTTCTTCATCCCCAAGGCCTTCGGCGATTCGATCAAGGCCACCGGCGGACCCGAGACCGCCCTCTACATCTTCCTGATCTTCTACGTGAGCTGCATCGCCCTCAACTGGGCCGTCTACGCCCGCAAGGGCTCGCTGCTCCACACCCCCCAACCCATCAAGGTCCCGGCAGAATGAGCAACACCCTCGACCGCCTGGCGTTCTTCACGCGCAAGACCGAACTCTTCTCCGACGGCCACGGCGTCATGAGCGACGACGACCGGGGCTGGGAGGAGGCCTATCGCTCCCGCTGGCGCCACGACAAGATCGTCCGCTCGACCCATGGGGTGAACTGCACGGGCTCCTGCTCGTGGAAGATCTACGTCAAGGGCGGCATCGTCACCTGGGAGACCCAGCAGACCGACTATCCGCGCACCCGGCCGGAACTGCCCAACCACGAGCCGCGCGGCTGCGCGCGGGGGGCCAGCTACAGCTGGTACCTCTACTCGGCCAACCGGGTGAAATACCCGCTGATCCGCGGCCGGCTGCTGAAGCTGTGGCGCGAGGCGCGGGCCACCCGCGCGCCCGTGGCCGCCTGGGCCTCGATCCAGGCCGACGCCGCCAAGCGCCGCGACTACACCTCGATGCGGGGCTCCGGCGGTTTCGTGCGGGCCACCTGGGACGAGGTCACTGAGATCGTCGCCGCCGCCAACGCCTATACGGTGAAGGAGTGGGGCCCCGACCGGGTGTTCGGCTTCTCGCCGATCCCGGCCATGTCGATGGTCTCCTACGCCGCCGGCGCGCGCTACCTGCAGCTGCTCGGCGGGGTCACCGGTTCGTTCTACGACTGGTACTGCGACCTGCCGCCGGCCTCGCCCCAGACCTGGGGCGAGCAGACCGACGTGGCCGAGAGCGCCGACTGGTACAATTCCAGCTTCCTGCTGCTCTGGGGCTCCAACGTCCCGCAGACCCGCACGCCGGACGCCCACTTCTACACCGAGGCCCGCTACCGCGGCGCCAAGTCGGTGGTGATCTGCCCCGACTATTCCGAGGCCTCCAAGTTCTCCGACCTGTGGCTGCCGGTGAAGCAGGGCACGGACGCGGCCCTGGCCATGGCCTTCGGCCATGTCATCCTCAAGGAATTCCACGTCGACCGGCAGGTCCCCTACTTCCGCGACTATCTGCGCAAATACTCCGACCTGCCGATGCTGGTCCGCCTGGTTCCCCAGGAGGGGGGCTATGTCTCCGAGCGCCTGCTGCGCGCCGCCGACTTCGACGGGGCGCTGGGCGAGACCAACAATCCCGACTGGAAGACCGTCGCCGTCGACGAGGCCACGGGCCAGATCGTCGCCCCCAACGGCTCGATCGGCTTCCGCTGGGGCGAGGACGGCAAGTGGAACCTGGAGGAGAAGGACTCCGAGGGCCGCGAGACCAGACTGCGCCTGGGCCTGAAGGGCGCGCATGACCAGGTGGTCGGCGTTCGCTTCCCCTATTTCGCCAACGCCGCCTCGAACGGCTTCGCCTCCACCGACCATCCGGACGTGCTGGTCCGCTACGTGCCGGTCAAGCGGTTGATGCTGGCCGACGGCGAGGCGCTGGTGGCCAGCGTCTATGACCTGTTCCTGGCCAACTACGGCGTCGACCAGGGCTTCGGCGGCGACCACATGCCGGCCGATTTCGACGACCCGCAGCCCTATTCGCCGGCCTGGGCCGAACAGATGACCACCGTGCCGCGCGACCAGATCGTCGCGGTGGCCCGGGGCTTCGCCACCAACGCCGAGAAGACCAACGGCAAGTCGATGGTGATCATCGGCGCGGCGATGAACCACTGGTTCCACATGGACATGAACTACCGCGGCGTCATCAACATGCTGGTGATGTGCGGCTGCGTGGGCCAGTCGGGCGGCGGCTGGAGCCACTATGTCGGCCAGGAAAAGCTGCGGCCGCAGACCGGCTGGGCGCCGCTGGCCTTCGCCACCGACTGGGCCCGCCCGCCCCGCCAGCAGAACTCCACCTCCTACTTTTACGCCCACACCGACCAGTTCCGCTACGAGACGGTCAGCGCCTCCGAGATCCTGTCGCCCACGGCGCCCGACGGCCCCTGGGACGCCTCGCTGATCGACTTCAACGCCCGGGCCGAGCGGATGGGCTGGCTGCCCTCGGCCCCGGCCCTGAAGACCAATCCGCTGGCGGTGGCCAGAGCCGCCGCGGCGGAGGGGATCGACCCCAAGGCCTACACCCTGCGCGAGCTGCAGTCGCGCAAGCTGGAACTGTCCTGCCACGACCCCGACGACCCGGCCAACTGGCCGCGCAACATGTTCGTCTGGCGCTCGAACCTGCTGGGCTCGTCCGGCAAGGGCCATGAGTATTTCCTCAAGCACCTGCTGGGCGCCTCGCACGGCGTGCAGGGCAAGGACCTGGGCGTCATGGGCCGGCAGAAGCCCCGCGACGTCGCCTGGCATGACGAGGCGCCGGAGGGAAAGCTCGACCTGCTGGTCACCCTCGACTTCCGGATGTCCACCACGGCCGTCTACTCCGACATCGTGCTGCCGACGGCCACCTGGTACGAGAAGAACGACCTCAACACCTCCGACATGCATCCCTTCATCCACCCGCTGTCGGCGGCCGTGGACCCGGCCTGGGAGTCGAAGTCGGACTGGGAAATCTTCAAGGCCATCGCCAAGAAGTTCTCCGAGGTGGCCCCCGAGGTGCTGGGCGTGGAGAAGGACGTCGTCCTCACCCCCATCCAGCACGACAGCCCCGGCGAGATGGCCCAGCCCTTCGACGTCAAGGACTGGTATCTCGGCGAATGCGAGGCCATCCCCGGCAAGACCATGCCGCAGATCACCGTGGTCGAGCGCGACTATCCGGGTCTCTACAAGCGCTTCACCTCGCTGGGCCCGCTGATGAGCAAGGCCGGCAACGGCGGCAAGGGCCTGGCCTGGAACACCGAGCATGAGGTCGACCTGCTGGGCGAACTCAACGGCCATGTGCTGGAGCCGGGCGCGACCGAGGGCCTGCCCCGGATCGATACTGACATCGACGCCTGCGAGACCATCCTGATGCTGGCCCCGGAAACCAACGGCGAGGTGGCGGTCAAGGCCTGGAAGGCGCTGGAGAAACAGACCGGCCGCGACCACACCCACCTGGCCGAGCCCAAGGAGGACGAGAAGATCCGCTTCCGCGACCTGCTGGCCCAGCCGCGCAAGATCATCTCCTCGCCGATCTGGTCGGGCATCGAGAGCGAGAAGGTCTGCTACACGGCCGGCTACACCAACGTCCACGAACTGATCCCATGGCGGACCCTGACCGGCCGCCAGCAGCTCTACCAGGATCACCTGTGGATGCGGGCCTTCGGCGAGGCGCTGTGCGTCTACAAGCCGCCGGTCGACCTGAAGACCACCTGGGTCAAGGACAAGAAGCCCAACGGCGAGACCGAGATCGTCCTCAACTTCATCACCCCGCACCAGAAGTGGGGCATCCACTCCACCTATTCCGACAACCTGCTGATGCTGACGCTGAACCGCGGCGGCCCGGTGGTGTGGATTTCGGAGACGGACGCCCAGAAGGCCGGGATCGTCGACAACGACTGGATCGAGGTCTTCAACGTCAACGGCGCGCTGACGGCGCGGGCGGTGGTCTCCCAGCGCATCCGTGAAGGCACGACCTTCATGTACCACGCCCAGGAGAAGATCGTGAACACGCCGGGCTCGCAGATCACCGGCCTGCGCGGCGGCATCCACAACAGCTGCACCCGCACCGTGCCCAAGCCCACCCACATGATCGGCGGCTACGCCCAGCTGGCCTACGGCTTCAACTACTACGGCACCGTCGGCTCCAATCGGGACGAGTTCGTTGTCGTCCGCAAGATGACCAAGGTCGACTGGCTGGACGAGCCGGCGACCTCGAAGGATTTCGCACAATGAAAGTCCGCGCCCAGATCGGCATGGTGCTGAACCTCGACAAGTGCATCGGGTGTCACACCTGCTCGGTGACCTGCAAGAACGTCTGGACGACCCGCAAGGGCGTCGAATACGCCTGGTTCAACAACGTCGAGACCAAGCCCGGCATCGGCTATCCCAAGGACTGGGAGAACCAGAAGCGCTGGAACGGCGGCTGGGTCCGCAAGCCCAACGGCAAGATCGAGCCGAAGATGGGGGCCAAGTGGCGGATCCTGGCCAAGATCTTCGCCAACCCCGACCTGCCCGAGATCGACGACTATTACGAGCCGTTCGACTTCGACTACGGCCACCTGCAGTCGGCCCCGGAGATGAAGGCGTTCCCGACCGCCCGGCCGCGCTCGCAGATCACCGGCCAGCGGATGGAGAAGATCGAGTGGGGGCCGAACTGGGAGGAAATCCTCGGCGGCGAGTTCGCCAAGCGCAAGGCCGACTACAATTTCGAAGGCATCGAGACCGAGATCTACGGCCAGTTCGAAAACACCTTCATGATGTATCTGCCGAGGCTCTGCGAGCACTGCCTCAACCCCACCTGCGTGGCCGCCTGCCCGTCGGGCGCCATCTACAAGCGCGAGGAGGACGGCATCGTCCTGATCGACCAGGACAAGTGCCGCGGCTGGCGGATGTGCGTCTCGGCCTGCCCCTACAAGAAGATCTACTACAACTGGGAGAGCGGTAAGTCGGAGAAGTGCACCTTCTGCTTCCCCCGCATCGAGGTCGGCCAGCCCACCGTCTGCTCCGAGACCTGCGTGGGCCGCATCCGCTACCTGGGCGTCCTGCTCTATGACGCCGACCGCATCGAGGCGGCGGCCGCGACGCCGGACGAGAAGGACCTCTACCAGGCCCAGCTCGACATCTTCCTTGATCCCTCCGACCCCGCGGTGATCGACCAGGCCCGCCGCGACGGCGTGCCGGAAGCCTGGCTCGAGGCCGCCCGCCGCAGCCCGGTCTACAAGATGGCCATCGACTGGAAGGTCGCCTTCCCGCTGCACCCGGAATACCGCACCCTGCCGATGGTCTGGTACGTGCCGCCGCTGTCGCCGATCCAGTCGGCGGCCTCGTCCGGGGCCCTGGCCATGGACGGCGAGATGCCGGACGTGAAGTCGCTGCGCATCCCGGTGAAATACCTGGCCAACCTGCTGACCGCCGGCAACGAGCCGCCGGTCGTCCAGGCGCTGGAGCGGATGCTGGCCATGCGCAGCTACATGCGGGCCAGGACGGTCGATGGCCGCATCGACCACGCCATCGCCGAGCGGGTGGGCCTGACCGCCGCCCATATCGACGAGATGTACCGCTACATGGCGATCGCCAACTACGAGGACCGCTTCGTCATCCCAACGACCCACCGCGAGACGGTGGAGGACGCCTACGACATCAAGGGCTCCTGCGGCTTCACCTTCGGCAACGGCTGCTCCGGCGGCAAGACGGAACTGGGCCTGTTCGGGCCCAAGACGCGCTCGCGCGCCAAGACCCCCATGGAGGTCAAGTAATGTCCCTCAGCTATCGGGCGCTGGCCCTGCTGCTCAGCTACCCCTCGCCGGCCAATCGGGCCCTGCTCGCCGACGCCGCGGCCGTGCTGCGGGCCGACGCCCGCCTGCCCTCCGCCGTCCGCCGGGCCCTCGGCAAGCTCGCCGAAGACCTCGCCGCCGCCGACATCTACGAGGCCCAGGAGCGCTATGTCTGGCTCTTCGACCGCACCCGCTCCCTGTCGCTGAACCTCTATGAGCACGTGCACGGCGAGAGCCGCGATCGCGGTCCGGCGATGGTGGCGCTGCTGGAGCTCTACCGGTCCAAGGGCCTGGAGCTGTCGGCCAACGAGCTGCCCGACCATCTGCCGGTGTTCCTGGAATTCCTCTCGACCCTGCCCGACGAGGAGGCCGTCTCGCTGCTGGGCGAGGCCAGTCACGTGCTGAGCGCGCTGGGCGAGCGGCTGCACAAGCGCCAGAGCCCGTATCGCGCGGTGTTCGGCGCCCTGACCGCCCTGGCCGCCGATCCGGCTGACGCCGAGGCCCTGGCCTCGCTGATGGCCGAGCCTGACGACAATCCCGACGACCTGGAAGCCATCGACAGGCTGTGGGCCGAGACCGCCGTCAGCTTCGGGCCCTCCGACGTCGGCTGCCCCAAGGCCGACGTGCTGGTGAAGGCCATGAACGCTACGCCCCGGCCGGCGCGCCCCCGCGCCGCCGCGGCCGTCTGAGGAACACCCCATGGACCTCAACCAGATCGCCTTTGGCGTCTATCCCTACATCGCGCTGGCCGTGCTGGTGCTGGGCTCGGTGATCCGCTTCGACCGCGAGCCCTACACCTGGCGCTCGGGCTCCTCCCAGCTGCTGCGGCGCAAGCAGCTGGTCATGGGCTCGGTGCTGTTCCACCTGGGCGTCCTGATGATCTTCGGTGGCCATTTCGTGGGCCTCTTGACCCCGATCTGGGTCTTCGACGCGCTGCACGTACCACACAGCGCCAAGCAGATGCTGGCCATTGTCGCCGGCGGCCTGGCGGGGGCGCTGGCCCTGGTCGGCGGCGGCCTCTTGCTGCACCGCCGGCTGTTCGACCCGCGCATCCGCAAGACCTCCAGCTTCGGCGACACCGCCATCCTGGTCATCCTGATGATCCAGCTGCTGCTGGGCCTCAGCACCATCCCGGTGTCGCTGCAGCATCGCGACGGCCACGAGATGCTGAAGTTCATGCAATGGGCCCAGGGGGTGTTCACCTTCCAGCCGGGCGTGGCCGGCTACGTCGCCGACGTCCACTGGGTGTTCAAGGCGCACCTGATGCTGGGCATGACCATCCTGCTGGTCTTCCCCTTCACCCGCCTGGTCCACATGCTGTCGGCGCCGATCTGGTACCTCAATCGCCGCGGCTGGCAGCTGGTTCGCACCCGGCGCGTCCTGCCCCGCCGGGCCGAGACCCTGCCGCCCGTCTATTCCCAGTCGATCGTCGCCGCTCGCCGGCCGACCCCGCTGAAGGGAGCCGAATAGCCATGCGCGCACTGGTCATCGACGGGGTCGAGATCCCCGAGGCTCTGCTGGCGCAGGAAGCCCAGAACCATCCCGGCGGCTCGGCGGCCGAGGCCCGCGCCGCGGCCGGCCACGCCCTGGCCATCCGCGCCCTGCTGCTGCATCGCGCCCTGGAACTGGGTCTGGAGACCACGGGCCAGTTCGACGAGCGGGGCCGCGAGGAGACGCTCGAGGAGGCGCTGATCCGCGAACTGCTGGACGCCGAGGTTGAGGTCGCCTCGCCCAGCGACGCGGAATGCCGGCGGGTTTATGACGCCGCGCCGGGACGGTTCCGTACCCCGGCGCTCACCGAGGCGTCCCATATTCTGATCGAGCCGCGCTTGAGCGAGCGGGGGGGCGAAGACCATGCGGCCATCCACGCCGCCCATGACGTGGCGGCGGCGATGATCCTGACCCTGGCGGCCGGAGCCGACGGCTTCGCCGCCCTGGCCCGGCAGCATTCCGACTGTCCCTCCGGCGTCACGGGCGGATCGCTGGGCCAGCTGAGCCCGGGCGACCTGGTCCCCGAGATCGAACGGGTCCTGGCCGGCCTGGCCCCCGGCGAGGTCGCCGCCCAGCCGGTGCGCTCGCGCTTCGGCTGGCATGTGCTGCGGCTCGACCGCCGGATCGAGGGCCGCCAGCTGCCGTTCGAAATGGTCGTCGAGGTCATCCGCCTGCATCTCGAGAGCCGGGCCTGGACGTCGGCGGCGGCCCGTTATGTGGCCGAGCTCACGGCCCAGGCTCGCGGGCAGGGGGTCGCGCTGACCCTCACCGACGATGGCGGCGTGCGGCAGGGCTCGGCCACACTGGGCGACTTCCTGGGCGACACCGGGGCCGCCGAGCGGCTGGTTCCCTGGCTGGACGCCGTCGACGCGGACCTGGGCCGGCGCCTGGCCGCCGCCGCCCTGGCCGCCGATGAGACGCCCCCTGACTTCGCCCGCGCCGCCATGGCTGAGTTCGTGGCCGACGCCAATGACGAGCGCTGGACCCAGCTGATCTCCGCCGCCCGCGATAGCGAGGATCCCGCCCTGGCCTGCCTGGCCGCCGTGCTGCGCTCGAAACTGGTTCCGGCCAGGAAGGTCTTCACCGTCATCCGCAGGGTCGCCTCATGAGCCGCCTTAACCGCTCACTGGCCGCCGGCGGCCTCGCCCTGGCTGTCATCGCGCCGGGTCTGGCCCGGGCCGACGAGCTGCCCGGCAAGGTGATCCTGGAGGTTCGCCTGCGCTCGGAATCCGTCGACCAGGAGGGACTGGCCAAGGACGCCCAGGCGCTCACCCTGCGCACCCGATTGGGCTACGAGACGCCCGCCTGGCATGGCTTCAAGGCGCTGATCGAGGGCGAAAATGTCGTCGCCCTCAAGGACGGCTACAACTCGACGACCAACGGCAAGCTCGGTTATCCGGTGGTCGGCGACCCCGAGACCACCGAGCTGAACCGCGCCCAGATCGCCTGGACGGGCCAGACGGCCGATGCCGTCGTGGGGCGCCAGCGCCTGATCCTCGGCAACGCCCGCTTCGTCGGCAATGCCGGCTTCCGTCAGAACGAACAGACCTTCGACGCGGCGAGACTGTCCTACCGGCCGACCAAGGACCTGGCCCTCACCTACGTCTATATCGACCGGGTCCACCGGGTGTTCGGCCAGGGCAGCGCCCAGGGCGAATGGGACAGCGACAGCAACCTTTTCCAGGCCGAGCTGAAGACCAGGGCCGGGCAGCTGACCGGCTATGGCTATCTGCTGGAATCCGACAACGCCCCGGCCCAGTCCAACGCCACCTGGGGCGCCCGGTTCGCGGGCGCCTGGCCGCTGCGGCCCGATCTCAAACTGACCTATGAGGCCGAGCTCGCCCGCCAGACGGACTATCGCAACAGCCCCACGAAATTCGACCTGGACTATCTCGACCTGGGGGTCGGCCTCAAGCGCCCGACGCAGTGGGTCACGGTCGGCTTCGAGCGCCTTGAGGGCGACGGTCACCGCGGATTCCAGACCCCGCTGGCCACCCTGTTCGCCTACCAGGGCTGGGCCGATGTCTTTCTGACCACGCCGCGGTCCGGGGTGCGCGACCTCAACCTGCGGGCCGGCGCCACGTTCAAGTTGGGACCCAAGGCCACACCGGTGACCCTGCAGGCGGCGGCCCACGACTTCACCGCCGACGACGGATCGCAACGTTACGGACGCGAGTTCGATCTCTCGGCCTCGGTCCCGATCACCAAGCGGCTGACCGTCGAGGCGCGGGCGGCGAGCTTCGATGGCGTGCGGCCGGGCTTCGCCGACCGGCGCAAGGTCTGGCTGACCCTGGAAACCAAGTTCTAGCGAGGTCGCCCATGCTGCGCAGTCCCGCCCAGGTCGCCGCCACCCCGGACATCCTGCTGTCCGATCCGATCGCCTGGTTCTTCGCCGAGCATCAGCGGCACCGGCAGTTCTGCGACCTCATGCAGCGCGCGTCGCTGGCGACCCAGTTCGACGAGGGCGTCATCCGCTGGCTGCTCGACTTCG
This sequence comes from Caulobacter ginsengisoli, assembly GCF_030814835.1. Classification (GTDB taxonomy): domain Bacteria; phylum Pseudomonadota; class Alphaproteobacteria; order Caulobacterales; family Caulobacteraceae; genus Caulobacter; species Caulobacter ginsengisoli. The sequence goes on from NZ_JAUSVS010000003.1 coordinate 265,804, forward strand.
TGATCCATGAGCTGGGCCTGCATGTCCTGGACGAGGAGAACGATCTCTTCCCGCTGATGCGCGCCCGGGCCCAGCCCGAAGACAATATCGAGGCCCTGCTGGGCCGGCTCGCGGGCGAGCACGCCAAGGACCTCGACCGCGCCGCCACCGTGCGCCATCACCTGGAGACCTGCCTTCGCCAGCAGGCCCCCATCGGCCGCAACAACGTCCGCCGCCGCGCGCTGGAGGCCTTCGCGGCGCAGGAACGCGGGCACCTGGCGCTTGAGAACGCCGTGATCCTGCCCCTCGCCCGACTGCGCCTGACCGAACGCGACCTGCTGGACCTGTCGAACCGCCTCGCGATACGCCGCGGCCTGGCCCGGCGCTAAAGGGTGACCGCGAGTCCGCCGGGGGTGGGATTGGCGGTGAGAGAGGGATTCGAACCCTCGGTAAGGTTTCCCCTACACACGCTTTCCAAGCGAGCGCCTTAAACCACTCGGCCACCTCACCGCATCTCGCGCGCTTCTATCGTCGGGGCTGGAAAAGGCCCCGGCGCGGGAGGCGCGCAATATACTCAGGAAGCTTGCGGCGGCAAGCGTGGTGCGGCCGAAAGTCTTGCCGGGGCGAAAAGGGAGTTGGGTTCGTCCGCCTTCAGGTCCAGCAGAAGCTGCGGCCAGTCGTCCTGCCAGCGGGTCAGAATCCTCTGGGCGGCGGGGATGTCGCCGGCGCGGAGGCGGTCGGCGGCGGCGGCCATGTCAGTGCTCGACCGGGCGAGGCGCCGGGTCAGTTTTGGGCTGCGGTCATAGCGTTCGGCGAGCAGGCCAAGCCGGGAGCGGGCCGCGTCCAGCAGGACCAGGGCGGTGGCTGGATCCTTGCGGTACAGGCTGAACTCGGCGGTGCGCTCGGCCATCGCCGCGTCGGCCAGGTAGCTGGCTGAGGTCAGGGGGGTGGGCGTGTCGCCGGTCGGGCAGGCGGCGGGGTCCAGGGCCCGCACATAGGCCGCCAGCCCCTCCAGCACGGCCGGAGGCGGCTCGGGGCCGTCGAATTCCTGGGTGATCAGGCCGTGGATGAAGGGCTCCAGGGCCCTGGCGTCCGGCGACTGGTCGATCTTCAGCGCCGCCTTGGGGCCGCCGAGGTCCGGGATGGGCCGGGGATCGTCGACACCGTTGCCGCGGTGGCTGGAAAAGATCGAGGAGGTTACGTCGGCCGTCCCCGCCGCGCCGGAGACGCCGGGGAACAGGAAGTCGGGGTTGGTGCGGCCGTTGCGGTGGCAGGTCTCGCAGGAAATTCCAGCCCGCGCCGCTTGGCCGCCAAGGATGAGCGGGCTGCGGAAGGCCGCGCGGCCGATAGCGACCTGCAGGGCTTGGCTCGCCTGCGGTTTCAGGCACTCCGGCGGCTGGAAGCCCAGCGCCGCCACGGGATCGTGGCCGGGCGCCAACCAGGCAAAGGCTTTCAGGCCCGCTGGCGCCGCCGCGCCGGTGGTCAGGACGAGGATCAGGCCGCCCAGCGCGATATGCAGCGCCGCTCTCAGCCCGGGTCCCCGCCGGCGGCGATCCAGCGGCGCAGGGTGTCGACCTCGGCGCAGCCGTAGACGCACTGCTTTTCCAGTCTGGCCAGCATGGCCCTTGCGCCGCTCAGGTCGCCGCGCACCACCTTCAGCTCGCCATAGTATTCGGTGGCGCCGCGATGGTCGGGAGCGATGGCCAGGGCCTGGCGGTAATAGTCCTCGGCCCGGTCGAGCTGGCCCAGCTTGCGCCAGCTGTAGCCCTGGTAGGTCAGCACGTCCGGGTGCGGGCCCAGCACCAGGCTGGCCTGGTCGAGCGAGGCCAGGGCGTCGCCATAGCGGCCCTCGTTGATCAGCGACACCGCCGCCAGATAGAGCTTATCGCCGTCCATGGGCCGGAAGGCGGGCAGGGCGGGCAGGGTCAGCGACGCCGCCGGGGTCGCCACCGGCGCCGGAGCCAGGGCCTGTTCGACGCTGGAGACGGCCGCCTTCAGGGTGGCGGCCTCGGGGCATTTGTCGGCGCAGGTGGCCTGGCGGGTCTTGAGGTCGGCCAGGGTGGCCTGGGCCTTGACCGCATCGCCGATCTTGGCCTGGGTCACGCCCAGCAGGCCCAGGCTGACGATGTCGTTGGGCGCCAGCTTCACGGCCTTTTCGAAGGCCTTGCGGGCCCCCTTGAAATCGTTCTGACGGTAGCGGGCCATGCCCAGCATCGACCAGGCTTCCGGCGCCTTGGGGGCGACCTCGGTGACATGGCTGAAGCTGCGCTCGGCCAGCTTCCAGTTCTCGGCCTTGAGGGCGTCGATGCCCTTCTGGTACTCGACCACCGGGTCATAGCTCGGCGCGGTCGAGGAGGGCATGTCGCCGCCGCCTCCGCCCCCGCCGCCCGAAGCCAGGGCCGATCCGGCGCCAAGCGCCACGACCGCCGCGGCGGCCAGCCATACGCGTGATTTCAGGACCATCGTCTTCCTCCCCGAGATCCCCTTTTGCGGGCAGTCTGCCATGGAACTTGGCGTTTGTCCGCTGGATGCTTTCGGCCGCGCCGACGCGTATTCTCCGTGCCGCTTCTGGAGACTTCCATGACCCCCGCCGCCTTCGACAAAGCCGCCCGCGCACTGACCGGCGCCACCATGAACGTCCAGTGGGGCGAGGATCAGGTCTACAAGATCGGCGGCAAGATGTTCGCCGTGCTGGGGCCAAATGGCAGCGCCTCGTTCAAGGCCAGCGACATCGCCTTCGAGGCCCTGACCGAGACCGGCCCGGCCATCCCGGCGCCCTATCTGGCCCGGGCCAAGTGGGTCTATTTCGCCGACATCGCGCCGTTGGACGATGCCGAGGTCGAGGGCTGGCTGGCCAACGCCCATGCGCTGATCGCCGCCAAGCTGACGAAGAAGCTGCGGGCGGAACTGGGTCTCTAGGGCTTCTTCGTCCAGGGCATGCGGGGCGGCTTGAGCTTCACGCCGCGCCGACGGACCGGCTTGCTGACCGGCCCGACCTGGGCGTCCATCACCCGCCGCAGCCGGGCGATGGCCGCCGCCGAGGCCGATCTGCGCTGGCGCCAGACCAGCAGGCCCACCGCCCCGAGCGTCGCCGCCGCGAAGGCCGCCGGGCCGAAGATCCAGGCCGCCGCGGCCAGGGCGAAATAATAGCCGCGCACCCCGGCGTTGAAGGATGACAGGGCCGGGTTCAGCACCGCCGACGCCGCCTCGGCGAAGGCGTTCTTCAGGGTGGCGTCCTGCAGGTCCTCGCCCTCGGGCGCGGCGCCGATGATGGTCAGGCAGTAGTTCATCTGGCGGATCGACCAGATGAAATCCAGCAGGCCCCGGGCCAGGGTGATCACCACCAGGGCCAGCTGCACCTCGAACATCAGCCTGGACGAGGTCTGGACCAGGGCCAGGCTGGAGACGCTGGCGAAGGTCTTTTCGCCGCCGAACAGGGCGCCGGCCGAGGCGGCGATCAGCAGCAGGTTGGACGAGGCGAAGAAGCTGCCGGTGTTGAGCGCATGGCCCAGCAGCTGGCCGTCCATGAACTTGCTGTCCCGGCCCGCCATCCGCCGCATCCAGGCCACCCGGATCGCCGCCATGTCGGTGTTCAGGATCGAGCCGCCCGCCGTCGCCTTCAGCACCGGCTCATAGGCGATCCAGGCGACCAGGAAGAGCGCGAGGGCGGCCAGGTCGGCGAGGGGCATCAATCCTCCAGGATGGCGCTGTGCTTCTGGGTGTCGCGCATCATCAGCGAGACCGCCAGGCCCAGGATCATCACCACCGTGACATAGATGTAGAAGCCGCTCTCGTGATGGTTCTGCTTGAAGGCCAGGGCGACATATTCGGCGCTGCCGCCGAACACCGAGTTGGCCACCGCATAGGGCAGGGCGACGCCCAGGGCCCGGATGTGGGTGGGATAGAGCTCGGCCTTCACCACCGCCGAGATCGAACTGTAGCAGGACTGGAACAGCAGGGCGCCCAGCAGCAGCAGGAAGGCGGTCATCGGGTCATGGGTGACCGCCATGGTCGACAGGATCGGCCAGGTGACGATGGCCCCGCCCGCGAAGGCGATCAGCAGCATCGGCTTGCGGCCGATCCGGTCGGAGAGCCAGCCGAACAACGGCTGGGCCAGCATGAAGCAGAACAGCGCCGCGGCGCTGATCATCGTCGCCTGGTCCTTGGAAAAGCCCGAGGTGTTGACCAGGAACTTCTGCATGTAGCTGGTGTAGACATAGTAGCCGAGCGAGCCGGCGGCGGTCAGGCCCATGACCGCCAGGGTCGCCTTGGGGTGGGCCTTGAGGGTCGGGGCGATCAGCACCGCCAGCAGCGCGAAGAACAGCACGATGGCGCCGATCTGGGCCTCGTCGGCCAGCGCGCCCTTGGTCCCGAACCCGAAGCCGGCGCTGGCCAGCATGGCCACGACCAGCAGGCCCACGCTCCAGCCCTGCAGGGGCGAGACCTTCATCCGCGCCTCGGTCGAGATCTTGAACGAATGGCTTTCGTCCAGCCGGCGGCGGATCCAGAACACGATCACCGCCAGCAGGGCGCCGATCACGAAGGGGATGCGCCAGCCCCAGGCGTCCAGGTCCGGCTTGCTGAGCGTGGCCTGCAGGATGATGAGCACCAGCTGGGCGGTCAGGCTGCCGGCGATCAGGGTCACGTACTGGAAGCTGGACCAGAAGCCGCGGTGCTTCCGCCCGGCGACCTCGCTCATATAGGTGGCGCTGGCCCCGTACTCGCCGCCGACCGACAGGCCCTGCAGCAGCCGTGCGCCCAGCAGCACGATCGGGGCGATGCCGCCGACCATGGCGTAGGTCGGGGCGAAGGCGATGATCAGCGAACCCAGGCACATCAGCGAGATGGAAAGGGTCAGCGCCGCCCGCCGTCCGGCCCGATCGGCATAGAGGCCCATCAGCCAGGCCCCCAGCGGCCGGGCCAGGAAGCCGACCAGCGACACCGCCGCGGCCTTCAAGAGCTGGGCGGTCTGGTCGCCCTCGGGGAAGAACTGCTTGGCGAAATACAGGCTGAGGAAGAGGTAGGTCGACCAGTCGTACCACTCGACCAGATTGCCCGCCGAGCCGCCCAGTATGGCCCTCAGGCGCGCCAAGGGCGGGAGGCTCGGGGCCGTCCCGCCCGCCGTGGTGTCACTCTGACTCATGCCGCTCCCCACCCGATTTGGGCAGGGAGGTTAGGCGATTGAGCGCGGAAGGCTAGATGGATCGCTATATCCGGCCCATCAACACCAGCACGATGATGATCACCAGCACCAGGCCCAGTCCCCCGGAGGGATAGTAGCCCCAGCTGCGCGAGTGTCCCCACGTCGGCAACGACCCGAGCAGGGCCAGGATCAGAACGATGATCAGAATAGTACCCAGCATGTCCGGAGCTCCTTGAACGGCTTGTCTTGGGAATTCCCCAGGGCCGTCCCAGTTCCGGACTTCAAGCGGGCGCGCGTTTTCCCGAAAACCGCTTCACACTTTTCGGAACGCGCTTCAGTGCTGGTGATCTCCCGGTCTGATCGCCCACAGCAACCCTACAAACCCGCCCTTGATACGGGGCAGGGCGGTCAGGGTGATGACCGTGATGGCGCTGAGCGCGATGGGCATGACGACCAGGGGCGAGGTTTCCCAGACGATCGGGAAGAACAGCATCGGGGCGATGACCAGGTGGCCGACCAGCAGAATGGTCAGATAGGCCGGCCCGTCGTCGGCCCGGTATCTGGCCAGGTCCTCGCCGCAGTGTTCGCAGACAGGCGAGACCTTGAGATAGCGGGTGAAGAGGCGCCCTTCGCCGCAGTTGGGGCATTTGTGGGCCAGCCCCCGCTTGATGCTGCGCCAGACGGGGCGACGGACTTGCAGGGCTGTGTCGGTCATGGCGGCTATATGGGCTTTTCAGCGCGGCTTCGAAAGGCGCTCCGGGCTCACAAAGGGTTTCCGATATCCGGCCCTACCGGATGCTCTTCAGCGCCGCGCCCAGCTCGTCGACCATCTCGGCCGTGGTCGCCCAGGAGCACATGAACCGCACGCTGCCGTCCAGGAAGCGATAGACGAACCAGCCCGACTGCCGCAGCCGTTCCAGGGTCGGTTCGTCCATCTCGACGAACAGGCCGTTGGCCTCGACCGGGTGCAGGATGGGGAAGGGCATCAGGGCGGCCAAGCGCTGGGCCATGGCGTTGGCGTGGGCGGCGCGACCCGACCAGGCGCCGCTTTCCAGCATGCCGATCCAGGGCGCCGACAGGAACCGGCCCTTGGAGACCAGCTGTCCCGCATGCTTGAGCCGGGCGTCGAAGCGGCGGGCCAGGGTCCTGTCGAAGATCACCATGGCCTCGGTCGGGGTCGAGCCGGCCTTGGTGCCGCCCATGACCAGGATGTCGACACCCAGGGCCTTGATCCCCCTGAGCGAAAACCCGGCCGCCACGGCGTTGGCCAGGCGCGCGCCGTCGAGGTGGACGCCGTAGCCCCTGGCCTTGACCGGATCGATCAGGGCCTTGAGCGCCTCGCCTGAATAGACCGTGCCGTATTCGGTGGCGTTGGTCAGGGACAGGGCCGCCGCCGGCTGGCGGTAGGAAACGTCGGGCTGGGCCAGGGCTTCGGTGAGCGCCGTCCCGTCGATCCTGCCGCTCGGCCCCGGCAGGCCGATCAGGCCCACACCGGAGCCGAAGAAGCCGGGCGCGCCGGTCTCGTCGGTGCAGACATGGGCGTGCTCATGGGCCAGCACCGACTCGTGCGGCTGGGCCAGGCAGGCCAGGGCCACGGCGTTGGCCGCGGTGCCCGAGGCGGTGAACCGCACCTCGGCGTCGGCGTCCAGCGCCTCGCGGATCAGGTCGGCGGCCCGAGCCGTCACGTGATCGGTCCCATAGCCTGAGGCGGCGCCGTCGTTGGCCGCGTTCAGCGCGGCGAGGGCTTCGGGCATGGCTCCGGCGACGTTGTCGGAGGCGAAGTCGTAGCGGGCCATGGGGAATTCTCAGATCCTGTTGCGCGGCATTCCAACCGCGTCATCCTAGGCCTTGTGCCTAGGATCCCGCCGTCTGCCGCAGGGTGATAAGGCCGTTGAGCGGAGACGTCACGGGGTCACCTTCGGTTGGGCGGCAGGCTGAACGCGGGATTCCAGGCACAAGGCCTGGAATGACGTGGATGGTTTGGTTTCTACCCGGCCTCCCGCCCCCAAGCCCGCACGTCATCGACGAACAGGTCCGGCTCTTCCATGGCCCCGAAATGGCCCCCCGTCGGCATGTCGGTCCAGCGGGTGATGTTGTAGGCGCGGTCGCACCAGCTGCGGGGCGGAGCGGAGTAGAGGGCCTCGCCGGGGAAGTTGGCGAAGGCGGTGGGGGTTTCGCAGCGCTGGCCGGGTTGGAGGTTCACACCGCCCTCTTCCAGCAGGGCGCGGTAGTACCAGACCCCGGTCGTGAAGCTGTCGGTCATCACATAGATCATGATGTTGGTGAGCAGTTGGTCGGCGCTGTAGACGGCCTCGAACGGCTTGGCCCGCAGGTCGGACCAGTCGTGGAAGCGCTCCAGGATCCAGGCCGCCTGACCGACCGGATTGCCGGCCGCCATCCAGGCCAGGGATTGGGGCTTGGAGGCCTGCAGGCGGAAATAGCCGCCCAGCATGTCCATGGCTGCGCCTGTGCGGGTGATCCAGGCGATCTCCTCGGGGCTCTGCGGCGAGCCGGCGGGGCGCAGGCCGATCATGTTGAGGTGGATGGCCTTGGCGTGGGCGCCGTGGTCGAAGCCCAGCCAGCTGGTGACCAGGCCGCCCCAATCGCCGCCCTGGGCCAGGTAGGTGTCGTAACCCAGCACATCGACCATCAGGCTGTTGAAGAGCCGCGCCGTGGCCCGTTGGCCGAAGGGGCGGGCGGGCTTGGACGAAAAGCCGAAGCCGGGCAGGGAGGGGATGACCAGGTCGAAGGCGTCTTCGGCCTTGCCGCCGTGTTTGCTCGGGAAGGCCAGCTTGTCGATGACGTCCCAGAACTCGTAGTGGCTGCCCGGCCAGCCGTGGGTAAGGATCAGCGGGCGCCTGCCGCCAGCCTCGCCGACGACGTGCAGGAAGTGGACGTCGAAGTCCTCCACTTTGGCGGTGAACTGCGGATAGCGGTTGAGCTCGGCCACGGCGGCGCGCCAGTCGTAGCCACTGGCCCAGTGGGCGCAGACCGACTGCAGGTAGTCGGCGTCGCAGCCGTAGTTCCAACCGCCGCCGGGCGGGGCGGGCGGAAACTCATAGGCGCGGACCTTGGCGAGCACGGCCTCGACCGCCTGTTCGCTCCATTCGACTCTGAAGGGGGTCGGTCCGGCCATCTCGCGTCTCCTCGTTGAGGCGACTTGAGCGAGGTGACGCGGCGGCGGTCAAGCGGGACTGAGGCCCTTGACGATGGCGCGGAAGGTGTCGCCCCGCAGCCTGGCCGGATCGATGCCGGGGGAGAGCTTGCCGGCCATCTGCAGGACCACCGCGCCATGCAGCGCCGCCCACAGCATGTGGGCCACCATCACCGGCTCCCCCTCGATCTGGCCGCTGGCGATCATGCCCTCGGCCTGGCGGACCAGCATCTGGCGGGCGTTGGTCGCCGCCTCGACCAGTTCGGGATAGTCGGCCTCGTTGGGCTGGGCGAAGTCGAACATCAGGCGGTAGGCGTCGGGATTGCCGAGCGCGAAGTCCACGTAGGCGCGGCCCACTTCACGCGATTGCGCGACCGGTTCGGATTCCTTGCCGAAGGCCGCCTTCATCGACTCGGCGAAGCGGGCAAAGCCGCTGGCCCGGACGGCGGCCAGGATGGCGTCCTTGTCCTTGAAGTAGCGGTAGGGGGTCATGGGGCTGACCCCCAGTTCGGCGGCCAGCTGGCGCATGGTCACCCCGCCCGGGCCATGCTCGGCGAACAGGTGCTCGGCCGCCGCGCACAGCCGCTCGCGGAAATCTTCGACCTGGGCGGGGGAGAGGACGCGGGGCATGATGACCTGAACAATGACGCTTGCGCGCTGGTATAGCTTACCTTATAAATTTACGTCGTAAAAAGAAAGGGCGCCGATGACCGCCACCTGGGACTTCCTGATCGGCAAGGACGACCTGGCCCGCACCGAGCGGCGGGAGGGGCCGGCGCCTGACGCGGTTGCGCTGGAGGCCGGCGAGGCGCTGCTGGAGGTCGAGCGGTTCGCGCTGACCGCCAACAACATCACCTACGGCGCCATGGGCGAGGCCTTTGGCTACTGGCGGTTCTTCCCTGCTCCGGAAGGCTGGGGCCGTATCCCGGTCTGGGGCTTCGCCCGGGTGGTGCGCTCCAACGTCCCGGACGTGGCGGTCGGGACGCGGGTGTTCGGCTACCTGCCGATGTCCAGCCATTTCAAGGCCCAGCTGCGGCGCACCGGCCACGGCCTGGTCGACGCCGCCGCCCACCGCGCCGAGCTGCCGCCGACCTACAACCAGTACAGCGAGGTCCTGGCCGACGACGGGCTGGAGGACTACCGCGCGCTGCTGCGGCCGCTGTTCATGACCTCGTTCGTGATCGACGACTGGCTGGCCCGGCAGGACGACCTGGGCGCCGGCTCGGTGCTGATGTCGAGCGCCTCCAGCAAGACCGCGCTGGGCCTGGCCTGGCTGCTGGCCAGGCGCGGGGTCAAGGTCACGGGCCTGACCTCGGAAGGCAATCGGGCCTTCCTGGAAGGGCTGGGCTTCTTCGATCAGGTCGCGGTCTATGGCGACATTCCCACCCTCGAGACGCGGCGTCCGGTCGCCTATATCGACTTCGCCGGCAACCCGGCCGTGGTCCTGGCGGTTCACAGCCGCTTCGGCGACGACCTGGTCCACAGCGCCATTGTCGGCGTCACCCACTGGAAGGCCGGGTCGGGCGGCGGCGGGGGCGATCTGCCCGGGCCCAAGCCGGTCCTGTTCTTCGCCCCCGACCACATCCGCGCCCGCATCAAGGCCAGCGGTCAGGAAGGCCTCGACCGCGACTTCACCGCGGCCATGAGCGAATTCGTCAGGGCCAACCCCTGGCTGAAGCTGGAACATCACGCCGGACCGGACGCCCTGGCGGCGATCTACGCCCAGGTGCTCGAAGGCCGCGCCAGCCCCGACACCGGCCACATCATCACCCTCGCCTAGGAGACTCCCATGGACGGCGACGTTCGCATCAATCCCTACCTGACGGGCAACTTCGCCCCGGTCCGCAGCGAGGATGACTTCACCTTGCAAGTCACCGGCGAGCTGCCTCGCGAGCTGGCCGGCGCCCTCTATCGCAACGGCCCCAACCCCCAGTTCGAGCCGCGCGATCCCAACTACCACTGGTTCGGCGGCGACGGGATGATCCACGGCTTCTTCGTGGAGAACGGCGCCGTCCGCTACCGCAACCGTTGGGTCCGCACGCCCAAATGGGAGCTGGAGCACGCCGCCGGCAAGTCGCTCTACGGCACGTTCGGCAACCCGATGACCACCGACCCCGACGCCATGGGCAAGGACAGCGGCGTCGCCAACACCAACATCGTCTGGCACGCCGGCCGGTTGCTGGCCCTGGAAGAGGCTCATGCCCCCTTCGAGCTTGACCCCGTCACGCTGGGGTCCAAGGGCCACGCGGCCTTCGGCGGCAAGGTGACCGCCCATCCCAAGACCGACCCGGTCACCGGTGAGCTGGTGTTCTTCGGCTATGCCGACGCCGAAATGCCACTGTCGCCGACGGTCAGTTACGGCGTCACGGGCGCCGACGGGATCCTGAAACGTCGCGACAGGTTCGAGGCGCCCTACAGCAGCATGATTCACGACTTCATGGTCACCAGCGGCCATGTGCTGTTCCCGGTCCTGCCGCTGACCGGCAGCCTGCAGCGGGCGATGAGCGGCCTGCCGCCGTTCGCCTGGGAGCCCGACAAGGGCGCCTATGTCGGGGTGATGGCCCGGGACGCCAGCGTCGACACGATCCGCTGGTTCTCCACCGACGCCTGCTACGTCTTCCACGTCATGAACGCCTGGGAAGACGGTCAGAAGCTCATCGCCGACGTCATGCGCTACGACAGCGCCCCGCTGTTCCCCAATGCCGACGGCTCGCGAGGCCACAACGCCGCCGCCTATCTGGTCCGCTGGACCTTCGACCTGGCCGGCGACAGCGATACCATCAAGGAAGAGAAGCTCGACGACCTGGCCGGTGAGTTTCCCCGCTACGACGAGCGCTATACCTTCCGGGCCAACCGCCACGGCTGGTTCGCCGCCCAGTCGGTCAAGCCCGGCGACTTCCGCTCCAACGCCATCGCCCATATCGACCTGAAGACGGGCAGTCGCACCCAGTGGGAGGTCCCGATGGGCGATGCGGTGGGCGAGCCGGTCTTCGCCGAGCGCTCGGCCGACGCGCCGGAGGGCGACGGCTGGCTGCTCACCGTCGTCCATCGCGGCGCCGAGGATGTCAGCGAGTTGGTGGTGCTCAACGCCCTGGACGTCGCCGCCGGCCCGGTCGCCACGGCCCGCTTGCCGTGCCGGGTGCCGTTCGGCTTCCACGGCAACTGGGTCGCCGCCTAGACTCCGCCGGGGCCAGGAGGCCGGACTAGACCAGCGCCCCGTGGCAGTGCTTGAACTTGCGGCCCGAGCCGCAGGGGCAGGCGGCGTTGCGGCTGGTGCGCTCCCAGCCTTCCGGCAGAGCCGTCGGGGGCAGGGCGGCGCGTTGGTCGGGGCTGAGCGCGCTGCCGGCCGCGGCCAGCATCATGGCGCGGTCGTTCTGGCCGGTGCCCGGGTCCAGATGCACCTCGACCAAGCCTTCCATCGGGTCGGAAGGCTCGGGCTCCATGAACTGGAACTCGACGGTCAGCAGCCAGCGGGTGACGTTGGTCCTCAGGTTGGACAACAGCACCTCGAAGAGGGTGAAGGCCTCGGTCTTGTACTCGTTCAGCGGGTCGCGCTGACCATAGCCGCGCAGGCCGATGACGTTGCGCAGATGGTCCAGGTGCATCAGGTGCTCGCGCCACTGCATGTCGATGGTCTGCAGCAGGAACTGCTTTTCGATGCTGCGGGTCTGGTCGGCCGACAGGATGTTCTCGCGGTCGGTGGCCCTGGCGTCGGCGGCCTTGACGATCCGCTCTTCCATCTCCTCGTGGCCGATGCCTTCCTCGGCCGCCCATTCCTTGAGGGGCAGCTCCATGCCCAGATAGACCCGGACCCGCTCGTCCAGGCCCTCGATGTCCCACTGCTCGGCATAGGCCTTGGGCGGCAGGTGGCGATGGACCATGTCGCCGACCACGTCGTGGCGCATCTCGGTGATGATTTCCGAGAGGTCGCTGGCCTCCATGAATTCCTGGCGCTGCTCGAACACGGCCTTGCGCTGGTCGTTCACCACGTCGTCGTATTTCAGGAGGTTCTTGCGGATCTCGTAGTTGCGCTGCTCGACCCGCTTCTGGGCGGTGGCGATGGCGCCGTTCAGCCACTTGTGGGTGATGGCCTCGCCTTCCTGCACCCCGAACGAGCGCATGATGGCGTCCAGCCGCTCGCCGGCGAAGATGCGCAACAGGTCGTCTTCGCAGCACAGGAAGAACTTCGACCGGCCCGGGTCGCCCTGACGGCCCGTCCGGCCGCGCAGCTGGTTGTCGATGCGGCGGCTTTCATGCCGCTCGGTGCCCAGCACGAACAGGCCGCCCTCGCGCAGGGCGTGGGCGCGGGCCTCGGCGATCTCGGCCTCGAAGCGTTCCTTCTCCTCGGCCTCGGCCTCATGGCTGGGCTCGATGCCCAGGCCCAGCTGTTCCTGGCGCCACTGCATCATGTGCATGTCGATGTTGCCGCCCAGCTGGATGTCGGTGCCGCGGCCGGCCATGTTGGTGGCGATGGTCACCGCGCCCGGCACGCCGGCGTCGGCCACGATCAGGGCTTCCTGTTCGTGGAAACGGGCGTTCAGCACGTTGTGCGGGATGCCCGTGATGGTCTTGCCGTCCATCTCGAACTTATGGGCGTGCAGCAGCTCGGACAGCTGCTCGGACTTCTCGATGGTCACCGTGCCGACCAGGATCGGCTGGCCGCGGCGATAGCAGTCCTCGATCTGCTTGATGACCGCCGCGTGTTTCTCGGCGGCGGTGCGGTAGACCTCGTCGTCCTCGTCGATCCGCATGACGGGCCGGTTGGTCGGGATCTCGACCACGTCCATCTTGTAGATGTCGCCGAATTCCTGGGCCTCGGTGGCGGCCGTGCCGGTCATGCCGGACAGCTTTTCGTAGAGGCGGAAGTAGTTCTGGATGGTGACCGAGGCCAGGGTCTGGTTCTCGGGCTGGATCTCGGCGCCTTCCTTGGCCTCGATGGCCTGGTGCAGGCCTTCCGAAAGCCGGCGGCCGGTCATCATCCGGCCGGTGAACTCGTCGATCAGGATGATCTCGCCGGCCTTGACGATGTAGTCCTTGTCGCGCGTGTAGAGGATGTTGGCCCGCAGGGCCTGGTTGATGTGGTGGACCACCGAGATGTTGGCCGGGTCGTAGAGGCCGGCCGAGTCCGCGGCCAGGTGGCCCGAGGTCAGCAGGATCTCCTCGATCCGCTCCGAGCCTTCCTCGGTCAGCAGCACCTGGCGCTGCTTTTCGTCATGGTCGTAGTTGGTCTTGTCCTGGATCAGGTCCTTAACCAGCAGGTCCATGGTCCGGTAGAATTCGCTGCGGTCCTCGGTCGGGCCGGAAATGATCAGCGGGGTGCGGGCTTCGTCGATCAGGATGGAGTCGACCTCGTCGACGATGACGAAAGGGTGGCCGCGCTGGACCATCTCGCGCACGTCATAGACCAGGTTGTCGCGCAGATAGTCGAAGCCGAACTCGTTGTTGGTGCCGTAGGTGATGTCGCTGCCGTAGGCGGCCTGGCGCTCGCCCTGGGTGAGGCCATGGACGATGACCCCCACGGTCAGGCCCAGGAAGCGGTAGATGCGGCCCATCCAGTCGGCGTCGCGGCGGGCCAGATAGTCGTTGACGGTGATGACGTGCACGCCCTTGCCGGTCAGGGCGTTGAGATAGACGGCCAGGGTGGCGACCAGGGTCTTGCCTTCGCCGGTCCGCATCTCGGCGATGCCGCCGCGGTGCAGCACCATGCCGCCCACCATCTGGACGTCGTAATGGCGCTGGCCCAGCACCCGCTTGGAGGTCTCGCGCACCACCGCGAAGGCTTCCTCCAGCAGGTCGTCCAGCGTCTCGCCGGCCGCCAGCCGGGCCTTGAACTCGTCGGTCTTGGCCTGCAGGGCCTCGTCGCTCAGGGCGGCGAATTCCGGCTCCCGGGCGTTGATCTTGGCGACCCGGCCCATCATGGCCTTGACGCTGCGATCGTTTGAAGAGCCGAAGAACTTTTTGGCGAAGCCGAGCATGCGGGAGAGGTTCCGGTGAAGCGTTATTGCGCCTGGGTCGCTTCAGGCCTTCGCCTGCTATGAATATCGGCCCGTTTAGCGCGCGGGAGACTTAAGCAGCGACCCTTGCAGTGTCAACGAGCGCACCGTCGCATGCAGTTGGCGCCGGACGCTTTTTAAGGATAGGGAGCCAGGGTGGACACAGTCTTTGGAGGGGCCATGACCGGTAGCAAGCAGGGCGGACGCAGGTTCGGCCTTTTGCCGCTCATCGCGGTCATCGCCATGAGTCTGGCCGTGGCCGCCTGCGGCCAGAACAAGGGCTCGGAAAAGCCGCCCGAAGCCGGCGACACCGCTGTCGCCCGCGTCGACGGCCGCACGGTCTGGGTTTCCGACGTCAAGCGCGAGGCCGTGGCCCAGGGGCTGATCGGCGAGGGCGAGCCGCTGGACCTGCAGTCGGACCTGTTCCGCCAGGTGCTGCAGGAGGTCATCGACCAGAAGCTGCTGGCCGCCGAGGCCATCAAGCGCAAGCTGGACAAGGACCCGCTGGCCCAGCAGCGGCTGGCGGCGGCGCGCGAGCGGATATTGTCCGACATGCTGGTCGAGGGCGTGGTCGAGAAGGCCGTGACCCAGAGCGCCATCAACGACCTCTACCAGGAGCAGCTGCGCCTGGCCCGCAACAGCGACGAGCTGAAGGCCCGCCAGATCGTGGTCGCCACCCAGGCCCAGGGCGAGGAGATCAAGAAGCTGCTGACCGCCGGCGCCAGTTTCGACGCCCTGGCCATGCAGCGCTCCAGCGACTCGGCCACCCGCTTCAACGGCGGCGACTTCGGCGGCTATTTCACCCTGGACGTCATGCCCGAGCCCTATCAGGTGGCCCTGAAGGAGGCCAAGGTCGGCGACCTGATCGGTCCCTTCGCGGTCGACGGCGGCTTCGCCCTGGTGCGGGTCGATGAGAAGCGCCAGGAGGATCCCATCACCCTGGACGCCGCCCGGCCGCAGATCGTGCGGTTCCTGACCTACGACAAGGTCCGCGACCTGCTCGAGCGCCTGCGCGCCGGGGCCAAGGTCGAGACCTTCCTGCCCAAGTCGCCCGAACTGCCGGGCGCCCCGCAGGAGCCGGCCTCGGCCCCGCCCAAGGATGTGCAGGACAAGGTCAACGCCCCGCCCGCCGCCGCCCCGCCGCCGGTCCCGGCGCCCGTGGCCAAGCCAACCCTGACTCCCGCCAAGCCCGCCCCTGCTCCCGCGAAGAAGAAATGAGCAAGCGTCCCCGCATCACCCCGGCCCAGGCGCTGGAAGCCGCCGTCAAGCAGCCCGCCGAGATGGTCGGGCAGGCGGTGGAGCGTGCGCTCGACCCGCTGGCCTCGATGCTCAAGCGGGCCGCGCTGAAGCGGGCCGAGCGGGACAGCGACCAGTTCAGCGACAAGCCGACCGAGACTCCCAAGGCCAAGTCGCCGGCCCCGGGCAAGCCGGGCCTCGCCGTCTCGCCGCTGGCCGTGAAGTTCCCCAGGCTGCCACCGATCGCCGGGGTGGAGATCGCCACCGGCCGGGCCGGCTTCTACAAGCATGCCCGCGAGGATGTCCTCCTGATGCGCTTCGCCGAGGGGACCACGGCGGCGGGGGTCTTCACCCGCCACGGCATCGGCTCGGCGCCGGTCGACTGGTGCAAGAAGCAGCTGGCCGCCTCCAAGGGTGAAGACATCCGCGCCCTGGTGGTCAACGCCGGTTGCGCCAACAGCTTCACCGGCCGGCCGGGCGCCGACGCCGTCCGCCGGGTGGCGACGGCGGTGGGCAAGCGCTTCGACTGCCGCCAGCGCGACGTGATGATGGCCTCGACCGGGGTGATCGGGGTGGTGCTGGACGACGGCAAGATCACCCACCGCCTGCCGGAGCTGGAACACCGGCTGGCCCAGGACGCCTGGCCGGCGGCGGCGGCGGCGATCATGACCACCGACACCTTCCCCAAGGGGGCGACGGCGGTGGCCGATATCGACGGCCACAAGGTGACGATCAACGGAATTGCCAAGGGCTCGGGGATGATCGCCCCGGACATGGCCACCATGCTGGCCTTCGTGGCCACCGACGCCACCATCGCCCCGGGCGCCCTGCAGACCCTGGTCAGCCTCTACACCCGCACCACCTTCAACGCCGTGACGGTCGATGGCGACCGCTCGACCAACGACACCCTTTTGCTGTTCGCCACCGGGGCGGCCGGCGCCCCGCGCATCCACCGCGCCGGCGACAAGCGGCTGGCCGACTTCCGCGAGAAGCTGGAAGGGGTGCTGCTGGATTTGGCCCTGCAGCTGGTCCGCGACGGCGAGGGGGCCACCAAGTTCGTCAAGATCAACGTCACCGGCGCCGAGAGCCACGCCTCGGCCCGCAAGATCGCCCGCACCATCGCCGAGAGCCCGCTGGTCAAGACCGCCTTCGCCGGCGAGGACGCCAACTGGGGCCGCATCGTCATGGCCGTGGGCCGGGCCGACGAGCCGGTGGCCCGCGAGCGAGTGACGGTGAAGTTCGGCAATCTGGTCGCCGCCCACGACGGCATGGTCGCCTCCAACTATTCGGAGGCCAAGATGAGCGCCTACATGAAGAAGCCGGAGCTGGAGGTCAGCGTCGATGTCGGCGTCGGCCGGGGCTCGGCGACCGTGTGGACCTGCGATCTGACCAAGCAGTATGTCGCCATCAACGGCGACTACCGCTCCTGATGATCAGGCGCACCGCCGGCGCTCTGATCGCCGGTCTTCTCGCCCTCTGGCCGGGCAGCCAGGCCAGCGCCCAGACCGGTCCCATCGTGCGCATCGACAGCGGCGTCCTGCGCGGCGTTCCGGGCCCGGGCGTTGTCAGCTTCAAGGGCATCGCTTACGCCGCCCCTCCGGTCGGGCGTCTGCGCTGGCGCCCGCCCCAGACCGCCAAGGCCTGGAAGGGCGTCAAGGCGGCCGACGCCTTTGGCCCCATCTGCTCGCAGAATTACAACCCGCAAGACAACGGCGTGGGCCCGCTGCCCGCCAGCGAAGACTGCCTGACCCTCAATGTCTGGACCCCGGGCCTGGCGGGGCCGCTTAAGCCGGTGATGGTCTGGATCCACGGCGGCGGCTTCGTCAACGGCTCGGCCAGCGCCCCGCTCTATGACGGCGCCGCCCTGGCCCGGCAGGGGGTGGTGGTGGTCACCCTCAACTATCGCCTCGGCTGGCTGGGCTTCTTCGCCCATCCCGCGATCAGCGCCGAACAGCCGGCCGGACCGCTGGCCAACTACGGCCTGATGGACCAGATCGCCGCCCTGCAATGGGTCCAGCGCAACATCACGGCCTTCGGAGGCGATCCCGACAATGTCACCCTGTTCGGCGAGTCGGCCGGCGGCATGTCGGTCAACAAGCTGATGACCTCGCCGCCCGCCCGGGGCCTCTTCCACAAGGCCATCGTGCAGTCGGGGCTTGGGCGCGAGTCGGCGCCGCGCCTGAAGGCGACCAACCGCGAGGGCTATCCGTCGGCCGAGGCGCAGGGCGAGGCCCTGGCGGCGCGGCTGGGCTATCCCAAGGCCACGGCGGCGCAGCTGCGCGGCATTCCGGTGGAGAAGATCCTGGCCACGGGCGATCCCTACCGCGTCTCCGGCTGGGGCCCGACCATCGACGGCCAGATCCTCACCGCCGATGTCGACGACGCCTTCCAGCAGGGACTGGAGATGCCGATTCCCTATCTGGTCGGCTCCAACAGCCTGGAATTCCCGCCGCCCGGAAGCGCCAACGCCGACCGGCAATGGGGGATCGCCAAGCTGCCGGCCTCCACTCGCGAGGCCATCGCCAAGGCTTATGGCGACGAGGAGGCCCTGCGTCTCAACCTGGTCAGCGACGTGCTCTTCACCGAGCCGGCCCGGCTGCTGGCAGGGCTGCACGCCGGCCGCGCCCAGACCTGGCTCTACCGCTTCTCGATGGTGTCGCCGGCGGCGCGGGGAATGTTCAGCGGCGCGCCGCACGCCTCCGAGCGGCAGTATGTCTTCCAGACCCTGGAGGCCTCGACCTGGCCGACCGGCGAGGACGACCGCATGGTCTCGCAGCTGATGAGCGCCTACTGGGTGGCCTTCGCCAAGACCGGCGATCCCAATGGCGGCGGACGTCTGGCCTGGCCGCTCTATCAGGCGGACGGCGGCCTGTTGCTCGACTTCACCGCCGACGGTCCCTGGGTTGGCCCCGCGCCCAACCCCACAAGACTGGACGCCATCGCCCTGGCCAGGGCAGCGCGTTAGTTCGCCGCCGCGTGGATGCCCTTCAGCGTCCGCAGCAGGTCCGCCGCCCCATCCAGCGGCAAACAGCTCAGCGGGTCGCACAGCGCCTTGTCCGGGTCGGGGTGGAATTCCAGGAACACCCCGTCCGCCCCGGCCGCCACCGCCGCCTTGGCGATCACCGAGACGCCGTCGCGGCGCCCACCCGTCGAAGCCCCGCCGGTGCGTGGGTCGGCGCCGGGGAGCTGCACCGCGTGGGTGGCGTCGATGGTGACGGGGGCGCCCAGCTTCTTCATTTCGCCGATGCCCAGCATGTCGACGATCAGGTTGTTGTAGCCGAAGCTGTTCCCCCGCTCGCAGAGGATGGTGAAGTCGCGGGCCCCGGCCGCCTCGGCGATCTTGTCGAGGATGTTCCTGCAGTCCCAGGGGGCCAGGAACTGGCCCTTCTTGACGTGTAGCAGGCCGCCGGCGGCATGGGTGGCGCGGGCGGCGGCGACCACCAGGTCGGTCTGGCGGCAGAGGAAGGCGGGGATCTGCACCAGGTCGGCCACGGCGGCGACCGGCTCGCATTCCTCCGGCGTGTGAATGTCGGTGGCGATGGGGACATCGACCCTGGACTTCACTTCGGCCAGGATGGCCAGGCCCTTCTCCAGGCCGGGCCCCCGATAGCTCTTGATCGAGGAGCGGTTGGCCTTGTCGTAGCTCGCCTTGAACACATAGGGCAGGCCTAGGTCGGCGCAGACCGCTTTGAGGTGACGGGCGGTCGATAGCGCCAGGTCCAGGTCCTCGATGACGTTAAGTCCAGCAATGACGACCAGCGGCTGTTGGTCGCCAATCGAGAGGTTCCAGCGCTTCAGGGTAAGGACGGTCATCAGCAACTCCAAACTGTAGCGCGCTCCATAGCAGAGGTTTGCGTTCTGTCGCGCCCCTGCTAGGTCCGGCGGATGAAGCCAATGCTCCTCGTCGCCGCCTGCGCCCTGGTCGATGTCGACGGCCGGGTGCTGATCTGCCAGCGGCCGCAGGGCAAGCAGCTGGCCGGGCTGTGGGAGTTTCCGGGCGGCAAGCTGGAACCCGGTGAAACCCCGGAAGAGTGCCTGATCCGCGAGCTGGATGAGGAGCTGGGGATCAAGGTGACGGAGGCCTGCCTGGCCCCGTTCGTATTTGCGTCCCACGGTTACGATTCATTTCACCTGCTCATGCCATTGTATCTGTGCAGGCGCTGGGACGGCTTCGTCACGGCGCGGGAACACGAGGCGCTCGCTTGGGTCAGACCCGATCAGCTCAGCGACTACCCCATGCCGCCGGCGGACCTGCCGCTGGTCGCCTATCTGCGCGATTTTCTCTGAAAAGCTTCTGGCGCGACGAGTCGGGAGCCACGGCCATCGAATACGGCCTGATCGCCAGCCTGATCTTCCTGGTCATCGTCACCTCGGTGACCGCCTTCGGCAACAAGACCACCGACATCATGGACCGCGTCAGCGCCGCCATCGCCGGCGCGATCAGCTAGCGGGCGACAAAGGTCCAGATAGGCCCCGTCCAGTGGATCCCGTCGCCCTGGATCTCCTCGATCTCTGAGACATTGCCTGCCGCCTTGATGGCCCTGGGCCAGAAGACGATGGCCCTGGCGTTGCGCTGGGCGATGGCGATCTCCCAGCGGCCGGGATAGCGGGCCAGGATCTCGTGCAGGGCCCAGTCGGCCAGGCCCCGTCCGCGGTGTTTCCGCGCCACGAAGAACTCGCCCATATTGCGCTCGACATGGCCGTCGTCGCGGTGGGAATGGCTGTTGATCAGCGCAAAGCCGGCGGGATGGCCATCGACCCGCAGGATCAGCGGGATGCGGCCTTCCTCGCTCCAGTAGCGGTCCAGATAGGGATAGGGTTCGAACCGCCCCGTCCCGTCCAGTTCGAAGCCCGTGGAGCCCGGCGGCTCCATTTCCGAGAAGTCGTAGATGTAGAACTGCATCAACCCCTCGAGCAGGGGCGCCTCTTCGGGCCTGGCCAGAGTCAGGGTGAAGGCGGCCTCAGCGGTCATTGTCGGGTTTTCCCGCCGCTTCCCCGGCGCTCTGTTCGATGCTGTTCAGGGCGTCGGCCAGCCGCATCCGGGCCGAGCCGGGCTTGAGCGGCTTCTGCTGGGTTTCGGCCGGCGCCCAGCCGGTGATGGTGATGATCTCGAAGGTGGCCGGGATGCGGCCGTCTGGGTCGGCGAACCGCTCGGCATAGAGTTCCATGGCCCGGACCAGCACGCCGCGGGTCAGGCCGCGGGGCGGCCGCTCCATCGGCACGGCGGTCTCGCCCATGGCTCTGAGGTCACGCAGCAGGGCCAGCGGGTCGGCATAGCGGACCGTCACCCGGTCCACATCGGCGACGGGCAGGGCGAACCCCGCCCGCTGCAGCAGGGCGGCGGCGTCGAAGGCGTCGGCGAAGGGCGAGACGCGCGGGCTGGCCCCGCCGGTCAGCTCGACCTCGGCGGCCAGCAGCGACTGGCGAAGCTCCGTCAGGGTGGCGCCGCCCAGGACCGCGCCGATGAACAGGCCATCGGGCTTCAGGGCCTGGCGAATCTGGATCAGGGCCCCGACCAGGTCATTGGTCCAGTGCAGGGCCAGGGTCGAGACGATCAGGTCCAGGCTGGCCGGGGCGAACGGCAGCCGCTCCTCGTCGACGACCAGCCGGGTCCCGGCGCGGCCGGCCAGCATGGCGCCCGAAAGGTCGGTCTCGATCAGCCAGTCGATCTTCTCGGCCGCGTCGCTGATCGCCAGGGCGCGGGCGAAGGCCCCGTCGCGGGCGCCCAGGTCGACGGCGCGCGGAAACCGCCGCATGATCGCCTCCAGCCGCACCACCGCGTCGTCCGCCGCCCGGCGCTTGAGGAAGCTGGCGGTGGCGTAGGCCTGAGCGGCGCGGTCGAGCCTTTGCCGGTGCAGGGCGCGGTCGAACAGGATGGGAGAAGCGATCATGGGCGCGGAGATAGGTCTCTGTTCGGTCGCCCGCAAACCTGATGCGGGGCCCCCAAAAATGGGGAAGCGGCGTTCGCCATACGCCGATAGTCTGATCGCCACCAACATGGGATGACTTCAGATGTCCAAGAAAATCGCAGCGACCCAGACTCTCGTCACGACTTTGGCGCTCTGCGCGACCATGGCCTTCGGCGGCGCCGCCCAGGCGGCCGGGTTCTCGGCCGGTTCGTCGGCCGACGTGGCCCGGGTGCTCCAGGCCGACGGCTTTACCGCCACGACCAAGGTCGAGGGCAACAAGCCCTATGTCGCGGCCACGACCAGCGACGGCACCAAGTTCGTGGTGGAATTCTACAAGTGCGACACCAGCAAGCTGAACTGCAAGGTCGCCATCTACACGGCCAACTGGACGGAAGAGCCGACCCTGGACCAGATCAACCGCTGGAACCGCTGGACCTTCGTCTGCCCGGTCTACGGCGCGGCGGACAAGAGCACCTCGGTGTGGATGGGCGTGATGGTCGACCCGTCGGACAACGCCCAGACCGTTGAATTGCAGCTGAAGACGTTCAATGGTTGTCTCTCGGACTTCCAGGCCTTCCTCACCAATCCGGAAGCCTTCCTGAAGGACAAGTAGGCGGCCATGCGAAGGGGGTCGGTTGAGCACGCAGACTGACCCCTCCTCAGCCCAGGCCCAAGCCCAGGTTCTGGCCCGGCGGATCGCCGGCGCCTCGGCGCGGCTGCTGGACCTGATCCTGCCGCAGACCACCCTGGCCGGCGCCCCCGCCCAGTCCGGCGGCCTGCCGGCCGGCGCCTGGCAGGGCATCGAGTTCCTGGCCGACCCAGTCTGCGACGGCTGCGGTTCGCCCTTTCCCTATGATCCAGGCCCGGCGGTCCGCTGTCCGGCCTGTATGGCCAGGCCGCGCGCCTTCGCCCGGGCCAGGGCCGCCTGCCTCTATGACGAGGCCAGCCGCGGGCCGATCCTGATGTTCAAGCATGGCGATCGCACCGACCTGGCGGTGCTGTTCAGCCGCTGGCTGGAGCGGGCGGCGGGCGAGCTGCTGGCCGAGGCGGATGCGGTGGTCCCGGTCCCGCTGCACCGCTGGCGCCTGCTGCGGCGGCGCTACAACCAGGCCGCCGAACTGGCCCGGCCGCTGGCCCGCCGCGCCGGCCTGGCCTATCTGCCCGACGTGCTGGTCCGCGAACGGGCCACCGACACCCAGGGCGGCAAGTCGGCGGTCGGGCGCCGCCGCAACGTCGCGGGAGCCTTCGATGTGCCCGATTCCAAACGCGCCCAGGTCGAGGGCCGGCGCATCCTGCTGATCGACGATGTGCTAACCACCGGGGCCACCGCCCACGGCTGCGCGCGGGCCCTGTTGGCGGCCGGGGCGGCCCAGGTCGACCTGGCGGTCATCGCCAAGGTGCGAGCCGCCACGGACACGACTATATAGGGCGGGAGACAGTTCGAGTCCGGAGCGCCCATGGCCCACGTCACCATCTATACCCGCCCGTTCTGCGGCTACTGCGCCCGGGCGGTCAACGTGCTCACCGACAAGGGCGCCGACTTCACCGAGATCGACGCCGGCATGGACCCGGCCAAGCGCAACGAGATGATGCAGCGCTCGGGCCGGGCGACCTTCCCGCAGATCTTCGTCGGGGATGAGCATATCGGCGGCTGCGACGACATGCTGGCCCTGGACCGGGCCGGCAAGCTCGACCCGATGCTGGCCGCATGACCCTGCGCGCCGGCCTGGTCCAGCTGCGGACTCCGACCGACCATGCGGAATCGCTGGCCCAGGCCGCGCCGCTGGTGCGCCGGGCCGCCGCCGAGGGCGCGCAGCTGATCTGCACGCCCGAGGGAACCAACGTCCTGCAGAAGGACCGCGCCAAGCTGATCCCGGCGCTGAAGAGCCAGGACGAGGACCCCGTGGTGCTGGGCCTGCGGGACCTCGCCGCTGAGCTGAAGGTCTGGCTGTCGATCGGCTCGGCCCTGGTGCGGCGCGCGGACGGCAAGGCGGCCAACCGCCAGATCCTGGTCTCGCCGGAGGGCGCGGTGGTGGCGACCTACGACAAGCTGCACATGTTCGATGTCGACCTGCCGACCGGGGAGAAGGCGCGGGAGTCGGAGCTCTACGAACCGGGCGACGAGGCCGTCGTGGTCGGCTGGCCCTTCGGGACCCTGGGCCTGACCATCTGCTACGACATGCGCTTTCCGGCCGTCTATCGCGCCCTGGCCATGGCCGGCGCCACGGTGATCACCGTGCCGGCCGCCTTCACCCGGCCCACGGGGCAGGCGCACTGGGAAATCCTGCTGCGGGCCCGGGCCATCGAGACCGGCAGCTTCATCCTGGCGGCGGCCCAGGGCGGCCAGCACGCCGACGGGCGCGGCACCTGGGGCCACAGCATCGCTATCGGGCCCTGGGGTGAGGTGCTGGGCCGCCTTGACCATGACGAACCGGACGTGTTGATGGCCGATCTCGACCTGGCCGCCGCCGAGCGGGCCCGGGCCGCCATCCCGGTGTTGCAGAACGCCCGCGCTTTCAGCGGACCCCGCATCTCATGATCAAATACGCCCTGACCTGCGACCATGAGCACAGCTTCGAGGGCTGGTTCGGGACGTCGGCCGAGTATGACGACCAGGTGGGACGCGGCCTGCTGGCCTGTCCGGTCTGCGACTCCATCAAGGTGCGCAAGCAGATCATGGCCCCGGCCGTGGCGGGGACCAAGAACCGCGGCCCCGGGTCCGAGGTCTCACCCCAGATGCGCGGCATGATGATGGAGGCCATGGGCAAGGTCCGGGCTCATGTCGAAGAGAATTTCGACTATGTCGGCGACGCCTTCGCCAAGGAGGCCCGCGACATCCACGAGGGCCGCTCCGAGGAGCGCGGCATCTATGGCGAGGCGACGCCTCTGGAGGTGAAGAAGCTGGTCGCCGACGGGGTGCCGGTCGCGCCGCTGCCGCCCGCGCCGCCGAAGAAGACCGAGGTCAACTAGACGGGCGCCCGCACGGTCATCATGTAGTTGATGTCGCTGTCGGCCGAGCGGCTCCACTGGCCGGTCAGCGGATTGAAGCTGACCCCGAACGGCCCCTCCAACTGGTAGGGCGTCCCGGCCAGAAAGGTTTCGATCTCTTCCGGCTTAAGGAACTGGTTCCAGTCGTGGGTGCCGGGGGGCAGCCAGCGCAGGATGTATTCTGCCCCGACCTTGGCCAGGGCCAGGGCCTTGAGGGTGCGGTTGAGGGTGGCCAGGATCATGAGGCCCCCCGGGGCCAGCAGGCTGGCGGTGGTGCGCAGGTACTCGCCGGGGTCGGCGACGTGTTCGATGACTTCCATGTTGAGGATGACGTCGAACGGTCCGGCCCCCTCGGCGGCCAGCTGCTCGGCCGTGCCGGCCCGGAAGTCGATGTCCAGGCCCTGGGCCGTGGCGTGGGTCGAAGCCACGGCGATGTTGCGCTCGGAGGCGTCGACGGCGGTGACGGTAAAGCCCAGCCGGCGCATCGGCTCGCTGAGCAGGCCGCCGCCGCAGCCGATGTCCAGCAGCTTCAGGCCGGTGAACGGCTGGCGGGCCGTCCCGTCGCGGCCGAACGCCTCCAGCACCTGCTCGCGGATGAAGCCCAGGCGGATGGGGTTGAAGACATGCAGCGGGCCGAACTTGCCCTTGGGGTCCCACCACTCTTCGGCGATGGCCGAAAAGCGGGCCACGTCGGCCGGATCGACGCTCCAGGTGGCGGTGGTGTCGCTCATCGGGGTCCTGCGCATTGCGGCGCCGCAAAACGGAAGCTAGAAGGCTGCGGCTTGCTGCGGAGATGGCCCCTGGGCGCGGTTCCGGCAAGGAATTTCCGCGGAGGGGGTTTGTGTCCCGACTGGTGATGAAATTCGGCGGCACCTCGGTGGCCGACCTGGAGCGCATCCGGCGCGTCGGACGGCTGGTGGCCGCCGAGGTCGAGGCCGGCCGCAAGGTCGCCGTCGTGGTCTCGGCCATGGCCGGCAAGACCAATGAGCTGGTCGCCTGGACCGACGGCGCGGGCGCGGCGGCCCAGGGCCTGCCCGACTCCGACGACGAATATGATGTGGTCGTCGCCAGCGGCGAGCAGGTGACGGCCGGCCTGCTGGCCATGACCCTGCGCAATATGGGCCTCAACGCCCGCTCCTGGATGGGCTGGCAGATCCCGATCGTCACCGACGAGGCCCATGGCCGGGCGCGGATCGAGGACGTGCGCGGCGCGGTGCTGGGCGAGGCCATGGATCGCGGCGAGATCGCCGTCATCGCCGGCTTCCAGGGCATCAGCCCCTCCGGAAGGATCACCACCCTGGGCCGGGGCGGCTCGGACACCAGCGCGGTGGCCATCGCCGCCGCCCTGGGCGCGCCCTGCGACATCTATACGGACGTGGACGGAGTCTACACCACCGATCCCCGTATCGAATCCCGCGCCCGCAAGCTGGCCAAGATCAGCTATGAAGAGATGCTGGAGATGGCGTCGCTGGGCGCCAAGGTGCTGCAGACCCGCAGCGTCGAACTGGCCATGTCGCAGCGGGTGCCGGTCCGGGTATTGTCGAGCTTTGTCGAACCGGGCGAAGCGCCGGGGCAGGGCACCATCGTCTGCGACGAGGAGGAGATCGTGGAAAAGCGCATCGTGAGCGGCGTGGCCTACAGCCGCGACGAGGCCAAGCTGACCCTGTTCGGCCTGCCCGACCATCCCGGCGTGTCGTCGCGGATCTTCGGGGCCCTGGCCGACGCCAACGTCAATGTCGACATGATCGTCCAGGCCCACGCCCGCACGGCCGACTCGGCCAACATGGAGTTCACCGTCGGCAAGCGCGACGCCAAGCGGGCTGAGGAGATCGTCAATTCCCTCAAGCACGAGATCGGCTTCGAGAGTGTCGCCCTGGACGAGGACGTCGCCAAGGTCTCGGTGGTCGGGGTCGGCATGCGCAGCCACTCGGGCGTCGCCAAGACCATGTTCAAGGCCCTGGCCGAGAAGGGCGTCAACATCCAGGTCATCTCGACCAGCGAAATCAAGATCAGCGTGCTGATCGACGCCGCCTACACCGAGTTGGCCGTCCGCGCCCTGCACGCCGCCTACGCGCTGGATCAGGTCTAGACCCAAACGAAAACGGCCCCGCCAGAGGCAGGGCCGCTTCCATTCAGCGAAACGCTGGAATGACTTAGTGAATCCAACTCAGCCGCATCGGGATGGTCCATTGCGGCTTGGCCAGCATCATGTCGGGCATCAGGCCCTCCGACATGTTGATGAGGCTGTCGTCGCCGAGGCCGGCGCCCGCGATGGTGTCGACGGGCAGCGGGATGGCGAAGGGTTCTTCGACCTTCAGCACCGACGGCAGGATGAGGGCGGAGCTGTTGTCTTCGTGACGGATCGGCTGCGAGGTTTCGACCGTGCCGGTCAGGCCGTCGGAGACCAGTTCGCTGGAGGGCGAGGAAACATCGATCATATGCTCGGCGCTGAGCACCGGCATCAGATTGTCCAGGGTCCAGTGGCCATTCAGGCCTTCGGACGAGAACAAATCCGGGGTCGGGCTATGGAAGCCGGAATCGACCCCCATCGAGCGCCCGAACGACACGCCCCAACTATTCAGAGAATGGTTGGAATCCCCGAAATGAAAATTCAGCAGATCGCCGTCCCACAACAGCATCGACTTGGCCCCTCACTGCGCCCAGGCGGACTCGGCCCAGGAACACATACCGACGTTAGCACAACAAATTCTAAAAGCGCCAGCCCCCGCGTGAGTGGAAATCGCCTGCAACCGCACTGATCCAATGTGGCGGCCAGCCGCCCCGTCCGGGCCGCGAAACAGGCGGAAGCGCAAGTTGACAACCACGCCGCGCGCTTGAGCGCTGTTCCGCAACGGAAATCTGCTATAGCGCCGACGAACGGGGCTCTTCCCGGGGAGTTACAAGCCACCCATGCCGCCTTCCGGTCTGGCCACGCGCGGTTCACGCGGTCTGCTGCGGCAGATTCGCGAAGCCATGGCCGGTGAGGTGCCCGCCCAGGCCAAGCTGGACGCGGTGGTGCGGATCATCGCCTTTTCGATGGTGGCCGAGGTCTGCTCGATCTATCTGCGGCGGGCGGGCGGCGAGATGGAGCTGTTCGCCACCGAGGGCCTGGCCCGCGAGGCGGTGCACGTCACCCGGCTGAAGACCGGCGAGGGCCTGGTCGGGGAGATCGTCCGCCAGGGCCGCCCCGTCGCTCTTTCCGACGCCCCCAGCCATCCGGCCTTCTCCTACCGCCCGGAAACCGGCGAAGACCCCTTCCACTCGTTCCTGGGCGTGCCGCTGCTGCGCGGCGGGCGGACCATCGGGGTGCTGGTGGTCCAGAACAAGACCGAGCGGGCCTACAGTGACGAGGAGGTCGAGGACCTGCAGATCGTCGCCATGGTGCTGGCCGAGCTGGTCGGGGCCGGCGGGCTGATCGGCAAGTCCGACTTCCAGGGCGTCGAGATCGCCCCCGACCGCCCCGAGCGGATGAAGGGGGCCAAGTTCGCCGACGGCATCGCCTATGGCGTGGCGGTGCTGCACGAGCCGCCGGTGGTGCCCGAGGAGATGTTCTCCGACGACGCCCTGGCCGAGGACGCCCGGCTGAAGACCGCCATCGAGGCGCTGCAGGCCCAGCTCAACCGCATGCTGGACGGTCAGCACGGCCTGGTCGGGGCCTCGTACGAGGTGCTCGACACCTACCGCATGTTCGCCCACGACCGGGGCTGGAACCGCAGCCTGGAAGAGGCGGTCAAGGCCGGCTTCACCGCCGAGGCGGCGGTCGAGAAGGTGCGCTCCGAGCACCGCGCCCGGCTGGGCCAGGCCCGCGATCCCTACCTGCGCGAGCGGCTGCACGACCTGGAAGACCTCAACGACCGGCTGCTGCGCCACCTGGCCGGCAACGTCCATGTCGCCCGCCAGCTGCCCGACAACGCCATCCTCATCGCCCGGAACCTGGGGCCGGCCGACCTGCTGGAATATGACCGCGCCAAGCTGAAGGGCATGCTGCTGGAGGAGGGCTCGCCCGCCAGCCATGCCGCCATCGTCGCCCGGGCCCTGGACATTCCCTGCGTGGGCCGCCTGGCGGGCCTGCGCGACAAGATCAATGAGGGCGACCCGGTCATCGTCGACGCCGAGACGGGCGAGGCCTTCCTTCGCCCGCGCGCCGACGTGGTCAAGGCGCTGAACACCCGCCTGGAGGTTCGCGCCCAGCGCAAGGCGGTGTTCGCCGGCCTGCGCGACACCCCCGCCTTCACCAAGGACGGCCACAAGGTCACCCTGCTGATGAACGCCGGCCTGGCGGTCGACCTGGACATCCTGGGCGAGACGGGCGCGGAGGGCATCGGCCTCTTCCGCACCGAGTTCCAGTTCATGGTCGCCGAGGAGATGCCGCGCCTGGAGGCCCAGACAGCCCTCTACCAGCGCGTCCTGGACGTGGCCGACGGCATGCCGGTGACCTTCCGCACCCTGGACCTGGGGGGCGACAAGCTGTTGCCCTACATGGAGCTGGAGCGGGAAGAGAACCCCGCCCTGGGCTGGCGGGCCGTGCGCATGGGCCTGGACCGGCCCGCCCTGCTGCGGTTGCAACTGCGGGCCCTGATCTGGGCCGCCAAGGGCCGTCCGCTGCGCATCATGTTCCCCCTGGTGGCCAGCGTGGACGAGTTCCGCGCCGCTAGAGCCTTCGTCGACGCCGAACTGGCCTGGGCCCAGCGCCGGGGCCGTCCGGCGCCCTCGCGGCTGGATGTCGGGGCGATGATCGAGGCGCCGTCGCTGCTGTGGCACCTGGACGCGCTGCTGCCGATGACCGACTTCGTCTCGGTCGGCACCAACGACCTGATGCAGTATCTGTTCGCCGCCGACCGGGGCAATCCGCGGGTGGCGGATCGCTACGACCCCCTTTCGCCGCCGGCCCTGCGGGCGCTGAAGCAGATCCAGGACGCCTGCGCCGAGACCGGCACCCCTGTCTCGGTCTGCGGGGAAATGGCCGGCCGGCCGCTGGAGGCCTTCGCCCTGGTGGCCCTGGGCTTCGACCGGCTGTCCATGCCGCCGACCGGCATCGGTCCGGTCAAGCAGATGGTGCTGAGCGTCGATCGCGAGGCCGCCAGGCGCGGCGTTCTGGCGCTCTTGAAAGGCGCGGCGGGGTCAGTCAGAAACGAAATCGAGACGTTGGCCCGGAAATTGTATGTAGCGGTGTGACGTTAACCGCCTGTCACGGATTAGCACATTGAATTCCGGACGTTATTCTGATATCCACAGCACCTTCGTTAACCGTTCCGCACGGGGCTCGCGCGACGCGAGAGTTGCAGGACGGCCGGTTCTCGCCGGAAGCGAATGTAAGGGGGCGTTTTGACATGCCGCTAGACTCCGGCGGGGTGACGCAGTTCTACCGGGCCCATGACGCTGATCCATCAGATCTGGCGATGAGCGGCGACGCACCCGACCTCTACTACGGTCCGGATGTGGGCGCGGCTCTGCGGGCCATCCGTGAATTCCAGGGCGTGTCTTTGCAGGACGTGGCCGACGCCACCCGCATTCGCCGCGCCTACCTGGCCGCCGTCGAGGACATGCGGCTGGACGAGCTGCCCTCGCGGCCGTTCGCCCTGGGCTATGTGAAGGCCTATGCCCGCCATCTGGGCGTCGATCCGGAAGCCGCCGTCGAACGCTACAAGCTGGACGCTCCCGACCACGAGGAAGGCCAGCTGCGGGCCCCGGTCGGGGTGCGCCGCGAGCGCGACCCGCGCATGGGCGCCATCATCGCCGGAGGCCTGCTGATCATCGCCGCCGTGGTGCTGTGGAACATCTCGCAGCGGACCATGAAGGCCGACGCCCCGCCGCCGGCCGCCGTGCCGGATTCAGCCCAACTGGCCGCCGCGCCGCCGCCTGCCAGCGGCGATGGCGGCGGCTTCGTCGTCGGCCAGCCGACCCCGCCGCCCGCTGAATCGACCACGCCCGAGCTCTACAAGACCCCCGGCCTCGAAAACGCCGCCGCCGCCGGTGGCTCTGCCGACGCCGGCGACGCCGCCGGCCGGGCTCAGGCCGCCGCGGCCGCTCAGGATCCGACGGCGCCCGAAGCCGTGGCCGATGTCGGCTCACCCTTCCAGGCCCAGGGCGCTGTTCTCGGCGCGCCGGCCGGCACGTCGAACGTTATCCTGCAGGCCCGCAAGAGCGGCCAGCTGGTGGTGCGCGGGGCCGACGGTACGCCCTACTTCGCCCGTCAGCTGACGGCGGGCCAGGCCTATCGCCTGCCGCAGCTCAAGGGCCTGACCGTCGAGGTCACCGACCCGACGCTGTTCAACGTCTATGTCAACGGCGCGCTCAAGGGCCGGCTGCCGGCCGCCCAGTCCAGCGCCGCCAGCCTGAGCAACTAATCCTCCCCTCGTCGAGGGGAGGTCGACTCTGAGCGCTCGGCGCGATGAGCGGGTGGGGAGTCCGTCAGTCGGGCAGCTCAACCACTTTGCGGGTTGATTACCGAAGGGGCTTGGGCCCCGACCCGGAACCGCCTATTTTGCGGCCATGTCCGGCGATCACACCCTAGTCCGTCCCTGGCGCCATATCGAACGGCGCAAGTCCCGTCAGATTCATGTCGGCGCGGTGCCGATCGGCGGGGACGCGCCCATCGCCGTCCAGTCGATGACCAACACCCTGACGGCCGACGCCCAGGCGACCATCAACCAGGTGCGCGAGCTGGAAGAGGCCGGGGCCGATATCGTGCGGGTCTCCTGCCCCGACGTGGAGTCGACCGCGGCCCTGAAGGCCATCGTCCAGGCCAGCAAGGTCCCGATCGTCGCCGACATCCACTTCCACTATAAGCGCGCCATCGAGGCCGCCCAGGCCGGCGCGGCCTGCCTGCGGATCAATCCGGGCAATATCGGTTCGGCCGACCGGGTGCGCGAAGTCATTCAGGCGGCCCGGGACCATGGCCTCTCCATGCGCATCGGGGTCAATGCCGGTTCGCTGGAGCGCGACCTGCTCGAGAAATACGGCGAGCCCTGCCCGGCGGCCATGGTCGAGAGCGCCCTCTCCCACGCCCGCATCCTGCAGGACCACGACTTCCACGAGTTCAAGATCAGCGTGAAGGCCTCGGACATCTTCATGACCGTGGCCGCCTATCAGGAGCTGGCCGAAGCCATCGACTGCCCGCTGCACCTGGGGATCACCGAGGCCGGCGCCCTGCGCACCGGCACGG
Organism: Caulobacter ginsengisoli; assembly: GCF_030814835.1. GTDB lineage: Bacteria > Pseudomonadota > Alphaproteobacteria > Caulobacterales > Caulobacteraceae > Caulobacter > Caulobacter ginsengisoli. Next base: position 297,371 of record NZ_JAUSVS010000003.1, read on the forward strand.
TCAAGTCGGCCATCGGCATGGGCTCGCTGCTCTGGGCCGGCATCGGCGACACCATCCGGGTCAGCCTGGCCGCCGATCCGGTCGAGGAGATCAAGGTCGGCTTCGATATGCTCAAGTCCCTGGGCCTGCGGCACCGGGGGGTGAACATCATCGCCTGCCCGTCCTGCGCCCGGCAGGGGTTCAACGTCATCAAGACGGTGGAAGCCCTGGAGGAGCGGCTGGCCCATGTCGCCACCCCGCTGTCGCTGTCGATCATCGGCTGCGTGGTCAACGGTCCGGGCGAGGCGCTGATGACGGACCTCGGCTTCACCGGCGGCGGCAAGGGCTCGGGCATGGTCTACATGGCCGGCAAGCCGGACCACAAGATGGACAACGAGCGGATGATCGACCACATCGTCGAACTGGTCGAAGCCCGCGCCGCCGAGATCGAGGCCGAGCAGTCGGCGCTGGTGGCGGCGGAATAATCCAGTCTTTTCAAGCAATCGCTTGACTTCCAAACTCCAAGGTCCAGGCTTTTGGTCCTGGGGAATGGTTTTGGGGGTGATCCATGGCGGAGGGAGGCGGGGCGACAACAGCCCCCGCGGCATCCTTCAGTGATCTGCAGGTCGCCGCGCGGCTGGGCGGTGAGTTCTTCATCCGTGGCATCGAGATCGCCGCCAGGGCCCAGGGCGGGGACCTGCTGCGCGGCATCATCTTCACCGCCATCGCGGTGGCCAACAGCGAGCATCTGGGCGCGGGCGGCGAGACGTCGGGGGGGGCCACAGAGCCCCGGCCGGTCAGCGTGCTGGCCATCTCCAACTCGATCGGCGTGCCCTACGAAACCACCCGGCGCTATGTGAACATGATGGTCCGGGACGGCCAGTGCGTGCGCCACGGCCGGCGCGGCGTGGTGATTCCCGAGGAGGCCTTCCTCAAGCCGGGCATTCTGGCCGCCATGCAGGAAACCCTGGCCAGTTTTAACCGTCTGGCCTCGACGCTGCGCCGGCTGGACTACGCTCCGTCGGTCAGCCGACGCTAAAACCGCCATTCGCGGCGTTCTGTCGCGCCAAACTCCCCGATTTGGGTTTTTTGCGGCATGGCCTAAACCCCGCCCACCCCAGCAAATTCGCGCCTCGGGCGTTTGAGAGTCGTTGGGGGCGGGATCGGGTTGCGGGAAGACGTCAAACACCGGTGGGCGGAGCGTCACAGCTTCGATTTCGTGCTGAGGCTCATGCAGACGGTGGCGGCCAACCATGGCGGCGACTTTGTCCGGGCGATCATCGTCATGACCATCATGCAGGCCAATGTGCAGCATCTTGGCCGTGACCCCTCCAGGATCGATGGTGACGGCGCCGTGCCGGATGAGCGGATGCGGCCGATTTCGGCCCTGGCCATCGCCAATTCGCTGGGCGTGCCGCGCGAGACGGTGCGGCGCCATATCCACCGGCTGGCCGAGGCGGGCATCTGCCGGCGGGTGACCGGCGGCTACATCATTCCCGAGGCGGTGCTGACCCGGCCCGAGCAGCAGGCGCAGCTGATCGAAACCTTCCAGCATCTGCGCACCTTCGTGGGCGCCCTGCGGCGCACCGAGGTGCTGGAAGCCTGAAGAGGGTGTGGGCCTGAAGAGGAAGTCGTCTCCCCCGGCGAAAAGGGGGGGGTGGCCGGGGGAGACGTTCGACCCGCGTCGTAGGCGGAGCGCGGGTGCGAATTCTTCGATCCCCAGAATAGGTCATCGCTGACTCTCTTCGTGGGGGAGTGTCCCCAAATTGGGGAATGTAACGTCGACCGTCAATCCCTATACGTCAGGGGAACGACATATTAGTGGCCGTGGCCCTCGGGTTCCGCCGCCTTGGCCCGCGGCGGGCTCTGGCCGCGCTCGGCCCAGCGCACCTGCTCATAGCCCTGGTCGGCGATCTGCCAGACCAGGTTCATGTAGCGCCGCGCCCGCTCGGGATCGCCCAGCGGCGCCATGTCCAGGTCGCCCGGATCCAGCCGGATGGGACCCGCGGCTTTTTCCACCGACGCCAGCAGGCGGCCCTTTTCGCGCAGGGCCTTGATACGCTTGAGCAACCCAAGATCGGCTGAGACCGGCGTGGCCGAGGCGCCCGAGAAATTGAAGCAGCCCGACGGGGCTTCCTTGCGGCTGGACCGGGCATCCTGGCCGTCCAGGCCCTGAAGGAGAAGCAGCAGCAGGGCGTGGCAGTCGGCGATGATGCCGGCCGGGATACGGTTCTCCTGCACGGCGTGCCAGACGTCCTTGAAGCGGTGGCGAAACTCGTCGGGGACCGCGTCGCTGAACTCCGGCGGCGGCTCGGTTTTATGTTCGTCGTGGCCGTGCTTGCCGTGCTCGTCCTTGACCAGGCCACAGACCCGGCAGCAGACCATGAAGCCGCCGCCCATCGGCCAGGGCTGCAGGATGGTCGGGGTGGAGCCCGAGCAGCCGCAATGGCCATGCTGCGCCTGCGGCCAGGCCGGCGCCGGGGTCAGATAGGCGACCATGGGCGGCTGGGGCTGCGGGGCCGGGGTGTGACCGGAACCGTGCCCGGAGCCATGATTGTCGTCGTGCGGCGGATGCGGATCGCTCATGCCCCGCCACCCATCGGCGGCGCGACACACTGCGCCAAAGCTGATCCCCGCACCCACATAGGGTTAACGAGCCTCATTCCGAGGTTTTTGGCAAGAGGATTGGCGTGGGAGGCGAGGCCCTGTAGAGCAGGCGCCCAACCCGCAGCTTTTCCGCCACAGGACCGTTCGTGAGACTGCCCCAGGCCCGCCTCGACCAGGTGATGGACCGCTTCCGCGAAGTGGAGGCGCGCATGGGCGCGGCCGCCGACGGGGCCGAGATCGTCCGGCTGTCCAAGGAGCATGCCGAGATCAAGCCGGTGGCCGACGCGGTCGCCGCCCTGCAGCGGGCCCAGGACGAGCAGGCGGACCTGGAGGCCATGGCGGCCGACCCCGATCCCGAAATCTCCGAACTGGCGCGCGACGAACTGGAGCGGCTGCAGGAAAAGCTGCCCCGGCTGCAGCGGGAGGTGGCCCTGCTGCTGGCGCCCCGCGACCAGGATGAGAACGCCTCGGCCATCCTGGAAGTGCGCGCCGGCACCGGCGGCGACGAGGCGGCCCTGTTCGCGGGCGATCTCTTCCGCATGTACCAGCGCTACGCCCAGAACCACGGCTGGCGGGTCGAGATCGACAGCGTCTCCGAGGGCGACGCCGGCGGCTACAAGGAAATCATCGCCTCGATCACCGGCGACGGGGTGTTCGGCCGGCTGAAGTTCGAAAGCGGCGTCCACCGCGTCCAGCGGGTGCCCGACACCGAGGCGCAAGGGCGCATCCACACCTCGGCGGCGACCGTGGCCGTGCTGCCCGAGGTCGAGGATGTCGAGATCGAGATCAACGACAACGACATCCGCATCGACACCTACCGCTCCAGCGGCGCGGGCGGCCAGCACGTCAACAAGACCGACTCGGCCGTGCGCATCACCCACCTGCCTACCGGCATCGTGGTGACCTCGTCGGAGAAGTCGCAGCACCAGAACCGGGCGCGGGCCATGAAGGTGCTCAAGGCCCGCCTCTACGAGCAGAAGCGCGAGGCGCTCGACAGCGCCCGGGCCGAGGACCGCAAGAGCCAGGTCGGCTCGGGCGACCGCTCCGAGCGCATCCGCACCTACAACTATCCGCAAGGGCGGGTGACCGACCACCGCATCAACCTGACCCTCTACAACCTGCCCAAGATCGTGGCGGGCGAGGACCTGGATGACGTCATCAACCCGCTGATCGCCGAGGACCAGGCGGCGCGGCTGGCGACGCTGGAAGACAGCTTCTAGCTCTGAAGAACCCTTCCTCCTCGATGGAGGAAGGGCAGGGTTGGTGGTGTGCGCTCGGAGCCCGGGCGAAAAGCTCAGGGTGGCGACCACGCCTCCCCGCGTTCTTCCGGAAACGCTGTGCCACCACCACCATCCCCGCCCTTCCTCCATCGAGGAGGAAGGGAGACCGTGGGAGGATCTCGGTTCCTGGGGTTGATAAGCTACTGTCTCTCCGGCAGTCAGGCGTCATGCAAGGCCGCATCACCGCCCTCTACCGCTATCCGATCAAGGGCTTCACCCCGGAGCCGGTCGCGGCGGCGCGGCTGGAGGTCGGCGGCTGTTTCCCCGCCGACCGGCTCTACGCGGTCGAGGACGGCCCGTCGGGCTTCGACATGGACGCCCCGGCCTATGTGCCGAAGATGAAATACACGGTGCTGGCCAAGCTCGAGCAGGTGGCCAGGGCCCGCACCGCCTATGATGAAACCACGGGCGTCCTGCGGGCCGGCGCTATTGGCCATCCGGACATCGAGGCCAATCTCACCAACGACGACGGCCGCGCCGCCTTCGCGGCCTGGCTGACCGGGGTGCTGGGAGACGCCGCCACGGGCCCGCTGAAGGTGCTGCTGGCCCCCGGCCATCGTTTCCTGGACCATCCGCGCGGCCATGTGTCGGCAGTCAACCTGGCCAGCGTGCGCGAACTGTCGGCCAAGGTGGGATACGAACTCGATCCCCTGCGTTTCCGCGCCAACCTCTATGTCGAGGGCTGGCCGGCCTGGGCCGAGATGGCCTGGACCGGGGCCGCCCTGCGGCTTGGCGAAGCGACGACCACCGTGTTCAAGCCGATCATCCGCTGCGCGGCCATCGACGTCGATCCGACCACAGCGGTGCGGGGCGAAGAGCTGGTCAAGGCGCTGTGGGAGCATTACGGCCACGCCTTCTGCGGCCTCTATCTGCACGTCACCGGGTCGGGACGGGTGGCGTCGGGCGATACGGCCACCCTGGTCGTCCAGCCGGAGCCGGCCGCATGACCGAGACCCCCAATGACTGAGACTCTCGTTCAGGCCTGGAAGTCCTCGCGCGCCAAACTGGAGGCGGCCGGCGTCGACCAGCCGGTGATCGACGCCCGGCTGATGCTGGAAGCGGCGGCCGGGGTCAGCCGCATGGACATCCTGACCGACCCGCAGCGGGCGCTGACCGACGAGCAGCAGGCAACCCTGGACAGCTACCTGGACCGCCGCGCCAAACGGGAACCCATCAGCCACATCCTGGGCCGCAAGGGCTTCTGGAAGATCATGATCACCGTGACGCCCCAGGTGCTGACGCCCCGGGCCGACACCGAGACCGTGGTCGAGACCGTGCTGTCGCAATTCCCGGAAGCCATGAAGTTCACGATGCTCGACCTGGGCGTCGGCTCGGGCGCCATCCTGCTGGCCATCCTGGCCGAGCGGCCGGCCGCCAAGGGGCTGGGGGTCGATATTTCCGAGGAGGCCCTGGCCGTGGCGCGCGAGAACGCCGCCAACCTGGACCTGGCCGGCCGGGTCAGCCTGCTGCGCGGCGACTGGACGGCGGGCCTGCATGATGCCCAGTTCGACCTGGTCACCGCCAACCCGCCCTACATCCCCTCCCAGGACATCGAGACCCTCGATCCGGAGGTCCGCGACCATGAGCCGCGCCTGGCCCTGGACGGCGGCCCCGACGGGCTGGACGCCTACCGGATCCTCGCGCCGGAGATTCTGCGGGTGCTCAAACCCGGCGGTCTCTTCGTTGTGGAGATCGGTTTTGACCAATCCCTGGCCGTCGAGGCGCTGTTCAAGGCCGCCGGCGCGCACGACGTGAAGACCAAAAAGGACCTCTCCGACCGCCATCGCGTGGTCACCGGTTTCAAAAACCCCTTGGAAACCTGAGGGTCATTCGCTACATCTGATCTGGTCTCCACCCTAATCGCCGTATCGACCAAACACCGAGCGGCGGGCGCGCGGGCCCTGATCAGGGTCCGAAACCACGGCAAAGCCACGGGGCGCCGAAGGCGGGGACCAAGGAACCAAGCGTCTTTTTTAATCACGACCAGCGGGCCCAGGCCCGATCAGTCTCTAAAGCCTAGCCGGTCAGAGCGCACGAAGCGCCGTTCCCGGCGAGCAGGGGTACGATGAGAGATTTCAAGGGTATGAAGCGTCAGCGCGGCCGCAATCGCGGCGGCGGCGGCAACAAACCTCAACAACACAACGCCAACCGCGCCTTCGACTCGAACGGACCCGAAGGGGTCAAGGTTCGCGGCGCGGCCCAGGGCGTCTTCGAGAAATACCAGCAGCTGGCCAGGGACGCCGCCCAGGGTGGCGACCGGGTGCTGGCCGAGAATCACCTGCAGCACGCCGAGCACTATTTCCGCGTCCTGCGGGCCATGCAGCCGGCCCGTCCGGTCACCGATTTCATCGGCCGCGAGGCGACCAGCGGCTTCGACATCGACTTCGAGGCCGAGCCCGAGGAAGTCGAAGCGACCGAGCCGGAAGCCGCCGCCGAGTCCGAGGGCGAGGATCGCCAACGCGACGATCGCCAGCAGGGCGACCGGCCCCGTTTCGACCGCCAGCGCGACGACCGTCCGCGCGACGGCCAGCAACAGCAGGGTGACCGCCCGCAACGGGACCGGTTCGAAGGCCAGGGCCAAGGTCAAGGCCAGGGCCGCCGCGACCGCTGGCGCGAGCGGGATGACCGCCAGCGCGACGAGCGTCCGGCCTCGGAAGCCCGCGATGATCGTCCCCGGGAAGACCGCCCGCGCGACGAGCGTCCCCGTGACGATCGGCCTCGCGAAGACCGTCCGCAACGTGAAGGCCGCCGCTTCGACCGGGGCGACCGTCCCGAGCGGGGCGATCCCCTGGCCGTCGTCGAGCCCCAGGCCACCCCGCTGACCGCCGAAGCGCCGGCGGAAGGCTCGCCGCGCCTGCGCGGCCAGGACGGCGCGGTCAGCGAACTGCCGGCCTTCCTGGGCCGCTCCTCGGCCCCAGCCTCCGTTTCTGCCGAGGCGGAAGTCCCGGCCGCCGAGGCGGCTCCCAAGCCGCGCCGTCGCCGCGCCCCCCGCACCGAGGGCCCGGCCGAGACCGAGGACGCGTAAGGCTCCCTCATCTCCCGAGTTCCCTGGCGAAGGCCAGGGCCCAAACGGAGCCTGACGACCTGACCCCCGCTTAGACCCTGGCCTTCGCCAGGGAACCCGGGAGGGGGTTAGGGTCGCGTACTATCCGCCATGTCGGCCGCCGTCTGGAACGCCTTCACCAGGGCCGCGACGCAGCAGGCGTTGAGGAAGTGATCGCCGCCGGGCACGCCGACGAACTGCGTCGGACCCAGCGGATGACCCTTGTCGGCCAGCGCCTGGGCCGCCGCCGGCGGCACGAAATCGTCGCTCAGCCCCTGAACCACCACCAGCGGCATGGTCAGGCCCGCCAGGGCCGTGCGGGCGGCCGGGAGTTGGGCGCGCTGGCCCCGCACCTCGGTTAGGCTGTTTTTCAGATCCCGCCCCAGCAACGGCCGGACCACCCCGCCGAGCCCGGTCAGCCGTCGCGCCTGCCGGCCGCGGTCGCCGAAGAAGGGGCTGACCAGCACCAGGGCCTGGACCTTGTCCGGATGTCGCGCGGCCATCAGGGCGGCGATGGGGGCGCCATAGGACTGGCCGACCAGCATGATCCTCTGTCCCGGCTCGGCGTCGAGCAGCGGGGCCATGGCGTCGGCCTGGTCGCTGATCGATCCCACCGCCTCGGCCGGCTCGCTGGCCGCGAAGCCCGGCCGGTCCACCGCGATCATGCTGTAGCCGTCTGGCATGGCCGCCAGGGTCGGGGCCCAGAAGTCGGCCCAGGACGGGGTGCCGGTGATCACCACCACCTTCCAGGGCGCGCTGCGGGGCGTCTCCAGCGCCGCCAGCTTCCAGGGATGGCCGCCGGCCTGGAAGCTGGTCCAGCGCATGACGCCGGCCGGATAGTCGCGTGGGGTCGGGAAGCGCTCGGGCGGATGGCTGGCGCAGCCGGCGAGAACCAGAAGTGCGGCGAGGATCAGGGCGGGACGGCGCATGCCTCCAGCATAGACCGGCGGCGGCGACAGGCGAGTGAAGCCTTGGTCATGAAGCTCGGGTCATGAAGCCGGCGCGGCCGGCGCCGTATCGTCACCCTGACCGCCCGCCTGGTCGGCCAGGCCGTCGGCCCCGCCGCCCTTGCCGAAGAAGCTGCCGGCCCGCTGCGACAGCCAGAAGGCCACCCGGTCGGAGAACATCCCCGCCAGCACCCCGATCGCGCAAAAGGCCATGACGTTGGTCGAGCTGACGTCCATGGTCCCGCCGCTGCCCAGCACCGCCGAGCCCGAGCCCAGCACCAGATAGACGCAGATAGAGATCAGCCCGCCGACCACCACCCGGGCGAAGAAGCCCTCGGTGCGGGTGAAACCCTCGCTGTTGTTGGGATAGACCATGATGATCAGGGCCACGAGCAGGGCCCCGAACATCCCCGAGGTCAGGGCCAGCCAGAGCTGGACGACAAACGGCAGGAAGGACTCGATATTGGCGTTGAGCAGGTACCAGGAGCCATCCAGGGCCCGGGTCTCGGCGAAGGCCTGCTCGACATCGTTGACCTTGGGATCGGCCAGCTGGGTGTTGATGCTGGCCATTCGCTTGCTGAGCTGGTCGACCAGGGCCTGCTTGGCGTCAACATTCTGTTTCTGCAGCCGCCAGGTCTCCACCAGGGTGGGGAAGGCCGGTACGCGGGCCTGCATCTGGTCGATCTGGGTGTTCAACTGCGGTTTCAGCGTCGGGGAAGAGCAGTCCGAAACGATGCGGTAGAGTTCAATCGGCCGGGTGTTGCTGTCCGCGTCGAAGGCGCAGTCCGACGCCGACAGGCGGTTGGCCAGATCCTGCACTTCCTGCCAGCGCGGCTCGTACAGATTATCCTGGGTGACGAACTGCGCCCGCTCGGCGTCCGCGGCGGCGTCGGCCTTCTTCCACTGATCGCTGGCTTCCTGGAGATTGCGCCTCAGGGCCTCGGCGGCGCGGTAGCGGAACATGGCCTGGCCATAGCTGAGGTTCTCACCGTCGACGCCGTCGGCCAGGGACCCCACCACATGCTGCTGGGCGTTGGCGATGATCAGCACCACCAGGAACAGATAGACGATCACCGCCCCGAACAGTGTCCGCAGCGCGAACACCGCCGCCGGCCGCTTCATGGTGTCGGTGATGGCCATGGCCCAAGCTCCCCAGCTGCCCTGTGGCAACCATAGGTCGCCGGGCGGGGGACGCAAGCGGTTGGGGTGATGTCAGTCGCTGTCCATCTTCAGCGCCGCGATGAAGGCTTCCTGCGGGATCTCCACCTTGCCGAACTGGCGCATCCGCTTCTTGCCGGCCTTCTGCTTGTCCAGAAGCTTGCGCTTGCGGCTGGCGTCGCCGCCGTAGCATTTGGCGGTCACGTCCTTGCGCAGGGCCCGCACGGTCTCGCGCGCCACGATCCGACCGCCGATGGCCGCCTGGATCGGGATCTGGAACATGTGGGGCGGGATCAGCTCCTTCATCTTCTCGACCATCGAGCGGCCCCGGCCCTCGGCGCGGTCGCGGTGGACCAGCATGGAGAGCGCGTCGACCGGCTCGGCGTTGACCAGGATCGACATCTTGACCAGGTCGCCGACCCGGTAGCCTTCGATCTGGTAGTCGAAGCTGGCATAGCCCTTGGAGATGGATTTCAGCCGGTCATAGAAGTCGAACACCACCTCGTTGAGCGGCAGGTCGTAGATCAGCATGGCCCGGTTGCCGACGTAACTCAGCTCACGCTGCGAGCCGCGGCGGTCCTGGCAGAGCTTCAGAACGCTGCCCAGATACTCGTCCGGGGTCAGGATGGTGGCCTTGATCCAGGGCTCGGAGATGGTGTCGATCTTGACCGGATCGGGCAGGTCGGCCGGGTTGTGCAGGTCGATGGCGTCGCCGTTGGTCAGGCCGATCTTGTAGACCACGCTGGGGGCGGTCGCGATCAGGTCCAGGTCGAACTCGCGCGACAGCCGCTCCTGGATGATCTCCAGGTGCAGCAGGCCCAGGAACCCGCAGCGGAAGCCGAAACCGAGCGCGGCGCTGGTCTCCATCTCGTAGGTGAAGCTGGCGTCGTTGAGGCGCAGCCGGCCGATGGCGGCCCGCAGGTCCTCGAAATCGGCGGCGTCGACCGGGAACAGGCCGCAGAACACCACCGGCTGCACTTCCCGGAACCCGGTCAGGGCCTGGGCGGTGGGGTTGCGCTCGTCGGTGATGGTGTCGCCCACGGCGGCGTCGGCCACCTGCTTGATCTGGGCGGTGATGAAGCCGATCTCGCCCGGGCCCAGCATCTCGACCGGGGTGTTCTTGGGCAGGAAGACGCCGATGCGGTCGATCTGATAATGCGCCCCGGCATTCATCATCTGGACCTTCTGGCCGACCTTGATCGAGCCGTCGATCACCCGCACCAGCACCACCACGCCCAGATAGGCGTCGTACCAGGCGTCGACCAACAGGGCCTTGAGCGGGGCCTTGATGTCGCCCTTGGGCGGCGGCAGGCGCTTGACCACGGCCTCCAGCACCTCGCGGATGCCCTCGCCGGTTTTGGCGCTGCACAGCACCGCCTCGGAGGCGTCGATGCCGATGACGTCCTCGATCTGCTCGCGCACCCGCTCGGGCTCGGCGGCCGGCAGGTCGATCTTGTTGAGGACCGGGACGATCTCGTGGTTGTTGTCGATGGCCTGGTAGACGTTGGCCAGGGTCTGGGCTTCCACGCCCTGGGAGGAATCGACCACCAGGATCGAGCCCTCGCAGGCGGCCAGGCTGCGGCTGACTTCGTAGGCGAAGTCGACGTGGCCGGGGGTGTCCATCAGGTTCAGGACGTAATCCAGCCCATCGTCGGCCCGGTAGTTGAGGCGAACGGTCTGGGCCTTGATGGTGATGCCCCGTTCGCGCTCGATATCCATGTTGTCCAGCACCTGCTCCTTCATCTCACGCGCGGTGAGGCCGCCGGTCTCCTGGATCAGGCGGTCGGACAGGGTGGATTTGCCGTGGTCGATATGGGCCACGATGGAGAAGTTGCGGATGCGGTCCAGCGGTGTCGAACTCATGGGCGCCGTCTAGCACACCTTGAGGGCGTCGCGAGCCTTAGGCTGCGCTACAGCCCCGCAGGCCCCCATTTTTGGGCTGCTCGCGGCGTTAGGACACAGTAGGCTCCGGCCAAATCGGGTTTTCAGGGCTGCCTCCCATGCGCTTCGCCAGACTGAGCTTCGCCGCGCTCGCCGCTTCCCTGGCCCTGGCCGCCGCGCCAGCGGCGATGGCCGACCAGACCGCCGACTTCAAGAAGGGCCTGGCCGCCTACGATGCGGGCGACTTCCGTGGGGCGGCCAACATCTTCACGTCCATCATCCAGGCCAATCCCAAGGAGTGGGCGGCCTGGGTGGATCGCGGCAACGCCTACTATGCGCTCAAGGAATGGGACAAGGCGGCCTCGGACTACAAACAGGCGCTGTCGATCAAGGCCGACTACGACACCTGGGTGTCGCTGGGAAACACCCTGGACAACGACGGCGACTATCCCGCCGCGGTCAACGCCTACCGCGCCGCCATCGCCATGGACGGCCGCAAGGCCAGCGCCTGGATCGAGCTGGGGGTGGCCCAGGCCGGGCAGAAGAACCTGACCGAGGCGCTCAAATCCTATGAAAACGCCGCGCGGCTGGAGCCCAAGAACGGCCGGGCGCAGCGGCAGCTGGGCGATGCCTACTACGGCCTGGAACGCTTCCAGGACGCCATCGCCCCGTTCGAAAAGGCCGAGAAGCTGCTGCCGGACGACATCATCCCGCCGCGCCGGCTGGGCGACATCTACCAGGAGCTCAAGCAGAACGAGCTGTCCGCCGCCGCCTATGACCGGGCCCTGGCCATCGACGCCAACGATTTCCAGGCCCTGATGAACAAGGGCAACCTCTACTACAACGAAGGGGACTACGGCACGGCCCTGGCCCTCTACCGCCGAGGCGTCAAAGCCGATTCCAGCAATGCCTGGGCCCAGTCCTATCTGGGCGACGCCTATTACAACACCGGCGCCTTCAGCCAGGCGCGGCTGGCCTATGACGCGGCCCTGGCCATCGACAGCCAGCACGCCGACGCCCTCAAGGGCGGGGCCAGGGTGCGGCTGCAGCTGGGCGACAAGGCCGGGGCCCGCGCGATGATCGAGCGGCTGCGCAAGATCGACGCCAAGGCGGCCGATGCGCTGGGCAAGGAACTGTTTCCGTAAGGCCGGCGGCCCCACAGGGTTAATCGCGCGTTAAGGCGCCGCGCCTCAAACAGGTCGCAAGAGCGTGGGACGCTGCGCCCTAAGAAGCCTTTTTGGCCGAATCGAACTGACTGGAGCCGCCCATGGATCGCCGCCGTCTGATTGCTTCCGGCCTTGTCACCTTGGCCTCGACGGGTCTCGCCGGGCGCGCCCTGGCCCAGGACGAGCCGCAGGATCAGCCGCCGCCTCCGCCGCAGGACGGTTACGGCGGCCCGCCGCCTTCCGGCCGGAAGGCGCCGACCTATTCGGCCGACGAGATGATCCGCGCCACCTCCGACTTCATGGGCGTGACGGCCGAGGCGGCCGGGGCGGCCATCGAGCGCATCTTCCGCGACAACGGCCGGCCCACCGGCTACCTGGCCGGCGAGGAGGGCTCGGGCGCCCTGACCGTCGGGGCCCGCTATGGCCGCGGCCTGCTCTACATGAAGGAACAGCCCCAGCAGGAGGTGTTCTGGCAGGGTCCCTCGATCGGCTTCGACGTCGGCGGCAACGCCAGCCGGGTCTTCACCCTCTGCTATAACCTGCAGTACCCGGACGCCATCTTCCGCCGCTTCCCGGGTGTCGAGGGCACGGCCTATCTGGTCGCCGGCCTGGGGGTGAACTACCAGCGCGCCGAGGACATCGTCCTGGCCCCGATCCGGGCGGGGGTCGGCCTTCGGCTAGGGGCCAACCTCGGCTACCTGTCCTACAGCCGCAAGCGGCACTGGCTGCCGCTGTAGGACGCCGGTCCTAGTGCTTGGTGGTCTTGCTGGTGATGTAGTCCATGATCGCCAGCACCACCCCTGACACCACGAAGGTCAGGTGGACGAAGACCAGCCACTGCAGACGCACCACATCGACCGCGTGGCCCGGCTCGGCGGTCTGCAGGAAGGCCTTAAGCAGGGCGATAGCCGAGATGGCGACGATCGAGGCGATCAGCTTCATCTTCAGGCCGGAGAAGTCGACCGTGCCCATCCATTCGGGCCGGTCCTCATGGTTGCCGATATCGATCTTGGAGACGAAGTTCTCGTAGCCCGAGAAGATGACGATCAGCATCAGGTTGCCGGCCAGCGACAGGTCGATCAGCGACAGGGCCAGCAGGATGGCGTCGTCGGGCTTGGCCGCGCTGGTGAACAGCAGCGGCAGCTCATGGATCAGCTCCTGGCCGAAGGTGGCGATCAGCCCGACCAGGGCCACCACCAGTCCCAGATAGAAGGGCACCATCAGCCAGCGCGAGGCGAACAGCCCCTGCTCCAGCCAGACTTCGAGGGCGGGCTTGGGCTTGGGGGTGTGGGGCGGGGTGACGGGACTGGTCATGCAGGGGATTTGGCTAGCGCGGGGGCGGGGGTCAAGCCCTGACAATCCTCCCCCGGAGGGGGAGGGGGACCATGCGGAGCATGGTGGAGGGGGTTTGAGCCTACATGCAGGCGTCAGGAAAGAGCGCGGCGGATCGGCTGAGGGCGTCCTTCAAGCGTGGATGTAGGGGCTGACCCCCTCCACCACCCCTTCGGGGCGGTCCCCCTCCCCCTCCGGGGGAGGAAACCCTAACCTCGCAGCTTCGCCCCGCAGGCCTTCTCGACCGCCGCGACCACCGCGCCCGACACCGCTTCGATCTCGGCCTCGGTCAGGGTCTTTTCGCGCGGCTGCAAAGCCACCTCGAGCGCCACGGACTTCTGGCCTTCGCCGACGCCCGCGCCCTCATAGACGTCGAACACCCGGACCGCCGAGATCAGCGCCTTGTCGGCCCCGGCCGCCGCCTTGACCAGGTCGCCGGCCGGACGGGCGCGGTCGACCAGGAAGGCGAAGTCGCGGGTGAGCGGCATCAGGTCTGGCGCGGTGAAGGCCGCCTTGGTCTTGACGCCCTTCTTCTTGGGCTCGGGGATGGCCTCGACCCAGACCTCGAAGCCGTAGATCGGGCCGGCGACGTCCAGCGCCTTGAGGACGGCCGGATGCAGCTCGCCGAACTCGGCCAGCACCGCCTTGGGGCCCAGCTGCAGCCGGGCCGAGCGGCCGGGGTGCCACCAGGCGGCGGCGGACCCTTGCGCGGTCTGCAGCGAGGCCACGGGGGCGCCCAGCTCGTCCAGCAGGCCCAGCAGGTCGGCCTTCAGGGTGAAGAGGTCGGCGTCGGGCCGCTTGTCCCAGCTGCGCGGGGCGTGCGGGGCCAGGATGGCGGCGATGGCCAGCCGCTGGTCGCCCGGCTCGTCGCCGGAGAACACCGGGCCGATCTCGAACAGCGCCACGTCCGCGAAGCCGCGCCGAGCGTTGCGGCCGGCCGCCTCGATCAGGTTGGGCAGGATCGAGGGCCGCATGCAGTCCAGCTCGGCGGCGATGGGATTGGCCACCACCAGCCGCTCGTCGCCGCCGCCGAACAGGGCGGCGGTCGGGCGATGGGTGAAGCTCCAGGTCACCGCCTCGTGGAAGCCGTTGGCGGCCATCCGGCGGCGGGCCGTGCGGGCGCGGGCCTGGCGGGTGGTCAGCACGCCATTGGGCGAGCGCGGCGTCTCGGGCAGGGGCGTGGCGGGCAGGGCGCCATAGCCGGCGATGCGGGCCACCTCCTCGACGAGGTCCGCCTTGCCCTCCACGTCGCGGCGCCAGGTCGGCGGGGTGACGCGGTCGCCCTCGATGGCGAAGCCCAGGTCGGTGAGAATCTGCCGCGACCGGGCGTGCGGGATCGACAGGCCCGACAGCGCCTCGACATAGCCGAAGTCGAAATCAAAGCCTTCGGGCGGAGCCGGAATCTGGCCGGCCACGGTGACCTCGGAGGCCTCGCCGCCGCAAAGGTCCAGGATCATCCGCGTGCCCAGCTCCAGGCCGCTGACCATGAAGCCGCTGTCGACCCCACGGGCGAAACGGTACTGGGCGTCGGAGTTTATGCCGGTCGTGCGGCCGGCCTGGGCCGTGCGGATCGGGTCGAACAGAGCGCATTCGAGGAAGACGTCGGTGGTGGCGTCCGAGCAGCCGGTGCTCACCCCGCCCATCACCCCGCCCAGGCCGATGACACCCGAGCCGTCGGTGATGACGCTGAGGGTCTCGTCGACCGCGTAGGTCTTGCCATCCAGCGCCTCGATGCTTTCGCCTTCGCGGCCCAGGCGGGCCTCGATGAAGCCGCCCTGCAGGGTGGCGGCGTCATAGACGTGCAGCGGCCGGGCCCGGTCGTAGGTAATCAGGTTGGTGATATCGACCAGGGTGTTGATGGGCCTGAGGCCAATGGCCTTCAGCCGGGCCTGCAGCCAGTCCGGCGAAGGGCCGTTCTTGACGCCCCGGATCAGCCGGCCGGAGAAGGCCGGGCAGGCCGAGCCGTCGACCCGGATATCGATGGGGTTCTTGAAGGTCCCCGGAACCGGCGCGACCGAAAGGTCCTTCAGCCTGCCCAGCCCGGCGGCCGACAGGTCGCGGGCGATGCCGGCGACGCCCAGCCAATCGGGGCGGTTGGGGGTGACTTCGAAGTCAATGACGGCTTCCAGGCCCAGCGCCTGGGCGGCCGAGGTCCCGACGGCCAGATCGTTGGATAAGTCCAGAATGCCGTCGCTCTCCTCGGCATATTCCAGTTCGGCGGCCGAGCAGAGCATGCCGTTGGAGACGACGCCGCGCACCGGCTTCTCCACCAGGGTGACGTCCAGGCCCGGCACATAGGCGCCGATGGGGGCGTAGATGGTGGTCAGGCCCGCCCGGGCGTTGGGCGCCCCGCAGACGATCTCCTTGCGGCCGTCGACCGTGTCGACCTGGCAGACCCGCAGGCGGTCGGCGTTGGGGTGCTGCACGGCCTCCACGACCTTGGCGACCGTGAAGGCGGCCAGCTTGGCGGCCGGATCGGTGACATGCTCGACCTCGAGGCCGGCCATGGTCATGGCGTCGACCGCCGCCGCCGCCGAGGCGTCGGTCTCAAGATGGTCCTTGAGCCAGGAAAGGGTGAACTTCATCCGCCTGTCCTAAGCGCCAGAATCTGATCGGTGAAATCCTTGGAGCCGGTGAAGCCGACCCCATAGAACTCCGAGTCCTTGAACACGCAGTTGCGCATCGGGATGGCCCCGATCACCCCGTTGGGCGAGGCGGGCAGCAGCACCAGGTTGCGGATATCGCCCTTGGCGTAGCCGAAGTCGGTGTTGTCGAAGGTCAGGCCGTCCAGCGCCAGCATCACCGCCGGCCCTTCCAGGCGGCAGTCGACGAAAGTGCGGTTCTCGATGGCCGCGATGTTGTTGCGCAGGCAGGCGCGGTGCAGGTCGACCAGCGAGATGGCCACGCCACTGAAGCTGGGCTGCATTAGGTCGGTGGTCAGGGGGCGGCGCTTGGGCGCGTCATGGTTCGAGGTGAACATCAGCTCAGTCCGCTTACAGGGTTGGGGGCAGAGAAGGCCGAGAAGCCGTAGTGCGACAGCCAGCGGGTGTCGCTTTCGAACATCGGCCGCAGGTCCGGCATGCCGTATTTCAACATGCCCAGGCGGTCGACGCCGAAGCCGAAGGCAAAGCCCTGGTAGACGTCCGGGTCGATACCGCAATTGCGCAGCACGTTGGGATGCACCATCCCGCAGCCGACGACTTCGAGCCAGTCGCTGCCCTGGCCGATCTTGATCTCGCCGCCCGAGCGGTCGCAGCCGATGTCCATCTCGGCGCTGGGCTCGGTGAAGGGGAAGTGGTGGGGCCGGAAGCGGCTGACCACGCCCTCGACCTCGAAGAAGCGGGTGACGAAGGTCTCCAGGGTCCATTTCAGGTGGCCCATATGGATGCCCTTGTCGATCACCAGCCCCTCCAGCTGATGGAACATCGGGGTGTGGGTGGCGTCCGAATCCATGCGGTAGGTGCGGCCGGGCACAACGATGCGGATCGGCGGCTCCTGGCCCGAGGCGATCCAGGGGGCGGCCGGCGGGGCGTTGGTCTTCTGCATGGCCCGCACCTGCACCGGGCTGGTGTGGGTGCGCAGCAGCTTGCGTTCCCCGTCGGGGCCGGGGTTGAAGAAGAAGGTGTCGTGCATCTCCCGCGCCGGGTGCTTGGGCGGGAAGTTCAGGGCCGTGAAGTTGTGGAAGTCGTCCTCGATGTCGGGCCCTTCGGCGACCGCAAAGCCCATCTCGGCGAAGATGGCCACCATCTCGTCCATGACCTGCATGGTCGGATGCACCGAGCCCTTGCGGCGGGGCGGGGCGGGCAGGGTCAGGTCCAGGGTCTCGGCGGCGAGGCGGGCGTCCAGCTCGGCCGATTCCAGGGCCGCCTTGCGCTCGGCAATGGCCGTCGCGATGCGGTCGCGCAGGCCGTTGATCAGCGGCCCCTGCTCGCGGCGCCCGTCGGGGGTCATGCCGCCCAGCGACTTGAGCAGGGCGGAGATGGAGCCGGACTTGCCCAGGGCCGCCACGCGCACGGCTTCGAGAGCATTGGCGTCGGCGGCGCCAGATACGGCGGCGGTCAGTTCGGCTTCGAGTTTCGAGAGATCGGTCATGGCGGTGTGCTCTAGCGCGTTTTGGGAAGCAGGCTAGCCGTCAGGCAGCAAAAAGCCCTCCGGCGGTTCGGCCGGAGGGCTTCTTGAATCTTGGGATCAACCCAGACCTCAAGCCAGCGCGGCGCGAACCTTGTCGGCGACGGCCTTGAACGCGGCGGGGTCCTGACCGGCGATGTCCGCGAGGACTTTCCGATCCATCTCGATCCCGGCCTTGTCCAGGCCGAAAATAAACTGCGAGTAGGTGAAGCCTTCCAGGCGGGCCGCGGCGTTGATCCGCTGGATCCACAGCGAGCGGAAGCTGCGCTTGCGGACCTTGCGGTCGCGGTAGGCGTACTGGCCGGCCTTGTCGACAGCGGCCTTGGCCGTGCGGATGGTGTTCTTACGGCGACCGTAGAAACCCTTGGCCTGTTCCAGGACCTTCTTGTGTTTGGCGTGGGCGGTAACGCCCCGTTTGACGCGAGCCATAGTTCTAAAGTTCCTTCGAGATCACAGGCCGTAGGGCAGGTAGGACTTGATGGTCTTGGCGTCCTGGGGCGTCAAAACCTTGGTCCCGCGCTGCTGGCGGATATATTTGCCATTGTGGCTGATCAGGCGGTGCCGCTTGCCGGCGACGCCGGCCTTCAGCTTGCCCGTGGCTGTCATCTTGAAGCGCTTCTTGGCGCCCGACTTGGTCTTCAGTTTCGGCATTTTGCAGCGGAGCTTTCACCCCGTCCTTCTGGAAGCATGATGGGCCGCCAAGGCATGCCATTGGCCCGGCGGTCCCTTAAGAGCCGGCGTTCCTAGACGAAACGCGGCCTATTAGCAAGTTTGGGGAAGCAAGCTCAGGCCGACTTTCTACGGACGGCTTTGGACACCTGCCAGGCCATCAGCAGAGCTGGCACAGTGAGCGCGCTGGCCACGGCGAACGGCGCGCTGGGGCCGAAGTTGGCGAACAGGGGCGCGGCGGCCAGCGGGCCGACGATACGGGCCAGGGCCCCGGTGGCGGTGTTGAGGCCCAGCATCTCGCCCTGATGGTCGGGCGGGGCGGCCTTGGAGATCACCGCGCTGATGTTGGGAAAGGTCAGGCTCTGGCCCAGGGCCACGGTGACCATGCCCAGCACCGCCAGCGGCCAGACCTGGGCGAAGGGCTGCAGCCCGAATCCGACGCCGATGATGGCCAGGCCCGTCATCAGCACCTTGGTCTCGCCGAACTGCCGGGCCAGGGGACCGGTCAGGAAGCCTTGCGCCACCGTGGCGGTGGCGGCGACGGCCACGAAGCAGAAACCGATCTGCCGGGGGCCCCAGCCAAAGGTCGCCTTGGCCCAGAGACCGAAGGTGGCCTCCATGCCGGCGAACCCGGCGATGGCGATCAGGCTGACGCACAGGATCTTCCAGATGATGGGATTGGCGATGGCGTCGGAGAGGCCCTCGAACCGGCCGCGCCGGGGGGCGTCGGAATGGCCGTGGCGGGTCTCGCGGACGAACAGCGCCACCCCCGTCGCCGCCGTCACCGCTAGGCCGGCGGCCAGGAACAGCGGCGGGCGGAACCCGGCCAGCCCCAGTTCGGCATGGGCCAGCAGGCCGCCAACGGCCGGTCCGGTCAGGAAGCCCAGGCTGAAGGCCGCGCCCATCAGGCCCAGCTTGCCGGCCCGCTGCTCGGGCGGGGTGACGTCGGCCATATAGCCCTGGATGGTCGAGAGGTTGCCGGTCAGCACCCCGCCGACGAGGCGGATGGCGCAGGCCGCCCAGAGGTTGGGCGCGAAGGCCAGGGCGATATAGGTGGCGGCGTTGCCGAAGATGGTCAGCATCAGCACCGGCCGCCGGCCGATCCGGTCCGACAGCCGGCCCCAGAAGGGCTCGCCGATGAAGTTGCCCAGGCTGTAGGCCGAGAACAGCACGAAGACCTGCCAGGTCGGCGCGCCGAAACTGGCGGCGTAGAAGGGGAGCAGCGGAATGATCACCCCGAACCCGGCGATGTTGATGAACACCACCGACAGCAGGATGTAGAGGGCGCGATCATTGCCGCGTGGGGTCGTGGTGGGTTCCGCCGACATGGGTTTGGTGTAGGGCGATGCGGTAGGGGCGGCAACGCCCAAGCCCTTCCCCCGCTGGCGGGGGAAGTGGCCTGAGATGCGCAGCATCGAAGGTCGTTGGGGGTCCTTGCGGCGTTGGCGGGCTGCACAGCCGTGGGAAAGGACCCCCAACGAGCCTCCAGCTTCGCTGTCGGCCCACTTCCCCCGCCAGCGGGGGAAGGGCTTGCCCTCCGGAAACAAAAACGCCCCGGCTTTCACCGGGGCGTTTCCGAAATTCTGAAACCCGATCCCTAGCGCGGGGCCAGGATCATGATCATCTGGCGGCCTTCCATGCGGGGCTCGTACTCCACCTTGGCCACCGGCTCGAAGTCGCCCTTGACCTTCTGGAGCAGCTTCATGCCGAGCTCCGGGTGGGCCATCTCGCGGCCGCGGAAGCGCAGGGTCACCTTGACCTTGTCGCCCTCCTCGAAGAAGCGGTGCATCGCCCGGGCTTTGACGTCGTAGTCGTGGACGTCGATGTTCGGCCGGAGCTTGATCTCCTTGATCTCCACGATCTTCTGTCGCTTGCGCGCTTCGTTCTTCTTCTTCTGTTCCTGGAATTTGAACTTTCCATAGTCCAGAATCTTGCAGACCGGCGGGTCGGCGTTGGGAACGATTTCGACGAGATCCAGGCCGACTTCCTCGGCCGCCTCGATGGCGGCGCTGGTCGGCATGATGCCTTGCTTCTCACCGTTTTGGTCGATCAGCAGGACACGGGGGACGCGGATCTCTTCGTTCATGCGCGGCCCGTCCTTGACTGGCGGCGCTTGCATGGGGCGACGAATAGGCGGAGCTCCTAAAGCTGTTTGCACAAAGTCTGGCGGCCACGCGGGCCCGCGCGCCGGACAGACTGTCGATATATGAGCCCGCCCGCCGATGGGATCAAGCCGGCCTGAGAAGGCAACGGCAATCTGCCGTGGACTGTTCCCTTTCCGCCGCGCTTATCGAGGAAGCAGGGAGAAGGCCGCCTGGGCCACGGTCTGCACCGCCAGCTGGCTCATGTCGTCGGCATGGATCATCGCCACATGGCCTCTGGGCCCTGACAGGGTGTCGCCGCTGGCGGTGGCATAGAGGGTGATGGTCGGGGCGCCGGCCGCGGCGATCAGGTGCATGGGGCCGGTATTGTTGCCCACCGCCAGGGCGGCCCGGGCCCCCAGCACGGCGATCTGGGCGAAGTCTGTGCGGCCGGTCAGGTCGCGGGCCTGGCCGACGGTCTTCTGGATGGTGCGGGCCATGGCGCTTTCCTGCGGCCCGCCGACGATGACGATGTCATAGCCCCGCTTGTGCAGCAGCCCGGCCAGCTCGGCGTATTTGGCGACGGGCCAGCGCTTTTCGGGCTTGGCTTCGGAACCGCCCGGCACCAGCAGCACGAAGGGCTTGGGCGGGGCGGCGCCCGGTACGGGCCGGGGCTGGGGCGCGCGGCGCAGGATCCAGGATAGGTCCGGGGCGGGGGCTTCGCCGGGGCTGGTCGGGGCGTCGGGCCAGATGCCGGCCACCTTCAGCTGCTCGGCGTGGCGCTCCAGGGTGTGCATCTTGGCGCGGCCGGGATTGGCATGGCGCAGCTTGGCGCCGGACGCGGGGCCGGACCAGACCGGTGGGAAGGGCCGCAGGGCGTTGAACAGCATGCTCGACCCGGCGCTGCCGTCCAGGTCGTAGATGCGGTCGTAGCGGGCCCGGCGGATGGCCCCGCGCAGCCGCAGCCAGTCGCCCGGCGCCTGGGGACGGCCCTCGGTTTGGATCTCGTTGAAATAGGGGCTGGACTTGGCCAGGGCCTCGAAGGGCGGGGTGGTCAGCAAGGTGATGCGGGCATGGGGGTGCGCCTGGCGGATGCGCTTCATCGCCGCCAGCGACAGCACGAATTCCCCGATCGAGCCGGTCTGAATGACCAGGACCCGTTTGATCTCACGCGTCACGCTCTGTTCTCCAAGACGCGAGCATAGACGTCCAGGGTGGCCGCGCACATGGCGTCGACCGAATAAAGCTTGCGGGCCCGCAGCATGGCCGCCTTGCCCATGGCCGCCCGCTTGCTGACGCTGGTGTCGGCCGCCGCCGCCAGGCCCGCCGCCCAGGCCGCCGCATCGCCCACCGGCAGCTTCCAGCCCGTCTCGCCCTCGACCACCGTCTCGGCCGCGCCGCCGTGGTTGGAGACCAGCACCGGCCGGCCCATCGCCTGCGGCTCGACCGCCGCGCGGCCAAAGGATTCCGGTTTCAGGGTGGGCAGCATGGCCATGTCGCAGGCCAGATAGGCCGCCGGCATGTCGTCGCAATGGCCGACCACCTTGACCCGGTCGGCCAGGTCGTTTTTGGCGATCGCGGCCAGGATCTCGGCGCGGTATTCGCTGCGGCCCTGATCGTCGCCGGCGAATATGACCAGGATATCGTCGCGGCCCTGGGCTTTGAGGATCGCCATGGCTTGCACGATGCTCAGATGGCCCTTGATCGGCGACAGCCGGCCCCCCAGCACCACCTTCAGGCGCGGATCGTCCATCCTCATCTGCCATTCCTGGCGCAGGTCCGCGAGGCGTCCCGGCGATACCGCCTTGGGATCGAAGCGGACCAGATCGACGCCGCGCGGGATGGTCACCACCCGCTTGGGATCGAGCCGGTGTTCGGCCAGCACATGGTCGCGGGTATAGTCGGAGTTGGCGATCACCACCGCGCCCCGCGTCATGACCGCGTTGTAGGCGCGCTTGATGGCGTTACCGGCCTTGTAGATGCCGTGGTAGGTGGCCAGGAACGGCACGCCCGCCGCCTGGGCGGCCCACAGGGCGCTGAGCGCCGGGGCTCGCGAGCGGGCGTGGACGAGGCTGACATTTTCCCGCCGGATGAGGTCCAGCAGCTTGCCGGTGTTGCTGATGATGGTCAGCGGGTTCTTCGACTGCATCGGCAGGGCGTAGAGCCGCCCGCCATCGGCCTGAAGCTGCGCCGCCATGCGTCCGCCCTTCGAGGCGACCACCGAGCGCCCGCCGGCCCGCACCACCGCCCGGGTGATATCCAGCGTCGTCTGCTCGGCCCCGCCCGTTTCCAGTTCGGGGGTTACCTGCAGCAGGGTGAAGTTACGGGGAAGTTTGGCCACGGCGCCTTGCATAACCCGCCTGCGCGGCGTGTAAAACTTTGCTTTTGCAAATCTTTGAGACCGCCGATGACCGAAACCGCCGGAACCCTGGACCTGGATGGCGCCAAGTTGGCCTGGCGGCGGATCACGGGCGAGGGCCCGACCATCGTCTGGCTGGGCGGCTTCAAGTCCGACATGACCGGGACAAAGGCTCAGATGCTGGCTGACTGGGCCGACGCCAACGGCCGCGCCTTTCTGCGGTTCGACTATTTCGGCCACGGCGAGTCGGGCGGCGCCTTCCAGGACGGGACCATCACCCGCTGGCGGGCCGACGCCCTGGCGATGATCGACCAGATGGCCGACGGGCCGCTGGTGCTGGTCGGCTCCTCGATGGGCGGCTGGCTGGCCTGCCTGGCGGCCATGGTGCGGCCCAAGCGGGTGCAGGGCCTGGTGCTGATCGCCCCCGCCGCCGATTTCACCGAGGCGCTGATGAAGCCCGGCCTGCCCGCCGAGGCGCACGAGGCCCTGGCCAAGGACGGTCTCTGGATCCGGCCCAGCCTCTATGAAGAGGGCGGCTATCCGATCACCCGGACCCTGCTGGAGGACGGCGCCCGCTGGTCGATCCTGCCCGGCCCGGTCCCCATCGACGCCCCCGTGCGCATTCTGCAGGGCGGCGAGGACCCCGACGTCCCCTGGACCCACGCCCTGGAACTGGCCCAGGCGCTCAACAGCCAGGACGTGGTGTTCACGCTGGTCAAGGATGGCGATCACAGGCTGTCACGGCCGGAAGACCTGGAGCGGCTGATCGGGGCAGTGGCCGAACTGGGCTAGCCCCAGAACGCCTTCACCTTCGCCGCTTCCTGCAAGCCCTGCTGGAAGCCGGCCCGGGCGATGGGTTCGCGGCGCGAGCCGTCCATCAGATTGGGCCCGAAGGCCTCGCCCGAGGCGGCGTCGGGGACGATGAGGCAGGCCTCACCGCCCTGGGCGCGGACCTTGTCCAGCTCACGTTCGATGCCGGGGATCATGAAGGCGGCGAAGGCCGGCGGGGCGACGGCGATGGTCAGCACCTTGCCGTAGGCGTGGGCCAGGTCGGCGTTGGTGCCCGAGCGCATGCCGCCGTCGATGTAGCGGCGGCCTTCGATGCCGACGGGCGGGAAGATGCCGGGCACGCAGCAACTGGAGGCGACGCCCCGGCCCAGCGGCGCGGCGGTGTCACGGCTCCAGACCTGGAACTCGCCGGTGTCGGCGTCGACGGCGGTGCAGGCGAAGCGCTCGGGCCAGGGCTGGTCCGGGGCGGCGAGGCGGCCGAAACCGGCCAGGAAGACCTCTTCGCTGATGGTTTTGGCGCTGAGGGCCATGGTCCCGAACTCGCGCAACAGCTCGATGGGGACGGGCCCCTCGGCCGGCCGTTTCATCATCAGCGCCATCAGCGGGCCGAGATCCGGGGCCGGACCGCTGGTTCCGGAGGCTTCCTTGACGCGTTCGGCCTGGGCGAACTCCGCCTCCAGCAGTTGGGCCGGCGTGCGGCCGCTGGCCAGCTGGGCGCCGACCACCGAGCCGGCCGAGGTGCCCAGGATCCAGTCGGCGTTCGAGACATCGACCCCGCCCTCGGCCAGGCCCGCGATCAGCCCGGTCTCCCAGGCGATCCCCACCGGCCCGCCGCCACCCAGTACCAGGGCCCGTGACATGCTCATCTCCCGTTTTCGGCAGCGTAGATCGCCGACAGGCCTTCGCGATAGGTGGGATAGGCCGGCCGCCAGCCCAGTTCCGCCTTGGCCAGGGCGTTGGAGACCCGCTTGTTCTCGCCCCAGAATCGGCGGGCCTGGGGGGTCAGTTCGGCTTCGTCGAAGAGCTTTTCGGGCGGCGGCGGCGCGCCCAGCAGGCGGGCGGCGTAGGCGTTGACGACGTGGCTCGGCGCCGGCTCGTCGTCGCAGAGATTGTAGATCCCGCCGGCTCTTGGCCGCTCCATGGAGTCCGCCAGGCCGGCGGCGATGTCGTCGACATGGATGCGCGAGAACACCTGGCCCGGCTTGACCGTCGAATGGGCGAGGCCCTCGCGGACCCGGTCCAGCGCCGACCGACCGGGGCCGTAGATGCCGGGCAGGCGGAAGACCTGCACCGTCAGCCCCATGCCCCGCCCGACCTCCAGCCAGTCCCGCTCGGCGGCCACCCGGCGGGCGGCCTCGGGCGAGCGGGCGGCGAGCGCGCTGGCCTCGAAGGCCCAGTTTCCCTCGCGGTCGCCATAGACCCCGGTGGTCGAGAGGTAGCCGATCCAGTCGGGGAAGGCGTTCGCCCGGGCCAGGGCCGGAACCAGGGCGTTCAGGCCCGGACAGCCGGTCTCGCCCGGCGGGGCGGTGATCAGGATACGGTCGGCGCGGGGCAGGGCGGCGATCAGCGCCGCGCGGTCTTCGGGATCGACGGCCTCGATACCCCGGTCCTGCAAGGCCTGGCGGGCCTCAGGCGTCCGGCCGGTGGCGATGACGGGACCGCCCAGGCGGCGCGCCAGGACCTGGCCCGTATAGCCGAAGCCGAAGACCAGCAGGGTCATCCGACGGCGCTCAGAGCAGCGCCTCGATGGCCGCCCGGGCCGCGTCCTTCAGGTCCGGACGCTTCAGCGCGAACGCCACGTTGGCCCGCAGCAGGCCGATCTTGTCGCCGCAGTCGTAGGTCGTCCCCTCGTATTCCAGGGCGTGAAAGCCCTCGATGGCCATCAGCCGGGCCATGGCGTCGGTCAGCTGGATCTCGCCGCCGGCCCCCTTCTGCTGGGCGGCCAGCAGGTTGAAGATCTCGGGCTGCAGGATGTAGCGGCCGGAGATGAACAGGTTCGAGGGCTCGGTCCCCGGGGCAGGCTTTTCGACCATGCCGACCATCCTGTTGAGGCGCGGATCGTTCCCCTCCAGGGCGACGATGCCGTACTTGTGGGCCTCGCCGGGCGGGCAGGGTTCGACCACCACGACGTTGCCGCCGACCTTGTTGTAGGCGTCCACGGCCTGTTTGAGCGGCGCGACTTCCGCATCCATCAGCATGTCGGGCAGCATGACTGCGAAGGGCTCGTCGCCGACAATGTCCCGGGCGCACCAGACGGCGTGGCCCAGGCCCAGCGGGGCCATCTGGCGCACGAAGCTCATCTCGCCGGGCCGGGGCAGCTCGCCGCGGATGTCGGCCAGCATGTCGAGCTTGCCCTTGGCCTCGAGTTGGGCCTCCAGCTCGATATGGTGGTCGAAATAGTCCTCGATGCCGCCCTTGCCGCGGCCGGTGACGAAGACGAAGTGCTCGATCCCCGCCGCCCGGCCCTCGGCCACGATGTAGGAGAGGATCGGCCGGTCGACGACGTTGAGCATTTCCTTGGGCGTGGTCTTGGCGCCCGGAAGCACCCGGGTCCCCAGGCCCGCCACGGGCAGGACGGCTTTGCGCACAGGTTTCATGGGCGATCAGGTAGCCCGCCACGAGGGCGAAATCCAGCGGCCTGAAATTCGTGATGGAACGGCATCGGCGGTCACGAATTTGGCATTCGGGGAACCAACCCCACGGGAGAAGGAAACGTCATGTCGAAATTTCTCAGCCTGGCCGCCGCGGCCGCTGTCGCCGCCCTGACCGTCACGGCCTGCGCGAAGCAGGAAGCGACTCCGCCGGCCGACACCACGGTCGTCAACCCGCCGGCCGACTCCACCACGATCGTCAATCCGCCCGCCGACACGACGACGACGACGACCGCGCCAGCCCCGACACCGCCGACCGACACCCCGCCGCCGGCCGACACGACCACCACGACCACGACGACGACCCCGCCGCCGAAATAGGCGACCGCCGTCGATCGTTCGAAACCAGGCAGCCCGGTTGGCCCAGCGCCGGCCGGGCTGTCGTTCAGAGGGAGTTTGAGATGTCCAGAACCACAGCCCTGGTCGCCCTGGCGGCGGTCGCCGCGCTCGGCCTGACCGCCTGCGGCAAGAAAACCGACGCCACGGCCCCGGCCGACGCCACCGCCGCCTCGACCGACGCGGCCCCGAACGCGCCGTCCGCCGACGCCGCTCCGGCCGCGCCCTCGGCCGACGCCACGGCCGCGCCCGCCGACAGCCAGGCCGCCACCCTGCCGGGCGGGACCGAGTCCGCCGATCAGCCCAAGACCGGCAACGCCGGACCTGACGCCACGATCAGCAACGCGCCTGAGAAGAAGTAGGCGCGCCAGTCCCGCGCCTCCCAACCTCCCGAAATCCCTGGCGAAGGCCAGGGCCCAAGCGGAGGGTCCGGAGTGGGCGCGGGCAGGGTGGCCGGCCCCGCTTGGACCCTGGCCTTCGCCAGGGAGATCGGGGAGGAAATGGGGACCTTGCGTCCGCGCCCACCGGGCGCAACATTTCCGCGATGACCTTTGCCGTCTACATCATGGCGAGCGCGCCCTATGGCACGCTCTATATCGGCTCCACCGACGACGTAGTGCGCCGGGCTTGGCAGCATCGTGAGAAGGTCATGGAGGGATTCACCAAACGCTATGGCGTGACCCGCCTCGTCTGGTTCGAATACCACGGGTCCCGAGAGGCGGCGCTGGTGCGGGAACGCCAACTGAAGTTCTGGAAGCGCAAGTGGAAGATCAGACTGATCGAGGCCGAGAACCCTGAGTGGCGTGACCTGTTCGAAGAGGTCGCTTCCGGCCTTCCTCCAGACCAGCCCCGGCTCGTTCTCGATGACAAGCCAATCCCGGAACCCGGGTGGCGCTCGGACTCGTAGCCCTGGCGCCTGAGGGCGGGAAAAAGGGTGGGTCCTCGCGGATCTCCACTCCCCCGGTTTCCCTGGCAAAGGCCAGGGCCCAAGCGGAGGGTCCGAAAAGGACGCGGGCAAATGGCCGGCCCCGTTTGGACCCTGGCCTTTGCCAGGGAGATCGGGAGAGGGGAAGCGAGGCGCCCGCCTACTCCACCGTCACCGATTTGGCCAGGTTGCGCGGCTGGTCGACGTCCGCCCCCTTCTGCACGGCCACGTGATAGGCCAGCAGCTGGATGGGCGCGGCGAAGACCAACGGGGCGATCAGCGGGTCGCAGGTCGGGGCGATGATGACGCTGACCCCGGCCGGCGCATGCGCCGCGCCGGCTTCGTCGGTGATCAGGATCACCCGGCCGCCCCGCGCCAGCACCTCGCTCATGTTCGAGACGGTCTTTTCGAACAGCTCGTCGGTGGGGGCGATGACGATGATCGGGGTGGCCTCGTCGACCAGGGCGATCGGCCCATGCTTCAGCTCGCCGGCGGCATAGCCCTCGGCATGGATGTAGCTGATTTCCTTGAGCTTCAGCGCCCCTTCATAGGCCAGGGCCGACATGGCGCCCCGGCCCAGATAGAGCACGTCCCGCGCCTTGGAGATTTCCAGCGACAGCGCCTGGACCATCTCCTCGACGCCCAGGGACTCGCCGACCAGCCGGGGGGCTTCCAGCAGCACCCGCACCAGCCGCTTTTCTTCCTCGGCGTCGATCCGGCCGCGCTGGGCCGCCGCGGCGACGGCCAGGGCGGTCAGGGCGGTGACCTGGCTGGTGAAGGCCTTGGTCGAGGCGACGCCGATTTCCGGACCGGCATGGGTCGGCCAGAGCATGCCGGCCTCCCGGGCCATGGTGCTCTCGTGGGCGTTGACGATGGCGGCGGTCTTCAGGCCCTTGGCCTGGCACCAGCGCAGGGCGGCCAGCGTGTCGGCGGTCTCGCCCGATTGCGAGACGGCAATGGCCAGGGTGCCGGGCGTGACCGCCGGTTCGCGATAGCGGAATTCCGAGGCGATCTCGACATCGCAGGGCAGGCCCGCCAGCCGCTCGAACAGGTAGCGGGCGATCAGGCCGGCGTAGAAGGCGGTGCCGCAGGCGATGATCTGCAACCGGGTGACGCTGGCAAAATCGAAGCCGCCGGGGGCCGAGACATGGCCGGTAACCGGGTCGACATAGGCGGTCAGGGTGTGCTGGCAGGCGTCGGGCTGCTCGTAGATCTCCTTGACCATGAAGTGGCGGTGGTTGCCCTTCTCGACCAGGGCCGCCGAGGCCGCCACCACCCGCATGGGCCGCTCGACCGGCGTTCCGCTGGCGTCGAAGATCTCGGCCCGGTCATGGTCGATGGCGACATAGTCCCCCTCGTCCAGATAGGTGACCTTGTTGGTGAAGGGGCCGACCGCCAGGGCGTCCGAGCCGATGAACATCTCGCCCTCGCCATGGCCGACCACCAGCGGGCTGCCGCGGCGGGCGCCCATGACCAGCCTGTCTTCCCCGGCGATCAGTACGCCCAGGGCATAGGCCCCGGTCAGCCGGTCCAGCGTGCTCTTGAAGGCCTTCAGCGGCGCCTGGCCGGCCTCCAGGTAGAAGTCGATCAGCTGGGCGATGACCTCGGTGTCGGTCTCGCTCTCGAACACCCGGCCCCCCGCCTTCAGCTCGGCCTTCAGCTCGGCGTAGTTCTCGATGATGCCGTTATGGACCAGGGTCACCCGGCCGGCGGTGTGGGGGTGGGCGTTGGCCTCGTTGGGCTTGCCGTGGGTGGCCCAGCGGGTGTGGCCGATGCCGACGGTCGAGGTCATGGGCGCGGCGCTCAGCACCGCCTCCAGGTCGCGGATCTTGCCCTTGGCCCGGCGGCGCTCGACCTTGCCCGGGGCGGTGATGGCCGCGGCCCCGGCGCTGTCATAGCCGCGATATTCCAGTCGCTTCAGGCTTTCGACGATCCGCTCGGTGACGGGTTTGGTTCCAACGATGCCGATGATGCCGCACATGTCTGTTTCAACCGCTCCCGGGACAGGATTATAGCTTTGCCCCGAGGCGCCTTTACCACCCGTGCATCGATGGGCGGCATAAAAGTGCGTTGCAGACTATTGCTTGAGGGCCAGACATGGCGAAGCGGAAGTATTTCGGCACGGACGGCATCCGGGGCCTGGCCAACACCCACCCGATGACCGCCGAGGTCGCCTTGAGGGTCGGCATGGCCGCCGGCAAGCTGTTCCGCGGCGACCATGACCGCCGCCCGTTGGTGGTGATCGGCAAGGACACCCGCCTGTCGGGCTACATGATCGAGCCGGCCCTGGTGGCGGGCTTCACCAGCATGGGCATGGACGTCAGGCTGTTCGGCCCGCTGCCGACGCCCGCCGTCGCCATGATGACCCGCTCGATGCGGGCGGACCTGGGGGTGATGATCAGCGCCTCGCACAACGCCTTCCACGACAACGGCATCAAGCTGTTCGGCCCCGACGGCTACAAGCTCAGCGACGAGCGCGAGTTCGAGATCGAGGCCCATATGGACGAGGGCCTGCAGGAGAATCTCTCGCCGGCCGATGGCCTGGGTCGCGTGGCCCGGGTCGACGACAGCCAGGCCCGCTATGTCGAGATCGCCAAGGCCACCTTCCCCCGCCAGCTGAACCTGGGCGGCCTGCGCATCGTCATCGATTGCGCCAACGGCGCCGCCTACAAGGTCGCCCCCACCGCCCTCTACGAGCTGGGGGCCGAGGTCCGCGCCCTGGGGGTCACCCCCGACGGTTTCAACATCAACCAGGACGTCGGCTCGACCCACGCCCACGCCATGGCCGCGGCGGTCAAGGAATACCGCGCCGACATCGGCATCGCCCTCGACGGCGACGCCGACCGCCTGGCCATCTGCGACGAGCACGGCCACATCGTCGACGGCGACCAGATCATGGCCCTGATCGCCGGCGCCTGGGCGACCGAGCAGCGGCTGACCGGCGGCGGGGTGGTCGCCACCATCATGTCGAACCTGGGCCTCGAACGCTTCCTGGGCGCCCGCGCGCTGAAGCTGGAACGCACCGCCGTCGGCGACCGCTACGTCATGGAGCGCATGCGCTCGGGCGGCTTCAACCTGGGGGGCGAACAGTCCGGCCACCTGATCCTCTCCGACTTCTCCACCACGGGCGACGGCCTGATCGCCGCCCTGCAGGTCCTGGCCGTGATGGTCCAGACCGGCAAGCCGATGAGCGCCCTGGCCCGCCAGTTCGATCCCGTCCCGCAGAAGATGGAGAACGTGAAGTTCGCCCGGGGCGGCGAGCCCCTGAAGAACGCCAAGGTGAAGGACGCCATCGCGGCGGCCGAGGCGCGGCTGAACGGATCTGGGCGGGTGGTGGTGCGGGCGAGCGGGACGGAGCCTCTGATCCGGGTCATGGCCGAGGGGGACGACGAGGCGGTCGTGGCGCAGATGGTGCGGGAGATCGCGGGGGCGGTGAGGGGTGTTGGGGGGTAATCAATTTTCCCAGGTAGCTAACTATTGAAATTGTAAAGTTGAGGCAACCACAGATTTTCCGATCCATAAGGAAATGTGTAAATCTCGTTTGGATTCCATTTGGGGTTTTCCACGATTTGGAAGTTTTTTTCTTATAAGAGTTCCATACCCTAATCCGCTTGGCCAACCAAACTGTGCGGCCATCATTATCACGCAGCCGCATACTGCTTCAAAAGCGTGCTGAAGATTGGCGCGGTGCATCGACAATTCTCGATCGTGTTTCGCGGCGTTGTATGCGTCGTACCAGGGCAACTCCTGGGTTGGCTTTCCAGTGGTGCCCCAAGTGCGAAACGGAGAAAACGGGCTGAGCCAAGGGTAGCTAGGGAGGGTGATTGAGTATTCATTCAAACGCATTGCCGAAATCAATTTCACGTAGTCATTTGTAGAATATCGTTTCTTAGAGACTCCGTTCGCAACAAGAACACCTCTCCAGTGAGTTTCCACTTCAGTGCAAGCTAGTATCAATAGATTCCGTATCTCGTGACCAAAGACTTGGAGATTGCTTTTCTCTGGATGAATGGTTTCGCAAATTCTATCAAGGAGGCGTGTTAAAACGCTGAGTTGGCCTCGGCCCAACGCGATTATGTCCTGATCTGCAATCTCGCCTGGATACATTCCAGGAGAGTCATTCGTGTGTTGATCGTTTGGACGCGCAATTCTCGGATAGTAGTGCCCAGGAGGCAGGTCTAGTTTGTGAAATGGATTTCGGCCGTCGGGCTCGAACCAAGCATCGGCCCTTTTTCGAATAACCGACCAAATATCCTCACCGGGTTCCGCCTTAAAATACGTACCCGCTCCGTTCTTCGCATCAGCTAGTCCTATGCGGATGGCCTCGCGTTGGCTGACTCCCCAAACTCCCATGGCCTTTCCGCTAGGCCCGATCCGCAAGTAGTATTTCAATTTATGTTCTCATGCTGAGCGTTAGGATTTGACGTATATCCCGTTGACATATCCCTGCTGAGTTCCCATCTTGACTACCGAAGGAGCCAGCCCATGGTTCGCACGACAGTCTTCCAGTCTAATCGCTCCCAGGCTGTGCGTCTGCCCAAGGACGTCGCCTTTCCGGAGGGCGTCAAAGAGGTCCGCGTGCTGCGCGAGGGCAAGCGGCGGGTGATCGTGCCGGCGGGGGCGGTCTGGGACGATTTCTTCGACGCGCCGGGTGTCGATCTGGGGCCGCGCGAGCAACCGCCGGCTCAGGTCCGTGAAGACTTCTGATGCTCCGCTACCTGCTGGACACCAACCTCTGCATCCGCGTGCTCAGGGACCGTCCGGTCAGTCTGCGCGACCGGTTCAACAGCGACGCCGACAGCCTGTGCATCTCGACGGTGGTCCTGACCGAACTGCTGCATGGGGCGGCCAAATCGGCCCGGCCTGAGCACAACCGGCGCGAAGTCGAGAATTTCGCGGCCCGGATCGATGTCCTGCCCTTCGACGCCGCCGCCGCCGCCCATGCCGCCGATATCCGGGCCGTCCTAGAGCGGCGGGGGCTGACCATTGGCGGCTACGATCTGCTGATCGCCGGCCACGCCCGCAGCCGGGGCCTGATCGTTGTGACAGGCAATCTCGGCGAATTTGGCCGCGTCGAGGGCCTGAGATACGAAGACTGGCTGGCGTGATGGAATCCCAGGAAGTCATCGCCCGGCCGCACTTCGACAAGGCCGACCTCGCCTGGCTGACCGACATCCGGTCACGCCGGGCCGGCAGCCGTGGCGCGCCCTATTTCACCCTGGTCTTCCCGGGCGTCGATCTGGAGCCCAAGGCCTTCGCCGCCGAGGTTCGGGCGCGGGTGGAGGGCATATCGCCCATCCGGTTCCGCCTGCGCTCGGCCCTGGTCGTGCCCGAGCAACTGGTGGGCCGTTTCCATGTATTCCTGATCCCCGACGAGGGCTTCGGCGCGATCCTGAAACTGCACGACGCCCTGCACGCGGGCGCGATCAAGGCGGCCCTGCGCAAGGACAGCCCCTACCTGCCGCACATCACCGTGGCCACGACGAGCGACTACAACACCGCCCGCAACCTCGCCATTTCGCTCAATCACGGCGACATCGACATCCGCGGCCATATCGAGGCCCTGCAGGTCGAGCACCGCATCGGGGAGGTCATCAAGCTGGTGGCGGAAATCCCGCTGCCGAAGGCGGGTTGGTTCGGGTAGCCGGTTTTATCCGAAACTCCGCCGCGCCAGCCCCGGCAGCAACCAGGCCTGTCCGGCGGCCCGCGCCACGAAGAACAGCGAGAAGGCCAGCCATAGCCCCTGGTTGCCCCAGGCCTGGAAGCCGATCTGCATTGCCACGAACGCCGCCAGCGCCGCCGTCATGCTCACCAGCATGGCCCGCGTCCAGGAGGCCCCAATGAACACCCCGTCGAACACGAACGAGGCCACCCCGACCAGGGGCAGGACCGCCGCCCAGATCGCATAGGTCCTGACGGTGGCGATCACCGCCGGGTCGGTGCTGAAGCTGGCGGCGAGGCTGGGGGCGGCGATCAGGTAGATCAGGGCCAGGATGGCGGCGCTGGCCCCCGCCCAGGCCAGGATGTGGCGGACCTGGCGGTCGAAGGCGGCGCGGTCTCTCGCGCCGAGGGCCTCGCCGGTCAGGACCTGGGCGGCGCTTTCGAAGCCATCCAACGCCAGGGCGCCCAGCATGAAGAGCTGCAGCAGGATGGCGTTGGCCGCCAGCACGGTCGGGCCCTGCTGGGCGCCGGCCCTGGCGAACAGGATGTTGGCGGC
Organism: Caulobacter ginsengisoli; assembly: GCF_030814835.1. Classification (GTDB taxonomy): domain Bacteria; phylum Pseudomonadota; class Alphaproteobacteria; order Caulobacterales; family Caulobacteraceae; genus Caulobacter; species Caulobacter ginsengisoli. Next base: position 330,919 of record NZ_JAUSVS010000003.1, read on the forward strand.
CATCAGCAGCAGGGTGCGCAGGAAAAGGTCGCGGTTGAGGGCCAGTAGCTTGAGAAGCTCGCCCGCCTCCCAGGTGGCCCGCTGGCGGACCAGGGCCAGGGCCTGGCGGGCCGGACCCTGCCGGGCGGCGACCACGGCCAGGGCGGCCAGTTTCAGGGTCTCGGAGGTCAGGGTGGCGACGGCGATGCCGGCGACGCCGAGATGCAGGCCCAGCACCAGGCTGACATCGAGCAGCACATGGACGATGTTGGCGCCGATCTCGACCGCCATGACCTGGCGCAGCTGGCGGCGGCCAATCAGCCAGCCGGTCAGGGCGGTGTTGATCAGCCAGGGCAGGCCGCCCCAGTAGCGGATGCCGACATAGGTCCGCGCCTGCTCGACCAGCGCCCCTCGCGCCCCGAACATCTCCAGTCCCAGGCTGACGGCCAGCGGCTGCAGGGCCAGCAGCACCGTCCCGATCAGCAGGGCCGCCGCCAGGGCCCGGGTCAGGACGGCGGCCTGGGCCGCCTCGTCGCCCCGGCCGGTTGCCTGCGCTGTAAGCGCCACGGTGCTGGAGCGCAGGAAGTTGAACACCACCAGCAGGGCCATCAGGAACCGGGCCCCCAGCTCCACCGCCCCCTGCGCCACCGGCTCGCCCAGCTGGCCGATCACCCAGGTGTCGGCCATGCCGAACAGGGCCGTCGCCACCCCGGTCAGGGTCGCGGGCAGGGCGATGGCCAGGATGGCCCGCCGCAGTCCCGCCGCCGTCATGTCGCCCCGCCCGGTCATCGGTCTCGACTGGCGGAGCGGCCGTCCTGGGTCAAGCCGGCCCGAGCAACCATGGGCGCTCACCCTGGTCATCGGCGCGATTGCGGCTAGGGTGGCCGGAGCGATTTTGGGCCTTCAGGAGTGTGCGATGATCAGACGTCCGAGCAGTCCGGGAATGGCCCTGGCCGCCATCCTGCTGTCCCTGGTCGCCGCGCCCACCGCCCGCGCGGCCGACGACCGCCTCGCGCCCGAGTTCGCCGTCGCCGGGCGCTACCTCTACCAGACCAGCGATACCTACACGGGCCCGCCGGCCTCGGGCTATTTCCAGCTTCCCGACACCTCGGCGGCGGGCAAGACGGTCGAGGTCTGGCTGACGCTCGTCTACGACACCCCTCAGAACGACCGCGGCGTCCTCATCTCATCCCTGGGACTGAGGACGCGCATCGACTGCGCGACCCACCAGTCCAGCGACCTGGTGGTGATCATGATGGACGGCGACAACCGGCTGCTGGGAGCCGAGTGGGTGAACGCCGATAGCGAATATGCCAACCCCGACAGCCCCAAGCGGCAGGTAATGGACGTGATCTGCGACGGCCAGGTCTCGCCCTATCCCATCCTGACCGGCTTCGCGGCCGTCCGCGCCGACGCGGCCAGGCGGGCGGCGGCCAAGTAGCGGCGGCTTCGCGTTTCACTGATTCCCCCTTACCCATAGGCGAAGGCAGCTGACGCGCCACGGGGGCCGCGTCCGCCTTGGGGCATCGCCATGGCCACCGTCGCCGCCACCCAGCCGGCAGAACGCCGCAAGACGCCGATCTACCTGCAGCTCTACCCCCAGGTCCTGCTGGCCATCGTGCTGGGGGCGGTGCTCGGCTACTACGATCCCAAGCTTGGCGTGGCCCTCAAGCCCCTGGCCGACGGATTCATCCAGCTGGTGAAGATGATCATTGCGGTGGTCATCTTCCTGACCCTGGCCACGGGGCTGGGCGGGATGCGCAACCTCAAGGCCGTGGGCGGGGTGGCCTGGAAGGCCTTCGCCTATTTCCTGACCTTCTCGACCCTGGCCCTGATCGTCGGGCTGGTGGTGGCCAATACCGTCCGGCCGGGGGCGGGGATGAATGTCGATCCCGCCACGCTCGATCCCAAGGGCGTCGCCGACTACATCGCCAAGTCGCACGACCAGAGCGTCGTCGGCTTCCTGCAGGCCATCATTCCCAAGACCCTGGTCGGCGCCTTCGCCGAGGGCGACATCCTGCCGGTGCTGCTGATCTCCATCCTGTTCGGGCTGTCGCTGGCCATGGTCGGCGAGCGGGCCGCGCCCGTGGTCGACATGCTGGAGCGGGTCGGCGAGGTGGTCTTCAAGATGGTGGCCATCATCATGCGGGCCGCGCCGGTCGGGGCGTTCGGGGCCTTCGCCTTCACCATCGGCAAGTATGGGCTGGGGGCGCTGGTCAAGCTGGCGGCGCTGGTCGGGACCTTCTACCTGACCGCGGCGGTGTTCATCATTGTGGTGCTGGGCGCCGTCGCCTGGGCCAGCGGGTTCTCCATTTTCAAGCTGATCCGCTACCTGAAGGACGAGCTCTTCCTGGTACTAGGCACCAGCAGCAGCGAGGCGGCGCTGCCGAGTTTGATGGTCAAGCTGGAGCGGGCGGGCTGTCCCAAGCCCGTGGTCGGACTGGTCGTGCCGACCGGCTACAGCTTCAACCTCGACGGCACCAACATCTACATGACCCTGGCGGCCCTGTTCATCGCCCAGGCCACCAACATCCACCTGACCCTGGAACAGCAGATCCTGCTGCTGGCGGTCGCCATGATCAGCTCCAAGGGCGCGGCGGGGGTGACCGGCTCGGGCTTCATCACCCTGGCCGCGACCCTGGCGGTGGTGCCCTCGGTGCCGGTGGCGGGGATGGCGCTGATCCTGGGCGTCGACCGGTTCATGAGCGAGTGCCGCTCGCTGACCAACTTCATCGGCAACGCGGTGGCGACCATCGTGGTGTCGCGCTGGGAGGGCGGGCTGGATCGGGACGTGTTGGCTGCGGCGCTGGCGGGGCCGTCGGGTGGGCTGGCGGCGCCGGAGCCGGTGGACGAGCCTGAGGACTGAGTTGGGGCGGGTTCGGTCCTAAGGATTCAACCACGGACAACACGGACAACACGGACGGGACTACGCCAACCTCTGACCGACCCGAAGGGTCATTGAGTTTCAGACAGGCCTTCGGCCGGATGAGCGCGGTGAGCCCCGTCCGTCCGTGTTGTCTGTGTTGTCCGTGGTAAAATTCTTCAGGCCAGCAAAGCCAGCAGCGCAAAGCTCGCCAGCCAGTGCTCGCCCATATAATCGCCGGCGACGTGGGGCAGGGCGCTGGCCAGGTGGGTCTCGGCGGCCTCGCGGGCGACATCGCTGCCGGTAGCCTGGGCGATCCCGCGCCAGCACCAGGCCCGGCTGAGGTTGAGGCCGTCGAGATGGGCGATCTTGCCGTCGGAGCGGTCGCTGACCGTGGCCGGGGTGAACAGGGTGGCGGGAAGCCGCTGGTCGATGTCGGGCAGGAACCGGCCGAACCAGACGGAAAACTCGGCGGCCGGCAGCATGCGGCGCAGGCATTCGGCCTCCATCAGGGCCGGGGACAGGAACTCGTCGCCGCTGGGCTCCCAGGCCTGGCAGCCGGCGTCGCCGCGATACCAGCCGATCGCGGTTCGCCTGGCCAGCTCGGCCAGGGCCGGGTCACCGCAGGTTTCGGCATAGTCCACGGCCAGGCGCAGGGCGAAAGCGGTGTTGGAGTGCACGCCGGCCCTCAGGGGATAGGTCGCCTTGGGCAGGAAGGCCTTGAAGCGGTCGGCGAAGGCGCGGGCGAGCGGGGTGATGTTGGCGGCCCACGGTCCGTCATGCCTGGAGAGCTCGGCGGCCAGCATCAGCAGCCAGGCCCAGCCGTAGGGCCGCTCGAACCCGGCCGAGCCGGGGCGGTCGAGATAGGCCCGCTCAGCTTCGACCTTGGCCGTGGTGAAGCTGTCGTCGAACAGGGCGCGGATGGCGGGCGCCTGCGGGATGTCCGGATGCAGACGCAGGCAGGTCGCCAGCGTCCAGTAGCCGTGGACGCAGCTGTGCCAGTCGAAGCTGCCGAAGAAGATCGGGTGGTGGGTCCGGTGCGGGCCGATGTCCTGCGGTCCGTTGAAGACGTGGTCGGCCTTGTGCGGATACTCGCGGGCGACGTGACCCAGCGCGATGGCCGCGAACCGGCTCGCCAAGTCTGGGGCCAGCTCAGAATCGATAGACGAGGACATACATCAGCACCGTGTTGACGAGGAGGAGCAGGCCGGCGGTGGGCAGCTGGGCCTTGATGACGGCGTTGCGGTCGGGCAGCTCCAGCAGCGCCGCCGGCACGATGTTGAAGTTGGCGGCCATGGGCGTGGTCAGGGTGCCGCAGAAGCCCGACAGCATGCCGATCGCCCCCATGATCACTGGATCGCCATGGAAGCGGTGGACGATCAGCGGCAGGCCGATGGCCGCCGTCATCACCGGGAAGGCCGCGAAGGCGTTGCCCATGATGGCGGTGAACAGGGCCATGCCGACCGTGTAGGCGACCACCGCCGCCAGCGGGCCGTCCAGCGGCAGCCAGGTCACCGCCAGGTTCCCAATGACGTCCCCGACCTTGGCCGCCACGAACACCGCCCCCAGCGCCGCCAGCAGCTGGGGCAGCAGGCCGGCCCAGCCGACGCTGTCCAGCAACCGCCGGCCCTCGGTGAGCGCCGTGGTGGGCTTGGCTCGGAACATGATCAGCGCTGTCGCCGTGGCCAGCAGTATGCCCGCGACCAGCGACACCAGGGTGGCCTGCTTGGGATCGATCAGGGGCTGGCCGTTCAGGGTGAGGTATTTCGCCGTCTTGGTTCCGACCAGGGCGACGACCGGGGTGATCAGGGCCGGAATGAACAGCCATTCGCCCCAGCGTTCGGAGCGGGCCTGCCGCCCGGGATCGGGTGCGGCCACGCCCTTGCCGATCTGCCCGAACCCGGCCAGCGCCGCCATCAGTATGGCGATCAGGCCGTTGACGGCGTCGGGCAGGAGGTCGCCGGCCAGGAAGACCACCGCCAGCAGGCCCCAGAAGGCGGCGTTGCCCCAGCGCTTGGGATTGCTGTGGTCGAGCAGACCGCTGATGGCGATGGCCATGAAGAACAGGCCGCCCAGCGGATAGAGGACGTTGAAGCCAAACGGAAGGATGGGCTTGAAGCCGATCATTTGGACATCTCCGGCGTGGCGTCCTTGGCGAGGCGTCGGTCGAGCAGGATCAGCCGCGTCCCATGGATCAGCAGGGCGGCGATGGCGGTCGGGATGGCCCAGACCGACAGGTCGAAGGGTTGGACGATGATGCCGTTGGTCTCGAAGAAGCCCTTGATCAGCAGGATCGAGGCGATGGCGATGAAGATGTCCTCGCCAAAGAACAGCCCGACATTGTCGGTGGCGGCGGCGAAGGCGCGGAGGCGATAGCGCAGGGCGTCGGGCAGCGGGCCATGACGGCTCTCGGCGGCGCCCTCGGCCATGGGGGCGATCAGCGGCCGCACCATCTGGGCCTGGCCGCCCAGAGAGGTCAGGCCAAGGGCGGCGGTGATCTGGCGGATCAGCAGATAGAGGAGCAGCAGCCGCCCGGCGGTCACCGATTTCATCCGGCCGATCAAGGTTCGGGCCCGCTCCTGCAGACCCTCCCGCTCGAGCAGGCCGATCAGCGGCAGGATCAGCCAAACGATGCTGATGTAGCGGTTCTCGCGGAACGCCTTGCCCAGCACCGTCAGGGTGGCGACGATATCGAAGCCAGCCGCCAGCCCTGTCACGATGGCCGCCGCCGCCACCACCGCCAGCGGATTGAGCCGCAGCGCGAACCCCAGCACCATCACCGCCACGCCCAACAGCACCAGCATGTCCGCGACTCCCCGTTGCGTGAGGCGAGCCTAGGCCATGCGCGGGGCCCTTGCCGAGGCCCCGGTTCGATCTAATTCCGGTTCCGGAGCGGGAGGCTGGGCATGGTTTCAGTACGGCGTTGGGCTGTCCGGGGCGTGATCGCCCTGGCGGGAATTGTTCTGTTCGTGGCGGTCGGCGTCTGGATCTCGTCCCAGCTTGTCATCGAGAAACGCTGGCCGATCCCGGCCGGCGGCGTGGCGGCGGCCCGCGATCCGGGCGCGGCGGCGCGCGGCAAGCTGCTGGCGACGCGGTTCGGCTGCACCGACTGCCACGGCGGCGACCTGACTGGCAGCAAATTCTTCGACGACCCGCAGATCGCCCGGTTCTGGGCGCCCAACCTGACGCTGGTCGCCGGCAAATACTCGGACGCCCAGCTCGACCACGCCCTCCGCGCCGGCGTGCGGCCGTCCGGCCAGGGTCTGTGGGTGATGCCGTCCGAGATGCTGATGCGTCTGACCGACGCCGAGACGGCCGACCTTATCGCCTACCTGCGCAGTCTCAAGCCGGTTGGCGAGGCCCGCCCGGCCAAGCTGATCCGGGCCAAGGGGCGGATTGGCGTCCTGATTGGCAAGTTCAAGGCCGCCCCCAGCCTGGTCGCCGAGATTCAGGGCCAGCCGCTGCCGGACTACGGCCCGGGTTTGGCCGAGGGACGCCGCCTGGCGCGGGCCTGCGTCGAGTGCCATGGAAGCCAGCTGCAGGGCGGGGCGCTGGCGGAGGCGCCGGACCTGAACATCGCGGCGGCCTATGACCCAGCCGATTTCAAACGGCTGTTGCGCACGGGGATAGCGGCCGGCAATCGCCGCCTGGGTCTGATGAGCGAGAGCGCGCCGATCCGCTTCCGCAACCTCAGCGACGCCGAGATCGAGGCGCTGCAGGCCTATCTCAAGGCCCGCGTTGAAAGACAGCCGCCGGCTTAGGGCCGCCCGACGCTGGTGTACTGGAAGCCGCGGATCTTCATGTCATCGGGGCGGTAGATGTTGCGCAGGTCGACGATCACCGGCCTGTTCATCAGCAGCTTGACCCGGTCCAGGTCCAGCGCCCGGAACTGGTCCCATTCGGTGATGATCACCACGCAGTCGGCCCCCTCGACCGCCTCGTAGGGGCCGGGCTTGAAGTCGACGTCCTTGAGCATCTGGCGGGCCTCATGACCCTCCGGATCGAAGGCCTGGACGGTCGCGCCCATGGCCTGCAGGGCCGGGATGATGTCCAGGCTCGGGGCGTCGCGCATGTCGTCGGTGTTGGGCTTGAAGGTGACGCCCAGCACGCCGATGATCTTGCCCTTCAGCTCGCCGGCCATGGCGTCGGCGACCTTGCCGGCCATGGCTTTCTTGCGGGTGTCGTTGACCTTGACCGTGGTCTCGATCAGCTGCAGCGGCGCCCCGGCGTCGGCCGCCGTGCGGACCAGGGCCAGGGTGTCCTTGGGAAAGCAGGACCCGCCATAGCCGGGCCCGGCGTGCAGGAATTTCGACCCGATGCGGTTGTCCAGGCCGATGCCCTTGGCAACCTGCTGCACATCGGCGTCGATGGCTTCGCAGAGGTCGGCGATCTCGTTGATGAAGGTGATCTTCATCGCCAGGAAGGCGTTGGCCGCGTACTTGATCAGCTCGCTGGTGCGGCGGCTGGTGAACAGGATCAGGGTCTCGTTGAGGTTCAGCGGCCGGTAGAGCTCGGTCATCACCTGCCGGGCCTTGTCGTCATTCGTGCCGACCACGACGCGGTCGGGCCGCTTGAAGTCGTTGATCGCCGCGCCCTCGCGCAGGAACTCCGGATTGGAGACCACGGCGAACTGGGCGTCGGGGCGCCGCTCGCGGATGATCCGCTCGATCTCATCGCCCGTGCCGACCGGCACGGTCGACTTGGTGACCACTACGGTGAAGCCTTCCATCAGGTCGGCGATCTCGGCGGCGGCGGCATAGACGTAGGACAGGTCCGCATGGCCGTCGCCCCGACGCGAGGGGGTGCCCACGGCGATGAACACCGCGTCGGCGTTGCGCACCGCCTCATTGGCCTCGACGGCGAAGCTTAAGCGGCCTTCGCGGACGTTCTGGGCGACCAGCTGTTCCAGACCGGGCTCGTAGATCGGCATCTTGCCGACCTTCAGCCCATCGATCTTGGTCTGGTCCTTGTCGATGCAGCAGACCGTATGGCCGAAATCGGCGAAGCAGGCGCCAGAGACGAGGCCGACATAGCCCGTCCCGATCATGGCCACGCGCATGGCGGGGTCCCCCTAGAGGTGGTTTGAGCGGCTTTGAGCACGGCGCGCGGCCGGGGACAATCTCGCAGACATTGTGCTTCGCACAATCGGCGCCCGGCCGTGGCCTTACGGAAACAGCGGTCAGATTTCCTGGTTGTAGGCCCCGACCTCGGGGTGCCTGGCCAGGCGCGGCTTCACTTCCTGGTGGAACAGCGCCTTCATGTCGGCTTCCGACTGGGTGCTCTCGACCACCACCACCATCTCGGGCTTGTTGGACGAGGCGCGGACCAGGACCCAGCTGCCGTCCTCCAGCGCCACGCGCACGCCGTTGACGGTGATGACCTCGGCGATCTTGCGGCCCAGGATCGTGCCGCCGGCTTTGCCCAGCGCCTCGTACTCGGCGACGATGCGGTCGACGACCTGGTATTTCACCTCGTCCGCAGCATGCGGGCTCATGGTCAGCGAGGTCCAGGCGACGGGCAACGCCTTGCGCAGGTCGGAGAGCTTCTTGTCCGGGTTGCGATCCAGCATCCCCAGGATCGCCGCCGCCGCCGTCAGAGCGCAGTCGTAGCCGCGGCCCAGCGGGGTGTTGAAGAAGAAATGGCCGCTCTTTTCGAACCCGGCCAGTGCGCCCAGCTCGGCCGTCTTGCGCTTGATGTAGCTGTGGCCGGTCTTCCAGTAGACGGTGGTGCAGCCGTTGGCGGCCAGGATCGGATCGGTGGCGTAGAGGCCGGTGGATTTCACGTCGGCGATGAAGGTCGCGCCCGGATGCAGCGGGGCCAGGTCTCTGGCCAGCATCAGGCCGATCTTGTCGGCATAGATCTCCTCGCCCTCGTCATCGACCACGCCGCAGCGGTCGCCGTCGCCGTCGAAGCCCAGGCAGATGTCGGCCCCCATCTCACGCACGGCCTTGCTCATGGCGTGCAGCATGACGCTGTCCTCGGGGTTGGGATTGTATTTCGGGAAGGTCCAGTCCAGCTCGCAGTCCATCTCGACCACGACCGCCACGCCCATGTCGCGCAGGGCCTGGGGGGCGAAGGCGCCGGCCGTGCCGTTGCCGCAGGCGGCGATGACCTTCAGCGGCCGCTTGAGCGAGACCCGGCTGGCGACGTCGGCGATGTAGCGCTTGGCCACGCCCTCGACCCGGGTCAGCCTGCCGCCGGCCTTCTCCTTGAACTTGCCGCCCAGCACGATGTCGCGCAGCGCGCCCATCTCGTCGGGGCCGAAGGTCAGCGGCCGGGCCGCGCCCATCTTCACCCCGGTCCAGCCGTTCTCGTTGTGGCTGGCGGTGACCATGGCCACACACGGCGCGTCGAGGTCGAACTGGGCGAAATAGGCCACCGGCGAGAGGGCGAGGCCAATGTCCAGCACCTCGCAGCCCGCCTGGATCAGGCCGATGGTCAGGGCCTGCTTGATCGAGATCGAGTAGGAACGGAAGTCGTGGCCGACGACGATGCGGCTCAGGCCCTGGTCCTGGATATAGGTCCCCAGCCCCAGGCCCAGCGCCTGGACGCCCAGCAGGTTGATCTCTGCCCCCAGCAGCCAACGGGCGTCGTATTCCCGAAAGCCGGTCGCCTTGACCAGCGGCTCCATCTCGTAGGCGACCGTGTTTTCCAGAATGTCGGCGCGGGGCATGAAGGGCATGAACGGCTCTCTTGAAAGCGAGGCGGCCCCTATACCCCTGGCCGGCCCCCGCTCAAAGCGGCGTGTCCCCGTCCAGGTTCCAGGTTACATGTTCGCTGAACGTGGTCCGCCCTGATAACGCGCCTCAGACCACCCCGGCCCGCAGGATGTCGTGGATATGCAGGATGCCCTTGGGCGCCCCGTCCTCGACGGCGAACAGCACGGTGATCCGCCGCTCCTCCATCAGGTTCAGCGCCTCGGCGGCCAGGGCGTCGGGGGCGACGGTCTGGGGGCCCTCGGTCATCACCTCGCCCGCCGTGTGGCCCATCAGCCCGTCCATATGCCGGCGCAGGTCGCCGTCGGTGATCAGGCCGGCCAGCTTGCCGTCCTTGACCACGCCGACGCAGCCGAAGCGCTTTTCGGTCATCACCAGCAGGGCCTCGGCCATCGGAACGTCCGGCCCGACCAGCGGCAGTTCGGCGCCGGTGTGCATCAGGTTGCCGACGCTCATCAGCTGCGCGCCCAGCTTGCCGCCGGGGTGGAAGACCTTGAAATCGCTGGCGGTGAAACCGCGCCGCTCCAGCAGCGCCACGGCCAGGGCGTCGCCCAGGGCGATCTGCAGGGTGGTCGAGGTGGTCGGGGCGCCGACCGCGGCCGTCGCTTCCGGCGCGTCGACCAACTTCAGGACGACGTCGGCGGCGCGGCCCAGTGCGCTCTCCGGATTGGCGGTGATGGCGATCAGCGGGATCGAGAAGCGCTGGGTGTAGCCCAGCACGTCGGCCAGCTCGCGCACCTCGCCGGATTTGGACAGGCCCAGCACCACATCGTCCGGCCCGATCATGCCCAGGTCGCCATGGCTGGCCTCGGCGGGGTGGACGAACATCGCCGGGGCGCCGGTCGAGGCCAGGGTGGCGGCGATCTTGCGCGCCACATGGCCGGACTTGCCCATGCCGGTGCAGACGATGCGGCCCTTGGCGGCGAACAGGGTTTCGACGGCCTGGACGAAGGCCTCGCCCAGGCTCTCGGCGGTCTGTTTGAGGGCGTCGGCCTCGATGCTCAGCACCCGGCGGCCGACCGCGACGGCGTCGAAGGCGCTCATTGGGTTCCGGACCCGATCGGGGGCCGCAGCTTCGGCTCGGTCTTGGGGGCGGCGGGCGGCTGGGTCAGCGCCTTGATCGCGGCCTTGGCCGGCTTGACCTTTTCGGCTTCCGGCGGCGGGGCGGGCCCCATCGGGTGGCCGAACGGCGCGGGCGAGGTGGTCCCCAGGCCCTGCGGCCAGACCATGGCCAGGGCGATCATGGCGGCCGCCGCCAGCAACGCCAGGGGATAGAAGAGGCGATCACGCATGTCCGGCCTATAGCCGCATCGCGCGCCCAAGGGAAACCTCGACCGCTTGACGCCATATCCTTGACGGCTGGGGCGCTGTCCCTTAGCCCGCCCCCATGCCCACACTCATCCTGCTGCGCCACGGCCAGAGCACCTGGAACCTGGAAAACCGTTTCACCGGCTGGGTCGATGTCGACCTGACCGCCGAGGGTGAGGCCCAGGCCCGCCAGGGCGGCGAACTGATCAAGGCCGCCGGCATCCATATCGACCGGGCCTACACCTCGGTGCTGATCCGGGCCATCCGCACCGGCGAGATCGCCCTGGAGGCGGCCGGGCAGGGCGACATGCCCCAGATTCGCGACTGGCGTCTGAACGAGCGCCACTACGGCGGGCTGACCGGGCTCAACAAGGCCGAGACGGCGCAGAAGCACGGCGAGGACCAGGTCAAGATCTGGCGCCGCTCCTACGATGTGCCGCCGCCGCCGCTCGAACGAGGCGGCCAGTACGACTTCCACACCGACCCCCTCTATGCCGGCGTGGACATCCCCGACACCGAGAGCCTGAAGAGCACGCTGGACCGGGTCGAACCCTACTGGGACGCCGAGTTGGCGCCGCACCTGAGGGCCGGCGAGACGGTGCTGATCTCGGCGCATGGCAACTCCTTAAGGGCCATCATCAAGCTGCTGTTCGACGTGCCGGACGACGCCATCGTCGGGGTCGAGATTCCCAACGGCAATCCGCTGCTGATCGAGCTGGATGCGGCGTTGAAGCCGACGGCGGCGCGGTATTTGGACGCGGCGCGGGCTCAGGTCCTGCCGGCGGTGAAGTGACGGCTTCCCCAAATCCTCACCCGGAGGGGGAGGGGGACCATGCGGAGCATGGTGGAGGGGGTTTACGCCGCCGCTCGGTTTCAGGATGGAGCGCAGCGGATCGGCTGAGGGTTTGCCACAAGCGTGGTCGGCGGCGGCAACCCCCTCCACCACCCTTCGGGCGGTCCCCCTCCCCCTCCGGGGGAGGATTTGCATGAGCGACCTCGACTTCATGCGCCGGGCCATCGCCTTGGCCCTGCCCAATGTCGGGCTGACCGATCCCAACCCCTGCGTCGGCTGCGTCATCGTCAAGGATGGCGAAGTGCTTGCCGAGGCCGCCACCGCCCCGTCCGGCCGCCCCCACGCCGAGGAGCAGGCCTTGGATAAACTCGGCGGCGAGGCCAGCGGCGCCACCGCCTATGTCACCCTCGAACCCTGCGCCGAACGGTCCGCCGGAGGCGTCGCCTGCTCGCTGCGGCTGGTTCAGGCCGGCGTCGCCCGGGTCGTCTACGCCTGCGAAGACTCCTCCCCCTTCGCCTCCGGCGGCGGCTCTGAGCGGTTGCGGGCGGCGGGTGTTAAGGTTGAATCGGGGCTGCTGGCGGACGAGGCCAGGGCGGCTTTGCGATACAAGTCCTTGGAAGGACGGCGTTAATCGGTCTGCGGCATAGTTCTCGCTGAGGAGAACTGTATGACCGCCGTCCAGGCTGCGGGCGCCGCCCAGAGGCGGCTCACCCAGGCCGATGTCGATCTTATCTGCGCCAAGCACGACCGGCTGTTCTCGGCGCGGATGGGCGGAGCGCGCGCGGTGTTCGGCTTCTGCGATCTGTCGGGCCTGGACCTGCGCGGCCGCAACCTCGCCGACTCCGATTTCACCGGCGCGACCCTGCACGATACGCGGCTGGGCGGCGCGCGGCTCGACAACGCCTCCTTCTTCGGGGCCGACATGCAGGGGGCCGACTTCACCGAGGCCTCGCTGCGCCGGGCCGACCTGCGCGGGGCCTGCCTGCGGGGCGCCAACCTCTCCGGCGCCGACATGTTCGAGGCCGACCTGCGGGAGGGCTCGATCGCCGCCCATGACCGCGACAAGGGCTTCCGCATCCTGGAGCCGCAGAACAAGGCGACCCACGCCCACGGCGCCATCCTGGCCGGCGCCAATCTGGAGCGCTCGCGGATGTCGGGCGTCGTGGCCATCAGGGCCGACTTCACCGACGCCATTCTGAAAGACGCCAAGCTGGTCCGGGCGAACCTGAAGCAGTGCACCATGGTCGGCTGCAATTTCCAGGGCGCGGACCTGTCGGGCGCCGATCTTTCCGGCGCCGACCTGCACGACGCCATCCTGGTCGGGGCCAAGACCTTCGCCTGGAATGTCAGCGACACCAACATGAAGGGCGTGCTGACCGACACCCCGTCGGGTCCGCCGGTCGGCGACATGCCCTACGAGGCGATGATGCACGACCACGCCCTGTGGTGCGAAACCGGCGGGGTGGAAGGCAAGCCTTCGACCTTCAACAAGGCCGACCTGAGAGCCCTCAAGACCCTCCGCGGCTTCAACCTGACCGCTCTTGCCGCCAAGGAGGCGGTCTTCTACGGCCTGGACATGGAAGGCGTGCAGCTGCAGGGGGCCCAGCTGCAGGGCGCCGACCTGCGCAGCTGCAACCTCAGACGCGCCGACCTGCGCGGGGCGCGGCTGGCGGGGGCCAAGCTCAATGGGGCCGACCTGCGCGACGCCCAGCTGGGGCCACTGATGATCTCGGCCGAGCGATTGTTGCCCAGCGACCTGACCGGCGCCGTCCTGAAATCCGCCGATCTGGCCCGGGCCGACCTGCGCCAGGCCAACCTGACCGGCGCCGACCTGACCCGCGCCAACCTGACCAACGCCCAGCTGAAGGGCGCCGAACTGGTCGACATCATCCGCACCGGCGCGCGTGGCCTGCCGGGGATGATTTAGACGTCGGCTTTAACCCTATCTAAGCCGGCGGCGGCTAACGTCCCAAAACAATGATTCGCGACACACCAGGCCGGGGGGCGCAGACAAGACGATGACAGCTGTGCAGACCCTGTCGGGACGCCGCCGCCTTTCCCAGGCCGAGCTGGACCTCTGCATCGAGGGCCATGAGCGGTTCCTGAAGGGCCGGCCCGGCGGCCGGCGCGCTTCTTTGCGCTTCATGGATTTTTCCGGCCTGGACCTGTCGCAGCGCGACCTGACCGACGCCGACCTTTCCGCCTCGATCTTCAACGGCGCGCGGATGATCCGCACCAAGCTGGAGCGGGCCAACCTGTTTGGCTGCGACCTGCGCAAGGCCGACCTGCGCCAGGCCATCCTGATCCGCGCCGACCTGCGCGGCTGCTGCCTGCGCGGCGCCAACCTTTCCCAGGCCGATCTGACCCAGGCCGATTTCCGCGAAGGCCAGGTGGCCGTCCCGCACCCGCGCAAGGGCCTGTCGGTCATCACCCACGAGAAACGGGCTGGCGAGGCGGACGGGGCCAACTTCTCCGGCGCCACCCTGGACGGCTCGCAGTTCGGCGGGGCCTCGGCCTTCGCCGCCGACTTCTCCGACTGCTCGCTGCGCGGCGCCAAGATGACCGGGGCCAATCTCAAGGACGCCAACCTCTCGGGCGCCATCATGGACGGGGCCGATGTCTCCGGCGCCAACCTGGAGGGCGCCAACCTGCGCGGGGCCATGCTGACCGGGGTCAACACGGTCAACGCCCGCATGAGCGGGGCTCGGCTGGAAGGGGCGCTGCAGTCGCCCAGCGCCGCCGCCATCGCCAAGGTTCCCGACCTGCTGGACATGGCCATGGGCAACCAGAGCTGGTGCGAGACCGGCGGCCAGAACGGCAAGCCCGCCCGTTTCGACGGCGAGGACCTGCGGCCGATCGGCGATCGTTTCAAAGGCCTGCGCCTGACCGCCGCCTCCGCCCGGGGCGCCTGTCTGGCCGGCCTCAATCTCAGCGGCTCGCACCTGCAGGGGGCCAATCTGGAAGGCGCCAACCTGCGGGGCGCCTGCCTGTTCAGGGCCGATCTGCGCGGGGCCAAGCTGGCCGGGGCGGACCTGACCAAGGCCGACCTGCGCGGCGCCCTTCTGGGCGTGCTGCCGCTGGGGCCGGGCCGCAGCAATCCGGCCAGCCTCTCCCAGGCCAAGCTGCGTTACGTGACCGCCCAGTCCTGCGACCTCACCTCGGCGGTGCTGGACGGGGCCGACATGCGCGGCGCCGACCTGACCGGGGCCAAGATGGAGCAGGCCTCGATGCGCGATGTCGACCTGGCCCAGATCATCGGCCTCATCGCCGGCATATAGAAAAGGGGCGACGCAAGCGCCGCCCCTTCCCTCGGATTCTGGGGAAAATCCTTTTAGTTCAAGTCGCTTAGGCGGCCTTTTCGGCCTCGATCAGCGGCGCCTTGGGGGCGGTGCTGATGGCGATGGTCCGGGGCTTCAGGGCCTCGGGCAGTTCACGCTTGAGGCTGATCGACAGCAGGCCGTCCGACAGGTCGGCGTCGGTGACGATGACATAGTCGGCCAGCTGGAAGCGGCGCTCGAAATTGCGCTCGGCCAGGCCGCGGTGCAGGAACTTGCGGGTATCGTCGTTGGCCGCCTTACGGCCGGTGACGGTCAGCAGGTTTTCCTTCACCTCGACGCCCAGTTCTTCCGGGCGGAAGCCGGCGACGGCGATCTCGATGCGGTAGGTGTTCTCGTCGGTCCGCTCGATATTATAGGGCGGATAGCCGGCGGCGCTGTCCTGCGCGGCGGCGCTGTCGAGCAGGGCCGCGAGGCGGTCGAAGCCGACGACGGAACGGTACATGGGGGAGAAGTCGATCGTACGCATGGGTCACATCCTTCTAAGAGCAATGCGGTTTCATGTTGCGAACCGATGACAGGCCGTAGCCCTGCCGTGGTCCGGAAGACCCGGAAATCCAGCGCCTTCGAGACCTAGGTGGTGAGCGATTTGACGCGTTCAAGGGGCGGCCTAATTTTGACCCTACGACCATGGCGGAGTAAGCCCATGCGGTCTGTGTCGGGCGGGCCGGGGGCGTGAAATGGCGGTTTTGGACACGGTGTTGCTGGCGCGGCGGGGCTTCCTTGGCGGGGCCGTGGCCGCGACTCTGGCCGCCTGTGGCAAGACGCCCTCCGCCAAGCCCGCCGCCGCCAAGGGCATCGAGACCATCGCCGACGCCGTGGCCGGCGACTGGCGCCTGCCGCAGGACAGGGCCCGCGACAAATGGCGCCACCCGGTCGAGAGCCTGACCTTCTGGGGCCTCAAGCCCGGCATGACGGTGGTGGAATTCTGGCCGGGGGCCGGCTGGTACACCGACATCCTGGCGCCCTTCCTGGCCGCCACCGGCGGCAAGCTCTACGCCGCCAACCTGGAGCCGGACGAGGCGACGTCCAGCGAGATGGTCGAGGCCCTCAGCCGCCGGCTGGCCGAAAAGCCCAAGCTCTATGGCGAGGTGACCACCACCCAGTTCGGCGCGGCGAGCACGGCGCCGGTCGCTCCGGCCGGCTCGGCCGACCTGGTCCTCTTCCTGCGCAACGTCCACAACTGGATGGCCGGCGGCATCGCCGACAAGGCCTTCCGCGAGGCCTTCGCCGCCCTCAAGCCCGGCGGCGTGCTGGGGATCGAGGAGCACCGCGCCAGGCCGGGCGGCATCCAGGATCCGCTCGCCGCCGACGGCTATGTCCAGCAGGCCTATGTGCTGCAGTTGGCTGAGGAGGCTGGGTTCAGGCTGGGCGGCGCCAGCGAGATCAACGCCAATCCGAAAGACGATACCAAGCACCCCTTCGGCGTCTGGACCCTGCCGCCAACCCGGCTGTCGGCCCCGCGCGGCGAACCGCCCAAGCCGGGCTTCGACCATTCGCAATACGACGCGATCGGGGAGAGCGATCGCATGACCCTCAAGCTGGTGAAACCGAAATGACCATTGACCGCCGCTTCCTGCTGGCCGGCCTGGCGACCGCCGCCGTCCCGGGCCTGGCCCTGGCCGAGTCCAAGACCATCCCGGCCAAGAAGATCTTCCAGTTCCTGGATCTCTACCTCGGCATCCCGCCGGCCGAACGCAACCGCTTCACCCTGGCCTACTATCTCAAGCGCGACGGCAAGCCCTGGAGCGGGGCGGGCTTCACCCTGATCGGGGCCAATGGCGTGCGCACGCCGCTGCCGGTGGGACCCAACGGCCGCTTCACCCGCACCCCGACCCTGGCCGACCTCAAGGCGGGCGCCCAGATCGAGATCACCGCCCAGGGCGAGGGCAAGTTCCAGCTCAACATGCAGATGGAGCCGCTCGTGCCTATGGCCGAGGTGATGAACGCCGGCGATTTCGCCGCCGCCATCGCCCAGTGCGGGACGGCCATCAAGAAGAACGCCGGGGTGCTGGGCTTCGCCGCGCCCAAGATCACCCAGGTGGCCTTCGTCGGGGTTCCGGCCGGGACCGCCGTGCTGCCGGGCGGCAAGACCGCCGCCCTGCCGCTGTTCAAGACCCTGCCGGCCTATAATCCCGCCAATCTGAAGGGCGCCAGCCAGCTCCGGTTCGCCAAGCCCCCCGCCCGCGCGGTGCTGGTCTAGGTTGACGGCGGGTAAGGTGGCGAGGGCGTCATCTTTTTGCTGTCACTGATGTCAGTTCGCTTGCCCAGAACGCCTCGCCAAGCTATCCGGTTTGGGCGCGCAGCACAGGGAGGCATTCGTGTCGCAACTCCAAGAAATCACCGATCGGGTCAAAGCGGCCGTGGGCGATGACTCCGGTCTCGGCAAGAGCCTGAAGTTCGACCTCAAGGGCGACGGCTTCATCCATATCGACGGCGGAACGGTCACCAACGAAGACGCTCCGGCCGATCTGACCATGACCATCTCGCTCGCCGACCTGATCGAAATGGGCCAGGGCAAGCTGGACGCCACCATGGCCTTCATGAGCGGCCGCCTGAAGCTGTCGGACATGGGTCTTGCCATGTCGCTGCAGCCCAAGATGGGCGCCCTCTTCGCCAAGATGGCCTAAGCAATACAGTGACCGCGCCTCTGGTCGATATCCCCGAGGCGCCCGTTCCCGATCACGGAACGGCGGACTGGTTCAGCGGCGCGGATGGCTCACGCCTCCGCGCCGCTTTATTTTCGCCTGAAGGCAAGGCCCGTGGTTCGGTGGTCGTCAGCCCCGGCCGCAGCGAGCCCATCGAGAAGTATTTCGAGGTCGTCCAGGAACTGCTGGACCGCGGCTTTGTCGTCCTGGTCCACGACTGGCGCGGCCAGGGTCTGTCGCACCGCCCGCTGGCCGACCGCTTCAAGGGCCACACCGCCGGAATGGCGGAATACCTCAGCGATTTCAAGATTCTGCTCGACCTCTACGAGCCGCGCCTGCCCAAGCCCTGGATCATGCTCAGCCATTCCATGGGCGGCTGCCTGACCGCCCTGGCCCTGGGCCATGGCGAGACCCGGTTCGCCGCCGCCCTGCTGTCGGCCCCGATGCTGGGCCTGCTGACCGGCGGGCAACCCAAACCGGTGGTGCGGCTGCTGACCTGGACGATGATGAAGACCGGCAAGGCGCAGGACTACATCCTGGGCGACCCCGGCAATCCGCACGACAACGATTTCGAGACCAACATCCTGACCCACGACAAGGCCCGGTTCGACCGCTTCCGGGCCCAGGTCGAGGCCAATCCGGACCTCAAGCTGGGGGCCGGCACCTGGAGCTGGCTTAACTTCGCCCTCGACGCCTCGGCCTGGCTGAAGAAGGACGCGGGCATGACCCGCATCGGCATTCCTGTGACGGTGATTGGGGCTGGCGAGGAACGCCTGGTGGACAACGCCGATCAGCGGGTGATCACGGCGCGGATTCCCAAAGGGAAGTACCTGGAGATTCCGGGCGCCTACCATGAGCTGCTGCAGGAAACCGACGACATCCGAGCGCAGGTGTGGCGGGAGTTCGATGCGTTGGCGGACGTGGCGGCCCCCAGATAATTCCGCTCATCCCCGCGAAAGCGGGGACCCAGGTTTTTTCAATTGCGGGCTCGATGATCGCTCCGTCGGCTGGAAACAGGACGGGGAAACGGCGCTTCCCTCAAAAACGCCTGGGTCCCCGCTTTCGCGGGGATGAGCGGGTTTAAGGGTCAGGCCAAGCCTGTAATGGCCACGGTGGCGTCCAGCGCCGCCCGATCCCCCGCCAGGACCATCGTCCCACCACTCTGCCCGATCGGCTGGCCCTTCCAGTCGCTGTGGAAGCCCCCCGCGCCCTCGATCACCGGCATGGCCGCCTCGACGTCCCAGCTTTTCAGGCCGGACTCCACCACCACGTCCATCGTCCCCGCCGCCACCATGGCATAGGCATAGGCGTCGCAGCCCAGGCGGGCCAGGCGCGTGGCCTTGCGCAGGTCGCGCCAGGCCTGGCGTTCGGCCGGATTGAAACAGGCTTCGGGATCGGTGGTGGCGATGATGGCGCGGCTGAAATCGGGACAGGGCCGGGTCTTCAGCGGCTGGCTAGAGCCGCGCGTCATCAGCCGCGAGCCGGCGGCCGAGCCGATATAGAGCTCGCCCAGATAGGGTTGGCCGATCGAGCCCAGGACGGGCCGGCCCTGGAATCTCAGGCCGATGAGGGTGGTCCATAGCGGCAGGCCGCCGACAAAGGCGCGGGTGCCGTCGACGGGGTCCAGCACCCAGACGAACTCGGCGTCCGGGCGGTCCTCGCCGTATTCCTCGCCGATCACCCCATGCTCGGGATGGCGTTCGGCGATCAGCTTGCGGATGGCGGCTTCGGCGCCGCGATCGGCCTCGGTGACGGGGTCGAACCCTTGCGGGCCGCCCTTGTCCTCCAGGCCATGGTCGCCCCGGAACAGCGGCAGGATGACCGCCGAGGAGGCGCGGTTCAGTTCGACCAGGAAGGCGTCGAGCTCGGCGAGCTGGTTTGGCTGAAGCATGGGGGAGCCTTTACGGCTCCCCGCACACCGATGCAAACCAACCGCGGGCGGATCGCGGTTTAGGCCGCGTCCGTCTCGCCGTTCAGCGACTTTGCCAGGTCGAGCAGACGCCGGCGGGGCCGTTCGCCCAGCTGGTAGTAGGCCCGGATCAGGTCGAGGGTTTCCTTGCGGGCGAACATCTCGCCGCCGCCTTCGCCGTCATTGGCCGCGTCGCGGCGGTCCTGGTCGGAGAGGCCGTCGTAGAAATAGCCGACCGGCACTTCCAGCGCTTCGCTGAGTTGCCACAGGCGCGCCGCCGAGATGCGGTTGGCGCCGCACTCGTATTTCTGAATCTGTTGGAAGCGCACACCCACGGTGCCCGCCAGTTGTTGCTGGGTCAGGCCCAGGAGACGGCGACGGCGGCGCAGCCGCTTGCCGAGGTGAACGTCGATGTCGTTGCCCATGGGCATGGTAGCCCCCGCGTTGTTGGTCCGCCGACTGTCCCGAAACGAAACGGTCTGCCCTCTGGGTCGCAAGTCGCTTGCCAAGCGAAGGTTCACCACGCTGTTGCGCGCAGCAGGCGTCCCGACCTAGTTAAGACGGATGAGCGACAAGCCTGTGTCATGGACCCGCGACCTCGCGTGGCGGATCGAAGCGGTCGGGTTCGACCTCTTCACCTTCCTGTTCCGCCTGATGCCGGTCGATTTCGCTTCGGGCGTGGTGGGGACGCTGTTCCGCTGGCTGGGCCCGCTGACCAAGACCCACAAGGTGGCGCGCGACAACATCCTGCTGGCCTTCCCGGACAAGGATCAGGCCTGGCGGGACAAGGTGCTGGCCGACCAGTGGGAGAACAACGGCCGCACCTTCGCCGAATTCCCGCTGATGGACCGCATCCGGCCCTCGACCGGTCGGGTCGAGCTGGTCAATGCCGAGCGGCTGCACCAGATCGCGGCCAACATGGAGCCGGTGGTGTTCGTCTCGGGCCACCTCTCCAACTGGGAGGTGATGCCGGCCGCCATCGTCGACAGCGGGGTCACCTGCCAGATGACCTATCGGGCGGCCAACAATCCGTATGTGGACAAGCGGATCAAGGAGAGCCGCTTCCGCTATGGCGTGCGGCTGTTTGCCCCCAAGGGCGGCGATGGCGCGCGCGAACTGCTCGAGGCCCTGGGCAAGGGCGAGTCGGTGGCGCTGATGAACGACCAGAAGTTCAATCGCGGCGGCGTCGCCCAGCCCTTCTTCGGGCGGGAGGTGATGACCGCGCCGGGGCCCTCACGCCTGGCCCTGAGGTTCGGCACGGTGCTGCAGCCGATGTCGGTACAGCGCACCAGGGGGGCCCGTTTCCGGGCCGTGGTCCACGACCCCATCGTGCTGGAAAAGACCGGCGACCGCACCGCCGACATCGCGGCCGGGGTGCTGAAGGTCAATCAGTTCATGGAAGAGCGCATCCGCGAGCGGCCCGAGGAATGGTTCTGGGTCCACCGCCGCTGGCCCAACGAGGCCTATGCGGAGCTGAGGGAAAAAGGCCTCTAAGCCCGGGCCTTGACGGGCTCGTCTATGCCGCGGCGCATCGGGCCGAAATAGTCGTCGGTGCGCACGAAGGGGCGGGGGTGGAAGATCACCGCATTGATCCGGTCGATGATCGAGCGGGCCGTCACCGGCTTGACCACGAACTCGGTGACGCCGGAATCGCGGGCGTCGACCACGCGGCTGCGCTCGGCGAACCCGGTCATCATGATGATCGGCAGGTAGGGATTTTTGCTGTCGGTCGAGTTGCGGACCATGTGGGTGAACTCCACCCCGTCCAGCGGCTGCATGTGGAAGTCGACGATGGCCAGGTCGGCCGGCCAGTCACGCAGGATCTGCAGCGCCTCTGCCCCGTCATTGGCCTCACGAAGATGCGTAATGCCGACCCCCTTCAGGATCGCCACGATGATGGCCCGCATGTGCTGATTGTCATCAGCCAGCAGGACCTTCAATGAACCAAAGCCATCCGACATGCGGATAGTCCCCCAGACAGCCTGAAAGCGCGAACTCGTTCTGTACGCAGCGGTTCGCTTACATGGGGGCAGGTTATAGACCCAGGTGTCCTACTTTCCCGTTTACGCCTCAGGCGCCGGGCGCAGATATCCCCACCATGAGTAATGGGTCGAGGTTTCGCCCCCGCCACTTCATCCGCCAGCAGAGATGCGGGCCGGTGGCCCGCCCCTCCTTACCGACAGAACCGATCAGATCGCCGGCCTGCACACGCTGGCCGGCCTGCACGACCAGCCGCGACTGGTGCAGGTAGAGGCTGATCAGGCCCTGGCCGTGATCGATCATGGTCAGGCCGCCGTCGAAATGCAGTCCTGCCTCGGCGAAGCAGACCTGGCCCGCGCAGGGGGCGTGGATCGGCGTTCCGGTCGGGGCGGCCAGGTCCGCGCCATAATGGGGCGTCTTGGGAACGCCATTGAGGATGCGCTGGCCGCCGAACCGGGCGCTCAGGCGGTATTTGTCGAGCGGCTGGCGGAAGCCGGCGCGGAAATCGTCGCTGTCGGCCTGGCTGGCGAACCCCACCCGCTTGCGGGCGGCCTCGGCCTTGATGCGGGCCAGAAGGTCGGGCGGAAAGTTGTCGACCTGGTTGTCGGGCAGGCCGTTGATGGCCTGGATGTCGAAATCGCCGGGGGCGATGGAGAGCAGCTGCGAGGCCGGGCCCTGCTCGGTCTCGACCCGCAGCGAGCAGCTGGGGCCGCTGTCCCGATCGAAGCCGATGACGAAGAGGCCGCTGGCCGAGGCCTGGCCGACCGGCTCGTTGTCCACGAAGACGGCGGCCCGGGGCAGGGTGCGGCCGATGGCCATGCCGCCCTGGCGATAGCGGCCGGCGAGACGCAGCGGCGCGGCAGCGAAAGCCGGGCTGGCCGCCAGAACGAGACCGCCAGCCAGCAGCGCCCGCCTGTTCAGGGGTTCAGTTCCTTCCAGCGCTGCAGCGCCTCGGCCGGGCCGGCATAGGCCTCCTGCAGCTCGGGGCTCCAGTAGCGCAGGGCGTCGAGCGGGATCTTCTTGCCGCTGATGGCGCAGACCACGAACTTGCCGGGCCGCAGCACCGCATAGTCGCCGTCGCCGTAATGGACCGTCGCCTGGCCCAGGTTGCTGTCGTAAGCGTTCATGCCGCCAATGTAGTCGCCCGGGCCCCTCCGGTCGAGGTCAGAACAGATCGCCCTGGCCGGGCGGCGGCGCCTTGGGCTTGGCGCGCGGGGCCGGGGGAGGGGGCGCGGGCTGGCCGCTGGCGCCGTCGATGACAGCCTGGCGGGTGGTGTCCGCGAATTTCAAGCTGACTTCCTCACCGGCCGAGAGCGAAGCCCCTTGGTGGACTAATGAACCGTCGGACCGCCTGACCAGCGCGAAGCCCATCTGTAGAGGCCGACTGGGATTGAGAGTCTCCAGTAACTGGCCGACGGATTTCAGTCGGCGCTCGGTGCGATCGAAGTCAACGGCGGTGGCGCGATTGAAGCGCAGATTGACCTGGCTGAGCCGCTCCGTGTGAGCGTTCAGTGACCGCTTGAGCACACCCGGTTGGAGCTTGCCGGTGGTGCGCAGCAAGGCGCGCTCGTGAATATCGACATTGGAAATAAGGGCACTGTTCAATCGGCTGGAGGCATTGCCGAGTTGTCCGACACAGGCCTCCAACGACCGCTTGAGCACGCCCGGCTGCAGCCGCCCGGCGCTGCGCAGCAGGGCCCGCTCATGGACGTCGACATTGGCCCGCAGGCCGTTGCTCAGCCGGCTGGCGGCGTTGTCGAAGCGCTGCCGGGCCAGGGCCAGGATGTCGTCTGGGCGGGGCAGGCCGCGGGCCACGCCGGTCAGCCGCTGGCGGCGGTCCTCGACCATCCGCCCGCCGCACTGGCTCATCCGCCGCTCGAAGTCGCTGAGCACGGCCTTCAGGTCGGCCAGCACCGGCGTCGCCATCTCGGCGGCGGCGGTGGGCGTCGGAGCGCGACGGTCTGAGACGAAATCGATCAGGGTGGTGTCGGTCTCGTGCCCGACCGCCGAGATCAGCGGGATCGTCCCCTCGACCACCGCGCGGGCCAGGGCCTCGTCGTTGAACGGCCAGAGGTCCTCGACCGAGCCGCCACCCCGGGCCACGATGATCAGGTCGGGGCGGGGCAGGGGGCCGTCCTCCCCCAAGGCGTTGAAGCCACGGATGGCCCCGGCCACCTGGGCGGCCGCCTGGTCGCCCTGGACGACCACCGGCCAGACGATGACCCGGCAGGGCCAGCGGTCGCGGATGCGGTGCAGGATGTCGCGGATTACCGCCCCGGTCGGGCTGGTGATCACCGCCACCGTGGACGGCATGGAGGGGATCGCCCGTTTGCGCTCGGGGGCGAACAGGCCCTCGGCGGCCAGCCTGGCCTTCAGCCGCTCGAGCTGGGCCAGCAGGGCGCCGATGCCGGCGGCCTCCATGGTCTCGATGACGATCTGGTAGCGGGAGCCGGCGGGATAGGTGGTGATCCGGCCGGTGACGATGACTTCCAGCCCGTGCTCGGGCCGCACGCCCAGGCCCCGCACGCTGCCCTTCCAGACCACCCCGTCCAGGGCCGCCTTGTCGTCCTTGAGGGTCAGATAGACGTGGCCGTTGGAATGGTGGGTGACCTTGGAAAGCTCACCCCGCAGCCGTACGAAGCCATAGGCGTCTTCCAGCGTGCGCTTCAGCGCGAACGCAAGTTCGGAGACGCTGTACGCCTGGGCGTTGGTGGTTTCTGAGTCGGCCTCGGACATGGCCGGAGCCTAACGGCGGGCGCGGCTCCAGGCCATGCCCGCCGGGAAGCCTAGATGTAGCGGCGCAGTGAGCGGGCCAGTTCGTTGGGGCCGGTCTTCTTCTTGCCCGACTGCTGGGGCTGGTAGGCGATGCGGGCATGCTCCAGGCAGTAGGGGGTGCCCTCGTCCGACCGGCGGCCGCAGAAGGTGAAGTTGTCGCTGGAGGGGTCGCCGATCGGCCACTTGCACATGTGGGCGCCGAGCGTCAGCACAGTGGCCGAGCCGGGCTCTTCCATGCGGAAGACCGGACGCGGGGCGACCGGGACCGGCGCGTGGGAGGCGGTGGTCTGGGTCTGGGGTTGCTCGACCGGACGACGGGCGATCATCGGCTGGCTGGGGGCCGGACGCGGCGGGCGCGGGGCCTTGAAGGCCGGGCGGGCCGGCTGCGAGGGCGTGGCCCGGCCCGACAGGCCCAGCCGGTGGACCTTGCCGATCACGGCGTTGCGGGTGACCCCGCCCAGCTGCTTGGCGATCTGGCTGGCGGAGAGCCCGTCCAGCCAGAGCTTCTTGAGAATGGCGACCCGTTCGTCGGTCCAGCCCATGGCAGCGCCCTTTCGCTAATCGGCCGGTCCCCCCGGCGGACCGACACTACATGTTGTGTCTCGGGTCCCCGCTCGGAGGGCCCACATACAAAATACCGTAAAGTTTTTATGAACGGACACAATAGGCGCCATTCGCCTATCCACAGAGATCAACATGTAGATCGGCGTTCGGCCAAGCCCGTCCGCGACCCCCACGCCTTGCGG
Organism: Caulobacter ginsengisoli; assembly: GCF_030814835.1. Taxonomy (GTDB): domain Bacteria; phylum Pseudomonadota; class Alphaproteobacteria; order Caulobacterales; family Caulobacteraceae; genus Caulobacter; species Caulobacter ginsengisoli. The sequence continues at coordinate 355,971 of NZ_JAUSVS010000003.1, forward strand.
AGCAAGGGGCGCCTTGCGAACAACGCGCGGCGAGCGCACTTAGACTCACATGAAAGATATGGCTCACAGCGTCCTTCCGCCGCAGCCGCGCGACTATGCCGGCTTCAACTGGACGGGTTTCACCACCCTGTATCTCAAGGAGATCCGGCGGTTCTGGAAGGTGGGCATGCAGACGGTCGCGGCGCCCGTCGTCACCACCCTGCTCTACATGATGGTCTTCGTGGTGGCGGTGCGCGGCTCCTCGCCGCCGATCCACAACATTCCCTTCTCGGCCTTCGTGGCCCCGGGCCTGATCATGATGGCCATCCTCAACAACGCCTTCGCCAATTCCAGCTCCTCGCTGCTGCAGGCCAAGATGATGGGGCTGACCAGCGACTTCCTCACCCCGCCGTTGGCGCCGATCGAGCAGGTCAGCGCCTTCGTGCTGGGCGCCGCCACCCGGGGCATCGTGGTGGGCATCGTCACCGCCGGGACGATTGCGGTGCTGCCCTTCACCGACCTGCGCATCAGCCACCCCTGGGCCATCGCCTATTTCGGCATCGGCGCCTCGCTGATCCTGGGCCTGGTCGGGGTGGTGACCGGCCTGTGGTCGGAGAAGTTCGACCACCTCTCGGCGATCACCAACTTCCTGATCATGCCGATGACCTTCCTGTCGGGGACCTTCTACCTGGTCGACCGCCTGCCCGAGCCGTTCCGCACGGCCAGCCACTACAACCCCTTCTTCTATCTGATCGACGGCTTCCGCTACGGCTTCATCGGCGAGGCCGACGGCTCGATCGCCATCGGGGCGAGCCTGGTGGCGGTGCTGACCGTCAGCCTGTCGCTGATCTGCTGGCAGCTGTTCCGCACCGGCTATCGCCTCAAGACCTGAAACAACTGCAGGGCCCCAGCTTCACGACTTGAGGCCGCCCGGAACCGCGCCTAGCTTGGCGGCGTTGGGGGATGGACATCAAAGAGGGGTAACCATGAAGCTTCTGAAGATCGCCGCCATCGGCGCGCTGGCCCTGACCGTCGCCGGCGTAGCCCAGGCCAAGCCGAAACGCGCGCCCGTGTTCCGGCCGCAGCTGGTGCTCTATGCCGGCCCCAACTTCGTCGGCGAATTCCGCATCCTGCGCGCCTCGGTTCCGCGGCTGGTCGATATCCAGTTCAACGACCGGGCCTCCTCGCTGCGCGCCACCGGCCGCTGGCAGGTCTGCACCAATCCCTACTATGCCGGCCGCTGCGCCGTGGTGCGCGGCGGCTACGGCGGCCTGGGCGGTATCCAGATGTCGGACAAGATTTCCTCGGTCCGCTACATCGGGCCATAGGCGAACGGCCCCGTGCGGACCGCCGATGTGTTGACTTCCGGGCCGCCAAGTTCGAAAGACGTGAGCTTCCAATCGGTCTCCGGGTTCGCGCCCGGAGACCTTCTTTCCTTTGGAGGCGATCTTGACCAGCTCCCCCGCCGTTTCCCCCGACCACATCATGGGCGTCTACAACCGCGCCCCGCTGGCCGTGGCGCGAGGCGAGGGCGTCCGACTTTGGGATGAGAATGGTCAGGAATACCTGGACTGCGTGGCCGGCATCGCCACCACCGGCCTGGGCCACTGCCACCCGGCCCTGGTCGCGGCGCTGAAGGACCAGGGCGAGAAGCTCTGGCACGTCTCCAACATCTTCCGCATTCCGGGGCAGGAAGCCCTGGCCAAGCGGCTGACCGACGCCAGCTTCGCCGACGTGGTGTTCTTCACCAACTCGGGCACCGAGGCCATCGAGTGCGCCCTCAAGACCGCCCGCAAATACCAGACGGCGGTCGGCAAGCCCGAGCGCATCGACATCATCGGCTTCGACGGCAGCTTCCACGGCCGCAGCTACGGGGCGATCAACGCCGCCGGCAATCCCAACTATGTCGAGGGCTTCGGTCCGCGCCTGCCCGGCTATGTCCAGGTGACCTGGGGCGACAAGGAGGCCCTGAAGGCCGCCATCGAGGCCCCCAGCGCCTGCGCCGTCATCATCGAGCCCGTGCAGGGCGAGGGCGGGGCCCGGGCCATGAGCGAGGCCGACCTGGAAGAGCTGCGCGGCTGGACCCGCGACAACGGCGTCCTCCTGATCTACGACGAAGTGCAGAGCGGCATGGGCCGCACCGGCAAGCTCTGGGCCCACGAATGGGCCAACGACGCCGCTCCCGACATCATGGCGGTGGCCAAGGCCCTGGGCGGCGGCTTCCCGGTCGGCGCCTGCCTGGCTTCGGCCGAGGCGGCGCGCGGCATGACCGTGGGCGTGCACGGCTCGACCTTCGGCGGCAACCCGCTGGCCATGGCCGTGGGCGTGGCGGCGTTTGACGAGATCAACAAGCCCGAAACCCTGGAGAACGCCCGCACCGTCGCCGGCTACTTCACCCAGCAGCTGTCGGGCCTGCGCGACCGCTATCCGGACGTCATCGTCGACGTGCGCGGCAAGGGCCTGCTGATCGGCCTCAAGCTGATCCCCAACAACCGCGACTTCATGGCCATGGCCCGGGACCAGCACCTGCTGGTGGCGGGCGGCGGGGACAACTGCGTCCGTCTCCTGCCCTCGCTCCTCATCACTCAGGACGAAGCCCGCGAAGCCATCGCCAAGCTGGAGCAGACCTGCGAGGCGGTCCGCAAGAAGGCCGCGGCGTGAGCAGCCGGGGACCTTCCGCGCCCCGGCATTTCATCGACCTCTGGCGGCTCGAGGCGGCGACCCTGCGCGCCATCCTCGACGACGCCCATGTCCGCAAGGCCGCCCGCAAGGGCTGGCCCCAGGGGCGGGTCGACGCCGACGCCCCTGGCAAGGACCGGGTGCTGGCCATGATCTTCGAGAAGAACTCGACCCGCACCCGCTTCTCCTTCGACGCCGCCATCCGCCAGATCGGCGGCCAGGGCATCATCTCGACCAGCAACGACATGCAGCTGGGCCGCGGCGAGACCATCGAGGACACCGCCCGCGTGCTCTCCCGCATGGTCGACGCGGTAATGATCCGCGCCAATGTCCATGAGGACGTCGAGCGCTTCGCCCAGCACTCCAGCGTGCCGGTGATCAACGGCCTCACCGACAAGAGCCACCCCTGCCAGATTCTCGCCGACCTGCAGGCCATCGAGGAACGCCAGGGCCCCATCGCCGGCAAGACCATCGCCTGGGTGGGCGATGGCAACAATGTCTGCTCCAGCTTCATCCACGCCGCGCCCAAGTTCGGCTTCAAGCTGAACATCGCCAGCCCGGCGGTCTATTTCCCCGACCTGGTCGACCTGGCGCGGGCCGCCGAACTGCAGGGCCGCATCCAGACCACCCACGACCCGCGCGAGGCGGTCGAGGGCGCCGACGTGGTGATCACCGACACCTGGGTCTCGATGGGCGACAAGGACGGCGAGGCGCGCCTCGACGCCCTGGAGCCCTACCAGGTCGACGAGCGCCTGATGGAGATCGCCGACACGAAGGCCGTCTTCCTCCACTGCCTCCCGGCGCACCGGGGCGAGGAGGTGACGGACGCGGTGATGGACGGCCCGCAATCCCTGGTCTGGGACGAGGCGGAGAACCGCATCCACGCGCAGAAGTCGATCCTGGCGTGGTGTTTTGGGGCGATTGGGTAGGGCTGTCCGCTACTGGCCGGGCGGCTGGGGCGGCTTCACGATCCGGGTAAAGCTGTAGCGGTCGACGGGAACGAAGCGGTCGCCCTTGACGCGCTGTTCGTTCAGGATCTCGAAGCTGTTCTGGCCGGTCCGGATCAGCGACTGACGCAGAACGAAGGTCTCGCCAAAGATACGGGCGGGCGCCTCGGCGACCAGCCGGCGGCCCTCCCAGCGCGCCCGGAAGTTGTTGAGGGGCGCCATCGGCGGCTCGAAGCCGGCCGAGATCCAGTCGTGCTCGAACGGGTCGTAGGTCAGGATGGTGGAGAGGTCGTCGCTGGCCAGGATGGAGTCGCCGACCAGATGGAAGCTCGTCGTCGTCGTCTCCCGGCTCTCCGGCGAGGCGGCGGTGGCGAAGACGGTGATGGTCGTCCGCCAGTCGCCGACCATCCAGTCCAGTTCGCGCATCCGTCGGGCGGGCTCGGCCGCCGCGGCCTGCAGGGCGGGACCGTTCTTGAGCTGCTCATAGCGCTCATAGACCGTCGTCGTCTGCGGGGCCGGGGCGCAACCCAGCAGCACCGCCACGGCCAAACCCGGCAAAATCACCCGCCGCATTCTCATGCTTTTCTCGAGTTCACAGGGCGGCCTGGGTGGCGACCGGCGGTGTGCGCCCATAGCTCAGCCGGCGCCACAGCCATTCCAGGGGGCCCATTTTGAACAGCCTCAGCCACACCGGGCAGAAGACCAGCTGGAAGGCGATGACGCCCAGGGCTATGGTCTCCAGGCCCGCCCAGCCGAACCGTCCCCAAAGGCCCAGGCCGAATCCGGGGAACAGCAGCCAGCAGCAGATCAGGCTCTGGCCCACATAGCAGGTCAGGGCCATCCGCCCCGCCGCCGCGAAAGGCGCCGCCAGCCAGCGTCCGGCCTGCGATTTCACGGCCAGGCAGATCAGCCCGACGTGACCGAAGGCCACCCCCAGCCGCCCGACGTCGGAGAGCATGTGGCCGGCGCTGACCGGGCCAAAGCCGTCGGCTATGGCCTGGCGCGCCAGGAGCAGCTTGACCGACACCCCCAATCCATAGCCCGCCGCCATCATCACCAGATAGAAGCGGCGGGAGCGGCGGCCCTGCAGCACGCCCCAGCCGAACAGGGCCATGCCGATCCACATGGTGCAGATCGCCTCCACGAAGGAGAGATAGAGGAAGGGGCTGACATTGAGGAGCGCCCAGGTCCCGGTCGCCCAGCCCAGGTTGTCGCCATAGCCGCCCAACCGTTGCGCCCGCTCGGCGCCCATGCCGGCCTTGAGGGCTTCGCGGCGGCCGTTCATCTCGGCCCATTCCGCCCTGATCGCCTTGTCGGCCGCCGTCGGCGTCGCCGCGGGCCGGGAGTCCAGCTGGACGATCTGCGCCTGGACCTCGCGTCCGTGCAGGTAGTTGGGGAGTTCGGTCGCGCCCAGCAGGGCCAGACCGACAAAGCCCATCACCGCCAGGGTCCGGGGCTTGAGCCGCCGGAAAGCCGGCAGGAACAGCCCGGTCAGGCCGTAGAGGAACAGGATATCGCCCGGCCAGAGCAGCAATGTCCCGTGAATCAGGCCCAGCACGATCAGCCAAAGAGAGCGCCGGCTGTAGGTGTCGACAGACTTCACGGGCGCGTCGGGCGACATCGCCTCGCGGGTCAGCAACAGGGCGCTGGCGCCGAACAGCAGCTGCAGCAGGCCGCGCTCGGCCCCGTCGAGCAGCTGGAAAACATAGGTCCAGACCGCCTGGTCGGCCGGGCTCCAGCCGAGCAGCCGCGGGTCGGCGAAATAGGCGACGCTGAACCCCATCACCGGGATGTTGATGAGCAGGATGCCCAGGATCGCCACCCCCCGCATGACGTCGAGCGAAGCAATCCTCTCAGGCTTGGCTGTCTGCACGCGCGCTCCCCCTGTCGCAGGATATCGAAGGCGCGATGGCCGGAGCGCCCAGGACTCATACGAGCGTCCCGCGTCTCTGGATCATCGGCCGTTCCGATCGATCGCCGCTTTCGCGAACCTGACAGCGGCGTGGTGATCCCGATCCGGGCGGCCTGCGTAACCCACGCCGGGACCGCGCCTGAGGCGTCCCGCGACGGAGAGGAAGCGTTGAGTGGCCAGGATTTTTGACCAGAACCCTGTCGCCGGTTTGGCGGGGGCTGTGGATTACCCCCAGGAGCGGCCGGCTGGCGTGCGCAGGCGCGTCGTGGACATGCCGGATGTGAAGGCCCTGCGCGAGACGTTGCGCATGTCGCAGCAGGAGTTTTCGTGGGCCTACCGCATTCCGCTTGCGACCTTGAAGACCTGGGAACAGGGGCGCCGACAGCCCGACGCCACCGCCATAGCCTTCCTGACCGCGATCGAGCGTCTGCCGGACGAAATCAGGGCGGCCCTGAAAGCCTGACCGGCCTACTCCGCCGCCTCCAGCACCCGCGCGGCCTTGGCCGCCACCGGGTTGTCGAACACCAGCGCGCCGTCCTCCAGCGCGCCCTTGCGGATCATCTTCTTGTCGCGGGCGAAGTCCTGGGGGTTCAGCCAGGGAGCGTGGTCGCCCTGGCGGGGCATCTGTTCCAGGCCGCGCTGCATGTAGCCGCTCGAGAAGCCCTCGATCCACAGGCGGGGAGTCATATTCCGGTCGCCGTCGCGCAGGCGCGGGGTGACGCGGGTCGCGCCCTTCTCGTCCATGTGGTTGAGCAGGCGGCAGACATATTCGGCCGTCAGATCGGCGCGCAGGGTCCAGGAGGCGTTGATGTAGCCGAAGGTCGAGACCAGGTTGGGCACGTCCGAATACATCATGCCCTTGTAGGTCCAGGTCTTGGGGAACTGCACCGCCTCGCCGTCGACGCTGTAGGTCATGCCGCCGAGCGCCAGCATGTTGAGGCCCGTGGCGGTGACGATGATGTCGGCCGGCAGTTCCTGGCCGCTCTTCAGCTTCAGGCCCGTCTTGGTGAAGCGGTCGATATGGTCGGTGACCACCTCGGCCTTGCCCGAGTTGATGGCGGCGAACAGGTCGGCGTCGGGCACCAGGCAGAGGCGCTGGTCCCAGGGATTGTAGCTGGGGGTGAAGTGCTTATCGACGTCGTAGTCGGGGCCGAGCGCCGCACGCACGCCCTTTAGAATCATCTCCTTGGTCTTCTGCGGCTTGGCCCGGGTCTGGCGGTAGAAGTAGGTGCCCAGCGTGGTGTTCTTCCACCGGGTGATGGCGTAGGCGAGGCCCTCGGGCAGCCATTTGCGCAGGCGGTTGGCGATGGCGTCCTGGGCGGGCCGCGAGACCACATAGGTCGGCGAGCGCTGCACCATGGTCACCTTGGCCGCGTCGCTGGCCATGGCCGGCACCAGGGTCATGGCCGTGGCGCCCGAGCCGATGACGATGACGTTCTTGCCGCGATAGTCGAGCTCGGTGGGCCATTTCTGCGGGTGGATGACCGTCCCGCCGAAGTCGGAAACGCCCTCGAACTCGGGCAGGAAGCCGCCGTCGTAGCTGTAGTACCCCTGGCACATGTAGAGCAGGTTGCAGCTGATCTTCACCGTCTCGCCGGTGTGGGCGCGGCGGGCCTCGACGGTCCAGGCGGCGTCGGCCGTGGACCAGGCGGCCGAAATGGCCTTGTGATTATAGCGGATGTGTTCGTCGATCTTGTACTCGGCGGCGGTCTCGTGGACGTAGTCGAGGATCGAGGGGCCGTCGGCGATCGACTTGGCCTGCTTCCAGGGTTTGAAGCTGTAGCCCAGGGTGTGCATGTCGCTGTCCGAGCGGATGCCCGGATAGCGGAACAGGTCCCAGGTGCCGCCCATTGAGGCCCGGCCCTCGAGGATGACGAAGCTCTTGCCCGGGCAACGCTGGCGCAGGTGGACGGCCGCGCCGACACCCGAAAGACCGGCGCCGACGATCAGCACATCGAAATGTTCCACGGCCTCTAGCTCCCTGACTTATTCATTATCAGCGATAACCTATACACCAAAATCGCCGATGAGTCTTCCCCCTGGCAAGCAAGGGGGAATCCCTGCCCTTCTTGAACCCTTCCTCCTCGATGGAGGAAGGGCAGGGTTGGTGGTGTTCACTCGGAGCCTGGGCGACTGGCGTGGGGTGGCGACCACGCCTCCCTGAGCGCTTCCGGAAACGCTGTGCCACCACCACCATCCCCGCCCTTCCTCCATCGAGGAGGAAGGGAGAAACAAGAAGTCCACCTAGACCTTCTCCGCCGCCGGCAGCCGGCTGACCGACAGCTTTTCGGCCCAGTGCGAGCGGGCCACATTCTTGAAGCTCTCGGGGCGGGAGGTCAGGTAGCGGGTGGCCAGCCACAGGCGTTTCAGGTGGCGCTTCTGGCCACTGGCGGCGTCGTCCTCGTAGGCCGTCCGGCCGTGCAGCACATGGTAGTTGTTGATGAACTGTATCTCGCCGGGGCGCAGGTCCATATAGACGTTGAACTGCGGGTCGTTGGCCATGGCGCTGACGGTGTCGAGGGCCTCAATGACCAGGGGCGACAGGCGCGGGGCGTCGGGGTGGCGCTGCGAGGCCTTGATGTATTGCGGGATGAAGCGGACGAACAGCCGCCCCTCATGCTCGGTGAACACCCGGCGATGGTAGAAGGGCGCCCCGCCCGGCGGCTGCTCGCCGCGGAAGTCCCAGGGTAGGTGGTCGTAAAGGGCGGCGACCAGGTCGGGCCGGGTTTCGACCAGCTGGTTGTAGATGGCCACGACATTGGCGACGCAGGAGAGGCCGCCCCTCTTGGCCGGCCGCAGGCACATCAGGCCCACCAGGTCCGAGCCGTCGGTGTGATAGTCCAGCGCGATCAGGCCCAGCTCGTTGCCCCGCGCCTCGGGATCGTCCGGCGCCCGGCCCTGGTCGGTGACATCGCCCATGACATGGCCATGCTTGTTCTGGGGCCAGGGATCGCCCAGGTGCATGCCGACGCCCCAGTAGAGCATCGTCAAATCGTCATCGTCGTAGCGGTCGGTATCAAGGGCCGAGATGCGCACGAAACCCCGGCCGTCGATCAGTTCACGTTCGATTTCGGCCAGGCGCGGAACCAGGCCGTCCAGCGGAAAGTCGTCCCGGCCGATATCCAGCAGGTTCGAGGACTTGGCCTTGGCGTGGGCGAGGGCCGCGTCCAGTTCGCGGTGGTCGGCGGCGGTCAGGGCCACGGTCCAGGCGGCGGGATCCTGGACGTCCCGCGAGCGCCAATCGACATGGGTGTCCAGCTTGCGCGGGGTGACAGACATGGCGTTTCCTCGGGCCGTTTTGCGCTATGCTACCCCCAGGTAACCGGGGTGAACATAGACAGTGGCGGACTGGCTACTGACAGTGTAGTCAGTAGCGATCCTATCCCGCGCGGCGACCACAAGGACCCGACGACGATGACCGACCGGCCCATCCCCTCGCTTCTGCAACTGACCCCGATCAACGAGGAATTCCGCGTCGACCCGCACGTGCTGCTCGACGACCTTCGGACCCGCTGTCCGGTGCACAAGGACCCGATGTCGGGCAGCGTGGTGTTCAGCCGCTATGCCGACGTGCGCGGCATCGTCAACGACCGCACCCTCTGGCGCGATCCGATGCGGGCCGAGGAGGGGGCCTTCCTCAACCGCGGCCTGGTGGCGGACGTCGATCCCAACCTGCCGCGCTCCAGCACCACCTCGATCCTGATGCTCGACGACCCCGACCACGGCCGGGTGCGCCAGCCCCTGGCCCAGGCCCTCTATGCCCGGGTCGCCAAGTTCCGCGGCGAGGTCGAGCGCATTGTCGACGAGAGCCTCGACGCGCTGGAAGGGCAGGCGGAATTCGACCTGATGGACCGCTTCTGCGTGCCCATCCCCATCGACGTCATCGCCTCGATCCTGGGTGTGGACCGGGGCATGCTGGCGCAGTTCCGGCAATGGTCGGAAGACCTGATCCAGGCCCTCAACCCCTTCCGCAACCCCGAGCAGACCAAGGCGATGGAAATCGCCAGCACCGCCCTGGCGACCTATTTCACCGACTCCATGGCCGACCGGCGGGTGAGCCCCAAGGACGACCTGATCACCGACATGGTCACCCTGCAGGCCGAGGGCGCCGAGCTCAGCGACGATGAGCTGCGCATCAACCTGATAGCCCTTCTGGTCGGCGGCAACCTGACCACCACCGACCTGATCGGCAACGCCGTGCGGCTGCTGCTGCTCAATCCCGACGAGCTGGCCAAGCTGAAGGCCGATCCGGGCATCATTAACGGCCTGGTCGAGGAGGTGCTGCGCTATGAGCCGCCCGTCGACATTACCGGCCGGGTGGCCTCCAGCGACCGGGAGCTGGGCGGCTGTCCGATCAAGCAGGGCCAGGCCCTGATGGTCTCGCTGCGCGCCGCCAACCGCGACCCCGAGGTCTATGACGACCCGCACCGCTTCAACGTCACCCGCAAGCACAAGCCGCACGTGGCCTTCGGCGGCGGCAGCCACATCTGCATCGGCGCCCCGCTGGCCCGGCTGGAGGCCCAGGTGGCCCTGGTCAAGCTGTTCCAGCGCTTCCCTGACCTGAAGCTGGCGAGACCTGAGGAGACGCCGGAATGGCGAAAGCTGCCCTTCTTCCGGGGCATGGAGCGGCTGGAAGTCCTGGCTCAATAACCCCGCTCATCCCCGCGAAAGCGGGGACCCAGGCGTTTTTGAGCGCAGAGGGTTTCTACCGTCCTGTTTCCAGCTGGCGGAGCGGTCGCGGCGCCCGCAACGAAAAAAGCCTTGGTCCCCGCTTTCGCGGGGATGAGCGGGTGTGAGGGGCGAATGACCCGGTCTCTGAGTGCAGTTTGCTGCATCGCCGGGGGCGGTCCCGCCGGCATGATGCTGGGCTATCTGCTCGCCCGGGCCGGCGTCCCGGTGGTCGTGCTGGAAAAGCACGCCGACTTCCTGCGCGATTTCCGGGGCGACACCGTCCATCCTTCCACGCTGCAGGTGATGCATGAGCTCGGGCTGCTCGACGAATTCCTGAAACTGCCCCACCAGGAAGTCCGCGAACTCTCCCTGCAGATCGGCGCCGAACGCTTCAAGGTCGCCGACTTCAGTCGTCTGCCGACCGCCTGCAAGTTCGTGGCCCTGATGCCGCAATGGGACCTGCTGGACTTCCTGGCCTCCAAGGGCCGCGAGCTCCCGACCTTCACCCTGGTCATGCAGGCGGAGGTCGAGGGGTTGATCGAGGCCGGCGGCAAGGTGCTGGGCGTCATGGCCCGCACTCCGGACGGGCCGCTGGAGGTGCGCGCCGATCTCACCGTCGGCGCGGATGGCCGGCATTCCGCCGTGCGGGCGGCGGCCGGACTGCCGGTTCAGGATGTCGGCGCTCCGATGGACGTGCTGTGGTTCCGCCTGCCGCGCCAATCCACCGACGATGACGACACCTTCGGCCATGTCGAACCCGGCCGGTTGCTGGTGATGCTGAATCGGGGCGACTACTGGCAGTGCGCCTATGTCATCCCCAAGAACGGCCACGAGCGGGTGCGGGCCGAGGGTCTGGAGGCCTTCCAGGCCGATGTCCGCCGCCTGTCGCCCTTCCTCGGCGAGCGCGTCTCCGAGTTGGATGACTGGGAGAAGATCAAGCTGCTGACCGTCAGCATCGACCGCCTCACCCAGTGGAGCCGGCCGGGACTGATCTGCATCGGCGACGCCGCCCACGCCATGTCGCCGATCGGCGGGGTGGGGATCAACCTGGCGATCCAGGACGCGGTGGCGGCGGCCAACATCCTGGCCGGGCCGCTGAAGACCGGCCATGTCGCCGCCGCTGACCTGGCCGCGGTGCAGAAACGGCGGATGTTCCCGACCCGGGCGACCCAGGGCGCCCAGAGCCTCATCCAGAAGCGGATCATCGCCCCGCTTCTCGGTGCGAAGGGATCGCTCCCAATCCCATTGCCAGTGCGGTTGCTGAACCGCTTCCGGTTGCTGCGCGGCATCCCCGCCCGCCTGGTCGGAATCGGTGTCCGGCCCGAGCACGTCCGCACCCCGGCGGTTTGACTTGTCACGGCGGCTCCCTATCTAGGGCCGTCCCATGACTGACCTCTCCCAGCCTACCGACGATCTCGTCGCCGCCTTCCAGATCGAGGGCTTCCCGGTCCGTGGCCGCATCGTGAGGCTGGGCGCGGCGCTGCATGAGGTGCTGACCCGCCACGACTATCCCGAACCCGTCGCCAACCTGCTGGGCGAGGCCTGCGCCCTGGCGGCCCTGGTCGGCTCGAGCCTGAAGTTCGATGGCCGGTTGATCCTGCAGGCCCAGGGCGATGGCCCGGTGGCCTATGTGGTCGTCGACTACGACACCGCCGGAACCTTCCGGGGCTATTGCCGCTATGACGCCGACCGCGTGGCCGAGGCCAGCCAGGGCTTTGTGCGCCCGGGGGCCCGCACCCTGCTAGGCCAGGGCATCTTCGTGATGACCATCGACCAGGGCCCCGACATGGAGCGCTACCAGGGCATGACCCCCATCGAGGGCGAAACCCTGGCCCTGGCCGCCGAGCAGTATTTCGCCCAGTCCGAGCAGGTGCCGACCAAGGTCAAGCTGGCGGTCGGCCAGGTCGACACCGGCGAGGGCCCCACCTGGCGGGCCGGGGGCCTCTTGATCCAGTATGTCGCCGCCGACGCCGCCCGCGGCTCGACCGACGATGTCTGGGACCGGGCCCGCGCCCTGTTCGCCACCACCGGCGAGGACGAACTGATCGACCCGCTGGTCCCGGCCGACACCCTTTTGTGGCGCCTCTTCAACGAAGACGGGGTGCGGGTCTTCGAGCCCAAGGCCCTGGCCGCCTTCTGCCGCTGCTCGCCCGAGCGGATCGAGGTGATGCTGGAGAGCTTCACGCCGGAAGAACGGGCCGACATGGTCGAGGATGACGGGAAGATCCGGGTGACATGCGAGTACTGCTCGCGGACCTATGAGATCGGCGGCGGCGCTGCCTGAGAGCAATTTCGGTGACAGTTTACTTTATTCGCTCTGAGCCCACTCACTCAGGCCGGTGATCCGAGGGCGAATAAAGTAAACTGTCACCGAAATGGCCGCCGCAGCGGCTCAGTGCGCCTTCCGCGCCGCCCCCGGCAGGTGCAGCGAAAACTCCGGAATCTGCGCCTCGAACTGCTCGCCGCTGTCCAGCACCATGGAGTACGTGCCGCTCATGGTCCCCGACGGCGTCGGCAGCGAGGTGCCCGAGGTGTAGCGGAAGGCCTCCCGCGCCTTCAAGATCGGCTGCTCGCCGACCACCCCCGGACCGTCGACCGCCTCGGTGCGGTTCAGGGCGTCGGTGATGCGCCAGTGGCGGGTGACCAGGCTGACGGTCTCGGTCCCGTGGTTCTCGATCTCGACCATGTAGGCCCAGACCCACTTGCCCTCCTCGGGCAGGGATTCCTGCGGCAGATAGCTGACGATCACCCGCACCAGCACGTCGCGCGTGCGGGCCTCATAGACAGGACTGTCCTGGTTCTTGCGCCGGGAGGGCCGTCTCATGATCTGGGGCTCACGAATTGGCCCATCTCATGAGTTGGCTCTGGCCGCATCCAGGGCCCGGCCGACATCGCGGGCCAGGTCGCCGGCGCCTTCCAGCCCCACCGACATGCGGACATAGCCGTCGGTCAGGCCGATCTCGAGCCGCTTGTCCTCGGGCATGGCCCGGTGGGTCGTCGTAGAGGGATGGGTGGCCATCGACTTGGCGTCACCGAGGTTGTTGGAGATGTCGACGATCTCGAGCGCATCCAGGAAGCGCCAGGCCGCCTCGCGGGTTCCCAGGTCGAAGGCGATCAGGTTCGAAAAGCCGGTCATCTGGGCCCGGGCGATGGCCGCCTGCGGATGGTCGGCGCGGCCCGGATAGAGGGTGCGGCCCGAGGCCGGGTGGTCGGCGATCTGGTCGGCCAGAGCGGCGGCGGTCTCGGTCTGGCGGCGGACCCGCAGGTCCAGGGTCTCGATGCCCTTGAGCAGCACCCAGGAATTGAACGGCGAGATGGCCGGGCCGGTGTGGCGGATGATGTCGCGATAGGACTCTTCCAAGAGGTCCTTGGCCCCCAGGATCGCCCCGCCCAGCACCCGGCCCTGGCCATCGATATGCTTGGTGGCCGAATAGACGACGATGTCGGCGCCCAGGGTCAGGGGCTTCTGGAAGATCGGCGTGCCGAAGACGTTGTCGACCACCACCTTGGCGCCCGCCGCATGGGCGATTTTGGCCACGGCGGCGATGTCGGTGATTTCGAGCAGCGGATTGGCCGGGGTCTCGATCAGCACTGCCTTGGTGTTGGGGCGCATGGCCGCCTGCCAGGCGTCCAGGTCCGTGGCGTCGACGAAGGTGGTCTCGACCCCAAAGCGCGGCAGCAGCTCGGCGCAGATCCAGCGGCAGGAGCCGAACAGCGCCCGCCCGGCCACCAGATGGTCGCCGGCCCGCAGCAGGCCGGTCAGGGCGACATGCACCGCCGCCATGCCCGAGGCCAGGGCGCGGCAGTATTCGGCGCCTTCGAGCAGGGCCAGCCGCTCCTCGAACATGCTGGTCGTGGGGTTGGCGTAGCGGCTGTAGATGTAGCCGGGGTTCTCGCCGCTGAAGCGCGCATCGGCGTCGGCGGCGCTGTCATAGACGAAGCTCTGGGTCAGGTAGAGGGCCTCGGCCGTCTCGCCGAACTGGCTGCGCGAAAGCCCGCCGCGGATCAGCTTGGTCGCGGGGTCCCAGTCGTTGGGGTTCTCGGCCATGGGCGGCTCCTCGATACTAGCGAGCCGCATCAACCGGAAACGCCCCCCGCCGGTCAACCATCGAACGCGCCCGGCGCGAGGAATTCATCCGCCCGGATTGCAACGTTACGGCAATTGCGGGGTTTGGCTGAAAAGGGTTAACGTCCCCGCGGGGGCTAGGCAGGGAGGGACGCTATGCCAATGACCATGATCTTTCGGGTATTCGGTGCGCTATTGGGCGTGTTTGGGGCATTGAATGTCCTGCTGCTGATCCTGTCGGGTCAGATGCAGAACTTTCTGGCCGCCTTCAGGCCTGTCGCCACCTTGAGCGACGCGGTGCTGTTGTTCGGCGTGGGGGCCGGGATCTGGGTTGTGGGCGACCACAAGAAGGGCGGCGGCGGGGGTCACTAGCCCTTCCCCACCACAAGAAATCCTTGCGTCGGGACGCTCGGACCGCGACTGTGGTCCGACGATGAATGACGTCACCCCCGCCGGGATTCTCCCCTGCCAATCGATCGAGGCCCTGATCGCCCAAGGCGCGATCGCCTCGCTGACCCCCTTTGACGCCGACCAGGTGCAGCCGGCCAGCCTGGACCTGCGGCTGGGCGAACGCGTCTGGCGCGTGCGGGCCTCGTTCCTGCCCGGCATGGGCCGCAAGGTTACGGACCGCATGGCCGACGTGGCCATGCACGAACTGGACCTGACCAAGGGCGCGGTGCTGGAGCGCGGCTGCGTCTACATCGCCGAGGTGCAGGAGCGGCTGAAGCTGCCGGCCGGCATCGCCGCGCGGGGCAATCCCAAGAGCTCGACCGGCCGGGTCGATGTCTTCGTGCGCCTGCTCACCGACCACAGCCGGGCCTTCGACGACGTGGCCGAGGGCTATGACGGGCCGATGTATGTCGAGATCGCGCCGCAGACCTTCTCTGTCCTGGTGCGGACCGGCACGCGGCTGAACCAGCTGCGTTTGAAACAGGGCAAACCACCGCTGCTCGACACCCGCAGCGTCGGGGTCGACCTGTCGGCCGGCATGGCGGGCTTCCGCGGCCGCCGCCACGCCGGGGTCATCGACCTGGACAAGGAAGACGGCCACGACCCCCGGGATTTCTGGGAAGTGCTGGAGCCACGGCGGGGCGAGCTGCTGCTCGATCCCGGCGAATTCTACATCCTGGCCTCCAAGGACGACATCGAGATCCCCGTCCTGCAGGCCGCCGAAATGACCCCGATCGACCCCTCGGTGGGCGAGTTCCGCGTCCACTATGCCGGCTTCTTCGACCCCGGATTCGGGGCGGCGGAAACCGACTCACGAGGCTCGAAGGGCGTGCTGGAGGTCCGCAGCCACGAGACGCCCTTCCTG
This sequence comes from Caulobacter ginsengisoli, assembly GCF_030814835.1. Taxonomy (GTDB): domain Bacteria; phylum Pseudomonadota; class Alphaproteobacteria; order Caulobacterales; family Caulobacteraceae; genus Caulobacter; species Caulobacter ginsengisoli. The sequence continues at coordinate 371,540 of NZ_JAUSVS010000003.1, forward strand.
CTGGAGGACGGCCAGACGGTGGCCCGCCTGGTCTACGAACCGCTGACGGCCAGGCCGACGCGGCTCTATGGCGAGGACGGGTCGCACTACCTGCGTCAGGGGCTGAAGCTGTCGAAGCATTTCAAGGCCTGGAAGTAGGCGGCCTTCTTTCCCCTCCCGCACGCTTCGCTACGGGGGAGGAAAGCACCCCAAACAAAATGACAACCACCCTTGACGCGCCCCGCACCCCTGTGTGACAAGCGCCCTTGTCAGCACGTCAAGGAGACGCGTCATGCGCCATCCCCTCAACCCGGCCCAGAAGCGCTACATCAGGCGGTTCATGCTCACCATGACCGCCTATATGGCCCTGATCCTCGCGGCCACTTACAGCTTCGACCACTTCCACATCACCGGCGTCGCCGCCTATGCCCTGGCCATCGCGCCCGGCATCCCCCTGTTGGGGGTCATCACCGTGATCGGTCTCTATCTCGCCGAGGAAAAGGACGAGTTCGAGCGCACCGTGCTGGTCGAGTCCATGCTCTGGGGCATCGGCGTCACCCTGGCCATCTGCTCGGTCTGGGGCCTGCTGGAGGTCTATGCCGGGGCGCCCCGGCTGTGGGTCTTCCTCGTCGGTCCGATCTTCTGCGGCGCCTATGGCCTGGCCACCCCGCTGATCCGGCTGCGCTACCGGTGAGGAACCGCCTCAAGGTCCTGCGCGCCGAGCGGGACTGGAGCCAGGCCGATCTGGCCGCGCGACTGGAAGTCTCGCGCCAGACCATCAACGCCCTGGAGACCGGCAAATACGACCCCAGCCTGCCGCTGGCCTTCCGCATAGCCCGGCTTTTCGATCAGCCGATCGAGGCCATTTTCCAAGACGACGCCGCCTAAACCTCCCGGAGACACCCATGTTCAAGTTCCTGAAAACCCTGGCCGCCCTGGCGGCCATGCTGATCCCGCTCGCCCTGGCCGGCCAGGCCGCGGCCACGCCGACCCGCTTCACCGTCGAGGTGCGCGGCAAGGGGCCGGACGTCGTCCTGATCCCGGGCCTGGCCTCCTCGCGGGCCGTCTGGGACGACACCGCCAAACGGCTCGAGGGCCGCTATCGGCTGCACATCATCCAGGTCAACGGCTTTGCCGGCCAAACCCCGGGCCCCAACGCCAGCGGCCCCGTTGTCGCGCCGCTGATCGAGGAGATCGACGCCTATATCCGCGACCAGAAGCTGGACCATCCGGCGGTGATCGGCCATTCGATGGGCGGCTACAGCGCCCTGGCCCTGGCCGCCGCCCACCCCGGCGACGTCGGCAAGGTGATGGTGGTCGACGCCCTGCCGTTCTTCAGCGTGCTGTTCGGACCGGGTGTCACCGTGGCCCAGGTCGAACCCCAGGCAACCGCCTTCAAGGCCCAGATGCTGGCCATGTCGAAGGCGCAGTTCGACGCCGGCCAGCCGCAGGTCATGGCCCGGCTGGCCAAGACGCCGGCCGCACAGGCCCTGGCCGCGCAATGGGCCATCGCCAGCGACCGCCAGGTCATGGCCCAGGCGACCTACGACATCATGACCTCGGATCTGCGCCCGCAGCTGGCCGCGATCACGGTTCCGGTGACGGTGGTCTATGCCCGCGACCCGGTGATGGGCGAGGGCCGCGTCGACGCGCTCTACAAGGAAAACTACGCCGCCCTGCCGGGAGTGAAGCTGCAGGCCATCGACGGCGGCTTCCACTTCATCATGCTCGACCAGCCGGACGCCTTCGCGGCGGCGGTCGAGGCGTTCCTGAAGTAGCGGACAGCGCGGACGCGGCTTACGCCGCGTCCGACTTGCGCAGATAGATGCTGTTCTTGGGCGTGCTCATCACCCGGTGCAGCATCGGCTCGAACGCCTCGATCGGCATCGACTCGTAGTTCGGATCGAACGCCGACTGGTCGTAGAGGTGGCAGAACTGGGCGCAGTGCTCGAAGCTGGGATGGCCGCGATACTGCTCGCGCATGTCGCGGTCCAGGCCCAGGTGGTGGAAGAAGTAGTAGCCCTGGAAGATGCCGTGATGGGCGACCATCCAGTGGTTGGCCTCCGAGACGAAGGGCTGGACGATGGCCGCGCCGATGTCGGCGTGGTTGCGGGGTCCCAGGATGTCGCCGATGTCGTGGAGCAGGGCGCAGACGACATATTCCTCGTCGCGGCCGTCCTTGTGGGCGCGGGTGGCGGTCTGCAGGCTGTGCTCCAGCCGGTCGACCGCGAAGCCGCCGCAGTCGCCCTTCAGCAGGTTGAGGTGCGAGACCAGGCGGGTCGGCAGTTCGCGGCCGAACTCGACCGAGGCGGCGGCGATCTTGCCCCAGTCCTCGGCGGTGCCGTCGATCATGGCGTGGAAGCCGGCCCGTTGTTCGGTTCCGTGAGCGCCGTCGGCCATCAGTTAGCTCCCTTGGTCTGGCATGCGTTGCCATCACGTTGGACGCCGTTGACGCAGCCGTCAATCTGCCGGGCGGGCCGCGGCGGCGCGACGATGACCGGCGGCCCAACGATCGGTGGGGCTGGCGGCGCGGGGGCGGCGCGTCTGGACGGGGGACGGTTGGCCGGCCCGCTTACGGCGGGCGGCCGGGGCGCCAGCGGCGTGGCCATCGGCGGCATCGGCGGACGGGCCTTCAGTCCGATCACGCCGGCCCGGCCGTCATAATAGACCGCGTAATAGTAGTAGGGCAGGACGCCCAGATTGAGCTTCTCGGACTCGGAGCCGAGCAGGGGGATGCGGTAGAGGGCCGCGCCCGACCCCTGGTCCATGCGGTAGCGGAAGGTCAGGCCGACCTCGCCCCGGCCCAGCTCGACCTTCATCGCCTCGCCCCGGCGCCATTCCGGGGCCGCGTCGGCGGCGTGCAGGTAGATGTTGGGAGCGCCGGTGTCGAGCACCGCCTCGCCGCACCAGCTGCGGCCCGCCGCCGTCTCTGAACTCAGGCAGGCGGAAAGCTCCTCGTCGAGCCAGCCGGTGCTTTCCGGCTGGTCGTCGGACGTCGCCGGCTCCAGCTGCATCATGGCAAAGCCCGCCTTGTCCGCCGCGGTCGGATTGATGATCAGCTTGCCGGGCCCCGGCTCGCCGGGCCGGGGCAGCACCACGATCCATTGGCCGCTGGCCGTCGCCGACAGCGGGTTGCCGAAGCTGTTGAGCCGCAGCCCCAGGCCCAGCACCGCCTCGAAGCCGTCCGTCGGGCCCATGCCGCCGATGCGATACTCCTGGGGCGTGGCGTTGCCGACCCCACAGCGCGGCCGCTCGACCATGCAGGAGACACTCTCGATGGCCTGGATGGTGACCGTCGCCGGCGCCGCTTCGCCGACGGCGACCTCGGCGGTGGCGATCTCGCCCCGGGTGATCAGGCCGTTGGCGAAGCGGGTGGAAACCATCCGGCCGGTCTTGGCGTAGCGCGAGGCCTGGGCCAGGGTCACCGCCGGGGTGATACGCAGGCCCCTGGAGCCGGTGTCGATCATCGCCTCGAAGGGGGGGCCGCCTCCGACTGAGACGGGCACGGTGAAACGCATGTCGCCGTCGGCCAGCATCACCGCCTTGATCGGAATCTCCAGCCGGCGCGCCTCGGGCGGTCCGGCCCAGGCGGGGATCGAGAGCGCCAGCCAACCGGCGACCGCGATACAGAAGGAAGACAGACGCATGCGCACCCCCACGGCCCGACTTTGCCCGGCGGCTGCGGGTTTGGCTAGCACCGCCCCGGCCTCTTGCGGCCAACGGCGAAACCTCTATGTTGCGCCGCCTTCGGACGGGCCATGCGCCCTCCCGGCGCGGCCGTAGTTCAGAGGTAGAACGTCAGCTTCCCAAGCTGAATGTCGGGGGTTCGATTCCCCCCGGCCGCTCCAGTTTCTTCAAACGCCCGGACACCGGCAAACTGGACGGTCGCTCGTGGTTTTACGGGCGGCCTGGCAGGTCGAACGGCGCCAGGTCGGCCGCCCGGGCCTGGACCAGGTCCTTGAGCCAGGCGCGGACGGCGCGCACCCGGGCGGTGGCGGCCACGTCGCGGTGGGTGCTGATCCAGAAGCGGCGGGTCAGCACCAGGGTCTGGGGCAGGACACAGGTCAGGCCCTGGGCCAGGAAGCAGGGCAGCACGCCGATGCCGCCGCCCGCGGCGATGATCTCGCGCTGGGCGCGCAGGGAAGAACTGGCGAGGGTTGGGCGCAGGCCCGGTCCCAGCTCGTCGAAATAGCGCAGCTCCGGGGCATGGATCAGGTCATCGACATAGCCGACCAGGGCGTGGGCGCTCAGCGCCTCCAGCCGGTCGGGCGCGCCGAATTCCTGCAGGTAGGCGGGCGAGGCATAGAGGGCCAGCTGGTAGTGGGTCAGCGGCTCGACAACCAGGCGGGGGCTGCCCGGGGCGCTCAGGCTGACCGCCAGGTCCACCTCGCGCCGGGATGGCGAGAGCAGCTCCGAGGTAGCCGCCAGTTCGATCCGCAGGCCGGGCCGGGCCCGTCTCAGGGCCGGCAGGGCCGGGGCCAGGATGGCCGTGCCGAAGCCCTCGGCCGTGCCGATCCGCACCGTGCCGCCGACCACATCCGGCTGGCCCGCGGCGGCGGCGGCCTGCATGGCCTCCTCGACATTCAGCCCCTTCTCCAGCAGGTGAGCGCCCGCCGCCGTCAGCTGCAGGCCGCTGGAGGAGCGGACGAACAGGGTCGCCTTCAGCGCGGTCTCCAGCCGGGCCACCCGGCGGCCCACCGTGGCGGCGTCGACGCCGAGCGGCTGGGCCGCGGCGGTCAGCGAGCCGGCGCGGGCGGCGGCCAGGAACAGCCTCAGATCATCCCAGTCGAACATAGGTCCCGCAATTTTGCATCTTGATGCCGGCAAGAATGCAATACGGGCCGCGGCCCGGCAATGCTAGCTGCTCAGGCCAGACAGACTTAAGGAGCGCCGCCATGCGCGAGATCGCCCATTTCATCAACGGGTCCAGCTTTACGGGCGCGTCCGGCCGCCATGGCGATGTGTTCAACCCCAACACCGGCGAGGTGCAGGCCCGGGTGCAGTTCGCGACCTCGGCGGAGATGGACAAGGCCGTGGCCGCCGCCGCGGCCGCCCATGTCGGCTGGTCGCAGACCAACCCCCAGCGCCGGGCCCGGGTGATGTTCGAGTTCAAGCGCCTGGTCGAGGCCAACATGCAGGACCTGGCCGAACTGCTGTCCAGCGAGCACGGCAAGGTCATCGCCGACTCCAAGGGCGACATCCAGCGCGGCCTGGAGGTGATCGAGTTCGCCTGCGGCATCCCCCATGCCCTGAAGGGTGAGTACACCGAGGGCGCGGGCCCCGGCATCGACGTCTATTCCATGCGTCAGTCGCTGGGCGTGGTCGCCGGCATCACCCCGTTCAACTTCCCGGCCATGATCCCGATGTGGATGTTCGGGGTGGCCATCGCGGTCGGCAACACCTTCATCCTCAAGCCGTCCGAGAAGGATCCCTCGGTCCCGGTTCGCCTCGCCGAGTTGATGATGGAAGCCGGGGCGCCGGCCGGCGTCCTGAACGTGGTGCACGGCGACAAGGCGGCGGTCGACGCCATCCTGCAGCATCCCGACATCAAGGCCGTCAGCTTCGTCGGCAGCAGCGACATCGCCCATTACGTCTATTCGCAGGGCACGCTGCACAACAAGCGCGTCCAGGCCATGGGCGGGGCCAAGAACCACGGCGTCGTCCTGCCCGACGCCGACCTCGACCAGGTGGTCAAGGACCTGTCGGGGGCCGCCTTCGGCTCGGCCGGCGAGCGCTGCATGGCGCTGCCGGTCGTGGTGCCGGTCGGCAAGACGGTGGCCGATGAACTGCGCAAGCGGATGATCGCCGAGATCGAGACCCTGAAGGTCGGGGTCTCCAACGACGCCGACGCCCAGTACGGCCCGGTGGTCAGCGCCGCCCATCGCCAGAAGATCGCCGACTACATCCAGATCGGTCAGGACGAGGGGGCCGAGCTGGTCGTCGATGGCCGCGACTTCAAGCTGCAGGGCTACGAGAGCGGCTTCTTCATCGGCCCCAGCTTCTTCGATGGCGTCAAGCCGGGCATGAAGACCTATCAGGAAGAGATCTTCGGCCCCGTGCTGCAGATGGTCCGGGCCGACAATTTCGAGGAGGCCCTCGACCTGCCCTCCAGCCACCAGTACGGCAATGGCGTGGCCATCTTCACCCGCAACGGCCGGGCGGCCCGCGAGTTCGCCGCCCGGGTCAATGTCGGCATGGTCGGCATCAATGTGCCCATCCCGGTGCCGGTCGCTTACCACACCTTCGGGGGGTGGAAGCGCTCGGCGTTCGGGGACACCAACCAGCACGGCATGGAGGGGCTGAAGTTCTGGACCAAGGTCAAGACCGTCACCGCGCGCTGGCCCGAGGGGATGACCGACGACTCGGCCTTCGTCATTCCGACGATGAAGTAGGGTGGCCGTGGACTTCTCCCTGACCGACGATCAACGCGCCATCCAGGAGATGGCCCTGGCCTTCGCCCGGGACGAGATGGCCCCGCACTCGGCCAGGTGGGACGAGGAGAAGTTCTTCCCCGTCGATGTGCTGCGCCAGGCGGCCGGCCTGGGCTTCGCCGGGGTCTATGTGCAGGACGATGTCGGCGGCTCGGGCCTGACGCGGCTGGACGCCTCGCTGATCTTCGAGGCGCTGAGCTACGGCGACGTGCCGACGGCGGCCTACCTGACCATCCACAACATGGCCTCCTGGATGATCGACCGCTTCGCCGGCGACGAGCTGCGCCAGCGCTACCTGCCGCGCCTGACCACCATGGAACTGATCGCCAGCTACTGCCTGACCGAGCCGGGCTCCGGTTCCGATGCCGCCGCCATGCGCACCACGGCGAAACTGGACGGCGACCACTACGTCCTGAACGGCTCCAAGGCCTTCATCTCCGGCGCTGGGGTCTCTGACGTCTATGTGGTCATGGCCCGCTCCGGCGGCGAGGGGGCCAAGGGCGTCTCGGCCTTCGTGGTCGAGAAGGGCTGGGAGGGTCTCAGCTTCGGGGCCAACGAGCGCAAGATGGGCTGGAATTCGCAGCCCACCGCCCAGGTCAATTTCGACAATGTCCGGGTCCCCGTTTCCAACCGCATCGGCCAGGAAGGCGAGGGCTTCCGCTTCGCCATGATGGGGCTGGATGGCGGGCGGCTGAACATCGCCTCCTGCTCGCTGGGCGGGGCGGCCTTCGCGCTCGATACGGCCAAGGCCTATATGGAGACCCGCAACCAGTTCGGCCGGCCGCTGAAGGACTTCCAGGCCCTGCAGTTCAAGATCGCCGATATGGCCACCGACCTGGAGGCCGCCCGGCTGATGGTCCGGAGCGCCGCCGCCGCTCTCGATAACCGCGATCCCAACGCCACCAAGCTCTGCGCCATGGCCAAGCGCTTCGCCACCGACGCCTGCTTCACGGTCGCCAACGACGCCCTGCAGCTGCACGGCGGCTACGGCTTCCTGCAGGATTATCCCCTGGAGCGCATCGTCCGCGACCTGCGGGTCCACCAGATCCTCGAAGGCACCAACGAGATCATGCGGGTCATCATCGGACGGGAGATGTTCAGACAATGAGCGGACGTATCGCCTTCATCGGCGTCGGCAACATGGGCCTGGGCATGGCCGCCAACCAGGTCAAGGCGGGGGCGCAGGTCAGCGCCTTCGACCTGTCGCCGGCGGCGCTGGCCAAGGCCGTCGAGGCAGGCTGTTCCGCCGCCGGCTCGGTGGCCCAGGCCGTCGCTGACGCCGACATCGTCATCACCATGCTGCCGGCCGGCCAGCATGTGCGGGCGGTCTATGCCGAGCAGGTGCTGGCCAACGCCCCCAAGGCGGCCCTGCTGATCGACTGCTCGACCATCGACGTCGACAGCGCCCGGGCCGTGGCCGCCCAGGCCGCGGCGGCGGGGTTCCGCTTCGCCGACGCGCCGGTCTCGGGCGGCATCATGGCGGCCGACGCCGGGACCCTGGCCTTCATGGTCGGCTGCCGCGAGCAAGACTTCGCCGACATCGAGGCGGTGCTGGCCCCCATGGCCCGGGCGGTGATCCGGGCCGGCGAGGCGGGGGCCGGCCAGGCGGCCAAGATCTGCAACAACATGCTGCTCGGCATCTCCATGCTAGGGACCTGCGAGGCGTTCGCCCTGGCCGAGAAGCTGGGCCTGGACGGCGAGCGCTTCTTCGAGATCGCCTCGAAGTCCTCGGGCCAGTGCTGGTCGCTGACCACCTACTGCCCCTGGCCCGGCCCCGTGCCCACCGCCCCGTCCAACCGCGACTATGAGGGCGGCTTCCTGACCGCCCTGATGCTCAAGGACCTCAAGCTGGCCCAGGAGGCGGCGGCCAAGGCCGGCGCGACCACGCCGCTGGGCGCCCAGGCCGAGGCGCTCTACGCTCTCTTCGACGGGCTGGGCCATGGCGGCCGCGATTTCTCCGCGGTGCTGCAGCTGATGCGAGGCAGGCTCGACACCCTGAACTAGGAGAAGGCCCCATGACCTCGTCGGTGACCACGCCCATCCTGCTGATCGACGATCCCGCGCCCATGGTGCGGCGGCTGACCCTCAACCGGCCGGACAAGCGCAACGCCCTCTCCAACGAGTTGCGGGGCCAGGTCTTCCAGGCGCTGGAAGCGGCCGACGCCGATCCGGAGGTGCGGGTCATCATCATCCGCGGGGCCGGGACCTGCTTTTCGGCCGGCTACGACCTCTCCGGCGAGGCCCGCCACCAGCCCCTGCCGTTCGCCACCGCCGGCGGGCCCGGCCAGTGGGCCCGGCATGTGGTCGAGGGGGCCTTCCGCATCTGGGACCTGGCCAAGCCGGTGATCGCCCAGGTGCATGGCTGGTGCCTGGCCGGCGGCTCGGAACTGGCGACCGCCTGCGACCTGGTCTACGTCGCCGAGGACGCCAGGATCGGCTATCCGCCCGTCCGCTCGATGAGCCCGCCCGACAACCAGTTCCATCCCTGGCTCTGCGGGCTGCGGCCGGCCATGGAGATGATGCTGACCGGCGACGCCATGGACGGGCTCGAGGCGGTGCGGGTCGGCTTCGCCAACCGCGCCTTCCCGGCCGAGCAGCTGGACGCCGAGGTGCTGGCCATCGCCGAGCGGGTGGCCAAGACCCCCACCGACGTCCAGCAGATGAACAAGCGCAGCGTCCATCGGGCCATGGAAGTCATGGGCCTGCGCGCCGCCATCCGGGCCGGCACGGACATCCAGGCCCTGGCCCTGACCACCGCCAGCTCCCGCGCCACCTTCGCCCAGTTCCGCGAAAGCGTGACCCAGGCCCTCGACGCGCGGGATGGCGGGTTTGGGGATTATCGGACGGAGGGCGAGGGGTAGGCTCAATTGACATTCAGCGATGTCACCAAGCCAGCACTTCGCGGTTTTGGCTCGGCAGACACCCCTCCCCAACACCGTCATCCTAGGCCTTGTTGTACGGACCGGGGACATGCCTGACGGGTGTTCGGGGACATAGCTGACACATCATTGGCTGGATTTGCTCTTGAGGAGGGCGGTCCATGCCTTGG
>NZ_JAUSVS010000004.1 GCF_030814835.1 Caulobacter ginsengisoli
AGCTCGCCAAGCGCCTGCCGCCCCCGCTCGGCAAAGGCTAAGCCACCCTCTTACCAACCTTCCGCGGCCATCGGCGGCCTTATGCAAAGGTCTCCGGAGGGGGAGGGGGACCGCGCCGAAGGCGTGGTGGAGGGGGTTGAAGCTACAACCACTTCTGCCTGCAAATCCGCGGCTGATCGGCTGCGTTCTATCCTGATGGCTGGATGTAGCGTCGGACCCCCTCCACCATGCTCCGCATGGTCCCCCTCCCCCTCCGGGGGAGGATTTGCCGAAAGGCGTCCTGAAATTACCGCGCCAGCCGCCCGTTCTTCAGCGCCGTCTGGTCGAACGGGAACAGGATCTCCGGGTCGACCGGGTCCAGGCCCTTGAGCAGCTTGCCGGGCGCCAGCTGGTCCAGCAGGTGGCGGATCACCGCCGGGCGGGCCTTCTTCTTCCTGTCGCCGCGCACGCAGGTCCAGGGCGCCACCGCCGTGGAGGTGCGCATCAGCATCTCGTCGCGGGCGCCCGAATAGTCGTCCCACTTCTCCTGGGCGACGGCGTCCAGGGGACTGACCTTCAGGGCCTTGACCGGATCGGTGCGGCGCTCGTCCAGCCGTGAGGCCTGCTCCTCGCGGCTGATGTCCAGCCAGATCTTGATCAGCTTGACCCCGTCCTCGATCAGCATGGTCTCCAGGGTGGTGACCTGGCGCAGGAACAGCTTGTGCTCGGCCTTGGTGCAGAAGCCCATCACCGGCTCGACCCCGGCCCGGTTGTACCAGCTGCGGTTGAACAGCACGATCTCGCCGGCCGCCGGCAGGTGGTCGATATAGCGCTGGAAATACCACTGGCAGCGCTCGCGGTCCGACGGTTTGGGCAGGGAGACCGCCCGGGTGTTTCTCGGCGAAAGGTGCTCGATGATCCGCTTGATCGTGCCGTCCTTGCCGGCGGCGTCGCGGCCCTCGAAGATGACCAGGGCGCGCTCGCCCTTCTCGATCGCCTGCTGCTGCCAGCGCACCAGCGCCACCTGCAGCTTTTCCATTTCAGCGTTATAGGCCTTGTTTCCCATCCCCCAACCCTAGCCCCAAGCCGAGCCAGGCCGCAAATGATCCGCCTCTTTGTCCCCGACGATCTTCGCGCCGGCGCCGGGTTGGCGCCGGCCCCGGACCAGGCCCGCTACCTGATCCAGGTCATGCGGCTGGGGATCGGCGACGCCATCGCCGTGTTCAACGGCCGGGACGGGGAATGGCGCGCGGTGCTGACCGAGGTCGCCAGGCGGGGCTGCCGGCTAACGCTGGAGTCCCAGCTTCGCACACAGGCGGCCGGTCCCGACCTGGAGCTGGTCATGGCCCTGGTCAAACGGGGACCGCTGGAGACGGTGATCGAGAAGGCCGCCGAGCTGGGGGCGGGCCGGGTGCGGCTGGTCGCCACACGCCGCACCAACGCCGACAAGGCCAACCTGCCGCGCCTGACCGCCATCGCCATCGAGGCCGCCGAGCAGACCGGCCGGCTGGACGTCCCCGAAATCGCCGCGCCCGAAAAGCTCGACCGGCTGCTGGACGGCTGGGATCCGGCGCGGCGGCTGCTGTGGTGCGATGAGAGCGGCGCCGCGCCCGCCGCCCTGGGCGCCCTGGCGGATGGGGGTCCGTGGGCCATCCTGATCGGACCGGAGGGCGGCTTCGCGCCGGAGGAGGCGCAGCGGCTGCGGGCCCTGCCGTTCGTGGTCCCTGTCTCGTTGGGCCCGCGCATCCTGCGCGCCGACACCGCCGCCATCGCGGCCATGACGCTCTGGCAGGCGAAACTTGGCGATTGGCGCTGAATGCCCAATTCGAGCCACCCGCGCCGCAATGCCGCCCCAGTCTGAGGAGATTCCGAGCGGCGCCTGGAACAAGATTTGCTATAAGGCGTTCGCTGCCGTGCAGCGCATGGGGGAGAGACCGTCCTGAAACTGTTTGGCATCGCCGTGCCGGAGCCGCTCGAGGAAGCGGTGAAGGCGTGCAAGCAGCACCTCGGGACGTCAGCGCTCTTCAGCGCGCTGATCAACATGCTGTACATCGCCCCCTCCATCTACATGATGCAGGTCTATGACCGGGTGGTGCCGACCGACGGCAAGCTGACCCTGCTGTTCCTGACCCTCGTCGTCGCCCTGGCCATGATCACCCAGGCCCTGCTGGAGACCATGCGCTCGCGCCTGCTGGCCCGCGCGGGCCTTAGGCTGGACCGGCTGCTGTCGGGCGACATCCTGGCCCGGCTGATGTCCCAGACCCGGCCGGTCAATGTCGGCCAGGCGATGCGCGAGTTCGACACCCTGCGCCAGACCCTGGGCGGACCGGCCGCCATCGCCCTGTTCGACGCCCCCTGGACACCGATCTACCTGCTGGTCGCCACCATGATCCACCCGCTGCTGGGCCTGATGACCCTGGTCGGCGGCGCGATCCTGTTCGGCCTGGCCGTCGGCAACGAGCGGGCCACCAAGCCCGGCCTGATGAAGGCCAACATGGCCAACGCCGCCGCCTATCAGAGCCAGGACGCGGCCATGGCCAACGGCGAGGTCGTCCGGGCGCTGGGCATGCGCGACGCCATCGTCAACCGCCAGCTGATCGACCGCCGCCAGGGCCTCAGCCTTCAGACCCAGGCCCAGTTCGCCGGCGGCCGCTGGAGCGCCGCCTCGAAATTCACCCGCATGTTCCTGCAGTCCCTGGCCCTGGGGCTGGGCGCGTACCTGGCCGTGGAGCGGCAGATCTCCTCGGGCTCGATCATCGCCGCCTCGATCCTGATGAGCCGGGCCCTGCAGCCGGTGGAAATGCTGGTCAGCGCCTGGGCCAGCGTGCTGCAGGCCCGCAGCGCCCTGACGACCCTGTCCAGCCTCTACGAAAAGACCGTCTCGCCCCATCAGCTGGACCGCACCCAGCTGCCCGACCCGCGCGGCGAGGTCGAGGTCGAGAAGGTCATCGTCCGCGCCCCGGGCCGCGAGGACTATCTGCTCAAGGCCGTCTCCTTCAAGCTGATCCCCGGCGAGACCATCGGGGTGGTCGGGGCCAGCGGCGCGGGCAAGACCACCCTGGCCCGCGTGGTGGCCGGGGCCCTTGTCCCCGACGCCGGCGCGGTGCGTATCGACGGCGCCAACATGACCGACTGGGACAGCGACAAGCTGGCCCGCCACATCGGCTACCTGCCGCAGGACAGCGCCCTGATGGCCGGCTCGATCAAGGACAATATCTCGCGCTTCGGCCGCTATGTCGGCGACGACGCCGAGGCCATGGACGCCGACGTCGTCAAGGCGGCCCAGGCCGCCGGCGTGCATGAGATGATCCTCAAGCTGCCCAAGGGCTACGACTCGGTGCTGGGCCCGATGGGCCGCGGCCTGTCGGCCGGCCAGGCCCAGCGGGTGGCCCTGGCCCGGGCCCTCTATCGCGACCCGGTGCTGCTGGTGCTGGACGAGCCCAACTCGGCCCTCGACGCCGATGGCGAGGCCAACCTGACCCGGGCCCTGCAGGGGGCCAAGGCGCGGGGCGCCACCATCATGATCGTCGCCCACCGCACCGGCATCCTGGCCGGGGCCGACCGACTGATGGTGCTGCGCGACGGCGCCATCGAGCGGCTGGGCCCCAAGGACGAGGTGCTCGACAAGCTGGCCGGCAAGGAGACCAAGCCACAGGGCAATGTGGTCCGTATTGAAGGAACCGCCCGCCCGTGACCGCCGCTGCTGACGCTCCGCTGCCGCCCATCAGCATGGGGGACGAGCCCGTCCCCGATCTGATGGCCGATGACGCCAAATTCGAAATGCGCTGGGGCGGGGCGATCGCCTTCGGCTTCTTCGTGCTGTTCCTGGGCTGGGCCGCCATCACCCCGCTGGACGCCGGCGCCTATGCGGTGGGCTCCATCGCCGTCACCGGCAACCGCCAGGCCGTGCAGTACCGCGAAGGCGGCACGGTCACCGCCCTCTACGCCAAGGACGGCGACACGGTGAAGAAGGGCCAGCTGCTGGCCGAGATCTCCACCGACGAGCTGCGCGGCGCCGAGCGCGGCATCGCCGCCCAGACCATCACCCTGCTGGCCCAGCGGGCCCGGCTGATGGCCGAGCGCGACGGCCGGGCCGGCTTCGCCGCCCCGCCGGAATTCGCCGCCCTGACCGGCGAGGACCGCCAGACCGCCAACGACGCCATGATCATGCAGCGCAAGCAGTTCGAGGTGCGGCGCCTGTCCCTGGTCACCCAGCAGGGCGTGCTGAACCAGCGGATCAGCCAGCTCTCGGAACAGATCAACGGTTTCAACCGCCAGCTGGACGCCAACCGCCAGCAGCAGAAGCTGATCGCCGACGAGCTGGTCGGCATGAAGAAGCTGCGCGATCAGGGCTATGCCCCGGAGAACCGCGTCCGGTCCCTGGAACGCGACGCCGCGGGTCTCGCCGGCGAGGACGGCTCCTACCAGGCCCAGATCGCCCGCTCCGGCGAGGCGATCGGCGAGGCCAAGATGCAGGGCGTCTCCCTCATCCGGCAGATGCAGGAAGAGGTCGCCACCCAGCTGCGCGACGTGCAGGTGCAGCTGGACGAACTGCAGCCCAAATGGATTTCCGCCAAGCAGCAGCTGGCCCGGGCCGAGGTCCGCGCCCCGGCCAGCGGCAAGGTGATCGGCACCACCATCTTCACCGTCGGCGGCGTTGTCTCGCCCGGCCAGGTGTTGATGGAGATCGTGCCGCAGGACAAGGCGCTGATCATCGCCGCCAACGTCAAGCCGGACGACGCCGATGACCTGCGGGTCGGCCAGAAGACCCAGATCCGCTTTTCCGCCCTGCATGAGCGCGACCTGCCCATCCTGATGGGCCGGGTCATGGAGGTGTCCCCCGACGCCTTCACCGACGAGAAGAGCGGCCAGCGCTACTTCAAGGCCCAGGTCAGCGTGCCGCCCGAGGAGCTGGCCAAGATCGTCAAGGTGCGCGGCACGGCCACGGGCCTGACCCCCGGCCTGCCGGTCCAGGTGCTGATCCCGCTCGAGAAGCGCACGGCCCTGGCCTATCTGTTCGAGCCCCTGCTGCAGACCTTCTGGAAGGCCGGCCGCGAGCACTGATTTCCGGGACCCGCTCTTGCGTACAGAGCTGCATCAGGCCCGCCGCGACCGGATCCTGGACGTGGCGGCCGCCACCTTCGCCGAGTTCGGCTACGAGCGGACCAAGGTCGAGACCCTGGCCCACGACGCCCAGGTCTCGACGGCCACCGTCTACAACTATTTCCGCACCAAGCCGGCCATCTTCGCCGCCGTCGTGGAGCGCGCCCTGGCCCCGTTCCTGGGCCTGTTCGACGAGATCGAGACCGATGAGGGCCCGGCCGAGGCCGTGCTGCTGGCCTATGCGCGCCTCTATTTCCGCTTCATGTCCGACCCGCGCATCCGCGGCGTCTACCGCACCGTCAGCGCCGAGGTGGCCCGCGAGCCGCATCTGGGCCAGACCCTCTACAACCAGGCGCACGGCATCCTGGGCGGAGCGCTGCGGCGACTGCTGAGCCGGTTCGCCGGCCGGGGCGAGCTGGTTTTCGACGACGTCGCCGTCACCGCCCGCATCCTGCAGGGCATGCTGGAGCATGTGACCCTGACCATCCCACTGCTGACCAGCGACGACGCCCAGCCGCTGCATCCCGAGGACAGCTACTGCGTCGAGGCGGTGCGGGTCTTCCTGGCCGCCTACGGCCGCTAGAGGCCCGCCAGGAACCCCAGCACCGCCGCATTGAACGCCGCCGGCTGGTCGATATTGGCCGCGTGGCCGGCGTCCGGCAGGACAACCTTCGTCGCCCCAGGAATCTTGGCGGCCATGTAGTCGCTGGCGGCCAGGAAGGGCGTGTCGTTGGCCCCGACCAGCACCAGGGACGGGACCTTCACGTTCGGCAGGCTGTCGATAACCGCCGAATTGCGCTGGGCCAGCATGCCGCGCGCCGCCCGGGCCAGGCCGTCGGCGGTGCGGTGGCTGGCGATGGCGACCTCGCCGCCGGCCCGTTTGGCTCTAGCCAGGCCCTCGGTTTCCCAGCCCTTTGCGGTGCGCTTGGACGTCTCGTTCCAGGCGTCGCGGGCCTCGTCCTTGCGGAAGCCCGGACCGGTGTCGATGATCAGCAGGGCCTTCACCCGGTCGGGATGGGCCCGGTTGAAGGCCAGCGACATGTAGCCGCCCAGCGACAGCCCGCCGACCACCGCCCTGTCCACGCCCACCGTGTCGAGGATGGCGGTCATGTCGTCGACGGTCAGAGCCTCGGAATAAAGGGCGTCATCGGCCGGGGAGTCGGAGCGGGCGTGGCCGCGCATGTCCCAGAGGATCAGACTATGTTCCTTTGAGAGCGCCTGGACCTGGCCGGCCCACATCTCGCCGCTGGCGCTGTAGCCGTGGGTCAGCAGGATGGCGGGGCCCGAGCCGTGGACCTCGTAATAGATGTTCACGCCATCGCGGTTCAGTAGGCTCATCGCTTCAGTCCCATCCGGTTGCGGGCAATCACCCAGCGGTGGACTTCGCTTGGGCCGTCATAGATGCGCATGGTGCGGACCTGGCTGGCCATGAACTGCAGCGGCAGCTCCTTGGTCATGCCCATTGCCCCGAAGGCCTGCATGGCGTTGTCGATGACCTCCCAGGCCAGCTCGGTGCCGAACACCTTGAGCATGGAGATCTCGGAGCGGACATCGCGGCCCTGGTCGATCTTCCAGGCGACGTCATAGGCCATCAGCCGGCAGGCATGGATCTTGGTGGCGGCGTCGGCCACCCACCACTGCACCGCCTGGCGGTCGGAGAGCTTCTGGCCGAAGGTCACCCGCTGGCCGGCATGCTCGACCATCATGTCCAGGGCCCGCTCGGCCAGGGCATAGCCCCAGATGCCCATCTGCAGGCGGCGGGTGGAAAGCCGCGTCTGCATCGGCGCGAAGCCCTCGCCCTCCTTGCCCAGCAGCTTGGAGCCGGGGATGCGGCAATCCTCATAGACCACCTCGTAGGTGGTCTGGCCGCCGATCATCGGGATGGCCCGCAGCACGTTGAAGCCGGGCGTGCCCTTATCGACCAGGAAGGCCGATATGCCGCCCCGAGCGCCCTTCTCGGCGTCGGTCACCGCCATGGTGACGGTGAAGTCGGCGTAGGAGGCCTTGCTGATCCAGATCTTGCGGCCCTTGATCACCCAGTCGTCGCCGTCGCGAACCGCCTTGGTGATCATCCCGGCCGGGTCGGCGCCCGCGCCGGGCTCGGAAATGGCGATGGCCGAGATGGCCTCGCCGGCCACGTAGGGGGCCAGATACTGGGCCCGCTGCGCCTCGTTCACCGTGGCCATCAGCATGCGCAGGTTCGGGGAATCCGGCGGCAGGACATAGGGGGTGATGGTGCGGCCCATCTCCTCATAGACCCCGACCATGGCCACCATCGGCAGGTCGGCGCCGCCGACATCCTCCGGCGCATCCAGGCCCCAGAGGCCGAGCGCCTTGGAGGCCTCGTCGACCGGCGCCAGTTCTTCCTTGGTCAGCGAGACCGGCTGGCCCTTGGCGTCGCGGTCGAGGATGACCCCCTCCAGGGGGATCAGCCGGTCGCGCACGAAGCGGGCGACCAGGTCCTTGAGCATGCGGTGTTCTTCGGCGAGTTCGAAGTCCAAGCCGTATCCTTCCCTGGTTCAGGCGGCGATGGGCGTCTCGCCCGCGACGGTGACGCGGTGCATCACCCGGCGGTGACCATCGTAGCCTCCCGTCGCGTTATGCAAGGCGCAGCGGTTGTCCCACATGATCAACATGTCGGGCCGCCATTTGTGGCGGTAGATGAAGGCCTCCTGCAGCATATGCTTGTAGAGGAAGCCCAGCAGGTTTCCCGACTCCGCCTCGGTCATGCCGGCGATCCCCAGGGTGTAGATCGGGTTGACGAACAGGCTCTTGCGACCGCTCACCGGGTGCACGCGAACCAGCGGATGCTCCTGCTGCGCGTCGGCCTCGGAGCAGTTGATGATCTCCATGGAGCGATGGCCGGCCGGTTCGTAGGCATACACCCCCTGGGCGCCATAGGGTCGCGTGGCCGAATGGATGGTGGTGAGACCAGAGAGAAGTTTCTGCATCACCGGGCTGAGGGTCTCGTAGGCGCGATAGGCGTCGGCGAACTCGGTGTCGCCGCCGACCGGCGGGACGATCTTGGCATGCAGGATGGTGGCGGCGGGCGGGGCGGGCTGGAAGCTCCAGTCGCTGTGCCAGGCGCCGCCGAACACGCTGGCCGTTTCGGTGGGCTCGCGGCGGACTTCCAGGATGTGGGGGCGGTCGGCCAGGGGCTTCACATAGGGGTCGTGGCCGAAGCCGCCGAACTGCAGGGTGAAGGCCTCCAGCTGGTCGTGGTCGAGCGGCTGATCGGGGAACCAGACCACCGAATGGGCGGCCCAGGCAGCCTTGACCTCGGCCAGGGTGTCGGCCGGCAGCGGCCTGGAAATGTCGAGGCCGGTGATCTCGGCGCCGAAACCGGACGGGTTGGCCGTGACGGTGATGCTCATCGCCTCCCCTTTATTTTTTGGCGCTGGCCGTAAACCTTGCGCGAGCCCCGATTGTCTCCCACCTGCTGAGCAGCGTAAAGATCGCGGCCGTTCGGGGAATTGGGCCCTCGCCGGACAGCAAGATGAGCCTGGGAGGGCAAGGAATGGCCGTGTTGGAGGATGATCGCCCCCTGACGCTCGATGACCTGACGGCCTATTTCGCTTCAGGCGGCAAGCCGAAGTCGAAATGGAAGGTCGGGGCCGAGCACGAGAAGTTCGTCTTCCGGCTCGCGGGTCACGGGCCCGTGGAATACGAGGGCGAGGCCGGCATCAAGGCGCTGCTGGAAGGCCTGATGGAGTTCGGCTGGAAGGCCGTGACCGAGACCCGCCCAGACGGCGGCGAGACCCTGATCGCGCTGAACCGCGGCGGCGGCAATATCAGCCTGGAGCCGGGCGGCCAGTTCGAGCTTTCCGGCGCCCCGCTCGAGACCATGCACGACATCTGCCAGGAGACCGGCCAGCACCTGCAGGAGGTCAAGTCGGTGGCCGACCGGTTGGGTCTGGGGTTTCTGGGCCTGGGCTTCCATCCCACGATGCGCCGCGAAGACGCGCCGATGATGCCCAAGGGCCGCTACAAGATCATGCGCCGCTACATGCCGCTGGTCGGCAATCTGGGCCTGGACATGATGTTCCGCACCTGCACGGTGCAGGCCAATCTCGACTTCCTCGACGAAGCCGACATGGTCGCCAAGTTCCGCATGAGCCTGGCCCTGCAGCCCATCGCCACCGCCCTGTTCGCCAATTCGCCGTTCACCGAGGGCAAGCCCAACGGCTTCCTCTCGGCCCGCGCCAATGTCTGGACCGACACCGATCCGGACCGCACGGGCCTTTTGGATTTCGTCTTCGAGGACGGCTTCGACTTCGAGCGCTACGCCCGCTGGGCGCTGGACGTGCCGATGTATTTCGTCAAGCGCGAGGGCCTCTATGTCGACGTGGCGGGGCAGTCGTTCCGGCAGTTCATGGAGGGCGGCCTGCCCGGCTTCCAGGGCCAGCGGCCCTCGATCAAGGATTGGGCCGACCACACCACCACCCTGTTCCCGGAAGTCCGCCTGAAGACCTATCTGGAAATGCGCGGCGCCGACGGCGGGCCCTGGAGCCGCCTCTGTGCCCTGCCGGCCCTGTGGACCGGCCTCTTCTATGACGACGCGGCCCTGGCCGCGGCCTGGGACCTCTGCAAGCACTGGACGGCCGAGGAGCGCCACGCCTTACGCAACGACGTGCCGCGCCTGGGCCTCAAGGCCGTGGTCGCCGGCCGCACCGCCCAGGACGTCGCCAAGGACATGGTCGCCATCGCCCATGAGGGTCTGCAGCGCCGGGCCCGGCTGGACGGCGGCTTCATCGACGAGTCCACCTATCTGGGCGAACTGCACGCCATCGCCGACAGCGGCCTGACCCCGGCCGACCGGCTGCTGGAGCTGTACCGCGGGCCCTGGCAGGGGGACGTGAACCGGGCGTTCCTGGAGTGTGCTTACTAGGCCCGGTGAGGGGGTTGTGGAGGCTCCGGCCCCCGCTGGCGGCCCCACAGGGTAAAGCCTTGCTTGTGAAACGCTCCGGCGCGTGATTTTCTCCCCGGCAAATCAGTGGCCGGGCAGCGGGGGAAACGACCGCCTGGACCACCCTCACCAGTCGGGGTCTTCAAGGCACAATGAACAGTATCGTCGTCATCGTTGGCGTCCTTATCACGCTGTTGACCGGGATTCCGGTCGTCATGCAGCTGGTCAAGGGCCATCCCAGGGGCCTCTTCATCCTCTTCTTCGCCGAGATGTGGGAGCGGTTCTCCTACTACGGCATGCGCGGCCTGCTGGTCTTCTTCCTGACCAAGCACTTCCTGTTCGACGACGGCTTCGCCAACACTCAGTACGGCTCCTACACCAGCCTGGTCTACCTGCTGCCGCTGATCGGCGGCATCCTGGCCGACCGCTATCTGGGCACCCGCAAGGCCATCGCCTTCGGGGCCCTGCTGCTGGTGTTCGGCCACCTGACCATGGCCGTCGAGGGCAAGCCGGCCCAGCAGGTGCTGACCTATCCGGTCTGCGCCGCCGCCGACACCGCCTGCAAGAGCGTCGACTACGGCTTCAAGGCCGAGGGCGTCGGCTCGGCCCGCAAGGTCAATCTGCTGATCGACGGCAAGACCTACGACTACGCCAGCACCAAGGACGGTGGCTTCGAGATCAAGGGCCTGGCCCCCGGCGGCGTCCTGCCGACGGTCCTGGCCAAGGACAGCTACAAGCTTTCCGTGGTCGGCCGCGACCAGATGTATGTGAACATCTTCTTCCTGGCCCTGGCCCTGATCGTCATGGGGGTGGGCTTCCTGAAAGCCAACATCTCCTCGATCGTCGGCCAGCTCTATCCCAAGGGCGATCCGCGCCGGGACTCCGGCTTCACCCTCTACTACTACGGCATCAACCTGGGGGCCTTCTGGGCCGCCATCCTCTGCGGCTATCTCGGTGAGAACTTCGGCTGGAGCTACGGCTTCGGGGCCGCCGGGATCGGCATGCTGCTGGGCTTCCTGGTCTTCGTGCTGGGCAAGCCCCTGCTGGAAGGCCATGGCGAACCGCCCAACCCCGAACTGCTGGCCAGGCCCGTGGCCGGCCCGCTGAACCGCGAGCACATCATCTATCTCCTGGGCCTGCTGGGCGTGGCCGGGGTCTGGTTCCTGGTGCAGCGTAACAGCCTGGTGGGCCTTGGCCTGGGGATCAGCTCGATCGCCGTGCTGGCCTATGTCGGCTTCTTCATGGTCACCAAATGCGACAGCCAGGAGCGGGGGCGGCTGCTGCTGGCCCTGTTCCTGGTCGCCGGCTCGGTGGTGTTCTGGACCCTGTTCGAACAGGCCGGCACCTCGCTCAACCTGTTCGCCGACCGCAACACCAACCTGGACCTGATCAACGCGCCGACCACCCTCAACATCCTGGGCCACCCGCTGTTCCTGGGCACCCGGGCGATGTGGGACGCCGCCGGCGCGCCGGCCGGGACCTGGTGGATCGACATGGGCTTCTCGGCCGCCCAGACCCAGTCGTTCAACGCCGGCTTCATCCTGATCTTCGCCCCCATCTTCGCCGCCCTCTGGGCCTGGATGGGCCGGCGGGGCCGGGACCCCAACCCGGTCACCAAGTTCGGCCTGGGCCTGATGCAGGTGGGCCTGGGCTTCCTGGTCATCGTCGCCAGCCAGGGCATGGCCGATACGAGCTTCCGCCTGCCGCTGCTGGTGCTGGGCGTGGTCTATCTGCTGCACACCACCGGCGAGCTCTGCCTCTCGCCCGTGGGCCTGTCGCAGATCACCAAGCTGGCCCCGCCGGTGCTGGTCTCGACCATGATGGCCGTCTGGTTCCTGTCCTCGTCCTGGGCCCAGTTCGTGGGGGCCAAGATCGCCGCCCTGACCGCCAGCGAGACGGTGGGCGGGCAGGTGCTGGATCCGGGCGCGGCCCTGCAGTCCTCGATCCAGGTCTTCCTGACCATCGGCCTGATCGGCATCGGGGTCGGCGTGCTGTTCCTGATCGCCGCGCCGTTCCTCAAACACCTGGCCCACGGCGCCGACGACACCACCGGGCCGGAGGAGCCCCCCGTGGACGGCGAGCGCCAGACGGTGCCGCAGGGGTAGGGGATGTAGCCCCCTCCCGCTCGCGGCTTTGCCGCGAGTCGCCTCCCCCAGAGGGTGAGGAATAGCGTCGAAGGCCCCGGAGCGATCCGGGGCTTTCTTCGTCAGAGCCGGGCCTTGGCTGAGGGGCTGAGCGCCCGACAGTGAGGCTTTAGCCGAACGTCTTGCGCAGCTTCATGTAGACGATCGGGCCGTTCTCGTAGCGGCGCGAGGCCAGGGTATCGAGGGGGTTGGTGTTGCGCGGGCCGGTGTAGTTGAACTGGTATTTGGCCAGGTCGCGCGAGGTGGCGTTCTGCAGCTCGACCCGCAGCATCAGGTCGGGCCGGGGCTTCCACTCGATGAAGGGCACCACGAAGGTGCGCAGCTTGACCGTCTCGATCTGGTCGAGCCGGTAGTATTTCTCGCGCCAGCCGCCAAAGGCGTCGACACCCCATTTCAGGTGATGGGACGGGACGTCCTGGATGAAGGTCAGGTTCCAGTCGACCGGATGCTCGCCGGCGACGCGGCGGGTGGCCCCCGTGGTCGGGTCGGTGACCTCCGAACGGCGGATCGAGCCGTCGCCCTTCAGCTGCGCGCCTTTGAGGCCCAACCGGTCCAGGGGGAGGGTGAAGTTGACCAGGGCCGCATCGCGGAAGCCGTCGCCGATGTTGCCGGGCGCGTCGAAGGGGGCGCCGCCGCCGGACGGATAGATGGGCTTGCTGTCGATGACGTCGGTGTATTTGAAATGGCGCAGCGTGATGGTGACGCTGCCGGTGTCCCAGAACCGCCGCTCATAGGCCAGCTCGACCACCCAGTTCTGCTGCGGGTTGAGGTCGGGATTGCCGGCGGTGATCACCCCGGTGTTCAGCGACGAGGAGGCGACGAAGTCGCCGAAGTCCAGCTGGCCCACCTCGCGCTCGAGCCGGAAGCGGATCTGGTCCTTGGGGTCCGGCGACCAGGTCGCCAGCAGGCGCGGCTTGGCGAACTGCAGGGTCTTTTCCAGGGTCACGTCGCCGGACGAGGAGATCTTGGAGGTCTCGAAGCGCAGGCCGGTCTCGATGGTCAGGGTGGCGAAGGGCTTCCAGGTGGCGGTGCCGAACAGCTCGCCCCGCGTCTCCTCGACCCGGACGTTGGCGGCCGGCAGCGTCACCGCCCCGCCGTTGACGATCAGCGAGGTCTCGCTCTCCAGCCAGTTGAAGGCGCCTTCGCCGCCGGTCTCGAACGACAGGTTGTCGGACATCCGGAAGTTCAGGGTCGCCCGGCCCACCGACTCGCCGATCTTGCGGTTGTTGCTGAAGGTGACGCTGTCGGGGGCCTGGTTGAAGGCGGCGGCGTAGTCGTCGGTCTTCCACTGCTGCAGGAACAGGGCGTGGACCTTGGTGCGCGGCCCCGTTTCGCGGGTCCAGTCGGCGCCCAGTTCGCCCTGCCACTTGTCCTCGCCCTCGCGGTCGGTCGCGAAGGCCGGGCCGGGGATGAAGTTGTCGCGCTCGCCGTAGAAGAACCGGTCGTTCATCAGCCGGGCGTTGGCGCGGAAGCGGCCGCCGGCCAGCGGGAAGGCGTAGGCCCCGGTGGCCACCGCCTGGGTCCCATCGCCCTCGGTATTGAGCTTGGCCTCTTCCAACACCGTCCCGCTGGTGTTGCGCAGGCTGTAGGGACCATCGCCTGCCCCGTCGTCGAGATAAGAGGCGATGACAAACGAGCCCTCCAGCAGGGTGTCGTTGGTCCGCCGCGTGCCTTCGAAGCGGATGCCGGGGGTCTGGCGGCCGTCATAGATGGAGCCGTCGACCAGCACGAAGACGCCGCTGGTCGAGGTCCCCTTCTTGCGCACGACGTTGGCGATGACCGTCTTGCCCTGCATGTCGATGCCGGGGGCGCCGCCCCGGATCAGGTCGATGCGCTCGACCTGGCCGGCCGGGATGCGCTTGAGGATGCTTTCCAGGTCGTCGGTCTTGCTGGTCGGCCGCTCGCCGTCGATCAGCACATTGCCGGCCGCGCCGCCAAAGCCGCGCACGCCGCTGCCGCCGTCGAACGCGAAACCGGGCACGCGGTCCAGCATGTCCATGGCGGTGCTGGGCGAGGCCGAGGCGAAGAAGGCCGCCGGATAGGGCTCCACGCCCTGGACGACCGGGGGCGGCGCCGCGGCGGCCTCAGGGCTCACGGCGGCGAGCGTCACGAAAAGCGGTCCAAAGGTCATGTCAAAGGCGTCCCCACGAGCCCCCCGGCCCATGTCTTGTCGGCGCTCAAACTGGTCTGAACTGACCACCCGGCGTTAGTTACAAGCCTGAAATGTGGATTAAATCTCTGCAACAATACTGGCTCGCGCCGTTAAGCCTCGTTAAGCCTTCACCATGACCCTGCCCGTCTTCGACACTATCGCCCTGGACCAGCCGGCCCCGCATGTCCTGCGCATCCGCTTCAACCGGCCGGACGTCGCCAACGCGCTGAACACCGCCATGGCCCGCGACGTGCTGAGCCTGTTCCAGGGCTTGATCCTCGATCCACAGGACTGGCGCTGCCTGATCCTGACCGGGGCGGGCGACAAGGCCTTCTGCGCCGGGGGCGACCTGAAGGAGCGCCACGGCATGACCGACGCCGCCTGGCAGGCCCAGCATGTGCTGTTCGAACAGGCCTTCTACGCGCTGATGGACAGCCCCGTGCCGGTGATCGCGGCGGTCAACGGCGCGGCCTATGGCGGCGGCTGCGAGTTCGCCCTGGCCTGCGACTTCATCCATGCGGCCGAGACGGCGCGGTTCGCCCTGACCGAGACCCGCCTGGGCATCATTCCCGGCTGCGGCGGCACCCAGAACCTGCCCCGGGCCGTGGGCGTGCGGCGGGCCCGCGAACTGATCCTGACCGGCCGTCCGTTCTCGGCCCGGGAGGCGGCCGACTGGGGCATGGTCAACCGGGTGGTCCCGCTGGGCGATCTGGAAGACAGCGTGCTGGAAACCGCCGCCGCCATCGCCGCCGGCGGCCCCATCGCCGTGCGCCAGGCCCGCCGGGCCATGGGACTGGGGATCGAGACCGACCTGAAGACCGGGCTGGCCCTGGAGGTCGAGGCCTACAATCGGACGATCCCGACGGCGGACCGCCGCGAGGGCGTGGCGGCGTTCAACGAGAAACGGCCGGCGGTTTTCCGAGGGGAGTAGGCGAGAGTCACCCCACGCCCAACCCAAACCGTCATTCCAGGCCTTGTGCCTGGAATCCCGCCATCCGCCGCACGTGAGCAAGGCCGTGGGGCGTCCACGCTACAGCTTCATCGCCGTCATTCGCAGCGAGCGGAACGCGGGATCCTGGGCACAAGGCCCAGGATGACGGTTGAAAAGTGAATGGTCAGCGTTCCAACTTGAACGCCGCCAGCCGCTCGTAGTGGGGCCGGGCCGCTTCGGCGATGGGCTTCAGGTCCTCGCGCAGCACCGCCGCCTCCTCGCGGGGCGGGCCAAAACCCGTGGATTTCTCGACGGCGTCGTACCAGGCCGGGGCCCAGACCCCGTCGCTCATCCGGCGGCCGGCGGGCCAGGCCAGCATCGCCTCGCTGAACGGGACATCCAGGGCCGCGCACAACGCCGTCAGCATGCCCCGCGGATCGGCCAGCACGTCGCGGCCCTCGACCACGGGCGGGGCCCTGCCCAGCCGGTCGGCCTCGCGCTCGAACAGCTCGCGCTGCCGCTCAAAGCCGATATCGGCCAGGGTGACGCTCTCGCGCTTGACCGTGTAGCTGGCCAGCACCGCTTCAGGCTCGCGGATCAGGAAGGCATTGCGGCACTGCCCGGTCCAGTCCAGCGCCACACCGGGCAGCATGTGGTGGGTCATGTGCTTCTGGTAGTGGATCGCCGCCCCGCCGGGCGCCGCGCCGGTGAGGTCCGCCGCCACCTCGTCCCAGTCCCGCGACTGGCTGGCCAGCACCGCCTCGCGCATCGGATGGTCCAGGCCGGTGGCGGCCAGATAGGCGGCGTAGAAGGGCTCGTCGACGACGGTGGTGTCGGGGCGGTTCTCGAAGGCCCGCATCATCGCCGTGGAGATGTTGCGCGGCCCCGACCACATGGCGATGCGCACGGTCATCGGGCGGCTTCCGCGTCCTTGAGGGCCTCGTAGAGCGCCTTCAGCCGCGTGGTCACCGGCCCGGGCAGGGCCAGAGGCAGGGCCCGGCCGTCGATCTCGCGGATCGGGGTCAGGCCGCCGAAGGTGCCGGTGACGAAGGCTTCGTCCGCGGTCTGGGCGTCTTCGAGCGGGAAGTCGCCCAACTGGATCGGCACGCCGTTCACGCGGCAGAGCTCGATGACATTGGCCCGGGTCACGCCGTTGAAGCAGTAGTCGCCGCGCGAGGTCCGCACCTCGCCGTCCCTGACCCAGAAGAAGTTGGTGGCGTTGCAGCTGGAGACATGGCCGTGCGGGTCCAGCATCAGCGCCTCGTCGGCCCCGGCGCGGATGGCCTGCTGCAGGGCGATGATCAGATTCAGGCGGCTGTGACTGTTCAGCCGCATGTCGAACATCTCCCTGGGCGTGCAGAGGATCGAACTGGTGTGCAGCGACAGGCCCCGGGTCGCCAGGGCGGGGCTGGGCGACTTCCATTCGGCGACGATGACGACGGTGGGTTTGCCCAGCGCATTGCGCGGATCCTGGTTGCAGGCCGCCTTCTCGCCGCGGGTGACCATCAGCCGGATATGGACGCCGTCCTCCATGCCGTTGGCGGCGAAGAGTTCGTTCAGCGCCTCGACCACACCCTGGCGGGTCAGGCCGATATCCAGATCGATGGCGCCGGCCCCCTCGAACAGCCGGTCCAGATGGGTTTCCAGGAACATCAGCCGGCCCCGGTGCAGCCGCAGCCCCTCCCAGACCCCATCACCCAGCACGAACCCGGCGTCGAAGATCGAGACTTTTGCGTCCCGCTTGGGGACCAGCGCCCCGTTCAGCCAGACCAGCGCCGTCTCGTTGCGCGGGTCGGCGGCGAAATCCTGACTGCCGGCCATCTGCTTCTCCCTGAATCAGGAAGAGGCCCTTCTCGCCCCCTAGGCGTCAAGTCGCCGCAGGGGCTTCGTTTGGGGAGTGTGTCGGCTGGCAGCCGACATTGCTTGCCAATATGTTGGCGGTCGGGGGACGTGATCAGCCGTGCGAACCTGGAGCACTGAAGACACTGACCACATTCTCGATCGGGATGTGGTGGAGGCCGTGATCGCCGGGCCGGGGTTCGAGCGGGCTTTGCGCGGCTGCGTGGAATGCTGGCTGCCCAAGTCCAACGACACCAAGATGATCGAGGTCACCATGCGGGATCTGGGCCGCATGGTCAGCGGCAACTGGTCCCTCTATCTCGACTCCAGTCCCGGCGGCCTGACCCTGTCGCGCATGAGCAAGCTGCTCGAGGGCTCCTGGCTGTCCAGTCCCGGTCGGGCGCGGGCCCTGCTGCTGTATCTGCGGTTCCTCGGCTATATCGAGCCGGCGGTCAGCCAGGACAATGACGGCCGCGAAAAGCGCTTCCGGGTCACCCCCCAGCTCAAGCAGGCCTTCCACGAACGCTATCGCCGTGACCTTGGCGCCTTCATCGAGACCGACCCCGCCATCGCCGAGGTCGCCGAGCGGCTGGATGACGAGGAGGTCTTCCGCTGCCTGGCCTGGGCGCACGGCGGTCTGCTGGTCGCCCTGCTCAAGGCCTACAGGCCGGAGACCGTCTCGCTGGACATGTTCTCCAGCCGCTATTCCGGCATGATGGTGCTGGCCCACATGCTGCTGAGCGGTGAGGCGGGCGACAGCTTCCCGCCACAGCGACCGGTCCGCTACACCGTCGCGGGCCTGGCCCGTGAGACCGGCATCTCCCGCGCCCAGGTTCGCCGGCTGTTTCGCGAGGCGCAGGCGGCCGGCTTCATGACCCCTGTCGAGGAAGGGCTGATGCTGCTGACCCCGCTGCTGGCCGAGCACGTCAAGCTGCTGGTGGCGTGCGCAAGCCGCATACTGGCGGCCAGCGCCGAGGCGACGCTGACACATCTGGAAGAGTCCGGGCGCGACGTGGCCTGACGGCCTGGGACAATAGGGCTATAGTTCCAGGCTTCGGGCGGGCTTCTCACAGACATGCGAAACTGGACGCTGGCGGAAGCGGCGGAAGTCATCAGCGACGAGCAGATCAGCGCCGCGCGCCGGCTGCCGGGCCTGGTCGAGGCGGGCCGGCGCTCGGCGGCCAGCTGGCTGCCCCGGCCGGGCGACACGAAAATGGTCGCCGCCACCCTGCGGGACCTGGGGCGGATGGTCAGCGGGGTCTGGGCCATCTATCTGGACGCCAGCCCCGGCGGCCTGACCCTGGCGCGCCTGGCCAAGCTGTTGGAAGGCACGCGACTCTCCAGTCCCGGCCGGGCCCGGGCCCTGCTGATCTACATGCAGTTCCTGGGCTATGTGCAGCCCGCCCGGAGGGAGGCGGATCGCCGTGAGCGGCATTACACCATCACCCCGGCCCTGTTCGAAGCCTTCCATGAACGCTACCGCCGCGACCTGGCCACGGTCGCCGACCTGGACCCGCTGATCGCCGAGATTCTGCGGCGGATCGAGGAGCCGGGGGTGTTCCGCGCCTTCGTGCGGGTGCATGGCGACTTCCTGGCCGCCGGTTTCAAGACCTGGCGCCCCGAGGGGCCCTCGCTGGACATCTTCTCGGAGCGGTTCTCCGGCATGGTGGTGCTGTCGCTCATCCTGTTCAGCGGCGTGGAGCGCGACAGCTTCCCGCCCCGCCAACCGGCGCCGATCAATGTCGCCAGGCTGTCGCGCGACGCCGGCATCTCACGGGCCCAGGTGCGCCAACTGCTGAAGGCGGGCGAGAAGGCCGGCTTCTTCGATCTGCGGACCGAGGGCGTGGTGGTCCTGACCCAGCAGCTCTACGACAACCTGGAAATCCTCACCGCCGGGGTGATGGTGATCTTCCGCGAATGCGCCCGCCGCACGCTGGCCTACCTGGCCGAGGGCCCCGAAGAAGTCTAGCTAACCACCCGCCAGCCCCCAATCAGCGGAATGGTCGCGCAGGCCGGGCCGCCGTCCTTGCCGACGCCGGCGAAGGCCGTCTCCAGCCGTTTGCCCGGGGCCAGGGCCGCCTCGATCTGGGCCGGGGTCAGGGTTCCGATCCGCACCTTGGCCCGGCGGGTGATCGGCGTGCCGTGCTGGCCGGCGCAGGTCCCCCAGTTGACATAGATGAACCTGTCGCCGGTCGGTCCCTGGATGGCCGGGCCCACCAGCCGCGCCGCCCCGTCCGGCCCGGTGGTCACCTTGACCGGGACGTCGAAGGCGACCCGCCCGGCGCCGGCTTCACTGGGCCGGATCAGTTCGCTGGCGAAGTTCGCGCCGGTCTTGCCCCACTGCACCGCCACCATCACGCCGGGCGGCGGGTCTTCGACCACGATCCGCACGGTGGTCTCGCCCAGATTGGCCACGAACGGTCCTCCAATTCACGCCGCCTCTTGACCCCGCAGCGTCGCCGGGTGAGGGCGAAGGGAGGGAGAGCGCCAATGATCAACAATCGCATCACCGCCATGCTGGGAGTGCAATACCCCATCGTCCAGGCCCCGATGGGCTGGATCGCCCGCGCCCAGCTAGCCAGCGCCGTCTCCAACGCCGGGGGACTGGGGATCATCGAGACCTCTTCCGGCCAGCTCGACGAGGTGCGCGGCGAAATCAAAAAGATGCGCGAGCTGACCGACAAACCGTTCGGGGTGAACATCGCCCAGGCCTTCGTGCGCGATCCCGACATCGTCTCCTTCGTGGTCGACCAGGGGGTCAAGTTCGTCACCACCTCGGCCGGCGATCCCAACAAATACTGCTCGGCCCTCAAGGAAGCGGGCCTGACCGTCTTCCACGTCGTGCCTTCGCTGGCGGCGGCGCTGAAGGCCATCGAGGCCGGGGTCGACGGGCTGGTGGTCGAGGGCGGCGAGGGCGGCGGGTTCAAGAACAGCCGCGACGTGGCCACCATGGTGCTGCTGCCCCTGGTCTGCTCGAAGGTGAAGGTTCCGGTGATCGCCGCCGGCGGCATGGTCGATGGGCGCACCATGGCCGCCGCCTTCGCCCTGGGGGCCGAGGGCATCCAGATGGGAACCCGCATGGTCTCGGCGGCCGAGTCGCCGGTGCACCAGAACTGGAAGGACGCCATCCTCGGGGCCAAGGAGACCGACACCGTCTTCCTCAACCGCTTCGGTCCCGGGCCGGCCCTGCGGGCCCTGCGCACCGAGAAGACCACGGTCATGGAAAAGGACCCGCCGGAGGGCGGCGCCATGGGCGAGTTCCGCAATGCGCTGGCCCTCTATTTCGGCGGCGACATGGAGGCCTCCATCGCCCTGTCGGGCCAGGTGGCCGGCCGCATCGACGCGGTCCGCCCGGTGGCCGAGATCATCGCCGAGACGGTCGCCGAGTTTCACGAGACCTGCGCCGACCTGGGCGCTCGCTATGGAAAGGCCTGACGCCGACGCGCTCGACCGGGCGCGCCATCACGCCCAGGCCTGGCTGGACGGGCTGGGGACCCGGCCTGTCTATGCGCCGGCGTCGCTGGACGAACTGCGCCAGAGCCTGGGCCGGCCGACGCCGGAGCGCGGTCTTCCCGCCGCCCAGGTCGTCGACGAACTGGCCCGGGACGCCGAGCGCGGCCTGCACGGCTCGCAGGGCGGGCGGTTCTTCGGCTGGGTGATCGGCGGCGGCCTGCCCGCGGCCATCGGGGCCGACTGGCTGACCGCGGTCTGGGACCAGAACGCCTGCCTGCACGCCTCCGGCCCCGCCGCCGCCGTGGTCGAGGAGGTGGCCGGGGCCTGGCTCAAGGACCTGTTCGGCCTGCCGGCCGAAGCCAGCTTCGCCTTCGTCACCGGCTGCCAGATGGCCCATGTCACGGGCCTCGCCGCCGCCCGGCACGCGGTGCTGCGCGACCGGGGCTGGGACGTCGAGCGCCA
Source organism: Caulobacter ginsengisoli (assembly GCF_030814835.1). Taxonomy (GTDB): domain Bacteria; phylum Pseudomonadota; class Alphaproteobacteria; order Caulobacterales; family Caulobacteraceae; genus Caulobacter; species Caulobacter ginsengisoli. The sequence continues at coordinate 20,970 of NZ_JAUSVS010000004.1, forward strand.
GGGCCTCAGCGGCGCCCCGCCCATCCGTGTGCTGAGCAACGCCGACCGTCACGCCTCGGTCGACATCGCCCTGCGCATCCTGGGCATCGGCACCGACGCCCTCGAACCCCTGGCGATGGACGACAATCGCCAGGTTACGCCTGAGGGCCTCAGCGCCAAGCTCGCCGAGCGGGACGCCCCGACCATCGTCATCCTGCAGGCGGGCGAGCTGAACCTCGCCGCCTTCGATCCCTTCGCGCAGCTCTGTCCCATCGCCCGCGCGGCCGGCGCCTGGACCCATGTCGACGGCGCCTTCGGTCTCTGGGCCCGGGTCAGCCCCGCCCACCGCCATCTGGCCCAGGGCATCGAACTGGCCGACAGCTGGACCACCGACGGCCACAAGTATCTCAACGTCCCCTATGACAGCGGCCTGGCCTTCGTCCGCGACGCCGACGCTCATCGCGCCGCCATGACCATGACCACCAGCTACTTCCCGGCCGGCGGCGGGACCGCCCGTGACCCCTTCGACTGGAACCCAGAACTGTCGCGCCGGGCGCGGGGGTTCGCCGTCTACGCCGCCATCCGCGAACTGGGGCGCGAGGGTCTGGCGGACCTGGTTCGGCGCACCAGCCGCCACGCCCGCGCCTTGGCCGAGGGCATCGGCGCCCTGCCGGGGGCCGAACTGGTGATGGTCTCTGACCTCAACCAGGCGCTGGTCCGCTTCGGCGACGACGCCAGGACGGATGCGGTCATCGCCCAGATCAATGCGTCCGGCGAGGCGCTGTTCGGCGGCGTCAGTTGGCGGGGCCGCCGCTGCATGCGGATCAGCGTCAGCAACTGGCGCACCGGCGAGGCGGATGTGGCGCGCACGATCAAGGCTGTCGGAGCCGTCCTGGCGGGCTGAGCGGTCGGTTACGCACCCGCGCCTATGCAAACCATGCCTTACCGGCATTTCCGGCCAACCCGGCGACCCGGCATCTTCCGTTCCGCAAACGGAGATCACCCATGGCCGCGGCCACCCTCGAAAACCCCCGCAAGGCGGCGGCGAAATCCGAACCTCATTTCGACCGCGCCGCGCTTGGCCAGATCGTCCTTGTGTTCCAGGGCGGCGGGGCGCTGGGCGCCTACCAGGCCGGGGTCTATCAGGCCCTGCATGAGGCGGGCATCGAGCCGGACTGGGTGATCGGCACCTCGATCGGGGCCATCAACGCCAGCCTGATCGCCGGCAACGCTCCGGAAAACCGCCTGACCCGCATGCGCGAGTTCTGGCGGCGAATGACGCATGGCCCGCTGACCGAGATGGCCTCGGCGCTTTCGGGACCCGGCGCCGCCAACGCCATGACGGTGATAGGCGGGGTGCGCGGCTTCTTCGAGCCCAATCCCTGGGCCTTTCTGGGCCAGCATATGCCGCTGGGCCCGGATATGGCCGGCTACTACCGCACCGTTCCACTGGAACGGACCCTGGCCGACCTGATCGACACCGATCGCCTCAACAGCGGCGCGCCCCGGCTGACCGTCGGCGCCGCCAATGTCCAGACCGGCGAGATGCGCTATTTCGACAGCCGCGAGTCGCCGCTGGGCGTGCGCCATGTCATGGCCTCGGGCGCCCTGCCACCGGCCTTCCCGGCCGTGCGGATCGACGGCGAACTCTTCTGGGACGGCGGCATCCTTTCCAACACCCCGGTCGAGGCGGTGTTCGACGACAACCCCCGCCGCGGCGGCCTGGTCTTTGCCGTCCATGTCTGGAGCCCCAACGGTCCCGAGCCCGACACCATCGCCCGGGTGATGAGCCGCCAGAAGGACCTGCAGTATTCCAGCCGTGCGGTCAGCCACATCGCCCGCCAGAAACAGATCCATCGCCTGCGCCACATCATCGCCGAGCTGGCCGCCCACGTGCCCGAGGACATCCGCCAGCGGGCCGAGACCAAGGCCCTGGCCGCCTATGGCTGCCTGACCCGCATGCATGTCGTCCGCCTGCTGGCCCCGCCGCTGGCCGGCGAGAACCACGCCAAGGATATCGACTTCTCGGCCGAGGGCGTGCGCAGCCGCTGGGACGCCGGCTATCTGGACACTGTCCGTGTGCTGGCCAAGGCCCCCTGGACCCGCGAATTCGACCCGATGGAGGGCTTTATCCTCCATGAGGCGGCCGGCGGCGAAATGCTGGCCGAAGGCTGACCCATGACCAACCAACCCCTGTCGCTTTGGAAACCCGCCATGAACACCCTTGCCCGCGTCGCCCAGCTTGAGGCCGCTCCCCGTCCGCTCGAGGGCCGCGTCGCCCTGGTCACCGGCTCGACCAGCGGCATCGGCCTGGGCGTGGCGACCGAACTGGCCCGCCAGGGCGCGGCCCTGGTGCTCAACGGCCTGGGCGACCCCGACGAGATCGAGCAGATCCGCCTGGACCTGGCCCGCGACCACCAGGTCGAGGCGACCTACAGCGACGCTGACCTGCGCGATCCCGAGGCCATCCGCCAGATGATGGCGATGGCCCATGACGCCATCGGGCCGGTGGACATCCTGGTCAACAACGCCGGCATCCAGCATGTCGCGCCCATCGAGGATTTCCCGGTCGCCCGCTGGGACGCCATCATCGCCATCAACCTGACCAGCGCCTTTCATACCATCCGCGCGGTGCTGCCGCGCATGAAGGCCGAGGGCTACGGCCGGATCATCAATATCGCCTCGGCCCACGGCCTGGTCGGCTCGCCCTTCAAGTCGGCCTATGTCGCCGCCAAACACGGCGTCGTCGGCCTGACCAAGGTGGTGGCGCTGGAGGCGGCCGAGAGCGGCGTCACCTGCAACGCCATCTGCCCCGGCTATGTCTGGACCCCGCTGGTCGAACAACAGATCGACGACCAGGCCAAGGCCTTCAAGATCACCCCCGAACAGGTGATCAAGGACGTGCTGCTCAAGGCTCAGCCCAACAAGCGCTTCGCCACGGTCGAGGAGATAGGCATGCTGACCGCCTACCTCTGCGGTCCCGGCGGCGCCTCGATTACCGGCGCCGCACTGCCGGTCGATGGAGCCTGGACGGCGCACTAGGCGCTCTCGGTTCCCATATGTGCTATGGCCTAGCCGACAGAGGACGCCACGCCGTGACCCAGCCGCAAACCGCTCCCGCCCGGCCCCGCGTGGTGATCGTGGGAGCCGGTTTTGGCGGGCTGGCCCTGGCCAAGGGCCTGGCCGACGCGCCCTGCGACGTCACCCTGATCGACCGCCGCAACCATCACCTCTTCCAGCCGCTGCTGTATCAGGTAGCGACGGCGGGCCTGGCCCCCACCCAGATCGCCAGCCCGATCCGCAGCGTGGTGCGCGGCCAGGCCAACACCCGGGTGATCCTGGGCGAAGTCGCTGGGGTGGATCGGGCGCGCCGACAGGTGAAGCTCAGCGACCGGGTCATCCCCTATGACATCCTGGTGCTGGCCACCGGGGCGACCCACGCCTATTTCGGGCATGACGACTGGGAGGCCTTCGCCCCCGGCCTCAAGACCCTGGAAGACGCCATCGACGTGCGCCGCCGGGTGCTGCTGGCCTTCGAACGGGCCGAGCTGACCGACGATGCGGCCGAGCGCGAGCGGCTGCTGACCTTCGTGATCATTGGCGCCGGCCCGACCGGGGTCGAGCTGGCCGGGGCCATAGCCGAGCTGGCGCGGCGGGCCATCAGCTGCGATTTCCGGGTCATCCAGGGCGCCATGGCCCGGGTCTATCTGGTCGAGGCCGGGCCGCGCGTGCTGACCGCCTTTCCGCCCCACCTGTCGGCCTATGCCGCCCGGGCGCTGGAGAAGCTGGGCGTCACCGTCGCCACCGGCCGGGCGGTCACCGCCTGCGACGCCCTGGGCGTGGAGCTGGATGGCAAGAGCCGCATCGAGGCCCGCACCCTGGTCTGGGCCGCCGGCGTGCGCGCCTCGCCGGCTGCGACCTGGCTGGAGGCCGAGCGCGACCGGGCCGGCCGGGCCATGGTCGGCGCCGATCTGTCGGTCGCCGGCGCGCCCGACATCTTCGTCATCGGCGATGCGGCCCATGCCCAGGCCGACGGCAAGCCCCTGCCCGGCGTCGCCCCGGTCGCCAAGCAGCAGGGCGAGTACCTGGCCCGGCTGATCAAGGCTCGTCTCGCCGACCGCCCCGCGCCGGGGCCATTCCGCTACAAGGACTACGGCAATCTCGCCACTGTCGGGCGCCAGGCCGCCGTGGTCGCCATCGGCAAGGCCAGCCTGAAGGGCTTCATCGCCTGGCTGTTCTGGGGCGCGGCCCACGTCTATTTCCTGATCGGGTTCCGCAACCGCATCGCCGTCACCCTGGACTGGCTGTGGGCCTACATCACCTTCGACCGCGGCTCGCGGCTGATCACCGGCGACATCATGCCAAAGACGCCCGAGCCGGCCCCCAGGGCGGCGGCCAGGCGCCCGCTCGAACCCGTCCACTAGCCAGGATCGGGGGGCCAAGACCATGGAAATGCAGCAGGTCCGCTACTTCCTGGCGCTGTCGGAGACGCTCAACTTCACGCGCGCGGCCGAGCAGTGCCACGTCACCCAGCCGGCCCTGACCCGCGCCATCCAGCAACTCGAGGCCGAGCTGGGCGGGCCGCTGTTCCATCGCGAGCGGCGCCGCACCCACCTGTCCGAACTGGGCCGGATGATGCTGCCCTACCTGCAGTCGATCCAGGACCAGAGCGAGGCGGCCCGCAACCACGCCCGATCGCTGAAGACCCTGGACGAGGCGCCGCTGAACATCGGGGCCATGTGCACCATCGGCCCGGCCATGCTGACCGACCTGATCGTCCGTTTCCGCGCCGCCAATCCCGGCGTGCAGCTGGTGGTCAAGGATCTGGGGGCCAAGTCGCTGATCGAGGCGCTGAGCGACGGCGACCTGCATGTCGGGCTGATCGGCCTGCCCGAGCCGCTGGACATGCGCTTCCACAGCCTGCCGCTCTTCGACGAGCGTTTCGTGGTGGCCATCGCCCCGGGCCATCCGCTCGCCAGCCGCAACACCATCAGCGCCCCGGACCTGCACCGCGAGTCCTATGTCAACCGCCACATGTGCGAGGTCTTCGACCACATCCGCGACAACTATCTGGGCCGGGGCATCAAGATGCGCCAGGTGTTCTCCAGCGACCGCGACGACTGGGTCCAGGCGATGATCAAGGCCGAGATGGGCCTGGGGCTGTTCCCCGAGTTCTGCGTCACCGATCCGGGCCTGACCACCCGGCCGCTGACCGACCCGCCGTTCAACCGCACCATCATGCTGGTCACCGTGCGCGGCCGGCCGCATTCGCCGGCCCTGGGCGCCTTCGTCTCGCAGGCCAGGACCTATGACTGGCGCAAGGCGGCGGCGCGCTAGCTACTCGCGCAGCACCGAGGCCAGGGCCGCGATCGCCGCCAGGGCCAGGGCCACGCCCGCCACGCAGGCGCCCCAGCCGAAGCGGTCGAAGGTCTGACCCAGCACCGCCGCCCCGGCCAGGCCGCCCAGATAGTAGCTGGCCAGGTAGAGCCCGCCGGCCGTCGCCCGGTCCGCGCCGGCGATCCGTCCGACATAGCCGGTGGCCGCCGCCTGGGCGAAGAAGGTCCCCACGCCCACCAGCACCAGCCCGGCCAGCACCGGGACCAGGCTGTCCAGCACCAGCAGCGGCAGCCCCGCCCCCGCCACCGCCATGGCCGCCCAGAACACCGGCCGCGCCCCCAGCCGGGCGGCGATCCGGCCGGCGAACGGCGTGGTGATCATCGAGGGCAGGAAGACGAAATAGACGATGCCCAGCTTCATCGGCGACAGGGCGACCGGCGGGGCGGCCAGCACGAAGTTGACGTAGGTGAATACGCCCAGGAAGGCGAACAGGATCAGAAAGCCGATGCCGTAGCCGGCCAGCAGCCTGGGGTTTCGCAGCGGTGAGAGCCAGGCGGCCAGGGTTCGCCGCATGGCGGGGCCCGGCATGGCCAGGGTCCGCTGCAGGCTGACATAGACCAGGGCCGCGCCGGCCAGGTTCAGAAGCGCGAAGACATAGAAGTTGGCCGACAGTCCCAGCAGATCGGCCACCGAGCCGCTGATCAGCCGTCCCACCAGGTTGGACGCCACCCCGCCGGTGACATAGGCGGCCGTGGCGGTGGCGGATTCCGCCGGGGTGCAGTGCTCGCCCAGCCAGGCCAGGGTCAGGGTGAAGGCGGCCGACATGCAGACCCCCTGGACGATGCGAAGGGCGGTGAAGGCCATCAGGTCGGGCGCATAGGCCAGCAGGGCGGTGGGGATGGCCAGCAGGGCCAGGCTGATCCAGATCCCCCGCCGATGATCCCAGCGGCCGCCGAACGCGGCGACGGCCAGGCCGCTGACCGCCATGCCGATGGTCGAGGCGTTGACCGCGAACCCCATGGCCGCCCGGCTGACCCGGTAGTGGCCGACCAGGGTGGGCAGGATGGCCTGGGCGGCGAACAGATCGACAAGAGTCAGGAAGCCGATCAGCCCGATGACCAGGGTGCGGCGCAGGGCCTGGGACGGATGGGCGGGATGGTGTTGGCTCATGGTCAGGGTCATGGCGGGGCTCCGGAAATGGAAGAGCCCGCGGCGCTGGGGGTGCGCGCCGCGGGCTCCAGACGCCTCAGGGAAGGGGGTGGCCTGAGGCAGTCCGTCTGATCGGGAACGGGATCGGCCCTTGTCCGGATCAGACGGGGTCTCGACTACATCGCGTTGTCGGAGGGCTTGGGCGCCCCGTCGTTCTTGATGTCGGCGGCGTAGAGCACGGCCACCTTGTCGGTGTTGTTCTTCCACCAGTGCGAGATGCCGCCCGACTCCAGCGAGATGTCGCCGGCCGGATGCTCGATGCCGACCGCGCAGGTGCTGCGGTATTCGGTGATCGAGCCCTCGATGGTCAGGATCAGGGCCGGGCGGTCGCCGTGGCTGTGCCAGGGCACCACGCCGCCGGGCTGGATGACCAGCTTGCGGAAGCGAAGGTTGCGGCCGGCCAGGCCCTGGATTTCCGGGCCCAGGTCGACGCTGCCCAGCACGGTGTCGGTGACGCCGAGCGGCATCATTTCACCGGTCAGGCGGGCGTTCGGGCGGGTCTGGTCGGCCGGGCATTCGCCGGCCGAGGCGGAGGTGGCGGCCAGGGCGCCGGCGCCCAGGACAGCGCAGGCGGCGAGCGCCTTGAAGGAGGTGGTCAGTCGGGTCATAGCTCTTTTCAGTTCAGGTTGGAGGGCCGTGCGGCCCGGCGTTTCGATGACGCCAAACTACCGGCGGCGAGTGCTGTTCTGAATTCGAATTGGGTTATGGGTTCCATGCGCCGAGGCCATGGTTGGCGGGGCGGAAGAGGGCAGGAATGACGATCCGCGAAGGCCTGTTCATCGCCGGCGAGTGGCGCGCCAAAGGCTCGGCCGGCGTCCTGGAACTGGAAGATCCGTCCACCGGCGACGTGCTGGGCGAAGCCGCCGCCGCCGGACCGGCCGAGGTCGACGAAGCCGTCGCCGCCGCCCGCTCGGCCCTGACCGGGCCCTGGGGCGGGCTGACCGCCGCCGAGCGCGGCCGGGTCCTGTCGAAGATCGGTTTCGCCGTCGCCGAGCGGGCCGATGAGCTGGCGCAGCTCGAGGCCCGCGATGTCGGCAAGCCGCTGCGCCAGGCCAAGGCCGACGCCCTGGCCCTGGCCCGCTACCTGGAATTCTACGGCGGGGCGGCCGACAAGCTGATGGGCCAGACCATCCCCTATCTGGCCGGCTACACGGTCTACACCCTGCGCGAGCCGCACGGGGTGACCGGCCACATCATCCCCTGGAACTATCCCATGCAGATCCTCGGCCGCTCGGTGGTCGCGGCGCTCGCCATGGGCAACGCCGCCGTGCTCAAGCCGGCCGAGCAGGCCTGCCTGACCGCGCTGGCCTTCGCCCGCATCGCCCACGAGGCGGGGCTGCCGGCCGGCGCCCTCAGCGTCATCCCGGGAACCGGGGCCGCGGCCGGCGCGGCGCTGGCGTCTCACCCCGGCGTCGACCACATCTCCTTCACCGGCTCCACCGGCGTGGGCGCCGCCATCCAGGCCGCCGCCGCCCGCAACACGGTGCCGGTCACCCTGGAGCTGGGCGGCAAGTCGCCTCAGCTGGTCTTCGAGGACGCCGACCTCGACAAGGCGCTGCCCTTCCTGGTCAACGCCGCCATCCAGAACGCCGGCCAGACCTGCTCGGCCGGCTCGCGCATCCTGGTGCAGCGGTCCATTCATGACCGGCTGGTCGAGCGGCTGGCCGAGCGCTTCAGCGCCCTGACCGCCGGCCCGGCGATGAGCGACCTGGACCTGGGCCCGCTGATCTCGGCCAAGCAGAAGGCCATGGTCGAGGGCTTCCTCAGCCAGGGCCGCGCCGACCTGACCCTCGCCGCCCAGGGCCGCATCGCCGCCGGCGCCCCGTCCGGCGGCCACTATGTCCCGCCCACCCTGTTCACCGGCGTCGATCCCGGCCACCGCCTGGCCCAGGACGAGATCTTCGGCCCCGTCCAGGTGGTCATCCCGTTCGAGGACGAGGCCGACGCCGCCCGCATCGCCAACGGCACCGCCTATGGCCTGGTGGCCGGGGTCTGGACCGCCGATGGCGGGCGCCAGATGCGGCTGGCCAGGGCGTTGCGGGCCGGCCAGGTGTTCATCAACAATTACGGGGCCGGCGGCGGGGTCGAGCTGCCGTTCGGCGGCGTCGGCCGCTCCGGCCATGGCCGCGAGAAGGGCTTCGAGGCCCTCTACGCCTTCTCCACCCTCAAGACCGTGGCGGCGCATCATGGCTGACACTGCTTTTTCTGGAACCCTTCCTCCTCGATGGAGGAAGGGCAGGGTTGGTGGTGCGCGCTCGGAATTTGGGCGACTGGCTCAGGGTGGCGTGGTCGCCTCCCCGCGTTCTTCCGGAGACGCACTGCCACCACCACCATCCCCGCCCTTCCTCCATCGAGGAGGAAGGGAGACCGTGAGCGCATTCCCATGAATCGACTTCAAAACAGGTTGGCCATCGTCACCGGTGGCGCGTCCGGCTTTGGCGAGGGCATCGTGCGCCGCTTCGTCGCCGAGGGCGCGCGGGTGATCATCGTCGACCGCAACGGCGAGGCCGCCGCCGCCCTGGCCGCCGAGCTGGGCGACCAGACCCGGCCCTTCACCGCCGACGTCTCGAAGGACGCCGACATCGCCGCCCTGGCGCAGGCGGCTGGGGCGGTCGACATCCTGGTCAACAACGCCGGCATCGGCCACCTGCCCCAGCCGCTGGACGGCCTGCCCGAGGACGAGTTCGACCGGCTGTTCGCCGTCAACGCCAAGTCGGTCTATCTGACCGCCCGCCATTTCGTGCCAGGCATGAAGGCGCGGGGGTCCGGCGCCATCCTCAACATCGCCTCGACCGGCGGGGTCAGTCCCCGGCCGAACCTGACCTGGTACAACGCCACCAAGGGCTGGATGATCACCGCCACCCGGGCCATGGCCGTCGAGCTGGCCCCCAGCGGGGTGCGGGTCAACGCCCTCAACCCGGTGGCCGGCGAGACGCCGCTGTTGGCCACCTTCATGGGCCAGGACACACCGGAGATCCGCGCGAAGTTCCTGGCCTCGATCCCGCTGGGCCGCTTCTCGACGCCGGCCGACATGGGCGCGGCGGCGGCCTTCCTGTGCTCGGACGACGCGGCGATGATCACCGGGGTGGCGATGGAGGTGGACGGGGGACGGTGTATCTAGGGCCCTGCCCGAGATTCCTGGCGAAGGCCAGGATCCATACGGGGCTGGCCGCCCTGCCCGCGCCTTTTCAGGATCCTCCGCTTGGACCCTGGCCTTCGCCAGGGAAACCGGGGATGGGGCTATGTGCGGAGCTGCTAGGGGTTGTTCCGATCCGTCTATTTCGATCCTGCCGCGGCGAACCGGGCGGCGGCGTCCTTGCGGACCGCCGCCACATCCGGAAGGGCCGCCGCACCCGGCTTGGCCACGCCGCACGCTAGGTCCAGCCCCTTGCCCATCACCGGGTCATCGGTCGCCTGCCAGCCGGCGTTCACGGGGCCGCTCCAACCGACCCGTTCGCCCGGTCCCATGAATACCTGCACGCTCTGGGGACTGATCCTGCGACCGGCGCAGTCAAGGGTCTGGTCCAGCATCCAATACATGGCGCGGCCGTCGGTCGGCGGGAACACGATGACCATCCAGGTCCTGCTGACGCCGTCGACGGGCGGGCTGTCCGGGGTTCGCAGGTAGAGGAAGACCGGACCCGCTGAACTGTCCGAAACATCCGCGGAGCCCGCGCCCATGTACAGGAACTGTCCGGCCATCGGCGGCAGGGGTGGCGGCGGACCCGATGCTTGGCCCATCATGATCGGTGCGCCTTGCTCGGGGGCCTGAAAGACGATCGGGATACGCACCTCGGCGCCCTCGACCGGCGTGCCGTCCAGAGTCTTGGGCTTCATCCGGAAGGCCGGGGCCATGCGCACCGCCGCCGCGCCGAAGTCCTCGCCCGGTGGCGATTCCGAGATCACCTTGCAGTTGGTCAGCAGGCCCTCAGCCGAGACGAAGCAGCCGATGACAGCCCTGCCGCTGATGCTGTTGCGCATGGCGTGTTCGGGATAGTAGCGGGCGATGTCGTCCGGGCTGGGCAGGGCGGCCCAGTCGGGATTGGTGATCACCGGCTTGCGGTTCTTCGGCGGCGCAGTCCGCACCGGCGGCGTCGTGCCGGCCGACCAGGCCGGCGATGCGGCGGCGACCACCGCCGCAAGAAGTCCGACCATCAACCCGCGCATGGCGCCTTTCTACTTCGCCGCCTCGGCGCCGCCGCTCTTGGGCAGGCCGATAAGGCTTATCAGATAGCCGATGACGCCGCTGCCACCATAGCCGACGACAGGAGTCGGATAGTGGCCCAGGACCGTCGCCGCGAGGATCGCCAGCCAGACAGCGCCGAAGACGGCCATGGTGGGACGGGTCCGCGGCGAGCCGGTCAGGGCCGGGAGGATCATCAGCCCCGCGCCGAGGATCACGGCCGGTCCGGCCAGGGGATGGGCTGCGAACGCCGTGAGGAAGACCTGCTCGACGAAGGGCTGGACCGGCAGCTGGTCGGCCTGCAGCAGGCTCGCCGTGAAGCCGGTCACGGCGGCGGCCAGCGCGATCATCACCGTCTTGGCGCGGCAGACCAGGGCCAGCACGATCAAGCTCACCACCAGCGCGCCGGCCATGGCCCGGTCGGGCTGCAGCGCCAGGGCCAGGGCGGCCACGATCATGCCGGTCGTCGATAGGGTGTCGCGGCGGCCCGCGAAGCCCACCGCCATCACCGGCAGGAGCAGCAGGCTGGGCTGGACGACCAGCCCATGGATCACGATCCAGCGCTGGGCGCCGTCCAGGCTGGCCCCGAACTGGCTGGTCAGCAGCAGCAGGACGCCACCAGCGAGGATCAGGGGACCGGACCATCGACGGGTCACCCGTTCCGCCAGACATCCGGCTCCAAGCAGGACCAGGCCCAGCAACATCGCCCCGATATTGATCGACACATATCGGCCCGGCGCCCCGGCCAGCACTAGGTAGGCCAGACCTAGCCCCGTTGCCAGGACGGCGCACAGGGTGGCGGTCCTGCGAGGACGCTCAGCGAGATTGCACCAGACCGGCAGCGCCTGCATATGCCGCGCTACGGCGCGCTCGGCGCCGGCGCCTCGGCCGGCGGGTTGAAGGCGATGGGGATGCGCACCACGCCGCCGGCGACGGGCGCGCCGTCGAGTGTCTTGGGCTTCATCTTGAACTTGCCGGCCATCTTCAGCGCCGCAGCCCCGAACCCTTCGCCCGGCGGCGTTTCCGAGACCAGGGTGCAGTCCTTGAGCCGTCCCGCCCTGGTGACCTTGCACTGGATCAGGGCCTTGCCACCGTCCCCGCGCCTGGCGGCCTGCGGCATGAACTGGGCGATGACCGCGGCGGAGGGAAGTTCGGCCCAGTCGGGTCTGGTGATCCTCGGCGCTGGCGATTCAGCGAGGCCCGGTCCCGCGAGGGCCACCAAGGCCAGGCCCAGAACAACGATGCGGCGCATGGCGATCCCCTTCATGGCGCACAGATTGGCGCCAATCCAGTCCCCTGGCCACCGGCTGCATCCGCATTCAGTTTTTCTGCGCTATCAAACCCTATAATTTTCCTAGGAAATGACTGTCACCGCATTGCAGCATTTCCGTTGCGTTGCGGTCGGGGTAGGCTGCGCCGCCGCGGCAGGGAGGCCAGGGGATGGGCAGGCTCGTGATTGGCCAACTCGTTGTGGGATTGGGTGTTGTCGTCCTGGTCATCGCCGTCGTGCTGGTGGCGACCTGGCTGGTCCTGCGGCGGCCGGATATCCCCTTCGAGAAGCTGGAAGCCAAATACGCCGTCCCGACTTCGCACTATGTCGACCTGGGCGAGGGCGTCAGGGTCCACTACCGCGACGACGGCGATCCCAAGGCGCCGGTCATCGTGCTGGTGCATGGCTTTGGCGATTCCTTCCTGACCTGGGAGGGCTGGATCAAGGCGCTGTCGCCCCACTACCGGGTGATCACCCTGGACCTGCCCGGCCACGGCCTGACCCGCGCTCCGGCCACCTACGCCCCCGAGCCCGACCGCTACGCCGACCTGATCGACGCCTTCGCCGCCAAGTTGGACCTGCCGCCCTTCGCCATCGCCGGCAACAGCATGGGCGGGGGCGTGGCCTGGCGGTTTGCGCTGCGCCATCCCCAGCGGTTGACCGCCCTGGTGCTGGTCGACGCCGCGGGCTGGGCGCCGCCCGCCAATTCGCCGCCGCCGCCCCTGGCCTTCAAGGTCATGCAGAGCGGGTTCGGCAAGTTCCTGCTCAAGACCATCGAGACCCGGCCCCTGACCGCCCAGGGCCTGAAGGCCGATGTCGTCGACCAGAGCCTGATCACCCCCGCCTTCGTCGACCGCTGGGTCGAGGTGCAGCGCGCGCCTGGCCACCGGCCGATCCTGATGGCCGTGTTCACCGCCAGACAGGCCCCGGCGACCAAGGAAACCCTGGCGAAGATCACGACGCCCACCCTGGTCCTGTGGGGCGAGCAGGACCACCTCATCCCGGTCGCCAACGCCAAGGCCTTCGCCGACGCGATTGGTGGCGCGAAACTGATCATCTACCCGGACGCCGGCCACCTGCCGCAGTTCGAGAATCCCACCCGCTCGGCCGGCGATGTCGACGCCTTCCTCAAGGGTCTCGCCAAATGAACAAGCCGCTCAATCCGCCGGCTAACGCCCTTGAAGCCTTCTGGATGCCGTTCACGCCCAACCGGCGGTTCAAGGCCGATCCGCGCTTCGTCGAGCGGGCCGAGGGCATGTTCTACTACACCCCCGACGGCCGGCCCGTGCTGGACGCCACCTCGGGCCTGTGGTGCGTCAACGCCGGCCACAACCGTCCGCGCATCGTTGAGGCCATCCAGAAACAGGCGGCCGAGCTGGACTATGCCACCAGCTTCAACATGGGCCACCCCAAGGCCTTCGAGTTCGCCTCGCGCCTGGCCAACATCCTGCCCGGCGACCTGGACCATGTGTTCTTCTGCAACTCCGGCTCGGAGGCGGCGGACACGGCGCTGAAGATTGCGCTCGCCTATCACCGGGCCCGCGGCAAGGGTGGGAAGACCCGGCTGATCGGCCGCGAGCGGGGCTATCACGGGGTCGGGTTCGGCGGCATCTCGGTTGGCGGCATCGTCGCCAACCGCAAGTATTTCGGCGGGCTGCTGGGTGGGGTCGACCATCTGCCCCACACCCATGACCTGGCCCGCAACGCCTTCTCGCGCGGCCAGCCCGAGCATGGCGCGGACCTGGCCGACAATCTCGAGCGCATCGTGGCGCTGCACGACGCCTCGACCATCGCCGCGGTCATCGTCGAGCCGCTGGCGGGTTCGACCGGCGTCCTCGTGCCGCCCAAGGGCTATCTGGAGCGGTTGCGGGCCATCTGCGACCGGCACGACATCCTGCTGATCTTCGACGAGGTCATCACCGGCTTCGGGCGCCTCGGCGCGTCCTTCGCCAGCGAACTGTTCGGCGTGCAGCCCGACCTGATCACCCTGGCCAAGGGCCTGACCAACGCCGCCGTCCCGGCCGGCGCCGTCGGGGCCAGCGCCCGCATCTACGACACGCTGATGGACGGCGCCGACGCCCCCATCGAGCTCTTCCACGGCTACACCTACAGCGCCCACCCGCTGGCCTGCGCCGCGGGGCTGGCGACCCTGGACACCTATCGCGACGAGGGGCTGTTCGAGCGGGCGGGCCAGCTGTCGCCGCTCTGGGAGGAAGCCGCCCATAGCCTCAAGGGGGCCCGCCACGTCATCGACATCCGCAACCTGGGCCTGGTCGCCGGGATCGAGCTGGAGTCCCGGCCCGGCGCGGTCGGCGAACGGGGCCAGGAGATCTTCAAGGCCGCCTTTGACTCCGGCCTGATGATCCGGGTCGGCGGCGACATCGTAGCCCTGTCGCCGCCGCTGATCATCGAAGAGACCCAGCTCGACCAGATTTTCAGTCAGCTGCGTAACCTGCTGTCGACCATCGACTAACGCACTAGCTCGCAATTGGGCGCGCTCCCCCGCGCCCACGGAGGGGACCATGATCCAACGCCTGCTGAAGACCACCGCCCTTGGCCTGACCCTGGCGGGTCTGGCCGCGCCCGCCTTCGCCCAGGATGCGCCGCCGCCAAAAGCTGAAAGGGGAGACACCACGACGCTCTCCGACCTGGTCGTCACCGCCCAGCGGCGCGAGGAGGCGGCCCAGGACGTCGCCGTCGCCCTGACCGTGCTGAAGGGCGACGACCTGGCCGACCGCGGCGTCGTCAACGTCAACCAACTGCAGTACGCGGTGCCCGGCCTGGAGGCGGTCCCGGCCTTCGGCGGCGGCCAGCCGCAGTTCCGCCTGCGCGGGGTGGGCTTCGACGACTATGCCTCCAACAACACCTCGACCGTCGGGGTCTATGTCAACGAAGTCGCCTATCCCTTCCCGGTCCAGACCCAGGGGGTAATCTTCGACATCGGCCGGGTCGAGGTGCTGCGCGGGCCGCAGGGCACCCTCTATGGCCGCAACACCACCGGCGGGGCGATCAACTTCATCACCAACCGCCCGACCAGCACGTTCACCGCCGGCGCGACGCTGGAGGCCGGCAGCAACGACCAGGTCAAGGCCGAGGCCTATGTCTCCGGCCCGCTGGCCGACACCCTGCGCTTCCGCCTCTCGGGGATCACCCAGCAGGGCGGGGCCTGGCAGTCCAACCGCACCACCGGCGAGTCCATCGGCGACAAGGACCGCTCGGCCATCCGCGGCCTGCTGCAATGGGACATCACGCCGAAGGTCGACCTGACCATCGACGCCCACTGGTCGCAGGACCAGTCGGACGGGGCCGGCCTCTACCTGTTCGCCCCCCTGGCCTTCGCGCCGCCGACCATTCCGGCGGATGCCAGCCCCTCGAAGACCGGTTGGGGCGGCTCGACCACCTTCACCGGCTTTACCGGCATCGGAACCACCGACAAGCCGTTCAAGGACAATACGGCCAAGGGGATCGACATCACCCTGAACGCCGACCTCGGTTTCGCGACCCTGACCAGCATCACCGCCTTCGAGAAGTTCGACCGGCGCGAGTTCAACGACTGGGACGCTTCGGCGAGAGCCTTCGCCGGCACCTATTTCGACACCGACGCCAAGGTGTTCTCGCAGGAACTGCGGCTGGCCAGCGCCCCCAGCGACGGCCCCACCGACTGGGTGATCGGCGCCTATTATTCCAAGGAGGACCTGGACGAGGAGTTCGCCTCGGACTTCTTCGAGTCGCTGCTGTTCGACACCGACACCCTCTACAAGCAGCATGTCCGCTCGGGCAGCGTCTTCGGCCAGATCGGCTACAGGATCACCCCGACCGTCCGCCTGGTCGGCGGCCTGCGCTACGAGAGCGAAAAGCGCGGCCTCGACAACTTCATCACCCAGGGGGTGTTCGCGCCCGGCGGGGCGGGGATCGGCTTCATCCCGCCGTCGGATGTCTCCAAGACCAACAACGAATGGTCGGGCAAGCTGGGAATCGAGTGGCGGCCCAACGACGACACCCTGGTCTATGCGACCATCAGCCGGGGCATCAAGTCGGGCGGTTTCACTGCCTACAACACCCCCGACGTCACCCTGCTGCACCCCATCGCGCCGGAGAAGCTGCTGGCCTATGAGCTGGGCTTCAAGACCGACTTCGCCGGCGACACGGTGCGGCTGAACGGGGCGGTCTTCTACTACGACTACAAGGACCAGCAGGTGCAGTCGGCCATCTACACGGCCTTCGGACCGATCGGTAACATCGTCAACGCCGACGCTCACATCTGGGGGGCCGAGGCCGAGCTGCAGTGGAAGCCGACTCGCGAACTGCAGATCAACCAGTCGCTGAGCTACAAGACCGGCGAGTTCGATGATTTCGTCGACCTGGACATCGCCGCCTCCATCCTGGCGGGCCATGCGGTGTTCAAGCAGCGGGCCGGCGAGAACGAGGGCTTCCCGGCCTGGAGCTATATCGGCGATGTCTCCTACATCTGGGACCTGGGCGGCTACGATCTGGAGGCCGAGACCAACTACGCCTTCCACGACAAGGCCAAGCCGGTCTTGCTGGGCCCGACCTACAATGTCGACAGCTACTGGTTGGCCAACGCCAACCTGACCCTGACCCCCCATGACGGGCCCTGGTCGGTCAGCCTGTGGGGCCGCAACATCCTGGATGAGAAATACGACCTGACGCGGAACTTCTTCCTGCCCGGCATCAGCATCGCCGCGCCGGGCGAACCGGCGACCTGGGGGATCCGGGTGGGGGTGAAATACTAGGAGGCAGGTGGCGCGGCCCCCTCTTACGAAGGGAGAGTGGCCGCGCCCGCCGCATCAGCCCTGGGTTCGGGCCCGCAGCTGTTCTTCCTTCTCGATCAGCTCCGGCGTCAGGGCGTCGCCGAAATCGGCCGCCTCGAAGTAGGGGCGGATCTCCAGTTCGCTGGGGCCGGGCATCGGATTGGGGCAGCGCTTGGCCCACTGGACGGCGTCGTCCATGTCCTTGACCTCCCAGATCCAGTAGCCGGCGATCACCTCGCCCACGGGGAAGGGGCCGTCGATCACGGTGCGGCCGGCGCCGTTGAAGGCGATCCGCTTGCCGGCCGAGGAGGGCTTCAGGCCATCGCCGTCCTTCATGACGCCGGCGTTGACCAGCTCCTCATTGAACCGGCCCATCGCCTCGAAATCCTCGGTGCGCGGCATGACGCCGGCTTCGCTGTCGGCCGTGGCCTTCACAAACACGATCACACGCATTTCGTTTCTCCTTCGATCCCACGAGGCGCTTTAGGCCTCCTTGTCCAGATGACGAACCGGGATCGGCCATGCCGACAGCAGACAGGAAAATTTTTAGCGGAGCCAGCCTACTCGATCTTCAGGCGCACGAAGGCCATGGCGCCGTCCGGGCTGTCGCCGTAGGCGCTCTTCAACCCGCCGGGCACGAAGTTGACGGAATAGAGCCCGCCCAGCCCGAACTTCACACGCTCGGACACCGACCAGTCCCGCACCGCCCCGATCGAGGCCTTGCCGACCGTGTAGATCGTCCCGCCGGGGACCAGCTCGTCATTCTCCGTCCGCTCGAGCCGTGAGAACACCGTCCACCGGTCGTTGGGCCTGACCGCGCTTTCCAGCGCCCAGGCGTCCAGCTCGTCCGTGCCGTCCGACCGCCGGCCCCAGGCCGCCGTGGTCGACCACCAGCCGCCGTCGCCGAACGGCACGGTGTAGATGGCGCTGGCCGACCAGCGGGTCTGGTCGACCAGGGGCTCCAGCTGCTCGGGGCTCTTCACATCGGCCCAGGAGGCCTGCAGGGCCCAGTTCCGGGTCGGGTTCCAGCTCACCCGGACGGCGGTGGAATCCAGCGCCCCGGTCTCGATGTTGAAGCGATACTGGTCCGGCTCGCGGCCGCGGAAGCGCGAGGCCTCGATCTTCCAGGGGCCCTGGCCGTAGCCCAGGGTCACCACCCCGAAGGTGATGTGGGTCGAGTCCAGCCAGTGATGGCTGATCGGCGCCTCGGGGCTGTCCAGGATGGAGAGGCGGTGCATGAAGGCCGGCGGCCCGAAGGCCGGCTCGCCCGGCAGGCCGGCATAGAGGAAGACACTGCCGTCCTCGCCGATCCGCTTCGCATAGCTGGCCGACAGCTCCATGAAGAGGTCGTGCGGGTGCTGGCGGTCGACCAGGTGGGTGGTCCCGTCCGCAGTCTCGCCGCTGGCCAGCAGCAGCGGATAGCCCGACTTCCCCATGAACGGGTCAGGGCTGAACATCGCCTTGAACTGGATCATGTCGCCGTTGGCCAGGGGTCGCTTGGCGCTGGCCATGACCATGCCCGAGACAAAGGCCTTGTCGTCGCCGCGCGGCCCCGACTGGCTGTCCCAGACCCCGTTCAGGGTGACATGGACCATGGTCATCCAGTCGCCGCTCATGCCGTGGATGCCGGGATGCTCGCTGGCGTCCGGCTGCCAGGCGGTGCCGGAGGCCTCACGGCTCATGGGATAGTAGGGCCCGAACGCGCCCTTCATCATCCACTTCATGTCCGAAGGCGACTGTTGGCCGGCCATGTCCATGCCAGCCATGTCGTCATCCTGCTTGGCCGGCGGCGAGGCGGCGGGCGCCGGCGTCGCGGTGGGCATGCTCATCCCCGGCATGTCCTGGGCCATGGCCGCGGATCCTCCCACCAAGGCCAGGGCGCTCGCCAGCAGCAGGGCGCGGCGGGAGGCGGGCGGCGGGGTGGTCGTCATGGCGGTCATCCGGATCCAGGCAGGTGAATGCTGGTTATACGCGGCCGTTCCGCCTAGCCCTCGCCAATAGGGGCCAGCATCGCGGTCAGGTCACGCCGGGCGCGGTAAAGGCGCATCTCCACGGCCTTGGCGCTGAGGTTCAGCACCCGGCCGGCCTCTTCGTGGCTCAGCCCACCGGCGGTGGTCAGTAGGAGCGGGGCGCGATAGCGGTCGGGCAGGCGGGCGATGGCCTGGTCCAGCCGGGCCAGGGCCGCGTCCCGTTCATCGTCCAACGGTTCCGCGGGCGGGGCCGGCGGCTCGGCGGCGAAGGCGCCCAGGAACAGTCGCCGCACCTTGGCCCGGCGGGCATGGTCGCGGCACTTGTTGAGGGCGATGGCCCGCAGCCAGACCCCGAACGGCCGGGCAGGGTCGTAGCGGCCGATGGCCCGCCAGGCGGCGACGAAGGCCTCCTGGGTGACGTCGACCGCCTCATCGGCGTCCCCGACATAGCGGCGGACGAAGGCGTAGAGTCCGGCCTTCTCGCGGCGCATCAGGGCGTCGAACGCCCCACGCTCGCCCCGGCGCGCCGCCGCGGCCTGCGGATCGCCGGACGCGGGGGTCATCGCCCGGCCGGCGCCAGGGTCTCGGAGATGGTGGCGTCGAAGGTCTTGGCCTGCTCGGGGGTCAGCACCGCCCGCATGGCCAGGATGTGCTGCACCGTCGCCTCCTGCAGGGCGCCCATGGCCGCATGGAAGCGGCCGATGGCCTGGCGGGCCTCCGGGCCATAGCTGTGCTGGCGGGTGAGGGCGAGGGCCAGGTCGCGGTTGGCCGCCTCCATCTCGGCCTCCAGGGCGCGGCGGCGGGTGTGGAAGCCGGTCTCCAGCGCCTCGATGCGGGCATTCTGGGCGGGGGTCAGGTTCAGTTGGTGGTGGAGCACCTCGTCGAGGCTGGCCTCGTCGCGGGCCTGATGCAGGCCATACTGCACGCCGGCCCAGCCGCCGACGGCGCCGCCCAGGCCGGTCAGCAGGATGGCGGCCAGGATCAGTCCAGGTCCGATCCTCATCCCAGGCTGCCCAGCATGCGGCTGGAGGGGGCCAGCACGGCGTGGGGCGAGAAGACCCCCAGGTCCGAGGTCCGGGCGGCCAGCCGGCCGGCCGAGACGCCGCCGAACGCAGCGCTGCCGCCGACCGCGACGACGAACAGCAGGGCCTGGGCCGAGGCGAGCGGCGTCAACCGGCGCTGGTTGGCCTCCAGGGCCGAGACGCGGTTCCACACCGCGCCCTCCAGCCCCTCCAGGCCCCGGTCGGGGGTTGTGTCGCGCAGCAGGTCGAGATCGATTGGCGTCATTGGCCGGCTCCGGTCATATCCGTCTCCTTACGCGCACCGCGGCGTCACCCCTCGCGAGGGGTGCGGGCCCCGTCTGCGTATAGCCCCAAACCTGTCTCAGAGAGTATTCCGCATGAAGGCCCCCTATCTCGCCCTCGCCGCCGCCCTGGTCATGGCCGCCCCGCCGGCCTGGGCCCATCCGGCCCTGGTCGCCTCCACCCCCGCCGCCGGCGCGACCGTCAGCGGCGTTCGGCAGATCGAACTGCGCTTCAGCGAGCCGCTGGTGGCCAAGCTGTCGTCCGCCAGCCTGGTCGCCACCAAGATGGACATGGGCGAGGGGATGATGGACCACCGGATGGGCATGGGCGGAACGGTCCGTTTCGACCCTGCCGACGCCAAGGTCATGCGACTGGTCTTCAAGGGGCCGCTGCCGGCCGGCGTCTATCACCTGGACTGGAAGGCGGTCTCCACAGACACCCACCACCTCAAGGGTGGCTTCGACTTCACCGTGCGCTGAGCCGATGGCGGGGGCCGAGATCGCCGTCAGGCTGGCCCAGTACGCGGCCCTGACCCTGCTGTTCGGCCTGTCGGCGATGCGGCTCTATGCACCGGTCGAGCCGATGCGGCGGGGTCTCACGATCAGTCTGGCGGTCGTCGCGGCGCTGGCCAGCCTGGCCGGGCTGCTGCTGCTGGCCGCCCTCCTGGCCGAGGACCCCGCCATCCTGCTTTCGCCGTCCGGGACCTGGTCGATGGTCACCGCCATGGGAGCAGGCTTGGCCGGGCTGGCGCGGCTGGGGCTGCTGGCGGCCCTGGCGACCATCCCCCCGCTGTGGCGGCCCTGGCCGACCCGGCTGATGTCGGGGCTGGCGCTGGCCAGCCTGGCCTGGTCCGGCCACGCCGCCGCCGGCGAGGGCGCGCTGGGGCTGCTGCAGTTGGCCGCTGACAGCCTTCACCTGCTGGCGGCCGGCGTCTGGATTGGCGCCTTGGCCGGTTTTGTCGCCCTGGTTTGGCCTGGGCGGAGTGTCGCCAACGCCGAGAGGGCGCTGAGTTCATTCTCCGGCGTTGGCACGGCCTGCGTGGCGCTGTTGCTCGCCACCGGCTTGATCAACCTGTTCGCCGACACCCAAGGCCGGCCGCTGACGGCCCTCGGCCACAGCGCCTGGGGGGTGTTGCTGGTCGTCAAGCTGGCCGGGGTCGCGGCCATGCTCGGCCTGGCCAGCTTGAATCGCTGGGTCCTAACTCCCCGATTGCGGGCCGGCGGCCGGCCCGTCGGTATCCGGCTCAGCCTGACGCTGGAGTTCGGCCTTGGCCTGGGCGTTCTGTTGCTGGTGGCCATCCTGGGACGGCTCTCGCCGCTTGGGGATGGCTGAGGCCGCGCCCCAGCACCTGCGCCAGCTGACCGCCCTGCGGTTCTTCGCGGCGGCCTGGGTGGTGCTCTACGACTACCTGCCGCTGCTGACCGGCGCCCGGCCGGCGGTGATCGACAAGGGCTATCTGGGGGTCGAGCTGTTCTTCGTGCTTTCCGGCTTCATCCTCTGCCACGTCTATCTGGCGGCCTTCGGCGAGAAGCGGGCGCGCTATGCCGACTTCCTCTGGGCCCGGCTGGCGCGGATCTATCCGGTGCATCTGGCCATTCTGATCGGCCTGGCCCTGCTGGTCCTGGCCGCCAGGCTCGCTGGCCTGGACATCGGCGGCAAGCTGGCCGTTGTCGCCTCGCTGCCCGCCCAGATCCTGCTGCTGCAGGCCTGGGGCCTGGCCCCGCACGGCGGCTGGAACCACCCCGCCTGGTCGATCTCGGCCGAGTGGTTCGCCTACCTGACCTTCCCCGCCTTCGCCTTCGTCTTCTGGCGGCTGCGCCGGCGTCCCTGGCTGGCCCTGGTCCTGACCGGGCTGGGCGGGGTGGCCGTCAATCTGGGCTTCCAGGCCCTGACCGGCGCGGCCCTGACCCACGCCACCATCGCCTGGGGCGCCCTGCGCATCGTCCCCTGCTTCGCCCTGGGCTGCGCAGTCTGGCTGATGTGGTCGGCCGGCCTGCCCAAGGGAAGGCCGGCCGCGATCCTGCTGACCCTGGCCGCCGTCGCGGCCATCGGGCTGCTGACCGCCGTGCAGGCCCCGGACTGGACCGCCATCCTGGCCTTCGGGGCGCTGATCCTGGGGCTGGGGGCGATGGCGCGGGAGGGGTCGGCCCGGCTGACCCATCCGATCCTGGTCTATCTGGGCGAGGTCAGTTTCGCCATCTACATGGTCTGCATCCCCTGGCAGTTGCTGGTCCAGGACGGGGCCGGCCACTTGCTGGGCCTGCAGGGCGAGCGCCTGCCCTGGCCCCTGTGGCTGGTCCTGGTCGCCGGCGTCGTTCCGGCCGCCATGATCGTCCATCACCTGGTCGAGCGGCCGGCCCGCGAGATCATGCGCCGCCACGGGGTCCCGTTCCTGCGCCGGCCCGCGCCGCCAGAACAGCCCGCGCCGGAGGCCGATCCGCACCAGGTCCTGGCCGCCGAACTCTGGCGCCATACCTATGGCCGGCCCCCGACGCCGGGACTAAGTCCGGCCCTGCTGCTGCGGATCATCGCCTTCACCCGGTCCAGGCGATGACCCTAGCGCGCCCGTTCCAGCAGCTGGATCAGTTCGGCCGCCTTCTTCCGCTGCTCGCCGGCGTCGCCGGCGACAATAGCGCTCTCGATACAGTGGGCCATGTGGCCCTTGAGCAGTTCGCTCTCGACCCGGCCGAGCGCGGCCTTCACCGCCTGCAGCTGGGTCAGGACGTCGATGCAGTAGCGATCCTCCTCGACCATGCGGGCAATGCCGCGCACCTGGCCTTCGACCCGGTTCAGCCGGTTGAGGATCTGGGGTTTGTCAGGTCTGTCCATGACCGGATTTATATACCCTGCCGGGGTAATTGCAATATGCCCCCATGGGGTATATGTGAGACCGCATGAGCCACGATCACGCCTGCCATCATCACGACCATGATCAGTCCCTCGCAACGGCCGCCGACGCACCGCCGGGGACGATCTACACCTGCCCGATGCACCCGCAGATCCGCCGGACCGAGCCGGGGGCCTGTCCGATCTGCGGCATGGCGCTGGAGCCCGAGACGCCCAGCCTCGACGACGGGCCCAGCCACGAGCTGATCGACATGACCCGGCGGTTCTGGATCGGCCTGGCGCTGTCCGTGCCGCTGCTGGTCATCGACATGGGCGGTCACATCTTCGGGCTGACCATGCCCTGGCCCCATGCCGCCACCGCCTGGATCGAGCTCGCCCTGGCGACGCCGGCGGTGCTCTGGGCCGGCTGGCCCTTCTTCCAGCGCGGCTGGGCCTCGGTCGTGAGCCGCAACCTCAACATGTTCAGCCTGATCGCCCTGGGGACGGGCACGGCCTATCTCTATTCTCTGGTCGCCACCCTGGCGCCCGACGCCCTGCCGGCGACCTTCCGTGACGCGGAAGGCATGCCGCCGGTCTATTTCGAGGCGGCGGCGGTGATCACCGTACTGGTGCTGCTGGGCCAGGTGCTGGAGCTGCGGGCCCGCGAGCAGACCGGCGGGGCCATCCGCGCCCTGCTCGACCTGGCCCCCCGGACCGCCCGCCGTGTCGCGGAGGACGGGACAGAGGCCGAGATCGGCATCGACGAGATCGCGCTGGGCGACCGGCTGCGGGTGCGGCCCGGAGAGAAGATCCCGGTCGACGGCGAAGTCCTCGAAGGCCGCAGCCATGTCGACGAATCCATGGTCACCGGCGAATCCATGCCTGTGCTCAAGGCGGCGGGCGCCCAGGTGGTCGGCGGGGCGATCAACCAGACCGGCGCCTTCCTGATGCGCGCCGACCGCATCGGCCGCGACACCCTGCTTTCCCGCATCGTGCAGATGGTCGCCGACGCCCAGCGCTCCCGCGCCCCCATCCAGCGGCTGGCCGACACCGTCTCGGGCTGGTTCGTGCCGGCGGTGATCCTGGCGGCCGTCGTCGCGGCGGTGGTGTGGGCCGTGGCCGGGCCCGAGCCGCGCCTGGCCAACGCCCTGGTGGCGGCGGTCTCGGTGCTGATCATCGCCTGTCCCTGCGCCCTGGGCCTGGCCACCCCGATGTCGATCATGGTCGGGGTCGGGCGCGGGGCCCGGGCCGGGGTGCTGGTCAAGAACGCCGAGGCCCTGGAGCGGCTGGAAAAGGTCGACGTGCTGGTGGTCGACAAGACCGGGACCCTGACCGAGGGCAGGCCAGCGGTCACCGGCCTCAAGGCGGTCGGGGTTTCCGAGGACGACCTGCTGCGGTGGGCGGCCAGTCTTGAGCGCAGCAGCGAGCATCCGCTGGCCAGCGCCATCGTTGCGGCGGCCGAGGCCAAGGGCCTGACCGTGGTCGAGCCCACGGAGTTCGACAGTCCGGTCGGCAAGGGCGTCACGGGCCTGGTGGAGGGCCGCCGTCTGGTCATCGGCGCGGGCCGCTATCTGGACGAATTGAAGATCGACGCCTCGGCCCTGGCCGACGACGCCGAGGCGTTGCGGCGCGAAGGCGCAACCGTCGTCTTTGTCGTCGTCGACGGCCAGGCGGCCGGCCTGATCGCCATCACCGACCCGGTCAAGGCCACCACCCCCGCCGCCATCGCGGCGCTGAAGGCCGAGGGCGTGCGGCTGGTCATGCTGACCGGCGACAACCGGGTCACCGCCGAGGCGGTCGCCCGGCGACTGGGCATCGAGGAGGTCGAGGCCGATGTGCTGCCGGACCGCAAGGCCGACGTGGTCAAGCGCCTGCGGGCGGAAGGCCGGGTAGTGGCCATGGCCGGCGACGGGGTCAACGACGCCCCGGCCCTGGCGGCGGCCGATGTCGGCATCGCCATGGGGGCGGGGACCGATGTCGCCATCGAGAGCGCCGGGGTGACCTTGCTGCGCGGCGACCTGACCGCCATCGTCGCGGCCCGGCGGCTGTCGCGCCAGGTGATGGGCAATATCCGCCAGAACCTGGTCTTCGCCTTCGTCTACAACGCCGCCGGGGTGCCGATCGCCGCGGGCCTGCTCTATCCCGCCTTCCACCTCCTGCTCTCGCCGGCCCTGGCGGCGGGGGCCATGGCCCTGTCCTCGTTCAGCGTCATCGCCAACGCCCTGCGGCTGCGCACCGCGCGTCTCTGACAGCGCTGTGAGGAAATCGGAGGGCCCGCGGGACTGGACCGGACGGGTGGGCGCCCTATGGTTTGCTCATGAGCGAGGTCAGCGATTTTCTGGGCGCCCCCCTTTACGATCCGGGGCCTGAGGCGCTGGCGGCCATCGACGACTTCATCGGCGGCTTTCTGACCTACCAGACCAGAGCCACCCGCATCATCGCCGCCGCCGAAGCCCATCCGCAAAGCTGCCTGACCAACGCCTATGCCGGCGTCCTCTGGATGCTGCTGGAGTCGCCCCAGGCCCCCGCCAAGGCCGCCCCCTATCGCGACCGCGCCCTGGCCGCGGCGCCGACCGCCCATCCGCGCGAGGCCCAGGCGGCGGCCTTCCTCGACGCCTGGGCGCGGGGCGATCTGGCCGAGGCCGAGCGGCTGAGCGAGGAGGCGCTGCACCACTGGCCCCGCGACCTGGCCATGCTCAAGCTGAACCAGTACCTGACCTTCAACCGCGGCGACTTCCCGGCCATGCTGCGCATCGCCCTGAAGGGCCTGGAGAGCGCCGCCGACGTGCCGCAGATGCACGGCATGGCCGCCTTCGGCTACGAGCAGTGCCACCTGCTGGCCGAGGCAGAAGCCGCCGCCCGCCGGGCCCTCGAACTGGAGCCCAACGAGCCCTGGGCCCAGCACGCCCTGGCGCACGTCATGCTCACCCAGGGCCGCATCGACGAGGGCGAGGCCTTCATGCGGGCCGCCTCGCCGGGCTGGGCTGAGCTCAACAGCTTCATGCTGACCCACAACTGGTGGCATTTGGCGCTGTTCCTGATCAGCCAGGGCCGGCTGGATGAGGCGCTGGCGGTCTATGACCAGCATTGCTGGGACGCCGCCAAGGACTACAGCCAGGACCAGATCGGGGCGGTGTCGCTGCTGGCCCGGCTGGAGTTCGCCGGCTGCGATGTCGGCGACCGCTGGGCTGAGGTCGGCGAGTATCTGAAGGCGCGCGGCTGCGACACCGTCTCGCCCTTCCTCAGCCTGCAATACCTCTATGGCCTGATCCGCACCGGCCAGCCCGAGGCCGGACCGCTGCTGGCGGCCATCCGCGCCGAGACGGCCCCCGTCTGGCGCGAGGTGGCGCTGCCGGCGGCCGAGGCCATCAGCGCCTACCTGACCGGTGACGACGCCGGCGCCATCGCGGGCCTGGAGCGAGCCCTGCCGCGCCTCTTCGAGATCGGCGGCAGCCATGCCCAGCGGGACCTCTTCGAGCAGATCCACCTGGCCGCCCTGCTGCGCTTGGGCCGCTGGACCGCCGCCCAGCAGGCGCTCGAACAACGCCGCGGCTTCGATCCTGACGGGGTCCCCCTGAACCGCGACCTGGCCCGCGTCTATGCGGCTCTGGGCCTGCCGGTCCAGGCGCGCGAGGCCGCGGCCCGGGCCCGCCGCACTCTGGAGAACCACGCTTGAGCACGCACCCCAACGAGGCCGCGCTGCTCGCCATGATCACCGGCCGGGCCGATGAGCTGGCCGAGATCACCCGCGACCTGATCCGCTTTCCGACCATCAACCCGCCCGGCGACGCCTATCGGCCGTGTGCGGAGTATCTCGGCGAGCGGCTAAGGAAGCGCGGCTTCGATGTGCAATACATCCGGGCCGAGGGCGCGCCGGGCGACACCGACAGCCACCCCCGCATCAACGTCATCGCCCGCTATGAGGGCGGCCCCGGCCCCTGTGTCCACTTCAACAGCCATATCGACGTGGTCGAGGCCGGCGAGGGCTGGACCCTGCCGCCGTTCGAGGGGGTGATCCGCGACGGCAAAGTCTACGGACGCGGCGCCTGCGACATGAAGGGCGGCCTCGCCGCCTCGGTCGTGGCGGTCGAGGCGCTGCTGGACGCCGGGGTCCCGATCCCCGGCAAGCTGGAAATCTCCGGCACCGCCGACGAGGAGTCCGGCGGCTATGGCGGCGTGGCCTGGCTGGCCGAGCGCGGCTGGTTCTCCAGGCCCCGGGTCGACCACGTCATCATCCCCGAACCCCTCAACGTCGACCGCGTCTGCATCGGCCATCGCGGGGTCTGGTGGGGCGAGATCGAGACCCTGGGCCGCATCGCTCATGGCTCCATGCCCTTCCTGGGCGACAGCGCCATCCGCCACATGGGGGCGGTGGTCGAGGCCTTCGAGGAGCGGCTCTATCCCCGCCTCGCCGATCATACGACCGTCATGCCCGTCGTCCCCGACGGCGCCCGCACCCCGACCCTGAACATCAACAGCGTCCACGGCGGCCAGGCCGAGCCGCAGGAGGGCCGGCTGCCCTCGCCGGTCGTCGCGGACAGCTGCCGGATGGTCTTCGATCGCCGCCTGCTGATCGAGGAGGACCTCGAGGCGGTGAAGGGCGAGATGCGGGCGTTGCTCGACAGTCTGTCCCAGACCCGGTCGGGCTTCCGCTATCACCTGCGCGATCTCTTCGAGGTGCGTCCCAGCATGACCGAGCCGGACCGCCCGGTCGTCACCCAGACCGCGAGGGCCGTGCAACAGGTGCTGGGCCGCCCCGCCGCCCTGGTCTGCTCGCCCGGCACCTACGACCAGAAACATGTCGACCGCATCGGCAAGCTGCGCGACTGCATCGCCTATGGGCCGGGGATTTTGGACCTGGCGCACCAGCCGGACGAGTATGTCGAGATCGAAGCCATGGTGCAGTCGGCGCAGGTCATGGCGCTGAGCGCCTGGGCGTTGATGAGTGGCGGCAAGTGAAGTCCATCCTGAAATTCCTCCCCCGGAGGGGGAGGGGGACCGCCGCGAAGCGGTGGTGGAGGGGGGCGGCCACTACATCCACCTCTGTCGAGAAAATCTCGGCTGATCCGGCGCGTTCCACCCTGACGCCTGGATGTAGGCTCAAACCCCCTCCACCATGCTTCGCATGGTCCCCCTCCCCCTCCGGGGGAGGATTGGCTCTGTTGGCCGCACTGCTTCTGATTTTTGCAGGCCACGCCGCCGCCCAGCCCCCGCCCACAACCCTGCGCCTGGGCATGCAGCTGGAGCCCCCCAACCTCGACCCCACCGCCGGCGCCGCCGCCGCCATCGACGAGGCCGTGACCGGCAATGTCTTCGAGAGCCTGGTCCGCATCGGCCGCGACGGCCAGGTCGCCCCGGCGCTGGCCGAGTCCTGGGAGATCTCTCCCGACGGCCTGATCTACCTCTTCCACCTGCGCCGGAACGTCCGCTTCCACGACGGCGCCCCGTTCGACGCCTCGGTGGTCAAGTTTTCCCTCGACCGCGCCCGCGCCGAAAACTCCGCCAACGCCCAGAAGGCCTATTTCGACCCCATCGACCGGGTCGAAATCCTCGATCCCCTGACCGTCCGCCTGGTCCTCAAGCGCCCGTCCAGTTCGCTGATCTACGTCCTGGCCTGGGGCGATGCGGCCATGGTCTCACCGGCCAGCGTGGCGCACGACGACACCAATCCCATCGGCACGGGACCCTTCAGGTTCGCCGGCTGGCGGCGCGGCGAATCCATCACCCTGGAGGCCAACCCGGCCTACTGGGGCGCCAAGCCGCGCACTCAGCGCATCGTCCTGAAATTCATCGCCGATCCCACCGCCGCCTTCGCCGCCATCCGGGCCGGCGACCTGGACGCCTATCCCGGTTTCCCAGCTCCGGAGAACCTGCCTGAACTGGCCAAGGACCCGCGCTTTCGCGTCGTAGTCGGCTCGACCGAGGGCGAGACCATCCTGGCCCTGAACAACGCCCGCCCGCCATTCAACGACATCCGGGTGCGCCGGGCCCTGGCCTACGCCATCGACCGCAAGGCCATCATCGACGGGGCCATGTTCGGCTATGGCCAGCCGATCGGCAGCCATTATCCGCCGCAGAACCCCGGCTATGTCGACCTGACCGGCCGCTATCCGCATGACGTCGCCAAGGCCAAGGCGCTGCTCGCCGAGGCCGGCTACGCCAGCGGCCTGGACGTCACCCTGAAACTGCCGCCCCCCAGCTACGCCCGCCGTTCTGGCGAGATCATTGCGGCGCAACTGGCCGCCGCCGGGGTGCGGGTCAGAATCGAAAACCTGGAATGGGCCCAGTGGCTGGACCAGGTGCTGAAGAACCATAGCTTCGACATGACCATCGTCTCCCACACCGAGCCGATGGACTACGACATCTATGGCCGAGACTATTATTTCGGCTACCGCAGCGCCGATTTCGACGCCCTGCTGAAGCGTCTTGACGCCGCCGTCCTGCCCACTGAGCGCAACGCCATCCTCGGCGATATCCAGCGCAAGCTGGCCGAGGACAGCCCCAATGTCTTCCTGTTCGAACTGCCCAAGCTTGGCGTCTATGACGCCCGGCTGCGTGGCTACTGGGTCGATGCGCCGGTGCAGGCCAGCGAGGCCGTCGACCTCTATTTCGAGGGGGCCGGCGCGGCGGCTGGTCCGGCGGCTGCCCAGGCCAAGGCTGGCGGTTTCTGGGGCTGGCTGGCCCTGGCCGGGCTCGGCGCCCTGGTTGTCGCCGGGGTCTGGAAGCTGGGCGCCCGCTATGTCGCCGGCCGGGCGGTGGCGCTGGGCCTGACCTTCCTGGCGGCCACGATTATCGTCTTCCTGTTGATCCAGATCCTGCCGGGCGACCCGGCCGCCTACATGATGGGCCTCAACGCCAATCCCCAGGCGGTGGCGGCCCTGCGCAGCCAGATGGGTCTGGATCAACCGGCGACGGCCCGTTACCTCGCCTGGCTGGTCGGCATGCTGCATGGCGACCTGGGGACCAGCTACACCTACCACGTGCCCGTGGCGGGCCTGATCGGCGAGCGGCTGCAGGTCTCCCTGGCCCTGGCCCTGATCGCCATGGCGCTATCCATCGCCGTCGCCCTGCCCATCGGCATCCTGGCCGCGGCCCGGCGCGGCAAGGCCTCCGATGTCGTCAGCATGGGCTTGGCCCAGATCGGCGTCGCCCTGCCCAACTTCTGGTTCGCCATGCTGCTGGTGCTGGTCTTCTCGGTCGGCCTGCGCTGGCTGCCGTCCGGCGGCTTCCCCGGCTGGGACGCCGGCCTGGTCCCTGGCCTCAGGGCCCTGGTCCTGCCGGCCATAGCCCTCGCCCTGCCGCAGGCGGCCATCCTGGCTCGCGTGCTGCGCTCGGCCCTGATCGAGACCCTGGGCGAGGACTATGTCCGCACCGCCCGCGCCAAGGGCCTGTCGCCCACCCAGGCCCTCGTCCGCCACGCCCTGCGCAACGCGATGATCCCCGCACTGACGATCCTGGGCCTGCAGTTCCCCTTCCTGCTGGCTGGCAGCGTCATCGTCGAGAACGTCTTCTTCCTGCCGGGCCTGGGCCGGCTGGTCTTTCAGGCCATCACCCAGCGCGACCTGATCGTCGTGCAGGGCGTGGTCATCCTGCTGGTCTTCCTGGTCGTCGCCGTCACCTTCCTGATTGACCTCGGCTACGCGGCCATCGACCCGCGCCTGCGGACGAGGCGCTCATGAAGCCTACGCCCGGACTCATCATCGGTATCCTGCTCACCGGCCTCTTCGTCGCCGCCGTGGCGCTGTCCTTCGTCTGGACGCCCTATGACGTCAGCACGCTGGACGTCGCCCAACGCCTGCTTCCGCCGTCGGCCGCCCACTGGTTCGGCACGGACCATTTCGGCCGCGACCTGGTCTCGATGATCCTGCTGGGGGCCCGCAACTCCCTGGCCGTGGCCCTGGTCGCGGCGGGGCTGGGCCTCTTGATCGGCGTGCCGCTGGGCCTGCTCGGCGCGGCGCGCGGCGGTCTGGTCGACGAGCTGGTCATGCGGACCAACGACCTGATCTTCGCCTTCCCCTCGCTGCTGCTGGCCATATTGATCACCGCCGTCGCCGGCCCCGGGGCGATCAACGCCATCATCGCCATCGGCGTCTTCAACATCCCCGTCTTCGCCCGCGTGGCGCGGGGCGGGGCGCTGTCCTTGTGGAAGCGCGACTACATCCTGGCCGCCCGCGTGGCCGGCAAGGGCCGCTGGCTGATCTCGCTGCAGCACATCCTGCCCAACATCGCCGGGCTGCTGATCGTCCAGGCCACCATCCAGTTCTCGCTCGGCATCCTGGCCGAGGCGGGCCTCAGCTATGTCGGCCTGGGCGCCCAGCCGCCGACCCCCAGCTGGGGCCGGATGCTCAACGAGGCCCAGACCATGATCGGCTTCGCGCCCTGGTTGGCCATCTTCCCGGGCCTGGCGGTGGTGCTGACCGTGCTGGGCCTCAACCTGCTCGGCGACGGCCTGCGCGACCGCTATGACCCGCGGCTGGCGGAGGGGCGGTCATGAGCCTGCTCAGCGTCGACCATCTCACCCTGACCATCCACGGCCGGCCGGTCCTGAACGGCCTCAGCTTCACCGTCGAACCCGGCGAAATCGTCGGCCTGGTCGGCGAGTCCGGCTCGGGCAAGTCGCTGACCGCCCTCAGCATCCTGGGTCTCACCCCGCCCGGGTCGGTGGCCACCGGCGCCGTGAAGCTGGACGGCCAGAATCTGCTGAACCGCCCCGACCGCGATCTTCAGGCCGTGCGCGGCAAGGATATCGGCATCGTCTTCCAGGAGCCCGCCACCGCGCTTAACCCGCTGCTCACCATCGGCGCGCAGGTCGCCGAGACCGCCCGCATCCACGGCCACTCGAAAACCGCCGCCCGCGCCCTGGCCGCCGAGGCTCTGGTCCGCGCCGGGCTGTCGCCGGACCTGACCGACCGCTACCCGCACGAACTTTCCGGCGGCCAGCGTCAGCGGGCGGCCATCGCCATGGCCACGGTGCTGAAGCCCAGGCTGCTGATCTGCGACGAACCGACCACGGCGCTCGACGTCACCACTCAGGCCCAGATCCTCGAGCTGCTGAAAGCCCTGGCCCGCGAGCAGGGCTGCGGCCTGATCCTGATCACCCACGACCTGGCGGTGGTGGTGGGCCTGGCCGACCGCACGGTGATCCTCAAGGACGGCGCTATCGTCGAGCAAGGTCCGACCGTCGCCCTGTTCCGGAACCTGACCCATCCCTACAGCCGCCAGCTGGCCGCCGACTCCGCGCCGCAGCCCGCCACGGCTCGGGCGGAGGCGAAGGGCGATCCGTTGCTGGAGGCTCGCGACGTCGTCCGTTCCTACCCGGGCGCCAAGGGCCGCGCCGTCGACGGGATCAGCCTGGCCATCCGACCTGGCGAGCGGGTCGGGCTGGTCGGCGAGTCCGGCTCGGGCAAGTCGACCCTGCTGCGCGCCCTGCTGGCCCTCGAACCGGTCCAGGCCGGCGAGATCGCCCTGGCCGGCGCGCCGTTCAGGCCAAGTGGCGGCAAGGACCGCCGCGTGCTGATCCAGGCGGTGTTCCAGGACCCGGTCGGCAGCTTCGATCCCCGCTGGCGGGTCGAGGATCTGATCGCCGAGCCGCTGCACCTGTCGGCCACGCCGGTCCCCAAGGCCGAACGCCGGGCCCGTGTCGCGGCCCTGCTGGACAAGGTCGGCCTGCCCGCCGACGCCATTGACCGCTATCCGCACCAGTTCTCCGGCGGCCAGCGCCAACGCATCGCCATCGCCCGGGCCCTGATCGTCGAACCCCGTATCGTGGTGCTGGACGAGGCGGTCTCGGCGCTCGATGCGACGGTGCGGGGCCGCATCCTCGAATTGTTGGACAAGCTGTCCGACGAACTGGGCGTCGCCTGGCTGTTCGTCACCCATGACCTGACCGTGGTCCGCGCTGTCACCGACCGGGTGCTGGTCATGCAGGCCGGCAGGATCGTCGAGGAGGGGCCGACGGCGCGGGTGTTCGCCGCGCCGAAGCATCCCTACACCCAGGCCCTGCTGGCGGCGGCGCCGGACCTGGAGACGGCCCTGGCCGGGCGAGAACAGCCATGACCGCCTCTGGAACCCTTCCTCCTCGATGGAGGAAGGGCAGGGTTGGTGGTGAGGGCTCGGAGCCTGGGCGAGAGGCTCAGGGTGGCGTGGTCGCCTCCCCGAGCGCTTCGGGAAGCGCACTGCCACCACCACCATCCCCGCCCTTCCTCCATCGAGGAGGAAGGGAGTCTGTCGGGGTGTTCCCGTGACCTCTCACGTCCTGGGCGATTTCGACTTCATCATCGTCGGCGCGGGCAGCGCCGGCTGCGTGCTGGCCAACCGGTTGAGCGCCGATCCCCGCAATCGGGTGCTGCTGCTGGAGGCCGGCGGGCATGACCGGCTGTTCTGGGTCAAGGTGCCGATCGGCTATCTCTATACGCAGGGAAATCCGCGCACGGACTGGCGGTTCTCGACCGAACACGAGCCGGCGCTGGGCCGGGCGCTCAGCTATCCGCGCGGGCGGCTGCTGGGCGGATCGTCGTCGATCAACGGCATGATCTACATGCGCGGCCAGGCGGCGGACTACGACCATTGGCGCCAGCTGGGCCTGGTCGGCTGGGGCTGGGACGATGTGCTGCCGATCTTCCGCAAGTCGGAGGACCATCACGGCGGGGCCAATGAATTCCACGGGGCCGGCGGGCCGCTGAAGGTGGCGACCCAGCGGCTGAGCTGGCCGATCCTGGAGGCCTTCCGCGAGGCGGCCGTCGAGGTGGGCATTCCCCGCACCGCCGACTTCAACACCGGCGACAATTTCGGCAGCGCCTATTTCGACGTCACCCAGAAGGACGGCCTGCGCTGGAGCGCCGCCGACGCCTTCCTGCGGCCGGTGCAGCGGCGGCCGAACCTGGCCATCGTCACCGGGGCGCAGGTCCAGGGTCTGATCATCGAAGCGGGCCGGGCGGTCGGCGTGCGGTATCGTCAGGGAACGGAAGACCGCGAGGCGCGGGCGGGGCGGGCGGTGGTGCTGGCGGCCGGCGCCATTGGCTCGCCGCACCTGCTGCAACTCAGCGGCATCGGTCCCGCCGAACGGTTGCGGGCGGCCGGCGTTGAGGTCGCGGTCGACGCGCCCGGCGTCGGCGCCAACCTGCAGGACCATCTGCAGATCCGCACCGTGTTCAAGGTCTCCGGGACCCGCACCCTCAACAGTCGGGCACAAAGTCTGCTGGGCCGGGGGCTGATCGGCCTGGAATACGCCCTGCGCCGCTCAGGTCCGATGTCGATGGCCCCCAGCCAGCTGGGCCTCTTCGCCCGCTCCTCGGAGCGGCAGGCGACGGCGGACCTGGAATACCATGTCCAGCCGCTGAGCCTGGACGCCTTCGGCTCGCCCCTGCATGCCTTCGACGCCATCACCGCCTCGGTCTGCAACCTGCGGCCCGCCAGCCGGGGCGAGGTGATGCTGAAGGGGCCCGACCCGGCCGCCGCGCCGGCGATCCGGCCTAACTATCTCAGCGACGTGGCCGACCAGCAGACAGCGCTGGACGCGGTGGCCCTGACCCGCCGCATCTGCGGCGCGCCGGCCCTGGCGCCCTATCGGCCGGAGGAATACCGCCCGGGCGACGCCCCGGACCTGCTGGCCGAGATCGGCAAGATCTCCACCACCATCTTCCACCCGGTCGGCACCTGCCGGATGGGCGCCGACCCAGGCTCGGTCGTCGATGGGTCGCTACGGGTGCGCGGCGTCGAGGGCCTGCGGGTCGCCGACGCCTCGGTGATGCCGACCATCACCTCCGGCAACACCCACGCCCCGACCGTGATGATCGCCGAGAAGGCGGCGCAGATGCTGCTGGCCGATTGAACCGCCCGGCGCGCGGCGCGCTATGGCAGCATGTCCAGCGAAACCCTTCACGTCCCCCGAGAGAGCCTCAGCCGGGCGACCCTGCACCTGCACTACGCCATCACCTCGCTGATGGAGGAGATGGAGGCCGTCGACTGGTACCGCCAGCGGGCCGACGACACGGCTGACGAGTCCCTCAAGGCCATCCTGATCCACAACGCCAACGAGGAGATGGAGCACGCCTGCATGATCCTCGAATGGATCCGCCGCAACGACGCCAAGTTCGACGAGCAGCTGCGGGAGTATCTGTTCACCGACAAGCCGATCACCGAGGTCGAGCAGGCGGCGGAGAAGCCTTGAGGCGGATAAGGGAACCCCGGCGCAAGGGCCGGGGTTGGCAACGGCAGGGAGTCCGCGCCGAGTCTCAGTCTATTTCAGCGCCACCTTCACCTTGGCTGACAGCCCTGGCCTTAAGCGCGCCACGTCCGCCTGGCCGGGGTCGAAGACGATGCGGACCGGAACGCGCTGGACGATCTTGGTGAAGTTGCCGGTGCCCGGTTCGAAGGGCAGCAGGGCGAATTCCGAGCCGGTGCCGGGGGCGATGCTTTGCACACGGCCCTTCAGCTTGACGCCGGGCAGGGCGTCGACCCGGACCTCGGCCCGCTGGCCGGTCAGCATGCGGCCGGTCTGGGTCTCCTTGAAGTTGGCGGTGACATAGACCTGGGCGACCGGGGCGATGGTCAGCAGGCGCGAGCCGGGCTGGACGTAGTCGCCAGGCCGGGCCTGCAGGTCGCCGACCACCCCATCGATGGGCGCGCGGATCAGGGTGTGGGTCTGGTCCTGTTTGGCCAGATCCAGGGCCGCGGCGGCCTTGGCGCGGCTGGCCAGGGCGGCGGCAAGGGCGGCTTCCAGTTCGCCCCGGCGCTGGGTGGTGACGCCGGCCTGGCTCTGGCTGACGGCCAGGGCGGCGCGGACATTGGCGGCGTTGGCGCGGGCGGCGATGGCCTCGGTCTGCACGCGCTCGGCGTCGCGTCGCGGCACGGTCCCGGCGGCGACCAGGGCCTGGAAGCGGCGGGCGTCGGCCTCCGCGCGGCTGGCCTCGGCGTCGGCGGCGGCGATGCGGGTGCGGCTCTCGGCCACCCCGGCGGCGGCCAGGCCCTGCTCGGCGCCCAGTCGGCTGATGGCGGCCTGGGCCTGGGCCACGGCGGCGTCGGCCAGGGCGAGATCCCCTTCGGCGGCGGCGAGCCGGGCGGCGTATTCCTCGGGATCGAGTTGGACCAGCGGATCGCCGGCCTTGACCGCCTGGTTGTCGGCGACCAGCACCCTGGCGATCAGGCCCTTGACGCGCGGGGCGACGGTGGTGCTGTCGGCCTTGAGATAGGCGTTGTCGGTGGCCTCGGCTGGCCGGGCGGCGTGCAGCCAGGTCACACCGCCGATGGCGACGGCGGCGGCGACGCCCAAGACAATCAGGGCCCGGATCAATGGTCCGCGCCGGTTCACTTTCGGTGGGGGCGCGATGCTGGGGACGGCTTCGAGAGTGACGGCGCTCATTGGTCAGAGCTTTCAAAGACGGCGGCGATGCGGGCCTTGATCGCCGCGCGCGACTGTTCGAGCAGGCTGTCGGAAAGGGTGGGGTCGGCGACGGCGCGGGCCAGGCTGACCGCCCCGGCCATCTCGGCCATCAGCGAGCCGGCGAGCGCGGTGTTGGCGGCCTCGTCCTCACCGGGCAGCCGACTGGCGATCCCGCCGATCAGCGACTTGATCCCCGTATCGAAGGCCTCGCGGGCCGGGCCGGCCTGGCGGGCCATGTCGCCGGCCAGGGCGGTGATCGGACAGCCCAGCTCGCGGCCATCGCGATGCGAGGCGGAGACATACATGTCGACATAGGCCTCCAGGGCCGTCCGGGCGTCCTGGTCCCCGGCGGTCAGGGCAAAGCGCTTGCGGCCCTGGCGGAACGCCTCTTCCACCGCCGCGCCCAGCAGCGCTTCCTTGGAGGCGAAGTGGGCGTAGAAGCCGCCATGGGTCAGGCCGACCTCGGCCATCACGCCGGCGACGGCCAGCTTGTCGGGGCCCTGCCGGCGCAGCGAACGGGCGGCGGCCTTCACCACCCGCGCTCGGGTTTCCTGCTTGTGATCCTCGGGGTAGCGCATCGCGCGGCCTTTCATTATATGACGGGTATCATATAAAAACTCACTGCCCCGACGCAAGGCCTATCGATGAGTGACGCAGCGGCGATCCCGGCCCCCCGGGTGTTCAGCGAAAAGACTAAGTTCCTGATCTTCGGCCTGATGGCGTTCGGCCAGTTCATGGCCCTGCTGGACATCCAGATCGTCGCCGCCTCGCTCAACACCATCCAGGCGGGGCTCTCGGCCGGACCCGACGAGATCGCCTGGGTGCAGACCGCCTATCTGATGGCCGAGATCGTCATGATCCCGCTGGCCGCCTTCCTGTCGCAGGCCGTCTCGACCCGCTGGCTGTTCACCGCCTCGGCGGCGCTGTTCACGGTCTCCAGCCTGATGTGCGGCCTGGCCTGGGACATCGATTCGATGATCGCCTTCCGCGCCATCCAGGGCTTCGTCGGCGGGGCCATGGTGCCGACGGTGTTCGCCACGGGCTTCACCCTGTTCGAGGGCCCCAAGCGGGCCATGGTGCCGGCCATCCTGGGCGTGGTCTCGACCCTGGCCCCGACCCTGGGGCCGACGGTCGGGGGGCTGGTCACCGAGATAGCCGACTGGCGCTGGCTGTTCTTCATGAACATCGTGCCGGGCCTGGCCATCACCATCATCCTGCCCATGCTGGGCAAGCTGGACGAGGCGCAACCGGCCATGCTGAGGCGCATCGACTGGCTGCACGTCGCCTCGCTGGCCGTGTTCCTGGGCGGGCTGCAATATGTGCTGGAGGAAGGCCCGCGCCACGACTGGCTGGACGACAGCGGCGTCGCCACCGCCGCCTGGCTGTCCTTCGTGGGGGCGGTGGTGTTCTTCGAGCGCAGCTTCTTCTCGACCATGCCGGTGCTCAAGCTCAGCCCGTTCAGGCGCCCGACCTTCGCGCTGGCCTGCGCGCTCAATGTCATCACCGGATTCGGGCTTTATTCGGCGACCTACCTGACCCCCGTCTTCCTGGGCCGGGTGCAGGGCTGGACCAGCCTGCAGATCGGCACGACGGTCTTCGTCACCGGCATCGCCATGTTCTTCGGCGCCCCGATCGCCGCCCGTCTGTCGACCAAGGTCGATCAGCGCCTCGTCATCGCCGCCGGCTTCATCCTGTTCGCCACGGGCCTGTGGATGTTCTCGGCCGTCGATGTCGACTGGGGGTTTGGGCAGTTCTTCATGCCCCAGGTGGTGCGGGGGTTCGCCACCCTGCTGTGCATCGTGCCGGCGGTCGGCATGGCCCTGAACGGCGTGCCCCCCAGCGAGCTGCGCTACGCCTCGGGCCTGTTCAACCTGATGCGCAACCTGGGCGGGGCCATCGGCATCGCCACGGTCAACACCTGGCTGCTCAGCTACGGCCGCGCCCACGGCCAGGACCTGGCCGCCGGCCTCACCGCCGGCGGGGCGGGGAGCTTCGCCAGCGAGCTGGGCCGCCGCATCTCGGCCTGGACCCCCGACGCCGTGCACGCCGCCGCCATCACCCAGGCCGAGATGGCCAAGGTCATCGTTCGCGAGGCCCTGGCCATGGGCTTCGCCGACGTGTTCCGGCTGATGGCCTGGGTGTTCATCGCCGGCCTGATCATGGTGCCGTTCGCCAAGGCGGCGCCGGTGGGGACCGGGACTCCCGCCGAGGCCCATTGACCGGGAGCCGCTTTCCCGCTTTTCCGGTGGAAACAAATGGGAGGCGAGCATGGACCTGCAGCTGACAGGCAAGGTGATTTTCGTGGCGGGCGGCAGCCGGGGCATCGGCCTGGGCATCGTCGAGCGGCTGCTGGCCGAGGGGGCGAAGGTGGCGATCACCGCCCGGGGCGCCGAGGCGCTCGAGGAGACCCGCGCCCGACTCGCCGCCCAGTATGGCGCGGACAGGATCTGGGCCATGGCCGGCGACATGCGCGATGCGGCGACCATCGAGACGGCGCTGGACCGCACCGAGGCCGAGTTCGGGCCGATCTTCGGGGCGGTGGCCAATGTCGGCCTGCATCCGTGCCCGCCGGGCTTCGACATCGATGACGCGACCTGGGACGGCGGCTTTTCGCAGAACCTCGACAGCGCCTATCGCCTGGCCCGGCCGGTGCTGCGCCGGCTGACCGAGCGGGGCGAGGGCGCGCTCCTCTTTATCAGCTCCATCGCCGGCCTGGCCGCGCTCGGCACCCCGCTCACCTACGGGACAGCCAAGGCGGCGATGAACCATCTGGCCGGCGAGCTCTCAAAGCTGGTCGCCGCCAAGGGCGTGCGGGTCAACACCATCGCACCGGGCAACATCATCTTCCCCGGCGGCGACTGGGAGGAACGCTCGACGGGTGAGCGCGCTGACGCCTGGTGGCGCTGGATCAAGCGCGAGGTGCCGATGCGGCGGTTCGGCAAGCCCGAGGAGATCGGTTCGGTGGCGGCGTTTCTGCTCAGCCCGCTGGCCAGCTTCGTGACTGGGACCGTGGTGCCGGTGGACGGCGGCCAAACTCGCTAATACAGACCCGCTAGCCTTCACCCTCGCGGTTCAACTCCGCCACCCGCTCCAGGATCAGCCGGGTCCGAAGGCGCAGGATCAGTTCGCCCAGGATCTCGATCCCCTGCCGGCCCAGCCGCGCCGCCTCGTCAGGGTCGGCGGCGCCGGAGATGCGTTCGTAGAAGCGGTCGACCTCGGCCTTGGCCAGGGGCGCGAGGGCCTCGACATAGATGGCCAGGTCCTCGCTGAAGAAGCCGCCGGTCTCGCCGAAGCCCTGGTCCTGGGCGCGCCGCCAGGTCTGGACCAGGGCCAGGTCATAGGCGCTGATCGCCGGGCCCTCGGCGATGACCCCGGCGGTCATCAACCGCAGCAGTTCCTGCAGGGGCATGCCGGCCAGCGTCGCCGCCTCCTCGACCGGGATCACCGGTTCGAGCGAGGGGACGTCCAGATCCTGCGCCAAGCGCCCTTCCAGCCCCGGGAAGGCGGCGAACTTGCCATGGGTCGGGCGGTCGAGCAGGTCCTTGATGAAGCTGAGCGGCAGGTAGCGCTGCTGCTGTAGCCGCCTGATCACCGCCAGCCGGCGCAGGTGCTCGTCATCATAGTTGGCGACGTTGGGCTTGGGCCGGGTCGGTTCGGGCAGCAGGCCCATGCGGATGTAGTAGCGGATGGTCTCCCGCCCCACGCCGCTCAGCCGTTCCAGTTCCTGCATCTTCACGGGGCGGGTGTCTCAGGCCTGACCTCACCGATCAAGCAAACTCTCAGCGTGCTTTCTGGAACCCTTCCTCCTCGATGGAGGAAGGGCAGGGTTGGTGGTGCGCGCTCGGAATTTGGGCGAGGGGCTCAGGGTGGCGACCACGCCCCCCCGAGCGCTTCCGGAAACGCACTGCCACCACCACCATCCCCGCCCTTCCTCCATCGAGGAGGAAGGGAGCCCGTGGTTTGACCCGGTTTCTACTCCGCCGGTTCCATCGCCCCGGCCCGGGCCATGACGCTCTCGACATAGGTCTTCCGGGCGTCGAACTCCTTGGCGATGTTGTCGTCGTCTTCCTGCAGGGCCTGCACGTCGGCGTCGGCGAAGCCCAGTATGCCCATGGTCTCGTAGCCCTTGGTGATGGTCGGGCCCCAGAGGCCGATGT
Source organism: Caulobacter ginsengisoli (assembly GCF_030814835.1). GTDB lineage: Bacteria > Pseudomonadota > Alphaproteobacteria > Caulobacterales > Caulobacteraceae > Caulobacter > Caulobacter ginsengisoli. The sequence goes on from NZ_JAUSVS010000004.1 coordinate 61,358, forward strand.
CCTTCACGATGGGGACGATGCGGGTGAAGAGGGACGAGCGGAACATCTGCATGAAGCCGCTGTCGTACATGTGGGCGGCGCAGTCGGCGGGGTTGAGGCCGAGCGTCTTCCAGACCTCTACCGCGTCGAAGCGGTCGCGCATCAGGTAGCAGGCCTCGAGCAGGAACTCCTCGCGCTCATTGCGTTCGGCCTGGGACAGTTGCGGGTAGTAGTCGCGCAGGGCCAGGCGGCCGAAGGCGACGTGGCGGCTCTCATCCTGCATGACATAGGCGTTGACCGCCGCGGCCAGGGGGTTCTGGGCGTGGTCGCGGATCTGCTGGAAGGCGGCCAGGGCCAGCCCTTCGATGACCACCTGCATGCCCAGATAGGTCATGTCCCAGCGGCTGTCGCGCAGCACCTGGTCGATGAGCTCCTGCAGCGGCGGAGTCATCGGATAGGCGACCTTGAACTTCTCCAGCAGGCGCTTGTAGCTCTCGACGTGGCGGGCCTCGTCGATGACCTGGGTCGAGGCGTAGAACTTGGAGTCCATGTCCGGGACCTGCGTGACGATCTTGGCGGCGCAGATCAGCGCCCCCTGCTCGCCCTGCATGAACTGGCTGATCTGCCAGCCCTGGAAGTGCCGGCGGACGGTCGCCTTTTCCTGGCGCGACATGGCCTCGTACTGGGCCATGCCGGCGATGGGCAGCATGGCTTCGGGGAGTTGCTCGGGGTTGTCCTCGTCCAGCTCCTGGGTCCAGTCGATGCGGGTGTTGGCGTCCCACTGCATCTCCACGCCCTTGCGGTAGAGGCCGGCCATGGCGACGCGGCCATCGTCATAGTCCCAGTTGAAATTGACGTCGTAGTTCTGGGGCACCGACCATTTCGAACCGTCGGGTTCGATGGCGTAGATATCCTTCAGGCTGGGCATGGGGCGTTCCTCTCCCGCAGTGTTTTCGACTCTTACGGCCGATCCTCCAGCCTAGATCATCACAAAATGCGGAGTGGCGCTACGCATTTTTTCGGCCAACATGGCGCAATTCTGGGACTCGCCCTACACCCACAGGATGCAGATCGATCTTTCCGACCGGTCCGTCCTGGTCACCGGCGCCAGCCGCGGCATCGGCGTGGCCATCGCCCGCAAGCTGGCCGAGGCCGGGGCCCGGGTGGCGGTGCATTATGGGTCGAGCGTCGACGAGGCCGAAACCCTGGCGGGCGAGATCGGCGGGGTGGCCCTGCAGGCCGATCTGGCGCGGATCGGCGAGCCCGAGCGGCTGTGGGCCGAGGCCCAGGCCCGGCTGGGCGCCATCAGCGCGCTGGTCAATAACGCCGGCATCGCCCTGGGCTCACCCCTGGACGGCGAGGCCTGGACGGAGAACTGGGACCTCACCCAGGCGGTCAACCTGCGCGCCCCGGCCGCCCTGATCCGCGCCGCCCTGCCGCATTTCATCGCCCAGGGCGGCGGCCATATCGTCAACATCGCTTCCCGCGCGGCGTTCCGGGGCGATACGCCGGACTATCTGGCCTATGCGGCCTCCAAGGGCGGGCTGGTGGCCCTGACCCGCTCGATCGCCCGGGGCTTCGGCAAGCAGGGGATCGTCGCCTTCACCGTCGCGCCCGGCTTCACCCGCACCGAGATGGCCCAGGACTTCATCGACCAGTATGGCGAGGCCTATGCATCATCCGACATCGCCCTGACCCGGATGACCGAGCCGGCGGATATCGCCCCGACGGTGGTGTTTTTGGCCTCAGGTCTGATGGACCACGCGACGGGGGCGACGATCGACATCAACGCTGGGAGCTATGTGCACTAGCCCTTGAGTTGGGCTTCGAAATCCATGGCGTCGTGCAGGACTCGGACCACGTCTACCCGGTCGCTATCAAAACGATAGGCGACAAAGTGGCGAGGGTTGGCAAGCCGCAGACCGGACTGACGCCGCGCGACATGTCTGAGGTGATAGAGCCAAACAGGGCTCGAAGCGCTGCTTTCCAGACGGGACGCCGGTCGCTGTGGTTCTTCAACGAGCTCTTGGAACGCCGCTGTCATCAGGCGGCGGTAGCGGGTCGCCGCCTCTTCTCCGAAGGCTTGCCGGCTCTGTCGGATGATCAGGTCCATATCGCGCCGGGCCGGTAGCGCCAGCACCAGCAGCCTCACTCGGCGCTCTCGTTCTGCAGTTCAAGCATCCAGGCGTCGATATCGGTCACCTCGATACCTTCGCCCCGATCAAGAGACTCCAGCCCTTCGTTTATGGCTTCCCGCAGTCGGGCAAGCTTGGCTTCATGTTCGTCTCGCTGCTCCTTGAGCAAGCGCAGACCAGCCCGAACGACTTCGCTGGCATTCTGATAGACGCCCGATTCCACCTGCTCGTCGATGAAGTGGTCGAGGCCTACGCTCAGATTGACGTTTCGCGTTCCCATGCCCGCACGATAACTCCACTGGCAATTCTTGCCAATGGTTCGGGCGGGATGAACCCAGCCTCACGCAAAGGCGCATTTCGCCAGGCCGACCGAACGCCTACCTTAGCCCCATGTTTTCCTGGCCCGACCGCCGCATCCTCGACCTGTTCGGCATCGACCTGCCGATCATCCAGGCCCCCATGGCCGGCTCGTCCACCGCCGAGATGGCCGCCGCGGTCAGCGCGGCCGGCGGGCTGGGCTCGATGCCGGCGGCCCTGCTGTCGCCGGACCAGCTACGGGAGGCGGTGGGGACCATCCGCGCCGCCACCAACCGTTCGTTCAACCTCAACTTCTTCTGCCACCAGCCACCGGCCGACGACCTGGCCCGGGACCTGGCCTGGCGGGCGGCTCTGGCGCCCTACTATGTCGAGCTGGGGCTGGATCCCGCCGCCATTCCCACCGGCGGCGGCCGCGCGCCCTTCAACGACGCCTACTGCCAGGTGGTCGAGGAGACCGCCCCGGCGGTGGTCAGCTTCCATTTCGGCCTGCCCTCGCCCTCGCTGGTCGAGCGGGTCAAGGTGGCCGGCGCCAAGGTCATCGCCTCGGCGACCACGGTGGCCGAGGCGGTCTGGCTGGCCGAGCGGGACTGCGACGCCATCATCGCCATGGGCTCGGAGGCCGGCGGCCATCGCGGCAGCTTCCTGGGCCTGGACATGGCGGGACAGGTCGGGACCTTCGCCCTGGTTCCGCAGGTGGTCGACGCGGTGGATATCCCGGTGATCGCGGCGGGCGGCATCGCCGATGGGCGGGGCGTGGCGGCGGCGCTGATGCTGGGGGCTTCGGCCGTGCAGGTCGGCACGGCCTATCTGTTCTCGCCGGAAGCCAAACTGGCGCCCGGCCACCGCGAAGCGCTGGAAAACGCCCGCGACGACAACACCGCTATCACCAACGTCTTCACGGGCCGCCCAGCGCGGGGCGTCGCCAACCGGCTGGTCAAGGAGCAGGGCCCGCTATCGCCGAACGCCCCGGCCTTCCCCAACGCCGCCTTCGCCGTGGCGCCGCTCCGGGTCGCCGCGCCGGCCGATTTCGGCAACGCCTGGTCCGGCCAGGCCGCCCGGCTGGCCGCGCACCTGCCGGCTGGCGAGCTAACCCGGCGGTTGGCGGAGGAAGCGCTAGCCTTGCTCGCGCCGTAGGGGCGGAACGCCCTTAAGAATTTACCACGGACAACACAGACAACACGGACGGGAGCCAAATGAGGCCACCCGGCCGAAGGCCGATCGATTAAAAGCCCCTTCGGGGCGATGTCGCGGGAAAACGCAGCCCGTCCGTGTTGTCCGTGGTTCAAATGAGCCGGAACCGCCGCACAGCGCCACCCGGCCTCACACCGTCTCAGCGTCCGCCCCAATCTCCGCCAGCACCTCGTCGGTGTCGCGCCCCAGCGGCGGCGGGTCGCGGCGGATGGAGACGGGGGTCTTGGAGAAGCGCAGGCCGGGCTTCATAGCGCGGTAGGCGCCCTCGCCCTCCAGTTCGCGGGTCTCGAACAGCGTCTCTTTCAGCTGCGGGTCGTCGAAGATTTCCTCGGGCAGGTTGGCCCGCATGGCCGGGATGTTGTTCTCGGCGCAGAGGACCATCCATTCCTCGGTGGTGCGGGTCGAGGTCGCCTCGTCCATCATGCCGTAATAGGCGTCGACTCGGCCGCCGCCGGCCGGGGCGGAGGTGAAGCGTTCGGTCTCATAGGCGTTCGGGATGCCGCCCAGGGCCAGGTAGCGGGCCGACTGCTCGCGGTTGGCGGGCAGCACCGACAGCCAGCCGTCCTTGGTGCGGAACGGACGGCGGTGCGGGGTGATGGTGGTGGTGTGGCCGAAATGGCCGGTCGCCGGCAGGTAGGTCTCGCCATACAGGTGCTCGGCCATCAGGAAGCCGGTGAAGGTCTCCAGCATCGGCACGCAGACATACTGCCCCTCGCCGGTCCGCTCCTTGTGGCGCAGGGCCGCCAGGCAGGCGATGGCGGCGAAGAGGCCACAGGTCTTGTCGGCGATGATGGTGGGCAGGGGGCGGAAGACCGCATCCTTGTCGACCATGGCGGTCAGGCCGCAGGCCCCGGCGGCCGACTGGATCAGGTCGTCAAAGGCCTGGCGTCCGGCATAGGGGCCGGCCGGGTCGTAGCCCATGGCCTCGACATAGACGACGTCGGGCTTGATGACCTTGGCGGCCTCGTAGTCGAAGCCCAGCCGGGCGATGGCCTCGGGCCGCATGTTGTGGATGAAGATGTCGGCGGTCTTCAAGAGGCGGCGCAGGGCCCGGCGGCCGGGCTCTTCCTTCAGGTTCAGCACCACCGAGCGCTTGTTGCGGTTCAGGGCCACATAGGTCGGGCCCATGGTCTTGGAATTGGGGGCCTTGCCGCCCCGCTGGCGGTCGCCGGTCGGCTCCTCGACCTTGATCACGTCGGCCCCCAGGTCGCCCAGGGTCTGGGTGGCGTAGGGCCCCAGCACGAACTGGGTCAGGTCCAGGACACGCACACCGTCCAGGGCGCCGGGGGCAAAGCTCGACATCGGGCAGTTTCCTCGAACAATCGTTTTACCCAGTTTCCCGGCGCGGAAGCCGAAAGGCAACCGCCCGTGCGGCCAAAACACCTCGTGAAGGCGGCGTTAACCATACCCTGTTGGACTGCCGGTAACCCAAAGTGGGCCATTGTCCCGGCCGAGCATGACCCAATCCCTTCGCCCTACGCCCGAATCCGCGCCCGAAACTGCGCCTCGCCGCCTGCCCGTCGCCCGCCCCTGGGCGCCGCCGGCCGAGGCGATACTGCCCTATCTGCATGAGGCGGACGCCAACCGCTGGTACTCCAACTTCGGGCCGCTGCTGACCCGGTTCGAGGAGCGGCTGGCCGATCGTTTCGCCGCCCCCACCAACATCGCCACCTGCGCCAACGCCACCCAGGCCATCACCCTGACGCTGAAGGCGCTGGGCGTGCAGCCCGGCCTCTGCCTGATGCCGGCCTGGACCTTCGTGGCGACCGCCCATGCCGCCATGGCGGCCGGCCTGACCCCGCATTTCCTCGATGTCGATCCGCAGACTCAGGTTCCCAGCCCCGCCGACGTGCGCGCCGCCATCGCCAAGGGCGGGGTCAGCGCGGTGATCGTCGTCGCCCCCTATGGCGCGCCGCTGGAACACCGGCCGTGGGAGGCGCTGATGGACGCCACGGGCGTGCCGGTGCTGATCGACGCCGCCGCCGCCTTCGACACCGTCACCCGCGCCTCGCTGCCGACCCTGGTCAGCCTGCACGCCACCAAGCTGCTCGGGGTGGGCGAAGGCGGCTACCTGGCCTGCGAAGACGCCGACCTCGTCGCGCGGGTGCGGGCCCAGACCAGTTTCGGCTTCCAGGGCAGCCGTGAATCCCTGGTCCCGGCCACCAACGCCAAGCTGTCGGAATACGCCGCCGCCGTGGGCCTGGCGGCCCTGGACGGCTGGCCCTCGGCCCGCCTGCGCTACGCCATCACCGCGCAAAAGATCCGGCTGGCCCTGGCCCTGGTCCCGGAGATCAATTTCCAGCCCGGCTGGGGGACCCACTGGGTCTCGACCACCTGCATCGTCCGCATCGACGGCGGCGGCGCGCCCCTGCTCGAAGCCTCGCTGGCCGAGAGCGGCGTCGACACCCGTCGCTGGTGGGGCGGGGGTTGCCAGGCCAGCCCGGCCTTCGCGGGCTGCCCGTCCGACCCGCTGCCCGTCACCACGAAGTTGGCCCGCGAAACCCTGGGCCTTCCCTTCGCCGCCGACATGGACGAGGACGACATCGACTGGCTGGCCTGCGCCGTCATCCAGGCCGTGCGCGGATGAGCACCATCCTGGTCTTCCCGGCCGGCCTGCCCGACGCCCTGCGGTTCAGGGCCGAGGCCGAGGCGCGGGGCGACACGGTGATCGGAGCCTCGTCGCTGGCCTTCGACGCGGCTCAAAGCTCATACGCCAACTGGGATTTCCTGCCCTTCGTGCATGACGAGGCCTTCCCGCCGGCCCTCAAGGAAGTGGTCGCCCGCCGCCACATCGACGCCATCTACGCTCCCCACGAGGTCGTGGCCGGCCGGCTGGCCGACATCATGGCGGAGTCCGCCCCCGGCGCGCGGCTGATCGAGGCCTCGCCGATGCGCGATAAGGAGCGGGCCTATCGCGACCTGCGCCAGGCCGCCGAACGTCAGAGGACGGAGGACTGGTTCGCCGCCTCGCCCTTGCCGGCCAAGCCGCGCCTCTCGCCCGTTCAGGCGGCGGGCCTGACCCGGCTCGTCGACACCATTCCGGGCATGTGCGACGGCGACAAGATCGCCTCGGTCTGCGAGATCATGCGCCACGCCCCGGCCGGCGATATCGTCGAGATCGGCTCCTGGTGGGGCCGCTCCGCCGCCCTCTTCAACTGGCTGGGCCGCCACTACGGCGTCGGCTCCATGCTCTGCGTCGATCCCTGGTCCAGCGCCGAGCTGCCGCAGGGCGTCGCCGTCCTCGACCGGGCCAGCGCCGCCATGGACACCGACGAAGCCCTGGCCATCTTCCAGATGAACCTCAGCCCCCTGGCGCGGGGCGACCTCAACTACATCCGCGCCCGCTCCACCGACGGCGCAGCCGACTATGGCCCCGGCCTTGTGGTCGACACCCCGGCATTCGGCCATGTGGAATACGCCGGCCAGATCGCGGTGCTCCACATCGACGGCAATCACGCCTATGACAGCGTCGCGGCCGACGCGGCCGCCTGGATCGGCCACATGAAACCCGGCGGCTGGATCATCTTCGACGACTATGTCTGGGCCTTCGGCGATGGGCCGAGGCGCGTTGGCGACGCCTTCCTGGCCAGCGACGCCGACCGCATCGCCTTCAGCTTCGTCATGGGCACCGCCCTCTTCGTGCAGCTTCGGGCCTGACCATGCGCCACGAAACCCCCGCCGCCCCGCCGCTGACCGCCGAGACCGTCGACTATCTGATGACGACCCGCGGCTGGGTGCTGTTCCCCGGCCAGATCGGCGAGGTCCAGCTTCAGGCCCTGCGCGACGACAGCGAAACCGTCTACGCCAGGCGCCGCGCCCTGCAGCTGAAGAACGGCGTCGGCGCCAACATGGAGGGCGCCGCCCATCATGTGCTGGGCGAAGACACCAGCTTCGACGCCTTCATCGCCGACCCGCCGCTCTGGGAGACCATCGAGGGCCACTTCGCCGGCAAATTCATCCTGCTGAACTTCGGCGCCACCCTGCTGCAGCCGGGGGCCGACGGCTATACGCTCAAGCCCCATCGTGACGTGCGCGCCTACAGCCGCGACTATCGGCTGTCGCTCAACATGCTGGTGATGCTGGACGACTTCACCGTCGAAAACGGCGCCACCCTGGTGCTGTCGGGTTCGCACCAGGTCGAAGCCATGCCCTCGCTGGAACTGTTCCATCAGTATGCGGAGCCCGTCACCGGCAAGGCCGGCGACATCCTGCTGTTCGACAGCCTGCTGGTCCATTCCGCCGCCCCGAACCGCAGCGCCGCCCAGCGCCGGGCCCTGACCCTCTGTTTCGGCCGGCCCTTCTTCAAGCCGCAGATGGACTGGCCCCGCTACCTGGGCCCCGACCAGGGCCTGAGCCCCAAGGCCCGCCAGCTGCTCGGCTACGACGCCCGCTCACCCGAGAGCCTGGAAGAATACTACCAGCCGCCCGAACGCTGGACCTTCAAGCCGGACCAGCGATGAGTGAAGCCGCCCGCCTGGACGCCGTGACCGGCAGCTACGGCGAAGGGGCCGCGCCCTTCGACCTGGCCATGCGGCATTTCATGATGCGGACCTTCGAGCCCTGGTTCCGCGACGGCCCGGCCCTGCAGGTCGGCTGCGCCCATGGCGACCAGACCAGCCTGCTGATCGAGCGTTTTCCCGACCTGACCGTGGTCGAGGCGGCGGCCGAGTTCATCGACCATACCCGCGCCCGTATCGGCGGCCGGGCTCAGTTCGTCCAGAGCCTGGTCGAGGACTATGCGCCGGCCAAACGCTTCGAGACCATCCTGTTTTCCCACGTGCTGGAGCATGTCGAGAACCCGGTCGCCGTGCTGGCCCATCTGGGCGGCCTGCTGACCCCGACCGGCCGGCTGTTCGTGGTCGTCCCCAACGCCGAGGCCCCCTCGCGGCGGATCGCGGTGAAGATGGGGGTGCTGGACCATCTCGAAGCCCTCAGCCCCGACGACATCGCCGCCGGCCATCGCCGGGTCTACCGTCTCGACACCCTGGCGCGGGACGTGGGGGCGGCGGGCCTGCCGGCCGAGGCCACCGGTGGCATCTTCTTCAAGCCGCTGGCCAACTTCCAGCTCAACGCCCTGATCGGCGGGCCGCTGATCGGCGATCCCTTCCTGGAGGGCTGCTATCGGCTGGGCCTGGAGCGGCCGGCCGACTGCGCCAGCATCTACGCCATCGTGAGGGCCCGATGATCCGTGGGCGACGCATTCAACTCCGCGCGGTGGAGGAGGGCGACCTGCCCTTGCTGCACCGCTGGGCCAACGACGCCGAGTTGTGGCGCAATCTCGGCGGCTGGCGGTTTCCGTCCAGCCTGGATTCGACCAGGGCCTGGTTCGCCGGGCTGAAGAGTGACGCGGCCAACCACCGCTGGGTGATCGAGACCCTGGAGGAGCCGCAGGTCATCGGCACCGCCAACCTGGTCAATATCGACTGGAAGAACGGCGTCGCCTTCCACGGCATGATGCTGGGTCCCATGGACCTGCGCGGCAAGGGCTATGGCCGCGACACGGTGATGACCGTCATGCGCTACGCCTTCGACGAGCTGGGCCTGTGGCGGCTCGACGGCGACATCATCGAGGACAACGCCGCCAGCCACGCCCTCTATGTCGGCAAGTGCGGCTGGCGCGAAGAGGGCCGCCAGCGCGGCTGGCACTACCGGGCCGGGCGGCGCTGGGACCGCATCCTGGTCGGGGTGACGGCCGAGGACTACCGGCCGCTGGAATCCTACTGGGCGTGAGCCATCCCTATGCCAGCCGGGCCTATGCCGAGGCGCTTAGCCACATTGGCCGGGCAGTCGAGGTTTCGGAGTGGCGCGGGTTCGTCCTTGAGCGGAGCATTGCGGCGGGCGGGACTGACGCCATCGGCCCCTATCCGCTCACCGTGCTGCCGCAAGACGCCGATGTCTCTGGCGGACTGACCCGTTTAGCTGAGCATGGCCTGGTATCGGTTGTGGTGGTGCCCGACCCCTTGCAGGGAACAGACCTCTCGGCCTTCACGATCCGCCGGCCGTTCAAGACCCACCAGCTGATCGACGGCCCCTTCACCCCCAGCAAGCACCACGCCGAGCGCATCCGCCGGGGTCACCGCCGCTGCAGGGTCGAGCGGCGCGCCTTGGCGGACCATCTGGACGACTGGCGGCGGCTCTATGCCGGTCTGGTCGAGCGGCGGACGGTGTCGGGCGCGGCCGACTTCCCGGACGGCTATTTCGCCATGCTGGCGGCCCAGCCGGCGATGCAAGCCTTCGTCGCTGAAATAGGCTCGCAGGTTGTGGCCATGACCCTGTGGTTCGCCTGGGAGGGGGTGGTTTACAACCATCTCACCGCATCCGACGCCGCCGGATACGCCAACGGGGCGAGTTTCGCACTCTACGACGCCGCCATTCAGCACTTCGCCGGGCAGGGGGTGATGAACCTCGGCGGCGGGGCGGGTCACGGCGACGATCCGGACGACGGGCTGGCCGCCTTCAAGCGCGGATTCGCCAACCGCGAAGTGGTGGCGCAGGTCTGTGGGGCGGCGCTGGATGAGGGGCGTTACGCGGCGCTGAGCGCGGGCCGCGAGACGGGGTTCTTCCCGGCCTACCGCGGATAGGCGCGCACGGCCTCGACAATCCGCGCCATGTCCGCCGCGCCATAGCGGCCATCCAGCGGCAGCGACAGGCAACGACGCGCCAGGTCATGCGCCCCCGTGAAGGATGGAGGCGAGGGAACTTCCGCCCAGTGCCGGGGCGCCCAGATGCGGCGGTCGGCCAGCCAGGCGCTCATCGCCGCCGCATCCTCGACCAGGATCGGATAGGCCAGCGGCGTGAACGGAACATCCTGTTCGGGCCACAGCGCCATCCCGGCCAGACCCGAGGCCAGCGCCGTCCAGTTGGCCCGCCGCCTCACCGCCTCGGCTCGCCAGTCAAAACCCTGCAGCGCCGCCAGGGTCCGTCCGCTCATCGCCCGGCCGTCGGGTTCGAACCCGGCTTCGCGGGCGATGAAGGCCAGCCGCCAGCCGCCAGGGTCCAGACCGTCGGGATCGCGGGCGCGGGCGTCGTTGGCGGCCCAGAGCGCCTCGTCGCCGGGTTCGTCCGGCGTCGGCAGCGGCTGGTTCGAGACCAGCAGCCCGCCGTCGCCCACCCCGATCAGCTTGCGCGGACTGTAGAGGATCACATCCCCGAACGGCGGGGCGTCCGGGTCGAGCGCCTGGGCCCGGTCCTCGATGACGAAGACGTCCGGCCGCCGCTCCGCCAGGGCCGGGCGCCCGAAATAGTCGACGACCAGCACCGTGTCGCCGGCCTCGACCTCGCTCAGGTCGGGCTCCAGCTGTCCGTCCACGGCATACCAGCTGACCGGAACGCCAGCCGTCCCGTCCGGCACCGTCTGGCAGACATAGGCCGGCAGCCAGAGCCGCCGGGGTTGCTGCTGCCGCAGGAGCGCCGCCAGCGCCGAACGCGCCGTGGAGAAGGCCGCCGCATGGGCCCAGCCGGCGGTCCAGCGATCCCACAGGCTTTCGGCCACCGGACCCGGAACAACGGCCGGCATGACCCCGCCGATGGCGCGTTCACTCACTCCGCCCCCGCCACCCGCCAGACCGCCTTGGGCTCGCGCTCGTAGGTGGTCAGGACGTAGGTGAGGTAGTCGCCGTAGGCGCTGCCGGCCAGGCGCTGGGCCAGGGCGGCGAACTGGTCCAGGTCGATGAAGCCCATGTTGAGGGCCACCTCCTCGGGGCAGCCGATCTTCAGGCCCTGGCGGCGCTCCAGGGTGTGGACGAACTGGCTGGCCTCCAGCAGGGCGTCGGGGGTGCCCATGTCCAGCCAGGCGACCCCGCGGCCCAGCCGCACGGCGTGCAGCCGGCCGGCCTCCAGATAGAGGCGGTTGAGATGGGTGATCTCCAGCTCGCCCCGCGCCGAGGGCTTGAGGCTGCGGGCCAGGGGCACGACCTGGTCGTCGTAGAAGTAGAGGCCCGTCACCGCCCAGTTGCTGGCCGGCTGGGCAGGCTTTTCCTCGATGGAGATGATTTTCTCGTCGGGGCCGAACCCGGCCACCCCGAACCGCTCGGGATCGACCACGTGATTGAGGAAGACGGTGGCCCCGCCAGGGTCCTGGGCGGCGGCCTGGAGGGTCACCGTCATCTTGTCGCCGTAGAAGACGTTGTCGCCCAGGATCAGCGCCGCCGGCTCTCCGGCGAGAAAGTCCTCGGCGATCAGGAAGGCCTGCGGCAGGCCTTCCGGGTTGGGTTGCTCCGCATACGACAGGTTCAGGCCCCAGTGGTCGCCATCGCCGAACAGCCGCCGGAACAGCGGCAGGTCCTCGGGGGTCGAGATGATCATGATCTCGCGGATGCCGGCCAGCATCAGGGTCGACAGCGGATAGTAGATCATCGGCTTGTCGTAGACCGGGATCAGCTGCTTGGAGATGGCCAGGGTCGAGGGATGCAGCCGCGTTCCCCGTCCGCCGGCCAGGACGATACCCTTCATCGCTTCTCTCCCGCCGCCGCCAGTCCCAAGCGGGCGCGGCCATGGCCCTGGGCGCGCAGGGGCTCCCACCAGGCCGGATTGTCGAGATACCAGCGCACGGTCTTTTCCAGCCCGGTTTCGAAGCTTTCGACGGGTCGCCAGGCCAGCTCGGTCTCGAGCTTGGTCGGATCGATGGCGTAGCGGCGGTCGTGGCCGGGGCGGTCGGCGACGAAGGTGATCAGCTCACGGCGGTTCTGCTGGCCGGCGAAGCGGTCGACCAGGTCGCAGACCTGGCGGACGATATCGATATTGGTCCGCTCGCTGCGGGCCCCGACATTGTAGGTCTCGCCGACCCGGCCCCTGGTCAGGATGGCGACCAGGGCCCGGGCGTGGTCCTCCACATGCAGCCAGTCGCGGACATTGCCGCCGTCGCCATAGACGGGCAGGGGCAGGCCCTCCAGGGCGTTGAGGATGGTCAGGGGGATCAGCTTCTCGGGCAGCTGGCAGGGGCCGTAGTTGTTGCCGCAATTGCTGACCAGGGTCGGCAGCCCATAGGTGTGGTTCCAGGCGCGGGCCAGGTGGTCGCCGGCCGCCTTGCTGGCCGAATAGGGCGAGCGCGGATCGATGGGGCTGTCCTCGCGGAACAGGCCGTCCTCGCCCAGCGAGCCATAGACCTCGTCGGTGGAGACCTGGAGGAAGCGGAAGTCCGGATTGCCGCCGCAGGCCTTGCGGGCCGCCTCCAGCAGCACCGCCGTGCCGGTGATGTTGCTGCGCACGAAGTCCAGCGGCCCGTCGATGGAACGGTCGACATGGGTCTCGGCGGCGAGGTGCATGACCGCGTCCGGCCGGGCCTGAGCGAAGGCGTCGGCCATGGCCGCGGGGTCGGCGACATCGGCCTGGATGAAGGCGATGCGGTCCATCACCGGCGCCAGGCTGGCCAGGTTGCCGGCATAGGTCAGGGCGTCGACGGCCGTGACCGTCCAGCCCGGCGCGTTCGCCAGGAGCCGGCAGACCGCCGAGCCGATGAACCCGGCGCCGCCTGTGACCAGGACCTTCATGGGGGGCAATAGACACCTCCAGGTGATTCGAAGCACGCGGGCCGCGCCCGGCGGTTGCGCCGCATAGCGTCGCGGGCGCCGCCATGATCAAGTCGCCGGATGGGGCGTATCCTGGCCATGGTCGGCGTGGGCGTGCTGGCGGTCCTGGCCGCCGGCCTGGCCTGGTTCGCCCTGCAGCCGGCCCCACCGCCGCCGCCAGCCCTGCCGCCCCCCGCCGTCCTGGCCTCCACGCCGGCCCGCGACCAGCTCACCGCCGAGATCGCCCGCCTGGGCCAATCCATCGATGGCGAGACCGGCATCGCGGTGGTCGACATTTCCGGCGGCTGGGGAACCTCCTGGAATGGCGATAAGCTGTTGCCCCAACAGTCGGTCGCCAAGCTCTGGGCGACCCTGGCCCTGCTCGACGGCGTCGACCACGGCCGGATCTCGCCGACCGAAGCCGTAGTGATCACCAAGGCCGACCTTTCCATCTTCAACCAGCCCCTGCGCGACCGGGTCGGCGACGGCGGCCTGGCCATCAGCCTGCAGAGCCTGATGGAGCATGCCCTGACCCTGAGCGACAACGCCGCCAACGAGGCCCTGGTTCGCCGGGTCGGCGGACCCTGGGCGGTGCAGGCGGTGCTGGCCGCCAAGAACCTGGGCCCAGACATCCGTTTCGGTCCGGGCGAGCGCGAACTGCAGATCGAGGCGGCGGGCCTGCCGGGCTGGAAACCCGAATACAGCTTCGGCCGCGCCTTCTGGGTCGACCGCGAGGCCCTGCCGCCCGACCGGCGCCTGGCCGCGCTGAAGGCCTATCTGGCCGATCCTCCCGACGGCGCAACACCCGACGCCCTGGCCGACGCCCTGGCCCGGCTCTATCGCGGCGAACTGCTCTCGCCGGCCGGCACCCAGCGCATGCTGAGCCTGATGGCCCACGCCATCACCGGTCCCGAGCGGCTGAGCGGCGGCCTCTCGCCCGGCTGGCGCTACGCCCACAAGACCGGCACCGGCCAGGTCGACGAGCAGCTGGCGACCGGCTTCAACGATGTCGGCCTGCTGACCGGCCCGGACGGCCGCACCTATGTCGTGGTGGTGCTGATCGGCCAGACCACGGCCCCGGTGAAGACGCGCCAGGCGATGATGCAGGCGGTGACGCGGGCGGTGATCGCGTATTCAGAAGGGTCTAGGGGAGAGGGGTTAGGGATTAGCCAGCCCCTAGCCCCTAGCCCCTAGCCCCTAGCCCCTCAACCAACCGTCCCAGCTTCTTCGGCGCCATCGCCACGTAGCTCTGACGCATCCAGCCCTTCAGGGTCTCCATCTCGCCGAACGGGTCATCGTCCGGACCGAAATGGATGATCGCCCACTGGTGCTGCCGGTGCCAGCCGACGCTTTCACGCACGAAGGGCAGGTGCTGGATCATTTCGTAGGAGACCGGCAGCTTGACGACCAGCTTCAGCTCGTCGGCCTGACCCCTGTCGCCGACGACGGCGAACCCCTTGCCCTTGACCCGGACATAGTGGGCCGCCAGCCAGGGGATCACGTCGGTCTCGGGCAGGCTCAGGCCGTAAGCGATCAGCTCGGCCTCGGCGCGCTGGTGGAGCGTCTGCTGCATCGTCAGACCAGCCGCGCCAGCGTCTTCGGCGCGATCGCCGCATAGCTCTGCCTCAGCCAGCCCTTCAGCGTCTCCATCTCGCTGAACGGGTCGTCGTCCGGGCCGAAATGGGCGATGGCCCACTGGTGCTGGCGATACCAGCCGCGGCTTTCGCGCACGAACCACAGGTCCTGCACCATCTCGAAGGAGATCGGCAGCTTGACGGTGACGGTCAGCTGGTCGATCGGCTGGGCCTTGTCGCCGAAGATGGCGAACATCCTGCCCCTCACCCGGAGCACGCGCGTGAACGCCCAGCCCAGGCCCGCATCGGTCTCGGGCAGAGTCAGGCCAAAGGCCGTCAGCTCGGCCTCGGCGCGCTGGTGGGGCGTCTCGCTCATCAGCCGAGGCTAGCGCCGGGACGCCGCAAGCGCTACCTCACGCCCATGCTCCTGCACCGCTCCTCCTGGCCCGAGATCGAGGCCTTCCTCACCCGCTCGACCAGCGTGGTCGTGCCCATCGGCTCCAACGAGCAGCACGGCCCCACGGGCCTGCTCGGCACCGACTGGATGTGTCCCGAGATCATCGCCACCGAGGCCCAGAAGGACGCCGACATCCTGATCGCCCCGACCTTCAACATCGGCATGGCCCAGCATCACCTGGCCTTCCCGGGGACGATCTCGCTGCGGCCCAGCACCTTCATCGCCGCCATCGGCGACTGGGTGCGCTCGCTGGCCGGCCATGGCTTTACCCGGATCTATTTCCTCAACGGCCATGGCGGCAATGTCGCCTCCATCGAGGCGGCCTTTTCCGAGATTTATGCCGAGTACAGCTATACTGGCCGCCGCGCGCCCTTCGCCTGCAAGCTGAAGAACTGGTGGGACCTGCCCGAGGTGCTGGGCCTGGCCAACCGCCAGTTCCCGGTCGGTCATGGCAGCCACGCCACCCCGTCCGAGATCGCCGTCACCCAGTGGGCCTATCCGGACGCGATCAAGACGGCCAACTACGCCCCGCAGATCGCCCCGACCGGCCCGATCCGCGAGGCCCTGGACTTCCGCGCCCGCTACGCCGACGGCCGCATGGGTTCGGACCCCGCCCTGGCCACGCCGGAAAAGGGCGGCGAGCTGGTGGCGACCGCGGCGCGCGGGCTGATCAAGGATCTGGCGGCGTTCGGGGCCGAGATCGCACCCTGAGCGCGACGCCCCGTCGCACAGCGATTTATGGTTAAGCCGTTGTTATAGGTCATCGCGTGCAATGGCGGCGATCCTTTGCACGGACCGCCTCACATGCGAATCTCAACCGCCCTGAACCTCTTCGCCGCGGCCCTGGTGGGGGGGCTTCTGGCGCTGGCCCTGGTGGCCTGGTCGACCATCGACACCATCCGCGTCGGGGGCCGGCACTATGACGCCATCATCGCCGGCAAGGACCTGACGGCGGACATGCTGCCGCCGCCGCTCTACATCATCGAGGCCTATCTGACGGTGCGTGAGGCGGCGGATGGCGTCATCACCGCCGACGAAGCCGGCGCCAAGCTGTCCCGGCTGAGGTCCGAATACGACCAGCGGCTGGCGGTCTGGCGGGCCAGTGACTACGACCCCAAGGTCAAGGCCATCCTGCTGGGCGCTTCCCACCAGGCTGCCGCGCAGTTCTGGACCCTGAGCCAACAACAGCTGATGCCCGCCATCGCCGCGGCCAACCAGGCGGAGGTCCAGCGCCTGCTGCCGGAGCTGACCGCCGCCTACCAACGCCATCGGCAGGCCGTGGACCTCATGGTGCCAATGATCGCCGCCGATAACGCCCGCACCGAGGCTGTCGCCGGCCGCGATCAGGCCCGCTCGGTCGGGCTGATGTCCGGGCTGGGCCTGGTGATGGGGGCCATCATCGGGGCGGGGGTCTGGGCCCTGCGCCGCCAGGTGCTGGCTCCCGTGCTGCGGATCGCCGGCTATATGCGTCGCCTGGCCACCGGCGACTACGAAGAGGCGCCGCCCTTCGCCGGTCGGCGCGACGAGATCGGCTCGATGGCCGAGTCGGTGGCGGTGTTCCGCGAAAGCGCCCTGGAGCGGCGGACCCTGCGCGAGCAGGCCGAGGAGGCTCGCCGGCTGGGCGAGGCCGACCGCGAGCGATCGGCCGCCGAACAGGCGCGGGCGGAGCGCGAGCAGCAACAGGTGGTCGCCGCCCTGGCCGAGGCGCTGAAACGCCTGTCGGCGGGCGACCTGGCCGTGCGGATCGAAACCCCGGTCGCCGAGCGCTTCCAGACCTTGCGGACCGACTTCAACGCCGCCGCCGCCAGCCTGGCGGAGGTGGTCGCCGCCGTCGGCCAGGTGGCCCAGAGCGTCCGCACCGCCTCGCAGGAGATCAGCGGGGCCGCCGACGACCTCTCCCGCCGGACCGAACAACAGGCCGCCAGTCTGGAAGAGACCGCCGCGGCCCTGGAGGAAATCACCGCCACCATCTCCCGCACCGCCCATGGCGCCGAGGCCGCCAACCGGCTGAGCGCCGACGCCCGCGCCCAGGGCGACGCCAGCGGCGAGGTCGTGCACGCGGCCATCGAGGCCATGGCGCGGATCGAGACCTCGTCCGGCCAGATCGGCCGGATCATCGGGGTGATCGACGAGATCGCCTTCCAGACCAATCTCCTGGCCCTGAACGCCGGGGTCGAGGCGGCCCGGGCCGGCGAGGCCGGTCGCGGCTTCGCCGTGGTGGCGACCGAGGTCCGCGCTCTCGCACAGAGATCGGCCGACGCGGCCAAGGAGATCAAGGACCTGATCCAGGCCAGTTCCGACGAGGTGGCCGGTGGCGTCGCCCTGGTCCGCCGGGCGGGCGAGGCGCTGGACGCCATCGTCGGCAAGGTCTCCTCGATCCATGACCAGCTTGGCGAGATCGCCGGCTCGACGAACGAACAGTCCCAGGGCCTGGGCCAGGTCAACACCGCCGTCGCCCACATGGACCAGGTCACCCAGCAGAACGCCGCCATGGTCGAACAGACCTCGGCCGCCGCACGGTCGCTGCAGGACGAGACGGCCGAACTGGGCCGCCGGCTGCAACGGTTCTCGACGGGGGTTCGGGCCGCCGCCTGAGGTCAAAGGTCCGCGCCAGTGGCGCGGCGCTTGCGCGCAGTGTGAGTTGTTTGCCCCCAGGATGAGCAATAGCGGCACTTCGCGCGCCTGAAAATTAGGATTCCTTCAACGCGGATAGCGGCCCTTGGTCCGGCGAAAAAGGCGCCGATCATGACCCGTTCCGCAGACAAGCCGACGACGGCCGCGAAGGGCCCGCGACCCGCTCGCCACGAACCGGGCCGCGCCGAGCGCCGCTATCGCCTGCTGGCCGACAGCATGGCCGACGTCATCACCTCCATCCGGCTGGACGGCTCGAGCGACTACATCTCGCCCGGCATCGAGCGGCTGCTGGGCTACAAGCCCCGCGAAATGGCCCGCCGGCCCGCCCAGACCTTCGTGCATCCCGACGACCGCGCCATGGTCCTGCAGGCCTTCACCGACCTGGCGGGCGGGGCCGATCGCCGGATCCTGCAGCATCGCTGTCTGCACAAGGCCGGCCATGCCGTCTGGGTCGAGACCAGTCTGCAGCTGGTCCGCGAAGCGGCGGGCCAGCCGGCGGAATTCGTCGCCGTCATCCGCGACAACACCCAGCAGAAGCGGCAGGAAGACGAACTGGTGCGGGCCCGCGAGGCCGCCGAGGAGCTGACCCGCCGGGCCGACGCGGCCGAAGCCGTCGCCGGCCTGGGCCATTGGCGGCTGGACGCCCGCACCTTCGAGGTCGACTGGTCGCCCCAGATGTACCGCATCTATGGCCTCGATCCGGCCCAGCCTCTGGATCTCGAGGCCCTGATGGCGATGACCCATCCGGAGGACGCCGCCCGCGCCAGGGAGAGCCTGGCCCGCCAACTCGCCGACGGCGAGGGGGAGGAGGCGACGGAGACCCGCATCATCAACGCCAAGGGTGAGCTGCGCTACATGGAAGGCCGCTCGCGGGTCGAGCGCGATGCGACCGGGGCCATCTCGGCCGTGGTCGGCGTGCTGACCGACGTTACCGAGCAGCGCCTGATCCAGATGGCCCTGGCCGAGAGTGAGCTGCGCTACCGGACCCTGGCCGAGCATTCCACCGACATCCTGGTCCGCTGCGGGCGCGACGGCCTGCTGCGCTATGTCTCGCCGGCCATCCGCGCCCTGGGCTACACCCCGGAAGAGCTGAGCGGCCAGCCGGTGCTGAGCATCGTCGCCCCCGAGCACCTGGCGCAGAGCGCCGCCGTGCTCGAGGAGCTGTTCGGGGCCGAAGCGCTCGATCCGTCGGTCCAGCACGAACACTGCGTACTGGACAAGGCCGGCGCCCCGGTCTGGCTCGAGGGCCGGCCCAGCCAGCTGCGCGACGCCGACGGCCAGGTGGTGGAGATCATCACCGTCCTGCGCGACGTCACCGCCCGGCGGGCCATCAAGGCGGCCCTGGCCGAGAGCGAGGCCCGCCACCGCCGCCTCGCCGACACCGCGCCGGACATCATCACCGAAAGCGCGCTGGACGCGACCCTGACCTATGTCTCGTCCGCCAGCCTGGCCATCACCGGCTTTGCGCCCGAGGAGCTGGTCGGCCGATCGTCCTTGTCGCTGATGAACGACGAGGACGCCGCGCGGATGCTGGCCATGTGCCGCGCCGTCCACGCCTCCGACGGCGCCCTGGCCCCCTGGCCGATCCAGTTCCGCACCACGCGCAAGGACGGACAGGAAATCTGGCTGGAATCCAAGCCGGTCTTCTACCGCGACAGCGCCGGCAGGTTCGCCGGCCTGACCGACGTCGTCCGCGACGTCACCGCCCACAAGGCGCTCGAGGCCAGCCTGGAGCAGGCGCGCGCCGAGGCCGAGTCGGCGGCGGCGGTGAAGGCCGAGTTCCTGGCCAATATGAGCCACGAGCTGCGCACGCCGCTGACCGCGGTGCTGGGCTTTTCCCGGCTGGTCGCCGAGCAGCCCGAACTGACCCCGGCGACGCGCGGCTATGTCCAGCGCCTGACCACCGCCGGCAAGGCCCTGATGTCGACGGTCAACGACATCCTCGACTTCTCCAAGCTGGAGGCCGGCCAGGTCGAGATCCACAAGGTTCCGACCGAGCCCGCCGCGGTCATCGCCGAGGCCGTCGCCCTGCTCGAGACCACCGCCGACGACAAGGAGATCGGCCTGGTCACCCTGGGCCTGGAGAACCTGCCGCCCACCCTGTCCCTCGATCCCGACCGCCTGCGCCAGATCCTGCTCAACCTGGTCGGCAATGCGGTGAAGTTCACCGCCACGGGCCAGGTCACGGTGGCGGCCGACTGGGACGCCGCCGGCCAGATCCTCTCCTGCCGGGTGATCGACACCGGCCCCGGGATTCCCCCGGACAAGCTGCTCCGCCTGTTTCAGCGCTTTTCCCAGGTCGACGCCTCCTCGACCCGCCAGCACGGCGGCACGGGCCTGGGACTGGCCATCTGCAAGGGCCTGGTCGAGGCCATGGGCGGCGTCATCGGGGCGTCCAGCCGGCCCGGCGAGGGTTCGGTGTTCCAGTTCACCCTGCCGGCCGTCGCGGTCGAGGCCTCTGACGATGGCGGCGACCCGTCCGTGTCGGGAGGGCTGCCGATCGGCAGCCGCATCCTGGTGACCGACGACAGTCCGGTGAACCGCGAACTGGTCCGGGCCATCCTGTCGACCTGCGACGTGGAACTGACCGAGGCCGGCGACGGCGCCCAGGCCGTCGCCCTGGCCCGCGCCCAGCCCTTCGATCTGATCCTGATGGACCTGCGCATGCCGGTCATGGACGGCGAGACGGCCGCCCGGGCCATCCGCGCGGAACCGGGCCCCAACGCCGGCGTTCCCATCGTCGGCTTCACCGCCGACGCTTCGCTGACCGCGGGCGGGCTGTTCGATGCGGTGGTGGGCAAGCCGATCGAGGCGGGCCGCCTGCTCGGCGTCCTGGCGGAACTGCTGTGCGACGACGACCCGGAGGCCGATTATGCGGCAGCTTGAGGCGCGCAAACAACTGATCTTCGTCGCCGACGACGACCGGATGATCCTGGACCTGATCGTGACCCGGCTGCAGCTGGCCGGCTACCTCACCGCGCACGCCCGGAGCGGCTACGAGGCGATCCACGGCATCGCCGAGATTCGACCGGCGGGGGTGATCCTGGACGTCAACATGCCGGGCCTCGATGGCTTCAGCGTGCTGAAGCAGCTGAAACAGACGCCGCAGACCGCCAGCATCCCGGTGATGATGCTGACCGCCCGCAACGCGCCGGACGACGTGCAGAAGGCCATCGGCCTGGGCGCCCGCGACTTCCTGGCCAAGCCGTTCAGCGACACCCAGCTGCTCAGCCGCGTGGCGCGGCTGGTGCGGCCGGTTCGGCCAAGACCCGTGACGCCGCCGCCCGGGCCGACTCCCAAGCCTTCCGGGGGCGAGGTGCTGCTCTAGGCAGCCTTGGCCAACCGGCTCTGATGCATGCCGTAGAGCAGGTAGGCGACCACGCCGACGCCGTTCCAGATGAAGAAGGCCTTGATGGCCGTGTCGGGCAGGGTGGTGAACAGATAGAGGCAGCCGGCGATCCCGGCCACGCCGACCACCGGCCACAGCGGCGTCCGGAAGGTGCGAGCCCGGCCCGGATCGCGCACCCGCAGGATCATCATGCAGATCAGGGCGGCGATGAAGGCGCACAGGGTGCCGGCGTTGGCCACCGCGGCGATGTCGGCCAGTGGCACGGCGCCGGCGATGACAGCGGCGACGACCCCGGTGAACACCGTCATGATGACCGGGGTCCCGGTCTTGGCGTTCACCTTGGCCATGCCCATCGGCAGCAGGCCGTCGCGGGCCATGACGAAGAAGATGCGGCTCTGGCCATACATGAAGGCCATGATCACCGTCGGCAGGGCCAGGACGGCGGCGCCGGCGATGATCTCGCCGGCCAGAGGGTGTTTCAGCACCTTCAGCACGTTGACCAGAGGCGCGGCGGCGGCGGCGAATTCCGGAACCGCTAGGGCCCCGATCGCGGCGCCCGCCACCACCATGTAGATCAGGGTGCAGATCAGCATCGAGCCGACGATGCCGATGGTCAGGTTGCGGCCGGGGTTCTTGGTCTCCTCCGCCGCCGTCGACACCGCGTCGAAGCCGTAGAAGGCGAAGAACATGATCGAGGCGGCGGCCATCACGCCGATCTTAGTGCCATCCGGCTCCACGCCGCTGAAGCCGCGGGTCATGAAGGGGTGGAAGTGGTCGGGATTGAAGGCCGGGGCGGCCAGGGCGACGAACAGGGCCAGCGCGCTGATCTTGATCATCACCAGCACGATGTTGACCGTGGCGCTTTCCCGCGTGCCGATGACCAGCAGGGCGGTGACCACCAGCGAGATGAACACCGCCGGCAGGTTGATCAGGCCCGGATTGGTCGGATCCCAGGGCCCGGCCAGCAGCGCCTTGGGCAACCAGGGCAGGAACTCGGCCGCATGGCCCGACCAGCCGACGGCGACGGCGGCGCAGACCACGGTGTATTCCAGGATCAGGCTCCAGCCGACGATCCAGGCCAGCCCCTCGCCCAGCACCGCGTAGCTGTAGGTGTAGGCGCTGCCGGCGGCGGGCATCATGGTCGACATCTCGGCATAGGCCAGGGCCGCGCAGGCGCAGACCGCGCCGGCGATGACGAAGGACAGGATGACGGCCGGCCCCGCCAGGCCCGCCCCGACCCCGATCAAGGTGTAGATGCCGGTGCCGACGATGGCCCCGACGCCCAGGGCGATCAGATGGGGCCAGGAGAGGGTCTTCTTCAGCTGATGGTGCTCGGCGTGGTCGAGCAGGGTGTCGATCGATTTGCGCCGCGTCAGGAACATCAGCTGTCCTCCCCAGGATAGGCGGCGACATTGGCGTGCGCCGCGCGGGTTGGCCAGACCCGGCGGTTTGTGTGGCTGAGGCGCAGTAAGAATTGTCCACGAACCACACGAACAACACGAACGGGTCACTCGCGTCTCGACCCGGAGGGTCCTTTCTCTATGGATGGCCTTCGGCCGGTAGAGGCGCCTTCGGCGCGGCTCCGTTCGTGTTTTTCGTGTGGTTCGTGGACAAAACCTACGGCCCGCGCCGCCCCACGGCCTTGCAAGGTTTCCGCGCTTTTCCGGTTGATCCTGCCGGTGAATGGCCCAGCCTGCGGCTCTCAAACTGGAGTCGCCCGATGCTCAAGGCCCTCGCCGTTGCCCTGACCCTGCTGGCGGTTCCCGCCCTCGCCCACGCCACGCCCGCTGACGAGAAGGCCATGCAGGCCATCGTGCGCGACTATCAGGCCTGGTACGAAACCCAGGACCCGATCGGCGCCGGCATCAACGGCGACAAGGCCGCGCTGTCGAAGCTGCCGGACATCACCCCGACCTCGGACGCGGCCCGCAAGGTGGCCCTGCTGGCCTTCGACAAGCGCGTGCGGGCCGTGCCGACCGCCGGCCTGTCCGAGGATTCCAAGCTCAACCAGGGTTTCCTGGAGCGCATCCTGAACGACCAGCTGCAGGACATCCGCTTCGACACCGGCCGCATGCCCTTCAACAGCGATAGCGGCTTCCACCAGACCATGGCCTATCTGGCCAGCTCGACGCCGATCGACAGCGAGGCCGACGCCCTGGCCTGGATCGCCCGGCTGGAGGCGATGCCGAAATACTATGCCGACAACCTCGCCAACATCCGCCGGGGCATCAGGGACGGCTTCACCCAGCCCAAACTGATCGCCGTCATCGTCGCCGGCCAGGCCCGTAGAGCCGCCGACGCCCCGCTGGAGACCGACCCGCTGCTGGCCCCCTTCGTCAAGCTGCCGGCCTCGATTTCCCCCGCCCGCCAGGCCGAGCTGCGGGCCCGGGCGCTGGCCGTGCTGAAGGACAAGGTCCGTCCCGCCCAGCGCGACTTCGCCGAGCTGATGGAGAAGGAATACCTGCCCGCCGCCCGCCCCGGCCTGGGCGCCTCCACCCTGCCGGACGGCAAGGCCTATTACCAATGGCGGGTCAGCTATTTCACCACCACGGCCATGACCCCCGACGAGATCCATGCCCTGGGCGTCAGCGAGGTCGCCCGCATCCGGGCCGAGATGCTGACCGTCATGGCCCAGACCGGCTTCAAGGGCTCCTTGCAGGAGTTCATCGCCTATCTGCGCACCGACCCGCGCTTCTACGCCAAGACCCCCGAAGAGCTGCTCAGCTACGCCAGCACCATCGCCAAGCGGATCGACGACCAGCTGCCGCGCTGGTTCGGAACCCTGCCGCGCCTGACCTATGGCGTGCGGCCCGTGCCCGCCGAGATCGCCGAGGGCTACACCTCGGCCCGCTATTTCACCGGCAGCCCGCGCCAGGGGGTGGCCGGCGGCTTCATGGTCAATACCAGCCACCTGGACCAGCGGCCGCTCTATGAGATGACCGCGCTCGCCCTGCACGAATCGGTGCCCGGCCACCATCTGCAGATCGCCCTGGGGCAGGAGCTGGACGACGTGCCGGCCTTCCGCCGCGACGCCGACATGACCGCCTTCACCGAGGGCTGGGGCCTGTATGCCGAACAGCTGGGCGACGAGATGGGCATCTATCTGACCCCCTATGACGAGTTCGGCCGCCTCTCCATGGAGATGTGGCGGGCCTGCCGCCTGGTGGCCGACACCGGCATCCACTGGCTGGGCTGGACCAAGGAAGAGGCGCGGACCTGCTTCACCGACAACACCGCCCTGGCGCCGCTCAACATCGAGAACGAGCTGAACCGCTACATCGCCTGGCCGGGCCAGGCGCTGGGCTACAAGATCGGCGAGCTGAAGATCATGAGCCTGCGCGCCAAGGCCAAGGCGGAGCTGGGCGGGAAGTTCGACATCCGGCGGTTCCATGACGCGGTGCTGCTGGCCGGTCCCCTGCCGATGGACCTGCTGGAAGGCCGCATCGACCGCTGGATCGCGGCGGAGAAGGCGCGGAAGTAACTGCCCCTAAGAACCCTTCCTCCTC
Source organism: Caulobacter ginsengisoli (assembly GCF_030814835.1). Taxonomy (GTDB): domain Bacteria; phylum Pseudomonadota; class Alphaproteobacteria; order Caulobacterales; family Caulobacteraceae; genus Caulobacter; species Caulobacter ginsengisoli. Next base: position 86,007 of record NZ_JAUSVS010000004.1, read on the forward strand.
GATGGAGGAAGGGAGAAACAAGCGGGATCGGACTCCCCGCCAGAGTCGTTTCGCCCTCGATCCCGAGGAGCACCCATGGCGACCGCGAAACTCTCACGCTACCAGTCGATGCGCGATTTCGGCGTCACCGCCGAGCCGTCGGGGCGAGACGCCAAGGTCAAGCCGTCCAACCGCCTGCGCTTCGTCATCCAGAAGCACGCCGCCACCCGCCTGCATTTCGACCTGCGGCTCGAGCACAAGGGCGTCTTCCTGTCCTGGGCGGTCACGCGTGGTCCGTCATTCGACCCGCACGATAAGCGGCTGGCCGTCGAGGTCGAGCCGCATCCGCTCGACTATGGCGACTTCGAGGGGACCATCCCCAAGGGCCAGTATGGCGGCGGCACGGTGCAGCTGTGGGACCGCGGCTACTGGGCGCCCGAACCCGGAACCGACATCGACAAGGGGCTGAAGAAGGGCGACCTCAAGCTGGTCATCGAGGGCGAGCGCATGCACGGCTCCTGGGCCCTGGTGCGGATGCGCGACGACAAGCCCGGGGCCAAGCGGCACAATTGGCTGCTGATCAAGCATCGCGACGAGTTCGCGGTCGAGGGGCATGGCGAGGCCAAGGCGCTGGAGGACCGCTCGGTCGCTTCGGGGCGGACGATGGCCGAGATCGCGGCGGGCAAGGGCAAGGGTCCAAAGCCCTTCATGACCGCCAGCCACGCCGCCGCCGACGCCGTCTGGCAGAGCCGCGAGAACGCCCACTCCACCGCCGCCGCCTCGCCCAAGGTCGCCGCCAGCAAGGCCGCCAAACCCAGGGCCGTTGATCGGATGCCCCGCTTCGTCGAGCCCCAGCTCTGCAAGCTGGTCGACCGGCCGGGCCAGGGCGGCGGCTGGGGACATGAGGTCAAGTTCGACGGCTACCGCATGCAGCTGCGCGTCGAGGCCGGCAAGGCGCAGCTGTTCACCCGCAAGGGCCTGGACTGGACAGAGAAGTTCCGGGAGATCGCCAAGGCGGGCGAGGGCCTGCCCGACAGCATGATCGACGGCGAGATCTGCGCCCTGGACCATACCGGCTCGCCCGATTTCGCGGCGCTGCAGGCGGCCATATCCGACCAGAAGACAGCCGACCTGGTGTTCTTCGCCTTCGACCTGCTGTTCGCCGAGGGCGAGGACCTGCGGCCCCTGCCGCTCGAGGGCCGCAAGGCCCGGCTGCGCGGCCTGCTGGAAGGCGCCGACAAGCGTCTGCACTACGTCGAGCATTTCGAAACCGGCGGCGAGGCTGTGCTGCAATCGGCCTGCCGCATGGACCTGGAGGGCATCGTCTCCAAGCGGCTCGACGCCCCCTATCGCTCGGGCCGGGGCAACGACTGGACCAAGGCCAAGTGCCGGGCCGGCCATGAGGTGGTGATCGGCGGCTGGACGACCACGGGCGAGGCCTTCCGGTCGCTGATCGCCGGGGTCTATCGCGGCGAGCGTCTGATCCATGTCGGCCGCATCGGCTCGGGCTATGGCGCCGGCAAGGTCGCCCGGTTGCTGCCCCGGCTCAAGGCGCTGGAGACCGAGAAAAGCCCGTTCCACAACGGTCCCCGCAAGGGTCCGGGCGTCCACTGGGTCAGGCCGGATCTGGTGGCCGAGATCGAATACGCCGGTTTCACGGGCGACGGCTCACTGCGCCAGGCCAGCTTCAAGGGCCTGCGCGAGGACAAGCCCGCCGCCGAAGTCGAGGCCGAAAAACCCGCCGCCCCGACCACGCCCCTGGTCAAACCGACCGGGAAGGACAAGGCTATCGTCATGGGCGTCACCCTCTCCCATCCCGACAAGGCCCTCTGGCCCAATGCGGCCGGCGACGAGACGCCGGTGACCAAGCTCGACCTGGCCCGCTATTTCGAGGCGGTCGGCGGCTGGATGCTGCCCCACATCCAGGGCCGGCCCTGCTCGCTGATCCGCATCCCCGACGGCATCGGCGGCGAGCAGTTCTTCCAGCGCCATGCGATGCGTGGTTCCTCGGCCCTGATCGATGAGGTCGAGGTCAGCGGCGACCACAAGCCCTACCTGGTCTTCAACCGCCTCGAGGCCCTGGCCGCCGCCGCCCAGATCGGTGGGGTCGAGCTGCATCCCTGGAACTGCCGGCCGGACCAGCCCGAGGTTCCCGGCCGGCTGGTCTTTGACCTGGACCCCGGCGAGGGCCTGGGCTTCGAGGCGGTGATCGAGGCCGCCCGCGAGGTCCGCGACCGGCTGGAGACCCTGGGCCTGGTCTCGTTCTGCAAGACCACCGGCGGCAAGGGCCTGCACGTGGTGACCCCGCTCAAGCCGACGAAGCTTTCCTGGGACGAGGCCAAGGCCTTCGCCCGCGAGGTCTGCGCCCGCATGGCGGCCGACAGCCCCGACCGCTATGTGATCAACATGGCCAAGAAGCTGCGGGGCGGGCGCATCTTCCTCGACTACCTGCGCAACGACCGCATGAGCACCGCCGTCGCCCCCCTCTCGCCCCGCGCCAGGGCCGGGGCGACGGTCTCGTTCCCGCTCAACTGGACCCAGGTCCGCAAGGGCCTGGATCCCAAGGCCTGGACCGTGCGGACGGTCCCTGACGCCCTGGCCAAGACCACGGCCTGGGAGGACTACGGCGAGGGCGAGCGGTCGCTGGAGGCGGCGGTGAAGCGGCTGAAGGCCTAATCCGCCGGCTCCCGCGGGCGCAATTCATCCGGCGCCCGCCGACGGGCGTCGAGGTCGGTGCGGAATTGGGCGAGGCCGTGCAGGATCCGCTCGGGGGAGGCGACGCCGCGGTAGGCCATGACTTCGGCGTCGCCCCCGATGGTGCCCGACTGGATGTCCTCCCAGGCCGGCTCGCGGAGCTGGCGTTCGATCAGCTTGCCCCGGCCGTCATAGGTCACGCTGCCGAAAGAGCGCATGCGGTGGGCCTGGCAGTCGATCTGGTGGTAGGAGGCGGTATAGTCGGCCTTTTCGGAGGAGGCCCAGCCGAGGATCAACCAGACGATGGGCTGGTCGGTCTGGCGTGCGCCGGGCTTGGGCAGGCTCATGAACAGGAACGTGCCGTCGCCGTCGGTCAGGAAGGTGGTGTCCAGGTCCTGGGGCATGGCGGGGGGCATGACCGGCAGGGTGTCGGCCAGGGCCGGAGCCGCCGAGATCAGGCCGGCGGCTGCCGCGGCGGCGGCGATGATCCATCTGCGCATGAAGCTGTCCTCCCGGGTCCGCCCCGCTGGCCCAACCTAACAGCCCGGCGGCCGACATCGCCACCTCGCCCGCCCCGATCAACTCTGCTAACCCTCAGCCTGCTTCAGGAACGTCGCGTGGGGGAAGCCGCCCGGTATGTGGATCTATTGGCTCATGTTCATGACGCCGGCGCTGACCAGCATCTCGCCGTACCGCGTCGACCGTATCTCGCGCTACGTCATTCTGGGCGTCTTCTCCCTGATCCTGATCCTGCTGATCGGCCTGCGTGACCACGTCGGCCACGACTGGAACAACTATCTGAAGATGTTCTACCGCGACCAAGCGCGGGACTTCGTGGGGGTCGCCACTTCGGTCGAGCCGGCCTACGCCATACTGAACTGGCTGAGTTCCCGGCTGGGCTGGGACGTCTATGGCGTCAACGTCGCCTGCTCCATCGTCCTGGTCGGCGGCCTGTTCGCCTTCTGCCGCCGCCAGCCCAACTTCTGGCGCACCCTGGCCATGGCGATCCCGGTCATGGTCATCGGCATCGGCATGGGGGCCACGCGTCAGGCCACCGCCATCGGCCTCTTGATGTTCGCCTTCAACGCCTTTTCCGACCGCAAGCTGATCCGTTACCTGATTTTCGTCACCCTGGCGGTGCTGTTCCACCGCACGGCGGCGGTGTTCTTCCTGCCGGCCTGGTTCATCCACAACCGCTTCAGCATCCTGCCGCTGATCGTCGGCGGCCTGACCTTCTTCGTCGTCTCGAACTTCTTCCTGAAGGACGCGATGAGCTACTACAGCGACAGCTATGTCGGGGCCGACATCGTCGCCTCCGGCGCCCTGCCGCGGATCGCCATGAACGTCGCCGCCGCCGGGGTGTTCTTCTATTTCCGCAAGCGCTGGAACGAGCTCTATGACGACGCCCACCTCTATATGCTGATGTCGGGGGTGACGATCCTGATGTCCCTGGCGGTGTTCACCTCGCCCGCCGCCACCGACCGGATGAGCATGTATCTGCTGCCCATCCAGGTGGCGATCTTCTCGCGGCTGCCGGAGATGTTCGACAAGAGCCGCCGCACGCCCATCACCCTGGCGGTGTTCGGCCTCTATGCCGGCGTGCTGTTCGTCTGGCTGAACTTCTCCTATTTCGCCAAGACCTCCTGGCTGCCCTACAACAACCTGCTGTGGTCCTAGGGCGCCGGCGGTGAGCGGGCGGGCCGCCATCCCCATCGTCGTCATCAACGACACCCGCGTCGACCGCCATCACGGCTGCGGGCGGGTGATGCGCACCCTGCTGGATCTGGCCTCCGCCAACGAACTGGAGGTCATCGCCACCGCGCCGGCCCATGCCGACTGGCGGGCCGATCCGGCCTTCATGGCCGCCTTCGAGCGGGCGCGGCTGGTCATCGTCAATGGCGAGGGCACGATCCATCATGACCGTCCGGCTGGGGCGCTGCTGCTGGAAGCGGGCGCCGCGGCGCGAGCGCGGGGCATACCCGCCGCCCTGATCAACGCCTCCTGGCAGACCAATCCGGCGGCGAGCCTCGCCGAATTCGCCCTGATCGCAGCGCGGGAAACCCGCAGCGTCGACGAGATCGCCGAAGCAGGTTTCCGGGCTCGGAGAGTCCCCGATCTGTCGCTCTACGAGACCGTCACCCCCGCGCCTCGCCGGCAGGGAGTCGGCTTTACCGACAGCGTGGTGCGATCGCTGGTCCCGGCCCTGGAATCGGCTCGCCGCCGCGTGCGGGGCGTCCCCGTTCCCATCCAGTATGGCGGCGGCCGGCTGGCCTGGGTGCGTCAGACGCTGGGGCGTCAGGACCTGCTCCACCCCGCCCGGCTGGTGGCCCTGGCCGGGGCGCGCCTGGCCAGCTACGGCGCCCGTTCGGCGGACGACGCCGCCTATATGGACCGTATCGCCGGGCTGGAGATGCTGGTCACCGGCCGTTTCCACGCCGCCACCTTCGCCCTGGCGGCGGGCACGCCGCTGCTGGCCCTGGATTCCAACACCCACAAGATCGCCGCGGTCCTCGAGGACGCCGGCCTCGACCCGGCCCGGCTGATCGGCCCCACCGAGCTGGCGGCCCTGCGCCCGGTCCCTGTCCCCTGGAGCGCCGCCGAGCAGGCCAATCTCGCCGACTATCTCGCCGACGGCCAGCGGGCGACGGCGGCGCTGTTCGCCGACCTGGCGGTTCTGGCCGCATGACTCCCGAGCAGCTCTGGACCCTGGAACTGGACAAGGCAGCGGCGGGGGCCGCCGCCGGCCGCAAGCCGTCCGGCCGTCCGGCGGGCCTGGGCGGGCGCCTGGCGATGTGGCGCGCCGCCCTTCTGGGCGTGCCGGCCTGGCTGATCACCGCCCTGCTGTTCGCCCGCGATCCGCACTGGCCGCCGCCCGGCCCTTGGGCCGCCCTGCACGGCGAGATCGCCAACCGCACCACGCCGCTGCTCGACCTGCTGATCGCCCAGGCCCCGGAGACCCCGATCCTGCTGCTGGGCCGGCCGCAACGCAGCCTGGGCGCCGTCGCCGGCCTGTTCGCCGCCCGGGGCCTGGCCAAACCGCGCCTTTTCCGTCCCTGGAGCCTGGGCGACGCGGTGGCGATCCTGGGTGAATTGATCAGTGTGCTGACCGTCGGCTTCCATGTCGCCGCCGACCGGCCGACCCCTTTGCCGCCGACCCGGGAGATGGTCGCCATCGTCTATCGCCTGGCCCAGGGTCTGGCCTCGCGCCGCTGGACTAAGCGGCAGGGCGGCGGCGCCGGCACGGTGGTGTTCGGCCATACGGGGCTGGCCGACACCAGTCTGCTGGAACTGGGCCTCAAGGCCGCCGGCGCCCGCACCGTCCATTATGTGCATGGCGTCAGCCAGGGCTGGAACTTCACCGGCCTTTCCGATCTCGCCGTCTTCCAGTGCGACAGCGACGCCCGCTGGCACCGCGCCCTGGGCGGCTATGGCAGGACCGCGGCCCTCAAGGCCAAGCCCGCACCCTGCCCCGACGGGACAGGCTGGTTGCTGCTTTCCAACCGCGCTCATCCGATGGATCCCGACTACCAGGCGCGCGGGTTGCGGGCCGAGGTGGCTCTGCTGCGCAGCGTCGCCCGCGCCGCCGACATGGCCGGACAGCCGCGCGCCGGGGTGACCTGGAAGCCGCATCCGGTCCTCTACAGCCTGCCGGCTATCGTCCAGAGTTCGGCCCTGGCGGAGGGCCGGCGGCTGGGCTTCACCCTATGGGACCCCGACAACCGGGATCTGAGCGGCGCCCGCGCCTTCGCGGTGGTCATCACCAGCCCTTCGACCGCCGCCATCGACATGCTGCGCCTGGGCAAGCTGCCGATCGTCTTCGGCGATCCCGGCGACCCGGCCTGCGCGGTCGCCCAGATCCCGGCCCGGGCCAAGGACGCCCCGTCGCTGGCGATAATGGCCGCCGAACTGGCCGATCCTGACCGCTGGCGCGCCCGCTACGACGCCGCCTGGAAGGCCGTGGGGCCGGGGCGCAAGCCGGACTGGGCCGACCTGATCAAGCCTTGAGCAGCGCGTCGCGCCGCGCCTCACAGGCGACGACGTGGCCCGGCGCGATGGCGCGGCAGTAGCCGTCCTGGGTCAGCACCTGACAGGCGCCGGCGTCCCGCGCCCGCGCCGCCGCCTCGACGACGCCACGCAGCACCAGCAGGGTTTCCGGCGCGGTGGCGAGGTTCTCCGGGTGGGTCCAGTAGTGGACGACGCCATCGGTTCGCGCCGCCGTGGCCAGCATCTGCCGGGCCCGTTCGACGCTGAGCGAGACCGGCACGGCCCGGCGCGCGCCGCTGCGCCAGTTGACGAAATAGCCGGGCGGGATGCGCAGCGGCCGGCTGGCTTCCAGATCGCTGTCCGGCGGGCTCCAGAGATTGAACTCCGACAGTAGCCGCAAGGCGCGGGAGCCGGAGGGCCGCTCCTCACGCAGGCCCGCCAGGCCGAACTCGTCCAGCACCGCCTCGTGCGCCTGGGCGTTGCGCGGATAGATCCAGGTGGTCAGGTCACGGAGCATCGGCGCCCTGGCCTGGTAGAGCAGGGCCATCTCGGCCCGCGCCCCGGCCTCGTCCAGCTGGTCCCAGGGGGTGTGGGTGACGCCGTGCAGGCCAATCTCGTGCCTGGTCCTGGCGGCCTGCACGGCCTCCAATGCCCAGTCTCCGGTCCAGCCCTGCCGACTGCCGTCCAAGGCGTCGGCGAGGGCGGGGGCCACATAGGCGCCCTTCAGGTCTGGCCGCAGGTCGGCGAGGGCCTGGGCGCTCAGCGAGAAACAGCCGACGAAGGCGAAGGTGGCCGGCAGGTCGAACTCGTCCAGCAGGGCGATGATGTCGCCATAGGCCTGGCGCAGCCGCGCGTCCGACAGGCCGGCGTGATCGGCGGGGGTCAGGTGGTCGGCCACGCCCCACTTGCCCTCGCAGTCCAGCGACAGGATGAACCGGGCGGTCACAGCGTGTCCGAGTCCAGGTAGCTGAGATACCAGGCCTCGGGCCCGACGGTCGCGGCGACGCCATCGGCCGACAGGGCGCGGACGCCGAAATGCAGGTGGATGGGCCGCAGGGCCTCGGGCATGGGCAGGAAGCCGAGGCGCCGGAAGACCGGCCAGCTGGGGCTGTGCGGGGCGCACCAGGCGAGGGCCGCGTCGGCGCCCTGGGATCGCATGTCGGCCAGGGCGTCGGTCAGCAGCAGCTGCAGGTCGTGGCGGCTGTCGGGCCGGCAGAGGGCTTCCATCACCGAGCCGATGACCCCGCCCTGGCGCTCGCCGATGTGGGTGGTGACGAAGGTCTTCAGGTCGTTGTGCTCGCCGAAGATCCCGCGGGTTTTGTAGCTGGCGGCCGGGTGGTCGAAGATGCGCCAGTTCAGATAGTCGTGGGTGCGGTCCAGGCCGCAGTAGAGGCCGGCGGAGAAGGCGTTCCACAGCGGGTCGGCGCGCTCGTCGAAGCGCTCGATGTCGCGGATATCGGCGCGGGGCCGTCCGACTACGGAGAGGGGCAGGTTCAGGAAACCCGCCCAGTCGCCCAGGACCTTGCGGGCGAAGTAGCCGGACCGCAGCGGCTTGATGACGAAGGGCGGACTGCCCAGCCGCTCCCAGCCCAGCCTGTTGAAGAACCCCGGCGCGGAATTGTCGTTGGGAAAGCCGTAGAAGACCGTGCCGCCGATGCGGTCCTGGGCGTCGTAGAAGGCCTGCACCAGCCGGGTGAAGACACCCTTCCCCCGCGCCGCCGGGGTGACGATGGTATCCATCGACTGATAGGCCGGGACCCTGACCCCGCCCAGCTTGGCGCGGCCGGGGGCGAAGCCGTTCATGCCGACGATCTCGCCGGTCGCGGTGTCTCGCGCCAGCGCCACCCAGCCCTGGCCGGCCGGGGAATCGCGAAACTTCCAGTTCAGCTTGCCCGCCTCGATCGCCTCGGCCTGTTCCGGCAGCAGGGCCAGATAGGCCGCGCGCACCTCGTCGTCGAACGGCCGGACCTCGTAGGCGATCTCCATGCCTTAGGCTTAGGGGGTTTTCGCGCCGGTTTGAACCGAAAGAACCCTTCCTCCTCGATGGAGGAAGGGCAGGGTTGGTGGTGCGCGCTCGGTGTCTGGGCGAAAGGCGTGGGTGGGCTCATGCGCCCACCAGCGTTCCTCCGGAAACGCACTGCCACCACCACCATCCCCAACCCTTCCTCCATCGAGGAGGAAGGGAGTTACGGGGCCTTGCCTTCCAGCCACTGCACGATCCGCTCGGCGGCTTCCACAGCCGTCAGCTTCGAGGTGTCGACCACGATCTCGGCATGCTCCGGCGGCTCATAGGGGCTGTCGACGCCGGTGAAGTTCTTCAGCTCGCCGGCCCGGGCCTTCTTGTAGAGGCCCTTGACGTCGCGCTGCTCGGCCACGGCCAGTGGGGTGTCCACATAGACCTCGACGAACTCGCCCTCGCCCATCAGCTCGCGGGCCATGCGGCGTTCGGCGCGGAAGGGGGAGATGAAGGCGGTCAGCACGATCAGGCCGGCATCGACCATCAACTTGGCGACCTCGGCCACCCGGCGGATGTTCTCGACCCGGTCCTCCTCGGTGAAGCCGAGGTTCTTGTTGAGGCCGTGGCGGACGTTGTCGCCGTCCAGCAGGTAGGTGTGGCGGCCCAGCGCGTGGAGGCGCTTCTCGACAAGGTTGGCGACGGTCGACTTGCCGGCGCCGGACAGGCCGGTGAACCAGACGATGCGGCCCGTCTGGTTCTTCTGGGCGGCGCGGGCGGTCTTGTCGACGTCGGTGGCCTGCCAGTGGATGTTCTGGCTGCGGCGCAGGGCGAACTTGATCATCCCGGCGGCGACGGTGGCGTTGCTGATCCGGTCGATCAGGATGAAGCCGCCCAGGTCCTTGTCGGCGGTGTAGGCCTCGAAGGCGATGGCGTGGTCCAGGGCGATGTTGCAGATGGCGATCTCGTTGAGATCCAGCGTCTTGCCGGCGATGTGCTCCAGCGTGTTGACGTTGATCTTGTGCTTGATCTCGGTGACCTGGGCCCCGACCAGCTTGCTGCCCAGCTTCAGCAGATAGGGCCGGCCCGGGAACAGCTGCTCCTCGGCCATCCAGACCAGGGTGGTCTCGAACTGGTCGGCGACCTCCGGCGGGGCGTCGGCGACGCTCAGGACGTCGCCGCGCGAGATGTCGATCTCGTCCTTGAGGGTGATGGTCACCGACTGGCCGGCGACGGCTTCGTCCAGGTCGCCGTCGTAGGTGACGATGCGCGAGACGCTCGAGGTGCGGCCCGAGGGCAGGGCGCGGACGGCGTCGCCGGGCTTGACCGTGCCGGAGCTGATCAGGCCCGAGAAGCCGCGGAAGTCGAGGTCGGGGCGGTTGACCCACTGCACCGGCATGCGGAAGGGGCCGCGGCGCAGGCGATCCTCGTCCAGCTCCACTGTCTCTAAGTGGTGCATCAGCGTGGGGCCGTCGTACCAGGGGCTGTGCTCGCCCAGGCTGGCGATGTTGTCGCCCTTCAGGCCCGAGATCGGGATGGCCAGCACGTCCCCCAGGCCGATCTCGGCGGCGAAGGCGCGATAGTCGGCGACGATGCGGTCGTAGGTCGCGTGATCCCAGCCGATCAGGTCCATCTTGTTGACCGCCAGCACCACCTTGCCGATGCCCAGCAGCGACACCAGGAAGCTGTGGCGGCGGGTCTGGGTCAGCACCCCCTTGCGGGCGTCGATCAGGATGACGGCGAGGTCCGCGGTCGAGGCGCCGGTGACCATGTTGCGGGTGTACTGCTCATGGCCGGGGGTGTCGGCGACGATGAACTTGCGCTTGTCGGTCGAGAAGAAGCGGTAGGCGACGTCGATGGTGATTCCCTGCTCGCGCTCGGCGGCCAGGCCGTCGACCAAGAGGGCGAAGTCGATCTCGCCGCCCTGCGTGCCCACCTTCTTGGAGTCGGCCTCGAGGGCCGCCATCTGGTCCTCGAAGATCATCTTGCTGTCATAGAGCAGCCGGCCGATCAGGGTCGATTTGCCGTCATCGACGCTGCCGCAGGTGATGAAACGCAGCAGGCTCTTGTGCTGGTGGGACTCGAGATAGGCGTCGATGTCGGTTTCGATGAGGTCGGAAACATGGGCCATCAGAAATAGCCCTCCTGCTTCTTCTTCTCCATCGAGGCGGCCTGGTCGTGGTCGATCATCCGGCCCTGGCGTTCAGAGGTGGTGGTCAGCAGCATCTCCTGGATCACTTCGGTCAGGGTCGCCGCATCGCTCTCGACCGCGCCGCTGAGCGGATAGCAGCCCAGGGTGCGGAAGCGCACCTTGCGCATCTGCGGGACCTCGCCGGGGTGCAGCCGCATGCGGTCGTCATCGACCATGATCAGCGTGCCGTCCCGCTCGACCACCGGCCGCTCGGCGGCGAAGTAGAGGGGGACAATCGGGATCTTCTCCAGGTGGATGTATTGCCAGATGTCCAGCTCGGTCCAGTTGGAGATCGGGAAGATGCGGATGCTTTCGCCCGGCGCCTTGCGGCTGTTGTAGAGCTTCCAGAGCTCCGGCCGCTGGTTCTTGGGGTCCCAGCGCTGGTTGGCCGAGCGGAAGGAGAAGATGCGCTCCTTGGCCCGGCTCTTTTCCTCGTCGCGGCGGGCGCCGCCGAAGGCCGCGTCGAAGCCGTACTTGTCCAGCGCCTGTTTCAGCCCCTCGGTCTTCCACATGTCCGTATGCAGAGCGCTGCCGTGGTCGAAGGGGTTGATGCCGCGCGCCTCGGCCTCGGGGTTCTTGTAGACGATCAGCTCGAAACCGAGCTCGCGGGCCATGCGCTCGCGCATCTCGTACATGGCCTGGAACTTCCAGGTGGTGTCGACATGCAGCAGCGGGAACGGCGGCTTGGACGGGAAGAAGGCCTTGGCGGCCAGGTGCAGCATCACCGCGCTGTCCTTGCCGATCGAATAGAGCATCACCGGGCGTTCGCACTCGGCGGCCACCTCGCGCATGATGTGGATGCTCTCGGCCTCCAGGCGCTGCAGGTGGGTCAGGCGGTCGGGACTGATGTCCAAGATGGTCTCACAAATTCTGGGGCGAGCTAGCGGCTGGACTTATGGGACGGCGCCCGGCGGCGCAAGGCAAGCGGCTGTCAGTTATCCTGTGGGCGCGATCAGCCAACCGCATCGTCCAGGGCCAGGATGGCGCTGACGATGTGGTAGAGCGAGCTGGCCGGGGCCGGCTCCTCGACGAAGGCGCCATCGGCCAGCCTGCGGTCGCGCCAGAGGCCCAGAACCGGCGTGTCGAGATAGGCCATCAGGCCCCGCGCCCCGGCGGCCGCGCCCTGCCAGTGGGCGGCCTCGCCGGTCATGGCGGCGGCCACGGCATGGGCGTGGAGGCGCTCGGTCTGCGGCCACAGGCGGGCCTCCAGGTCCAGCGGCGTCAGGTCCGGCTGCATCAGGTTGAAGACGACATTGCGGGCCGGATCGACCCCATGGGTCTCGCCGATGGCGATCAGCCTGAGGGCCGGGGCCACCGCGTCGGCGCGGCCGAGCAGGCGGGCGAATTTCAGCAGCAGCCAGCCCCATTCGAACTGGTGGCCACAGTCGAGGGGCGATCCGGCGGCCGGGCGCCAGTCGTCGTCGCGGAATTCGGCGAGGGCGCCGCTGGCCGGGTCGATCAGATGGGTGAGGGCGATGTCGCCCAGGCTGCTCGCCAGGCCTCGCCAGGCCGGGCCGCCGCCGGCTTCGAGCCAGGCCAGCGAGGCCTCGAAAAGGTGCATGTGGGGGTTGGCGTCCAGCGGCGGGTGGCGCGTGTCGTCGAGATAGAAGCCGCCGCCGGCCTTGCCCTGCCGCGCCGTCAGGCTGTCCAGCAGCTTCAGCGCCGGCGCCTCCCGTCCCGCCACGGCCAGGGCCAGCAGGGCGAAGGCCTGTTCATAGAGGGCGGGCGTGTCGTCCAGCACTGTCCCGTCGGCGGCGATCAGGATGCGGACCAGGCCGTCGGAACGCAGGAAGCCGTGGGGGTCCATCAGCCGGTGCAGGGCCTGCTCGGCCCGGCGGGCCGAGGGGCCAGTCCAGCCCAGCCGGGCGGCCTGGTCGAACACATAGACCTGGCGAGCGGTGACGCGGGCCCGGCGCGGCGCCTCGACCGGCGCGCCGTCCATGCCGATCTTTTCATAGAAGCCGCCGTGGTCATCGACCCCGACCTCGGCCCACAGCGGCAGGGCGGCCTGCAGCAGCCAGTCCTTCAATTGATCGCGAAGAGCGATGATTTCAGCGGGCGCCATGGCTTCCGCTTCTAGGCGAAGGCCATGCCGAGGGCTACCTATTGCACATGACCGCCGCCGACCGCCGCTACGCCGTGCTGTTCGATCGCGATGGCGTGCTCAATGTCGACCACGGCTATGCCCACCGCCCCGATCAGCTGGAATGGATCGACGGGGCCAAGGCCGCCGTCGCGGCGCTGAACCGCGCGGGGGTGCTGGTGCTGGTGGTCACCAACCAGTCGGGCGTGGCGCGGGGCTATTATGGCGAGGCCGATGTCGACGGCTTCCACGCCGCCATGCAGGAAGACCTGGCCGGCGAGGGCGCGCAAATCGACGGCTTCTACATCTGTCCCTATCTGGCCGACGCGCCGGTCGAGCAGTACCGCCATCCCGACCATCCCGACCGCAAGCCCAATCCCGGCATGCTGGTCCGGGCGCTCCAAGACTTCGCGGTCGAGCCCGCAAACGCCCTGATGATCGGCGACCGCGAGAGCGACATGCAGGCCGCCGCCGCCGCCGGCGTGGCCGGCCACCGCTTCCATGGCGGCGACCTGGCGGCCTTCCTGGAACGCATCCTGGCGGGAACGGATTTCCCACGCTGAACCCCGTCCCGCCTTCCGCCTTGCCCCGATACGCGTTAGAGCCGGGCCAAACATTTCCCTAGCGTGAGCCATCATGAACGACCTGCCCAAGGCCGCCCATTCGGCCCTCGACCTGATCGGGCGCACGCCCATGGTCGAGGTCACCCATATCGACACCGGCCCCTGCCGCCTGTTCCTCAAGCTGGAAAACCAGAACCCCGGCGGCTCGATCAAGGACCGCATCGCCCGCTCGATGATCGACGCGGCCGAGAAGGACGGCACGCTGAAGCCCGGCGGCACGATCATCGAGGCCACCGCCGGCAACACCGGCCTGGGCCTGGCCCAGGTGGCGACCGTCAAGGGCTATAAGCTGATCCTGATCGTCCCCGACAAGATGGCGCGGGAGAAGATCCTGCACCTGCGGGCCATGGGCGTGGACGTGCGCATCACGCGCTCGGACGTCGGCAAGGGCCACCCGGAATACTATCAGGACATGGCCCAGACCATCGCCCAGAAGACCGGGGCCTTCTTCGTCAACCAGTTCGAAAACCCGGCCAACCCGGCCGCCCACTACGCCACCACGGGCCCGGAAATCCTCGACCAGATGGATGGCGACATCGACGCCATGGTGGTCGGCGTCGGCTCGGGCGGCACGCTGACGGGCCTGGGCCGCTACTTCAAGGAAGCCTCGCCCAAGACCCAGATGATCCTGGCCGACCCCAAGGGTTCGATCCTCTACGACTACGTCAACACCGGGACCTACGGCGAGGCGGGCAGCTGGATCGTCGAGGGCATCGGCGAGGACTTCATTCCTGTGAACGCCCAGATGGACCTGGTGTCCAAGGCCTATGAGATCACCGACCGCGAGAGCGTAGAGACGGCCCGCGAGCTCTTGCAAAAGGAAGGCATCCTGGCCGGCTCCTCGTCGGGGACCCTGCTGGCCGCGGCCCTGAAATACTGCCGCGCCCAGACCGAGCCCAAGCGGGTGGTCAGCCTGGTCTGCGACACCGGCGCCAAATACCTGACCAAGATGTTCAACGACATGTGGGTCGCCGCCCACGGCTTCGAGGACCGCACCACCCACAACGACCTGCGCGACCTGATCGCCAAGCGCTACGCCGAGGGCGGGGTGATCGTCATCGGGCCGGACGACACCCTGCTGACCGCCTACAACCGCATGCGCAGCGCCGACATCAGCCAGCTGCCGGTGGTCGACCACGGCAAGCTGGTCGGCATTCTCGACGAGAGCGACGTGCTGAACGCCCTGGCCAAGAGCGAGGATGGCCTCAGCTCCAAGGTCGGCTCGGCGATGACCGCCCGCGTCCACACCCTGCAAAGCCACCTGCCGATCGACAGCCTCAATCCCGTCTTCGAGCGCGACGAGGTGGCCGTGGTCATGGACGGCGAGGAGCTGCTGGGCCTGATCACCCGGGTCGACCTGATCAACCACCTGCGGCGGACCGCCTGATGAGCTCAACCGACGGCAAGAACCGCCTGGCCTTCGCCACCCGCACCATCCATGGCGGCCAGCAGCACGACCCGACCACCGGGGCGGTGATGGTCCCCATCTACGCCACCTCGACCTACGCCCAGGAGAGCCCGGGCGTGCACAAGGGCTTCGAATACGCCCGCAGCCAGAATCCCACCCGCTTCGCCTTCGAGCGCTGCGTGGCCGATCTGGAGAGCGGGACCCAGGCCTTCGCGTTCGCCTCCGGGCTGGCGGCGGCCGCGACCATTATGGAGACGCTGGACAGCGGCGCCCATGTCATCGCCAGCGACGACCTCTACGGCGGCAGCTACCGGCTGTTCGAGCGGGTAAAGCGGCGCTCGGCGGGCCTGGACTTCACCTTCATCGACATGAGCGACGTGGCGGCCATCGAGGCGGCCATCAAGCCAAACACCCGCATGCTGTGGGTCGAGACCCCCACCAATCCGACCCTGCGGCTGGTCGACCTGGCCGCCGTCGCGGACCTCGCCAAGCGCCGGGGCCTGGTCTCGGTGGCCGATAACACCTTCGCCAGCCCCTTCGTGCAGCGGCCGCTGGAGCATGGTTTCGACCTGGTGCTGCATTCCACCACCAAATACCTCAACGGCCATTCGGACATGGTCGGCGGCGTGGTGGCGGTCGGCGACAACGCCGAGCTCGCCACCCAGATGAAGTTCCTGCAGAACGCTGTCGGCGCCATCTCCGGGCCGTTCGACAGCTTCCTGGCCCTGCGCGGTCTCAAGACCCTGGCCCTGCGCATGGAGCGTCACTGCCAGAGCGCCCTTCGCATCGCCACCTGGCTGGAAGGCCGGCCGGAAGTGCGCCGGGTCATCTATCCGGGCCTGGCCAGCCATCCGCAGCACGACCTCGCCAAACGCCAGATGAGCGGGTTTGGCGGCATCATCTCGGTGGACCTGAACCGCGACCTGGCCGGGACCCGGCGGGTGTTGGAGCGCACCCAACTCTTCACCCTGGCCGAGTCGCTGGGCGGGGTGGAGAGCCTGATCGAGCATCCGGCCATCATGACCCACGCCTCCATCCCGCCCGACCAGCGGGCGGCGATCGGCATCACCGATTCCCTGGTCAGGCTGTCCGTCGGGATCGAGGATTGCGATGACCTTCTGGCCGATCTGGAACAGGCTCTGGCCTGATCTCCGGTTTGGCGGCCGCAAGTTCGCGGACAGCCAGCATCACGTCGGCCGACAGGGCGGTCTTGTCCTGGCGGCCGGCCCAGAGCTTGGCGGTCAGCTCGACATTGTCCTTGTCCATGCCGGTGACCTCCAGCCGAGGCTCGGGCGTCTTGTCGATACGCTCATCGGCCTCGAAGCGGCCGATCAGCCCCTTCATCAGCGGCGGCAGGTCGGTGTCGACCGGCAGCTTGAACAGCAGGTCCAGCCGCACCCGGCCATGGGCGCTGTGGTTGACGATGACGTCGCCGAACACCTTGCCGTTGGGGATCAGCACCTTGAGGTTGGAGTCGGTGGCCAGCTCGGTGAAGAACAGGTCCAGCGCCCGCACCGTGCCCTTCTTGCCGGCGCTCTCGATGGTGTCGCCCACCCGGTAGGGCCGGAACAGCAGGATCATGATTCCCGCCGCCATGTTGGCCAGCGCGCCTTGCAGGGCCAGGCCGATGGCCAGGGAGGCGGCGCCCAGCACCGCCAGGATCGAGGCGGTCTTGACGCCCAGCTGCTGCAGCACCGCCACCAGGCCGATGATGATCACCACATAGCGGACCAGCGAGGAGAAGAAGCCAGTCACCGTCGGGTCGGTGGGGTGGCGGGCGTTGAGGCGGTTGAAGCCGCCGCGCACCAGGCTGGATGACCAGCCGGCGGCCCAGAAGGTGCCGACGAGGATAATGCCGGCCACCAGCAGATCGACGCCGAACTGGCTGGCCTTGTCGATGAAGCCGGCGGCGACCAGGCCGCGGGTGTCGGCATGGGGGATGAGGCGCGAAACAGCGCTGAGATCGATAGACGGCATGAGTTTCCCGGCGTGGCGCCCCATTCGGGAACGAGGTCCGCGCAAGCTTGTTCCGCATTTTTGTGCGAGCACGTCCGGGCGGCGGAACCGCAAACACTTCCGCCTGACGTGCTCGGCAGGGCTGTCCCGCCGAAGCGAATTGCGGGAAACATCCGGTTACAGGGTTTGTGTCGCCGCTGACCGCCCACCGCCTTAAGAGGCCGGCCCCATGAGCCAGAACATCGCCTTCATCGACCTCGCCGCCCAGCAGCGGCGCATCCGGGGCAGGATCGACGCCGCCATCGCCCGGGTTCTCGACCACGGCGGTTATGTCATGGGTCCCGAGGTCCGCGCCTTCGAGGAACAGCTCGCCGCCTTCGGCCAGGCCAAGCGTTCGCTCTCCTGCGCCAACGGCACCGACGCCATCGCCTTGCCGCTGATGGCCTGGGGCGTGGGCGAGGGCGACGCGGTCTTCTGCCCGTCCTTCACCTTCACCGCCACGCCGGAAGTCGTGCCGTGGACCGGGGCGACGCCGGTGTTCGTCGACGTGCTGGCCGACACCTACAACATTGACCCCGACAGGCTTGAAGCCGCCATCGAAGGCGTTAAGGCCGACGGCAAGCTCAAGCCCGCCGTGGTCATCGCCGTCGACCTGTTCGGCCAACCGGCCGATTATCCGCGTCTGCGGGCCATCTGCGACAAGCATGGCCTGAAGCTGATCTCGGACTCGGCGCAAGGATTTGGCTGCACCCTGAACGGCCAGCACCCGATCCATTGGGCGGACGTCACCACCACCAGCTTCTTCCCGGCCAAGCCGTTGGGCTGCTACGGCGACGGCGGGGCGGTGATCTGCAAGGACGACGGCCTCTGGGACCTGATGGACAGCTACCGCGTCCATGGCAAGGCGGTCGCCGCCGACCTCAACGGCCGCGCCTTCGAGCACGAGTCCAAGTATCTCAACGCCCGCATCGGCATGAACAGCCGCCTGGACACCATCCAGGCCGCCATCCTGATCGAGAAGCTGGCCATCTTCACCGAAGAGATAGCCCTGCGCCAACGCGTCGCCGGCCGCTACGCCGAGGGTCTGGCCGGGTCGGTGAAGGTCGTGCCGGCGGTGATCGAAGGCGGCGTCTCGGTCTGGGCCCAGTACGTCATCCAGCACAACGACCGCGACGGCCTGGCCGCCCATCTGAAAACCCAGGGCGTCCCCACCGCCGTCTACTATCCGGTGCCCATGCACCAGCAGGAACCCTACGCCCACTTCCCGCAGGGCGCCGGCGGCCTGCCGGTCACCGAGGCCCTGGCCGGGACCGTGCTGGCCTTGCCGATGCACAGCTACATGGACGAGGTCACCCAGGACCGCATCATCGCGGCGGTGAAGGGGTTCAACGGGTAGCTAGTCCAGCATCCGCTCCAAGGTCGCCAATTCATCCGCCTCCCGAGACGGCTTGTCCCAGCGTATCCGGCTGATCCTGGGAAACCGCATCGCCACCCCGCTCTTGTGGCGGGTCGAGCGCTGCAACCCCTCGAACGCCACCTCCAGCACCAGGCCGAAGTCCTGGTCGGCGCGGACCGATCTCACCGGGCCGAAGCGTTCGATGGTGTGGTCGCGGACGAACTTGTCGAGCAGCTTCAGCTCCTCGTCGGTGAAGCCGAAATAGGCCTTGCCGACCGGGGTGAGCGAGCGGTGGCCCTCGGCGTCCTCGCGCCAGACGCCGAAGGTGTAGTCGCTGTAGAAGCTGGAGCGTTTGCCGTGGCCGCGCTGGGCGTACATCAGCACCGCGTCGATCAGGTGCGGATCGCGCTTCCACTTGAACCAGGGACCCTTGGGCCGGCCGGCCTCGTAGGGGCTGTCCCAGCGCTTGAGCATCAGGCCTTCGGAGAGGGCAGGATCCCCGGGGGGCGGGTTGGCGCGCAGGGCGGTAAGTTCCTCCCAGGTCTCGAAGGGCTGCATGGGCGAGAGGTCGATGCGGGGCGTGGCCAGTTTTGCGACGAAGGCTTCCAGGCGCTGGCGGCGGTCGGCGAAGGGGAGGGCGCGCAGGTCGGTTTCGCCGTCGAGCAGCAGGTCATAGGCGCGGATGCCGGCGGGGTAGGCGGCGAGCAGTTTCGCATCGACCGTCTTGCGGTTCAGCCGCTGCTGCAGGTCGCCGAACGGGGCCAGGGCGCCGTCGCGCAGCACCAACAGCTCGCCATCCAGGGCGCCTTCGAAGTCCAGCGCCGCCAGAACGTCGGGAAAGGCGCCGGAGATGTCGTCGCCGGTGCGGGTGTAGAGGCGGCGCTGGCCGCGCTCGCTGACCGCCTGGATGCGGATGCCGTCCCACTTCCACTCGGCGGCGTAGGCGGCGGGGTCGAGCCGGGCGAAATCGACGTCCTCGTCGATGGCCTGGGCCAGCATCACCGAGCGGAAACGGCCCGGATTGTCGGCGCTGGGGGCCTCCGAACGGCCCTCCAGCCAGGCGAACAGGTCCTCGTAGGGTGGTTTGAGCGCGTGCCAAACCTCCTCGATGTCGCTGACCGGGATAGTCAAGCCCTTGGCCGTGGCGAGGTCGGAGCAGGCCTGCTTGGCCAGCCGGGTGGAGAAGCCCACCCGCAGGCCGCCGGTCAGCAGCTTGAGCAGGGCCCAGCGGCCGTCGGCGTCCAGGGCGTCCAGCCAGCGCTCGATATGGCCCTGGACCGAGGCCCGGGCGGTGGTGCGCAGGGTCTCGATGACTTCCGACAGTTCCGGCTCGCGGTTGGCGCCGGGCGCGGCGGGCCAGACCAGGGCCACGGTCTCGGCCAGGTCGCCGACGAAATCGTAGGACCAGCGGAACAGGATGGGGTCCAGCCGGGCCTCCGCCGCCTTGCGAATGGCGGCCGGCTTGGCCTCGGCGAAGGTCAACTCGCCGGTCAGGGCCGCCAGCGCCCAGCCCCGGTCGGGGTCGGGCGTCTCGCTCAGGAAGTCCCGCACCAGGGTCAGCTTGGCGTTGCGCGAGCCGGTCAGGGCCAGGCGGTCAAGCAGGTGGGCGAAGGCGCGCATGCGGCATCATAACAGCTGATCGCCGCGCAGGTTCAGGTGGCGGTCCTGTTCCCTCGCCGCTAGGGTCGTCGCGGGGTTGTTCTGGTTCTGGGGGTTTTCAATGTCGCGTTTGTTTCGGACCGTCGCGTTGGCGGCGGGATTGGCCGTGCTGTTGGCATGGATCGGCCCGGCCGCGCCGGCCCTGGCCCAGGGCGCGCCGCCCGCCGTCGCGCCGGCCCAGCCCGACTACAGCTGGCAGGACAGCCTCAAGCGCCAGACGGGCCGCATTGCGCTGCCGGACGGCAAGGCCAGCCTCGATCTGGGGGACGACTACTATTTCATTGGCAAGGACGACGCGCGCAAGGTGCTGGTCGACGGCTGGGGCAATCCGCCGAACGCGGTGGACGGCGTCATGGGGATGATCTTTCCCAAGCGGTTCAAGCCGATGGACGAAGGCTCCTGGGGCGCGGTGATCACCTTCGATCCGGTGGGCTATGTGTCGGACAAGGACGCCCGCACCGCCGACTACGCCAAGATTCTCGAAGACATCAAAAGCGCTGACGCGGCCGACAACGTCGAACGCAAAAAGCAGGGCTTCCCGGAGATCAACGTGGTCGGCTGGGCCGAGCCGCCGAAGTATCTTCCCGACGGCCATGTGGTGATCTGGGCCCGCGATCTGATTTCCAGCGCCAGCCAGAATCACTCGCTGAACTATGACATCCGCGTGCTGGGCCGCGAGGGTGTGCTGAGCCTCAACGTGGTGGCGGCGATGGACGACCTGGCCAACGTGCGCGACGCGGCGGACGGCATCGCCCGCACCGCCGTCTTCGACCAGGGCCAGCAATACGCCGACTACAAGGAGGGCGTCGACAAGGCGGCCGGGTTCGGCATCGCCGGGCTGGTCGCCGCCGGCGCGGGCGTGGCGGTGGCCAAGAAGGCCGGGCTGCTGGGCCTGATCCTGCTGTTCGGCAAGAAGTTCCTTGTGCTGATCCTGGCCTTCTTCGGCGGCGCGGTGGCCTGGCTGCGGCGGCTGGTCGGCCTCAAGCCCAAGGCGCCGGCGGTCAGGCCGGCCCCGGCCGACTTCTCCGAGCCCCTCGCCTCGCCCTCGGCCAATCCGATCGAGGGTGGATCCAAGGGCGGCGACCTGATCAGCTGACGAGGTCGGCCGCCGCTCCCGGCCCGGATCGCCGCGCGCGTTGCAGCTCTCCCTAGCTCTCCGGCGTCGCCGGCTTGCGTCGGAACTTCGGCAGCCGCTTGCGGAACAGCCAGATCAGGCCGCCGACCAGCAGGACCCAGGGCGCCGCCACGGCGATGAAGCGGATCATCAGCCCGATGGTGCCGGCCAGGATGCCGACGAAATCGCCGATGGCGTCGGTCAGCGGCGACATCACGCCCTGCGGCGCCAGGACGCCGCCCGACTCGTAGCCGATGGTGACGTCGGACATCGCCACCCGCGCCCGCATCATCGCCAGCTCGGAGGTGGTGGTATCGATCTCGCCCTGGACGTTGGACAGCGCCTGTTCCAGTTCGACCAGGTCGGACAGCTTCCCTGGGCGGGTCGCCAGCAGGTTCTGCAGACGGTCGCGCAGGGTGGTCTTGGCCCGCAGCGCCGCTTCCGTATCGACCAGTTGGCGCGACAGGTCCTCGGAGGTGACGTCGGCCCGGTTGACCTTGCCGCCGGCGTCGCGGGCCTGGCCCTCGATCCCGGCGCGGAAGGTCTTCAGCCAATCCGGCGTGGCGCGGAAGCTGAGCGTCGCCCGCACCCGGTCCTCGCCCATCTCGTTGACGGTGGACGAGACCACCTGGCAGCGGTTCAGCCCGGCGGCGGCGCAGGCGGCCTGGTGGGCGGCGAGCAGGCCGCGCACGCCCTTGGGCGAGGCGGATATGCCGTAGCTGTAGCTGTAGGCCAGTTGGGGCGTGCTGATCGGAACCGGGGCCGGCGCCGGTTCCGCGCCGCCCCGCGCATTCGCCGGCGGCGGCTTCAGCATCATGACCGGGGCGGCTGCGGCGTCAGCGGCCGGCGCCGCGGCGTCGAGTTTTTCGTCGGAAAAGACCGCTGACCGTTCGGCCGGGCGACTGCAGGCCGTCAGGACCAGAACGGCCATCAGAATGAACGCCTTACGCATCGTCGTCTCCTCGAAAGCCCCCGCTCTCAGGTTCAGGCGCGGCCCTCATCCAGCTGGCTGAGGATCATGATCTTCTGCCAGACCTTGCGGCCCAGATCGGTGCAGAGGTTCTCGACATCGCCGGCCGCGGCGATGATCACGTGGTCGTTCGACTGGCCGGCATAGAGGGCCGACAGCTTGCCGGTCAGGGCCAGCATCTCGGCGCAGTATTCCAGGTAGCGGGCCAGCTGGAACTCGGTCATCGCCCGCTGCGGCGAGGAGGGCGTCGAGGGGCCGGCCTTGAGGACCACGGTCGGGTCCTTGGTCAGCTGGTGCATGTCGACGACATGGGCGAAGGCGCGCAGTTCGTGCAGCCAGCGCTGCACCCGGGCCCGCCGCCAGCGCTCCTCCAGGGTCAGCAGGAACCAGATGCCGGCCCCCATCAGGATCACCAGGTTGACCAGCGACTCCAGCCCCTGGGTCAGGCCCAGCAGGTCCGAGCCGTCGGTAACGGAGCGCCAGTCGATCTGCAGGCCGATGGCGGCGGCGCCGCCCATGACGACGAGGGCCAGAAGCAGCACCAGCAGCCGCAGGAAATAGTAGGGCCGCGCCGCGCCCGCCCGCTTGACGGTGTCGCGGGCCATGCGGCCCAGCTCGGCCGCCGCTTCGGTCAGCCCGGCGTCGGCGAACCGCTCGCCGACGCGGTCCCGCAGCCGGTCGATGGTGAGGATCACCTGGTCGGCGTCTAGGCGGCGGTAGCTGCGCTTGGCTTGGGCCATGACAGGGGGACGGTAACAGAACTGTGATCGCCGTCCAGGGGTCTTCGCTTACGTGGCGAAAACCGGCGCAGGATCGCGCCATGACCGTCTACTGCATCGCCCAGCTCCGCTTCACCGACCGCCCGGCCTATGATCGCTACCAGGCCGCCTTCATGCCGGTGTTCCTGAAGTTCCAGGGGAGGCTGCTGGCGGCGGATGAAGCCCCGCAGGTGGTCGAGGGCGACTGGGACCGGGAGAAGCTGGTGCTGATGTCGTTTCCCGACGAGGCGGCCTATCGCGCCTGGGCGGAGTCGCCGGAGTATCAGGCCATCTCGAAGGATCGCGTGGCGGGGTCGGAGGCGGTGGTGCTGCTGGTCAAGGGGTTCGGCTAGTCCTCCTCGTCGTCATACCCCACCAGCGCCAGGGCCCGCGCCGGCTGGCCCTGCAGTTCGCACCAGCGCAACAACGCCTCCTCCCGGCCATGGGTGATCCACACCTCGGCGGGTTTCAGTTCGGCCAGCGTTCCGGTCAGCTCGTCCCAGTCGGCGTGGTCCGACAGGATCAGCGGCAGCTCCACACCCCGCTGCCGGGCCCGGGCCCGCACCCGCATCCAGCCCGAACAGAAGGCCGCCACCGGGTCTGCGAACCGCCGCGACCAGCGGTCGGCGATGGCCGAGGGCGGGGCGATGACGATTTCGCCGGGCAGCTTGTCCTTGGCGTCGGTGGCCGGGGCCAGGGGGCCGAGGTCGACGCCGTGGCGCTGGTAGAGGGCGTTCAGGCCCTCCAGCGCGCCGTGGCAATAGAGGGTGCGATCCCAGCCGGCCTCGCGCAGCAGGCAGATGACCCGCTGCGCCTTGCCCAGGGCATAGGCGCCGACCAGGTGGGTGCGTTCGGGGAACTGTCGAACCGAGGCCAGCAGGCTGGCGATCTCGCCGGCGTCCGGCGGGTGGCGAAAGACCGGCAGGCCGAAGGTGGCCTCGGTGATGAAGACATCGCACGGGACCGGCTCGAAGGCCGCGCAGGTCGGGTCGCGCCGGCGCTTGTAGTCGCCGCTGACCACCATGGTCAGGCCCCTGTAGCGGACCACCGCCTGGGCCGAGCCCAGCACATGGCCGGCCGGGACCAGGGTGACCTCCACGCCATTGCGGACGATGGACTCGCCATAGGTCAGGGCCTGGCGGCGGCCCGTGAAGTCCTCGCCGTAGCGCGAGGCCATGATGTCCAGGGTCTGGGGCGTCGCCGCCACCGTGCCGTGGCCCGACCGCGCGTGGTCGGCATGGCCATGGGTCACCACCGCCGCGTCCACCGGCCGGGTGGGGTCGATATAGAAGTCGCCGGGCGGGCAGTAGAGGCCGCCGGGGCGAGGCTGCAGCAGGTCCTGGGGCTTCAACACGGGCTGGATATACCAGAAGCGGCGCTCTAAGACCGCTGCATGAGCGACCGGATGGATATCATGCGGCAGGCGCTGGGGGCGATGAACCAAGGTTCGCCGCACGCCCGGGCCCTGGGCATCGAGACAATTTCGATCGGCCCGGAAGGTTCCGTCCTCCGCGCCCCCTACAAGCCCGAGATGGTCGGCGATCCCGACACCGGGGTGATCGCTGGCGGGGTGGTCACGGCCCTGCTGGACCATGCCTGCGGCCAGGCGGTGCATACGGCGCTGGAGCAGTTCACCACCATCGCCACCCTGGACCTGCGCATCGACTACATGCGCCCCGCCGAGCCCGGGAAGGACATCTTCGCCCGGGCCCATTGCTATAAGGCCACCCGCTCGGTCGCCTTCGTGCGGGCGGTGGCCTACGACACCGACCCCGACGATCCGGTGGCCGCCGCCCAGGCCGCCTTCATGCTGGATTCCAGCGCCGGCCGCGGCTTCGGGGCCAACCTCAAGCCGGCCAAGAAGCCCGTGAAGGGTAGGTCATGACCCCGTCCGAGCAGCTGCAGACGGTGCTGGAGCGCATCCCCTACGCCCGCTTCTTAGGGATACGGGCCGAGCTGGCCGGCGACGAGATGACCGCCATCCTGCCCTTCGGTGAGCACCTGATCGGCAACCCGATGCTGCCGGCCATCCATGGCGGGGTGCTGGGGGCCTTCATGGAGATGACCGCGCTCGCCCAGCTCTCGGTCAGCGAGGGCCAGGCCCGCCAGCCGCGGGTCATCGACATCACCATCGAATACCTGCGCTCGGGCCGCCCCCTGACCACCTACGCCCGCGCCCAGATCAAGAAGGTCGGCCGCCGCATCGCCAACGTTCATGTCGAGGCCTGGCAGGAACAGCGCGCCGCCCCGATCGCGGCGATGCGGGGGCATTTCCTGGTGACGCCGACAACCTGACGGGTTAATTACTTGCGTGTAATTTTCTAACCTGGCCGTCATTTACTTAAATCGTTGTCATGACGCTAACTTAACAAGCATTCGCGGAAGCATAGTCCTATATCCCCATCACCGGAGCGGATGGCCGCCCCGGCGAGTTTCAAACCAAGGGGATTACATCATGTCCAAGTCTTTCAACGGTTCGTTCAGCAACCTGGCCACCCTGATCCTGGCCGTCGTGCCGCTGGCCGTCGTGGCCCTCACCGCCGTTCAGACCGCCGGCCTCGCCTAGTGCTCGCCGCCAAGCCTCGCCGGACCTGATCCTCCCATCAGGCCGGCGAGCGAAGGCGGAAATCCGAAACCTGAATTGACCCCAAATCTTCTCTTGCACACCAAGAGGGCCTTCCGATCCGGAGGGCCTTTTTGCTATGGCGGTCCATGGAAAACCCCGCCGCCGTAATCTTCGACTGTGATGGCGTCCTGGTGGACAGCGAAATCCTGGCCATCGAGGTCGAGATCGAACTGCTGGCCGCCCACGGCCTCACCTACGACGTGGCCGAATACGGCCACCGGTTCCTGGGCCTCAACGACGCCGCCTTCCGGGACGCCCTGGAAGCCGACAGCCTGGCCCGGCTGGGCGTTCCCATGCCGGCCGACTTCATCGACCGCGCCCACGCCCAGCGCTGGGACGCCTGCCAGAGCCGCCTGACCGAGGTGACCGGCTGCGCGCGGGCCGTCGCCGTCCTGACCCTGCCCAAGGCGGTCGCCAGCTCCTCCGGGGCCAGGTTCCTGCGTGAGAAGCTTAAGCTGGCTGGTCTGCTCGAAGCCTTCGACCCGCACATCTATTCCGCCGACCTGGTCGCCCGCGCCAAGCCGCATCCGGACATCTTCCTGCACGCCGCCAGCGCGCTCGGCGCCGATCCCGCCCGCTGTATCGCCATCGAGGACAGCGTCAACGGCGTGCGCTCAGGCCTGGCGGCCGGGATGACCGTCTGGGCCTTTTCCGGCGGCGGCCATATGGACGGGCCGGCAGGCCGCCGGCTGATGGAAGCGGGCGCGGCGCGGATGGTCGGATCGTGGGAGGAGGCGCGGGCCCTCTTCCAGGGGCTGGCCTGAGCCCCTATACCGCACCGCATCATGTTTGAAGGTCTCTCCCCCCTCGCCCGCGACGCCAAGGCCTGGCCGTTCGAGCAGGCGCGCAACCTGCTCTCGCGGGTGCTGCGCGTGCGCCTCACCGACGGCGAGCGCGATCTCGCCGTCACCCTGATCAACGCCGGCAAGACGGACGAGGCGGTCAAAACCTTCGAAGCCCTGCAGAAGCCGGTGTTGCTGGAGACCGGCTACGGCGCCTCGGGCCTGCCGCACATCGGCACCTTCGGCGAGGTGGCGCGCACCACCATGGTCCGCTCGGCCTTCCGCGCCCTGACCGATGATGCGATGCCGAGCCGCCTGATCAGCTTCAGCGACGACATGGACGGCCTGCGCAAGGTCCCGACCAACGTTCCGAACCCCGAGATGCTGGCCGAGGATCTCGACAAGCCGCTGACCGTCGTGCGCGACCCGTTCGGCGAGTACGAGAGCTTCGGGGCGCACAACAACGCCCGCCTGAACGCCTTCCTCGACAGCTTCGGCTTCGAGTACGACTTCTATTCCTCGACCCAGTGCTACCGCTCGGGCCGGTTCGACGAGACCCTGCTCAAGGCGCTGGAGAAGTTCGACGCCATCCAGGCCATCATGCTGCCGAGCCTGGGCGAAGAGCGGCGGGCCACCTATTCGCCCTTCCTGCCGATCAGCCCGCGCACCGGCAAGGTGCTGCAGGTCCCGACCCTGGAGCGGCATGTCGACCGCGGCACCATCGTCTTCCGCGACGAGAACGGCGAGCTGACCGAGGTTCCGGTCACCGGCGGCGGGGTGAAGATGCAGTGGCGGCCCGACTGGGCCATGCGCTGGACGGCGCTGGGCGTCGACTACGAGATGTCGGGCAAGGATCTGATCGACTCGGTCCGCCTGTCGAACCAGGTTTGCAAGGTGCTGGGTGGCGTCCCGCCCGAGGGGTTCCACTACGAACTCTTCATGGACGAGCACAATCTCAAGATCTCCAAGACCAAGGGCAATGGCCTGTCGGTCGAGGAGTGGCTGCGCTATGGCGCGCCCGAGAGCCTGGCCTACTACATGTTCCAGTCGCCCAAGTCGGCGCGGAAGCTCTACTTCGACGTCATCCCCAAGGCCTCGGACGAGTATCTGCAGCAGCTGGACGCCTTCCCGCGCCAGGAGCCGGCGGCCCAGGTCAACAACCCCGCCTGGCACGTCCATGGCGGCCGCCCGCCGCAGTACGGCTCGCCCGTATCGTTCTCGCTGATGCTGAACCTGGTCTCGGCCGCCGATGCGGGGACCAAGGAAGTGTTGTGGGGGTTCCTGTCGCGCCACATCCCCGGCGCGACGCCGGAGAACCAGCCGCTGCTCGACCGCCTGGCCGGCTATGCGCTGAACTACTACGAGGACTTCGTAAAGCCGACCAAGGCCTTCCGCGCCCCCACCGACCAGGAGCGCGCCGCGATCCTGGACCTGCGCGCCCGGTTGGCGGCCCTGCCGGCCGAAGCGGACGCGGAGACCATCCAAAACGAGGTCTATGCGGTGGGCAAGGACGCCGGGTTCGAGCCGCTGCGGGCCTGGTTCCAGGCGCTCTACGAGGTGCTGCTGGGCCAGAGCCAGGGGCCGCGGTTTGGGTCGTTCGCGGAGATCTTCGGGCTGGACCGGACGATTGCGCTGATCGACGAGAAGCTGGGCTGACGCCACTAAACTCCTCTCCTCGTTAGAGGAGAGGTCGAGAGACAGGCGCCGACAGGCGCTGTCTCCGGGTGAGGAGATTCCCACGGTGGCCGCCGCAGGCGGTTCGGCTTGGCGCGAGCGAGGGGGATCAGGTACCGGCCGGCGTGGGAATCTCCTCACCCGCTCTTCGTGCTCGCGCACTCAGAGTCGACCTCTCCTCTAACGAGGAGAGGAGGCGGGTTTGGACGGCCTTCCCCGATCACAGGCGGCAAGCGATAGTGTTTGGGTAAGGGGGCCGCGCATGACAACCATCGATCTGGCAAAATCCCGTCCCGCCCCGGCCATCTGGTTCAAGCGTGCGTTCGGCGGCGGCCTCTTCCTGCTGACCCTCGCCACCCTGGTCACTCACGAAGCCTACGTCCTACGGCCGAACGACCCGCTGCTCATCCACCTGGCCCCGATGAAGTGGTGGCTGATCCCCCACATCCTCGGCGGGACCATCGCCTTCCTGGTCGCGCCCCTGCAATTCTCCACAACAATCCGGCGCGCTAACCCGGCCCTGCACCGATGGCTGGGCCGACTCTACGTGGTGTCGGTCATCATCTCCTCGATCCTGTCGGTCTGGATCGTCCTGCGCTTCGAACTTCCGGCCAACTGGGCGGTGATGGGAACGATGGGCGGGCTGTGGCTGCTGACCACGGTGTTCGCCTGGTTGGCCATCCGGAGTCGCGACATTCGCCAGCACCAACTGTGGATCGGCCGCAGCTTCGGCCTAACCTTCACCTTCGTCCTGACACGGATCATCCCCGACTTCGTGCTGCCCCACATGGACTATGTCGGAGTCACCGCCCTCTACTGGGGCTTCATTGTCGCCAGCCTGGTCCTGCCCGACATCATCCTGAATGGCCGCGCCCTGTTGCCTTGGCGCTCGAGAACCCGATGAAACTGCCTGTCTCGACATTCGCTGCCCTCCTCATGATGCTTGCGGGCGGCGGCTTCGCCTCCGCGACCGGACCAGCCGATCAGGCCGCCTCGGCCAGGGCCGGGCCGGCGAACGTCAAGCTGGACTACGCTGCCATCAAGACCAGGGAGCAGGCCGAGGCGCTCGCCGGGCAAGGCCGATTGGTCCGGGTGCTGCTATTTCCCGTCGATTTCGGCGGCCCCGACATACCGCAGAACGTTACCTACATTCCGTCCCAGTTCGCAGAGGCCGAGGCGCGGATCGTCGCTACCATCGTTGAGGCTGTGGAAAAGGACGAGGTGGACCGCCTCGACGTGAAGCCGGAATATCGCGGCGACAGCTTCATTCCGGCGCGGCTGATCTTCCGGGCCTGGCACAGCCGCAAGCCCGGCGAGATTCAGCAGACGCTCGAACTGTGGTGACCCGGGTGACGGGCCCGTTTGGCTAGGGCGCCGGAGATGCAAGATGCCGCTGGGCGCCGACCGCATAGGCTTCCGCCAGCCTGCCTCTGAACCAATCGTCGATCTGGCCTTGGTCTGTCAGCGAAAAGGCATGCAGGTGATTGCGCGGCGAGAAGGTTTCGATCCGGGTCCAGCGCGGGTCCTCGACCCGCTCGGCCAGCACCAGATGGCCGCGCAGGCCGTGGTTGCGCGGCATGACCGCCATGAAGCTCATCCGAACCTGGAAGGCGATGCGGGTCTTTTCCGGCAGCACGATCACCGGCCCGCAGGCCCGCGCCGCCTCCGTCAGGGCGTCGAACAGCGCCCGCACCGCCGTTGGCCGGCGGGCGAAGTGGTGGTCGAGGTCGTGCAGGCCGGCGCAGGTGTGGACCTGATTGCGGTTAGCGAAACCGCGGCCGCAGTCGGGGCAGGTCCACAGGCTCATCGTCCCTCCAGGCCTAGCGAAGGTGGGGCGTCACGCGGGTTTCCAGCAGCCGGATCAGAACCGGGTCCATGAACTCGTAGTCGTCGGGAATATTGAGGCAGATCACCCGCGCCGTCTTCAGGCTCGAGCGGAAGCGGCTGGACAGCTTGTTGCGGTGGGTTCGCTCCATGACGAAGATGACGTCGGCCCATTCCACCAATTCGGCCGTGACTGGGTTGCCGCAATGCGGGTCCAGCCCGGCCGACATCACCTCCAGATCGCCACGCAGGCTGAAGATCTGCTCGGCCGTTGGGCTGCGCAGTCGGTTGGCGCTGCAGATGAATAGGACGGCGGTCATGGCCGGCCGATAGCAAATCTAGACGTCGGTTGGGAAATTCCCGCTTGTTGACGTTGACGTAAAGGGGAGTAATCTTCTCCCAACGACAGCCTGCAAAAAGCCAGGGAGGATATCATGGCAAGCGAACTGCGGCGGCCTGAGCGGACCTTCACCATCCGCCAACTCTGTGTCGAATTCAAAGCAACCCCGCGCGCCCTGCGCTTCTACGAAGACAAGGGCCTGCTGTATCCGGCCCGCGAGGGCATGAACCGGGTCTACAGCTACAAGGACCGCGCCCGGCTGGTGCTGATCCTGCGCGGCAAGCGGGTTGGCCTCTCCCTCGCGGAAATCCGCGAGATCCTGGAGATGTACGACCATAGCGACAACGCCATGGCCCAGAACGCCCACTCGCTGAAGAAATTCCGCCAGAAGATCGTGGTGCTGGAACAGCAGCGCGAGGACATCGACCACGCCATCGACGAGCTGCGCACCGCCTGCGACCGGCTGGAAGCGGTGCTGGCCGAGAACCGTCCCGACCTGCTGCCCCGCGCCGCCGACTATGACCAGGTCATGCGCTCACGGGTCGATGGCCATCACGCCGAGGCGGTGACGGCCAAGTAAGGCCGTCTCCCACCTCCTCTTCACTGCTCCCTTACCTCCAGACCCTGGGATTCCCATGGCCTATCAGCCGCCTGTCCGCGACTACACCTTCCTGCTGCGCGATGTTCTGGACATCGAAAAGCATGCCAATCTGCCTGGGTTCGCCGACGCCTCGATGGACGTCGTCGAGCAGATTCTCGACGGCGCCGCCGCCTTCACCAGCGAGGTTCTGGCCCCGCTGAACAGCGTCGGCGACAAGCAGGGCTGCAAGTGGTCCCCGGACAACACGGTGAAGACGCCGGACGGTTTCAAGGCCGCCTATGACCAGATGGTCGAGGCCGGCTGGCTGGGCCTTTCAAGCGATCCGGCCTGGGGCGGCCAGGGCCTGCCGCGAGTGCTGAGCCTGGCCTACAACGAGATGTCGAGCTCGGCCAACATGGCCTTCTCGATGTATCCAGGTCTGACCCACGGGGCGTCGGAGGCGATCAACTACGGCGCTTCCGAAGAGCTGAAGCAGCGCTACCTGCCCAAGATGGTCGCCGGGACCTGGACCGGCACCATGAACCTGACCGAGCCGCAGTGCGGCACGGACCTGGGGATGCTGCGGACCAAGGCCGTGCCCCAGGCCGACGGCACCTATCGCATCACCGGCCAGAAGATCTGGATCAGCGGCGGCGAGCATGACCTGGCCGAAAACATCGTCCACCTGGTCCTGGCCCGCATCGAGGGCGCGCCGGCCGGGGTGAAGGGCATCAGCCTGTTCATCGTGCCGAAGTTTCTGCCCAAGGACGACGGCACGCCCGGCGAGCGCAACAGCCTGGTCTGCGCCGGCCTGGAAGAGAAGATGGGCATCCACGGCAACGCCACCTGCGTCATGGCCTATGACGACGCCAAGGGCTGGCTGGTCGGCGAGGAGAACGCCGGCCTGAAGATCATGTTCGTGATGATGAACGAGGCGCGGCTGGGCGTGGGTCTGCAAGGCGTGGCCCAGGGCGAGGCCGCCTACCAGGCCGCCGCCGCCTTCGCCAAGGACCGCATCCAGGGCCGCTCGCTGACCGGGCCGAAGAACCCCGACGGACCGGCCGACCCAATCATCGTCCATCCGGACGTCCGGCGGATGCTGCTGGATTCCAAGGCGGTGATCGAGGGGGGCAGGGCCTTCCTGTTCTGGACCGCCCTGCACGGCGACCTGGCCCACAGCCACCCCGACGAGGCCGTCCGCCAGAAGGCCCAGGATTACATGGGCCTGATGACCCCGGTGCTGAAAGGCTACCTGACCGACAAGGGCTTCAAGGCCTGTGTCGATGGCATGCAGGTGCACGGCGGCTCGGGCTTCACCGAGCATTTCCCGGCCAGCCAGTATCTGCGCGACTGCCGCATCGCCCTGATCTACGAGGGCACCAACGGCGTTCAGGCCCTGGACCTGGTCGGCCGCAAGCTGGCGGCTAACGGCGGGCGGGCGGTGATGAGCTTCTTCGCCGAGATCGACGGCTTCCTGGCTGAAAACGAGGGTAATGCGCAATTAAAGCCATACCTCGATGGCCTGGCCGGGGTGAAGGCCCAGCTGCAGGAGGCGACCTTCTGGCTGATGCAGAACGGCCTCTCCAATCCCGACAACGCCGGCGCCGCCTCGACCGACTACATGCATCTCTTCGGCCTGACGGGCCTCTCCTATATGTGGGCCCTCATGGCCAAGACGGCCCAGGCCAAGATTGATGGCGGCGACGCCGATCCCTTCTATGCCGGCAAGCTGACGACGGGCCGCTACTTCCTTGAGCGCATCCTGCCGGACGCGGGGGCGCACCTGACCAAGCTCAAGGCTGGCTCCGACGCGATCATGTCGCCCCCCGTGGAGTCGTTCTGATGCCCGGCGTCGCCGTTCCCAAGCCCGCCTTCATGGCCGAGGAAGACATCGTCATCTTCGAGGACGCCTGCGGCCGGTTCTTCGACGAGTTCGCCCCGGAATCCCGCACCGCCAAATGGCGCGAGGACGGCATCGTCGAGCGGGTGATGTGGAACCAGGCGGCGGAGGCGGGCCTCTCCTGCCTCTCCATCCCCGAGCAGTACGGCGGCATGGGCGGCGACTACCGCCACGAGGTCATCCTGATGGAGGCCCTGGGCAAGAAGGGCGTCGATGGCTTTGGCCTGTCGCTGCACAACGCCATCGTCGGCCACTACTTCCTCAACTACGGCACCGAGGCGCAGAAGCAGCGCTGGCTGCCCAAGATGGCGACCTGCGAATACGTCACCGCCATCGCCATGACCGAGCCCGGCGCCGGCTCGGATCTGCAGGGGATCAAGAGCACCGCCCGGCTGGACGGCGACGAGTACATCCTCAACGGCTCCAAAACCTTCATCACCAATGGCCAGACCGCCAACCTGGTCATCGTGGTCTGCAAGACCGACGCGACCCAGGGCGCGCGCGGCACCTCGCTGCTGGTGGTCGAGACCGACGGCTGCGCGGGCTTCGAGCGCGGCCGCAACCTCGACAAGCTGGGCATGGAGGCGGCCGACACCTCCGAGCTGTTCTTCAACGATGTCCGGGTGCCGAAGGAGAACCTGCTGGGCGGCGACGAGGGCCAGGGATTCTTCCAGCTGATGGGCCAGCTGCCGCAGGAGCGGCTGAACATCGCGGTCCAGGCGATTGCTTCGATGGAACGCGCGATCGACCTGACCATCGACTACGTCAAGCAGCGCAAGGCGTTCGGCAAGGCGCTGATCGACTTCCAGAACACCCAGTTCAAGCTGGCCGAATGCAAGACCGAGGCGACCGTGGCCCGGGTCTTCGTCAACCACTGCATCGAGCAGCACCTGGCCGGCAAGCTGGACGCCGCCACCGCCTCGATGGCCAAATACTGGACCACCGATCTCGAGAACAAGATCATCGACGAGTGCCTGCAGCTGTTCGGCGGCTTCGGCTACATGGCCGAATACCCGATCGCCCGCATGTATCGCGACAGCCGCGTGCAGCGGATCTATGGCGGGGCGAACGAGATCATGAAGGTGCTCATAGCCAGGACCCTCTGATGATCGACCACCTCTCCCTCGCCGTCCGCGACCTGGCCGCCAGCGCCGCCTTCTACGAGGCCCTGCTGGAGCCGCTGGGCTACCGCCGGCTGGTGGAGCGGGAGGCGACGGTGGGGTTCGGCAAGCGCTATCCGGAGATCTGGCTGAACCATCGGCCGGGCCGCGTTCCCGAGCCGGACGGCACGGGCCTGCATGTCTGCCTGCGGGCCGCCAGCCAGGAGGCCGTGCAGGCCTTCCACCAGGCCGCGCTCGACCGCGGCGGCAAGAGCGACGGCGCGCCAGGACCTAGAACGGCGGCGATGACCGGCTACTATGCGGCCTTCATCCTCGACCTCGACGGCAACAAGCTCGAAGCCGCCACCTTCCCAAAGGTTCCCGAGTAATGGCCCACAGCTATTTCGCCACCATCGACTGGAAACTGGCCGAACCGCCCGCCGACTTCCTGACCGGCCGCTACAGCCGCGCCCACACGCTCAGCTTCGACGGCGGGGCGGTGGTGCCGGGCTCACCCTCGCCGGGGATCGTGCCGCTGCCCTGGTCGGACGCCAGCGCGGTGGACCCGGAGGAGCTGTTCGTGGCGGCCCTCTCCAACTGTCACATGCTGACCTTCCTGCATAAGGCGCGGGAGGCCGGGTTCGTGGTGACGGCCTATCGCGACGAGGCCGAGGGGAAGATAACCCGCATCGCGCCGGGGCGGATGGCGGTGACCCACGTGGCGCTGCGGCCGGCGATCGTGTTCGAGGGGCGGGCGCCGACGGCGGCGGAGCTGGATCATCTGCACCATGCGGCGCACGAGGACTGCTTCATCGCCAATTCGGTGAAGACGGAAGTGGTGGTGGAGCAGGCACTCTAGAACTCCCTTCCTCCTCGATGGAGGAAGGGTTGGGGATGGTGGTGGTGGCACAGCGCTTCCGGAAGAACGCGGGGAGGCGTGGTCGCCACCCTGTGCCTCACGCTTAAGCTCCGAGCGCACACCACCAACCCTGCCCTTCCTCCATCGAGGAGGAAGGGTTCCAGAGCTAGGCCTGCTTCACCGCGTTGTGCTTCACCTGCGCCGCCCCGCGCTCGTCGAGATCCTGCCGCGTGGCCTTCAGGCTGATCGGCCCGCCCAGCGTGGCGTTGACCTCGTCCATCCCCGCCGTCACCCCCGGCGCCTTGGCGTAGAGATACCGCAACGACAGCCGCTCATTGTCCGCCGCGTCGGGCTGCGTCCCGTGCAGGGTGCAGGCGTGCCACATGGCGGCGTAGCCGGCGTCGCCGGTCAGCAGGTGCTGGCGGCAGAGCATCTCGCCGCCACGGCCATCCCCGTAGCGCCAGCCGGCGGCCTCGCGCTTCAGGTCATGCGGAAAGACGGTCGCCCCGAACTTGTGGCTGTCTTCCAGCAGGAACAGAGGCGCGTCATGGGCCCCGACCGGGTGCAGGTAGATGTAGAGGGTGATGAAATCGGCCTCGCGGTCCTTGAAGTCGATCAGGTCCTGGTGGAAGTCGATGCCGTAGAAATAGGTCACATCCCGGTATTCCGGCCGCACCCAGGCGCCCAGATTGTTGACCGGATTGCCCTCGATCCGCGCCTTCAGCCAGGCGGGAACCGCGCTGGCCGGCACGCCGCAGACCACCTTGCGGTTCACCAGCTGATAGCCCTCGCCCAGCATCGCGCCGAGGGCTTCGACGACGCCCGGATCGTGCTCGACGAAGCCCAGTCGGTCCTCGAACCGTTCCAGCAGGTTGCGGCCGGGCATGGGATTGACGCCGGTGTATTGCGGGTTGGCGTCGAACTCGGCCTCGCTCAGGAACAGCGAACCGTCGAAGGCCCGGTCGGCGCGGATGTCGGCCAGCAGGGCGCCGGCGGCGCACCTGTCGACCCCGTCCGGGAACACGTGGAACCCGTGCTCGATGAAGGCGCTGACCGCCGGATGGCCGCGCCGGGACTGCAAGGCGCTCATGGCTGCTTCTCCCAATCGACGGCAGACTCGGCCGCTTCGGTTAACGAAGCAATTCCAGCGATTGCGGCGGCGCTCGAAAATCCTCGTTTTTTCACTGAGTCTTAGGACGGGTCCGGCATTCTCACGCAAACGGGGGAGACCTCATGTCCACGGACGTTCAGGATCGGTTTGGCCTCGCTGGCGCTGTCGAGATGCGCCGCCGCCATGCCCGCGCCCGGGCGCTGACCGCCATGCTGATCGCCTCGGGCCTGACCATCGGCCAGGGCTGGTGGGCGACCTGGATCTGGGCCGGCGTCTTTATCCTGGTCCAGCATCTGGAGATGCGGTTCGCGCCGCGCGTCCTGGCCAATCCGCCCAGGACCGCCTCGGGCGCCGCCAACGCGGCGCTCTGGCTGTTCACCCCGTCCGCCATCGCCTTCGGGGCGCTGTCGCCCATCCTCTGGACCTATATCGAGCGCTACGGCCCGGCCCTGGGCGTGACCCTGATCGCCGGGGCGATGACCAACCTGGTCAGCCTCAGCCGCGGCAGCCGCGTCGCCTTCGCCGTCTCGGCCCTGCCCTATGGTCTCTATCTGCTGGTCCTGCCGTTGCTGGACGCCGGCCAGACCGCCGGGCCGCTGCTGGTCACCATGATGATCGCCGTGGGCCTGGTCATGCTCAACGTGGTCGGGGCCTGGATCACCACCGAGGACGCCCGCCGCACCCAGGACGAAGCCCTGGCCCAGGCCGAGGAAGGCCGCCGCGCCGCCGAGGCCGCCACCGCCTCCAAGTCCGCCTTCGTCGCCATGATCAGCCATGAGCTGCGCACCCCGATCAGCGCCATCAACGCCGGGGCCGGCGAGCTGCGCCGCGAGGCCAGGGACCGGGGCGCCAAGGCCCACGCCCAACTGATCATCGACGCGGGGGCGATGATGCGCACCCTGCTGGACGACCTGCTGGACCTGGCCAAGCTGGACGCCGGCCGCATGGAGGTCGAGGCCATCGCCTTCGATCCGCGCCGCGCCGTACTGGACGCCGTCCGTCTCTGGAAGCCCCAGGCCCGGGCCAAGGGGTTGCGGTTGGGCCTGTACGGGGCCCGCGCCCTGCCGGACTGGGTGGTCGGTGATCCGACCCGGCTGCGCCAGGTGCTCAACAACCTGTTCTCCAACGCCATCAAGTTCACCCGCCAGGGTTCGGTCCGCCTCACCGTGTCGGTGGACGGCGAGATGGTGAGGCTGGCCCTGGCCGATACCGGGCCGGGCATGACGGCCGATCAGATCAACCGCCTGTTCACCCCCTTCGACCAGCTCGACGCCTCGGTGGCCCGCAAGCACGGCGGCTCAGGCCTGGGCCTGGTGATCAGCCGCCAGCTGGCCCGGCTGATGGGCGGCGACCTGGTGGCCTCCAGCGCCCCCGGGGCCGGCGCGACCTTCATCGTCACCCTGACCCTGCCGCCGGCCGAGCCGGCCCTGGTTGAACCGGCCCAGCCGCTGGGCCCGCCGCCGCGGCTGCTGGTGGTCGACGACCACGCCATCAACCGCCAGGCCATCACCCTGGTCCTGGCGCCGCTGGGCATCGTGCCGGAGACCGCCGCCTCGGCCGAGGAAGGGCTGGAGCGCCTGGCCGCCGAGCCGTTCGATATCGTGCTGATGGACGTCTACATGCCCGGCATGGACGGCCGCGAAGCCACCCGCCGCCTGCGGGCCCATGCGGGGCCGAACCAGAACACCCCCGTCATCGCCATCACCGCCTCGGCCACCGCCAAGGACTGGGAGGCCTGCCTGGCTTCCGGCATGAGCGGCCACGTGGCCAAGCCGATCGAGCCGGCCCAGCTCTATGCGGCGCTGGACCAGGCGATCTCGGCAGCTAGGGCGGCGGCGTAAACTCCTCACCCGTAGGGGGAGGACGACCGCGCCAGAGCGCGGTCCGGAGGGGGTCTTCGGGCAAGGGCGCTCCCGTTGCCATCGGCCCTCGGGTGTCCTGCAATCCGCCCTGCCAAGCCGGCCAGCCCAGCCCTTGCCCGAACACCCCCACCTGGCCGGCCACGGGCGCGCTGCAGGCGCGCCTCGGGCGGGCCGTCCGCCCCCTACGGAGGCGGAGTTTGTTCTCCCAGCAGCCCGGCAAGCCGCGTCCTTAGCGCCGCCTCGTCCTTCAACTCGCACTCCCACACCGTCTCGACCCGCCAGCCCGCCGCCTCCAGCGCCGCGCGGCTGACGACGTCCCGGTCCCGGTTTCGCCCCACCTTGCCCAGCCAGTAGTCGCGGTTGGCTTTCGGGACCCGCCCCCCCCGCGCGCAGTCATGCCCATGCCAGAAGCAGCCATGCACGAAGATCGCCAGCCGCCGTCCCGGCATGACGATGTCGGGCTTGCCCGGCAGGTCGGCCCGATGCAGCCGATACCGCACCCCAAGCGCCGTCAGCAGCCGCCGCACCGTCCGCTCGGGCCCGGTGTCGCGGCTCCTGACCCGGCGCATCACCGCCGAGCGCTTCTCCGCACTGTAGACGTCCGTCAAAGGCCCTCGAACAGCGCCGTCGACAGATAGCGCTCGGCGAAGCTGGGGATGATCACCACGATCAACTTGCCGGCCATCTCGGGCCGCGCCGCGATGCTGAAGCCGGCGGTCAGGGCCGCGCCGGACGAGATGCCGACCGGGATGCCTTCGATCGCCGCGCAGCGCCGGGCCATGTCGAAGCTGTCGTCGTTGCTGACCTGGACGACCTCGTCGATGACGCTGCGGTCCAGGATGCCGGGGACGAAGCCGGCGCCGATGCCCTGGATCTTGTGCGGACCGGGCGCGCCGCCCGACAGCACGGGTGAGTTTTCCGGCTCCACAGCCACCATCCGCAGCGACGGCTTGCGGGGCTTGAGCACCTGGCCGACGCCGCTGATCGTGCCGCCGGTGCCGACGCCCGAGACGACCACATCGACCTTGCCGTCGGTGTCGTTCCAGATTTCCTCGGCGGTCGAGACCCGGTGGATCAGCGGGTTGGCCCAGTTCTCGAACTGCTGGGGCATCACCGAGCCGGGGTTTTCCGCCAGCAGCTCCTGGGCCCGGGCGACGGCGCCGCGCATGCCCTTCTCGGCCGGGGTCAGTTCCAGCCGGGCCCCCAGGATCAGCAGCATCTTGCGCCGCTCGATCGACATCGAGTCGGGCATGACCAGGATCAACCTGTAGCCCTTGGCGGCGGCCACGAAGGCGAGCGCGATGCCGGTGTTGCCGCTGGTCGGCTCGACGATGGTGGCGCCGGGCTTCAGTTTGCCCTCGGCTTCCAGGGCCTCGATCATCGAGACGCCGATACGGTCCTTCACCGACGACAGCGGGTTGAAGAATTCCAGCTTGGCGACCACCTCGCCGACCGGCCTCAGCTCGGCCGACAGCCGGGGCAGGCGGACCAGCGGCGTGTCGCCGACCAGATCGAGCACGGAATCGAAGATGCGGCCACGGCCGGCGCGCTTGTAGCGGGCGGCGTCATAGGCTTGCGGCATGGGGGCGGCTCTCATGTGGGGAAGGTGTCCCCAATCTAGGCCGCCGCGGGCTTCCTGTCAGCCTCGCCGAGCAGGGGTTCGAGCAGGTGCTCGGCCAGCCAGCGGACGACCGGCACGGCCACTCCATCGCCCACCACCTGCAGGGCCGCCGTCTGGCTGGCGGGGAGGCGATAGCTGTCGGGCAGGCCCATCAGCCGGGCCCC
The DNA here is from genome assembly GCF_030814835.1 of Caulobacter ginsengisoli. Classification (GTDB taxonomy): domain Bacteria; phylum Pseudomonadota; class Alphaproteobacteria; order Caulobacterales; family Caulobacteraceae; genus Caulobacter; species Caulobacter ginsengisoli. The sequence goes on from NZ_JAUSVS010000004.1 coordinate 125,219, forward strand.
CTCGCGCCCGGTGAGCAGGCGCGAGCGGACCTCATCGCCTTCGGCCACCACCAGGGTCTGGCGGGATGAGCCGCCGGCGGGCGTGCGCAGGCAGCCGGCCAGGCCGTCGAACCTGGCCTCGGCCCGCTGATCGCCGCCGCGCATGCGCCGGAACACCGCCCCGACGGCGCGGCCCTTAGCGGCGGCGGTCTTGAGGCGGTCGTAATGCGTGGGATTCATCAGGCCGAGCAGCTTGCCGGTCTGTTCGGGCGTGCGCCAGTCGACCGCCGCGTCGGGCTCGAGCAGGGCGGCGAGGGTCTGATTGCGCAGCGGCGGGGCGGCCAGGCGCCACCACAGCCAGTGGCTGCGCTGCTCCATCGAAAGGTGGCTGAAGGCGGCCCGGACCGCGCGGGTATGGAAGGGGCTGGGACCGATCAGGTTGGCGGGGACCGCCTCGCGGGTGGCGATGATGAACACTCGGGGCCGCGACTGGGGCAGGAAGGCCGCGGCGTCGATCTCCAGAGCGCCGAAGCGATAGCCGCGTGAACTCAGCGCCTCGGTCAGGGCGGCGAAATCGGTGCCGCCGTGTGAGGTCATCAGGCCACTGACATTCTCGATGACCAGGGCCCGGGGCGCGCGCGCCTCGTCATCCAGGGCCTCTATCAGCCGCCAGAAGCCGAAGAAGGCCGAGGACTTGCCGCCGGTCAGTCCGGCCCGCGCGCCGGCCAGACTGAAGTCCTGGCAGGGGCTGGAGGCCCAGGCCAGGTCCGCGCGGCCCGGCAGGTCGCTGCTGGTCAGGGCCCAGACATCGCCCTCTCGCATATGGGCGTCGCCGAAATTGTCGCGATAGACGGCCGCCTTGACCGGGTCGAAGTCGTTGGCGAACAGGCAGCCCCAATGCTCGCCCAGGCCCAGCCGGGCCATGCCCCCGCCGGCGAAGAATTCATACAGGCTGAAGGGGCCGTTTCGACTCATCGTGAAAACAAGTCTAGCCTGAGCCGGACCTATTGGGAGACCTACCGATGCGCCCCATCGCCGCTGTCTTCGTTTCAGCCCTTCTGCTGGCCGCCTGCGACCAGTCCCATGACGGCCAGGACGGCCCTCCGGCCGGTCCGCCCGCCGATGCTCCGGCCCCGCCGCCGACCACCACACCACCGGCCGCCGCCTATCCGGCCGACCTGGACCTGGCCGGCACCGAACCGTTCTGGGCGGTGAAGATCCGCGGAACCGCCGTTGAGTTCTCCGAACCGGACGCCCCGGCCCAGGCCTTCGCCAACGCCGCCAAGGCCGAGGCCGGCGGCGCGGCGACCTGGACGGCCAACAACGCCACGGGTTCGATCGTGGTCAAGGTGACGGCGGGACCCTGCTCGGACGGCATGAGCGACCGGGTGTGGACCTACACCGCCGAGGTCACGCTGGGGACGCGGGTGCTGAAAGGCTGCGCGGCCGTTCCGTCAGCGCCGGGTTCGACGCAAGGGTAGCCTAGCCCTTGCCGACTTCCATGGTCGGAATCTGCGAGTGGGTAGCGTCCGGTTTCGATTGACCCGGCAGCGGCATCAACAGTCCGACGGCGATCGCCAGGGCGGCGGCGGCGGCCAGCAGAATCTTGACGGCTACGGTGGGGTCTCCGGTGTGGTCGTGTCGCATGGTGTTCAAACGGTTGCCGACGATGGGAGTTGCTCTCCCCCATACGTAGGAAGCCGTGCTTCGGATTGCTCAAATGATAACGGCGGCGAGGTTGCCCCCGCCGCCGTTTCGTCTTTCGGGCCGGTGAACTGGACCTAGAAGATCTCGAACAGCCCGGCCGCGCCCATGCCCCCGCCGATGCACATGGTCACCACGCCCAGCTTGGCGCCCCGGCGCTTGCCCTCCATCAGGATGTGGCCGGTGCAGCGGGCGCCGGTCATGCCGAAGGGGTGGCCGATGGCGATGGAGCCGCCGTTGACGTTGTACTTCTCCGGGTCGATGCCCAGGGTGTCGCGGCTGTAGAGGCACTGCGAGGCGAAGGCCTCGTTCAGCTCCCAGATGTCGATGTCGTCGACCTTCAGGCCGTGGCGTTCCAGCAGGCGCGGCACGGCGTAGATCGGGCCGATGCCCATCTCGTCCGGCTCGCAGCCGGCGACGGCGAAGCCCTTGAAGGCGCCCATCGGGGTCAGGCCCCGGCGCTCGGCCTCCTTGGCCTCCATGACCACCACGGCGGCGGCGCCGTCCGAGAGCTGGCTGGCGTTGCCGGCGGTGACGAAATTGCCCTCGCCCTTGACCGGCTGCAGGCTGGCCAGGCCTTCCAGGGTGGTGTCGGGGCGGTTGCACTCGTCCTTGTCGACCACGTAGTCGACGATGGACTCTTCCTTGGTGGCCTTGTCGATCACCTTCATCTTGGTGTTCATCGGGACGATCTCGTCCTTGAACAGCCCGGCCTGCTGGGCGGCGGCGATGCGCTGCTGGCTGCGCAGGGCGTATTCGTCCTGGTACTCGCGGCTGACGTTGTAGCGCTTGGCGACGATGTCGGCGGTGTCGATCATCGCCATCCACAGGGCCGGCTTGATCTTCAGCAGCTTCTCTTCGGTGATGCGGAAGGTGTTCATGTGGCCGCCGCCCTGCACCAGGGAGATCGACTCCACCCCGCCGCCGATGGCGACATTGGCGCCCTCGTTCTTCACATAGTGGGCGGCCGAGGCGATGGCCTGCAGGCCCGAGGAGCAGAAGCGGTTGATGGTGGTGCCCGAACTGGTCACCGGCAGGCCGGCCCAGATGGCGGCGTTGCGGGCGACGTTCATGCCGGTCGCGCCTTCCGGCCCGCCGCAGCCGATGATGACGTCCTCGACCTCGGCCCCTTCCAGCCCGGCCCGCGAGACGGCGTGCTGGATGGCGTGGCCGGCCATGGCCGCGCCGTGGGTGTTGTTGAACCCGCCCCGGTTGGACTTGGCCAGGCCCGTTCGGGCGTAGGAGACGATGACGGCGTCGCGCATGGGCGGTTCCTCTTGTGGGATTGAGTCAAACGCTAGTTTGAATTTTCAGGATTGACCCTAGGGGAGAGTTCCGCCTCGCGCCAGATGCCGCTAGCGTCAACCTTGCCCCGACTCTTGCAAGCCCACCGCGGGCTGTGATCCCTTGGCGGGCATGAAGACTCTGCTCCGCCTCACCCCCCGCCTATTCTTCACGGCCGCCCTGCTCCTCGCCCCCAGTCTCGGAGGCGCCCAGGATCTTCCGCCAGCGCCCAACGGCGGCGCCTGGATCGAGTGCAACATCACAGCCATCTCGGCCTATCGCGACCATATCGGCCTCACCTGCGCCGCCCCGCCCGGCGTCGGCCTCTCCGGCCAGTCGCCCGAGGACACGCCGCGCCAGTTCGCCGTCGAGATGACCAACGCCCTGGCCGACGCGGTTCTGCGGCTCAGCCAGCAGGCGGTGACCCTCAAGCGCCCGCTGCGCCTGCTCTACGTCATCGCCCCGGAGGGCAATCCGTCCGGCTGCCCGGCCAAGACCTGCCGGGGGATCGTGGGCGTGGAACTTCGCTAGGTCGTATCGATATTCAGGTGTGGCAGCTCCAAACCACCCTTCAACCGTCATCGCCGGGCTTGTCCCGGCGACCCATAAACACCGGCAATGACGGTTAGCGGCGGCGCTGTCCGAGAGCGGCTTGACGCACCGAGTCTATGGGTGGCCGGCACTTCGGCCGGCCACGACGGAATTTAGGTGGGAGTGTGAATCTCAGAGATCGATGAATGTCGATCGGCCCTAGCCTGTTGACGTGCGGGGAAGGCGGCGCGACATTTCCCTGAACAACGATAACTCAAGGGAGCGAGCGCCATGGAACGCGCCTATGATCTGGTCCTGCGCGGCGGGACGGTGGTCGACGGCTCCGGCGAGGCTCCCTTCCAGGCCGATATCGGGGTCAAGGACGGGCTGATCGCGGCCGTCGCGCCAAACCTGCCGGCCGGTGTGGAAGAGATCGACGCCACGGGAAAGCTGGTCACGCCAGGCTTCGTCGATGTGCACACCCATTATGACGGCCAGGCGACCTGGGACGAGCGCATGCAGCCCTCGTCCTGGCACGGGGTCACCACCGTGGTGATGGGCAATTGCGGCGTCGGCTTCGCTCCTTGCAAGCCGGAGGACCACGACCGGCTCATCAGGCTGATGGAGGGGGTAGAGGACATTCCCTTCCCGGTGATGACCCAGGGGCTGCCCTGGAACTGGGAAAGCTATCCCGACTATCTCGACGCCCTGGCCAAGCTGAAGTTCGACATCGATATCGGCAGCCAGCTGCCCCATGCCGCCTTGCGGGTCTTCGTCATGGGCGAGCGCGGCGCCAACCGCGAGCCGGCGACGCAGGCCGAGATCAACGCCATGGCCGCCATCGCCAGGCGGGCCATGGAAGCCGGCGCCCTGGGCTTCTCCACCTCGCGCACCCTCAACCACCGCACCAGCGACGGCCAGCCGACCCCGACCCTGACCGCCAGCGAGGACGAGCTGACCGGCATCGCCCTGGGCCTGAAGGCCGCCGGGCGCGGGGTGCTGCAGTTCGTCAGCGACTTCGCCCCCGACCCCCTGGCCGAATTCGCCATGCTGCGCCGCATCGTCGAGGCCAGTGGCCGGCCGCTGGCCTTCACCCTGGCCCAGAACCACCGCAACACCGTCTCCTGGAAGAAGCTGCTGGCCGCGTTGGAAGAGTCGGTCGACGCCGGCAACCCGATGAAGGCCCAGGTCTGCGGCCGTCCGGTCGGGGTGCTGTTCGGGCTGGAACTGACCCTGCATCCGTTCAGCCAGCACGAGGCCTGGAAGGAGATCGCCCACCTGCCGCCGGCCGAGCGCCGCGAGAAGCTGGCCGAGCCGATGACCCGCGCCCGGCTGCTGGCCGAGGACCTCAATGTGAAGGGCCCATTCGCCGGCTCGGCCCTGCAGGCCTGGGACATGATCTTCCCGCTGGATCCGGTCGCCCCGGACTATGAGCCGACCCAGGACAAGACCCTGGCCTCGCTGGCGGCCGCCCGGGGCGTCACGCCACAGGAAGTGGCGCTGGACCACATGCTGTCGAACGGCGGGCAGGGGATGCTCTACCACCCGTTCCTGAACTACGGCGACGGCAACCTGGACCCCAGCTTCGTCATGCTGCAGCACCGCGACACGGTGCCGGGCCTGTCGGACGGCGGCGCCCATGTCGGCACCATCTGCGACGGCAGCTTTCCGACCTACATGCTGACCCACTGGACGCGCGACCGCACCCGCGGGCCGAAAATCCCGATCGAGGCCATCGTCCGCATGCAGACCCTCGACACCGCCCGCTCGGTCGGACTGAACGACCGGGGCCTGATCGAGGTGGGCTACCGCGCCGACCTCAACGTCATCGACTACGAGACCCTGACCCTGCATTCGCCCAGCATCGCCTATGACCTGCCGGCCGGCGGGCGGCGGCTGCTGCAGCGGGCGGACGGCTATGTGGCCACCATCGTGGCGGGCCAGGTCACCTACCGCGATGGCCAGCCGACCGGCGCGTTGCCGGGCCGGCTGGTGCGTGGGCCGCAGGGCGCGCCGGTGTCCATGGCGGCGGAGTAGCTACTCCCCGAACCCTTCGCCGGGCTCGACCGGGCTCATGCGGATCAGCCGGCTGTCCTCGACCCCGGCCTGCCGGTGCCTGACCACCTCGCGATAGAGCGGGTCGGTGACCATTTCCAGGAAGGCTCCGGCGCTGGGATATTCTGCGATGAAGGCCAGGTCCCAGCGCTCATCGGTCGGGCCTGTGACCACGGTCTCGGGCTTGCCGACCCAGACCTGTCGCCCGCCGACCCGGCCGAACACCGGGGCGCTCTCGCGGCCATAGGCGCGATAGGCCTCCAGCCCGCTCATCCCCTTGCCGTGGTTGGGGTGATCCTCCGGATAGTCGGCCAGCGGCCTGAGGCGGACCAGGTTGAGCATGTGGATCGGCCTGTCGCGCGGCAGGGCCTTGAAGGCGTCGAACTGGGCGCGGGTCGGGTCGATGCTGCTCATGTCGTCACATTCACGCCGTCACGGGGCGGTCGGGCAGTTCGTTGGGGTTGCCGGCGGCGGGCGGAAAATGGGCGGCCAGGGTCTCGCCGGCCTTCTGGACGGCGACAACAAAGCCGTCGGCGGGGGCGCCGCGGCCCATGCCCTCGGTCAGCCGTTGCGCCACCTCGCTCCAGACCGCCTTGGGCGCCGCCTCGTAGATGGCCTCGTCAGCGATGACCTCGGCCCGCCGCTCGGCCACGGAGGCGAACAGCAGCACACCGGTCCGGCCCTCGGTCATGTGCAGGCCCTTGGCCAGGAACTCGGCCATGGCCGCGCGGCGCACCCGCTCGGCCTTCAGCCCGGCGGGGGTCAGCGCGCGCCGCACCGCCGGCTGGGCGACGATCAGCGCCGCCAGGATGAAGATCACCGCCTGGACCAGCACGAAGGCCGACAGCGCCGCCGACACCGGCTCGCTGGTCCACAGGGATCCCAGGCCTGCCAGCGTCCTGGGGCTGAAGACCGCGAGCAGGCCGGGCGCGACGATCGCCGCCCCCGCCGCCCAGGCGATGGGCGTCTCGCGGTAGTCGGAAACGTGCGGCGCCAGCACGCAGTAGATTTCACCGGCGGTGGTCGCTTCGGCAGCCGCCACGGCCTGGGCGATGCGGTCTTCGTCGGCTTCGCTCAACGTCATCTCACCAGCTCCCCGAGGCGCCGCCGCCCCCGAATGACCCACCGCCGCCTCGATAGCTGCTGCGGCCGCCGCTGCTTCCGCCGCCGCTGAACAGTCCCCCGCCAGAACTGCGGCCCCCGCCTCCGCCGAAGAGGCCGCCGCCGCCGCGCCCGCCGCCGCCGCCGAACCAACTGCCGTTGCGGATGCGATTGGCCAGCAGCATGCCGCCAGCGCCGGCCCCCGCCCCCATGATCAGGCCTGGGAGAACACCGCCACCGCCGCCGCCACCGCCACCGGCGTTACCCATGCCATTGTCCATGGCGGCGCCCATGATCGGCGCGCCACTGGCGTCGACCGCGCCCGCAACCGGAACCCCGGCCTGGGTCATGGGCGCGCCGGGCATGCCGGCATAGACGACCTGGGTCTTGCGGCCGCCGCCCAGCATCCGGACCAGCAACGCGACCACCACGGCAATCAGGATGACCGTTCCCAGGGAAACGCCGCCCGAGGCGGGAGCCGTGGGCGCGCCCGCCGCGCCGGCGGATGACAGCGGGCTGGCGCCGGCCGCGGCCGGTGGCGGCGAGGCGGAATCGATCTGCTTGATGATCGCCTCGGCGCCGGCGCTCACGCCGCCGTCGATGTCGCCGGCCTTGAATTTCGGGACGATGGCCTGGGTGATGATGGCGCCGGCGTCGTCGTCGGTCAGCACCGATTCCAGGCCGTAGCCCACCTCGATCCGCACCTTGCGCTGCTTGGGGGCGACCAGCAGGAGGACGCCGTCATTCGCGCCTTTGCGGCCGATACCCCATTTGCGGCCCAGCAGGATGCCGTAGTCCTCGATCTCCAATCCCTGCAGAGACGGCACGGTCACCACCACGAACTGGTGACCGGTCCGGGTTTCCAGGCCTTCCAGATCCTTCGCCAGGGTCGCTTCGGTTTCGGCCGAAAGCACCTCGGCCTGATCGACCACCCGTCCGGTCAGTTCAGGGAAGGTCGGACCGGCCAGGGCGACCTGCGCCGTGAAGGCCAGCATCAGCCCCAACACAAGTCCGCGCAGCGTTCCGCGTATCATCCGTCCCCCTGTGAAGCCGCTTGGCGCCATGCGGCGCAAACGGACTTTAACCACGGCTGGGGAGAGGGCTAGAGTCTAAAAACGGGCCTCAGGGCAACTCCACCAGCCGGTCCGGCAGTTCGTTGGGGTTGTCGGGTCCCGGCGGCACGTGCGCGGCCAGGATTTCTCCCGACCGCTGGATAGCGGCCACGAAGCCGTCGGCCGGTTTCCTGCGCTCCAGGCCGGCGATCAGCAGCTGCACCACCTCGTCCCAGACGTCTTTCGGGGCGGCGGCGTAGATGCCTTCGTCGGCGATCACCTCGGCCCGGCGCTCGGCCAGGGAGGCGAACAGCAGGACGCCCGTGCGGGCCTGGGTCAGGTGCAGGCCCTTGGCCAGGAACTGCTCCATGGCCGCCCGGTGCACCCGCTCGGCCTTGAGGCTGGCCGGGGTCAGCAGGCGCCGGACCGGCGCGGCGGCCACGATCAGGGCGGCCAGGCCGAAGACCACCGCCTGGCTCAGCCCATAGACCGCCAGGGCCGCGAAGCTGGAGCCGGAGTCATGGCCGGCGCTCCAGCCGTTGATCAGGTTCAGCAGGGTCGCAGGCCGCCAGCCGGCCAGCACGGCGAGGGCCGGCAGCACCAGGGCCGCCACCGCCGCCCAGGCGAGCGGCGTCTCGCGATAGTCCGACACCTTGGGCGCCAGCACGCAGTAGATCTCGCCGGCGGTTTTGGTTTCCGCGACCGCCACGGCGGCGGCGATACGGTCGTGTTCGGTCTCGCTCAGCGCCATCTCACCAGCCTCCCGAAGAACCGCCGCCGCCGAACGAGCCGCCGCCGCCGGAGAAGCCTCCGCCGCCGCCGAACCCGCCACCGCCGCCATCGCCGCCGCGCCAGCCGCCGCTGCTCATGCCGCCCAGGATGATCCAGGGCAGCGCTCCGCCCAGACCCCCGCGCCGCCGCCGGCCGCGCAGGCTGGACAGCACCACGAAGAAGACGACCAGCAGGATCAGGAAGGCCAAAGGCGGCGGGCCGCCGCGGGACTTGGTCTTGGCCTTGGCGGCCACCGCCTTGGCCTGGTCGTCGGGCAGGTTCAGTTGCTGGACGATGGCGTCGGTCCCGGCGATGACGCCGCCATTGAAGTCGCCCGCCTTGAATTTCGGCAGGATGGCCTGGTTGACGATGACGCTGGAGAAGGCGTCGGTCAGCACCGGCTCCAGGCCATAGCCGACCTCGATCCGCACCTTGCGGTCGTTCGGCGCGACCAGCAGGACGACGCCGTCATCCTCCTTCTCGCGGCCGATCTTCCAGGCCCGGCCCAACTGGTAGCCGTAGTCCTCGATCTCCAGTCCTTGCAGGGAGGAGACCGTGGCCACCACCACCTGATGGCTGGTGCGGCTTTCCAGGTCGGTCAGGTCCGCGTTCAGCTTCGCCTCGGTGGCGTCGGACAGGATGTTCGCCTGGTCGACGACATGCGTGCCGTTGGGCGGCGGGAAGCTTGGCGCGGCCCACGCAGCCGAGAATGGGGCCAGTTGGGCCGTGAAAGCCAGGGCAAGCCCCAGTATCACGGCCCGCGCCCGGTGCGGGATGAGCGTCACGGGTCTAGTTCGTCGCGGGCGCTGGGGTCGGAGCAGGAGCCGGCGCGGGCGCCGGATCGAAGCTCACGGTCGGCGCGGTCTGGCTGCTGGCCGTGGCCTGGAAGATCTGCGCCGGCTTCTGGCCGCCGTAGAGGGTCTTGGCCCAGATCACGCTCGGGAAGGTCCGCAACGAGGTGTTGTAGACCCGCGCGGCCTCATTGTAGTCGCGGCGGGCGATGGCGATGCGGTTCTCCGTCCCTTCCAGCTGCGACTGCAGGGCCAGGAAGTTGGCGTTCGACTTCAGGTCCGGATAGTTCTCTTGGATCATCATCAGCCGGCCGAGCACGCCCGACAGCTTGTCCTGGGCCGCCGCGTACTGCTGGAACTGCGCCGGATTGGTGATGGTCGAGGCGTCGACCTTGACCTGGGTGGCGCTGGCCCGCGCTTCGGTCACGGCGGTCAGCACCGCCTTCTCCTGGGCCGCATAGCCCTTCACGGTCGAGACCAGGTTGGGAATCAGGTCGGCGCGCCGCTGGTACTGGTTCTGCACCTCGCCCCAGGCGGCCTTGGTCTTCTCGTCGTTGGTCGGAATTGAATTGATCCCGCAGCCGGACAGCACAACGGCCACGGCCAGCGCCGGCAGCAGCCGGAGCACGGAGGTCAGTCGATTCATCGGGTCTTCCCCTTCAAAGGCGCCGCCCTTTGGCGCCCGTTGGGGGAATATAGGCACACCTGGGCGGCGGCGTGAGTGATCTGCCGCAAAATCGCGCGAGTCCGGTTGCTCCCTGGCGAGGCTCACCCTACGAAAGGGCCAGCAGGGAGCCTTGCATGTCCAACCCCTTCACCGACCATCCCAACGCGGTCAACGAGACCTATGGCGAGCATATGGGCGTGGCCTGGGGCGTCGGCGCCTCGCTGTTCGTGGCCAGCCTGGCCTGTTTCGCCCACGGCCTCTTCCCCTTCCTGTTCAAGACCACCGGCAGCCGCGCCATCGTGCGGCTCTACGGCAAGGTGACGGGCCGCAAGCCCGATGGGGCCGGGTTCGGCGACTGGTCCGGGGCGGGCGTCTAGAACAACTCCGCCCCCGGCGGGGGCGGACGGCCCGCCCGAGGCGCGCCTGCAGCGCGCCCGTGGCCGGCCCGGTGAGGGTTTCGGGGCCGTGCGGCGGTCGGCGACAGGTTTCCCCGGCTATTGTGCTTGGCGCCTAGCCCATGGGCTTCAGGTAGCTACATCTGACCACCACACGGCCTTGAAACCCTCACCGGACCTCGCTCTGGCGAGGTCGTCCGCTCCCGCCGGGAGCGGAGAGAACGAGTCGCCGCGCGGCGCGTTAGGCCGGGGCAACCCGGAGTTCCATGATGGCCGCGCGTCCCACCTGGCAGGGCCACCTGCGCCTCTCCCTCGTCTCCTGCCCCGTCGCCCTCTACACGGCGACCTCGCGGTCGGGCGAGGTGCATTTCAACATGCTGCACAAGAAGACCCACAACCGCATCCGCATGATCCCCACCGATCCGGAGCTGGGGCCGATCGAGCGGTCGGACATCGTCAAGGGCTTCGAGATTTCCAAGGACCACTATGTCGTGGTCACCCAGGACGAGATCGACAACGTCCGGCTGGAAAGCACCCGCACCATCGACATTGACCGCTTCGTCGACGAGAGCGAGATCGACCGCCTCTACTGGAACGACCCCTACTACCTGGTCCCCGACGGCAAGGTGGCGGTCGAGGCCTTCAGCGTCATCCGCGAGGCGATGGAGAAGGCCGGCAAGATCGCGCTTGGCCGGGTGGTCATGCACCAGCGCGAGCGGCTGCTGGCCATGGAGCCGCGCGACCGGGGCCTGCTGGCCTATACCCTGCGCACCCATGACGAGGTCCGCGATCCGGCCGACGTGTTCGGCGACATCCCGGCCGTGCGGCCCGACAAGGGCATGATCGACATCGCCGCCCGGATCATCGATCAGAAGGCCGGCGACTTCGACCCCAGCGATTTCAAGGACCACTACGAAAACGCCCTGCGCGACCTGATCAAGGCCAAGCAGAAGGCCCACGGCAAGACCGTGGCGGTCGAGGCGCCGCAGGAGGCCGAGGTCATCGACCTGATGGAGGCGCTGCGGCGGAGCCTGGGGCAGAAGGGTGGGGCGGGGAAGAAGCCCGCCGCGCACAAGAAAGCGCCGGCCAAAAAGCGCGCCTGAGCGGTCTCGGACCCATCCATCCGCTCATCCCCGCGAAAGCGGGGATGAGCGGAAGTGAGGGGACTGCGCTAGCGGCTCGGTTCGATGAACCTGAGCGATTTGAACAGCCTGTGCAACTGCACCACGCCGGCATAGCCATTTGAGCAGGCGTTGATCGCCAGTTTCAGGCCTGGCCGCTTCTCCGGTTCAACCCACACATAGGCCGAGGTCTCGAAGGTGCAATTCTCAACGCCCTCGATTGGCCCAGTGAAGATCACGGCCTTTCTGCCGTCGATAACCGTGTCCTCGGCGTCATAGCCGGGCTTGGATCGCAGGTAATCCATACCGGCGGCATAAAGGCCGTATTCGAAATCGAACCCAAACCTCGCACTTTCATAGTGCCCGAAAAACCCATCCTCGCTCTTGACTGGAAGAAGCTGAATGTCTGCCGGCGCCTCGAAGGTGAAGGCGTTACCCGCCTTGACCGTTATCCAGCCGTCGTCCTGCGCGAGCGCCGCCCCGCCCAACAGGCAGAGGACCAGGGCGATGGGGAGGCGGCTTTTCAGGATCGATTTCAAAGCCGCCTCCTTCATTTCCTACGCCGCCAGCGCCTGGCCGCCGGCTAGGAAGTCCATCTTGCCCAGCGGCACGCCCTGAGCGCGCAGGATGGCGTAGGCGGTGGTCACATGGAACAGGAAGTTGGGCAGCGAGAAGCCGGTCAGGAACTCCGTACCCGTGAAGGTCATGGTGCGGTTCGGCAGCTTCAGCTCGATGGTCCGGCCCTCGCCGCCGTCGACGTCCTCGCGCTTGATCGAGGCCAGGAAGGCCTGGGTCTTGGCGATGCGCTCTCTCAGTTCGGCGAAGGTGGTCTCGGTGTCGGGCATGCTGGGCGCTTCCTGTTGGGCGAAGCGGGCGGCGCCGCCCTTGGCCGCGTCGCTGGCCAGCTGGATCTGGCGGGTGAAGGAGGCCATGTCGTCGATCAGCTTGGCCTCGGCCAGGGTTTCCAGGCCGGGACCGCCGGCCTTGGCATGGGCCTCGGCCTTGTCCAGGAACGAGGCGAGGTTGCCCAGCATGCGCTGGTACACAGGGATGGAGACGTCGTAGAGGGAGAGGGACACGGGCGTTTCCTTAGTCTTGATTGAGGATGCAGGGCAGATAGGTCCTGCGCCCAGCCGCCGCCAGTGGCCGTAAGGAATTCAGCCGGCCGCCACCTCGCCCAGCCGGAAAGCCTGCAGCGCCCGGGCCAGCTTCTCGGCCAGCTCGCCGTCGACGAAGGGCTTGTGGACGATGTGGTCCTCGCTGGCCTCGACCAGGGCGCCGGCGTCGGCATAGCCGGTGGCGAACAGGATCGGCACGCCAGGGCGGCGGGTTACGATCTCGCGGGCGACCTCGGCGCCGTTCATGCCGGGCATGGCGAAGTCCAGCAGCACCGCGTCGATCCGCTTGCGGCTATCCAGGGTCCGCAGCGCCGCCCCGCCGCTGCCGGCCTCGACGATCCGGTAGCCCAGGTCGCGCAGGATGCCGGCGGTGATCTCACGCACCGCCGCGTCGTCATCGACCACCAGCACGGTCGCCCCGTCCTTGGCCCGGATCGGCGGCGGTGGCGGCGAGGCGGAGGCCTCCTGCCGGCAGGCGGCCACCGCGCGGGGCAGATAGACCCTGACCGTGGTGCCTCGGCCGAGCTCGGTGTCGATCGCCACCCCCCCGCCGGACTGCTTGGCCAGGCCGAACACCTGGGAGAGGCCCAGGCCCGAGCCCGCCCCGACGGGCTTGGTGGTGAAGAAGGGCTCGAAGGCCTTGGCGAGCACGTCTTCGGTCATGCCCGAGCCGGTGTCGCTGACCGCCACCATCACATAGTCGCCGGCGGCCGGCTCCTCGGACCGGCGTGGCTCGCCCAGTTGGCAGTTGCCGGTCTCGACGGTCAGGGTCCCGCCGACCTCCATGGCGTCGCGGGCGTTGATGGCCAGGTTCAGCACCACCAGTTCGATCTGGGTCGGATCGGCCATGGCCGGCCACAGCGCCTGGCCCAGCCGGGTCTCGATGCGGGTCGATCCGCCCATGGTCGATTGCAGCAGGTCGCGCATGCCCCGGACCGTGTCGTTGAGGTCGACGACCCGCGGCTCCAGCTTCTGGCGGCGCGAGAAGGCCAGCATCTGGGCGGTCAGCTTGGCCCCCCGCTCGGCCGCCTCGGCCATCATCGACAGGCGCCGCAGGGTGGCGGCGTCGGCAGTGGTCTTCTGCATCTGGCGGATGTTGCCCAGCACCACCATCAGGAGGTTGTTGAAGTCGTGGGCGACGCCGGAGGTGAGCTGGCCGACAGCCTCCAGCCGCTGGGCCTGGCGCAGGGCTTTTTCGGCCTTCTCGCGTTCGGCGATCTGGTCGGCCAGCTGGCGGTTGGCCGCTTCCAGTTCGGCCGTGCGCTCCTCGACCCGCAGTTCCAGCTGGGCCTCGGCGCGGCGGATTTCCTCGATGCGCTCGCGGGCCTCGTACTGCCGCAGCCGGCCGCGCAGGGCGGTGCGGACGACACTGACCAGGGTGGTGGGGTGGAAGGGCCGCTCCAGGAAGCTGACATTGCCCAGCGCCGTCGACAGCCGCTTGGCCCCGGGATTGCGCTCCAGCCCGCCGCCGCGCTGGGCCAGCAGCACGAAGGGAAAGTCCGACCAGGCCGGCTGGTTCTCGATCCAGCGCGACAGGTCGGTCAGGTCGCCGCCGCTGAGGGCTTCCTCCACCGCCACCGCCACCGCGGCCCCCCGGGTCAGTTCACGGACCAGCTCGGGCAGATCTGCGCAGATGGTGGCGTACAGGTCGGCTTCGCGCAGGATGGAAAGGGCGATAGCGGCGTCGCGGCCGGTGGGAGCCAGGACCAGGGTCCGTTCCGAAAGGGGTCCGCCCCTGCTCATGCCGAGGCGTCACCCATCAGCCCCGAACCCTGGCCAACGAAGTTGGGCACCCCGCGCAGCACCCCCTGGAAGCCGTCCAGAGGCTCGCCCAGCGACAGGCCGCGCTGGCTGATCTCGTATTCGCGGATGGTCTTCTCGTGCTGGCCCGCTCGCTTCTTGATCACCGAGACGGCGCGCCGCACGCTGCCCATCGCCTCGAAGTAGCGCAGCAGGACGACGGTGTCGGCCAGGTAGGTGACGTCGACCGGAGCCTTCATCTCGCCGACCAAGCCGTGCTGGGCGACGGTCAGGAAGGTCGTGGCCCCCTGGCGGTTCAGATACTGCAGCAGCTCGTGGATGTGCAGGACCAGGAAGTTCTCTTCCGGCATCGAGGCCTGGTAGCCGTTGAGGCTGTCGATGACGACGGTCCTGATCTTCTCCTTGTCGACACAGGCCCGCACCCGGGCGGTGAACTCACCGGGCGACAGCTCGGCGGCGTCGATCTGCTCGATGATCAGGTTGCCCTGGTCGCGCAACGCCTCGATGTCCATGCCCAGGTCCCGCATGCGGTCGAACAGCAGGCCCAGTTCCTCGTCGAAGACGAACAGGGCGGCCTTCTCGCCACGCCCGACCGCCGCGCAGGCGAAATGGATGGCGAACAGCGACTTGCCGGTGCCGGCCGGCCCCAGGATCAGGGCGCTGGAGCCGTGCTCGACGCCGCCGCCCAGCAGGGCGTCCAGCCCGGTGATGCCACTGGTCGTGCGGCCCCGCTCGAAGGGGGTGCGATGCTCGGCGGCGACCAGCCGCGGATAGACCTCCAGCCCGCCGGTCTTGATGTTGAAGTCGTGGTAGCCGCCCCGGAAGCGCCGGCCGCGATACTTGATCACCCGCACCCGCCGCCGCTCGGCGCCGTATTCGGGGGCCAGTTCCTCCAGCCTGACCACGCCATGGGCGACGCTGTGGACGGTCTTGTCCAGGCTGTCGGTGGTCAGGTCGTCGAGCATCAGCACGGTGGCGCCGTGCTTGGCGAAATAGTGTTTCAGGGCCAGGACCTGGCGGCGATAGCGCAACGAGCCCTGGGCCAGCAGGCGAATTTCCGACAGGCTGTCGATTACGACGCGGCTGGGTCTGTGACGTTCCACCGCCTCGAAGATCATCCGGGTGGTCTCGCCCAGTTCGAGGTCGGAGGAATAGAGCAGGCTCTGCTGCTGCTGCTCGTCCAGCAGGCTCTCGGGCGGCACCAGTTCGAAGACGGTGATCCCGTCCAGCGTCCAGCCGTGCGAGGTGGCGCTGGCCCGAAGTTCCTCCTCGGTCTCGGCGAGGGAGATGTAGAGACAGGCCTCGCCGAGCGCCGCCCCGGTCATCAGGAAGCTGAGCGCCGCGGTGGTCTTGCCGGTTCCCGGGCTGCCTTCCAGCAGATAGACCCGATCGCGCTGGAAACCCCCGCTGAGGATTTCGTCCAACCCGGCCACGCCGGTGGCCGCATCCTTGATAAGGTCCATCAGCCGGCTGTCGTGCATGGAAGGTTCCTGTCCGCCCCGTGTCTGGCCGTAACGCCGAAACCCGGGAACCCGTTCAACAGGAGGGAACTTTTTACGGTTCGATCGCCGCCAGGGCGCCGGTCATCGCCGCCTGCAGCACCGGCCGCAGACGCCCCGCCCGGGCCGGGTCGATGCGGGCCGGCGGGTCGTCGGCCAGGTGGGTGTGCTTGCACAGCTCCATCTGCAGCGCGTGAATCCCCCAGCCCGGCCGGCCATAGTTGCGGGTGATGAAGCCGCCCTTGAAACGGCCATCCAGCACGGCGGTAAAGTCCGACGCCTCACAGGCCGCCCAGGCCGCCGCCCGGACCAAGGGCCCGCAGGCCTTGCCGTCGGCGGTCCCCAGGTTGAGGTCGGGTAGCCGCCCCTCGAACAGCCGGGGCACGACGCCGGTGATCGAATGGGCGTCCCAGAGCAGGGCGTAGCCGTGCCGCTCGATGGAGGTCGCCAGGGCTTCGCTGAGCGCCTCGTGATAGGGCCGCCAGAAGGTTTCCAGCCGCTCGGCGGTCTCGGCCTCGGTGGGGGGATCGGCGTAGATCGGCGCGCCGTCGAAGGTCTCCAGCGGGATCAGGCCCGTGCCGTTCTGGCCGGGATAGAGGGGGGCGTTGTCAGGCGGGCGGTTGAGATCGATGACCAGCCGCGACCAGCGGGGGGTCAGGGTGGTGGCGCCCAGTTCGGCCACGAAATCGTAGAGGGCCGGCTGCTCGAAGTCGGTGTCGTCCAGCTTCAGGGCCTCACCGCTCATCCGCGCGGCGATGTCGTCGGGAATATCGGTTCCCACATGCGGGAAGCTGACGACGAGCGGCGAGGGGCCCTGGCGGACGGTGACGGTCATGCGGCGAACGCTCCCTTCAGCACCAGGCTCTGCAGCGCCGACAGGTCCGGCGCCATGTAGCGGTCGCGATCATAGCGCGGCGCGGCGGTGCGGATCAGGGCGTGGGCCGTTTCCAGGGCGTCGGAGGAGCGTAGCGGGCGGCGGAACTCGATGCCCTGGGCGGCGCAGAGCAGTTCGACGGCCACCACCCCGGCGGTGTTCTGGGCCATCATGGTCAGGCGCCGGGCCGCCCAGGTGGCCATGGAGACATGGTCCTCCTGGTTGGCCGAGGTCGGGATGGAATCGACGCTGGCCGGGTGGGCCAGGCCCTTGTTCTCGCTGACCAGGGCGGCGGCGGTGACCTGGGCGATCATGAAGCCGCTGTTGAGGCCCGGGTGTTCGACCAGGAAGGCGGGCAGGCCGCTCATATGCGGGTCGACCAGCAGGGCGGTCCTGCGCTCGCTGAGCGATCCGATCTCGGCCAGGGCCAGCGCGAGAATGTCGGCGGCGAAGGCCACCGGCTCGGCGTGGAAGTTGCCGCCCGACAACGCCTCGCCGGTCTCGGCGAAGACCAGGGGGTTGTCTGTCACCGCCTGGGCCTCGATCAGCAGGGTTTCCTCAGCGCGGTTCAGGAGGTCGAGGATGGCGCCCATCACCTGAGGTTGGCAGCGCAGGCAGTAGGGATCCTGCACCCGCTCGCAGTCGCGGTGGCTGTCGCGGATGGCGCTGCCGGCCAGCAGGCCGCGCAGGCGCTCGGCCACGGCGATCTGGCCGGGCTGGCCGCGGGCGGCATGGATGCGGGGATCGAACGGGGCGTCGCTGCCGGCGGCGGCGTCGACGCTCATGGCCCCGGCGGTCAGGGCGGCGGCGAAGGCGCGGCGGGCCAGGATCAGGCCCTTCAGGGCCAGGGCGGTGGAGACCTGGGTGCCGTTGATCAGCGCCAGGCCTTCCTTGGCGCGCAGGGTCATCGGCTGCATGCCGATCAGGGCCAGGCCTTCGCGGGCGGTGACCACCTGGCCCTCGACCTTGACCGAGCCCTCGCCGATCAGCACGGCGGCCATGTGGGCCAGCGGCGCCAGGTCGCCCGAGGCGCCGACAGAGCCCTTCTCGGGGATGACGGGCAGGGCGTCGGCTTCGAGCAGGCCCACGAGGCCCTGGATCAGTTCGGGCCGCACCCCGGAGAAGCCGCGCGCCAGGCCGGCGATCTTCAGCAGCAGGATCAGGCGGACCACATCGTCCGGGAGCGGATCGCCGAGGCCCGCGCTGTGCGACAGCAGCAGGTTCTTCTGCAGTTCGGCCAGTTGCTCGTGCGGGATCGACTGGTTGGCCAGCAGGCCAAAGCCGGTATTGACCCCATAGACGGTGCGGCCATCGGCCAGGATGGCCTCGATGGCGGCGGCCGAGGCGGCGACGGCGGCGCTGGCGGTTTCGTCGAGCACGACGCGGACAGGGGCGGCCATGACCGTCTCGATGTCGGCCAGGGTGAGGTCGCGCTTGCCGAGGAGGATCGAGTTGATCATCCGGCAGTCCTCCCCCGGAGGGGGAGGGGGACCGCGCCGAAGGCGTGGTGGAGGGGGTCAGCCACTACATCCACCTCGATCCAGCGAGTCTCAACCGATCCGCCGCGTTCTATTCTGACGCCTGCATGTAGGCTCAAACCCCCTCCACCATGCTCCGCATGGTCCCCCTCCCCCTCCGGGGGAGGATTGTATGAGACGGTGTTCATCGCGAACCCTCCAGAGACGGCAGGTCCAACCCCTTCTCCCGCGCGCAATCGATGGCGATGTCATAGCCGGCGTCGGCGTGGCGCATGACGCCTGTGCCGGGGTCGTTCCACAGCACCCGCTCCAGCCGGCGGGCCGCGTCCTCGGTGCCGTCGGCGACGATGACCATGCCGGCGTGCTGGGAAAAGCCCATCCCGACCCCGCCGCCGTGATGCAGCGAGACCCAGGTGGCGCCGCTGGCGGTGTTCAGGAGGGCGTTGAGCAGCGGCCAGTCGGAGACGGCGTCGGAGCCGTCGGCCATGGCCTCGGTCTCGCGGTTGGGGCTGGCGACCGAGCCGCTGTCCAGGTGGTCGCGGCCGATGACGATGGGGGCTTTCAGCTCGCCGGCGGCGACCATGCGGTTGAACTCCAGCCCGATGCGGTGGCGGTCGCCCAGGCCCACCCAGCAGATGCGGGCGGGCAATCCTTGGAAGGCGATGCGCTCCTTGGCCATGTCCAGCCAGCGGTGCAGGTGTTTGTCATCGGGCAGCAGGCGTTTGACCGCCGCGTCGGTGGCGGCGATGTCGGCCGGATCGCCGCTGAGCGCCGCCCAGCGGAACGGCCCCACGCCCCGGCAGAACAGCGGGCGGATATAGGCCGGCACGAAGCCGGGGAAGTCGAAGGCGCCCTCCAGCCCCTCCTCCTTGGCGACCTGGCGGATGTTGTTGCCGTAGTCGAGGGTGGGGATGCCCATGCGGTGGAAGTCCAGCATGGCCTGGACGTGCGGCACGATGCTGTCGCGGGCGGCCCGGTCGACGCTGGCGGGGTCGGCCAGCCGCGCCGCCTCCCAGCGCTCCAGGCTCCAGCCGCGCGGCAGGTAGCCGTTGAAGGTGTCGTGGGCGCTGGTCTGGTCGGTGACGACATCGGGCCGTACGCCTCGGCGCACCAGCTCGGGGAAGATGTCGGCGGCGTTGCCCAGCAGGCCCACCGACACGGCGCGGCCTTCTTGTTTGGCGCGGTCCAGGCGGGCCAGGGCGTCGTCCAGGTCCTCGGTCGCCTCGTCGAGATAGCGGGTGGCCAGGCGCCGCTCGATGCAGCGCGGCTGGCACTCGACGGCCAGCATCGAGGCCCCGGCCATGGTCGCCGCCAGCGGCTGGGCCCCGCCCATGCCGCCCAGGCCCCCGGTCAGGATCCACTTGCCGGCCAGGTCGCCGCCGAAATGCCGGCGTCCGACCTCGACGAAGGTCTCGTAGGTGCCCTGCACGATCCCCTGGCTGCCGATGTAGATCCAGGACCCGGCGGTCATCTGCCCATACATGGCCAGGCCCAGCTTATCGAGCTCGTGGAAATGCTCCCAGGTCGCCCAGCGCGGCACCAGGTTGGAGTTGGCGATCAGCACGCGCGGGGCGTCGGCATGGGTGCGGAAGATTCCGACGGGCTTGCCCGACTGCACCAGCAGGGTCTCGTCGGTCTCCAGCCGGCGCAGGGCGGCGACGATGTTGTCGAAGGCCTCCCAATTGCGGGCCGCCTTGCCGATGCCGCCATAGACCACCAGGTCCTCGGGCCGCTCGGCGACCTCGGGATCGAGGTTGTTCATCAGCATACGGAGCGCCGCCTCCGTGACCCAGGACTTGCAGGTCAGTTCCGTCCCTCGTGGGGCGCGGACGATGCGGCTGTTGGAGGCGCTCATGAGGGTCTCAATCGGTGAGGGCTTGGAGGGCGGAGCGGTAGCGGGCGGCGACGGCGTCGCGGGCGATGTGGCGGCCATCCTGGACCAGGCGCTTGCCGCCGGCCCAGACCTCGCGCACCGCCCCCTGACCGCTGAACACGAAGCTGTCGAGGATCAGGTCGTCGGCGCGGCCGGCCAGGGTGGGATGGTCGGGGTCGAGGACGACGAAATCGGCCCGCGCGCCCACGGCGATTTCGCCGACGGAGCGTCCGGTCGGGCCGGAGCCGGCCTTGGCGGCCTGGGTCCACAGCCAGGCGCCGACATTGCCGCCTTCCTCGCCGCCAAGCGTGCGGTGGCGGGCCTGCAGGCGGCGGCCGTATTCGAACCAGCGCAGTTCCTCGGCCGGGTTGGTGGAGACATGGCTGTCGGTGCCGATCCCGAACCGGCCTTCGGCGGCGAGATAGGGCGCGGCGTTGAAAAAGCCGTCGCCGAGATTGCCCTCGGTCGAGGGGCAGAGCACCGCCGTGGCGCCCGACCGGGCCAGGCCCGTGGCCTCGGCGTCGGTCATGTGGGTGGCGTGGACCAGGGCCCAGCGGCTCGACAGATCCTGATGGTTCAGCAGCCATTCCACCGGCCGCTGTCCCGACCAGGCCAGGCAGGCCTCGACCTCGCCGGTCTGCTCGGCGGCGTGGATATGGATGGGCAGGTCCGGGACGGCGGCCAGGACGGCGGCCATCTGCTCGGGGGTCACGGCCCGCAGGCTGTGGAAGGAGAGGGCCTCGGCCTTGGTTGTATCGATCAGCCTCAGGAAGCCGTCGACGTCGAAGATGAAGCGCTTCTGGCCATCGGTGGGCGGGGCGCCGCCAAAGCCGCTGGCGGTGTAGAGCACCGGGGTCAGGGTCAGGCCGATACCCGTGGTCTCGGCCGCCCGGCGGATCGCCCAGGCCATCTCGGCGGGATCGTCGTAGTGGCCCCCGTCCGGGGCGTTGTGCAGATAGTGGAACTCGCAGATCCCGGCATAACCCTGCTCCAGCAGCTCGACCTGCAGCTGGGCGGCGATGGCCTCGACCTGGTCGGGGGTCAGCCTGCCGAGGAAGCCGTACATGGCCGCCCGCCAGGCCCAGAAGTCATCCACCCCCGCCCCGCCGCGCTCGGCCAGGCCCGCCATGGCCCTCTGGAAGGCGTGGCTGTGCAGGTTGGTCATCGCCGGGATGACCGCGCCGCTGACCCGCTCGGCGTCGCCCGGCGCCGCGCCGGTCTCGACGGCGGTGATCTGGCCGTTCGCCACCGTGACGAGAACGTCTCGCGCCCAGCCGCTCGGAAGCCGCGCCTGTTGAAAGAAGAGGTTCACGTTGTCGTCGCCCTTTGCGGGCGCTAGCTAGGCTGCCCCAGGGGCAGGAGGCAAGTGGTTACGATGGAAACGATCGACCTGTTGCTGACCGGCTGCCACGCTGCGGCCATGACCGCCGGCGGAGCGCCCTACGGGGCCATCGAGGACGCCGCCATCGCGGTGTCGGACGGCGCAATCGCCTGGATCGGCCCGCGCGCCGACCTGCCCGCCGTGACGGCCCGCCAGACCCTCGATCTGGACGGCCGCTGGGTGACGCCGGGCCTGATCGACTGCCACACCCACCTGGTGTTCGGCGGCGCCCGTATCGCCGATTTCGAGCGACGGCTTGGCGGCGCAACCTATGCCGAGATCGCCGCGGCCGGCGGCGGCATCCGTTCCACCGTCGCCGCCACAAGGGCCGAGTCCGAGGCCCAGCTTACCGCCTCGGCCCGCCGCCGGCTGGAGGCCTTCATCGCCGAGGGCGTCACCACCATCGAGATCAAGAGCGGCTATGGCCTCGACCCCGAGACCGAACTGAAGATGCTGCGGGTGGCCAGGGGCCTGGCCGATCATCGCGTCTCGGTCGTCACGAGTTTCCTCGGCCTGCACACCCTGCCGGCCGGCGTCGACCGCGCCGCCTATCTCGACCAGATGATCGACGAGGTGCTGCCGGTCTGCGGCGCCGACATGGTCGACGCCTACCTGGAATCCATCGCCTTCGACGAGGCCGAGGTCGCCCGGCTGTTCGACAAGGCCATGAGCCTGGGCCTGCCCGTCCGCCTGCACGCCGACCAGCTTGAGGATGGCATGGGCGCGGCCCTCGCCGCCCGCTTCAAGGCCCTCTCGGCCGACCATCTGGAATTCACCTCCCACGCCGGGGTCCAGGCCCTGGCCCATGCCGGAACCGTCGCTGTTCTCCTCCCCGGCGCCTTCGTCACCCTGGCCGAGACCCAGAAACCCCCCGTCGCCGCCCTGCGCGCCGCCGGCGTCCCCATGGCCGTGGCCAGCGACTGCAACCCAGGCACCTCGCCGCTGCTGAGCCTGCGGGCGGCCATGCAGCTGGCCTGCGCCCAGTTCGGCCTGACGCCGGAGGAGAGCCTGGCGGGCGCGACCCGCAACGCGGCGCGGGCCTTGGGGCTTGGCGATGTCGGGACGCTGGAAGCCGGCAAGGCGGCGGACCTGGCCTGCTGGGATATCGAGCGGCCGGCCGAGCTTAGCTACTGGCTGGGAGGGGCGCTGCTGCACCGGTCGTGGAAGGCTGGGCGGTCGGTGGTTGGATGACTGGTGTAGGATGAGCAATGGCCGAGTCTGAACCGCCCCCAATCGACGATGATGCTGCCGATGCTCGCGCCGAGGCGGACTATGTCGCGGGGCGAATTGTCAGCCACGAGGCGGTCATGCGTTGGATAAAATCGTGGGGGTCGCGCAACCCGCTTCCGAGGCCGCGATTGGGTGACTAACGGCCGACCGCTCCAACTCCGCCCCCGTAGGGGGCGGACGACCGCGCCAGCGCGCGGTCCGGTGGGGGTCTTCGGGCAAGAGCTCGCACTTCGCCGTTAACGCTCGGGTGTTTTGCAGACAGCCCTCTCGAAGTCGGAACAGCCCCAGCCCTTGCCCGAACACCCCCACCTGGCCGGGCCACGGGCGCGCTGCAGGCGCGCCTCGGGCGGCCGTCCGCCCCCTACGTGGGCGGAGTTCTAGTGCCCGCCGACGAAACTCTGGCTGATCCGGTAGGCCGCCGGGATCATCAGCACCCCGATCAGACACGGGAAGATGAACAGGATCAGCGGCACCATCAGCTTGGCCGGCAGGGCCATGGCCTTTTCCTCGGCCCGCAGCATGCGCTTGGAGCGCATGTCGTCGGAGAAGACGGCCAGGGTTTCGCCCAGGCTGGTGCCCATCTCCTCGGATTGGCGCAGCATGGTGGCGAGCGAAGCGGCCTCGTCGATGCCCAGGCGCTCGGCGAAGCTGCCCCAGGCGTCCTTGCGGGAGCGGCCGGCGCGCAGTTCCAGGGTCAGGAAGCGCAGGTGGCCGGCCAGGTTGGGATAGCGGCGGCCCATCTCGTCGGCCACGCGGGCTACGGCGGCGTCGAGGCTGAGGCCCGCCTCGACCGAGGCGACCAGCAGGTCGAGCATGTCGGGGAAGCCCTCGACATATTCCAGGGCCATCTTGCGGCGGCGGGCCTTGACCACCTGGTCGGGGCCCAGAATGGCGGCGATGGCGAAAACCCCGGCCGCGCCGATGGCCGCCGGGCCGCCGATGCCGCTCATCGCCCAGGGGACGGTGAACAGGGTGGCCCCGGTCGCCAGGATCAGGGCGAAGCCCCGGGCCCCCAGGTAGAAGGCCACGGCTTCGCGGCTGTACCAGCCGGCCTGGATCAGGGTCTGGCGGATGGCCGAGATCTGGGCCGGGTCCTGGATGGCCATGCGGTCGCCCAGCCGCTTGACCGTGCTGACCACCGTGGAGACCGCGGCGCTCTCGCCCGCCCCGCCCTGGACCACCCCGCCGGGGTTAGAGAGCCGGGCCCGCCGCTTGGCCCCGAACCGGGCCTCGCGCAGCCACAGGAAGCCGCCGCCGCCGACGCCCAGGGCGATCATGCCGGTGGCGGCCCAGGTCAGCCAGGTTTGCAGTTGCGCAGCGTCCATGGCGTCAGATCCGCCCCACCTAAATACGCATGTCGATCATGCGCCGCATGACCATGTTGCCGAGGAACATCCAGAAGCCCAGGCCCGCCAGGCCCATCTGCACCGGCTTGGCGTGGATGACGTCGCCGTAGAAGTGCGGGCTGGCGACGGTCAGGATGGCCAGCACCCCGAACGGGGCGGCGGTGAGGATCAGGGCCGAAGCGCTGCCCTCGGCCGAGGCGGCCTTGATCTTGAGCCGCATCTTGTGGCGCTCGCGCACCGCCTTGGCGTTCATCTTGAGGAGGCCGGTCAGGTTGCCGCCGGACTTTTCCTGCAGGCGGATGGTGGCGGCGAAGAGGTCCATGTCCGGGTGGCGGCAGCGGTCGGCGATGCGGCCCACCGCCTGTTCCAGGGTGGCGCCATAGGCGATCTCGTCGCCGGCCATGCCGAATTCCGAGCCGATCGGATCGGGCATCTCGCGGCCGACCAGAGAGACGGCGGTCGGCACCGGGTGGCCGGCCTCCAGGCTGCGGATGATCACTTCCAGGGCGTTGGGCAGCTGCTCTCCCAGCATCTTGGCCCGTTTGCCGGCCTTGAATTTGAGGAAGAGCAGCGGCAGCACGATGCCGGCCACCGGGCCGACGCCGGCGGCGATCAGCGGGTTGTGGGCCAGCATGAAGATGGTCAGGGAGATGCTGACCGCCAGGCCGATACAGATCAGGGCCCAGCGCCTGGGCTGATAAGTGACGCCCGAGCGGAGCACCAGTTCGGAAAACCAGCGAACGCCCCGCCGGTTGCCCTTCTCGTCCAGCCCGCGCTGCTTGCGCAGTTCGAGGACCAGGTCGGCCAGGTTGCCGATCTTGTCGGCGGTGGCCAGCCGCTTGTTGACCTTGCGCTTGGCCCCGGCCACCCGCACCAGGCCCGAGGCCGCCTGCGCCGCGGTGAACACCGCCGCGGCGACCAGGATCAGGAACACCCAGCGCGGATCGATGCTCATCACGCCAGCTTCTTCTGCGGGTCGAAGTTGCCGGTGTCGTAGTTGATGCCCCGCCGCAGCAGTTCATCCAGGCATTTGGGCCGCAGGCCGCTGGCGCGGAACTCGCCAAGCACATTGCCCTCGGCGTCGGTGCCGGTGCGGTGGAAGGCGAAGATTTCCTGCATCTGGACCACCTGGCCCTCCATGCCGGTGATCTCCGAGACGCTCATCACCTTCCGCTTGCCGTCCGACAGGCGCATGACCTGGACGATCATCCCCACGGCCGAGGCGATCTGGCCGCGGATGCTCTCCGGCGTCAGCTTCAGACCCCCCATGGCCACCATCTGCTCCAGGCGGGTGATGGCGTCGCGCGGGGTGTTGGCGTGGATGGTGGCCATGCTGCCCTCGTGGCCGGTGTTCATGGCCTGCAGCATGTCGAAGGCTTCCTCGCCCCGGACCTCGCCCAGGATCACCCGGTCGGGGCGCATGCGCAGGGCGTTCTTGACCAGTTCGCGCTGGCGAATCTCGCCCTTGCCCTCGATGTTCGGCGGTCTCGTCTCCATACGGACGACATGCGGCTGCTGCAGCTGCAGTTCGCAGGCGTCCTCGATGGTGATCAGCCGCTCGCCCTCGCTGATGGCCGCCGACATGGCGTTGAGCAGGGTGGTCTTGCCCGAGCCGGTGCCGCCGCTGATCACGGTGGAGACCCGGGCCCGGATCGCCCCGTGCAGGAACTCCGCCACGCAGGCCGGCATCGCCCCCACCCCGACCAGCCGCTCGAAGCTGAGCGGCTTCTTGGAGAACTTGCGGATCGAGACGCAGGCGCCGTCGACGGTGATCGGATAGATGGCGGCGTTGACCCGGCTGCCGTCGGCGAGGCGGGCGTCGACCATGGGGCTGGACTCGTCGATGCGGCGGCCGACGGCGGCGACGATGCGGTTGACGATGCGCAGCAGGTGGTCGTTGTCGCGGAAACGGACCGGGGTCAGCTCCAGTTCGCCGCGCCGCTCGATGTAAACCTGGAACGGCCCGTTGATCAGGATGTCGTTGATCGAGTCGTCCTTGAGCAGGGGCTCGATGGGGCCGAGGCCAATCATCTCGTCGAACACCTGGGCGCCCAGCTCGTCGAGCTCGGCGCTGTTCAGCGCCATCCGCTCGTCGCGGGCGAATTCGCCGACCAGCTTGCGGACCTGCCGGCGGATTTCGCCCTCGTCCAGCTTGTCGAGGCGCGAGAGGTCCAGCTCCTCGATCAGCCGGCCGTGCAGGCGCAGGCGGATGTCCAGCATGTCGTCGGTGGGCGAGGCGTGGGCCTGCGGCTCGGGCGCGACGGCGACGGCGACCGGCGCGGCGGGGGCCGGTTCCGGAGCAGGGGCGACGGCCTTGCGGAGCGAGAAGCGGCTCATCAGGCGGCCGCCTGGCTATCGGCCCCACGGACGCTGGGCTGGGCCAGCAGGCGGTCAACCAGTTCCTCGACGTCCTTGACGATGCGCGACTTGGGCCGGTGCTGGCGGATCGGCCCGCCCAGATTGGCCGAGGCGGCGGCGGCCTCCCAGTCGGAGGTCACCCCACCGTCGCATTTGCGGCCCAGGGCCTTCTCGGCCTCGCCCATCGAGGGGGCGGGACCGAACACCCGCTTGGCCAGGCGGTTGAGCACGATGCGCGGCGGCGGGCCGGCGCCCAGGTCCTGTTCCAGCTCGCCGGCCAGGGAGCGGGCGGCCAGCAGGGCCGGGACGGTCAGTTCCGAGACCACCAGCAGCTCGTCCGAGCCGGACAGCACGTCCAGGGTCCAGGGATGGCGGTGGCGGGGGGCGTCGACGACCACGAAGTCGTAAACCTGGCAGGCGACATCCAGCATACGGATGATCACCTCGGAGGGGGTGTTGGCGAAGGCGCGGGGGTCGCGCGGCCCGGACAGCAGGTCGAAGCCGCCGGGCGCGGTGGAAGCGAAGGCTTCCAGCATGGCCGCGTCGATGCGCTCCGGAGACTGAGCGGCTCTACTCAGCAGCATGTTCGACGGCGCGCCCAGATAGGCGGCGGCGGCTCCGTCGGCGAGGTTGAGATCGACCAGGCAGACCCGGCCCTGGCTGCCCTTTCGCTCGGCGAGCGCGCAGGCCATCTCGATGGCGAGCATGGTGGCGCCGGCCCCGCCGACGGCCCCCATCACCGCCCAGCAGTGGCTGGTGGAGACATGCGGCACCACGTCCTTGGGGGCCAGCAGGGCCCGGGCGGCGTCGGCCAGGTCCTGGGCCGAGAAAGGGGCCTCCAGCACGTCGGAATGCGGCAGCTTCATCAGCGCCCGCACCAGGGCGGCCGGCAGGGCGTCGCCCGCCAGGATGGCCGGCGGCGGGGTGGCGGCCCGGCTCAGCGCCCCGATGGCGGCGGTCAGCTCCAGGGGATCGGCCGCGGCGGCGTCGATCAGCACCAGGTCGGGGGTCTCGCCGAAGGTCCAGCGGCTCTGCAGCCGCTCGGCCCCGCCCACATCGAACTGGGCGCCGACGAAGGCTTCCCGGGCCAGGGACTCCAGCCCCGGACCGACCACCAGGATGCGTCTTGCGAAACTCAGGGTCATGACGAACTCACACTCATTGCGTCACCAGGGCGGGCTCAGGCGCCGGGCTCTGGCCGACCGCCGGAGACATCGGCCGGTCCTGGGCGATGCCCTGCAGGATCATGTCCAGGGCGGTCGGCTCGGTGGTGGCGATCAGCGGCTGGGGGGCCAGCAGGCGGCTGTCGGCGGCGGTGGTCATGCGCGGGGTGACCAGGATGACCAGCTCGGTCTCCTGCTTGCGCCAGCGGGCCGAGCGGAACAGGGCGCCCAGCACCGGCAGGTCGCCGGCCCAGGGGATCTGGCGCACGGTGTTGGCATAGTCCTGCTGGAAGAGGCCGGCGATGGCGAAGGTCTCGCCGTCCTTCAGCTCGATGGTGGTGGCGGCCCGGCGGACCAAGAGGCTCGGCAGCTCGAAATTGCCGATCTTCACCGCATGGCTGGAGTCGAGCGAGGAGACCTCGGGCGCGACCTTCAGCCGGATCAGCCCGCCGTCCTGCACCGTGGGGGTGAACTTCAGGGTGACGCCGAACGGCTTGAACTCGATGGTGACGCTGTCCAGGCCGTTGGGCACCGGATAGGGGAACTCGCCGCCGGCCAGGAAGGTGGCCTCCTCGCCGGAAATGGCGGCGAGGTTCGGCCGGGCCAGGGTGCGGATGACGCCCTTTTCTTCCAGGGCCCGCAGCGTGGCGTCCAGGGACAGGGTGCCGACATTGGTCGAGATGCCCAGGGTCCCCTGGGCCGGGTTGTTGCCGACCAGGCCCGTGCCGGTGGCCAGCGTGAAGCCCGACAGGTTGTGGACGTCCAGGTTGACGCCCAGGTCCTTCAGCGAGGAGCGGGTGACCTCGATGATCCGCACCTCCAGCATCACCTGCTGGGCGGCGCGCACGGTGACCGAGGAGGAGACGTTCTGCGGCGCATAGCGCTCGGCGATCAGCTTGGCGCGGGCGGCGACCGAGGTGGTCGAGGCCTCGCCGGTCAGCATGACGCCGCCGGCCATGGCCTGGGCGCGGATGGCCTCGCCGGGCAGGGCGACGCCCAGGTCCGACTGCAGCGAAGCGATGTCGTAGCCGACCTTGACGTCGATGACCTCGGCCAGGCGGTGGTTGACGTCATAGATCAGGATGTTGGTCACCCCATAGGCCTTGCCGCGCACATAGAGGTTGCGGTCGGTGTTGGCGACGATCTCGGCGATGTCGGGCTGGGCGACGACGATCTGGCTGGCCGGGACGCTCAGGCGGAAGGCCGCCGACTTGTCCTTGGCGACCTGGATCACCCGGCTGGCCACCGAGTCGGTGGAATAGCTGAAGTCCTGGTCGGCGCGGGCGAAGACCGGCGCGGCCGGCACGCTCGCGGCCAGCAGGGCCGCCATGAAGATTGCGATGGGTTTTTTCACCAGCGGGCTCCCGAACGGTCGGTGGGCACACTCACAGTGGTGGCCTTGCCGCCTTGGGTGATGGTCAGGGTCGAGCCGGCCGGAGCAGTGGGCTTGGCGGGCGAGGTCTTGCGGGCGGGGCGGCGGGCGGCGAGGCGCGGGGCGTTGGGATCGACCAGCTTGAAGGGGCCCAGATCGGCGCTGCGGACCGGGCCGACCGCATCGACCCCGGCCGAGCCGATGCGGCGCAGGGCCAGGCTGAGAATGCCGGCCTCTCCGGCCACGGACAGTTTCTCGGCGTCGGTGACCGAGACCTCCAGGGTGGCGGTCTTGGGCAGGGCCTTGTCGACCGAGGCGGGGTCGGCATTGAGGTCCATGCCCAGCACCCGCACATCCTGGATGATGACATAGGCGACCATCAGCTTGGCGGGCGAGCCCTCGACCTTGCCGTCGCCGACCTCCTTGGCCATCAGCACGTCGACCCGGTCGCCCGGCAGGATATGGCCGCCGCCGCCATAGGTGTCGTTGACCTTGATCGTATAGGCCCGCATCCCCGGCGAGATCACCGCCGACAGCGAGGCCCGGTTGGCCCCGCCCGACACCTTCGAGGGCAGGATCGGCTCCTTGGGCGAGAACGAAGTCAAGGTCACCGCCGAGCCCTGATCCAGGCGGATCACCTCGTCGATGGTGTGGAAGGCCCCGGTCGGCGCGGCGTCGGCCGGCATGCGGACCAGCATCAGGTCTTTCGCTTCCAGCTTGTGGCCGAATGGAATGGCGGCCTTGGCGGCGACCACGGGCGTCAGGGCGATGGGCGCGGCGGCCACGGCCTTGGACGGCCCGGAATTGGCCGGCAGCCAGACCTTGGCGACAAACAGGGCGCCCACCCCCAGAACCGCCGAAGCGCTCAAGCTGACTATGGTGGCGAGACGCATTCTGTCCCCGCTCCTTCTCGTGCGCCAGTTGTTGGCGGACCCCCGAATTCAAGGGGGAGGATGCGGGATGAGGACTTGCGATATGTTCAATGAAGACAGTGAAGGGGGGTTAAGGGTGAGTGTTCAGGGGGCGGTAAGGGTAATGGGGGGTTACGGTTTATAGAATATTGGGTCGGGCCCGAAACAGACCCCGGCCTCATTCGCCCAGCGTTACAAAATCCCTGGAGAGCCACCAGGCCTGATATCAGGCGGTTCGATTGAACCGAGAATATCCTCTCGGACAGATACGAAAAGGCGGTCGAGGTTGTTCGCTACGTTCGCCGCCAATTCGCGCTGATCGGGAACGTCGCTCAGCCTCAACAGTCTGTTGTCCGGGAGAGACAACACGGCCACATCATCCGGGGCAGATCCATCCGTATATGCGGCGGACACCAGCGCGAGCGCTGCGTAGGTCATCCGCGCCGACAGTGGGACCGTCGCGGTATTCCAAACATGCACGGCCAAGGTTTGGCCTCCCAACCGGTAGCCAAAATCGGGAAGGAAGCTGATTTTGAATTCTTCGGAGGGTGAAACGTAGAGCGCCGATTGAACTGCGAGTACTTGGCCTGGATTGGCGACCCTCCAGGCGTCCAACTGTCGCAAACCAGCCTCCAAGGACCGCCTCTCTGCGGGATTTCCGAGATCGGAAGCCTCGTCAATTAGCGCCTGAAGTTCTTCGCCATCGATCATCAATCGGGCTGACTTGAGCCGAAGACTGCGATGGAAATCATACCCGCCCGTGGACGGTGAAAGTCGAACGCGCACTTCGCGCCGCTGTGGGCGCGGGTTCAGTGAAAGAAGTTTCAAGAACGCCGAGAAGCCGAATGTGGGCATAGCCATTCCTAGGAGAATGCGAGCGGGGACGCTTACTCAGGGAATCGTACGGTTCACATTTTATTCCTCACCGACCATCAGATCGAGTCCAAGCTTTGGTCGGGACTATTTTGCGCACATAGGACACCAGGTCAGCTCGCTGCCCGAGAGTGCGCGCCGACCTCCAATGACCCGCGACTCAAGCAAGTCGGGCAATCAGCACGCGGCGGCACAGGCGCGCGATAGATTGTTTCTGGTCTAAACGGGGTCAAGAATATCTGCCGCTCAGCCACCGAGGGTAAGTCGCCAACAGCTTGTCTGGCCAAGTAGACGGCGGAAATTAGCCCAGCCCAAAACGATACGCACGCTTGCGTGGGAATCAGTCCCTCAGCCGGGTCATCTTCATAGTGAAGGCATTGTGCGCAACCACTTCCGTTCGCATGGAGTGACGCCATCGCAGACCAGTGGGTGGTCGCACCGACCACAACGCGTTCCGGCCAAGCCTGCTGAACCAGCCAGCGCGTCGGAATGTGATCGACACCAACAAGGACAACTCGGGCGAATGGAGCAATCTCATCCACCGTCGAGGAATCATACCGCCTGCGGAGGGCGCGGAAATGCAGTCCGCCCCCGACCAACGTCTGCGTCAAATCTGTAGCCTTGCTCACATCACGCCCAGAGCGAAGGAGGAGCATGTAGCGGTTTAGATTCGATAGATCGGCCGCCTCTGGTTCAATGACCCGCCCCCGTCCGTTGACGCCAGGAATTCGGGCAAGGCAGTAGAGTGCCGCGTTGCTGATCGCACCGCCGCTTACGATGTCCACCTCACCCAAATCGCGGCAGAAGGGCGAATTCACGGGCGCCAGTCTCAAACGGATCGAATCGGAATCGGCGAAACGATCAGAGGTGTTATCCCGGTCTAGTGCATACGGCAGGAGCTTCTGCATGGCGGCCTTGAAGGCTTCATTCGCTGCAAGCCCGGCTGCGGCCAAGGCGCCCATCGGCCAGAAATGAACTCCCCAAGGCCGAGTCGTATCCTCTCCAGAGAGGATGCCCGCCCAGGCCTCAGCGTTGATCCAGATGCGGCGGCGAGCCGGAATTGTAATTGGAGTGTCGCCGAGGCCTATGGCCAGATCGATTTCATCGGTGGGCTCCCCTACGCCGAACTCAACGCCTGGAATCAGGTTCAATCCAACAGCGACCAACTCATCGATCAAACGCCCGGGAGAGAGCGGCGGTTGTGGACCGGACATTCTGATGTTGGGGGCTGAAAGCCACACCTTATGCCCGGATCTGGCCATCAGCGTGGCCGCGGTGACAAAGGCCGTCTGCGCGGGAGGGGAAGCGATATTTCGGCCATCGGCGACGAGCACCACGCGCGTGCAGGTGAGGGCGCTTAAAAGGACTTCGTCGGCAACCTCTCCCCCCACTTCGTCCCTCATCAACAAGAGGGTGCGACTGAGGCACTCGGCCAAGTCGTTCATATCAGAGCAATCCGCTCGCCGATGCTGATCCGCCGCCAGCACCCGTCTTCCTGGATTTCCGTCAGGTAGGCGTCCTCAAATCCCACCCGCCCCAATCCGAAGTTCGGAATCACCAGCGACAGAAATCCCACCGTATGAATAATGGGGAAGGCGTCGTCGGTCGGGGAATGGAACGCCGCTCCCGGGTGTGTGTGGACCTGAAAGCGAATTCCCAGGTTCTCGCGCGCCAATGACATCCAGAAATCATTGAGCCATCGGTCGTCGAGCACGAAGGCGGCCGCATGCGCCGTATGCTTTGGATGAACTACCTTCGTAATCGTCTGAGGCGTATCCCACGGGCTTAGCCAAAGAGCCTGACACTCTCGCCTTCCGCCGCCACAGCCGCGAAAGTGCGAGAATGTCTCCTCAAGGATAGACCTCGGCAGGTCAAAGGCGGCCATTAGCCACCCCGGACCTGGCTGGGGCGCATCAGCAGAATATCGTGGGGCGCCACGCCGGCCTCGGCGATCGTCTGGTCGTCCTTCAACTCGGCGCCATGCTGGTTGAAGAGGCCGAGCAGGTGAGCATTCGGGATCGGCCCGAAAGCCTGTTTGGCCTGATCCAACAGGCGCGCGACGGGTTCATCACGCCGCACCTCAAACGGCTTCTGGACGCCGTTATAGGTCACGATCACCTTGAACGCGTGCGGCTGCTCCTTTTCCTTGAGCGCCTCTTTGATGTCCTTCTCGGCCTTTTGGATGTCGTGCAGGGCCTTGTCCAGTTCGCGCTCGGCGTCAGCCAGCTCGGACTCGGCCGCTTCCAGTTTTTGCTCGCCATTCATGGCGCGCCTTCCTTTCTCTTCGTGGCCCTTCGGCCTGGTGGATTGCGACTTCGCAATTGGTTTGATATCTATAGAGCGGGGAATGCAATTGCAATATCGCAATCGCGTGATTAATCGCAACTGGAGACCGTGTGACGACAGACCGCTTCGAAACGGAATCGTTCTACGCCGCGCTCAACGCCGAGAGGCTAAGTCGGCAAATGACCTGGAAGGATGTTGCGGAGGAGGCCGGTGTGGCCGCGTCCACTCTTTCGCGTATGGGCCAGGGAGCAAGGCCAGATGTTAATGGCCTAGCAGCGCTTCTTGATTGGTCTAAATTGAAAGCCGAAATGTTCATACGTGGAGGCAATGGCAACGAAGGTGACGCAGAGCCGATAGCAAAGATAACGGCGCTGCTTCGCGCAGATCCGAAACTTACGCCCGACAACGCTAAGTTAATCGAAGATATTGTGGTCAGTACATATTTTAGGTTGAGGGGAAACTGAATTGGAATTTCGGCGAGGATTTAAGGCCGAGGCGAACCGTATTGCTGTTCGAGTTCGTGAGCGGATGGGCTTGGTGCCGTCTGCTGCCATCGATCCTTGGCTAATCTGTGAACACTTCGACATTGGCGTTTTGCGCCTAAGCGAAATTGATATCGATTGCTCTCAATTCTTGACCTCTGAACGCTCACCGTTTTCGGCGGTGACCGTTCCCTGCGGGCCGGCGATCGCTATCGTCCACAACGACATGCACCATCCTTACAGGCAACGAAGTAACATTTGCCACGAACTGGCCCATTGTTTTCTTGGTCACAAGGCGGTGCCTCCGCTCACCGAGGAGGGGGAAAAGAATCACGATGGGGGCATTGAGGCGGAGGCCAACTTCCTTGCAGGCTCCCTTTTGATAACGAATGAGGCCGCAATCTTCATTTTGAAGAGTGGGCTGAGCCACCAAGCTCAAGGCATCTACGGCGTCAGCCAACCGATGCTTGATTATCGGCTGAGGGTGAGCGGAGCGATGACCCGTTTCCGCCGAAGCATGGTCGCCTAATAGTCTCTGGGGCAGAAGAGGGGTCAGACACATTTCCCCCTTCCGGCAATGCAACCGCCCGGCCATCCCAGCGGCAAACCAGTCCCCCCTCAAAGATTGGCCCTGAAAAACCTGACCAACTCCCCATTCAGCCGCTCGTGAAACGCCGCCCGGTCGAAGCCCGGTGTGGGGGTGCAGATCATCGGGGCGGCGGCGGCGAGCTCGGGGGAGCAGGGCGGCAGGAAGTCGAAATGGCCGGCGCCGTCGACCCGGATGTATTCCGGCTGGCGGGGCAGGGCGTCGCGGACCGGCTCGGCGTAGAAGGGCGAGGGCAGGATCTGGTCGCTGCCCGCCTGCCACAGCTGGACCGGCTGGGTCACCCTGGCCAGGCCTTCCCGGGTGAAGGTGAAGCCCAGGGCCGGGGCGGCGATGGCCAGGGCCTTGAGGCGGGTGTCGTGCGGCAGGCGCGGCGCGACCCGGATGGCGCTCATCGCGCCCGCGAACCGGCCCACAAGGCGGCAATCGAAGAAGCCGGGATGGGCGCGGCAGTGATCGGCCAGCCGGGTCAGGTCGGGATCGCCGCCCGCCGCCGCCAGCACGGTGAAGCCGCCGGACGAGAAGCCGAACGCCCCGATCCGCTGCGGGTCGATCCCGGCCCGTCCATCCCATTGGCCCAGAATGTAGTCGATCAGCACCGACAGCTGGCGGGCGCGGCCCGCGACATCGGCGGCGCGGCTCTGGTCGCGCCAGTTGTCGCCGGTGTGGGTCAGGGTGGCGACGATGAATCCGGCCTTGGCCAGGGCCCGGGCGGTGTCGATGTGGCTGCGGAAATCGCCGCCGTTGCCATGGGAGATGACGATCATCGGCCGCGGCGCCGTGGCGCCCTGCGCCGGATACCAGACGCCCGCCTCGATCGGGGGCTGGTCGCCGTCCGTCACGGTCAGGCGGACGAAGACCACGCCGTCCCGGATCGACGGGCCGACCTGTCCGGCCGGCGGCGCGGCGGTCTGAGGCGGGCCAGGGATGGCCGGCGCCGCGGCGGCGGCGAAAGCGGCCAGCAGAACGGATGCGGTGGCGAACAGGGCGGCGGTGGACATGGCGGGGACCTTCGGCTGCGGTTGTTGGGGCTGTCTGAGACGGCCTGGGGCCCAGGCGCCAGTCCGGATGGGCGAACGGGCGAACGGGTTCGTGGCCGGGCGAACGGCTGCAATCGCCCGCGGGCCTTGCTAGGGTGGCGGCATGGCAAGGGGCGGGGCGAAGACCGGACGATGGCGCGGACTGATGGCGGGGTTCGCCGCCGCGACCGCCCTTGGCCTGACCCTGGGGGCGCTCGGTCCGTTCGGCAGCTATCTCAACGGCGCCCTGCCGGTGCGCCTGGCCTATTGGGTGGCCTGTCTGTGGGGCGGATGGCTGGTCTTCGGGGTCAGCCTGCCGATCCTGGGGCGCTGGGCGAGCGGCCGGGGTATTGCGCCCTGGCTGTGGGCGCCGCCGGCCGTCGCGGCGCTGAGCCTGCTGACCGCGACCGGCAGCCGGATGCTGGCGGTCCGGCTGTGGCCCGTGGTCGGCCAGGTCGGCTGGCTGGAATGGTATGGCCAGAACCTGGTGATCGGCGCCCTGGCGACCCTGGGCATGCTGTGGGCGACAGGGTCCCGCCGGGCCGGCCCCGCCGGGCCCGATACGGCATCGGCCGACCCGCGGGAGCGTCTGCCGCCCCGCCTGGGCCGGACCATCCTCTGCCTGCAGATGGAGGATCACTATGTCCGGGTGCACACCCCGCTGGGCTCGGCCCTGGTGCTGATGTCGCTGTCCCAGGCGATGGCGGGGCTTAAGGACGTGGAGGGCGTGCAGACCCACCGCTCCTGGTGGGTGGCGCGCGCCGCCATCGCCGGCGTGGTCGAGGACGGCCGCAGGCTGCGGCTGCGGCTGACCGGCGGCCTGGAGGCGCCCGTCTCGCGGGCCCGGGTCGGGGCTTTGCGGGAAGACGGCTGGCTGGCGGCCGCCCCGACGGCCTGACGTCGACCGCCCGCATGCTCGAGGTCCAGAACGCCATCGGCGAGGTCTTCACCGCATCCGGCTGGCCCTCCACGTCCTCGACCTCGCCCCGGCGCGGAGATCGGCGAGCGCCCCGACAGCCCCGTCATCCTGTGCGGTCCCTAGACTGACGGCCGGTATTCGAACTCGACCAGATAGACGTTCTCGCCGGGGCCGTGCTTGGCCACCTTCAGGAGATCGACCACCCCCAGGAACCCCGAGCGCCGGGCCAGGTCCGGGGTTATGTCGGCCAGGCTGATCTGGCGGATGGCGGTGACGTGGATGGCGCCCGCCCCCAGCGGGTAAGCGCCGCCGACCTTCACGCGCGGGCTCTGCCAGATGCGGACGCTGCAGGTGATCTCGCCCTGGACGACCCTGTCCCGCAGCTGTTTGGCGAACATCATCGAACGACCCCTGAGCCAGGCGCCGCAGCCTAGCCGCCATTTTGCGGTTTGACTCATTTAGCATGTACGCTAAATGTTGAGCCATGGAGGCGGCGCCCAACCCCGATGCCTATGACCTGCTGTTCGCGGCCCTGGCCCATCCGGCGCGGCGGCGGATCCTGATCAGCCTGAACTTCGCGGGCGGGACGATGAGCGCCGGCCAGATCGCCGAGCTGTTCGGCCATGCCTGGCCGACCACGACCCGGCACCTGCAGGCCATGGAGGCCGCCGGCCTGCTGCGCCATGAGCGGGTGGGCCGGACCCGTCTCTACCATCTGGACACCAGCAAGCTGGCCCTGGGCCGGGGATGGCTCGACTGGTTCGAGCGGGACCCGGTGCATGGCGGACCAAGACGGAGCAACGACCTTGAGCGAGAAAACCACGACCCCGGCGCTGTTTCGATTGAACATCGAGGTCGGCGATCTTGAGCGCGCCGCCGCCTTCTACGAAGAGCTGCTCGGCCAGCCGGGACGGCGGCAGGCGGGCGCGCGCTGCTATTTTCAGGCCGGGGCGGTGACGCTGCAGGTGGTCCAGACGCCCGAGCCGGTGCGCTTGCCCAAGGCGCTGTATTTCAGCGTCGGCGACCTGGACGGGACGCATCGGCGCGCCGCGGCGCTGGGCTGCCTGTCGGCCGAGGCCGTGCACGGCGCGCCGGCGGGGTCGCCGGTCGTGCGGCCCTGGGGCGAGCGGTCGTTCTATTGCGACGACCCCTGGGGCAACCCGCTCTGCTTCGTCGAGGACGGGACGATCTACGCCGGGTGAGTCCTAGGCCCGCTGGTGCGCCAGCCGCCCCATCACATAGGTCCGCTCCACCGCCCGGTCGTCGGCCAGCATGATCAGGGCGAAGAGCCGGCTCATCAGGTCGCCGCCCCTCTGGCTGCTTGGGGCTGTGCGGCGGGCCAACAGCGGGGTGGCGGCGGGGTCGAGGACCAGGAAGTCGGCTTCGCGGCCGGCCTGGAGGCTGCCGATGCGGTCCTGCAGGTTCAGGGCCCGCGCGCCGCCCAGGGTGGCCAGGTAGAGGGCGCGGAAGGGGTCGAGGTTGCTGCCGCGCAGCTGGCCGACCTTGTAGGCCTCGGCCAGGGTGGCGAAGAGGGAGAAGCTGGTCCCGGCTCCCACGTCGGTGCCCATGGCGACCCTCAGGCCGTGGGCGTCGCACCTTGCCAGGTCGAAGAGGCCGCTGCCCAGGAACAGGTTGGAGGTCGGGCAGAAGGCCACGGCGCTGCCGGCGGCGGCCATGCGGATGACCTCGCGGTCGCGCAGGTGGATGCCGTGGGCGAAGACCGAGCGGTCGGTGACCAGGCCGTGGCGGTCATAGACGTCGAGATAGTCCTTGGCCTCGGGGAAGCGCTCGGCGGTCAGGCGGATCTCGGTGGGGTTTTCCGAAAGGTGGGTCTGCAGCCAGACATGGTCGTGGGCGGCCAGCATCTCGCCCGCGCCGGTGAGCTGCTCGCGGGACGAGGAGAGGGCGAAGCGGGGGGTGATGGCGTAGCCCAGCCGCCCACGCCGGCTCCAGTCGCGGATCAGGGCCTCGCTGTCGGCCCGGCCGCTGTCGGGCGCATCCCGCAGGCCCTCGGGGCCGTGGTCCATCAGGCACTTGCCGGCGATCAGCCGCATGTTTCGCGCCAGGGCGGCGGCGAACAGGGCGTCGACCGAGGCCTTGTGGACGGTGCCGAACACCATGGCCGTGGTGGTGCCGTTGCGCAGCAGCTCGTCCAGGAAGACCTCGGCGAGGCGGGCGGCGTGGGCCGGGTCGACGAAGGCCTGCTCGGCGGGGAAGGTGTGAGTCTTCAGCCAGTCTAAGAGCTGGGCTCCATAACTGGCGATGATGTCGGTCTGCGGGAAGTGGATGTGGGTGTCGATCAGGCCGGGGATCAGGATGCGGCCGGGCAGGGGCTCGACCGGGACGCCCGGGTCGCCGGCGTAGGGTCCGGCCGAGACGATCTGGCCGTCCTCGACCAGCAGCAGGCCGTCCTCATGCCAGGCGACGGCGTCGGGGTTGGTGCGGGGATCGTCCAGCAGGGTGAGCAGGCTGGCTCGGAAGGCTTGCGTACTCATGCCAATCCTCCCCCGGAGGGGGAGGGGGACCGCCCGTAGGGTGGTGGAGGGGGTTTGAGCCTACATGCAGGTATCAGGACAGAACGCGGCGGGTCGGCTGAGTTTCGCCGGACAAAGGTGGATGTAGAGGCCGACCCCCTCCACCACGCCTTCGGCGCGGTCCCCCTCCCCCTCCGGGTGAGGATTCCAGGGGGGCTAGACATCCACAACCCACTGCTGATCGTCCGCCAGCTCCACCTCATCGAGATTGTCGCCGGGGCCGCCCCGGTCGACGACCAGGAAGTCGCTCACCGCGTCCAAGGCGAGGGAATAGTGGTGCCAGGTCCCGCGGGCGTAGTTCACCCCCTGGCCGGGGGCGGCGATGAAGGCGCGGATGGCGTCGGGGTCGAGGTCTCCCGGCGGGGCGACGACGACCAGGTAGGGGCGGTCCGACAGCGGCATGAAGGCCTGGCTGGAGACGGGGTGGCGCTCCATGATCTTCACACGGACGGGTCGTTCGATGGGGCTGGAGCGGAAGATGCTGATCAGCGGTTCGCCGCTGTCCTCGGCCACATCCACTTTGGCCAGATCGTGGAAGCGGGTGGTGGCGCCGTAATTGATGGCCCGCTGCTCGGCGGCGGGTCCGGCCTCGATGACGTCGCCGAACGGGGCGAAGGCCTGCGCGGTCAGGGGTTGGGGCTTGAGCGTGCGGGTCATTTGATCTTGGCGCCCTGGTCGATCCACGCGCCGAGCTTGGCCCGCTCGTTGGCGGTCATGCCGGTCTCGTTGCCGAGCGGCATGGAGGTCGACAGCACCGCCCGCTCCTTGATCCGGGCGGCGTATTTCTGCACGTCCGCGGGGCTGTCATAGACGACACCGTTGGGCGGGGCGGTGAAGCCGTCATGGGTCGGGTGGGCCGAGTGGCAGGCAGCGCAGTGCTTCCTCACCAGCGGCTGGATGTCGGCGAAGGTCACGGTCCCGGCGGGGAGGGGCTTGGGCCGTCCGAGGTCGGAGGAGGCGATGCCGGCCACGACCAGGAACAGCGCGATGCCATAGGCCCAGAAGTCGTAGCGTATCTTGCCGACGTGCTTGAGGTTGAAGAAGTGGCGGATCGAGACGCCGGCCAGGGAGAGGATGGCCAATAGCAGCCAGTTCAGCGGGTGGCCCGTGACCAGCGGATAGTGGTTGCTGATCATGATGAAGATGACCGGCAGGGTCATGTAGTTGTTGTGCACCGAGCGCTGCTTGCCCTGTTTGCCCAGGTTCGGATCGGGGGCGCGGCCGGCGGCGAGATCGGCGACGACCTTGCGCTGGTTGGGGATGATGACGAACAGCACGTTGCCGACCATGGCCGTGCCGATGATGGCCCCGACATGGATGAAGGCCCCCCGGTCGCTGAACACCCGGGTCAGGCCCCAGGCGGCGGCGGTCAGGGCGGCGAACCAGGCGACGGCGAACAGGCGCGGCCGATTGCCCAGCGCCTTGCACAGCACGTCATAGGCCATCCAGCCGACGGGCAGGCAGGCCATGCCCAGCAGCACCGCCTCGGCCTGGCTCATCGGCGCCTTGGCGGGGTCGATCAGATAGACGCTCGCCTGGGCCCAGTAGAGCACGGCCAGCAGGGCCGTCCCGGAGAGCCAGGTGGTGTAGGCCTCCCATTTGAACCAGTGCAGGGTCTCGGGCATCTCGCCGGGGGCCACCAGGTATTTCTGGCTGTGGTAGAAGCCGCCGCCGTGCACGGCCCAGAGCTCGCCGTGGACGCCCTTGGCCCCGGATTTCGAGGGTTTGAGGTTGTTGTCCAGCCAGACGAAATAGAAGCTGGCCCCGATCCAGGCGACGCCGGCGATGACGTGCAGCCAGCGGATGGCCAGGTTCAGCCAGGCGAGGATGTCGATGCTCAAGCCGGGATCTCCGAGCGGGCGGGGGTCTGGACCAGCAGCAAGAGCTGCGCGGCGACGCCGACGGCGATGACTTCCGGCGCCTTGCCGGTCAGGGCGGTGAGGCCGATGGGGCAGGTCAGGCCCGTGTCGTCGAGGCCCTCGGCCTTGAGGCGCGAGAGGAAGCGGGCGCGCTTGGTCCTGGAGCCGATCAGGCCGCAGTAGCGCGCGTCGCCCCGGCGCAGCACGGCGCGGGTCAGGGCGTAGTCCAGGGCGTGGCTGTGGGTGAAGATCAGGTAGAGGCTGGCCGGGGCGGCGAGGCCGATGGCCTCGAACTGGGCAGTCTCGTCCGCGAGCGTGGCGGGCAGGGCGAACTCGGGGCGGCTGTCGAACCAGGCGAGGTCGAAGGGCAGGGGCGCCAAGGCCCGCGCCACGGCCTGGCCGACATGACCGGCCCCGAACATCAAGAGGCGCGGGCGGGCGATGGCCTCGCGCTGGACCAGGGCCCCCACTTCCGTCGTGGGCGGCCGGGCGGCGCCGAGATAGCCGCCGTCGCGGGAGAGGGCGCGGACCGCTTCGCTTTGGCCCAGGTCCGGGCGGACGGTCTTGGCGAGCTGGGGGCCAAGGTCGGTTCGGATGGTGAAATCCTGGCCAGCGGCCTGGAACGCCAGCGCCGCCTCCAGCCAACCGGTGTCGACGACCCGCTCGATCAAGAGGCGCACATGGCCGCCGCAGCATTGCGACAGGAAGGGACCGAGCGGCCAGTCTTGCAAAGCGTAGTTGGCCTGCAGGGCGTGGCCCGCTTCGCTGGCCAGCAGCTTGCGGGCCTGGTCGATGGCCTGGTGCTCGAGGGCGCCGCCGCCAATGGTGCCGAAAGTCTCGGCGG
Source organism: Caulobacter ginsengisoli (assembly GCF_030814835.1). Taxonomy (GTDB): domain Bacteria; phylum Pseudomonadota; class Alphaproteobacteria; order Caulobacterales; family Caulobacteraceae; genus Caulobacter; species Caulobacter ginsengisoli. The sequence goes on from NZ_JAUSVS010000004.1 coordinate 166,454, forward strand.
GGGTGACCACCATGCGGGTCCCGGCCTCGCGCGGGGCCGAGCCCTGCACGGCGCAGACGCTGACCAAGGCGACCGCCTCGCCGCGCCGGGCCCGCTCCAGGGCAAAGGCGGCCCAGCCGGTCATGTTGCGGCGGCCCGGCGGCGGACGTCCTCGACAGCCAGCAGGATGTGCTCGGGCGTCGCCGGGGCGTCGAGGTCGGGGAAGACCTTGTGGTCGGCGGCGGCCGCGACCGCCTGGGTCAGGGCCGAGAACACCGAGATGGCCAGCATCAGCGGCGGCTCGCCCACGGCCTTGGAGCGGTGGATCGTGGCTTCCGTGTTCTCGCCGTCCCAGAGGTCCAGGTTGAAGATGGGCGGCCGGTCCGAGGCGCAGGGAATCTTGTAGGTCGAGGGGGCGTGGGTGCGCAGATTGCCCTTGTCGTCGAAGACCAGTTCCTCGGTGGTCAGCCAGCCCATGCCCTGGATGAAGCCGCCCTCGATCTGGCCGTGGTCGATGGCCGGGTTCAGCGAGCGGCCGACGTCGTGCAGGATGTCGACCCGCAGCACCCGGTTCTCGCCGGTCAGGGTGTCGATCACCACCTCCGAACAGGCCGCGCCATAGGCGAAATAATAGAAGGGCCGGCCGGTGTGGGTGGCGCGGTCGTAGTGAATCTTGGGCGTGGCGTAGTAGCCGGTCGAACTCAGCGAAATGCGGTTCAGATGGCAGAGGCGGGCGACCTCGCCGAAGGTCACGTCGTGTCCCGGCCCCCAGACCCGCCCATCGGCGAAGTGGATGTCGTGCGGGATGCAGCTCCAGAGGCCGGCCAGCAGCTCGACCATCCGTCCACGGATTGTTTCGCAGGCCGCCAGGGCCGCCATGCCGTTGAGGTCGGAGCCGGAGGAGGCGGCGGTGGCCGAGGTGTTGGGCACCTTGTCGGTGGCGGTGGCGCTGATCTTCACCGCCTCCAGCGGCACGCCGAAGGCGTCGGCGGCCACCTGGGCGACCTTGACGAACAGGCCCTGGCCCATCTCGGTCCCGCCATGGTTCAGCAGGATGGAGCCGTCGGCATAGACGTGGACCAGGGCGCCGGCCTGGTTGAGGTGACTGGTGGTGAAGGAGATGCCGAACTTCACCGGCGTGAGCGCGATGCCCTTCTTCAGCCAGCGGTTCGTGGCGTTGAATTCGGCCACCGCCGCGCGGCGGGCGGCGTAGTCGCAGCGGCGCTCCAGCTCGCCGATCAGCTGGGGGGCGACGTTGTCGGTGACCATCTGGTGATACGGCGTCGTGTCGCGGCCAGGGCCATAGAGGTTGGCCTTGCGCACCGCCAGCGGGTCCAGGTCGAGATGCGCGGCGATAGCGTCCATCACCCGCTCGATCCCCACCATGCCCTGCGGTCCGCCAAAGCCCCGGAAGGCGGTGTTGGAGACGGTATGGGTCCGGAACCGGTGCGAGACGATCTCGGCGGCGCCCAGGAAGTAGCAGTTGTCGGCGTGGAACATCGCCCGGTCGTTGATCGCCCGCGACAGGTCGTTGGAGCAGCCGCAGCGGCTGGCCAGGTCGAAGGCGACGCCGTGCAGCCGGCCGGTCTCGTCGAACCCGGCGTCCCAGGAGATCTCGAAGTCATGCCGCTTGCCGGTCATGATCATGTCGGCGTCGCGGTCGGGGCGGCTCTTGGCGGGCCGGCCGGTCTTGACCGCCGCCAGGGCGGCCACGGCGGCGAACAGGGCGCCCTGCGTTTCCTTGCCCCCGAACCCGCCGCCCATCCGCCGCACCTCGACCACGACCGAGTGGCTGGGCACATGCAGCATGTGGGCGACCAGGTGCTGCAGTTCGCTGGGGTGCTGGGTCGAGGAGACGATGCGGATCTCCTCGGCCTCGCCGGGGAGGGCCAGGGCGGCCTGGCTCTCCAGGTAGAAGTGCTCCTGGCCGCCGATGGCCAACTTTCCTTGCAGCCGGTGTGGGGCCGCTTCGAGCGCGGCCTTGGCGTCGCCCAGGGTCATGACCTGGGCCGGCTCCAGGGTCAGGCCGGCGGCCCGGGCCTGCGCGATGGTCAGGGCGGCGGGCAGGTCCTCGTATTCCACCACCGCCAGGGCGGCGGCGGCCCGGCCGGCCTCGCGGGTCTCGGCGGCGATGGCGAACAGCGACTGGCCGACGTAGATGACCTCGGCTTCAGCGAACACCGGGTCGCCCTTGAATACCGGACCGACATCGTTGACGCCGGGAATATCGGCGGCCGTCAGCACACAGACGACCCCCGGCGCGGCGCGCACCGCCGACAGGTCCATGCGCAGGATGCGGGCATGGGCCCGCGCGCTCATGCCGATGTGGACATGCAGCAGGCCAGGCGGTTCGGGCAGGTCATCGACATAGAGGGCCGAACCGGCGACGTGGCGCTCGGCGCTGTCATGGGCCAGGGATTTGTGGACGACGGCCGTGTCACGCATCGACCAGCCCTCCGGTCCCGACCAGGCGGATGGCCTGCCCTTGGGTTTCCGCCCACAGCTTGCGCAGCAGGCCCCGCGCGGCGGCGGCGCGATAGCCGGCCGAGGCCCGCATGTCGCTGATCGGCGCGAAGTCGCCGTCCAGGGCGGCCAATGCCGACTCCAGGGTTGCTTCGTCGAAGACCTGGCCGATCAGGGCGGCCTCGCAGGCGCCGGCCCGCTTGGGCGTCGCCGCCATGCCGCCGAAGGCGATGCGGGCGCTGGCGATCCGCTCGCCGTCCATCGTCAGCTGGAAGGCGCCGCAGAGGGCCGAGATGTCCTGGTCAAAGCGTTTGGAGATCTTCCAGGCCTTGAAGACGGCGCCGGGCTTCGGCTTGGGGATGCTGACCGACAGGACGAATTCGCCCGGCTGACGGTCCTGTTTGCCGTAGGCGATGAAGTAGTCTTCCAACGGCATCTGGCGCGTCGTCCCGCCCCGGCGCAGGGTCAGCTTGGCGCCCAGCGCGATCAGCAGGGGCGGGCTGTCGCCGATGGGCGAGCCGTTGGCGATGTTGCCGCCGATGGTGCCGCTGTTGCGGATCAGGGTGGAGCCCAACCGCCGCAGCACCTCGCCGAAATCGGGCCAGAGCTGAGTCAATCGTCCGTATGCGTCGGAATAACGGGCCCCGGCGCCGATCTCGATGGCGTCATCGGTCTCGCGCATGGCCCGCAGATCGGCCGCCTCGTTCAGCGACACCACCACATCTAGCGAGCGATGCTGCTTGGTGACCCAAAGCCCGACATCGGTGCCGCCGGCCAGGACCGTCGCGTCCGGATGAGCCATCAGCGCCTGGGCCAGCTCGTCGGCCGAGCGCGGCGCCAGGTAGCGCCGGCGGGCGCCGCTGAAGCGGTCGGTGAAGTCCAGTTCCAGCATGGCCTCGCGGCGCAGGGCCTCGAGCTGTTCGGCGATCTTGGCGTCGGCCGAGGCGTCGGCCCGGCCGCCCATGGCCTGGGCGGCGGCGATGATCGGGCCATAGCCGGTGCAGCGGCAGAGGTTGCCGGCCAGGGCGTCGTTGATCTTCGCCGCATCCTGCTCGCCGCCATTCAGCCACATCGCCATCAGGGTCATCACGAAACCCGGCGTGCAGAAACCGCATTGCGAGCCGTGGGCCTCGACCATGGCCCGCTGCACGGGGTGCAGCTCGCCGTCCTTCGACAGCCCCTCCACCGTGATGATGGCGCGGCCGTCCAGAACGGGGAGGAACAGGATACAGGCATTGACCGCCCGCCAGCGCACCGCGCCGTCGATCAGTTCGCCGACCACCACGGTGCAGGCCCCGCAGTCGCCCTCGGCGCAGCCCTCCTTGGTCCCGGTCCGGCGGGCGTCCTCGCGCAGCCATTCCAGCAGGGTGCGGGTCGGGTCGGCGCCGGCGACCTCGCGGAGCCCGCCATTCAGCAGGAAGCGGATGGTCCCGGACATCGCTAGCTGCCCCGGTAGGTGGAGTAGCCGTAGGGCGAGACCAGCAGCGGCACATGATGATGCGCCGTGACGTCGCTGATCCCGAAGTCCAGCCTGACCACGTCCAGGAAGGCCGGCTCGGCCAGGTCGACGCCCTGAGCGCGGAAATAGGCGGCGACCTCGAACTCCAGCCGGTATTTGCCAACCCCCAGCTCGGCCAGCAGCGGCGCGTCGCAGCGGCCGTCGGCGTTGGTCGTGGCCGTGCGAAGTTGCTGGCCATCGCGGTAGAGCCGCAGGGTCATGCCGGCCGCCGGGCGGCCGTGGGCCAGATCGAGGACGTGGGTGGTGAGGCCGCTCAAGGACTTATCCGGCTTGAAGCGCGTTCGGCGCGGCAAGACAGAATCCCGAATTGAAAGAGCAATTGCAAGGCTTTGCCGTCGGTGAGGCCAAGTCTGCCCAATCGCGCGGCTTGCATCCGTCCGCGAATTCCGGAACGTGGCGGGCAATGAGCCCCGACTACCCCCGCGACCTCGTCGGCTACGGCCCCAGTCCGCCCAACCCCGCCTGGCCCGGCGGCGCGCGGATCGCCGTGCAGGTGGTGCTGAACTACGAGGAGGGCGGCGAGAACTCGATCCTGCATGGCGACGCCGGGGCCGAGAGCTTTCTCTCCGACATGATCAACCCGCCGGCCATCCAGGGCGCGCGGCATATGAGCATGGAGTCGATCTACGAGTACGGATCGCGGGCTGGGGTGTGGCGGCTGCTGCGGCTGTTCGAGGAATTCAGGCTGCCGGTGACCGTGTTCGGCGTCGCCTCGGCGATGCAGCGCCATCCGCGGGTGGTCGAGGCTTTTCTCAAGGCGGGGCATGAGGTCGCCACCCACGGCTTGCGGTGGATCAACTACCAGGACATGCCCGAGGCGACGGAGCGCGAGCACCTCGAGCAGGCCATCGACCTGCACCGCCAGCTGACCGGCGAGCGGCCGCTGGGCTGGTATCTTGGGCGGACCAGCCCCAACACCCGGCGGCTGGTGGCCGAGGAGGGCGGCTTCCTCTACGACGCCGACGACTACAGCGACGACCTGCCGTTCTGGAGCCAGGTTGTGGGCAGGCCGCACCTGATCGTGCCCTACACGCTGGAGGCCAACGACATGCGCTTCTCCGGCACGGGGCTGAACACCGGCGAGCAGTTCTACAGCTATCTGAAGGACGCCTTCGACGTGCTCTACGCCGAGGGGGCCGAGGCGCCGAAAATGCTGAGTATCGGCCTGCACTGCCGCCTGGCCGGCCGGCCGGGAAAGATCGCTGGCCTGGCGCGGTTCCTGACCTATGTGACCGGGCATTCCGGCGTCTGGTTCTGCCGGCGGATCGACATCGCCCGCCACTGGCGCGAGCGCTTCCCGTATTCTGGAGTCTAGAATGAGAGCCTTCTTCGCCGCCGCCGCCGCCGGCGTCCTTCTCGTCGGCAGCGCCGCCCAGGCGGCGAAACCGCCCGCCTCGCCGATGCCCTCGCCCGCCGACCAGGCCCTGGCCCGGGACATGCTGGCCGAGCTGATCGCCATCAACACCGTCCATCCGCAGGGCACCCGCAAGGCCGCCGACGCCATCGTGGCGCGGCTGAAGGCGGGCGGCTTCCAGGACAGCGACATCCAGGTCCTGGCCCCCAAAGGCCAGGAGGCCTGGGCCAATGTGGTGGTGCGGCTGAAAGGCAAGGGCAAGGCCCGGCCCATCCTCTACCAGGGCCATATCGACGTGGTCGAAGCCAAGCCCGAGGACTGGACCCTGCCGCCGTTCCAGCTGACCGAGAAGGACGGCTGGTTCTATGGCCGCGGCGTGCTGGACATGAAGGGCGACGACGTCGCCATCCTGCTGAGCCTGATCCGGATGAAGCGCGAGGGTTTCGTCCCCGACCGCGACATCATCGTCGCCCTCACCGCCGACGAGGAGGACGGCGACGCCAACGGCCTGGACTTCCTGCTCAAGCAGCACCGCGACGTGATCGACGCCGAGTTCGCGGTCAATGTCGACGCCGGCGGCGGCGCCTATCTGAAGGGCAGGCGGATCGCCTACACCATGCAGACCAGCGAGAAGACCTACGTCACCTTCCAGCTGGAGGTGACCAATGCCGGCGGCCACAGCTCGCGCCCGCCCAAGGAGAACGCCATCTATCGCCTGGCCGCGGCGCTGGGCCGGCTGCAGGGCCTGGAGTTTCCCCTGAAGACCACGGCGACGACGCGCGGCCTGTTCACCGCCCAGGCGGGACGGGAGGAGGGCCAGCGCAAGGCCGACTTCCTGGCGGTCGCCCAGGACGCCCCCGATCCGGCCGCTGCCGCCCGGCTGGGCGAGGACCCGTTCTGGAACGCCATGCTGCACACCACCTGCACCCCCACCCTGCTGGCCGGCGGCCATGCCGAGAACGCCCTGCCGCAGCGGGCGACCGTCGCCATCCAGTGCCGGATGATGCCGGGCGACACCGAGGCCCAGACGATGGCCGTCATCGTCAAGGCGGTCGACGACCCCAAGGTCGTGGTCACGGTGATCAACCCCGCCCAGAACAGCGCCGAATCGCCGCCGACCCCGGCCCTGATGAAGACCGTCCAGGGCGTGGTCTCGGGCCTGTGGCCGGGCGTGGTCCTCAACCCGGTGATGGAGACCGGCGCCACCGACGGCATCTACAGCCGGGCGGCGGGTATTCCCACCTACGGCCTGTCGGGCATGTTCAGCGACCTGGAGGACAACCGCGCCCATGGCCGCGACGAGCGCATCCTGGTCAGCGCCTTCTACGAGGATGTCGAGTTCTCGTACCGGCTGATGAAGGCCCTGAGCCGCGCATGACCCGGGCGGAATTCCTGGCGGCCTATGGCGCGGTCTACGAGGCCTCGCCCTGGGTCGCCGAGGCGGTCTGGCCGCCGTCCGGCGATCTCGCGGCGGCGATGCGGGCCGCCGTCGATTCCGCGTCTTATGAACAGAAGCTGGCCCTGATCCGCGCCCACCCCGAGCTGGCCGGCCGCACCGCCATCGCCGGCGAAATGGCCGAGGCGTCCAAGCGCGAGCAGTCGGGCGCGGGCCTGGACCGCTGCACGCCGGAGGAGTTCGCCCAGTTCCAGCGGCTGAACGGCGCCTACAACGCCCGCTTCGGCTTTCCCTTCATCATCGCGGTGAAGGGGCTGACCCGGGCCGATATCCTGGCGGCCTTCCGCGCGCGGCTGGACAATGACCCGCAAACCGAGTTCGACACGGCCCTGGAACAGATCCACCGCATCGCGGGCTTTCGGCTCGCGGACCTGCCGGAGCCCAAAGCGTGAGCGATTTCTCCCCCGTCGGCCTGATCGACCTGGCCCAGCCCCGGCTGGGCGCCGAAGTGGTCTACGCGACCGACGACTTCTTCGCCGACAAGAGCCGGCTGATCGATCCGGCCGAGCCTGTGTTCATCCCGGGCAAGTATGACGACAACGGCAAATGGATGGACGGCTGGGAGAGCCGCCGTAAGCGCGTTCCGGGCTACGACTGGGCCATCGTGCGGCTGGGCGTTCCGGGCCGCATCGCCGGCTTCGAGATCGACACCCGCCACTTCACCGGCAACTACCCGCCGCGGGCCTCGATCGACGGCTGCTACTGTCGTGAGGCGATTCCGCCAGGGGACACGGCCTGGACCTCCCTGCTGGGCGTCACGGATTTGCAGGGCGACAGCCGCCGGCTGGCCGCCGCCGAGACCCCGGGGGTCTGGACCCATGTGCGGCTGAACATCTTCCCCGACGGCGGGGTGGCCCGGCTGCGGGTCTTTGGCCGGGTCGAGGTGGACTGGAGCGCCATCGGCGACCGCCGGGTCGACCTGCTGGCCCTGGAAAACGGCGGTCGCGGCCTGCTGGCCAACAACGAGCATTACGGCCGGGTCGAAAACCTGACCGCGCCGGGCCGGGGCAGGGACATGGGCGATGGCTGGGAAACCCGGCGGCGGCGCGAGCCCGGCCATGACTGGGCGGTGCTGGCGCTGGGTCACGCCGGCCGGATCGAGGAGATTCTGGTCGACACCCGCCACTTCAAGGGCAACTACCCCGACCGCTGCATGATCCAGGCGACGACGGAGGACGCCGGGCCGCTGGAAACCCTGGAGGCGCGGTCGGCCGCCTGGCCGGTGCTGCTGCCCGAGGTCAAGCTGCAGGCTGACGCCGAACACCGGTTCGAGGTGGCGGACTCAGCGGCAATTCGATTTGTGCGGCTGAATATCTTTCCGGATGGCGGGGTCAGCCGCCTGCGGCTGTGGGGCCGGCAGGCCTGAGGTCTGTCGCCTGAACGACGTTTACTGTCTCCGGTTGACACAGTTTCCGGCCGGAATTCGCGCCTGAGGCGAAACCCCCGTTTTTGGGGTCTCAAACCCCATGGACGAAACGTCGCAGGCGAATTAGGGTCGTGGAACGATGTTCCAATTGGGGAGGGGTGTGTCGGCCCCCTACCCATGTCTCATATAAGCCAACCTGAGGGGGTTCGCCCAATGTCTGCTTCGTCCAGCCGGTATGCTCGCCGTCGTCTGTCCCTGCTCGCCAGCTCGTCGCTGGTGGCCGCCACGCTGATGGCGGGGGTCGGCGGGGTCGCCACCCTGGCGCCCAGCACCGCCTTCGCCGCCAACGAGTGCGGCGATCCTTCGGTGAATGCCGGAGGGGCGGACAACTTCACCTGCGCTGGCGCTTATCCGGCGGGCGTAACCTATACGACCGACGGCGTTCTGACGCTCAACCTCGAGGACGGGGTCGCCATCACCGGCGGTCTGGCGGTGAACAGCGGCGCCCCGGGCTCGAACGTGACGATCTTCGCCACGACGAACGTCGCCAACTCGGGCGACCCCGTCATCGTCAACGCCGCGGGCTATGCGATCGACGTCCAGGTCGGTGACGCCGGCGGCATCGACATCGACCTGCGCAGCAACGACTTCGGCGACGCCGGGATCTCGATCTCCGGCGGCCGCGGCATCCGCGCCGACAACGGCACGGGCAATTCGCAGGTGCGGATGAACGAAGGCTCGGTCAATGCAACGGCCGGCTTCGGCATCTTCGCCGACGGCGGCATCGGCACCACGGGCGTCTTCCTGCTCGGCGGCGCGACCGTGACCTCGACCGGGACGGCGGTCTTCTCCCGTTCTACCGCGGGCAATTCGCAGGTCATCACCTCGGGCCTGATCACCAGCACCCTGGGCGATGGCATCTTCGCCAGCGGCCAGCAGGGCGTCAATGTCAGCACCGGTGCGGTCTCGGCCGCGGCCGGCAACGGCGTCTCGGCGACCTCCAGCCAGGGCGACGTTCTGGTCGTCACAGGCGGCGCGGTCAGCGGCGGCCTCAGCGGCATCACCGCCACGGCGGCGACCACCCACTCCGTCGTCGTCATTACCGGCGACACCGTCAGCAGCACCGGCGGGACCGGCATCGCCGTCAGCACCGCCCAGGGCCAGGCGACGGTCGACACCACCGGCGGCGGCCAGGTTACCGGCACGGTCGGCATCAATGTCACCACCACCGGCAATGGCGCCATCAACCTCGACACCGGCAGCGTCACCGGCACGGCCGGCTCGGCCATCGCCACCACCACCAACGGCTCTGGCCTGACCGACATCGATGTCGACGGGGCGATCAACGCCACCGGCGGCAACGGCATCACCGCCGGCGCCAACGGCAGCGGCGACATCGAGATCTCGCTGACCGCGGCCAGCACCATCAACGCCACCGGCGGGGGCATCTTCGCCCTCAGCAACAGCGGCAACGTCACGGTCGACGGCGACGGCGCCATCACCGTCACGGGCGGCTACGGCATCTACGCCAACAGCAACACCGGCAGCGTGGTGGTCAACACGGCCGCCGGCAGCACCATCGACGCCGACAACGGCTACGGCATCGCGGCGGGCGTGTTCCAGGCCGGTGGCGGCAGCGTCACCGTGGTCGCCGACGGCGACGTCGGCGGCGTGGGCAACGCGGTCGGCGCCGACGGCATCGTCGGGGTGATCTTCAACGCCGGCAACAGCTCGAACGTCAACGTCACCGTCAACGGCGATGTCTATGCCGACGGCACGGGCATCCTGGGCGCCGGCGTCGGCGCCCGGACCAGCGGCACGGGCGACGCCACGGCCACGGCCAACGGCACGGTCGTGACGACCGGCAACGTCGGCGTGCTGGCCCAGATCAACAACGGCCTGGGCGCGGGCGACGCCACGGCCACGGCCGGGGTCGGCTCGAACGTCACCGGCGGCAACTATGGCGTCGTGGCGACCACCTCCGGCACGGGCGACGCCACGGCCACGGCGGCGGCGGGTTCGACCGTCGCCGGCGGGATCGGCGGCGTGTTCGCCAATGCGAACACGGGCGACGCGGCGGCCAATGTGGGCGCGGGCGCGACCGTCACTGGCGGCCAGTTCGGCGTGTCCGCCGTCTCGGCGGGCGGCGAGGCCAGTTCGACCATCGGCGATGGCGCGATCATCGATCCGGACGACTACGGCGTGAACGACACGGCGGCGACCGACGCCACCACCACGCTGGGCAACAACGTCAATATCGACGTCAACAACACCGACGCCGACACCATCGCCATCGGCATCAACACCCAGAGCAGCGCGGCGGCCGACACCGGCGTGGGCGATCCCTCGGTGGAAGTGATGGCCGGCACCGGCCTGGTCATCAGAGTCGATGACGGCGCGGGCCTGGCGGCGGACGGCGGCATGGGCATCCGGGCCGTCAACACCGGCGGCGGTACGGGCAGCGTCTCGGTCGATATCGGCGACGGCGCCGACATCGCCGTCGTCGGCGACGGCACCGGCGGCATCGTCGGCATCACCGTTGGCTCGGGCGACGTGACCATCGTCACCGGCACCGGCTCGATTATCACCGGCTTCCCGGACGACAATGGCGTCGACACCGCCGGCAACCTGCCGGCGACCATCGGTATCTATGGCGCCTCCACCAGCGGCGACGTGTCCATCACCACCAACGCCTTCGTCAGCTCCAACGGCACGGGCGTCCCCGGGGACGTCGAAACCTACGGCATCCTGGCCACCACCGGCGGCGCGGGCACGGTGACCGTCAATACCGGCGGCAGCATCGTCGCGGCGGACGACACCGGCATTCGGGCCGTCACCACCAACGGCAATATCGACGTCACCGTCGGCGCCGGCGGCGTGCTGGGCCAGAACGAGGTCGGCGTCTCGGCCGCCAGCAGCGGCTCTGGCATCGTCACCGTCACCAACAACGGCGCGGTGAACGCCGGCACGGTCGGCATCGCGGCCAGCACCGGCAGCGGCCAGTCCAACGTCAATGTCAACGACACCGTCAATGGCGCCATCGGCGTCACCTCGACGGCCACCGCGGCCGGCGGGACCTCGACCGTCATCACCGCGGCGGGCGGCGTCGTCACCGGCAGCGCCGGCGACGGCATCCAGACCAGCACGGTGGACGGACTGAACACCGTGACCACTGGCGATAACGTCTTCGCCACCGGCGGCGACGGCGTCGACGCCTCCAGCACCAGCGGCAGCCTGGCTCTGACCCTCAACGGCACGGTGGTCACCGCCACCGGCGGCGTTGGCGTGCGGGCGGTCACCGGCGGGGCCGGCGATGTCGACATCACCGGCAGCGCCGACATCAGCGGCACGACCGGGGTCCTCGCCACCAGCGCCTCCGGCGACATCACGATGAACCCGTATTTCGGCTCCATCACCGGCACCGCCGGCGACGGCATCACCGCGACCTCGGGCTCGGGCAACATCACCCTGAACCTGTTCGACGCGACCAGCGGCACGGTCAACGGCATCAACGCCAATTCGACCAGCGGCAATATCGTCATCAGCACCGGCTTCGATCCGACCACCGGCGTCACCGGCGACGGTGTCAATGCCCTGACCGGCGGCGCCGGCTCGGTGCAGATCTTCACCTTCGGCGCGACCAGCGGCGTCATCGGCATCGACGCGGAGACGACCGGCACCGGCCTGATCCAGATCGAAACCCTGGGCCTGGGCGCGGTCAGCTCCACCGCCGGCGACGCCATCCAGGCGACCAGCAACAGCGGCGCGATCAACGTCATTCTGCGTGACGCCGCCAATGCGGTCGGCGGAGACGGCATCCATGCCACCTCCAATTTCGGCAACATCGACATCACCACGCTGGCCGCCGGCGACATCGCCGGCACGGCCAACAACGGCATCGTCGCCCTCACCGCCGGCGGCGGCGCGATCACCGTCAACACCCTCGGCGACATCGGTTCGGCCGGCGTTGGCAACGACGTCTCGGTCGACGGCATCGACACGACGATGATCAGCGGCTCGGGCGCCACCACCATCACCCAGGGCGGCGCCATCTGGGCCAACCAGATCGGGATCGATGTCTTCTCCAACGGCTCGGGCCTGACCACCGTCAACGCCAACGCCAACATCACCGCCGCGACCAATGACGGCATCCAGGTCACCTCCGGCGGCGCCGGTACGGGCGGCATCACCATCGTCCAGGCGGCCGGCACGACCATCACCGCCAGCAATGACGCCATCGAGGCTTCCGTCGGCAACGCCGCCAGCGCCGGGCTGATCGACGTCACGGTCAATGGCGCCCTGGTCGCCGACACCACGCCCAGCAGCGGCTACGGCGTGTTCGCGGTGAACGGCGGCACGGGCGGGATCACCGAACGCCTGACGGCGACCGGCTCGATCGCCGGTTCGGCGGATGTCGGCCTCTATGCCGGGGTCACCGGGACCGCCGGCGCCATCACCATCACCAACACCGGGGCCATCGGCACCGTGGGCGACTCGATCGACAACGTCGGCATCTACGCCAACCAGTCGAACGTGGCCGGCACGGGCACGATCAACATCCAGTCGACCGGCGCCTTCGGGATCTTCGCGGTCAACTCGGGCATCTACGCCACCAACTCGGGGAGCGGCTCCACCCAGGTGTTCACCTCGGGCGGCAGCGCCATCACCGTCACCGGCGTCGGCTCGACCGGCATCACCGCCATCGGCAGTGGCGGGCTGGTGCAGGTGGCCAACAACGTGGCGATCACCGCCACGACCGGCGCCGGCTCGATCGGCATCAACGCCTCCAACGTCAACGGAACGCTGTCGGTGGGCACCAGCGGGGCGGTCAGCTCCACCGGTGACGCCATCCACACCGTCAACACCGGGACCGGGACCAGCACGGTCTTCACGGTGGCGGGCGGCGTGCTGACCTCCTCGACCGGCGACGGCATGGATGTCAGCGGCGTCAACGGCCTGATCGACATCGACACCGCGGCCAACGTCACCGGCGCCCTTAACGGCATCCTGGCGGTCAACAGCGGCACGGGCGCGATCACCGTCGACACCACCGCGGCCTCGGGCGTGACCGGCAACGGCGGCGACGGCATCCATGCCCAGTCGGCCGGCGGCGCGGTCACCGTGACCACCAATGGCGCGACCGCGGGCCTGAGCGACGGGATCGAGGCTTCCTCGACCGCCGCCACCGTGACCGTAACCAACAACGGCACGGTCAACGCCACCAACGCCAACGGCATCCTGACCGGCAACACCGGCGCGGGCGTCACCAACATCAACGTCAACGCCAACGTCACCTCGACGGGCGCGGGCTTCGCGGCGGTCAACGCCGTGACGACCGGCACGGGCACCATCACGGTCGCCAGCGCCGCCAACCGCACCATCGTCGACGCCGTCGGCAGCGCGGTCCGCACCACCTCGGCGGGCGGCACGGTCAACATCACCACCAACACCGGCACCACCCTGATCGGGGCCGGCGCGGGCGTGAACGGCTGGGTCGTCGATCTGAACAACCTCGCCGGCGGCACCACCACCTTCACGGTCGGCGCCAACAGCGTGGTCCGTTCGACCGACAACACCACCACGGGCTACGACGACCTGGCCATCCGGGGCATCGGCGGCAGCGTGGTGATCAACAACGGCGGCCGTATCCAGGGCCGGGTCCTGTTCTCGGGCCTGACCGGGAACGTGGTGTTCAACAACACCTCGACCTTCTCCTGGCACACCACCGGGGCCAGCACCTTCAGCCCCGGCGCCGACCAGCTGAACAACAGCGGCATCATCTTCACCAACGCCGGCGCGGCGGCCACCTCGTTCGACTTCGGAGCGGGTGCGGACGTCTTCGCCAACAGCGGCGAACTGATCGTCGGTGAGCCCGCCGAAGGCGCGGCGACCCTGACCATCACCAACCTGGAGACCTGGAACAACTCCGGTCGGATCGTGTTCGGCTCGTCCGGAACGACCCTGACGGCGGCGTCCGACGGCTTCACCAACGACCGCATCCTCGCGGCCGGGACCACCTTCAACGGGACCGGCTCCAGCCGCCTGGTGATGGACGCCAACCTCGGCGCCACCGTCCAGACCAGCTGCGCGGTCCTGACGGCGGCCGACTGCTTCAGCCTGACCGGCGGCACCACCACCGGCAGCACCCTGGTCCTGGTCACCGACAACAGCCCCAACGCCTTCGGCGCTTTCAACCCGGGCGGCATCGTCCTGGTCGACGTCTCCGGGGCCGGGACCACGGGGGCGACCCACTTCGGCCTGGATCCGAACTCCGAGCACTGGCGGGCCGATCCCAGCTCGCCGGACGGCGTGCTGGACAAGGGTCTGTTCATGTATGACCTGATCCTGAACCCGACCAAGCAGCACCTGCTGGTCGGCGTTCCGGACGGCGAGGCCTTCGAGTTCACCACCCTGGGCCAGGCCGCCCAGTCCGTCTGGTATCAGACCACCGGCACCTGGGCCGACCGTCAGGCCGACATCCGCGATCAGGTGGGCGACATCAGCGGCAACAGCACCGGCGTCTGGGTGCGGATCACGGGCGCCAACGCCGATCGTGACCTGACCTCGACCTTCTCGCTGCTGGGCACCACCTGGACCTTCGACACCAGCTACGAGCAGAACACCTCGGCTCTGCTGACCGGCATCGACTTCGTGACCTCGACCAGCAACGGTGTGTGGCTGTTCGGCGGCATGGTCGGCTATGTCGACTCGGACGTCAGCTTCGACGCCTCGACCACCGTGGCGTCGATGGAAGGCTACGACATCGGCGGCTACGCCACCTACCTGTCGGACGGCCTGTTCCTCAACGCGATCGTCAACGCCAACAATCTCGACCTCAGCTGGCAGGCCACCAGCCTGGCCCCCGCCGGCTCGAACATCTTCCGTTCGCAGCTCAAGTCGCTGGGCGGTCAGGTCGAAGGCGGTTGGACCTACAAGCTGGGTGAGCAGGGCTTCTTCGAGCCCCTGGCCAGCCTGGCCTATGTCAAGACGGACATCGACGATGTGACCGTGCCTGGCGCCGTGATCGATTGGGACGACACCACCAGCTTCCGCGGAAGCCTGGGCGCCCGGATCGGCATGAACAGCTCCATGGACACGTTCAACGCCAAGTTCGCGCTGACCGGCCGGGTGTGGGACGAGTTCGACGGCGAGAACAACCTGACCATCCACAGCGCCGGGCCCGACCTGCTCCTGGGCGACGACTTCTCCGGCACGTTCGGTGAAATCCAGGGCAGCGTGAACCTGTTCAGCACGGTCAACGCCTTCTCGGCCTTCGCCACCGTCGGGGCCAAGTTCAAGGACGACTACCAGTCGACGGAAGGCAACGTGGGCTTCCGCTGGCGCTGGTAGGCCAGACCGGATTAAGGTGGTGGGCCGGTCGCAAGACCGGCCCACTGTCGTTTTAAGGGGTCCTGCAAGAGACCCTGTTTCCAGGAATGGGGGTTGCTGAATGCCCAGGCTCGCCGGCGAAGACATCGACCTCACCTATGAGGATCGGCCGGAACTGCTCGAAACCTTCGCCGACAACGTCCAGCGGATGAGTTTCGACGGCCGCACGCTGCGGATCGAATTCTGCGTGGCGCGGCTGGACGACCCGATCCCCGCCAAGGGATCCAAGCCCGCCAGGCGCGTCGGCAAGTCCCGCCCGGTCTGTCGACTGGTGCTGGACCTGGACGGCGCGGTGGACCTGTTCAACAAGATCAACACCCTGCAGGCCGCCATGGAACGCCAAGGCGTCATCCAGACCGGCCGCAAGGACACCTGACCCGCGCCGTCTCCGGCCTGATCAGTCTCAAGGAGTAGAAAGCCATGCGTATCGTGATCATGGGGGCCGTAATGGCCATGTTCGGCGTCGCCGCCCCGTCGGCCCAGACGCCTACGGCTCCAGCGGCCAAGCCGCCCGTCGCGCCGGCGGCCGTGGCGCCGGTCGGCCCGCCCAAGGGCCTGCCCGGCTACAGCCAGCCTGAAATCACCGCCGCCTATTGCCGCAATATCAGTCCGACCCAGACCAGCTGCACCCTGCCGGCCATGACCGCCGGCCGCTATGTGGTCCAGGCCACCGGCACCTCGACCGCCAGCGGCGCCGGCGCCGCCCAGGCGCTGGTCATCCAGGTCGGGGACCGCACCTGCGGCCGGGCCGACCGCAAGCCGGTCCCCCCGCCCAACGCCTGGACGGCCGGGGCCAAGACCATTGCCCTCAACTGCGAGCTGGTGGTGATGGCCGACAGGCCGCTGACGGTTTCCGCCCTCTATGCCGATGACAAGGCGGTCAAGGACCCCAAGGGCCCGACCCTGATCATCACCCGCGCGCCCTGGGAAGGCGTGCTCAGCGTCACGCCGTTCGCGCCGCCGCAGCAGTAGAAAACCCGCCCAGGAGGGCCTGAGATGATCAGCTTCCTGCTCCGTATCCTGTTCGCGGGCTTTGGTCTGTGGATCGCGGCCCATTTCGTGCCCGGCATCAGCTACACCGGCGGCTGGCCGACCCTGGCCATCGCCGCCTTCCTGCTGGGCATCGTCAACGCCATCGTGCGGCCGGTGGTGTTCTTCTTCACCCTGCCGATCACCGTGGTGACGCTGGGCCTGTTCCTACTGGTCATCAACGCCGCCATGCTGGGCCTGGTCGCCTTCTTCCTGAAAGACCTGACGGTGGACGGCTTCGTGCCGGCCCTGCTCGGCTCGCTGGTGATCGGCGTGATCAGCTGGTTCGGCCATATGATCCTTGGGCCACACAAGCCGCCCGAACCGCGCTAGAACAGCCCATCTTCCGCCCTAGGCGAGCCACCCCGTCGCACGGGGTGGCTTTCGTCGCACGCCTCGCGTAAAAGCGCCGCCTCCCCAACCGCCGCCAGAGCCCAAGGGGGCTCTTGCTGTCCGCCGTCCGAAAGCCCGTCCGCATGTCCTTGCGAAACATCGCCATCATCGCCCACGTCGACCATGGCAAGACCACCCTGGTCGATCAGCTGCTCGCCCAGTCCGGCATCTTCCGCGCCAACGAGGCCCACGCCGAGCGGGCCATGGACTCCAACGACCAGGAACGCGAGCGCGGCATCACCATCCTTGCCAAATGCACCAGCGTGCTCTGGCATGGCGAGGCGGGCGACACCCGCATCAACATCATCGACACCCCCGGCCACGCCGACTTCGGCGGCGAGGTCGAGCGGATCCTGGGCATGGTGGACGGCTGCGTCCTGCTGGTCGACGCCGAGGAAGGCGTCATGCCGCAGACCAAGTTCGTGCTGGGCAAGGCGCTGAAGATGGGCCTGCGTCCCATCCTCTGCCTCAACAAGGTCGACCGGCCGCACGCCGATCCCGACCGGGTGCTGAACGACGCCTTCGACCTGTTCGCCGCCATCGGCGCCACCGACGAGCAGCTGGACTTCCCGCATATCTACGCCTCGGGCAAGAACGGCTGGGCCACCCTGGACATGGCCAAGCCCAACGACACGCTGGCCCCGCTGTTCGACCTGATCGTCCGCCACGTGCCCGAGCCCAAGGCCATCGCCAAGGCCGACGGGCCCTTCCAGATGCTGTCGGTGCTGATCGAAAGCGATCCGTTCCTGGGCCGCCTGCTGACCGGCCGCATCGAGAGCGGCAAGGCCGTGCCCGGCATGGCCATCCACGCCTTGTCGCGCGACGGCAAGGAAATCGAGCGCGGCCGCATCACCAAGGTGCTGGCCTTCCGCGGCCTCAAGCGCCAGCCGATCGACGACGCCGAAGCCGGCGACATCGTCGCCATCGCCGGCCTCAGCAAGGCCACCGTGGCCGACACCCTCTGCGCCATCGACGTGACCGAGGCCCTGCCGGCCCAGCCCATCGATCCGCCGACCATCTCCATGACCGTCTCGGTCAATGACAGCCCCCTGGCCGGCCGCGAAGGCGACAAGGTGCAGAGCCGGGTCATTCGCGACCGCCTGATGAAGGAGCTGGAGCAGAACGTCGCCATCCGCGTCACCGAGACTTCCGAGAAGGACGCCTTCGAGGTCGCCGGCCGCGGCGAGCTGCAGCTGGGCGTGCTGATCGAGTCCATGCGCCGCGAGGGCTTCGAGCTGTCGATCAGCCGCCCGCGCGTGGTGTTCAAGACCGACGAGGAGACCGGCGAGAAGCTGGAGCCGATCGAGGACGTGATGATCGACGTCGACGACGAGTTCAGCGGCATCGTCATCGAAAAGCTGTCGGCCCGTAAGGCCGAGCTGAAGGACATGGGCCCCTCGGGCGCGGGCAAGACCCGTCTGACCCTGATGAGCCCCTCGCGCTCGCTGATCGGCTACCAGGGCGAGTTCCTGACCGACACCCGCGGCACCGGCGTCTTGAACCGGGTGTTCAGCCACTACGAGCCCTACAAGGGCGCCATCGAGGGCGGCCGCAAGGGCGTGCTGATCTCCAACTCCGACGGCGAGACCCAGGCCTACGCCCTGTGGAACCTGGAGGAGCGCGGCTTCATGTTCGTGGGCGGCAACGAGAAGACCTACCAGGGCATGATCATCGGCGAGAACGCCCGGATGGACGACCTGGACGTCAATCCGATGAAGGCCAAGCAGCTGACCAACGTGCGGGCCTCGGGCAAGGACGAGTCCATCCGCCTGACCCCGCCGCGCCGCCTGACCCTCGAACAGGCCATCGCCTATATCGAGGAGGACGAACTGGTCGAGGTGACGCCCAAGTCGATCCGCCTGCGCAAGAAGGTGCTGAACCCCAGCTTCCGCAAGCGCCGCGTCAAGGACGAGTAGGGCCCGCCCCTTTCCTCCAGGCCCGCAAGCGCCCTAGACTTTGCCCATGCCGGGTTCGTCCACGCCTGCCGCCGAAACGAGCCCGAGCCCGAGCCTGAGCCTGTCGCCGGGCTTCGCGGCCTGGCTGCATGGGCGGGGGGCCAGCATCGCCCTGACCACCTACCAGGCCGGCCGGCTGTTCTTCATCGGCCTTCGACCCGACGGCCAGGTGCGGGCCCATGAACGCCGCATCGACCAGTGCCAGGGCCTGTGGACCGACGGCCAGTCGCTGTGGACCAGCGACCGGGCCCGGCTCTGGCGGTTCGCCAACACCCTGCCGCCCGGCCGCGCCACCGCCAGCGGCGCCGACCGGCTGTTCGCCCCCCGCGAGGCCCGGGTCACCGGGGCCGTCGACTGCCATGACATAGGCCTGGGCGCGGACGGGGCGCCGGTCTTCGTCAACACCGCCTTCAACTGCCTGGCGACGATCAGCGACAGCGACAGCTTCAGGTCCCTGTGGCGGCCACCCTTCATCTCGGCCCTGGTTCCGGAGGACCGCTGCCACCTGAACGGCCTGGCCATGGACGGGACCCGGCCGGCCCATGTCACGGCCGTCAGCCGCTCGGACCTCGCCGACGGCTGGCGCCAGCATCGCCGCGATGGCGGGGTGGTCATCGAGGTGGCCAGCGGCGAGATTGTCGCCAGCGGCTTTTCCATGCCCCACTCGCCCCGCTGGCATGAAGGACGGCTCTGGCTGCTCAACTCCGGAACCGGTGAGTTCGGGACGCTCGATCCCGCCGACGGGACGTTCACCCCCATCGCCTTCTGCCCGGGCTATGCGCGGGGCCTGGCCTTCCTGGGCGGCTGTGCGGTGATCGGCCTCTCCCGGGCCCGCAACAACCGGGCCTTCGAGGGCCTGGCGCTGGAGGACCGGCTGGACGCCGACGGGGTGCGCGGCGGCCTGCTGATCGTCGATCTGGCCAGCGGCGAGGCGGTCCACTGGCTGCGCTTCGAGACCGTCATCGACGAGCTCTATGACGTCGCCGTCCTGCCGGGCGTGCGCCAGGCGGAGGCCATCGGCTTCCTGGGCGAGGACATCGAGCGGGTCTTCTCGATCGAAGACCCCTAGGGATCTCGCTCCGCCCGGCACGGCGCTCGAGGTCGAGCGGACCCTCGGGCTTGATCCAGGCCAAGGCGCGCGCCTGTCGCTGCGGCGAGACTGGGGCTCCAGGCTGGAGCGCGGGTCATGCGGCCATTCGAAATTCTGCTGCTGGCGGCGATGGCCGCCGGGGTGGCCGCCCTCGCGCGGCCCTGGCTGGCTCGTATTGCGGTGCTGGCCATGGTGTTCACCCTGTTCGGCCACCAGCTGGTCGACCTGCCGCGCTGGCAGATGTTTCCGGCCTATCTGCTCTGCCTGATCCTGGCCGCCGCCGTTCTGGTGCGGCAGGGGCGGCCGGCCCCTATCCCGCTGGTGATCGCCGCCGGGCTGGGCCTGGTTCTTTGCGCCGCGCCGCCCATCGCCTTCCCGGTCTTCAGCCTGCCCGCGCCGGACGGCCCCTATGCCGTCGGGACGGTGAGCTATCACTGGGTCGATGCGGACAGGGCCGAGATCTTCACCGCCGATCCCGCCGACCGCCGGGAACTGATGGTCCAGGTCTGGTATCCGGCGGCGCCGACGACCGACCCGCGCCGCGCGCCCTATGTGCCGGACACCCGCGCCCTGGCGCCCATGGCCCGCCTGCTGCGGCTGCCGGCCTTCATGATGAGCCATCTGGGCCTGATCCGCACCAACGCCGTCCCCGACGCGCCGGCGGCGGCGGGACGCTTTCCGGTGCTGGTCTTCGCTCACGGCCGGGCCGGCTACGCCCAGCACAACAGCGTCCAGGCCGAGATGCTGGCCAGCCACGGCTATGTCGTAATCGCCATGGCTCAGCCCTATGCGGCGACCGGCGTGGTGTTTCCGGATGGCCGTCGGGCCGCCTTCGACCGGCGGATGATGGACCGCCGGTTCATCGACCAGGTCATCCCGTTCCTGGCCGGGGACGCCAGCTTCGTGCTGGACGAGCTGGCCAGGCTCGACCGGGCCGACCCGGGGGGCCGCCTCACCGGCCGGCTCGACCTGTCGAGAGCGGGAATGTTCGGCCTGTCGCTCGGCGGGGCGGTGACCGCCCAGGCCTGCCGGGACGATCGGCGCTTCAAGGCCTGCCTGCCGATGGATGTCTTCATGCCGGCGGCCGTGGTGCGCTCAGGCCTGAAACAGCCGACGATGTGGCTGAGCCGCGACGCCGCGCTCATGCGCCGGGAGGGATGGGCCGAGGTCGATGTTCTGGAGACCCAGTCGACCATGCGGGCGGTGTTCGACCGCCTGCCCGGCGAGGGCTGGATCGTGCGGGCGCCGGGCTTCTATCATCAGGACTTCTCGGACATGCCGATGTTCCTCAGGCCCCCCTTGGGCCGCTGGCTGGGGCTGGATGGGCCGGTCGAACCCCGCCGGGCCCGGGCCATCGTGAACGCCTACAGCCTGGCCTTCTTCGACCACACCCTGAAGGGCCGGCCCGAGCCGCTGCTGGACGGGCCCTCATCGGCCTGGTCTGACGTGCGCCTGGAGCGACGTCGCTAGAGCGGCATCTCCATCCACACATCGCACCGCGCATAGTCGGTGCCCCGGGCCGGAATGTCGGTAAAGCCCATGGTGCGGTAGAGGCTCAGCGCCGGCCCCAGCGCCGAGTTGGTCTCCAGATAAAGCCGCGGCGCCCCGACCTCGCGGGCGCGGTCGATGCAGGCCTGCATGAGCTGGCGGCCCAGGCCCGTGCCGCGCGCCGCCTCGCTGACCGTCATCTTGATGACCTCGAAGCCGCCGTCGTCCATGGCCTTCAGCCCGCAACAGCCGATCGCCACCCCGTCCTGCTCGCCGATGAAGATGTGGCCGCCCTTGGCCAGCACCTTGCCGACCGGGTCGTCCAGCACCTGGCGGTCGGCGTCCTCGATGGCGAAATGCCTGGTGATCCAGGCCTCGTTCAACGTCTTCCAGGCCTGGGCGTGGCGGGGCTGGTAATCGAGGATCTCCATACGGTGATCCTAAACAGTGGCGCCGCCGTCCGCGACGACGGTCTGGCCGGTGATGAAGCTGCCGGCCTTGGAGGCCAGGAACACCGCCGCCCCGGCGATCTCGTCCGGCTCACCGATGCGGCGCAGCGGCACCCCGTCGGTGGAGCGCTTGAGAATCTCGGGATTGTCCCACAAAGCCTTGGCGAAATCGGTCTTCACCAGGCCGGGGGCGATGCAGTTGACCCGCACATTGTGCGGCCCGTACTCGACCGCCAGGTTGCGGGCCAGCTGGAAGTCGGCGGCCTTGGAGATGTTGTAGGCGCCGATGATGGGCGAGCCCCGGAGCCCGCCGATCGAGGAGACGATGATCACCGCGCCATCCTTGCGCTCGATCATCTCGGGCACGACCATCGAGATCAGCCAGTTGTTGGCGATGACGTTGTTCTCGAGAATCTTGCGGAAGGCGTCGTCGGTGATGCCGGCCAGCGGGCCGTAATAGGGGTTGGAAGCGGCGTTGCAGACCACGATGTCGACCTTGCCGAACGCTTCCCGGGTGGTGTCGACCAGCCGCTGCAGGTCTTCCTTGGACGAGATGTTGGCCGGGCAGGAGATGGCCGTGCCTTCGCCGTTGGCCGCATTGATCTCGGCGGCGACCTCGTCGCAGGGGCCCGCCTTGCGCGAGGAGATGGCCACCTTGGCGCCATGCTGGGCCATGCGCTCGGCGATGGCCTTGCCGATACCGCGCGAGGAGCCGGTGATGATGGCGACCTTGCCGGTCAGGTCGAACAGGTTGCCTTCAGCGGCCATGGCGTGCTCCTCCAAACAGTTGTTTGATTTCCAGCCAAACTGACCGGGGAGGTTCCCTACGTCAAGGCAGGATCAGGCGCACTTGGCCCAGCCGCCCATGTCCAGATGCAGGTGGTTGGCGTGCTCGGCATTGTAGTCTGGGGAGAGGACGGTGATGAACACCTGGCAGGCCCCGTCGCGGACCCTGTGCAGGAAGGCGCCCCTGGGGCCCGGATCGTTCCAGTCCTTCTCGACGCTGATCTGCGTCCCGTCCGCCAGACGAAAGCCGGCGACGTCCAGGGCGTTGGCGCTGGCGTGCTCGCTGACCGGCCCCTCGGCGCGGTCATAGATGCGGCGGCAGGCATAGCTGCCGTAGTGGTCGATGGCCACCACCCCCTGGCCCAGGGTGTCGAAGGCGGCGGCCTGCACCACCTTGCGCTCCCAGATGGTCACCGCCAGGGCCTCCTTGCAGGTCAGGACGGGGCGGGCGGGTTTCAGCGGCGCCAGGCCGGCGGTCAGCTCCAGGGCGTCGTGCACGCGGCAGAACTCGCCGGACGCCTGCTCCGGGGCGGCGACATAGTCCACCCCGCCCTGAGTCAGGATGGCCCGACAGGCGGCGGCGTCCTCGCCGGCCCGGGCGGCCTTGATCTTGGTGGCCAGGCCGACCGGATCGATGACGCTGAGGGTCTTCCAGGGCAGGTGCTGGGGCGGGATCACCCGGTCGGCGACGAACCCCAGGGTCAGCACGATGGCCCACAGCAGCAGCACGCCGATCCAGCGGGCGGCGCGGGTCTGGCGGCGCGCGGCCTTCTGGTTATGCGGATGGGGAACGCGGTAGGCGGCCATGGCCGCGCTTTACCATGTTCGACGGGTGGAAACTTGACCCATGGCGTCGCGCCCCGCATGAGCCAGCCATGATCCTGGACTTCAATCCCGACGCCGCCGTTGGCCCCGAGCAGCGGCGCGACATCACCGCCCGCCTGGCCGCCCTGGCGGCGGAGGAAGGCGCGCGCGTGTTGCTCTGCGTGGAGTCGGGCAGCCGCGCCTGGGGCTTTCATTCGCCCGACAGCGACTATGACATCCGCTTCCTCTATGTCCGCCCGGCCGACGCCTACCTGGCCCTGCGGCCGCCGCGCGATGTCATCGAGCGGCCCATCGTCGGCGAGATCGACATCGGCGGCTGGGACCTGGGCAAGGCGCTGCGGCTGATGGCGCGCGGCAACGCCATTGTCGGCGAGTGGCTGACCTCGCCGATCGTCTATGCCGAGGCGCCGGGGTTCCGTGAGGCCTTCACCCCGCTGGTCCAGGCCTGGCGGGGCTCGTTCGGCGACGTCGCCCACTACTACGGCCTGGCCCGCCGGCAGTGGGGCAGCTTCATCGAGAACCGCGATGAGGTGAAGCTGAAGAAGTATTTCTACGTCCTGCGCCCGGCCATCACCCTGGACTGGCTGCGGCGGCGGCCCGGCGAGCCGGCGCCGATGAACCTGCCGGCCCTGGTCGAGGGCCTGGACCTGCCGGCGGCGACGGCTGAGGCGCTACAGGCGCTGCGTGAGGCCAAGCAGGCGGCCGGCGAGGGCGTGGGGATCGGGCCACGGGTTCCGGCCCTGGACGCCTATGTGGGCGAGGTGCTGGGCTGGGCGCATGGCGCGCGTCGGCGAGGGCCGGACGCCGAGAGCGAGGGGTTGTGGGCCCGCTCGGACGCGATGTTCCGCGACTGGGTGCGGTTGGCTGGCTAGCTAGCTGGAGCCGCCGGTCCCTTACGGCGGCTCGTCGGGCAGGGTGGTGACGTCTAGCGGCGCCACCAACCCGCCGTTCTCCGGCTGGCGGATTTCGGTCGTCGGGCTGAAATGCTCGATCTGGGCGATGAAGGTTTGCTGGCCGACGCGGCTCAGGCCATGCACCAGGGTCAGGCGCCGTTCGGTCCGCGCCACCACCGACAACAGGACCGAGACATCGGCCTCTGGCGTCAGCACCACCCCCGCGCCGCCCTTGTCGCGAACAAAGCCAACCTCGACGCGGGCGATAGACGACCAGGGCAGACGGCCGAGGATCTGGCCTTCGTGGGCGATCCCCCGCTCACTCATCTTGATCTCGGTGCTGGGGGCATAGGCCATCCAGTCGCTGTACCAGGCCAGGAACAGGTCGCGGGCCAGCAGGATCACTGGCCATTTCCGCCATTCGATGGCGAGGCGCCTGGCCGGACTAGGCTGGCCGGCGGGGCGCGGCTTGGGCGGTGGCAAGGCAGGTCTGGCGCCGACCACGCCATGGTCCTGCCGGCGGCCGAACAGCCGGCGCAGGGACGCCCAGCGGTCTTCGGGTTCTTCGATCAGCATTGGTCCCGCCGCCGCCCTAGCCTGGCGCCATGTTGAACGCCGCCTGGAACTCCGGTTCGCGGATCGTGGTCTCCGGGCTGAAGCGCTCCACGGCCGCAACCAGCGCCCGGCCCGTAGGGCCGTGCCGTTGCGGCGTCAGCAGGATATGCCGGTCGGCCAACACGACCTTCGCGCCATCCTGGAGCGCGGCGTAGCCGGATTCGATGGCCTCTATCCTTGACCAGACGAACCGGCGCCCGCCGATTTGAAGTCCGTCCGCTGTCACCCGCACCGAAACCCCGTCACCGAGGGCTGGACGCAGATGGGCCCAGGTGAGCGCCGCCGTCATCCCGAGCAGACCCGATACAACCATGACGTCGAGTAGGCTTTCGGTCTGGAACCAGGGCTGGATCGTGCCATACGACGGCAAGGCGCACAGGGGATAGAACGCGCCCTGGATCAACTGGGCAATCCGGGTCGGCAGGCTCATGGTCCATAGAATGCGTGTCGGTTTCTCCTCTCGCCGCCAGCGCGGCAGAAGATTTCCGAGCAGCACCGCCCCCAGTCCGATGGCGAAGATCGGCACGGCAAAGACTTTGGGAATCGTCGTGATCAGGGTGTGGGTCCCTGTCCGGCCCAGCACCAGGGAGAGCAGGCCCAGATAGGCCGCCGCCCACAACCAGGGGACCGCCCCGCGCGCCAGCCTGTTCACCCCACCCATCATCATGCGAGCCTATCGCGGAAGCGCGCCAAGACCCAGCAGGTTCTAGGCCTCCGTCAGCGCCGCCGCCTCGGCCAGCTTGACCACATCGCCCATGATGCCGGTCAGCTTGAAATCCTTGGGCGTATAGACCCGCGCCACGCCCATCTGTTTGAGGATCAAGCTGTCCTCGGGCGGGATGATGCCGCCGACCACGACCGGCACGTCGTCCAGGCCCTCGGCGCGCATCAACCGGACCACCTCCTGCACCAGGTCCAGGTGCGAGCCGGACAGGATGGAGAGGCCGACGACATGGGCGCGGCTCTCCTTGGCGCGGGCGACGATTTCGTCCGGCGTTGAGCGGATGCCGTCATAGACCACCGCCATGCCGACGGCGGCGGCGCGGGTGGCGATCTGTTCGGAGCCGTTGGAATGGCCGTCGAGGCCGGGCTTGCCGACCAGGAAGGTCAGGGTGCGGCCCAGCGCGGCGGAGACCCGCTCGACCTCGGCCCGCACGGCATCCTCGTCCTCGCCGCCCTCGGAGGAGATGACCAGGGCCACGCCCGTCGGGCCGCGATATTCGCCGAACACCTCGCGCAGGGCGCCCGACCATTCGCCGGTGGTGACCCCGGCCTTGGCGGCGGCGATGGAGGCCTCCATGACGTTGCGGCCCTCGGACGCGGCGGTCTTCAGATCACGGAGGGCCGCGTCGGCGGCGGCCTGGTCGCGGGCGGCGCGCCAGGCCTTCAGGCGGCCGACGACTTCCGCTTCGAGCTTGGGATCGACGGTCTCGATGGAGCCTTCGCCGGCCGACAGGGGCGAGGTCTCGGTGTCGGTCCAGCGGTTGACCCCGACCACAGTCAGGTCGCCGCTCTCCACGGCCCGCACCCGCGCGGCGTTGGCGCCGACCAGGGCCTGTTTCATGTGGCCGATGG
Organism: Caulobacter ginsengisoli; assembly: GCF_030814835.1. Lineage (GTDB taxonomy): Bacteria > Pseudomonadota > Alphaproteobacteria > Caulobacterales > Caulobacteraceae > Caulobacter > Caulobacter ginsengisoli. Next base: position 193,078 of record NZ_JAUSVS010000004.1, read on the forward strand.
CGCCGGCCGTGCCGGCTCCGCCCAAGGCGTCGATCTCGGCGAGCTGGGCCAGGGCGCCGGCCTTCAGTTCGGCGACCTTGGCCTCGACCACATGGCTGCCGGCGAAGAGATCCTCGTATTCCAGGAGGTCGGTCTCATAGGCCAGCACCTGCTGTAGCCTGAGCGACCACTGCTGGTCCCAGGGCCGGGGCAGGCCCAGGGCCTCATTCCAGGCCGGCAGCTGCAGGGCCCGGCAGCGGGCGTCCTTGGAGAGGGTGACGGCCAGGGCCTCGATCAGGATGCGGTAGACATTGTTCTCGGGCTGCTGCTCGGTCAGGCCCAGGCTGTTGACCTGGACGCCATAGCGGAAGCGGCGGGCCTTGGGGTCCTTCACGCCATAGCGATCACGCAGGATCTCGTCCCACAGCTGGGTGAAGCTGCGCATCTTGCAGAGCTCGGTGACGAACCGGACGCCGGCGTTGACGAAGAAGCTGATCCGCGAACAGACGACGTCGAAATCCTCGTCCGGGACCTGGCCGCCCGCCTTGACCGTGTCGAGCACGGCGATGGCGGTGGCGAGCGCGAAGGCCAGCTCCTGCTCCGGTGTCGCCCCGGCTTCCTGCAGGTGGTAGCTGCAGACGTTGATCGGGTTCCACTTGGGCGTCTCGCGATAGCACCAGGCCACCATGTCGCCGATCAGCCTAAGCGACGGCTCGGGCGGGAAAATGTAGGTGCCGCGCGACAGATATTCCTTGATCAGATCGTTCTGGGTGGTGCCCTGCAGCGTGCTGCGCGGCGATCCCTGCTCGTCGGCCAGGGCGACATACAGCGCCAGCAGCCAGGCGGCCGGGGCGTTGATGGTCATCGAGGTGTTCATCCGGTCCAGCGGGATGGCCTCGAACAGGGTGCGCATGTCGCCCAGATGGCCGATCGGCACCCCCACCTTGCCGACCTCGCCGCGCGCCAGGATGTGGTCGGCGTCGTAGCCGGTCTGGGTCGGCAGGTCGAAGGCCACCGACAGGCCGGTCTGCCCTTTGCCGAGGTTGGCCCGGTAGAGGGCGTTGGACTTGGCCGCCGTGGAGTGGCCCGCATAGGTGCGGAAGATCCACGGGGCGTCGGGGGCGTGCTGGAAGTCGCTCATTGGCGGCGATAATGCGCGGGAGTCTTGTGCGGTGCAACATTGCCGCCAAGCCCCCTAATATCCGCTCATCCCCGCTTTCGCGGGATGAGCGGATTTAACAGGGTCTAACGCCGCCGGAACACCGGCTGCCGCTTCTCGGCGAACGCCGCCAACGCGTTACGATGATCCTCGCTCTCGGCCAGCGTCGCCAGTTCCTCGGCGACGATGCTGAGGGCGTCGTCCGGTTCGGTGTCGAGGGCCAGGCTGACGATGCGCTTGGTGGCCTCGACCGACAGCGGGGCGCGGGAGGCGATGCGGCCGGCCAGGGTCAGGGCGGCCTCCTGCAGGCCCTCGGGCGAGTGGGCGGCGGCGACCAGGCCGAAATTGACGGCCGAGACGGCGTCGAACGGCAGGCCGGTGAGCAGCATGGTGTTGGCATGGGCCGGGCCGATCAGCCGGGGCAGGCGGTAGGCGCTGGCGATGAGGCCGACATTGACGCCCGAGCAGGTGAAGCTGGCGTTGCTCGAGGCCAGGCGGATGTCGCAGGCCAGGGCCAGCTCCAGCCCCCCGCCCATGCACCAGCCATTGACGGCGGCGATGACCGGCACGCGCAGGGTCTCGATGGCTTCGTAGAGGGCGGCGAACTGGTCCAGGCTCTCCAGGGCGCCCTCGCCGCGCTCGGCCGCCTCCTTGAGGTCGTCGCCGGAGCAGAAGGCATTGCCGCGGCCGGTGATCACCAGCGCCCGGACATCGGTGTCACGCTCGATGGCGTCCAGCTCGGCCAGGAACCGGCGGCGGATGGCCGTGCCCAGGGCATTGGCCGGTGGCGCGTCGATCTCGATCAGGGCGACGCCGTCGTTGGGGCGGGAGACATGGAGTTCTGCGGTCATGGCGGACTCCTCGGCTCAGGCGTCGGCGGCGTCAAGCTGTCGCGCTTGCTGCGCTGCACAAGAATCCGCTTGCCAGTTTCAAACGCTTGTCACACGATCCTGCCCTCACGTCGGGTGATGGCGGGCCCTCAGGGGCAGGGATTTGCTCGCGCGAGGGGAAAATCGACGAATCGACGGTCAATTCACGCGCGAAAAGACCCAACGAGGCGCGAGCCGGAACAGAGTCCGGCGCTGCCGCATTGCAACAGGAACGCCGTCCGGACCCCACCCATGAGCACCGCAACCCTCGACAAGACCCCGGTCAAGGACCTCTACGAGCTGGGCGAAATCCCGCCCGCCTTCCATGTGCCGAAAAACATGTACGCCTGGACGGTGCGCAAGGAGCGCCACGGCCGGCCGGCGACCGCCATGCAGGTCGAGGTGGTGCCTACCTGGGACATCGGCGAGGACGAGGTGCTGGTCCTGGTGATGGCCGCCGGGGTCAACTACAACGGCGTCTGGGCGGCGCTGGGCGAGCCGATGAGCGTGCTCGACGTCCACAAGCAGCCCTATCACGTGGCCGGCTCCGACGCCTCGGGCATCGTCTGGAAGGTGGGCTCCAAGGTCCGCCGCTGGAAGTGCGGCGACGAGGTGGTCATCCACTGCAACCAGGATGACGGCGACGACGAGGAGTGCAACGGCGGCGATCCGATGTTCTCGCCCAGCCAGCGCATCTGGGGCTATGAAACCCCGGACGGCAGCTTTGCCCAGTTCTGCCGGGTGCAGTCGCGCCAGCTGATGCCGCGGCCCCAGCATCTGACCTGGGAAGAGAGCGCCTGCTATACCCTGACCCTGGCCACCGCCTATCGCATGCTGTTCGGCCACCAGCCCCATGAGCTGAAGCCCGGCCAGAACGTGCTGGTCTGGGGCGCCTCGGGCGGGCTGGGCGTCTTCGCCGTGCAGCTGGCAGCCGTCACCGGGGCCAACGCCATCGGCGTGGTCAGCTCGGAGGACAAGGTCGACTATGTGCTGAGCCAGGGCGCCAAGGCGGTGCTGAACCGCAGCGACTTCAACTGCTGGGGCCAGCTGCCGACCGTCAACGGTCCCGAGTTCGGCGACTACATGAAGGAGACCCGCAAGTTCGGGAAGGCGATCTGGCAGATCACCGGCAACAAGGACGTCGACCTGGTGTTCGAGCACCCGGGCGAGGCGACCTTCCCGGTGTCGGTCTTCCTGGTCAAGCGGGGCGGGATGGTGGCCATCTGCGCCGGGACCAGCGGCTACAACCTGACCATGGACGCCCGCTTCCTGTGGATGCGCCAGAAGCGGGTCCAGGGCAGCCACTTCGCCAACCTGATGCAGGCCTCGGCGGCCAACCAGCTGGTCATCGACCGGCGCATCGACCCCTGCCTGTCGGAGGTCTTCCGCTGGGAGGACATCCCGCTGGCCCACGAGAAGATGCTGGATAACAAGCACCTGCCCGGGAACATGGGTGTGCTGGTCTGCGCCCAGCGGCCTGGGCTGCGGACCTTCGAGGAAGTGCAGGAGCTGTCGGGGACGCCCGTCTAGAGCTTGCGGAGGAAGGGTGTCGGCTGGGCGTAGCTGAGCCGCCGCCAGACCCACTCCAGCGGGCCGTAGTGGAAGCGGGCCAGCCACAGGGGCGACCAGATCAACTGGGCGGTCCAGACGGCCAGCACGACCAGGGCGACCTGGGCCAGACTGAGCTGGCCGAACAGGCCCAGGCCCCGGCCGCCCCAGAGCAGCCCGGTCATGATCAGCGACTGGGCGATGTAGTTGCTGAACGCCATCCGCCCGACCTGGCCCAGGGCCCGCATGGCGCGCGGGACCCAGCCGGCCTTGAGGACCAGGACCACGGCGGACAGATAGCCCAACGCGACCAGGGGGGCGGCGAAGGTGTTGATTACCCAGGCGGCGGTATCCAGGGCGTCGGACCGGAAGCCGCCAGCCGCCAGCATCAGAGAGGGAATGGCGATGGCGGTCAGAGCCAGGGCGCCGACCGCCAGGCTGGTTCCATAGAAGGCGGTCGAAAGACGGCCCGCCAGGGCGCCGGTCTTCAGGAGCGCCATGCCGATCATCATCAGGCCCAGGGTAATCCAGCTGTAGAACAGGCCCATCTGCGCCCCGATCCCCAGCCAGAATTTGAAATTCATGGCCTGGGTGTGGGCGAGCCCGCCATGGAAGGCGGCGAGGCTGTGCGCCAGGGCCTTGGCGGTGACGAACCGCTCGCCGGGCTCAGCCGGCTCCAGGGCAGTCATGGTGTCGAGGGTCATGGTGAGGAGGCACAGCAAAAGCCCGCCAACCAGCAGCCAGCGCGGTCGCCAGCCCCGCACCAAGTAGGCCACGGCGCCGCAGATCGCGTACCAGAGCAGGATGTCGCCGTACCAGACAATCGCCCCATGGATCAGGCCGAACACCAGCAGCCAGGCCAGCCGCCGCCGGGCGATGGCGTTGCGGGCGCGGTCCTGGCCTTCGCCGCCGACCAGCAGCAGCGAGGCCCCGAACAGGGCGCTGAAGATGGTGACGAACTTGCCCTCGAACAGGATGGTGGTGATCAGCCACCAGGCCTGCGAGAGCGGATCGACGGGTCCCGCCGCGACCGGATTGCCCGCCAGGGAGAAGGGAAAGGCGGTCAGCAGGATGTTGACGGTCAGGATGCCCAGCACCGCCACCCCGCGGATGACGTCGATCTGGGCGATGCGTTCCGGTTGATTCATGCCGCCTCCCGAAAATCAGCCTTACGCAGTAAGGACGATATTGGATCAGTCTTGCGGCTTGCCGAAGAACGACAGCAGCAGGGCGGCCAGGCCGGCCAACAGGACGATGGGCACGGTCGCGGCGGTGACCTGGCCGGCGCTGGCGCCTGCGGTCAGCAGCTGGCCCGCCGCCAGCGGTCCCAGGGCCGAACCCAGTCGTCCCGCCGCCACCGCCGCCCCGACCCCGCGTCCGCGCACCGGCAGGGCGTAATAGTGGGGGCCGATGCCGTAGAGGCCGAACTGGCCGCCGACCAGCAGACCACCGGCGACGAAGCCCATCAGGGCGGTGGGGGCCAGGCCCACGGTGGCGCCGGCCAGGGCCTGGATGACGCCGGCCAGGGCCAGGAAGACCACGGTCAGCGGCCAGCGGCCGCCCAGGCGGTCGATGCTAAGGCCGATGAGCAGCGAGCCGGCCGCGCCGCCCAGGTTGAACAGCATCGACACCAGGGCCGCCTCGTTCTTGTCGAAGCCCCGGGCGATCAGCAGGGTCGGCAGCCAGTTGAGGAAGAGGTGCAGCACCAGGGCGGTCGCCGTATAGCCGATCCAGAGCAGCAGGGTGGTGGGCAGGCGCTCGGGCGCGAACAGCACCTTCAGGGCGTTCTGGCGGGGTGGGTCGGCGGCGGCCGGCTTGACCAGGGTCTCGGGCATCCACCACCACAGGGCAGGCGCGATGGCGATGGGCGCCAGGCCGCCGACCACGAAGATCATCCGCCAGTCCGCGCCCAGGCTGGAGCGGGCCAGCAGCCCGACCAGGGCCCCGCCCAGCGGCATGCCGGCGGCGATCAGGGTGACCATGAAGGTGCGGCGGCTGGCGCTGGCCCGCTCGGCGGCGATGGCGATCAGCATCGGCATGGCCCCGCCCAGGCCCAGGCCCGTCAGCACCCTGGCCGCGACCAGCAGCGGGTAGGTCTGGGCCGCCGCCGTCGCCAGCGAGAACAGGCCGAAGATCAGGGTGGCGGCGATCAGAACGGGGCGTCGCCCCAGCCGGTCGGCCAGCCAGCCGCCCCCGGCCGCCCCGCCCATCAGGCCGAACAGGCTGGCGCTGAACGCCCAGGCCATCTGGGATTTCGAAAGCGCCAGGGCCTTGGCGAGGCTGGGTCCGGCGACGCCCATCGACTGGATGTCGAAGCCCTCCAGCATCGAGGCCAGCAGGCAGAGGCCGATGACCAGGGCCGGGCTGGCAGTGGGACGTTGCATGGCGCTCCCCCGAGGATGCTGGGAGCGAGGCTAGGACGCTTCGCCGCCCTCAGGCAAACCGCTTGATCAGCTGCAGCGCCAGGGTCTGGGTCGCCTTGGCGCCGCCGCCGACGTCGGCGTTGGCGGCGGTGATGACGGCCAGGCCGCGCTTGGGGCCGACCGCGGCGAAGGCGTGCCAGAAGGTGTTCGAGCCCTCATGGGCCAGGGCCGGACCCTGGGCCCAGGCGCGCTGGGCGAAGGTGATCCAGCCCAGGGCGTAGCTCTGGTCGCCCGGTGTCGGCGGGGCGGTGAGATGGGCGATGGTCTCGGGCCCCAGCAGCTTGCCGCCGTCGGTGAGGAAGAGGCGGACGAACCTGGCATAGTCGGTCAGCGACATGTGCGCCGTCCCGGCCGGGCCCAGGGCGGCCGGATTGTCCGAGGGGCCATTGGGGTCGAGCGGATTGAGCATCACGCCCAGATACTGGTGACCCCAGGGCTGAGCCCCTTTTGGCGCGCCGAAGCCGGCGCTGGTCATGCCGAGCGGGTCGAACAGCTCGGCCTTGATGGTCTCTTCCCAGGAGCGTTGGGCGATGCGCTCGATGGCCGCCCCGGCGATCATGAAGTTGGCGTTGGCGTAGGCGAACTGGCCGGGAACGCCGCCGGGCCTGGCGGTCAGCGCCCTGGCGGCGAACTCGGCCCGCTGGACGGTGAGGGAGCGGGTATCGGCATGAGCGGCCCGCAGCCAGTCGCCATTGACCAGCCCGCCGTCGGAAACCCCGGCCCGGTGGCTCATCAGCGTCTCGATGGTCGCCGTGGCGAAGGCCGGGTCCAGCTTCAGGTCGGGGAACAGGCTGGCCAGGGTCGCGCCCCACCGCGCCTTGCCCTGCTCGACCAGCCGGCCATAGAGGGCGGCGGTCATGGCCTTGGTGTTGGAGCCCAGGTGCCATTTGTCGTCGGTGGTGACGGGATCAGGCTTGCCCTTGCGCCGCACGCCGGCCGCCTCGAGAAAGGCCAGACCCTCGCGCGTCACCACCGCCCCGGCCAGGGCGGGCGTTCCGGTCTCATCGACAACGCGTTGCAGGCTGCCCTCGGGCGCGTCCGAAGCCCTGGCGCAGCCGAAGCCGACCAGGCTGGCGGCCGAGGCGGTGAACATCATTCCGCGGCGATGGACTGTCATCAGGCTGTCTCCCCGACCGAAAAACCGACTAGTCTCGCGCCATGAGCTCAGATGCCCCCTGGTGGCGCGGCGCCACCGTCTATCACATCTATGTCCGCAGTTTTTATGACTCCAACGGCGACGGCCAGGGCGACCTGCCCGGGGTCCTGGCCAAGCTCGACTACATCAAGAGCCTGGGCGTCGACGCCATCTGGCTCTCACCCGTGCATCCCTCGCCCAACCGCGACTGGGGCTATGACGTCAGCGACTATAAGGGCGTGCAGCCCGACTACGGGACCGAGGCCGACCTCAAGGCGCTGGTCGACGCCGCCCACGCCAAGGGCCTGAAGGTCCTGCTGGACGAGGTGCTGGCCCATACCAGCGACGAGCACGCCTGGTTCCGCGACGCCCTGGCCGGCGGCGAAAAGAGCGACTGGTATGTCTGGGCGCCGCTCAAGGACGACGGCACGGCGCCGAATAACTGGCTGGCGGTGTTCGGCGGCCCGGCCTGGGCCTATGCGCCCGGCCGGCGGCTGGCCTATCACCACAAGTTCCTCAAGGTGCAGCCCAAGCTGAACTGGCGCAATCCGGACGCCAAGGCCGCGGCCCTGGCGGTGCTGGACTACTGGCTGGGGCAGGGGATCGACGGCTTCCGGCTGGATGTCGCCAACGCCTTCCTGCACGACGACCGGCTGCGGGATAACCCGGTCGATCCTTCGAGAGGGGGCCACCGCTGGTCGGCCGCCGCCAATTTCCAGCTGCACTACAACGACGCCAACCTGCCGGAGAACATCGCCCTGCTGGATGAGACGCGACGGGTCGTCGATCGCCACCCCGACCGTTTCGTGTTCGGCGAGTTCTCGGAAGAGGCCGAGCGCTGCGGCGGTTTCGCCTCGCCGACCGAGGGACTGCACGCCGGCTACAGCTTCCCCCTGCTGATCGCCCACAGGATGGGACCGGACTTTATCCTGAAACACTTCGCTGACCTGGCGCGCTACCCCGACCACTGGCCCTGTATCAGCTTCTGCAACCACGACATCCCGCGCACCGCCAGCCGCTTCGGCGACGGCTCCCCAAACTCTGAAAAGCCGGTCGCCAAGTTGATGCTAGCCCTGCTGCTCAGCCTGCGGGGCACCATCCTGGTCTATCAGGGCGAGGAGCTCGGCCTGCCGGAAGCCGACCTGACCCGCGAACAATTGCGCGACCCGGTCGGCGACCTCTACTGGCCGGTCCACAAGGGCCGCGATGGCTGCCGCACGCCTATTCCCTGGGGGCCGGGCGAGAACCTGGGCTTCAGCACGGGCCAGCCCTGGCTGCCCGTCGCGCCGGAGCACGAGGGCCTGACGGTGGCGGCTCAGGAGGCCGATCCGGACTCGACGCTGGCCTTCTCGCGCGCCCTGCTGGCGGCCCGGCAAGGATCGGACGCGCTGCGGCTGGGCGACATCGTCTTTCGCGAATCGCCCGCCCCGTTGCTGGCCTTCGAACGCAGCCATGGCGGCGAGCGCTGGCTCTGCCAGTTCAACATGAGCGGCGAGGCGACGGCGGCGTCCTCCGAGGGGGAGACGGTGCTGGCGACCGGCGAAATCACCGAAGGGCGTTTGGGCCCCTATGCGGCGCGCCTCTCGCGGCTCTAAGTTGCGGCAACGAAAACTCGGGGAGGGCGCGGCGATGAGCCTGGCCAGCAAGACGGCGCTGACGGCGCTGGGAGTCGTGGCGCTCGGCGTCGGCGTGGTCGCGGTCCGCACGGCGACCTACAAGCCGCCGGCCCAGGTGGACTTCAGTCAGGTCAAGCTGGCCAGCGCCCCGGCCATCGACCAGGCCAAGGCCGCCCAGCACCTGGCCGAGGCGGTGCGTATCCAGACCATCAGCCACCAACTGGTCACCGACAACGACTACAGCCAGTGGGACAGGCTGCACGCCTGGCTGCAGGCGACATACCCGGCCGCCCATACGGCCATGGCCCGCGAGATCCTGCCCAACAAGGCGCTGATCTACACCTGGCAGGGTTCGGACGCCTCGCTGGCCCCGATCATCCTGATGGCCCACCAGGACGTAGTGCCGGTGACGCCGGGCACCGAGAAGGACTGGAAGCACGCCCCCTTCAGCGGCGACATCGCCGACGGCGCCGTCTGGGGCCGGGGCAGCGTCGACGACAAGGGCTCGCTGGTGACGATGTTCGAGGCGCTCGACGCCCTGGCCGCCTCGGGCTTCAAGCCCAGGCGCACGGTGATCATCGTCAGCGGCCAGGACGAGGAGGCCGGCGGGACGGGCGCGGCGGCCGCCGCGGCGCTGCTGAAAGCCCGCGGGGTCAAGGCGGCCTGGGCGCTCGACGAGGGTCAGGCGACGGTCAAGGACTACCCGCTGACCGGCAAGCCGGTGGCGCTGATCGGCATCGCCGAGAAGGGCTACGCCACCCTGGTGGTCACCGCCCCGGCCAAGGGCGGCCACTCCTCGGCCCCGCCCAAGGTGACCGGGGTCACCACCCTGGCCCAGGCGGTGCTGAAGATTGCCGGCAACCCCTTCCCGCTGAAGTTCAAGGGTCCAGGCGCAGACTCGATCCGGGCGCTCGCCCCGCAGGCCAGCCTGATGACCCGCATCGTGGTGGCCAATACCTGGCTGTTCGGCGGCGCCCTCAAGGCCCAGATCGCCCAGAGCCCGGCCGGCGCCTCCAGCCTGCACACCACCATCGCCCCGACCATGCTCAAGGGCAGCCCCAAGGAGAACGTCCTGCCGCAGGACGCCTCGGCCTGGATCAACTACCGCATCGCCCCCGGCGACAGCTCGGCCGACATCATGGCCAGGGCCCGGGGGGCGACCAAGGGGCTGAACGTCACCTTCCGGTGGGACAAGCCGCCCCGCGAACCCTCGCCGGTCTCTTCGACCAGCTCGGACGGCTGGAAGATCATCGCCGCCCTGGCCTCGGACGGCGGGACGACGCCGGTCGCGCCAGGCCTGGTCACCGCCGGCACTGACAGCCGCTCGATGAGCATCGTCACCCCCGACGTCTACCGCTACCAGCCGCTGCTGGCCTCGCTGACCGACTTCGAGATGATCCACGGCACCAACGAGAAGATGACCTTGGAGAACCTGGGGCGGATGACGAAGTTTTACGCGGTGCTGATCGCGACGTCGGCGGGATAAGCTCGATCACTGGATAGAGGTTCAAATTAGAATGCGATCAGCGATCTTCGCGACCTCGCTGCTGTTGGCTGGGTGCGGAAATCCGGCAACGAGCGCCCCGACGGCTACGCACGCTCCGGCAGCGGTCCCCAAGCAGTTTCAAGGCGAGTGGAATGCTGACCTTGCCGATTGTGGAACAGGGTTCAACGAAACCAGACTCATAATTCGCGAGAGCGAGGTTCAGTACTATGAGAGCGGCGGCCCTGTGTTAGCCGCCGTGCCTCGCGGTCAGTTCGAACTAGCCCTTATCCTGGAGTTAACTGAGGAAGGATCGTCGTGGATGACGACCGCTCACTTCAACCTCTCGTCGGACGGCAGTCGCCTCACGGACGTGGCCCACCTTGCCGACGGCCGGAAGCTGGTCCGCTACCGGTGCCCTGCCAAGCCGTAATCGAGGAGTCATTCGGTGAATCCCGGAGTTGGGATGGCGCCAAGTTCGCGCTAAACCCACTGCATGGCTGACGGCGATCCCAAACCACGCACGACAACCGTGGCCCCGGCGCGTTTCGGGACCGGCCTCTTGCGCGACTGCTGGTATTTCGCCGCCCTCTCCAGCGAGGTGAAGACCGCCGGCCTCAAGCGCTACGAGATGCTGGGCGAGCCGGTCCTGATCGGCCGCACCCGCAAGGGCGAGGTCTACGCCCTGCGCGATGTCTGCCCGCACCGCGCCGCGCCGCTTTCGGCCGGCAAGCTGACCGCCGAGCCGGACGGGCGTGAGAGCGTCGAATGCCCCTATCACGGCTGGCGGTTCGGGACGGATGGAGGCTGCACGGCCATTCCCTCCCTGGTCGACAGTCAGGACCTCGACATCAGCCGTATCAAGGTGCGCCGCTACCCGGCCGCCGAGAGCCAGGGCATGGTCTTCGTCTGGTTCTCCAGCGATCCGCGCGGCGAGGGCGAGCCGGACGAACCGCCGCCGGTGTTTCCGGGCGCCGTCGGGGCGCCCAAGATCGTCGAGCGGATGGTGTTCGAGACCCATATGGACCACGCCGTGGTCGGGCTGATGGACCCCACCCACGCGCCCTATGTGCACGAGGCCTGGTGGGCCCGCTCGGCCAAGCGCCAGCACGACAAGGAAAAACACTTCGAGCCCGGCCCGGCCGGCTTCGTCATGACCCGCCATCCGCGCTCCAAGGCCAACCGCATCTACGACATCCTGGGCGGCCAGCCGGAGGTGGAGATCAGCTTCCGCCTGCCGGGGATGCGCTGGGAGCATATCCAGATCGGCCGGCGCCAGGTCCTGGCCCTGACCTGCCTGACCCCGGTCACCGACAGCTCCACCATCATCACCCAGATCCTGTGGTCGGATCACCCGGCCTTCATCCTGACCCCGATCATCAAGCCGTTCGTGCGGGCCTTCCTCAAGCAGGACGGCGACATGGTGAACCTGCAGAACGAGGGGCTGCGCTACGACCACAGCCTGCTGTGGATCGACGATGCCGATCGCCAGGCCAAGTGGTACCAGGCCCTGAAACGCGAATGGACCGCCAGCCGCGCCGAGGGCCGGCCCTTCGTCAACCCGGTCGAAGCCGCGACCCTGCGCTGGAAGAGCTGACCATGAACCGGGTGGCCATCCTTGGCCGCTCGGGCGGCGGCAAGTCGACCCTGACCCGGGCCTTGAGCCAGAGGCTGGGCCTGCCGGCCGTGCATCTGGACGTCCTCTACTGGCGGCCCGGCTGGGCGCCCAGCGAGACAGAGCCCTTTCGCGAGCGGCTACAGGCCGCCACCGCTGGCGAGACCTGGATCGCCGACGGCAACTTCATCACCCATGTCTCGGACCTGACCCTGGGCCGGGCGGACACCATCATCTGGATCGAGCAGCCGCGCTGGCTGTGCCTCGCCCGGGCCCTGTGGCGCGTCGTGCGCGAGCGCGGTCCCAACCGGCCGGACATGGCGCAGGGCTGCGCCGAGAAGTTCGACCCGCAGTTCCTGGCCTATATCTGGACCTGGGACCGCCTCACTCGCCCCAGAGTCGAGGCAGCCATCGCCCGGCATGCGCCGGATATCCCGGTGATCCGCCTGCGGAGCGACGCTGAGATCGCCGCCTTCCTGGCCAGGGCTTGAACAACAGGCCGACGCCCGTCACGGTGTCCGTAAAATCATCACCCTCGGGGGAGGAGACGATGAGCCGGAGCCTGCATGGCTGAGTTCATCTCCGATGGCGTCCCAATCGTCTTCGACGACCTGGGACCGCGCGACGGCCGGCCGGCCCTGCTGGTGCACGGGTTCTCCTCCAATCGCAACGAAGCCTGGAAACGCACCGGCTGGTACGCCGCGTTCGAACGGCGCGGACAGCGCGTCATCGCGCTGGATCTGCGTGGGCATGGCGAAAGCGGTAAACCGCACGAAGCCGAAGCCTATGGCCGGGCAAAGATGGTCGGCGATGTGCTGGGGCTGATGGACCACCTGGACCTCGGCCGGGTCGATCTGATCGGCTATTCCATGGGCGCCCACCTGTCGCTGGGCCTGGCGCTCAGCCACCAGGATCGGCTGAACCACCTGATCCTGGGCGGGGTCGGCGGGCGGATGTTCGAGCCGCGCGAGGAAGGGCCGTCGATGGCCGAGGCGATGCGGGCCGACGATCCCGAATCGATCGGCGATCCGATGCTGCGCAGCTTCCGCCACTTCGCCGACGAGCAGGGCGAGGATCGCCTGGCGCTGGCCGCCTGCACCGAGGCCGTGCGCTCGGTTCCGGACCGCGACGACCTCTTCGCCATCTCGGTCCCCACCCTGGTGGCCGCTGGCGCCCGGGACGAACTGGCCGGCGACCCGCACGGCCTGGCCGACGCCATCCGCGGGGCCAAGGCCATCACCCTGGCCGGCTGCGACCACTTCAACGCCATCCCCCACGCCCTGCTCAAGGCGGCGGTGTTCGACTTCCTGGATGGGTATCTGGACGAGCCTTTCGGCTAGAGCCCGTCAGGCGAAGTGTGAAGCGGTTCGCCGCCTGGACGGGCTCCAAGCATCAAGCGCCCAGCGCGTAGGGCCCGCCGCGTTCCAGCGCCTTCTTCCAGGCGGGGCGGGCGTGCAGCCGCTCGATCCAGGCCTGCATCGACGGATATTTCGGCAGCACCCCGAAGGCCTTGGCCACCTCGGCGACGAAGCTCATCTGGATGTCGGCGCCGGTCAGGCTGTCGCCGACCAGGAACTCGCGGCCCTTCAGCGCCCCGTCGACATAGCCCAGGTGATTGCCGACCTCGCTCTCGATGCGCGGCTTCAGCGGCGCGCCGGCCTCGCCCAGCCGCATGACATACATGTTGAGCATCAGCGGCAGCATGGCCGAGCCCTCGGCATAATGCAGCCACATCTGATAGCGGTCATAGTCGGCCGTGGACGGGTCGGGCGCCAATCGTCCGTTGGCGTGGCGGCGGATGACGTAGTCGATGATCGCGCCCGATTCGTAGACCGTCAGGCCGTTGTCGGTGATCACCGGTGACTTGCCCAGTGGATGGATGGCGACCAGCTCGGGCGGGGCCAGCCGGGTCTCGGCGTTGCGCTGGTGGAAGACGATGTCATAGGCGAGGCCCAGCTCCTCCAGCAGCCAGAGGATGCGCTGCGAGCGCGACTCGTTGAGGTGGTGGACGACGATCATGGGCTCAGCTCCGGTTTCGGCTCCATTGGAGCATGCGCAAATTCCTGCCCGCAAGCTCGCCGATTGTTCGCAGGCGCGGAATATCTATACTGCGGCGCACCATATTTTCGAGGGGAACTTGCGTCCATGACCGCCGTGCTGCCTGATCTCGTGCTGTCTGGCCTGACGACGCTGCTGCGCGGCGCGGCCGATGGGGCCGGGGCTTTCGTGCACGAGGCGCGCGGGGCGGTCCGGGCCAAGATCACCGTCGGCGGCAAGGTCGACCGGGCCGCCGCCGACCGCGAGCAGCAGGCGGTGCATGGCCTGGGCTGGTACGCCTCCTATGCCGAACTGATGAACCAGGTGGCCGGCTGGGCCGAGCGGCTGTCGGCAGAGGGATCGTTCGGCGAGACCGAGGCCCTGCTGGCCCAGCTCCTCTTCGCCGAATACGCCGCCCAACTGGTCGGCGGCATCCCGATGAACCTGGGCGAGATCGTCCGGCCCGCCGACCTGACCGACTCGCGCGAGACGATGAACCGGCTGTTCGCTCCGGCCCTGGTCAGGCTGATGACCGAGGGCGGCGGCCAGGGCGTCAAAAACCGCCTGGCGACCCTGCTGGCGTCGGCTCAGGGCCATGCGACGGTCGAGAAGACGGGTCTCGACGAAACCTTCGAGATGATCCGCGACCAGTTCCGCGCCTTCGCCGACGAGAAGGTGGTGCCGTTCGCCCATGGCTGGCACCTGCGTGACGAGCTGATCCCGATGGAGGTGGTGCAGGCGCTGGGCGAGCTGGGCGTCTTCGGCCTGACCATCCCGGAAGACTATGACGGGGCCGGCATGGGCAAGACCGCCATGTGCGTGGTCTCCGAGGAGCTGAGCCGGGCCTGGATCGGGGTCGGCTCGCTGGCCACCCGCTCGGAGATCGCCGCCGAACTGATCCTGACCGGCGGGACCGAGGCGCAGAAGGCCGAATGGCTGCCGCGCATCGCCACCGCCGAGATCCTGCCGACCGCCGTCTTCACCGAACCCAACACCGGTTCGGACCTGGGCTCGCTGCGCACCCGCGCGGTGCTGAACGGCGACCTCTACAGCGTGACCGGCAACAAGACCTGGATCACCCATGCGGCCCGGGCCGACGTCATGACCCTGCTGGTCCGCACCGATCCGGCCACCAGCGACTATCGCGGCCTTTCCATGCTGCTGGCCCCCAAGCTGCGCGGCGACGAGACCCAGCCCTTCCCGACCCCTGGCATGAGCGGCGGGGAGATCGGGGTGATCGGCTATCGCGGCATGAAGGAGTACGAGATCGGCTTCGACGGCTTCACCGTGCCGGCGGCCAATCTGCTGGGCGGGGTCGAGGGCCAGGGCTTCAAGCAGCTGATGGCCACCTTCGAGAGCGCCCGCATCCAGACGGCGGCCCGGGCGATCGGGGTGGCGCAGCGCGGACTGGAACTGGGGCTGGCCTACGCGCTCGACCGCAAGCAGTTCGGCCAGGCCATCTTCGAATTCCCGCGGGTTTCCAACAAGCTGGTGATGATGGCCGCCGAGATCATGGGCGTGCGCCAGCTGACCTATTTCGCCGCCCGCTCGAAGGACGAGGGCAAGCGCTGCGACCTGGAGGCCGGCATGGCCAAGCTGGTGGCGGCGCGGGTGGCCTGGGCGGCGGCGGACAACGCGCTGCAGATCCATGGCGGCAACGGCTTTGCCATGGAGTACGAGATCAGCCGCGTCCTGGCCGATGCGCGCATCCTCAACATCTTCGAGGGGGCGGGGGAGATCCAGGCCCAGGTGATCGGGCGGCGGCTGCTGGAAGACGGGCCGAACGCTTGAGCCATGCTCCCCCAGAGGGGGAGGATGAAGATCACCTAGGCTTCAGCCCGTTGAACAGCAGCAGGATCTGCCGGTCCATCAGGTCGCTCATCTCCTGGGCGGTGGCGCGCCGCTGGGCGGCCAGGCGGTAGTTCCAGCCGTAGGCGGCCATCAGCGAGGTCAGGGCCAGGTCCAGGTCGATGCTGTTGCAGACATCGCCGCGCGAAACGCCGCTCTGCAGGGTCTCCAGGATCATGCCCCGGAAGCGGGCGTTCTGGCCGTAGGGGATGACCCCTTCCTCCAGGTTGGGGCTGAAGGCGGCGGCGACATGGGCCAGGAACAGCTTGTCGCGCCGGGTCTCGAACTCATAGTGGATGGCGAAGATCGAGCAGAGCCGGTCGGCGGTGGAGCCGCGCAGGTGCGGCACGACTCGCTGCAGTTCATGGAACAGCAGGTCGACCCGGTCCTCCATCACCTGGCTGAGCAGGTGAGCCTTGCTGGAAAAGGTGGTGAAGACGCTGCCGACGGACACGCCGGCCCGCTCGGCCACCGCGCGGATGGTCGTCTCGTCGAAGCCGATCTCGTTGAACAGGTCGCGCGCGGCGTCGAGCACCTTGCGGCGCGTCTCCTGTTTCTGGCTCTCTCTTACCCCCAAACGCCTACCCCCAGCGTCCTCTCCACCCCAAGTCGGCCGACTTAAGGGGCCTCACCCTAAACGTGGCTAAAAACCGTCGCAGCCGGCGGACATACCCGAATCGGGGAATCGCTCCCGATTCGGCCGGCCCGCCGGCCGCGCCCGGACCTAAGCCCGCAGTCCGGCCAGGATCAAGGCGACCTGGTCGCGCAGCAGAGTCTGCAGATCGTCGCTCGACCAGCCATCGAACACCGCCCGGCGATAGCTGCGCACGTAGGTGTCCCAAAGCGTGCTGGCCACCAGGCGCATGTCGTGGCGCTCGACCAGCTCGCCGCGTTCGACTCCGGCCCGCAGCTGTTGCAGGATCAGGTCGCGGATCGGGCGGACGGCTTCGCGGTTGCGCTGTTCGGAGGACTCCGTCCAGGTCCAGGACACCGCCACGCCGGCCGCGAACAGCGGCAGCTGCGGATAGTGGAAATCGTAGCCGGCCTTGAACATGGCCATCAGCGCCGAATCGACCGTGGTCTTGCCCTGAGCCGCATCGCTCATGGCCTCGGTCAGGGCGGCGTGGTCGGCGGTCAGGATGTCGCCGAACAGTTCCGACTTGTCGGCGAAACTGGCGAACACCGCGCCAGTCGACATGCCGGCGGCGCGGGCGATGTCGCGGATGGTGGCGCCTTCATAGCCGCGCTCGGTGAAGAGTTGCCGCGCGGCCAGCAGGACCTTTTCCCGAGTCTGCTGTTTGGCGAGCGCCCGGCGGGTAATCTTCGCCGGACGTGTAGAAGCTGCAATTACGCGCATGGGCACATGGTTCACTGGACCGCCTCCAATCTGACGAGGGCGGCTTCTGCACGCTTCTCGAATTCCACGCAGTATTCGTCAACGACGTTCTGCAAAATCTCGGCATATCGCTGTGCGAGGTGACGCCCGTCCTGGGCGGCGTCGCGCAGGTCGGAAATCAACTGACGCACTTCACTGATAGTGTCTTCCCGATCCGCCGCCCCGGAGGCGGCGGACATCGGCTCGGCCTGGGCGACCATGCGTGCTCCGTTTCTGCCTCCCCGCGTCGAATAGGTGTTGAACAGACCCGCGGTGAGGTGTCGATCATGTTCAACGAACTGACTTCATGGAGCCAGGGTCGGGCGCAATACAGGCTGCGCGAAACTGACGCAAGCGAAAAAATAGGGCAAAAACACGGCTTTTGGAGCAGGATACCGGTAGCATCCACTCATTTCGGGGACCATGCGACAAGACGTCTCGCCGAACAGATTCGATGAACGCGCTCGTTATGGTGCAGTGCAAACCCATGTGGCGTAAGGGATTGCGGCGGACTAACCTCAGCCGATGAACCTAACGATCAATCTGGCCATAACCGTGGCGCTGGCAGCCGTGGCCACCGTTCTGGCTTTCGGCATCTACGCGCTGTTCAGGGGCGGGGATTTCGGGCGCAGCTGGTCCAACAAGCTGATGCGGCTGCGTGTAGTGCTGCAGTTCATCGCGATTCTGGTGCTGGTGGCCGCCGCCTGGTGGCGTTCGCAGGTCCACTGAGGATGGTGACTCTCAACCGCATCTATACCCGCACGGGCGACCAGGGCCTGACCCGGCTGGCCACGGGCGAACCGGTCAGCAAGGCCTCGCTGCGGGTCGAGGCGTATGGCGGGGTGGACGAAACCAATGCCTGCCTGGGCGTGGTCCGGCTGCATCTGGCCGCCGATCCCTGGCTGGACGCCGTGATGAGCCGCATCCAGAACGATCTCTTCGACCTGGGCGCGGACCTGGCCACCCCCGACACGGGCGAGAAGCCGGCCTGGGAGCCGCTGCGCATCCTCCAGGCCCAGGTCGACCGGCTCGAGGCCGAGATCGACAGAATGAACGCCGAGCTTTCCGCCCTGACCTCGTTCGTGCTGCCGGCCGGATCGCCGGCGGCGGCGTATCTGCACGTCGCCCGCACGGTCTGCCGGCGGGCCGAGCGGGCCTGCGTGGCCCTGGCGGCGGCAGAGGGGGAGGTGGTCAGCCCCGAGGCGGTGAAATACCTCAACCGCCTGTCCGACCTGCTGTTCGTCGCCGCCCGCTGGACCAACGACAAGGGCGGCGCCGACGTCCTGTGGACGCCGGGGGCCAACCGCTAGCTACCCCGCTCATTCCCGCGAAAGCGGGGACCCAGGCTTTTTGCTGTTTGGGGCGGTTCTGACAGGTCTGGGCGGCTGAAAGCCCGCTACGAAAAACGCCCGGGTCCCCGCTTTCGCGGGGATGAGCGGTATTAAGAGAGCTACTTCTTGGCCTGAGCGGGCGCGGGCGCGGGAGAAGGCGCCGGCTTGGCGGCGGGCTGAGGCGCCTTCGTCTGCGGGGGCGGCGCGTAGGGGTCGGCCGAGATCTTGCCCTGGACCAGCCGTTCGGCCTGCAGCCTGGACCAGGCCTCGCGGCTCATCCCGGCCGGCCGGCCGGTTATGCTGGGAATAAAGATGGGCATGCCGCAGACCCGCGCGTGGCTGTCCCACCAACCCCCGGCCTTGGCGCAGTCATTGGCTGGCCAGACCCAGAACAGCTGGTAGCCCCAGATGGCCACCACGGCGACGGCGAAGATGCCCATGAAGATGATCTTCAGGCGGTTGATCGATGCGTTCATGGGCCGCCCTCTACCTCACGCTTCCCCAGAGGGAAACTTGCAATGCTGGCTCAAGCCTGTATTGCCCTGACTCCGCATACTTTTCGCAACGCACAATAGGGCGGTAAACACCCATGAAGCTGCTTGTCCCGGTCAAGCGGGTGATCGATTCCAACGTCAAGGCGCGGGTTAAGCCCGACCAGACGGGCGTCGACCTCGCCAACGTCAAGATGGCGATGAACCCCTTCTGCGAGATCGCCGTCGAGGAAGCCGTCCGCCTCAAGGAGAAGGGCGTCGCCACCGAGGTGGTGCTGGTCTCCATCGGCCCGCAACAGGCCCAAGAAACTATACGAACTGGCCTGGCCATGGGCGGCGACCGCGGCATCCTGATCGTTTCCGACACCGACCCCGAGCCCCTGGCCGTCGCCAAGCTGCTCAAGGCGGTGGTCGATGAGGAAAAGCCCGACCTGGTGCTGATGGGCAAGCAGGCCATCGACGGCGACAACAACGCCGTCGGCCAGATGCTCTCGGCCCTGCTGGACTGGCCCCAGGCCACCTTCGCCTCCAAGGTCGAGATCTCCGGCGGCAAGGCCGCGGTGATCCGCGAAGTGGACGGCGGCCTGCAGACCGTGGAAGTGCAGCTGCCGGCGGTGATCACCGCCGACCTGCGCCTCAACGAGCCGCGCTACGCCTCGCTGCCGAACATCATGAAGGCCAAGAAGAAGGAAATCGCGATGAAGACGGTCGCCGATTACGGCGTCGACGTCGCGCCTCGCCTGAAGGTCCTCAAGGTCGCCGAGCCGGCCAAGCGCTCGGCCGGGGTCAAGCTGGAAACCGCCGCCGATCTGGTTGGCAAGCTGAAGAACGAAGCGGGGGTTATCTGATGGCCGTTCTCGTCGTCGCCGATAACGACAACGCGCACCTGCGCGATTCCACCAACAAGACCGTGACGGCCGCCCTGGCCGTTTCGTCCGACGTCGATGTCCTGGTCATGGGCCAGGGCGCCAAGGCCGTCGCCGACGCCGCCGCCAAGATCGAGGGCGTGCGCAAGGTGCTGCTGGCCGAGAGCGCCGACCTCGGCCACGCCGTCGCCGAAGCCCAGGCCGCCACCGTGGTGGGCCTGATGGGCGGCTATGACGCCGTGCTGGTCCCGGCCACTGCCGGCGGCAAGAACTTCGCCCCGCGGGTCGCCGCCAAGCTGGACGTGGCCATCATCTCCGACGTGCTGGCCATCGTCTCGGCCGACACCTTCACCCGGCCCATCTATGCCGGCAACGCGCTGGAGACGGTGCAGTCCTCCGACGCCAAGAAGGTGCTGACCGTCCGCGCCACCGCCTTCAAGGCGGCCGGCGAAGGCGGCTCGGCCAGCGTCGAATCGGCCTCGGCCGGCGCCGACGCGGCCAAGACCAAGTTCGTCTCCGAAGAGATGGTCAAGTCGGACCGTCCGGAACTGACCGCCGCCAAGATCGTGGTGTCGGGCGGCCGGGCTATGGGTTCGGCCGAAGAGTTCCACAAGGTGATCGAGCCCCTGGCCGACAAGCTGGGCGCCGCCGTGGGCGCCAGCCGCGCCGCCGTCGACGCCGGCTATGCGCCCAACGACTACCAGGTCGGCCAGACCGGCAAGGTCGTGGCCCCTGAGCTCTACATCGCCATCGGCATCTCGGGCGCCATCCAGCACCTGGCCGGCATGAAGGACTCCAAGGTCATCGTGGCGATCAACAAGGACGCCGACGCGCCGATCTTCCAGGTCGCCGATTATGGCCTGGTGGCGGATTACAAGAACGCCGTGCCTGAGCTGATGGACGCGCTCACCGCGATCGGAAAGTAGACAGCAAAAAAGCCGGGAGGCCGGTTTCCCGACCTCCCGCAGTGCTCGGAGCTTTGAAGAGATCTAGCGGCCGTCGGTCTTCGCACCGGCGGCCGCGATCGTTTGCGGCTCGCCCAGCCTGAAGGTCACCTTGCGACCCAGCAGTTCGTCGGGCGGGCTGGCGAATTTCAGGCCCTTGAGGGCGGCCCCGGCCGCGGCCTGGTCGTCGCGGTTGCCGCCGGTCAGCTGCAGGGCGTAGCCGCGCGGGTCGGTCGACACCTTGATCTGCACGGCGACGGGGTCGGTCAGGCCGGCGGCGGTCAGCCGGGCCTGGATCTGGCCGCGGGCCCCGGCCAGCCATTGGTCGGCGGCGGGCGAGGCGTTGGCTTGTGAGAGACTGACGACGGCGGCGAGCGCCGTCGCCGCCAGGAGAAGCGGGCGGAAGGTCATGGTCGGGGTCTTTCGGTGTGAGGGAGGAAGCGGCGCCGTGAGGAGACAGATGCGCGCTCCGACCTCGAATTACGAACGATAGCTTTTGCAGGTGCTTGTGAGTCCGGCTAACATCTCACAATGAGCCGGCTGCCGCCCTTCATCGCCCTGCGCGCCCTCGAGGCGGCGGCCCGCCATCAGAGCTACAGCCGCGCCGCCGACGAGCTGGCGGTGACCCATGGCGCGGTCAGCCAGCAGATCCGCCGGCTGGAGGAGGAACTGGGGACCACCCTGTTCGTGCGGCAGGGCAACGGCATGGTCCCCACCGCCTCGGCCCTGACCCTGGCCGGGGAGGTGTCACAGGCTCTGGCGACCCTCAGGCGCGGGGTCGAGGCGGTGCGGGAGCAGTGCAGCGGACCGCTGGTGCTCTCCACCGTGCCGGCCTTCGCCACCCGCTGGCTGGCCCCCAAGCTGGGCCGGCTGACCGCCGAGATCGACGAGACCGAACTCTTGCTGCGGGTCGAGATGCGGATGGCCGACTTCGTCACCGATGGGGTCGACGCCGGCCTGCGTCACGGCGAGGGAAACTGGCCGGGCCTGGAGGTGGCGCCGCTGTTCATGGACCGGCTGTTCGCGGTGGCGACGCCCGACTTCCTGGCCAGACACCCGATGACCTCGCCCGCCGACCTGGCCGGCGCCCCGCTGCTGCACCACACCATCTGGCCCTGGCGGCTGTGGTTTGAGCGAATGGGACTGGATCAGGCGCCGCCGGCCCGGGGGCTGGTGTTCGAGGACTCGGCCATGCTGCTGGACGCCGCCGTGCAGGGCATGGGCGTGGCCCTGGCCCGCAGCGGGCTGGTGGGTGAGGATCTGCGTTCAGGCCGCCTGGTGCGGCTGTTCGCCGACGAGCTCTGCGCCGACATGGGTTATTTCCTGGTCTGGCGCAGCGATAGTCCCAAGCTCGCCCGCATCCACCGCCTGCGCGACTGGCTGCTCGCCGAGGCGGCGCGGGAGGCGGACGGGGTCTGAGCTCCGGAAGACGTCCTCCAGTCGGGGCTGTTCGAAGACGAAGCCCAGCTCGGAAAGCCGGCGCGGCAAAACCCGCTGGCTGGCCAGGAACAGGTCGGCCATCTCGCCCATCGGTAGGCGCAGGGCCAAGGCCGGGGCGGCCAGGAAGCGGGGCCGCTTCAGCCAGCGGGCCAGGCGGTCGGCGAAGGCCTTCTGGGTGACCAGGTCCGGGGCCACGGCGTTGACCGGCCCCCGCCAGCGCGGGTCGTCCAGGGCCGCCAGCACGATGCGGATCGCGTCATGGCGGCCGATCCAGGGCGTCCACTGCCGCCCCGTTCCCATCACCATGCCCAGCCCGAACCGGAACGGCAGGCCCATCAGCGGCAGCGGGCCGCCGCGCCAGTCGAACACCATGCCGAGCCTGAGCAGACAGACCCGGATGTTCAGTTCCGAGGCCTTCACCGCCTCGGCCTCCCAGCGCCAGCACAGTTCGCTCATGAAGCCGCGCGAGGGGCCGCTGGCCTCGCTGAGCCCTTCCTCGGCGCGGTCGCCATAGTAGCCGGTGGCCGAGGCGCTGATCAGCACGGCGGGCTTGCGCTCAAGCCGCTCGGCCAGGGCCAGCAAGGCGCGGGTGACGTTGAGGCGGCTGCCCAGCAGGGTCTCGCGCCGCCCCCTGGTCCAGAGGCCGCCGATGACCGGCGCCCCCGCCAGGTTCACCAACGCATCGATGCGGGTCTCGGCCGGGAGATGATCGAGGCTCTCCAGCACCAGCACCCGCTCGCCGAACCGGGCCCGGGCCGACAGCCCGTCCCTGGTCAGGGCCATCACCCGCCAGCCGGCCGCCAGCAGGGCGTCGATCAGGGCCGGGCCCAGGAAGCCGGTGGCGCCGGTGATCAGGACGGTGCGGCCGTTGGGCGCCGCCGGCGGCGCGGCGGCTGGACTTTTCGCGCGGGCGGCCAGGGTGTCCCGCACGGCCCAGACCAGCACGCCAGCGCCCATGGCTGTCATCGCCCAGGAGCCGAGGCCGTGGTTCTGCAAAGCCAGCCCGGTCGGCAATTGACCCCAGGCGGCCAGCACCGGCGCCAGCACAGCCAGCACCGCGCCGAACACCAGGGCCATGACGGTGTGCAGCACCCGCTCGCTGGGCGGCAGGCGGCGGGTTCGGTCCTCCAGCAGGAAGTCCTTCAGGGTGATGACCACCTCGACGGCCATGATCGCCGCCAGGATCAGGGCCCAGACGCCCTGGAAGGCCAGCCAGGCCAGGCCAAGATAGACCAGGCCATAAATCCATTCGCGGGCGCCATGCAGCGCCAGTTCCGCCCGGGCCTGCGGTTTGCCCGGCAGGCCGGCCGCCAGTTCGTGATGGGCGAAGGTGTCGTAGGCGCCCAGCAGGCCCTGCAGCAGCATCAGGACGATGACGGCGGTCATTTAAAGCACTCCCTCCGGCGGGTCCCGGAACAGGCCGTCCTGGAACAGGGTCTCGCCGAACAGCGGGTGGGTGAAGATCAGGGTGAAGCGGAAGGTCCCGCCGCCCATATCGGTATGGATGACATGCGCCCGGCCCGGGCTGGTCAGCAGGGGCAGGGGGAGACGGATGGGACCGAGCGTGGCGAAATAGGCCAGGCTGCGGAAATGCAGGGCGCGGTCCTCGACCGTGACGGCCAGGGTCATGCCAAGGCCCCCGCGCACCACCTCCATCAGGGCGCCGCTGGGGCTCATCAGCTTGGCGGAGGAGACCATGACCGGCCGGTGGCCGGCGAAATCGTAGGTGCGGTCCCAGGCCAGGCCGCCGCGTTGGTCCAGATGTACGTCCACCCGCACCGGCACGTCCGCGCCGCGCCAGGGGGCCAGCGGGGTGCCGATCAGCCGGCAGACCTGGGCGAACAGCCAGCCGACCGGGTTGGCCCGCACGACCATCTCGCCGCTGTAGACCACAACGCGGTGATGGCTGGCGGTTCCGAACCTGGCCTGCACGGCCGTCGGCAGGTCGTTCCAGGCTCTACCGAGGAGTCGGGCGAAATCGGGAGTCGTTGCGTGCCTGGGCCTTGCCGGGGTCCAGGGTGGGGCCAGATCCAGAAAAGCCATCGCCGCGCTCCTCGCAGGCTATTTCTTATATTTCTGTTATTACAGAAATAGCAGCAATGCTTCGCTGTCGCAAGAGAGTCACACCTTGTTCGTTGCGGTGCAGCAAACGCTTTCCGTCGGTGGGGTTTGTCGTGTTAGAAGGTCGGCCTGTTGCGGCGAGCCCTCAGGTCGGGCGCGCCAAATCGCCAAGGAATTGGGCCGAATGGTGGATATCAGGACGGTCGGCGTCATCGGCGCGGGCCAGATGGGTCAGGGCATCGCGCATGTCTGCGCCCTTGGCGGCTATGACGTGCTGCTCAACGACATCGAGCCGGACAAGATCAAGGAAGCCCTGGCGATCATCGACGGCCATATGAGCCGCCAGGTGGCCAAGGGCGTCATCACCGACGCCGACCGCGAGGCGGCGCTGGGGCGGATTCGCTCCGCCGACCTGGCCGCCACCGGCGGGGCAGACCTGATCGTCGAGGCGGCCACCGAGAACGAAGAGGTCAAGAAGGCCATCTTCCGCTCGCTGCATCCGCACCTCAAGGCCGACGCCCTGCTGGCCTCCAACACCTCGTCGATCTCGATCACCCGCCTGGCCTCGATCACCGACCGGCCCGAGCGGTTCATCGGCCTGCATTTCATGAACCCCGTCCCGCAGATGAAGCTGGTCGAGGTCATCCGCGGCATCGCCACCGATGTGGCCACCTACGAACAGGCCGTGTCCTTCGCCCGCTCGCTGGGCAAGATCACCACCAACGCCGAGGACTTCCCAGCCTTCATCGTCAACCGCGTGCTGGTGCCGATGATCAACGAGGCCATCTACACCCTGTATGAGGGCGTCGGGACCGTCGAGGCCATCGACAACGCGCTGAAGCTGGGCGCCAACCACCCGATGGGCCCGCTGGAACTGGGCGACTTCATCGGCCTGGACACCGTGCTGTCGATCATGAACGTGCTGCACGACGGCCTGGCGGACAGCAAATACCGCCCCTGTCCGCTGCTGGTGAAGTATGTCGAGGCCGGCTGGCTGGGCAAGAAGGTCGGCCGCGGCTTCTACGACTACCGCGGCGACGTGCCGGTTCCCACCCGCTAGGGGCCTCGCGAGGCGGCAGCGCGCACAAGCCGCAGCCGCAAAGCTTTAATCATTTGGACACCATGATCGGACGCAGTCGATAATCCTTATCGATTCGTCTGGTCAGGACCCGATGCAAAGGCTCACCCTGGCGCTGTTTGGCGCCGCCTACTTCTGTATCGCTCTGACCGTGGCCGTCCTTCTGGGCCAGGGGGCGCTGCCGATTGGCGCCGCCCTGTTCGTGGGGACCCTGGCGGGGCTGGTGGCTATTCACGGCCTGATCCTGCGCGGCTTCGAAAGCGGCGCCCTGCGCGGCGAACTGGAAAACCTGCGCGAAGCCCAGCTCATTCTCGCCGGCCAGCTCGAGAAGATCGACGCCCGCATGAGCGAGCTGGTCGAAACCGTCACCGACGACGCGCTTCGCCGTTCAGAAGCGCTTTCCAGCGAGGTCCATATGCTGGAGGACATCGTCCAGCGCATGGGCGAGCGGCTGGAGCACAACCTGACCCACCAGGTGCAGGTGGCCCGTCCCGCCGCCGGACGCTCGGCCCAGTCGGCCGCCCTGCTCGACACCGTCCGCGACGCCCTGGCCGAGGGCCGGGTCGACCTCTACCTGCAGCCGGTGGTCAGCCTGCCCCAGCGCCGCACGGTCTTCTATGAGAGCTTCTCGCGGCTGCGCGACGACACCGGCCGGGTGATGATGCCGGCCGAATACCTGGCCGTGGCCGAGCCCGAGGGGCTGGTGGCGGCCATCGACAACCTGCTGCTGTTCCGCTGCGTGCAGATCGTCCGGCGGCTGGCCAAGCAGGACCGCAAGGTCGGCATCTTCTGCAACATCTCGCTGGCCAGCCTGGCCGACGAGAACTTCTTCCCGCAGTTCCTGGAATTCCTGTCCGGCAACAAGGACCTGGCCGGGGCCCTGATCTTCGAGCTGGGCCAGGCGGCCTTCGAATCGCGCGGCGCGGTCGAGGCCCGGCACATGGCCCGGCTGGCGGACCTGGGCTTCCGCTTCAGCCTCGACAAGGTCATCGACCTGGACCTCGACTTCCAGGACCTCAGCCGCGCCGACGTCAAGTTCGTCAAGGTCGGCGCCCAGATGATGCTGGACCAGCTGGAAGAGACCGACGGCCGTCTGGTCCTGCGTTCGCTGCCGGACCTGCACGCCTCCGACTTCGCCCGCCTGACCCGCCGCTACGGGGTCGAGGTGATCGCCGAGAAGGTCGAGAGCGAGCGCCAGATCGTCGACATCCTCGAGCTCGACATCGCCTTCGGCCAGGGCCACCTGTTCGGCGAACCCCGCGCCATCCGCGACGCCGTCCTGGCCGAGGCCGACCCGCCGGCCGACTTCATGCGCACCAGCCTGCTGCGTCGGGTGGGGGCGCGGTAGGGCCTTGAACCGGCGCGCGCTGCTGGCCCTTCCGGCGATCCTGACGGCCTCCTGCGCCAGCGTAGGCGGCAAGACCCTTCCCGAGGTTCCGACACCGGACTGGATCGGCGTCCGCTATACGGGCGATCCCAATGCGGCCTACGCGCCGCCGTTCGATCGGGCCAACCGCATCGACGATCTTGCCACCCGGCAGGCGCTGGCCGACTTTGTCAATGCGCGGCGCGACCGCTTCTCCGTCCCCTGGGCCGGCGCCCCGATTCCGGAAGTGACGCTGTATTTCTACCGCGGCGACAAAGATCTGATGATTGGCTTTGGCATCGGCGCGAGCTTTTTCCAGCGGGCGATCTTCGAGACCCGCCAGGCCTCGCGGGCGGAAGTGATGGAGGCCCTGCGGTTGGCTCGGATCGACCTGGCGCGCCTCAAATGGATCAAGGTCGGAGCCGGGTAGTTTTCCGGTTTGCATAGCAAGCATCGGAATGCTTCCCGGCCCGCCTGGCCTCATCATCTCCCCATCGCAAGGAGAGATCCGATGACTCAAGAAACCCTTCGCTACGCCACCGGCCGCACCGATCTCGGTCTGGTCCTGGCCGCCGTCTCCGAAACCGGCCTGCGCCTCGCCATCCTGGGCGATGACGCCAAGGCCCTGGCCGCCGACCTCGCGGCCCGCTTCCCCGCCGCTCAGCTGGTCGAGGACAACGCCGCCCTGGCTCCGGCGTTGAAAAGCCTGGCCGCCCTGGTCGCCGAGCCCGGCAAGCCCGTCGACCTGCCCCTCGATGCGGCCGGCACCCCGCTGCAGCAAGAGGTCTGGACCGCCCTGCGCGCCATCCCGGCCGGCTCGACGGCCAGCTATGCTGAGGTTGCCGCCGCCATCGGCCGGCCCAAGGCGGCCCGGGCGGTCGCCCAGGCCTGCGCCGCCAACCCTCTGGCGGTGATCACCCCCTGTCACCGGGTGGTGCGGGCGGATGGCGGGCTCTCCGGCTATCGCTGGGGCGTCGAGCGTAAGCGGGCGTTGCTGGCCCGTGAGGCGGCGCTGTGATCGATCCAGCCGACCTCGACTGGACCCGAATCGGCGCCGAGCTGGACGAGCGCGGCTGGGCGCTCACCGGCCCGGTGCTGGACGCCGCCGACTGCGAACGGCTGGCCGGCCTCTATGAGAGGCCGGCCGGCTTTCGCAAGACGATCGTCATGGCCCGGCATGGCTATGGACGGGGCGAGTACCGCTACTTCGACTATCCGCTGCCCGACCTGGTCCAGCGCCTGAGGACCGGCCTCTATCCGCAGCTCGCGGTAGTGGCCAACCGCTGGGCCGAGCGGCTGGGAACGGCGGGCGGGTTTCCGGACACTCATGAAGCCTACGCCGCCCGTTGCCATGCGGCAGGACAGCTTCGTCCGACGCCGCTGATGCTCACCTATGGTCCCGGCGACTACAACTGCCTGCACCAGGACCTCTATGGCGAGGAGGTCTTCCCCCTGCAGGCCGCATTCCTGCTCGACGAACCGCGCGCGGACTTCGAGGGCGGCGAGTTCGTGCTGGTCGAGCAGCGGCCGCGCCAGCAGTCGCGGCCCGAGGTCGTGCCGCTGACCAAGGGCTGCGGGGTCATCTTCGCCGTGCGCGACCGGCCGGCCGAGGGCAGCCGGGGGGTCCATCGCCGCATCCTGCGCCACGGCGTGGCCACCATCCGCGCGGGTCGCCGCCGGACGCTGGGGGTCATCTTCCATGACGCCACTTGATTGACGCATCGCAACATAGCCGCTACCCGCCGGGGCCATGA
The DNA here is from genome assembly GCF_030814835.1 of Caulobacter ginsengisoli. GTDB lineage: Bacteria > Pseudomonadota > Alphaproteobacteria > Caulobacterales > Caulobacteraceae > Caulobacter > Caulobacter ginsengisoli. The sequence goes on from NZ_JAUSVS010000004.1 coordinate 221,496, forward strand.
CCGACCTCCCCGCCGGCCTCTCCGAACTCGCCGACCGCTACGACGTCCTGCTGTCGGACGTCTGGGGGGTGATCCACAACGGCCGCGAGAGCTTCCCTGTCCCCTGCGCCGCCCTGGCCAGATGGAAGGCCGAGCGCGGCCCGGTGATCCTGATCTCCAACGCCCCGCGCCCCTCCAGCGACGTGCTGCCCCAACTGGATGCGCTGAAGGTGTCGCCCGACGCCTGGAGCGCCTTCGTCTCCTCGGGCGACGCCACCCGCATGCTGCTGGCCGAGCGCGCGCCCGGTCCCGCCTGGCGGATCGGCCCCGACCGCGATGCGCCGCTCTACGAAGGCCTGGGCCTGACCTTCGCCGATGAAGCGGACGCCGCCTTCATCTCCGTCACCGGCCCCTATGACGACGAGGTCGAGACGCCCGAGGACTACCGCGCCCGCTTCATCGACGCCGCCGCCAAGGGGCTGCCGATGATCTGCGCCAATCCCGACCATGTGGTGCAGCGCGGCTCCAGGCTGATTTATTGCGGCGGCGCCCTGGCCGACCTCTACGCCCAGCTGGGCGGGCCGGTGCAGATGGCCGGCAAGCCGTTCCGGCCGATCTACGACCTGGCTCTCACCGAGGCGGAAACCTTGCTGGGCCGCCCGCTCGATCCGGCCCGGGTGCTGTGCATCGGCGACGGGACCATCACCGATGTGAAGGGCGCCCAGGACCATGGGCTGGACTGCCTGTTCATCGCCAAGGGCATCCATGGCGAGGCCGCCATGGGACCGGACGGCAAACTCAACGCCGACGCCGTCGAGGCCCTGCTGGCCGCCGAGGGCGTCAAGGCCCGCTACGCCATGGCTGAACTGACCTGGTAAGAAGGAGAGCGCCGTGAAGGGCCTGTTTCTGGAAGAGCTGAGCGTCGGCCAAAGCGCCGAACTGGTCCGCACGGTCGACGAGCGGGCCATCGAGTTGTTCGCCGAGGTCACCGGCGACAACAACCCGGTCCACCTCGACGCGGACTACGCCGCCGGCACGCCGTTCAAGGAGCGCATCGCCCACGGCATGCTCTCGGCCGGCTACATCTCGGCGGTGATCGGCACCAGGCTGCCGGGGCCGGGCGCCATCTACATGTCGCAGCAGCTTTCCTTCCGGCGGCCGGTGAAGATCGGCGACGAGGTCACCGCCCGGGCGACGATCACCGCCATCGATGCCGACAAGGCCCGGGTCACGCTGGAGACCGTCTGCCTGGTCGGCGGCAAGCCGGTGCTGTCGGGCGAGGCGCTGATCATGGTTCCCCGCAAGAGCGCCTGATGAGTTTCCGCATCATCCACGGCTGGAAGCATCTGGGCCCCGACGACCGCGGCGCGGCCGTGGCGCTGGGCAATTTCGACGGCGTGCATCTGGGCCACCAGGAGGTCATCGCCGAGGCGGCGCAGGCGGCCCGCAAGCTGGGCGCGCCGCTGGGGGTGATCAGTTTCGAGCCGCACCCCCGCCGGCTATTCCAGCCCGAGGAGCCGGCCTTCCGGCTGATGACCCCGGACCAGCAGGCCCGGGCGCTGGCGGCGCTGGGCGTCGAGCGTTTCTACGTCCTGCCCTTCGATTTCGAGATGGCCAACTTCACCGACCGGGGCTTTGCCGAGTCGGTGCTGGCCGGCGGGCTGGGCGTCAAACACGTTGCCGTCGGCTTCGACATCTCCTTCGGCAAGGGCCGCACGGGCAGCCCCGAGGCCATGGCCGAGTACGGCCGGGAGCTGGGCTTCACCGTCTCGGTCGCCGAGCCGGTCGGCGAGGAGGGCCACAAGTATTCCTCCACCGCTATTCGGCAGGCTTTGCGCGACGGCCATCCGGACGAGGCCGCCGCCATGCTGGGCCGGCCGTTCGCCATCGAGGGGGTGGTGCGGCGCGGCCAGCAGCTGGGCCGCAAGCTGGGCTTTCCCACCGCCAATGTGATGATCGCCGACTATGTGGTGCCGCGCCTGGGCGTCTACGCCACCCGCACGCGCCTGCCCGACGGCCGGGTCTATCCGGGGGTCGCCAACATCGGCAACAACCCCACCACCGGCGAGGTCGAGACCCGGCTGGAGGTCTGGCTGTTCGACTTCGACGAGGACCTCTACGGCCAGGTCATCGAGACCGAACTGGCGGCCTTCCTGCGGCCGGAGGAGAAGTTCGGGTCCATCGAACTGATGGTCGAGCAGATCCATCGGGATGAGGCGCAGGCTAGAAAGCTTCTCGGAGCCTGAAGGTTGGCGACCCTTCCTCCTCGATGGAGGAAGGGCAGGGTTGGTGGTGTTCGCTTGGAGCCTGGGCGAAAAGCTCAGGGTGGCGTGGTCGCCTCCCCGCGTTCCTCCGGAAACGCTGTGCCACCACCACCATCCCCAACCCTTCCTCCATCGAGGAGGAAGGGAGCTTATGAGGTGGCTTCTCCCCTGAGAGGTGAAACTTCGCCCCCGACCCTTGCCGCCCCTCCCATCCCGGTGTTCCCTGTTAACCAATCCAGGCGGGGGCCGACGTGAAGGGCATCAAATACCGGACTTTCGCCAAGGCCCGCCGGCCCGTTCGGCGGCGCAGCGCGTCGCTGTCCTTTCCGCCCGAGGCCAACTTCGTCTTCGATTCCCACGATGAGGCGCCGCCCCGGCCACCGACCGACCATGACCTGCTGGACGCCTATTCCAACGCCGTGGTGCGGGCGGTCGAGATCGTCGGGCCGGCGGTGGTGCGGGTCATGCCCATCACCCCCGACCAGAGCCTGATCGGCGAGGGTTCCGGCTTCGTGGCCTCGCCCGATGGCCTGATCCTGACCAACAGCCACGTGGCTCAGGGTTTCACACGTTTCGTCGTCATCACCGCCGAGGGCCGGGCCCTGACCGCCCGCATCGTCGGGGACGATCCTGACACCGACATCGCCCTGTTGCGGCTGGAACAGGGGGTGAAGCTGCCCCACGCCAGGCTCGGCGATTCCAAGAAGCTGCGGCGGGGCCAGCTGGTTATCGCCATCGGCGCGCCGCTGGGTTTCGAGGCGACGGTGACCACCGGGGTGGTCTCGGCCCTGGGCCGTTCCCTGCGCGGCGAGCGCGGCCGGCTGATCGAGGACCTGATCCAGACCGATGCGGCCCTCAACTACGGCAACAGTGGCGGACCGCTCGTCAACTCGGCTGGCGAGGTGGTCGGGATCGCCACAGCGGTGATTTCCGGCGCTCAGAATCTCTGCTTTGCGGTGGCCTCCAACACCGCCTCCTTCGTGATGGCCGAGCTGCTGGCCCATGGCCATGTGCGGCGTGGCTCCATCGGCCTGGTGGCCCAGCAGACCCCGATCCCGCCGGCCATGGCCCGGGCGGCCGGCGTGGACCAGGCCTACGGCATCTGGGTCGCGGCGCTGGAGGCCGGCGGACCGGCCGCCAAGGCGGGCCTGGCGGAGGGCGACCTGATCGTCGCGGCCGACGGCAGGCCGATCACCGGCCTGGACGATCTGCTGCGGGTGCTGGACCACCACAGCATCGACCGCCCGACCCGCTTCGACATCATCCGCGCCGGCAAGCTGATGACCGTTACGGTGACGCCCAAGGCGCGGCGCAAGAGCTAGACCTCGACGCCCATCGCCTTCAGTACCCGCGCCGGCTGGGCCTGGGTGTTTTCCAGCCGAACCTTCACGCCGTGCTTTTCGCAGCGCTCGGTGAACTCGCGCAGCACCCCGACTCCGCTGGCGTCGACCAGCGGCACGTCGGTCATGTCCAGCCGGAAGGTCCTGGGCAGTCCGCTGCCTGAGGCCAGCAGGCTCGTCAGAAGCTCGCTCAGGCCCGAGGCGGCGCCGAAGAACAGCGGCCCGCGCAGGCGATAGGTGCGGGTTTCGCCGGCCTGCTCGGCCAGGACATGGTCGTCCTCTTCCTCCTGGCCGCCCAGCGAGACGCCCTGCTCGACCCCGGCCAGCTCGGCCATGCGGTGCATGAACACCACCGCCGCCAGCACCACCCCCACGGCTATGGCCACCGTCAGGTCGACCGTCACGGTCAGCAGGAAGCTGGCCAGCAGCACCACCCGGTCGCCCATCGGGGCGCGGAGCAGGCGGCGGAAGCGCGGAATCTCGCTCATGTTCCAGGCCACCAGCACCAGGATGGCGGCTAGGCTCGCCAAGGGCACGAAGGTCATCCAGTGGCCGGCGACCAGCATGAAGACCAGCACGAAGACGGCGTGGGCCATGCCGGCGACCGGCGAGCGGCCGCCGGAGCGGACGTTGGTGGCGGTGCGGGCGATGGCCCCGGTGGCGGGCAGGCCGCCGAACAGGGCCGAGGCGAAATTGGCCGCGCCCTGGGCCACCAGCTCGGCGTTGGAGCGGTGGCGGGTGCCGATCATGCCGTCGGCCACCACCGCCGACAGCAGGCTCTCGACCCCGGCCAGGAAGGCGATGGTCAGGGCGCTGGGGGCCAGCTCCCGCAGCCGCGCCAGGCTGATCGCCGGCAGGTGGGGGGCGGGCAGGGCGGCTGACAGCTCGCCGAAGCGCGAGCCGATGGTTTCGACCGGCAGCTGGGCCAGGGCCGCGATGACCGAAGCGCCGGCGACGACGATCAGGAAGCCCGGCAGCCGCGGCGCAAACCGCCGAAACAGCACGATGGCCAGGAGGCATCCGGCCGACAATCCCACCGCCCAGGGGGTCAGGCTGTCCCGCGCAGCCCAGAAGGCCGCCCATTTGTCGAAGAAGTCGGCGGGGACGCCGGTCATGCTCAGGCCCAGCAGGTCGCGGACCTGGCTGGAGAAGATGATCACCGCGATGCCGGCCGTGAAGCCGGTGACCACCGGCTCGGGCACATAGCGGATATAGCCGCCCAGCCTGGTCCAACCCGCCACGGCCAGAATGGCGCCGGCCATCAGCGTGGCCAGGATCAGGCCGTCATAGCCGTGCTGCTGGATGACGTTGAACACCACCACCACGAAGGCGCCGGTCGGCCCGCCGATCTGCACCCGGCTGCCGCCCAGGGCCGAGATCAAGAAGCCGGCGATCACCACGGTGATCAACCCCTTGTCCGGCGTGGCGCCCGAGGCGATGGCCAGGGCCATGGCCAGCGGCAGGGCGACGATGGCCACCGTCAGCCCGGCCAGCAGGTCGGTGCGGAAGGGACCCCAGCCGTAGCCGGTGGTCAGGGTGGTGTAGAGCTTGGGAACCAGGCTGGCTCGCGCCCTCGTGGGCGGAGCGGCGGGGGAGGGCAGGTCGGTCATCGCGGAATCCGAATCGGCCGGATCGACCGGTCGGGCAAGCTTCGCGCCGTAAGACCATGTCGGGCAAGGGGTCTTTCCGTCGCGCTCAGGCGACCTTACCCACATAGATGGTGCAGCTGGACGAGCCGCCGGTCAGGGGATTGTCGAAGGTCACCACCTGGGCGCTGGGATCGAGGAAAACCTGGGCCATCAGGACCATGAAATCGGCGTCCGGCCCCTCGTCCGACCACAGGGCGAACACGCCGCCGGGGGTCAGGGCGGCCCCCATGCCTTGCAGGCCCGCCGCCGAATAGAACCGGGCATGGGCCGGGTTGAGCAGGCTGCGGGGGGAGTGGTCGATGTCCAGCAGGATGACATCCAGGCTGGCGGGCTCCAGGTCGAGGGCGAAGAAGTCGCCCAGCTGGAATTTGCAACGCGGATCGGCGCTGAGCTCGGCGCCGAGCGGGACCAGCCCTTGCCGGTGCCAGTCGACGACGGCCTCCATGGCGTCGACCACCACCACCGAGGCGGCGCGCGGATCGTCCAGGGCCGCCTTGGCCGTGTAGCCCAGCCCCAGACCGCCCACGAGAATGCGCAGCGGCCGATCCGGCGCGGCGGCCAGGCCGAGCGTCGCCAGGGCGATCTCACCGGCCGTGAACAGGCTGGACATCAGGTGCTCGTCGCCGAGCAGCACCTCATAGACGTCGGTCTCTATGGAGAGGATATGCCGCCGCCGCAGCGAGATCGGCCCCATCGGGGTCTGGCGATAGTCGATCTCTTCGAACAGCCGGCTCATGGGCCAGCCTAGGCCGAATTTCAGGGGGCGCCTAATCCGAGGGACCGTGCGTGCGGCCGCCCACGCCCAGTCCTATCGGCTGGCGCGGCAGCGGCGTTATTTCGGTGACAGTTTACTTTATTCGCTCCCGTGGCTCGCTGGCCGCCGGAGGGGGCTCAGGGCGAATAAAGTAAACTGTCACCGAAATTGCTGGCTCTTCCGATCACGCCATCTGGGCCGGGTCGTAGAAGAACCGCTCCTCGACGATCCGTTCGCCCTCCCAGCGTTGCCAGGCTACCTCCTCCAGCGTCCGGGTCTTCCCATCGATACCGGCGAAGGTCCAATGCCACTGGGCCGCGACATGGTCGCCGTCGTGCAGGACCGGGCCGACCAGGCGGCCGACCACCGAATGGGAGCGGGTCAGGCTCTTGCGTTCGTGCTCGATCAGGTTGGCCAGGCCAACCCGGGGCGGGGCGAGGTTTTCGCGCATGGTGGCGTGGTCGGCGTAGAAGGCCTCCATGGCCTCGACGAAGCGGCCGGCTTCGACTTCGGCAATGAAGGCCTTGAGGGTAGCGGGGCTGGGCATGGCGGACTCCAAATACCGACTTCAGGTCGGTATTTACCGGCCTTCGGTCGGTCTGTCCATCCTGTGCTAGGAGCAGGGCATGGCGACTCAGGCGCAGAGACGGGAGGCGACGCGGGGGGCGATCCTGGCCGCGGCGGGCGCCCTGTTCGCCGACGCCGGCTTTGCCGCGACCTCGGTGGACGACATCGCCCGGGCGGCGGGGGTGGCCAAGGGGGCTGTCTATCATCACTTCCCCTCCAAGGAGGCGGTGTTCGAGGCGGTGTTCGAGGCCGCCTCGCGCAGCCTGATCGGGCCGGTGATCAAGGCGGCGATGACCGCGTCGGACGAACTGGACTCCATCGTCGTCGGGACCGAGGCCTATTTCCGCGCCTGCGCCGACCCGGCCTTCGCCCGCATCATCCTGCGCGACGGGCCCGCCGTGCTGGGCTGGCAGCGCTGGCGCGAGATCGACGCCCAGCATTTCGGCGGCATGATCCCGGCCTCGCTCAAGTCGGCCATGCGCGATGGCTTGATGGCCGAGCAGCCGGTGGAGCCACTGGGCCGGCTGCTGGCCGGCGCGGTGACCGAGGCCGCCGTCGCCTGCGCCGCCGCCGAGGACCCGATCGCCACGGGCCTGGCCCATGTCGAGGCGCTGCGTGGCCTGTTGCAGGGGCTGCGCAAGGCCTGACGCCTTCCCCAGGCGGCAAGGCTCTGCTACAGCCCCCGCCATGGTCTCGATGCGGAAAATCTCGCGAATTATCCGCCCGGCGTAGAGCCGGGTTTGCTCCCGCATGCGCCGGGTCTTTTTGAGCCCGCACCTTTTACCGAGCCGGATGATAACGCCATGGCCGACGACGCAGCCCGCGACTACCGCGACACCGTCTTTCTTCCCGAAACCCCGTTCCCCATGCGGGGCGGCCTGCCCACCAAGGAGCCGGAGATCCTGGCCAAGTGGGCCGAGGCTGACCTCTACAACGCCATCCGCGCCAAGCGGCAGGCTGACGGCGCCCCGCTGTTCGTCTTCCACGACGGCCCGCCCTACGCCAACGGCCCGATCCATATCGGCCATTCGCTCAACAAGATCCTCAAGGACTTCATCGGCCGCTCGCGGTTCGCGCTGGGCTACGACGTCGACTTCGTGCCCGGCTGGGACTGCCACGGCCTGCCGATCGAGTGGAAGATCGAGGAGGCCTACCGCGCCAAGGGCCGGCGCAAGGACGACGTGCCGGTCGGCGAGTTCCGCGCCGAGTGCCGCGCCTATGCCGCCCACTGGATCGAGGAGCAGGGCCGCGAGTTTAGGCGCCTGGGCGTGCTGGCCGACTGGGAAAACCGCTACTCGACCATGGACTATACGAGCGAGGCGGCCATCGTCGCCGAGTTCCACCGCTTCGTGGCCTCCAACCAGCTCTACCGCGGCTCCAAGCCGGTGATGTGGAGCCCGGTCGAGCGCACCGCCCTGGCCGACGCCGAGGTCGAGTACCACGACCACAACAGCCCCACCGTCTGGGTGAAGTTCCCGGTCGTCGAAGGCCCGGACGTCGCCGACGGCGCCTCGGTGGTGATCTGGACGACCACGCCCTGGACCATCCCCGCCAACCGGGCGGTCTCCTACAATCCCGACATCGCCTATGCGGTCTATGAGGTCGAGGCGCTGGAAGAGGGGCTGGAATTCGCCCCCTGGGCCAAGGTGGGCGAGCGCTTCATCCTGGCCGAGAAGCTGGCCGCCGATGTCTTCGCCGCCGCCAAGGTGGCGAAGTTCAAGGGCGTCGACACCATCGACTGCTCGGGCATGGAGCTGGCCCATCCGCTGGCCAACCTCGACAGCTATTACGGCTTCGCCGTCCCCATGCTGTCCGGCGACCATGTCACCGACGACGCCGGCACCGGCTTTGTCCACACCGCCCCCGGCCATGGCCAGGACGACTATGTGGTCTGGCTGGCCCACGGCCATCGCGAGATCCCCGAGACGGTCGATCCGGACGGCGCCTACTACCCGCATGTCGCCCTGTTCGCAGGCCTCAAGGTGCTGGAGACCGAGGGCAAGAAGGTCGGCAAGTTCGGCCCGGCCAATCCGGCGGTGATGGACAAGCTGATCGAGGCCGGCAATCTGCTGGCCCGGGGGCGGCTGGAGCACAGCTATCCGCACAGCTGGCGGTCCAAGGCCCCGGTGATCTTTCGCAACACCCCGCAGTGGTTCATCCGCATGGACGAGCCGCTGGAGGACGCCGCCCACGCCGGCCGCACCCTGCGCGAAACGGCGCTGGAGGGGATCGAGTCGACCGCCTTCTATCCCGACGCCGGCCGCAACCGCATCCGCGGCATGGTCGAGAGCCGGCCCGACTGGCTGATCAGCCGGCAACGCGCCTGGGGCGCGCCGCTGGCGATGTTCGTCGACAAGGAAACCGGTCAGCCGCTGCACGATGCGGACGTCAACGAGCGCATCGTCACCCTGATCCGGGCCGAGGGCGCCGACGCCTGGTTCACCCGGCCGTCCGGCGACTTCCTGGGCAACCACGATCCCGAGCGCTACGAAAAGATCGAGGACATCCTCGATGTCTGGTTCGACTCCGGCTCGACCCACGCTTTCACCCTGGAGAACCGCCCCAACAGCCATTGGCCGGCCGATGTCTGCCTGGAGGGCTCGGACCAGCACCGCGGCTGGTTCCAGTCCTCGCTGCTGGAGAGCTGCGGCTCGCGCGGCCGGCCCTCCTACAAGGCGCTGGTCACCCATGGCTTCACCATGGACGAGCAGGGCCAGAAGATGTCCAAGTCGATCGGCAACACGATCGAGCCCCAGACCATCATCAAGGAGAGCGGGGCCGAGATTCTGCGCCTCTGGGCCGCGGTGGTCGACTATTCCGAGGACCAGCGGATCGGCAAGACCATCCTGGCCACCACCACCGACGCGTACCGCAAGCTTAGAAATACGGTTCGATATCTGCTGGGCGCCCTGGCCGATTTCGATGACGCCGAGCGGGTGGCCTTCGCCGACATGCCGGCCCTGGAGCGGCATATCCTGCACCGCCTGGCGGTGCTGGATGTCCAGGTGCGCCACGCCTACGAGACCTACGCCTTCCAGGAGGCGCTCAAGCCCATCCTCGACTTCTGCCAGGCGGATCTGTCGACCTTCTTCTTCGACGTGCGCAAGGATTGCCTCTATTGCGACCGGCCTGACAGTCTAAAGCGTCGGGCCTATCGCACGGTCCTGGACCTGGTCTTCGAGCGGCTGACCATCTGGCTGGCCCCCCTGACCCCCTTTACCATGGAGGAGGCCTGGCTGACCCGCTTCCCCGAGGCCGGCTCCAACTGCCTGCGGGTGTTCCCTGAGACCCCGGCCGACTGGCGCGACGAAGCGGCGGCCGGGCGCTGGGAGAAGGTGCTGAAGGTCATCGGCGTCGTCACCGGCGCGCTGGAGATCGAGCGCCGGGAGAAGCGGATCGGCGGGGCGCTGGAGGCCGCGCCGGTCGTGCACATCGCCGACGCCGACCTGCTGGCTGCCTTCGAAGGGCTGGATCCGGCCGAGTTCTTCCGCACCAGCCAGGCCACCCTGCTGGCCGGCGAGGGGCCCGCCGGGGCCTTCCGCCAGGACGAGGTCAAGGGCGTGGCCGTTGAGCCGCATAAGGCGCAGGGGCGCAAGTGCGCGCGGTCCTGGCGCATCCTGCCGGAGGTCGGCGGCGACTCACGCTATCCCGACCTTTCCTTGCGCGACGCCGACGCCGTGGCATGGTGGGACGCCCGCCATGCCGGCGCCGGCCAGGAGACCGTGGCTTGAGCGACCATTTCGACATCGATCCGACTCCGGCCGAGCCGGAGCTGCCCCATCTCTCGGAGGCCAACGCCGCCGCGGCCGCGCCCCTGCCGGAGCGCCGGCAGCTGGCCCCGGCCATCTATGCCCTGGCCCTGGCGACCATCGTGGTCGACCAGTTGGTCAAGCTGTGGATCGTCGATTCCTTCCACCTGCCGGCCCTGGGCTCGGTGCCGCTGCTGGGCCCCATCCATCTGAGCATGGTCTGGAACAACGGCATCAGCTTTGGCCTGCTGCGCCTGGACTATCCCTGGATGCGCTGGGTGCTGGCCGGGTTCGCCCTGGCCGTCGCCGCGGTGCTGGCCAGCTGGGCCCGCAAGGTCGAGCGGCCGCTGCTGGCCGCCGCGGTCGGGCTGATCATGGGCGGGGCGCTGGGCAACTTCATCGACCGCATCCGGCTGGGCGCGGTGGCCGATTTCATCGATGTCACCCGGCTGGGCTTTCCCTGGGTGTTCAACGTCGCCGACAGCGCGCTCAGCATCGGCATCGTGCTGCTGGTCCTGGATGCGGTGCGCAGCGAACTGGCCATGCGCCAGAAGGCCTGACCAGACGCCTAAAAAGCGCCTTGCTGAAGGGCGACATTCCAGCCTGTTGGCGCCCGCGCTGGTTTGGCGTATCGAGATTGCCTGAAATTGGCCGGGGGCGGCCGCTGGAGCGTTAACTCATGAAGTCCACCCACGTCATCGCCGCTGTCGCGTTGCTCGCCGCCGCCGGTCTTGGTGGTTGCCAGTCGACGTCCAAGGCGCTGGGCATGGCCAAGGTCACCCCCGACGAGTTCCGCGTGGTCACCAAGGCGCCCCTGGTCGTGCCGCCCGACTATAGCCTGCGCCCGCCGGCGCCGGGCGAGGCCAAGCCCTCGGAATTGCAGCCCGACAGCGCCGCCCGCGCCACCGTGCTGGCCCAGGCCGACGCCGTGCAGCGTTCGGACGGCGAAAAGCTGCTGGTCGCCCGGGCCGGCGTCGACAAGTCCGACCCGCTGATCCGCTATGTCGTCGACGACGAGTTCGGCGACATCGCCCACAAGGACAAGGGCTTCGCCGACACGGTGATGTTCTGGCGCAAGGACAAGCAGGAAACCCACCAGGCCGCCGTGGCCCAGGCCGGGGGCGGCATCGCCATGACCCCGCTCGACGCCGCCGGCGAAGAGGCCCGCCTCAAGGAACTGACCGGCGGCAAGGCCATCATCATCACCCGCGACAAGGGCGGGTTCGTGAAGCTGCCGGGTCTCTAGAACCTCGGCGCTTCGATATCGAAACGACGGCAAGGGCGCGGGATCATCCGCGCCCTTTTCCGTTGGGGCCCTGGGTTCCCGCCCTGACTCGGCCTAAATAGGTCCCATGCCCATCCGCCGCCTGCCCCCGGAGACCGTCAACCGCATCGCCGCCGGCGAGGTGGTCGAGCGGCCGGCCAGCGCGGTCAAGGAGCTGGTCGAGAACGCCCTGGACGCCGGGGCGACCCGGGTCGAGATCGAGGCCGACGGCGGGGGGCTGACCCGCATCCTGGTGGCCGATGACGGCCAGGGGCTGTCGGCCGACGACCTGCTGCTGGCGGTCGAGCGGCATGCGACCTCGAAACTGGCGCCGGCCGAGGACGGGACCTGGGACCTGCTGCACATCTCGACCATGGGCTTCCGCGGCGAGGCCTTGCCGTCGATCGGTTCGGTGGCGCGCCTCTCCATCTCAAGCCGCCCCAAGGCCGGCGGCAACGCCCACGCCATCCTGGTCGAGGGCGGAGCCATGGGCGAGGTCGGGCCGGCCGCCTTCGCCGGGCCGCACGGGGCGCGGGTCGAGGTGCGGGACCTGTTCTACGCCACCCCCGCCCGGCTGAAGTTCATGAAGTCCGAGCGGGCCGAGCAGATGGCCATCGCCGAGGAGGTCAAGCGCCAGGCCATGGCCCACGAGGCCGTCGCCTTCACCCTCGACATCGACGGCCGCCGGGCGTTGCGCCTGTCCGCCGAGCATCCCGGCGCCGATGGCCGCCTGGCCCGGCTGGCGGCGGTGCTGGGCCGCGAGTTCCAGGACAATGCCCTGCTGATCGACCAGGAGCGGGACGGGGTGCGGCTGACCGGGTTTGCCGGCCTGCCGACCTATAACCGCGGCAACGCCGGCCACCAGTATCTGTTCGTCAACGGCCGGCCGGTGCGCGACCGCCTGCTGCAAGGGGCGCTGCGCGGGGCCTATGCCGACTATCTGGCAAGGGACCGTCACCCGGCGGCGGCCCTCTATCTCGAACTCGACCCGCAGATGGTCGACGTCAACGTCCACCCGGCCAAGGCCGAGGTGCGCTTCCGCGACCCCAGCCTGGTGCGCGGCCTGATCGTCGGGGCCCTGCGCCACGCCCTGGCCGGGGCAGGCCACCGCGCCTCGACCACCGTCGCCGCCTCGGCCCTGGCGGGGTTCCGGGCGCAGAGTTTCCCGCCGCCGTCGGGGCCATCGCCCGCCGGCTTTTCCGCCTGGCAGTCCGGCGGCTGGACCCCGACCCGCAGCCAGCCGAGCTACAGCCTGCCCGGCATGGCCGAGGCCACGGCCCGGGTCGAGTACGAGACCCCCGAACCGGCTTCGGCCACGGTGATCGACCCCGTCGACTATCCGCTCGGCGCCGCCCGGGCCCAGGTGCATGAGACCTACATCGTCGCCCAGACCCGCGACGGCATCGTCGTGGTCGACCAGCACGCCGCCCATGAGCGGCTGGTCTATGAACGGATGAAGGGCGAGATGGCCGCCGGCGGGGTGATGCGCCAGGCGTTGCTGCTGCCCGAGGTGGTCGATCTCGACCCGGCCGAGGCCGAGCGGGTGGTGGCCAAGGCCGAGGAGCTGGCGGCCCTGGGCCTGGTCATCGAGGCCTTCGGGCCGGGCGCGGTGCTGGTGCGCGAGACCCCGGCCCTGCTGGGCGACACCGATGCGGCGGGCCTGATCCGCGACATCGCCGACGACCTTTCGGAAGGCGGCGACGCCCTGGCGCTGAAGGAGCGGCTGGAGGAGGTCTGTTCGACCATGGCCTGCCATGGCTCGGTCCGGGCCGGCCGCCGCCTCACCGCCGCCGAGATGAACGCCCTGCTGCGCGAGATGGAGGTCACCCCCCATTCCGGCCAGTGCAACCACGGGCGGCCGACCTATGTCGAGCTGAAGCTGGCGGATATCGAGCGGCTGTTCGGGCGGCGCTAGCCCCTACATCTCCGCCTCCGCGAACCGCCGCATCGCCTCGGCCAGATACTCCGTCAGCCCAGGCCGCACCGCCTCGTAGCGCGCCCTGAAGTCCGGATGTTCCAGATACAGCCCGGCCAACCCAGCGAAGGCTTCCGCCGTCGGCGGCCGGTTCCAGCTGGCGGCGATCCAGTCGCGGTGGCGGCGCATCAGGGCCCGCACCGTCTCGCAATCGGCCGGCAGGCCGTCGGCCAGGGCCTTGGCCATGGCCTGCTCGATGGCGCCGGCCTCGGCCATCAGGGCCTCGAAACCGGCCTTGCCAAGACCCTTCATCTTCGTCTTGGCCGCGTCGATCCGCTCGCGCATCGGCTCGCCGTGGCGGTCGATCAGCCAAGCCTCGTATTCCGCCTGTTTCCCGGGCGCGAAGCCCGCGTAAAGGTCCTTGTCGTCCATCGTCTGCTCTCCTTCGAGGGCGGCGAGGGTGTCGTCCAGGGTCTTGAGGAGGGTGCGATAGCGCTCGGCCTTGGCCGCCAGCCGATCACGATGCGTGCGCAGGGCGGCCAGCCGGTCGAAGCCGGGCGCGTCCAGGACCGCGGCGATCTCGCCCAGCGGCAGGTCCAGTTCACGGTGCAGCAGGATCTGCTGCAGCCGCAGCAGCTCCTCCCGCCCGTAGTAGCGATAGCCGTTCTCCCCGACGCTGGCGGGCTTGAGCAGGCCGATCTGGTCGTAATGGTGCAGCGCCCGGACCGAAACGCCCGAAAGCCGCGCCATCTGCTTGACCGTGTAGAGCCTGCTCACATCCGTATCCTCGCCGAATGGACGTCTCATCAGGCCTCACGCGGTGTGAGGGTCAAGTGGGGTGAAACCGTGGGCGGCGCCGAGGCGTTCCGCCCCGATCAACGGGAGCTACCCATGCTGGTCCAACGCGGTCGTCTGATCGACCATATCCATCTGCGCACCAAAGACCTCGACGCCGCCCGGCGATTCTATCAGGCGGTGCTGGACGCCGTGGGCGTGCCGATGACCGACGCCCCCGACCATTTCCTGGCCGACGAGCTCTGGGTCGATGTCGGCGAGCAGCCCAGCCGCGTCCACCTGGCCTTCCAGGCGGCGGACCACGAGACCGTCCAGCGCTTCCATCAGGCGGGCCTGGCCGCCGGCGGCCGCGACAACGGCCCGCCCGGCGAGCGCAGCTATCATCCGGGCTACTACGCCGCCTTCCTGCTCGATCCGGACGGCAACAATATCGAGGCGGTGTTCCACGGCCCCTCCCATCGCTCGGCCGAGAGCGTCGAGATCAGCGCCGGGCCGGGCTGAGGGGCAGAATGAAGAGTTCGTAACTTGAACCCGCGCCGGGTCGGCTCAGTATGGCGTGGGTGCGGCGGAACGCCGCATACCGGTGTTAGGTCCGCCGGGGGCGAGGCTCCCTTTTCAGTGATGTCCGCCCATGCCGTTCCGTCGTTCCGGCTTGATCGACCGTCTGCATATCCACACCCGCGACGTGGCGGCCGCCAAGCGTTTCTACCGCGCGGTGATGGGCGCCCTGGGCGTGCCGGTCGTCGAGGGCGAGGACTTCTTCTTCGCCGACCAGCTGTGGATCGACGCCGGCGAGCGGACCGGCCATGTCCACCTGGCCTTCAACGCCGCCGACCCGGAGATGGTCGACCGCTTCCAGCAGGCGGGCCTGGCGGCGGGCGGCCGCAGCAACGCCTCGCCGGAGGATGCCGGATTTCATCCGGGCCACTACGCGGTCCGGCTGATGGACCCCGACGGCAATCTGATCGAGGCCGTCTGGCGTGGTTGTCTCAGCCCCTGCGCCTGAGCTAAGAGTCGGGCTCCAACCGAGGTGTCCATGCTACCCCTTGCCATCGAGGCCGGGGCCTAAGCCAACCGCTTGAGGCCCCCTGACCACCGGCTCCCGCCGCCCGCGGGAGCGCGACCTGTCACGCCTCGATACGGACCTTCCTCCAGTGAACATCCCCAAACCGCAGCAGCGTACGCTGCACGCGCTCGCCCAGGGCGGGTGCATTGTCCTGATCCGCGACGACGCCGGCCAACTGACCCACGCCGAATGCCTGACCCGCGAGGGCTGGGTGCTGACCGACTGCACCCTGGCCGTCTTCCGCGCCCTCAAGCGCCGGCGGCTGATCTCCAGCCAGGGCGGCCAGCCCTATCGCATCAACCGCGAGGGCCTGCTGGCCCTGCGCTCGCAGCACGACAACCGGGTCTCAGTCCGAGCCTGGTAACCGTCTCAGGAAGTGGACGCGCGCGGCGCCATAGTCGCGGGCGTCCAGCACCTCATAGCCGTCCGGATGAATGTCGGCCTCGGCCGCCCCGCGCTCGACCACAACGATGGCCCCCGGGACCAGCCAGTCATGGGCGACCAGCTCGGCCAGGGCCTTTTCCGCCAGGCCTTTGGCGTAGGGCGGGTCGAGGAAGGCCAGGTCGAAGGGCGGGCCGGCGCTGCCGGGGCGGGGGCCCAGGTCCGTGGCGTCGCGGCGATGGATGCGGGTGGCGCCGAACAGGCCGAAACCCTCGATGCTCTCGCGGATCGCCCCGCGGGCGGCGTCATCGGTCTCGACGAACAGGCAGAAGGCCGCGCCCCGCGAGATGGCCTCGAAGCCCAGCGCGCCGGAACCCGCGAACAGGTCGAGCGCCCGCGCGCCATGCAGGTCGCGGGCCCAGGACGCGTGCTCCAGGATGTTGAACATCGCCTGCCGGGCCCGGTCCGAGGTCGGCCGCGTCCCCTGGCCGGGCGGGGCGGCCAGGCTGCGGCCCCGAAACTGTCCGCCGACGATGCGCAAGCTCAGGCCTTCCCGGGCTTCTTCGGCTCCATGCGCCGGCGAACGAAGGCGATCGAGAGGCTGAATCCGATCAGCAGCAACACCACCCACCAGTTTTTCGGGTTGCTGGCCATCAGGCCGGCCGCCGCCATGGTCGAGGGCACCAGCAGCAGCACCAGCAGGATGGTGATCTTCAGGGCCAGGCTCAGTTTTTCGTGCAGGATGTCGCCGATGAAGGCCGCGTAGCCCCATAGCGCCGCGTTGCTGACCCCGACAGCGGTGACCAGCCCCATATACATCATGAAGGTGTCGCCCTGCAGCCGCGCCTCGGCCAGCACGCGGTTGGCGAAGGGCATCAGGGTGATCAGGCCCAGCAGCACGAAGTTGATGGCGGTGAGGACGCCGTCCGACCGCCGGAACCGCTGGAAGGTCCGCCGGTGGCTGGCCCAGTAGATGGCGATGAGGAAGAAGGACGACACATAGGCGATCAGTTCGCCGGCGTCGGCCTCGATCAGGCCGATGAAGGTGAAGTCCCACTTCTCCGGCGGCCGAATCTCCAGGGCCAGCAGGGTGATGGCGATGGCGAACACCCCGTCGGAGAGCATGATCAGCCGCTCCAGCCCATAGTCCTTCACGCCCTTGGCGTGACCCTCCAGCAGATCCATCGACATCCGTTTGCTCCCCAGCCTGCGGCTAGTTCGCCCAGTTCGCGGCCTTCCTGCAAGCGTGTCCCGCCAGCACTATCGCGGTGATACGAATCCGGACGATTGTGCGACGGGGATGACCGCGCTTCGCACCGACCGTTTTCTGCGCCTGATCGAGCCGCCCGCCTTCCTGGCGGTGCTGGGGCCCAGGGACCGCATGCTCTGGCGCGTGGCCATCGCGCCGGTGGTGTTCGCGGTGACCGCCCTCGTCGCCGGCGTCGGCTCGGCGCAGGCCGGCGCGTGGCTGGCCACCCAGCTCGGTGGGCAGGCGGTCCGACTGGGCCTGGCCGGCGACATGATGAAGAGTTCGGAGCTGCCCTACAGCCGCTGCTTCGTTGATTCCAGCCTGGCCTGCGGAGGTCTGGGCCTGATGCAGTTCGCCCTGACGACCGCGGCCATGACCCTGGCCCTGCTGCTGACCCTGCGGCTGACCATGGGCCGGCCCATGCTGACCTGGATCACCGGGGCCGGCCGGATCCGCTGGCGGCTGTTCCTGGCCGGACTGGCGGTGGCCGGGCTGGTGCTCGGGCTGTTCGACGTTCTGGCCGCCATGCTGCCTGGCAGTCGGAACCTGCCGTCGCCCCTGCTGCGGCCCGAGGCCCTGCTGCTCAAGCTGATCTATCTGCTGATCTGCCTGACTCTGCTGCCGGTCGCGGCCCTATTCGAGGAACTGCTGTGCCGCGGCTGGCTGTTGCAGCAGACGGCGGCCTTCACCCGCAGCCTGCCGGCCATCCTGCTGGTCAATGCGGTGATCTTCTCGGCCCTGCATCTCGATGGCGACATGGGCCACAATGTCGGGCGCGCCGTTTCGGGCATCGTCTGGAGCTATGCGGCGCTGCGATTGGGCGGGCTGGAGTTCGCCGTGGGCGCACACGCGGCCAACAACATCCTGCTGAGCCTGTTCTTCAGCACCTTCCAGGAGGGCGATGCGCCCCACTCGACGGCCCTGGAGGCCGGGCTGGACGTGGCCGCCAGCCTGACCCTGCTGGCCGCCGTCGAAGTCCTCGCCCGCTGGCGGCGGCTGGCCGCCTGGGCCGGCCTCACCCCCAGCGCAACGGCGGCGCCTGGGCCTTCAGAGCCAGAAGAGACTCCCGAAGCCCATCCATGAAGGCCGTGCGGTGGCCCTCCCAGTGGAGGGGCTCGCCGACCAGAACCGCGCAGTTCATCGGCACCGGGATATGCTCCCCCTTGGGCAGCACCCGGCCGGCGCCCTGGATCCAGACCGGGGTCACCGGCGCGTCGGGGAAGGCCTCCGCCAGCCGGGCCACGCCGCTCTTCAGCCGGGCCATCTCGTCGCTGGCGTCGCCCCGCGTGCCCTCCGGGAAGACCACGATGATGTCGCCGGCCGCCAGGGCCTCTCTCGCCGGGGCCAGGATGTCCTCGCCGGTGCCGACCCGGTCGCGGGCCACCGGCACGATGCCGATCAGGTTGCGCGAGAACCAGCCGATCACCGGGTCCTTGAGGAAATAGTCGCTGGCCGCCGCCGGCCGGATTCGCAGCATGGCCCGCGAGGGGAAGATGGTCAGCAGCAGCAGGGTGTCGATATGGCTGTTGTGGTTGGCCGCTACGATGGCCGGGCCCTTGAGCGGCAGCAACTTCCTTCCTGTCACGTCGGCGCCGGTCAGGAACCGGGCGATCGGCCGGGCGACCAGCAGCAGCAGCAGGAACCGCAGGAACTTCATCTAGAACCGCCCCACCGTGAAGAAGGCCAGCAGGTGGAAGAACAGCGGCGCGGTGAAGGTCAGGCTGTCGATGCGGTCCAGCACCCCGCCGTGACCGGGGATCAGGTGGCTGGTGTCCTTGACCCCCAGGTCGCGCTTGATGGCGCTCATGGTCACGTCGCCGGCGAACCCCGCCAGGGGCAGGGTGACGGCGATAGTGGCCAGGGCCCCGCCCTGCACCGGCAGGAACAAAGGCCCGACGAACCAGATCAGGGCGGCGGTCGAGACCCAGCCGCCAATGAAGCCCTCCCAGGTCTTGTTGGGGCTGACGGTGGGGGTGATCTTGCGGCGGCCGAACAGCTTGCCCCAGACATACTGGGCCACATCGTTGAACTCGGTGGCGACCAGCAGCATGAAGACCAGCCCCGCCGGCCCGGCCGGCATGATCTCGGCGCTGGTGGCGCGCATCAGGAAGGCGGCGTAACCGACGTTGTAGACGCAGGTCATCAGCCCCCAGTGGAACATGGCGACCGCCGCCAGATAGTTCCGCGTCTGGCCCATGCAGGCCATCAGGAAGGGCGTGACCAGGAAGCAGTAGACCGGCACGAACACCAGATAGATGCCGTAGCGGTCGATGATGATGAAGAAGTAGCTGAGCGGGATGGTCAGGTAGGCGGCCAGGATGATCAGCCGGTCCTCGCGCCGGGTCGGGGCCAGGGACAGAAACTCGCGCAGGGCGATGAAGCTGACGATGGCGAACAGGATCACCACCGCCGGCCAGCCGATCAGCAGGGCGCCGGCCAGCAGGGCGATCATCACCCACCAGCTGGCGACCCGCTCGCGCAGGTTGGTGTGATCCTTGGCCGGCTGGACCAGCGGCAGGATCATCCCGGCGATGGCGCCCAGGGTGCAGAGCCCGACCACGCCGGCCAGGCCCCACAGCAGGTTGGAGGGATGGCTCAGCAGCCAGGCCAATGCCTTGTCGATGACGTCCAAGTCGCCCCCCCAAAGGGACGGCCCCGAAGGGTCGGCCGATGCGGGGGCAGCTTGCCGACTGCCGGTTGTGGGTCAAGCCTGTCGACGCCCGCGCACGGGAATGTCAGGTTGCCTCCCTCGGCGGGAGGCTGGATGAACGACCCTCAGACCCTTGAAGTCCTGCTGCGCGGCGTCGCCGCCGGGGCCAGTCTGGCCACCGGGGCGGGGTTGCTGCGCAGCGGCCGGCGCCATCCGGCCCGCTGGACGGGGGCGCTGTTCTGCGTGTCGGCGGCGGCCTTCGCCGTGCATTCGGGCGGGCCCGAGACCTCAGTGCTGGGCCCCCTCCATATTCCGGTCTGGATCGTGGCCCAGGGCGGGCTCGGCTATTTCTGGCTGTTCGCCATAACCCTGTTCGAGGACCGGCCGGTGACCTGGGAGCGCTGGATCCCGGCCGTGGTCATGACCGGCATCGGGTTCCTGGCGACCTTCGCCCCGCCCGCCATCGCGCCCGGCGTCTGGCTGGTGTTCAACCTCATGCAGCTGGGCCTGGCCGGTCATGTGCTGCTGGTCATCTGGCGCGGTCGGGGCGGCGACCTGGTGGAGGCGCGGCGGGCGCTGCGCGGCCCCATGCTGCTGGCCATCACCCTGTTCTGTATCGGCATCTCCATCCAGCAGGGCGCCGAGACCCTCCTGAACCGCCACCTTGGCTGGGCCATCTTCCTGCAGGCCGTGGTGCTGGTCCCGCTCTGCCTGGCTGCCGCCTGGGCCTTTTTGCAGGGCAGTCCGGGCCTGTTCGAAGCCCAGCGCCGCGCCACCGCGCCTGAGCCGGTCGAACCCCAGGACCGCCCGGCGCTGGCCCGGCTCGAGGCGCTGATGGGCGAGGGCCAGGCCTGGCGGCGCGAGGGGCTGACCATCGGCCAGGTCGCCGCCGAGGTCGGGGTTCCCGAGCACCGCCTGCGCCGGCTGATCAACGGTGCGCTCGGCTATCGCAACTTCGCCGACTACCTCAACGCCCGCCGCATCGAGGCGGCCCGGACGGCCCTGGCCGACCCCGCCAACGCCCGGGCCTCGATCTCGGCCCTGGCCTTCGACCTGGGCTACGCCTCGCTGGGGCCATTCAACCGCGCCTTCAAGGAGGCCACCGGCGAGACCCCATCAGCCTGGCGGGTCCAGGCGCTGGCCGCCTCGCCGGATTCGTAAAAGCTTCGCCGATTTCGAAATCGCGCGGCCGCTTTTGACCCACGGAAGCGCCAGGCCGCCGGTCCAGTCAGCCTGTCTCCAACGCAACGGAGACCACCATGGCTTTCGACCCCGCCACCCTTGTTCCCATCCTGGCCGATGTCGGCCTGCACTGGCTGATGGGAATCCAGCACGACCTGACCCGCTACATCCTGGCCGCGCCGCTGGCCTGGCTGGTGATCTGCGTCATCCTCGCCCCGGTTCTGAAGAACCGGAAAATCCGGCCCGACAGCCCGCCGGCCAAACAGATGCTGGTCGAGCTGTTCGTATCGGTGCGCTCGGTGGCGGTGTTCTCGACGGTCAGCCTGGCGACCCTGGGCCTGGAGCGGGCCGGCGTCATGTGGTGGACGGCGATCCGCGAGAGCAGCGCGCCGCTGTGGGTGATCGTCTCGTTCGCCCTGACCGTGGTCGCCCATGACGCCTATTTCTACTGGGCCCACCGGCTGATGCATCACCCCAGGCTGTTCCGGAAGTTCCACCGCCGGCATCACAAGTCCCACAACCCGACCCCGTTCACCGCCTACAGCTTCGACCTGCGCGAGGCGGCGGTGATGGCCAGCTTCACGGTGATCTGGCTGCTGCTGGTCCCGGTGTCCTGGATGGCGTTCGGCCTGTTCATGCTGCACCAGATCGCCCGCAACGTGCTGGGCCACAGCGGCTACGAGCTGTTCCCGGCCACCCGCCAGGGCCGCCCGCTGTTCGACTGGATGACCACCGTCACCCATCACGACCTGCACCATTCCCAGGCCGGTTGGAACTATGGCCTCTATTTCACCTGGTGGGATCGCTGGATGGGCACCGAGCATCCGGAATACCACGCCCGGTTCGCCCAGGTGGTGCGGCGTCCCTCCCGCGAGGTGCTGGCCGGGGTGTGAGCCCCTTGACCCTGCCGTGCCGCCCCGCGACTCTCCCCGGCGCAACCGTGTCGGGGATTTCGCATGCCGCCAGCCCTGCAGACCCTGGCCCGATCCAGCCTGGTCCATATCGCGGTCGGGTTTCTGCTGATGGGCGGCTGGGCGTTCTTCGCCAACAGCGGCCACGGCCTGGACAAGGCCTGGCTGCCCGCCCTGGCCCAGGGAACCATCTCGGGCCTGCTGACCGGCATCCTCAAGAAGACGCTGGAAATGCTCGATGGAAAAATGTCGGGCGCCCTGGCCTATGCCGTCCCGCCGGCCATCACCGCCGGCTCGATCCTGGCCTTGCTGGTGCTGGTCCATAAGCTGATCGGCACGCCTGAGCTGGTCCGCACCATCGCCTTCCCGTGGACCATGTCGACCCTCTACGCCATCGTCTACAACGCCCGCCTGGTGCGGGATCGGAGCGCCGCATGAGCGACACGCCAGAAAACCGACGGCCGCTGAAGATCCGGGGCGCCGGCTGGGCCCAGGCGCTGGCCGCCTCGCTCGGCAAGGCCGGGGCCAGCCCCGACCTGATCTCGGCGACCAGCATCGCCTTCGCCGTCACCGGGGCGGGGTTCTTCCTGGCCAGCGGGGTCAGCGAGGGGGCCTTTCGCGCCATCTGCCTGATCGTGGCGGCGACCTGCGTGCAGCTTCGCCTGCTGGCCAACATGCTGGACGGCATGGTGGCGGTCGAGCATGGCCGCGGATCGCCGGCCGGGCCGATCTGGAACGAGCTGCCCGACCGGATCGCCGACGCCTTCTTCCTGGTCGCCGCGGGCTATGCGGCGGCCGACGCGGGGGTGTCGGCCGGCGTGGCGCTGGGCTGGGCGTGTGCGGTGCTGGCGGTGCTGACCGCCTATGTCCGTGAGCTGGGCCGAGGGCTGGGCTTTCCCGCCGACTTCAGCGGGCCGATGGCCAAGCCGCACCGGATGTTCGCCCTGACCGTCACCTGCGTGGTGGCCGCCCTCGAGCCGCTATGGGGCTGGTCCGGCGAGAGCCTGGCCATCGGCTTGGCGGTCATCGCGATCGGAACCGTCTGGACCGCGGCGCGCCGCACCCGCACCCTGGCCCGGCGGCTGAAGGAAAAATCATGAGCGACCTGGTCAAGTCCGAGCGCCGCGCCGCCGCCGCCGTCATCACCTACGCCAACCCGCCGCGCGGCACGATGACCGCCGCCGGGGCCGCCCAGACCTATGCGGCGATGAAGGCGGCCGTCGAGGACGACACGGTCCGCGCCGTCGTCCTGACCGGCGGCCTGCCGGGCGTCTTCATCCGCCATTATGACGTGGGCGAGCTGGCCGACATCAGCGACGTCCTGCACGGCGTCGTGCCGCTGGTCGCCCCCGCGCCCAGCGGACCCGGCTTCGCCGACCTGGTCGACCTGATCGCCGCCGCGCCCAAGCCGGTGATCGCGGCGATCAATGGCCTGTGCATGGGCGGTGGGTTCGAGATTTCGCTGGCCTGCGACCTGCGGGTGGCCGCGCCAGACGTCGAGGCCATCGGCCTGCCTGAGACCCGTATCGGCATCTTCCCCGGTGGTGGCGGCACCCAGCGGTTGCCCCGGGTGATCGGCGAGGCGAGAGCGCTGGAGTTCATCCTGCGCGGCCGCACGGTCAGCGGCGCGGAGGCCGGCGAGATGGGACTGGTGCACGAGGTCGCCCCCGACCCGCTGGCCCGCGCCCTGGAGATCGCCGCCGAATTCGCGGTGAAGGGGGCGGAGGGCGTCGCCGCCGCCAAGCGGCTTACCCGCGCCGCTTTGGACCGCCCTTTGTCGGACGGGCTGGCGGACGAGCGGCGCTCGTTCGTGGAGGTGCTGAAGACGCGCTCCGCTCAGGACGCTCTGCGCGCGGCTTCTTCTCCGGCGGTTTCCATCCAGCAGGTCTGACCTTCTTCTTCGGCTTGGCCCAGCCGGCCTTGTAGACCTTCTTGACCTCTTCCTTGGGCGCGGCCGCCTTGCGCGCCGCCGCCGCGACGGTCGGATCGCGGCGCGAGGGGCCCGGCGAGAAGGGCTTGAAGGCCACCTTGTCGCCCTTGGGCATATTGGCCGGGGCGATATGCTCGCTCAGCAGTTCGCGGATCACCCGGGGGCCGACCTCCTCGACGCCGCCGGAGGTCATCTCGGCCAGGGCGAAGGGGCCGTAGGAGACGCGGATCAGCCGGTTGACCTTCAGGCCGATGGACTCCAGCACCCGGCGGACCTCGCGGTTCTTGCCTTCGCTGAGCGTGACGGTGATCCAGACATTGCGGCCGCTGGCCTTGTCGAGCTTGGCCTCGATGGCGCCGTAATGGACCCCCTCGACGGTGACGCCGTCCTTCAGCTTGTCGAGAATCTCCTGGGTGGTCGAGCCGAAGGCCCGGGCCCGGTAGCGGCGGATCCAGCCGTTCGACGGCATCTCCAGCTGGCGGGCGAGGCCCCCGTCGTTGGTCAGCAGCAGCAGGCCCTCGGAATTGAGGTCCAGACGGCCGATGGAGATCAGCCGGGGCAGGCCCGGCGGCAGGGCCTGGAACACCGTCGGCCGGCCCTTGGGATCGACGTGGGCGGTCAACAGGCCGACAGGCTTGTGATAGCGGAACAGACGGGTCGGCTCGGCGTCGGCGATCACCTCGCCATCGACGGTGACGATGTCGCCGGGCTCGATCTTCACCGCGGGCGTGGTCAGCACCGTGCCGTTGACGGCGACCCGGCCGGCCTCGATCAGCCGCTCGATCTCGCGGCGCGAGGCGACCCCGGCCCGGGCCAGCACCTTGGCGACGCGGTCGGTTTCGGCCGGCGGCTGGTTGTGGGGCGGTCGATTGGCGGCCATGCTTGGCGCTCCCTTCATGAGGATCAGGCCGTCTCACGACGGGCTTGGTCTTCTCCTAGCACAGACGAACATGACCGACGAAGAGCTGATGCGGCTGGCCCTGATGGAGGCCGAGGGCGCGGCCGCCCGGGGAGAGACCCCGGTCGGGGCGGTGCTGTTCGACCCGGCGTCCGGCCAGGTCGTCGCCTCCGCCGGCAACGGACCTATCGGCGCCCACGACCCCACCGCCCACGCCGAGATCGTCGCCATGCGGGCGGCGGCCGCGAAACTCGGCAACTATCGGCTCACCGGCCTGACCCTGGCCGTCACCCTGGAGCCCTGCGCCATGTGCGCCGGCGCGATCAGCCATGGCCGCATCGGCCGGCTGGTGTTCGGGGCCGAGGACCCCAAGGGGGGAGCGGTGCTGCACGGCCCGCGCTTCTTCGAGCAGCCGACCTGCCACTGGCGGCCGGAGGTGACGGGCGGGGTGCTGGCGGAGGAGGGGGCGGCGCTGCTCAAGGCCTTCTTCAAGGCCCGGCGGCGTTAACCCCGCCGCCGCGCCGGTTCGGGGTTGTCGGTCATCGGCAGCGAGATCTTCGGCCAGGGCGTCGCCGTCACCGGCGTTTGGACCGGCTCGGCGATCCCCATGCCCGACAGGAACGGAATGCCGGCGTTCACGAAGCTGTCGATCTCACGGGCGGTGCGGACATTGGTCAGGGCCGGCCAGATTCGCCGCCGCTTGTAGGCCTCGCGGTTGCGCAGGAAACGCTGGGCGACGGCCACCCGCACCGGATCGTCGGCGTCGGGCAGGGCCAGGGTGACGCTGTTGACCGCCTCGTTGGCCAGCTTGTCGATCTGGAAGTCCGGATCGGTGGTCTGCAGATCGATGAAGGCGAAGAAGGGCCGCAGCAGGGTCTGGATCTGAACGATGGCGGTATAGGGCGGATCGCGGGGCGTGTCGTAGACGGTCACCGCCAGCCGGGGCCGGGCCGCCTGTGGCAGCCGGTGCAGCCAGGTCTCCCGCGTCTGCCGCTGTCCTCGATGGATGATCGCCTGATAGGCCATCGGCACGAACAGCACGCCCGACGGCTCCGAAACGGCCAGGGCGGCGACGGTTTCGTTGATGCAGGCCTCGTCGAAGGCTTCGGCGTCGCCATCGGGCATGCAGGACGGCCCGTCGACCAGGCTGGAGCGAACCGAACCGTCGCGGCGTCCGGCCTGGACGACGCCGCCGACAAAGGTGGCGTTGCGGGTCGAATAGACGCCCCGGAAGGTCGCCTCCCAGTCCGACTCGGGAACGGTGCGGGCCGGCGGCGGCGAGGCTGTCGGCGTCGCTTGCGAGGTGGGCGGGAGCGAGGTCGGGAGTGAGGGCGGCGGGACGGCGCCGACCTCGTGGGCCGGGGCCAGGGCATAGACCCCGTCGGCGGTCACCCGCAGCAGGCGGCCTTCCAGACCCTCGACCGGTCCGGCGTGATCAAGATATTCCGCCAGGGCGGCCGGATCCTGGGCGGCGAAGCGCATCACCGCATCGGGTTCGCCCTCGAACATCAGCAGGCGCACATCGCCGTCGGTGCCCTGGCCGAACAGCTTGAAATGCAGTTCCTCGGCCAGGCTGGTCACCTCGTGGCCGTCCAGCCGGGTTGTGCGGGGATCGGCGATGACGAAGGTAAAGGGGGCGACCTCGCCCCATCGCCGCGGCCAGCGCCAGCGCGTCTCCAGAAAGGCGCCCGCCACCTTGGTCACCAGGCCGGCCAGGGTCGCCTGGTTGGCCTCGCGAACATTGGCGCCGATAAAGATTTTCAAACAGGCTATGGCGGTCATGCGGCCAGGATCGCAGGTTGTAGTTAGCGGATAACTCATGCCTGGAACGGTTTTGCGCGGCAAAAGGTCGCCTGAATTTGAGGAGGCGAGCCGCAATGGCTCAGCGCTACGCCGAGTTCGTCCCGCGGTCCGACCTGGCGGCCCATGTCCACCGCCTGTGGTTGTTCGAAGGTTCGGACTCGGACGAGGACCAGCGCATTGTCCCGGACGGCCGGCCCGAACTGATCGTCCATTACGGCCGGCCCTATCTGGAGGCGGGTTCGGATGGCGACTTCACGCGTCAGGCGCCGGTCGTCTTCGCCGGCCAGCTGACCCGGCCCCTGGTCCTGCGCAGCGACGGCCCGGCGGGGGTGATCGGGGTGCGGTTCCGGCCCGCCGGGGCCCTGGCCTATCTGGGTCGGCCGCTGTCGGACTTCACCGACCGCCGCGTCCCGCTCGATCCCGATCTGGCCGAGGGCCTGGCGGGGCTTGGCGAGGCCGACCGACTGACCCGCATCCAGGATCACGTCGCCGCGCGGCTGGCCGGTCCGCCGGACCCGGACATCGAGGCCATCGTCGAGGCCCTGGCAGACAAGCGAACCCCGCCGGCCTCGCGCGACCTGCAGCGCCGCTTCGCCCGCCAGGTTGGCGTCCCGCCCCGCAAGCTGGCCGCCATCCTGCGGTTTCGCCGGGTGTTCGACGCCCTTTCCGAGGCCGCCTCGGGGACCTGGACCGAAGCCGCCCACGCGGTCGGCTATTTCGACCATCCCCAGCTGGTCCGCGACTTTCGCCGGTTCCTGGGCTGCACGCCTGGCCAGTTCCTGCGCCAGCGGGCGGGTCTGTCCGCGAGTCTGGCGCCAACCACGTCGAAGGCTGTCGTTTCGATACAAGCCAGCCGCGCCGAGACGTGATCGGATGGGTCGTCACCGGAAACCCGCCATGCGCCTTGCCCTCGCCCTTGTCCTGCTGCTCGCCGGCCCCGTCCTGGCCGATCCGGCTCAGGCCATCGATAGCCTGGCCTTCATGGCCGGCGACTGGGCCCAGCAGGATGGAGATGTCCAGACCCGCGAGACCTGGCTGCCGGCCAAGGGCGGGGTCATGGCCGGGGTCACCCAGACCTATCGCCCGGGCAAACCGACCGAGGTCGAGTTCGCCAGGATCACCGCCCGTCCGGAGGGGCTGGTGTTCACCGCCCTGCCGGCCGGCCAGCCGCCGACCGACTTCAGGCAGATTCCCGACGCCAAGGGCCGGGCGGTGTTCGAAAACCCGGCGCACGACTTCCCACAGCGGGTCATCTACTGGCGCTGCGAAGGCGACCTCTGCGCCCGGATCGAAGGGACCATGGACGGCAAGGCCATGAGCCTGGAATGGCGCTACAGGCGTCAGCCCTGAGACGGGGCGAGCGCCGCCAGCCGCGCGTCCAGCCGATCCCGCACCGCCGGCCACTCCGCCGCCAGGACCGAGAAGTTGACGGTGTCGCGGGTGCGGCCGGTCCAGGTGATGCGGTCGGCCCGGATGATGCCCTCCTGCACCGCCCCCAGCTTCAGCACCGCCGCCCGGCTGCGGGCGTTGAGCGCATCGACCCTGTAGCCGACCCGCATGACGCCGTGGTCGAAGGCGTGGGCCATCAGCAGGCGCTTGCTTTCCGGGTTGACCCCCGTGCCGCGGACGGCCGGGTGATAGTAGGTGCCGCCGATTTCCAGGGTCCTGTTGGGCGGGTCGAGGAAGTAGCAGGAGACGCCCATGCACCGCCCCTCGACGACCACCGCGAAGGGCATGAAGACGCCCGACGCCATCCGCTTCATGGCGCCCGCCCAGTAGGGCTCGAAATGCTCGCCGGCCATCGAATAGGGATAGAGGTCCCAGATGTCAGGATCGGCCTCGCAGGCGGCGCGCAGGTCTTCCTTGTGGACCTCGGCCAGCGGCTCCAGCGTTACGAACCGGCCGGTCAGGGTTTCTGCCGGCGGACGCGCCTCGATCACGCGAACGTCTCTTGCAGCCTGAAGTCCAGGCGGTCGCGCACGGCGGGCCAGTCGTCGTCGGTGATCGAGAACACCGCCGTGTCGCGGACATGGCCGGTCCAGGTGATCTTGTGGTTGCGCAGCACGCCTTCCTCGGTGGCGCCCAGCTTCAGCACGGCGGCGTGGCTGCGGGTGTTGCGGTTGTCGACCATGAACTCCACGCGGATGGCGCCGGCGTCGAAGGCGTGGCCCAGCAGCAGGCGCTTGGATTCCGGATTGATCGGTCCCGAGCGGACCTCGGGGTTGAGGAAGGTGGCGCCGATCTCGAGCCCCTTGTGCAGCCGGCGGATGTTGAGGATCGAGGAGGTGCCGACCACCCGCTTGTCGCTGATCCGGCGGATGGCGTAGCCGATCCGCTCGCCGCGCTCGGTCTCGCCATGCAGGGCGCCCCACCAGTCCTCGAAGCCCTCGCCGCAGCCGTTCACCGACATGATCTCCCAGGCCTCGGGATCGCAGTCGACGGCGCCGCGCAACTCGTCCTTGTGCTCGGCGGTGATGGGTTCGAGCCGCACGTAGCGGCCTTTGAGAAGCTTGGGGCGCAGGTTCATGCCGCCAGCTTCGCAAAGCCGGGCGGGCTTGTGAACCGCTTAGCGTGGGATGCTATTGACTTTATATAAAACCTAAAATAATTGGCATGAAAGGATAAGGAGCAGGACCGATGACCTCCACGCCGGACACCGATTCGACACTGACGGGACAGGCCAGGACCTTCCAGGTCGTCGCCTATGTGGCGGCTGTGACCCTGGCCGTTCAGTTGCTGGTGCTGCTCAAGCTGCTGAGCCTGATCAGTCCGGCCGCCGACGCCTTCAGCCATGGCGACTGGACCGGCTTCTGGGAGGCCGCCAAGCCGGTGTTCCGGCGCCTGGTCACGTTCCTGCCGGTGGTCTGCTACCTGGGCGGATTGCTGGCCGCCGCCGAGATTTTCGGCCGGGTGTCCGAGGGCGAGCTGTTCTCGCGGGCCAATTCCAAATGCCTGTCCGAGGTAGGCTCGTCCCTGCTCTGGGGCGCGGCCGCCACGGCCCTTATCGTGCCCATCCTGCTGGGCAGCATCGACGGCGACTGGCGCTTCGGCGGTTTTCACCTTGAGCCGGAGACCTGGGTCATCGCCGTGGTCGGCGGGGCCATTCTGGTGCTGGGCCGGATGATGGCCAGGGCCCAATCGCTGTCCGGCGAGAACGCCTCGCTGAAGGCCGAGCTGTCGGACTTCATCTGACGATGCCCGTCGTCGTCACCCTCGACATCATGCTGGCCCGCCGCAAGATGCGGGCGCGGGATCTGGCCCAGCGTATCGGCCTGTCGGAAACCCAGATGTCGCTGCTGCGCACCGGAAAGGTGCGCGGGGTGCGGTTCGAAACCATAGCCGCCATTTGCGCGGTTCTGGACTGCAAGCCCGGCGACCTGCTCGACTATGACCTGGATCCCGCAGACGCGGAACGGGGCGGGGCCGCTGAGGATTAGCCACGCCCCGCTTGCCCCTTGGGTAAGGCTGGTGCATGATGCGTTCAAACAACTGTTTGAACCATCCATCCTCTAGGGAAGGGCCCTCCCATGGACTTCGATATCTCTCCCAAGCAGCGTCAGTTTCTCGACCGCGTCGTGGCCTTCATGGAAGAGCACATCCGCCCGGCCATCCCGCGCTACGAAGAGGAAATGAACGTCCTGGGCCCGGCCCGCTGGAAGGTGGTCCAGGTCGTCGAGGAGCTGAAGGTCAAGGCCAAGGCCGCCGGCCTGTGGAACTTCTTCATGCCGCCGCACAGCGGCCAGATCCATGTGGACGACACCTTCCAGTTCGAAGGCGTCCAGCTGACCAACCTCGAATACAGCATGATCGCCGAGCAGATGGGCAAGATCGGCTTCGCGTCCGAGGTGTTCAACTGCTCGGCGCCGGACACCGGCAACATGGAAGTCCTGATGCGCTACGGCACGCTGGAGCAGAAGCACCGCTGGCTGAAGCCGCTGATGAACGGCGAAATCCGCTCGGCCTTCCTGATGACCGAGCCGGCCGTGGCCTCCTCGGACGCCACCAATATCGAGACCGAAATCCGCCGCGACGGCGACGACTATGTGATCAACGGCCGCAAGTGGTGGTCCTCGGGCGTGGGCGATCCGCGCTGCAAGGTGGCCATCGTCATGGGCAAGACCGACCCGGACAACGCCAGCCGCCACGCCCAGCAGTCGCAGATCCTGGTGCCGATGGACGCCCCCGGCATCGAGATCGTCCGCATGCTGCCGGTGTTCGGCTATGACGACGCCCCGCACGGCCACGCCGAGGTGCTGCTCAAGGACGTCCGCGTCCCGATCGTCGATGGACTGCTGCTGGGCGAAGGCCGCGGCTTCGAGATCGCCCAGGGCCGCCTGGGCCCTGGCCGCATCCACCACTGCATGCGCACCATCGGCACGGCGGAAGTCGCGCTCGAGAAAATGTGCAAGCGCCTGATGAGCCGCAAGGCGTTCGGCAAATACCTCTCCGACCACAGCGTCTGGGAACAACGCGTCGCCGAGGCCCGCATCGACATCGAGATGTGCCGCCTGCTCTGCCTCAAGGCCGCCGACATGATGGACAAGGCCGGCAACAAGTCGGCCCGTCTGGAGATCGCCATGATCAAGGTTGCGGCGCCCCGCATCGCCCTGAAGATCATCGACGACGCCATCCAGGCCCATGGCGGCGCCGGGGTCACCACCGACTTCGGCCTGGCCAGCGCCTATGCCCACCAGCGCACCCTGCGCCTGGCCGACGGCCCTGACGAAGTCCACTGCCGCACCATCGCCCGCGACGAATTCGGCAAGTACGGCGACCTGAAGATGCAGCAGAAGGCCGAGCGCGAGCGCTCGCTGGAAGTGGCCGGCATCCGCTAGGATCGGCGGCGCTGAGTTGACAGACGGCGGTCCGCGGCCTTCAGGGTCGCGGGCCGTTTTCTCTTGGGGGCCCATTTTCCTTTTGGGGGTGCGATGTTTCAGGAACGCCGTTTCAGGTTCGAGGGCGAGGACGGCGCGTCCATCGCCGGCTATCGCTGGAAGGGCTTTAAAGCCGCCAAGGCGGTGCTGCAGGTCAGCCACGGGGCCGGTGAACATGCCGGCCGCTATCCCGCGCCGCTGTCGCTGCTGATCGAGGATAACTGGGACCTCTATGCCGACGACCATCGCGGCCATGGCGCGACCAGCCCTGATAGCCTGGGCGACTTCGGTCCCGGCGGCGCCTCGGCGGTGCTCGGCGACATGACCGCCCTGACCCACCGCATCCGCGAGGAGAACCCCGGCGTCCCCGTCGTCTTGATGGGCCACAGCATGGGGGCGATGCTGGCCCAGACCTGGATGCTGGATCACTCTGACCTGGTCGACGCCATCGTGCTGTCGGGCACCTGCGCCTTCGAACTGCTGCCGCCGGATATCGATTTCAACGCCGGCTTCGAGGGTCGCACGGCCTATGACTGGCTGAGCCGCGACCCCGCCGCGGTCGACCGCTACGTCGCCGACAAGCGCTGCGGCATCAATTTCACCGACGCCTCCCGCGCCAGCTTCGAGCCCGTGGTCCTGCGCCAGGCGGCGCCGGACGCCCTGGCCAAGGTGCGCAAGGACCTGCCCATCTATGTGGTGGTCGGCGACGAGGATCCGCTGAACGACCATCTGGCCCGGCTGCAGCCGGTGCTGGACCGCTTCAAGGCGGCGGGCCTGACCAACGTCACCCTGAAGGTCTATCCCGGCGGCCGCCACGAGATGCTCAACGAGACCAACCAGATGGAGGTGGTCCAGGACCTCAAGGCCTGGCTGGAAGCGGCGGTCGGGGTTTAGAACTCCGCCTCCGTAGGGGGCGGACGGCCCGCCCGAGGCGCGCATCGAGCGCGCCCGTGGCCGGCCAGGTGGGGGTGTTCGGGCAAGGGCTGGGATTATCCCGTTTGGGCCGGGCGGACTGCAAGACGCCCGCGAGTCATAGGCGAAGGCCGCGCCCCTGCCCGAAGACCCCCTCCCCGGACCGCGCTCTGGCGCGGTCGTCCCCCCCTACGGGTGAGGAGTTGGAGCCGTCCTGGCAACCAAAGAAAAGGGGCTGGCCCGCCCGCGCGCGCCAGCCTCTCAAGTTGGATCGGGCCGCTGTTATCGTTCTGGGGTCAGTTGGGATAGACCATCGCTTCGGTGACCGAGGCTCCCTCGGCCGGGACCGCCACCTTGACCTCGTCGAAGGTCGGCTTGCTGGTCATCGAGGGGCTGCCGCTCATCGACCAGCCTTCCTTGGGCATGCCGTTGTCGGCCATGGCCATCTGGAAGTTGCTGTCCTCGTCATGCATGACCACCACGGCGTAATCGCCGGCAGCCACGTCCTTGATCGTCACGGTCATGTCGCCGGCCGTGGCCGGAGCCTTGGTCCCGTAGGCGGCGGTCGGCTGCATGAACTGGTCGCGCTTCTGCAGCGAGACCAGCACCTGGCCGCCCTTGGCCTGCACCCCGGTCAGGGTCACCGTCACATCGCCCGCCAGGGCCTGTCCGGCGAAGGCCAGGGCCGCCACCGCCACAACGCTTGCAATCGCCTTCATCGGTCGTCTCCATTCGAGTTGATGAAGAACTTTGTATCACAAAGTTATCTGTCGTCAACGGGTTTTTCGAGGGCGCGCGGCGGCGCCGCCTCCTGGGGTCTCAGGGTCCCGTGTAGCCGGCGAAGGGCTGGATGCGGCTGTAGGTCCAGTAGAAGCCGATGGCGTGCAGGGCAAAGCTGCTTGGGTCGTCGTTCATCACGCCGAACAGCCCGCTCAGCACGGCCGAGGCGCCGTCCGGACCGTTCGAGGTGAACGGGAAGGGACCCGTGCCGTCGTCTCCGCTTCGATAGGCGCCGATGTCGTAGCCATCGGGATTGGGGAAGCTGGTGCGGAACTGCAGACTCTTGAGGCCATGGTCCCAGGCCCCGAACGCCGCCGTGATGGCCCGGTCCGCGCCGTTCAGTCCGGCATAGGAAACCGTTGGCTGATTGACTGCCCAGTAGCCGTATTTCTGGCTGGACTTGTCGGAGAAGCCGATCTCCAGCCCGTTCACCCCACTGAGCGTGAGGTCGGTGACATAGGCGCCCGGCGCGGGCGGCTTGTAGCCCTCGGCGGGATTGTTGGTGTCGAAGTGAAAACACTCATGGTCGCCCTGGGTGTCCTTGAGCTCTCCGGTCAGGGTCATCTGGTTGCCGCCCCAGGCGCCCATCTTCACCTGCACCGTGGCCTGGGCCAGGGGCGTGCCGGCCGGCTGGTCGAAATAGGTCCAGTAGTCGAGAATTTCCCGATAAGGCGCGAACAGGGCGTCGAAGGTCGGGCCGGCGTAGTTGTCCTGGTAGAACTTGACGTCGGTGGCCCCCGTCGTCGGGTTGGTGGAATAGCCGGTATAGGTCTGCAGGTAGGGGTCGGTCGCGGCGTCGCCGACCACGCTCACCTTGGCAAGCCGCTGCTGCTTCGCGAACTCGATGCCCGCGCCGACCGCCTGGCGCAGCTGGGCGATGTAGCTGGTCACCCATTTCAGGTTCGCGTCCTTGAGGGTGTCGTCGCCATAGATCTGGGCGCAGTTGGTGTAGCCCACCCGCAGGACCACCAGGGCCACGGTGCCGAACAGCACGATCTTGTCCAGCGCCCCGGCGGCGGCGGGCGGCGACAGTCCGGCGAAGAAGGGCAGGTTGGTCCCGATCAGCTGGTTGAACAGATAGGCGTAGTCCTGCTCGATCCTGCCGGCGCCGGCCGCGGCGCCGTCGCTGAGCCGGGTCAGCAGGTTGTAGAGGCCGTTGATCTGATCCTGGCTGAGGGTGTTCTCCTCCGCGATGGCCAGGTCGGAGACCAGGCTCTCGACCCAGTCCTGGATGCCGCCCCAGATCTCCTCGTCGGTGGGCTTGTTGTCCGGCCAGAGCAGCGAGATCATCCTGCCCAGAAACTCGCCGACCTCCGGAATTTCGCCGACCGCGTCCTTGCAGAGGTCCTTGATCTTCTCGTTGACCGAGGCCCGGCCCAGATCGCTGAGGATCGAGCCCCGCCACAGGGACGGCGTCTTGGCGGGCGCCGTGGTTCCCGGCCAGTCGGCGGGGCGCTCGGCGCACAGCTTGAGGCTGGAGAGGTTCTTGCCGAACGGCTTGCCGTCCACTTCGACGCTGGTCAGGTCGGCGAAGGCGGTGTTGGGGCCGATATAGAGGGCCGGGCCCGCCCAGTCGACGTCGGTGTAGGCGACCGCCCAGGTGCTCGGACCGGTGGCCAGCGAAGCCGCCCAGTCGTTGGCGTTGGGCGCGTCGGGCGCCTTGATCTGGGTCAGATCCTTGGCGTCGCCGGTGAACAGGATCTGGTGGTCGCGGAAGTTGTCGGTTTCCCAGATCGTCAGATATGCGCCCGGATCGCTCATCGCCGCCTCCCCCCTTAGGCCACTCCGGCGGACATCGCCGGACGTGTTCGCCTATGGGTAGAACCGACGGCGACGCCGATCAATTCCAAATCATGGGCCTGGGCCGATGGCGCTAGAGGTAGTTGCTAGAGGTAGTTGATCGAGCGGGCGGCCGCGTGGCCCAGACGCAGGAAGGGGGCCAGCAGCAGGGCGGCCATGCCGATCTCGGCGAGCGCCATCCACAGATTGACCCGCTCGCTGGCCTGGCCTCGGGCCATGGAGAGGCCGTGGCCGGCGGCGGCGCCGAACCACAGGAAGGAAAGGGTCAGGGCCATCGCTGAGCCGAGGGCCGGGGCATAGCCCAGGAAGGCGGCCGTCGCCCCGTGGCTGACCAGCAGCATGGCCCCGATCACCCGCGCCTGCACCCGCCCCGCCTCCTCGCCCCAGGGACCGGCGGCGATGCGGATCGCCGCCTGGTCTGGCCGGGCCAGCACGAAGCCGCCCAGGGCGCCGCCCAGGCTGCAGGCCAGGATGGCGAGGAGAATCGAAAACATCATTCACGGGTCTCAGGCGGGCCGGACTTCAGGCGGGGGCGTGGCAGACCGCTTCGACATTGAGGCCGTCCGGGTCAAGCACGAATGCGCCATAGTAGTTGGGGTGATAATGTGGCCGAAGCCCCGGCGGGCCATTGTCCCGCCCGCCCGCGGCCATCGCGGCCTTGTAGAAGGCGTCCACGCCGGCCCGGTCCGGGGCGCTGAACGCCACATGCAGCCGCCCGGTGTCCGGCCCGCCGCCGCCCACCCAGAAATACGGCCTGCCCTGCGAGCCGTAGCCGATATAGGCCTGGCCGCCCGTCACCTCGGCGCTGACCTGCATGACGATGCCGATGCCCAGCGGGGCGAGGGCGGCGTCATAGAAGGCCTTGGCGCGGCCGACGTCGCTGACGGTGATGCCGATATGGTCGAGCATGATGATCCTCCCTGGCCTCCACCCTGGGGCCTGACCTGAACATATAGGCGCCGTCCGCCGGCCCGGCGCCTTGACTCTGATCAGTCCCGACCCTACCTCCCAGCCTGCGTTGGCACTCACATGGCCCGACTGCTAACAGCGGTCTGCCTGAGCGCCGGCCACCCCTTTCGCATCCACGTTCGGACGGAGACGACCCGATGAAATTTCGCCCCCTCGGCGACCGCGTGCTGGTGAAGCGCGTCGAAGAAGAAGCTAAGACCAAGGGTGGGATCATCATTCCCGACACCGCCAAGGAAAAGCCCCAGGAAGGCGAAGTCGTCGCCGTGGGCCCCGGCGCCCGCGACGAAAGCGGCAAGGTCCAGCCCCTGGAACTGAAGGCCGGCGACAAGATCCTGTTCGGCAAGTGGTCGGGCACCGAAGTGAAGGTCGACGGTGAAGACCTGATCATCATGAAGGAAAGCGACGTCCTGGGCGTGCTGGCCTAACAGCCGCCGCCGCGACGATCCCTCCTCCCCACATTTCAAAGAAAAGAGAACAACGAGATGGCCGCTAAAGACGTCTATTTCTCCTCCGACGCGCGCGACAAGATGCTGCGCGGCGTCAACATCCTCGCCAACGCGGTGAAGGTGACCCTAGGCCCCAAGGGCCGCAACGTCGTGATCGAAAAGTCCTTCGGCGCCCCGCGCTCGACCAAGGACGGCGTCTCGGTCGCCAAGGAAATCGAACTGTCCGACCGTTTCGAGAACCTCGGCGCCCAGCTGATCCGTGAAGTCGCCTCCAAGACCAACGACAAGGCCGGCGACGGCACCACCACCGCCACCGTCCTGGCCCAGGCCATCGTCGTGGAAGGCCTGAAGTCGGTCGCGGCCGGCATGAACCCGATGGACCTGAAGCGCGGCATCGAAAAGGCCGTGATCAAGGTCGTGGCCGAGATCAAGTCGATCTCCAAGAAGGTCACCACCAACGAAGAAATCGCCCAGGTCGGCACCATCTCGGCCAACGGCGACGCCGATGTCGGCGCCATGATCGCCAAGGCCATGGACAAGGTCGGCAACGAAGGCGTCATCACGGTCGAAGAGGCCAAGAGCCTGGAAACCGAACTGGACGTCGTCGAAGGCATGCAGTTCGACCGCGGCTACCTGTCGCCCTACTTCATCACCAACGCCGACAAGATGGAGGTCGTCCTCGAAGACCCGCTCATCCTGCTGTCGGAAAAGAAGCTCTCCTCGCTGCAGCCCCTGCTGCCGGTGCTGGAAGCCGTCGTTCAGTCGGGCCGTCCCCTGCTGATCATCGCCGAGGACATCGAAGGCGAAGCCCTGGCCACCCTGGTGGTCAACAAGCTGCGCGGCGGCCTGCGGGTCGCGGCCGTCAAGGCGCCGGGCTTCGGCGATCGCCGCAAGGCCATGCTGGAAGACATCTCCATCCTCACGGGCGGTGAAGTCATCAGCGAGGACCTGGGCATCAAGCTCGAGAACGTCACCATCGAAATGCTCGGCAAGGCCAAGAAGGTCACCATCACCAAGGACGACACCACCATCGTCGACGGCGTGGGCGACAAGGCCGGCATCGAGGCCCGCATCGGCCAGATCAAGAAGCAGATCGAAGACACCACCAGCGACTACGACAAGGAAAAGCTGCAAGAGCGTCTGGCCAAGCTGGCCGGCGGCGTCGCGGTCATCCGCGTCGGCGGCTCGACCGAAGTCGAAGTGAAGGAAAAGAAGGACCGCGTCGACGACGCCCTCAACGCGACCCGCGCGGCCGTGGAAGAAGGCATCGTTCCCGGCGGCGGCGTCGCCCTGCTGAAGGCCTCCAAGATCCTGGCCGACATGGTTGGTGACAATGACGACCAGACGGCCGGCATCGCCATCGTCCGCCGCGCCCTGCAGGCCCCGATCCGTCAGATCGCCGAAAACGCCGGCGTCGAAGGCTCGATCGTGGTCGGCAAGGTGCTGGACAACGCCTCGGCCACCTTCGGCTTCAACGCCCAGACCGAGAAGTATGTCGACCTGGTCGCCGACGGCGTCATCGACCCCGCCAAGGTGGTCCGCACCGCGCTTCAGGACGCCGCCTCGGTGGCCGGCCTGATGATCACCACGGAAGCCGCCATCGTCGAAGCCCCCAAGAAGGGCGGCGCCGCGCCGCAGATGCCGGGCGGCGGCATGGGCGATATGGATTTCTAAGAAGTCTGAGACATCGAGACGAGAGAGGGCGGGGCCGAAAGGCTCCGCCCTTTTCTTTGGCTTGACCCGGCCGTCCTGGGCGACCAGCGTGCCGGCCAATCTTTCTGGGAGTATCCGTTTTGATCTTTCGTCTAGTTCTCGCCGCGGCCCTGGTCGCCAGCGCCGCCCCCGCGTTCACCCCCTCCACCGCCCAGGCCGAAGCCAAGCCCCGCACGATCTGCCAGGGTTTCCGGCCGCTGTCGGGCATCCCCACCTACCTGCGCACCGTCGACTTCTATGAGGGCGCGGTAACCGACAACGCCACCCTGGCTCCCGAAAGCTCGGGCGAGACCGACGGCAAGCTGGTCAACAAGTGGAGCTTCAGCGCCGGCCAGAAGATCACCCTGGTCTGTGGCTACGGCGGCTCCAAGCAGGTTCGCATCCTGCCCAAGACCATCACCTTCTGCACCGCCACCTTCGAGGCGGCCAGGCGCACCACCAACTGGCAGCCGGTCGACGTCTCCTGCGGCTAGCCTTTCCTTCTCCGCTTCGCGGGGAGGAAAGGGCGCGCGGTTGAAATCGCCGACGTCTTGCTCTATACGCCCCGCTTCCGCCGCCCGGCTCCGCCAGGCGACGGTCCTGTTTGAGAACTGCGGAACGCCGGGGTCACCGGCGCTGTAATCGAGGAAGAGCCCTTCCTCGCCGTCGGGAGACAGGGATAGCGACGCCGGTTCGCCGGGCTCCATTGCGGGCCCGATCCCGGCCGACTTTCCTTGGGACAGGTCTGACGACGCCCGCTTGGGAGCGATCCCGCGTGGACGTTTACGGCGTTCGGATGGTCCGAACGCCGAGAAGAGTAGGAGACCGCAATGGACCGCGCACAAAAAGCGGAAGCGATCGAAGCCCTAAAGGGCGTCTTCGCGGATGCCGGCGCCGTGGTCGTGACCCACTATATGGGTCTGACCGTTGCGGAAATGACGGACCTGCGTCTGCGCCTCCGCAAGGATGGCGCGGCGCTGAAGGTGGTGAAGAACACTCTGGTTCAGAAGGCCCTCGGCGGGTCGGTCGGCGAAGCGGGCGACGCCCTCTTCTCGGGCCCGGTCGCCATCGCCTATGCGCCGGACGCCGTCACCGCCGCCAAGGTCACGGCCCAGTACGCCAAGGAGAACGACAAGTTCACCGTCATTGGCGGCCTGATGGGCCAACAGGTCCTGGACGCCAAGGGCGTCGATACGCTGGCCAAGCTGCCTTCGCTCGACGAACTCCGCGGCAAGATCGTGGGCCTTCTCCAGGCTCCGGCGACCAAGATCGCCGGCATCCTGCAGGCTCCGGCCGGCCAGCTGGCCCGCGTCGTTGGCGCCTATGCCGCCAAAGACGCCGCCTGACCGTCATCTTCGCACAATCGACAAACACACCCTCAAGGAACCTATCCCATGTCCAAGCTTGAAAAGATCGTCGACGAACTGTCGACCCTGACCGTCCTGGAAGCCGCTGAGCTGTCCAAGATGCTGGAAGAAAAGTGGGGCGTCAGCGCCGCCGCCCCGGTGGCCGCCGCCGCCGCCGGCCCGGCCGCCGCCGCCCCGGCTGAAGCCGCCGAAGAGCAAACCGAGTTCACCGTCGTCCTGACCGGCGGTGGCGACAAGAAGATCAACGTGATCAAGGAAGTCCGCTCGGTTCGTCCGGACCTCGGCCTGAAGGAAGCCAAGGACCTGGTCGAAGGCGCTCCGCAGAACGTCGTCGAGAACGTCTCCAAGCAGGTCGCCGACGAAATCAAGAAGAAGCTCGAAGAAGCCGGCGCCTCGGTCCAAGTGAAGTAGCCGATGGGGCGCATCGAGCCCCACGAGCTATCCCCGCGAAAGCGGGGATCCAGCGCCTAAAGTTGACGGCCTCGGGGCTTCCCCGGGGCCGTTTTCTATTTCACGGGCAGACTGAACGCATTCGGCAGCAGGGCCTGCAGGCTGACCCGCTCCATGGTCCCGCCCGACCCCACCATCACCACCTCGCACCCTTCCGGAGACGCCAACTCGGCGATGCGCTGGCGGCAGGCGCCGCAGGGCTGGACGGCGATCCGCTCGCCGGCGGTTTCGGCGGTGACATAGACGGTGCGGGCCCGCCGCGCCCCGCCGGCCGCGATCATCGCCGCCAGGGCCGAGACCTCGGCGCAGTTGCCGATCGGATAGGCGGCGTTCTCGACATTGCAGCCGGCGTGCAAGGCCCCCTGGTCGTCCTCGACCACCGCCGCGACCTGGAATTTGGAATAGGGGCAGTAGGCGTTGGCCAGCTGGGTTTCCAGGCGGCTCAGCAGGTCTGCGGCGATCACGGATGGACGTCCCATGCCGAACTCCAGCTCAAGGGACGAGCATGGATGGCCCGGCTTTCCTTTCGCGTCAATGCCTTGCCCTTAGGTGAGCCTTGACCTCTCCGGGCGTGGCGCGATTGTGCGGCCCATCGGGAGGAAGACCATGAGCAACGACCTGGAAGCCGACTACATCATCGTCGGGGCGGGCAGCGCCGGCTGCGTGCTGGCCAACCGGCTGAGCGCCGACGGCAAGACCCGGGTCCTGCTCCTGGAAGCCGGCGGCGACGATCGGCCGACCAAGGAGCCCTCGCAGTTCCTCTCCAACCTGATGATCCACGTGCCGGTCGGCTACGCCCAGACCCTGAAGGATCCCAAGGTCAACTGGCTCTATCCCACCGAGCCCGATCCCGGCACGGGAGGCCGGGTCCATATGTGGCCGCGCGGCAAGGTGCTGGGCGGGTCGTCCTCGATCAATGGCCTGCTCTATATCCGCGGCCAGCATGCCGACTATGACGGCTGGCGCCAGCTGGGCTGCGAGGGCTGGAGCTGGGACGATGTGCGGCCCTACTTCCTGCGCGCCGAGCACCAGGAACGCGGGGCGGGCGATTTCCACGCCACCGGCGGGCCGCTGAACGTCTCGGACGTCACCACCACCCATGAGGTGTCGGACGCCGTGGTCGAGGCCTGTGTCGAGGCCGGCATTCCGCGCAATCCGGACGTCAACGGCGCCGACCAGGAGGGGGTCTGCTACTACCAGCTGACCGTCAAGAACGGCCAGCGCTGCTCGGCCGCCGTCGCCTATCTGCACCCGGCCATGGGCCGCGCCAACCTGCGCGTCGAGACCCGGGCCCTGACCGGCAAGGTATTGTTCGAGGGCAAGCGCGCCGTCGGGGTCGAGTTCACGCAAGGCGGCGTCACGCGCACCGCCAAGGCGGCCAGGGAGGTCATCCTCTGCGGCGGGGCGATCAACTCGCCCCAGCTGCTGCAGCTCTCGGGCATCGGCCCGGCGGCTCTGCTGAAACAGCATGGCATCGAGGTCCTGGTCGACGCTCCCGGGGTCGGGGAGAACCTGCAGGACCACTATGTGATGAGCGTCACCTATCGCCTGAAAGCCGGCACGGTCTCGGTCAACGAGCTGACCAAGGGGCCGCGTTTCCTCGGCGAGGCGATGAAATACCTCTTCCAGCGCAAGGGCCTGCTGACCCTGTCGGCCGCCCATATCGCGGCCTTCTGCAAGTCGCGTCCGGACCTGTCGTCGCCGGATATCCAGTTCCACATCCTGCCGGCCACCATGGACGTCGAGAAGCTGGTCAACGAGCAGAAGATGGAGCTGGAGGGCGCGCCCGGCCTGACCATCGCCCCCTGCCAGGTGCGACCGGAGAGCCGCGGCGCGATCCGCATCGTCTCGGCCGATCCGACCGTCTATCCCTCGATCCAGCCCAACTACCTCTCCAACCCGCTGGACCAGGAGGTGGCGGTGGCCTCGCTTAAATGGTCGCGCGCGATCGCCAGCCAGCCGGCGCTCAAGCCCTATGTCGAGCATGAACTGATGCCGGGTCCCGACTTCCAGTCGGACGAGGCGCTGCTGGAGTTCGCCCGGATGAGCGGCTCGACCATCTACCACCCGGTCGGCACCTGCCAGATGGGCCATGGGCCTGGCGCCGTGGTCGATCCGCAGCTCAACGTGCGGGGGGTCGAGGGTCTGCGGGTCGTCGACGCCTCGGTGATGCCGCGCCTGGTCTCGGGCAACACCAACGCCCCCACCATCATGATCGCCGAAAAGGCGGCCGACATGATCCTCGGCAAGACGGCGGCGCTGGCGGCATAAGGGTTTGATGAGGGCGGGTGTGAATCCGCCCTCAACCCTATTTCCCAGGATTTCCTTGTTCGTCCAGCCTATTCATGAGATACGACTTAAATCGAACATCGAAATGGCGCGGCTCGCAACTTCGGATCATCCCTTCGGGGACCGAGATCGCCCTCCAAAACCCTCGAGATTTTTGATCGCTCGGCCGCATCTCGCGGGCTGAATACAATCTACGCAAGGTTATCATCTATGGCTACCGGCACCGTTAAGTGGTTCAACGCGCAAAAAGGCTTCGGCTTCATCGCTCCCGATGAAGGCGGCGGCGACGTGTTCGTCCACATCTCCGCGGTCGAGCGCTCCTCGCTCGGCTCGATCCATGAAGGCCAGAAGCTCAACTATGAGCTCGAGCGCGACGCCCGCAACGGCAAGATGTCGGCCGGTCAACTGTCGGCCGGCTAAGGCCCGCTGACACTACCGTCTGTTTAAACGGGCCGGCCCTGCGCCGGCCCGTTTTTCTTTGTCCCCGCCCAATGTCACCGATCCGACGCATTAAATCCCTGTGGGGACCCCAGGCGTGATAGGATCATCTCAAATCTGGAGCCTTCGTCATGAGCCGCGCATCGTCCAAGGCGGTTCTGCCGCCCCAGCCCCTCGGCATCGGCGGCCTGCGTAACGCCATCCAGACCGCGGAGGCGGCCGGCGGCAAGCGCGGCGCCATGACCCTGCACCTGACCTTCCGCGACGCGGCGCTGATCAAGCGCAGCCGCGAGGTCAGCGTCGACGAGGTCCGCTTCACCGACGGGGTGATGCACTTCATGGACGTCAAGGTCGTCATTGGCGACGTGGCCATGAGCAACCTGCAGGCCGACTAGCTGCTCTTGGTCCAGGGATGGGCCGCCAGGATCGGGTCCTTGGCCATCCGCACCACCGCCTGCTGAGGCAGGTCCAGCATGCCGCGCAGCTCCGGGCCCATCAGGGCCTCGGCGAAGGCGTGGTTGGCGACATTCAGCACCAGCCGCCGCACCTGGACGCCGTCATAGTCGGGCAGGTCGCGGAACGGGGCCTCCAGGGCCGAGACCAGGGCGCGGATCT
This sequence comes from Caulobacter ginsengisoli, assembly GCF_030814835.1. Classification (GTDB taxonomy): domain Bacteria; phylum Pseudomonadota; class Alphaproteobacteria; order Caulobacterales; family Caulobacteraceae; genus Caulobacter; species Caulobacter ginsengisoli. The sequence goes on from NZ_JAUSVS010000004.1 coordinate 264,474, forward strand.
GGCCCCCGATCGGCGACAGCTGCTGGGTCTCGTCGTTCAGGGCCAGCCAGGCGGCCAGCTTGGCCGCCCCGCCCTCCGCGAAGGCCTTGAAGACGATATCCACCGGCGCGCCCGGCTCGGCCGCCCCCTCGCGCACCGCCGCCACCGCCGCCTCCAGGGCCGCGACCAGGTCGCTGACCATCGAGGCCATCAGGGCCGCCTGCAGTTCGCCGGCGCTGCCGAAATGATGCAGCAGGTTGCCGTGGCTCATGCCCAGCTTGGCCGCCACCGCCTTGAGCGTCACCGCCGCCGGTCCCGCCTCCAGCAGGATGTCGCGCGCCGCCGCCACCGCCTCGGAGCGGGCCGCCTCCGGGGAACGCCGCCGTCTCACTGTTGACATTTTTGTCAGTAGAATCCATTCTATCTCGGTCAGGGGGACTATGGAGAAGCCGCATGATCGACGCCAGCCGCACCCCCGCCGATCTGACCATCCAGCCCCGAAACTATCGTTTCCAGTCAGAACAGGCCGAGGGCCGCTGGTGGCTGAACGGCGATCCGCTGGCGACGGCCTGGCACAATGCGCTCAGCGGCACCTTTCCCGAGGGCGAGAAGCTGTTCATCGAGGCGGTGGCCCGCTTCAAGGACCGGGTGGGCGAACCTCTGCGCGGCCAGATCGCCGCCTTTGTCCGCCAGGAGGCGGCCCATACCCGCGAGCACCTGGCCTTCAACCAGGCCCTGGCCAGGCGCTACAACATGAGCGGTATCGAGATCCGCACCCTGAACCGGGTGGCCTTCGCCCGCACCCGGCCCCATCTGGGCCAGCTGGCCGCGACGGCGGCGCTGGAGCATTTCACCGCCATCCTGGCCCATGACGCCCTGACCCATCCCGAGGATTTCGACGGGGCGCCCGAGGCGTTGGTCAAGCTCTGGCGCTGGCATGCGGTCGAGGAGATCGAGCACAAGGCGGTGGCCTTCGACGTGCTGGCGGCGGTGATGGCCGACCTGCCGCCGGTCCGCCGCTGGATGATGCGGTCGATCAGCATGGCCCTGATCACCCTGGCCTTCGGCCACTCGATGATCGTCAACACCGCCGACCTGCTGCGCCAGGACGGCATCGAGCCCAGGTCGATGCGCGGCGCGGCCTGGCGCTATTTCGTGTTCGGCAAGCCGGGCGTCCTGCGCCGCATCCTGCCGCATTACCTGGCCTGGTACCGGCCGGGCTTCCATCCCTGGCAGAAGGACGACCGCGCCCTGCTGGCCGGGATCGAGGACAGCCTGGTTCCGGCGGCGGCCGTTTAGCCGGCCTTGCAGATACCCTTGTCGTAGACCCCGACCGTACGGATCACCTGGTCGGGCTTGGCCTCGACCCGCTGGCCCGAGACCAGCGAGGCCAGCACCCGGCTGAGCAGGCCATTCAGTTTGCTGACCTGGTAGCAGTTCACCTCCGGGTCCCTGTGCGGCAGGCCCACCCCGCTGTCGTCGGTCAGGAAGACGTAGCGGCTCTGGGTCAGGGCGGCCATGGCCCGCATCTGGAACTCGGCGGTCGGGTTGGTGCTGCTGGCCGCCACCGGCAGGATATGGAGGCCCCGCCAGCGGGCCTGGATGGCGGTTCCCCAGGTCGCGGGAATGTCGGCGTCGTGCGGCGGGGCGTCGGCGACCAGCATCAGCACCTTGGCCGCGTCCGGCCGCCAGTCGTAGCCCATGGCCTTGGCCAGGGCCTGGTCCATGGCCTCGGGCTCGTCGCCCCCGCCGTTGGCCCGCTGCCTGGCGAAATCGGCCTGCAGCGCCTTGATGTCGCGGGTGAAGGCGAAGTCGCGTAGCACGTACTCGTCCTGCTTGTCGCGATAGACGATCAGACCCACCCGCACATCCACGCCTGGCAGGATGCGGTCCAGGTCGCCGACGATCGAGGTCAGTTCGCTCTGCAGATAGGTCATCTCGTCGCCCATGCTGCCGGTGGCGTCGACCACCAGCAGCAGATCCAGCTTGGCGACCGGCGCCGAGGGCGAGGACAGGGTCAGGTTCACCTGCCGCTTGCCCTTCAGGCTGGCCAGCACGACGTCGGACCGGGCTTCGGCCCCGCCGGCCAGCGGCGTCGCGGTGACCTGGAAGCGCTCGGGCAGGCGATCGAGATTGGGGTAGAGGGTCACCGTGCCATTGGCCGCCGTGGTCATCACCAGGGCCGCGTCGTCGCCCCGGTTGACCACCACCCTGGCCAGGGCGGCCGGCTTGCCGGCGGCGTCGCGCACCAGGATGGTGATCCGGCCCAGGGTGTCGGGATAGGGCAGGGACTGGGCGTTGATCTGCCGGGGATGGCGCTTGACGTAGGCGGCGTACATGCCGGGGTTCAGCAGGTCGTCATAGTCGCCGGCGGTCAGGAGGCCGGCCTGGGGTAGCGGGCGCGGCGGCTCCGGCGCCGGGGGAATTGCCGGCGCCGCCGGGTCGGCCTTCGGCGCGTCGACAAGGCCTTCGGAGGTCGTGACAGCCACCGGCAAATCCATCACCGCAGGGGGGGCAAACGACGCCGGGGGCGGCGGCGGCGGAGGCGGCGGAGGAGGAGGAGGCGGTGGCGCCGGCGGCGCGGTTTCACCACGGCTCCGCCTGCTGTCGCCCGACCCCGGCTTCCTGGAGCCGGTCACCACCACGCTCCCGACCTCGGTGTCTCCGCCGCCGGTTGCGACGGTGTCCTCGCCGGATTTGACGCCGCCGACATGCTCGCAGCCCGCCAGGGGCAGCGAGACCGCCAGGCAGGCGGCCAGGCCCAGACCCATCCAAACCTTGCGCATGCGACGGCCCCCCAAGTTGTCCGTCCACTATTGGCCAGCCGGCGGCGCGCGTAAACCGCGCTTGCTCGGCGGCCGGCTGGGTCTAGGTTGCGCGCATCGTTTTGATGAGTCCCGCCGCCATGTCCGCACGCCGTTTCAGCCTCGTCGCCCTGGCCCTCGTCCTGCTGCCCCTGGCCGCCTATGCCGCGACGCTGCAGAAGGGTTCCGGCCCGATCAGCCCCGGGCGGCTGGCCGGCGTCGTCAAGACCCTGGCCTCCGACCCCTTCGCCGGCCGAGCCCCGGCCGGCCCCGGCGAGCAGAAAACGATCGACTACCTGGTGAAGCGCTTCAAGGCGCTGGGGCTGCAGCCGGCGGGGCCGGGCGGGTCCTGGACCCAGGAGGTGCCACTGCTCAAGACCCAGGTCGAGCCGGACTCGACGGCGGCGCTCATCGAGGGCGGGGCCGAGGTTCCGCTGGTCATCGGCCAGGACATCTATCTCTCCACCGTCCAACCGAAGGACCAGATCAAGGTCGACGACGCGCCGCTGGTCTTCGTCGGCTATGGCGTCTCCGCCCCGGAACGCGGCTGGGACGACTTCAAGGGCGTCGACCTGAAGGGCAAGATCGTTGTCTTCCTGGTCAACGACCCGGACTTCGAGGCCAAGGCCGGCGAGCCGGTCGCCGGCAGGTTCGGCGGCAAGGCCATGACCTATTACGGCCGCTGGACCTACAAGTACGAGGAGGCCGCCCGGCGGGGCGCGGCCGGGGCGCTGATCGTTCATGAGACCCCCGGCGCCGGCTATGGCTGGGTGACGGTGGCCGCCCCGAAGGGTGAGATGTTCGACGTCGTCCGCGAGGACGGCGGCAAGGGCCGCGTGCCCTTCCAGGGCTGGATCCAGCGCAACACGGCCGACGCCATGTTCCTGGCGGCGGGCCTCAATCTGGAGGCCCTCAAGGCCCAGGCGCGCACGGCCGGCTTCAAGCCTGTGACCCTGGAGGGCGTGCGGTTCCGCGCCGATCTGAAGGTCACCCAGGCCCAGGTGGTCAGCCACAACATCCTGGCCAGGCTGCCCGGCGCCAAGCGGCCGGACGAGAGCGTGATGTTCTCGGCCCACTGGGACGCCTACGGCATCGCCCCGACCCCCGACGCCACCGGCCAGACCATCCGTCGCGGCGCCGCCGACGACGCCATCGGGGTGGCGGGCCTCCTGGAACTGGCCCGGGCCTTCGCCAAGGGCCCGCGTCCGGACCGCAGCCTGGTGTTTGGGGTATGGACGGCCGAGGAGCGCGGCCTGCTGGGCTCGGAATACTGGGCCCAGCATCCGACCGTGTCCCTGTCACGCATCGCCGGCAGCTACACCATGGATGTGCTGCAGACCGCCGGCCCGGCCCGCGACGTGGTGCTGGTCGGGGCCGGCCAGAACGACCTGGAGCGGGGCCTGGCCGACGCCGCCGCCCGCCAGGGCCGGACGGTGACGCCCGACGCCAGGCCCGAGCGCGGTCTCTTCTATCGCGCGGACCACTTCTCCCTGGCCAAGCGCGGCGTGCCGGTGCTGCTGCTGATGGGGATCGGCGGCGGGGCCGACCTGGTCAAGGGCGGTCGCAAGGCCGGCGACCAATGGGTCAGCGACTACACCGCCAACTGCTATCACCAGACCTGCGACAGCTTCAGCTCCAAGTGGGACCTGCGCGGGGCGGCCCAGGATGTCGAGCTGCTCTATGTGGCGGGCGGGGCGCTGGCCAACAGCCGGGTCTGGCCCGACTGGAACACCGGCTCGGAATTCGCCGCCATCCGCGCCCAGAGCAGCGGCGAGCGGCGACAGCGCTAGTTGAAGCCCTCGAGCGTCGCGCCTGGCAGTTCGCCCTTTAGCGCCTTGAGCTCGACATAGATGGCGGCCGGGACCACCGAGCCGCCGGCCAGCAGCACGACGATGGCCGCCATGTAGAGCAGCAGGTCGAGCACCCCCAGTCCGACGGCCAGCGGGTTGGCGTCGGCGGCCGCCTCGTAGATGGCCGGCATGGTGGCGCCGACCAGCAGACTCACGATCAGCAGGGTGGCCGCCACCACTCCAAACCCGATCACGCCCATGACCAGCCGCAGCCCGAAGATGGCCAGGCGGTTGTTCTCGGTGAGCGCGATGCTGTTCGAGAGGGACTCCATGACGCCGGTGTCTTCCCAGACCTGGCAGGGGGTGGCGGCGGCCCAGACGGTGGCCAGCGCCAGGCCGGGGATGACCAGGAACCAGGCCCCGGCCCAGACCCCCAGCATATAGAGCGCCCCGACCCCGGCCACCGGCAGCATGTGGCGCCAGCCGGCCCGCAGGCACTGGCCGACGCCGGGCTTCTTGCCGGTCAGGTCGCTGATCGAGCCCCAGACCACCATGGCGTGGACAAAGGCCAATGGCAGCAGAAAGCCCAGGATGCAGAGGATGCCCAGCCCACCGAAAAAGCCGTGGCTGAGCCACTCGTTGCGGTGCTGGGGACTGACGGCGGTGGCGGCGGCCAGGGAGGCGCCCAGCTCGATCGCGGCGGTCAGCAGCCAGACCATGAAACCGGCCACCCCGAAAGTGACGGCGTTTCTCTTGAAAGTTGTGAATACCCGTCCGATGACCCGGCCGATGTCGAAGGTCTGGCCTATGCGATCATCGGTCGTCACGGCCATGGGGCCTCTCATCGGTGGCACGGCCTGACGGCCTCCGGGCAGTGCTCGCGGTCGGGGAAGCTAACCCCCGTCATATGTCGAGCGCCAGTCACAATCACCTGTCAGGAGAAACGGTCGCAGTCAGCGGGTCCTCGGCCAGGACCTTGAGCAGCCAGTCGCGGAAGGCGGCGATCTTGGGCGAGCGGCGGCGGTCGGCGGGATAGGCCAGCCAATAGCCCCGGCCATAGTCGATGACCGTTGGGAACGGCCGGACCAGCTGGCCGCGGGCGATCTCACCGCTCCACAGGATGGGCGAGGCCAGGGCCACCCCCTGTCCGGCCAGGGCCGAGGCGACTTCGATGGCCTGCAGGTCCGCCTCCAGCCGGAGGCCGCCGCGCCGCGTTTGGGGCGGCGTGACGCCGGCCGCCTCGAACCATTCCGCCCACTCCCCCTCGTTGCCGATGCGGGGCGCGTCCAGCAGATCCTCGGGCCGGGCCAGGCCGCCCAACTGCTCGCGCATCGCCGGCGTGCAGACCGGCGTGCCCTGGGAGGAGAACATCCGATGGGTCTCCAGGCCCGGCCATTGGCCGTCGCCGCCGCGCAGGGCCAGGTCGATCGGTTCGTGGTTCAGGTCGATCACCCGCGAACTGGTCTCCAGCCGCACGGCGATCTTCGGGTGGGCCAGCTGGAAACCGCCCAGCCGCGGCGCCAGCCATTGGGTGGCCAGGGACTGCAGGGTCGAGATGGCCAGCACCCCCTCGCCGGTCTCGGTCAGGTCGGCCAGGGCCGTGCGCAGCAGCCCGACCGCCTCGCTGGCCGCCCGGGCCAGCCGCTCGCCGGCGGGCGTGAGCGCCACTTCGCGGGGGAGACGCCGGAACAGCGGCTGGGCCAATCGCTGCTCCAGCGCCTTCACCTGCCAGCTTACCGCCGCCTGGGTGACGCCCAGTTCGTCGGCCGCCCTTGTGAAGCTTTTCAGCCGCGCCGCGGCCTCGAAGACCCGGATGGCGCTGAGCGGGATAGTGGCGAGCAGGTCTGACATAAGCAGCCCTGATGGATAGAGCAGGAGGACGCGTTTGTCACGCGGGGGCTTCGGCGCGACAACGCTCTCACAAATTCACCTCGAACCAGGAGCGCCCGTCATGGAAATGCCCCATGCCACCCATAAGCAAACCACCTTCGGCTGGCTGCTGATGCTGCAACAGGCCCTGGCCGCCCGCGCCGAGCGCCGCCGCATCGCCGAGGCCTCGCTGCACACCGAACCGGTGCGGACGGCCCGCCCGGCCGCCGGCCTGTTCAACCTGGCGGCGCCGCACTGAGAGCCGCCATGGGGCGCGGCTACTTGGCCGCCTTCATCTGGTCCTTGATGGCCAGGATCTGGCCGGTGAAGTAGGGCGGGTGGCCCTGCTTGATCAGGCCGCGGTCGAAGGATTCCAGCAAGTCGAGCGCTTCCTGCGGCTTGCCCTGCTTGACCAGTTCTCCCGCCAGGGAGCCGCGCACATCGACCAGGGTCGGGACCAGGTCCAGGGAGCGGCGATTGTATTTGATCGCTCCGTCCAGGTCGCCCGTCGCCTCCAGGCTCTCGGCATAGAAGGCGTAGAAGTCATAGGTCCCGACGCCCGCCTGGGCCGCCTTGTTGTACCAGTAGATGGCGTCCTTGTGGGCGCCCTGCTTGGTCAGGCTGAACGCCTCCATGGCCATGGCGTGGGTGTCGTTCGGATAGAGCTTCAGATAGCCGTAGAAGTTCTGCGCCGCGCAGCCGTAGTGGCCGTCCTTGAAGCACTGCTCGCCGGTGTTCAGGTCGGCCGGCATGGGCTCGGGCGGAGCCGGTTTGCACGCCGCCAACAGCACCAGCGCCACGCCGCCGGCCCAAATCGATCTGAACATGGGCTCGCCCCTCAAAAATACCCGCCTCGGAGGAGCCTCGCCGATTGCCGGGCCAAAGGGAAGGCGTCGGCGGTCCGACTGGCCGACACACGGCCATCTAGGACAGCAGCAGGAACCAGCTCAGCGCCGCCGCGCTGGCCGCCACAAGGCCCAGTCCGATCAGGTCCGAGGCGGTCAGCCGGGCCGGCGGCGGCGCGCCGTCCTGGACCGCCAGCCGCATTTCCCGCGCGATCAGGAACAGCGGGAAGGTGACGCTGATCGCCACCAGATAGCCGAAGATCACATACAGCCAGACGAAGCGGATCTTCAGCTTGCGGGCCTCGACCACCATCCAGACCGCGGCGGCCAGTAGGAAAAAGCCGATATCGACGGTGATCGAGCGGCTGGCCGGATTGGCCTTGGTCTCGATCAAGAAACGGACGAAAGCGTCCAGCGGCCCGCCGCCGAAATAGGCCAGGTTCTGGCTCCAGGTGGCGATCAGGGCGAGGGCCGCGATCAGGCCATAGGCCAGGCAAAGTCCGCGCTGAGTGGCGGTCATGGGTCGTCCTCCCGGCTCTTTGCGGCTGGCTAGCACGATTTCGCCCCAAAAAAATCGGCCGAACCCTCTTCCCTTTTCAGGCGATAAGCCTTATCTCGCCCCTCTCGCGAAAATTCTGTTCGATTGAGACGCAATTTCGCGCGCGTAACGCCCGATGGCCGACCCCCCACCCTGGGGCTCGTGCGAAGGGGCGGCCCCTGAACGCCAGGGGTGATGTCAGCGTCCGGTGATTCTCATCACCGAGGGTGGACGCGAAGACAAACTGCGCGCGGGGACTCCCGTGCGCCACAGGGAAAAACATGGCGCAATCCTTCACCGGCAAGAAGCGGATCCGCAAGTCGTTCGGCCGCATCCTCGAAGCCGTGCAGATGCCGAACCTGATCGAGGTTCAGCGGTCCTCCTACGAGCAGTTCCTGCAGCGCGAAGTCCGCGCCGGGTCGCGCCGTGACGAGGGCATCGAGGCGGTCTTCAAGTCCGTCTTCCCGATCAAGGACTTCAACGAGCGCGCCGTGCTCGAATACGTGTCCTACGAGTTCGAAGATCCCAAATACGACGTCGAGGAATGCATCCAGCGCGACATGACCTATGCGGCGCCGCTGAAGGTCAAGCTGCGCCTGATCGTGTTCGAGATGGAAGAAGAGACCGGCGCCAAGTCGGTCAAGGACATCAAGGAGCAGGACGTCTACATGGGCGACATCCCGCTCATGACGGACAAGGGCACCTTCATCGTCAACGGCACCGAGCGGGTGATCGTCTCGCAGATGCACCGTTCGCCCGGCGTGTTCTTCGACCACGACAAGGGCAAGACCCACTCGTCGGGCAAGCTGCTGTTCGCCGCCCGCGTCATTCCCTACCGCGGCTCGTGGCTGGACTTCGAGTTCGACGCCAAGGACATCGTCTACGTCCGTATCGACCGCCGCCGTAAGCTGCCCGCCACCACCTTCCTCTACGGCCTGGGCATGGATGGGGAAGAGATCCTCACCACCTTCTACGACGTCGTTCCCTTCGAAAAGCGTCCCGGCGGCTGGGCCACGCCCTACAAGCCCGAACGCTGGCGCGGCGTGAAGCCGGAGTTCGCCCTCATCGACGCCGACACCGGCGAAGAAGTGGCCCCGGCCGGCGCCAAGATCAGCGCCCGCGCCGCCAAGAAGCTGGCTGACGGCGGTCTGAAGACCCTGCTGCTGTCGCCCGAAGCCCTGATCGGCCGCTACCTCGCCCGTGACGAAGTCAACTTCGAGACCGGCGAGATCTACGCCGAGGCCGGCGACGAGCTGGACGCCACCTCGATCCAGGCCCTGGAAGAAAAGGGCTTCACCACCATCGACGTGCTGGACATCGACCACGTCACGGTTGGCGCCTACATGCGCAACACCCTGCGCGTCGACAAGAACGCCGTCCGCGAGGACGCCCTGTTCGACATCTACCGCGTCATGCGTCCGGGCGAGCCGCCGACGGTGGAAGCCGCCGAGGCGATGTTCAAGTCGCTGTTCTTCGATTCCGAGCGCTACGACCTCTCTTCGGTCGGCCGCGTGAAGATGAACATGCGCCTGGAGCAGGAAACCGACGACGAGGTCCGGGTCCTGCGCAAGGAAGACGTCCTGGCCGTGCTGAAGGTCCTGGTCGGCCTGCGCGACGGCCGCGGCGAAATCGACGACATCGACAACCTGGGCAACCGCCGGGTCCGTTCGGTGGGCGAGCTGCTGGAAAACCAGTACCGCGTCGGCCTGCTGCGCATGGAACGCGCCATCAAGGAGCGCATGTCGAGCGTCGACATCGACACCGTGATGCCGCACGACCTGATCAACGCCAAGCCGGCCGCGGCCGCGGTGCGGGAGTTCTTCGGCTCCTCGCAGCTGTCGCAGTTCATGGACCAGACCAACCCGCTGTCGGAAATCACCCACAAGCGCCGCCTCTCGGCGCTTGGCCCGGGCGGTCTGACCCGCGAGCGCGCCGGCTTCGAAGTCCGCGACGTGCACCCGACCCACTACGGCCGGATCTGCCCGATCGAGACGCCGGAAGGCCCGAACATCGGCCTGATCAACAGCCTGGCGACCCACGCCCGCGTCAACAAGTACGGCTTCATCGAGAGCCCCTACCGCCGGGTCACCGACGGCAAGCCGCAGGACGAAGTCGTCTACATGTCGGCGATGGAAGAGGCCAAGCACGTCATCGCCCAGGCCAACATCCGCATGGAAAACGGCATGATCGCCGACGATCTGGTCCCCGGCCGGATCAACGGCGAACCGACCCTGCTGCAGCGTGAAGCCGTCGACCTGATGGACGTCAGCCCCAAGCAGGTGGTCTCGGTGGCCGCGGCCCTGATCCCCTTCCTGGAAAACGATGACGCCAACCGCGCCCTGATGGGCTCGAACATGCAGCGTCAGGCCGTGCCGCTGGTGCAGTCCGACGCCCCGCTGGTCGGGACCGGCATGGAAGACGTGGTGGCCCGGGATTCCGGCGCTGTCGTCGTCGCCCGCCGCTCCGGCATCGTCGAGCAGATCGACGGCACCCGGATCGTCATCCGCGCCACGGAAGAGACCGACCCCACCAAGCCGGGCGTCGATATCTACCGCCTCTCGAAGTTCCAGCGCTCCAACCAGAACACCTGCATCAACCAGCGTCCGCTGGTGCGGGTGAAGGACAAGATCGTCGCCGGCGACATCATCGCCGACGGTCCCTCGACCGAGCTGGGCGAACTGGCCCTGGGCCGCAACGCCCTGGTCGCCTTCATGCCCTGGAATGGCTACAACTTCGAAGACTCGATCCTGATCTCCGAGCGGATCGTGCGCGATGACGTCTTCACCTCGATCCACCTCGAGGAATTCGAAGTCATGGCCCGCGACACCAAGCTGGGTCCGGAAGAAATCACCCGCGACATCCCCAATGTCGGCGAGGAAGCCCTGCGCAACCTCGACGAGGCGGGCATCGTGGCCATCGGCGCCGAGGTCCTGCCGGGCGACATCCTGGTCGGCAAGGTGACGCCGAAGGGCGAAAGCCCCATGACCCCGGAAGAGAAGCTGTTGCGCGCCATCTTCGGCGAGAAGGCTTCCGACGTGCGCGACACCAGCCTGCGCCTGCCCCCGGGCGTCGCCGGCACGGTGGTCGAGGTTCGGGTGTTCAACCGGCATGGCGTCGATAAAGACGAACGGGCCCTGGCCATCGAGCGCGCCGAAATCGACCGCCTGGGCAAGGACCGCGACGACGAGTTCGCCATCCTGAACCGCAACATGACCGCCCGCCTGCGCGACCTGATCGTCGGCAAGGTCGCCGTCTCGGGTCCCAAGGGCCTGGGCCGCGGCGAGGTCAGCGCCGAGAAGCTGGAAGAGATCGCGCCGGGTCTCTGGTGGCAGGTCGCCCTGGAAGACGAGAAGGCCATGGGCGAGCTGGAGGCCATGCGCCGCCAGTTCGACGAGGCCCGCAAGCGTCTCGACCGTCGTTTCGAGGACAAGGTCGACAAGCTGCAACGCGGCGATGAACTGCCTCCGGGCGTCATGAAGATGGTCAAGGTCTTCGTGGCGGTGAAGCGCAAGCTGCAGCCCGGCGACAAGATGGCCGGCCGTCACGGCAACAAGGGGGTCATCTCCAAGATCCTGCCGATCGAAGACATGCCGCACCTGGAAGACGGCACCGCCGTCGACGTGGTGCTGAACCCGCTGGGCGTGCCCTCGCGCATGAACGTCGGCCAGATCTTCGAAACCCACCTGGGCTGGGCCGCCGCCGGTCTCGGCAAGCAGATCGCGGCCCTGCTGGACGCCTGGCAGCACGGCGGTCAACGCGCCGAGCTGGTCAAGCGCCTGACCGAGATCTACGGCCCCGAACAGGAGCTGCCGGACTCGGACGAGGACCTGGTCGAACTGGCCAGGAACCTCTCCAAGGGCGTGCCCTTCGCGACCCCGGTCTTCGACGGCGCCCATATCGGCGATATCGAGGACCTGCTGGAATCGGCCGGGCTCAACCGATCGGGCCAGTCGATCCTGTTCGACGGCCAGTCGGGCGAGCAGTTCAAGCGTCCGGTCACGGTCGGCTACATCTACATGCTGAAGCTGCACCACCTGGTGGATGACAAGATCCACGCCCGCTCGATCGGCCCCTACAGCCTGGTCACCCAGCAGCCGCTGGGCGGCAAGGCCCAGTTCGGCGGCCAGCGCTTCGGGGAAATGGAAGTGTGGGCGCTCGAAGCCTACGGCGCCGCCTACACCCTGCAGGAAATGCTGACGGTGAAGTCGGACGACGTGGCGGGCCGGACCAAGGTCTACGAGTCGATCGTCCGTGGCGACGACACCTTCGAGGCGGGCATCCCGGAAAGCTTCAACGTGCTGGTCAAGGAAATGCGTTCCCTGGGCCTGAACGTCGAGCTCGAGAACAGCTGATCGGAACCCACCGGGTGGCGTGATCGCCACCCGGAGTTCTCCACCCGATCAAACTGAATTTTTAAGCGGGTCATCCCGCACTGAGGCTACCGATGAACCAGGAAGTCCTGAACATCTTCAATCCGGTCCAGGCCGCTCCGACCTTCGACCAGATCCGTATCGCCCTCGCCAGCCCGGAAAAGATCCGGTCCTGGTCGTTCGGCGAGATCAAGAAGCCCGAGACCATCAACTACCGGACCTTCAAGCCGGAGCGCGATGGCCTGTTCTGCGCCCGTATCTTTGGCCCGACCAAGGACTACGAATGCCTGTGCGGCAAGTACAAGCGCATGAAGTACAAGGGCATCATCTGCGAAAAGTGCGGCGTCGAGGTCACCCTGGCCCGCGTCCGGCGCGAGCGGATGGGCCATATCGAACTGGCCAGCCCGGTCGCCCACATCTGGTTCCTGAAGTCGCTGCCCAGCCGCATCGCCATGATGCTGGACATGCCGCTGAAGGACATCGAGCGGGTCCTCTATTTCGAGCACTACATCGTCACCGAACCCGGTCTGACGGCGCTGAAGGTCAATCAGCTGCTGTCCGAAGACGAATTCATGCGCTTCCAGGACGACTTCGGCGATGACAGCTTCACCGCCGAGATCGGCGCCGAAGCCATCTTCAACCTGCTCAAGGCCATCGACCTGCCGGCCGAAGCCGAAAAGCTGCGCGAAGAGCTGGGCGGCACCCCGTCCGAGATCAAGCAGAAGAAGGCGTCCAAGCGCCTGAAGATCATCGAGGCCTTCATGGAATCCGGCAACAAGCCGGAATGGATGATCCTCACCGTGGTCCCGGTCATCCCGCCGGAACTGCGTCCGCTGGTGCCCCTGGACGGCGGCCGTTTCGCCACCTCCGACCTGAACGACCTCTATCGCCGGGTCATCAACCGCAACAACCGTCTCAAGCGCCTGATCGAGCTGCGCGCCCCCGACATCATCATCCGCAACGAAAAGCGGATGCTACAGGAAGCCGTCGACGCCCTGTTCGACAACGGCCGTCGCGGCCGGGTCATTACCGGCGCCAACAAGCGGCCCCTCAAGTCGCTGGCCGACATGCTGAAGGGCAAGCAGGGCCGGTTCCGCCAGAACCTGCTGGGCAAGCGCGTCGACTATTCGGGTCGTTCGGTCATCGTGGTCGGTCCCGAACTGAAGCTGCATGAGTGCGGCCTGCCCAAGAAGATGGCGCTGGAGCTGTTCAAGCCGTTCATCTACGCGCGGCTGGACGCCAAGGGCCTGTCGGGCACCGTCAAGCAGTCCAAGCGGATGGTCGAGCGCGAGCAGCCGCAGGTCTGGGATATCCTCGAAGAGGTGATCCGCGAGCACCCGGTCATGCTGAACCGGGCCCCGACCCTTCACCGCCTGGGCATCCAGGCGTTCGAGCCCAAGCTGATCGAGGGCAAGGCCATCCAGCTGCACCCGCTGGTCTGCGCCGCCTTCAACGCCGACTTCGACGGCGACCAGATGGCCGTGCACGTCCCGCTGAGCCTCGAGGCCCAGCTGGAAGCGCGCGTCTTGATGATGTCGACCAACAACATCCTCAGCCCCGCCAACGGCCGCCCGATCATCGTGCCCTCGCAGGACATCGTGCTCGGCCTCTACTACCTCTCGCAATCGCGTGAGAACGAGCCGGGCGAAGGCAAGATCTTCTCGGATCTGGGCGAGATCGAAGCGGCGCTCGACGCCAAGGTCGTCACCCTGCACTCCAAGATCAAAGCCCGGTTCAGCGAAAGCAACGCCGACGGCACCGTGGTGCGCAGCCTGATCGAAACCACCCCTGGCCGGATGAAGATCGCCGCCCTGCTGCCCCAGCACCCGGCCATCGGCCACCGGCTGATCGCCAAGGCGCTGACCAAGAAGGAGATCGGCAACCTGATCGACGTGGTCTATCGCCACTGCGGCCAGAAGGCGACGGTCATCTTCGCCGACCAGATCATGGGCCTGGGCTTCAAGGAAGCGGCCAAGGCCGGCATCTCCTTCGGCAAGGATGACATCATCATCCCGGAATCGAAGAAGACCATCGTCGCCGACACCCGCAAGCTCGTGGAAGAATACGAGCAGCAGTACGCGGACGGCCTGATCACCAAGGGCGAGAAGTACAACAAGGTCGTCGACGCCTGGGCCAAGTCCACCGACCTGGTCGCCGACGCCATGATGAGCGAAATCTCGACTCCCAAGGTCGGGGCGGACGGGCGCGAACTGGAGATCAACTCGATCTTCATGATGGCCCACTCCGGCGCCCGGGGCTCGCAGGCCCAGATGAAGCAGCTGGGCGGCATGCGCGGCCTGATGGCCAAGCCGTCCGGCGAGATCATCGAGACGCCGATCATCTCGAACTTCAAGGAAGGCCTGACCGTTCAGGAATACTTCAACTCCACCCACGGCGCCCGTAAGGGCCTGGCGGACACGGCGCTGAAGACGGCCAACTCCGGCTACCTGACCCGTCGTCTCGTCGACGTGGCCCAGGACAGCATCATCACCGAGGAAGACTGCGGCACCACCCGGGGCATCACCCTGCGGGCCGTGGTCGAGGGCGGCGACGTGCTGGTCAGCCTGGGCAACCGCATCCTGGGCCGCTACACGGCCGAGGCCATCAAGGACCCGGGCACCGGCGAGATCATCTTCCCGGCCGACACCTATATGGTCGAGGACCTGATCGAGGTCGTCGAGGCCGCCAGCGTCCAGTCGGTCAAGGTCCGCTCGGTCCTGACCTGCGAAGCCAAGGTCGGCGTCTGCGGCGCCTGCTACGGCCGCGACCTGGCGCGGGGCACCGCGGTGAACATCGGCGAAGCGGTGGGCGTCATCGCCGCCCAGTCGATCGGCGAGCCCGGCACCCAGCTGACCATGCGGACCTTCCACATCGGCGGCACCGCCCAGGTGGCCGAGCAGTCCTTCTTCGAAGCCACCAACGACGGCGTGATCAAGATCGTCGGCGGCTCGACCGTGCAGGACTCCAAGGGCGAATTCGTCGTCATGAGCCGCAACCTGGTCATCTCGGTCCAGGTCGACGGCAAGGACCGCGAGTCCTACAAGCCGCCCTACGGCGCCAAGCTGAAGGTCAAGGACGGCGGCAAGGTCAAGCGCGGCGAGCGCCTGGCCGAATGGGACCCCTACACCACCCCGATCATCACCGAAGTCGCCGGCAAGATCCGCGCCGAGGACCTGGTGGACGGCATCTCGGTGCGTGAAGAGACCGACGAAGCCACCGGCATCGCCAACCGGGTGATCGCCGACTGGCGCGCCTCGGCCCGCGGTTCGGACCTGCGTCCGGCCCTGGCCGTGCTCGACGCCGACGGCGCCTACAAGCGCATCGCGTCCGGCGGTGAAGCCCGCTACCTGCTGCCGGTGGCCGCGGTTCTGTCGGTGGGCGACGGCGACGAGGTCAAGCCGGGCGAGGTCATCGCCCGTATCCCGACCGAAAGCGCCAAGACCCGCGACATCACCGGCGGTCTGCCGCGCGTGGCCGAACTGTTCGAGGCCCGCCGGCCGAAGGACTGCGCGGTCATCGCCGAGATGGACGGCCGGGTGGAGTTCGGCAAGGACTACAAGAACAAGCGCCGCATCAAGATCACCCCGGAAGACGGTGGCGACGCGGTCGAGTTCCTGATCCCCAAGGGCAAGCACATCGCCGTCCACGACGGCGACGTCATCCACAAGGGCGAGTACATCATCGACGGCAACCCGGACCCGCACGACATCCTGCGCATCCTGGGCATCGAGGAGCTGGCCAACTTCCTGGTCAACGAAATCCAGGAGGTCTACCGACTCCAGGGCGTGCCGATCAACGACAAGCACATCGAGGTCATCGTCCGGCAGATGCTGCAGAAGGTCGAGATCGTCGAGCCCGGCGACACCGGCCTGATCAAGGGCGACCACCTCGACAAGAGCGAGTTCGACATCGAGGACGCCAAGGCCACCGCCCGCGGCGGCCGTCCGGCGGTCACCCAGCCGGTCCTGCTGGGCATCACCAAGGCCTCGCTGCAGACCCGCAGCTTCATCTCGGCCGCCTCCTTCCAGGAGACGACCCGGGTGCTGACCGACGCCTCGGTGCACGGCAAGGTCGATACGCTGGAAGGCCTGAAGGAAAACGTCATCGTCGGCCGGCTCATCCCGGCGGGCACCGGCGCTTATCTCCGGACCATGCAGAAGATCGCCGCCAAGCGCGACGAGGCCCTCTCGGCCTCCCGCGAAGAGGCCATGGAGCCGCTCCCGGTGGAAATCGCCGAGACGGTCGAAGGCTAAAGGCTGATCGCCTGAGAAGTTGGAACGGCCCGGGGTCAAACCCGGGCCGTTTTCATTTCCGGTGCGGCGGCCGCCACCTGAGCCGTTAGCGCCGCACCCCCGCGTAATCGTCCCCAAGCCCGGTGTTCTTCCCCGGGTCGTTGCCCGGCGTCACCCCGGGCGGCATGTTGCCCTGCTTGTAGCGCCGATAGGCCTCGTCCTTGGCCGCCTGGGCGTCGTAGCCGGCGCGCTTGGCGGGGTCCATCGGGGCGGGGATGAAGGTTGCGGTCTGCGAGCCGCGGCCCAGCCGCTCGTCGCAGGCCTCGCGCTCGCGGCGGGTCAGGCCCACGGCGTCGCGGTCGCGGCAGCCGGGGGTGAAGCCGCGCAAGGCCTTCTTCAGGTCGAGATCGGGGCCGGGCGGGGCGGGGACTGCGGCATAGCCCGAGCCGATACTGGCGCCGCCGCGCGGGGCCGCCGGGGCGGGCGGCAGGGGCAGGGTGGCCACGCCCCTGGGCGGAGCGGGTGTGGGGCGGGGCTGGACCGGGACGGGCTTGGCGGCCGAGGTCGGCGGCGCGGTGCGCGGCCGCTCCACCAGGTCCAGCTCCATCGTCTGCTGGGGCGGCAGAATCATCTGGCGCAGCTGCGGAACCTGCAGGCCGACCAGGGCGAAGAGCGCCAGGTGGCCGAGCGCCGACAGGGCGACGATCACGCCCCGCCGATGGCGATTCAACGCCGTCCTGATGCCTGCCCATCCCGCCATGGCCCCCAGAGTCCGGGCCGGTCGGGGCCAAATCGTGTCTGCGGCGCGGCGGCGAGGGGGTTTCTTGCCGCACCACCAGTGGGATAGGGGGTTTAGGGGGCCCCGCGCCCTTGACCTTGGGCCCCCTCGCGAGTATCTAGCGCCCTCTTTTCGAGGCCGGGTTAATTCCTCTGCCCCGATGGACCGATGTCCCGCCACAAGACGGGCAGGCCCGCCGGAACGCTCCAAGACGCGAGCCGGCGAGTTTTCGCGTTCAGACGGGACCTCGCTAAGTCGAAGAACGAACACAACAAGGACCCTGAGACGCTTCGGCCGAAAGGCACACGTCTCCACCGAGCACAGAGAAGAATGCCCACAGTCAACCAGCTCATCCGCAAGCCGCGCCGGCCCAAGCCCACCCGCAACAAGGTGCCCGCCCTGAAGGGCTGCCCCCAGCGCCGTGGCGTCTGCACCCGCGTCTACACGACGACCCCGAAGAAGCCGAACTCGGCGCTGCGTAAGGTCGCCAAGGTCCGTCTGACCAGCGGCATCGAAGCCGTGTGCTACATTCCCGGCGAAGGCCATAACCTGCAGGAGCACTCGGTGGTGCTGATCCGCGGGGGCCGCGTGAAGGACCTTCCCGGCGTCCGCTACCACATCCTGCGCGGCGTTCTCGACACCCAGGGTGTCAAGGACCGCAAGCAGCGCCGTTCGCTCTACGGCGCCAAGCGCCCGAAGTAAGGAATATCTGAATGTCCCGCCGCCGCCGCGCAGAGAAGCGTCAAGTCCTGCCCGACCCCAAGTTCGGGGATCTGGTCGTGACCAAGTTCATGAATTACGTGATGTACGAGGGCAAGAAGGCCGTCGCCGAGAACATTCTCTACGGCGCCTTCGACATCCTGGGTGACAAGCGCAAGGACCAGGGCCCCCTGGAAACCTTCCACTCGGCCCTGGAAAACGTCGCCCCCGCCATCGAAGTCCGTTCCCGCCGGGTCGGCGGCGCCACCTACCAGGTGCCCGTCGAAGTCCGTCCGGACCGCCGCAAGGCCCTGGCCATCCGCTGGCTGGTGACCGCCGCGCGCAAGCGTGGTGAGAACACCATGACCGAAAAGCTGGCCGGTGAGCTGCTCGACGCCTCCAACAACCGCGGCACCGCGGTCAAGAAGCGCGAAGACACCCACAAGATGGCCGAAGCGAACCGCGCCTTCTCCCACTACCGCTGGTAAAAGCCGGCGCCTTCCAGATCAAGGCGCGGGCGGTTTGATCCAAACCGCCCGCGCCGCGCATTTGGGGGACGCTTTTAGACCTAAGCCTGTCCCGATCTGATCCGTCCGAAAGCCGAGCAATCCTATGCCCCGCGTCCATCCTCTCTCCGACTACCGCAACTTCGGCATCATGGCCCACATCGATGCGGGCAAGACCACGACGACCGAGCGGATTCTGTACTACACCGGCAAGAGCCATAAGATCGGTGAAGTCCATGACGGCGCGGCCACCATGGACTGGATGGACCAGGAGCAGGAGCGTGGCATCACCATCACCTCCGCCGCCACGACCGCCTTCTGGAACGGTCACCGGCTGAACATCATCGACACCCCCGGGCACGTGGACTTCACCATCGAAGTCGAGCGCAGCCTGCGCGTGCTGGACGGCGCGGTCGCCGTGCTGGACGGCAACCAGGGCGTCGAGCCGCAGACCGAAACCGTCTGGCGCCAGGCCGACAAGTACAACGTCCCGCGCATCGTGTTCGTCAACAAGATGGACAAGACCGGCGCCGACTTCGACATGTGCCTGACTACCATCCGCGACCGCCTGGGCGTCAAGGCCGTGCCGATCCAGATCCCGATCGGTTCGGAAGCCGCCCTGAAGGGCGTCGTCGACCTGGTCCGCATGAAGGCCATCGTCTGGGACAGCGAAGGCCTGGGCGCCAACTACCACGACGAAGAAATCCCGGCCGACATGAAGGCCAAGTGCGAGGAAGCTCGCCACTACATGATCGAGAACGCCGTCGAGCTCGATGACGAGGCGATGGAAGCCTATCTGGGCGGCGAAGAGCCCTCGGAAGCGGTGATCAAGAAGTGCATCCGCAAGGCCGTGCTGACCGGCGCCTTCTATCCGATCCTGGCCGGCTCGGCCTTCAAGAACAAGGGCGTGCAGCCCCTGCTCGACGCCGTCGTCGACTATCTGCCCTCGCCCCTGGACATCCCGCCGACCAAGGGCATCGACTTCCGCACCGAAGAAGAAGTCGTGCGCAACGCCTCGGACGACGAGCCGCTGTCGGTCCTGGCCTTCAAGATCATGGACGACCCCTTCGTCGGCTCGCTGACCTTCTGCCGCATCTATTCCGGCAAGCTGGAAACCGGCATGAACCTGCTGAACTCGACGCGCGACAAGCGCGAGCGGGTCGGCCGCATGCTGCTGATGCACTCCAACAACCGCGAAGACATCAAGGAAGCCTATGCCGGCGACATCGTCGCCCTGGCCGGCCTGAAGGACACCCGCACGGGCGACACCCTGTGCGATCCCAACAAGTCGCCGGTCATCCTGGAGCGCATGGAGTTCCCGGACCCCGTCATCGAGATCGCCATCGAGCCCAAGTCCAAGGCCGACCAGGAAAAGCTGGGCGTCGCCCTGGCCAAGATGGTCGCCGAAGACCCCTCCTTCACCGTCTTCACCGACCAGGAGTCGGGCCAGACGATCATGAAGGGCATGGGCGAGCTGCACCTGGACATCAAGGTCGACATCCTCAAGCGCACCTACAAGGTCGAGGCCAACATCGGCGCGCCGCAGGTGGCCTACCGCGAGAGCCTGGGCCGCAAGGCCGACATCGACTACACCCACAAGAAGCAGACCGGCGGCACGGGCCAGTTCGCCCGCGTCAAGATCATCTTCGAGCCGGGCGAGCAGGGCACGGGCTTCGTGTTCGAGTCCAAGGTCGTCGGCGGCAACGTGCCCAAGGAATTCATCCCCGGCGTCCAGAAGGGCATCGAGTCGGCCAAGGACAACGGCCTGCTGGCCGGCTTCCCGGTCATCGACTTCAAGGCGACGCTGTATGACGGCGGCTACCACGACGTCGACTCCTCGGTCCTGGCCTTCGAAATCGCCGGCCGCGCCGCCTTCCGCGAACTCCGCGAAAAGGGTTCGCCCAAGCTGCTCGAGCCGATCATGAAGGTCGAGGTCGTCACCCCCGACGAGTATATGGGCGACGTCATCGGCGACCTGAACAGCCGCCGTGGCCAGATCCAGGGCTCGGAAACCCGCGGCAACGCCCAGGTGGTCACCGCCATGGTGCCGCTGGCCAACATGTTCGGCTATGTGAGCAACCTGCGCGGCATGTCCCAAGGGCGCGCCCAGTTCACCATGACCTACGACCACTACGAACCGGTGCCGCAACACGTCGCCGACGAAGTCATCAAGAAGTACGCTTAAACCCTCACCCCAGACAAAGACGCCCCGCTGGGGCTGGAGCTAGAGAAAATGGCCAAGGAAAAATTCGAACGCACCAAGCCGCATTGCAACATCGGCACGATCGGTCACGTTGACCATGGCAAGACGACGCTGACGGCGGCGATCACCATGATCCTGGCCAAGTCGGGTGGTGCGACGGCGAAGAAGTATGAGGACATCGACGCGGCGCCGGAGGAGAAGGCGCGCGGGATCACCATCAACACCGCGCACGTGGAGTATGAGACGCAGAACCGTCACTACGCCCACGTCGACTGCCCCGGGCACGCCGACTATGTGAAGAACATGATCACCGGCGCCGCTCAGATGGACGGCGCGATCCTGGTGGTGTCGGCCGCCGACGGCCCCATGCCGCAGACCCGCGAGCACATCCTGCTGGCCCGCCAGGTCGGCGTGCCGGCCCTGGTGGTCTACATGAACAAGGTAGACCTGGTCGACGACGAGGAGCTGCTGGAACTGGTCGAGATGGAAGTGCGCGAGCTGCTGTCGAGCTACAACTTCCCGGGCGACGACATCCCGATCGTCAAGGGTTCGGCCAAGGTGGCCATCGACGGCGGCGACGCCAAGATCGGCGAAGACTCGATCCTGGAGCTGATGACCCAGGTCGACGCCTACATCCCGCAGCCGGAACGTCCGCTGGACATGCCGTTCCTGATGCCGGTGGAAGACGTCTTCTCGATCTCGGGCCGCGGCACCGTGGTCACGGGCCGGGTCGAAAAGGGCATCGTCAAGGTCGGCGAGGAAGTCGAGATCGTCGGCATCCGCCCCGTCCAGAAGACGGTCTGCACGGGCGTGGAAATGTTCCGCAAGCTGCTGGACCAAGGGCAAGCCGGCGACAACGTCGGCGTGCTGCTGCGCGGCACCAAGCGTGAAGACGTCGAACGCGGCCAGGTGCTCTGCAAGCCGGGTTCGATCACCCCGCACACCGAGTTCACCGCCGAGGCCTACATCCTGACCAAGGAAGAGGGCGGCCGTCACACCCCGTTCTTCACCAACTACCGTCCGCAGTTCTACTTCCGCACCACGGACGTGACCGGCATCATCCACCTGAAGGAAGGTGTCGAGATGATCATGCCCGGCGACAACGCCGAGCTGAACGTCGAGCTGATCACCCCGATCGCCATGGACCAGGGCCTGCGCTTCGCCATCCGCGAAGGCGGCCGCACCGTCGGCGCCGGCGTCGTGGCCAAGATCATCAAGTAGGGTTCTTCACCCCGCTGATCTGCAGAGAGCCCCGGAGGGAAACCTCCGGGGCTTTTTGCTGGGCCGGCTCCGGGCGTTGGGCGCGGCTACCCATAATGGTGCGACATTCTGGCAGAATCGGATAAATATAACGACGTTATCCCTAAATTATAAGAGCCAGAACCTAGGTATAAAGCCGCCATACCCGGATTGAGTATTGCGCCGGACGTGCGACATATTGGCAATATTAAACTATAGAATGCCACATTAACTCCACATTCTCGAATTGGGACCAGATATCGCCTCGTTAAGCCCGCGTTGGGGCGAAGGAACTGGCGAATGCGCAATCGCAAGAAGCAACTCATCACGGCATTGACGATGTCACTGGTCATGGCCTTCCCCTTGGCCAGCCATGCCGATCCGGCCAAGAACCTGGCGGTTGCCGGCCGCGCCTTGACCTTCCTGGAAAACGGCCCGAGCGGCTCGGCGGTGCTGGGCGTGGTCTTTGACCCGTCCAAGCCGGGCTCGGTGGCTGAGAAGAACGCCATCATGGCGGCTCTGGGCGGCGGCTACGCGGCCGGCTCGCTCAAGCTCACCGGCAAGCCGATCGAGGTCTCCGCCGTGGGCGGCGCCAGCGGCGTGGCGGCCCTCTATGTCACCTCCGGCGTCAACTACGCCGCGGTGGGCGGGGCGGCCAAGGCCCGCAAGCTGATCACCATCGGCTCGGACCCGGCCTGCGCCGCCTCCGGCGCCTGTGTGATGAGCGTGGCCACCGACCCCAAGGTCGACATCGTCGTCAACCGGGCCACGGCCGCCGCCGTCGGCGTCGCCTTCAAGGCCGCCTTCCGCATGATGATCCGCGAAATTTAAGCCCGCCCAGCGGCAAAGGAAACTCCATGAACAAGCAAATCCTGATGGCCGGCGTCGCCGCCGGTCTCGCCCTCGCCGCCTCCGCGGCCCAGGCTCAGTCGGTCGACTACGGCTCGCTCCAGCAGCTGTTCGACGAGCCGGTCACCACCAGCGCCACGGGCTCGCCGCAGCGCTCGACCGAAGCCCCGGCCGACATGCAGATCATCTCGCAGGACGAAATCCGCCGCTCCGGCGAAACCAGCATCCCCGGCATCCTGCAGCGGGTCGCCGGCATCGACGTCCTCAACTTCTCGGTCGGCCAGTCGGACGTCAATGTCCGCGGCTACGACCAGATCTCCTCGCCCCGCCTGCTGGTGCTGATCAACGGCCGCCAAGTCTATCTCGACCACTATGGCCTGACCATTTGGCAGACCCTGCCGGTGCAGCTGTCGGAAATCCGCCAGATCGAAGTGGTCAAGGGCCCCAACAGCGCCCTGTTCGGCTTCAACGCCGTGTCGGGCGTGATCAACATCATCACCTTCAATCCCAAGTTCGACGACCTCGACGTCGCCAGCGTGCGGGTCGGCGACCACGGTTTCCGTGACTATTCGCTGGCCACCACCTTCAAGCTGGGCGAGGCGATCTCGGCCCGGGTGTCGGGCGGCTCGCGGCAGCAGGACGAATGGGCCCGCACCGGCCCGTTGCCGCTGGCCTCGGACGTTACCGATCCCAACACGGTTCAGGCGGCCATCGATGTTGTCGCTCAGCTGAACCCCAAGACCGACCTGCGCGTCGAAGGGTCCTGGTCGAGCTCCCACCAGGACGGCCTGGCGGTCAACACCTACACCACCGACAAGATGATCACGACCTCGATCAAGGCGACCCTGACGGCCGACACCGACTTCGGGCTCATCCAGGTCCAGGGCTATCAGAACGGCCTGACCGCCAAATACCCGTTCGCGCTGTGGAACAACACAATCACCGTGTTCAGCGCCCAGGATCTGTTCAAGATCGGCGCCGACAACACCATCCGCCTCGGCGCCGAATATCGCCACAACACCCTGAACACGGCGCCGCTAACCGGCGGCGAGGTCAGCTATGACGTCTACTCGGCGTCGGGCATGTGGAACTGGGCGATCACCGAGCAACTGACCACCACCGCGGCCCTGCGGGTCGACAGCCTGAAGCTGAAGCGCGAGGGAACCTTCCCCAACCGCATCCCGCTCGACGACAACAGCAACTGGGACCGCACCATCACCAAGCCCAGCGTCAACCTCACGGCCGCCTGGCGCCCGACGGCCAATGACACCTTCCGGCTGTCCTACGCCCAAGGCGTGCAGACCCCCAGCCTGATCGAACTGGGCGGCGTTCAGCTGGCCAGCACGCCGTTCCCTGGCTTCACCATCGACATCATGGGCAATCCCAACCTCAAGCCCTCGATCGTCAGCAACTACGAGCTGGCCTATGACCGCCAGTTCTCGGCGGCCAAGATCGGGGTCCGTCTGTTCGAACAGGACTGGAAGGATATCAAGAGCGGCACCGACACCTCGGGCCTGGTTCTGCCGCCCACGGCCACTCACAACGCCGCCATCTATTATATCAACGCGTCCGACTCCAAGATGAAGGGCCTCGAACTGACCGCCTCGGGGAGCTTCCTGCCCGGCTTCAACTGGCGCGCCGACACCACCTATACCGACGTCAAGGACAGCCCGTTTGCGGGGGTCAACGTCACCAAGAAGTATGTGGCCTTCCAGTCCACGACGCCCAAGTTCCGGGGCAATATCGGCCTGGACTGGACCAAGGGGCCCTGGGAAGCCGACGCCAACCTGCACTATGTCAGCGAATTCAAATTTTACAGCATGGCCGCGGTCACCCTCGAGCCGGTCAAGGCCTACGCCTCGCTGTCCGCCCGTCTTGGCTACCGGTGGGATAACGGCCTGGCCCTGGCCCTGAGCGGCCAGAACCTGCTCAAGGAGCGTCAGGAACAGACCCGCGGGCTCGAAGCCGAGCGCCGCGTCCAGGTTTCGCTAAGCAAGTCCTGGTAGGTAAGAGAGCCGGCCTCGCGGGAACCCCGCGGGGCCGGCGCCTTTTGGAGACAAGAGATGAAGCGCTTCCGACTGATCAATCTGTCGCTGGTCCTCAAGATGGGCTTCGCGCCCGCCTTCGCGGTCCTGATGATGGCCCTGGCCGCCGGCGGCGCCTATTGGAGCCAGACCCAACAAACGGTGGCCATAGACCGGATCGTCAGCCAGGACATGGCCATCAGCCTGGATCTGGCCGGCATCTCCAAGCGCATCACCGCCGTGCATGGCAAACTCTATCTGCTGATGACCAATCACGCCGCGGCGCCGACCACGGACAGCACCGCCGATCTCCAGAAGCTGATGACCGACGTCGACGCCATCAAGGCCGAGCTGGTCAAGGTCAAGACCCAGATGCCCAAGGCCAAACAGGCGCAGTTCGATTCCATCATCAAGGACCTGACCGACTATCGCGGCGGCATCGAAGTGGTCGGCTCGATGCTCGGCATCGACTTCAACACGGCGGCGGCCTTCGTCGCCCCCTTCGAAGTCCAGTACGACCGGATGACCAAGTCCCTCGACGCTGCCACCGCCGAGGTGCAGGCCGAGGCCAAGCAACACGCCGAGGCCAGCGCCGCCCAGGCGAGCATGACCGGCAACCTGGTCCTGATCGGCACCCTCCTGACCCTGCTGGCCGTGGCCGGCATCGCGGCGGCCTCGATCCTGGGCGTTCGCAAGGCGATCAAGGGTATCGCCGGCGCGACGGAAGCCCTGGCCGGCGGCGACGATCGCCTGGACCTGGAGAGCCTGGCCCGCGGCGACGAGCTGGGGGCCATCGTCACCTCGCTGAACGTGTTCCGTGACAACCAGCGGCGCATCGTCGGCATGCGCAGCGAACAGGAGGTCATGCAGGCCCGCGAGCTGGAGACCCGCACCACGGTCGAGCGCGAGCGCGGCGAGGCCCAGGCGGCCCAGTCCGCCGTGGTCAGCGCCCTGGCCGATGGGCTCTCGCGCCTGTCGGTGGGCGATCTGACCCATCGCCTCGACATCCCTTTCCCCGCCGAATACGAATCGCTGCGCACGGACTTCAACGCGGCGATCGACAAGCTGCGCAGCGTCATGCAGGTGATCGTCGGCACCACCGGCCAGATCGGGTTCGGCACCGAGGAGATCGCCGGCGCCGCCGAGGATCTCTCGCGCCGCAGCGAGCAGCAGGCCGCCGCCCTGGAAGAAACCGCCGCCGCCCTCGACGAGATCACCGCCACGGTGAAGAAGTCGGCCGAAGGGGCCGGGCACGCCCAGGCGGTGGTCCAGACCGCCAAGGCCGGCGCCGCCTCGGGCGGCGACATCGTCCGCCAGGCCATCCACGCCATGGGCGAGATCGAGCAATCGTCGAACCAGATCGGCCAGATCATCGGGGTGATCGACGAGATCGCCTTCCAGACCAACCTGCTGGCGCTCAACGCCGGGGTCGAGGCCGCCCGGGCCGGCGACAGCGGCCGCGGCTTCGCCGTGGTGGCGCAGGAGGTGCGCGCCCTGGCCCATCGCTCGGCCCAGGCCGCCAAGGAGATCAAGGAACTGATCTCAGCCTCGTCCAGCCATGTCGGAACCGGCGTCCAACTGGTCGGACGAACGGGCGAAGCACTGGCGGCCCTGGTCACCCAGGTGGAGCAGATCGATGGCCTGGTCGGGGCGATCGCCGCCTCGGCCAAGGAACAGGCCGTCGGCCTCAACGAGGTCAACGCCGCCGTCAATCGGATGGATCAGGTCACGCAGCAGAACGCGGCCATGGCCGAGGAATCGACCGCCGCCACCCACGCCCTCAAGTCGGACGCGGTGGAACTGGGCCGGTTGATGAGCGAGTTCCGCACAGGGGCCGATAACGCTCCGGTCCGGCCGGCTTCGTCCCAGGGCCGCAGCCGCCCCCAGATGGCGACGGCGACCTCCCGCCCGTCCGCTTCTCCGCCCCGGCGCATGGCCGACAAGCTGCGCGCCAGCTTTGGCGGCGGCGCGGCCACAGCGGCCAAGGAGTGGGAAGAGTTCTGAGCAGGCTGGCGACCGGCTCGACAAGCCGGGTCCGCGCCCCTTACTAACTGTTCCATGACCGCCGCTCCCGCCAAGCGCATCCGCCGCGCGCCCGCCGACCTGCGGGCCGAGGCCCTGGCCGCGGCCCGGCGGCTGATTGTCGAGGGCAAGGAGCCGGTCCTGACCATGCGGGCGGTGGCCGACGCCATCGGGGTCACCTATCCCAACCTCAGCCACCATTTCGGCTCGGCCGCCGGCCTGCACGCCGCCATCGCCGAGGACCTGGTCCGCGAACTGCTCGACAACATCAGCGCCATCGGGCGGGAGATGGAGCACAACGACTCCGACTTCACCCGGCTGGTGGATCGGGTGTTCGACCTCTTCGACCGCGACGGCCTGGGCCATGTCATCGGCTGGCTGGTCCGCTCGGGCGACAACGCCACCATCGAGCCGGTGCGGGCCCTGCTGGCCGACTTCATCGACGAGCGCCGCCGCCGGGCCGGCGAGGCGAGCGGCAAGCGCATCGCCGAGATCGCCCTGATCATCACCTTCGCCGCCTATGCGGAAGCTTCAGCGGGGACGCTGCTGGGCCTGGCCTTCGGGGTGGACGCCGACCAGCGCCGGGCGGTGGTCGCCAGCGCGCTCAACGCCGTGCGCAACACCCGGCTGTTGACGGGCACATAAATAGTAATTGACGTTGGCATAAATAGTGGTTACGGAGGCTCAACAGCCTGGAGCCCTGCCATGTCCGTCACCAGCCACACCCCCGCCGACCTGACCATCACCCCGCGCAACCTGACCTTCGGCCGCAGCCAGGCGCCGGCCCATTGGTGGTATGGCGGCCAGGTCGCCCCGACCGCCTTCTACAACGCGCTGTCGATGACCTTCCCGGCCGGCGAGAGCTTCTTCATCCGCAGCGTCCGCCACTATCGCGACGACGTGGCCGAGCCCCTGAAGAGCCAGATCGGCGACTTCATCGCCCAGGAAGCGGTCCACAGCCGCGAGCACGTGCATTTCAACCGCCAGGTCGCTGACAGCGGCTATGACATGGCCGACAGCCAGAAGGCCTTCGAACAGCGCATGGCCGATACCCGGGACCGGCCGCCGCTGTTCAACCTGACGGCCACCGTCGCCTTCGAGCACTTCACCGCCATCCTGGCCCACGCCTGGCTCAAGCATGACCGCTACTTCAAGGGCGCCCCGGCCGAGACCACCCGGCTGTGGCGCTGGCACGCGTTGGAAGAGGTCGAGCACAAGGCCGTCGCCTACGACACCTTCCTGGCGGTCACCGGCGGCATGCCTGGCTGGAAGCGCTGGATGCTGCGCGCCAACGTCATGCTGCGGATCACGCCCCGCTTCCTGAAGAGCCGGCTGGCCGACATGAAGCTGATGTTCCAGCAGGACGGCGTCGACACCGCCTCGACCTGGCTGAAGGTGTTTGGCTACCTGGTCATCTATCCGGGCCTGCTGCGCCAGGTGCTGCCGCTGTGGCTGATGTTCTTCCGCCCCGGCTTCCATCCCTGGATGCACGACGACCGCGACCTGCTGGCCGCGGCCGCCGGTCAGCTGGGTGACAGCGCGCCGTCGGAGCGCGCCGCCGCCTAGCGGACGCTGAGCGCCTTGCCGGACGGCAGGCGCACGGTAACGACGGTCGGGGTGACGGTGGCGGCCTGGGCCAGGCCGCTGGTTTCGGCGCCGTTGAAGGTCTTGCTGTTGAAGCTGACGCCATTGAGCTTGGCGCTGTTGAAGACGAAGCCGTTGACCCTGAGTCCGTTGGTCCTGAGCCCGTTGAATCCGAAGCCGTTCAGGGTGACGCCATTCAGAGTGACGCCATTGGCTTGCTCGGCGGCCCTGGCGGGCAGGGCGGCGGCGGCCAGGACGGCGGCCAGGGCGGCGATGGTGAGAGTCTTTTTCATGCGGAATTCCTCCGAGAAGCGTGGGGTTCGATAGGGGGTGGGGCGGCCGCGCCGAAGCCGCGCGAAATCACAGGTTGGACAGAGTCACTTCGACCCGCCGGTTCTGGGCCTTGCCGCCCCGTTTGGGCGGCTTGGCCGACAGCGTGGCGTCCGATCCGGCTGGCGTGGCCTCGGCAGCGTCGGTCAGATCGCCAGTCCCGTCGTCCGCGACTATCCCTTGGGGGAAGGCGGCGGCGGGGGCGGAGGCGGCGGCGGTGAGGGACGGGGTCCCGGATCCGTTTCGCCCGGAACGTCACCCAGGCCCAGCAGGCAGATGCGCGCCGAGGGCGCGGCCACGCCTGGCTTGGACGCGCCCTTTTTGGGCGGCGGCGGCGGCGGCGGCGGGGGCGGCGGAGACGAGCCGCCGGCTTCGCGAATCTTCTGGATGTCCGGGAGCAGGAGGCCCGGCAGCACCTCGCTCTTGCTGGGCTTGCTCAGCGTGGGGGAAGCGGGCCGGGCGGGCTCGGCCATGACGGATGCGGCGGAGGCGGCGGAGAAGGCGACGGCCATGGTCGCGAGAAGCAGGGTCTTGTTCATTCAAGGGTTCCTCAGAACAGGTGGGAGCCCGACAGGTCGTGTTCTTGTTGTTGGCGGGGCTTTTGCCGGCGCCCGACCGTTGCGGGCAGTTGCAGCGGCATGCAGCGAACGGCGCTCGGCTACCCAGAATGGTTGCATGAAGTTGCACGGCCGGTGCAGACTGGCGCCATGGCGACTCCCTTCTCGGCCAAGCTGGAACTGGTGCTGAAAATTCTCTCGCTCAGCCGCGCCCGGCTGGCGGCGGACCTGGCGGTGGACAAGTCGGTGGTCGGCCGCTGGGTGTCCGGGGCGGTGGTTCCCTCGCCCCACAACATGACCGCCCTGACCCGCTATGTGGCCCAGCGCGCGAGCGGCTTCACCATGCTGGACTGGGACCGCGAGCCAGCCGACCTCGCCGCCGCCCTGGGGGTCGAGACGCCGGGCGGCCCCGCGCCGCTGCCCCAGATCGACGGCCTGCCGCTGTCGCTGCTGCCGCAGATCCGCGAGGCCACCGCCGCCCGGGCCGCCGACCTGCAGTGCTTCTTCCGCACCACCCGCCCCGCCGAAGCGGCGCCGGGCCATTTCGTCCATGACCAGGGTATCGTCCGCCTGCACGACTGCGGGCTGCTCGAGGTGAGGATGGGGGTGGGCGAGACGGTGTTCGAGGGCTGGCTGCTGCCCTTGCGGGCCCAGTTGACCTGTATCGCCACCGAAAAGCACACCGGGGCCATGGTCTTCGCCATCTTCAACGCCGGCGGGGTCAGCGGCCGGCCGCGCCGGCTGGACGGGGTGCTGCTGGGCACCAGCCAGGGCTCGCTACCCGGCGTCGCCGCCGCCCCCATCGTCCTGGACCGCATCGGCGAGCTCAGCGGCGACCGCGAGGCCGACGAGGCTCACTACCACGCCCTGCTGGCCCAGAACCCCCTGGCCCCGCCCGGCTCGCTGCCGCCGGAGGTCGAGGCCCAGCTGTCCCGCGATTTCGGCCCGGCCCAGATCGAGAGCGGCGGCGACTGGGTGCTGCGTTCGCCCTACCACCGCTCGATCACGACGGTGGAATGAGCGGCGCCCGAGCGTTTTTTCGGCCAATCCTGACTTCGCCCCCTGACGCTACGTCGCCTCAGACGTTATGACAGCGCTCCCGGAACCTGCGAGGCCGCCCCATGCCCGACCCGTCCCCGACCCTCGTCCTGCTTGGCGGCGGTGGTGATCTGGCCCGGCGGATGCTGTTGCCCTCGCTCTGTCACCTGGACATGGACGGGCTGCTGCCGGAGGGCCTGCGGATCGTCGGGGTCGGCCGGGCCGAGGGCGATGCGGCCAGCTACCGCGAGGAGGCCCGCCAGGCGGTCGAGTCCCGGGAAACCATCAAGGCCAAGGCCTGGGAGCAGTTCGCCCAGCGCCTCGACTACTGTCCCGCCGACGTCACCAAGCCGGACGGGGCCAAGGCCCTGGCCGAGCGGATCGGCGAAACGGGGCCGCTGGTCATCTTCTTCGCCCTGTCGCCCAGCCTCTACGCCCCGGTCTGCAAGGCGCTGCAGGCGGCGGGCCTGACCGGCGAGAACACCCGGCTGGTGCTGGAAAAGCCCATCGGCCATGACCTCGATTCCTCGCTGGCCATCAACGCCGCCGTCGCCGCCGTGGTCCCCGAGGAGCGGACCTTCCGCATCGACCACTATCTGGGCAAGGATACCGTCCAGAACCTGATCGCCCTCAGATTCGGCAACATCCTCTTCGAGCCGCTTTGGACCAGCCGGGTCATCGACCATGTGCAGATCACCGTCGCCGAGACCGAGGCCGTCGCCGACCGCTGGCCCTATTACGACGCCTTCGGGGCGATGCGGGACATGCTGCAGAACCACATGCTGCAGCTGCTCTGCCTGGTGGCCATGGAGCCGCCGATCAATCTCGATCCCGACGGGGTGCGGGACGAGAAGGTCAAGGTGCTCAAGTCCCTGCGCCGCATCCAGCCCAACACGGTGCGCGAGGACACCGTGCGCGGCCAGTACGGCCCGGGCAATGTCGGGGGCAAGCCGGTCAAGGCCTATGCCGACGAGGTCGGCCAACCGACCCGCACCGAGACCTTCGTGGCCATGCATCTGAGCATCGACAACTGGCGCTGGGCCGGCGTGCCCTTCTTCCTGCGCACCGGCAAGCGGCTGCCCGAGCGGCGCACCAACATCGTCATCCAGTTCAAGGACCTGCCCCACTCGATCTTCGGCCCGGCCGCCCAGGGCGACCTGGTGGCCAACCGCCTGGTCATCGACCTGCAGCCGGACGAGGACATCAAGCTGACCCTGATGAACAAGTCCCCCGGCATCGGCGGCGAGGGCATGCGGCTGCAGGCCCTGCCGCTGTCGCTCAGCCTGGCCGGGGCGCTGGGCGAGAAGCCCGACCGCCGCCGCATCGCCTATGAGCGGCTGTTGCTCGATGTGTTCCGGGGCGACCGCACCCTGTTCGTTCGCCGCGACGAGGTCGAGGAGGCCTGGCGCTTCGTCGACGCCGTCGCCGACGCCTGGGACCAGACCGGCATGGTTCCCAAGACCTACGCGGCCGGGACCTGGGGGCCGAGCGGGGTCTATGGCCTGATCGAGCGGGATGGCCATGGCCGGACCTGGCATGAGTAGGCCAACTATCGAGCCCTGCGCCGACGCCGGCGCCGCGGCCGAAATCGCCGCCGCCGCCATCGAGGAGGCGCTGGTCCGGGCCGTCCAGGCGCGCGGGGAGGGGGCCTTCATCGCCACCGGCGGGACTTCGCCGGGCGAGACCTATGACCGCCTCGCCCAGGCCGAACTGCCCTGGGCCAAGATCGCCGTCACCCTATCGGACGAGCGCCGCGTGCCGGTCAGCGATCCGATGTCCAACGAGGGCCAGCTTCGGGCCCGGCTGCTGGTCGGCAAGGCCGCCGCGGCGCGGTTCATCCCGCTCGAGGAAGAGGCCATCGCCGCCGCCGAGCCCTTCGACGTCGCCCTGCTGGGCATGGGCGAGGACGGCCATTTCGCCTCGCTGTTCCCGGACAGCCCGCTGCTGGCGGAAGGCCTCGACCCGGCCGACGGTCGCCGCCGGGTCATCGAGGTCCCGGCCGGCGAACCGGCCCCGCCTCAGCCGCGTTTAAGCCTGACCCTGCCAGTCATCGCGGCCTGCGACCTGATCCTGATCCTCACCAGAGGCGAGGCCAAGCGGCGGATCCTGGAAACCGGGTCCGGCCTGCCGGTCCACACCCTGCTTGCCCGGTCCCAGGGCCAAGTCCGCCTGATCTGGCATCCCTAGGAGGCCTTGCATGCCCGTTACCGCCGCCATCGCCGAGGTCACGGCCCGTATCGCCGAGCGCAGCCGCGAGACCCGCGCCGCCTATCTGGCCCGCATCGATGACGCCCGCCAGTCCGACCCCGGCCGCGCCAAGCTCTCCTGCGCCAACTGGGCCCACGCCTTCGCCGCCAGCCCGGTCGGCGACCGGGTGCGGGCCATGGACCCCAACGCCCCCAACCTGGCCATCGTCAGCGCCTATAACGACATGCTCTCGGCCCACCAGCCGCTGGAACGCTACCCCGACCTGATCCGCGCCGCCGCCCGCGCGGCCGGGGCCACGGCCCAGTTCGCCGGCGGGGTGCCGGCCATGTGCGATGGCGTGACGCAAGGCCGGCCCGGCATGGAGCTGTCGCTGTTCAGCCGCGAGGTCATCGCCATGGCCACGGCCGTCGCCCTGACCCATGACGCCTTCGACGGCGCCCTGATGCTGGGGGTCTGCGACAAGATCGTGCCGGGCCTGGCCATCGGGGCCCTGGCCTTCGGCCACCTGCCGGCCATCTTCGTCCCCGCCGGCCCGATGACCAGCGGCCTGCCCAACAAGCAGAAGGCCAAGGTCCGCGCCCTCTATGCCGAGGGCAAGGTCGGCCGCGACGAACTGCTGGCCGCCGAGCAGGCCAGCTATCATGGCCCCGGCACCTGCACCTTCTATGGCACCGCCAACTCCAACCAGATGCTGATGGAGATGATGGGCCTGCATCTGCCCGGCAGCGCCTTCATCCACCCCAATACCCCCCTGCGCGACGCTCTGGTCGGGGCCGCCGCCAGGCGCTGCGCCGCCATCGGGCCGCGTTCCAACGACTGGATCCCGGTCGGCCACGTCTATGACGAGAAGGCGGTGGTCAACGGGGTGGTGGGGCTGATGGCCACCGGCGGCTCGACCAACCACTGCCTGCACCTGGTGGCCATGGCCGCCGCCGCCGGCATTCATCTGGCGCTGGAAGACCTCGACGCGATTTCGAAGGTCGTGCCGCTGATGGCCCGGGTCTATCCGAACGGCAGCGCCGACGTGAACCAGTTCCACGCCGCCGGCGGCATGGCTTTCGTCGTCCGCGAACTGCTGGCGGCGGGCCTGGCCCATGACGACGTGCTGACCGTCGCCGGCCGGGGCCTGGGTCACTACGCCAAGGAGCCCTTCCTGGACGGCGAGACCCTCACCTGGCGCGACGGCGCGACGGAGAGCGGCGACACCGACATCCTGCGGCCGGTCTCAGACCCCTTCGAGCCCGACGGCGGCATCCGCCTGCTCGACGGCGCGCTTGGCCGGGCGGTGATGAAGATCTCCGCCGTCGCCGCCGACCAGCAGCAGATCACCGCCCCCGCCGCCGTCTTCGACAGCCAGGACGCGCTCATGGAAGCGTTCAAGAGCGGTGGGCTGGACCGCGACGTCATCGCCGTCGTCCGCTTCCAGGGCCCCAAGGCCAACGGCATGCCCGAGCTGCACAACCTCAGCCCGCCGCTCAGCGTGCTGCAGGACCGCGGCTACCGCGTCGCCCTGGTCACCGACGGGCGCATGTCCGGCGCCTCGGGCAAGGTAGCCAGCGCCATCCATGTCACCCCGGAAGCGGCCGACGGCGGCGCCCTGGCCTATGTCCGCGACGGCGACGTCATCCGCCTGGATCCGCACGCCGGCGTCCTGGAAATCCAGGCCGACCTGAAGGGCCGCGAGCCCGCGCCCGCGCCATCGGCCGGATCGGGCTATGGCCGCGAGCTCTTTGCGCCGTTCCGGGCCCTGGTCGGGGCGGCCGACCGGGGCGCTTCGGTCTTCTAAGTCCAGGCTGTGCGCAATCCGGCGGATTTCGGCGGCAAATGGCGAGAGCTCGCCCCTGCCCAAGCGACTGATTCTATGGAAGCCTGAGCTCCGGATCGTCCTCCCTCTTTTCTCAGATCGCCCATGGTCGCGGCGCCTCGCCTCCTGTCGCTTGTTCTGGCCGGCGCGCTGACGCTTGGCCTCAGCGGCGCGGCCTCGCCGGCCGATCCGCGCCGCGCGGCCCTGGTGCTGTGGGCCTGGGACCGGCCCGAGGACCTGCGCTTCGCCCAGCCAGGCGATGAAGTGGCCGCCGTGGTCGGGGTGATCACCCTGTCGGGCGAAGCGGTGGTGGCGCGGGGCCGCACTGTGGCGCTGAAACTGCCGCCGGGGGTGCGCCGGACCGCCGTGGTCCATGTCGAGATCGACCCCCATAACCCCGCCGCCTGGACGCCGCGCCAACGGGCCGCCGCCGCCGCCGCGGTCCTGGCCTACAGCGACCTGGGCTGGGAGGCGGCGCAGGTGGATTTCGAGGTCCGCGCCTCGCAGCGGCCCATCCTGCTGGACCTGCTGACCGACGTGCGAGCCGGCCTGCCGTCTGGCCAGCGGCTGTCGATGACCGCCCTGGCGTCCTGGTGCGACACCGAGCAATGGATGAGCCAGGCTCCAGTGGACGAGGTGGTCCCCATGCTGTTCCGCATGGGACCGGGCGGGCAGGGCCTGCGCCGACGCCTGGAGGCCGGCGGCGACCTGCGCGAGCCGCGTTGCCGGGCCGCCATGGGCATGGCCGTCGACCAGCCGCTCAGCCGCCTGCCGCCCGGCCGGCGGCTCTATCTGTTCAACCCCAGGCCCTGGAGCCAGCCGGCTCTGGACGAGACCCGCGCGAGGATCGCCGCATGGCGCAACTGACTGTTCGATCGCTTCTGACGGCGCTCGCCGTGCTGGCGCTGGCAGGGCCGGCCCAGGCCTCGGGCGACGGGTTCATCGCCCCGCCGGTCCTGGACGTCTTCGGCGGTCCGCCCGGCGATCAGGCGCGCTTCTTCGCCGGCCAGCCGGGGGTGATCATGGCCAAGGCCCCGGAGGCGCGGCTGTTCATGGCCTGGCGGCTGCTGCACGGCCAGACCGTCGGGGCCACGGCCGGAGCGGGGCTGTCGATGCCCTGCTGCGACCCGGCCGTGGATCGGGACTATCAGGCGCTCGTCGCCTGGCAGGCGGCCCGCAAGCTGGTTCCCGGCGCACCCTCCAACGACCCGTGGGTCAGGATGGACCGGCCCCTGGGCAGCGGCGAGAGCCGGCCAAACTGCTTCGGCTCCGCTCTGGAGGGGGCCAGCGTCACCTTGAAGGCCCGCATCGCCCGTTGGGGCGCGGCCGACCCCGCCGTCCGGACCTGGCTGGCCGGCCAGGACGCGGTGTTCGAGGCCTGCGCCGGCAACCGCGTCCCGCTGCCGAGCCTGGCCGGCGCGCCCGACTGGCTGCTCAAGGACGGCGCCTACCAGGCCGCCGCCCAGCAGCTCTATCTGGGCGACAATCTGGGCGCCGCCCAGGGCTTCGCCGCCATCAGCCGCGATGCGGCCTCGCCCTGGCGGCGGCCCGGGCTGTATCTCACCGCCCGGGCCCTGCTGCGCGACGCCCTGGCCCGCCGCACGCCAGTGGCCGAGGCCAGCGCCCGCAAGGTGCTCGAGACCCTGGCCGCCTCGCCGCCCGGCAGCTGGGCGTACCGTGAGGCGGCGGCGCCGATGCTGCGTACGCTGGACTACTATCTCAAGCCCGATCTGCGCCGCGGCCAGCTCAAGACCGCCCTGGAAGGCCCGACCCTGCGGGCCGACGCCGCCGCCGATTTCCGCGACTATCTGGGCCTGAGCTTCAAACGGGCGGATCGCTCGGAAGTCTTCGACTGGATCGCCGCCCTGGAGTCGGGACCTTCGGAGCCGCGCAGATGGGACATCCCCGACGACCGCGCCTGGCGGGCCCCGGCGCTGGCCAAGGCGGCCGTGCGCTGGTCGGTGGGCCAGGATCCTGCCTGGCTGATCGCAGCCCTTAGCTTGGCAGAGCCGGCCGATCGCCAGACCGCCGCCCTGCTGATCGCCGCCCACAAGATCGCCCCCGACTCGCCGGCCTACCTGACCGTGGTCTGGCAGATGACCCGCCTGGAAATGGCCAGCGTCCCGGCGGCGAAGCTGCGGGCGCGGCTGGACGGCGTTTTGAAGCGCACGGACCTGTCGGCCACCGACCGCAACCTCTTCCTCGGCGAGCGGCTGCAGGTGGCCGCCGATGTCGCCGACTTCGCCCGCCTGGCGCCGCGCCAGCGTCTCTGCATCGCCGAAACGGTGGACGCCTGTCCGCGCTACGCCTGGCTGATGGGCGAGGGTGTCGAGACGGGGGTGGACCCCCAGACCCTGACCTGGGCCACCCAGCAGCTGATCGACCGCACGCCGCTGGCCGACCGCATGGCGCTGGGCGAGGCCCCCGGCCTGCCGGCGCCCCTTCGCCTCGACATCACCCTGACCAACTGGGCCCGGGCGGTCCAGCTGCAGGACAATGCCGCCATCGACAGGCTGTCCATGCGCCTGGTCACCCGTCTGCCGGCGCTGGCCGCCGACTGGCGGCGCATCGCCGCCACGCCGCCGGGGCCGGACAAGCGCTTCGCCGAGTTCCTGGTCCTGGCCAAGACGCCCGGCCTGCGCAGCGACCTGACCTCGGCCTATGTGCGGCCGGAGGGGACGGTGCGGCAGTTCCAGGGCTTCTGGCCGGACTGGCTGATCGCCACCAAGCCGCTGCCGCCCGCAACCAAGGGGCCGTCCTGGTGGGGCTTCGAAGGGGTCGACCAGACCTGCGAGGATCGCTGCGGCGCGGGCGCCTTCCCGCTGGCCGCGCCGGCCTTCATCCAGGCCGGGGCCGCGCGCATGGCCCGGGAGCGGGGCTATTTCGCCTATCTGCGCGGCGAGGAAACCGACGAGCGGATCACCAACGGCAAGCCCTATGCCGCCACACCGCCCGGCGCCGTCTCGGCCTGGGAGGAGGTGCTGGGCTGGGCCAGGGCCCACCCCGACGATCCGCGCTCGCCCGAGGCCCTCTACTGGCTGATCCGGGTCAGCCGCAAGGGCGCGAGCCACGACGGTTCAGGCCAAAGGGCATTCCG
Organism: Caulobacter ginsengisoli; assembly: GCF_030814835.1. Classification (GTDB taxonomy): domain Bacteria; phylum Pseudomonadota; class Alphaproteobacteria; order Caulobacterales; family Caulobacteraceae; genus Caulobacter; species Caulobacter ginsengisoli. Next base: position 301,839 of record NZ_JAUSVS010000004.1, read on the forward strand.
GCTGCTGCACAGCCGCTACCCCGGGTCGGACTGGACCAGGCGCAGTCCCTACTACTACGACTAGCTTCTAGCGGGCGTAGGCGTCGATGGCCGCCTGGTCGAAATACTCGTCCAGGCGGGTGATCTTGCCGTCCTCGACCTGGCAGACGATGCAGGCGGTGACCTCGGCCGTGGTCCCGTCGGGCCGGGGCCGGGTCAGGCGGTGCTGCTGCACGAAGCCGCCGGGGATGGCGTGGGTGCGGCGGTCCTCGTAGCGGCGGCCGGGCAGGTGTTTCACGAACAGGCCCAGGACCTTGAGATTGTCGGCCTTGCTGGTCTCGATCCCGTCGGTGTTGTGCCAGATCACCGCGTGGTCGGCGTAGCAGTCGGCGACGGCAGCGACATCGCCCGCCTCGATGGCGTCGAAGAAGCGCCTGGCCAGAGCCACCGTGTCGGTCATTGCACCCCCCTATTGTCCTGCGGCCCTGGCCACGATCCGGCACAGGCGGTCGACCGTCGTCAGATAGTCGGCCTCCTCGCGCATCTCCTGCTTCAGCCCACCGGCGATGGACGCCAGGCTCTGGCCAAACCCCGCCGGCCCGTCGAAGCTCGAAAGATCCAGTCCCGGTTCGGCGGCGATCTTCTCGGCCAGCAGGCTGGAAAAGCCCTCGTCGAGACGGCAGACCGAATGGCTGCTCAGCGTCATGCAGGCGGCCAGCAGTTCGGCTCCGTGCGCCGAGGCATGCAGCAGGCGGAAGAGGCGCAGGTCCTTGGCCAGGATGGTCGCCTTCAGGTTCTCGGCCAACGGCGCGCCTGGCCGCCACGCGCCGCCCGCCGCGGCCAGGGCCTCCTCGACCATGCGCTCGGTCAGGGCCTGGAACAGGGTCGCCTTGTCCTTGTGATGCAGGTAGAGCGCCGCCCGGCTGATTCCCGCCTCGCGCGCCACGTCGGCCATGCTGCTCCGCTGATAGCCGTAGCGCGAGAAGACCGTGACGGCGGCCTCAAGCGCCCGGTCGGCGGCGGATGTGGACGAAGTAGACATTTTATATCTAATCTGTCTAATCTGGCTCGAAGGCAAGCGGGAGACGGAAGATGGCGGACGACAAGGGTCTGGTATTGGTGAGCGGCGGCTCAGGCTATATCGCGGGCTTCTGCATCGCCCAACTCCTCGCGGAGGGCTGGTCGGTGCGGGCCACGGTCCGCAGCCTCGCCCGCGAGGCCGAGGTGCGCAAGCAGCTGTCGGCCATCGCCCCCGATCTGTCGAAACTCTCCTTCGCCGCCGCCGACCTCAATGCCGACGCCGGCTGGCCCGAGGCGGTCGCCGGCTGCCAGTATGTGCTGCATGTCGCCTCGCCCCTGCCGATCGCCAACATCAAGTCCGACGACGAGTTGGTCCGGCCGGCCCGCGACGGCGCCCTGCGGGTGCTGAAGGCGGCGCGGGACGCCGGGGTGAAGCGGGTGGTGATGACCGCCTCGACCGCCGCCATCGCCTACGGCCACGGCTCACGCAAGACGCCCTTTACCGAGGCCGACTGGAGCGACGAGACCAACCTCAAGGACACCTCGGCCTACGAGCGCTCCAAGACCATCGCCGAGAAGGCCGCCTGGGCCTGGCTGGCGGCGGAGGGCAATGGCCTGGAGCTGGTGACGATCAACCCGGTGCTTGTGCTGGGGCCGGTGCTGGGCAGTGACTTCTCCGGCTCCATCGAGGCGGTGAAGAAGATGCTGGAAGGCAGCTTCCCGGGCATCCCCAACTTCGGCTGGGCCATTGTCGATGTCCGCGACGTCGCCGACTTGCATTTGCGGGCCATGACCGACCCGGCGGCCAATGGCGGCCGGTTCATCGCCTCGAGCGAGTTCTGGTGGATGCGCCAGATCGCCGACCTCCTGAAGGCGCGCCTGGGCAAGGCCGCCGCCAAGGTCCCGACCCGCCAGCTCCCCGACTGGCTGATCCGCATCGTCGGCCAGTTCGACCCGGTGGTGAAGGAGCGGCTGTTCGAACTGGGGAAGGAGCGCCCGGTCTCGGCCGAGAAGGCCAGGACCCTGCTGGGCTGGCGGCCGCGCTCCAACGAGGAGGCGGTGATGGCGACGGCGGAGAGCCTCCTGGCCCTTGGCTTGGTGAAATAACAAACCACGTCATCCTGGGCCCTGTGCCCAGGATCCCGCGTTCCACTCGCTGGAACAGACGGGAATAACGCTGAACCGGCGCCGCTCGAGGGCCTTCCGCCCTTGCGGCCGACAGCGGGATTCCAGGCACAAGGCCTGGAATGACGGCTATTGGGGTTGCGCCACCTGAGCCGGAGCCTTCACCAGCCTGGCGTTGAGCAGGTTGGCCAGCCGCACCCCGGCCAGCTCGATCCGCTTCTGGGCCACCGAAACCACCCGGTTGCGGTAGGAGGCGGTCAGCACGTACGGCCCCGTCCCGTTCTCCACCGGATCGACATAGCCCGTCGACCGCGCCAGATCGGCGCTTTCCTGGAACCAGACGTCGGGATCGCCGATGGCGGCCAGGGCGTCGGGCGCCTTGGCCAGCCCCTCGGCGGTGTCCAGCACCGAGTCGATGTCGCGCGGCTTGCCCAGGGCATTGTCCCAGATGCTGTGCAGGTTGTCGGCGTCCTTCACCGCGCAGGCCTGGAAGCAGACCTTGACGAAATTGCCGCCGCTGTCGCCCTTGTTGTCGGCCAGGTAGCGGGTGGTCGAGTGCAGCGGCTGGTGGATGTCGCCGACCAGATGGATCAGCCAGGTCAGGTCGTAAGATCGCACGTCATCGCTGTCCGAGGCCGTCAGGGCGTCGGAAAAGACCTTGATCCGGCTGACGGCATTGACCTCTGGCGGCGTCGGAACGGCCGCGCCGGTCGGAGCGTAGGGCGCGTCGGCGAAGTGCCAGTAGCCGTGCACGTATCTGTCGCTGTAGCCGAGGTTCTGGCTGGCGATCGGTTCGACCGGGACATAGCCGTCCATGGTGTAGCTGCCGCGGACATCGTCAGGCCAGGCCGAGGCCTTGATGAAGGCGACCTGGTCCCGTTTCGACGCCGGCACGCCCGCGGTCCAGGTCGCATAGGCTGGATTGAGCTTGAGCAACCGCCCCGCCTCGGCCCGCGCCTCGGGGGTCATGTTGTCCCAGGCAACGGCCGCGACCAGCATGTGGCCCCGCCCGTTCCAGGCCGCCGCCGGCGTGGCCGCAGCCGCTAGCGCCAACGCGGCCGTCGCCGCCAGAATAAGCTTCCGCATGAAACCCTCCCGCTTATCGCGTCCCCGATGGACGATACACGCGTTGGGGGAATTGAAAACCTAGGCCAGCGACGTCGCCCGCGCCACCGGGTGGCTGCTCGACAGGCCGCCGTCGACCGCGATCGCCTGGCCGTTGACGTAGCTCGCCTCATCGCTGGCCAGGAACAGCGCCATGGCCGCGATCTCCTTCGGCTGGCCCGCCCGGCGCAGAGGGTTGAGCTGGCCGATCTTGTCGTCGGTGCCCTTGGCGCGGGCGCGGTCGAAGATGGGGGCGGTCATGCCGGTTTCGATCAGGCCCGGGCAGATGGCGTTGACGCGGACGCCGCTGCCGCCGAGCTGCTGGCAGGTGGTCTGGACGATGCTGATCACCCCGGCCTTGGAGGCGGAGTAGGGCGTGCCCCCCGCCCCGGAGCGCAGGCCGGCGACGCTGGCGGTGCAGATGATCGAGCCCTTGCCCTTGGGCACCATGACCCGGGCGGCGTGCTTCACCAGCAGGAAGGCGCCGATCAGGTTGACCCTTAGCAGGGCTTCCCACTGCTCGCCGGTCGATTCCATCATCGGGGTGAAGCCGCCCGACACCCCGGCATTGGCGAAGGCCACGTCCAGGCCGCCGAATTCGCTGACCGCCCGGTCGACCAGGGCGCTGACCTCGGCTTCCGAGCCGGCGTCGCCCTGGATGGCGATGGCCTTGCCGCCGGCGTCCTTGATCATCTGGACCGTGGTCTCGACGTCGGGCGAGCGGTCGAAGGCGACGATATTGGCGCCTTCCTGGGCGAACAGGATGGCGCTGGCCCGGCCGATGCCGCTGGCGGCGCCGGTGATGATGGCCGTGCGGCCCGCGAGGCGGCTCATGGTGTGTCTCCGTCAAACAGTTGTTTGGTTTATGCCGGGCGTGGCGGGAACAAGTCAACGCGAGCTTCCCTCGCGGCGCCCTCGCACGCCTGAAGCATTAACGTCCTGTCACTTGCGACCCAGGCGGGGCGGGCCTACGCCAGACCATCCCTTTCCGGAGCGTTTGCCGTGACCCTCGACCGCCGCCAACTGATGCTCACCGCCACCGCCGGGCTGGCGGTCGCCTCGCCCGCGCTTGCCGCGAGCGCCAAGAAGAAGCCGGTTCCCAGCCCCAACGCCCGGTCCGACGCCCTGATGGACCGGTTCGCCAACGAGATCATCGACGAGAGCCCGACGACCGCCACCGGCCTGGGCCTCGACAAGGGCAAGCGCGCCGCCCTGAAGTTCAAGCTGGGCGACCGCTCCTGGGCCAGCGTCGAGAAGGAGGCGGCCGAATGCGCCGTCCGCCTCAAGCGGATGAAGGCCATCGACCGCAAGCGCCTCTCCGGCCCCGCCTCGGTCGTCTATGACTCGGTGGCCTATGCCAATGAGCTGGGGGTCGAGGCCGGGCGGTTCAAATACGGCGACAACTCGCTGACCTCGGCGATGAGCGAGACGGCCACGCCCTATGTCGTCAGCCAGCAGGGCGGCGCCTTCAGCGAGGTCCCGGAATTTCTCAACAGCCAGCACCTGATCAACGCCCCCGTCGACTGCGAGTCGTACCTGGCCCGCATGGAGGCCTTCGCCGTCGTGCTCGACCAGGAAACCGACCGGGTGAAGCGCGACACGGGGCAGGGGGTGATCGCGCCGACCTACATCCTCGACAACGCCCTGGGCCAGTTGACGGGTTTCCGCGCCACGCCGCCGGCCGAGGCGTCGCTGACCCAGTCGCTGGCGACGCGGGCCAAGGCCAAGGGCTTTGCCGGCGATTGGGGCGGCAAGGCGGTCGCCCTCATCGAGGACAGGATCAACCCGGCCCTGGACCGCCAGATCGCCGCCCTGACGGCGGCCCGCGGCAAGGCCAACGAGGACGCCGGCGTCTGGAAGCTGCCGGACGGCGAGGCCTATTACGGCTGGCTGCTCAAGGTCGGCACCAGCACGCCGCACACGGCCGATGAAATCCATCGGATGGGCGTGGAGCAGAACGCCCAGATCGAGGCCCGCATGGACGCCCTGCTCAAGAAACAGGGCCTCACCCAAGGCAGCGTCGGCGAGCGGGTCCAGGCCCTGACCAAGGACCCGAAATTCCTCTACCCCAACACCGACGAGGGCCGGGCCAAGGTGCTGGCCTATCTGAATGGCCGCATCGCCGCCGCCAGAGCCGCCCTGCCGAAGATGTCCCGCCTGAAGATGAAGGCCCCGGTGATCGCCAAGCGGGTGCCGCCCGACATCCAGGACGGGGCGGGCCTGGGCTACATGAACTCCGGCTCGCTGGATGGCTCGCGGCCGTCGATCTACTACATCAACCTGAAAGACACGGGGAACTGGCCGATCTTCGCCCTGCCCAGCCTGACCTATCACGAGACCCTGCCCGGCCACGCCTGGCAGGGCGCGTACCTGGCCGAGCACAACGCCCCGCTGATCAACTCGCTGATGGGCTTCAACGCCTATGTCGAGGGCTGGGCCCTCTATGCCGAGCAGCTGGCCGACGAGATGGGCCTCTATGCCGACGATCCGTTCGGCAAGCTGGGCTACCTGCAGGCCCAGCAGTTCCGCGCCTGCCGTCTGGTGGCCGACACCGGCCTGCACGCCAAGCGCTGGACGCGGGTGCAGACCATCGACTTCCTCAGCAACGCCACCGGCCGGGCCCGCGGCGCGATGACCAGCGAGACCGACCGCTATATCGGCACCCCCGGCCAGGCCTGCGGCTACAAGGTCGGCCACTCCGAGATCAACCGCCTGCGCGACGGCGCCAGGAAGAAGCTGGGCAAACGCTTCGACCTGCGCGACTTCGATGACGCGGTGGTGGAGGCGGGCTCGGTGCCGCTGACCGTGCTGGCGACGGTGGTGGACACCTACGTGGCCAAGACCCTGGCGGCGAAACCCAACGCCAGGACGTGATCCACGACTGGGTCTTCTACGCCCTGGCCATCCCGGCGGTGATCCTGCTGGGCCTGGCCAAGGGGGGCTTCGCGGGGCTGGGGGTGGCGGCGGTGCCGCTGATGGCGCTGGCGACTTCGCCCGTCGAGGCGGCGGCCATCACCCTGCCGATCCTGATCGTGCAGGACGTCGTTTCGGTGTGGTCGTTCAGGAAGACCTGGAGCGGCAGGATCTTGTTGATCATGCTGCCGGGCACGGCCGTGGGCATCTTCCTCGGCTATAGCCTGGCCGCCTTCGTCAAGCCGGCGGTGGTCGAGCTGATGGTGGGGACCATCGCCGTGGCCTTCTCGGCCTATCGCCTGTGGGCCGACCGCCGCGGACCGCTGGCCCTGCCGACCGCCGGCCTGCCGGTTTGGCTCGACCGCGCGCTGGGCTTTGGCGCGGGCATCCTGGCCGGCTTCACCAGCCAGATCAGCCACGCCGGCGGCCCGCCGTTCCAGATCTATGTCCTGCCCAAGCGCCTGGCCCGCGACATCTTCATCGGCACCAGCGCCATCTATTTCGCGGTGACCAACTGGATGAAGGTCCCGGCCTATCTGGCGCTGGGCCAGTTCACCCGCGAGAGCCTGCTGACGTCCGCGGTGCTGCTGCCCCTGGCCATCGCCTCGACCTGGGCCGGGGTGTTGCTGGTGCGGCGAGTGTCAGGGGAGAAGTTCTACACGGTGATCTACGCCCTGCTGATCGTGGTGGGCGGCAAGCTGGTCTGGGATGGCGTGGCGGGGCTGGTCTAGACAGTAACCTCACCCAGCGTCGTGAGCCCGGCGAGGGTTTCCAGTCGCAGGCGATAGCGGCCTGGCCGCACCAGGAAATTGGCCTCCTTGGCGCCGACTGGCGGGAGATACTGATCGGCGGGCACGCTGGCGGCAGGATCGGCCGCATGGAAGGCTTGGACCAGCGCCAGGCCCTCGAACGGCGGCAGCGGCGCCGTCACGCGGCGACGGCCCGGCGCGGCGGCCAGCCAACCTGGGCGGCCGAACTGGTCGGGCAGGGCCGGGTGGAACACCGCCAGGTCCGCTGTCTCCATGCCCGCGCCGATGCAAACGCCTGCCGAAGTCTCGACGATGATCGGCCGCTGGGGCGCGAAGCGGGTCAGGACTTCCTGGGTGAGGCGACCGTCGGGGGCATGCGGGCCGAACGACCCGGTGCTCGACTGGCTGACCGTCAGGGGATCGATGCCGGTTGTTTCCTTCAGCCGGCGCGCCATCCAACTTTTGCCGCCGTCGTCCAAGCCTTCGCGCAGGTGTGAGTATCCGACATGGATCAGCAGGCGCGCCTTCGGATTGGCGGTCAGGAAGGCGGCCAGGTTGGCGGCCTCGGCCGCCTCACGCTGAGCAATCGCCTCGACCATGGCTGTCTTGGTCGGATCGCGCTGATCCTCTCGTATCTCGTACGAAGCCAGACGATAGCCCAGCTCCAGGGAATAGCGCACGGCCTCCGCGAAGACTGGATCCAGCGTGTAGTTTCCCATCTCGGGGTTGAAGGCGTCGCCCGCGGCCAGGCTGGATACGTTCGGCCAGTCGGGCTCGTTGACGAAGGTTTCCGCCGCGAAATGGGTGAAACCTTCAAGCCGCAGCGCTTCCAGTACGCACGCCAGAAAGGCCCTGTGGCGCGAACAGACATGGGCTTCATTTAGAATGACGACCCGCCGGCCTCGGGAAGCCTGCACGATACGCTGGATGGCGTCGGTGACCGTCAAGTTCTCGGCCGGCAGGCTCAGCGCCGGATTTTGCTGCTTGGCGGCCCCAGCCAGGGCCGTGACTTCGTCGCCCAGATAGGCGGCGAACTGGATGGAATAGCTGGGGCTGGCCTTGACGGTCTTGTCCTGCAGCCCCTGCCAGAACGGCAGATAGCGGCCCTGGCCATAGAGCAGGTCCGATGGGTCTTCCGCCGCACGGGCCAGGCTGGATATCGCCAGGGTCGGGCCAACGGCGGCCAGGAACGCGCGACGGTTAATCATGGAGCCCCCAGAACTACTGATTGAGCGCCAGAAGACCTCAGCGCGAGGGATCGGTCCAGCCTAGACCTTGACCATCCGCTTGCCGATGTTCTCCCCGGCCAGCAGTCCGATCAGCGCCGCCGGCAAATTCTCCAGCCCCTCGATGACATCCTCCCGCACCTTCAGCTCCCCCGAGGCCACCCAAGCCTGCAGGTCGGCCAGGGCCTGGCTGCGCTGGTCGTCGAAGTCGGAGACGATGAAGCCAGTTAGATGCAGGCGCTTGGTGACGATCAGGCCGGGGATGCCGCGCGGGCCGTGGGCCGGGGCGGCGCCGTCATACTGCGAGACCGCCCCGCAGCAGGCAATGCGGCCGTGGACGTTCATGCCGAACAGGCAGGCCTCCAGGATGTCGCCGCCGGTATTGTCGAAATAGACGTCGATACCGCCCGGGCAGGCGGCCCGCAGCGCCTGGCGCAGATTGCCGCCCTTGTAGTCGACGGCCTCGTCGAACCCGAGCTCGGTCTTGAGCAGGGCGCACTTGGCCTCGCCGCCGGCGACGCCGACCGTGCGGCAGCCCTTGATTTTGGCGATCTGGCCGACGATCGAACCGACCGAGCCGGCGGCGGCGGAGACCACGACGGTCTCGCCGGCCTTGGGCTTTCCGCATTCGAGCAGGCCGAAATAGGCGGTCAGGCCCGCCACGCCATAGACGCTGAGCAGGTGGGTCAGCGGTTCCATCTTCGGGATGGCCGCCAGCCGCTTGGCGTTCAGGGCCGCATAGTCCTGCCAGCCGGTGTCGGCGAACACCAGGTCGCCGGGCTTGAGGTGGGCGGCCCCGCTCTCGACCACCTCGGCCAGCGATCCACCGGCCATCACATCGCCCGCCTGCAGGGCCGAGCGGTAGGTCGCCCCCTGCATCCAGGCCCGGTTGGCGGCGTCCAGCGACACGTAGCGGGTCTTGACCAGCACCTGGCCGTCCTCGGGCGAGGGGACGGCGGCCTCGGTCTGGCGGAAGTGCTCGGGGCCCAGCCGGCCCTGCGGCAGTTCGGCCAGGACGATCTGACGGTTGGTGGGCATGGCGGCCTCCCTGATGTGGCGGCTCACTCTGCCCGCTTGCGTCCGGCCCGGGTAGGCCTATCTTGGGTGTGGGGACGGCATGCACGAGGTCAAACGATGTTGAAATCTGCTCTCTTCGCAATCATCGCCACGGCAGCCGGGATCGCCGGCGCAGCCCAGGCCACGCCGGCCGACCAGCCGGCCACGCGCAGCTGCTTCTTCATCAACCAGTGGCGCGGCTGGTCGGCGCCCGACAACCAGACCCTGCTGCTCAAGGTCGGCAACCGCGACGTCTACAAGGTCACCCTGACCGCCGGCGGTTCGGCCTCGATCAACTGGCCGGGCGTCCATCTGGTCTCGCAGGTCCGCGGCTCGAACTCGGTCTGCTCGGCCCGGGACCTCGACCTGTCGGTGTCGGACAGCAATGGCTTCCGCGAGCCGCTGTTCCTGGGCCAGATGACCAAGCTCAGCCCCGAGGAAGTCGCCGCCCTGGCCCCCCGGGACCGGCCGTAACCCTAGTCGGGATGCGCCGCCGCTGATGGCGGCGGTGTATGCGGCGGGCCCGCCATCGGTTCGTATTTCGCCTGGGCCCGCTCGAACCGGGCCTGCATCTCGGCCGCCTTGTCCGGCCGGGTGAGGACCAGGCTGTAGGTCTCGCCCGGATCGGTCTCCAGGTCGAACAGCAGCGGATAGCGGTTGGCCGCCAGCGGCACGTCGTAGGTGCGGTAGTAGGACTGCGCCACATACTTCCAGCGCCCGGCCCGCACCGCGGCGACCTTGGCGTTGTTGAACAGCACCAGTTCCTCATGCGGCGACAGGGCGTCCTCGGTCAGCACGGCTGAAATGTCCGCCCCGTCCAGCTCACCCGGCGCCGGCGGCCGGCCGGCCATGGCCAGCAGGGTCGGCAGCAGGTCCAGATTGCTGGCCACCGCCTCGCTGACCCGTCCTGCCGGGATGGTCCCCGGCTGGCGGGCGATGAACGGCACGCGGAAGCCGCCTTCCCAGGCCCCGCCGCCCTTGCGGTCGCGATAGGGGCCGGAGCTGCCCTCGAACCAGGGGCCGTTGTCGGAGGTGAAGAGGGTCAGGGTGTCCTGCTCCAGCCCCAGTTCCGCCAGACGGGCGTGCAGGCGGCCGACATTGAGGTCGATCTCCTCGACCACCTCGCCATAGGCGCCGGCGGGCGAGCCGGTAAGGTCGTCGGGGTTGGGCTTGAGCGGCACATGCGGGGCGGTGAGGGCCAGCAGGACGAAGAAGGGCCGGTCGCGGTTGGCCTCGGCGAAGGCCAGGGTTTCCTGGAAGAACAGTTCGGTCAGCTTGGTGAAATCGGGCTTGGCCTCGGTGACGGTCTCGCCGTCGTAGAGGCTGAGCGGCTTCATGTCGTGGCTGTAGGGCAGGCCCCTGAAGACATCGAAGCCATAGCGGGTGGGCGGCCAGTGCGGGGCGACATGGCCCAGGTGCCATTTGCCGATCAGGGCGCTGGCGTAGTCGGGCGACAGGCCCTTGGGAATGGTGAAGGCGTCGGGCGGCAGGCCCTTGGTGTCGGCCGGCTGCAGCACCTCGTGGGCCAGGCCGTTGCGGATGGCGTACTGGCCGGTGAGCAGTCCGGCCCGCGAGGGCGTGCAGACATTGGCCGAGGCGTAGAAGTCGGTGAGCCTGACCCCCTCGGCGGCCATGCGATCCAGGTTGGGCGTGCGGATCAGCGTCCCGCCGTCACAGCCGAGGTCGCCATAGCCCAGGTCGTCGGCCAGGATGATGATGAAGTTGGGCGCGCGCATGGGGAGAGGATGCCTGCCCTACTGCCCAATACAAGATGGCTCTCAGGAATGCGCAAGAAGCTCCCTTCCTCCTCGATGGAGGAAGGGTTGGGGATGGTGGTGGTGGCAGTGCGCTTCCGGAAGAACGCGGGGAGGCGACCACGCCACCCCTCGCTTTTCGCCCAAGCTCCGAGCGAACACCACCAACCCTGCCCTTCCTCCATCGAGGAGGAAGGGTTCTAAGGAGCAGCTTCGCTAGTTGAAGTTCCGGGTCACCGTGATCCCGAAGGTGCGCGGGGCGTTGAACACCCGATAGCCCATGCCCAGGCCGTCGTCGGTGGCCTGGGTCACGTAGCGCTCGTCGCCGAGGTTCTTGCCCCAGACCGACAGGTCCCAGTCGCCATTGCTGATCCCGGCCCGGGCGTCGAACAGCCAGTAGCTGTCGGCGCTGAGGTAGGGCGTGTTCAGCGCCTCCTTGTAGACGGCGTCGCTGTAGTGGCCCGAGCCCTGGACCGAGGCGGTCCAGTCGCCGGCCAGGCTCCACTCATAGCGGGCCGAGCCGTTGAAGGTGAGGTCCGGGGCGTTGGGCAGCTTGTTGCCGGCCGGGACCGGGGTTCCCGGGCCAAGGCTGAAGCTGCCGAGCTTGGTGTCCAGCAGCCCCAGGCCGCCGCGCAGGGTCAGGCCGCGAACCGGCTTCCAGGTCACGGTCAGGTCGGCGCCCTTGACCGTGGCGGTGTCGACATTGCCCAGCTTGATCAGGGTGACGGCCCCGACGGTGGTGAACACCTGGGTCTGCAGGTTGGTGTAGTCGTAATAGAAGACACTGGCGTCGATCAGCATCGAGCGGTCGAACAGCTGGGCCTTCCAGCCGGCCTCGTAGTCGGTGAGCTCCTCGGGCTTGTAGGGGGCGAGCGCGGCGTTGCTGGTGCTGACGCCGTTAAAAAAGCCGCCGCTCTTCACGCCGCGGGCGACCGCCACATAGAGCAGGGTGTCGCTGCTCGGCTTGTAATCCAGGCCCACGCGCCAGGACCAGTTCTGGTCGCTGATGCTGTCGTCGGTGAAGGTCAGGACGTGTTGGCCCGGGTTGGGTGGGAAGCCGCAGGCGCCGGCGACAAAGCACAGGAAGCTGGAGCTGAAGGGGTTGGTGTCGGTGGTGCCGCCGACATAGTCGCGGTCCTCGCTGGTGTAGCGCAGGCCGGTGGTCAGGCTGAGCGTCTCGCCCAGGCGCCATTTGACCTGGCCGAACAGGGCCTGGGTGCGGGTCTCCTGGTCGGCGGTGATCAGCACATGGGTGACGAAGAGGCTGTCCAGGAAGCCGGGGGTGTGGGTCTGCACCCGGTCCCAGCTGTAGTAGCCGCCCAGCAGCCATTCGGCCGAACCGGCCTCACCCGACAGGCGGATCTCCTGGGTGAACTGGCGGACCTTGTCGTTCTGGTCGAACTCGACATCGGTGGTCGGGGCGGCGTCGGCGTCGATATAGAAGCCGCGCTTGAAGTCGATATAGCCGGTCACCCAGGCCAGCTTGGCCCAGCCCAGGTCGCTGTCGATATGCAGCGTGGCGTTCCACTGGTCGACGTCATAGGGGGCGTCGTGGTTCCAGTCGCCGGTGAAGGGGTCGCGGCTGGTGTCGGTATAGCCATGCTGGTCGACGCAGACCGCCGGGTTGTTGAAGTTGGGGCAGGTAATCCCCGGCCCGGTCGGGATGGTGCCGAAGAACTTGCCGACGCCCAGGGATGAACGGCTGCGCTCGCCTTCGAGCTTGAGCTTGACGGTGGTGGCCTCGGTCGGGGTCCACAGCATCTGGGCGCGGCCCAGCAGCAGGTTCTGTTCGCCCAGGTCGTCGTTCAGCACCCGGCTGCGCCAGTAGCCCTCTTCCTGCTGCACGGTCTTGGCGGAGAAGCGGAAGGCCAGGTTGTCCGAGACGACGAGGTTGGCGTAGCCGTCGGCCTCGAAGGTCTGGAAGTTGCCGTAGCCGACGCTGACCTGGCCGCTGTTGCCAGCCATCGAGGGGGCGGCCGAGATGATGTTGATGGCCCCGGCGGTGGAGTTGCGGCCGTAGAGGGTGCCTTGCGGGCCCTTCAGCACCTCGACCCGCTCCAGGTCATAGAAGTTGAAGTCCATCTGGGCGAACGAGGCCAGGAAGACGTCGTCGACATAGACCCCGACCGTGGAATTGTTGGTCGAGGAGAAGTCGTTCAGTCCTACGCCCCGCACCGTGACGATGGCCTGGGCGCCGGGGATGTTCTGCTTGACGTCGACATTGGGCACCTGGCCGGTCAGGTCGGTGGTCTGGCTGACCCGCGCTTCCGAGAGCTGGGTCGAATCGATGCTGGTCACGGCCAGGCCGACATCCAGCAGCCGCTCGCTCTTCTTCTGGGCGGTGACGACGATCTCGCCGATCGTGGTGTCCTGATTTGCGGGCGGTTCTGCCGCCCATGCCAGAGCCGGCGCCGCCGTCAGGGCGGTGGCCGCCAGTAAGGCGATGCGGTGATTGCGGGTCATGTCGTTCCTCCCCTAACCGGCTCTGTTGGCCGATTTGACACTTGCGTATGTGGATATAACCCCCTGTCGAATTCACTTGTCAAACAATTTGACAGATGGGTAGGTTCTTGAAACGAAATGTCAGACTGACGAAGATGGGAGCGATGCTGCAGCCTGGACCCGACGCCCTGGAGCGGATGGCGCGCGAGAAGCGGGCCGCCCGGCTCGACGCTCTGCTCGAAGGCGCGGCGCGGGAGTTCAACGCCCGTGGCCTGGCCGGCGCCTCGCTCAGCCGGATCGCCAGGTCCGTCGGCCTGACCCGGGCGGCGCTCTACTACTACGTCAAGGACCGCGAGGCCCTGGCCCTGCTGGCCTACCAGCGCAGCTGTGAGCGGATGGCGCAGGACCTGGCTCTGGCCGAGGCGGCCGAGGACGGCCTGGGGGCGGTGACCGCCTATCTGCGCGCCGCCCTGGCCCCGGATCGACCGGCGACGGCGGTGCTCAGCGAACTGGACGCCCTGGCCGAGCCGGGGCGCACGGCGGTGGCCGGCGTCCACGCGGCCAATGTCGAACGGCTGCGGGCCCTGATCCGGCGCGGAATCGCCGACGGCTCGATCCGCCCCTGCGACGACGAGGTGATCGCCCAGGCCCTGGTCGGCGCGGTTTCCTGGGCTCCCCTGTCGGAGGCCTGGGTCGAGGGCGACCACACCGCCTTCCGGGCCCGCGGGGCCGACACCCTGGTCGACATGGTCACCCTGGGCCAGGCGGCCGATCCCAGCCAGGCCTTCGTCTCGCCCGTGGCCATCGAGCAGTTCTTCCCCCGCCCGCCCAACGCCTTCGACCGCGAGGCCATGAGCGGCGCCAAGCTGGAACAGGTGCTGATGACCGCCTCGCAGCTGTTCAACCGCCGGGGCGTGGCGGGCGTGTCGCTGGACGACATCGCCGCCGCCCTGGGGGCGACCAAGGGCGCCGTCTACCACTATCTCGACAACAAGACCGAGCTGGTCGTGCGCTGCTACGAGCGCGCCTTCGACCTCTATGAGCGGTTCGCCAAGGCCGGAGAGGCGGGCCGCAATGGCCTCGAACAGGGGCTGATCAGCCTGCGCCTCAACGTCCTGGCCCATGCCAGCGGCCTGGCCCCGCTGATCCAGATGGCCGGCGCCGACGCCCTGCCGGCCAAGGCCCGGCGCGACCTGCAACGGCGGGCCCGGGCGCTGCAGGTGCATTTCCACGGCCTGGCCCGCCAGGGTCTGGCCGACGGCAGCCACCGGCCGATGGACTTCGACACCGCCGCCGAGATCGGCGCGGGGGTGTTCGAATGGCTGCCCAAATGGCTGGATCCCAACGATCCGCGCGCCGCCGGCGCCGTGGCCGACGAGATCTGCCTGCTGTTCATCGCCGGCCTCAAGCGGCGCAATTCCAGGGTGGCGTCATGAGTTCTCCGATCCAGGGAACCGTCGCGCCGGGATTCGAGGCCGTCCGCGCCGCCTTCGAGGCCAACTTCCTGCGCGAGGGCGACTATCAGGAGCTGGGCGCCGCCCTGGCCGTCTATCACCGCGGCGCGTTGGTCGCCGACCTCTGGGGCGGCTGGGCGGACAGGGCCCGGACCCGGCCCTGGCGGCGGGACAGCCTGATCAACGTCTGGTCGGCCACCAAGGGCGCGGTCGCCGTGGCGGTGGCCAGGCTGGTCGATACCGGGCTGCTGACCTACGAGGACAGGGTCGCCGACCATTGGCCGGAATTTGGCCAAGCCGGCAAGGGCGACACGACGGTGGCGCAGCTGATGTCCCACCAGGCCGGCCTGCCGGGGTTCGCCGAGCCCACCAGCGTCGACGACCAGCTGGACTGGGCCGGTTGCGTCGGAAAGCTGGAGCGCCAGGCGCCGCTCTGGCCGCCGGGCGAGGCCAGCTCCTATCACGCCATGACCTATGGCTGGCTGGCGGGGGAGTTGATCCGGCGGGTCACCGGCCAGACGCCGGGCGATTTCCTGGCCGAGCAGGTGGCCGGGCCGCTGGGCGCGGACATCTTCGTGGGACTGCCCCCGGCGCTGGAGGACCGGGTCGCCGAGATCGTCGGGCCCACCGCCCCGCTCGACGAAGCCCTGCTGGCGGCTCTACCGCCGGCGGCCCTGATGGCGCTCAGCAACCCCCAGCAGGACCCGGAATCGCCCAACAGGCGAGAATGGCGCGCCGCGCAGGTCCCTGCGGCGAACGGTCACGCCTCCGCCCTTGGTTTGGCCAAACTTTATGCCGCGCTTGTGTTCGACGGGTTGGACGGTGTGAGGGTGCTGTCGGCAGGCGCGGTGCGGCGGATGCTGCAGCCTGCCGTAGGGGCAGGCAGGGTGGATATGTTCCTGGGTTTCGACGACTGCTGGTCGATGGGCATGGCCCTCAACCGGCCCGGAATTTACGGGCCCAATTCAGAGGCTTACGGACATTCCGGATGGGGCGGATCGTTCGGCTGCGCCGACCCGGACGCCGAGGTCGCCATCGGCTATGTCTGTAATCGCATGGGTCCCGAGCTGGTCGGCGACCCGCGCACGGGCGGACTTTGCGAGGCTGTTCTGGGCGCCGCCAAGGCCCGCTGACATTCCCCACAGCTTGGACGCTGGGCCGCGAACCGGTTGACGCGAAGTCAAAACATACCGCATTCTCGAAACGCGACGGCGTTATCCCAACGCCGTGAATCGAATCGGCCAAGGGGGTTGCTTGGCAGGCGGGCTGTCTTTGACGGCAAGACCTCAGCGCGGGATGCGTCCCGACGCGTCGGTTCCCTGTTCCCCCAAATCCTCCACTCCTCTGCATACGGCGGGTGTTCCCGCTCATGCTCCAAGGCTTTCGAAGCGCGCCAGGGCGGCGCCGCGAAGGCGACCATGGGGCTCAAGGTTCGGACCACGGCTATCGCCGTGGGGCTTCAAAAGCGGCGCAAAGCCCAGGCCCAAGTCCGAATAGACAAAAGCACAGTGAAAAAAACATCAGGGAGGGAGTTATGCGGAGGATTGCTTACCTAGCGAGCGGGTCTGCGCTTGCGATTGCGTTATCCATCAGCGGCGTCGCAGCCGCTCAGGGCACGGAACCGGTCGACGTCGAGGCCGTCATCGTCACGGGCTCGCTGATCGCCGGCACGCCGGAAGACGCGGCCCTGCCGGTCGACGTGATCGGGCAGGAAGAACTGGCCAAGCAGGGTTCGCCCAGCACGGTCGAACTGCTCAAAGGCCTGTCGGTCTCGAACGGGGTGCTCGGCGACACCAACCAGTTCGACGCCCGCGCTCAGGGCTCGGAAGGCTCGGGCTCGGTCAACCTGCGCGGCCTCGGCCCCACCCGCACCCTGGTGCTGCTGAACGGCCGGCGCATGCCGATCAACCCGTTCGGCCTGGCCGGCGCCGGCGCGGTCGACACCAACATCATTCCGTCCGCGGCGCTCGCCCGGGTCGAAGTGCTGAAGGACGGCGCGGCGGCGACCTACGGCTCCGACGCCATCGGCGGCGTGGTCAACTTCATCACCCGCAAGAGCTTCGATGGGGCCGAGGTCAGCGGCAGCTACAAGGTCATCGACGGTTCCGACGGCGACTATACCGGCAGCATCGTCTGGGGCTGGGGCGACGATCGCCAGAGCATCCTGCTGACCGCCGGCTACCAGCACCGCTCCGAACTGAGCATGACCGAACGTGACTGGTCGCAGCTCGACTATACGCAAAACCCGGAAGGCGGCTGGTCCGCGGCGGGCAATCCCTCGACCTTCGTGCCACTCGGCACCCTGGCCCCTTTCCGGGATGACCAGTGCAGCCCCCTTGGCGGCTTCGCCGGCTTCAGCGGCACGACGCCGGTCTGCTACTGGCGCTACAACAGCTACGACAATCTGGTCGAGAAGGAAGACCGCTACCAGCTCTTCGCGTCCTGGGATGTCGATCTGACGGCGACGACCAAGTTCCACCTGGAAGGCCTCTATGCCTCCACGGACGTGCCGAATTGGAAGACCTCACCTTCCTATGCTCTGCTGGCCACCCCAAATAGCGTCACAGCGCCGGCGCCGTCGGCCTCCGGTCGCTACTATGTGCCGGTCACCAACCCCGGCTTCGCGGCCTACATTGCCGCCCATCCCGGCGGGGTCCCGGGCTCCACCCAGGCTCAATTGGCGACCGGCACCTCGGTCTTTTTCCCGGGGGTGGCCCCGGGCGCCTTCGTGGTTGCCAACCGGCCCTACGCCCTGGGCGGCAACCCGATGTTCAACTACGGGGCTTCGGAAGGCAGCCGTGGGTTCCACGCTTGGCGTTTCGTCGCCGATCTGAATGGCGAATGGGAAAACGGCATCGGCTGGGACGTCAGCGCCACCTGGGGCCAGGAGCGTGGCACACGGACCGGCTATGACACCGTGGTCAGCCGTTTCCAACTGGCCCTACGCGGGCTTGGCGGTCCGGGCTGCGACTACCTGACAGGGACGCCTGGCGTGGGCCCTTGCCAGTGGTTCAATCCCTTCTCCAACGCCATCCCCTCCAACGCCATAACCGGTCAGACGAACGCCACCTACAACCCCGCCCTGGCTAACAGCCCAGCCCTGACCCGCTGGTTCTTCCAGAAACTGGAGACCGAACAGACCACCAGCGTGTTCGTGCTGGAAGCCGTCCTCAACGGCAAGGCCTGGACCATGGGCGGCGGTGACGCGGCCTGGGCGCTGGGGGCGCAGTATCGTCGCCAGACGTTCGACGCCAGCTACAACGATCTCTCGAACCGCGCGCTGAATCCCTGCGTCGACACCCCGATCAACGGCAACAAGGTCTGCGCCAACGGCCAGGGACCGTTCGCCTTCCTGGGCGTCGGCAACGAGGTCAGCCTCGACCAGGGCGTCTATTCGGTGTTCGGCGAACTGAGCCTGCCGTTCTCCGACAACTTCAACGCCTCGCTCGCGGCGCGTTATGAAGACTACGGCGGCGCGGTGGGATCGACCTTCAATCCCAAACTGTCGGTCCGCTGGCAGGTGGTCGAGCCGTTCGCCCTGCGGGCTTCGGTGGGCACCACCTTCCGGGCTCCGCCGCCGGTGTCGCTGAACAACGACTTCATCACCTCGCTGCAGTCGATCAACGGCACCTTCCGCGCGGTCGACATCTACGGCAACCCGAACCTCCAGCCCGAGAAGGCCACGACCTACAGCGTCGGCGCCATTTTCGAGCTCGGCGGCTTGAAGGCGACGCTCGACTACTGGAACTTCGACTTCCAGGATCCGATCACCACCGACCCGGTGTCCGGCATCGTGGCGGCCCTGTTCCCGAACGGCGCCGCCTTGCCCAACAACTGCGGCAACCCAACCTATGCCAGCATCCAGGCGCTGTTCACCTTCAACGGCGCCTGCTCGTCGGCCAACATCACGCGCCTGCGGACCAATACGGTCAACGGCGCCGGGGTGAAGACCTCGGGCCTGGACTTCCTGGCCGACTGGAAGTTCGACGACATCATGGGCGGCACGTTCACCGTCGGTGGCGGCGCGACCTACGTGCTGGAATACAAGACCGAAGCCACTCAGGTGGCGGGCATCACCGTCGCCCCGGCCTTCGATGCGGTGGGCCACCTGAACTACCAGACGACGGCCTATCCGCTGCCGCAGTGGAAGGGCAACGTCTATTTCGAGTACAATAATGGCCCGCATAACCTGCGTTGGACCGTCCGCTACATCGGCGAATACACCGATCTGCGCGGCGGGCCGGCTGGCAACAAGGGCATCTTCTGCACCGTGGTCAGCGCCAGCACCTGTGCGGCTCTGCCCTACAAGCTGGAGAACGGCACGCCCTTCGGGCTGGACAAGGGCTATACGATCGACGCCTTCGTCACCAGCGACCTGACCTACCGCGTGTTCCTGCCCTGGGATACGACGGCCGTGGTCTCGGTGGACAACCTCTTCGACGAGGATCCGCCGTTCGCCCGTCTGGACCTGAACTACGACCCGTTCACGGCCAGCGGCCTGGGCCGGACCTACAAGTTCAGCCTGACCAAGCGTTTCTGATCCTCGCTGAGGATCGGTCGGGGACGGGGCGGCGCAAGCCGCCCCGTTTTCGTTTGGGGTAGAGAGGGGCGGCGCAAGCCGCCCCGTTTTCGTTTGAAGAGACGCTCAAATCCCCCCCTCCGGGGGAGGATTTGTGGGATTACCGCGCGAACAACCCGGCCAGCAGCGGCCGCACGAACAGCGCCCCGGCCTCCTCGCGGCTGACCCCCGGCGCCCAGGCCCCCAGCGACGCCGCCGCGTTGAGCATCGAGTTCAGCATGTGGGCGGCGATCAGCGGGTCGACCGGGCGGATCGAGCCCTCGGCGACGCCGTCGGCGATCATGCCGGCGAAACGGTCGGAGACGCGGTTGTAGCGCTCGACCATCTCGTGGCGGATGTCGGTGGGCAGGGCGCCCATGGCCGAGGCGCGCAGCAGCGGTCCCCGGTCCGACAGCTGGAACTCCACCAGGGCGGCGGCGGCCGAGGCCAGGCGGGTCCACTGGTCGGTCGGCAGGTCGCGGGCCGCCAGCTGGGCCCGGCGCATGATGGTGAAGGTGCGCTCGAAGCAGGCGATGACCAGGTCATCCTTGGCTTCGTTGTGATGGTAGAAGCTGCCCTTGGTGACGTTGAGCTGGGCCGAGATGTCCTCGACCGAGGCCCCGCGATAGCCCTTCTGATTGATCAGCCGGGTGGCGGCGACCAGGAAGGTCTCCTGGCCCGGATCGCGGACCTGGTCCGCCTCGCCGGGCAGCGGGTCGGCGAGGTCGGGCAGGGCGTGCGGGGACCAGCTGGGCGAGCCGCTGGCCAGGCCCCCGGTCAGGATGTCGAACATCCGGTCGCGGATGCGGGGATAGTCCTCGACGTCGTAGCGGCGGGTCCAGGCGACCGTCCAGAAGGTCTGTTCCAGCAAAAGGTGGGTGCGGGCGCTGGCCTCGGCCCGCTCCATCCCGGCGAACTCGGGCGTTTCGAAGAGGCCGCGCACCCGGCGGAACAGGTCGTGGAAGGCGCCGGTCACCGTGGTCCGGTGCGGCTCCTTGAGGGTGCGCATCTCGGTGAAGCTGACGATCGGCGGCGCCTCATGATGGCGGATGCGGGTCGCCATCTCGAAGAACAGTTCCAGGAACCGCCGCAGCCGCTCGCGCGCGCCGCCCTGGGCGGCAGTCGCCTCGACCGCCAGCTGGTCGAAGATCTCGATGCCGCGCAGGAAGCAGGCGGCGGCCAGGTCTTCCTTCTTGCGGAAATAGTAGGTGACGCTGGTGGTGATCAGCCCCACGTCCTGGGCCACCCCGGCCAGGGTCATGCCCTTGACGCCCTGGCGGTTGAGGATGGTGGTGGCGGCCGCCAGGATGGCCTCCTTCTTGGCGGCGAACCGCGCCGTCGCGCCGCCCACGTCGCTCTTGGGCGCGTCGTTGGCGGGGGCGAGAGGTTCGGCAGCGGCGCCTGGGCTGACCATAAGGTCAACCTAACGGAAGCCACCCGCCTTGCAACGGTTTGCACGGAAAAGCGGCAGCGGAACTGCCGCAAATCTCACGCCGCTTCCGTTTCCTGAACCTCGGCCAGGATCTCGGCGTATTTCTCCAGGGCGTCCTCGCGCTGCTGCGGGATGCTGTAGGACGGGAACAGCTCGTTCGAGGGCTGGATGCGCTTGAGCAGCTGGCGGGCCAGGGTGACCTGGTGGACCTCGGTGGGGCCATCGGCGATGCCCATCACCAGGCTGCCGATCACCTGGCCGACGAACGGCATCTCGTTGGAGACCCCCAGGGCGCCATGGATGTGCAGGGCCCGGGTGGCGATGGCGTTGTAGACCCGGGGCATGGCCACCTTCACCGCCGCGATGTCCTTGCGGACCTTCCGATAGTCCTTGTACTTGTCGATCTTCCAGGCGGTGTGCAGCACCAGCAGGCGGAACTGCTCCAGCTCGATCCAGCTGTCGGCGATCTGCATCTGCACCGCCTGCTTGCTGGCCAGGGGGCCATCGCGGGTCTGGCGTGAGACGGCCCGCTGGCACATCAGGTCCAGCGCCTTCCTGGCCTGGCCTACCGTGCGCATGGCGTGGTGGATGCGCCCGCCGCCCAGCCGCGTCTGGGAGATGACGAAGGCGCCGCCGCGCTCGCCCAGCAAGGCCTCGCCCGGCAGCCGCACGTCGGTGTAGCGCATGTAGCCCTCGGAACCCTCGCCGGCATAGCCGACCCCGACATTGCGGACGATCTCGACGCCGGGCGTGTTGGTCGGGACCAGCAGCATCGACATCCGCTGATAGGGGGCCGCGTCCGGGTCGGTGACGGCCATGACGATCAGGAACTCCGACCATTTGGCGTTGGTCGAGAACCACTTCTCACCATTGAGGATCCAGCCGCCCTCGCCGTCCGGCTCGGCCCGGGTGGTGAAGGTCAGCGGGTCGGAACCGCCGGTCGGCTCGCTCATCGAGAAGGCCGAGACGATCTCGTTGTCCAGCAGCGGACGCAGATAGCGGTCCTTCTGTGCCTGAGTGCCGTAATGGGCGATGATCTCGGCGTTGCCGGTGTCGGGGGCCTGGCAGCCGAACACCGAGGAGGCGAAGTGCGAGCGCCCCAGGATCTCGTTCATCAGGCCCAGCTTCACCTGGCCATAGCCCTGGCCGCCCAGCTCGGGCCCCAGGTGGCAGGCCCACAATCCCTTGGCCTTGACCTGCGCCTGCAGCGGCCGGACCAGGCGGTTGTAGAGGGGGTTCTTAACGTCGGCGGGATGCAGCTTCAGCCGGTCGAGCGGCTCGACCTCGTCGCGGACGAAGCCGTCCATCCAGTCGAGCTTTTCCTGGAAGTCCGGGTCGGTTTCAAAATCCCAGGCCATGGTCCGTCCTCTCCCTTGGTGTTTGGGGTGAGTTTAGAATGACCGGTATGGCGGAGGAAAGGCCAAACGGCCTCAGGCGGCGTCGGTCCGCTGCTCTTCCGCCTCGCTCGCCAGCCGGGCGATGGTGGCGATCAGGGCCGCCGGGCTGAGCGGCTTGGCCACCGAGGCGTTCATGCCGGCCGCCAGATAGGACTGCACCTGGTGGGCCAGGGCGTTGGCGGTCATGGCGATGATCGGGATCTGGCACAGCGGCGCGGGCAGGGCGCGGATGTGGCGGGTGGCCTCCATCCCGTCCATCACCGGCATCTGGATGTCCATGAAGATCAGGTCGAACCCGACCTGGCCGGCGGCGGCCAGGGCCTCGGCCCCGTCCTCGGCCGTCTGAACCTGGGCGCCCAGGTTCTCGAGCATGCGGGTGGCGATCAGGCGGTTGGTGGCGTTGTCGTCCACCACCAGCACCGAAAGGCCCTCGAGCAGGTCGCCGGTCTCGGACGGGCTGGCGGCCCGGCCCGCCACGCGCGGGGCGGCCAGTTCGACCCAGAAGGTCGAGCCGCTGCCGGCCTCGCTGGCGAAGCCGATCTCGCCGCCCATCAGGTCGGCCAGGCGGCGGGTAATGGCCAGGCCCAGGCCCGAACCGCCGAAGCGGCGGGTGGTGGAGCCGTCGGCCTGATGGAAACGCTGGAACAGCCCGGCCTGGGCGGTCTCGCTGATCCCGACTCCGGTGTCCTGCACCTCGATCCGCAGCCGCGCATCCCGGTGGCTCAGCCGCACCTCGACCCCGCCCTCCAGGGTGAACTTCACCGCGTTGCCGATCAGGTTGAACAGGATCTGGCGCAACCGCACCGGATCGATGTCCACCCAGCCCAGGTCCGGCTGGGCGATGGCGCGCAACCACAGGCCCCGGCTCTCGGCCTGGGGCCGCAGCAGGTCGGCGACGCTGGTCAGCAGGATCCCGGCCTCGACCGGTTCGGGATGCAGTTCCAGGTGGCCGGCCTCGACCTTGGAGAAGTCGATGACGTCGTTGAGCAGTTCGGCCAGCATCTGGCCGCAGCCCACCGCCTCCTCGAGCAGGCGCCGGCCGTCCGCCGACAGGGCCTCGCCCTTGAGCAGGTGCAGCACCCCCAGCACCCCGTTCATCGGCGTGCGGATCTCGTGGCTCATATTGGCCAGGAACTGCGACTTGGCCTCGGCCGCGGCCTGGGCGGCGCGCTCGCCCTCACGGGCGGCGTCGCGGGCCTCGGCGACCTCGGTGACGTCCTGGGTGATGCCCAGGATTTCCCATTTGCCGCTGTCCAGCCGCCGCAGGCCGCGCCAGGCGGCCCGCAGCCGGGCGACCGGGCCGCCCTCGACCTGGTGACGGTATTCGATGACCTGCGGCTCGCCGGTGGCCAGGGTGGTGGCGAAGGCCGTCCACATGTCGGCCCGGTCGTCCTTGTGGATCTCGGCGCCCATCTGGTCGGCCGACAGCACCCGGCTGCCGGGGCCGCCCGGCGTGGTCTGGGCGGGCAGGTCGGCGTCGACCAGGTAGATGCCGGTGTCGGGGTTGAACTTCCAGGTGAAGATGCCGGCGGCGTTGCGCAGCAGTTCGCTGGTGCGGTGGGCGGTCTCGGCGGCCTCGGCCTCCTCGTGCTCGGCGGTGACGTCCTTGAGGACGACGATGGTGGCGCCGTCGGCGCTGCGCTTGGCGCGGCTCTTGACCCACAGCCAGTCGCCGTTGCTGTGGGCCAGGCGGTGCTCGGCCAGGGCCGAGCCGCTGGCGTTCAGGTCATCGATGACCTGCTGGACCGAAACGCCGTCATCGGGATGCAGGAAGTCCTCGATCGCGCGGCCGACGGTGTCGGCGTCCGACCAGCCGGCCAACGCCGTCCAGGCCGGATTGATCCGGGTGATCAGCGAGCCTTCGAGCACCAGAAAGACGTCGTCCGTGTTCTGGAAGAACCAGCGCGCGGCTTCGATGTCCAACTCAGACGGCGCCCGGGACCCGATCTCGTCGGGGGTCTTCTCGGCCATGCGTGTTTCCTCTGGGTGAGGAATTTGCCGCATCAAGGTAAAGTTTGAGTTGCCCCATACCTGATCTTCGATAAGCCGATCAAAACGTCAGGGAGTTTTTGAGAGATGTCCAAGCCCGAGTCCGTAGGCCTGTCGTCCGATCGCCTGGCCCGCATCGACCGCTTCCTCGACGAGCGCTACATCAAGACGGGCAAGCTGCCCTGCGCCCAGGTCAAGGTCTGGCGGGGCGGCAAGCTGGCCCATTCGACCCTGCTGGGCTCGGCCGATATCGAGCGCGGCAAGCCCCTCAGCGAGGACAGCATCTTCCGCATCTATTCGATGACCAAGCCGGTGACCTCGGTGGCCTTCATGATGCTGGTCGAGCAGGGGCTGGTGGCGCTGGACGATCCGGTGGCCAAGCACATCCCCGCCTGGGCCAACCTGGGCGTCTATGACGGGGGGACCGTCGACGGCTTCCGCACCAAGCCCTGCGCGCGGCCGATGCAGATCGTCGACCTGCTGCGCCATACCTCGGGCCTGACCTACGGCTTCCAGCAGATGACCAATGTCGACGCCGCCTATCGCAAGCTGAAGGTGGGCGAGTTTGTCGACGCCGGCAGCCTGGACGACATGATCGCGGACCTGGCCAGGCTGCCGCTGGAGTTCTCGCCGGGCGAGGCCTGGAACTATTCGGTCTCGACCGACGTGCTGGGCTATCTGGTCGGCAAGATCAGCGGCCGGCCGTTCCCGGTCTATCTGGAGGAGGAAATCTTCAAGCCGCTCGGCATGAAGGACACCGCCTTCCAGGTGCGCAAGGGCGAGGAAGGCCGGCTGACGGCCTGCTATGCGGTCGGCGCGCTCGGCTCCAAGCAGGTCGCGGACAAGCCAAAGCTGCAGGAGGACCCGACCAAGAGCGTCTATCTGCGCGCGCCCGAGCTGGTGTCGGGCGGCGGCGGGCTGGTTTCGACCGCCGAGGACTATCTGCGCTTCTGCCGCATGCTGCTGAACGGCGGCGAGCTGGACGGGGCGCGGCTGCTCAGCCCCAAGACCCTCCATCTGATGACCGCCAACCACCTGCCCGGCGGCCAGGACATGGCCACCATGTCCCGCTCGCTGTTCAGCGAGGCCAACTATGCCGGCGTCGGGTTTGGCCTGGGCTTCGCGGTGACCGTCGATCCGGCCCTGCCGCTGATCCCCGGCAGCGCCGGCGACTTCTTCTGGGGCGGGGCGGCCAGCACCTTCTTCTGGGTCGATCCGCTCGAGGACCTGACCGTGGTGTTCCTGACCCAGCTGCTGCCGTCCTCGGCCTATCCGGTGCGGCGTGAGCTGCGGACCCTGGTCTATTCGGCCATCACCGAGAGTTTCGCCTAGGTCGTATCGACATTCAGCGTAGCCAGATGACGATTGCGGCGAGGTGAGTGAAGGCCAGGAAGTGTATGGCTCGTCGATCGTATCGGGTGGC
>NZ_JAUSVS010000005.1 GCF_030814835.1 Caulobacter ginsengisoli
GACCCAGCCCGCTTGCGGTCTCTTCGACCAGGGACCCAACGGCCTACGCCCGCCAACATCAGGCATCAGCCCAACACCATCTGCAATACACAGGGACCCAGGTGTTTTTCGTAGCGGACCTTCAGCCGCCCAGACCTGCCAGAATCGCCCTCAACAGCAAAAAGCCTGGGTCCCCGCTTTCGCGGGGATGAGCGGATTGAATAGGGACCTAGGCCTTTTCGAACTGGGCATGCCGCAT
This sequence comes from Caulobacter ginsengisoli, assembly GCF_030814835.1. Taxonomy (GTDB): domain Bacteria; phylum Pseudomonadota; class Alphaproteobacteria; order Caulobacterales; family Caulobacteraceae; genus Caulobacter; species Caulobacter ginsengisoli. The sequence goes on from NZ_JAUSVS010000005.1 coordinate 239, forward strand.
CGCCACCACCTCGCCGATCGTGGCCACCGCCACCTCCCAGGGGGCCTTGCCGCCCAGGTCGAGGCCGATGGGGGCCCGCAGCTTTTCCAGCGCCCGCTCACTGATGCCGGCCGCGCGCAGCCGGGCCAGCCGCTCCGGTAGCCGGCGGCGCGCGCCCAACAGGCCGACATAGGGCGCCGGCGAGGGCAGGGCGGCCAGCAGGGCGGCGTGGTCGTTTTCCAGGTCGTGGCCGGCGATGGCGACGGCGCTCCAGGGATCGAGGGCGGTCAGGGCCTGGCCAGGTTCGGCGCGGCTGTAGGCCAGGCCCGGGATGGGCGGCGGGGTCTCGGGACCCAGCGGGCGGATCAGGGTGGTCTCGAACCCGGCCTGGACGCCCAGCGCGGCGATGGCCAGCGCGGTGGGATCGCCGCCGACCACGGCCAGCCGCCAGACCGGGTCGTGGCGGCGGGTCAGGGCGCCGGGCCAGGGCTTGGGCGCATCGCCGGCCGGGACGCAGAGGCGCTGCAGGCCGTCGGTGATCCAGACGGCGGGGCGGCGCTCTTCCTGCAGGGTGAACAGCATGGCGGCGGCGGGATCGTCGGGGGCGATGCGTTCGACCAGGATCTCGATGCGGGCCCCGCACAGCAGGCGGATGTCCGGCCAGGGGCTGCCCTCGCCATAGACCAGCCGCCGGGGCGCGCCGTCGGCCAGGACGGCCCGGGCGTGCAGGGCCACATCGCCCTCGACACAGCCGCCGGACATGAAGCCGGAAACCGTTCCGTCGGCGGCGAACACCATCTGGGTCCCCACCGGCCGGGGTCCGCCGTCGCCGAGCGCGGCGACGGTGGCCAGGACGGCGGCTCGGCCGCCCGCCAGCGCGGCGCGCAGGGCGGGTCGCTGATCGTCGCTGAGGCCATACATCGGCCAGTCGGGCAGGGGGGCGTCCATGCCGCCAACATTAACCTCAGCGAAACGGCTCTGATACCGCTTCCTTAAGTATCTGCGGCGCATGGTTGCTGGGACTTAACCCTAACGCCAAGGCCTCGTCATGGGGACGCCCGCCTTCATCGTCGAAAAGCCCCCGGCCCGCCGGCCGGTGCGGGTCCGCGCCCAGGGCTGCCGGCTGTGGGACAGCGAAGGGACGATCCGCATCGACTTCGACATGGCCGGCGGCGCGGTGCTGCTGGGCCATGCCCATCCCCGCGTTGAGGCCGCTGTCGCCAAGGCCGAGGTCCGCGAGGATCGCGTCGCCGGCGGGCTGAAAACCCTGATCCCCTGCGCCGAGGCGGTCCGCTTCTGCGCCGAAGAATCCCAGGCCCTGCCGGCCGCGCTGGACGGCGCCCGCAAGGCCACCGGCCGCCGCCGGGTGGCGGTCTGGCGCGCCGATGGCCCGTTCGGCGGCGTCGACGACCTGGCCGCCCTGGTGGTCGATCCGCTGGGGGCCGATCCGGCCGATCTCGCCTGCGCCCGCCGCACCGCCGACGCCGCCGGGGCGGTGCTGGTGTTCGACGAGGGCGCCTCCTCCTTCCGGGTCGATGCGCGCGGGGCCCAGGGCCTCAGCGGCGTGACCCCCGATCTCTGCGTGTTCGGCGCCGCCATCGCCAATGGCCGGCCGCTGGGCGCCATCGCCGGCCGGGCCGACCTGGTCCGGGCCCTGGACGCCGACGACCTGCCGGAGCCCCAGGCCGCCTCGCTGGCCGCCGCCGCCGCCACGCTGGACATCCTGGCCGCCCATCCCGCCGCGCCGCACCTGCGGGTGCTGGGGGCCGAGCTGCAGGCCGAGGTCGCCGCCCTGACCGAGCGGGCCGGGGCCGGGCGGCTGTTCGCCGTCGCCGGCGACCCCAGCCTGCCCACCCCCCTCTTCGCCGCCCCTGAACTCGAAGGCCTGTGGCTGCGCGAGATGGCCCAGCGTGGCCTGGTGGTGGTCGGAGCCCACGCCCTCAGCGCCGCCCATGACGAGCCCGAAATGGCCCGGCTGATCGACGCCTACGCCGCCCTGATCCCGGCCATGGCCGCCAAGGGCCTGCTCGAGGCGCTGCTGCGCCGCCCCGTTCCCAGCTTCCCCCGCGAGTTTTCCGCGGGCCCCCGTCCAGAAGGACAAGCATGACATCCCAGCTTAGCAAACTCGGCCTGGGCTCGGCCCAGTTCGGCCTCGACGGCAGCGCCAGCCCGCGCTCGCGTCCGCCGGAGGTCGAGGCGCGTGATATCCTGAGCCTCGCCGCCCGCGCCAATCTGGGCGTGCTGGACACCTCCGGCGTCTATGGCCGGGCCGAATCCCTGCTGGGCGACCTGCTGCCCCGGCCCGTGCCGTTCCGCGTCACCCTGGCCACCGCCCGCTGCGACCGCGGCCCCGACTTCATCGAGGCCGAGGCCCGGGCCAGCCTTAAGCGCCTGGCCATCGAGCGCGCCGACGCCATCATCGTCCCCTCGGCCGGCGACCTGCTGGGCCCGCACGGCCAGGGCCTGTGGACCCGCCTGCTGCAGATGAAGGACGCCGGCCTCTTCGCCCGCATCGGCGTGGCCGTGCATGCCTCGGATGACCCGGTGGGCGTCGCCAAACGTTTCAAGCCGGACCTGGTCCAGGCCCCCGGCTCGCTGCTCGACCAGCGGCTGCTGGCCGACGGCACCCTGGCGCGGCTGGCCGGCATGGGAGTCGAGGTGCAGCTGCGCTCGATCTTCCTCAATGGCCTGCTGTTCCTGCCGCCCGACCGCATTCCCGCGCCGCTGAAGGGCGCCTCGGGCCGGCTGTCGAAGGTCCGCCGGATGATCGCCGAGGGCCGCAGCGATCCGCTGCAGGCCGCGCTCGGTTTCGCCCTTTCGCGCCCCGAGGCCAGCGCCGTGCTGGTGGGCGTGACCTCCGCCGCCGAGCTGAACGCGGTGATCGCCGCCGCCGCCAGCCCGCCCCCTGACCTGGACTGGGATGACATGGCCATCGACGACCCGGTGGCCCTGGACCCCCATCGCTGGGCCGCCGCCTAAGGCCGAACGACCTGCCGCTCAGAAGGAGCGCCGACCATGACCGAGCAAGTTATCTGCATCATTCAGGCCCGCCTGGCCTCCCGCAAGCTGCCGGGCAAGCCGCTGGCCTCGCTGCGTGGTCAGCCGATGATCTGGCGCCAGCTGGAGCGGCTGCGCGCCGCCCGCTCGCTGGGCCGCATCGTGGTGGCCACCAGCCTGGAAGCCTCGGACGATCCGCTGGCCAGCTGGCTGGTCTCGCGCGGCCAGCCGGTGTTCCGGGGCGCCCCGACCGACCTGCTGGGCCGCTTCGCCCGCTGCGCCGCCGCCGCCGGGCCGGTCAGCCATATCGTGCGGATCAAGGGCAACGCGCCCTTCGTCGATCCGGGCCTGGTCGACCGCGCCGTCTGGCTGGCCCGGGACAGCGGCGCCGACTATGTCGCCAACCGCGAGCCGGCCAGCTTCCCCATCGGCCTGGAGGTCGAGGTGGTCACCGCCGCCGCCCTCAACGCCGCCGCCGAGGCCCCGCGCGACCCCATGGCCCGCACCTCGCCCACCGCCTTCATCCGTAGCCACCCCGACCAGTTCAGCTGGAAGAGCTTCGAGGCGGTGCGCGACCACTCGCGCCTGAACTGGCGGGTGAAGACCCACGCCGACCTGGCCTTCGCCCGCAGCGTCTACAACGCCCTGCACCCGGTCGATCCGCTGTTCGGCATGAACGACGTGCTCGACCTGATCGGCGGCCGCCAGGATCTGGCGCGGTTCAACGCGGCGGCCTGAGCACAACTCCCTCTCCATAAAGGGCAGGGCTATCGCATATGGAAGCGATGCCAGATCGCTCCTTTTTGAATCCTCCCCCGGAGGGGGAGGGGGACCATGCGAAGCATGGTGGAGGGGGTCCGATGCTACATCCAGGCGTCAGGATACGGCGCAGCCGATAAGGCGAGGATTTGCGGGCAGAAGTGGTTGTAGCTTCAACCCCCTCCACCACGCCTTCGGCGCGGTCCCCCTCCCCCTCCGGGTGAGGATTTGAAGAAAGCGGCCCATGCCGCGATTTCATATGCGATAGCCCTGCCATAAAGGGGAGGGAGTTCAAGCGCTAACCTCACCCCGGCAGGCGCGCCGCCAGCCGGGCCACCTGCAGTTCCAGCCGCTTGATCTCGCGGACGGTGACGTTGCGGTGCATCTCCATCCAGAACCACAGCTTGGTCATGCCCAGGCCCGACCAGGCCAGGACCACGACTCCCCCCCAGAGCAGCATCTGGCGGGGGTCGGGCGTCTGGGCGAACCGCCAGGCGGCATAGGCCCCGCCGGCGAACATCGCCACCCCGGCGACGCCGCCGACCAGGTTGAGCCAGCGGAACGGCCCGCCCAGGGCGCCGAACACCTGGGCCAGCAGCGGCTGCTCGCCGGCGAAGCTGTCCAGGGCCCGCTTGTCGTCGGCCGAGAGGGCCTGACGGATGGCGTCATCGATATCGGACATGACTAAGCTCCTTCCAATACTAGCTTGAGAGATTGCCTGGCGTGATGCAGGCGGGACTTGACCGTGCCGAGGGGGACCCCCGCCACGGCCGCGACCTCTTCAAGGCTGAGGTCCTCGCCGTAGAACAGACTGGCCACCAGCCGCTGGTCCGCCGGCAGGCGGGCCAGGGCGGCGGCGAAATCGAGCTTCAGGTCGCTGCCTGACGGCGCGGCCGGTGGCGGCTGGGCCGCGAGGCCGGCGGCCAGCCTGCGGCCGCGCGCGGCCTTGCGGATGTGGTCGACGCACTTGCGGGTGGCGATGGCGTAGAGCCAGGCCGGAAAGCGCGCCGGATCGTCGAGCCGGCCAAGACCCCGCAGGGCGCTGATCCAGGCGTCCTGGACCACGTCGGCCGCGGCGTCGGGGCTGTTCAGCGTGCGGCTGGCATGCCGCAGCAGCCGTGGCGTCCAGCGGCCGACCAGCTGGCCCATCGCCGCGCGAGAGCCGGCGCGGCATTGCAGCACCAGATACTCATCGAGCACATGCTCCAGGTCGCGGTTCATCGCCCCACCCATCGGGTTTCAGACCGATAGTCGCCCCAGCGGCGGAAAAGGTTCGCGGAAATCGACAGGCCGCCGGTTTTGGTTGGCCGGGGGGTCCGGCGGGCGCATGAAGGGGCGGCTGGAGCGCGAAGACGATGGCGTGGTTGGGGGAGCCCTGGCTGCTGGTCGGCCTGGGATTTGGGCTGCTGATCTTCGGGGGCGAGGCCCTGGTGCGCGGGGCGGTGACCACCGCCCGGGGGCTTGGCGTGTCCTCGCTGCTGATCGGCCTGACCATTGTCGGGTTCGGCACCTCCACGCCCGAGCTGCTGACCAGCGTCACCGCCGCCCTGGCCGGATCGCCCGGCCTGGCGGTCGGCAATATCGTCGGCTCCAACATCGCCAACCTGCTGCTGGTGGTCGGGTTGGCGGCGCTGCTGCGGCCGATGGCGGTGGAGCCCCGGGGCTTCCTGCGCGACGGCCTGGTCCTGCTGGCGGTGACCGGCGCGGCCATCGTCTTCCTGCTGCGGGGCCATATCGACGGGCGGATCGGACTCTGGTTCCTGGGCGCCCTGGCCCTCTATGTGCTGGTCAGCTTCCTGCAGGAGCGGGGCCGCGCCGCCCAGTCCGACACCGCCCCCATGCCGGTGCGTCGGGGGTCCATCCCCAGGGCCCTGCTGCTGACCCTGGTCGGCATCGCCATCACCGTGCTGGGCGCCAAGCTGCTGGTCGACGGGGCCCTGGTGCTGGCCCGGCAGGCCGGCGTCTCGGAGACCCTGCTGGGCCTGACCCTGGTGGCGGTCGGCACTTCTCTGCCGGAACTGGTGACCACGGTGCTGGCGGCGGTCCGCCGGCAGTCCGAGGTGGCGCTGGGCAACGCCATGGGGTCCAACATCTATAATGTCCTGGGCATACTGGGCGTCACCGCCCTGGTCCGGCCCATCGACGCCCCGGCCGATCTGGGCTGGGTCGACCTGGGCGTCATGGCCGCTTCGGCGCTGCTGCTGGTGCTGACGGGTCTCAACCGAGGGCGTCTGGGGCGGCTGTTCGGCCTCTTCATGCTGGCCGGCTACGGGGGCTACATCGCCTGGCTGGCCTGGCGAGCCGGAGCCTTCTGAAACGGACGTCCCGCCCGACCTGGCGGGGCGCCAATCGGTCAAGGTTTTGACATTCCGCCGCTCCAGCCTAGCTAGACTAGTCGTCCAGCCGGGGAGCCTTGGCGCATGAAATTCCTGCGATCCGCGGTCGTCGCCGCCTGTCTTTTCCTGACCCTTGGCGCGGCCGCCCCGCCTGTGGAGGACCCGGAGGGGACTCTGGTCGAGGCGCTGGTCGTCGCGCCGCGAACGCCCGGGCCGGCTTGGTGGAAGGTCAGTGACGGCGATACGACCGTCTGGATCCTGGCCATGCCCGAGGGCGGGCTGCCGCCGGGGGTCGCGTGGGATCAGTCGGTGGTCGCGCGGCGGCTCAAGGGCGCCAACAGCCTGATCCAGGGCGCCTCGATGACCGCCGGGGTCCGCGATATCCCCGCCCTGCTCAAGCTGCGGGGCCAACTCCGGTCAAAGACCCCGCTCGAGGCCAGCCTGCCGCCCGCCCTGCGCGACCGCTTCGTCGCCGACCGGACCCGGCTGGGCAAGCCGGCCAAGCGCTACGCTGAATGGAGCCCGCTGGCGGCGGGGCTGATGCTGATGGGCGACAGCCGGGCCAAGGGCCGCTGGGGCCATCCCGACAACGATGTCCGCCGCCTGGCGAAGAAGGCCAAGGTCCCGCTTCGCAGCGGCGCCCGCTATGACGCCGTGCCCTTCCTGCGCAAGGCCCTGGCCGGCCTGACGCCCGCCATCCAGCAGCAATGCCTCGAGAGCGCTCTGGACGACATCGACGACGCAGGCCGGGTGCGTCCGGCCGCCCAGGGCTGGGCCCGGGGCGATGTGCGGTCCGCCCTGAGCGGACCCCGAGCCTTCGAGCGCTGCGTGCTGCTGCTGTCCGGCGGCGGCGACATCTGGCGGCGCGCCTCACGGGACCAGACGCAGGACATCGCCGAGGCCCTGAAGAAGCCCGGCCATTCGGTGGCCCTGGTCGGCCTGCGCCGGCTGCTGGCCCAGGACGGCGTGCTGGCGCAGCTGCGGGCGCGGGGCTTGACCGTCACGGGACCGGGCGACGCGGCCCCGTGACGGCCCGGCGCGACTAGCGCTTCAGGCGGACGCCCACATAGACGGCCCGGCCGGTTTCGCCGTAGCCCAGCGATTCCGAATAGGTCTCGTCGGTCAGGTTCTCGATGCGGCCGGTGATCTCGACCTGGTCATTGAGCTTCCAGCCGGCCGAGAGGTCGGCGACCGTGAAGCCGTCGCGCGTCGCCGGGCTGAAGGTCGAGGGGTCGGAATCGGCCTGCTCGCCCTCGGCCCGCACGGTCAGAGCGCCGCTGAGCCGATCGCCCGTCCACCACAGCGCCACCGAGCCTGACTGGGCCGGAACCCGCAGCAGTTCCGCTCCCGTGGCGCGGTCGACCGCGTCGGTGAACGCATAGGCGACCTTGATGCTCAGCTGGTCGGTGACCTCGGCCTCCGCCTCGGCCTCGACCCCGGTGGTCAGGGTGCGGTCGATGTTCACGTAGCGGCCGACACCATAGCTGATCTGGTCCTTGACCTCGAGCCGGTAGCCGGTGACCCGCACGAAATAGCGATCGTCGGCCGAGCGCCAGTGCAGCGAGGCGTCCCAGCCCTGGGCGGTCTCGGGCTTGAGGCCGGTCGAGGGGCCGGCCGGGAAGCAGAAGTCGCAGACCGTCTGGCTGATGGTCGGGGTCTTGAAGCCCTGGCCGAACGAGGCGGCGGCGGTGAAGCCGGCCGGCAGTCTGGCCGTGGCGCCGATGCGGGCGGTGGCCTTGCCCGAGAATTTGTCGGGGTCGTCATAGCGCAGGCTGGCGGTGACGCTGACCGCGTCGACGGGGCTGAACCGGGCCATGGCGAAGACCGAGGTCGCCCCCAGGTCCGAGGTCGCGCCGGTGCTGATCGAGGCCTCGGTATCGTCGCGCTCGATCCCCAGCAGGAAGGCGAAGGGATCGCTGGCCCCGCCGCGCCCGCCCGTCCAGCGCCAGGTGGCGCGCCGGGCGTCGTAGCTGGAGGGGAAGGCCGAGATGCTGTCGCGGGTCAGGTCGTAGAGCGAGACGCTGAGCGACTGGTCCAGCCCCAGGAACTGGTCGGCGCGGACGCGGGCGAAGCCGGTCCAGGAGCGGTTTTTGGAGCGGTCGGTGGTGTCGCCGAAGGTGAAGAAGGCGTCGTAGCCGTCAACGTCGGCGTCGGCTTCATTGTAGCGCACCTGGCCGTCGAGCCGGACGGTGTCGGTCAGGTCGATGCGGGCCCTGACGCCTGCGGTCCAGCTTTTGAAGCCGTCGTCCTCGGTCCCGTTGGCGGCCTTGGAGACGCCGTCGGTGCGGTAGGCCGAGACCGAGGCGCTGATGGCGCTGGCGGCATTGACCTGGCCAATGGCGGCCGAGCCGTGGACCGTGCTGTAGGAACCGCCTTCCAGGCTGGCGCGCAGGCCGTCCAGGTCGCGGGTGGTGAAGCTGACCACCCCGCCGATGGCGTCCGAGCCCCAGATGGAACCCTGCGGGCCGGACAGGATCTCGACCTGGCTGACATCGTCCAGGTCGAGGCTGGAGAAGTCGTAACCGCCGTTGGGGCTGGAGGCGTCGTTCTGGACGACCCCGTCGATCAGCACCAGGGTCTTGTCCGAGGCGGCGCCCCGCAGCTTGACGCTGGTGAACCCGCCGAACCCGCCGTTGCGGCTGAGCGACAGGCCGGGGACGGTGGTCAGGATGTCGGCGGCGAACACCGCCTGGCGGCGGTCGATCTCGTCCCGGGTGATCACCCGGGCGTCGGGGGTCTGGTCCAGGGTGGACGGCAGGCGTTCGGCGGTGACGATGACTTCGCTGACGTCGGTGTCGGCGAAGGCGGCGGCGGGCGCCAGGACAAGGGCGGTGGTCAATAGCAGGCGCTTCATGGCGCAGGCTCCAGTAAAGGGCCCGCGCGGCGCCGCGAGGCTGGGGTTCAAAGCGACATGACCCTGGCGCGCCGGCCAGGGTGTCGCTTCGACGAAAGGCAACAGATACGCCCCTCTCGCGCCGATGGCCTGAACCCGGACCCCGGTCGAACGACGTCGGCGGCAGGTCTCCTGGCTCACGGGTCAACAGACAGCGCTCTCGCCTTCCCGGATCGCTCCAGTGGCGCCGCCCCAAGGTGGAGCGGAACGAGCGCGGCCCTCGCCGCTGACAGTTGCGGGCACAGCCGGGGTTTCACACCCCGTTCCCTCTTGGCCCCTCAAAGGGGACCGCCTGGGCGGAGTTATGATGCGTCGCAGCATCGACGGCAAGGCCCGACGCCGGTGCGGCAATTTCCCCGATGCATCCGCCGGCGGTTTGCGCCAAGAAGGGCGTCGGGGGGAGTGTCTATGTCGGAAAATCCGGAAAATCAGACCTGGGAGGGCGCGCGGCATCTCCACACGCCCCGGCGCAAACCCAAGCGCAATGGCCCTGTCCTCAGCGGTGTCGTGCTCGCCTTCATAGCGCTGGGCGTCGTGCGCTGTGCGCTGCAGAGCAGTATGGAGATTCGGTCCTCATCCCCGCCCGAACGCATCTCGGAGACGTTCGATAAGGACATGACCACCCAGGCCCTGGCGCCCTGGCGTGACGAGATACTGCGGGATTTCCCGCCCCTCTACGTCGAGATGCGGCGAACCTTCATCATGCGTATCCAGTCCGGCGACGCCAGGCCCGAGGCGATGCGGGCGGCGATCAAGACGGCCAGCGACTTCGGCCGGGCGCATATCGGTGCTGTCCCTCAGGCCTCGGAGAGGGCGCTCGCAGCGCTGGTCGCGCAGAATGCGGCGTCGATGAAGACCTTCGGCTCGGCCGGCGAGGAGGCCTGCGCCCACTTCGTGGTGACCGGCGGCGCCAAGGGCAGCGCGACCGACCTGCTGCTGGCTGTGACCCGGCGCAATGCGGCCATGTTTCACGCTATCCACGATGGTGAAACCGCGCCGGTCAAGCGGGCGGCGCTGACCGCCAGCGAACTGGCGACCTTCCGGTCGGCGCTGGCCAGCCGGGGACTGGCCCCGAACCTGATCCAAACGGTGTTCGAGGGCGGGCTGGAGCAGCTGTCGGCCGCCGACCAGTGCAAGACCGGGACGGTGGCCTACGGTGTGCTGGCCGGCATGCCCGCCGCGACGGCAGCGAAAATCACCGCGGCGCTCACCGCCAGCGGCGGCTAGAGATCAGCCCCACACCCCGTAAGGATCGATGCTCGGCTTGCCCAGCGCCTCGGCCACGGCCGGGTGGGTCAGCTGGCCCTTGAGGACGTTCAGCCCCTTGGCCAGGTGCGGGTCGCGCTTGAGGGCGTCCAGGCCGTGGTCGGCGAGGGCCAGGCCGAAGGGCAGGGTGGCGTTGCCAAGCGCGTCGGAGCTGGTGCGCGGGGCGGCGCCGGGCATGTTGGCCACGCAGTAGTGGACGACCCCATCGACCGTGTAGGTCGGCTCGGCGTGGGTGGTGGGGTGGCTGGTCTCGAAACAGCCGCCCTGGTCGATGGAGACGTCGACCAGCACGCTGCCGGGCTTCATGCGCGACAGGTGCTCGCGCTTGACCAGCTTGGGGGCGGCGGCGCCGGCGGTCAGCACCGCGCCGATGACCACGTCGGCCTTGAGGATCTCGTCCTCGATGGCGTCCAGGGTCGAATAGCGGGTCAGCACCCGGCCCATGAAGATGTCGTCCAGCTCGCGCATGCGGGGCAGCGAGCGTTCGAGGACGACGACCTCGGCGTTGAGGCCCATGGCCATGCGGGCGGCGTTCATGCCGACCACCCCGCCGCCCAGCACGGCCACGCGGGCGGGCATCACGCCCGGCACGCCGCAGAGCAGCAGGCCCATGCCGCCATTGTGCTTGAGCAGGGTCTCGGCGGCCGAGAAGACGGCGATGCGGCCGGCCACTTCGCTCATCGGGGCCAGCAGCGGCAGGCCGCCCTTGGCGTCGGTGACAGTCTCATAGGCGATGGCGGCGCAGCCGCTCTTCAGCAGGCCTTCGGTCTGGGCAGGGTCGGGGGCCAGGTGCAGGTAGGTGAACAGGATGTGGCGCTCGGTGAGGCGCTCCCACTCGACCTTCTGGGGTTCCTTGACCTTCACGATCATCTCGGCGCCGGCGAAAACCGCGTCCGCGTCGGGGGCGATCTGGGCCCCGGCCTTGCGGTAGGCCTCGTCGGCATAGCCCGCGCCCTGGCCGGCGCCCGCCTGTACCAGCACATTATGGCCACGGGCCACATATTCCCGCACGGCGGTGGGGGTCAGGCCGACCCGATGTTCGCCCGGCTTGATCTCGGAAGGAACCCCGACGCGCATGACCGTTCTCCAATTGGCTTGGTTGGCGGCGCAAGTGACCCCGAAATGCCGCTGGGTCAAGCACGATATTGCGCGAACCGCACCACCCGTTCTGGGGATGCTCCGCACATGCGCGCCGATTGACCAGCCCCCAGGGTTAAGATCACATCGTTCCCTGGACGATCACCCCCGGTGGAGACTTTTTCATGGCCCCGAGCGACGAAACCCCGCCGCCTGAGTCTCCCAACGAACCCGAAGCCCCGCTGTCGATGGAGGCCAAGCCGGCCGCCAGCTGGCGCGACCGGATTCCCGCCTGGGTTCCCAGGAACGCCGAGTTCCTCAAGGCGCCGGGCGTGGCCCTGGCCATCGGGGCGCTGGTCGTAGGGTTCGGCGGCGGCTTCGTTACCGCCAAGGGGCTGGGCATGATCGGCTCGGGCTCGGCGGCCTTGAGCAACGGCCAGACGCCGGGCGCCTCGATCTGGTCGATGTTCGGCAAGCCGCGCTCGGCCAGCGCCCCGCGCCGGGGCATCCCGCGGCCGGAAGGCTTCAAGGTCTGGCAGACCCGGCTGGATACGTCCAGGGCCGCGCCGCTCGCCTGTATCCAGATGAGCAAGCCGCTCGATCCGACCAAGTCCTATGCCGACTATGTGCTGGTTTCGCCCGACCTCGGCGGCCAGCCGGCCGTCAGTGTCAGGAACGACGAACTGTGCCTGGGCGGGCTGGGGCTGGTGGACCGCCGGGTGACTCTGCTGAAGGGCCTGCCGGGGGCCGGCGGGCTGACCCTGGCCGAGAACGCCGATGTCGACTTCACCTTTGGCGAAAAGCCCCCGTACGTCGGCTTCGCCGGCGACGGCGTCATCCTGCCCCGCGACGAGGCCGATGGCGTCGGCCTGGAAACCGTCAATGTCAGCCGGCTGAACATCGAGGTCTGGCGCGTCTCGGACCGCAACCTGGTCCGCAAGTCGATCAGCGCCCCGGAAGCCACCGGCGAGGGCGAATGGCCCAGCGACTATGGCGACGACAGCCCCGACAGCGAGGGCGTCATCGTCTGGAAGGGCCAGATCGCGGTCAAGGGCGGCGCGGGCGGCGAGCGGGTCACCACCGTCTTCCCGCTGGGCGCGGTGCTCAAGGAGATGAAGCCGGGCGGCTATGTGATCAAGGCGCGCGACGCCTCCAATTCCAAGGACCCCAACGCCAAGGACGATGACGAGGACGAAAGCGGCGAGGGCACCCAACCGGCTCAGGCCCGCCGCTGGATCATGTTCACCGACATGGCCCTGATCGGCTACAACGGCGCCGACGCCATGGACGTGGTCGTCCGCTCGCTGAAGAGCGCCAAGACCCTGGGCGGCCTGCGCGTCGCCCTGGTCGCCGCCAATGGCGAGGACATCGCCACCGCCACCACCGACGGCTCTGGCCGGGTGCGTTTCCTGCACCCGCTCATGGAGGGCGAGGGGGCGATGAAGCCCAAGATGGTCATGGCCTATGGACCCCAGGGCGACCTGGCGGTGCTGGACCTGGACCGCTCGCCCGTCGACCTCAGCAACCAGGGCGTCGGCGGCCGCAATGGGCCGGAAGGCGACGACGCCACGACCGCCGGCCGCATCCCGGGCAGCGAGATCGACGGCTTCATGTATGCCGACCGCGGCATCTATCGCCCCGGCGAGACGGTCCACCTGGCCGCCCTGGTCCGCGACCTGCAGTCCAAGGCGATCAAGGACCGCAAGGGCGAGATCATCGTGCGCCGGCCCTCCGGCGTGGAGTTCAAGCGCTACGCCTTCACCGGCGCCCCCGACGGGGCCCTGACCTACGACATCGTCCTGCCCAAGAGCGCCCCGCGCGGGCGCTGGACCGCGACCCTGCAGATCGAAGGCCTGGACCAGGCGTCGGGCGACATGTCGTTCTCGGTCGAGGACTTTGCCCCGCAACGGCTGGCGGTCGACACCGACGGCGGCAAGGCGCCGGTGGCGGCGGGCGAGACCCGGCCGGTCAAGGTGACCGCCCGCTTCCTCTATGGCGCGGCGGGCGCGGGCCTGCAGACCCAGGGCGAGGCCCGGCTGTCGGCCGACCCCAACCCCTTCCCGGCCTACAAGGACTATGAGTGGGGCAACCAGAAGGACGGCTTCGACGAGAAGATGCTGGACCTGGGCTCGACCGTCACCGACGGGGCGGGCGTGGCGCTGCTCAATGTCTCCTCCGAGGAGGCGGGCGACACCGCCATCCCGCTGAAGGCGGTCATCACCGCCTCGGTGTTCGAGCCGGGCGGCCGGCCGGTGCGCGAGAGCGTCTTCCTGAAGGTCCGCACCAAGCCGACCTATCTGGGGGTCAAGATCGAGCAGGGCGAGGGCGACACCCCGCCGGTGGCGATCGACGTCATCGCCGTCAACGGTCAGGGCGCGCGCATCGCCGCCGGGGCGACCTACAGCCTGATCGCCGAGAACTGGGACTATGACTGGTTCCAGCAGGACGGCCGCTGGCAGTGGCGGCGGACCAGCCGCGACGTGGTCGTCCAGAAGGGCGCCCTGGCCATCGGGGCCGGCAAGAGCGCCCGCATCACCCGCCGCCTGGGCTGGGGCGACTATCGGCTCGAGGTCGAGACGCCGGACGGGGCCAAGACCCTGATCCGCTTCGCCGCCGGCTGGGGCGCGCCCGCCAAGGACGCCGAGGCCCCCGACATGGTGCGGGTCAGCGCCGGAACCGGGACCCACGCCCAGGGCGACACCATCGATATCGCGGTGAAAGCCCCCTATGGCGGCGAGGCCCAGGTGGCCGTGGCCACCGACCGGCTGGTCGAGTTCAAGACCTTCACCGTTCCCGCCGGCGGCGGCACGGTGAAGCTGAAGACCTCGCCGGCCTGGGGCGGCGGCGCCTATGTGATGGTCTCGGTCATCCAGCCGCGCGACCCGGTAGCGACGCCCAAGCCGCGCCGGGCGCTCGGCCTGATCTATGTGCCGCTGGATCCGAAGGGCCGTAAGCTGACGGTCGATATCGGCACGCCCGCCAAACAGGACGCCAAGGCGCTGGTCGAGGTGCCGATCAAGGTCAATGGCCTCGGCGTGGGCCAGTCGGCGCGGGTCACCGTGGCGGCGGTCGACGAGGGGATTCTGCGGCTGACCAAGCAGGACAGCCCCGATCCGGCCAAATGGTATTTCGGCAAGCGGGCCCTGACCGTCGACTATCGCGACGACTACGGCCGCCTGCTCGACCCCAACCTCGGGGCCCCCGGCGCCGTCAATTTCGGCGGCGACCAGCTGGGCGGCGAGGGGCTGACGGTGGTGCCGATCAAGTCGGTCGCCCTGTGGTCGGGCGTCGTCAAGACCGGCCTCGATGGCCGGGCCAGGGTCAAGCTGCCGGCCGCCGACTTCAATGGCGAGCTGCGGATCATGGCCGTGGCCTGGACCGACGAGGCCGTCGGCTCGGGCTCCAAGGCGATGACCGTCCGCGAGGACGTGGTGGCGGACCTGAACCTGCCGCGCTTCCTCTCGCCCGGCGACAAGCCGGTGGCGACGCTGGAACTGCATAACGTCGACGGCAAGGCCGGCGGCTACACGGTCGAGACCCGCTCGTCGGGCGGGGTGGTGATGGCGCTGAAGAAGCTGTTCACCCTGGCGCTGGGCCAGCGGATCGCCGAGCACATCCCCTTCCTGGCGCCCAACCGCACCGGGATCGGCAGCGTCGGCTTCACGGTCAACGGGCCTGGCTTCACCACGGCCAAGGACTATCCGATCCAGACCCGGCTGGGCTGGGGCGCCCTGGTGCGCACCACCACCGCCTTCCAGCAGCCCGGCGAGGCCTGGACCCCCAGTCCCGACCTGCTGTCGGGCCTGGCGGCGGGCGACGTGTCGCTGCAGGTCAGCTACTCGCCGTTCAAGGGCTTCGACCCGGCGCCCATCGCCCTGGCCCTGTCGCGTTATCCCTATGGCTGCACGGAACAGACGGTCTCGGCCGCCTATCCGCTGCTCTATGCCGACCAGCTGGCGACGCCCGATCCGAAGAAGCGCGCCGCTTCGAAGGGCCTGAACGACGCGGTCGGGCGGCTGCTGGACCGTCAGTCGGCGGACGGGGCCTTCGGGCTCTGGCGGGTCGGCGACGGCGAGGCGGACGGGTGGCTCGGCGCCTACGCCACCGACTTCCTCTGGGAGGCCAAGCAGCAGGGGGCGGCAGTGCCGGACTCGGCCATGAACAAGGCCCTGGACGCCATGCGCCAGATCAGCCGGCCGGAAGGCTGGGCCTCGGTCTCCTACCGCCTGAGCTATCCCGACTGGTGGGGCCGCAACGCCGACGAAAGCAAGGCGGCGACCGAACGGATGCGCTCACGCGCTTCGGCCTACGCCCTCTATGTGCTGGCCAAGTCCGGCCGGGGCGATCTGGCCCGCCTGCGCTGGTGGCATGACGTGCAGATGAAGAAGGACAACTCGCCGATCGCCAGGGCCCAGGTGGCCGCGGGGCTGGCGATGATGGGCGACCGCAGCCGGGCCCGCTCGGCCCTCCAGGCGGCGGTGACGTCGATGGGCCATCGCGACGAGGCTGACTGGTACCAGAGCCCGCTCAGGGACCTGGCGGCGGTCATCGCCTACAGCTACGAGGCCGGCGAAACCGGCATCGGCCGCAGCCTGCAGGGGCGGCTCGAAGGGGTGGTGAAAGACCCCGACGCGCTGAACACGCAGGAACAGGCCCGCCTGCTCCAGGCCGCCTTCCGCATGCTGAAGGCCGCCGGCCCGATCCAGGTCTCGGCGACCGGCGCCTTCCCGCAGCAGGCCGCCGTCGGCGCGCCGCGCTGGCTGGTGGGCAAGCTGGCCGATGCGAGGTTCGTCAACAACGGACGCGGCGGTCTCTGGCGGACGGTGACGGTGCGGGGCACGCCGCTCTATGCGCCGGACGCTTCGGCCAGCGGGGTCTCGGTGTCCAAGCAGCTGTTCACCTTCACTGGTGGATCGGTCGATCCCTCGGCGATCCGGCAGGGCGATCGGGTGATCATCCGCATCTCCGGCCGCTCGGAACAGGGGCGGACCATCCCGATGGTCATCGACGACGCCCTGCCGGCCGGGTTCGAGATCGAGACGGTGCTCAGCTCCGACGACACCGTGAACGGACCGTTCAAGTTCCTGGGCGAGCTGAGCGGCGCCGACGTGGCCGAGGCCAGGGACGACCGCTTCATCGCGGCCATGGACCTGGGCGGCAACCAGTCCTTCGCCATGGCCTATGTGGCGCGGGCGGTGACCCCGGGCGACTTCTTCTTCCCGGCCCCGGAGGTGCGCGACATGTATAAGCCGACGGTGAATGGGCGCGGGACGTCGGGACGACTGGTGATCGCGGCGGGAGGATGACAGCGGCGAAGCGTTCCTTCTCCCCTTGCGGGAGAAGGTGGCCTCCGAAGAAGGTCGGATGAGGGGTCGCACCCACCTGTCGGATTAGCGGTGAAGGATCGCGGCGGTTACCGCCGTGCGACCCCTCATCCGTCGACTTCGTCGACACCTTCTCCCGCAAGGGGAGAAGGAAACGCTTCGCGGCCCCTTCGATGTGCACAGCAGTAGTCCTCGGTCCGAGGATTTGAGAACCTGATGACCTCCTCCCCCGAACGCCGCATCGTCCTGACCCTCATCGCCATCCTGGCGATCGAGACGGCGCTGGTCGCCCTGGACGCCGTCTTTCCGCCGGACCTCGGCCGGGCGCACCGGTCCTCCCCCGTCGCGCTGGATCGGCGGGGGGCGTGGCTGCGGGCCTTGCCGGTGGAGAACGGCCGCTGGCGGATCCGGGCCGACCTGGAGCGCACCGATCCCAGCTTCCTGCGGCGGGTGGTGCGGACCGAGGACTCGAGATTCTACGACCATCCGGGGGTCGATCCGGTCGCCGTGGTCCGGGCCGTGGGGTCGGCCATCGCCCATGGCCGGGTGACGTCCGGCGCCTCGACCCTCAGCATGCAGACGGCCCGCCTCTTGGAGCCGCACCCGCGCTCGCTGTTCGGCAAGCTGGGCGAAATGGTCCGCGCCATTCAGATCGAGGCCCGCTATTCCAAGCACGACATCCTGGCCCTCTATCTGACCCTGGCCCCCTACGGCGGCAATCTGGAGGGGGTGCGGGCCGCCAGCCTCTCCTATTTCGGCCATGAGCCCGAGAGCCTGACCATCGGCGAGCAGGCCCTGCTGATCGCCCTGCCCCAGGCCCCGGAAGGCCGCCGCCCCGACCGCCGCCCCGCCGCCGCCAGGACCGCGCGCGACATCGTCCTGGCGCGGATGGCCCGGGCCGGGCTGATCACCAGCCAGGAGGCGGCGGAGGCTCAGACCGAGCGGCTGCCGCTGCGCCAGCCCTTCCCGTCCATGGCCTGGCATGTCGCCGGCCAGCTGGCCCGGGCGGCGCCCGACCGCCAGGCCAGCGTGGTCTCGACCCTGGACGCAGGCCTGCAGGCGCGGCTGGAGCCGCTGGCGGCGGCCTATGCCAAGGCGCAGGGGGCTGAGGCGACGGCCTCCATCCTGGTGGTGCAGATCAATGGCCGCGCCGTGCGGGCCGCGGTCGGCTCGGGCGGGCTGGACCGGCCGGGGGGCTGGATCGACATGACCACCGCCCTGCGCTCGCCGGGCTCGTCCCTGAAGCCCTTCATCTACGCCTTCGCCTTCGACGACGGGGTGGCGGCGCCCGACACCCGCATCCAGGACGTCGCCACCCGCTTCTCCGACTACCAGCCCGAGAATTTCGACCGGGTCTTCCACGGCCAGGTCACGGCGCGCGAGGCCCTCTCCTATTCGCTCAACGTGCCAGCGGTGGCGATGATGGAGCGGATCGGCCCGGCCAGCTTCCTGGCCCGGCTGGAGAGCGCGGACGTGCGGCTGGTCACCCCGAAGAAGGGCCTGACCGACCCGGGCCTGGCCATCGCCCTGGGCGGCGAGGGCATCACCCTGCGCGACCTCGCCCTGCTCTACGCGGCGCTCGGCGACGGCGGCATCGCCAAGCCCCTGGCCTGGACCGAGGAAGACGCGGCCAGCCGCCGCCGCTGGCCGGGGACCCGGCTGGTGCGGGCGGAGTCGGCCAAGATGGTGCTGGACATCCTGCGCGATGCGCCGGGGCCCAAGGGCCGGGTTCCGGCGGCCCTGACCCGCGGCGGGCCGGGCCTGGCCTTCAAGACCGGCACCTCCTACGGCTTCCGCGACGCGGTGGCGGCGGGGGTGGTGGGCGACTATGTGATCATCTGCTGGACCGGCCGGGCCGACGGCGGGGCGCGGGGCGGGCTGACCGGGCGCGAGGCGGCCCTGCCGATGCTGTTCGACGTCGCCGACATGCTGGCCGCCCCGTCCTCCAACGCCCCCCAGGTCCGGCCCAGGGGCGCCCCCCAGGCCCTGCAGAAGCTGGAACGCCCCGACGCCGGCCCCCGGATGATCTTCCCGCCGGACAAGGCAACCATCCAGGTCGACGGGTTTGGGCCGAAGTCACGGGGCCTGGCCCTGTCGGCCAGGGGCGAGGCGCTGACCTGGTATGTCGAGGGGGCGCCGCTGGACCGCGACCCGGTCAGCGGCCAAGTGATCTGGCGTCCGGCCGCGGCGGGCTTCTATCGGCTCAAGGTCATTGATGGGGCCGGGCGCGAGGCGGTCGCGCGGGTGAGGGTGAAGTGAACTATTCCGCTCCCGGCGGGAGCGGACGATCGCGCCAGAGCGCGATCCGGTGAGGGTTTCAAAGGCCGTGCGGCGACAGGCGGTGGCTGGCTTAGTCAGGTGTGCCAGGCGCCCGAGCGAGGCGGCGGCAGCTCACATCCTGTCGCCGCACGGCCTTTGAAACCCTCACCTGGCCGGCCACGGGCGCGCTGCAGGCGCGCCTCGGGCGGGCCGTCCGCCCCCGCCGGGGGCGGAGTTAGAACGGCAGACCCGCCACTTCTTCCGGCGAACCCACCGTGACGTTCAGGTCGTTCACCAGCCCGTTGGAGATCGAATAGACCCAGCCATGGACATGGATCGTCTGGCCCCGCGCCCAGGCGTCCTGCACGAAGATGTCGGAGGCGACGTTGCGCACCTGGCGCACGACGTTCAGCTCGACCAGCCGGTCCCATTTGGCCCGGTCGCCGTCGATGGCGTCCAGCTCCTCGCGGTGCTGTTCGTGGACCTCGCGGATCGGGTGCAGCCAGTGGTCGACCAGGCCCCGGCGCTGGCCGTCGACCGCCGCCCGCACCCCGCCGCAGCCGTAATGGCCCACGACCATGATGTGCTTGACCTGGATGACGTCGACCGCGAACTGCAGCACGCTCAGATAGTTGGCGTCCTGCGGCGGGGCCAGGTTGGCGACGTTGCGGTGGACGAAGAGCTCGCCCGGGTCGAGATCGACGATCTCGTTGGCCGGAACCCGGCTGTCGGAGCAGCCGATCCACAGATATTCCGGGCTCTGCTGGTTTTCCAGCCGCTTGAAGAAGTCGGGATCGACCTTGGTCTTGCGGGCGGACCAGGCGCGGTTGTTGGCCTTCAGGTCTTCAAGCATCAATCGGCGTCCGGCTGGCGGCTGGGATGGGCGGCGGCGAAGGCGTGGTGTTGGGCGGCGTTTGCCCCGATGGCTCTAATGCGCGGATAGGCCGTCAGGTCCACCGAGAAGCGCTCGGCCGAATAGATCTGGGGGATCAGGCAGCAGTCGGCCAGAGTGGGCGCCGCGCCGAAGCACCAGCCCTGGTCGCCGACCAGGTCCTCCAGCGCCGTGAAGCCCTCGCCGATCCAGCGGGCGATCCAGGCCGAGACGGCGGCCTCGTCGGCCCCCAGGTCTTTGCGCAGGCTGGTGAGGATGCGCAGGTTGTTGAGCGGATGGATGTCGCAGGCGACCAGCGCCGCCATGGCCCTGACCCGCGCGCGGTCCAGCGGATCGACGGGCAGCAGCGGCGGGGTGGGGTGGGCTTCCTCCAGCCATTCCAGGATGGCCGGGCTCTGGGTGATCACCGCGCCGTCGACCTCCAGGGCCGGGACCAGGCCCTGCGGATTGAGGGCCCGATAGGCCTCGGATTTCTGCACGCCGGCCCGCAGGTCGATGGGCGACTGGTCGTAGCCCAGGCCCTTGAGGCCGAGCGCGATGCGGACCCGGTAGGCGGCGCCGGAGCGCCAGTAGCCGTGCAGGTTTATGTGCATCAGACCACCGTGAACGACAGCGCGCCGACGCCCGCCACCGAGCCTTCCACATGGTCGCCGCGCACGATGGCGGCGACACCCTCAGGCGTGCCGGTGAAGATCAGGTCGCCGGGGGCCAGGGTCCAGAGGCGGCGGGCCTGTTCGACGATCTCAGGGACCGACCAGATCATGTCGCCGATGCTGGCCGACTGGCGAACGGCGCCGTTGACGCGAATCTCGATGGCCGCTTCCGGATCGACATCGCCCGGCCGGATCGCCGAGATCGGGGCGCTGTGGTCGAAGGCCTTGCCGGCTTCCCAGGGCTGGCCCTTGTCCTTGGCGGCGTTCTGCAGGTCGCGGCGGGTCAGGTCGACGCCGACGGCGTAGCCGAACACTTTGCCGCCTTCGCCGATGGCTGCGACCAGCTCGATCTCGTGGTGCAAGTTGGCGGTGGCCGAGGGGTAGGGAACATCGACGCCCGGCAGGACCAGGGCGTCGGCCGGCTTGGCGAAGAAGAAGGGCGGATCGCGGTCGTCGCCGCCCATCTCGCGGCGGTGGGCGGCGTAGTTGCGGCCCACGCAGAGAATACGGCGCACCGGGAAGAGCTTGTCCGAGCCCAGTACGGGGACGGCGGCCTGGGGCGCGGGGGGGAAGGCGTATTGGCTCATGGGCCGTCTGCTACTCCCCGCCCGGCAAATGACCAATCCCGGATGCGCCGCCGCCTGAACTTTCTTTCACTTGCCCATCCGGGCGTCGGAGGCCATGAGAGGGGCGGGGTAGGGCATTGTAGCGGACGCGGGGGCGGAACGAGCGATGTTGATCATCGAGAATCTGACGCATGTCTACGGCAACGGCGTACGGGCCCTGGACGACATAAACCTGACCGTGCCCAAGGGCATGTACGGCCTGCTGGGCCCCAACGGGGCCGGCAAGTCGACCCTGATGCGGACGATCGCCACCCTGCAGTCGCCCACCGCCGGCCATGTCCGGTTCGGCGACATCGACGTGCTGAAAGACCCCGAAACGCTGCGCCGCACCCTGGGCTACCTGCCGCAGGACTTCGGCGTCTATCCGCGGGTCTCGGCCTACGACATGCTGGACCACATGGCGGTGCTCAAGGGGCTGTCGAACAGCCGCGAGCGCAAGGAGACCGTCGAGGCCCTGCTCAACCAGACCAATCTCTGGAACGTGCGCAAGAAGGCCCTGGCCGGGTTTTCGGGCGGCATGCGCCAGCGGTTCGGCATCGCCCAGGCCCTGATCGGCGATCCCTCGCTGATCATCGTCGACGAACCCACCGCGGGCCTGGACCCCGAGGAGCGTAACCGCTTCCTCAACCTGCTGGCCGAGATCGGCGAGAACGTGGTGGTGATCCTGTCGACCCACATCGTCGAGGACGTCTCGGACCTCTGCCCGGCCATGGCCATCATCTGCGACGGCCGCATCGTCAAGCAGGGCGCCCCGACCGAACTGGTCGCGGCGCTGAAGGGCCGGGTTTGGATCAAGACCATCGACAAGACCGAGCTCGAGGCGGTCCGCAAGCGCCACCAGGTCATCTCCACCCGCCTGTTCGCCGGCCGCACCGTGGTGCATGTGCTCAGCGACAATGACCCGGGCGAGGGCTTTACGCTCGCCCCCGGCGGCCTGGAGGACGTCTACTTCTCCGCGCTCTCCGACACCCGTCGCGCGGCCTGAGGCGCACGCCCATGTTCGGCAAGGTCGCGGCCTTCGAATTCCGCTATCAGATCAAGAACCCGGTGTTCTGGGTCTCGGCGGGCGTCTTCTTCCTGCTCACCTTCGGATCGGTGGTCATCGACCAGATCCGCATCGGCGGCGGCGGCAATATCCATAAGAACGCGCCGTTCGCCATCGCCCAGACCCATCTGATCTGGACGATCTTCTACATGTTCGTCTCGACGGCCTTCGTCTCCAACGTCATCGTCCGCGATGACGAGACGGGCTTTGGCGGCATCCTGCGCTCCACCCGGGTCAAGCGGTTCGACTATCTCTACGGCCGGTTCGCGGGGGCCTTCGCCGCCGCCATGCTGGCCTATCTGGCGGTGCCGCTGGCCATGGTCATCGGCAGCTTCATGCCCTGGGTCGACAAGGAGGTGCTGGGACCGCTGACCCTGCAGCCCTTCCTGTTCAGCTATTTCGTCCTGGCCCTGCCCAACATCCTGCTGACCTCGGCCCTGTTCTTCGCCCTGGCCACCGTCACCCGCTCGATGATGTGGACCTATGTCGGGGTGATCGGCTTCCTGGTGGTCTGGACCACCGCCAACATCATGCTCGACAAGCCCGAGCTGGAGAAGCTGGTGGCCCTGTGGGAGCCCCTGGGCTTCGGGGCTTTCGGGCTGATCACCAAATACTGGACCGCGACCGAGCGTAACGCCCTGGTCCCAGCCGTCGAGGGGCTGCTCCTCTATAATCGGCTGTTCACCCTGGCCCTGTCGGCGGCGGCGCTGGCCCTGCCCATGCTGTTCTTCCACTTCACCCCGGGACAGCTCAAGGGCAAGCGGGCCCGCCAGGCCCGGATCGCCGCCGCCGCCGCGCCGGTCGGCCCGCCGCCGGAGGGCGCCGGCGTCCATCACAAACCCAGCTTCGGCCTTGCGACCGCCTGGGCCCAGCTGCGCGTCCGCACCCGCCTGGACATGGGCCAGGTGTTCGGCAGCCCGGCCTATCTGGTCCTTTTAGGCCTGGGCCTCTTCAACTCGGTCGGGGCCCTGTGGGGCGTCACCGACGACACCGGCTATGGCGGCCAGATCTATCCGGTCACCCGCGCCCTGATCCCGGCCCTGATGGGCTCGTTCTCCCTGATCCCGATGATCATCGCCATCTACTATGCCGGTGAACTGGTCTGGCGCGAGCGGGACAAGAAGACCCACGAGATCATCGACGCCACGCCGGTCCCGGACTGGGCCTTCGTGGCCCCCAAGACCCTGGCCATCTCGCTGGTGCTGATCTCGACCCTGCTGATCAGCGTCGTGGCCGGCGTCGCCATCCAGGCCCTCAAGGGCTTCGATACTTTCGAGCTCAACAAGTGGCTGGTCTGGTATGTGCTGCCCCAGGCTGTGGACTGGGTCCTGGTGGCCGTGCTGGCCGTGTTCATCCAGGCGATCAGCCCGCACAAGTTCGTCGGCTGGGGGCTGATGGTCCTCTACCTGATCACCAGCATTACCTTCGGCAACCTGGGTTTCGACCACATCCTCTACAACTATGGCGCCACCCCCAATGACGGCGGGCCCGGCGGCATGCCGATGTCCGACATCAATGGCCTGGGCCGGTTCTGGATCGGCGCCTGGGTGGCGCGGGCCTACTGGTCGGCGTTCGCCATCGTGCTGCTGGTGCTGTCCTACGGCCTGTGGCGGCGCGGGACCGAGATGCGGCTGTGGCCGCGCCTGCGGCGCCTGCCGCGCCGGCTGACCGGCAAGGCCGGGGTGCTGTTCGCCATCGCGGTGATCGGCGCGGCCGGCCTGGGCTGCTTCATCTATGTGAACACCAACGTCTGGAACCAGTACCGCACGGCCCTCGACGACGACAAATGGCAGGCGGACTTCGAGAAGGTGCTGCTGGTCCAGCGCCACTACGACAAGGTCCCGCAGCCCAAGATCCTGTCCATGAAGCTCGAGGTCGACCTGCGCCCGCATGAGCCGCGGCTGACCACCTCGGGGACCTATGTGCTGGTCAACACCACCAATGCGCCTCTGCGCGAGGTGCATGTGCTGTTCGACCGCGACCTGAAGGTCAACGGCCTCTCCATCGAGGGGGCGCGGCCCAAGGGGAACGACCCGGAGCTGGCGCGGTTCAACTACCGCATCTTCACCTTCGACCAGCCGATGCAGCCGGGCGAGCAGCGCAAGATGAGCTTCCTCACCGAGCGCTCGCAGCGGGGCTTCAAGAACCGCGGCAACGAGATGCGGGTCGTCGACAACGGCACCTTCGTCGATTCCGGCGAGTTCACCCCGCAGCTGGGCGTCTGGCCGGGCGGCGGCCTGCAGGACCGGGCCAAGCGGCGCAAATACGGTCTCAATCCGGACCTGCCGGTGACGCCTCTGGGCGATGTCCCCTCACGCCAGTTCAACTACCTGCGGCACGACGCCGACTTCATGACCTCGGACATCACCATCAGCACCGAGGCCGACCAGACCCCCATCGCGCCTGGCAAGCGGGTCTCGGACAAGGTGGTCGGCGGCCGGCGCGTCGCGCGGTTCGTGACCCAGGCGCCGGTCCTGCCCTTCTTCGCCATCCAGTCGGCCCGCTACAAGGTCTCGCGCGAGATATGGAAGGGCGTGGAGCTGGAGGTCTATTACGACCCCGCCCACCCGTACAATGTCGAGCGGATGAAGACGGCGATGAAGACCGCCCTCGACTATTACGGGACCCATTTCAGCCCCTACCAGTACGACTACATGCGGTTCATCGAGTTCCCGGGCTATGCCAGCTTCGCCCAGGCCTTCCCCGGCTCGATGCCGTGGTCCGAGAATCTGTTCTTCGTCGCCGACTACCGCGACCCCGAGAAGATCGACATGGTCACCTATGTCGGCTCGCACGAAATCGGCCACCAGTGGTGGGCCTATCAGGTGATCGGCGCCGACCAGCAGGGCATGACCCTGCTCTCCGAAACCATGGCCCAGTACTCGGCCCTGCGGGTGATGAAGAGGCTCTATGGCGAGGACCAGATCCGCAAGTTCCTCAAATACGAGCTGAACAGCTACCTGCGGGCGCGCGGCGGCCAGCCTCTGGAAGAGAAGCCCCTGAACAGGGTCCAGGGCAGCCAGGGCTATATCCACTACCGCAAGGGCTCGCTGGTCATGTACCGGCTGGCCGAGGAGATCGGCGAGGACAGGGTCAACCACGCCCTCAGCCTGTTCCTGCAGCAGCACGCCTTCAAAGGCGCGCCCTATCCGATCTCGTCCGACCTCATCGCCCTGTTCCGGGCCGAGGTTCCGGGCGACAAGGCCAAGCAGGACCTGATCACCGACCTGTTCGAGAAGATCGTGCTCTACGACGTCAAGGTGGTGTCCAGCACGGCCAAGGCGCGCAAGGACGGCCGCTTCGACGTCTCCATCGTCGTCGACGCCAGGAAGCTGGAGGCCGACGGCAAGGGCAAGGAAACCGCCCGGACCATGGACGAGATGGTGGATGTGGGGGTCTTCACCGCCCAGCCCGGCCAGAAGGACTTCAAGAAGACCAGCGTGCTGAAGCTGGAGCGCCGGCCGATCCGCACCGGACGCCAGACCCTCACCTTCACGGTCGACAAGCGGCCTACCTATGTGGGGGTGGATCCCTACAACATCCTCATCGACCGCAACTCGGACGACAACGTCGCCAAGGCGGGGGTGAACGCCGGGTAATGAGAAAAAGCTCCCTCCCCTTTATGGGGAGGGAGTTATCCGCGCCTACTTCAACGCGTCCTTGATGGCCTTGGCCTTGTCCAGGTGGGTCTGGACGACCGGGCCGGTCTTCAGAGCGAAGTCCTTGATCGCCTGGACCGTGCCGTCCTGGCCGTAGCGGCCCATCAGGTCCAGGGCGGCCTGGTGGCCGTCGACCTGGGCGTCCATGAACTTCTTGTCGAAGTCCTTGGCGTCGGCCTTCTGCAGGTCGGCGACGGCGTCCGCCTTGTCCTGCGGCAGGGCCTCGGGCAGGGGGATGGTCAGGCCGGAGGCGGCGATGGCGGCCTTCAGGTCGGCGGTCGAGGCGGTGTGGGCGTCGATCATCATCTGGGCGAAGGCCTTGACCTCCTTGTTGGTGGAGCGTTCGAGGGCGACCTTGCTGGCCGCGATCTCGAACATGTCGCTGATCGCCGCCTTGGTGGCGAAGTCGGGCGCCGCGGCCTCGTTGGCCGGGGTCGGCACGGTGGCGGCGGGATTGGCGTCGGGGGTGGCGGTTTCAGGCTTCTTGCTGCAGGCGGCGGCCGACAGGGCCAGCACCGCGCAGCCCGCGATGAGGAGCTTGCGGGTCATTTGTCTCTCCATGATTGACAGCCGGGCGGGTGGGTCCCAAGCCACGGCGATGTGGACACAAAACCTCACGGGGGCGTGATGAGTTCCGGGAACTCCGAGAAAAACCACGGCCCGCTCAAGGACCTGACGGTCATCGAGATGGGCTCGCTGATCGCCGGGCCGTTCTGCGGCCAGATCCTGGGCGACTTCGGCGCCACGGTGATCAAGATCGAGGACCCCAAGGCGGGCGACCCGATGCGGCAGTGGGGCCGCAGCCTGCCCCAGGGCCTCTCGCCCTGGTGGCCGGTGATCGGGCGCAACAAGCTGTCGGTGACCCTGGACCTGCGCACCCCCGAGGGCCAGGACATCGCCCGTCGGCTGATCGGCGGGGCCGACGTGCTGGTCGAGAACTTCCGGCCGGGCGCCATGGAGAAATGGGGCCTGGGCTACGAGGCGCTGTCGAAACTCAATCCCGGCCTGGTCATGGCCCGGGTCTCCGGCTTCGGCCAGACCGGCCCCTACGCCCAGCGGGCCGGCTACGCCCTGATCGGCGAGGCCATGGGCGGCCTGCGCCACATCACCGGCGAACCTGACCGGCCGCCGGCCCGGGCCGGCATCTCCATCGGCGACAGCCTGGCGGGTCTGCATGCGGCGCTGGGGACGATGATGGCCCTGCATTCCCGTCACAACACCGGCCGGGGCCAGGTGGTCGACGCGGCCATCTATGAGAGCGTGCTGTCGGTGATGGAGAACCTGATCACCGAATACGGCCTGACGGGCTATGTCCGCGAGCGGTCCGGGGCCATCCTGCCCGGCATCGCCCCGTCCAACGCCTATCCGACCCTGAGCGGCGACCGGGTGGTGATCGGGGCCAACCAGGAGACCCTCTGGCGGCGGCTGACCGTGGCCATGGGCCGCCCCGAACTGGCGCAGGACCCGCGCTTTTCCGGCCATGCGGCGCGGGGCGCCAACCAGATCGAGCTGGACGAGATCATCTCGGCCTGGACCGGGACGCTGACGGTGGAGCAGTTGCTGGCGGCCATGGACGAGCACGGCATCGCCGCGGGCCGGGTCTACCGCGCCCCCGACATGCTGGACGACCCGCAGTTCGTGGCCCGCGAGGCCATCGTCGAGCGGCCGCATCCGGTGTTCGGCTCGGTGAAGATGCAGAATGCGTTCCCGAAGCTGTCGGAGACGCCGGGGGCGGTGCGGTGGCCGGGTCCGACGCTGGGGGAGCATACGGATGCGGTGTTGGCGGAGCGGGCCGGCGTGAGTGAGGACCAGTTGAAGGACCTGCGGGCGCGCGGGATCGTCTGACCTACTCCGCTCCCGGCGGGAGCGGACGATCGCGCCAGAGCGCGATCCGGTGAGGGTTTCCCAAGCCGTGCGCTTTAACTGGGGATTGGCTCTCGGCCTGCGGGCTTGGCGCCTAACACGCAGGCCAACGACTTCCGGCACACGCCCGCGCACGGCTTTTGAAACCCTCACCGGGCCGGGCCACGGGCGCGCTCGCAGCGCGCCTCGGGCGGCCGTCCGCTCCCGCCGGGAGCGGAGTGGCTACTTCCGGATCGCTTCCGCCAGCGCCCGCACGATCTGGTGCACGTTGTAGGGTTTGCGGACGATCGGGACGTCGAACCCTTCCGGGGCGCCCTTTTCGCCGTAGCCGGTGGCGAACACGAACGGCACGCCCTTGAGCCGCAGGGCTTCGGCCACCGGCACCACCGACTTGCCGTTGAGGTTGGCGTCCAGGACGGCGGCGTCGAGGGGTTGGTCCAGCATGGCCATGGCTTCCTCGACCTCGGCGGCGCTGCCGACGATGATCGCGCCGGCCTCTTCCAGGCCCGCCTCCAGCTCCAGGGCCAACAGCACCGCGTCCTCGACGATGAGGATCTTCAGGCCGACGACCCCGCCCTGCATCGGCCCCTCGCCGGAGGAAGCGCCGGCGGCGGGCGGGGGCGGGGCTTCGGCGATCATCGGCTGGTCGGCGGGCAGGGTCATGGCCTGGGCGTCTGCGATCAGCCGGGCGCGCACGCCGCTGGTGCGGTACTGCACGCTGGCCTCGCCGCCCAGTTCGCGGCCGGTGACCTGGTCGAGCAGGATCGAGCCGAAGCCCCGGCGGGTGGGCGGATCGACCGGCGGGCCGCCGGTCTCGGTCCAGTCGAGGACGAAGCCCCCCTCGGGCCGCTCGCGCCAGACGACATGCACCCGGCCGGCGTCGACCGACAGGGCCCCGTATTTCACCGCGTTGGTGGCCAGTTCATGCAGGGCCAGACTCAGGGCGTTGGCCGCCCGGGGGGCCAGGAACAGCTCAGGCCCTTCCCAGCTGGCCTGGCCGGGGGCCAGACCGCCCAGCTCGGCGGCGGCGACATGCGCCAGGCCCGCGCCCCGCCAGCGGGTGGCGGTCAGCAGCTCATGGGCCGAGGCCATGGCCTTCAGCCGGCCGGCGAAGGTGGCCAGGAAGGCCTCGGTCGAGGTGGTCTTGCGGGCCGACTGGGCGGCCAGGGACTGCACGGCGGCCAGCACGTTCTTGACCCGGTGGTCCAGCTCGGCCAGCAAGGTCTCGCGCTGCTCCTCGTCGACCTTGCGCTCGGTGATGTCCTGGACGACCCCGATGACCTTGGCCGGCACGCCCTCGGCGGTGCGGACCAGCACCCCGGCCCCCTGCATCCAGCGGGTGCGGCGATCGTCCGGCCGGACCATTCGGTATTCGACCATGTAGCGGCCGTCGCCGCGCAGGCCCCTGTCGACCTCGGTGCGCAGCCGGTCGGCGTCGTCGGGATGCACGTAGCGGAAGCTGACATTGCCGCCTTCGCCGGCCGCGGACCTGCCCTCCACCCCGGTCAGGGCCTTCATCTTTTCGCTGATGAACACATGATCGGCGGCGATGTCCCATTCGAACTCGCCCAGGCCCGCCGCGTCGAGGGCCAGGTCGACCCGCTGCTGGTCCAGCTGGCGCTGGCGGTCGGCGGCCAGCTTCTCGCCGTCGCGGACCAGTTCCTCGACGGCCAGGGCGGCGAGATCGGCCAGGGCATGGCGCTGGGCTTCGCTGCAGGGCGGATGGGCCACCGGGTCGCCGACCACCAGCAGGCCGATCGCCGCGCCGTCCGGCAACACCAGCGGCGCGCAGGCATAGAAGCGCACGTCCACGGCCGGCAGCTGGGCCAGGGGGGCGGCGAACATCGGATCGCGGGTGATGTCCTGGCTGATCGTCACCTCGGCGGCGCCGATCATCAGGTCGGCCAGGCTGCCCGCCCGGGGATACTCCACAGCCGGGATTCCGACCCGGGCCTTGTGCCAGAGTCGGTCCTCCTCGACCAGCACCACGGCGGCGCGCGGGGCGTTGAACAGGGCGGCGGCGGTGCGGGCGATGCGGTCGAAACGGGGATCGGCCGGGCTGTCGACGGCGCCCAGCGCCCGCAGGCTGCGCAGCCGCGCGGCCTCGTCCAGGATTGATGCGCGATTGGCCTGACCGTCATCCATGACGGGAACATAGCGCCTGTCAGGCGAGCACTCCATGCGCCAATCGCGAAACGGTGTTCACGGAGTGGCGCCTTCGACACTTACGCGGTAAAGGCATGGAACCGGCTGCGCTTGCTCGCGTTGACGGGGCGAGCCTAAGCCGCATCGCTCCCGTCGGGGGAGTGACGGAGTCCCCTGGAGATTGCCATGTCCGCCACTGACGCCGCAGGTGAAGCCGCCAAGACCGGCAAATCCCTGAAGAACGCCGCCGATCACGCCGAGCGCAGCTTCGCCGAAGCCGCCGAAAGCGCCAAGGCCAGCCTGGCCGCCGCCGCCGCCCGCACCGAGGCGGCCGTGCGCGAAAGCCTGGAAGCCCTGCGCACCCATTCCCGCACCTATACCGACCAGGCCGGCCAACAGCTGGACGTCGCCCAGAAGTATGTGGTCGAGCGGGTCAAGGAACGGCCGATGACCGCCACCCTGGCCGGGGTGGGCGTGGGCCTGCTGCTGGGCCTGCTGCTGGCCAGCCGCAGCAATCATCGCTGATCATTACCCTTTGATCTTCGCCCCTTGATCTTCGAGCGAACCCTGATGGCCGTGGCGGCCGCGGCCGCCATCGCAGCCGCGGCGGCCGTCAGCGTCGTCGCGGCTTTCTTTGCGCTCTACGCCCTGGTCCTGCCCTATGTCGGGCCGGCCGGGGCGGCGGCCGTGGTCGCGGGGGCAGCCGCCCTGGTGGTGATCCTGGGCGCCCTCTTCCTGGCCCGCAAGGCCGAGGGGCCGCGCCGCAAGGCCGCGCCGCCCCCGGAAGCCAGCCTGGTCGAGAAGATCATCCTGGTCGCCAGAGCCCATCCGATCCTGTCGGTCGGGGCGGCGGTGGCGGCCGGGGTCTACGGCCTGAAGAATCCGGAACTGGTGGCCGCCGTCATGCGCGCCTTCATGGATAAGCCCGAGCCTCCCAAGCACTAGACTGGACCGGCTTTGGTCGTTCGCATCTTCAGATCACCCTTCAATCGTCATGGCCGGGCTTGTCCCGGCCACCCATGAGCACCGGAGCTGACGGTTGGCCGCCGGTCTGTCCGTGCGAGGCTTGACGCGCCGTGTTCATGGGTGGCCGGCACTTCGGCCGGCCATGACGACGTTGGAAGTGGAGGGCCACGGGATCGCCCTCTGCCGCTTCGCGTTCTCCTCCTTTCCAGTGAGGAGTCGCTTATGTTCCGCCTGCCAGACCTGCCCTACGCCTATGACGCCCTCAGTCCGGTGATTTCCGCCCGGACGATGCAGCTGCATCACGATAAGCACCACGCCACGTACGTGAAGACGGTCAACAGCCTGCTGGACGAGGGGGACGAGCATCCCGCCAGTCTCGAGGAGGTGGTGCGGGCCG
Source organism: Caulobacter ginsengisoli (assembly GCF_030814835.1). GTDB lineage: Bacteria > Pseudomonadota > Alphaproteobacteria > Caulobacterales > Caulobacteraceae > Caulobacter > Caulobacter ginsengisoli. The sequence goes on from NZ_JAUSVS010000005.1 coordinate 31,375, forward strand.
CCCATGTCGATGCCGACACCGCCAAGCTCTACAACAATGCCGGCCAGGCCTGGAACCACGCCCTGTTCTGGGTGGCGATGAGCCCCGAGCCGACCCGTTGCGACGGCGACCTGGCCAGCGCCATCAACGAGAAGTTCGGCGGCCTGGCCCAGCTGGGCGAGGCCTTCGTCAAGCAGGGAGCCGAGCATTTCGGTTCCGGTTGGGCCTGGCTGCTGGTGCGAGGCGGCGAGCTGGTGGTGACCACGACCCACGACGCCGACGGTCCGCTGACGCTGAGCAACACCACGCCGCTGCTGGTCTGCGACCTCTGGGAACACGCCTACTATCTCGACCACCAGAACGACCGGAAGGCCTTCCTGACCGCCTGGTTCAGGAGCCTGCCGGACTGGGACTTCGCCGCCCGCCAGTGGTCGGCGGCGCATGGCGAGGGCGAGGCCTGGGCCTATCCGGCCCCGGACAAGCAGCAGGGAACCCGGGCCGCCTAGCTGCGTTAAGTGACTGACACGCAAGGAGAAACGGCAATGCTCTACTGGGCTCTTGTCTTCCTGGTCGTCGCGCTCATTGCCGGCGTCCTGGGGTTCACCACCATCGCCGGCGCCTCGATCGCCATCGCCAAGGTGCTGTTCCTGGTCTTCCTGGTCCTGTTCGTGGTCTCGCTGATCATGGGCCTGGGTCGACGCGGCTCGGTCTAGCCGCCTCAAAATCCCCTCAGACTGGCCCCGCCGCGTGCGGGGCCTTTTCTTTGGCTCCGCCCACCTAGGGGTGAGGAGTGGCCCCGCGCCGGGTGAGATGCCAGGTTCGCCAGGCCTCGTAGTGCGAGCCGGTCCAGGCCAGGCCCTTGATGGTAAAGCCGTCCTCGTCGATCTCGATCCGGTTGAAACCGGCCGGGACCTTGCGCTCGCGCATCGACAGGGTCGAGGCCCCCACCGCATAGGTCTTGCCGTCGCCATAGGGATAGGCCAGCGCGAAGGGCGCATGGATATGGCCGGTCAGCACCAGGTCGACCCCGGCCTCGCTGAGCGCCCTGGCCGTCCGGGCCCCGCCCCAGACCCGGCCCGTCATCGGTCCGCCCAGCATCTCGACCAGCGGGTGGTGGCAGGCCAGGATCCTGGCCGCCCCGGCCGGGGCCTTGGCGAGGGCCGCCAGGCTGGAGCGGGTCTGCTCGCGCGAGACCTGGCCCTTGGACCAGTTCAGGCGGGGCTGGAAGCCGCGGGCGCTGTTGAGGGTGCGCACCGCCAGGCCCGGCTGGACCAGCAGGCCGCCGGGCAAGCCTCGGCCGAAATGACGGCGATAGCGGGCCCAGGGGGCGAAGAAGCGTTTGACCGGGTCGAAATAGGGAGTGTCGTGATTGCCCGGCATGACCAGCACCGGGCGATGCAGGCTGTCGACCCAGGCGCGGGCGGCGGCGAATTCGCTCTCGTCGCCCTGGCGGGTGATGTCGCCGGTGATGACCACCAGATCGGGCTTGCAGTCGGCGATCCACTCGCGCGCGCCCGCGACGGCGGCGGTGTTCTCGCCGCCGAAATGGATGTCGGAAAGATGGGCCAGAACCTGGGTCATACGGGCAGGGTCGATTCGGGAACGGTTCGGGGAGTCGGGACGGTAACGCGCAGGTCGCCCGGCGCGCAGACCGGCTCGTCGACGGGGACCAGGGCCCGGAAGGCCAGCGGGATGAACCGCACCTCCGCGACGCTGCCGACATGCACGGTCTCGCCGTCCAGGATGGCCGGAATGGCGCCCTTGGCCCAGACCCGCACCCGCCGGGCCAGATCGGTGCGGACATTGCGGTCGGCCCGCCAGTCGCCCAGGGCGGCGTGCAGGCCCAGCGCGATCAGGTCGGCGGCGTTCTTGGGGTTGAGGGCGGCGATCTCCAGGGCCGGCTCCTGTTCGTCCAGAACCCGCGAGATCAGCGGGCAGATGATGCTGAGCGCCTCGACCTTGCGCGGCATGCCGCCCTCCAGGGCATAGCGCAGCCGGCCCAGAAAGGCCGCGCCGACCGCCACCTTGGCCCGCTTGAGGGCCTGGCGCATCTGGCCGTGCCGGACGGCTTCGCGGGCCCGGCCCAGCAGGGCCGGCGCGCCCAGCATGGCGGCGCAGTAGAAGGGATGGCCGTCGATCTCGCCGCCCGACACCTCGTGGACGGCGCCCTGGCGCAGGGCGTCGATGAGGGCGTCCTGCCAGGTCCGCTGGCCATAGAGGGCCCTGGGCAGCATGTTCATGGTGCCGCCCGGGAGTGCCGCCAGCAGCGGCCCGTCGGGTCCGGCCATCGCCGCGGCCGCCCGGGCGGTGCCGTCGCCGGCCAGGATGACCAGCAGATCGGGCTTACGGCCCAGGGCTTGCGCGATGCAGGTCTCCAGATCGCCCTCGGGCGAATGGATGCGGTGCTCAAGCCCGAACGATTCCAGGATGACCGAGAGTTCCTCCGGCGAGGTCGGCCCGGTGCTGCCCGAGGCGGTGTTGACCACCGCCTCGACGCGCCTGACGAGACAGGACGGCCTTAGAGAAGATGTCTGGACCCCCCCGCTCATGGAGCCCTTAACCGCCCGCGCCGACGGAGGCCTGGCCGGATTGGGCCGAACCGTCGGTGGCGTCACGCAGGGCCTCGCCGGCCTGCTGGGCGGCCTTGGAGACCTGCTGGTCGACCACCGCCCCGCCATTCTGGAACGAGCCTTCCAGGGCGGCCAGGGCCAGGACCGCGCCGCCGACCAGGGCGGCCGAGCCGACGGTCAGGGCCAGCAGGGGTGAACGCCGATGCCGGGCGCGCTCGTCGCGGCGGCCGCGGTCATAGGCGGCGCGAACCTCCGCCGGGGTGGGGGCGGTATGGTGGTGATCCTTGGCGGCGTCCGTCTTGGGCCAGAAGCGCATGACAGTCCCTTTCGTCTCTCTTGGACGATTCAACGGGGCGGCCTCTACGGAGTTCCATTCAACGGAACTTGGCAACGGAACCTGGGCGGTTCATGCTCGTTCACCCCTTGCCGCACGCCTGTGTACGGCGAACACTGGTCTGGCGCTATCGGGGCGCGGCCGGATGAGGGGACGATCATGACGATGGGTGGCGCGTCTAAGGCCTTTGGCCTGCTGGCTTTGGCCTCGCTTGGCCTTACCTCGCTTGGCTTGGGAGCCTGCAACACCGTGCATCTGCCGCTGGGCCCCAAGCCTGCCGGGGTGGCCAATGTCTGCGAGGATTTCACGGTCTCGATCTATTTCGACCAAGGCGCCTATCGCCTGACCCGCGAGGGCAAGGCCGTGCTGGACAGCGCCGCCAGCCGGGCCAGGGGCTGCACCGTGGGAACCGTGCAGGTGATCGGCCTGGCCGACGCCGTCGGCGCTCCGGACGCCAACCAGCAGCTCTCCGAACGCCGCGCCGCCTCGGTGACCCAGGCCCTGAACCGCCAGGGCTTCAAGGACGTCCAGGTCACCGCCGCCGGCGAGTCCGGCGCCCAGACCATGAACGGCGCCGACCGGCCGCTGCGGCGGCGGGCGGATGTCGTGGTGCATTTGAAGAAGTAGCGCTTGAAGCTCCCTTCCTCCTCGATGGAGGAAGGGTTGGGGATGGTGGTGGTGGCAGTGCGTTTCTGGAAGCACGCGGGGAGGCGTGGTCGCCCCCTGAGCCAGTCGCCCAAACACCGAGCGCACACCACCAACCCTGCCCTTCCTCCATCGAGGAGGAAGGGTTCCAGACAACGAAAAAGGCCGGCCCTGACGGGACCGGCCTTTTCCAGAACAACCCCTGGGGAAAGGGTGCGGAGACGGCAGGCTGACTGTGGTCAGCCTCAAGTCGGGGGGGGCGTCGCCGTCTCCGCAATCGATAAACGCGCCTGCGGAGAATTTCGTTCCTGTGACGCGAACTTTTTTTCGAACTTTTTTTAAGCCGCCGCCGCCTTCTGCCGGCGGGGGTGGAAGAACAAGGCCTGGCCGATCGCCGCCTTCACGGTTTCCGGCTGGAAGGGCTTGGTGATCAGGAAGGTCGGCTCGGGCCGCTCGCCGGTCAGCAGGCGCTCGGGGAAGGCGGTGATGAAGATCACCGGGGTGTCGTAGCGGGCCAGGATGTCCTTGACCGCGTCGATGCCCGACGAGCCGTCGGCCAGCTGGATGTCGGCCAGCACCAGGCCCGGGGCCTTGTTGGCGATGGCGTCGAGGGCCTCGGCCCGGGTGGCGGCGATGTCGACCACGTTGTGGCCCAGTTCGCGGACCAGCGCCTCGATGTCGGCGGCGATGACCGGCTCGTCCTCGATGATCAGCACATCGGTGGCCAGTTCGGCGTCGATCTCGGCCTGGGCGAGAGAAATGAGCCGTTCGACCTCGGCGAAGTCACAGCCCAGGATCTGAGCGGCCTCGGTCGGCGTAAAGCCTTCGAGCGCCGTCAGCAGAAAGGCCTGTCGCGAGCGGGGGGCGATCCTCATCAGGCGTTGCGAAGGATCGCTGTTGGTGTCGCCCTCGTCGCGGTTCTCGAGCCGGGCCCCGGTGGAGCCCCAGATGGCGTGGAACACATGATAGAGCGCAACCCGGGGAGAAAGCTGGCTGGGCAGGGTCGCCTCGCCGGCCGCCAGGGCTTCGAGCGCGATGCGCACATATTGGTCGCCGGTATTCTGGGCTCCCGTGAGGGCGCGGGCGTAGCGGCGGATATAGGGCAGATGCGGACCTAACCGCTCGACAAGGCTCATATACCCCTCCCTCTTAATCGGGTCTCGCAAAACACATCGCATCCGGGCAGGCGAGACCGCCCGCTCCGGGCGGCGCCCCCGCAGTCTGGAAACGCCGCTTTCACAATAGGGTTCCCTCCGCACACCCGAGAATGCAAGATAAACCATCTCCCCATGGAACCGGGGAACTTTGCCGGCGTTGAGCATGTCTGGAAAACGACCTGAAGGGGGGCGGCCTTCCGTGCGCGCCGACGACATGATCAATCCCGGACCCAATGACCAACGTCGCCGCGGCAACGATCCGCTGGATGAAGCCCGCCTGCGCCAGCGCGCCATCGGCGTGAAGCTGCGCCAGATGTTCGACGAGGTGGTCAACGAGCCCGTCCCCGACGATTTCCTCTCCATCCTGCGCCGCGCCGATGGCGAGAAGGGTGAGGGCTGACCCATGGCGTCGACCAAGCCAAACGTGTCGGCGGACCAGGCGTCCCCGGCCGAAGAGCTTACGGGCGCCGCCCGGGACAATGTGTTCCAGCGCGAGCTGGTCAAGCTGATCCCGCACCTGCGCGCCTTCGCCCGCACCCTGACCGGCGACGCCACCCAGGCCGACGACCTGGCCCAGGACGCCCTGATCAAGGCCTGGGACGCTCGTCTCAGCTATCAGATCGGCACCAATATGAAGGCCTGGACCTTCATGATCCTGCGCAACCAGTTCTACTCGGACAAGCGCCGGTCCTGGCGCCAGTCACAGCTGGACCAGGAGGCGGCCGAACGCACCCTGGTGGCCGTGGACGATCCCGCCGCCCCCATCGCGCTGGACGAACTGCGCCTGGCGCTGGGCATGCTGCCGCCCGAACAGCGGGAAGCCCTGATCCTGGTCGGGGCCGGCGGCTTCGCCTACGAGGAGGCGGCGGACATCTGCAACTGCGCGGTCGGCACGGTGAAGAGCCGGGTCAGCCGGGCCCGCAAGGCTCTGCAAGGCATCCTGGACGACGGCGCCTACGACCGTGACGGCAGCGCCGCGGGCGAGGCCATGGGCTCGATCCTGGCCGATGCGGAGAGGCTGAGCGCCCCGAGGTGAAGTCGCTCAGACGGCCGCGCTGGGGGCCCGCGACCACCATCCGCGTCCGTCTGGGTCTGGCCCTGGCCCTGGCGCTGCTGCCCGTCCTCGTGCTGGGGGCGGCGCAGTCGGTGCTGTCGTTCAATCACGAGACCCAGGAAGCCAAGAGCGCCCTGCAGGCGGCCGCCCAGCGCAGCGCCGCCACCACCAAGGCCAGGATGGAGTCCGCCGGTGTGCTGCTGGAGACCCTGTCGCCAGGCTCGGTGGGGCTGAACTGCGCCCACCTGCTGCACGATATTTCCCAGCGGCTGCCGGGCTACGCCAACCTGATCCGCTTCGACGCCAACGGCCGGGTGGTCTGCGCGGCCGAGAGCGTGCCGGCCGATCCGCAGCGCCGCAACCGGCCCTGGTTCGCCCGCCTGCCCAGCGAGGCCAGCATGACCCTGGTCAGCCGGCCGGGGATCGCCTACGCCCGCGAGCCGGCCATCCTGGCCGCCGTGCGCTCTACCCGTCCGGACGGCTCGTTCGACGGGGCCCTGGCGGCGGTGATCCCGCTGACCAGCCTGCGGCCCGAACTGGACGATCCCGGCCTGCCGGCCGACGCCGAGGTGGCCATCGCCGACCGCGCCGGCCAGGTGCTGAGCGCCACCCGGCTCAAGGCCTTCCCCAACCTGCCCGCCGCCTGGACCGAGAAGGCGCTGAAGAGCAACGGCGTCATGGCCTACGCCCGCGACCGCGAAGGGCGCATGCGGGTCTTCTCCATCGCCCCGCTGGTGGGCGATGAGCTGTTCGTCGTGTTGTCGGCCCCCAGCCAGGGCCTGATCTCCTGGGCGCAGTTGAACCCGCTGTCGGGGGTGGTGTTCCCGCTGCTGGCCTTCCTGCTGGCCCTGGTGACGGTGATGCTGGTGACCGAGCAGGCGGTGATCCGCTGGATCGCCTATCTGCAGCGGGTGGCGGCCATCTATGCCCGCGGCCGCTTCACCGTCCGCCCGCTGGCCGCCGAGCGCGCCCCGCCGGAAATCCGCGACCTGGCCGAGACCCTCGACGCCATGGCCGCCACCATCGTCGCCCGCGACAGCTCGCTGCATGACAGCCTGGCCCACAAGGACAGCCTGATGCGCGAGATCCATCACCGGGTGAAGAACAACCTGCAGGTCATCTCCTCGCTGCTCAGCATGCAGGAGCGCTCGCTGAGCGACCCGGCCGCCCGCCAGGCGATGAGCGACACCCGCCAGCGGATCACCGCGCTGGCCCTCATCTATCGCGCCCTCTACCAGGGCCCGGACCTCAAGCGCGTCGACCTGGGCCCGTTCCTCGAGGAGCTGACCGCCCAACTGCTGGTCGGCGAGATGGCTCCGCACCCGACCATCGCCACCGAGATGCACGCCGACCCGCTGATCATCGACCCGGACAAGCTGGCGCCCCTGGCCCTGTTCTCGGTCGAGGCCATCACCAACGCCCAGAAGCATGGCCTGTCGGCCCGGGGCGGGCTGCTCAGGGTCGAGTTCTGCGTGATGGGGCCCGAGGCCGAGCTGATCATCAGCGACGATGGCGGGACCAGCCGCGGGGCGCAGGCCACACCGGCCGAGGCGGTCGAGCGCAAGGGGGTGGGCCGCACCCTGATGACCGCCTTTGCCCGCCAGCTACGCGGCCGGGTGGTGGTCGAGGCCAACGACTTCGGCGGCCTGACCGCCCGCCTGACCTTCCCGACCCCGGAAGCCGGAACCGACCTGTGAGGCTGGCGTTGTTATGACGCCGCGGCTCTGCCGCCTCTAGGAGTCATAAACCATGCGCAAGCTGATCCTGCTGGCCATCGTCGCCGCTGGCCTCGCCACCACCGCCTGCAACACCGTCAAGGGTGCGGGCCAAGACGTCCAAGCCGCCGGCGCCGCCGTCAGCGACACCGCCGAAGACGCCAAGCCGAAGTAGGGCTGGCCGTCAGATCCGAACGAAGGGGCCCTGCGCAAGCGGGGCCTTTCTCGTATTCCGCCCCCGGCGGGGGCGGACGACCGCGCCAGAGCGCGGTCCGGTGGGGGTTTCCCAAGCCGTGCGGTGGTCAGACGTGACTGACTGAAGCCTGTAAGCCAGGCGCCAACACAAGGGCGGGTGAGACCCCGCCCTTGTCGCCGCACGGCTTCCGAAACCCTCACCTGGCTGCCCACGGGCGCGCTGCATGCGCGCCTCGGGGCGGCCGTCCGCCCCCGCCGGGGGCGGAGTGCTCAACTCATCTCGTACTTGATCGGCAGCGTCTTGGGCCCGCTGACGAAGTTCGCCTGGCTCATCCTCGGCTCGCCGGCCAGTTCCAGGCTCTTCAGCCGGGGCAGCAGTTCCTCGAACAGGATGCGCATCTCCATCTTGGCCAGGTGCTGGCCCAGGCACACATGCGCCCCATAGCCGAAAGCCAGGTGCTTGCCGCTGGTGCGGTCGGCGCGGAAGGCGTCGGGGTCTTCGAACACCTCTTCGTCGCGGTTGCCCGACGGATAGGCCAGCCACAGCCAGTCGCCCTTGGCGATCTTGCGGCCGCCGATCTCGGTGTCCTCGGTGGCAGAGCGCATGAAGTGCTTGACCGGGGTGGTCCAGCGGATGGCCTCGTCGACCAGCCCGGGGATCAGGCTCGGGTCGGCCTTGACCTTGGCGAACTGGTCGGGGTTCTGGGCCAGGCCCCAGATGGCGCCCGCCGTCGAGGATGAGGTGGTGTCGTGGCCGGCGGTGGCGACGATGACATAGTAGCTCATCGCCTCGAAGTCGTTGATCGGCTCGCCGTCCAGCTTGCCGTTGGCGATGACGCTGGCCAGGTCGCCCTGCGGCTCAGCCTTGCGCGCGTCGGTGATGCCTTTGAAATACATGAAGAAGTCGGCGATCACCCCCTGCATCTGGGCCATGGCGTCCTTGTTGTCCATCATCTCCTGGCGGCCGCGGTTCAGCTCCGGATCCTGGGCCCCGAACAGCTCCTGGGTCAGGCGCAGCATGCGCGGCTCGTCCTCGGGCGGCACCCCCAGGATCTCCATGATCACCCGCAGCGGATAGTAGAGGGCGATCTCGTTGACGAAGTCGCACTGGCCGCCCAGTTCCGCCATGCGGTCGACGTGCTGGCGGGCGATCTCGCGGATGCGGTCCTCCAGCTTGCGGATGTTCTGGGGCAGGAACCAGGCCTGGGTCATCACGCGATATTTCGGGTGATCGGGGGCGTCCATCTGCACCAGGGTGCGCACCAGGTGCGGGCTGCCGCCGGTCATCTGGCGGACCAGCCGGTCGCCTTCCAGGGTGGTGAAGGTGGTGGCCTGGTCGCCGGAGTGGAACAGGTCGTTCTGCCGGCTGATCTCCAGGATGTCGGCGTGCCGGGTGACGATCCAGAACGGCTTGACCCCTTCCAGCTCGGCCCTGCCCAGCGGATTGTTGGCCCGCAGCCATTTGAAGGCGTCATAGACGCTGTTGTCGGCATAGGCCTTGGGATCGACGGCTTTGATGGCGATCTCGTCGGGGATGCGTTCGGGCGCGAGCGTGGCGGTGGTCATGGCTGGGTCTCCCTGACCCGAACCATGCCGCCATGACGTGGGGGAAGAAAAGACCTTAGGCCGGCTTCCGCGCCCGCTCATAAAGCTCCAGGTCGCGGGCGTAGAGCCGGTCGACCAGCCGCCGCTCGGCCGCGCTGATGTCGAGCTGCTCGACCTGGCCGGTGGTGTTGCTGCGGCCGAAGACCAGCGGCTTGCCGACCCGTTCGGAAACCCGTCTGGCGAAAGCCTCGCTCTCTTCCAGCACGCCCCAGTCCCACAGGCTGGCGGCCAGGTGCGCCTCCAGATCGGCGCCGGGGGTCCAGCCGACATAGGCGCTGGCGAGGTCGGCGAAGGCCTGGGGGTGTTGCAGCTGGTAGCTGAGGAAGCCCTCGAAATCGAAGCGGCCGGCGATCTTGGCGGCGATGTGGGAGTCGAACCGCTGCCAGGGCCTGCGCCTGAGATAGCCGGCCCGGGCGTAGTTGTAGTCGCTGCGGGCCCGCTCGCCCGGTTCGCGCAGCAGAGTGACGAACCGCACGGGTCTGGAAAGGCCGTCGCGCATGGTGGCGTAGTCGGCATGGCCGCCGATCAGCAGATCGCCGGGCCGGGCGGCGGCCTCGATCTTCGCCAGGGCGGCCGGCAGGCTGGCGGTCCCATAGCGCTTCATCAGGTTCTGAGTCTGCGAGCGGCGCAGGCGAAAGGCCTGCCAGCGGCTGATCAGCGCCTCGCGCCGCATCGTATCGGGGACATAGTGCTGAGGGCGATCCGCGAAGGCCTCGGCGGCCAGGCGGCTCAGCGACTTGCTGCCGCTCTTGGGCACCCGGACGACGAGGACAAGGGGCTCTTCAGCCCCCATTTCAGGCGGCGACCTTGAAGGCCGGGTTGCGGGCGTAGAGGCCGGGCCGGCCGGGGATGGCCTTGAAGGCCTGGGTGCTGTCGATGGCCGCTTCGTTCACGCCCAGCCACAGGAAGCCGTCCTCGGGCAGCAGGGCCGCCAGGCCCTCCAGCACGGTCTTGCGGGCCGCCTGGTCCAGGCCGCTGATCACGTTGCGGCAGAAGATGATGTCGAACCGGCCCGAACCGCCCAGGTCCGTGAGCAGGTTGACCCGCCGCCAGCGGATCTTCTGGCGGATGCGTGGCGAGATGCGCCAGTTCTGGTCGTCGACCTGCTCGAAATGGCGCAGCAGCTGGCGGATCGGCAGGCCGCGCTGCACCTCGAACTGAGTGTAGAGGCCGCTCTGGGCCTTCTCAAGGCAGCGTTCGGAGAGGTCCGAGCCATAGACCTCGACCGTGCTGCCGGGGGTCAGGCCCTGGATGTCGTCGGCGGCCATGGCCAGGCTGTAGGCCTCCTGGCCGGTCGCGCAGCCGGCGCTCCAGACCCGCAGGGGGCCGGGGCCGCGCAGGCGGGAAAGGGCCGGCAGCACCTCGTCGCGGAACTGCCTGAAGGGGATGCGGTCGCGGTAGAAGGCGGTGTCGTTGAAGGTCAGGGCCTCGACCACCGCCCAGATCAGCCGCTCCTCGCGCATGGCGCGCAGGGCCAGGACCATGTCGGCGATGGCCCCGAAGTTCTCGCGGCGGGCCAGCGGCGCCAGGCGGCTGTCGATCAGATAGGTCTTGGCCGGGTCGATCTTCAGGCCCGCCCGCACCTTGGCCAGGGCGGCCAGCAGCTCATAGTCCTGCGGGGTCATGCCGGCCCCGGTCATGCCAGGCCCGCTCATATCAGCCCGACCTCGGCGAACTTGTCGGCGATGATGTCGCCGTCGAAGGGCTTCATGATGTATTCGCTCGCCCCGGCCTCCAGGGCCTCGCGGATGCGCTCGACATTGTTCTCGACGCTGCAGAACACCACCTTGGGGCCCTCGCCGCCCGGCTCGCGGCGCAGCTGGCGCAGGAACTCTATTCCCGTCATCACCGGCATGTTCCAGTCGAGCAGTATGGCGTCGGGCATGGCCGCGCGGCACCAGGCCAGCGCCTCCATCCCGTCGGAAGCCTCGGCGATGTCGAAGCCGATCTCCTCCAGGATGCGGCGGGCCACCTTGCGGATCACCCGGCTGTCATCGACCACCAGACAGGACTTCAAGGCGCGGGGGTTCCTTGCCGATCATTACCAAGGGGTTCATTTGGCCGTGCGTTGGTTAAGGACCGATGATGAGTCGGATGGTTTTCTACTCCGCCCCCGGCGGGGGCGGACGACCTCGCCAGAGCGAGGTCCGGTGAGGGTTTCCAAGGCCGTGCGGCGACAGACCGTGGCTGGCCTCAGCCTATACGCCAGGCGCCCGAGCGAAGCGGCAGCAATTCACATCTTGCCGCCGCATGGCTTTTGAAACCCTCACCTGGCCGGCCACGGGCGCGCTCGCTGCGCGCCTCGGGCGGGCCGTCCGCCCCCGCCGGGGGCGGAGCGCTTTCACCCCACCGGCGCCCAGGCCGCCAGGGTGACGGTCTCCTCGCCCGATTCCGCCGCCACCTGGCCGCCGGCCGCCTTGGCGATCAGGTGCAGGTAGTAGGCCTGCACCCAGTGGCCGCCCATGGCCTCGCCCCTGGGGCCGCCGGCGATGCCGGAGAGGACTTCCGGCCGCAGCCGGGCCCGGGGACCCTTGGAGTCGATGGAGATGGCGTAGCGGCCCTCGGCCTCGACCACCCGGATGCGGGTCGTCCCGCCGGTGGGCAGGGCCTCGCCGCCGATCTGGGCCAGGTTGAGGAGGATGCGGGCGGCCGGCTTGTTCAGGCCCGCCGGCTCGACCTGCCAGTCCAGTTCGGCCCGCATATGGGCGAAGAGGCCGCGGGTCAGTTTTTCCAGATCGCGGACATCGAAGGTGTCGGCCGCCGCCGAGGCCCCGAAGGCGATGCGGTTGAATTGCAAGAGGTCGGTCAGCTTGGCCGCGCTCTGGGCGATCAGGCGCATGGCGTCTTCGCGCATGTCCTGGGTGGTCGGATCGTCGATCAGGTCCAGGCCCGAGACGATGGCGCTGGCCGGGCTCATGAAGTCATGACAGAGCCGCGCCGACAGCATGGCGCCCAGCTCGACGGCGGTGGGCGGAGCGGGCGGAGCCGGTTGCTGGGGTTCCGATGGATCGAAGGCGGCGGCGGCTTGGGTCATGGCTGCGGAATCTGCCCTGATTTGAAGCGTTGGCAAACGCAAAGCGGGCTCGTAACAAGCTTCTGTATGGACCCCTTCATCGAGCCCGGCGCGCTGGTGCGCCATCCGGATCGCGAGGACTGGGGTCTGGGTCAGGTCCAGTCGGTCATCGGCCGGCGGGTGACCGTGGATTTCGAACATGCCGGCAAGCAGGCGCTCGACACGACGATCGTGCGGCTGGTCTTCGTCGGCGACGAATCGGAGAGCTGAGGCATGGATTTCAAGACCGTCGGCGCAGTCCTGGCCGATATCGTCGAGGAGGCCGGCCGGGTCGTCCTGCCCTTCTGGCGCTCCGACCTGGCGGTGACCCACAAGGCCGACGCCAGCCCGGTGACCGAGGCCGACCGGGCCGGCGAGGTGCTGATCTTCCAGCGGCTGGGCGAGCTGTTCCCCGGCATCCCGATCATCGCCGAGGAGGACGCCAGCGAGTTCGGCACCCCCGAATCCATCGGCCCGGCCTTCTTCCTGGTCGACCCGGTCGACGGCACCAAGGCCTTCGTGCGCGGCGATCCCAGCTTCACGGTCAATATCGGCCTCATCCAGGACCGCCGCCCGGTCGCCGGCGCCGTCTGCGCCCCGGCCAGCGGCGAGACCTGGTACACCGGCCCGGAGGGCTGCATGAAGCGGCGGATGGGCGAGGTCGAGGCGCATCGGGTGCAGGTGCGGGCCTGGCCGCCGGGAGCGGCGGTGGCCCTGATCAGCCACACCATGAAGGAAGAGACCCTCGCCAAGCTGAAGACCGAGTACGGCTTCGACCTGACCAGCGCCATGGACAGTTCGGTCAAGCTCTGCCGCATCGCCGAGGGCGCCGCCGACATCTATCCGCGCCATGGGCCCACCAGCGAATGGGACGTGGCGGCGGCCCAGGCGGTGCTGGAAGCGGCCGGCGGGTCGATGAAGACGCCGGAGGGGGAGCCGTTCCTGTACGGCAAGGCCGATCAGGCGTTCAAGAACGGCTGGTTCGTGGCGCGAGGGGGCTGAGCTTCTTGAACCCTTCCTCCTCGATGGAGGAAGGGCAGGGTTGGTGGTGCGCGCTCGGTGTTAGGGGAAGCGTGAGGGGTGGCGACCACGCCTCCCCGCGTTCTTCCGGAAGCGCACTGCCACCACCACCATCCCCGCCCTTCCTCCATCGAGGAGGAAGGGAGAAGAAATCAAATGGCCAACGCCGGCGGCGCCACAAACCCCCGGATATTCTCGTCGCAGGCCTGGGCCACGGCCAGGGTGCGGGCGTCCCCGCCGCGTGGCCCGATGATCTGCACCCCCACCGGCAACCCATGCCCCGTCAGCCCCGCGGGGACCGCCGTGGCCGGCAGGCCCAGCACCGTGGCCAGGCTGATCCACTGCAGCATGCTGGGATAGGGAATCGTCTTGCCGTTGGCGATCAGGGTGCGGCGGCCGAAGGGGCGGTGGTCGTGGGGGAAGGGGGGCACGGGGGCGATGGGGGCGACGATGACGTCGACGCCGTGGAAGACCTCGGCCATGGCGGCGGCGGACCGCATGCGGATCTCGTCCTTGGCCAGCCATTCGGCGTGGCTGGCGGTCATGCCCAGGGTCGAGGCGGCCCAGGACATCGGCCCCGCGCCCATCGACCGCGCCAGTTTGGCGGGACCGCGCATCAGCGCCATCGAGCGGCGCGCCCCGGGCGGCAGGCCGGCGCCGACCACCGACATCAACAGCAGCAGGTAGGCGTCGAACAGCGCCTCCATGCCGATGAAGCGGCTGATCGGCCTCACCTGGGCGCCCTGTTCGGCCAGCTGCTGGCCATAGGCCTCGACCACGGTGCAGACATCGTTGTCGAGCGAGAAGCCCGGCTCCTCCAGCCAGAGGCCGACGCGCAAACCTTTGAGGTCGGCCGGCGGGGCCTTGGCCGCGAAGGGGCCGTCCTCCAGAACCGAGAACAGCAGCCGCAGGTCGCGGCCCGAGCGGGCCATCGGGCCCATGACGCCCAGGTCGGTGTCCAGGAACGAGCCGGGGGCGGGCGGCACATGGCCCTTCTGCGGGAGGAGGCCCCAGGTCGGCTTGTGGCTGAAGACGCCGCAGAAGCTGGCCGGGGTGCGCAGGGACCCGCCGATGTCCGAGCCGATCTCCAGCGCGGTGATTCCCGCCGCCAGGGCCGCCGCCGCCCCGCCGGACGAGCCGCCGGGCCCCCGGTCGAGGTCCCAGGGATTGTTGGTCGTGCCGTAGAGGTCGTTGTAGGTCTGCCAGTCGCCGGCCATCACCGGCAGGTTGGTCTTGCCCCAGATCACCGCCCCGGCCCTGCGGGCCCGGGCGACGACGGTGGCCTCGGGGGCCATGCGGCCGAGCAGGGCCTTCAGCCCCGAGGAGGCGGGCATGCCGACCACGTCGAAGCTGTCCTTGACGGTCATCGGCAGGCCGGCCAGCAGGCCCACGGGCTCGCCGCGCGTCCGCAGGTCATCGACGGCCCGCGCCGATTCCAGGGCCCGCTCGACATCGGTGGCGACCACGGCGTTGAGGCGGGGATTGAGCTCGTCCTTGGCCGCCAGGGCGATCTTGAGCAGTTCGACGGCGCTGATCCGCCGGCTCTGCAAGGCCTGGAGCTGGGCGGTGGCGTCCAGGGCGGTGAGGTCGGTCAGCGGCATCAGCGATCCTTCATGCCCAACACATCCTGCATGTCGTAGAGGCCTGGCCCCTTGTCCGCGACCCACAGGGCGGCGGCCACGGCGCCCCGGGCGAACAGGCCCCGGTCGAGGGCGGTGTGGGTCAGGGTCAGGGTCTCGGACTCCCCGGCGAACATCACGCTGTGCTCGCCGATGACCCCGCCGCCGCGCAGCACCGCGAACCCGATATCGCCGGGCCGCCGGGCGCCGGTGATGCCGTCCCGGCCGCGCTGCGCCACCTTTTCCAGATCGACGCTGCGGCCGTCGGCGGCGGCCTGGCCCAGCATCAGGGCGGTGCCCGAGGGGGCGTCGACCTTGCGCTGATGGTGGGTCTCCAGGATCTCGATGTCCCAATCCAGGGCCGGCAGGGCGGCGGCGGCCTGGCGGACCAGACCCATCAGCAGGTTCACCCCCAGCGAATAGTTGCCCGACCGCACGATGGCGATCCGCTCGGCCGCCGTGGCGATCCGCCGGATCTGGTCGGGCGACAGGCCCGTCGAGCCGATGACCAGGGCCGGCCCGCCGCGCCCCGCCGCCTTCTCCGCCAGGGCGACGGAGGCCTCCGGCGTGGTGAAGTCCAGGATGACCTGGGCCGCCGCCAGGGCGCCCGCCAGGTCGGTCAGCCCCTCGCCTTCGACGCCGGGGCGGTCGAAGCGAGCGGCCAGATGGGCGCGGGGGTCGTCCTCGACCACCTGGGCCAGCGCCCGGCCCATGCGGCCCAGGGCCCCGGCCACGGCGATGTTCACCTGCTCGCTCACGCTCTGCTCCATTCCACCCGTCGCGGGGACCATCCCACACGGCGCCCGCCAGTCCAAGGTTGTCCCGGCGGGTTCGCCTCGTTAGGGTGCGCGCCTTCCTGATTTCCTGTGGCGCGCCGTCGAGCGGCGCCCGAACGCGTCTGAAAGCCCCATGGACGAGAGCGAAAAACGCACCTTCACCGACGAAGAGGCGCTGGCCTTCCACCAGTTCCCCAAGCCCGGCAAGATCGCCGTGACGGCCACAAAGCCGATGGCGACCCAGCGCGACCTCAGCCTGGCCTATTCGCCGGGCGTCGCCGTGCCGGTGCTCAAGATCGCCGAGGATCCCGACCTCGCCTACGAATACACCTCCAAGGGCAACCTGGTGGCGGTGATCACCAACGGCACGGCCATTCTCGGCCTGGGCAACCTCGGCGCCCTGGCCTCTAAGCCGGTGATGGAAGGCAAGTGCGTGCTGTTCAAGCGCTTCGCCGACGTCGACGCCATCGACATCGAGATCTCCACCCGCGACCCCGATGAGATCATCACCGTGGTCAAGAACATCGGCGTGACCTTCGGCGGCATCAATCTGGAGGACATCAAGTCCCCCGAATGCTTCCGCATCGAGACCGAGCTGCAGGAGCTGCTCGACATCCCGGTCTTCCATGACGACCAGCACGGCACGGCCATCATCTCGGCCGCCGGCCTGATCAACGCCTGCGAGATCACCGGGCGGAAGATCGAGGACATCAAGGTGGTGCTGAACGGCCCCGGAGCGGCCGGCATCGCCACCCTGGAACTGATCAAGGCCATGGGCGTGCATCCGGCCAATGTCCTGGCCGTGGACTCCAAGGGCGTGCTCTACCAGGGCCGCACCAACGACATGAACCAGTGGAAGTCGGCCCACACCGTCGACACCGACAAGCGCACCCTCACCGAGGCCCTGGTCGGGGCGGACGTCTTCATCGGCACCTCGGTCAAGGGCGCGATGACCCAGGCCATGGTGGCCACCATGGCGCCCAAGCCGATCATCTTCGCCATGGCCAATCCCGATCCGGAGATCACTCCGGAAGAGGTGCTGGCGGTGCGGCCCGACGCCATCGTCGCCACCGGCCGCTCGGACTACGACAACCAGGTCAACAACGTCCTGGGCTTTCCCTACATCTTCCGGGGCGCCCTCGATGTGCGGGCCCGGCAGGTGAATATGGAGATGAAGATCGCCTGCGCCCGGGCCCTGGCCCAGCTGGCGCGCGAGGATGTGCCTGACGAGGTGGCCGCCGCCTATCATGGCCGGCAGCTGAAGTTCGGCCCGCAATACATCATCCCCACGCCGTTCGACCCCCGGCTGATCTGGTACATCCCGCCGTTCGTGGCCCAGGCGGCCATGGACACCGGCGTGGCCCGGCGGCCGATCGAGGACATGGACGCCTATCGCCGCAGCCTCGCCCAGCGGCTCGATCCGACCGCGGCCTTCCTGCAGAAGATTTCCGGCTCGGTGCTCAGCGCCCCGCACAAGCGCATCGTCTTCGCCGAGGGCGAGGAGCTGTCGGTGATCCGCGCCGCCTACGCCTTCAAGACCCAGGGGCTGGGCCATCCCATCCTGGTCGGCCGCGAGGAGCTGGTGCACGAGAACATGCGGCTGGCTGGCCTGGACCCGGCCGAGGTCGATCTCGAGATCATCAACGCCCGGCTGTCGGACCGTAATCCCGACTATGTCGACCACCTCTATCAGCGGCTGCAGCGCGAGGGCTTCCTCAAGCGCGACGTCCAGCGGCTGATCAACCAGGACCGCAACAGCTTCGCCGCCTCGATGGTGGCGCTGGGCGACGCCGACGGCATGGTCACCGGCGTCACCCGCAGCTTCGACCAGGTGCTGGAGGAGGTGCTGCACGTCATCGATCCGTCCCCGGACGGCCGGGTGATGGGCATGTCGATCCTGCTGACCAAGGGCCGCACCCTGTTCATCGCCGACACCAACGTCACCGAGATGCCGGAGGCCGAGGAACTGGTCGAGATCGCCTGCGAGGCGGCCCGGGCGGTGGAGCTGCTGGGCTTCAAGCCGCGGGTGGCCTTCATGAGCTATTCGACCTTCGGCAACCCCATGGGCCTGCGCTCGGAAAAGGTCCGCGAGGCGGTGGCCATGCTGGACCAGATGGAAGGGGTGGATTTCGAATATGAGGGCGAAATGCCGCCCGAACTGGCCCTGGAAGCCGATGCGCGGGCCAATTTCCCGTTCATTCGCCTGACGGGCGAGGCCAATATCCTGATCATGCCGGCCATCCATTCGGCCTCGATCTCCACCAAGCTGGTGGCGACCCTGGGCGGGGCGACGGTGATCGGGCCGATCCTGCTGGGGCTCTCCAAGTCGGTGCAGATCTGCCCGCTGGCCGCCTCGACCTCGACCATCCTGAACATGGCGATGATGGCGGCCTACGACCGGCCGCTCGCCGAAGCGGAATAAGGGGAAGGATGCGGGTTATGGCCTCATGATCGTGACGATGTTCGAGATTTCCATCTAGCGACGCGCCCGCCCTTTCGGGGTGAGGCGGCGTCGCCTCTTCCCCGATTTTCTGAAAGGGCCCCCGCCATGCCGCCTTCGCGCGCGCCGGCCATCGGCATAGACTTTGGCACCACCAACACCGTCATCTCCCTGGCCGACGGCCAGGGCGGCAGCCACCTGGCCGTCTTCCCCACCGACGGCGGCGACATTGCCGCCTTCCGCTCGGCGCTGAGCTTCCACGCCCCGATCAACGACCCGTCGGGCCGCATCGTCGAGGCCGGGCCCTGGGCCATCGAGGCCTATCTGGAGGAGCCGCTGGAGACGCGGTTCATCCAGTCGTTCAAGTCCTACGCCGCCAGCCCCCTCTTCACCGACACCGAGATCCTGCGCCGGCGGTTCACCTTCGAGGACCTGCTGTCGGCCTTCCTGATCAAGGTCCGCGACCATGGCGGGCCCGAACTGCAGGACCTGCCGGACCGCGCCATCGTCGGCCGGCCGGTCAACTTCGCCGGCCTGCGCCCCGACCCCGAACTGGCCATCCGGCGCTACGAGACCGCCTTCGGGCGGTTGGGGTTCAAGGACATCCGCTACGCCTACGAACCCGTGGCGGCGGCCTTCTTCTTCGCCCGCCAGCTCAAGGCCGACGCCACCGTGCTGGTCGCCGACTTCGGCGGCGGCACCAGCGACTTTTCGCTCGTGCGATTCGAGCAGCTGGGCGGCGGCAGGGTGAAGTCCACGGGCCTGGCCAACAGCGGCGTGGGGGTGGCGGGCGACGCCTTCGACTACCGGATCATCGACAACCTGGTCTCGCCGCGCCTGGGCAAGGGCGGCCGCTACAAGGCCTTCGACAACCTGCCCCCGATCCCCAACCGCTACTTCACCGCCTTCGCGAGATGGGAGCAGCTGGCCCTGCTGCAGGCCAGCCGCGACATGAAGGACATCCGTGGCCTGATGAAGTCGGCGTTGCAGCCGGAGAAGATCGCCTGGCTGGTCGAGCTGCTGGACGACAACCACGGCTACCGGCTCTACCAGGCGGTCTCGCGGCTGAAGGAGGCCTTGTCGCGGGACGAGGTCGGGCGGTTCAGCTTCGTGGCGGGGACGATCCGCATCGAACAGGACGTGCCGCGGAGCGCGTTCGAGGGGTGGATCGCGCCGGAGCTGACGGCGATGGAAAACGCCGTCAACGAGGCTCTGGAACGGGCGGGCCTGAGCGAAGACCAGGTCGACCGGGTGTTCCTGACCGGCGGCTCGTCCTTCGTCCCGGCGGTGCGCAACATCTTCGCTCGGCGGTTCGGGGCGGAGAAGCTGGAGAGCGGGGATGAGCTGGTGTCGATCGCGTCAGGGCTGGCGCTGATCGGGGACGAGGCGGACCTGGATCCGTGGTGCCGCAAAGCCTGAATCCTCACCCGGAGGGGGAGGGGGACCATGCGGAGCATGGTGGAGGGGGTTTACGCTGCCGCTGCTGTTCAGAATGCAGCGGCATCGATACGGGTAAGCTCTTCAAGCGTGGTCGGCGGCGGCAACCCCCTCCACCACGCCTTCGGCGCGGTCCCCTTCCCCCTCCGGGTGAGGATTCCGCGTCAGCCCTTCACGAACGGCAGGCTCGTCGTCGCCGGCCGGCCCATCGCGAACAACGCGTTGGCCACAGCCGGCGCGATGACCGGCGTCCCAGGTTCCCCGATACCGCTCGGGGGGCCCGTCAACGGCAGGATGTGGGTTTCCACCGTCGGCGCCTCGTTCATCCGCAACACGCGGTAGGTGTCGAAATTGCCTTGGTCGACCACCCCGTCGGTCATGGTGACCTTGCCGTAGAGGGCGGCGGAGAGGCCGTAGCAGATGCCGCCTTCCATCTGGGCGGCGATCTGGTCGGGCGCCACGGCCGTGCCGCAGTCGACGCCGGCGACCACGCGGCCGACCCGGGGCTCGTCGCCCTCCATCTTCACCTCGGCGATCTGGGCGACGACGGTGCCGAAGCTCTCATGCACCGCCACGCCGCGGGTGTAGCCCGGCGTCGTAGTCGGTCCGGCCTTGTCGACCGCCAGCTGCAGGGCGGCGAGGTGACGCGCGCCGTCCTTGCCGGCCTTTTTGTAGAGCGCCTGGCGGTAAGCCACCGGGTCCTGGCCGGCCCGCTTGGCCAGCTGGTCGATGGTGTGCTCCATGACGAAGGCGGTGTGGGTCGCGCCGACCGAGCGCCACCACAGCACCGGCACCCCGGCGTCGGGGAAGGCCACCTTGGCGTCGACGACGGGGGTGGCCTTCAGGTAGGGCGAGCCCATCGCGCCCTCGACGGCGGTCTGGTCCACGCCCTTGGGGGCCATGGGCGAGCCCTTCATGATCGACTGGGTGACCACGCGGTGGGTCCAGCTGGCCGGATAGCCTTCCTTGTCCAGCACGATCTTGACGGTGTGCAGCACCATGGGCCGGTAGAGGCCGGCCCGCATGTCGTCCTCGCGGGTCCAGACCAGCTTCACGGGATTACCCTTGCCGGCCTTCTTGGCGATGTGGACGCATTCGGTGACGAAGTCGGACTGGAAGTTGCCGCGCCGGCCGAACGAGCCGCCGGCGAACAGGGTCTCGATCTGGATCGAGCCGGGCAGGGCGCCGACGATCTTGGCCGTGTTGAGCTGGTCCATGGTCGGGATCTGGGAGGCGACGGTCAGCTTGGTCTTGCCGCCCTTGATCTGGGCCACGCAGTTCATCGGTTCCATGCAGGCATGGGCGAGGTAGGGGAATTCGTAGCTGGTCTCGAAAATCTCGCCCTCGGGGGCCTTGCCGGTCCCGTGGACGTCGAAGGCCTCCCACTTGATCTTGTCGCCGCCCTTGCCGGCCGCGATCTCGCGGTATTCCTTCAGCATGGCCTCGGTGCCGCGCTTCTCGGCCTTGGACTCGTCCCACTCGACCTTCAGGGCGTCGCGGCCCAGCTTGGCGGCCCAGGTGGACTTGGCCACCACCGCCACGCCGGTGGGGATTTCCACCACATCGACCACCCCGGCCACTTTGCGGGCGGCGCTGTCGTCGAAGCTCTTGACCTTGGCCCCAAAGCGCGGGGCGTGGGCGACCATGGCGATCAGCATGCCCGGCGCCTGGACGTCCTGGGTAAAGCGGGCGGCGCCGGTCGACTTGGCGGCGCTGTCCTTGCGGCGGATGCGGTCGGTTCCGATCAGGGTGAAGGTCTTGGGGGCCTTCAGGGTGGGCTTTTCCGGCGGCTCGATCTTGCTGGCCGCCTCAAGCAGTTCGCCAAAGCCGGCGGTCTTGCCGCTCTTGTGGGTCAGGACGCTGTCCTTGACGGCGATCTCGCCGGCCGGGACGCCCCATTTGGCCGCCGCCGCCTGCACGAACATCGCCCGGGTCGCGGCGCCGACATTGCGCAGCTGCATCCAGCTGTTCGCAAGCGCGGAAGAGCCGCCCGTGCCCTGCACGCCCATGCCGAGGTTGGCGTAGACCTTGGCGTTGGCCGCGGCCTGCTCGATGACGACCTTGTTCCAGTCGGCGTCCAGCTCCTCGGCGACCATCGCCGCCAGGCCAGTATGGCTGCCCTGGCCGAACTCGATATGCTTGGAGACGACGGTGACCGCCCCGTCCTTGGCGATCTTGAGGAAGGGCCCGAAGGGGCCGAAGTCTTTCGGGGCGCCGATGCTGAGCATATCGCCCATCGAGCAGCCGCCGACCAGCAGCGAGCCGCCGACCACCGCGGCGCCGATGACGACTTCGCGGCGGGTCGTCTTAGGATTCACATGCGCGTTCATGATGCTTCCCCTCAGGCCTGAGCCGGCGCGGCGGGCATGGTCGCGGCGTCCTTGATGGCGGCGCGGATCCGCTGATAGGTCCCGCAGCGGCAGATGTTGCCGCTCATCGCCGCGTCGATGTCGGCGTCGCTGGGGTGCTTGTTGCCGTTCAGCAGGGCCACGGCGCTCATGATCTGGCCCGACTGGCAGTAGCCGCACTGCGGGACGTCGGCCTTGACCCAGGCCTGCTGCACCGGGTGATTGCCGCCCAGCCCCTCGATGGTGGTGATCTTGTTGGCGGCGACCGCGCTGACCGGGGTGACGCAGGAGCGGGTCGGCTGGCCGTCGACATGCACCGTGCAGGCCCCGCACTGGGCCATGCCGCAGCCGAACTTGGTCCCGGTCATGCCCAGCTCGTCGCGCAGCACCCACAGCAGGGGCGTGTCGTCGGCGGCCTGGACGGTGACGGACTTGCCGTTCACGTTGAGTGTGGTGGGCATTTGCTGCTCTTCCCCAAAAGAGTTCGCTATTTGCGCGCAAAGACGAGCCAAGCCCCGCGCCAGGCCCTATCTTAACGCCGTTAAGGCGTTTCTGCGCCAGTGAAAAAATCTGGGGGCCGGGCTAGCCTGTCCCTCTCAGCTGGAGACACCGCCATGCGCCTGGTCCTCATCGCCGCCCTCGCGGCCGTCGCGTTCCCCGCCTTCGCGCAGGATGGCGCGGCCCTCTACAACGCCCAGTGCAAGGCCTGCCACAGCGTCACCGAAGCCAGCGGCCCGGCCGGCCCCTCGCTGAAGGGCGTGGTCGGCCGCAAGATCGCCGGCGCGCCCGGCTACGCCTATTCCGCCGGCCTGAAGGCCAAGACCGGCGTCTGGGGCGACGCCAATCTCGACAGCTTCCTGACCAACCCGGCCGGCTTCGCCCCGGGCGGCAAGATGTTCGTCAAGGTCGCCAAGCCCGGCGATCGGGCGGCGCTGATCGCCTATCTGAAGACGGTGAAGTAGCTCAGTTGGACGCTTTCCCCGCCTTTTTCCCACTCGCCGGCCGCAAGGTCGTCATCGCCGGAACCGGCGAGGCGGCTGACGCCAAGGCGCGGCTGTTCGACGGCTCGCCGGCGGTGCTGGTGCGGGCCGAGGGGACCGACGCCTTCCTGATCGGGACCTATGCCGGGGCGCTGCTGGCCTTCATCGCCGGAGACGACCTCTTCGTGCAGTCGGCGGCCAGCGCGGCGCGCGGGGCGCGGGCCCTGGTCAATGTCGTCGACCGGCCGGACCTGTCGGACTTCCACACCCCGGCCCTGGTCGACCGGGGCGAGGTGGTGGCGGCCATCGGCACCAATGGTTCGGCCCCCATGCTGGCCAGCCTGCTGCGCAACGATATCGAGGCCCGCATCCCCGAGGGGACCGGCCGGGTGGCGGCCTTGATGCGCATCCACCAGGCGGCGGTGCGCGCGGTCCTGCCCGACCAGGCCGACCGCCGCAATTTCCTGCGCGAGCAGCTCAGCGGCCCCGCCGCCCAGAAGGCCCTGGACGGCGACATGGAGGGGGCCGGCGCCCTGCTGCTGGAGGCGCTGAAGACCCGCGACGGCCCGCGCGGCCGGGTGGTCTATGTGGCCGGGCGCGGTCCCTCGGACCTGCTCACCCTGCGCGCCGCCCGCATCCTTTCCGAGGCCGACCTGGTCATTCCCGACCCCGACGCCGACCCGGCCATCCTGGCGCTCGCCCGCCGCGACGCCGGCCGGCTGGCGCCCAGCGAGGGCGGGGCCGAGCAGATGACCGCGCTCGCCAAGGCCGGCCGGCTGGTGGTGCGGATCATCACCCGCTCGCCGTCCGCCGCCGACCTGGCCGCCCTGACCCGCGCCGGCGTGACGGTCGATGTCATGCTGGCCGCCCCGACAACGTGAGCCTGCTGACACCCGACGACTGGACGGCCGTGGCCCTGTCGCTGCGGGTAGCCTCGGTCGCCACCCTCGCCAGCCTGCCGGTCGCCTTCGGGGTCGCCCTGGCCCTGGCCCGGGGCCGCTTCCCCGGCCGCTCCCTGCTCGACGCCCTGGCCCATATGCCGCTGGTGCTGCCGCCGGTGGCGACGGGGTTCGCCCTGCTGGTGCTGTTCGGCAAGCAGGGGGTGCTGGGCCAGGGGCTGGCCAAGATCGGCATCGTCTTCGCCTTCGACTGGACCGGCGCGGCCCTGGCCGCCGCCATCATGGCCTTCCCTCTGATGGTGCGGCCGATCCGGCTCTCCATCGAGGCCATCGACGCCGATGTGGACGAGGCGGCCCGCACCCTGGGGGCCGGACCTTTGCTGCGGCTGTTGCGGATCACCATCCCGCTGGCCATGCCCGGCCTGATCGCGGCCCTGGTGCTGGGTTTCGCCAAGGCGCTGGGCGAGTTCGGGGCCACCATCACCTTCGTGGCGGCCATCCCCGGCGAGACCCTGACCCTGCCGGCCGACATCTACCAGGCGGTGCAGACCCCAGGCGCCGAGCCCCGGACCTGGGTCCTCTGCGCCCTGTCGGCGGCGATTGCGCTGGGGGCTGTGTGGGCGTCGAACACGCTGACGCCGCGGACGAAGCTGTAATTCCTCGCCCCTTGGGCGAGGGGGACCACGAAGTGGTGGAGTGGGCTCTGGGGAGCACACGGAGCTTCAAGCACGCCCACTCAGACAGTGCTCAATCCTGACGCTCCGTGTGCGCCTCGGCCCACTCCGTCGGCTTCGCCGCCACCTCGCCCAACGGGCGAGAAATGCCCTAATCGATCGGCCGCCCCCGTGTCTCCGGCAGGAAGAACAGGCAGACGATCACGCTGATCCCGGTGAACACCGCCGAGTACCAAAGCCCCGAATAGATGTTCCCCGTCGCCACCACGATGGCGAAGGCAGTCACCGGCACGAAGCCGCCGATCCAGCCCGTGCCGATGTGATAGGGCAGCGACATGGCCGTGTAGCGCACCCGGGTCGGGAAGATCTCCACCAGGGTGGCCGCCATCGGGCCGTAGAGGGCGGTGGCCCCGACCACGAAGATCATCAGCACCCCGAACAGGCCCCAGAAGTTCAGCTGGGCCGGGTCGGCCTTGGCCGGATAGCCGGCGGCGGCCAGGGCGGCCTTGAGGTCCTTCTCGACCCCGGCCTTGACCGCCTTGGCCTCGGGGGCGGAGAGACCCACGGCGCTCTTGGAGGCCACCACGGCCGAACCGATATGCACCTGCGTCGCCGAGCCGGCGGGACCGGCCTGGTTGTCATAGGAGACCCCGGCGTTGGAGAGCACGTTCTTGGCGATGTCGCAGTCGGTGAGGAACTTGGCCTTGCCGATCAGGTCGAACTGGAACGAGCATTGGGCGGGGTCGGCGACCACCACCACCTGGTTGCGCTGCTGGGCGGCGACCAAGGCCGGGTTGGCCAGGCTGGCCATGGCGTGGAAGACCGGGAAGAAGGCGACCAGCGACAGGGTCATGCCGCACCACATCACCCATTTGCGGCCCACCCGGTCGCTCAGCCAGGCGAAAAACACATAGAGCGGGGCGCTGGCGATGGTGATGGCCATGATCAGCAGGTTGGAAGTGGCCGGGTCGACCTTGAGGAACTTCTCCATGAACACCTGGGTGTAGAAGAAGGCGGTGTACCAGGCCGCGCCCTGGGCGCTCATGAAGGCGAACAGCACCAGCAGAACCAGCTTGAGGTTCTTCCACTGGCCGAAGGATTCCCTGTAGGGCGCCTTGGTCTGCTCGCCGGCGTCCTTGAGCTTCTGGAAGGCCGGGCTCTCGGAGAGCTTGAGCCGCATGAAGATCGAGATGCCGACCAGGATGGCCGACAGCAGGAAGGGCAGGCGCCAGCCGAAGTCGGTGAAGTCGGTTTCGCCCATCGCCTTGCGGGTGACGAAGATCACCGCCAGGGCGCCGACCAGGCCGAACGCCGCCGAGGTCTGGATCCAGCCGGTGTATTCCGCCCGCTTCTTCACCGGGGCATGCTCGGCGACATAGATGGCCGCCCCGCCGTATTCGCCGCCCAGCGCCGTGCCCTGGATGATGCGCATCAGGATCAGCAGGATGGGGGCGATGGGCCCGGCCTGGGCGTAGGTGGGCAGAAGGCCGATGGCGAAGGTGGCGCCGCCCATCAGGGTCACGGTCAGCAGGAAGGCCCCCTTGCGCCCGACCCGGTCGCCGATATGGCCGAAGATCAGCGCCCCGATCGGCCGGAAGAAGAAGCCCGCCCCGAACAGGGCCAGCGCGGCCAGCAGGCCGGCGGTCTCGTTCAGCGAGGCGAAGAAGTTCTTGGCGATGACCCCGGCCAGGGTCCCGAAGACGAAGAAGTCATACCACTCGAACGCCGTGCCGGCCGACGAGGCCGTAATCACGGTGCGCATCGACACGCCCTTGTCCGACATTTGCGTTTCGTCCCCCGAAAGCTTTCGCCAAGGTCTAGGGGGGGATGGGCTTGTGGGCAATCCCCGGGTGCAACGGACTCTTTCTGGAACCCTTCCTCCTCGATGGAGGAAGGGCAGGGTTGGTGGTGCGCGCTCGGTGTTTGGGCGACTGGCTCAGGGTGGCGACCACGCCTCCCCGAGTGCTTCCGGAAACGCACTGCCACCACCACCATCCCCGCCCTTCCTCCATCGAGGAGGAAGGGAGAAGAGGAGTTAGACCTTGATATCGAGGATCGAACCGGGCCGACGATAGCGGATTGGTTCGCCAGGATCAGGCGCCGGATTGGCAGCCGGCTGCGGCGCGGGCATAGCGGCGCGGACGGGCGCGATTGGAGCCGCCTGAACAGCCGGAGTCTGCACGGCGGCGGCGGGTGCGGCGGTCGGCGCGGCCCGGCCCATGGCGGCGTCGAAGAAGGCCCGTTGCGCGGCGGTGCGCGCCGGGGCGGCGGTCGGGGGCGTCAGGGAGGGGCGAACGGGCGTGACCACGCCCCGACCGTTCCGCGACTATGGTTAGCGAAAGGTTAACGGTCCGACGCTGAAAGCTTGCGGACGAGCCGGTCGGCGCTCTCGACGGTCAGGGGTTCGGAGATCTTGTCGCGGATGATCCCGTCCCGGCCGATCAGGAAGGTTTCGGGAACGCCGGTGACCCCGAACTCCAGCCCGGCGCGGCCGTCGCGGTCGACCAGGGTCTGGGCATAGGGGTTGCCGACCTCGGCCAGGAAGGCGCGGCTGGCGTCGGGCTCGTCCTTGTAGGCGACGCCGATCACCGTGACCCCCTCGGTCTTGAGGCCCATCAGCACCTGGGCCTCCTGCCGGCAGGGGACGCACCAGGAGGCGTAGAAGTTGACCAGCACCGGCCCCTTCAGCCCGCCCAGGGCGACCGGGGCGCCGCCCTCCAGCGGGACCAGGGTCACGGCCGGGACCGGATGGCCGACCAGGGCCCGGGGCCGCACCTGCGGGTCGCGGTGTAGGCTGTAGACGGCGAAGACCCCGGCCAGCAGGGCCAGGACGATCAGCGGGGTGAAGGCGAAGAAGCGTTTCACGGCCGGTTTCCCAGGGTCTGGGTTTCCAGGGCGTCGACCCGCCGCTTCCATTTGCGGGCTCTGAGCAGGCTGTCGGCGATCATGCCGGCGAAGGCCAGGGCGGTGATTCCGAACGCCCACCAGATGTAGACGCCATACTCGCCGGTGTGGAGGTCGGGCATCTCAGGCCTCCGCCGCGCGCAGGGCCAGCAGGGAGGCGCGCCGCCGGTAGAGCTCGGCCCGGATCCGCACCAGCCAGAGCGAGCCGAAGGCGGCGGTGTAGCCCAGGGCCATCAGGGCCAGCGGGGCCAGGTAGTGGCTCGAGCCGGTGTTCTTCATGAAGCTGGAGGAGCCCTCGTGCAGGGTGTTCCACCACACCACCGAGTAGTGGATGATCGGCAGGTTGATGGCCCCGACCAGGGCCAGGATGGCGGCGGCGCGGCCGGCCTTGGTCTCGTCGTCGATGGCCGAGCGCAGGGCGATATAGGCCAGCCACAGCAGCAGCAGCACCAGCATCGAGGTCAGCCGCGCATCCCACACCCACCAGGTCCCCCACATCGGCTGGCCCCAGAGCGCGCCGGTGATCAGGGCGAGCGCCGTGAAGGTCGCGCCCAGCGGCGCGCAGGCCTTGGCGGCGGCGTCGGCCAGGGCGTGGCGGAAGACCAGGGAAAGGAAGCTGGCGACGGCCAGGCAGACATAGGAGAACAGGGCCAGCCAGGCGGCCGGCACATGGATGAACATCATCCTGACCGTCGCGCCCTGCTGGTAGTCGTCGGGGGCCGAGAAGGTCAGCCACAGGCCGCTGGCCAGCAGCAAAAAGGCCGTCGCCCCGATCAGGGGGGCGGCGACCTTGGAAAAGGCCATGAACCTTTGCGGATTGGCCAGGAAGGCGAACATGCCCGCCGTCTAGTCTGTCGCTGGACGGCGGGCAAGTCAGTGGGACTACGGAGCCCTTACTCGCCCATTCTACTCGCCAGGGGGCGGCGGGGGCGGACCCATGCCGCCGTCGTCGCTGTGCGGGCCGCGGCGCATGATCATCCGCATGCCGCCGCCGCCCATCATGCCGCCCATCATCTCGTCATGCAGGGCGTCGAAGGCCTTCTGCTGGGCGGGGCTGAGCTGGGCGTAGAAGGCCTTCACGGCCGCCACATGCTTTTCCATCATCGCCTGGTGCTTGGCCATCATGGTCAGCATCATGTCCAGCCGCTGGGGCGTGGTCATCGGGCCGTCCATCTTGGGCATGTCGCCCATGTCCTTGGGGTGCTCCATGGACTTCAGGAAGGCCTGCAGGGCGCCTTCCTGATCGGGCCGCAGCTGCAGCACGTCGCGCAGGTGCTGGGCGTGCTTGGCGGGATCCATCTTCTCGCCCATTCCGCCCATCGGGCCGCCCATCATGCCGCCGCCGGGACCGCCCATGATCACCACCTTGCGCTCGACCTTGGGCGGCGGCGTGTCGGCCGCCTGGGCCGCGCCGGCCAGGGTGAGGATGAGGGCGGCGCTGGCCAGCAGGCCAAGGCGGGTTGGGTTGAAGGTCATCTTTGGGTCTCTCCCCGAATTGCTGATACCGGCGACCCTGACCGCGCCATGTAGCCGGCGAATGTCAGGCGAACGCCGTTTTGTTGCAGGCTTGTAGCACCTTGCCGGGGCGGACGGCTTGATCCGGGTCAATCCAGCGCGTTGCGCACCGCCGCCGCCATGGCCAGCGGCGAGAGGGCCACCGCCGCCGCCGTCCAGGCCGCCAGCAGCAGCAGCCCGGCCCCGCCACCGGCGGTCAGGGCCCCGCCGCCGAAGATCACCGGCGGGGCGAAGAGCGGCAGGACGATGACGGCGATCAACAGGCCGCCGCGCCGGCTGCCCAGGGCCAGGGCCGCGCCCATGCCGCCGGCGAAGGCGAAGGCCAGGGCCCCCAGGGCGGCGCAGAGGGCGATCAGCGGGGCCAGGGCGGTCGGGGCGCCGAGGGCCAGGGCGGCGATGGGGGCGGCCAGGGCCAGGGGCAGGCCGATGGCGATCCACTGGGCCAGGCATTTGACGGCGCAGACCAGCTCCAGCGGGACCGGGCCCAGGCTGAGCAGGTCCAGGGCGCCGTCCTCGAAGTCGCGCTCGAACAGCCGCTCCAGCGACAGCAGGGCCGCCAGGGCCAGGGCCAGCCAGGCCATGCCCGGCGCGACCGAGGCCAGCCGCTCCGGCTCGGGCCCCACCGCCAGGGGCAGCATCGTGGTGACGCCGGCATAGAAGGCCAGCGCCGGCAGCGGTCCGCCGCCCCGGCCCCAGGACAGGGAAAGCTCACGGCCGAACAGGGCGGTGAGCGGGCTCATGCGCCGACCTCGGCGCCGCGGGCCGGCAGGGGCAGGGGGTCGTGTACGGCGGCGAGGATCATCCCGCCGCCGGCCAGATGCTGCTCCATCAGGACGCCGAACCGCCGCCTCTGCTCGGCGTCGAGGGGGGCCATGGGCTCGTCCAGCAGCCAGAGCGGCCGGGGCGCGGCGACCAGCCGGGCCAGGGCCAGGCGGCGGCGCTGGCCGGCCGAGAGGCGGCGCACTTCCAGGTCCTTCAGCCGGACGATGTCGAGGGTTTCCAGGGCGGCGGCGGCGGCCGCGTCGGTTCCGCCGGTCCAGCGGGTCTGGAACAGCAGTTCCTCCCAGACCGTGCGGCCGGTCTTCAGCCCGTCCAGGTGGCCGACCAGGTGCAGGCCCCTGGCCCGCGCCTCCTCGGCCTCGACCTCGCCGAATCGAACCTCGCCCGCCGCCGGGCGCAGCAGCCCGGCCACGGCGCGGAGCAGGCTGGTCTTGCCCGAGCCATTGCGGCCCGTCAGCGCCACGGCCTCGCCGGCCTTCATCTCCAGCGAAAACTGCGAAAACAGCGTCCGATCGCCGCGCTGGATCGACAGGTTGTGGATCGCCAGGGCGGTGATCATGCGCCGGCGCTCCGAAACCCACGCCGCGTGCATGGACGTTGGCCCCGACCGGGAGTATGCAGCGCGCGCCGATCCCTCGCATGGCTTGGGAAAGAGCCGCGACGGGGGAAGACGCTGTGAGTCCCCCCTGCGCGCGGTCCCGGAAGTGGTTTTCGGGCGGCTAAGGACAGGAAAGGATCTCCAAACATGGCGTCTATCGACAGCCTTCAGACCCGCCGCACGCTCGTGGTGGGCCGGACGAAATATGTCTACTACAGCCTCAAGCAGGCCGAACAGGCCGGGCTGGCCGGAATCGCCCGCCTGCCGGTGTCGATGAAGGTGCTGCTGGAGAACCTGCTGCGCAACGAAGATGGCGTGGGCACCAGCGAAGTTGACTTGAAGGCCGTCGCCGCCTGGGTCGAGAACCGCGGCTCCGTCCAGCACGAAATCAGCTTCCGCCCCGCCCGCGTGCTGATGCAGGACTTCACCGGCGTGCCGGCCGTCGTCGACCTGGCCGCCATGCGCGACGCCATGACGGCGCTGGGCGGCGACCCCGAAAAGATCAATCCGCTCAACCCCGTCGACCTGGTCATCGACCACTCGGTGATGGTCGACCATTTCGGCACGCCCAAGAGCTTCGGCGACAACGTCGCCCGCGAGTATGAGCGCAACATCGAGCGCTACCGCTTCCTGCGCTGGGGCTCCTCCGCCTTCAACAATTTCCGCGTCGTGCCCCCCGGCACCGGCATCTGCCACCAGGTGAACCTGGAATACCTGGCCCAGACCGTCTGGACCGCGGCCGACGCCGGCCATCCCGAGCATGACGTCGCCTATCCCGACACCGTGGTCGGCACCGACTCGCACACCACCATGGTCAACGGCCTGTCGGTCCTGGGCTGGGGCGTGGGCGGCATCGAGGCCGAGGCCGCCATGCTGGGCCAGGCCATCCCGATGCTCATTCCCGAGGTCATCGGCTTCCGCCTGACCGGCTCGATGCCGGAAGGCGCGACCGCCACCGACCTGGTGCTGACCGTCACCCAGATGCTGCGCAAGAAGGGCGTGGTCGGCAAGTTCGTCGAGTTCTTCGGCGCCGGCCTGGCGAACCTGACCATCGAGGACCAGGCGACCATCGCCAACATGGCCCCGGAATATGGCGCCACCTGCGGCTTCTTCCCGATCAGCCAGTCGACCATCGACTATCTCAAGGCCACCGGCCGCGAGACCGCCCGGGTCAACCTGGTCGAGGCCTACGCCAAGGAACAGGGCCTGTGGCACGATCCGGAAGGCGAAGAGCCGGTCTTCTCCGACGTGCTGGAACTCGATCTGGCCTCGGTGCTGCCCTCGCTGGCCGGCCCCAAGCGTCCCCAGGACCGGGTGCTGCTGACCGACGCCGCCGCCGCCTTCGAGGAAGCCCTGGCTGGTGACTTCGGCAAGAAGGAAAGCGCCGACGTCCGCGTGCCCGTCCAGGGCGAGAAGTTCGATGTCGGCCATGGCGACGTGGTCATCGCCGCCATCACCTCCTGCACCAACACCTCCAACCCCTCGGTGCTGATCGCCGCCGGCCTGCTGGCCAAGAACGCGGTCGCCAAGGGGCTCAAGGTCAAGCCGTGGGTGAAGACCTCGCTGGCCCCCGGCAGCCAGGTGGTCACCGACTATCTGATCAAGGCCGGCCTGCAGAAGTCGCTGGACGCGCTGGGCTTCAACCTGGTCGGCTATGGCTGCACCACCTGCATCGGCAATTCCGGCCCGCTGCCGGACGCCATCAGCGCCGCGGTCAACGAGGGCGACCTGGTCGCCTGCTCGGTTCTCTCCGGGAATCGGAACTTCGAAGGCCGGGTCAACCAGGACGTCCGCGCCAACTACCTGGCCAGCCCGCCGCTGGTGGTGGCCTATGCCCTGGCCGGCTCGATGCGCATCGACCTGGCGACCCAGCCGCTGGGCCAGGACAAGAAGGGCAAGGATGTCTTCCTGAAGGACATCTGGCCGACCAACGCCGACATCGCCGCCCTGCAGAAGAAGTCGGTGACCAGCGCCATGTTCGCCGCCCGCTATGGCGACGTCTTCGCCGGCGACGCCAACTGGCAGGCCATCGAGATCAAGGGCGGCAAGACCTACGCCTGGGACATGGGTTCGACCTATGTGCAGAACCCGCCCTACTTCCAGGGCATGACCATGACCCCCGACCCGGTGACCGACATCATCGAGGCGCGGATCCTGGGCGTGTTCGGCGACTCGATCACCACCGACCACATCAGCCCGGCCGGCTCGATCAAGAAGACCTCACCGGCCGGTGAATACCTGCTGGAACGCCAGGTCCGCTTCGAGGACTTCAACGGCTATGGCAGCCGCCGGGGCAACCACGAAGTGATGATGCGCGGCACCTTCGCCAACATCCGCATCCGCAACCGCATTACCCCCGACATCGAGGGCGGGGTGACCAAGCACTTCCCCTCGGGCGAGGTCATGTCGATCTACGACGCGGCCATGCGCTACCAGGCCGAGGGCCGTCCGGCCGTCGTCTTCGCGGGCAAGGAATACGGCACCGGTTCGTCGCGCGACTGGGCGGCCAAGGGCGCCAAGCTGCTGGGCGTCCGCGCGGTGATCGCCGAGACCTTCGAGCGTATCCACCGCTCCAACCTGGTGGGCATGGGGGTCCTCCCCCTGCAGTTCACCTCGGAAGGCTGGCAGCGCCTGGGCCTGACCGGGGAGGAGATCGTCTCGATCCGCGGTCTGCAGGACCTCTCGCCCCGCAAGCAGCTGATCGTCGAGCTCTACCGCCCGACCGACGGCCGCATCGCCCGCTTCCCGGTCCGCTGCCGGATCGATACCCCTACCGAGCTGGAGTATTTCAAGAACGGCGGCGTCCTGAACTACGTCCTGCGCAACCTCGCCAAGACGGAAGCCTGAGCATGAGCGGCGCGGTTCACGGCCTCGTGAAACGCGCCGCGCTCTCTCTTCCGGTTAATTGCCGGCGATGAAATCCGCGTTTGCTGCTTTTTTGGTCTGGGCCTTCGCGGCCGCGCTGGCTTCGCCGGTCGCGGCCGCGCCCGCTAAACCGCCTGTCCTGGTCGAACTGTTCACCGCCCAGGGCTGTTCGTCCTGCAATGACGCCGGCGAGCATTTCAACGATCTGGCCCAGTCGCCGGGCGTTCTGGCCCTGACCTTTTCGGTCGACTACTGGGACTATCTGGGCTGGGAAGACAGCTTCGCCCGGCCCGAATTCGTCGAGCGCCAGCGGGCCTATGTCCGGGGCTTCGGCCTGCGCGAGGTCTATACCCCGCAGGTGGTGGTCGGCGGCCGCAGTCAGGTTTCCGGCGTCAGGGCCGCCAAGGTCGACGCCCTGGTCGCCCAGGCCGCCAAGACCCCGATCGATCCGCCCGACATGCTGTTCATGGCCGGCGGCCGCGTCGCCGTCGGTTCCGGCCGCGTCCCGCGTGGCGGGGCCGATGTCTGGCTGATCCGCTACGATCCCCGGCTGCTCGAGGTCCAGGTCCGCCGCGGCGACAACAAGGGCCGCACACTCACCGAGCGCAACGTCGTGCGCGAACTGGTCAAGCTGGGCGCCTGGAAGGGCCGCCCGACCGCCTACAAGCTCCCGGCGGCCAAGACCGACGGGCTGGTGACGGTGGTGGTGGTGCAGGCGCCGCGCGGGGGGCGGGTGCTGGGCCTGTTGCAGGATATGGGGCGGTAGGGGTTACCTGATCCACCAGGTGACGCGAGGTTCGCTTCGAGGCGGTCCTGCTTCCAGCGCGATGAGTTCGGCGACCGCAGCGGCATTTTCGAGCACATGATCGGCGGGAAACCGCAAGACCCGGATGCCGCGCTCTGCCAGCCAGGCGTCGCGGGCTCGGTCGTGCTCGATCTGCGCCGCGTAGGTGTGCTGCTGTCCATCGATTTCGACGGCAAGCCTCAGCTCGGCGCAGAAGAAGTCCAGGATGTAGCTTCCGACTGGGTGCTGGCGGCGGAACTTCAGGCCTCCGGTTTTCCGCCCCTTGAGAAGTTCCCACAGCAGACCTTCCGGCAGCGACAGATTTCGCCGGAGATGTTGTGCGAATTTCAGGGTCCGAGGGCGAGCTTTCATCCAGGAACATTTAGAGAACAAATGGTCGGTCCTGGCAACAAATTCCTCGCCCCTTGGGCGAGGTGGCGGCGAAGCCGACGGAGTGGGCCGTGGAACACACGGTGTGTCCGGATTGAGCACTGTCGGAGTGGGCGTGCCTGAAACGCCGTGTGCTCCCAAGAGCCCACTCCACCACTTCGTGGTCCCCCTCGCCCAAGGGGCGAGGAATTTAGGAAGGCCTACCCCAGCAGCGACCGATAGACCTCCATCGTCCGCTCGATGACGATCTTCTCGTCGAACTGGGCCAGGGCCTTTTGGCGCGCCGCCGCGCCCAGCCGCGCCCGCAGCGCCGGGTCGTCGTCCAGCCTGGCGAACGCCTCGGCCAGGGGCCGCCATTCACGGACCGGGACCAGCAGGCCGTCGACGCCGTCGGTGACCACCTCGCGGCAGCCCGGGACATCGGTGGTGACCAGGGGCAGGGCGCAGGCGGCGGCCTCGATCAGGGTCTTGGGCAGGCCCTCGCGGTAGCTGGGCAGGGCGACCACATCGACCTCGGCCAGCAGGCCCGGCATGTCGTCGACATGGCCCAGCCAGGTCACCACCCCCTCGTCGAACCAGGACTTCAGGGTCTCGATCGGCACGGCGGTGGGATTGCCGGGGTCCGGTTCGCCGGCCAGCAGGAATTCGATGTTGCGGCCCTCGGCCTTCAGCGCGCGGGCGGCCTCGACGAATTCGGCCAGGCCCTTGTCCCACAGCATGCGGGCGGCCAGCAGGATGCGCAGCGCCTCGCCCTTTTCGCGCTTGCGGGGGCTGACCTTGAAGCGCGAGCAGTCGACGCCGGAACCCGGGATGATGTGGGTGCGGCCGGCGCTGACCAGGCCCGAGCCCACGAAGGCGGCGTGGTCGTCCGGGTTCTGCACGATCAGCCGGGTGTGGGCGTCGTCGAAGGTCAGCCTGGCCATGGTGCGGACGATGGGGCGCAGGGCCCGGGCCTGCATCTGGCCGCTCATGAACACATAGCCCAGGCCCGCGACGGCGTTGACCCGCTTCACTCCGGCCAGGCCCCCGGCCAGGGCGCCATAGACGGCCGGCTTGATGGTGAAGCCGTGGATGATGTCGGCCTTTTCCCGCCGCAGCAGCCGGGTCAGATGCCAGATCAGCCCGGCCTCGGCCAGGGGATTGATGCTGCGCCGGTTCATCGGCAGGGCCCGCCAGTCGAACCCAGCCTCGATCAGTTTGGGGCCATAGGCGCCGTCGGGCGAGATCAGGATCAGCGGATGGCCGGCCTCACGCAGATGGCGGGCCAGGGACTGGCGGAAATTGTAGAGATACCAGTCGGTGTTGGCGAACAGCACGATCTTGGCGGGCGGTGTCGTGACCGGCCTGGGGGTGGGCCGCACGCGGGCCGGCCTGGCGGTTCTGACGGGCGAGGCGAGCGAACTCATGCCGCGCCCCGCTGTTCGTCGAGCCAGGCCTGGGCCATCAGCAGCACCCACAGGCGGGTGTCCCAGTTGCGCCGGCCGCTCTGGTGCTCGTCCCAGCAGCGGCGCGCGGCGGCCGGGTCGAACAGGCCCTGGTCCTTCAGCCGGCTGGGGGCCAGCAGCGCCTCGCCCCAGTCCTTCAGCTCGCCGCGCAGCCAGCGGCCGATCGGCAGGGCGAACCCCTGCTTGGGCCGGTCGATCAGGGCCCTGGGGACATAGCGGTCCAGCACCTTGCGCAGCACCTGCTTGCCGCGCCCGCCACCGATCTTCATCGACATGGGCAGCGACCAGGCGAAGGCGAACACGTCGCGGTCCAGGAAGGGCGCCCGGGCCTCCAGGCTGACCCCCATGGCGGCGCGGTCGACCTTGGCCAGGATGTCGTCGGGCAGGTAGTAGCGGGTGTCCAGATACATGGCCCGCTCGGCGAAGCTGGTCATCGCCGCCGGGACCGGATGGTCGCCCGGCAGGCTGAGGCCCTGGGCGCGATCCACCAGCACTTGGCCCGGATCGTCCCACAGCGACAGCAGGCCCTGGTGATAGGCGTCCTGGTCGGCGGCCGACAGCACCC
Organism: Caulobacter ginsengisoli; assembly: GCF_030814835.1. Classification (GTDB taxonomy): domain Bacteria; phylum Pseudomonadota; class Alphaproteobacteria; order Caulobacterales; family Caulobacteraceae; genus Caulobacter; species Caulobacter ginsengisoli. Next base: position 67,720 of record NZ_JAUSVS010000005.1, read on the forward strand.
CGGCCAGCTTGTGGATCTTCTCGCCGGCCCGGCCGCCGCTGAGTTCGGCCGGCAGCACCGCCGAGAGCGCGCCCGCCGCACGGTTCCAGCCGTCGGGCGAGACCGCCTGCAGGGCCGCCGCCGCGCCGGCCCGGAGCGAGCGGGGAACTCCGCCGGCCCGTTTCCAGACTTCCGCGCCGTGGAAATAGCGGTTGTAGCCGCCGAAGATCTCGTCGCCGGCGTCGCCGCTGAGGGCGACGGTCACCTGGCTGCGGGCCAGGCCGCTGACCAGGAAGGTCGGGATCTGCGAGGCGTCGGCGAAGGGCTCGTCATAGAGGCTGGGCAGGCGCGGGGCGACCGCCAGGGCGTCGGCGGCGGTGACATAGAGCTCGGTGTGGTCGGTCCCCAGATGGGCGGCCACCGCCTTGGCGGCCGCGGCCTCGTCATAGCCGGCCTCGTCGAAGCCCAGGGTGAAGGTCTTGACCGGCCCGGCCGCCTGGCCGTGGGCCTGCATCATCGCCACCACGGTCGAGGAATCGACGCCGCCCGACAGCATGGCGCCCAGCGGCACGTCGGCGATCATCCGGCTCTTCACCGTCCTGGCCAGCAGGGCGTCCAGGGCCTCCACGGCGTCCGATTCGCTGCCGCGCCACGGGTCGGCCATGGCTTGGCTGGCCGCCTCGCCGGCGTCCCAATAGGTGACGATCCTGGGCGCGGACCCGGGCGGGTCGTCCGGCCCGAACGAGGTCCAGGTTCCCGGCGGCAGCTTGGAAATCCCCCGCCAGATCGAACGGGGATGGGGCACGAAGCCGTAGCGGACGAAGCTGGCCAGGGCCTCGCGGTCGATCTCGCCCGGGCAGCCCGGGACGGTGCGCAGGGCTTTCAGTTCCGAGCCGAACACCAGGGCCTTGCCGGCCCAGCCGTAATAGAGCGGCTTTTCGCCAAACCGGTCGCGGGCCAGATAGAGCCGGCGGGCCTGGCGGTCCCACAGGGCGATGGCGAACTGGCCCTCGATGCGGGCCAGGGTGTCGGCCAGGCCCCAGCGGTCGATGGCCTCCAGCATGGTCTCGGTGTCGGAATGGCCGCGCCAGTTGGGAACAGGCCCGCTGGCCTCCAGCTCGGCCCGCACATCCAGGTAGTTATAGATCTCGCCGTTGTAGTTGATCACGAACCGGCCGCTGGCGCTTTGCATCGGCTGCAGCCCGGCCTCGGAGGTGTCGATCACCGCCAGCCGGCGCTGGCCGAACACCAGGCCCGCGGCGCTGTCGGCCCAGATTCCCTGGCTGTCGGGACCCCGGTGCGTCAGGACGTCGCACATGCGTCCGGCGGCAGCCTGGGATGCCAGCCTGGGTTGAGAAGCCGAATAGAGTCCGGCGATGCCGCACATGGCGTCTAGGCGTTCCTACCGACGAATCCCCCGCGCCAACGCTTCGGCGGCGGCCATGAAGTCTTGATCATATAGCCGGGTCGCGGTCCAGCGGTTGATCGCCGCAGCACTCGCGCGGCTGAAGAGTCCAGGATCGCTCAGCATGCGCCCGATATCCCCGGCCGTCTGAGCCTCGTCCTGGAAGATCACGCCGGTTTCCAGCGGCCGGCAGTATTCGGCCATCTGCCCGACCGGGGTGACCACGGGGACCAGGCCCAGCTGCATGGCCTCGATCACCGACATGGCCGCGCCCTCCTGGTCGCTGAGCTGCAGGAAGAAGTCGGCCTGGGCGGCGCGTTCGGCGATGGCGTCGAAGCCCAGCGGGCCGGCGAACTCGATCCGGTCGGCCATGCCCAGCGTCCTGGCCAGGGCTTCCAGTTCGCCCTGGCTGCCGGCGTCGGGCCCGATCAGGGTCAGGCGGGCGTCCGTCCGGTTGGCGGCGATGCGGGCGAAGAGGCGGATGGCCCGGTCGATCCGCTTCAGCGGCGTCAGCCGGCCCCAGTAGATGAAGGCCGGGCGCGGCTCGGCGCGAACCGGGGGGTCCGGCCGGTGCCGGACGAAAGAGATGATCCGGCCCTTGAGCAGGCCGGCCTCGCCCAGCCGTCCCTTCAGAGATTCCGGGCTGTCGGCCCAGACCTGGTCGACCAGCCGGGCGGCCAGGGCGGTCAGCCAGCGGTCGGCCAGATGCACCGGCCGGTCGGAATGCAGGAACAGCACCGTCCGGATCCCCGGCGCGGTCAGCCGGGTCATGATCAGGGCCGGGATCGACTTCCACAGCGAGAAGACCGCCACATCCGCCTTCAGCCGCCGGGCCAGGGCGCTGGCCGAAGCGCCGCGCAGGTAGTGGACATTGGCGGGCAGGTCGCCGGGCGGGCCGTCGGTCAGGGAGGCGACCTGAAGAGCCTCGCCGACCCGCGCGGCGGCGGTGCGGGCGGCGATCTCGACCCCGCCCAGCCCGTCCTCGGGAATGACATGCAGGACGCAGACCGTCAGGGGGGGTGGCATTGGGGGGGCCATCAGGTCTTGCGGCCGACGGCGCACCAGAAGGGCCGGCCTTCGGAAAACACCACATCCCTGAGGCCGGCGGCGGTCATCATCGCGGCGATCTGGGCCCGCGTGAACCGCTGCTCCAGCCGGGTGCCGAAGCGGTCCAGAGCGTCGGTGCGCATGGAATAGAAGCTGTTGTGGCGGTAGTCGGCCAGCGGCAGGTCCTCGACCGCGGCGCCCAGCTTTTCGAGCAGCCAGGCGATGCGGGCCAGCGGCCAGTAGACGGCCCCGGCGATGACCTGGCAGGCGGCGAACTTCAGGGGTCGGGGCAGGACGGCCACGGCGCGCCGCACGCCATCCGAGATCCGCCAGATCAGCCGGTACCAGCGCGGCTTATTGTCGAGCGTATAGTAGAGATAGACCAGGAAGGGCGCGCCGGGCTTGAGCTTGGCCACGCAGCTGGCGATGCCGGCGGCGGTGTCGGGAACATGGTGCAGGACCCCCAGGCTGTAGCCGAAATCCATCGAGCCGTCGGCCAGCGGGATGGCGTCCACCCCGGCATTGTGAAACCGCGCATTGGCCTGGCCGGCCAGGTTGCGGCGGGCGACGATCAGGGCGGAGGCGGCCGGGTCGATGCAGTGCAGGGTCCCGACCCGCTTTGCGACCAGGCTGGCCCAGCGGCCGCTGCCGCAGCCCAGGTCGAAGCCCTCGGCGTCGGCCGGCAGGTCCTTCCAGGGGAAGATCGCGAAATAGCGCCTGAAGATCGTGGTCTTTTCCGCGACGGACAGCGCCGACTGGTCGAACCGGCGCCACTCGGCCCCGAAGTCGTCCACCACCCCCCTATCAAGGTTGGGGGTGTCGAGGTTATCGCCCAACTTTTGGGAGTCCTGGACGATCATGCGGGGTCCTTGCGGCCGGACCCGCAGAGATGCATGAGCGGCCGGACAAGCTCAAGGCCGTATCCACCGCGGCGGCGCGCCGCTAGCATCCGGCCTGGAGGCCGCGCTTGACCCTGCAGACGATGATCGACCGCGCGGCGGTCGCCGACCTGGTCCAGACCGAGCGGGCCGCCCGCGACCAGGGCCAGTGGGACCGCATGGCCGCCTGCTTCCATCCCGACAGCCGGGTCAGCCTCTCCTGGATCGAGACCACCGGCCCCGCCTTCGTCGAGGCCTCGCGGGCCGCCTTCGCCGCCGGCGTGCGCCACCTGCACCAGATGTCGCCGACCCTGGTCAGCCTGAACGGCGACCGCGCCCTGGCCGAGACCGGCTGCGTCATCCTGCTGCCCGGCGCCGTCGGCGGCGTGGGGGTGACCGTCACCTGCCAGGCCCGGCTGTTCGCCCGGGCTGAACGCCGCGAAGACGGGGTCTGGCGCCTCGCCGGCCTGCGCCCGCACTATTTCCGCGACAGCCTCGCCGCCGATCAGCCCGGCCAGGCGCCCGTCCTCGATGAGGCCCGGCTGGCCGGCTATCGCCAGAGCTACCGCTTCCTCTCCTATCTCCTGGAGGAGACCGGCAAGACCCCGCGCCCCGATCTGGCCGGCGCGGACCGGCCGGACCTGGCCGAGGCGGCGGCGGCGGAGGAAGCGGCCTGGCTGGCGTCGCCGCATGGCGCGCGCGGCGGATGAGCGAGCGGCGCGCCATTCTGCGCGGGGCGAGCGTCTCGCTGGTCCTGCAGGTGGCCGGCCTGGGCCTGGGCTATCTGGGGACGGCCGTGCTGGTGCGGGCGATGAGGCCGGCTGAGTTCGGCGTCTACGGCTTCATGCTGTCCTTGGTGACGGTGCTGGTGTTGCCGGCCCAGTTCGGGGTGCCGACCCTGGTGATCCGCGAAACCGCCGCCGGCCGGCAAACCGGCGACTACGCCGCCGCCAAGGGCCTGCTCCTCCGCTCCAACCAGTTCGCCCTGGCCGCCGGCCTGTTGCTGGGGCTGGGGACACTGGCGCTCGCCGCCTTCCTGCCGATGCTGCGGCCCAACCTGCCGGTGCTGATCCTGGCGCTGGCGACCTTGCCGCTTCTGGCCCTGACCGCGATCCGGGGCGCAGCCCTGCGAGGGCTGGGCCAGGTCATCGCCGGCCAGTGGCCGGACGTCGCCCTCAAGCCGGCCCTGGTCCTGGTGTTCGTCGCCCTCGCCACGCCGGCGGCCGTGCCCAAGCTGACGGCCCTCTGCCTGCTGTTCGGCGTCGTCCTGCCGCCGGCGGCCATGAGCTCGACCCTGGCCATGGCCCTGAACCTGATCGCCACGGCCATCGCCTTCCTGGTCGGTCTCGTCCTGCTCTGGCGCGCCATGCCGGATGAACTCCGCCGGGCGAGCCCCCGATTCGACAGCCGCCGCTGGATCGCCAGCGCCATCCCGCTGGGCGTGGGCGGCGGCATCGCGGTGCTCAACGTGCAGATCGCCGTGCTGCTGATGGGCGCCCTGAGCCGGCCGCCAGAGGAGATCGGCATCTATCGGGTGGTCGCCCAGACGGCGATGCTGGCGGCGCTGGGCTACACGGCGGTGATCGCCACCCTGAGCCCCCGCTTCGCCGCCGCCCAGGTCGCCGGCGACCGGGCCGGCCTGCAGCGGGCCGCCAGCCTGGGCGCGGTGCTGTCCACAGCGGTCTGCCTGCCCTTCGCGCTGTTCTTCCTGGCCTTCGGCGGACCCTTCCTGGGCCTGGTCTTCCGGCCCGAGGCGGCGGTCGGCGGGCCGACCCTGGCGGTGCTGGGACTGGCCCATCTGTTCAACGCCGCCATGGGCTGCTCGGCGGCGATGCTCAACATGAGTGGCCATGAGCGCGACTTCACGATCAGTTGCGCGGTCGGCCTGGTTCTCCAGACGGTGCTGGCCCTGGCGCTGATTCCCGCCTTCGGCCTGATGGGAGCCGCCATCGCCTCGGCGGTCGGGGTGGTCGCGCCCAACCTCCTGCTCTGGCGATATGCCCACTTGCGGCTGGGCGTCGAGTCGGCCATCTGGGGGTGGGGTCGAAAAATATCCGGCCCCCCTTTATAAGTGCGACGGATTGTCAACTTTTGTGCGTTGGTCTGTCACAAGCGCCGAATATTTGGCGTTGTGGAACGAATCCACGCTGGAGCAGTTGATCGAGTGTTGCAGACGGGCCCCGCAGCTGGAATGAATTGACCCGAGCAGGGTGATCACCGGTTGCGATTGAGGGTCTCCTGGGTTAAAGGCAATGGAGCCTGTGGCGCAACGTCGCACTGGGCGTGTAATTTTGAGGGGTAGATCATGATCCGCCGTATCGCCGTGGCCGCCACCATCGGCCTCCTGCTCTCGAGCCAGGCAATGGCCGGTGAAGTCCGGTTGGCCGGGGTTCAAGGCTCGGTGCTTGTCAACCAAAACGGCCGCTTCGTGCCGGTGACGGCCTCGACCAAGCTCAAGGCCGGCGACCGCGTGATGGCCATGGATGGCAGCGCCAGCGTCACCTATGCCGACGGCTGCAAGGTTTCCGTGGGCTCCCGCTCGATGGCGACGGTCGGCGCCGCGTCTCCCTGCGCCAGCGGGTCCTCCGGCGTCGTCCGCGCCGCGGCGGCCGATGGCTACGACGACAACAAGAAGGGTTACATCTGGGACGACTCGACGGGCCTGTGGCTCTGGGTCGGCTTCGGTGTGGTGACCGTTGCTGTGGTCGGCAGCGCGCTCAGCGACGACGAAACGCCCTCCAGCCCGTGAGTTCTGCGACAGCCGCTCTGGTTTCCGGGGCGGCTGATCCTGCAACACGACAGGCGATGAATCAGGACCGTGGCGGAACCCCAGACTAGCGGCCTTTCCGCGCGACTGTTTCCTCTGTTCACATCTCTCTTCCTGCTGGTGGCGCTGCTCCTGGGCGGCGCCACTCGGCGTGAGGTGATAACCTCTGACATCGTGGCGCTCGCCGCCCTGCCGCTGCTGGCCTTCTCGGTCTGGCGCGTGCGCGGCCAGCCCATCCCCGAACTCTGGCGCGGCCCGCTCTGGCTGGTCGGCGGCCTGATCGCCGTGGGGCTGCTGCAGCTCCTGTCCCTGCCGCCGGCCCTGTGGACCCTGCTGCCGGGCCGGGGCACCATCGCCGCCGACCTGGTCGCGGCCGGGCTGACCCCGGGCTGGGCGCCGCTCTCCCTCAGCCCCCAGGCCACCCAGCACAGCCTGATCGCCCTGCTGCCCGGCATCGCCATGTTCGTGGCCGCCCTGCAGCTGTCGGCCCAAGACCGCGCCCGGCTGCTGTGGCTGCTGCTGCTGGTGGGTCTGGCCAGCGTCCTGGTCGGGGTCGTCCAGGTCGTCCAGGGCGAGCATAGCCCGCTGCGCTTCTATGAGGTGACCAACCCCAACCCGGCGGTCGGCTTCTTCGCCAATCGCAACCACATGGCCTCGCTGCTGGTCGCCCTGATGGCCGTGGCCGCGGCCCTGGCGGTCGATGCGGCGGTGACCCGGCCGCTGCCGCGCTGGCGGCTGGGCGGGGCCCTGGCCATACTGCTGGTCCTGCTGGTCGGCGACAGCCTCACCCAGTCGCGCTCCGGCCTGCTGCTGCTGGCGCCGCTCGCGGTCGGGGTGGCGGGCATGGCCTGGCGGGCGGGGCTGCACCGCAAGCTGAGCCGCACCACCCTCATCGCCGTCGGGCTGATCGCCGCCACCCTGCTGGCCCTGGCCTTCGTGGTGTTCAACGGCGCGGCCGAACGGCTGACCGGCGGCTTCTCGGACGAGCTGCGCTTCAAGGCCGTCGGGGTGATCCTGCGGGCCATGGGCGACTACATGCCCTTCGGCTCGGGCTTTGGGACCTTCGTGCCGGTCTACAAGATGTTCGAGACCCCGGCGGTCATGCAGAACACCTATGTCAACCACGCCCATGACGACTGGCTGGAAGTCATTCTCGAGGGCGGCATCCCCGTCGTCGCCCTGCTGGTCGGCTTTCTGATCTGGTGGGGCCGTTCGGGACTGGCCCTCTGGCGCAAGGCCGGCGGGCGCGACACCCTGACCCGCGGCGCCTGGCTGGTGACGCTGGTCTTGCTCGCCCACGCTTTTCTCGACTACCCCCTTCGCTCGCCGGCCATCATGTGCGTCTTCGCGCTGGCCTGCGCCATGCTGGTTCCGTCGCCCCCGACAGGGATGACGGATCCGACCTTAGCCAGGAACTGAAAGCCGTATGCTGACGCCGAAGGATGCCCGCATCTGTGTGGTGGGCCTGGGCTATGTCGGCCTGCCCCTGGCGGTGGCCTTCGCCGGCGCCTACGACACGGTCGGCTACGACCTGGACGCCGGCCGGATCGACGAACTGAAGCGCGGCCATGACCGCACCCTGGAGGTCGACGCCGCCGAGCTGGCCGCGGCCGTCCGCCTCAAGCTCAGCGCCACGCCGGCCGACCTGGCCGATCGCAATGTCTATGTGGTCACCGTCCCCACCCCCATCGACGCCAACCGCGAGCCTGACCTGGGGGCCATCTCCTCGGCCAGCCGGGCCATCGGGGCCTGGCTCAAGGCCGGCGACGTGGTGGTCTACGAATCGACCGTCTATCCGGGCTGCACCGAAGAGGTCTGCGTGCCGATTCTGGAGCAGGTCTCGGGCCTGACCTTCAACCGCGACTTCTTCTGCGGCTACAGCCCCGAGCGGGCCAATCCGGGCGACCGCCAGCATCGCCTGACCACCATCATGAAAGTGACCAGCGGCTCGACCCCGGAGGCGGCCGCCTTCGTCGACAGCCTCTACGCCGCCATCGTCCCGGCCGGCACCCACCTGGCCAGCTCCATCCGGGTGGCCGAGGCCGCCAAGGTCATCGAGAACACCCAGCGCGACCTCAACATCGCCCTGATCAACGAGGTGGCGATGATCTGCAACCGCCTGGGCATCGACACCCAGGAGGTGCTGGAGGCAGCCGGCACCAAGTGGAACTTCCTGCCCTTCCGGCCCGGCCTGGTCGGCGGCCACTGCATCGGGGTCGATCCCTACTACCTGACCCACAAGGCCCAGGCGATCGGCCACAATCCCGAGGTCATCCTGGCCGGGCGGCGGATCAATGACGGCATGGGCGGCTATGTCGCCGGCCAGGTCCGCGACCTGGCGGCCGGGGCGGGCATCGGGCCGGGGGCGCGGGTGCTGATCCTGGGCCTGGCCTTCAAGGAGAACTGCCCGGATCTGCGCAACACCCGGGTGGTCGACGTGGTCGGCGAGCTGGGCCGGATGGGTTTCGAGGTCGACCTGCACGACCCCTGGGTCGACGCGGCCGAGGCCCGGCACGAATACGGCGTCGAGCTGGTCGCCGAGCCTCACCTGGGCGCCTATGATATCGTCATCCTGGCCGTGGCGCACCGCCGCTTCCTGGATCTGGGCGCGGCTGGCGTTCGCGCCTTCGGGCGGCCTGGCGCGGTGGTCTATGACGTCAAGTCGGCCCTGCCGCGTGACGGCGTCGACGGTCGGCTGTAGAAGACCCAGCCATGAAAGTGATGGTCACCGGCGCGGCCGGCTTTATCGGCTCGGCGACGACCCTGCGCCTGCTGGCGCGGGGCGATGAGGTGGTCGGGATCGACAACCTCAACGACTACTACGATCCCGAGCTGAAGCGCGCCCGCCTGGCGCGGCAGATCGATCACCCGAACTACACCCACCTGACCGTCGACCTGGCCGACCGGGCCGGCATCGAGGCCGCCTTCGCCGAGCATAAACCCCAGCGGGTCATCAACCTGGCCGCCCAGGCCGGCGTCCGCTACGCGGCGATCAACCCGCACGCCTATGTGTCCAGCAACGTCACCGGCTTCCTGCACATCATCGAGGGCTGCCGGCACAACGGGGTCGAGCACCTGGTCTTTGCCTCGACCAGCAGCGTCTACGGGGCCAACACCACCATGCCCTTCACGGTGCATGAGAGCGCCGAGCACCCCCTGACCCTCTATGCGGCCACCAAGAAGGCCAACGAGATGATGGCGCACAGCTACGCCCACCTCTACGGCCTGCCCTGCACGGGCCTGAGGTTCTTCACGGTCTATGGCCCCTGGGGCCGGCCGGACATGGCGCTTTTCCTGTTCACCAAGGCCATACTGGCCGGCGAGCCGATCAAGGTGTTCAACCACGGCAAACACAAGCGCAGCTTCACCTATGTCGACGACATCGTCGAAGGGGTGATCCGGGTGCTGGATACGCCGCCGGCGCCGAACCCCGACTGGAACGCGGCCCAGCCCGACCCGGCCACCAGCTCGGCCCCCTATCGTCTCTTCAACATCGGCGCCGAGCAGCAGGTCGAACTGCTGCGCTATATCGAGGTGCTGGAGGACTGCCTGGGCAGGAAGGCGATCATGGAGATGCTGCCCCTGCAGCCCGGCGACGTCCCCGACACCGAGGCCGACGTCACCGACCTGGCCCAGGCGGTGGGCTACAAGCCCCAGGTCAGCGTCGAGCAGGGCGTCGCCGCCTTCGTCGACTGGTACCGGGGCTATAACGGCGTACTTTAGAGGCGCCGGAAGACCCGGCCATCGGCCCGCCGCAAAGCGGGCTTTTCTGTCGCAGGCGAAGCAGTCTAACGCTTCGGTCCTGTTCAGACCCTTTTCACCATCCGCCGGTAACCTTGATCGCTTCAGGCGCAAAAGGCCCGGGAGCAGTAACAGTGCCCTTGAGAGTATTGCAGACCGCGTCCGATCTGGTGGGAACCCTGGCCCTGGTCTCGGGCCTTGGGCTCGAGCATGTCAGCCACAAGGCCGGCGGCCCCTGGCAGATCTCGCGCATCGCCCTGCTGGTCGCCGCCATCCCGGCCATCGGCGCCATGGCCGCCCATGAGGCCACCTCATCGGCCAAGGCCACGCCGATCGCGGTCGCCGCCGCGCCGGCCAATGTCGCGCCCGCCTATCGCCTCAAGCCGGTGGTCGACGCCCCCGGCGCCCCCGCCGCCCTGCAGGCGCGGCTGGCCGAAATAGTCGAGGCCTACGGCGAGCCGGTCGGCATCGCCGTCTCCGACGTCTCGGCCGGCTGGGTGGCCCAGGTCAACGGCGACCAGCCCTTCCCGCAGCAGAGCGTTTCCAAGACCTGGGTGGCCATCGCGGTGATGGACGCGGTCGACGCCGGCCGGGTGCGGCTCGAAGACACCGTCATGCTGACCGAGGCCGACCGCAGCGTCTTCTTCCAGCCGGTCAGCGCCAACATCACGCCCGAGGGCTATCCCATCAAGATCAAGGACCTGCTGCGGCGGGCCCTGGTCACCAGCGACAACGCCGCCAACGACAAGCTGATGCGACTGGTCGGCGGGGCGGACGCCGTGCGCGAGGTCATCGAGCGCAAGGGGCTGGAGGGCATCACCGTCGGGGCCGAGGAGCGGCATCTGCAGGCCCGCATCGCCGGCATGGTCTGGAAGGACAGCTACGGCGACGGCTCCTTCAACCAGGTCCGCGCCCGCCTCAAGCCCGAGATCCGCGACATCGCCATGGCGGCCTATCTCAACAACCCGCTGGATGGCGCCACGCCCGTCGGCATCGTGCGGGCCCTCAGCGGCCTCAAGCTCGGCCAACTGCTGTCGCCGGCCTCCAGCCAGGTCATCCTCGAGGACATGGCCGACGCCCGCACCGGCCCACGCCGCCTGCGCGGCGGCCTGCCGGCCGGCTGGCATATCGCCCACAAGACCGGGACCGGCCAGGACTGGCGCGGGGCCAGCGTCGGCATCAACGACATCGCCCTGATCACCGCCCCCGACGGCCACGTCTATTCGGTGGCGGTGATGATCCGCCGCACGCGCCAGCCGGTGCCCTCGCGCCTGGAGATGATGCAGTCGGTCACCCGGGCGGTGGTCAACACCTGGGCGACCGCCAAGACCCGGTCCGCCTAGCCCTCCACCGCCCGCAGCACGATCTCGACCCGCCGGTTGGCGGCGCGGCCTTCGATGGTGGCGTTGCTGGCGATCGGCTCGCGCTCGCCCTCGCCGATGACGTTCATCCGCACCGGCATGGCCTGGCCGCGGGCCAGATAGTCGGCCACCGCGTCGGCCCGCCGCTCGGACAGCACCTGGTTGTAGGCGTCCGAGCCGATCGAATCGGTGTGGCCGCTGATATCGACGAAGGTGGCCGGATAGTCGTTCAGGATCCGCACCACCGCGTTCAGCACCGGCACGAAGCGCGGCCGGATGCCGGCCTTGTTGAAGGCGAAGGTCACGTCGCCCGGCATCTCCAGGATGATGGCCTGGCCCTCGCGGCGGATGTTGACGCCCGTGCCGACCAGTTCGCCCTGCAGCACCTCGTACTGGCGGTCCATGTAGATCTCGGTCTGGCCAACCGGCACGGGCGTGACCCCGGCGGCGACGATGGCCCGCTGGCGGCGCACGTCGACCGTCGCCGGGACGCTGACCGGAGCGGTGACGCGAGGGACCCGCACACGCGGCGTACGGACGCTGGGCGCATAGACCTGGCCGCCGACCGTGCCGGAGACGCCGCCGGTGACCGGCCCGGTGATCCCGCCCGTCACCCCGCCGACCACCCCGCCGCCGCCCAGGATCTGGGCCTGGCCGAGGCTGGCGCAGAAGAGGCCGCCGATCAGGGCGGTAGTGGAGAGAATGCTGCTGCGACGCATGACGCTGGTTCCTTCGAGAATGCCCTCGAAGGAACCAACGACTCACGGGCGGGGAATCATCCTCTCAGTCGAGGGCGGCTTCTTCGTGCGGAGAAGCGTCGATATCCTCGCGGTCCGCCAGCAGCACCGTCACCCCCAGGTCGCCGGTGACGTTGCCGACGGTGCGGAAGATGTCGGGCAGCACCTCGACGGCCAGGAAGATGCCCAGCAGCTCGACCGGCACGCCCAGCGCCAGGCAGATCGGGCCGACACTGGCCATGAAGCTGACCTGGCCGGGCAGGCCGACCGAGCCCACCGCCACGGCCAGGGCCACCAGGGCGGCGGCGGCCATCTGGCCGAGGCTCGGATGGACGCCGTAGAGATTGATCAGGAAGAACACCACGGCCAGGTTGGCCACCGGGCTGGTCAGCCGGAAGATGGCCACCGCCAGGGGCAGGATCAGATCGGCCACCCGCTTGGAGACGCCCAGCGGCCCGCGCGCCTGGTCCAGCATGGCCGGCAGGCAGGCCAGCGAGGACTGGGTCGAGACCGCCAGGGCCTGGACCGGGGCGACGGCGGCGATGAAGCGGCCCAGCATGTAGGGCTTGAAGACCGCGATCAGGACGTAGGGGACCAGGGTGATGCCCAGCTGCACCAGGATCACCACGGCCACATAGTGGAAGATGGTCGTGGCCGCCGCGACCCCGGCCTCCAGGCCGACGCCGAGCGACAGGCCGAACACCCCGATCGGGGCCGCCAGCAGCACCCAGTGGACGATGACGACCATGGCCTCGCCCATGGCCTGGAAGAGGTTGAACAACGGGCCGCGCGAGTCCGGTTTCAGCCGGGTGATGGCGAAGCCCAGGAAGCCGGCGAAGATCACCAGCGGCAGGATGGCGTCCTCGGCCGCGGCCTTGATCGGATTGCCGGGCGAGATCGAGGCCAGGAACTGGGTGATGTCGGCTCCGGCCACCTGGCCCACGGGGGCGGCGGTCGGCAGGGACGCCTTGAGCGCCGCGAAGCTGTCCGGATTGACCGGCCACAGGGCCATGATCCCGCTGGTGGCGGCCATGCTGTAGACCGCCCCGGCCAGGATCAGCACCGTGAACAGCACCACGGCCCGGAAGGCCAGCCGGCCGGTGGCCGCCGCGTCGGACATACCCGCCACCCCGGTGACCAGCAGCGAGAAGACCAGCGGCACGATGGTCATCTTCAGGGCGTTCAGCCACAGCCCGCCGATCGCCTTGCCGACCAGGGCCGCCTCGGTCAGCGCCGGATTGCCGAGGTATTTGACCCAGGCCCCCAGGGCCAGGCCCAGCGCCAGGGCGGCCAGCACGCGGCTGGTCGGGGATCGGAACATGGGGCGGCCTCGCTGCGGTTGCGCGGTCACCCTAGCAACTCCTTCTCAGGAGGGTAGGGCTGTCGAACATGAAGCGGTGAGGCTCTGCTCTCTCCTCACCCGTAGGGGGAGGTGTCGCGGAGCGACGGAGGGGGGAGCGCCACCCGCACATCCTCTTCAGGCACGCCCCCAACCCTGGCTCAGTCAGTCCGGAATCGAAGTGCCGCGTGACGGCCCCCCTCCGGCCCTCCGGGCCACCTCCCCCTACGGGTGAGGAGAGAGCAGAGCAAACCGGCTGCTGTTTGCGAAACCTACGCCGTCGGCGGCGGATTCTTCTGCATCGCCCCGGTCATCGGGATGAAGAACACCCCCACGTCCCGGCGGCTGTGGACCTTGCCCTCGGCGTCCTTGGTGTAGACGTAGAGCACCTGGCCGCGCCGGAAGGGCTGGCCGATGGGGATCAGCAGGCGGCCGCCGGGCTTGAGCTGGCGGAACAGTTCCGGCGGGGCGTACTGGGCCACGCAGGTGACGATGATGATGTCGAAGCCTTCCTTGACCTCCGGCCAGCCGAAATAGCCGTCGCCGACCCGGCCCTGGATGTTGTCATAGCCCAGCGGCTTCCAGATCTGGTCCACCGCCCGGCCGATCGGCTCGATGATCTCGATGGAATAGCTCTGGCTGGCCATGCGCGAGAGCAGCGAGCTCTGGAAGCCGCTGCCGGTGCCGATCTCCAGGGTGGTCTCGCCGGGCTTGGGGGCGGCCAGCTGGGTCATGTAGGCCTGGCCCAGATAGTCGCTGAGCACCGAGCCGAAACCCAGCGGCCAGGGCTTGGCGTTGGCCTCGTAGGCCAGGGCGGCCTGCGACTGCTTCTGGGCGTAGGCGTAGTGATAATATTCGCGTGGAATGGCCTGGAAGGCCGCCATCACCCCCGGGTCGGCCGCGCCGAAATGGGCGGTCAGGTAGCGCTCGATGGTGGCCAGGGCGGCCGGCTTGCGGGCCTGGATGGCGTCGAACACCGCCTGGCTGATCTGAGTGGGCCGGCCCGAGGCGGCCATGGCGGCCTCGAAGGCGTCCTTGGTCCAGTTCGGGTTGGGGGTGAAGGCCGGAGCGGGCGCGCCGGGAGTCGGAGCCGCTGCAGGAGCCGTGGCCGGCGCCTTGCCGGCCGCCGAGACCACGTCCTTGGACGCCGCCTGTTGCTGTCCGCCCGTCAGCCGGTCGCAGGCCGCCAGTCCCCCAGCCGCCGCCAGAGCGCCGCCGGTCGCGACGAGTCCGCGTCGGGTAATCATGCCGCCATCCTCTCAACTGGATCTTCGTTCCGCGCCCGGGCCGTCCGCTTCAGCGCGGGCAGGGCCAGGGCGGCGATGAGGTAGAGCCCGGCCGCCCCGATCAGCAGCCAGGAGAAGCCCGCCTCGCGGGCGATGAGGTTGGCCAGGGGCGTGGCGACCACGCTGAAGGCTCCGTTCAGTCCCCAGGCCCAGGGCAGGGCCGGGCTGTCGCCGACCCGGCTCAGGCCCATGGGGAAGGGCAGGCCCAGGGCCAGCGAGGGCGGGGCCGCGACCAGCAGCACCAGCAGGGCGCGGGTGGCGAAGGGCAGGTCCAGGCTGTCCATGAGCAGGGTCTGGCCGAACCGCCAGGCCGCGAAGCACCAGGCCGCGACCAGCACGGCCGCCAGGACCGTGGCCAGCTTGGGCCAGCGGGTCAGCATCCCGGCGATCATGCTGCCCAGGCCCGAGAAGATCAGCATGCCGGTCAGCACCAGGGCGAAGGCGCTGGTGCGGTCGTTGAGGAAGAAGCTGGCCTTCTCGATCAGGAAGATCTCGATGAACAGGAAGCCCAGGCCCAGGGCCGGAAAATAGACGACGGGCCAGACCCGGCCGGTCCCCTTTTCGGGGCGAACCTGGCGTGGGGCGAACAGCGGGACGGCCAGCACCAGCAGGGCGATCAGGATGGCCTGGGCCAGCACGGCCAGGTTCACCAGGGCGCCGATCTCGGCCTGGGGCAGAATCTCGATCCGGCGGATCAGGGTGTCGACATGGTCCAGCTTCAGCACCGCATGGAAGGCCGGGCGGTCCAGGGTGACGGGGCTGAGGTTGAAGGCGGAACCGCTGGGCACGGCCTCGCCGCGCAGCACGGCGGCCGCCTCGTCGGCGATGGCGTCGTCGGGGCCCTGGCTGACGATCTCGCCGCTATCGAAGCTGACCTGGGGCAGGTCGTTGTAGAGGCTGGAGCGCAGGGCCACGACATCGATGCCGGGATAGTAGCTCATGTCGAAGCTGCGCTGGTCGCAGAAGGTCTTCAGCGCCGCCAGCCGCGCCGGATCCCAGGGCGACTTCGACAGCAGGATCCGCACGCTCCAGGCCGAGCGGTAGACCACCACATGGGCGGAAGGATCGGCGGCGCCGGACTGTTTCAGCCCCTCGCGCACCGTGGCCAGCATGCGCAGGGCGTAGACCGGGAAGTCGCGGATCGAGATCGGGATGGAGACGATGCCGTCTTCCTTCAGGGCGCGAAGGTCGGCGGCGATGGTCTCGGCGGCGAAGGCGGTCTCGTTGGCGGGCCCCGCGTCCATGAAGTCGGGGGCGATGTCGATGATGTCGTAGCGGCCGGTGCGGGCGGCGGCGACCGGGCCGATGTTGAGGATCGACACCCGCTCGTCGGGAGCCAGGCGGCTGGCCCGGTCCAGGCCATCGATCATGGCCCGGCGGATCACCGGCTCGGGCTCGACCACATCGACATGGGCGGCCCCCAGGGCCAGGGCCTCGGCGGCGCGGTAGCCGCCCGAGGCGCCGATCAGCAGGCCCCGGGCATTGGGCTTCATCAGCCAGGGCGCGGCCGACATGGCGGCGGGGGCGTAGCGGGCGTCGAGGTCCCCGGGCCTGGCGATGGCCGAGATGCGGTTGCCGTCGCGATAGAGGCCGAAGGTCTTGGGCGGCCCGGCCAGGCCCATCAGGCCGGCGTTGTTGGAAACATCGGTGTCGACCCGCTCGGTGAAGTCATCCAGCAGCTGGTAGTAGCCGCGCGGCGACCTGACCGTATCCAGCACCTGGGCGCCCGGGGTCTGGCTGGGGGCGTAGACGGCCTTGAACTGGTTGACCACAGGGGGGTTGCCGAAGGTCAGCCAGGACTCGCCGACCAGGATCGCCGCCAGGGCCAGGAGGATGCCCAGCCAGCGCTTCTCACCGCTCTGGAACACCGCCGCCAGGGCCAGGAGGGCGATCAGGATGGGGACGAGGTAGTAGGGATGGACCAGGAACATCAGGCCCAGCGCCAGGGCCGCCCCCGCCCCGGCCCCCAGCAGGTCGTAGCCATACACTCGCCCAATCTGACTGGCGTTCATCACGAAGGTCAGGGAGATGTAGAGGCCGGTCAGGAAATAGAAGGGCAGCAGCCAGGCGTAGTAGAGGGCGATGTTGCCCAGCTGCGGGAGCCAGGTGGCGGGGTTCTGCAGCTCCAGCGGATTGAACGGGTTCTGGGTGGTCAGGTAGTAGCCGCCCGCCGCCGCCAGGGTCATCAGGGCCGGCAGGATGGCTCTCAAGGTCGGGCCGATCCGGGCCAGCGGGTCGCGCAGCAGCGCCATGACCACGCCGCTCAGGGCGAACCCGACCATGACGATGGAGATGACCCAGTAGCCATACTCCGACCATTTCGCGACGGCGAAATAGCGGGTGAGGGCGCTCTCGAAGCCGACGGCCCCGGCCGAGACCAGGAAGAGGGGGATGAGGCTGTTGCGGGCTTCACGCTTCATGGCCAGACCTTCCGGCCGATGAAGTCGGTCAGCACGGCGTTGAACCGCTGCGGCTCGTCGACGAAGAGGGCGTGGCCGGCGGTCTCGAACAGCACGCTCTCGGCGTCGGCGTGGCGGGCCAGCAGGTTGGCCGCCTGGCCCTGCCAGCGGGGACGGATCACGTAGAGGACCGGCTTTTTGGTCGAATAGACCGCGTCGCGCCAGTAGCTGCGCGGCTTGGCGTAGGCGAGCAGGGCGCGGGCCTGGGGTTCGGGCAGCTGCAGCGAGGCGCGGGTCAGGCGCTCGAGATAGTCGGGGCTCTGCTGGCGGTGGAACATGCCCTTCACGAAGGCCGCCCGGGCCTCTTCGCGCGGCGGCTTGGGCGCCTTGGGGCGCGGGCGGGGCGGGCCGGGGATGGGCGGCGGGTTCTCGCCGATGCTGTTGTCGACCAGAACCAGCCCGGCGATCCGCGCATCGCCGCACTGGGCGACATAGGAGAGGGCGTCCAGCACGCCCAGCGACCAGCCGACCAGCAGCACGGGCTGGCCGCCCTGGGTTTCGATCAGGTCCTCGAGGTCGCGGCCGCGGCGGTCGGGTTCATAGCCGGCGGCGGCGATCTGCGACTGCCCCTGGCCGCGGGGGTCGAAGGCGATGACGTGGTAGCGGGCTGACAGGGCGTCGATCTGCGGCTGCCAGATCCAGGCCGGCATGGTCCAGCCGGGGACGAAGACGATGGTGTTGGCGGTCGCCGGGCCGGCTTCCAGATAGTGCAGGCGGGTCCCGTCGCTGGCGGTGAAGAACCGGCTTTGGGCCGCATCGGCCGCGCTGGCCAGCAGACAGCCGAACACGAGAGCGGCGACAGCCAGCCCCGCGGTCACGCGCGCTCTCAACTCGGCCACGGCCCCCATGTCCCCATTTGATCGACTGCGTGGCCGACCGTCGATATTTTTCACCTCAGAGAGGGCTTAACCATGGCGCTTTTCGCGGGGTCGCGACTTTTGGGCGCGCCGGACGCCTCCGCACCATCCTCCTTTTCCCGAAATCCCTGGCGAAGGCCAGGGCCCAAGCGTGAGTGGCGGATGTGGCGCGGCGCCTAGTCCTGCTCAGGCCGTATGGGCCCTGGCTTTCGCCAGGGACATCGGGTGTGGGGGGCTATGAGCGGCGATCTATCCAGGTTCTACTCGGCTCATGACACCACCCCTCGGCATCATCGAAGGCTACTACGGCCGCCCCTGGTCCTGGGCCGACCGCGTCAAGGTAGTCGATACCCTCGCCCCCGCCGGCTACCGATTCTACCTTTACGCCCCCAAGGCCGACCCCTATCTGCGCCGCCGCTGGGCCGAGCCGCATCCGGACGCCGAGGCCGAAAGCATCGCCGCCTTCGCCCGCCATTGCGCCGGGGCAGGGGTCGCTTTCGGGGTGGGTTTGAGCCCCTACGAGATCTACCGCGACTTCGACACGGCGGCCCAGCAGGCCCTGGCCGCCAAGCTGGCCCATCTCGACAGCCTCGGCGTCGTCGAGCTGGCCATCCTGTTCGACGACATGCGCGGCGACACCCCGGACCTCGCCGCCTCGCAGGTTCGCATCCTGCACTGGATCGCCGAGCGCACCGCCGCCCGCCGGCTGACCCTCTGCCCGACCTATTACAGCGACGATCCGGTGCTCGACCGGTTCTTTGGCACCCGGCCCGAGCGCTATCTGGAAACCCTGGGCCAGACCCTCGACCCCGCCATCGCCATCTTCTGGACGGGCGAGGAGGTCTGTTCCCGTGAACTGGCCCCCGGCCATCTCGACCGCGTCGCGCAGCAGCTCAGCCGTCCGCCGCTGCTGTGGGACAACTGGCCGGTCAATGACGGGCCGCGCATGAGCCGCCACCTGCATCTGCGCGCCTTCACCGGCCGGCCCGCCGCCAACGCCGGCCGGATCAGCGGCCACGCCGTCAACCCGGCCCTGCAGCCGACCCTGTCGCTGATCCCCGCCCTGACCCTGGCCGACGCCTACGCGCAAGGAGCGGCCTACGGCTACACCCACGCCTGGAGGAGGGCCGCCGAGGCCGTCGCCGGCCCGGCCCTGGCCGACCTGCTGCAACGCCACATCCTCGCCTTCCAGGACGGCGGCCTCGACACGCTCGACGCCGAGGCCCGGGCGAAGCTGCGTGCGCAGTATGCCGCCTTCGACCATCCGGCGGCGGCCGAGGTGGTCGCCTGGCTGGACGAGGGCTACCGCATCACGCGGGAGGAGATGGAGGGGCAGTAGCCAACTCCTCACCCGTAGGGGAGGACGACCGCGCCAGAGCGCGGTCCGGTGGGGGTCTTCGGGCAAGAGCGCGGTATTGGCTTGTGACGCTCGGGCGCTTTGCAATCCGCCCTGTCGAAGCCGGTCAGTCCCAGCCCCTGCCCGAACACCCCCACCTGGCCGGCCACGGGCGCGCTGCAGGCGCGCCTCGGGCGGGCCGTCCGCCCCCTCCGGAGGCGGAGTTGTGGCGCCTAGCCCTCCGCCGCCGCTTCCAAATCGGCCACGTCCAGCTTCACCATCTGCATCATCGCCGCCATGACCCGCCGCCGGCGCGCGGGGTCGGGGTCCTGGTGCAGTTCCATTAAACGCCTGGGCACGATCTGCCAGGAGACGCCGTAGCGGTCCTTCAACCAGCCGCATTGCGATTCCTTGCCGCCGCCGGCCTGCAGGGCGTCCCAGTAGCGGTCGACCTGGCCCTGGCCGTCGCACTCGACGACGAAGCTCACCGCCTCGGTCTGGGGGAATTCCGGCCCGCCGTTCAGGCCCGAGACCTTGCGGCCGTCCAACTCGAACTCGACCAGCAGGACCGAACCGGCCTTGCCCGGGGCGTTTTCGTCATAGTGCAGGGTGGTGAGGATTTTCGAGTTGGGGAAGACTGAGCAGTAGAACTGCGCGGCCTCCAGCGCCTGGGTGTCGAACCACAGGCAGGTATGGATTTGCGGCATGGTTGGCTCCTTATCTGCCCCTAGGGACGCATCGGCGTCCGGCAATCCGACACGGCGCTGCAACATCGCCTCTGGTTCGAACGCGCACCGATCTTCATAGTGGCGGCATGAAACGGCTTTTCGCTCTTTTCGCCGCCCTGTTGCTGTTCCCCGCCATGGCCGCCGCCGCGCCGGCCGGCGGTCCGCCGGAGGATACGGTCTTCGTGTTCATGAGCACCATGACCGGCGCCCTGCCGGCGCAGGGCTATGTCGAACTGCCCAAGACGGCCCCGGTCGATAGCCGCATCACCCTGTGGACGGCCACCGTGGCCCGCGCCGACGATTCGGTCGCCGGACACAAGGGCTTCCTGATGCTGTTCCAGATGACCTTCGACTGCCGCACGCGGATGCACCGTTGGGAGGGCGGGATCGTCCTGGACGCCGCCGACGCCATTATTGGGCGGAAAGGCCCCGACGACTGGGAGACGATCGAACCCAAGAGCGTCAATGAGTTGGCCCTGAAGACCGCCTGCGGGGAAAGCGACCCGCCGGACGAGCTCTATGTGGGCGTCCCCGCCGTTCGCGCCGACGCCGCCAGCCGCAGCTTCGACTAGACCCCCGCCTCCGCCGCCGCCCTGGCCGCCGGATAGTCGGCCTTGCCGTTAGCCGCCCGCAGCGACACGTCCGTCGCCACGACCCGCTTGGGGGTCTTGTAGCCGGCCAGGCTGGCGCGGACATGGGCCTTCAGCCCCGGCTCGTCCAGGTCATGCCCTTCGGTCAACCGCACCACGCCGGTCACCGCCTGGCCCCACTTCTCGTCGGGCAGGCCGACCACCAGGGCGTCCTCGACCGAGGGGTGGGTCTTCAGGGCCTCCTCGACCTCTTCGGGGAAGACCTTTTCGCCGGCGGTGTTGATGCAGGCGCTGCCCCGGCCCAGCAGGGTCAGGCTGCCGTCGGTCTCGACCAGGCACCAGTCGCCGGGGATGGAGTAGCGCACCCCATCGATGACCCGGAAGGTGCGGTCGCTCTTGGCCTGGTCTTTGTAGTAGCCGATGGGGTTGGGCGGGCCGATGGCGACGATGCCGGCGACGCCCGAGCCGGGCAGGACCGGCTGGTCGTTCTCGTCGAAGACGCGGCAGCGCTCGCCCAGCATGAACTTGGCGGTCTGCACCTCCAGGCCCTTGGCCATCACCGAGGTCCCCATGCCCAGGGCCTCGGACGAGGAGAAGCCGTCGCTCAGCATGGCGCCCGGCATATGCTCGAGCATGCCGCGCTTGACCTCGACGCTCCACATCACCCCCGAGGAGATGATGGCGACGATGGAGGAGACGTCCCAGCGGCCGGGATGGGCGTCCAGGGCCTGCAGGATCGGCTTGCCGAAGCTGTCGCCGACGATGACCAGGGTGGCGGGCCTGTGGGCGTCTATGGCGTCCAGCAGCTCCTCGGCGTCGAAGGCCGCGCCGGGCAGGGTGACTACGCAGCCGCCGGAGAACATCGCCCCCATGCTGGTCAAGAGGCCCGTGCCGTGCATCAGCGGCGGGGCCGGCAGCAGCCGCCCGCCCGGCCCCATGGCGCGGATCGCCGCGTCCAGCTGGGCATGGTCTTCCGGCACGGGTCCGAGCTTGCGGGCCGCCTGCAGGGTGATCTCGCGCAGGTCCTGGTGGGCCCAGATCACCCCCTTGGGCATGCCGGTGGTGCCGCCGGTATAGATGAAGAACTCGTCCTCGCCCGACCGCTCGATGCCCAGCGGCCCGCCGTTACCCTCGCGGGCCAATGTGTCGAAGGCTTCGGCGAAGGGGGCGACCGGCGCCCCGGGCTCGCCGACCTCGACCCAGGTCTTCACCCCCGGCAGGCGCGCGCGGATCGCCTCGACGGCGGGGCGGAACTCCGCTGAATAGACCACCGTCTGGGCGTCGGCGTTGTCGAAGATGTACCAGACCTCCTCGGGCGTGTAGCGGTAGTTGACGTTGACATGGGTCAGCCGCGCCTTGAACGCCGCCGCGAGCGCAATCAGGTATTCCGGGGCGTTGCGCATATAGATGGCCAGCTTGTCGCCGGGCTTGGAGCCGCGCGCGATCAGGGCGCGGGCCAGGCTGTTGCTCATCGCGTCGGACTCGCCCCAGCTGATGACGCGGTCGCCATGGATGAAGGCCGGGGCGTCCGGCGGCACGGCGGCGGCCACGGTGTCGAGTATGTCGCCGAAATTCCAGTCCATGCGCGGCTCCCGGGCGGACGCCGCTTGAGCGGCTTGTCGTTGCCGACAAGGTCCGACGGCGCACGAACACAGGCAAGGGGTCGCGGCCGCCCGGCATGCGGAAAATTGGAGGCTTCAATTCTATCGTTCCGCGAGATCAGGCGCCGATTCCAGCATATATGGAGAGCCGCCCAAATCCCGAGGAGGCGCCCATGGACCCGTTGCTCACCGAAATCGCCCACACCGAAGCAGACCGCATCGCGGCGGCCATCGCCGCCCTCAGCCCGGCGGATGCGCCGTCCGGCATCGTCTACAACCCGCTGCTCCACACCCTGGACGACCCGAAATTCGGCCGGCGCGAGCCGCTGGACCTGGGGCTGGACGAGCTGTTCCAGGTGCTGTTCGAACTTCGGCTCTGCACCCGTCACGGCGCGCCGCCGCCCGAGACCGACGCCCTGCGCGCCGCTGCCGCCGACGCGGTGCGGGCGGGTGAGGTTCCGGTCATGCTGGTCGACTGCGACTTTCAGGCGGTCAGCGCCGCGGCGATCAAGCGATTCCTGGCCGGGGCCCGCCGCGAGGGGACCCTCGACCTTGCCGACATCGACCCGGCCCGCGTGCTGGAGACCCGCCGCGTGACCTTCGGCCGGCCCCTGGTCGGCCTGGTCCCGGACGGGGCCGAGGTGGTGTTCAGCTTCGATCCGGCCTGGCGGTTCAGCAACACCGGGGCGGCGCTCTCGGACCTGATCTTCGACCCCGGCGACGGCCAGGGGCCGCGGCCCGTCGGGCCGGACGGGCGGCTGGCGGCGGCCTACGACCAGCCGGGCGAGAAGACCCTGACCCTGACCTGCCGCCATGCGGGCGGGGAAGCGGTCACCCGCTCGACCCTGACCGTCAAGGCGGTGGGCCTGCCGCCCCCCAGCGAGCCCCCCATCCCGATCGAGGGGACCTGGGGCGAGACCCGGGTCAAGGGAACGATGAAGGTCTACCTGGCCCCGGGCCGCACGGCGATCAAGCGGCCGCTGTTCATGTGGACGGGCTTCGACACCGGAACCACCCAGCTCGGCGGGGCCGGGCCGATGGCCTTCTGGGACGCCCGGGCCGAGGACTTCCTGGCCGACGATCCGATCGGCGACCTGCTGGAGGAGTGCCGCAAGGCCGGCTGGGACATCGTCATCGTCGAGTTCGGCAATTCGCGGGCTCCGATCCAGGCCAATGCCGACATGGTCGCCAACGGCATCCGGCTGATCAACCGCCGCCCCGGCAAGGACCAGCCCGGCGTCATCGTCACCGGCTCGATGGGCGGCCTGGTCGCCCGCTACGCCCTGCTGGTTCTGGAGGCCGAGGAGCCCGGCCCCAACATCGCCAAGGCCCTGTTCCTGGACAGTCCGTTCATGGGGGCGGTGGTGCCCATGGCGGTGCAGTACGCGCTGGACTTCCTGGCCGACAAGATCGAGGAGGCCCGCCGCCGGCGCGACGAGGTGCTGGATTCCCCCGGCGCGCGCCAGATGCTGCGCCAGAAATACCGCTCCGGCTGGGGCGACCAGCGCGAACCGCTGCCCGACAAGGCCTTCAACGACCTGCAGCAGGAGTTCCGGCTGCTGGGCGGCTGGCCCAAGCAGACCGAGCTCTATGCCGCCGTCAACGGCGATGGCGAGGGCAAGGGCCAGATGAAGGACGACGGCAAGACCGAGCTCAAGGCCCAGGACCTGATGTTGAGTTGCGAGCGGCGCAGTGGCCCCGAATGGAAGGCCAGCGCCGTCCTGCGGGCCGCGCCCAACTTCCCCACCTGGAAGGACGACGGCTTCGAGATCCTGTGGATTTCGCGGGTGGGCAAGCTGAATTGGCGGGCGGTGACCAGCCGCACCCTGCCCTGGGACACCTGCCCGGGCGGCTCCTACGGCTTCGTCAAGGCCTTCGCCGACGGAGGCTGGACCAGCAAGGACCTGCAGGCCGGGACCACCTGTTTCGTCCCCACCCTCAGCGCCCTGGCCGTGCGCATCATCGACGACCTCTACATGAAGGCCCCGCCGGCCAAGGACACCCCGTTCAAGGCCATCCTGACCTCCAGCGGCAACACCGCCCACGCCAGCCTGACCCCGGCCATCACCGCCTGGTTCAGGCAGCTGCTGGGCGCGCCCTAGGGACGGGGCGTTCGGCCTTGTGAAACGCGGCCCGGTCGCTACCCTTCCGGTCAGCCAAGGGGAGCGACCGTGACCGCCGAAGACACTCTGAACGCCGCCCGTATCCAGGTCGTGCGCGACCACATGCATCTCGAGGTCGTCCACGACTGGGACGCGGTGATCGCCACCTTCGCCCACCCCCGCTACGAGATGCACGGCGGCGGCCAGGTCTTCGACGGCGAGGCTGCCGTCCGCGCCTACTTCGCCGCCAGCCGCACCCCCTTCCCCGACCAGGGCAACGAGGTCATCGCCATCGCCGCGACGGGCGACACGGTGCTGGTGGAGTTCTGGCTGACGGGCACGCACCTGGGGCCGTTGCGGCTGGCCGACCGGACGGTGGAGCCGACGGGGAAGGCCTTCAAGGTGCGGATGGCGGCGACGTTCGAGTTCGAGCCGGGGACGGACAGGATCGTGTGCGAACGGCCGTATTTCGATCAAGGGGCGGTGGTTAGGGCGTTGGGGTTGGCGTGACGGTTCCTGGCGATGCGTTGACTTGGGCCGGCGGAAGGTCAGCGCGGGAAGCCGCAGCGGGAGAGCCAGGGGGTGGGCCGGTCGCCGGCCTGGCGACCGGGCAGGACGGGGCAGGCGATCATCAGGGTGCGGGCGATCTCGGGCCGGGGCTGGGGGGCGGCCAGGGCGAGGGTCTGGGGCAGGGCGGCGGCCAGCGGCGCGCCGATCCCGGCGAGCATCGCCAGGACGAACACCGCCAGCCCGCGCCGCGGGCGCGGCATGGGGTTGCAGGTCATCTCAAAGTCTCATGGGCTAGAGGTGGCGCCTTGCCGGTCTAACGGCGCGGCGGGCCGGTTGGATCAATGTCCGGATCGCTATCCGGCCTGACGGGCATGGTCGCGCAGGGCGGCCTTCAGGCTCTCGAAGGCGGCGTAGGTCGGGGTCCAGGCGGGGAGGGCCCGCATCGTCGCCATCCAGCGGGCGACGTTGGGATAGGGCCGCAGATCGTAGTCGACCAGGTCCATCAGGCTGACATAGGCCGCGCCCAGGCAGTCGGCGATGCTCAGCTCGGCGCCGCAGACGAAGGGCGCGTCGCCGATCAGGTCGCGGTCGAGAATCTCGAACAGCCGGGCCGTCTGGCCGCGCGCCCGGTGTTCCACCATGGCCTGGGCCTCGGGATTGTCGAGGCGGAACAGGGGCGAGAGGGCCGGATAGGCCAGGCCGTAGTTGGCGCTGTGGGAAAAGCCGGTGTTGAACCAGTCCATCCGCTCGTTGATCCGGGCCCGCTGGCGGCGGTCGGCCGGATAGGCGGGCGAGCCGGCGGCGTCGGCCAGGTATTTCAGGATCGCCGAGCATTCGGTCAGCACGAAATCGCCGTCCTCCAGGACCGGGACCTTGCCGCCCGGGTTGAGGGCCTGGAAGGCCGGGGCCAGCTGTTCGCCGGCCAGCAGGTTGACATGGACCAGCTCGATCTCGAGGCCGGCATGGGCCACGAACAGGGTCACCGCCCGGCTGGTGGTCGAGATGGGATCGTAGTGGAGGCGCATGGCAGGTCCGGAAGGGTTATGTCGTCGTTGAAGCGCCTCATACGACCTCCAGCCGCATGGCTTCAAACCCCATTCCTGCCGTTTCGTTCGTCAGTTATGCATAGCTAAGGACCGCGACGGCGGAGGGCTATGCATGTTTGAATGGAGCGATCTTCGCTATCTGCTGGCGGTCGGCCGGACCGGCTCGACCCTGGCGGCCGCCCAGATCACCGGGGCCAGCCAGTCCACCGTCGCCCGGCGGATCAGCGCCCTGGAGACGGCGCTGGGGCTCAAGCTGTTCGACCGCCTGCAGAACGGCAGCCGCCTGACCGACCAGGGCCAGGCCCTGATGACCCAGGCCGAGGCGGTCGAGGCGGCCATCCTCGGGCTGGAGGAGATGGCCCGGCAGGCCCATCGCCGGCTGTCGGGCGTCATCCGCTTCACCATGGCCCCGGAGGGCGCCGATCCGGTCATCACCGGGCCGCTGTCGGAATTCATGCGCCGGCATCCCGACGTGCGTATCGAGATGCTGGCCACCGAGACCTACCTGGACATCGCCGCCGGCGAGGCGGACGTGGCCCTGCGCTCGGGCGCGCCGCCGACCGATCCCCGGCTGATCGTGCGCAAGGTCGACGAGCTGGCCTGGGCCATCTACGGCAGCGCCGACTACATCGCCCGCCACGGCGCGCCAGCGCGGCCGCAGGACCTGGCCGGGCATCTGGTGGTCGGGGCCGAGGGACGGCTGGATCAGCTGCCGCAGATGCGCTGGCTGGCCGGGCAGGCCGACCGCTATGCCTGCCGGGTCAGCACCATGAGCAGCATGATCGGCATGGCGCGGGCCGGGGCGGGCCTGGCCCTGCTGCCCGAGATGAACGCCGACCCGCATCCCGAACTGGTCCGCTGCCTGCCCAACGCCGCGCCGGCGACGCAGGTGTGGCTGGTGACCCGCCAGGACGTGCGTCAGGCGCCCCATGTGCGGGCGCTGATCGACTTCATCTACGAGACTGTACGGGCGCCGCCGCGTCGATCTGTTGCTGCTGGATAGGCGGACCCTGCTGAACAGGCGGCCCCTGCTGGATCGGCCGCTGCGGCGCAAGCTGTTGCTGGACAGGCCGCTGCGGGCCGGGCTCGGCCGGCGGCGTCGCCCCCGGGGCCAGCCAGGCCTCGAAGACCAGCGGCTTGACCCGGCCGGAATTCTCGAAGCGGCGGATATAGACCGGCGTCATCGGCCCGGCCCCGCAGGAGCCCAGAATCCTGGCCAGGGCGGCGGCCCGGGCGGCCTCGGCCTTGTGATAGTAGCGGATCTCCGAGCGGCGGGGCCCGGCGTTGGGCAGCATCTCATAGTTGGGAACGCGGTAGCCCGCCCTGGCCAGCACCGCCCCGCAGCTGCGGTAGAGCGGGACCTGGTCGTCGCTGCGCAGCTGGAAGAAGACCCGCGCCACCCCGGCCGGCGGGGCGGCGGCCTGGCCGGTGTCGATGGCCTGCTGGGCCCGGGGGACATCGCCGGCCTGCAGGGCGGTCGCCGCCTTGGCCAGGGAATCCTGGCTCGTCGCCAGCTCGCTCTGCAGGGTGGACTTGGTCCTGGTGAGGGCGTCGATGTCGGCCTTGAGCCGGGCCTTCTGGGCTTCCAGCCTGCGGGTCTCGGTCTGCAGGCTGTAGACGCCCCAGGCGCTGGCCCCGATGGCCCCGAACATCAGCGCCCCGCCCAGCAGGGTGACGGCGCCGGTCAGCCGCGAGCGACGCCCCAGCGCCTCGGCATGCGCCGCCAGGTCGACCGCGCTCATGGCTTGGGCTCCATCTCGCCGACCAGGATGCGGATCGCCTGGTCCCACATTCTCAGGAGGCGGCTCAGCGAATAGGTGATCAGTCCGGCCGAGCCGAAGATGCCGGCCAGCACGCCGATGTTCTGGTTCTCGCGCCGCGACAGCATGATCGCCACGCAGACCAGCAGGATGATCACCGATATGACCGTGCTGGCCAGATAGGCCAGCCGCTCGAACTGGAAGAGCTTGACCAGCCGCTCGACGATCTTCAGCCGGTCGTCCAGCTCCAAATTGCTGGGCCGCTCGTCGGGCTCGTCAGGATGCTTGTCGTCGCTCACCGGTCCCCCTTCCCCTGGTCTCGCCAGCCGGCAGGGCATTTTTCGCGCGAGAGGAGTATCCGCATCGCGGCGGGGTGGAGTCAACGTTTGGGCTGCTCAGGCGGCCGGAACATTACAGTTCTGTAGGATTAAGCCTCTGTAATTTAACAACTTGTCACTTTCCCCGCTCGCGTGACGCCGGTATCTCGCCGCCTCCCCACCGCGCACGTCAAAACTGTTCCTTGGGGGTTGGGGCCGCGGCGGGTGTGTTTTTCGCCGCGGGGATCATCCGGTCCTCCGCGTCCCGCGTATCCGTCAACAGCAAGAAAGGGGAGCGTCGTATGAACGCCCATGCCACCGGCTTTGCCCCGGTTTCGACCATCCAGTGGCCCGTGAAGACCCGGGACATCCACAACCACCATATGAACTCGGCCATCTGGGACGACTTCGCCTTCCGCGACGACGACGTCATCGTCGCCACCTACGGCAAGTCGGGCACCACCTGGACCCAGCAGATCGTCGGCCAGCTGATCTTCGCCGGCGACCCCAACGTCGAGGTCGGGGCCATCTCGCCCTGGCTCGACCTGCGCATCATGCCGCCGGACATCCTGGACCGGCTCGAGGCCCAGACCCACCGCCGCATCGTCAAGACCCACCTGCCGGTCGACGCCCTGACCTTCAGCCCCAAGGCCAAATATCTCTACATCGGCCGCGACGGGCGGGACGTGCTGTTTTCCCTCTACAACCACCACGCCAGCGCCAATCAGATGTTCTACGACCTGCTGAACGGCACGCCCGGCCTGGTCGGCGAGCCGATCGAGCGGCCCGATCCCGACATCAACCGCTACTTCCGCCATTGGGTGGCCAATGACGGCAAGCCGTTCTGGCCGTTCTACGAGAACATCCGCTCCTGGTGGGCGATCCGCGACCTGCCCAACGTCAAGCTGGTCCACTTCGCCGACCTCAAGGCCGACCTGGAGGGCCAGATGCGGGCCATCGCCGACTTCCTGGAGTGCGAGATTCCGCAGGACCGCTGGCCGGCCGTGATCGAGCACTGCCAGTTCGACTGGATGAAGGCCAACGCCCCCAAGGTCGCCCCCCTGGGCGGCGCCATCTTCAACGGCGGCGCGGCCGACTTCATCCACAAGGGCGTCAACGGCCGCTGGAAGGACGTGCTGACGGCGCAGGAGTCGGCGGACTACGAGGCGCGGGCCTTGGCCGAGCTGGGCGAGGACTGCGCCCGCTGGCTGGCGACCGGCCGGATGTAACCTCTGGCGGGGGGCTGGCCCAGGCCGGTCCCCGCCCTTTTTCAATCCGCCAGCTCGATCCAGGTCGGCGCGTGGTCGCTGGCCTTCTCCCAGCCCCGCACATGGCGGTCCACCTCGGCGGCCTTCAGGGCCGGCGCCAGGCTGGGGCTCAGCAGCAGGTGGTCGATGCGCAGGCCCGCGTCGCGGGCGTAGGCGTTCCGGAAATAATCCCAGAAGGTGTAGAGGCGCTCGCCCGGATGCAGCTGGCGCAGGCTGTCGGTCCAGCCCTGGGCGACCAGGGCGGCATAGGCGTCGCGCACCTCGGGACGGAACAGGGCGTCGGTCAGCCAGCGCTCTGGCTTGTAGACGTCCAGCTCGGTGGGCATGACGTTGTAGTCGCCGGCCAGCACCGCCGGCACGCCCATCTCCAGCAGCTGCGCCGCATAGGCGTGGAGGCGAGCGAACCAGGCCAGCTTGTAGTCGAACTTCGGCCCTGGCGCGGGATTGCCGTTGGGCAGGTAGAGGCAGCCGATCACCAGCCCGTTCACCGCCGCCTCGATGTAGCGGCTCTGGTCGTCGGCGAGACCATCCGGCAGACCTCGGCGGGTCTCCAGGGGCTTGCCGCCGCGGGCCAGGATGGCGACGCCGTTCCAGCTCTTCTGGCCGTGCCAGATGGTGCCGTAGCCGGCCTTGGCGATGGCGTCCTCGGGGAACTTCTCCTGCGGGGCCTTGAGCTCCTGCAGGCAGACGACATCCGGGCGCGTCTCCTCCAGCCAGCGCAGCAGGACGGGCAGGCGGCCGTTGACGCCGTTGACGTTGAAGGTGGCGATTCTCATCCCTGCTTCAGCGCGGGGAGGCTAGGCCAGTTCCGCGCCCGTCAGCCGGCGATAAAGCTCCAGATACCGCGCCGAGGTCGCCGCCACGACCTCGGCCGGCAGGGGCGGGGGCGGGGCTTCGCCGTTCCAGCGGCCGGCGGCCCGCTCGGCTTCCAGGTAATCGCGCAGCGGCTGCTTGTCGAAGCTGGGCGGGACCTCGCCGACCGACCAGCCGTCGGCGGGCCAGAAGCGGGAGCTGTCGGGGGTCATCACCTCGTCGATCAGCAGCACCTTGCCCGAGGCGTCGCGGCCGAACTCGAACTTGGTGTCGGCGATGGTGAGGCCCCGCTCGGCCGCCGCCGCCTGGCCGGCGGCGTAGATGGTCCGGCTCAGCCGCTCCAGCTCGGCGGCCAGGTCCGCGCCGATCCGCTGCGCCATCCGGGCCGGGGAGATGTTCTCGTCATGGCCGGTCTCGGCCTTGGTGGCAGGGCTGAACACCGCCGGCGCCAGCTTCTGGCTCTGTTTGAGGCCGGGTGGCAGCGGCTCGCCCGCCAGGGTCCCGGCCTGGCGGTATTCCTTCCAGGCCGAGCCGGAGAGATAGCCGCGCACCACGCATTCGATGGGGATCACCTCGACCCGCCGGCACAGCATGGCCCGGCCGACCAGGGCGCCGCGATGGTCGGCCAGGTGGGGGACGGCGGCGACGATCTCGTCCACGTCAGCGCTGATCATGTGATGATCGACCACCCCGTCCAGCCGCCGGAA
Source organism: Caulobacter ginsengisoli (assembly GCF_030814835.1). Lineage (GTDB taxonomy): Bacteria > Pseudomonadota > Alphaproteobacteria > Caulobacterales > Caulobacteraceae > Caulobacter > Caulobacter ginsengisoli. The sequence goes on from NZ_JAUSVS010000005.1 coordinate 98,354, forward strand.
CCACCAGGCGGAGAGCTGGGTCAGCACCGCGCCCTTGCGGGGCACGGGCTCGGCCATGACCACGTCGAAGGCGCTGACCCGGTCGCTGGCCACCAGCAGCAGCCGATCCTCGCCGACTGCGTAAACTTCCCGCACCTTGCCCCGCGCCAGCAGCGGCAGGGGCAGATCGCTCTGGACCAGCAGTTCCACGTCCGACATCTCCCTACTGACCGACCAGGGTGAACACCGCCGCCTCGCCCGTCACCGCCGAGCCGCATACCCAGACCTCGAACTCACCGGGCTCGGCGACCGGGACAAGGTCTTCGCCGATGAACTCCAGTTCTCGCCGGGCCAGGACGAAGCTGACCACCCGGCTCTCGCCGGGCTTGAGCCGGACCTTCTGGAAGCCCTTCAGTTCGCGCACCGGCCGGGTCAGGCTGGCGACCTTGTCGTGGATGTAGAGCTGCACGACCTCCTCGGCCTCGCGCTTGCCGGCGTTGGTGACCTTGGCGCTGACCCGGATCGTCCCGTCCCAGGCCAGGGTCGGTTCGCTCACCGCCGGCTTGTCATAGCGGATGTCGCCATAGGTCAGGCCGTGGCCGAAGGCGAACAGGGCGGTATTGGCCGTCTCGCGGTAGCGGGCCTTGTATTCCGACGGCTTGCCGATGACCTCCGGCCGGCCGGTGCCGCGGTGGCTGTAGTAGAAGGGTTCCTGGCCGCTCTCGAATGGGAAGCTGACCGGCAGGCGCCCGCTGGGGCCGGCGGCGCCGAACAGGATGTCGGCCACGGCGTTGCCGGTCTCGGTCCCCAGGAACCAGGTCGCCAGGATGGCCCGGGCATTGCGGGCCGCGCCGCTGAGCGCCAGGGCCCGGCCGCTGCGCAGCATCACCACCATGGGTTTCCCGGTCGCCGCCATGGCCTCGACCAGGGCCTGCTGGTCGGGGGGCAGGACGATGGCGGTGCGGGACTGGGCCTCGCCGGACATGGCATTGCCCTCGCCGACGGCCAGCAGGATCACCTCGGCGGCGCGGGCGGCGGCCAGGGCCTGGTCGAGGCCGCCGGCGATGGGCGACTCGATATCGCAGCCCTTCACGACGGTCAGCTCGCCGGGATTGGTGAGTTGGCTGCCGATGCCTGCCGCCAGACTGACTCCCAGCCGCCGGTCGGCGAAGGGCGCCCAGGGGCCGTTGAGGTTGGCCACATCGTCGGCGAAGGGCCCGACCAGGGCGATGCGGGTCGTGCGGGCCAGCGGCAGCAGGTTGCCGTCGTTCTTCAGCAGCACGATGGATTTGCGGCCGGCCTCGCGACTCAGGGCCCGGGCGGTCGGGGTCAGGGAGCGGGTCGCCTCCTTCTCGGCGTCCAACGAGCGGAACGGGTCGTCGAAGAGGCCCAGCGCCTTCTTGACGAAAAGAACGCGGCGCACCGACTCATCCACCGCGCTCATCGGCACGGAGCCGTCGGCGACCAGGCCCGGCAGGTGCTTGATGTAGAGGCCGCTGGCCATGCTCATATCGACCCCGGCCAGCAGGGCCAGGCGCGCGGCGTCGCGGTCGTCCCTGGCGTAGCCGTGGGCGACCAGTTCCAGGTCCGACTCGTAGTCGCTGACCACGAAGCCCTTGAACCCCCACTGCCGGCGCAGCACGTCGGTCAGCAGGCGGCGGCTGGCGCTGGCCGGCACGCCGTTGATGTCGTTGAAGCCGCTCATGGTCGACAGGGCGCCGGCCAGGAACGCTTGTCTGAAAGGCGGCAGATAGACCTCGTAGAGGGTCTGGTCCGACAGCTCGACGCTGTTGTAGTCCATGCCGGCCCCGACCGCCCCGTAGGCGGCCATGTGTTTGGGACAGGCCAGCAGGCTGTCTGGATCGCGCAGGTCCCTGCCCTGGAAGCCCCGGACCCGCGCCTCGGCGAAGAGGCGGCCCAGCAGCACGTCCTCGCCCGCCCCCTCGGCGGCCCGGCCCCAGCGCTGGTCGCGGGCGATGTCGACCATCGGGGCGAAGGTCCAGTGCAGGCCGAACGCCGTCGCCTCGAGGGCCGCGGCCCGGGCGGTGCGCTGGGCCAGGTCCGGCTCGAAGCTGGCCGCTTCGCCCAGGCCAATGGGGAAGACGGTGTGGAAGCCATGGATGACGTCGGCGCCGAAGATGAGCGGGATCTTCAGCCGCGATTCCTCGGTGGCCACCTTCTGCAGCCGCCGGCCGGCCGCCACGCCCGCCCCGTTGAACAGCCCGCCCAGCCGCCCGGCCCGAATCTCGGCCTCGGCCTTCTGGCCGTTGGTCTCGCGGTAGTCGGGATTGACCCTGGCGAAGGTCTCGGGGAGCCGCAGCAGGTCGCCCATCAGGGTCAGCTGGCCGGCCTTCTCCTCGACCGTCATCTGGCCGATCAGGCCCTCGATCATCGAATCGCTATCCGCCATCGCCCGGCCTCCCCAGGCCAGCATGGCCAGCATCATCGCCCCGCCCATCATCTCACGTCGGGTGGCGGCGGGCATGTGGGACTCCAAAGGGACAGGGACGGAACTTGCCGTGTGGGTCTGCGACCCGCAAGACCGCTCGCCTCGCTTGACCCGTCGTCGTGATAATGGCACGCACATTGCCAATAGATCGCGACCTGAAAGGCCCGGCATGGACGTCCTGCGCACACCCGATGACCGCTTCGAGAACCTGCTCGACTGGCCGTATGCGCCCCACTACCTGACCATCACCGACGCCGACGGCACGGACCTGCGGATCCACTATGTCGACGAAGGCCCCCGCGACGGGGCGGTCGTGCTGCTGATGCATGGCGAGCCCAGCTGGGCCTATCTCTACCGCCACATCATCAGGTCGCTGGTCGCCGACGGCCGGCGGGTGATCGCCCCGGACCTCATCGGCTTTGGCCGCTCCGACAAGCCGGCCAGCCGCACCGACTATACCTACGAGCGCCATGTCGCCTGGATGAGCGACTGGCTGCTGCAGCTGGGCCTCACCGACATCACCCTGTTCTGCCAGGACTGGGGCGGGCTGATCGGCCTCAGACTGGTCGCCGCCTTCCCCGAGCGCTTCGCCGCGGTGGTCGCCGGCAATACCGGCCTGCCGACGGGGGCGGGCCTGACCGACGGCTTCAAGGCCTGGCTGGAATTCAGCCAGTCGGTCCCGCAGATGCCCATCGGCATGCTGCTGAACGGCGGTTCGGGCCGCGACTTGCTCCCCGAAGAAATCGCCGCCTACGACGCCCCCTTCCCGGACGAGACCTACAAGGAGGGCGCGCGGCAGTTCCCGACCCTGGTGCCGATCACCCCCGAGCACGGCTCGGTGGCCGAGAACCTGGCCGCCTGGAAGGTGCTGGAGACCTTCAACAAGCCCTTCGTCACCGCCTTCAGCGACGGCGACCCGGTCAGCAAGGGCGGCGAGCGGATCTTCCAGGAGCGCATCCCCGGCGCCCGGGGCCAGAGCCATGTCACCCTGTCGGGGGGCCACTTCCTGCAGGAAGACAGCCCTGTGGCCATCGCTGCGCTCATCGACAACCTGCTCTAGGGATTTTCGCACATGAAGGTCGTCAACCACGTCTTCCCGCCCCAGGACCAGGCCATGGCCTTCTTCGGCGCGGCCGAGGACGGCCCGTTCGTCATGGTCAACCTGCTGCGCTTCAAGGACCGCGCCGAGTACGAGGACGGCGACCGGGGCCTCACCGGGCGCGAAGCCTATCGGATCTACGGTGACGCGGTGTCGAAGCTGGTCGAGGGTCTGGGCGGCAGGATCTGGTTCAGCGGCGACGTCACCGGGCTCCTTCTGGGCGAGGTCGAGGACCTCTGGGACATGGTGGCGATGGCGGAGTATCCGTCGCTGGCGGCGTTCCGGGGCATGGCCATGTCGGCTGAGATGCACGCCATCGAGCACCACCGCATGGCGGGGCTGGCGGGGCAGTTGAACATCAAGACCAAGCCGAGGGAGTAGGGACTAGGGATTAGGGATTGGCGCGCTAACCCCTGGTCCCTCGCCCCTAACCCCTACTCGTCGAACCCCACGAACACCACCGCCTCGTCCACCGACTTGCGCCGCGACACCACCGCATTGGCCGGGAAGCTGTCCTCGGGCCAGCCCATGGCCACGCAGATCATGATCACCTGGTCCCCGGGGATGCCGGCATGCTCGCGCACCACCGGCGACTGCATGATGCCCTGGCTGTTGATCACGCAGCCCAGGCCGCGCGACCAGGCGGCGTTGACCAGGGCGTTGGTCACCGCCCCGCAGTCGAACGGGCCGATGTCGCCGCCATGGATCGAGCGGTCAAAGGTCACCACGATGGAGACCGGGGCGTCGAACTGGCGAAAGCCGCGCATCACCCAGTCCAGACGCTTTTCCTTGTTGTCGCGCTCGATGCCCATGGCCCCGAACAGCTGCTTGGCGATCTCGATCTGCCGCTCGCGGTGAACGCCGGCGTATTCGCCATGGCTGCGGAACTCGCGGGAGTGAGGCACCCCGGCCAGGTTGCGCTCGGTGTTGCCGGCCCGGATGCGGTCCAGCACCTCGCCGGCCACGACATAGAAGTTCCAGGGCTGGGTGTTCAGCGACGAGGGCGCCCGCATGGCCAGCTCGACGACCTCGCGGATCAGCGCCTTGGGCACGGGGTCGGGTTTGTAGCCCCGGATGCTGCGGCGGCCGAGGACGACGTCGTCGAAGGTGGGGGCGGTCATGGCGGGGTCTCGCAGTCAGGGGCGCAGAACGCTCTAACGTCCTGTCGCGGCGTCAGCCAACCCCACCACCGTCATTCCAGGCCTTGTGCCTGGAATCCCGCCGTCCGCCGCACGTGAGAGTGGCCGTGGAGCGTCACCGGCCCAGCGTCACCACCGCCTTTGCAGCGAGCGGAAGGCGGGATCCTGGGCACAGGGCCCAGGATGACGTGAGAGGGGTGGAGCGGACGGCGCTCAAATCCCGATCAGTTGTTCCAATAGATATACTCATCGCCCGGCTTGTCCGGCACGCCCAGCGGGTGGTCGATGGGGATCGGGCCCTGCAGCAGCGAGGGCCAGCTGGACTTGGCCATCTGGGCGTCCTGGCGCTTCAGCTCGGCCATCAGCTCGGCGACCTTGGCGGGATTGGCGGCGGCCAGGTTGACCTTCTCGGTGGGGTCTTTGCTGAGGTCGAACAGCCAGACCTTGTTGGGGTCGGGCAGGACCTGCAGCTTCCAGTCGCCGACCCGGATCATCTTGTAGGCCCCCGAGCGCCAGAACAGCGCCTGGTGCGGCCGGTCCTTGCTGAGGCCGGTCAGGTAGGGGATCAGGTTGACCCCGTCGATGACCCGGTCGGCCGGGACCTTGGCCCCGGCGGCGCCGGCGGCGGTGGCGAAGATGTCGACATGGCCGGCCGGATAGGCATAGCGCTCGCCCGCCTTCAGCACCGCCGGCCAGCGCAGGAAGAAGGGCACATGCACGCCGCCCTCGAAGAAGCTGGCCTTCCAGCCGCGATAGGGCCGGTTGATGTCGGGCAGGCCGATATAGTTGGCCCCGCCGTTGTCGCTGGTGAAGATCACCAGGGTGTTGTCGTCCAGGCCCTGGGCCTTCAGCTCGGCCATCACCCGGCCGATGTTGCGGTCCAGGTTGCGGATCATGGCCGCATAGACCCGCAGGCGGTGGTCCTTGATCTGGGGCAGGGCGTCGTAGTCGGCTTTGGTCGCCTGCAGCGGCGTGTGGATGCCGTTATAGGCCAGGTACATGAAGAACGGCCGGTTCCGGTTGGCGCCGATGGCCTTGATCGCCTCATTGGTCAGGTAGTCGGTCATGTAGGCGTTGGGCTTGAAGCGCGGCCCGCCGTTGTACTGGACCATGTAGGGCAGGTTGGCCCACAGGAACTTGTCGATCGGGTCGAAGTCCTGCTTGGAGTTCTCCACGTTCGGGTCGTTCTCGGGCAGGTACATCGAGGCGCCGGCGATGAAGCCCAGGCTCTCGTCGAAGCCCTGGTCCTCGGGCCGCGTGCCCTTCTTGCCGCCCAGGTGCCACTTGCCGAAATGCAGGGTGTGATAGCCCTGGGCCTTGAGCATCTCGGCGATGGTCACTTCGTTCGAGGGCACGGCCTCGTCATCGACGTTCTTGGGGTTGTCCTTGACCAGTTCGCGGTTGAAGCGCGGCGGGTGGGTCGAGCCGGGGGTCTTGAAGGTGCCGACCAGCCGCGAGAAGCCGACCGGGGTGGGGGTGAACTCGAAGCCGAACCGCTGCGGATAGCGGCCGGTCATGATCGCCGCGCGCGAGGGGGCGCAGGTGGCGTTGCCGGCGTAGCCGTTCTCCAGATTCACGCCCTGGCGGCCGATGGCGTCGATGTTGGGGGTCGGGACCGCGCCATTGGCCACGCCGCCGCCGTTGAAGGTGATGTCGTTGAAGCCCATGTCGTCGACCAGGATGAAGACGATGTTGGGCGGCCGCTTGCCGGGGGGCTGGGCGGCCGTCGCCGGGCCCTGCTGCCAGGTCACCGGCATGTTCTCGGCGATGTGGGGCTGGGTCCATTTGCCGACCTTCAGGACAATCCAGGCCCGGTTGAGATAGGCCACGCCGGCCAGCACCACCAATGTGGCGAGCACAATCCCCGCCCCCCGCAGGATTTTCATGGCCGCATCCTCCCTGTCGACGGCGGCGACAATATATTGACATTCATCGTGCCGCTAGATGTCATGCGGCATGCGGTTCATTCCCGTCATCGTGCTCGCCCTCATGGGGCTGATCAATCTGGGGCGCGGCGCCATCCACGCCTTCGCGCCCGACGGCGGCGCCCATTCCATCGCCGGGCTCGAGGCGACGCCGACCGTGCTGTCGCTGTTCGCGACCCTGGGCCTGAGCCAGATGGCCAAGGGCGTGTTCGAGTTGGCCGTGGCGGCCCGCTGGCGCAGCCTTGTGCCGCTGTTCCTGGCCATGCAGGCGGTCGACACGGCCCTGGCCATGGCCAACCTCTACCTCTGGCGGCCGCTGCCGGTCACGGTTCCGGGCCAGCCGTTCAACCTGGCCCTGCTGGTCGTGCAGCTTATCGCCCTGGCCATCGCCCTGCGGCGGCCGGCGAAGTAGGGCTTCTCCTGACACGCGCGCCCGGCTGACTTGCGGCCCGACATGTGGTTTCCTCACCGATCACTGATCGACCAAAGTCCGTGGGGGATTTGAATGCAGATTATCGCCGCCATCGTGGCCGCCGGCCTGGCCATCAGCGCTTCCATCGCGCCCGCCCCGGAGGGGACCGTCAAGCATCCGGACGCCAAGACCAAGCCCAGCTCGAGCTCCTCTTCGGGCTCGTCGTCCGGCTCGTCCGGCGGCGGGCCGGGCTCGACCGGCGACGTCCGGCTCAATGACGACGTCTCCAAGAAGAACGCCGACGTCGACAAGCGCAACGCCGAGGCGGCGGCCGACTACGCCCGCAAGCAGGCCGAGTACAACAAGCAGCAGGAGGCCTACCAGCAGGCCCAGCGCGACTACCAGACGCGCCTGGCCCAACAGAAGGCCGCCGCCCAGAAATACGAAGCCGACAAGGCCGCCTGGGCCGCCAAGGTCGCCGCCTGCAAGGCCGGCGATGTCAGCCAGTGCGGAAGCTAGCGTGAGGACCGGGGCCGGCCTGATCGCCGCACTGGCCCTCACCGGGCTGGTCGCGGCCGGTCCGGCGCTGGCCCAGACCCGCGGCAGCCAGACCCAGCCCAAACCGACGACGGCCGCCCCGCCCCCCAGCCAGCCCAGTTCGACCCCGACCCGCACGGCGCCGACCACCATGCCGGTCGATCCGGGCAGCCTCAGCGGCATGCCGGCCGGCTCGCCGGCCCGGACCGGGCCCGACTATGGCCCTGGCGGGACGACCACCACCCGGCCCCGCCGCAGCACGGCTCCCCCGCCGGAGGCCCCGCCCGCCGACGACATTCCCTATGTCGATCCCCCCGCCGCGCCGGGCTACGAATCGGCGACCGACGCCCCCATGAAGACCGCCGGCGGCCGTGCGCCGCCAACCGCGCCGTCCAGTCCGGCGACGCCGGCTGCGCCGTCCAGCGCGGCCGCCTCGGCTTCAGCGCCCGACGGCGACGCCACCGTCTCCGAAGTCATCATCACGAACACGCCGCAACCGCCAAGCCCGCCGGAACCGGCGCCGGCGCCGCCAACCCCGCCCTCGGACAACCAGACCCTGTGGATCGCCCTGGTCGGCCTGGCCGTCATGCTGGCCGCCGCCGCTCTGGGGCTGAAGCACCTGCTGACCCCACGCCTCAGCTTCCGGGTCCGGATGGACAACGGCGTGCAGTCGGCGCCCAGCCGCAAGGACGCCCTCGCATGAGCGTCGCCCCCATCACCCTGCGGTCGTTCTTCCCGGACGGACGGACCAAGGACGTCTTCAAGCCGGTCATCGCGGCGGCCGGGGAGGCCGCCAAGGACCATCTGCCCAAGGCCGGCAAGTCGGCCTTCATCGCGGTGATGGGTTCGGCCCTGGACCAGATGCTGTCCCTGCCGCTGGCCGGCGTGCTGGCCAGCCCCTGGACCACCATCGCCGAGGTCACGGTCGCGCTGAAGGAGACGGCGCACGATCCGGAATCGACCGCCCTGGTCAGCCTGTTCAACCACGGCCTGACCTCCGCCCACCGGCCCAAGATCGACCTCATCTATGGCGGCAAGGCGCTGATGGCCATGGAGATGGGCCTGGACCTGACCATGGACCTCATCGGCGTCGCCCTGGAGGTCAAGGGCGGTAGGCTGCATGGGGTCAAGGCGGGGCACTGCCAGGGCATCGGCCTCTTTACGGCCTTCAACACCCCGCTGCTCAAGCACGATGGCCGCACCCTGCCCCTGGCTGGACGGGTCCGCTTCAAGTAGCTTTGCGCCATGCGGGCGCCTCTGTTGATTGCTGTTTTGTGCCTGGGCCTGGCCGCCGGCCCCGTCCTGGCCCAGACGCGCCAGACTCCGCCGCCCCCCGAGTCTTCGAGCGGCGTCGACGCCGGCCAGATCGCCGGCAGCCTGTTGCAGCTGGCGCTGAAGAAGGCCGAGGAGAAGCGCAAGCGCGACGCGGCGCGCAAGGCCGCCGCTGAAAAGGCGGCCGCCGACAAGGCTGCGGCTGACAAGGCCGCCGCCGACGCCCAGCCCGCTGCGGCGCCGGCGCCCAAGCCGGCCGATCAGGCCACGGCCCGCCCGCCCAACGTCACCGCCACGCCGGCGGTCAAGGCCGCTCGCGCCGCCAACGCCAAGGCCGCCGCGCGCAAGGCCGCCGCGCGTAAGCCCAGGCCATCCGTCCGCCCATCGGAGCCAAAACCGCCGCCGCCCGTGCCGCCCCCGGCCGCCGTTGCGCCAAAGCCGCCGCCGCCCACACTCCCTCCGCCGGCCCCACCAACCGCCGTCCTGCCGCCGCCGCCGGCGCCGCCACCCCAGGGCCTTCCACCCGCCGGCTGGTTTGGGCTGGGCCTGCTGGCCCTCGCCCTCGCCGCGGCGGCGACCGCCCTGGCTCGCCGCCTGCTGTTCGTCCCGCCCACGCCGGGCGCTGTGGCGTTTCCCGATCCCGGCGAGCAATCCGTCCCGGCCTTTGCCCGCGCCGGCCCGGCCGTCACCCTCCTGGTGGGGCATGGCGCCGCCGAGCCGCTTATCGACTACCCGGAGACCGCCGGATGACCGCCACGCTCAAGACCTTCTTCTGCCCCGACCCGGCCGCGCCCCTGGCCGGCCAGGCCGGGTTCGAGGCGGTGTTCGAGCAGGCCAGCCAGGTCAGCGGCCTGCCCAAGGCCGCCGCGCCGGGCCTGGCCAGCGCCTTCGCCACGGCGCTGGAGGACGTCTTCGCCCTGCCGCTGGGCCCGCTGCTGGAAGCGGCCTGGGGCAAGCTGGCCGCGCTGGAGGACGCCCGAACCTCGACCCTGGCCGACCCGAGCCTTTCGGCCCTGGCGCCGCTGCTCGACCATAAGATCACCTCGACCCATCGGCCGCATGTCGACCTGCGCTATGGCGGCAAGACCCTGGGCAAGGTCGAACTGGTCCTGGACCTGGCGCTTCAGCTCAAGGGAATCGAACTGGAGTTCCGGCGGGGCCGGGTGTCGGCCCTGCGCGGCGGGACCTGCCAGGGCAGCGGGACCCTGAGCCTGGGCGGCAAGACGCTGTTCAAGCGCCAGTCCAAGCCGTTTCCCCTGACCGGCCAGGTCAGTTTCGGCGAAGCGGCCAGCGCCCCCTAGGCCCGTTCTGCACCAGAAAGCCGGAGAGGGTGCGGTCGGCATGCCGGGCCCGCCAGCTCAGCATGTCCTGGGCCAGGGCCAGCACCGCCGCCGGATCGGTCAGCGGGGTGCGCCAGGTCGGGTCGGCGGCCAGGTCGAAGGCCAGCCAGCTTCCATCGGCGAAATGCACATAGGCGGCGGTCTCGGTGCGCAGGACCGCGAGGTTCATCTGCTCCAGCCGGGGATCGTCCGGATCGGCCCGGCCGATCAGCGGGAAGCGCCAGTCGAACTCCCAGTGGGCGGCCTCGCGCCAGGTCTCCGCGGTTCCGGTCAGCCAGGGGGTCAGGGCCTGGCCGTCGGCCCAGGCCTCGACGCCCATGACCTGCGCCAGGGTCGGCAGCACGTCGACATTCTCGGTGAAGGCCTCGACGACCTGGCCGTGGCGGCCGGGATGGCGCGGGTCGCGGACCAGGCCCAGGACGTGATGGCTCTCCTCGAACCAGCCGGCCTTCTGGATCAGGCCGTGGTCGCCCAGCTGCTCGCCATGGTCGGCGGTGACCAGGATGAAGGTGTCGTCCCACTGGCCCGCCGCCTCCAGCGCCGCCCAGACCCGGCCGAGCTGCGCATCGACCTCGCTGATCATGCCGTAGTATTGCGCCCGCATCGTCGCCGGATCGGCCGGGAGCTTCAGGGCCCGGTTGCTGAGCAGCAGGTCGTGCAGCGGGTGGCGCTGGTCGGCCGGGGCGATGGCCTCGCCGACATCGGCCGGATCGTACAGGGTCGCGTAGCAGCCGGCGGCGTTGTAGGGCGGGTGCGGCCGCAGGTGGCTGAGATGGGCGAACCAGGGCCCGGTCTGCGCCCCCATCCAGTCCAGCAGCCGGTCGGTCAGGAAGGCGGCCATGCTGTGCTCGGCCGGCCGGTCGGATTCCCCGATCAGAACCTCCATCGGATCATCGCCGACGACGTGACCCAGCTCGCGCAGCCAGGCCAGCCAGGCGTTGGGCTTGTCCATCGGCAGGTGGCAGGTGGGCGCGAACCCCGGCAGCACGCCTTCATAGCTCTGCAGGCGCGGATCGTCCGGGCCGGTGGTCTCGCGCGGATCGACCGCCTGGTCGGTGTAGCCGAACAGGGTGGGCTCATAGCCGGCCCGCCGCGCCGCCCAGGCGATGTTGTCCAGCCGCGCATCCAGCGGCGCGCCATTGGCCACCACCCGGTGGTTCATCTGGTAGAGGCCCGTATAGAGACTGGCCCGGCCCGGCCCACAGGGGGTGGACTGACTATAGTGGCGGGCCAGCCTGACCCCCTCCCGCGCCAGCCGGTCCAGATGGGGCGTCCTGACCAGCGGATGGCCCGCGCATCCCAGGCAGTCGGCGCGGAACTGGTCGAGGGTGATCAGCAGGATGTTCATGCCGCCTATGGTCAAGCGGCGCGCCGATGCTATCAAGCTCTCAAAGCAAGCGAGGGGCGGCCATGAAGACGCGCATCACCGAACTGTTCGGCATCAAGCACCCGATCATCCAGGGCGGGATGCATTTCGTGGGCTTCGCCGAACTGGCGGCGGCTGTGTCGAACGCCGGCGGGCTGGGCCTGATCACCGGCCTCACCCAGCGCACCCCCGAAGATCTCTCCAGGGAGATCGCCCGCTGCCGCGAGATGACCGACAAGCCGTTCGGGGTGAACCTGACCTTCCTGCCCTCGGTCAACCCGCCCGACTATCCGGGCTATGTGAAGTCGATCATCGACGGCGGGGTCAAGATCGTCGAGACGGCCGGCAACAACCCGGTCAAGTGGCTGCCCGCCCTCAAGGAGGCCGGGATCAAGGTCATCCACAAATGCACCTCGGTCCGCCACAGCCTCAAGGCCGAATCGATCGGCTGCGACGCGGTCAGCGTCGACGGCTTCGAGTGCGGCGGCCATCCGGGCGAGGACGATGTCGGCAACTGGGTCCTGCTGCCCCGGGCGGCGGAAGAGCTGAAGATCCCCTTCGTGGCCTCGGGCGGCGTCGGCGTCGCTTCGCAGCTGGTCGCCGCGCTCGCCATGGGCGCCGACGGCATCAACATGGGCACCCGCTTCATCGCGACGAAAGAGGCGCCGGTCCACGAGAACGTCAAACAGGCCATCGTCGCGGCCTCGGAACTGGACACCCGCCTGGTCATGCGCCCGCTGCGCAACACCGAGCGGGTGCTGGTCAATGCCGGGGTAGAGCGGCTGCTGGAGAAGGAAAAGGCCCTGGGCGCGGCGATCAAGTTCGAGGACATCATCCCCGAAGTCGCCGGCGTCTACCCCAAGATCATGCTGGAAGGGGTGATGGACGCCGGGGCCTGGTCCTGCGGCATGGTCGCCGGGCTGATCCACGACATTCCGACCTGCCAGGAGTTGATCGACCGGATCATGAGCGAGGCGCAGACCATCATCCGCAAGCGCCTGGAAGGCATGCTGGCTGCCTGATCGATGACAGAAGAACTGCCGCGCAAGCGCCCGCTCCTGAGCCTGAAGAACCCGCCCAAGCCGAAGGTGAAGCCCACGCTTCGCTGGAAGTGCAAGCCATGCGGCGGCATCGTCGTGCTGACCGGCAAGGAGACCGAGCCCGAGGTCATCCGCTGCCCGGCCTGCAACGCCCGCCTGGGCAAGGCCGGCCAGTTCCTCAGCGATCCGCCCGATGTGGACCATATCCGGGCCCGCAAGTTCACCGAATAAGATGACCCTGTGCATGCCGCCCCCGGACCAGGCGGTGATCGCCCGTCGCGCAGCCATCGCGGCGGCGTTGCGGGCCATCGTTCCGGACGGCGTCATCGACGAGCCGACGGTGCTCAAGGCCTATGAGTCGGACGGCCTGACCGCCTATCGCCAGCCGCCGATGCTGGCGGTGCTCCCCGAGACAACGGCCCAGGTCGCGGCCATCCTGCGCTACTGCCAGGCCGAGGGGGTCAAGGTCGTGCCGCGCGGCTCGGGCACCTCGCTGTCGGGCGGGGCGTTGCCGCTGGCCGATGCGGTGCTGCTGGGGATGGCGAAGTTCAACCGCGTGCTGGAGGTCGACTATGACGACCGCTTCGCCGTGGTGCAGCCCGGGGTCACCAACCTGGCCGTGACCCAGGCGGTCGAGGCGGCCGGCTTCTACTACGCCCCCGACCCCTCCAGCCAGATCGCCTGCTCGATCGGCGGCAATGTCGCCGAGAACAGCGGCGGGGTGCACTGCCTGAAATACGGCCTGACCACCAACAATGTGCTGGGGGTCGAGCTGGTGATGATGGACGGCGAAATCGTCCGGCTAGGCTCCCGCCATCTCGATCCGGCCGGCCTGGATCTGCTGGGCCTGGTCGTCGGCTCCGAAGGCCTGCTCGGCGTCGTGACCGAAGTCACCGTCCGTATCCTGCCCAAGCCGCAGACGGCCAAGGCGCTGCTGCTGGGCTTCAGCACGGTCGAGGGCGCCGGGGCCTGCGTGGCCGGCGTGATCGCGGCCGGCATCATTCCGGCCGGCATGGAGATGATGGACCGCCCGGCCATCCATGCCGCCGAGGCCTTCGTGCGGGTCGGCTACCCGCTGGACGTCGACGCCCTGCTGATCGTCGAACTCGATGGCCCGGCCGCCGAATGCGACCACCTCGCCGCCGAGGTCGAGGCCATCGCCACGGCCAACGGCGCCGTCTCCTGCCGCGTCTCGACCAGCGAGGCCGAGCGGCTGGCCTTCTGGGCCGGGCGCAAGGCGGCCTTCCCGGCGGTCAGCCGTATCGCCCCGGACTATTACTGCATGGACGGCACCATCCCCCGGCGGCGGCTGCCCGACGTGCTGACCCGTATCAGCGAACTGGCCGTGCAGCATGAGCTGGGGGTCGCCAATGTCTTCCACGCGGGCGACGGCAACCTGCACCCCCTGATCCTCTACGACGCCAACCAGCCGGGCCAGCTCGAGCGGGCCGAGGCGTTCGGCGAGGACATTCTGCGGCTCTGCGTCGAGGTCGGCGGGGTGCTGACCGGCGAGCACGGGGTGGGGGTCGAAAAGCGCGACCTGATGCCCCTGATGTTCAACGAGACCGACCTCGCCCACCAGCAGCGGGTCAAATGCGCCTTCGACCCGGACCTGTTGCTCAATCCCGGCAAGGTCTTCCCGACCCTGCACCGCTGCGCGGAACTGGGCCGCATGCATGTCCACGGCGGCGCGACCCGCTTTCCCGACATTCCCCGGTTCTGAAGGTGCATACGCCCAACAGCGTCCAAGACCTCTGCGACCTGTTCCGCGCGGGCGGGACGTTCGAAATCCGCGGCGGCGGCAGCAAGGCCGAGATCGGCGCGCCGCGCGAGGCGCAACTGGTCAGCACGGCGGGGTTGGCGGGGGTCATCGACTACGACCCGGCCGAACTGGTGCTGACCGTGGGGGCGGGGACGCCGCTGGCCGAGATCCAGGCCCTGGTCGCCTCCGAGAACCAGATGCTGGCCTTCGATCCCTTCGACCACGGCCCACTGTTCGGCCGCCCGGCCGGCGCGGCGACCATCGGCGGAGTCATCGCGGCCGGCGTCTCTGGATCGCAACGGCTGGCCCTGGGCGCCGCCCGCGACCACCTGCTGGGGTTCGAGGCCGTCTCCGGCCGCGGCGAGCGGTTCATCGGCGGCGCCAGGGTGGTCAAGAACGTCACCGGCTACGACCTGCCCAAGGTCATGGCCGGCAGCTGGGGGCGGCTGGGCGTCATGACCCAGCTGACCCTCAAGATCCTGCCCGCCCCCCGGGTTCGCGCCACCATGCTGGTCGAGGGCCTCGACGTCGCGGCCGCCGTCGCCGCCATGACCGCCGCCCTGCGCGCGCCGCTGGAAGTCGCCGCCGCCGCCCATCTGCCGGGGATCGGGACAGGCCTGCGCCTGCAGGGCTTCGGCCCCTCGGTCGACGCCCGCGCCGCCCAGCTCCCCGGCCACCGGCTCAGCGAGACTGAGGGCGACGCTTTCTGGCAAGCCGCCCTGCCGCCCGCCGATGATCGCCCACTGTGGCGCGTGCATTGTCAGCCCAGCGCCGCCCTCGCCATCGTCGCGGCCCTGCCGGACCTCGAGACCCGGCTCGACTGGGGTGGCGGGCTGATCTGGCTGGCCGGGGAGGGCGATGTCCGCGCCGTGGCGGCGATGTATGGCGGCCAGGCCATGCTGGTCCGGGCGCCGGAAGCCATGCGGGCGGCCATACCCTGCGAGCACCCGCAGCCAGCCGGCGTCGCCGCCCTGTCGGTCCGGGTCCGCCGCGCCTTCGATCCGGCGGGGATTTTCGAGACTGGGCGGTTCTAGCGATGCGCACGAACTTCACCCCCGCCCAGCTGGCCGACCCGGCCACCGCCGTCGCCGAGGCCGCCATCCGCAAGTGCGTCCATTGCGGCTTCTGCCTAGCCACCTGCCCGACCTATGTGCTGCTCGGCGATGAGCTCGATAGCCCGCGCGGCCGCATCTACCTGATGCAGGACATGCTGGAGAACGAACGGGTCCCGACCCCAGAGGTGGTCAAGCACATCGACCGCTGCCTCTCCTGTCTTTCCTGTACGACGACCTGTCCGTCCGGCGTGGACTACCAGCACCTAGTCGACCACGCCCGCGCCTATGTCGAGCAGCGCTACAGGCGCCCGTGGATCGACCGGCTGATCCGGCGCGCGCTGGCGGCGGTCCTGCCCCATCCCGGCCGGCTGCGTCTGGCCCTGGCCTTGGCGCGGCTGGTCAAGCCTCTGGCCCCCCTGACCAAGGCGGTCCCGCCCGTCGCCGCCATGCTGGAGATGGCCCCGGATCGCGCCAGGCCGGCGCCCTCCAGCGCCAACGCCACCGTCCCCGGCGCCAAGGGCCGGGTCGCCCTGCTGCAGGGCTGCGCCGAGCCGGTGCTGGGTCCGCAGATCCGCGAGGCGACGGTGCGGCTGCTCAACCGCGCCGGCTATGACGTCATCTTCGCGACCGGCGAGGTCTGCTGCGGGGGCCTCGCCCACCACATGGGCCGCGACAGCCTGGACGCCGCCCGCGCCAACGTCGCCGCCTGGACCCGCGAGATCGAAGGCCAGGGCCTGGCCGCCATCCTCACCGCCACCTCGGGCTGCGGGGTCACCCTGAAGGACTACGGCTTCATGCTGCGCGGCGAGCCTGAGTGGGCCGCCAAGGCCGCCCGGGTCTCGGGCCTCGCCCAGGACATCAGCGAGTTCCTGGCCGGCATCGACCTGCCGCCCGCCCAGCCCAAGGGCCTGACTGTCGCCTGGCATGCCGCCTGTTCGCTGCAGCACGGCCAGAAGATCACGACCCTGCCGATCCGCCTGCTGGAGGCCGCCGGCTTCACCGTCCGCACCCCGGCGAACGCCCACCTCTGCTGCGGCTCGGCCGGGACCTACAACATCCTGCAGCCGGCCATCGCCGGCCAGCTGGGCGAGCGCAAGGCCGCCAGCCTCGACTCCCTCGCCGCCGACGTCATCGCCACCGGCAACTTCGGCTGCTCGTTGCAGATCGGCCGGCGGGCGGGGACGCCGGTCGTGCATCTGGTCGAACTTCTGGATTGGGCGAGCGGCGGGCCGAGGCCGGCGAATCTCTAAATCCTCCCCCGGAGGGGGAGGGGGACCATGCGGAGCATGGTGGAGGGGGTTTGAGCCTGCATCCAGGTGTCAGGAGAGAACGCGGCGGATCGGCTGAGCTCAGCGCCCACGCGTGGATGTAGGGGTTGACCCCCTCCACCACCCTTCGGGCGGTCCCCCTCCCCCTCCGGGGGAGGATTGGCGGAGCGGCGGCCGTTCGCGCCAAATTCTTCCCAGGATGAGCGGGTGTTGCGAGACATTCGGGATTTTTTGCCCCATCCCGGCTTTCCGCTAAGGCCGCGAGCCGATACATGGACCGCCGCACGAACCCACTGAGAACGCCACGCATGACTTCGATGATCGACAAGGCTGGCCTGAAGGTCGCCGATACGCTCGTCAACTTTATCGAGGACCGCGCCCTGCCGGGGACCGGCATCGCGCCTGACGCTTTTTGGTCCGGCGTGGCCGACATCTTCGCCCGCTTCACCCCCGAGAACCGCGCCCTGCTGGCCAAACGCGACGACCTCCAGGCCAGGATCGACGCCTGGCATCAGGCCAACAGCTTCGACCTCGCCGCCTACCAGGCCTTCCTGCGCCAGATCGGCTACCTGGAAGCCGAGCCCGCCCCCTTCAAGATCGGCTCCACCAAGGTCGACCCGGAAGTCGCCACGCTGGCCGGCCCGCAGCTGGTCGTGCCCTCGCTCAACGCCCGCTTCGTGCTCAACGCCGCCAACGCCCGCTGGGGCAGCCTGTATGACGCCCTCTACGGGACCGACGCCATTCCGGGCGAGGCCGCGGGCAAGGGCTATGACCCCGTGCGGGGTTCTCAAGTCATCGCCTGGGCCAAGGCCTTCCTCGACCGCGCCGTCCCGCTCTCCGGCCAGACCTGGGACCAGGTCACCGACGCTCGGGCCGCCACCCTGGGCCACCCGGCCTTCGTCGGCACGGCCGGCGACAATATCCTGCTGCGCCACAACGGCCTGCATATCGAGCTGGTCATCGACCGCGGCCATTCCATCGGCAAAGACGATCCGGCCGGCCTCGCCGATGTGGTGCTGGAATCGGCCCTGACCACCATCGTCGACCTGGAGGACTCCGTCGCCGCCGTCGATGCGGACGACAAGGTCGAGGCCTATTCGAACTGGCTGGGCCTGATGCGCGGCGAGTTGACCGCCTCGGTGGACAAGGGCGGCAAGAGCTTCGTCCGTGACCTGAACGGCGACCGCACTTACGTCGGCGCCGACGGCCGGCCCTTGACCCTGCGCGGCCGCAGCCTGCTGTTCGTGCGCAATGTCGGCCACCTGATGACCAACCCGGCGGTGCGCCTGTCGGACGGCTCGGAGGCGCCGGAGGGCATCCTAGACGCCATCGTCACCAGCCTCTGCTCGCTGCACGATCTCAAGGGTCTGGGCCGGTTCCGCAATAGCCCGGCCGGCTCGATCTACATCGTCAAACCCAAGATGCACGGCCCCGCCGAGGCCGACCTGACCAACCGCCTGTGCGCCGCCGTCGAGGCGCTGCTGGGCCTGGCGCCCAACACCATCAAGATCGGACTGATGGACGAGGAGCGCCGCACCTCGGCCAACCTGGCGGCCTGCATCGCCGCCCTGAAGGACCGCATCGTCTTCATCAACACCGGCTTCCTGGACCGCACGGGCGACGAGATTCACACCTCGATGCGGGCCGGGGCGATGATCCCCAAGGCCCAGATGAAGACCCAGCCCTGGATCGCCGCCTATGAGGACCGCAACGTCCAGATCGCCCTGGCCGCCGGCTTCTCAGGCAAGGCGCAGATCGGCAAGGGCATGTGGGCCGCCCCCGACCGCATGGCCGACATGCTGGACCAGAAGATCGGCCACCCGAAGACCGGGGCCAGCACCGCCTGGGTGCCCTCGCCGACGGCGGCCACCCTGCACGCCACCCACTATCATTCGGTCGATGTCCATGCCCGCCAGGCCGAGCGGATGGCCGAGCCGGTGACGGGCCTGGACCCCTTGCTGACACTGCCCCTGGCCGGCGCCCATAACTGGACCCCCAAGGAGGTCGCCGACGAGCTGGACAACAACGCCCAGGGCATTCTGGGCTATGTGGTGCGCTGGATCGACCAGGGCGTCGGCTGCTCCAAGGTGCCCGACATCCACGACATCGGCCTGATGGAAGACCGCGCGACCCTGCGCATCTCCAGCCAGCACATCGCCAACTGGCTGCTGCACGGGGTCTGCACCCCGGCCGAGGTCGAGGCCGCCATGACCCGCATGGCCGCCAAGGTCGACGCCCAGAACGCCGGCGATCCGCTCTACACGCCGATGAGCGGGCGGGAGGCCGACAGCCTGGCCTTCCAGGCGGCGCGGGCGCTGGTGTTCGAGGGCGTGGCCCAGCCGAACGGCTATACCGAGCCGCTGCTGCACCGCTTCCGGGCGGAGGCCAAGGCGCGCTAACTAGGCGCATGTCGGAGATCCACAAGTTCACCCTGGCCTATGACGCCGCCGAGGACCGCCTGGCCTTCGACGCCGAGGACAGCGGCGGCGAGACCACCCGCCTGTGGCTGACCGAGCGCCTCTGCCGCAACCTGGCGCCGGCCCTGATCAAGCTGCTGACCGAGAAGGGCGCGGCCAAGGCGACGGGGGCGGTCGCGGAATCGACGGTGCAGTCCTGGGCCCAGGTCGCGGCCATGCAGGGGTTCGGGGGAACGCCGGCGGTGAAGCTGAAGGCGCAGGCCCCCAGCGGCCTGGTCAGCGCCGTCCACGTCACCCCCACGAACGGCCGCTTCCTGGTGAAGTTCGACTTCGCCGGCCAGTCCCGCAGCATCAATTTCGACGAACCCGCCCTGCGCCAGACCCTGGCCCTGATGCAGCGCCTCTATCGCCAGGCCGGCTGGCCCGCCGAGATCTGGCCCGACTGGATCGCCGACCCCGCCGTTGATGCGGCCTCTGGCACGGTCAACTAAGAACCCTTCCTCCTCGATGGAGGAAGGGCAGGGTTGGTGGTGCGCGCTCGGTGTTTGGGCGACTGGCTCAGGGTGGCGACCACGCCTCCCCGAGTGCTTCCGGAAACGCACTGCCACCACCACCATCCCCGCCCTTCCTCCATCGAGGAGGAAGGGAGAAGAAAGCAAAAGGCCCCCGCCCGTGAGGGCGGAGGCCTTCGGCAATCATGGCGCTGGCTAGTAGCCGCGACGATCGTAGTTGTAGGTGTCGTAATAGGTCCCGTAGCCGTACTGCTGCTGGTAGTAGGCCCGGTTGTAGCGGCGGTCGTAGCGGTGCCACTGGCCGCGGGCGTCATAGAAGCCGTCGCGGTAGTAGTAGGCCTGACCATAGGTCCGGTAGCCCTGACGGTTGTCGTAATAGCCCTGGCGCAGGCACTCGTCGGAGTTCTTGGCCGAGCTGCGGCCGATCTGCGAGCCGACCACGCCGCCGGCCACCGCGCCGACCGCCGAGCCCTCGGTGCGGGCGCCGCGCCCGCTGACCTGCGAGCCCAGGACCGCCCCGGCCAGGGCGCCGATGATGGCCCCGTTGGTCGAGCCCTTCTTCTTCTTCACCTGGCAATCGCTGCGGTAGCCGGGGTCGCCATAGGGCTGGGCGTAGGACGCCAGCGGGGCGGCCATCGCGCCGGCCGCGACGGTGGCCGCCAGGACCGCGGTAAAGGTGCGTTTCATGACCGAAGTCTCCGTATCTGCGGGGGCCGGTCGGGCCCTCGTTCCGTAGCCCCATGCGATAACAACGCGTCAGGGTCCGGTTTTGAGCCATCACGGCCGGTTTCAGGTCATGTCGCGGACAAGCAAAAGGCCCCCGCCGGGGAGAGCGGGGGCCTTCGGGCTTGCGGTGCTTAGGGCTTACCAGCCGCGGCCGCCGCCGTAGTTGTAGGTGTCGTAGTAGGCGCCCTGGCCGTACTGCCGTTGATAGTAGTTGCGGCCGTAGCGGCGGTCGTAGCGGTGCCACTGGCCGCGCTGGTCGTAGAAGCCGTCGCGGTAGTAGTAGACCTGACCGTAGCTGCGGTAGCCCTGGCGGTTGTCGTAATAGCCCTGGCGCAGGCACTCGTCGGAGTTCTTGGCCGAGCTGCGGCCGATCTGCGAGCCGATGACCGCACCGGCGACGGCGCCGACGGCCGAGCCTTCCGAGCGGGCCCCGCGGCCGCTGACCTGCGAGCCGACGACGGCGCCCAGCAGGCCGCCGATCACCGCGCCGCCGGTCGAGCCCTGGCGCTTCTGGACCTGGCAGGGGTTGCGGTAGCCGTTGTCGTAGCCGTTGCCCTGATAGCCATTGTCGTAGCCATTGCCTTGGTAGCCGTAGCCACCGCCGCCATAGGGCTGGGCCGAGGCGATCATCGGGGCGGCGAAGGCGCTGGCCGCGACGGTGGCGGCCAGGATCGCGGTTGCAGTGCGCTTCATGACTTTGGTCTCCCGTGGGGCGGACCACCGGGCCCGCTTTCGATGACCCCATAAGACACCCCCCGCCCTGAACCGGTTTTGAACCGCGACGGTCAGGTGTTGTTCATCTGGATTTTCCTGGCCAAAGCCCCATCTGCACCTCACACAGTCACAGACAAAACCTGGGAGAGACGGGAATGGGCGATCACACCACGGGCCTGCAGCTGCGGTCCTTGCTGAAGTCGAGCGGCGAACTGGAACTGTCCCTGGTGGAGGTTCCCACCCCCACCCCGGGACCGGACGAGATCCTGGTCCGGGTCGAGGGCACGCCCATCAACCCCTCGGACCTTGGCCTGCTGCTCGGCGCCGCCGACATGTCGACCGCCAAGGCCGCCGATGGCAAGGTGACCGCCCAGGTCCCCGCCCCGTTCATGAAGATGATGGCCGCCCGGCTCGACGAATCCATGCCGGTCGGCAACGAGGGCGCCGGCACGGTGATCGCCGCCGGCGACAGCCCCGCCGCCCAGGCCCTGATCGGCCGCAAGGTCGCCATCCTGGGCGGCGCCATGTATTCGCAATACCGCGTCGTGAAGGCCGCCGACGCCCTGCCGCTGCCGGCGGACGCCAGCGCCGCCGACGGGGCCAGCTGCTTCGTCAACCCGCTGACCGCGCTCAGCATGGTCGAGGTCATGCGGCTGGAGGGCCACAAGGCCCTGGTCCACACCGCCGCGGCCAGCAACCTGGGCCAGATGCTCAACAAGATCTGCCTCAAGGACGGCGTGCCGCTGGTCAACATCGTGCGCAGCGCCGAGCAGGCGAAGATCCTCAAGGACATCGGCGCCAAATACGTCGTCGACTCGACCTCGCCCAACTTCATCGCCGAACTGACCGACGCCCTGGCCGAGACCGGCGCGACGCTCGCCTTCGACGCCATCGGCGGCGGCAAGCTGGCCGGCCAGATCCTGGCCGCCATGGAGGCAGCCATCAACCGCACGGCCACCGTCTACAGCCGCTATGGCAGCGCCGTGCACAAGCAGGTCTACATCTATGGCGGCCTCAACACCGGCCCCACCGAGTTCAACCGCGCCTTCGGCATGATGTGGGGCATCGGCGGCTGGCTGCTGACGCCCTTCCTGATGAAGCTGGGCCCGGAAGGCATCCAGCGCCTGCGCCAGCGGGTGGTCGACGAGCTGAAGACCACCTTCGCCAGCCACTACACCGCCGAAATCTCCCTGGCCGAGGCCCTGCAGCTGGACGTCATCGCCCGCTACAACGCCAAGACCACCGGCGAGAAATACCTGATCAACCCGGCGAAGGGGCTGTAACCCAGCCCCCAACAGCCGCTCATCCCCGCGAACGCGGGGACCCAGGCTTTTTTGTTGCGGCCCGGGGCAGTGTCTCGGGCCGCGAGATTTTCACCACGAACAACACGAACAACACGAACAGGCGGAGCAACCCCGCGCTCTGACCCGAAGGGTCGTTCGAGAGATCGCGGCCTTCGGCCAGCTGGCCATAATCGGCTCGGCCCCGCTCGTGTTGTTCGTGTTGTTCGTGGCGAATTCTTACTTTCGGCCACCCCGACCCTCGTCCACATCGCACACCATCATCGGCAGTTCGCGGTTGAGGATGCCGCCGTGCGACTTGGCCAGGGCTTCCAGCTGGTCGATCGCGTCGCTGACCCGGCCGGCGAAGACGCCGCATGGGTTGCTGACGACGCCGCCCCGCCGCCCGCCGATGGCGGCGTCGAAGCTGGCCGGGGCGCCGTCGGTGCAGATCATCGGCTCCACACCCGGGAAGTCGGGAAAGCCCGCCGCCTGCACGGCGTCCTCGAACGACCCGACGTCCGCCGCGCTCAGCTGGACGGGCGCCGGCACAGAGCCGTCGAGCACGGCGCTGCCGTCCGGCGCCACCAGCAGCTGCAGCCAGCCGGACGAGCGGCCGGCGACCCGCACCGGCAGCCAGAAATAGCTGTAGGCCCGCGAGCCGTCTTCGGTATGGGCCGCAGCCGCCTCATAGCGCGCCAGGGCCGCCTTCTCGGCCGCCTGGCGGACAGGGTCGGGCGGGATCTGCCGGCAATTGATCAGGGGAATGCCGCCCCTGAGCGTCGGCGCGCAGCCGCTCAGCAGCGCCAGGAAACCGGCGGCGGCCAGGCGGGCCGGGATATTCGACATGGGCGGCTCTCCCCTAAGCCCGCGAGCATGCCATCATGCGCGGGAGGATTCACCCCCGCAGAGACCGCCCATGGACGAGTTCGACCGTGCCAACTCCGACCGCACCACGGTCAAGACCTCGTTCGTCGCCCTCAGCGTGGCGCACGGCGGCAAGGCCTGGGCCACGGCCGGCGAACTGCGCGAGCCGCTGGAGGGTGCGACCGGAGGCGCGGTGGTCATCGTCCACGGCTCCAGCGGCGTCGACAGCCGGGGCGCGACCTATGCCGGCGCCCTGAACGCCGCGGGCCTCGCCACCCTGGAGATCGACCTCTGGGCCGCCCGCGGCGTCACCAGCCCGGCCGGGCGACCCAGAGCCGTCACCGACACCCTCCCCGACGCCTTCGCCGCCCTGGCCTTCCTGGCCGCCCGGCCGGGGATCGACCCGCAGCGGATCGGCATCGTGGGCTTTTCCTGGGGCGGGGTGGTCTCGATGCTGACCGCCACCGTGGCCGCCAACGAGACCTACGGACCCCCCGGGCTGCGCTTTGCCGCCCACGCCCCACTCTACCCGGTCTGCTGGGTCTACAACCGCGTCCCCGGCTTCGAGTTCACCGACCTGACCGGCGCCCCGGTCCTGATCCAGGCCGGCGGGATGGACCTCTACGACGACCCCGACAGCGCCGAACACCTGGTTGCGGCCCTCCCCGAAGCGGCCCGGGCGGTGGTCCGCCAGATAACCTACCCCACCGCCGGCCACGCCTGGGACCGCCGCGAGCCGGACATCGTCATCGACGACCCGACGGCCCACAAGGGCGCGGGCGGGGAGGTGCCGTTTCGGTATGATGCGGGGGTGACGCGGGAGTCGGTGGGGGCGGTGGTGAGCTTCTTGGCGAGCAGAGATATGGGCCACGGCTAGCTCCCAGCTGGAGATCGCTATGAGAATTTCCCAGCAAATTCATGCTCTGAAGTAGAACATCCACCGAACATCCCCGTCCTATTTCCGCCTGTGGCAACTCGGGTCGGGAAGGGGGGTGGGGTTTCGGTCATGCTCCAAATGCCTCTTCGGCGGAGTGATTCGGGCCACGGATGACGGTCCGTGGCCCACTCACTGCTCTTTCTTCCCGGAGCTAGAGGCTGGCAGGCCCGAATGGGCGCCTTTGAGGACTACCGCCGAGTCCTCATTGAGGCCCGAATGCAGTCCGTCTTCCGAAGAGCGTGCTCACCCTAGCGCTCAGTGTGGCGTTCTGTCAGCCGTGTTCGGCGGCTCTTGGTGGGTCGTCCACAAAATACAGCGCGCTGGACGCTGCGTGCCGGCCTCACACCACCTCCAACTCATCCCTCTCCCCCAACCCCGGAAACCCCGCCGTCGGCAGCGTCTGGTACCAGAACGCCACCGACGCCAGGTCGTCCTGCAGCGGCAGGTAGCGCCGGTCCTTGTCCGTCCGCCAGCCCAGCGCCTGGATGGTCACCCGCAGGTCGGTCTCGAACCGCACCGGGTCCATGATGTGCCAGCGGTACATCCCGAACCGCTGCTGGGAGCGATAGACGCCGTCGGGCCGCAGCACCTGGGGCAGGCCGCTGTAGGGGGTGTTGAACTCGACGTAGCGGTTCGGCTCGCCGAACCGGCGGCCCTCCAGGACGCCGGGGTCGAAGTCGAAGGCGCCGCCGAAATAGTCTTCCGTGCCGGTGCCGCAGATGGTCGGGAACTCGCCGTCGCCGTCGAGGTGGAACTTGATCTCGCCCTCGCCCCACCAGCCGCTGTTGTTGACCCCCCAGGCCATGTAGGTCCCGACATAGTGGCCCTGGCCCTTCACCCCATCCAGGATCGTGTAGACCGCCTTGTAGGGCAGCGGGTTGGTGCGTCGGAACTGGGCGTGGAAATAGGCGCAGTCCTCGGGGACCTCGGTCAGCGTGTAGTTGATCTGGAAATAGACGATGGCCGCCTCGTCGCCGCGGTTTTCCAGGGTCAGCAGGGCGCGGCTGCGGAAGGGCATCTCCCAATAGCAGTTGAAGCCCCGGGTCGGGTTGGCGCAGACGGCCAGTGAGACGACCGGGGCAAACTTCTCCCAGCCGTTGGCGAAGAAGTCGCCGACCGGGGTCTCGACGCTGGGCTGGTCCTGGCCGTCCCAGCGGGCGCGCAGGATGAGGGTGCGCAAGGGCGGGCCCATCATGGTCATCCAGATCGACTGGATGGCGCCCTGGCCGGCGATATCGGCCAGGGTCGCCGTGTCGCCGGGCTTGAGGACGATATAGGGCGAGACCTTCCAGCCCTGGCCCAGGCCCCCTTCACCGAGCCCCCGGGCGGCGTTGGCGGCCGGCCCGTCGGTGGACATGCCGCCCTTGCCCTTCTCGCCGGTGGGGTTCTCGGGGCTGATCGAGCGGGACCTGGCGTTGGAGAGCCGCGGCAGGACGCCCAGGCTCATGCCCAGGCCGTTGAAGGGCGTCATGGTCTCGCTCCCCTGTGTTTTGGGGAGGTTAGGGGTGGGGACGGCGTGTGTCATCCCGGCGGATTGCGAGGCGGACAGGCCGCTAAGGATTCAACCACGAACAACACGAACAACACGAACGGAGCCAGGCCTTTGGCAGGCTGCTGACGGCTTGGCCGTGCTTATCGACGCCGAAGGCGTCCTTCCGAACATCACCGTCAGAGCTGGCTAGGCTCCGTTCGTGTTGTTCGTGTTGTTCGTGGTCAATTCTTTCTTCGATCAGCGCAGCAACCGCCGGGGCGCCGCCAGTTTCCAGCTGGTCCGCAGCCGCGCCTCGACATGCGGCCAGTCGGGGTCGGCCAGGCTCATGGCGATCCAGCCCGCCCCGCCGATATAGGCCGGCCAGGAGAAGAGGTCGGGGTCGGCCTCCAGCAGCATTTCCTGCTCGTCGCGGCCGGTGGTCTTCAGGCAGACGACCGTGCGGCCATCGCCATGATGGTTGTGGCGGAAATAGGCGAACATCTTGCCGGCGACGCGAAAGGCCGGGATGCCGTGCGAGACGATCTCGTCCGTTTCGGGCAGCGCCAGGGCCAGGGCGCGCAGGCGGGTCAGTACCGTGTCAGGGTCGGGGCTGAGCATCCCCCGAGGATAGCCGATGACGCAGCACCGTCCACAGCACCAGGGCGGTGGCCAGGGTGACGCCCAGCGAGCAGATCGCCTCGATACCCAGCACGGCAGGCTTGAGACCGGCCAGGTCGGGCGAGACCTGAGCCTGGGCGGCGAGGGTGATGCCGATCTGCAGCAACCAGAACGACGCCCAGGTCAGGTGGGCCAGCCAGCCGGCCATTCTCCCGAGCGGCAGCTTGGGCCAGAACAGGGCCAGGACCAGCACGAAGGTCCCGGTCTGCACCGCGTTCAGATGGGCCGAGAGCATGCCATGGTGCGGGGCGTAGGCCGGGACGATGAAGCCCAGGATCAGGCCGAAGAAGAACAGGGTCAGCCCGCCAAGGGCGAGGGGGCGGTTGAAGGCCATGCGGCGTCTCCGAGAATTACCGACTGACGGTCAGTAATTGTCTTCGGCGGGCCTGTCACGGAGAAAATCGCCCACGGCCGCCAGGGCCACGCGGGCGCAGGCGGCGGTGAAGGCGAAGTTGGCGGCCTGGAAGCGGTCGAGGGCCTCGTGCAGCGCCGGCAGCACGACGAGGCCCTGCAGGCCTTCACCGTCGCGGGCGATCAGGCCGCGGGCCTGCGCGTCGGCCAGGATGGCCAGGACATGGGGGCGGGAGACGCCGAAGCGGCGGGCCAGCCCGGACACGCTGTGACCCTCCGCCCCGGCCAGGGCCAGCTCGGCCAGCACGGCCAGGCCGCTGTTGCGGTCCAGGGCCGCCGTCAGTTCCGGCACGACGTCGGAAAACCGGAAGCCGGCCAGGTAGCGGCGGGTGACCTCGGCCACGAAGGCGGCCAGTACCGCGCGCTGCGCCAGCCGGCCGGGCAGGGGCGCCAGGTCCGGCTCGAGGGCCGCGACGGCGGCGATCTGGTCGGCCCACATGGTCCGCATCGCCTCGACCAGCCGGGGCGTGGCGACCATGCGCTGCAGCCGGCGGTCGGCGGGGGTGGGGGCCGGGGCCAGGTAGCCGGCCCAGCGGGTCAGGGCGATCATCGCCGAAGCCCGGGTCGCGCTGCCCAGCCCCGTGCTGACGAAGATGGCCTTCAGCCGCCCGACCGTGAGGCCCGAGGTCGGGTCGGCGGGGTCGGCCGACAGGTCCAGGTGCAGGGCGGCGGCCAGCATGATCAGCCGGCCGCGATCGCTGAGCAGCCGCAGCAGCAGGCGGTTGGCGTCGAACAGGGCGACCAGGCTGGCCAGGGCCGCGTCGCGGGCGGCGGGAAATCCGGGCCGGGCCCGCCAGGCGTCCAGCTCCTCAGGGTCCATGGCGGCGATCCGCGCTGTTTTCTACAGGGGCGCCGGGGCGCCGGGGACGGTCCGGCGCTTTTTCTACAGTTCCGCGGCGGGCTCCCGCCAAGGCCAATGCCCCACTCATTCTGGGGAGGATAGCATGGCCGATTTTCCTGGCACGCCCGACAACGACGTCCTGACCGGCGGGGCGGATGACGACACCCTGACCGGGGCCGAGGGCGACGACGTCCTGGACGGCGGGGCCGGGGCCGACGTCATGGAGGGCGGCGATGGCGGCGACCTCTATATCGTCGACGATCCCGGCGACGTGGTCATCGAGTTCGGCTTCGGCGGGACCGACCTGATCCTGACCAGCCTGAACAGTTACGACCTGGGCGTGCTGTTCGACATCGAGGCCCTGACCTTCACGGGGACCGGCGACTTTGTCGGCACGGGCAACTTCATCGACAACGTCATCACCGGCGGGGCGGGAAACGACGTCCTGGACGGGGCCGACGCCAACGACACGCTGAACGGCGACGACGGGGCCGACCGGCTGATCGGCGGCTCTGGCGACGACATCGTCAACGGCGGCAATGGCGACGACTATCTGGTCAGCGGATCGGGGATGGACGTCTATGACGGCGGGGACGGCGTCGACACCATCAGCTTCGAGTTCGGGCAGTTCGCGGCAAATGTCGATCTGGCCGGCCACAGCATCCTCAACGACGCCGAAGGCAACCTTTACGAGACCGTCCTCAATGTCGAGAACGTGGTCGGCTCGGAAATGGCCGACATCCTCCGCGGCGACGCCGGCGCCAACCGCTTGGTGGGCCTGGGCGGCCAGGACATGCTGCGCGGGGCGGGCGGCGACGACGTCCTGATCGGCGGTGACGGCGGCGATGTCCTGGACGGCGGGGCCAATGGCGACTGGCTGGACGGCGGGGTCGGGGCCGATTTCATGTCGGGCGGCAGCGGCGACGACACCTTCATCGTCGATGACGCCGGCGACAGGACGAACGAAAGCAGCGGCAACGGCGTCGACCTGGTCATCGCCTCGGTCAGCTGGACCCTGGGCGGCAACCTGGAGAACCTGATCCTCGACGGCGCCGGCGACATCGACGGAACCGGCAACGGCGGGGCCAATGTGATCACCGGCAACGGCGGCGCCAACCAGATTGACGGCGGCGACGGCGACGACCTGATCAAGGCCGGGGCCGGGACCGACCTGGTCCTGGGCGGCGTCGGCGCCGACCAGTTGCTGGGCCAGGACGGCGACGACAGCCTGGACGGCGGCGGCGACAACGACCGGCTGGATGGCGGCGAGGGCGACGACTATCTGGTCGGCGGGTCCGGCGCCGACCTCCTGGACGGCGGGGCCGGCGTCGATTCGATGGACGGCGGCGTCGGCGCCGACCAGCTGAACGGCGGCGACGGCAACGACTTCCTCAACGGCGGCGACGGCAATGACGTGCTGACCGGCGGGCTGGGCGTCGACGCCATGGCCGGCGCTCTGGGCGACGATGTCTACTATGTCGACGACGCGGGCGACGTCACGCTCGAGTTTTCCGGCCAGGGAACCGACATGGTTCGCGCCACGGTCAGCTGGACCCTGGCCGCCGACACGGAGAACCTGGTGCTCGAGGGCGGGGTCGACATCGACGGGACCGGTAACGGCGCGGCGAACGCCCTTACCGGCAACGGCGGCGCCAACAGGCTCAATGGCGGGGCCGGTGACGATCTTCTCAAGGGAATGAACGGCGACGACACCCTGATCGGTGGGACCGGGGCGGACATCCTGGTCGGCGGCGCTGGCGCGGATACCTTCGTGGTCACGGCCGCCTCGATCCATGCCAGCGGGCCGATCGAGACCGACACCGTCAACGACCTGATCGCCGCCCAGGGCGACCGGCTGGACCTTTCGGCCATCGACGCGGACGTCTCGACCGCCGGCGACGACGCCTTCCATCTGGTGGGAAACTTCACCCACCACGCCGGCGAGATGACGCTCAGTTTCGCCGGCGGGGTCACCGTCCTGGGACTGGACGTCGATGGCGATGGCAGGGCTGACTACCGCATGACCATCGCCGGCAATGTCACCGGAGACAGTGGGGGTTGGCTGCTCTAGCCATACTCCTGCCCCTGCGGGTGAGGAGTAGCTAGCCGGCGATCACCTGTTCGGCGAACCGCTCCATCTCCTCATACTGCGGGCTCATCTGCAGCAACAGCAGATCGACCCCGGCCTCCTCATAGGCGGCGATCCGGTCCCGGATTTGCGCGGGCGTGCCGACCAGGTTCGGGCGCAGGCCGCGGTTGGAGACCGAGTATTCTTGGCGCTTCATCTCCCGCTCGAGCTGGGTGCCGGAGAGCCATTGGTCGAAGTTGGAGAAGCCCGGGGCGTTGGGGTCGAGGGTCGTGATCCGCTCGACCTCGGCCTGGGCCTCTGCCTCGGTGTCGCGGACGATGGCGTAGGCGGCCATGCCGAAGGTCATCGGCGGGCCGCCGGCGGCTTCGCGGCGCTGGCGCATATCGGCGATCTTTTCGGTGACGGCCTCCACCGGGTCGCCGTGCATCACATAGGCGTCGCACTGCCTGGCGATCATGGTCTTGGCGGCGTCGGACTCGCCGCCGGCATAGATAACCGGCTTGCGGACCGGCTTGGGCTCGCAGATGGCGTTGTCGAGCTGGTAGCGCTCGCCCTGGAAGCTGAACGGGGTCTGGCGCCACAGGCCGTCGACCACGTCCAGCCATTCGCGGGTGCGGCCGTAGCGGTCGTCATGCTGGTCGAACTGCAGGCCATAGCTGGTCGCCTCCTCGGCCCACCAGCTGGAGACGACGTTCAGCGCCAGCCGGCCATTGGAGATGCGGTCGATATTGGCGGCCTGCTTGGCCAGCAGGGCCGGGTGGTGGAAGTTGGGGCGGACGGCGACCATCAGCTCCAGGGTTTCGGTGACGGCGGCCAGGGCGGCGGCGGTGGACCAGGCGTCCAGGGCCGGCTGGTCGGTCCCCTTGATGTCGTTGAGGTTCAGCTCGGCGACCAGGGTCAGGTCATAGCCGATCTGCTCGGCCCGCTGGCAGAGGCGTTTGGTGTAGTCCCAGCTCGCCTCCATCTGCTCGTCGGCGATGTTGCGCAGCCAGCCGCCGAAGACCGGGGTCCAGAAACCGTACCTCACGCCGCGATCCTCCGTTGACTGACGATCTCGCCCTTGAGGAATTCGACCAGGTTGTCGTGGGGGTCGTAGCCCAGCACCTCCAGCGGTTTGGCCACGAAGTTGGAGAGGGCGTTGAGGTCGTAGAAGCGCGGGACTCCGTCGCGCTCGTCGACCATGTATTCGATGCCCCCGACATCCAGCCCGCTCATCGCCGCCACCCGCTCGACGGCGGCGGTGATTTCCGGGGGCGGGGTGAAGGCGCTGATGGTGATGGAGGGCTTGTCGACCATGCAGACATCGGCCGGGCAGAGATCGAAGGTCGAGCCGGCCCCGTCCAGGGCCAGGGCGTAGAGCAGCCGGCCGGCCAGCACCTCGCAGCGGATCACCCGGGCGTCGCGGGCCGGGACATAGTCCTGCACCAGCAGCACCCCGTCGACGCCCATCGGGACGCTGTCGTCGGCGATGGCGGCGGCCAGTTCCTCGGCGCTGTCGTAACGCACGACGCCGGAGCCGGAGCCGCCCACATTGACCTTGACGATGACCGGGTAGCCGATCTCGCCGGCGAGCCGCAGGGCGTCCTCGCGGCGATGGGCGGCCCGGGTGGTGGGGATGGCCAGGCCCGCGGCGTGGAAGAGGCTGAGCTGGCGGGCCTTGTTGGTGTCGTAGGCCAGCACGCCGGGGCCGTTGATCACCCGCGCGCCCAGGGACTGCCAGTGGCCGAGCGCGGCCATGGAGTAGAAGAGGGCGTGCTCCTCCTGGCGCAGGAAGGAGGACATGGCCAGGCGGTTGAGGATCACAGGGGCGGGCGGCGTGGGGTCGGCCGGGTCGAAGACGTGATCCTGGATGGGGATGGCGACATAGTCGACGCCGTGGCGGTCCAGCGCCGCGAACAGGGGCGCGAACCACTGGGGATGCTCGTAGAAGACGGCGAGATCGGCCATGCGGCGGGTTCCTGGGAGGAGGCGATGTCGCTTCTAACCAATCCTCCCCCGGAGGGGGAGGGGGACCATGCGGAGCATGGTGGAGGGGGTCAGACGCTGCATCCAGGCGTCAGGATAGCGCGCAGCCGACAAGCCGCATCCTTACGGGCAGACGTGATTGTAGCGGCAACCCCCTCCACCACGCCTTCGGCGCGGTCCCCCTCCCCCTCCGGGTGAGGATTCCTAAGTGTCGCTTATCCCCAGAATGATCTTCCACTGGTCGTCGGTGATTGGGGTCACCGAGAGGCGGAAGAGCCGGAACATGACCATGTCGGCGAGTTTCGGCTCAGCCTTCATCTGGGCCAGCGTGACCGGCTGTTTCAGCGGCTTCACCGGCGCCACCTCGACCGCCACGAAGCGGCCGGCGGGGTCGGACGGGTCAAGAAAGGCTTCCTTCGACACCTTGGCGATCCCCACCACCGCCAGGTCCTTCTGGGAATGGTAGAAGAAGCACTCGTCCCCGACCTTCATGGCCTTGAGATAGAGGGCCGCCTGGTTGTTGCGCACCCCGTCCCAGACCGTGCCGCCGTCGCGCTGCAGGTCGGCGAAGCTGTAGACGGTCGGCTCGGACTTGATCAGCCAGTGCTGCGGCGCGGTCATCGAAGAATCTCCGGAAGAGACCCGACGATAGCCGCGCCGAGCCCTGTCGTCACTTCGCCGCGGGCTGGGGCCGGCCGATGCTGCCCCAGGTCGGGACGCGGGCCGAGCCGCCGGGCGCGTCGCCCAGCAGCGCCTTGTTGGCGCTGGCCGGCGGGTCGAACAGCTGGCAGGGCGGCAGGGCCTTGGGATCCAGGCCCGAGACCTTGGCCCAGGTGGTGGCTGGGTCCGGCTTGATCATGGCGAAGTCGGTATAGTTCTGGCTGACGATCGGGGCGTTGGGCAGCGGGGCCTGGGGCAGTTTCGGCACGCCCGAGAAGTAGAAGGACGAGGGGTGGCGGTAGGACCCCACGGTCTTGTCGACCCGGTCCTGCTTGGGCTCGGTGTTGAAGGCGTAGCCGAACAGGATGCCGCCCTTGTCGGTCTGGTCGGGGGCCGCGCCGGTCTGCATGATCTTGCCGTCCTGGCCGACCCAGAAGCTGTAGCCCTGGACGGTGAAGTTCAGCTGCTGGGAATCCCCGACCGCGTAGGGCAGGTGCTTGATGAAATCCAGCTCCGGCGGATGGTTGTTGGGCGAGAACAGGCAGACCGGCGGCATCCAGCTGGGCCGGTCGTCATAGGTGACGAAGAAGGCGATCTTGCCCAGCGAGATGAACGAGCAGCTGTAGTTGTTGGGGATGGGGAAGATGGGCAGGCAGAACTTGTCGTAATGCTCCTCCATCGCCCCCTTTTCGGCCACCCCTCCGACCGTGCCGGTCCAGGTGGAGTCGTAATAGCTGGTCCCCCAGGAGGTCTGGTAGTCGACGCCCTCCTTCAGGGTCGCCGGCGGCTTGCCGGCATAGGGGGGCAGGTTGGTCTGCCAGTTGTTGAACACCCGGTACATGGCCCAGGTCGCGGTCCAGTAGGGCGGATATTTGGGGTTGGTCGGCTGGCCGGCCGTGCGGTCGTAGACGCAGGTCGGGTATTGGCAGTCGTCGGCATGGGCGTCGCTGTGCACGCCGTAGGTGGCGTAGACGTCCGGCGGGGTCGGCGCCGGGGGTGGTTTGGGCTTGCAGGCCGCGACCGCGAGGGCCGCCAGGGCGACCAGGACCAGGCTGAACTGAAGCTTGCGGGTCATGACTGACTCCTTCTAGCGGCGCATGGCGCGGCTGAGCTCGAGATTGCTGGGTTTGTGCGGGGCGGCGGCTTTCAGGGTCTTCTTGCCGCCGTCGAGGAAGGCATAGAGAAGCGTGCGCGAGCCCTTGCTGAGGTCGCGGGTCACCGGCATGTAGCGGAAGGCTTCGAAGTAGCCGGGGTCGGTCAGCTTCCTGATCAGCGGGCCATAGGATTTGACCTGGGCCTCGCTGCCCAGGTCCAGCCAGTTGTCCATGCAGGGGGCCATGGCCTGCCAGTTGGACAGCACGAACTCATGCACATTGGCCCAGGTCGGGGCCATGGCGGCGATATTGTCGTCGGCCGGCAGGGTGCGGACATAGAGATAGGTCGTGGTCTGAGGATCGATGCCGCCGGGCGGCGGCGTCGGGTCCGGGCCGGTGAGCAGCACATAGCCCTCGACCTGGCCCTGCACGCCGGTGAGCGGGAACGCAGCCAGGCCGCTGGGGTCGGTGGTCACAGAACCCATCACCGGGGTGGAAGGATTGACCGGGACCATGGTCACCTCGATCCCGCCGCCGGCCGGCAGGCCGCGGTCGTAGACCTGGACCTGGACCTGGGTGTTGTCGCCCTCGTCGATGTAGAGGTTGGGGGTCAGGGGGTAGGCCCGGATCGCCGCTTCAGCCAGGTAGACGGTCCCGTCGGCGCCGCGCAGCTGGATGTCGTTGTCGGCGGCGGCCTGGGCGGCGTCGGCGTCGAGCGGCAGCACGACGATCCCGGAGGATTTGTCGTAGGCGTCCTTGTCGTAGTCGGCGTAGGCGAAGGTCCCCAGCTGGGCCAGGACGGTGGTCCCGTCGGCGGCGACGGCCACGGCGGTGAGGGGGCCCAGGTCCTGCTTGGTCAGGTCGACGCCGGTCTCGCTGATGCTGTTGGCCAGGTCCAGGGTCAGGCTGGTGGGGGTCAGACGCGCCGAGGCGGTCCCGATGCTGGGGCCCTTGGGATTCTCGGCGTTGAGCAGGGTCCGGTCGCCCGGTTCGTTGGCCGGCTCGCCCTGGCGCCAGAGGCCCAGCACCCCGACCACGTCGCTTCGGGCGGGGTTGGGCTGGAAGCCGCCGAGCTTCAGCTTGTCGGCCAGTTCCTGGGCCAGCTTCGGGTTCTGGGTGACGTCGGCGCTGTCGAAATAGAGGGTGCGATAGCTGTTCCAGCGCAGGGTCAGGCCGATGACGGTCGGGTCTTCCGCCATGGCCTGGGCCAGGGCCTGTAGGGCCGGGGAATCGTGTGGATAGAGCTTGAGCCCATCGGCCGTGGCGAACGAGGTCTGCCAGACGACCGAGGCGACGCCGGCCTTGTAGCGGTAGGTCAGGTTCCGTCCGAAATTGATCTGCCGGCTGGTCACCCGCTGCGAGCGCGGCGCCTTGACCTGACAGCCCCCGGCGATGCCGAAGCTCATGGCGTCGAAGAACAGCTGCGAGGTGAAGACCCCGTACGGCTCGGCGTCGACCAGCATGCCCAGCAGGCTGACCGGCGCCCCGATCAGCGGATCGTCCGTGCTGACCCCATTGCCGACATCCACCCCGCTGACGCAGGTGCTGAAGAAGGCCGAGCGGTGGGTGCCGTCGGGGTTCCAGTTGACCGAGGAGGCGACATTGGCGATGGCCGCCGCCCGATAGGCCTTCACCGTCTCGGCGACGTTGAACACCGTCGTGGCGTTGGCCTCGTCATAGGCCGGGGCCAGGTTGTTGGTGACGATGGGGTCCCAGCTCATCGTCCCCTTGAAGAGGACGCGCGGCGTTTCGAGGACGCTCATTTCCAGGCTCCGGGTTTATAGACGAAGCTGGGCCCCGCGACCTTCTTCGGATCGGCCAGCGGGGTGGTGAAGGCGACATGGGCGGCCATGCGCAGGTCGAACATCGCCCGCACCGCCAGGCCCAGATGCCCCTCGTGACCGGTCACCGCCAGCTGCAGTTCACGGACCATCCGGCTGAAGGCGGCGTCGCAGGCCTTCTGGGCGGCCCGGGCGGCGGGCGGGTCGTGGCTGAAGTCGTGGCTGGCCGGGTCGATGATGGCCGGATAGACCGCCTTCCAGTCCACCCCCAGGGTCCCCGTCCAGGCATAGCCCTTGGGATTGGGGTCCTTGGTCAGCACCTGGTTCCGGAACACCTCCTCGAACCGGTAGAAGTGGGCGACCTCCTGCTGGAAATCGAGCGGGCTGTTGCTGGCCCCCTCGCCCTCGGAAATGATCTGCTCGATGGCCTTGTGGGCGTCTGGATAGCCGTTCACGTCGAACAGCTGGCCCATGAAATACTGGTTGTCGTCGATCTGGTTGCGGCCGGCATGCCAGTCCGAGGCGGGCAGGGTGGCGAGGTAGGCGTCCAGGCGGGTGTAGAACTCGCCGATGGTCACGGTCTCGCTCTTGCCGGCCTTGAGCATCGGCTTGTCGGGGAAGTCGATCGGGCCGTCCATCGGCTCCTCGATGGCCATGCCCTGGGCCATGGCTTCCTTGGAGAAGGGATAGAGGCGGATCTTCAGCGGCTTGCCGCCCGGCGGGCCGATGTCGCCGGGCAGCGGCCCCGGATACTTGGGCGGCTTGAGCGCCGGCTCGCCGCCGATGGCGTTGAGGATGTTACAGGCCAGGCACATGTGGATCATCTCCTGCATGGCCACCGACTTGATGCGCTCAGCGGCCTGCAGGTTCTGGCCCGGCGGAATGGAATAGAGGGCGTAGAGGTAGGGCGGCAGGGTGCCGAACTCCACGCCAATGGCGGTCTGCAGCTGCTTGCGCGCCTCGGCGAGGCTGGCGATCGGCTTGCTTTGCAGACGGATCATGGCGGTCCCCGGCACTCTCACGAATGCCGGGGACGATACACGCGTTACGGGAATATGGAAGCGGTTGCCGCCCCTAATTGGGTGCCGTGGACGGACCCCTGTCGACCAGCCAGGCGACCGCCGTCGCCAGCCCGTAGACAAGGATGACCAGGGCCCCGGTCGCCAGCGGATCCGGATTGAAGGGCGTGGACGAGGCGACCATCTGCAGGGCGGTCAGGAAGGCCAGGAAGCCGATCACCGGCCAGGCCTTGGACCCGGCGTCCTTGCGGGCGGCGATCAGAGCCCCGCCGGCGATGCCGACCAGGCCCAGCTCCAGCGCCATTTCGGGGAGGGGGTAGTTCCAGAAGCCGAACCCCAGCTTGGCCTGGCCCGCCCAGACCTCCAGGTCGGGCCGGTGGACCAGCAGGTCGAGCAGCCAGTGGGAAAACACCGCCAGCCCGACGAAGACGGCGGCGCGCCAGGGCAGCTTGAGGGCGACCCGTGTGAGAAGCAGCGCCCCTGCCGACCAGGCCAGGGCTCCGGCCAGGCTGTGGGTGTAGGGCATGAAATAGAGGTCCAGCGGGCTGCCGGGCAGGGCCGGGTCGATCCGCACCTTCTCGACCCCGGCGGCGACCAGCCCGCCCCAGCCGATGTCGAGCAGCTGCACGGCGGCGACATAGGTCCAAAGTTTCGCGCGGGGTTCGGCGGTCTTGGCGGCGAGGGCGGCGGCGTAATGTCCGACAAACATGGCTATGGCTCCGGTGCGGCGACGATGGCTTGATGTGCCTCAGGCCCGGGGCGCCGGGAATTGCCGAAGTCCGGCTAACGGCTATGCGTTTTTGAAGGGGAGCGGGGATGGCCAGCTACATCATCGCCGGGGGCCTGGACGGCCGCGAGCGGCTGCGGCTGCTGTCGCGGGTCATGCGGCCCTCGACCCTGGCCCTGCTCGAGCGGGCCGGCGCCCAGCCGGGCATGCGCTGCCTGGAGGTGGCCTGCGGCGGCGGCGACGTGGCCTTCGACCTGGCCCGGATGGTCGGGCCGGACGGATCGGTGGTCGGCACGGACATCGATCCGGTCAAGCTGGACATCGCCCGGACGGAGGCGGCCGCCCAGGGGCTGGTCAATGTCGAGTTCCGCCAGGCCGACATTCTGCGCGACCCGGTCGAGGCCGGGTTCGACCTCGTCCATGTCCGTTTCCTGCTGACCCACCTGACCGACCCGTCGGCGGCTCTGGAGCGGATGCGGGCGGCCTTGAACCCCGGCGGTGTCCTGGTGGTCGAGGACGTCGATTTCGACGGCCATTTCAGCTTTCCCGACAGCCCGGCCTTTCGCCGCTATGTCGAGCTCTACAGCCAGACCCTCGCGCGGCGCGGCGGCGACGCCTTCATCGGCCGCCGGCTGCCGGCCCTGCTGACACAGGCGGGATTTGGGGCCGTGGACGTCTCCATCGCCCAGCCGGCCGGGATCGACGGCGAGGTCAAGCTGGTGGCGCCGATCACCATGGAGCTCACCGCCCAGTCGGTGCTGGACGAGGGCCTGGCGACCGAGGCCGAACTGAAGGCCATCGTCGCCGAACTCTACGAAACCGCCCGCACGCCGGGGACGCTGCTCAGCCTGCCGCGCGTGGTCGGGGTCTGGGCGGTCTGGTAGCGCTACTCCGCCGTCACCGCGCCGCCGGCGACATTGACCCGCACCCTGGCCACGCCCCGGTTCAGGGTCGAGCCGTCGCCGCCGGGCGGGAAGACCCGGTAGTTGAAGCTGAGCAGCAGGCCGCGCGCCGGGTCGTAGCTGCTCTTCAGCGACTTGAAGTCGATGCCGGCAAAGCCATTGTCGCCCTCGGCGCTGACCAGCCGGCAGGTCATGCCGCCGCCGGGCTCATCCTGGTTGAAGAACAGCACCAGCAAGTGGGCGCTGCA
Source organism: Caulobacter ginsengisoli (assembly GCF_030814835.1). Lineage (GTDB taxonomy): Bacteria > Pseudomonadota > Alphaproteobacteria > Caulobacterales > Caulobacteraceae > Caulobacter > Caulobacter ginsengisoli. The sequence continues at coordinate 136,336 of NZ_JAUSVS010000005.1, forward strand.
GCAGGCCGGCTCGCCGCCGGTGTCCAGATAGGCCACCCGCACCTGGCCCTGGTAGAAGGTCTTGCTGCTGGTCTCCCAGGGCTCGACGATGTTGTAGGCCGCCTCGGTCCTGCCGTCGCAGTCACGGACGGTGACGGCCAGGGCCGGCGTGGCGGCGGCGAGGAGGCCAACGGCGGCGGCGGCGGCGAGATATCTGGACATGGCGCTTCCCCTATGTCTGGCCAGTCTGCCGTTTCCTGGCCGTCAGCGAAAGCCAGGACAGACGCAACCGGCTCTGCGCTTTCCTCGCCCATTGGGCGAGGTGGCCCGGAGGGCCGGAGTGGGCTCTATCGGCCCGCACATCGTTTCAGGATCGAGCACTGCGGCGGTGGGTTTGCTTTCAATGATGTGCGGGCTGACAGAGCCCACTCCACCACTTCGTGGTCCCCCTCGCCCAATGGGCGAGGAAAGCGCAGAGCACCGTCCGACGCCGAACCCTCAAGCCGCCGCGCTGGGCCGGGCCTTGACCCGTTCGAACCAGGCTTTCACCCAGCCGGCCTCGTCGGGGATGGGCTGGGCAACCTGGGCGCCGAAGGCCAGGAAGCAGAACAGCAGGATGTCGGCCAGGCTGAAGCGGTCGCCGCAGACGAACTGGCGGCCGGCCAGCTGGCCGTCGAGCCAGAGGATGCGGTCCTTGGCTATGGCCTTCAGCTCGGCGGCGCCCTCGGCCCCGACCAGCTTCATGCGGCTCTCGAAGAGGCGCCGGCCTTCCGAGGCGCGGAAGCCGTTGGCCATGGGCTCGCAGATGTTCAGGTCGATGCGGCGGGTCCACATGCGGGTCTCGGCCCGCTCCTCCGGGGTCGCGCCGATCAGGGCCGGGGTCGGGTGCTTTTCCTCGAGATATTCGCAGATGACGGTGATCTCGGTGATGGTCTGGCCGCCGTCCAGCTCCAGCGCCGGGGTCTGGCCGGCCGGGTTGACGGCCTGGTTGTAGGGCGGCCGGCGGTTCTCGCCGCCCATCAGGTCGACCTCGACGATGGGCAGGGAAAGGCCCTTCTCGGCGGCGAACATGCGCACCATGTGCGGGTTGGGACCCATCGAGCTGTAGAGTTTCACGGCGCGCTCCCTTTGCTTTCGTTGCCGCGACTTGAAGGGGGCGGCGGGCGGGCGTCAAGTCGGACCCAACGTCAACCTTGCCTCACGGCGCCATTGGCCTAGGCTAGGATTCAAACAAGTGTTGGGCAAGTGTTGGGTGAGGAATCGATGCTGGACGTGGTCATCGTCGGGGCCGGGTTTTCGGGCCTCTACCTGCTGCACAGGATGCGCGGGCTGGGGCTGACGGCGCGGGTGTTCGAGGCCGGGGACGGGGTCGGCGGCACCTGGTACTGGAACCGCTATCCGGGCGCGCGGGTCGATATCGAGAGCCAGGAATACAGCTACAGCTTCGACGAGGCCCTGCAGGACGAGTGGCAATGGACCGAGCGCTACGCCGCCCAGCCGGAGCTGCTGCGCTATCTCAACCACGTGGCCGACCGCTTCGACCTGCGCCGCGACATCAGCCTGGAGACGCGGGTGGTTTCGGCCCTCTACGACGAGGCGACCTCGCGCTGGAAGGTTGCGACCGAGAACCAAAAGACTGGGGGCGAGACGGTGGAGGCGCGGTTCTGCGTGATGGCCACCGGCTGCCTCTCCTCGCCCAACGAGCCGAAATTTCCGGGCGCCGACAGCTTCCAGGGCCCCAGCTACCACACCGGCCGCTGGCCGCATGAAGGCGTCGATTTCACCGGCAAGCGGGTGGCGGTGATCGGCACCGGCTCCTCGGCCATCCAGTCGATCACCGAGATCGCCAAGAGCGTCGGCGAACTCATCGTTTTCCAGCGCACGCCCAACTACAGCGTCCCGGCCCACAACGCCCCGGTCGATCCGGCCGTGGTGGAATACTGGCGCGAGAACCGGGCCGAGCTGCGCCAGAAGGCCAGGCTGTCGGGCATCGGCATCGTCGCCCTCGAGCCGACCGAGCGGCTGGCCCTGGAGACCGACGAGGCCGAGCGGCGGGCGGTCTATGAGGCCTGCTGGGCCAAGGGCGGCTTCGCCATCGGCGCGGCCTTCGCCGACCAGGGGGTGGATCTGGCGGCCAACAGCCTGGCCGCCGGCTTCGTGGCCGACAAGATCCGGGCCATCGTCAAGGACCCCGAGACCGCCGAGAAGCTGGTCCCCAAGAGCTATCCGTTCGGGACCAAGCGGCTCTGCGTCGACACCGGCTATTACGAGGTGTTCAACCAGGACAATGTCAGCCTGGTCGATATCTCCAGCGATCCCATCGAGACCATCACCCCGACCGGCCTGCGGCTCGCTTCGGGCGCGGCCTACAGCTTCGACGCCCTGGTCTACGCCATCGGCTTCGACGCCATGACCGGGGCGCTGAACAGGATCGACATCCGCGGCAAGGGCGGGGCGGCGCTGAAGGACAAGTGGGAACATGGCCCCCGCACCTATCTGGGCCTGATGGTGGCGGGCTTTCCCAACCTCTTCCTGGTCACCGGCCCGGGCAGCCCCTCGGTGCTCAGCAACATGGTGGTCTCCATCGAGCAGCACGTCGACTGGATCGCCGACTGCATCACCCATCTGAACGGCCGCCAGCTGACCACCATCGAGGCCACGCCCGAGGCCGAGGACGCCTGGGTGGCGCATGTCAACGAGGTGGCGGATGCGACCCTCTATCCCCAGGCCAACAGCTGGTATCTGGGGGCCAACGTGCCCGGCAAGCCCAGGGTCTTCATGCCCTATGTCGGCGGGGTCGGGCCCTATCGCGAGTATTGCGACGACGTCGTCGCCAACGACTACCGGGGCTTTGCCCTCTCCTCTTCCGCCCGCTGAAAGGCAACGCCATGAACCAGATCGTCGATATCCGCCCCGACGCCGAAGCCGAGCTGAACAACTTGGCCATGTCCAGGTCGGCCGAACCGCTGATGGAGGCGGTCAAGCGCCACATCGCCGAAAACGTCGAGCCGATCACGGAGGAATTCTTCCGGCGGGGCGAGGGCCGGGCCGACCGCTGGAGCTGGGGGCCGGGCCAGCTGGAGCTGCTGCAGACCGCCAAGGACAAGGCCAAGGCCTCCGGCCTGTGGAACTTCTTCCTGCCGGACTCCGAGATCGGCCGTGGACTGACGAACCTCGACTACGCCTATATCGCCGTGGAGCTGGGCAAGAGCCCGCTGGCCTCCGAAAGCCTCAACTGCTCGGCCCCCGACACCGGCAACATGGAGGTGCTGGACCGGGTCGGCACGCCCGAACAGAAGGAGCGGTGGCTGAGGCCGCTGCTGAACGGCGAGATCCGTTCCTGCTATGCGATGACCGAGCCGGGCGTCGCCTCGTCCGACGCCAAGAACATCGCCACCCGCGCCGAGCTGGTCGGGGACGAGTGGGTGATCAACGGCGAGAAATACTACATCTCCGGGGCCGGCGACCCGCGCTGCAAGATCATGATCTGCATGGTCAAGACGTCCCCCGACGCCCCCGCCCAGTTCCAGCAGTCGCAGATCCTGGTCCCCATGGACACGCCCGGGGTCAACATCCTGGGCCCCATGCACGTCTTCGGCCACGACCACGCCCCGCGCGGCCACATGCATATCAAGCTCGACAACGTCCGGGTGCCCAAGGAGAACATCCTGCTGGGCGAGGGCCGCGGCTTCGAGATCAGCCAGGTCCGCCTGGGACCGGGGCGCATCCACCACTGCATGCGCTCGATCGGCAAGGCCGAGAAGGCCCTGGACCTGATGGTCAAGCGCGCCACCACCCGCGTCGCCTTCGGCAAGCCGCTGATCCAGCTGGGCAAGAACCTGGAGCTGGTTTCCCGGGCCCGGATCGAGATCGAGGCCATGCGGCTGATGGTGCTCAAGGCCGCCAAGGCCATGGACGTGCTGGGCAACCGCGAGGCCCGGGTCTGGGTCAGCATGGTCAAGGCCATGGTCCCGGAAAAGGTCTGCGAGATCATCGACCAGGCCATCCAGATCCATGGCGCGACGGGAATCTCGGAATGGACCCCGCTGGCCGAGCTCTACACCGACGTGCGGCATCTGCGGTTCGCGGATGGGCCCGACGAGGTGCACCATATGGTGGTGGGCCGGGCGGAGTTGGCCAACCACTGAGCCTAGAACCCTTCCTCCTCGATGGAGGAAGGGCAGGGTTGGTGGCGCGCGCTCGGAGTTTAGGTGATGGGCTCAGGGAGGCGTGGTCGCCACCCCGCGTCTTTCCGGAAACGCATTGCCACCACCACCATCCCCAACCCTTCCTCCATCGAGGAGGAAGGGAGCCTTATTGCCCCGTCCCCATCCCGCCGACCGGGAACACCGGCTCCTCCAGCCCCTGCAGGGCCGGGCTGGCGTCGGCCTGGTCGAAGCCCTTCATGATCCGGCCGAAGCGGTCTTGCACGGCCGCCCGCATGCCGGGGTGGGTGAAGATGTAGAGCTCGTTCGCCTGGATGGCCTCCAGCACCCGGCGCCCGACCCGGGCCGGGTCGATGCCGCCCTGGACGAACTCCGAGGCGACCAGATTGTCCGAGGCCTCGGCCCCGCCGAACCGGTCCGGCCGGTTGCGGCGCGAGCGGTCGATCTGGGTCTTCACGAAGCCGGGGCAGAGGACGCCGACCCCGATGTTCTCGGCCGCCAGCTGGGCGTTCCAGCCCTCCGACAGGGCGACCACGGCGTATTTGCTGGCGCAGTAGGGCTCCATGCCCGGCGGCGAGATCAGACCGGCCATCGAGGCGGTGTTGACGATATAGCCGCCTTCGCCATGGGCGCGGATGTGGGGCAGGAAGGCTTCGGTCCCGTAGATCACCCCCATCAGGTTGACCTCCAGCGTCCAGTCCCAGTCGGCGGCCGGGACCTGGCCGATCGGGCCGCCCGCGCCGACGCCGGCGTTGTTGCAGACCACATGCACCTTGCCGAACTGGGCGATGGTTTCCTCGGCGGCCTTTTCCACCGCATCGCGGACGCTGACGTCGCACAGCACGCCGGCGGCGCGGATCTGGCGTTCCTCCAGATGCGCCACGGCGGCGTTCAGGGCCATCGACTCGATATCGGCCAGCATGACCGACATGCCCGCCGCCCCGAAGGCCTCGGCCATGGCCAGGCCGATGCCGCTGGCCCCGCCGGTGATGAAGGCGGTCTTGCCGCTGACGTCGCGCATGGTTGTCCTCCCGTTTTCACCCTCTGTAGCGTGGCGGGGTGGGATGCGCGAGCCTAGGTTTACGCTGATCACACAGCGAGGTGGGTCAGGCGGTGGCGGCTTCCTCGACGGCCACGAAACCCGGCCAGGTGGACATGTAGGTGATGAAGGCCGGGCCCAGGCCCTCGGCGGCCAGGTGCTCGCGCGTCACCGGCAGGGGCGTGGGACCGAAGGCCGGATCGGCCGCGACCCGGCGCGGGAAGTCGTGATTGACGATGGCCGCCCGGCCGATCAGCACATAGTCGGCGCCGGCGCTCAGGGTCTCAGCGACCTTGGCGGCGCTGGTGATCTTGCCGGCCACGCCCAGGCGCACACCATGGCGGTCCAGCTCGGTGAACCAGGACATCAGGGTCCGGCCTTTGAAGTCTTCCTCGACCGGCTCCTTGCCGACGTCCCACAGCGACATGTCGAGATAGTCGATGCCGCCCTCGGCCATCAGCTGGCCGGCCAGGTCGCGGATCTCGGCGAGCTTGAGCCCGAACCGCTCAGGCGACAGCCGCAGGCCCAGCTGGAAGTCGGGCCGGCAGCGGGCGCGGACGCCGGCGATGATCTCGCGGATGACCCGGGCGCGGTTTTCCAGGGAGCCGCCATAGCGGTCCTCGCGGCGGTTGACCTCGGCCGACAGGAACTGGGCCAGGATGTAGCCGTGCGCCCCGTGGATCTCGACCCCGTCGAACCCCGCCGTCTGGGCCCGCACGGCGGCGGCCACGAAGGACTCGACCAGCGCCTCGACCTCGCCGGTCGTCAGGGCCCGCGCCCCGGTCTCCGCATCGTCCGACGGGCAGACCGGCTGGCCGACCAGGTCCTTGGGCGAGCGGTTGCCGGCGTGGTGCATCTGCAGGGCCGCGACGCTGCCGGCCGCCTTGATGGCGGCAGCCAGGCGGGTCAGGCCTTCGAGGTGGTCGTCGGAGAAGACGCCCAGCTGGCCGGGAAAGCCCTGGCCGACGGCCTGGACATGGGCCGCGCAGGTCATGGTCAGGCCAAAGCCGCCTTCCGCCGGCTTGGTCAGCCAGCGGAACTCGTCGTCCGACAGCCGGCCGTCCGGATGGCTCTGCAGGTTGGTCAGCGGGGCCAGCATGAAGCGGTTCTTCATGGCCGGACCCCTCTTGAAGGTCAGGGGCGTGAAGGGGTCGGTCACGTCAGCTCCTCCGAGGAGTAGCCCAGGATTTCGCGGGCGATGATCAGCCGCTGGATCTGGCCGGTGCCCTCGTAGATGTCGCTGATGCGGCCATCGCGCAGGAACTTCTCGACCAGGTGGTCATGGCTGACCGACATGCCGCCCAGCACGTCCATGGCCGCCTGCGGGATGGTGCGGCAGACCTCGCCGCCCTTGGCCTTGCAGACCGAGCTTTCCAGGTTGTTGGGCTGCTTGACGTCGCTGAGCCAGGCCGCGTGCAGCACAGTCAGGGCCGCGGCCTCGGTGTCGGCCTCCATCTCGATCAGCTTCTGCTCGACCGCCGAGCGGTTGCGGAAGCTCTTTCCCCAATCGACCTCGACCCCTTCCTTGGCCATCTCGGCCTTGGCGAACTCCAGCGCCCCCTTGGCCTTGGCGACGCCGCCGCTGGCCACGGCCGGGCGGGTCATGTTGAAGGTCTTCATCACCCCCTTGTAGCCGGCCGAGCCGCCGTCCTTGGGCACGGTCTCGTCGCCGCCCAGCAGGGCGTCGCGCGGCACACGGCAGTCGACGAAGGCGTAGGCGGCGGTGTCCGACGCCCGGATGCCCAGCTTCTTCTCCTGGCGCACCAGCTTGAAGCCGGGGGCGTCCTTGAGCACCAGAAAGGACTTGATCCCCGCCCGGCCGGCCGACTTGTCGATGGTCGCCCAGACGATGGCCCCGTCGGCCTTGACCCCGTCGGTGACGAAGATCTTGTCGCCGTTGATCACCCATTCGTCGCCGTCCAGGCGGGCGGTGGTCTGGATGGCCTTGGTGTCGGAGCCGACGCCGGGCTCGGTGATCGACATGGCCAGGAACAGGTTGCCCCATTTGGCCTTCTGTTCCGGCGTGCCGGCCGACTGCAGGGCGGCGTTGCCGAGGCCCGACGCCCGGCCCTGCGGCATGGCCAGCCCCAGGCCCCGCACCACGCCGCTGGTCGAGCCGCGGGCGATGCTGACGGCCATCATCAGGGTCATCATCGGGGTGTCGCCCGGCTCGCGCTGACCGAACAGCGGGAAGACCTCCTCGAAGCCGCGCTCGCCTTCCAGACGGTCGGGCGGGGTCTCATGCTCGTGGTCCTCGTAGTAGCGGGTGTGACGGGTCGTGGATTCACCAACCTCGACGACCTTGTCGAGGATCTGCTGGTCGATGGCGGAGAAGCGGAAGTCAGCCATGATCGTCTCTCCTCAGACCGAGACCGGACCGTCGAGGACGGTCAGGGTGCGGGCGTTGCGCAGCCACATCTCCAGCGGCAGCTCGCGGATGAAGCCGTGGCCGCCGAAGATCTGCAGGGCGTCGTCGGCGATCTTCACGGCCTTGCGGCGGACGTAGTCCTGGGCCAGCACGCTGGCCTTGGCCGCGCCCGGATCGTCGTGCTCGAGCAGGCTGGCGGCCTTCCAGACCATCCAGCGCATCGCCTCGCACTCGATATGCATGTCGGCCAGCATGAAGGCGATCGACTGCTTCTTGCCGATCGGTTCGCCGAACGCCACCCGCTCCTTGGCGTAGGGGATGGCGAAGTCCGTGGCCTGGCGCGACACGCCCACGGCCAGGGCGGCGGCGCCGACCCGGGCCTGGTTGACCAGCTTCTGGGCGTCGACCGCTACCTTGGCCGAGCCGGGCAGTTCGACGTCGGCTAGGGTGACCCTGGCCTGGGGCAGGGGCTTGAGACCCATGCTGCCGCTCTCGGCGGACACGGTCAGGCCGGCCGCCTCGCGCGGGACGATGAAGGCGGCGGTTTCGCCGGTGTCGACATCGCGGGCCATGACCAGGAAGACCTCGGCCCGATCGCCCAGCGGCACGAGGCGCTTCTCGCCGGAGACCACCCAGCCGTTGCCGCTGCGCAGGGCGGTGGTCCGCTCGGATTCGGCGGCGAACCCGAACTGGCTCTCCTGCAGGGCGAGACTCGCCGCCACTGGCACAGAGCCCGCAAAGCGCGGCAGATACTCCGCCTTCTGCTCCTCGCTGCCGAAATCGATCAGCGCCCCCACGAACTGGCCCGGCGCCATGATCGCCGCCCCCTGGCTGGCGCAGCCGCCGCCCAGGGCCTCCAGCGCCACGGCGTTGGTGATCGAGGACCGCGCCATGCCGCCGCCGCCATAGGCCTCCGGAATGGCCGCGGCGATCAGGCCGAAGTCCCAGCCCTGCCGGATGATGTCGTCCGGCACGACGCCGGCCTCGTCGATGGCCCGCGCGCCCGGCGCCAGCACATCCCGTGCGAAGCCCTGCAGGCTGTCGCGGATCATGGTCTGCTCTTCGTCGAGCGCAAATGAGATCATGGGGCCTCCCGTTCCCTCAGCCATCGCAGAGCGACCGCGCGGAAATCAAGCCCGAAGCGCAAAGTTATTGCCCGAAGGCCCGCCTTGGCGTTTGCTGGCGGGCAAAGATGACCTCGAGGAAGGAGGCGACCGATGGCTGATGGCGCGATGAAGCCGGCTGGGGAGGCCTGGACGACGCCGCTGGAGGATCTCCACCCCGGCGACCCCGACCTCTTCCTCAACGACGCCCACTGGCCCTATTTCGAGCGGCTGCGCGCCGAGGCCCCCATCCACTGGTGCAAGGACAGCGAGTTCGGGCCCTACTGGTCGGTGACCCGCTACAACGACATCATGGCCATCGACACCAACCACCAGGTGTTCAGCTCCGAGGCGGCCCTGGGCGGCATCACCATCCGCGACGCCCCGCCGGACCTGCGGCGGCCCAGCTTCATCGCCATGGACCCGCCGCGCCACGACGTGCAGCGCAAGACGGTCAGCCCCATCGTCTCGCCGGCCAACCTGCACCAGATGGAGCCGATCATCCGCGGGCGGGTGCAGACCATCCTGGATGGCCTGCCGATCGGCGAGACCTTCGACTGGGTGGACCGGGTGTCGATCGAGCTGACCACCCAGATGCTGGCGACGCTGTTCGATTTCCCGTTCGAGGAGCGGCGCCGGCTGACCCGCTGGTCGGATGTCGCCACCTCGCTGCCCATGCCCGGCGGCATCGTCGAGACCGAGGAGGAACGCCAGGCCGAGCTGCTGGAATGCCTGGCCTGTTTCACCGGGCTGTGGAACCAGCGGGTGAACGCCCCGCCGGCCGGCGACCTGGTCTCGATGATGGCCCATGGCGAGGCCACCCGCGACATGAGCCCTGACGAATATCTGGGCAACATCATCCTCTTGATCGTCGGCGGCAACGACACCACCCGCAACTCGATCTCGGGCGGCGTGCTGGCGCTGAACCGCTTCCCGGAGGAATACGCCAAGCTGCGGGCCAACCCGGACCTGATCACCTCCATGGTGCCCGAGATCATCCGCTGGCAGACCCCGCTGGCCCATATGCGCCGCACCGCGCTGGAGGACTACGAGATCGGCGGCCAGACCATCAAGAAGGGCGACAAGGTCGTCATGTGGTACGTCTCGGGCAACCGCGACGGCGAAATGATCGACAACCCCGACGCCTTCATCATCGACCGCGAACGGCCCCGGCAGCACCTGTCGTTCGGGTTCGGCATCCACCGCTGCGTGGGAAACCGCCTGGCCGAGCTGCAGCTGAAGATCGTCTGGGAAGAGATTCTCAAGCGCTGGAGTTTCGTCGAGGTGATGGGCGAACCCAGGCGGGTCAGGTCCAGCTTCGTGAAGGGGTATGAGACCTTGCCGGTGCGGATAACGGTGTAAGGGTAAAACTCCCTCCCCTTTATGGGGAGGGACAGGCGTCGAAGACGCCAGGGTGGGGCACGGCGGTTCAGGCGAATCGCCCGGCGTGGGTTCCCCACCCGGGTCGCTGACGCGACCGTCCCTCCCCATAAAGGGGAGGGAGTTAGAACCGAGCTAGCTCGCCTTCGCCCGCACCGGCAGCTTCCAGCCCGGCCGCACGAAGTGGCAGGTGTAGCCGTTGGGGATGCGTTCCAGGTAGTCCTGGTGCTCGGGCTCGGCCTCCCAGAAGGGGCCGGCCGGGGTGACTTCGGTCACCGCCTTGCCGGGCCAGAGGCCCGAGGCGTCGACGTCGGCGATGGTGTCTTCGGCGACGCGCTTCTGCTCGTCGCTCAGATAGAAGATGGCCGAGCGGTAGCTGGTGCCGATGTCGTTGCCCTGGCGGTTCTTCGTCGACGGGTCGTGGATCTGGAAGAAGAATTCCAGGATGTCGCGGTAGGAGATGACGGCCGGATCGAAGACGATCTCCACCGCCTCGGCGTGCGTGCCGTGGTTGCGGTAGGTGGCGTTGAGGACGTCGCCGCCCGAATAGCCGACCCGGGTCTTGATCACGCCGGGCATCTTGCGGATCAGGTCCTGCACGCCCCAGAAGCAGCCGCCGGCGAGGATGGCGGTTTCGGTGGTTGCGGCCATGACGGTCTCCTTGGGGTTGGTCGGGTGCAAGATAGGCGCTCGGTGGCGATCTTCCAGCCCTAAGCTCTGGCCTTCCCCAACGCCAAGCGGCCAGACTGGTTCGAAATCTGTCTGGAGGCCCGCATGAACATCGACTGGAGCGCCGAGGACATCGCCTTCCGGGAGGAGGTCCGCGCCTTCCTGGCGCAGAGCCTGACCGACGAGCTGCGCAAGGCCGGCTCCAGCCTGACCAGCGTCTATGCCGACTACCGCATCGGCATGGCCTGGCAGCGCATCCTCAACAAGCGGGGCTGGGCGGCGCCGGCCTGGCCGGTGGAATTCGGCGGCTGCGGCTGGTCGGTCAGCCAGCGCTATATCTTCGCCACCGAGCTGGCGGCGGCCGGGGCGCCGCCGACCTCGCCGATGGGGATCGGCATGTGCGGGCCGGTGCTGATCGGGCATGGGACCAAGGAGCAGCAGGACTACTTCCTGCCCCGCATGCTCAACGGCGACGACTTCTGGTGCCAGGGCTATTCCGAGCCGCAGTCGGGCTCGGACCTGGCCACCCTGCAGATGAGTGCGGTCGAGGACGGCGAGGACTTCATCTGCACCGGCCACAAGCTGTGGACGACCCATGCCCATGAGGCCAACTGGATCTTCTGCCTGGTCCGAACGGCCCGCGAGGAGATCCCGCAGAAGGGCATCACCTTCCTGCTGATCGACATGACCAGCCCGGGCGTGGAGGTCACCCCCATCGTCTCGCTGTCGGGCGAGCACATCCAGAACCACGTCTTCTTCACCGACGTGCGCGTGCCCAGGAAGAATGCCGTCGGCCCCATCGGCCAGGGCTGGACCGTGGCCAAGCACCTGATGCAGTTCGAGCGCGGCGGCGGGGTGGCCAGCCCGGGCATGAAGGCGCGGCTGGCCAAGGCGGCGCGCATCCTCAACGCCCAGTTCCCCGACCGCTCGGACGGCGAGGGCATCGCCCTGCGCCGGCAGCTGGCCGAGGCGGCTGTGCAGGTCGAGGCGCTGGAGGCCATCGAGTTTCGGGTGATGTCGGCCCTGTCGGTCGGCAGCGCGCCAGGGCCGGAATCCTCCATCCTCAAGACCGTCGGCACCGAGCTCAGCCAGCGGCTGACCGAGATCGCCCTGACGGCGGCCGGCGCCTATGCCGGGGTCTACCAGCCGCACATGGTCTCGCCGGGCGGCCCGACCCCAGGGTTCACGCCGCCGCCGCAGAAGGACGGGGTCGGACCCGAGTACAGCTGGACGGTGGCGGCCAAATATCTCAACGACCGGGCCGGCTCGATCTATGCCGGGACCAATGAGATCCAGCGCAACATCATGGCCAAGGCGGTGCTGGGGCTGTGAGCAGGCATCATTTCATCGGCAAGGACGGCCTCACCCTGGCGGCCGACCATCACGGGCCGGCGGACGGAGCGCCGGTGCTGCTGCTGCACGGCGGCGGCCAGACCCGGCATGCCTGGGGCGCGACGGCGCGGATGCTGGCGGAGCGCGGCTATCACGCCATCGCCATGGACCTGCGCGGCCATGGCGACAGCGGCTGGTCGCCCGAGGGTGACTATGGCCTGATGACCTTCGGGGCGGACGTCAGCGCCGCTATCGAGAGCATCGGCCGGCCGGTCGTGCTGGTCGGCGCCTCGCTCGGCGGCATGGCCTCGCTGCTGGCCTCGGCCAAGGCCGCGCCGGGCCAGGTGCGCGCGCTGATCCTGGTCGATATCACCCCGGTCCCACGTCCGTCGGGCGCCGACGGCATCCGGGGCTTCATGAGCGCCAGCCCAAACGGCTTCGCCGACCTGGACGAGGTCGCCGACGCCGTGGCGGCCTACCTGCCCCACCGCCGCCGGCCCAGCGATCCGCGCGGCCTGATGAAGAACCTGCGCGAGCGTGACGGGCGGCTCTACTGGCACTGGGACCCGGCCTTCATCGAGGGCACGTTCCAGGATCGCAGCCTGACCACCAACGCCATGGCCGAGGGGGCGCGGGCCATTACGGCGCCGACCCTGCTGGTGCGCGGCGAGAACAGTGAACTGGTGGGACCGGAGGACGTCGTCGCCTTCCGCCAGATCATGCCCCATGCCGAGATCATCACCGTCCCCGGCGCGCGGCACATGGTGGCCGGCGACCAGAACACCGAGTTCGGGGCGGCCCTACTGGACTATGTCCAGCGCATCGCCCCGGCCTGAATCCTTCAGCTCCAGCTGGCGGCGGATCTCGTCATGGGCGGCCTGGTCCAGCCTGTGGCCGCGCAGCACCGCCGCGCCGATCAGGGCCAGGACGGCGGGGGCCAGGGCGAAGGTCAGGGAGAGGGCCAGCAGCGCCTGGCCGTTGTTGGCCGCGCCCAGCCTGGCCTCGAAGCCGAAGTCCTTCAGCAGGTTGGCGGCCAGGAAGACGGCGGCGGCCGAGCCGATCTTCACCGTGCCGCTGAGCAGGCCGAACAAGAGGCCACTGCGGTCGACGCCGCTGGCCAGCCGCTCCTCGTCGGCGATATCGGCCATCATGGCCCGCAGCAGGATATTGGCGGCCGCGAAGGGCACGCCGGCCAGGGTCATGGTGATCACGCCCCAGATCAGCCCGTGCGGGGCGATCAGCACCGAGCCCTGGGCGACGGCATAGGCGACAGCGGCGATGGCCAGGGCGTTGTGCTTGCCGATCCTCTGCCCCAACCGGCTCCACAGCGGCGCCCCCGCCAGGCCGCCGGCGAAATAGAGCAGCAGCAAGAGGCCCGCGGCCGAGCGGTCATAGCCGCGCATCGCCTCGAAATAGAAGAAGAACAGGGTGCCGCCGATCACCGGCCCGGTCTGCAGCAGGATGTCGACCGCCAGCAACCGCAGCACCGAGGGCCGCCGGATCAGGGCCAGATACTGCCGCAGCCGGGGCGGCTGATGATGGGGCGGGGCGGCCGGCTCGCGGACCGTCAGCAGGGCCAGCAGAACGGCCAGCGGCAGGCTGATCAGCACGAACCAGCCCATGGCCCGGATGCCAGAGGCATAGTCCAGCCCGAAGCCGAACTTCATCATCGGCGGCATGGCCAGCACGATCAGCATGCCCAGCACCACGAAGCCCTGCCACCAGCCGAACACCCGCGCCCGCTGGCTGTAGTCCGGGGCCAGCCGCGCCGCCCAGGTGACATGGGCCATGGTGGCCATGGACTGGCCCAGATAGCCCATGACCAGCCAGGTCAGGATGTAGGCGCCGTCGATGCCCGGCCGGGCCATGAACAGCATCCAGATGGCCAAAACGGCGATGGGCAGGCCGCCGACCAGCCAGGGCCGGAAGCGGCCGAATCGGGTGTTGGTCTTGTCGATCAAAAAGCCCAGGGCCGGGTCCAGCCAGAGATCGAACAACCGCACCATCGCGAAGGCGAAGCCGATGGCGCGCAGATCGACCCCCAGGTCCTTGGCGTAGTAGTTGGGCAGATAGACCGTCACCGGCATCAGCATGGCCGCCACCGGGATACAGGGCGCGGCGAAGGCGGCCAGACGCCAGGTCGAGAGCGGAGCGGTCTTGTCCTGGGGCAATGTCGCGTCCTTTGCGGATCTGGTTGCAGGAGACCACAGGCCGGCCGGCTTGTGACTAGCTAAACGTCAGGCCCTCGAACGTCCCTGAGTTCCGCCAGCTGTCGAGATAGCGGAAATAGGCCGTGGCCCCGGCCGGATACCCCACCGCCAGTTTCGCCGCCGGCCCGGGCTCCTGGCCCTCGTTGTTGTAGTAGCCGGGGGTGCAGTCGGGCGAGCCCAGCATGCGGCCGGGGCCGCCGAGCAGCAGCTCGACCCAGGCGTCCTGGGCCTGCCGGGTGACGTCCACCCGCTTGAAGCCGCCGTCCTGCGCGTGGCGAATGATGCGGGCGATGGTCGCCCCCGCCTCTGTCAGGTTGTGCGGCACGTTGGAGATCAGGTTGGCGCCCTGGGTCGGCTGGACGAAGAAGGCGTTGGGGAAGCCGTGGACGTGGATGCCGTGCTTGGTCTTCATGCCCTCGGCCCAGGCCTGCGAGAGCTTGAGGCCATCCACGCCGGTCAAGTCGAAGCCGGCCCGGCGGGTGAAGTCGGTGCCCACCTCGAAGCCCGAGGCGTAGATGATGCAGTCGACCTCGTATTCCACGCCGGCGACCACGAAGCCCTTCTCGGTGATCCGCTCCACGCCCTTGCCGTCGGTGTCGACCAGCCTGGCGTTGGGGTTGTTGAAGGCCTGCAGATAGGCGTCGTGGAAGCAGGGCCGCTTGCAGAGCTGGCGGTACCAGGCCTTGAGCTTCTGGGCGGTTTCGCGGTCGGCGACGATGGCATCCACCCGGGCGCGGATCTCCTCCATCTTCTCGAAGTCGCTGTCCTCATAGGCCGCCAGCATATTGCGCGGAGTCATCTCCTCGCGGGGCAGCTGCATGATCTTGGCGCGGATGCGGCGCGACAGGTCCGTCCAGCCGTCCATGACCCAGTCTTCCTCGGCCGCGCCGCCGGCCTGGTTGGCGGTGAAGTTCTCCAGCCAGCGCTTCTGCCAGCCGGGGGTGGCGATGGAGGCGAACCAGTCCGGATCGATCGGCTGGTTGGCCCGCACGTCGATGGAGCTGGGGGTGCGCTGGACGACGTAGAGCTGGCCGCAGACGCGGGCCAGATGGGGCACGGCCTGCACCGAGGTCGCCCCGGTGCCGATGATGGCCACCCGCTTGTCGGCGAGCCTGGTCATCAAGCCGCCCCTGGGGTCGCCGCCGGTATAGTCATAGTCCCAGCGGCTGGTGTGGAAGCTGTGGCCCTTGAAGGTCTCGATGCCGGCAATGCCCGGCAGCTTGGGCACGTGCAGCGGTCCGGTGCCCAGGCCGATGTAGCTGGCGGTGAAGCTGTCGCCGCGGTTGGTGGTTATGCGCCAGCGGTTCTGCTCGTCCTCCCAGACCAGCGACTCCACCTCGGTGTGGAAGAGGGCGTTGTCGTAGAGGCCGTACTGGCGGCCGATCCGCTGGCACTGCTCCAGGATTTCCGGGGCGTGGGCGTATTTCTCGGTCGGGCGGTGGCCGGTCTCTTCCAGCAGCGGCATGTAGATCATCGAGGCGGTGTCGCACTGGGCGCCCGGATAGCGGTTCCAGTACCAGGTGCCGCCGAAGTCGCCGCCCTTCTCGACGATGCGGACGTCGGTGATGCCCGCCTCGACCAGCCGCGCCCCGGTCACCAGCCCGGCGAACCCGCCGCCGACGAAGGCGAACGTGACATGGTCGGTCTTCGGCTCGCGCTCGACGCGGGGGGTGTAGGGGTCCTCCAGATAATGGGCCAGGGTCCCGGCCACCCGCAGATACTGGTCGTTGCCGTCGGGCCGCAGCCGCTTGTCCCGCTCGGCGATGTATTTGGCCAGCAGCGCCTTCTTGTCGATCGGCGGGCGGGTGGCGGCGTCGGTGGTCATCGGCGGGCTTTCGAAAACAGGGTATGCAACGGTCCTATCGGCGCCCCAACGGAATTCAAGCGGAATGTCCCGCGACCTGACGGCCCACCCGGCTTGAAAACCCCCGCCCGGCGTATCACAAGGCGAGGCCGGCGCGTCCCGAGGGGGGATCAGTAACGCGTCGCCGGCCCGGAGCCCCCATGTCCGCCCCGCTCCCTGTCCGCTCGTCCGGCGACCACGCCGTCGCCATCGCCCAGGTCAACGCCCATCTCGACGCGCTCAGCGCCCGGTTCGTCTCGCGCCGCGCCCTGCTGGAACTGGTCATGCTGGGCCTGATCGCCCGCGAGCATGTGCTGCTGATCGGCCCGCCGGGCACCGGCAAGTCGGCCGTGGTCCACGCCATCGCCGGAGCGCTGGAGGCCCGGGCCTTCGAATATCTGATCGGCCGGTTCACCGAGCCCTCGGAGCTGTTCGGGGCGCTGGACCTCAACGCCCTGCGCGAGGGCCAGGTGCGGCCGGTGACCGCCGGCATGCTGCCCGAGGCCGATGTCGCCTTCCTGGACGAGATCTTCCTGGGCTCGACCGCCATCCTCAACACCCTCTTGAAGATCCTCAACGAGCGGACCTATCGGCGCGGCCAGTTCAGCGTGATGACGCCGCTGATCTCCTGCATCGCCGCCTCCAACGCCATGCCCGAGGACCCGCTGCTGGCGGCCTTCGCCGACCGCTTCCTGATGACCATGTTCGTCGAGCCGGTGGGCGACCACGAGCTGACCGAGCTGATGCGCACCGGCTGGCGCCAGACCGCCGAGCCCGCCGAACCGATCCCGCCGCTGGGCCGGGGCGTGGTCGCCGAGCTGCACGAGGCGGCCCTGGCCATCGACCTGACCCCGATCCACGAGGCCTACGCCCATGTGGTGCGCAAGGTGCGGCTGGTCGGGGTGACCCTGACCGACCGCAAGATCGTCAAGGGCCAGACCCTGATCGCCGCCGCCGCCCTGCTGCGCGGCGCGACCGCCGCCGGGCCCGAGGACCTGTGGCCGGTCACCTATCTGGTGCAGTCCCGGGCCCAGCAGGACGAGGTCCGCGAGGTGCTGGCCGTTGAGCTGAAGCAGAGCCGCAACCCGGTGCTGACCAACAGCGTCGCCCGGGCGACCTATGGCCCGACCGCCCATGCCGCCCACCTGACCGAGCAGGCCAGCCTGCTCTTGGAATCGCGGCCGGCGCTGGCCACCGACAGCCTCTATGAGAGCTGGCTGGTGCGGGTCGAGACCATGCTGACCCGCATCGACGCGGCCTTCGACGCCAACACCATTCCCCAGCACCTGCGGGCGGTGCGGGCGAGCCTGGAGGGCCTGCTCGAGGCCCATTCGAGCGGCCGGGTCCCGGACCTGACCGCCCCGGCCACGGTGGAAGACGACGAGGCGGACTGATGCGCTGGGTCCGCACCGATCCGGTCCAGACGGTCGGCGCTGTTCTGGTGCGGGGCCCCGGCGCGGTGGAGGGCCTGAACCGGGCCATGGCCGGCAAGCCCGCCGCCCTGCGGTCGCTGCCGTTCGCCCGTGGCGAAGACTGGGCGGCGCTGTTCGCCCGGCCGGATGGCGAGAACGAGCCGGTCCTGCCCCGGCTCGCGGGAGCCGTTCCCCTCTATGAAGCCTTGCCGGGCTGGTGGCTGCCGGTCGGCTGGGCCCTGGCGGCGCCGGACCATGTCCAGCCCGTTCTCTGGCAGGCGATCGGCGAGCACTACGGCCTGGCCCCACCCGCCATCGTTGTCCCTCGAGAGGAAGGCGATGAGGCCGACCTCTATCTCGTCCGCCATCTGGCGCCGTTCGCGCGCGAGGCGGCAGCATGAGCGATGCCCAGGAAGCGCCCGCCGCCCCGCCCAAGCTGCCGGCCGCCTATGCCCCCTTCCTGCCGGTGCTGGAACAGCTGTCGGAGCCAATGCTGCGCATCCTGCAGGGCCAGCTGGCCCAGTTCGAGCGCATGGCCCGCATCCTGGAAGCGCCCGACCTGGCGGAACATGGCGATTTCGAGGGCTATGGCGGCCTCAGCCAGCGCGGCGACCTGGGTCAGATCGTCCAGAGCGAACTGCTGCTACGCACCGAGGAGCCGCTGGAATTCCTGCGCCGGCTGGCCGAATCCGAGACCCTCTATCACGAGAAGCGCTACGCCGATCCGGGCGTGCGGCCGGCCTATCGGGTGATGATCTCCATCGGGCCCGGGTCCCTGGGCCATGGCCGGATGGTGGCGCTGGCGGCGCTGTTCTTCCTGGCCCGCATCGCCCACGGCCGCAAAGCCCAGCTGCACTGGTGCTTCCTGCCCCGGCCGGAAGGGGTGGTCTGGTTCGACGCCCTGACCCCCGAAACCGTGCGGCGGCTGCTGCGGGCGGCCAGCTTCCGGGAGATGAGCCTCGACGACGTCGAGGCCGCCACGGCCCTGTGGTCGGACCTGGCCAAGGGCAGGGCCAAGGCCGGCCGCAGGCTGGACCCGGTGGACTGGACCGTCGGCGCCCGCCGGGAGGGCGCGGCTGCGTCCGTCGCGGGCGGCGCGCTATCCTTCCGGCTCGGGCCGCCGTCGCCCGATGGGCCGCGCGCCGCCGAGGTGGCGCTGCGCCAGGGCGGTCGGGAGCGCTCCCGGGCCAGCGTGAGCTTTCCGGACGACCGGGTCTGCGTCTCGGCCCTGAACGATCCCTTCCGGCCGCTGGCCCCCAGCCAGGTTGCGGGCCTGCCGGCGCTGCGGCGCGAACTGGTCGGTTGGGAGCCCCGCTATTTCACCACCCCCGAGCGACGGTTGGCGATCGTCCGGCTCGATGACGGCCTGCTGATCCTGCGGTTTGGAGACAAGCTAACCCTGGCGGGCTGCTGGTTCGCCGCCCTGCCGCCCGACGCGGTGCTGGCGGGGGTCCGGGTGAACTATTCGATGCTCACGCTGCTGACCCGCAGCCGGCGGTCGGGGAGCGACCGGATGGCCCTGGGGCGGTTCCTGCTGGACTCCGACCGCCGGTTTCCCCCGATCGTCCGCTCGCAGGCGGTGGCCACCGAGCATCTGTTCGCCAAGCAGAGCCCCTACGCCATCCCGCCGATCTTCGAGACCCCCGAGATCCGCTTCTACTCGACCTCCGGCCACGCCTTCGAGCTGGGCCCCTACCGGTCGGACCACGATCTGGGGTTCGGACCCCTCTACAAGGCCCCCCAGATCGTCGGGGTGTCGGGCCTCTATCACATCGTTCGGGACGACGCGGGCGGGGGCGCCCTGCTGCGAGTGCTGAAACCCGGTAGCGGCCTGGTCGACAGTTTCCGCGAGGGGGTCGATCCGGTGGCGCTGAGCCGCCTCTACGGCCTCACCTATTCCCGGTCGGACCGCAGCCTGGCCTACAGCCTGGCGCCGAACCGCTGGACGCTGCCGGCCTCGCTGGGTCCGCGGCCGGGCGTCGTCGAAGAGCGGGCGCTGGACCTGACGGTCACCCGGGACGAGAACCTCCTGTCGGCCAGGCCCCATCGCGGCGGCCTCGCCGTTCGCGTCTGGTCGGACCTCCGGGCGGGCGGCGCCGGCGTGGTGCGCAGCTTCCGCCGCGAGGCCGACGGCGAGATCGTCCAGAAGCAGCCCAATGTGAAGCTGGGCGACGATGCGGCCCATATCGTCAAGCTGGAGCTCGGCGAGGAAGGCATCCTGGCCCTGACGGTCACCGCCGAGGGGACGCCGGCCGAACTGCTGATCCTGCGGCACAACAAGCGGACCGGCCGCACGGGGACCACGCGCTTCGACCTGCCCGCGCTGCGCGACACGGCCAAGGAAATCGATGTGAGCGCCCTGGATGGCTAGGCGCAGCCACGCCATACGCCGGAGCGGCGAGGGCGCCGGGCGGGACTTTCCCGCCAGCCCCACCCTGCCCAGGGACCTGCCCTGGGACGGCGCGGCCATGGTCCTGGCGCCCGGCGCGCCGGGCCCCGATCTGCGGCCGCTGCGCGAGGCGCTGTGGGGCGTCTGGCGCGGGCCGCTGGAGCCGGGCGGGCCCGATGTGCTGGTGGCGGTGTTCCAGGCGCCGACCGCGATCGAGGGCGTGCTGCCGGCCTCCGCCCTGCCGCTGACCGGCTCGCCGACGGGCGTGCTCAGCAGTTTCCGGCGGCGGCCGGACGAGGCGCTCGACCCCGCGCCGCCGGCCTCGCGGGAGGCCCTGCGCCGGCTCGAACTGTGGTGGGCCGGCCGGCTGAGGGGCGTGGCGCTCGACGGCCTGGTCCGTCAGCCGCTGGCGGGGCTGTGGGATATGCCGCGCCTGACCCTGCATGCCGCCCGCTCGCCCACGGCGGTGCCGGCAACGGCGCGGGCCGAGCGGCCCAAGGTCTCCGGCGAAGACCTCGCACCGATCTCCCATGCCGCTATTCCGGTGGTGAAGAACGCGCCGGATACCCTGGGCGACATCGAGGCCCGCCTGCGGGACCTGGAAGAGCGGACCAAGCTGTCCTCCATCTTCCGCCAGGCGATGGACCGGCTGCAGGGCAGGGGGCCGGGCCGGTCGGCGAACGGCGAGGGCGAGCCGGGCGTTCTGCAGAACCTGATGGGCTGGATCCGCTGGCACTCGCCGCTGGGCAACAGGCTCAAGGGCCGGATCGGCGAGCGGATGCGTCAGGTCGAGCGGCTGTTCGCCGCCGGCGATATCGACCTGGCGCTCAAGCTGGCCATTGCGCTGGGGGGCGATGCGGCCCGCCGCAGCAAGGTCTATCCCAACAGCCTGCCGGAGATGCGGGCCGGCCTGGACTTCAGGGTCGATGGCGGGCGGTTCTTCGCGCCGCTGCTGGACGGCGTGGGCATGATTTCCCTGCACAGCCGCTATCTCGCCATCGCCGAGCGGCTGGAGAAGGAGGGCGACCACCGCCGGGCGGCCTATATCCATTCCCAGCTGCTCGATGACCATCGCAAGGCGGTGATGGTGCTGGAGGCCGGCGGCCTGTTCGCCGAGGCGGCCAAGCTGGCCCTGGACAGCCGCATGCCGCCGGTGATGACCATCCGGCTGCTCTACAAGGCCGGGCAGACCGACGCCGCCCTGGCCCTGGCCCGGCGCACCGGCTGCTTCGACGAGCTGGCCGAGGACAGCCGGGGCAAGGACGCCCGCTTCCATATCCTGGTTATCGAGGCCTGGACCGACGTGCTGCTGGCGACGGGCCAGCCGCTGCGCGCCCTGCAGGTCACCGACGCCCTGACCTCGGTGTCGGGCATCGCCGCCGTGCTGACAGCGGCTCGCGCCCGTTGGCTGGCGGAAGCGCTGCGGCTCGATGGCGAAGGCGGGTTCCAGGCCGAGCTGGCCGCCCGGGCCTTGCTGGCCGCCAGCTGGACCAGGGCCGACATCTCGCCCCAGGGGCTGGAAGCCTTCCCCCACATGCCCCGGATCGAGGGCGAGGGCCCGTTCCCCGCCGTGCTGGCCTGGCTGCAGACGGTCCTGCGGAGCGAGACGCCCGACGCCGGCGGCGAACTCGTCAACCTGCTCCAGGCCCTGACGCGCCTGGGCCGGCCGGACCATCCCGAGCAGGCCGCCTTCTGGCGGGGACCGGCGGCCCTGCTGGTGGAGGCCCTGGTGCTGGGCGGGTTCGCCATGGCCTCCGACAGGCTGGGCCGGCGCGAGCTGCTGATGCTCAAGCATCTGCTGGACCGGGCCCGCCTTCCCGTGCTGGCGACCGAACTGGGCAAGCTGATGAAATTCGAGGTGCAGCTGCCCCCCACCAAGGGCGGCTGGCGCCTGCCGCCCCCGGCCGCGATCCGTCCAGCGGTTCGCCGCGCCTGCCTGATGGGCAATGGCGAGATGCTGGTCTGGCGCCAGAGCAACCTGCTGCAGCTGCTGGACCGGCATGGCGGGCTGCTGTGGCAGCAGGCCGTCAGCGAGGTCACCGCCCTGGTGGCGATCGGGACCGGCCCCCACGCCCTGGTCATTCAGCGGCAGGAGGACGGGACCAGCCTGCTGACCCGCCTGGCCACCCATGAGCGCCGCTTCCACACCATCGGCCGGGTCCGGCTGTTCGCCCATCACGACGTCACCTCCGAGGGCCAGTGGCTGGTGCAGATCGGCGGCGATATCGGCGGGCTGGACCTGGCCCGGTTGTGCGCGCCTGAGCCGGCCATCGAGTTCCTGTGGTCCTGCGCCCTCACCGAGCGCCTGCGGGCGGCGGCCTTCGCCCACCAGAGCGACGGTTTCGCCTGGATCACCCTGGACGTCAGTCCCGAGCGGGCCGGCCTGTTGGAGGCCTGGCAGCTGCGCCATTCGGGCGAGATGACCGCCAGCCTCTGCCTGCCCCCCGCGCCTGGAACGCGCGGCGAACCGCCGCCTCAGGACTGGTTCTGGACGCCGCCCAACCTGCTGCGCGCCACCCGGCGCGACCACCTCAGCATGCCCGTCATGCCCTGGAGCGATGTGCTGGAGCGACAGGCGCTGGTCCAGGCCAGGGAGCGGGTGGCGGCGGAGATCGCCGGGCGGGACGTCTTCCAGTCCTGCGACTTCGGCCGGCCCTTCGTCAGCGCCGCGCCGCCGGCCGGCCCCGGCGAACCGGCCTCGACCACCCTCGAGCATACCCATGCCAATGCGCCGCGCTTCACCTTCGAGCACGACCCTGAGGCAAATCTCGTCTGCCTGGCGCGCGGGATTCGGCCCGCCAAGGAGTCGGACGGCTCCGGGGAGGCGCGGCTGTCGCTCTGGGCCGACGAGGCCGGGGGGCTGCTGGTGCTGGACCTGGCGACCTTCAATGTGACGGCCCTTTAGCGGGCCGAGCCGCTCTTGCCTTCCCTACGGTCCTCCCGGCTTGATGCCGGAAAATCCGGAGGAAGCCATGTCTCTCGCCAAGCTCAGCCGATCGGTGCGCGGCCTCACCGTCCTGGTCACCGGGGCCGGCAGCGGCATGGGGGCGGCGACCGCCCGGGTGTTCGCCGCCGAGGGGGCCAATGTCGCGGTCACCGACTATGACGCCGGGTCGGCCGACGCAGTGGCAGCGGAGATCACAGCGGCGGGCGGGTCGGCCCAGGCCTGGAAGCTGGACGTCGCCGATCCTGACGAGATCAAGGCCGTGGTCGAGGCCATCGCCGCCCGGTTCGGCGGGCTGGACAGCGTGATCAACAATGCCGGCATCTCGGCCTTCTCGCCGATCGACTCCGACAATTACGAAGCCGTCTGGGACCGGGCGGTTTCGGTGCTGCTGACCGCCCACCACCGGGTCATCCGAGCGGCCCTGCCGCACCTGCGCAAGTCGAAGGCCCCGCGCATCGTCAACATCGCCTCGACCGAAGCCCTGGGCGCCACCCCGATGGACAGCCCCTATTGCGCGGCCAAGGCCGGGGTCACGGGCCTGACCCGCGCCCTGGCGGTGGAACTGGGCCGCGAGGGGATCACCGTCAACTGCATCTGCCCGGGCCCCATCGCCACGGCGATGACCAGCTCGATCAGCGACGAGCACAAGCAGATCTTCGCCAAGCGCCGCACGGCCATGCACCGCTACGGCGACCCGGAGGAGGTGGCCCAGGTGACCTTGAGCCTCTGCCTGCCGGCCTCGTCCTACATCACCGGGGTGACCATTCCGGTGGACGGCGGCCTGATGGCCAGGAACGCCTAGAAGTCCAACGCCTAGGTCCCGCTCCGCTTGAACGTGACCTCGCAGTCAGCGGGCAGGGCCGGGCCGCGCGGCTGGCCAAAGCTCAGGCCCTTCGTCCGCAGCTCGTTGCCGTTCACCGTGACCGTCCCGCTCAGCGTGGCGTCCTTCGGCACGTGGTTGCCACCCGTCGGCTTGAGGGAGATCGCGCCGGTCGCGGGATCGAAGCTGTAGTCGCCCCAATAGTCGACATAGGACTCGAAGGGCTGCCAGGTGGCCTTGAACTCGCCGCGGGCGTTGAAGATCAGCTCGTTCAGCGCCACGGCGCCGGCCGGCGCTCCGCCCGGGCAACTCAGGCCGCTCTGGCGCCAGTTGCCGGCGACCAGATGCTTGGCCATGTCGATGACGAACAGCTTGCCCTCGACCTTGCGCGGGCCCTGGGTGGTGCGGATCGTGCCGGTGACGGTCAGCTCGGTTCCGTCCGGGGTCCCCGGCACGATGGTCAGCTTGTCGTCCTTGATGCGGCCATAGCGCCTGTCGACGCTCCAGCGGACCTTGCAGTCCTCCGGCAGGGGGTCGCCTGGATTGTAGGAGCGCGGATCCAGCACCGGCATCAGGCCCTGCACCCGGGTGGTGGGCATGTCGGCGACGCCGGGCCACAGGGCGATGACGGCCTTCGGATCGATCTCACAGGCCCGGGCGGCCGGGGCCAGGGCGGCCATCGCCAGGGCCGCGCCCAGGGCCAGAACCATACGCTTCATGAAGTTCCCCTCAGCAAAGCGCCTATGATGCTGTGGGCCGGGCGTCGGCTCAAGTCTCAGACCAGCGAGGTCGTCGCCCCGCCGTCCAGCACCAGGCTCTGGCCGGTGATGTAGCCGGCCTGGGCGCCGCAGAGCAGCAGGCAGGCCTGGGCCAGTTCCTCGGGCCGCCCGTAACGACCGGCCGGGATGCGCATCTTGCGGGCCGAGCTCAGCATCTCGGCCTCGGCGTCGGCGCCATTGGCGCCGAACCGCGCCATGGCCGCCTCGGTGGCGAACATGCCCGGCAGCAGGGTGTTCAGGGTCACATTGCTGGCCGCGAACCGCTTGCTGGCGGCGTGGACATAGTTGAGCAGGGCCGAGCGCGGCGCCCCCGACAGGACACGCCTGTCCCAAGGCGCCTTGCCGCTGACCGTGCCGATATTGACGATCCGCCCAAACCCCCGCGCCTCCATCCCCGGCAGCACCGCGCTCATCAGGGCGATGGGGCCCAGGAAGGTGGCGCTCAGGGCTTCCAGCCACTGGGCCTCGGCGATGGTGGTGAGGTCGTCGACATAAGCCGGCGGCGAGCAGCTGATCACCAGGATGTCGGGGTCGGGACAGGCGGCCAGCAGCCGCGCGCGGCCCTCTGGGGTGGAATGATCGGCGGCCACCGGCGTGACCGAAACGCCGGCCTCACTGGCAACCTCGGCGGCGAACGCCCGCAGCCGCGCCTCGCCCCGCGCCGAGACCACCAGATTGACCCCTTCGGCCGCGAGAAGTCGCGCGCTGGCCCCGCCCAGCCCGGCGCTGCCGCCGGCGACCAGGGCGGTGCGGCCCTTGATGCCCAGATCCATGCTGGTCCCTCCGTATCCGCCTTCGTGTCGCATCTGGCGCCGTCAGGGTCTAGGAAGACGCATGATCCGTCACACCGTCCATATCGTGGGAGCCGGACCCGCCGGACTGATGGCCGCCGAGCGGCTTGCGGCGGCCGGGCTGGCGGTCACGGTGCACGAGGCCATGCCCTCGCCTTCGCGCAAGCTGCTGATGGCTGGACGAGGTGGGCTGAACCTGACCCACAGCGAGCCGATGGAGGGGTTTCTCAGCCGCTATGGCGCGGCCGCCCCCGTCGTCGCGCCCTGGCTGAAGGCCTTCTCGCCGACCGACCTGATCGGCTGGGCCGAAGGGCTGGGGCAGGCGACCTTTATCGGCTCGTCGGGTCGCGTGTTTCCCCGGGCGATGAAGGCCTCGCCACTGCTGCGGGCCTGGCTGGCGCGGCTGGCGGCGGCGGGGGTCGAGCTGCGGACGCGATCCCGCTGGGTCGGCTTTGACGGCGACGGTCTGAAGTTCGAAACGCCGGACGGTCCCCGCACCGAGCATCCCGACGCCGTGATCCTGGCCCTGGGCGGGGCGAGCTGGCCGCGGCTGGGCTCGGACGGGGCCTGGGGGCCGTGGCTGGCGGCCAGGGGCGTGACGGTCTCGCCGTTCCAGCCCTCGAACGGCGGCTTCGACGTGGCCTGGTCGCCGGTCTTCGCCGAACGCTTCGCCGGCCAGCCGCTGAAACCCGTCGCCCTCAGCCACGGCAAGGAAGCGGTGCGCGGCGAGGCCATGCTGACCGGCTATGGCGTCGAGGGCGGGGCGGTCTATGCCCTGTCGGCCGGCCTGCGCGAGGCCATTGCCCGGGACGGGACCGCGACCCTGACCGTGGATCTGCGCCCCGACCTCTCCATCGACGCCCTGGCAAACCGGCTGACCAAGGCGCGGGGCAAGGACAGCGTCACCAACTGGCTGCGCAAGACCGCCGGCCTCTCGCCCGCCGCCATCGGCCTGCTGCGGGAAATCCCCGGCGAGCTGCCGGCCGGAACCGAGAAGCTGGCCCGCCGCATCAAGGCCGTCCGCCTGACCCTGACCGGCGTCCAGGGGCTGGCCCGCGCCATCTCCTCGGCCGGCGGCGTGGCGCTCGATCAGGTCGACGGGCGCCTGATGCTGAAGGCCCTGCCGGGCGTCTTCGCGGCCGGCGAGATGCTGGACTGGGAGGCGCCGACGGGCGGCTACCTGCTGCAGGCCTCGATGGCCTCGGGGGCGGTGGCGGCGGCCGGGGTCATCGACTGGCTGCGCGAGAGGAGTGGATCATGAAGTTCATCGCCAACCTGATGGTCGCCCTGGTGGCGCTCGAGCATGTGGCCTTCCTGATCCTGGAGATGTTCCTGTGGAAGGGGCCGATCGGCCAGCGCATCTTCGGCACCACCCCGGAATTCGCGGCCCAGGCCGCGCCGCTGGCGGCCAACCAGGCGCTCTATAACGGCTTCCTGGCGGTGGGCCTGGCCTGGGCCCTGGTGGCGCGGCGCTTCGACCTGAAGGTCTTCTTCCTCAGCTGCGTGGTCGTGGCCGGGACCTATGGCGGGCTGACCGTCAAGCCGACGATCCTCTACAGCCAGGCCGCTCCGGCGGCCCTGGCCCTGCTGCTGGTGCTGCTGACGTCCAGGTCGAAGCCGGCGAGCTAGCCGTCTACCCCATCGGCGACTTTCGCCCCGAGATCACCTCCACCGGCCCGAGTGAGCGCCGGGTGTTGAGCGGCCAGGGTACGCCCAGCGTGGCGACCAGGGACTCGCGGCGAACGCCCGCCACCGGGAGGACCGCCGCCAGCCCGGCCGGCTCGCCATAGTCGGCGGCATCCCCGAAGCGGTCGACGAACACGAAGGCGCCGCCCGGCCGCAGCACCCGTAGCGCCTCGCTCACTGCCAGCAGTGGACCGCGCATCTTCACACCGCGCGGCGCTTTCACCTCGTGGAAGCACATCACCGAAACGACCGCGTCGAAGCTGGCGTCGGGAAACACCAGGCGCGCGGCGTCCATCCGCTGGAACGCCGCCTTGAGGCCCAGCCGCGACAGCCGCGCCTCGCAGGCGGCCTGGGCGTAGTCCCAACTTCCGCTCCAGTAGTCGACGCCGGTCGCCGCCACGGCCGGGGCGTGGTCGAGCAGGGCGACCAGCAGGCTGGCGTCGCCGCAGCCGATGTCGAGGGCGGCGGCTCTTGAATCCGGAGCCAGCCCGAGACGCGAAACGACCAGCTCATGGATGCGCCGCTCCCAGCCGCCGCCGCGCCCGGGCGAGAGCTGGCGGCGGATGCGCAGCATCACGAAGGCCGCCCAGCCGGCGCCCAGCGCGGGGACGAGCAGCAAGAGCGCGAGGAGCGACCAGCGACTGCCGACGGCGGCGGCCGCCGCAAAGGCCAGCGCCAGGCCGGCGACGAAGCGGATGCGCCGGCTGGGAATCCAGTTCGAGGTCCGAGCGGTCATCGCGCCTCCAGGCCCCAGAGGGCGGTCAACGGGCCGGCCATCGAGGCGAGGTGCGCGCGCCAGGCGGCGTTGAGGCCGTCCCGGGGATAGTCCGGGCCACAGAGGTCGAGCGGAAACGGCGGCTCGTCGCGCACGACGATGCGGTACCAGACGGGGGCGGCCTGGACGCAGCGCCAGGCCGCCTCCTCCGCCCCGATGCCCGGCTCGGTCAGATAGGCGATGAGCTGGCCGTGGAACTGGCGAAGGACCGCCGCGCGCTCGGGGAGGCCCCAGAGCCCGGACAGCCGGTCACGGGCGCCGGCGTCGACCTCGTCGGTGTGGAAGACCACGACGGAACCGGCAAGGCCGGCCCGCTGGAGCGCCAGGCCCAGACGGTCGTCCGTCGTCCGCGCGCCGACCCAGATCGAGCGCTGGAAGGGACGGAACCCCACCCGGACCAGCAGCTCGCGCAGGCGGGGCAGATCGTCGACCTCGCCCTCCAGAACCACACAGAGGGTGTAGCCGTGGGTCCGGGTCCGCAGCGCCCTGGCCGCCGCCGCCTCCTCGAGACTGAGCGGCCCCAGCCGGTAGCGGCGGTCGGCGATCTCCAGGGAGCCGGCCGCGCAGGCGCGGCTCAGGGCGGTGCGCAGCGCCCCGTAGCGAACGCCGCAACGTTGGGCGAACTGCCGGATCGTCGCCAGCCGAGGGGCCGGCGCCGCGCTCAGGTCGGGATGGACCGACTGCAGCACCGGCATGGCGTGGGCGGCCTCCTGCGCGGTGAGGCGCCAGTCCGGAGTCGATGAAGTTACATCTTTTGTCATGATAACTGAAATATATGTAACACAGGCGTCGGCCGTCAAGCCAAGGCGCGCGCGGACCGCACCCCCGAACATCCCGACTTTGGCCGCTGGGGTCATGTCTTTGGCTTCCCGCGTCATGTCGGGCAGCCCGGGAGGGGGATAGGTTTCCATCGTGGCCGGCAGGTTGCCGGCCGGACCTGGTTGGAGGGGGACGGTTGAACCCGGTATCGACGGCCCGCATCGTGGGCTTGACCTACCTCATCATCATACTGGCGGCGCCGTTTTCGGAATTTGCCGTGCGGGACAGCAGGCCGGGTTTGGTGGCGGAAGTCGGACTGGCCCTGTGGCTGCTCGTCCGCGCCGTCAACCCCGACCGGTGGCGGGCGCGGGCCGCCGCCTCGTCCCTCGCTTCACCTCAACCTGTGCTGACCGACAGTCCGTCCTGACCGGTCAACGGAGTTTTGCGCCCATGTCCGCTCTGCTCACAGTCCACATCGCCGCCGGGACGCTCAGTGTGCTCTCGGGGGCCGGGGCGCTGACGTTCCGCAAGGGCGGCGCGGCGCATCGGATGGCGGGATCGGTCTTCGCCGGGGCGATGACGGTGATGGCCGTCACCGCCGCGGCGCTCGGCAAGGATGTCGGCAATGTGGTCGCCGGCGGCCTGACCATCTACATGATCGGCACCGGCTGGATGGCGGTGCGCCGCAAGGAAAACCGGAGCGGTCTGTTCGAGATCGCCGCCTTCCTCGCCGCCGCCCTTTTCGCCCTGGCCAGCGCGGCCGGGGCGGTGGCGCGGCTCACCGGCGCCCGGGAGTCGGAGAACCCCTTCATCGTGGTCGCCAGCCTGATCATCAGCGCGGCGCTGGCGGGCGCGGCGGCCGGCGACCTGAGCGTGGTTCTGCGGCGCGGGCTGGCGGGCCCCCAGCGGATCGCGCGGCACCTGTGGCGGATGTGTTTTGGCCTGGTCATCGCCGTGGGCTCGTTCGCCGCCCAGGGCGCCGACGCGCTCCCCCCGGTCGTGCCCGGGCCGGCCCTGCTGCTGGGGTCGCTGGGCCTGGTGCTGATCGTGATGGCCTACTGGCTCGTGCGGGTGCTGTTCACGAACTGGCGCAGGCCCTCGCCGCCGACGCCCCGCCCGGGCCCCGGCTCGCTCGAGGCGACTCCGTGAGATTTCAGGAGGCGGTTCGCGGCGCTTGACCGGGCGCCGGTCCTCAGATGGCGAGGCCCGGATCGCCTTCGAGAATTTCCTGCCTGAGCAGAGGAGGCTCTCCCGGCTTCCAGAGCGAAACGCGGTGCGCCACGCGATAGATCAGCGGCCCGCCATCGTCTGTTTCGCTGCGCTCGAGCGGGCGAGGGATGCAGACGAATTCGGCCTCGAGCTCATGCGGCGAGGCCCGCACCATCGTGTAGCCGTGGCCGCCGTGATCGACGAACCTGAGATGTGGCGCCAGCTCCGGGTTTCGCGCCGCGCGAGCCTTGGCCGGGTCTCCGGTTTCCTTCAGGACGAACGAGGACCGCACGCCGTGCATCAGCGTCATGTCGTAGGTGCTCTGCATCGAGCCGTCCGGCTTGTCATAGATGTAGAGGGGCCGCAGGGGCCGGTCCTTGGGCAGGGTCAGCTCGTAGACCTCGGCCGCGCCCTGGGCCGAGATCGAGCCCGTGATGAATTCGACGCCCACCGGATCGAACGCGCGGGGCGGCAGGGTCTTGCTGGGATAGCCGGCCCAGAAGGAATGTCTGTCGCCGGCCACGATCGCCAATCCGGTGATCCCCTCGGCCCGGACCATGTCGAAGATCTCGCCGTGCTCGACGCCATAGGCCCCGTTGATCACGCCATAGCCCGCCCCCTTAGGCCAGCGGTCCGCGAAGGCCGCCGGCAGGTTCTGGGGATCGGTGCGCCCGGTGAGGGTGCCGAACGAATGGCCCCAGATCTTCCAGGGCGCCTTGGCCGCCCGCAGCCGGTCCTTGAACCAGGCCATCTGCTCCAGGCCCAGATAGGCCTCCGGCGGCGCCTTTGTATGCGGATTGGGAAATTCGAGACCGTCCCCGACGCGGATGACAGCGGGAGGATTGCCACCGTTATAGGCCTGGGCCTGATCCAGGACCTCCAGCATGTGTTCGGGGATGGCGTTGAACTTGATCTCCGGAAGCCCGCTGTAGTCGCCGCCCGGCGATCCGAACGACCGGTTGTCCGTCAGGATCATGTCGATGTTCTTGCCGTATCGGAACGCCCGCTGAATCTGCAGCGCCTTGATCGCGGCCAGATTGTTGGGTTCCTGCCCGACGCCGCGCGCATCCAGGTCCGTCAGCGGCTTGTTCTCCACCGAGGGCGGGACGAACACGTCCCCGCTGCCGGCCTTGCGGACCCGAGCCGGTTGGTACTCGTACCAGGCCTGGCTCGCCGCGACCTTGAGCGTCTGCGCCGGACGGACCTTGCCGCCCACGATCTGCTGGCTCTGAAAGGACTGCCAGCTGAATTCGTGATTGTCCCAGACCGGAACGAACGGCCACTGGGCCCGGGCGTCCTGCAGATCCGGGTCGAGCAGGTAGCCGCGATAGGCGGTGCGATAGTCGTCCAGATCCGTCGGGATGTGGAAGGCGCCGACCTTTTCGCCGTGCGGGTAGCGCACGATGTCGCGCAGGCGCCGGCCCCGCTCGACGCCGCCCGGCCGTTCCTCGGGATACCAGACCAGCTCGTAGAAGAAGTCGCCCAGGTGCAGGACGAAGCCCAGCTGTTCGGCGCGCGGTCGGCGGGCGTCCTCGTAGAGCATGCGCCGGTAGGCGTTGCAGGCGCCCTGGGTGACGTCCTGGCAGCTGACGAAGACGAACCTGGCCGGCCGGTCGTCATCGTCCGCCGGCGCGGTCAGGGTGCGGCCGACCCGGCTGGCGTTCCCGGCCTCGTCGATGAAGCGATACCAGTATTCCCGCCCGGGCTTCAGGCCCGCCGCCAGGAAGCGGCAGGTCCAGTCCGTCGCCGCGGTGACCGCGACATCGCCGCGGGCGACCAGCTTCCCAAACTTCGGATCGCTGGCGACCTCGACCGTCAGCCGGTGCGAGGCGACCCCGGCGTCGGGGGCTCGCCGCGTCCACAGGATCACGCTGTCCGGACGGGGATCGCCCGAGGCGACGCCCTGCGGAAAGAGGTCGCGGCGCTCGCCGCGCGCGACAGGCCTGGCCTGGGCGGAGGCGCCTCCGAACGCCAGCGCCGCCCCCAGCGCCGCCGCCTGGGCGGCGAAGGCTCGCCGCGACAGCCCAAGCTTGTCCATGGTCCACCCCTCCCGAAATGACGCCTTCCACCCGGCCGTCGCTCCATCGTTCCCGGCCAGCGCGCGGGAAGAACGGAAGGTTCACGGACGACTTTCGTCCCGCGGCCGCAAGTTAACTTTCGTTCAGGCGGGTGGCGTCGGATTCCGGAGAAGGCCGTCGGTCTGCGAGCGACCTGGGTCCTGATCTCAAGGACGACCGGTGGCGGAGAGGGTGGGATTCGAACCCACGGTACCCTTCCAGGCACGCCGCATTTCGAGTGCGGTACATTCGACCACTCTGCCACCTCTCCATACCGGTGTGGGGAGCCCGCGAAGGCCCCCTAGAGCGAAGGCGCGGAACCTAGCGACGCGGCCCCGATAGCGCAAGGGGCGGATTCGTCGCTTAAATCTGGGCTCAAATCTGCGATTGAACGGACTCGCCGTTCCGACCCTGGCGTGTTCAAATCGCCGTCTTCACGGAGGGGCGACGAGGGAGGCGGCGATGAAGGAGCGGTGCGCCGAGGCGCGGATGCTGGCGGCGGATTCCGACCTGGTGATGGCCGCCGAGTCCGGCGCGGTCTCGGCCGAAATCCTGAAGGTGATCCGGGCGGGATTCGAGAGCCCCCGGCCCGGCGAGCAGATCGCCGCGGCGGTGGAGCTTCGGGCCGAGACGGCCAGGACTTTCGGGGCCGAGCGGCTGGCGCCCCTGGTCGCCCATCTCAAGGAAAGACTGACGGCCCTGGAGGGGCCCGCCGCGGCGGCGCTCGGCGAGGCAGGGGGCGGCGAGGCAGGGGGCGGCGAGGCGGGGGGCGGCGAGGACGCGGGCGGCGACAAGGCGGCGCTGCTGGGCCAGGCGCTCAGCCTGCTGGAGCGGCTGAAGCTCAGCTATGGCTTCATCAGCGAGCGGGACGCCATCGTCGATCGCATCCGCCGGGGCTGCCTGCTCATCCTGGGCGGGATGTTCCTGGCCCTGACCGCCGTGGCCGGAATCTGGGCCCTGCTGGGGCGTGGGTCCGTCAGCGCCGACGGCCTGCTGCTGGTCAACTCGCTGCTCAACTACTTCATGCTGATGGCGGTGGCCGCGGCCGGGGCCGTGGTCTCGATCATGCAGCGGACCGGCGTCCAGGGCAGCCTGGGCGCGGGCGGCCGCGACCCGGTCGCCCAGATCAGCGCCCTGCGGCAGGGGATCAGCGGCGTGCTGGTCGCCGGCCTGGTCGGGCCGACCCTGGCGGTGCTGCTGGTGCCGCTGTTCGCCAGCGGCGCCTTCAAGGTCGAGGCCATCACCCCCGACTTCGTCGACGGTTGCACGGCGGGAGGCGGGCCGATGGCCAATTTCAAGCTGATCGACCACTGCCTGAGCCTCAAGAGCGGCTTCGACGCCGCCCGCCTGGTGGTCTGGGCCTTCCTGGCCGGTTTCGCCGAGCGGCTGGTGCCGGACGTGCTGGACCGGGTCGTGGGGGCGGCCCGCGGCCGGTCCGAGAGCGCCTAGGCTTTCGGCCAGAGGATCATCTGGGTGCAGCGGAACAGGGCGATGACCTTGCCCGTCTCCTCGTGGCGCACCTCGGCGTCCCAGACCTGGGTGGTGCGGCCGCCATGGACCAGCCAGGCCCGGCAGGTCACCACCCCCTCGCGGGCGGTGCCCAGGAAGTTGGACTTCAGCTCCAGCGTCGTGAACCCGGTCGCGCCTTGCGGCCGCGAGACCACGCAACCGTAGCCGCAGGCGCTGTCGGCCAGGGCGATGACACTGGCGGCGTGCAGGAAGCCGTTGGGGGCCATGTGGCGCTGAGTGACGGTGAAGCGTCCGCGCGCCTCGCCCCGGGCGACCAGCTCCCACTCGATGTCGAGCTCGCCGGGCAGATGACCCTTCTGGCGCTCGGTGAAGTCGGCGGCGAAATTCTCGGACATGCTGTCGCTCATTTGAACGAGCCGCCCCGGCCCTGGCCGGCGGTGAAGCGGCTGGCGCCCTCGACGCTGGAGCCGGTGCGCAGGGTCTCCAGGCCCAGCACGATCTCGCGGGCGGTGGCGGCGTCCCAGTCCAGGCTCCACTGCTCCATGGCCGAGCGGCGGTCGTTGCGCAGGCAGAGCTGGGGGAAGGCGGCGATCTGCTCGGCCAGCTCCAGGGCCGCCGTCAGCGCCTGGCCGTCAGGGACGACGCGGTTGGCCAGGCCCATGGTCTGGGCTTCGGCCGCCCCAACCGCTCGGCCGGTGAGGATCATGTCCATGGCTCGCGAAGCCCCGATCAGCCGGGGCAGGCGGATGGTGCCCAGGTCGATCAGCGGCACCCCGAACCGGCGGCAGAAGACGCCGAAGGTGGCGCTCTCGGCGGCGACCCGCAGGTCGCACCACAGCGACAGCTCCAGTCCGCCGGCCACCGCGAAGCCCTCGACGGCGGCGATCACCGGCTTGGAGAGGGTCATGCGGGTCGGACCCATCGGCCCGAAGTCGCCGGTCTGCTCGACCCGGTTGCCACTTCCAGAGGCGATGGCCTTCAGGTCCGCCCCGGCGCAGAAGTTGCCGCCGGCCCCGGTGAGGATGGCGACGCTCAGGGCCTCGTCGGCCTCAAACTGCTGGAAGGCGTCATAGAGGCCGCGGGCTGTGGGGCCATCGACGGCGTTACGGCGCTCGGGCCGCTCGATGGTGACGATGGCCGTGGCGCCCTCGGTGCGCCAGGAGACGGTGGGTCCAAAATCATTCGCCATGAATCCCTCCATTGGATGCTTTACGGCACGATGCGACGGCCGACGCAGCGGAAGGCAAGTGGGTTTCTTTTCAGAACCCGATCAGGCTGCGTCAGGCGTAGGCGGAGATTCCGGTTCCGGCTTCCTGTCGACCCGGAAGCCCTCCCAGCGCGACACCACCGCGGCGGCCACCGAGTTGCCCACCACGTTGGTCGCCGAGCGGCCCATGTCCAGCAGGTGATCGACGGCCAGCACCAGGGCGATCCAGGCTTCGTCCATGCCGAAATAGGTGAGGGTGGCCATGATCACGACGAGGGAGGCGCGGGGCACGCCCGCCATGCCTTTCGAGGTGACCATCAACAGCAGCAGCATGCTGATCTGCTGAGGGACGGTCAGGACGATGCCGTGGGCGTGGGCGATGAACAGCGTGGCGAAGGTGCAGTACATCATCGAGCCGTCGAGATTGAAGCTGTAGCCCAGCGGCAGGACGAAACTGACCACCTTGCGGGGCAGGCCGAACTTTTCCAGCGCGGCCAGGGTGCGCGGATAGGCGGCCTCGGAACTGGCGGTGGAGAAGGCCAGCAGGGTGGGTTGGCTGATCGCCCCGATCAGGCCCAGCGCCCGCCCGCCCAGGGCCAGCAGAGCGACCAGGAACAACAGGCCCCACAGCACCCCCAACGACAGGTAGAAGCCGCCGACGAACTCCGCATAGATCCGGATGATATCGATCCCCTCCTTGGCGATGGAGGCGGCCAGGGCGGCGAAGATAGCGAGCGGCGCCAGGTTCATCACATAGCCGGTGACCTTGAGCATGATGGCCAGGCCCTGCTCGACCAGGGCCATCACGGCCGGGGCCCTGTCGTCCAGCGAGGCGACCGCCGTGCCGACGAACAGGGAGAAGACCACGATCTGCAGGATGGCGTTCTTGGCCATGGCGTCGAAGATCGAACTGGGGACCAGATGGACGATGAAGTCCTGGATCGTGAAGGCCGACATATCGACGGGCTTGGCCTTGGCGCCCAGCTCGGTGGCCAGCTTCAGGTCGCCGCCCGGCTGCAGCAGGTGGAACATCAGCAGGCCCACAGTCAGCGAGACGATCGAGGCCAGGATGAACCAGCTGATCGACTTGATGCCGACCCCGCGGATCGCGGCGGCGTCCTCCATATGGGCGATGCCGGCCACCAGGGTGGTGAACACCAGGGGCGCGATGATCATCTTGATCAAGGTCAGGAAGAGATCGGTGATCAGCTTGAAACTGTCGATGGCCAGGGCCAGCCGCGCCTTGTGCGCCGCGGCGACCGCCGGGGCCAATTGCGCCTCGTGCGCCGCGTTGCCCCAATATTCGTGGCAGGCCAGGCCCACGGCGACGCCCAGCACCATGGCCAGGACGATAAAGACGGTGAACAGGCGATTCATGCGGCCCCCGCAAAGGTCAGGGGCGCATCTTTGCCCTTCCCCGGCGCAAACGGGAAGGGCAGTCTGAGCTCATGACCGGAGACCATGACGCCGTCGCCGCCCAGCTGGCCGCCCTGATGCGCCGCCACGCGGTTGGCATGATCGAAACCAAGGGCGGCGAGACCAGCCTGGAGATGGTCGCGCCGCACCCCAACCCCCTGCATCCCAAGCAGCCGATGTGGTTTGGCGGGGTGCGGTCGGGCAAGGCCTATGCCAGCTATCACCTGATGCCGCTCTACACCCATCCGGCCCTGCTGGAGCGGCTGTCGCCGGAGCTGAAGAAGCGGATGCAGGGCAAGTCCTGCCTGAACTTCAAGGCGGCGGATGAAGGGTTGTTCGAGGAACTGGCGGCGATCACCCAAGAGGGGGCGCGGCTGTACGCCGAGCCTCTGACCTACAGTGAGGGGGCGGTGAGCACGGCGCGGGGCCGGGACAAGTAAACTGTCACCGAAATTGAAAGCGGCGCCACTGGAACCGTTACAAGCTCGCCGCTATAAGCCCGCATGCAAAATGAAAGCGAAAAACAAGCTGTCGCCATCGTCGAGCGACTTGAAGCCGAATACCAGACCTCCGTCGCCGCGCTGCGCAGCGACCTCAAGGCCTTCCTGAAAACCGGCAAAGCCCCCGACCCCGCCGTCCGCGACGCCGGGGCCTACACCTATCCCGAGCTGCGGCTGACCTGGACCGGCGAGAGCGGTTATCCGCGCATCTCCCGGGCCTATGCGCGCTTGGCCGAGCCGGGGGTCTATACGACCACGGTCACCCGCCCGTCGGTGTTCCACAACTATCTGGTCGAGCAGCTGTCGCTGCTGATCGCCGACTTCAAGGTCACCGTCGAGGTCGGCCGCTCGGAGCAGGAAATCCCCTTCCCCTATGTGCTGGACGGCGGCGACCTGGACCTGGCCGACGCGGCCGCCAGCGACATCGCTCGCCACTTCCCGACCACGGAGCTCGCCTTCATCGGCGACGAGGTGGCCGACGGCGAGTGGGATGCGGGCCTGGGGTTCGATAGGCCGCTGGCCCTGTTCGACGGCCTGCGCTCGGACTTCTCCCTGGCGCGGCTCAAGCACTACACCGGCGCCCCGGCCGAGCACGTCCAGCAATACATCCTGTTCACCAACTACCACCGCTATGTCGACGAGTTCGTCCGCTGGGCCTGCGAGCGGCTGAAGGACGAGAAGACGTCCTATACGGCGCTCAGCTGCAGCGGCGCGGTCCTGGTCACCAAGGATACCCCCGACCCGGAAGCGGCCGTCGCCAACGGCCCCTGGCGGCGCCATCAGATGCCGGCCTATCACCTGATGGCCGAGAACGGGCAGGGGATCACCCTGGTCAACATCGGGGTCGGGCCCTCCAACGCCAAGACCATCACCGACCACCTGGCGGTGCTGCGACCCCAGGCCTGGCTGATGATCGGCCACTGCGGCGGCCTGCGCGGCAGCCAGACCATCGGCGACTATGTCCTGGCCCACGCCTATCTGCGCGACGACCATGTGCTGGACCAGATCCTGCCGACCGACATCCCGATCCCCTCCATCGCCGAGGTGCAGCGGGCCCTCTACGACGCGGCCAAGCAGGTCAGCGGCGAGAGCGGGGAGATGCTCAAGCGCCGGCTGCGCACGGGCACGGTGGTGACCACCGACGACCGCAACTGGGAGCTCCGCTACACCTCCAGCGCCCTGCGCTTCAACCAGAGCCGGGCGGTTGGCATCGACATGGAAAGCGCCACCATCGCCGCTCAGGGCTACCGCTTCCGGGTGCCGTACGGGACGCTGCTCTGCGTGTCGGACAAGCCGCTGCACGGCGAGATCAAGCTGCCGGGCCAGGCCAACGCCTTCTATGAGCGGGCTATCGGCCAGCACCTGCAGATCGGCATCGCCACGGTGGACCTGCTGCGGCTCGAAGGGCCCGGCCTGCACAGCCGCAAGCTGCGGGCCTTCGACGAGCCGCCTTTCCGGTAAAGTCGGGACAACCGCAAGCGGCTGTTTTTATTCATCATGTCGTGAATTGAAGCAGCAGCCGCCCGATTTTTGTGCGCCGCACCATTGCCGTTAGGGCAGGTCCTGCCCGAGGAAACCGTTGTCTGGGGCCGAACTCGCCAACTATTTTGCTGCACCGCACACTTTTCTCTTGAAGCGTTGTGCGCCGCACCCTACATTCAGGGGGTGAGGCTGGCTTTGCCGCCTCTGCCCTTCCTGGGCGTTTCCTCCCTAATGAACTGCGGCGTCTTCGGGCGCCGCTTTTTTTTGGCCAATCCTCCCCCTCCGGGGGAGGCCGGCCCAAGGGGCCGGAGGGGGCTACATCCACGGGCTCTTACTTCAGCCGCTTCCACTCCGCGGCCAACACCCCCGTCACCCGCTCGATATCGGCCTTCAGCTTCGCCAGCCCCTCCGTCGGCTCCAGCGTCGCCTCGTCCAGATAGAGGGCCCGGTTGATCTCGATCTGCAGGGCGTGGGTCTTGCGGGCCGGGCGGCCGTAGTGCTCGGTGGTGTAGCCGCCGGCATAGGGGCTGTTGCGGGCGCAGCGATAGCCCATGGCTTCGAGTTCGCGCTCGACCATCGTCGTCAGGACCGGGGCGCAGGCCGCGCCGAAGCGGTCGCCCAGCACGATGTCGCAGCCCCGGCCGTGGCGCGTGGTCACCACCCCGCTTCCGGCCGCCGCCGGCATGGAGTGCCAGTCGATCAGGATGGCCAGGCCATGCGCCGCCCGCGCCTCGGCCAACAGCCGGGCCAGGGCGTCGTGATAGGGCCGGTGGACGCTGTCGACCCGCTCCCGCGCCTCGGCGAAGGTCAGCTTGCGGGCATAGATCTCGCGGCCTTCGGAGACCACCTTGGCGATGCTGCCCAGTCCCGCCGCCACCCGGGCGGTGCGGCCCTTGGCGAAGTCGGGCAGCTCGTCCTCGAACATGCCCTGGTCCAGCTCCCAGGGCTCGCGGTTGACGTCGATCCAGGCCCGGGCCAGCCGGGCGGTGATCAGGGTCGCGCCCTGGGCCGGCGCGCCCTCGACCAGCCGGTCGACCAGGGCGTCCTCGGAACGGCGGATCGCGGCGGCGTCCAGCATCGAGGCGGCCATCATCTCAGCCGGATAGATGCTGCCGGAATGGGGCGAGGCGAACACCAGGGGCGAAGACGGCGCCTCCGGGCCCGGCCGCGCGATGGCGAAGGGCGGTTCGGCAACCAGGGCGCCAGGGGGCTGGATGGCGTTCATCGCGCTTATCATCCGGGTGCCCGACGCTCCGGTCAAAGCCTTTCACCGCACCTTTACACCTCGCCGTTAAGGATGCCGTCCGAGATCAACGAAGAGGCTCCCATGCCCCGCATCCTGCTGGCCGAAGACGACGACTCGCTGCGCGGCTTCCTGGCCCGGGCCCTGGAAAGGGCCGGCTATGAGGTCAAGGCCTGCGCCGACGGCGAGGAGGCGGCCGCCTGCCTCGACGAGGACTGGGACCTGCTGCTCACCGACATCGTCATGCCCGGCATGGACGGCATCGAGGTGGCCCGCCACGCCGCCGCCCGCCACCCCGGCCTGCGCATCATGTTCATCACCGGTTTCGCGGCCGTGGCCCTGACCGCCCCCGACCTGGCGCCGGCCGGCTCCAAGGTGCTGTCCAAGCCCGTGCACCTGCGCGAGATCGTCACCGAGGTCGAACGGATGATGGCGGCCTAGGGCCCGAGCTCACTCGGCTCGAGAGCGTAACTTTCCATCCGCTCATCCCCGCGAAAGCGGGGACCCAGGTGTTTTTCGTAGCTGACTTTCAGCCGCCCGGACCTGTCAGAACCGCCCTCAACAGCAAAAAGCCTGGGTCCCCGCTTTCGCGGGGATGAGCGGTATTAAGTATGGGCCCTGGGGCGCAGCGCACGGGCCGCTTGCGCCCGCCGCCGCTCATGGGTATATCGCCCCCTCCCGCCGGAACGGACGCGTAGCTCAGTGGGAGAGCACCTCGTTGACATCGAGGGGGTCGCTGGTTCAATCCCAGCCGTGTCCACCATCCTGCTTCGCTCTTTCGGAGCTTCGCAGGATTGATCCCGGGGTCTGCATTCGAAGCAGGATGATCTCCGAAGCCTTGGCGAAGGCGGACGACTCCACCTTTCCGCTGCGCCACCGCTCCCCCTATCCGGGGGATGGCGGGATGGGCCGAGCTGAAGCATACAGGTTCAGAGCCCGATCAAGTTCCACCATACGCCGGTATTCCTGACATGACCCTCACCCGCCGCGCCGGCCTGGGACTGATCCTGGCGGGGGCGCTGTCTGGCGGGGGGCCGGCCTTTGCCGCCGGCGCGAAACTGTCTGAGCGGGACGGCGACATCTGGATCTCCGATGGCGCCGGTGAGCGGCGGTTGACTCGCAACGGAGCCAATCGCGATCCGGCTCTGTCGCCGGATGGTCGGCTGGTCGCCTACGTCCATGACGATCAGAAGACCGCGGACGACTTTGGCTATCCGAAGTCGTCCCTGTGGCTCTGCGACCTGACGACGGGCGCAACCCGCCGCGCCGCCGCGCCGCAGGCCAGCGACCAGGTCGGCCAGGACTTCACCGGCATCGGCTCGCCGGTCTTCTCGCTGGGCGGCGGCTTCGTCTATGTGATGGCCAACGCCTGGGTGACCTCGGCGGCGATCCATCAGGTCAACCTCAAGACCGGCGCCCATCGCTATGTCATCGACGGCAACAGCGTGGCGGTGATCCGCACCGGGCCCTATCGCGGGTTCCTGCTGGTGAACCGGCACCGATATCGCGCCAACGGGGGCGGGGCCTACGATCCGACCTTCGTGGTCCGGCCCGACGCCAAGGTCGCCTTCGCCATCCCCGGCAGCGAGGACAGGGACGCGGCGGTCGGGGCCTGGCTCAAGCGTCACGGCGGGACCGTCTGACAGGCGCCGGCCCCTTTTCTGGGGACGCGGCGCGAAGCCGTCCCCGGCACCCTGCCGGGCAGACGTCCAACGCGACCGCAAGGAAACGCCATGCCCGCCCTAGCCATCGCCCTGCTTCTGGCCACCGCTCCGGCCCAGCCGCCTCAGACCTGGAAGGGCGTTCTTTGCGCCCACGATCCAGGACGCAATGCCCTAGTCGGCTCGGACATCTATTACAGCTACGGCGCCGCCAAGGTTTGGATCGTCGGCAGGGAAACCCTGATCCCCGTCGACCTGACCAAACTCGTCGAGGCGAAAGGAAAGCCCTTCTACACGGGCAATGACACGGTCGTTTTGAACGGCAGGACCTACCGGAAGTTCGGCCTGCCCAGGGTCCTGAAGGCCCAGGAGCTCGAGGCGAAGCCCGAGGGTTTCAAGGACGGCGTTCCCTTCTATCGGGCGGGCGGCGGCGATGAACAGGTCCTCTATGCCCTCAGCCAGGCCGTGGGCTGCGAGTTCCAGCCCTACGCCCTGACCCGTTGAGCGGACGCCGCCCGCGCCGCCCGGCAAGATATTCACGCTCGGCATAGTGAGTGTTGACGCGACCCACAGATCGACGGCATGCTCCTCACCAATCGACGTTCAAAGTCGAAGGGGGAAGCGCGTGGAGTCGAAGACCGTCACGGGTGAGCTGTCGCCAGCGCCGACCAGCCTCAAGGCCTGGTTCGTGCTGGGCATGCTGTGCCTGGTCTATGTGCTGAACTTCCTCGACCGGCAGCTGCTGTCGATCCTGGCCAAGCCGATCCAGGACAGCCTGGGGGTGACCGACGGCCAGCTGGGGCTGATCGGGGGGCTCTATTTCGCGCTGTTCTACTGCCTGATCTCCATTCCCGTCGGCTGGCTGGCCGACCGCACCAACCGGGTCCGGGTGCTGGCCTTCGCCTGCGCCCTGTGGAGCGCCGCCACGGTCGCCTGTGGGATGGCGGCCAGCTATCCGCAGCTGGTGGCGGCGCGGATGGCGGTGGGGGTCGGGGAGGCGGGGGGCGTGCCGCCCTCCTACGCCATCATCTCCGACTACTTCCCGCCCGGCCGCAGAGGGACGGCGCTGGGGCTGTTCAACCTGGGCCCGCCGATCGGCCAGGCGCTGGGCGTGGCGTTCGGGGCCTCCATCGCCGCCGCCTTCAGCTGGCGGCTGGCCTTCATCTCGCTGGGCGCGGTGGGGGTCTTCACGGCGCTCGCGGTGCTGCTGTTCGTGCGCGAGCCCAGGCGGGGCGGGCTGGACCGGGTCCAGGCCCCGGCGGACCCCAGGGTCGACGGCTTCTGGCCGACCGTGCGGATGTTCTTCTCCCACCCGGCCCTGGCCCTGGCGGCGGCGGGCGGCGGAGTGACCCAGATCGTCACCTATGGGGCCGGCAACTTCACCACCCTGCTGCTGATCCGCGAAAAGGGCATGACCCTGCAGGACATCGCGCTCTGGTACGCCCTGGTGGTGGCGGTCGGCATGGGCGGCGGCATCTTCGTCTCGGGACGGGCGATCGACTATTTCACCAGGCGCTCCAAGGCCGCCTATGCCTGGCTGCCGGCCCTGACCCTGACCCTGGCCGTGCCCTTCTTCATCGCCTTCGTCTGGGCCCCGACCTGGCCCCTGGCCCTGGCCCTGCTGCTGGGCCCCACCTTCCTCAACTACTTCTACCTCTCCTCGGCCGTGGCCCTGGTGCAGGAGGAGGTCGCCCCGCGCCAGCGGGTGCTGTCGGGGGCGCTGCTGCTGCTGGTCATGAACCTGACAGGCATGGGCATTGGCCCGACCCTGGTGGGGGCGGTCAGCGACTGGCTGCGGCCGACCCACCCCGAGCACAGTCTTCAAGTGGCCTTCTATGGCCTCTTGCCCTTCTACGCCCTCGCCATCGGCCTTTTCCTGTGGCTGGCCCGGGTGCTGCGCCGCGAACAAGCTGGAGCCGCCGCATGATCCGTCCCCTGCTCGCCGCCGTTCTGCTGACCCTCACCTGCGCCGCGCCGGCCTGGGCGGCGGACAATCCCCTCGTCGAGGCGCCGGCCGGCAGGCTGGAAGGCCGGATGAGCGGCGAGGTCCGGGCCTTCAAGGGCATCCCCTACGCCGCCGCGCCGGTCGGCGACCTGCGCTGGGCGCCGCCCAGGCCCGCGGCCCATTGGGACGGCTTGCGCCAGGCCGACGATTTCGGTCCCGCCTGTCCGCAGTTCAGGGCCCCGCCCGGCGGCATCTACTGGGCCCCGCCGCCGCCGATGAGCGAGGACTGCCTGTCGCTGAACGTCTGGGCGCCCGCCAAGGCCGGCCCAAAGGACAGCAAGGGGGCGCCGGTCATCGTCTGGATCCATGGCGGCTCTTTCGCCGGCGGCTCGAGCCGCGAGACCCTCTATGAGGGCACGAAGATGGCCGGCCGCGGGGTGGTGGTCGTCTCGATCAACTATCGCCTGGGCGTGCTGGGCTTCCTGGCCCATCCGGAGCTGTCGGCCGAGTCGCCGGACGGGCTGTCGGGCAACTGGGGCCTGCTCGACCAGGTGGAGGCCCTGCGCTGGGTCCAGCGCAACATCGCCGCCTTCGGGGGCGATCCGGGCAATGTCACCATCGCCGGGGAATCGGCCGGCGGCCTGTCGGTGGCCTATCTGATGGCCATGCCCTCGGCCCGGGGCCTGTTCGCCAAGGCCATCCTCCAGAGCGCCTACACCACCTCGGCGCCCGAACTGAAGCAGGCCAGCAACGGCACGCCCTCGGCCGAGGCGTCGGGCCAGGCCCTGGCCGCCAGGCTGGGGGCGGCTGACGTCGCGAGCCTTCGGGCCATCGACGCCGACAAGCTGATCGCCAAGTCCGCCTTCGCCTACTTCCCCTTCCCGACCGTCGACGGCAAACTGATCCCGCGCCAGCTGGTCGACACGTTCGACCGCGGCGAGCAGGCGCCCGTGCCGCTGATCGCCGGCTTCAACAGCGGCGAGATCCGCTCGCTGATGATCCTGGCCCCCAAGACCCCGCTGACCGCCGGGGCCTACGAGAAGACCATCCGCGACAACTACGGCGACCTGGCCGACAGCTTCCTGGGGCTCTACCCCAGCCGCGACATGGGCGAGAGCATTCTGGCGACCACCCGGGACGGCCTCTACGGCTGGACGGCCTGGCGGCTGGCGGCCAAGCAGACGGCGGCGGGCCAGAGCGCCTATCTCTACATCTTCGACCACAGCTATCCGGCCGCCGACAGCGCCGGGTTGCACGCCTTCCACGGCGCCGAGCTGCCCTACATGTTCGGCAACATCAATCGCGCCGGTCCCTACTGGCCGGCCATTCCCCAGACCCCGGGCGAGCGGGCCATGGCCGACGCCATGGTCGACTACTGGGTCAGCTTCGCCACGACCGGCCGGCCCAAGGCCAGGGGCGCCCCCGACTGGCCGGCCTTTGGCAGGCCGGGCTACTTCATGGCCTTCCAGGACGTCCCCAAGGTCTCGGCCGACCTGCTGCCGGGCGTGTTCGCCCTGCATGAAAGCGTGGTCTGCCGCCGGCGCGCGGCGGGGACCCAGCCATGGGTGTGGAACCTGGGCCTGGCTGCGGGGGTCATTCCACCCAAGGCCGAGGGCTGCTGAACGGCAACCCA
Organism: Caulobacter ginsengisoli; assembly: GCF_030814835.1. Lineage (GTDB taxonomy): Bacteria > Pseudomonadota > Alphaproteobacteria > Caulobacterales > Caulobacteraceae > Caulobacter > Caulobacter ginsengisoli. Next base: position 180,606 of record NZ_JAUSVS010000005.1, read on the forward strand.
CACCCGCTCATCCCCGCGAAAGCGGGGACCCAGGTGTTTTTGGTTGCAGCTTTTCAACCGCCCAGACCTGCCGGGATTGCTCTCAACAACGAAAAAGCCTGGGTCCCCGCTTTCGCGGGGATGAGCGGATTTTATGGCTGTTTCAGCGCCAAAAACCCCGCCGCCATAAAGCGCGCGATCCGCTGCTTCACCGCCGTGAAGTCGTCGGAGTGGCAGATGCCGCCCGACAGGCGGTCGATGCGGCCGGTGCGGGCCAGGGTGTTCATCAGGGCCCCGGTCACGAAGTGATAGCCCCAGAAGATGTCCTCGTCGGTGTAGTCGGGCAGGGCCTTCTTGAGGATGCCGACCAGCTTGAGCACCACCGGATCGAAATAGTCGTCCAGCATCTTGGCCCCTTCGGGCGTGTTGCTCATCCGGGCGCAGAAGGCGGCCCAGTTCATCCACTGCTCGCCACCGGCCATGTAGAGGTCCAGGTCGGTGTCCAGGAAGGCGTGCAGGGCGCCCTCGACGGTGGGATGGCCGCCGGCCTCGGCCTCGTAGCGGTCCAGGGCCTCCATGCGCCGCTGGCTGCTGACCACGGCGCGCCGGGCGTAGGCGGCCTCGAACAGGGCGGCCTTGTCGTCGAAATAGTAGTGCAGCAGGGTGGTATGGACCCCAACCCTCTGGGCGACGTCGCGCAGGGTGACGCCGTTCATCCCGTGTTTGGAGAACAGGAACTCGGCGGCGTCGAGGATCTGCTCCAGCGTCTCCGCCCGCTGTTCGGCCTTGGTGCGGCGCGTTCGTGTAGCGGCTTCCGACATGGTCAGCGCGTGACTCCCTGGGTAACCATCTCCCCGCTGACGTAGTCGGCACGGAGCCGGTTTTTGTCAATCTTTCCCGTGGCCGCCAGCGGCATTGCCGCCAGTTGCACCACCTGATCGGGCAGCCACCAGTCGGCGACCTTGCCCCGCAGGCTGTCGACCAGCGCCCGGGCGTCGATCGACTGGCCCGGGCAGGGCTCGACGATCAGCACCGGCCGCTCGCCCCATTTGGGATCCTCGCGGGCGATCACCGCCACCTGGCCGACCGTGGGATGCGCCCCGACGATGGCCTCGATCTCGGCCGGGTTGATCCATTCGCCGCCCGACTTGATCAGGTCCTTGGAGCGGCCACAGAGGGTCAGGGCGCCGGTCTCGTCGATGCTGGCCAGGTCCCCGGTATCGAACCAGCCCTCGGCGTCCAGGGCGTCCGCCGCGGCCTTGAAATAGCGGTCGACGACGCTGTGGCCGCGCACCTTCAGATGGCCAACCACGCCGCGTTGCTCGGGAAGGGGGGTGTTGTCGGCGTCGGTCAGCCGCAGGTCCAGGCCCATGGGCGGGCGGCCCGAAGCGCGGCTGGAGGCGCCGAACGGAGCGATGGTCCCCAGCGGCGACAGCTCGGTCATGCCCCAGCTGGTCTGCACCTGCACGCCCAGCCGATCCTCCATGCGGCGGATCAGGGCGTCGGGACAGGCCGAGCCGCCGATCAGGATACGCTTGAGCGCCGGCAGCTCGCCGCCGGTGGCGTCGAGATGGTCCAGCACCCCCAGCCAGACGGTCTGCACCCCGGCGGCCATGGTGACGCCCTCCTCGGCCATCAGCCGGGCCAGGCTGGCGCCATCGGCGTTGCGGCCGGGCAGGACCAGCTTGGCCCCCACCGCCGGGGCGGCGAAGGGCAGGCCCCAGCCGTTGGCGTGGAACATCGGCACGGCGACCAGCAGGCTGTCGGCGCCGGTCAGGCCCATGGCGTCGGCCTGCAGGGCGCGCAGGGTGTGCAGATAGTTGGAGCGGTGGGTGTAGAGGACGCCCTTGGGGCTGCCGGTGGTGCCCGAGGTGTAGCAGAGGCCTGCCGGCGTCTCCTCGGGAAAGCCGCCCCAGACGGCCGGAGCGCCGTGCGAGGCCAGCAGGGCCTCGTAGGCCCAGATCTGCGGGCCGTCGAGATAGAGGCTGTCGGGCGCTCCGCCGTCCATCAGGATGACATGCTCGAGGCCCGGGCAGAGCGGAACCAGTTCGGCCAGCAGCGGGCCCAGGGTCGAGGCGACGGCCAGGACCCGGTCCTCGGCCTCGTTGACCATGGCCGCCAGATGGGCGGCGGTCAGGCGTGGGTTGAGGGTGTGGCAGACCAGCCCCGCCCCCATGGCCGCGTAGTAGGTTTCGAGATGGTGCTGGGTGTTCCAGGCCAGGGTGGCGATGCGGTCGCCGAACTTCAGGCCCAGGGCCGCCAGGGCGCCGGACATCCGGTTGGCCCGTTCTCGCAGTCCCGCATAGCCGATGGCGCCAGAGTCAGCGGTGACGATCTGCCGATCCCCCGACCACTTGGCGGCATGGTCGAGGAATTTGTCTACCGTGAGGGCGTAGGACTGCATGGACCGGCGGGAACTCTTTGAAACGAAAGAAACCGGCCGCCGCCGGAGGGGAGGGGCGGCGGCCGGCGAGGGTCGTCGGAGGAACCTTAGAAAGCCTTCATGACCCGGATGCCGAACTGGCGCGGCGGACCGGCGAAGCGCAGGCCGGAATTGATGGCTCCGATATAGTGCTGGTCGGTCAGGTTGGTCGCATAGAGGGTGGTGATGACATCCCCATGCGTCCAGGCGAACTGGGCGTTGAAGATGTTGCGCTGCTCGATCCGGTCACCGCGGGCGCGGTTCTCGAACAGGGTCGCCCACTGCGGCGAGACATAGCCATAGTTCAGGCGCGGGATCAGGCGATCGCCGTTGTCCAGGGTGAACCGGTACTGGATCCCGATGTTGGCGGTGACTTCCGGCGCATAGGTCTGGTCGCGTCCATCCAGGTTGAAGCAGCCGGGGCCGACCGGACCGGTCTCCGGATCGCAGGCCACGACGCCGGGAATGCGCGGGTCATGGGCGTAGAACTTGCCCAGTTCGCTCTTCATCCAGGCCCCGCCCGCGTCGATGGACAGGTCGCCGAACACCGCCTCGGCCTGGAACTCGACCCCATACATCCTGGTCGGGTTGGGGTTGTTCAGCTCGAAGCCGAAGGTCGGGAAGGCCGGGTAGCCGATGATGACCTGGAAGCCCTTGTAGTCGTTGTAGAAGGCGTCGATCTGGGTGCGCAGCTGGCCGCCGAAGAAGCCGGCCTTCCAGCCCACCTCGTACTCCGTCACCTTCTCGGGACCGAACGGCGCGGGCAGGCCCAGGCCCACCGGCACGTTCAGGCCGCCGGGCTTATAGCCGGTGGCGACAAAGGCGTAGACGAAGTGGTGCGGGTTGATGGTCCAGTTCAGCGCGACCTTGCCCGAGGTGTTGTTGGACTTGGCCGACTGCTCCTGGGTGATGGGCAGGCCGTACTGCAGCACATGCACATGGTTGGTGGTGGTGGTGCGGGAGTAGCGGGCGCCGACCTGCAGTTCCAGGCTGTCGGTCAGCTTGAAGCCGACCTGGCCGAACACGGCGGTGTTCTGCTTGGGGTTGGTCCCGTACAGCGTGTACTGGGTGAAGATGCTGCCGGGCGGAATGCCGATGAAGAACTGGCCCGGCGGGAACTTGGCCTCGTCCGCCTGGAAGTAGGCGCCGGCCACCCATTTCACCCGCCCGGTGTCGGGCGAGATCAGGTTGAGTTCCTGCGAGTAGGTCTCTTCCTGCACATAGTCGTAGAAGGTGTTGAAGCCGGTGCTGCGGCCGTCGAGGTCGGCCTTGTAGGCGGTGTTGCCGTACTGATAGCCGCTGACCGATCGGAAGGTGATCCCGTTGTCGAAGACGTAGTCGGCGCGCAGGGCCGAGCGCACGAAGCGGTCCCGGGCGAACATCGGGGCGTTGGCGGTGATCTTGAACGGATCGTTGGGCGACAGCACCGGGTCGGACGGATAGCCGCCGTAGTTGAGATAGTTGTAGTCGGTCTTGAAATTGACCGTCAGCTTGTCGGTCGGCTTCCAGACCAGGGTCAGGCGGGCGTTGTAGAAGCGCAGGCCCTCGTTGCCGGTGGCGGTGGCCGGGCCGGTGATGTCGTAGAAGCTGTCGCGCTGCTCGGCGTTGAAGGCGATGCGGGCGGCGAAGGTGTCGCCCAGCGGGATGCTGACCGCGCCCTGGGCGGCGATATCGGCATAGTTGCCCAGCTGGCCGGCGATGTAGCCGCTGGTCGAGCCGCCGACGACCGGGTTGTTGGTGTTGACGAACACCGCCCCGCCGGTGGCGTTCTGGCCGACGAAGGTGCCTTGCGGGCCGCGCAGCACCTCGACGCTGGCGACGTCATAGTAGGGCTCGCCGGTGAAATAGCCCGGGAAGGTGGCGATGTTGTCGCGGTAGGTGATGACGCCGGTCAGGGTCTGGCTGTTGTGTTCGGACTTGCCGATGCCGCGGATGTTGAAGTCGATGCCCTGGCCGAAATTGTTGATCACGGCGGCGGGGACGACGAACTGCAGCTGGTCGACCGAGGTGATCCCCTTTTCTTCCAGCTTGGCGCCGGTGATCACCGTCGCGGCGATCGGGGTCTGCTGCAGGTTGGTGCTGCGGCGCTCGGCGGTGACCACCACCTCGTCGACCTGGGTGTCGTCCTTGGGCGGCGGGGGCGTGGTCTGGGCCATGGCGGCCCCGCTCCAGCCCAGCGCCAGCACTGACGCGCTCAGCAGAAATGCGCGGATCTTCATGGTGTCTCCCCCTGCCTGAATGGCTCGCGCTCTTCGGCGCGTGATGGGAAAGCTGAGGGATATTCGCTGAGCTGTCAATACTGGCTATCACGAGAGTGAATATCTTTGAGAACGGTGTTCGGCCTATTTCGGTCGGTCATATTCCAGGCCCAGCCAGGCCAGCCGCACGCTGTCTTGGCCATAGCGTACGTCCATGGCGGCCAGGGCCGCGTCGAGCTGCGAGGCGGAAGGGCGCGGGCTGATCGGCAGGCGGTAGCGGCCGGCCTTGGGCTCGGCGTCGGGCAGCAGGGTCAGGCCGTTCAGCGAGCGCACCGGGGTCAGGCCCGGGCGGGTGGAGAGCACCTTGGTGCGGTAGCTGCGCTGCCAGCTGTCGGCCCACAGGGCCAGGCCGATCTCGTCGGTCCCGTCGGCGATGGGCGCCTCGACCGTCTCGTGACGCCAGAAGGCCAGCAGGGCGACGATGCCGTACAGATAGTCGCTGCGAGTGATCTGAAAATCGTCCGTCTGGTGCGCCGGGCTCCAGTCGCTGACTCCAAGCCGGGCGGCCAGGCCGGCGGCGGCGGCGTGTCCGCCCAGGGCCTCGACCAGGGCCAGGGAGGCGGGGATCGAGGCGGTGACGCCGGTGGTGGAGATGATCGGCCCGTCCTGGACATAGCGGCGGTCGCGCACCCAGGTCGTGGCGGGATAGGCCTTCTCCAGCTTCTTGATCGCCGCCCAATGGGTGGTGGCCCGGCGGCCGTCGAGCAGCCCGGCGGCGGCCAGGACCCGGGCGCCTTCGCAGATCGAGACGATGACGGCGCCGCGCCTGGCCTGGGCGGCGACCCAGGCGGTCAGCACCGGATCCTTGGGGACCATCTGGGCGGGGACGATGACGATGTCGGCGCCGGCCGGCTCGGCGGCGTCGAACTGCGCGATGGTCTGGTCGGCCTGGATACGCAGGGCCATGTGCAGCTCGACCGGGCCCGGCTGGGTCGAGAGGCTGCGCACCTCAGCCAATCCCGAGGCCTTGAGCACGCCGTAGGGGATGATGAAGTCGGTGGTCTCGGCCCCGGCATTGCCGGCGACGACGACGACCAGCGGCTGGGCGCGGCCGGTCTTGGGCCTGGGCAGGACGAGACGGCCCTCAGCGGGGGCGACCACCGCGACCGGCGGGGCGGCCTGGGCGGCCGAAAAGTCGGTCCCCAGCACCAGGGCCAGGATCGAGATGAGGACGAGATGGGTGCGCATGGGCGTCTTTCCTTGAGAAGGCGAGCGGCCGCGGCCGGATCGGTCGCGGCCGTCCCGGCGGCTAGTCGGCTTGGACCGGCGCGGCGCAGTTGCAGTCGTCGCCGCACTGGCAGTCGGCGCCGCAGGCGCAGGCTTGGCAGGCGCAGGGCTCGCACAGGCAGGGGTCGCAGGGGCAGGGCATGAGGGTCTCTCCTTTGAAAGCCGCGGCTTGCGGCAGAGCTGACCCTAGGCGTCGAATTGTCTGGCGGAAATGTCATAGATATCGCAGATTGCGCCAATGACTCAGCCAGCCCCCCTCCTTCGCCGCATCGCCCTCGTCGGCTATCCAGGCGCCCAGTCCCTGGACCTGGTCGGGCCGATGGAGGTGTTCTCCATGGCCAGCGACCGGCGTGGCGGGGGCTATGAAGTGATCCTGGCCTCACCCGCCGGCGGCGACATCGTCTGCAATTCCGGGTTGGTCCTTGGCGGCTCGACGGCCCTGGCCGACCTGCCGCGGGACCTCGACACCATCCTGTTCGCCGGCGGCGACGAACCCGGCCTGCGGGCCATGCAGAACACCGACGTCATCGACTGGCTGCGGGACCGGGCCCGCCTCACCCGGCGGATGGGCAGCGTCTGTTCGGGGGCCTTCGCCCTGGCCGCCGCCGGCCTGCTGGACGGGCGAAGGGCTACCACCCACTGGGATTCCTGCGCCCAGATGCGAGCCTTCCGCCCGCAGGTGAGGCTGGAGCCGGACGCCATCTTCGTGGCCGACCCGCCCTTCTACACCTCGGCGGGGATCACCGCCGGCATCGACCTCTGCCTGTCGCTGGTCGAGGACGACCATGGACCGGACCTGGCCCTGGCCGTGGCCCGCAACCTGGTGCTGTTCATGCGCCGGCCCGGCGGTCAGACCCAGTACAGCGCCGGGCTGGACGTCCAGGCCACCGCCACGCCGCGCCTGCGCCGGCTGCTGACCGAGGTCATCGCCGACCCCACCGGCGACCTTAGCCTGCCGGCCCTGGCCGACCGCGCCGGGATGAGCGAGCGCACCTTCTCACGGGTCTTCCACAAGGAAACCGGCCGCACCCCGGCCGCCTTCGTCGAGCTGGCCCGGGTCGACCGGGCCAAGGCGCTGCTGGAAACCTCGGACTGGACCCTGGCCCGGGTGGCCGAGCGCGCGGGTTTCGGCAGCCTGGATGGCCTGCACCGCGCCTTCCAGAAGCGGCTGGGGATCACCCCGGGCGACTACCGCGACAGGTTTGGGGCGCGGCCTGCGCACACCGCCTCATAGGCCGCCTGCAGCTGGGCGGCGACCGACGGCCCGGGCGGTGACAGCCGGTGACCCGGCCCCAGGTGAGCGTCGCGCAGTTCGTCCATGAAGGCGTCCCACATGGACTGGCCGCCCTCCTCCAGCAGCTGGGCGCGGATGCTCAGCTCCTCGCTGACCTTCAGGTGCCGCCGGCCCCAGGCGCCCATCTGGGCCAGGATGGGGACCAGCTGGATGGCCTTTTCGGTCAGGCTGTAGATGGCCTTCTGCTTGTGGCTGGGATCGTCGGCCCGGGTGATCAGGCCCTTGTCCAGCAGCCGCTTGAGCCGGTCGGCCAGGATGTTGGAGGCGATGCCCTCCTCGGACCGGGACAGCAGCTCACGGAAGTGGCGGCGGTTGCCGAACATCAGGTCGCGAATGACCAGCAGGCTCCAGCGATCGCCCAGCACCTCCAGCGTCAGGTTGATCGGGCAACCCGACCGTTGGCCGTCGTCTGAATTAGGTCCCGACAAAACTGGGGTCTCCGCGCTAACCAGTTGCATTCTCGCACCGGTCCGGCGGCGCGGCAACGGCGGCTGGAGCGTTTCCCAGAGATTCTGAATCGAGGCGCTCTAGCCCCTTCCCGGGATTCCTGGCGAAGGCCAGGATCCAAGCAGGGCTGGCCACCCGGTCCGCGCCTTTTCAGGACCCTCCGCTTGGACCCTGGCCTTCGCCAGGGAAACCGGGGATGGGATTATGTGCGGAGCCGCCAGCCCAATAAAGGGTAAGGATCAGGGTTCCTGGCCCATCGCAGATGGAACGGCTCTAATCCTGGCGGTGATGCTCGCCGACCATCACCGCCAGGGGCACGCCCAGCAGGCTCAGGCGCACCCTTTTCAGCGCCGTGCGGGGGCTGAGCATCGAAAAGCGGGTGGCGTAGCCGCCGCGCAGCAGCCGCCCCTTGGCGGTCAGCGGCCGGCGGAAGTCGAGCAGGTAGTCGCCGCCCTCGTGGCGGCCGACGATGCCGGCCCCGGCCCGGGCTTCGGAGGCGACATAGCGGCCGTCCATGCCGCGGATCATCACCCAGCGCCAGATATCGGCGGCGCCGGTCTCCCATTCGAAGGTCTCGGTGACATGCAGGGCGCTGTAGGTGGCTTCGAGGTGGCCTTCGGTGACCACGCGGGCGCGCCGCGCCGCGCCGCCCATCAGCGGCCGGGCTTCGGCCCAGCCTTCGGTGCGACCCAAGAAAAAGCTCTCAGGCCGGAAGACCAGCGGCGCTAGGTTCGTCTCTCCGTCCAACTTCGCCTCGTCCCCCCGAACGCCGAAAGAACGACGTTCTCCAATAAGCTACTCCAGCGCGCGGGCCAGGGTCAGCGGACCTAATGTCGCGCCCCATGATTAAGGGGGGTTAGGGAATATCCCGCTTGGGCAGGGCGGCGATCTCTTCCGGCGTCAGCCGGGTCACCTTGGTCACCGGGCAGCGCATCGGGCCGATCGGCGAATGGGCGATGATGGTCGCGTCCAGCCCGTCGCAGATGCTGGAGCCGCCGCCCCGGGCTTCGAGCCCGATGGTGAAGTTGGTGTCGAGGTCGTGACAGGGGCCGAACAGGTCCAGCCGATAGATCTGATTGGCGCCGACCTTGACCAGCACGGACTCGTCGCCAGCCTGTCGCCAGCTGTTGACCTGGTCTACGAAGAAGCAGGAACGGGTCGGTTTCGCGGCGGCCGGCGAAGCGCCGGCGGCGCCCAGTCCGGCAGTCCCGGCCAGGGCGGTGACCGCCAGGGTAATGAACAGGGTCTTGGTCATGACAGCCTCCGTTTAGCTCCGTCCCAACGTGGATATAGCGGCTCAAGTTGCCTGGATTGAGGCGCCCGCAGCAAACCGCTCCGGCTCGACCAGCCGGGCCAGGTCGCGGGGCAGGGGCGAGGGGGCGCCCGCCAATCGCGCCGCCAAATGCTCGGCCAGCAGGGGGGCCAGGCAAAAGCCGCGCGAGCCCAGGCCGCTGAGGACAAAGAGGCCGTCGTCTCCAACCGCGCCGGCCAGGGGCAGGTGGTCCGTCGTCGTGGCCCGGATGGAGGCCCGCGACGACAGCGGCCGGCCGGCCAGGCTCGCCGCCAGGGCCGGCAGTCCCTTGGCCAGGGTGGCCAGGTTGCGGCTGTCGTCCTCATTCGCGGGGTCACGGTCCTCGCGGTCGCGGTCATGGGTGGCGCCGAACAGCAGGCCGGCGCGGGTCGGGATGGCGTAGCCGCCGAAGGCGACGGCGGGGGTCTCGTGGGCGCCTTCGGCCCAGCTCGCCTGCCCGCGCACCGGCCGCAGGCTGAGATCGGGCGCCAGGCGGGCGCTGTCCGTCCCGGCCGCCAGAATCACCGCGTCCGCCAGGGCGATCTCGCCGCCGGCCGCGTCCAGCAGCCGCCAGCCCGCCGCCGTCCGCTCCAGCCGCTCGACCCGCGCCTGCACCGGTTCGGCCGCTCCGGCCAGGGCCGGCAGCAGGACCGCCGGCTCGACCACCCTGGCCTGGGCCATCGCCAGGGCCGGACCGGCCGGTTCGCCCAGCCGCGCGCTGGCGGCCGCCGCGTCCAGCAGGGCCAACTCGTCCGGCGCGAAGAGATCGCTGGCGGCGATCTTCGCGAAGCGGCCGGGATCGCGCTCGCCCACGGCAAGCTGCAGGGCCCCCCGGGCGAGGACAGCGTCGGGGATGGCGTCGTACAGGTCCACGGCGTGGCGAAAGGCCTGGGCGAACAGGGCGGCGACCGGTCCCAGCCCCGCATCCAGCCTCGGCGTCACCAGGGCGGCGGGGTTGCCCGAGGCGCCCGCGCCGATCCCGGCCTCATCGACCAGCAGGACCCGCACGCCCCGCCGGGTCAGCGCGGCCGCCAGGCAGCAGCCGGCGATCCCGGCCCCGATGACCGCCACGCTGGCGGGCGCGTCCACGATCACAGCCTCTCCCGGCAGGCGGGCCTCCAGCCGTTCGCGCTTGCGGCCAAAGCCCGGCTGCTTGTCGACCGCGAATCCGGCCTGGGTCAGGCCGCGCCGCACGGCGCCGGCCACGGTGAAGGTGGCGGCCCGGGCGCCCGGGGCCGAGCGGGCGGCGACCCGGTCCAGCACCTCCTGGCGCCACATGTCCGGGTTGGCGGCGGGGGCGAAGCCGTCGAGCAGCCAGGCGTCGGCCGCGCCGTCCCAGGCTTCCAGCGCCGCGCCGACCTCCAGGATGGCCAGGTCCAGGCTGGCGCGGAAGGCGGGCAGTTCCAGGCGGTGGAAGCCCCGGGCGCCGCTGGGCCAGGCGTCGGTCAGCGCCTGCGCCGCCTCGGCGATCTCGGGCCAGCGGCCAAGGGCGCGGCGGGCGTCGGCCGCCGACATCGGATGGGCTTCGACGCTGAACAGGGCCAGGCGCGCGTCCGGGGCGCTGGTCTGTTTCCACAGGGTCAGCAGGGCGGCGATGTTCAGGCCCGAGCCGAAGCCCAACTCGCCGACGGTGAAACGCCGCCGCCCCGCCCAGGCGTCGGGCAGCCCGCAGCCGGCCAGGAAGACGGCCCGTGATTCGGCCAGGCCGTCCTGGCTGGAGAAATAGACGTCGTCATAGAGCCGCGACCGGGGCAGGCCGTCTTCGGTCCATTCGACAGGGGAGGAGGGGTCATGAATCACTCTGCCTCCATAGCAAAAGGGCCGCCCTTGCGAGCGGCCCTTCGCGTCGATCTCGGCTGAGGCGCCTACTTCTTCTCGGCCGGCATGGTCGGGGGCGGGGCGGCCGGGGAGGTGTCGCCGGCGGCGGCGGCCTCATCGACCGTGCTGGGGGCCGCTTCGGGCGTGGTCGCGCCAGCGGCGGGCGGGGCGGTGGCGGTGGAGGCGTCGGCGGCGGCCGTGGCGGCGGCCTTGTCGGCGGCCTCGGTCGAGGCGGCGGGCGCGTCGGCCGGGGTGGCGGCGGGCGCGTCGGCGGCCGGCTTGTTACAGGCGGTGAGGCCCAGGGCCGACAGGGTGGCGGCGGCGAGGGCGAGCTGGCGGAGGGTCATGGCCGGAATTCCTGGGGCTGCTAAGGGGTGGGTTACGAAGGCCTATTATCGGGCGAGCCGCTGTAAACGAAAAGGGCCGCCCTCGCGGACGGCCCTTCCGTAAAGCGTTGCCGCGAAAAGCTTACTTCTTTTCGGGCTCAGCGGCCGGAGCAGCGGCGGCGGCGGCGGCCGGAGCAGCGTCGGCGGCAGCGGCCGGAGCGGCGTCAGCAGCGGCGGCCGGAGCGGCGTCGGCGGCGGCGGCCGGAGCGGCGTCGGCGGCGGCGGCCGGAGCGGCGTCAGCAGCGGCGGCGTCGGGGGTCTTTTCGGCGGGCTTGCCGCAAGCGGCGACGGACAGAGCGGCGACAGCGGCGCCGGCGATCAGAACTTTGCGAAGCATTTCCTGGTCCCCTTTGAGGAGTTGTTTTAGCGCCCTTTGAGGAACGCAGGAGGGACTATGCCCTGCTTGGCGCGCGGTGCAAGCCATAACCTCACGCCTGCGTGATCACTTTTTTACCCGCCCGACGGGCGCCAGGCCCCCGTCCAAGGGAAATTATCCCTCGGCCGGAATGTTGGCGAGGGCCTCTTCCAGTTCCAGGAAGCTGGGTTGCGAGGTCGAGGGCACGCTGCCGCGACCGATCTCGACCGAGATCTGGGCGGCGTTGCCGTGCAGGTGGGCGACCAGCACCGACTGGATGATTCGGTAGAAGCTGCCCTCGGTGTTGACCACGTCCATCAGCCGGGCCGACAGCGGGCCGACGATGCCGTAGGCCAGGAACACCCCCAGGAAGGTGCCGACCAGCGCCCCGCCGATCATTTCGCCCAGGATTTCCGGCGGCTCGGTGATGGCCCCCATGGTCTTGATCACCCCCAGCACGGCGGCGACGATGCCCAGGGCCGGCAGGGCGTCGGCCAGCGACTGCAGCGCCATCCCCGGGGCCAGGCCCTCGTGATGGTGCTTCTCCAGCTGCTTTTCCATGGCGTCCTCGACCTGGTGGGGGTCTTCCAGGTTCATGGTCATCATCCGCAGGGTGTCGCAGATGAAATCGACCGCGAAGTGGTCCTTGAGGATGCGGGGATAGCGCGAGAAGATCGTGCTCTCCTGCGGCTTCTCGATATGGCTTTCCAGGGCGATGACGCCCTTGGACTTCATGGTCTTGGTCAGCAGGAACAGCAGCGAGAGCAGGTCGCGATAGTCGCCGGTCTTCCATTTGGGCCCGGCGAACGCCTTGCCGAAGCCGCCGCCCACCCCCTTGATGGTGCTGACCGAGTTGGAAATCAGGAAGGCGGCGGCGCCGGCGCCGCCGATGGCCATCATCTCATGCGGCAGGGCATGCATGATGACGTTGAGGTTGCCGCCCGAAATGATGTAGCTGCCGAACACCAAGCCGAACAGCATCACGAGGCCGATGATCTGGAACATGGGTTGCGGCGTCCGGTCAGGCGAAGGAAGAGATCGCCGGCCAGAATCGGGGTTAATGCTTAATGGCCGGTGAGCAGGACGCCCAGAAACGCCGATGACAGCTGCTGATTCTTCCGAACCCCGCCTGCCGCCCAGATCCTTCGCGATTCTGTTCTCGGTTTCGGTGATCGTGGCCATCGGCAACACCGGCATGCAGTCGGTGCTGCCCGCCATCGGCCGCCAGATCGGCATCCGCGACTATCTGGTGGCGGCGATCTTTTCGCTGTCGGCCCTGCTCTGGGCGATCATGAGCCCGATCTGGGCGCGGCAGTCGGATCTGCGCGGCCGCAAGCCGCTGATCATGCTGGGCTTGGCGGGCTTCATGCTCTCGATGACCCTGTGCGGCCTGGTGGTCAGCGCCGGTCTGCGCCATTGGGCGACCCCGCTGGTGATCTTCTTCATGTTCCTGTTCGCCCGGGCGACCTTCGGGCTGATCGGCTCGGCCTCCAACCCGGCCACCCAGGCCTATGTGGCCGAGCGCACCAGCCGGGCCGAACGCACCCAGCAGATGGCGGGCCTGGCCGGCGCCTTTGGCCTGGGCACCATCGTGGGGCCGGCCATCGCGCCGCTCTTCGTGCTGCCCGCCCTCGTCGTGGGCGGGGTCATGCTTTTTCCGGCCGTCACCCTGGCCGGGCCAATGTTCGCCTTCGCCCTGATCGCCGGGGCCATGCTGTTCGTGGTCTACCGTTTCCTGCCCGAGAGCGAAGGACCCAAGCGCGACGGCCGCCCGTTCTCCCAGGCCGGCCGCTCGTCCGCCTCGCTGTGGAAGGATCCGCGGCTGGTCCCCTTCCTGATCTATGGCTTCCTGGTCGCCACCTGCCAGACCGCCCAGGGCCAGACCCTGGGCTTCATGATCATCGACAAGCTGCACGTCACCCCCGTCCAGGCCCAGGGCTTCACCGCCGTGGCCATGATGGCCGGAGCGGTGGCCGGGCTGCTGGCCCAGTGGGGCCTGATCCGCATGTTCCAGATGAGCCCCAGGACCCTGATGATCTGGGGCGTGGCCCTGGCGGCCCTGGGCAATCTGATGACCGCCTTCGCCCCCAACTACTGGACGGTGGTGATCGCCTACGCCCTCTCGAGCCTCGGCTACGGCTTCGCCCGGCCCGGCTTCACGGCCGGCGCCTCGCTGACCGTCCAGATGAGCGAACAGGCCCAGGCGGCCGGGGCCATCGCCATGGTCAATGGCCTGAACGTCATTCTCGCCCCCCTGTTCGTCATGCTCTACGAGGCGCTGCACCCGGCGCCCTTCCTGCTCAACGCCGCCATGCTGGTGGGCATGTTCGCCTACGCCATGACCAACACCATCCTGCGCAAGGCGGGCGAGGCGGGCAACGCCGACGAGGAAGCCACCACGGCGGCGTTGGAGCGGGTGGACGAGGGTGGGGTCGGCTAGCTCCGCCCCCTACGTGGGTGGCGCACAGGAAAAACCGTGGCTCTGCTCTCTCCTCACCCATAGGGGGAGGTGGCCCGGAGGGCCGGAGGGGGGCCTGTCACGCCGCACTTCGTTTCCGGACTTGGCGGGGCAGAAGTTGGGGGCTTGCCTGACAGGAAGTGCCGGTGTCGCTCCCCCCTCCGTCGCTCCGCGACACCTCCCCCTACGGGTGAGGAGAGAGCAGAGCCGCACACCTTCTTTGCGATAATTCTGACCTACTGAACCGGCGGCGCCGCCAACCCGCTGGCCTCCAACGCCAGCCGCCCGACGATCTCCTTGGTCAGATAACCGTCGGCGATCAGGCCTCGCGCCTTCTGCCAGGCGCGGACCGCCACGCGGGTCTTGGGGCCGATCTGGCCGTCGACGCCGCCCGGATCGTAGCCCAGCGCCGCCAGGGAGTTCTGGGCCAGGGTGCGGTCGGCCAGGCTCAGCGGGACTTCGTAGGGCCAGGGCCTGACCAGTGGCCCCTCGCCGCCGAACCGGTCGGCCAGCAGGCCCACCGCCAGGGCGTAGGCGGTGGAGTTGTTGTATTTGCGGATGGCGAAATGGTTGGGGAAGACCAGGAAGGCCGGCCCGGCCGCCCCTGACGGCAGGATCAGCCCGGCCTTGGCCCCGGCGTCGGCGACGGACCAGGGCAGGCCGTCGGCCCGGGTGGCGCCCTGGCTCGCCCACCAGTCCGGCGTCTCCTTGGGACCTTCCGACAGGCCGTAGTCGAAACCCGGAACCAGGGTGACTTCCCGCGCCCAGGACTGGCCGCGAACCCAGCCAGCCCGGCTCATATAGCTGAAGGTCGAGGCGATGGCGTCGGGGGTCGAGCCCCAGATGTCGCGCTTGCCGTCGCCATCGCCGTCCAGGGCCGTGGAGAGATAGACCGATGGCAGGAACTGGGTCTGGCCCATGGCCCCGGCCCAGCTGCCTTTAAGCTGGGCGCGGCTCGCTTCGCCGGAGGCGATGATCTTCAGGCAGGCGATCAGCTCGCCCTCGGCCCAGTCGCGGCGGCGCCCGCCATACGCAAGCGTCGCGAAGGAGCGGACGGCGTCATAGTCGCCCTGGATCTTGCCGAACCCCGATTCCACCGCCCAGATCGACAGGATGACCGTGCGCGGCACGCCGTGCTGCTGCTCGAGCCGGCCCAGATAGGGCAGCTGGTCGCGGAAGCCCTGGCCCTGGGCGATCCGCCCGTCGGTGACCACGCCCTTCACATAGTCGCCGATCGGCTTGGAGAACTCCGGCTGGCTGACATCGTGGGACGAGACCGACGGATCGGGGGTCAGGCCCGAGAGCTCGCGGACGATCACCCCGTCGGGGATGCCGGCCTTGAGCGCCCGGACCGTGAAGCCCGAACGCCAGGCGTCGAAATTCGGATCGCCCGAGGGAGCTATGTCGAGCGGCTGCACGGGCGGCGGCGCGGGCGGCGCATCGGGCGAGCCCGTGGCCGTCCCGATCACCTGCAGCGGCAGGGTCTTGTCCAGAGCCGGATCGGCGCAGCCGGCCAGGGTCAGGGCGATAAACAGGCGTCGATCCATGGCGTCCAAGCTAGCTGAGGGGTCTGTCCCCTACTCAATCAATTCCGCGACATTCCGCCGGCCCCTGCGATTTTCGTGCCGGGAGGCCCCCTTTTTTGACCTTTGCGGAACAGGGTTCGGGGGGGAAGCTGGGATATCATCCAATCCTTGGGGGTTTTTCGATGAAAGCGCTTCCCGTTCTCGCCGCCGCCGTCCTGCTGGCCAGCGTCGCCGCGCCCGCCCTGGCCGCCGGCTGCGCCGATCCCTCGGCCGAGTTCAATCTCTCCGGCACCACCTGGACCGGCTATGTCCGCTGGGACGATGGCGAGACCCACACCCTCAAGCTCAAGCTGCGCGCCGATTGCGTGGCCGAGTACAGCTATGACGGCAACACCTACACCAACGGCAGATGGGTGCAGCGCGGCTCGCTGATCGAGTGGGACACCAACGACCACTACGCCGTCTATCTGGGCGAGGCGTCCGCGGCCAGCATTGGCGGGGTGATCTACAACAGGGCCCACGACCACGGCAGCTGGGTGTTCATGCCCGGCGGCCGGTAGATCACGAGCCGGTGGTCCGTCGGCCGGTCAATCGACCTGGTGCGGACGCTGCAGCAGCCAGGCGATGATCGGCCGGCCTTCCGAATCTCCACCCAGGCCGCGCCAGGAGGCCGCCATTCTCAGCCAGGAGGCGCGCATGGCCTCGTCCGGGCTGGCGGCGGCCGAGGCTTCGCACATCTCCGCTTTTTCGTAGCAGGCGCTGGCGGTCATCATGAAGGCAGCCTGCGCCAACCCTGCCGGCCCCGCCCTCACACAGGTTATGAGCTGTGGCAATTCGACCTAACCTGGATCAGTCCGCCCGTGACGGACGGGAAGCCTAGACCAGGCTGGAAGCACGAGCGCCGACCTCCGTCAGCTCGTGGACGCGGTCCAGGTGCAGATATTCGCCGTTGAACTGGGCGACCTTCTTCAGGCCCGCCGGATCGAGGACCCTGATGGTCTTGCCGTTGGAGGCGATCAGCCCCTCGGCCCGCAGTTTCTGCAGGGTGCGGTTGGCGTGGACGGGCGTCAGCCCCGTCGCATCGGCCAGATCGACCTGGGTGATCGGGAAGTCATAGGTGTCGTCCGCCGCCAGCCCCACCATGCGATAGCGGACCAGCATCTCGTAGAGCATGTGGGCGATCCGCTCCTTGGCCTTGCGCCGGCCGTGGTCGATGATCCGTTCGCGCAGCACCCCCAGGTCGGTCATGGTGCCCCACCACAGCGCCTCGCCCAGCCGGCTGTTCTCGCGCAGCATGTCCTTCATGGCCTGGCCGGAAACCAGCGCCGCGACGGTGGGGGTCATCGCCGCCACCCCGTGATCCATGACCTTGAGCACGAAGATCTCGGCGTCGCACAGGTCGCCCGGGATCAGGAAGGCCATGATCTGGCGGCTGCCGTCGCGCAGGATTTTGTAGCGGCAGGCCATGCCCGACAGCACCACATGGCAGTCGGGCGAATGGGCGCCGTCGGCGATGATGTCGTCGCGCGGCGCATAGGTCACCTGCCGGGTTGTCAGCTCATCCAGCCGCAGCCGCTCCTGCGCCGAAAAGGCGGTGAACATCTCCATCTTCATCGTCCAGGGATTGGACATGGCGCCTCCGGGCCTGTGGCGGCCGCCCTATCAACGCGCCGGGGAGGGTATCGACCCATGAAACCTGAGTGGGACCAGCGCCCGACTCCAATTGACTTTGCGGGGGCCGGCCCCTATACCGCCGCGCTCTGGAACAACCGGGTCTTTCCGGCGCCTTTTCTTTCGCGCCCGAGCAAGCCCGCCTGACGGTAGACGGTGATGAAAGTCAGAAGCTCGCTGAAGTCGCTCAAGTCGCGCCACCGCGACTGCAAGCTCGTCCGTCGCAAGGGCGTGCTGTACGTGATCAACAAGACCGACCCGCGCTTCAAGGCCAAGCAGGGCTAAGCGAGTGACGTCGCCCGTCGGCGTCCTCTGGGATGTCGGCAACGTCATGGTCCGTTGGGACCCCCGGACGCTCTATTCCAAGATCTTCCCGGAACCGGCCGCTCGCGACCGGTTCCTTTCGTCTGTCTGCACCCTCGCCTGGCACGCCGAGACCGACCGGGGCGTGCCGGCGGAAGACAACACCGCGGCGCTGATCGCCCGCCATCCCCAGCATGAGGCCGAAATCCGCGCCTGGTGGGAGCGCTGGGACGAGATGTTCTCCGGCGCCATCGCGGAAACGGAAAGCGCCATGCACGCCCTGGCCGAGCGCGGCGTGCCGCAGTTCGCCCTGACCAACATGGCCGGCCCGGTCTGGCCGATGATCCCGCCGATGGTCCCGGCCTGTCGTCACCTGAAGGCGGTGGTGGTCTCGGGCGACGAGGGGCTGATCAAGCCGGACGCGGCCATCTACCACTTGGCCTGCGAGCGGGCCGGTCTTCGTCCCGAGCAGCTGCTGTTCGTCGACGACAGCCTCGCCAACATCAACGCGGCGGCCGAGCTGGGCTTTCATGTCCACAGGTTTGAAGACCCCGCGGCGTTACGGCCGGCCCTTGAGGCTCACGGGCTGTTGTGAGTCGCCGGCCGGGTCGCTAGTTTCCGCGACCTTTCGCCTTTCCCGACTCATGCGAGTGTATTCCCCATGGCCGACGACGCCTCCAACGTAGATGTCCTGAACGCCACGGCCCAGGCCCAGCTGAAGAGCGTCGTCGAGCGCATCGAGCGCCTCGAAGAGGACAAGGCCGCGGTCATGGCCGACCTCAAGGAGGTCTATGCCGAGGCCAAGGGCAACGGCTACGACGTCAAGATCCTTCGCAAGGTCGTCCGCCTGCGCAAGCAGGACAAGGCCAAGCGCCAGGAGGAAGAGGCCCTGATCGACCTCTACCTGTCCGCCGTCGGGGGTCTGTGAAGCGAAAGCCTCCAGACTTCAAGGCGCAGGCCAAGCGGTCGGCGCTGAACGCCCTCAAACGCGCCCGCCGCACCGCCGACAAGGCGGGGATCGAACTCTCCGACTGGGAGGGCGAGTTCCTGACCTCGGTCGAGGAGCGCATCAAGACCTATGGCCGCGCCTTCGGCGACCCTGAGAAGGGCGGCGCCGGGGAGGCGTTCTCGGTGCTTCAGACGGTGAAGTTGAAAGAGATCAGCGCCAAGGCCAAGGGCGAGAAACGGCAGTTTGGGCGGAAGGGGTTCAAGCGAGCGAAGAAAACTTAGAGATAGAATTGGCTATACAGGACTTGGTCTCCCCCAAATCCGCTCATTCCCGCGAAAGCGGGAACCCAGGTTTTTTCGTAGCTGACCTTCAGCTACCCAGACCTTCTGGAATCGCTCTCAACAGCAAAAAAGCCTGGGTCCCCGCTTTCGCGGGGATGAGCGGTATTGATGGTAGGCTCTAGGCGGGTCTCGCGGTCATCCGCAACGTCGCCAGTTTCATCCGCGCCATCAGCGACTTCAGCCGATGATCGCGGTCCTGGGGCCTCACGGTCTGGAAGCGGCGCATCAGCCGGCCTCCTTCACGAACTCTTCCAGCCCCGACTCGCGGACCTTGCGGTAGAGGGTCGAGCGCCCAATCCCGAGCCGCCGGGCGACCTCGCTCATGTGGCCGGCATAGATTTCGATGGCCAGTTGGATCAGGTCGCGCTCGATGTCCTCGAGTTTGCGCAGGTGGCCGCGCGCGTCGAGAATCTGCACCGGGGCGTCCTTGGGCATCTCGGCGATCAGCTGCTCGGCCGACGGCAGCAAGGGCGGCATCTTGAACGGTTCAGGCGCGCCGACCGCTTCCGGCGGCGGGGCCATGACCCCGCTGATGGCCGGGAAGTCGTGCGGCTGCAGGTAGGGGGCGTCGGCCAGGACGATGGCGCGATAGACGGCGTTCTCCAGCTGGCGGACGTTGCCGGGCCAGTCGAAGGCGGTCAGGAAGGCCAGGGTCTCAGGCGCGGCGCCGGCCACCCGCTTGCCCTCTTCGATGTTGAAGCGGCGCACGAAGGCCTCGACCAGCAGCGGGATGTCCTCGCGCCGCTCGCGCAGGGCGGGGGCCTCGATGGGGAAGACGTTGAGGCGGTAGAACAGGTCCTCGCGGAACACCCCTTCCTTCACCGCCACCGACAGGTCGCGGTTGGTGGCGCTGACGATGCGGACATCGACCTTGACCGAGCGCTTGGAGCCGACCGGGTCGATCTCGCTCTCCTGCAGGGCCCGCAGCAGCTTGACCTGCACGTCGAGCGGCAGTTCGCCGACCTCGTCGAGGAACAGGGTGCCGCCGTTGGCCTCCTGGAACTTGCCCAGGTGCTTGTCGGAGGCGCCGGTGAAGCTGCCCTTCTCGTGGCCGAACAGGATGCTCTCGACCAGGTTGGCTGGGATGGCGCCGCAGTTGACCGCCACGAAGGGCTTGCCGGCCCGCTCGCTGCTGCCATGCACCGCCCGGGCGATGACTTCCTTGCCCACGCCGCTTTCGCCGGTGATCAGGATGGGGATGGAGGACCTGGCCGCCCGCTCGCCCATGCGCTTGACCATGGTCATGACGGGGGAGTTACCGATCAGGTCCTCGAAGGTGGTGCGGCCGCCGGCATGCTTCTTCAGCCGGTCGACCTCGGTCCGCATGTCGCCCATGGAAAGGGCGTTGCGCAGCGAGACGGTGATCCGCTCGGGGCTGGCCGGCTTGACCATGAAGTCCTGGGCCCCGGCCTGCATGGCCTTGACCACGGTGTCGACCCCGCCCGAGGCGGTCAGCACGATCACCGGCTGGGCGAAGCCCCGCGAGCGCAGCTCCTTGAGCGTATCCTGACCCGACAGGCCCGGCATCTGCAGGTCCAGCAGGATGACGTCGGCGGCCCCGCCGGTGGTCAGCCGCTGGATCGCCGCGTCGCCGCTTTCGGCCTGGGCGACGGCGAATCCGTCGCGCTCCAGCACCGCCTGGATCAGTCGTCGTTGTGTCGGATCGTCATCGACGACCAGGACCGTCTTGGTCATTGTTAGGCCACCCACCATCACCGGCCACATCCATCATGGGGTGCGGCTCCGTTGATCCAGATTGATACAGGAGCGAGGTAAAGGTCGGGTTTCGGAGACCTGAGT
The DNA here is from genome assembly GCF_030814835.1 of Caulobacter ginsengisoli. GTDB lineage: Bacteria > Pseudomonadota > Alphaproteobacteria > Caulobacterales > Caulobacteraceae > Caulobacter > Caulobacter ginsengisoli. The sequence continues at coordinate 201,131 of NZ_JAUSVS010000005.1, forward strand.
CAGGCGTTAACGGCGAAAGCCGTTTGCGCTGCGCACGGCGCCATGACGGCGGCGATCTCGGCCACCAGAGCCTGCACCTGGATCGGCTTGCTGACCTGGCCGGAGAAACCCAGGGCCAGGTAGCCGTCCTTGTCATGCGACAGCACGTCGGCGCTGACCGCCACCGCGGGGGTAGCCCGGTTGGGGCCGGGCTGGCCGCGCAGGCGGGCGATGGCCTCGATGCCGCTCATGCCGGGCATCTGGATATCCATCAGCACCAGGTCGAAGGCCCGTTCGGCGGCAAGCGCCAGGGCCTCTGGACCGCTGACGGCGCGGGTCACCTGGTGGCCGAGCGCGCCCAGCACCTGCTCCAGCACCATCAGGTTCACGGCGTTGTCGTCGACGGCCAGGATCGAGAGGGCCTCGGTGGGGCCGGCGTCCAGCTCGGCGGCCTGGGCGCAGCCTTCACTCTCGGGCTCGGCGATGCGCAGCGGCAGCAGGATGTGGAAGGCGGCGCCCTGGCCCAGCTCGCTCTCGGCCCAAAGGCGTCCGCCCATCACCTCGGTCAGCTGGCGCGAGATGGCCAGGCCCAGGCCCGCCCCGCCGAACTGGCGGGCGACGGACTCGTCGGCCTGCGAGAAGCGTTCGAAGAGGTGGGGCAGCACGGCCGGGTCGATGCCGATGCCGCTGTCGCGCACCGTGAAGCGCAGATGCTCGTGCTCGGCGCTGATCGAGAGGGCGACGCCGCCCTCGGGTGTGAACTTCACGGCGTTGCCGATCAGGTTGAACAGCACCTGCCGCACCCGGCGGCCATCCATCAGCACCCGCGCCGGCAGGTCGGGGCTGAGATTCAGGTCCAGGGTCAGGCCCTTCTGCTGGGCGGTCGGGCGCCACAGGCCGATCAGTTCGTCGGCGAAGGCGGTCAGGTCCTGGGGCAGGGCCTCGACCTCCATCTTGCCGGCGTCGATCTTGGAGATGTCGAGGATGTCGTTGAGGATCGACATCAGGAATTCGCCGCTGTGGATCAGGGTCTCGACCTGGGCCCGCTGCTCGCCATCCATGTTCGAGCGCTTGAGCAGCTGGGCCATGCCCAGCACCCCGTTCATCGGGGTGCGGATCTCGTGGCTCATGGTGGCCAGGAAGTTGGCCTTGGCCTGGCCGGCCCGGCGGGCCGCCTCGCGGGCCTCCTCGGCCTCGGCCCGCTCGGCCCGCAGCCGCTCGATCAGGCGGTTGTTGCGGTCGCGCACGGCGGTCCATTCGCCCAGGATGCGGAGCACGCCGCCCGACATCATCAGCAGCATGCCGCCCAGCATCAGGGTGGCGAGCAGCAGGGCCGTCGCGATGAGCGGCGGGAAACGCACGGCGATGACCACGGCCAGGCCCGCCAGGACTGGCGCGGCCGACATCAGAAACAGCCGGGGCGAGAGGCTGCCCTGGGCTACCGAGACGCAGAGCAGCAGGCAGGCCATAAGCCCCAGGAAGACCAGATCCGCCGGCGATCCGCCCAGCAGCGCGGCGGCGACGGGGGCCCAGCAGGCGGCGGCCGCCCGCGCCGCGACGATCCAGTAGATCCGGCGCAGGTTGAAGGTGTCGTCCTCGATCGCGGCGGTGCGGCTCCAGCGGCGGTAGCAGCCCTGGACGAACCAGTCGCCGGCCATGTTGCCCAGGCAGGAGGCCAGGCCGATCAGCGGGTGACCCAGCAGGGCCAGCACCAGGCCGAACGGCAGGGTTATCGCGAACAGCAGCGGCAGGGGCGCCTGCAGGCCGGCCAGCAGGATCTGGGGCATGTTCAGGGTCGGCAGGGCGCCGTCGTTGTCGTCGACGACCGCGGCGCCCATCACATTGCCCTCGTAGGCCGGCATCGCGCTTCCAAATCCCCTCAAACGGCTCCGGTCGAACGTTACAATCCGACCGGTTAAAGACGCCTGACCACCCGGTAAAAGGATGGTTTTTCCAGCGGCTTGGTCTAATGATACCGGTGTCAGGAATTGGGAGGCTTCATGCTGACGCGCCGCCTGTTTGGCCAGACCGCCGCCCTGCTGGCCGGCTCGGCCGCCCTGCCTGCCCTCGCCGCCGACGTTCCGGAGATCCTGCCGATCTGGCCCGGCGATCCGCCCGGCGGCGAGGCCGTGACGGTCCAGGAACAGGTGGTCGAGCGGGCCAAGGACCCGGCCGCCCTGCGCGACCGCTATGTCCAGCATGTCCGCCGCCCGACCCTGACCGTCTTCAGGCCGGCCAGGCCCAACGGGACCAGTCTGCTGATGGCCCCCGGCGGCGGCTACAAATGGGTGGTGATGGACAAGGAGGGCTACGAGACCGCCGCCCGCTTCGCCCTGGCCGGGATCACCGTCTATGTCATGACCTACCGCCTGCCCGCCGACGGCTGGGCGGCCGGCCCGGCGACCCCGCTGCAGGATGTCCAGCGCGCCATGCGCCTGGTGCGTCATCTGGCGCCCGGGCGCGGCCTCGACCCCGCCAGGGTGGCGATCATGGGCTTTTCGGCCGGCGGTCATGTCGCCGGCTGCGGGACGCTGATGTTCGACCGGCCGGCCTATCGGCCGATCGACGCCGTCGACGCGGTCTCGGCCCGGCCGGACCTGGCGCTGCTCTGCTATCCCGTGGCCAGCATGGACCCCGCCATCGCCCACGCCGGCTCGCGCAAGGAACTACTGGGCGAGGCTCCGACGGCGGCGGCGCAGACCGCCTGGTCGCTCGAGGACCAGGTCCGCCCCGACGCCCCGCCGGTCTTCCTGCTGCACGCCCTGGACGACGCCAGCGTCCCACCGGCCAACGCCCTACGCCTGATGGAGGCCCTGCGCGCCGCCAGGATACCGGTCGAGGCGCACCTGTTCGAGGAGGGCGGCCACGGGTTCGGGCTGCGCTTCACGACCGGCAAGCCGGTGGCGGCCTGGCCGGACCTGGCGCTGGGCTGGATGAAGCGCAAAGCCTTCATCTGACTTCCGCAGCCGGGCGGGCGGGCGTAAAGCCGGGGCCATGAACGCCCCTGTAAAGCCGCCCGCTTCCGAAGCCCTGCCGCAATGGCGGTTGGACGACCTCTACGCCAGCCGCGAAGACCCGCGCATCGAGCTGGACCTGGCCGCCGCCAAAAGGGTCAATGACGAACTGGTCGCGCTCAAGGGCCGCTTCGTCGAATCCCGCGCCGACGCCAAGGCGCTGGGCGAACTGCTGGATAAGGGCGTCGATCTCTACGAGAAGGCGGTGAACCATCTCTGGAGCGTCGGCGCCTATGCGTCCCTGGCCAGCTCCACGGCCAAGGACGACAGCGCCTGGGCCAAGTTCGAGGGTGATCTGCGGGCCCGCTCGGCCGCCATCGGGGCCGAGAGCCTGTTCTTCACCCTGGAGCTCAATGAGCTGGAGGACGCCGAGATCGAGGCGGCCTACAAAGCCCATCCGCCCGCCGCCCGCTGGCGGCCGTGGATGCGGCGGGTGCGGCTGTCGCGGCCGCATGAGCTTTCCCACGACCTGGAGCACCTGCTGGTCGACCGCTCGCCGGCGGTGGCCAACTGGACCCGGCTCTATGACGAGACCCTGGCCCGGCTGGAGGCCCGCGTCGGCCGCGAACGGCTGACCCTGCCCGAGACCCTCAACCGGATGAGCGATCCGGACGCTGGGCGCCGCCGCGACGCCGCCAGCGGGCTTTCCAAGGCCCTGGAGGAGCGCACCCCGACGCTCGCCCTCTGCTACAACACCCTGGCCTTCGAAAAACAGGTCGAGGACCGCTGGCGGAAATACGCCAGCCCCGCCCATGCCCGCCACCTCTCCAACGAGGTCGACGGCGAGGCGGTCGACGCCATGGTCGAGGCCGTGGTCGAGCGCTACGCCGCCACCAGCCACCGCTACTATGCCCTGAAGGCCAGGGTCATGGGCCGCAAGACCCTGGACCACTGGGATCGCAACGCCCCGCTCGAAACCGTCCAGCCCCGCCAGTACGGCTGGGACGAGGCCCGCGCCATCGTGCTCGACAGCTTCGAGGCCCTGGCCCCCAGATTCGCCGACACCGCCCGCGGCTTCTTCACCCGCCCCTGGATCGACGCCGCGCCCCGGGCCGGCAAGCAGTCGGGGGCCTACAGCCACCCGGTCACCGCCGACCGCCACCCCTATGTCTTCCTCAACTATATGGGCGAGCGGCGCGACGTGCTGACCCTGGCCCATGAGCTGGGCCACGCCGTCCACCAGACGATGTGCCAGCCCCTGGGCACCCTGCTGGCCGACACGCCCCTGACCCTCGCCGAAACCGCCTCGATCTTCGGCGAGGGCCTGGTGTTCGAGCGCCTGCTGGCCGAGGCGTCAAAGGCCGAACGGCGCGGCCTGCTCGCCGGCAAGATCGAGGATGGCCTCAACACCGTGGTCCGCCAGATCGCCTTCCACCAGTTCGAGACCCGCTTCCACGCCGCCCGCGTCGAGGGCGAGCTGGGGCCCGACGAGATCGGCGGCCTCTGGCTGCAGGCGATGGGCGAGAGCCTGGGCCCGGCCATCCGCATGAACCCCGGCTACGAGCACTATTGGGGCTATGTCAGCCACTTCGTGCACTCGCCCTTCTATGTCTACGCCTACGCCTTCGGCGACCTTCTGGTCCGCGCCCTGATGGAAAAGCGCCGCGCCGACCCGGCCGGGTTCACGCCCCTCTACGAGGACCTGCTGAGCGCCGGCGGAACCCGAACCTATGTCGAAGCCCTGGCCCCCTTCGGCCTGGACCCGCGCGAGAAGAGCTTCTGGGCGGCGGGGGTGGATCAGCTGGAGCGGCTGGTGGACGAGTTCGACGCGCTGGTGTGAGGGACTGGAGGTTAGGGGCTAGGGATTAGAAGAACGGGCGCACTCCCTAGCCCCTAGCCCCTAGCCCCTAACCCCTAACCCCTAGCCCCTAGCCCCTAGCCCCTAGCCCCTAGCCCCTAGCCACAAATTCAAACGCCTGTTAGTCGCTGTCCCACCCATGGCAGACTCCGACCGCAAGCCCCATCGTTTCGCCGACCCCGCCGGCCTGCCGCCCGAGATCGGCGCGCCGCTGGCCCGGTTCAACGGCGACAGGCCACCCGCCCCGCACTGGTTCGACAAGGCCCTGGCCAACCGGCCCGAGCGGTCGATGATCGAGGTCGAGGGCTGCCCGATCGAACTGCTGACCTGGGGCGAGGTCGGCAAGCCCGGCCTCTTGTTCCTGCACGGCAATGCCGCCCATGCCGACTGGTGGAGCTTCATCGCCCCCTTCTTCGCCGATGACTATCGGGTGGCGGCCATGTCCTGGTCGGGGATGGGCGCCTCGGGCTGGCGGCCGCACTATACCGGTGAGCTGTTCGCCGCCGAGGCGTTGGGGGCGGCTGAAGCGGCCGGCCTCTATGTCGAGGGCCACAAACCCATCGTCATCGCCCACAGCTTCGGCGGTTTCGCCACCCGGGTGATGGCGGCCCAGCATCCCGACCGCCTGCGCGCGGCGGTCTATGTCGACAGCCCCATCCGCCCGCCCGAGAGCGAATGGCGCGGCCCGCCGACCCGCAGCCGGCCCAACAAGGTCTACGCCACCCATGCCGAGGCCCTGGCCCGCTTCCGCCTGGCCCCGCCGCAGGGCTGCGAGAACCTCTACATCGCCGACTTCATCGCCCGGCATTCCCTGCACGAGGTGGAGGGCGGCTGGACCTGGAAGTTCGACCCGGCCATGTGGGAGCGGTTCGACCGCGAGAGCATGGGCGATTCCCACGCCGCCTTCGGCGCGGCCCGGGTGCCGGTGGCGGCCCTCTGGGGCGGCCGCTCCAACCTGATCCCGTCCGAGGTCGAGGACTACATGCGCCGCATGGCCCCGCCCGGCACGCCGATGATCCCCATCCCCGACTCGGACCACCACGTGATGATCGACCAGCCGTTGGCCCTGGTGGCGGCGCTGCGGGCGCTGCTGGAGACGTGGCCGATTACTCCTCACCCGTAGGGGGAGGACGACCGCGCCAGAGCGCGGTCAGGAGGGGGTCTTCGGGCAAGGGTTCGGTCTTTACCTGAAGCTCTCGGGCGTTTTGCAATCCGTCCTGCCGAAGCCGGACGATCCCAGCCCCTGCGCGAAGACCCCCACCTGGCCGGGCCTCGCACGCGCTCGCAGCGCGTGTCGGGCGGCCGTCCGCCCCCTACGTGGGCGGAGTTTTACCCCCCCTTCACCTGCGCCATGATCGCCAACGTCCGGCCTTCGTTGTCGTTGAAGAAGGCCATCCACTCCTCGGTCCCGTCGGCATGGGTGTGGATGATGTGCGGGGCGTTGGTGAAGACCACGCCCCGGCCGGTAAGCTGGGCATGGGCCGCCCGCACGTCCTCGACCCGGAAATACAGGACCGACTCGGCCGGTCCGCCATCGCCCTGCGACAGCATCAGCCGCACCCCGCCGCAGTCGTAGAAGGCCAAGTTGCCGAAGGTATAGAGGTGGGGCAGGCCCAGCACCTCGCCGTACCACTGCCGGGCGGCGGCGATGTCGGCGACGCTGCGGGCGATCTGACCGATCGGGCCCAGGGGCTGGTTCATGGTCTGCGTCTTTCCTGCTAGCGGGCTGTCGCGGCGCACGCCGTCCCAGAGGCGCAGTTCGGCCCGGCTGGAAAAGCCGAGTTTCTGCAGCGCGTTGGCGACATGGAACTTGACCGCGTCGAGGCTGACGCCCTGGCGGCGGGCGATCATCGGATTGCTCATCCCGTGGCGCACGGCCTCGACCACCCGCCATTCGGCCGGGGTCAGGATATCGAGATGGGCGGGCCGTCCGCGCGGCCTTGAGCGGGTCATGCGAGGAACCCTAGTCCCTAGACGGGCGATTTTCCCTCCCCCGCCGCGCTTGAGATGCGCCTCGGCTCGTTGTAAGCGGGCGCAACACCTTTTGGCGGACGAGACCCTATGGCTTCCGAATACCACCGCGGCGACCAGGACATTTCCGAGCAGGAAGCCACCTATGTGGCGTTCGGCAACTTCACCAAGTGGGGCTGCCTGTTCATCGCGGTCGCCCTGGTGATGACCACCATCTGGTTCTGCACCGACCTGGGCTTCTTCGGCGGCGCGGTCCCGGGCGTGATCCTGCTGGCGCTGGGCATCGTCTTCTTCCGCGGCAAGCCGGCCGGCAGCCACTAGGCCCCGCGAAATTGCTGCATTGCGGCAATAATCTTTCGCGGCGCAATATCGCCGGGCTCGACAACAGGCAAGATCATCCCCTAAACAGGGCCCCAAGGCCGCGCTGAGAGTCGGCGTTTGGGGAGCTTGCATGGCTGTTATCGCTGTCGCCAGGGAACGCCGCGCTGGCGAAACCCGCGTCGCCGCCACGGCCGATACCGTCAAGAAACTGATCGCCCAGGGCTTCGAGGTCGTGGTCGAGGCGGGAGCGGGCCTCACCGCCTCGGTGACCGACGCCGACTATGAGGCGGCCGGGGCCAAACTCGAGAAGACCGCCAAGGCGGCGATCGGCAAGGCCGACATCCTGTTCTGCGTGCGCGGGCCGGAAGCGGCCGAGATCGCGGCGCTGAAGCCCGGCGCCATCGTGGTCGGCACGCTCAACCCCCACCAGGACAAGGCGACGCTGGAAGCCCTGGCCAAGGCCAAGGTTTCGGCCTTCGCCATGGAGTTCGTGCCGCGCATCACCCGGGCCCAGGTGATGGACGTGCTCTCCAGCCAGGCCAACCTGGCCGGCTACCGCGCCGTAATCGAGGCCGCCGAGACCTTCGGCAAGGCCCTGCCGATGATGATGACCGCCGCCGGCACCGTCGCCGCCGCCAAGGTCTTCGTCATGGGGGTGGGTGTCGCCGGCCTGCAGGCCATCGCCACGGCCCGCCGGCTGGGCGCGGTGGTCACCGCCACCGACGTGCGGCCCGCCACCAAGGAGCAGGTCGAGAGCCTGGGGGCCAAGTTCCTGGCCGTCGAGGACGAGGAGTTCAAGAACGCCCAGACCGCCGGCGGTTACGCCAAGGAGATGAGCCCCGAATACCAGGCCAAGCAGGCTGAGCTGGTCAGCGGCCACATCGCCAAGCAGGACATCGTCATCACCACCGCCCTGATCCCCGGCCGGCCCGCGCCCCGCCTGGTCAGCGCCGCCCAGGTCGCCTCGATGAAACCCGGCTCGGTGCTGATCGACCTGGCCGTCGAGCAGGGCGGCAATGTCGAGGGCGCCAGGCTGAGCGAGATCGTCGAGACCGGCGGGGTCAAGATCGTCGGCTACGCCAACCTGCCCGGCCGCATCGCCACCGACGCCAGCGCCCTCTATTCGCGCAACCTGATGGCCTTCGCGGGCCTCTTCCTCACCAAGGAGGGCGCCTTCGCCCCCGACTTCGAGGAAGAAATCCTCAAGGCCGCGCTGGTGACCAAGGACGGCGCCGTCGTCCACCCGGCGCTCCTCAACAAATAAGATCGCAAGGACCTGACCGTCATGGACGCCTCCGTCGTCGATCCCACCATCTTCCGCCTGGCCATCTTCGTGCTGGCCATCTTCGTCGGCTACTATGTGGTCTGGAGCGTCACCCCGGCCCTGCACACCCCGCTGATGGCCGTGACCAACGCCATCTCCTCGGTGATCATCGTCGGCGCCCTGCTCGCCGCCGCCTCCAAGGGTGTCGGGCTGGCCGGCGGGCCGGAAGCCGGCAGTGTCTGGATATCCAAGGGCGCCGGCGCGGTCGCCGCGGGCCTGGCGGCGGTCAACATCTTCGGCGGCTTCCTGGTCACCCAGCGGATGCTGGGGATGTACAAGAAGAAGGCCAAGTAGGCCGCGCCCCTGATGAACAGCCCACTGGCCATCCAGCTCCTGGGGTATGCCTGCGGAATCGGCGGTCTCGCCGGAACCGGCGCCTACATCTGGGTGGTGCTCAAGCGCCGCCGCTGGCTGAACAGCGCCGGACTGCTGCTGACCTCGCTGGGCCTGATGCAGCTCTCGCTGCTGGTGCGCCAGAACTCCAATCTTTCCGGCCTGATCCAGGGCGGCCTGGCCGTGGCCCTGATCCTGGCGGCGGTGATCGTGCAATGGATCGCCGCCGTCCGCGCCCGCACGCCCTGGGACGGGGCCGACCGGCGGGCCGGTGATTCCTCACCGGAGGGGACGCCATGAACCTGGAAGACCTCAAGGGCGTGGCCGCCATCGGCGGGGGAGCCGTGGCCGTTCTGCTGATCGGCTACCTGTTGCTCCGGGTCAGCCGGCATATCGAGGGCGGGTCCGTCTCGGTTTTCTGGGTGCTGGTCGCCAACAGCCTCGCCCTGGCCGGGCTGGGCGCCAGCCTGGTGTTGCTGTGGCGGGACCATCTGCCCCTCGTGCAGCTCAATCCGCTCGCACAGATGAGTATGCTGTTCACGAGCGTGGGCTTGGACGCCGCGCGAAAAGTCTCCCCCGGCCCGTGGCGGCGGATCGCCCGGATCCTGAGCGGCCTGGCGTTCGCGCTCTACCTGGCGCTTTGCGTCCTTGTTCTGCCCCAGATCGTCAGCGCCGCCCAGGGCGCTTCGCTCTGGCTGCTGACCGTGCTGGCGGTGATCGTCATCGTGACCGCCATCCAGTGGGCCGAGCACCGCAAGGCCAAGTCCACTTCCAAAGACACCCCGCCTCCGGCGATGGAACCCACCGCATGAACGCCAACTTCGCCGCCATCGCCTATATCGTCTCGGGCGTGCTGTTCATCCTGGCCCTGCGCGGTCTTTCCAGCCCGGAGACCAGCCGGCGGGGCAATCTGAACGGCATGGTGGGCATGGCCATCGCCGTGGCGGTGACCCTGGGCACGCTGTGGTCCAGCGGCAATCTCGACCTGGTGACGGTGCTGATGATCGGCGGCGGCGTCGCCATCGGGGGCGGCATCGGGGCGGTGGTGGCCCGGCGGGTGGCCATGACCCAGATGCCGCAGCTGGTCGCCCTGTTCCACAGCCTGGTCGGCATGGCCGCCTGCCTGGTGGCCGTGGCCGCCATCTACACACCGGCCGGCTTCGGCATCGCCGAGGGCGACCGCATCCACCTGCAGTCGCTGATCGAGCTGTCGATCGGCCTGGCCATCGGGGCGGTGACCTTCACCGGCTCGGTGATCGCCTTCGCCAAGCTGAACGGCAACATGTCCGGCGCCCCGATCCTGCTGCCGGCCCGCCACCTGCTCAACCTGGCCATCGCTGCCGGCATCGTCGCCCTGGTGATCATGCTGGTGATCAGCGGCGGGACCGCCATCTGGGCCTTCTGGGGCATCTTCGCCCTCTCCCTGCTGATTGGCGTCACCCTGATCATCCCCATCGGCGGGGCCGACATGCCCGTCGTGGTCTCGATGCTGAACAGCTATAGCGGCTGGGCGGCGGCGGCGCTGGGCTTCACCCTGCAGAACGTCACCCTGATCATCACCGGCGCCCTGGTCGGCAGCTCGGGCGCCATCCTCAGCTACATCATGTGCAAGGGGATGAACCGTAGCTTCATCTCGGTGATCCTGGGGGGCTTCGGCGGCGAGGACGCGGCCGCCGGAGCCGGCGGCAAGGTCGAGACCCGGCCCGTCAAGCAGGGCAGCGCGGACGATGCGGCCTTCATCATGAAGAACGCCAGCAAGGTGATCATCGTCCCCGGCTACGGCATGGCGGTCTCCCAGGCCCAGCACGCCCTGCGCGAGATGGCCGACAAGCTGAAGGAGGAGGGGGTCGAGGTGAAATACGCCATCCACCCCGTCGCCGGCCGCATGCCCGGCCACATGAACGTGCTGCTGGCCGAGGCCAACGTCCCCTATGACGAGGTCTTCGAACTGGAGGACATCAACGCCGAGTTCCCGGCCTGTGACGTGGCCTTCGTCATCGGCGCCAACGACGTCACCAACCCCGCCGCCAAGACCGACCCGACCAGCGCCATCTACGGCATGCCGATCCTCGACGTGGAGAAGGCCCGCACCATCCTCTTCGTCAAGCGCGGCATGGCCTCGGGCTATGCCGGGGTCGAGAACGAGCTCTTCTTCCGCGACAACACCATGATGCTGTTCGGCGACGCCAAGAAGATGGTCGAGGGGATCATCAAGGGGCTCTGATGGGGCCAAGGCCGCCGCGTCCGCCCCGGGCCGCCGTCCGCCGCCGGCCGGACGAACGGCCGGTCTTTGTCCGCTTTGTCTGTTTCGAACTGGTCGAGGGGCAACGCTCGCGGCTGGGCCTGTTCCAGGCCATTCGGACGGCGCGCGAGAGCGATCATGCCAGCGGCTGGGCCCTGGCCGAGGTCGAGGACGCCATTACCTGGTTCAACGAGAACCTGGAGGCGCCCAAGCATTTCTCCCGCAAAGGCGGGCAGTCGGCCCTGTCGTGGTTCAAGCCGGCCGCCGAGGAACATATCCGCCGCATGCACGGACTGAAGGCGGCCCTGGAGGACTGCGGCATCCATGTCGAGGTTTTGACGACCCGAGAACCCGGCTTCGTGCTCTACGAGGATGAACACCAAATCGCCGCCGAGCCGCTGCACAATCGTTTCTGACCGGCGACGTGCTAGCCTCGCCGTCGTTCACGGGGGAGGGTGCTTTGCGGAAGGCTTTGGTGCGTTTGGCGGCGGTTGCCTTGGGCGTGGCCCTGACGATGTACCTCGCCCTGGTCGCGGTCATGTATGTCGACCAGCGCAAATACCTCTACCAGCCCGACCCGACCTTCATCGCTCCGCCGGCCGATGGGCCGCCAATCCAGGTCATCCACCTGACAGCGGCGGACGGAACCAGGCTGGTCGCCTGGTACCTGCCGCCCGAGGGCGACAAACCCGTCCTCCTGTTTTTCAACGGCAACGGCCAGGGCCTCGCCCACCAGAAGTGGCGCTGGAAGCGGTTCGCCGAGGCCGGGGTCGGCTTCTTCGCGGTGGGCTATCGGGGCTATGCGGGCTCGGAGGGCCACCCCAGCGAGCATGGCCTGATCGAGGACTCCAACGCCGCCTACGACTGGGTGGCGGCCCGCTATCCGGCCGGCAAGATCGTCATCCAGGGCTACAGCCTGGGCTCGGGCCTGGCCGTGCGGCTGGCGGCCCAGCGGCCGGCCCGGGCGCTGATCCTGGAGGCCCCCTATACCTCCACCACCGACGTGGCCGCCATCCGCTTTCCCTGGCTGCCGGTGCGGCTGTTGATGAAGGACCGCTTCCAGTCCACCGACTGGATCGGCAAGGTCCATATCCCGGTGCTGATCGTCCACGGTACGCGCGACAGCGTCATCCCGTTCCGATTCGGCCAGCAGCTTTACGCCATGGCGAGCCAGCCCAAGCGGTTCGAGGCGATGCGGGGTTCGGACCACAGCACCCTGGTCCGCGACGGGCTCTATCGCCACGTCTGGGCCTTCCTGAGTGTCGCCGACCCAGAAAAGACCCCGGCCCGCGTGAGCGGACCGGGGCTCTGAAGTCGGGCAAGGCGGACCAGGAAATCCTCCGCGTTACTGTCACCGATCCTGAGGCATTTCCGGGAGCGAAACAGCCCCTACCGCGTTGCGGCATAAGGTCCGGGGAGCGTTGCCCAAAGATCATGCAGGCCGTCTTCAAAGTCATTGTCAGTGGCCTGCCGGATGGACAGATGCGCTGCGGCGCGTCATAGGGCTCACGTGTCCGTGACCGTTTCCCCTTCCGCGCGCCGCGCCGATCTCGACTGGATCCGCGTGGGGGCCTTTGGCCTGCTGATCCTCTACCATGTGGCCCTGGTCTATGCGCCCTGGGACTGGCACGTCCATTCGCGCCACTACCTGGAATGGCTGCGGGACGGCGCCCTGGTCACCAATCCCTGGCGGCTGACCCTGCTGTTCCTGGTCTCGGGCGCGGCCCTGCGGCTGATGTCCCGCCGCCTGACTCCCGGCGCCGTGCTCAAGGCCCGCATCGCCCGGCTGGCCCCGCCCTTCCTGTTCGGGGTGCTGGTGCTGGTGCCGCCCCAGGCCTGGATCGAGGCCATGGCCAAGGGCAGCTGGCATCAGGGGCTGGGCGCCTGGTGGCTCAACCAGTTCAGCCCCGCCAACCTCGAGACCCTGCCGCTGAACCATCTGTGGTTCGTGCTCTACATCGCCGTCTACAGCCTGGCGGCCATCGCCCTGCTGGCCCAGCCCGCCGCGCTGGCCAGGCTGGAAAAGGCGTTGGCCTGGGCCACCTCCGGCTGGCGGCTGCTGGTCCTGCCGATCGTCTATCTGGGCCTGGTTCGCCAGTTCCTGTTCTGGCGCTGGGGCCTGACCAACCACCTGACCAGCGACTGGTACAACCATGCCATCTCGCTGGCCGCCTTCCTGGCTGGTTTCGCCCTGGTCGGCCAGGACGGCTTCTGGCGCAGCCTCGAGCGGCAGCGCTGGGTCGCGCTGAGCCTGGCCCTCATCGCCCTGCCGCTATTGATGGCGCTGGAAGTCCATCCTGGCGGCATGGCCTTCGACGGCTCGGTCAAGGCCGGGATGTTCGCGCTCGACCAGTGGGCGACCATCGCCGCCATCCTTGGCTTTGGCAGCAGGCATCTGCGCCGGGCCGACAGCCCCATCCTGCGCTATTTGAACCAGGCCATCTTTCCCTGCTACCTGATCCACCAGACCCTGCTGGTCGCCGCCGGCTACCTGCTGCTGCGCATCGGTCTGCCCCTGTGGATCGAGGCCCCGGCCCTGGTGGCCATCACCCTGGGCGGCAGCCTGGCGGTCTATGAACTGGTGCGGCGGGTCGATCCCATCCGGCCGATCTGGGGCCTCAAGCCGCTCAAGGCGCGAGGGGCTGTCTCGCGGATGCCCGCCCCCGCATCGACTCCGGCCCCCGCCGAACGGTCCGCCGAGGCGGCATGACCCCGCGTTTCCGGCGGCGGCGGCTGATGCTGGCGGTCGGCATGGCCGCGCCGGTCGTCGCCTTTATCGCCGTCGTCCTGGCGACGCTCAGCTGGCCCGACTACGACCAGTCCCGGCAGTATCTGAGCGAACTGGGCGGCCTGCACGCCCCCGCGCCCTGGCTGTTCAACAGCATGGTGGTGTTCGCCGGCGTCTCGGCCGCCGTGGCGGGGGTCGGGTTCGCCCTCGCTCTCCTGGCCCTGGACGGCTCGCGCTGGGCCGCCGGGGTGACCGCCGCCGCCTTCATCCTGGCGGGCGTTGGCATGGTGGTCGCGGGCCTCATTCCCTGGCCCGACCCGCGCCACCGGCTGGTCAATCTGGGCCTTTTCATCATGTTCGCCCCGCTCTGCCTGATCTGGGGCCTGGCGCGGGTGCGCGAAATGAGGCGTCTGCGGTGGTTTCTTGCCCTGGTTTTCATCGCCATGGCGGTTCTGACCGTCCTGACCCGCCACCTGGTCTTCAAGGGTCTGGTGAACGACTTCAACGTCGGCTGGTGGGAACGCGGATTCGCCCTGGTGCTGATCGGCTGGACCGGCGTCGCCGCCTGGGCGCTGGAGCGGCGGCTCGTGGCATTGAGTCGCGGCCAAGCCTGAGCGCCTCCCCTACGGCGGGAATTGTTCTCCAAAATCTGGCCATATTCTGCTCTCAGTTTCGTGATGACTGCGTGAAGACGAGGCAAACGGGCGTTTTCTGATGACCGGAGCGCGAAAAATGCGGCGCCTGCGAGCCGGCCGGCCTTTGCTGGAAGAAATCCCTGGAGATTCGGTAGTTTCAGTTGCAATTTCCCGGGAAATCCGGCCTAAGACGGGGCGTTTTTCACATCGCCGTGTTCGCAACCGCGAGATCACGGGCCGAGGGAAAGCGTCCTTGATAACCGCGAAGTTGATCACGAACCGATCACGGCCCCTCTCGGGCCGCCGGTTCGAGACCTTGAGTTAGGGATTGGCGCCAATGCACGGAATGAGTGGCCTGGAGGTCCGGCACGGAACCCAGCCCTTTGTGACGCCGCAAACGGTCAGCCGCACCCTGCTGCCGGGCGAATCCCCGCTGGCCATGCCGCGCCAATCCTTCACCACCAGGCGCGCCGTGGGCCGCACGCCGGCCACCTCGCCCAAAAACGTCGGCCTGCGCCGCCTGACCCTGCTGGCCGCCACCCTCTGCCTGGCCACGCTTGCTGGTTGGGCCCCCTTCGCCATCTACGCCAAGAAGGGCTTCACCGGCGCCGAGATCGCCGCGCTTGGCCTGTTCGCCATCCTGATCACCTCGATCGCCTGCTGGTTCTCCAGCGCCTTCCTCGGCTTCTGCGTGCGGCTGGCCCGCGGCGACCGCGACGAGCTGAACTTCCCGGCCCAGGCCCCCCGGCCGACCACCCGCACCGCCCTGTTGATGCCGGTCTACAACGAGGACCCCAGGGGCGTCTTCGAGCGGCTGGCCCGCATCGAGGCCGACCTGACCGCCCACGGCGCCGAGCAGGCCTTCGACATCTTCGTGCTCAGCGACACCACCAAGGACCCCATCGCCCTGGAGGAATGGAGCTCCTTCCTGGCCTTCCGCGCCCGCTCGTCCTGCCGCGCCTATTACCGCCGCCGGGCCGAGAACCATGAGCGCAAGGCCGGCAATGTCGCCGAATGGGTGCAGCGTTTCGGCGGCGCCTATGAGTCGATGATCATCTTCGACGCCGACAGCGTCATGACCGCCGACACCCTGCTGCAGCTGGTCGGCGCCATGGAGCGCAATCCCCAGGCGGGCCTGATCCAGACCACCCCGGCCATCATCGAGGGCGACAGCCTGTTCGCCCGGGCCTCGCAGTTCGGCGTGCGCCTCTATGGCCGCGTCGCCGCCACGGGCCTGGCCTGGTGGTCGGGCTCGGAGGCCAGCTACTGGGGCCACAACGCCATCCTGCGCGTCCGCGCCTTCGCCGAATGCGCCGGCCTGCCCATCCTGAAAGGACCCCGTCCGTTCGGCGGCCACGTCATGAGCCATGACGTCATCGAGGCCTCGCTGATGCGGCGCGGCGGCTGGGGCGTGCATGTGACGGCGGCCCTGGGCGGCAGCTTCGAGCAGACCCCGCCGAGCCTCGCCGAATTCATGGCCCGCGACCGGCGCTGGTGCCAGGGCAACCTGCAGCACATCCCGCTGATCTTCGCCCCCGGCCTGCACCCGGTCAGCCGCCTGCAGCTGTTCTTCGGCGTGCTGGCCTATCTGGCCTCGCCGCTGTGGCTGGCCTCGCTGGTGGTCGGCATGGGCATCCAGCTCTACGCCACCCTGGGCGTCAGGGCCCTGCCGACCTGGCAGACGATGCACGCCCACCATCCGATGACGGCCATGGTGTTCATCTCCATGGTCTCCATGGTCCTCTTGATGGGCCCCAAGATGCTGGGCGCCGCCCTGGTGCTGGCGAACAAGCAGGAGCGCGCGCTGTTCGGCGGCGGCCGGATGGTGCTCAAGGGCGCCCTGCTGGAAATGGCCCTCTCGGCGACCATCGCCCCGATCATGATGGTCGCCCATACCCGCATCATCTTCGAGGCCCTGTCGGGTCGCGACTCCGGCTGGTCGACCAGCGCCCGCGACAGCCACGACATCTCCTGGCGCGACGCGGCCATGGCGCACCGCTGGGAGCTGGTGGTCGGGGTGGTCTTCGCCGCCTGCCTCTGCCTGCGCCCGGACCTGATCGCCTGGTTCACCCCCATCGTGCTGCCGTTGCTGCTCTCGACCCCGATCTCGGTCTTCGTGTCGCGCTCGGCCCCCGGCATTCGCGCGCGCAACGCCGGCTACATGCTGACCCCCGAAGAGCGCGGCGTCGTCGCCCTGCCGCCGCTGCCCACCGTCGAAGACAACCTGGTCCCCTTCGTGCGGGTTGCCGCCGAAGAGCCGGTCCCCAGTTCCCCCGAACCCGCCGAACTGCGTCAAGCCATCGCGGTCTGACCGCGTCGCCCTTGTTTGGCCCCAAACGGCGGGCATCTGCCCGCCGTCCATACCCATCCTGTTGATGCCCGGCCGTCCAACCTCGGCGGCCCCGCGACTTGGCTCAACGGATCAGCACGAGGTTGATGTGAAAATCAGTCAGACGACCGCGCCCATACCGGGCGTGCGCGCCCTTGCTCCCGTGATTATCGGCCTGGTCAGCGCCGCTCTCGGCATGGGCGGCGCCTGGGCCGTCGGGGCCACCACCCGGCACGAGCAGCACTATTCGGCCAGCATCCAGCCCGCCGTCGTCGCCAAGGCGAATGCCGCCGATCCGCACGCCGCCCCGGCCCTGCGCGCGCCCGTCACCCTGCTGGCCTTCATCGACCCCATCGCCGGTTGCGGCATCAACTCGCCGTTCGGCATGCGCAAGATGCCCTGGGAAGAGGGCGGCCGGCTGCATGAAGGCGTCGACATCGCCGCCCCGGCCGGTTCGCTGGTGCGGGCCACCCTCGACGGGGTGGTCGGCCGCACCGGGACCAGCGGCAGCTATGGCCGCTTCGTGGAGATCGTCCATGCCAACGGCCTGACCTCCTTCTACGCCCACCTGGGCCGGCTCGGCGCCCTGAAGACCGGCGAGGCCGTCAAGTCGGGCCAGACCGTCGGCTATGCCGGCAGCACCGGCCGCTCGACCGGCTCGCACCTGCATTTCGAGATCCGCCTGAATGGCAAGCCGCTCAACCCGGCCCTGTTCATTGGCCAGACCTTCGCCAGCGCCAAGACCCTGCCGCTGACCGCCGCCGCCCGTATTCCGACCCGGGTGCGTCTGGCCCAGGTGTCCCGCTGGCCGGCCGGCGTCGCCGCCCCGGCCGCGCCGCGCCAGAGTGTCGCCAGTTCCGCCGCGTCCGGCCAGGACGTCAGGACGATCCGCGGCGGCCGCATGCGCATGGTCCTGACCCCGGTCGCCGACCTGGATCTGCCGGTCCGCGAACCGCCCAAAGCGCCGGCGGCCGATCCGTCCGGCTACCGGCCGGGCGACCTGCCTCTCAGCCGGCCCACCCCGAAGGCGGCGGCGCCCATCAAGACCAGCCCGATCAACACCACCCACACGGGGTAGTGCAGGGCCAGGCCCCGCCAGGCCACCAGCAGCCCGACCGGCGCGGCGGCCATCCAGCCGCTCGACGGCTCGCCCTCGCCCATGGTCAGGGCCACGAAGGCCGCGGCGGCGGCGGCGATGATCCAGGCCAGGACCAGCGCCACGAACACCCCGGCCGTCAGGGTGCCGGCCAGCTGGCGGATCTGCTCGGCGTCGGCCAGGTTCACCCCCGGCGGCGGCGGGAAGATGTAGAGCAGCAGCATGCGGGCGATCAGCAGGGCGACCAGCCCCGCCAGCGCGCCCCACAGCACCTCGATCCCCGGTCGCCGCATTCTTGAAACCTTCCCACCTGTTCCCGGCCGCACCGTCGTCTAAGTTGGCGCTATGCTCAAGCTTGCCCTGCGCATTCCCGCCGGACTGTTGCTGGCCGTCCTGCTCCTGATTGCGCTGGGAGGCGCCATGGCCGCCGTCAGTTCGAACGCACCAAGAGGCCGGATGGTCGATATCGGCGGCCGGTCTCTGCACCTGGTCTGCGTCGGCCCGAAATCCGATCACCCCACCGTCTGGTTCGAATCCGGGGCGTTCGGCATCGCCGCCGACTGGGCCGAGGTGCAGCGGCGGCTGGCCGATAAGGGCCAACGTTCCTGCGCCTATGACCGCGCCGGGCTGGGCAGTTCCGATCCGGGGCCAGCGCCTCGCGATAGCCGCGCCATCGCCGCCGACCTGGAAAAGCTGATCGCGCGTTCGGGCGAGGAAGGGCCTTTCATCTTCGTCGGCCATTCGATGGCCGGCCTGCATGTCCGCCTCTACGCCGTCACCCATCCGGCCCAGGTGGCCGGCATCGTGCTGGTCGACGCCACCACCGCCGAGGCCTCAGACAACGCGACCCTGCGGATGTTCGTCGAGCGGTTCGGCCAGATCTCGCGCCTGGCCAGCTCGGCCGCCTCCATCGGCCTCCTGAAGCCCCTCGCCCCGCTGCTGGGCGACGGCATCGGCCTGCCCCCCGACGCGGTCCGGGCCAAGCAGGCGGCGTTCGGTTCCGGGCCGTCCAACCGCGCGGCGGCGGACGAGGTCACGCTATGGCTCACCGACGCCGCCCAGGCGCGCGAGGCCGGAAATTACGACCCGACCTGGCCGGTCGCCGTGGTCACCGCCGGCCCGGTCGGCAATCGCGCGGCGTGGAAATCGGCCCAGGCCGCGCCGGCGAGAGCATCCCGTTATCCCTATGCCGTCAATGTCGATCAGGCCGGTCACGCCAGCCTGCTGGGCCGGCGGTTCGGCCAGGCCATCGTCGACGCCATCCTTCATGTGCGCGACGCCGCCGGTTAGGTTGAAGACGTCGATTGATTCGGGAGGTCGCTTGGACGCCGCTCTGCAACTCGACGGGGTGACCAAGCGCTACGGCGCCTTCACCGCCGTCGACGATCTCAGCTTCGCCGCCCGGCGCGGCAAGATTCTGGGTTTCCTCGGCCCCAATGGCGCCGGCAAGACCTCGACCCTGCGCATGGTCCTGGGCCTGGCCGCCCCGACCGCCGGCAGGATCAATGTCCTGGGCGCCGCCGACGGCCGGGCCGTGCGCGAGCGGATCGGCTTCCTGCCCGAGGAGCGCGGCCTCTACCGCCGCATGACCCCGGTCGACGCCATCGTCTTCCTGGCCGGGCTCAAGGGCGTGCCCACGGGCGAGGCCCGCCGCCGGGCCATGACCCTGCTGGAGGCCCAGGGCCTGGGCGACGCCGCCAAACGCCAGATCCGCCACCTCTCCAAGGGCATGGCCCAGAAGGTCCAGCTGATCAGCGCCATCGCTCACGAACCCGAGCTGGTCATCCTCGACGAGCCGTTCAGCGGCCTCGACCCCGTCAACCAGCAGGCGCTGGAAGGCGTCATCCGGGGCCTGGCCCAGCGCGGGGCCACGGTGGTCTTCTCCACCCACGTCATGCAGCACGCCGAGCGGCTCTGCGACCACGTCGTCCTGCTGGCCAAGGGCCGCAAGGTGTTCGACGGCGACATCGAGGCCGCCAAGGCCCACGCCCCCCGCGCCCTGGTGCTGGAAGGCGCCCTGGACGAGGCGATGGTGGCGGCCCTGCCCGGCGTGGCCCACACCCATGCCGAACCCCTGGAGGCCGGCCAGCGGGTCACCGCCGCCCTGGCCCCCGGCGCCAACGGCCAGGCGGCGCTGAAGGCCGCCTTCGCCCAGGGCCTGGACATCGTCCGCTTCGAGCTCAAGGAGCCCAGCCTGCATGAGGCCTTCATCGTGCTGACCGGCGGAGACGAGGCATGAACCGGCTGCTGCGCATCGCCCGCCGCGAATACGTCGCCTATGTCCGCACCGTCGGCTTCTGGCTGTCGATGATCATGATGCCGCTGGGCTTCGGCGTGGCCTCGACCCTGCCAGCCATGATGGCCCACAACACGCCGGTGCCAGCCCTGGCGGTAATCGACCTGACCGGCGGCGGCTATGAAGCGGTCATCGCCGCCGATCTGGCCAAATCCAAGGGTAAGCCACCCGCCCAGCTGGTCCCTCTCCCCATCGCTGCGCCCGCCGACCCGGCCCAGGCCGCCAAGCTGCTTCGGCCCTGGCTGACCGGTGACCGCCTGCTGCCCGGCAAGCGCAAGCTCGAGGGCGTGGCCATCCTGCACGGCTCCGGCGAGGCGGTGGCCGTCGACCTCTGGAAGGCCAATGTGCTGAACCGCGACCTGGATCGGGCCGTGCGGGGCGCGGTCACCGATGAGCTGCGCCGCAAGCGTCTGGCCGCCGCCGGGGTCGACGCCGCGACGCTGCGGGCCGCCGATGCGCTGGAACCGAAAATGACCGCCTATTCCGCCAAGGCCTCGGGCAAGGTCGCCCTGCGCGACCGCCTGCCCGGCATCGTCGGCTTCGGCTGCGCCATGCTGCTGTGGTCGGTGATCATGACCGGGGCCGGCATCCTGCTGAACAGCGTCATCGAGGAGAAGTCGAGCCGGGTGCTCGAGGTGCTGCTCGCGTCCGCTTCCGTGCCCGAGATCATGTTCGGCAAGATCCTGGGCGTCGCCGGGGTGACCTTCACGGTGATGGGAGTCTGGCTCAGCGTGGCGGCGACCCTGCTCGTCTCGCTGGCGCCCAATATCGCCGCCGATGTCGGGGCGGTGCTGGCCGGCCATGGCCTGGTCTTCTATTTCGCCTTCTACCTGGTCGGCGGCTATCTGATGTACGCCGCCATCTTCACCGCCGTGGGCGCCTTCTGCGAGACCACCCGCGAGGCCCAGACCCTGCTGGGCCCGGTGATGCTGATCCTGATCATCCCCATCGTCTTCCTGACCCAGGCCATCCAGCACCCCGATTCGCCGGTCCTGGCGGCCCTGTCCTGGATCCCGCCCTTCACGCCGTTCCTGATGACCGCGCGGGTGGCCAGCGAGCCGCCCTGGTGGGAGATCGCGGGCACGGGGCTGCTGATGGCGGCCACCGTCGCGCTGGTGGTGTGGATCGCCGGCCGGGCGTTCCGGGCCGGGGCGCTGTCGACGGAGAAGGTGGACTTCAAGGGGCTGGTGGCGCGGCTGAGAAGGGCAGATTGAATCTTGTTTCTCCCTTCCTCCTCGATGGAGGAAGGGCGGGGATGGTGGTGGTGGCAGTGCGTTTCCGGAAGCACGCGGGGAGGCGACCACGCCACCCTGAGTTCATCCCCTAACGCCGAGCGCACACCACCAACCCTGCCCTTCCTCCATCGAGGAGGAAGGGTTCCAGATCGCGAACCACCGCCCATGCGAAAAGGCCGCCCTGTTGCCAGGGCGGCCCTTCAAATCTTCAGCCGAAGCTAGACCCTATGCCCCGCGGGGCGCGGGCTTCTTCGGGGCGGCGATCAGGCCTTCGCGCTGCAGGCGCTTGCGGGCCAGCTTGCGGGCGCGGCGAACGGCTTCGGCCTTTTGACGGGCGCGCTTCTCGGAGGGCTTTTCGTAGTGCACGTGCCGCTTCATCTCGCGGAACGAGCCTTCGCGCTGCATCTTCTTCTTCAGCGCCTTCAGCGCCTGGTCGACATTGTTGTCGCGGACGAAAATCTGAACCAGGGGTCTCTCTCCATCGGCTGCCCGCCGCGTCCCTTTGCGCCGGGCGGTCGAAAACAAATTGGCTTGGCCTGAAAGCGAGCTTCCACACCGAGCGGCGGCTGATAGCAGAGGGCGCTGGCCTTGTCTATCGGCGACGGGCGCGAAAGGGCGGTATAGACTGAAGGTCATGGCCGACACGACGATAGATGACGACTCCTGGGCGCAGGCCACCGAGCAGCGCATCCTGGACGAAGCCCTGCCGCTGGTCCCCAACCTGGGCTGGAGCCGCATGACCCTGGCCGCCGCCGGGAGGGCGGCGGGCCTGAGCGAGCCGGAAGTCGACCTGCTGCTGCCCAACGGGCCCCAGGACCTGGCCGCCCTGCTGTCGCGCCGCCATGACGCCGCCGCCCTGGCCAGCCTGCCCGACGCCGGCGGCCTGAAGATCCGCGAGCGCATCCGCATCGGCGTCATCGCCCGCCTCGACGCCGCCGCCGCCGACCGCGAGGCGGTGCGCCGCTGGGCCGGCTTTCTGGCCCTGCCGATGAACCTCACCCTGGCCGGCCGGCTGATCTGGGAGACCGCCGACGGCCTCTGGCGCTGGGCCGGCGACACCGCCACCGACGAGAACCACTACAGCAAGCGGGCCATCCTGGCCGGGGTGCTGCTCTCGAGCCTCGCCGTCGACCTGGCCTCGGGGCGCGAGGCGGCCCTGGCCAATCTCGACGCCCGCATCGAGAACGTCATGGCCTTCGAGAAGTGGAAGGCGGGCCTCAAGCCGGCCGATTTCGCCAAGGATGTCGCCGGGGCGCTGGCCCGGATCCGCTTCGGCCGGGCCTGATTCCTCCCACCTAAATTCCGTCATGGCCGGGCTTGTCCCGGCCACCCATAGACTCGGCGCGTCAAGGCGCTCTCGGACAGGACCGCCGCCAACCCCAATTGCCCGTGTCTATGGGTCGCCGGGACAAGCCCGGCGATGACGGTTGAAGGGTGGTTTGAAATTTGAATGTCGGCCGGGCCTAGAAGTCGGCCAGCAGCTTCCAGACCAGCCACTGCACCGGGTAGCCGAGGACCAGCACCCCGGCATAGCTGACGCCCAGCCATAGCCAGGCGGGCCGGAACCGGCCGTCCTGGAATTGGCGCACCGCCGCCGGGGCGGCGAACATGATCAGGATGACGGCCAGCGCCTGCGGGGCGATGCCCAGCAGCCCCCGCCATTCCACATGCCGGGCGGTCAGCGCCATCTGCAGAAACTCGAGTGGCTGCAGGCTGAACCAGAGGATCATCAGGCCGCAGCCCAGGACGCCGATCCAGAAGGCGACGCTGTTCAGCCAGCGCATTACCCCCGCTCCAGAGGCCGCACCCGGTTGACGTGGCCCATCTTGCGCCCAGCGACCATCTCCCGCTTGCCGTAGAGGTGCAGCCGGGCCTCCGGATCGGCGGCCAGGCGCGGCCAGTCGGCGGCCTCCTCGCCCAGCAGGTTGGTCATCTCCACATGGCCGGTGGCGGCGGTCGAGCCCAGGGGCCAGCCGGCGACGGCGCGGATATGCTGTTCGAACTGGTCGGTGACGCAGCCGTCCTGGGTCCAGTGGCCGGTATTGTGGACGCGGGGGGCGATCTCGTTGACCACCAGCCGGCCGTCGGTGAGCTGGAAGAGCTCGATGCCGATCACCCCGACATAGTCGAGCGCCGCCATCACCTGGGCGGCGATGCGCTCGGCCTGCTCCAGGGTGGCCGACCCGACCGGGGCCGGAGCGCTGGTGCGGCGCAGGACGCCGTTCTCGTGATGGTTCTCGGCCAGGGGAAAGAGGGCGATCTCGCCGTCGCGGCCCCGGGCGGCGATCACCGACAGCTCGCGCACGAACTCGGCCCGGGCCTCCAGTATGGCCGGGGCGCCGTCCAGCCGCGCGAAGGCGGCCGGGGCGTCGGCGGCGTTCTCGACCCAGGTCTGGCCCTTGCCGTCATAGCCGCCCCGGCGGGTCTTCAGCAGGGCCGGGGCGCCGATCTCGGCCAGGGCGATAGCGAGCGCCTCGGCGCTGTCGATGGCCGCGAAGGCCACGGTGGGGGCGCCGGCGGTGTTCAGGAAGGTCTTCTCGTCGACCCGGTCCTGGGCGACGGCCAGGGCCCTGGGATCCGGCGAGACCGTCACGTTGAGCGCCGCAAGTTGTTCGACCGCGGCGGCCGGCACGTTCTCGAACTCGTAGGTGACGACGTCGACCAGTCGGCTGAGGGCCTTCAGCGCCTTGGGGTCGTCATAGGTCGCCACGATGGTCTTCTTGACCACCCGCGAGGCCGGCGAATCCTCGTCGGGGGTGAGGATGACGACGTCGAGGCCCAGCTTGGCGGCGGCCAGGGCCAACATGCGGCCCAGCTGGCCGCCGCCCAGGATGCCGATGGTCGAGCCGGGGGGAAGGGGGGAATCAGCCATCAGTCCTCGACCGTCTCGGCCACCCCGGCGGTCTGGGCCGCCCGGTGCGCCGCCAGCCGCTCGGCCAGGGCCGGATCGGAGAGGGCCAGGATCTGGGCCGCCAGCAGCCCGGCGTTCTTGGCCCCCGCCAGCCCGACCGCCAGGGTGCCGACGGGCACGCCGGCCGGCATCTGGACGATGGAGAGCAGGCTGTCGAGGCCGTTCTGCAGCTTGGATTCCACCGGCACCCCCAGCACCGGCAGCTCGGTCATCGAGGCCGTCATGCCGGGCAGATGCGCCGCCCCGCCGGCCCCGGCGATGATCACCTTGAACCCGGCCGCCTTGGCCCCCTTGGCGAAGGCGAACATGCGGTCGGGGGTGCGGTGGGCCGAAACCACCTTGGCCTCGTACGGAACGCCCAGGGCGTCCAGGCTCTCGGCCGCGCCCTTCAGGGTTGGCCAGTCGGAGCGGCTGCCCATGATGATGGCGACGGCGGGGGTCTCGCTCATCGGTTCGGCATTCTCTTTGCGGAGAGGGGCGTCGAAAGGTCGCCTTGTATAGGCGCCGCTTGTCGGGGAGCAACCGATAGGTCAGATTCGCAGGCAGGGCTGGGGTAAATGATGCGATTGATTCTGCCATGAAGGTCACCGGCGCCAGGGCTGAGACGTTTTCAGCGATGCGTAAACGCGCCCTGACCCAGGCCGGCGTGCAGGTCACCGGCGGCGTCGCGCCGGCCGATAAGACCGCCTTCCTGGGCCTCACCGAAGCCGACCTGACCCCCGCCGTCCAGGGCGCGCTGAAGACCCTGCTGAGCGAGATCGACGACCTGCGCGGCGAGGTCGGCCGGCTGAAGGCCCGCCTGTCGGAGGTCGAGGGCCTGGCCGACCAGGACAGCCTGACCCCCCTGCTCAACCGCCGGGCCTTCATGCGCGAGCTGGGCCGAATCTCGGCCTTCTCGGCCCGCTATGGCTCGCCCGCCAGTCTCGCCTATTTCGACCTCGACGGCTTCAAGGCCGTCAACGACCGCTTCGGCCACGCCGCCGGCGACCAGGCCCTCAAGGCCGTGGCCGACCGCCTGCTGGCCAATGTCCGCGAGAGCGACATCGTCGGCCGGTTGGGCGGCGATGAGTTCGCCGTCATCCTGGTCCAGGCCGACCAGGCCACCGCCGAGGCCAAGGGAGAGGCGCTGAAGCGGGCGATAGAGACTCATCCGGTGGAGCTGGGCGACTGGTCGGCGCCGCTGCATGTCACCGTCGGGGTGCGGGAGATCGAGCCGGGGGCGGATCCGGAGACGGCGCTCGCGGAGGCGGACGCGACGATGTACGTCCGCAAGCGGATCAAAAAAGAAGACACCTGAAATCCTCCCCCGGAGGGGGAGGGGGACCATGCGGAGCATGGTGGAGGGGGTTTAAGCTACATCCAGGCGTCAGGAGAGAACGCGGCCGATAAGCTGCGGGCCCGCGAGAAAAGGGGGTTGTAGAGGCAACCCCCTCCACCACGCCTTCGGCGCGGTCCCCCTCCCCCTCCGGGGGAGGATTTTCTAAAAGCCCAGAACCCTGACTTCCTTCACATGCGGCAACGCCTGGATCTTCGCCAGCACCGGCTCGCTCAGCATCTGGTCGATCCCCACCAGCGCGATCGCGTCGTCCCCCGCCGACACCCGGCCCAGGTTGAAGGTGGCGATGTTCACCCCCGACTCCCCAAGCATCATGCCCAGCGCACCGATGAACCCCGGCTTGTCCAGGTTGTTCACATAGAGCATGGCCGGGCTGAACGGCGCGTCCAGCTCCATGCCCTTGACCTCGATGATCCGCGGCACCCCGCCGATCACCGCCCCGGCATAGGACTTCTCGCCCGCGTCGCTGGTGATGGTGATGCGCATCAGGCTGTCATAGACCGGCGACAGCTCCTGTTTGGACTCCTGCACCGTGACCCCGCGCTCCTTGGCCACGGCGGGGGCGGAGACCATGTTGATCTCGGCCAGCATCGGGCGCAACACCCCGGCCAGAGCGGCGGCGGTCATCGGCTTGACGTTCAGCTTGGCGACCTCGCCGATATAGGCGACCTCGATGGCCTTCAGACCCGGATCGACCATCTGGCCGGCGAAGGCGCCCAGCTTTTCGGCCAGGGCCACGAAGGGCTTGAGCTTGGGGGCCTCGTCCGCCGTGATCGAGGGGCTGTTGAGGGCGTTGGAGACCGCCCCGGTCAGCAGGTAGTCGCTGATCTGTTCGGCCACCTGCAGGGCGACATTCTCCTGGGCCTCCAGGGTGGAGGCGCCCAGGTGCGGGGTGGCGACGAAGTTCTCGGCCCCGAACAGCGGGTTCTCCTTGGCCGGCTCGGTGACGAAGACATCGAAGCCCGCCCCGCCGATATGGCCGCTGTCCAGGCCCGCGCGCAGGGCCTCCTCGTCGACCAGGCCGCCGCGGGCGCAGTTGATGATCAGGACGCCCTTTTTGGCTTTGCCGAGGGCCTCGGCCGACAGGATGTTGCGGGTCTTGTCGGTCAGCGGGGTGTGCAGGGTGATGACGTCGGCCCGGGCCAGCAGCTCGTCCAGCTCGACCTTCTCGACCCCCAGCTCGACGGCCCGCTCGGGGCTGAGGAAGGGGTCGAAGGCCACCACCTTCATCTTCAGCCCGATGGCCCGCTCGGCGACCAGCGAGCCGATATTGCCGCAGCCGATCAGGCCCAGGGTCTTGGCGAACAGCTCCACGCCCATGAAGCGGTTCTTCTCCCACTTGCCGGCCTGGGTGGAGACGTCGGCGGCGGGCAGCTGCCGGGCCAGGGCGAACATCATGGCGATGGCGTGCTCGGCCGTGGTGATCGAGTTGCCGAACGGGGTGTTCATGACGACGACACCCCGGGCCGTGGCGCTGGGGATGTCGACATTGTCGACCCCGATGCCGGCCCGGCCGATGACCTTCAGCCGCTTGCCGGCGGCCAGCACGTCCTTGTCGGCCTTGGTGGCCGAGCGGATGGCCAGGCCGTCATAGTCGCCGATGATCTTGAGGAGCTCGTCCTTGGTCAGGCCGATCTTGACGTCGGCCTCGACGCCGCGCTGGCGGAAGATCTCCACGGCGGCGGGAGACAGCTGGTCGGAAATCAGAACGCGGGGCATGGGAGGAAACCTTTTGGATCTAGTGGAGGGCGGCGCGCGGGGCGCGCTCGGCAAGGATGGCGAGGCCGGTCCGCAAGGGGCTGTCGGCGGTCTCGATGGGCATGACGTCGAGCGACTGGTCGCTGAAATCGTAGTCCTGAACGGCGGTGGCGATGGCCGCCTGGACCTCGCCCCAGGAGCCGTGGCTTTCGACGCCGAGCAGCCAGGTCGGGGCCGCGCGGCCCTCGCGCTGGGCCAGCATCAGGTAGGCGGCGGTGACCTGGAGCAGGGGCTCGAGACCCCTCTGCAGCCGTTCGATGAGCGCGACGGGCTTGTCGAAGGGCAGGCCCAGCTCCAGCCGGCTGGGCCGGGGGGCGATCTCGGGCCGGCCGCCGGCCAGCAGGGCGGTGACCTCGGCCGGGCTGAGCACCACGGTGTAGTCGCCGCCCGGATTGATCTGGAACGGCCCGGGGGCCAGCCAGTCGAACAGGGTGCGGCCGTCCTTGACCATGATCAGGGCGGCGGGGCCATAGGCCGCCACCACCCGCTCGGGCGCGGTGAAGAAGGCCACCGCCATGGTCCCGTCGGGCTGGGGCGCGGCCCGCAGGCCGGGCATGTGGCCCTGCGCGTCAGGCGGGCCCATGGGCGAGACATACAGCTTCTCGGTCAGCAGCCGCTGGCCGAAGGCGACCCGGCGACTGGGGTCGGCGACGGCCTCGGCCAGCCGCCGCTCGATGAGGTTCAGGGGCTCGAACATCAGCTCACCGCCGCATCAGGTTGACGAAGCCGTGCGGCTTGCGCGGTTTGACCACCGCGATCTCCAGGCGGAGGACGTCGGCCAGGTCCGACTTTTCCAGATCGACCAGCTGCAGCGGCCGGTCGAAGTCATAGCCCTGCACGGCCTTGTCGACGGCGGCCTGGACCGCCGACCACAGGCCGACGCTGCGCACGCCCAGCAGCCAGGCCGAACCGGCTTCGCCCGGCCGCCAGGTCACGGCCAGGAAGGCCTCGGCGACCTCGGTCAGCGGGTCCAGTTCGATGTTGAGGCGATTGACCAGCTCGACCGGCGTGTTGGCGGGCCGCCCCACCAGCACGTCCGCCGCCGGCGGCGGCGGCCGGTTCAGCAGGGCGGCCACCTCTTCCCGGGTGATCAGCAGGTCGGGAACCAGGCCGGGATTGAGCGCCAGGGGACCGGGCGCCAGCCATTTGAGCAGGGCGTGGCCGGCCCCGGCCAGCAGCGGCGCGCCGTCGGCCAGGGCCTCGCTGACCCGCTGAGGCGCGGTGAACAGTCCGGCGGCCTCCTGGCCCGAGCTGAGGCGCACGCCATAGACGGCGCCCAGCCCCTGCGACTCCTCCGGCGGGCCCAGGGGCGAGACATAGAGGACGGCGCCAGGCAGGGCGTTCAGCAACTCGGCGCGGCGCGCCGGGTCGCGCGCCGCCTCGACCAGGCGGCGTTCGATGGCATTGAGCGGCTCTATCATGATCAGGCCGCCGCCAGTTCGGCGCTCACTGTGGAGAAGGCCCAGTCCAGCCAGGGGGTCAGGGCCTCGACATCGGCCGTCTCGATGGTCGAGCCGCACCAGATGCGCAGCCCCGGCGGCGCATCGCGATAGCCGCCGATGTCATAGGCCGCGCCTTCCTTCTCCAGCAGCGAGGCCAGCTTCTTGGCGAAATCGGCCTGGGCGTCGGCGGGGAGGGCGGTGATCTTTGGGTCGACCACCTTGAGGCAGACGGAGGTGTTGGAGCGGGTCTCGGGCGCCTCGGCCAGGAAATCGACCCAGGCGGTCCTGGCGACCCAGGCTTCCACGGCGGCGAAGTTGGCGTCGGCGCGGGCGCGCAGGGCCTCCAGGCCGCCCATATCCTTGGCCCAGAGCAGGGCGTCCAGATAGTCCTCGACGCACAGCATCGATGGCGTGTTGATCGTCGCGCCCTCGAAGATCTCGGCGTTGATCTTGCCGCCTTTGGTCAGGCGGAACAGCTTGGGCATCGGCCAGGCGGGGGCATAGCTCTCCAGCCGCTCGACCGCCCGGGGGCTGAGGATCAGCATCCCATGGGCCGCCTCGCCGCCCAGCGCCTTCTGCCAGCTGTAGGTCACGACATCGAGTTTCGGCCAGTCGAGCGCCTGGGCGAAGGCGGCGCTGGTGGCGTCGCAGAGGGTCAGGCCTTCGCGGTCAGCGGCGATGAAGTCGGCGCCCGGGACCCGCACGCCCGAGGTGGTGCCGTTCCAGGTGAACACCAGATCGGCGTCGGGGCGGACCTGGGTCAGGTCGGGCAGGGCGCCGTAAGGGGCGTCCAGCACCTGCACGTCGGGCAGCTTGAGCTGCTTGGTGACGTCGGTCACCCAGTCCTTGCCGAAGGATTCGAAGGCCAGCAGCTGTACGGGGCGGGGGCCCAGCAGCGACCACATGGCCATCTCCATGGCCCCGGTGTCCGAGCCCGGCACGATGCCGATCAGGTAGTCGTCCGGGACCTGCAGTACGATGCGGGTCTGGTCGATGGCGGCCTTGAGGCGCGCCTTGCCGGGCTTGCCGCGGTGCGAGCGGCCCAGCACGGCATTCTTCAGTTGTTCGGGGGTCCATCCGGGGCGCTTGGCGCACGGGCCGGAAGAAAACTCGGGTCGAGCGGGCTTGATAGCCGGCTTGGCGAAGGTCGTCATAGCGATGTCTCCCATCCTTGCAGATGGACTGCATCCCGTTGGGGGGATGTGGCCCGCGCCCGAAGAACCAAAGTTTGCCGCGCCGCACAAGGGGAGATTTTCTGAAGCGGCTTGGAGTTGGGTCTGGGGACGGACTTCAGAAACCAGGATTGATCGAGCCGCAGGGCGACAAGCCGGGCGGCGCGCCCTAACAGGGCGCCATGAACGGGGCGCGAGATTCAAAGGCCGGCAGTGACTGGCTGGTGCTGGCGGCGCTGGTCGTCGCCTGGGGTTCGGCCTTCGCGGCCCTGAAGATCGCCGTCCACGACTTCCCGCCGGCCTGGAACACCGTGGCGCGGCTGTGGGTGGCCACCGCCACCATGCTGATCGTCGCCCTGGCGCGCGGCGAGCGGCCGCCGCGGTTCAGCCTGGCCAAGGACAGCCCCTGGCGGGCCTATGCCTGGGTCGGGTCGGTGGGGCTGGCCATTCCGTTCGTGATGTTCGCCTTCGCCGCCACGCGCCTGCCCTCGGCGGTCAACGCCATCTGCAACGGCGCCTCGCCGCTGTTCACCGCCGCCCTGGCCCAGCTGCTGCTGGCCGACGAGCGGCTGGGGTGGCGGAAGTTCGCCGGGGTGGGGCTGGGCTTTGTCGGTCTGGTGGTGCTGGTGGCCCCGCGCCTGGCGAGCGGCGGCTCGCTGGAGGCCCTGGCGCTGGCCAGCGCCATCTTCGGCGCCTTCCTCTATGCGGTCTCCAACATCATCACCCGCAAGGCGCCGCCGGTCAGCGCTCTTTCCGGCGCCCTGATGATGTGCTCGGTGGGGGCGGTGCTGGCCACGATCTGGGCCGTCGCCACCACGCCGCTGCCGCCCATGCCCTCGGCCGAGGCCTGGGCGGCGGTGACGGCGCTGGGGGTGTTCTCCAGCGCGCTGGGCAGCGTCGGCTATGTCTATCTGGTCCAGCGCCGGGGGCCGGTGTTCATGAGCATGTCGATCTACCTGGCGCCGCTGTGGGCCACGGCCCTGGGCGTGGCGGTGCTGGGCGAGCGCCCCGGCTGGCCGGCCTATCTGGCCCTGGCGTTGATCCTGGCGGGGGTCGGTCTGACGACGACGCCGGCGTTCAGGCGCTAAGGCTCATTCCAGATCGGAGCAATGCGATCCGCGCCTTGACGAGATGAGATGTTATATCATAACTCTTCCTCAGCTCAGTTCGCAGGGGATCCAGCATGGCTCGTCGCCGCCTTCTCTTTTCCACCGCCATGATGGCGGCGTTCGCCGCCTCGATCGCCCATGCGGAGGCCGCCGCCCCCACCGATGTTTCCGAGGTGGTGGTCACCGCCTCGCCCATCGCGGGGGACCCCGACCGCTTCGCGACTATCGTCAACCAGGTGAGCCGCGACGAAGTGCTGAGCAACGGCGGGGCGAACATCGCCGACTCCCTGCGCGACACCCCCGGGGTCGCGGGCACCGGGTTCGCCTCCGGCGCCAGCCGCCCGGTGATACGGGGCATGGACGCCCAGCGGGTGAAAATCGTCGAAAACGGGGAGTCGAGCTCGGACGTCTCGGATGTGGGCCCCGACCATGGGGTGCCGATCGATCCTCTGGCCGCCCAGGATATCGAGGTGGTTCGCGGCGCCGCCACGCTCCGCTACGGCAGCCAGGCGATCGGCGGCGTCGTCAACACGATCAACAACCGCATCCCGCGTCAGCCGACCGACAGCCTCGGCGGAGAAGCCGCGCTCGGCTACGACTCGGTCTCCAGCACGGGGGAAGGCTCGGTCCTTCTCGATGGTGGCGGCGGCCCCTTCGCCTTCCACCTCGACGCCTTCGCCCGTCGCGCCAGCAACTACGACACGCCGCTCGGAACCCAGGACAATTCGTTCTTCCGGGGCAGCGGCTATTCGGGCGGCGCGTCGTACTTCTTCGGCGACGACAGCCGGGTCGGCCTCTCCTTCACCAACTACCAGGCGAAATACGGCATCCCCGCCGACGACACCTTCATCGACATGCGCCAGAACAAGGGGGCTTTCGGCTCCTCGTTTAGGATCGACGCCGGGCCACTGCAGCGGGTGAATGTCGATGTCAGCTATGCGGACTACACCCACAGCGAGATCGACCCGGTCGGGCCCGCGGTGCTGTCCACCTTCAACAACCGGGAATGGGACGGACGGACCGAAGCCCTGTTCGGCCCGATGGGCCCGCTCTCGGCCGCGGCGCTTGGCCTGCAGCTGCAGGACCGCAAGTTCGATGCGCTGGGCGAGGGCGCGGACTATCTGTTGCCGACCCATACCCAGAGCGCCGCCGGCTTTGCCTTCGTCGAGGCTCCGTTCGGCGGCTTCCAGTTGCAGGGCGCCGTGCGGATCGAGGGCGTCCGCATCACCGGAACGCCGGCCTCGGGCATTCCCGCCAGGCTGGACTTCACGCCGGTGAGCGTGTCGGCCGGCTTCACCTACGACCTTACCGACAGCCTGCGCCTGGGCTTGACCGCCTCCAGCGCCGGTCGCGCGCCGGCGCAGACGGAGCTGTTCGCACGCGGCCCGCATGACGGCCCGCAGACCTTCGAGACCGGCAACCCGTTCCTCAAGATCGAACGCGCCAATTCGCTCGAAGCGACGGCCAGATACCGCTTCGGTTCCAAGGGTCGCATCGAGGCGTCCGTCTGGGGAACGCAATTCAACGGCTACATCTATGGCGCCCTCACGGGCCGCACCTGCGATGAGCTCGGGGTTTGCGCCTTTGGCAGTCCGGAGGTGCTCAAGGAGCTGAACTACGGCCAGCGGGACGCGCAGTTCTGGGGCGTCGAGCTGAAGGGCGCGTTCCCGCTCGCCCAGACCGGGGGCGGTGAGCTGGCGTTCAACGTGCTCGGCGACTATGTGCGGGCCCGCTTCGACAACGGCGGCGGCGATGTCCCGCGTATCCAGCCGGGACGCTTTGGCGGCGGGCTCAGCTGGACCAGTCCGTCGCTCGATGCGAACTTCCTGGTCCTGGCCGTGGGGTCGCAGGACCATGTCGGCGTCGCCGATTCCCCGACGGACGGCTACACCTCGGTCGACGCCCAGATCGCCTGGCGGCCCCTCCAAGGCTCCCGCAAGTTCGAGGTGCTGCTGGTCGGGCGCAACCTGGCGGACGAGACCATCCGCAATGCGACAGCCCTCAACAAGGACGACGTCGTCATGCCGGGCCGGGATATCCGCCTCGTACTGCTGACCCGGTTCTAGTCGCCGGCTGGCCGGCCGAGCGGCCCTTTGAGCATGGCGTCGCGGGGAGGAGCGGCGCCAGGCGCA
This sequence comes from Caulobacter ginsengisoli, assembly GCF_030814835.1. GTDB lineage: Bacteria > Pseudomonadota > Alphaproteobacteria > Caulobacterales > Caulobacteraceae > Caulobacter > Caulobacter ginsengisoli. The sequence goes on from NZ_JAUSVS010000005.1 coordinate 234,292, forward strand.
GTCCTTATGGAGCGGCGGGCGTTGTCTGGGCCTCGGCCTTGCGCCGGGCCGCCACCCGCCGGCGCATGGCTACGATGCCGCCGCCCAGCAGGCAGGCCATCAGGCCATAGGTGTCCAGGTTGTTGACCCAGCCGTAGAACAGGTCGTGCGGTTTCTCGATGACGAAGTAGTAGGCGTGCAGGCTGAACTGCACGCCCTGTAGAAGCATCACCGCCGCCAGCCAGAGCGAGGCGTAGCGCAGGGCCACGGCCAGGAAGCCGAAGGCCAGCAGGCCGTCGTTGATCAGCATGGGCACCGCCCCGGCCTCGCGGCTCAGGGTGTGGTCGATCAGCCAGGCGATGATGGAGGAGATCAGGAACATGGCGCCGGACAGGCGCACAGGACGGTCGCCCTTCCACCAGGCAAAGGCCGCGACGGCGATCAACGCCGGCCAGGCCAGGTAGATTACGACGTTGTGCCCCAACATAACTTGCGCCTCTAACCGGAATTAGAGGCGCAAGGGAGTTAAACTATCGCAACCTTTGTCGGCTGGTCGATTTCAGCCGACCTGACGCAGGTCGTGATGCCCCGTTTTCGGGGGGGTGTCGGGCAGCTTGTCGTCGAGGCCGCCCATCGTGGTCCGCAGGCCCATGCGCAGGCGCACGTCGTTCAGTTCGCCATGCATCTCGACCATGGCGGTCCGGGCGGAACCCAGAGCGGCAATGGCTTCGACCAGCTTGGCCTGGGCCGAGTCACCGACAACAGCCGACAGACCGAGGTCGCGGCGTGAAGTGACCATTTCCATCATCAGTTCGGCGGCCTCAAGCATGGCCGCATCCACTGCCTTTTCAGTTGCAAACAATTTCTTTGCAACGCGCTTAGCTACAAAAGCTTTTTCCACTTCAACCTCCATCAGCCCGCAGGCAGACAGATAGTAAACGATTTCTTAATCGCCCAAAAGGTGAATAGATGGTTAAAATGTCGCAGGTTGCGAAATATTAGGAAGACTGCGCGATAACGGCGAATTCCTAGTCTCGGGATTCTCCTCTGGCGCGAATGATCGACACCGATCCCACAACCGACCACGCGCCGTTCCAGGCGCGCATCGCCAGTGTGGCGCTGATCACCACGGTCATCGTGCTGGTCGCCGCCTGCGCCAGCTTCCTGCTGCAGCAATGGGCGGTGTCGGGTCAGGAGACCCGCGCCAACCAGGCCGCGATCAACCGGGTGATCGCCCAGATCGCCGCGCCGGCCCTGGCCCGGGGCGACACCGCCGCCGCCCGCCGGGCGGTCGACGCCGTTTCCCTGGCCCCCAATGTCGTCGCCGTCAGCCTGACCGACAGCCGCGGCCGGCTGATCGCGGTCAAGCAGGCCCAGTCCGGCAAGGCCGCCGTGCCCGCGCCCAACAGCGAACAGACCCTGCAGACCCCGGTCACCCTTGACGGGCGCTCGCTCGGGTCCCTGGTCACCACGATGCAGCCGCCCAGCCTGACGGCGCTGCTGCCGCGCTTCCTGGCCCTGACCATGGCGCTGTTCTTCGGGGCGGCGGGCCTGGCCCTGTTCCTGGCGCGCCTGCTGTCCCGCCGGGTCATCGCCCCGGTCAACCGCCTGTCGGCCGCCATGGGCGAGGTCGCCGCCAGCGGCCGCTTCACCCCCGTGGCCGAGGACGCCGACGACGACCTGTTCCGCAGCCTGGCCCGCAGCTTCAACCATCTGCTCAGCAAGCTGGACGCCAACGACCGCGCCCTGCGCCTGACCATGGAGGACCTGGTCATCGCCAGGGACCAGGCCGACAGCGCCAACGTCGCCAAGTCGCAGTTCCTGGCCAATATGAGCCACGAGATCCGCACGCCGCTGAACGGCGTGCTGACCATGGCCCATGTCATGGATCGCGGCGATCTGTCCGACAAGCAGCGCGAGCGGCTGGCCGTCATCCGCAATTCCGGCGAGGTGCTGCTGTCGGTGCTCAACGACGTGCTCGACCTCTCCAAGATCGAGGCCGGCCGGCTGGACCTGACCGAGCAGGACTTCTCGCTCGACGACCTGGCCGAGGGCTCGCGCGCCGCCCATACCCTGCTGGCGGTCGAGAAAGGCCTGCAGCTGGACCTGGCCGTCGACCCCGAGGCGGGCGGCATCTGGCGCGGCGACGCCGACCGCCTGCGCCAGATTCTCGGCAACCTGCTGTCCAACGCCATCAAGTTCACCGGCAAGGGCCAGGTCAGCGCCCGGTTCTCGGCCCTGCCCAGCCGCGGGCTGCGGCTGGTGGTCCGCGACACCGGCATCGGCATCGCGCCGGAGAAACTGCCCACCCTGTTCGACAAGTTCACCCAGGCCGACAGCTCCACGACCCGCCGCTACGGCGGCACGGGCCTGGGCCTGGCCATCTGCCGCGAGCTGGCCCAGCTGATGGGCGGCACCGTGCGGGCCGAGAGCGTCGAAGGCCAGGGCTCGACCTTCACGGTCGATCTGCCGCTGGCCCGCGGCGTCGCCCGTGTCCAGGCGCCGGTGTCCGAGCCCGCCGCCTCGCCGGCCGACCACCGGCTGCGCATCCTGGCGGCCGAGGACAACGCCACCAACCAGCGCGTCCTGCGTGCGGTCATGGAGCCCCTCGATGTCGACCTCGAAATCGTCCCGGACGGCAAGGCCGCCGTCGAGGCCTGGCAGGCCGGCCAGTACGACCTGATCCTGATGGACATCCAGATGCCGGTGATGGACGGGGTCGCCGCCGCCCGCGCCATCCGCGGCGCCGAGGCCGCCGACGGCCGCCGCCGCATCCCCATCCTGGCCCTGACCGCCAACGCCCTGGTCCACCAGGTCGAGGAATACCTGGCCGCCGGCATGGACGGCCATGTCTCCAAACCCATCGAGCTGGCCCGGCTCTACGCGGCCATCGACCAGGCCCTGGTCCCCCCATCGGAGACCTCGTCCGAAGCGCCGGCCGCCCGGGTCGCCTGAGGGCGTCCGCCCCGTCCCCGCGACACCCTGCCACATGAACGCCGGACAACGCGGCGCTCAGAACCATTTCAGGCCCCAGGTCGTTTCCTGCTCAGGTCAGCCGCGCCCAGCGGTCTGAGTTTCAGCAAGGAGCCGAGCATGAAGAAGATCCTGATCGCCGCGGTCGCCGCTATGACCGTCGGCGCCACCCTCGCCGCTGGGGCCGCCCAGGCCGCCCCCTGGACCCCGATCAACGCCCGCCAGGCGATGCTCGAACAGCGCATCAACATGGCCCAGCGCAGCCACCGCATCTCGTACCGCGAAGCCCAGGGCATCCGCGCCGAGTTCCGCCAGATCGCCCGCCTCGAATACCGCTATCGCCGGACCGGCGGCCTGCAGAACTGGGAACGCGCCGACCTGGACCGCCGCTTCGACGCCCTGTCCATGCGGATCCGCTACGAATCCCGCGACCGCGACGGCCGCCGCTGGTAGCTCCAGCCCCGACCCGTCCGAAACCCCCGCCGGCGACGGCGGGGGTTTTGTCATGGTAACTCCGCCCCCGTAGGGGGCGGACGGCCCGCCCGAGGCGCGCTTGCAGCGCGCCCGTGGCCGGCCAGGTGGGGGTGTTCGGGCAAGGGCTGGGAATAGCCGGCTTCGGCAGGGCTGACTGCAAGACACCCGGCGTCAGACCGGAGAGTCCCAGCCTTTGCCCGAACACCCCCTCCGGATCGCGCTCTGGCGCGATCGTCCTCCCCCTACGGGTGAGGAGTCTAAACCCGCAGCACGCTCTCCACGACGGTCACCGCCCGCCCGCGCAGCAGCACGCGGTCGCCACGATGCTCGCAATCCAGCTCCGCGCCCCGGCCCGGATAGGCCTGGAAGAATTTTAGCGCCGGCCTGCCGAGCTTCTGGGCGAATAACGGGGCCAGAATGCAATGCGCCGAACCCGTGGCCGGGTCCTCCGGAATGCCTGAACCCGGCGCGAAGAAGCGGCTGACCACGTCGAACCCCGAGCCCGCATCGGCCAGGGCCGCCACCGAGATGTTGCCGCGCCCGCCGCTGGCCTCGCCGGCGATGGGCTCCAGGGCGGCCAGGTCGGGGGTCAGGTTCCGCACCGTCGCCTCGTCCTTGAATACCGCCACCAGATAGGGGCCGGCCCAGACCTCGTCCGGCTGCGCGCCCAGCGCCTCGGCCAGCCCGGCCGGGACATCGGTGCGATGCGGCGGCTGGGCCGGGAAATCCATCTCAAAGCCGCCGTCCAGCCGCCGCACGGTCAGCTCGCCCGACTGGCGGGTCACGAAGGTCAGCAAATCGGTCTGGGCGCCCAGCTCGGCGAACAGTGCATGGGCGCTGGCCAGGGTGGCGTGGCCGCAGAGCGGCACCTCGACCTTGGGCGTCCGCCAGCGCAGGCCGAACCGGGCCGGATCCTCGGTCTTCAGCAGGAAGGCGGTCTCGGCCTGGTTGTTCTCGGCCGCCAGGCTGTGCATCCAGCCGTCGTCCGGCCAGGCGGCGAACGGCTCGACCACGCAGGCGGGATTGCCCCGGAAGGGGGCGGAGGCGAAGGCGTCGATGGTCCACTGGCGCATGGCCGGCTCCTCAGGCTTGAGACAATGGCTCAATGCATCGACACAATTGTTGATTCAATTCTTTTATTGTCCTAGTGCCAATATCATGTGGCAACCCTCCCTCGGCGAAACCAGCCAGCCGTTGTTCCAGGCCCTGCTGGGCGTGCTGGGCGATGACATCCAGGCCGGCCGTCTCAAGCCGGGCGACCGCCTGCCGCCGCAGCGCGAACTGGCCCACCGGCTGGGGCTGGGGGTCGGCACGGTGACCCGGGCCTATGCCGAGGCCGAGCGGCGCGGGCTGATCCAGGGCGAGGTCGGCCGGGGCAGCTTCGTCGCCGGCCGCCCCGAGGCGGGCGCCGGACCCATCGACCTGGCCCGCAACCTGCCGCCCCTGGCCGCCGCCCGCCGCGCCCTGCCGGCGGCGCTGGACCGCCTGGCCCGCCGCCGCGATCTGGGCGACCAGCTGGGCTATGCGCCGGGCGCGGGCGACGAGGCCGCGCGCCGCGCCCTGACCGCCTGGATCCGCCGCACCGCCCAATGGGCCGACTTCGATGGCCGGCGGCTGGTCATCTGCGCCGGGGCCCAGCAGGGGACCGCCCTGGCCCTGGCCGCGACCTGCCGGCCCGGCGATCTGGTGCTGGCCGAGTCAGCCACCTTCCATGGGATCAAGGCTATCTGCGCCCAGGCCGGCTATCGCCTGCTGGCCGGCGCGATGGACGGGGAGGGGCTGACCCCGGAGGCGCTGGACGCCGCCGCCGCCCAGGGCGCCAGGGCCGTCTACCTGCTGCCGGTGCAGAACCCGACCGCCCGGGTGATGGCCACGGCGCGGCGGATCGAACTGCTGGCCATCGCCCGCCGCCGGGGCCTGGCGGTGATCGAGGACGACCTCTACGCACCGTTCGCCGCCCTGCTGGGCCGCCCGCCCCTGGCCGCCCTGGCGCCCGACCTGGTCTGGTATGTCACCAGCCTCTCCAAGACCCTGGCGCCGGGCCTGCGCACCGGCTGCGTGGTCGCCCCCGACGATGCGGGCCAGGCCCGGGTGCTGGAAGCCCTGCGCGCCATCGCCTTCGGGCCGCCGGTGTTCGGCCCCCTGGTCGCCGCCGACTGGATCGACAGCGGCGAGGCCGACGCCATCCTGGAGGCGACCCTCGCCGAGCTGACCGCCCGCGCCGACCTGGTCCGCGCCCGGCTGGGCCTGGCGGTGGAGGCCTCGCCCATGGCCGCCCCGCCGCATCTCTGGCTGCCGATGAACGAGCTGGACGCCGAGCGGGTCGCCGGCCGGGCCCTGCGGCTGGGCGTCGAAGTCACCCCGCCGCGCGCCTTCTTCCAGGACGGCTGTCCCCCCACGGGCCTGCGCCTCTGCCTGGGGGCCGAGCCGGACCGCGACCGCTTCCAGGCCGGGCTGGACCGGTTGGCCCAGGCGCTGGGGCCGGACGAGCACCGCGCGGTGGTGTGATGGCGGTCTTCGAACTCGACATCGACGGCCACCGCCTGAGCGACGACCGCCAGGGCTTCGACCTGGACCTGGCCTATGACTGGATCGCCCGCCAGGCCTACTGGGCGACCGGCATCCCCCGCCCGGTCTTCGACAAGGCCATCGCCCACAGCCTGGTCTTCGCCGCCTACGCCCCGGACGGCGCCATGGCCGCCATGGCCCGGGTGATCACCGACCGGGCGACCTTCGGCCTGCTCTGCGACGTCTTCGTCGATCCCGAGCGGCGCGGCCGGCGCCTGGGCAAGGCGATGATGACCTATTTCCACGCCCATCCGGACCTGCAGGGCTTCCGCCGCCGCCTGCTGGCCACCGCCGACGCCCACGGCCTCTACGCCCAGTTCGGCTTCAAGCCGCTGGGCCGTATCGAGCGCTGGATGGAGATCCACGACCCGGACGTCTATCGACACCCCTCCTAATGCAGGGTGCGGCCGGCACTGATCCTCGTCAGATTGGCGGCATGAGCCTGGACCTCAACTTCGGCAAGCTGCTGGGCTTCTCCGCGCTGCTCTGGCTGGTGCTGATCGTGGCCCTGCTGGCCGATCCCGGCGCCTGGACGGCCTGGCAGGTCACCGCCTTCTTCGTCTTCCCTGTGATTTGCACGGCCATCCTCTGGGCCATCGCGCGGCGCGACTGGCGGCTGGAGGCCATCCCCCACGGCCTGATCCACCACACGCTGGGCCGCACCGAGCGGTTCGACTGGCGGGCCATGGGTCCGTTCACCGTCAAGGGCCTGCCGATCGGCCCGAAGGTTCTGGAATTCCCTTATCCCGCCCAGGCCGACGGCTCGGGACCGCCGCGCCGCCTGCTGCTGGTGTTCGGCGACCAGTCGGGCGCCCAGACGGCCGTCACGCTGGAGCGCTTCCGCCGGCTCTATCTGCGGGCCCCGCAGGCGCCGGAACCGGTCGACGCGACGATCCGGCTGGCGATGTCGTGGTTCAGACTGTTCATGCTGCTGCGGCCGGCCTTTCTTGTAGTGGGGATCGGCGCCGGCGCGGCGATGACCTGGCTGCCAGGCGTGGATGTGCGGCTGCTCCTGTTCGGTGTCATCGTCTTGAGCGTGGCGGCCGTGGCGCTCGTGGCGCGCCTGCACAGCCTGACTCTGGGCGACCATGCTCTGGTCCTCACAGGCTGGGGCCGGGAGACGGAGATTTCCTGGATCGCCATCGAGGAAGTCAGGCTCGTCACGGGCGGCGTCTGGCCCTTCCGTCTGCCGGTGCTGGCCCTGACCTGGCGCGGCGACGCCCCGCCGTTCCACAAGACCCGGATCGGCGATCTCTACGGCGACTGGCGGCTGGAAGATCTGCTGCCCCTCATCGACGAGCGCCGCATCGCCGCCTTCGAGGCGATCAACGCCGACGAGCCGCCGTCAGCCCAGCCCACCCCAGTTTCCGGTCGATAGATCCGGCTGCGGGCCAGCCTGCGCGTCCGGGCTCCAAGGGAATCGGCCCTCGCGATCGGACCAGATCAGCTGCAGGCAGGGAAAGTCGTCGCCGTTATAGAACCACCGGTTCCAGCCCAGATATTCCCGATAGTGATCGGTGGAGACGGGCAGCAGAACCGCTTCTGCATTGGCGAACACCTCGCTCGTCGGCCGACTGACCGGCGGCGGACAGCCGGACTTTATGGCTCTGTAGATATCCCAGAGCACGTCATGCCGGGTCTGCTGATTGAGGCCGATGAAGAGGATTTCCGGGTGGCCTGATCCCGACCAGAAGCCCGTGGTGTAGGAAAAACCCGGTCCCTCCTCATCGTCCAGAATGGCGGTGTCGAACCAGCCGTGCTCACCGATGACATCCAGGAACCGTCGTTCCTCGTCGTCCAGACTCTGCGGGTCGAGATCGAAAGCGGTCCGCAAAGGTCAGGCCTCGAACTCGGATTCGAACAGCCGCGTGGCGTCGGCCACGAAGCCTTCGCCCGCTTCCGGCCCGTCTCCGTCGGTGCGGTATTTGACGAACAGCCCTTCCATCCCGGCCGGGACAAACCCGACCAGCATCTCGACCGGCGCGCCCGAACTGTTGCGATAGCCGTGCCGGGTCCCCGCCGGGGCGCGGACGAAATCGCCGGGCCCCAGCGTGGTCACCGTCTCGCCGAGCAGGAACTCCAGGCGCCCGCTGCGGATCAGGAAGGTCTCCTCGCAGGTTCCGTGCCGGTGGGCGCCAAAGCCGGTCTGGTCGCTGGGCGCCACCGTCCACTCCATCAGCGAATAACGGCCGCCGGTGTCCTCGCCGGACACGATGATGCGGGCCCGGTCGGGGCCGTCCTCGAAACTGACGCCGCCAGCGGTGGTGACGATCATGCCGGTTCCTCGATCCTGACCTCGGGCCAGCGCGCCTGGGCCGAGCCGGTGGTCTTGGCCCAGCCCCGGGCCAGGGGCCGGTTGGGGTTGGGGCGCAGCCGCATGGCGAAGACGTCCTCCAGACCGAACGGCGCCTCGATGCGCAGGGAATCGTCTGACCGCAGGGCGACACCGACTCCGAAGGCCGGGCAGACGAAGCGGGTCAGGGCCTCGGCGCTGCTGGAGAGCGGGGCGTAGGGCTCGCCGAAATGGTCCTCGAACCACAGGTGGACGCGGGCCTGGTTGCGCACCTCGACCAGGGCGTCGAGCGGCGGCGGGAACAGGGCGGCGGCGCGCTTGATGGGGATGTCCTCGGCCTCGTAGCTGGTGTCGGCGCCGTCGAAATAGACCAGGTCGTAGTCGCGCACCCCGTAGTCGATGTCGCGGCCGGTCAGGTGATTCCAGACCCGCTGATAGACCGCGCCCGAGACGATCAGCCAGTCGGGCAGGTCCAGATCGCGCGCCAGGGTCAGCACCCGCATCATCGTGGGTGAGGCGCGCAGGATGGCGTCCAGGCGGGCTTCCAGTTCGGTCATCGGTTCCTCAACAGCCAGCCATGATCCAGGGGCCCGTGCCCGGCGCCGAAGCCCGGCGCCGCCAGCATGGCCTGATGCACATAGTCCCAGGCGCGGGCCACCGCCTCGGTGAGCGGCAGGCCCTGGGCCAGGCCCGTGGCGCAGGCGCTGGCCAGGGTGCAGCCGGTGCCGTGGGTGTGGCGGCTCACGATCCGCTCGGCCTCGAACAGGGTCTCGCCATCGGGGGTGATGAGCAGGTCGGTGACCCGGTCCCCCTCCAGATGACCGCCCTTCATCAGCACCGCCTTGGCGCCGGCCGCCAGCAGCGCCTCGCCGGCCCGGCGCAGGCCGTCGAGGTCGGTCACCGTCAGGCCGGTCAGGGCCTGCGCCTCCGGGGCGTTGGGGGTCAGCAGGGCGGCGCGGGGGATCATCAGGCTTCTGACCGCCGCCACCGCCTCGTCCTCCAGCAGCGCCGCCCCGCCCTTGGCCCGCATCACCGGGTCGATGACCGCTGGGGCCGTCGTGCTGTCCAGGATGGCCGCCACGGTCTCGACCATGGCCACCCCGCCCAGCATGCCGGTCTTGATGGCGTCTGCCCCGATGTCGTCCAGCACCGCCCGGGCCTGGGCCGCGACGATGTCGAGGGGGATGGGGTGGACGCCGGTGACCCCCAGCGTGTTCTGCACGGTGATGGCGGTCACCGCCGTGGCCGCATAGCCGCCCAGCATGGTGACGGTCTTGATGTCGGCCTGGATGCCCGCCCCGCCGCCGCTGTCGCTGCCCGCGATGATCAGGACGCGGCCGGGTCGAAGGGAGGGGTTCATGATCCCCGCATAGCCTCGCGGCCCGATCCGCGCCAGCGGGTTTGCAGCCGCCGCCGGCTGTGCGACATGGCTGGCATGGCAGGCAATCTGGACATGGTCGGACTGGCGCTGGCGGGCGCCGTGGGCGCTTTCGCCCTGGTCGCGCTGCGGCGACGGCGGCCCGCCACGACCGCGCCGGCGGTGATCGGGGTCGATCTGATGACCCTGCGGGCCGTGGTCCTGGGGATGGAGGTAGCGGCCAGCCATCTGGTCCGGGGGGCCAGTGTCGAGTGCCTGGGCGACTATCGCAGCGACCCCCGCCGGCTGGTGGTCGAGGTGCTGACCCGGACCGAGGCCGACGCCGACCGCCTGATCGCCGAGGGCGGCCTGGACGGGCGCCTGCGCGAGCTGCTGGGCCGGCACGGCTATCCCGCCGGGGCCATCGCCGAGGTCGGCCTGACCATCCGCTCCCAGCAGCGGCTGGAACGCGAGGCGGCGGCGTTGCGGGAGCAGGAAGACCTGTCCCGCTGGGCGGACTGACCGGGGACCCCGCGCCATGACCGATGACAAGACCATCTCCAAGACCCTGTCCTACTGGCTCCGGCACCGGCCGGACGCGGGCGGCCTGACCCTGGACGCCAACGGCTGGACCAGCGCCGACGCGGTGATGGACGCCCTGATCCGCGAACACGCCATCGACTGGGACCGGCTGATCGCCGTGGTCGAGGACAACGACAAGCAGCGCTTCGAGTTCAGCGCCGACCTGGCCCAGATCCGCGCCCGCCAGGGCCACTCGGTCGAGGTCGACCTGGCGCTCGACCCCGCGGCGCCTCCCGACCAGCTGTTCCACGGCACGGTCGAGCGCTTCCTGGCCGCCATCCGGACCGAGGGGCTGAGGCGCATGCGCCGCCACCACGTCCACCTCTCCGGCGACCTGGAGACGGCCCGCCGGGTTGGCGCCCGGCGCGGGGTCCCGGTGATCCTGACAGTCGACGCGGCGGCCATGGCGGCCGATGGCCATGTGTTCTTCCGGTCGAACAATGGGGTGTGGCTGACCGACGGAGTTCCGGCGCGATATCTGCGGGATTAGGCTTACTCAATACCGCTCATCCCCGCGAAAGCGGGGATGAGCGGATGTGGGTGGTGCTGGCTTTGGGCTTTAGGCCTCAGCGATCGCCGCCGCCACCTTCAGCGCCTGGACCGTCTCGCGCACGTCGTGGACCCGCACGGCCGTCACGCCCGCCGCCGCGCCGGCCAGCGCCGCCGCGATTGAACCGCCCAACCGGCCGTCCGCCTCGCTCGGGTCAATAGCGGCGATGAAGCGCTTGCGGCTGGCGCCCAGCAGGACCGGGTAGCCGTGGGCGACGAGGCGGGGCAGGGCGGCCAGAAGGGCGAGGTTGTGCTGCAGGGTTTTGCCGAAGCCGATGCCGGGATCCAGCCAGATGCGGTCCCTGGCGACGCCGGCCGCCTGGGCCGCCTGCGCCCTCGCCAGCAGGAAGGCCTCGACCTCGCCGACCACGTCGGCATAGCGCGGGGCGTGCTGCATGGTGCGCGGCTCGCCCTGCATGTGCATGAGCACCACCTGGCAACCCAGCTCGGCGGCCATCTCAGGCGCGCCCGGCGTCCCCAGGGCCGTGACGTCGTTCCAGATCGCGGCGCCGGCGGCCATGGCGGCGTGGGCCACGGCGGGCTTGGTGGTGTCGACCGACAGGGGAACGGTCCCGGCCAGGGCCTGGATCAACGGGACGATCCGCCCCAGCTCGACGGCCTCATCGACCGGCTCGGCGCCGGGCCGTGTCGACTCCGCCCCGATGTCCAGCACGTCCGCCCCGTCGGCGATCAGCCGCCGCGCATGGGAAAGGGCGGCTCCCGTTTCCAGGAACCGCCCTCCATCCGAAAAGCTGTCAGGGGTGACGTTGACGATACCCCAGACCGCGGTCATGCGCGGGCTCTAGGCCGTGGCGGTGTCGGGCCGCGGCGAGATCGGCACCGAGACGCTGGGGCCCAGCGGCATCTGCTTGTCGAGGTCGTCGCGCACCGGCGGCACGCCCTTCAGCACGTTGGTGATCTCCTCGCCCGACAGGGTCTCCCATTCGAGCAGGGCCTTGGCCAGGGTGTGCAGGTCTTCCAGCCGCTCGGTGAGGATGCGGCGGGCCTCGACATGGCCCTCGTCGACCAGGCGGCGAACCTCCTTGTCGATGGTCCGGGCGGTCTCTTCCGAGACGTTCTGGGTGCGGGCGACCGAGTGGCCCAGGAAGACCTCTTCCTGGTTGTCGCCATAGGCCACGGTGCCCAGCTCGTCGGAGTAACCCCACTGGGTGACCATGGCCCGGGCCAGGTTGGTGGCGGCCTTGATGTCGCTGCTGGCGCCGGAGGTGATGTTCTCCTTGCCGAAGATCAGCTCTTCCGCCACCCGGCCGGCCATCATGATGGCCAGGCGCGAGGTCATCTGGACGAAGTTCATGGAATAGCGGTCGCCCTCGGGCAGTTGCATGACCATCCCTAAGGCCCGGCCGCGCGGCACGATGGTGGCCTTGTGCACCGGGTCGGCCGAGGGGACGCTCATCGCCACCAGGGCGTGGCCGCCCTCGTGATAGGCGGTGTTGCGCTTTTCCTCTTCGCTCATCGCCATGCTGCGGCGCTCGGCGCCCATCATGACCTTGTCCTTGGCGTGCTCGAAATCGAACATGGTGACCATGCGCTTGTTGCGCCGGGCCGCCGCCAGGGCCGCTTCGTTGACCAGGTTGGCGAGGTCCGCGCCCGAGAAGCCGGGGGTGCCGCGCGCCAGGGTCTTGACGTCGACATCGGCGGCGAGGGGCACGTTGCGCATGTGGACGCGCAGGATCTTCTCGCGGCCGGTGACGTCGGGATTGGGCACCACGACCTGGCGGTCGAAGCGGCCCGGACGCAGCAGGGCCGGGTCCAGCACGTCGGGACGGTTGGTGGCGGCGATCAGGATGATGCCTTCGTTGGCCTCGAAGCCGTCCATCTCGACCAGCAGCTGGTTGAGGGTCTGCTCGCGCTCGTCGTTGCCGCCGCCCAGGCCCGCGCCGCGATGGCGCCCGACCGCGTCGATTTCGTCGATGAAGATGATGCAGGGGGCGTTCTTCTTGGCCTGCTCGAACATGTCGCGCACGCGGCTGGCGCCGACGCCGACGAACATTTCCACGAAGTCGGAGCCCGAGATGGTGAAGAAGGGCACGCCGGCTTCACCGGCCACGGCGCGGGCGATCAGGGTCTTGCCGGTGCCGGGAGGGCCGACCAGCAGGGCGCCCTTGGGGATCTTGCCGCCCAGGCGCTGGAACTTGGCCGGGTCCTTCAGGAAGTCGACGATCTCGGCCAGTTCTTCCTTGGCCTCGTCGACGCCGGCGACGTCCTCGAAGGTGACCTTGTTCTTGTTCTCGGTCAGCAGCCGGGCCTTGGACTTGCCAAAGCCCATGGCGCCCCGGGCGCCGCCCTGCATCTGGCGCATGAAGAAAATCCACACCCCGATCAGCAGCAGCACGGGCAGGGCGTTGAACAGCAGGGAAAGCAGGATGTTGCCGCCGCCCGAATGATAGACGAAGGGCGTGGAGGTCTGGGTCAGGGCCGTCACCAGCGGGCCGCGCGAGTCGGAGGGGGCCTCGGTGATCCAGGTGATCTTGCCGTCCTTGGAGGTGGCCTCGATCTTGTCGCCGGTGAACACGGCCTTGCCGACGCCCCCGGTCGAGATCTTGTTGACCATGTCGCTGTAGCTGACGAGGCCGCTGGTCGCGCCCCCGGCTTTGCCCACACCGCCGCCGCCCTGGGTGAAGACGCTCCAGGCGCCGATCAGCAGAAGGGCGATCACCCCCCAGATGGCCAGATTGCGCAGATTCATCCGCTTCAAACTCTTCCAGTTGTCGCTCGACCTCCCAAGATAGGACGCCGGGCGGGTTTTCGCCATGCGGGCGAGGTGTCACATGTCCGGTTCGCTCTGAACGAGGCCGATCGCCGCGTCAAATCGGGCCATCGTCAGAACCTCGCAGCGAACCGCGCCGCTCCCTGCAAGGATCGGGCAACTCACCGCCCCGGATTGATCCACAATGACCGGGAGGCCGGGGCGTACGGCGGCTGGGAGGCGGGTCAGGGCGGCGCGTTCGGTGGCCGGCAGGCGGCGCGAGAGGCCGGCGAGGGGGCGGACGGTGAGGCCGGGCTGGGTGGCGGTGAGCTCGAACCGGCCGTCCCAGACGATGGGTTGGTTGGGGGGGAGGGGTGTGGGGTCTTGGGACAGTTCGCCGGCGTCGCGGGTGATCAGCACGCGGTCGGGGCGGGCTTCGATACGGGCGCCGGCGAGGGTGGCGGTGAAGGTCTCGGCCGTGGCGAGGCGGTCGGCCAGCCGTTGGAGGCGATCACCACGCGGGGGACGGGTCGTTCCGGCGGCGCAGAGGCAGGCGGCGGCGAGGATTTGCAGGGGCGTCGCGCGGGGAAGCTCAAACCAGCAATCCTCCCCCGGAGGGGGAGGGGGACCATGCGCAGCATGGTGGAGGGGGTCGGTGTGACTTCCACGCCCTGCGGACGCCCGCAGCCGATCAGCCTCGCTCTTTTCTGAACCGTGCAAGTCACACTGACCCCCTCCACCACCCCTTCGGGGCGGTCCCCCTCCCCCTCCGGGGGAGGATTTGCGGGCGCGGGCCCGAGCATACTTCACATCTTCGTTGGCGGGGTCGTCGATCCAGGTTTCGCCGCGTGTTCGCAGCCAGTCGCGGATGTCGTCGCGTGCAAGTCCCAGCATTGGCCTGAAGAGAAACACCCCCCGCCCCTCCGGCCAGGCCGGCGACGGTCCCCATTCCCGCGCATCCGGCACGGTCGAGCCTTCGGCGCGCATCGCCGCGCTCTCGGTCAGGTCGCTGGCGGTGTGGCCCATCAGGATGACCCGCGCGCCGGCCTCGCGAGCGGCGTCCGCCAACAACGCGTGGCGGGCCGCTCGAGCGGCGGCGGGGAGGCCCGTGGCGGGTTTCTCACCGGTCCAGGCCAGGGCCCGAAATTCCAGCCCCAGCCGAGCGGCCGTCTCGCCGCAACGCCGCGTCCAGGCCGCGCTCTGGGGATTGAGCCCATGATCCACCGTCAGCACGACCAGCCGCCGCCGGCCCCAGTCCCGCGCCGCCAGCAGCAGCGCCAGGGAATCGCCGCCGCCGGAGAAGGCGACCGCGACCGGGGCGACCGAGGTCGCCGACAGTCGCCGCCCCAGAATCTTGGCGAAGGCGCTTGCGGGGATCACACCGTGCAGTGGGCCTGGGTGCGGACCTTGGCGGCCTGGGCGGTCACCACCGGCGGGGCCTTGGGATAGTATTTGGCCAGCTGCGCCAGGGTCTGGCAGGCGTCCTGGGGCTTGCCCAGGGCCACCAGGGAACGCGACAGCTCGAGCACCGCGTCGGGGGCCCAGGCGGTCTTGGGCCAGCCGCGGATGGCGGCGATGAAGGCCTGGGCGGCGTCGGCGTTGGCGTTGCGCACGCTGAGCGTCTTGCCCAGCCAGTAGCTGCCCTCGGCGGCCCTGGGGCTGTCGCCATACTGGCGGACGAAGGCGGCGAAGGCGGCCTCGGCGCTGTCATAATCGCCGCTGTCCATGAAGCCCTTGGCCTTGGCGAAGGCCTCGTCGGGGCTGGCCGCGTCGGCCATCGCCGCCTCGGCCTGCTGGGTGGTGTCGGCGGCCTGCTGGGCCTGGGCCTGGGCGGTTTCCAGCTCGCCAAGGCGCTTTTCCAGCCCGGCCAGGCGCTCGATCAGGGCGGCGTTGTCAGACTGGCTGCGGGTCAGGGCCTTCTTGGTCTGGTCCAGGTCGTGGGCCAGGCTCTCGTTGGTGGCATTGAGCTGGGTCAGGGCCTGCTGCAGGTCGTTCATCTTCTCGGTCAGGTCGGCCAGCTGGGTCTCCGACTCGGCCGACTGCACCACCACGGGCTTACCGCTGTCGCGGCCCTGGAAGACGATGGCGCGCAGCTCGCGCACCACCTTTTCCATATTGTCCAGCCGCCGCTTGGAGCGGTCGTCCAGCGGGTCGGTGTCGATGGGGGTCTGGGCGAAGGCCGGCAGGGCCACGGCGCCGACGGTCGCGACGGTCAGCAGGGCGGCGAAGGCCAGGGCGATGGCTGGTTTGAACTTCATGGCTCGATCATGCCCCCAGGCGGTGGACGGAATTGCGGCGTGCATCTTTGGGCCACTCCACAACGAAAAAAGGGGCCCGCGCAAGCAGGCCCCTTGGTTCACTCTGGCCGGGGCGCTCTAGCGGGCGCCGCCGGTGATGACGGTGTGGCCGTTGCGGTTACGCTGATAGGCCTCTTCGGACGAGCCCGGATCGACCGGACGCTCCTTGCCGAACGAGATGGTGGTGATCCGCGCCGCCGAGACGCCGCGGCTGACCAGGTATTCCCGCACCGAGTTGGCGCGGCGGGCGCCGAGCGCCAGGTTGTATTCCGAGGTGCCGCGTTCGTCGCAGTTGCCCTCGATGCGGATGGTCACGGCCGGATACTGCCGCAGCCAGGCGGCCTGGGCGTCGAGCACCGGCATGGCGTCGTCGCGGATCGTGTAGCTGTCGAGATCGAAATAGACGAAATCGCCGACATTGATCACGAAGTCCTGGGTCGAGCCGGGCACCAGCGAGCTGGTCACCGGGCCGGGGCCCTTGGGCGGGGTGTAGGTGGTGCCGGGCGTGGTCGTGCCGGGGGTGGTCGTGCCCGAATCGTAGCCGGACGGCTTCTTGGTGGCGCAGGCAGCCAGGGAAATGGTGGCCACGGCGATCAGCGCCAAACGGGCGGCGCCCTTGGTGTCGAAGGTCATCAATCCCTCCTCTGGGTTTGCGGCGCTCATACTGGCGCCATTCCTAAACATCAGGCGACGGAAAAAACTTCACTTCGCCTCACAATGGTCGATACCAGCGTCCTCGCAACCACAGTTCACTTGGTAAGCGAACCGAACTGCTCAAATCGGGCGCCACTAGTCCAGAAGCGGCGACCAAGCCGGGTCCGATCCCGAGCTCTGATAAGGCGCGGGCTGGACGATGCGGCCGGTCACATCCACGGTCCACAAACGCGGCGCCCCGCCAGACGTTGCCCGCGAGAACATGATCACCCGGCCGTTGGGCGCCCAGGTGGGGCCCTCATCGAGATAGCTGGTGGTCAGGATGCGCTCGTCCGAGCCGTCCGGCCGCATCACCCCGATATGGAAGACCCCGCCCTCCTGCTTGGTGAAGGCGATGAACTTGCCGTCCGGGCTCCAGACCGGGGTGGTGTAGCGGCCCGAGCCGTAGGAGATGCGCCGCACCCCCGAGCCGTCGCCGTTCATCACATAGAGCTGGGGCGATCCCCCACGGTCGGAGTTGAAGACGATCTGGCTGCCGTTGGGGCTGAAGCTGGGCGAGGTGTCGATGCCGGGGTCGGTGGTCAGCCGGGCCTGGCTGCGGCTGCGCAGGTCCATGACCCAGACATCGCTGTTGCCGCCCTTTTCCGCCGAGAAGGCGACGCGGGCGCCGTCGGGCGAGAAGCGGGGCGCGAACACCATGCCGGGGAAGCGGCCGATGGTTTCCTGGCGGCCGGTCTCGATATTGAACAGATAGACGCTCGAACCGGTCGGCCGCAGCGCCATGTAGGTGATCTCCTGGCTGTTGGCCGAGAAGCGCGGCGACATGACGATATAGCTGCCGTCGGTCAGATAGCTGGGGTTGGCCCCATCCTGGTCCATGATGGCCAGCCGCTTGATGCGGTTCAGCCGCCCGCCGCTCTCGGCGACGAAGACGATGCGGGTGTCGAAATAGCCCTTCTCGCCGGTCAGCTTCTCATAGATGGCGTCGGAGATCTTGTGGGCGATCCGCCGCCAGTTCTCGGGGCTGGCCGACATTTCCACCCCCAGCAGGCTCTGCTCGCCCGAGGTGTCCCACAGGAAGAACTTCACCTGCAGCCGGCCGTCCGGGGCCGTGGCGATGCTGCCGCTGACCAGATACTGGGCGTTGATCGCCTTCCAGGACGGGAACAGCGGGTTCTTGGCGGCGCCGATATCGGTCTCGGGGAAGGCGCCGGGGTCGATCGGGTCGAACAGGCCCGAGCGCTGCAGGTTGGCGGAAATCACCTGGGCGATGTCGGACCCGCGGGCCGCGCCGCTGAACGGCACGATGGCGATCGGCACCGGCTTGATGTTGCCGGCGTTGACGTCGATGACCACGTCGTCATTGGAGTTCGGAACCGGTCCGGGCTGGCCTTGGGCCGTGGCGCTTCCCGCGCCGAGCAGGATCAGGGCCGTGGCCAGGGCTGCGATGACTCTCACCTGTTGTCGCTCCTAACTGCACGCCGCCTGGGCGTTGAAGTCCAAGTTCAGGGTCCGGCCGACCAGGGCCGGCGGGACATCGGCATAGGGTTGCCCCGAGACAATGGCCTTTTTGGCGCGCTCGCCGGCGGCCGCCGCGCCGGCCGAGGCGGCGTCCGGCCTGGCCGGGTCGATCTGCAGGCCCGTGCGGCGGTCGATGATGACAGGATCGCCGGCCAGATAGCCAGCCTTGTTCAGCCGGAAGCGGGCGGTGACGTTGGTGATCGCCTCGACCGTGTCGCAGGCCGGGACCCAGCGGCGCTGCATCCGGGCCAGGAAGGCGTCGGGCGCCGGGGCGGCGATCAGCAGGGCGAGGCTGGCCGCGATCATCGACAGGCCTTGTCGGCGTTGAGCTTCACGGCGATGCGGCGGCCCACCAGTTCGGGCGGGACGCCGCGATAGGGCAGGATGCTTTTGAGCGCGCTGTAGGCGCGGACGGCGGCGGCGGCGACGACGCCGCTGCCGGCCGCCCCGGGATCGGTCACGTTGAACACCTTGCCGGTGCGCTCGTCGCTGATTTCGGGTTCGCCCCGGGTCAGGCCCTCGGCGGTGAGGGTGAACTTGACCACCAGCCGCACGCTGTCGCCGCCCTCGACCGCGCAGTTGGGATTCCACTTGCGCTGGATCGCCTCGCCCAGCCCCTCCTTCCAGGGGCAGGGGGTGGTGGGGGAGAGGCAACCGCCGGTCGCGGCCGTCGGGGTTCCAGGTTTCACCCGGGGCGGACCCTGGGCGCCGCCGCTCTTGGTCGCCCCGCCGCCGCCCTTCAGCGACTGGGAGAGCTTGTCCAGGAAGCTGTTATCGGCCGGGGCGCGGTTGCCGACGCCGGGCGTGGCTGGGGCGGTGGGCTTGGACTGCGACTTGGCGGGCGCCGGGGTCGGGATCGGCGCGGGGGTCGGCGGGGTGACCACGGCCGGATCCTCGTTGGGGTCCGGCTCGGGGGTGGAGATGTCCTCGGGGATGTCCGGGACCGGGGCGGGGGTGTTGCCGACCGGGCCCTGGGCGACCAGGGTCACCGGGGTGATGCCGAACGTGCCGCCTCCGGGATCGGTCCTGGGCCAATAGTACCAGGCCAGCCCGAGCAGCAGGATGTGCGCCAGGGCCGAGAACAGGACGGCCGGCAGGATGCTGGTCCGCTCGCGCCGCATCTAGGGAGCCGCTGGCGCCGTCTTATCCGCCTCGCCACTAGAGGGGCCGCCGGAGTCGGTGATCAGGTTGATCTTGGTGAAGCCGCTGGCCTGCAGGGCGCTCATCACCTGGGCGACGATGGTCCAGGAGGCCTTGCCGTCGGCCCGCACATAGATGGGCTTGTCGAAATTCTGCTGCGACAGCGCCTGCATGCGCGGCTTGAGCGAGGCGAAGGGGATCTGCTGCTCGCCGGCATAGAGCGAGCCGTCGGCCCGCACTGTCAGGGTCAGGGGCTCGTTCTGGTCCTGCACCGCCCCGGCCTCGGTCTTGGGCAGCTCGACCTGCACGCCGTTGGTCAGCAGCGGGGCGCTGATCATGAAGATGATCAAGAGCACCAGCATGACGTCGACCAGCGGGGTGACGTTGATCTCGCTCAGCGCCGCGCGGCGGCCCCGTCCGCGCCGGCGGCGACGGCTGGCCCCGCCGGCGGCGGCGAAGGCGTCGGTGGTGGAAAGCGCCATGGCCGCTCAGACCCGCTCGGCCAGGCGCCGCTGGATGGCGGTCGACAGGTCGTCGGCGAAGCCCTCCAGCCGGGCGCCGAACTTGCCGGCGTCGGTCGAGAACTTGTTGAAGGCGATATAGGCCGGAATGGCGGCGGCCAGGCCGATGGCGGTGGCGAACAGCGCCTCGGCGATGGCCGGGGCGACCACGGCCAGCGAGGTGTTCTTGGCGATGGCGATGCCCTGGAAGGCGTGCATGATCCCCCAGACCGTCCCGAACAGCCCGATAAAGGGCGAGGCGGTGGCGACGATGGCCAGGCTGCCCAGGCCGTCCTCGACCTTGGAGCTTTCGCGGGCGATGTGGCTGTCCAGCACCCGGTCGATGCGCTGGATCAACAGGGCCGTCTGGGTGTCGCCCATCTGGGCGTTCTTGGCCCGGGTCTCGCGCCATTCGCGCAGGGCGGCGTTGAGCAGCCGGGGCAGCGGATGCTTGGCGTTGGGACCGGCCTCGGCGGCCACCTCTTCCAGCGGCCGGCCCGAGCCGACCTTGTCCTCGAAACGGTTGGCCTCGGCGTTCAGGGCGCTGATGCGGATGAACTTGTCGACGATCACCGCCCAGGACCACAGCGAGGCCAGGCCCAGGAAGATGATCACCCCTTTGACCACCAGGTCGGCCGAGAGGAACAGGTTGACGAAGTTGAAGCTGTCGGCGGTGATGACAGTCTGTGCGGTCTGGGCGTCCATGATGCTCTAGGGGCTCCCCGGCTCGTCTGTGGCATACAGGGATGCCGCTTTGGTCAAACTATGGCGTGTCTATGCAAAACCAGGGCCGGAGCGCCTCGACAAGCCCTGACGGCGGCTTTCGGGGTTTTCCGTCCAGGGTGATGCAGGCGGCCGACACCTGGGCCTGGGCGATCAGCGCCTCGCCGCAGGTGATGCGCTGGCTGATCAAGAGGCGCGGGCCCTTGACCTGGTCATAGGTGGTGCGGACCAGCAGGGCGTCGTCGATCCGGGCGGCCCGCTTGAAGTCGATCTCCATGCGGGTGATCACGAAGGCGGCCGGGTCGTGGCGTTCCAGCAGGTCGGTGTGCGAGACGCCGGCCAACCGCAGGAAGTCGGACCGGCCGCGCTCGAAATAGCGGACATAGTTGGCGTGATAGACGACGCCGGTGAAGTCGGTGTCCTCGTAATAGACCCGCACCGGCAGCTGGTGCTCGCGGCCTTCGAAACGGCCGGCGGAGGGGGCGAGGTCGGTCATCGCGGCAAGGCTAGCCGACAGCGGGGGTTGAGGTAAGGTGTCCGGCGTGCGCCGGCTGGAACTATTCGACCGTGATCATCCCGCTTCTTGTCTTCCTGTTCGCCGCGAGCCAGCCGCCGGAACCTCATCCCGAGCGCTATCCTCGCTGCCAGCCGGGCGAGCGGCCCTTCGCCGGACTGGAGTGGAGCATCGAGCAGGTCATGGCTCAGGACCGCGTTGTCATCGGCCGCGTCAGGTCGGTGGGCAAGGCGGACTCCGAGAACAGCGAGTTTGCGGGGGATGGCCGAGGCTTCTTCGTCATCCAGCCGACCCTCTATCTCAGGGGGCCGCCGCTGAAGGGGCGCCAGACCGGTCAATACCGCTGGTCCTGGAACGATACCGGCGAATACCTGAACAACACGCCGGCGGTCGGCGACCTCCGCCTGTACATGGCTGTCGGCGGCCGGGGTGGTTGGCGGGATATCGAGGCGATCCTCTGTCTCCCGAGGCCACCTGAGGGGGTCGCCGGATGACACTGCTGATCGCCTTGGCCGGGTTGAGCCTGATCGGCGCGGACGGTGTGGACAGGATCAGAACCTGCGACCCGTCGGAGGTGATCGACAGCGCCGACGGCGTGGTGACGACCGCCGCCGACGTGGTGGGATCCCCCGACCTGGGGCTGGTGCAGGTCGTCGACGTTCAGGTGAAAGATCGCTCGCACGCGCCCTTCGTCGGCCACAACTCCGGGACCTGTCGTGTGAAGGTTATCGCCAGCTATCGCGGCGCCACGCCACCCGAAGGGGTGGACATCGCCTATTCCTGGTTCTGGTCGGACGACGGCGAGGCTACCGGCTTTCTGCCGGAACTGGGCCATGTCTACCTGTTCAGCAGGCTGGACGCCTCCAGCGGCAAATGGTTCGACACCACCCGGATGGAATGCCTGCCGCGTCCGTAGGGAGACGGCGGGAGGGTGCTGGATGACGAAGAGGAAGGTCCATGAGCGTGGGTTTGGTCCTGGCGGCGCACCTGGCCGCCCTGCCGCAGTTCGACCGCGCCAATCTCAAGCCCTGCGCGCCAACCGACAAGGTTTTCAGTGAGAGCGGCCTGACGGCCGAAGCGCTGATGGCGACGCCCGACGTGGCGCTGGCCCAGGTCTCCTGGGTCGACCGCTATTCCCATCAGGATGGTCCAGTGGCGCTGGTCTATTTTGGCCAGGGCGGCTTTCGGGTGAAGCTGGTGCAGGTCCTGGCCGGCAACGCCAAGCGTCCCCCCGTCAACATGACCTTCTATGAATTCGCCGACGACAGCGGCAGTGCGAGCTCGGACAAGCCGGCGATCGGCGACGTCTATTTCTTCCAGACCGGAGACAGTTACTGGCGCCGTGGCGGGACCCTGCTGTGCCTGCCGCAGAAGGCCCCCGCCGCGCCGTGACGCAACGCCGGCGCCCGGCGAGCGTTTCACGCGCAGGGGAGTTTCCGATGCGCAACCTCGCCATTCTCTGCACGATCGCCGCCGCCACCCTAGCCGGCGCCAGCCTCGCGGGACCGGACCCGGTTCCCACCACCAGCCTCTGCCTCGACGTCGGTGGCCAGCCCCGGCCGGTGACCTGCCGCAAGACCGCCAGCCGGCTGACGGTCCAGGACGATATCTGCACCTGCAAGGTCGGGACCCTGGTCACCGTCTCCTACTGCCCGGACGGCGTCACCCCGCCGGCCGAGGACCGCGCCTTCGAGAAGGCCCGCTACGAACTGGCGCAGGACGGCTCGCTGGTCGGCGACCAGTA
Source organism: Caulobacter ginsengisoli (assembly GCF_030814835.1). Lineage (GTDB taxonomy): Bacteria > Pseudomonadota > Alphaproteobacteria > Caulobacterales > Caulobacteraceae > Caulobacter > Caulobacter ginsengisoli. Next base: position 256,870 of record NZ_JAUSVS010000005.1, read on the forward strand.
TGAGGGCCGGGATATCTGCGTGCGGAAGTGACTTCTCCTCCCCGCGCAGCGGGGGAGGTGGCTGCCGAAGGCGGACGGAGGGGGCGAGGGCCGTGCGCGAGCTTTCAGCTGCCGCCCTTGCCAACCATCAGACGTCGTGAGCGCGGTCGCCCCCTCCACCACTTCGTGGTCCCCCCCCCCGAAGTCTTTCGCTTCGGGGGAGGAAAAGGAGCTACTCCACGCACTGCCCCGAGCGGTACTGCACGATATAGAGCCGAGCCCAGCGGCTCATGGCCTTGACGTCGAGGTCATAGGGCTTCTGGAAATCGCCGCCGTAGCTGGCGGCCTCGGCCTGGGCCGAGCGGGCGATCATTTCGTCGCAGGCGGTGACGGCGGCGTCGGCCACGATGTCGGTGCGGTCGTCGCTCTTGGCCAGGGCCCAGGCCTGGCGCTGCACGCAGGCCCGGGCCTGCTCGCTGGCGGCCTTGGCCTCCTGGGCCTCGAAGCCCGGCTGGCCGACCATGATCGGGCGCTGCTTGGCGAAGGCCTCGGCGGAGACCTTGGCGGCGGGTGGGGCCTTGCAGGTGCCGTGGCCCTGGCCGCAGGCGGCGAGGGTCGCGGCGGCGAGCAACAGGGTGGCGGTCGCGAAGAATTTCATGGTCGAGGTCTCCCGGTTCCAGGAGAAACACCGGGGAGCTCAAAGAGTTCTCAGGAACCGAGAACGATCTCGGCTTCCAGAGTCTCGGCGAGGAAGGCGATCAGGAAGGCGCGGTCGCCGGTGGCCTGGGCCCGCAGATACCGAACGAGCAGATAGCCCAGGCCGAGCACCACCGGCGTGCCGATCAGGTTGATCCAGGGGCGGCTGCGGCGGCCATAGAGAATCTCGCCATGCAGCAGCCGCGCCATGTCGGCCAGGCTGTGAACGGCGCCCATCAGGATGACGGCCAGCGCGAAGACGATGAAGATCACCGTGAGCGGCGAAACCGCGGCGTGGCAGGCCAGGCGGGTCCCGGTTCCGTCGGGCGTCAGCGGGGCGGTGACCACCGTCTGCAGCGGGTTCTGGTAGAGCAGGCGTTTGCGCACCCAGACGGCGCCGTTGCGCAGTCCGCCGAGCACCGGCGAGCGCACGGTTGTCGCGGAGGGATGATCGACCGCCTGGTTGATCCGGCGCTGGCATTCTTCCACGCTGAGGGGCGAGGTCAGGCTCGCCGGTCGGCCCAGCAGCAGGGCGGCGTACAGCGACGGCTCAAGACGCGCCGTCGGATCGTCGCTCACGCGTCTTCCTCGAACAGCCCCGGCAGCGGCGGCAGCTTGGCCTTGGGCGGCTCCGTCAGCCCCAGATGCCCATAGGCCTTGCCGCAGGCCATGCGGCCGCGGGGGGTGCGCTGGATGAAGCCCTGCTGGAGGAGGAAGGGCTCGATGACGTCCTCGACGGCGTCGCGGGCCTCGGCGATGGCGTAGGCCAGGGTTTCGACCCCGGCCGGACCGCCGCCGTAGTTGTCGATCAGGGCGCGCAGGTAGCGGCGGTCCAGGCTGTCGAGGCCCGCTTCGTCCACTTCAAGGCGGGCCAGGGCCTTGGCGGCGGTCTTCTGGTCGATCACCGGCGAGCCGTCGGCCGAGGCGAAGTCGCGGACCCGGCGCAGCAGGCGGCCTGCCACGCGGGGCGTTCCCCGGGCGCGGGCGGCGATCTCGGCGGCGCCGTCGGGGGCGAGGCTGAGGTTCATCTTGCGGGCGGCCTGGGTGAGGACCTGCTGCAGCTCGTCCTTGCTGTAGAATTCCAGCCGCAGCGGAATGCCGAAGCGGTCGCGCAGGGGGGTGGCCAGCAGGCCCGCGCGGGTGGTGGCGGCGACCAGGGTGAAGGGGGCCAGGTCGATGCGGATCGAGCGGGCCGAGGGGCCCTCGCCGATGACCAGGTCCAGGACATGGTCCTCCATGGCCGGGTAGAGGATCTCCTCGACATTGGCGGCCAGGCGGTGGATCTCGTCGATGAACAGGACGTCGTTGGGCTCGAGATTGGTCAGGATGGCCGCCAGGTCGCCGGCCTTGGCCAGCACGGGGCCGCTGGTCGCGCGGAAATTGACCCCCAGCTCGCGGGCGACGATCTGGGCCAGGGTGGTCTTGCCCAGGCCCGGCGGGCCGAACAGCAGCACATGGTCCAGCGCCTCGCCCCGCTCGCGGGCGGCGTCGATGAAGACCTTGAGGTTGCCCTTGGCCGCCTGCTGGCCGACGAACTCGGCCAGGGTCTGGGGCCGCAGGGCCTTGTCGGGCGCCTCGGCCGGCGCGGCTTCGCCTGAGATAATCCGGGTCAACGGCCCAGCTCCTGCAGCCCGGCCTTGATCAGGGCCTGGACGGTGGCGTCCTCACCCAGGCGCAGGACCGCCTGTTCGATGACGCGACGGGCCTGGGCCTCGTTGACGCCAAGCCCCATCAGGGCGGCGACCGCCTCGCCGGCGGCGCTGGGCGGGGGCGGAGCAGCGTGATGGATCTGAGCGTGGAAGGCGCCGACCGGATCGCTGGTGATCGGCTTGCCCTTCAGCTCGGTGACGATGCGGATGGCCAGTTTCGGCCCTACGCCATTGGCCCGGCCGACGGCGGCCTTGTCCTCTCGGGCCACGGCGCCGGCCAGTTCGGCGGGGCTCAGCACGTCCAGCACCGCCATGGCCGCCTTGGGGCCGACCCCCTGGATGGCGGTCAGCAGCACGAAGGCGCTGCGCTCCTCCCGGGACAGAAAGCCGTAGAGGCGGGGCCCCTGGGCCTCGGACCAGACGTCCTCGATATGCAGCACCGTCTCGTCGCCCAGGGCCGGCAGGCGGCTCAGCGTCCGCACACCGCAGCGCACGACATAGCCCACCCCGCCGACATCGATCAGCGCCTCCTCCTCGCCGGTCTCGGCGACCAGCCCGCGCAGCCGGCCGATCATGCGACGCGGCCCAAGCGGTTGCGGGCCGTGCGGGCGTGCGCATGGGCGATGGCTACGGCCAAGGCGTCGGCGGCGTCGGCCGTAGGTGAGCCGGCGGTCGGCAGCAGCCGGGCGATCATGAAGGCGACCTGGCTCTTGTCGGCCCCGCCGGTGCCGACCACGGCTTTTTTCACCTCCTTGGCGGCGTATTCGGCCACCGAGAGACCGGCCTTGGCCGGCGCCAGCATGCCGGCGGCCCGGGCATGGCCCAGCTTCAGGGTGGAAGAGCCGTTGGCGGTCATGAAGGTCTCTTCGATCGCCGCCTCGTCGGGCCGGTGCGCCTCGATCACCGCCATGATGCCGTCGAACAGGGTCAGCAGCCGCTCGGAAAACGGCAGGGTCTCGGCGGGCGCGACGACGCCATGCGCCACCCAGGACAGCCGCGCCCCGTCCACGGCTATGACGCCCCAGCCGGTCTTTCTGAGGCCGGGATCGATGCCCAGGATTCGAATCGTGTTCGCCATCTGTTCGATAGAATGCGTCAACCATGAAGGAAGCGCAAAATTTCTCCTGCCCCGCCTCGCGGGGTTGCGATCCTGATACCTGTCCTGGCGCGAAAGTCCTTTCACGCCCCTCTTGATAGGTCCGAGCCCGAACCTAACTAACGCCCGTCAGAAGGGCGGTTCTGCCCTCTCGCACCATGGAAAGGAAACTGACCGCGCCGGGTTCCGGCGGGCAATCTCGATAAGGAGTCCATCGATGTTGCAGACCACCTCCCAGACCAAGCCGCCGTTCGAAGGCATCGGCGATGCGCTGAGCCGGCTGCTGCGGCCCGCGATCGGGTTCCAGCACCCCGACGATGTCGTCAAGGACCCCGATCTGCGCCTCGACGAAAAGCGCGCCATCCTCTCATCCTGGGCGTCGGACGCCTGCACGGTGACCGATCAGCCGCACCTGCGCTGGCTTCTGGGCTCGCCCGAGCCTGTCCCGCTCTTCGAAGTCCTGGACGCCCTCGATCGCCTCGAGCGGCGACAGCGCGCGCTCAACCGGTGGCGAGGCCTGGAGGCCACGACCGGAATGGCGGAAGGGTGAACGCGGCGGAGGGAGACGGCGCGGGGCCCTAGCCCAGCTTGGCCATCTCTTCGTCGCTGATGTCGAAGTTGGCGTAGACGTTCTGGACGTCGTCGTCGTCGTCCAGGGCGTCGATCAGCTTCATCAGGCCGGCCGCCGCGTCGCCCTCGACGGGGGTCAGGGTCTTGGGGCGCCAGACGATGGCCGTGGTCGCCGGCTCGCCCAGGCCGCCGCGCAGGGCCTCGATCACCTCGTTCAGGCTCTCGAAGGCGGTCCAGATGGTGTGGCTTTCCTCGTCGCTCTCGACGTCCTCGGCCCCGGCCTCGATGGCCGCCTCCATGACCGCGTCCTCGCTGCCGGCCTTGGCGGGATAGGTGATCTGGCCCATGCGGTCGAACATGAAGCTGACCGAGCCGGTTTCGCCCAGGTTGCCGCCGTTCTTGCCGAAGATGGTCCGCACGTTGGCCGCGGCGCGGTTCTTGTTGTCGGTCATGACCTCGACGATCACCGAGACGCCGCCGGGCCCGAAGCCCTCATAGCGGATCTCGCTGTAGTCGGCCGCCTCGCCGCCCTGCGATTTCTTGATGGCCCGGTCGATGACGTCCTTGGGCATGGACTGGGCCTTGGCGTTGTTCACGGCCAGGCGCAGGCGGCTGTTCATGTCCGGGTCGGGCAGGCCGGCCTTGGCGGCCACGGTGATTTCCCGCGACAGCTTGGAGAACAGCTTGGAGCGCACGGCGTCCGAGCGGCCCTTGCGGTGCTGGATGTTCTTGAATTTGGAATGGCCGGCCATGGCGGTGTCGGGTCGGTTCTGTTGAATGACGAGGCGGCGCTTCTAGCCTCGCGGGCGGCGAAAGGCCAGAGTGGCGCAACCGCGCGCCGCCAATACCGTTTTAGGGCGCGCCGTTATCAGGCCGCTGCCGGAGAGACTGAGATGCCGACCAAGACCGCCGCCAAACCTGCCGCCGCCCGCAAGCCCAAGGCCGCCGAGGACGCGTCGCCGGCCACGGTGGTCAAGCCCGCCGTCATCGAGCCGGACGTCCTGCCCGAGCCCATCGTCACCTGGCAGCCCACCCACAGCGTCGAAGGCGCCCCGCCCATGCGGACCACGACGGCGGTCGGCTATTTCATCCTGGGCGCGGTGGCCATCGCGGCCGTGGCCATCACCGCTGTCGCGATTGATCGGGCGACGCGGGACTAGTCCGGATCGAACTGGATGATCTGTCCGCCCGCGTGCAGGCGGAAGACGCAGTCCTGCGGCGGCGACTGCGCGCGCCAGATGTCCTGCAGGCTGGTCCCGCCGTGCAGGCTGCGCAGGACGGCCCCGGCGACGCCATGCGACACCGCGATGGTCGGGGCGCCGGCCTTCACCGTCTCGTCCAGCCAATCGCCCAGCCGCGCCGCGAAGCCGTCGAACCGCTCGCCGTCCGGCCCGTGGAAGAACCAGTCCAGGCGGGACAGCCCATCCCGCGCGCCGGGCGAATGGCCCTCGATATCCTCGTCGGTCAGGCCGTCCCATTGGCCCAGGCTGATCTCGGCCAGGCGCGGGTCGGTCTCGATGGGACCGGGCCGGCCCAGGCTCAGCGCGATCAGTTCGGCGGTGTGCCGCGCCCGGCCAAGCGGACTGGAGACGATGCGGATGCTCTCGCGATCCTCGACCAGCTTGCTTAGCAAGAGGCCCATCCGCCGGCCCTGCTCGCGGCCCAGTTCCGTCAGCGCCGAGTCGGCGGCGCCCTGGTAGCGGCCTTCGCGGTTGAACTCGGTCTGGCCGTGTCGGACCAGCCAGATCATGGAGCTGCGTCCCTGTCCCAGTGCAAAACGACGACCTGGTCCGAGATGGACCGGCTGGCGGCGGCGGCGTTGCGGATGGCGGCCTTGCCATCCGGCTCACAGCCGATCTTTTCACTGCTCTCGGGCTTTGGGGTCAGGCCCGGGAAGGGTTGATCGGTCGGCGTCGGGTAGCTGTGAACCAGCACGCCTTCCTCATTCCATCTGACGTCGGGTTTGCGCGGGTTGGCGCTCGGTGGACCGCACATCGCCGGCCAGATCTCGGCTTCGGTGATGCGGCCCTGGCTGTCGCGGGTCAGTGGCCTGACGGCCAGATACAGGACCAGGGGACGGGGTTCGCCGCCCAGCTTCCATTGCAGCAACAGCGGCTTGCCGGGGACCAGCAGATAGGTCGCCTCGCCCATGATGATCTCCGCGGCCGGGGTCTTTTCGGTATCGACCACGAACTTCAGGTCGGAGCGACCGACGATGATCCCGGCCGGACAACCCTCAACCTTAGCCGCGACGTCGTCGGCGGTGCAGCGGGGACCCGTCCAGTAGCCGGGCTTGAGCCGGGGCGCGCCGACAGCGTCGGCGCGGGTGAACACCGCCTTCTCCGGGATGACCAGGTTGCACCCGCTCGTCAGCAGGATACCGGCCAGCACCCCCAGAACCCCCGCCAGTCTCACTCGGCCGCCACCTTCGCCTTCGCCAGGTCCGGCATCGTCTCGCTCAGCCGCCCGCCGACCCGGATCGGCTCGACCCGCAGGGCCAGGCCCGTGCGGTCATTGGTCTCGACGAAGACGCCGCACACGGTCGCGGGGCCCTCGGCCGGCTTGTAGCGGCTCTGGCTGATGCGGGTGGTGAAGCGGCGCAGGGGCTCTTCCTTCTGGTTGCCGATGACGCTGTCATAGTCGGCGCAGGCCCCGGCGTCGGTCTGGTAGGCGGTGCCGCCCGGCAGGATCTGGCAGTCGGCCGTCGGCACATGGGTGTGGGTGCCGACCACCAGGCTGGCGCGGCCGTCGCAGAAATGGCCCATGGCCATCTTCTCGCTGGTGGCCTCGGCGTGCATGTCGACGACGATGGCGTCGGCCACCTGGCCCAGCGGCGAGGCTTCCAGCACCCGGTCGACCGCCGCGAAGGGGTCGTCCAGGGCGTCCATGTGGACCCGGCCCAGCAGGTTGATCACCAGGATCTGGCGGCCGGTGCGGGTCTCGAACAGGTTGGCCCCGCGCCCGGGGCAGTCGGCCAGGACCGGATAGTTCAGCGGCCGGATCAGCCGCGGCTCGCGGACGATGTAGGTCAGGGCCTCCTTCTGGTCCCAGCTGTGGTTGCCCAGAGTCAGGCAGTCGGCGCCAGCCTCATAGAGCTCGCGGGCGGTGTTCTCGGTGATGCCGAAGCCGGCGGCGGCGTTCTCGGCGTTGACGATGACGAAATCCAGATCGAGCCGGCGGCGAAGGCCCGGCAGGTGATCGGCGAGGCCGTCCCGGCCGGCCCGGCCGACCACGTCCCCGAAGAAAGCGAAACGCATGGGTAATTAGTCCTTTCGGACCCGGATATACTCTTTTTCGGTCAGAATGGCGTCCAAAGCCTGATCGTGCGGTTCGTCGGGCAACCCGGCGACTTCCTGCCCCGCATAGGCCAGGCCGACGGCGGTAATCGCCCCGGTTTTGCGCAGCGCCTCCAGGGTCCGGTCGAAATGCCCCTGGCCGTAGCCTAGGCGGTGGCCACGCCGGTCGAACGCCAGCAGCGGGACCAGGATCAGGTCGGGGATGACCACCTCGCCGCCGGTCGGTTCGTGGACGCCGAACCCTCCCGCCGCCAGCGCCTCGCCAGGGCTCCAGGCGTGGAACGTCAGGGACGAAGGCTGGTCGCGCGGCGGCGTCACCGGCAGGGCCAGCCGCGCGCCGGCGGCGGCCAGTTTCAGCATCAGGGGCAGGGGATCGATCTCGTCCCGGAACGGCCGGTAGCCGGCGACGATACGGGGGGAGAGGGGCAGGGCGAGGCGTGTCCCCGCGTCCGGCGCGGCGGCGGCCAGCGTGGCGCGCAGGGCGCGCATTCGGGCTCGCAGGTCGCTCTTGGGGTCGGACATCTCCCAATTATGGGAGAAAGGGTGGCGGCGCCACTATGAGCCGTGAAAGCGGATTCAATCCCCTCGGACCTGTTTTGAACAGGTGGGCGCCGTGTGTCCAAGCCCACGAGCCTGGACGGGAACAGCTCCCTTAGAGGTGAATTAAGGTCCCCGGGATGTGAAGCTTTCGACGAACGGAGCAGCAAGACCCGCCACTGAGCAAGATAGGGGCTGAAGGGGGCGAATGAAAGGCGCGTATCACCACACCAGGTTCAAGGCTTCGAGACCGTGAAAATGATAGCGGTCGGCGAAGCGTGGCGAGGCGGCCAGCCGCAGCCCCGGCAGCCGCTCGAACAGCGCCGGCAGGGCGCATTGCAGCTCCAGCCGGGCCAGGGGCGCGCCGACGCAGAAGTGAATGCCGGCGCCCAACGAGACATGGCCGCCGTCCGGCCGCCCGGGCCATAGCCGCTCTGGCGCTTCGAACCGCGCCGGATCGCGGTTGGCGGCGCCGAGCAGCAGGCCGACCACATCGCCGGTTCTGAACGCGATGCCGCCGACCTCGACGTCCTCCAGGGCATAGCGGGTGAAGAGGTGCAGCGGGGCGTCGAAGCGCAGGATTTCCTCGGTCGTGGCGGACTCGCCCGCCAGGGCCGGGTCCAGGCCGGTCTCCAGCAGGGCCTTCACTCCGTTGCCGATGGCGTGGACGGTGGCCTCGTGGCCGGCGTTGAGCAGCAGGATGCAGGTGGAAATGAGCTCGTCGGTGGAAAGCCGCTCGCCAGCCTCCTCGGCGGCGATCAGGTGGCTGATCAGGTCGTCGCCGGGGGCCGCGCGGCGCTGGTCGATATAGCCGCGCAGGAAGTCGCTGAAGGCGACGGTGGCGGCCACGCAGTCGTCCTCGACGGCCCGGTCGGCGTTGAACTGGTAGATGGCGACCATGCGGTGCGACCAGTCGAGCAGCTGGTCGGCCATGTCCGCCGGGACGCCCAGCAGCTCGGCGATGACGACGACCGGGATCGGGGTGGCGAAGGCGGGGATGAGGTCGACCTCGCCGTCGGCCTGGAAGCGGTCGATCAGCTCGTGGGCCAGGGCGGTGATCCGGGGCCTGAGGCGCTCGACGGCCCGCGAGACAAAGGCGCGGTTGACCAGGGTGCGCAGCCGGGTGTGGGCCGGCGGCTCGCGCTCCAGCAGCGAATGGCGCGAGAAGTCGGCGAAGGGTTTGAGGTGCTCTGGCGTCGGCGCGGGGTTCGGCCCCTCGCGGCCGAACCGGCGGTCGCGCAGCAGGGCGTTCACATCGTCGAAGCGGTGGAAACACCAGTGGCCATAGTCCTCCCAGAACACCGCCGGGCCGAGCGGCCGCATGCGCTCATAGGCCGGGTAGGGGTCCTGGACGAAGGCCGGGTCGGTGGGGGATTGCGTGAAACGGCGAGGGTCGTTGGGCGGAAGCGTCATGCGGCAGGTTCCGCCTCGGCCCAGGATGGCGGCTTTCTGCTGTCCGCGAAGATGAAGAGCCCGCGCGCCTGCCGCAGCGCTGGCCCGTCGCTCTGCGCTGGCAGCCGCGTCCAGCGCAGGGCAGGCTTCATGGCCCGGTCGAAGACGCCCGGGGGCGATTGGTCCTCAATCAGGTAGTCTCGAACGCGGCCCTCGCGATCGAACCGCAGCCGGAATTGGACCCACCCGTCCTGACCCCGGGCGAGGGCCAGCAGCGGACGGAGCAGCCGAGGCGGGCGCTGGTAGTTGATCTGGGATTCGGCGGCCGCCGGCGGTGGACGGGCCGGAACCGGCGGCCACAGGCGTTTCAGGAAAAGAGGCAGGAAGAGTCTGAGGACCAGATACCCGGCGACTCTCACAAGGACCGCCACCGGCATGCCCAGCATGACGCCCACGAACTGATGCCGGTCCAGCAGGCTGGCGAACAGCAGGCTGAGCCAGACGCCGAACATCAGCGTCGCCCAGTCTATCCACAACAGTCCGGGACGGCGCCATTTCGGCTCCATCAAACCCGAACCTCGGGCGCCAATGCCACCGCATCGATCTCGATCTTCCAGGCCGGGTCGACCAGCCGCGAGACATAGACCGCCGTCGAGGCCGGGCGGTGTTCGCCCAGGTGCTTCATGCGAGCGGCGCGGACTGAGCCGTCGGGGTCGTCCTCGGCGGCCATGAAGGTGGTCAGCTTGACGATGTCGGTCGGCGGCACGCCCTGGGCGGCCAGCACGGCGACGATGTTGGCGTAGACCTGGTCGGCCTGCTCGGCCATCGAGGTCCCGGCCAGCGAGCCGTCGGGCCGCACCGGAACCTGGCCGGAGACATAGATCAGGCCGCGGCGGGGCGGCGTCTCGACGCTGTGGCTATAGAGGCCGAGCGGCGGCGCGACCGTGGCAGGGTTGGCGAGCTTGAGGGTCATGGGCGCAGTTAAACCCCATCCAGCGGGGCGGGAGAAGGCTTGCCCAGACCGCGCGGCGGGCGCATCCCTGGCAAAAATCGGGGGAAACCATGAAGCGCCTTGTCGTCGCCATCGCCTTGCTGGCGCTCGCCGCCTGTTCCCCCAAGCCTAAGACGGTGGAGGGCCCTCCGGCCGCCGATCCGGCCACCGCCCGCACGATCAGCGGCGGCCAGCTGGTCGGCTTCACCGACAAAGCCAGCGGGGCCCAGGTCTGGCGCGGCGTCCCCTTCGCCGCCCCGCCGGTCGGGCCGCTGCGCTGGCGGGCGCCGCGGCCGGCGGCGGGCTGGAGCGGCCAGCGGGCCTCGACCGCCCAGGCGCCCTGGTGCCCGCAGCAGCTCAGCGCCCTGGACGGCGCCCCCAGGGCCGACTGGGGCAGGGTGGTGGGGCAGGAGGACTGCCTCTATCTCAACATCTACGCCCCGCCGCTGAGCGCGGTGGCGGCCCCGGCGGCGAAGCTGCCGGTGATGGTCTGGATCCATGGCGGCTCCAACACCTGGGGCCGGGCCCAGCAGTATGACGGCGCCGCCCTGGCGGCGCGGTTCAAGGTCGTGGTGGTGGTCATCCAGTACCGCATCGGCGCCCTGGGCTGGATGTCCAGCGCCGCCCTGCGCGAGGGCGGCTCGCTGCCCGAAGACGCCTCGGCCAATTTCGGCACGCTGGACCAGATCCGGGCCCTGGAGTGGGTCAGGCAGGACATCGGCGCCTTCGGCGGCGACGCTTCGCGGGTGACCATCTTCGGCGAGAGCGCCGGCGGCCAGAACGTCGCCGCCCTGCTGGCCAGTCCGCGCGCCAAGGGCCTGTTCCAGCGGGCCATCATCCAGTCCGGCGGCTTCGACTCGACGCCGGTGGCGGAGGCCGAACACACCGACCCCTTCGCCTCCGACAAGGTCGCCCCGTTGATCGTCGGGGCCGGCAAGAGCGTCACCGGCGAGACCCTGCGCGCCGCCCCGCTCAGCGCCGTCTTCGCCGCCTACAGGAGCGACAACTATTCGCCGGTGCGGATGATCAATGACGGGGTGGTGCTGCCGGCCGAGGGCATCCGGGCGGTCATCGACAGGCCCGCGACCTTCAACGCCGTGCCGGTGATCACCGGGACCAACCACGACGAGATGAAGCTGTTCAACGCCCTCAACCCTCGCCAGGTCAATTTCCTGTTCGGCAAGCTGCCGCTGATCCGCGACCAGGGGCTCTACGAGGCGGCCTCGGCCTATCCGACCCGCATGTGGCGGGTGAACGCCGTCGACCGCTCGGCTGACGCCATGACCGCCGGCGGCCACCCCGCCGTCTGGACCTACCGCTTCGACTGGGACGAGGAGGGCAAGGTCCTGGGCGTCGATCTGGGCCGCCTGCTGGGGGCCGGCCACAGCCTGGAGATCCCCTTCGTCTTCGGCCATTGGAGCCTGCTGGGCAGCTTCGACCGGTTCGCCTTCACCAAGGGCAATGCGCCGACCCGCATCGCCCTGTCGGACGCGATGATGAGCTACTGGGTGCAGTTCGCGACGACCGGCGACCCCGGCCGCGGCGTGGATGGCAAGCTGCCCCTGTGGTCGCCCTGGACCGGCGACGCCGCCGCGCCCCGCACCCTGCTGTTCGACACCCCCAAGGGCGGCGGCGTGCGGATGGCGCCGGAGGCCGACAGTGGCGAGAAGATCGTCGATGATCTCTGGAAGGATCCGGCGCTCAAGACCCTGGCCCAGCGCTGCGAAATGATGGCCCGGGTGGTGCGCAACAATCCCGAACTGCGGGGGCTGAACGGCAGCCGTTGCAAGGCGGATTGAGGAGGTCGCCATGCGTCTGTTGTTGTCGGTTCTTGTGCTTTGCCTGGCAGCCTGCGGACCCACGCCGAAGAAGCCGCCGGCCGCACCGGCCGCGCCGGTCTCGCTGTGGGCTACGGTCTGTCATGACAAGGCGGGTCATTTCGCCGCCTGTTCGGCCGACCCGAACGAGTGGCACGAGTGCGTGGCGGCCGACGAATTCGGCCGCTGTCCGGGCGACTCGACCTGTTTCGGCGCGGACAACCGCCAGCTTCCCTGCGAATCGCCATTGGCCTGGGCAACGGTCAGGACGAACGGCAGCTGGCAGCCGGACCCCGCGGTCATTACCCAGCTTGAAAGCCGCGTCGCCCTGCCCAGGCATGACCACGATCTCACCGAATACCGTCGCCGGTATGCGGGGGTCTATGTCGAGGGGCGCAAGATGGTGGCAGGCGTCTACCTCTACCCGCCGCTCGATGCTGAAACCTCCGCCCCCGTGAAACCCGATGCCAGGATCGTCGCCACGCCGGGCGACCTTCCGCCCATGCTGAGCGGCGGTTGCAACGTCGTTGAGGTCTATTTCGATGTGGCGACCGGGACGCCGGCCAGCGTTTTCTGCGACGGCCCGCCCTGACGCCAAAGCCTCGTCGCCACCTCCGGGATTTCCAGGTATTCACCCCGCCATGCGCGCCCAGATCGACCCGTTCCAGGCCATCGGCATCAGCCGCCTGGCCCATAAGCTGAAAGGCGAAGGCCGCTCCATCATCCATATGGAGTTCGGCCAGCCCTCGACCGGCGCGCCCAGGGCGGCCATCGCCACGGCGCACAGGGTGCTGGACAGCGACGGCCTGGGCTATTGGGAGAGCCCGGCTCTGCGGGCCCGCATCGCCCGCCACTATGCCGACCACTACGGGGTCGCCGTCGAGCCCGAACAGATCATCATCACCTGCGGCGCCTCGCCGGCCCTGGTCCTGGCCCTGACCAGCGCCTTCGGGGCGGGGGACCGGGTGGCGCTGGCCCGGCCGGGCTATGTCGCCTACCGCAATACGCTCAAAGCCCTGCACCTGGTCCCGGTGGAGATCCCCTGCGGCGAGGAGAGCCGCTACCAGATCACCGCCGCCCATATCGCCGCCCTCGATCCCGCCCCGGCCGGCGTGATCATCGCCAGCCCGGCCAATCCGACCGGCACCATCATCCCGCCCGAGGATATGGCCGCCATCGCCGCCGTCTGTGCCGAGCGGGACATCCGCATCGTCTCCGACGAGATCTACCACGGCCTCTCTTACGTCGGCCGGGCCCGCTCGATCCTGGAGTTCAATCCGGACGCCCTGGTGATCAACAGCTTCTCGAAATATTTCAGCATGGTCGGCTGGCGGCTGGGCTGGCTGCTCTGTCCGCCGGACCTCACCGACCGCTGCCGCGCCTTCGTCGGCAACCTCTTCCTCACCGCCCCCTCGCTCAGCCAGCATGCGGGCCTGACCGCCATGGACTGCCGCGACGAGCTGGAGGGCCATGTCGAGGTCTATCGCGCCAACCGGGCCCTGCTGCTCGAGGCCTTGCCGAAGCTGGGCCTGCGCAAGATCGCCCCGCCGGACGGGGCCTTCTACATCTATGCCGATGTCGGCCATCTGACGGGCGACAGCCTGGCCTTCTGCGAGGAACTGCTGCGCGACACCGGGGTGGCGACGGCGCCGGGGGTGGATTTCGATCCGGTCGAGGGCAGGCACTTCGTCCGCTTCAGCTTCGCCGTGTCGACAGCGGAGGTCGAAGAGGCCCTGCGGCGGATCACGCCCTGGTTCTCGGCCAGGACAGCGGTGGGCGCGTCAGCGCCTGTAAAATAGTCCACGAACCACACGAACCACACGAACCACACGAACAGGTCGCCGCTCCGTCTTCAGAGGGCAGGGATAGCCAATGAGCGCGCCGTTCGGCGCAAGAGCGTTCGTGTGGTTCGTGTGGTTCGTGGACAAACCTTCCTTCCGCGCCAGCGTCCGACCTGCCGCGGGGTGATTGCCTTCCACGGGCGGAAGCCTATCAATCGCCCCAACAAAACAACTGTTCGAGTTGGGGAAGCGCTTAGATGCACTACAGCGAGCTGAAGACCGCCTGGGCCGAGCTGACCGCGCCGGGGGCGCCCTTCGAGATCGTCACCGTCGAGGTGCGCGGCGTCCCGCTACGGGCCTACAAGAACGCCCCGCCCAACGTGCGGGCCCTGTGGCTGTCGACGGCCCAGTTCGCCGAGCGCGACTACCTGGTCTACCGCGACCAGCACATCACCTACGCCGCCGCCCATCGCATGACCGCCTCCATCGCCAACTGGCTGATGGACCAGGGGGTCAAGCCCGGCGACCGCATCGCCATCGCCATGCGCAACTATCCCGAATGGATGCTGATCTACTGGGCCGCGGTGTCGATCGGCGTGGCGGTGGTGGGCATGAACGCCTGGTGGACCGCCGAGGAGATGGAATACGCCCTCAAGGACTCCGCGCCCAAGGTGCTGTTCGCCGATCCCGAGCGGCTGGCCCGGGTGCTGGAGCGGCCCGGCATGGCCGAGGGGATCAAGCTGGTGGCGGTGCGCACCGACCCGCCGCACGAGCTGATCGACTGGGCGCAGGTGATCGCCCGGGGCGGCGATATGCCCGCCGTCGAGGTGGATCCCGACGCCGACGCCTGCATCTTCTACACCTCGGGCACCACGGGCTTTCCCAAGGGCGCCCAGCTGACCCATCGCGGCTGCATCGCCAACCTGATGAACATGATGTTCTCCGGCCAGGTCCAGACCCTGGCGACCTCGCGGGCGACCGGGGTAGTGGTCGATCCGGCCGCCGCCCCCGTGCCGGTAGCGCTGCTGACCACGCCGCTGTTCCATGTCACCGCCAACAATTGCGGGGCCTATCTGGTCACCGCCGCCGGTGGGACCCTGGTGATGATGTATCGCTGGGACGCCGGCGAGGCGCTGAGCCTGATCGAGACCCACCGGGTGACCGCCATGAGCGGCGTGCCGGTGATGGCGCGGGAGGTGCTGAGCCATCCCGAGTTCGAGACCACCGACACCTCCAGCCTGATGAGCCTGGGCGGCGGCGGGGCGCAGCTGCCCCCCGACCTGGTGGCCAAGATCGACAGCAAGGTCGCCACCGCCCGGCCCAACACCGGCTACGGCATGACCGAGACCTGCGGCATCATCACCTCGGTCAGCGGCGACTTCTTCGTCGACAAGCCCGACAGCGCCGGCCCGGCCATGCCGGCCTTCGAGGTCAAGGTGGTCGACGATGAGGGCCATGCCCTGCCCAGCGGCCAGATCGGCGAGCTGTGGGTGCGCGGGACGCCGGTGATCAAGGGCTATATCAACCGCCCCGACGCCACCGCCGAGAGCATCACCGACGGCTGGCTGCACACGGGCGACGTCGCCCGCATCGACGAGGACGGCTTCATCTATCTGGTCGACCGCAAGAAGGACATGGTCCTGCGCGGCGGCGAGAACGTCTATTGCGCCGAGGTCGAGGCGGCCATCTACCACCATGACGCCGTGGCCGAATGCTGCGTGTTCGGGGTGCCCGACGAGCGGCTGGGCGAGGAGGTCGGGGTCGCCGTCGTCCTGCGCCCCGGCGCGACCCTCTCGGCCCAGGCCCTGCGCGACCACGTCGCCGTCCGCATCGCCAGGCACAAGGCGCCACGCTACGTGTGGTTCATGACCGAGCCGCTGCCGCGGAATGCGAGCGGCAAGTTCCTGCGGCGGGAACTACGGGAGAATCTGCCGGTGGAAGAGGCCGCGTAAAGGAGGGGCTCCCCCTCCGTGGGCCATCGCGGCTTCGCCGCGTGTCCCTCGCTCCCCCTCGCAGGCGAGGGGGAGAGCCGCGTCTACAGCCCTTCAGTAAATCGCGGCTCCTCTCCTCTCTGAGGAGAGGTCGACTCTGAGCGCGACAGCGCGAAGAGCGGGTGAGGAGACTACCCCCCCGCCAGCTTCTCGATCCGCTTGGCGGCGTTCTCCAGCGCCGCGGCCGCCTTGACCTCGACCCGGGCCTGCTCGGTCTGGGCCTTGGCCAGTTCGCTCTGCATGGCGTTCTGGCGCAGGCGCAGGTCGGCCAGTTCGTCGGCCAGCAGCAGCGCGCCCATCAGGAAGAGACGGGTGTCGCCCAGCTGGCCGACGTCCTGGCTCACCTGGCGGACCTGCTGGTCGAACAGCTTGGCCAGCTCGGCCAGGTGGCGTTCCTGGCCGTCCTCGCAGCCGACCACGTAGGGGCGGCCGTTGATCTGCACCGTCAGCTGCGCCATCAGGCGGCCCCCCGCTCTTCGCCCAGGGCCGCGCGGATTTCAGCGATAGCCCGGCCCAGCGCCTCCGACGCCTGGGCCCCGGCCTCTTCCAGCGCCTTCTCCCGGCTGCGGGCGGCGTCCAGCTCGGCGGCCAGGCGCGAGCGGTCGGCGTCGAACAGGCCGCCGGCCTCGGCGCCCGCCTCGGCGACCCGCTCGGTCATCCGCGTTTCCAGCATGGCCAAGGCCCGGTCCAGCCGGCGAACGGCCAGGTCCAGGGCGCTGGGCTCAGACTCTCCTGTCATGGGGCGCTCCGCGGATCATCGCTCCTGTATAGACCGGCAGCGGAAGGCGGGTCTATCCGGCCTTCGCCTCGAGTCGCAGACCAACGCCGTTCAACATGGCCTCCAGCCCGAATTCGAAGCCGCGGTCGCTGTCCGGTTCCAGGCCGGCGGCCTGTTCATGCAAGGTCCAGCCCAGGACGTAACGGCCCAGGGTCATCATCGCGTCGCGCCCCTCCTGGGCGGTGAACCCCGCCGCCTCCAGCCGCCCGACCATGGCCGGATAGCTGAGCACCGGGCTCTTGCCCGTTGGTCGGGCGGCCGAGAGGACCCGCGCCCCGTCCCGCCGCGACAGGGCCACGCGCCGCATCGCCCGGGCGCCCTCGGCCAGCCAATGGCGCCAGTCGCCCGGAAACACCGCCGGATCGGCCGAGGGCATCTGTCCGGCCAGCATGGCCTCGGCCATGTGGTCGTGCAGCTGGGCCATGGTCTTGAAGTGCCAGTAGAGCGAAGGGCCCTGGACGCCCAGCCTGGCCGCCAGCCGCCGGGTGCTCAGGCCCTCCAGCCCCACCTCGTCCAGCAAGGCGAGCGCCGCCTCGACGATAGCCCCCCGCTCCAGCGCCATTCAGCTTCCTTGCTGCGCCCGTCCGCCGGGCGCCGCCACGATCATCTGAATCAGCACCTCTGTCACCTTGGGTTCCAGCCCTTCAGTGTGACCCTTGTCCAGCCGCACCACGTCGGCCACCACCCGCCCGTCCCGGCAGTTCGGATAGACGAAGACCCTGGCGGTCCCCGGCCGGGCGGTCAGGCCCCAGACCGGGTTGGCGTTGGCCTGGCGGGTGGTGTCATAGACCCAGCCGGGCTGGTCATCGACGATGTCCTCGCGGCGCGCCTTGGGCCCGCAGCCGAAGCGGTCGGCCCAGGGCGAGGCGTCGGGCAGGCTGACGATCTCGCGCTCGCCGCTCTCGAAGATGTAGGAGAAGTCGCAGGTCGGGGTCTTGGCCGCGCCGGGACGAGGCGCGTCGGCGGGCGGGGGCGGGGCGTCGGCCGGGCGGGGCGGGCCGAAACCGGGCGGCACCTGGGCCGGGCCGATGCGGCCGCCCGACAGGCTGAGCCAGCCGTCGACCTTGGTCCGGAAATAGTCGGAACAGACGATGCGGTTGGAGGTCATGCCGCCCTGCGAATGGCCGGCCAGCCAGAAGGCCTTGATGTTGGCCTTGCCGAAGGTGTCGAACACCAGGGTCGAGATGTCCTGCAGATAGGCGTCGTCCTCCGCCGCCTGCCAGATGCGGATGGCGGGCATGCCGGGGAACAGCGAGGCCGTGCTCGCCGCGGTCGGGGTGGCGATGACCAGCCGGTACTTCTCCTTGTAGTCGAAGGCCGGGAAGTAGTGGCGCTGCCAGTTGCCGATCGAGCCGGCCCCATGGATGTTGAGGATGAAGATGACCTTCTCGCCCGGCTTCAGGTCGCAGGGATAGTCGAGGAAGAATTTGCGTCCGCTCTTGGGCTCGACGGCGTTGCCCGGCTCCAGGATCAGGGCGCTGGCGCAGTCGGCGCCGTGGCAATGCAGCGGCGGCGGGCTCTCGCAGGTCACCCCGGCCCGCACGTCCGGAGCCGCCATCGCCGGGGCCGCGAAGCCCAACGCAAGTCCGATCAAAGCCATGAGGCCAAGCCTGGATTTCATCATCGCCGTGTCCTTCCCTAGCACTGCTAGGGAGACCTTAAAGCGGCCTCGCCGCCGCCGGCAAGCGATATGTCGCGACCCGGCGGACTTGCGCCGCCGTCTCCCGCGTGCGAACCGGCCCCAGCCGCGCAGCAGAATCTCCAAGGTCACCGCCCATGCCTGCCAATCCCGTCGTCATGGCCGACGCCATCCGGGTCCTCTCGATGGAGGCGGTGCACAAGGCCCGCTCCGGCCACCAGGGCATGCCGATGGGCATGGCCGATGTCGCCACGGTGCTCTGGACCAGGTTTCTGAAATACGACGCCAGCAAGCCCGACTGGGCCGACCGCGACCGCTTCGTGCTGTCGGCGGGCCATGGCTCGATGCTGCTCTACAGCCTGCTGCACCTGACCGGCTTCAAGGCCGTCACCCGCCAGCAGCTGGAAGACTTCCGCCAGTGGGGCTCCAACACCCCCGGCCACCCGGAATACGGCCACACCCCGGGCGTCGAATGCACCACCGGCCCGCTGGGCCAGGGCCTGGCCACCGCCGTCGGCATGGCCATGGCCGAGCGCTCGCTGGCCGCCCGCTACGGTTCGGACCTGGTCGACCACCGCACCTGGGTCATCGCCGGCGACGGCTGCCTGATGGAGGGGGTCAGCCATGAGGCCATCTCCATCGCCGGCCGGCTGAAGCTGAACCGCCTGACGGTCCTCTTCGACGACAACAACGTCACCATCGACGGGGTCGCCACCATCGCCGAGACCGGCGACCAGCTGGCTCGCTTCAAGGCCGCCGGCTGGGCAGTCAAGGCCGTCGACGGCCACAACCACGGCCAGATCGCCGCCGCCATGCGCTGGGCGGTGAAGCAGGACCGGCCGACCCTGATCGCCTGCAAGACCAGGATATCCAAGGGCGCCGGCCCCAAGGAGGCCGACCCCCACAGCCACGGCTACACCCTGTTCGACGAGGAAATCGCGGTGGCCCGCCAGGCCATGGGCTGGACCGCCGAGCCCTTCACCGTGCCGGAAGACATCGAAAAGGCCTGGCGCGCCGCCGGCCGCAAGGGCGCCCGCCACCGCAAGGCCTGGGAAGCCCGCGTCAAGGCCGACCCCAAGGGCGCCGACCTGACCCGCGCCATGAAGGGCGACCTGCCGAAGAACGCCTTCGACGCCCTCGACGCCTATGTCGCCAAGATCGCCGAGAACCCCACCGCCAACGCCACCCGCACCCAGTCGGGCGCGGCCCTGGCCGAACTGACCCCGGCCATCCCCGAGATGATCGGCGGCTCGGCCGACCTGACCGGCTCGAACAACACCTTCGTCAAGGGCATGCTGCCGTTCGACCTGCCCGACTATGCCGGCCGCTATGTCCACTATGGCGTGCGCGAGTTCGGCATGGCGGCGGCGATGAACGGCATGGCGCTGCATGGCGGGGTCATCCCGTATTCCGGCACCTTCCTGGTCTTCTCCGACTACAGCCGCCCGGCCATCCGGCTCGGCGCCTTGATGGGCATCCGGGTCATCCATGTGATGACCCACGACTCCATCGGCCTGGGCGAAGACGGCCCCACCCACCAGCCGGTCGAGCACGTGGCCTCGCTGCGGGCCATGCCCGGCCTGCTGGTCTTCCGCCCGGCCGACGCCATCGAGGCGGCCGAATGCTGGAAGGCCGCGCTGCAGGAGCGGGCCATGCCCTCGGTCATGTGCCTGTCGCGCCAGAAGACCGGCGTGGCGCGCCACAGCGGCGGCGATCTCAGCGCCAAGGGGGCTTACGAGGTTTCCCCGGCCAAGGGCGAGGCCCAGGTCACCCTGTTCGCCTCCGGCTCGGAAGTCGCCATCGCCCTGTCGGCCCAGCTGCTGCTGCAGGCCGACGGGATCGATACCCGCGTGGTCTCCACGCCCTGTTGGGAGCTGTTCGACCGCCAGACCCCCGCCGCCCAGGCCGCCGTCATCGGCAAGGCCTCGGTGCGGGTCGCCGTCGAAGCTGGGGTGCGGATGGGCTGGGAGAAGTTTATCGGCCAGGACGGCGTTTTCGTCGGCATGTCGAGCTTCGGCGCCAGCGCGCCGTATGAGCGGCTCTACAAGGAGTTCGGCATCACCCCGGAAGCCGTGGCCGCCGCCGCCAGGAAGGCGCTCAAGTGAGACGTCTGGGCCTGGCGCTCGCCGCCCTGGCCTTGATCGCCGCCGCGCCGGCGACAGTGCGGCTCAGCGCCACCGCGCTGATGGCCAAGGACTTCTGGGCGACGCCGCGCATCCTGGCGCCCAGCACGCCCCAGACGGCGAAGATCAACGCCGCCCTGGATCGCGCCGACGGCCGGGCCCGCAAGCTGCTGACTGAGTGCAAGTCCGGCGGCGAGAATTTCCTCGAGCGCGGGGTCAGCGTCGACGCCTACGGCCCACGCTTCCTCAGCCTGTTCATCGCCAACAGCATCTATTGCGGCGGCGCCCATCCCGAGACCTGGCAGATCGCCCTGACCTACGACCTGACCACGGGCCGGCCCATCGACTGGGCGCAGTACCTGCCCGCTGACCTGGTCAGCGTCACCGCCCTGGAGGACCAGGGCGACGGCAGCAAGATCGGGGTCCTGAAATCGCCCGCCCTGCTGGCCTGGTATCGCGCCGCCGTGGCCCGCGAGGGGCTGCAGGACAACGCCTGGTGGGCCGAGTGCAAGGACGTCTATGACACCGAGGACCTGGCCCTGGTCCTGTGGATCGACGCCAAGCAGGGCGGGGTGATGGCCCAGGCCTCCTCGCTGCCGCACGCCGTCCAGGCCTGCGTCAGCCCGCAGATGCTCTCCATCGCCGAACTGCGCAAACGCGGCGCCAAGCCGGCGCTAGCGGACGCCATCGCGGCCATGCAGCGCGCGAGGGGCTGGCGGCACTAGAAACTCCTCACCCGTAGGGGGAGGACGATCGCGCCAGAGCGCGATCAGGAGGGGGTCTTCGGGCAGGGGCGGTGGTCGTGGCGGCTGGCCCTCGGACGCCTTGCAAACCGCCCCAGCAGTGCCGGAGAATCCCAGCCCCTGCCCGAACACCCCCACCTGGCCGGCCACGGGCGCGCAGCAAGCGCGCCTCGGGCGGGCCGTCCGCCCCCTACGTGGGCGGAGTTAGGCGCCGAGCTGTTTGCGGAAGGCGGCGAAGTCGATCACCTCCCAGTCCTCGGCGATGCGGCCGCCCGCGATGCGGTGGAAGTGCATGCCGAAGGACGTGACCAGCTTGCCGGTCGGCGGCTCGCCGAAGTAGGAGCCGATATGGCGCCCGGTCGCCGTCCAGCGCACGGCCACCCGGTCGCCGCTTTCGACCAGGTCGTGGATGTCGAGGTGGTAGTCGGCGGTGTTGCTCAGAATCCAGCGGGCGCCCTCCTTGAAATCCGCCAGGCTCAGCGTTCGGCCGTTGGGGTGGTGGCGATAGTCGGGGGTCACCAGGGCGTCCATCTCGTCGAAGGCCTGGCGATTGACCGCGTCCCAGAACCGGCGGACCAGCACTTCGCCAGGACCTTGAGCGGG
Source organism: Caulobacter ginsengisoli (assembly GCF_030814835.1). Taxonomy (GTDB): domain Bacteria; phylum Pseudomonadota; class Alphaproteobacteria; order Caulobacterales; family Caulobacteraceae; genus Caulobacter; species Caulobacter ginsengisoli. Next base: position 278,551 of record NZ_JAUSVS010000005.1, read on the forward strand.
TTCTGCCAAGGCCGCGCCGGCCACTGCCAGGGAGAGTGGGGCCAGCGGAATGGGCAGCAGCATCAGGCGGCGGCTTGGACGGTTCATGACGGGCTCCCCAGCAGTGTGGGGCAATATGGATCGCGACCTGGGTCCGGCAAGGCGCGGCGCCTTACCGCGAATTCACTCGTCCCGCGCCGCGCCAGGCTTCAACCTCGCAACAACTTTGCCAGATGCGGAAATGTGGCGGTCACACGCCCTCGCCATCCTGGCTGCTTCATCGCAGGGGAGGCGATCCATGACCCGAAACACCCTTCTGGCCGGCGCGGCGCTGCTGTTGGCCCTGACCGGCGCCGCGGTGGCCCAGACCGCCCCGCCCCAAGGGCCGATGGCCGCCGCGCCCGCCGCGCCGGTCCAGCCTCGCCTGGTGGTCGACGGCGTCGCCCAGGCGATCTCCGACAGCTATTTCGACGCCGCCAAGGGCGCCCAGATCGCCGCCAGCCTCGGGGCCGCCGCCGCCAAGGGCGAGTTCGACCGCTTCACCGACCCCCGCGACTTGGCCACGGCTTTGGGGAACTGGCTGCGGCCGCTGGACGCCCATTTCAACGTGGTGTGGAATCCCGCCGCCGGCCCGCCGCCCCAAGGCGGGCCTCAGCGGCGCGCCCCCGATCCCGCCCAGATCGCTCAGCGCGAGGCGGCCGATCGGCGGGCCAATTTCGGCTTCCGGCGGGTCGAGATCCTGTCGGGCAACATCGGCTACATCGACCTGCGCCAGTTCGCCGATTTTGATCCCGAGTCCGCCACCGCCCCCGCCCGCGACGCCGCCGACGCGGCCCTGGCCCTGATCGCCAGGACCGACGCGGTGATCATCGACCTGCGCGACAATGGCGGCGGCTCGCCGGCCATGGTCGGCTATCTGGCCAGCGCCTTCACCCCGGCCGGGGCCAACATCTACAACACCTTCCACTCCCGCGAAGGCGACAGCAGCGAGGCGCCCATCAAGCCCTACGCCAAGCCCCGGCTGGATGTGCCCGTCTACATCCTGACCACCGCCCGCACCGGCTCGGCCGCCGAGGCCCTGGCCTACACCCTGCAGCAGGCCGGTCGGGCGACCATCGTCGGCGAGGCCAGCGGCGGGGCGGCCAACCCGGGCGGCATGGCGCCGGCCGGCAACGGCTTTGCCATCTTCGTCTCGCGCGGCTCACCCGAGAACCCGATCAGCCACAAGAACTGGGAAGGAACTGGCGTCCAGCCCGACCAGCCCGCCCCCGCCGCCCAGGCCCTGATCGTCGCCCGCCGCCTGGCGCTCACGGCCGTGGTCGCCAAGGCCCCGGCCGGTCCGGCCAGGACCGACAGCCAATGGGCGCTGGAGGCGCTCGACGCCGAGGGCAGGCCGCCAGTGGCGCCCGCCGCCGACCTCGCCGGGACCTATTCCGGGGTCAATGTCACCGTGAACGGCGAGGGCCTGCTGCAGCTGCAGCGAGGCCGGCGTCCGCCCCAGGTGCTGCTGGCCCTCGGCGGCGACCTCTTCAACGTGCGCGGCGAGCCCGACCGGCGGCTGCGTTTTGCCCGGGACGACAAGGGCCGGCCGGTGGCGCTAGAATACCTGACCGAAGACGGCAGCCCGGGCCCGAGGCTGCGGCGCGACTGAGGAGGATGCGATGGCCGAGGCGGCAGTGGGGGCGATGTCCCCGTTCTTCATCGTCGCCAACGTCACGCGGACCATCGCCTACTACCGCGATGCGCTGGGCTTCGAAGCGACGTGGCAGACCTCGGAGGAGGATCCCTTCGGCGCGGTGTTGAACCGGGGCGGGGCCCAGCTGATGGTCAAGTCGCATGACGGCCTGGCGCCGATCCCCAACCCGTCCCGCCATCCCTGGATGAGCTGGGACGCCTACGTCTACACCCCCGATCCCGACGCCCTGGCCGCCGAGGTGGCGGATCGCGGCGCGACCTTCGCGGCGGCCCTGACCGATCGCGAAGACGGCCTGCGCGGCTTCGAGATCGCCGACCCGGACGGCTACGTCCTGTTCTTCGGCCGGCCCTGTTAGGGCCAATCGACATTCGCGGAGACGGGATTTCCGGCGCTGCGGGCGGCATGGATGTGGGTTTTGGGGTCGCTTCGCGACAGGAAGATAAGGGTAGGGAAGAAGCGCAAGCGACGGCGCTGTCCCGAGACCCGTCGGCGCTGATCCGCTGATCTCTATCGAGGCGCATCGCGCCTCAACAAGGTCCAGCCAGAGGACGGCCCGCCGCGCCTTGTCCGTTGATCGCCGCCGCTTCCTCTTCTTCTCTACCCTTATCTTCCTGTCGCGAAGCGACCCCAAAAATACCCACGCCTTCCCAAGTCTGGGAGGAACGTCGATTGGGCCCAGGGCGGTCCCCGACACATTCCGATGCGCTTCGTGACCGGGCGCGGGGTTGACTTCGCGGGCTCCAGCCGCAAAACCGCGCCCCACATCACGAAATCGGGAGCGCTGCCACATGACCCTTCGCGTCGCCATCAACGGATTTGGCCGGATCGGCCGCCTGGTCCTGCGCTCGATCGTCGAACATGGCCGCACGGACATCGAGGTCGTCTCGATCAATGACCTTGGCCCGGTCGAGACCAACGCCCACCTGCTGCGCTACGACAGCGTGCATGGCCGCTTCCCCGGAACCATCACCTCGGGCGAGGACTGGATCGATGTCGGCCACGGCAAGATCAAGGTCACGGCCATCCGCGACCCTAAGGAGCTTCCCCACAAGGAACTCAACGTCGACATCGCCTTCGAATGCACGGGCCTGTTCACCGCCAAGGATAAGGCCAGCGCCCACCTGGAGGCCGGCGCCAAGCGGGTCCTGGTCAGCGCCCCCTGCGACAACGCCGACGCCACCATCGTCTACAAGGTCAACCACCAGGTCCTGACCAAGGACGACATCGTGGTCTCCAACGGCAGCTGCACCACCAATGCGCTCGCCCCGGTGGCCAAGGTGCTGAACGACCTGTTCGGCATCGAGCGCGGCTACATGACCACCATCCACGCCTATACCGGCGACCAGCCGACGCTGGACACCATGCATAAGGATCTCTACCGCGCCCGCGCCGCGGCCCTCAGCATGATCCCGACCTCGACCGGCGCCGCCAAGGCGCTGGGCCTGGTGCTGCCGGAACTGAAGGGCAAGCTGGACGGCTCCTCGATCCGCGTCCCGACCCCCAACGTCTCGGTCGTCGACCTGAAGGTCGTGGCCGCCCGCGACGTCACCGTCGCCGAGATCAACGACGCCCTGAAGGCCGCCGCCGCCGGTCCGATGAGCGGCGTGCTGGCCGTCACCGCCGACCCGGTGGTCTCCATCGACCTCAATCACATCGCCGCCTCCTCGACCGCCGCCCTGCCGCAGACGCAAGTCGTGGATGGCAAGTTGGCCCGCGTGCTGAGCTGGTACGACAACGAATGGGGCTTCGCCACGCGGATGAGCGACACCGCGCTGGTGATGGCGAAGTTCCTGTAAGAGCGCCGCGACCAGAATTGCGATAGCGTCCGACTGCGCTGAGGATCGGACGAAGGCGGACGCGACCATGCTCAAATTCTTGAAGAGTTTGCTGGACAGGCTGAGTGGCTCTCCGTCACCCGCGCCGTTGAACGCGTCGCAAGATGCTGAACCGGACTGGGATACAGCTGCGGAAATGCGGGCGTATATCGAGAGGGCGGTTGCGGGTGGCTTCGAGACTCGCGACGAAATCCTCCAAACCTGCGAGGACATGGCGGAGGACATCCTGGACAGACAGCAGTTCCGCAACGATGCGCAAGGCTACCTCGCAGAGCGTCTGCAGGCTCATCGCGCCGAGCAGGCGACCTGGCCTGAGATAACCGACTGCGATCGGCTTGACGCCGCGTTCGCCGCGCTGGAAGCCAAGGGAATCGTATCGAGGCAGAACTTCTCCTGCTGCGGGACTTGTGGCTCCACGGAAATCTGGGACGAGATCGATGCGGCCCGCGAAGCCGGTCTTCCGGCGCGGGGATATGCGTTCTTTCACATGCAGGACACCGAGTCCGCAGTTGAGGGGTACGGTGTGTACTTGAATTATGGTGGGTGCGACGAAGGGGCGCCGGCCCAAGTCGCAATCGGCCACGAGATCGTCGCCCAACTGAACAGCCAGGGTCTCGAAACAGACTGGGACGGTCGGCTTGAACGCAGGATCGGCGTTTCGCTCGACTGGAAACGACGCCGCTCTGCGCTTCACGACTGAGAATTACATCCATGCCCTTCCGCTCCCTCGAAACCGCCGACCTCGCCGGCAAGCGCGTCCTGGTCCGGGTCGATCTCAACGTGCCGATGGCCGACGGTCAGGTCACCGACGATACCCGTCTGCGGGCGGTGTTGCCGACCATCCGGTTCCTCAGCCTGAAGGGCGCCAAGGTCATCCTGCTGGCCCATTTCGACCGGCCCAAGGGCAAGCGCGTGCCCGAGATGAGCCTGGCCCCCGTCGTCGGGCCGCTGTCGGACCTGCTGGAACAGCCGGTGGTCTTCGCCGAGGACTGCATCGGCAAGCCGGCGTACGACGTCATCGTCGGGCTGCAAGACGGCGGCGTCGCCCTGCTGGAAAACCTGCGCTTCCATCCGGGCGAGGAGAAGAACGACCCCGCCTTCGTCACCGAGCTGGGCGCCATCGGCGACATCTATGTCAACGACGCCTTCAGCGCCGCCCACCGGGCCCATGCCTCGACCGAGGGCATCGCCCGCCTGCTGCCGGCCTATCCGGGCCTGGCCATGCAGCGCGAGCTGGAGGCGTTGGACGCGGCGCTGGGCAAGCCGCAGCGGCCGGTGCTGGGCATCGTCGGCGGCTCGAAGGTCTCGACCAAGCTGGACCTCTTGAACAACCTGGTCGCCAAGCTGGACCGCCTGGCCATCGGCGGCGGCATGGCCAACACCTTCCTGGCCGCCCAGGGCGTCGATGTCGGCGCCTCGCTCTGCGAGCACGAGCTGGGCGAGACCGCCCGCGAGATCATGGCCAGCGCCAAGAAGGCCGGCTGCGAACTGCTGCTACCCATCGACGTGGTCACCGCCACCGAGGTCAAGCCGGGCGTCGCGACCAAGACCACCGACCTCGCCGCCATCGGCAAGGACGACCGCATCCTGGACGCCGGGCCGAAGACCACAGAGCGCCTGCTGGCCGCCATGGACGCCAGCAAGACCCTGATCTGGAACGGCCCGCTGGGCGTGTTCGAGGTCCCGCCGTTCGATGTCGCGACCGTCGCGGCCGCCAAACATGCCGGGGCGCTGGCGCGGGCCGGCAAGATCGTGGCGGTGGCCGGCGGCGGCGATACGGTGGCGGCCCTGAATCACGCCGGCGTGGCGGGGGAAATGACCTTCGTCTCAACGGCTGGCGGCGCGTTCCTGGAATGGATGGAAGGCAAGGCGCTGCCCGGCGTCGAAGCGCTGGAAGCTTGAGCGTTTACGGCCGCCGCGCGATCATCGTCGGCCTCGGCGCCGCCGCTATCGCGGCCAACTGCCCGGCCCCGGCGGAGGCCCAGCCTTTGGACGACCTCAACGCCTCGATGAATGACTGGACCTGGGTCGAGCGTTCTGTGGAAGCGGAAGACCTGGCGCCGCGTTTCGGCTTCTACCTGCACGAGGCCATCTACGTCGGCGATCCGAATGACGAAGACGCCGTCCTAAGCGGCGCGAACGACAAGCCGATCGCGTTGCCGACCTTTGCCCGCAAACGGCCGACCTACCCGACCGCCGCCGAGGCGGAAGGTCATGAGGCGGAACTTGCCGCCTATTATCGCACGGTGCTGGCGATGACCGGCCAGCCCGCCGAAGACCAGGAGCAGAATTTCTGGCTCGATCTTGGTCTGTACAGCGAAGCGACCCAGGTGGAGATTCCCTTCGTCATCTGGACCCGGTTGTCGGACATGGCGCCCTTCTCCCAATGGGTGGTTTCCGGCGACGATGGCTCGACCTTTAACGACCTCGACCAGGGCTGGCAGGTGAAGGGCAAGCGGATCGGCGGGCGCATCCACCTGCAGCACTCAGGGTTCGATCAGGGCGGCGAGTTCGCGAATGTCAGCGTCAGTCGGGTCTCGCTGGCCGATCGCCTGGCGACCGAGGAGGCCCGGATGGCGAAGATCATCGGTCGGCTGCGCGACTTGTTGGGGATCGATCCGTGGTCCTGAGCGCCGGCCTCCAGCCTTGATGCAGGCCGCTTGACTCAAAACTCTATATAGGTAGAGTTTATCCATGCCCGCCGCCCCCCGCCGCCTGTCGCCCCAGACCCTCGAGGTGCTCACCGCCTTGGAAGGCGGGGCGGGCGACTGGCTCTACGGCCTGGAGATCGCCGCCGTCACCGGGCTCAAGTCCGGCAGCCTCTATCCGATTCTGGCGCGCCTTGCCGACCATGGCCTGCTGGAGGACCGCTGGGTCGAGTCCGACAGGCCCGGCCGTCCCCGCCGCCACGCCTATCGCCTGACCGGCGCCGGCCGCGCCGCCCTGCGCGCCGCCCGCCTCGATCCCGCCGCCTTTAAGCTCGGAGCCGCCCCGGCATGACCGACCGCCTCGCCGACACCCTGCTGCGCCTGGCCGCGCGCATCGCCCCGTCCGAGCGTCGGCCCTGGATCGAGGCCGTCCGCGCCGAGGCGGACTTGATCGGGGACCGGTCCGAGGCGCTACGCTGGGCGGCAGGGGGCTTGCTGGCGGCAATGGGCTGGGCGGCCCGCAAGGACCTGGTCTTTCTCGCGGCGTTGGCCTTCATGGGCTACTGCGGCCTTCTGTGGGTCCAGGATATCTATCTTCAGGCAGCCGTCGCGAAGGGAGCGCCTTTCCTCGACGCCGCCGTGGCCAGCCAGATCTGGTGCTATCTTCCGATCTCGGCGCTGTTCGCTGCCTGGCGGCCCGACCGGGCGGTCGTCGTCGGGGCCTTGATGCCGCTCTTTGCGTGGATTGTCTTTGTCCGCAGTCTGCTCATGGGCATCCCCAGCCAGTGGTCCTTCGATCTCTGGTGCCTCTACGAGAGTACAAAATACGTCTTTGTCGGAACGGCGCTCGGAGCCGTCGTCGGGTGGGCGCTGAGGCGCGCAGTCCCAAAGCGTCCGACGACGGATTAGCCATCACACGCCCGTGGCGGGCGGGGGTGACTCCGCCTCCGCCGCCGACTAAAACAGCGCCACAAAATTGCCCGCAAGGAGTCTCCCGTGGCCCGCATCACCCTGCGCCAACTTCTGGACCACGCCGCCGAGCACGACTACGGCCTGCCCGCCTTCAACATCAACAACATGGAGCAGGGCCTGGCCATCATGGAGGCCGCCGACGCCGTCGATGCGCCGGTGATCATCCAGGCCTCCAGAGGGGCCCGCAGCTACGCCAACGACATCATGCTGGCCCGGCTGATCGACGCCCTGGTCGAGATCTATCCGCACATCCCGGTCTGCATGCACCAGGACCACGGCAACGGCCCGGCCACCTGCGCCACCGCCATCCAGTACGGCTTCACCAGCGTGATGATGGACGGCTCCCTGGAAGAGGACGCCAAGACCCCGGCTTCCTACGAATACAATGTCGACGTCACCCGCCGGGTGGTCGAGATGGCCCACAGCTGCGGCGTCTCGGTCGAGGGCGAGCTGGGCGTGCTGGGCAGCCTGGAAACCGGCATGGGCGAGGCCGAGGACGGCCACGGCTTCGAGGGCAAGCTGGACCACTCCTCGCTGCTGACCGACCCGGACCAGGCCGTGGACTTCGTCAAGAAGACCCAGGTCGATGCGCTCGCCATCGCCATGGGCACCAGCCACGGCGCCTACAAGTTCAGCCGCCAGCCCGACGGCAAGGTGCTGGCCATGAACGTCATCGAGGAGATCCACCGGCGCCTCCCCAACACCCACCTGGTGATGCATGGCTCCTCCTCGGTGCCCAAGGACCTGCAGGAGATCATCAACGCCTATGGCGGCGAGATGCCCGAGACCTGGGGCGTGCCGATCGAGGAGATCGTCCACGGCATCAAGAACGGCGTGCGCAAGATCAACATCGACACCGACAACCGCATGGCCATGACCGGCGCCATCCGCAAGGTGCTGTCGATGAAGCCCGGCGAGTTCGACCCCCGCGCCTATCTCAAGCCCGCCAAGGAAGCCATGCGCAGGATCTGCGAGCAGCGCTTCGAACAGTTCGGCGCCGCCGGCTGGGCCGGCAAGATCCGGCCGCTGTCGACGGCCGCCATGGCCAAGCGCTATGCGGCCGGCGAACTGAAGGCCCGTATCGACGCGACCAAGGTCGCCGCCGAGTGAGACGCCTGGCGCTCGCCGCGGCCCTGGGCCTCCTGGCGAGCACAGCGCTGGCGCACGAGACCTGGCTGCGGGCCTCCGCGCCCGCCCAGGTCGGCCAACCTCTGGCCCTGGGCCTGACCAGCGGCGCGGACTTTCCCAAGCCCGATGCCGGCCCCAAGCCCGACCGGATCGATCGCCTGAGCCTGGCCATCGACGGCCAGGTTCAACCCATCGAGGTTACCGGGCCGGGCGGCGGCGAGCTGCGGCTCAGCTTCACGCCGCAACGGGCCGGCCTGGCGGTGGTCGCGGTGTCGCTCAAGCCCCGTCCCATCACGCTGGACCCCGCCGAGGTCCCGGAATACCTCGCCGAGGCCGATCCCGGCCCGGAGGTGATCAGCGCCTGGGCTATGCTGAAGCCCAAGGGCGACTGGCGGGAAGTCTACGTCAAGAACGCCAAGCTGCTGGTCTGCGTGGCGCCTTGCGAGGGCAGCCGCGCCGCCATGGCCCCCTCGGGCCAGGACCTGGAATTCGTCGCCCTGGAACCCGGCCCCTCGCCGCGCCGGCTGAACCTGCTGCAGGGTGGCCAACCGGCAGTCAATCGGACGGTCTGGCTGCACCAGCCCGGCGCAGCGCCCCGCAAGCTGACGACCAGCCCCGGGGGCGAGATCGTCCTGCCGGCCGGCCTGACCGGGGAGGTCATGCTGTCCAGCATCTGGCTGCGCCCGCCGGTGTCGATGATGATGTCAGGGCCAGGCGGGTACAAGCCCGGCGATGAGGGGGTCTTCGCTAGCGACTTCGCCTCCATCGTCTTCCAGGCCGGGTCCTAGGGTCCGTACTCAATACCGCTCATCCCCGCGAAAGCGGGGACCCAGGCTTTTTGCCGTTGAGGGCGATTCTGACAGGTCGGGGCGGCTGTAAGTCCGCTACGAAAAACACCTGGGTCCCCGCTTTCGCGGGGATGAGTGGATTGAAGTAGTGATAAGCTCTTGAATTATCTGGGCCATAATTGAGTCTGGGTCCTAGCCCTCGATCGGATTGCCCTTCATCTCCCTGATGAACAACCAGCCGACTACGGCGGTGATCCCCGCCACCGCGACCGGATACCAGAGCCCGAAATAGATATTCCCCGTCGCCGCCACCAGGGCGAATGCCGTGGTGGGCAGGAAGCCGCCGAACCAGCCGTTGCCGATGTGATAGGGCAGGCTCATCGAGGTGTAGCGGATGCGGGCCGGGAACATCTCGACCAGGGCCGCGGCGATCGGGCCGTAGACCATGGTCACCAGCAGCACGAGCAGAAAGAGGATGCCCAGCAGGCGGGGCTTGTCGACCGCCGCGCTGTCGGCCTTGGCCGGATAGCCCGCGGCCTTGAGCGCCGCGCCGAGGTCCTTGCGCCAGGCGGTCTGTCTGTCGGTGAAGTCCTTCTTGGCCAGGCCCGCGCCCTCGAATGAGGGGAACAGCTTGGCGCCGATCTCGACCTGGGCCAGGGAGCCGGGCAGGGCGTCGCGGTTCTGGTAGGAGACCCCGGCCGAGGCCAGGGCCGCCTTGGCGACATCGCAGCTGGAGGTGAACAGGGTCTTGCCGACCGGGTCGAACTGGAACGAGCAGGTGGCCGGATCGGCGATCACCGCCACCGGGGCCTTGGCGCTGGCCGCCGCCAGGGCGGGATTGGCCGCCACGGTCAGGGCGCTGAACAGCGGGAAGTAGCCGATGGCCGCCAGGGCGCAGCCGGCCAGGATGATCGGCTTGCGGCCGATCTTGTCCGACAGCCAGCCGAAGACCACGAAGAAGGGCGTGGCCAGCAAGAGGGCCAGGGCCACCATGCCGTTGGCCAGGGCGTCGTCGACATGCAGGGTCTTGGTCAGGAAGAACAGCGAGTAGAACTGGCCGCCATACCAGACCACCGCCTGGCCGGCGGTGAGACCCACCAGGGCCAGGATGACCAGCTTGAGGTTGCCGCCCTTGGCGAAGGATTCGCTGAGGGGTTTGCGGCTGGTCTTGCCCTCGTCGATCATCTGCTGGAAGACCGGGCTCTCGTTGAGCCTCAGCCGGATCCATAGCGAGACCATCAGCAGCACGATCGAGACCAGGAAGGGCGCGCGCCAGCCCCAGGCGTTGAAGGCGTCCTCGCCGATCTCCTGGCGGATCAGCAGGATGACGATGAGGCTGAGGAAGAGGCCCAGGGTCGCCGTGGTCTGGATCCAGCTGGTGTAGAGGCCGCGCTTGCCCGGCGGGGCGTGCTCGGCGACATAGGTGGCCGCCCCGCCGTATTCGCCGCCCAGGGCCATGCCCTGGATCAGCCGCATGACGATCAGGGCGATGGGGGCGGCGACGCCGATCTGGCTGTAGTCGGGCAGCAGGCCGACCACGAAGGTCGACAGCCCCATCAGCAGCATGGTGACCAGGAAGGTGTTCTTGCGCCCCCAGCGGTCGCCCAGCCGCCCGAAGACGATGGCGCCCAGCGGCCGGACCGCGAAGCCGGCGGCGAAGGCCAGCAGGGCCAGGATGTAGGCGGTGGTGTCGTTGACGCCGGAGAAGAAGTGCTTGGAGATCACCCCCACGAGCGCGCCGTAGAGGTAGAAGTCGTACCACTCGAAAATGGTCCCCGCCGACGCCCCGGCGATGACCAGTCCATGCCCCGTCCCGCGGGCTTCAGCCCCAGCCTGCGCCATCGTCCCCTCCAAGCTCGCGGCGGGACGGTAAGCGGGCTAAGGCCAGTCGGCAATCGGTGGTTGGCGGAGCGGCTACCTATTCACAACTCTCCCCCTCGCTTGCGAGGGGGAGCGAGGGACACGCCGAAGGCGGCGTCCCACGGAGGGGGAGCCTTGCGGCGGTTCAGCCTTCCGCCGGCGCAGGGTGTTTTCCCGGATACGTGGCCGCTGACCTGTCTCCTCACCCGCTCTTCGCGCTGTCGCGCTCAGAGTCGACCTCTCCTCGGAGAGGAGAGGAGTTGGGTTAGTGCAGCGCCTTCGATGGCGACACACGTCTCCAGAAGTTGTCGTTCATCGCCCCGGCGAGGCCCATCCAGCCGACATAGGGGTTGTGGAAGGGGTTATCGACGCCGCCGACCTTGCTGGCCGAGACGCCGAAGGCCGCCGCCGTGCCCAGCGCCGCCGTGGCGGTGGCCACCCGGCCGCCCAGCCGCTTGGGCCCGAGCGCCATCCACAGCACGTTGAAACCGGTCGCCAGGCTCCACAGGGTCAGCGCCCGGGTGCGGGCCTCGCCGCGCGGGGCGTTCCAGACCTTCAGTCCGGACAGGGTCAGGGCCATGAACAGCGGCGGCCAGGCGATGTTGAACATCGCCCGCTGCGGGCTGGACACCGGCGCCTGCAGTTCGGCGTAGTCGGCCATGGTCTCGGGCATGTCGGCCAGCCGCTTGTGGCGGCGGCTGACGATCTCGGCGGCGGCGACGGCGAACAGGGTCAGGCCCACGCCCATGGCGATATGGCCGGCGACGCCGGCGCGGGGCGTGTCGGGCTCGAAGCCTTCCGGTCCCATGTGGGTCCGGCCGAAACTGGTTTCCATACGCTCACCTCCCGGGCGGTTCCCTGGTGGGAACTCGGCAGACCGGATTTGGTTTCCCCGATACGAACCTTCAAGCTACGAGCCTTCAAGCTCGCCCATGGCCGATTGCAGATAATTCTGCTCGCCCAGCGAGGCGACCAGCGACAGCTGGGTCTCCAGGAAGTCGATATGCTCCTCGGTGTCGACGAGGATTTCTTCCAGCACCTCGCGGGTGACGAAGTCGCGCGCCGCCTCGCACTGGGCGACGCCGTCGACCAGGGTCTTGCGGCCGCCCGACTCGATGGCCAGGTCGGCGGCCAGGCATTCGGGCACCGTCTCGCCGATCTTCAGCTTGCCCAGGTCCTGCAGGTTGGGCAGGCCGTCGAGGAACAGGATGCGCTTGATCAGCTTGTCGGCGTGCTTCATCTCGCCGATCGATTCGTCGTAGGTGATCTGGCCCAGCTTCTGGAAACCCCAGTTCTGGTACATGCGGGCGTGCAGGAAATACTGGTTCACCGCCGTCAGCTCGTTGGTGAGCACCGCGTTCAGCGTCTTGATGATCGCCGGATCGCCCCGCATGGCCGTCTCTCCGTTTCAATTCGCGGCGAAACTGAGCCCGACGGCGACTCGCCGCAAGCGAAGAAACCTACTCCGCCGCGTAGCGCAGGGTTTCCTGGCTCTGCTCGATCATCTCGCGCATTTCGCAGACGCAGCGGGCGCACTGCGGCCGGCAGGCCTTGGCCTTGAAGATCTCGGCGGGCCGGCTGGCGCCGGCCGCGATGGCGGCGCGCACTTCGCGCTCGCGGATGCCGTTACAGTTGCAGACGTACACGGGTGGGGAGCCCCTGGGGTCGGTGAGGCTCTGCACATAGAGGCTTGCGAGCGATGTTGCAACTCATTTGCATGTAGCGCGGCTTTCAGCCACGTCGCTTTCAGCCAGGTCGGGGGCCGCATCAGTTATTCTCGGGATGCGCGGACGGCCGCCGGCCCCTATCTGGTCGTGACCGCCACTCCCGGAGTTACTGATGCCCTCGCTGTTCGACCCCATCCAGATCGGCGCCGTCACGCTGAAGAACCGCATCGTCATGGCCCCGCTGACCCGCGCCCGCTCGGGCGTCGAGCGCGTCCCGGGCCCGATGGTGGCCGAGTATTACGCCCAGCGCGCCGGCGCCGGCCTGATCCTCAGCGAGGCGACCTCGGTGACGCCGCTGGGCGTGGGCTATGCCGACACCCCCGGCATCTGGTCGGACGAGCAGGTCGAGGGCTGGAAGCTGACCACCCGGGCGGTGCATGAGGCCGGCGGGCTGATCTTCCTGCAGCTCTGGCATGTCGGCCGCATCTCCGATCCCAGCTTCCATGACGGCGCCGCCCCGGTCAGCGCCAGCGCCATCGCCGCCAGGGGCGATGTCAGCCTGCTGCGGCCCAAGCGGCCCTATCCGGTCCCCCGCGCCCTGTCGCTGGACGAGATCGCCGGGGTGGTCGAGGCCTATCGCCAGGGCGCCGAGAACGCCAAACGGGCCGGGTTCGACGGGGTCGAGCTGCACGGCGCCAATGGCTACCTGCTCGACCAGTTCCTGCAGGACGGCTCCAACAAGCGCACCGACCAATACGGCGGTCCCATCGAGAACCGCGCCCGGCTGATGCTGGAAGCCGTCGACGCGGCCATCTCGGTGTTCGGCGCCGATCGCGTGGGCCTGCACATCGCCCCGCGCGGCGACTCCCACGACATGGGCGACAGCGACCTGCTGGCGACCTTCAGCTATGTGGCCAAGGCCATGCGCGACCGGGGCCTGGCCTTCCTGATGGCCCGCGAGCGCCAGGGCGACGACAGCATCGGCCCCAGGCTGAAGGCCATCTTCGGCGGCCCCTACATCGTCAACGAGGGCTTCACCGGCGAAACCGGCCAGGCCGCCCTGGACGCGGGCGCCGCCGACGCGGTGGGCTACGGCAAGGACTTCATCTCCAACCCGGATCTGCCGGCCCGCCTCAAGGCCGGCGCGCCGCTGACCCCCTGGAACATGGCGACCTTCTATTCGCCGGGGCCGGAGGGGTATGTGGACTATCCGGCGCTGGAGACGGTGGACGCCTGAGGCTAAAGCCCTTCCCCCGCTGGCGGGGGAAGTGGCCTGAGATGCGCAGCATCGAAGGTCGTTGGGGGTCCTTGCGGCGTCGGCGGATTGCACAGCCGTGGGAAAGGGCCCCCAACGACCCTCCGGCTTCGCCGTCGGCCCACTTCCCCCGCCAGCGGGGGAAGGGCTTGGGCGCTCGGCGCAAACCCACTAAACCCCCGCCATGTCCGACTGCCGCCTCTACCTGATCACCCCGCCCGTCATCGACGACCTGGCCGCTTTCGGCCATGCCCTGGCCGCCGCCCTGGACGCCGGCGATGTCGCGGCCCTGCAGGTCCGGCTGAAGGACGCGCCGGAGACCGTCATCGCCGCCCTGGTCGATCTGGTGACCCCCATCTGCCACGGCCGCGACGTGGCGGTGATCCTCAATGACGATCCGGTTCTGGCCAGGAAGCTGGGCTGCGACGGCGTGCATGTCGGCCAGTCCGACATGTCGCTCAAGGAGGCCCGCAGGGTCATGGGCGAGGGCGCGATGATCGGGGTCACCTGCCATGACAGCCGCCACCTGGCCATGGAGGCCGCCGAGAACGGGGCCGACTATGTGGCCTTCGGGGCCTTCTATCCGACCGCCACCAAGGACGCCCCGACCCGGGCCGAGCCCGAGATCCTGACCATCTGGCAGGAGACCATGCAGGTCCCCTGCGTCGCCATCGGCGGGATCACCGCCGACAATGCCGGAGCGCTGGCCAGGGCGGGGGCGGATTTCGTGGCGGTGTCGGCGGGGGTCTGGGCCTGGCCGGACGGGCCGGCGGCGGCGGTCAAGGCGATCACCGCCGCTATTGCAGGCTGAGCCCCGCCAGCTTGTCGGGATTGCGCACCGTATAGACCGCCGCGATGCGGTCCCCGGCGATCTCCAGGGCCATGGTCTGATGGACCGTCCCGTCCGGATGGACCAGGACGATGCCCGGCATGCCGTTGACCCGCGCCAGGCGGGGCGTGACGCCTTCGGGCGGCGGGAATTTGCGCAGCACCCCTTCGATGAGCCGGATGGCCTTCTCCACCCCGAAGATCGGGTTGAGGTTGGCGCTGACCACGCCGCCGCCGTCGGCGTGCATGACCACGTCCTGGGTCAGGATGGCCTTCAGGCCGTCGGCGTCACCGGTCAGGGCGGCGGTCATGAAGGCCTCGGTCAGGCGGCGCTCGGCTTCCGGGTCGGGCCTGGCGCCCAGACGCCCTTGGGGGCGATCCTGGCGGACATGGGTCCGGGCCCTCGCCGCCAGCTGGCGGCAGGCCGCCTCGCTGCGGTCCAGGGCCGCCGCCACTTCCGAGAACGGCCGGTCGAAGACGTCGTGCAGCAGGAAGGCGGCCCGCTCCAGGGGGCTGAGCCGCTCCAGGGTCAGCAGGAAGGCCACCGACAGCTCAGCGTCCAGGTCGGTCTCATCCGGCGCCAGGGCCTCAGCATCCAGCACCGGCTCGGGCAGCCATTCGCCGACATAGACCTCGCGCCGGGCCCGCGCCGCCTTCAGCCGGTCCAGGCAGAGGCGGGTGACGACGCGGTTGAGGAAGGCGCCCGGCTCGCGGACGGTCTGGGCCTCGACCTTGCGCCAGCGCAGCCAGGCGTCCTGCACCACATCCTCGGCCTCGGCGCGCGAGCCCAGCATGCGATAGGCCAGGCCCGTCATCGCCCCGCGCCGCGCCTCGAAGACCGTGTCCGCTGTCATGCCGCCAGCTGGCCTCCGGTCACCACCAGGTCCTCGTCCGCCACCCGCACCTTGGAACAGGCCTTGCCGTGCCCCAGGGCGTATTTGACGGTCGGATAGACCCGCGCCGCGGCCATGGAAAGCGCCAGCGCCGCCAGCCCCTTCTCGCCCCAGCGGCGGACCACCTCGTCGCGCAGCGGATCGGCAGCTTCCAGGTCGCGGGCCAGCGAGGCCAGGGCGAAGCGGCGGGCCAGGCTGGCGTCTGGCCCCATGGCCGCCTCGTCGCCCGTGAGGATGCCCTTGAGGATGCGGCTGGGCAGGCCGGCCTCTTCGGCGATCTTGACGCCGATCTGGGTGCAGGGCCCGCAGTCCTCGGCCATGGTTCCGATCAGCCCGGCGGCGGCGATGGCGGCCGGCGGCGCGCCCTTGCGGTAGCTGCTGAGTTTCTGCACCGCCGAGAAGGCCTGGAAGGCGGCCGGGTCGGCGTCGATCAGCTGGCGCATGTAGCTGACATCGTAGTCGTAGCGTTTCTCGAACCGCCCGATGGCGGCCTTCAGGATGGCTCTCAGCATTTCAGGCTTCCTTTCGCTTCAAGCCGCGCCAGACGATGAGGCTGGCGATGATGGCCGGCAGGAAGACGCCGGCGAAATCGCGCGCCAGGTCCTGGACGGGACGGCCGCCGCATCCGGGGGCGAAGGGCGTGATCAGGTGGATCATGGCGTGCAGATCCAGGAACACCGCCGCCACGAAGACCGCCCCCACCTGCTTGCGGTCCAGCGCCCACCAGCCCAGCCCGCCGGCGCAGGCCAGATTGGCCGCCCCGATGTCGCGGATGAAGTGGCCGTTGAACGGCCCGGTCTGGATTACCCCCGGCACGGCGGGGTACCAGGCGGCGGGGGCCAGCATCATCACCGCCCCGTTCAGCCCCAGGACCACGGGCAATATCCACTTCCACCAGCTGCGCCAATTCTGACGTTGCATGACGCCTCCCATTCCAGTTGCACCGACATGACGAGGCCGGTGGCCGTTTGTGACATGACCCCTCGCTTGCGGCCGCTTTTTCGCGGGCGTAACGTCCGCGCACGACAACTGATTTTGGGGTGGGCGATGCGAGTCGTGGTCCTGAGTCTGGCGTGCCTATTGTCGATGGCCGGCGCTGCGGCGGCGGAAAACTGGCAGCCCTCTCCCGGCGAGACCGGGATTTACTACGACAAGGATTATCTCAAGGTCGACAAGGACACCGGCCTGGTCGTCGGCCGCATGGCCGAGGGCAAGCCGCGCGGGGCCGGCTACAAGGACTGGCCCCCCAGCAAGGGGCCGATCATGCTCTATGCGCTGGACTGCGACGCCGACAAGTTCATGGCCGTGGGCCTGGACATGACCGGGGCCGGCGGCCTGGAGAAGAATTGGCGCAAGGAGGAGAAGATCGAAGACATCTCCGGCGGCGCCGGCCATTGGGGCAAGGAGGCCTGCAAGGACAAGGCGACGTTGCCGGTGGTGGCGCTGCCGTAGAGGCTCCTCACCCGCTCTTCGCGCCTTCGCGCTCAGAGTCGACCTCTCCTCAGAGAGGAGAGGAGGCGCGAACATCCGGAAACGCGCCTCTCCTCCTCGCCTGCGAGGAGGAGCGACAGGCACGCGGCGAAGCCGCGGCGCCTGACGGAGGAGGAGCCTCCCACCGTTCCACAGCCTTCCACGCCGCAAGGTTGCCTTGAAGCCCCCCCGCCTGTAGGTTCCGCGCCCTTTCCCCACCCCCTTCAGGCGCTGATGAAGATCAACGGCAACACCATCAAGCCGGGCATGGTGCTCTCGCACGACGGGGGCCTGTGGGTCTGCGTCAAGTCCGAGGCGGTCAAGCCCGGCAAGGGCGGGGCCTTCGCCCAGTGCGAGCTGAAGAACCTGGTCGACGGCCGCAAGCTCAACGAGCGCTTCCGCTCGGACGACAAGGTCGAGCAGATCTTCCTGGACCGCAAGGAACAGACCTTCCTCTACGCCGAGGGCGAGGAACTGGTGTTCATGGACATCGAGACCTACGAACAGACCAGCCTTTCCCGCGACTTCGTCGGCGAGGACCAGGTCCGCTTCCTGCAGGACGGCATGCAGGTCCAGCTGCAGTTCCACGAGGAACGCCCCATAGGCATCACCCTGCCCGACTATGTGATCCTGACCATCGTCGAGGCCGACGCCACGGTGAAGGGCCAGACCGCCGCCTCGTCCTACAAGCCCGCCAAGGCCGACAACGGCATGCGGATCCTCATCCCGCCCTATATGGAGGCCGGCGAGCGCGTCCTGGTCTCGACCGAGACGGGCGAATACATGCGCCGCGCGGATACCTGACGTGACCACACCCTCCGCCCTTCTGAACGTGATGATCGACGCCGCCCGCAAGGCGGCCAAAGGCCTGGTGCGCGACTTCGGCGAGCTTTCCGAACTGCAGGTCTCCCGCAAGGGTTCGGCCAGCGACTTCGTCACCGCCGCCGACCTCAAGGCCGAGCAGACCCTGTTCGAACTCCTGAACAAGGCCCGCCCCGGCTACAGCTTCCTGGCGGAGGAGCGCGGGCTGATCGAGGGCACCGACAAGACCCACCGCTGGATCGTCGACCCGCTGGACGGCACCACCAACTTCATCCACGCCATTCCGCATTTCGCCATCAACATCGCCCTGGAGCGCGAGGGGACGGTCGTTGCGGCCGTGACCTTCAACCCGGTCGCCAACGAGCTGTTCTGGGCCGAGAAGGGCAAGGGCGCCTTCCTCAACAACGAAAAGCGCCTGCGGGTCGCCGCCCGCACCCGGCTGGACGACGCGGTCCTGGCCACCGGCATCCCCTTCCTGGGCAAGCCCGGCCATGCGCCGTTCCTCAAGGAGCTGCACCAGATCAGCCAGCGGGTCGCCGGCGTCCGCCGCTTCGGCGCCGCCGCCCTCGACATGGCCTGGGTCGCCGCCGGCCGCTTCGATGGCTTCTGGGAGCGGGGCCTGAACCCCTGGGACCTGGCGGCGGGCATGCTGCTGGTGACCGAGGCAGGCGGCAAGGTGACCAACCTCGAGGGCGAGGACGACGTGCTGGGGACCGGCACGGTCCTGGCCGCCAATCTCGAGATGCATCCGCTGGTGCTGGAGAAGCTGAAGGCTGCGGGGTAGGCCCACCTCAAATCCTCACCCGGAGGGGGAGGGGGACCGCGCCGAAGGCGTGGTGGAGGGGGTTGAAGCTACAATCACGCCTGCCTGCAAATCCGCGGCTGATCGGCTGCGCTCTATCCTGACGCCTGGATGTAGCGTCAGACCCCCTCCACCATGCTCCGCATGGTCCCCCTCCCCCTCCGGGGGAGGATTCGCGTAGAGCTTGACCCCGCCATCGAGCCAGGGCGCTAATCCCGCCATGACCCTGACCCGCCGGGCGCTCGCCGCCGTCACCCTGAGCGCCGCCATGGCCCCGACCGCCTTCGCCGCCCAGACCAAGCCCATCGTCATCGGCCATCGCGGCTGCAGCGGCGAGCGGCCCGAGCACACGCCGATGGCCTATCGCCGGGCCATCGAGCAGGGGGCCGACTATATCGAGCCGGACCTGGTGGCGACCAAGGACGGCCATCTGGTCGCCCGCCACGAGAACGAGATCGGCGGCACGACCGACGTCGCCGGCCACGCCGAGTTCGCCGGCCGCAAGACCACCAAGGTCATCGACGGCGAGTCGATCGAGGGCTGGTTCACCGAGGACTTCACCCTCGCCGAACTGAAGACCCTGCGCTGCCGAGAACGCCTGCCCCAGCTGCGGCCGGAAAATGCGAAATTCGACGGCCAGGAGGCGATCTGCACCTTCGAGGAGGTGGTCGCCATCGCCCGGGCCGCCGGCCGGCCGGTCGGGGTCTATCCCGAGATGAAGCACCCGACCCACTTCGCCAAGGTCGGGCTGCCGCTGGAGGACCGGCTGGCCGGCAAGCTCAAGGCCCTGGACCTCAATTCGAAGTCGGCCCTGGTCTTCGTGCAGTGTTTCGAGGTCGGCGCCCTGAAGACCATCCGCCAGAAGACCAAGGCCCGGCTGATCCAGCTCATCGACGCCGAGGGCGGTCCGGCCGACCTGCCGGACCTCAAATACTGGGAGATGCTGATCCCGGACGGCCTGAAAGGCATCGCCGCCTATGCCGACGGCATCGGGCCCAACCGCTCGCTGGTCGTCCCCGACGACGGCGAGGCCTTGATGGATCCGACCACACTGGTTGCCCGCGCTCACGCGGCGGGTCTGGCGGTCCACCCCTGGACGGTGCGGGCCGAGAACTACTTCCTGCCCAGGACCCTGCGGAGGGGCGATGACCTGCGGGCCCATGGCGACGTGGCGGCGGTCTATCGGGCGCTGTTCGACGCCGGTGTGGACGGGTTGTTCAGCGATTTTCCGGGACTGGCCGTCGCGGCGCGGGGCGCCTAGGGGCGCGCCGAAGGAAGCGGCGCGGCGACCTCACCGCTTCTGTCCCTGAACGGCAGCGCCAGCAGGCCAAGCGTGGTCTGCTGGTCCGCGCCGTCCAGGCCGTCCAGGCCATAGACGATGTCGCGGCCGTGGCTCGACGGGGTGAATGTCCCAAACAGCCGATCCCAGATCGAGAAGATGTTGGTGTAGTTTCGGTCGGTGTGCCGCCGGTCCCTGGCGTGGTGGATCTTGTGCATGTTGGGGCTGGAGAAGACGAGCGTGATCGTCGTGTCCAGCCACTGCGGCAGCCTGAGATTGGCGTGCTCGAACAGGCCGTGCAGCGCCGACCAGATGCGATAGATCATGAAGCCGGCCGGCGAGGCGCCGAAGGCAAAGGCGAAAACGGCCAGGAAGACATAGCGGATGACGCTCTCGCCGGGGTGTTGGCGAATGGTCGTGGTCACATCGACCATCGGGTCGGAGTGATGGACCGCATGGAACCGCCACAGGGCCGCAAATCGGTGCATGGTCACGTGGGTCACGTACCAGGCAAGGTCCAGGGCCAGCACCGCCCCGGCCAGCTCCACAACGGGTGGCCAGCCCGTCAGATTGAACAGCCCCCAGCCCTTCGATTGCAGCCAGACCAGGCCCAGCAGCAGCGGGATGTTGAACACCAGGTTGGTGGCGAAGGTCAGGAAGGTCAGGGCCAGGTTCGGCAGAAGATGGCGCCGGCTCCATCCCCCCCGGGCCTGGAGCGGGATCAGCACTTCAATCCCCGACAACAGGATCATCGCCGCCAGCAGCAGCGCCAGGCTCGATAGGTTCGCGGACAGGTTCACCGGCAGGCCTCCAGGCGCATCCCGGCAGGTTCCCGCCTGCCCGGCAGTTCACATAATCGTATTACGTAATTGAATTATGTGAATGCGACCGGCGAGTCAAGGCGATCGCAGGGCCGCGAATAGCCTCCGGACGGTTTCGCGCGCCTCGAGAGCCGTGCCGGCCTGGTCTTCCGCCCTGGCTATGGCCCCGGCGGCCTCGATGAGGGCGCCGAGCATGATCGAGGCCAGCACGTCGGCCGAGCCTTGCCGAATGATCTTCCTGGCGATCAGGGCTTCGAGCGCGCTCCGCATCACCCCGAACCCGTACCGGAGTTCGATTTCGCGCCAGGCCGCGGGACCGATGACGGTCGGCGCGTCGCGGAACACGATCCGCTGCACGTCGGGACGCGCGCAGATTTCCAGCATGGCCTCGACCCCGGCCATCAGCTGTTCCCAGGGATCGGAATGCGTGGCCGCCGCCTGGCCCAGCCCCGTCAGGATGTCGGCCTCGACCGCCTCGGCGACCGCCAGGAACAGGCCTTTCTTGTCGCCGAAATGGTGGTAGACGGCGCCCGTCGTGACCCGGGCCGCGGCGACGATCTCGGCCAGCCCCGCGTCGGCGAATCCTCTCGCCGCGAAGACTGTCCTGGCCTGGCGGATGATCAACGCCCGGGTTGCCTCGGCGTGGGCGTCCCGCCTGCCTGCGCCTGCCATCGACACGCTTTCATGATGTTGCGTAATTCGATTACGCCAGACGCCGGGACCGGCGCAAGCCGGCGGCCGCCCTCTAGCCCGCAAACACCCGGAACCGCTTGGGCGCCAGCTTGACCTTGGCCCCAACCTTCACATGCGCCGGCAGCTCGCGTCCCGACCACTCGACGTCGAACAGCCGGCCGTTGCAGCGGCACTCGACCTTCACCGCCGCGCCGCGCGCCGCCACCGTGGCGACGACGCAGGCCAGGCCCTCGCCGTCCTCGGGGTTCACGTCCACCTCGTGGGGGCGGAAGAAGGCAGTGACCGGGCCGTCGGCGCAGGCCTCCTCCAGCGGGAAGCTGCAGCCCTCGGCCAGCAGGCGGCCGGCCTTGACCTCGCCCTTGATCTGGTTGGCCGCGCCCAGGAAGTCGAACACGAACGGCGTCGCCGGCTGCTCATAGACCTCCTGCGGGGCGCCCAGCTGCTCGATCTGGCCGGCGCTGAGGATGGCCACGCGGTCGGCCAGGTCCAGGGCCTCTTCCTGGTCGTGGGTGACGAAGATGGTGGTCACCCCGGTCTCGTCATGCACCCGCCGCAGCCAGTGGCGCAGCTCGCGCCGCACCTTGGCGTCCAGGGCCCCGAACGGCTCGTCGAGCAGCAGGATGCGCGGCTCGATGGCCAGGGCCCGGGCCAGGGCGACCCGCTGCTGCTGGCCGCCGGAAAGCTGGGCGGGATAGCGGCCGCCCAGGTCCTCGAGCTGGATCAGCCGCAGCAGTTCGGCGACCCGGGTCTTGATGGCCTCGCGGGTCGGGCGCTCCTTGCGGGGGCGAACCTTGAGGCCAAAGGCGATGTTCTCGGCCACGGTCATGTGGCGGAAGAGGGCGTAGTGCTGGAACACCATCCCGGCCTTGCGGGCCCGGGGCGAGAGGGCCAGGAAGTCCTCGTCGTTGAAGCGCACCGAACCGGCGTCCGGCCGGGCCAGGCCGGCCAGGATGCGCAGCAGCGTCGTCTTGCCCGAGCCCGAGGGGCCCAGCAGGGCCAGGAACTCGCCGTCGCGGACCTCCAGCGACACCCCGCGCAGGGCGGGCGTCGAGCCGAATTCCTTGGTGATGTCGGTCAGAGTAAGCGGCATGTGGTCCCTAGTGGCGGCGTGAGGCCGAAAGCTCGCCGGCGTAGCGCCATTCGAGTGCAGTCTTGAGGATTAGGGTGACCAGCGCCAGTCCCGCCAGCACCGAGGCGGCGGCGAAGGCGCCGACGAAATCGTAGTCGTTGTAGAGAATCTCGACATGCAGCGGCAGGGTGTCGGTCAGGCCGCGGATATGGCCGGACACCACCGACACCGCCCCGAACTCGCCCATCGCCCGGGCGTTGCACAGCAGCACCCCATAGAGCAGGCCCCATTTGATGTTGGGGAGGGTGATTTTCAGGAAGGTGGTGAAGCCGCCGGCCCCCAGGGTGATGGCCGCCGACTCCTCGTCGCTGCCCTGCTCCTGCATCAGCGGGATCAGCTCGCGGGCCACGAAGGGGAAGGTGACGAAGACCGTCGCCAGCACCAGGCCGGGCAGGGCGAAGATGATCTTCAGGCCCGAGTCCTGCAGCATGGGCCCGAACCAGCCGTTGGCCCCGAACAGCAGCACCCAGACCAGGCCCGAGATCACCGGCGACACTGAGAAGGGCAGGTCGATCAGGGTGGTCAGCAGGCTCTTGCCGGCGAAGTTGAACTTGGCGATGGCCCAGGCGGCAGCCACCCCGAACACCGCGTTCAGCGGCACCGAGATGCCGGAGACCAGCAGGGTCAGCTTGATGGCCGCCCAGGCGTCGGGCTCCTTGAAGCTGTCCAGATAGGTCTGGACCCCCTTGGCGAAGGCCTCGGTGAACACCACGATCAGCGGGAAGACGATCAGGACGCCCATATAGCCCAGCGCCAGGAACAGCAGGATCAGCCCGGCGCTCGAGCCCGAGCGGGTCTTGAGAAGGGCGGCCATCAGCGCACCTTGCCCCGGCTGGAGAGCCACAGCTGGATCAGGTTGAAGACCAGCAGCACCCCGAACGACAGGCCCAGCATGGCCAGGCCCACCGTGGCGGCGCCGGCATAGTCATACTGTTCCAGCTTGATGACGATCAGCAGGGGCGAGATCTCCGAGACCATCGGCATGTTGCCGGCGATGAAGATCACCGAGCCGTATTCACCGACGGCGCGGGCGAACGCCAGGCCCGTGCCGGTGATCAGGGCCGGGGCGATGGCCGGCAGGATGATGCGCACCGCCCGCTGGATGGCGTTGGCCCCCAGGGTCTCGGCCGCCTCCTCGACGTCGCGGCGCATGTCCTGCATGACCGGCTGCAGGGTGCGGACCACGAAGGGCAGGCCGACGAAGGCCAGGGCGATGACCACGCCCAGCGGGCTGTAGGCGGTCTTGATCCCGACCCTGGCGAACAGCTCGCCCAGGGGGCCGTGGGGGCCGTAGATGGTGGTCAGTGCGATGCCGGCCACGGCGGTCGGCAGGGCGAAGGGCAGGTCGACCAGGGCGTCGACGATCTTCCGGCCCGGGAAATCCTGGCGCACCAGCACCCAGGTGACGATCAGCCCCATCACCGCATTGATCCCCGCCGCCAGGGCCGCCGCCCCGAAGCTGAGGCGCAGCGAGGCCAGCACGCGCGGCTCGCTCAGGGTCTTGAGAATGCCGTGGACGCCGTGCTCCCAGGGCCGCAGCGCCAGGGCCGTCAGCGGGATCAGCACGATGACGCTGAGATAGAAGATGGTGAATCCCAGCGACAGCCCGAACCCGGGCAGCACCCCGGGGTCGCGCCAGAACAGGCGGCGGCGGGCAGTCAGTGCGGCCATCCGTCAGCCGGGCTTGTAGAGGTTGTCGAACAGCCCGCCGTCGGCGAAATGCCGGGCCTGGGCCGCCTTCCAGCCGCCGAAGTCGGCGATGGTCTTCATCGCCAGTTTCGGGAAGCGGTCGGCGTATTTGGCCAGAACCGTCGCATCGGTCGGCCGGTAGTACTGCCCGGCGATCAGCTCCTGGGCGCCGGGGGTGTAGAGGGTCTTGAGATACGCCTCGGCGACCGCCTGCGTGCCGTGCCGCTCGACGATCTTGTCGACCACGGCGACCGGCGGCTCGGCCAGGACCGAGAGGCTGGGCAGCACGACTTCCAGCTTGTCGGCGCCCAGTTCGTCGATGGCCAGATAGGCCTCGTTCTCCCAGGCCAGCAGCACATCGCCCAGGCCGTTCTTGACGAAGGTGTTGGTCGCCCCGCGCGCGCCGCTGTCCAGCACCGGCACATGCTTGAAGAGGTCGGTGACATAGGCCTGGGCGGCCGCCTCCGAGCCGCCGCTCTTGAGACCATAGGCCCAGGCGGCCAGGTAGTTCCAGCGCGCGCCGCCGGAGGTCTTGGGGTTGGGGGTGATAACCTGGACGCCCGGCTTCACCAGGTCGCCCCAGTCCTTGATCGCCTTGGGGTTCCCCTTGCGGACCAGGAAGACGATGGTCGAGGTGTAGGGGCAGCTGTTGTTGGGCAGGCGCCCCTGCCAGTCGGCGGCGATCAGCCCCTTGGCCGCGATGATGTCGATATCGGCCGCCAGGGCCAGGGTGACGACGTCGGCCTCCAGCCCGTCGATCACCGCCCGGGCCTGCTTGCCCGAGCCGCCGTGCGACTGGTTGACGGTCAGCGCGCCCCTGCCCTGGGCCGCCCAGTCCTTGGCGAAAAAGGCGTCGTAGGCCTTGTAGAGCTCGCGGGTCGGATCGTAGCTGACATTGAGCAGGGTCTTGGCGCCCGCCCCGGCCGGCGCCTTGGGCGAACAGGCGGCCAGCGCCGCCGTCCCGAACCCGCCCACGAGGAGCGCCCGGCGGTCCATTCCGTTGATCAAGCTCATCTTGGCCGGCTCCCGTCCCGATCGTCGGCGTGTGGGGCTTAACGTCTAACCGCTATATCCTATGTGTCTAGTAGAGATTATCTGAGGAGGCGCGCAGTTCCCCTCAGCCCCTCCTAACGCGCGAGCGCGGCGTATGGTTCTGTCCAGCTTCCGAACCCCGGTTTCGCGGAACAGGGATCGCCAAAGCCCACCGCCTGGTTCATTATTTTTGGCTGTTGGGGGGAAAACACATGCCCGTGCAATTCACTGAAGGCAGCCTCGGCGGCGCCCCGGCGCCCTCGACCGGCCTGCGCCAGCTCGTCGGCGACTTCGACAACGACGGCGACATCGACTTCTTCGGCCAGCTGGTCGGTTCCGACGCCTATGTCTTCTACCGCAACAACGGCAGCGGCGTCTTCACGGCGATCGCCCAGGCCTCGTCCCCCTTCGCCGGCATCACCTTCCCGGGCAACGTCAGCGACACCTGGCGGGTCGGCGATTTCGATGGCGATGGCGATGACGATGTCTGGGTCATCCAGGCCAACTCGACGGGCCTCTTCTACCGCCAGGCCGCCGGCGTCTTCACCAGCGTTTCCAGCGCCGCCTTCCCGAGCGACCACACGGGGAGCTCCCGGTTCCTGACGGCCGACTTCAACGGCGATGGGGCGGTCGACATCCTCTATCAGACCGGCGGCACGGGTTCGGCCTTCAGCTATTCGGCCAGCAATGGCTCGGGCGGTTTCACCAACGTCGCCCAGGCCAGTTCTCCGTTCGCCGGCCTGACCCTGCCCGACTAGATATCGGCCCACATGTACCGGGCCGGCGATTTCGACGGCGATGGCGATGTCGACATCTGGGTCAGCCGTTCCCTGGTCGGCGGCAGCGGCAACTTCTACTTCCGCAACGACGGCGCCAGTTTCACCTCGGTCAGCGCCTCGACCTTCCCGATCCTGGAGTTTCCCATCCGGGCGGTAAACGGCGACTTCGACGGCGACGGCGATGACGACATTCTCTATCAGGTCAGCGGCAACGGCTCGCTGTTCCGCTATGCGCGGTCCAACGGCGACGGAACCTTTACCGACTTCGCCCAGTCCGCCTCACCCTTCGCCGGGCTGACCCTGCAGGACTTCGGATCCCTCAACTACCGGGTCTTCGACTTCAACGGCGACGGCCGGCTCGATCTGTGGACCGTCGCCAGTTCGACCGCCCATATCTACTATGGCGCCGGCGCCCCGCCGACCCTGGTCAGCGCCACCCCGGCCGACAACGCCACCGGCGTCTCCACCACCGCCGACATCGTCCTGACCTTCGACCAGACGGTCGCCAAGGGAACCGGCAACATCTACATCGTCCGCACCAGCGACGACACGGTGGTCGAGACCATCGACGTGACCAGCGGCCTGGTCAGCGGCGCGGCCGCCGCCTGGACAATCAACCCCTCCATCACCCTGACGGCCGGGACGGCCTATGCGGTGCGGATGGATTCGACGGTGTTTGTCGACACCACCGGCGGGGCCTTCGACGGCATCCACGACAACACCACCCTGAACTTCACCACCGCCGCGGCCGGGGCGGTGGCCAACGACGATACCGCCAGCGTCAATGAGAATGCGGTGCTGTCCACGACGGTCGCTGGCAATGACACCGGCTTCACGACGGTCACCGCGGTCAATGGCAACGCCGCCAGCGTCGGGACCCAGATCACCCTGCCCAGCGGCGCCCTGCTGACGCTGAACGCCAACGGCGCCTACAGCTACGATCCCAACCACATCTACGACTATCTGGGCGGGCCGGCTTCGGGGGCGACCAATCTCAGCACCACCGACACCTTCAGCTACACGGTGAATGGCGGCGATACGGCGACGGTCACGGTAACCATCAACGGTATCGACTCCAGCGGAGACGTGCTGGCCGGCGACGGCGGCGCCAACACCATCACCGGCGGCTCCGGCGACGACATCGTCAATGCCGGCGGCGGCAGCGATAGCCTGACCGGCGGCTCCGGCAAGGACATCCTCTACGGCGACGCCGGTGATGATATCATCGACGCCGGGTCGGAAGGCGACTGGCTGGACGGAGGCCTCGGCGCCGACACCATGTCCGGCGGCACGGGCGATGACACCTATGTCGTCGACGACCCGAACGACGTCACCACCGAAGGCGCGGGCGCGGGCAACGACGTTGTCCGCTCCACCATCAACTGGACCCTTGGCTCGAACATCGAACGGCTGATCCTGGACGGCACGGCCGACATCAACGGCACGGGCAACAGCCTGGCCAACACCATGGTCGGCAACAGCGGCGCCAATATCCTGGACGGTGGCGACGGCGAGGACATCATCAAGGGTGGGGCCGGCGACGACACCCTGCTGGGCGGCAACGGCGCCGACATGCTCTACGGCGGCGACGGGACCGACGACCTGGACGGCCAGGGCGACAACGACCGGCTCGACGGCGGGATCGGCGACGACATCCTGTTCGGCGGCTCGGGCAACGACATCCTGGACGGGGGCGCCGACAACGACACCCTCAACGGCGGTATCGGGGCCGATCAGCTCAACGGCGGAATCGGGACCGACATCCTGAGCGGCGGCGACGGCAACGACGTCATGGACGGGGGAACTGGGGCGGACGCCATGACCGGCGGGCTGGGCGACGACACCTTCTATGTCGACAACGCCGGCGACACGACGGTCGAAGCCGGCGGCGAAGGTTCGGACGTCGTCCGGGCCTCGATTACCTGGACCCTGGCGGCCAACACCGAGATCCTGATCCAGGAGGGCTCGGCCAGCATCGATGGGACCGGTAACGGCCTGGCCAACGCGCTGAACGGCAACGGCGGGGCCAACGTCCTCGACGGCGGCGGCGGCGACGACGTGCTCAAGGGCTTCAATGGCAACGACACGCTGATCGGCGGAACCGGGGCCGATATCCTGGTCGGCGGGGCGGGGACCGACACCTTCAAGGTGCGCCAGGAGTCGGTGATCCAGAGTCATCTCGGCGGGACGGTAGAGGTCGACACGGTCAACGACCTGATCCTGGCGCAGGGGGACAGGCTGGATCTGTCAGCCATCGACGCCGACAGCTCCACTGGGACGGACGACGCCTTTCATCTGGTCGGCGGCTTCACCCACCATGCCGGCGAGATGACGCTGAGCTTTGCGGGCGGGATCACCCTTCTTTCGCTCGACGTCGATGGCGACGGCTCGGCCGACTACCGCATGAAGATCAGCGGCGATGTCCACCTCGATAGCGGCGGCTGGGTCCTGTAGCGAAAGACAATCGCTAAAGCCGTCGCCGCTTGGCGGCCGCCGTCAAACCACCCGGCGAGGCGCGGCCGTCGCCGGGTCGCCGCTATTGGGCGTGCCGGTGGGCTCGATCAGCAGCAGGTGGACCTCCTCCCGCGCCACGGGGCGGTGCTCGACGCCCTTGGGGACCACGAACAGCTCGCCCGGGCCCAGCGAGACGGTGCGGTCGCGCAGTTCGATGTCGAGTTGGACCTTCAGCACCAGGAAGAAGTCGTCGGTGTCCTCGTGGACATGCCAGTGGTAGGGGCCCTCGACCTTGACGACCATGATGTCGTGGCCGTTGAACTCGGCCACGGTCCGGGGGGCGTAGTGGTCGGAAAACAGGGCCAGCTTCTCGGCCAGCACGACCTTGTCCGACATGACATTCGCTCCTCAATCGCCTGGTTCCGATATGGCGTGCGGCGAGGCCGGCGCAAGGCGCGAATCCTCGCCCTTTCCCCTGGACGCCAGGGCCCTGGCGTGACGTACTGCGCCCCACCCATTCTGGGGTGTCGGGGGCCTCTGTCGCCAATGCGTGACGAACTGCACGACCAGCGGCGGCGCAAGATCGTCGAGGCCGCCCGCCAGGTGTTTCTGGGCACCGATTTCGAGCGGGCGACGGTGAACGCGGTGGCCAAGCTGGCGCGGGTCTCCAGCGCCACGGTCTATATCTATTTCGAGAACAAGGACCGCCTGTTCGAGGCCGTCACCGACATAGCGCTCGCCCCCTTCGAGCGGACCTTCGTCGACCTGGAGCCGCTCGACGGCGATCCGGAGACGGTGCTGATGCGCTTCGCCGAGGGGTATTTCCGCTTCCTGGTCGATCCGGGCGTGCGGGGCTTCTACCGCATCGTGGTGGCCGAGGCCGACCATCGGCCCGAGCTGGGGGCGCGGATGCACGTCCTGTCGCACCAGATGTTCGGGGCGGTGCTACGCCGCCGCTTCGCCCGCTTCAACGCCGAGGGGATGCTGGCCATTCCCGACCCGGCCCTGTCGGCCCGGCTGTTCCAGGGCATGCTGGAGCACGCGGCCCTGACCATCCCCCTGTTCCGCGGCTCCGGCGCGCCGCCGCTGCATGAGGAACAGCCCTACTGCACGGAGGTGGTGCGGGTCTTCCTGGCCGGTCATCGCCGGGCCTGAGCGGAAAACGGAGTCTCCGTTTTCCTTTGGCGACCTTGTTTCCCCGCCCTCGCCGACCTTAACGATGCGGCCTGACGCCAAGCATCGTTCAGGTCAGCCTCATGCCGTTCCATCCCGACGTCAACACGGCGACTCTGAACGGGTACAGCGGTTTCGAATTTGTCGGGACCGTCCAGTCCAGCTTCACCGGCAGGTCGGTGGCCTCGATCGGTGACTTCAATGGCGACGGCTATGAGGACTTCATCGTCGGCGCGCCCTACGCCAGCGGCAGCATCAACGCCAGCGGCGTTTCCTATGTGATCTTCGGCCACCCGGGCTTCACGCCGCCCAATTTTCCCACCAGCTACCTGACCGGCTACAACGGCTTCACCATCAACGGCGCCAGCGCCGGCGAGCATGCCGGCCTGTCGGTGGCCGGCGGCGGCGACCTCAACGGCGACGGCTTCGACGACCTGGTGATCGGGGCGCCTGACGCGGGCGGCTACGGCGCACAGGTGGGGGCGGTCTATGTGGTGTTCGGCCATGCCGGCCCCGCGCCTCGCACCCTGGAACTGAGCAGCCTGAACGGGACCAACGGCTTCAAGGTGGTCGGCGCGGCGCTGGGTGATGCTGTCGGTTCGTCGGTCGCCCTGGGCCCGGATATCAACCATGACGGCTTCGCCGATCTGGTCATCGGCGCGCCGGGGACGGACTTCAACGGGACGGACTCCGGTTCGGTCTTTGTGGTGACCGGCCATCCCGGAGCGTTCGCGCCTGTCATCAACCTCAACGCCGGCGCCAACATGCGGCTGGACGGGGTCGCCGCCGGCGATCGCGTCGGCACGGCGGTCAGCGCGGCGGGCGACTTCGACGGCGACAGCTTCCAGGACCTGATCATCGGGGCGCCGGGCACGGGGGCCAATGACGCCGGTTCGGCCTATGTGGTGCTGGGTCCGCTGAACGTCGCGGGCGCCGCCAGCCTGGCGGGGGTGACGGGCATCTTCGGTTTCCGGTTCGACGGGACCTGGTTCTCCAACGGCTTCCGCATCTCGGCGTCCGGGACCGGAGATCTCAACGGCGACGGCTTCGACGACGTGGTCGTGGGGATGTATTCGGCCGGCCCCGGCGGCCAGAGCCAGGGCGCGGCCTATGTCGTGTTCGGCCGGGGCGACTACGCCTATACGACCCTGTCGGCCAGCCAACTGAACGGCTCGAACGGCTTCACGGTCACCGGCTCCGCGGCCGGTGAGTGCCTCGGCTATTCGGTGGCCGGCGCGGGCGATGTCGATGGCGACGGCTTCGACGATCTGCTCATCGGCGAGGGCAACTTCTTGAGCGCCAAGGCCGTCCTGGTGTTCGGACACGGCGGCGCGTTCGCCCCCACCTTGAACACCGCCCAGATCGACGGGACCAACGGTTTTCACTTCACCTCGCCCGGACAGGTTGCTGGTGCGGCGGTGGCCGGAATCGGCGACTTCAACGGCGACGGCTCCGACGACCTGCTGCTGGGCGCCCCGGGGATCGGCGTGAACTTCTCCTTCACCGGCGGCGCCTTCCTGGTGCTCAACCCGGCCCCGCTCATCCCCATCGACAACTTCACGGGCACCATCGCCGACGAGACCCACAGCGGCGGGGCGGGGAACGACAGCCTGAGCGGCGCCGGCGGCAAGGACGTGCTGTACGGCCTGGGCGGCGCCGACACCCTGAACGGCGACGCGGCCAACGACACCCTCTATGGCGGGGCCGGGAACGACACCGTCAATGGCGGGCTGGGCAACGACATCCTAAACGGCGACGACGGCAATGACGGCCTGAACGGCGGCGATGGGGCCGACAAGCTCAACGGCGGGGCGGGGATCGATACGCTGAACGGCGGGGCCGGGGCCGACCAGATGTCGGGCGGCAACGGCGACGACACCCTGAACGGCGGGGCGGACAATGACAGCCTGGATGGCGGCGCGGGCGCCGACGCCATGACCGGCGGGACGGGTAACGACATCTACTTCGTCGACAACGCCGGCGACACGACGGTCGAGCTGGCCGGCGAGGGGATCGACATCGTCCGGGCCAGCCTGGGCTGGACCCTGGGCGCCAATGTCGAGCAGCTCGAACTGCAGGGCTCGGGCGATATCAACGGGACCGGCAACGAGCTGGCCAACCGCCTGGCCGGCAATGCTGGAGGCAATACGCTGAGCGGCCTGGCTGGGGTGGACACCCTCGACGGCGGGGCGGGCAATGACCGCCTCATCGGCGGGACCGGCAACGACCTGATGACCGGCGGCTCGGGCGCGGATGCGTTCGTGGTGCTGGCCGAGAGCGTCTATTCCAGCAGGGCGCCGGCGGGGCGGACGCTGGAGATCGACCAGGTCTACGACCTGAAGGCCTCCGAGAGCGACAGGCTGGATCTGTCGGCCATCGACGCCAATACCGCCACCCTCGTCGATGACCCCTTCCACCTGGTCGGCGCCTTCACCAGGCATGCGGGCGAGATGACCCTGGCCTACACGGCCTCGAGCAACATCACCCTGCTCAGCCTGGATGCCGATGGCGACGGCAAGGCCGACTACCAGATGAAGATCACCGGCGACGCGCATCTGGATAGCGGCGGCTGGGTGCTCTGAGGGGCTGAAAAACGGAGTCTCCGTTTCCCGGTCCAGCCCTTGCCGCCAGCGAACGCTGGTCTGTAATGCGCGCCTCAGGCGGGAAGTTGGCAAGGGGTTAGCGCCAACCGGGATTCCGCCGCCGGACGGAGGACAGTCCCATGACCACCAGCCAACTCGACAAGACCGAGATCAACCCCGTCTTCAACCGCGCCTTCGCGGCCCTCAAGGCCAGGGCGGCCGGGCTGGGCGAGGGCCCGGTGTTCGTCGAGCCGGACTTGGGGCTGGGCGCCCTGCCTGACGGCTCGGGCGTCGCCGACGCCCTGGACCAGTCCCGCTGGGAATGGCTGCACGAACAGCTGGGGCTGCCGCCCCTGCCGCCCCACGACCTGGGCGAGATGGTGGTCCCCATCGCGGTCTTCCATGTCCGCTACCGCGCCCCGGGCCGGCGGCTGGCGCAGGCGGTGCTGCGGGCCCGGCGCGACGACGCCGAGATCGAGCTGCCGCCGGCCGCGGCGTTCGACGAACTGTTCGCCCCGCGCACCGCCTTCGCCGCCAGCGCCGCCCTGCCGCCGGCCTATTGGGGGTTCGAGCGGCGGCCCGACCGCTATCCCGGCCTGAAGGTGCGGTTCCGGCTGTCGCCCGAGCACTTCATCGCCAGCGGTCCGGGGACGGATCTGCCGCCCGGACCGGTCGAGATCGATTTCGACGACGGCGAAGGCTTCCGCTCGCTGAACTGGGGCGACGAGGCGCTGGTCGAATACGAGGCGGCCGGCCAGCAGCGGATCGCCCTGCGGCTTCAGACCCCCACCGGGTCCCTGAACGCGGCCTTCCTGTTCACGGTCGAGGAGGCCTCGGCCCCGCCCGCCGACGAGGTCGCGCCCGTGACCGCCTCGCTGGCCCACGAGAAGCGCCACTACGGCGGGACCCGCCATGTCTACTATGCCTGGGGCAACCGCTCGGGGCGGGTGCAGAAGCCGATCCTGCTGGCCGAGGGCTTCCCGGGCGGGGCCTGGGCCAACGACATCTACGACATCTTCGACGGCAAGACGCCGGGCGGCTGGAACCCCAACGCCAAGCTGGCCAACGAGCTGCGCGACGCCGGCTTCGACCTGATCATCCTGATCTTCGGTACGCCCGGCGCGCCGATCCAGGGCAACGCCATGGTCTATCTGGAAGCCCTGAAATGGATCCGCGACCAGGTCGGCCCCAGCACGGAGATCGCGGCCATGGGCGGCAGCATGGGCGGCCTGATCGCCCGCTACGCCCTCTGCTACGCCGAGACCCACGGGACCGATATCGGCAACGTCACCCGCATGGTCACCTTCGACTCGCCCCATGTCGGCGCCAACGTGCCGATGGCGGTCCAGTACACGGCCCGCTTCTACGCCCACCGCAGCCACAGCTTCCACGACCTGCTCAACTATGCCTGCGCCAAGCAGATGCTGATGCACCAGGTCTGGTACCGCGAGGACGTCGAGGAGGAGGTGGTCAAGGAGGACTACAGGCGCTTCTACGCCGAGCTC
Source organism: Caulobacter ginsengisoli (assembly GCF_030814835.1). Taxonomy (GTDB): domain Bacteria; phylum Pseudomonadota; class Alphaproteobacteria; order Caulobacterales; family Caulobacteraceae; genus Caulobacter; species Caulobacter ginsengisoli. The sequence continues at coordinate 312,330 of NZ_JAUSVS010000005.1, forward strand.
GAAGCCATGCGCAAAGACGGCTACCCGACCAGGCCGAAGAAGTATGCGGTCAGCAACGGCCATCTCGAAGGCTTCGACCTGGTCCGGCCCGAGTCCCACGCCCTGACCGTGCGGCGGCGCAGCGGCATCTGCGCCCACTACGAGGCCCATCTGTGGTTCACCGCCAACCGCGCCCCGCAGCCCCGCTACGACTACGCCGACTGCTGGATTTCCGACCGTCCCCACCGGATCGTCGCCTATCTCAAGCCATCCGCCGGCTTCTTCTCCCGCGACGGCTGCGCGGGCGGCTTCGCCAATCACGTCGAGAAGGCCAAGGACGCCCTCTCGCCCTTCGGGGCCTTCCCCGAGGGCTATATGACCACCGGCCGCAACTGCTTCGTGCCGGCCTACAGCGCCCTGGGGGTCAAGTGGGCGGGCGACGCCCATCAGTTCAAGCCCAGCCAGCACCGGGGCCGGACCCCCTTCGACGACTGGTACGCGCCGGCGACCAACCAGTGGCACTGCACCATCGACAAGAGCATCAAGGAGTGGGTGCTGGGTCTGTTTTCCAGGCACGCGGCGGAAACCGAGACCCTCGAGGCGGCGGTCTGACCGCCCCCGCGCTGGTCGTCAGGCCGAGCGCAGCCTGACCAGACGGGGCGTCTCGCGCCGGGAGAAGTCCCGCATCCAGGCGTCCCAGGGCGGGGCGTCCGCCGCCGGCGCGGCGTCCCAGCCCACGGCCTCGCGGGCGCTGATGATCAGGCCGGCGAAATAGAGGGCGTAGAAGGTCTCGACCTCCTCGCGCATGAAGTCGGTCATCACCGCCTCGCCCGGGCGCGGGCCGGGTTCCAGGAAGCCGGTGGCCTCCACGTCGCGCAGCAGGCGCAGCATGTGGGTGCGCGAGACCGAGCAGCGGCGGGAGAGGTCGGCCAGGTTGATGGCGATCGGCCGCCGGGGCGGGAAGTCGTCGTCCGGAGCGGCCTGGGAGAGCAGGTTGTAGAGGGCGGGCATGCCGGCCGTGCGGCGGGCAAAGAGGTGCAGCGACGGGCGCTCGGCGTCATGCACCCGGGCCGAGGCGCGGATGCCCTCGCCCAGCCGGCGGACCAGGGCCTGGAACACCCGTGGCTCGTCCCAGCGGTCCAGGGCCGCGGCGACGCTGGGATCGAGCATGGCGGCCCCCTCGACGTCCTGGCGCATGCGGCGGCGGAAGGCCTCCATCATCCGGGCCGTGGGGCGGTAGGCCCGCATCCGGGCGTCGTCGATGGCGTAGGGCAGCAGCTCGACATAGCCGATGACCCGCAGCTGGATCAGCACCGCATAGGCGGTGCCGGGGCTGAGCAGGTTGGCCTCGACGCAGAGGTCGCGCAGCCGGGCATGGGTCAGGCCGCCCTCGGTGGCGTCCAGGTAGAGGGCCCAGACCGCGCAGACCCAGCGGCTGGTGTCGCGCAGGGCCCGGAACATCAGCGCATCGGTGCGGTAGAGCTCGGCCGAGGCGCGGGCGGCTCTGCGGGCGGCCTCGGCGAAGCGGGGATGGGCGCGCAGGGCGTCGGTCACCGACCTGGGGATACGTTCTCCGGCCTCTTCCTGCCGGCGGACCTCGCGCTCGTCCATGCTCGCCCCCCGGCGACGATGGTTCCCGCTGGAACTCTAGGTCGTTAGCCGGTCCGAGGCGAGGCCTTCTACTCCGCCGCCCCCAGCAGCAGGTCGGCCTTGTCGCCCATGCCGGCCAGGTCGGCGATGCTGGTCGACTCGAACACCTCGGCCAGGGCGTCGCGGCCCTTGAGCATGGCCTTGCGGATGCGGCAGGCCTCAACGTCGGGGCAGTCCTCGCAGGCGCGGTAGGCGGTGCGCGAGGCGCAGGGGATCAGGGCCAGCGGGCCGTCCATGACCCGGATGACGTCGGCCAGGTTGATCTGGTTGGCCGGCCGGGCCAGCACATAGCCGCCCTCGCGGCCGCGCTGGCTGACCGCCATGCCGGCCCGCTTCAGCGAGACCAGGATCAGTTCGAGAAACTTGCGGGGCAGGGACCCCTGGGCGGCGATCTCGCCGGTCGACAGCGAGTCCGGGGCGGCCTGGGCCAGGGCGATCAGCGCCCGGATGCCGTAGAGCGCCTTCTTGGACAGCATGTTCATCGGACGGAAGGTCCTCAAAATCCGCAGAGGCGGAGTCGGTATATGGGTTTAATCCGATCTGACTCCTAGTCTATCCCCCAATACGTCGCGGATGTGTGGGCGGCCCCTTACCCCGCCGGCCATTGAACGCTACCGTGGCCGCATTCAAACATCCGTATGGAAGATCGATGCCCTTCAAGCGCGTGCTGATCGCCAACCGCGGCGAGATCGCCATCCGGATCGCCCGGGCGGCCGCTGACCTGGGGATGAGCAGCCTGGCGGTCTATGCCGAGGACGACGCCGACTCGCGGCACGTGCGGGCGGCCGATGCGGCCGTGGCGCTGGAGGGGACGGGGGCCAGGGCCTATCTCGACATCGACGCGATGATCGACGCGGCCAAGGCGGGCGGCTGCGACGCCGTCCATCCCGGCTATGGCTTCCTGTCCGAGAACGCCGCGTTCGCCCGGGCCTGCGCGGCGGCGGGGCTGACCTTCGTCGGGCCCTCGCCGGAAGCGCTGGAGACCTTCGGCGACAAGGCCGCCGCCCGGGCCCTGGCGGCGAAGTGCGGGGTGCCGCTGCTGGCCGGGACCGGGGCGCTGGACCTGGCCGGGGCCAAGACCTTCTTCGCCAAGACCGGGCCGATGATGCTCAAGGCCATCGCCGGCGGCGGCGGGCGGGGCATGCGGGCGGTGCGCACCGCCGCCGAAGTCGAGCCGGCCTTCGCCGCCTGCCAGCGCGAGGCCGAGGCGGCGTTCGGCGACGGGGCGGTCTATGCCGAGTGGCTGGTCGAGCAGGCCCGCCACATCGAGGTGCAGGTGGCGGGCGACGGCGAGGCGGTGATCGCCGTGGGCGAACGCGACTGCTCCATCCAGCGCCGCCACCAGAAGCTGATCGAGATCGCCCCCGCCTTCGGCCTGACCAGCCGCCAGCGGCTGTCGCTGCACGCCGCCGCCGTGAAGCTCTGCGAGGCGGCCGGCTACCGCACCCTGGCCACGGTGGAATTCCTGGTCGACGCCTCGCCCAAGGCTCGCGGCGACGGCTTCGCCTTCATCGAGACCAACGCCCGCCTGCAGGTCGAGCACACCGTCACCGAGGAGGTCACCGGGATCGACCTGGTCCGCGCCCAGTTCCTGCTGGCCGGCGGCGCCAGCCTGGAGGAGGCGGGCCTGACGGAAACCCCCGAGCCGCGCGGCTATGCCATCCAGGCGCGGGTCAATCTGGAGACCTTGCAGGCCGACGGATCCACCGCCCCAAGCGGGGGCCTGATCGGCGCCTACGAGCCGCCGGCCGGGCCGGGGGTGCGGGTCGACGGCTATGGCTATGCCGGCTACCTGACCAGCCCCAACTACGACTCCCTGCTGGCCAAGGTCATCGTGCGCGGCCCGACCCTGGCCGACGCCGCCGCCCGCACGGCCCGGGCATTGGGCGAGTTCCGGGTCGAGGGGGTGGAGACCAACGCCCCCCTGCTGCGCGCCATCCTGGCCCGGCCCGAGGTTGCCGACGGCCGGGCGACCACCCGGTTCCTGGAAGACCACCTGGGCGAGGTGCTGGCCGACGCCGCCCTGCTGCAGCCGCGCGGCTGGGCCGGTTCCGCGACCGCGACGGCGGCCCCGGTCTTCGAAACCCTGGACGGCGCCGAGCCCGTCACAGCGCCGCTGCAGGCGACGGTCGGAGCCATCGAGGCCGCCGAGGGCGATCTGGTTCACGCCGGCCAGATCATCGCCATCCTCGAAGCCATGAAGATGGAGCATGTCGTCGTCGCGCCCATGGGCGGCCGGGTCGTGCGCATCGCCGCCGCCAAGGGCGAGACCCTGCTGAAGGGCGCTCCCATCCTCTTCCTGGAGTCCGCCGATGTCGCCGGCGTGGGCGAGGCCGCCGCCGTCGCCCAGGACCTGGACTTCATCCGCCCCGACCTGGCCGAGGTCATCGAGCGGCACGGCTTCACCCTCGACGAGAACCGCCCCGACTCGGTGGCCCGCCGCCGCAAGACCGGCCACCGCACGGCGCGGGAGAATATCGACGACCTGCTCGATGCCGACAGCTTCATTGAATACGGCGCCCTGACCATCGCCGCCCAGCGCCGCCGCCGCACCCTGGACGACCTGATCCGATCGACCCCGGCCGATGGCCTGATCGCCGGCATCGGCACGGTCAACGCCGCCGACTTCGGGCCGGAGAAGGCGCGGGTCGCGGCCCTCTCCTACGACTTCACCGTCCTGGCGGGCACACAAGGCCACATGAACCACAAGAAGACCGACCGTCTGCTCCATATCGTCGAGGAGCAGAAGCTGCCGGTGGTCTGGTACGCCGAGGGCGGCGGCGGGCGGCCAGGCGATACCGACGGCACCGGCGTGGCGGGGCTGGACGTCACCACCTTCGGCAAGTTCGCCGAACTGTCGGGCGAAGTCCCCAAGATCGCCATCGTCGCCGGCCGCTGCTTCGCCGGCAACGCCGCCATCGCCGGCCTCTCCGAGATCATCATCGCCACCAGGGACTCCAACCTCGGCATGGGGGGCCCGGCGATGATCGAGGGTGGGGGCCTGGGCGTCTTCAAGCCCGACGACATCGGCCCCAGCCACATCCAGTGGGCCAACGGCGTCATCGACGTCCTGGCCGATGACGAGGCCCACGCCACGGCCCTGGCCAAGCAGGCCCTGGGCTATTTCCAGGGCCATCTGACGGAGTGGTCCTGCGTCGACCAGCGCACCCTGCGCGCCGTCGTTCCGGAGAACCGGCTGCGGGTCTATGAGGTGCGGAACGCCATCGAGGCCATCGCGGATGCCGGGACCTTCCTGGAACTGCGGCGCGGCTTCGCGGCCGGCATGATCACCGGCTTCGTCCGTATCGAGGGCCGGCCCATGGGCCTGATGGCCAACGACCCGCGCCATCTGGGCGGGGCCATCGACTGCGACGGGGCCGAGAAGGCCGCCCGCTTCCTGCAGCTCTGCGACGCCTTCGACCTGCCGGTCCTGTCGCTCTGCGACACCCCCGGCTTCATGGTCGGGCCCGAGAGCGAGGCCGCCGCCGCCGTCCGCAAGGTCTCCCGCCAGTTCATCGCCGGGGCCAAGCTGGGGACGCCCCTGTTCTGCATCGTGCTGCGCAAGGGCTATGGGCTCGGCGCCCAGGCCATGGCCGGCGGCGGCTTCCATTCGCCGGTGTTCATCGCCGCCTGGCCGACCGGCGAGTTCGGCGGCATGGGCCTGGAGGGGGCCATCAAGCTGGGCTACCGCAAGGAGCTGGAGGCCGAGACCGACCCGGTCAAGCAGAAGGCCCTCTATGACAGCCTGGTCGCCCGCCTCTACGCGGCCGGCAAGGCCACCAGCATGGCCTCGGCCCTGGAAATCGACGCGGTCATCGACCCGGCCGAGACCCGGCGGTGGATCATGCGGGGGCTGCAGTCGTGTCCGCCGCGCAAGCGGCCGGCGCGGCGGTGGGTCGACAGCTGGTAGGGCTTGGCGCTAGGCTTTGCCTGGCCGCCAGTTCGCCTTGTCGGCAAGGGTATCAAGTCAGGCGCCCCGGGGGAAAATCATGTCCGCAAGAACTTGGCCGGCGACGCTGGCGATTGCCGCTGTGTTGGCCCTTGGAGCCGCCGCCGCGCCACAGTCCGCCGCCGCGCGCGCCGCCGCGGTAGCACCGGCGGGCGATACTCAGGCGCAGGCTAACGAGATCGCTGAGATCATGTTCGGCATTATCGACCTGCGCGCCTTGATTACTCAGGGTTTCCAGGAGGGAATGGCTGGTGATGACGTCTTCTCGTTTCGACCCGAGTGGAAAGGCCTCCTTACTGAAGCCGCAGTCGAGGAATTTGATCATGATCGGCCTGTCCTGATCGGGATTTTCGGCCGGATGCTGTCTCAAAACCTGACGCCCGAGGAAATCAGGGTCGGCCTCATCATGATGCGCGACCCGGCTGTGCAAAAGGACTTTGCAGATGGCGCCGCGGGCCGACCGGTGGATAGCAAGGCGCCAAATTATGGTCGCGAATACCGTAAGGCCGCCGCAACGCCCGCCGGCGCCAGCTTCATTAGGAAGTTGGACAGCATGGACACCTTCTCTGGCGCCACCCAAAAGGAAATGATCATCGAACTGCTGCCCGGGATCATGCGGCGCTTCGGCGAGAAGGCGGAAGCCCTGGAGGCTGGCAGGCGGGCCGGCTAGGCGATGATGTCCGGGGTCATCTGACCCTCGAGCATGGTGATCTGGTCGCGCAGGATCAGCTTCTGCTTCTTCAGCCGGGCGACCTGCAGCTGGTCGACCATCGGCGCCGCCTCCAGGGCCGAGACGGCCGCGTCGAGGTCCTGGTGCTGCTGGCGCAGGACCACGAGCTTGGACCGGATCTCCATGTTGGGAAACGGGATCGGGCCTTCGTCGTCGGTCATGGCGGCCTTGGTCTCCCCTCACGTGGCAGGCGAATCTAGCAGAGGCGCGGGGGCCTAGGCCAGTGCGGCGGCGAGCTCGGCGATGGCGATTTTCGGCGGGGCGTCGTTGCGCCAGGCCTGGGCGGCGCGGTTCAGGGCCAGGGTCAGGTCGACGGGCCCCGCCGCCTGGCCGGCCAGGGCCTCGAAGCTCTCCATCAGCACCCGCTCGGACCGCAGCTCCGCCGCCTTGACGTCCTCGCGCAGGTCCAGCCGCGCCTGGTCGCCGACGCCGGGCATGGCCGTCTTCAGATCGCGGCGGACATGGCGCAGGGGCCAGAGCACCGTCGTCTCCCAGGCCTTGCCGATCTCCACCGCCTGGGCCAGGGCCGCGTCATCGGGATCGGCCCAGGCCGCCCACAGCAGCAGCGAGGTGTTGAGGCCGTGACCGTCCTGGGCCTTGAGGCAGGCCTCGGCGACGCCCGGCCGGTCATAGGCTTTCAGCGTCCAGTCCCAGAGGGCCATCAGTTGTCACCCCGGATCGGCGCGATATCCTCGCCCCAGCGTTTCACCGGGCTCCAGGCCAGGCCGAACAGGTCCAGCGCCCGGCCCACCGACTGGTCGACCATCTCCTCCAGGCTCTGGGGCCTGGCATAGAAGGCCGGCAGGGGCGGGGCGATCACCGCCCCCATCTCGGCCAGCCGGACCATCGTGCGCAGATGGCCCAGATGCAGCGGCGTCTCGCGCACCATCAGCACCAGCGAGCGGCGCTCCTTGAGGGTGACGTCGGCGGCCCGGGTCAGCAGGGACGAGGTCACCCCGCTGGCCACCTCGCTCATGGTGCGCACCGAGCAGGGGGCGATGATCATGCCCAGCGTCTTGAATGAGCCGGAGGCCACGGCCGCCCCGATATCGCCGGCCTTGTGGACCACATCGGCCTTTTTGTTGGCGTCGGCGACGGTCAGGCCGGTCTCCTGGGCCAGGGTCAGGGCCGCCGCCCGCGACAGAATCAGATGGCTCTCGATGCCCAGATCGCGGCAGGCGTCCAGGGCCCGCAGGCCATAGACGACGCCCGACGCGCCAGAAATTCCTACCACCAGCCGAGGCCTGTCTTCGCCCGCCATGCCTTGTACCGTTTGACCTTGAGCCCGAAATGGCCTCGCCATTGGCGCCAAATGGACACCGCAGTGCAAGCATATGTGATCTGACAGCCGCACGCAGCGGGTGTTCACTTACCCCGCCCACTGACGAGGAGACGCACCACATGGCGCTCGATGCCCGCATCCGCGAACTCGGCAACCGTCACCAGAACCTCGAACGCAAGATCGAAGAGGAAATCAGCCACCCCGCCGCCGACGACCTGATGATCAAGGAACTGAAGCGTCAGAAACTACGACTTAAGGAGCAGCTCGAGAGCCTACGGGGCCAGCTGCACTAGACAAGGAAGAGGCCGCGGTCTTGCCCCCGCGGCCCCATCTTTCTTTTTGAGGACCGTCAGCCCTCACCATCGGTGAGGACGTGTGACCCCTAGTCCGCTCTCCTAGTCCTCATCGTCACCCAGATCGTCGTCATCCTCGCTGGCCGGCTTGTTGCCGAACAGCGAGGCGGCGGTGTGCTGCTGGGGCCGGCGCTCTTCCTCTTCCTCGTGGTCCGGCGCGCCGGTCTCGGAGGCGGGCAGCAGGGTCGGGCCTTCCGGCGCGACGATGCCCTTCTTCAGGTCATCCTTGGTCTTCTTGTCGGCGGCCTTGCGGACCAGGGCGTCCAGTTCCAGTTGGCCGACCAGGCCCAGGGTCACCGGATCGACCGGCTTGATGTTGGCGCTGTTCCAGTGGCTGCGGCTGCGCACGGTCTCGATGGTCGCCTTGGTGGTGCCCAGCAGCTTGGAGATCTGGGCGTCGGTGACTTCCGGGTGGTTGCGCAGGAACCAGGCGATGGCGTCCGGCCGGTCCTGGCGGCGCGACACCGGGGTGTAGCGCGGGCCCTTCTTGACCGGCTTGAGCAGTTCGGCGTGACGGCTCTTCTGGGCCTTCATGCGGTAGGCGGGGCTGGCCCCGGCCTTGTCCAGCTCCTCGCGCGACAGCTGGCCGTTGGCGATCGGGTCGGCGCCGCGGATGTCGCGCGCCACTTCACCATCGGCGATGCCGCGCACTTCCAGCGGGTGCAGGCCACAGAAGTCGGCGATCTGCTCGAAGGTCAGCGAGGTGTTGTCCACCAGCCAGACGGCGGTGGCCTTCGGCATCAGGATAGGGTCGGCCATTCTCAGGACTCCATGGAGCGGGGCTCCAGAAACGACGGCGCCCGGCCTTTCGGCCGGGCGGGTTATTGAATTCACCGTATAAGACCAATTGTTCCGGAAGGAAACGGGGGTTGATGAGCTACTCCGCCCCCGGCGGGGGCGGACGGCCGCTCCGAGGCGCGCCCGAGCGCGCCCGTGAGCAGCCAGGTGAGGGTTTAGAGGGCCGTGCGATGATCGCGGCCATGTTTCCGCAGCCGCTGCGCCAGGCGCCAAGCCCACAGCTCCGCGACTATCACAATCTGACGCCGCACGGCCTTGGAAACCCTCACCGGACCTCGCTCTGGCGAGGTCGTCCGCTCCCGCCGGGAGCGGAAAGCTTCACCCCCGCCCGATGAACGGCATCTTCGTCGCGGCCACGGTCATGAACTGGACATTGGCCTCCAGCGGCAGGCCGGCCATGTAGAGCACCGCGTCGGCGACGATCTGCACGTCGATCACCGGCTCGGGCGCCAGCGAGCCGTCGGCCTGGGGGACGCCCCCGGCCATGGCCCGGGTCATCTCGGTGCCGGCGTTGCCGATGTCGATCTGGCCCACGGCTATGTCGAAGGGCCGTCCGTCCAGGGCCGCCGAGCGGGTCAGCCCGGTGATGGCGTGCTTGGTGGCGGTGTAGGCGACCGAGCGGGGCCGGGGCACATGGGCCGAGATCGAGCCGTTGTTGATGATCCGTCCGCCGCGCGGGTCCTGGGCCTTGAACTGGCGGAAGGCGCCCTGGGTGCAGAGGAAGGCGCCGGTCAGGTTGATGTCCACCACCCGCCGCCAGTGGGCGATGTCCAGGTCCTCCAGCGGCACGGGCGGCGCCCCGGTCCCGGCATTGTTGAACAGCAGGTCCAGCCGGCCGAAGCGGTCCTGCACGGCGGCGAACAGCGCCTTCACCGCCTCTGGGTCGGCCACATCGGTGGGAACCGCCAGGTGTCGGTCAGGATCGGCCAGGGCGGCGCGGGTTTCCTCCAGCGCCTCGGGCCGACGGCCGCAGAGCACGACCGACCAGCCGGCCTTGGCCAGGGTGACAGCCACGGCCCGGCCGATGCCGGACCCGGCCCCGGTGATCAGGGCGATGCTCATACCGTCAGCACCACCTTGCCCAGGTGGCTGCCGCCCTCCAGCACCGCGTGGGCCTTTGCCGCCTCGGCCAGCGGGAAGGTCTGGTCGACCACCGCCTTGACCTTGCCCGAGGCCACCCAGGGCCACACCACCCGCTCGATCTCGCCGGCCAGCCGCGCCTTCTCGTCGGCCGAGCGCGGGCGCAGGGTCGAGCCGGTCAGCACGGCGCGCTTCTGCATCAGGGCCAGGACCGGCACCTCCAGGTTCGAGCCGCCCAGCGAGGCGATATAGACGATCCGGCCGCCGACGTTCAGCGCGCCCAGGTTCCTGGCGAAATAACTGGCCCCGACCATGTCCAGCACCACATCGACCCCGCCGGCCTCGCGGGCGATGGCCTCGAAATCCTCCGACGAGGCGTCGACGGCGATGTCGGCCCCCAGCGCCTTGGCCTGGGCGGCCTTGTCGGCGCCGCGGCCGGTGGCGATCACCTTCGCCCCGGCGGCCTTGGCCATCTGGATGGCGGTGACGCCGATGCCGGAGGTGGCGCCGTGGACCAGCAGGGTCTCGCCAGCCTTCAGCGCCCCGTGCTCGAAGACGTTGGCGTAGACGGTGAAGACGGTCTCGGGCAGGCCCGCGGCCTGCACGAAGTCCAGGCCACCCGGGATGGGCAAAGCATGCCGGGCGTCGACCACGGCAAATTCGGCATAGCCGCCGCCGCCCAGCAGGGCGCAGACCCGGTCGCCGACCTTCCAGCGCCCGGCGGCCTTGACGACTTCGCCGGCGACTTCCAGTCCCAAAGTGGCCGGGGCGCCCGGCGGCGGCGGATAGAAGCCCAGCCTTTGCAGCAGATCGGGACGGTTGATCCCGGCCGCCCGGACCCGGATCAGAATCTCGCCCTCGCCCGCCACGGGAATGTCCGTGATTTGCGGTTTCAGCGCCTCGGCGGGGCCTTTTCCGCCCTCGATGGCAATGGCGGTCATGGTCGTCTGGGTCATCTTCGAGTCCTCCCGCGCCCCTTGCGCAACAGCCCTTGCGGGGGTCTGATAGCCCCTAATAAGGCGTCTACGCCAGGGAGGAGGAGCCCATGAGCGAAGAACCCGCCAGCACTCGGCTGCAGAGGGGACAGACCCTGCACGAGGCGGCCCGGGAGGACCTGGAACTGTATGGCGTCGAAGAGCTGGAGGAGCGGATCGCCGCCCTGCAGGCCGAAATCGCCCGCACCCAGGCCCAGATCGACAAGCGCCACGCCACCCGTTCGGCGGCCGATGCGCTGTTCAATTTCAAGCAGGACTAGAAAAAGGGGCTTCGCCGCAAATTAACTTCCTGTTTGGCATGCTGGTTGCAGCCGTGGGGCCAAGCGGGTCGCACCCCGCGGTGTAAGGGAAGGGCGATTTGTCCATGAAGGAATTCGGCGCGCCGGTATCGGCGCCGTGGCGGGCTGGGGTGATTTCCGACTTCGCCCGCTCCGAACTGTTTGACCGCACCTTCCAGGAAGGCATGGACCTGGTCGAGGAGACGGCCGCCTATCTGGACGGCTCTGGCCGCCAGGACTCCAAGCTGCTGTCCCGCAACGCCGCCCTGGCCTACGCCTCGGAGAGCATGCGGCTGACTACCCGCCTGATGCAGGTGGCCTCCTGGCTGCTGGTGCAGCGGGCGGTGCGCGAGGGCGACATGGCCCCTGAGTCCGCCTGTGACGAACGCTATCGGCTGGGCGAGGAAGCCGGGGTCGACGAACGCTCCGCCGCCGAGGACCTGCCCTACGGTCTCCTGGAACTGCTGGACCGCTCCAGCCGCCTCTATGACCGGGTGCGTCACCTGGACAAACGGATGTATGTCGAGGCGACCGAGATCGAGGCGCCGCATCCGGTGCTGGCGCAGATGAGCCGGCTGCAGGACGCGTTCGGGGGGATTTAAGTGCTGTTCGATCCTCCCCCGGAGGGGGAGGGGGACCGCCGCGAAGCGGTGGTGGAGGGGGTCAGCCCCCACATCCACGTCGATCCAGCGTATCTCAGCCGATCCGCCGCGCCCTATCCTGACGCCTGGATGTAGCTCAAACCCCCTCCACCATGCTCCGCATGGTCCCCCTCCCCCTCCGGGGGAGGAATTCCAGGCACGAAAAAAGCCGGCCGCGTTTCCGCAGCCGGCTTTCCAGCCCCAGGGCTGAGATAGCCCTTACTTCTTGCCGGTGAACCCGGCGAACTTGGCGTTGAAGCGCGACACGCGGCCGCCGCGGTCGAGCATGGCGTGGCCGCCGCCGGTCCAGGCCGGGTGGGTCGAGGGGTCGATATCCAGGTTCAGGACAGCGCCTTCCTTGCCCATGGTCGAGCGGGTCTTGTAGGTGTCGCCATTCGTCATCACCACGGTGATGAAGTGATAGTCGGGATGGGTGTCTTGTTTCATCGGGCGGTCCAACCGACTTAAGTGTCGACTAAATGAGGGATCGCGGGCCAACCCGCGAAGAGGCGCGGCTATAGCGAAGCTGCGCCGACAAGGCAAGGGGCCGAGCTTATGACGGACGCCGCGACCGGCGAAATCCAGGCTGAGGGCCGGCCCAGCGCCGGCGCCGAGCTGGCGGTCAGCCTGCGGGAGGCCGCGGCCAAGCGCCCCAAATCGCGCGACGTCAAGAATCTGCGCCACCTGGTTCCGTTCCTGCGCGCCCACTGGGGCTGGGGGCTGGGGACCCTGACCTTCCTGGTGCTGTCCAGCGGCGCGACCCTGGCCTTCCCCTGGGCGGGCCGGCAGATCGTCGACCGCGGCTTCGCCTCGCCCGGCGCGCTCAACCAGGTCTTCCTGCTGGTCGGCCTCGTCACCTTCACCCTGGCGCTGAGCACGGCGCTGCGATTCTACTGCATCACCCGGCTGGGCGAGCGGGTCGTCGCCGACATGCGCAAGGCGGTCTACAGCCATGTGCTGACCCTCGATCCCGCCTTCTTCCTGAAGACGCGCACGGGCGAGGTGCTGTCGCGGATGACCACCGACATCACGCTCATTGAAACCTTGGTGGGGGCGGGTCTCTCCATCGCCCTGCGCAGCCTGGTCACCATGGTCGGCGCCGTGGCCCTGCTGGCCTTCGTCAGCCTGAAGCTGACCCTGTTCGTGCTGCTGCTGGGGCCCGTCGTCATCGCCCCGATGTTCATCCTGGGACGGCGGGTCCGCACCCTGACCGTCGAGGCCCAGGACCGCTTCGCCGACGCCGTCGGCTATGCCGGCGAGAGCCTGGACGCCCTGGAGACCGTGCAGGCCTTCGGGCGCGAGGCGGCCACCGGCCAGCGCTTCGGCGCCGCCGTCGAGTTCGCCTTCGCCAAGTCGATGCGGCGCCTGCGGGCCCGGGCCAGCATGACGGCCCTGGTCATGTCGCTGGTGTTCGGCGGGGTGGGCCTGATCCTGTGGTTCGGGGCCCATTCGGTGCTGGACGGCACGCTCACCAAGGGCGCCCTGACCCAGTTCGTGCTGCTCTCGGTGCTGTCGGCCGGTTCGGTGGGCTCGCTCGGCGAGGTCTGGGGCGAGGTGCAGAAGGCGGCCGGGGCCATGCAACGCATCTCCGAGCTGCTGGCCTCCAAGCCCAACATCGCCGCCCCGGCCAACCCCGTGGCCATGCCCAGCCCGCCGCGCGGCGAGGTCAGCTTCGAGAACGTCGTCTTCAGCTATCCCGGCCGCCCGGACCTGCCGGCCCTCAACGGCTTCGACCTGGCGGTGAGGCCTGGCGAGACCGTGGCCCTGGTCGGCCCGTCCGGGGCCGGCAAGTCGACGGTCTTCCGCCTGCTGCTGCGTTTCTACGATCCCACCAGCGGCCGGGTGCTGATCGACGGCGTCGACCTGACCCAGGCCGACCCGGTCGAGGCCCGCCAGCGCATGGCCCTGGTCGCCCAGGACGCGGCGCTGTTTTCCGGCTCGGCCATGGACAACATCCGCTTCGGCAGGGCCGAGGCCAGCGATGACGACGTCCGCGCCGCCGCCAGGGCCGCCGAGGCGGGCGGCTTCATCGAGGCCCTGCCGCAGGGCTTCGCCACCCCGGTCGGCGAACGGGCCAAGACCCTCTCCGGCGGCCAGCGCCAGCGGCTGGCCATCGCCCGGGCCCTGGTGCGCCAGGCGCCCATCCTGCTGCTCGACGAGGCCACCAGCGCCCTGGACGCCGAAAACGAGCGGCTGGTCCAGAAGGCGCTGGACGACGCCATGGACGGCCGCACCACCCTGGTCATCGCCCACCGCCTGGCGACCGTACTGCGGGCCGACCGCATCGTGGTCATGGACGGCGGCAAGGTGGTCGAGGTCGGCACGCACGGCGAGCTGATGACCAAGAGCGGCCTCTACGCCAAGCTGGCGCGGCTGCAGTTCGCGGCGGACGCGGCGTGAATCCCCGTCGTCTGTCAAACCCACGGCCGTCATCCTAGGCCTTGTTGTACGGACCGGGGACATGCCTGACGGGTGTTCGGGGACATAGCTGACACATCATTGGCTGGATTTGCTCTTGAGG
>NZ_JAUSVS010000006.1 GCF_030814835.1 Caulobacter ginsengisoli
ACTCCCGTGAACGGCATCCCCAGCCTCCTTCCGAAGGCCGGAAAACTGTCACGGATGTCCCCGAACGCTTGTCACGGATGTCTCCGGTCCAAACACATCGAGGAGGAGGGGTGCGCCATACCTTGCACCCGCCGCGCACTTCATCCACCGTCGCCCTATGAGCGCGCGGAAGTTCCTGGTCATCGCCGATGACAGCCCCGAGTTCCAGGCGGCGCTGCGCTATGCCTGCCGCCGGGCCCGCTCGACCGGGGGGCGGCTGGCGCTGTTGCGGGTCATCCAGCCAGCGGTGTTCGAGCACTGGTCGGGGGTGCGCGAGGAGATGGAGCGCCAGGAACGGGCCGAGGCCGAGGCCCAGCTGCAGAAGCTGGCCGAACTTATCGTCACCGAGACCGGCTCGCCGCCCGAATTCCTGATCAAGCACGCCGAGACCACCCGCGCGGCCATCCGCGACGCCGTGCTGGCCGATCCCGACATCAAGATCATGGTCCTGGCCGCCGCCCCCGGCCGCAATCCGGGGCCGATGATCAGCTCGCTGGCCAAGGACGGGGTCAGCTGGGGCGGCCGCAAGCTGCCGGTCACTATCGTGCCAGGCGATCTGACGGACGAGGAGATCGCGGATCTGGCGTGAGGGTGGTCGGAACGCCCGAAAGAAGAATTGACCACGAACAACACGAACAACACGAACGGTCCGAGCCAATCTCTCGACTGACCCGTAGGGTCTGGGAACCGAAACAGGCCTTCGGCCGAAGGGGCTCGGGGCAGCGCCAACCCGTTCGTGTTGTTCGTGTTGTTCGTGGTGAAATTCTTACGGCCAAGGCGGCGCCTCGGCCGTAAGGAGCGGCCCTCAATACCGCGCCGGAATCACCACCGGCAGTGTCTCATACCCCTTCACGAAACTCGAATAGACCCGCCGCGGCTCGCCCACGACCTGGATGTCCGGGAAGCGTTTCAGCGCCTCTTCCCAGACGATCTTCAGCTGCAGCTCGGCCAGGCGGTTGCCCACACAGCGGTGAATGCCGAACCCGAACGACAGGTGCTGGCGGGGCCGCTCGCGGTCGATGATGAAGGCGTTGGGGTTGTCGATGGCCCGCTCGTCGCGGTTGCCCGAGACGTACCACATCACCACCTTGTCGCCCTTGCGGATGGTCTGGCCGCCGATCTCGTAGTCGGCGACGGCGGTGCGGCGCATGTGGGCCAGCGGGGTCTGCCAGCGGATGATCTCGGGCACCATCGAGGTGATCAGCCCATGATCGGCCTTGAGCTTGGCGTATTCCGCCGGGTTCTGGTTCAGCGCCAGCAGGCCGCCGGTGATCGAGTTGCGGGTGGTGTCGTTGCCCCCGACGATCAGCAGGATGACATTGCCCAGGTATTCCATGGGCTCCATGTTCCGCGTCGCCTCGCCATGGGCCAGCATGGAGATCAGGTCGCCCTTGGGCTCGCTGTTGACCCGCTCGTTCCACAGGTTGGTGAAGTAGGCCAGACACTCCATCAGCTCGGCCCGCCGCTCGTCCTCGGTCTCGACCAGGCCGCCGACGCCGGGGATGGTGGTGGTGATGTCCGACCAGCGGGTCAGCTTGCGGCGATCCTCCCAGGGAAAGTCGAACAGCGTCGCCAGCATCTGGGTGGTCAGCTCGACCGAGACCTTGTCGACCCAGTCGAACTCTTCCCCGATCGGCAGGCCGTCGAGGATGCCCCCGACCCGCTCGCGGATGATCGGCTCCATCTGGGCCAGGTTGTGGGGCGAGACGATGGGGCTGACCGTCTTGCGCTGGATGTCGTGCTTGGGCGGGTCCATGGCGATGAACATCGGCATGACGAAGTCTTCGTCGAAGTCGCCGACGGTGATGCCGCCCAGGTGCGCGTCCGAGCTGAACACCTGGTGGTTGGTGTCGATGGCCATGATGTCGGCGTAGCGGGTCACCGACCAGTAGTTCCCGTAGTCGGCCTCGGTCTCGACCCAGTGGATCGGCGCCTCGTTGCGCAGCCGCTCGAAATACGGCCAGAAGGTATCGGTGCGGAACCGCTCGGGATCGGCGACGTCGATGCTCGAGAGGGGGCGGCTGTAGGCGTCCTCGCGCGCTGCCCGTTGCAGATCGAAGGCTCCGTCGGCCATGGCTGTCTCCCGTCGCTTTTCTTGTGCGCCCCGTTTTCTTGCAAGGAGGCCTGCACAGCCACCCGTACGGCAAGACGCAGGCGCCATGGTGACGCCTGCGTCAGGTTTCGCAAGTCAAATGCGGAGGAGAACTACGCAGCCCGCCTAGCTGGCTCGGGCGTAGCCCTGCCGCGGCTGCGGCTGGTCGCCCAGCTTGAAGCGGCGGATAAGCCCGCCCAGCTGCACCGCTTCCTGGCGCATCGAGTGCGAGGCGGCGGTGGACTGCTCGACCATGGCGGCGTTCTGCTGGGTCATCTGGTCCATGTGGTTCACGGCGCCGTTGACCTCGGCCAGGCCCGTCGACTGTTCGCGCACCGAAGCGGCGATCTCGCTGATCTGGCGGGTGATCTCGACCACCCGGCCGGCGATGCGTTCCAGGGCAGCGCCCGCTTCCCCGACCAGCGAGGCGCCCGAGCGGATCTGCGAGCCGGAGGTGTCGATCAGGCTCTTGATCTCCTTGGCCGCGTCGGCGGAGCGCTGGGCGAGCGCCCGCACTTCGGAGGCGACGACCGCGAAGCCGCGGCCGGCTTCCCCGGCCCGGGCCGCTTCGACCCCGGCGTTCAGGGCCAGCAGGTTGGTCTGGAAGGCGATCTCGTCGATCAGCCCGATGATCTGGGTGATCTGGCGGCTGCTGCTTTCGATCTCGCTCATGGCGGCGACGGCCTTGCGGACCACCTCGCCGCTGTTGCGGGCGTCGTCGCCGGCCTCGGCGACCGTGCGGTCGGCATGGCTGGCGCCCTCGGCGGTGCGGACGGCGGCGGCGGTGATCTCGTGCAGGGCGGCGGCGGTCTCTTCGAGGCTGGCGGCCTGCTGCTCGGTGCGACGCGACAGGTCGTCGGCGGCCGAGCTGATCTCGCCCGAGGCGGCCTCGATGCCGGTGGCCCCGGCGGCGATGCTGCCCATGATCTCGCGCAGCTGGTCGACGGTGCCGTTGAAGTCGGTGCGCAGCTTTTCATAGGCGCTGGCGAAGGGCTGCTCGATGCGGCAGGTCAGGTCGCCGGCGGTCAGGCGGCCCAGCGCGCTGGCCAGGCCCTCGACGACGGTGGCCTGTTCGCGGGCCAGTTCGGCGCGCGAGCGTTCCTGGTCGGCCCCGGCGGCGGCCCGCTCGGCGTCCAGTTCCTTTTCGCGTTCGTGCAGTTCGGCCAGCCGCAACTGGTTGTCGCGGAACACCACCAGCGAGCGGACGATGGCGCCCAGCTCGTCGGCGCGCTTGATCCTGTCGAGATCCACCTTGTTGTCGCCGGCGGCCAGCTTCTGGGTGGCGTCGGCGATCTTGATGACGCCCTGGCGGGTGCGGATGACCAGCACCGCGGCGATGCCGGCCACGACCAGCAGGGTCAGGCCCGCCAGCCCGGCGGCGGCCAGGCCCATGGCCGAGGCGCTGGCCTGGGATTTCTTGGCTTCGGCGACCGTGGCGGCGGTGCTGGCGGCCTGGGCGGCGGCCAGTCGCTTGTTCATCGTCACATACTGCTGCTCGAACGGCACCGTGAACTGGGCGGCGGTGCTGGCGTCGGCCGACAGCATGGAGAACACCAGGTCGACCGCGTCGCCGTAGTCCTTGAGGTCCTTCTTCAGGGCCGTCAGCGACTTGACCTGCGACTTGGGCGCCGTCTTCAGCGCGTCGTCGACCTCCTTGCGGGTGACGCCGATCGCGGTGGCCAGGGCGGCGGCGCGGCCATCCAGCTTGTCGGTCTCGATCTCGGCGAACTTGTGGGTCAGCAGCAGATAGAGCTCGCCGTGCTCGGCGGTGATCTCGTTGGAGATCTGGGCCAGCTTCAGGCTCGCCGGCATGTCGGTGTTGACCACCGTGCCGAGCTGGGCGTTCTGGCGCTGGTTGAGCACGAACGATCCGCCGGCCACCAGGGCCAGGGCGATCAGGGCCAGCAGCGGCGCCAGGCCGATCTTCACGGCCAGCGGGGCGTCATCGAGGCGGAACATGCGCATGTCGGTTCAGTCAGCCTTGGTTAGGGTAAACCTAATTTGGGGGCCGAAGATGAGCCGAAGGTTAAGGATGTTCCGGGAAACCGCCTGGACGTGAAAAAATTGTCGTCTCGGCGGGGCGCCGGCGACGCCAAGCCATCGATCCACCGCCGGGCGTCATGAGAGGTGGGATTAAACTGGGAAGGAAGAGAAGGGGAAGAAGAAGCGCAAGCTGCGACGCTGTCCCTCGATAGCGCCGCAGGCATTATTTCTCGAAGACAGCCTGCGGCGCATCCAGCGAGCCACTGTCGCTTGCTCTTCTTCTCTAGAACTTATCTTCCTGTCGCGAAGCGACCCCAAAATCCCGTGCGTCCGCGACCCCGGAGCTTCGGGTTTCGCTCCGCTCCTGCACCCCCGAACGCGAACGGGGCGGACATGGCTGTCCGCCCCGTTGCAGGTATCCCCTGTAGACCTAGAGGCTGAAGATCAGCCGCCGCCCGGGAAACGCACCGGCACGCGGACCGTGCCGGTCTTGGCGCCCATGGGCAGCACCGAGGCGACGCACATGGCGGCGGCTTCGAAGCCCTTGTTCGGCGCATCGCTCTCGACGACCGCGCAGTTGGTCAGCTTGCCGCCGTCGGCGGTGCAGGAGAGCATGATGTTGGCGGCTTGCCGCGGATTGGCGTGCTTGGCCAGGCAGCCGGAGATCTGACCTTGCAGATCGGCGGCGCCGACCGACGAAGCGACCATGGCGGCCCCGACAACACCGGCGATGAAGAGAGGATATTTCATCCTGCTATAGCCCCTTCTGAGCAGTTAGGAGTGGTTTTGACCCTCAGAGGTTTAGGGGCTTGGGGTTAAAAACGGACTTACAAGCCGTTATCGAGGATTGAATATCAGCGGTTTTTTTCAGGTCCTTGCCGGCCCATGACTCAAGCGCCATCTACGGCGTTGCTGACCCTCGTCCCAAAGCGGGCTATAAAGACTCTCATGTTCATCCAGACCGAAAATACCCCGAATCCTGAAGTGCTTAAGTTCCTGCCGGGCCGCGAAGTGCTGGGCGAGGGCGCCCGGGAATTCCGCGACGCCCAGGAGGCCGCCGCCAGCCCGCTGGCCAAGGCCCTGTTCGACCTGGACAATGTGTCGCGGGTGTTTTTCGGCCCCGACTTCCTGACCGTGACCAAGGACCCGGACGCCGACTGGCCGCACCTGAAGGCCCCGATCCTGGCGGCGATCATGGACCATTTCACCAGCGGCGCCCCGCTGCTGACCGACATGAGCGACCAGGGTCACGACACCACCGAATACGAGGGCGAAACCGCCCAGATCGTCGCCGAGATCAAGGAGCTGCTGGACAGCCGCATCCGCCCGGCCGTGGCCCAGGACGGCGGCGACATCGTCTTCTCGCGCTTCGAGCCGGAGAGCGGCGTGGTCTACCTGCACATGCGCGGCGCCTGCTCGGGCTGCCCCTCGTCCTCGGCGACCCTGAAGGCCGGGGTCGAGAACATGCTCAGGCACTATGTGCCGGAAGTGACCCGGGTCGAGCAGACCCTCTAGGGCCGTGAACCCCCGCCTCATCGAGCCCACCCCCGCCGAGACCGAGCGCCTGGCCGCCATCCATGCCAGCGCCTTCGACGAGGTCTGGGGCGAGAAGGCCTTCGCCGACCTGCTGTCGCAACCGGGCATGTTCGGCCTGGCCACCGATCAGGGGCTGATCCTCTGCCGCCATGTCGTCGACGAGGGCGAGGTGGTCACCCTGGCCGTGACTCCCGCCGCCCGCCGCCAGGGCCAGGCCAGGGCCCTGATCGAGGCGGCCCAGGTCGTGCTGGTCCAGCTGGGCGCGGCGACCCTGTTTCTGGAGGTCAGCGCCGAGAACCCGGCGGCGATCAATCTCTATGCGGGGCTGGGGTTCGAGCAGGTCGGGCGGCGCCGCGACTACTATGCCGACGGCTCTGACGCCCTGGTGATGCGGCTTTCCCTTAACAGGTGAGGCCGGGCGGCCTATGTTCCGCCCAACCTGGCCTAAGAGACTCGTATTCGGAGAGCCCTGTGGACCGCCTCGAAAAACTCTGCGTGGAAAAAGGCATGCGGATGACCGACCAGCGCCGGGTGATCGCCCGCGTGCTGTCGACGGCCCACGACCACCCGGACGTCGAGGAACTCTACCGCCGCGCCCACGCCGTCGATCCGCACATCTCCATCGCCACCGTGTATCGGACCGTGCGGCTGTTCGAGGAAGCCAACATCATCGAGCGGCACGACTTCCGCGACGGCCGCTCGCGCTACGAGGAAGCCCCCGACACCCACCACGACCACCTGATCGACATGAAGACCGGCAAGGTCATCGAGTTCGTCGACGAGGAGATCGAGCGCCTGCAACAGGCCATCGCCCGCAAGCTGGGCTACCGCCTGGTCGACCACCGGCTGGAACTCTACGGGGTGCCGGCGGACAGCGAGTAGTCGCTCCGCCTCGAAGCCGTGGAAGCGGTGAGGCCGCAAGGTTTCACCACGAACAACACGAACAACACGAACGGAGCCAAGAGCGTGTCCTTGCCGAAGGCCGTTCCTATTGAGAGACCCTTCGGGTCGAAGCTCGGGTCGGCGCGGACCCGTTCGTGTTGTTCGTGTTGTTCGTGGTGAAAATCTTACTGCCGATCGGCCCGCATCCACGCCTGACGGCCGCGCCAAGCTTGCGCCGCCACACCCGCAACCCCATAAACCCGTCGCAATGACCCAGACCCCCGCCAAGCGCCTCTACATCAAGACCTACGGCTGTCAGATGAACGTCTATGACAGCGAGCGCATGGCCGATGTCCTGCGCCCGCTGGGCTACGCGATGACGGACGAGGCCGAGGGCGCCGACCTGGTGGTGCTCAACACCTGCCATATCCGCGAGAAGGCCACCGAGAAGGTCTATTCGGAGCTGGGCCAGATCAGGCTGATGAAGCAGCGCAAGGCCGAAGGCGGCGGGCGCATGACCATCGCCGTCGCCGGCTGCGTCGCCCAGGCCGAGGGCCAGGAGATCCTGCGCCGCCAGCCCGCCGTCGACCTGGTGGTCGGCCCGCAGGCCTATCACCAGCTGCCCGAACTGATCGCCCGCGCCCACCGGGCCAGCGGCGAGCGCCTCAGCGCCGACTTCGCGCCGGAGGAAAAGTTCGACGCCCTGGCCGGCTCGCGGCAGGTCAAGGGCGTCACCGCCTTCCTGACCGTCCAGGAGGGCTGCGACAAGTTCTGCACCTTCTGCGTGGTGCCCTATACGCGCGGCGGCGAATACAGCCGACCGGCCGGCAAGATCCTGGACGAGGCCCGCCAGCTGGCCGACCAGGGGGTGCGGGAGGTCACCCTGCTGGGCCAGAACGTCAACGCCTATGACGGCTGTGACGGCGGACTGGCCAGCCTGGCCCGCCAGCTCGCGAAAATCCCCGGCCTGGACCGCATCCGCTACACCACCAGCCATCCGCGCGACATGGACGAGGCCCTGATCGCCGCCCATGGCGAACTGCCCCAGCTGATGCCCTACCTGCACCTGCCGGTGCAGTCGGGCTCGGACCGCATCCTCAAGGCCATGAACCGCGGCCACACCGCCGACACCTACCTGACGCTGATCGAGAAGATCCGCGCCGCCCGGCCCGACATCGCCATGAGCGGCGACTTCATCGTCGGCTTCCCCGGCGAGCGGGACAGCGACTTCGAGGCCACGATGAACCTGGTCCGCCAGGTCCAGCACGCCGGCGCCTTCAGCTTCAAATACAGCCGCCGCCCCGGCACCCCGGCCTCGGCCATGCCCGGCCAGGTGGCCGACGAGGTCAAGGACGAGCGCCTGGCCCGCCTCAACGCCCTGCTCAATGAGCAGCAGCAGGCCTTCAACGACAGCCAGGTCGGCCGCGTCCTGCCGATCCTCTTCGAGCGGGTCGGCCGCCACGCGGGCCAGCTGATCGGCCGCAGCCCCTACCTGCAGTCGGTGCATGTCACCGCCCCGGCCGGCCTGATGGGCCAGATCGCCCAGGTCCGCATCGACAGCGCCGCCCGCCAGAGCCTGGCCGGGACCCTGGTCGAAGAGTCCGTATTGGCATGAGCAGACCCCCCGAGTTCCTGCCGCTCTCCGACGAGGCGGTGCGCGCCATTTCCGGTCCGGGCGGGCGCCACGCCGCCCTGATCGAGGACGCCTTCAAGGTGCTGGTCGAGACCCCCGGCGGCGGCGTCTCGGTCGACGGCGACGCCCGCGCCCGCGGCCAGGCCAAGACCGCCATCACCCTGCTGGCCGAAAAGGCCGACGCCGGCGACACGGTCGGCGAGTCCGACGTGCGGGTGGCGGTCGGCCAGGCTCGCTCGGGCGGAGCCTCCACTGCCCCCGGCGGCGCCCGCAAGGGGCCCGTCTCGCCCAAGACCGCCAACCAGGCCGACTACATGGCCGCCATGGGCCGCCATGACCTGGTGTTCGGCCTGGGGCCCGCCGGCACCGGCAAGACCTTCCTGGCCGTCGCCCACGGGGCCGGATTGCTGATGCGGGGCGAGGTCGACCGGCTGATCGTCACCCGCCCCGCCGTCGAGGCCGGCGAGCGGCTGGGCTTCCTGCCCGGCGACCTGACCGAGAAGGTCGACCCCTACATGGCTCCGGTCTGGGAGAGCCTGACCCAGATCGTCGGCTCCGAGCAGCTGCGCCGCCGCCGCGACAAGGGCGAGATCGAGGTCGCCCCCGTCGCCTTCATGCGCGGCCGCACCCTGGCCCATGCCTTCGTCATCGTCGATGAGGCCCAGAACCTCTCGCGCCTGCAGATGAAGATGGTGCTGACCCGGCTGGGCGAAGGGGCCCGCATGGCGGTCACCGGCGATCCCAGCCAGATCGACCTGCTCAACGCCCGTGACTCGGGCCTGGCTCATGCCGTCGCCATCCTGGAAGGCGTCGAGGGGGTCGGCGTCACCCGCTTCACCGCCGCCGACGTGGTGCGCCACCCGCTGGTCGCCCGCATCGTCGACGCCTACGACGCCGATGCGGCGAAACGCGGCCGATGATCGAAGTCGAAATCGAGGACGAGGCCTGGACCCGGGCCCTGCCGCAGGCCGAGATCCTGGTCATGGTCGCGGCCGACGCGGCCCTGACCGGCGGCGGAACCGTCGCGGTGCTGCTCACCTCCGACGATGAGGTCGCCGCCCTCAACCAGCAGTTCCGCGGCAAGGCCGGCCCGACCAATGTGCTGAGCTTCCCCGCCCCGCCCAATCCCGAGGACAGCCGGGGCGACATCGCCCTGGCCTATGGCGTCTGCGCCCGCGAGGCGGCCGAGCAGGGCAAGTCCCTGGCCGACCATCTGCAACACCTGGTGGCGCACGGTGTGCTGCATCTATTAGGATACGACCACCAGACCGAGGCGCAGGCCGAGGCGATGGAGGCGCTGGAACGCGCCATTCTGTCCGGGATCGGCGTCTCCGATCCCTACGCCTAGGGAAACGATGGCCAGCGACGACGACCGAAGTCCTCCCGCCCGCAAGAAACGCGGCGGTTTGCGCAACTGGCTGCTGGAGCTGCTGGCCTATCCGATCGAGCCCGAGCCGCCCCAGCCCGGGACCACCGACATCGCCCGCCAGGCCCGGGACTTCGCCAAGCTGACCGTCGAGGACGTGCTGACCCCCCGGGCCGATATCGTCGGCATCGACATCGACACCCCCTTCGAGGCCGTGGTCGCCCGCTTCCTGGAGGCCGAGCACAGCCGCATGCCCATCTATCGCGGCACGCTCGATGACCCGGTGGGCGTGGTCCACATCAAGGACGTCTTCAAGCTAATGGCCGGCAAGAAACCGCGCACCGGCTCGGCCATCCTGAAGAAGATCTCCCGCGAAGTGCTGTTCGTGCCGCCCTCCATGCCGGCCCAGGCGCTGATGGCGCGGATGCAGTCGAGCCGGGCCCACCTGGCCCTGGTCATCGACGAATATGGCGGCACCTATGGCCTGGTGACCCTCGAGGACCTGGTCGAGGCCGTGGTCGGCGAGATCGACGACGAGCATGACGAGGCCCAGGTCAGCGGCCTGACCGAGCGGCCCAACGGCGACCTGGACGCCGACGCCCGGGTGCTGCTCGAGGACCTGGAGGCGCGGCTGGGCCATGGCGAGCTGGCCCCGCACGACATGGAGGAAGAGATCGACACGGTCGGCGGCCTGGTCACCGCCCTGGCCGGCCGGGTCCCGCGCCGGGGCGAGGTGATCGCCCACCCCTCCGGCTTCGAGTTCGAGGTCACCGCCGCCGACCCGCGCAAGGTCCGCCGGGTCCGCATCCACCGGACCCAGGCGCTGCTGGCGCCGCCGCAAGAGCCGTGACCCTGCCCAAAGGCCCCTGGGTTCTGCGCGGCCTGGCGCTGGCGGCCGGGCTGGCCGCCGCCCTGGCCCATCCGCCCTTCGGCCTCCTGCCCGGCCTGCTGGGCTATGCCGTCCTGCTCTGGCTGGTCGACGAGGCGCCGAGCCGCAAGTCCGCCTTCCTGCGGGGCTGGCTGGCGGGCCTTGGCTATTTCGCCCTCAGCATGTGGTGGATCGCCGAGGCCTTCCTGGTCGACGCCGCCAACCAGGGCTGGATGGCCCCCATCGCCGTCACCCTGATGGCCGGCGGCCTGGCCCTGTTCTGGGGCGCGGCCATGGCGGTCTACCGCGCGATCAACCCCAAGGGCCTGGCCCGCCTGCTGGTCTTCGCCGGGGTCCTGGCCCTGTTCGAATGGCTGCGCGGCCATGTGCTGACGGGCCTCCCCTGGAACCTGGTCGGCGAGACCTGGCGGGCGGGTTCAGCCATGTCCCAGACCGCCAGCCTGGTCGGCGCCTATGGCCTGACCTGGCTCACCCTGGCCATCGCCGCGGCTCCGGCTCTGCTGATCGCCCCCGCCGACAAGCGCCGCGCCCGGATCGCCGTCGGCGCCGCCGCCCTTGCCCTGGCCGGGCTGTGGATCTTCGGCGCCCTGGCCCTGGCCGCCAAGGCCCCGCCGGCGACCGGCCCGCTGGTCCGCATCGTCCAGGCCAACGTGCCCCAGCTGGCCAAGTACGACGCCCAGAGCTTCGCCGGCATCGTCGACCGCTACATCAGGGGCACCGTCGCCCCCGCCAAGACGACGCCGGACGTGGTCATCTGGTCGGAGGGCGCCATCCCCGCCGCCATCGACGAATACCTGGCGCCGGGAACCTGGACCCGCGACGCCATCCAGGCCGCCCTCAAGCCCGGCCAGGTGCTGATCGTCGGCGCCTACCGCATCGACGGGCCGCGCTACTACAACAGCCTGGCGGTGGTGCGCCGGGACGCGGACGGCCTGACCCCCATCGGCCTCTATGACAAATACCGCCTGGTGCCGTTCGGCGAGTTCATGCCGCTGGATTCGGTGATGGGCAGGATCGGGTTCAAGAAGCTGGTCCATGTCGGCGACGGCTTCTCCATCGGCCCGCGCCCCAGGCCCCTGACCCCGCCGGGCCTGCCCGCCTTCCAGCCGCTGATCTGCTACGAAAGCCTCTATCCCGGCTTCACCCGCGAGGGGGCGGCCCGCACCGGCGTCACCCCGCGCTGGATCGTCAATGTCTCCAACGACGCCTGGTTCGGAACGACCAGCGGCCCGCTGCAGCACCTGAACCTGGCCAGCTACCGGGCCATCGAGGAGGGCCTGCCGATGGTGCGGGTCACCCCGACCGGTGTCTCGGCCCTGATCGACGCGCGAGGCCGCATCCTGCGCCGTCTGGAACAGGGCCAGGAGGGGGTGATCGACGCCCGACTGCCCGCGCCGCTGGCCGCGCCGACGCTCTTCCGCCGGTTGGGCGACTGGTGTTTTTTCGCGCTTTTGTTGATTTCTCTGGCCGCGGGCGTGAGATGGCCATTGGCAAAATCCAGAAATCGCGCACAAGATACGGAAAGGGGGGTGACTGCCACGGAGCTTTTTCCGTAACAGGACGCCCATGACCGATAAAGCCGACGACAGCCGCAGCCCCAACCCGATCGACGTCCATGTGGGCCGGCGGGTCCGACAACGTCGCAAGGCCCTGGGCGTCACCCAGGAGCGGCTGGCCGCCGACCTGGGCCTGACCTTCCAGCAGGTCCAGAAATACGAGCGGGGGGCCAACCGCATCAGCGCCTCCAAGCTCTACGAGATCGCCGCCTCGCTGGCGGCGCCGGTCAGCTATTTCTTCGACGGCCTGGCCGACCCCGCCACGGCCAAGGAAACCGACGGCTTCGCCCAGCCGGCCTCCGAGCAGTTCGTCAACGCCTTTCTGATGAGCGCCGAGGGCCTGGAGCTGGCCGAGCTGTTCACCCAGATCAAGCGCGCGCGCCTGCGCCGCCGGGTCGTCGACCTGGTCCGCGCCATGGCCGAGGACGAGGCCGAGGAAGGCGCGGCGGCCTAAAAATCATCCGCTCATCCCCGCGAAAGCGGGGACCCAGGCTTTTTACCGTTGGGGGCGATCCCGACACGCTGGGCGGCGGAAATTCTGCAACGAAAAACACCTGGGTCCCCGCTTTCGCGGGGATGAGCGGAATTGTGGGCTGGATTAAGCCACGTTTCGCTCCAGATATTCCCCCGCCGGCCCGCTTCGTCTTGCGGACATAAGGATATCTTTATAGGGTCCGCCGGCCTTGCTTGAGGAGCCCGTCTTGTCCCGTTCCAACTACATCTTCACCAGTGAAAGCGTTTCCGAGGGCCATCCCGACAAGGTGGCGGACCGGATCAGCGACACCGTGGTCGACGCCTTCCTGGCCTTTGAACCGGAAGCGCGGGTGGCCTGCGAGACCCTGGTGACCACCAACCGCATCGTCCTGGCGGGTGAGGTTCGCGCCGGAAAGCCGGGCCTGTCGCGCCACGAGAACAAGGACCGCAACAAGCAGATCATCGCCAGCCTCGAGCCCAAGGTCCGCGCCGCCATCAAGGACATCGGCTACGAGCAGAAGGGCTTCCACTGGGACAAGGCCAAGTTCCAGTGCTTCCTGCACGGCCAGTCCGACCACATCGCCCAGGGCGTCGACGCCGGCGAGGGCAAGGACGAGGGGGCCGGCGATCAGGGCATCATGTTCGGCTACGCCACCGACGACACCCCGGCCCTGATGCCGGCCACCCTGCAGTACAGCCACGACGTCCTGCACCGCCTGGCCCAGCTGCGCCATTCGGGCGAGCTGGACTTCCTGGAGCCCGACGCCAAGAGCCAGGTCACCCTGCGCTACGAGAACGACCGCCCGGTGCATGTCGAGGAAATCGTCATCAGCCACCAGCACAGGAAGCGCATGGGTCTGCACAAGGTGACCTCCAAGCGCATGCTGGCGGCCCTGCGCCCCCATGTCGAACCGCTGTTCGCCGAGGGGCTGATCACCAAGAAGACCAAGTGGCATGTCAACCCGACCGGCGACTTCTTCATCGGCGGACCGGACGGCGACACCGGCCTGACCGGCCGCAAGATCATCGTCGACACCTATGGCGGCGCGGCCCCGCACGGCGGCGGCGCCTTCTCGGGCAAGGATCCGACCAAGGTCGACCGCTCGGCGGCCTATGCCTGCCGGTATCTGGCCAAGAACGTCGTGGCCGCCGGCCTGGCCCGCAAATGCACCATCCAGATCAGCTATGCGATCGGCGTCGCCCGGCCGCTCAGCTTCTATGTCGACACCCACGGCACCGGCGAGGTCGATCCGGCGGTGCTGGAAAAGGCCCTGCCCGACCTGATCGGCGGCGCCACGCCCCGGGCCATCCGCGAGCATCTGCAGCTCAACCGGCCGATCTATGCCCGCACCGCCGCTTATGGGCATTTCGGAAGGCAGCCGGACAACGAGGGCGGCTTCAGCTGGGAACAGACCAATCTGGTGGATGAGCTGCGCCGCCTGGCCTAAAGCCAGCGGATGACCTCACCGCAACAGCCGCACGGCCCGCTGCGCAGCTTCGGCCGCATCAAGTCGCGCCCGATCAAGCCGCGCCAGGCCGCCCTGATGGACAGCCTGCTGCCGGCCATCACCGTGCCGCAAGGCCCGTTCAACCCGCTGACCCTGAAGCCGGACGCCGCCGAAGTCTGGCTGGAGATCGGTTTCGGCGGCGGCGAGCACCTGGCCGCCCAGGCCGCCCGCCGCCCCGACGTGCTGAGCCTGGGCGCCGAACCCTTCATGAACGGCGTCGCCAGCGCCCTGCGCCACATCGAGGAGGCCGGCGTCCAGAACGTCCGCCTCCACCACGGCGACGCCCGCGAGCTGATGGCCTGGCTGCCGGACGGCTCCCTCGACCGCCTCTTCATCCTGTTCCCCGACCCCTGGCCCAAGGCCCGCCACCACAAGCGCCGGCTTATTCAGCCGGAATTCCTTGTGGAGGCCGCCCGCCTGCTTAAGCCCGCCGCCCCCTTCCGCTTCGCCACCGACTGGGCCGACTACGCCGACTGGACCCTGGAGCGGGTGCTGGCCAGCGGCCTCTTCACCTGGAATCCCCACCGCGCCGACGACTGGCGCACCCCGCCCGCCGACCACATCACCACCCGCTACGAAGAAAAGAAGCTGGGCGACATCGCGCCGGTCTGGCTGGACTTCGTGCGGGTCTGAGGTTCGTCAGATAGTCGCTAACGGGTTCATCCGTCGCGGCCATTACCCACCGCCCAGCCTGCCTCACGCCCCATAGCCCCGCGTCTCTGGGATTGATCCGCCCCATGTCGTATGGCGGGCTCTCCTGATGAACCATCACACCACCCGCCCATCCTGGGGCCGCCTGCTGCTGGCCCTGCTGGCGGCCTCGGGCGTGGCGGTGGTGGTTCCGCTGCTGCTGGCGACGGCGGCCCTCTCCAGGGGATTCACCGACCCCGGCGCCGTCTTTGCCATGGCCTTCGCCCCGATCGGCATTCCCATAGCGGCCGTCTTCGCCCTACCCCTGGCGATCGCCGTCCGCACAGGCCTGCTGCCGGCAAAACCCCTGTGGATGGCCGCCGGCGGCTTGGCGACGGCGCTCGCCTATCTGTTCGCCGGCGGCTGGGCCGCCCGCCACCATCCCGGCGAGCTTCTCGAACTGCTGGTCTATCCGGCCTCGAGCGCCCTGCTGGCCCTGCACGGGCCGCACCGCCTGGAAATGACCCCGAACGAGACCTTCGACTTCTGGCTCTTCCGGGCCTTCCTGGTCGGTATTCCACTGGGCGGGCTGCTGGGAGGCCTGACCCTGGGGCGGATCGCCCGGAGTTCCTGAGGGGGTTGTCCGGCGAGGGGAGGACAGACTGCCCTCTTCCCTCGCGGGCCGGCCGGGGCTATATAGGGCCCACATCGTCCATTTGCGCTGGATAGCGCTTATGAGCGGCGGCCGCGAGGCCCGCCGCTTTTTTGTTGGTTTTTTGAAGTGCGCGGCAAGACGTCTGAGGACAAACAGCTTCTCGAACTCCTCGACCCGGTGGCGGAGGCCGCGGGCTACGAGATCGTCCGTCTGCGGCTGATGGGCGGCAATACCCGCCGCCTGCAGATCATGGCCGAACGCCCCGAGGACGGCGAGATGGGCATCGACGACTGCACGAAGCTGTCGCGCGCCATCTCCGAGATCCTCGACGCCGCCGACCCCATCGAGGGCGAATACGCCCTGGAGGTCTCCAGCCCCGGCATCGACCGGCCGCTGACCCGGCTGAAGGACTTCGACACCTATGAAGGCCTGGAGGTACGCATCGAGCTGGACCGCCTGGCCGACGGCCGCAAGCGCTTCAAGGGCGAGCTGGCGGGAACCGAAGACGGCGCCGTGGGGATCAACCCCGAGGGCGACGACGAGACCACCGTCTACATTCCCTTCGACTGGATCGCCGAGGCCAAGCTGGTCCTCAACGATCAACTGATGAAACGCGGCGAGCAGCAGCGCGCCGCCAGACTGCAATCCGAACCCGAAGAGTAGGAACCACCATGGCCACCGGCATCTCCGCCAACCGCCAAGAACTGCTGGCGATCGCCGAAACCGTCGCGCGCGAGAAGAATATCGACAAGGAAATCGTCATCGCCTCCATCGAGGAAGCGATCCAGAAGGCGGCCCGCACCCGCTACGGCGCCGAGCACGACATCCGCGTCCATATCGATCCGCGCACCGGCGAGACCTCGATCACCCGGACCCGTGAAGTCGTCGCCGACGGCACGGACCTGGAAGGCGAGCTGGGCAAGGTCGAGTTGTCGGACGCCCTGGCCTTCGACAAGGACGCCGTGATCGGCAAGACCTACACCGAGGAGCTGCCGCCCTTCGAGTTCGGCCGGGTCCAGACCCAGATGGCCCGCCAGGTGGTGTTCGGGAAGGTCCGCGAGGCCGAGCGCGAAAAGCAGTACGAGGAATACAAGGATCGCGTCGGCGAGATCGTCAACGGCGTGGTCAAGCGCGTCGAGTACGGCAACGTCATCGTCGACCTGGGCCGGGGCGAGGGCATCATGCGCCGCGACCAGTCGATCCCGCGCGAGAACTTCAACATCGGCGACCGCATCCGCTGCTACATCTACGACGTCCGCAGCGAGACCAAGGGCCCGCAGATCATGCTCAGCCGCGCCCACGGCGGCTTCATGGCCAAGCTGTTCGCCCAGGAAGTGCCGGAAGTCTATGACGGCGTCATCGAGATCCGCGCCGTGGCCCGCGACCCGGGCAGCCGCGCCAAGATGGCCGTGGTCTCCAACGACAGCTCCATCGACCCCGTCGGCGCCTGCGTCGGCATGCGGGGTTCGCGCGTCCAGGCCGTGGTCGCCGAACTGCAGGGCGAGAAGATCGACATCATCCAGTGGAGCCCGGACGAGGCGACCTTCATCGTCAACGGCCTGGCGCCCGCCGAAGTCTCCAAGGTCGTCATGGACGAGGAGGACGAGCGCGTCGAAGTGGTCGTTCCCGACGAGCAGCTGTCGCTGGCCATCGGCCGCCGCGGCCAGAACGTGCGCCTGGCCAGCCAGCTGACCGGCTGGCAGATCGACATCATGACCGAGTCCCAGGAATCGGAGCGCCGCCAGAAGCAGTTCGCCGAGACCACCCAGCTGTTCCAGGAAGCCCTGGACGTCGACGAGGTCATCGCCCAGCTGCTGGCCACCGAAGGCTTCGCCACGGTCGAGGACGTCGCCTATGTCGAGCCGCATGAAGTGGCCGCCATCGAGGGCTTCGACGAGGAAACCGCCGAGGAGCTGCAGACCCGGGCCCGCGAATTCCTGGAACGCGAAGCCGCCGCCCAGGACGCCCGCCGCGTCGAGCTGGGCGTCGAGGACGGCGTGCTGGAGATCGAAGGCGTCACCCTGCCCATGGCCGTCGCCCTGGGCGAGGGCGATGTGAAGAGCGTCGAGGACCTGGCCGGCCTGGTGCCGGACGACCTGCGCGGCTGGTTCGAAACCAAGGACGGCGAGCGGGTGCGCGAGAGCGGCATCCTGGAAAGCTTCAACCTCTCGCCGGAAGACGCCGAGGCCCTGATCATGCGCGCCCGCATCGTCATGGGCTGGGTCGAGGCCCCGCCCGAGCCGGAATACGAGGAAGAATACGTCGAGTCCGAAGGCGAGGGCGAGGACTTCGCCGAGGCTGAGGGTGAAGCGCCGGAAGCTGAAGCGGAGACGGAAGCCTAGGGGCAAGGGGCTAGGGGCTAGGGGTTAGAAACCCAGCCCCTACTTCTAGTCCCTAATCCCTAGCCCCTAACCCCTATGTCCAAGAAGCCCGACGTCCACGACCCCAAGACTCTCGCCGAGGTCTCCCGCCAGCGCCGCGACCTCGTGTCCGGCGAGGTGATGGAAGAGTCGAAGCTGGTCCGCTTCGTCATCGGCCCGGACCTGCAGGTCGTCCCGGACCTGGCCCGCAAGCTCCCAGGCCGCGGCATGTGGGTGGCCGCCGACCGCGCCAGCATCGAGACCGCCGCGAAAAAAGGCCTGTTCGCCCGGGCCGCCAAGGCCAAGGTCATCGCCGCCCCCGACCTCGCCGACCAGGTCGAGCGGCTGCTGATCCGGCGGCTTTTGGACGGGCTGGGTCTTGCGCGGCGGGCCAGCGCGCTTATCTCGGGGTTCGCGAAAGTCTCCGCCGCCATCCATAACGGCAAGGCCGCCTGGCTGGTCGAGGCCTCCGACGGGGCCGAGGACGGGCGGCGCAAGCTGCTCGGCATCTGCCGCAACGTCGACAAACCGCCCCGGCTGATCGGGGTTTTCACCGCCGAGGAATTGGGTTTGGCCTTGGGCGGGGAGAATGTGATACACACCGCCTTCCTTGCGG
Organism: Caulobacter ginsengisoli; assembly: GCF_030814835.1. Lineage (GTDB taxonomy): Bacteria > Pseudomonadota > Alphaproteobacteria > Caulobacterales > Caulobacteraceae > Caulobacter > Caulobacter ginsengisoli. Next base: position 18,220 of record NZ_JAUSVS010000006.1, read on the forward strand.
GGCGGACCGCGGATCGCTGGACCTCAGACGTCGAGCGCCTCACCGGTTTCCGCCCGCTTCTCCCTGAGGGTTGGCGCGAGGAGCCTGCGGGTAAAAGGGTCAAGTAGGACCTGAACGCCCCGCTCGCGAGACATCAGGGGCGAGAGGCCTTCACAGAAGGCTGGGTGACAGGGGCGGGTTTTCCGCCCTTTCGCCGTTGCATCGGGAGCAGGTCCTGAGGGGTTCTTCACCCTGACGGAAACCCCTCCTTCATACGGGTTCTAGAGCCGGTACCGTCCGGTGGTGAGTAAGAGAGCGAATGAGCGACGAGAACGACAACGGCCGGCCGCAGTCCCCTGGTGGACGGACCCCTCTCACGCTGAAGCCCCGCGCGGGCTCGGTCAGCGCGGGGGTGGTCAAGCAGAGCTTCAGCCATGGCCGGTCGAAAACCGTGGTCGTCGAGACCAAGCGGGCCCGCCCGCATTCGGCGCCCATGGGCAATCTCGCCGGCCCCTCCAACGCCGAAAAACGCACGGTCCCCAGCGGCGCGCCCCAGGCCCGTCCGCCCGGCGCCGCGCCCTCCGGCGGCCGTGATCCGTCCGGCCTGAGCCAGGAAGAACTGCGCGCCCGCCAGCGCGCCATCGAGCTGGCCCGCGAGAACCAGGAACGCGCCGCCGCCGCCGAACGCGCCCGCGCCGAGGACGAAGCCCGCCGCCGCGCCGCCGAAGCGGCCGCCGCCGCGCCGAAACCCGCGCCAGCCGCCCCCGCCGCTGAAGCGCCCGCCGCTCCGGCTCCGGCCGCCCCGACGCCGGCCCCGGCCGCGCCTGTCGCCGCCGCGCCCGAGGCGCCGGCTCCGGTCGCCGCCCAGCCCGCGCCGGCCCCGGCCGCTCCGACTCCGGCGCCGCGCCCGGCCGAACCGCCCCGCGCCCAGACCCCGGCCCCCGCGCCCGGCCAGACCCGCCAGTACGAGCCGTCCCGCGACCGCCGCGACGACCGGCCCTCGACCACCACCTACCGGCCCGACCGCCCGGCCAACGTCAATTACGGCCAGCGCGCCCCGCGTGAAGGCGGCGGCGACTTCGCTGCCCGGCCTCCGCGAGACGCCGCACCCGGCGCCCCGGCCGCCCGCGACGGCGGCTATGCGGCCCGTCCCCCTCGTGAGGGCGGCAATGACCGTCCCCGTGGCGGCGAGCCCAAGGCCGGCGAGACCGTCCGCTATTCGGCCCTGGCCCCGCGTCCGGCCCCCGGCCGTCCGGGCGAGCGTCCCACCGGCCCGCGCCCGCCGCGCGGCGCCCCGGTCGGCGGCCCGCCCGCCACGCCCGAGATCCAGCGCGCCACCCGCCAGGCGCCCCGCCCCGGCTCCGCCAACCTCGACCGCCGTCCCGACGAGGACGAGGGCCGCCGCGGCGCCAAGGCCGCGCCCGGCACGGACAAGGCCGTCTCCCGCACCAAGGGCGCTCCGCAGCGCCGCGAAGGCCGCCTGACCATCCAGACCCTGGCCGGTGACGACGAGGGCGCCGTCGAGCGCATGCGCTCGCTCGCCTCGGTCCGCCGGGCCCGGGAGCGTGAACGCGAGAAGCGCCGTGGCGGCGGGGTCGAACAGGCCCGCATCGCCCGCGAAGTGGTCATTCCCGACGTCATCACCGTGCAGGAGCTGGCCCAGCGTATGGCCACCCGCGGCGTCGAGGTCATCAAGTTCCTGATGCGTCAGGGCGTGATGATGAAGATCAACGACGTCATCGACAACGACACCGCCGAGCTGGTGGCCACCGAGTTCGGCCACACCGTCCGCCGCGTCTCGGAAGCCGACGTCGAAGAGGGCTTCATCGGCGACGAGGACATCGACGATCACCTGGAAGTCCGCGCCCCCGTCGTGGCCGTCATGGGCCACGTCGACCACGGCAAGACCAGCCTGCTCGACGCCCTGCGCTCCACCGATGTCGCTTCCGGCGAGCATGGTGGCATCACCCAGCATATCGGCGCCTACCAGGTCCGCCTGAAGGACGGCCACCGGGTGACCTTCCTCGACACCCCCGGCCACGCGGCGTTCAGCGCCATGCGGGCCCGGGGCGCCGACGTCACCGACATCGTGGTTCTGGTGGTGGCCGCCGATGACGGGGTCATGCCCCAGACCATCGAGGCCATCCAGCATTCCAAGGCGGCCAACGTCCCGATCATCGTGGCCATCAACAAGATGGACAAGCCCGACGCCGATCCGACCCGGGTGATCAACGAGCTGCTGCAGCACGAGATCGTCGTCGAAAGCCTGGGCGGCGACACCCAGGTGGTGGAAGTCTCGGCGCTGAAGAAGACCGGTCTGGACGACCTGATCGACAACATCCTGTTGCAGGCCGAGGTCCTCGACCTCAAGGCCAACCCCGACCGTTCGGCCGAGGGCGTGGTCATCGAGGCCAAGCTGGACAAGGGCCGCGGCCCGGTCTCCACCGTGCTGGTCAAGCGCGGCACCCTGAAACGCGGCGACATCATCGTGGCCGGCTCCCACTGGGGCCGGGTGCGCGCCCTGCTCAACGAGCGGGACGAACAGGTCACCGAGGCCGGCCCCTCGACCCCGGTCGAGGTGCTGGGCCTGGACGGCGCCCCCTCGCCCGGCGAAGCCATCGCCGTGGTCGAGAACGAGGCCCGGGCCCGCGAGATCACCGAATACCGCGAACGCAAGCGCCGCGAAAAGACCGGGGCCGCCCCCGTCGCCCAGGCCAGCCTGGCCGACATGATGGCCCGTCTTCAGTCCAAGAAGGTCAGCGAACTGCCGCTGGTCATCAAGGCCGACGTGCAGGGCTCGGCCGAGGCCATCGTCGGCTCGCTGGACAAGATCGGCACCGAGGAGGTCCGCGCGCGGATCATCCTTTCCGGCGCCGGGGCGATCAGCGAGAGCGACGTCATGCTGGCCAAGGGCGCCGGGGCCCCGATCCTGGGCTTCAACGTCCGTGCGTCGAAGCAAGCCCGCGACCTGGCCGTCCGCGAAGGCGTCGAGATCCGCTACTACGCGATCATCTACGACCTGCTGGACGACATCAAAGGCGTGCTCTCGGGCATGCTCTCGCCGATCCAGCGGGAAACCTTCCTGGGCAACGCCCGGGTGCTGCAGGCCTTCGACATCTCCAAGGTCGGCCGCGTCGCCGGCTGCCGGGTCACCGAGGGCGTGGTCCGCCGCGGCGCCAAGGTCCGGATCGTTCGCGAGAACGTCGTGGTCCTGGAACTGGGCACCCTGCAGACCCTCAAGCGCTTCAAGGACGAGGTGGCGGAAGTCACCAACGGCATGGAATGCGGCATGGCCTTCGCCGGCTTCCAGGACATCCGCGAAGGCGACGAGATCGAGTGCTTCACGGTGGAAGAGGTCAAGCGGTCGCTGTAGCGGCGACGCGAACCTTGTGATCAAGTCGAGGGCGTGGAACCAGCCGGTTCCGCGCCCTTTGGCTGTCTGGGAGGCGGCGATGAGAGCCTGGCGATGGCTGTTCCTGGCGCCGGCCCTGTTGGCGGCCGGCTGCGCCACCAAGACCGAGGTCATCTATCCGTCGATGCAGCTCGACTGCGTGGTCGACGTTCCCCGCGCGGAAGTGGAAGTTCACATGGTCATCGACGGCGTGCGCACCGTGCTGAGTGACGACTTCGAGCGCTACTACCCGGAAGAGGCCAAGACCTCGGGGCTGTCTGGCGTGGCGGTGATGGATTGCAGCAAACGCGCGTTGGCTGAACCCTGCCGGGTTCTCTCGGCCACCCCGCCGGACGCTGGCTTCGACAAGTCCGCCGCGCGGCTGTCTCGCCTTTTGCGCAATACCGAGAGCGAAATCCGCATAGAGTTCCGCCTGCTCAAGGCTGCGGGACCCTACCCCAACCCCGATCCCTGCACAGGACGCTATCGAGACAAGCCCTGAACCGGCCGGCTTGCCAGCCGCCCGAAACTAACCCCATCCTCCCGGCCAATAGGGAGGGCCCAATCCATGGCCAGGAACAACAACGGCAGTGCCGTCGCCATTGTCGGCGGGGGTCTGGTGGCCGGGGCGGTGGATATCGCCGTCGCCACCGTCATCTATCACATCCCCACCTGGCAGAAGACGCTGCAGGCGGTCGCCCGGGGCTGGTACGGCAAGGCCAGCTTCGAGATGGGCATGCAGTCGGTGATTGTCGGGGCGCTGTCGCAGGCGCTGATCTGCATGATCATCGCCGCGCTCTACATCCAGTTCGCCGGCTCGCTGCTGCGCCGGCCCTGGCTGGGCGGGACCTTGCTGGGGATCGTGGTCTATCTGGTGATGAACTATGTCGTCGTGCCACTCTCCAAGGCCGGCGGCGGCTGGCACATGCCCAAGTTGGACATGAACTTCGTCCTGACGGTCCTGGCCAACATCCTGCTGGGTCTGATCATCGCCCACTTCGCCGCGCGGTTCGCCAAGCGGTGACGCTGCAGCCCTGGACACTGACGATCGACGCCCAGGCCGTACTGATCGGCCTGGGCGTGGTTCTCCTCGCTATCCTGGCGGCGACCCTTGTGGCGCGGGCGCGGCGGGCCAAGGAAAAGCCACAGGACGAAGGATAATCCCGGTCATGCGCAAGCTTCTGATCCCCCTCCTGCTGGCCGCCACGACCCTGTCGGCCTGCGCCACGGCCGAGCGGCTGGACGCGGCGGGCGATGTCCACGACCTGCTGGTCGCCATCCGCGACAACGACCGGGCGACGTTCAACAACCATGTCGACCGCAAGGCCCTGAAGGCCTCCATCGAGTCCCGCCTGGTCCGCGAGGCCCAGAAGACCGACATGGACGACAAGCTCAAAGCCCTCACCGCCCTGCTGGCCCCGACCCTGGCCGACGTGGCCGGCGACGCCCTGATCCAGCCCAAGGTGTTCCGGGGCGTGGCCAACTATTACGGCTACACCCCCGACAAGCCGATCCCGGGGCGACTGGCCATCGGCGCGGCGCTGAAAGCCATGCCCGACGGCCGGGTCTGCGCCACCAAGAAGAAGGACGGGCCCTGCGTGCTGATCTTCACCCGCGAGGACGGGGCCTGGAAGCTGTCGGGCTTCGAAGGCGACATCTCGGACTTGCGCACCAAGGCCGCCCGGTAGAAACAGCCCGTCATGAAAACCGTTCTGCGTCTCGCGGCTTTCGCCGCCGTTCCCCTGCTGCTGGCCACTGGCGCCCAGGCCGCCGAAAAACGCATGGTCACCTTCGATTCCGCCTCGCCGGAGGCCCGCCAGCTGACCGGCGCCGGCCTGACCTTCGTCTTCACCAAGAGCCTGCTGGGCGCCCCCAAGGTGCTGGCCGTGCGGGCCACCGCCGTGCCGGTCGGCATCATCCCCAAGCCCTCGCGCGACGGCGCGGTCAACCGCGAGCTCGACCGGCTGATGGGCGAGGACGGCGGCCGCGGCGAGCTCTTCCAGATCGACCCCGACGCGGCCGAGGGCAAGGTGATGATCAAGGCCTTCTGCCCGGGCTCCACCCGGGGCTGGCTGGCCGTCTCGGACCTGACCAGCCATCGCGGCCTGAGGGTCTACGCCTTCGGCGACAACCCCTCGGGCGGCGCCTTGCGCATCTGCGCCAGGATGGACTTCGCCTTCCGCGGCGAATGGCGCATGCCCGGCGTCCCCGGCATCGACCCGACCAAGGCGGTGTTCAAGGCCGACTACGGCTATCCGGGCAGCTAGGGGCTAGGGATTAGGGGCTAGGGGCTGCGGATTCGTATCCAGCCCGGTCTTGCTAACCCCTAGTCCCTGGCCCCTAATCCCTCCTCTTACGGGGAGCGAGCATGGCCGATATCGACGCGCTGGCGGGTTATGACCGCTTCAAGTTCACGCATGACGGCCGCACCCGCGAGGTCTTCCGCAAGGGCTCGGGCCCGGCGGTGATCATCATGCATGAGATCCCCGGCCTGCATCCGCAGGTGGTCGACTATGCCGACCGGGTCGCCGCCGCCGGTATGAGCGTCTACCTGCCCAGCCTGTTCGGCGCGCCGGGCAGGAAGGTCACCATCCCCTACGCGCTCGGCGAGATGTTCATGAACATCTGTATCCGCCGCGAATTCCATGTCTGGGCCGGGCAGGGCTCCAGCCCCATCGTCGACTGGCTGCGGGCCCTGGCGCGCAAGGCCCATGCCGAGTGCGGCGGGCCGGGGGTCGGGGCGCTGGGCATGTGTTTCACCGGCGGCTTCGCCCTGGCCATGATGACCGAGCCGGCCGTGGTGGCCCCGGTGCTGTCGCAGCCCTCGCTGCCGCTGGGCAAGAAGGGCAAGGCGTCGATCGACAGCTCGCCGGCCGAGATCGCCTGCGCCAAGCGGCGGTTCGAGGACGAGGACCTCTCCCTGCTGGGCCTGCGCTTCAAGGGCGACGACTTCGTGCCGGACGAGCGCTTCGCCTTTCTGAAGGAAACCTTCGGCGACCGCTTCGAGGACATCACCCTGGCGGCCGAGGACGGCGCCCCCGGCACGGGCCGCCCGCCCCACTCGGTGCTCACCATCCATCTGCGCAATTCGGGACCCACCAAGGACGCCGAGGCCCGCACGGTCAGCTTCTTCCGGGAGCGGTTGGGGCTGGCTTAGCCGCTGACATTGCTCCGCTCTCTCCTCGCCCCTAGGGCGAGGTGGCCCGGAGGGCCGGAGTGGGGAGCGACTACAGCACACAAGAACAGGCGTTCCTCCACCGGCGGCGCTTCGTTCTGCATCTGAGTGCCGGGCGTGCTCCCCACTCCGTCAGCTTCGCTGCCACCTCGCCCTAGGGGCGAGGAGAGTTCTGTCGGCAGCTTCCGGGCTGGACACCCCGGCCTAACGCGCCTAGAGACCCGCCCTTCGCGATTTTGAGCCCGCCGCGCGTTCGATCCGCCGCCGGGCAAGGCAAAGGGCCATGAGCCGAACCACTCCCAAGCGTCCTGTCCTGACAGGCCCGACCCAACGCCAGCTGCGCGCCGGCGAGCTGATCCGCCATGCGCTGGTCGAGATCCTCCGTGAGGAACCGCCCAGGGATCCGGCCATCGAGAACGTCTCGATCACGGTGTCGGAGGTGCGGATCAGCCCCGACCTCAAGCACGCCATCTGCTTCGTCGAGCCGCTGGGCGCCGGCGTCACCGGCGCGGGCAACGAGGCGGAAATCGTCAAGGCGCTGAACAGATCGACCAAGTTCATGCGCGGGCGCCTGAGCCGGCACATCGACATGAAGTTCACCCCCGACCTGAAGTTCGTTCACGACCAGAGCTTCGACGCGGCCAGCCAGATCGACCGGCTGTTCGATAATCCCAAGGTGCAGGCCGACCTGGCCAAGCGGGACGAGGACCAGTGAGCCGCCGCAAGAAGGGCGACAAGGTCTCCGGCTGGATCTGCCTGGACAAACCCTACGAGATCACCTCGACCCAGGCCGTCGGCCGGGTGCGGCGGGTGTTCAACGCCCAGAAGGCCGGCCATGCCGGCACGCTCGACCCGCTGGCCACCGGCATCCTGCCCATTGCGCTGGGGGAGGCGACCAAGACCGTCTCCTTCCTGGTCGACAGCGACAAGACCTACCGCTTCGTCATCCGCTGGGGCATCGCCACCGACAGCTTCGACCGCGAGGGCGAGGTCACCGCCCGCTCCGACGTGCGCCCCACCCGCGAGCAGGTGGAGGCGGTGCTGCCGGACTTCGTCGGCGAGATCGACCAGGTCCCGCCCAACTACTCGGCCATCAAGGTCGACGGCGAGCGGGCCTATGACCTGGCCCGCAGCGGCGAGGATTTCGAGCTGGCCAGCCGCAAGGTGGTCATCCACTCCGCCGCCGTCACCGACGTCCCGGACGCCGACCACATCGAGCTGACCATCGACTGCGGCAAGGGCACCTATGTCCGCGCCATCGCCCGGGATCTGGCCCAAAAGCTGGGGGCCTGCGCCCACGTCGCCTCGCTGCGCCGCACCCGGGTCGGCCCGTTTGGGGAAGACAATGCGATAACGCTGGAAAAACTGGAAGAAATGAGCCATAAGCCCGGCCTTCCGGAGACGATGCTCCCGGTCGAGACCGCACTGGACGACATCCCGGTGCTGGCCGTGACCGCAGAGGACGCCTTCCGGCTGGCCCAGGGACGGTCCATCGTTCTCCTTCCCCGACAGGTCGAAGCGCTGAAGGCCCGCCTCACCGGCGGCTCCCGGATGGTTTCGGCGATGGAGGGAAAGAGACTGGTCGCCCTGGCCGAGATGCGCGCCGGACAGCTCAATCCGGTGCGGGTCTTCATTCAGGCCTAGAGCGGAGAAAACCCGATGTCGATCACGGCCGAGCGCAAGACCGCGCTCATCAACGAACACGCCCGCGGCGAAGCCGACACCGGCAGCGCCGAAGTCCAGGTGGCGATCCTGACCGAACGGATCTCGAACCTGACCGAGCACTTCAAGACCCACAAGAAGGACAACCACTCGCGCCGCGGCCTGCTCAAGCTGGTCTCGCAGCGCCGGTCGCTCCTGGACCACCTGAAGAAGACCCATGCGGACCGCTACCAGGTCCTGATCGAAAAGCTGGGTCTGCGCCGCTAAGCCATCCCGATCGCCCCGGTCATCACTGGCCGGGGCGTTCGACTATCCGCCATCCGCTCCTTCAGGCTCTGGAGCGCCGGCGGCGATACACGACCGTCGAGGGTTCAAACGAGATCCTCACCGGGCCTGACATCTGGAGAGGATTTCGGCACAGCCGCCCTGTCCGCCCCGTAGGGAATACGCCCGCGGGAATGAGAGAAACGAAAGACTCATGTTCGACATCAAAAAGAAAACCATCAACTGGGGCGGCAAGCCGCTGACCCTGGAAACCGGCCGCATCGCCCGTCAAGCCGACGGCGCGGTCCTGGTCACCATGGGCGAGACCGTCGTCCTGGCCACCGCCGTCTACGCCAAGGCCGCCAAGCCCGGTCAGGACTTCTTCCCCCTGACCGTCAACTACCAGGAGCGCACCTACGCCGCCGGCAAGATCCCGGGCGGCTTCTTCAAGCGCGAGGGCCGGCCCTCCGAGAAGGAAACCCTGGTGTCGCGCCTGATCGACCGGCCGATCCGTCCGCTGTTCGTCAAGGGCTTCAAGAACGAAGTGCAGGTCGTCTGCACCGTGCTGGCCCACGACCTGGAGCATGATCCGGACATCCTGGCCATGGTCGGCGCCTCGGCCGCCCTGGTCATCTCCGGCGCCCCCTTCATGGGCCCGATCGCCGGCGCCCGCGTCGGCTGGATCAATGGTGAGTACGTCCTCAACCCGACCATCGACGAGCTCAAGGAATCGGCGATGGACCTGGTCATCGCCGGCACGTCCGACGCGGTGATGATGGTCGAATCCGAGATCAAGGAACTCAGCGAAGAGATCGTCCTGGGCGCCATCGACTTTGCCCACAAGGGCATGCAGCCGGTGATCGACGCCATCATCGAGCTGGCCGAACACGCCGCCAAGGAGCCCTTCGAGTTCCAGGCGGAAGACACCGACGCCATCAAGGCCGAGATGAAGACCCTGGTCGGCGCCGACATCATCGCCGGCTACAAGATCACCAAGAAGCAGGACCGCTACGAAGCGATCGGCCTGGCCAAGAAGAAGGCCATCGCCGCCCTGGGCAAGTCGGACGCCAACCCTGAAGGCCACGACCCGCTGAAGCTGGCCGGCGTCTACAAGGAACTGGAGGCCGACGTCGTCCGCCGCGCCATCCTCGACACCGGCATCCGCATCGACGGCCGCCCGGTGGACAAGGTCCGCCCGATCGTCTCGGAAGTGGGCGTGCTGCCCCGGGCCCACGGCTCGGCGCTGTTCACTAGAGGTGAGACCCAGGCCCTGGTGGTCGCCACCCTGGGCACCGGCGACGACGAGCAGTTCATCGACGCCCTGGAGGGCACCTACAAGGAGAAGTTCCTCCTGCACTACAACTTCCCCCCCTTCAGCGTCGGGGAAACCGGCCGCATGGGCAGCCCCGGCCGCCGCGAAATCGGCCACGGCAAGCTGGCCTGGCGCGCGGTCCGTCCGGTCCTGCCGTCGACGGAAGACTTCCCCTACACCATCCGCCTGGTCTCCGAGATCATGGAGTCCAACGGCTCCTCCTCGATGGCCACGGTCTGCGGCTCCTCGCTGGCCATGATGGACGCGGGCGTGCCGCTGATCCGTCCGGTCTCGGGCATCGCCATGGGCCTGATCCTGGAAAGTGACGGCTACGCGGTCCTCAGCGACATCCTGGGTGACGAAGACCACCTGGGCGACATGGACTTCAAGGTCGCCGGCACCAGCGAGGGCATCACCAGCCTGCAGATGGACATCAAGATCGCCGGGATCACCCAGGAGATCATGAAGAAGGCCCTCGACCAGGCCAAGGCCGGCCGCGCCCACATCCTCGAAGAGATGGGCAAGGCCATGGACGCGCCCCGCGAAGAGCTGGGCGAATACGCCCCCAAGATCGAGACCATCAAGGTCCCGCTCGACAAGATCCGTGAAGTGATCGGCACCGGCGGCAAGGTGATCCGCGAGATCGTCGCCACCACCGGCGCCAAGGTCGACATCGCCGACGACGGCACCATCAAGATCGCCGCCTCCGACCAGGCCAAGATCGACGCCGCCAAGGACTGGATCAAGTCGATCGCCTCGGAGCCGGAAGTCGGCGCCATCTACAACGGCAAGGTCGTCAAGGTCGTCGACTTCGGCGCCTTCGTGAACTTCTTCGGCGCCAAGGACGGCCTGGTCCACATCAGCCAGATCAGCAAGGACAAGGTCGCCAAGACCTCGGACGTGCTGAGCGAAGGCCAGATGGTCAAGGTCAAACTCCTGGGCTTCGACGACCGCGGCAAGACCAAGCTGTCGATGAAGGTCGTGGACCAGGAGACGGGCGAGGACCTGTCGAAGAAGGAAGAAGTGGCTCCGGAGGACGCGGTCGCGACTTAAGCGGCGGCGTTACCGAGCTAGACGTGCGAGCGGGCGGTCCGAGAGGGCCGCCCGTTTTGCGTTTGGGGGGATGGGGCTTGGATTGTGACTCGATGGCTGAGTCGTGGCCTACCCGATTGACCGCGCGTGGACGTTGCCACCAAGCTGTGCCTCGGGAGGTGGGACACAATGCGCCAGGTCACCGACTTTTCAGACGAGCGCAACAAGGGCTGGTGCGTTCATTGCGGCGGCCCCTACGAAACTGACGACCATATGCCCTCCAAGGTTTTCCTGGATCGGCCATTCCCCGAGAACCTGCCGGTGACGCCAGCCTGCGCAAGTTGCAATGAGGGCTTTTCGCGAGACGAAGAATATCTGGCCTGCCTGCTTGAGTGCATCCTGGCCGGTTCGGCGCATCCCGATGATGTCGAACGATCTGCGATTGCTAGAAAGCTTCGCGATCAGCCGGGCCTACGCAAACGGCTTGAGGCAGCACGGCGCAGCGAGGGAGACGGTGTGCTCTGGGATGTCGAAGTCGAGCGCGTCAACAATGTGGTAGTTAAGCTCGCACGGGGACACGTCGCCTTCGAGAGCGGCGAGCCAAGGCTCGACGAGCCGGCTGGAAGGGGATTTCAGCCCTTGTTAGCGATGAGCCCTGCGGTGCGGCGCGATTTCGAACATGTTCCCGATCTCCCCCAAATCTGGCCAGAGGTCGGCAGCCGGGCGATGAGCCGCCTATTTGTGACGGGCGTCGATGTCTTCGACGAGGGCTGGCAGGAAGTTCAAAGCAGACGCTATCGCTATCGCGTCGATGGCGCGCACGTGCGGATGGTGATCCGCGACTATCTGGCCGCCGAGGTGTGGTGGGACTGATGGACCTAGCCGCGACCCTCACGCCAGCGCTGATCTCGGCTTCTGTGGCACTCATCGTGGCAGTGGTGACTGCGCAGTTGACCGCCACTCGCAGTCACGATGAACGAGTTTGGATACGCAAGGCGGCTGCGTATTCCGCAATTTTCGAAGCCTTGGGCGAGATGGCTGAAGTCCACGATTTTTGGCTAAACACGATCTACCTTCACCGCGAAACGACACCAGAGGTCGATGCTGAGCGGGCAGCGACATATCGTTTGGCTAAGGCCAAGCTTATGCGCGCCGTCAATGCCGAGACATGGTTGTTGCCCCAACCAGTATCTGAGGAGATCGCCGCGCTACGCAAGGTGCTGGAGACCTCATATGATAGCTGGTTCGACGATATAGACTCAGGCGCCGCTGCGCTCGCCAAGACCGCTGCTCGGCTATCAGCATTCGCCCGTTCGGACATGGCGAGAGGAGTCCGACGGACCAGCAAGCCTGATCCGCGCCCGTGACGGCCGAGCAGCGGCTGATTGCGCAGCGCGACCGTTACGTCGCAACGGTGTGTGAAAACTGGCGTGGGCACGAGCGCGAACTACTGATCACGCTGGTCCGCGGTCTCGACGTCGCCGCCTATAACCTCCGGGTGGCGCGGGATGGCTCCAGCCGCGACCCCAACGCCGGCATGAGGGTGCGCGGGGCCGCAACGGCGCTACGACCGCTTCTCGAGGCTGTGCGCGACATGCCCGGCGGCATTCCCTGGGGGCCAAGCCGCCCCGACAATGCTCTGGCCTTCGACAACTACCTCCTGGCCTGCGGGCGGTTCACCGTGGCGATTCGCCTGGCGGCTATGGAGCGCTATGGCATAGCTACCGCTACCGTCGTCGCCGATGATCGGATCGTCATAGAAGCACTCTCCGATGCCGAGGAGTACGCTGAGGTCGAGGCCGGACATGCAGCCAGCGCCCGGGCCAGGGTCGCATTTCTCGCGCAGCGACCGGACTTGGCGGCGCAAAGCGCCGAGGTATGTCGCCGCCTGGATCGCTACGGCCGTGCGGCGATGGGCTGGTTTATCGGCTACGACAACGACAGTTTCCTCGTCGAGCACTACAAGGCGCTGGCGGGCATCCAGGCGGCCGGTGTGTTCGAAGCAGAGGCGTTACCGCCCGTCGGGATGATCGGCGGGCGGCCTTTCAGCGAATGGAGCCACGCCTCAACGAGCGCCTATGGCGCAGTGCTCCACCACATTGACGCGGCCGGGCGCTTGCGGGATCGCAAGCCAAAGCTGAACATGCGCGACCTGATGACCATCTATGCGCGGCGCGACGACATCGTCGAGGTGCTAACCGAGCGCGGCGATAGCCGTCTGCGGGCCATGCAGTTGATGACTGGCCTGACCCTCGATGCGGACGTCGCGGCATCCAATGAGGACCGGTACGAAATCCCGCTGCCGTACTACATCGACGCTGGCGAGCATTTCGTATTGTTGCCGATGTTCGGCGGTTTGATGAACCCCCACGCGGGCCTCCTAGATCACCTTCGCCGGACCTACCGGCCCGACTGGGACCGCATCGTCTACGGTCGCGAGAACATCTTTCGCGAGGACCTGCGTCGCCTGCTGCCGGAACCGCGCTACAAAGTATTGGAGCGGGGCCAGAGACTACGCCGCAAGGACAAATCTCACCTCACGGACATCGACGCCGTAGCCATAGACCGCGAGACCGGAGTCGCCGTGCTCGTGCAGTTGAAATGGTACGACGCCCACGGCTTCAGTCTGGCCGAGCGCGATAGCCGGCGTGACAACCTGCTGGAGAAGGGCAACGAGTGGGTCGAGAAAGTCGACGGCTGGGTCGATGGCCGAACCTCAGCGCAGCTCGCCAAGGCTTATGGCTGGGGACCGGCGGCCGAAGTACCGCCCAGACTCCTGGTCATGCCAAGACATGCCGCCACGTTCGTCGGCGAAAGCCGGTACGATCAACGCGCCTCGTGGATAAGCTGGCATGCCCTGAGTGAGGGGATGCACAAACCCGACTGCGATGGCTTTCTGGAGGTCATCAGCGGCGGATGGCGTCCCCATATCGCCCGGGAAAGCTTCGGGGGGCCGACGATGATCGCGCTTCCCGGCATGACGGTCGAGGTCCGCACGGCCGGGTCAGGCTGAGATGCAGAAAAATGAGTATTATCTCCCTCGACTAAGGGCCTCTTCCCGGCTGGCCGTTGCGGGCATATATTGGGTCAGGCTCCCGGCACGAGCCCGACGCCCGCCAGGCCAAGCTGCTAGCGGCAGTGCCTTTGAACGCACCCGATCATGTCATGACCGGGCCTGCGGTGCGGTGGCGGGCGACGCATCTGACGGGCCGGAGACATGACATGCCTATCCCCCCGCGCTCGCTCGAGAGCCTTCGCCGTAGGGCCACGGCCCTCGGCCGCGAGCAAAACATCACTCACGGCGAGGCGTTGAATCGCGTCGCCGAGCAGTACGGCTTCACTAACTGGACTCACGCGCGACGCGTGCTATCGCCCGGATGCGGCTTGCCTTCGCGACCACCAATCTCAGAATTTCCGGATCGCCCACATGGGATGTCCGAGCTCGGCCGGGACACCTATCTCGCCCGCTGTCTAGAGGTTTTCGGCCAGACGACGGCGCTGCTGAACGCCGGCGCCGAGCAGCGTGTATGGACCGACACGTCCCACATAGTCGAGGTGCTCAACCTCCTTCTGGCCCACACACGCAGCCACACCCATCTGCCGACTGGCGGCGGCCAGACCTACTCTGAGGTCTGCATCTCCCGCGAACCTAGCGCACTCGAGTTCCAGGTCGAGCGTGGCTTGGTCTATGTGGCCCGTCCCGCGCGCCTTATCCTCCAGCGGGTCGCGGTATCGCCAGGGGATTCGTTCGGCCTGTTGGAACTCGCCGACCTTGCGCCGTCCGGCGTCAATCCCATCCGCAGGGAGGGTTCGCTTTCGCGCCGCGAAGAGGTGGTGGAGCTTGACCCAGGCGACTACCGCGACCGGAGCCTCTGGGATCAGGGCTTCCTCGACTACGACGACGACGGCCGGGAAATCCCGCTACCCGACAAGTCGCGGTTGGTCGTTCGCTGGTTCAACGGCAAGATGCTGTTCGTGTCGAACGGCAGCCGCTGGAACGGTACGCCCTCGACCTATGATGGTCGTCACAACGGCATGAGTGTCGATGAGATCCTCACTATGATTGAACGCGCCTTTACTCGCGCAGCCTAAGTGAAGAATGGGGTGACAGGATAAGCATTTGCTACTTGGCGGAAAAGCCGCTGGTATGCACAACCAATCCCGCTATGAGCGTGAACACATCGACAAATCCCGCTAAGCGAGTATGATCGATAGTCGTCAGAGTGATCTGGCAGAATGGTGCGGGGGCGCAGCTATGAATAAAGTTTCTAAAACAACGGCGTATTTGATCCTAGGCCTATCTATGGCTTGGGCCCTGGCAGGATGTAGTCATCCAAGTCCCAGCACAGATAACCTTCGGAACAACATAGTCCAGACTATCGGCGGCTATTCTATTAAGAGCCTGAAGTGCGAATCATTCGCAGACAAAAGTCAAGAAGCGGCAGGACGATCAAGTTGTCGCGGCACACTGGCGCTCATTCTGGATCGCTACGCATCCTTGCCCAGCGCAGATGTTCAGGGGTTGCTTGTGTCTTCCGGCATCCCGCAGGAAGCCGCAGGGTTCGTTCTGCAGAGGCACCCCAAGGCTGTAGTAGTGCCCGCCGTGAAGGCAGGAACTGAGACGCCATTCACATCCGACTGCACCTATACAAAGGAAGTGGATGGGTGGAGGATCGGGTGCAACACGAGTTTCGCGGATCTGCCAGGGCTCCCCCCCAGCGCGATGGGCGAAAACTACGTTCTGAAGGATTCTCCGGAGTATCAATCCTATATAAAGGAGGCGAAAGCCGACTTTGCGGAGATCGATGCTAGATTTATCGCGCTCAAATCCCAAATTGAGGAGTTCTTCAAAGTTGGGAGGACAGTTACAGCGACTAACCCTTTGAGCAACGGTGGGATTGCCAGGGTGAAAATTGTTTCACCACTTGTTTGGAGCGGTGAGCCGGGGTTTCTGGGACACCAATCTCAATTTTCTCTCACCACAAAGTATGTGGACCTTCGTGACGCCCAAAGTAGTAAGTTTACCTTTTGTGGATATGCGAAAGGTATACCGGGGAACGATATCCAATTTTCTGGCGATATTGAAAGCGAAATGCCGAGTAGATCTGCCCACCCTGACTCCGTAACATTTGCGGCCAATCTTTACATGAGCAATAGGGCCGCGATATTTGAAAATAAATTTCAGAGTTGTGGGAACATCTTAGTTTGGGATGGCACCTCTTGGAAATTAAGTTACGGAACGCTTGAACTGAAGGCCAACTGAGAGTCGAATCCACGAGGTCTAGATAAGGAAGCAATACGGTGACAAGGGAAATCGGGAGACACAGTACTGATTTGGTCGGGAAATGGGTGTTGTGTCCCCTGATCTCCGCGCCGCCAAAGTCAGCGCACCGGTTGGATGGCGATACGATAGACGATCGAGGCGATCACGAGCGTGACGACGACCCAGTCCCAACGGCGCGATTTGGTGAAGAACGCCGATAGGATCAGGACGAGGATCGTTGTGCGCAGGATCGCGATGTTGTCCCAGACGAAGCCTCGCGTCAGGATTATGGTGGCCCATATCGACAGTTGGTAAAACGCGAGCGCCAGGAAAAGCACACGGCGCTCGTTCTGGTAGGCGGATCGCATGTCGAGGGCTTCGCCTGCGTCGAAGCTGGGCAGCGCCGCCGAGCAGGCAACGAACAGCAGCAGCGGCGGCGCAAGCAAGAGCCCGAACTCGGCGACGCTGGTGAAGCGCTGCGAGCCGGCCAGGCCGCCGACCAAAGCCCACCAGTAGTTCAGCACGAAGAGCAGGAGAAACGCCGACCAGGCGAGCGGGAGGGCGTCCCAGGCGACACGCTTGCGATCTCGAATGAGCCTGTAGAGGTTGCCGAGCAGGGCGGTCAGGCTGAGGCCGACGATGATCGAGATCAGCGTGACCGAATGGTTCGTTGCAACGTCCATGTGTTTCGCGCCTCGTGAGAGAATTGGACGACAGGTTCCGCCCGGAGGCGCGTCAGAGCGGCCGGATCGCCACGCTTCGGAACTTCACCGCGCCGGCGCCGTACTGCAGCGCGATGGGGCCCTCGGCGTGGGCGGCGTCCCTGGCGGCGTCGACCGTCCTGCGGCCGTTGAGAACGACGGAGAAGACGTCGCCCCGCGCGCGGATTTCCATCAGGTTCCACCGGCCGCCCGCCTTGGGCATCGGCGAGACCTTGGCGACATTGACGATGGCGCCGGTGCCGTAGGTGGGATCGGGCCGGGTGTCGAAGATGTTGACCTCGTAGGCGTTCGCCGCGGTGATCCTGTCCCGGTCGGAGCAGCGGATGAAGATCCCCGAATTGGCGTCGGGGCTGACCCAGAACCGGGCGCGCAGGTCGAAGTCGCGGAAACTGTCCTTCGAGACCAGGAAGCTGATCCCGCCCTGGTCCGCCGAGATCGCGCCATCCCTCACCGCCCAGTTGGCGTCGCCGACCGGGGTCCACCCTTCGAGGTCCTTGCCGTTGAACAGCGGCCTGCCCTTCGCCCACGCTGGGGCCGGGGCGGTCAGCGACGCGGCGGCGAGGCCCAGGATGACGGTGCGCCGACCGGTCATGCGGCGCGGCCCGGGGAAGCGCCGCGACGCCCCAGCCAGGCCAGGACGCGCCGCGGATCGGGCGAGCGGACCGCGGCCAGGGCGCCATCCCCCGCGACGGCCTGAACGCCCAGCAGCGCCAGCCAGACCAGCGGCAGTTCGGCGCCGGCCCTGGTGAAGTAGAAGCCTTTGCGCGCCAGCCAGAACTGGGCCGCGCCCAGCATCATCGGCATGGCGTAGAGCGCCACGTAGCGGGGCATGACCCCCGGGATCAGCAGCACGGCCCCAGCAACCTCCGCCGACAGGACATAGGCGGGCACGAAGGCCGGATAGCCGGCCGCGCGCAGGTTGCCCCACCAGGCCTCCAGCCCGCCCGGCAGGATGGCCAGCTTCCAGTAGAGATGGGCGATGAACAGCGTTCCCAGCAGCACCCGGATCAGCAAGGCCGCTGTCTCGGGCGTCGGCCCGCCCGCCAACCCTGCCTTCCGCATCGTCCGCCCCTGAACCCGCCTGTG
The DNA here is from genome assembly GCF_030814835.1 of Caulobacter ginsengisoli. Lineage (GTDB taxonomy): Bacteria > Pseudomonadota > Alphaproteobacteria > Caulobacterales > Caulobacteraceae > Caulobacter > Caulobacter ginsengisoli. The sequence continues at coordinate 36,106 of NZ_JAUSVS010000006.1, forward strand.
CGCCGCCCCTGAGATAACGCCACGCGATGAAGGTCCGCAACGGGTGGCAGGCGCTTGCGCGAAAATCGGGGGACACCGGCGTCGAAGGCCCGCCTCTGCTCGCGACCTACTGGGCCGCGACCCGCTCAAAGAGATGCTGGTACGAAACGATCAGCCCTTCGTCATCGACCAGCAGGTCCGCCTCGAAACCTCGCGAAACCCCCAGGTCGACATAGCGCAGGCGCCTGGGGCCCAGGCGGTCGTACCTCTGGCGGGAGCGGGCCACCGTCATGGCGGCGGCGTCGATGTAGCAGGTGTCAAGCGTCAGGCTCTCTCCCACCGCGGCGGGGGTTCGCCGGATTGGGAAGGTGTTGCAGAAGGGCGTGACGGAAAGGTCGGGCTCCTCCGCGCCATCCAGGTCGGCGCGGCGATGGCCGTCCACACACCAGCCCTCGCCCGCTCGCTCGAGGGTGAGGCGTTCGGTCCCCAGCGCTCCCGATCGCTCCACGTCCAGGCGGGTCGTCCGCCACTCGGGGGTCAGTTCCCATCGATGATCGAGGCGAAAGCCGCCGTCCTCCGCGCAGAGGATGGTGGACTGGGCGCTTACGCCGTCGGCGGAGAGGGTCAGCGACAGGCGCTCCAGCCCCGCCACATCGGTTCGCCGCCAGAACAGGATTTGGGAGGGAGGCATTTTGGCGTTTCGGCTGGCTGATGACCCGGACGATGATAACGCCCGGCCAGACCGGCCGTTCGCGAAAACCGGACCAGACAGTACGGTGACAGGCGCGGTATTCCCCCCTATCCCGGCCCCCGTGCGAGTGAAGCGATGTTGATCCCCGATCTGATCCTGCTGGCCTGGGTGCTGGCCCTGGCGGGGTGGCGGCTGGTCGCGCCGGGCTGGCGGCCCAGGTTGCGGATGGCCGCGGCCGGCCTGGGGGTGGCGCTGGCGGCGGGCCAATGGGCGCTCTGCGGCTTCACCTGGCAGGATCTGCCGGCGTATCTGCTGCTGGCGCTGAGCGCGCTGCCGCCGGTGCGGACGGGCGCCGTGCCGGGCTGGATCGGCCGGCTGGGCCTGGCCGGGCTCGCCGCCGCCTGTATCGGCGTCTGGATCCTGCCCGCGGTCCCGACCCTGCCGCCGCCCGACGGCCGCTACGCCGTCGCCACCCAGGTCTATCGCTGGACCGACGCCGCGCGGGGCGAGCCGCATACGGCCGACCCGAACGACCGGCGCAGCGTGATCGCCCAGGCCTGGTATCCGACGACGCGCCTCGAACGGCCCCGCGGCGGCGCGCGCATCCCCTATATCGACGGGATCGGCCAGATGCCCGGCCAGGTCAGCGTCATGCCCGGCTTCCTGCTGGCCCGCTACGGCCAGATCGACACCCACGCCCAGGCTGCCGCGCCGCTGGCGGCCGGCGATCGGCCCTGGCCGGTGGTGATCTTCTCGCCGGGCTATGGCGCCGCCCGCGCGGTCTACACCGGCCTCGCGACCCGGCTGGCCAGCCGCGGCTTCGTCGTCCTAGTGCTGGACCATCCTTTCGAGTCGGGGGTGACCCAGCTGCCCGACGGCCGGGTGGTCGGGACCCGGGAGCCGGCGCCGGGCAGTCCGGGCCGCCGCCGCTACATGCCCGACCAACAGGCGGTGCGGACCGCCGACATCCGCTTCGTCATCGACCAGCTGGCGCGTCCGGATGCGCTGTCGCCGCCGCTCCGGGGCCGGATCGAGACCTCGAAGGTGGCGGTGATCGGCCACTCCTTCGGCGGCGCGGCGGCGGCCATGGCGCTGAGCGAGGACCCCCGCGTCGTCGCCGCCGCCAACATCGACGGCACGCCCTATGGCGACCTGCCGGACCGCCGGCTCACCCGGCCCTTCCTGCTGCTGCAGAGCGACCAGGCCGAGACGCACCACGGCGAACTCTTCATCAACGGCAACGGCAGGCTGCTGGCCCAGATGACCGCGCCCGGCTTCCACTATGAGATCAGGCGCGCCAACCACTACAGCTTCACCGACGCGCCCTTCTTCTTCGCCCCACCGGGCCGCTGGCTGCTGGCCCAGGTGATGGGCGGCGGACGCGGCCCCGCGGCCACCCAGCAGGCGACGGCCGACATCCTGGCGGCCTTCCTCTCAGGCCCGCTCACCGGCGTTCCCGCCGACCTCACCGCGACGGCCGCCCGTTATCCCGGCGTGACGGGCGGGCCGGTGAAGCCCGGACTCAAGAGCACGGCGGCGTCGAAGGATTGAGGTCCCGTCCGGTCAGTCGGCCAGGAGGCCGTGCCGGATCAGGCTTTCCGCCGCCGCGACGATCGCCTCCTCCCGGGGTCGTGGAGACCACCCCAGCCGGCGCACGGCCTTCTCGCTCGTGGCGTTGAGGTTGAGGCCGAGAAACGGGACCAGGGCCTTCAGCGCCGGGTTGGCGGCCGCGCCCAGGCGCACGACGGTGTTGGGGATCTCCCGCGTCGGGACCTTCCGGGCCGCCGCGCCCAGTCTCTGGCGCAGGAGGCGGGCGACCTCGATCATCCAGAGGCTGTCGCCGGCGGTGGCGATGAAGCGCTCGCCCCTGGCGGCCGGATCGGTCATGGCCCGCAGGTGCAGGTCGGCGAGGTCGCGAACATCGACATAGCCGGAATTGACCTTCGGACAGCCGGGCATGCCGTCCAGCATGGTTTTGATCATCCGGATGGAGTGGGAGTAGTCGGGCCCCAGGACCGGCCCCAGGACCGCGGCGGGATTGATGGCCGTAAGCTCCAGTCCCCGCCCCTCGGCCGCCGCGAACGCCCAGGCCGCCTTTTCGGAGAGGGTTTTCGATTTCTGATAGGGCGCGACGTCGCCCTCGAGGTTGGTCCAGTCCTCCTCGTTGAACGGCCGCGTCATCGGTTTGTGGCCCATGGCGACGGCGCCGATCGCCGAGGTCAGCACCACGCGCCCCACGCCCGCGTCGCGGGCCGCCCGCAGGACCCGCAGGTTGCCGTCGACCGCCGGCCGCACCCAGTCCTCCTCCCGGACCTGGTCTCCCGACGGCGTGGGCGACGCGCCGTGCAGGACATAGGCGCAGCCCGCGGCGGCCTCGGGCCAGCCAGCGTCCGCGCCCAGGTCGGCCGTAACGAAGGACAGCCGCTCGCCCGCCTCGACGCCGCCGGTCCTGAGATTGCCCCGCACCTCGCCTTCGCGCGCCAGGGTGCGAACGGTGGTCCGCACCCGGTAGCCCGCGTTCAGCAGGGCCAGGATGCAGTGCTGGGCGATGAAGCCCGTTCCCCCGGTCACCAGGACCATCCTGTCGTTCGCCATGAGCTGACCTTCCGATGCGCGGCTGAAACTCATGGCAGGTTACCGGCCGCGCTCCGGACGGAGAATGCTTGTGGGTGCGAGTTACTTGCGCGAAAGTGCGAGAATGGATGCGGACCCCTTCTCCGAAATCCTGCACCTCACCGAGGCGCAGGCCGTGCTGGCCGGCGGCTTCACGGCCGGCGGGCCGTGGGCGATCCGCTTTCCCGCGCGCGAGAAGATCAAGCTGTCGGCCGTGCTGTCCGGCTCCTGCTGGATCCGCCTCGACGGCGAGGTAGAGCCCGTGCGCCTCGAGGCCGGCGATGTCGGCCTGCTGGCCGCCCAGCGCTCCTATGTGATGGCCAGCGATCTCAGCCTCGAGCCCATCGAGGCGACGAGCCTGTTCTCCGGCGCCGGCCGGTCCATGGCGGTGCTGGGCGACGGCGGCGACTTCAGCTTCATCGGCGGCCATATCCAGCTCAACCCGTCGAACGGAGCGCTGCTGGCCGACGTCCTGCCGCCCTGGCTGCACATCAAGGCCGGCCTGCCCGAGGCCTCGACCTTCCAGTGGCTGCTCAACCAACTGGTCGAGGAGGGCTCGCTGGCCCGGCCCGGCGCGCGGCTGGTGTCGAACCACCTGGCCCAGCTGCTGTTCACCCAGATCCTGCGGGCGCACCTGAAGACCGTCGGACCGATGCCGGCCGGCTGGTTGCGCGCCCTGGCCGACCGCCGGGCCGCGCCGGCCTTGCGCCTGATGCACGGCGATCCGGGCCGGGACTGGCGTCTGGACGAGCTGGCCAGGGCCTGCGCCATGTCGCGCACCAGCTTCGCCGGCCACTTCAAGGCCGTCGCGGGCCGGGCGCCGCTGAACTACCTCATGCAGTGGCGCATGCGCCTGGCCGAACGGGCGCTGCGGGACGAGACGACGCCCATCGCCCAGATCGGCCAGACCCTGGGCTATGCCTCCGAGAGCGCCTTCAGCAACGCCTTCAAACGGCAGACGGGCGAGCCGCCCCGCGCCTTCCGGACCCGAGCGCGGCAGGGCTCCTGGCGGGCCTGACGGTCCGCCGATCTACGCTCCGCCCCGCCGCCTCACCATCCCCAGCCCGCACAGCCCCAGCGTCGCCAACACGCAAAGCCAGACGAACAGGTCGCCGGTCATCCCGTACAGCGTCGTCACCCCTTTCGTCGGGACGTCCACGAGCAGCGTATAGGCCTCGCCCGGCAGGGTATTCTGGCTGGCCAGCACCCGGCCGTACGGGTCGAAGGCGCCCGAGACGCCCTGGTAGTCGATGCGGACCAGGGCATAGCCGTTCTCGATGGCCCGCAGCCGGGCCAGGCGCATGGTGTGGACATGGCCCATCTCCGGCCAGTCCCAGCCGGGCAGCAGCAGGATGTCGGCCTTGGCGCGGGCCAGGGGCGGGAAGTCGCCGTCGTAGCAGATGATGCTGCTCAGGCGGCCATAGGGCGTATCGGCGACCGGGGCGGGGCCCTTGAAGGGGGCGACCGGCTCCATCCCCGGCACCGGATGGTTCTTGCGGTAATGCCAGAGCTGCCGGCCGTCCGGGGCGAACAGGTAGGTCTCGTTGCGCTCGAACGGCACGCCGATGGCGGCGTTGATATAGATCCCCTCGACCCTGGCCAGGGCGGCGACCCTGGCCAGCAGGGCCGGCTTGTCGGCCTCCAGCACCGGGGCGCCGGTCTCCGACCACTGCACGATCTTCGCCCCCGAACGGGCGGCGGCCTGGGTGTCGGCCAGGAGCCTGTCCTGCACCCGGGCGTAGGCGGCCCGCGCCCGTGGCGTCGCCACGGCGGCGCGCGCGGCGGCGGAGGGCGGCCAGTTCGCCATGGTGACCCCGGCCCAGGCCGGCCCGCGCAGGGCGGTCGGCGGAACGACGCCGGCGATCTTCACCGTCGGGCCGGGCGCGGCGGCGGACGACTGCATCAGCCGCGCCTCGCCGAACGCCAGGACGGCCGCCAGCACCACCGCCGCGGCGCCGCCATAGCGGATGAGGCTGGCGCGCGTGGGGCGCTCCCAGACCTGGTTGGCGGCGGTGGCGATGAGCGCGATCAGGAAGCCGATGGCGTAGGGGCCGAAGAGCGAGATGACCTGCATCAGGGCCAGGGTCTCGGCCTGGGTGACGGCGCGGGTCCCGATGGCCGTGCCGACCGGCAGCAGGCTGGCGGCGGCGAACTCGGTCATGACCCAGGCCAGCGGCATCAGCAACAGGCGGGCGGGGCTGCTCAGCCGGCCGCCGACCAGCCGGTCGAGGATGTAGGGGATGGCGAACAGCAGGCCCAGGACCAGGCACAGGACGATGGCGATCGGGGTGAAGGGCGCGGCGGCCTCGAGCATGTAGACGGCCATCTGCAGCCCGGCGGCGACGACCACCCCGGCGATGGCGGGCGCCGGCCGGCTGGTCCGGCTGAACCGCAGCAGCAGCGCCGGGGCGATCCAGGCGGCCAGCGGGACGTCGAACCGCCCGTCCACCGCCAGCAGCGCCACCATCCCGCCCAGGACCAGCCAGAGCCAGGGGCGGGCGGGGGCCAGGCTCAGGCCGCTCGTTTCGCTGTGGGTGATCGACGCCATGCTGGCCCCCTGATCGTTGTCGCCATAATCGTTATAATCTATAACGATTCCGCAGATTGACGATTTCGTCAAGCCGGGAGAGAAGCGGCGCATGTCCGCCCCCCACCCCCGCCGCAGCTTCGCCAACCACGCCGTGCGGCTGGGCGAGCTGGTGCTGGCGCGGGCCGAGGCGGCGGTGGCGCCGCTGGGGATCAGGGCGCTGGCCCTGGACACCCTGGTCTGCATCAAGGACGGCTACGGCCGCTCGCAGCAGGACCTGGCCCGGCGGCTGGGCATCTATGCCCCGCAGATGGTCGGGCTGATCGACACCCTGGAGCAGAAGGGCCTGGTCGAGCGCCAGGTCAGCCCCGCCGACCGCCGCCGCCACGTGCTGGTGCTGACCCCGGCGGGCGAGGCGCTGCTGGGCCAGGGCCTGGCCATCGCCGAGACCCTGGAGGCCGAACTGTTCGGCGCGGTGACGGCCGAGCAGAAGGCCTGGTTCCAGGCCCTGGTCGAACGCCTGGAAGGCGCCGCCCCGCCGCTGGACTGCAAATAGGGCCGCGAGCGCCCTACCCCCTGCACCTCAGCGCCTCGACGAGCCGCGCGAAGGCCGGGGCTCAGCCGCCGCCGGCCGGGGAGACGCCCTGGGCCGCCCGCGCCAACACGCGCGCCGCTTCGGCGCCGGCGGCGAGGATGCGGTCCGACTGCGCCTTCGAGGGCACGGCCCGGGCGAGCTGCAGCGCGCCGATGAGGACCGCATAGATGGCCAGGGCGACGCCTTGCGGGTCGGGGGTCCGCGGCGGCAGGGTCTGGGCGAACTGGGCGACGACGCCTTCCAGCTGCTCGGCGAACAGCGCCCGGGTCTCCTCCGGCTGGCGGGCGACTTCCGGCAGCAGCGCGGCCGAGGCGCAGCCCCGTCCCGGGTTGTCGCGGTGCTCGGCCGACAGATAGGCCGCCAGGACCGCCTCCAGTCCCCCGGCGGCCAGGGCCCGCTCCAGCAGGTTCGCCTGGTCCTCCAGCGCGGTCCCCAGGCTCTCGCGGACCAGGTCGGCCTTTGAGCGGAAGTGCGGATAGAAGGCCCCGTTGGTGAGTCCGGCCTCGGTCATGATGCCGGCCAGGCCCGAGGCGGCGATGCCGTCACGGCGGAATCGCTCGGCCGCGATCTCGGTGATCCGGCGGCGGGAAACGTCCTTGCGTCCTTTTTCGTAGCGCATGAGCCAGTATACCGGGGAGCCTATTGCATTACGAACATAATGACATATTATGATCGTAATGCAACTGTCGGCCGAGGGCGATGGCTCGGCCCTGGAGACGCCCCCAGATCACCCAGCACAGGAGTCCTCAAGTGACCCGGCGAATAGAACTGTTCTACGATTTCCGCAGTCCCTACAGCTATCTGGCCTTCACCCAGCTGCTGCAGATGGATGTCGAGCTCGCGCTGCGGCCGATGCAAATCCTCAAGGTCATGGAGAAGGTCGGCAACGTGCCGACGACCATCACCTGCGCCGCCAAGGGCCAGTACGCCCGCGCCGACCTGGCGCGCTGGGGCCAGCGCTATGGCATTGCGTTCAACCCCTCGAACATGCGCGACAACGACGGCGACGCCTGCTCCCGCGCCGTGCTGGCGGCGAGCTCGCCCGCCGAGGCGAGCGCGATAACCCTGGCGCTCTACCGGGCCTCCTGGAGTGAGGGCAAGGCCCTGGCGACCACGGCCGACGTCCTCGCCGCGATCACGGCGGCGGGCCTGGACCCCGACCCTATCGCCGCCCGCATCGACGCGGCCGAGGTGGTCGCCCAGCTCGAAGCCAATACCGATGAAGCCGCCCGGCGCGGCGTCTTCGGCTCGCCGACCCTGTTCGTCGGGGAGGCGATGTTCTTCGGCAACGACCGGCTCGATTTCGTGCGCGAGGAACTGGCGCGCCTGGAGGAAGCAGCATGACCGTCGCCCAGACCAAACCGCTGGCCCTCGTCACCGGCGTCGGCCCCGGCACGGGCGCGGCGGTCGTCCGCCGCTTCGCCGAGGGCGGCTATCGCGTCGCTATGCTGGCCCGCGATGAGGCCAGGCTCGCCGCCCTGGAGGCGGAAATCCCCGGCGCGATCGCCATCCCCTGTGACGTCGCCGACCCCGCCGCGCTGGAGCGGGCGGTCGCCCAGGTCGGCGACCCCAGGGTCGTCGTCCACAACGCGGTCGGCGGGGCTTTCGGCACATTCCAGCAGGTCGAGGCCGAGGTGCTGCAGCGCAACTTCGAGATCAACACCCTGGCGCTGTTCCACCTGGCCCGGCTGACGGCGCCGGCGATGATCGCCGCGGGCGAGGGGGCGATCATCGTCACCGGCAACACCTCGGCGCAGCGTGGGCGGGCGGCTTTCGCCGGCTTTGCGCCGACCAAGGCGGCCCAGCGCATCCTGGCCGAATCCCTCGCCCGGGACCTCGGCCCCAAGGGCGTCCATGTCGCCTATCTGGTGATCGACGCGGTGATCGATGTGCCCTGGCAGCGTGCGCGCATGCCCGACGCGGCGGACGATTTCTTCATCTCGCCCGCCTCGATCGCCGCCGAGGTCCATCACCTGGCCCATCAGCCGCGCGACGCCTGGTCGTTCCTGGCCGAGGTTCGTCCCTTCCACGAGCCGTGGTGACCGCGATGGCCGACGATGTCGACGCCGCGCCCGACGGCCTTGGGCCGCTGCGGGCGATGATGAGCGGCGCGCTCAAGGCGCCGATGGGGGAGACGCTTGGCTTCCGCCTCGTCGAGGCCGAGGCCGGCCAGGTGGTGTTCGAGGGCCGGCCGGACCGCAGCGCCTACAACCCGTTCGGATCGGTGCATGGCGGCTATGCCGCAACCCTGCTCGACAGCGCCTGCGGCGTCGCGGTCCAGTCGCAACTGGGCCCGGGTCGCGGCCATACGACGCTGGAGCTCAAGGTGTCGTATCTGCGCGGCCTGAGCGAGCGGAGCGGCACGGTGCGCGCCACCGGTCGCGTCGTTACGGCCGGCCGCCGCGTGGCGTTCGCCGAGGCGACGCTCCATGACGGCGAGGGACGGCTTTGCGCGACAGCCACCTCGACCCTGCTGGTGTTCGACCTCGAACCCGGTTCCGGCCCCCGCCCCGCAACCGGGTCATGAAGGCCTTCGTCATCGACCGCTACAAGGGCGCCCTCGCCCTGCGGGATGTCGCCGACCCCATGCCCGGGCCCGGCGAGGTGGTGGTCGCGATCGTCGCGGCGAGCGTCAATCCGCTGGACCTGAAGCTGCGCGACGGCGAGTTCAAGGCGATCCTGCCCTACCGGATGCCGTTGATACTGGGCCATGACCTGGCCGGCGTCGTCGTGGCGGTCGGCCCTGGCGCGCAGCGCTTCAAGGCGGGCGACGAGGTTTTCGCGCGCCCGGACAAGGGCCGGATCGGCGCCTTCGCCGAGCGTATCGCCATCGCCGAGACCGATTTGGCGCTCAAGCCCGCCAGCCTTGGCATGTCGCAGGCCGCGTCCCTGCCGCTGGTCGCGCTCACGGCCTGGCAGGCGCTGGTCGAGCGCGCGCAGGTGAAGCCGGGACAGAAGGTGCTCATCCATGCCGGTTCCGGCGGTGTCGGCACGGTGGCCATTCAACTGGCCAAGCACCTCGGCGCAAGCGTGGCCACGACCGTGAGCGCCGACAGCATCGACCTGGTCCGGAGCCTGGGCGCGGACGTCGTCATCGACTACCGCAAGGAAGACTTCGCAAAGCAGCTGAGCGGCTATGACGTGGTGCTGAACTCGCTCGGTCCCGACGTGCTCGAAGCCTCGCTGGCCGTGCTGAAGCCGGGCGGCAGGCTGATCTCGATCTCCGGCCCGCCCGACCCTCAATTCGCCCGCGAGATCGGCGCCAACTGGGTTGTCCGCCAGCTGCTGCGCCTCCTCAGCTTCAATATCCGTCGCAGGGCGAGGAAGCGCGGCGTCGACTACTCGTTTCTGTTCATGCGCGCCGACGGCGCGCAGCTTGCCGGGATCGCCGGGCTGGTCGACGCCGGGGCGATCCGTCCGGTGATCGACCGCGTCTTCGCCTTCGCCGACACGCCCGCCGCCCTGGATCGGGTGGCGTCCGGACACGTGCGCGGCAAGGTGGTGATTTCCAGAGACGCCGCCGCCAGGCGGCCCACCGATGGCCCGTCTCTCTGAATCGGAGCGCGGTCGTGGACAACGCCGCCTGAGGGTTCTCCCCCCGCCGGTCAGGGTCTATCCTTCCCCTCACCTCAGCGGATGGAAGCCATGAGCGATACCGTAGGCCCCGGCGATCTGGTTCTGTGCGTCAACGCCGCCCCCAACCATGTGACGGGACAGCCCGTGCCCCTGGTGGCCGGGGAGACCTATCGGGTCCTCGACGTGATGGACTTCGCCTGCCCCTGCGGACGGTCCGACGCCCTGCTGGATGTCGGCGTCGACTTCGCCTGGTGCCAGACCCGCTTCCGCCTGTTGCCCAAGCCCAGGTCCGAGCCCCGGACGCGCAAGGTTTCGGCGCCGAAGGAGAAGGAGAGGGTCCGGTGAGAAACGGTTGGGCGGTATCCTGAGCTGAAATTCGGACGGGCGGACCGGCGAAAAGGGGGCGGCCATGTTTTCCAAGCTGTTCGGGTCAAGGCCGAAACCAGACGGCGATCAACCCAGGCCCCCGACCAGCGAGGCCGCCCGGGCCGAGGCCAAGGCCAATCCGGGGGGATGGGTCTACGAAATCGGCGGCGGCTACGACGCGGTCGAAGCCGTGCCGCCTCAGGCCATAAAGGGCGCGTGGAAGGTCGACGACCAGGGCGAGATCACGGGCGAATACAAGCCGAACCCCAACTTCGATCCCGCCTTCCGCAAACCCGGCCGCTGAACTGAAGCGGTCCGGGGCCGCTTCCTAGGTCAGGGCGCGGCCGTAGTGGGCGAACAGCTCGCCCCACCCCCGCTCGGCCGCCTCCGCGTCAAGTTCGCTCCGCCAGGTGAGCCCCGCCGCGTCCAGGTCGGCTCAAGCGGCCCACGCCTCCATCTCGTGCAGGGCCTTCAGCCCTGGATAGTCGCGCTTCTCCGGATAGAGATGGCGATAGTAGGCAGCCCAGTAGCTCGTCGCCCGCGCGCGAAGCACCCGAAACGCGCCCCGGTTTTCGCGGACCAGGTTTGCATAGATCGACCGGTTTAGCGCCGGCAGGCCGTCGTGAATGGGTTCGACGATCTCGCGCACGTAGTCGGCCAGAAGCGAGGCGACAAACGGCGCCGCCCAGGCGTCTCCAACGCCCAACAGCGACACGACGGCGCGCTGGCGCAGGTATCCATCGGTCGCGCGTGACACCAGGCAAAGCGCCGCTGGCGGCAGGCCGGCCATCATCGGATCGGTTGCGGACAGGCCGGGGAAATACAGGCGGTTGGGAAGCCGAACGGTCTCTCCCAGCACATCGAACTCGGCCGATCGCATTCGATAGCTATCGTCCACGAACCGGGAAAGACAGCCGATGGCCTGTTCCGCCAGAGCGCGGCCGGCGAACGGAAACGCGCCGCGTGCAGCCTCCGCGAATGGTTTTGGCGAGTTCCGGTCCATTACCGCGTCACCAGGGCACGGTCTGGCCGAAGCGGTCCAGGAAACGCAGGCCCGGCCGACCCCGTTGCGCCAGCAGCACATCGACAATCTGCGGCATGGCCTCTTCGACGCCGAACGGCGCGCCCGGGCCGCCCAGCTCGGTGCGGATCCAGCCGGGGGCCATCAGGACCATCGCCGCCTGCCCGTGGCGGCCGGCATAGCTGGCCATGGCCTGGTTCAGGGCCGCCTTGCTGGCGCGGTAGACGTCGTTGGCGCCGTTGGTGTTGTTGGCGAGGCTGCCCTGGCCCGAGGACATCACCCCGATCACCCCATCGGGCCCGGCCAGGGGGCCCAGCGCCTCGACGGCGCGCATGACGCCCAGAACATTGGTCAGCATGAGCTGGACGAATTCGTCCGTGGAAACCTGCGCCATGGTGTCGGCGGGCCGGCGGTTGGCGATGCCGCCACCCACGAAGACGATATCGAACCGCCGGCCGGCCAGGCGTTCGCTCAAGGCTTGGATCTGATCAGGGTCGGTCATGTCGAGCGTCTCGACCTCGACGCTGCCCGGCCGTTCGGCCGCCAGGGCATGCAGCGGGGTTGCGGCGGCCCGAACCGTGCCGACCACGGACCACCCCCTGGCCGCGAACTCGGCCGCCATCGCCTGGCCGAGGCCCCGCGAGGCGCCGACGATGAGGATCGATCCCCGCAGGTCCGGTGACGTGGAGCTCAGGCTGAGTCCTTTCGCGACGGCCAGGGCGGCGAACCGCCCAGGAAACTTTCGACCATCCCTGCAAAGACGTCGAGATCGATGTCTCCGATCGATTTGAACTTGATGCAATAGCCGGTGATCTTCGCCTTCCCGAGCGTCTGGCCGTAGGTCTGCGACAGGTATGTCTTGTCCTCGAGACCCATGACGTAGACCGATAGGCCCGTCGTGTGGGCGCTCAGCCCGATCCGGTAGAAGTCCCGGGTTTCGCCGCTGGCGTATCTGTGCGGCAGCACGCCGTAGCCGATGTTCGGGTTGGAAACGATTTTGCCCTCGTCGTTCCGGCCGTCCAGGAACCACAGCCTGCAGCCTGGCGCCGCGGCGAGGATGATCCGGTTCAAGGCCGCAAGCTCGTCGCGCCTGGGCTGAGGTTGGTCGGCGATATACTGGTCGATCTGTTCTTGCACGGTCATGTCGGCGCCCTTCCGGTCTCTTCCCAGAATGACGAACGGCCGTCGTGGAAAACCGACATCGTTCCTGAACTTTTCTCACCCTGCGGCCGGCCCCCTTGCCAGACGCCGATCCGCACGCTAAACACTGAACCACATGGTTCAGTTTTCGACACCCCGTCTCGACGCCTCCTTCGCCGCCCTCTCCGACGCCACCCGGCGCGGCGTGCTGGAGCAGCTGGGCCGTTCGGACGCCTCGATCACCGAGCTGGCCGACCGGTTCCACATGACCCTCACCGGCATGAAGAAGCATGTCGTCGTCCTGGAGCAGGCGGGGTTCGTCGCGACCGAGAAGATCGGGCGGGTGCGGACCTGCCGGCTGGGCCAGCGCCGGCTCGAGGAAGAGGCGGCCTGGATCGAGCGCTACCGCCAGCTCTGGGCCGCCCGCTTCGACGCCCTGGACGCGGTCGTCGAAGGCTTGAAACGCAGGGAGACAATCGATGAGTAACCCCACGACGGCCGAGCGGACGTCCGAGCGCGAGATGGTCGTCACCCGCACCTTCGACGCCCCGGCGCGCCTGGTGTTCGAGGCCTGGACCACGCCCGAGCTGATGATGCGGTGGTGGGCGCCCCGGTCGATGGGCATGACGCTGCGGTCCTGCGAGATGGATGTCCGCACCGGGGGCGGCTACCGCTTCGAGTTCGGCGAGGACGCCGCGAACACCTTCGCCTTCTTCGGCAAATACCTGGAAGTGACCCCGCCCAGGCGCCTGGTCTGGACCAATGACGAAGGCGAGGACGGCCCCGTCACCACCGTGACCTTCGAGGACAGGGACGGCCAGACCCTGCTGGTCCTGCACGAACTCTATCCCTCGAAGGAAGCCTTCGATCTTGGCCACGGCAGCGAGGACGGTCTGCCCGAGCAGTTCGAGCAGCTGGACGAGCTGCTCATCGCCCTGAGCGCAAGGGCCTGACGGCTACAGCTTGGAGACATCCAGCTGCGCCAGGCGTTCGCGGCGTTCCGCATAGCGCTCGCCCAGGGCGGCGGTGGACAGGAATGTCGCCAGTATCTGTTCGGCCGTCGCGGCGTCGAGGATGTCGGCCCCCAGAACCAGCATGTTGGCGTCGCCGTGCTGCCGGGCCCACTCAGCCTCCTGCGCCGTATGCAGCAGGGTCGAGCGCATGAACCCGAAGCGGTTGGAGGCCATCGCCATCATCTGGCCGCTGCCGCAGATCCCGACGGCGAAATCGGACCGGCCGCGCCTGATCTCGGCGACCAGGGCCAGGGCATAGTCCATGGCGTCGACCCGCTCGGCCGCGCTGTCCACGCCGCAGTCCATGACCTCATGATCGTGGGCCCGCAGCCAAGCCTTGAGCCGTTCCTTCAGGGCGACCCCCCTGTGGTCGGCGGCGATCGCGATGGGCTTGGCGGTCAGTAGGGCACCGCCGGCTGCTGCGCCGGCGGCGGGGCGTCCGGGGCGGGTTTGGACGTCTCGGCCGGCGGCTCGGGGGCGGGCGTCGGTTTCGGCTTGGCGGCCGGTTTGGGCTTGTCAGCCGGCTTGTCGCCGGTCGCCGAGGGCAGGGTCACCGGCTTGGGCTCGTCCAGCGCGGTGGCGGTGGTGTCCTCGCCGTCGGGCTTGGCCTCGTCCTTGGGCTTGGGCTTTTCGGCCGGCGCGGCGGCCGGGGCCGCCACGGCCGGGCTGTCGGTCAGCGGCTGGGCGTCGGGCGGCTCGTAGCCGGGGGCGGCGACCTTGCCCGGCCCGGCGCTCAGGGTCGAGCCGCCGGCCCAGGCGGGGGTGTCGCGGTGGGTGGCGGTGTGGAAGCCGTTGTAGAAGCCGAACGCCGCGCTCAGGACCAGCAGGCCCAGCACCCAGTAAAGGATCGGCGAAGTGCGCGTCATGAACCCTGTTCTAAGACGCTTCACGCGCCCCGGCTAGAGTCCCCTGCGACGTTCCGCCGCCCGGCCGGTTAGGATTTCGGCGACCGTGTTTCGCGTAAAGGTTGGTCAACCACAGGGGAGCCCCCATGCCGCTTCTGCAGCTCGAGCAACGCGCCGACGCCATCGACCAGGGCGGCGCCCTGATGGTCGTCGAGGTCCTGCTCAAGGCCTTGACCGCTCTGCCTCAGGGTCGCGACCTGCTGGTCCAGGCCATGGAAGACAAGACCCGCGAGATCGGCGAGATGGCCGGCCTCGGCTGCGCCGACCCCAGCACCCCGGCGGCCCTGGCCCTGATGCGGCAGGTGGTCGAAGAGGCCTGCGCGGCCTGAGGCCCGTCGGCATTGGCCGCAGACGGCATGGGGCGTCGGATTAAATTGGGAAGGAAGAGAAGGGGAAGAAGAAGCGTAAGCGACAGAGCTTCCCTGAGTCAGGCTTCACTCACCCATTGGTTCTCGTCGAGGCGCTTCGCGCCTCAATAGATCGCGGCTTGGAGATGGCCCACAGCATCGGCTCGGGCCCCTACCGCTTACGCTTCTTCTTCCCCTTCTCTTCCTTCCCAATTTAAACCCACCCTTGGGCCGCCCGCAGCCTGTGGCGCAGTGGCGCGGCCCTAGTCCTGCAAATCACTCGGCAGGGTCGGCTCGCTCAGCACCTTCTCCATCCGCTTCCACCGCGCGTCCTGGCCCGGCCCGGCGGCGGTGACATAGGCGCCCACCATGTCCTGGCCCAGGCCATAGTTGATCACATAGCTGCGGTAGTTTTCGGTGAAGCGCACCGACTGCTCGGCCCGGGCCCGGGAGACCAGACTGTATTTCTGGGTCAGGGTAATGGCCGTCTCGCGGTCGATCTTCCCATCGAGATACAGCTGCGCAATCGTCATCCGCGCCCCGGCCAGGGCCTTCATCGTCTCGCGCAGCTGGCCGTAGGCGGGCGCGCTCGCCGGATCCAGCCCGGCCAGCGGATACAGCACCTTGGCCTCGAACGCCGTGCGCTCTTCGCCGGGGAAGGCCAGGTCGATGCCGAAATTGCCCTCGCCCTCGGCGATCAGGCTGAGCGGCGAAAACAGCGGATAGACCTCGAACTCGATCCAGCCCCGCCGCTTCACCAGCCGGTCCTCGAGCAGGACATTATGGGTGTGGTGGCCCGGATAGCCCTCGTGGCAACCCAGGTCGACGGCCCGGTCGACGAAGATCGGCAGGTCGGTATTGACCTGGATCAGGCTGGTCGCCCCGCCCTTGTACCAGTTGTAGCCCGACCAGGACTTGCCGGTGACGAACTCCAGGGTGAAGGCCTCCTTGTCCGGCAGGCTGATATGGGCCTTTGTCCGGGTCCGGCATTCGGCGATGGCGGCGCGCATCACCGCGTCCAGCCGGTCCTTGGGGATGATGTAGCGGCTCTTGAAGGCCTCGACCCGGTCGGAGAGCGGCCCCTCGCCCGGAACCAGGGCCTCGACCCTGGCCAGCACCGGGTCGTAGGCGGCGAGCGGCTTGAGGCTGGGCCGCACGGCGAACAGCGCCTGCGCCTCGTCTTCGAAGCTGGACTTGGCGCCGCCGATCATGGCGATGCGGAATTTCACCGCCCCCAGGTGGGCGATCAGGAAGGCCTTGCGGCGGGCCTCCAGGCTGCCCGGCTTGCCGGGGACCGAAGCCTGCGCCGCCGCGATCAGCCGGTCGGCCTCGGCGGACAGTTCCGGCAGGGTGCGCTTGTCGGCCTTGGCCGCCGCCGCCCATTCGGCCGGGCCGTAATAGGCGTCGACATAGCCCTCCTCATGCTCGCCGACGCTCAGCACCAGCTTCACATAACCCTCGGCGACGGCGTCGAGACCGGTCGGCTTGGCGAGCGCGGGCGAGCCGCCGATCAGCAGGGCGAAGAGGAGGCTGGCGAGGCTGAGAAGGCGGCGCATGGAGCGACTCCCGGAAAGCGGAACGGCCGCAAGGTTCGACCACGAAAAACACGAAAAGACACGCAATTTAGGGGTGCGGTGGCGCGGCCAAGTGGGATTAAGCCGCCTTCGGCGGGGAGGAAGAGGAGTTAAGAGGAGAAGAGTGAGGGGCCCTAGTCGAAGGACCGCCTGCGCCTGGGCCACATTCGAACAGAGGGCTTATGGAGGCGCAAAGCGCCTCGAGAAGATTGCCAGGCTTTGACGGCCCAGGCTCGATCCAGCGCCGTCGCTTGCTCTTCTCCTCTTGAACTCCTCTTCCTCCCCGCGAAGCGGCACTCTTTCAGGCATGTCCGCCACACGGCATCGAAACATGGACCCCTGCGTCCATTTTACACTTGCCGCCTGACGAGACCGGCGTATATCTCCCAAACTTGACCTTTAGCGTCCATTTTTCGCCCATACTGCGCTTCGGGGGGGCCGATGCCCGCTTTCACCAAGAAGATGATCGCCCCGGCCGCCGCCGGCGCCGCCGCCCTGGCCCTGGTGGTCGGGATCGGCTTCTGGTGGGCCGACAAGCAGCAGTTCGAATCCACCGACAACGCCTTCGTCCAGGCCGACACCGTCCAGGTCAGCCCGCAGGTTTCCGGCTATGTCGTCGAGGTGCTGGTCAGCGACAATCAGCGGGTCGAGGCCGGCCAGGTGGTCGCCCGCATCGATCCGGCCTCGATCCAGGCCCGGCTGGACCAGGCCATCGCCAACGCCGACGCCCTGGAAGCCGCCGTCCGCGCCGTCGACGACAAGGCCTCGCTCGAAACCGCCATGATCGCCCAGCGCCAGGCCGGGGTGCAGAGCGCCCAGGCCGAGGCCGGCCGCATGAACGCCGACATCCGCCGCTATGGCGACCTGGCCGCCAAGGGCTGGGTCTCCGACCAGAAGGTCCAGTCGGTGCGGGCCGGCGCCGCCCAGTCCGCCGCCGCCGTCTCCCAGGCCCAGGCGGCGCTTGAAGCCGAGCGCAAGCAGGCCGAGTCCCTCGGCTCGGCCAAGGCCCAGACCCTGGCCCAGCTGGCCGCCGCCCGGGCCGCCGTGCAGCAGGCCCGCATTGACCTCGACCGCACCGTCATCCGCGCCCCGGTCTCGGGCGTGGTCGGGGCCCGCTCCGTTCGCCCGGGGCAGCTTGTGCAACCCGGCGTATCCCTCATGGCGATCGTGCCGCTGGGCCAGACCTTCATCGTCGCCAACTTCAAGGAAACCCAGATGGCGCGGCTGCGCATCGGCCAGCCGGTCGAGATCCGCGCCGACGCCTTTGGCAAGGCGACGATCAAGGGCCGGGTCGACAGCTTCGCCCCCGCCACCGGCGCCGAGTTCGCCCTGATCCCGGTCGAGAACGCCGTGGGCAACTTCACCAAGATCGCCCAGCGGGTGCCGGTGAAGATCGCCATCGACCGCGGCACGCCCACCGGCCGCGCCCTGCGGCCCGGCCTGTCGGTCGAGATCAAGGTCGATGTGCGCGACCGCAGCGGGACCAGCTTCGCCGAGTCCGCCGCCGACCAGCCGATCCTGGCCAGCCAACCCTCAACCACCCGCTAGAACCATGACGGACGCGGCCGCCACCGCCGGGCCGATCCCGCAGACGCCGCCTTCCGGGCCGGCGCCGCAAAAGGCCATGGACGGCTCGACCGTCAACTGGGGCATGCTGTTCCTGGGCTTTGGCGGCATGGTCATCGGCCAGTTCATGGCCATCCTGGACATCCAGATCGTCTCGGCCTCGCTGCCGCAGATCCAGGCCGGGGTGGGGGCCAGCGCCGACCAGGTCAGCTGGATCCAGACCGCCTATCTGATCCCCGAAGTGGTGATGATCCCGCTCAGCTCGTACCTGTCGCGGCTGTGGGGCACCCAGCGGGTCTTCCTGGCCAGCTGTTTCGGCTTCATCGCCATGAGCGTGCTGGCCGGCCTCTCCACCAGCATCGACTTCATGATCGTGACGAGGGCCCTGCAGGGCTTCGTCGGCGGGGCCATGGTGCCGACGGTGTTCGCCACCGCCTTCAGCGCCTTCCCGCCCGAGCGCCGCACCACCGCCAATGTCATCACCGGCATGATCGTCACCCTGGCCCCCACCATCGGCCCGGCCCTGGGCGGCCATGTCACCGAGTGGCTGGACTGGCGCTGGCTGTTCTTCATCAATGTCGGCCCCGGGGCGCTGAGCCTCTTCCTGGTCTGGCGCTACGGCAATTTCGACAAGGGCGACCGCTCGCTGGCCACGAATTTCGACTGGTTCGGCCTCAGCGTCATGGCCGTCTTCCTGATGAGCCTGCAGTACGTCCTGGAGGAGGGCGCCAAGGACAACTGGTTCCACGAGGACAAGATCCTCTGGCTGGCGGTGCTGGCCCTGATCACCGGCACGGTCTTCATCTGGCGCAATCTGACCTACTTCAAGCCTATCGTGCAGCTGAGAGCCTTCCAGGACCGCAACTTCGCCCTCGGCGTCTGCATGACCGCCGTCTCGGGGGCCAGCCTTTATGGCGGCACCTTCATCCTGCCGCTGTTCCTGGGCCGGATCCGCGGCTATTCGGCCGCCGAGGTTGGGACCACCATGCTGGTCTCGGGCCTCTGCATGTTCTTCACCGGCCCGACCATCGGCTCGATCGTGCGCAAGGTCGATCCGCGCCTGCCGATGATCGTCGGGTTCGGGATGGTGGCCTGGGGCATGTGGCTGGGCCACGCCGTCACCGCCGACTGGGGCTTCTGGCAGTTCGCCGGCCTGCAGGCCTGGCGCGGCGTGGGCGTGATGGTGGCGATGATCGCCACCACCCA
This sequence comes from Caulobacter ginsengisoli, assembly GCF_030814835.1. Taxonomy (GTDB): domain Bacteria; phylum Pseudomonadota; class Alphaproteobacteria; order Caulobacterales; family Caulobacteraceae; genus Caulobacter; species Caulobacter ginsengisoli. Next base: position 55,225 of record NZ_JAUSVS010000006.1, read on the forward strand.
GATGACCATGTCGACCCTCACCCCCCAGATGATCAAGGACGCCTCGGGGATGGTGAACCTGTCGCGCAATGTCGGCGGAGCCATGGCCATGGCGTTGATCTCCACCACCCTGGCCACCCAGACCGCCGTCCATATGAACGAGCTCTCCGCCGCCATGAGCACGGCCAGCGGCGAGGCGGTGGCGATGATGAACGGGCTGACCATGCGCATGCAGCAGCTGGGCGTCACCGATCCGCAGGGCGCCGCCTACAAGGCCATGCACTACATCCTCTACCAGAAGGCCCAGCTGCTGGCCTTCGGGGACGCCTTCGCCCTGCTGTCCCTGGGAGCGGTCGCCGCCGCCTTCCTGTCGATCTTCACCGCGCCCGCCAAGATGGCCCCGGGCGGTCCAGACATGTCGGAGGCCCACTAGATGCCGCGCCTGGCCGGACAGATCGACCTCGCCAAGAGCGAGGCCATCCTCGACGCCGCCTCCGAGGTGCTGGCCGAGCGCGGCCTGGCCGCTCCCATCGAGGAGATCGCCCGCCGCGCCGGGGTCTCCAAGCAGACGGTCTACAACCATTTCGGCTCCAAGACCGAGCTGGTGCGCGAACTGGTCGCCCGCCGGGTCTCAAGCATGACCGCGCCCCTGCGCGAGCAGGACGCCGAGGCCCATCCCGAGGAAGCCCTGGCCGCCTACGCCCTCACCCTGATCCGGGTGGTGACGGCCCGCACCTACAGCCTGATGCGCATCACCATGCAGAGCGCCGCCGAGATGCCGGACCTGGCCCGCGAGGTGTTCGAGAACGGCCCCAAGGCCAGCCGCGCCCAGCTGGCGCGATTCCTGGAAATCGAGGTCAAGGCCGGGCGCCTCGCCATCGACGACATCCCCCAGGCGGCGGACTTCTTCGCCGGCATGGTGGTCAGCCACAGGCAGACCCAGGCGTTATTGGGGTTGGCCGATCCGCCAACGGATGAGGAGGCCGAGCGCACGGCGAAGGCGGCGGCAAGGGTGTTCATGCGGGCGTACGCGCCCTAGCTGCTCCCCCTCTGGGGGAGCTGTCGCGGAGCGACTGAGGGGGCTACATCCACGGGCCAAACGGCAGCGGACGGTGACGCCGACATGTCAGAAAGGAGCCCGTGGCTGAAGCCCCCTTCGGCCCTCCGGGCCACTTCCCCCAGAGGGGGAAGAGCGGGAGCCCGCGCCAGCCCCGAGCCCTCAAGCGTTCCCGATCGTCACCGTATCGCTGCCCGACGCCTGCCGCGCCGCATAGACGGCCGCGAAGTCGATGGGCTCCAGCATGAACGGCGGGAAGCCGCCTTCGCCGGTCATGTCCGAGATCACCCGGCGGGCATAGGGGAACAAAAAGCGCGGGCATTCGATCAGCAGCACGCGTTCCAGCTCGCTCTCCGGAACCCCGACCACCTGGAAGAGGCCGCCATAGACCAGCTCGATCACGAAGGCCGTTTCCGCGCCGCGCTCGGCCTTGACCGTCAGCTTCAGGTCGATCTCATAAAGGTCGTCGGGACGGCGGCGGGCGTTCAGTTCCACGCCGATGTCGATGGCCGGCTGGCCGCCCGTGGCGCGCAGCGACTCCGGGGCCAGGGGGTTTTCGAACGACAGGTCGCGGACATACTGGGCCAGGATGTTGAAGCCGGGCTGCTGTTCGGCGCCAGAATCGTCTTGAGGAGGCGTGTCGGTCATGAAAACGAAAGTCCGTCCGGAGTGTGGGCGTGGGCCCTAAGGCCCTGAAACGCCATGAAAAGGGCGAGCCGGGCTGCTAACACGAGAGCCCCTCGCCGTGCAACGTCACGCCACTTTAAGGGGTTATGTGCGCAATCCCTGACTTGGGCCGCCGTACGGCCTATATAGTAGGGCGCTCGCCCCCGTTTTTAAGGACCCCCACCCCCGTGCCCATCATGATTGAACTGATCATTCTGGCCGTGCTGGCGGGCGTGGTGCTCTACCAGCTCTATTCGGTGCTGGGCCGCCGGGTCGGCCGCCAGCCCGAGGACATGCCCGCCCCGGCCCTGCCCGACAGCCGCGCCCCGGCCCCCGAGGCGCTGGAAGGCGTGGAGCTCACCGGCCTGGCCGCCGTCAAGGCCCGCGATCCCAGCTTCGAGGTCGGCCAGTTCCTGAACGGGGCCCGCGCCGCCTACGAGATGGTGGTCAAGGCCTTCGCCGAGGGCGACCGCGAGACCCTCAAGAGACTCCTGGCCCCGCACGTCCTGGCCGGTTTCGAGACCGCCATGGCCGAGCGCGAGGCCCAGGGCCGCTCCGAGCGGGTCGACTTCCTGCAGACCCCCAGGGCCGACCTGGACGGGGTGGAGACCGAGGGGACCGTGGCCCGCGCCAAGGTCCGCTTCCTGGGCGAATACCGCGCCCGCTCCAAGGGCCCCGAGGGCGAGGCCGTCGACGACCGCCGCACCGCCGAGCTCTGGACCTTCCAACGGAATCTCAACAGCCGCGACCCCAACTGGACGCTGGTTCAGGTGGATCCCGCGGAGGCCTGACATGCTGCGTCGTGCTGTCGTACTGGCCGCGGGCCTGCTGCTCGCGGCCTGCGCCACGACGGGTTCCAAACCTCCGAAACCAGCGCCGAACCCCGCGCCCGCGCCTGTCCCCAAGCCTGAACCCAGGCCCGCGCCGCAGCCCGAACCCCCGCCCCGGCCCAGCATCGCCTTCGCCGACCTGCCCGGCTGGGACAGCGAGGACCACGCCGCCGCCCTCGCCGCCTACCGCGCCGGCTGCGGGGCCGACAAGAGCCCCGCCGGCCAGGAGGTCTGCCGCCGGGCCAAGGCCGCCGGCGCCCTCGACGAGGCCGGCTCGCGCTACTTCATCGAGACCCATTTCCGCATCGAACCGGCGGGCGATCCTGGCCAGACGGGCCTGCTGACCGCCTACTATTCCCCCGAATACGAGGCCCGCTTCTCTCGCCAGGACGACTTCACCGTCCCCGTCCGCCCCCGCCCCGACGACCTGGTCGACGGCAAGCCCTATCCCGAACGCGCCGAGATCGAGGCCCGCGACGAGCCCCGCCCCCTGGCCTGGATGCGGCCCGAGGAGTTCTTCTTCCTGCAGATCCAGGGCTCGGGCACGCTGGTCCTGCCGGGCGGGACCCGCAAGCGGGCCATCTTCACCGGCACCAACGGCCGCCCCTTCAAGGGCATCGCCACCCCGATGCGCGACCAGGGCCTGCTCAGCCCCGACAACACCTCCGGCGGCGCCATCCTCGACTGGCTGGCCGAGCACCGGGGCCCAGAGGCCGACGCCATCATGGCCCTCAACCCTCGCTTCGTCTTCTTCCGCCTGGCCGACGACGACGGGGCCGAACCGGCCGGGGCGGCGGGCATCCCCCTGCCCGCCGGCCGGGCCATCGCCATCGACCCCAGCCGCCACGGCTACGGCGAGCTCTACTGGATCTCCGCCGAGGCCCCCAGCCTGACCGGCGCCTTCCCAACCTACCGCCGCGCCGTCATGGCCCTGGACACCGGCGGCGCCATCAAGGGCGACATCCGCGCCGACCTCTATATCGGCCGCGGCCGGGCGGCGGGCCTGGAGGCCGGCCGGGTCAAGCACAGCTTGCGCCTCTACCGCCTCGTCCCCATCCTGAGCGAATGAAGCGGCCCGCACGCCCGGAAGATCTCAGACTCTGGGCCAAGGTCGCCGAGACCGTGACCCCACGCCCGGGCCGGGTGGTTCCCAAGGTCGAGGAAGCCCCCGCGCCGGCTGCCGTCAAACCGGCCGCGCCCGCCGTGATGGCCGAAGTCCCCCATGTCCGCCGCCGCTCGGGCCCCAAGCCGCCGCCCGACCTGATCGAACCCCGCCGCCACCGCCGCCTGGTCCGCGAGCGCGACGTCATCGAGGCCCGCATCGACCTGCACGGCATGACCTGGGACGCCGCGAGAGCCGCCCTGGAAAGCTTCCTGCACAGAGCCGCCGTCCAGGGCCACCGCGCCGTCCTGGTCATCACCGGCAAGGGCCGCCTGGGCGACGGCATTCTACGAAGATCCGTCCCCGACTGGCTGAACGCGCCTGGCCTGCGCGAGCTGGTCGCGGGGGTGTCGCCCGCCGCGCGGCGGCATGGCGGCGAGGGGGCTTTGTACGTGGCGCTAAAGCGGGTCGAGGAGAGGTAGCAGTCCACGACCGTTGGCGGCATCAAGCGTGGGTTTAAATTGGGAAGAAAGAGAAGAAGAGAGAAGAAGAGGAAGGGACCGTGCGGGTGGCCGAACTGCGCCTGGGCCACACCCGAACGGGGTCTTATTGAGGCGCAAAGCGCCTCGACGAAGATTGCCAGGCCTTGACGGCCCAGGCTCGCTCAGCGCCGTCGCTTGCTCTTCTTTTTTACCCTTCTCTTCCTTCCCAATTTAAACCCACGCCCCATGCCGCCCGCAGCCCGTGACGCCTTCCCTGCGACCGATCCGCCGACCTGACGCCGGGTCAGACTGGCGTGGAAACCGCCGTTTCTGCATAGTCCGCCCATGACTGCTGCAGCATCCCAATCGGTTCTGGTCGTCGGCGCCGGCATGGCGGGGCTGTTTACCGCCCTGGCCCTGGGCAAGGCCGGCCACAGGGTCACCATCCTCGAGCGCGACCCGCCCGCCCCCGAGGGCGGGGCCGACGAGGCGTTCGAAACCTGGAACCGCCGGGGCGTGGGCCATCTGCGCCACAGCCACGCCTTCCTGGCCCGGCTGCGCGAGATCCTGGTCGCCGAGCACCCCGACCTGCTCCAGGAACTGGTCGAGGCCGGGGTGCGCGAGCTGAAGTTCGCCGAGGGCCTGCCGCTCTCCAGCCGCTACCTCTACAAGCCCCAGCCGGGCGACGACGCCCTGACCATCCTGACCAGCCGCCGCACCACCCTGGAGCTGGTCATCCGCCGGCATGTCCAGGTCATGGCCGGGGTGGAGATCCGGAGCGGCGTCAACGTCACCGGTCTGCTCGGCGAGAAGGACGCCCAGGGCCGCTTCGTCTGCACGGGGCTGAAAACCGATCAGGGCGACATGGCCGCCGACATCGTCGTCGACGGCGCCGGCCGCACCACCGACCTCTTCGACCATCTCGCCGAGATGGGCATCAAGGCGCCGGAAGAGGAAGAGGACGCCGGCATCCTCTACTACACCCGCCACTGGCGGCTGCGGCCCGGCCAGGTCCAGCCCGAACGCGGCAAGGCCTCGGCGGCCGGCGACCTGGGCTTCATCAAGTTCGGGGTGTTCCCGGGCGACAACGGCTGTTTCTCGGTGACCCTGGCGGTGCCGGAGATCGAGCTGACCCTGCGCCAGGCGGTGCTCAAGCCCGAGGTGTTCGACCGCATCTGCGCCCTGCTCCCCGGCGTCGCCCCCTGGACCGCGCCGGACAAGTCCGAGCCGATCAGCAAGGTGTTCGGCATGGGCGACCTCAAGAGCCGCTGGCGCGACACCGCCCCGAACGACCAGCCCCTGGCGCTCAACCTGTTCGCGGCCGGCGATGGCCTGGTCCGCACCAACCCCCTCTATGGCCGGGGCTGCTCCTTCGCCGCTGTCGAGGGCCAGCTGCTGGCCAAGGCCCTGGCCTCGAGTTCCGATCCGGTCGCCCGCGCGGTGGCCTACCAGAAGTCGGTCAACGACCAGCTGCGACCCTTCTACATCCAGATGCGCGACCAGGACCGCTCGGCCATCCGCCGGGCGAAGCATGCGCTGAACCCGGACTACCAGCCGAAACTGAAGGCCCGGCTGATCAAGAGCTTCGCCGAGGACGGCGTCGGGGTGGCGCTGCGCTCGGACCCGGACCTGATGCGGCAGTTCATGCGGGGCTTCCACATGCTGGAGGCCTCCGACGCCTGGATCAAGCGGCCGGCGAACCTGGCCAAGGTGGTGCGGGTCTGGTCACGGGGGAAGACGAAGAACGCGGCCTTTTACCCCGCAAGGCTGGGTCCAGACCGGTCGGCGCTGTTCGCGGACCTGCAGCTGCCCGTGCGGGCGGATGCGGAGCGGCTGGGGATCGCCTGATCCACGCCAATCCTCACCCGGAGGGGGAGGGGGACCGCCGCGAAGCGGTGGTGGAGGGGGTTTGAGCCTACATTCAGGCGTCAGGATAGAGCGCGGCGGATCGGCTGAGGGAACCTCCAGGCGTGGATGTAGTGGCCGACCCCCTCCACCACGCCGGAGCCTGTCCTCGGGCGCGCGCTTCGCGCGACCCGGGGAGCGCGGTCCCCCTCCCCCTCCGGGTGAGGATTGCCTAACGCGAAGCCTTCTCCTCGATCCCCGAGGTCCCCTCGCGTTCCTCGAGCACGGCGGCGACCTCGTCGGTCGACACCCCCTTGGCCGCCAGCAACGCCAGCAGGTGATAGATCACGTCGGCCGCCTCGTCGGCCAGAGCCTGGGGTTCGTCCTCCAGGGCGGCGATGACCGCCTCGATGGCCTCCTCGCCCAGCTTGCGCGCCGCCAGCTTGGGGTCGCTCATCAACCTGGCGCTCCAGGATCTCGCCGGGTCGCCCCCGCGCCGCGCCTCCAGCGTCGCCACCAGGCGATCGAGCACCTCCGCCAACCGGCTCATGCCGCATCCTCCCAGACCGGCCGCACCGGGATGCCCGCCGCCGCCATCGCCGCCTTGGCCTGCGCAATCGAGACCTCGCCGAAATGGAAGATCGAGGCCGCCAGCACCGCGTCGGCGCCGCCGTCCTTGACCGCCTCGACCAGATGCGCGGCGTTCCCGGCCCCGCCGCTGGCGATCACCGGCACGGTCACGGCCGAGGTCACCGCCCGCAGCAGCGCTGTATCATAGCCGGTCTTGGCCCCGTCGCGGTCCATCGAGGTCAGCAGCACCTCGCCCGCTCCCCGCGCCACCGAGGCGGCGGCGTATTCGATAGCGTCCAGCCCGGTGTCGGTGCGGCCGCCGTAGGTGAAGACATGCCAGCCGCCTTCGCGGGCTTTCGCGTCCACCGCCACAACGACGGCCTGGCTGCCGAAAGCGTCGGCTAGGCGCGGGATCAGGTCGGGGTCCTCGACCGCCGCCGTGTTCACCGAGATCTTGTCGGCCCCGGCCCGCAGCAGAGCGCGGGCGTCCTCGACCGTGCGGATGCCGCCGCCCACCGACAGCGGCATGAAACAGACATCCGCCGTGCGGGCGATGACGTCGAGGATGGCCCCCCGGCCCTCATGGCTGGCGGTGATGTCCAGGAACATCAACTCGTCCGCCCCGGCCGCGTCATAGGTCGCCGCCTGCTCGACCGGGTCGCCGGCGTCGCGCAGCGCCAGGAACTGCACGCCCTTGACCACCCGGCCGGCCTTGACGTCCAGGCAGGGAATGAGGCGGACCTTCAGCATCAGGCCGCCGCCCCCAGGGCTTCATCGGCGGTGATGGCGCCCTCATAGAGGGCCCGGCCCAGGATGGCGCCGGCGATGGGGACGCCCGACCGCTCACGGATGGCCAGGATGTCCTTCACCGAGGCCAGCCCGCCCGAGGCGATCACCGGAATGGCCACCGCGTCGGCAACCTCGCCGACCTGGGCGACGTTCAGCCCCGTCATCGCCCCGTCGCGGCCGATGTCGGTGACGATCAGGGCCGCCATGCCGGCGTCCTCGAAGCGACGCGCGAGGCTGACGGCGTCCAGCTCGGACGAACCGACCCAGCCCTCGGTCGCCACCTTGCCGTCGCGCACGTCGACCGCCACGGCGATCTGCTCGGGCCACAGCCGCCCGGCCTCGCGCACCAGGGCCGGGTCGCGCACCGCCACCGTGCCCAGGATGACCCGGCTGACCCCCGCCTCGATCCAGGCCTCGACCTGCTCCAGGGTGCGGATGCCGCCGCCCAGCTGCACCGGGATCGACACCGCGCCCATGATCTCGGCCACCGCCGCGGCGTTGACCGGCCGGCCCTCGATGGCGCCGTTGAGGTCGACCACATGCAGCCACTCGAACCCGGCCTTCTGGAACCGCCCGGCCTGGTCGCCGGGCGAGGTGTTGAAGACGGTTTCCTTGGAGAGGTCGCCGTGCAGCAGCCGCACGCAGCGCCCGTCCTTCAGGTCGATGGCCGGATAGAGGATCAAGGCGCCCACTCCAGGAAGTTCGCCAGCAAACGCAGCCCCGCGCCCTGGGATTTTTCGGGGTGGAACTGCACCCCGGCCAGATTGCCCCGCGCCACGGCGGCGGTGAAGCGTCCGCCGTGATCCACCGCCGCCAGCCGGTCGGCCGGGTCGGTTGGGGTCATGGCGAAGCTGTGGGTGAAATACATGTGGCAATCGTCCGGCAGGCCACCCAGCAGCGGATGCGCCCGGCAATCGACCAGACCGTTCCAGCCCATGTGCGGAATCTTGGCAAGCGGATCGTTTGAAACCACCCGGGCCACGTCGCCCGGTATCCAGCCCAGGCCCTTGGTCTCGCCGAACTCCAGCCCCCGATCGGCCAGCAGCTGCATGCCGACACAGATGCCCAGGAAAGGCGCGCCGCGCGTGCGACAGGCCTCGCCCATCGCCGCCTCCAGCCCGTCGCGGGCCTCGAAGGCGGCCATGCAGGCGGCGAAGGCGCCCACGCCGGGCAGCACCACCCGGTCGGCCCTGGCCACGACGTCCGGATCGGCGGTCACCACGATGTCGGGCGCGCGCGAAAGCGCCCCCGCCGCGCGGCGAAGGGCTTTTTCGGCCGAGCGCAGGTTGCCCGACCCGTAGTCGATCAGGGCGACGCTCTGCATGGGATTATCAGAGCACGCCCTTGGTGGAGGGGGCGTGGCCGTGGGTCTTGGGGTCGATCTCGACGGCGGCGCGCAAGGCCCGCGCCAGGGCCTTGAAGCCGCTCTCGGCGATGTGGTGGCTGTTGTCGCCGTAGAGGGTTTCCAGATGCACGCAGGCGCCGCAGTTCATGGCGAACGCGTGGTGGAATTCCTTGAACAGCTCGGTGTCCATCTCCCCGACCTTGGGGCGCGAATAGACCACCTTCCAGATCAGGTAGGGCCGGTTGGAAAGGTCCAGGGCGCAGCGGGTCAGGGTCTCGTCCATGGGGATATAGGCGTGGCCGAACCGCCGGATGCCCTTGAAGCCGTCCAGCGCCTGGTTGACCGCCGCGCCGATGACGATGCCGGTGTCCTCGACCGTGTGGTGCATGTCGATATGCAGGTCGCCCTTGGTCTCGACCTCCAGGTCGAAGCCGCCATGCCGGGCGAAGCTTTCCAGCATGTGGTCGAAGAAACCGATGCCGGTCGAGATCTTCGACTCCCCGGTTCCGTCCAGGTCGATGGAAACCCGGATCTGGGTCTCCTTGGTCTGGCGGACCACCTGCGCGCTGCGGCTCATCAGATCAGTCCTTGCGTCCGGGCCAGCTCGGCCAGGTTAACCTGCGGCCGGGGGCCAATATGCGAGATCACCTCGGCCGCCGCCATCGAACCCAGCCGCCCGCAAACCTCGAGCGACCGGCCCCGGGCCAGGCCGAACAGGAACCCCGCCGCGTATTGGTCGCCCGCGCCCGTGGTGTCCACGACTTTATCGACGGGACAGGCGTCGATCCGATGACTGTCCCGCCCGGCGAGCACGATGGAGCCCTGGGCGCCGTTGGTCACGGCGGCGATCTTGGTCCTGGCCCCCAGCTGGGCGGCGGCGTTGTCGAAGTCGTCGGTCTGGAACAGGGCCTTCACCTCGTCGGAATTGGCGAAGACGATGTCGACCTGGCTGTCGATGAAGGCCAGCAGCCCCTCGCGGTGGCGCTCGACCACGAAGCTGTCCGACAGGGTCATGGCGATCAGCCGCCCGGCCCCATGCGCCAGGCCGGCGGCCTTGGCGAAGGCCCGGCGCGCTTCCGGCGGGTCGAACAGATAGCCTTCCAGATAGACGCTGAAGGCGTTCTCGATGATGGCCGGGTCGACATCGGCGGCGGTCAGCTCCACGCAGGCGCCCAGATAGGTGCACATGGTCCGCTCGCCGTCGGGGGTGACATTGATCAGGCTGCGGGCCGTCGGGGCCCCGCCGACCAGGGGCGTGGACGAGAAATGCGCGCCGATGGCCTTGAGGTCATGGGCGAAGAAGGCGCCCAGCTGGTCGTCGGCCACCTTGCCGATATAGGCCGCCTGGCCGCCCAGGCTGGCCACCCCGGCGACGGTGTTGCCGGCCGAACCGCCCGAGGTCTCGATGGCCTGGGCCATCCTGCCGTAGAGGTGCTCGGCCTGATCGGCGTCGATCAGCGCCATCGAACCCTTGACCAGGCCCTGGGCCGCCAGGAAGGCGTCGTCCGAGGACGCGATCACATCGACAATGGCGTTGCCGATGGCGGCGACGTCGTACTGGGTGGTCATGGGCGGTTCCGTGCGGCGTAGGGAGAGGCTTGTTACAGGGGGGAGTGGGACGGGGCAACTTTCTCCCGCTTCCCCAGCGAAAGCTGGGGCCCATGAGGGCAGATCAACCCCTACTGGCCCGGCCGCGTTGCTTCTCTCATGGGCCCCAGCTTTCGCTGGGGAGACGGTGATGATACGCGCCCACCGATGACCCGCATCGCCATCCTAAGCCCCACCGCCGACAACCCGATGTACGGCGCCATCTATCCTCGCTGGTTCAAACGGCTCGAAGCCGCCCTGGCCACGGCCGGCCTCACCGCCGAGGCCGCACCCTGGACCCAGCCCTTCGATCCGGCCCCCTACGCCGCCGTGCTGCCGATGATGGCCTGGGGCTATCACCAGCACACCGACCAGTGGTTCGCCCTGCTGGACCGTCTCGAGGCCTCCGGAGTCACCGTCCTCAACCCGGTCGAAACCCTGCGCTGGAACACCGCCAAGACCTATCTGCTCGACCTCGCCGCCCACGGGGCGCCGGTCATTCCGACCCTGGCCGTCGAGGCCGTGACCCCCGCGGCGATCGAGGCCGCCCGCGCCAGCTTCGGGGTGGCCGACCTGGTCGCCAAGCCGCAGATCTCCGCCGGCGCCCACCGGACCGTGGTCCTGCGGCCCGGCGATCCCCTCGACGGCGCGCCCACCGGAGCGGCCCTGATCCAGCCCTTCCTGCCGGCGGTGCGGGAAGAGGGCGAGCTGGCGGTATTCTGGTTCGGGGGCCGTTTCAGCCACGCGGTCAGCAAGGTCGCCGCCCCCGGCGAATTCCGCGTCCAGGCCCAGTACGGCGGCCAGGAAACCCTGGTCGACCCCACCCCCGAGGCCCTCGCCGCCGCGCAGGCTGTGTTCAAGGCCGCCGCGCGTCCCATCACCTATTGCCGCATCGACCTGATCCGCGCCCTCGACGGCCGCCTGGCCCTGATGGAGCTGGAAGCCATCGAACCCGACCTCTTCCTGGAACACGCCCCCGACGGCGGGGCGATGTTCGGGGCGGCGGTGCGGGCGGCGCTCACCCTCTAAACTCCCGAATTCCCTGGCGAAGGCCAGGGTCCATACAGCGCCGGCCGGGCGCCCGCGCCAGATCGTCGGCGCCCGCTTGGGCCCTGGCCTTCGCCAGGGATTCCGGGATGGGATTAGATGCCCGTGAACAGCGCCCGCGACGGACACAGGTCCGAGACCTGGCAGGTCTCGCATTTCGGCCGCCGGGCCAGACACACGTATCGCCCGTGCAGGATCAGCCAATGGTGGGCCCGGGTCTTGTAGGGCTGCGGGACGATCCGCATCAGGTCGGCCTCGACCTGGTCCGGCGTCTTGCCCGCCGACAGCTTCAGGCGATGGCTGACCCGGTAGACATGGGTGTCGACGGCGATGGCCGGTTCGATGTCGAGCTCGTTGAGGACCACGCTGGCGGTCTTGCGCCCCACCCCCGGCAGGGCCATCAGCGCCGTCCGCTCGAGGGGGACCTGGCCGCCATGCTGCTCCAGCAGGATACGCGAAAGACCGATGACGTTCTTGGCTTTCGTGCGGAACAGGCCGATCGAGGCGATGTAGCGGGTCAGTCCCGCCTCGCCGAGCGCCAGCATGTCGGCCGGATTGTCGGCGACCTCGAACAGGGGGCCGGTGGCCTTGTTGACCTGCTTGTCCGTGGCCTGGGCCGACAGGGCGACGGCGACCAGCAGGGTGAAGGGGTTCTTGAAGTCCAGCTCGGTGCGCGGGTCCTCGGCGAGCGTGGAGAAGCGCTGGAACAGGGTTTCCACCCTTTCCCGCTCTTTCGGCGCCAAGACTTTCTTGGGAAGACGTTTTGCGGCAGGTTTCGGGGTCGCGGCCATGAGGCCATGTTTTGGCCCAGGCCTCTCCCGACAGGAAGCTTAATGAGCGGCAAGCTGTACATGGACGCGGTGATCACCCCCAACCGCTCCATGGGACCGCAGGGTTTCAAGATCGTGCTGGGCGTGGCCATCGTCGGCAGCATGATCCTGGCCATCGCCCTGTTCATCATGGGCGCCTGGCCGGCCCCCTTCTTCCTGGGGCTGGACGTCTTCTTCCTGTGGCTGGCGCTGCGGTCCAACTTCCGCGCCGCCGAACGCCGCGAGCGCCTGCAGATCAGCGTCGAGACCGTCAGGGTGCTCAAGGAGCATGACGACATCAGCGAGCTGGTCTGGGAATCTCCCACCGCCTTCACCGCCCTCGACCTCGAGGAGCCGGGCGAGCACCAGATGCGGGTGCGCCTGCGGATGTCGGGCAAGATCTACACCGTCGGCCGCGACCTCAGCCCCGAGGAACGGGTGGCCCTGGGCGAGGCCATCGACCGGGCGATCCGGGCGGCGCGGGCGGATCGGCATCCGGGGTGGTGAGGGAAGGAATTGTCCACGAACCACACGAACCACACGAACCTGGTGTGAAATCCGCCTGATGCCGTGGCGCGTGCAGGTGGGATTAAGCCGCTTCGCGGGAAGGAAGAGAAGTTCAGAGAAGAAACGCAAGCGACGGTGGCTCGCTAGATGCGCCGCCGGCAATCTTTCGGATTCGATGGCCTGCGGCGCTTCAAGGATATCTCGACCGCTTACCCTTCTTGAATCTTCCTTATCTTCCTGTCGCGAAGCGACCCAAAAACCCACCGCCGCCCAGCCCCTCCACGAATACGGTTCCGGGCGCCACCCGTTCGTGTGGTTCGTGTGGTTCGTGGACAACTCTTCTCGCGCCGACCGCAAGAACCGGGCGGACTGGGCCTTGGCGTGGGGGCTACAACCGCTCACATGGACCTCATGACCCAAACCCCAGACCCCAGCGGCGTCATCGTCCGGCTCGAGGACCGGGCCCGCGATTACGTCCGCATGGAAAAGTCCCTCGCCTGGCTGGCCGAGCGCTGGCGCGAGCGGCCCAGCCTCGAGGAAGCCGCCGAGGCCGCCGGCCTGTCGCCCTTCCATTATCAGCGGCTGTTCACCCGCTGGGCCGGGGTCAGTCCCAAGACCTTCCTGGCCGCCATCGCCCATGCCGAGGCCCGGGTGCTGCTGGAGGAGGGCGCCCCCGTCCTCGACGCCGCCCTGGACGCCGGCCTGTCCGGCCCCTCGCGGCTGCACGACCTGTTCATCGCCCAGGAGGCCGTCACCCCCGGCGAGGCCCGCCGGCGCGGCGAGGGCCTGACCCTGAAATGGGGCCTCGCCCCCACCCCGTTCGGCCGCGGCCTGTTCGTGGTCGCCCCGCGCGGCCTGGCCGGGCTGGGCTTCGCGGGCCCCGGCGAGGAGGACAGCGCCTTCGCCGACATGCACGCCCGCTTCCCGGCCGCCGCCTGGCTGCGCGATGACACGGCCGCGCAGGCCATGGCCACCAAGGCGTTCGGCGACGCCCGCGAGCCCATCCCGCTGGTGCTGATCGGCTCGCCCTTCCATGTCCAGGTCTGGAAGGCCCTGCTGCGCATCCCGCCCGGCCAGACCGCCTCTTACGGCCAGGTCGCCGACTGGGCGGGCAAGCCGGGCGCCAACCGCGCCGCCGGCGCCGCCATCGGGGCCAACCCGGTCTCGCTGCTGATCCCCTGCCACCGGGTCATCGCCAGGGACGGCCGGCTGACCGGCTATCACTGGGGCCTGGGGCGCAAGGCGGCGATGCTGGGGCTGGAGGCGGTGGCGCGGGCTAGCTAGGCAGACCGGGAGGCTCTCTGCAAATCCTCACCCGGAGGGGGAGGATTACGCCACTACCGGCCTTAGAAACGTCCGCTCTTCCCGCAGGATCAGCCGCCTCTCCTCGGCGAAGCGGAAATTGGCCATGCCGGCCGGGTCGGCCCGCAGCCGGGCGCGGTAGGCTTCGTAAGCGGCCAGGCTGTCGAAGCCGATCAGCGCCAGGGCGACATTGTTGGTCCCCTCATGCGGCATGAAATAGCCGATCAGGTCGCCGCCGCAGGCCGGGATGATCCGCAGCCAGGCTTTCGAGTATTCCTCGAAGGCCGCCTTCTGGAACGGGTCGATCTCGTAGCGGATGCAGCAGGTAATGGTCATGGCGGAGTTCTAGCCGCTGGATCGTCCATCATGTTTCGACTATGGTCGAACTATGCCCGATGGCCCCGACATCGTCCGCGCCGCCGCCCTGCTGGGCGATCCGGCCCGGGCCAACATGCTGACCGCGCTGATGGGCGGCCAGGCCCTGACGGCCGGGGAACTGGCCCGCGAGGCCGGGGTCACCGCCCAGACCGCCAGCAGCCACTTGGCGCGGCTCGAGGCCGGGGGCCTGATCACCGTCCGCCAGGCCGGGCGGCACCGCTATTTCGCCCTGGCCGGCCCCGATGTCGCCGCCGTGCTGGAGGGCCTGATGAGTCTGGCCGCCCGGGCCGGCCACAGCCGCACCCGCCCCGGCCCCCGCGACCCGGCCCTGCGCAGGGCCCGCCGCTGCTACGACCACCTGGCCGGCGAGCTGGGGGTGGCGATGTTCGAGGCCCTGGTCGCCGACGGCCGGCTGGCGCTGGTGGACGACCACCCTGTCCTCACCGAGACGGGCGAGGCCTTCGTCCGGGGCTTCGGCCTCGACCCCGAAACCCTCCGCGCCCAGAAGCGCCCGCTCTGCCGTAGCTGCCTCGACTGGTCCGCCCGCCGCAGTCACCTGGCCGGGACGCTGGGGGCGGGGCTTCTGAGCCGGATGACGGAGCTGGGCTGGGCGAGGCTGGAGCCGGGGTCGCGGGTGGTGACGTTTTCGAAGAAGGGACTGGCGGCGTTCGAGGCCGAGTTCCCTACTCCTCACCCGTAGGGGGAGGACGATCGCGCCAGAGCGCGATCAGGAGGGGGTCTTCGGGCAGGCGCGCGCCCGTTTCTGCCTGCGCTCGGGCGCCTTGCAGTCCGCCCTGTAAGAACCGGATAGCCCCTGCCCCTGCCCGAACACCCCCACCTGGCCGGCCACGGGCGCGCTCGATGCGCGCCTCGGGCGGGCCGTCCGCCCCCTACGGGGGCGGAGCTTGGAACCTACCGCTTCGACAGCTCGATTCCCTTGACGATGGCCATCTTGGCCAGGTTCGCCCCGGGGATGAACATGTTGGCCGCCTCGGCCCCGACGTCGAGCAGGAAGGCCGGGTCCAGCATCTTGCCGAGATACCGCTCGAAGGTCGCCCCGCCGGCCCTGGGCTCGCCCGTGACCGCGTCGAACTCGACCACCGCCTCCTTGCCCTGCCAACGGTAGCGGAAGGCGTAGACCGGCCGGTAGTAGAGCTCGATGGCCTCGACCCGCACCGTCTCCTCCAGCACAGTATCGGCCTCGATACGGGTGATCGAGGCGGCGATCAGGTCGCGGACCAGGGTCGAGGCCTTGGCTTCGGACGGCACGACCACCACCCCATCGCGGGTGGCGGCGGCCAGGGTCTCGGCGTCGGCCTCGCTGGCCGGGTGCTTGAGATAATCCGCCAGGGTCGGCTGCGGCGCCTTGCTCAGCCCGTCGACATAGAGATCGCGGCGGTTTTCCTCGCGGCAGGTCTCCAGGCCGCTGACCTTGATCTGGCCGCCGCTGGCGGTGAGGGTCTCGCCGCCGATGGCCACCGACTGCACCATCGGACCGACGGCCACCATGTAGTCGCGGCGGCGCTCATAGCCCAGCACCGTGCGGGCGCTCAGCCGCCAGAAGGGCTGCAGCCGGCGCTCGCGATAGGCGACCTCGAACTCGTCGTCCTTGGGCTGTTTCAGAAAGCCGCTCATCCGGGCCAGGGTCCCGAAGGCCTCCACCCGCTTGGTCCAGGCCCGGCCCTCGGCCTGCTCCATGGAGAAGCGGTCGGCCAGGACCAGGATCCGCTCGTCGGTCAGCTCGACGTTCATGGGGGGACCTCCTGCGGAAGGCAGGGTTCACCCAAAGTGGGCGGGAGGCAAGCCACCAACTCCTCACCCGTAGGGGGAGGACGACCGCGCCAGAGCGCGGTCCGGAGGGGGTCTTCGGGCAGGGGCGGCGCCAAGCTGTGGCTGGTCTCGGGCGCCCTGCAATTCGCCCTGTCGAAACCGGACGGCCCCTGCACCTGCCCAAACACCCCCACCTGGCCGGCCACGGGCGCGCTGCAGGCGCGCCTCGGGCGGGCCGTCCGCCCCCTACGGGGGCGGAGTTTCAGAGAATGAACCGGCTCAGATCCGCATCCGCCGCCAGGGCCCCGACCTTGTCCCGCACATAGTCCCCGTCCACCGCGATGGTCTCGCCGCCGTGGTCGCCGGCGGTGAAGCTGATGTCCTCGACCACCTTTTCCAGGATGGTCTGCAGGCGGCGGGCCCCGATGTTCTCGACGCTGGAATTGACCGCCACGGCGGCGTCGGCCAGGGCGTCGATGGCGTCCTCGCTGAAGGTCAGGGTGACGCCCTCGGTGGCGATCAGGGCCTGGTGCTGGATGATCAGGTTGGCCTCGGGCTCGGTGAGAATTCGCCGCATGTCGTCGCGCGACAGGGCCTTCAGCTCGACGCGGATCGGCAGCCTTCCTTGCAGCTCCGGCAGCAGGTCCGACGGCTTGGCGACGTGGAACGCCCCTGAGGCGATGAACAGCACATGGTCGCTCTTCACCGGCCCATGCTTGGTGGCCACCGTGGTGCCCTCGATCAGGGGCAGCAGGTCGCGCTGCACCCCCTCGCGGGAGACATCGCCGCCGCCGGCCCGGTCCTGGCGGCTGGCCACCTTGTCGATCTCGTCCAGGAAGACGATGCCCTGGTTCTCGGCCAGCTCGATGGCCTCGGCGGTCAGGCTGTCCTGGTCGAGCAGCTTGTCGCTCTCCTCGGCGATCAGCGGCGTCCAGGCCGCCGCCACCGTGGTCTTCTGGGTCTTGGTGCGGCCGCCGCCGAAGGCCTTGCCCATGATGTCGCCAAGGTTCAGCACCCCCACCCCCAGGCCGGGCTGGCCGGGGATGTCCATGCCCTGGAAGGGCGACGTGGCGTCGTTGAGCTGCAGCTCGATCTCCTTGTCGTCCAGGTCGCCGGCCCGCAGCTTGCCCCGAAAGCTCTCCCGCGCCGCCGTCGAGCCCGGCCCGGTCAGGGCGTCGAGGATGCGCTCCTCGGCCGCCGTCTCCGCCCTGGCCTTGACCCCCGCCCGCCGCTTGTCGCGCACCATGCCCAGGGCCGCCTCGACCAGGTCGCGCATGATCTGGTCGACGTCGCGGCCGACATAGCCGACCTCGGTGAACTTGGTCGCCTCGACCTTGAGGAAGGGCGCCTGGGCCAGTTTCGCCAGCCGCCGGGCGATCTCGGTCTTGCCCACGCCCGTAGGGCCGATCAGCAGGATGTTCTTGGGCGTCACCTCATCGCGCAGGGCCTCGGGCACCCGGCGGCGGCGCCAGCGGTTGCGCAGGGCCACGGCCACGGCCTTCTTGGCCTCGGCATGGCCGACGATGAAGCGGTCGAGCTCGGAAACGATCTCGCGGGGGGAAAACTCGGTCATGAACGGAACTCAGCCGACCTTGGGCGGCGGTGGGGGTGGCGGAATGGAGACCAGCTCGTCGAAGACCAGCTTCCAGCCCTCGGCCCGGCGCTGCCAGATGCGGGCGTAGTGGCCGCGGCGGAACCCGGCCCCCTCGCCCCAGGCGACCGCGCCATAGGTGAAGGCCAGGTCGCCATAGGCCGACATCGTCACGCCCAGCGACGACATCAGCAGCTTGCGGGGCCGCGCCTCGAGGGCCGGGCCGAACTGGCTGCAGCCGATGCCGGGCAGCTTGTCCTCGGTATAGACCCGGGCGTCGCAGGCCAGCACGGCGCGGTAGGCGGCGACGGAATCCTCGCCGGCCTGGGCGGCCAGGGCCTTTTCGACCTTGGCCAGGTCGGCGGAAGCGCTTTCCGGATACTGGCCCTTCTGGTTGGAGGCAGTCAGGTAGCCGGGCTCGGAATCCCTGGCCGGCGCCCCGGTCGGGTCGGCCCCCGCCCCACCATCGAAGATCCATTTCCAGCCGCCGTCGGGCTGCTTCTTCCAGACCGTGAAATAGAAGGCGCCGGGCTTGCCGTTGACCGTGTAGGGCCCGGTGGTGAAGCCCAGGTCGCCGGAGCGGGCGATCCCGGCATAGACCGGCCACCATTCCAGCAGCGGCCCCTTGCCGTCGGGCCGCGATCCATAGAGGGCCTTGGCGCTGGTCGGGTCGGGATTGAGGACGATGGCGTCGTCGGCCATCCAGGTCAAAAAGCTCTTCTTGATCCCGAACGCCGCCCCATCGGCGGCGAAGGCCCGCTCGGCCTCGACCACGGCCTTGGGGGTCAGGGGGGCGATGTCCGCGACCGCCGGAGCGGCCAGCAGGCAGACGGCGGCCAGGATCAGGGCGCGCATGTCAGAGGGTCTCCAGCGTCAGGGAGCTATTGGTGTAGACGCAGATGTCCGCGGCTATCCCCATAGCCTTTCGGGCGATGGCCTCGGCGGTCAAGTTACCGTCCAGTAAGGCGCGGGCCGCGGCCAGGGCGTAGGCGCCGCCCGAGCCGATGGCCGCCACCCCGCTTTCCGGCTCCAGAACGTCGCCGACCCCGGTGACGGTGTAGATGGCGTCCTTGTCGGCGACGATCAGCATGGCCTCCAGCCGGCGCAGATAGCGGTCGGTGCGCCAGTCCTTGGCCAGGTCCACGCAGGCCCGGGCCAGCTGGTCGGGATACTGTTCCAGCTTGGCTTCCAGCCGCTCGATCAGGGTGAAGGCGTCGGCCGTGGCCCCGGCGAACCCGGCGATGACCTTGCCGCCGGCCAGGGTGCGGACCTTGCGGGCGTTGCCCTTGACGATGGTCTGGCCCATGGAGACCTGGCCGTCGCCGGCGACGACGGTCTGGCCGTCCTTGCGCACGGCCAGGATGGTGGTCCCGTGCCAATCGGGGAAGGATGTGGCGTTCTGCATCTCTCGATAGGTGGCGGGGCGGACGGATCGGGTCAAGACGCATGAAGTTTTCCGATAGCGAGGTCGAACGCTATGCCCGCCACCTGGTGCTGCGCGAGGTCGGCGGCCCGGGCCAGCAGAAGCTGAAGGCCGCCCGGGTGCTGATCGTCGGGGCCGGCGGCCTGGGCGCCCCCGCCGCCCTCTACCTGGCCGCCGCCGGAGTCGGCCGCCTCGACCTGGTCGACCCCGACACCGTCGCCCTCTCCAATCTGCAGCGGCAGGTGATCTACGCCACCAACGACGTCGGCCGGCCCAAGACCGAAGCCGCCGCCGAACACCTGACCGCCCTCAACCCCGAGGTCGAGGTGGTCGCCCACGCCACCGCCTTCCATCCGGACCTGGTCGCCGGCTTCGACCTGGTCCTGGACGGCACCGACAATTTCGAGACCCGCTTTGCCGTCAACGCCGCCTGCCTCGAGCACGGCGTTCCCCTGGTCAGCGGGGCCATCGGCCGCTGGACCGGCCAGGTCGGGGTGTTCGCCGGCAGACCCTGCTACCGCTGCCTGGTCCCCGACATCCCCCCCGACGCCGAGACCTGCGTCGCCGTCGGGGTGGTGGGGGCGCTGGCCGGGGTGGTCGGCTCGATGATGGCCCTGGAGGCCATCAAGCTGATCGCCGGGGCCGGGACGCCGCTGACCGGCCGGCTGCTGGTCTATGAGGGGCTGAGCGGTGAGAGTCGGACGCTCAGGGTCGGGGCCGATCCCGCCTGCCCGGCGTGCGGCGGGTAACGTCCACGCGCGCCCAACACACACCCGCTCATCCCCGCGAAAGCGGGGACCCAGGTGTTTTTCGTAGCGGACTAGCAATCGCCCAGACCTGTCAGATTCGCCCTCAACAGCAAAAAAGCCTGGGTCCCCGCTTTCGCGGGGATGAGCGGCTTTTAGGTACAGGACCCTTGCCGCCATTGACGAGATAGTTGCCGCGTGCGTTAAATATCGCAAACAATCCCTGGGGAGGGCACGCACATGAAGACCCTGCTTCGCATCCTCGGCGGGCTGGCCCTGCTGGTCGTCGCCATGCTCGCCATCCTCTGGGTCACACTGCAGCGCCCCGACCTGCCCTGGAAGACCCTGCAGGCCAAATACCAGAACGCCGCCTCCCGCTATGTCGACCTGCCGGGCGGCCTGCATGTCCACTACCGCGACCAGGGCAATCCCAAGGGCCCGGTGCTGGTGCTGGTCCATGGCTTCTCGGCCAATGTCGACACCTGGGAGCCCTGGGTGAAGCGGCTGGGCGGGACCTATCGCATCGTCAGCCTGGACCTGCCGGGCCATGGCCTCACGCAGGCCCCGCCGGGCTTCCAGGTCGGCCCGACCACCTTCCTCGACGTGGTGCAGGGCGTGGTCGACCATCTGAAGCTGCAGAAGTTCGTGCTGGCCGGCAACTCCATGGGCGGGGCGGTGGCCTGGAACTACGCCCT
Organism: Caulobacter ginsengisoli; assembly: GCF_030814835.1. Taxonomy (GTDB): domain Bacteria; phylum Pseudomonadota; class Alphaproteobacteria; order Caulobacterales; family Caulobacteraceae; genus Caulobacter; species Caulobacter ginsengisoli. Next base: position 75,745 of record NZ_JAUSVS010000006.1, read on the forward strand.
GGTTCACCCTGAGCGGCTGGACGGGCTGGTGCTGGTCGACGCCGGCGGCTGGGCCCATCCGCAGGAGGGCCGCGACGGCCCGGTGATCTTCAAGGTCATGGCCAACCCCATCGGCCGGGCCCTGCTGCACAATCTCGATGCCCGCGGCCTGACCAAGGCGGGGCTTGAGGACGCCTATCTCGACAAGACCCTGGTCACCGACGCCCTGGTCGACCGCTATGTGGACCTGGCCAGAGCCCCCGGCCACCGCGACATCCTGTTCGGCCTGCAGGCCACCTTCCGCGACCCGGCGACCCCGCAGAAGCTGGCGGTCATCAAGATTCCGACCCTGGTCATGCATGGCCGCCAGGACAAACTGGTCCCCTTCGCCGACGGCGAGGCCTTCGCCAAAGCCATCCCGGGCGCGACCCTGGACGCCTACGGCCAGGTCGGCCACGTGCCGATGGAACAGATCCCCGACAGGTCCGCCGCCAACCTCGACAGTTGGATCAAGCTGAAGGTCTATCCGCCGAAGGATTGAGCGATAAAGGCGGCGGACTTTTCCATAAAGGCGAATTCGTCGTCATAGCCCCAGTCGCTATGGCCCTCGTACTCGACTTCGAAATAGGCGCAGAACTTGCCGGCCTTCTTCATCGCCTTGGCCATGTCGCGCGAGGCGGCCACGGGGACGATGGGATCCCGGTCGCCGTGGAACAGCAGCAGCGGGGCCTTGAGTTCGGCGATGCGGCGGACCGGCGAGGCCGCCGCCAGCATGGCGCCATCCTTGGCCGGATCGCCGATCAGCTTGGTCCACCAGGCATAGAGCGGCGAGTCCGACCCATCGAGGCCGCGCATGTAGGAGAGAAAATCGGGCAGGTCCGAGGGTCCGGCCCGCGAGATCACGCACCGGTAGCGGTCTGGCTGCAGGATGGCGCCCATCATCGCCGCGTAGCCGCCGTAACTGCCGCCGGCGATCGCCAGCCGGGCCGGGTCCGCCCGGCCGGACTTGATCAGGGCGTCGACGCAGTCCTGGATATCCCACTGCATGGCGTCGCCCCAGCGATGATGCCCCGCCTCGGCGAAAGCGCGGCCCAGGCCCCCGGAGCCCCGGAAGTTGGGCTGCAGCACCAGCCAGCCCTGCGTCGTCAGGTATTGGGCCCAACGGTCGAAGCTGTAGCTGTCGCGCGCTTCGGGCCCGCCATGCGGCATGACCACCAGCGGCGCGGGGCCTTTCGGCGGATTGACCGGCACGGTCAGATAGGCGGTGAGGGGCAGACCGTCACGGGCCGGTATCCGCAAAACCTCCATCCCGGCCAGACGGCCGTTCAGCCAGGGCCGGGCCTCTCCCAAATCCTCGACGTGCAGGGCGGCGCGGTCGTACAGGCAGAAGCCTTTCGGCGCCTGTGGGCCCGAGACCCTGACGATGAACCGGCTGTGGTCGCGGCTGACATCATGGAGGCGCATGTTGCACTGGTCGTCGTAGAACCTGTTCAGCGCCCGGAAGTGGGGCGCCAGCTTGGGGTCGACGAAGTCGTAGGCGTCGCGGTCCTCGATGTAGCGGGCGCCGACGATGACGCCGGCCTCGTCCTGGAAGATTTCCTCGATGTCGCGGCCAGGGTGGTGGGCGACCGTATCGCCCAGGGCCAGGCTCGCCACGTCGAAGCGCCGGACCACCACGGTATCGTCGCCGGGCTGCTGGCTGGCCACCAGCAGGATGCCGGGCTCGGTCGTCGCGCCGACGACGTTGAAGTCGGCGAGCTTGTCCTGTTCGTTGCGGCGGAAGCGGTGATAGAGCGTCCAGTCGGCCGCGCCGGGCGCCCGGGCATGGACGGTGACGACGGAATTGTCGCCGTTGGAATCGAGGCGCAAGACCGGGACGCCGTCCTGCAGGAACCAGGCGTCGGTATTGGGAAAGCCCTGCTCGATCAGCACCGGCTCGCCGGTGTAGACATTCACCCTGTACAGATTCCAGCGGTTGTTCCGCCCGATCTGCATGATGACGTGGTCCGGATCGCTCGGCAGCAGATCGACCACATTGTCCATGGTCCAGTTGTTGGCGAAACCGTATTTCGGATCGGCGGCCAGGATCATCTGGTCCTTGCCGTCGGCGCCGATGGACAGGACCCGCCTGGCCCGGGTTTTAACCTGCGAGCGAGGGCGGGCCGGCCCGTCATCGCCCTGCCCGCCCTGGCCTAGGGTGACGTCGGCGTTGGCCTCGATGGTGACCCAGACCAGCAGCCGCTCGTTGTTGGCCCATTCCACCTGCCGCACCGCGCGGTCGCCCAGCAGGACCGTGACCGGCTTGCCGTCCAGTTCGGTGACCTTCGACAGCCTGATATAGGCCAGGTGGCCTTCCTGCGGATCAAACGGCTTGGCCGTCGACCCCGCCATCGGCTTCCACCGCTTATACTCCCGCTCCTTTTCCGGCGTGACGCTGCCCGGCGGGGCCAGGCCGCGCTCCTCGCGCAGCACCGCCACCCGCTCGCCGTCCGGAGACAGGGCCGCATCGACCAGCACGGGGTAGCGGAACAGCTCCTCCAGGCTGGGCGGCTTGATGGCGGCGGGCGGCCCGTCGGCGGCCCAGGCCGACCCGGCCAGGCCTGGCGCCGCCAAGGCCGTGGCGATCAGTCGTCTGCGGTCGATCATGGTCCCCCCCGGGCGGTTCGCGTGTCTAGCTCTTGAAACTCTTGGCGATGAAGGCGACCGACTGCTCCAGCCAGGTCGTCTCGTGCTCGTCCTTCCAGCCGCCGTGGCCCTCGCCCTTGACCTCGACATAGGTCACCGCCTTGCCGGCCTGTTTCAGGGCCGCGTTCATGTCCCGCGAGGCGAAGACGTCGACCACCGGGTCCTTGGTCCCGTGGAACAGCAGCACCGGCGCCTTCATCTCCGCGGCGCGCAAGGCCGGCGAGGCGGCGCGCAGCATGGCCGCGTCCCTGGCCGGATCGCCGATCAGATCGGTCCACCAGCGGTAGATCTCGGCGTCGCCCTGGCCGCGGACGTCGGCGAGGGTCTTGGGCAGGTCCGAGGGTCCGGCCCGCGAGACCACGCAGCGATAGAGGTCCGGCTTGAGGATGCCCCCCATCAGCGCCGCATAGCCGCCGTAGCTGCCGCCCAGTATGGCCAGGCGTTTCGGATCGGCCCGGCCGGCCTTGACCAGGCTGTCCACGCAATCCTCGACATCCCACTGCATGGCGTCGCCCCAGTGATGGTGGCCCGCCTCGGCAAAGGCGCGGCCATAGCCGGTCGAGCCGCGATAGTTGGGCTGCAGCACCAGCCAGCCCTGGGCGGCCAGGGCCTGGACCAGGTGATCGTAGCCGCTCTGGTCGCGAACCTGCGGCCCGCCATGCGGCACGACCACCATCGGCAGGGGTCCGGTGGCGGGGGTGATGGGCGTGGTCAGGTAGGCGGTGAGGTCCAGCCCGTCGCGGGCCTTGATCTTCAAGGTCTCCATGGGCGCCAGGCGGCCGCCCAGCCAGGGCCGCGAATCCCCCAGCACGTCGAACCGCACGGCCTTGCGGTCATAAAGGTAGTAGGCCGGCGCCTGCTGCGGCCCGCTGACATGGGCCAGGAAGCGGTTGTGGGCGTCGTCGACGTCGAACAGGAAGACGTTGGCCTTGTTCTCGAAGAAGGCGTTCATGCCCTTGAAGTGGCCCTGGAAGCTCTTGTCGGCGAACTGGTAGCTGGTCCGGTCCTCGGTGTACCGGACCCCCACCAACAGTTGGTTGTTGTCCACCAGCATGCCGTCGACGCCGCGGCCGGGCTGGCGGGCCACTACCTCGCCCAGCGTCCGGGTCCTCAGGTCGAACTTGCGGATGACCTGCGCGTCCTCGCCCTCGGGCAGCTCCATCGCCCAGAGCACGTCCCGCTCGGGCGAGGCGGCGATGATCTCGAACTCGGCGGGAAGCTCACCGAAGTCGCTGCGGACCTTGCGATAAAAGGTCCAGTCCGCCGCGCCCTGCGGCCGCACGAATATGTTGACGGCCGTGCGGCGGGTGGTGGCGCTGTCGTAGCGCACGACCGGCACGCCGTTCTGGAAATCCCAGGCGTAGGTGGACTTGGAGCCGGCCTCGTAGCGGACCGCGACGCCGGTATTGACGTTGACCTTCTGCAGCGTCCACTGGCTGGGACCCGGGTCCCAGATCTGCATGATCACGTTGTCCGGGTCGTCGGCCAGCATGTCGACGATCCGGCTCAGATCGAGGCTGTCGGTGATGGCGTTGGTGCGGTTGCCGACCATGATCACCGGATTGGAGCCGTCGGCGCCGATGGCCATGGCCCGGTAGATGGTGATGTTCTCGATCGACCCGTCGTACACGCCCTTGATCTTCAGGCCGTTGGCGTCGTGATCCATGGCCAGGGTGACCAGCAGCCGGTCATTGTTGGCCCAGACCACCTGCATGGGGTCGTAGTCGCCCAGCACCACGGTCCTGGGGGCGGCCGCCAGGTCGTCGGCCTTGACGATCAGCACGAAGGCGACCCGTTTTTCACCCTGGCGCTGCTCGCGCAGGATGGCGATCCGCTGGCCGTCCGGCGACAGGCTGGCGCCCAGCACCTCGGGCTTCTTCATCAGCTCGGCGACGGTGGGCGGCGTAACGGCGTCGGCGGCCACGGCCCGGGTCCAGGCCGCCATGGCGGCGGTCAGGGCGGGCGCGGCGAAGGCGCCGGCCAGCAGGGTTCTGCGTTGGATCATGATAAAGCCCCCCAAAATACTGCCGCAGCTTTGGCCCGGCCCTTACGTCCACGTCAAGCGTGACGGGTCGCCGCGATCGATCCCGGCGAGGTCCTCAGGCCTGGAAATTCCGGGCGATGAAGCCGATCGCCCGTTCGAGGAACCGGCGCTCCTCGGCCTCCGCCCAGCCGTTGTGGCCCTCGCCCTTGACCTCGACATACTCGCACGGCTTGCCGGCCTTCTTCATCGCCTTGGCCATATCCCGCGAGGCCTCCGGCGTGACGATGTGGTCGTCGCTGCCATGGTACAGCAGCAGCGGCGCCTTGATCTCGCCCACCCGCTGGCGGGGCGAACCGGCCTTGAGCATGGCCGCGTCGGTCTTGGGGTCGCCGACCAGCCTGACCCACCATTTGTAGGTCAGCGAGTCGGCGCCCTCATCGCGCCGGGCGTAGGTCAGCAGCTGGTTCAGGTCGCTGTCCCCGGCCCGCGACACCGCGCAGCGGTAGAGGTCGGGCTTGAGCACCACCCCCATCAGGGCCGCGTAGCCGCCGTAGCTGGCCCCCAGGATGGCCAGTCGGCCCGGATCGGCCCGGCCGGATTTCACCACGGCCTCGACACAGTCCTCGACGTCCCACTGCATGGCGTCGCCCCAGCGGCGGTGGCCGGCCGCGGCGAAGGCCTTGCCGTAGCCGCCCGAGCCGCGGAAGTTGGGCTGCAGCACCAGCCAGCCCTGGGCCGCCAGGGCCTGGGCCCAGAGGTCGTAGTCGTAGCCGTCGCGCGCCTGCGGCCCGCCATGCGGCATGACCACCATCGGCCGGGGTCCAGCTGCCGGGGTGACGGGCACGGTCAGATAGGCGGTCAGGTCCAGGCCGTCGCGCGCCTTGACCTTGAGGATCTCCATCGAGGCCAGGCGGCCGTCCAGCCAGGGCCGGGTGTCGCCCAGCGGGGCGTACTGTCTGGCCGTGCGGTCATAGAGATGGAACCCGCCGGCCTGGCGGGGACCGCTGACAAAGGTGATGAAGCGGTTGTGCGTCTGGTCGACGTCGTAGAGGCGCACATTGCACTCGTTGCCGAAGAAGGCGTTCATGCCCTTGAAATGCGCCGCCAGTTTGGGGTCGGTGAACAGGTAGGCCTGGCGGTCCTCGAGATAGCGGCTGGCCACCAGCCCCGACCGCTCGTCGCAGAACACCCCCGAGATGTCGCGGCCCGGCTGATGGGCCACGACCTCGCCCATGGTCAGGTTTCGCAGGTCGAAGCGGCGGACCGTCACCGCATCGTCCATCGTGGCCAGGCTGGCGACCAGCAGCACGCCCGGTTCCGGCGTGGCGGCCATGACGTCGAAGTTCTCCAGCTTCTTCAGCTCGTCGCGGCGGAACTTGCGATAGACCTTCCAGTCGCTCTCGCCCGGGGCCCGGGCCGAGACGGTCACCGACGTGCCGCTGTCGTTGGAATCATAGCGCAGGACCGGCCTGCCGTTCTGCAGGAACCAGCCGTCGGTCGTCGGGGACCCGCGCTCGGATACGACCGCCTCGCCGGTATGGATATTGACCTGGTAGAGCGCCCAGCAGTCGTAGTCGTAGTTCCAGATCTGCATGATGACGTGGTCGGGGTCGTCCGGGGTCACGTCGACCACCTGGGCCAGGTTGAAGTCCCGGCGCAGGACCCGCTTCTGATTGCCGAACAGCGCCACCGGGTTCTTGCCGTCGGGGCTGACGGCCATCACCCGCCGCACCGGGATGGGGATGAAGTCGCCGTCGTACGGGATGCCGGTCGGCTTGCCGTCCTGGCCTTTGTCGAACCGCAGCCAGATCAGCAGCCGGTCGTTGCTGGCCCATTCCACCTGCTCGACCTCGAAGTCGCCCAGCAGCACCTGGGTGGTGTTGTCGTAGTCGCCGACCTTGGCCATCCGCAGATAGGCCAGCCGCTTGTCGCCCTCCCGCACCTCGCGCAGCATGGCCACCCGCTCGCCGTCCGGCGACAGGGCCGCGTCCAGCATCACCGGCTTCTTCAGCAGCTCATCGAGCGTGGGCGGGATGACGGCCGCCGCGCCGGGCGCGTCCGCGGCCCAGGCCTCGCCAGCCAAGGCCTGGCTGGCCAGCGGCGCGGCCAGAGCCGTCGCCATCAAGCGTCTGCGATTGATCAAAACCCGTCCCCCTACTGCGGGACAGGTTGCCCAAGCGGCTGGCGCCGCGTCAAGCGGACAGGCGCGAACGGCGTTCCGTCATTCCTCGCCCGTTGGGCGAGGGGGACCACGAAGTGGTGGAGTGGGCTCTGTCAGCCGGCACGTAGGCGAAAGCACGCCCACTCCGACAGTGCTCAATCCTGAAAACCCGTGTGCTCCCAAGAGCCCACTCCGTCGGCTTCGCCGCCACCTCGCCCAAGGGGCGAGGAACCCCTAGCTACAGCATCGCCGGGATAACCCTATCCGGCGGCCTGTGCCCGTCCATGAAGGTCTTGATGTTGACGATGACCTTCTCGCCCATGTCGATGCGGCCCTCGATGGTCGCCGAGCCCATATGGGGCAGCAGGACGACATTGGGCAGTTTCAGCAGCTTGGGATTGATGGCCGGCTCGTGCTCGTAGACGTCCAGCCCGGCCCCGGCGATCTCGCCCCGGGCCAGCATGTTGGCCAGGGCTCCCTCGTCGATCACCTCGCCCCGGGCGGTGTTGACCACGATGGCATGCGGCTGCAGCAGCTTCAGCCGCCGGGCCGAGAGCAGGTGATAGGTGGCCGGGGTGTGCGGGCAGTTGACCGAGATGACGTCCATCCGGGCCAGCATCTGGTCCAGGCTCTCCCAGTAGGTGGCGCCCAGCTCCTCGGCGATGCGGGGGCTGACGGGCTTGCGGTTGTGATAGTGGATCGACAGGCCGAAGGCCGCCGCGCGGCGGGCCAGGGCCTGGCCGATGCGGCCCATGCCGATGATGCCCAGCCGCTTGCCCCAGATCCGCCGGCCCATCATCCAGGTCGGCGACCAGCCGCTGAAACCACCGGCCTGCACGACATTGGCGCCCTCCACCAGCCGGCGCGAGGCGGCCATGATCAGGCCCATGGTCAGGTCGGCGGTGTCCTCGGTCAGCACGCCCGGGGTGTTGGTGACGATCAGCCCGCGGGCGTTGGCGGTGGCGACATCGATGTTGTCGACTCCGGCCCCGAAATTGGCGATCAGCTTCAGCCGCTCGCCGGCCCGGGCCAGCAGGGCCTTGTCCAGCCGGTCGGTGATGGTCGGCACCAGCACGTCGCAACGGTTCATGGCGTCGAGCAGCCGGTCCGCGGTAAACGGGGTGTCGTCGAAATTCAGTTCGGTTTCTTTACCGAACAGTTCCAGCATCCGGGTTTCAACCGGATCGGGCAGCTTGCGGGTAACGACGACTTTGGGCTTCTGGGCGGCCATGAGCGATTCTGACGGAAACGGGCGCCGCCCGGGCGGGCGTCGAGGACGGAGGTGTCTGGGCACCTCTAGCAAAGCGGCGGCCCGTGTCCAAGCGAACCGGGGTCCGCAAGGCAAGATGCTGTCGCTTTTGGCGATTTGCGGCTTGGGACTGCTCGCGGGAGCCTGCCGCGGGGCGGGCGACCAGAACTGCGCCACCCCCTCGACCCTGCCGGTGCCGCGCTTCGTGTCGCTGAAGTTCGCCGAGGTCAACGCCCGCAAGGGTCCGGGCGAGGACTACGACATCCAGTGGGTCTGGCACGGCAAGGGCCTGCCGGTGAAGGTGATCGCCGAGACCAGCGACTGGCGAAAAGTGCAGGCCGCCGACGGATCGGTCGCCTGGGTCAACAAGCGGCTGGTCGATGGCCGCCGCTTCGCCCTGCGCAACGCCCCCACCGCCGCCACCCTGCGCGCCGAGCCCCGCGACGACGCCAAGCTGGTCGCCTGGCTGCAGCCCCACGCCATCGCCCTGCTCGACCGCTGCGAGAAGGGCTGGTGCCGCCTCAAGGCCTCCGGCGTGAAGGGCTGGGTGCGCCAGGAAGACGTCTGGGGCGGCGGCCCCCCGCCGGTCTGCCGGCCACGGCCGAAGTAGGGGTTAGGGACTAGGGGTTAGGGGTTAGCGGGCTCTGGTCCCTAGCCCCTAACCCCTAGTCCCTCGCTTCCTGCTCTGCTACCCCGGCAACCAGAGCCTGCCGTTCCGGGTTGAACGGACAGGAAGACGGTGACCGGAATGACTGCGGCTAAAGCCAAATCCAGCTACGACTACCAGGATCTGATCGACTGCGGGAACGGCCGCATGTTCGGGCCGGGCAACGCCCAGCTGCCCGTGCCGCCGATGCTGATGTTCGACCGCATCACCCATATCGACGACCATGGCGGGGCGGCCGGCAAGGGCTTCATCACCGCCGAGCTCGATATCAATCCGGACCTGTGGTTCTTCAAATGCCACTTCATCAATGACCCGGTGATGCCGGGCTGCCTGGGCCTGGACGCCATGTGGCAGCTGGTCGGCTTCTTCCTCGGCTGGTCGGGCGCCCCCGGCAAGGGCCGCGCCCTGGGCGTGGGCGAAGTGAAGTTCACCGGCGAGGTGACGCCTGACATCAAGAAGGTGGAATACCGCATCGAGCTGAAGCGGGTGATCCTGCGCCGCCTGGTCATGGGCATCGGCGATGGGGTTCTCCTGGCCGACGGAAAGCCCATCTATGAGGCGACCGATCTGCGGGTCGGGCTCTACACCTAAGCGTTGACCAGGAACCGGGCCCGCCCCAAAGTTTCAAGGAGGGTCGAGGTCCGGAGGGGCGGAAAAAGGAACAAGGAGCGCCTATGCGTCGTGTCGTCGTCACCGGGATGGGGATCGTGTCCTCGATCGGCAACAACCCCAACGAAGTCCTGGCCTCTCTGCGCGAGGCCCGTTCGGGGGTCATCGCCGCCCCCGACTACGCCGAGCTGGGCTTCCGCTGCCAGGTGCACGCCGCCCCGCAGATCGACTGGGAATCCATGGTCGACCGCCGCGCCGCCCGCTTCCTGGCCCCCGGCACCGGCTACGCCCACATCGCCATGGAGCAGGTCATCGCCGACGCGGGCCTGGAAGAGTCCGAGATTTCCAACGTCCGCACCGGCCTGATCGTCGGCTCGGGCGGGCCCTCGACGAGAGCCATCGTCAACGCCGCCGATATCACCCGCGAGAAGGGCCCCAAGCGGATCGGTCCGTTCGCGGTGCCCAAGGCCATGAGCTCTGGCCCCTCGGCGGTGCTCTCGACCTGGTTCAAGATCAAGGGGATCAACTATTCGATCTCCTCGGCCTGCGCGACCAGCGCCCACTGCATCGGCGCGGCCGCCGAGCAGATCCAGATGGGCAAGCAGGACATCGTCTTCGCCGGCGGCACGGAGGAGCTGGACTGGACGCTTTCCAACCTGTTCGACGCCATGGGCGCCATGTCGACCAACTTCAACGACACCCCCGCCAAGGCCAGCCGCGCCTATGACAAGGACCGCGACGGCTTCGTCATCGCCGGCGGGGCCGGGATGCTGGTGCTGGAAGAGCTGGAGCACGCCAAGGCGCGCGGGGCCAAGATCTACGCCGAGGTCACCGGCTTCGCGGCCAACAGCGACGGCTTCGACATGGTCGCCCCCTCCGGCGAGGGCGCGGTGCGCTGCATGCGCCTGGCCATGGCCGACGCCGGCGGGCGCACCATCGACTATCTCAACCCGCACGGCACCAGCACGCCGGTCGGCGACGAGAAGGAGATGGGGGCCGTGCGCGAGGTGTTCGGCGACAAGGCCCCGCTGATCTCCTCGACCAAGTCCCTGACCGGCCACAGCCTGGGCGCCGCCGGGGCGCAGGAGGCGATCTACAGTCTCTTGATGCTCAACAACGGCTTCGTCGCCGAAAGCGCCAACATCGAAAACCTCGACCCGCTGTTCGAAGGCCTGCCCATCGCCCGCAGCCGCATCGACCGCCAGCTCGAGACGGTGATGTCCAACAGCTTCGGCTTCGGCGGGACGAACGGGTCGCTGATCTTCAGCCGGGTCTGACGACCCGTGAGGGGCTAGGGAATAGGGGCTAGGGGCTAGCCCTTCCCGCTTCTAGCCCCTAATCCCTAGCCCCTAGACCCTCTCCACGACCATAGGACCTCCACCATGGCCGACGACTACAACTTCCCGACCGGCGAGTTGATGAAGGGCAAGAAGGCCCTGATCACCGGGGTGGCCAACCACAACTCCATCGCCTGGGGCATCGCCTCGCAGCTGGCCGCCCAAGGCGCGGAGCTGGCCTTCGCCTACCTGCCCGACATGGAAAAGCGGGTCCGGCCGCTGGGCGAGAGCATCGGGGTCAAGACCTTCGTGCCGATGGAGGTCACCGACGACGCCTCCATGGACGCCGCCTTCGCCCAGATCGAGAAGGAGATGGGGACGCTGGACGCCTTCCTGCATTCCATCGCCTTCGCCAAGAAGGACGAGCTGAAGGGCAGTTTCGTCGAGAACACCACCCGCGACGGCTTCCTTAGCGCCATGAACGTCTCGGCCTTCAGCTTCGTCGACTGCGCCCGCCGCGCCGCGAAACTGATGCCCAATGGCGGGTCGATGGTGACCATGACCTATCTGGGCGCCGAGCGGGTCATCCCCAACTACAACACCATGGGCGTCGCCAAGGCCGCGCTCGAGGCCTCCATGCGCTACATTGCCCGGGATCTCGGCCAGCAGAAGATCCGGGTCAACGCCATCTCGGCCGGCGCCATGCGCACCCTGTCCCTGGCCGGCATCTCGGGCGGTCGTGGCATGATCAGCCAGGGCCGGGCCTTCAGCGCCCTGAAGGAAGACACCAGCATGGAAGGCGTCGCCGGCGCGGCGCTGTGGCTGCTGTCGGACCTGGGCTTCTCGACGACCGGTGAGGTGGTCCACGTCGATGCGGGCTTCCACATGATTGGACTTCCGGACGAGATCGCTTCCGCTTAGGGACTAGGGTTTAGGGGCTAGGGATTGGCGCCAGCTATCCCCTAATCCCTAGCCCCTGAACTGCAGCCACACCGCCTTGTCCTTCAGCACGTCCCGCACGAACGCCTCATGCGCCGCCCGTTCCGCCTCGGTGCAACGCGGCGCCAGGGGCCTGGGCCGCGCGCCATAGGACGCCGCCACCGCCGCGCCCACCGCCTGGCGCACCACCGCGGCGGTCAGGTCCAGCGCCCGTTCCTTGCCGCCCTGCAGTTCCAGATAGACGGCGGCCAGCAGCTGGGCGTCGATCAGGGCCCCGTGCTTCTCGCGGCCCTCCAGCGAGATCTTCATCCGCTTACAGAGGGCGTCCAGGGAGTTGTACATCCCCGGGAACTTCTTCTTGGCGATGGCCAGGGTGTCGACCCAGCGATGGTCCTCGGTCACCGGCTTGCCGGCCCGCTCCAGCTCGGCATTGATGAAACCGCGGTCGAAGGGGGCGTTGTGGGCGACGATGGTGTCGCTGCCGACGAAGGCCAGGAACTCGTCGCAGACCACGCTCTCATGGAAGCGCGGCTCGTTCTTGAGCCGCTCCAGCGAGATGCCGTGCACCCGCTCGGCGTCCGGGTCGATGGCGCGGTCGGGATGGACGTAGCGGTGGAAGCTCTTGCCGGTCGGGATGTAGTCGACGACCTCGACGCAGGCGATTTCGATCAGCCGGTGACCGCTGCGGGGGTCGAGCCCCGTGGTCTCGGTGTCGAGTACTATATGCCGCGCCATTGCCTTTCATTCGCTCCGTTCGTGGGAGTCGGTCAAGCGGCGGCGCGGTCGCAGGTGTGGGTAAGGGTTGTCCACGAACCACACGAACGGGCGCGAAGTCCGACGGTCCGTGGTCGAGGAGGCGTGGGATTTTGGGGTCGCTTCGCGACAGGAAGATAAGGGAAGAGAAGAAGAGCAAGCGGTTGAGCTCGCTGGACGCGCCGCAGGCTGTCTTCTCAAATTGATCGCCTGCGGCGCTTCGAGGATGTCCCGACCCCCTTGCTCTTCTTCTCTGAACTTATCTTCCTTCCCGCGAAGCGGCTTAAACCCACCTGACCGCGCCACCGCGCTCCTAATTTGCGCGCCTTTTCGTCGGCTAGGCCGAAGGCCTGTCAGGCAGCCCCGCCCGCACCTTGGCCAGCACCTCGCGCACCTGGGCTCGCGCATGATCCAGGCCCTGGCCGGTGTCGATGATGTAGTGCGCCCGGGCCCGCTTCTCGGCGTCGGCCATCTGCCGGGCCAGGATGGCGTCCAGCTTGGCCTCGTCCATGCCGTCGCGGGCCAGCACCCGGGCCCGTTGCATGTCGGCCGGCGCCGAGACCACCACCACCGCGTCGACCCGCTTCTCGCCGCCGGTCTCGAACAGCAGGGGGATGTCGAGCACCACCACATCCGCCCCGGCGGCCTCAGCCTTGGCGAAGAACTCGCCCCGCGTCGCCCCGACCAGGGGGTGGACGATGGCTTCCAGCTTCTTCAGCTCGTCCGGCTGGCCGACCACCCGCTGGCTGAGCTTGGCCCGGTCCACCGCCCCGCCGGCGGTGACGCCGGGAAACGCCGCCTCGATGGGCGCGACCGCCGCCCCGCCCGGCGCATAGAGGGCATGCACCTCGGCGTCGGCGTCGTAGACCGGGACGCCCTCGGCGGCGAACATCGCCGCGGTGGTCGACTTGCCCATGCCGATCGAGCCGGTCAGTCCCAGAACAATCACGCGTTGCGCTCCTGCGCCGCCAGGGTTTCCAGGCATAACGCCCGGACATTGATCGTCGCCGGCGGCCGACGGCCATAGAAGGCCTCGAACGAGGGCACGGCCTGGCGGATCAGCATCTCCAGCCCGTCGACCGTGCGCATGCCCCGCTCCAGGGCCCGGTGGATCAGGCCGGTTTCCAGCGGCTTGTAGACCATGTCCATCACCACCGCGGCATGGGGCGCCAGGCCCAGGTCGATGTCGGGACCGGGCCCGCCGCCCAGGCCCAGCGAGGTGGCGTTGATGATGCAGGCCGCGTCGCGCAGGGCCACATGGGCGTCCTCGCGGCCAAAGCCGGTGACCAGGGGGCCCAGCTGCCGGGCCAGGACCAGGGCGCGTTCCCGCGTGCGATTGATCACCCGCACGGCCGGGGCGCCGGCCTCCAGCAGGGCCGCCGCCGCGCCCCGGGCCGCGCCGCCGGCTCCCAGGATCACCACCGGCCCGGCGTCGGCGCGGTATTCGGCCTGGACATGCAGGGCGGCCAGCAGGCCGGTGCCGTCGGTATTGTCGGCGATGATCGCCCCGTCGTCGCGGAACAGCAGCAGGTTGGCCGCCCCGGCCCGCCGGGCCAGGTCGCTGGCCTCGTCGGCCAGGGCCAGCGCCTCTTCCTTGAAGGGGATGGTGACGTTCAGCCCCCGGATCGCCCCGCCCCTCAGGCCCTGGATGAAGCCCCGGAAGGCCGGCGGCGGGGGGTTGAAGGGCACATAGGCCGCGTCGAGCAGGGCCTCCTCGATCCAGGCGTTGTGAATCACCGGGCTGAGCGAATGGTTGATCGGACTGCCGACCACCCCCGCCACCCAGGCCGCCCCGGTCATCCCTACGCTCATGTCGGGCCCACGCTCATAGTTCCAGCACCCCATGCCGCCGCAGCAGGTCCAGCAGGCCCGTCAGTGGCAACCCCAGTATGGTGAAATAGTCGCCCTCGATGCGGTCGAAAAGCTGCACCCCCTCGCCCTCGAGTTGATAGCAGCCAACGCTGGACAGCACGTCCTCGCCGACCCGGCTCAGATAGCCCTCCAGGAAGGCGTCGGTGAACGGCCGCATGGAGAGCCTGGCGGCCGGGACCTCGCGCCAGATGGCCTGGCCGTTCTCGGCCACCACCACGGCGGAATGCAGCTTGTGGATCCTGCCGCGCATGGCTTTCAGCCGCTCGCGCGCCTCGTCCAGGCTCTCGGCCTTGTCGAACAGCGCCCCGTCCAGCTCCAGGGTCTGGTCGGCGCCAATCACCAGGCCGGGCCGGTTTCGGCTGACCTTGACCGCCTTCAGCTCGGCCAGCGCGTCGGCCACCTCGCGGGGCGTGGCGTTTTCGGCCAGCAGCCCGGCCTTCACCGCCGCCTCGTCGACGCCCGACCCGGCGGTCTCGAAGATCACGCCCGCGCCCCTGAGCACCGCCGCCCGCGCCGAACTCTTCGAGGCCAGCGTCACCGCCTTCATCCCAGCACCTCGACCTGGGGCCGGCCGCCCGACAGCAGGTTCATGATCGAGGCCGCCGTCTCCTCCACCGACCGCCGCGAGACGTCGATCACCGGCCAGTCCAGCCGCTCGAAGAGCCGCCGCGCCTCGATGATCTCGGCCCGGACAGTCTCGATATCGGTGTAGCTGGTCTCGCGGTTTTCCTTCAGCGACAGCAGGCGGTTCCTGCGGATCTGCACCAGGCGGTCGGGCGAGGCGATCAGGCCCACCACCAGGGTGTTCTTCAGGTTCAGCAGGGCCGGCGGCGGCGGCGAGCCGGGGATCAGCGGCACATTGGCCGCCCGGATGCCGCGGTGGGCCAGATAGATGCAGGTCGGGGTCTTGGAGGTGCGCGAGACCCCGACCAGCACGACGTCGGCCTTTTCCAGGTCCTGGCCCAGCTGGCCGTCGTCATGGCCGATGGCGTAGTTCAGGGCTTCCATGCGGTTGAAATAGTCGTTGTCCAGCACGTGCTGGGCCCCCACCCGGCTGGAGATCGGCGCCCCCAGATAGCGGCTCATGGCCATCATCACCGGATCGAGCGCGGCGATGCAGGGGATGTCGAGGCTGCGGCAGCCCTCCTCCAGCGCCTGGCGCAGCATGGCGTTCATGATGGTGTGCATCACCACCCCCGGCGCCCCGGCGATCTCCTCCAGCGCCCGGTCCATCTGCCGCTGGCTGCGGACCAGGGCGTAGATGTGCTCGATGGGCAGGACGTCGTTGAACTGGGTGCAGACCGCGCGGGCCATGGCGTTCAGCGTCTCGCCGGTGGAGTCCGAGACGAGATGGACATGGAAATAGGTGGCGATGCGCGGCGCGGAGGTCACGGAGGGAACTCTTAAGAGACACCGTGGCTGGGGCGAAGGGGAAAAGAGGAATTCGTCCGCGAACCCGATCGATGGGGGCCCTGGAGAGGGGCCGCGGCGGCGTCTGGCGTGGGATTAAATTGGGAAGGAAGAGAAGGATTAGAAGAAGAGCAAGCGACGGCGCTGGCCCCAGCCTGGGCCGTCAAGGGCCGACATCTTCCTTGAGGCGCTTCGCGCCTCGGTAAGCCCCATCCGAGCGTGGCCCAGGCGCAACCTATCCGCCGACCACGGCCCCTTGCGCTTCTCCTCCCTTCTTCTCTTCCTTCCCAATTTAATCCCACGCCCAAAGCCGCCAACGTCCGGCTCCCCGGTTCGCACCGTCACACGATTGAAACTCTGCTGTGGAAACTTCGTTAACGAAGTCTTAACGCCCCGCCCCCGGCCGGGCATGGAATCCGCGCGGCCGGCCGGCGGCTGTAGAACCACCCCGGTCGTGACCCAACCCATCCCCAGGCCCTTCAACCATACCCGACCCGCGCATCGCGATTTCCAGGCCAGTTAACCAAAGGCGCGGCGGCGCCGGAGCGATCCGTGTTCTCCCGCCCGATTCATCGAGGGAATCCCGGCGCCTGCCGGTTGTCCCCGGGATTCACAGGCCTCGAATCGGTCTGTGGACGGACTGGGCGCCGAATGAGGGAGCAGTGGCGGATATCGCCTGCGCGGCGCGCCGTTCTCCCGCCTTTACCCCTGACCAACCCCTTCCTCTCGTTCAATCTTAATATCTTATTAAGAAATAGAAGGCGGACGGGAGGGGGCTTGCCAGGGGGGATGAGGGCCCTATCAAGGCGGTCAATGAACGCCTCCGCCCAACCCCGCCTTCTGAGAGCCCTGGCCGGCGAGACCCTCGACCGCCCCCCCGTCTGGTTCATGCGCCAGGCCGGCCGGTACCTGGCCGAATACCGCGCCCTGCGTGAAACCGCCCCCGACTTCATCAGCTTCTGCTTCGACCCCGAAAAGGCCGCCGAGGCCACCCTGCAGCCGATGCGGCGCTTTCCCTATGACGCCGCCATCGTCTTCGCCGACATCCTGCTGATCCCCGGGGCGCTGGGCCAAAAGGTCTGGTTCGAGGCCGGCGAGGGCCCGCGGCTGGGGCCGCTCCCCGAGCTGGCCGCCATGGAGGCCGAGGTCGAGGCCTCCACCCAGCGTCTCGCCAATATCGGCGAAACCCTGACCCGGGTCCGCGCGTCCTTAGAGCCGGAACGGGCCCTGATCGGCTTTGCCGGCGCGCCCTGGACCGTGGCCACCTACATGATCGAGGGCCGCTCCTCCGACCGCACCGGCGCCCGCCGCTTCGCCTATGAGCATCCGGAGGATCTCGACCGCCTGCTGGCCCTGCTCAGCGACGCCACCGCCCGCTACCTGGTCATGCAGGCCAAGGCGGGCGCCCAGGTGCTGAAGCTGTTCGAAAGCTGGGCCGAGGGTCTGTCCGAACCGCTGTTCCAGCGGCTGGTGACGGCCCCACACACCCGCATCATCCAGCAGGTTCGCGCCGCCGGGGTCGATGCGCCGATCATCGGCCTGCCGCGCGGGGGCGGCCAGCTGGTCGAGGATTACGCCCGGGACTGCCCGGTGACCGCCGTCGCCCTGGACACCCAGGCCAGCGCCGCGGTCGGCCAGCGCATCCAGAAGACCAAGCCCATCCAGGGCGCCCTGGACCCCCTCCTGCTGCGGGCCGGCGGCAAGGCCCTGGACGCCCGGGTCGAAGGCCTGCTCGCCCAATGGGGGTCCGGCCCCTACATCTTCAACCTCGGCCACGGCATCCTGCCCGACACCCCGCTGGCCCATGTCGAACAGGTGCTGAAGCGCATCACCGGCGAGGGCATGCGGGCGGTATGACAATCACCGAAAAATCCTCACCCGGAGGGGGAGGGGGACCGCGCGGAAGGCGTGGTGGAGGGGGTCAACCCCTACATCCACGCGTGGGAGCTAAGCTCAGCCGATCCGCCGCGTTCTCTCCTGACGCCTGGATGCAGGCTCAAACCCCCTCCACCATGCTTCGCATGGTCCCCCTCCCCCTCCGGGGGAGGATCTGATGGCGCCGCGCAAGATCGCCGTCGTCCTGTTCAATCTCGGCGGCCCCGATGGCCCGGAGGCCGTGCGGCCCTTCCTGTTCAACCTGTTCAACGACCCGGCCATCATCGCCCTGCCGGGGATCGTCCGCACCCCGCTGGCGGCCCTGATCTCCAGCCGCCGGGAAGCCTCCGCCCAGGCCAATTACGCCATCATGGGCGGCGCCTCGCCGTTGCTCCCGGAAACCCAGGCCCAGGCCAAGGCCCTGGAAGCGACCCTGGCTGCCCCTGGCGACGAGGTCCGCTGCTTCATCGCCATGCGCTACTGGAAGCCTCTGACCGACGAGACCGCCGCCGCCGTCGCCGCCTTCGGGCCCGACGAGATCGTCCTGACCCCGCTCTATCCGCAATATTCCACCACCACGACCGGCTCCTCCCTCGCCGCCTGGCGCAAGGCCTACAAAGGTCCCGGCCGCAGCCGCGCCATCTGCTGCTACCCGACCCTGGACGGCCTGGCCGCCGCCCACGCCGCGAAGATCGAGGCTGCCTGGGCCGCCGCCGGCGCTGCGGGGCCCACCCGGCTGCTGTTCTCCGCCCATGGCCTCCCCGAAAGCGTGGTGGCCCGGGGCGATCCCTACCAGGCCCAGATCGAGGCCACGGCCGGCGCCATCGTCGGCAAGCTTTCGACGACCTGGGCCAAAGACTGGGATTGGCGGATCAGCTACCAGAGCCGGGTCGGGCCGATGAAATGGATCGGGCCGGCCACCGAACACGAGATCGCCGAGGCCAGCGCGGCGGGCCTGAACCTGCTGGTCGTCCCCATCGCCTTCGTGTCCGAGCATATCGAGACCCTGGTCGAGCTCGACCACGAATACGGGGCCATGGCCCGCCAGAAGGGCTGTCCATCCTACGTCCGCGCCCCGGCCCTGGGGATCGAGGCGGCCTTCATCGACGGCCTGGCCGGGGCGGTGCGCACCGCGCTCGAGCGGCCCGGCGGCGTCGGCCCGGTCGGGGACTGGATCTGCCCGTCGGCGCTGCGGCAATGTCCCAGAACCGGGCGAAGCACGGAGAGGGTTTGATGGGCGACTGGATCCTGCAGCAGTACAACCTGGCCCGCGGCCTGCACATCATCGCGGTGATCGCCTGGATGGCCGGCATGATGTATCTGCCCCGCCTCTACATCTACCACCTGACCGCCCCGCCCGGCTCGCAGATGGACGAGACCTTCAAGGTCATGGAACTCCGGCTGATGCGCGGCATCATCAACCCGGCGATGATCATCGCCTTCCTGTTCGGCCTGCTGCTGATCTGGATCGACGGCCATCTGCGCGGCTGGGACTTTTTACTGCGGCCCTGGATGCTGACCAAGCTGGCCGGCGTCGTCTTCCTGGTCAGCTGGCACGGCTTCCTCTCCCGGGCCCGCCGCAGGTTCGAGACGGGGACCAACCAGCGCAGCGACAGATTCTGGCGCGCCGTCAACGAACTGCCTTTCGTCGCCGCCATCATCATGGTCATCGCCGTGACGACCGAGTTCGGGAACTAGAAGGTCCAACTCCTCTCCTCTTCGAGGAGAGGTCGACTCTGAGCGCGCCAGCGCGAAGAGCGGGTGAGGAGACAGGTCGGCGAAAGCCTGTCGGGGAACTACCCCGCGCCGGCGGCATGCTGAACCGCCGCCAGGCTCCCCCTCCGTGGGACGCCGCCTTCGGCGTGTCCCTCGCTCCCCCTCGCAGGCGAGGGGGAGAGCTGAGAATTTCAGGCCAGCGCCTTCTTCATCAGCACCTTGCTGAACCCCGGCGGAAAGTCCGGCAGCTCGCCCACCACCCGGTAGCCCAGCCGCTCATAGAGCAACCGCGCCCGCGGGTTGTGGGTGTCCAGGGTCGCCCAGACCGCGCCGTGGCGCACCGCGAACGCCTCCGCCTCGCCAATCAGCCGCGAGCCGTGGCCCCGTCCCTGGAAGGGTTCGGCGATCCACAGGGTCTTGATATCCAGCCAGCCGCCCCACACATGACCCATCAGCCCGCCGGCCAGTTCTCCCTGGCCGGTGCGCAGGACCAGGCCCACCGGCTGCCAGTCGTGGACCCCGGTCATGGCCAGGTTGTGATCGTCCAGCCCATCGCTGATCCGCCGGGCGGTCGCCTCGTCGACCTCGGCCTCATGGCTCAGCATCAGCTCGTCCATCCATCCCTCTCGAAAAGCCCCGCGACCCTATCGCCCTTGACCGGGGGCCCGCCATATGGTTCCCCTCACCGCGAAGCGAAGGGCTGATTTGCCTCTCGTCACACCACACGGATCGGCGCCCGTCCTGGGCCGCCCAAGGATCCGCCCCCCAAGACCCGGCGCCGCAAGACGCCTCATCGCCCGGCCTTTCGCCTGGCTTTAGCAAGACCCGAAGGCCCATCCGGCCTCCGCACCCACGAGTCTATTTTCATGTCCGATAACAACGACACCGAAATCCCGGCCGGCGAAGACGCCGAGGTCGACACCACCCCGCAGGAGGCCGTCGATACGCAGGCGGCCGCCGACGAGGAAAACGGCGATGACGGGGACCACGACGTCTCCGCCGCCGTGGCCGAGCTGGGTCTCACCCGCATGTCCCTGCAGGAGCTGAAGGACAAGTCGCCCGCCGACCTGCTGGCCCTGGCCGAGAAGCTGGAGATCGAGAACGCCAACTCCATGCGCAAGCAGGACATGATGTTCGCGATCCTCAAGACCGTCGCCGAGGAGGGGATCGAGATCTCCGGCTCGGGCACCATGGAGGTGCTGTCCGACGGCTTCGGCTTCCTGCGCTCGCCCGAGTCCAACTACCTGCCCGGCCCCGACGACATCTATGTCTCGCCCTCGCAGATCCGCCGCTTCGGCCTGCGCACCGGCGACAGCGTCGACGGCGCCATCCGCGCGCCCCGGGAAGGCGAGCGCTACTTCTCGTTGGTCACCGTCACCCAGATCAATTTCGAATCCCCCGAGAACGTCCGCCACAAGGTCCATTTCGATAACCTCACGCCCCTCTATCCCGAGGAGCGGCTGAACATGGAGCTGCCCGATCCGACCGTGAAGGATCGCTCCGGCCGGGTCATCGACATCGTCGCCCCGCTCGGCAAGGGCCAGCGCTGTTTGATCGTCGCCCCGCCCCGGGTCGGCAAGACGGTGATGCTGCAGAACATCGCCAAGTCGATCGAGACCAACCACCCCGAATGCTACCTGATCGTCCTCTTGATCGACGAGCGGCCGGAAGAAGTCACCGACATGCGCCGCACGGTGAAGGGCGAGGTCATCTCCTCGACCTTCGACGAGCCGGCCACCCGCCATGTGCAGGTCGCCGAAATGGTCATCGAAAAGGCCAAGCGCCTGGTCGAGCACAAGCGCGACGTGGTCATCTTGCTGGACTCGGTCACGCGCCTCGGCCGCGCCTACAACACCACCGTGCCCAGCTCGGGCAAGGTGCTGACCGGCGGCGTCGACGCCAACGCCCTGCAACGTCCGAAACGCTTCTTCGGCGCGGCGCGGAACATCGAGGAGGGCGGGTCGCTCTCGATCATCGCCACCGCCCTGATCGACACCGGCAGCCGGATGGACGAGGTCATCTTCGAAGAGTTCAAGGGCACCGGTAACAGCGAAATCATCCTGGACCGCAAGGTGGCCGACAAGCGCATCTTCCCGGCCATCGACGTGCTGAAGTCCGGCACCCGCAAGGAAGAGCTGATCACGCCAAAGGACCAGCTGACCAAGACCTACATCCTGCGCCGCATCCTCAACCCGATGGGGGCCCAGGACGCGATCGAGTTCCTGCTCGACAAGATGCGGCAGTCGAAGACGAACGGGGACTTCTTCAACTCGATGAATACCTAGGGGTCAAAGGGAGCGCGCCTCCTCTCCTCGGTAGAGGAGAGGTCGAGAGGCATGCGCCGCAAGGCGCTGCCTCCGGGTGAGGAGATTCCCACGCTGGCCGCCGCAGGCGGTTCAGCTTGACGCTAGCGTGGGAGATTCAAGCACCGGCAGGCGTGGGAATCTCCTCACCCGCTCTTCGCGCCTTCGCGCTCAGAGTCGACCTCTCCTCTACCGAGGAGAGGAGTTAGGGCTAGGGAATCAGCAACGTCGCCCCGACCGTCTCGCGGCCCTCGAGCGCCTCATGGGCCGCCCGGGCGTCCTTCAGCGCGAACCGCTGGCCGATCTGGATCTTCACCGCCCCCGAGGCGATCACCGCGAACAACGCCTTGGCGCTGGAATCCAGTTCCGGCGTCGTCGCCACATAGTCGAACAGGGTCGGCCGGGTCAGGAACAGCGAGCCGCCCTGGCTCAGGCGCAGCGGCAGCACCGCCGGCGCCGGGCCGGAGGCGTTGCCATAAGAGACCAGCATCCCCCGCCGGCCCAGGCTCGAGAGGCTGCCCTCGAAGGTCGCAGCCCCGACGCCGTCATACACCACCCGCACCCCGGCCCCGCCGGTCAGGGCCTTGACCCGCGCCGCCACGTCCTCGTCGCGATAGAGGATGACCTCCTCGCAGCCCAGCCCCTTGGCCACGGCCGCCTTGTCGGCCGAGCCGGCCGTGCCGATCACCCTGGCCCCCAGCGACACCGCCCACTGCACCAGGATCTGCCCCACCCCGCCGGCGGCGGCATGGACCAGGATCGTGTCGCCGGCCTTGACCGGATAGCAGCGCCGCAGCAGGAATTCCGCCGTCATGCCCTTGAGCATGGCCGCGGCGGCCGTCTCGGTGTCGACGCCCTTGGGAATCTTCACCGCCCGGTCGGCCGACACCAGATGGGCCTCGGCATAGGCCCCCATCGGCCCGTTGCCATAGGCGGCGCGGTCGCCGACCTTGAAGCGGGTGACGCCCTCGCCCACCGCCTCGACCACCCCCGCGCCTTCCAGCCCCAGCACCGCCGGCAGCTTGGCCGGGTAGAGGCCGCTGCGGAAATAGGTGTCGATATAGTTCAGCCCGATGGCGGCGTTGCGGACCAGGATCTGGCCCGGCCCGGGCGTCGGGACGGGCA
The DNA here is from genome assembly GCF_030814835.1 of Caulobacter ginsengisoli. Classification (GTDB taxonomy): domain Bacteria; phylum Pseudomonadota; class Alphaproteobacteria; order Caulobacterales; family Caulobacteraceae; genus Caulobacter; species Caulobacter ginsengisoli. Next base: position 98,349 of record NZ_JAUSVS010000006.1, read on the forward strand.
GGTCGACCGCTTCGAGGACTTCGGGCCCGCCGGTGCGGACGGCCTGGATGGCGAGCATGACTATTCTTCTTTCACGGCGGCGATGACCCCTATCTCGACCCTGAAGGCGTCGCCCGCAAGCCGGCTTTCGACACAGGCCCGCACCGGGGCCGTCCCGGTCGGGACCCAGGCGTCCCAGATTTCATTCACCGCGTCATAGTCGGCGATGTCGGCCAGCCAGAGTGTCGCGCTGAGCAGGCGGCTGCTGTCGGAGCCGGACCTGGCCAGCAGGGCGTCGATGTTGGCCAGAATCTCGCGGGTCTGGGCGGCGACGCCGTCCGCCTGCGACACCTGGCCGGCCAGGTAGATGGTCTGGCCGAAGGCCACGGCCTGGCTCATGCGGACGGTGGTTCCGAAACGTTGGATGAACATCGTGTCTTTCCTGAAAATCAGCGGCCGAAATCGACCGCCGTGGTGTTGGCGCCGGAGAGGATCACCGCCACCCGCTCGTCCGGGGCCGGGGCGTAGGCCCCGCTGAGCAGGGCCGCGAAGGCCGCCGCCCCGCCGGGCTCGACCACCAGCCGCAGCACCCGCCAGAGCGCCGCCTGGGCCGTCTGGATGTCGTCGTCGCTGACCAGGGGATTGGCCGCCACATGGCGCGCCAGCAGCGGGAAGACCAGCTGGCCGACCCGGCGCGGCGACAGCGAATCGCCGGCCAGGCCGCCAACCTCGGCCTCGACCGGCTGGCCGGCGGCCAGGGCCCGATGCAGGGTCGGCGAGGCCTGGGGCTCCACGGCCACCAGCCGCAGGCGATCGCCGAACCAGCCGGCCAGACCGCCCATCAGCCCGCCGCCGCCGACCGCCGCCATCACCGTGTCGACCCCGGCCTGGGCCTCCAGCTCCAGTCCCAGCGTCCCGGCCCCGCGCATCGTCTCGACCTGGTCGAAGGCGTGGACGGTCATCGCCCCGGTCCGCGCCGCCCAGGCCTCGCAGGCGGTCAGCGCCTCGGCATGGCTCTCGCCGCCGATGACCAGTTCGGCGCCGTAGTCGCGGATGCGGGCGGTCTTGGCCGGGGAGGCCGTCTCCTGCACGAAGATCTGCGCCCTGATCCCCAGCTGCCGGGCCGCATAGGCCACCGCCGCCCCGTGATTGCCGCCCGAGGCCGCCGCAACCCCGGCCGCCGGCGCCGCCCGCAGCAGCAGGTTGGCGAAGGCGCCCCGGGTCTTGAACGACCCCGCATGCTGCAGCTGCTCCAGCTTGAGGACCAGCGGCCCTGGCGGCAGGCCGAACTGGGCCCGGTCCAGCTCGAGAACGGGCGTGCGGCGGATGTAGGGGCGGATCACCGTCTCGGCGGCGGCGATGCTGTCGGGGTCGATGCGGTCCATGGCCTGGACATATCGCCGTAAATTAGCTAAATAGCAATATGCCTATATCGGAAGTCCTCAAGGCCCTGGCCAACGACCGCCGCCTGCAGGTGCTGGCCTGGCTCAAGGACCCCACGGCGCATTTCCGGCCCCAGGTCGATGGCGACCTGGTGGAGGACGGCGTCTGCGGCCAGCTGATCGCCGAGAAGCTGGGCGTCAGCCAGCCCACCGCCAGCGAGCATCTCAAGGTGCTCACCCAGGCCGGCCTGATCCGCGGCAAGCGGATCAAGGGCTGGATCTTCTACCGCCGGGACGAGGCGCGGATCGCCGAAGTGAAGGCGGCGATCGCGAGGGAAGTCTGACAGGTCAGGGCTTGGGCAGGCGCTTGTCGGCCCGGCAGGCGCTGAGCGGCTTCTGTTTGACGCTGTAGATGCGGGTGATCCGCCGGGCGGCGCGGTCGACATCGACCCCCATGCAGACGCAGCCATAGCCATAGGCGGCGCCGTTGGTGACGACCCAGTTGCGGCCCGTCAGGTCGGGAATGCTCTCCATGCCCTCGGGCGGGTCCTCGCCGCTCCCCTGGGTCATCAGGGTCCAGTCGCCGTCGCGGTCGACCAGCCACCAGTTGGCGGGGGTGGGATTCTGGATCCAGCCGCAGCGAAGTTGCGGCTTCGCCCTGGGGGCCGCCTCAGGCGCGGACGAGGCCGCCAGGGCCAGAAGGGCTGCGGCGGCGCAGGCGCCTAGGGCGAGACCACGCATGCGATTGATATCCTTTGGCGCTGGCTACTGGAGAGGATGGGGACCACTGTGCCGCCCTGTGCCGGGGCCAAGTCAAGGCGGGAAGGTCGGGATGAAGCTGTGGGACCTGATAACCGGCAGCCGGCCCGCGCCGAAGGGCGTGCGCAGGCTGGGCGCGGCGGCGCTGCGCGAGCGGCTGATGGCGCTGAACCGCGACACCGCGCCCTGGAAGGTGCGGAGCGGGGCCAGGGAGCATGTCGATCTGGTCGGCGAATGGAAGATCGTCGACGCCCGCTGGTATGAGATCTTCGCCAAGGCCGGCCTGAAGCGGACGTTCAAGGTGCTGATGAAGTTCGACGCGGAAAAGCACGAGGTGCGCGCCGTCGACCAGGCCTGGGAAATCGAATGGAAGGTCGGCGGCCATCCCGTCCTGACGCTCGAAGCCACGGCCTTTCGCGGCCAGCAATGGGAGAAGAGCTTCGAAGCGGTCTACGCCTTCCGCGAGGACCTCTCCTATGGCGAGATCTACAGCTACCGCTTCGACAGCGAGGAGATCAAAGACCCGCTGCGCAAGGCCGTCCATGACGCCGGCTGGGGCTGGCGCGGGGTGGCGTTCAGCAAGTTGTGAGGGCCCCTACCCCAGCTTGGCCTTGAAGAAGGCCAGCGACCGCTCGCCGGCCTTCCGCGCGTCGCCGGCGTCGTAGTGCTCGCCGCCCGGGCGGGCGAAGGCGTGGTCGCGGCCGGGATAGTCGTGGATCTCGACCTTGGGATTGGCGTCGAGCACCGCATGGATGGCCGCCTGGGCTTCCTTGGGCACGAAACCGTCCTCGGCCGCTACGTGCATCAGCAGCGGATGGCTGACGGTCTCGGTCAGATGCTTGTCGATCCCGACCCCGTAATAGGCGACCGCCGCGTCGACATCGGTGCGGGTGGCGGTCAGATAGGCCAGCAGGCCGCCCAGGCAGAAGCCGACCGACCCGACCTTGCCGTTGCAGCCGGGGTCGGCCCGGGCGGCGTCGATGGTCGCCTGGATGTCCTTGAGGCCGGCGTCGACGTCGAAGGCGTTGAACAGCTCGAAGGCCCGTTTCCACTCGGCTTCCGAATGATCGGTGATGTCGATGCCGGGCTCGATCCGCCAGAACAGGTCGGGGCAGATGGCGAGGTAACCCTGGCCCGCCAGGCCGTCGGTGATCTCGCGCATCACCGCGTTGACCCCGAAAATCTCCTGGATGACGACCACGGCCGGGGCATTCGCGGCGGTCGGTCTGGCGACATAGGCCGTGAACGATCCATCCGGCGTCTTGATGGTCAGGCTTTCACCGCTCATGTTGCGTTCTCCCGTATGGCAGGTACAGCCCATACCAGACCGTGTGGGACTGGAGAAAGACGCCCGATGAAGATGACCATCGAGATCGACTGCACCCCCGTCGAGGCGCGCACCTTCCTGGGCCTCCCGGACGTCAGCACCCTGAACGACCATCTGGTCAACGAGATGAAGACCCGGCTGGATTCCAACATGGCCGCCCTCGCCCCCGACGAGCTGATGAAGAACTGGATGGCCTTCGGGACCAACGCCCAGGAGCAGTTCCGCAAGCTGATGACCGCGGCGGCCTCCAACACCATGGGCGGCGACACCACTCGAAAGTAGCTTTGGGCAAATGACCGACACCATCTTCGCCCCGGCCACCGCGCCCGGCCGCGCGGCGGTGGCGGTGGTGCGCCTGTCCGGCCCCGCCACGGGTGAGGCGCTTAAAAGCCTGTCCGGCAAACTGCCCTTCCCGCGCCGCGCCTCGGTGCGCCGGCTGAAGGACGCCGCCGGGGCGGTGTTCGACGAGGCCCTGGTGCTGTGGATGCCGGGGAGCGCGAACTACACCGGCGAGGACAGCGCCGAGTTGCAGCTGCATGGCGGCCCGGCCGTGGTCGAGGCGGCCATCGAGGCCCTGGCAGCCCTGGGGCTGCGCCTGGCCGAGCCGGGCGAATTCACTCGCCGGGCCTTCCAGAACGGCCGGCTGGACCTGGCCCAGGCCGAGGCGGTGGCCGACCTGGTCGATGCGGAGACCGCCAGCCAGGCGCGGCAGGCCCTGGCCCAACTCGAGGGCGGGCTCTCCCGCCGCTACGACAGCTGGCGGGACATCCTGGTCGAGGCCCTGGCGGTGCTGGAGGCGGCGGTCGATTTCCCCGACGAGGACCTGCCCGAGGATGTCGCCGCCCGGGCCCGCCCCGGGCTGACGAAGCTGCTGGAAGACCTGGACGCCGCCCTGGCCGGCGCCGACCGGGGCCGCAAGGTCCGCGAAGGCTACCGCATCGCCCTGGTCGGCGCCCCCAATGCCGGCAAGTCCAGCCTGCTCAACGCCCTGGCCGCCCGCGACGCCGCCATCGTCACCGAAATCCCGGGCACCACCCGCGACATCATCGAGGTCCCGCTGGTCCTGGCCGGCTACAAGGTGCTGCTGGCCGACACCGCCGGGGTGCGGGCCACGGCGGACCCCATCGAGCAGGAGGGCGTGCGCCGCGCCCGCGCCTGGGCCGAGGCGGCCGACCTGCGCCTCATCCTGGTCGACGGGGCCGGCGGCGGGGACTGGGAAGATCCGGCGGGCCTGGGCCGCCCCGGCGACCTGCTGGTCCGGACCAAGGCCGACCTTGGCCCCAGCCCCCTCACCGGCCCGCTGAAGAACCATGCCCGCGCCGGCGGCCTGCAGCAGCTGGCGATTTCGGTGACGGACGGCCAGGGCCTCGAGGCGCTGGAAAAGCTCATCGAGCAGCGGGTGATCTCAGCCCTCTCCGGCGCCGACCTGCCGGCCGCCACCCGGCTGCGACATGCCGAGAGCCTGACGACCGCGCGGCTCTATCTGGACCGGGCCCTGGCCCAGACCGAGGTCGAACTGGCCGCCGAAGACGTCCGCCTCGCCGCCCGCGCCCTGGGCCGGGTCACCGGCCGGGTCGATGTCGAGGACGTGCTGGACAGGGTGTTCGCCAGCTTCTGTATCGGGAAGTAGCTCTCCTCCGCCGCTTCGCGGGGAGGAAAGTAGGTTTCACGTGAAACACTGCTAGGTGCGGCGCTGGATATCCCGCCCGGCCGCGATTTCGTCAGGCGTTTCCGGCCGCAGGGTCGGCCGGACCCGGACCTTCAGGCCGTTGGGCAGGGTGATCTCCCCGGCCTGGCCGTCCGCAAGCCAGATGCTCCCCGACACCTCGGCCTCAAAGCGCTTGTTGAGGCTGGCCGTCACCAGAAAACGGTCGCCGCGCTGCACGACGCTGGTGAACAGGGAATAGCGGCTGCCTTTGTTCCAGTACCAGCCGGTGCGGAAGCGCGACTGAGAGCCGTAGGCGGTCATGTCGGTGGTCAGCAGTATCCCTTCCGGGTCAGTCATCTCGGCCAGCACCCGCACGGCGAAGCCCGGGGCCACGGCCGAGCGCCGGGCGGCGGCGCCGAAGCGGTGGTTGGGGTCGAACCGTTCGGGCATCGGCCGCTCGACCATGGTGACGGCGGCGGGAATGATCTGCGGGGGCGCGGCGCGCGGGCTTTGGTCGGGCGGCGTAGGCGTAGGCGCCGGCTCAGGCGCTATGGGCTGGGCGGCGGCCTGGAGCTTTGGGGTCGGAGCGGCGGGCCTGGCCGGGGCTGTCGGCGTGCTTTTGGCCTGGGTGGAGGCCTGGGCCATGGGCGCCGGCTCGGCCGGGACCATCACGACCTGGGCAGGCCGGGCCGCCCAGACGGCGCCGGCGCCGGCCAGGGCGACCAGGGCCACCAGGGCCGCGCCCATCAGCCGGCGGCCGGGACCTGGCGTGGGGCGGGCGAGCAGGCGGACCCGCTCGGCCAGGGGATGGGCGGCCGGCGCCGGCCAGTAGCAGCCCAGCGGCAGGGGCCGGGCGGCGAGCTGGGCCTTGAGCATGGCCTGGGCGTAGGCCCGGCGGGCGTTGGGGTGGAGGGCAACCACCTGGGCGTCGCAGGCCAGTTCCTGGTCGATCCGCAGATAGTGGCCCATCAGGTGGACCAGCGGATTGAACCAGCTCAGGCAGCGGGCCAGGGCCATCAGGGCGTTGATGCGGCAGTCCTGGCGGGCGATGTGGGCGGCCTCGTGGGTCAGCACCACCTGCTGCTCGCGGGCGGTGTAGCGGGTGGCGAAATCGGCGGGGGTCACCACCCGGGGCCGCAGGACGCCGACCACGGCCGGGCCGGCGGCGCCCTGGCGAATGGCCTGGCCGAACTGTCTCTGGCGCCAGGCCAGATACGCGAGACTGGCCAGGGCGCCGGCCAGCCAGAACCCGGTCAGCAGCAGAACCGGATCGAACCCGGACGCGGGCGCCGAGGCCGCCTCGGCGGACTCGAGCCAGGCGGTCGCCGGGGCGGCGCTCAGCGGCGCCTGCATGACCCTCACCATCCTGGCCGGAACCAGCACGGCCGCGGCGGCCAGGGGAACCAGGGCCCAGAGGCCATAGGCGATTCGGGCGCCGAACAGCCGGCGCACCGGCAGGCGCAGGGCCAGGACCGTCAGCACGGCGGCCGAGACGGCGAGGTTGATCCAGAGGAGCAGGTCACTCGTCATCGGCCCCGCCTTCTTCTTCGGGAAGCTCCGCCATCAGCTGCCGGAGCAGCTTGATATCCTTGGGCGACAGGGCCCGGTGCTCGGCGAAATGGGCGACCAGCGGGGCGACCTCGCCGCCGAACAGCCGGTCGACCAGGCTCTGGCTCTCGCCCTGCACATAGTCGGCCCGGCTGACCAAGGGGTGGTAGCGGTAGCCCTCGGGCTCGCGGCGGCCCTCGATGGCCCCCTTGTGCAGCAGGCGGGTGATCAGGGTCTTGACCGTGCCCACCTGCCAGCCGTGCGCCTCGCCCACCTGGGCCAGCACGCCGTCGACCGTCAGCGGCCCCTGCCGCCAAAGGGCGTCCATGACCTGGCTCTCGGCGCCTGAAATTTTCATGGCGCGATCCTCTCACAATCGGCGGCAAATTCCGCATTACAGATAATACACGTGTATTCCAATCGAGAATACGTCTGTATTCCGAGCCTACAGCCAGCCCGGCTCGGAGGAAAGACCTGTGCGGAACCGTCTCTTGCTGCTGGCGCTGTTCGCCACCGCCGCACCCGTGGCCGTCCTTGCGGAAGAGGCGCCCAAGCCCGCGCCCCAGTCCACCGACGTCGCCGGCGTGGTCGTCCAGGCCCAGAAACCCGCCATCTCCACCAGCATCGACCGGCGCAGCTACAGCGTCTCGGGCGACCTGCAGGCCCAGTCCGGCTCCATCGCCGACGCCCTGCGCAACCTCCCCTCGGTGGAGGTGGACGTCCAGGGCAATGTCAGCCTGCGGGGCGACAGCAACGTCACCATCCTGATCGACGGCAAGCCCTCCACCCAGTTCCAGGGCGACAACAAGGGCCAGGCGCTGCAGCAGCTGCCGGCCGGCCAGATCGAGCGGGTCGAGGTCATCACCAACCCCTCGGCCGAGTTCAGCCCCGACGGCTCGGCCGGGGTCATTAACCTGATCACCAAGAAGGCCCAGGGCATGGGCGCCACCGGCTCGGCCCGGATCTCGGCCAGCGACGCCGGCCGGCTAATCCTGGGGGGCAATGTCGGGTTCAACGGCGACAGGCTCAGCTTCACCGGCGACGCTGCGTATCGGCGCGACCGGCAGCTGCTGTGGCTTCACGAGGAACGCCAGCGCCTTGTCCCCGGCGGCTTCGACGACACGACCCAGGACCAGGTCTCGCGGTTCAAGCCCCAGAACCTCTCGGGCCGGGCGGGCCTGGACTACGACCTGGATGCGCGCACGCGGCTGGGCCTGCAGGCGCGCCTGAGCCTGACCGATTTTCGGCTGCAGTCGGAGGCGGACTGGGCCGGGGCCGACCCCACCGGCCTGCCGGTCAGCCAGTTTGTCCGCATCCTCAATGTCCACCAGCAGCGGGTGAACGGCCAGCTGGGCGCCTCCCTGCGCCGCAAGCTGGACGACGAGGGCGGCCTCTTCACCCTGAACTTCACCTACGACGCCACCAATGACGACCGGGTCCGGGGCGGCCAGACCCGGTATCAGCTGCCCGCCGGTCCCGACGCCTTCGACCAGCAGCGGATCGACAACCTGTTCACCCAGCTGGACCTCAAGGGCGACCTGGTCCGGCCACTGGGCGACGGCGTCACCCTGAAGCTGGGCTTCGACATCCAGCGGGACGACAACGACTACGTCAATCGCGGCTTCAAGGGCGCCGCGCCCGGCGCCCTGACCCCGGACCTGACCCTGACCAACCATTACCGGTTCAGGCAGACCCTCAGCCAGGCCTACGCCACCTACGAGCGGCCGGTGGGCCCCCTGACCGTGCTGGCGGGGCTGCGCCTGGAGCGGACCCAGCTGGATCTGGCCCAGATCACCCAGGGCCGGTTCGACAGCCGCAGCGACCTGAAGGCCTATCCGACCCTGCATCTGGCCTGGAAGCTGGACGACAGCCGGACCGTCACCGCCAGCTACAGCCGCCGCATCCAGCGGCCCAATCCGTTCGACTACAACAGCTTCCGCTTCATGGTCGACCCGGTGAACTACCGGTCCGGCAACCCGAACCTGCGCCCCCAGCAGACCGACTCCTTCGAGCTGGGCTACGAGCTGCGCCGGGGGCCCAGCCGCTACCTGGCCACCCTGTTCTATCGCGAGAACCAGGGCGGCGTGGCCGATGTGGCAGCCAGCCTGGGCGGCGGCGTCTTCCTGGCCACCCGCCAGAACCTGGCCGACAGCCGCAGCCTGGGGGTGGAGCTGGTGGCGACCGGGCGGTTCAGCCCCAGCCTGACCTACAATCTCAGCAGCACGGTCGCCCGGATCGAACTGGACAGCTTCGGCCCGGGCTTTCCGCCCACCCGGTCGATCTGGGCCGTCAGCGGGCGGGGCAATCTGAACTGGCAGGCGAGCCCGGACGACCTGGTCCAGCTCAATGTCTTCGCCCAAGGCAAGCGCCTGACGTCCCAGGGCCTCGGTGAGCCCATGGCGGGGGTCAATCTGGGCTACCGCCGCAGGCTGACCGACCAGCTCGCCTTCGTGCTCACCGCCCAGGACCTGTTCGGAACCTTCGGCGACCGCCTGACCCTCGGCACGCCAATCCTGAAGGACCGTGTCCGGACCCGGTTCGACACCCGGCAGGTGATGATCGGCCTGAGTTGGACCTTCGCCGGCGGCAAGCCGCGCGAGCCGAACTTCGACTACGGCGGCGGGATAACCCCCCCGACGCAGTAGGCCGGAGCGCCCTCCCCCGTTTCTCATCATCCCGGGGGAGGGCGTCATGTTTCACGTGAAGCACAGCGCCTCTCCCCCTCGCTTGCGAGGGGGAGCGAGGGACACGCCGAAGGCGGCGTCCCACGGAGGGGGAGGCTTGCGGCGGTTCAGCATGCCGCCGGCGCTAGGGTGTTTCGCCCGAAACGTGGCCGCTGGTTGTCTCCTCACCCGCTCTTCGCGCTCGCGCGCTCAGAGTCGACCTCTCCTCGAAGAGGAGAGGAGGCGCGCTCTCAGTTCACGCAGATCTCCCGCGCCCTGCCATCCGTCAGCTGGGTGAAGCAGCCGGTGTTGATATTGCTGAACGCGCAGGTCCCGTCCGGCGGCGCCATGAGCGGCGTGTCCGCCACGCAGACCTTGGAAAGGCATTGGCCGCCGTCGGTGCAGGTCCTGGCCGCGTCCGGCAGCCGAACCCGGCAGACCCGGCGCTCGCCCTTGGCGATCTCGATCCGTCCGCCCCGCGCCTGGCAGTTCTCCGGCCCCGCACTGAAGGGGCCGCCCACCGCGAACGGATCGGCCGGCGGCGGGCTGGGGGCTGCCGACGCGCAGCCGGCCAGCAGCAACAGGAGGGCGAACCGCATCCCAGGGTGTTTCACGTGAAACCGCATGCCGCCAGCCTAGCTCAAGGCGAGGTCTGAATCGACGCCCCTCCCCTTTTGCGCTATAGGACTAACCCGTCGCCCCCGCCCGCCGGGGGCGTTGTCGTTTGTCTCGTCGAGCCCACATTCAGGCCATGTCCAACTGGGATGTCATTGTCATCGGCGGCGGTCACGCCGGCTGCGAGGCGGCGGCCGCGGCGGCGCGGTTCGGCGCGCGCACCCTGCTGCTGACCCACCGGCTCGACACCATCGGCGAGATGAGCTGCAACCCGGCCATCGGCGGGCTGGGCAAGGGCCATCTGGTCCGCGAGATCGACGCCCTGGACGGGCTGATGGGCCGCATGGCCGACAAGGCCGGCATCCAGTTCCGCATGCTCAACCGCTCCAAGGGCGCCGCCGTGCGCGGTCCCCGGGCCCAGATCGACCGCCGACTCTACCGCGAGGCCATGCAGGCGGCGCTCGCCGAGCAACCGAACCTCGACATCCTGGCCGATGCGGTCGAGGACCTGGTCATCGAGGACGGCGGGGTCACGGGCGTGGTCGGGGCCAGCGGCCGGACCTACGCCGCGCCCAGGGTGGTGCTGACCACCGGCACCTTCCTCAAGGGCGTCATCCACCAGGGCGACAAGCGCATCCCGGCCGGCCGGGTCGGCGAGGCCCCGGCTATCGGGCTGTCGGACCGCCTCTACGGCCTGGGCCTTTCCATGGGTCGGCTGAAGACCGGCACCCCGGCCCGGCTGGACGGCTCGACCATCGCCTGGGACCGGCTGGAGATGCAGCCGGCCGATGCGGTCCCGATCCCCTTCTCCTTCCTCAACGACCGGATCGAGGTGCCGCAGATCCAGTGCGGCATCACCCACACCACCGCCGAGACCCACAGGATCATCGCCGAGCGCCTCAGCGAATCGGCCGTCTATGGCGGCCGCATCGAGGGGCGCGGCCCCCGCTACTGCCCCTCGATCGAGGACAAGGTGGTGCGGTTCGCCGACAAGACCAGCCACCAGATCTTCCTGGAGCCGGAAGGCCTGAACGACGACACCGTCTATCCCAACGGCGTCTCGACCTCGGTCTCGGAAGAGACCCAGGCGCTGTTCCTGCGCACCATCCCCGGGCTCGAAAACGTCGCGGTCCGCCGCTACGGCTACGCCATCGAATACGACTATGTCGACCCGCGCGAGCTCTATCCGACCCTGGAGGTCAAGCGGCTGCCGGGCCTCTACCTGGCGGGCCAGATCAACGGCACCACCGGCTATGAGGAGGCGGGGGCCCAGGGCCTGGTGGCGGGGCTGAACGCCGCCCGGGCCGCCTCGGGAGCCGAGCCCGCCAGCTTCGCCCGCGACGAGGCCTATATCGGCGTGCTGATTGACGACCTGGTGACCCGCGGTGTGACCGAGCCCTACCGGATGTTCACCAGTAGGGCCGAATTCCGCCTGACCCTGCGGGCGGACAACGCCGACCAGCGACTCACTGGTAAAGGAATTACTCTCGGCTGCGTCGGGTATGGCCGCGACAAAGTGTTTCACGTGAAACAATCCAGGCTGGCCGAGGCCCGGGAAATGGCCCGGTCGCTCACCCTGACCCCCGCCCAGGCCGAAAAGGTCGGGCTAAAGGTCAAGGCCGATGGCCAGCGCCGCGACCTCTTCCAGCTGCTGGCCTTCCCCGACGTGGACTTCGCCGCCCTGCAGGCCCTGTGGCCGCAGATCGGCGACTGGGCCCCGGAAATCCGCGAGCAGGTCGAGATCGACGCCGGCTATGCGGGCTATCTGGATCGCCAGCTGGCCGATGTCGCCGCTTTCCGGCGGGACGAAGACCTGCGGCTTCCGGCCGAACTGGATTATGGCGCGGTGGGCGGGCTCTCGAACGAAATCCGCGAGAAGCTGTCGGCGGTCCGGCCCCTGACCCTGGGCCAGGCGGCCCGCATCGAGGGGGTGACGCCCGGGGCGATCACGGCCCTGCTGGCCCATGCCCGTCGGGTTCGGGCCGCTTGATGCCTGAGCCCTATGAGCCCCCTCAGTCGCTTCGCGACAGCTCCCCCAGAGGGGGAGCAGGGTTACTGCGCGACCTCTCTCCCCCCTCTGGGGGGAGTGGCCCGGAGGGCCGAGGGGGGCTCCCGCCCACGGACGCCCAAACCTTCCAAACTGCCACCAACGCCACAGACGCCCAGATGGCCGACCTGGCCGCCTATCTCGCCCTGCTCACCGCCTGGAACGAGAAGATGAACTTGGTCGGCCCATCGGCGCTCGCCCAGTTCTGGCCCCGCCACGCCTTCGACAGCGCCCAGCTGCTCAGCCACGCCCCGCAAGCCCTGACCTGGGCGGACCTTGGCGCCGGCGCCGGCTTCCCGGGGGTCATACTGGCCATACTTCTCAAGCAGACTCCCGGCGCCCAGGTCCACCTGGTCGACAGCCTCGCCAAGCGCTGCCGCTTCCTTTCCGAGGTCGTCCAGGCCCTCGACCTGCCGGCCCAGGTCCACAACGCCCGAGCTGAAAGCTTCAAGCTGTCGGTCGACGTGGTCACCGCCCGCGCATTGGCGCCGATGACAAAGCTGCTGGGCTTCGCCGAGCCCTATCTGAAGCGCGGCGCCACCGGCCTCTTCCTCAAGGGCCAGGACGCGCCGGCCGAGCTCGAGCTGGCCCGCGAGACCTGGCGCTTCGAGGCGTCGCTGACCCCGAGCCTCAGCAATCCCGATGGTCATGTCGTTGAAATCAGAGGACTTTCCCGTGTCCGATAGCCTGCCGACCCAGGATCTGCCTGCCATGCGCGTCCTGGCCGTGGCCAACCAGAAGGGCGGGGTAGGCAAGACCACCACGGCCATCAATCTGGGCACCGCCCTGGCGGCGGTCGGCGAGCGGGTGCTGCTGGTCGACGCCGACCCGCAGGGCAACGCCTCGACGGGCCTGGGCGTGCCGCGCCAGAACCGCAAGGTCAGCCTCTATGACGTGATGATGGGCGAGACCCCGCTCACCGAGGCCGCCGTCCGCACCGCCCTCCCCGGCCTGGACCTGGTGCCGGCCGACGGCGACCTGGCCGGGGTGGAGCTGGAGCTAGGCCAGGCCGCCCGCCGCTCCTACCGCCTGCGCGACGCCTTCGAGGTGCTGCGGGCGTCCGGAAAATACAGCTACGTCCTGATCGATTGTCCGCCCTCGCTGAACCTGCTGACCGTCAACGCCATGACCGCCGCCGACGCGGTGTTCGTGCCGCTGCAGTGCGAGTTCTTCGCCCTGGAAGGCCTGACCCAGCTGATGCGCACCGTCGAGATGGTGCGCGGCAGCCTCAACCCGCGCCTGGAGATCCAGGGCGTGGTGCTGACCATGTACGACCGCCGCAACAGCCTCTCCGAACAGGTGGCCAAGGATGTGCGCAGCCATTTCGGCGACAAGGTCTATGAGACGGTGATCCCCCGTAACGTCCGGGTCAGCGAGGCGCCGTCGTTCGGCAAGCCGGTGCTGATCTATGACCTCAAATGCGCCGGCTCACAGGCCTATCTGAAACTGGCCCGCGAGGTCGTCGGCCGCGAGCGCGAGCGCCGGCGGGTTGCTGCGTAATATTTATATCACTCTGATTTGACTGGACTAAAAGATGGTTGAAGGACGCAGGGGTTTGGGCCGGGGCTTGTCGGCCCTGCTGGGCGAGACGGAAGCCGAGGGCGGCGAGGACCAGGCCGCCGGCGGCCGCGAGATCCCGCTGGAACTGATCCGCCGCAACCCCGACCAGCCCCGCCGCCAGTTTGCCGAGGCCGAGCTGGAGGAGCTGACCCAGTCGGTGCGCGAAAAGGGCGTGCTGCAGCCGGTCCTGCTGCGGCCGGCCCCCGGTGTGACCGGGGAATACCAGCTGGTGGCGGGCGAACGGCGCTGGCGGGCGGCCCAACGGGCCGGTCTGCGGGCGATTCCGGCGGTGATCCGCGAGCTGGACGACCTGCAGGTCCTGGAAATCGCCATCATCGAGAACGTCCAGCGCGCCGATCTCAACGCGCTCGAGGAGGCCCAGGGCTACAAGGCCCTGATCGACCGCTTCGGCCGCACCCAGGACGCCGTCGCCCAGGTCGTCGGCAAGAGCCGCCCGCACGTGGCCAACGCCCTGCGCCTGCTCAGCCTGCCCGAACCGGTCCTGGCCCTGCTGGCCGAAGGCGCGCTGAGCGCCGGCCACGCCCGCGCCCTGGTCGGCGCCGCCGATCCGCTGGCGCTCGCCAGGCAGGTGGTCGCCAAGGGGCTGAACGTCCGCGAGACCGAGTCCCTGGCCAAGCGCTCGGCGACCGAAGGCGGCGCTCCCCGCCCCAGCCGGCTCAAGCCGGGCGGCAAGGACACCGACACCCTGTCGCTGGAAAACGATCTTTCCGAGGTGCTGGGGCTTGGCGTCGAGATCCTCGACAAGGGCGGCCGCGGCGAAATCCGCATCGCCTACGAGACGCTGGAACAGCTGGACGATCTCTGCCGGCGGCTTACCCGCGGCTGAGATCACCCGCGATCGTCCGCACGATCCGCCAGGCCCTCGCCGCCTCGGACTCGCCCTCGGCAGGGAGAATAGGCAGGTCCGGCGAAATCCCCGCCACCTCGTCGGTCCCATCGCCCCGCAGCCGCACGCAGTTGGGGATCTGGAAGCGCAGGCGCGAATTGGGCAGAACCGCCGTCTCGCCGTCGCCCATGAAGCCGCAGCCCAGGCCCGAGGTCTTCGCCCCGATGGTCCGGGCGATGGCGTTGTCGCGCATGACGGCGGCGAACATCTCGGCGGCCGAGGCCGTGCCGCTGTTGGTCAGCAGATAGACCGGCCCGGTCCAGGCCCCGGCATAGGGCTGGGCGACGATGGGCCAGTAGAGGGCCGGTTCGGGGTCGATGGCCTGACTGGCGCCGCTGGCAAAACCTGCGCTCAGCAGCCCAGCGCAGTCCAAATCCGCACCCCAGGCCCGCTGTTCGCGCCAGACCCAATTTCGGCTGCAGGCCTTTTGCTTTCCGATCACGGCTTTGCCGGCCTCGAAGGCCTTGAGGGCCGCGTCGACGGCCGGGCTGGGCTTGGCCGCCTTAAGCCCTTCAATCTGTTCATCAAAATAGCCGACTGAGACCGGGCTATCGACCATCAGCAGCGGCGCGGACTTCACCGGCCTGTCGGTGAACAGCCGCGCCGCCCAGTCGCCCAGGTCGTTGCCCCCGCCGTTGCCGCCGATATCGACGACCAGGGCGACGGCGCCCGCCGCCTCCAGCGATTTCAGCCGCGCGGCCAGGGCCTGCAGGAAGAGGTCGTCCATCCGGTCGCCGATGGCGCCCCGGCTGGGCGTCTCACCCTTGGCCAGGATCGCCGCCCAGGCCTGCTGGCAGAGCTCGGGGAATTCCGCGCCCCGGAACCGGGGAATGCGGACGAAACCCAGGGTCCGCCCGTCCGGCAAGGGCAGCAGGCCGGCGCGGAACACCTGGTCGCCCTCCAGCAGCCGGAACCCCGCCAATCCCTCGAAGGGCGCCGAGAAGGCGACACTTGTCCGGTGGGCATACCCCAGGGCCGCGCAGCCGGTGCGGGCGTCGTCTCGGGTCAGGTCGCGCTTGGCTGGGGGATCGGCGGGTGGGGCGGGTTTCAGGGTCGGCAACTCGGAGAGATGGCCGTCATGCAGGCCGGCCACGAAGGCGCGGATGGCGTCGGCGGCTTCGGCGTCGCTGGTCGCCTTGGCCAGCTGGCGTTCGGCGCGGCGGTTGAGGGCCGGCAGGTCTATGCCGCTCTGAGGCGAGGCCATCCAGGCGAGGTGCGAGTAGGAGCCCTCCAGCTCGGTCTTCAGATAGACGAAGTCGGCCTGCCAGGCGGCGCGGTCGAAGCCGGCGGCCAGGGCGGGGCCGCTGAGCGTCAGGGCCAGGGCGGCGGCGAGTAGGAGGCGTTTCATGGGGAGAGGATGGTGCGCCTGCGGGGGCGCGTCTTGTATGGGCGTTGCGTGGTTTGTATGCGCCCAGTCCTTCCCCGCCAGCGGGGGAAGGGCTTCAGACGAACAGCCGCCGCCAGGCCGCCGGACTCTGCCCGAAGGCCAGTTTGAAGGCCCGGGAAAGGTGGGCCTGGTCGTGGAAGCCGCAGGTCAGGGCGATCTCGGCCAGCGGCATGGCGCCGGTGCGCAGCAGCCGCGCGGCCGTCTCCAGGCGCTGGCGGCGGGCGTATTCGCCCAGGCTGGTTCCGTAGGATCGGCGAAAGGCCCGGGCGAGGTGGGCCGGGTGGCGGCCGACGGCGCGGGCCACCTCGTCGAGGCTGGCGGGGGCGTCGAGCTGGCCCACGACGCGGTCGCGGGCGGCTTTCAGCCAGGGCGGCGGGGCGGGCAGGCGCTCGCGGCGCAGGCCGCGGCAGAACAGGGCGGCGGCCTCGATCTCCAGGCCCTCGCGGACAAGGGGGCTGAAGTCGTCGGGCTCGGCCAGTTCGCGGGCCAGGCGGCGGCCGAGGGCGGCGACGGTTTCCGAGCGCAGGGCGGGGGCCTGAGCGAAGTCGGGTTCAGCCTGAAGAATGTCGATGGCCGCCTCGCTGGGCGCCAGGATCAGTTTCAGCGCGCCGGCGGCCGAGATCTGCTGGGCGTGGGGCGTGTCGCCGGGCAGGGCCAGCAGGTCGCCGGGGCGATGGTCGGTGCGCCGGCCCAGGGTCTCCTCGGCATAGCCGCCCTCAATGAGAAAGCAGAGCGAGGCGGCGGCGTGGGCATGGGCGCCCATCACCGCGCCGGGCGCCCAGCGGCTCAGTCGACTGCCTGGGGGCCGGATCGTCGCCATGCGGGTCAGGCCATCATGGGTTTAGGGCGGGATTGCGTCGTTGGCCGACGGGGAAACCCGAGGCGCAGGGCTCACCCGTCGCCTACGGAAAGAGAGCCGCTTCGCGGGGAGGAAGAGGAGTTAAGAGGAGAAGAGCGAGCGACGGCGCTGAATCGAGCCTGGGCCGTCAAAGCGTCGCAATCTTTCTGGAGGCGCTCTGCGCCTCAATAATTACTCTGTTCGAATGTGGCCCAGGCGCAGGCGATCCTTCGAACACGGCCCCTTACTCTTCTCCTCTTAACTCCTCTTCCTCCCCGCCGAAGGCGGCTTAACCCCACCTCGCCGCGCCAGCGCACCTGTCGGGAGCCGTCACAGTCCCAGCCGCCGCGCCCGCCCCGCGATGGTCAGGGCCAGGCGTTCCGCGATCAGGTGGTCGGGGGAGCCGGTCTGTTTGCAGGCGCGGTCGGCGTTGAGGACTTCGGGTTGCAGGGCCGAGAGGGTTTCCAGGGTCCAGGCGCGGGCCTGGCGCAGGAACTCGCGTTCGGTCTTCCAGAACACGCCGGAGGCCTTGGCGGCTTCCTGCAGGCTGGCGCCATTGCCGGCCAGGGTCAGGGTGCGGCGCAGTCTGGCCAGGTGCATGCCCATGGCCCGGACGGCCGGCGGGCCGGTTTCGCCCTCGGCGGCGGCGCGTCTCAGGCCGGCCTGGGCGGCGCCCAACCGACCGCCGAAGGCGTCGACGGCGGCGTCGGCCAGTGAGGCTTCCGGTTCGACGCCGAGGAAATCCTCCAGATCGGCGGCGGTGGCGGTGCGGCCGCTGCCGGGGCCCAGCCACAGGGCCAGGCGCTCGATCTCCTGGCGAGCGACGCCGCGCTCCTTGGGCAGGCGGTTCACGAACAGCTCCAGCGCGGCGGCGTCCAGCCCGACCCGGTCGCCGACCAGGGCCTCGCGGACCAGGCGGGCGACATCGCCGTGTTCGTCCTCGTAGCAGGGGATGCAGGCGCAGCCGGCGACCTTCTCGGCGACCTTGCGCAGAGCGGACTCGCGGCCCAGCCCCCCGGCCTCGATCAGGAAGAAGGCGTCGGGATTGAGCTTGCCGTCGGCGTGCAGGGTCAGGGCCTCGGCGGCGGTCTTGTCGGGGGCGGCGCGGTCGCCGGTCAGGCGCAGGCGCACCAGCCGCCGGCCGCCCATCATCGAGATGGCGGTCAGCTCGCCCTCGAGCGTGCCGGCGGAATCGAGATCGGTCTCGGTGAGGAT
The DNA here is from genome assembly GCF_030814835.1 of Caulobacter ginsengisoli. GTDB lineage: Bacteria > Pseudomonadota > Alphaproteobacteria > Caulobacterales > Caulobacteraceae > Caulobacter > Caulobacter ginsengisoli. The sequence continues at coordinate 116,224 of NZ_JAUSVS010000006.1, forward strand.
GGCGACGTTGAAGGGATCGTCGATGACCGGGGTGATGGTCCGGGCCAGGGCGTCGGCCCGCTCGCGCACCCCGCCCCGGTCGCGGCCATAGAGCAGGCAGGCGCGGATGTTGTCCGGCGGACCTTTCAGGAAGCGCTCGACCTCGGGGCGCTTTGACAGGATCACCTGAGGCTCAGCTTCCGGTCTTCTGGCGGTAGAGCCAGGTGGAGATGTCGAGCTGGATGCGCCGGGCCAGTTCGCCGGCCAGGCGGCTCTCGGCGTCCTGCTGAGCGGCGACGGCGGCGTAGGGCTGGTCGGTGGAATCGACGGTGACCTCGGCCCGGGTCTGGCCGGTGCGCACCACCTGGCCGTCGGCCAGCGAGGTCAGCCGCCAGTCGGCGGTGGCCACCAGCTCGTAACGGGTGGCGACGTTGTCGATGCGCCGGCCACGGGCGGTGCGGACCTGCTTGAGGCTCATCTCCAGCCGCATCGTCGCCGGCGCCGAGCGGTCGCGGGCCACGGCGTCGTCCATCTGCTCGCGCAGCAGGGCGCCCAGCCGGCCTTCCGGCGCGATGGTCTCGATCCCCGACAGGGCCGGGGCCAGGCCGGGGGTGGCGTAGAGCGGCGTGAAACCGCAGCCGGCCAGCAGCGGGGCGGCGACCAGGGTCAGGCCGATCAGGAAGGCGGGAAGCCGCATGGTCAGTTCGCCCTAGTTGGCAACGATGTTGATGATGCGGTCGGGCACGACGATCACCTTGCGCACGGTCAGGCCCGCAAGGTGAACCGATACGCCGCTGTCCGCCAGAGCCAAGGCGCGAACCTCCGCCTCCGGCGTCCCGGCGGCGGCCCGCACCTCGCCGCGCCGCTTGCCGTTGACCTGCACGGGCAGGACCAGCTCGCTGTCGGCGGCCAGGGCGGGGTCGAAGACCGGCCAGGGGGCGTTGACCACCCAGCCCTCGCCGCCCATCCGCTCCCAGCAGGCCTCGGCCAGGTGGGGGGTGTAGGGGGCGATCAGCCGGCAGAAGGCCGACAGCGCCTCGCCCCGCGCGGCCGACACGGCGCCGTCGGTGGCCGGGAAGCCTTTGAGGATGTTCAGGAATTCGTACAGCTTGGCGATGCCGCTGTTGAACTTGAAGCCCTCGATGGACTCGGTGACCGCCTTGATCAGCTTGTGGGTCGCCCGGCGCAGGGCGTCCGAGCGCTCGGCGTCCTGATCCGCCGCGGGGGGCGGCTCGACATCGAACTCATTCCACACCCGGCCGACGAAACGCCCCGCTCCCTCGACCCCGCCGGTGCTCCACTGCACGTCGCGCTCGGGCGGGCTGTCGGACATCACGAACAGGCGCGCGGCGTCGACCCCGTAGGCGTCGAAGATGTCCTCGGGGGCGACGACGTTCTTCTTGGACTTGGACATCTTCTCGACGTCGCCGATGTCCAGCGCCTCGCCGGTGGCCTTCAGCTTGGCGACGCGCACGCCCTTCTCGGCCGCCAGCTCGACCTCGGCCGGTTCGACGTATTCGGGCCGTTCGGACTGGCGCCTCAGATAGGTCTCGTGGGTGACCATGCCCTGGGTGAACAGGCCGGCGAAGGGCTCGGCGACGCTCAGCATGCCCTCGTCCTTCAGGGCGCGGGTCACGAAGCGGGCGTACAGCAGGTGCAGCACGGCGTGCTCGATGCCGCCGATATACTGGTCGACCGGCAGCCAGCGGTCGGCGGCGGCCTTGTCGATGGGGCCGGGGGCGTCGGGGTTGGCGAACCGGGCGAAATACCAGCTGGAGTCCACGAAGGTGTCCAGGGTGTCGGTCTCGCGCTCGGCCGCCCCGCCGCAGCTGGGGCAACTCACGAACCGCCAGGTCGGGTGACGCAGCAGCGGATTGCCCGGCCGGTCGAAGGTGACGTCCTCGGGCAGCTCGACCGGCAGCTGGTCGTCGGGAACCGGGACCAGGCCACAGGCCTGGCAGTGGATCACCGGGATGGGCGTCCCCCAATAGCGCTGGCGCGAGATGCCCCAGTCGCGCAGGCGGTAGACGGTGGCGCCCTGGCCCTGTTGCTGGGCTTCCATCCGCGCGACGGCGGCGGCCTTGGCGGCCTCGATGCCCATCCCGTCCATGAAGTCGGAATTGAAGATGGTTCCGGGGCCGGTATAGGCCTCCGAGCCGATCATGAAGGTGGCCGGATGGGCATTCGGCGGCAGCACCACCGGCTTGACCGGCAGGGCGTATTTGCGGGCGAAGTCCAGGTCGCGCTGGTCGTGGGCCGGGCAGGCGAAAATCGCCCCCGTGCCATAGTCCATCAGCACGAAGTTGGCGATCCAGACCGGCAGGGTCCAGCTCGGGTCGAACGGATGGACGACGCGGATGCCGGTGTCGTAGCCCAGCTTCTCGGCCGACTCGATCTCGGCCTCCGAGGTGCCGCCCTGGCGGCAGGCGGCGACGAAGGCGGCCACCTCCGGACTGGCGGCGGCCAGCTGCTCGGCCAGGGGGTGTTCGGGGGCGATGGCCACGAAGCTTGCGCCATACAGGGTGTCGGGCCGGGTGGTGTAGACCTCCAGCCCGTCTTCCAGCCCGACGGGCGGGGCGCCCTCGAAGCCGAACCTGAAGCGCAGGCCCGTCGAGCGGCCGATCCAGTTCTCCTGCATCAGCCGGACCTTGTCGGGCCAGCGGTCCAGGGTGCTTAAGCCGTCGATCAGGGCGTCGGCATAGTCGGTGATGCGCAGGAACCACTGGGTCAGCTTGCGCTTTTCCACCACCGCGCCCGAGCGCCAGCCGCGGCCGTCGATGACCTGCTCGTTGGCCAGCACGGTGTGATCGACCGGATCCCAGTTGACCTGGGCCTCCTTGCGATAGACCAGGCCGCGCTTCAGCAGGGCCAGGAACCAGCGCTGCTGCTGGCCGTAATAGGCCGGCTCGCAGGTGGCGAACTCCCGGGACCAGTCGATGGAGACGCCTAGCAGCTTCAGCTGCTCGCGCATGGCGGCGATGTTCTCGAAGGTCCAGCCCTTGGGGTGGACGCCGCGCTCCATGGCGGCGTTCTCGGCCGGCATGCCGAAGGCGTCCCAGCCCATCGGATGCAGCACGCTGTGGCCCTGGGCGCGCTTGAAGCGGGCCACCACGTCGCCCATCGTGTAGTTGCGCACATGGCCCATATGGATGCGCCCCGACGGATAGGGGAACATCTCCAGAATGTAGTATTTCGGCCGGCCGTCGTCCGCGTTGGAGGCGGTGAACGTGCCGGCGTCAGCCCAGGCGGCGCGCCATTTGGGCTCAGTGTCTCTCGGATTGTAGCGAACCATGGCCTGGGTCTACTTCGGCTCAGTGAAAAGGGAAAGGCGGTCTGCCCTGTCCCCTTTGCTAGCCCCACCGACCCCGAGAGGGGTCGGCGGTCTTTCAAGGTGGAGCGTGTCCGGGCGGCGAACCGCAAGCACTTCGCCTGACACGCTCTCGATCAGGGCTGGTTGACGTTGGCCAGCCTGAGAAGTCGCGCCCGGGTCAGGATCGCGTTCTCGATATCGGTCTCGGTCTGGGCCGAGGCCTGCTGGTCGACCCAGCCGCCGGCCCCGTCGGACACCTGCTTGAAGATGGTGACGTTCAGGCCGTCGGCGCGCAGGCGGGTGTCCAGGATATAGACGGTGGCCTTGAAGCGCTCGCTGGGCGTCTCGGGATTGCTGTACCAGTCGGTGATGATCACCCCGCCGTAGGGATCGGCCGAGGCCAGGGGCATGAAGGCCAGGGTGTCCAGGCTGGCGCGCCACAGATAGCCGTTGACGCCGATCTGGGCCGGGCCGCCGGTCTTGGGCTTGTCGCGGCCCAGGCCGAACAGGCCGCTCTTCGGTTTGTCGGCCTTCGGACCCGTGGTCCCGCACGCCGCCAGCCCCGTCAGGCTCAGCGCCGTCACTGCCACCACGGCGACCCGCGCCCAATTCCGCCCCATAGAGGCACGCCCAAACCGCATTCTCGTCCGCTCCAATGCCTTTTAGCGCCCAGCACGCCCCCGGCGTGTTTGCGCCCAGGCCTGTGTCTAAACAAGGGCCTGATCCGTTGCGCGCCGGTCTACATCATGGCCGCCAAGGCTCCAAACAGGAATCTCGTGACCTTCGCGCCACAGGCGAGCCGGGAATCACGGTGGATTCAAGGCGAACACCTTCTGTCACATTGACCAAAGGGCCGGCGGTGCGTTTATTTCTTCTCAACGCCCAACTACCGCCGTGAAAAGGCGGATGATGGGAGGGGATGGGGTTTAAAGGCGCTATGCGCACCAAGCGTTTCTGGATCGGTCTGGCCGCTTTCGCGGCAATGGGCGTGGCGAGCGCCGCCCATGCCGAGAGCGTGCGCGCCAAGCCGGCGGCGCCGCTGACGCCGGACGCCTTCACGGTCAAGGGCGATTTCGATCCCCGCGCCGGCCAGTTCGGCCCGCTGGCCGCCCGCAAGACCCTGCAGTTCGACACCAAGAAGGGCCGCTGGGGCCTTTCCCTGGATCTCGACCAGCCCGCCAGCCGCGACCTGCAGCTGAAGGACGTCGAGGCCGGCGCCTGGTTCAAGGTCACCCCGCAGCTGCGCGTCGGAGCCGGCGTGGGCGTGGGCTCCAGCCGCGACGAGGTCGTCCGCAAGCCGCCGAACAAGGAAGAGGCGCCGCGGGTCCGGCTGGAGACGGCGTTCAAGTTCTAGACTCCGCTATTCCTCGCCCGTTGGGCGAGGGGGACCACGAAGTGGTGGAGTGGGCTCTGTCAGCCCGCACACAGATTCAAGCACGCCCACTCCGGAAGAGCTCAATCCTGAAACCCCGTGTGCTCCCAAGAGCCCACTCCGTCGGCTTCGCCGCCACCTCGCCCAAGGGGCGAGGAATATCGGGGACGGCGTCTCAGATCCCCGACACCACAGCCAGTCCCACGGCCCCGGTCGCCAACAGGCGCGGGGCCGTTTTCGTATTCACCCCGCCTAGCGCATAGACCGGCAGTCCCGCCTGGCGGACCAGGGCGGCGAACCGGCGCTGGCCCAGGGGCGGGCCGGCCGAGGGGCTTTGGCTGGGAAATACCGCCGAGAGCAGGGCGGCATCGGCGCCGGCCTGGGCGGCGGCCTGCAGGGCTTCGGCGGAATGGGCGGCGGCGGTAAACAGCCAGCCGGGATGCTTCGCCCTCAGGGCCGGCAGCTCGGCGATGGCGCGTTCGGGCAGGTGCAGGCCGTCGGCCCCGCAGGCCGTGGCGAGGGCTTCGTCGGCCCCGACCAGCAGGGTCAGGCCCCGGTCCCTGGCGATGGCGGCCAGGCGCTGGCCCCGGTCCACGGCGTCGGCGGCTCCGAAGGCGCGGAAGACGACGCCTGCCCCGGCGGGAAGCTGGGCCGCGACGCCTTCCGGATCGGGCGTCCGTTCGGGATCGGTGAGGAAGAGCAGGGGCGGCAGGCCCTTCCGCCCAGGCGCGGCGAGGCTTAGGGAGAGGGCGATTTCCCACAAACGCTGCAGATTCGTCCGTGACCGCGACACTCCAGGCCTCCATCGCCGCCGCCCGCCAGGCCGTCCTGGACCGGATCGCCGCCGCCGCGACCGCTTCGGGCCGGGCGCCCGGGGATGTGACTCTGGTCGCCGTCTCCAAGCAACAGCCGGAAGACCGCATCGCCGCCATGCTGGCCACGGGTCAGACGATTTTCGGGGAGAACCGGGTGCAGGAGGCGCAGGACCGTTGGGGAGCCCGCCGGAACAGTCTTGAGCTGCGGCTGATCGGCCCCCTGCAGAGCAACAAGGCCCGCGAGGCGGTCGCCCTGTTCGACGTCATCGAGACCCTGGACCGCCCCAAGCTGGCCGCCGTTCTGGCCGACGAGATCCAAAGGGCCGGCGGGGGCCCTCGCCTCTTTGTCCAGGTCAACACCGGCGAGGAGCCGCAGAAGGCCGGGGTCATTCCCACCGAGGCCGACGCCTTCATCGCCGCCTGTCGGGGTGAGTTCGGCCTGCAGATCGAGGGGCTGATGTGCATCCCGCCCGAGGCGGAGGCGGCCGGGCCGCATTTCGCCCTGCTGGCGGCCATCGCCCGCCGCAACGGCCTCGAGCGCCTCTCCATGGGCATGAGCGCCGACTTCGAGACGGCGGTGCGGTTCGGCGCCACCAGCGTGCGGGTGGGCAGCGCGCTATTTGGAACGCGCGGTTGAGCGCAGGAGTTGGCGTGGGACGGCGAAGCGGTGCATGGTCGGGACATGGCGCAACGTAAGACTCTGCTGATCATCGACGACGACAACGACCTGCGCGGCGCGCTGGCCGAACAGCTGCAGCTGCACGAGGAATTCTCCGCCGTCGAGGCCGAGACCGCCGGCGAGGGCGTGCGCCTCGCCAAGGAGGTCCGTCCCGACCTGGTGCTGCTCGACGTCGACCTGCCCGACATGGACGGGCGCGAGGCCTGCCGGCTGATGCGCAAGGGCGGGGTCACCGCCCCCATCGTCATGCTGACGGCGGCTTCGAGCGATTCCGACACCATCCTGGGCCTGGATTCCGGGGCTAACGACTATGTCACCAAGCCCTTCCGCTTCGGGGTGCTGCTGGCCCGCATCCGCGCCCAGCTGCGCAGCCACGAGGCCTCCGAGGACGCGGTGTTCCGCATCGGCCCCTATGAGTTCCGGCCCTCCTCCAAGCTGCTGGTCGACGACAAGGCCAAGAAGGTGCGGCTGACCGAGAAGGAAACCAACATCCTCAAATACCTCTACCGCTCCGGCTCCAAGGCCGTGTCGCGGGAAGAGCTGCTGACCGAGGTCTGGGGCTACAACGCCGGGGTCACGACGCACACCCTGGAAACCCACGTCTATCGGCTGCGGCAGAAGATCGAGCCGGATCCGACCAATGCGCGGCTGTTGCTGACGGAAGCGGGCGGGTACCGGCTGCAGCCGTAGGTTTGACGGAACGGCGCAACGAGCGTAACTTCCTATCTCAGGAAAGGAAGTTCCTATGAAATACGTTCCGCTTGAAAACTTCCTGCGCGAGACCCCCGAGGACGTTCATTCGCTGTCGTTCGCGGACGTGGAAGCGATCATCGGCCAGCCTTTGCCGCCCTCCGCCCGCAAGCATGAGGCCTGGTGGAGCAATAATCCCACCGGTCACGTCAACGCCCAGGCCTGGCTCCGCGCGGGCTATCGCGCCGAACAGATCGATATCGACAACGGTCATGTGGTGTTTCGCAAGACTACGGGCGGCAATCCGTCGGAGCGTCGTCACCCGGCCTTCGGTGCGTTGGCGGGGATGGTTCGGGTCATGCCCGGCGTCGATCTGACTGAGCCGGCCGATTCCGAGTGGGGCTCGCTCTCCGAGTGACACCCATCCTGTTGGATACCTGCGCAGCGATCTGGGTTGCTGAAGGCGACCCGATCAGCGATCAGGCGATGGCTGCGCTGGCCGAAGCCTTCAGCCGTGGCGTTCCGACCCTCGTCTCGCCTTTCACGGCTTGGGAAGTGGGCCAGCTGGTGTCCAAGGGCAGGCTGGCCCTTACCCTCCAGCCGCTCGATTGGTACGAACGGCTCGTGGCCTTACCGGGGTTGAAGGCCGCGCCGCTTGCGCCCGCACATTTGGTCCAGTCTTCGTTCCTGCCCGGCGATCCGCCCCGCGATCCCGCTGACAGGATTATGGCGGCGACGGCCCGACAGGAGGGCTACCGGCTCATGACCCGTGACCGGCTGCTGCTGGCCTATGGTGAGGCCGGGCACATGCAAGCCCTGGCCTGCTAGACCTTCAAATCCGCCGTCACCGGCGCGTGGTCGCTGGGCTTTTCCCAGCCGCGGACGTCGTCGTGGACGCGCGACAGGGCCTTGCCGTCGTGGAAGACACTGTCGCGCAGCCCCGGCGTCGCCAGGATGTGGTCCAGGCGCAGGCCGCGGTTGGAGGCGCGGAAGTCCAGGGCGCGGTAGCTCCACCAGGAGAACAGCTTCTGCGGCTCGGGGATGGCCTCGCGCGGCACGTCGATGAAGCTGAGCGAGGCCTTCAGGGCTTCCATCGCCGCGATCTCGACGGGGGTGTGGCTGACGATCTTCGACATCTGCTTGTGGCTCCAGACGTCGAACTCGCCGGGGGCGACGTTGAGGTCGCCGGTGACGATCAGCGGGGCCTTGGGATCGCGCTTGGCCATCTCTGTGGTGAGCCTGGCGAAGAAGTCGAGCTTGTGGGCGAACTTGGGGTTCACCGCCGGATCGGGAACATCGCCGCCGGCCGGGATGTAGAAGTTCTGGATCTCGACCCCGGCGATCTTCGCCCCGACGACCCGGGCATGGCCTTCACGGCAGACGTCGAGCTTGGGCGCGTCCTCGATCGGCAGGCGCGAGGCGATGGCGACGCCGTGCCAGCCCTTCTGGCCGGCGATGCGCAGGTGGGGAAAGCCCAGGTCGGCGAACATCTGCACGGGGAACTCGCCGTTCTGGCACTTGATCTCCTGCAGGCAGAGGACGTCGGGGGCGACCTCGTCGACGAAGCGGCCGATCAGGTCGCCGCGCGGGCGGACGGAGTTGATATTCCAGGTGGCGAGACGCAGGCGCATGGGGGTGGGTTAGCTTTGATTGGTCCGGGGAGGAAGCCCCCTAACCCGTGGATGGAGCCCCCTTCCGCTCGCCGCTTCGCGACGAGTCGCTTCCCCCAGGAGGGGAAGATAAGAAAACGCCCGGGTGCTGGCGAGCACCCGGGCGGCTTAAAAAGTGGTCTCTCATGCCGCGGCCGGGAGGGGATAGGTTCCGGCACGGATTTTCCGGACGGGCGCGAGGTCGGACGCATCCGTCGTTCTAAGTGGCATTATTGCAACTCAGACCGGTAAACGTCAATAACAAATCCAAGATTTATTGCCTGTAGCGAACACGCAACAGCCGCCGGTCCGCCTATGGCCTGGCTGTGGCCGCCTTGGGGGGCGGCGGGACAACGAACAGCTTGCCGTCCAGGCTGCCGACCCGTTGCAGGTCGATCAGCTCGACGCGGGTGGCCCGGGACTGGTTGTCGATGATGGTCCAGCCCGTCAGCGCCAGCGGGCTGTCGGAAAACCGCAGTTCGATCTGGCCCGGGGTCTGCTTGCGGCCGTCGCGGGCGACGATCGAGAAGCCGTCGCCGAAACGCCTGACCTCGGTGATCACCACGCCGCGATCCAGGCGGATGTCCTTGGCCAGGAACAGGGCCAGCGGCGTGGCGGCCAGGGGCACGCGGCTGGTGGTCTTCAGCCGGGTGTTGGTCTGGGCGACCACCCGGCCGTCGGAGACCAGCACCAGGCCGGACGGCGGGTCATAGGCGAAGCGGGCCCGGCCCGGCCGCTGCAGCCAGAGGCGGCCGGTGGTCTGGGTCCCGCGGCTGTCCGTCTGGCGGAACCGGCCCTGGGCGGCGCTGAGACCTTGCAGATAGGCCACGGCCTGGTCGACCAGCGCCTGGTCGACGGGGGCGAGGGCTGCCTTGGTCGGGGCGGCGAGGGCCGACGTGGGGAGGGTCGCCAGGGCGGCGCCGGCGGCCAGCAGGGCGCGGCGGGAAAGGTCTCGGTTCATAGAGGCGGGGTGTCTCCGGTTTGGCCTTCGGATGCAAGCTAACGCGCGGAGGGGGCGAAAAGGCGCCCGGAAAATGGGTGGCGGGCGAATGCCGTGGCGCTTCGAGGTGGGATTAAGCCGCTTCGCGGGAAGGAAGAGAAGGTAGAAGAAGAAGGGTAAGCGGCCGAGACATCTCCGAAGCGCCGCAGGCAATCGAATCCGAAAGACAGCCTGCGGCGCATCCAGCGAGCCGCTGTCGCTTGCTCTTCTTCTTTGAACTTATCTTCCTGTCGCGAAGCGACCCCAAAATCCCACCTGACAGCTTGCGAGGCGGAAGCGGCGTGGTCCGCTATGGCGGCGGCGGGGCCAGGATGTCGCGTTTGCCGGCGTGGTTGGCGGCGGTCACCACGCCTTCGCGTTCCATGCGCTCGATCAGCGAGGCGGCGCGGTTGTAGCCGATCTGCAGGCGCCGCTGGACATAGCTGGTCGAAGCCTTGCGGTCGCGGGTGACGATGGCGACGGCCTGGTCGTAGAGATCGCCCGCCTCGCCCTCGCCGCCATAGCCGCCGCCCGAGCCCTCGCCGTCCTCATCATCGCCGCCGGCGGTGACTTCCTCGAGGTATTGCGGCTCGCCCTGGTCGCGCAGGAACTTGGCCACCGCCTCGACCTCGCCGTCGGAGACGAAGGGGCCGTGCAGGCGGGTGATGCGGCCGCCGCCGGCCATGTAGAGCATGTCGCCCTGGCCCAGCAGCTGCTCGCCGCCCTGCTCGCCCAGGATGGTGCGGCTGTCGATCTTGGAAGTGACCTGGAAGCTGATCCGGGTGGGGAAGTTGGCCTTGATGGTGCCGGTGATGACGTCGACCGATGGGCGTTGCGTCGCCATGATCAGGTGGATGCCGGCGGCGCGGGCCATCTGGGCCAGGCGCTGCACGGCGCCCTCGACCTCTTTCCCGGCGACCAGCATCAGGTCGGCCATCTCGTCCATGACCACGACCAGGTAGGGCATGGGCTCGGGACGGATCTTCTCGCTCTCGTAGATGGCGCGGCCGGCGTCGTCGAAGCCCGTCTGGACGGTGCGTTCGAAATGTTCGCCCTTGGCCAGGGCCTCGCGGGCCTTCTCGTTATAGCCGGCGACGTTGCGCACCCCGATCTTGGACATCCGCCGGTAGCGGTCCTCCATCTCGCGGACGGTCCATTTCAGGGCGACGATGGCCTTCTTGGGGTCGGTGACCACCGGGGCCAGCAGGTGCGGGATGCCGTCATAGACGCTGAGCTCCAGCATCTTGGGGTCGATCATGATGAAGCGGCATTCGCTGGGCGAGAGCCGATAGAGGATCGACAGGATCATGGCGTTGATCCCGACCGACTTGCCCGAGCCGGTGGTGCCGGCCACCAGCAGGTGGGGCATCTTGGTCAGGTCCGCGATATAGGGCTCGCCGCCGATGGTTTCGCCGAGCGCCAGGGGCAGGAGCTGGCTGGCCCGCTCGTAGTCGGGGGCGGCCAGCAGATCGCGCAGATAGACGGTCTCGCGCTTGGCGTTGGGCAGTTCGATGCCGATGGCGTTGCGGCCCTGGACCACGGCGACACGGCAGGCGGCGACGCTCATCGAGCGGGCGATGTCGTCGGAAAGGGCGACGACGCGGGCGTGCTTGACGCCGGGGGCGGGGGCCAGTTCGTAGAGGGTGACCACGGGGCCGGGGCGGATCTGGTCGATGACGCCGCGCACGCCGAATTCGGAGAGCACGCTTTCGAGCAGGCGGGCGTTCTGGCGCAGGGCTTCCTCGTCGAAGGCGGATTGGCGGGGCTTGGGCTTGGCCAGCATGGCCAGTTCGGGCAGGCGGAAGCCGCCCGGCTCGACGAATTCGAAGCTCTTCTGGCGCTCGCGCAGTTCGCGGTCGGAGGAGGCGGCCCGGGCGACGGGCTTGGGGGCCTTGATGGCCAGGGGCGCGGCGGGGGGCGCCTCGAACTCGACATCGCGGGGGATGACCGAGCCGTCGCGCTGGGGGGCGGGCCTGCGGACGCGGCGCGCGGGCTCGGCGGCTTTCGGGGGGGGCCGGCGGGTCATGCGCTCGGCCAGGCTGCCGGCCAGGTTGTCGAGGTCGGACCGGCGGAAGCCGACCGCCCAGCCCAGGGTGGCGATCCCGGCGATCAGCAGCGTCACGGCGGCGATGATGCCGGCGGCGGGCAGGTGGGCGAAGGCGAAGAGCCGGGTCAGGCCGTCCAGCAGCGCCTGGCCCCAGAACCCGCCCAGCCCCTTGGCCAGCGGCCAGGCAGCCGGCTTGGGGGCGATGGCCAGGCCGCCGGCCAGCAGCAGCAGGGCGGCGAATCCGGTCACGGCCCGCCGGCGCAGGGCGCCGCGATGGCGATCCGGATCGGTGTCGACCACGCGGGAGAGGCCGAAGACGACCAGCAGGGCGGCGGCGATCCAGGCGGAAAGCCCTAGCGACTGCACCATCAGGTCGGCCAGCAGGGCCCCGGGCCCGGCCAGGGCGTTGGTGGCGGCCTTGGCGGTGGCGGCGTTGAAGCTGGGATCGGCGGCGTTGTAGGTGGCGACCGACAGGGCCAGGCCCACGCCCAGGGCCACGGTGAGACCGCCGCGGAACCGGGCCGTGGTCGGCGCGCGCCAAGCCAGCACCGCCGCTTCCGCCAGCAGCTCCGCTCCCGATCGCCTCGCTACACGCGCCATTTACCGCCACCAAACCGTTGAACCTCCGAGTCCTGGCGCAAGAGGGTTAAGAGGCGTTTACCGGTGGGAGCTTTAGGCCGGCAGCAACACGCCGCATTCGGTCAGCTGACTCAGCAGTCGGCGCAGGTCGGTCAGATTTATGCGGTGGTCGGCGGCGGATCTGGGCGTAGCCAGCCTCTCCTCGCTGACGATCAACCCCCTGCCGACCCGGCTCAGCAGCCCCAGCTCGATCATCTTCTGCACCAACCCCCGCAGGGTCTCGTAGGGAAGCTCCAGGGTGTCGGCAATTTCCCTGACAGACACCGGGCGCTTGAGTTGGTCGGGCAATGTGAGATCGGCATAGGCGCGCTGCAGCCGCGGGTCGTCGTTGACGTGGCGGAGATTGGCCCGCATCACCGCCCAGAACACCAGGCCGCCGATGTTCAGACGCGCCTCGGTGAAGACCTGGCCCGGGACGGCGATATGCCGCTCCACCCAGCGCAGGACGAAGTCGCAGGTCAGCACCAGCAACAGGCCGCCGCGCTCGGGCGCCAGGCGGAAATCCGGCGGAGGGCTTTCCAGGGCCGCCAGCCCCGTCAGAATCCCGGTCAGCCGCTCCATCAGCAGATTTGCAGCGGGCTGCAGCCGGGGGCCGGTGAGCACCTCCGGCGCTACGATCAGGCCCAGGTCGCGGCGTTCGACCCAGCCGCCCTCGATCAGGGCCTCGACATGGCGGCGGGTCGTCTGGTGCGGCAGCTGGATGGAACGGCCCAGCGAGCGGGCGCTCATCGGCTGGCGCGGCGCTCCCTCGCCGGGCGGCAGGCCGTTGAGCTCGGCGTCCCGGCCTGGATGGCGGATCGAGCCGTTGACCACCGCGGCGAAGGCCACCGCCAGATCGAAATCCCCGAACGGGGCGCGCATCGCCGCAATCCAGTCGAGGAGATAGTCGCCGCTGATCCGCACGGTGGCGCGGGACGCCCAGTCCTGAATTGTGATTACCGACGCCACAGGCACTCGAAGACCACTCCATCGATCTCGCCGTTTCAGGTTAGCGGAAATGCGCCGCCGGGCGGAATACCGATAATGAGCCACCCCGCGGGCATGAAATACCGGAAGTGAGCCAGGGCGCGGTTGATCGCTCACCGCCCTTACCCCGAGTTTCCCGCCGAATGTTTTAGGGGGACTTGAGGCTATGGCTGACGATGCTGGAGTGGTCGACGTAGCGACCCTGGACGGGGACCAAGGGTTCACGATCCAGTTGCAATACCTGGCGACCTCGCAGGTTGTCGTTTCTTCGGCCGGAGACGTTAATGGCGACGGCTTCGATGACTTCATCATCGGCGTGCCGAAAACCTTCGGGTTCGGAACCATCAATCAGGGTTACGGCTTCTTCGAATTCCGCTCTCACGGCCGCGCCTATGTGGTGTACGGCGGCCCGGGCGGCTTTCCCGAAAACCTCAATGTCGGCGACCTCGACGGGACGAACGGCTTCCAGCTGCAGGCTCTGACCGCCAGCGCCGACCCGGACTTCAACGAGGCCCTGGGAACCTCGGTAGGCCACGCCGACGTCAACGGCGACGGCTATGGCGACCTGATCCTCAGCGCCCCGGCCATCATCGACCAGAACGGGCATTTCGCTGGTGTCGCCTACGTTGTCTATGGCTCCGAGGGCGGCGGCTTCCCCGCCCTCATGGATATCAGCGCACTGGACGGGGCCAATGGCTTTACCGTCCATGGCGACACCAGCGTCTACGACTCGGTCGGCTACATGGTCGGCTCGGCGGGCGACCTCAACGGCGACGGGGTCGAGGACATCTTCCTGGACAGCTGGCGCAACGGCTATGGCCACGCCTACGTGGTGTTCGGCAATCGAGGCGGGTTCGCCGCCGACATCGACGTCGCCGACCTGGACGGAACCAACGGCTTCCGGATCGAGGGGCCGGGCGTGGTCTCCTGGTTCGGCAAGGCCATGGCGGCCGGCGACGTCAACGGGGACCACGTCGACGACCTGATCATCGGCGCGGCCTACCAGACCAACCCGCAGAACAGTGTTCCCTATTCCGGCGTTACCTACGTGTTGTTCGGTTCTGGGGACGGCTTTGACGCCAATGTCCAGATCAATGACCTGGACGGGACGAACGGCTTTGCGGTTCTGGGCGCGGAATACGGCTTCAGCGGAACCTCCGTCGCCACCGCCGACATCAACGGCGATGGCGTCAAAGACATCATCATCGGCGGCCTGGAGAGCGACAACGGCGCCATTGACCGGGCTGGCGCCGTCTATGTGGTGTTCGGCAAGTCGGGCGGTTTCGACGCCAGCATCAGCACCGCGGACCTCGACGGGACCAACGGCTTCGTGATGCGTGGCCTCCAGGCGCACAGCCGGCTGGGCTACTCGGTCGCGTCCGCCGGTGATTTCAACGGCGACGGGATCGAGGACATCATCCTGGGCGCTCCGGATGGGGGCAACAACGACGGCGCCGCCTACGTCGTCTACGGGACTCGCGCCGGGTTCGCGGCGAACCTTGATCTTTCCACCCTCGATGGGACCAACGGCTTCAAGCTGATCAACTCGGTCCATGCCCGCATGGGATCGAGTGTCGCCTCGGCCGGGGACATCAACCACGACGGCTATGACGACCTGGTGGTGGCCGGGGTATCCGGGGGCGGCTCGGTCTATATCGTGCTGGGCCATGCCAGCCCCGATCCTGTGATCAACTATGCCGGCACGACAGGCGCAGACACCGCCAGCGGCGGGACGGGGGCCGACACCCTGTCGGGCGGCGACGGTAACGACACCCTCAACGGGCTGGCCGGCGCGGATACCCTAGACGGCGGCGATGGCGCCGATACGCTGAACGGGGGAACGGGCGCCGACGCCATGACCGGCGGGCTGGGCGACGATACCTACTATGTCGACGACCTGGGCGACGCGACGAACGAGACCTCGGGCGAGGGCTATGACAGCGTCCGCGCCGTCATCAGCTGGAGCCTGGCGGCCAACCTCGAGCAGCTGATCCTTGATGGCTCGGCGAACATCGACGGGACCGGCAACGGCGAGAACAACGTCATCACCGGCAACGACGGCGACAACACCCTGTCGGGTGGCGACGGGGCCGACACCCTGACCGGCGGCATCGGGCTGGACCACCTGCTGGGCGGCAACGGCGCCGACCTGCTGTATGGCGGCGAAGGGGGCGATACGCTGGAAGGCGGCGCCAACGGCGACTGGCTGGACGGCGGGGTGGGGGCCGATGCCCTGGCCGGCGGGACCGGGGACGACACCTATGTCGTCGATGACCTGAACGACCAGCTGACCGAACTGCCGGGCGAGGGGACCGACGTCGTCCGCGCCAGCCTGAGCTGGGTCCTGGCGACCAACTTCGAGAACCTGGTGCTGGAAGGGACCGCCGCCATCAACGGCGCGGGCAACGCGGTGGCCAACGCCATCACCGGCAACGACGGGGCCAACACCCTCGACGGAGCCGCCGGCGACGACGTCATCAAGGGCGGGCTCGGCAACGACACCCTGCTGGGCGGCGACGGGGCCGACATGCTTTACGGCGGGGACGGGACCGACAGCCTGGACGGCCAGAACGACAATGACCGCCTCGACGGGGGCATCGGCAACGACACCCTCTACGGCGGCAGTGGCGCCGACATCCTCGACGGCGGGGCCGACAACGACACCCTCAATGGCGGAACCGGCAATGACCAGCTGAACGGCGGGGTGGGGAACGACATCCTGAACGGCGGCGACGGCAACGACGTGCTGACCGGGGGGCTGGGCAGCGACACCATGACCGGCGGCCTCGGCGACGACGTCTACTATTTCGATGACAAGCTCGACACCGCCGTCGAGGGGCAGGGCGAGGGGACCGACACGGTTCACGCCACCCTGGACTGCCTCCTGGGGGCCAATATCGAAAACCTGGTGCTGGACGGAACGGGCGGCAACCGGGCAACCGGCAACGGCCTGGCCAACGCCATGACCGGCAATGCCGGGTCCAACATGCTCGACGGCCAGGGCGGCGACGACGTGCTCAAGGGCCTGGACGGCAACGACACCCTGATCGGCGGAACCGGGTCGGACGTCATGGTCGGGGGCCTTGGCGCGGATACCTTCGTCATCCGCCAGGAGTCGATCCACACCAGCGGGGCCATCGAGGTCGACACCGTCAACGACCTGATCCTGGGCCAGGGCGACAAACTGGACCTGTCGGCCATCGACGCCGACAGTTCGACCGTCGACGACGACGCCTTCCACCTGGTCGGCAACTTCAGCCATCACGCCGGCGAGATGACCCTCAGCTTCGCGGGCGGGATCACCGTGCTGTCGCTGGATGTCAACGGCGACGGCCTGGCCGATTACCGGATGAAGATCACCGGCGACGTCCACCTGGATAGCGGCGGCTGGCTGCTCTAGACCGGCCAGGGCCATGGGCGCATACAGCGCTCATGGCAGACGCTGATGTGATCATCGCCGGCGCCGGCATGGCCGGGGCGACCCTGGGCCTGGCCCTGGCCAGCGGCGGCCTTTCCGCCATCCTGATCGACCCGGCCCCGTTCAGCGCCCAGCTGGCGCCGACCTTCGACGGCCGCTCCTCGGCCATCGCCTATGCCTCGTTCCGGCAATGGAAGGCGCTGGGGCTGGGCGAGGCGCTGGAGCCGCACGCCCAGCGGATCGAGCAGATCCTGGTGACCGATGGCCGCACCCCCGGGGCGGCGACCGGGGCGGCCTCGCCCTTCTACCTGCGCTTCGATTCGGCCGAGATCGCCGGCCGCAGCGAGGGCGAGCCGCTCGGCTACCTGATCGAGAACCGCCGCACCCGCTCAGCGCTCAGCGAAGCGGTGCTGGCCAATCCCGCCCTGACCGTGCTGGCCCCGGCCCGGGTGCAGACGGTGAAGACCGGGCCGGGCGGCGCCGAGGTGACGCTGGAGGACGGCCGGGTGCTGCGCGCGCCGCTGGTGGTCGGGGCCGAGGGCCGCGGCTCGGTGGTGCGCCGGCAGATGGGCATCGGGGAGATCGGCTGGGATTATCCGCAGTCGGGTGTCGTCGCCACGGTGAAGCTGGAGCGCGACCATGAGGGCGTGGCTCACGAATACTTCCTGCCGGGCGGGCCGTTCGCCATCCTGCCGCTGACCGAGCAACGCGCCAGCCTGGTCTGGACCGAGAAGCGCTCACGGGCGGAGGCGCTGCGCCATGCGCGCCCGGAAATCTTCCACGCCCATCTGCGCCGGCGGTTCGGCGAGTTCCTGGGCCATGTCGAGGTGGTCGGCCCGACCTTCGTCTATCCCCTGTCGCTGTCCCTGGCCGAACGGATGACCGCCGAGCGGGCCGTGCTGCTGGGCGACGCCGCCCACGGGGTGCATCCCATCGCCGGCCAGGGGCTGAACATGGGGCTGAAGGATGCCGCGGCCCTGGCCCAGGTGCTGGTCGAGGCCATGCGGCTGGGCGAGGACCTGGGCGGCGGGGCGGTGCTGGAGCGCTATGCGCGGTGGCGGCGGTTCGACAACACCACCCTGGCCCTGGGGTTCGATGCGTTCGTGCATCTGTTTTCCAACGACAACCCGCTGGTGCGGCTGGCGCGGGGCGTGGGGATCGGGGTGGTCAACCGGATTGCCCCGGCGCGGCGGTTCTTCATGCACGAGGCAGGCGGGGCTGTGGGGGATCTGCCACGGCTGCTGCGGGGGCAGGCGCTTTAGCTTCTTAAATCCTCACCCGGAGGGGGAGGGGGACCGCGCCCCCCGGGTCGCGCGAAGCGCGCGCCCGAGGACAGGCTCCGGCGTGGTGGAGGGGGTCAGCCCCTACATCCACCTCTGTCCAGCTAATCTCAGCCGATCCGCGGCGTTTTATTCTGACCCCTGCATGTAGGCTCAAACCCCCTCCACCACCGCTTCGCGGCGGTCCCCCTCCCCCTCCGGGTGAGGATTGAAGGCTACTCGTCTTCGAGCGACCGCGCCTCTTCCGGCAGCATCACCGGCACCCCATCCCTTATCGGGTAAGCCAGCTTCGCCGAGCGGCTGATCAGCTCGGCCTTCTCACGATCATACTCCAGCACCCCCCGGCTGACCGGGCAGACCAGGACTTCCAGCAGGCGGGGGTCGATTTCCAGAGCGCTCATGCCACCCCCTCTACTGCAAGCGGGGCCGGTCGTCATCGTCGCCGCCGGCGGCGTCGAATTCCAAGAGGGTGATCAGCACGTCGCGGCGCTCGGTCAGGCTGGCCGCTTCCAGCAGCACCTGTTTCTCGGCCGCCTCGAAGGGCAGGGCCATGGCCAGGCTGTTGATCAGGGCGTCGGGCGGGGCGGCCTGGGCGCTTTCCCAGTCGATCTCCAGGCCGCGGTGGTCGAGATAGTGTTTCAGGGCGGTCAGGAAGGGCTGGCGGTCGGCCAGGGTCTCGCCGTCCTGGGGCCGCAGGTCGCCGTCATAGGGGGCGTAGTTGGCCCGCACCTGGCGATAGGGCGTCTGCACCGGCAGCTCGTCGCCCACCGTGAAGCGGCAGACCCCGGTCAGGGTGATCATGTAGCGGCCATCGCCCGTCTCGGCGAAGGCGGTGATCTTGCCCAGGCAGCCGACGGGGGCCAGGTGGGGCCGCAGGCGGTCGCCGCCCTCCCGCGTCTGGACCATGCCGATGACCCGGTCGGAGGCCATGGCGTCGTCGATCATGTTCAGATAGCGCGGCTCGAAGATGTTGAGCGGCAGCTGGCCGCCGGGCAGCAGCAGCGCCCCGTCCAGCGGGAACACCGGGATCACCTGGGGCAGGTCGGTGGCCTTGCGATAGCCAGTGGGCATCTCCGGCTCCTTTTTTTGGGTCCTAGCTGAACAGGATGGACGACAGGCGCCGGCGGCCGCTCTTGGCGACCTCCGAGGCCAGGCCGGCCGCTTCGAACACGGTCAGCAGTTGCTTGCGGGCCGCCTCGTCGTTCCAGGTGCGGTCGCGCTCGATCAGGTCGAGCAGCTGGTCGGCGGCGGCGGCGAAGTCGCCCTGACCCGCTAACGCGCCGGCCAGCTCGAAGCGGGCCTCGTGATCGTTGGGGTCGGCGGCCAGCCGCTGCTCGAAGGGCGCGGTCTCGGCGTTGGCGTTCTGGGCCAGGAGAAGCGCGGCGCGCACGGCCTCCAGGTCGGGGTCCTTGGCGTCCGGCGGGGCCAGGGCGGCGATCTCGGCGGCCTGTTCCAGGTCGCCGCCGTTCAGGTAGATGCGGGCCAGGCCGCCGATGGCCTTGAGGTTGTCGGGCTCGAGATCGAGAATCTGGGCGTAGGCCTGGGCCGCGCCGCCCTGGTCGCCGAGGCTCAGCGATTCGGCGGCCAGGCCCAGCAGCGCGTCGACCTCGCCGGGCGGCGGCGGGCCGGCCAGCTTCTCGACGAAGGCCATGACCTGGCTGTCGGGCAGGGCGCCCATGAAGCCGTCGACCGGCTGGCCGTTCTTGAAGGCGTAGACGGTGGGGATCGACTGCACCCGCAGCTGGCCGGCATAGACGGGGTTCTTGTCGACATCGATCTTCACCAGCCGCACCGCCCCGCCCATGGCGTTGACGGCCTTTTCGAGCGCCGGGGTGAGCTGGCGGCAGGGGCCGCACCAGGTCGCCCAGAAATCGACGATGACCGGGACGTCCTTGGAGGCGTTGACGACATCGGCGATGAAACCGGCGTCCGAGCCTTCTTTGATGTAGTCGCCGCCCGCGCCGGCGGGGGCGGTGTTTTCACCGATCAGGGTCATGAGCGTCCCGAGGTCCCGAAATCTGCAACGTCTGGCGGCCTAAATGGTCGCAATCGGGCGCGGCTTCAATCTCTGTGCGGTTTTTCGGTGGATGGGACCGCTCGGGCTTCGCGAGCGGCGAGGTGGGATTAAGCCGCTTCGCGGGAAGGAAGATAAGTTTAGAGAAGAAGAGCAAGCGACGGCGGCTTTCCGGCAGAGGCGCCGCAGGCCGTCTTTGAATGGAATGCCTGCGGCGCTTCGGAGCCATCCCAGCCCCTTATCTTTCTTCTCTTCCCTTATCTTCCTGTCGCGAAGCGACCCCCCTCTTACGCCAGTAAGGACAGGCTGCCGAAGTCGACAATCAGCGGCTCGATCCCCAGCGCCGCCAGGAATTTCCGAAAGCCCGCCTGCGAAATCGCCGTGGTGGCGGTGTTGGTCAGGGGGTGGAAGTTGACCGGGTCGGCCGCCGCCAATGCCGCGTCCAGCACGAAGCGGATGCGGTGGTCGGTATCGTTGATCAGGCCCAGCGCCGTCACCGAGCCGGGGGTGACGCCCAGGGTCGCCTTCATCA
Organism: Caulobacter ginsengisoli; assembly: GCF_030814835.1. GTDB lineage: Bacteria > Pseudomonadota > Alphaproteobacteria > Caulobacterales > Caulobacteraceae > Caulobacter > Caulobacter ginsengisoli. Next base: position 136,593 of record NZ_JAUSVS010000006.1, read on the forward strand.
GCTCGGGATTGCCGAAGCTGAGCCGCCCCGAGCCGATGGTCGCCGGCAGGCGCTTGAGATCGATGGTGGTCTCGCCCAGGGCCGAGATCAGCCAGAGCTGGTCGCGGCTGTCCTTGAGGAAGAGGTTCTTGGTGTGGCCGCCGGGCAGGCTGGCCTTGATGTCGTCGCCCTCTCCGACCCGGAACACGGCCGGGTGGTTGAGGGTGGAATGGGCGATCCCGTGAGCATCGAGAAAGGCGAAGAGGGCGGCGCGGTCCTTCATGACCGTTGCGCATCCCGTTCCTGGCGCTAGAGGTCAAGGGCTAGATGATTTCGAGGCGCCAATGACCGATCCCGTGGAAGCCCCTTTCCTGGAAATCTACCCCACCGACGAGCGGCCGCCCGAGATCGTGCCCGGCCGGCCGCAGCGGGCCTGGATGGAGGCCTTCGCCGACCGCCACCCCTATCGCTGCCTGCCGCTGGCCATGGCCAACACCACCGGCTGGGAGATCCTCAACCCCATCCCGTTCACGGCGGAATGGAACGGCGGCAAGGCCACCACCGACATCAAGCTGACCCCCGACCGGCCCGATCCGAAGTTCCGCGACCTGGTCAAGTCGCACTTCTCCTCGGGGATCATCACCTTCCATCCGGGCTATCTGTTCCGCACCAGCCCGGGCTGGTCGATGTGGGCCGGCGGGGCGCCCAACCATATCAAGGACGGCATCCAGCCGCTGGTCGGGCTGGTCGAGACCGACTGGCTGCCCTTCCCCTTCACCATGAACTGGATCTTCACCCGGCCCGGCCGGGTGCGGTTCGAAAAGGGCGAGCCCTTCTGCTTCGTGACCCTGACCCAGGACAAGGCGATGGCCGAGACCAAGCCGATCATCAAGAGCCTGGACCGCAATGTCGAACTGCACGGCCAGTACACCGCCTGGTACGAGCGCCGCGAGGAGTTCAACAACCGCATCTACAAGCGCGAGCCCGAGGCCCTGCGTGAGGCCTGGCAGCGGTTCTATTTCAAGGGCGAGATGCCGGAGGGCCACGGCGAGGCCCCGCCCACTCACGTCAACAAGCGCCGGCTGAACGCCCCGAAACGCGGGGTTTGAAGGACCCCGCTTGCCAAGCGGTTGGCGGCCTGCCATAAGCCGCCTCTCGAATTTTCGGGCGTCCCCACGCCAAATGGTATTGGGGATGTCCAGGAGCGCGGGCGTAGCTCAGTGGTAGAGCACAACCTTGCCAAGGTTGGGGTCGAGAGTTCGAATCTCTTCGCCCGCTCCAAATTTCCGGCGTGAAAACGCCCGCAGACGCCGCTCCTTCGGGGGCGGCGTTTTGCGTTTTGGGCCTATTCCACCGCCAGGATGACGTGGGCCGGGTCGATCCAGGCGGTGACCCGGTCGCCGACCGCGATGGTCTGGGGGGCCTGGCGGGCCAGGTTTCGGGGGAGGGCGGCGATCAGGGTCTTGCCGCCCCCGATGTCGAGGGCGATTTCGCTGGCCTCGGAGCCGTCGTCGCGGCTGGCGACGATGCCCGCAATCCGGTTGGAGCCGGATGGGCCGGTCCTGAAGGCGCCCAGGATGACGAAGCCGGACTTGATCAGGGCGATGGCGGCGCGGCCGGGGGTCAGGGCCAGGTCGTCGATACTGCGGCGGGTGAGGATGGCGGTGATCGCCGCGCCCTGCCCGAGCGCCAGGTCGACCTCGCCGCTGACCGCGTCGGCCCGCACGGCCGTGACGGTCCCGCGCAGGGCGTTGCGGGCGCTGGTCTTCAGGCCCAGGCTCCAGAAGGCGCCCAGGTCATCGTCCGGGGCGCCGGCCAGGCCGGTTTCCAGCCGGGCCAGGGCGGCGGCGATCTCGGCCTCCACCCGCCGGAAGCCGGCGATCACCGCCCGGCCGCGCGGGGTCAGAGCGGCCGCGCCGCCGGACCGGCCGCCGGGCGCGGCCTCGACCAGCGGGGCGTCGAAGAGGTTGTTGAGGACCTGCACCGCGTCCCAGGCGCCCTTGTAGCTGAGGCCCAGCTGGCGGGCGGCGGCGGCCAGGGAGCCGGTGTCGGCGATGGCTTCCAGCAGCGCCGCCCGCTCCAGCCCGACCCGGGCGGCCGCGCCGCGCTTGAGGACCAGGGAGGCGGTGAGCCGGCCGTCCATCAGCGCAGGACCGTGAAGCCGTATTTCTGGAAGATGGCCCGGCCCCGGGGGCTCTGCAGGAAGGCCAGGAACCGGGCCGCCGCCGGGTTGGCCGAGCGTTTCAGGATGGCGGCCGGGTAGAGGATCCTGGGGTGGCTGGTCTCGGGAAACAGCCCGACGATGCGCACGCCGGGCTCCACCCTGGCGTCGGTGTCGTAGACGACGCCCAGCGGAGTCTCGCCCCGGGCCACGAACTGCAGGGCGGCGCGGACATTCTCGGCCGGCGCCAGGCGGTCCCTGACCTGCGGCCAGACCCCCAGCGCGGCGAGGGCGGCGCGGCCGTACCGGCCGGCGGGAACCTCCGGGGCGGCGATGGCCAGTCGCCCGTCGCCCAGGGCCCGGCCGATCGGCATGCCCTTGGCCACGGTGAGCTTCACGGTGGAACCGGCCGGGGCGATCAGGGCCAGGCGGTTGGTCAGCAGGTTCCGGCGGCTGCCGGGGACGATCAGGCCCTTGCCCGCCACATAGCTCATCCAGTCGACATCGGCCGAGAGGAAGAGATCGGCGGGGGCGCCCTGCTCGATCTGCCGGGCCATGGCCGAGGAGGCGCCGTACGAAAACCGCACCGGCGGCCCCCCGGCGGCGGTGAAGGCGGCGCCTTGCTCGTCGAGGACGTTCTTCAGCGAGGCGGCGGCGAAGACGGTCAGCGGCTGCGGCTGGGCCTGGGCGGCGGAGGTCAGGCCCAGGGCGAGGGCGAGGACCAGGAGGGCGCGGCGCAGCATGAGGGGGTCTCGGCGTTATGTAGTCGCGCTACATAACGCTCTCCCGCCGGGCGCGGCAACGCCGCTGTCTTAGGAATTGTCCACGAACCACACGAACCACACGAACGCCGACTGCGCTTCCGGCCGAAGGCCCGTCTCGATTCAGAGACCCTTCGGGTCGCTCACAGTTTGGCTCGGACCGTTCGTGTGGTTCGTGTGGTTCGTGGACAACTTTTTCCTATACCCACCGCGGTATCGGCCCCAGCTGCGGGGTCTGGTCCGGCAGTTCCACCACCTCGTCGTCGGCATAGCACCAGCCCCAGCCCTCGGGCGGGTCGTAGCCTTCGATGATGGGGTGTTTGGTGGCGTGGAAATGGGCCGTGGCGTGGCGGTTGGGGCTGTCGTCGCAGCAGCCGACATGGCCGCAGGTGCGGCAGAGGCGCAGGTGGACCCAGGGCGAACCGGTCTTCAGGCAGTCCTCGCAGCCCTTGGCGCTGGGGGTGACGGTGCAGATTCCGCCGACATGCTGGCAGCTCATGGCGTCTCCTTGGCCAGATAGGCATGCAGGGCGGCGACCACCTGGGCGCCTTCGCCGACCCCGGCGGCCACCCGCTTGACCGAGCCGGCACGGGCGTCGCCGATGGCGAAGACGCCGTCCAGGCTGGTCTCGAAGGCGGCTCTATGGTTGGCGCAGCCGTCGCCGGTCAGGACGAAGCCGGCCCGGTCGCGCTCGACCCCGGCGTCGGCCAGCCAGTCGGTGTTGGGCTCGGCCCCGATCAGCAGGAAGAGGTGGCGGATGTCGCGGCGGGTGATTTCCCCGCTGGTGCGGTGACGCCAGGCGCAGGCGTCGAGCTTGCCCTGTTGGCCGTCCAGGCCGCAGACCTCGACCCCGGTCACCAGCTCGATGTTGGGGGTCGCCTGGATGCGGTCGACCAGGTAGCGCGACATGGTGGCCGACAGGCCCTCGCCGCGGATCAGCATGAAGACCTTCACGCAGCGGGCGGCCAGGAACACCGCCGCCTGGCCGGCCGAGTTGCCGGCCCCGACCAGGGCCACCTCCTGGCCCGCGCAGAGCCGGGCCTCAAGCGGCGAGGCCCAGTAGTGGACGCTGGCGCTCTCGAAGGGGGTGACATCGACATGGTCGAGCTTGCGGTAGCGGGCCCCGCTGGCGATGACCACGGCCCGGGCCCTGGCGGTTTCACCGGCCTGCAGGGCCAGTTCCAGCGTGCCGTCCCGGCAGGTCAGGCCGGTGACCTTGTCGGGAATGGCCAGCTCGACCCCGAACTTCTGGGCCTGGCTGTAGGCGCGGCCCATCAGGGAGAGCCCGGTGATGCCGGTGGGAAAGCCCAGATAGTTCTCGATCCTGGCCGAGGCCCCGGCCTGGCCCCCGAAGGCGTGGGCGTCGACGACCAGGGTCTTGAGGCCCTCCGACCCGGCATAGACCGCCGCCGCCAGCCCGGCCGGCCCGGCCCCGATGATGGCCACGTCATAGAGGGTATTGGGATCGATCGGCTCGACCATGCCGATGCAGCGGGCCAGGGTCGCCTCGTCCGGGTTGCGCAGCATCTCGCCGGTCGGACAGAGGACGATGGGCAGGTCGGCCGGGACGGGATGGAAGGGCTCGATCAGGGCGGCGGCTTCCGGGTCGGTCTCGGGGTCCAGGCAGCGGTGCGGCTGGCCGTTGCGGGTCAGGAAGTTCTCCAGGCGCAGCACGTCGGCGTCGTCGGGCCGGCCGACGATCACCGGCCCGCCCAGGCCGCTCTCCAGCAGCCCGACCCGGCGCAGGATCAGGGCCCGCATGATGATCTCGCCCAGCTCGGCCTCGGCGACCAGGATGGCGCGCAGGCCGGAGGGCGGGATGACCAGGGCCTCGACCGGGCCCACGGCGATACTGTCGACCATCGAGGGGCGGCCAGCCAGCTGGGCCAGCTCGCCCAGGAAGCCGCCCGGGCCGTGCTCGACGATGGGCTGATGGCCGCCGTGGCCGTCGGCCTGGCTGACCTGGACGGCGCCCGACAGCACCACGGTCAGGCCGCGCCCGGTCTGGCCGGCCCTGGCCAGGGCCTCGCCGTCCCTGAAGCGGACGACCTCGCCGAAATGGCGCAGCCGCTCGATGGCGGCGCCCTCCAGGGTGGGAAACCGCTGGGGGTCGCGAGGATCGGCGATGGCGGGGCGTTCGGCCATGACGGCTAATCGTCGAGGGTCATGTGGTCCGGCGCAAGCCCCGCCTTGCGGCGGGCGATCATAGTTTCGTAGGCGGTCTCGACGGTGCGGGTGAAGCGCCCGGTGTCGAAACCCCGGGCCGTCCTGCTGGCCAGCACCCGGGCCTTCAGGGCCGCCAGCCGCTGTGCATCGCGGCCGAGGGCAATGGCGGTCGCCTCATAGGTCTCGATGTCCGGCATGATCAGCTCGGGAAGGCCGCAGGCGGTCAGCAGGCTGGCGGCCACCCGGGAGCCGAATGAGCCGCCCGGCAGGGTCAGCACCGGCAGGCCCATCCACAGGGCGTCGTTGGCGGTGGTGTGGGCGTTGTAGGGGGCGGTGTCGAGGAAGAGGTCGGCCAGCCGCTGCCGGGCCAGGTGCTCGGGGAAGGGCATGGGCGGGGCGAAGACCAGCCGGGCCGGATCGACCCCATGGCTGGCGGCGGCCTGGCGCAGGTTGGCGGTGCTGGCCGGGTCGTTCTGGAACAGCCAGAGGACGCTGCCGGGGACGCCGCGCAGGATGGCCACCCAGACCGCGAACCGCTCGGGGCGGAATTTGTAGTTGTTGTTGAAGCAGCAATAGACGACGCCGGTCTCGGGCAGGCCGAGGTCGGCGCGGGTGAAGGCGCGGTCCGAGATTTCCCGCCGGCGGTCGCTGACCTGGTAGGTCCCGGGCAGGCGGACGATCTTCTCGTCGAAATGCGGCTCCTCGCCGGGCGGGATGACCACGCCGTCGGCCAGCATGTAGTCCATGACGCCCAGGCCCATGGTGCAGGGCATGCTCAGATAGTTGACCTGGATCGGGGCGGCTCTGGCGAGCATGATCCCGGGCCGGGCGTTCTGGGTGAAGCCGGTCAGCTCGACGGCGATGTCGATGCCCCGCTCGCGGGCCAGGGCGGCGATGGCGGCGTCGGGCATCTCGCGCACATCGACGAAATGCTCGAAGCCGGCGCTGAGGCGCCGGCGCATGCCGTCGTCGCTGGCCGGGCCGTAGGAGAAGGCGGTGAGCTCGAAGCGGCTCCGGTCGATCAGCTCGACATGCTCGGCGATCAGCCAGGCGATGGCGTGGTTGTGGTAGTCGCCCGAGACATAGCCCAGGCGGATGCGGTCTGAAGGGGGCGGTTCCGGAACCGGCGGGCCGGGCGGCCCCAGGGTCGCGGCCCAGGTCCGGGCGGCCTGGGCCTGCAGGGCCGGATCGTCGGTGAAGCCCAGGGCCAGGAAGGGCGTCGCGGCCCGCTCGCCCCGGCCGATGGCCGCCGCGACCCGGGCCAGATGCGCGTCGACGCCCGCCCAGTCGCAGAGCTTGAGCCGGGCGTTCAGCCAGGCCCCGTCCAGGAAGGGGAATTTCGGATCGGCGGCATAGGCCTCGCCATAGGCGGCGATGGCCTCGAGCGGCCGCTTGGCCTGGGCCAGGGCGTGGGCGCGGTTGTTGAGGGTGGAGGGGTCGCCCGGCCGCAGCCGCAGGGACTCGTTGAAGCTGACGATGGCCTCTTGCGGCCGGCGCAGATCGGCCAGCAGGTTGGCGCGGTTGTTCCAGGCGCCGGCCTGGGTCGGATCGAGCGTGAGGGACCGCTCCAGCGCCTCCAGCGCCTCGGCGCGGCGGCCGAGCAGGGCCAGGCTGTTGCCGAGGTTGTACCAGGCCTGGGGCTGGCCGGGGTTGCGGGCGAGGCTGCGTTCATAGCCGGCGACGGCCTGAGCGTGGCGGCCGGCCGCGGCCAGCCCGTTAGCCTTTTCCAGGCCGTCCTCCATCGCCGCAAACCCTTTTACCGCCTGGCCTGCGACCTCTTCGCCGCACGCCGTTATTGGAAACGCTTTTTTCGCACCTGTTAGCGATACTCCGCGCTTCAGGACAGTCCACGATCTGGAGTGTGGGGCGTGCTCAAGATCCTCTCGGCGCTGGTCTCCCAGCATGATCTGACCCTGGTCGTCGTCTCCGGCATGGTCTGCCTGGGCGCGGCCTTCACCGCCTTCAAGCTCTACAGCCGTATGCGCGGGGCGCGCGGCCTCGTCTACGGGGCCTGGCTGCTGCTGGCCTCGCTGGTGGCCGGCTCGGGGGTCTGGGCCAGCCAGTTCCTGTCGCTGCTGGCCTTCCAGCCCGGTGAAAAGATCGGCTATTCGCCGACCGGCGTCTTCACCTCGCTGATCACCGGCGTGCTGTTCATCAGCGGCGGCTTCGCCAGCTCGAGCCTCGGCCAAAGCCGTTCCAACCAGGTGGCCGGCGGCATGCTGCTGGCCTGCGGCCTGACCGCCCTGCACTACATCGGCATGTCGGCCTTCGTGGTCCAGGGCCAGATCGCCTGGGAGACCGCCACCATCGCGCTCTCGGTGCTGCTGGCCGTCGGCGGCTCGACCGCCGCCCTCATGCTGGCCGGCCGGGCCCGCTCCCTGCGCAGTCAGCTGCTGGGCGCCGCCAGCCTGACCGCCGGTTTCGTCGGCCTGCACTATGCCGGCATGGCCGCCATCACCATCACCCCGGACGCCAGCGTCTTCGTGCCCGAGCAGATGCTGTCGGGCGGGGTGATGACCCTGGCCGTGGCCTCGATCACCACCCTGATCATCCTGGGCGGGCTGGGCGCCGTCCTCATCGAGGCCTCGACCACCCGCTCGGCCCTGGACCGCATCCGCACCCTGGCCAACGCGGCTTACGAGGGCATCGTCGTCATCCAGAACGGCCGGATCAACGACGCCAACCAGGCCTTCTGCGACCTGGCCGGCGCCCCGCTCGAGGACCTGACCGGCAAGCCGCTGCTGGGCGCCATGCTGAGCTTCGACGCCGGCCTGCCGACGCTCGGCGCGCTGGCCCAGGGCGACGCCCGCCGCGAGGGGCTGCTGCAGCCGGTGTCCGGTGGGCGGCAGATCCCGGTCGAGGTGTTCTCGCGCCTGATGGACGACGGGGCCCGCATCGAGACCACGGGCCTGACCGTACTGGCTGTCCGCGACCTGCGCGAGCGCCGCACGGCCGAGGAGAAGATCCGCTACCTGGCCGAACATGACGGCCTGACGGGCCTGCCCAACCGCAACAGCCTGCAGGGCCGGCTGATCGCCGCCCTGGACCGGGTCGAGGCGTCCGGCGAGAGCCTGGCGGTGATCTGCATCGATCTGGACCATTTCAAGGAAGCCAACGACCTGCACGGCCACCATGCCGGCGACGCCCTGCTGGTCGAGACCGCCCGCCGCCTGCAGGCGTCCATCACCGCGCCGAGCTTCGCCGCCCGCCTGGGGGGCGACGAGTTCGTGGTCATCCAGATCACCGACGCCGACCAACCCACCGCCGCCGCCGAACTGGCCGGAGGTCTGCTGGAAACGCTTCGGGCCCCGACCTTCTACGAGGGCCAGGAGCTGGCCATGGCCGCCAGCCTGGGGGTGTCGCTCTATCCGGACGACGGCCGCACCGGCGAGGCCCTGCTGGTCAATGCCGACATGGCCCTCTATCGGGCCAAGGAGGGCGGCCGGGGCGCCTACTGCTTCTTCAAGCGCGAGATGGACGAGACCATCCGCCAGCGCCGCACCCTGTCGCGCGAACTGCGCCAGGCCATCCTCGACGAGGAGCTGGTGGTCCACTACCAGCCCCTGGCCCGGGCCTCCGACGGCGAGGTCTGCGGCTTCGAGGCCCTGTGCCGCTGGCCGCACGCCACGCGGGGCATGATCCCGCCCGTCGACTTCATTCCCCTGGCCGAGGACAGCGGACTGATCGCCCCGCTGGGCGAATTCGTCCTGCGCCGGGCCTGCGCCGACGCCATGACCTGGGAAAAGCCGTTGCGGATCGCGGTCAACCTTTCGCCGCTGCAGCTCAACAACCCGACCCTGCCGAGCCTCGTCCACGAGATCCTGATCGAGACCGGCCTGTCGCCCAGCCGGCTGGAGCTGGAGATCACCGAGAGCGCCCTCTTCAAGGACTATCAGCGGGCGCTGGACAACCTGCGCCGGCTGAAGGCCCTGGGGGTGCGGGTGGCGATGGACGATTTCGGCACCGGGTTCTCCTCGCTCTCGACCCTGCAGTCCTTCCCGTTCGACAAGATCAAGATCGACAAGAGCTTCGTGGAGAACATCAACGTCCACGACCGCGCCACGGTCATCGTCCGCGCCGTGCTGGGCCTGGGCCGCAGCCTGAACATCCCGGTGGTGGCCGAGGGGGTGGAGACCGCCGAGCAGATGGACTTCCTGCGCGGCGAGGCCTGCGACGAGATCCAGGGCTACGCGATCGGCCGGCCGGCCCCGGCCGACACGCTGTCGGCCTGGACGAACCGGGCGGCGGTCGAGCCGGTGAAGGCGAAGAAGGTGCGCAAGGCGGCTTAGAGGCCCCGGCTGCTCCCCCACGCCAACGGGAAGAGCCGGAAGAGCGGTCCTCCCACTTTTCCTCCACCCCGCCCTCAGAATTATTGCAACCGATCTTGTTCCAATTGCCTTGCGCCGACGCTGGCCGCGATTATGTAATCGCCACTGTTCCAGTTTCGGAAAACAGGGGATTTACCCATGACCACCAAGGTCGCCATCGTCTATCACTCCGGCTTCGGCCACACCGCCGTCCTGGCCGACAGCCTCGCCCAGGGCGTCCGCGACGCCGGGGCCGAGCCCGTGCTGCTGCACATCGAATCGCTGGCCCAGGACATGGGCCCGCTGGTCGACGCGGCCGGCGAGGCCGACGCCATCGTCTTCGGCGCCCCCACCTACATGGGCGATGTCTCGGCACCGTTCAAAGCCTTCGCCGACGCCAGCTCCAAGGCCTTCTTCACCGGGGCCTGGAAGGACAAGCTGGCCGCGGGCTTCACCAACAGCCACAGCTATGCCGGCGACAAGCTGCATGCCCTGTCCAGCCTCTCCATCCTGGCCGCCCAGCATGGGATGAACTGGATCAACCTGGGGATTCCCTCCCCGGCCGTCACCGCCGCCGAGCGCGGCCCCGAGACCCTCAACCGGGTCGGCTCGTTCATCGGCCTCTCGGCCCAGTCCGACAACGCCTCGCCGGAAATCACCCCGCCGGCGGGCGACCGCGAGACCGCCCGCCTGCTTGGCGAGCGGGTGGCCCTCGCCGCCCTGCGCTGGTCGCGCGGGGCCCAGCCGGCGCTGGAACAAGCAGCGTAGAGCCTGTCCCGATCAGGTCTTCAACCTGATCGGGATGAACAGGCTCTCCACTAAAAGCTGGAACGCAATTTATCCGCCGGCCCGGCGGATTGCGTTCCGGCCCCCCACTGCTTGACTTGCGCGGCGGGCGGGCCAAGTTCGGGGCGCTGCTTCGAACAAGGTCCGCCCGCATGGCTCGCCGTCTCGCCCTGATCACCGGCGCCTCCGCCGGCATCGGGGCCGCCTCCGCCCGCATCTATGCCGACCACGGCTATGACGTGGCCATCACCGCCCGGCGCGGCGATCGGCTGGAGGCCCTGGCCCAGGAGATCTCGCTGCGCTTCGGGGTCGAGGCCATTCCCATCGTCGCCGACCTGGCCGACCCGGCCGCCCCCGCCGCCATCCTCGAGGCCGTCGCCGCCCATGGCCGCGAGGTCGACGCCCTGGTCAACAACGCCGGCTACGGCCTGAACGGGACCTTCGCGGCCACCGACTGGATCGACCAGCGCGACAGCCTGCAGGTCATGCTGACCGCCCCGACCGAGCTGGTCCACCGGGTGCTGCCGGGCATGGTCGAGCGCAAGTTCGGCCGCATCGTCAATGTCGCCTCCCTGGCCGGTCTGGTCCCCGGATCGGTGGGCCAGACCCTCTATGCCGGCATCAAGAGCTACCTGATCAAGTTCTCCCAGAGCCTGCACCTGGAGAACCTCAACACCGGCGTGCATGTGACGGCCCTGTGCCCCGGCTTCACCTGGTCGGAATTCCATGACGTCAACGGCGCGCGCGAGATGCTGAACGCCTCCACCCCCGCCTGGCTGTGGCTGGGGGCCGACGAGGTGGCGGCCAGCGGCTACGAGGCCGCCGAGGCCAACCGCCCGGTCTGCGTCACCGGCGCCCCCAACAAGGCCATCGCCGCCTTCGCCAAGCTCATCCCCGACGACTGGGCGTTGGCGCTGATGGCGGGGCAGGGGGGGCGGTTCCGGAAGGTGTGAGGGCGGCATCGCCGGCCCTAAGAAATTCACCACGAACAACACGAACAACACGAACGGTCCGAGCTGCTCCCTCGAATGACCCGCAGGGTCGGTGAATCAAGACGGGCCTTCGGCCGAGCGCGCGCGGGTCATCGCCGCCCGTTCGTGTTGTTCGTGTTGTTCGTGGTGAAGCCTAGCGGCGCCCACCGCCCCCGCCACGCCTACTGATACGGCGTCGCCACAGACGGCCTCACCATGCCATGCGTCACTTCCGCCATGCCGGCGATGACGAACTGCACCGCCAGGGCGCAGAGGATCAGGCCCAGCACCCGCACCACGATGGTCATGCCGATCTTGCCCAGCAGCCGCGAGATCAGGGGGCTGAGCCAGAAGCACAGCATGGTCACCAGGCAGACCGCCGCGATGGCCCCCAGCCCCACGCCCAGGCCCGCCAGGCCGAAATGGTGGGCCTCGCCGGCATAGATGACCGCCGTGGAGATGGCGCCCGGTCCGATCAGCAGCGGCATGGCGAAGGGCACCACCAGCCGCTCGAAGCGCTTGCGGGCATAGGCCCGGGCGGTTTCCGGCTCGCCGGTCTCGGCGGCGTCGGCGAAGGCGGCGGTGAAGTCGTCGCGGGTCATGTTCAGGCCCAGCATGAACAGGATCACCCCGCCGGCGATGCGGAAGGCCGGCAGCGAGATGCCGAAGAACTGCAGCAGCGACACGCCCGTGAACCAGAAGAAGGCCATGAACACGAAGGCGAAGGCCGAGATATAGGCGGCCACCCAGCGCCGGCCGGCCGGCGAGGCCCCAACGGTGGCGGCGGCGAACAGCGGCACGTTGCCGATCGGGTCGATCAGGGCGAACAGCGCCACGAAGAAGTTGACGAAGAACGCGCTCTGGCCCATTCGAACCCCTTAGCCTTCAATTGAATCCGCCGCGCGACCCCTTCTCTAGGGCGGGTCGCGCCCGCGCGCCACCCGGGAGCTAAGACCGTGCTTGCTGACCAACGCCTGATCGTCGCCCTGGACCTGCCCACCCGCGCCGAGGCCGAGGCCCTGGTCGAGCGGCTGGGCGACAGCGTGGGCTTCTACAAGATCGGCCTGCAGCTCCTGGCGACCGGCGGCATGGCCATGGCCGCCGACCTCAAGAAGCGCGGCCGCAAGGTCTTTCTGGACTGGAAGCTGCACGACATCGGCGCGACGGTCGAGAAGGCCACGGCGGCCATCGCCGGCACGGGGGCCTGCGACTTCCTCACCGTCCACGCCCAGCCCCAGGTGCTGGCGGCGGCGGTCAAGGGGCGAGGGTCGGACAGCGCGGTCAAGATCCTGGGGGTCACCGTGCTGACCAGCCTGTCGGGCCAGGACCTGGCCGAAATCGGCTATGGCATGGGGGTCGAGGCCCTGGTCGAGCGGCGCATCCGCCAGGTCATCGCGGCCGGAGCCGACGGGGTGGTGGCCAGCCCGGAGGAGGCGGCCCTGGCGCGCCGCATCGGCGGTCCGGACTTCCTGGTGGTGACGCCGGGCATCCGGCCGGCCGGGGCGGCGCTCAACGACCAGGCCCGGGCGGCCACGCCCCGCTTCGCCCTGGACCAGGGGGCCAGCCACCTGGTCATCGGCCGGCCGATCACCGCCGCGCCCGACCCCCGGGCGGCGGCCATCGCCATCGTCGAGGAGATGGGCGGGGTGGCTGTAGTCTAGGACGTTCTCCGCCTATGATGAATCACGGTTTGCCCATTCCATCCCCGGTCTCCCTGGCGAAGGCCAGGGCCCAAGCTGAGGGTCCTTAAAGACCGCGAGCAGGGTGGCCGGCCCCGTATGGGCCCTGGCCTTCGCCAGGGAACTCGGGAAGGGGTGGAAACTGCCCGCTCAAACGCCCGGAAACGCGCCTAGCCGCTATTTGCAGCCGCAGCCGCCGCGGCCCTTGGGCGGACGGCCGCCGCCGCGGCCGCCGTAGCGGATGCTGACGCTGGAGCTGGCATAGGCCGAGGCGCTGGCCCCGGCGCCGGCCACGGCATAGCCGCCGCCGCCCCCGCCGCCATAGCTGAGCATCGGCGGCTCGACCCCGCCGCCGCCGTAGAAGAAGTTGTCGTTCAGGCTGACCTCGCCGGTGCGGCAGTTGTAGCGCGGCGTCGGCTGGCAGGGCGGCGGGGGCGGATAGCAGCCGCAGCCGGAATTCCAGCGGCGGTCATAGGACTGCTGGCTGTAGCCGCCGCCATAGAGGGCGTCGCCATAGCCGTCCCGGTAGCCGTCGCGATAGCCGGTGACATAGCCCTGGCTCCATTCGCCGCCGCCGCCCCCTCCGGCGCCTTGGCCGCAGGGATTGCAGCCCGGGCCGGGCGCGGGGCCGTAGCGGTCGTCGCGGTAATAGGTCGAACCGCCCGACGACTGCTGGGTGTTGTAGTAGGGCGGATCGGGATCGACATAGGCGGTCGGCGGATAGGCCGAGGGCGGATAAGCAACTGGGGGCGGACCCTGCACATCGTAGGGCGGGTTGGGGTCCACATAGGCGGGCGGCGGGCCGGACACATAGGGCGGATTGGCGCTGACATAGCCGCCGCCGGGACCCGGCACGATACCGCCGTCGATATAGCCGCAGGGCATGGGCGCGCAGCTGGGCGGCGGACCCCCGGCCAGCGGGGGCGAGGCGGACGGCGGCGGGCCCGCATAGAGCGGGCCGCCGGTCTGAGCCGCCGATGCGGCCCGGGCCAGCACGAACAGGGTCAGGATCGCCAGAGAAGTACGCAGCAGCCAGCGGCCCATGAAAGCCTCCACCCAGGTCTGATCGCGCAACCTGAGCGCTGGACTGGCGGGCTTCCAGCGCTTGCCCCTCGGGGGCGAGGCGCGGTTCGCGCGTGAGGGGGGATGTTAGGGTTAAGGGGAGGGCGAAGACGCCAACGCGCCTCCTCTCCTCTCAGAGGAGAGGTCGACTCGGCTGGGCGCCAGCCCGCCGAGCGGGTGAGGCGACAGTCAGCGGCCACGTATCGGGGGAAACACCCAGCGCTGGCAGAATGCTGAACCGCCGCAAGGATCCTCCTCCGTGGGACGCCGCCTTCGGCGTGTCCCTCGCTCCTCCTCGCAAGCGAGGAGGAGAGGCGCTCCCCTAAAAATCCACCGCCATGCCCTTGCGCTCCCAGTCGCCGAAGCGGGTCGGTTCGGGGCCTTTGGGGCCGCCCAGCTCGGCCGGCAGTTCGGCGGAAGCGGCGGCCCGGCGGGCGGCGGCTTCTTCCAGGGCCCGGCGCGCGGCCGGGCTCAGCGGTTTGTCGGGGGCGGCGCCTTCGGGGCGTTCAAGATCATCGCTCATGACATAGAGTTCATGATGGATGCGATTTAAGAAAACAATGGTTGTTCACAAAAAACGACGTTGTATTTGATCCGCCCCCTGGACGCCGGACCTCCCGGTGTCGCCATCAACAAGGGGAGCATTCAATGCCCAGGGTTTCTTACGCTTTCTTCATCGTCGCCTTCGTTTGCGGCATCATCGGCATGGGCATGGGAATGGCCATGGGCGCGACCGAGAACTTCACCCTCATGCCGGTCCACGCCCACCTCAACCTGCTGGGCTGGGTCAGCCTGGCCCTCATGGGCGGCTTCTACGCCCTGGCCGGCGCCCGCGCCTCGACCCGCCTGGCCTGGATCAACCTGGCCGTCTCCAGCCTGGGCATCCTGTTCTGCATTCCCTCGCTGGCCCTGCTGCTGCTGGGCAACAAGGGCGTCGTCCCGTTCCTGATGATCGGCGAGTTCAGCCTGGTCGGCGGCATGCTGCTGTTCGGGGCCAACCTGATCCTGGCCGCCTCGCGCGGCCCGCGCACGGTCGCCGCCTAGACCCAAAACGGGTCGAAACTTGCGCAGATGAGCGAACGCTGGTTTCGTCCCCCGATCCATTGTCGGGGGACAATCCAGATGCCGCGCGTTTCACTCGCCTTCTTCACCACCGCTCTGCTCTGCGGCCTGACCGGCATGGTCTGGGGCAGCTATATGGGAGCCACCCAGAACTTCATCCTGGCCCCGGCCCACGCCCACCTGAACCTGCTGGGCTGGGTGACCCTGTCGATCATGGGAACCTTCTACGCCCTGGCCGGCGACCGCGCCTCGCGGCGGCTGGCCTGGGCCAACTGGGCGGTGTCCACGCTGGGGGTGATCATCATGACCCCGATGCTGGCCTACCTGCTGTCGGGCCACGAGAAGGAGATCGGGCCGTTGATGCCGATCCCGGAGCTGACCGTGATCATCGGCATGCTGCTGTTCGCCGTCTCGGTGCTGTCGCTCTGGCGCAAGCCGGCCTGATCACAGGCCTTGCCACCGGCCCCTAAAGGGGGCACGGGGCGGGCGTGACCGATCAAGCACCTTCCGCCGGCGACGCCGGCCTGCCCGCCCGCCAAGCCGCCATCACCCTCTTCGAGGCGGCCCTGGCCCGTCGCGGCGGCTTCGATGAAGCCCTGTCGAGCGGGGCCCTCAAGGGGCTGGAGCCGCGCGACCGCGCCTTCGCCCGGGCCCTGACCCTGGCGGCCCTGCGACACCTGGGTCCGATCGACAACGCCCTGCAGGGCAAGCTCTCGCGGCCGCCGCCCGAGCGCGTCCTGACCATCCTTAGGCTCGGCGTCGCCCAGGCCTTCTGGCTCAACGTCCCCGACCATGCCGCCGTCGCCTCCAGCGTCGAGCTGGCCGACCGGGGCAAGAACACCCAGCGGCTCAAGGGCCTGGTCAACGCCGTGCTGCGCGGCCTGCTGCGCGACGGCCCGCCGATGGAGACCGTCGACACCGTCCTGCCCGCCTGGCTGTCGGCCCGCTGGCGCGCCGCCTATGGCGAGGAGGCCCTGGCCGGCATCGCCGCCGCCGTGACCCAGGAGCCGGCCACCGACCTCACCCCGCGCGATCCGGCCGAGGCGCAGGCCCTGGCCGCCGATCTCGAAGCCACGGTCCTGCCCGGCCTCACCCTGCGCTCGGCCCTGAAGGGCGATGTCGCCCTCTGGCCCGGCTTCGCCGAGGGCCGCTGGTGGGTGCAGGACGCCGCCGCCGCCATCCCCGCCCGGCTGCTTCGCGTCAAACCCGGCGAGACCGCCCTGGACCTCTGCGCCGCGCCCGGCGGCAAGACCCTGCAGCTGGCCGCCGCCGGGGCGACGGTCACGGCCCTGGACCGCTCGGCCCCGCGCCTGGCGAGGCTGCGCGACAACCTTGCCCGCATGAATCTCACCGCCGAGGTCGTCACCGCCGAGGGCGACGCCTGGCGCGACGAACGGCAGTTCGACGCCGTCCTGCTCGACGCCCCCTGCGCCTCGACGGGGACCTTCCGCCGCCACCCGGACGTGCTGTGGGCCTCCAGCCCCGCCGACATCGCCAAGCTGGCCGCCGTCCAGACCCGCCTGCTGGCCGCCACGGCGGGGCGGGTGAAGCCGGGTGGGCGGCTGGTCTACTGCGTCTGCTCCCTGGAGCCCGAGGAGGGCGAGAGCCAGGTCCGCAATTTCCTGGGCTCAAACCCGGACTTCGCCACCGACCCCATCCAGCCGGGCGAAGGCGGTTCGCCTGAGGCGAGCGTGACGCCCCAGGGCTGGCTGCGCATCCTGCCCCAGCATATGGCGGGGGGGATGGACGGCTTCTTCGCGGCGCGGCTGGTGCGCAAGGCCTGATCCCGAGCGCAAACTGAGAGGCCGTGAGCGGCTTGGGCGTGGGATTAAATTGGGAAGGAAGAGAAGAAGAGAGAAGAAGAGCGAGGGGCTGTGGACGAAGGATCGACCGCGCCTGGGCCACGCTCGAACAGGATCCTATTGAGGCGCGAAGCGCCTCGAAAAGATAGCCGGGCTCTGACGGCCCAGGCTCGCTCCAGCGCCTTCGCTCACTCTTCTTCTTACCCTTCTCTTCCTTCCCAATTTAATCCCACGTCCCATGCCGCCAGCGGTCGGCTCTCCAGTTCGTGCGATTCGCGGACCAATCCACTTCCACCCACGCCTTGTCCCGGCCCCAAGCTTGAGGCTAAGTCCCAACCCCATGAGCGCCCCCAAGACCATCATCGCCCCCTCCATCCTGGCGGCGGATTTCGCCAAGTTGGGCGAGGAAGCGCGCGCGGTGGAAGCGGCCGGCGCCGACTGGCTGCATGTCGATGTCATGGACGGCCATTTCGTCCCGAACATCACGCTGGGCCCCGACATCGTCAAAGCCCTGCGCCCGCACGTCGCCATCCCCTTCGACGTGCATCTGATGATCGCCCCGGTCGATCCCTTCCTGGAGGCCTTCGTTGCGGCCGGCGCCAATATCGTCAGCGTCCATCCGGAGTCCGGCCCGCACCTCAACCGCACCCTCAAGCGCATCCGCGAGCTGGGGGCCAAGGCGGGCGTGGTGTTCAACCCGTCCACGTCGCCATCGGTGATCGAATACATGATGGACGAGGTCGACCTGGTCCTGGTCATGTCGATCAACCCCGGCTTCGGCGGCCAGAGCTTCATGACCTCGCAGCTGAAGAAGATCGAAACCCTGCGCAGGATGATCGACGCCACCGGCCGCGACATCCCGCTGGAGGTCGATGGCGGCGTCACGCCGCAGACCGCCCCGCTGTGCATCGCGGCCGGGGCCACGGCCCTGGTGGCCGGCACGGCGGTGTTCAAGGGCGGCCCCGGCGCCTACGCCGACAACATCCGCGCGCTGCGAGGGAGCTGACCGGACGGTGGCGCGCACCCCAGTCCTGGAACCCCTGGCGAACCTGGCCGGCGGCATAGGCGGCGCCCTTCGCCGCCAGGGCGAGCGGGAATGGTTCGGCAATCCGCTGCACCGCCTGGCCATCGCCAGCCCGGCCGCCCAGGGCCTGGCCGCCAACCCCCACGACCTGCGCCCGGTCAATCCGGCCCGGGGCCGCCAGATCCTGGCCGGGCAGTTCGAGCTGGCCGGGGCGAAACTGCTGGTCGGGCCCGGCGGCGATCCCTGGGACCGGGCGCTGCCGCACCGCCGGTTCGGCATCGTGCTGCACCGCATGGGCTGGATGGGCGATCTGCTGTCGGTCGGGCCCGAGGCCGCCGCCCAAGGTTTGCGCCTTGTGCTCGACTGGCGGCGGGTGTTCGGCAAGTGGAACCGGTTTTCCTGGGGGCCAGACGTGCTGGAGCGGCGGGTGTTCAACCTGGCCTGCGCGGCGCGGCGGCTGGCGGCAGGGGCCTCCGACGCCGAGGCCCAGACCTTCACCCAGGACCTGGCCCGCCAGGCCCGCCACCTGACCCGCATCGCCATCAGCCCCGACCGCCATGTCGAGCGGGCCGTGGCGGCGGGGGTGGCCGGCTGCGCCCTGGCCGGCGAGCCGGGCGAGGCGCTGATCGACTACGCCATGGACCGGCTGAAGGCCGAGCTTCCCGAGGCCGTCCGCCCCGACGGCGTTCACGCCAGCCGCTCGCCGGAGCGGGGCCTGGAGCTGCTCTTCGACCTGATGACCCTGGACGAGGCCCTGCACCAGCGCGGCCAGGCCGGGCCCGACGAGATCAACCGCGCTATCGACCGGCTGACCGCGGCGCTGCGCTTCTTCACCCTGCCCGACGGCGCCCTGCCGGTGCTGCAGGGCGGCGAGGCCCGCGATCCCCGCACCGTGGCCGCTGCGGTGGCCCACGACGAGGCGGGACGCGGCGGCCCTTCCCGCGCGGCCTTCGGGGGTTTCCAGCGGCTGGACGGCGGCGGCCTGACCGTGCTGGCCGACGCCGCCCCGCCGGCCCAGGGCAGATGGAGCGTCGGCGCCTGCGCCCAGCCCCTGGCCATCGAGATCGTCTGCGGCGCCGACCGGCTGGTCACCGCCTGCGGCTGGAGCCCCGACGCCGCCGGCCCCGGGGCCCTGCGCCTGATCGACGCCGCCTCCACCGCCCATCTGGGCGAGCTGATCACCGGCGGGCCGCTGCAGGGCCTGGCCGCCTATGGCCTGGGCCCCCGCCTGACCGGCGCCCCCCGCCAGGTGGAGGCCCGCCGCCATGACAGCGACGTGGCCGCCTGGCTGGAGCTGTTCCATGACGGCTGGGTCCGACGCACGGGCCTGGTCCACGAGCGCCGCCTCTATCTCGACAAGGTCGCCGGCGAACTGCGCGGCGAGGACAGCTTCGCCCCCAAGGACGCCAAAGAGGAAGCCAGGCCGAACGCCGCCCCGCGCCGCTACATGCCCTTCGCGGTGCGCTTCCACCTGCATCCCGACTGCCGGGCCAGCATCGCCCGCGACAACAAGAGCATCCTGCTGCGCGGCCCCTCCGACCAGGGCTGGTGGCTGCGCAACGACGCCGCCGAGGTCAGCCTGCAGCCCAGCGCCCACTTCGAGGACGGCCAGCCCCACCGCGCCCAGCAGATCGTGCTGAAGGGCCAGGTCCGGCTCGACAAGGGCGGCCGCATCCGCTGGAAACTGTCGCGGGCGGAGGGGTAGATGGCCTGGACCCGACGCTATGACGAGCCGCAGCCCCAGCGGGTCAACCGCTGGCTGGCCCAGAGCGGGGTCTGCTCGCGGCGCGAGGCCGAGGGGATGATCGGGGCGGGGCTGGTCAGCATCGACGGCGAGGTGGTCACCGATCCCGGCCGCAAGATCCTGCCCGGCCAGACCCTGGTGCTGTCCGACGCGGCCCAGGCGGGGCTGGAAAGCTCGCTCAGCGTGGTGATCCACAAGCCGGTGGGGGTGGTGTCGGCCCATGCCGACGAAGACCAGGTTCCGGCCGTGCGGCTGCTGACGCCTGAGCGGCTGGTCGGCGAGAGCGCCATTCCGGACCTGCACAACCGCCTGGCCCCGCTGGGCCGGCTGGACATGGACAGCCGGGGCCTGCTGATCCTGTCGGAGGACGGGGTGCTGGCCAAGGCGGTGATCGGGCCGGACTCGGCGCTGGACAAGGAATATCTGGTGCGGGTCTCGGGGGCGGTCACCGAGGTCAAGGTCCGCCGCCTGCGCCATGGCCTGACCCTGGACGGCCGCCACCTGAAGGTCGCCAAGGTGCGGTCCGAGGGCGAGGGAACCCTGCGCTTCATCCTCACCGAGGGCCGCAACCGCCAGATCCGCCGGATGTGCGAGATGGTCGACCTGGAGGTGACCGACCTTTTGCGGCTGAGGATCGGGCCGCTGAAGCTGGGCGACCTGCCGGAGGGGTCGTGGCGGGCCCTGACGGCGGAGGAGCGGGCGGCGCTGATCCGGGATTCGGTTCCGAGGGGCTAGCGGGGTTGGAGGCGCCAGCCGTGGGATTAATCCGGGAAGGAAGAGAAGGGGAAGAAGAAGAGCAAGGGGCCGGGACCTGGCGGCCGGCGCCGCAGGCCGTCTTTCAGATCGGTCGCCTGCGGCGCAATCACGGGGCGGCTCAGGCCCTTACGCTTCTTCTTCCCCTTCTCTTCCTTCCAGATTTAAACCCACCTCGACCCCCGTAAAGCAGTTGCAGTTCCATCCCCTATCGTCAGGATCGCCGCAAAACGAATCCATGGGGGAGCCTCCGATGACCGTCAGCCTGTTCACCTTCGTCGACCTGTTCTCGCGCCAGGTCGCGACCGCCGATCACCTGCTGGACAAGGGGGCGGAAGCCGGCGGCGAGGACTGCCTGGACTGGCGGCTGATCGAGGACATGGCGCCGCTGCGCTTCCAGCTGATGGTGGTCTGCAACTTCACCCGCCTGTGGCCGGCGCGGGTCGCCGGCCTGCCGCTGCCCGCCGAGGTCAACGACCAGCTGGACGTCGCCGGCTTCAAGGCCGCCCTGGTCGACGCGAAGGCCTATCTGGCCGGGCTGACCGCCGCGCAGTTCGAAGGCCGCGACGATGTCCCGCTGACCTATCCCCTCGGCAACGGCATGGAGCCGACCCTGCCGTCCGGCCAGTGGCTGACGGTGTTCGCCACCACCAACCTCTATTTCCACCTCTCGACCGCCTACGGCATCCTGCGGGCCAAGGGCGTGCAGATCGGCAAGCCGGACCTGTTCGCGGGCGGGCTGTAGAGGCGATTGGGCGGTGAACACGGATAACGACACCGATCTGCGACTCTTTGTTTTTGTCCTGCAGGCACCAATATGTCCTGAGGCTGGCCTTGAAGATCGGATGCTCCGGTTCATGACGACCGGAGACAGCACTGAGTCGTTGGATGAGCCTTCCCTAGCCCGACAGCTCGGCCCTGGCGAAAAAGCTGACTACTTACTAAATAACCGCAACATCGTCGCCGAGCTTAAGACAATAAACGGCGACCCCAAGAATCGCGTCGAGCATCGCCTGCAAGAATGGTTCTCCCAGCCTGGCGCTCCCATAGTGATGGGGCGTTACGGACTGGCGGCGATATTTCGTGCAATGCCAGACGGGCACGAAATGTCCAAACTGGTTATCGATCTATCCATTCGTGCTGTTCGTCGTCATCTCTACAAATCGAACAATCAGGTTTTGGAAACGAAGCGAAGGCTTGGTCTAAGCCACGCATCTGGCTTGTTGGTCATAATGAACGAGTCAGAACGCATGATCGACGCGGCTAGTATCGGCTATGGAATTCGATCCGCCATTGAGTCTTCCGAGGACCGATATGAGCATCTCAAATATATTTGGGTGAGCGTTGAAAGCCACAAGGTTCGACTTCCAGATGGCTCCCTAGGGTACCCCCAACTGTTCGTTTCTCGTTCGAACGAAACACAACCTGAATTGACCTTTTTTGCGAGCATGTTGGAGGCTTGGGCTCGATTTAATGGCGGGGAACTGCGGCACCTTCCGCACGGGACCACTTGGGATTCCCTCACGCCCGTCTTCGAAGGCGGGCCGCCCACCATAGGGCCTTTCTTTCCTAGACCGCCTGCCCGCAACACCAGCCGCTAGCCCAGGCCCACTGGAAATTGTAGCCGCCCAGCCAGCCGGTGACGTCGACCGCCTCGCCGATGAAATAGAGGCCCGGGACCGCCTTCACCGCCATGGTGCGGGAGTCGAGCGCGTCGGTGTCGACGCCGCCCAGGGTGACCTCGGCGGTGCGGTAGCCCTCCGAGCCGACCGGCTTGACCCGCCAGGCGCTCACGGACCCCGCCAGCCGGCGCAGCAGGGCGTCGTTGGCGTCGGCGATATTGCCCACCGCGCCGCCGGTGACCGCGATGTGGTTGGCCAGGCTCTTGGGCAGGATGCGGGACAGCACCGTGGCGACCGCCTGCTTGCCGCTGGTCCGGCGGGCCTCGCGCAAAAGTTCGAAGACGTCGGTCCCCGGCGCCATGTCGATCTCGATCTCGCCGCCCTCGCGCCAGTAGGAGGAGATCTGCAGGATGGCCGGGCCGCTGACGCCGCGATGGGTGAACAGCATGGCCTCCTCGAAACGGGTCTTGCCGCTGGAGACCCGGGCGTCGACCGCCACCCCGGCCAGGGTGCGCAGCCGCTCCAGCAGGCTGACATCGAAGGTCAGGGGCACCAGGGCCGGGCGGGTCTCAACGACCGGAACGCCGTATTTCGCGGCGACCTCATAGGCGAAGCCGGTCGCGCCCATCTTGGGGATCGACTTGCCGCCGCTGGCCAGGACCAGCGAGGTACAGGTCACGGTGCGGCCGCCGGCGATCAGCCGGAAGCCCTCCGGCGTCCTGTCGATGGCGGTGACGCTGGTCTCCAGCCGCAGCTGGGCGCCCACGGCCTCCATCTCCTCGAGCAGCATGGCGACGATCTGCCGGGCGCTGTCGTCGCAGAACAGCTGGCCCAGGGTCTTCTCATGCCAGGCGATGTGGTGGCGGTCGACCAGGGCGATGAAGTCGGTGGGGCGATAGCGCCGCAGGGCCGAGATGGCGAACTTGGGGTTGGCCGACAGGAAGTTCTTCGGCTCGGTGCGGGTGTTGGTGAAGTTGCACCGCCCGCCGCCGGAGATGCGGATCTTCTCGCCCGGCGCCTTGGCGTGGTCGATGACCAGCACCGAGCGGCCGCGCCGGCCCGCCTCGATGGCGCACATCATCCCGGCGGCCCCGGCGCCGATCACGATGACGTCGTAGTTTTCCATGCCGGGGAGTTAGTCGGGATGGGCGGGGAAGGGAAGGAATGTCCACGAACCACACGAACCACACGAACGAGCCTGCGCGATGACTGCCGGCGCCGGGGCTCGTCCGGACGTGGGTTTTGGGGTCGCTTCGCGACAGGAAGATAAGGGAAGAGAAGAAGTGTAAGCGGTTCAGCCAGCTACCAAAGCGCCGCAGGCAATCAATTCGAAGGACGGCCTGCGGCGCATCCCGCGAGCCGCCGTCGCTTGCTCTTCTCCTCTAAACTTCTCTTCCTGTCGCGAAGCGACCCCAAAATTCCCACGCGTCCACCAGCCCAGACCCTCGGAGTTCGCTCCCGTTCGTGTGGTTCGTGTGGTTCGTGGACTCCTTCCCTTTTGGCCCGACCGCGCCTATACGGACGCCGTCCGCGTGACTGGCGCATAGGTGGAGAACCACCGGGGAGCGCGGGCCTCATATGCCGCGCGCCTGGGCTCCACTCGACAGACCGGAGCCCAAGCCATGCCCGCCGCCCCCGACTTCCCGCCCTCGCCCGACAAGGTCGTCCTCAAGCGCGCCCTGATCAGCGTCTCCGACAAGACCGGCCTGATCGACGCCGCCCGCGCGCTCGCCGACGCCGGGGTCGAGCTGGTCTCGACCGGCGGCACCAAGGCGGCCATCGCCGCGGCCGGCATACCGGTGAAGGACGTCGCCGAGCTCACCGGCTTTCCCGAGATGATGGACGGCCGGGTCAAGACCCTGCACCCAAAAGTCCACGGCGGCCTGCTGGGCGTGCGCGACGCCCCGGCCCATGCGGCGGCGATGGGCGAGCACGGGATCGGGGCCATCGACCTCGTCTATGTGAACCTCTACCCGTTCGAACCCACCGTCGCGGCCGGCGGCGACTACGAGACCTGCGTCGAGAACATCGACATCGGCGGGCCGGCGATGATCCGCTCGGGGGCCAAGAACCACGGCTATGTCGCCGTCTGCACCGACCCCGCCGACATGGCCGAGGTCCTTGCGGCGCTGAAGGCCGAGGGCGGCACGTCGCTGGCCCTGCGCAAGACCCTGGCGGCCCGCGCCTATGCCCGCACCGCCGCCTATGACGCGGCCATCTCGGCCTGGTTCGCCGGCCAGCTCGGCCAGAGCGCCCCGCCGCGCAAGGCCATCGCCGGCCGGCTGATCCAGACCCTGCGCTATGGCGAGAACAGCCACCAGTCGGCCGCCTTCTACGGCTTCGAGCACCGCCGTACGGGCGTGGCCACCGCCCGCCAGCTGCAGGGCAAGGAACTGAGCTACAACAACATCGCCGACACCGACGCCGCCTTCGAGCTGGCCGCCGAGTTCGATGGGCCCGACGCCGCCTGCGTCATCGTCAAGCACGCCAACCCCTGCGGCGTCGCCACCGGTCCGAACCTCTTGGAAGCCCACCGCCGGGCCCTGGAATGCGACCCGGTCAGCGCCTTCGGCGGCATCGTGGCGGTCAACCGCCGGCTGGACCGGGCGGCGGCCGAAGCCATCGCCGAGGTGTTCACCGAGGTGGTCATCGCCCCCGGCGCCGACGACGACGCGGTGGCGGTGTTCGCGGCGAAGAAGAACCTGCGCCTGCTGGTCACCGAGGGCCTCCCCAATGCCCTGGACGCCGGCGAGACCTTCCGCTCGGTGGCCGGCGGCTTCCTGGTCCAGAGCCGTGACACGGCGCGCCTGACCGCCGCCGACCTGAAGATCGTCACCAAACGCGCCCCCACCCCGCAGGAGGTGGAGGACATGCTGTTCGCCTTCACCATCGCCAAGCACGTCAAGTCCAACGCCATCGTCTTCGCCCGCGGCGGCCAGACCCTGGGCGTCGGGGCCGGCCAGATGAACCGCAAGGACAGCGCCCGCATCGCCGCCATGCGCGCCGCCGACTTCGGCCTGGACCTGAAGGGTAGCGCCTGCGCCTCGGAAGCCTTCTTCCCCTTCGCCGACGGGCTCATTCAAGCGGCGGAGGCGGGGGCGACGGGGGTGATCCAGCCCGGCGGCTCGATCCGCGACGAGGAGGTGATCGCGGCGGCGGACGCGGCGGGGATCGCCATGGCGTTTACCGGGGTTCGGGTGTTCCGGCATTGAGCCGCGCCGTCGAATACAACGCATTCAGCTCGCCCTGGCCGATCTGCCCGGCGCCGTAGCCGAACGTGCCCTCGTCCAGCAGTTCCCGCGCCGCCCGCCGCACCAGGCCCAGCGCCGCCCGGGCGATGGAGCCGCCGGTGCTGATGCGCTGGACGCCGGCCTCGAGCATCTGGCGGGCGGTGGCGTTGGCGCTGGTCAGGCCGACGACGATGTTCAGCGGGCCGGCGATCTCGCGAACCAGGGTGCGGATGAGGTCGAGGTCGCCGGTTCCGGGGACGAAGACGCAGTCGGCCCCGGCCTCCAGGTAGCGGTTGCCGCGCCGGATGGCCTCGGCCAGGCCCTCGGGGCCGGCGATCTGCAGGGCGTCGGTGCGGGCGTTGAGCACGAAGTGGGGCGCGGCGGCCCGGGCGGCGGCGATGCGCTCGACCGACAGGGCCTCGTCATAGAGGTCCGGTCCCGCCCCGATGTCCTCGATGTTGCCGCCGGCCGCGCCCGCCGCCACGGCGAGGCGCACGGTCTCGGCGACGGCTTCCGGGGCTTCGCCATAGCCGTCCTCGAGGTCGGCGTTGACCGGAATGTCGACCGCTGAGGTCAACTCGGCCAACCGGGCGAGCGTCTCTTCGCGGCTGACCGCCACCCGCGGATCGCCGACCCGGTAGTCGGGCTTGCCGATCGAGAAGGCCACCCCGGCGCTGGTGGTTGCGATGGCCTTGAAGCCCTCGGCGGCCATCAGGATGGCGCTGCCGGCGTCCCAGGCGTTGCCCAGGATGAAGCCGCCGGGGGCCTTGTGCAGGGCGAGAAAGGCATTGGCGCGCTGGGTCTGTGTCATCTGGGCCTCTGGGATCGGTGCGGCGCCATCCTATCTAAGCCTGGCCACGAAATCGCCGGGTTGGCGGTTCGAAAGTGGCAGCAGCGAACAGAAGGGGCGGGGCGTGATCCAGCTTGGGCGGACGGGCGGCGCGGGCCTCAAGGCGGCCGAGTGGGGCGAGGTCCTGGCCCGCGGCGCCACCGTGCAGCGGCCGCTGCTGGCCATGGCCCGCGTGCCGGTGGTGCTGCAGTTCCACGGCTGCGGCGGGGCCGAGCCCTTCCTGCAGACCTACGGCAAGACCGCCACGGACCTGGGCGTCGCGGCCGTGACCATCGACAGTTTCCGGCCGCGCGGCATGAGCAACCTGGACGGCAAGCTGTTTGTCTGCACGGGCACGACGCTTCGCGGCGCCCAGCGGGCGGCGGACGTCTTCGCCATGCTGGCCTGGGCCCGCGCCCAGCCCTGGGCCGATCCCGACCGCATCGCCCTGGCCGGCTGGAGCCACGGCGGCTGGACGATCATGGACGCGTTGGCCATGGGGTCGAACGCCGCCCGCGTCACCGGCATCGCCGACGCCGACCCGGCGGCGCTGCAGGGGGTCAAGGGCGCCTTCCTGGTCTATCCCTATGCCAGCTTCCCCTCCCTGACCTCGGCCCAGGGCTGGCCGGGCGCCAAGCCGCCGGTCACCGCCATCCTGGGCGGCAAGGACCAGGTGGTCGGCGTGAACGGGCCGCAGAAGGCGCTGCAGCGGCTGACGCGGGATGGGGTGAGCGTGGAGACCACGCTGTTCCCGGACGCGACCCATGCGTTCGATGATGATCACGCCAATGACCCGCGGGCGAAGTATCGGCCGGATCTGCTGGAGACGTCGCGGGGGCTCTACGCGGGGATGCTGAAGCGGGCGTTTGGGTAGCGGCCTCGACAATCCTCCCCCGGAGGGGGAGGGGGACCGCCGCGAAGCGGTGGTGGAGGGGGTTTGAGCCTGCATTCAGACATCAGGATAGAACGCGGCTGACCGGCTGCGATTAGCTGGAAAGAGGGGGATGTAGTGGTGGACCCCCTCCACCATGCTTCGCATGGTCCCCCTCCCCCTCCGGGGGAGGATTTCAGGAGTCAGCTTGCCGAGTTGGCCAGTTCCCGCAGCGCCGCATTGGCGATGGTCAGCTTGGCGAAGCTCCAGCCGCCGCCGGCCGCCTCGATCTCGTCGACCGTGCGCTTGACCGCCCGGCCGGGGCCGGACTGCATCTGGGCCCAGGAGGTCACCGTCGACTTGGCGGCCTCGTCGGTGTCGGCGCCCTGGGCGCCGCCGGCGAACTTCATGACCGCCTTGGTCAGCAGGGTCTGTTCGGTCAGCATGTCCTCGACCAGGCGCCGCACGGCCATGCGCTCGAAATGATCGCCGCCGCGCAGTTCGCCCGCCGCCGCCCGCAGGCGGTCGAAGGACCAGGTGGCGCCGACCCGGTGATAGAGCCGGGCGACATTGGCCACCGGCCAGCTGGAGGCGTTGGCGGCGTCGACCAGGTCGACGGCGGTGGTCAGGGGCTGCAGGATGGCGATGGCCTGGGCCAGGGCCTCGGGGGCGCCGTCGCTGACGAAATCCTTGACCCGGCGGGCCACGGCCTTCTGCTCGAAGGGCGAAAGAAGCCCGGGCATCAGGCCCTTCAGGGCGTCGAGCGAGGGACGGTATTCGTCGATCAGGGCCTGGACGCCCAGGCCCTGGGCGGCCCGGCGGGCCAGCCAGAAGGTCTGGGAGCGCAGGGTGTGGACCAGGGCCTTGAACAGGGCCATCTGGCCGGCGGCCGGAGCCTTGCCGTCCAGGGCCGCGACCTGGGCCCAGGCCTCGTCGAAGCGCAGCACTTCCCGCGCCGCCGAGAAGCCGATGGTCAGGGCGTCGGTGTCGCAGCCGGCGGCGGCGCGCAGGCGGGCTGGGAAGCCGGGGCCGCAGAGGTTGACGATGGCGTTGTCGACCACGGTGGCGATGATGTCGCGCCGCAGCCGGTGCTGCTTCATCTCGGCCTCGAAGCGCTTCAGCGGCTCGGGGAAATACCCCTCCAGGGTCTTGAGGTAGTAGGGATCGTCCACCGCCTTGCCGGCGACCATGTCGTCGTTGAGGGTCAGCTTGCCATAGGCCAGCAGCACGGCCAGCTCCGGCCGGGTCAGGCCCTTGCCGGCCGCCGCCCGCTCGACCAGCACGGCGGCGTCGGGCAGGCCCTCCACGCGCCGGTCCAGCCGCCCCTGGCTCTCCAGGTCGGTCATGAAGCGGGCGTGGGCGTCGAGCTCGGCCGGCGCGTCGCGTTCGAGCAGCGACAGCGCCAGGGTCTGGTCGTAGTTGTGGCGCAGCACGTGATGGCCGACATCCTCGGTCATCGAGGCCAGCAGGGTGTTGCGGTCGGGCCGGCTGAGCTTGCCGGCCCGCTCGGCCATGCCGGTCAGGATCTTGATGTTGACCTCGTGGTCGGAGCTGTCGACCCCGGCGGAGTTGTCGATGGCGTCGGTGTTGATCCGGCCTCCCGCGAGGGCGAACTCGATGCGGCCGGCCTGGGTGAGGCCCAGGTTGGCCCCCTCGCCGATCACCTTGCAGCGCAGTTCCGAGCCGTTGACCCGCACCGGATCGTTGGCCTTGTCAGCCGCGTCAGCCTGGGTCTCGGTCTTGGCCTTCACATAGGCGCCGATGCCGCCGAGGTAGAAGAGCTCGACCCTGGCCTTGAGGATCAGGTTGATCAGCTCGGTCGGCGACAGGCTGGCGGCCTTGGTGTCGAGCAGGGCCTTGACCTCGTCGCTCAGCGGGATGGACTTCAGGCTGCGGGCGAAGACCCCGCCGCCGGCGCTGATCTTGGCCTTGTCGTAGTCGTCCCAGCTGGAGCGGGGCAGGTCGAACATCCGCTTGCGCTCGTCCCAG
The DNA here is from genome assembly GCF_030814835.1 of Caulobacter ginsengisoli. Taxonomy (GTDB): domain Bacteria; phylum Pseudomonadota; class Alphaproteobacteria; order Caulobacterales; family Caulobacteraceae; genus Caulobacter; species Caulobacter ginsengisoli. The sequence continues at coordinate 165,391 of NZ_JAUSVS010000006.1, forward strand.
CTCGAGGCCGGCTCGGGATTGGGGTCGAGGAAGATGTGGCGGTGGTCGAAGGCGGCGACCAGCTTGATCTGCTTGCTCAGCAGCATGCCGTTACCGAACACGTCGCCCGACATGTCGCCGCAGCCGGCGACGGTGAAGGGCTCGGCCTGGATATCCTTGCCCAGCTCGCGGAAGTGGCGCTTGACCGCTTCCCAGGCGCCGCGGGCGGTGATGCCCATCACCTTGTGGTCGTAGCCGACCGATCCCCCTGACGCGAAGGCGTCGCCCAGCCAGAAGCCGTAGTCCTCGGCGATGCCGTTGGCGATGTCGCTGAAGGTGGCCGTGCCCTTGTCCGCCGCGACGACCAGGTAGGGATCGTCGCCCTCATGGATGACGCAGCCCGTGGGCCGCACGACCTTGTTGTCCGCGTCGATATTGTCGGTGATGTCCAAGAGGCCCGACAGGAAGGTCCTGTAGGCCCGGATACCCTCGGCCCGGATGGCGTCGGGCGCGCCGCCGCGCGGCAGCTGCTTGGGGAAGAAGCCGCCCTTGGAGCCGACGGGGACGATGACGGCGTTCTTGACCTGCTGGGCCTTGACCAGCCCCAGCACCTCGGTGCGGAAGTCGTCGCGCCGGTCCGACCAGCGCAGGCCCCCACGGGCCACTGGGCCGAAGCGCAGGTGGACGCCGTCGACATGCGGCGCCCAGACGAAGATCTCCCGGAACGGCTTGGGGGCCGGCAGGTCTTCCAGCTCGCGGCTGGCGACCTTGAAGCTGATGTAGGGTTTGGGCTGCCCGTCGGCGCCCGTCTGGTAGAAGTTGGTGCGCTTGAGGGCGGCGACCAGGGCGGCCAGGCGGCGCAGCACCCGGTCGGCGTCCAGGCTCTCGACGGTCTGCAGGGCGGTGGTGATCTCGGCCATCACCGCGCCGGCCTGGATCTGGCGGGCCTCGATATCGGCGCTGATCGCCGGGTCGAAGCGGATGCGGAAGAGGTCGAGGATCAGCCGCGCCACGGCCGGATAGTCGCCCAGCGCCTGTTCCTGCACCACCTGGCTGGGGTCCAGCCCCGACTGCTGGCGGTATTTGGCCAGGGCCCGGACCAGGGCCGCCTCGCGCCAGGAAACGCCCAGTTCCAGCACCAGGCGGTTGAAGCCGTCGCTCTCGGACTGGCCGGTCCAGACGGCGGTGAAGGTGGCCTCGAAGGGGTCGCGGATGTCGGCGAAGGTCAACCGCTCGCCGCGCTCGTCCTCGAGCAGGAAGTCGTGGACCCAGACGGTCTGGCGCCCGCCCGCCCGATCGAGCGGGCTGACCTCGAAGGCGTCCTCGATTAGGGCTTTGAGCCCCATGCGCTCGAGGATGGGGGTGACGTCGGCCAGGGCGACCGGGCCGCCGCGGTGATAGAGCTTGAAGCGGAACTGCAGCACCGAATCGCCGACCTTGCGGAAGGCCCGGACCCGGAAGCTGTCCTCGCCCATGGCGTCGATTTCGCCCAGGTCCGCCAGGGCCTCGTCGGCGTCGTAATAGTCGCGGTAGCCGCTGGAAAACGCCCCGCCCCAGCGGCTGAGCATGGCCGCCACCTGGCCCGAGGCCGCCCCGCCGCCGCGCACGGCCGCGTCGAAACGGTCTTCCCAGGTGCGCACGGCCTCGACGATCTCGTCCTCGACCAGCCCCAGGTCGGGCTCGTCGTGATTGCCGGGCTCGACCCCGATGATGAAGTGGACCCGGGCCAGCGGCGCGTCGCTGAAGCTGGGATAGTAGGCGCTGACCCGGCCGCGCCAGGCGTCGGCCAGGATCTCGCCGGCCCGCTGGCGGACCCGGCTGTCATAATGATCGCGCGGTACGAACAGCAGCACCGAGATGAAGCGGTCGAACGGGTCGCGGCGGGCGAACAGGCCCACCCGGGGCCGGTCGTAGAGGTGCATGACCCCCTGGGCCATTTCCAGCAGCTGGTCCTCGGGAATCTGGAACAGCTCGTCGCGCGGCCAGGTCTCCAGGATGTTGCGCAGCCGCTTGTCGCTGTGGCTGCCGACCACCCGGTCGGCGCGCTCGATGACCCGGGCCACCTTGCGGCGGACCAGCGGCACGTCCTTGGCCGGGGCGTCATAGGCCTCGGCGGTGAACAGGCCCACGAAGCGGACCTCGCCGGAGGGCTTGCCGTCGGCCCCGTAGCGCTTGATCCCGACGTAATCCATGTAGCCGCGGCGATGGACCTTGGAGCGCAGGTTGGACTTGGCGACGATCAGCGGGTCGGCGGTCTCCAGGTGGCGGCGCACCTGGGCCGACAGGATGGCCGGCTCGCTGGCCCGGCGCAGCACGGCGCGGGCCTGGTCGCGCAGCACGCCGAGACTCCCTTCGGGCTGGTAGAGCGGCTCCTCGGCCGCGTAGCCGCCGTCGGCGGTGCGCGGATATTCGTAGATGCGGGCGCCCAGGAAGACGAAGTGCTCGTGCTCCAGCCACTGCAGGAAGGCGTGGTATTCGGCCTTCAGGTCGGCGGCGACCCGGGTCGGGGCGGCGTCCAGTTCGCGGATGGTGCGGGCCATCAGGGCCTGCATCTCGTCGAAATCGTCGACCGCCAGGCGGACATCGGCCAGCACCGCGGCCACGGCGTCGACCACCGCCTGCTCGCGGTCCTCGCCGACCGGGTCGAGCTGGATCTGGATCAGGGATTCGTGGCGGCCCTTCCCCATGGCGACGATGGGATGGAACAGGGCCCGGACGGTCAGGCCGCCCTCGGCGATCTCGCCCATGATGCTGTCGACCAGGAAGGGCCGGTCGGGCTGGACGATTTCCAAGAGGTCGCGGCCGAGGTCGCGGCCATCCGCGCCCTTCCAGCGGCGCAGGCGGATGAGCGGCGCCTCGCCCTCATGCTTTTCCCCGAACGCCCAGAAGTCGGCGAAGGCGATGGCCAGGTCGGCGGGATCCTGGGAGGGGGTGTCCTCGTCGGCCAGGTCCTGGGTCAGCTGGCCCAGGAAGTCGGCGGCCGGTCCACTGGGCGATCCTTTGCCCTTGAGCCGCGCCTGGAAAGCCTTGGCCAGTTCGCCCGCGTCGGCGCCGGCGAGGTGAAGGTTCGAACCCTTCATCGGTGTCCCCATGGGAATTTGTGCAAGCCTAGCCTGCTTGGGGTGGGGATCAAACGCGGGTCGGACCCGGAAGCAAGAAGTTTCTTCAGAAACTTTCTATCAGGGGTGTTTTTGACCCCGAAATTTCATAGAGCGGACACGAAAGCGCCGCCGGAGGGGGGATCCGGCGGCGCAGGGGCCCCACCGCATTGGGGTGGGACGCTTCGTTCCGGCGCCGCAGGGGGGAGGAGAGGCGCCGGATCATCGTCGGGGACAGGGGGGTGTTCCCCGACAGAGCTTCAGATAGTCGCCTCGGGCGGGAATGCAAGCTTTTTGCTGCACTGCAACATAAAATAATTCAATCCTCCCCCGCTTCGCGGGGAGGAAGAGGCCTACCCCATCCCCTCCGACACCTCCGCATGCCGCGGCGGCGTATGGGGGTTGCCGTTGGCGCTCAGCAGGATGGCGACCCAGCGCGAGCCGGGGAACTGGGCCAGGATGACCATGACCATCACCGTCAGCGGGGTGGAGAGGAACATCCCCGGCATCCCCCAGATGGCCCCCCAGAAGGCCAGGGACAGCAGCACCACCACCGGGTCCATGTTCAGGCTGTCGCCCTGCATCTTGGGCAGGATGAAGGTGCCGACGATGAACTGCACCGCCTGCAGGCCGCCGAACACCACCGCCGCCTGCCACCAGGTCGTGAACTGCAACAAGGCGAAGGCCGCCGGCAGGAAGGTGCCGACCATGCCGCCGATGATCGGGATGTAGGAGGTCAGGAAGATGATGAAGGTCCAGAACAAGGCGTTGTCCAGCCCGACCAGCATCATCACCACCCAGGAGGCGGCGGCGATCATCAGGCCGGTGACGGTCTGCACCCAGAGATACTGCTCCACTCCTACCCGGATGGCCTGGAAGGTGGCCATGGCGTCGTCGCGCTCGAGGTGGTGGGGGAACATGGCCACCAGTTTCCGCCTAAAGCCCCGGCGCGAGGCGATGATGAAGGCGAGATAGATCAGCACGAAGAAGGCCGGGCCCAGGAAGGCCCGGGCCCCGTTGGCCACCGTCACCAGATACTGGCCTGGGTTGGCGTTGCGGACCAGCTCCTCCACCGAGGCCGGGGCCTGCTGGCCCAGCAGGGCGTAGACCCGGCGGATCAGGGCGTTGAGGCGCGGGGTGTAGTCCTCGACCTGGGCGGCGAACCCGGCGGCGTTGTCCCCGACCACGAAGGCCGCGGCCCCGAACAGCAGGATGGCGGTGACGATGGCCACCGGCAGGGCGGCGTCTTCGGACACCCACCTGACCCGCTCGCGCAGCACCCGGGCGAAACCGTCGATCATCACCGCCAGGAAGATGGCCAGGGCCAGCGGCGCCAGGATGCCGGTCAGCCACTTCATCGTCGCGCCGCACAACACCACGGCGATGACCACGACGGCGTTGCGGGCGGTGTTGTCGACCTTGATGGGGGGCTTGGCGGTGGCCATGTCGGTGTCTCGCGATTTGGGGCGCGGGAATGTTGGGCCAAGGCGCGGCCGGAAGCTAGACTGTGCTTCGCAACCGGAGACCGCCTGTGGACCTGCCCGCCAATTCCATCCTGATCGGCTATAGCGACAAGCCCGAGACCCTGCTGCTGAACCGGGCCAACCGCCATGGCGTGGTGGCCGGGGCGACCGGCACGGGCAAGACCGTCACCCTGCAGATTCTGGCCCAGGCCTTTTCCGACAACGGCGTGCCGGTGTTCGCCGCCGACGTGAAAGGCGATCTGGCCGGCATCAGCCAGCCCGGCGCCCCCAACGAGAAGATGCAGGCCCGGGCCGCCGGCATGAACCTGGAGCTGCGGCCCGACGCCCCGCCGGTGATCTTCTGGGACCTGTTCGGCGACAAGGGCGCCCGCATCCGCGCCACCGTCTCGGAGATGGGGCCGGTGATGCTGGCCCGGCTGCTGGAGCTCAACGATGTGCAGGAGGGGGTGCTCAACATCGTCTTCAAGCTGGCCGACGACGAGGGCCTGCTGCTGCTCGACCTGAAGGACCTGCAGGCGGCGCTGAAATATGTCGCCGAGCACGAGAAGGAGATCGACGCCAGATACGGCAACGTCTCGGCCGCCACGGTGGGGACCATCCAGCGGGCCCTGCTGAGCCTGGAAACCCAGGGCGCCGAGGACTTCTTCGGCGAGCCGGCCCTGAAGCTCTCCGACCTGATGCGGGTCGACGGCTCGGGCCGCGGCCTGGTCAGCATCCTGGCCGCCGACAGGCTGATCCAGAGCCCCAAGCTCTATTCCACCTTCCTGCTGTGGCTGCTGTCGGAGCTGTTCGAGGAGCTGCCCGAGGTCGGCGATCCGGAAAAGCCGCGCCTGGTGTTCTTCTTCGACGAGGCGCACCTGCTGTTCCGCGACGCCCCCGGCGCCCTCTTGCAGAAGATCGAGCAGGTCGTCCGGCTGATCCGCTCCAAGGGGGTGGGCGTCTGGTTCGTGACCCAGAACCCGGCCGACATTCCCGACACCGTGCTGGGCCAGCTGGGCAACCGCATCGAGCACGCCCTGCGCGCCTACACCCCGGCCGAGCAGAAGGGCCTCAGAGCCGCCGCCGACAGCTTCCGCCCCAACCCGGCCTTCGACACCGCGGAGGCCATCCAGGCCCTGGAAGTCGGCGAGGCCCTGGTCTCGGTCCTCGACGAAAAGGGCGCCCCGACCATCGTCCAGCGCACCAAGATCCGCCCGCCCGCCTCGCGCCTGGGCCCCGTCACCCCGGCCGAGCGCGACGCCACATCGCAGGCCTCGCCGGTGCGCGGCCTCTACGACCAGACCATCGACCGCGACTCGGCCTTCGAGGCCCTGACCGCCCGCCAGGCCCAGGCGTCTCGTCAGGCGGACCTCGACAAGGCGGAAGCCCAGGCCGCCAAGGACCGCGCCGCCCAGGAAAAACAGTGGGAGCGCCAGCAGGCCCAGCGCGCGCCCCGCTACGAGGCCCCCCGCCGCTCGTCGAACCGACAAGGCATGGGCGAGGCCTTCGCCAAGTCGATGTTGCGCTCGATCGGCAGCCAGGTCGGGCGGGAGTTGTTGCGCGGGGTGCTGGGGAGTTTGCGGCGGTAGAAGGCCCCATACTTCCCTTCTCCCAACGGGCTACCGCATTCACACATCTGCCGGACAGGGTTGCCAGCCCTTTCCCCGCTGGCGGGGGAAGTGGGCCGACAGCGAAGCTGGAGGCTCGTTGGGGGCCCTTTCCCACCGTCGTGCAACCCACCAGCGCCGCAAGGACCCCCAACGACCTTCGCCGCTGCGCGTCTCAGGCCACTTCCCCCGCCAGCGGGGGAAGGGCTTGGGCTGAGGATCGATGTGTGAATCCGCAAGCCCCCTACGGGAGAGTGTTGTTGAGGCCCGTCAGGCGAGCAGATCACTCACCGAGAAATCCCCCAGCCGGTCCGCCGCCGCCTTGTCGGCCGCGATAATCGCCCCTCGGATGGCGTCGGGGATCTTCTCGCCGACCGGGCAGCCCTGGGCCCCCTTCGGGGTCACGCCCAGGTGGGCGCAGCCGCCGACGGCGCGCAGGACCTGGTCGAGGCCGATGGTCGCAGGGTCGGCGATCAGCCAGGCGCCGCCGCCGGCTCCGGCCCGGGTCTCGATCAGCCCGGCCCGGGCCAGCATGGCCGTCACCCGCCGCACGACGACGGGGTTGGTGGGCATGGAGGCGGCCAGTTCGCCGCTGGACACCGCCTTGTCGGCGCTGGTCGCGCCCTTGTGGGCCATATAGGCCAGGGCGTGGGCGGCGACGGGAAATTTCTGGCTGTCGGACATGTGGCTATGAAACTAGGCGCCTTAGGGCTTCGTTGAAAGGGCTGGGCTATCCCGTTGACGTCGGGTTGCGATTGAACCCGCCTGTGATTGGGTATATGGCGCCCGCCGCATTGACGTGGGACGGCGCTCCCTGGCCGGTCCCGGAGACCTGAACTTGATGGCTGCTGAAGCCTCTGGCGCGACCGAGTCCGATCCGGCGTCGCAGCCCCACACGACCCATCACGGCCACGGTGAGCCGAAGAGCAAGCGCGCCTTCCTGGCCCTGTCGCTGGGCTCGCTGGGCGTGGTGTTCGGCGATATCGGCACCAGCCCGCTCTACGCCATGCGCGAGGCCCTGGCCCACTCGAAGAACAGCGCCAGCCCGCTGGCGGTGTTCGGGGTGGTCTCGCTGGTCCTGTGGACCCTGACCCTGATCGTCACCCTGAAATACGTCGTCTTCCTGATGCGGGCCGACAACAAGGGCGAGGGCGGCACCCTGGCCCTGATGGCCCTGGCGCAACGGGCCCTGGGCAAGCGCTCGACAGCGGTGTTCTTCCTGGGGGTCTTGGGCGCGGCGCTGTTCTATGGCGACGGCATCATCACCCCGGCCATCTCGGTGCTCTCGGCGGTCGAGGGCCTGAAGGACGCCCCCGACTTCGGCCACTATTTCACGCCCTATGTGCTGCCGATCTCGGCCGGCATCCTGATCGCCCTGTTCTTCGTCCAGGCCAAGGGCACCCACCGCATGGCCTCGCTGTTCGGGCCGGTGACCTTTATCTGGTTCCTGACCCTGGGCGGGCTGGGCCTCTATCACCTGGTCCAGGACCCGGCGATCCTGGCCGCCTTCAATCCCTGGTACGGCATCCGCTTCCTGGCCAGCAACGGCTTCCTGGGCTTCGTGATCCTGGGCAGCGTCTTTCTGGCGGTGACCGGGGCCGAGGCCCTCTATGCCGACATGGGCCATTTCGGCAAAGGGCCGATCCGCTTTGCCTGGGTGGTGGCCTTCATCTGCCTGGCGCTGGTCTATCTGGGCCAGGGCGCCCTGGTGCTGCGCGAGCCGGAAACCCGGCACAACCCCTTCTGGGAGATGGTCCCGGCCATCGCCTACTGGCCGGTGCTGGTCCTGGCCACCGCCGCCACCGTCATCGCCAGCCAGGCGGTGATCACCGGGGCCTTCTCGATGACCCAGCAGGCGGTGCAGCTGGGCCTGCTGCCGCGCATGGACATCAAGCGGACCAGCGAAACCCAGGCCGGCCAGATCTTCGTGCCGCAGGTCAACACCTACCTGATGGTGGGGGTGCTGGTGCTGCTGTTCGTGTTCCGCGACAGCCATCGCCTCGCCTCGGCTTATGGCATCGCCGTGACGGGCGCGATGTTCGTCGACACCATGCTGGCCTTCGTCATCGCCCGGAAGCACTGGAACTGGGGCTGGCCCGCGACGCTCGCCCTGCTGGCGCCGCTGGTCCTGCTGGACCTGACCTTCATCTCCTCCAACATGCTGAAGATCCCCGACGGGGCCTGGATGCCGCTGGTGTTCGGGGCGGTGCTGGTCCTGATCATGTGGACCTGGGCGCGGGGCAGCCAGATCCTCACCGACAAGACCCGCCGGGACAGCGTGCCGCTCGCCGATCTGATGGAGATCCTGCGGGCCAGAGCCCCGCACCGCGCTCCCGGCACGGCCATCTTCCTGACCAGCGACCCGGACATGACCCCGGTCGCCCTGATGCACAACCTCAAGCACAACAAGGTGCTGCACGAGAAGAACATCGTCGCCACCGTCCGCACCGCCGAGACGCCGCGCGTCAAGGAGAGCGAGCGCATCAAGCTCGAGCCGGTCAACGAGGACTTCAAGAAGCTGACCATCACCTACGGCTTCATGGAGACCCCGAACGTGCCCAAGGCGCTGGGCCTGTGCCGCAAGCAGGGGCTGAAGTTCGACATCATGGCGACCAGCTTCTTCCTGGGGAGACGCAGCCTGGTGCCCAATGCGCAGTCGGGCATGCCCCTTTGGCAGGACAAGCTGTTCATCTTCCTGATGAAGAACGCCGCCAACCCGACGGACTTCTTCAAGATTCCGCCGGGCCGGGTGGTGGAGCTGGGGGCTCAGGTTACGGTCTAGATCATCTCCCCACACCCGCTCATCCCCGCGAAAGCGGGGACCCAGGTGTTTTTCGTAGCGGGCTTTCAGCCGCCCGGACCCGTCAGAACCGCCCTCAACAGCAAAAAGCCTGGGTCCCCGCTTTCGCGGGGATGAGCGGATTTATGGGAGGCCGCGAATTCGCCCAAGTCCGTCGGGAACCTGACGATATGATCCACCGCCGCGCCCTGCTCGCCGCCACGCCCGCCCTCGCCCTCAGCGCCTGCGCGCCGCCGCGACGGGCCCACGCCGCCACCTGGGCTGAGAAACTGCTGGAGGCGGCGTCAGCGCAGATCGGCACGACCGTCCACTACGACCCGCTCTACACCAGGATCGCCTACCCGAACGGCGACGTGCCGCGTGAGAAGGGGGTCTGCACCGACGTGGTGGTCCGCGCCTATCGCGACGCCTTCGGCATCGACCTGCAGCGGCTGGTGCACGAGGATATGAAACGCGCCTTCGCCGCCTATCCGCATCGCTGGGGGCTCAAGGGTCCGGACAGCAATATCGACCACCGCCGGGTGCCTAACCTGGAAACCTTCCTGACCCGCCTGGGGGCGGCCCGCCCGTCCGGCGAAACCTGGCAGCCGGGAGACATCATCACCGTGCAGCTGGTCCCGGTGGGGACCCACATCATGCTGGCGGCGGGGGCCGGAGCCTTCGGCGTGCAGGATGTCATCCACAACATGGGCGGCGGGACGAAGCGCGAGGCGGCGGCCTTTCCGTTCCGCCAGACGGGCCATTTCCGCTGGGCGCCGCAACAGCGGACTTGACGGGGGGGCTAAACGGCCCTTGAACGCAGCGCCTGAACTTTGCTGCACTGCCGAAAGCCCGACATGTCCGACAAGCCCGCCGTCAAGAAGGTCGTCCTCGCCTATTCGGGCGGTCTCGACACCTCGATCATCCTCAAATGGCTGCAGACCGAGTATGGCGCGGAGGTCATCACCTTCACCGCCGACCTCGGCCAGGGCGAGGAGCTGGGGCCGGCCCGCGAGAAGGCGCTGCTGCTGGGCATCAAGCCCGAGAACATCTTCATCGAGGACCTGCGCGAGGAATTCGTGCGCGACTACGTCTTCCCGATGTTCCGGGCCAACACCGTCTACGAGGGCCAGTATCTGCTGGGCACCTCGATCGCCCGGCCGCTGATCGCCAAGACCCAGATCGACATCGCCCGCAAGGTGGGCGCCGACGCGGTCAGCCACGGCTCGACCGGCAAGGGCAACGACCAGGTCCGCTACGAGGTGGCCTACTACGCCCTCGAGCCCGACATCACCGTCATCGCGCCCTGGCGGGAATGGGACTTCAAGAGCCGCGAGGCCCTGCTGGCCTTCGCCCGCGACCACCAGATCCCCATCGCCAAGGACAAGCTGGGCGAGGCGCCGTTCAGCGTCGACGCCAACCTGCTGCACAGCTCCTCGGAAGGAAAGGTGCTCGAGGACCCGGCCGTGGAGGCCCCCGAGAGCGTCTATATGCGGACCATCGCGCCCGAGGACGCCCCCGACAAAGCCACCGTCTTCACCATCGATTTCGAGCGGGGCGATCCCGTCGCCATCGACGGCGAGGCGCTGTCGCCGGCCAATCTGCTGACCAAACTCAATGAACTGGGCCACGCCAATGGTGTCGGCCGGCTGGACCTGGTCGAGAACCGCTATGTCGGCATGAAGAGCCGCGGCGTCTATGAGACCCCCGGCGGGACCATCCTGCTGGCCGCCCACCGGGGCATCGAGTCGATCACCCTCGATCGCGGCTCGATGCATCTGAAGGACGAGCTGATGCCGCGCTATGCGGAGTTGATCTACAACGGCTTCTGGTTCAGCCCCGAGCGCGAGATGCTGCAGACGGCCATCGACTTCAGCCAGGCCAAGGTGACCGGCCAGGTGCGGGTCAAGCTCTACAAGGGCAATGTCAGCATCATCGGCCGCACCAGCCCCTACAGCCTCTACGACCAGGAGCTGGTGACCTTCGAGGAGGGCAAGGTCGCCTACGACCAGCGCGACGCGGCGGGCTTCATCAAGCTGAACGCCTTGCGGCTGCGGGTGGCGGCGAAGCGGGACCGGCGGGGGTAGCTTGCTCCGCTCCCGGCGGGAGCGGACGGCCGCCCGACACGCGCCGCGAGCGCGTGCGAGGCCTGGCCAGGTGAGGGTTTCCAGGGCCGTGTGGCGACAAGGCGTGATTTGCCACCGCCTCGCTCGGGCGCCTGGCTTATAGGCAAGGGGTAGTCCCAAACCCCGAACACGGCCCCCGAAACCCTCACCGGACCTCGCTCTGGCGAGGTCGTCCGCTCCCGCCGGGAGCGGAAGGCCGCCTACTCCACCTTATTGAACGGATACCGCCCGCTGATTTCGCTGGCGAAGTGGGCCTCGCGGCTGTCGGAATCGACGAAGGACCGGTGCGCCTCGCCGGTCACGCCGACATAGACGTATTCCTCGCCGTCGTTGAAGCGGACGAACAGCTTGTGGCGGTCTTCCTCGTAGCGGATGGCGTGGATCGAGGCGGTGGTCTGCATGGCGACGCCCTCTGCGGCCGATTCCGTCTGCGGACTAAACGCGCGGCTGCCCAACTAGGGTCCACACCGCCATATCGCCGTTCGCCCCGAAGCATGTCAATCTCGCCCCTGAGGGGCATAAGACCCCTCGGTCGGGGAAGAAAACACATGCAAGGCCACACACTCGTCGCCATCGTCACCCTGCTGGCGGTGCTGACCTATTTCTGGACCAGCTTCCTGGTCGCCCGGGCGCGGGCCAAATACGGCATCGCCGTGCCGGCCACCACCGGGCATGCCGATTTCGAGCGGGTGTTCCGCGTCCAGGCCAACACCCTGGAATGGATGCCGATCTTCCTGCCGGGCCTGTGGCTGTTCGCCTTCTACTGGAACGACCGGGTCGCCGCCGCCCTGGGCGTGGTCTGGATCCTCGGCCGCATCCTCTATGCGACCGGCTATTCCAAGGCCGCCCAGTCGCGCAGCATGGGCTTCCTGGTCCAGTCGCTGGCGGCCGCGGTCCTGGTGCTGGGCGCCCTGGGCAGGGCGATCTGGGTCGCCATCCAGACCGGCGGGGTCTGATCGATCAGATCAGTTTGGCCAGCACCAGGCCTTGCCAGATGGCGAGGCCTGTCACCAGCAGGCCGACCAGCCAGGTCAGGGCCCTGACCGGCACGACCTTGATGGTCCAGCCGGCGATGGGAGCGGCCACCACGCCGCCGGCGATCAGCCCGCCGATCGACCAGGCGTGATCGGAGAGGCCGGCCGCCTCCCACTGGCCGGTGACCAGGGCGGCCAGGAAGGTGGCCGAGATGGCCGAGGCGACGAAGAACTCGGCGGCGTTGGTGGTGCCGATGGCCTGGCGGGCGTCGCCGCCCCAGCCCAGCAGGGTGCTGGTCACCACCGGCCCCCAGCCGCCGCCGCCGATGGCGTCGAAGAAGCCGCCGATGGCCCCCAGCGGCAGCGGCCGGGTCCAGCCCAGGACCTGCGGCCGGGTCCCGCGCCAGGCCCGCCAGAGGATGACCAGGCCCATGATCCCCAGCCAGGCCACCACCCAGGGCTTGACGATGGCCCCGTCGATGCTGGTCAGCACGAAGGTCCCCAGCACCCCGCCAAGCACGCCGCCGGCCGACAGCAGGGCCAGCAGCCGCCAGTTCACATTGCCATGCAGGACGTGGCTGACCGCCGAGGCCGCGCCGGTGAACACCTTGGCCGCATGCACGCTGGCCGAGGCGTTGGACGGCGGCACGCCCAGGGCCAGCAGGGCGGTGCTGCACACCACGCCATAGGCCATGCCCAGGGCTCCATCGACCAGTTGGGCGGCGATACCCACGGCGAAGAACAGCCAGAAGTCCGTATTCATGCGGCCCCGTTTCCGTCAGGCCGACTAAGTCGCAGACGGCGGCCCCGGCGTCACCGCAAATCGTCGCCGGTGGCGTTCAGGAAAAATCGAAGCGCGACGGGGTCTTGCGGCAACTTCGCCGGGGTTCCAAGTGTTGACTCCAGGGACGGAACTTTCGAGACGAAAGGCGCTGAAATGAGCATGCGATCGGCGGCGGCAGCCGCGATCCTGATGGCGGGCGTGGCCCTGACGGCCTGCGCCACCGCCACCCCCTACCAACCCAACGTGCCCGGCCAGGCGGTCTCGGGCGGGTTTTCCGAACAGCGGCTGGACGCGACCCATTTCCGGGTCACCTTCGCGGGCAACAGCCTGACCTCGCGCGACACGGTGGAGCGCTATCTGCTCTATCGCTCGGCCGAGCTGACGGTGGACCAGGGCTTTGACTGGTTCGCCACGGTCGAGAAACAGGTCGACCGCACCAGCCGCACCTATGTCGAGCCCGATCCGTTCGGCTATGGGCCCGGACGGTTCGGCTACTGGCGGCCCTACTGGCGCTACTATGGGGCTGGTCCGGGCTGGCGGCGGTGGGACCCCTGGTATGGCGACCCCTTCTGGGCCGACCGCATGGATGTCCGCACCATCGAGAAGTTCGAGGCCACCGCCGAGATCGCCGTCGGCAAGGGCCCGCCCCCGGCCGGCGACCGCCATGTCTTCGATGCGCGGGACGTGCTGGCCAATCTGGGGCCGACCATCGTGCGGCCGGCCCCATAATCGACAGTGGGCTTCAGCCCCCGCCCGCTCGCGGCGTCGCCGCGAGTCGCCTCCCCCGAAAGGGGAGGTTAGCGCGGCGCCATGCGGATGGCGCCGTCGAGGCGGACGTCTTCGCCGTTGAAGTAGCCGTTGGTGATCATGGTCAGGGCCAGTTGGGCGTATTCTTCCGGCTGGCCGAGGCGCTTGGGGAAGGGGACGCTGGCGGCCAGGCCCGCCTTGACCGCTTCGGGAGCGGCGTTGAGCAGCGGGGTGTTGAAGATGCCCGGCAGGATGGTGTTGATGCGGATGCCCTCGCTCATCAGGTCGCGGGCGATGGGCAGAGTCATGCCGATGACGCCGGCCTTGGAGGCGGAATAGGCCGCCTGGCCCATCTGGCCGTCCTCGGCCGCCACCGAGGCGGTGTTGACGATGACGCCGCGGTCGCCGTCTTCCAGCGGGTCCAGGGTCAGCATGCCGGCCGCCGACTTGGCGATGCAGCGGAAGGTGCCGACCAGGTTGATCTGGATGATCATGTCGAAATGGGCCAGCGGGAAGTGCTTGATATCGCCGGTGGTCTTGTCGCGGCCGGCGGTCTTGGCCGCGTTGCCGGTGCCGGCGCAGTTGACCAGGATGCGCTCCTGGCCGTTGGCGGCCCGGGCCTTTTCGAAGCCGGCGTCGACATCGGCGTCGCTGGTGACGTTGACGGCGCAGAAGGTGACGCCCAGTTCCTTCTCCAGGGCGGCGCCGCGGTCGGCCTGGCGGTCCAGGTCGAAGATGGCGACCTTCACGCCTTGCGCCACCAGGGCGCGGACGGTGGCTTCGCCAAGGCCCGAGGCGCCGCCGGTCACGACCGCGCTGATGGATGAATCGAGTTTCATGGACGTCTCCCGGGACGTTGGTGTTCAATAGACTTCAAACCAGGGGGTTAAGCCTCGTGAACGCGAATGCCAAGCCGTCACCCGACGTCAACTCGCCCGAGGGATTGGGCAAGGCCGCCGCCGAGGCTGTCCTCGACAAGGAGAAATCCCTGCTGCCCGCCGTGGTCCGCCTGAACGAGCAGAAGGTCGCGCGGGGCTTCTGGCCCAAGATCCGCAAGGTGGCGGCCAGGATTCCGTTCGCCGACGACGCCCTGTCGGTGTGGTGGTGCGTCCGCGATCCGGCCACCCCGGCGGCCGCGAAAGGCCTGATGCTGGCGGCCCTGGCCTATTTCGTGCTGCCGACCGACGCCATTCCCGACATGATCGCCGGGCTGGGCTTCACCGATGACGCCGCGGTGCTGGCCGCCGTGCTGGCGGTGGTCGGCAAGCATGTGAAGCCGGCCCACAAGGCGGCGGCGCGGGGCTTCCTGGACCGGCTCGCCGATGATTGAGGGCCCCCATGATTGAGGGACTAGGCATCGTCTCGCTGGCGGCGGCCCTGGCCTATGGCCTGTGGCTGACCCATCGGCCGCCGTCCTGGCTCCGGACGGTGGTCAAGACGGCGGCGGTGGCGGCGCTGGCCGGCGCGGCCTTCCTGGCCGGCGCGCCGCTGCTGCTGGTCCTGGCCCTGGCCTTCTCGGCGCTCGGCGACGCCTTCCTGGCCGGGGACGCCAGGAAGTGGCTGCAGCCGGGCATGGCCGCCTTCTTCGTGGCCCATGTCCTCTATGTGCCGCTGTTCCTGGGGATCGGGGCCGGCCTGGCCGAGTTCACCGTCCTCGGCTGGCGGCTGGGGGCGGCCCTGGCGGTGGTCGTGGTGGGGGCCCTGCTGCTGCGCTGGCTTTGGCCGGGCGTCGGCCAGATGCGCTACATGGTGGCGGTCTATGTGCTGGCCATCCTGGCCATGGTCGCCGCCAGCTTCACCCTGCCCGCCAGCTACGCGGCCTGCATGGCCGGGGCGGTCGCCTTCATGGCCTCGGACTCGATCCTGGCGGTGCAGCTGTTCAAGGACGAGACGGTGTTCGGCCGGCCGAAGCTGGCGGGCCTTCTCATCTGGTTCCTCTACTGGGGCGGCCAGACGGCCATCGCCTGGCCGTTCGTGGTGTGGCGCTAAGGCGTTGGCGACCGTTGGCGGGGTGGGCGTGGGATTAAACTTGGAAGGAAGATAAGGGGAAGAAGAAGAGCAAGGGCTGTCGACGAAGGATCGACCGCGCCTGGGCCACGTCCGAACGGAGTCCTATTGAGGCGCGAAGCGCCTCGAAGAAGATTGCCGGCCTCTGACGGCCCAGGCTCGGCCAGCGCCGTCCCTTACGCTTCTTCTTCCCCTTATCTTCCTTCCCAATTTAATCCCACACCGGATGCCGCCAGCCGGATGTCCGGGTTAGCCCCTCACCGTTTCAGCGCGATCTGCTGCTCGCGCCAGGTGATGTAGAGAGTCGAGGCCACCACCACCGCCGCGCCCAGGATGGTGGTCCAGGCCGGGATTTCCTGGAACAGGATGAAGCCGACGATGACGGTCATCACCAACCGGCTGTAGTCGATCGGGGCCATGGCGCCGGCGTCGCCGATCTGCATGCCCTTGATGTAGCAACCCTGGGTGATGGTGCCGGCCACGCCCATGGCCGCCAGCAGGGCCATGTCGGTCGGGCTGGGCCAGCGCCAGGTCAGGACGGCGCCGGGGATCGAGAAGGCCAGGCCCAGCACGGCCGAATAGACCAGCAGGGTGAAGGGGCTGTGGTCCCGGGTCATCACCTTCATGCCGGTGATGGTCAGGGCGAACAGCAGGGAGGCGGTCAGCATCGCCCCCTCGCCCCAGCTGAACACATGTCCGCCGACGCCAGGCTTGAGCATGACCAGCACCCCCGCGAAGCCGACCAGGGCGGCGATGATCCGCCGGGGGCCCAGGGGCTCCTTGAGCACGAAGAAGGCCAGGGGGACCAGCCACAGGGTGCGGGTGAAGGAGAGCGCATTGGCGTCGGCCAGGGGCAGCTTCTGGAAGGCGTAGAAACTCAGGATCATGCCCAGCGTGCCGGCGCTGGAGCGGAAGAGGAGGATGCCCAGTCTTGTGGTGCGAAAGGCGCCCTTCCAGTCGCGGACGATCCAGGGGACCAGGACGATCAGGCCGGCGGCCTGGCGGTAGAAGGTCTGCAGGGCGGCCGGATAGTCGTTCCCTAAGAACTTGATCAGGGTGGTCATCACCGTGAACATCAGGGCCGAGGCCAGCATCCACAGCGCGCCCCGCACATTGGGGGCCAGGGTCGGGCGTTTGGCGAGTTCCGGGACGGGCGGCAGGACGTCGGGCATCAGCGCGCCCGGACCCATCCGGTGATCGAGAGCCTTGGCGACGGCGCGTAGGGGGCCACGTAGGAGACCGCGTGGGGCGTGGGGATGGAGAAGAGGTTGAGGGCGTTGAAGACCGGGCTGTAGCCCTCGGCGACATGGCCGTCCTCGTCGAGGAAGTTCAGCACCCCGCCCCAGTCGGCCCGCCAGCCGGGGGTGAAGTTCAGCACATAGGCCCAGAGCCGCCGCTGGCCGCTGACCGCGTCGTCATGGGCGGCCAGGAAGTCGCCCGGCCGATAGCGGCTGGCCATGGCGTCGCAGAAGATCTCGCGGGTCTCGCCGGTGATCCGGCGGATGAAGGTCAGGAAGGTCTCGCTGTTGAGGAAGTCGTAGACCGCCTCGATGGGCTCCAGCGCGCCGCCGCGGCGTTGGCCCGCCTCGATGTCCTTGCTGACCCGCCAGGCGTCGAACAGGAAGCAGAAGCCGCCCCGCGCCGCCGCCTTCATCTCGGCGTCGAAGGCGGCGCGGTTCTCGGGGGTGAGGCTGTCGAAGGCCTCGAGCGAGCCGTCCAGGCTGGCGCCCAGGGTGCGCCAGGTCTTGATCCAGGGGACCTGCGGCGCCGCCAGGGCCTGGGCGATGGCGACGGCCGAGCCGGGATCGAAGACGCCCGGCAGGTGCAGCCGGCCGAACTGCGCCAGCACCGGCGCCAGCTGGCGCGGATCGAGGCCGGGATCGAGGTGGATGCTGGTGGTCACCGGGCCGATTTAGAGCGCGTTCCTATAAGTGGGAACCGGTTTTCGGAAAAAACGAGCGCCCAGGAGAGGGGGCTTGGCCGCCGAAGCCGCGGGCGGCATGGGGCGTGGGTTTAAATTGGGAAGGAAGAGAAGTTAAGAGGAGAAGAGCAAGCTGCAGGGCCTTCCTGAGCCATTCGTCACGAGCCTGTTGAATCTCGTCGAGGCGCTTTGCGCCTCAATAGCTCGCTGCTTGCAGATGGCCCGCGGCATCGGCTCCGCCCACAGTCGCTTGCGCTTCTCCTCTGACCTTCTCTTCCTTCCCGCCACACTTCGCGCAGACCGTGCGAGACGGAGTGTCGGGTCGATCGCGCCTATCCCGGCGTCTGGCTCATGGCCAGTTGGGCGGCGCGCATCTGCTGGGCCTGTTCGGGGGTGATGCCCAGGGCGTCGAGGATCGGTGAGGAGGCCGAGACGTCCCAGCTGTGCCGCCCGCCGATGGTGATGCCGCCGTCGACCACGATGTGGGTCCCGGTCACGAAGACGCTGTCGTCGCTGGCCAGGTAGAGGGCGGCCCTCGCGATATCCTCGGGCATACCGGCCTTGGGGATGGGCTGGACCTTGGCGCCGATCTCCTCGACCCGGGCGGCCATCTGGTCGGCGACCTCGCGGGGCAGGCCCATGGAGGCGCCGAAGATCGAGGTGGCGATCAGGCCCGGGCAGATGGCGTTGACGCGGATCTTCTGGGGCGACAGCTCGGCGGCGGCGCAGCGGCTCATATGGATGACCGCGCACTTGGCGCTGCTGTAGGCCAGCGGGCCGAACCCGGCCTGCAGCCCGGCGATGGAGGCGGTGTTGACGATGCTGCCGCCGCCGCGTTTGGCCATCAGCGGGACGGCGTATTTCATGCCCAGCGCCGGGCCGCGCACCAGCAGGGCGAAGGTGTGGTCCCAGCCGGCCGCGTCCATGTCGGCGACGCCGCCAGGACTGCCACCGTGACCGGCGTTGTTGAAGAGGATGTCCAGCCCGCCGAACGCCGTCTCGGCCAGCTTCACCGCCGCGGCGACGTCGCTCTCGGAGGTGACGTCGCAATGGGCGTAGCGGACCTGATCGGGGAAACGCTTTTCCAGCATCGCCCCCTTCTCGTCCTGCAGGTCGGCGGCGACCACTTTCGCGCCCTCGGCGACGAACAGCTCCACCGCCCCCAGCCCGATCCCCGACACGCCGCCGGTGATCAGGGCGATCCTGCCCTCAAGCCGTCCCGCCATGCTCAAACCCCCTCGACTGTTTTCTGCTACTCGGTGACGACCACGACCTTGCCCAGGGCCTTGCGGCTGCCCAGGTGGGCGATGGCTTCGCCGGCCCGGGCCAGGGGGAAGGTCTCGGAGACGTGCGGGCGGATCTTGCCGGCCGCATACATCTCCATCAGCTGTTTGACGTTCTCCTGATGGGCCTTGGGATCGCGGGCCACGGCCGCGCCCCAGAACACCCCGACGATGTCGCAGGATTTCAAGAGGGTCAGGTTCAGCGGGATCTTCGGAATCCCGGCCGGGAAGCCGATGACCAGGAAGCGGCCGCCCCAGCCGGCGGCGCGGATCACCGCCTCGGCATAGTCGCCCCCGACCGCGTCATAGGCGACGTCCCAGCCGCTGGGCCCGCAGGCGTCCTTGAAGAGCTGGGCCAGGGCCTTGGCGCTGTCCTTGTCGAAGGGGCCGGTGGGATAGACGACGCCGCTGTCGGCGCCGCGGGCGATGGCCAGGTCGACCTTCTCCTGCGAAGAGGCCGCCGCGATGACCCGCGCGCCCATGGCCTTGCCCAGCTCGACCGCCGCCAGGCCGACGCCGCCGGCGGCGCCCAGGACCAGCAGGGTCTCGCCGGCCTGCAGGTGGCCGCGGTCCTTGAGGCCATACCAGCTGGTGCCGTAGGTCATCATGAAGGCGGCCGCTTCGTCGAAGGGCATGGCGTCGGGGATCGGCACCACGCGCGCCGCGTCCAGCACCAGCTCCTCGGCCATGCCGCCCCAGCCGGTGTTGGCCAAGACGCGCTGGCCGACGCTCACATGGGTCACGCCCTCGCCGATCGCCTTGACGATGCCGGAGACCTCGCCGCCGGGGGCGAAGGGACGGGCGGGCTTGAACTGGTACTTGTCCTCGATGATCAGCACGTCGGGATAGTTGACCCCGCAGGCCTTGATCGCCAGCAGCACCTGGCCCGGTCCGGCGACCGGGCTGGGCAGGTCCTCGACCACCAGGGTTTCCGGGCCACCCACGACCTTGCTGAGCACCGCCTTCATGCCGCCTCTCCCATAGTGTTATTGCTGTCTCCGCGACGCTAGCGCGGTGTTATCAGCGTTCATAGACCGGGAGAGCCGTGTTGACGAACAAATGTTTGAGTCTGGTGGTGCACGGCGGCGCCGGCGCGAAAAAGGGCCGCGACTACACGCGCGAGATCGCCCATATGCGCGGCGTCGTCGAGGCCGGGCGCGACGCCCTGCGCGGCGGGGCCAGCGCGCTCGACGTCGTCCAGGCGGCGACCCGCGAGCTGGAGGTCAGCGGCCTCTATGTGGCCGGACGCGGGGCCAGCCCCAACACCGCCGGGGTCTATGAGCTGGACGCCTGCCTGATGGACGGCGCGTCGGGCCGGGCCGGATCGGTGGCCGCCCTGACCGGCTTCAAGAGCCCGGTCAGCGTCGCCCGCTGCGTGATGGAAAAGACCCCCCACGTCATGCTGGCCGGCGATGGCGCGGCGCTGTTCGCCCGCGACCAGGACATGGACGCCATCGGCGACCCGGCCGCCTGGTTCACCCGGGCCGGAACCTTCGAAGCCAACCACCCGCCCGGCAAGCTGGCCCACGGCACGGTCGGCTGCGTGGCCCTGGACGGCGAAGGTCGGCTGGCGGCGGCGACCTCGACCGGCGGGGTGTTCGGCAAGCTGCCCGGCCGGGTGGGCGACACCCCCATCATCGGCTCGGGCGGCTGGGCCGACGGGCTGGTGGCGGTCTCCTGCACCGGCCAAGGGGAGTATTTCATCCGCACCTCGGCGGCCTCGCAGGTCGCCTTCCGCATGAAGTTCGGCGGCCAGAGCCTGGCCGAGGCGACGCAGGCGGTGCTGGACGAGATCAAGTCGCTGGGCGGCGATGGCGGGCTGATCGCGGTCGGGGCCGATGGTCAGATCGCCATGCCCTATGTCTCGGAAGGCATGAAGCGGGCCGGGTTCACCGGCGACGGGGATATCCTCTCGGCAGCGTTCTGAAGCCGACCACCCGGCAATCGCTAGAGTCCGCCGGCGGGAACCCCGCCCGGCGACACCGGGTCCAGCTTGAAGTCGCTGTAGAACCGGTCCAGCGGCGGCGCCTCGCCGACCCTGGAGGTGAGCAGCTGGACCAGGTCGCCGCCCCGCAGGACGAACCGGCCCCGGATGTAGACGTTGTCGCTGCTGGGGCCCAGGACCAGGTCGAGGGCCGGCAGGCCCTGGAACGTGAACCGGGTCTGCGAGATGACCGGCAGGTTCAGCTTCTCCGACAGCACCCCGGCCAGGGTGGCGAGCTTGGCGTCGACATCGTCCGGCGGCCGGGTCGAGCGGGTCATCTGCAGGGAATAGAACCGGTCGGCGCCAAAACTGCTGGAGACGATGACCGTCTTGAGGGCCGGCCTTTCCCCTTCCGCGGGCGTGCTGTTGGTAACGGTCTGCGGCGCGGCGGGAAGCGCGGTGGCGACGCCGAACTCGTCATTGCGATAGGCCTGCCAGTCCGGCTCGGCGGCCAGGGCCGCGCCGCTCCACAGCGACAGGCCGACCAGCAGGGCGGCAAGGCTTCGCAACGACATCGTCAGACTCCCGGGATTTGCGGCCACCCTAGAACGGGGCCGCCGAAAGGCCAACGTCAGGGCGTCTCGCCGCCCAGATGCAGGGAGGCCAGGAAGCGGTCAGTCTCGGCCGGCAGCTGGGGCGATCCCACGACGACGGCGACGTAGAGGCGCGAGTCTCGCACCGTGAAGACGCTCCTGAATTTGAGGTTGTCCGAGTCCCGCTTCATGTCCACGACCATGGCGGGCGAGCCGTCGATCTCGGTACGGGTCTTGGAAACCAGCGTGGCGTTGGCCGCGTTGAGGCCCCCGGCGAGGCCGGCTTCCAGGACGGTCCAGGGATCGCCGTCAAGGACCTCGCCATAGGTTACGACCGACAGGCTGTAATAGGCGTCGTCCGTCGAAACCCCCGCCGTGCTGGTCACCCGCCCGTCGCCGTTGGCGGTGCTGAGTTCGGGCTGGCCCGGAAAGTCCATCGAAGCGCCGCTGGCCGGGTCGCGGTAATGGACCCAGCTGTCGGCCGCCATGGCGCCGCCGCAGATCAGCAGGCTGCCCAGCAGCGCCGCAAGCCATCGATTGAACATTTGGGGCCCCTATGAATTCGAAGGGCGAGCCTAGATGAGCGTCAGCCCGGCAACAATGTGGGAAGCGGCGTTCGCGTCCGCTCAGGGGATGAAGGCGAACTCCGTGAAGAAGCGGTCCAGCGGCGGGGGGCTGTCGGAGGCGGTGGTCAGGTGGATCAGCCTGTCCTCGCGGTTGATCAGCCGGCTGCGCAGATAGACCCCGCCCTCCCCCGGTCCGAACACGATATCGATGGCGGGGCTGCCGCCGACCGTGGTCTCGGTCCGCGAAATGACCGGCCCGCGGTCGGGGGTGAGCAGGCCATCGACGGTGCGGTTCAGGCGCTCGCGCGGCGTGCCCCGCCTGGGCAGGTCGAAGATGTCGACCCGCAGCATGTAGTAGCGGTTCTCCGCCGGCTTGGCGGTGACGGTCAGCGTCCGGCGCGTCGGCTGGCCGTCGGCGGACGGCGGCGTCTCGACCTTGATCTGCGGCGGGCTCGGCATCTGGAGCGAGACGCCATAGCTCTTGTTGACATAGGGCTGCCAGCTGTCGGTCGCGGCGGCCGGGCCGGCGCCCAGCAGCAGGCCGCAGACGAGCGCCAGGATGCGCAGGATCATGATCGGCCCTCCGGATCAGCGGACGGAGCCTATCGCCGATCGGGACGGGGTGAAAGCTAGACCCCCGTCACCTCTTCCCAGAACCGCTTGGCCTTGCCGATGAAGTTGGCGGACTTGGGATGCTGCTTGTCGCCGCAGAGGTCGGCCAGTTCGCGCAGCAGTTCCTTCTGCCGGGCGGAGAGGTGGGTGGGCGTCTCGACATAGAGCTCGACGACCAGGTCGCCCCTCTGGCGGTTGCGCAGCGAGGGCATGCCGCGGCCCTTCAGGCGGATGGTCTTGCCGGTCTGCACGCCCTCGGGGACGTCGACGGGCAGCTTGCACTGGCCGTCGCAGTTCTCGCCGCCCATCAGGCAGGGGGCCTCGATCTGGCCGCCCAGGGCGGCGGTGGTCATCGGCACGGGGACGGTGCAGAGCAGGTCCAGGCCGTCGCGCTCGAACAGCTCGTGCGGCTTGACCGACAGGAAGATGTAGAGGTCGCCGCGCGGCCCGCCGCGCTGGCCGGCGTCGCCCTCGCCGGCGAGGCGGATGCGGGCGCCGTCATCGACCCCGGCCGGGATGCGCACCGACAGGACCCGCTCCTTGCGGACCTGGCCGGCCCCGTGACAGGCCTGGCAGGGATCCAGCACCAGCTTGCCGGCCCCGCCGCAGCGGGGGCAGGCGCGCTCGATGGCGAAGAAGCCCTGGGTGGCGCGCACCCGGCCGGCCCCGCCGCAGGTGCCGCAGGTGGTCGGGTTGGTGCCGGGCTTGGCGCCCGAACCGTTGCAGGGCTCGCAGGTGATGGAGGAGGGGACCTTCAGCTCGACCTCGGCGCCGGCATAGGCCTGCTCCAGGGTGATCTCCAGGTCGTAGCGCAGGTCGGCGCCCCGGGCCGGGCCGTTGGAGCGGCCCTTGCGGCCGCCGCCGAACATCTCGCCGAACGCCTCGCCGAACACCTCGTTGAAGATGTCGTGGACGTCGCCGAAACCCTGCGGCCCGCCGCCGCCCCCGCCGCCATTGACGCCGGCATGGCCGAAACGGTCATAGGCCGCCCGCTTCTGGGCGTCGGAGAGGATGGAATAGGCCTCGTTGATTTCCTTGAACCGGCCGGTCGCGTCCTCGCAGCCGCCGTTGCGGTCGGGATGGTGCTCCATGGCCAGCTTGCGGAAAGCCGCCTTCAGGGCCGCGTCGTCGCAGCCGCGCTGAACGCCCAGGACTTCATAGTAATCACGCATGGGACGGGATCACATCAAAACCGATCTGTATGGGAGGTGGGGTGATCCCCGCCCCGAGACAAGCCCGCCACCCATTCTCTGGGCCGGGCGCTCGGGGCGGGTTACCGTGAGACGGCGACGATCCCCAGGACGATTTGTGCATCAGTGACGCTCTGACCGCCATGGGGCAAACCGTCACGCCGCGGGCTTGGAGTCGTCGACTTCTTCGAACTCGGCATCGACGACGCCGTCGTCCGCCGCCTTGGCTTCCTCGCCGCCGCCTTCGGGCGAAGACTCGGCCTGCTGGGCCTTGTACATCGCCTCGCCCAGCTTCATCGAGGTCTGGATACAGGCCTGGGTCTTGGCCTGGATGGCTTCGATGTCGTCGCCTTCCAGGGCTTCCTTCAGCTCCTTGATGGCGTTCTCGATGGCCATCTTCTCGCCGGGGTCGACCTTGTCGCCGTGTTCGGCCAGGGCCTTCTCGGTCGAGTGCAGGACCGCGTCGGCGCTGTTCTTGGCCTCGACGCCGACCTTGCGCTTTTCGTCGTCGGCTTTGTTGGCCTCGGCTTCCTTGACCATCTTTTCGATGTCGGCGTCCGAGAGGCCGCCGTTGGCCTGGATGCGGATCGACTGTTCCTTGTTGGTCGCCTTGTCCTTGGCGGTCACATGGACGATGCCGTTGGCGTCGATGTCGAAGGTGACCTCGATCTGCGGCATGCCGCGCGGGGCCGGCGGGATGCCCATCAGGTCGAACTGACCCAGCATCTTGTTGTCCGACGCCATCGGCCGCTCACCCTGGAAGACCCGGATGGTCACGGCGTTCTGGTTGTCGTCGGCGGTCGAGAAGGTCTGGGACCGCTTGGTCGGGATGGTGGTGTTGCGCTCGATCAGCGGGGTGAAGACGCCGCCCAGGGTCTCGATGCCCAGGGTCAGCGGGGTGACGTCCAGCAGCAGCACGTCCTTGACGTCGCCCTGCAGCACGCCGGCCTGGATGGCCGCGCCCAGCGCCACGACTTCATCGGGGTTGACGCCCTTGTGGGGCTCGCGGCCGAAGAATTCCTTCACCGCGTCCACGACCTTGGGCATGCGGGTCATGCCGCCGACCAGGACCACTTCCTCGATGTCGCCCTTCTTCAGGCCGGCGTCCTTGAGGGCCTGCTCGCAGGGACCGATGGTCTTGGCGATCAGGTCTTCCACCAGGGCCTCGAGCTTGGCGCGCGAGAGCTTGATGTTCAGGTGCAGCGGGCCGGAGGCGTTCATGCTGATGAAGGGCAGGTTCACCTCGTACTGGGTGACGCTGGAGAGCTCCTTCTTGGCCTTCTCGCCCTCTTCCTTCAGGCGCTGCAGGGCCAGCTTGTCCTTGCGCAGGTCGACGCCGGTTTCCTTTTTGAACTCGTCGGACAGGTAGTCGACGATGCGCAGGTCGAAGTCCTCGCCGCCCAGGAAGGTGTCGCCGTTGGTGGCCTTCACCTCGAAGACGCCGTCGCCGATTTCCAGCACGGAGACGTCGAAGGTGCCGCCGCCCAGGTCGTAGACGACGATCTTCTTGCCCTCGGACTTCTCAAGCCCGTAGGCCAGCGCCGCGGCGGTGGGTTCGTTGATGATGCGCAGGACTTCCAGGCCGGCGATCTTGCCGGCGTCCTTGGTCGCCTGGCGCTGGGCGTCGTTGAAGTAGGCCGGAACCGTGATGACGGCCTTCTCGACCTTTTCACCCAGGTGCTGCTCGGCGGCTTCCTTCATCTTGATCAGGATGTCGGCCGAGACCTGTTGCGGGCTGACGTCCTTGCCCTGGGCGCGGACCCAGGCGTCGCCGGTCGGGCCCTTGACGATCTCGTAGGGCACCATGTCCTTGTCCTTGGCGACCACCGGGTCGGTGAAGGCGCGGCCGATCAGGCGCTTGATGGCGAACAGGGTGTTGGAGGCGTTGGTGACCGCCTGGCGCTTGGCCGGCTGGCCGACGAGACGTTCGCCATCTTCCAGATAGGCGACGACCGAGGGGGTGGTGCGGGCGCCCTCGGCGTTCTCGATCACCTTGGGCGTCTTGCCGTCCATGATGGCCACGCACGAGTTGGTGGTGCCCAGGTCGATGCCGATGATCTTGCTCATCTGTGGTTCTCTTCGCTCCTCAAGTGGCGGACGGTGGCGGCGAGGGCCCTCGAAAGAGGCGCCCCGGTTTTTCTCTTCCGTCCCCGGTTAATCCAGGTTGGGACCGTCAAAGACGACCCGGTTGCATAGCGGAGCCTTCCGCTGACGGAAAGCGCCGTTTCGAGTCGCCATATGGGGAAGTCTCGCCCACTCGCAAGGGGAAAAGCCCTACGGATGTCGGGGGTTTGATCGTTCG
This sequence comes from Caulobacter ginsengisoli, assembly GCF_030814835.1. Classification (GTDB taxonomy): domain Bacteria; phylum Pseudomonadota; class Alphaproteobacteria; order Caulobacterales; family Caulobacteraceae; genus Caulobacter; species Caulobacter ginsengisoli. The sequence continues at coordinate 191,346 of NZ_JAUSVS010000006.1, forward strand.
GGGCGTTTGAGGACACTCCGTCGCGGAGGCCCCTTTTCGTGGGTATGGGCCCGGCCGGCGCGCATCCAGGGTGGGGTCCGTCAGTTTCCCTTGGTTTGGAACCCCTCACATGACCTTCGTTTTCGCCGCCCGCGCCCGCCGGCTGGTTCTGCTCGCCGCCGGCCTATCGGCCCTCATCGCCGGCCCGGCCCTGGCCGAGGATCGCCGGGTCAAGATCATCAACGAGACCGACCACACCATCGTGCAGTTCTACGCCTCCAACATCGGCCAGAACGACTGGGAGGAAGACATCCTGGGGACCGACATGCTGCGGCCGGGCGCCTCGGTGACCGTCAATGTCGATGACGGCACCGGCTACTGCAAATACGATTTCAAGGCGGTGTTCAGCGACGGCGACGTGCTGATCCGCCAGGGCATCGATGTCTGCAACGTCAGCGTCTACCGGTATACGGGGGACTGATCCCGTCGCGATTGCGCAGCCACCCCGCCGCTTCTAGGCTCTCCCTGGCAATCTGAGGGAGAGTCCGGGATGCGGCGGCTGGTTTTGATGGCGGTTCTGCTGGCGGCGGTCCCCGGCCTGGCCTTGGCCCAGGCGGGAGCCTGCACGATCCCGGGCTTTCAGCAGACCACGCCGTTGCTGAAATTCCAGGGCGTCGCCTTTTCGACCGTGACCGACCCGAACAACGACTTCTTCGGCGAGGTCCTGACCATCGACCTGACCGCGCCGGGGGTTGGCTTCACCGCCTCGACCGGCGGTGGGTCGCAGGACACCCGGTCGGCGACGACCGGCCAGTTCCTGGTCGCCTCGAACACGGCCGTGGCGATCAACGCCAATCTGTTCTGGCCCTGCTGCCAGGATCTGGGCAATGGCGGAACCAGCGCGGACACCGTCCTGCTGGGCATGGTGGTCGCCAAGGGCCAGCAGGTCTCGGGGCAGAACATCGACCCGTTCGAGGCGGGGACGGCCCTGGTCACCTTCGGCGCCGGCAACCAGGTCGCCATCCAGACGCCCGCCGTCCTGACGCCGCTGAACGGAGTCGTCACCGCCGTGGCCGGCACGGGGATCATCGTCCAGCAGGGACAGAACAACGGCGGCGCCCAGAACCCCCGCTACGCCGATCCGTTCGGCTCGGCGGCCCGCACCATGCTGGGCCTCTCGCAGGACGGCGACACCCTCTATCTGGTCACCATCGACGGCAAGGCGGGCGACAGCGGCGGCCTGACCGTGCCGCAGGCGGCGAGCGTGATGATCTGTTTGAACGCCTGGACGGCGGTCAATCTCGACGGCGGCGGCTCGTCCAGCATGGTCCAGTCCGACGGCCAGGGCGGCTACAACGTGCTGAACAACCCCAGCGACGGGTCGCTGCGCTTCGTCGGCGCCTCTCTGGGCGTCTTCGCCCAGCCGCTGCCCGCGGCTAGGCGCCCCTGACCCAGGCGTCGACCTCGCCCAGCCGGTCGCGCTTGACCCGGGCCCGCTGTTCGACCGCCGAGAGGCCGGCCTTCAGCCGGGCGCCGATGCCGCCATGGGCGGTGGCCCAGGCGCCGATCCTGCCGGCCAGGGCCGGGTCGTTGGTCCCCCCCGTCAGGCGCGGGACCACGCTGGCCAGGCCGTCGGGGGCGAACTGGGCGTCGGCCCTGGCCTGGTTCTGCATCAGGAAGTCCCAGGTCATGGCGGCGTTGCGCCGGCTGACCTCGCGCAGCAGCACGGGCCTAAGCGTGATCGGCGGCTCGTCGCTGAGCGCCAGGTCCAGGGTGCGGCGGGCCAGGGCCGGATCGCGGGCGGCGCCCAGCACCGAGTAGAACTGCTGCTTCTCCAGGGCGTTCTTCGACCCCGCCGCCAGGGCGTGCAGCCGCTCCCAGGTCGCAGAGTCAGCGTGGCTGGCCACCACGCGCAGGGTTTCGCCCCGGATGGCGGCTGGCAGGGGATCGCTGTCCATGCGGGCGAACCGGGCTCTAGCCTCCGCGACGACGGCGGCGTCGTCGAACTGGCCGAGCGCCTGGATCAGCTCGGTGCGCAGCAGGATGACGGTGGGAATCTCACCGGCCTTGGGCGTCCAGCCGACCCGGGCCCAGACCGGCGCCAGGACAGCGCGGGCCTTGGCGCGGAAGGCGGCCTGGCGGGGATCGCCGTCATAGAGGTCGTCGACGGCTTCCAGGGCATCGGCGACATTGATCCAGACGATGGGGTTGGCGTCGGCGGGCAGCCGGCCGGCCAGGGCGAACCAGCGGGCCAGCGGTTCGACGCCGGCCTCGCCCAGGGCCCAGCTGTCGTTCAGCACGCCCAACTGGTCGGCGGGGTCGAGTTTGGCGAAGTCCCGGGAGATCCGGGCAAAGCTGCGCGCGTCGTAGTCGGTGCGGAAATAGCCGGTCTGGCCGGTGTTCACGACCGCATAGCTGTAGATGAAGCCAAGGCTGTGGCCGGGCGTCATGACGCCCTGCTCGCGGCCCACCCGCACCGGGATGTTCCAGGACCGCCAGGCCTTCGACTCCGCATCGACGCCAAAGCGCGTCTGCTTGAGCCGCACGCCATCTTCCTCGCCGTAGGCCGACACCTTGACCATCGGCACCCCGCCCTGGGTGGTGAAGTCCCTGGCGATGGCCAGGATCGGCAGGCCCGAGGCGGCCTGGACCTCGGCCCACAGGTCCTGGCTGGTGGCGTTGCCGTAGGCGTGTTTCTTCATATAGCTGCGCAGGGCCTGGCGGAATTTGTCCTCGCCGACATAGGCCTCGATCATGCGGATGACCGCCTGGCCCTTCTGGTAGGAGATGGTGTCGAAGGGGGTGTCGCGGGCGTCGGCGACCGGGACCACGACCGGGTGGGTGGCCGAGCGGGCGTCGAGGTTCTTGGCCGCGTCGCTGCCCGCCTGGTCCTGCAGCCAGACCGACCATTCGGGATGGAAATGGTCGGTGGCCTTGGTCTCCATCCAGGAGGCGAAGCCCTCGTTCAGCCAGATGTCGTCCCACCATTTCATGGTCACCAGGTCGCCGAACCACTGGTGGGCCATCTCGTGGGCGATGGTGGTGAAGGCGTTCTGGCGGTCTTCCTCGGAGGAGACCTTGGCGTCGACCAGCACGGCCTTCTCGAAATAGAGGATGGCCCCCCAGTTCTCCATGGCCGAGAAGGCGGTCGAGCCGCCGGGGATGGCCACCATGTCCAGCTTGGGCAGCGGATAGGGCGTGCCGAAATAGTCGTCGTAATAGGGGAGCAGCTTGGCGGCGGCGTCGAGGCCGAACGCCGCCTCGGCCGTCGAGCCGCGCTTGACCACCATGCCGACATCGACCTTGCCGACCTGGCGGTGAACCCGCTCCAGATCGCCCATGGCCATGAACAGAAGGTAGGAGCTCATCTTCGGGGATTGCTGGAAGGTGGTCTTGATGAGGCCGTTGCCCAGGTCCGCCGTCGCGGCGGCCGGCATGTTGGAAACCACCAGCTGGTCCTTGGGGGCGGCGACGCTGAGGGTGAAGGTGGCTTTGAGGGCCGGCTCGTCCCACATCGGGGCGAATCTGCGGGCGTCGGGGCTTTCGAACTGGGTGGCCAGCAGCCGCTTCTTCTCGCCGGCCGGACCGTCATAGTCGATGGCGAACAGGCCCTGGGCCTGCTGCTCGATGCGGCCGGTATAGTCGATGGTCAGGCGGTGCTTGCCGGCGGGGAGCGGCGCGGCGAAGGTCAGGCTGGCCCGCTGGGCGTCCTGGTCATAGGCGATCTTCACGTCGGGCACGCGGCCATCCACCGCCACCTTGAAGAACTTCAGGTTGGCGGCGTTGAGGGTCAGGGTCTCCATCGGCGCGCCGAGCACGATGTCGGCCCCCATCGTGCCGCCGAACCTCAGGTTGGCGGCGTCGGGGACCACGCTGATGTCGTAGTGGATCGGGGTGACGCCGGGGGGCAGGACCTGGCGGGCGTCCTTCTGCGGGGCGCAGGCGGCCAGCAACAGGACAGCCGTGAGCGTGGCGGCGCGGGCCAGACTTTGGAGCATCTCGATCCTCCCCGGGAGTTGCGCGGTAACCTAGGCTGTTGCGGATCGCCATGATCATGAAGCTTTTGTCAGGTTCGGAAGTTCCTTCGCCGATCTCCCGGCGGAATCCGGACGCGTATTCACCGCAAAGGCCGCCATGCTGGCCGCGATGCGCTATCGAAGATCCATGATCCCGTCCGGCTTCCTCTATCTTCCCGGCCGCCTCGACGCCGAGGCGCAGGCCGCGCTTGTCAGCGCAGTGATGGCGGGCGCTGAGGACGCGCCCTTCTACACGCCGATCACCCCCGGCGGCCTGCCCATGCGGGTGGAGATGACCGGGATGGGACCGCTGAACTGGATCACCGACGCCGCCGGCTACCGCTACGAAGCCGCCCACCCGGTCACCGGCCGGCCCTGGCCGCCGATGCCCCAGTTGTTGCTCGACCTCTGGGCCGAGCTGGCCGACCCCGCCACCCCGCCCGACGCCTGCCTGGTCAACCTCTATCGCCCCGGGGCCCGGATGGGACTGCATCAGGATCGCGACGAGGCCGATTTCGGCTTTCCGGTGCTGTCGGTCTCGCTGGGGGACACCGCCGTCTTCCGCATCGGCGGCCGCAAGCGCACCGATCCCACCCGCTCGCTGAAGCTCAGTTCCGGCGATGTCTGCCTGCTGGGGGGAGAGGCGCGGCTGGCCTATCACGGGGTGGACCGCATCCTGGGCGGGTCCTCGCGGCTGGTGCCTGGGGGTGGGCGGATCAATCTGACTTTGCGGCGGGCGCGGCCGGCTTAGGAAAGTGTGCCGCCTTCGGCGGGGAGGAAGAGGAGTTTTAGAGGAGAAGAGTGAGCGGCCGGGCCATCCTTGAAGCGCCGCAGGCATTCCATTCGAAGGACAGCCTGCGGCGCTCTGCTGGGAAGTCGCTGTCGCTCGCTCTTCTCCTCTAAAACTCCTCTTCCTCCCGCGAAGCGGCTTAAACCCACATGCACGCCGCCCCGGAAGTCGGATCGCATCGCACCCCCAGACTCCCCTTCCCCTCGCCGCTTTCCCGGGGATAGGGTGCCGGCAATAGTGGGAGGAAACGCCGATGCGCGTACTGAACCGGCCCGAAGGTCCCCTTCCGGGCGACTTCGATGTCTCGCGCCGCTCGCTGGGCGGCCTGTTCTTCGCCGGCTATGCGGTAGCCGCCTTTTCGGCCGAGGCCGACCCGATCCATACGGACGAAACCGGCCTGATCTGCGAGACCGTCATGGTCCCCGCCAGCGACCGCTCGATCCCGGCCTATGTCGCCCGGCCCAGGGCGAAGGGGAAGTTCCCCACCGTGATGGTGATCTCCGAGGTGTTCGGCATCCACGAATATATCCGCGACATCTGCCGGCGCCTCGCCAAGCTGGGCTATGTGGCCATGGCCACCGACTTCTTCGTGCGGGCCGGCGATCCGGCCCCGGTCACCGATTTCGCCGAGATCCGCCGCATCGTCTCGGCCGCCTCCGACGCCCAGGTGATGACCGACCTGGACGCCAGCGTGCAATGGGCGATGGCGCAGGGCTTCGTCGATCCCAAGAAGATGGCTATTACCGGCTTCTGCTGGGGCGGGGCGGTGGTCTGGCTGGCCTGCGAGCGGTTCCGCTATTTCAAGTGCGGGGTGGCCTGGTACGGCCGCCTGTCGCGCCCGGCCGACGGGCAGTTCCTGTCCGAGCCCGAGCGCCGCTGGCCGCTGGAGCTGGCGCCAGAGCTGAAATGCCCGGTGCTGGGCCTCTATGGCGGCAAGGACCAGGGCATCCCCCAGAGCGACATCGAGAAGATGCGCCAGGCGATGATCGACGGGCGCAAGACCAACAGCCAGCTGATCGTCTATCCCGAGGCCCAGCACGGCTTCCACGCCGACTACCGGCCCAGCTACAACGCCGAGGCGGCGGCCGACGGCTGGAAGCGGATGCTGGACTATTTCGCCTTCTACAAGATGCCGGGTAAGTCGTACTAAGGCCTAGGTTCTAGAGGGGGCTCCGCCTTTGCGTTTTCCACGCATGCTCATCGAGGCGGAGTCGCCCGAACAGCTCGGCTACGACAAGATCAAGTTCAACCTGACCGAATCCTCGCTGCGGGACCGCACCCTGGCGGAACTGGGCCTGGACCTGAACGACCAGATCCTCTGCTACACCGATCACCTGGGCCTGCCGCCCCTGCGCGAGGCGATCGCGGCGCGGGCCGGGATGCAGAGTGGCGAGGTGCTGCTGACCGCGGGCGCCGCGGCGGCCCTGTTCATCGTGGCGGTCACCCTGCTGGATCGCGGCGACCACATGATCGTGGTGCGGCCCAACTACGCCACCAACATCGAGACCCCGCGCATCCTGGGCTGCCAGGTCGAATGCCTGGACCTGAAGTTCGAGGACGGCTTTGCGCTGGACCTGGCGCGGCTCGAGACGATGATCACGCCCAAGACCAGGCTGATCAGCCTGACCACGCCGCATAACCCCACCGGCGTGGCGCTGTCGGCGGCCACCTTGCGGGCCGTCGCGGCGATGGCCGAGCGCCATGACGTGCATGTGCTGGTCGACGAGACCTATCGCGACATGTCCTTCGTGGAAAAGCCGCCGGTGGCCGCGACGCTCAGCGAGCGGCTGATCAGCGTCTCGTCCCTGTCGAAGAGCTATGGCATTCCCGGCATCCGCCTGGGCTGGATCGTCAGCCGCGACCGGGGGCTGAACTACCGCTTCCTGTGCGCCAAGGAGCAGATCGGCATCTGCGGCAGCGTGGTCGACGAGGCCATCGGCCTGGCCGCCTACAGCCAGGCCGACGCCTGGATGGCCAGCGTCCAGGCCCCGCTCAAGGCGGCGTTCGACAGCGTGGCGGCCTGGATCGCCGCCGAGCCCATGCTGGAATGGGTGGAGCCGTCGGGCGGCTGCGTCTGCTTCCCGCGCATCGTCGGCGAGGTCGACATGGCGGTCTTCTACGCGACCTTGAACGACATCCACGGCTGCTATGTCGGGCCGGGGCACTGGTTCGAGCAGGACGACCGGTATTTCCGGCTGGGCTACGGCTGGCCGCTGCCGGCGGAGCTGGCGGGGGGGCTGAAGGCGATCTCGGCGTCGTTGCGGAAGGCGGCCCTCTAAATCCTCACCCGGAGGGGGAGGGGGACCATGCGGAGCATGGTGGAGGGGGTCCGTGTGACTTCCAGGGTTCAAAAAAGGGCGCGGCGGATCGGCTGAGGACTCAAGCCAAGCGTGGGAACCACACCGACCCCCTCCACCACCGCTGCGCGGCGGTCCCCCTCCCCCTCCGGGTGAGGATTAGCCGCGTAATTTCCGCGCCAGGGCCTCGAGATCCCGCGCCAGCTGCGCGTCCCCGGCCTTCAGTTCCTCGATCCGCCGCACCGCGTGCAGCACCGTCGTATGGTCCCGGCCGCCAAACCGCCGGCCGATATCGGGCAGCGAGCGGGTCGTCAGCTGCTTCGCCAGCCACATGGCCGCCTGTCTGGGCCGGGCGATGGAGCGGTTGCGGCGTTCGCTGATCAGGTCGGCCTGCTTGAGGCCGAAATGCTCGGAGGTGGCCTTCTGGATGTCGTCGATGGTGATGCGCTTTTCGGCGCCGCGCAGGTGGGGGCGCAGGATGGCCTGGGCTTCGTCCAGCGAGAGCCTGGAAACCCCGACCCCGGCGCGGGCGACCAGGGTGTTGAGGGCCCCTTCCAGCTCGCGGACACTGTCGGTGAAGCGGTCGGCCAGGAACTGCAGCACTTCGGGCCGGGCGGTGGCGGCGAAGCCCTGCTGGCGGCCGAGGGTGTCGAGCTTCTTTTCCAGGATGCCGAGCCGCAGGTCGCGGTCGGCCGGCTCGATGCCGCAGACCAGGCCCGCCGACAGGTGGCTGCGCAGGCGGGCGTCGATCTCGGTGATGGCGCTGGGCGGCCGGTCGGTGGAGAACACCACCCGGCGGCCGTCCTCCATCAGGGCGGTCAGGGTGTGGAACAGCTCTTCCTGCGTGGACTGCTTGCCGCCGACGAAGTGGACGTCGTCGATCAAGAGCAGGTCGGCGTCGCGCAGCTCTTCCTTGAAGGCGGTGGTGGCGCGGTCCATCACCGCCCGCACGAAGGTCGACAGGAAGCGCTCGGCGCTCAGATAGACCACCTTGCGGGTCGGCTGGGTGCGCATGGCCTCCCAGGCCATGGCGTTCATCAGGTGGGTCTTGCCGAAGCCGTAGGAGCTGTGGATCACCACCGGGTTGAAGTGACCGTCGGCCCAGCTGGCCACGCGCTTGGCCACCGCATAGGCGAACTCGTTGGCCGGTCCCACCACGAAGGTGTCGAAGGTGAAGCGCTCCTGCAGCCCGCCCAGGGCGGCGCTGCGGCCGCGGCCGGCGGCGGGGGCCGCGTCGGTGGAGACGGGATCGGCGATTTCCAGCGGCGAGACGACGACGGCCGGGCTCGCGGAAGAGGCCGGACCAGCCTCGGCCTCGAACTCCATGCGCGACTTGAGGTCCAGGTGACGGCCCTGCGGGTCGTTCTGGGCCCACAGCTCGGCGATGCGGCGCCAAGCGTTGCGGCGAATCCAGTCGCGGGCGACGCCCGTGGGGGTGACCAGCACCAGGGCGCCGGCGGCGCCCTCGCGCAGGGCCGCTTGGCTCAGCCAGGAACCGAAATCAGCCTCACCCAGCTCACGACGCAGGGCCGAACAGGCCTTGGTCCAAACGGTGTCGGCTGGCGTCAGCTCAGGCATGCCTTGAGCGCCCCTTGTCATCATTAGCCCCTCACTTCTCTCGTTTCCGGTCACGCCCGAACCCACAACATTGTCCGTCCCCCGCGACGGAAAACGCCCTTCAGAAACAGGGAAAGCTTCCCCGCGCGGCGTATGCGCATGCATCCGCCGCCGCTTTTGTTTTCATCCGACTGAGGAAGGAAAAAATGCGTCTGTGGCCCAACACTAGCCACCTCGATGGGGGGGTCAAACGGGAAATTTGACGACTCCAGCGAATCTTTCTGTTGACTCGCGAGGACCCCTCGCCCCGCAAGGGAATTCGTTAACCGCGCGAGTTCGGAGCAGGGTTAATTGGCCGCAGGCAGCGCGTACGACGGACTCCGAACGGGGCTTGGGTCAAGCGAAAAAACCGACCCGGTCAGGGACCGGATCGGTTCAAAAGCGCTGATAAATCAGCGTTCTACGGAAATCGTGGGCAATCAGCCCAAAGATTAGGCCGCGGCCATCTTCTTGAGCTGGGCCGCCAGGCGCGAGACCTTGCGCGAGCCGGTGTTCTTGTGGACCACGCCCTTGGACACGGCCCGCATCAGTTCGGACTGAGCCTCGATGAAGGCGGCCTTGGCGGCCCCGGCGTCGCCGCCGGTCAGAGCTTCTTCGAACTTGCGCAGGAAGGTGCGGACACGCGAGCGGCGGGCCTTGTTGACCTCGGTGCGGCGCTCGATCTTACGGATCGCTTTTTTAGCGCCGGGATTGTTGGCCATGGCTTAGAAAACCTCGAACGGACTGGACGCCCGAGAATGGGCGCCACTGAATTGGAAGGCGCGCGATATACGCAACGCTGGCCCCCGGGTCAATGCGCAGACGCCAGGCAAGTCGTTGAAAGGACTCTTTATGCACCGCCGGACCTTGCTGGTTTCCCTCGCCGCGCTGGGCGCGGCAGCCAGTTGCAGTCAGAAGAGCGACGACCTGGCGGTGATCTGCGATCCGGACCTGGTCGAGGCCGTCAAGCGCTCGTTGACGACGTATCAGAAGTCGCACCCGGACAGCCGCTGGACGATTGCGCAGGGACCGCCGACGGAGCTCATCAAACTCGCCGAAGCCGACGGCGCGCGAATCCTGATCACCCACCAGCTGCTGCTGGCCGACAATCTTCAGCGCACGCGCCGGGCGCCGCTGGAAAACCGCTGGACGGTGGGAACCCCGGAAGCGCCCGTCGCGGTGGTGGTGACCAAGGGCGCGGGCGAAGCGGCGGCCAAGGCCTTCGCCGAATGGCTGGGGTCCATCGCCGGCCAGTTCATCTTCAGCGGCGCCACCCTGCCTAACGCCGACGCCCCTACCGCCCCTTGAAGTCAGGCTTCCGCTTTTCCACGAAGGCGGCCATGCCCTCCTTCTGGTCCTCGAAGGCGAAGAGGGAGTGGAAGAGGCGCCGCTCCAGGGCGACGCCGGCGGTCAGGGTGGTCTCGTAGGCGGCCTCGACCAGCTCCTTGTTCATCATCACCGCCAGCGGTGAGAGCGAGGCGATCTTGGCGGCGGCCTCCAGGGCCTCGTCCAGCAGGCGGTCGGCGGGCACGACCCGGCTGACCAGCCCGGCCCGCTCGGCCTCGGCCGCGTCCATCATTCGGGCCGTGAGGATCATGTCCATGGCCTTGGACTTGCCGACGAACCGCGTCAGCCGCTGGGTGCCGCCGATGCCGGGGGCGACGCCGAGATTGATCTCCGGCTGGCCGAATTTCGCCGTGTCGGCGGCGATGATGAAGCTGCACATCATGGCCAGCTCGCAGCCGCCGCCCAGGGCATAGCCCGAGACCGCCGCGATGATCGGCTTGCGGAACCCCTCCAGCGCCTTGGCCGCGTCGGCGAAGAAGTTCGACGTGAACATCTGCGCATAGGACTTGGACGACATCTCCTTGATGTCGGCCCCCGCCGCGAAGGCCTTGGGCGAGCCGGTCAGCACCAGGCAGCGGATGCTGTCGTCGGCCGTGGCGGCGGTCAGGGCCTGGGCCAGTTCGCCGAGCAGCTCGCTGTTGAGGGCGTTGAGCGCCTCGGGGCGGTTGAGGCGCACCAGGGTCACGCCGGGGGAGGGGGTTTCGATCAGCAGGGTGTTGTAGGTCATGACGCGGGTTTTGGACCGGCTCGCGGCTGCGCTCAAGCCCTTCGCATTCCTCGCCCATTGGGCGAGGGGGACCACGAAGTGGTGGAGTGGGCTCTGGGGAGCACACGGAGCTTCAAGCATGCCCACCCCGACAGTGCTCGATCCGGAAACACCGTGTGCTCCACGGCCCACTCCGTCGGCTTCGCCGCCACCTCGCCCAACGGGCGAGGAATTAGGGGAAGGCGGTTAAGCCCCCCTACCTCGGCCCCTCGACCTTGAACCCCCTCGCCCGCAGCAACGCCGGCACCCCGTCCGGGCCGACCAGGTGGCCGGCGCCCACGACGATGACCGTCTCGCCCGAGCCCGCCATGCGCTGGGTGATGGCCTCGACCCAGCGGTTGTTGCGCTGGGTGATCATGCGGTCGAAGAGGTCGGGCGAGGCGCGCTTCATCGGCTCCAGCCCCTCGGTCTGCAGGGCCTTGAGGTCGCCCGACAGCCAGGCGGCCAGCAGGCGGTTGTAGGCGTCCGGCTCTTCTTCGATCTGGCGCAGGGTGTCCTCCAGCGAGGCCAGCTGGTCGGCCTCGGGGGCGTCGGCGAAGAAGCCGATCTGTTCGTCGGCCGTCTCGAAGGCCTTGCGCAGGGCGGTGGGCGGGGTCGCTTTCTCGATGGTCTGCTCGACCCCGTCGGCGGCCCCGGCCCCGCGCTGGGACATGTCCACCAGTCCCACGGTGACGTCGGCCAGCCAGGGGCGCAGGCGGTCCATCTGCTCCAGCGACAGGCCAAGCTTCGGGGCCAGCCGGGCCAGCCGCTCGCGGCCGGCGGGGGTCAGCTTGGCGAGCAGGCTCTCGCCCGGCGGCAGCAGGCCCTTGGCCTTGACCACCTCGACCCCGGCCGCCTGGCTGGCCGGGTCGAAGGGCAGCTCGAACCACAGGTCGTCGGCCTTGGCCAGGGCGTCGGTCAGCACCTTGGGCTTCCAGTCCAGGCCGGGCGGCAACACATGCACCGAGCCGAAGATGACCACGGTGGAATCGGCGTCCCTCACGACCCAGACCGGCGGCTGGGCGGCGGCGACGCCGAAGCCGACCAGCCAGACCGTGGCCGCGGCGACCAGGCGCTTCCACGCCCTGCTGAAATTGAAGGCCATGGAAACTCCGTCAGGTCTGGCAGATGGGACAGTGGAAGGTCGAGCGGCCGGCCTGGACCTGGCGGGCTACCACGCCGCGGCAGGTCGGCCGGGGACAGGGATCGCCCTCGTGGTCATAGACCTGGAAGCGGTGCTGGAAATAGCCCAGGGCGCCGTCGGCGGCGGCATAGTCCTTGAGCGAGGAGCCGCCGGCCGCGATGGCCTCGGTCAGCACCTCGCGGATGGCCGTGGTCAGGGCGGTCAGCTTGCGTCTGGGGACCTCGCCGGCCGGCTTGTCGGGGGCGATCTTCGCCCGGTAGAGCGCCTCGCAGACATAGATGTTGCCCAGCCCCGCCACGACATGCTGGTCGAGCAGCAGGGTCTTGGGCCCCTGTTTGCGGCCGGCGAAGGCTTTGGCGAGCACCTCGACATCGAAGTCGGGGCCCAGCGGCTCGGGCCCCATGCCGGCGAACCAGGGGTGCTGGGACAGGCGGTCGGTGGGGATCAGGTCCATGAAGCCGAACCGGCGCGGGTCATAGTAGGTAATGCGGCTGCCGGCCTCGGTCTCGAAGACGACATGGGCGTGCTTGGGATCGGGCGGGGTCGAGTAATAGAACTCGCCGGGCTGTTCCTTGAGGCGCGCGCCCTCGATCTCGAACCGACCCGTCATGCCGAGATGCATGACCAGGGTGTCGCCGCGATCCAGCGGGGCCAGCAGGTATTTGGCCCGCCGGGTCAGGCCCTCGATCCTGGCCCCGGTCAGCCTTTGCACAAACCCCTCGGGCAGCGGAAAGCGCAGGTCCGGGCGCCGCGCCTCCACCCGGCTCAGCCTGGCCCCCTCCAGGGCGGGCGCCAGACCGGCGCGGACGGTTTCGACTTCGGGAAGCTCGGGCATGTGGGGAGCATATGGGGCGGGGTTGGAATTGCGCCATCCGGCGGTTGGCGAATTTGGCGTTGTGCAGATTTTTCACCACGAACAACACGAACAACACGAACGGGTCGGCGCTAGCCCAGCTCTGACCCGAAGGGTCTGTTTGATAGATCGGGCCTTCGGCCGGGAGGACGCGTTTGGCTCCGTCTGTTCGTGTTGTTCGTGTTGTTCGTGGTGAACCTTTCCTGTCGCATCCAGCCTAGCGCCAGCCGGCCTCCTTCAGAGCGGCCATGTAGCTTCGGCTCACCGGCGCAATGAGGCCGCCGGCCAGGCGGGCCTCGCCGCCGCCGCGTTTCCAGCGCACCGCTTCGATGGCCTGCGCGGGGACCCACCAGGAGCGGTGCAGGCGGTGGCCGTGGACCTGGGCCAGTTCGTCGAGGGCCTCGGAGAACGGCATCCGGATCAGCTCCGAGCCGCTGTCGGTGTGGGCGCGCACATAATGGTCTTCCGCCTCGACCGCGATCAGCCGGGCGGCGCGCCGCCTGGCCGAGAGCCTGAGCCGGAAGGCGCGTTCGGCGTCCGGGAGCGGGGGCTCTATGACCGTGCGGGTTTCGATCACCCGCCGCCGCGCCAGGCCCCGCAGCGTCATGAGCAGCAGGGCGACGACCAGCACCTGGCCGCCGAGCTGGGGCAGCATCCAGGGGCGCCTGGGCAGGTCGAGCATCAGGGCGTTGAGCGCGTAGATGAACAGGGTGACCGGCGGCGTCATGATCAGCGAGACGGCGGCGACGCGCGGCCAGAAGGCGCGGATCTTCGTTCCCAGCAGAGCCTCGACGCCGGCGCCGAACAGCCCGCAGGCGATCACCGCGATCAGCCAGTAGGCCGTCCGCAGCGGGGTGGGCGTGTCCAGGGTGCGATAGGGGCCCAGCGCCGTCATCACCAGGCCAAACCCGCCGAACAGCAGCAGGTCGAGCAGAAGCCCCCGCCAGCGCCGGCCCCCGGCTTCCCGTGAACCAGGCGCCGTTCGCGACCCGGATGCACGGTTCACGGCAAACCGCCTTTCCACGGCCCGGCGACGGGGCGAGCGCTGTGCGCCCATTCCTGCCCGGAGCCCATGATGATCAGAAGACTTGCCCCTCTTTCTTCGGCCGCCTGGCGTGCGGCGCTCGTGCTGCTGACCGCCCAGGTCGCCTGGTCCGCGGCCGCCCGCTACCTGGTCGGCAGCGAAACACCGCCGCAGGTGATTGTCGAGAACACCTTCGCCAGCCCCGTCCTGGTCATTCACGTCGCCGCGTCCATCGTCGCCCTGGCCATCGCGCCGCTGCAGTTCGTGGCCGCGATCCGCAGGCGCTGGCCCGGCTTCCACCGCCTGAACGGCCGGCTCTATCTGCTGGCCTGCGCCATCGGCGCGCCGGCCGGCTTCGTCCTGGCCTTCGGCGTCACGGCGGGGCCGGTCGCGGGCCTGGGGTTTTCCATTCCCGCCGTGCTGTGGCCGCTGTTCACCTGGCTGGGCTGGCGCGCGGCCGTTGAAAGGCGCTTTGGCGACCACAGGGCCTGGATGCTGCGGTCCTACGCCGTCCTGGCGGGGGCGATTACGCTTCGGCTGATGCTGCCGTTTTCCGGGCTGGTGCTCGGCATCGACTTCTTCCCGGCCTACCGGGTCATTTCCTGGCTGTCCTGGAGCGCCAACCTGGTGCTGGCCGAGGCCTATATCCGCTTCAGGCGCGCGCCGGCCGTGACCTATGCGCCTTCCTAATCGCCGCCGCGCCCGCTATGACGGCGGCCATGTCCGAGCGCACAGCGACTTTTGGTTTTCGCGATGTCGACGCCCGCGAGAAGCCCTCGCTGGTGCGCGGCGTGTTCGACAAGGTCGCGGGCCGCTACGACCTGATGAACGACCTGATGAGCGCGGGCGTGCACCGGCTCTGGAAGGACGCGACAGCCGCGCGGCTCAACGTCCAGCCCGGCGAGGTCATCGTCGACTGCGCCGGGGGGACCGGCGACATGGCGCGGCGGTTCGCCAAGATGGCCCGGGCGGCGCAGCTGCGCCGGGGGCTGGACAAGGACGCCGTCGTCCATGTCATCGACTACAACGCCGAGATGATCGCCGCCGGCCGCGAGCGGGGCTCCGAGCCGGAGATTACCTGGGCCGTCGGCGACGCCCAGCGGTTGCCCCTGCCCGACGCCTGCGCCGACGGCTACTGCATCGCCTTTGGCATCCGCAACGTGACCGACATCGCCGCGGCCCTGCGCGAAGCGCGGCGGGTGCTCAAGCCCGGCGGGCGGTTCGTCTGCCTGGAGTTTTCGCGGCCGACCAGCGAGGCGGTGCGGGCCGCCTATGACCTGTGGTCGTTCAAGGCCATTCCGGCCATCGGCGAACTGGTCGTCAAGGACCGGGAGTCCTACCAGTATCTGGTCGAGAGCATCCGCCGTTTCCCCGACCAGCAGACCTTCGCCCAGATGATGCGCGACGCCGGGTTTTCGCGGGTGACGTTCACGAATTTCACCGGCGGGGTCGCCGCCCTGCACCAGGGTTGGGCCATCTAGCCATGGCAAGCCTGCCGGCTTTCGGCCGCCTGGTCGCGGCGGGCTGGACCCTGGTCCGGGCCGACGCGCTGATTCCCCGCGAGATCGACCCGGTGCTGCCGGCCGGGGTAAGGGCTGTGGCCGGGTTTCTGCGCCTGTTCGCCGGTCGGGCCGCGCGCGAGGGCCGGCCGGGCGAGCGGCTGGGCCGCTGCCTGGAGCATATGGGCCCGGTCGCCATCAAGCTGGGCCAGTTCCTGGCGACCCGCTCCGACATCTTCGGCATCCAGTTCAGCGACGACCTGGGCCGGCTGCGCGACCGGCTGGATCCCTTCCCCACCGATGTGGCCCGGGCCGAGGTCGAGCAGGCCCTGGGCCGGCCGCTGGCGGGCTTCCTCAATGAGTTCGGCGACCCGATCGCCGCCGCCTCCCTGGCCCAGGCGCACCGGGCGGTGCTGGCCGACGGGCGGATCGTGGCGGTCAAGGTGCTGCGGCCGGGCATCGAGCAGCGGGTGGCCAAGGACAGCGCCACGCTGCGCCTGGCCGCCGGGCTGCTGCTGGGCTTCGCGCCCGCTCTGAAGCGGCTGGAGCCCAAGCTGTTCACCGAGACGGTGATCCGCTCGCTGGAGCTGGAGCTGGACCTGCGCTTCGAGGCCGCTGGCGCCGCCGAGATGGCCGAGGTCATGGGTCGCGACGCCTTCATGACCTGCCCCAAGGTGGTCTGGGACGGGGTCGCCCGCCGGGTGCTGACCCTGGAATGGGCCGACGGCGTCCCGCTGTCCTCGCCGGCTTCGCTGACCCTGCCGGGGCTGGACCATCGCCTGCTGGCCGACAACCTGATCCGCGCCTTCCTGGCCCAGGCCCTGGACCACGGCGTCTTCCATGCCGACCTGCATGAGGGCAACCTGTTCATCGACGCCCCCGCGAAGCTGGTGGCGGTCGATTTCGGCATCCTGGGGCGCTTGGGAAAAGCCGAGCGGCGCTATCTGGCCGAGATCCTCTACGGCTTCCTGCGCAAGGACTACGCCCGGGTCGCCGCGGTGCATTTCGAGGCCGGCTATGTGCCGCCGCACCACGATGTCGACGCCTTCGCCCAGTCGCTGCGGGCGGTGGGCGAGCCGGTGTTCGGCCGGGCCGCCTCGGCGGTGTCGATGGGCCGGCTGCTGGCCCAGCTGTTCGACATCACCGCCCTCTTCGACATGCACCTGCGGCCCGAGCTGGTGCTGCTGCAGAAGACCATGGTCACGGTCGAGGGCGTGGCCCGCCGCATCGATCCCAGCCACGACCTCTGGGCCGCCGCCGACCCCATCGTCCGTCGCTGGATCGCCCGGGAACTGGGCCCGGCCGCCAAGGCCCGCGACTTCGCCGACGAGGGCCTGCGGGCCGTCCGGGCGTTGGCGAGGCTGGCCGAGGAGCATGGCGCCCCGATCGTGATCGCCCCGCCCCCCCGCCCGCCCTCGCGGCTGGCCTGGTTCGCGGTCGGCGCCGCCGTGGCGGGGGCGGCCTTCCTGCTGGCCCGTTGGTGGCCTCTATAAAAACCCCGCTCATCCCCGCGAAAGCGGGGACCCAGGCGTTTTTCGTTTCAGCCTTCCAACCGCTCACCCCCGCCCGATCGCCCCGAACAGTAAAAAGCCTGGGTCCCCGCTTTCGCGGGGATGAGCGGATTATTGGTCAGGCCTGATCGTCATCCTTGCGGCCCGAAGCCTTGCGCGGCTTGGCCTCCCCCGCCTTGACCTTTTCCCAGTAGGCCGCCCCGTCGTCGGGCTTGAACATGGTGCGGGGGGCGCCGTCGCGGGTGACGACGGCGAAGACGTTGCCGCGCGGGTCGTAGATCAGTTTGTCGCCGTTGCGGCGGGTGAGGGTCTGGGCGCCCTTGGGCGGGTTGCCGGTGAAGGCGTGGACCTTGGCGACATAGGCCTCGAGGGTGGCGGCGCCGAAGGCCTCGCCATTGCGGTCGAAGGCCTTCTGGGCCTGCTCCTCGGCCGTGCCCTTGCGGCTGGCGGCCCAGATCGGCCGGCCATCCTCGGCCAGCTTCACCGGCGCGTCGGCCTTGGAGCGGCGGGCCGAGGGGCGGTCATAGCTGTTGTCGGCCTGCTGGCTGTCGCCCCCGGACCAGGCGGCGGGCGCGGCCGGATCACGCTTGGCCACCGCAGAGGGGCCGCCGTCACAGGCCGCCAGCGCTAAAACGCCGGCCGCCAGAAGCCACTGGATTCTCATGCGGGACATTGCTTGCCCTCCATCCCCAGGTTGTCTTGGAACAAACAAAGAACAGATTTGATCCTTTGTCCAGTCCCCTTCGGCGCCCTAAAGGAAAATGAGATTTGAGCGGGGTCTGACGCGTGGCCGAGAAGCGAGTCCTGTTGATCGTCGGCGGCGGGGTGGCGGCCTACAAGGCGCTGGAACTGACCCGGCTGCTGCGCAAGGCCGGGGTGGCCGTGCGGCCGCTGCTGACCAAGGCGGGCGCGGCGTTCGTCACGCCCCTGTCGCTGGCCTCGCTGGCCGAGGACAAGGTCTACCAGGACCTCTTCTCCCTGACCGACGAAGCCGAGATGGGCCACATCCAACTGTCGCGCTCGGCCGACCTGGTGGTCGTCGTCCCGGCCACCGCCGACCTGATGGCCAAGGCGGCCGCGGGCCTGGCGAACGACCTGGCCTCGACCACCCTGCTGGCCACCGACAAGCCGGTGTTGATGGCCCCGGCCATGAATGTGCGGATGTGGCAGCACGCCGCCACGCGCCGCAATCTGGCGACCCTGCAGGCGGACGGGGTGCATTTCGTGGGGCCGGACGAGGGCGCCATGGCCTGCGGCGAGTATGGCCCCGGCCGCATGGCCGAGCCGCCGGCCATTCTCGAGGCCATCCTGGGCCTGTTGCAGACCGGCGCGCCGCTGGCCGGCAAGCATGTGCTGGTCAATGCGGGGCCGACGCTCGAGGCGCTGGACCCGGTGCGCTTCATCTCCAACCGCTCCAGCGGCCAGCAGGGCTATGCGATCGCCACGGCCCTGGCGCGGCTGGGCGCGCGGGTGACCCTGGTCTCGGGACCGACCGGCCTGGCGGCTCCCGCCGAGGTGACGCGGGTCGATGTCGAAAGCGCCCGCGAGATGCTGGCGGCCTGCAAGGCGGCCCTGCCGGCCGATGTCGCGGTCTGCGTGGCGGCGGTGGCCGACTGGCGGCCGGACGAGGTCTATGGCCTGAAGCTGAAGAAGGGGCGGGAAGGCCCGCCGGCCATCACCCTGGTCGAGAATCCCGACATCCTGGCCGAACTTTCGGCCTCTGGGCCGGGCCGTCCGAAGCTGGTCGTCGGCTTCGCGGCCGAGACCAACGACGTCGAGGCCCATGCGGTCGCCAAGCGCCAGCGCAAGGGCTGCGACTGGATCGTCGCCAACGATGTCACCGAGCCAGGCGTGATGGGCGGGGGCGAGAACGCCGTCCTGCTGATCACCGCCGCCGGAACCGAGCGCTGGGAGCGCGCCCCCAAGTCCGAAGTCGCCCAGCGCCTGGCGCTGCGCATCGCCCAAAGCCTTTAAGAGAGAGCCTTTAAGTGAGCCAAGACCGTCCCAGCGTCCCGATCACCCGCCTGGCTCACAATCCCGACCTGCCGCTGCCGGCCTATGAAACCGAGGCCGCCGCCGGCATGGACCTGCGCGCCGCCATTCCCGAGGACGAGCCGCTTATCCTGGCCCCCATGGCGCGGACGGCGGTGCCGACCGGGCTGGCCTTCGCCCTGCCGCTGGGCTTCGAGGGGCAGATCCGCTCGCGCTCGGGCCTGGCGATCCGGCACGGGATCACCTGCCTGACCGGCACCATCGACGCCGACTATCGCGGCGAGCTGAAGGTGGTGCTGGCCAATCTGGGAGAGACGGATTTCACCATCCGGCGGGGCGACCGCATCGCCCAGCTGATCGTCGCCGCGGTGGCGCGGGCGGCGTGGGAGGAGGTGGCGGAACTGGACGCGACGGTGCGCGGCGCCGGCGGCTTCGGCTCGACGGGGGCTTAGCCCTGCACGCCCGGCATGAACAGGGCGAGGTAGCCCAGAAAGCCCGTGATGAAGGCCAGCGCCCCCACGATCAGGAAGGGCCGCAGGATGTCGTGGCTGTGATCGGCGGCTTGCATCGGTGGCGGTCCTTGGTCCTTCAGGGGCCGGGTTTCAAAGCGGGAAACACTCAGGCGGCGCGAAGGTTGCAGGCGTCGTCTGAACTGAATCTGACATGATTCGCGTCACAGTCGATCTTTTGGCCCGGAAACTCGCCGAACGGGCGAGTATTGGCGGCGGTCGCGTCTTTATCCAGGGCGGTGCGGCAGAACCGCTACAGCTGCTGGAGATTTTCCAGCGCGAACCGGACCTGGCGGCCGGGCTGACCTTCGTCGGGGCGCTGGTCCCGGGGGTGAACCGCCGGGACTGGGCCGCTTGCGGGGCGCGGTCGGAGGGGACGTTCGCCTCGGCCGACTGGCGGGCCAGTTTCGAAGCCGGCCGTTTCACCCTGCGGCCGCAGACCTGGTTCCAGACCTTTGGCTGGTTGGCCCAGACGCCGCTGGACGCGGTGATGATGCAGGTCTCGCCCCCGGACGAGGGCGGGACGTGCTCGCTGGGCGTCGCCGCGGACATGGCCCCGGCGGTGATGGACCGCGCCGTTTTCAAGGCGGGCCTGATCAACCCGGCCATGCCGCGCACCCAGGGGCCTTCGATCCCGCTGGCGGCCTTCGATGTGGTCGCCGAGACCGACGCCCCGCTGCTGACCTATGACGCCGGCGGACTGGACCCGGCCTTCGCGGTGATCGCCGGCAGGATCGCCGAGCTGATCCCCGACGGCGGGGTGCTGCAGTTCGGGGTCGGCAAGGTGGGGGTCGCGGCCCTGGCCGGGCTGGCGGGGCGGCGGGGGCTGAAGATCCATTCCGGCATGGTCACCGAGCCGCTGCTGGACGCGCTCGACGGCGGGGTGCTGGACGAAGTGCTGACCGGCATGGCGATGGGGACGGACGCCCTCTACCGGCGGTGTGGCGAGGACCGCCGCATCCGGTTCGCCCCGTCGAGCTTCACCCACGATGTGCGGGTGTTGGCGGCGATCCCGAAGCTGGTGGCGATCAACTCCTCGCTGGAGGTCGACCTGTTCGGCCAGGCCAATGCGGAGTTCATGGGCGGGCGGCAGATTTCCGGGATCGGCGGGCTGACCGATTTCCTGCGCGGGGCAAGGCTGTCGGAGGGCGGGGTCCCGATCGTCGCCCTGGCGGCGACGGCCAAGGGCGGGAGTCTGAGCCGGATCGTGCCCCGGCTGGAGATGAATGCGGTGTCCGTGCCTCGCGCGGACCTGGCGGTGGTGGTGACGGAGTTCGGGACGGCCGACCTGCGGGGGCTGACGCTCGAGGGGCGGGCCCAGGCGCTGATCGGGGTGGCGGCGCCGCAGCATCGCGACGGGCTCGAGGCGGCCTGGGTGGAGATGCGGCGGGGGATGTAGAAAGTCAAAAAGCCCTTCCCCCGCTGGCGGGGGAAGTGGGCCGACAGCGAAGCTGGAGGCTCGTTGGGGGCCCTTACCCACGGTGGGAATATCCGCCAACGCCGCAAGGACCCCCAACGACCTTCGATGCTGCGCATCTCAGGCCACTTCCCCCGCCAGCGGGGGAAGGTCTTCTGGCCTGTTCACGTTCCGAAATGCCCGCTCGTTCTCGAACAGCAGCTGCGCCCCACCCAGCCGCGCCTGCAGATCTTGGATGGACGGGTGGCCGGCGGCCAGTTCGGCTGTGATGGCGTCCAGCAGATCGACCGACCACAGCGCGCAGAGCGGCTGAGACCCATCGACCGTACGGGCTGAGACGACGCGTGCATCGACAGCCGCCAGGCAAGGGACGAGGTCGGCCGGAACCCTCGGCACATCGCAGGGCAGGGTGGCCAGGCGGCTCGCCCCGATCTCCCGAGCCCAGATCAGCCCCGCCTTGACCCCCGACAGCGGCCCATCCGGATCTCCCGGCGCGTCGGCCAACCCGCCGGGCCCACTCACCGCCAGCGCCATGCAGTGCGGCCGCAACGCGTCCAGCGCCCAGTCCAGCAGCGGCCGGCCGTCCAGCAGCGCCGCCGCCTTGTCCGAGCCGAAGCGGCTGGACCTTCCCCCGGCCAGGACGAGGCCGGCGATCATCCGGCCCGCATCAGCCGCACGGGCATGGACTTGTAGGCCGGGGTGCCGCTGCGCCTGTCGTGGTCGGCCAGGGCCAGCAGGGGGTTGGCCTCGGGGTAGTAGGCGGCAAGGCAGCCGGTCGGGAGGACCCGTTCGACGACAGTGAAGCCGGCCAGGCGGCGGACATGGCCCCCATTTGGGCCGGTATCGGCGAAGGCGGCGACCACGTCGACGAGGTCGCCGTCGGCCAGGCCTCTCGCCTTGAGGTCGGCGGGGCTGGCGAAGATGACGTCCCGGCGGCCGGAGACGCCGCGGTAGCGGTCGTTCAGGCCGTAGATGGTGGTGTTGTACTGGTCGTGGCTGCGCACGGTGGTCAGCAGCAGCACGTCGGGATCGCCGCGCCGGGGGTCATCGCCGTCGGCCTGGTAGGGGATGAAGTTGGCCTTGCCGCTGGCCGTCTTCCAGATCCGCTCGGAGGGCGGGACGGGCAGGCGGAAGCCGCCGGGCGTCAGGATGCGCTGGTTGTAGCCGGTGAAGGTCTCGGGGAAGACCTGCTCGATCAGGTCGCGCACCTTGCCGTAGTCGGCGACCAGGCCCCGCCAGTCGACGCCGGTGTCGGGGCCCAGCAGGGCCAGGGCCAGTTCGGCGACGATCCAGGGTTCGGAACGGAGGTGCTCGGAGGCCGGCGGGTTGAGGCCTCTGGAGGCATGGACCATCGACATGGAGTCCTCGACCGTCACCGCCTGGCGCCCGCCGGCCTGGTCGTCGCGCTCGGTGCGGCCCAGGCAGGGCAGGATGTAGCTCTCGCGGCCGCAGAGCAGCTGGGTGCGGTTGAGCTTGGTGGCGACGGTGACGGTGAGGTCGAGGCCGGTGAGGGCGGGGAAGGTGGCGGCCGGGTCGGGGGCGGCGACGGCGAAGTTGCCGCCCAGGCTGATCAGCGCCTTGCTCCCGCCGTCGCGCATGGCGGCGATGGCCTCGACCACGGTGTGGCCGTGGTGTTGCGGCGGCCGGAAGCCGAAGACCTTTTCGATATTGTCCAGCAGGGCCTGGGTCGGCTTTTCCGCCACCCCGACGCTGCGGGCGCCCTGGACGTTGGAATGGCCGCGCAGGGGGCAGATGCCGGCGCCGGGCCGGCCGATATTGCCGCGGATCAGCAGCAGGTTGGCCAGCTGATGGACGGCGCTCGAGGAGGAGCGGTGCTGGGTGATGCCCATGCCGTAGCAGAGGATCACGGCTTTCGAGCGGGCGTAGATGGCGGCGGCTTCTTCCAGGTCGGCTCGGGTCAGGCCGCTCTGCGCCTCGATGGTCGGCCAGTCGGCGGCGTCGACGGTTTCGGCGAGGGCCTCGAAGCCGGCCGTGTGCTCGACGACGAAGGGCCAGTCGATGACCTGGCCGCCGGCGCGATCGGCCGCCAGCAGGGCCTTGAGCATGCCGGTGACGGCGGCGGCGTCGCCCCCGACCGCGACCTGGAAATAGCGCGAGGCGATGTCGGTCCCGGTCAGGGTGGCCATCTCGACCGGGTCCTGGGGCGAGGCGAACTTCTCCAGCGCCCGCTCGCGCAGCGGGTTGAAGACCACGATGGCCGCCCCGCGCTTGGCGGCGGCCCGCAGGGTGGACATCATCCGCGGGTGGTTGGTGCCGGGGTTGTGGCCGAAGGAGAAGACCGCGTCGCAGAGGTCGAAGTCCTCCAGGGTGACGCTGCCCTTGCCCATGCCGATGGCGTCCGGCAGGGCCACGCTGGTCGGCTCGTGGCACATGTTGGAGCAGTCGGGGAAGTTGTTGGTCCCGAACTTCCGCCCCATCAGCTGGAACAGGAAGGCCGCCTCGTTGGAGGCCCGGCCCGAGGCGTAGAACTCGGCCTGGTCGGGACTGGAGAGGCCGCGCATGACCTCGCCGATGCGGTCGAATGCCCCGGCCCAGTCGATGCGGCGATAGCGGTCCGTGGCGCGGTCATAGACCATCGGCTCGGTCAGCCGGCCCAGGTCCTCCAGGGCGTGGTCGCTCCAGGTCAGCAGTTCGGCGACGGTGTGGGCGCCGACGACCTCGGGGGTGGCCCGCTTGGTGGTCGATTCCCAGGCGACGGCCTTGGCCCCGTTCTCGCAGAACTCGAAGCTGGAGGTGTGCTTGGGGTCGGGCCAGGCGCAGCCGGGGCAGTCGAAGCCGTCCGGCTGGTTGGCCGACAGCAGCGAGCGGCCGCCCTCGACCACGGTCTCCTGGTCGCTCAGGGCGCCGGCGACCGCACGGAGGGCGCCCCAGCCACCGGCGGGCTTACGGTAGGTCTTGACGCCTTTGACCTTGGTCATGGGGCGATCCTCCGGGGACCGGCGAAGACCGCGAAGCCGTCGGAACGGGCCAGGGCGACCAGGGAGAGGTTGGCCTCCTCGGCCTTGCGGATGGCCAGCGCCGTGGGGGCCGAGATGGCGACCAGCAGCGGGAAACCCGCCATGGCGGCCTTCTCGACCATCTCGTAGGAGCAGCGGCTGGTAACGAGGACGAAGCCGTCGGAGGGCCTGAGCCCCTGGCGGGCGGCGGCGCCGACGATCTTGTCGAGGGCATTGTGGCGGCCGACGTCCTCGCGCACGGCCAGCAGGGTTCCGTCGGCGGAGGCGAAGGCGGCGGCGTGCATGGCGCGGGTCAGCTTGCCGAGCGCCTGCTGGTCTTCCAGGGCGTCGAGGGCGGCCTCGATGGCGGCCTGGGTGAGGGCGGGGCTGTCCGGGAGGCGGGGCAGGGGCCGCACGGCGGCGGCCAGCCGTTCGACGCCGCAGAGGCCGCAGCTGGAGCGGCCCTCGAGGCTACGGCTGCGGGCCCGGGCTCTGGACTTGCGGGCGGATTCGGCGAGAGTCAGGCGGACCTGCACGCCCTGCGCCAGGATCTCGGTGTCGATCGCCTCGATCTGGTCGAGGGTGGCCACCCGCTCGGTGAGGGTGAAGCCGACGGCCAGGTCCTCGACCTCGGCGGGGGTGGCCATCAGCACGGCGTGGGGGCGGTTGTCATAGATCAGGCCGATGGGGGTCTCGTCGGCCAGGGGGCGGGTGATGGCTTCCCCGCCGCCGCCGCGCCGCCACTGGCGGGCCGGGCGGGTTTGGGTCGTGCTGAACACTGGAAACTGTGGCGCGTCGTCCATGCGGAGAGACTACGCCGCCGCCCACCGGCTTAGAACCCCTCCTCCTCGATGGAGGAGGGGCAGGGGTGGTGGTGTGCGCTCGGTGTCAGGGGAAGGGTGCGGGGTGGCGACCACGCCTCCCTGAGCGCTTCCGGAAACGCTGTGCCACCATCACCATCCCCGCCCTTCCTCAGCCTGCCCTCGGGCGGGCCGGGCGAGGCCCGACCCGGGGGAGGAGGAAGGGAGAAACAAGAGGATTGCAGTTGAGAAGCGTTTGCACTAGCGCTTCAGCCTCATCATCGGAGCCCGCCCGTGACCCGTTCCCTGCTCGGCCGCCTGCGTCGCCTCTGGCTGGATGTGCATCTCTGGCTGGGGGTGGGGCTGTTCGTGCTGACGGTTCCGCTGGGGCTGTCGGGGGCGTACCTGGTCTGGCATGACGGCTTCGACCGGCTGACCCATCCGGGCCGCTATGCGGTCAGCCGGAGCGCCGAGGTCGTTCCGGCCTCCACCCTGCTGGACGCCGCCCGCGCGGCGCTGGGCCAGCGGGCGACCCCGACCCAGCTGCGCCTGCCCGAGGACGAGGGCGGGCCCGCCACCGTGCAGGGCCGGGTTCCCGGACCCGTGGCGGCCGGGGCGCGGCCGAAGACCCTGACCGCCTTCCTCGACCCGGCCACCGGCAAGGTGCTGGAGGTGGTCGACACCGAGGCCTCGTTCACCCGGATCATGCACCGCCTGCACGGCCAACTGCTGGTTACGACGCCGGGGCTGGGGCGCAAGATCGTCGGCTGGCTGGGCTGGGCGATGACGGTTTCCTGCCTGACGGGCCTTTGGCTCTGGTGGCCGCGCAACGGACGGGTGCTCAAGGCCCTGCGCTGGCGGCGCTCACCCTCGACCTGGAACAACCTGCACCACATGGTCGGCTTCTGGGTGCTGGTCCCGCTGCTGATCCTGTCCCTGACCGGGGTCTATATTTCCTTCCCGCAGACCGCCCGCGCCCTCTTCGGGGTCGCTCCGCCGGCGGCGCAGCGCGGCGGCATGCCCGGGATGGGCGGCCCACGGCGCACCCCGCCGCCGCCCCTGGCCGAGACCAGGCTGACCATCGACGAGGCCGTTCAGGCGGCCCAGGCCGAGACCCCCGGCGTGCTGACCGCGGTGACCCTGCCGACCAAGGGCAAGGCCCCGGCCTGGCGGGTGGCCCTGAAGGTGGACGGCCTGGACGCGCCGGTCACCGTGCGGGTGGACGATGCCAGCGGCGAGGTCCGCCAGGGCGGCGGCCCCGACGGCCCGGCCGCGCAGGACCCGCTGTCGCGCTGGATGCGCCGGCTGCATGACGGCGACGACATGGGTCCGGTCTGGCAGGCGCTGATCTTCCTGGCCGGCCTGGCCCCCGCCCTGCTGGGGACCAGCGGCACGATCATGTGGCTGCATCGCCGGCATCTGCGCAAGGCGATCCGGCATGGTCACGATGCGGGCCACGACACGGCTGCGACAAGCTGACGTTTTTGAGAACGATTCTCATTGCGAGTCTGAAACAAGCCATCTAAGAACGACTCGCAATCGCAGTTTCGGGGGCGGGCCACAGTCTGGCGCCGCCGGGTTCCAGAGGTCAGTTTCATGCGTCGTTATCAGGGTCAGGGCGTCACCGCCCGCGCCGGTTCGTCTCTCCGTCGCGCGCCTCTGCGGATGGCCGCCCTGGCCGGCGTCGCGGGGCTGAGCCTGGCCCCGGGCCTGGTCCATGCCGAGGCGGCCACGGCCGCGACGGCCGATGCGGCTGACGCCGCCGACGCGGCGGACTCCGCCAACACCGTCTCCTCGGTCAACGTCCAGGCCCCCAAGCAACTGCTCGACATGGCCGCCGCCCCGACCTCGGTGCAGGACACCCCCCAGACCGTCCAGGTGATCAACCAGGACGAACTGCGCGCCAAGGGCGTCAGCAGCCTGGAGCAGGCCCTGCGCAGCGTGCCCGGCATCACCATCGCCATCGGCGAGGGCGGCACGCTCAGCGGCGACCAGTTCAAGATTCGCGGCTTCGACGCCAAGGACGATGTCTATGTCGACGGCCTGCGCGACTTCGGCGTCTACAGCCGCGACAGCTTCCCCTACGAGGAGGTCCAGGTCCTCAAAGGCCCCTCGGGCGCCCTGTTCGGCCGCGGCTCGGTGGGCGGGGCGATCAACACCGTCTCCAAGAAGCCCAATACCGGCGAGGCCGAGACGACGCTCGACCTGTTCGGCGGTTCGGGCGGCTATGTCCGCGCCCTGGCCGACGTGAACATCCCCCTGGGCGATGCGACCGCCCTGCGCATCAACCTGATGGGCCAGTCCAGCCGGGCCGTCGACCGCGATGTGATCCAGGACGAGCGCTGGGGCGTGGCTCTCGCCCTGGGCCTGGGCCTGGGGACCGACACCAGCCTGAACCTGAACTATGTCCACCAGAACGACGAGCGCATCCCCGACTACGGCATCATCATCGTCCAGAAGCCGGGCGACCTGATCGCCCGCCCGGCCAGCTCGTACAATGTCGGCGTCGATCGCTCGACCTTCACCGGCTATTCGGAAGATATCGACCAGACCCAGGCCGACGTCGTCACCGCCCGGTTCTCCAAGACGTTCGGCAATGGCTGGGTGGTCACCAACGACAGCCGGGTCGGGGTCTATTCCCGCTATTTCGCCTATTCGACCACCGACCAGTGCAACGCGACCTGCACGGCCAACCTGTTCGACGGCAACCCGGCCACCGCGCCCAACGCCGGCATGGGCGGCGGCGGCCCCTATGACATGGACGCCTGGGGCGCCCAGAACCTGACCACCCTGAAGGGCGAGTTCGAGGCCCTGGGCCTGCGCAACCTGGTGATCGCCGGCCTGGACGTCAGCTACCAGTCCAACGACAAGACCTTCAGCTTCTACACCCTGCCGGCCGGGGTCACGGCGCGGAACCTGATCCCGCGCAATCTGACGGGGCCAGACCGGCGCTATCCGGCCGGCTATGCGGTCTATCACCCGACCGCCAGCAACGTCTGTCCGGCCGCCCCGCGCGTCTGCACGGCGACGGCGACCTCGGTCCTGACCACCAGCGGCGACGCCACCGACTTCGGGGTCTTCCTGACCGACCGTCTGTGGCTGACCGACCAGGTCTCGCTGATCGGCTCGGTGCGCTGGGAGCGCTACAGCGCCCGCTATGACGCCATCGCCGTCAACGGGACGGCCACCCGCATCAAGTCCAAGTCCGACCTGGTCAGCCCGCGCCTCAGCCTGGTCTGGGAGCCGGCCGAGGACCGCACGGTCTATGTGACCTGGGGCCGCTCGGAGACGCCGCAGGGGACCTCGGTGGTCGGGGCCGGGACCAACCTGACCCTGGCGGCCCGGGATCTGGAGCCCGAGATCGCGACGACCTGGGAACTGGGTTCCAAGCTGGGCTTCCTCGATGGCCGGCTGAACGTCAGCGCCGCCGTCTTCAAGGTCGAGAAGAACAACGCCACCCAGACCGATCCGGGCACCGGCTTCCTGCTGGCCCAGTCGGGGGAAAAGCAGGAGGTCAAAGGCCTGGAACTGGGGACCACCGCCCAGATCACCCCCGACTGGTCGGTGGCGCTGAACTACGCCTATCTGGACAGCGAGACGCTGGAATCCTTCACCAACTGCTCGGCGACGACGCTGGAATGCGGGGCGGGGGTTCCGATCGGCACCCCGACCCTGAACCGCTTCGTGGTCGGCCGGCCGGTGATCTTCACCCCGAAGAACTCCGGCAGCTTCTACACCACGCTCGACCTGGACAGCCTGGTGACCGGCCTCACCGCCGGCGGCGGGGTCACCTATCAGAGCAGCATGCCGGTCCGCTACACGGTGACCCGCGTGGCGCCGGCCCCCTCGCGGCTGTCGCTGATCGCCGAGATCCCCGACAGCCTCAGCCTGGACGCCTATGTCGCCTGGCAGGTCGGCGACTGGCGGGTGGCCGTCAATGGCTACAACCTGACCGACCGGCTGAACTACAGCCAGGCGTTCGGCAACCGTGGCGTCCCGGCGGCGGGCCGCACCTTCATCCTGTCGCTCGGCCGGAAGTTCTGACAAAACCGGCCCCATGCTGATCCAGGTTCCCGCCCTGCTGTCGCCCCAGGAAGTCGCGGACGCCCGCGGCGTCCTCAGCGGCGGCGACTGGGTCGACGGGCGGGTGACGGCGGGCGCCCAGTCGGCCCTGGCCAAGCACAACCTGCAGATCCCGGAAGAGGCGCCCCAGGCCCGGGCCCTGGGCGAGACCATCCTGACTGCCCTGGGCCGCAACCCTTTGTTCGTCTCCGCCGCCCTGCCGCTGAAGGTCTTCCCGCCGCTGTTCAACCGCTATGACGCCGGGATGAAGTTCGACGAGCATGTCGACAACGCCATCCGCTTCGCGAAAGGCGCGGGCGTCCGCTACCGCACCGACCTGTCGGCCACCCTGTTTCTCAGCGACCCGGACGATTATGACGGCGGTGAGCTGATTATCGAGGATACCTACGGCGAACATGCGGTGAAGCTGGCCGCCGGCGACCTGATCCTCTACCCCGCCTCCAGCCTGCACCGGGTGGCGCCCATCACCAGGGGCTCGCGCTGGGCGTCCTTCTTCTGGGTGCAGTCGATGATCCGCGACGACGGCCGCCGCACCCTGCTGTTCGACCTGGACCAGTCGGTCCAGGCGTTGGGCGGCCGGCTAGGCGCGGACGATCCCCAGGTCGTCTCGTTGACCGGCGCCTATCACAACCTCCTGCGGATGTGGGCGGAGGTTTAGGCGTTCAGCCGCCGCCAGGACTCTCCTCGCCCCTAGGGCGAGGTGGCCCGGAGGGCCGGAGTGGGGAGCGATTACAGCACATAAGAAAAGGCGTTCCCCCGCCGGCGAGGTTTCGTTCTGCCCATGTGTGCCGGGCGTGCTCCCCACTCCGTCAGCTTCGCTGCCACCTCGCCCTAGGGGCGAGGAGAGAGCAGAGCACTGGCCCATCCCCTGCGACCGGACGTCGCGATCCGCCTCTGCAAACCGATGATTCACGCCTCCGGCCTAGGGTGGCGGGAATGAGCGACGGAAAGAATTTCCGCAGACCCAAACGCACGCCCTCGAGCGTCCGGTTCGACGCGGCCGGCTGGTTCTTCGAGAATGCGCTCGACATCTTCATCGTCATCGACAGCGAAGGGGTGATCCAGGAGGTCAATCCGGCCTGGGAGCGGGTCACCGGCTGGCTGCGCGACCAGACGCTGGACCGCCCGGTGCTCGACTTCATCCTGCCCGAGAGCCAGGCCGAGGGCCGGGCCACCGCCCAGCGCATGCGCAAGGATGGCTTCGCGCTCAACTGCCTGAAGGTGAGGACCAAGGAGGGCGGCTGGCTGTGGCTGGAGGGCCGCTCCAGGCTGGGTCCCGACAACGAGATGATCGGCACCATGCGCGACGTCACCCTCGAGCGCGACCGCGAGGACGAGCTGGCGGCGGCCCGCCGGACCCGCGCGATGCTGTCCGAGGCGGCCGGGATCGGCAGCTGGAACTTCGAGCCGGAGCGGGGGGTGATCGAGTGGTCGCACGACATCACCGTGCTGACCGGCTGGACCCAGAGCGAGATCGGCGACCCCGACGACTTCAACGCCAAACTGCATCCCGACGATGTCGAGGCGGCCAGGAAGGCCTTCGCCCGGGGCGCCCTGAAGGGGATCGGGACCAGCATCGATCACCGGATGATCACCAAGGACGGCCGCTGGCTGACCCTGCGCGCCACCTTCCGCACCGAGCCCCGGGCCAGCGGCCGGTTCGCGCTGAAGGGCATCTCGCAGGACGTCACGGCCATGGCGGAGGCCAGGGACGCGGCCCTGGCGGCCGGCGAGGCCAAGGCCCGCTTCCTGGCCAATATGAGCCACGAGCTGCGCACCCCGATGAACGGGGTGATGGGGGTCATGCACCTTCTGAAGAAGGAGCCGATGTCGCCCGACGCCCAGCGGCTGCTGGCCGAGGCGGCGGGCTGCGGCGAGATGCTGGCGACCCTGCTGGACGATGTCATCGACTTCTCGCGCATCGAGGCCGGCGCCCTGGAACTGACCGACGAGCCGGTCGATGTCGGCGCCCTGC
The DNA here is from genome assembly GCF_030814835.1 of Caulobacter ginsengisoli. GTDB lineage: Bacteria > Pseudomonadota > Alphaproteobacteria > Caulobacterales > Caulobacteraceae > Caulobacter > Caulobacter ginsengisoli. The sequence goes on from NZ_JAUSVS010000006.1 coordinate 221,880, forward strand.
TGCAGGGCGTGGCCGGCCTGATGCAGGCCCAGGCGGCGGCCAAGGATGTCGAACTGCGGCTGGTCGGCGAGACGGCGCTGGGCTGGGTGCGGACCGATCCGGTGCGCCTGCGCCAGGCCCTGTTCAACCTGGTCGGCAACGCGGTGAAGTTCACCCTGAAGGGCAGCGTCACCATCCTCGCCCGGCGTCTCGATGGGGATGGGCTCAGCTTCGAGATCGCCGACACCGGGGTCGGCATTCCGCTGGAGGCCCAGGCCGGCCTCTTCGAGCGCTTCCACCAGGCCGACGCCTCGACCACCCGCCGGTTTGGCGGCTCGGGCCTGGGTCTGGCCATCACCCGGCGGCTGGCCCAGATGATGGGCGGCGATGTCAGCTTCGTCTCGATCCCGGGCCAGGGCTCGACCTTCCAGCTGGAGATTGTCGCCCCGGCCTGCCCCGCCCTGGCGATGTCGGAACAGGCCCGCGGCGAATTCCTCGAGGGCCTCAAGGTGCTGGTGGTCGAGGACAACCCGACCAACCGCCTGGTGGCCACCCGCCTGCTCGAGGCCCTGGGCTGCCAGGTCGAGACCGCCGCCGACGGCGAGCTGGGGGTCGAGGCGGCGTCTCAGGGAAGTCACGACCTGATCCTGATGGATATCCAGATGCCCGGCATCGACGGCCTGGAGGCCACGCGCCGCATCCGCGCCCTGACCAGCGCGGCCGCCCGCATCCCGATCATCGCCCTGACCGCCAACGTCCTGGCCCACCAGACCCAGGCCTACCGCGCCGCCGGCATGGACGGGGTCGTCGGCAAGCCGATCTCGCCCCCGGTGCTGCTGGGCGAGATCGCCCGGATCGCGGGCGGGGATGGGGATGAGGCGGCCTGGGTGGCTTAGAACTCCGCCCCCGTAGGGGGCGGACGGCCCGCCCGAGGCGCGCTTGCAGCGCGCCCGTGGCCGGCCCGGTGGGGGTGTTTGGGCAGAGGCTGGGGCCGACCGGCTTCTATCGGGCTGACTGCAAAACACCCCAGCGTAACCGGGAAACGGCGCGCCCTTGCCCGAAGACCCCCTCCTGACCGCGCTCTGGCGCGGTCGTCCTCCCCCTACGGGTGAGGAGCTTTACTCCACCGCTTCCTTCACGGTTTTCGCCGCTTTCTTTTTCTTCTTCTCCGCCTTGGCCGCCTTGCGCTCGGCCTTTTCCGCCTTGTCCTTCTTGACCTTCTCGGGCCTGGCCTCGTCGCCGGTCAGCAGCCGCAGCAGGTCGACGAACACATCCCGCTTGCCGCGCGGCAGCAACGCCAGCAGCTGGGCGTCGGCCGCCGTCGCCTGGGGGGCGGCGGCGTCGAGGGCGGCCCGGCCGGCCTCGGTCAGGTGGACGGCGTTGGCCCGGGCGTCGGCCTTGGAGCGTTCGCGGGCCAGGAGGTCCTTGCCGATCATCCGGGCCACCAGCTCGGCCAGGGTCGAGCGGTCGATGCCGGTGGCGGCCACCAGCTCGGCCTGGGCGGCGCCCTCACGGGCGGCCACGGCGGCCAGCACCGCATACTGACGCTGTGTCACCGCCCCGGCCGGACCGGCGGCGGCGTAGAAGTCCAGCGCCCGCTGCTGGGCGCGGTGCAGCAGATGGCCCGGCGAGCGGTCCAATGTTCCGTCCGAGTGTTTCGAACCCGTCTTGGTCTTGGCCATCGCCGTATTCCCCGTTGACGGAGAAACCCTATAGTCCAGCAATCACGTCGGTTTGACGACAGACATTCCGTGGGCGGTTCTAATCGCTCCTCACTCGTCAGGCGCGACCGGCTTGTCGCCGACATGCAGGGCCTCCGCCTCGCCGGCGCTCTTCATGATCAACGGCACCTGGCTGAAGGAGAACAGCAGCGCCAGGACCTGCAGGCCGGGAAAGCGGAAGAAGGTCCAGGTGGTGTCGCTCTGTGTGCGCCAGACCACCTCGTTGAGCGCGGCGACGAACAGGAAATACAGGCCATAGCGCAGGGTCAGGGTCCGCCAGCCGGCGTCGGTCAGGTGCAGGGCCTCGCCGATCAGATGCTTGAGCGGGTTGCGCTTCAGCACCGTGCCGCCCAGCAGAAAGACGGCGAAGGCCAGGTTGATGATGGTCGGCTTGACCTTCAGGAACCGGGTGTCGTGGAAGATGAGGGTCAGGCCCCCGAACACCAGGGCCGCCCCGCCGGCCAGCAGCGGCATGGTCGCCAGCCGCTTTTCGAAGACGAAGCCGACGATGAGGCCAATGGCGCTGCCGGCCACCAGCCACCAGGTGGCCTCCATCAGGTTCCGGTGGATCAGAAAGCCGATCAGGAAGAGGACAAGGCCGCCGTAGTCGACGGCCGGGCGGACCCATTTGGGATTCTTGCGGGGTTCCACGGTCGCCATCACGCCTCCAGCCCAACCAGCGAACGCGAAAAGGCCCGCGCGTCGAAAGGTTGCAGATCCTCGATGCCTTCGCCGACCCCGATCAGCTTGATCGGTGAGTCCGAGGCCTGGGCCACCGGCACCAGCACCCCGCCCCGGGCGGTGCCGTCCAGCTTGGTCATCACGATGCCGGAGACCCCGATCTGGTTGCCGAACATGTTTTCCTGGGCGAGCGCATTGCGCCCGACCGTGGCGTCGAGGACCAGCAGGGTCTCGTGCGGGGCGTCGGGATCGATCTTCTTGACCACCCGGATGACTTTCAGGAGCTCGTCCATCAGGCCCTGCTTGTTCTGCAGCCGCCCGGCGGTGTCGATCAGCACCACGTCATAACCCTCGGCCCGGCCCTTCTCGATGGCGTCATAGGCCAGGCCGGCGGCGTCCGCCCCGGTCGGCCTGGACATGAAGTCGGCCCCGGCCCGGTCGGCCCAGATCTTCAGCTGCTCGACGGCGGCGGCCCGGAAGGTGTCGCCGGCCGCTATGAGGACCTTGGCGCCCTTGCCGGTCAGGTCGGCGGCGATCTTGCCCAGGGTGGTGGTCTTGCCCGAGCCGTTGACCCCGATGAACAGCACCACATAGGGCTTGGGGCCGGCGAGGGGGTCGAACTCGCCCTGGCGGGGGATCAGCTCCTTGGCCACCGCCTCGGCCAGGGCCTCCTTGACCTCGTCCTCGGAGGCCGACTTGCCGAACCGCGCCTCGCCGAAGGCCTTGGTGATCCGCGCGGCGGCATGGGGGCCCAGGTCCGCCTCGATCAGCATTTCCTCGAGGGCGTCGAGCTGTTCCTGGTCGAGCGGCTTGCGGAAGATCTCCGCCACCTGCTCGGTCATCGCCTTGGACGAGCGGGAGAGACCGCTGGTCAGCCGCTGGAACCAGCCTTGTTTCTGTTCTGCCATGGGCGGCCTTTAGCCTGCCGGCCTCGCGGCGTCACCCTTTGCGCGGCGCGGGAGAGATTTTGTCCACGAACCACACGAACCACACGAACGGGTGGGCGTGACGGTTTGCGCTTTGCGGCGGGTTCGGCTTGAAAGAATGCCGCTTCGCGGGAAGGAAGAGAAGTTTAAGGGAAGAAGAGCAAGCGATAGCGGCATCGCTGGATGCGCCGCAGGCTGTCCTTCCGATTTGATCGCCTGCGGCGCTTCGGGGTTGCCCCTACCCCTTGCTCTTCTTCGCTTCCTTATCTTCCTGTCGCGAAGCGACCCAAAACCCACGCCTGACCGAGTCACGGCGTCGGCGGACCCAGCCCCCGTTCGTGTGGTTCGTGTGGTTCGTGGACTCCCTTCTTCTCGCAGGCGCGCTAGACAGCACCCATGAGCGTCATCGACACCGCCATCCTGGTCCTCGACTACGCCGCCGTGGCCGTGTTCGGCGCCACCGGGGCGCTGGCGGCGGCGCGGCGCAAGCATGACATCGTCACCTTCGCCTTCTTCTCGGCGGTGACCGGGGTGGGCGGCGGCACGCTGCGGGACCTGTTGATCGGGGCGCCGGTGATCTGGGTGCAGCGGCCGGGCTATCTGCTGGTCTGCCTGGCGGCGGCGGTCGTGGTCTGGCTGACCGGGCGGCGGACCTGGCGGTTCTCGGCGCTGCTGTGGCTGGATGCGCTGGGCATGGCCGCCTACGCGGTGGTCGGGGCGGCCAAGGCGCTGGGGCTGGGCGTGCATCCCATCGCGGCGGCGGTGATGGGGGTGCTGACGGCCTGTTTCGGCGGGGTGATCCGCGACGTGCTGGCGAACGAGCCCTCGGTGCTGCTGCGGCGGGAGATCTATGTCAGCGCGGCCCTGCTGGGGGCGGCGGTGTTTGTCGGCCTGGCGAGCCTGGGCGTCGACCAGCTCCTGGCCGGCGGCATCGGGTTCGCGGTGGCGCTGGGCGTGCGGGCCGGGGCCATCTTGTTTGGCTGGTCGCTGCCGGGCTTTCCGGGGCCGGAGGAGGAAGACCGCCCCTGACCAATCCGCCGCCGCCGGCCCTGCGTATCAGCGGGAAACCGGGAGGCCAGGATGCGGCAGGAGAGCATGCAGGATTTCACTTTCGACGCTGAGGGCGTGACGCTGTCGGGCTGGGTCATGCGGCCGCCGCGCCGGACAGGCCCCGCGCCGGTCATCGTGCTGTCGCATGGCCTCTCGGCGGTGAAGGCCCAGCACATCCCGCGCTTCGCGGCGGCCTTCGCCGAGGCCGGCTTCGTCTGCATGGCCTATGACCACCGCAATTTCGGAACCAGCGGCGGAACCCCGCGCCAGGAGGCCGACCCCTGGCGGCAGGTGCGCGACATGCGCATCGCCATCTCCCATGCCCGAACCCTGGAGGGGGTCGATCCCGAGCGGCTGGGCCTGTGGGGCACCAGCTATTCCGGCGGCCATGTGCTGAGCGTCGCGGCCCGGGACTCCCGGGTCAAATGCGTGGTCAGCCAGGCGCCCATCACCCACGGCTATGAAACCCTGACCCGCTCGATTTCGCCCGAGGTGATGACGGGCTTAAGGGCCTGGATCGCCCAGGACGCCGACGCCCGGGCCCGGGGCGAGGCGCCGGTGATGGTCAACACCTTCGAGCCGGGCGAGGAGGGCTGGGACTGCCTGATGGCCGGCCACGAGACCACCGGCTACAGCCCGCAGCTGACCCTGCAGAGCCGGGACATGATCTTCAGCTACGCCCCCGCCGAACTGATCGCCCAGATCGCCCCGACCCCGCTGCTGATGGTCATCGCCGACACCGACGTCATCACCCCCACCGACCTGCAGGAACAGGCCTTCGCCCAGGCGGGCGAACCCAAGCGGCTGCATGTGATCAAGGGCGCCCGGCATTTCGACGTCTACGAGAGCCATTTCGACGAGGCCAGCGCGGCAGCCCGCGACTGGTTCGTCCAGCACCTGAAACCTTAGGTGTCACGGTCCGGGTGCTGGTTGGAGACCACGGCGGCATAGTGGCCGGCGGCGGCTTCGGATTCCTCGGGCGAGCGGTGCGGGATGTCGCCGACATCCATGACCCAGGGCGGGGCCGTGTCGGTGGCCATCTGCACGACCGGCACGATGTCCGCCGGCTCATCGAAGGCGAAGATGGCCAGGTCCGTGACCTTGTCGCTCCATTCGAAGGTCAGGGGCGTGCCGCAGGCGCTGCAGAAGCCGCGCCTGACCAGGTTGGAGCTCTGGAAGCGGCTGGGCGCGCCGCGCGTCCAGGTCAGGCGGTCGGTCTTGACCGAGACCAGCGCGCCATAGGGCCCGCCGAACGCCTTCTGGCACATGCGGCAGTGGCAGAGGCTGGGGCGGCCCAGATCGCCCTCGACCTTGAAGCGGACGGCGCCGCACTGGCAGCCGCCGCTCCTCACGCCAGCACCGCCCAATCTTGCACTGCTATGGCGCGGACGCCGTCATGGCCGGTGATCTTGAAGGGGACGATCTCGCCCACCGGAGCGGGGCCCTCGAAGGCCAGTTCGGTGAAGTCGTCGGCGCGGGCGACGCCGGGCTTTTCGACCAGGCCGTTCAGGGTGCGGCCAACCTGGGCGTCCAGGTGGCGGGTCAGGGCGGCGGCCCCGGCTTCGCGGAGGCGGCGGGCGCGGTCCTTGATGGCCTTGCCGTTCACCGGCGGCATGCGGGCGGCGGGCGTGCCGGGGCGGGCGCTGTAGGGGAAGACGTGCAGGAAGGCGAGGCCCGCCTCATCGACCAGGTCCAGGGTGTTCTGGAAGGCCGCCTCGCTCTCGGTCGGGAAGCCGGCGATGAAGTCGGCCCCGAACGCCGTCTCGGGGCGGACGGCGCGGACATCGGCGATCAGCTTCAGGGCGTCGGCGCGCAGGTGGCGGCGCTTCATGCGCTTGAGGATCAGGTCGTCGCCGACCTGCAGCGACAGGTGCAGGTAAGGCATCAGCCGGGGCTCTTCGGCGAGGCACCGCATCAGGTCCGGGTCGATCTCGGCCGCGTCGATGGAGGAGAGGCGCAGACGCGGCAGGTCGGGGACCAGCTTGAGGATGCGGGCGACGAGCTGGCCCAGGGTCGGCTGGCCGGGCAGGTCGGCGCCCCAGCTGGTCAGGTCGACCCCGGTCAGCACCACTTCTCGGTAACCTTCGGCCGTGAGGCGGCCGATCTGACTGACGACCTGGCCGGCGGGGACCGAGCGGCTGGCGCCACGCCCGAAGGGAATAATGCAGAAGGTGCAGCGGTGATCGCAGCCGTTCTGGACCTCGACATAGGCCCGGGCCCGGTCGCGCAGGCCGTCGATCAGGTGGCCGGCGGTCTCGGTGACGCTCATGATGTCGTTGACGCGGATGCGGGCGCCGTCAGCGGCCAGAGCGCCGGGCGAAGCCTTGTCGGCGTTGCCGACCACCAGGTCGACCTCGGGCATGGCGGCGAAGGCGGCGGGGTCGATCTGGGCGGCGCAGCCGGTGACGATCAGTCGGGCGTCCGGCCGCTCGCGGCGGGCGCGGCGGATGGCCTGGCGGGCCTGGCGCACGGCCTCGCCGGTGACGGCGCAGGTGTTGAAGACCACGGCGTTGGAGAGCCCGTCGGCCTGGGCCTGGGCGCGAATCTGCTCGGACTCATAGCCGTTCAGCCGGCACCCGAAGGTGACGACCTCGACCTCGGGGGTCTGGGCGATGATGGCGGCGGTGTCGCTCATGATCCAAACGCAAGCGGGCGGCCAACGCGGCCGCCCTTGGCGCGGGCTATAGCAAACTTTGGGCGGAAGGGCGACGCCTCGGCGCTGGTGGTTTCTCACCACCCTTCCTCCTCGATGGAGGAAGGGCAGGGTTGGTGGTGTGCCCTCGGGATATGGGTGACTGGCTCAGGGTGGCGTGGTCGCCTCCCCGCGTGCTTCCGGAAACGCACTGCCACCACCACCATCCCCGCCCTTCCTCCATCGAGGAGGAAGGGAGAAGAGGGAGCTACTTCGTCCGATACCGCTCGAACCAGGCCACGATGGCGGCGTTCTCCGCCGCCAGCTGGCTCGGCCTTTCCGCCAACCCCCCGTGCGACGCCCCCGGCACCCGGACCAGCATTGTCGGGATCTTGCGCAGCTGCAGGGCCTGGTAGAGCTGTTCGGACTCGCTCGGCGGGGTGCGGCGGTCTTCCTCGCCGACCAGGACCATGGTGGGCGTGGTGACATTGCCGACCAGGGACAGGGGCGAGTGGGCCCAGTAGCCGGTGGGGTCTTCCCAGGGCTGCTTGCCCAGCCAGTAGGGGCCGTAGAGCGGATAGCCGTCCGAGGTCAGCACGAAGCTGGACCAGTTGATCACCGGCTTCTGGCTGACGGCGGCCTTGAAGCGGTGGGTCTTGCCGACGATCCAGGCGGTCAGCACCCCGCCGCCCGAGCCGCCGGTGACGAACAGGTTGTTCGGATCGACCGAGCCCTGGCCGATGGCGGCGTCGACCACGCTCATCAGGTCGTCGTAGTCGTGGCTGGGATAGTCCTTGTCGATCAGGTTGGCGAAGGCCGCGCCCTGCGAGGTCGAGCCGCGCGGGTTGGCGTAGACCACGATATAGCCGGCGGCGGCGTAGAGCTGGTCCTCGCTGCTCCAGACCGGGCCATAGGCGGCGAACGGACCGCCGTGGATTTCCAGCAGCAGCGGATACTTCCTGCTCGGATCGAAATTGGGCGGGGTGACGATCCAGGCGTCGATCTTCTTGCCGTCGAAGGACGAATTGACCAGCAGCGGCGTCACCTGGCCGAGGGCCTTGCCCTGGAAGAGTTCGTCATTGAGCCGGGTCAGGCGTTTGGTCCCGCTTTTGGTCGCCACGGCCAGGTCGGAGGGATGGTTGGGATCGCCCGCCGTGAAGGCGACCATGCCGTTGTTCGCCAGGCTGAACTCACCGCCGGCATAGGGGCGGTCGAGGGCGCGGGGGGTCAGGCCCTGGGCGATGGGGGTGAGCGTCCCATCGAGCGTAACCCTGGCCAGCTTGGTGATGCCGTGGTCCGTGTACTGGATGACCAGGGACTTGTTGTCGGCCGACCACTGCGCGCCGTCGACGGCGCGATCGAGGCCTGTGGTGACGGCCCGGGGCGTCCCGCCGCTCAGCGGCATGACGTAGAGCAGGTTGTCCTCATAGGCCCGGCCCTTGTCGTCGAAGCCCAGCCAGGCCAGCGTCCTGCCGTCCGGCGAGACCACCGGGTTGAAGTCGGGGCCGTTGCGGTCGGTGAGGGCCGCGACCGTCCCGTCGGCGACGGTGACGCGGTAGATCTCGCTCTCGACCGGGTCGCGCTCCCAGTCCGCGCCGCGGCTGGAGGCAAACAGTACCGCCTTGCCGTCGGGGGTCCAGGCCAGGGGACCGGTGTCGTCATAGGCCCCGAAGGTCAACTGGCGCGGGGCGCCGCCGTCGGCGTCGATGACGAAGACCTTGTTGTAGCCCGGGCGCAGGTAGCCGGCCCCGTCGGCCCGGTAGTTGACCTTGCCGATGATGGTCAGCGGCGCGGCCCATTTGGCCCCCTCGGGCTTGGCCAGGGGCGAGCCCAGGGTTTCGCCCTCGTCGGGGATGAACATGGTGAAGGCGATGGACCTGCCGTCCGGCGACCAGGAAATGTCGCCGGGGCTCTCCGCGAGCGTGGCCAGGCGGGCGGCGACGCCGGTGGCCATCCAGCGGACATAGAGCTGCGGGCTGCCGCCATCGGTCGAGGCGACATAGGCCAGCCGCTTGCCATCCGGCGACCAGCGGGGCGAGCCGTAGGAGCCCGCGCCCGCGGCGATGGGCGCCTGGCCGCCGCCGTTCGCATCGGCCAGCCAGATGGTGTTGACCGCCTTGTCGCCCATGATGTCGTAGGTCGAGCGGACGTAGGCGATGGCCGAGCCGTCCGGCTTGATGCGCGGGTCGGAGGCGATCTCCAGGCTGAAGAGGTCGCGGGCGGTGAAGATCTTGTCGGGGCCGGCGGGGGGCTTGGCGAGGGCCGGGGCCGCGAGGACCATTGCAATGGCGGCGGCGAGAACGAGACGCATGCGGATACTCCCCCGAGGAACTGTCAGGCGGGGGACTTTAGCGGGGGATTTGCGGAAGGAAACTCCACAAATTCTCCCCCGGAGGGGGAGGGGGACCATGCGGAGCATGGTGGAGGGGGTCAGACGCTACATCCAGGCGTCAGGATAGGGCGCAGCCGATAAGCCGCGGGCTTGCCGGCAGAAGTGGTTGTAGCTTCAACCCCCTCCACCACCCCTTCGGGGCGGTCCCCCTCCCCCTCCGGGTGAGGATTTTCCCGAGCTACAGCCTGCCCGCGAACTCGACCTCGACCGGGCCGGTCATGATCACGTGGTTGTCGCTCTCGCGCCACTCGATGACCAACTCGCCGCCGTCCATTTCCAGGGTGGCCTTGCGGTTCACGAAGCCCCGGCGATGGGCCGCCACCAGGGCCGCGCAGGCGCCCGTGCCGCAGGCTCTCGTCAGGCCGGCGCCGCGCTCCCAGACCCGCAGGCGGATACGGTCTCGGCTCTTGATCTGGGCAAACCCGACATTGACCCCTTCCGGGAACAGCGGGTGGTGCTCGATCAGGCTGCCGGCTTCGCGGACCGGGGCGGTCTCGGCGTCGTCGACGAAGAAGACCACGTGCGGGTTGCCCATGTTGACGGCGCCCGGGGTGTGCAGGTGCGGATCGTCGATGGGGCCGACCTGCAGCTCGATATTGCGGGTGTCCATCTCGTTCTCGAGCGGGATCTGGTCCCAGCGCAGCCGGGGCTCGCCCATGTCGACGCTGATCAGGGTCTCCCCGGCTCTCGTGGCGCTGAGCGTGCCGGCCACGGTCTCGATGGTGACGGCTTCGCGCCCCGAGGCCTGCATGGTCAGCCAGGCCACGCAGCGGGTGGCGTTGCCGCAGGCCTCGACCTGGCCGCCGTCGGCGTTCCAGATGCGCATGAAGGCGTCGGCGGTGGCGGAGGGCTCGATGGCGATCAGCTGGTCGCAGCCTATGCCGCCGTCGCGGGCGGCGATGGCGCGCGCCTCCTCCACCGTCGGCGCGAACGGCTGGCTGCGGGCCTCGACCACGACAAAGTCGTTGCCGGCCCCGTTCATCTTCAGGAACGGACGGCTCATCTCGCCCGCAGATATAGGCGAGATCGTGGGCCGGCGCACCTTTCCTGGGATTAACTTGCCGCCCGCTCGCGGCGACGCCTATGCTCGCGCGGCCCGACCCTCATCGCTGAGCCTTCCCGCATGTTCCTGACCGCCTTCGCCGCCGCGCTGCTCACCTGCGCGAGCCCCGCCCCCCTGCCCGACAATCTGTGGCTGGAAGACATCGACGGGCCCAGGTCGATGGAATGGGTCAAGGCCGAGAACGCCAAGAGCCTGCCGGTGCTGCAGGGCGACAGGCGCTATCAGCTGCTGCACGACAACGCCCTGGCCATCCTGTCGGCCACCGACCGCATCCCGGCCCCCGACTTCATCGGCGAGGCCGTGTTCAACTTCTGGCAGGACCGCGAGCATGTGCGGGGCGTCTGGCGCCGCGCGACCCTGGCCAGCTACCGGACCGGCAAGCCGACCTGGGAAACCGTCATCGACCTGGACGCGCTGGCCAAGGCCGAGAAGGCCAACTGGATCTGGAAGGGCGCCGAGTGCCGGGCGCCTGCCTATGACCGCTGCCTGGTCGAGCTGTCGAACGGCGGCAAGGACGCCGTCGAGATCCGCGAGTTCGACCTGAAGACCAAGAGCTTCGTGGCCGGCGGCTTCAAGCTGACCGAGAGCAAGCAGACCGTCGCCTGGCTGGACCCCGACACCCTGATCCTGACCCGCGACTGGGGGCCGGGTACGCTCACCGAGTCCGGCTATGGCTACATCGTCAAGACGCTCAAGCGTGGCCAGGCCCTGTCCGACGCCAAGGAAGTGTTCCGGGGCGATCCCAAGGACGTCAGCGCCCAGCCCAACGTGCTGCGCGACGGCGAGGGCAGGCAGGTGGTGCTGCTGGAGCGCGGGGTCGACTTCTTCCACACCCGCTACTGGCAGCTGACCGACAAGGGGACGGTGGAGCTGGCCCTGCCGCAGAAGTCCAACATCCAGGGCCTGCTGCACGGCCGGATCATCCTGACCACCGGCGAGGACTGGAAGTATTCCGGGGCCGACATCAAGGCCGGCTCGCTGGCCGCCGCCGACCCGGCGCTGCTGGTCCCGCCGTCGGGGGACGAGATCGTCATTTCGAACGCCGTGCCGGTGATCTTCACCCCGGGTCCGCGCCAGTCGATCGACCAGGTGAAGGTCACCCGGGGCCGGGTCGTGGCCGTGGTCTATGACAACGTCCGGGGCCGCATCTTCAGCTTCGCGGACCGAGGCGAGTGGGGCTGGCCGCAGACCGCCCTGCCGGCCGCCGACAACTCCTCCATCAACCTCGCCAGCGCGTCCGACAGGGACGACCAGGTCTTCTACAGCGTCGAGAGCTTCCTGGTTCCGACCGAGCTGAACCTGGCCGACGCCGCCAGCGCCAAGGCCGAGGTCGCCTTCAGGATGCCCGGCCGCTTCAACGCCGACGGGCTGATGGTCGAGCAGTTCCAGGCCAAGTCCAAGGACGGCACGCTGGTCCCCTACTTCGTCGTCCATCGGAAAGACATCAAGTACGACGGGTCGAGCCCCTCGCTGCTGTTCGCCTATGGCGGCTTCCAGCTCTCCAAGCTGCCCCTCTACGACCCGCTGGTCGGCAAGCTGTGGCTCGAGCGCGGCGGGGTGTTCATCGTCGCCAATATCCGCGGCGGCGGCGAGTTCGGGCCGGCCTGGCACGAGGCGGCGCTGAAGGAAAACCGCCAGCGGGCCTATGACGACTTCTTCGCGGTGGCCGAGGACGCCATCGCCCGCAAGATCACCTCGCCGCGGCGCCTGGGCGCCTACGGACGCTCCAACGGCGGCCTGCTGATGGGCGTGGCCCTGACCGAGCGGCCGGACCTGTGGAACGCGGTGGTGGTGGAAAGCCCGCTGCTCGACATGCTGCGCTACAACCACCTGTCGGCGGGCGCCTCCTGGGTGGGCGAATACGGCGATCCCGACGTACCGGCCGAGGCGGCCTGGATCGCCAAATACAGCCCCATGCAGAACCTCAAGCCGGGGGTGAAATATCCGCTGGCCTATATCACCACCTCGACCAAGGACGACCGGGTGCATCCCAGCCATGCCCGGCGGTTCGCCGCCCGGCTGGGCGAGATGGGCGATCCCTACCTCTATTTCGAGAACACCGACGGCGGCCACGCCAACGGGGCCGACCCCGAGGCCAACGCCCGGCGCTGGGCCATGCACTATGTCTACCTGACCCGCCAATTGATGGACTGAGGCCCAATGCGTTCGTATCTACTCGCCGCCATCATGACCGCCGCCACGCTCACCGGAGCCGCCGCTCCCGCCGCCAGCTCAGACGATCCCTTCACCTGGATGGAGGAGATCGAGGGGACCCGCGCCCTCGACTGGGCCCGGGCCGAGAATGCCCGCTCGCTGCCGGTGCTGCAGAACGATCCGCGCTACCAGGGCTTCCTCGACGAGGCCCTGAAGATCGTCAACGCCAAGGACCGCATCCCGGCGGTGGCCTTCTCCGGGCCCGGCGAGCGTGAATTGCGAAATTACTGGCAGGACCCCGACCATGTGCGGGGCCTGTGGCGGCGCACGACGATGGAGAGCTATCGGACCGCCGAGCCTCAATGGGAGACCATCCTCGACGTCGACACCCTGGCCAAGGAAGAGAAGGCCAACTGGGTGTGGGAAGGCTCCAACTGCCTGGCTCCCGACTATACCCGCTGCCTGGTCACCCTGTCGGACGGCGGCAAGGATGCGGTGTCGTTCCGCGAGTTCGACACCGTCACCAAGAGCTTCGTGAAGGACGGCTTTACCGCGCCCGAAGGCAAGCAGAACTACAGCTGGCTGGACAAGGACACCGTGCTGATCGCCCGGGACTGGGGCGAGGACACCAAAGCGGGAGGAGGGGGCCAGCCGACCCTGACCAAGTCCAGCTATCCCTATGTGCTGAAGGCCTGGAAGCGCGGCACGCCGCTGTCGTCGGCGACCGAAGTGTTCCGGGGCACGGTGGACGACGTGGCGGTGCAGCCCTTCGTGTTGCGCGACGCCGACGGCAAGGTCGCCGCGGTGATGGCGACGCGGGCGGTCAGCTTCTTCGAGGCGGAATACTACCTGATCGAGGGCGGCAAAACGGTGAAGCTGCCCTTCCCGCTGAAGTCCTCGGTGCAGGGCCTGGTCAAGGGCCGGCTGGTGTTCACCCTGGAACAGGACTGGCCGGAGAAGAACCTCAAGCAGGGCGACCTGGCCGAGTACGACCTCGCCGCCCTGAAGGCCGATGCGGCCAGGGCGGCGCCCAGGCTGGTTCTGCGGCCGACCGGGCGCCAGGCCATCGAGGGCATTACCACGACCCGCAACACCCTGGTCCTGGCCCTCTATGAGAACGTCAAGGGCAAGGCGCTGGTGATGAGCCCCTCAGGCGAGGGCTGGACGACCAGGACCCTGGACCTGCCGGCCAACGCCTCGGTCAGCCTGGGATCGGCCTCGGACCAGACCGACCGCTTCTTCGTTTCGGTGGAGAGCTATCTGACCCCGACCACCCTGTGGCTGGCCGACGGGGCCAGGGACACGGTCGAGCAGGTCAAGACCCTGCCGCCCAAGTTCGACGCCTCCAAGGACGAGGTCGAGCAGTTCGAGGCGGTGTCCAGCGACGGGACGAAAATCCCGTATTTCGTCGTCCACCCCAAGGGCATGAAGCTGGACGGCGCCAACCCCACCCTCCTCTATGCCTATGGCGGCTTCCAGGTCTCGATGACCCCGGGCTATTCGGCCACCATCGGCAAGCTGTGGCTGGAGCGCGGCGGGGTCTATGTGGTGGCCAATATCCGCGGCGGCGGCGAGTTCGGGCCAGCCTGGCACAATGCGGGCCTGAAGGAGCATCGCCAGCTGGTCTATGACGACTTCTTCGCCGTCTCCCGCGACCTGATCGCCCGCAAGATCACCTCGCCCCGGCGGCTGGGGATCATGGGCGGGTCGAATGGCGGCTTGCTGATGGGCGTGGCCCTGACCCAGCATCCGGAGCTCTACAACGCCATCGTCATCCAGGTGCCGCTGTTCGACATGATCCGCTACACCCAGATCGGCGCCGGCGCTTCCTGGGTCGGCGAATATGGCGACCCGGCCATCCCGGCCGAGCGGGCCTGGATCGAAAAATACAGCCCCTACCAGAACCTGCGGGCCGGCATGCCCTATCCGGAAGTCTATATCGAGACCTCGACCAAGGACGACCGCGTCCACCCCGCCCACGCCCGTAAGGCGGCGGCCCGGCTGGAGGCGTTGGGATATAAGTTCCTCTATTACGAGAACATCGACGGCGGCCACGCCGCGGCGGCCAACCTCAACGAGAAGGCGCGGCGGGTGGCGTTGGAGTATGCGTATCTCAGCCAGAAGCTGATGGACTGAGGCTAAGACGCCCCCTCCTTCAAATCCTCACCCGGAGGGGGAGGGGGACCGCGCCGAAGGCGTGGTGGAGGGGGTCAGCCACTACATCCACGCCTGGAGGTTCCCTCGGCCGACCCGCCGCGTTCTATCCTGACGCCTGCATGTAGGCTCAAACCCCCTCCACCATGCTCCGCATGGTCCCCCTCCCCCTCCGGGGGAGGATTTGAGGACCTCAGAACATCGCGCTTCGCATCGCCGCCAGCCGCCCGAACGCAATCGTCAACGCCTTGCGCCGCGCCCCGACCAGCGGGGTGTGGGGCGCTTCCCGCAGCACCGCCCCGCCAAAGCCGTCGGCGACGATCAGGCCGGGTTCCTCCGGCAGCAGGTCACGCGGGAAGTGGGGGGCGACGGCGAAGAAGAAGCGGTCGCAGTAGGGCAGGTATTCCCCCCACTTGCGGTCGGTCAGGTAGTCCTCGGCGCTCGACTTGACCTCGACGATGGCGATCTCGCCGCGCGGGCCCAGGCACATCAGGTCGGCCCGCCGCCCGTTCGGCAGCCCGACCTCAGCCACCGGCGCATAGCCCAGGTCCAGCATCAGCCGCCCGGCGCCCCGGGTGACCGACAGGGTGGTCTCCGGGCGCGAGATGGTGACGAGGGTGAGGACGGCCTCCATGCCGCCATGGAAGTTCCTGTTTCGTTCGGTGTCAAGCGGCGCGCCCTGGGCGGGTGGTATAATGGTCCGGCAAACCAAGAGACGGACAAGAGCGATGCAAATCCAAGGCGGCTGCCATTGCGGCCGGATCGGCTATGAGGCCGAGATCAATCCGAAATACGTCATCATCTGCCACTGCACGGACTGCCAGACCAACTCCGGCGCCCCGTATCGGGCCAATGTGCCGGTGCTGCCTGAGAAGTTCCACCTGCGGGGCGAGCCCTCGACCTATGTGAAGACGGGGAGCAGCGGGGCCAAGGCGGTGCTGGCCTTCTGCGGTAACTGCGGCTCGGCGCTGTTCTCGCACCGGCAGGAGAACCCGACCCATTTCAATCTGCGCCTGGGGGCGATCCGGCAGCGGGCCGAACTGACCCCAAAGGCTCAGTACTGGTGCGACTCGGCCATGCCCTGGGCCATGGATATCAGTCGGATTCCCCGCTCTCCGGATCAGCGACCGGTGGCCCCTTAGGCTTGGGCGCGGCCTTCTGGGCCACGAACTTGCGGGCCTTGGGCGGGATCATGTGCAACTCCTCCCTCACCGCCTCGACCCAGAGCAGGCGGTCGAACAGCGCCTTGCGGTCGGCCGGGTCGTCGGCGTCTTCGTAAGCGACCCGCAAGCGGTTGATCTCGGCGTTGACCGCATCGAGGCTGAGCGCCGCCAGCTTTTCGGCCGTGTCGGGATATTTCTTGGCCATTCGGGCCCTCTCTAGCTCCCCAGCTGCCGGGGAAGCTCCAGCCGTCCGGTGTCATAGCCCAGCGCCTTGATGCGGGCGAGGGCCTGGGCCTTGGCGGCGGCGCTCATCACCGGCCGGCGCGACAGCAGCCAGACATAGTTGCCGCCGGGCGTGGCCATGATCGCCCACTGGCCGTCGCCCGAGCAGTCCAGCACCCAGTATTCCTGCTTGGCCAGGCCGAAGAAGGTGACGGTGAACTTGGCGTTCTGGGCGCCGGGGACGAGGGCGGCGGTGGATTTGAACACCTTGGCCTCGCCGGTGGGGGCGCCGCGGTGGCAGGTCTGGACGATCTGATAGCGGCCGCCGGCGTTGGCGGTGAACTCGCTGGTCGGGGCCTGGCAGTCGCGCTGGTTGGAATTGGGCGTGCGGGCGATCTCATACCAGCGGCCGCTGTAGAAGCTGGCGGCGATGGGCTTGACCGGCTGCGGGGCCGACTTGGCCCAAGCAACAGAGGGGCCGACGGCGGGCGCGAACAGCAGGGCGGTCGCCAGCAGGGCGGAAACGATCTTCATGCGGGGGATTTTTACCGATTACGCGCCCAACGAAAAGCGCCCCGCAGTGATGCGGGGCGCTTGCGGCCTCAGTGAGGCGTAGGCTGAGCTATTCGGCGGCGATGCTCACCGGCTTGTTGGCGCCGTCGCGGAAGTTGATGGTCTGCAGGTAGCGGATGCCCTCTTCGGCGATGTCGTCGCCGACCATCCGGTCGCCTTCGCCGCGCAGCTCTTCCAGGTCGACATACATGCCGTAGAAGGCCTTGGTGCGGTCGGTGATGATGCCGGCGTTGAGCAGGGTCTTGACCAGCACGCGGAAGATGTTGGTCTGCTCCTTCATGTTCTCGCGGCGCTGGTCGTCGGTCATGATCTGAGCGAACTCGGCGATGACCTTGTCCGGGTCCAGGCCGAAGGACTCATAGAGGTCCTTCTGCTGGGCCGGGCCGACCAGGTTGAACAGCACCGCCTGGAAGCAGTGGGCGGCCCAGTCCTCGATGACATTGTGCTCTTCGGCCGAGAGCTTGGGCACGGTGCGGTCGGCCCAGATCTTCCCGAACTTGTGGTGGAAGGCCTCGTCGGTCATCACCAGCTGCAGCAGCTTCTTGCCGAGCGGATCGTTGATCGAGTTGAACAGCGAGGCGAAGGCGCCCATGGCCAGGCCCTCGACCAGCATCTGCATGCCGATGATCTTCTTGTAGACCTCCGGGGCGTGGATGATCTCGACCAGCAGGTTCTTCAGCGTGGGCCCACACTCGACGGGCCGGCCCCAGCGCGCCTTGATGTATTTGGCGAAGGCGGTGACGTGGCGGGCTTCTTCGCGGGTCTGGTTGGCGGCGTATTCCTGCGCGCCCTGGTCCTTCAGCACGTGGCAGAGGCTGGCCGACAGGTTCAGCGCGCCCTGCTCGCCGTGCAGGATCGAGGAGAAGATCCGCAGGGTGGACTCGTTGATGAAGCGGATGCGCTCCTTGGGGTCCGACAGGTGGTTGGAGACGTAGTCGGTCTGCAGGGCGACCACGAAGTCCTCGGGAACCAGCGGCTGGTTCTCCATGTCGAAGGGCTCGTCGAAGTCGATGTAGTTCTTGTCGAGCGGATCCCAGAAGTGGTCGTGGGTGGCGCTGATGATCTTGTCGAACGCCGTCGAGCGGGCGTTGTAGCGGTCCAGCTCCAGCATGGACTCGAAATCGTCCGGCGCCACGGCGTCGTACATGGCGTCCTTGGTGATGTTCTTGTCAGTCACGCTGCGCTCCTCCGGCCTGGGTTTGCCGGGCCCCGGGCGGGCCTCTGGGCAATGTGAACACTGTCCACATATATGGGTTAAGGGTCAATGAAAAAGGTGACGAGGGCGTCATTTTGACTTTCCTCACCCGGAGGGGGAGGGGGACCATGCGGAGCATGGTGGAAGGGGGTTTGAGCTACATCCAGGCGTCAGGATAGGGCGCGGCGGATCGGCTGAGATACGCTGGATCGAGGTGGATGTAGGGGTTGACCCCCTCCACCACCGCTTCGCGGCGGTCCCCCTCCCCCTCCGGGGGAGGATCAGCCTACGCCGCGGTCGACCGCGCTTCCCGCACCAGCAGCGCATGGATGGCGTCCGCCGTCCGCGCCTGGCGCAGCTGCTGGCGCAGTTCCGGCTGGCGCAGGCGGCGGGAGACGCTGGCCAGGGCGCGCAGGTGTTCGGAGCCGCCGGTTTCGGGGGCCAGCAGGGCCAGCAGCAGGTCGACCGGCTGGTCGTCCACCGCCTCGAAGGCCGTGGGGGTGTCGAGCTTGACGAAGACGGCCTTCATGCCGCTCAGGCCCGGGATGCGGGCGTGCGGCACGGCGACGCCGTGGCCCAGGCCTGTCGAGCCCGCGGACTCCCGCTCGAGAAGCGCGTCCAGCACCACGGCCGCCTCCAGGCCGTAGCTGCGGGCGGCGACGTCGGCGATGACGCCCAGGATCTGTCGCTTGGAGCCGCCGCTGACATGCGGGGCTATGGCGCGCAAATCCAACAAGTCACCGATCAGCATACTGGCATGCCTGCTCTATTAGAGGCCGGGGGGAGGAAGCGGTGGGGGGCGGGCCTGACGGCCCACCTGCCCTAATTTCCGTTCGGCTTGTTCGTTCTCGAAGGGTCGATCCAGCCGATATGGCCGTCCGGGCGACGGTAGACCACGGACAACCCGCCGTGAGCGGCGTTCCTAAACACGATTGTCTGGGATTCGGTCAAGTCCATCTCCATAACCGCCATGGAAACAGTCATTGTTTTCAGATCCGCCTCGGATTCGGCGATGATCATGCTCTGGGGCGGCTCGTGGTCGTGGTGGTCGTCGCCCCAGCTGTCGACGCCGTCGTCGACGTCATCGGCGCCGCGCAGCACATAGAAGGCGGCGGTCTCGGCCTGGCGGGCGCTGGACTGCTCGCTGTGGCTTTTGAGCCGTCGCTTGTAGCGGCGGATGCGCGTCTCGATCTTGGCGAGGGCGGCGCTGAAGGCCCCGTGGGCGTCGCCGCCCAGGCCGTGGCTCTGCAGCCTGGCGCCCGAATCCAGGGACAGGGCGCAATCGACCCGGAAGGAGTGACCCTCCCGCCCGACGGTCACGTCGGCGGAGCCGCCGCGATCGAAGTATTTGCCGATGCTGGTGGAAAGTTCGTCGGAAACCCGCGAACGCAGGGCCTCCCCGACGTCGACTTGCTTGCCGGAAACATGCACTTGCATGGCTAGACAACGCGCCTCCTGCGCCAAGGTGTCAAGAAAACCCGACCCACTGGGGATCGCAGTTTCGTGAACCCCCCCAACAGTCCTAGAGGGGGGCCTGGACCCCACCCGAGACGATAGGCGAAAGGTGATGAAGAAGTGTCACCACCGCCCCCGCGCCCAGCATGAACAGCACCGCTGAGAGCAGGGTCAGGCCGATGGCGACGATCAGCAGCACGCCGTCGCGCTGCATCAGGGCTAGGCCATAGATCCCCACCGCGATGGCCGGGGCCATGTGGGCAAAGGGGATCGGGATCATCGAGACGATGGCCAGGATGGCGCAGACCAGGCCGATCAGCCGCTCGGCCGGTGGGTTGAAGAGGAAGGTCAGGCGGGGCCGCGAAAAGGCTTCCAGCCAGTCGAGGGCCGGCAGGGTGCGCTTGAGGGCCTTGCCGAAGCGGGGCTGGCTGATCCGGCGGTGGCGCACGAAGCGGGGCAGCCAGGGGGCCCGGGCGCCCAGCGCCGCCTGCGCGCCGATCAGCACCAGCGGCGCAGCCAGGATGACGCCCGATCCCGGCGGGGCGGGGAGCAGGTTGACCAGGGAGAACAGGGCCAGCAGGGCCCCGAACGCCCGCTCGCCCATGCGGGTGGTCAGTTCATGCACGGCGACCGAGTCGGCGCCCTCGTCGCGGATGTCACGCAGGGCCCGCGAGAGCCGGCGGCCGGGAGGATGGGGGGCGGCCGGGTCGGGGGCTTCGAGGACCAGGGTCATAGGCGTTCAACGCACGCCGATGTGAAAAGGATCACACCGAGGCGCGTAACATTCTCCGTCGCTCGACCGACGACGGAATCCGCATCGCCTCGCGGTATTTGGCGACGGTCCGGCGGGCGATATCGACCCCCGCTTCCTTGAGGATGTCGACGATATGGTCGTCGCTGTGCACCTCGGTCTCGCTGCGCTCGGCCTCGATCAGCTGCTTGATCTTGTGGCGCACGCTCTCGGCCGAATGGGCCTCGGCGCCGGCCGAGGTCGAGGCGATGGAGGAGGTGAAGAAGAACTTCATCTCATAGACCCCGCGCGGGGTGGCCAGGTATTTGTTCGAGGTCACCCGGCTGACGGTGGATTCGTGCATGCCGATGGCGTCGGCCACGGTCTTGAGGTTCAGCGGCCGCAGATGCTCGACGCCATAGGCCAGGAAGCCGTCCTGCTGGCGGACGATCTCGGAGGCGACTTTCAGGATGGTCTTGGCCCGCTGGTCCAGGCTCTTGACCAGCCAGTTGGCGGTGGCCAGGCAGTCGGAGACGAAGGTTTTTTCCTGGTCGGTGCGCGCCCCGCCGGCCACCCGGGCGTGATAGCGCTGGTCGACCAGCACCCGCGGCAGGGTGTCGGTGTTCAGCTCGACGAGCCACAGGCCGCCCAGGCCTTCACGGACGAAGACGTCGGGGACGACCGGGGCGCTGGGCTCGCCGCCGAAGGCCGCGCCCGGGCGGGGCGTCAGCGACTTCAGCTCGGCGATCATGTCGCGCAGGTCCTCGTCATCGACCCCGCAGGCGCGGCGCAAAGCATTCATGTCGCGGCGGGCCAGCAGTTCGAGATTGTCCAGCAGGGCGGCCATGGCGGGATCGAGCCGGTCGCGCTCCTTGAGCTGCAGGGCGAGGCATTCGCGCACGTCGCGGGCCAGGACGCCGGTCGGCTCGAAGCCGTGCAGGACGGTGAGCACGCCCTCGACGAAGCCGAGTTCGCAGCCCAGCCGCTCGGCGATCTCCCAGAGGTCGGCGCGCATGTAGCCGCCCTCGTCGGCGGCGTCGATCAGCTGGGCGGCCACGGCCCGCTCGGCGTCGTTGAGGCCGGCCACGGCCAGCTGGTCGTGCAGATGTTCGGACAGGGTCTTGGCGCGGGTGAGTCGGCCTTCCAGGTCGTCCTCGCCGCCCTCGAAGCTGCCGCCCTTGCCGGCCTTGGACCAGTCGACCGCCCCGCCGGCCTGCTGGGCGCCCAAATCGCCATCGCCGGTGGCCCGTTCGCCGGGCGAGGCGTCGCCCTCGCCGCCGTCGAACTCGGCCGCCGCCACGCTGTCGGGGGCGTTGTCGACGCTCCAGTCATCGGTGGACTCGGCCTTGACGGCCTCGGCCTCCGGCTCGGCGTCGCGTTCGTCTTTCTGGAGCAGCGGATTGCGCTCGATCTCGGCCTCGACATAGGCCTCGAGCTCGATGTTCGACAGCTGCAGCAGCTTGATCGCCTGCTGCAGCTGCGGCGTGATGACCAGGCTCTGGCCTTGCCGAAGCTCAAGTCTGGGTCCCAACGCCAAGGTCCACGCCCTCTCCGAATGCTCGAAGGGCCATCTGACGCGCATTGGGTTAACGGAGGGCTGACAGGCCCTGCAAGATCGGGGCCGGTCTTGCCGGCTGATGGCGGACGACGCTAGTTTCTGTCAGTAGGGGTGTCTCCAATGAAGCCGCCAGAACCGACCCCAGGTCTGCCCGAGAGGGTGGACGGCTCGGCTTCCAATGGTCCGCATAAGGTCCGTTGGCAGCGAAGCATCCCCTCAAGGCTGTGGCTCGACATCCCTGTCGTCCTGCTCCTCGGCGCTGCATACGCCTACCAATATTTGAGCGTCGGGGATGTGCGCAGAGGCGCCATCGCCGGCGTCATCGGAGCCCTACTTGGCGTGGTTTTGGTGGTCACCGGTATGGTCCTAAATCACCTGCTGAGCAAAGGCGGTGAACGCGGGCGGGCGTTCATCCTCGAAGCCAGGAATCGTCTGGTTCGATTCCTGGCGGGCCTGGCTTTGGGTGTCCTCGCCTTCCTGGGGCTGCACTGGCTGCTGATCGGAACCGAGACGCCGTCCAGCCTGGGCGGCCAGCTGCTGTTCGCGGCGGTCCTCGTCGGCGGCGGCTTTGGGTTAGCCTTCTTCGACCTGATCGGATCGCGGCGGCGGCCCCGCCCCTGAATCCTCCCCCGGAGGGGGAGGGGGACCATGCGGAGCATGGTGGAGGGGGTCTGACGCTACATCCAGGCGTCAGGATTGGGCGCAGCCGATAAGCCGCGTTCCCGCGTGCAGAAGTGGTTGTAGTTTCAACCCCCTCCACCACCCCTTCGGGGCGGTCCCCCTCCCCCTCCGGGGGAGGATTTGAAGGAAGCTAGTACCGGTCGCCCAGATAGACCCGCCGCACTTCCGGGTTGTCCGTAATCTCCTTCGGCGCGCCCTCGAACAGCACTTCGCCGCCGGCGATGATCGAGGCGCGGTCGATGATCTCCAGGGTCTCGCGGACATTGTGGTCGGTGATCAGGATGCCGATGCCGCGGCCCTTGAGGTAGGCGATGACGTCGCGGATGTCCTGGATGGCCAGGGGGTCGATGCCGGCGAAGGGCTCGTCCAGCAGCATGAAGCTGGGCTCGCTGGCCAGGGCCCGGGCGATTTCCACCCGCCGCCGCTCGCCGCCCGACAGCGAGATGGCCGGGGCGGCCCGCAGATGAGCGATGTGCAGCTCTTCCAGCAGGGCGGTGACGGTGTCGCGGGCCTTGTCGCGGTTCTTCTCGCGCAGCTCGACCACGGCCAGGACGTTCTGCTCGACCGTCATGCCGCGGAAGATCGAGGCTTCCTGCGGCAGATAGCCGACCCCCATCCGGGCCCGCTGGAACATCGGCAGGGCGGTGATGTCGGCGCCGTCCAGGCTGATCCTGCCGTAGTCGGCCGGGATCAGGCCGGTGATCATGTAGAAGCAGGTGGTCTTGCCCGCCCCGTTGGGGCCCAGCAGGCCGGCCACCTCGCCGCGCTTGAGGCGCAGGGAGACATTCTTGACGACATGGCGGTCGCCAAAGGCCTTGCCGATCCGCTCGACCACAAGGCCTTCGTCAGCCAGAACCGGTTTGTCGGTTACCGCCGCGTCCATCGGTCAGGGCTTCTTGGCGGCGGGCTTGTCGGACGGATAGAAGACGCCGCGCACCCGGCCGCCATTGGCGCGGCCCGCCGACTGCAGCTGGGTCTCGCCGGTCTTGGTGTTGATCACCGCCTTGTCGGCGCGGACCACGTTCTTGCCCTGCACGATGATGACCCCGCCCGTCAGGGTGATGATCTCGCTGCCGGCGTCATAGACGGCGTGGTCGGCCTTCACGTTGCGGTCGGCGGTGACGTAATAGACGTTGCCGTCGGCGACCAGCCGGTCGGCCTGGGCGCAGTCGCCCTTGACGCCATAGACCTTCATGGAGTCGGAGCGCAGGCGGGTGCGGCCCTGCAGGGCTTCGACATTGCCCTTCCATTCCGAGATGCAGGTGGCGTTGTCGACCACCGAGGAGTCGGCGGACAGGTCGATGGGCGAGCGGGTGTCGAGCTGGGCCAGGGCAAGGGTCGGGGCGAGCAGGCCCGCCGCCAGAATAGCCAGGCTCAGTCGGTTGCGCGCGCCGGTCATGCTGAGTCTCTTGGTGGTCATCGGGTTCCTACTACTTCGTATTCATCCGGGCGCGAACCCTGCCTTTGAATTCGAGCTTCTTGCTCTTTTGGTCGACATTGTATGACTGGGCGCTGAACTGGCCCATGGGCCCGTCGCCGGTGATGCCCGACTGGCCGACCACCTTGCCGGTCCGCGTATCGACCACCGCCCGCTCGCTGTTCACCCGCCGGCCGCTGCCGTCGTCGATCCGCACATCGCCGATCAGGGTCAGGATGCGCTTGACCTCGTCATATTCGCCGCGCCTGGCGGCCAGCCGGGCCGGGGTCGGGGTCTCGCCGCCGATGGTCAGGTTGGGCTCGCTGAGGATGACCAGGTTGAGGTTCTTCTCGTCGCGCATGGCGTCGCGGGCGCCGATCTGGAAGCTGCGGCCGTCCTTGACCCGGCCCATGAAGCGGGCGTTGACCAGCCGGATGGCGGTGGAGGCGGCCTTGAGGTCGGGTTTGGCGCTCTTGACCCCGCTCAGCACCACCATGGCCACCAGGAAGGCGGCGATCAGCCCCATGGCCAGCGGCAGGGCCCAGCGCAGGGCCTTGATCAGGGCCGAACGCCGGCGCCACCGGCCCATGGCGGGGCCGATGCGGCGGGGCTCGAAACCATGGGCGGCGGCGTGGGTCATGTGGGGGCTATATAGGTCGGCCTAGCTGTGAGCGAAGATGTCCATTTCCCCCCACCCCGCCAGATCAAGGCGCGCGCGGTGCGGCAGGAAGTCGAAACAGGCCTGGGCCAGGCCCATGCGGCCTTCCCGGATAAGCATGGTTTCAAGCTTTTCCTTGACCGCATGCAGATGCAGCACGTCGGTGGCGGCATAGGCCAGCTGCTCGGGGCTGAGTTTGGCGGCGCCCCAGTCGCTGCTCTGCTGGGCCTTGGAGAGGTCGACCCCGACCAGCTCCTTGACCACGTCCTTGAGGCCATGGCGGTCGGTATAGGTGCGGGCGATCTTGGAGCCGATCTTGGTGCACCAGACCGGCGTGGTGGTGACGCCCAGATAGAGCTCGAACATGGCGATGTCGAACCTCCCGAAGTGGAAGATCTTCAGGATGGAGGGATTGAGCAGCAGGGCCTTGAGGTTGGGGCAGTCGTAGCTCGAGCGGTCCAGCCGCACCATGTGGGCGTCGCCGTCCCCGGCCGACAGCTGCACCACGCAGAGGGGATCCCGCCTCAGGTTGAGGCCCATGGTCTCGGAATCGATGGCGAGACTGCTCGCGCCCTCGAACAGGCCCTCCGGCAGGTCGCCCTCATGCAGATGATTGGCCAAGGCTCGCTCCACGCTCCCAAGGGCGCATCTATAGAGAGTGATGACGGCTATTCAAAATTGCCACCTAGGTAAGGGTGGCTCGCCATCCGAAGCTCTCGTTAGAGAGCGAAGGGTGGTGCCCAGGAGAGGACTCGAACCTCCACGGCCGTTAAGCCACTGGCACCTGAAGCCAGCGCGTCTACCAATTCCGCCACCTGGGCCCGCATCTCCGACCCTTTCGGATCGGCGCGAGGCGAGCCTCTTAGGGCGCCGTCATCGGACGGTCAACAGCGGCCGTTGCCTCTTGAGGGGGCATCGTCTATCCGAACCTCTTCTTCTTAGGAGCGCGGCGCGCATGCAGGGTCTGGTCACCGTCTTTGGGGGAACCGGTTTTGTCGGCCGCCAGGTCGTGCGCGCCCTGGCCAAGCGGGGCCTGCGGGTCCGGGTCGCCGCTCGCAACCCCGGGCGGGGCTATCGCCTGCGCATGCTGGGCGATGTCGGCCAGATCGAGGTGGTCCAGGCCAACCTCCGCAACAAGGCCTCGGTGGCCCGGGCGCTCGAAGGCGCCGAGGGCTGCGTCAACCTGGTGGGCGTGCTGCAGGAGGTGGGCCGCCAGGGCTTCCAGACCATCCATGCCATGGGGGCCAAGACCGTCGCCGAGGCCTGCGCGGCGGCCGGCGTCACCCGGCTGGTGCAGATCTCGGCCGTCGGCGCCGATGAGCATTCGGCCTCGAAATACGCCCGCACCAAGGCCATGGGCGAGGCGGCGGCCCGCGAGGCCTATCCAGGCGTGACCATCGTGCGGCCCTCGATCGTCTTTGGCCCCGAGGATCGCTTCTTCAACCAGTTCGCCCAGTTGGCGGCGCTCAGCCCGGCCCTGCCGCTGTTCGGCGGCGGCCATACGAAATTCCAGCCGGCCTATGTCGCCGACGTGGCCGAGGCCATCGCCCGAATCATCGAGGACCCGGCGACCCAGGGCCAGACCTACGAACTGGGCGGCCCGGGGGTGTTCAGCTTCAAGGAACTGATGGAGTTCGTGTTGCGCGAGACCGGCCGCAGCCGGCTGTTGCTGCCGCTTCCCTGGCCCGTGGCCGGGCTGATCGGCATGGGCGGCGACCTGGCCGCGCTGGTCTATGGCTACATCCCGCTGGTCCCGGCCCCGATCACCTCCGACCAGGTCACCGCGCTGAAGAGCGACAATGTCGCTTCGGGCCAGGGCTTCGAGGCCCTGGGCATCGTTCCCAAGAGCATCGAGGCCATCGTCCCCAGCTACCTCTACCGCTACCGCAAGGGCGGCCAGTACGCCGAGGCGCCGGAAGGGGCGTTCTGAGGTTAGGGGCTAGGGATTAGGGATTAGGGATGGCGCAGGCTGCTAGCCCCTAGCCCCTAGCCCCTAGCCCCTGATCAGCCACAGCCCCAGCGCCCCGACGACGATCCGCCAGACGCCGAACAGGCTGAAGCCGCGCTTTCCCACGAAGCCGATCATCCACTTCACCACCGCCAGCCCGACCAGGAACGACACCCCGAACCCGATGGCGATCAGCCAGGCCTGGCTGGAGTTGAGCGTGTCGCGGGCGTCCCACAGGTCCAGGGTGAAGGCGCCGGCCATGGTCGGCATGGCCAGGAAGAAGCTGAACTCGGCGGCGGCCTTGCGGTCGACGCCGGCCAGCATGGCGCCGGCGATGGTGGCGCCCGAGCGGGAGACGCCCGGGACCAGGGCCAGGCACTGCACCAGGCCGATGATCAGCGAGGTGTGCAGCGGCAGGGTCATGGCGTCCTCGTGCCGGGGCGTGGGGCGCCAGCGGTCCAGGACGATCAGCAGGACGCCGCCGATGATCAGCGACCAGCAGATCAGGCTGACGCTCTCCATGAAGGTCCCGTTGATCACCTTGTGCAGGCCCAGACCGGCGGCCACCGCCGGCAGGAAGGCGATCAGCACGCTGAGCACGAAACGGCGGGCCGCCGGATCGCTGGGCAGGCGCAGGACCACGTCCCACAGCCGCTGGAAATAGAGCACCACCACCGACAGGATGGCGCCCAGCTGGATCAGCACCACGAAGGTCTTCCAGGACGGGTCTTCCAGGCCCAGCAGCCTGGCCGCCAGCAGCAGGTGGCCGGTGGACGACACCGGGATGAACTCGGTCAGGCCCTCGACCAGACCCAGGATAATGGCGTTCAGCCAGTCGGCCATTTCGGCTTCCCCAAAGCTATTGTCCCAAGATGGGACCAGTTATTTCGTTACGAACCGCGAAGCCGTTCATTTATCCGTCAGTCGCGCGAAATTTGGTCCCTGAAGTTGACCAACGCATTTTTCTTCCCCTTTGGGCGCGATAAGGAGCCCGCTGTGAAAGTTTTCTCCGCCCGCACAGGCACTGAAAGGGTTTGGCATGGCCGAGCGCATGCTGAAGTTCACCACCGTCGCGCGCTCCACCCCTGAAAAGCGGGACGCGCAGGCGCGCGACCGCGACTTTCACGAAATCTATGCCGACTTCATCGACGCCAAGGCTGCCGAGCAGTCCTCGCGCTGTTCGCAGTGCGGCGTCCCCTTCTGCCAGACCCATTGCCCCCTGCACAACAACATCCCCGACTGGCTGCGGCTGACCGCCGCCGGGCGGCTGGAGGAGGCCTATCAACTCTCCCAGGCCACCAACTCCATGCCGGAGATCTGTGGCCGCATCTGTCCGCAGGATCGCCTGTGCGAGGGCAACTGCGTCATCGAGCAGTCGGGCCATGGCACGGTGACCATCGGCTCCGTGGAGAAATACCTGACCGACAAGGCCTGGGAGGAGGGCTGGGTCCAGCCCCTGACCCCCGGGGCCGATCGCGGCCAGTCGGTGGGGATCATCGGCGCCGGACCGGCCGGGCTGTCGGCGGCCGAGCTGCTGCGCGAGCAGGGCTACAGCGTCACCGTCTATGACCGCCATGACCGGCCGGGCGGGCTGCTGATCTACGGCATCCCGGGCTTCAAGCTGGAAAAAGACGTCGTCCAGCGCCGCACCCGGCGGCTCGAGGACGGCGGCGTCGAATTCAGGCTGAACTTCGAGGTCGGCCGCGACGCTTCGCTGGATGATCTGCGCGGGAAGCATGACGCCATCCTGCTGGCGACCGGCGTCTACCAGGCCCGCGACCTGACCGTCCCCGGCGCTGGCTCGCAGGGCGTGGTCCAGGGGCTCGACTATCTGATCGCTTCCAACCGCAAGGGTCTGGGCGACGCCGTGGAGGCCTTCGACAGCGGCGTGCTCGACGCCGACGGCAAGGATGTGGTGGTCATCGGCGGCGGCGACACCGCCATGGACTGCGTGCGCACCGCCGTGCGCCAGGGGGCCACGTCCGTGACCTGCCTCTACCGCCGCGACCGGGCCAATATGCCCGGCTCGATGCGCGAGGTCGCCCATGCCGAGGAGGAGGGCGTAGTGTTCGACTGGCTGGCCGCGCCGCGCGCCGTGCTGGGCGAGGCCGAGGCGGCGGACGGCGTCCGCGCCCACCGCATGCGGCTGGGCCCGCCGGACAGCTCGGGCCGCTCCAGCCCCGAGCCGATGGAGGACAGCGACTATGACCTGCCGGCCAGGCTGGTGATCACGGCCCTGGGCTTCGAGCCCGAGGACCTGCCGACCCTGTTCGGCGCCCCGCATCTGAAGGTCGGTCGCGCCGGCACGGTGCAGCTGGCCGACCGTAGAGCCAAGCGCACCAGCCTGCCGGGCGTCTATGCCGCGGGGGATATCGTCCGGGGCGCCTCGCTGGTGGTCTGGGCGATCCGCGACGGCCGGGATGCGGCGGCGGCGATCCACGCCGACCTGCTGGCCCGGGTTTCGCCCGCGCTCGTGGCGGCGGAGTGAAGGCGATGACGCACGCCATGCCAATCCTCCCCCGGAGGGGGAGGGGGACCATGCGGAGCATGGTGGAGGGGGTTGCCGCTGCATCCACCTTTGCCCGAGGGCCCGCAGCCGAACCGCCGCGATTTTTCCTGACGCCTGAATGTAGCTCAAACCCCCTCCACCACGCCTTCGGCGCGGTCCCCCTCCCCCTCCGGGGGAGGATTCTCAATCCCGCTGCTGGAGCGCCCCAATGAGCGCTGAACTCGACCGCTACCTGAAGAACCGCGACCTCCTCATCGCCGGCCACGCCTACAACCCGGCCGACGAACGCGACGCCTGTGGCGTGGGCCTGGTCTGCGCCATCGACGGGCAGCCGCGCCGCGAGGTGGTCGAGCTGGCCATCAAGGCGCTGAAGGCGGTCTGGCACCGGGGCGCGGTCGACGCCGACGGCAAGACCGGCGATGGCGCCGGCATCCTCGTGTCGATTCCGCAGGGCTTCTTCGCCGAACAGGTCGAGGGCAGCGGCCATAACCTGCGCCCCGGCCCCATCGCCGTGGGCCAGGTCTTCCTGCCGCGCACGGACCTCACGGCCCAGGAGGCGGCCCGGACCATCGTCGAGGCCGAGGCCCTGCGGTTCGGCTTCTACATCTATGGCTGGCGGCAGGTTCCGGTGAACACCGCCGTGATCGGCGAGAAGGCCAACGCCACCCGGCCCGAGATCGAGCAGATCATGCTGGCCCCGCCCCCCGGCCTGGACGGCCAGGCCCTGGAACGGGCGTTGTTCCTCTGCCGCAAGCGCATCGAAAAGCGGGTGGCCGCCTCGGCGATCAACGACTTCTACATCTGCTCGCTGTCGGCCCGGGCCCTGATCTACAAGGGCATGTTCCTGGCCGAGCATATCGACGAGTTCTACCCGGACCTGCGCGACGAGCGGTTCACGGCGGCGGTGGCCATTTTCCACCAGCGCTACTCGACCAACACCTTCCCGCAATGGCGGCTGGCCCAGCCCTTCCGCATGCTGGCCCATAACGGCGAGATCAATACGCTCAAGGGCAACGTCAACTGGATGAAGAGCCATGAGATCCGCATGGCCGCCCAGGCGTTCGGCGAGTTCGACGACGACGTGAAGCCGGTGATCCAGCCGGGCGGCTCGGACTCGGCGGCGCTCGACAACACCTTCGAGGTGCTGGTCCGGGCCGGCCGCGATGCGCCCATGGCCAAGTCGCTGCTGATCCCCGAGGCCTGGAACTCCAAGTCCGACGCCGAGATGAAGCCGTCGCACAAGGCGCTCTATTCCTACTGCAACGCCGTCATGGAGCCCTGGGACGGCCCGGCCGCCGTCTGCGCCACCGACGGCCGCTGGGTCGTGGCCGGCAAGGACCGCAACGGGCTGCGGCCGCTGCGGGTGGCCTATACCGACGACGGCCTGCTGATCGTCGGCTCGGAAGCGGGCATGTGCGGCGTGGCCGAAGACCGCATCACCCGCAAGCTGGCCATCTCGCCCGGCCGGATGATCGCCGTCGACCTGCAGGAAGGCCAGCTCTACGGCGAGGATGAGATCATCGACCACCTGGCCGACGCCCATCCCTACACCGAGTGGCTCGGCAACATGGTCAATCTCGAGGAGAAGATCGGCCCGGGGCCCGAGCCCCGCCAGTTCGGCAAGGAAGAGCTGATCCGCCGCCAGACCGCCGCCGGCATGACGCTGGAGGACCTGGAGCTGGTCGTGGCCCCCATGGTCGAGGACGCCAAGGAGGCGGTCGGCTCGATGGGCGACGACACCCCGCTGGCGGTGCTGAGCGACCAGTACCGGCCGCTCAGCCACTTCTTCCGCCAGAACTTCAGCCAGGTGACCAACCCGCCCATCGACCCGCTGCGGGAAACCGGGGTGATGAGCCTGAAGACCCGCTTCAAGAACCTGGGCAACATCCTGGCCCAGGATGCGGCCCAGACCGACGTCTATGTGCTGGAAAGCCCGGTCCTGACCACCGGGATGTACGAGCGCATCCTGACCTATATCGGCGAGAAGAACGTCGCGGTCATCGACTGCACCATGCCCATACCG
The DNA here is from genome assembly GCF_030814835.1 of Caulobacter ginsengisoli. Taxonomy (GTDB): domain Bacteria; phylum Pseudomonadota; class Alphaproteobacteria; order Caulobacterales; family Caulobacteraceae; genus Caulobacter; species Caulobacter ginsengisoli. The sequence continues at coordinate 252,764 of NZ_JAUSVS010000006.1, forward strand.
GCGCCCGAGGCGAGGGGTGGCGACGCCCTGCGCGCCAATCTGGACCGGGTGCGGGCCGAGGCCGAGGACGCCGCCCTGCGCGGCTGCTCGACCATCGTGCTGACCGACGAGCACAGCGGTCCGGGCCGGGTCGCCCTGCCGATGATCCTGGCCACCGGCGGGGCCCACGCCCACCTGGTCGGCAAGGGGCTGCGCAGCTATGTGTCGATCATCGTGCGGGCGGCCGAGTGCGTCGACACCCATGCCTATGCGGTGCTGGTCGGGGTGGGGGCGACGGCGGTCAACGCCTATCTGGTGCAGGAAGGCTTCCAGGACCGGCTGGAGCGCGGCCTCAGCGGCGAGATGACCCTGCGCGACGTCTGCGTGAACCACAAGACGGCCATCGAGCAGGGCCTTCTGAAGATCATCTCCAAGATGGGCATCGCGGTGATCAGCTCCTACCGCGGCGGCTATAATTTCGAGGCGGTGGGCCTGTCGCGGGCCCTGGTGGCGGAGTTCTTCCCCGGCATGCCCTCGCGCATCTCCGGCATCGGCCTGGCGGGCCTGGAGAAGAAGGCGGTGGAGATTCACCGCAAGGCCTGGGGCGGGGCGGCCAACGTCCTGCCGGTCGGCGGCTTCTACAAGGCCCGTCGCTCTGGCGAGGCCCACGCCTTCGAGGCGCGGCTGATCCACGCCCTGCAGCATGCCTGCGACAACGGCGACTATGGCTCCTACCGGCTCTATTCGGCGGCCCTGCGGCGGCAGGCGGCGCAGCAGCCGCGCCACCTGCTCGACTTCAAGCCCGGCCGCACGCCCGTGCCGGTCGACGACGTCGAGAGCGTCAACGAGATCCGCAAGCGCTTCGTCACCCCCGGCATGAGCCTGGGGGCCCTGGGCCCGGAAGCCCATGGCGCCCTCAACATCGCCATGAACCGCATCGGGGCCAAGTCGGTCTCGGGCGAGGGCGGCGAGGACCGGGCCCGCTACCGGCCGCTGCCCAACGGCGACAACCCCAACAGCGCGGTCAAGCAGGTGGCTTCGGGCCGGTTCGGCGTCACGGCCGAATATCTCAACGAGTGCCGCGAGATCGAGATCAAGGTCAGCCAGGGCGCCAAGCCCGGCGAGGGCGGCCAGCTGCCCGGCTTCAAGGTCACCGAGCTGATCGCCAGGCTGCGCCATGCGACGCCGGGCGTAATGCTGATCTCACCCCCGCCGCACCATGACATCTACTCGATCGAGGACCTGGCCCAGCTCATCTACGACCTCAAGCAGATCAACCCGGACGCCCGGGTCTGCGTGAAGCTGGTCTCGATGACCGGCATCGGGGCCATCGCCGCCGGGGTGGCCAAGGCCAAGGCGGATGTCATCCTGATCTCCGGCCATGTCGGCGGGACGGGGGCCAGTCCCCAGACCTCGATCAAGTACGCCGGTTCGCCCTGGGAGATGGGGCTGAGCGAAGCCAACCAGGTGCTGACCCTGAACAACCTGCGCCACTCCGTTCGCCTGCGGACGGATGGGGGCATCCGGACGGGACGGGACGTGGTCATGGCCGCCATGCTGGGGGCCGAGGAGTTCGGCATCGGCACGGCCAGCCTGATCGCCATGGGCTGCATCATGGTCCGCCAGTGCCATTCCAACACCTGCCCGGTGGGGGTCTGCACCCAGGACGAGGCCCTGCGCGCCAAGTTCACCGGCACGCCCGACAAGGTCATCAACCTGTTCAGCTTCATCGCCGAGGAGGTGCGCGAGATCCTGGCCGAGCTCGGCTTCAAGTCGCTGATCGACGTGGTCGGCCGCACCGACCTGCTGGCCCAGGTCAGCCGGGGCGGCGAGCATCTGGACGACCTGGACCTCAACCCGCTGCTGGTCCGGGCCGATCCGGGCGGCAACAAGCCCTACTGCACCGTCGCGGGCCGCACCGAGGTGCCCGACACCCTGGACGCTCAGATCGTCCGCGACGCCGCGCCCCTGCTGTCGCGCGGCGAGAAGATGCAGCTGACCTATACGGTGCGCAACACCGCCCGGGCCATCGGGGCGCGGATTTCCAGCCATCTGGTGCGCAAGTTCGGCATGAACGCCCTGCCCAGCGACCACCTGACGGTCGAACTGCGCGGCTCGGCCGGCCAGAGCCTGGGGGCCTTCGCGGTGCGCGGCCTGCGCATCGTGCTGACCGGCGAGGCCAACGACTATGTCGGCAAGGGTCTGTCGGGGGCGACCCTGATCGTCCGCCCGGCCCCGCAGCTGACGGCGCCGGAAGCCAACACCATCCTGGGCAACACCTGCCTCTATGGCGCGACGTCCGGCAAGCTGCTGGCGGCGGGCCAGGCCGGCGAGCGGTTCGCGGTGCGCAATTCCGGCGCCGTCACCGTGGTCGAGGGCTGCGGCGCCAACGGCTGCGAATACATGACCGGCGGCACGGCGGTGATCCTGGGTCCCATCGGCGGGAATTTCGCGGCCGGGATGACCGGGGGCATGGCCTTCGTGCTGGACCAGCACGACCGGGTTACGCCGCGGGTGAACAAGGAGAGCGTGGTGCTGCAGCGCCTGGCCTCGGCCCATTGGGAAGGCGAGCTGAAGAAGCTGATCGCCGAGCATGCGCGGGAGACGGGGTCGGCGTTCGCGGCGGGTCTGTTGCGGGATTGGGACCGGGTGCGGGGGCAGTTCTGGCAGGTGTGTCCCAAGGAGATGATCAGCCGGATCAGCCATCCCCTGAGCGACCAACTAGCCGAGCAGGAGTTGGCTTAGAGTACCAGCCCTTCCCCCGCTGGCGGGGGAAGTGGGCCGACAGCGCAGCTGGAGGCTCGTTGGGGGCCCTTTACGGGCTGCGTGCCACCCGCCAACGCCGCTAGGACCCCCAACGACCTTCGATGCTGCGCATCTCAGGCCACTTCCCCCGCCAGCGGGGGAAGGGCTTGGCGCTCATCCGCCGACAGGTTCACCCACGTACCGCGCCCGCGGCCTGATCAGCTGCCCTGTCTGCAGCTGCTCCACCGCATGGGCGATCCAGCCCGCCGTGCGGGCCACCGCGAAGATCAGGAACGGGGCGTCCTCCACCAGCTTGAGGTGCTGGGCCAGCGCCACCAGGGCGAAATCGACATTGGCCGCCTCGCCGGTGCCGCCCTCCACGGCGGCGCGCAGGCGCTGCATTTCGGGATCGGGGGTGAAGGCGGTGAGCAGGGCTTCGGCGCGGGGGTCGCCCTCGGGATAAAGCGGATGGCCGAAGCCGGGGAGGGGGCCGGCGCGGGCCAGGCGGCCGGCGACCGCCGCCTCGGGGCCGATGCGGCGGGCTTCTTCGACGAGGTTGAGGACGCGGGGGGCCATGCCGCCGTGAAGGGGGCCGGAGAGGGCCGAGAGGCCGGCCAGGGCGGCCGCCGCGAGAGAGGCGCCGGTCGAGGCGGTGACCCGGGCGGCGAAGGTCGAGGCGTTGAGTTCGTGGTCGGCCAGCAGGACCAGGGCGCGGCGGATCAGGTCCTCCGAACCGGGCGCGCCGCCCCAGGCGCGGGCGAGGCGGACATGGATCGCCCCATCGCCGGTCTCGCCGGCGGCGGCGTCGGCGACGGCGTCGAGCAGGCCGGCGGCTTCCACGGCCAGGGCCAGGGGCGCTCGGCCCCGGCCGGGGGGGTCGACGCCGGCGCGGCTGGCCAGGGTGGCGAACAGGCGGCTGCGGCCCGAGGCCAGCGCCGGCGGGGCCGGGCGGTTGTCGGCCTTCAGGGCCGCGCCGTGGCCGCCGCGCAGGAGGCGGGCGACGCCCTCCAGGCTTTCGTTGGCGGAGAGGACCACGGCGTCGCGGCCGCGATACCAAAGGCGGCCACCGGCCACGGTGGTGATGGCGCTGGCCAGGACCGGTTCCCCCCAGGCGATGGCGCTCTGGGCGACCTCGGCGGCCTTGCGGCCACGACCCTTGCGGGCGGCCAGCTGGCCCACATCGGCGAGGCGATAGCGGCTGCGGCGGGGATCGTCGGGGTCGGGGCGGGCCTCGATGCGGCCCCGGCTGACATAGGCGTAGAGGGTCTGGGGCCGGATGCCCAGGCGATCCATCGCCTCGTCGGCGCTCAGCCAGTCCCGATCTCCGGACATTGACAAATCCTATATTGATCAAGTTGATCAAGATTGACGATAACACGCGATGGCGCGATCTGTCAGCCGCGAATGAGGGATTGAGAAGGAAAAACGCCATGTCCGACGGGCTGGATGACGTCGTCGCCGCCGAAACCGTGCTGTCCGAGGTCGACGGCCAGGCCGGCCGGCTGGTGATCCGCGGCTACCCCCTGAACCAGCTGGCCGGGCGCACCAGTTTCGAACAGGCCGCCCATCTGTTGTTCGACGGCTTCTTCGACGACCTGCCCGGCGACTTCACCGCCGCCCTGGGCCGGGCCCGCGGCGAGGTGTTCGGCGAGGTGGCGGCGCTGGACGCCGGTCTGAAGGCCCGCTCGCCGATCGAGGCCATGCGCGCCCTGACCGCGCGGCTGCAGGATGGCGACACGCTGGATATCGCCTTCCGCCTGCTGGCCGCCCCGGCCGTCTTCACCGCCGCCGTGGTGCGTGAGCAGGGCGGCCAGGCCGCCGTCGCCCCGGACCCCAAGCTGGGCCACGCCGCCGATATCCTGCGTATGCTGCGCGGCGCGCCCGCCTCAGCCGCCGAGGCGGCGGCGCTGGACGCCTATCTGGTCACGGTCTGCGACCATGGCCTCAACGCCTCGACCTTCGCCGCCCGCGTGATTGCTTCGACTAGAGCCGGCCTGACCAGCGCCGTGGTCGGCGGGATCAGCGCCCTGAAGGGCCCGCTGCATGGCGGAGCGCCGGGGCCGGTGATCGACATGCTGGACGGCATCGGGACGCCCGAGAACGCCCGGGCCTGGATCGAGGCGGCCCTGGACCATGGCGACCGGCTGATGGGATTCGGACACCGCATCTACCGGGTGCGCGACCCCAGGGCCGACGCCCTGAAGACGGCCATCGGCCGGCTGGCCGAGAGCTCCAACGCCCTGCCGGGGCGCCTGGCCTTCGCGGAGGCGGTGGAGACGGCGGCCCTGACCATCCTCAAGGAGCGCAAGCCGGATCGGGCGCTGGACGTCAATGTCGAGTTCTACACGGCGCTGTTGCTGGAGGCGTTGGCGTTTCCGCCGTCTGCCTTCACCTGCGTGTTCGCCATGGGGCGGGTGGCGGGCTGGATCGCCCATGCGCGGGAGCAGCTGGCGGGCGGGCGGCTGATCCGGCCGCAGTCGCGGTATGTGGGGCCGGAGCCGAGAAGGGCGGCTTAGGGCCAGGCGAAAGGCGGAAATCCTAGCGGCGGCGGACGTGTTCGAAAGTCGAGAGTCGTTTGCGCTGGGGTCATCGCGCCCCCTCGGCTAGAACCCCCCCATGACCCCCCACGTCCATGGCCTGCCGCCGGCCGAGGCCGCCGTCCTGACCCGGCGCATCACCCTGCTGTCCACGGCGACGGCGGCGGTGCTGATCGCCGTCAAGCTGGTCGCCTACATCATGAGCGGGTCGATGGCCGTGATGGCGTCCTTGGCCGACAGCGGGCTGGACCTGCTGGCTTCGCTGATCACCGCCTACGCCGTCCGCTACGCCGCCAAGGCGCCGGACGCCGGCCACCGGTTCGGGCATGGCAAGGCCGAGGCCTTCGCCAGCCTGCTGCAGGGCGGGCTGGTGTTCAGTTCCGCCGCCCTGGTCGGGCGCGAGGCCATCGACCGGCTGCTGCATCCCTACCTGATCCGGGCCGAGGCCTGGTCCATGGGGGCCATGGCGGTCTCGATCGTGCTGACCCTGGGATTGATCCTCGCCCAGGCGCGGGTGCTGAAGGCGACCAGCTCGGTGGCGGTTTCGGGGGATCGGGCCCACTACGCCGCCGACCTGGCCTCCAACGCCATGGCCCTGATCGGTATCGCCCTGGCGGCGATTTTCGATGAGCCCCGGGTCGACGCGGCGGCGGGGCTGCTGGTGACGGGATGGCTGGTCTGGGGCGCCGTGGGGGTGTTCCGGCAGGCCGCCGACCAGCTGATGGACCGCGAACTGCCCGAGGAAGCCCGGGCCCGCATCGCGGCGCTGGTCACCGTCGATCCGCGCCTGACCGATGTCCACCAGCTGCGCACCCGCGCCTCTGGCCCCTACATCCATATCCAGCTGCATGCCGACATGGACCCGGACCTGACCCTGGACGAGGCTCATGTCGCGGTGGTCGAGGCCGAGAAGCGGATCCTGGCCGCCTTCCCCGCCGCCGATATCATCATCCACCTGGATCCGCGCGGCCGGGCCGAACCGCACGGCGGGGCGTTTGCAGAGATGGGCGCGGAAAGCCTCACGGAAGAGATGCGGTAAACGCGGTCTTAACGCGGGTATGCGCGTTGTGGGGGCGTTGATTCGTCGTCGTCTTCCGACTGAAAGTCCCCGTCAGAACCGCATGAGCGTCGTCCGCACCCTTCACCACTATCCCCTGGACCCCGCCTCGCGGCAGGTCCGGCTGGCGCTGGGCGAAAAGCGCCTGCCGTTCAGCGAGGTGATCGTGCGCTACTGGGAGCAGCCGCCCGAGTTCGCCGCCCTCAACCCGGCCGGGGTGCCGCCGGTTCTGGTGGAGGTGGAGGACGGCAAAACGCTGGTGGTCTGCGAGACCCGCGCCATCCTCGAGCATCTGGAAGAGCGCTATCCCGAGCCGCCGCTGCTGGGCCGCGAGCCGGCCGAGCGGGCCGAGGCCCGGCGGCTGGCGCAATGGTTCGACCGCAAGTTCGACGCCGAGGTCGGGGGCTCGCTGCTGCATGAGAAGCTGGAAAAGCGGCTGCTGGGCCTGGGCGCCCCCTCGCTGACCAACATGCGGGCCGGACGCGAAGCCCTGCGCCACCACCTGCTCTATCTGGAAAAGCTGCTGCAGACCCGCGACTGGCTGGCCGGCCGGCGGCTGTCGCTGGGCGACATGGCGGCGGCGGCGCATCTGTCGGTGATCGACTATCTGGGCGACCTGCCCTGGCGCGACTTCCCGGCCCTCACCGCCTGGTACATGAAGCTGAAGTCCCGGCCCTGCTTCCGCCCCCTGCTGGCCGACCGCCAGCCGGGCCTGACCCCCGCCTCCCACTACGCCGAACTCGACTTCTGAGGGCAGGTCGGCGACACTGCCCCGGTAATCGTGGGGGGGCGGCCTTGGTCGTCTAGGTCGTATGCGTTGGTTCATTCCGGTCAGGGCGGCCCTGGCGGCCGGCCTGGCGATCCTGCTGTGCGCCGGTCCGGTCCTGGCCAGCGAAAAGGGCGCGCCGCCCGCACCGCCGCCGGTCCCGGTCGCCGGGCCGCCGGCTGCCGACCCGCTCTCCCAGGCCATGGTCAAGCTGGTCGCCGCCGCCAGCGTCTATGGCGACCTGGTCTCGGAAGGCGATGAGCTGCTGGGTCTGGTCGTCGACGGCGCCAGCCGCGCCATCGACACCGAAAATCCGCCGGACCGCGCCTGGCTGACGGCCTGGAAGGCCAAGGTCGCCGCTCAAAGCGCTTCGCTGCGGGCCCACCGCAACGCCCTGCCGCCCTGGCCGCGCGACACCTTCAAAGCCTTCGGGTCCGATCCCCGGGTCCGCCGCATGACCGAGGGCATGGAGCAGCTGCCCCAGACGGCGGCGCAGTCCGCCGACGGCGTGCTGGAGCTGGCCGACACGATCGTGCCGTTGGTCGAGGCGGCCATCGGCGGCGACGATGACAGCCGGATCCGGCTGGCCGGCGAGCTGTTGCGGGGCACGATCGTGGCGCTGAAGGCCGAGAACGTGATGCTGGACATCACCATCAACACCGGCGTCGCCGAACATCCGCAGACCATCCTGTCGCGGACGATCAGGGCCAGCAACGAGGCCCTGATCCTGCTGCTCGAATACACCCACGACGAGCTGAATGGGGAGGAGGTCGACCCGGACGCCCTGATGGCGGCGGTGCGGGCCAAGCTGGACCTTTGCCGGGCCGAGGCGCGCAAGATGGGGCCGACGGCCCGCCTGATGAGCCTGCGCATGCAGTCCGAACCCCTGCCCGAGGTTTTGAGAGCGCGCATCGTCGCGGCGCTGGCCACCTATGACGACAGCGGCAGGGTCGAGCTTCAGATCGCCGACGTGCTGGAAAAGGGCATCGAGGCCCTGGCGCGCGACCCGGATGGCGAGAGCAATATTCTGGACGAGGAGCTCGGACCCCTGGTCGACCGCCGCACGGCCCTGCAAGCCCAGCGAACGGCCCAGTTCGCGCAATGAAGCCCGCCGCCTCGAAGACCTTCACGGGGGCCTAACGTCCGCCTTCCCATACGCCGAACTCGACTTCCGAGGGCGGGTCGGCGAAATTACCGGCCTGTTCAAAAGGGGGCGGCCCCGTGGGGCCGGTTTGAGGTTCATGCGTGGTCTTTCGGTTCTGACCGTCACTGTGCTGCTGCTGGGCGCCGCTTTGCCGGTCCTGGCGGGCGAGAAGGGCGCGCCAGCGGCGGCGGCCCCGGCCGCGCCGGCCGCCGCCGCCGCCACGCCGCCGGCGGCGGCCGACTCCCGGCTGATGGCCCAGCTGGTCCAGGCCAGCGCGCCCTACCAGGCCCTGGTGCTGTCCAGCGAAGCGTTCCTCGGCGAGGTCATGGACGGCGGTCAGCTGGTCCTGGCCAGTGAAGCCCGGCCCGCCGCCGCCGACGTCGCCGCCTGGAAGGCCCGGGTGCTGGCCAGCCAGGCCAGGATCCGCGCCGAGCGGGCGGCCCTGCCGGCCTTTCCCAGCAGCCGGTTCGCCGCGGTGCGCAGCGATCCTGAAGGCGCCCGGCTGCTGACCGCCATGGCGAAGCTGCCCAAGGTGGCCGGCGACGTGGCGGACAACAGCCTGACCCTGGCCGACAGGGTCGTGCCGCTGGTCGAGAAGGCGGCCTTAGGCGACCAGGCCGCGATCCTGGCGCTGCGTGGCGTCCTCATCGACGGCTCCATCGCCGCTCTGCGGGCCGAGAACGCCCTGCTGACCATCGGCGTGGCCATGAGCGGCGAGGGCCTGCCCCAGACGGCGCTGTCGCGCTCGATGATCGCCAGCAACGAGGCGATCGCCGACTTCTACGAGATGCTCAAGGCGATCGAGGATGAGGGCAGGCTTCGGCAGCTGGCGACCAAGATGGCCGAGGATCTGAACGAGGCCGAAAGCCAGGCCAACAAGGTCGCGCCCCTGGCCCGGTACGCGCTGGGCCAGGCCGACAGCTCCATCTCGCCCGACCTGAAGCGCCGGATCGAGATCGCCTTCGCCACCTATGACGAGAGCGCCAAGGTCGAACTGCAGTTGGTCGCCCTGATCCGGCAGGTCATGGCCAGGATGGCCGAAGACCCCGCGGCCGCCCAGGCCCTGACCGCGGAGGCCGGCCCGCTGGTCGCCCGCCGCATCGAGCTGAACAACCAGCGCCTGCGCGCCCTCGGCGGATGAAGCCCGCCCTGGCCGGGGATGGACGGGCCGAGATCCGGGCCCGCGCCCTTGGCCTGGGCTTCGACGCCTGCGGCTTCGCCTCGGCCGCCGATCCCTGGCCGAACGGCGACTGGCTGGCCCAGTTCGTGGCCGAGGGGCTGCAGGGCCAGATGGGCTGGATGGAGGAGACGCTGGAGCGGCGGCGGCATCCGACGGCGATGTGGCCGGGGGCGGTGTCGGCCGTGGTGCTGGGGATCAATTACGGGCCCGAGCATGACCCGCTGGCGGCGCTGGACCAGCGGTCCACCGGAAACATCAGCGCCTACGCCCGGGGCGACGACTATCACGAGCTGATCAAGGGCCGGCTCAAGCAGCTGGCCGGCTGGATGGTTTCCAGGTTCGGGGGTGAGGTGAAGGTGTTCGTCGACACCGCCCCGCTGCTGGAAAAGCCGCTGGCCCAGCGGGCGGGGCTGGGCTGGCAGGGCAAGCATACCAACCTGGTGTCGCGCGAGCTGGGCAGCTGGCTGTTCCTGGGCTCGGTGCTGACCAGCCTGGACCTGCCGGCCGACGCCGCCGAGGCCGACCACTGCGGCAGCTGCCGGGCCTGCCTGGACATCTGCCCGACCAACGCCTTTCCGGCGCCGTACCGGCTGGATGCCCGGCGCTGCATCTCCTACCTGACCATCGAGCATGACGGGCCGGTCGATCCGGCCCTGCGGCCGCTAATGGGCAACCGCATCTATGGCTGCGACGACTGCCTGGCCGTCTGTCCCTGGAACAAGTTCGCGGCCACCGCCCAGGAGGCGGCTTTCCACGCCCGCGAGGCCCTGGACTCGCCGCCGCTCGCTGAGCTGGCCGTCCTGGACGACGCCGCCTTCCGCGCCCTGTTCCGCAAGAGCCCGATCAAGCGCATCGGTCGGGATCGGTTCGTAAGGAACGTGCTCTACGCCATCGGCAACAGCGGGGATGCGAGTCTGCTACCTGCTGCGCAACGGTTGGCTGGTGATCCGTCGCCGATGGTGGCGGATGCGGCCCAGTGGGCCATTGGCCAGCTAACCCAAAATCCGCTCATCCCCGCGAAAGCGGGGACCCAGGCTTTTTCCGTTTTGGACCGTTCAAATCCCGCAACGCCTGGAGACAGGACCGCGTCAGTAGACATCCCCCAAAAAACGCCTGGGTCCCCGCTTTCGCGGGGATGAGCGGAATAAAGGGTCAGTCCGCGCTGAGCGCCTCGACCAGCCGGGCCATGAAGGCGCCGCCGCGCTGCATCTGGGCCAGTTCGACATATTCGTCCGCCTGATGGGCCTGGTCGATGCTGCCGGGGCCGCAGATGACTACCGAGAAGCCGGCCTGCTGGAACTGGCCGGCCTCGGCCGCGTAGCTGACCACCCGGGCCGGGCCGTTGTCGCCGGCCAGGCGGCGGGCGAAGGCTTCGGCGGGGCCGTCGGTCTCTGGCTCCAGGGCGGGGACTTCGCCCAGCAGTTTCCAGGAGACGCCGGCATCGGGCCAGTCGGCCTTCAGTTCGGCGTCGATTTGCTTGCAGAGCTCGAGGAAGGGCTGCAGCGCGCCCCAGCGGTCGAAGGTCCCCGGCGCGCGCAGGTCGAAGATGAATTCGCAGCGGCGGGCCAGGATGTTGCCGGCCGTGCCGCCGTCGATGACGCCGATGGTCAGGGTCGGGTGCTTGGGCAGGTACGGCGAGGCGGCGTCGGCTTCGCGCTCCAGCCGGTCGGCGAGATCCGAGAGGCAGGCCATCAGCCGGACCGCCGCCATGTTGGCCGAGACGCCCAGGTGGGTCAGGCTGGAATGGGCCTCGTGGCCCTCGACCGTCACCTTGATCGACATGATGCCCTTGTGGGCGCTGACGGCGACCATGTCGGTGGGTTCGCCCACCACCACCAGGGCCGGGCGGGGCAGTTCGGCGGCGATGACCTCGATCATGGCCGGGGCGCCGAGACAGCCGATCTCCTCGTCATAGGAGAAGGCCAGGTGGACGGGGCGCTTCAGCTCGGCCGCCAGCAGGTCGGGGACGGCGGCCAGGGCGAGGGCCAGGAAGCCCTTCATGTCGCAACTGCCCCGCCCGAACAGCCGCCCGTCGCGCTCGATCAGAGCGAAAGGGTCGCTGGTCCAGTCTTGGCCGTCGACCGGCACCACGTCGGTATGGCCGGAAAGGACGACGCCGCCTTCGACATCGGGGCCGATGCTCGCCAGCAGGTTGGCCTTGGTCCCGTCGGCGTTGCCGATTCGGCGGCTGGCTATGCCCTGCTCGGCCAGCCAGGTCTCGACCCAGCCGATCAGCTCCAGGTTGGAGCGGCGCGATGTGGTGTCGAAGGAGACCAGCCGCCGCAACAGGTCGACGGCGCGGGCGGAGAGGGCTTCGGAAGCGGGCGTCAAAGCGGACATGGACGCTTCTCTAGACCGTGCGTGCGCTTGCGGCGAGAGCGGTGGGCCGCTAACCGCTGAGGCGATGACCCAGCCGCTGACCCTCACCCTCTCCTGCCCCGACCGCCGCGGCATCGTCGCCAAGGTGTCGGCCTTCCTGTTCGAGCGGGGCTGCAACATCCTCGACGCCCAGCAGTATGACGACCCGGAGACCGGGGCCTTCTTCATGCGGGTGGTGTTCGCCCCCGACGGTCAGGACGCCGACGCCCTGCGGGCGCAATTCATGGCCATCGCCGATGAACTGGCCATGCGCTGGACCCTGCGCGATCCTTCGCAGCGCTACCGTGTGATGATCCTGACCAGCAAGTCGGATCATTGCCTGGCCGACCTGATCTACCGCTGGCGGATCGGCGAGCTGGCCATGGACATCAGCGCCGTGGTCTCCAACCACCCCGAGCAGACCTATCCGGCCATCGACTTCACGGGGATCGACTTCCACCACCTGCCGGTCGCCCGCGACACCAAGCTGGAGCAGGAGGCGGCGCTGTGGGCGCTGATCCAGTCGACGGGGACCGACATCGTCGTGCTCGCCCGCTACATGCAGGTGCTGTCCGACGGCCTGGCCGCCAAGCTGGAGGGGCGGTGCATCAACATCCACCACAGCTTCCTGCCGGGCTTCAAGGGCGCGCGGCCCTATCACCAGGCGCATGTGCGGGGCGTCAAGCTGATCGGGGCCACCGCCCACTATGTCACCGGCGACCTCGACGAGGGGCCGATCATCGAGCAGGACGTCGAACGCATCAGCCACCGCGACAGTCCCGACGACCTGGTCCGCAAGGGCCGCGATATCGAACGGCGGGTGCTGGCCCGGGCCCTGCGCTGGCGGCTGGAGGACCGGGTGCTGTTGAACGGGCGCAAGACGGTTGTGTTTACGGATTAGGGGCTAGGGGCGAGGGATTAGGGGCCAGAAGAAGCGCTAGTCCCTAGCCCCTATTCCCTCGGGGCCTCAGCCCCGCCCGACAACCCCGCCCTCGGGCAGCACGTCGATCAGCTGCACCCTGAATTCCAGCACGCTGTTGGCGGGGATGGGGCCCTTGTCCTCGTCGCCGTAGCCCAGGGCCGGTGGGGCCCAGATGGTCCATTCGTCGCCCGGGCGCATTTCCGGCAGGGTCAGCTTCCAGGCGCCGACCAGGCTGCGCAGGTCCATGACCTCGGGGGCGCCGCGCTCGAACGAGGAGTCGATGACCTCGCCGTTCAGCAGCTTGAGCTCGTAGTGAACCTTGACCTCGTCGTTGAGGCCGGGGTGCACACCGCCGGCCGGACCGGAATGGACGACCTTGTACTGCACGCCCGACGGCAGGGTCACGACCCCAGGCTTCTTGCCGTTGGAGTCCATGAAGGCCTTGGCGGCCGCGGCGCTGGCGGCGGCGTCCATGGGGGCGGCGGCCTTGGGGCCGGGCTTGCAGGCGACGAGGGCCAGGACGGCGGCGAGCGCCAGCAGCAGACGGTTCATCGACGTTCCTATGGCTCTAAACGAATCTGGGCGGGTAGCCGCGTTCGCGCAGGCTATCCATGATTTCCTGGGTGTGCTGGGCGTCGCGGGTCTCGATCATGATGTCGAACTCCGCGCCCTTGGCCGGCACGTCGAGGGCCAGGCGATTGTGGGCCACCTCGATGATGTTGCCGCCATGCTCGCCGATCACCATGCTGACCGTGGCCAGGAGACCCGGGCGGTCGTCGCCGATGATGCGCAGGGACACCAGCCGCTGGGCCCGCACCAGTTCGCGGGTCAGGACCGAGGCCAGGAGGCGCGTGTCGATATTGCCGCCGGTGAGGATCAGGCCGCACTTCTTGCCCCGGAACCGTTCCGGATAGGCCAGCAGGGCGGCCAAGCTGGCGGCGCCGGCGCCCTCGGCGATGGTCTTCTCGACATTGGCCAGCAGCGAGATGCCGCGCTCGAAATAGGGCTCGTCGAGCAGCAGCACGTCCTCGAGCAGCGGGCGGACGATGGAATAGGTCAGGTTGCCGACCTGCTTGACCGCGATGCCCTCGGCGATGGTCTGGCCGCCGGCGTTGGGGATCACCCCGCGCATGCGGGCGGTGAAGCTGGGATACATGGCCGGCTCGCAGCCGAAGATCTTGATGTTGGGCTTGAGGGCCAGGGCGGCGGTGGCCACCCCGGCGATCAGCCCGCCGCCGCCGATCGGCACCGGCAGGACTTCGAGGTCGGGGACCTCTTCCAGCATCTCCAGGGCGATGGTGCCCTGGCCGGCCATGACGTCCAGGTCGTCGAAGGGGTGGACGAAGGTCAGGCCGCGCTCGGCCATCAGCACCATGGCGTGGCCATAGGCGTCGTCATAGGTCTCGCCGGCGATGATCACCTCGGCGCCGTGCTGGCGGGTGTGCTCGACCTTCACGAAGGGCGTGCCCTTGGGCATGACGATGGTGACGGGCACGCCGAGCCGGGCGCCATGATAGGCCAGGCCCTGGGCGTGGTTGCCGGCGCTGGCGGCGATGACGCCCTTCTGGCGCTGCTCGTCGCTGAGCAGCATCAGCTTGTTGAGGGCTCCGCGCTCCTTGTAGGCGGCGGTGAACTGCAGGTTCTCGAACTTCACCCACACCTCGGCCCCGGTAATCTCGCTGAGGGTGCGGGAATGCCGGATCGGCGTGCGTTCGATATGGCCTTCCAGTCGCTGGGCGGCCGCTTTGATGTCGTCGAGGGTCAGGGTCATCGCCCGAGGGGCTTAGGGGCCCTTCAAGCTCACCGCAACCCCCGCATGAGGTCGAGGCGCCGCATGGCCTTGCCCGGAAGTTCCGAGAACTGGCCCAGCGGCAGGGATTCGGCCGCCGCCCGGATGCCGTAGGCCGCCTGGCGCACCAAGGCGGCGGGAGAGGCGACGCCGACGAAGCCATGGCTGACGAAGCGCTGGGCGTTGGAAAGCTCGCGCTTGAAGCGGTAGTCGCCCGCGCCCAGGTCGAGGCTGGAATAGGGGGTCGTGTCCATCCAGCGCAGGATGTCCTGGAAGAGGATCAGGCCCGGGCTATAGCGCTCGAACTCGGCGTCGTGGGCGATGATCCAGCTGTGGATCGTGCGGTTGCCCCGCAGGTCCAGCTGGGCGGCGGCCAGGCGGTCGCCGATATGCAGGGTGAACAGCACCCCGCCGAAGTCGGGCTGGCGGCTTTCGAACAGGCTGCCGAGCAGCCTGAGCGTCCAGGGGGTGTCGAAGAGGTCGGTCTGGCCGGTGGCCTGCCACTGGCCGCGCTTCCAGGCGATCAGCTGGTCGAGGTCCGTGCGCGAGCGGCTATAGGCGGTGAAGGTGACGGGGCCGAGCTCCCGCTCGACCTTGCGGCGCTTCTTGTCGATGTCCTTGAGGCAGGAGGTCTGGGCCCGACGGTCGGCCTCGTAGGCCTCGTAGCCGCCCGCGACATCGATGACCCAGGAAAAGCTCTTGCCGCGGCTGAAGGGGGCGAAGGCGGCCTGGTCCTCCAGCATGTGGCTGAAGTCGAGCCGGCCGACGCCCAGCGCCTGGACCAGTTTCACCGCGTCGACCTCGACGCCGGGCGCGGTGACCACGCCCTGGTAGTCGTTCATCGGGGCCCCAGCGGGGATGGCGGTGAAGGCGCCCTTGCGCACGGCCAGGAACCCGTCGTTGTCGCCGATCACCGCGACCCGCAGCCCCGACTTCTCGCCCTGGGCGGCCTCGACCGCGCGGGCCCAATAGGGCGACAGGAAGGGGGTGTCGAAGGCCGGATTGGCCGCCTGCAGCTCAGCCCAGCGCTCGACGGCGATGCCGGTCAGCTCCAGCGGTTTGACGACCGAGATGTCCAAGGCGCGCCCCTAAGCATGCGAAAGCCGACCATGCTTAATGCCGCAACCCTTTCGGGAGGGTTGAGAGGCTCCCGCGCGCAGGCGGACAACCAGCCTAGAGGTCCGACGACATGCTGGCCGCCGAGACGGCCGCCACCGCAAGCAACACGGCCGTCGCCGCGAAAAGGATGGCGTAGACGATCTGCGGGACGAGATGGAGCCAGAATCGACCCGGCTGTTCGTCGCGCCGGACCCGCTCACGCGACTTGAGAGTCCAGGCTCCAATGCGGAGTACGGCCCAGGCCATGGCGCCGTGGTTGGTCGCCGTGCAGGCCACGCTGGCGGCCGTGAGAAGCAGGGCCGCCACAAGCGCGCCCTGGCTGTGGAGGAAGGCCGCGGTGAGACCGGCCGCCAGGATCAAAACGCACAGCGCAAAAACCAGCAGGGCGGTGACCAGTCGCAGGCGAGCATAGGTCAACCCGGGCCCTTTGACGGCGCCTGCGGGTGTCCACCGTCGGGAGAACCAGGTCCAGGTCGTGCCGGGCGCGGTGGTCACAGCCCGAACACCTTGCTCAGGAACATCGTCTCCGCCTCGCGCTGGGCGTCGACGTTCTGCTTCTTCCTGAAGCCGTGGCCCTCGTCGGCGGCCAGCATGAACCAGGCCTCGCCGCCCTTGGCGCGCAGCTTCTCGACCATCTGCTGGCCCTCGGTCCAGGGGACGCGGGGGTCGTTCTTGCCGGCGATGACGAAGAGCGGCTTGGTCATTTTGTCGGTCAGGTTCAGGGGGCTGATCTGGTCGAAGATGGCCTTCATGGCCGGGTCGCGCTCGTCGCCGTATTCGACCCGGCGCAGGTCGCGGCGGTAGCCCTCGGTGTTGGTCAGGAAGGTGGTGAAGCTGGAGATGCCGACGATGTCGACGGCGCCGGCCAGGCGGTCGTTATAGAGGGCCAGGCAGGCCAGGACCATGAAGCCGCCGTAGCTGCCGCCATAGACGACGACGCGTTTCGGATCGAGGTCGGGCTGGGCGGCGATCCAGTCCAGCAGGGCGCCGATGTCGCGGACGCTGTCCTGGCGCTTGGGGCCGTTGTCGAGCTTGAGGTAGGCCTTGCCGTAGCCGTCCGAGCCGCGGACGTTGGGGGCGATCGTGACGATGCCGAGCTCCGCGGCCCAGTACTGGCGGCGGCTGTTGAAGAAGGGGCGGTCCTGGCTTTCCGGGCCGCCATGGATGTCGATGATCACCGGGGCTCGGCCCTTGATCTTTCCGGGCCGGTAGACCCAGGCCGGGACCTCCAGGCCGTCGAACGACCTGACCTTGGTCAGGGTCGGCTCGGCCAGGGCCTTGGGATCGAGGCCGCCACTCTCGCTGGTGGTCCAGCGGGTCAGCCTGCCGCCGGCGACGTCCCAGGCCCAGACGTCGCCCGGGGCGGTGGCGGTGTTCAGGCCGATGGCCAGGCTCTTGCTGTCGGGCGAGAACTTCAGCGCTCCCAGCACCCCGACCGGCAGGCTGGGCTGGGGCAGGGCCCGTTTGGTCCTGAAGTCGCGGACCACGACCTTGGACTGGCCGCCCTCATTGACGGCGTAGGCCAGGACCCTGCCGTCGGGCGAGAGGTCGAAGGTCTCGACATCCCATTTCAGGTCCGGCGGGGTCAGCACCGTCTTGGCGTTGGTGGCCAGGTCGATCTGGACCAGCCGCTTGAAGTCGCTGCCCTCGTCGTCGAGCACCAGGATCGACTGGCCGCCGGGGGCGAAGACGCCGCCGCCATAGGCGATCTCCTCGGCCGACGGATTGATCGGCTTCACCTGGCCGCTGGCGTAGTCGAGCAGGAAGAGGCCGCCCGAGGTGGCGGAGATGTCGCGCTGGACCAGCACCCGGGTCTTGTCGTCGCTGATGGCCAGGGGCTGGACCGCGCCCGTGCCCTTCCAGACGACCCGGCGCGATGCTGGCTGGCCCGGGGCCATGGCCATGATGTCGTAGTCGCCGGAACCGGGGGTGACCCGGCTCCACAGCAGCAGCGCGCCATCGCGCGAGAAGATGAAGCTCTGGTTGCGGGTGTTCGGCTCGGTGACCACCGTCTCGGGGCCGGTCAGGCCGGCCATGAAGCCCTGGAAATATTCCCCGCCGCCGACATCGCGGGTGAACAGGTAGCGGTTGTCCGAGCCCGGCTGGGCGGCCGCCCCGGCGATGGGCTCGTCGAAGAAGGTCAGCTGGAACCGCTCCTGGCCGGGGCCGGCGACATGATGCAGCTGGCTGGTCGAACCGAACCGGGTGGTGATCAGCATCGAGCCGTCGGGCAGCCAGTCTTGGAAGTTGGCCGAGCGGGCGTTCTGGTAGCGCCGGATCGCCTCGCGCACGGCCGGCGGGGTCTCGGGGACGTTTTCGAGGGAAAGGCTTCCCTGGGTGCGGCGGACGACGTCAGCGCTGGCGGCTGTGGCGGCCGTGGCCAGGGTGAAGGCGCCGGCGGCGGCGGTGAACAGAAGGCGGCGGCGGTCCATGGCGCAAATCTCCCCAGCTTGCTGGGGGCAGTGGGGCGGGCATTGCGGCCATCGTCAAGTTACGGAACCGACAGGCGGGGCCCGGTCTTTCACGCCCATGGCCAAACTGAAGGTCTTCCAGGCGAGCTTCGGCTTCCACGACAGCGTGGTGGCCACGACCAGCCGGCCCAAGGCGCTGGAGGCCTGGGGCGTGCGCCAGGACCTGTTCGCCGAGGGCATGGCGCGAGAGGCCGACGACCCTGACGCCATCAAGGCGGCCCTGGCCCAGCCGGGCGCGCCGCTGCTGCGGCCGATCGGGGACAAGGGGGCGTTCAAGGCGGAGGCGGGCGCGCCGAAGCTGCCGAAGGGCGAGACGGCGAAACGGCCGGCGCCGGATCGCGCCAGGCTGACGACCGCCGAGAAGGCGCTGTCCGCGCTGGCCGAAGAGGAAAAGACCCTGGCCCGCGACTTCGCCGAGCGGCGCAAGGCGCTGGTCGCCGAGGAGATGGCGGCGCGCGAGGACTGGCAGGCGCGGGAGGCGCAGGCCCGGGACGCGTTGGAGAAGGCCCGCGCCGCCTATGTCCGGGCCGGCGGCAGGCTGTCGGCGAAGGCCGCGATCCGGTCGGCCAGGGCCTCGGGTTGATCCTCGGGCGTGAAGCTGCGGGCGTCGGCGATGGTCTCGAACCGGCCGTCCTTCAGCGCCGCGGCGTAGGCGCGGGCCAGACCCTCCGGGAAGACCTGGTCGTCGGCCGGCCAGATCAGGGCGACCGGCCGCTCGAAACTGGCGACCACCTGGGCCGAGGCGGCGTCGATGGCCTCGGTCGTGGCCAGGGCAATAGCGGCCTGGACGTCGGCCAGCACCCCGTCATCCTCAAGGGCGGGCAGCACGTAGCTGTCCCCGGCGGCGCGATCGAGCGGCTTGCCGACCACCAGACCGTAGGCGCCGTCCAGCATCCGCAGGGCCGGGTCGCGCAGGGACTTCAGACTGGCGCGCAGGTGTCCGGCCCGGGCCCCGGCCTGCAGCGGGGCGAAGACCGCCGGCGGCCAGGAGACCCCCGGCGTCTCGGAGGCGTTGAGGACCAGGGCGGCGACGCGGCTGGCGTCCTTGGCCAGGGCGATCCGGCTGTAGGCCCCGCCGGAGTCGTTGCCGACCAGCACCGCGTCCCGCAGGTCCAGCTGTTCGAGCGCGGCCAGGATCAGATCGGCGACGCCGGCCGGGGAAAGGTCGGCGCCCGGCGCCATGGCGGTCAGATGCGAGCCCAGCGGCAGGTCCAGCGCCACCGTCCGAAACCGCTGCGCCAGCTTCGCCGTCACCCCGCGCCAGAGGTTGGCGTTGGCCAGCCAGCCGTGGACGAAGACCAGCGGGCGGCCGGCCCCGCGCTCATGGACCGCCATCGGTCCGGCCGGGGTTTCCACCATCCGCCGCTCGCCCAGGTCCGGCGACCGCCAGGCCGCCGCTTGCGAAAACGCCATTTCATCCTCCCGATAAAACAAACCGACAGTCGGTTTTTATCTGGATCCCCGGCCCTGTCAACCGGCCTGCCCCTCGGCTAGGCTCGCGGCAGCGAAACGGAGGCGCCATGGCGGCGGGCAGACGAACCCAGGAGGAGCGGTCGGGCGCCACCCGTGGCGCGGTGATGGCGGCGGCCCGGCGGCTGTTCGCGAGCCAAGGCTTCGCCGAGACCTCGATCGAGGAGATTCTGGGCCAGGCGGGGGTGACGCGCGGGGCCCTCTACCACCACTTCAACGGCAAGGCGGCGATCTTTCTGGCGGTGTTCGAGACCCTGGAGGCCGAGCTCGCCGACCGCGTGACGGCGGCGGCGTCGGGGGCGGCCGACCCCTGGGGGGGGCTGATGGCGGGGTGCCAGGCCTTCCTCGAGGCCTGCCTGGACCCGGAAATCCGCCGGATATCCCTGCTCGACGCTCCGTCCGTGCTGGGCCTGGACGAGGTGCGGCGGATCGAGGGGCTCTACACCCTGGCGCGGCTACGGGCGGGGCTGAGGGCCTGTGCGACGGCCGGCGAGATCGACTCCGATGGCGTGGACATGCTGGCCCATCTGCTGCTCGGCGCCCTGGCCCAGGCCGGGACCGCCATCGCCCAGGCGAAGGACGCCCAGTCGGCGCGGGCCAAGGCCTGGACGGCGGCCCGGCGACTTCTGGAGGGCCTTCGGCTCAGACCGGATCGAACTCGCTGACCAGGTGGCCGGGGCCGACCTCCAGCAGTTTCGGCCGATAGAGCGGCTCGCTGTCCAGCCGCGAGGGCAGGAACCTCAACGCCGCCCTGGGGTCGGTGGGCGAGGGGGGCTCGCCGGCCAGCTTCACGCGTTTGCGGTGGCGCTCGATCCGGGGGTCGGGGATCGGGGCGGCCGAGAGCAGGGCCTTGGTGTAGGGGTGGCGGGCGTCGCTGTAGATCTGCTCGCGGCTGGCGACCTCCATGACCCGGCCCAGATAGAGCACCATCACCCGGTGGCTGATCTCGCGGACCACCGCCAGGTCGTGGCTGATGAACATCATCGCCAGGCCCATCTCCTTCTGCAGGTCGATCAAGAGGTCGATGATCTGGGCGCGGATGGAGACGTCGAGGGCGCTGACCGCTTCGTCGCAGATGACCAGCTTGGGCTTGAGGATCATGGCCCGGGCGATGCCGACCCGCTGGTTCTGGCCGCCGGAAAGCTCGTGCGGATAGCGGTTGATCAGGGTGGGCAGCAGGCCGGCCCGCTGCATCATGCCGGCCACTTCCAGGTCGCGCTGGGCGCGGGTCAGGCCGGGGCGGTGGACCTTGAGCGGCTCGGCGATGGAATCGCCGATGGTCATGCGCGGGTCCAGGCTGGCCAGCGGGTCCTGGAAGACGATCTGCAGGTCGCGGCGCGAGGCCCGCATCGACTTCTGGTCGGCTTCGGTGATGTCGCGGCCGAGGACCGTGATGGCTCCATGCAGCTCGGCGCTGTTCTCGGGCAGCAGCTTGAGCACCGCCCGCGAGAGGGTGGACTTGCCGCAGCCGCTCTCGCCGACCACGCCCAGGGTCTCGCCCTGGCGGATCTGGAAATCGACCCCGTCGACCGCCCGCAGCAGCAGCTTGCCGAACAGCCCCTGGCTGACCGGGAAATGGACCTGGATATCCTTGCCCTCGACGATGACGGGAGCGTCGGCGGCGGGCGGGCCCGGGATGGGACGGCCGCCGCGGTCGTCGCGGTCCAGGCGGGGAATGGCGGCCAGCAGGGCCTGGGTGTAGGCGGTCTTGGGACTGGAGAAAATCTCCCCGACCGGCCCGGCCTCGACATATTCGCCGTCCTTCATCACGCAGACCTGGTCGGCCAGGCGGGCGATGACGCCCATGTCATGGGTGATCAGCACCATGGCCGCGCCGGTTTCATGCCTCAGCTCGTCCATCAGGTCGAGGATCTCGGCCTGGACGGTGACGTCCAGGGCCGTGGTCGGCTCGTCGGCGATCAGCAGGGTCGGGCCGCAGGCCATGGCCTGGGCGATCATCACCCGCTGGCGCATGCCGCCGGAAAGCTCGTGCGGATACCGCCGCATCCGCTGGCGGGCGTCGGGGATGCGGACCCGCTGCAGCCAGTCCAGCGCATGGGCCTTGGCCTCGCGGTCCGACAGGCCCAGATGCAGCTTCAGCGGCTCGGCGATCTGGTCGCCGATGCGGACATGCGGGGTCAGGGCCGTCAGCGGATCCTGGAAGATCATGGTCATCTTCGAGCCGCGGTAGTGGTTGAGATCGCGGGGCTTCAGGCCCAGCAGTTCCTGCCCCATCAGCCTGGCCGAACCGCTGGCCTGGCCGTTCTGGGCCAGGAGGCCCATGACCGCCATGAAGGTCTGGCTCTTGCCCGAGCCGCTCTCGCCGACCACGCCCAGACACTGGCCGGGGGCGACATCGAGCGAGACGCCGCGGACGGCCTCGATGACGCCGTCATGGGTCTGGAAGCTGACCTTGAGATCCCGGATCGCCAGTACAGAGGGTTCAGACAAAACGCGGCTCCTAGAGCACGATTTCATCGTGCTCGTCGAAATCTAAGAGTCAGACCGGGTTGCGGGCGGAAAACCGCTTCGCACTTTTCCTCAACCCGCTCTGGCGCAGGAAAGCGGTCACGATAGCGACCGCAACCTGACGCGCCAATGAACCGCCGGGCTTAGGGCCGAATTCGGGCCAACCTGCCCGATCGCGCGTCGTTTGGTCGCTGGCCGCGAGCGCAACCGAGACGACTCTTTCAGAGATTTTTTCCGACTCGTGCGTAAGATGCCTGTCATCACGCCACTCACGGGAGGGGCGGTCCTTTCGAGGATCAGGCTGGTGCAGTTCTTCGATCTCACGCCGCGCGGCGACGGCGGCCCGCCGAGCCTGGGCCAGCTGGTGTTCAACGCCATCCCCTGGATCCTGGTGTCGGTCCTGGCCCTCTGGGCTCTGCGCCACTAGCGACCAGTCCGCTTTCGATCGATCCCGGAAGGCTTCAGCCCTCCCCCCCAACCCTCATGGCCGGCCAACAACGCCAAAGTCTTCGGCATCGCGCGTTAGCCACGGCACGCGGCGGGCGAAGGGCCGGGCGTTATGACGCGGCGGACGCGAGTGCGGTTGACAACGCTGTTGTGCTGGCCAAGGTTTTTTACTGAAAGTTGCTGTGGGGATTGAGTTTTTCCTGACAGTTCGGTGACGGGGCGGCGCGCAGATGACCAACGATCCCATTTCAATGCTGGCCCACCGCCGCCAGGCGGCCAGCCGGGGCCCGGCGGCCGGGCGGGTGGTGGTTTTCGCCAACGAGAAGGGCGGGGCCGGCAAATCGACCCTGGCGGCCCTGGTCGCCACGGCCATGCTCTATCGCGGCGCCCGGGTGGCGGTCATCGATCTGGACCTGCGCCAGCAGACCATGAGCCGCTTCTACGCCAATCGCCGCCGCTGGCTGCCGGCCGCCGGCGTCACCGCCCCGGTGCCGCTGGAATACAAGCTGGCCGAGGACACCGTCACCCTGGCCGAGGCCTCCCCCGACGAGATCGTCGCGCGGTTCGGCGAGGCGGTGCGCATGGCCATGGCCGACACCGACCTGGTCGTCGTCGACACCCCCGGGGGCGACTCCCCGGTCGGCCGGGCCGCCCATCTGCAGGCCGACCTGGTGGTCTCGCCGATGAACGACAGCTTCGTCGATTTCGACATGCTGGCGACCGTCGATCCGCTGACCCTGCGTCTGCTGCGGCCCAGCCTCTACAGCCGGGTGGTGCTGGACGCCCGGAAGATCCGCAACGAGCATGGCCGCCGTCTGGACTGGGTGGTGGTGCGCAACCGCATGGGCGCGTCCGACGCCCGCAACCGCCGCCGACTGCTCGAGGTGTTGCAGCAGCTGGGGCCGCAGGTCGGCTTCCGGCTGGGCCCGTCCCTGGGCGAGCGGGTGGCCTATCGCGAGATGTTCCCGTTCGGCCTGACCATCGCCGACCTGTCGCCGGGCGTGCGGCCCGTGCCGATGGCCTCGCCCCGGCTGGTGGCCCGCGAGGAGCTGCGCGAACTGCTCGAGGCCCTGCGCCTGATCGCCCCCGCCAACCCGGCCCTGGCCGCGCCCGTCGAGCGCGGCGCGACGCTGCAGGCTCAGCCGGCCTCGGCCTAATTCCGCTCATCCCCGCGAAAGCGGGGACCCAGGCTTTTTGCTGTTTGGGGCGGTTCTGACAGGTCTGGGCGGCCGAAAGTCAGCTACGAAAAACACCTGGGTCCCCTGTGTATTGCAGATGGTGTTGGGCTGATGCCTGATGTTGGCGGGCGTAGGCCGTTGGGTCCCTGGTCGAAGAGACCGCAAGCGGGCTGGGTC
>NZ_JAUSVS010000007.1 GCF_030814835.1 Caulobacter ginsengisoli
CGTCATCGCCGCCAACAGCATCCTCAAGCACCAGCAGCCTTGGGCCAAACCCACTTGACCCAATACAGTCGCCCGCTTTCGCGGGGATGAGCGGAGGTAGGGGATTAGCCCCGCACCCAGTCCCCAGACTTGCCGCCGGTCTTGCTGACCAGCCGCACCGCCTCGATGGTCATGCCCTTATCGGCGGCTTTCAGCATGTCGTAGAGGGTCAGGCAGGCCACTGAGACGGCTGTCAGCGCCTCCATCTCCACCCCGGTCGGGCCGGTGGTTTTGACCCGCGCCGTCACCGCCAGACCCCCCTCGCAGGGCTCGACCGCCACGGCGACCTTGGACAGGGCCAGCGGGTGGCAGAGCGGGATCAGGTCAGACGTCTTCTTGGCCGCCATCACCCCGGCCAGTTCGGCGGTGGCCAGCACCTCGCCCTTCTTGCCCGAGCCCGACAGGGCCAGTTCGCGGGTCTCGGCCGACATCGTCACCCGCCCCTCGGCGACCGCCTCGCGGACCGTCGAGGGCTTGTCGGAGACGTCGACCATGCGGGCCCGGCCCTCGGCGTCGATGTGGGTGAGGCGGCTCATTGTTCGTTCAGGCGCGGCATCAGCTCGACCATGTTGCAGGGCCGGTGGCGGCTGTCGAGTTGGGCGGCGATGACCTTGTCCCAGCCGTCCTTCACCGCCCCGTTCGAGCCCGGCAGGCAGAAGACGAAGACCCCGTCGATCAGCCCGGCCGTGGCCCGGGACTGCAGGGTCGAGAGGCCCACCGACTGGTAGCTGACCATGTGGAAGACCACGGCGAAACCGTCGATGGTCTTGGAGAACAGCGGCTCGATGGCTTCCGGCGTCACATCGCGGCCGGTCAGGCCGGTGCCGCCGGTGGTGACAATGGCGTCGACCTCGCCGCTGGTGGTCCAGGCCTTCACCCGGGCCCGGATTTCCTCGACATCGTCGCGGACCACGGCGCGGCCGGCCAGCACATGGCCCGCCGCCTCGACCCGGCCGGCCAGGATGGCGCCGGAGGTGTCGCTCTCCTCGTCGCGGGTGTCGGAAATGGTCAGCACCGCCACCCGCACGGGGGTCAGGGTGAGGGTGTCGTCGATACGGCCGCCGGGGGTCATGAGGTCTCCTTGGTATCCCACCGGCTGGCGTCGGCCAGGTCGGCGGCTGTGGGTTCGATCCAGCGTTCGCCGGCCGGACCGCGCTCCTTCTTCCAGAAGGGGGCGCGGCTCTTCAAATAGTCCATCAGGTGATCGCAGGCCTCGAAAGCGGCTCTACGATGAGCGGCGGCCGTGGCGACGAAGACGATGGCCTCGCCCGGGGCGATGGGGCCGGTGCGGTGGACGATCAGCAGGTCGTCGAGCCCGAACCGTTCGGCCGCCGCCTGGGCGATCCGGCCGATCTCGGCGTCGGTGAAGCCGGGATAGGCGTCCAGCTCCAGGGTGGTCGTGGCGCCGGCCTCGGCGCGAGCCAGGCCGGTGAAGCTGACCACCGCGCCCGTCTCCGACCGGCCGACGCTGAAGGCGGTCAGCAGGGCGCCGGGATCGAACGGCTCGGTCTGCAGGAAGACGCTCATCCGCCGCTCATCCCCCACTCATTGGAGGCAGGAAGGCGACTTCGGACGCGGCGGTCAGGGCCATGTCGCCGCGCACAATGGCCTTGTCGACGGCGGCCTGAATGCCGGGCCCTTCGACGAGGTCGCCAAGCGCGGCTCTAAGCGCCGAGAGGGATGCCGCCTCGATGATCCGCTCACGCCAGCCGGCGGCGTCGGCCAGCCGGCCGAACAGCAGCACCCGCGCCATCTCAGCCGCCCGTCGTGGACATGTGCCGCCCCACGGCGGTCCGGCCGATCTGGAAGTCGTGGCCCTGTGGCTTCGCATCCACCGCCGCGCGGATGGCCGCCACCAGGTCGGCGTCGTCGGCCCCGGCCCGGATCACCGCCCGCAGGTCGCTGGCGTCCTCGCGGCCCAGGCAGCTGTGCAGCGTGCCGGTGCAGGTCAGCCGGACCCGGTTGCAGGCCTCGCAGAAATTGTGGCTGAGCGGGGTGATCAGGCCCAGCCGCCCGCCGGTCTCCTCGACCCGCACATAGCGGGCCGGCCCGCCGGTGGTCAGCGGCAGGTCGGTCAGGGTCCAGTAGCTGGAGAGTTCCTGCCGGACCTCGGTCAGCGACAGGAACTGGTCGGTGCGGTCGGCCTCGATCTCGCCCAGCGGCATGGTCTCGATCAGGGTGATGTCGCAGCCCCGCCCGTGCGCCCACTGGATCAGGGCCGGCAGCTCGGCGGCGTTGTCCTGGGCCAGGGCGACGGTGTTGATCTTGATGGCGATCCCAGCGGCCTGGGCCGCGTCGATCCCGGAAACGACCTGGGTCAGGTTGCCGCCGCGCGTCAGCCGGGCGAAGAGGTGCGGGTTGAGGGTGTCCAGCGAGACATTGATCCGCTTGACGCCAAACCTGGCCAGGTCCGGCGCGAACTGGGCCAGCCGGGTGCCATTGGTGGTCAGGGTCAGCTCGTCCAGGGCGCCCGAGCGCAGGTGGCGCGACAGGCCCTCCACCAGGCTCATGAAGCCCTTGCGCACCAGCGGCTCGCCGCCGGAGAGCCGCAGCTTGCGCACCCCCAGCCCGACGAAGGCCGAGGCGATACGGTCCAGTTCCTCGAGGGTCAGCACCTCCGCCTTGGGCAGGAAGGTCATCTTCTCGGCCATGCAGTAGACACAGCGCAGGTCGCAGCGATCGGTGACCGAGACCCGCAGATAGGTCACGGTTCGTCCGAACCCGTCGATCAGGGCCGGCCGCTCTTGCGTGGAGGTGGCGTCTTGAGGCGTCATGCGGGTTCTAGAATAGGGATTAAGACGGCGTGGCGACAGGGCCTCTCGAAGCGATCGTGCTGGCGGCGGGCCTGGGCGCCCGCTTCGGCGGCGGTAAGCTGACTTCGCCGTACCAGGGCGGGCAGTTACTGGACGGCGCGATCCAGGCGGCCTTGATGGCCCCGGTGCGGTCGGTGCGGGTGGTGACCGGCCATGACGCGGAAGCGGTCGCGGCGACGGCCCGGCGGCTGGGCGCGGTCGAGATCGTCCACGCCGAGCGGCACGCCGAGGGGATGGCGGAGTCGCTGAAGGCGGGGATCGCCAGCCTGCCGGGCGATACGGCGGGGGTGTTCGTGTTCCTTGGGGATATGCCGGCTGTGCCTGCCGACATGGCGGCGAAGCTGGCGGCGGCGCTGGGCGCGGCGGATGCGGCGGCGCCGGTCTGCGACGACCGCAGGGGCCACCCGGTCCTGCTGTCGGCGCGGCTGTTCCCGGCGCTGATGACGCTCACCGGCGACCAGGGCGCGGGCCGGCTGCTCAAAGACAACATCGCCCTGGTTCCGACGGAGGA
Organism: Caulobacter ginsengisoli; assembly: GCF_030814835.1. Classification (GTDB taxonomy): domain Bacteria; phylum Pseudomonadota; class Alphaproteobacteria; order Caulobacterales; family Caulobacteraceae; genus Caulobacter; species Caulobacter ginsengisoli. The sequence continues at coordinate 3,364 of NZ_JAUSVS010000007.1, forward strand.
CCACGGGGTGCTGTTCGACGTGGACACCCCCTAAGCTCCCTTCCTCCTCGATGGAGGAAGGGTTGGGGATGGTGGTGGCGGCACAGCGCTTCCGGAAGCTTGCGGGGTGGCGACCACGCCTCCCCACGCCTCACGCCCAGGCTCCGAGCGCACACCACCAACCCTGCCCTTCCTCCATCGAGGAGGAAGGGTTCTCCATTGCTACTTCGGCTTCCTGAGCGTCGGGCTGTCGAGGTCCAGCTCGCCCAGCGGAATGACGTCCGCCCCATCCAACGCCGGCCCCATCGTGTCCTTGAACAGCTTGAGATCCCCGACCACGATCACGCTCGCATTCGCCGGGTTGAAGACGTCGGCGGCGAAGGCCTGGACCTGGGCGGGGGTGACCGCGTCGACTTTGGCCGTGTAGACTTGGATCTCCTTCAGATCGATGCCGTAGATCGCCAGATCGCCAAGGATGTTGGCCAGGCCATCGGTCGTGGCCAGGTCGCGGCCGTAGCCGCCGATCAGCACCGACTTGCGGGCCGCCAGTTCGTCGGCCGTCGGCGGAGCGCCGCCCAGCCGGGTCATCTCGCCCTTGATCAGGGTGACGACCTCAGGGGCGGTCGGGTTCTTGGTCGAGGTGCTGGCCGAGAAGCCGCCGACGCCGCGGCGCGGCGAGAGGCTGGAATTGGCGCCATAAGCCAGGCCGCGCTTGACCCGGATCTCCAGGTTCAGACGCGCCGAGTAGCCGCCGCCCAGCACCGTGTTGGCCACGATGCCCTCATAATAGCGGGGATCGCTGCGCAGGATGCCGCGCTTGGCCACCACCACGCTGGCCTGGCCGGCGTTGGGCATGTCGACGATCACCGTCCGCGGCGCGGGTACGGCCCCGCCCTTGGGCGCGGCGGGCAGCGGGCTGGCGGGGGCCTTCCAGTTCCCGAACGCCTTTTCGGCCAGGGCGAAGCCCTGCTCGGGCGTGATGTCGCCGGTGATCACCAGGATGGCGTTGTCGGGCCGCCAGTAGAGGCCGTGCTGGGCGATCAGGTCCGCTCGACCGATTTGCTTGAGGCTGGCCGCGGTGCCGCCGGCCGGGTGGCCGTAGGGGCTGCCCGAATAGATGACCGGGGCGACCACGAAGCCGGCGATCGAACCGGGGCGCTTATAGGCCACGGCCAGGCCGTCCAGGTCCTGGTCGCGGACGCGGTCCAGTTCCTCCTGGTCGAAGACCGGGTTGCGAACCACGTCGGCCATGATGTCCATGGCGGGCGCCAGCTTGTCGGGCATGACATTGAGCGTCACCGACGAGGATTCCCAGCCGGCCCCGGCCCCCAGGTTGGCGCCCAGGGCCTCGGTCTGCAGGGCGATCTGGGTGGCGCTGCGGGTCTTGGTGCCCTCGGTCAGCAGGTCGGCCAGGACGTTGGCGGTCCCGGCCAGGCCTTGGGCGTCGGAGGCGGCGCCGACCTTGACGGTCAGATCGACGGTGACCAGCGGCAGGTCGCTGGAGCGGGCGACGATGACCCGCAGGCCGTTGGCCAGCACCTTTTCCGACGGGGTCGGCAGGCTGGGCGAGACGGCCTTGCCCAGGGCCGGCGGCGCCTGACGCTCGCCCTCGGGGGCGAGAGAGAAGGTCTGGCCGGTGAAGGGCTTGGACTCCACCTTGGGCGGCGGGGGGCTGAGGACCGAGGTGTCGCCGGCCGGCCGCTGGCTCTCATCCTGGTAGCGGACCACCACCAGGCGGTCGTCGGCCAGGTATTTGGCGGCCACGCGCTGGACGTCGGCGGCGGTCACCGCCTGCAGGGCGGCGATGTCGCTGTTGGCGCGGTCGGCCGAACCCTCGGTGCGGATGGCGTCGCCCAGCACGAAGGCGCGGCCGTCGATGGTCTCGCGCTGGCGCACGGCGTCGGCGACCAGGCCCGTCTTGGCCTTGGCCAGCTCGGCCGCGTCAACCGGCTTGGCGCGCAGCTTGGCGACCTCGGCGCGCAGGGCCTTCTCGCCCTCGTCGAGGGTGTGGCCCGACGCCATCACGGCGCCGACATAAAAGAGGCCCGGCTGGGCCCGGGTGTCGGACGAGGAGAAGGCCTCGGCGGCAATCTGCTGGTCATAGACCAGGCTGTTGTAGAGGCGGCTGGACTTGCCGCCCGAGAGGATGGAGTCCAGCACGGTCAGGGCCGGGGCGTCCGGGTCGTTGGCGGCCGGGCCGAGCCAGGTGATGGCGAGCGCCGGCAGCGGCACGTTGGGCGCATAGCCGTTGACGGTGCGCGGACCGCCGGTGCGCGGCGGTTCCTTGACGGTGACGGCCGGCATCGGGGTGGCGGGGTTTTTCAGGGGTGCGAAATACTTGTCGACCCAGGCGTTGAGCTGCGCCTCGTCGAAGTTGCCGACGATGATCAGGGCGGCGTTGGACGGCCGGTAGTAGGTCTCGTGGAAGGCCCGCACGTCATCGAGCGTGGCGGCTTCCAGCTCGTCGATCGAGCCGATGCCCGAGCGGCGATAGGGGTGGACCTGGAAGCTGGCCGACGGGATCAGCAGGCGGAAGAAGCGGCCGTAGGGATCGCCCAGCACCCGCTGGCGCAGCTCCTCCTCGACCACGGCCCGCTCGGACTTGAAGTCGGCCTCGTCGACGACCAGCGAGCCCAGCCGCTGGGATTCGGCCCACAGCAGCCGCTCCAGGTTGTTGGACGGGACCACCTCGTAATAGGCGGTGGTGTCGTCGGCGGTGAAGGCGTTGTTGAAGCCGCCGACATCCTCGGTCATGCGGTCGAAGCTCTCGGCCGGCAGGTCCTTGGTGGCCTTGAACATCAGGTGTTCGAAGAGGTGGGCGAAGCCCGAGCGGCCCTCCGGATCGTCCTTGGAGCCGACCCCGTACCAGACCTGAACGGTGACGTTCGGCGTGGTGCGGTCCAGCGAATAATAGACGTGCAGGCCGTTGGGCAGCACCCGGTCCTTGAACTTGATCGGCGGCACGGTGGCGGCGGCGGGCGCGGCCGGCTTGGCCAGCACGATGGTCGCCGGGGCCAGGGCGGCGGTCGACAGGAAGAGGGCGAGGGCTAGGCCGCGAAACGGGGACATGCGGGAAGAGCTCCTGAACGGGGAGGCGGACCCTAGCAGAGGCGCGCGGAAGTGAAACCTTACAGGTCTGTCATGCTTTACCGCCGGCCTTGACGGGGTCATGCTCGGCCCGAACAGGGGAGGCTGTCATGAAATCCAGGACGTTGCTGGCGGCGGGGACCGCCCTGATGCTGGCGCTGAGCGCCACCGGACCGGGCCAGGCCCAGTCCAACAGCGTCGACGAGATCGTCGTCACCGGCTCCAAGCTCAACGAATACGACGCCACCGAGACGCCGCAGGTGGCGGTGATCCACCGGGCCGACAACCTGATCATCCAGGTCAAGGTGGTCTGCGACACCCGCGAGAAGGGCCAGCGGCTGGAGGAGCTGAAGGCCACCATCCGCAACGTGCTGAAGGAGGCGGCCAAGGACCCGCGCATCGACCTCGGCCAGGACAGCGACGAGATCATCGGTGGCTTCGACGAGAGCCTGCTGGACGAGATGATCCTGCCCGACGGCAAGCCCGACTCCAGCTATGCCAGCTTCATCGTCAAGACCAGCATCGCCAAGGACGACACCTACCGCACCGCCACGGGCCGGTTGGAGTCGTTCATCAAGCGGGTGGGCAAGGTCGGCCGCACCGAGATCCTTGCGGTGGGCGGCTTCGAACTGACCCTGATCGGCCCGGCCCAGTACCGCCCCGCCGTCATCGCCGCCATCGCCGAGGACGCCCGCAAGTCGGCCGCCGCCTTCGGCCCCGACTACCAGGTCAAGGCCATCGGGCTGGAGCACAGCCTGGCTTGGTACCGGGCCGGCCCGCTCGACCTGGCGCTCTATATTCCCTACCGGCTGGAGATCAGCCCGCTCGGCAAATAGCTATGGGGAAGTGAGCCGCCCCGCATAGGCGAAGACCACGCCCAGCCACGGGTGGGCGATCATCACCCGGAAGCGGTAGACGCCATCGCGCTCGAAGCTGCGGGCCCGCACCCGCGGCGCCCAGCGGCGGGGCAGTGGCAGCGGACCCAGCCGCCAGCCGTCGAGCCGCCAGGTGAAGCCGGCCGCGTCGGGATCCAGGCGAATGCGGAAACTGATCGGGCCCGCCGTCTCCTCGAAGGCGCCAGGGTCGTCCGGGCAGGGGGTGATGCGGCTGGCGAACCGGCCCGAACCGAAGCGGCGGACCCAGGCTTCTCCGTAAGGGTGCGGGACGATCTCGACCACGGCGGGATGGCGGCCATTGGCGGGCAGCCCCAGGACGGCGCGGACCAGGGCCGCGAGGCCGGCTGAACCTCGGGCCAGGGTGGTCCCCTCGGCGCGGATGGGCGTCAGACCGGCGTGCATGGCCCGAACGGTCGGCGGCAGGCGTTCGTAGCCCGGGCCCAGCGCGCCCGGGACCAGACCCCGGGCTTCGGGCCAGCTCACATCCAGGCGGGTATGGATGCAGTTGAACCGCAGCTGCGCCAGGATGGCGTCCAGGGTCGGCGGACCCGGAACGCCGTCGAGCAGACCGCGCAGTACGGCGGCGGCCGGCGCGGCCGGGGTTGAGGGCCCCTCGCCCGGCTCGGCCCAGAGCGACCAGCGGGCCAGGACCGCCCGGCCTTCCGCATCACGGCCGGCGGCCTGGACGACCATGCCGCCAAGGTCGCTGGCCCCCAGGGTCAGCAGGCCGGTCAGCCGCCAGAGCAGCGGGGTCAGGCTCGTCAGGCTGCGGACGACGCCCAACCGCACCAGCCAGACCCCCAGCCACAGTCCCCAGACCCCGACCGGCGATTCCACCCCGGCGCGGAAAATGGCCGAGTCCTTCGGCGCCTGCCGGGCGGGCATGGCGTCGAGGTCGGGCACGTCGGCCAGCACGACCCAACGATTTCCCATGAACGGAAACCGCAGGCGGACCGGGCCGCTCCAACCCGGCCGCGTCGTCCAGCGGCCGGCCTCGAACAGCCGCACCGGCCGGCCGGCCCAGGCCAGGATGGCGGCCATGGCCGAGCGGCCGCGCGGGGCCTGGCCTCCGGGCGAGATGGCGGCGCTGACGGCGTCGATAGCGGTCCAGCCGGCGGTCATCCGCGCCAGGGCCGCCTGGCTGAGGGTCGGGGTCGAGCTGGCGCCGGCCATGGCGGTCAGGCCGGTCGGCGGACGGACCGCCGCCGCGAACCCGGCGACGAAATCCCGGCCGTCGGCCAGGTCGACATAGTGAGCCCCTGCGGCCAGGGCGGCGAGCGGCAGGCGGTAGTCGGAAGACTGGAACGGCCCGGCGGCGTCGACCACGGCCCAGGGCTTCAGCGCGGCCAGACCCTCCGGCGCGGTGCGGTCGAAGACGGCGGTCTCGACGCTGGCCGGGCCGTCGAGGCGGGCGGCCAGGGCTTGCAGCGGTTCAAGCCGCCGCGCCGCCAGCACCAGGGTCGCGTCCGGCCAGCGGACGATCATCCGCGCCAGCCGCTCGCCGAACACGCCGGTGGCGCCGATGAGCAGGATGCGGTGGCTCGGCATCCGCCCCCTCTACATCACTCCCGGCCGAAAGGCGTCCCCCGCACGGCGTCATACGTAGCGTCGAACACCCTGAGCGGTCCCAGACCGGTCACCGGACCGGGACCGACTCTGTCGCCCAGCGCCTGCATCGGCCCCTCATCGCCCGCGAGGCGCGGCCAGGGCGGCAGGCCGGGGCCGTTGGGATCGCCGGCGCGGGCGAAATTGACCCAATATCCCGCCATCGTATCGGCCAGCCGGCGGTCGGCGGCGGTCCAGGCCCACGGCTCCTGGTCCAGGTGATCGAACATGTACCAGAGCTCGGCGAAATGGCTGGGCCCCCAGCCGGCCCGGACGCTGTCGGCTGGAAAGGGCGGGCTGGCGGTGAAGCGGTAGAGCCAGACTGGCCCGCCGCCCCGCGCCTGCAGCCGGGCCCAGGCCCACATGTCCCAGCCAAAGCGCAGGTCGCGCTCGAACTCCGCCCGGGCGGCCCGCGCCCCGGCGTCGTCCGTGAACGGATAGGCGGCGGCGAGACTGGGCGGCAGCGGGCCCCAGGCGCGGGTCAGGTCGGCCTGGAAGCCGGCGGCCGTGACCCTGGAGAGGTCGACCAGCGAGCGGCCCTCCTCATCGTTCGAGCCGATCAGGATCGGCACACGCGCCTGACGACCCGCGACATAGGCCTGGTAGGGCGACAGTGGCAGAACGGCCGGCTCGATGACCGGGTGCGAGACCTGGCCCGCCCGGCCGCCCAACAGCTTGTCGACCGGCAGGGCCCGCAAGGCCTTCAGCGAACCGGCCCCCACCGAGGCGGCATAGGCCTGGCCGTCGCGCTCGGCCTGGGGCAACCGGTAGCCGGGGGCCAGCTGCAGGGGCTCAAAGACGCCGCCGCTCTGGCCGATGGCCCGCTGGAACAGGCCCTGGGCGCGGGGCGAAGCCATCAAGAGGCTGATCGACATGGCCCCCGCCGACTGGCCGAACAGGGTGACGCTTTGGGGGTCGCCCCCGAAGGCGGCGATGTTGCGCCGGACCCACTGCAGGGCGGCGATCTGGTCCATCAGCCCGTAATTGCCCGAGCCGCCGGCCCCCGATTCGGCGGTCAGTTCGGGGTGGGCCAGGAAGCCCAGCGGCCCCAGCCGGTAGTTCAGGCTGACCACCACCACGCCCCGCCGGGCCAGCCGGTCGCCCCAGTAGAGCGGCAGGGCGGTGGCCCCATTGGCGTAGCCGCCGCCATGGATGAAGACCATCACCGGCAGACCTCTGCCGCCGCCGGCCCCCTTCCCGTCATTGGGGGCCCAGATGTTGAGATACAGGCAGTCCTCGGCGGTGCGCGGCGGCGGCTCGCCGGGCATGGAGACGCCGGTCTGCGGACAGGCCGGCGCAAAAGCGGCAGCGTCCCGGACGCCGCGCCAGGCTTGGGCGGGGGCGGGCGGTCGCCAGCGCCGTTCACCCACCGGCGGGGCGGCGTAGGGCAGGCCCAGCCAGGCGAGGGTGTCGGCGGTTTTCACACCGCGAACCATTCCGGCGTCGGTGCGAACGGTCAGCGGGTCGGCGAACGCCGGAGCGGCAACAAACAGCCAAGCGAGAAGGGCGAACAGCGGTTTCATCCGGGGGCTTCCTTGCTTGAGAAGCGGATCCGCCCGGGATGATTTCGGTGACAGTTTACTTAATTCGCCCTTGAAGCCTGGTCAGAGGGGAGTGGGCTCAGAGCGAATTAAGTAAACTGTCACCGAAATTGGCGGCGGCCGCAGCGCCGGACCATGGCTGGGGTGAAACCCACGGGACCAGACCGGCTCGTCCCAGCCCTGCCCCGGTCCGTCACAAATCGCCCCCGCCGCTGGACGAAACCCAGCCAGGCGTACCAGATTGCCGGGCATGCCGACCGACACCCCCACCCTTTCGACCCGCGCCTGGACAGGCCTGGCCTTCCTCTACTGGCTGGCCTTCATGGCCGTGCTCGTGCCCGGCAACCTCGCCGGCGCCCTGCAGGCCGGCGCGGCGGTCGACTGGGGCCGCCAGGCGATCCGGCTGCTGGGGGCCGCGACCCTGGGCGCCTCGGCGACCCCGGCCCTGCTGGCCCTGGCGCGGCGGTTTCCCCTTGCCCGGCCCTTACGAGCCAGCCACGCGGCGGCGCAGGCCCTGGGCGTGGCGGGACTGGCCATAGGACTGATCCTGGTCTCCTGCCTGCTGGCCGCCTGGCTGCTCGAGCACCGCGCCCTGCCCGCCATGGCCGAGGTGCGCCAGCAGCTGACCGCCAACAGCCTGCTGCTGATCTTCAGCCTGGCCCTGCTGCTGGCCGTGATCCAGGTCGTCGGGCGAGCCCGGCCGCTGGCCAAGACCTCATGGCCGGCGCAGCTGACCATCGGCGAGGGCGGCCGGCTCCAGGTGATCGCGGTGGCGGCGATCGACTGGATCGAGACCCAGGGCAACTACCAGGCCCTGCATCTGGGCCCCGAGACCCGGCTGGTCCGCGAGACCTCGGCCCGGCTGGCCGCCCGGCTCGATCCCGACCGCTTCGTGCGCATCCACCGCCGCGCCATCGTCGCCGTCGACCGGGTCCGGCGGCTGGAGCCCCTGGCCAATGGCGACGCCCAGGTGACCCTGAGCGATGGCGTCCAGCTGCGGGTCAGCCGCGGCCACCGCCAGGCGCTGCGGGAGCGGATGGCGAGTCTCTAGGGCCGCTCGGTCACGAATCGCGCCGCCAGTTCCGGCGTCGGGATCATGCAGACGTCCTTGCGGCCGAACAGGCGGTAGCGGTTGGCGGCCACCCAGTCATAGACGGCGTCGCGGACCGGCCTCGGGGTCAGCTTCAGAAACCCCAGCCAGCGCCAGGACGTGCGGCCAACCAGCGCCAGGGCCCCGTCGCTCCGCAGACGCGGCTCGCCGTGCTCGAAGAAGGCGAAGGTCGAGGGGGCGCCGGGGTCGATGCCGTGGGCTCGGGCCAGGGCCTGACCGTACGGCGACTGGATCGGGGTGAAGCGCAGCACACCCGCGCGGTCCAGGCGGCTCGCGATCCGCACCGAGGCCGTGCACAGATTGCACACCCCATCGAACAGCATCAGGCCGTCGGGGCGCAACGGGTCGGCCATCTACTGTGTCGCCGCCTGGCTCTCACGGCGCAGGGCCCGCAACGCGTCGGCCACGTCCTTCTTCATGGCCAGTCGGGTAATGCCCGCCGGGGCCGGAAAGGGGGCGGTGGCGCGGTTCTCGTAGAGGACGCGGACCCCGCCGCCGGGCAGCGGGTCCAGCCGCCACTCGCCCTCGCAGAAGGCGATATCGCCGGCGGTGCAGCGGAAACGGATGCGGCGCATGGGCTCGTAGTCCGAGCGGAAAACCGTGACGAAGCCGGGCAGGAAGGCGCTCCACTGCACATCCATGCGGCGGATGTCCCAGCGGCCGGCCGGGTCGCGCTGGGTGACCCGGCAGCGGCGCACGCTGGGGGCCATGCGGCTGGCCCGGCCGCAGTCGAGAATGGCGGCCCAGACCACCTCCGGCGGGGCGGCGATATCGACCTGGCCGCGGACGATGCCGCTGGCCCCGCCGGGATCGGGCCAGACCTCGGCGACGACGCTGTCGCGGGTCGAAGCCTGGCTCGAGGAAAGGCTCAGCCAGGCGATCGCCGAGGCGGCGGCGACTCCGCGAGCCTGGGCCGCCGACAGGTTCATCCCGCCGCGCCCTCGAACCGCCAGGTCTCGCCGTCGCGGACGACCAGCCCCGCCGTCGGGGCGGCGAAATGGGTGCCGATGACCAGGATGTCGCTATCGCCGACCTCGCTCAGCACCGCCTGGCGGGTGGCCAGCGACTGGGCCACATCCGCGTCGAAGGGCGGCGCCCAGTCGGGGCGGGCGACCTGGCAGGGGTGGTGCATGATGTCGCCGGTGATCAGGGCCCGCTGGCCTTTGGACTCGATGGCGACGCTGACATGGCCGGGCGTGTGACCAGGGGTGGGCTTGAGCGCCACCTCGGCCGACAGGCGATGGTCGGACTCGACCAGCTCGGCCAGGCCGGCGTCGAAGATCGGCTGGATGGAATCGCCCAGGATCACCTGCTGGTCCTCGTCGCCCTCGGCCTTCCAGTAGTCGTACTCCTTGCGGCCGATCAGGTAGCGGGCCCTGGGGAAGGTCGGAACCCAGGCGCCGTCCACCAGCATGGTGTTCCAGCCGACATGGTCGACATGCAGGTGGGTGCAGACCACCGCGTCGACGCTGTCCCGGGCCCAGCCGGCCTTCTCCATCTCGGCCAGAAAGCCGGTGGAGAGCGGCTGGCGGCCGGTCATCCGGCGGGGCCGGTCGTTGCCGATACAGGTGTCGACCACCAGCCGCAGCCCCGGCGCCTCGACCAGCAGGGCGTGGATGGAGAGCCGCAGGGCGCCGTCGGGCGTCACATAGTGCGGCGACAGCCAGGGGATTTCCGCCAGCGCGTCCGGCGTCGCGCCGGCCAGGAAGGGGTGTTTGTCATGGTAGGGGACCGGCATCTCGATTTCGAGGACCCGGGTGACGGTGACGTCGCCGATCTGCCAGCGGAGCATGGGTTCAGGTCCTCTCTACTATTCCTCGCCCCTTGGGCGAGGTGGCGGCGAAGCCGACGGAGTGGGCCCTTGGGAGCACACGGGGTTTCAGAATCGAGCACTGTCGGCGTGGACATGCTTGAAATGCCGTGTGCTCCCAAGAGCCCACTCCACCACTTCGTGGTCCCCCTCGCCCAAGGGGCGAGGAATAGGAGGTCACGCTCACGCCCCCGCCCGGTTCTTGACCAGGTCGTCGACGACGCTGGGATCGGCCAGGGTCGTGGTGTCGCCCAGGTTGGTCAGGTCGTTCTCGGCCACCTTGCGCAGGATGCGGCGCATGATCTTGCCCGAGCGGGTCTTGGGCAGGCCCGGGGCGAACTGGATGACGTCCGGCGCGGCGAAGGGGCCGATTTCCTGGCGCACCCAGCGGACCAGCTGGCCGCGCAGCTCCTCGGTCGCCGCGACCCCGACATTGAGGGTGACGAAGGCGTAGATGCCCTGGCCCTTGATGTCGTGCGGGAAGCCGACCACGGCGGCCTCGGCCACCACGTGGTGGCCGACCAGGGCGCTCTCGATCTCGGCGGTGCCCAGGCGGTGGCCCGAGACGTTGATCACGTCATCGACCCGGCCGGTGATCCAGTAGTAGCCGTCCTCGTCCCGCCGGCAGCCGTCGCCGGTGAAATACTTGCCCGGGTAGGTCGAGAAATAGGTGTCGAAGAAGCGCTGGTGGTCGCCATAGACGGTGCGCATCTGGCCCGGCCAGCTGTCGGTCAGGCAGAGGTTGCCGCTGACCGCCCCCTCCAGCACCACGCCCTCGGCGTCGACCAGCTGCAGCTTGACCCCCGGCAGCGGCTTGCTGGCCGAGCCGGGCTTCAACGCCGTGGCCCCCGGCAGCGGCGAGACCAGGCAGGCCCCGGTCTCGGTCTGCCACCAGGTGTCGACGATCGGACAGCGGCCCTCGCCGACCACGCGGTGATACCACAGCCAGGCCTCGGGATTGATCGGCTCGCCCACGCTGCCCAGCAGGCGCAGGCTCTTGCGCGAGGTCTTCTGCACGGGGCCTTCGCCCTCCCGCATCAGCGCCCGCAGCGCCGTGGGGGCGGTGTAGAAGATCTCGACCTGGTGCTTGTCGATCACCTCCCAGAACCGCGAGGTGGTGGGATAGTTGGGCACCCCCTCGAAGATCAGGGTCGTGGCCCCGTTGGCCAGCGGCCCGTAGACGATATAGCTGTGGCCGGTCACCCAGCCGACATCGGCCGTGCACCAGAAGATCTCGCCGGCCCGGTAGTCGAACACCAGCTCGTGCGTCCAGCTCGCCCAGGTCAGATAACCGCCGGTGGTGTGCAGCACCCCCTTGGGCTTACCGGTCGAGCCCGACGTATAGAGGATGAACAGCGGGTCCTCCGCCCCCATCGGCTCGGGCGGACAGTCGGTGGAGGCCGCGTCGCGCAGCGGCTCATAGGCCACGTCCCGCCCGCCGTGCTCCAGCCAGTGAGCCCCCGTCCGCCGGATGACCAGCACCTTCTCCACCCCCGGGCACGAGGTCAGGGCCAGGTCGACATTCATCTTCAGGGGCACGATCTTGCCGCCGCGCAGCCCCTCGTCGGCGGTGATGACGAAGCGGCTGTCGCAGTCCTTGATCCGCCCGGCGATGCTGTCGGGCGAGAACCCCCCGAAGATCACCGAATGCACCGCCCCGATCCGCGAGCAGGCCAGCATGGCGTAGGCCGCCTCGGGGATCATCGGCATATAGATGGTGACCCGGTCGCCCTTCCTGACGCCCTGGCTCTTGAGCACATTGGCCATCCGGCAGACCTCCTCATGGGCCTCCCGGTAGGTGATCTTGCGGCTGTCAGCGGGGTCGTCCCCCTCCCAGATGATGGCCACGTCGTCGGCCCGATGCGGCAGATGCCGGTCCAGGCAGTTGGCCGAGACGTTCAGCACCCCGTCGGCGTACCAGCGGATATGGAAGTCCGCCTTGTCGAACGACACGTCCTTGATCTGGCTGGGCGCCTTGATCCAGTCCAGCCGCCCGGCCACGTCCCGCCAGAACCCCTCAGGATCGGCCTCGACCCGCGCGACGGCGGCGTCGTAGCCGGCGGCGTCCATATGAGCCCGCCTGGCCCAGGCTTCGGGCACGGGGAAAATCTGGCCTTCGGACACGGGCGGCTCCCTGGGTTTTTGGTTTGGCGGGAGTATGCGGATGGGGCGGCGGGAGGCAAGGGTCGGAGTTCGGGGTGCGCAGGGATGGCCATTCTGATCACACGTAATCCTCGCATTTGACCATTGTCTGCGCCTCCTCACCCCTACCCATCCCCCGCCCCCAGGTCTAACCTCCTCTCCAGGGACGCCAACGCTGGAGGATCGCCTCATGCGGCGAACACTCGCGACCACCCTGCTCATCCTGGCCGCCGGCGGCCTGACCCCGGCGACCGGCCAGCCGTCGCGCGACCAGTTCCAGGGACTGGGCGAGACCGTCGTGCCGGCCAACAATCTGCTGCGCGTCATCTGGCGTGAGACCGAGGGGGAATGGACCGGGGCCTGGTCGCCGGCGCCCGGCAGCGACGGCAACGGGGCCTATCGGGCGGTCTGGCACAAGGGCCGCGAGCGGGCCAGCGCCGACCTGCAGATCACCATCACCGGCGCGACGGTGACCGTGGTGCGCACCCAGGCCGAGGGCCGCTGCACCTATCATGGCAACCTGCAGAGCAGCCAGGCGCAGGGCCGGGTCTGGGCGACCGGGGTCTATCGCTGCGACTGGGCGCCCCGCACGCTGCGCTGGCGCGCCACCATTATAGGCTAGCCCGGCTTACGCTTCGCCGAACACCGGTCTATCCTCCCCCCGAGGGACAACGACCGTGGAGGCTTTCATGTGGCGTCCAGTCCGTTTCGCTTTGGTTCTGGCGGCGCTGGCCGCCGCGCCCGCCTTTGCTCAACTGGTCCCGCCCGGCCAGCTCGGCCCGCTGAACGGCGAGGGGCCGATCGACACCCCGCTGCGCCAGGTCTGGCATGTGCGCGAGGGCGACTGGGTGGGGACCTGGACGCCGCAGGGCGGCGACGGGACCTTCTATGGCGAATGGTTCAAGGGCGAGGAGCGGACCGTCGCCAATCTGCGCATCCGCGTCACCGGGCGCCAGGTCATCGTCAATCGGCGCCAGGACCTGGGCTACTGCACCTATACCGGCCAGCTGCAGCCGCGCCCGGTGGGCGGCCTGCCTCAGGTTCTGGGGACCTACCGCTGCACCTGGAGCCGCCAGCCGCTGCGCTGGAGCGCCATCATCGGCGGTTAGGCCGAAAAGTCATCTGGCCGACCGAATCCTCGTTCCACTGTCACCAGTCCTTCGGCCGGCTCCCCCACCGCTTCTGCGGCGTTCCCGCCCGCGCCAGATAGCCATCCTGGCTGCGGCTGTACCAGACATGCCGCCCCTCCCCCTCGGCCAGGAACTTCCAGTACAGCGACGCGGTGTGTTCGCGCAGGAAGTCGGCGATCCGCTGCCATTGCGGGGTCGGGTGGGCGCCGGCGCTGTAGCCCAGGCGGGCTTCGTAGACCGAGGCGACCGGCTTTTCCGTCCCGAACACGCCGTGGCCGGGGAGGTGGGGGACGGCGTCCTCGGCGCGGATGTAGTGGACGATGTCGGCCTTCAGATCGATGGTCAGGCCGCGCTGGCCGGCCAGGGCCTGGCCGGCGGACTTGAAGCCGGCCGAAGCGATGCCGACGGTGCGGATCGGCGGCGGGTTGGCGATCCCCGCCTGGACCAGCAGCGAACGGCCGACCGCGCCCTGCACGTCGGCCAGGGCGCCGCCCAGGCTGTGGCCGCAGATCAGGATCTGGGCGATCTGGTCCTGGGGGGCGTGCAGGAAGGCGTCGCGCAGCAGGTCGACGGCGCCGTGCAGCTGCGGCCCGGGCTGGCTCAGGATCTGGGCGCCGACGTTCTGCACCCAGTCGGGAAACGAGGCGAACCCCTCGGTGCCGCGGTTGACCACCACCAGGGTCCTGCTGGCCGGGTGATGCCAGGCCATGCCGTCATAGCCGCCGGCCTGGCTGCCCTGCAGGATCTTGTTCCAGCCCGGGCCCAGGGTCCCGGCCAGCTGGCCGGTCTTGAAGTCCTTGTAGAAGGCGGCGGCCAGGGCGGCGGCGGCGCTGTCGTCGAGGGCGGCGGCGCCGGCGGCCGCGTCGAGGGCGGCCTGGACGCCGGGCGCCAGGGAGGCATGGGGGATCCAGTCAGGCATAGCGCTCCTCTGGGCGGGCTCCTGTGAGGGCTGCACTGTGCGATCGACGCCCGCAAAGGTCGAGAGGCCATCGCGATTGACCGGCCCGCCCGCGTTAACCGGGCGCTTGCTCATTTCGGATATGGCGGGGGCATGCATGAGGCGGGGGCGATGGCGACCGGGCTGAACGGTTGGCGGGACTGGACCTGGCGGGACTGGACCCGTTGGGCGGCGCCGCTTGCCGGTCTGGCCCTGGCGGTCGCCGTGCTGGCCTGGGCGGGCATCGCCCTGCCGCGCGAGGTCGGACGGACCACGCCCCTGTGGCCGGCCAACGCCCTGGTGCTGGCGGCGCTGCTCAGGACCCGGGACCGGCGCGGCTGGCCGGCGCTGCTGGCGGCCGGACTGGCCGGCAACATCGCGGCCGATCTGTTGTCGGGCGACGCGGTCTGGCTGTCCCTGGCGCTCAGCGGCTGCAACACGCTGGAGGTGGGCCTGGGAGCCTGGATGCTGGGCCGGCTGGCCCCGCGGCTGGGCGGCGGCGGCGGCGAAGGGCAGGGGCTGGCCCGCTGGCCGGACCTGCTGGCCTTCGGGCTGACGGCGGGGATCGCCGCGCCGCTGATCTGCGCCAGCCTGGCGACCGGTTTTCTGCAACTGGCCTTCGGACCAAGGGACCCCTTCACCCTGCTGACCTGGGCGGCGGCGGACGGGCTGGGGGTGATGGTGTTCACCCCCCTGCTGCTGACCCTGGGCGATATTCGCCGGCAGCTGTCGGAGCGGCCGGTCAGCCTGATGGGGGTGCTGGCCCTGGTGGCCCTGGCCTGTGTGTGCGTGGCGGTGTTCTGGCTGCGGCTGCCGATGGCCTTCCTGATTCCCCTGACCCTGCTGGCCGCCACCTTCCAGCTGGAGATGCTGGGGGCGGTGCTGGGCGTGCTGATCGTGGCGATCGCCGCCCTGGCCATGACCTTCATGGCCAGGACCACGCTGGTCACCCTGCCCGGGGTCCCCCTGCCCGGCGGCCTGACCGCCCACATGCTGCTGGCCCAGGTGTTTCTGCTGACCATGATCCTGATCAGCCTGCCCACCGCCGTGGTCCTGGCCCAGCGGCGGCGGCTGCAGGCCTCGGCGGCCGAGCAGCAGCGGCTGGCAAGGCTGGCCGAGGATATCGCCGGCCTCGGCTACTGGCGGCTGGAAGCGGCGGACCTGTCCATGACCTGGTCGGAGGGCCTGTTCCGGCTCTACGGCCTGGCGCCGGGGGAGCGGGCGGTCATCGACGCCGGCAACGACATGATCGATCCGGAAGACCGGGCGGCCATCCGGCGCAAGATGGCCCGGAGCCTGAAGACGGGCGAGCCGTTCCAGCAGGGCTTCACCGTCACCCGGTCCGACGGCTCGGTCCGGCGGATGGAAGGCCGGGCCCTGTGCGAGACCGACGAGACCGGGCGGGTGACCGCGATCGTGGGCACCACCATCGACGTCACCGAGCAGGCGGACGCCACGGCCGCCGTGGCCCGCAGCGAGGCGCGGTTCAGGGCCCTGGCCGCCAGCGCCCCCGACATCATCTGCGAGAGCAATCTGGAGGGCGTCTACACCTACGTCTCGCCGGCCTGCCTGGAGATCACCGGCTTCACGCCCGAGGAGATGATCGGCCAGAGCCTCCACAAGCTGGTCCATCCCGACGATGTCGAGCATGTGCAGCGGATCTGCCGGGCGCTGTTCGCCAACCGCGACGCCCCGCCCAAGGTCTATGTGGAGTTCCGCGCCAACCGCAAGGACGGCGGGGTGGTCTGGCTGGAATCGCGGCCCGTGCTGTCGCGCGACCCGGCCACCGGGCGGGTCATCGGCTTCATCGACTGCGCCCGCGACATCACCACGCGCAAGGCCCTGGAGGCGGAGCTGGAAAAGGCCCGGCTGGCCGCCATCGAGGCCGCCGAGGTCAAGGCCGCCTTCCTGGCCAATATGAGCCACGAGCTGCGCACGCCGCTGACCAGCGTGCTGGGCTTCACCCGCCTGGCGCTCGACCAGCCCGAACTGGGCCCGGTCAGCCGCGACTATATCCGCAAGGCCAGCAATGGCGGGGCCGCCCTGCTGGCGACGGTCAACGACATCCTCGACTTCTCCAAGCTGGAAGCCGGCCAGGTCGAGATCCGTCCCCGGCCAACCGAGGCCGTCGGCCTGATCCGCGACACCCTGGAGCTGTTCTCCGAAAGCGCGGCCCTGAAGGGCCTGACCCTGAGCCTGACCGTCAAGGACCTGCCCGAAGCCCTGACCCTGGACCCCGACCGGCTGCGCCAGCTGCTGCTCAACCTGGTCGGTAACGCGGTGAAGTTCAGCGAGGCCGGCGAGGTGCGGGTCGAGGCGGCCTGGAGCCGCAGGCGGCTGAAGGTCAGCGTCATCGACCAGGGGCCGGGCCTCTCCAAAGACCAGCAGGCCCTGCTCTTCCTGCGTTTCTCGCAGATCGACGGCTCGACCACCCGCCGGCATGGCGGCACCGGGCTGGGCCTGGCCATCTGCCGGGGGCTGGTCGAGGCCATGGGCGGCTCGATCGGCGTCAAGAGCGCGCCGGGCCAGGGCGCCCGCTTCCATTTCGAGATCCCCGCCGCGCCGGCCGAGGCGATACAGGCCGGGGACGCCCCCGCCCCGGCGGCGATCGTCCCGCCAGGGTCGCGGGTGCTGGTGGTCGACGACCATCGGGTCAACCGCGAGCTGGTGCGGGCCATCCTGGGGCCGCTGGGCGCCGAGTTGACCGAGGCCCAGGACGGCGCCGAGGCGGTGGCCCAGGCGGCGGCCGGACCCTTCGACCTGATCCTGATGGACCTGCGCATGCCGGGCCTGGACGGAACCGGGGCGATGCGGGCCATCCGGACCGGCAGCGGGCCCAATGCGGCGACCCCGATCCTGGCCTTCTCGGCCGACGCCGACAGCACCGGCGAGGCGCTCCGGCGGGCGATGGGCTTCGACGGCGATATCCTCAAACCCCTGATCCCGGCCAACCTGGTGGCCCTGGCGGCGCACCATCTGGCGAAGACCTCGGGCCAGGCAGCGCGCGCAGCGGTTGCCTGAAATACCCCACACCCGCTCATCCCCGCGGAAGCGGGACCCAGGTGTTTTAGGGCATTTCCCGCCTGTGATTAGGTCCAGACTCACTCACTCCATCCCCGGTCTCCCTGGCGAAGGCCAGGGTCCAAGCTGAGGGTCCTTAAAGAGGCGCGGACAGGGTGGCCGGCCCCGCTTGGGCCCTGGCCTTCGCCAGGGAACTCGGGAAAGGATGGACGCCGCCCCGATTCAAACCTGCCGGGAAACGCGCTGGTAGCAGCCTTGCAGCCGCCCAGGCCCGTCAGAATCGCCCCCAACAGCAAAAAGCCTGGGTCCCCGCTTTCGCGGGGATGAGCGGTTTTTGAGTAAATTCAGACCGGCGGATCGGCCATCCCATAGAAGCCCGCCGGCGCCCCGGTCAGCCGCGCCCACATCAGTTCGCCATGGCCGTAGTGCCACCACTCGGTGGGGTTCTGGGCGAATCCCGCCTCAGTCATCAGATGATGGAGCAGGCGGCGGTTGCGGCGGGCCTCCTCGTCGGAGAAGGCCACCGTGTCTGACGCGCGCTCGAAGTGGTCGGGATGGGCCAGGCCGCTGGTCTCGTCGAACAGGCTGCCCATCCACAGCGGCTCGCGGCTGTCGATCCAGCGAAGGGTCAGGTCGACCGCGCCGCCGGTGGCGTGCGGGGCCGGATAGCGGGGATCGACAGTGGGCGCGGCCCAGTAGAGGCCGACCTCGCGGGCGATCTCGGCCTCGCTCTTGCCCGGGAAACGCTGGCGCAGGGCGTTCGGGACCCAGACATCGTGCATGTGGGCCTGCAGCGCCGTGGACCGCCAGCCGTCGAGGGTCAGCAGTTCCAGCCCTGCGTCCGCCAGCCTCGCATTGACGGCCGCCAGGCGCGCCGCCGCCCCCTCGCGCAGCCAGACCCCGGGGATCGAGCCCGGCATCACCGCGTAATAGGGCGGGTTGCGGTCGTGGGCGTAGTGATTGGCGGCGGCGATCCCCAGGCTCGTCACCTCGACCAGCGGTTCGGCGGCGCGGGAGTCGGTCAGGTCGAGCGGCGTCTCGCGATAGCCCCGGACCAGAGCGTGGGCCGGGGCCTGGGGCGGTATGGGAATCTCACGCAGATCGGCGAGGTGGGCGAACGGACCAGAGAATGGGCTTGGCATGGCGCCATCTTACGGCGTTTTGCCGCCGCAATCCGGCCCCTTCAGCCTGCTCGATTGCGCGGGTCGGCGGCGGGGGCTTGTAATTAGCGTTTTTGCTAATTAGAAGATCGCCTCATCAACGGGCTGGGAGCCACGCATATGGCGAGGTCGGTGGGCGTTTGGGTGGGGACGATGCTGTCCCTCATGGTGGTGCTTTCGGCGGGAGTGGCCGCCGCGCAGGACGCCGTCGGCGACTGGAAGGGAACCTTGAGCGTCAACGGCCGTGAGCTGCGGCTGCA
This sequence comes from Caulobacter ginsengisoli, assembly GCF_030814835.1. Lineage (GTDB taxonomy): Bacteria > Pseudomonadota > Alphaproteobacteria > Caulobacterales > Caulobacteraceae > Caulobacter > Caulobacter ginsengisoli. Next base: position 22,043 of record NZ_JAUSVS010000007.1, read on the forward strand.
GGTCCATATCGTCAAGACCCCGGCCGGCGGACTTTCCGGCACGCTGGACAGCCTGGAACAGGGCGCCAAGGGGCTGCAGCTGTCCGGCGTCGCCAGCGACGGCCAAGCCCTCAGCTTCGACCTGCCGGCAGCCTCGGCCCATTTCGCCGGGGTGTGGAACGGGACCGCCTGGGCCGGACAATGGAGCCAGGGCGGCGTCAACCTGACCCTGGCCCTGGAGCCGGGCTCGTTCGCCCCGACCCCGGCCGCCAACCGGCCCCAGACCCCCAGGCCGCCCTTCCCCTATCAGGTGGTGGACGTCACCTTCGACGGCGGCGGCGGAGCGAAGCTGGCCGGAACCCTGACCCTGCCGCAGGGCCAGGGCCCCTTTCCGGCCGTGGTGCTGATCTCCGGCTCCGGGCCCAACGACCGCGACGAGACCCTCAAGGACCACAAGCCCTTCGCGGTGATCGCCGACGCCCTGACCCGGCGGGGCATCGCCGTGCTGCGCTATGACAAGCGCGGGGTGGGCCAGTCGACCGGCGTCTACGCCACCGCCACCAGCGTCGATTTCGCCGACGATGCGACGGCGGCGGCGGCCTTCCTGCGCGCCCGGCCCGATATAGCGCCCGGCCGGATCGGCCTGATCGGCCACAGCGAGGGCGGTCTGATCGCGCCCATGGTCGCGGCCAGAGACCCGAAACTGGCCTTCCTGGTGCTGCTGGCCGGCCCGGCCATTTCCGGGACCGAGATCCTCAAGCTGCAGGTGCGGGCCAAGGCCGAGGCCTCGGGCGCCGCGCCGGCCGATGTCGAGCGGCGGGTGGCCTTCGAAGCCCGGCTGCTGGGCGCCATCGCCGGCAAGGACGAGGCGGCGGCCAAGGCCGGCATCGACCAGCTCCTCGCCGAAACGCCCGGCCTGGACCCCAACGTGGCGGCGGCCTCGCGGCAGCTGGCCAGCTCGGCCTGGTTCCGCAATTTCGTGGCCTACGACCCGGCCCCGGCCCTGAAGGCGCTGAGGATTCCGGTGCTGGCCCTCTATGGCGACAAGGACTTCCAGGTGCCCCCCGCCGCCAACGTCCCGGTCATGACCGCCGCCCTGAAGGGCGACCGGGACGCCACCGTCACGGTGCTGCCGGGCCTGAACCACCTGTTCCAGCTGGCGGACACCGGCCTGGACGACGAGTACGGCCAGATCGAGGAGACGATTTCCCCGGCGGCGCTGGACAGGCTGGGGGCGTGGGTCGTGGCCCACGCCAAATAGCAGCCGGCCTCAGCCCGGCTGCTTGGTCGTCCGCAGGTACGGCTTGTGGGTCGTCCAGCCGGCCGGGAACAGCGCCTTGGCCTGCTCGTCATCGACCGCCGGGACGATGATGACGTCCTCGCCGTTCTTCCAGTTCACCGGGGTGGCGACCTTGTGTTTGGCGGTCAGCTGCATGGAATCGATCACCCGCAGGATCTCATCGAAGTTGCGGCCCGTGGTCATCGGATAGACCAGGATCAGCTTGATCTGCTTGTCGGGCCCGATGATGAAGACGTTGCGCACCGTGGCGTTGTTGGCGGCGGTGCGGCCCTCGGAGGTCTCGCCCGCGTCGGCCGGCAGCATGCCGTAGAGCTTGGAGACCTTCAGCTCCGGATCGCCGATCATCGGGAAGTTGACGGCGGTCCCCTGGGTTTCCTCGATGTCCTTGGCCCAGCGGCCATGGTTGTCGACCGGATCGACCGACAGGCCGATCACCTTCACCCCGCGCCGGTCGAACTCGGGCTTGAGCCGGGCGACCGCGCCCAGTTCGGTGGTGCAGACCGGGGTGAAGTCCTTGGGGTGGGAGAACAGCACCACCCAGCTGTCGCCGGCCCAGTCATGGAATTTGATCGGCCCCTCGGTGGTCTGGGCCTCGAAATCGGGGGCGATCTGGTTGAGTTGCAGGGTCATGGCAGTCTCTCCGGCGAAGGGGTGGATCGGCCCGGAGGGACAGATAGGGGTTCGCTCAGGCGGTGACCAGACGTCCAGCGACGACTTCGACCGGCCAGGCCGTGAGGTTGTCCCCCGCGCAGGGTCCCGACACGCAATGCCCGTCCAGCGGCCGGAACAGCGCCCCATGCCCTCGGCACAGGATGTAGTCGCCCTCCCGGGTGAAATAGGCGTCGAACATGCCCAGCGGCCAGCCGGCGTGCGGGCAGCTGTCTTCGTAGCCCAGGACCTGGCCGGCCTTGTGGATGACGAAGCCGGCGAACATGGCGTCGCCCTGGCGGAAGCGGAAACCCTTGGCGGCGCCTTCGGGGAGTTCGTCCACAGCGCAGAGATCGACGCCCGGAGCGGGTCTGGCCGGGTTCACCCCAGGCTGCCGATGGTGACCCGCCAGGGCCGGATCTGCGAGCGCTCGAACAGGCCCGCCAGCCGATAGGGGTCGTTGGCGTGGAAGTCGGCGGCGGCCTCCAGGTCGGCGGCCTCGATAATCATCAGCGAGCCGACCATGGTCTCATCGTCGTCGAGGAACGGCCCGCCCAGCTTCACCACGCCGGGATTGGCCGCGACATAGGCCAGGTGATCGGGCCGGGCGGCGGCGCGGATGTCGGCCCCGCCGTCGGCGCGGTCGGTCCAGGAGATGACGAAGAGGGGCATGGGCGTTCCTAGCGTTCGGTCTTGAGGGGCCGCGAGAGCAGGCCGAGGATGGCTTCGTCGACGCCGCGTTCGCCGGCCAGGATCTGGGCGACGGCCTCGCAGATCGGCACCTCGACGCCCAGCCGCGCCGCCAGGGCGCGGACGGCCGGGGCGGAGGCGACGCCCTCGGCGACGGTGAGCTTGCCGGAGAGGGCCGCCTCCAGCGACTGGCCCCCGCCCAGGGCCAGGCCGACGCTCATATTGCGGCTCTGGGGCGAGGAGCAGGTCAGCACCAGGTCGCCCAGGCCGCAGAGGCCGGCCACCGTCTCGGCCTCGCCGCCCAGCGCCACCGCCAGGCGGGTCATCTCGGCGAAACCGCGGGTGATCAGGGCGGCGTGGGCGCTGCGGCCCAGGCCCTTGCCCTCGACGATGCCGCAGGCGATGGCCAGCACGTTCTTGACCGCCCCGCCGGCCTCGGCCCCGATCATGTCGGCGGCCTGGTAGGGCCGGAAGGTCGGGGTGGCGATGGCCTGGGCCAGGGCCTGGCCAAGGTCCTCGTCCGGGCAGGCCAGGGTGACGGCGGTCGGCAGGCCGCGGGCCACCTCGCCGGCGAAGCTGGGGCCCGACAGCACGGCCGGGGCGGCGGCGGGCAGGGTCTCGGCCATGACCTCGGTCATCAGTTTCAGCGTGCCCTGCTCGACCCCCTTGGCGCAGAGCAGGACCGGCAGGCCGGGCCGGGCGTGGGGCGCGAAAGCGGCCAGGGCCGAGCGCAGGTGCTGGGCGGGGGCGACCGCCAGGACGATGTCGCAGCCGGCCAGATCGGCCAGGTCGGCGGTGGCGCTGACTGCCGCATCGAGGGTGACGCCGGGCAGGAACAGGCTGTTGACGTGCTGGCCGTTGACCCCGGCCACGACCTCGGGCTCGCGGGCCTGCAGAGTGACCCTCAGGCCCGCTCTCGCGCAGACCTGGGCGAGCGCCGTGCCCCAGGCGCCGCCGCCGATCATGCCGGCGGTTGCGATCTCGCCGATAGCGCTTTCACTGTCCATGACCCCGAGGTAGACCGCCGGCCATGACCTCGCAACCGTTCGTCCGGATCGGCACCCGCGCCTCCAAGCTGGCGCTCACCCAATCGGGCATGATGCGGGACCGTATCGCGGCCGTCAGCGGCGGCGCCGAGCTGGTCCATATCACCACCACCGGCGACCGGGTGCAGGACCGCCGGCTGCTGGAAATCGGCGGCAAGGCCCTCTTCACCAAGGAGATCGAGGAGGCGCTGCTGGACGGCCGCATCGACTGCGCCATCCATTCGATGAAGGACATGCCGGCCGAGCTGCCGCCGGGCCTGGTCATCGCCGCCATCCCCGAGCGCGAGGACGTGCGCGACGCCTTCCTGTCGGTGAACTATGGCAGCCTGGAGGCCCTGCCCCAGGGCGCGCGCCTGGGCACCGCCTCGCTGCGGCGACAGGCCCAGACGCTGCACCGCCGGCCGGACCTGGAAATCGTCATGCTGCGCGGCAATGTCGACACCCGCATCGCCCGGCTGCACGAGGGCGTGGCCGACGCCATCCTGCTGGCCGCGTCCGGCCTCAACCGGCTGGGCCTGGGGGGTCAGGTCAGGAGCTTCATCGATCCCAACGACTGTCCGCCGGCGCCGGGCCAGGGCGCCCTGGCCATCGAGGTGCGGGTGGAGGACGCGGGCGCGCCCTGGCTGGACGCCGTCCGCTGCCGCGAGACCACCATCGCCGTGGCCGCCGAGCGCGGGGCGCTGGTCGCCCTGGAGGGGTCCTGCCGCACCGCCATCGGGGCCCGGGCCCAGCTCGAGGGCGACAGGCTGACCCTGCTGGTCGAGGCCCTGACCCCCGACGGCGCCCGGCGCTTCCGCCGGGCGGGCGAGGCGGTGCTGGGCTCGAGCCCCGAGGCCGAGGCCCGCGATCTGGGCCGGCGGCTGGGCGAACAGATCCGGGCCGAAGGCGGCGAGGCGTTGATCTATTGAGCGCGCGCCAGATCTGGATCACCCGGGCCCAGCCGGCCGCCGACGCCACCGCCCAGCGGGTGCGGGAGATGGGTCATGAGCCCCTCGTGGCGCCGTTGATCGAATTGGTCCCGATCGAGGCCCGGGTCGACCTGACCGGCATCGCCGCCCTGGCCTTCACCAGCGCCAATGGCGTGCGCGCCTTCGCCGAGGCGGAGGCCCGCCGCGACCTGACCGTCTATGCGGTGGGCGGGACGACGGCGGCGGCGGCCAAGGCGGCGGGTTTTCGCGGCGTGCTGACCGCCGACGGCGACGTCGCCGCCCTGGCCGAGCGCATCGTCTCGCGCAAGCGCGAACTGATGGGGGCGGTGCTGCACCCCGGCGCGGCCGAGCCGGCCGGCGACCTCTGCGGGGCCCTGATCGAAGCGGGCATCGAGGCCCGGCCGCTGGTGCTATACGAGGCGATCGATGTCGCGCCGGACGAAGCCCTGCTGGCCGCCCTGCCGGGGCTGGACGCGGTGCTGCTGCATTCGCCCCGGGCGGCGGGCATCCTGGCCGCCTTCCTGAAGAAACACCCGGCCCCGACCTTACGCGCCCTCTGCCTGTCGGGGGCCGTCGCCAGGCCGCTGGCCAAGGCCAGGCTGCGCCAGGTGGCCTCGGCGCCGTTTCCCATCGAAGCGGCGTTGCTTAATCTGATAGACAGGTGACTCGCAGCAGCACGATCAGGCCATGACCGACCCCGCCGATCCCGCCGACCTCACCCCGCCCGGCAACCCGGCCGCCTATCGCCGTGGCTTTCGGCCAGGACGCGCCTACTGGCTGGTGATCGCCTTTGGCCTGACCTGCGTGGTGGCCGGCATACTGGTGGCCAAGGCCCTGCCGGCGCTCTGGCCGGTCAAGCCCGGCCCCGACAAGGTCGCCGTCCCGGCCCCCGCCGCCGTGCCGCCCGCCGAAACCGACCAGATTCCCGCCGCCCCCAACCTGTCCGGCGGACCGCCCGTCGACGCCCCGCCTCCCTCGGCCGAGGTCGCCGCCCTGGCGGGCCGTGTCGCGTCCCTCGAAAGCATCCAGGCCCGCACGGCCGACGCCGCGGCCGCCTCACTGGCCGCCTCCAGCCTGGCCGAGGCCGCCCAGAATTCCGGCCCCTTCGACACCACCGCCCTGGCGGTGCTGGAGCGGATGCTGCCGATGTCGCCCGATCTCCAGGCCGTGCGCGACTTCGCCCGGACCGGCGCGCCCAGCCGCCCGGCCCTGGCCGCCGCCTTTGACGCCGCCGCCTCCCGCGCCGCCGTCGCCGCCCGCGATCCGGGCGAGCGGGGCGGTCTGGTGGCGCGGCTGAAATACGCCCTGGCCTCGATCGTCACCATCCGCCGGACCAGCGAGACCGGGACGGGCGCGGACGCCATCCTGGCCCGGGCCGAGCGCCAGGTCGGCGAGGGCAATATCGAAGGCGCCCTCAGGACCCTGGCCGCCCTGCCGCCCAAGGCGTCCGACGCCATGGCCGCCTGGCGCGAGAAGGCCCAGCGGCGGGTCGAGCTGGACCGCCGCGTGAGCGCCATCCGCAGCCAGGCCCTGCGCGATCTGCTGGCGGCCAGCCGGACTCGTCCCCCCTACAGCACGAGCGGAATTCCATGATCCGGATCGCCCTGGTCCTGGCCCTGGCGGCGGCGGTGGCCGTCGCGGTGCTCGGCGCCCGGGACCCGGGCGCGGCCCATATGATCTGGCTGGGCTACCGGGTCGACATGACCGCGGCGGCCGCGGCCCTGCTGACCCTGTTCGCCGCCCTGATGGCGACCATCCTCTGGCGCGGCCTGCTCTGGCTGCTCGAAGCCCCGGCCCGCGCGGCCCGCGGCCGCCAGGATGGGCGCCGCAAGCAGGGGGGCGAGGCCCTGACCCGCGGCTTCCTGGCCGCCGCCGCCGGCGACGGCTCCGAGGCCCGGCGCCTGGCCCAGAAGGCCGCCGACCTGGTCGACGACATGCCCCACCTGGTGCGGGTGCTGGCCGCCCAGGCCGCGGAAGCCGCCGGCGACATGCCCGCCGCCAAGGCCGCCTATCAGGCCATGATGGGCTTTCCCGACATGCGGCTGGCCGGGCTGAAGGGCCAGATGCAGATCGCCCTGGCCGAGGGCGACCGCGTCCAGGCCCTGCGCCACGCCCAGGCCGCCTATGGTCTGGCCAAGACCGCCCGCTGGGCCTGGCGGGCCCTGCTGGAATCCCGGCTCGAAGGCGGCGACTGGGCCGCCGCGCTGGAGCTGATCCAGGGGGCGCAGGAGCGCAAGATCGTCAGCCCCATCGTCGCCGATCGCACCCGCGCGGCCCTGCTGGCCGCCAGCGCCGCCGCCCAGGAGACCGCCCCCGACGAGCGCATGCGCAAGGACGCCCTGGACTACGCCACCCAGTCGGCGAAGCTGGCCCCCGACTTCGCCCCCGGCGTGGTCATGGCTGCGCGGCTCCTGGCCGCCGACGGCAAGGCCCAGCGCGCCGCCGGTCTGATCGAGACCGCCTGGGAAAAGGCCCCGCACCCGGCCCTGTGGCTGGCCTATCGCGACCTGCGCACCGACGAGACCCCGCGCGAGCGGGCCAAGCGGCTGGCCGCCCTGGCCGCCCGCAACCCCGCCTCTCGCGAAAGCCGCATCCTCAGCGTCGAGAGCGCCCTGATCGGCGGCGAGATCGGCCTGGCCCGCCTCTCGGCCAAGACCCTGGAAGCCGAACCCCTGACCGCCCGCCTGGCCGGGCTGATGGCCCGGGCCGCCCACGCCGCCGGCGCGACCGATGAGGCCCGCGCCTGGATCGCCCGCGGAGCCGCCGCCCCGCAGGAGCCGGACTGGTCCGACCTCGACCCCGAGGGCCGCGCCTTCGCCTACGCCCCCGCCGACTGGGCCCGGCTGGTCTCCAGCTACGCCGAGACGGGCGAGCTGATCCATCCCCGGCTGGAGCGCTCCGAGCGCGGCCTGTCGGACCTGCCCGAGCTGCCGGTGGGCTATGCCGAATCGGCCCCCTTCGTGCAGGCGGCCGAGACCGGGGCCCCGATCATGCCCATCCCGGACGACCCCGGTTTCGGTCCGGATTTCGGTTTCGACTATGTCGCCGCCCCGCCCGAGCCTGTGGCGCCGCCGCCACGTCCCGCGCCCAGAGGCGGCCGCCGTGCGGCATCGCCGCGTGGCGCCTCGACAAAACCGCCCAGAACCTCTAAGTAACCGCCGTTCCCCCACCGGCGCCGAATGCTGCCGTCGAACCCCTGTCACACAAGCGGGTTCTACTGGCCTGCACCCCGGCCCCACATCCGAAAGCCTCATGCCCATTTTTAACGAAACGAACTTCGCCGACCGCCGCAAGGCCTCCCTGGAAGCCAAGCAGGCGCTGCTCGCCAAGATGAAGGTGAAGCCGACCGTCACCGACCCCGATTTCGACAACCGTCACGCCGAGCGTGAAGCCGAACTGGAACGCGTCCGCGCCGAACGCGCCGCCGAAAAGGAAGCCTCCCGCCGCGCCCGCCTCGAAGCCGCCGAAGCGCTCCGCAAGGCCCGCAACAGCCAGATCAAGGAACGCAAGGCCTCCACCCGGGCCGAGCAGCAGGCGCGCAAGGAAGCGCGCATGAACGAGTGGAAGTCCCTCAGCGCGGGCTGATTGCCGCTGCGGTTCAAGTAAGAGCTCGAGTCCGCCACCACGGCCTCCCTTCCTCCTCGATGGAGGAAGGGCGGGGATGGTGGTGGGGGCAGTGCGTTTCCGGAAGAGTGCGGGGAGGCGCCCACGCCACCCTGAGCTTTTCGCCCAGGCTCCGAGCGCACACCACCAACCCTGCCCTTCCTCCATCGAGGAGGAAGGGTTCTCAGCAGGGCCAACGCTGAGGACTTGGCGCCCGCCCCCCCTCAGTCTAGATAGGCCCTCCCGGATAAAGGCCGCCTTAGCTCAGCCGGTAGAGCGGCGCATTCGTAATGCGTAGGTCAGGTGTTCGAGTCACCTAGGCGGCACCACCCTGCTTCACCCTCCGGGCTTCGCAGGGCAGGTCCTGCAAGGGCATTCGAAGCAGGGCCTATCCCCGCCATCCGCATTTCGTCCCACCGCGCTCGCCAGGCGCTATCCGGCAGGCCATGGCCGAGCCATGCAAAGCCTCTTCGCCCCCATCCTCACCCTCCACATCGCCGCCGGTATGACCGCCGTCGCCGTGGGCCTCGTCCCGCTGCTCACCCGCAAGGGCGCGCGGCTGCATCGCCTGTCGGGCCGGCTGTTCGCCGGGGTGATGGGGGTCCTGCTGGTCGCCGCCTGGACCCTGACCCTGCTGCGCTTCAACGCCTATTTCGCCGGCCTGACGGCCGCCGCCACCCTGCAGGTGTTTTCCGGCGTGCGGGCGCTTCGCCGCAAGCGGCCCGACATCAACCCGGCCGACCGGGCCAAGGCCATAGACTGGCTGGTCGCGCTGACCGCCATCGGGGCAGGGCTCTGGGTCTGGGCGGCGTTGCGCGCCGGCCCTGCCTCGCCGACGGACGCCATCGCCTGGTCGCTGGTCTGGGCGACGCTGACCTTTGGCGCCTACGACCTGTGGCGGTTCGCCCGGCCGGCGGCCTTCCCGGCTTTCGCCGACCTGTGGTTCTATGAGCATCTGGTCAAGATGCTGGGCGCCTATGGGGCGGTGATGTCCGCCTTCGCCGGCAACTTCCTGGCTTTTGGGCCGTCGCCCTGGAGACAACTTTGGCCGACGATCCTGTTCGAGACCCTGACCGTGTTGCTGATCGTCGTCTACGCGATCCGGCGCCGGCGGCCGGCCATCGCTTGAAGCGGCTTTGGGCCGCCGCCTGGCCCTGGCTGCTGGGCCTCTACGCCTATGTCGCCACCGTGCTGTCGGCCGCCTGGTTCCTGCGGCGGTGGGAGCGGGCGGTCGGGGAGCCGGTCAGCGTGGCGACCTCGCTGCTCTGGCAGGGCCTGGTCTACGGCGCCTGGCTGCCGGTCGCCGCGGTCCTGTGGCTGCTGTTCCGCCGGCTGGGCCTCAAGCCCGCCGCCCTGCTGGCTGTCGCGGTCCTCGGTCTGGTGAGCATTCCCGGCCACGCCCTGGTCGCCGCCCTGCTCGACGAGCGCTTTTCACCCTACAGCCGGGACCTGGCGGCGCGCATCGAGGGCCGCCTGCCGGTCGAGCTGCTGCTCTTCACCGCCCTGGCCGCGGCCGGGGCGGCGGCCCATCTGCACCGGCGCTCGGCCGAACTGGCCCAGGCCCTGGCCGGGGCGCGGGCGGCGCTGGCCGACGGCCAGGCGGCCCCGGCGCGGCCCGAGCGGCTGATGGTCAGCGCCGGCCGCCGGCGTATTCCCGTCGATCCGGCCGAGGTCGAGTGGTTCGCCTCGGCCGGCAACTATGTGGTCGTCCACTGGGCCGGGCGCGAAGGCCTGTTGCGCGAGACCCTGGGCGGGCTGGAGCAGCGGCTGGACCCCCGGGTGTTCGCCCGCAGCCACCGCTCGGCCCTGGTCAACCTGGGCAAGGTCGCCGCCGCGGTCGCCCTTTCGGACGGCGCCTGGCGGCTGACCCTGCAGAGCGGCGGCGACGTGGTGGCCAGCCGCACCCACCGCGACGCCATCCTGGCCCGGCTGGGACGCCAGACCTCGCCGTAGCGCGCGGCGGCGGTCGACAGAACCGGCCCGATGGGCGAGGCTGGCGCCATGAGATCGCTCCTCTTCGCCCTCGCCCTCGCCCTCCTCGCCTCTCCCGCCGCCGCGCTGCAGGCCCCCAAGGACTATGCCGGCAAATACACCCTCTCGGGCGTCTCGGAGGGCGCGGCGGTGTGCAAGCTGACCCTGACCGACGAGATGGCCATCGGGGGCTGGGGCGTGAGCCTGGCCAAGGACTGCTACGGCAAGTTCGGGCTGTCGCAGGACATCGCCGCCTGGACCGTGCTGCAGAACGGCTCGATCGCCTTCATCGACCCGCTGCGCAAGGTGCTGCTGCGGTTCGAGCCCACCGAGATCGGCGGCTATGTCGCCGAGCGGCCCGGCGCCGAGCCCATCGCCCTGGACCGGGACGTCAAGCCGCGCACCCTGACCGAACGCGAGCGGATGAGCGGAAACTGGGTGCTGACCGGCCTCGGCGGCAAGGTCATCTGCCGCTACGCCATGACCTCGAACAAGGCGGCCACGGCCGGGAGCCTCAAGGCCCAGGCCGGCTGTCCCAAGGCCTGGGCGCGGGTGACCCGCTGGGAGACCGCCAAGGGCCGGATCAGGCTGGTCACGGACGCCGGCAAGGCCGGCAAGCTGCTGCTGGCCCTGCCCGGCGACAGTATCCAGGGCTTTACCGGCGAGGACGCCAAGGGCGTCTTCTACGGCTTCTCCCGCGACGGGTGATCGCCGCGCAGGGTGGCGGCCAGGTCGGCCAGCTGGGCCTTGACCTTGGCCGGCAGGCTGGCCTCGAGCCCGAAGGCCGCGCCGCTCCAGATCACCGACGACCCCTCCTCGGCGGTCAGCACCAGGTAGGGCTGGCCGCTCCACAGCGTCAGGCGGGCGGTGAGCCGCACCGCCCCGGCGGGGATCGGCGCGCCGGGCGAGCGGCGGCGCAGACGCAGGCCCGCCTCCTGGCCGAGATCGGTCAGGATGAGGCCCGAGCAGGCCTGTGCCAGGGCGTCATAGGCCGCCTCGCCCGTGGCGTTTTCGACCGGTTCCACCACCACCAGCCGGGGTCCGGGTTTGAACAGTCTGTAGCCGCCCCATACGGCCACGGCCGCCAGGCCGGCGGCGGCCAGCGCCAGGACCTCGCGACGGCGCGGGTTTGAGGGATTGGCCTGGGCCGGGGCGATCAGCCGGTAGCCGGCCTTGGCCACCGTCTCGACAAAGCGTGGCTGGCGGGCGTTGTCGCCCAGCGCCCGGCGCAGATCGCCGATCACCACCGCCAGGCTGTTGTCGCTGACCTGCCGGCCCTGCCAGAGGCGCTGGATCAGCTCGGCCTGGGTGACCACCTCGCCGCGCCGCTCGCACAGCAGTTCCAGGGCCCGGGCGGCCCGGTGCTCCAGCCGCACCCGCGCCTCGCCCCGCCGCAATTCCTGGGCGGCCGGGGTGAAGATCCAGTCGCCCAACTCGTAGGTCTGAGGCACAGGCCCTCCCCGCCGTTTGAGCCGAGAATAGAGGCCGGGACGATCCGGTGGGAGCCGGAATCTGGCGGCCAGGAATTCCTCAGAACTTCTTTAGTTGGCCGGCGATCCTGACCAGCCAAGGCTCGTGGCTTCCAAGTCGCGGAGAGCCTGACATGAACCGGATACTGAAGCTGGCGGCGCTCCTGCTGGCCCTGCTGACGCCGCCCGCCGCCCTGGCCGGGCCGGCGACGATGTACCGGATCGACCCTCAGGGAACCGGCGTCCAGGATGTTCCGACCGCCGCCAGCTTCAAGGCCGTGCGCTTCGCCTTCCGCACTGGCGGCCCGATCCGGGGCGGCCCCACCCTCTCCGGCGGGGCCGTGCTGGTCGGCAGCGCCGATGGTAATCTCTACGCCCTGGACGCCCGGACCGGCGCCGAGCTTTGGCGCACCCCGGCCGGCGCGGGCATCGGCTCGACGCCGGCCGTGGCGGACGGCCTGGTCTATGTCACCACCCGCAGGAACCGCCTGCTGGCCGTCAGCGCCGCCGCCGGCAAGGTGCGCTGGAGCCGCGACCTGGGCGCCGACCTGGGGTCGCGCGGCCTCTGGGACTACTACACCTCTTCGCCGATCCTCCTGGATGGCGTCCTCTATGTCGGCAGCGGCGATGGCGGGGTCTATGCCTTCGACGCCCGCTCCGGGCGGCCGATCTGGCGCCATGACGCCGGGGCGCGGGTCAGGTCCGCGCCGGCGGTGACCGAGGCGATGGTGGTGTTCGGCGCCATGAACGGCCACGTCACGGCGGTGGACCGGCGGACCGGCCAGCGGGTCTGGGACTTCGCCACCGATGGCGCGGCGCTGAAATTCGCCGACTATGGCTACGATCCGACCTCGGTCATGGCCTCGCCCTCGATCTCGGGCGGGCTGGTGACGGTCGGCGCCCGCGACGGCCAGTTCTACGGGCTGGACCTGGCCAGCGGAAAGCTGGTCTGGAAGACCACCCATGACGGCAGTTCCTGGATCGCCCCGACCCTCATCGAGGGGGATCGGATCTTTGTCGGCAGCGGCAGCGCCGCCTTCCTCCAGGCCGCCGCCCTGAAGACGGGGGCGCAGGCCTGGCGGTTCCCCACCCTGGGGGCGGTGTTCGGGGCGCCCTGCCTGGCCGGCGGTGCGGTGCTGATCGAGGACAACGGCGGCTACCTCTATGCGATCGACAAGGCCGACGGCCACGAGCTGTGGCGCTTTGCCCTGGGCGACCGGTCCTTCTCGACCCCGGCGGCGGGCGGCGGGCTGGTCTATGCCGCCTCGGACGCCGGCGTGCTCTATGCGCTGGAGACCGGGACGGAGCCGGGACGGGTCTTCGCACGCCGCTATGTCTACGCGCCGGCCAAGGCGCCGAAGAACTTCCGCTGGTTCCAGAACGGCATCGACGTGGCCGTCCTCGACGCCTTCAAGGCGGCCGGTTATGAGCCGATCGACGAGACGGGGCTGATCGCGACTCTGGCCGACCCCGCCAGGGCGACCGGCAGCCTGATCGTGTTCGCCGAGAGCTACGCGCCGGCCCAGGTCCTCGACCCTGGCCGGGACGGCGCGCCGATCCGCCGCTATCTGGAGGCCGGCGGCCGGGTGGTCCTGCTGGGGCCCAACCCCGCCGCCCTGCGGTTCGACGAGACCGGGGCCCTCACCACACTGGACTATGCCCTGGCCGGTCCGGTGTTCGGTTTCCGCCTGCCGACGCGCGACTTCCACAACGGCTACTACGCCTCCCGGGTCACCGCCGAGGGCGAGCGATGGGGCCTTTCCGGCGGGCTGGTGACCGGGGCCGCCGTCGAGCCCGGCCAGGTCGACAGGGTTCTGGCCCTGGACGAGTTCGGCATGGCCAGCGAATGGGTGAAGACCTACGGGCCGGCCGGCGGCGCCCTGGTCCAGCTGGCCCCGCCCCGCAACCGGCTGACCGACATGACGCCCTACCGCCTGGCGGCGGAACATCCCCTGACCTGACCGGCCCCATCGCCGCCGTATTCGCCATGGCTAAATCCCCGCCTCCGGGGAGGAGACGGACATGGCCAGACTGGCGATCGTGATGATGAGCCTGGTGCTGCTGGGCGGTTGTGGAACCCTGTGCCTGGGCGACGGCAGCGGGCTGGACAAGCCGGCCGGGTCGAGCGTTCCCGAACCTCAATAGCCCCTTTGCCAGCAAGCCCCGGCGATGCCAGGAGAGGGCTTCGCGGGGAGATTCGTCATGCGCGTTCTGCTGACCGGTTCGTCAGGCTGGCTGGGCCAGACTCTGGGGCCGCGCCTGCGCGCCGCCGGCCATGAGGTGGTCGGACTGGACCCCAATCCGGGGCCAGAGACGCAGGTCGTCGGGTCGGTCGCCGACCGGGCGCTGGTCCGCCAGGCGATCGGCGATCATCGCATCCAGGCCATCATCCACGCCGGCGCCCTGCACAAGCCCGATATCGAACGCCACGGACGGGCCGACTTCATCGCCGTCAATGTCGACGGGACGCTCAATGTGCTGGAAGAGGCCGTGACCCAGGGCGTGGGGCGGCTGGTCTTCACCTCGACCACCTCGCTGATGATCTCCGAGCGGATTCGGGCCGGGGTCAGGGGCGGCGCCCGGCGGGCCGAGTGGCTGACCGAAGCCTCGCCCACCGAGCCGCGCAACATCTACGGGATCAGCAAGCTGGCCGCCGAACAGCTCTGCCGGCTGGTCCATCGCGAGCACGGGCTGCCGGTGGTGGTGCTGCGCACCTCGCGCTTCTTCCCCGAAGAGGACGACATGGCCCATGAGATCGTCCAGTCGGCCGACAACACCAAGACCAACGAACTGCTGTTCCGCCGCCTGACCGTCGAGGACGCCGCCCGGGCCCACGAACTGGCCCTGGACCAGGCGCCGGACCTCGGCTTCGACACCTTCATCGTCTCGGCGACGCCGCCGTTCGTTCCGGATGACGCCGAGGCGCTGATCGCCGACGCCCCGGCCGTGGTCGCCCGCTATTTCCCCGCCTATCCGGAAATCTACCGGCGGCTGGGCTGGACCATGTTCGACAGCATCGACCGGGTCTACGATCCCGGCCACGCGGCGCGGCGGCTGGGTTTCGTGTGCGAGACCGGGTTTGGCGAGCGGCTGGCGCAACTGGCGGGGGAGACGGCATGAGACTTTGGCGATCGATGGCGGCCCTGCTGGCGGCGGCGATGCTGGCGGCCGCCGGGCCCGCGCCGGCTCAGGACAGCCTGTCGGCCGACAATGGCGTCGCCGCCAAGGTCAATGGCGAGGCGATCAGCACCTATGACCTGGTGCAGCGGATGCGGCTGCTGGTCCTGCTGTCGGGCCTCAAGCCGGACGAGCAGACGGTGGGCTGGCTGCAGCGCTTCGCCCTGACCGGCCTGATCAACGACCGGCTGAAGACCCAGGAGTTCGCGCGGTTCCGGCCGTTGTCGGAGCTGGACGGCGATATCGACGACCAGATCAGGGCCATGGGGCGCGGCGATCCCGCCCGGGTGCTGGGGCCGCTGGGCCAGGACGGCGTGCAGGCCGACTCGCTGCGGGCCTATCTGCGCGGCCAGATCGCCTGGGCCAACCTGGCCCGGGGACGGCTCGGCGGGCGGGTGCAGATCGGCGAGGCCCAGGCGGCCCAGGCGGCGGCGACGCTGAACGACCCCGCCACCGCCAAGGTTCGGCTGACCGGCCTCTTCCTCAGCGACCTTTCCACCGGCGACCGGGCCAGCGGCCTGGCCATGGCCGCCCAGCTGGCCGCCCAGATCCGGGCCGGCGCCAGCCTGGAGGGTCTGGGCGGGGCCTTCTCCGACATGTCGCCCTACACCGCCGGTCCGGATGGACGCTGGATGACCATCGACAGCCTGGACCCCGAGGTCGCCGCCGCCATCGCGGCCGCCCCGCTCGGCGCGCTGGGCGAGCCCATCGAGACCCGCGAGGGGGTGCTGCTGCTGGTCGTGCTCGAGCGCTATGAGCCGGGCGGCGGAACGCCTCCCAACGTCACGGCGGAAACGATGGCCGGACTGCTGAAGGAGGACCGGCTGGCCTCGCTGGCCGGCCGCTATCTGCGCGACCTGAAGTCCTCGGCCGAGATCAGCCCGTGATGCGGGGCCTGCTCCTGGCCCTGGTCCTGCTGGCCGGCTGCGGCAGCGCCCCGGCCGAGCCGCCGGTTTGTAAGTTGCAGCGGTTCGAGAATGCCGGCTTCACCGTCTGCCGCTATGACCCCGCCGAGAGCGAACTGAAGCTGGCCCTGGACGAGCCCAAAGGTCCGCTCGGCGGACTGGCGGCCCTCAAGACCGCCCTGGGCGCCGACGCCGGCCGCGTCCAGTTCGCCATGAACGGCGGCATGTACGACCCCGACCAGCGGCCGGTCGGCCTCTATGTCGAAGCGGGCAAGCGCCGCAAGCCCGCCAGGCTGTGCGACGGCCCCAGCAACTTCTGCCTCAAGCCCAATGGCGTGTTCTGGACCGCCGAGGATGGGACACCGCATCTGGACGAGACCTCGCTGTTCATCGCCGGCAACGCCAGCCCGCGCTGGGCGACCCAGTCCGGCCCGCTGCTGGTCCAGGCCGGCAGGCTGCACCCGAAAATCTCCCCCGACGGTCCCTCGCGGCTGATCCGCAACGGCGTCGGCGTCTGCGGCGGCAAGGCCCTGTTCGTGGTCAGCGAAGACCCGGTCTCGCTCGGCAAGCTGGCGCGGTTCTTCCGCGACGGCCTGAACTGTCCCGACGCCCTGCATATCGACGGCACGGTCTCCAGCCTCTGGGCCCCCAACCTGGGACGGATGGACGGGCGGACCGATCTGGGGCCGCTGATCGTGGTGCTGAGGCGGCCCTAGAAGGGCAGGTTCCAGCCGAACACCTGGGCCGCCGTGCGGACCAGCAGGGCCAGCAGCACGAACGAGCTGATGGTGAAGACCAGGAAGCGGATCGGGATGATGTTGGCCGTCGCCTGGATCAATGAGTGAACCACACGGAGCGCGACATAGGCCCAGGCCAGATGCAGGCTCCACAGGTCCGTCGCGCCGGCCAGCTGGGCGGCCAGGGCCAGGGCGTAGAAGACGGTCGGCTGTTCGTGCAGGTGGTTGAAGTTGTCGGCGACCCGGGTGACCCGCGGCGGCAGGGCGTTGACCGGACGGCCCTGGCGGACGTCCTCCAGATTGACCTGGTATTTGCGCATTGCCGGGATGCGGGCGGCGTAGAGCCACAGCTGCATGAACAGGGTCCAGGCGATCAGCGCCAGGACCGGGGCGATCATCCCGTGTCCGAAGAAGAATTCCATAACACCCTCCCGTGTTGGCGGCAGGTTGCGGGCAACCGTCCTTTCGGGCAAGACCGGATCGGCTATTGGCTTACGTCGTAAATAATATACGGTGCGCCCCGCACAAAGGGAGCGCGCGCCATGAAGGCCCAGGCTGAGTTCGACATCATCGTCTACGGAGCCAGCGGCTTCACCGGCCGGCTGGTCGCCGAATATCTGGCCAAAACCTACGGGATCGGCGGACCGGTGAAATGGGCCATGGCCGGGCGCTCGGCCGACAAGCTGGCCCAGGTGCGCGACGAGATCGGCGCGCCGCCGGAGACGCCGCTGGTGGTCGCCGACGCCGCCGATCCGGCCTCGCTGGCGGCCATGGTCGGGCGAACCCGGGCGGTGCTGACCACCGTCGGCCCCTACCAGCTCTACGGCTCGGCCCTGGTGGCCGAATGCGTCAAACAGGGGACCGACTACCTGGACCTCTGCGGCGAGCCCAACTGGATGGCCGAGATGATCAAGGCCCATGACGCGGCGGCCAAGGCCAGCGGGGCGCGGATCCTGTTCTCCTGCGGCTTCGATTCCATCCCCTTCGAGCTGGGGGTGTTCTGGGCCCAGGGCCTGGCCAGGGAGAAGTTCGGCCATCCCGTTTCGCGGGTGAAGGGCCGGGTGCGGGCGATGAAGGGCGGGCTGTCGGGCGGCACCGCCGCCAGCGGCCGGGCGACCATGGCCGCCATCCAGGCCAACCCCGCCCTGCTCGGCGTCATGATCAGCCCCTTCGCCCTGACCCCGGGCTTCGTCGGCCCCGACCAGCCGCGCGGCGACAAGCGCGAGATGGACGAGGACCTGGGGGCCGAGGTCGGGCCGTTCATGATGGCGATGATCAACACCAAGAACGTCCACCGCTCCAACGCCCTGCAGGGCCACGCCTACGGGACCGACTTCGTCTATGACGAGATGAGCGTCATCGTCCCCGGCGCGCCCACCGAATTCACCGACATGGGTGGCGAGGACGGCCCCAAGCCCGGCGAAGGCCCCAGCCTGGAAGAGCGCGAGACCGGCTTCTACGACCTGCTGTTCATCGGCATCGACAAGGACGGCCAGCAGGTGCGCGGCTCGGTCTTCGGCGACAAGGACCCGGGCTACGGCTCGACCTCCAAGCTGATCGCCGAGACGGCCATCTGCCTGGTGCAGAAGGGCGGCGGCGTCGCCGGCGGCGTCTGGACCCCCGGCGCGGCCCTGGGCCAGACCCTGCTGGACCGGCTGCACGCCATCGCCGGCCTGACCTTCATCGACGAGACGGCCTAGGGGCCGGGATCGAAGAGAGGGAATCTCGGAGGCGGGAGCTTTCACGCCCTCCATTTTCCTCCCGTGGTCCCTGGCGAAGGCCAGGGATTGCCGGGGGTTCGGGGATCGGCGTTCGGCGTGCTAGGCTCGCCCTTCTACGGAGGACAGCGCATGAAGTCCCTGACCTTCTTCGCCCTCGCCGCCGCCCTGGTTCTGGGCGGCTGCTGGGAATCCAACACGCTGCTCCTGGATTCGAGCCAGGGCGACCGGCCGCTCGCCGACGGCCGCTATGCCAGGGCCGGCGCCGGGCTCAGCGACGAGATGACCGTCCGCTGGCTTGGCAATGGTCTCTACCAGGTGACCCGGGAGGCCGAGGACCCCAGCCTGATGACCTTGATCCTGCTGAGCGAGATCGACGGACGTCCGGCCTATGCCGCCGCCCTCTCGGCCAGCGGCTGCAGCAGTGTCGCGGCCTGCAGAAGCTGGGACTATGCGGTGGTGTTCGTCGACAAGGGCCGCGTCCTCCTGGCCACGCCCGACTGCCAGGGCGACGTCGGGCTCGCCCGCAAGTACCAAGCCCGGATCATAGAGGATGGCGAAGTCTGCCTCTTCGGCGAACAGTACAACCTGCTCGGCGCCCTGACCGAGTTCGCCCACGCCCCAGGCAAACTCGAGGAGTATGTCAGCCACTGAGGCGGCGGACCTCGAAGGACGAGATGGTCCGATCGTGCTAGGCTGAGACTTCCACAGGAGGCTCGGGCCATGCTCTCCCGCACGCTGCTCGCCCTATCGCTTTGCCTGGCCCTCGGCGGCTGCTGGCAGTCCGACGTCCTGCTGCTCGACCCGGCGGCAGGCGTCCGCGCCTTGCCGGACGGGACCTGGGTCAAGGTCGGCGAGGCGCCCACCGAGCCCCAGAGCATCGTCTGGAAGGGCGGCGGCTGGTACGAGCTGCAGGACGAGGGCGACATCGTCGCCTTCACCCTCACCCCGCTAGGGACTATCGGCGGGCGGCAAGCCTATGCCGGGGCGATGGCCGAGGATGGCTGCCAGAACGGCAATAACGACGACTGCGAATGGGATTATGGCGTGGTGTTCGTCGAGAACGGCCAGGCCCTGGTCGCCGCCCCGGACTGCAAGAAGACCGCCGCCCTGGCCCAGGAATTCGGCGCCGCCCCCGCCCAGGGCGGCGATGTCTGCAGCTTCAGCTCGGGCGACAGGCTCAAGGCGGCCCTGGCCGAGTTCGCCAAGGCGCCGGGCAAGCTGGATCGGTATGTGAAGCGGTAGCACCCATCCTTAAATCCGCTCATCCCCGCGAAAGCGGGGACCCAGGCTTTTTGTGTTTGGGGCGGTTCTGACAGGCTTGGGCGGCTGCAATACCGCAACGAAAAACACCTGGGTCCCCGCTTTCGCGGGGATGAGCGGGTTGTTAATTCACCTTCGGCTCGCCGCCGACCAGATACAGCGCCGCCTCGTAGTCGCCGCCGAAATCCACCCGGGTGATCTCCTGGGTCAGGTAGGCGGCCGGGATCGGCTCCCAGACCGCGTCGGGGCCGATCTCGCGCAGGGCGACCTTGCCGCCGTCGACCTCGAGGATCTTGCCGATCCAGCAGACGTCGGGGTCGGTCTTTTCCAGATGCACGGTGACCAGCGGGAAGGCCTGGCCGGCGGTGACCAGCAGTTCCTCGATATTGGCCACCGAGACCGGCGGCTGTTCGGGCAGTTTCTGGCCCCGCGCCTTCAGGGCCGCCTCGACGAAGTCGGCATAGGGGTCGGGCTCGACGGCGGTGACGTCGGACAGGCGGAAACACTCATAGCCGTCCAGCCGGATCGAGCCGTTGACCAGGGCCAGCAGCACAAGGCCGGGACCGACGGCGATGACATAGCCGGCGATCTGGGCCTCCTCGAACCGCCGCGACAGCCGGATCAGCCGCCGCTCGCGCATGGCCTCCATCAGCTGGGTGGTGCGCTCACCCAGATTCGCCTTCGCGATCATGCCCCACTCCTTGGCTCAAGCCCTGAGATAGCGAGTTTGTCGGCGAGGCGACACCATTAGCCTTGCGGCGATCCAGCGCGGGCCCGCGGGGGCGGGACGCCGGCCAGGATGCCCACCACCTGCTGGGGGCTCCAATAGACATGCGGATCGACCCCCCAGTTGAGGGCGACAGGGCTGTCGGCGGCCATCTTCAGGGCGTCGCGCCCGCTGAGCGCGATATAGCCCTGTGCGACCCCCTTCAGAACCGGCAGCCGGTCCAGACTGGAGTAGAGGGCCAGGGCCCGCCGGCCGTCCGGCAGGAAGACATGCCAGGCCTGAACGTCGCGAGGTCCGGGCTTGATGACGCCCTCCAGGGCCGATCCCATGGTGGTGGGGATATAGACCTTGGTGGTCAGCAAGGCGGTTTCCAGCCTTTGTCCGGCCTCCAGGCTGCCGGGTCGGCGGGCGGCGTCGACGAGGGCCTGCTCCAGGGGATTGGCCGGCTTGATGAAGGTCCGGTCGTCCAGCTTGGCGACCATCCGCTCGGTGGGCGGCGCCGGCGGGGCGCCGGGGCCGCAGCCGCCCACAACGGCCAGGCAGCCCAGCGCCAGAAGCCAACTCGCCAATCTCTTCACCACCGCGCTTCTCCAGGCCGACCCCCATGCTGGCGCCGGCGCGGCGCGCGGTCTAGCCTGCCGCCGTGCCACTCGCCGCCCGCCAGCGATCCGCCGACATCACCGCCGAGCTGGCGGCCTTTCGTCAGGGCGGCCAGGCGACCCGCGTCACTGTGCGCGACGGCTTGCCGATCTTCGAGAACGCCTTCTGGACCGCCCGCCAGCGGCAGGGCCATCCGCTGCACGAGGTCAGCTATCGCGGTTGTTTCAAGCCACAGCTTCCCGCCTTCTTCATCGAGCGGCTGAGCCGGCCGGGCGAGACTGTGCTGGACCCGTTCATGGGCCGGGGCACGACCCCGCTGCAGGCGGCGCTGATGGGCCGTTCGGCCGTGGGCGCCGACATCAACCCGCTGGCGGCGATGCTGGTGCGGCCCCGCCTCGCCCCGCCCAGCCTGGAGGCGATCGCCGAGCGGCTGGAAACGATAAACTGGCGGCGGCGGATCAAGGCGCCGGCTGAGCTGCTGGTCTTCTACCACCCGGGGACCCTGGCCGAGCTCTGCGCGCTGCGGGCCCATCTGCTGGACCGCCCGGATCTCGATCCCGTCGACGACTGGATCCGCATGGTGGCGGTGGGCCGCCTGACCGGCCATTCGCCCGGCTTTTTCTCGGTCTACTCCCTGCCCCCCAACCAGGCGGCCAGCGCCGCCGGCCAGGCGCGGATCAACGCCAGGCTGGGCCAGACCCCGCCCCGCCGCTCGGTCCCCGAACTGATCCTCAGGAAGTCGCGCGACCTGCTGAAACAGGGCGGGCCGCCGCCCGGCGAGCATCGGCTGCTGACCGGATCGGCCGAGGCTTTGGACATCGCCGACGGGTCGGTCGATCTGGTCGTCACCTCTCCGCCCTTCCTGGATGTGGTGCAGTACGCCCGGGACAACTGGCTGCGCTGCTGGTTCGTCGGGGTGAAGGCCGAGCGGGTCCAGATCGCCATGCACAGGGGCCTTACCGACTGGAGCGCCTTTATCGGCCGGACCCTGGCCGAGCTGGGCCGCGTGGTGCGCCCCGGCGGCCATGTCGCCTTCGAGGTCGGCGAGGTGCGCAAGGGGACGGTGGAGCTGGACCGGCTGGTGGTCGCGGCCCTGGCCGGCCTGCCCTTCGAGCCGCTGGGGGTCGCGGTCAACCGCCAGGCCTTCACCAAGACCGCCCAGGTCTGGGGCGTGGGCAACAACCGCGTCGGCACCAACTCCAACCGTATCGTCCTGGCCCGCCGGCTGTAGATTGAGACCATGACCCGCATCCTGGCCCTGCACGCCCATCCCGACGACATCGAGACCCTGGCGGCCGGGACCCTGGCCCTGCTGGCCGCGGCCGGCCACCAGGTCAGCATCGTCACCGCCACGGCCGGCGAATGCGGCTCCACCCAGTTCACGCCCGAGGAAACCGCCGTCATCCGGCGGGGCGAGGCGGCGCAGGCGGCGGCGATGATCGGGGCCAGCTACGACTGCGTGGGCCTGCCGGACCTGGGTGTCTTCAACGACGACATCTCACGCCGGAAAGTAACGGAGGCGGTCAGGGCGGCGCGGCCCGATCTGGTGATCACCGCCGCCCCAGCCGACTATCATCCCGACCATGAGGCCATCAGCCTGCTGGTCCGCGACGCCTGCTTCGCCGCGTCCGCTCCCAACTACCGCACCGGCCCCGCCCCGGCCCTGGCCGCCATGCCCCACCTCTATTTCACCGACCCGATCGGCGGCCGCGACCGCGCCGGCCAGCCGGTCCCGCCACAGTTCGGGGTCGATATCGGCGCCTGGCTGGCCACCAAGCGGGCCATGCTGGCCTGCCACAGGAGCCAGACCGAATGGCTGGCAAAACAGCACGCCGTCGACGATCCGCTGGCGGCGATGACCGCCCTGTCGGCCAAGCGCGGCCGCGACTTCGGCGTCACCCAGGCCGAGGGCTTCCGGCAGTACCGGCATGAGCCCTATCCGAAAAAGCCGCTGTTGCAGGAACTGATCGGCCCGGCGCTGCTTAAAGTTGCGGTATAGCCGGGGTTGACGGGTGCGACCCCGGCGCGCACGGAATTGGATATGGGTTTGCGTATCGGTTTGAGGCCTGGGTGCAGGCGATGAGCGGCGCGGACGAGCCCGTCGAGACCCTTCTGGCGACGCCACATCTGGCGGACGCGCTGGAAAGCGATCAGTTCAGGCAGTTCCTCGACCAGATGCCCCTGGCCATCGCCGTGGCGGAACTGAGCCCCAGCGAGCGGATCGTCTACGCCAACAAGGAATTCGAGCGGCTGACCGGCCTGGCGGCCTCCGGCATCGTCGGCCGGCCCTGGGAGGTGCTGCCGGGCAGCGACGACGCCCAGCGCGCCCTGCCCGACGCCGTGGCGGACGACAGCGACTACCTCGGCGAGTTCACCATTTCCCATGATGGCGCGGAGGCCAGTGTCGACGCCTGGTCGAACATCATCGAGGACGACGCCTCGCGCCCGACCTACCGCCTGGTGGCCCTGGTCGAGCGCCAGCGCAGCGAAACCGCCAGCGAGGAACTGAAGCGCCAGGTCCAGGAGAAGGACACCCTGCTGCGCGAACTGCAGCACCGGGTGAAGAACAATCTGCAGATGATCACCGCCCTGATCCGGGTCGAGGCGCGCGGCATGGCCCATGACGGGTTGGGCGCGGGGTTCGACCGGCTGGCCGGACGGGTCGAGGCGCTGGGCCTGCTCTACCGCGCCCTGACCGAGGGCGACGCCGGCGACAGCATCGACCTGGGCGTCTATCTCAGCCAGATCGCCTCGGCGGTGATGCGGGCCCACGCCGTGGAGGGCATCCATCTGGACCTGCAGGTCGACACCTGGCCGGTGTCGGTGGACGTGGCCATGCCGGCCGGCCTGGTGGTCAACGAGGTGCTGACCAACGCGCTCAAGCACGCCTTCGAGGGCCGCTCCGGCGGGCGGATCACCCTGCACAGCCTGGCCGGCGCCCGCGGCTGCACGGTGACCATCGCCGACGACGGGGTCGGCCTGCCCGAGGGCGCCGTCTGGCCCAAGCCCGGCAAGCTTTCGGCCCTGATCGTCCAGTCGTTGCGCCAGAACGCCCGCGCCAGTATCGAAGTCATCTCCAGTCCAGGACAGGGGATGAAGGTGGTGATCCAGTTCACCCGCTCCGACGCGGCGCCGGTCAGCTGAAGCTGGGCGCGCCCCGCATTGCCGCGATCCTGGCCCTGGCCCTTGTCGGCCTGGGCGGTTCGCGCCTGAGCCTCGCGCCCGACCGGCCGGGGCCGGACTTCGATGTGCTGGACTATGAGGTCTCCGTCGTCCCCAGCCCGGCGAACGGGACCATTACTGGCGATGAACGGATCACCCTCGCCAGCCTGCGCGACGGCCTGACCGAGGCCAGTTTCACCGGCAACGCCCTGGACGTCATCGCGGTCGGCGGAGACGCCGCCTCGACTGAGAAGCGCGACGGCGCCTGGATCGTGCGATTCAACCGCCCGGTGGCCAGGGGCGAGCGGGCCGTGCTGGCCCTGCGCTTCATGGGCAAACCGGCGCGTGGGCTGGTCATCGGGACGGACCACATTCACACCGACTACTTCGCCTGTGACTGGATGATCTGCACCCAGGACCGGCCCGGCGACAAGGCTACGCTGAGCCTCACCATCACCGTGCCCGAAGGTCTGCGCGCCCTCTCGTCCGGGCGCTTTGTCCGGGGTTATCCAGGCTCCTGGACCTGGCGGCTCGACCGTCCCACGTCCAGCTATCTCTACGGCTTCGCGGCGGGCCGGTTTGCCTTCAGTGAACAGAAGGTCGGCGCGGCGGTCCTGGCCAACTATGCCGAGGAAGATGTGGCGTCCGCCGACGACCTGGCCGCCGCCCTGGCCGACACGCCGGCGATGATCCGCTTCTTTCAGGACCGGGCGGGCCTGCCCCTGCCGGGCGGCGGCTATCAGCAGTTGGTCGTCGCGGGCTCGGCCGCCCAGGAGAGCGCCGACTATTCCACCTTGGGCTGGGACGGCCTTTCGCCGGTCCTCAAGGACCCCACCGAGGACTGGCTGGCCGCCCACGAACTGGCCCACCAGTGGTGGGGCAACCTGGTGACCTGCGCCAGCTGGGACGACTTCTGGCTCAACGAGGGCATCACGACCTTCATGGTCGCCGCCTGGAAGGAAAAGCGCTGGGGCCGGGCGGCCTACGACCGCGAGATGACCCTGCTGCGCGCCCGGGTCGACAAGGCCAGGGCGGCCGGGGTCGACGCGCCCCTGACGTTCCACGGCCCCTATCCGAGCCTGGGGCTCAAGCGGGCCATCGTCTACGGCAAGGGCGCGCTGTTCATGGACGCCCTGCGCCGCGAGATGGGCGAGGCGCGGTTCTGGGCGGGGCTGAAGCGCTACACGCGAATCTATGCCGGCGGCGCGGCCGACAGCCGCGACTTCCAGAGGGCCATGCAGGCGGAGGCGGACAAGCCGCTGGGACCGTTGTTTGATGAGTGGGTTTACTGAAGCTCCCTTCCTCCTCGATGGAGGAAGGGTTGGGGATGGTGGTGGGGGCACAGCGCTTCCGGAAGAACGCGGGGAGGCGACCACGCCACCCTGAGCTTTTCACCCAAGCTCAGCGGACACACCACCAACCCTGCCCTTCCTCCATCGAGGAGGAAGGGTTCTCGGGGCCTACCCCGCGAACTTCACCCGAGCATCGACGATGAAGGTGTCCAGATAGGCCGGCGATTCGCCCGCCTTGCGGCCGCTCAGCGGGGCGGCGGTGGCGGTCAGGCGGATGCCGCCGGTGTTGCGGGCGCCCCAGACGGAATCGAGCGTCACCCGGTGGCCCTGGCTGCCCATGACATGGCCCATGCCGACCATGTTGATGGTGTCGCGGAACAGTTCGCGCCCATCATTCTTCGCCGTGGCGACCAGGTTGACCAGTGAGGTGGCGGTGGGATCGGGGGTGGCTTCGACATAGCCGACGGCGGTGGCGCTGAGGCCCGCGGCGATGGCCGGCGAGATGTCGATCACGCCGGTGAAGGCGTCGACCCGCTTCATGGCCCAGGCATAGTCCTTCACCCGCGTCACCGCCTGGGTGGGGGCGGCCAGGAAGACCACCGGCGGGGTGGTGTCGACCGGATAGGCGTAGCCGAACGTGGCGGTGTCCAGGGTGGTGGAGGCCAGGGCCGAGGGGACCGGCCGGCCCAGGGTGTCGATGAAGCCGCCCAGGGATTCGTTGCGCCAGGCCAGCGGATAGACGCCGGCGCTCTGGCGGGCGTTCCACACCGACCAGATGCGGTCGATGTTGGCGTGGTGCATCCAGAACAGCGGATCGTTGGGCGAGCGGTCCAGCCGGCCCATGTCGCCGCCGACAAAGCCGTGGATCATGTTGTGGCCGCTCCACTCGCAGGAGCCCGAATAGTAGCGGCTGGCCTGCACCGTCCCGGCGCGGGGACGGCCGAAGAAGGTGGCGAAGTTGTCGGTGATGCGGCCGGTGAAACGCTGGCCGGTATTGGCCAGGAAGCCGCGGATGCTCTCGCCGCGCCCGGCCTCGCGGCCCGGGGCCTGGAAGACCGGATCGTCGTAGAACAGGTCCGGCACCCGGTCGTCGTCCCAGTCCCAGTAGGGCATGGAGAAGTCGGCCTTGCCCGACAGCCGGGCGACCTGGCGCTCGAACCAGACCAGCTGCAGCCGGTGCCAGGGCAGGAAGCGCCAGGAGCCGTGGTGGCGGTGGTTCATGTTGGAATGCAGGGCGATCTGGGCGTCCCAGTAGCCCGAGGCCTTCATCAGCGGGATGGCCGTGCGATAGGCGGCGATGTCGGGGTCGCGCCGGTTCAGGCTGGAGATCGGCTTGCGGAACCGGCGCGGCCTGGGCGCGGTCACGGTGGTGGGCAGGGACGGGTTGGGCGTGGCGGCCTCGGCCAGTCCGGCGGATAGCCCCCCCACGGAGAAGCTAAGGGCCGAAAGGCCCCCCAACAGCGCACGACGATCAAAGGACATGGACAGAGCCTCCCCAGCCAGCAGTTGGCCGACGGATGGCGCCGCTTGTCAAACGGGGTCGCGTCAGGGAGGAATCGCCACGCCGCTTGTCAGGAGAGCGAAATATCCTCCCCCTGACGCGAATACGCCCGGGGACCTTGCGGCTCCCGGGCGCTTTCGGCTTCAATTAACGCAGAAGCCTACTGGCCGCGACGGTCGCGATCGGGGGGGATACGACCGTCCAGGCGCAGACTGGTAGTGAGGGTGTCCAGGCGTCCCTGGATATAGGCCACGCCACGGCGGGACAGTTCGCCGTCGCGACGGCGCATCCCGGTGTCCTCGCGGCGGATGGCGGAGAGGTCGGCCAGGGCCCGGTTCGAGCGCTGACGGGAGAGGCCGCCCCGGGCGGTTTCCTGGCGGATACGGTCGGCCAGCCAGGCTTCACGGCCCCGGGTGTCGGCGAAGTCGCCGTTCCACATGGAAGCGCGGGTGTCGACCCGGCCGCCGGTGGTGGGAATCCAGCGACCCCGGGCGTCGTAGTAGCCCATGGTCTGGCCGGCCTGCCAGCGACCGTTGACGTCGTAGTAGCCGGGCTGGGCGTCGGGGATCCAGACGCCGCGGGCGTCGCGGTGACCGGAAGCCTGTCCGCTGACCCAGCGGCCACGGCTGTCATAGCTGCCCGTGACCGGGCCGGCGACCCAGCGGCCGCGGTCGTCGTAATAGCCCGTGGCGGCGCCGGAGACCCAGACGCCGTCGCTGGCGAAGTAGCCCGAAGCCGAGGCGGGAACCCAGCGGCCGTTGGTGTCGTAATAGCCGGCGGCCTGGGCGCTGGTCCCGGCGCTGACCCAGCGACCGTTGTCGCCATAGTAGCCGTTGGGCGAACCGCTGACCCAGGCGCCGTCCCGGTCGTAGTAGCCGGTGGCCGAGCCACGTCCGGCCGTCCCCGCATGCCACATGCCGTCGCGGTCATAATAGCCGTAGGCGTCGGCCCGGCGCATATCGGCCCGCGAAGGCTGGCCGTTGTTCGAGGCCTGCATCCAGCGACCCTGGGCGTCGTAATAGCCATCACCCGAAGAGGCGACCCAGTAGCCGTCATTGCCGGCATAGCCCTGCGGGGCCCCGGAAACCCAGCGGCCGTCGCGGTCATAGTAGCCGGCGGCCCGGTCGGAGCTCACGGCGTTGGTGTGCCAGCGGCCGTCATTGTCATAGTAGCCATAGGCCCGGGCGCAGTCGGTCTGGGTGGACCTGGCGATCTGGTTGCCCGCGACCGCGCCGACCACGGCGCCGATCACGGTGCCGGTCCCACGGTCGCCCTTGCCGGCGACCTGGTTGCCGATCACCGCGCCAGCGAGGCCGCCGACGACGGTCCCGGTGTTGCGGCGGTCCTGCTGCTGTTGTTCACAGCTCGCCGACGAACTGGATTGGGCCATGGCGAACGAGGGGATAAGAGCCGCAGCGGCGATGCCGGCGACCCAAAGATGCTTGCGCATGATGGAAACTGCTCCTGGACAGACAATTCGTCGTCCCTGCGGGTTACTAACGTGGATCCGGCCTATTGGTTGCCGGATGGTGAGAAATATTCAAAGTTTAGTGGCTGACGAAATACAGGTTTTCTATTTCATGAATTTACCTTTGCAGGAAGCCGACCACGCCAGGGCATATGGGTTGGTGTAGCGGCGGCGGTATTTCGGTGACAGTTTACTTAATTCGCTCCCGGGATTCAGGCGCGAACTGTCACCGAAATTGCCTCACCGGACTCTAGCGCCGGGGGCCGCGATCGCCGCGATCCTGGTTCCAGCCGCCTTCGTCGTCATAGCCGGGGTAGCCGCCCGGATAGGCGTTGGAGCCGTAGCCGCCGCGCGGCCCGCGAACCTGGTCCCTCAGCTGCTCCAGCCGGGCCTCCAGGTCCATGCGCTCGCGCCCGTCGAGATAGCCGCCGCTGTAGCGATACTGCCGCTCCAGCCGGCGCAGGCCGCCGATCTGGGCGTAGAGACGCTGGCCCTGCCGGGACGACAGGCTGCCCTCGTCGACACCATGGCCGACGCGGCGGGTCAGCCGCTCGAGCTGGGCGCTGAAATCGCCACGGCCGGTCTGACCATAGCCAGTCTGGCCATAGCCGCTCTGGCCATAGCCGCTCTGGCCATAGCCGCCGCCATAGGCGGGGGAGCCGTAGCCGCCGGACGGACCGGGGCCATAGGATTGAGCCGCGGCCGGCAGGGCCACGGCGAGGACGGCGCTGGCCATCAGGCCCAGGGCGAAGCGGTTCATGAGATGTTTTCCAGTGTCCGGCGGCGAGAGCGCCCTCGGAACAGGAGTCACCCTGCGCCGGGCGGTGTGAGCGCCGTCTGAGGCTGTTGGTCAGCCGCCGTTCATCCAGCCAGGCCGTCGGAGAGCTTATAGATCAGTTCCAGAGCGCGCTGCCGGGTCAGTTCGCGGGCCGGGTCCGCGAGCTCGGCCAGCACCGACGCCAGGCGGCGCCTCGTATCGTCCTCTGTCCGAAGAGCGATCTCCCCGCGCGCCGCCCGGCCCGCCCAGACCGCCACCGACGCCGCAGTCGTCTCTCCCTCGCGATAGTCGCTCAGCACGCCAATGGCGTTGTCGGCGTCGAGATACTCGCTGATGAACATGGGCCAGGTCTGACCCAGGGCCCGGCGACGGTCGATCTCGGCGAGGATGACCACGGCCTCCTCCTCGCCCATGGCGGCGGCGCGGCGCAGCCAGTGCAGATAGCGGCGGCGGTTCTTGGCTATTCGGTAGACCATGGCCAGGTTCCAGGCCCCCTGCGGGTCGCCCGCCCAGGTCACGCGGCGGTACCACCGAACGCCCTCGGCCCACTCCGCGCCATCCCGCTCGGTCAGAAGGTAGGCGAGGCTGAGTTGCGCCAGAATCTCACCCATTGCAGCCGCTTGACGATGGAGGACGATAGCCTCGTCTTCACGGCCCTCGTCGTCCAGGGCGCAGGCCTGATGCCAGAGGCGCCAAGCCACGTGAGAATCATACTGTTCCCGCCGGCTCATAGCCCCAGCGGTCCCAGCGGATCGCCGACCAGCCCGCCGACCATCGCCGCCTGGATCCAGGTCGCCGGCCAGAGCTTGCTGAGCGGCCCGACGACGCGGTCGCGCAGGAAGGGCAGGATGCGGCTGTCGGACTGGTAGACCGGGGTGAACAGCAGGCTCATGGCCTGGTAGAGCCGGACATGCCGCCGGCGCAGGCGGATGGCCTTCTTCAGGGCTTCGCCGAGGGTGGGCTCGCCACGGAGGGCCAGGGCCAGGGCGTAGGCGTCCAGCAGGGCCATGTTGGCGCCCTGGCCCAACTGCGGGCTGGTGGAATGCCAGGCGTCCCCGATCTGGATCAGGCCGGGGCGGGCGGGCCTGGCCACGGTGCGGTGGGCGTAGCGGGCGAAGGTCAGCTGCCCGGGATCGCGGATCTGGTCCAGCAGCGGGGCGGTGGCCGGCCAGAGGGCCAGCACCTCGTCCTTCCAGGCCCTCAGCCCCGCCGCCCGCCAGGCCGGCAGGGCGTCCTCGCGCAAGGACCAGAAGAAGGCCGCCTGTGGGGCGATCACGCCCGGCGGCGCGCCGATCGGCAGCACCCCGGCCATGACGCTGGCGGCGCGGTAGCGCTGCTGCAGCGCCTCGCCGTCGAACCCGGCGTCCGGCGGCCAGTCCAGGCTGGCCCACAGCGCGCCATAGGCCAGGGCCCGGCCGCTGGGCGGCGCGAGGCGGGAATGCGCCCCCAAGGCGTCGACGACCAGGTCGAAGGGGCCGGCGGTCGCGCCATCCTCGAAGGTCAGGATGCGCCGCTCGCCTTCCGACGCCGCCGCCAGGGTGCGGCCGGTCTCGATGGGAATGCCCTCGGCCCGCACCGCCTGGTGCAGGGCGCCGAACAGGGCGGCCCGATGGATGCCGATCCCGAACAGGTCCTGTTTGCCCAACGCCGCATAGCGCACGTCCAGCACCGTGGCGCCGCCCGCCTGGCCGGACAGCCGCTCGATCCGGGCGCCATTGGCGACGATCTGCTGGTCGAGACCCAGCTTGCGGAGCACCGCCAGACCTGTCGGCTGGATCATCAGGCCCGAGCCAATGGGCCGGGGCGTGTCGAACCGCTCGAAGATCACCACCCGATGGCCGTCGCGGTGCAGCAGCAGCGCCGCCGCCATGCCGGCCGGCCCGCAGCCGGCTATCGCTATGTCCAAGGCCCCCATGGGGGTTGTTTAGCGGGGGTATCGGCGCGGGCCAATCAGGATTGGCGCAGACATCTCAGGAGAACTCCCTTCCTCCTCGATGGAGGAAGGGCGGGGTTGGTGGTGGTGGCAGTGCGGATCCGGAAGCACGCGGGGAGGCGCCCACGCCACCCTGAGCCAGTCGCCTAACCTCCGAGCACACACCACCAACCCTGCCCTTCCTCCATCGAGGAGGAAGGGTTCCAGAGGCGCCTACTGATCCAGCACCCGCCGCACCTTGGCCGCCAGCTCGCTGAAGCTGTAGGGCTTGGAGATCAGCTGCACGCCCGGGTCCAGGGCCCCGTTATGGACGATGGCGTTGCGGGTGTAGCCGGTGGTGAACAGCACCTTCAGCCCGGGCTGCCGGGCCCGCGCCTGGTCGGCGACCTGGCGGCCGTTCATGCCACCGGGCAGCACCACGTCGGTGAACAGCAGAGCGATGTCGGGGTTGTCTTCAAGGGCGGCCAGGGCGGCGGGCCCGTCGGCCGTCTCGATGACCCTATAGCCCAGCTCGCGCAGCAGGCCGGCGCTGTGGGCGCGCAGGTCGTCATGGTCCTCGACCAGCAGCACCGTCTCGTCGCCGACCAGCAGGCCCGGCAGGGCCTCATCCGTCCGCTCTTCCGGGGCGACCTCGGCGGCGCGGTAGCGGGGCAGGTAGAGGCGCACGGTCGTCCCCTCCCCCAGCTCGCTATAGATGCGGATATGGCCGGCCGACTGGCGCACGAAGCCATAGACCTGGCTCAGCCCCAGGCCCGTGCCCTTGCCGACCTCCTTGGTGGTGAAGAAGGGCTCGACGGCGTGTTCGAGCGTCTGCTTGTCCATGCCCACGCCCGTGTCGGTGACCGCCAGCATCACATACTGCCCCGCCGCCACCGGCTCGCTCTGGGCGGCGACATAGGCGTCGTCGAGGGCGGCGTTGGCGGTCTCGATCGTCAGGTGGCCGCCGTCCGGCATGGCGTCTCTGGCGTTGACCGCCAGGTTCAGGAGCGCGCTCTCCAGTTGGCCGATATCGGCCAGGGTCAGCCAGGTCCCGGCCCCCAGCACCGTCTCCACCTGCACCGCTTCGCCGAGCGTACTGCGCATCAGCTCCGCCAGGCCCGACACCATGCGGTTGACGTCGATGGCCCGGGGCTCCAACGGCTGGCGGCGGGCGAAGGCCAAAAGCCGGCTGGTCAGGGTGGCGGCCCGCTGGGCGGCCTGCAGGGCCATGTCGCGGGCCCGGTGCAGCCGGGCGGACGTGGGGTCGCCAACCTGCGGCGGGGCGGCGCGGCCGATGGTCTCCAGTCCGCCCATGATCACCGTCAGCAGGTTGTTGAAGTCGTGGGCCACCCCGCCGGTCAGCTGGCCCAGGGCCTCCATCTTCTGGCTCTGGCGCAGGGCCTCCTCGGCCCTGGCCTTCTCGTCCATCTCGCGCAGCAGGCGCAGGTTGGCGTCCTCCAGCGCCGCCGAGCGCCGCTGCAGTTCGGCGGTGTTGCGGGCCAGCAGGGCCAGGGCCATGACGGCCATGATCACCAGCAGGGCCAGGCCGCCGTGCCGGCGCAGGGTGTCGCTGAGCGTTTCGGGGGCGGTGCGCAGATAGACCTCGCCCAGCCGCACCCCCTGCTGGATGACCGGCGAGGCGACGACCACGCCGTTCCGATGAAAGCGGGCCGAGCTGGGCGGGGCGCGGTCCGGCGGCCCCGTCGCCCCGGACGCGGCCGACCGCGCCTTCAGCACCCCGGTGACGTCATAGACGCCGACGGCGGCGATCTGTGGGTTGCGCCGGATCGCGGCGACGTTTTCCCCGACGGTCTTCTGGTCGTCGAAGGCCAGGGCGCCGGCGACGCCGGCCGCCAGGATGTCGGCCTGCACCTTGGCCTGCTCGACGCTGCGCTGGCGGTAGGCCTCCTCGGTCTTGGCCCCCAGCAGCCCCCCGGCCAGCAGCACCGCGATGGCGCTGACCACCGCCAGGCCGAACTGCCGCATCTCGTTGCTGAACCGGACGATGTCGGGCTTCACGGCCGCACCGCCACGGCGAGCAGCTTGGAGCTGAGGGTCAGGCCGTTGGCCGCCGCCGCCGCCTGGTCGATGCTGAACCGCACCTTGCCGTCCCTGGTCAGCAGGAACCGCACCACCCCGCCGCCGCCGCCATCGGTGACGGTCAGGACCGGTTCGCCGGCCACTGCGGCCAGGGCGGCCCGGTTGGATCCGCCGCGGACATAGAGCACCCGGCAGCCCGAGCCGCGGGTCGCCTGGCGCAGCCGCCGCACCTCGATGGGGTGGTCGCCGATCTGCTGGCCGGCGCCGGCCTCGTCGATCTGCCGGCCGAACGGATCGGGGCCGACGATGCAGAGCGCCACCGGCTCGCCCGGCGCGCCCAGCGCCCCCGGCGGCCAGTCGACGAAGGCGACGAACTTGTAGAGGTAGGTGGCCTTGACGGCCCATTCGAGCGGCGCGGCGCCGGCGCTGAAGACCGGCGCGCAGAGCGCCAGGACGGCGAGCGCCAGGCCCGCCGTCCGTCGTCGCCAGCTTGGAACTCTGCGGAAGGCCATGCCGCGCTAGAATACCTGCCGAAGGCCGATGGTGAAGCTGCGCCGGATCAATCGCCGGGGAATGGAGGTGTTGAGGAACTCCAGATGGGCCTCGTCGAGCAGGTTGGCCCCCGAGATCGACAGCTCACCCCGGTCCGAATAGCGCCAGGCCAGGCGGGCGTCGGCCTCGACATAGGACGGAATGGCGGGACTGGGCAGGCTGGCGACCGAGCGCAGGTCGACGTCGAGGCTGACGCGCTCGCCCAGGTCGAGCGAGGAGCGCAGCTGGGCCTGGTAGTCGGGATCGTTGCCGGTCAGGGCGGCCCCGCCGATATCCAGGCTGCCGGGCTTGAGCTTCAGGTCCTTGTGCAGGGTCGAGACGCCCGCGCTCAGCCGCCAGCGATCGGTCACCGCATAGTCGGCCCAGGCCTCCAGCCCGTAGGTGTGGCCCTCGCGGCCGTTCTGGACCGTGAAGGGCAGGAAGGTGACCGGGGTCCTCTCCAGGGTCCGCAGGTCGTCATAGTCGTTGTAGAACAGCGAAACCGACAGCGAGATCGGCCCGACCGGCCGGCCGCGATAGCCCAGTTCGTAGGAGACCAGCCGCTCGGCCTGAAAATCCGGACCGCCGCCCAGCACGAAACTGTTGAGGTCGCGGTCGAAGCGCGAGGGCGTGCGCACCGCCCGCGACACCGCCCCCCAGAGCAACACCGTGTCGCTGGGCCGCCAGGCGATGCGGGCCGTCGGCATATATTCCCAGCCGGTGTAGCTGTTGTGCTCCAGCTTCAGGCCCAGGGTCAGGCGCAGGCTGTCGCTGAAGGCGATCTCGTCCTGCAGATAGACATTGCCCCACTGCAGGCGGCGGCTGCCTGGGACCAGGAAGGCGGTGCCGGGGCCGGGCCGGAAGTCATCGTCCGAGACCCGGTAGCCGCCGCCAAACGTGAAGGTCTGGGCGCCCATGGCCGGCAGGCTGTAGCGCAGGTCCAGGTCGATGGTGTCGACCTTGGCCCGGACCCGCGAGGAGACCGTGCGGGTGGCGGTGTCGTAATAGGCCTGGGCTTCGAAGGCGCCCCCGCCCTCGGCGCCGTGGATCCAGCGGCCCAGCAGGTTGCCGCCCGAGACGCTGGGGCCGACCAGGCCGCCGGGCGGCTTCTCGGTCGAGCCGGCATAGGCGTCGCCCTGCAGGGTGAAACGGTCGGGCCCGGCGCCCCAGTCGGTGCGGAAGCCGCCTTGCAGCAGGTCGTTCTCGTCGCGCGCCTCGTTGCCCGAAGGCCGCAGCGAGGGGCCGCGCTGGTCGTACATGGCATAGACCCGCCAGGCCGCGCCGCCGGCCATGCCGCCGTAGCGGCCCCGCACGCCCTGCCACGTGTCGCCGCCGTTGGCCGCGAACAGGCCGCCCTGGGTGTCGGCGGCGCTGCGGCTGGTGACATTGATCACCCCGTTGACGGCATTGGCGCCCCACAGGGCCCCGCCCGGACCGCTGATCACCTCGATGCGGTCGACGTCCTCGAGCAGCACGTTCTGCACGTCCCAGAACACCCCCGAGAACAGCGGCGTATAGACCGTGCGGCCGTCGATCAGCACCTGCAGCTTGTTGGCGGTCGAGGTCGATTCGTTGAAGCCCCGGGCGGTGATGGCGTAGGTCTGGGAGTCGCTGGCGGCGACCTGCAGGTTGGGGGCCAGGCGCAGCACATTGGCCAGGCTGTCGGCGCCCGAGCGGCTGATGGCCTGGCTGTTGATCACATAGATGGCGGCGGGGGCGGCGCTGACCGGCTCGGCGGTCTTGGAGACCGAGGTCACCTGCACATTGGCCAGGTCCTCGATGGACAGCTGGCGCAGGTCGGCGAGGCTGGGCTGGGCGTCGTCCCGGGCCTGGGCCTGGCTGGCGCAGGCCATCAGGGCGGCGAGGCTGACTCCCGCCAATCCGGTCCGACGCATGCGATGACTCCCCCGTACGGCAGCGCCGAGGACAACTCCCCCGGCAAGTCCTCTGCTCAACCCAAAATGCGCAATTTCAGGGAGGGTTCCCCGGGGTATGCTGTTTTTTTGCTAACCTTGCGGGGTCGTCCCTCGCCGACCACAGGATTGTTCGCCTTGCATATCGACGACGCCCTGCGCGCCCGCCGCTCGATCCGCGCCTTCCGGCCCGACCCGGTGCCGCTCGAGCTGGTGCGCGAAATCCTCCAGGCCGCCACCCTCTCGCCCTCGGGCACCAACATCCAGCCCTGGAAGGTGCATGTGGCGGCCGGCGCGGTGCGGGCCCGGCTCGAAGCCGAGGTCCTGGCCCACCGCGAGAGCGACCCCGAGGACAAGGCCGCCGAGTTCCCGCGCAGCTCCAAGCGCAAGGAGCCCTACACCACCCGCATGCGGACCCTGGGCAAGGCGATGTACGGCCTCTTGGAAATCCCCAAGGGCGACCAGGCGGCGAACTGGCGCCAGTGGGGCCGCAACTACCAGTTCTTCGATGCGCCGGTGGGCCTGATCTTCACCATCGACAAGGACCTGGACGCCATGAGCTTCGTCGACCTGGGCATCTTCGCCCAGTCGCTGATGCTGGCCGCGGCGGCGCGGGGCCTGGGCACCTGCGCCCAGGGCGCCTGGAACAACTACTGGACCGTCACCCGCCGGGTGCTGAGCATCCCCGAGGACGAATACATCGTGTTCGGCATGTCGCTGGGCTATGCCGACGAGACCGCGCCGGTGAACAGCCTGGTGGCCGAGCGCGAGCCGGTGGACAGCTTCGCCAGCTTCCACGGCTTCTAGGGCTTGGCCGCCGTCGGGTTGTCGGGGAGGCGGGGGGCGGCGGTCCAGGTTGAGGCCTTTTCGTTCCAGCAGGCGACACCGGCAAAGCTGCGCTCGTCCTGCGGCGTGAACACGATGTGCTCGGCATAGCCCCGGCAGATCAGATCGCCATTGCGGAACAGTCCCACGTCCGGCGTCACCTCGCCCCGGATGCGGGTGCGGAAATTGCGCCAGCCGACCGGCGTGCCGCCCGGGGTCAGCCACAGGGCGGTGGCGGCGGCCTCGTCATGCCGCTCGCGGTCGGTGGCCGGCAGCTTGCGGCCCAGCTGGACCTCGGCGAACACTCCCAGCGCGCGGCCGAGCGCCCGCTGAGTGCTGCGCACCTGGCCGCCGGTCTCAAGCTTGGGCCCGACCACCCCGCTGAAGGTTCCGGAGATGAAGAGTTCAACCGGCTGAGCGGCGATGGTCGCGCCACCCGCCAGAAATACGGTCAGACCGATTGCGGCTGACAGGGCGATGCGGTTCATGGCGAAGGTTCCATGGTCTGGCCAGATTGGGCCGCCAATACAACGCGCCAGATCGCCATAAGCCTTGATCTGGCTCATGTCGGCGGCCGGCGGCTTGCGGCAAACCATGGCGTCCGGACGGGTTGAGGCTCCAGGCTGCCCGCCACGCGGCTCGTCCGGGCCAGGAGAAGCGGAATGAACCGACTGCAAGGCAAGGTCGCCATCATCACCGGCGCGGCCCTGGGGCTGGGCAAGGCCACCGCCATCCGCATGGCGCAGGAGGGGGCGAAGGTGGCCCTGCTCGACGTGCTGGACGAGGCCGGCGAGGCGCTGGCCAGGGAGATCGGCGATCAGGCCCGCTACTGGCGCTGCGATGTGACCAGCGAGGCGGACGTCCACCGGGTCATCGACGAGGCCGCCGCCCATTTCGGCCGGCTGGACATCATGGTCAACAACGCCGGCGTCTCGGGCGCCAGCAGGCCCACCCACCAGATCACCGAGGCCGAGTGGGACTTCGTGCAGGCGGTCAACGTCAAGGGCGTGTTCTTCTGCACCAAGCACGCCATCCCCCACCTGAAGGCGGCCGGGGCCGGCAGCATCATCAACCTGTCCTCGATCTACGGCCTGATCGGCGCCGCCGACGCCCCGCCCTATCACGCCTCGAAAGGGGCGGTGCGGCTGATGAGCAAGACCGACGCCCTGATCTACGCGCCGGACAGGATCCGGGTGAACTCGATCCATCCCGGCTTCATCTGGACCCCGATGGTCGAGCATTTCACCGAACAGTCCGAGGACGTCGAGGCCACCCGGGCGGCGGTGGCCGCCCTGCATCCGCTGGGCCATATCGGCGAGGCGGACGACATCGCCTGGGCGGCGGTCTATCTGGCCAGCGACGAGGCCAAGTTCGTCACCGGCAGCGAGCTGGTGGTCGACGGCGGCTATACGGCCCGCTGAACTGCGCCACTCCCTCCCCTTTATGGGGAGGGAGTCGTGTCGCGCGAACCTTGACCGGGAACCGCTCTAGTGCGCGATCAGCAGGTCGCAGCCCTGTTCCTGGCGCAGCAGGCTCTGGGTCACCCCGCCCAGGAAGGTCTCGCGCAGCCGCGAGTGACCATAGGCGCCGCTGACCAGCAGGCTGACCGAAAGCTCGCGCGAGAGGGTGATCAGGTCCTCGGCGGCATGGCGGCTTTGGCGGCGCCAGACGCTGACCTCGTGGACGCCGCTGCGGCGCAGATGGGCCGCCAGGCGGTCGGCGTCGGGGCGGTCGGATTCGAGTTCCTCCCCCTCCACCGACTGGGCGACGATGACCCGGGAGGCCAGGGTCAGCAGCGGCAGGGCGGCCTTCACCGCCCGGCCGGCCTCCAGCGAGCCGTTCCAGGCGACGATGGCCGCGCCGGTGTCGGCCGCGCAGCCCTGGCGGGCGATCAGCACCGGGGCTCTCGCCTCCATCAGGGCCTCGCCCAGCAGGCCGGTCCAGGGCCCCTCGCCCCGCACCGCCGACTGGCCGATGACGGTCAGGTCGGCCAGGGGGCATTCCTGGCTGAGCGATTGCCAGGGCAGCACGGCGGCCTGCGCCATCTGCACCCGCCCGCCCGTCTCGCCGACGCCGAACTCCAGGCCCTTGGCGACCGCCATGGTCCGCACGTGAATTTCCGTCGCCGCCACGAACTCCGCCTGGGTGCGAACCATGACCTCGGCCAGTTCGCCGGCGATGATGGCGCCGCCGAAGTCGCCGGCCCAGGCCGAGGCGGCGACATAGGGGGCGGCGGGCAGCACCCGCAGCAGGGCGCCATGGCGGGCGGCCAGCGCCCCGCCCAGCTCGATGGCGCGCTGGTCGTCCGCCGAACCGGACACCACAGTCAACAGGCTTGCATAGGTCATGGTCGGGCTCCCCGGAGGTCTGGCCCCATTCTGGGGACGCCGGCCCCGGCTGCCTTGATCTCGGTCAACGGCCGCGCTTGCCCCTCGCCCGCGGCTGCGGGACAGTGGATCGTCGCGGCCGCGGAGCCGCGCGAGCGGGGGCAAGGCGATGAAACGCGGTTGGCTGTTCTTACTGGGCCTGCTCCTGGTGTTCGGCGGCGGCTTCCTGGCCGGCCGGGTGCAGACCGCCGATGGGATCACCGTCACCGACGTGGCCGTGCCGGGCGCCGACGGGGTGACCTTGAGGGCCCTGCTCTATGTTCCGAAGGGCGCCACCGCCAAGACCCCCGCCCCGGGCGTCCTGGCCGTGCACGGCTACATCAACAGCCGCGAAACCCAGGACGGTTTCGCCATCGAGTTCGCCCGGCGCGGCTATGTGGTGCTGGCCCTGGACCAGACCGGCCACGGGGCCAGCGGCGGGGCGGCGTTCAGCCAGGGGTTCGGCGGGCCGGCGGGGCTGGCCTACCTGCGGTCCCTGCCCATGGTCGACAAGGCCAATATCGGGCTGGAGGGCCATAGCATGGGCGGCTGGACGGTGCTGGCCGCCGCCGCCGTCATGCCGCGCGACTACCGTTCCGTGGTGCTGGAGGGCTCCTCGACCGGCAAGCCCTTCGCCGCCGAGGGTACGGCCTTCTGGCCGCGCAATCTGGCCCTGGTCTACAGCCGCTATGACGAGTTCGCCCCCCTGATGTGGGGCGTCCCCCGGGCCGCCGATGTGGGAAGCGGCGACAAGCTCAGGGCGGTGTTCGGAACGCCCGGCCCGGTGGTGGCGGACAAGCTCTACGGCGACGTCGAGCTGGGCACGGCCCGCATCCTCTGGCAGCCGGCGACCACCCATCCGGGCGACCATATCTCGCGGGAAGCCATCGGCCGGGCGACCGACTGGTTCGCCCAGACCCTGGAGGGCGGCACGCCCCGCCCGGCCGGCGACCAGATCTGGATGTGGAAGGAGCTGGGCACGGCCCTGGCGCTGGGCGGCTTCGTCACCCTGATGCTGGGCGCCTTCGAGCTGCTGCTGGCCCTGCCCGTCTTCGCGGGCCTGCGTCATGCCGGCCAGGCGATCGTCCAGGAGCGCGACAGCCGGTGGCGGTTGAACGCGGCCTTGACCGCCCTCATCCCGGCCGTGACCTACCTGCCGCTGTTCCTGGTTGGGGCGCTGGCGGGATTCAACACCGTGGCGCCGCAATGGATCACCAACCAACTTTTGGTCTGGGCCCTGGGCAACGCCGCGATCACCCTGCTGCTGGGCCTGGTCCTCAAGGGCGACAAGCCCCGCTTCGACACCCGCTGGCCCGCCTCCATCGCCATCGCCGCGTTGAGCGTCGCCGTTGGCTACGCCGCCCTGCTGGCCAGCGAAAAGCTGTTCCTCACCGACTTCCGCTTCTGGGTCCTGGCCGTGCGGCCAATGACCGGCGACCAATGGAAGTCCTTCGCCGTCTACGTCCTGCCCTTCACCG
The DNA here is from genome assembly GCF_030814835.1 of Caulobacter ginsengisoli. Taxonomy (GTDB): domain Bacteria; phylum Pseudomonadota; class Alphaproteobacteria; order Caulobacterales; family Caulobacteraceae; genus Caulobacter; species Caulobacter ginsengisoli. The sequence continues at coordinate 62,071 of NZ_JAUSVS010000007.1, forward strand.
CCTTCTTCCTGGTGACGCTGCGGGCCTTCTGCGCCCGCCTGCCCGTCCAGGGCGACAGCTGGCTGCAAAGCTACGGCTGGGCCAAATGGGCGATGGGCGGCGGGTTCGCCCTGTTCCTGTTGATCGCTTACGGCGGCCTCTTCCTGACCGGCGCCCTGCCACCGCTCTTCGATCCCCTGGCCAGCATCATCGCCATCCAGTTCTGGCCGCTGCTGGCCACCGTCGGCGTGGTGGCGATGTTCACCTGGCGGCGGACCAACAGCTACGTCCCCGGCGCCATCCTCTGCGGGCTGGCGGTGACCTGGTACATCGTGGCGGGGACGGCGACGCATATCGTCTAGGCGCGGCCGTCCCCTTCCCCGTGTCCCCAGCGAAAGCTGGGGCCCATGAGCGAGAATCCACCCGCTCAGCCTTTGCAGTCCGTCCGCCCTCATGGGCCCCAGCTTTCGCTGGGGACACGGGGTGTGGCGGGCGCCCCAGCCCACTCTTCCACAAAACCACTTGCTGTGCGCCACATACTGTGCGACACACACCATACGCCACACAGGTAATCACCCCGTGCCCACCGACGTCTTCGAGAACCTGAAACAGGAACTGCGCCGCGGCGCCCTGACTCTGGCCGTTCTCAGCCAGCTTCGGGTCGAGCGCTACGGCTACACCCTGCGGGTCGCCCTCAGCGACCTGGGCCTGGAGATCGAGGAGGGCACCCTCTACCCGCTGCTGCGCCGCCTGGAGAGCCAGGGGCTGCTGGTCAGCGAGTGGCGCGAGGAAGACCGGCGCAACAAGCGCTTCTACCGGCTGTCGCCCGAGGGCGAGGCCACCCTGGACCGTCTGCTCGCCGAGTGGCGGTCGATCAACTCATCCCTGGAGCGGACGCTGTGAGCGACAAGACGCGCGCCCTGACGGAACGGTATCTGGCCGCCGTCAAACCCATGCTGCCCGGCGCGCAGCAGGACGATATCCTGGCCGAGCTGCGCGAGAGCATCGAGGCCCAGATCGAGGAGCGCGAGGCCGAACTCGGCCGGCCGCTCAAGCCCGTCGAGGTCGAGGCGGTGCTCAAGACCTATGGCCACCCGATCATCGTCGCCAGCCGCTATGGCCCCCAGCGCACCCTGATCGGCCCGACCCTGTTTCCGGTCTGGTGGTTCTCGCTGCGGATCTGCCTGGCCGTGCTGACGGTGGTCTATTTCGCCGGGTTCGTGGTGCGGCTGATCGAGGACGGCGGCGGCGATGTGCTGCATGCGGCCTCGCGGGTCTGGTTCAACTACATCTCGACGGTGTTCTTCGTGGTCGGGATCGTCACCGTGGCGGCGGCCGTCGCCCAGCGGCTCAAGCCTGGCCCCTTCGAATCCTGGTCGCTGAAGGACCTGGCCCCCATGCGGATGCGCACCGCCGGCCGGCTGGAGGTGGGCTTCGCCCTGGCCTTCGAGATCCTGGGCCTGATTTTCTGGGCCCTGCTGCCCTTCTACTGGGAGCGGATCGTTGCGATCTTCGCCGACGGGCGCTCGCACTCGGTCGACATCTACCTGCTGCAGCCGTCCGCCATCTGGTGGCCGACCCTGTGGGCGATCATGCTGGCCATCGCCGCCCTGCAGGTCGTGGCCCGGGCCGTCCAGTTCGTCTGGCCCGACCGGGTGGTCCGCACCAACGCCGCCAACCTGGCGCTGAACCTGGCCGGCATAGCCTTCGCCGGGGTCGCTCTCTCGGCCCTGCCGCTGTTCCAGCTGCCGCCGGACCTGCCGGAGAAGATGTTCGAGATCATGCGCATGATCAATCTGGGCATCCAGATCTCGCTCTACATCATGCTGGCGGTCAACCTGGCCAAGTCGGCGACCTACCTCTACCGCATCGGCCGCGCCCTCAGCCCAAACGGTAGCCCACGCCCGGCTCGGTGAGGATGACGGCCGGCCTGGCCGGGTCGGCCTCCAGCTTCTGGCGCAGCTGGCCCACGAAGACGCGCAGATACTGCACGTCCTCGACATGGGCCGGACCCCAGACGGCGGTGAGCAGCTGGCGATGGGTCAGCACCTTGCCGCCGCCCTCGGCCAGCCGGGCCAGCAGGTCGAACTCCTTGGGCGAGAGACGCACCGCCTCGCCGGCCCGGGAAATGCGGCGGCCCACCAAGTCGATCTCCACCTCGCCGACTGTCACCACCGGCTGGGCCCCGTCGCGGATCAGCCGGTGGCGCAGGGCCACTCTGAGCCGCGCCAGCAGCTCCCCCACCCCGAATGGTTTCTCCACATAGTCGTCGGCCCCGGCGTCCAGGGCGTCGATCTTCTCGGTCTCGCGGTCCCGGGCCGACAGGATGATCACTGGCCCGTCATAGAAGGCCCGGGCCCGGCCGAGCATGTCCTTGCCGTCCATGTCCGGCAGCCCCAGGTCCAGCACCACCGCGTCGGGCGGCTTGCGGGCGATCTCGCGCAGGGCGTCGGTGGCGTTGTCGGCGCGGATGGGTTCATAGCCGGCGGCGTCCAGGGCCGGACCCAGGAAGCGGTGGATCTGCGGCTCGTCGTCGACGACCAGGATGCGGGGGCGGTGGGCGGACATCACCTCCTCATAACATGTGTCGTCACAGCATATGCCCGGGCGTCTCGATCTCCTTCTTCAGGCTGATCAGGATGCGGGTCCCCCGGCCATCCTGGATGGGGCTGGCGGCGGCGATGCGGCCGCCCATGGCTTCGACGAAGCCCTTGGCGATGGCCAGGCCCAGGCCGGCGCCCTTGCCGCGGTCCGACGGCTCCTCGAGACGCCGGAAGCGCTCGAACACCTGCTCCAGCTCGCCGGTCGGGATGCCGCGGCCCTGATCCTCGACGGAAATGACGACGTTGCCCCGGTCCTCATGGGCCGCCGTCTCGATCGCCGCCCCGGCCCGGCTGTAGGCGATGGCGTTCTCCAGGATGTTGACCAGGGCCTGTTCGAGCAGCGCCGCGTCGCAGCGGACCAGCGACAGTTCGGCCGGGAAGTCCGTGCCCAGCGTGCGGCCGTCCAGCCGGGGCGTGACCCGGGCGGCGGCGGCGGCCAGCACCTCGCGCACATCGGTCCAGTCGCGGCGGGCGACCAGGGCGCCGCCCTCGAGCCGGGTCATGTCCAGCAGGTCGCCGACATAGCGGCTGAGCCGCTCGGCCTCCTCGCGGATCGATAGCAAGAGGTCGTTGCGCACCGCCGGCCGGATGGATTTGCCGAGGTCAATGAGGGTGGTCGCCGCCCCCAGCACCGTCGACAGCGGGGTCCTCAGGTCATGGCTGACCGAGTTCAGCAGGGCCGAGCGCAGGCGGTCGGACCGGTGCAGCGCCGCGCCGTCGGCCGCCTGGGCGGCCAGCCTGGCCCGCTCCAAAGCCACGCCGCCCTGGTCGAGCAGGGCGGCGACCAGCGGCGCGTCGGTTTGCGCCCCAACCCGCGTGACATCGACCCCGGCCACCCCGACCCGTTCCGCCAGGGGATAGAGCCGCCAGGCGCCGGACTCCGCCGGCTGCCCCCCGGCCAGCACCCGTTCCGCCTGGGCCAGGTCCTCGGGCTCCAGTCCGGCCTCGACGGGCGAGCGGGCGACGATCTCCAGGCCGGCCGCGCCCGGCAGCAGCACCACGGCCTGGCCGCCGGTCCCCAGCGCCAGATGCTCGGCCAGCACCTCGGCGGCCTCGCAACGATCGGCGGCGGCCGAGAAGCGGCGGCTGGCGGCCAGCAGGGCGGCGACCGTGTCGGCCTGGCTGGAAACGGCGCGGCTCTGGTCGCGGATACGGCCCGACAGCCCGCCCGTCGCCACCGCCACGGCGAAGAAGACCGCGAAGGTCAGGCCGTCTCCGGCATGGCCGATCACCAGGGTCATCCGCGGCTCGAGGAACAGCAGGTCGTAGGTCAGGGCGGCCAGGGCGGCGGCCGACAGGGCCGGCCACAGGCCAAACGACAGGCCCGCCGCCAGCACGGCCAGCATGAAGACCATGGCCAGGTCGGCGTTTTCGACCGCCCCGTCGATCCCCGAGGCCACCAGCGCCGCCAGCCCGACCAGGGCCGCGCCGCCCAGATGCGCCGGGGCCGCGGCCAGAAATCGCGCGAACGGATGGGGCGAGGCGGCGCTCATGGCCGCCAGGGTGACCGAGGCTTGGGGCCGCGTCGAGGGTCAGACACTGACCTGCGTCCCCAGCTCGACCACCCGGCCCGGCGGGATCTGGAAGAAGTCCATCGGATCGGCGGCGTTGCGGTTCAGCCAGATATAGAGGCTGTCCATGCCGGCCGGCAGCAGCGACTTGCGGGCGTGGACGATGGTGCGGCGGCCGATGAAGTAGGAGGTGGTCATCGGGTCGGTGGCCACGCCGCAGGGCTTCAGCCGGGCCAGGGCCCTGGGCACATTGGGCCGTTCCATGAAGCCATAGGTCAGGATGACGCCCACGAAGTCGTCGGTGATCCGGCGGACCTGCGCCCGTTCCGCCTCCGTCACGCGCGGTTCTGCGGCGGTGCGGATACTGACGATCAGGTTGCGCTCATGCAGGACGCGGTTGTGCTTGAGATTGTGCAGCAGGGCGCCTGGGACGCGGTCGGGGTCGGCGCTGAGGAAGACCGCCGTCCCCGCCGCCCGATGGGTCGAACGGCCGGCAAGGCTGGTCGCCGCCGTCGCCAGGTCGGGCAGGTCGTCGCGGCTCTTGCGGCGGATCAGCTGCGAGCCGCGCGACCAGGTCAGCATCACGAAGACCAGCACCGCCCCGATGAGCAGCGGCACGAACCCGCCCGACAGCAGCTTCAGGGCGTTGGCGCCCAGGAAGACGGTGTCGATGGCCAGCATCGGTCCGATCACCGCCGCCGCCAGCAGCCAGGGCCAGCGCCATTTGCGGGTGGCGACGATGAAGGCCAGCAGGGTGGTGACCACCATGGTCCCGGTCACCGCCAGGCCATAGGCGTGGGCGAGCGCGCTGGAGGTCTTGAAGATGGCGACCAGCAGGATCACCCCGACCGCCAGCAGCAGGGTGACCTGCGGGATATAGATCTCCCCGGCCTGGGTCTCCGAGGTGCGGCGCACGGTCAGGCGCGGCAGATAGCCCAGCTGCATGGCCTGGTTGGTCAGGCTGTAGGCGCCGGTGATCACCGCCTGGCTGGCGATGACCGTGGCCATGGTGGCCAGGATGACCATGGGCGCGCGGGCCACGACCGGGATCATCTGGAAGAACCAGTCGGCGGTGACCACGGGGCCGGCGGCCAGCCGGTCGAGCACGAAGGCGCCCTGGCCCAGATAGTTGACCGCCAGGGCCGGCAGCACCAGGAACAGCCAGGCGGCCTGGATCGGCCAGCGCCCGAAATGCCCCATGTCGGCGAACAGCGCCTCGGCCCCGGTGACGGTCAGGAAGACCGAGCCCAGCACGAAGAGGCCGATCATCCCATGACTGCTCAGAAAGCCGATGGCGTGCTGCGGGCCCAGCGCCGCCAGTATGCCCGGCTGGGCGATGATGTGCGGCAGGCCGAAACCGGCGATGGCCAGGAACCAGACCAGGCAGATGGGCCCAAACCAGCGGCCGACCTTGCCGGTTCCGCGCGACTGCACCAGGAACAGGCCGGCCAGCACGGCCAGGCTGGCGGCGACCACCACCCCCTCGGTGATGCGGCTGGCCAGGCTGGGAACGGTGCGCAGGCCCTCGATGGCCGACAGCACCGAGATGGCCGGGGTGATCAGGGCGTCGCCATAGAACAGGGCCGCCCCGATGACGCTGAGCCCCAGGATCAGCGGCGTGCGCCGGCCCACCGCCGCCTCGGCCAGGGCCGCCAGCGACAGCACCCCGCCCTCGCCGCGATTGTCGGCCCGCATCAGGAAGAGGACGTATTTGACGGTGACCACCAGGATCAGCGCCCACAGGGCCAGGGATACGACCCCCATCACCGCCTCGGCGCGGATGGTCCCGGCCTGGCCCAGCGCCTCGCGAAAGGCGTAGAGCGGAGACGTGCCGATATCGCCGAACACCACCCCGACGCTGCCCAGCGCCAGGGGCCAAAACCGTTCGTTCGTCGACATGGAGGGGTCCTGAAATCCTTTGATGAGGACTCCAGGGTCGCGCCGACGGGCCTCAAGCCTCCAGACGGAAGCGGGGGTCGGGGCATAAGGATGGCGTAAAGACTCACACTCAATACCGCTCATCCCCGCGAAAGCGGGGACCCAGGCTTTTTGCTGTTGAGGGCGGTTCTGACAGGTCCGGGCGGCTGAAAGTCCGCTACGAAAAACACCTGGGTCCCCGCTTTCGCGGGGATGAGCGGAGGTGGGGGCGGATTGTAAACCTAGCCCTGAGTCCGCCGGCGGCTGACCTTGCGCAGGCCTTCCAGCACCACCTCGCGGCCGGTCGGGCCCAGCTTCTCGCCCTGGCGGCGCAGCAGCATCAGGGCGTCCAGATGCACCCGCACCGAGGGCCAGTCGGTGACGCCGGCCTCCTGGCAGCCGTCGACCAGGTCGCAGAGGCTGACCGAGGCCTCGGCCAGGCCGCTGTCGGGCGTGAAGCCGGCCAGGTCGATGATGGCGCAGCTCTTGATGTAGAGGACTTCGAGATCGGCGTCGGGCGCGGGCACGTCGGGGCCATAGGCGGCCATCATGCCATCCAGCAACTCGTCCAGCGCCGCCAGGCCTTGCTCACGCAGCTCGGCGACCGAGGCTTCCGAGGCTTTGATGGCGTCCTTCACCATCTTGCCGCCGCGGCCGAACATCTGCTGGGCCAGCCGGTTGGGGACCTTGAACTTGCGGACCAGGCTCATAGGTTCACCTTCGATGGCTTCATCATCGCGTCGATCTCTTCCTGCGACATGTTCGGGGCGGCGGCGTCGCCGACTTCCGCGCCCAGATCGTCGCTGCGGCGGCCCTCCATGCCGGCTGGCGGTCCCTCACGTTTGAAGCGGCGGTCGGGACCGATATAGGCGCCGCAGTCGATGAACATCCGCTGGTCGCGGGCGATGAAGAACAGCCGCTCGAGCACCACCTTGGGCGTGATCGGCTTGGTGATGGTGAAGCTTGCGCCGCAGTCGCGGGCCTTGAACAGCTGGCCCATCCGGACGTGGCCGCTGATGATCAGGGCCGGGATGAAGCGGTTGGGTTCGCCCGCCTCGTGGCGCAGCCAATGGATCAGTTCATACCCGTCCATATCGGGCATCTGGCCGTCGGTGATCAGGATGTCGAACGGCTGGCGGCCCAGCAGTTCCTTGGCCTCGACCGCCGAATCGCAACGGGTGATCGATTTGGGACCGAAGCCCTGGACCACCTGGGCCAGGATATCCAGCGCCTGGGGATTGTCGTCGACCAGCAGGAAGCTGGTCTTGTCCAGGCTGAACCGCGTCCCGGAATTCATCGGGTGCTGGCCTGAACCGAACATCTCAGAAGGCTTCGAAATCGCCGGAGTCGGCGGCCTGGCCGGGCGCGAACCCGACGTCGCCCGCCCCGATGCGCAGCACCAGGTCGCCCAGGCCGATGCCGGCGATCAGCTCGGCCACGTCCAGGCTGGCGCCATCGGGGGCGGCGTCGGCGGCGCGCTGGAGCATGCGCTCCAGCCCGTGCAGCATCTGGCTGAGCAGGTCGAGCCGCTGCAGGTCGGCGGCGGCGTCGGGCCGGTCCTGGGCCAGGGCCAGGAGGTCGCTGACATGGTGCTGGCACTCGTCGGTCAGGGCCGCGGCATGGGCCAGGGTCGTGGCCATGCGGCTGAGCGCCGTGCCCAGCGGCAGGACATCGTCGAAGGACTTGCGGGCCAAATTCTGGTGCTGAGCCGACATCAAAACAGCTCCAGGTCGCCGCCGTCGGCCGCCGCGGGGGCGGGGATCGGGGCGCGGGCGGGCTTCTGCTCGACTTCCTGGACCGAGACCAGACGTTGTCGGACACGGCCGGACACCGGCCAGAATTCCAGCCGGCGGGCGGCGTCTCCACCCAGGCTCTCGCCCAGCAGCGGAATGCCTTCGTCGGCCAGGAATTTGCGGGCGAAGCGGGCGTTGGCCGCGCCGATGTCGGAAAGGCCGCCCAGCATGCGGGCGCCGCCGAACAGCTTGGCTTCCAGGCGGTTGCGGCTGGCGCCCCGCGCCATCAGGCCGTTGATCAGCACTTCCATGGCATAGGCGCCATAGCGGATCATCTCGCCGTCGGCCTGGCCCTCGGTGCGGCTCTCGCCCAGCAGGAAGTGGTTCATGCCGCCAATGCCCGCCAGCGGATCGCGCAGGCAGGCGGCCACGCAGCTGCCCAGCACCGTCGACAGCACGACGTTGCCGTCGTCCGTGACGAAGTGGCCGCCCTGGATCACATGCACCTTGCGGAAAGCGGACTCGGCAGACGTCATGTAAGGGCCCCGAAGACCTGCTCGATCTTCTGGCGCAGAACGGCCACGGTGAACGGCTTGACCAGGTAGTTGTTGACCCCGAACTGCGCCGCCCGCTTGACCAGCTCGCTGTCGGCCCGGCCGGTCAGCATGATGAAGGCGGTGGACTTGATCGGCGGGTGGCTGCGCACGGCGCGCAGCAGGCCCAGCCCGTCGAGCTTGGGCATGTTGTAGTCTGAGATGATCAGGTTGGACGGGCGCTGGACCAGGATGCGCAGGGCCTCCTCGCCGTCGGGCGCCTCGCTGATCTCGCGGAAGCCGAGCTGTTGCAGACCGTTGCGCACGAGGGCGCGGATGGTCATCTGATCGTCGACGACGAGCACGCTGATGGAACTGGCGGCGGGCATCGCTTAGGCCCTCCCCTTGCACAGGTCTAGGATGGCGTCGCCCATGGCGCCCAGGCTGGCCTGGCGCTCAACCGCGCCGATCTCGAAGGCCACCTTGGGCATACCATAGACCACACAGCTGTCGGCGTCCTGGCCCAGGGTATGACCCCCGGCCTCACGCATGGCTTTGAGGCCCTCGGCCCCGTCGCGGCCCATCCCGGTGAGGATGGCGCCGACGCCTCGCGCGCCGGCGGCCTGGGCCACGGAATTGAACAGCACGTCCACCGAAGGCCGGTGGCCGTTGACCGGGTCGCTGGCCGTCAGCTTGCAGCGCAGCGTGCCCGAACCGGTGACGCTCAGATGCGCGGCCCCGCCGGGCGCCAGCCAGACCTTGCCCGGCTCCAGCACGGCCCCGTCATGCGCCTCGGCCACCTGGGCGTCGGTGGCGCGGTCCAGGCGGGCGGCGAAGCTGGCGGTGAAGGTTGCGGGCATGTGCTGGGTGATGACGGTCGGCGGGCAGTTGGCCGGGAAGCGGGCGATCACCGTCAGCAGGGCCTCGACCCCGCCGGTGGAAGAGCCGATCGCCACCACATGGCCGTTGGACTTGAAGGTCTCCGGCGCGCGGCGGCCGGCATTGGAGGGCATGTGCGCGCGCACCCGGGCCCGGGCGGCGGCCTTGACCTTGGCGGCCAGTTCGCTGAGGCCGGCCGAGCCCTCGTCCAGGCGGGTCGGCTTGGCGACGCAGTCGACGGCCCCGATTTCCAGGGCCCGCAGAGTCTCCTCGGCGCCGGCCTGGGTCAGGGTCGAGACCATGACCACGGGCATGGGCCGCAGTCGCATGATCCGTTCCAGGAACTCCAGCCCGCTCATGTTGGGCATCTCGATGTCCAGGGTGATGACATCGGGATTGAGCGCCTTGATGGCCTCGCGCGCTTCCAGCGGATCGCCGGCCGAGCCGATGACCTCGATGTCCGGATCACGCCGCAGGGTGGCGGTGATCAAGCCGCGCATGGTGGCCGAATCGTCGACGATCAGCACACGGATCTTGCTCATGCCAGCACTCCCGGCACGCGCCAGGCGGTGAGGCCGTCACTGATGAAGGGGCTGCCCTCGTAGCCGACCCGCTCGGAGTGGCCGACATAGAGCCGGGCCCCCGGGTTGAGGATCGGGGCGAAACGCTTCCAGACCCGCTCCTGGGTGGCGTCGTCGAAATAGATCACCACGTTGCGGCAGAAGATGGCGTCGAACCGGCCCTTCATCGGCCAGTCGCCGATCAGGTTGAGGGGCTGGACCCGGACCAGGTCGCGGACCTCCTGGGCCAGGCGCCACAGATGGCGGGCCTCGGGATCGCGTTCCAGCCAGCGCGACCGCATGGCGGCGGGAATGGCCTCGATCAGGTCTTCGGAATAGGTCGCGTTGCGGGCGGCGGCGACCATGTTGGGGTCGATGTCGGTGGCCAGGATCCGCACGTCCAGACGCCCGGCGTCCGGCAGGGTTTCCAGCAGGGTCAGGGCCATCGAATAGGGTTCCTGCCCGGAGGAGCAGGCGGCCGACCACAGGCGCAGCCGGCGACCGGCCCGCACGGCGGGGGCGAGAGGCTGCAGCACCTGGCTTTTCAGCAGGTCGAAGTGATGGGGTTCGCGGAAGAAGCGGGTGACGTTGGTGGTCAGGGCCGCCATCATCGCCTGGCGCTCGGCCAGCTGATCGGGCGCTTCGACCATGTCGCAATACTCGCGGAAGGTCGCCAAGCCCAGCGTGCGCAGACGCTTGGCCAGCCGGCTGTAGACCAGCGTCGCCTTGCCTTCGGGCAGGGTGATGCCGGCCTCGCCGTAGAGCAGGGAGGCAATCCGCTGGAAGTCGTGGCCGGTGAAGGCGAACTCGCCCTCGACCAGCTTCGTCTCGTCCGCGCTGCGATAGACGCGCGCCGTGCTCATGCGGCCAGCGCCTCCTGTTCGGGCAGCACGCGCTCCAGGGCGACCTGGCTGATCATCCGTCCTTCGATGGAGATCAGGCCGCGCACGAAGCTGCGCACGCTGGCGCAGGCGACGTCGGGGGTCGGCTGGATCATGCCGGGATTGATGGTCAGGATGTCGGAGACCGCGTCGACCAGCAGGCCGATCAGGCGCTCGCCTTCCTTGATGACGATGATGACGCTGCGGGCCGAGGGCTCGATGGCCGGCAGGCCCAGCCGCTGGGCCAGGTCCATGATCGGCAGCACCGCGCCGCGCAGATTGATTACCCCGCGCATATAGGCCGGGGTCTGGGGCAGGGGCGTGGCCGGGGCCCAGCCGCGGATTTCCCGCACCGACATGATGTCGACGCAGAATTCCTGGTCGGAGATGTGGAAGGAGATCAGTTCGATCTGATCGCCGGTGGCGGTGTTGTCATAAGCGGTCATTGGGGCGTTCATGGCGCTGGTCATGGGTTCATTCCGCCGCGATGAGTGCGGGATCGGGGGCGCGGCCGCCCTGGCGGCGCATGGCCACCACGGCGTCGGGATCGAGGATCAGGGCGACGCGGCCGTCGCCCAGGATGGTGGCGGCGGCGATGCCCTCCACCTGGCGATAGTTGGACTCCAGGCTCTTGATCACCACCTGGCGCTGGCCCTGGATGCCGTCGGCGACCAGGGCGGCCCGGCCGCCGTCTTCATTCTCGATCAGCAGCACCACGCCGTCGGCGGCGTTGAGCGGCGCGGCCCGGAAACCCAGCACATAGCCGATGTCGATCAGCGGCACGAAGCCGCCACGCACCGCCAGCACCGCGCCGGAGGGACCCAGGTTGCGGATCTCCTCGGCCTTGGGCTTGAGGCTTTCGACAATGGCGGTCAGCGGGCAGACCAGGGTCTGGCCGGCGACGTCGATGACCATGCCGTCCAGCACCGCCAGGGTCAGGGGCAGGCTGAGGGTGAAGGTCGAGCCCTGGCCCGGCCGCGAGGCGATCGAGATGCGCCCGCCCAGGGCCTGGATCGAGCGGCGGACCACGTCCATGCCCACGCCCCGGCCCGAAACGTCGGACACCTTGGCGGCGGTGGAGAAGCCCGGCAGGAAGATCAGGTTGTCGATCTCGTCGTCGGTCAGCTGGCTGTCGGGACCGATCAGCTCGCGGCTGATGGCGATGGCCTTGACCCGTTCGCGGTTGATGCCGGCCCCGTCGTCGGAAACCTCGATGACGATGCGGCCGCCGCGATGCATGGCGGCCAGCTTGACCACGCCCTCGGCCGGCTTGCCGGCGGCGACGCGGACGTCGGGCGCTTCAAGACCGTGGTCGATGGCGTTGCGGATCATGTGGGTGATCGGGTCGCTCAGGCGCTCGATCACCGTCTTGTCGACCTCGGTGGCCTCGCCGTCGGTGACCAGCCGGACCTGCTTGCCGGTCATCGAAGCGGTTTCGCGGACCAGGCGCGGCATGCGCTGGAACACCGACTTCACCGGCTGGGCCCGGATGGCCATGACGCTTTCCTGGATCTCCCGGGTCAGCTGCTCCAGGTCGTCCAGGCCGGTGGCGACGCTGGACGAGGGGGCCAGGCCGCATTCGACCACCCGCTGGGCCAGCATGGCCTGGTTGATGACCAGCTCGCCGACCAGGTCGATCAGCTTGTCGATGCGTTCGGGGTCGACCCGGATGGTTGCCTGGGCCGCGAAGCCCTGGTTCGACTCGGCCGCCTTGGGAGCGGCGGCGGCGGCGGGCGCGGCCGGCGCGGCGGCAACCGCCCCGGCAGCCGCCGGCAGCGCATCCATCTCGGGGATGGGAGCCTCGGCCGCGGCCTTGGCCAGGATGGCGGCGATGTCGGGCATGGCGGGAGCCTCGGCGAGGTCATCGCCATCGGGGTCGTGAAGATCGTGCAGATCGTCCGTGAACGGCCGGATGATCAGGTCGCAGTCCGCCTCCACGAAGTCGAACACCTCGCGGATGGTCGTCTCGTCGGCGTCGGTGGTCAGGCGGGCGGTCCAGGAGAGGTAGGCGCCCTCGGCGTCCAGGTCTTCCAGGGCCGGCAGGCGGCTGTCGTCCAGGGTGACGGTCAGCAGGCCCAGCCGCTCCAGCTCGCGCAGGAAGAGGGCCGGTTCGTTGGCGTTGCGGTAGAGACTGGCGTGGGGCGTGAAGACGATTTCCCACTCGGCGTCGGCTGGCTCGTCCGCGACCGGAGCGTCATCGGGCAGCGCCACAGCCATCGGCGTGAAGCCGAATTCGTCGCCCCCAAGATCGCCAAGCTCATCGCCGCCGATGGCGATCGGCTGGGGCGTGAAGTCGGGGAAGTCGCCCTCGTCATCGGCCGGCGCGGCCAGGCCGTCGGGGTCGGTCAGGGCGGTCAGCTCGGCGGCCATGGCGGCCGTACGCCCCTCGTCGACCAGGTCGCCGCTCTGGGCGGCGTTGACATGGTCGGCCAGGATGTCGGCGGCCCGCAGCAGGTCGGCGGCCAGGCTCTGGGTGGCCGGCACCTTGTTGGAGCGCACCGCGTCCATCAGGGTCTCGAAGACGTGGGCGAAGCGGACCAGGGCCTCGAAGCCGAACGCGCCGGCCCCGCCCTTGATCGAATGCACCGCGCGGAAGACCGCGTTCACGGTCTCCGCATCGCCCGAGCCGGCCTCCATGGCCAGCAGGCCATTCTCCAGGTCGGCGAGCAGCTCCTCGCATTCCTGGAAAAAGGTGCCTTTGATGATCTCGAGTTCGTCCACGGATAATCCGCCTTTAAATCAGGCCGCGACGCGGCGGATGGCCTGGACCAGCTTTTCAGGATTGAACGGCTTGACGATCCAGCCGGTGGCCCCCGCGTCGCGGGCCCGGGCCTTCTTGTCCGGATCGCTCTCGGTGGTCAGCACCAGGATCGGCGTGCCGCGGTTGTCGGCGTCGTCCCGCACCGCCTCGATGAAGCCGAAGCCGTCGAGGTTGGGCATGTTGATGTCGGTGATGATGACATCGGGCCGTTCGCCGGCCAGCACGGCCAGGCCGTCGAGGCCGTCTACCGCCTCGACCACCCGGAAGCCGGCGCCGACCAGGGCCAGGCGCAGCATGTCGCGCATGGTCCTCGAGTCATCGACGGTCAAAATCGTCTGGATCATCCTCGTTACGCTCCGGTCAGGAAGGATTGCGACTCGGCGATGCCGAGCAGTTTCAGGCCGGCCCTAAGGTCCGGCGAAGGGTCGACAAGGCTCAGGGGCTGGCCATCGGCCTGCCACTGGCGTTCGGCGGACAGCAGGACCTGCAGGCCCAGGGCGCCCAAGCGCCGGACGGCCGAGCCGTCCAGGGTCGCGGGGGCGCCGCGGGCGGCGGCCAGCTGGTCGCGCAGCGACTGGGCCGAGCGCATGTCCAGGGTCTCGGGCAGGGCGATGGTCTGGGTTTCGCTCATGCTCAGAATTCTTCCCATTCATCGGCCAGCCCCTGGGCCGAGCCGCCGATCGCCTTGCGGCCGGGCGGATTGACGAAGGCGTTCAGCCGCTCGCGGGCGGTCAGCACCGGCGGCGGCGCGACGGGGCCGCGCGGCTGGTCGGGGTTCACCTGGGTGATGGCGGGGGTGCGGGGCGCGGGGATGGCGGCGCGCGGCGCGGGACGCGGGGCGGCCGGCGGGTTCGCCCGGCCGGTGTTGGCCCGATCAGTGTTGGAATGGCTGAAGGTCGGCTGCTGGCGGGGGGCCCGCTGGGTTCCCACCGCGACGCCGGTGTTGAAGCGCTGGAGCAGCTGGGCCAGATCCCCGGCCTCCTCCTGCAGGGCGTGGGCGGCGGCGGTCGACTGCTCGACCATGGCGGCGTTCTGCTGCACCACCTGGTCCATCTGGTTGACGGCGGAGTTGACCTGGCCAAGCCCGGTGGCCTGTTCCTGGGCCGAGGCGGCGATTTCGCTGACCACGGCGTTGATCTCGGCGACCTGGGTGACGATCTTGCCCAGCGCCGCCCCGGTCTCGCCGACCAGCGACACCCCGGCGCCGACCTGGCGGGTCGAGGCCGAGATCAGGGCCTTGATTTCCTTGGCCGCGTCGGCCGAGCGCTGCGCCAGGGCGCGGACTTCCGAGGCCACGACGGCGAAGCCGCGGCCGGCGTCGCCGGCCCGGGCCGCTTCCACCCCGGCGTTCAGGGCCAGCAGATTGGTCTGGAAGGCGATCTCGTCGATCACCCCGATGATGCGGCTGATCTGGTTGGACGAGCCTTCGATCTCGCTCATGGCGTCGATAGCCTTGCGGACCACCTCGCCGGAATGCTCGGCGGCGGTCTTGGCCGAGCCGACCACGGCCCGGGCCTGTTCGGCGCCCTCGGCGGTGCGGCGGACCGTGGCGGTGATCTGGTCCAGGGCCGCGGCGGTCTCTTCCAGCGAAGCGGCCTGCTGTTCGGTGCGGCGGGAAAGGTCGTCGGCGGCGGCGTTGATGTCGGCCGAGCCGGCGCGCAGACCCCCGGTGGCGGCCGCCACCTGGCCCAGCAGCGACTGCAGCTCGCCCATGGCGGCGTTGAAGTCCTCGCGCAGCTTCTCATGGGCCGGCGGGAAGGCGGTGGAGATGCGATAGGTCAGGTCGCCGGCCGACAGCCGGTCCAGCCCCTGGGCCAGGCCGTCGACGACCCGGCGCTGTTCGTCCTGCAGGCGCTGACGGTCCTGATCGTTCTGGGCGCGGCCGGCCTCGTCGCGGGCGCGGCTGTCGGCCAGGGCGGCCTCGACCTCCTGGCGCTTGGCCAGGCTGGCCTGCAGCGCCAGGGTGGCCCGGGCCAGGCGGCCGGCGTCATCCTTCTGTTCGGTATGGGAAATGGGGCCGTCGAGATCGCCGGCGGCCATCCGCTCCAGGCGCGAGGCCACCGCATGCAGCGGTCCGGCGATCGCCCCGGCCAGGCCGAAGCCGAACACCACCGACAGCACCACCGCGCCGCTGGCGAAATAGAACAGGGTGTGGGCCGAGCTCTGCAGGGCGGCCAGGTCGGCCGAGCCGGCGACCTTGGCCGCTTTGTCCAGGCCGATCATCAAGAGGCCGCTGAGCGCGGCGGTGGTCGCGCCCAGGCCGATCATCACCAGGGTGATGAGGCTGAGCTTTCCCTTGATCGGGGTGTCCTGAAAATACCAACGCAGCATCTGCTAGCCCAAACTCCCCGCCGACGTCCCGCAATCGCGGCCCTGCATGTCAGTAGGGGTCGCTTAGTTAACGGCCTGTTGTCAGAGGCCCCCCAAGCAGCCCCCTGCGTCAAAATTCCTCACGGGGATCGGCCGTCGGGGCGCTGTTCCCCGAAATGAGGATACGGGCTTGGCGATAGCGGGTGGAACCGGGCGCGGCGGCTCAGGCGCCGGCGGCGCGGGGGTCCAGTCCGTCCCGCACCAGGGCGGCGAGGTAGTGAGCCAGGTTGGCGTAGTTGCGCTCCAGCGCCGCGACCATGGCCGGCTGGGCCAGGACCGTGCGGGAGACCACGATGCCGGCGGGCTCGCGCGTGCAGCGGCCGTCCTCGATCAGCTTCTGCACATAGCGGCGGGTGGTTTCGTAGGGCAAATCCAGGGACTGGGCCAGGGCATAGACGCTGATCGGCCGGCGCAGCTCGTCCGGCGGGATGTCATTGATGCTGGCGTACTGCAGCGACAGATTGAGGTCGGTGTTCAGGGCCTGGACGTTGGCCTGGATGATGCCCAGGAAGACGATCCCCCGCACCAGATCGCCATCGGCGGCGTCGGCCAGCAGCTCGGCGGTGCGCAGGTAGAAGCTGTTGGTGGTGCGGGCGATGCGCCGCAGGGTGTTGGCCTGGGGCGGCCCGCTCACCGTGGCCAGGTGCGGCTTGCGGCCCGTCGTCGGCCGCGGTCCCAGCAGGTCCGGATAGGCCCCGACCTTGACCAGAATCTCCACGAACCGCCTCAGGCTGGCATGGAACTGCACGCTGGCCAGCCGCACCGGCGGGGCCTCCATGGCCGCCATCGGCACGATCACGCCGCGCTCGACCCGCAGGGCCTGGCCGCTGTCGATCAGCTTGGCGACATAGCGGCGAGTGGTCTCGTAGGGCAGGCGCAGGGACTGGGCCAGGGCATAGACGCTGACCGGATCGCGCAGGCTGTCGGGCGGCGGGGTCTCGGAACTGGCATAGGCCTGGGACAGTTCCGGGTCGGCGCTGAGCCGCCGGACATTGGCCTCGACGATGCCCAGCCAGACCAGGCCCTTGATCAGATCGCCGTCCATCAGGCCGGACAGCAGGTTGGTGATCCGCAGGAAGAAGTCGGAGGTGATCCGCAGGGTCGCGCGCTGCACGTCCAGGCTGCCGGCCAGAGCGCTGGATTGGCCGGTGACAATGTCCTGGGCGGCGCTGTTCACGGCGGAACGATCTCCTGGCATTCGAGACGCCACATTACCGACCGCCGCGCGGCTGAACATGGGACCCATGGCCGCATGGAAAACCCGGTCGCGGAGGCCAGCCTTGACCTGAATCAAGCCGTCCCGATCAGGGTTGACCAAGCGCGGCGGCCAGGGCCGCCTCATCCAGGCCCTCGATATCCAGCATCTTCAGCCTCGCCCCGGCCCCAGCGGCCAGGGTGACCGCCGAACGGGGGCGGCCCAGGGTCTTGGCGATGAGGGCGATCAGGGCCGCGTTGGCCGCCCCATCGACCGGGGGCGCCGCGACCCGGACCTTCAGATAGGCCCGGCCGGCGTCGTCCCGCGCCCAGCCCACAATCTGGTCACGCCCGCCCTTGGGGGTCAGGCGGACGGCCAGGCGCACAGGGGTCAGCGGCTCAGCAGTTGAGCCAGGGCGCCGATGCCGCCGGGCAGCAGATAGCGCCGCACGCCTTCGAGGATCAGGAAGGCGACCAGGAAGCTCAGGTCCACCCCGCCCAGCTTGGGCATGAACCGCTGGATGGGCCGAACCATGGGCCGGGTGATCGCCTCGAGAAAATTGACGATCTGGAAGGCGACGGGGCTGTTCAGCCGGATGACCTCGAAGGCCACCAGCCAGCTGATCACCGCATAGACCACCATGCAGACGACCAGGAACAGCAGCAGGCCATCCAGGACGTGGTAGACGAATCCGAGAATGAAGTTCATGGCCGGCTCCCGCTTTGGCCCGTTCTACCGGCCGCCGGGCGCCGGTGACAAGCGGTCCGCCCTGTTCGCCCGCCTTGACAGTTTGGGGCCTCACGCCTTATCTCGCGCCTCCCTCCCTGGGAGGGGGCCGTAGCTCAGTTGGTAGAGCGCCTCGTTCGCAATGAGGAGGTCAGGGGTTCGACTCCCCTCGGCTCCACCAGGGACTTCTGAAGGTCCCTGGCCCGGCTCGGTCCGCCTCCGCCGCCCGCGGGGCAATCACCACTTTATTTGTCCGCGCCCCGACATTCCCGCGCCCGCTCCGCCCCACCTGCGCTACCCTCCCCGCCAAGAGGGACCATGGCCAAGAATATCGGGCAGGCGGAAGTCGATCGGTCCAACTGGCGGGGGCTCAAGCCGTTGCTGCGGGCTGCGTTGATGGTCCCGGGGGTCGGGGCCCTGATGCGGCGCGTCCTGCCGGCCGGCATGGCCGGAAGGATGCCGGTCGCCGCGCCCCAGGCCGTCTTCCGGGGCGAGGGCGATGTGGCGGTGATCCTGCTCGATCCGCGCGACTGCCAGGTGGCGGCCGAGCTGCATCGGCATGGCGGCCGGTTCGAGAGTCCGGCCGACCAACTGGTGATGCGGTTCGTGCAGGCCATCGCCCGGGAGACGGCGGTCTTCCTCGACATCGGCGCCTATACCGGGATCTTCGCCCTGTTGGCGGCCAGGGCCAATCCGGCCCTCAAGGCGGTGGCCTATGAGATCTTCCCGCCGACCCACCGCCTGCTGGTCCGCAACATCGCCGCCAACGGCCTCACCGCCCAGGTCGAGGCCCGGCTGCTGGGGCTGGCCGATGCGGTGGGCGAGATGACCATGCCCGGGCGTCTGAACACCGCCAGCCTGCCCTCGTCCCTGTCGCTGACCTCGCGGTTCGCGGGCGACATCACCGTCCCCCTCGACACCCTGGACCGGCAGACGGCGGGCCTGGCCGGGCCCATCGTGGTGAAGATCGATGTCGAGGGCCATGAGCCGGCGGTGCTGGCCGGCGGCATGACCTTCCTGGCCCGGCATCATCCCGACATCATCGCCGAGGTGCTGCCCGGCGAGGGCGCCGACTTGCAGGCGGCGCTGGCCCCGCTGGGCTATGGCTTCTGGCACTTTACCGCCGAGGGGCTGGTGCGGCGGGCGGTGCTGGCCGGGGTGCGGGCCGAGCGGGACTGGCTGTTCACCCGCCGCGCCGACCCCAACAGCCTGCTGGCCTAGAGCATTTCCCGCCTGGGATGGATCAGCCCTCCATGGCTGCCGGATTCACGCTTTCTGGGGCAGGAGTGTTCGATCATCCGCCGAGCCAGCCGCCTCGGTGATCCTTCTCCCCTCGCGGGAGAAGGTGGCCTCCGAGGGAAGTCGGATGAGGGGGCCCATCCACCTGTCGGGTTAGCTTTGAGGCCCGCAGCGTCAGATCGCCGTGCGCCCCCTCATCCGTCAGCTTCGCTGACACCTTCTCCCGCGAGGGGAGAAGGAACGCTCAGCCGGCTTAACCCGACACGTGAATGATGCTCCTAGTGGGGAGTGCGTTTGATGAGCGGACCTTGATTCAAACTCTCCGGGAAACGCGCTAGTCCCCCGCAACGGCCGGATCGCCCGCCACCAGGCGGCCATGCTCCAGCCAATGGGCCAGTCCCGGCGACAGCTCGGCGGCGACCCGCTGGTGATAGAGGGCCAGGTCCTCCGCCGTCAGCTCGCCCTGCCAGCGGCCGTTGGTGCCCTTGTTGAGGAAGGTCTTGTGACCGCCCTCGAAGGCGACGTCGCTGCCCATCATCAGCGTGGCGCCGTCCCGCTGCATGGCGCTGAAGTCGGCGGCGGCCACCAGGTCCGGCCACAGCGCCTCGTTGACGGGGATGTCCAGGAAGGCGGCCACCCGGCGCATCTCGCCGTCCAGGTCGGCCTTCATGTCGGCATAGTGCAGCAGCAGCACATTGGCCCGGCCCCGCTCGGCCCAGAACGACCGCTCGATCTCGAAGAAGCCGTCGGCCATCAGTTCGGCCTGGCGCGTGCCGCCGGGCTCGATCCAATGGTGGAAGAATTCCCGCACCGTGCGCGGCGGCCGGGGCCAGGGCCCGGGCAGCAGCGGATCGGCCTCGCCGATGCCGTCCAGCATGCTCAGGGCGAAGGGGGTGTAGGCGCTGACATGGTTGAAGAACGACATGCAGGCGTCGCGGCCGTCCCGCGCCACATGGATGTATTTCACGTCCTCCCAGATCGGCAGGGCGCTCATCGGCAGGTGCGACTTGACGAACCGCCGGTGCGGCTGCGCCTCGAGCACCTGCAGCGCCACCGGCAGCGGCATCTGGAACCGGCAGTCGAGCCAGGGCGAGACCATCCCCAGCGGGCCCGGCTCGGGACTCTGAAAGACCAGCAGCTTGACGATCTGCTGCGTCCAGGTGGTGCCGACCTTGGGCGCGGTGGCGATGATCACGTCGCCGTCGCGGGGCGTGAACTGGTCCCAATGGGCGGAGTCGCAATACCAGTCCCGGACAGGCTTCTCGGGCGCGCGGCTGAGCATGATGGTTCCCCCGGCCGCTGAGGCGACCCTGGCGACCGAGGTTATACGAGCGGCGGGCCGGCGTCGCCCCCTCCTCCCGGTCTCCCTGGCGAAGGCCAGGGTCCATACGGAGTCTAACGGCCAACCGCTGCTTGGGCCCTGGCCTTCGCCAGGGAGACCGGGAGAATAGGGAGGGCCGCAGTATGGCGGCGGTTTGCCAAGCGACTTCGACGCTATCGGACCCCGACCAGCCGCCCCAGCGCCCGGGCCAGCATGCCCGTCGAGACCAGCTTGTCGGCCCAGCTCAGGGCGATGACCGGCCCGACATCGGTCTTGTTGACGTCGACGATGTAGATGCGCCCGCTCGGCCGGTCGCGCAGGATGTCCAGCCCGCCCCAGTCCAGGCCCATGGCCGCGCAGAACCGGGCGATCAGGGCCAGTTCCTCGGGCGAATAGACGTCCCGGGGGTCGTGGCGTTTGACGCTGAGATTGTGGATCGAGAAGCGATTGTCGCCCGGCTTCTTCTTTTCCCAGACCACGACCGGAACCCCGCCCACCGTCGGCGTGCGCAGGTCGTGGATGAAGTCGCCCTCGGCGGTGTCGACCAGCTTCTGGTAGCAGCGGCCGGGCTGGGGCGCGGTCGGGCATTGCACCACCCGGCCGTCATGGGCGCCGTTCAGCTCGCCCTTCTCGACGGCCGGCCCGACCCAGGTCTGCGGGTCCAGCGCCAGGGGATAGCCGAACACCTGCTCGAACACCGCCGCCACATGGCTCTTGGAGACGTCCCGGCAGCGGCCGTTCAGCAGGCCGTCGGCCGGCAGCCCGCCCCAGGTGGAATCGTCGAAATAGAAGCGGGCGTCGGCCTCCTGCGGGCTGCGGGCCAGGCGAAAGCCGCCCCAGGTCATGGCGGCCCGGATCAGGTACCAGGGCCGGGGCGTATCGGGTTCGAACCAGATCCTGGGGCCCGGCGGATGGCGCAGCCGCCGCCAGCCGGCGACGCTCAGCACCATCAGGTGATAGGCGAACCACAGCAGGCACTCGGCGATCAGCACGCCGTCCAGCTTGAGATCGGCCCCGGTCTTCTTCACCTGCACCCGGCCCTGCCGGAAGGTGAAGTCCGTGCGCCACTGCCCCTCCCCGACCTTAGCGGGCTGCCCGCACCCAAAGTCAGGCATGCGCCAGCCGCCAGAGCCTGTCGCGATAGGCCTCGAAACACCGCGCCCCGCAGGTCAGCCGCATCAGGGCGCCCTCGGCGATCCAGCGGGCCGCCTCCGGCCGGGCCTCGACCAGCGGCCGCAGGATCTCGCGGTTCCAGCTCTCGGAATGCTTGACGTCCAGGGTGGCGTGGACGGTGAAATAGCGCCGGGCCCGGCCGACCCCCAGGCGCTTGAGGCCCGCATCGACATGGGCGGCCCGCCAGGGGGCGGTCAGCTCGATCACCCCCAGGGCTCCGATCGACTGGTAAGCGTAGCGGCGGTTCACGGCCAGGGCGACCATGGTGTTGCCCAGCGCCAGGGCGGGCGTCAGCGTCGTCTCGATGCGGGGGGCGATATCCAGGGCCCGGGCCAGCTCGCCCAGCATCGGCCCATGCATGACCGCCGCCTTGCCCTGACCCAGCTCGTCCCAGAGATTGGCCCCCAGCTCGCGGCGGGCGGCCCCCTCGAACTTGACCTGGGTCAGGCAAAGCAGGTCGTCGAACCCGGCCTCGCCGGCCACTTCCTGGGTCAGGAACCAGCGCATCTGGGCCATGTCGGCCGTGTCGGCCAGCCAGGCGAACAGCGGGTCGTTCTGGCCGGGGCCGCTCTCCTGCAGCGCCTCGAACCAGGCGACGAAGCCGTCCGGATCGGTGGGCGCGCCCGCCGCCCGCTCGGCGACGGCGGCGCGGAAAGCCTCGACGAACTCGCCCTCGGCCAGGGTCATGGCGTGGTCGTCGGCCAGGGCAGCGCGCCAGTTGTCGTCGGGGGCGCCGATGGCCAGGCGACGGCGGTTCCAGCGCGCCAGGTCCTGATGAAATACGGCGTCGAACACCAATCGCGATTGGATGGCTAAGGGCTGCGCGGTCATTCGGCTTTCCCGGCTCTTTTCCTGCGACAGACGATGACCCTAACCCCGTGGGCCGTTCGGTTTCTAGAGCGGACTTAGATGTCCGATTTGAGACATAGGTTCCGGCCGCTCAGCGACCACCCCAACGTCATTGTTGGCGCTCGGCGACCAGGCCGACCGCTGCGATACGCTCAACCCGCCAATAGCGCGGATGGTTCAGCAAGCCGCCGAAGATGTCAGGGTCGATCTCGCGGTAGCGCAGGACCAGCCCTTTGGGGACCAGAACACGCTCCAGCCCTTCCCGCAGCCGGTCGACGCCGGCCACCACCGGCGCGCCGCTATAGAGCAGCAGCCGTCCCCCCGGGGCCAGCCGGTCCGCCGCCTCTTGCGCCCAGACCAGAGCAACCTCCATCCCCAGATCGCCGCCGCCGTCGCGATAGAGCCGCCCGCCCTTCCCGGCGAAGAAGGGCGGGTTGGCGATGATGACGTCGAACTGGCCGTCCAGCGGCGCCAGGCCCGAGCCCTGCGCCAGGGTCAGTTCCACCCCGGCGGCGGCGGCGTTGACGCGGGCCAGCTCCAGGGCGGCCGGGTTGAGGTCGCTGGCCAGGACGGTGGAGCCGGGGCGGGCCAGGGCGGCGGCGATGGCCCCCACGCCCGACCCGGTCCCGATGTCGGCGATCCTCAAGGGTCCTGGCGGCAGCTCGGCGCAGACGAAATCGGCGAACCGGTAGCTGTCGGGGCCGAAGAACACCGCGTCCCTGGCCTTGGGGGGCCAGGCGGAATGCCAGAACAGCGTCCTGTCCAGGCTGGCGACCCGCAGGGCGCTGCGCCAGTACCGCCGCCGCCGGACCAGCAGGCCCGCCGCGCCCATCGCCTCGAAGAGTTCGGGCCTGACCGTCCCCGGCCGGAACGGCAGGTTCCAGCCGAACACGTCGCGCAGATCGCCGGCCAGGCCCCGCCGCCGGACCACCCGGCGGTGGCTGTCATTGCCCGGCGTCACGAAACCGTAGCCGAGCCCCTTTAGCTGCCGCAGGAGATCGATCCGCAGGTCATCCCGCTCAGCCATGCCCGCGCCTCAGTGCCCGAAATGGGTATATAATATTGCGCAACATCGCCTGTCCGGAGTCAGTGTGGCAATCGGGACGGGACGGCTCAATCTGGGCCATCCCAATGCTGACTCGATCCTTGGCGTGCTTTAGCCGGAAAGGGGATCGATGGGATGGGATGGAACAGAGGCATGACGGCTACGGATCCCACTGAGCTGGGCCGGGCGCGGCGCGCGCGGCTGAAGCGGATGGACGCCATCCACCCCATTGTCGCCGAGATCGTCGACACCCTGCAGGCCCTGGGCGGGGCGGCCCATCGCGACCTGGTCGCCGACCAGATCGCCGTCCGGCGCAGCGGCCGCACGCTGCGGGCCAGCCCGGCCCTCAAGGCCGACGTCTTCCAGGCTTTCGACGCCCATTGCGAGACCACGCCGCTGCAGGCCACCGGCCGGCTGCTGTTCCACAAGCCGTTCGGGCCGGCCAGCCACCGCTGGGCGCTCAGCCCGGCCGCCAGCGCCTTCATCGAGAACGCGCGAAGACAACGTTGAGGTCTGGACCTACTCTCACCCGCTCATCCCCGCGAAAGCGGGGACCCAGGGGTTTTTCGTAGCGGACTTACCGCCGCCTAGACCTCCAGAATCGCCTTCAACAGCAAAAAGCCTGGGTCCCCGCTTTCGCGGGGATGAGCGGATTTATTGGGGACCTTTCCCCGCCCGCGCCAGGCTTTCCCTGCGCAACGCCTCCAGCGAACGCGGCAGGCCGCTGGCCACTGACGAACGCACCAGGCCCGCCGGCGCGGCGCCGGCCATCGCCACATGGATCTCATAGGTCACGTGCGTGCCGCCCGGGATGGCGGTCAGCCGCCATTCGCCCTCCGAGCGCTTCCAGTCGCCCCCGACCCGGTGGAAGCTGAAGCGGCTGGGCGGGGTGAGGTCGGCGCGGAAGACGTTGGTCAGCGGCTTCATCAGCGGCAGGCCCCTGATCTTCTGCTCGCGCACCTCCCAGCCGGGGCCGCGGCTGACGATCTTGCAGCTCAGCACGCCGGGCATGTAACGCGGATAGCCGGCGCAGTCGGTCAGGGCCGCCCAGACCGCCGCGGGCGGGGCGGCGATGTCGACGCTGGCGCTGGCCGCCCCGCCGTCGCCTTCGGCGCGGACGCTGACCTGCGGCGTGGCGTTGAAGTTGGCGGCGAAAGCGGGTGTGGCGACCGCGAGCAGCAGAAAGATGAGGCGCATGGGACTCTGAACTAGTGCGCCTCGTCCCAGTTGGAAGCGGCGCGGGCTTCGACCACCAAGGGAACCGACAGCGACACCGCCGGTTCCGGCGCCGCCTCCATCACCTTGCTCACCAGCCTGCAGGTGGCTTCGGCCTCCTCGGCCGGGGCCTCGAAGATCAGTTCGTCATGGACCTGCAGCAGCATGCGGGCCTTCAGCCCCGCGCGTTTGAGCGCCTCCGGCATGCGGATCATCGCCCGGCGGATGATGTCGGCGGCGGCGCCCTGCAGCGGGGCGTTGATCGCGGCCCGCTCGGCGAACTGCCGGTGGCCGACCGCCTTGGCGCGGATGTCGGGGATGTTGATCTTGCGGCCGAAGATGGTGGTGACATAGGCGTGCTCGCGCACCTGGGCCCGCATCTGGTCCATATAGGCGCGGATGCCCGGGAAGCGCTCGAAATAGGTCTTGATATAGGCCCCCGCCTCGTCCTGCGGGATCGACAGCTGGTTGGCCAGGCCAAAGGCCGAGATGCCGTAGACGATGCCGAAATTGATCGCCTTGGCCCGCCGGCGGATCTCCGAGGGCATGCCCTCGATCGGGGTGTTGAACATCTCCGAGGCGGTCATGGCGTGGATGTCCAGCCCCTCGCGGAAGGCCCGCTTGAGCTGCTCGATGTCCCCCACATGGGCCAGGAGCCGCAGCTCGATCTGGCTGTAGTCGGCGCTGATCAGCACATTGCCGGCGTCGGCGATGAAGGCCTTGCGGATCTTGCGGCCTTCCTCGGTGCGGATCGGGATGTTCTGCAGGTTGGGATCGGTCGAGGAGAGCCGCCCGGTCGTGGTCGAAGCCAGGGCATAGGAGGTGTGCACCCGGCCGGTGTCCGGCGAAATGGCCGCAACGAGGTTGTCGGTATAGGTGCCCTTGAGCTTGGAGAGCTGGCGCCAGTCGAGCAGCACCCGGGGCAGTTCATGGCCCTGGGCGGCCAGGCTCTCCAGCACGTCGGAATCGGTGGCCCACTGGCCGGTGGCGGTCTTCTTGCCGCCGGTCAGGGCCATTTCGCCAAACAGCACGTCGCCAATCTGCTTGGGACTGCCCAGGTTGAAGGGGTGGCCGACCAGGGCCTGGGCCTTGGCCTCGAAATCGGCCATGCGCATCGAGAACTCGTTCGACAGGTTGCGCAGGAAGATCGGGTCGACCTTGACCCCGGCATTCTCCATCGCCGCCAGCACCGGCGGCAGCGGCCTTTCCAGGGTCTCGTAGACGGTCAGCAGCCCCTCGCGGGCCAAGCGCGGACGCAAGCGGTTGTAGAGGCGCAGGGTGACGTCGGCGTCCTCGGCGGCGTACTCGGTCGCCTTGCCCAGCTCCACATGCTTGAAGCTGACCTGGCCCTTGCCCGAGCCCGCCACCTGCTTGAACGGGATGGGCTGGTGGCCCAGCCACAGGGCCGACAGCTCGTCCATGCCGTGGCCATGCATGCCGGCCTCCAGCACATAGCTGATCAGCATGGTGTCCTCGATGGGCGCCACGTCGATGCCGTAGCGGCTGAGGACGGCGATGTCGTATTTGGCGTTCTGCGCGACCTTCAGGACCGTGGGGTCCTCCAGCATCGGCTTGAGGATGGCGATCACCTGATCCAGCGGAATCTGCACCAGGTCGGCGGCTTCCTCGAGCTGCAGCCCTTCCTTCTCGCAGTGACCGACCGGGATGTAGCAGGCCTCGCCCGGCGAGATGGCCAGGGAGACGCCGCAGAGCCCCGCCGTGGCTGAACCCAGCGCATCGGTCTCGGTGTCGAAGGCGATGGTCCCGGCCTCGTAGCAACGCGCCACCCAGCTTTCGAGGGTGGTGGCGTCGCGCACGCAGACATAGCCGCTGACGTCGATGGCGCTTTCAGGAACCTCGGCCGGGGCGGGCCGGGGCGTGGAGGGAATCGCGCCGCTGCTGCTGGCGCCCGCCTCGCCGATCCGGCGGGCCAGGCTGCGCAGCTCGTAGGTCTCCAGGAACGCCCCCAGCACCGCCTTGTCCGGCTCGCGCACCGCCAGGTCGTCGATGGGTTCGGGCAGGGGCGTGTCGCAGTCCAGCTGCACCAGGGCCCGCGACAGGCGGATCTGGTCGGCGAAGTCGATCAGGGTCTGGCGGCGCTTGTCCTGCTTGATCTCGCCGGCCCGGGCCAGCAGGGTGTCGAGGTCGCCATACTCGTTGATCAGGGCCGAGGCGGTCTTGACCCCGATGCCCGGGGCGCCCGGCACGTTGTCGACAGAATCACCGCACAGGGCCTGGACGTCGACCACCCGCTCGGGGCCGACCCCGAACTTCTCGATCACCTGCTCGCGGCCGATGCGCAGGTTCTTCATGGTGTCGAGCATCGACACATTCGGCCCGACCAGCTGCATCAGGTCCTTGTCGGAACTGACGATGACCACCTCGCCCCCGGCGTCGCGGACCTTGCAGCTATAGGCGGCGATCAGGTCGTCGGCCTCGTAGCCGGGCAGCTCGATACAGGAGACCCCGAACGCCCGCGTCGCCTCGCGCACCACGGCGAACTGCGGGATCAGGTCCTCGGGCGGCGGCGGGCGGTGGGCCTTGTACTGGTCGTAGAGCTTGTTGCGGAAGGTCTCTTCCGAATGGTCGAAGATCACCGCCAGGTGGGTCGGCGCATCGCTGTTCATGTCGCGCAGCAGCTTGAACAGCATGTTGCAGAAGCCCGACACCGCCCCGATCGGCAGGCCGTCGCTCTTGCGGGTCAGGGGCGGCAGGGCGTGATAGGCCCGGAAGATGAAGCTGGAGCCGTCGACCAGATACAGCCGCACGGCGGGCCCGTCCTGGGTCAGCGGGCGATCGGTCACAGCGAGGGGCGCTTCGGAGTCGGCGAGATCGGACATGGCCTCAAGATAGGGGCAAGCGGGCCCCAGGTCAGCCTCTTTGCAACAGGCTTTTGCCGGTTCATCCTGCCGGCGGGAGGATGACCATGCGTATCCAGACACTGATTGCGATCCCGATAGCGGTGCTGCTGGCCAGCACGGCGGGGGCCGCCACCATCACCTCCGAAAACCTGATCTGGGCGGCGGCGCCCAGCTTCGACGACATGGCGGCGGCCTGGCCGGCCAGGGGCGAGGGCCTGGCGGAGGGCTCGGCCTCCCTGCAGTGCCGCATCGTCGGGGCCGGACGCCTGACCGGTTGCGACACGCTCAGCGACCAGCCGGTCGGGCAGGGTTTCGCCCGGGCCGCCAAGACCCTGGTCGCCAAGTTCCAGCTGAAGATCGACCCCCGCGCGCTGCGCAAGGACCAGGACTATTTCGTCGTGGTCAGCTTCCGCTTCCTCAACCCCGACACCCCGCCCGGACGGGCCCGGCGGGTCAGCAATCCGCGTTGGATCTCGATGCCCGATCCTGGCCGGATCCAGGGCGTCTTCCCCAAGGCGGCGGCCGACGCCGGCGTCACCCACGGGGTCGGCGTCATCGACTGCCAGGTCGCCCCGGATGGCCATCTGACCGACTGCAAGGTCTCGCGCGAGAACCCCACGGGCGTGGGCTTCGGCGACGCCGCCCTACTGGTCGCCCCCATCATGCAGATGAACCCCTGGACCGACGACGGCCGCCCCGTCGACGGGGCGCGGGTCAAGCTGCCGGTGCAGTTCGGGCTGGCGCCTTAAGCCGGCGCCTTCACCCCGAACCGCTCGGCCGACCGGGCCCTGGCCTTCGCCGCCTCGACCTCGCGGTCGCGGGGCGGGGCCTGGGTTTCCAGGCTGTCGAGCAGGCGGCGGCCGGCCTGGAACACCTCTTCGCAGGCGGCGTCGAAGGCGGCCTTGTTGGCCTTGGACGGGGTGTTGAAGCCCGACAGCTTGCGCACGAACTGCAGCGCCGCGGCGCTGACCTCGTCGTCGGTGGCGGCCGGGTCGAAGTTGAACAGGGTCTTGATGTTGCGGCACATGATCGGGGCTCCGTCTGTCACGCCCAGAATAGCGCCGGACGGCGCGGTTCGGGAGCCCCGCCCAAGCATCAGGCATGACGCCCGCTATCCCGCCGCGGAGATGACGCTGGCCCGATAGCGCTCCACCGCCGCGCGGCGGTGGACGAAGATCGCCCGATAGGCCGGATCCTGGAAGAGGGCGATCATGGCGCGGCGGCTGGGCCAGTTTACCACGATCCCGATATCCCAGGCCTCGTCGTCCCCGACCAGGGGCGGCTGGACCCCGCCCCCCATCACCACCGACCCGCCGTTGGCGAGGATCCGGGGCGTGCTGCCGGCCCCGTACTGCATGAAGGCCTCCAGGCCGGTGCGGGACGGCTCGGCCGAGCCGGGGCCGTAGTCGGCGGCGGGCCGCAGCTTCACCAGGTTGATCACGCAGATCGGCGCGTCGGCCGGACCGGCCTGCAGGGCCCGCCACTGGGCGGCCGTGGGCATCCCCGCGCCCTCGCCGAAGAAGGCGGTCAGTTCATTGATGGTCGGATCGTCGGTCATAATCGGCCTCATTGAGATTGACATTTTTCGTCTAAAACGTCGAACGACAGATGCATTGACGTTTTGTGCTGAAATTGTCAATCCAGGCGGATGGCGGCGACAGACCAGGAAGGCGGGCAGCGGGAGGCGATCCTTGACGCCGCGTTCGGCCGCTTCGCCCATTACGGCTATCGGCGGACCTCGCTGGGCGACATCGCCGAGGCGGCGGGCCTGTCGCGGCCGGCCCTCTACCACTACTTCCACAACAAGGAGGATGTGTTCCGGGCCCTGGCCCAGCGCATCAACCGCGGCGTGGTCGAGGCGGTGACGGCCGCCGCCCAGCGCGAGGGCGACACCCTGGCGCGGCTGACAGCGGTGGTCGAGGCGCGGGTTGGCTGGGCCTTCGACCTGCTGCACGCCTCCGAGCACGGCCGCGAACTGATCGACGAGAAGAACCGGCTGTGCGGCGCGGCGGGCGCCGACACCAACGCCGAGTTCGCCGCCCTGCTGGAGCGGATCCTGGCGCGGGGCGAGGCCAGGGGCGAGATTTCGCTGGCCTCGGTGGCCATGTCACCGCGCGAGGCGGCGCTGTTCCTGATCGACAGCGTCGAGGGGGTGATCGGCAAGGAGACCGTCGAGGCCGCCGCCCGTCACCGCCTGCGCATCCTCACCCAGCTGTTCGTGGGCGGGCTGCGCGTCCCGGCGGGCTAGCGGAAGAGGGCGTTGTAGTCGGCCGCCCCGCCGCCGGCCGCGCTGAGCGCATCGCTGTCGCCGCCGGCCAGGAAGGCCCGGGTCGCTTCGGCCACAGCGTGCAGGGCGGCCCGCGAGATGCCGGTCGCCGAGGAGAGGCGCCGCGCCCCCAGCTGCTGCAGCTCGCCCGCCAGCGGCACGCCCGGCATGGCCATGACGTTGAGCGGCAGGCCGCATTCCCTGGCCAGGGTCTCGATATGGCCAGGGTCGGACACCCCCGGCGCGAACAGCCCGTCGGCCCCGGCGGCGCGGTAGAGGGCGGCCCGGCGCAGGGTCTCGGCCACCGCCGCCTCACCCGTAGCCAGCCGGCGCAGATAAACGTCGGCCCGGGCGTTGATGAACAGCTTGACCCCGGCCTTGTCGGCGGCGGCGCGCACCGCCTCGATCTTGGCGGCCAGCGCCTCGGCCGGCCCGCCGCCATCCTCCAGGTTGATCCCCACCGCCCCGGCGTCGATCACCTTGGCGGCGGTTTCGCCGACGGTTTTCGGGTCGTCGCTGTAGCCGCCCTCGATGTCGGCGGTCAGCGGCACGGAAAGCACCCGGGCGGCCTCGCGCACCGTCTGCACGGCGGCCTCGACCGGCATGTGGTGGCCATCGGCGTAGCCATGGCTCCAGGCCACGGCGGCGCTGGAGGTGGCCACGGCCTTGGCGCCCAGCGTCTCCATCAGCTTGGCGCTGCCGGCGTCCCAGGCGTTGGGCAGGACGAGGATGTCGGGGCCCTGGTGCAGGGCGCGGAATGTTGCGGCTTTGTTCATGGGGGCAAGATGGGGTCAAACCATCGTTCTGTCAGCCCCCTAGTTGGCGGAAATCGGACTTCAATGAAGGAAGAATTTGTCCACGAACCACACGAACGGAGCCATCAACGGCTAGTCACCGAAGGCTGTCTTTTGAACGACCCTACGGGTCAGGGCTCAGTCAGCGCCGACCCGTTCGTGTGGTTCGTGTGGTTCGTGGACAAAAATAGCGGCGGTTCAGTGCCCGCCGGCGCCCTCATAGACGCCCGGGGCCAGGCGTTCGTCTTCCGGGATCTCGTCATGGCTCAGCACGAAGCGGCGGTCGCAGTAGCCGCAGTCGACGAAATGCGCCGCGCCGATCTCCAGCCAGACCCTGGGGTGGCCCAGCGCCCCGCCCACGCCCTCGCAGGCGATGCGGTGGCTGCGCACATAGACGATCTCCGGCGCCGGCCCGGCGGACTGGCCGTAGGTCGGTTCGGTCGCGCCCTGGATGGCGGTGGCTTTCGCGGCTGGCTTTTTGGCCATGAAGTTTTAGTCCCTGAAGACGGGGCGGCCTTGGCGTGGCCGTCCTCGCGGCCTACCTATGCGAGGCCCGGCCCGGGCGTCAATTGACGGACATCATGGATCTTCCCGAATACGCCATCGAGGCCCAGGGCCTTATCAAGACCTACGCCGCCACCAAGACCACCCCGGCCAAGCTGGCCCTGAACGGCATCGACCTGAAGATCCCGCGCGGCTCGATCTTCGGCCTGCTGGGCCCCAACGGGGCCGGCAAGTCGACCTTCATCAACATCCTGGCGGGCCTGACCCGCAAGTCGGCCGGCACGGTGAAGATCTGGGGCCGCGACATCGACGAGCGGCCGCGCGACGCCCGCGCCGCCATCGGCGTCGTCCCGCAGGAACTGGCCGCCGACGTCTTCTTCACCCCCAGAGAGAGCCTCAACGTCCAGGCCGGCATGTATGGCGTCCCCAAGGCCGAGCGCCGCACCGCCGAGCTGCTCAACGCCATGGGCCTGGGCGACAAGGCCGACGCCTATGTGCGCCAGCTGTCGGGCGGCATGAAGCGCCGGCTGATGGTGGCCAAGGCCATGGTCCACAACCCGCCGGTCCTGATCCTCGACGAGCCCACCGCCGGGGTCGATGTCGAGCTGCGCCGCCAGCTGTGGAACTATGTGGTCGGCCTCAACCAGCTGGGCGTCACCATCGTGCTGACCACCCACTATCTGGAAGAAGCCCAGGAGCTCTGCGACCAGATCGCCATCATCAACCGCGGCGAGGTCGCCGCCTGCGAGCCCACCTCGACCCTGCTGCGCCGCCTGGACACCCGCAACGTGGTGGTCACCCCGGAAGAGCCGGTGACCGACGTCCCGGTCCTCGCCGGCTTCGAGACCAAGCTGCGCGCCGGCGGCAGCTTCGCGGTCACCTACAAGACCGGCCAGTCCAGCGTCGAACAGGTGCTTGCGGCGGTGCGCGCCACCGGCCTGCATATCAAGGACATCGCCACCGAGGATCCCGACCTGGAGGACGTCTTCCTGGCCCTGACCTACGACGCGCCCGGCGCGGCCGATCCCACGCGGGATTAGAGTTTTACCACGAACAACACGGACAACACGGACCGGCCGCGTTTTCCCGCGCCTTGACCCGCAGGGTCGCTGATACCCCGGCTTCAGTGATTTCCGTCCGTGTTGTCTGTGTTGTCCGTGGTCAATCCTTGCTGGCGACGATGCTTCCTGTCCGAAGGAGGAATTTGAACGCGAACAACGCGAACAACGCGAACGGACCCGCGCCGACCTGAGCCCGGACCCGAAGGGTCGTTCTGATCACAGGCCTTCGGCCGATTGGCTCCGCTTGTTCGCGTTGTTCGCGTTGTTCGCGTTTAATCCTCACCCACCTTGACGCCCCAAACCACGCAAGCAAGCTAGCCCCCTCACGCGGGGGCGCAGCCATGACCGAGACCACCACCCCAAAGCCGGGCTTCCTGGAGCGCACCTTCCAGCTCAGCGCCCACAACACCGGCGTGCGCACCGAGGTCCTGGCCGGCGCCACCACCTTCCTGACCATGGCCTATATCGTGCTGGTCAACCCGGCGATCCTGGGTCAGGCCGGCATGCCCATCGCCGCCGTCACCGCCGCCACCTGCCTGGCGGCCGGGGTCGGCTCGATCCTGATGGGCCTCTTCGCCAACTACCCGATCGC
Source organism: Caulobacter ginsengisoli (assembly GCF_030814835.1). Lineage (GTDB taxonomy): Bacteria > Pseudomonadota > Alphaproteobacteria > Caulobacterales > Caulobacteraceae > Caulobacter > Caulobacter ginsengisoli. The sequence goes on from NZ_JAUSVS010000007.1 coordinate 94,639, forward strand.
GCTGGCCCCCGGCATGGGGCTGAACGCCTATTTCACCTTCACCGTGGTCAAGGGCATGGGCATTCCCTGGCCCGTCGCGCTGGGCTGCGTGTTCATCTCCGGGATCGTCTTCCTGATCCTGACCTTCGCGGGCGTGCGCCAACTCATCGTCAACGCCATCCCCAAGAGCCTGTTCGCCGCCATCGCCGCCGGCATTGGCCTGTTCATCGCCCTGATCGGCCTGAAGGAGGCGGGCATCGTCGTCGCCAACCCCGACACCCTGGTCGGCCTCGGCCCCCTGAACACCCCGGCCGTCGGGGTCGCCCTGCTGGGCCTGATCCTCATCGGCGCCCTGCAGGTCTGGAAGGTCAAGGGCGCCATCCTGATCGGCATCCTCGCCGCCACCGCCGCCGGCTGGATCACCGGCCTCGTCCACTGGCAGCCCATCCCCTACGATTTCGAGGCCATGACCGCGACGGCCTTCAAGCTCGACATCCCAGGCGCCCTGGGCCTCGGCGGCGGGGGCCTCAGCGCCGCCATCCTGGAGATTCTCTTCGTCTTCCTCTTCGTCGACATGTTCGACAATGTCGGCACCCTGGTCGCCGTCACCAAGAAGGCGGGCCTGACCCAGCCCGACGGCACGATCCCCCGCCTCAACCGCATCCTCTTCGCCGACGCTGCCGCCAGCGTGGTCGGGTCCCTGGCCGGCACCAGCACCACGGTCAGCTATATCGAGAGCGCCTCGGGCGTCGCGGCCGGCGGCCGCACCGGCCTGACCGCCGTCGTCACCGGCCTCCTCTTCCTGATCGCCCTCTTCGCCGCCCCCCTGGTCCAGGCCATCCCCGCCGCCGCCACGGCCCCGGCCCTGATCCTGGTCGGGGCGATGATGATGGCGCCGCTGGCGCAGGCCGACTGGGAAGACCCCCTGGTCGCCATCCCCGCCTTCCTGACCCTGGTGATGATCCCGCTGACCTTCTCGATCGCCAACGGCCTGGCCGTCGGCCTGATCGCCTACGCCGCCCTCAAGCTGATCCGGGGCCAGGCCAGGGTCGGCGACTGGCTGCTCTACGTCCTGGCCGCCCTGTTCGTCGCCAGGTTCGTCTACATGGCGGCGGCCTGACCAAGACTCGCTAAAGGGGCCGTTTGCACCCGCCAGACCTTTCCGCTATGACCCCGCCTCGCCCAGCGATCCGCACCCGTAGCTCAGCTGGATAGAGCGTTGCCCTCCGAAGGCAAAGGTCACACGTTCGAATCGTGTCGGGTGCGCCATTTCTGTTTTGAGGTTCTTCTCAGAACTAAAAACTCTGAAAATTGAAGCGCTTGTCGGGGTTCTAAACCCTGTGTTTCGTGCATATGTCAGCCGGTTCGGGAACGCCAGCCTGGCGGCTATTCTGCGCTCCGATGGAGACCCAGAAGTCCATAAAAAACAAGGATTTGATAGGAACGCGAGAGAGGTTCTAACTGCATTCTTGAGGCTTGGCTTATGTTCGCCTCCTCGCACGAGTTGTTCCTTCAGCAGCGCCCGCTGTTCTTCAAGGGAGCGCACACGCCGCTCATAGGCGGCGATGACGGTCTCACTGTCAGCTTCGACAATGCGGTCGAGCAACTGGTCGATGCTGCGTTCGACTTTCGTTAGCTCCGCTTGGCCCGCTTCGATCAGGCGTCGCGCAGACCGCGTTTGCTGTTCCCAATGATCGCGGATTGCTTCCCTTGCGAGCGCGATCAATCCGGGCGCTGGCGTCAGCGACTGTAGCAGCGTCTCAAACTCGCCCTCGATCTTTTCGCGAGGAATGGACTTGCCGTAGTTGGCGCAGGCTCGCGTCCGGTCGGGGCAGAGATAGTAGGCGTAGCGCTTACCTTTGGAGCCCCGCGACCAGCAGGCGGTCAGCGGCGTTCCGCATTCGCACAGAACGCTGCCACGCAGGCTGAATTCGCCTTCAACCTCTGGCCTCGGCCTAAACTTGGTCTTGCCGTTCAGCTTGTCTTGAATAGCCTTCCATGTGGCGAGCGTGATCAGCGGCTCGTGCCTGGCGGGGACCATGTGAATGCCCCAGCGCGGATGATCGATCATGGCTGCGTAGAAGACGCGGGCGAGCAGGTGGCGGACACGCGAATATTCGACCCTGTTGTGACGGTCGCGCGGAAATTCCGGGCGTGATTCAAAGAACCGCACCAGATCGGCCTGGGTCTCAAAGCGGTTCGAGGCGAAGCCTTCAAGGCCTTCCTGAAGCGTCGAGGCCAAGGGCTCGTCCCGGACGCAGACTTTGCCGTTGCCCGCTGATTTTTCGTAGCGATAGCCAAGAGGGATGGCGAACGGCCACCAGCCATTCAGGGCGCGGCTCTTCATGCGGCTTAAGGTCTGGTCACGGTTATGGTCGCGGTGATGCTGGGCAACACTGGCGCGGATGTTCTCGACCAGTCTGAGATCCGAGGTGTCGCCGAACTCCATCGAGGGCGAGATCAGAATGCCGCCGGCCTCGGCAAGTGAGGCGCGCAACTGCCAGTGACTGACGACGTCTCTCGCCCAGCGTTCGATGTCGTCTATGACGACATAATAGCCTTCCTTCCGGTGCTTCCGGAGGAAGGCGAGCATTTGCTGCATGCCGGGGCGGGTCGTGACGCCGCCTGTCATGTCGTCAATGAAAACTCGGTCAACGGTGAGCCCCAGGCTTCTCGCGTGTTCACGGCAGGCCCGCTCTTGCGAGCCTAGGCCCGTCCCGGAGGTCGCCTGCTTCTTGCTCGACACTCGGCAGTAGAGGATCGCCTTTCTTCCTTCTGTTCCTTTCATGCTGACTCCATTGCGGCGGCTCTAGATCGCCACCGTGCCAAAGGTTTTCCTGATTGAATTCAATGCCAATTGTACCACGTAGCCGTCTCCGGCTGCGGAGCGTCCAAAATCCTGTCCACAACTTTGCGCCGGACGCGCGCGCGTAAACTCCTCAGCCACGATGACGCCGACGAAATTGTAGACGGTCTCGGCGATGTTCCGTGCGTCCGCATCACCAAGGCCGAGCGCGTCGGCGATGGGGCGGTATCGGTCGAAGTCGAAGGGCATGGGGACGCAGTTCCGCGACCGCGCCCGACGGCGCGCTTCGCATTCCAAGTTGTAAGGTTGAAGAATGTTGACGCCATCCGCCCTATCCGGTGGGGGGAAGGTCCAAACAAATTCGCCGCCTCCCGAGCCGGGAGGCGGCGTACGCAGTTAGTAGGAAATCTCCACTACACTGCCACAAAGAACAAAACATGTACAGATTGAGTGCCCCTGTATGCGGAATGCCTAGCGGTCGTGGCCGAAACCTCGCTTGGCATGCCCCTTGAGCGCTGAAAGACGATGCTCGGCGGAGGCCTGCTCCTTGAGGACTCCAAAGCGGGTCTCGATATGCGCGATCCTACGCTCGTCAGCTTCGACGGCCCCGGATTGAATAGATGAGGCCTCGACGCCGTCCGGCCGGAGATGCTGATGAGCGCCGGGTGCGGCGCGGTTGGTCTTCAACTGCTCTAGTTCGCGTTTGGTGATGATCGCGGCGCGCGCGGCAGCAAGGTCGTCGAACTTTCCCATGGTGTGTTTCGGTTAGGCCGGGCGATAGCCCTCGATGTACGACCACTCACCGCCGCAGTATTGCGGCAGGTGAGCGAAGGCGTCGGGGACTGGCTCGCGGATGACGCGGACGGTCTTCATGCCGAGCAAGCCGCGCACCTGAACCGTGTCCTGCGATCCGACGTAGGGGTTGGGATGATAGCGGCCCGCATTGTGCCGATCCTCGTAGTAGCGAGGGCGGCTCACCAGGATCGGTGGGCAACCCGTGCCGCTCACGCGGACAATCGACAGATCATCGGGCATGCGGAGCGCCTCGTCTTCGGTGATCAAGGGCCGCGCCACCATCATCTGGTGGCCTTCAAGCCGTGCTTGGTGGCGGGCTTCGAGCGCAGCGCCGATGCCGCCGCCATCCATGGCGCTCCGGATAGCTTGAACGCGAGCGTGAGCGGCTCGTTGCTGCTGAAGGCGGTCATCGTAATACAGCGACTGCACGCCCGATGACCGGGAGAGCAGCGACGCCGTTTCCCGGTCGCGAATGCCGAACCAGAGTTGCGTCGGCGAAGATGCCAGGAAGGTTTGCTCGGCTTCCGATCCGTACACGCGGCGCAGTGCCCCGAGGTCTTGCGCGATCAGAATCGTGCGCGCGCCTAGACCGCGCCCAACCGTCATCGAGCGAAGGAGGAAGTCGGCCTTGCCGAGCTGTGGGGCCTCATCGACCACGAACGTCACGCGGGGCGTGCTTGGCGAGCGTCCCTTAAGGATCAGCGAGATACCAAGCACCGCCCGCACGTAGGTAGCCAGCACGCCCATCATCTCGCCGCTGACGACGACATAGACGTTCGCCGGCTTCACCGGGTCGCAAAGCGCTTGCTCAAGCGTGAAGTCGGCGTCCTCATCGAGTGCGTCGCGGACGGCGGGATCCGTGAGAAACGCCAACCCGTTCCGAACCTCGGCCATCACCGACGCGAAAGTCTTTCCGGCATCGAGCTGCATAGTGACGAGCGCGTCGATTGTCGCGGCGATGTCCTCATCACCGATTGCGGCCATAGCCTCCGCCAGCGATTGCCACTGGCCGACATCGCCCTGGATGACGTCGACCATGCGTTTCACGCGCGGCAGCGACGTCCGCCCTCGGGCGAGCACATCGTAGAGGATGAAGGCCTCCAGGATCGCGCGCGCCTGGTCCTCGAAGAACTTCCCGTCTCCCCCCGACTTCGAGGGAATGAGGAATTCCGCGATCAGCTTGATGTCGATGCGAAGGGTGATCGAGTCTGGCCGCAGATGAGCCAGCACATTGCAGACGTGCGAAGGCAGGCCGTGCATCCGATGTGGGTTGAGCACATATGCGGCCTTGCCCATGCGCACCTGGTTGTGGATCGAGATCACGGTGATCTCGCCTTTGATATCCACGAAGACGTTGCGACCCGGATCGTTGATCGCGTGCCAGCCGACACAGGAGGTCAGCTTGCCCGCGCCGCTGCCGGCAGCGATGAAGACCGGGCCGTCGTCGTCGCTCGCGAGCGCGCGGCCCTCGAAAAATCCCAAATGGAAGCCGCGCCCGCGACAGAGGCCCGCGGCTTCAACGTCCGGGAGTTGGGCCCATCGCGCCGAGCCTGCGCGGTGATCTTGATAGAAACCCATTGGCAACAACGCTTTGAGGCGACGGCGGGATATCCCGCCGTCGCCTCGCGGCCCCTAGCTGCACTGACTGGCGACGATCAGGACGATCACCAGGACGACGACGATGCCGCCCCATTCGATCTTCTGCTTCTCCGGGACCGGTTCCAGGATTTTGCCGGTTTCCTTGTACACCGTCATGTTCTGGCTCCTCGCTGCATTTCGTCGGGTGACGAAACCGGAGCCAACATGAAGCCGCGTCGTGCGCGAGCTGGGGGGAACTACCGAAGAAAACGATCAAGCCAGCGAAAATCGACAACCTTCAGCACACTCGGGACCATCGCGCGCACGCCGAAGAACGTGAGGGCCGCGCTTCCAACCCAGGTCGCGGGATCGACGATCCACTCAAAGTCATAGCCGTACTGATCGACCGTGAAGTCGCGGAACGGCTCTAGGCTGGCGCTCTGGATGAGCGGTGTGGCGAAGAAGGTTACGATGCCCGCTATGACATTCGAGAGGGGCGTTGCCGGCTTTTGCGGCGCTGTCGGCTGCTGAAACGGATTGGTGTTGTCGCGCATGGAAACCTCGCAGGTGGTCGCTGCGAAAGCTTAGAAGCCTTGCGAACTGATCTCGGGGGGTTCCCGCGAGTCCCCCTGGCGGAAGTTGCCCACAGGATTTGGGCCGCCTTCTGCTCGCGAAGTTGGACCCAGCAGTGCTCGGCGGCCGATGCTGACCGGAATGAGCAAACAGAAGGGGGGCAGATCAGATTCCACGAACGCGCGCGCGAAGCTCCGCGCCGAGATTAAGCGCACGGGCGTCACGGTGTTGGCGCTTCTGAAGGATGCGCCCGGCCTGCGGGCGGACCTGACGCCTCGGCTGATCAATCGATGGCTTTCCGGTCTCTCCAAAGAGATCGACCCAGGCCACGCCGATCTTGTCCTCACGCTCTATCGGGCTTTGCCGGACGCGACGCCCGTCACTGGACGGCCCGTATCGTCCAAGAAGCAGCCCCTTACCACCGACATGCGGCGCGGATTGGAGGCGGAGCTGATCCGGACCTGTGCGACCGTGGCATCCCTGGTCGAGGGCTCCAATCTTCCGCCCGGTCTCAATGCCCGTGTCGTTCGCAGCTGGGTCTATGGCGAGGCAAAGTCGGTCGCGCCGGCCCATTGGACCTACGTGCTGGGTAGGCTTGCTACGACCCCCACCGCGACAGGGCTTGTATTCACGACCCGAGAACGGTCCCGCTTGGAAACAACGTGCGATAAGTAACTGTAAGCAAATAGGAATATCGCATCGCATTTTAATCAACTTTGACTAAAATGCTATTTTCATAATTAACCTCAACTTAACCGAGACATACTAGAATATTCTCTGTGGTGGCCAATAGAAGCCACCCAGTGTGTGAAATTCAGATGTGTGTGTCATGGGGTTACGAGGGGATCAAATCGAAGAGCTAAGAGCGCGCGTGCCGCTGCGATTCAGGCCGTGGGACCAACCGTCCCGGCCGATGGCAGCGCCGGCCGATGATGTCTCGCTGGTCGATGACGCCGCCAAGCGCTTGAACGCGACTTTGCTCAACCTCGCCAGAGGCGATGGTGATGTGTCCGAACGCGTCGGCTATCGCAGCCCTGGCAGCAGCCAGAAAGACAGCCACCACACCGCCGAGGAAAAAAAGCGCCGCGAGGCCGAGACCAAATTTGCGATGGACCAGGCCCGCAAGGCCTTGGACGAACATATCCAGCGATTGAAGGATGAGATCGCCGAGAGCGACCGGAAGGTCGCGGCCTGGAACCGCAAGATCGCGGCGCTCGCGGAATTGAAGCGCCTGCATGACAGCGGAAAGCTTGACCCGAACGATCCGGCGCAGGCGGCGCTGATACGCGCGGCGGGTCTGACCGCCAGCGATCTTGAAGGTGACGACGCGGGCGCGCTCCTCGATACAGAAATCACGGCGGCGACGCGCAGCCGCGATGCCGAGATTGAAAGAGGCAGCGTTTTGCGAGACCGCTTGAGCGAAGCGGAAGACCTGTCGGCGCGGATGGATGCGGATCCGGATAGTCCGGAACTCCAGGCCGAGGCGCTCCGTCTCAGAGCGACGACGCCCGGCGTTCAGAAACTTGGAGCGGCAACGTTCCAGGCAGACAGCGCTGAAGCGAAGGCCACCGTCGCGGCAATTGTCGCCAAGGGTGAGGATGCGGATGTCCAGGCAGAAAGCGCCGTGTTTAACGGCAAGGTTGTTTCCGATGTCGTTTCCGTCGCCGATACGGGAGGAGCCAGTTTTTCATTTGATGATCCGCCGACGCAAAGCTCTGTCGCCGAAGGTGTCGCGCCAACGCCCATAGCGGCCCCGCCGCTGTCGCCGCAGTTCGCATTGGCGGCTGATCCGGCGCTCGCAGCACCGAAGGTCGACGACCCTCAACTGACTGCCCAGCTAGGAGCGCAGCCGACGCGGTCCATGAACGGCTAGCCCACGATCATTCAGATTGGGTTGTGAGATACGCCACTCGATAGGGGTGGAACTAGCGACTGGGTGTCGGCGATGCGGAGGCCAACGTCGTCGGGTACATCTCGGCATAGACGTTCTTTATCAGGGCGGTCAGGCGCGGCGCGGGCATGGTGTTCGGGTCGATCGGGCGCGTCACCAGAATGCCCTTGGCGTAAATTTCGAGAGAGGGCGGCGCATCGGTTGGCCCCATGAAGACGACGCGCGGGGGAAAACCATTGGCAATAGATTGCTGAATCCCGGTCCGAATTTCGGGCCAGCGCTCTTTCGTGACTCCGAATAGAGCGATGTTCGGCTGACGTTCGGTTCCTTGCGCAGCGCCGAAACGAACGGAGTTAGGACCGATGCTGCGTGCGTCGCTCATCGGGAAATCGATCTGGGAAATGGGGGTAACCTGCGCATGAGCAGCGGCGGGCGCGACCGCAAGTGCGGCTGCTGCGGTTAGAAATCCTCGTCTGCTTAGCTGCGCGGCCATTCGGCGGCTCCCATGCTTGTCGTTGTCAACGACACACCCGGAAGGCCCTTGCTGCCCTGTAACTACAGCTTAGACCTTCCCGCGAAAGGGAACCGTTTTGCGGCTGGCGCAGGAATAGGGGTCGAATATTTCGGCAATCTTGATTTTTACTGTAAACGGGCGTATATTTTGCCCGCGAATGGGATCGCAAGAGGCGCGGAAAGCGCCCGGCAAAAGGCTTCCCTTTTGCTTCACCCTAAGAGCTTGATCGCCATGGAGAATTTGCCCCGGCGCGTGGGTTACGCTCGTGTGTCGACCGACGACCAGAACCTCGACCTCCAGCTCGACGCCCTTCGCGCCGCCGGCTGCGCGAGCCTGTTCAGCGACCATGGAGTCTCGGGGGCGAAGGCAGAGCGGGAAGGCCTGACGGCGGCGCTGGCGGCGCTCCGGGGCGGAGATACGCTGGTGGTGTGGAAGCTCGACCGGCTGGGCCGCTCGGTGCGCTCGCTGATCGACCTGATCGATGGCCTGCGGGTGAAGGGTTGCGGCTTCATCAGCCTGACCGATGGCATCGATTCCACTACCAGCGCCGGGCGGCTGGTCTTCCACGTCATCGCCGCCATCGCCGAGTTCGAGCGGTCACTGATATCGGAGCGCACGAAGGCGGGGATGCGCGCCGCTCGCGAGCGCGGCGTTCATGTCGGCCGGCCGAGGCTGCTCACCGCAGCACAAGTCATCGAAGCGCATCGTTTCGTATTGGTCGGCGCGGCCACCCTGGACGAGATCGCCGACGACCTCGACGTCTCCACCGACACCCTCAAGCGCGACTTCCGTCGGTTTGACCTGGCGGCATAGCGTTTTAGTCAATATTGTTGACTTCTGTCGCTCGTCTTGAGACTGTACTGAATGCTTAAAGCATTTGAAGAATGTTCATACGACGGCATTGAGTATTACGTCTGCAACACCGGGACCGCCCACAAGCGATCTAGCCCCGACGCGCCATGGGAATTTGCGTTTGAGGATCTACCGCTGGAAGTCGAAGAAACTGCCATAGAGCTGAAGCGGCAGTTCGACCAACAGCAGCAATCATCCGATCTCTATGGAGCGACGGAGGTGAGGCGACCTACAGGTCTGGATTCGTCTCTTCCAGGGCCAGGGTTTCTATTTTTTGGCTCTTCAATGACGTGAACCAAAATCGATTGGCGTATTCCAGAAGTTCCGGTCGTGACCGCTCGATGATCACCCAATAGTACCCATATAGTCGACGGATGCGGACATCTTGTTCGTCGCTCAAGTTCGACGCGCCCATCAGGTCCGTACTGAATATGATGGCAAAGAATCGATCAAGCAAATCGAGCTTCTGATTGTCTTTCTGGCCCAAAACGTTTTCCACGGTCTCTAGCCGCCTCTGGAGTATTGGGCGAATTTCCGCATAGCCGGTGTCGCTGACGATCCAGTATCTTACCTCCACCAGTTTTTCATCGACCCAGAAGCTTCGGTAGGTCGCTCGCAGTCGCTCCTCCCAATCGGCGAGATGCTGACTCCGCGTCAAAGCGATCTGCCGCCTCTGAAACCAGAACAACGCAAAGACGCTGGTCGCGGCCGCGATCAGCGCCGCAGTCGCCCAGGCTCCCTGGATCAGCAGAGTCAGAGCCTTGATCGTGCTGTCCGCCATTTGATCTTCGTTCGCTCCCAGCCCGCGCCTTCGATCAGCTTGCAGTCACTGCCGGCGTCTTTGCAACCGAGAGAATCTTGTTGGCCGGATGCACTCCAGGCTGAACCTGTGGCGGCGTTCGGATTTCTCGCCCCGTTCGTCTGGTCATTCACGGCTTCTAGGTGGGGATCGTCGATCAGGCCCGCGGCCCGGTCAACGCAGCTCGCTTCCGCAGTCCCCTTCGGTCCTTTGTGCAGCTCCGCTCCCGCGTGGCGGGCGCGCCTTCAGCGCGGCGTTTGATCGGCCCGCTCCGGTGGCCTGATCCGGCCCTCTCCCCACGAAGCACGGAATTCCCCGCGCTTCCGAAAGGAGAAACACCATGACCACCAAGACCAACAACGCCAAGCGCAAGCCGCCCACGCATCGCCTCTACCACGTCGCCGGCGACGGCCCCGACGCCATCTGGAGCCAAGTCGCCGCAGCCTGGCCACATGCCGACGGCAAGGGCTTCACCATCCCGGTCCCGTTCCTGGGGCGCATCGTGATGCGCGAGATCGGCGACAAGGCCGACGATCAGGGAGCCCTGCTGTGAGCCGCCCGCTCACCCCGCAGGACAAGGTGGCGGCCTTCAAGGTCGCCACCGGCTCCTTCGCCCGATACCTGGAGGATCACGGCGTTCGCCCGATGAATGACGAACTGCTGGAGTCCACGCTTCGCCATTGCATGGGCATCATGGCCGGGACCTGCGGCCCGGGCCGGATGGACATTTCCTGGCAGGGCGCTGGCCTGAAAATCTGGGCCAGCTGGGAGATCGCCAACATCGTGAAGGAACGCCCGATCTTCGCCGGAACGAAGACGCTCGCCGCCGCCCGTGAGGTCTACGGCATTCGCCGGCCGGGTGACGAACAGCTCTCGTTGTTTTAGCGAGGATCAGCAGGCGGGTTTCCCCGCCCGCCTTCTCCTACTCGTCGTCGGCGATGCCTTCGTTGAAGGTCCGGCCGCGCCGCCGCGTCGGATCGTACTTGAGGCCTCGCCAGAGCGAGGGACCAGCGACGGCCATGCTCGCGATCATCAGCTGCAACGCGCGCCGCGTGCCGACTTGCGGGTTCCAGTCCTCGGGGTGAAGCGCCGCCCGAAGGATGACCCTCACCCGATCATAGTGGGGATGGCCGAGGGTCTCGCTCGTGTCGGGCGGGCTGTAGGGCTTGCCGTCGGAGTACCGATACTCGGTGTCCTCCGGGGCGTCCCGAAGGGCGTCGATGCAGATCTCATCGATGGTCCTTCTCGAGGCCCACTTGCTGCCGATCTTGACCATCCACCAGGGGATGGCCGCCATCTGCGCAATCAGCGGGTTCTCCGCTTCCTTGTCGGTCGGCACGTAGACAACGTGCGGTGGGTTGATGTTGCGGAGGTCTTCCGCGCGGTCTTCAGCTTCAGGCATTTGCTTGGTCCTTGAAGAGAAGGGCGCGTCCGCCCGGCCTTGCCAAGCGAGCCCCTCAGCGCTGAAGCTCGTTCGACCGCCACAATGCACCACTTTCAGAGGCGCAATTTTCCCCCCTCAAGTCGTCGACTATGAGGGGGAGACGGTGGTGCATTGATCGGCGATTCTGTTAGGTCAGGCGGACGGAATGAGATCGGACGAAATTTCGGATCGCCAGGCGGTGCTGATCAGGGAGCGGCTAGCTCTCTATCGTTTGTGCGCCAATCCGACTCAAAAGCGTCTGCCGATCGACAAGGTCATAGACAACATTCTCGCTTTCCAAAGGAAGGCTCTCAACTCCGACGAGGCAGTTGAGGATAGCTTTCAGGCGAGGAACTGGATGAGTCCCTCGCAATTGGTCGTCGATCCAATTGATCCGGAAGACTTGCGCGAACTCTTGGCTTTTCAGCGACGGCGAGCGTTAACCAAGCACCTGCCGAGCTTCCGCGCGTTCCTTGTTTCTCTTCCTCTTGCGAACGAAGCCGAGTTCAGCAGCTTGGAGAGTCGGGCGCGGAGAAATGAGGCCACCGCGCAGGCTGACACGAGAATTGAATCCCGCGCTAGGAATCTCATCGCATCTGTGGAGGGAGAATATTTATCTCCTGAAGCCATTACACAGAAGAATAAAGGGGTTCACGCGCTGATATATCAAAGCGGCCTTGGGGGTCAGGTTCACATTGAGATCAGGCATCTCGCCGTGACCGGTCCTGTTGATATGGTTCAGTGCAGCAAAATTGACTACGGCAGGGTCTTGCCGTTCAGCGATGGCACTGCTTCGGCAGCCTTTCCGGGGAAGAGCCTAGCGTATACGGCTCGCGTTAACAGCGAAGCCGGACCCGCCACATCTCTAGAGGTGAGTTTAGCGGATGTAGTATTATGTAAAAGGCTCGGCATATCCGAGAATTTGCCATCTAATTTTGCTTATGCTATTATGAATACTACATATTCCCACCGATCAATTTTGCTGGGCTATGAATTGCTTGTTGCCCCTCGATATGGGGGCGGGTTGGAAGTATTTGTGAATGACGATTTGAACGATGCGGACAGCGGGGGGCGAGGCAACACTGAACTTATTGGTGCGACAAAGGCTGAGGATCTCAAAGCTATGATTGATGCAATCATGGCCGGCGCTAATCCAAACGCGCGTGAACCAGAATCCCTGATGTCGCCGATCCACTGGGCCGCGCATACCGGCTCACGGAAGGCTTCCTACCTCCTTCGCTACGGCGGGTATCCAAACTTTGACGAAGAAACTGCTGAGGTGGAAGGGATCATCGACGCATATTCAGATCCCGAAGCTGTCCGCTCCGCTCTTGCGGAATGCGCCTTGAGGCTGGATCGCTTGGCCCTGGATGCTGGCGGGGCCTACGCATCAGCTCATGTCAAATGCTTCGAGGCCACGACCGACGCCGGTCGGATAGCGTTTCTGCACTACCGCGAATTGGTCAACGATGAATACGGGGCGGCCCAAAGGCGCGGCTTACCCTATGACATGCAGGCTCCCAGAGGCTCCCCTTTTTCCAACATCGAGGTCGATCCCGCCTGGGGCGATCAGCCAACGATACTCTGAGCAATTCACCTCTCGCCTAAAGTATGTCTCGCCCGTTCACACAGCTGAGCGTCATTAGTTGCAATACGAGACCAAAGTTAAGGGTGAGTTCCGTCAAGCCACCTTCATCAACTCGCAGGTTGATGAACGGTGCTACGTCGTTGAGCGAGCTCGGTACGTTTACACAAATCATCACCTCTCCGCTGGGCTCAATACCGACGTATACGGCGATGGCCGTTGGTCGCCCTGCCGCGGATGAATGGAACTCCACACGCCCAAAGCCAACACTGCCCTGCAAGTCGCCCAACAAGCCTGCGAGCGATGCTGGTGTGACGTACTTTCCGTGAATGCATCGAACTCGCTCGTTTGGCGTACTGTTGCCAAAATTAAGGGTGCTGCTAGCCAGAATCTCTTGAATACGCGGAATATCATCCATGTATTCAATGAATTCTCGCTCCGGTAAAATTAGCCCGGGTTCTCTTTCGTCAAAGAAACCGATGCCGTCCGCTTGAATAACTGAGACGCAGAAAATTCTCGGGTTCGATCTATGGAATTCCGTGATTACGTCGAGAACTTCCGCTATCTGCTCTCGTTCGGCGAGAAGCCTGAACGCCACATTGACTTCGCTCTCGATAGCCTGTTCCGAAAGGCCGTATATGACGAGCCTACCGTCTACCCCCTGGATGATCGAGATAGCTATTCCGCCTCGCTGCATTCTGCGAAGGCTTCCTGTAAGTGCCGCAGTCGAAAACCGCAGGAAATTTGACCGATCTGTAGGCAAAATGCCGTAGTCTAAACTCCTTTGGAGCCGAGCGACGGCATCTCTCTGATCGGGTCCACTTTCGGTAAGGCGATCTACGGACGCGCTCTTGATGCGCTTGCTTTCTCTGAATGCAAAATACCAGCGATCAAATCGACCGTGTACTACTCGGCCAATGTCCAAGACGGTGGGGATTGGTATGCATTCTTCCAAGGCTTCGTAGACCGCAGGCGCGATTCTTTCGCGCAACATCTGCTTACCGGAAGCGCTGGACAAACCGTTCAAATCAATCCTGTGAGTATTGTTTAGGCCGTGATCGCTAATGTCTCGCAGGCTATTTTCCCAAAGATTGTCCTCCGGGAGCCTGCGAACCGCGTCGTCTAAAGCGTCAAAGAAAGCGAAATCTTTGCACGATTCCCACCACTTCATTAGCCTGTCAGTTGGTCCCGAAATATCATTGTAGATGTCCGTATAAAACCAATCATCCCAGTCCAGAATGCGGATGCGTGGCGAACTGAAGGCCCAGGCAGAAACCAGCTCTGAGATCACGCACTTCACATGCCAACTTTGCGTGTACCTCGATAGGGGAATTTCAAAAGTATCAAAGTACAGCTTGTAGTCCCGATTGAGGGCGCAAATCCGCCCATCTATTTCGGCGTGGCTTCCGGCCGCTATGCCCTGGAAGGTGGCCGCCGCTTCGTGGGCAAACATAGCGTCCTGCGTAAGAAATTCGGTTAGGTGAGCTGCCTTTTCTCTTTCGTCCTGGCGTTGGGAGAGTCGTGTTCTGGACCCGACCACCAACTGAAGAAGGCCGTCGGGCGTACCCTCAAAGATTCGCTTGTGTACTTCCTCGTGGAGCCAGACCGCTTCGTCCGAAGCGTGCTCCAGATTGATCTGGGTGACGTCGCCATCGCAGAGGCCCGCCACTGTTTCAAATTCGATCTTGTAAGGGCGATAGGTAGACATGATCCCGATTTACCGCTCGAAAGTCATCCTCACTCACCAAAGACATCAGGGAACAGTGCGATGGCAATCTGGCCTGGAATTGTGCCGCGATCACATTGATTCACATTACGAATGGCATCTGCATACTTCTGCCGCGTGGTCGGCCGCTCCATGAGGTCTTGATGGCCGGTCCTGATGGCAGCCGTTCGCACAATCCGTGCGTAGGGCAATCGAACCGGTCCGTTGAAGAAGGTGTGCAGCTTCTCGACGAGGTTCGTCTGGCGCGACGCGATAGGCCTCCCCTCGATTAGCGAAAGCAGCGTGTTGAGGAGCGCGCGAATATCTGCCTCAATCATCTCATCGACGGTGGCCGGCTGGAGGCCGAGACGCGCGATAATCTCGGCCATGAAAGCGCGATTGGCCTCCCATGACGGGCCATACTCGACCGCCTCGGCAAGCCATCGCGACCTGAAATCGAGATGCCAGGGCAACGGTGGTTCGACGGCGTACGGCAGACCCGTGGCCGGCCAGGTGAGTTCGCTAAGCCCGAAAACTCCCGAAGCCCACCATCCGTCTTTTTCCCAATAGGCCTTCAGCAGGAAGCGCCCTTCTTGGGCCGAACGCGCCAGGGTCTCGTCATCAAGCGTGAGCAGGTTCTTGCTGTGGGAATAGAAAATGTCCTCGAACGCGGTGATCAGCTTCCGGCGCTCGACAGGCACGAAGTTCCACGCCAGCCAGATCAGGTGAAACCCTTCCCGCTGGTAGAAGTGCTCGCGGGCGTCGATGATCGGCAGCTGTGTGCTGGAGAGTTGGATCTCAAACGCAATGTTCCGCCCGTCATGGACGGCGCGAACGTCAGGTCGGCGTGTTCCCGCTGCAGACGATAGATACTCGTCGATGATGACCGACCCGGAGGCGGTCAGCGGATCGCGGCGCAGACCGTCGCCGACCTGATGCTTGAGCCACAAATGCAGCGGGCTTTCCTGCGCCCCCTGAAATTGGTTGGCGCTGTTCTGATCAATCGTAGCGGGATCGCCGGTCCACCACGGGCAAGCTTGAGGCGCTCCCTTGTGGTGTCGCCAGAACGGAAGGCGCGTGGTCGGCTCACGCGGCGCATACACAGCATGGCCGCACAGATCGCAGGCAAATGCCGCGCCGCCCTCGCGACGGGCGGTGACCGCTCCGCGCCTGATCTCCTGGTAGCGATCCGCATCGACGAGGAGCAGATCGTCGCTCGTAATGACCTTGCTTGTCGAAAGGTCGATCGCGCGCTGAATGGTTCTCTGTGGCTTCCTCATATTTCGCTCGGCATCAGGCCGGCGGTCGCAGCGACTCGGAGGCCAACCCAGAGTCTAGCTCAGCTCCACTGGGCTTATCCAAGAACTACATTTCGAGACCCCGCGTGTGGTCGTTCGGGTGCAGAAGGATCACCTTGTCCCATCCCTCGGTGCTGACGTGCGGAGACAGCTGACTGCGCTCCTCTGCATTGAGGTCTGCTCCGATATGGTCGGGAAGGACCAACCACCATTCGGGATACCTCGCCCGATGCGGCGCGACCTTTCGGGCCTTTTCCGAAACACAGAGGTTCAGGTTGCGGATGATCTCGGCTCCGACAAACCCACCAGCGTCGCGGTCCGCGAGCGCACCGAGCATGAAATAGTGCTCCGTCGGTATTCCCGCCCGCCGCACATCCATCTCAAAGTTGCCGAACTTGAACGCGGCTTCATCCAGCGGCGGTTCCTTCTGAAGGGCCGCTAGTGCCGCCCGGATCTCACGCTTGATCCGCTTCCAATCAAATGGACGCCAGAAGTAGACCGATACCCACCAGCCACGTCCTTCCAGCGGCGCTCCATACTTCGGCAGCATCCCCTTCAGAAAGCCGATGATCGTCGCCTGTCCGGTCTCCAAACCCTCCGCAGCGTCCGCTCGCTCGAAAGTCTGGTTGAGCCGGCGCACTTCAACGGCAATGCGGCCATCGACAAGAAAGTCGGGCGGCACGTTCCCATCCGGCTCATAGACGACCTCACCTATGTCCAGGTGCTTCAGATACGCTTCGACTAGCTGCTCCGACGAATCCATACCTCATTATGCCAAGCCTTCTGCTCCAACACAGACCGCAAGATGTGTTCGGTGATACCGAACCACTTGCCAAGGGGCCGCTGCGCACCCCGTTGGATCCCCCGGCGCAATGGCGCTTCACCACACCCGCTCCTGACGTCGGAGCTAGTTCAGCGCCATACCATCGTGTGGACGCTGGACCACCATTCAAGGGAGCCTTCGAGCTGCCCCTGAAAACCCCATGACCAAGGAGAGACTTCCGCTCTCTCCCTGGACCCCATCGGCCAAGGGCGTTCCTGCCCCATGGACCCTGACCAACCGTCCGCCGATTGGATGCGCGCACCAGACCTGGCCCAGCGAGGCTGGGCGTCAATGACGCACTATTTCCTTGCCGGAAAGGGCGTCATTGACGTATAATGGTCTGGATGAAGACAAAGCTCCTCACCGTCGTCGAAATGCCGATCTATCTCCGCCAGGCGGAGAAGATCTGGAGCGACGAGGAGAGGGCCGCCCTGGTCGATCACATCGCCCGCAACCCTGAAAGCGGCGTCCTTATCCCGGACACCGGCGGGGTGCGGAAAATGCGATGGGGCCGAGCTGGTAGCGGCAAGCGCGGCGGTGCGCGGGTGATCTACTTCTACCACCACACCGATGCGCCGCTTTACCTCTTGCTGGCCTACGCCAAGGCGCAGCGCGAGGACATGACACAGGACGAGAAGAAGGCTGTTGCCGCACTTGCGGCCAGCCTCAAACAGCAAAACCCCTCAGAGAGGAGGACGTAATGAGCACGACTTTTGGACAAGACTTGATCGCCAGCCTCACCGAGGCGGTCGATCATGCAAAAGGAAACAAGACCGGTGCGCGTGAGCACTTGGTGGAGGTGCCGGATGTGCGCTCGCTGCGAGAGCAGCTTGCGATGTCGCAGCAGGCGTTTGCGAGCGCCTATAGAATTCCGCTCGCAACCCTCAAGGGCTGGGAGCAGGGCCGTCGCCAGCCGGATGCGACCGCAGCCGCGTTTCTCAGCGTGATCGCCCGTCTTCCCAAAGAGACGCTGGCTGCGCTGAAAAACTAAGCCTGAAACCATGACCGACACGCCCGCCGATCAGCAGGCCGCTTCGCCCGCGAAATCTCTTTATCGATTCCGCTCGACTGACGCCCTGATCGGCATGCGCGCCGAGCTGGAAAATCTCGAAATCTTTTTCTCCTCACCGGAGCAGCTCAACGATCCGCTGGAGGGCTTCAAGGATTTTGTGTGGGACGGCGATGCCATCGTCTGGAAAAATCACATCCGCCACTACCTGCTGTGTCTGATGCACACGCTCATGACCACGATGGTGATGGGCGGCGAGTATCAGGCGATCAGCGAGCACGACTTCACACTCCACACCGAAGAGGACATGCCGACTCCGCAGATGAGGGAGATGTACGGCGATATCTGCGGGGCGTTCTTCGCTGATGAGCGCGCGGCGGCATATCCGGGCTTGATTGCAGCTCGCGGGCCGATCCGGCGGGACGAAGTGCTGCACTATTTCCGAACCCTGCACGGCCGGGCCGTCACCACGATCTTGCAGACTTTCGTGAAGCGCCGCCTGGGTCCCGAAAGCCTTGTCACCGGGCCAATGGCGGCATTTGGTGAGACGCAGCTTCTGGATGATAAATATTTCGCGCTGCTGGCCCAGGTCGAAGTGGAGGCTGGAAAGCCAGGGGCCAGGGATGCGCTCTTCGCCGCGTCCACCAACACATTTGAGCAGATGCAGCTCATCCGCCTCTGCGACGACACCGTCCCGCAGAACGGTTGGACGTCAATCCTCACCGACTTCCCGCCCGTCTACATCGACCGGCTCGACCAGCTCCTGTACCCGGATTGGTACACGGCCTGCTTCACGGACAACTACAGCCACACTGCGATGTGGGGAAACTACGCCGACAGCCATAGGGGAATCTGTCTGGAGTTCGGCGTCACCGCAGACAAGAGCGGGAAGTACCGGCTGCCGCTCTACGGTCAGGTTGGGATAGGCGGCAACAAGGACGGGACGCGACCGATCTTCGGCTGGACCGATCTCCAATTCGACCCGGTTATCTATGGAGAGTCGGCAATCGAGGTCGATTTCTTCCGCTCGCTCGGGCGGCTTGGTAGGCAGGCTCTGGTCTCTAGCTGGTTCGCGAATGAGAGCGGCCAGCGCAGTATCTGCGCCGACGAAGTCTTGGGCGAAAACGAAGAATGGCGCCAAGCCTATTGGAGGCGCTACCACGACGCCGCGATCAGGAAATTGCGGGACTGGGCTCACGAGGGTGAGCATCGGTTGGTCCTTAGCGCTGGCCTCAGCGGCTCGAAGGAAACCGCAGCGCGAAAGCTGAAATTCAAACCCGAAAGCCTGACTGGCATCATCTTCGGGATCCGCACAACGCCGAGCGACAAGGCCAAGGTGATCAGGATAGTGCAGGAGAAGTGGGCGGCCGGAAATCAAACGTGCCCGGACTTCTATCAGGCCCACTACGCGCCAGAGTCCGGCAAAATCGAGCGCTCAAAATACGGCCTCCTATCAGGCGCGGCGCTCTCCCGAAGCTCGTCGAGTCGCTCATGAGCGGATCGGCGCGCCGGTCATGATCGACGTCGTCGATAGGCGGCATTACATCGCTACAGCTCGCGCAGTATTTCATAGCTCGGGCTACCGCCGAGTCGTTCAAGCTCGGTCAGCCCTGGCATCGCAATCCAGTCGATGAAATCAGACGGGCTGACCTTCCCAGCGCAGACGCGAAGCATTCCCTCGACAAAGACATCATGCTCGATGAGCGTGATGTCCTTCGCCGCCTGGACCTTCTTTTTCGAATGCTCGTCGTAGCCCGGCTTTCCCAGGGTCGCACGGAAGATAGCGGGATCGAAATCGACGGCTTTCTGCATCACCGCGAACGCGTCCTCCTTCTTGATCATTGGAGGGTTTTTTGTGGTGGTCTTGCACTCAATCAGGACTGATTTGTTTCCGAGCGTGAGCAGGAGGTCCGGAACATTTTGCTGCTTTCCATCATCGACAGTCGTAACCGTCCAGCTCCGCTCTACCTCCATGAGCGCCTTCATGGCGGTCTCATACTCCTCGCCCAAGGCAGAGGAGCATTTGTCGATCACATCAGTGAGGCCGAGCTTGGCAGCGAGTTCGATGTGGACCTTCCGGTAGCGGTCACCCCGGAACCCCAGGCAGGTTGCCACCGCCGACAAGAGTGCGGTCGTTCTACGCTCGCTTCCAAGGACCGCCGACAGCGTGTCCTTTGCGGAAGCCAGGAGCTGATCAAAGGTTTGGATGCCTTGCTGCAGAAGAGCCAAGGCGCGCTGGCGACCGAAACCCGGAACGCCTTCACGTTGGGCAACCCGTAACATATCGAGCGCCTCCGCTGGCGCTCCCCACTGAATTTGGCGGGCGAGCATTGAAAGCTGGTTGGTCAAAGTTTGCGAGTAGCCAAGCTCCGGCACACTGGCGATCTTGCGCAGGCCATCGAGCACCCAGGCGATGTCGGTCGCGAGCCGGTGCAACTGACCGGAAGGGATATTCGTCTGGTGTCTGATGTTTCGCTCAGGTTCTCCGCGACTGAACAGGATCAGGGCGTGGGCGCACTGGTTGGTCCTGTTGTCCGTTCGATCCAGCGGACCGAGAAGCGGTTGGGCGAGCAAAAAGCCGTTGGAGTTCACCGGCGCGCGCCCTGCTGGCCAAGGAAGAAAGCGAGAGGGGCGATTGCCGCTGAACTCGTCACACCCGCAGACCAGATGGATCAGGGCTGGGATATGGCGCTCGAACTCCCGGTCCAGAACGTCCGCATTTTTCCCGAGCAGTTCCAAGAACGCCATGGCCGTCGTCGGCAAGAGTCCGGACTGAGCGACAGCCTTGCCGACCGGCGTTGGCAGCAGAAGTCCGTAGTCCTCTTCCACCAACTTGTTCTCGATCAGCCAATCCGCCGACTTGAGGCCGGTGGCGATAACGTCATCAAGCTTCTTGGGATTCCGCTCCTGGATTTGGTGCCAGTAGAAGCTGTGCTGGAAAAACTCGGTGAGCAGTTCCCGCTTGTTGACGACGCCGAACGTCACCAGCGCAAGCACCGTGCGGCGCATCGAAAGGCGCACGAGTTGTGAATCTATGTTGTCATTATCGGGCAAGATAACCGTGTTGGCGTGGGCGAGTTCGCGCTGATTTCTCGGCAACAAGATCGCAAAGCCTTCCGGGTGAAGACCCAGGCGGCCCGCCCGCCCCGACATATTTCGATAGTCGGAGCGCGCGATCATCCGTCCTTCTCGATCACCGTATTGGTAGGTGAGCTTTGGGAAGACGACCGACTTGAAGGGAAAATTGACACCGGCGGCCAACGTCGATGTCGCAAAGCAGACATCGAAACTGGAATCGACAAAGCCCTTCTCAACCACCTGCCGCTCTTGCGAGGTGAGATCGGCTGTATGGAAGGCGACCCGCTTTTGGGCGTTCTGCTGCAATTGCTGAGAAGACTCAGTTGGCTCTGAGAAAAGTTCCAGTTGTTGCGCCAGGGCCATCCCATCGACGGTGCGAACCGAGGATTGGCTGTAGCGCGTCGCCATATCACTCGCTTCGTTGCGCGATTCCGTGAAGACCAAGACGGGGCCGCGACCCATATTGATTAGGTGGCGAACGACTTGGACGGCGTCTGTAGGCAGCACCTGACCCGCATGGCAGGGCGCTCCAATCTCCTGACCAAACTGGACACGATAGGCGGAGTTCCCGTTCCAGATCTCCTGATGAAGCTCGACATCGCGCGCATGACTGGACACCAGTGCGCAGTTGAGCCAGTCGGCTAGTTCCTGTGCGTTGCCGATAGTTGCCGTCAGCGCGACGAACTGGTCGAGACCCTGCCGCCGGAAAATTGCGCAGAGCGTTTCGATGTTTGGGCCTCGGGTGTCTTCCCCCAAGATCTGCAGTTCGTCGGCAACTACCACCGAAGCGGAGAGTTCGAGCTGGCCGGAAAGCATAAGGGCCAGGGCCTTTTCGTAGGTGGCTACAAGCAACTGCGGAGATACTTCTCCTTCATCGCGGTCGCCGGTGCTCAGCCCAACCGAGGCTCTAGGTTCAGGCGAGGCGTCTCCGAAGCGCTCCGAAAAGTCCGAATACTTTTGGTCGGCAAGCGCCTTGTGGGACACGAGATACAAGCATCTCTTACCGCGTTCGAGTGCGGCCAGAATTGCCATCTCTCCGACAAGGGTTTTGCCGGATGAGGTCGGGGCGCAGACAATCTGACTCCTCCCCTCTACGATACCCGCTTTGAGTGCAGCCACCTGAACCTGGGTAAAGTAAGAAATGCCCCAGCCTTTGACACACTGTTTCAGGTCTTCAGTAAATCCAGGAGCTTCGATTTCATCTATCAGCATTCCTATACCTTAGCCCTTAAATCTCGCCTGGGGCAATGCTGACCAAATCACCCTGCCAGGTTGAGGGTGGGGCCTGAAATGGCTAGCGGCACATTATTCGGTGCTCTCTCGCGAAGACCGCCTGACCACAGGCCGGGGTTCACCGGCAGGATCATCGATTGGAATTTCGTGGTGCTGCTTGTCGGCAAGACGGCGGCAGCTTGGGAAGCGGAGCTGTTCATCGCCGTGAAGCGCGCTGAAATAGTTTCCCTCAAACTCCAGCGCGTTCAGCAGAATTCGGATCACGAGTTCGCGGGCGACCAGGATGTGGTCCCAGATATCGATCTCGCCGGGCTCGTCGTTAAAATAGATGCCCGTATGCACGACCGCATTGCGAGCCTTGATCACCGGCTCAAGACCGCCATGGGGAAAATCGGCGACGACAATTCCGTGCTCATCGACGTAGCGCTGCACCTTGTCGATGAAGCTTGCCCTGTTCAGCTCCGGTACTTTCGAGAGAACCGGCTCAGGCAGATCGTGCTCGCGAATGAGCGCTCTTACCGCTTTAGCGAAGCGATCAAACGCGCCTCGCTTAACGAGAGGAAACTCTTTGGCTGGATACGCCTGCTCGACAATGTTTTCGAGCGCGGTCATCGCGCCAAGCAGGCGGCTCTCATCATAGTGGGCGGGGCTGAGGAGCCAGCGCAGAGCGGGATCCAGCTCAAGAAACCGCGCGCAGACTTCTGCGCTCGATGTGCAGGCGGATTTGAAAATCGGCTCAAGGTTCAGGAAATGAAACGGAGCGAGGAACGGCTCTGGCGCTTTGCTCAGGCTGAAGACCCGCAGACGATGCGTCGTCCCTTCAAGCCGGTCCTCCATGTAGGATCGGAGATAGACACCGCTCGCCAGTGACAGCACCCGCCGAACATGATCGGCGCGGGCTTCGATCTTCGTCCACCATTCCGGCTCCACTTCAGCCTGGTCGGACTGGATCGCGATGAAGCCGGTTATAAGCTGCCCGTCTTCCGGATTGGGCGCCGCGCCGCCAGCATAGAGTGTCCCCCCTTCGATAGGGTGGCCCAGGCGGCTGAAGGTGCGAAACCGCCGAAAGGTCCAGCGGAACTGCGGAAACGGCGATGGCTCGGAAAGCTCCTGGACAATCTCCACTTCAGAGCATGTTCCCTGAATGGTCAGATCATCCCCGTTCTCACCGGTCCTGCTGCTGTAGCCTGTGAGGTGGAAGCTGTCGGATGAGAGGCTTTCGCCTTCGGGGCCTGTCGCGTTGAGTGACCAGAACGTCACTTCCTCGCCGCGTGACAGGCCGCGCCTCAGCGCGAAGGTCTCATTTGTATGGGGCAACGGGTCGAAAACGAGCTTCAGTTCACCCCGCGCATTGACTTCGGCGCTAAAGGCCACGCTCACAGAAACTTCGTCCTTGGAGACGGTCCCCTCAAAGCGTCTGGTCGGAAATGCTGAATTTGGCGTCTTCGGTTTCGTCATCTCTATCGCTCGTTATCTAGACTCTGGGCAACGCTCAGGTTGAGGTCAAGAACTTCAAGTTGTCCTCTGATCTGGCGATCTCGCGCATCGGCGCGGGCGGGCTTTAGGCATCGCCACGAACCGCCGGGCTTCGCTCGGCGATCTCGTCCCTTCGGGTAACAATCCCTATCGCGAAAGGAGCTTGGGGCTCCGCCCCTGGCGCGCTTCGGAGAGCCTTCCGCCCAGCTTCGGACCGCTGCGCGCTCCTGCCAGCCGGTTCCCCGCGAAGGCTCCCGCTCCGCTTACACCCCCGGTCTCGCCGACGGGCAAGGGTTCAGTTCTGAACCCCAAACCCGAAGGAAAAAGGACCGTGAAAACCTCCATCTATGAAACCATCACCAACCAGATCGTGGCCGCCATTGAAGAGGGCGCGGGCCTATACAAGATGCCTTGGCACCGCTCGCGGCAGGACATCACCAACCCCCAGAACGTCGTGACAGGCCGCAGCTATCGAGGCCTCAACATCGTGACGCTGTGGATGATCGCCGAGGCGAAGGGCTTCAATTCCGGCACATGGGCGACCTATCAGCAGTGGCAGGAAAAGGGGGCGCAGGTCCGCAAGGGCGAGAAAGCAGCGAGTGTGTTTTTCTGGAAGAACCTGAGGGAGGGGCAGGAAGAGGCGCGAGGAACCGAGGAACACTCCCCCGCGAAATTCGTGGCGCGCGCCTACAGCGTTTTCAATGCCGATCAGGTGGAAGGGTACGAGGCACCGGTGGTCCCGGCGCTGTCAGAAGACGAGCGCATTGCACGGGCCGAGGCGTTCTTTTCGGCGGTCCCAGCCATCATCCAACACGAAGGCAATCAGGCCTGTTACATCCCGAGCCGCGATGTCGTGCGAATGGTCCCCTTCGCTCAGTTCAAAAGCGCGGGCGGCTACTACTCTGTGCTTGGGCACGAGCTGACCCACTGGAGCGGAGCGAAGACGCGGCTGGACCGCGATCTCTCGGGCCGGTTCGGTTCCGAGAGCTACGCCGTTGAGGAGCTGATTGCCGAACTGGGGGCGGCGTTCCTGTGCGGTCGCCTCGGTCTTCCCAATGATCCGCGCACCGAGAACGCGCCCTACATCGCCTCATGGCTGAAGGTGCTCAAG
Source organism: Caulobacter ginsengisoli (assembly GCF_030814835.1). GTDB lineage: Bacteria > Pseudomonadota > Alphaproteobacteria > Caulobacterales > Caulobacteraceae > Caulobacter > Caulobacter ginsengisoli. The sequence goes on from NZ_JAUSVS010000007.1 coordinate 119,167, forward strand.
AGCGATGCGCGCGCCATCTTTACGGCAGCGACGAAGGCGCAGGCAGCTGCGGATTTCCTCGCCGGGTTTTCCGCACCCACGGAAGTGGAGTGAAAATTCGCGCCGCGCCCTTGAGGCGCGGCGCTTCAATCAGCAGACGCGACCGGCCTTACCTCTCCAGTTCCGGACCGCGTTCATTCCGCTGACGTGGCTCACGCAGACGGTCGAGCCGCGAGAGCGGCGTCTGCCGTTCCGCCATCCGCTCAAACCTTTCGCTCAACGTGGTGGGGCGCTCTGGCTGCGGCACTTGCTGGCGAGCAAGATCGCGATGGAGTTCGGTCACGCGCAGCGTGTGACGTTGCCGGGCTTGGCGGATTTCCGCCTGTAGCTGTTGACGGTCTTGAAGCTGGGCGGTGACGAGCGTGCCTCGTTGAACGCGGTCTCGTTGGAGCGCCATGAAGGCTTCCAGTTCGTTCTGCTTCCGCAGTTTCGCATGCTCGCCGCGCAGCTTGTCCCAAAGCCCAGCAAGGCCGCTGCGCATGCGTTCGGCCCGCGCGCGCCCTTCAGCTTCGCTTCGCGCCCGCTGGCCTTCGTCCAGGCGCTTCCGCTCCGAAGCATGTTGCGTCCGCATCGCCTGGCGCTGCTGATCGAGGCGCGCGGCCTCTAGCTGGCGTGTCGTTTCCACTTCGCCGAGCAGGCCGCGCAGCTTCGGCGCAATGACTTCCGCGATCCGCATGCGCGTTGCTTCGACATCGCGCAGACTTTCAGCCGGACCGAGTCTGGCCGCGATCTCCTTCGTCTTCTTCCCGACATAGCGGGCGACCGACAAGACCTCGCCCTCATACGTCAGGGCGACGTGGCCGCGCCGATCTCCTCTGGCGAGATAAAGGCCCCGCTCCTCCAGCGCCTTGGAGAAGGATGCTCCGCTGTCGCTGGCTGCCCAGCACTCCTGCATGATGGACTTGAGATCGCGGGCGTTGCGGCCAATGCGCTTGCAATGCTGCCACTCCGCCAGATCGAAGTTCCTCGGATCTCGCGCCTTTGAATCCATCATTCCGCGCGGCATCTGCCACCCGTTCTCCAGATAGATTTCCCGCGACACCTCGCGCAGGCGCATCTTGAAGAAGGGCAGCGGCACTGCCGTCATGGTCTCCGCATTGATGCGCGACCACACGGCGTGACAGTGGCGGCGGCCTTCCTTCTCGTGGAAGACGACGATGCGCGGTTGACCGCCCAAGCCGGTCCGCTCCTCGATCTTGGAAAGGGCATGTTCAAAGGTCTCGACGCGGACGCATTCGGTTTCTGGGGGGCTCAGGGAGACGGAGAATAGGTGCTGGCGGCACTTGGTCCCTTTGGCGACCGCCTGGGCTTCGTGCATCGCGCCCATGACATCTTCGGCGATGAAGCCGCGAACCTCATGCACCTCGACATGCTCGTTCTCCGTGGTTTTGAGCAGGTGAGCGCCGAGCTGCTTCGCGCTGCCGCGTTGAGAGCCCTTCAGGATCATGGCGGTACGTCCGAGAGGCCGAGCGCACGAAGCAGAAGGCGGCGCATCTCCACCAGGTAGCGGCAGACAAGACGAAGCGCGTCTTCGGTCTCAGGCGAGACTGGCAAGGAGCCAGTGTGGGCCAGACGGGTAAGCTGATTGATGTTGTTCGCGATGCGGCTATCGCCCAGCCGGGCAAGCACTTGCGATATGGCGATGTGATCTTTGACGGGGAACTTGTCCCGGCTGCGGGGCGGCGGAGAGTCCGGGTCGAGAGAGCGCCAGAGCATGAAGGGACCAAGGGGCATGCCCGCCGCCAGACGCTCCAGTTGGGCGCGTTGCTCCGGCGACACCCGAATGGTTACGTGGGTGCGGTGTTTGGCGGCATCTCTCATGGATCAAAGACAATAGGCGACCAACCCCGCACATCCGGGGGGATGGCAGGGCAGCCGCGAGTAAAGGTTTTGGGATATGTTAGAAGGGCTTAGGACTCGTCCCGTCCGCTAGTACGGCTCGGGAAAATCCAGGCTCGTGTCACGCAGGATTTCAGCCCATTGTTCGAGCGTTTCGAGGACTTCGTTCGAACTTTCTCCGTCCGGGCGCGCCAGTTTCCCCTCGTTCAACCGGATGCGGCCTTGCGCCGCCACCCCGTTGCGGGCCGCGTCGGGGGTCGCTAGCTTGGTCGTCCTGGCGCGGTTCGCGCTGTGATTGACTGGGGGGGCCAGGTGTTCAAGTTCTCGGGTTCGAGCGCGGTCGCCGCCGTGCTGGCGGGATGTGTCGTGGCGACGGCGCCGGTCTCTGCGTCGGCGCAGGCCTGGATCGGCCAGGTCGTCGGGGAGATGGCGGCCCAGCAAGCCGCCGCCGCCGCCGAGGCCGCCTGCCAGGCGGGGACGCCGCCGGCGGCCAAGGACATCGAGCGGGCCAACGCCGACTCCGCCACGCTTCTGACTGCCTATTTCGACCTGAAATCGGGGGCCAAGTCCGGCGCGCTGAAAAAGGTCTTCACGTTCAAAGAGCCCACCGCCGGCTATGTCGATGTGAACGGCCCGGTAAAGTTCGACGCGCTCGGCGCCCGGCTCGATGAGCCGACGCCGACTCTCAACCGGCTGAGCTTCATCGTCGGAGGCGACGCCTTGTCGGCGCGGGGCGTCTGGGAGGCCCGGTCCGGCGACCAGATCGTCGGCTACTACGCCATCGATTTCCAGCAGGTCGGGATCTGGGGTCCCAGCTGGCGCATCTGGCACGTGACCCTGTTCCCGGCCGACCAGCCGCCGGCGGCCACGGGCGCCTACTGCCACTATTATCAATCGACCCCCTGGAGCCTGAAGGGCTCGGGTGCGGCGGAGGCCGAGTAGGCCCTGGAGCGCGTTCCGAAAAGTGGGAACCGGTTTTCGGAATAAACGCGCGTAAAAACAGAGTCTTCAGGCGTCGCCCTCGCGCCAGCCCTGGCCGTCTCCCTGGTCGTCCAGGACAGCCGTGGCTTCCGTCGCCGACGTCCGGGTGATGACCAGCCGCCGCGACCACAGGGGCAGGACGGCCTTGCCGTCGGCCCCCAGCGGCAGGTCGCGATACTGCAGGCCGACCGCGCGCTCGCCCTTCCGCGCCGTGACCGCCACGCCGATGCGCCGGCTCGACACCGCCACCAGCCTGACCTCGAAGTCGATCGGCGCCTCGTCGCCGCCCGCCCGTTCCTCCAGCAGGATCGGCCCGGCGATGTTGGGCACGCGAATGCCGCCATAGCCGCCCCAGAGCCAGGGGCGCCCCTGGGCCCGGACGGCCTCGTAGCCGTCGCGGAGACTGTAGAAGCAGTAGTTCTGCGGCGAGGTGGAGCCCTGGGTGGTCTCGTTGACCTGGGCGCACCAGGTGGCGGCCTGGCTGCGCAGCCAGCGCGACCGCTGCGGCCGCACATCGATGAGCTGGAAGACCGTTCCAGCCTTGGCCTCGACCCGGATCGCTCCGCCACCCTCGAACGGCTGGGCCAGCACCGCCGTGCGGAAGCGCGCCAGCCTGCCGGTCATCAGGACCTCGCCCTTCCTGACCGGTCCGCCGGTGGCGGCGAGTGAGGCCATGTCGACCCGAACGCCGCCGATGGTCCCCGGTTCTTCCCGGAAGGGCGGAAGTTGCGGCACGCTCGGCCGCGTGGCGGCCTCGATCCGCCCGGAGAGGTCGGTGGCCAGGAAGGCCCGCTCCCAGGCCTCCCGCCTGCCGCCCGCCAGGCCACGCCAGGCGTCGGCCTCCTCCGGCGTCAGCGTCACGGCCGTATAGCCCATGTTGGTCAGGCACAGCCCTACGGCGCGGCCCCGCGCCTGGTTGGTTTCGATGCCGGCGATGATCAGCATGGCGATCGCCCCGCCCGCCGCCGTGGCCATGTCCGGATAGGCCACCCCTCCGCCGGCTCCCGAATAGCTGAGCCCGGGCAGGTCGGCCGCCGGCGCCTGGGCGGCGATGGCCTTGCAGGTCGCCTGATCCGCGGCGCGCTGGTCGTAGGACCCGCCAGGCTTGGCCAGGACGGCGGCGGGCTCGGCGGCGTGGGCGGCCTGGACGGAGATGGCGGCTAGGGCGAGCGCCAGGGCGGCGCGAGAGGCGATGGATCGCATGAGTGAGTTCCCCCAATGGCGGTCGGCGACCCATTGTCCCGACTCTATGCTGGACCACAAGCGGAAGGCTGGAGGCATCAACCCCGGCGACATTGAGTCAAAAAATCCGACCTCTTTCCTTAGCGATTGTCACATGGTATGTGGCGACAACTCACATCGAATGTACAGGTCATGATAGCTATTCAATCCGACGATATTCGAGCATTTCGCAACCGGTACGGGCTGCCCCAAGGCGCCCTCGCGACCTTACTTGGCTGCTCCAAGCGAACCATTGAGGAATGGGAGGGAGCGAGAAATCCTACTCCCGCGATGCTGGGACTCGCACTCGCCGCCTTAGCCGCGGATTTGCGGCCATGGCAGAACTCGGCGCTTCAAATTACTTCCGACGGCGACGGCTACAGGGTGCGTTATGAGGATGGAACCGCTCCAGGCTTCGCAGGCGAATGTGTTGCAGCCCGGGCATTCGTGTCGAGAGAAGCCGCTGAAGCCTTTGTTCGTTTCTGGGAGGGAGCAGACACGAGTTGGGATGGTGTGCCCGTAGCAAGGATGCGGAGAGAGGTATCTCGACCGAGCATCGCCAGGAGGCCTGTCGGATAGTGGGCTAGGACGTTGAGCGCCATCCCTTTGCGTCGGAGAAAGTAAGTAAAAGGGTTGGAGTCATTTTTTGGATAGGCACTTTTCTTCTTAAAACCTTACCTTTCGACAATAGCTGAGTTCCAAATTTTCTCATACGTGCTGGAGACTGCATCAAACGCATCGACAATCTGAGTTAAGGTTGTGGGCGCTTGCTTAGCACCATCTTTGAAGGACGCACCAGATTGATAGCAATCTTGTCCGTCTACTATAACGTATCTATCATGCAATCCAGACGAAGATCGTATCTGAATTTTGGCGGCGTATTGTTTGGCGAATGCATCCACCGAAGGTATAAGCGCTCCGAGCTTCTTGTCGGTTGTCAGCAACCGTATGTTCACATTGTCTCTGATCGATCCTAGAAATCTAGACACGAACTCTGCATCAAGATAAGGGTCGACGAAAAACACGTCTGCGGTTGCCCCCTGCAGGATGCGTCTAATCTCGTCAAAATAATCAAAAACACTGCCTTTGCCTATGGCGATATTGGTGGGACCCGTAGTTCTCAATCTAATATCGCTGAGAGCTTGTGCCAGTATAACCGCTATTTCCCTGTATCCTGTGCTGACAGTGACGGCAAGAGATGAGTCTAGTTTACTCAGGGCGAGGTTAACTCGTATACTGACAACGGGATTCCATTGATCCACAGCCGCCGCTACTCGCCCGAGCCAAATCATATTTTCGACAGTTTCCAGCCGAATCTTATCTCGACTCGGCATCGATCGGACTAGATCCTCAAGTTCTACTAGTAGAATATCTATTGATACGGAACCGGACAATGTTATTTCCTTCCCGATATTAAAACGCCGTTGGCTCAAATTGCGAAACTGGATTGATCTCAATGGCCAGGATGAGGCTTTGTGTCGATTGCTTATCCTGAGTCCGCCAGAAGATGTGACGTCAAAAAAACTAAGACTTGAGAATCTGGAGCCAGAATTCTCTTCGACAGATCACCGCGTGCTGCCTCGGGGCCCGGATCAATAGGGTGCGAGAAGCGTCTGGCACCAGTTCCTCATTGAACTCAGCGTCAATTGCCTGGAACGTATTCACCCCTCCTCCCCGAACGCCGCATCAATCGCCCCCCGGCAAATCCCCACCAGATCCCACTCCACAATTCTCGCCTCGCAAACCCGCGCCCTGACCAGCGGATCCCGCGCCGCCACCGCCTCGGCCTCTGCCCGGCTCGCGACATGCAGCAGATAACCCCCGTCCGCCCCCTCGATCGGCGAGCCGAAGCTGCCGCCCAGCAGCACCGTCTTGGCCGCCTCCATCGCCCCGACGAACTCCACATGCGCCGCGAAATGCTCAGCGGCCGCCGCATGGTTCTCCCCGCGCTGCAGCAGCACGAGAAAATACGTCACCGTCGGAATCTCTGCCGGCGCATCCGCCATCGAAAACCCTCCCGCCTGCGGTATCGGGCGGAGAATAGCGAACTCGCCCCACCATTAATAATTTGAAACTCGCCCCATTTTTGAATTCCACCTAGCCTCCTCCCGCCAGACCAGGGGGCTGAAATGGGAACGGTGCGGGTCGTGCTGGCGCTGGCGGTGTTGCTGTCGCACCTGCCGCTGGCCAGTTACAAGATCCTGAGCGGCGGGCTGGCCGTGCAGAGCTTTTTCATCATCTCGGGCTTCTACATGGCCCTGGTGCTGGAGGGGAAATACCGCGACGCGCGGCTGTTCTATTCGAACCGGCTGCTGCGGCTGGCGCCCACCTATTTCATCATGCTGGTCGTCGGCGCCATCGCGCTGTTCGGCCTCAAGGCCAGCGTCACCAGCTCGCCCGAGCTCATGGCCAGCCTGGCCCGTAATCCGCTGTCGGCGGCGGTGCTGGCCGTCGAGAACCTGGTCGTGGTCGGCCAGGACCTGTTGTTCTGGTTCAAAATCGACCCGCATGGCGCCCTGGTCTTCGACGCCTATGCCGACCCGGCCAAGGACAACATCGCCTGGCAGGGCCTGATGGCGCCGCAGTCCTGGAGCCTGTCGACCGAGCTGATGTTCTACGCCGTCGCGCCGTTCATCGTGCGGTGGAAGTGGGGCTGGATCGCCCTGCTGGCCGCCGCCAGCATCGCCCTTCGGCTGGCCGGCCACTGGCTGGATGTCGACTATCTGCTCTGGCAGGGGCGGCTCTTCCCGACCGCCCTCTTCATGTTCCTGCTGGGCGTGCTGGGCTTCAAGGCCATGCCGCTGGTCGAGAAGGCGCCCAGGGCGATCGGCTGGGGCGCCGCCGCAGTTCTGCTGGCCTATTGCCTGGCCTTCACCGCCCTGACCATGCCGCCGCTGATGGCCCGCTGGGTGACCTATGGCGTCGTCGCCCTGACGGTTCCGTGGATCTTCCACGCCTTCAAGGACAACCGGTTCGACCGCTGGATCGGCGACCTCAGCTATCCGGTCTATCTGAGCCAACTGATCGTCATCGGCCTGGTGCTGACCTTCAAGCCGCCGTTGCCGATCTGGGCAGCCATCGGCGGGACCTTCGCCTTCTCGGCCCTGCTGCTGGTGCTGGTCGAGCATCCCGTCGACCGCTGGCGCCAGAGGCGGCTGGCGGCGCGGCAAGCCTGATGCGCGCCGCCCTGATCGCGGCCCTGCTGCTGCTGGCCACGCCCGCCTGGGCCGGTCCCAGGCTCAAGGTCGCGGGCGGAGAGGCCGAGGGGGTCGCCTTGGCGGGTGGCGTCAACGTCTTCTACAGCCTGCCCTACGCCGCCCCGCCGGTCGGGCCGCTGCGCTGGCGCGGCCCCCGACCCGCCCCGCCCTGGCCGGGCGTGCGGGCGGCCAAGGCCTTCGGGCCCAGCTGCACCCAGAACATCTCGGCCAAGGGCTGGGGGCCCTGGACCGGGGAGTTCTCGCCGCAGGGGGCGGTCAGCGAGGACTGCCTGACCCTGACGGTGTGGATACCCGCCCACAAGCCCGGTGAGCCCCTGCCGATCATGCTGTGGATCCCCGGCGGCGGGCTGACCGACGGCGGCGAGGCGGCGGCCGTGACCAACGCCGCCGCCCTGGCCCGGCAGGGCATCGTGGTGGTCTCGATCAACTACCGGGTGGCGGCGTTCGGCCTGCTGGCCCACCCCGCCATCCCCGCCGAGCCGGACGGGCAGCGCGGCAACCAGGCCCTGCGCGACGCCCTGGCGGCCCTCATCTGGACCCACGACAACGCCGCCGCCTTGGGGGGCGACCCCAGGCGCATCACCCTGGCCGGCCAGTCGGCGGGCGGGGCGCTGACCTATGTCCTGCTGGCCCACCCCAGGGCCAAACCCCTGATCGCCGGCGCCATCATCCAGAGCTTCCCGCCGGGCAGTGAGCGGCTGCCGGACGCCGAAGCGATGCGCCAGGCCAGCCGGAAGTTCGGCCAGGCCCTCGACGCCCCGGCCCAGGCGGTGCTGGCCGCCTCGGACGAGGCGGGCCTCAATCTCTTCGTCGACGGGGTGAACATCCGCGATCCGGGCTTCGCGGCCGTGGCCGACCTGGCCCCGGTTCCGGTGCTGATCGGGGTCACCGCCGACGAGGCCTCCTGGCTGAAACCCAACCTCGAAACGCACCGCAAGAACGCCGAGACCTTCGGCCCGGACTTCCTCAAGCTCTACCCCGCCACCAATGACGCCGAGGCCCAGGGCACCGCCCTGCGCGCCGACCGCGACGCCAACCTGGTCGGGCTGCAGCGCTGGCGGGCCGCCCGCGCCAGAGCGAGCGGCGGGCCGACCTTCCTCTATCTCTGGGATCACCCCCTGCCGGGACCGCAGAGCGCGATCTACCGCGCCTTCCACTCCTCGGAAGTCCCCTACATGTTCGGCGCGCTGGGCCCCGAGCGGCCGTACACCGACCGCGACCGGGCCATCGCCACCGTGATGATGCGATGTTGGGCCAACTTCGTGAAAACCGGCGATCCCAACGGCGGCGGCCTGCCCGCCTGGCCGGGAACCGGGGTCATGCGGCTGGGCGAGGCCTTCGAGCCGCTGCCGCCGACGGCGCCCGACGTGGCGGCCTTCTTCAACGCCTATGACGACCGGACCGGGACCTTCGTCTTCTGAGCGGCGCTTGACCTTTGCCGCCCGGCCGGCATCGATGGCCGCCATGGCTGAGAAGAAACGGGCGGACAGAAGGCGCAAAGAGCAGGGCCTGACCTATCAGGTCACCGATCCCGAACAGCTCAGGGCCCTGGTCTCGACCGTGCGCGCCGACATCATGGACCAGGTCGCCGCCTTCGGGCCCCTGTCGGTGCGCGAGATCGGCGCGCTGACCGGCACGGCGCCCTCCTCGCTCTACCACCATGTCCAGCAGCTGACGGCGGTCGGCCTGCTGCTCGAGGCTGGCGTGCGCCAGACCGCCAAGAAGCCCGAGCAGCTCTACGACACCCCCGCGCCCCGCATGCGGATGCTGGACGCCCTGCAGGACCCGGCCAACCAGGGGGTGTTGAACGCCCTGGTCGACGCCGTCTGCAAACAGGCCAACCGCGATTTCGCCCGGGGCTTCGCCGCCCCACACCGCCAGACCACCGGCCAGGAGCGCAACGTCCGCTTCGCCCGCCTGGTCTGCCGCCCCGACGCCGCGACGCTGGCCCAGATCAACGCTCATCTGGACGCCGTCACCGAACTGATCGCCCGGTCCGCCGACGGCAGCGGCGAGCGCATCGCCTACGCCTGGGTCGTCGCGCCCCAGGGGCCCCGGCGCGGCAAGCGCTGAGCCGGCCAGCCTGACGTCTGCGGTCAAGACTTTGGCCCCTGGCGTCCTGGCGGCCGCCACGCCCTTTCGGCGATCCTCAAGGCTCTCAGCCCGTGTCGGAAGGCGACAGCATGCGTTTCAAGTTTCCCCTGGCGGTTCTGACCCTGGCCACTCTGCTGGCGCCCGCCGCCGCCTGCGCCACCACCCTGCAGACGGGACCCGACGCCCCACTCTGGGCGCGATTTGGCGCGGCGGCGCTGCTGTGGCTGCATATCGGCGGCGGATCGGTGGGGATGATCGCCGGGGCGGTGGCGGCCGGGGCGCGCAAGGGCGGACCCACCCACCGGCTGGCCGGTAAGGTGTTCTTCGCCGCCATGTTCGTCGCCTATCTGGTCGGGGCCGGGGTGGCGCCCTTCCTGACCGACGGCCAGCGGCCCAACTTCACGGCCGGGGTGCTGGCCCTCTACCTGCTGATCAGCGGCTGGCAGGCGGTGAAACGGCCGACCCTGACCCCCGCCCTGCCGAACTATGCCGGCCTGATGGCAGCCCTGGTCATCATGACCATGGGCCTCATCTTCATGCGCCTGGGGGCGATGAGCCCGACCGGAACCATCGATGGGTCGCCGCCCCAGGCCTTCGTGATCTTCAGCCTGGTTGGGGGACTGGCCGCGGTCGGTGAACTCAACCTGATCCTACGCCGCGGTCTGACCGGCGCGGCGCGCCTGGCCCGGCACCTGTGGCGGATGTGTTTCTCCTGGTTCTTCGCTTCGGGCTCGTTCTTCTTCGGCCAGGCCCAGCTGCTGCCCGAGCCCATCCGCAACTCGCCCCTGCCGCTGGTGCTGGGCTTCGCGCCGTTAGGCGTCATGATTGTCTACCTGGTCCTGGTGCGGCTGCCCAAGCGGCGGCGGGCGGCGGCAGGCGGTCCCGGCCTAGCTCCGCGCCACGTGCATGAGGTTCGACCCGCCCGTCGCCAGCAGCCGACCGTCCTCCGACCACACCCGCGCCCGCCCATGGATCAGGCCTGAGGCCGCCACGTCCGCCACGCAATCGACGAACAGCCAGTCGCTGGCCCCGCCCCGGTCGTGGAACCAGACGGTGAGGTCCAGGCTGGGGGCCACATAGTCCGGCCGATCCTTCAGACCGCGATGATGGGTCGGCCAGATCAGGGTGTCGGTGAGGATCAGCGGGCGGCAGGCGTCTAGGAAAGGGTCGTTCTCGTCGCCCTGGTAGCCGACGAAGCGGTGCCATTCCTGCAGCACCGCGCCCGGCGGCCGGGGCTCGCCCCAGGGGATCCAGACCAGGGGCTTGCAGTCGAGATTGCGCCAGAAACCGTCGAGCTGGTGGGCGTTGTCGCCCAGATGCTCGGCGACGGTCTTCAGCTCGGCCGGCGGCGCGACCTGGGGCATGACCGCTTCCAGCGCCGTCGGCCCCTCGGCCTTGTTGGTCGTCCAGACCTGGGCCTGCAGGAAGGTCCGCCCGTTCTGGACCAGGGCGACATTGAGCAGCCAGGCGTTGCGGCCCCTCTTCACCACCACGACCTGGCAGTCGGCCGCCTCGAAGGCGCCGGGCGAGACGTACTGCACCGACAGGGTGGCCGGCCGGTGGTCGGGCGGGACGACGGCGCCGGCCGCGCGCAGGGCGATGGCCGAGACATAGCCGCCGTTCGGCCCCCAGATGTTCCAGTCGCGGCTGAGCTGGGCCGTCAGCCGCTCGCCGTCACGGACGATGGCGGTGTCCTGTTGCAGGGCGCCCACGATCTAGACTCCAGCGACGATCAGCGTGGGGCCGGCAGCGTGGGGCCGGCGATCACCGGGGGACCGGGCGAGCCCGGCTCGAAGATCTTCGGCGGCAGCTCGATGCGGATCAGCTGCCAGGAGAACAGCCCCTTGCGGGCCAGCACCCAGGTCAGCGGCCCGCTGTCGGTGGGCTGGACGACGCGGAAGCGGTTGAGGCTGGCGTAGTGGTAGGCGAGCTTGGGCTTGTCCTGGGGCCTGGTCGCCGGCTTTGGCGTCTCACCCGGCGCCTCCGGCGGCGCCACGCCCTCGCCCGCCGCCATCCGGGCGATACCCTGGGGCGAGACGGCGGCGTCGACGAGCTTGTCCACCAGCACCGGCACGAACATCGCCGCCAAACCCGCGAAGGGGTTGTCCTTCATCTCCGGGTCGCTCTGGGCCTTGGCCATGAAGGCGGTGTTGAAGTCGGCCTTGAGACTCTCCCGCACGCGGGGGAAGTCGACCAGCTGCTCCAGCCTGTCGCGGTCGCCGGCCTTGGCGGCCTTCTGCAGCGCGCCCATGGCCATATAGGGCGAGGCGACATACCAGCCGACCAGCAGGGCCAGCGCCGCCGCCGCCAGCCCGATCCAAACCCGCCGAGTCATGATTCCCCTCCCTCAAGATCGCGGGAGGACTGAACCACGGCCGGCTCAGCCGCGCCACTGAAAGACCTCGTCCAGCGGCTTGCCGAACACCTGGGCGATGCGGAAGGCCGCCTCCAGCGAGGGGGAATACTTGCCCGCCTCGATGGCGGCGATGGTCTGGCGGGTGACGCCGATGCGCTGGCCCAGCTCGGCCTGGGACATCTCCCCGTTCAGGAAGCGCAGGGTGCGGATCTGGTTGCTGATGGGCCCCTCAGCCATGCCAGCCCCGCCGATAGTCGACCACGATCAGGACGCAGCGGGCGATCTCGACCGCGACGACCGCCAGGAGGGTGGCGCGCACGATATCCCAGCCCCCGGTGTAGAAGGGCATGAAACAGCCGATCCCCAGCGCCGCGGCCATCAGCAGGTAGTAGGCGATGCTGGCCGCGCGGCGGGCGATGGCCCGGTCGCGTTCGTCGGCCGGGGCGCGGGCGTCCTGCGGCGACTGGGCGCGGAAGACCAAGTGGCCCACGCCCAGGATCAGCAGCCTCAGAACCGAGACGGCGGCCAAGGCCGCCAGCACCCTGAGATAGGGCGGCGGGCCCGGCGGCGAGACGGCTGCATAGGCGAAGAAGGGAACATAGGCTGCGAGCATGGCGGCCAGCGCCAGCCAGGCGGACTTTTCTTGGTGGGGCATGAGAGCGGTTCCGTAAGAGAGACGCCGCTCTTATGATGTAAAGCAAATATAACATCAAGTCGAAAATTATGGACTCGATGTTACGTCTGGTCGCCATCCGAGCGACGCACCCCGATCCCTCGGCCGTAGACCATCTCGCCGCCGAACCCCGCGCCCACCGCCATGACCAGGAAGGCCAGCACGCCCAGCCCGATGGCCCAGGCCGGCGGCGGCAGGACCGGCGCATAGCCGGCGCCCAGCCGCCCGAAGAGACCGGCCGCCGCCAGGACCAGGGCGGTCGCCATCAGCGACGCATGGGTCATGACCAGCCTGGGCGCCGTCTCGCTGGCCCGGGCGTAGTCCAGCGTCCCGGCCGTGGCCGCCAGCAGGGCGCCGGCGACCCCGGTCCCGGCCAGCAGGGCCGAGGCCTGCCAGAAGAAGGCGGCCGGCCAGGAGGCGGCATGGAGGCAGGCCGCCGCCAGGTCGCTGAGCGGGACCAGCGTCCAGCAGGCGACGGGCGCATGGGCGAGCAGCGGATGGAGGGGGTGCATCCGGCTCATGGGCGCCTCAGCTGGCGGCGGGGGCGAAGACGCCGAAGCACAGGGTCAGGAAGCCGGCCACGGCGGCCAGGGCGTGGATGACGGCGACCGGCTTGGGCGGAACCTGTCCGCGCAGATGGAAGCTGATCATCAGGAAGCCGCCCAGGGCCGCCAGGACCAGCAGGCCGGCCGCGATCAGCACCGCCATCGGGGCGGGGGTTCCGGTCAGGAAGGCGGCGTAGAGCAGGATGACCAGGCCGGTGGCGGCGAAGGCCCCATGGGCCAGGGCCGCCGGCCAGGGCGGCAGGGCGCCCTTGAGCACCCTCGAAATCAGATACAGGCCGAACACCGCGGCCAACGCGAACAGGGCAACCGAATAGATCAGCATCGTCTCTCTCCCTCGAAGGATCGCAAGGCTGCGCCCGGCCAGAGACTTTGTAAAGTTAGTTCTGTCAAAAGTGTCTTTTGTCGGATGAGTGGTCTAGGCTGGGGCCGTCCGGCGCGCTAAGGCCTGGAGACGAACGGGAGAGACGATGCTCGAGGTGATCGGCCAGAGACAGCAGGCGCTGTTGCACCTGCTGCTGGAGCGCAAGCAGGGGCTGACGGTCGACCAGATGGCGGCGGCCCTGGGCATCACCCGCACGGCGGTCCGCGAGCATGTGGCGGCCCTGGAGCGCGACCGGCTGATCGCCCCCGGCCAGGCCCTGCCCTCGACCGGCGGACGGCCCGGCCGGCGCTATGTGCTGACCCCCAGGGGCCACGCCCTGTTTCCCAAGCAGTACGACCTGATGGCGCGGCTGCTGCTGGAATCCCTGGCGCGCCAGCTGGGCGGGGGGCCGGCGGTGGAGGCCGAGCTGGCCGAGCTGGGGGCGCGGCTGGCGGCGGATCTCAAGGGCCGGATCGGCGGGGCGACCCTGGCCGAGCGGGCCGGGGCGACGGCGCTGCTGATGCGCGAGCTGGGCTATGAAGCCACGGCCGGCGGCGGCGAAACCCCCGAGATCGAGGCTTTCAACTGCGTCTATCACGAGCTGGCCCAGAAGGACCGGGCGGTCTGCGCCCTGGACCTGGCCCTGATCGGCGGTCTGGCGGAGGCTGAGGTCGAGCACCGCGCCTGCATGGCCCGCGGCGACGACAGCTGCCGCTTCTGCCTCAAGCCGCGCTAGGCTGGCCGACCTTTCCCCCTGCAGAGCCTTTTCCATGCGCCTCGTCCAAGCCGCCGCCCTCGACTCCATCGCCGACTACCGCCTGATCGAAGTCGAGCCGCCCACACCCGGCCCCGGCCAGGTCGCCGTGCGGGTCAAGGCCTGCGGGGTGGGCTATGTCGACGCCCTGGTGGCGCTGGGGCGTTACCAGGTCAAACCGCCGCTGCCCCACACCCCGGGCTCGGAGATCGGCGGGGTGGTCGAGGCGCTGGGTGAGGGGGTCACGGGCCTCAGCATCGGCCAGCGGGTGATGGCCCAGGCGGCGGGCGGCTTCGCCGAAGTCGACCTGGCCCCGGCGGCGGCGGTGACGCCCATTCCCGAGGCGATGAGCTTCGAGCAGGCGGCTGGCTTCCGGATCAACTACCTGACCGCCCTCCACGGCCTGGCCGACCGCGCGGCCATCCGGCCGGGCGAGCGGCTGCTGGCGCTGGGCGCGGCAGGCGGGGTCGGCATGGCGGCGGCGCAGGTGGGCGCCCTGCTGGGCGCGCGGGTCATCGCCTGCGCCAGCACACCCGAAAAGCGCGCCTTCGCCCTGGCCCACGGGGCGGAGGCGGCCATCGACACGGCCTCTGCCGATCCCAAGGCCTGGCGCGAGCAGCTCAAGCTCCTGTGCGACGGCGCCGGGCCGGACGTGATTTTCGACCCGGTCTGCGGCCCGCTGTTCGAGGCGGCCTTCCGCTCACTGGCCTGGAAGGGCCGCCACCTCGTCGTCGGCTTCGCCGGCGGCCCCATCCCGGCCCTCCCCGCCAACCTGACCCTGATGAAGGGCGCGGCCCTGGTCGGAGTTGATGTGCGCCAGTTCCTGCTGTTCGAGCGGACCAGGGCGGCCGAGCATCTGGCCCAGCTGATGGCCTGGGTGGCAGAGGGCCGCCTGGCGCCGCCGGTCGGCCGGACCTTCGCCTTCGAGGACTATGCCGAGGCCCTGACCTTCGCCCTCAGCGGCCAGGGGCTGGGCAAGACGGTGCTGCGGGTGTCCTGACCGCTCAGGTCGTCGCCGGCCCGCAGGTGAAGGCGTCGATCATCGGCCATGACGAGTCCGTCGGCAGGCCATCGCCCCATGACCCGCCCAGACGGCCGACATGGTAGTCGAAATCGCAAACCTGACCCAGACCCGGCAACCGCTCGGTTTCGTCCATATGCAGGGAAAACAGGTCGATGGCCGCGCCATCCGCGGCGCGGACCCTGACCCGGCTCCAGACGGCCAGGACTCCGGAGGCGACCCTGCCGGGAACCACCGCCTCGACAATGGCGCCCTTCAGATGCAGGGGCGGCCCTTCCCAGGGCTCATAGGCCTTTGTCGGAGCGGCCCCCGCGGCGAGCAGGGCCGCCGCCAGCATGATCTTCAAAGTCATGGTCCCTCCGGTCAATCTCGCGAGGGTTGACCGGGATGGAAGCAAAATCGTGGCGCCGCCTTCCCTTGCGTCCGGCTTGTCACCCCTCCAGGCCCGGCGCGATACTTCGGCCGAGCGGCCCCGTCAGAGGGCTTCCGGAGGAAACGCCGTGCCGGATGACTTCATCCTGGAGATCGACAAGCAGGTCGGCATCGCCGTCGCCCGCCAGCGCGTCCCCGAGGCCGCCACCCGCGCCTGGCCGGAAGGTACCGTGATCGTCTCGGCCGACAGCCACATGCTGGAGACCGACTGCTGGATCGACCGCTTCCCCGAGCATCTGAAGGACCAGGCTCCGCGCATGGTGTTCAAGGACGGCGGCTGGGACCTCTCCATCGCCGGCCAGTCGATGACCCCGCCGGCCATCGCCGCCTCCCTCTGCGAGGCGATGGAATGCTATCCCGGCCTGACCGATCTCGAGGCCCGCCTGCGCGACCTCGACATCGAGGGCGTGGAGAAGGAGCTGATCTTCCCCCAGCGCCTGTTCGGCCTCCTCATGTTCGGCGAGCTGACCAACCGGGCGGAGGTGTTCGGCGCCTACAACGAACATATCGGCGAGGTCTGCGCCGCCTCGGGCGGGCGGCTCTTCCCGGTGATGATCCCCAGCTACTGGGACCCCGAGGGCGCGGCGGCCTCGGTCCGGCGCTGCGTCGAGCTGGGCGCGGCCTGCCTGATGATCCCGATCAAGCCCGGCAAATTCGAAAACGGCCGGACCATCCACTACAATCACGCCGTCATGGACCCCTTCTGGGCGGCGGTGGAGGCCAGCGGCCTGCCGCTAGCCTTCCATATCGGCGAGGCCATCCCGACCGCCGAGCCGGGCGCGGTCGGGGTCTCGGTGCTGACCCAGATGCAGGGCTTTCGGCACAACTGGGGCCAGCTGGTGTTCGGCGGGGTGTTCGACCGCTTCCCGGGCCTGAAAGCGGTCTTCGTCGAGGGCGGCTTAAGCTGGATCCCCGGCATGCTGCACGACGCCGACATGATCTATAACAGCTTCCCGACCTCGATTTCCCCCAGGCTGGCCCATGCCCCCAGCTGGTACTGGCGCAACCACTGCTACGCCACCTTCATGACCGATCCGGTGGGCCTTGAGATGCTGCACCGCATCGGTCCCGGGACGGTGATGTGGTCCTCCGACTACCCCCACCAGGAAAGCACCTTCGGCTACACCCGCAGCGCCATCCAGGCGGTGTTCGACGCCGTGCCCGTCGAGGACGCCCAGAAGATCGTCGGCAAGACGGCGCTTGAGCTCTTTCGAATGGCTTAGCGCGTCCAAACGCAATTCCCGCGTCGCTTTGCCGCCCCGCCGTTGACGAAATGCTACCCATCCCCGGCGCATGGTGGCGGCCGAGGAAACGCGGACACCGCCAATGCGGGCCCTGGACAGGCTTTTTGACGACCAGTTCGACGAGATCGCCGCCGACGCGGCGAAGGGCTTCTGGCTGCGTGTCGGGAGCGCGGCGCTGACCGTTACTCTGATGAGCCTGTCGGTGAGCCCCTGGGTCGCGATCCCGTGGGTGGCGGCCTTCGTGCTGGTCGAGGCCTGGGGTTTGCTGGCGCACCGCCCGCGGCCCCCGGAGCGCCCCGGCGCCACCGCCCGCCGGATCAACCAGGCCATGGTCGGGCTGGCCGCCATCGCCGTCTGGACCGCGGTGGCGCTGATCTACTGGGTCACCGGCGATCCCGCCCTGCAGTTTGTCGCCGCCTGCGTCCTGACCGGCATCCTGCTGGCGGCCCAGTTCCAGGCCGCCCGCTCGACGACCATGCTGGCCATCACCGCGACGCCGCCGTTTCTGGCCCTGGCCGTCCTGCCGCTGATGTCCCGCGACTTCCACGGCCTCAGTCTGTTCATGGTCTATGCCAGCATCGCCCTGATCGGCCTGCACCTGTCCGCCGGGATCGGGGCCCATCGCCAGGCGGCCGTCCGGCTGGAACGCCTGCAGCGCGAGGCCGTGGCCGCCAACCAGGCCAAGTCGGCCTTCCTGGCGATGATGAGCCATGAGATCCGCACGCCGATGAACGGGGTGCTGGGCATGGCCCACGCCCTGGCCCAGGGTTCGCTCAACCCCGAGCAGCGTCGTCAGGTCGAGATGCTGACCCGTTCGGGCGACGGGCTGATGATCATCCTGAACGACATTCTCGATCTGTCGAAGATCGAGGCCGGCCGCCTGGTCCTGGAGGACACCGTCTTCGACCTGCATGATCTGGCCAAGGTCGCCGAGGAGCTCTGGCGCCCGGCCGCCGAGGCCAAGGGGCTGGCCCTGGCCTGCGAGATCGCCTCCGAGGTTCCCCAATGGGTGAGGGGCGATCCGACCCGGGTGCGCCAGATCCTGCTCAACCACCTCTCCAACGCGGTGAAGTTCACCGAGCGGGGGGGCATTCAGATCGCCCTCGACGCCCCGGAGGCCGGCGTGGTGCGGATCAGCGTGCGGGACAGCGGCGTGGGCATGACGGCCGAGGAGCGGGCGGGCCTGTTCGAGGCCTTCTCGCAGGCGGACGCCTCCATCGCCCGCCGCTTCGGCGGCACGGGCCTGGGCCTTTCCATCAACCGCCAGCTGGTCGAGATGATGGGCGGCGAGATCGCCGTCGACAGCACGCCCGGCGCCGGATCCGAGTTCCGCATCACCCTGTCCCTGCCCGCCGCGCAGGCGCCCGCCTGGGCGTCGGCCCCGGACGCCGAGGCGTTCAGCCTGGCCGGCCTGCGGGTGCTGGTCGCCGAGGACAATCCGGTCAATCAGGCGGTCGTCCAGGCCGTGCTGTCGGCCACCGAGGCGGTGGTCGATCTGGCCGATGATGGCGAGGCGGCGCTGCGGCTGCTGGCGGTGAATACCTACGATCTGGTGCTGATGGACATCCACATGCCGACCCTGGACGGCATCGAGGCCCTGCGCCGCATCCGGGCGGGCGAAGCCGGCCGGCCGGACCAGCCGGTCATCGCCTTGACCGCCGACGCCATGGATGGCGACGGCGAGCGGTTCATCGCGATGGGCTTCGACGGGGTCGAATCCAAGCCGATCCAGCCGGCCAGGCTGATCGCCGCCATCGCCCAGCTGTGCGGCCCCTGGCGGCTCGCCGACCTCGACGAAGCCAGGCTGTCGGTGGCCTGACGGGCTCTAGGCGGCCGGTTCGAACCCGGTCAGCACCCTGCGCCCCTTGTCGTCCGCCGCGAACGCCACCGTCGCCCCCAGCGGTTCCTCGGCGATCAGCCGCTGGACCATGGCCGTGTCGTCCTTGTCGCTCATGGCCACGAAGCGGTCTCCCGCCGCGTCGGTCCCCACCACCATGGCCCGGGGTTCGGGACCGCTGTAGTCGATGGTGTAGGTCGTGACCGTCCCCTCGCCGGCCGGCTCGGCCCGCATCGGCGGGATCGGCCAGCCATTGATCTCCGCCTGCAGGGCGCTGCTGTCGAAGGGCTTGAAGGGCCGGGGCGCGGTCCCGTAGACGCCGACGGAATACTTGGACAGGAACCCGCCATTGGCCCCGACCAGGCCCAGCTCGCCCGGATGCTCGCGCAGGCGCCGGACCATGCTGGCGATGGCGTGCATCGAATAGTTGTTCCCCGCCCCGCCGAAGAAGGGCAGGCCGCCGGTCAGGGTCAGGCCGCGCGGGTCGGTCGGCGAAAGCCCCAGGGCGTCGCAGATGTTGAACACCGCGATCGGAAAACAGCTGTAGAGGTCGAAATGGCCGATATCGGCCAGGCCGGCGCCGGCCCCCGCCAGCGCCTGGCGCACGGCCGCCACGGACGCCGGGCTGGACCCCAGGTCGGCCCGTTCGATCACCGTGCGCTCCTTCACGTCGGCCCCGCCATAGAGATAGACGAACTTCTCCTCCGCCACGCCCAGCCGGCGCGCCAGACCCGCGCTGGTCAGCAGCACGGCCGCGCCCTGGTTGGCCTGGTCGCGGGCCACCATGCGGCGGGGGAAGGGGTCGGAGGTCAGGCGGTTGGCGGCCGTCACCGTGGCCAGGGCTTCGGCGTCGAACACCTCCTGCGACATGGCGTGCGGGTTGCCGGCCGCGACCTGGGTGAAGGGCGCGAACAGCTCGCCCATTTTCCGGCGATAGGCCTCCCTGTCGAGGCCGGTCCTGGCGCGGCGAGCGTTCTCAAACAACGCGTAGCACTGGATGGGCGTGCGGCCGCCATGGTCGGTGACGACCTGGGTCAGCAGGCCCTCCA
The DNA here is from genome assembly GCF_030814835.1 of Caulobacter ginsengisoli. Taxonomy (GTDB): domain Bacteria; phylum Pseudomonadota; class Alphaproteobacteria; order Caulobacterales; family Caulobacteraceae; genus Caulobacter; species Caulobacter ginsengisoli. Next base: position 138,852 of record NZ_JAUSVS010000007.1, read on the forward strand.
GGCCGTGGCCCCGGTCCTCGAGTTGGCCGTCGACCGTCTCCGACCAGTCGCGGGTCTCGTTCTGACCCGCCAGATGCCGGACAGTGGAGATCGCCTCCGAGCCGACCAGCAGGGCCATCTTCACCGCGCCGGCCGCGATGGCGTGGGCCATCTCGTTCACCAGATGCTGGGGCCCCTGGCCGCCGGTCATTTCCGAAATCGCCCTGGCGGGGTCGGCGCCGATCCGCCTGGCCACCGAGCGCGGCAGGTTGTTGGAGGCTCCGAACGGCGCCCGGGCCATGGGGGTGGAAATCTCGAACTGCTTGATGGCCGCGATGACGTCGATATGGTCGGCCAGGTCCTGGCCTCCGGCGTCGGCGATGGCGGCGCGGGCGGCGGCGGCGGCCAGCTCGACCGGCGACAGGGCCTGGTAATCGGCCGCCTGGATGCGCTCGGAAGCCTCGCCCACTCCGATCAGCACGGGCGTGGCGTCGTCCAGGCGGTCGGTCATGGCGGGCTCCTCGTTTTCCCTGTGTTTGCGCAGGCGGAGCTTGGCTGCAAGCCGTGCCGTGGCGGAAGGAGGGTGAATTGCGGCGTTGCAAGCGGACGCGACGGCGGCCTATTTCGGTGACAGTTTACTTTATCCGCTCCTGAGCCCCCTCAGGCAGCCGGCGAGCCACGGGAGCGAATAAAGTAAACTGTCACCGAAATTACCCCGGCCGCAGACACCGCACGGACACCCATGACCATCGCCGCCAAAGCCGCCGCCGCCATCTCCGCCCGTTACAGCGGCCCCTTCCCGAAGGTCGCCCTGGTGCTGGGCAGCGGCCTGGGCGGGTTCGGCGAGACCATGCAGGTGACCGAGGCCATCCCCTATGCCGAGATCGAGGGCTTCCCGGTCTCCACCGTACAGGGTCACGCCGGCCGGCTGCTGATCGGCAAGGCCGGCGCCGCCGATGTCGTCTGCATGCAGGGCCGCATGCACCTCTACGAGGGCCACCCGCCCGCCAGCCTGGCGGTCGCCATCCGCGCCCTGCGTCGGCTGGGGGTCGAGACCCTGGTGCTGACCAACGCCGCCGGCGGCCTGCGCCCGGACCTGACCCCCGGCTCGCTGATGGCCATCGAGGACCATATCAACCTGTCGGGCTTCAACCCGCTGATCGGACCCAACGACGAGGCCGTCGGCCCGCGCTTCGTCGACATGACCGACGCCTACGACCCGGCCCTGCGCGCGCTGTTGGGTCAGGCGGCGGCGGCCCAGGGCGTCGACCTCAAGCGCGGCGTCTATCTGCAGGTCGCCGGCCCCAACTTCGAGACCCCGGCCGAGATCCGCGCCTTCCGCACCCTGGGCGCCGATGCGGTCGGCATGTCGACGGTGCCCGAGACCCTGGTCGCCCGCCATTGCGGGATGCGGGTGGCGGCCGTCTCGCTGATCACCAACCTGGCCGCCGGCATCGCCGACCACCCTCTGTCGCACGCCGAGACCCTGAGCGAATCGGCCAAGGCCTTTGGGCCCATGAGCCGGCTGATCACCGACTTCCTGGGCAAGCTCTAAACTGGCGCCCGTCAGGCGGAGGTGGGCGGCGCAAGCGGCGTCTGCTGGTATTGGACGGCCTTCCACACGCCGTCCCGCCGTTCGCAGACGGTGGTGGCCATGACGCTGACCTCGCGACCATCCCGTTCATAGATGGCGCGATAGGTGACGATGCCGGCGTCGGAGCCGAGGGCGCGGATATGGGTGGCCTCGATGCGCTTGGCGGCAAAGGGCGCGCGCTCACCCTGCATGGAGCCCAGCACCTGCGACTTGGTCATCACCCCAACGGGCAGCACCGCCGTCGCGTCGGGCGCCAGATAGCCGTCATAGAAGGCTCGGTCGTTTTCGGCGGAGGCGCGCAGGGCCTCCTTGGTGAGGGTGGCAAGTTCGCGTTGGACGTCGGTGTCGCTCATGGCTGACGCCTCCTTTTGGGGGCCCGATCGGCCCTAGGGCTTCTTCTCGACCTTGGGCGGCGGCGGGACTCCGGCCTTGAGGGGGGCGGCGCCGGCCAGCAGGGCCGGGCAGTTGACGTTCTTGTCCTTGCCCGGCTCCAGGAAGGGCAGCAGGGCGGCGAAGGGCGAGAGGACCGCCGACAGCGCCACCGCCACCCCGCCCTGGACCACCGCCGGACCGGCCTCGACCCCAAGCTTGGGTTTGACCAGCGGCCCTTCGGCGGTGATCGGCAGGAAGAGGCGCAGCAGGCGCGGCTTCTTGGAATGGCCTTCCAGCCGGAAGCTCATCCGCTCCTTGTCCAGGTTGACGGTCCCCGACCCGACGGCGGTGACCACCCCGGTGTCCAGCACCACGCGGCTGGCCCGGGCCACGCCGTTCGTCACCTTGAAGTCGGCCACCGCGCAGCGCACCGGCGTCTGGTGGGGGTCCTTGGAGAGCAGCATCCACAGCCCCTTGCCGAGATTGACCCCCAGCAGTTCGGCGAAGGCCTGGCGCATCTGGCCGCCGGACACCGCCAGGCTCAGCGTACCGTCGGCGTTGGCGGCCGCGCGGTGCACCGAATTGCCGGTCCCGTGCAGCTTGAGGCGGGCGGTGAGCGGCCCCTCGATCACCGGCTGGCCCAGGCTCCTGACGGGGATCCATTGGGCCAGGTCCGAGCCGGTCATCCGCGCATCGACATCGGTGACCGGGGTGGCGCCGCGGGCGTTGAGCCGGACCTTGCCGGTGATCTGGCCCCGGTCCAGCGTCACCCGCAGCGGATCGGCGGTCAGCAGGCCGTCGTCCAGGGTCAGGTCCAGGAACACCTTGCGCAGCGGCAGGTTGGGCGCGTTCACCGTCTCGGCGCGGTAGGTGACCTTGGCGTCCATGGCCCGCAGCCGGTCGACCTGCAGGGTGGCGTCGGGCAGCAGCCGCTGCTGGGCGGCCATCTTCTGGCCCACGGCCACCTGGTCGGCCGACACGGTCTCGCCCTTGCCGCGCCCCGGGGCGCCGCCGAAAATGCTGGCCAGGTCGTCGAAATCCAGCCGCCTTGAGCGCAGGTCGCCGGTCAGCAGCGGCCGCTTGCCGGCGGTGTTGACGGCGAGGTCGCCGCTGAGATCGCTGTCTCCGACCCGGCCGCTGAAGCGGTCGAACTTCCAGAGCCGGTGGTCGCGCGTCAGCTGGCCGCCCACCTGGTAGGGCGGGGTGTTGGGCAGGGTCAGGCCGGTCAGCGGATAGAGGTCGTTGAGGTCGGGGCCCCGCACGGTCAGGCGCGTGGTCAGCCGGCCGAGGTCGAAGGGGTGGGTGATGGTCCCCCTGGCGGTGATCCGGGTCGGACCGGCGGTCATCCAGGCGTCGAAGCCGTAGGGCCGGTCGGGCGAGACATTGAGCAGGGCGTCGCCGGTCGCCTCGGCCTTGAAGGCGGCGCGGTTGAGGCTGCCGTCACCGACGATGCGGAAGACGCCATGGCCGCCTGGGCCGACCGTCTCGCTGGACTCCACCCGGGCCCGGAAGATCACCCCGCGCGGGGCGTCGTCGATGGCCAGCTTGCCGTCATGGATCACCAGCCGCCGGATAGCCGGCAGCCTGGCCCCCGAACCGTTGCTGTCGAAGGTCCAGTTGGAGCGGCCGGTCTTGTCGCGGATCAGCTTGAGGTCCGGCGACTGGATGGCCAGCAGCGGCAGGATGACCTGGCCGCGCAGCAGCGGCAGGGCCTTGATCTGGATGGTGACCGCCCCGACCCGGGCCATGTCGCCGGTCCCGGCCCAGGCCGGCTGGCCGATGCGGAAGTCGTGGGCGGTGACCCGGGGCTGGAAGGACCAGGGATGGACCTCCAGGTCGCCGACGATCTCGACCCGGCGGTGCAGCCTGGCCGACAGGAAGCCCCCGACCGGCCCGCGCAGCCAGTTCCAGTCGAAGATCAAGACGAAGATGACGATGGCGGCCACGATCAGGGTCGCGGCCAGGGCGGCCAGCCGCTCGCGGGGCGTCAGGCCCTTCCAGCGGCGGTGCAGGGTTTGCGCGTGGCGCGCCGCCCATTCTCTTGAGGCCATGGGCCGGCGCGCGATGGTCTGTTCCGGAAACTCGCCCATCGCAGCACAACGCGCGAGAGGGGCGAAAGCGTTCCCTAGCGGAAGAGTCTAGTAGACCAGCTTCAGCGCGGCGAGCGCCCCGGCGGCGGCCAGGAAGGCGACAATGGCGACAATCTCGTAGGTTTTGAAAAGCGGTCCGTTCGGCGAGCGCATGATTTATTCCCCCTGTCCCAATTCGATCCAGCGAGGACTCCACTCCGCAAGCCACGCGCCACCCCGGTACTGAAAGGAATTGTTAACCCTTTCGGCCGCGACCTGGGGTGCGACATGGAATCGCGGCACTCCGCCCCCGGCGGGGGCGGACGGCCCGCCCGAGGCGCGCCTGCAGCGCGCCCGTGGCCGGCCCGGTGAGGGTTTCGGAGGCCGTGCGCTGAAATTTCATTGAAGTTCCCCAGCCGCCGCCGGGCGCCTGGCTGAGAGGTTTCGACTAGCCGACGCTGACCAGCGCACGGCCTTGAAAACCCTCACCGGATCGCGCTCTGGCGCGATCGTCCGCCCCCGCCGGGGGCGGAGTTGCAATCCCTACTTGCTGGGCCAGGTCAGGTAGCCATCGCGGTCACGGCCGGCGGCGCGGACGCCGCCCTGGCCGCAGGGGCCCTGGCAGCCGCCGGTCACATAGCCGGAACCGCCGTAGCCGACGACCGACCCGCCGCCATAGCTGCTGTAGGAGCTCTCGGACTGGGTGCTCTGCGAATAGCTGTCCGAGCTCTGCACCTGGACCCGCACGCCCGCGAGCCGGGTGTCGCCGACCGAGCCATAGACCTGGGCATAGTCGCGCACGCCGCCGTCATAGCTGTAGGATTCCGACCGCCGGCTGTAGGAGCCGCCGCCGGAACGCCAGCGGCTCGACCGATAGCGTACGGCCCGGCGGGGCCGCGGAATCGCGCCATAGCTCGGCGGCGGCGTGGTGGCCGCCGGCGGCGGGGCTGGCTGCGCCGGAACGGCACAGACCGGCTTCTGGACGCAGGCCCCGCTGGCCGATTGCGAAGAATTGGGGCCGCACCCTGCCAGCAGCAGCAGCGAGGAACCCGCAAGCCCGATCATTTTGAGACGCATGACACCGCTCCGACACCCATTTTGGGGTCACGCCGCAAGGACGGCGCCAGAGCGGGGTCAGGGACCGTGGTCAGGCGGGCCGCAGCCGCCGCCAGCCAAGCCCGATCAGCAGCGCCAGGCCCACGCCCACCGCCACCCCCAGGGTGTTGGCCAGGGCGTCGAGCGGGTCGCCCTGCCGGCCCCAGCCCATGGCCGCCTGGGCCAGCTCCACCCCGATCCCGCCCAGCACCAGGCCGATCGCCACCCGCCGGACCCAGGCCGGAAAGGCCCAGACACCCAGCAGGCTCAGGCCCAGATAGGCCGCCGAGTGCTCGATCTTGTCCGACAGGCTGACCTGCGGGATGGCCGTGGTCGGGGCCAGCGACAGGTAGAGGACCAGCCCGCAGGCGATGACGAAGGCGGCGAGGCGGATCGGGCGGGGAATCATCGAGGGACCGGTTGCGCTGGCTAAGCCCTATGTCTAGCGTCCGGCCGCTCGATAGGAAGAGGATACAGGCGTGGCGATAGCGGCGGTGATCTGGGATTTCGGCGGGGTGCTGACCTCCTCGCCCTTCGAGGCCTTCAACCGCTTCGAGGCCGAGCGCGGCCTGCCGCACGACCTGATCCGCAAGGTCAACTCGACCAACCCCGACGACAATGCCTGGGCCCTCTTCGAGCGGGCCGAGATCGACGCCGCCGGCTTCGACGCCAAGTTCCTCGAGGAATCCACGGCGCTGGGCCATCCCGTGCGCGGGGCCGAGGTGCTGACCCTGCTGAGCGGCGACATCCGCCCCGGGGTCGTGGCGGCCCTGAACGCCTGCAAGGCCCATTTCAAGGTCGGCTGCATCACCAACAACGTCAAGACCGGCCAGGGCGCGGGCATGTCGGCCAGCATGGCCAAGGCCGCCGCCGTCGAGGCGATCATGGAGACCTTCGACGCGGTGATCGAAAGCTCCAAGGCGGGCCTGCGCAAGCCGGATCCCCGCATCTACCAGATGATGTGCGAGCTGCTGATGGTCGACCCGAAGGACTGCATCTATCTCGACGACCTGGGCATCAACTGCAAACCGGCCGCCGCCCTGGGCATGCAGGCCATCAAGGTGGTCAGCGAGAAGCAGGCCATGGCCGAGCTGTCGGCCCTGACCGGGCTGACCTTCCAATGACCCGGCCCGTGAAGATCGGCGCGGCCGCCGCCCTCGCCAGGCTGCCGCTCTGGAGCGCCGTGGAGGGCCGCGACGCCATCCAGCGCAGCTTCAGGTTCGAGGACTTCAACGCCGCCTTCGGCTTCATGACCCGGGCGGCCCTGGCGGCGGAAAAGCTCGACCACCACCCCGAATGGTTCAACGTCTACAATCGCGTCGAAGTGCTCCTGGCCACCCACGACGCCGACGGGGTGACCGAACTGGACGTGACCCTGGCCCAGATCATGGACGCGGCGGCCGCTACGTAATCAAAATCGTCCCCAGCAGCAGCTTCGCCCCCTTCTTCCCTAGCACCCGGTCCACCTCCCGCTGCATCGCCGTGGACAGATAGTCGGCGTTGGGCACCGAGCCGCTCGGCATGCCCGCCGCATAGATGCGCAGGATATCGAGACAGGCGGACCGCAGGCGGGGCTGGCTGATATAGGCCAGGTCGTGCAGGGGGCCGGGCGCGTCGACGCCGGTTTCCACCGTCATCACCCCGCGCTGGCCGGTGCGGAAGGTCACCGTGGCGGCCAGGGTCGGCAGCTGGATGAAGCTGGCCCCGCCACCCTTCTTCTTCTCGGGCTCGGAGGCCCCAGCGGCTATCGGAGCCGCGATAGGGGCCATCAAGGCGAGCGCGGCGAGGGCGAGACGGCGGTCCATGGCTAAGCTTGTGCCCGGGCAAGGTTGACGCAGGCTTACCGCCGCGCGTGACATCCCCCGCCCAAGGACCGAGACTCGGCCATTGATTCGGCTGGGGTTTCCCACATGGGGCAGTTCGCGCCCGAAAATCTCGACCTGGACGGCAAGGTGATCCTGGTCACCGGCGGCACCGGCTCGTTCGGCAAGCGGTTCATCGAGACCGTGCTGACCGGCTACAACCCGCGCAAGGTCATCGTCTACAGCCGCGACGAGCTCAAGCAGTCGGACATGCAGATCGACCTGCGCGAGAAGGTCTCGCCCGAGCTTTACGCCAAGATGCGCTTCTTCCTGGGCGACGTGCGCGACCGCATGCGCCTGACGCTCGCCCTGCGCGGCGTGGATATCGTCATCCATGCGGCGGCGCTGAAACAGGTGCCGGCGGCGGAATACAACCCGTCCGAATGCATCCACACCAACGTCATGGGGGCCGAGAACGTCGTCTGGGCCAGCCTGAACAACCGCGTCTCCCAGGTGGTGGCGCTCAGCACCGACAAGGCCTGCAACCCGGTCAACCTCTATGGCGCGACCAAGCTGGCCTCGGACAAGACCTTCGTGGCCGCCAACAACCTGTCGGGCGACATCGGCACCCGGTTCTCGGTGGTGCGCTACGGCAATGTGGTGGGTTCGCGCGGCTCGGTGGTGCCCCTCTATCGCCGGCTGCTGGCCCAGGGGGCCAAGACTCTGCCGATCACCGATGCGCGGATGACCCGGTTCTGGATCACCCTGCCGCAGGGCGTCGACTTCGTGCTCTCCTCGCTCACCACCATGCGGGGCGGCGAGATCTTCGTCCCCAAGATCCCCTCGATGAAGATGACCGACCTGGTGGCCGCCATGGCCCCCGGCGCCGGGGTCGAGATCGTCGGCATCCGGCCGGGCGAGAAGCTGCACGAGACCATGGTCAGCGCCGACGACGCCCGCCAGACGGTCGAACTTCACGACCGCTATGTCATCGAGCCGGCCTTCGTCGAATACCCCCGCACGCCCTTCGCCGGCGAGGCGACCAGCAAGGCCGTCGACGAAGGCTTCTCCTACGCCAGCGACAACAACGCCGACTGGCTCTCGGCCGAGGGGCTGATGGCCATGCTGGAGGAGGGCGGGGCTTGAGCGACTTCCTGCCCTATGGCCGCCAGTTCATCCAGGACGACGATATCGCCGCGGTCACCGAAGCCCTCAAGGCCGACTACCTGACCACCGGCCCGACCGTGGCGAAGTTCGAGCGGGCCTTCGCCGATCATGTGGGGGCGCCCGATGCGGTGGCCTGTTCCAACGGCACCGCAGCGCTCCATTTGGCGATGATGATGCTGGGCATCGGCGAGGGCGATGTCTGTATCGTCCCCTCGATCACCTTCCTGGCGACGGCCAACTGCGTGCGCTACTGCGGCGGCGAGGTGGTGTTCGCCGATGTCGATTCCGACAGCGGGCTGATGACGCCGCAGACCCTGGAGGACGCCCTCAAGCGCGCCGGCAAACCCGTGAAGGCGGTGCTGCCGGTCCATATGCGCGGCGAGCTTTGCGACATGCCGGCCCTCTCCCAGATCACCGAACGCCAGGGCGGCCGGGTGGTCGAGGACGCCGCCCATGCGGTGGGCAGCCGGCGGACCTTCGGCAACCAGGTCGTCCATGCCGGCGACTGCCGCCACTCGGTGATGACCACCTTCAGCTTTCATCCGGTCAAGACCATCACCACCGGCGAAGGCGGCATGATCACCACCAGCTCGACGGCGGTGGCCGCCGAGCTGCGGACCCTGCGCAGCCACGGCATGGTCCGCCATCCCGGGGCCGATCCCTGGCTCTATGAGATGGACTCCCCCGGCTACAACTACCGCCTGCCCGACATCAACTGCGCGCTCGGCCTCTCCCAGCTGGCCAAGCTCGACCGCCTGGCCGTGCGCCGCCGCGAACTGGCCGCCTATTACGAGCAGCGCATCGCCCCCCTGGCCCCGCTGATCTGGACGGCGGTGACCGCGCCCGGGTCCGATCCCTGCCTGCACCTGATGACCGTGCTGATCGACTTCAAGGCCGCCGGAACGACCCGCAGAGCCGTGGTCGACGGCCTGACCGCGGCGGGGATCGGCAGCCAGGTCCACTACATCCCCGTCCACACCCAGCCCTACTACCGCAAGCGCTACGGCGATCTCGACCTGCCGGGCGCCAACGCCTGGTACGAGGCCTGCCTCAGCCTGCCGCTCTATCCGCAGCTGGAAAAGTCGGACATTGACCGGATTGTTGAGACTTTGGGTGGTCTGCTAGGGATCAAATGACCCCTTCTCTCACCATCGCCGGCCGCAGGATCGGCCCCGGCTGCGAGCCCTTCATCATCTGCGAGCTGTCGGGCAACCACAACGGCAGCCTGGATCGCGCCCTGGCCATGCTCGAAGCGGCGGCCGCCACCGGCTGCGACGCCATCAAGCTGCAGACCTACACCCCCGACACCATCACCCTGGACAGCGACAGCCCCGACTTCCTGATCGAGTCCGGGCTCTGGGCCGGCCGCCGCCTGCACGAGCTCTATGCCGAGGCCTACACCCCCTACGAATGGCACGAAGCCCTGTTCGCCAAGGCCCGCGCCCTGGGGGTCATCCTGTTCTCCACCCCCTTCGATGACACCGCCGTCGACCTGCTCGAGAGCCTGAACGCCCCCGCCTACAAGATCGCCTCGTTCGAGGCCGTCGACCTGCCGCTGATCGCCCGGGTGGCGGCGACCGGCAAGCCGATGATCATCTCCACGGGCCTGGCCAATCTCGAGGAAATGGCCGAGGCGCTCGAGACCGCCCGCAAGCACGGCTCGGGCGAGGTTGCCCTGCTGCACTGCGTCTCCAGCTATCCGGCCCCGATCGAGGAGGCCAATGTCGCCACCGTCCCCGACCTGGCGGCGCGGTTCGGTGTGGTCAGCGGCCTGTCGGACCACACGCCCGGCTCGGCGGCCTCGGTGGCGGCGGTGGCCCTGGGGGCCAGCCTCATCGAAAAACACTTCACCCTGGCCAGGGCCGACGGCGGCCCGGACGCGTCCTTCAGCCTGGAGCCGGCCGAGTTCACGGCCCTGGTCGCCGACTGCAAGGCCGCCTGGCAGGCGGTGGGCAGGGTCCACTACGACGCCCTAGGCAGCGAAGCGGCGGCGGCCAACCACCGCCGCTCCCTCTACGTCGCCGCCGACATCGCGGCGGGCGAGCTGTTCACCAAGGCCAATGTGCGCTCGGTGCGGCCGGGGTACGGGCTGGCGCCGAAACACCTGCCGGAGGTGCTGGGGCGAAGGGCGAAGCGGGCGTTGAAGCTGGGGGACCGGCTGAGCTGGGACGTTATCCAGGACTAACCCATTAATCCGCTCATCCCCGCGAAAGCGGGGACCCAGGCTTTTTCCAGTTTCGGCAAGTCAGCCGCTGCAACCATGAAAACAGGCCCGCGGTAGCGGACAGCCCTCAAAAAACGCCTGGGTCCCCGCTTTCGCGGGGATGAGCGGGATTTGGCTCTTTACGCCGCCAGCCCCGCCGACTGCATCAGGTCCCGCACCTTGGCCACCGCCTCGGGCGAGGCCGTCAGTTCCGCCCGGAACTCCGGCATCCGGATCAGCTTCATCGCCTCGGCCTTGGCCCGGTCCGCCGCCGCCCCCGCCGGGGCCGCCTCGGCCATGGCCATGCGCAGCAGCAGGGTCAGCTTGTGGACCAGCGGCACGCTGGCCCGGGTGATGGAGGCGACGATGCGGTTGTCGGCCTCGATCATCGCGCCTACCTCGCCCAGCCGGACCTGGATGGGGCCATAGTCCTCGACCGGCAGGCCGCTGCGGGTCAGACTGGCCTGCAGCTTGGCCAGCACCGCCATGCGCTGCACCGGGCTGCCCTCACCTTCTTTGAATGGCCCTTCGCGGAATTCGCGTTCGAACTTCAGGGCCTTGGCGCAGGCCATGATCCAGCGGGCGGCGTGGCATTTGTTGACCGGGCCGGTGACGTTCTCGGCCAACTTTACCAATACTTCGAATTCCTCGCGGGCCGGGCGCTCGCGGCCGACCAGGGCCTCGACGAAATCACTGGCCACCAGGGTGCGCGATCGGGCGATGAAGGCTTCCTGGATGTCGGCCAGCAGCAGGCTCTGGCTGCTGGCGGCGGTCAGGGACATGGCCAGGGCGCGCAGATATTCGATCTCGCTGGCGGCGTCGCCGGGCTTGAGCCGGCGGGGGCCGTTCAGCTCGCGCAGCACCCGCTGGCCCAGCGCCGTGCGGACGCTGTTGAAATGATCGCCGCCCAGCCAGTTGGCCAGCCGCGCGGCCGGGCCGGTCAGTTCGGGCATGACCCCGATCAGGGCCGGCTCCATGCGGACCAGCATCTCGACCGCCTCGGCGCCGGCCAGCCGGGTCATGGCGGCCAGGGAATCGCCCAGGTCGGCGTCGCCCAGCAGGTCGGCCAGGCCGGTCTTCGAGCCCAGGATCTCGGCCAGGGGCTGTTCGATGACGTCAAAGGCCACGGCCCGGGCCGCGGCCTCGGACGGGGCGGCGTCGGCCAGGTCGAGCAGGCGGCCGACCTTTTCCTTCCAGGTGCGGGCCGGGGCGATCGAGGCGGCCACGGCCGCGCCCAGAAGATAGCCGCGCTCGGGCTCGCTCGCCAGCCGCTGGCAGGCCTGGGCGAAACCCTCCTTGTCGAGGCTGGGCAGGGCGCCGCGGCGCCCGTCCTTGATCAGGCGCTGGATGGCCCGCTCGATCAGGTCCTGGAAGCTGCGGATGACCTCATGGACGCCGATATTCTTGGCCTGGGCCTCGGGGATGGCGATCTTCTGGATGGCGTGCTGCAGCTCGACGCCCGAGGCCTCGAGCTTCTCGACCAGGTCGGGCCGGTGCAGCAGTTCGAAGGGGGTGGCCTTCTGGCGGCCCAGCCAGTTGTCCAGCAGCCGGCCGATCCGCTCGCGGGCATGGGCGCTGTAGAGGTCCTGCGGGGTCAGGCAGAGCGGGGTGTGGTCCTCGGGCGCGTCCCTGGACTTCTTCCGCTCCGGCGCGCCCTCGTTGAAGATGGTGATCGAGCGGAACTCGCGGGTCTCGGCGTCCAGGGTTTCCTTGGTCACCCGGGCGGCCACCACGCGGGTCTCGGCCAGGGCGGTCTTGGCCGCCTCCAGCGCCTTGTCCCGTTCCTCACAGGCCATGTCGAGCACCCAGGTCGAGTTGACCTGTTTGCGCACGAAGACCTCGTAATGGACCTGATCCTGGCTCATGGCCCGGCAGTATGGGTTAGGACACCTTAAGACGCTGTTATGCCAAACACCCGGTTCAGGACGCTATCCAACTCCGCCCACGTAGGGGGCGGCGTGGCGACGCCAGCTTACCTTTTCCCGAGATTCCTGGCGAAGGCCAGGATCCAAGCGGGATCGGCCACCCTGCCCGCGCCTCTTTGAGGACCCCCCGCTTGGGCCCTGGCCTTCGCCAGGGAAACCGGGGAAGCCTACAGCGCCTTGGGCGTTTTGACCGGGTGAGGCGCTATGGAGACTATCTCGACCTCGCCCCCTGCCACCACGGCGGTCTCCCCCACCGCCTTACCCAGCAGCGCCTGGGCCAGCGGCGAGACATAGGCGACAGACCCTTTCTTCGGATCCGCCTCGTCCTCGCCGACGATGCGGTAGGTCTGGCGGCGGCCGTCCTCGCGGTCGAAGGTCACCGTCCCGCCGAACTGCAGCCGATCCGAAGCCGGATCGGTCTCGACCAGCTGGGCGCTGCCTCGCCGCGAGGACCAGTAGCGCAGGTCGCGGGTGGCCCTCGCCATGGCGGTGCGGTCGGTCTGCACGTCGCCGCTGGCCTGGGCGGCGCCATAGGCGGCGCGGGCCTCGGCCAGGGCCGCCTCGATGGCGGCCAAACCCTCGGGGGTGACCAGGTTGGGATGGGTCGAGACCGGCCGGTCCGGCAGGTCGGCGGCCTGGGACTCGTAGTCTTCTTCCTTGGTGAAGGCGACGCTCATACTTGCAACAATAGCACCAACTGGCCGTATTCCCGACACGGCCACGCCATGGCGTCACCCTCTTCACCGCGCTATGAAGGCGACGTTCAATAAGCTGGGACTGTAATGGCTGACATCACTCTGGTGGACGACGACGAGAACATCGTTGCGTCCGTATCTCTTGCCCTCGAAAGCCACGGCCACACCGTCAAGGCCTACTATGACGGCGCCTCGGGCCTGGCGGCGCTGGAGAGCGATCCGCCGGACCTGGCCATCCTCGACGTCAAGATGCCCCGCATGGACGGCATGGAGGTGCTGCGGCGCCTCCGCCAGACCTCCGAGCTGCCGGTGATCATGCTGACCTCCAAGGACGAGGAGATCGACGAGATCCTCGGCTTCAACCTCGGCGCCGACGACTACATGCACAAGCCCTTCTCGCAGCGGCTGCTGATCGAGCGGGTCAAGGCGGTGCTGCGCCGGGCCGGCGTGGTCGAGGAGGGCGCGCCCGAGCCGCGCACCGACCCCGGCGCCAAGGCCATGAAGCGCGGCAAGCTGACCCTGGACCCCGAGCGCCACGACTGCCTGTGGGACGGCAAGCCCGTGCGGCTGACCGTCACCGAGTTCCTGCTGCTGCAGTCGCTCGCCCAGCGGCCCGGCTTCGTGAAGAGCCGCGACAACCTGATGGACGCCGCCTACGACGACCAGGTCTATGTCGACGACCGCACCATCGACAGCCACATCAAGCGCATGCGCAAGAAGTTCCGCCAGGTCGATCCCGAGTTCGACGCGATCGAGACCCTGTATGGCGTCGGCTATCGATACCGCGAGGCCTGAGCGCCCAAGCCAAGAGGGGGCTCCCTCCAAGCGCCCCTGGGGACGCTCAGCCCCGGCGCCAGATCGTGACGCCGAGGACGAGGTCGATCATGCCTGGCGCTGGCCGCGGTTCTCGCGCCTCGCCCGGCTGATCATCACGCTCAATCTGCTGGGCCTGCTGATCCTGGTCTCCGGCGCACTCGTCCTCAACGAGCTGCGCCGGGGCCTGGTCAACGCCCGGCTGGAGAGCCTCTCCCTGCAGGGCGAGACCATCGTCAAGGTGATGGACCAGGCCGCCACCCTGGGCGAGCCCTTCCCGCAGCTGCAGGCCGACCGCGCCGCCCGGATCATCGAGGTGCTGCACTTCCCCTCGACCCAGCGGGTCCGGCTGTTCGACGCCCAGGGCAACCTGCTGGCCGACAGCTGGGCGGTGGCCGACCGGGTCGACTGGCGCATCCTGCCCCCGCCGCCCAAGCCCGGACAGTTCCGCTGGCCGTTCCTGAACAACGACAACGACGCCCCCAAGCCGGCCATGATCGCCAAGGCCCGCCGCCAGCTGGGCGAGGAGGTGGCCCGGGCCATGGGCGAGGGCCCGGTCAAGAACCGCCGGGTCGCCGAGAGCGGCAAGCAGGTGGTCTCGGTCTCCATCCCCATCCAGCACGTCGCCGAGGTGCTGGGGGTGCTGACCCTGGAGGCCAGCGACGTCGACGCCATCATCGCCCGCGAACGGGCCGCCCTGGTTCCCTTCATCCTGATCGCGGTGGGGGTGACCCTCTTGTCATCGCTCTTGCTGTCGATCCTGGTCGCCCAGCCGATGCTGCGCCTGGCCCAGGCCGCCGACCGGGTGCGGCTGTCGCGGGCCCGCTCCATCTCCCTGCCCGACCTGTCACGGCGCGAGGACGAGATCGGCGACCTCTCCCGCAGCCTCGAGGACATGACCGACACCCTCAGCCAGCGCATGGACGCCATCGAGCGCTTCGCCGCCGACGTGGCCCACGAGATCCGCAACCCGCTGACCTCGATCCGCTCGGCGGTCGAGACCCTGGAACTGGTCAAGGACCCCAAGGCCCGCGAGCGGCTGATGGGCATCCTCAAGCAGGATGTCAGCCGGCTGGACCGGCTGATCGGCGACATCTCGAACGCCTCGCGCCTCGACGCCGAGCTGTCACGCGAGCAACCCCGCCGCATCGACCTGAACCGGCTGATCGGCGACATCGTGGCGGTCTATGACGCCTCGCTGAAGGCCGGCGGCGCGCCCGTGCGGCTGGTTCAGACCGGCGAACCGCTGACCGTCTCCGGCCGCGAAGGGCCGCTGGGCCAGGTGTTCCGCAACCTGATCGACAACGCCCGCTCGTTCAGCCCCCCGGACGGCGAGGTCCTGATCACCCTGGACCGGACCAAGGGCGAGGCGATCATCAAGGTCGAGGACAGCGGCCCCGGCATCCCGCCCGAAAACCTCGAGACGGTGTTCGAGCGCTTCTACACCTCGCGCCCCAAGGGCCAGGCCTTCGGCGGCAATTCGGGCCTGGGCCTCTCCATCGCCCGCCAGATCGTCGAAGCCCACGGCGGGCGGGTGCGGGCGGAGAACCGGGCTGGGGGCGGGGCGCTGTTCACCGTCGTTTTGCCCGAGGCGGATTGATTTTGAGTCCGGTGACTCTCCAGAATTCCTCGCCCCTTGGGCGAGGTGGCGGCGAAGCCGACGGAGTGGGCCATGGAACACACGGTGTATCCAGATTGAGCACTGTCGGAGGGGGCGTGCTTGAAACGCCGTGTGCTCCCAAGAGCCCACTCCACCACTTCGTGGTCCCCCTCGCCCAAGGGGCGAGGAAAGGATGATCGTCCACGCCACCCTGGTGGCCCTGCGCCTCCACGGTCTCTGGCGCGGCGCCCTGCTCACCGGCCCCTCCGGCGCCGGCAAGAGCGACCTGGCGCTGCGGGCCCTGGCCGAGGGGTTCAGCCTGGTCGCCGACGACCGGGTCAGCCTTTGGGCCTCGAACGGCCGGGTCTATGGCGCCGCGCCCCCCACCCTCGCCGGGCTGATCGAGGTGCGCGGCCTGGGCATCCAGCGGGTGACGCCCCTCGCCTTCGCCCAGATCACCCTCTCGGTCCCCCTCACCGACACCATCGATCGCATGCCGGACGAGGCGACCGAGACCCTGCTGGATGTCGCCCTGCCGACCCGGCCGCTGTGGCCTTTCGAACCCGCCGCGCCCCTGAAACTGCGCCGGGCCCTAGAGTCGCTTGGAGCCGGCCGTTAACGGGCGTAATACGGCGCCTTTATGGCCTCCAGGGGCCGCGGTCGGGCAGGGGATAACCCGGTTGAGAGTTCCGGAATGATTGGACTGGTGATCGTCACCCACGGACGATTGGCCGACGAGTTCGTGCTGGCCATGGAACATGTGGTCGGGCCGCAGGAGGCCGTGGCGGCCATCTGCATCGGTCCCGAGGACGACATGGAAAAGCGCCGCCGCGACATCCTGCGGGCCTGCGCCGAGGTCGATCACGGCAAGGGCGTCATCCTGCTGACCGACATGTTCGGCGGCACCCCGTCCAACCTCGCCATCAGCGTCATGGAACAGACCCGCGCCGAGGTCATCGCCGGGCTGAACCTGCCGATGCTGATCAAGCTGGCGTCCTTGCGCACCCGCGAGAGCCTGGAAGCCTGCGTCCACCACGCCCAGGAAGCGGGGCGCAAATACATCTCGGTCGCCTCCTACGTCCTGGCCGGCGAGAAATAGTGACCGCCAGAACCGTCGAGATCGTCAACGAACGCGGCCTGCACGCCCGGGCTTCGGCCAAGTTCGTACGCCTCGCGGCCGGTTTCGACGCCGAGGTCCTGGTCAGCAAGGACGGCTCCACCGTCGATGCCCGCTCGATCATGGGCCTGATGATGCTGGCCGCCGGGCCGGGCAGCACCATCGAGATCACTGCCGAGGGCGCGGAAGCGGCCCAGGCGGTCGAGGCGCTGGTCGAGCTGGTGGCCAACAAGTTCGACGAGGATCGCTGACTCCAGCTCTTCCCCCTCTGGGGGAAGTGGCCCGGAGGGCCGAAGGGGGCTTCATCCACGGGCGCCCGTGGATGAAGCCCCCTCAGTCCCTTCGGGACAGCTCCCCCGAAAGGGGAGCAAAGGGCTTCAGCCCCAGATCCGCCATCAGCAGCTCATCGGCGCTCTTCTCGGGGTTGGACGTCGTCAGCAGCCGCCCGCCCACGAAGATCGAGTTGGCCCCCGCCAGGAAGCACAGCGCCTGGGTCTCGCGGCTCATCCCCTCGCGGCCGGCCGACAGCCGCACCACCGACTTGGGACAGACCAGCCGCGCCACCGCGATGGTGCGCACGAACTCGATGGGGTCGATCTGGCCTTCCGCCTTGATCTTGTCGCCCAGCGGCGTGCCGGCGATCGGCACCAGGGCGTTGACCGGCAGGCTGTCGGGATGGGCCGGCAGGGTGGCGAGCGCATGCAGCAGCCCGGCCCGGTCGCGCCGCGCCTCGCCCATGCCGACGATGCCGCCGCAGCAGGTCGAGATGCCGGCCGAGCGGACATGCTCCAGGGTGTCCAGCCGCTCCTGATAGGTGCGGGTCGTCACCACATCGGCGTAATAGTCCGGCCCGGTGTCGAGGTTGTGGTTGTAATAGTCCAGGCCCGCCGCCCGCAGCGCTTCGGCCTGGTCGGCGGTCAGCATGCCCAGCGTCGCGCAGGTCTCCAGCCCCAGGGCCTTCACCCCCGAGATCATCGCCGCCATCTTGGGCACGTCGCGGTCCTTCAGGTCGCGCCAGGCCGCGCCCATGCAGAAGCGCTGCGCGCCGCCCGCCTTGGCCTTGGCGGCCTCGGCGACCACGGCCTCGGCGTCCATCAGCCGCGAGGCCTTGAGGCCGGTGTCGAAATGCGAGGACTGGCTGCAGTAGCCGCAGTTCTCGGCGCAGCCGCCGGTCTTCACGGAGAGGAGTTGACTTAGTTGCACCTCGGTCGGGTCGAACCAGGCGCGGTGGACCTCGGCGGCCTTGAACACCAGCTCGGTGAAGGGCAGGTCGAACAGCGCCTCGACCTCTTCCAGCGTCCAGTCGTGACGGGGTTGCGCGGGATCAACGATACGAACCGGGGCGTTCATGCGACTTGACCTGGAACAAGGACCGACAGGGCGCGGCAGGGCCTTGTAGCCTCGCCCTTCCACCTGCGCCATAGTTGAACCATGCCCGCCGCCGACCAGGAAATCGAACTGAAGTTCGTGCTGCCGGACGGGCAGGCCGAGGCCGTCTGGCAGGCGATCGGCGGCGGTGACGCCAAGCTCACGGCCATGACCGGCGTCTATTTCGACACCGCCAAACGCAGGCTGAGCCGGTCAGGCGTGGCGCTGCGGGTGCGCGAAAAGCGCGGGATCTTCGTCCAGGCGGTGAAGCTGGGCCGCGGCGTCAGCCGGGGCGAATGGGAGACCGCCATCCCCACCGCCGCCCCGGACCGCAAGGCCCTGGCCGGCACACCGGCGGCGGCCCTGCTGCCCAAGAGCGCCGACCTGGTTCCCATCTTCTCGGTGCGGGTCCAGCGCCGGACCATCGAACTGGACGAGGGCCAATCGCGCATCGAGGCCTGCCTGGACCTGGGCGAAATCCGCTCCGGCGGAAAATCGACCCCGGTCTGCGAGATCGAGCTGGAACTGCTGCGCGGCGAGGTCGCCGACCTCTTCGCCCTGGCCCGCCGGCTGATGGCCGACGCTCCCCTGACCCTCTCCTTCGCCAGCAAGGCCGCGCGCGGCTACGCCCTGGCCGATGGGGCGGCGGACCGTCCGGCCGAACTGAACGGGGACATGACGGCTGCCCAGGGCCTGCAGGCCCTCGGCCTGGCCGCGCTGGAAACCCTGACCGAGGCCATCGCCGCCTTCCGCGCCCGGCCCGGCCCCGAGCCGGTGCACGCGATCCGCGTCGCCCTGCGGCGGCTGCGCGGGGCCATCGCCAGTTTCAAGGCGGTCTGCGACGACGACGGCCGGGCCGGGGTCAAGGAGGAGCTGGCCTGGCTGGCCGGCGAACTGGACGCGGCCCGCGACCTCGACGTCCTGCTGGCCGACACCCTGCCGGCCCAGACCATCGAGCCGGAGGCCTTGCAGGCCCTGACCGACAGAGTGATGGTCGCCCGTGGCGAGGCCTATGAGGCGGCCGAGCATGCGCTGGAAGGCCTGCGAACCCGCGCCCTGCTGCTGAACACCCTGCAATGGCTGAGCTTCGGGTCCTGGACCGAGCAGCCCAGCCCGCCCCTGAAACGCTTCGCCGCCAAGCGCCTGGAAGCCTGGCGCCGCCGCATGCGCAATCGCGGCCGGCGCCTCGCCGAACTGACCCCGGAAGAGCGCCATGAACTGCGCATCGACGGCAAGAAGCTGCGCTACGACGCCGAGGCCCTGCAGGGCCTGTTCGACCGGCCCAAGCGGGCGGGAAAGCTGATCAAGGCGCTCAAGGGCCTGCAGGACGAACTGGGCGCCCTCAACGACGCCAAGGCCGGCGCCGAGCGGCTGCAGGCCCTCGCCGAGCGGGAGACCGGGACCGTGCGCGAGACGGCCCTCGCCGTCGCGGCGGCCCTCAAGGCGCTGGACGACGGCGGCGACAAGGCCGCCCACAAGGCCTGGAAGCGGTTCGACGAGGCGAAGGTGTTCTGGAGCTAGGGCCCGCTTCGTTTTCGGGAGGTGGCTTCGTTTGTGGCCAAAGAGAATCGCTTAAGATGCATGGCCGCAACCACTCTCCGTCGAGGACGCACATGCCGAAAGCAATCGTCCCTGCATCCGAAATCCAAAGCTGGTGGCGTGGTTGGCGGGAAGAAGATTTCAGTTGGAACGGACTAGCTCGCAAATCTTGGTTAGGTTGGAGCGTCAACGGTAGCGGCGAACTCATACCCGATGATCTAGCAGGGGAGACCGATAGGTCCGCAACACTGCAAGATTATTGGGCGTTTGAGGCCGATCATTTGGTGAATGGCCCCGATGGAGAATTTACGGAGTTCCATCTTCCGCTCCATTGGAGCGACGATTCGGACACGTTGAAGTCTAGCTGGAGCCGGCGTCGCTGCAGCGCGATCTTCGGAAGGTTAGCTTCCCAAATTAAATCCCTAAAAGAGAAGTACCCAGACCATCAAATTATCGCCCCTCTCGATGGAGTGGTTTTTCCTCACCTGTTGAAGGACAACTATATTCCATCTCTTGTATCCGAGCACGATACCCTGTCACTTTCCATTTCAGCAGTATGTGGAAAACTGAATATAGGCAATGTGGATACGATAGAACAACTTGAATTGAACAATTGTCTATTTCTAGGCCCGTTTCGCATAGATGATATCTCGTTTCGAGAACTTGTTATGCTTCACAAGTGCCTGCTTGTCGGACCATTTAGAATACAAACCTCAAAAATGATCAACGGACTTGCTTTTAGTGAAGCCGCCTTTTTTGGGCCGGTTAGAATACTCGCTTGCGAATTTAACGGAGAAGTCGCAATCGAGGATTGTGTGTTTGCGAATAGCGTTTCCCTCGCAACGGGGACGGCTAATGCAGGCGTAATGATAGAAAAGACGAGATTTCTTGGTCAATCTACATTTTCAAGATTTGGGTTTAATTCAGAAGTATACGTGAGTGAAACCGTATTTGCTGGCCCAACGCGGTGGGTTGCCGCGAAATTTCCTGGTGAGGTCAACTTTTACAAAGTCCATTTCGGCCCGGCGAATTTTTCGAGAGCAGAGTTTGAAGATCATGTCAGCTTTGAGGAGAGTACTTTTTCCGAAATCATGGAGTTCTCGCACGTTCATTTTGCGAAGTATGCCTCCTTCAGAAACTCTATTTTTCCAAGCGATGCTGGTATGTTTACGGGAGCGTTTCGTGATGCGCGCTTCTCTGACGGCGCTAACTTCGTCCAGGTAAATTTCTACCATTTTGCCGCTTTCGACGAGGCGACATTCAAGCGCCCGCCGCTTCTGAACGACGATGAACGTGGCGACTGGCCCTTCGCCAAGGCCGTGTCACTGGCACGTCGAGCCTCACTATCTTCTTGGAGGCGCCCCGAAACGGAACGCCAACAGATGCCACTAGAAAGAGCGCGGGAATACTTCTTTGGCGCATTGGAGGGAGGGTGCAGGAGTCTCAAGTTAGCCATGGAGGCAAAACGAGCTCGGGCCCTGGAACAGAAGTTTTACAGGTATGAGCTTCGCGCACGACAGTCTCGCCCCTCGACGGGCCCGTCGGAGAGAATTGTCTCAGCGGCTTTTTACCTGTCGAGCAACTTCGGACACGCTATATTTCGGCCTATATTTCTAACCGGCTTCGTTCTTCTCGCGTTCGGGTTGGCGTTTGCGCTTATCCATTATCTGGCTGTGAATCTACCACAATCCACAAATATTATGTACGACCGTTGGTACAACAATGATGATTTAGCTCGCGGAATAAATCTGTCGGGTAGGCAAGTGTTCCGGCCTTTCAGCATATGGGATATTGGAACGAAGACTA
The DNA here is from genome assembly GCF_030814835.1 of Caulobacter ginsengisoli. GTDB lineage: Bacteria > Pseudomonadota > Alphaproteobacteria > Caulobacterales > Caulobacteraceae > Caulobacter > Caulobacter ginsengisoli. The sequence goes on from NZ_JAUSVS010000007.1 coordinate 159,996, forward strand.
TTGATCCGTGGGAAAATGACATACTGATAGGAGGTGGATTCTTTATTGGTCTAGCTACGCGTTTGGCAGGCACTCTGGAATCAATGATTTCCATTGGACTGCTGTTTATGTCTGGATTGGCAATTAAGCGGCGCTTCCAACTCGGGTAGCTCCAAGTTGATATAAAGATATCCTTATATCCCCATTGCTACCCTGACGGCAGGCGGCTATAGACCCAGCCAACACACCCTCATCTGCAATGGAGCCCATCGTGGCCGATTACATCGTGCGCGACATCGCGCTGGCCGACTGGGGCCGCAAGGAAATCGCCATCGCCGAGACCGAGATGCCCGGCCTGATGGCGGTGCGCGAGGAGTTCGGCAAGGACAAGCCCCTGAAGGGCGCCCGCATCGCCGGCAGCCTGCACATGACCATCCAGACCGCCGTGCTGATCGAGACCCTGCAGGCCCTGGGCGCCGAGGTCCGCTGGGCCAGCTGCAACATCTTCTCGACCCAGGACCAGGCCGCCGCCGCCATCGCCGCCACCGGCACGCCCGTGTTCGCCCTGAAGGGCGAGAACCTCGTCGAATACTGGGACTACGCCCACAAGATTTTCGAGTGGCATGACGGCGGCTACCCCAACCTGATCCTCGACGACGGCGGCGACGCCACCCTGCTCTGCGTGCTGGGGCCCAAGGCCGAGAAGGATCCGACGATCCTCAACAACCCGACCAACGAGGAGGAAGAAGCCCTCTATGAGGTGATGAAGCGGTATCTGAAGGAGAAGCCCGGCTTCTACTCGGCCATCCGCGACGCCATCACCGGGGTCTCGGAAGAGACCACCACGGGCGTCCACCGCCTCTACCAGATGGCCGCCAAGGGCGAGCTGCCCTTCCCCGCCATCAACGTCAACGACAGCGTCACCAAGTCCAAGTTCGACAACCTCTATGGCTGCCGCGAGAGCCTGGTCGACGCCATCCGCCGCGGCACCGACGTGATGCTGTCGGGCAAGGTCGCCGTGGTCTGCGGCTATGGCGACGTCGGCAAGGGCTCGGCCGCCAGCTTACGCCAAGGCGGCGCCCGCGTGATCGTCACGGAAATTGATCCGATCTGCGCCCTGCAGGCGGCGATGGAAGGCTATGAGGTCCAGACCCTGGACGACAGCGCCGGCCGCGCCGACATCTTCGTCACCGCCACGGGCAACAAAGACGTCATCACCGTCGACCACATGCGGCAGATGAAGAACAACGCCATCGTCTGCAACATCGGCCACTTCGACAGCGAAATTCAGGTCTCCGGCCTGAAGAACTACAGGTGGGACAAGATCAAGGACCAGGTCCACCACATCGAGTTCCCGGACGGCAAGAAGATCATCCTGCTCTCGGAAGGCCGCCTGGTGAACCTGGGCAACGCCACCGGCCACCCCAGCTTCGTGATGAGCGCCAGCTTCACCAACCAGACCCTGGCCCAGATCGAACTGTGGACCAACGCCAAGTCCTACCAGAAGCAGGTCTACACGCTTCCCAAGCACCTGGACGAGAAGGTGGCCATGCTCCACCTGGCCAAGCTGGGCGCCAAGCTGACGACCCTCAAGCCCGAGCAGGCCGACTATATCGGCGTGCCGCAGGCCGGGCCGTTCAAGCCGGATCATTATCGGTACTAGGCCCAAAGCCCTTCCCCCGCTGGCGGGGGAAGTGGCCTGAGACGCGCAGCGGCGAAGGTCGATGGGGGTCCTTGCGGCGCTGGCGGCTGGCACAACCGTGGGAAAGGGCCCCCAACGAGCCTCCAGCTTCGCTGTCGGCCCACTTCCCCCGCCAGCGGGGGAAGGGCTTGGGCCTGCTCGCGAATCCCCTAGCCGCCGCCCCCTCCCTCCGCTAATCCCGTTGCCATGCCCACGGCCCTGATCCTCTCGTCCCACGTCGCCGGCAGCCGCGTTGGCGGCACGGCTCAGGCGCTGGCGCTTGTCCCGTTCAAGATCGACCCGATCGTGGTGCCGACCGTGCTCTATGGCCGCCACCCCGGCTGGGGCGCGCCGGGCGGGGCCACCGTGCCGGTCGAGGCGTTCGAGGGCATGCTGGACGGCATCGAGGCCAATGGGCTGTTCGGGCTCACGGACCTGGTGCTGTCGGGCTATTACGCCAGCGTCGAGCAGGTGCGGGCCGCCGGCCGGGCCATCGACGCCGTCCGGGCCGCGCCGCGCGACGGGGCCGCCGCCCGCAAGCCCATCGTCGTGGTCGACCCCACCATGGGCGACGCCGGCAAGGGTCTCTACGTCCCCCCCGAAGTGGCCGCCGCCATCGGCGAGGAGCTGATCCCCCGGGCCGACCTGGTCTGCCCCAACGCCTGGGAGCTGCAGCGGCTGACGGGCGCGGAGACCCGCGACCCGGTCCAGGCCATGCGCGCCGCCCGCCTGCTGGGCAAGCCCGTGCTGGTCTCCTCGGTGCATCGCGGCAATGAGATCGGCGTCGTCTATGCCGACAAGCGCGAGGCGTGGCTCGCCGCCCACGCCAAGTCCGAGACCGCCCCCAACGGCACAGGCGACCTCTTGACCGCCCTCTTCGCCGCCTCGCTGCTGGGCGGCCAGACGGCCAGCTATGGCCTGGCCCGGGCGGTCGGCGGCCTGGCCGAAACCATCACCTCGGCCAACATCTGGGCCAGCCCCGAACTGCCCATCGTCGCCATGGGCGCCCGCATCATGCAGGCCAGCCCGACCGTCCGCATCGAGCGGCTGGCGTGACCACCGAAATCCATGGACGTTGCGACGCCGGCTTCGAGCCGGTCCGCGCCGCCTTCGAGGACAATGTCGCGCGCGGCGAGGAGCTGGGCGCCCGCTTCACCCTGATCGTCGAAGGCCAGACCGTCGTCGACCTCTGGGCCGGGTTCGCCGACCGCAAGCGCGAGAAGCCCTTCGCCGCCGACACCCTGACCCCGGTGTTCTCGACCACCAAGGCCCTGGCCGCCCTGCTGATCGCCCGCCTCGTCGAGATCGGCGAGCTTTCCTACGACCAGCCCGTCGCCGACGTCTGGCCGGAGTTCGCGCAAGCCGGCAAGGGCGCCGTCACCGTCGGCCAGGTGATGAGCCACCAGGCCGGCCTGCCCGGCTTCCTGGAGCCGATGGACCCGGCCCTGTGGTTCGACTGGGACGCCATCTGCGAGCGGCTGGCCACCATGACCCCGCTCTGGCCGCCCGGGACCGCCAGCGGCTATCACGCCATCACCTTCGGCTATCTGGCCGGCGAGATCTTCCGGCGGGTCGATGGCCGGACCATGGGCGTGGCGCTCAAGGAAGACATCGCCGAGCCCTGCGGCCTGGACCTGTGGATCGGCCTGCCCGACCGCGAGCACGGCCGGGTCGCCGACCTGCAGCGCCCCAGCGCCCTGCCGGCCTTCGGCGAGGTCACCGACCCCAAGAAGGCCGCCTTCCTCTCGCCCTGGGCCGCGCCCGGCGGTCGCACGGGCGCCGACTGGCGGCGGGCGGAAATCCCCTCAGCCAACGGTCACGCCACCGCCGAGAGCCTGGCCCGGCTGATGGGCGCCCTGGCCGGCCGCGGCGCGATCGACGACGTCCATATCCTCAATGCCGAGACCGTGGCGGCGATGAGCGCCGAGCGCATCGCGGGCGCGGACCTGGTGCTGCCCTTCAACCTCAGCTGGGGCGCGGGCGTGATGCGCAATCCGCCCAACGGCTTCTATGGCCCGGGCGCCAATACCTTCGGCCACAGCGGCTGGGGCGGCAGCTGCGTCTTCGCCGACCCCGACTGGGACGTCGCCGGCGCCTATGTCATGAACAAGCAGGATGTCCACCTGATGGGCGATCCCCGCTCCCGCCGGCTGATCAACGCCGCCTACGGCGTGGTGCGCAGTCGCCGGCTGGCCCGCCAGGCGCCGTAGGCGAACACCGCCACCCCGGCCCAGATGAAGCCGAAGCTCAGGGCCCGCATCGGGGTGAAGCTCTCGCCCAGCCACAGGCCGACGAAGAACTGCAGGGTCGGTGCGGTGAACTGCAGGAAACCCAGCGCCGTCAGCGACAGCCGGCGGGCGGCCCAGGCGAACAGCACCATGGGCACGACGGTGGCGGGGCCGGCGACGAGCAGCAGCAGGGTGTGGCTGGGGCCGGCCAGGAAATGGCCGCCGCCCTGCTGCTGCAGCCACAGCACATAGGCCAGGCCCGGCAGGGCCATGTACAGGCACTCGATCAGCAGGCCAGTCTGGGCTTCGGCCCGCACCTGTTTGCGCAGCACGCCGTAGGCGCAGAAGCTCACCGCCAGGCCAAGCGAGATCAGGGGCAGGTGACCCAGCGCCAGGGTCTGGACCGCCACGCCGACGACGGCCAGGCCAATGGCGATCTTGCCGGCCAGGCCGAGGCGGTCGCGAAACAGCGCCGCCCCGACCGCCATGTTGAGCAGCGGATTGATATAGTAGCCCAGGCTGGCCTCGATCACCCGGTGAGCCGCCACCGCCCAGACATAGATCGACCAGTTGATCAGGATGGCCAGGGTCGAAAGCGCCAGGATGCCCAGGGTGCGGGGCTCGGTCAGCACCCGCCGCATCTCCGGTCCCTGCCGGGCCAGCCAGACCAGCAGGGCCGCCCAGAACACCGACCAGACGCAGCGGTGGGCGATCATCTCGGCCGGGCCCACACCCATGGTTCCGAGCAGGTGGAAATAGAGGGGCAGGAACCCCCAGAGACCGTAGCAGGCGAGGCCGGCCGTCAACGCCGCGCGGCCCTCGCCGCCCGGCGCAACAGCCGGGCTCATGTTAGGCGATCGCCCGCTGCTTGATCAGGCCGCGCTCGTGCAGGAGCTCGGCGATCTGCACGGCATTGAGAGCCGCGCCTTTTCGCAAGTTGTCCGAGACGACCCAGATCGACAGGCCATGCTCGAGCGTGGGGTCATTGCGGATGCGGCTGACGAAGACCGGGAACTCGCCCTGGGCCTCTTTCGGCGTCACATAGCCGCCGTCCTCGCGCTTATCGACCACCATCAGGCCGGGGGCCTCGCGCAGGATGTCGCGGGCCTCGTCCTCGTCCAGCGCCGAGTGGAACTCGATATTGACCGCCTCGCCGTGGCCGACGAACACCGGCACCCGCACGCAGGTGGCGCTGACCTTGATGTCGGGGTCGAGCATCTTGTGGGTTTCGTCGGCGATCTTGCGCTCTTCCTTGGTGTCGCCCGAGCCGTCCTCCAGGAAGGAGTCGCACTGCGGGATGACGTTGAAGGCGATCTGCTTGGGATATTTCTTCGGCTCGGACGGACCCAGGACGAAGACGCCCTTGGTCTGGTCCCACAGCTCGTCCATGGCCTCCTTGCCGGTGCCGGAGACCGACTGGTAGGTCGAGACCACGATCCGCTTGATCTTCGCCGCGTCATGCAGCGGCTTGAGCGCCACCAAGAGCCCCGCCGTCGTGCAGTTGGGGTTGGCGATGATGTTCTTCTTGGCGAAGCCCTCGATGGCGTCGGGGTTCACCTCCGGCACGATCAGCGGCACGTCGGGGTCCATCCGCCAGGCCGAGGAGTTGTCGATGACGATGGCCCCGGCCCGGCCGATCTTCTCCGACCATTCCTTGGACACCGCCCCGCCGGCGCTCATCAGCACCAGGTCGACGGTGGAGAAGTCGAACTGCGCCAGGTCCTCGCATTTGAGGATCCGGTCGCCGAAGGAAACCTCGATGCCGATGGATTTGCGCGAGGCGATGGCGTGAATCTTGTCCACGGGGAAATTCAATTCCTCGAGGATGTTGAACATCTCACGGCCCACGTTGCCCGTGGCGCCCACGACGGCGACCCGGTAACCCATATGGCTTCTCCTTGCTTGAAGGCGGCGTGTTACGCCCCGCCGCATATAGGCGCAAGCTGAGGAAAGTTGAGGGCGGGTTCAGAAGAAGAGTCCACGAACCACACGAACCACACGAACAGGTCCGCGCCGAACGGCGCCCTTTTCGGCCTCGTCTGCAAGGTGAACCACGAAAAACACGAAAAGGCCGGCGGCTGAAAGTCGGCGGATCGAAATGGATCGGCGCCGAAGGCGCCCTTGTTCGTGTGGTTCGTGTGGTTCGTGGACCCTATCTTCCTTTTCGTGTTTTTCGTGGTTGAACCCTTGCTGCCTGTCCGCCCCCCTTTCAGGCGGTTGCCGAAGCGCCAACCCGATCTAGCTTCCCCTCCACACTGAAGGGGGCAGCCATGTCCAAGATCATCCTGACCTACAAGCTGAAGGCCGGCGTCGCGCCCGCCGATTTCGAGACCTGGATCACCACCCGCGACTATCCCACCATGCGCGGCCTGACCCGGGTGGCCAGCTTCGTGACCCACCGCACCACCGGCATGCTGCTGGACCCCGACGGCAAGCCGCCGATCGACTATGTCGAGATGTTCGACATCCCCGACCTCGCCGGCTTCATGGGCGAGGACTTCGGCGGCGAGACGGTGCAGGCGATCCTGGGCGAGTTCATGGGCTTTGCCGAGGACCCGCAGATCATGGTGGCCGAGGCGGTGGTCTAGCCGGGCGGCCCGGCGGCGCCCGAACCGGCGTTGTAGTCGAAACCGGGGTCGCGCTGCGGCTTGCCGGAGCCGAAGCGATAGCGCAGGCCGATGAACACGCCCCGGGTCGTGCTGCTGCTGGCCGAGACCCCTTTCAGGCCCGGCGCGTCCAGCACGATGCGCCGGTCCAGGCTGTCGAGGACGTCGCTGGCGGTGATCGTCAGCAGCAGCCGGTCAGTGAGCTTGTGTCGATAGCCGAGGTTCAGGCCGAAAGTCGGCTCGGCATAGCCCTGAGGCATGATGCGCTTGGCGGTGACGACGGCCTGGGCCTGCAACAGGTCGCTCGGGCTGATGTCCCAGTCGAGGCTGGCCCGGCCGCCCACCGACCAGGCGGACCGGTCCCGGCCATAGCCGAGCGAGCCCACATCGATCTGTGTCCAATAGGCCGTGCCGGTCAGGTTGAGGCGCAGGGTCTTGGTCAGGGACCGGTTGGCCACCAGCTCCAGCCCGCCCGAGCGGTTCCGGGCCAGGTTGGCCTTGGTGGTCAGCAGCACCCCGCCGCCCAGGTCGATCGTCTCGTCGGTGATGCCGTCCTTGGTCTGGCGATAGAAGCCGGTGACCAGATAGTAGCTGCGCTGTTTGCGGTACTCGTAAGAACCCTCCCAGGACTGGCTCTGCGAGGGTTCGAGGTTGGGATTGCCCTGCCGGTAGTTGAAGGCGTCGTAATAGGTCCGGAACGGGTCGAGGTCGTAGCCGCGCGGACGGCTGATCCTGAGCGAATAGCTGGCCTTGAGCCGGCTGGTCTCGCTGAGCCGGTAGTCGAGGTGCAGGGACGGATAGAGCTGGTCGTAGCGGTGGCTGGACTTCAGGCCGGTGGTCAGCAGGTTGATGTCGTTGGTGGCGCTCTCGTAGCGCAGGCCGGCCAGCACCGTCAGGTCGCCGAACGGCTGCTCGTAGCTGAGATAGGCCGACAGCACCGTCTCCTCGAAGATCAGCCGGTGCGAGCGGGTCGGGTCGAAGAGGGTCGAGCCCTTGGTCGGGCCGCTGAAATAGACCGTGTCGTTGTCGCTCTCGTTCTGCTCGAAGTTGAAGCCGGCCTTGAAGCGGCCAGAGCCGGGCATCGGGCGCTTGTAGTCGCCCTTGAAGTTCCAGTAGCCGTCGGTCGAGCGGCTGTCGGAACGCTCGAACTGGCTGGGCGCCGGCGGGACCAGGTTGTCGTACTGGTAGACGGAGTCGCTGTCGTAGCCCCAGCGGCTGCGCTGCAGTTCCAGGGTGAAGTTGTGGTCCTCGCCGGTGAACTCACGCCGCCAGCTGAGCCAGCCGCTGAGCGAATTGGAGTCGCTGCCGGTGCTGCCCCGGTTCGGTCTGTCACTGACCAGGACGCCCGCCGGATCGGCGATGGTGGAGCGGGAGTCGCCGCCGAAGGCGTAGGAAGAGGCAAAATAGCTGACATTGCCGCTCAACCGGTTTTTCGGGTCCAGTTCGTAGTCGGCGGAGGCCTGCAGGGAGTAGCTCTCGCCTTCGCTCCGGGACCGGCCTTCCGACCGCCGGCGGAAGGTCCCGCCGATCCCGGTCACGGTGCGGTCGCCGCGCGACTCGGAACGGCTGGAGGTGCGCGAGAGGCCGGCGTCGAGGGACACCGTGAGCGCCTTGGAATTGTAGTTCCAGCTGACGCCGCCATTGTAGCGGCCGCCCGTGCCGACATTACCCTTCACCGAACCGGAGACGCCCTCTCCGGCCTTGCTGGCCTTCTTGGTCACCAGGTTGATGATCCCGCCGGTCCCCTCCGGCGAGAAGTCCGCGCCGGGGTTGGTCAGGACCTCGACCCGCTCGATCTGGTCGGCCGGTATCTGCTGCAGGGCGTCGGCCCGGCCGCCGCCCCGCATGATCGCCGAGGGCTTGCCGTCGATCAGGATGGTGACACTGGATTCTCCGCGCAGCCGGACATTGCCCTCGATATCGACCTCGACCGACGGCACGCGCTTGAGGGCGTCGGCGATCGAGCCGGTGGTGGCCTGCAGATCGCCCGCGACACTGTAGCTGCGGCGGTCGATCGAGGATTTGACCGGGGGATCGTCGGCCTTGACGGTGACGCCGGAGACCGTGGTCCCCTCCGACTTCGGCGCGGGCGGCGGACTCGCTGGCGGAGAACTGGCCGGCCCGGGCTTGGCGGCCGGCGGACTGGGCGTGGGCGCGGTCTGGGCCTCCGCGGCCGAGGCGGCGAGCAGCATGCCGACGAAGCCGACGCTCGCCGGCACGGACTTCACAACACGCACCGACAGAGCCCCCCTCGATCTACGTCCACCTAAGCGTGTTTCGCCACCGGGGCAAATCAACCCGGCGCGCCTACCCCGGCCCGCCGCCCCCGCCGCCGTAGTCGAAGGCCGGGTCGCGCTGCGGCTTGCCGGCCCCGAAGCGGTAGCGCAGGCCGATGCCGACGCCGCGGCTCGAGACGTCGCGGGTCGAGAACCCCGTCAGCCCCGGCGCGTCCAGCACCGTGCGGCCGTCCATGCTGTCGAAGATGTCGGTGGCGGTCAGGGTCAGGAACCAGCGCTCGTTCAGCTTGCGCCGATAGCCCAGGTTCACCTGGTAGGTCGGCTCGATACGGCCCTGCGGCGTGATCCACCCGCCGTTGGCCACCGCGTTGACCTGGACCAGGTCGTTGGGCGAGGCCTGCCAGTCGAAGCTGGCCCGGCCGCTGACCGACCAGGCCGACCGGTCGCGGCCCAGGCTGAACGCGCCGGCGTCGATCTGGTTGTAGAAGCCCGTGCCCGTCAGGTTCACGCTCAGCGTCTTGGTCAGAGCGCGGTTGACGACGAACTCCAGCCCGCCCGAGCTGTTCTGGGCCAGGTTGGCCTTGGTGGTCAGCAGCACCCCGCCGCCCAGATCGACCAGCTGGTCGGTAATCCCGTTGTCGGTCTGCCGCCAGAAAGCGGTGACCAGGTAGTAGCTGCGGTCCTTGCGGTATTCGTAGGAGGCCTCCCAGGAGCGGGTCTCGGACGGCTCGAGGTTGGGGTTGCCCTGCCGATAGTTGAAGGCGTCGGAATAGGTCCGGAAGGGGTCCAGGTCGCCCGCCCCGGGCCGCATGATCCTTAAGGAATAGCTGGCCTTCAGCCGCGATGTGTCGCTCAGCCGATAGTCGAGATGCAGCGAGGGATAGAACCGGTCGTAGCCGTGGCTGGTCTTCAGGCCGGTGGTCACTAGGTCGAGGTCGTTGCTGGCGGTCTCATAGCGCAGGCCGGCCAGCAGGGTCAGGTCGCCGAACGGCCGCTCATAGGTCAGATAGGCCGAGCCGACCTTCTCGTCGAAGATCAGCCGGTGCGAGCGGGCCGGATCGAAGACCAGGCCCGGCTTCGAGGGCCCGACCGAGAAGACATTGTCGTTGTCGACCTTGCTGCGCTGCAGCTCGAAGCCGGCCTTGAGCCGGGACTCGCCGGGCATGGGGCGGTTGTAGTCGCCCTTCAGGCTCAGGTCGTCGGAGACGCTGTGGCTGTCGGTCCCCTCGAAGCTGTCGACGCCGGCCGGGGTCACGGAGAACAGCCGGTAGAGGGAGTCGTTGTCCGACACCCAGCGGTCGCGGTTCAATTGCAGGGTGAGATTGTGGTCCTGGCCAGTGAACTCGCGCCGCCAGCTCAGCGAGGCGTCGCCGGAGGACGAGCGATTGTCCGACTCGCCGCGGCGGCCGGTGAGGCCGGTCAGCACCCCCAGGACGTCATAGTTCTCGTAGCGCGAACGGGTCTCGAAGCTGGGCCCGTAGGCGAAGACGTTGAGTTCGCCGCTGATCCGGTTCCTGGCGTCCAGCGCGTAGTCGGCCGCCAGCCGCAGATTGCCCCCCGCGCCCGTCAGCGTGGCGGTGTTGACCGACCGCCGGCGGAAGGCCCCGCCCAGGGTGCGGTCGTCGACCGTGTCGAACCGGGTGTCGAACGTCCAGAAGCCGGCATTGGCCGACAGTGACAGCTTCCTGTTGTTGTAGGCCCAGTTGAGCCCGCCGTTGGTGCGGCCGCTGGTGTTGATGTTGCCCCGCACCGAGCCGGAGACCCCAGCCCCCGACCGGCTGGCCTTCTTGGTCACCAGGTTGATGACCCCGCCGGTCCCCTCGGGCGAGAAATCGGCCCCGGGATTGGTCAGCACCTCGACCCGGTCGATCTGGTCGGCCGGCAGCTGCGACAGGGCGTCGGCGCGGCCGGGGCCCTTCATCACGCCCGAGGGCTTGCCGTCGATCAGGATGGTGACGCTGGAATCGCCGCGCAGCTTCACATTGCCATCGATGTCGACCTCGACGGACGGAATGCGCTTCAAGGCGTCGGCGATGGAGCCGCTGGTCGCCTGCAGGTCGCCCGAGACGCTGTAGCTGCGGCGGTCGATCGAGGTTTTGACCGGCGGCTCGTCGGCCTTGACGGTGACGCCCGAGACGGTCGTTCCCTCCGTCTTCGGCGCGGGCTTGGCGGCCGGTGGGTTGGGCGCGGGCGCCGTCTGGGCCTCGACGGCCGAGGCGGCCAGCAGCATGCCGACGAAGCCGACACTGGCCGGCACGGATTTCACGACACGCACTGACGACTCCCCCAAATCACGCCCACCTAAGCGTGTTTCGCCAACGGGGCAAAAGAAAGACGACTTCGCCCCCGTAGGGGGCGGACGGCGCGCCCGCGGCCGGCCCGGTGGGGGTGTTCGACCAAGGCGGTGGTCAGGACCAAGTTTCGCCGAGCCTCGGCGCCTCGCAATTCACCCGAGCTCAGCCTCGACCGATCAATGCCCCTGCCCGAAGACCCCGCCGGACCGCGCTCTGGCGCGGTCGTCCTCCCCCTACGGGTAAGGAGTTTGGAGCCCTAGCTCGGCGGGCCGCCGGCGCCGCCGCCGTTGCCGGCGTTGTAGTCGAAGCCCTCGCGCTGCGGCTTGCCGGCCCCGAACCGGTAGCGCAGGCCGATGAAGACGCCCCGGCTCGAGCGGCGGCGGGTGAAGGTCCCCTTCACGTCCGGCGCGTCATAGACCACCTCGTTCTTCAAGGTCTCCAAGATGTCGGTGGCGGTGACGGTAAGGGACAGCCGGTCGTTCAGCTTGCGCCGGTAGCCCAGGTTCACCCCGTAGGTGGGTTTGACATAGCCCTGCGGGGTGAGCGCCTTGGCGTTGAGGACGGTGTTGAACTGCAGCAGGTCCACGGGCGTGACCTGCCAGTCCAGGCTGGCCCGCCCGCCGAACGCATAGGTCGACCGGTCGCCGCTGTAGCCCAGCGAGGTGGCGTCGATCTGGTTGTACAGCGCCGTGCCGGTGGCGTTCAGGCTGAGGGTCTTGGAAAGGGCGCGGTTGACGACGAACTCGATCCCGCCCGAGCGGCTGGTGGCCAGGTTGGCCTTGGTGGTCAGGGTCTGCCCGCCGCCCAGGTCCGTGACCACGTCGGTGACGCCGTTCTCGTTCTCGCGCCAGAAGGCGGTGAGCAGATAGTAGTTCCGCTGCTTGCGGTATTCGAACGAGGCTTCCCAGGACTGGGTCTCGCTGGGCTCGAGGTTGGGGTTGCCCTGCCGGTAGTTGAGGGCGTCCAGCTTCACCGGGAAGGGGTCCAGGTCCCAGGAGTTGGGGCGGGTGATGCGCAGGGAATAGCTGGCCTTCAGCCGGCTGGTGTCGCTGAGTTTGTAGTCGAGGTGCAGCGAGGGATAGAGCTTGTCGTAGCCATGGCTGTTGGTGAAGCCGGTGGTCGGCAGGTCGATATCGTTCGTCGCCGTCTCGTAGCGCAGGCCGCCCAGCACCGTCAGGTCCCCGAACGGCTTCTCATAGGTCAGATAGGCCGACAGCACCGTCTCGTCGAAGGTCAGCTGGTGGCTCTGGGTGGGGTCGAACACCTTGGTGTTGAGGGTCAGCCCCTTGGCGGCCAGGCTGCCGAACCGGTCCTTGGTGCGGTCCAGGTCGAACCCCGCCTTCAGCCGGGCCGAACCCGGCATGGGCCGGCTGTAGTCGCCCTTCAGGTCCAGCTCCTTGGACCAGATACGCACGTCCAGGTCCTCGAACACCGTCGGCGTCGCCGGCAGGCTGGTCGTCGTCTCGAAGTCGGCGAACTGGTGGTTGCGCCAGGTGCTGCCGTCCAGTTCCAGGCTCAGGCTGTGATCGTCCCCGGCGAAGGTTCGCCGCCAGCCCAGCGAGGCGTTGGCGTAGGCGCCGCCGATGTCGATCTCGGCCCGGCGCTGGGTGCGGCCGACCGGCGTCCCCAGGGCGTTGAAGGTCTGGTAGTCGGTGAAGTTGCTGAAATCGTTCGGGAAGCTGCCGTAGCTGAACTCGGCGTTCAGGTGGTTCTTGGGATTCAGGTCGTAGTCGGCGCCCAGCCGCGAGTTCCAGCCCAGCCCGGCGTTCTGGCCACGGCCCAGCTGCAGGCGGCGGATGGTCCCGCCCGGCCCGGTGAAGAGGCGGTCGTCATGAGCCTGGAACCGGTTGGCGTAGCGGTTGAGGCCCGCATCGCCCGACACCGAGAGCTTGGCGTTGTTGTAGGCGAAATTGACCCCGGCGTTGTAGCGCTGCTGGTCGCCGACGCTGACCCGCATCGCCCCCGAGGCGCCGGCCCCGGCCTTGTCGCCCTTCTTGGTGATCAGGTTGATCACCCCGCCGGTGCCTTCCGGAGAATACTGGGCGCCGGGGTTGGTCATCACCTCGACCCGGTCGATCCGATCGGCGGGCATCTGCTGCAGGACGTCGGCCCGGCTCTGGCTCTTCATGGCCCCGGAGGGCTTGCCGTCGATCAGGATAGTCACGCTGGGATCGCCCCGCAGGGTGACGTTGCCGTCGATGTCCACCTCGACCGAGGGAATGCGCTTGAGGGCGTCGGCGACCGAGCCGCTGGTCGCCTGCAGGTCGCCCGCGACACTGTAGCTGCGGCTGTCGATGCTGCTCTTCATCGGCGGATCGCCGGCCTTGACGGTGACGCCGGAGACGGTCGTGCCTTCGGTTTTTGGCGCCGGGGCGGCGGGCGCGGGCGCCGGGGTCGGAGCCTGCGGCGTCTGGGCGCTGGCGGCCGAGGCGGCCAGCAGGGCCGTCGCCAGGCCGATCCCAGCCGGCAGAGTGTTCACGAAACTCAACTGAAAATCCCCCTTGTCGAACCGTCAGCCGCCGAGTGGCGTCTTCAGGCTCGAAGGCCGATAGATGAAGTCGAAATTGGGCTGCCAGGTCTTGCCGTCGTCGGTCGAGGCCTCGCCCAGCTGGCGCACCGCCCCGCCGGGCTGGCGGGTATAGGTCATGCGGATCAGGGCGCCCTTGCCGGGGCCCAGCACGCCGGGCCAGAAGCCGGTCAGCACCATGGCCTCACCGACATAGCCGCCCTTGAAATCGACCCGCGCGCCGCTGGCGTCGACCCAGGTCTGCCGCCAGCCCTTCTCGTCGGCGACGAAGCTGGAGAGGCTGCCGCCATCGCCGCCGCCGGCCAGCGGCATCCAGTTCTCGCGGATGGCGCAGCCGCCATAGAGGGACTCGATCAGCGAGTGGGCGACCAGCTTGGTTGGCTTGGCCATCGGATAGACGTCCCAGCGGCCGACCCAGAAGTCGAACTGATGGTGCTCGGCGGCCGCGCAGGGGGCGGGCGCCGGCCCCGGCGTCTGGGCCACGGCCGCGCTTACGCTCAGGGCCGCCACGGTCAGGGCGGCCACGGTCAGGGCGGGGGCAAGCTTCATCGACGGTCCTCCCAGTTCGAGAGGCTTGGCGCCGGGCGCGGAATGGCGCCAGTTAAGCTTTTGTCAGAACCGGGAGAGGGCGATGGAGCTGGACGTTTCGGTCATGCCGTTCAGCCGGCTGATGGGGGTGGAAATCCTGAGCGCCGCCAAGGACCGCGTCGAGGGCCGCCTGCTGGTCCGCGACGACCTCTGCACCGCCGGCGCCATCCTGCACGGCGGGGCGGTGATGGCCTTCGCCGACGCCCTGGGCGCGGTCGGGGCGGCCCTGAACCTGCCCGAAGGCGCCCTGACCACCACCATCGAAAGCAAGACCAACTTCATCGGCGCCGCCAAGGCCGGGACCTACGTCACCGCCGTCTCGCTGCCGGCCCATATCGGCGGCAGGTCCAGCGTCTGGCAGACCCGCATCGAGGGCGAGGGCGGCAAGCTGGTGGCGCTGGTGACCCAGACCCAGATGGTGCTGCCGCCGAGGGGCTAGTCTCCACGCCCGGTTCTGATGGTCCGCGAGACCTTGAAATAGACCTCGGTCGACCGCCCCCGGTCCGCCGGATCGTCCGGCCGCTCGGCGCCGCTGCGGGCGCCCCAGAACAGCTGCAGGTCGGGCCGCGCCTCCCAGGCGAACTGCAGGCTGGCCAGGCTGGACGAGAACCGGTCCGCCGCCGGCCAGGTCCGCCGGCCGCGATAGGTCTGGTAGTCGGCCATGGCATAGAAGGCCGGCCCGAAATACCAGGTGGCCATCAGCTCGCCGGCCGTCTCGTCCAGCCGGGTCCCGCCGCCGGGCGCGTCGCCCAGCCGGTTCCTCGACCACCAGGCCTCCAGCTCCAGGCGATCCAGCGGCCGGGTCCGCAGCCTCAGGCTCAGGGTCGAACCGTCGACCACCTCGCCAGTGGCGAAGTCGATCATGGTCCCGACCGTTCCGGTGGTCGCCACCTGGGGCACCCGCCCGGCCGGCACGGCCGAGATCGTCCACTGCAGGGTGCGGGTCCGCCGCTCATCGCCCTGGCGGGTTAGCACCCGGGTGTCGGGATGGACCGAGACGTCGACCGACAGGTTGCGGACGCCATAGCTGGTGAAACCCAGCGCCAGGTCCTGCTCGCCGCCGCCCCGATTGAGCGGCGCCAGCCGGTCATAGGTCACATAGGGGGTCACGTCGTTGACGATCCAGCCCCTGGGGTAGAGGGGCCGCCGCAGGTCGACCAGCCCCTCCTGGTAGCCGACCCGCGGCGCATAGCCCAGCCAGCTGCGGAAGCCTTCGGAATAGAGGTTGTATTTCACCGTCCACAGGGTCTCGGCCGTATGGTCCCAGCGCAGGGCCAGGGCCGTTCCCGCCAGGCTCTGGCCATGCCAGTCGGCGATCAGGTCGGGCCGGTTGGGATCGCGGGTCCAGGAGCCCAGGACCTGGCCGGCCGCCCGGTCGGTGGCGTCGCCCCAGCTGGCGTCGAAGCCCGCCACGCTGTTGGAGCTGCCGTCGTCGTTGCGCTTGGCGGCGAACAGCAGGCCGGCGTCGGCCGCGCCCCGCACCCACTTGCCGTGACCGAAGGCGACCGTGCTGTCGAAGTCGGGGAAGGCCAGCCGCGACTGCAGCAGTCCCGGCTCCAGGATGGCCGGCTTGCCGACGTCGCGGGCCAGGAAGGCGGTGGCGTTGAACCCGGCCGAGCGCTGGGTGAACCTCAGGCCCAGGTCCGGGGCGAGGACCGTGCGGGTATAGAAGGCCGGGATCTGGGTGGAGACCAGGTCCAGCCCCTCGCGAAAGAACGGCCGCTTTTCCGGCAGGTTGGGCGCGAACCGCAGGTTGCCGGTCAGCTGCGGCGCGTCGGCCTCGACCTGGCTGAAGTCGGGCTTGATGGCCAGGTCGACGACCCCGCCCGGATAGGCCAGCCATTTGAGGTCCAGGCTGACCTGGCCGCGGCTGTGATCCCCCGACCCGGCCGCGCCCTCGTCGCGCCGCGCGGTCCCGGTCACCGAGGGGGTGACGATCAGGGTCTCGGTTTTCGGGGTCAGGTCCGGCAGTTCCAGCGGGCTGGCGTAGCAGTAGAAGCAACTGGCGTTCTTCGGAAACCGGGCGGTGGAGATGATGGCGTACTGCCCGCGCGGCACCCCCCGCGTGACGACCATCAGCCAGCCCTGCGGCCCGGTGCGGGTGATCCGCAGGGTGGAGAGCGGGATGCGCATCTCGGCCGTCCAGCCGCCGGCGTCGATGCTGGTGGCGGCGTCCCAGTCGTAGTCGGGATCCAGGGTCTCGCTCTGCTTGGCCTCGTCGTTGAGGCCGTCGGTCTTCACCCCCCGCGCATTGACCCGGAACATGTAGCCGTTCCGCCCCGACCCCTGCGGGTCGAGATAGACCTGCACATAGTCATGGGTCCCCCCGACCTTGTCGCGCCGCACGAAGGGCTTGCGCAGCTTGTCGACCTCCCGCAGCGACAGCCGGAAGCCGACATAGAGATAGCGGTCGTCATAGAGGAAGCGGACCTCGGTCCGTTCGGTCGGCGGGGTCAGGTCACCGGGATAGTATTCGACGAACCGGTCGAGAACCGGCGCCGCCTGCCAGGTCGCCTCGTCCAGCCGGCCATCCAGGGTCACCTCGCCCTGGGCCCGGACGGCGCTGGCCGGCGGTCCCGGCTCGGCGGCCCGGGCGGGGTGGGCCAGAACAGCCAGGGCGAGCAGCGGCAGCAGGACAGGGCGTATCACGTCGGCTCTCCCGGGTTGGCCATGCAGGCTGGCCCGCCTCCCGGGATCGCGGCGCGGGCGCTGCGTCCGGCCGCCGCCGCCGCGCGACCGGCGGTCCCGCGCGCGACGAGCCGCCGAATCCGCGCGACGAAGCGGCTGGCGGTGATCCTGCGAATGCACGACCATCGCCGTCATGCCCGCCCACCAGGCCGCGCCCGCCCTGCCCCGCCGCACCCTCGCCGTCGCCACCCTGGTCGTCTGGCTGGTGGCCTATGCCGCCTGGACCGCCGACTGGGCGATCACCCCCATGCCCTATCTGTTCGAGCGGGCCCTGCGGCGGATTCCGGTCTGCCTGGCCGGGGCGGGCCTCTGCTGGGCCATGGTCCGGCCCCTGGCGGCCACTGTCGAGCGGCCGCTGGTCCAGCGCCTGGGCCTGGCCGTCAGCCTCTGCGCCCTGGCCGCCCTGGTCGAGGCCGCCTTCGCCGAGCTGGTCTTTGGGATCATCGTCCCGCGCTGGGGCGAGACCACGCTCGCCCACTGGATCGGCAGCGCCATGGGCGACGCCTGGGTGTTCCTGGCCTGGGCGGCGCTGTATTTCGCGCTGGAGTCCGACACCCGCGTGCGCAACGCCAGCCTGGCCCTGGTCGAAGCCCAGCGAGCGGTGGCCGAGGCCCGCAACCGCGCCCTGCTGCAGCAGATCGACCCGCACTTCCTGTTCAACGCCCTCAACACCGTCTCGGGCCTGATCCTCGAGGCCCAGCCCGAGCGGGCCAACCGCACGGTCATGGCCCTGTCGCGCCTGCTGCGCGGCTCGCTGGACCGCCAGTTGCCGGCCTTCCGGTCCCTGGCCGCCGAGCTCGCCGACCAGGGCGGCTATATCGAGGTCCAGGCCGCCCGCTTCGAAGACCGCTTCCATTTCGTCGACGCCGCGCCCAAGGCCCTGCGCAGCTGGCAGGTCCCCAGCCTGATCCTGCAGCCGATCCTGGAGAACGCCTTCACCCACGGCGTCGCCCGCACCGAGGGCCTGGTCACCCTGACCGTGCGGGCCGAGCGCGACGGCGAGCGCCTGCGCCTCATCGTTGTCGACGACGCCCGGCCGGTGTCGCCCAAGCCGGGCTCGGGTCTGGGGCTGGAAAACGTCCGCCGCCGGCTGGCGGTCCTCTATGGCGAGGCCGCTCGCCTCGACAGCGGCCCAGCCGAGCCGCACGGCTGGCGGGTCGAGCTGGTCCTGCCGCGATGACTCTGCCCCCATGACCCTTCGCTGCGTCATCGTCGACGACGAGCCGGTGGCCGTGCGCCGCCTGCAGTCCCTGCTGCGCGCCATCCCCGACCTGGAGGTGGTGGGAACCGCCGGGACCGCCCCGGCGGCCCTGGAGCTGATCGTCGGAACCGGTCCCGACCTGGTGCTGCTGGACATCGAGATGCCGGGCCTCTCGGGCCTGGACCTGGTCCGCGGGCTGGACGTCGAGCCGCCGCCGGTGGTGGTCTTCGTCACCGCCTTCGGCCGCTATGCGCTGGAAGCCTTCGACCTGGCCGGGGCCGACTATCTGCTCAAGCCGGTCGAGCCGCGCCGCCTGCGCGAGGCCGTGGCCCGGGCCCGGGCGGCGGTGCAGGGACGTCATGCGGTCGAGCAGGTCGGCGAACTGCGCGCGGTCGTCCAGGCGCTGCGCCAGTGGGACCAGGACCTGGCCCTGTGGGCGCCGGACGGCGACAGCCGCCGTCGGCTGCCGGTCTCCAGCCTGGTCTGGCTGCAGGCCGAGCGCGACTATGTCCGCCTGCACACCGCGGCGCGCAGCTATCTGATCCGCGACCGCCTGCGGGCCCTGGAGGCGCGGCTGCCGCCGGACAGCTTCCTGCGCGTCCACCGCTCGGCCATCGTCCGCATCGCCGCCATGTCCGGCCTGCGCCGGCTGGGCGACCGCACCTACGAACTGATCGCCGCCGACGGCCAGGCCATCCCGGTGGGCCGCAGCTACGCCGCCCGGGTGCTGCGGGTGGTGAGCGCGGTCTAGCCCAGCGCCTTCAGCACCGCGTCGGTCATCTGGGCCGTCTTCAGCGACCCGCCCAGGTCCGCCGTCCGCGCCCCGGCCGCCAGCGCCGCCTCCACCGCCTTGAACAGCCGATCCGCCGTCTCGCCCCGGCCCAGCGACCAGCGCAGGGCCATTTCGAAACTGAGGATGGCGGCCAGCGGGTTGGCCGCGCTCTTGCCGGCGATGTCGGGGGCCGAGCCGTGGATGGGTTCATACAAGCCCGGCCGGCCGGGATCGCCCAACGCCGCCGAGGGCAGCATACCCAAAGACCCGGTCAGCTGGGCGGCCTCGTCCGACAGGATGTCGCCGAACAGGTTGTCGGTGACCAGCACATCGAACTGGGTCGGGCGGCGGACCAGCTGCATGGCGGCGTTGTCGGCCAGCATGTGCTCCAGCTCCACGTCCGGATATTCCTTGGCGTGCAGGGCGGTGACGACCTCGCGCCACAGCATGCCGCTTTCCATGACGTTGGACTTCTCGGCCGAGGTCACCTTGTTGCGCCGCCCCCGGGCCAGCTCGAAGGCCACCCGGCAGACCCGCTGGATTTCGGAGGTCGTGTAGGTCTGGGTGTCGAAGCCGCGCTTTTGGCCGTCGTCGAGTTTTTCCACCCCGCGCGGCTCGCCGAAATAGACCCCGCCGGTCAGTTCGCGGACGATCATGATGTCCAGGCCCGCGATCACCTCCCGCTTGAGGGTCGAGGCGTCGGCCAGGGCGTCGAAACAGAGGGCCGGGCGCAGGTTGGCGAACACCTGCATCTCCTTGCGCAGCCGCAGCAACCCCGCTTCCGGGCGTTGCGCGCGCGGCGCACTGGCCCATTGCGGCCCGCCGACCGCCCCCATCAGCACCGCGTCGGCCGCCTTGGCCCGGGCCACCGTCTCGTCGGTGATCGACACCCCGTGGGCGTCGAAGCAGCAGCCGCCCAGCAGGGCCTCTTCCAGGTTCAGGTCGGGGGTGAGCCTTTCGGCCACCCGGCGCACTTCCGCCGTCACTTCGGGACCGATGCCGTCGCCCGGCAGCAGCAGGAGGGTCTGGGTCATCGGGGTCTCGCTCTAGGGTCTGTACTTTAATCCGCTCATCCCCGCGAAAGCGGGGACCCAGGCTTTTTATTGTTTTGGGGCGGTTCTGAAAGGTCTGAGTGGCGGCAAGGCTGTAACGAAAAACACCTGGGTCCCCGCTTTCGCGGGGATGAGCGGGAAACTAGAGAGGTTCGGGGTCGCCGGCTTCGTAGAGGGCGAGATTGCGTTCGCCAATCCCCAGCGACGGCCAGACCTGCCGCCAGGCCGCCATATGGGCCGTCTGGAAATGGGCTTTCAGGCAATCGCGGTCGCGCCAGGCCTCGGTCACCCAGATCAGGCCGGGGTCCAGCAGGTCCTCGCTGTAGGCGTATTCGATACAGCCATCCTCGGCCCGGCTGCCGGCCACCATGGCGGCCATCGCACTGCGGGCTTTTTCGATGTTCTCGACCGGCAGCCGGACGGTTCCCAGCACCAGGATCATCAGGCGCGCTCCAGCCAGGGCCGTTGCAGCGCCTGCTTCATTTCATAGACGTCGATATCCCTGGCCACCTCCAGGGTCTCGCCGATGGCGTCCAGGCCCTTGAGCAGCTTTTCCTTGCGGCCCGGATCGATGTCGAAATGGTATTTGGCGCCGGACGGGGCGGTCACCGTCTGGCTTTCCAGATCGACGGTGAACAGGTGGTTGCCCCCCTTGGCTTCGTCCATCAGCGCCTCGACCTGGTCGGGGGGCAGGATGACGGTCAAGAGGCCATTGTTCAGGCAGTTGCCGAAGAAGATGTCGGCGAAACCGGGCGCGATCACGCACTGGATGCCGAAGTCCTGCAGCGCCCAGGGCGCATGCTCGCGGCTGGAGCCGCAGCCGAAATTGTCGCCGGTGATCAGCACCTGGGCGCCCCTGTATTCCGGCCGGTTGAGCACGAAGTCCTCGCGCGGCCGTCCCTCGCCGTCGAAGCGCAGGTCGTAGAACAGCCCCTTGGCCAGCCCCTCGCGCTCCACCGTCTTGAGGAACTGCTTGGGGATGATCTGGTCGGTGTCGATATTGGCCAGCGCCAGGGGCGCGGCGCGGCCGTCGAGGCGGGTGAAGGCTTTCATGGGGTCTTCTCCAGGCCCAGCATCAGGGTCGGCAGGCCGTTCGGGGCGTCGCGGACGGTGAACACCCGGGTGCCGGGCTTGCGGCCGGTGCGGACCTCGGAGACGTCGAAGCCCTCGGCGGCCAGCCGGGCGCGGGCGGCGTCAGGATCGGGGACACGCCAGGAGAGGCCCCAGGGGCTGTCGGGACCGGCCGAGACCCCGGCCTTCAGGTCATGGGCCACCTCGACGACCAGGTCGCCCAGGCGGAAGAACATCAGCCGGCTGCCCCAGTCAGGGTTGGAGCGGTCCAGCCGCATGTCGAGGCCCAACCGCGCGCCGTAGAGGGCGGCGGCCCGTTCGGGATCGGGGGTGCGCACGACGACGTGGTCCAGGCCAGAGACCGCGGCGGCCGGGTCGGCGGCCAGCGGGGACGGGGCCCAGGGCGGCCCCGCCTTCGGGACATCGACCAGGAAGAGGTTGGTCCCGTGCGTGGCCTTGGGATGCAGGACCGAGGTCAGCCAGGTTCGGGTCGCGCCGTCTTCGGCCAGGCCGGTCATCGGGCCCGGCTCGCTGGAGCGCAGGCTGACCCGCTCCAGCCGGTGGCGCACCTTGGCCATGTCGGACACGGCCAGGGCCAGGCCCCAGATGCCCTCGCCATGGCTGTCGAGCCGGGCCCGCAGCACATCGCCCGAGGGCCCCTCGCCGGTGGGCGAGACGATGTCCAGGGCGGTATTGCCCAGCTGGATGTAGGCATGACGGGCGCCGGGGAAGCCGGCCCGCCAGTCGGCGCTATGGCCAGTCAGTTTCTCATAAGACGCGACTGTGGCGTCCAGATCGCGGACAGCGATGGCGATGTGGTCCAGACCGTCGATCATTCAGGCCGCGCCGCCGCCGCCGCGCAACAGACCTTCGACGCTGAGATCCTCATCGATCTGCGGCCAATGGATGCCCAATCCGGCCGCCGAAACTTCCCAGTCAGCCCGCTGGGCCGCGTCGGCTCGCGCCAGCCTCGGAAACCAAGCGGTGGGCGCGGAAATGGTTCGGCCATCGCGCAGCACGACCTCAAGCCGCCGGTCGTCGACGGCCACGCTCTCTACGCGGGGATCAATTTTGACCGCTGAAATGCTCACGCCACGCCTCCAGAAACTGGGCTCGCTCCGCCTCAACCTTAGCAGATAGTTCGGCAATCTCCCTGGCATTGAAGCCGACATTGCGGGCGACTTCCGCGCTGGCCAGCCAGATCTTGGCCGTGTTGCCGGCCTTGTCGATATGGACGTGCG
Source organism: Caulobacter ginsengisoli (assembly GCF_030814835.1). GTDB lineage: Bacteria > Pseudomonadota > Alphaproteobacteria > Caulobacterales > Caulobacteraceae > Caulobacter > Caulobacter ginsengisoli. Next base: position 182,161 of record NZ_JAUSVS010000007.1, read on the forward strand.
GCGGCTCGCCTCGCTCGTTCGAGAAGAAAAAGAAGCGATAGCCGTTCCAGCGCAGGACGGTCGGCATCTCAGTCCAGGTCCCGCACGTCAGCGATGTGCCCCGCGATGGCCGCCGCCGCCGCCATGGCCGGGCTCATCAGGTGGGTGCGGCCGGCGCGGCCCTGGCGGCCTTCGAAGTTGCGGTTGCTGGTCGAGGCGCAGCGCTCGCCCGGCTGCAGCTTGTCGGGGTTCATGGCCAGGCACATCGAGCAGCCCGGCTCGCGCCAGTCGAAGCCGGCCTCGCGGAAGATCACGTCCAGCCCCTCGGCCTCGGCCTGGGCCTTCACCAACCCTGAGCCCGGCACCACCATGGCGGCGACATGGGACGCCACCTTGCGGCCCTTGGCGATGGCGGCGGCGGCCCGCAGGTCCTCGATGCGGCTGTTGGTGCAGGAGCCGATGAACACCCGGTCGATGCGGGCCTCGGTGATCGGCTGGCCCGCCGTCAGCCCCATATAGGCCAGGGCCTTTTCCACGGCGGCGCGCTTGTCGGCGGTCTCGTAGGTCGCCGGATCGGGGACGAAGCCGTCGATGCGGACCACGTCCTCGGGGCTGGTGCCCCAGGTGACCATGGGGATCAGGGCGGCGGCGTCGATGCGGATCTCGCGGTCGAACTTCGCGTCCGGGTCGGAGAAGAAGCTCTTCCAGTTCTCCAGCGCCAGCTCCCAGGCCCCGCCCTTGGGCGAGGCGGGACGCCCCCGCATATAGTCGAAGGTGGTCTCGTCCGGCGCCACCAGCCCGGCCCGCGCCCCGGCCTCGATGGTCAGGTTGCAGAGGGTCATGCGGCCCTCCATCGAAAGGGCCCGGATGGCGTCGCCGGCGTATTCGATGACGTAGCCGGTGCCCCCCGCCGTGCCGATCGCCCCGATCACCGCGAGCGCATAGTCCTTGGCCCCGACGCCGGGCGGCGGTTCGCCCTCGATCCAGACCCGGAAGTTCCTGGCCTTGCGCTGGCGCAGGGTCTGGGTCGCCAGGACATGCTCGACTTCCGAGGTGCCGATACCCTGGGCCAGGGCCCCGAAGGCGCCGTGGGTGGAGGTGTGGGAATCGCCGCAGACGATGGTCATGCCCGGCTGGGTGCGGCCCTGCTCGGGCCCGACCACATGGACGATGCCGTTCCTGATATCGCCCATCGGGAAGAACTCGATGCCGGCGTCCTTGACGTTGCGGGCCAGGGTCTGCAGCTGCAGGCGCGCCTCCTCGTCGGCGACGGCGTCGACGCCCTTGGCCTGGCCCTCGGTCGGTACATTATGGTCGGCCACGGCGAGCGTGCGGTCGGGCCGGCGCACGGCGCGGCCGGCGGCCCGCAGCCCCGCGAAGGCCTGGGGCGTGGTCACCTCGTGGATCAGGTGCAGGTCGATATAGATGACGCTCTCGCCGTCGCGCTCGGCGACCAGATGGGCGTCCCAGATCTTGTCATAGAGGGTCTTGCCGGCCATGGGCGCGATCTAGGCAGGCTGTGCCGCCAAGTCCAGGGGTGACGGGCCGTTCAGGGCAGGAAGTTGCGTCGAACGGGCGGGGTGACAAACGCCCTCCGGCATGCGGAAATCGGCCCATGAAGCTGCCGATCAACCCCGGCCCCGGCGCCCTCCACTTCCTGCGCGAGGTGGCCATCGTCATCCTGGGGGTGCTGATCGCCCTGGTCGCCGGCGAGGTGGCCAATGATTTCCGCGAGCGCGAGCGGGCCAACGAGATCAAGGTCTCGATGGACAAGGAGCTGGAAAGCTATGTCGATGTCCTGGCGCTCAGGGTGCGGGCCAATGGCTGCATCGTCGCCAAGCTGGACGCCATCGACGCGGTCCTGGCCCGCAGCGGCGCCAAGGGCCCCTGGAAAGACGTCGGCCGCGCCCCCTACTTCTTCACCGGCCACGGCGCCTGGAACAGCGAGGCCTCCGACCTGCTGTCCAAACACCTGGGGGCCGACAAGCTGCTGATCTACAGCCTGCTCTACAACAGCATGATCCAGTTCGACGGCCTGGCCCAGCGCGAGCAGGACCAGTGGACCGTGCTGCAGTCGCTGCGGCGCCAGGACGAACCGATCACCGGCGAGCGCCGCTGGCGCCTGGTCGAGGCCTCGGCCAGCGCCCGCAACACCGGCCGCCTCCTCGAGGCCATCGCCGAGGGCAACCTGGAATTCGCCAAGACCCTGGGGGTCAAGCCGGCCAATGAGCTGAGCAAGCTGGACCTGAAGTCGCGGCCGATCTGCCAGCCGCTGGAGAAGGCGGGCTAAACCACTCCCCACCTCCGCTCATCCCCGCGAAAGCGGGGACCAAGGTGTTTTTCGTAGCGGACTTTCAGCCGCCCGGACCTGTCAGAACCGCCCTCAACAGCAAAAAGCCTGGGTCCCCGCTTTCGCGGGGATGAGCGGTGTTTGGGTGTTGGCCTACGCCGGCTGCAGGAACAGCCGAACCGGTGGTTCTTCCAGCACGCCCATGTCGTCCAGTGTCGCCCGCACCGCCGTGTCGAGGGCGGTGTGAGGCTCCTCGCCCAGGAAGGCGACCAGCCTGGCGTTGTCGAGGCCAATGGGCTTTTTCCAGAGATAGAGCATCTCCAGCAGCTCGCGCAGGGTCTCGTTGAAGGGCGAGATCAGCCGGATGACCGCCTCCGGGAAGGGCCGGATCGGCAGGTTCGGCTGGTCCAGCACCCGGCGGACCGACTGGGCCAGCCCTTGCGCGCCGCCCAGCCAGTGGCCGGTGAAATGAAAGGCGGCGAAGGCCGGCAGCTCAGCCTCGCGGTCGGCGAGGCGGGCGGCGGTTTCGCCCAGATCAGGGAGGTAGGCGAAGGCGTGGCCGACATGGCTGGGGCCCGGCGCATAGACGGCGCGGACCCGGCCGCCGCGGCGGATGGTCAGCCAGTCCATGGACTGACCGCCCGGGCCGGGGCCGAAGAAGTCGCCGGCCCGCAGGACGAGGGTGCGGACACCGTCGCGCTCGGCCGCCTCCCGCAGCATGGCCTCCATGCGCACGCGGAGCCTGCCCTTGCGGGTCACCGGCTGCTGCGGCGCGGTCTCGCCGATGTTGGCGCCGCTGTCCGGGGCGAAATTGTAGACGCTGGCCGGGAACAGGATGCGGGCGCCGCTGGCCCTGGCCGCCGCGAGGGTCGAGGCCAGCATCGGGATCACCGTCCCCTTCCAGTTGCGATAGCCGGGCGGGTTGGCGGCGTGGACGATCAGGTCCGCGCCTTTCGCCGCCGCGACCACGCTGGCCGCATCCATGGCGTCGCCCTTCACCCAGTCGATGGGCGTACGGGTCCCCATCCGCTCGGCGGCGGAGGCCGGGTCGCGGGCCAGGGCCCGGACGGTCCAGCCGCGCTTGATCAGGGCGAGCGCGGTGTGGGAGCCGAAGCCGCCGGTGGCGCCGATGACGAGAGCGGTCTTGGGAGGGGTCATGGGGAAGTCTCCTTGCTTGGCTGCAAGATGATCCCGCCGCCGCCTATTCGGAATTGTCGAAAGCTGTAGCGCCGCTATACATATCCGCATGGATAGCCGCGGACCGGACTGGGACCTCTACCGCTCGCTGCTGGCGGTGATCGAGACCGGCAGCCTGTCGGGCGCGGCCCGGCGCCTGGGCCTGGCCCAGCCCACGGTCGGCCGCCATATCGAGGCGCTGGAGGCCAGCCTGGGGGGCCTCTCGCTGTTCACCCGCTCGCCCGGCGGCCTCAACCCCACCGAGGCGGCCCTGGCGCTGAAGCCCCATGCCGAGGCCATGTCCGCCGCCGCCGCCGCCCTGGTCCGCACCGCCGCCGGCGGGGCCGACCCGGAGCGCGGCGTCATCCGCATCAGCGCCAGCGAGATCGTCGGCAGCGAGGTGCTGCCCGCCATCCTGGCCGAGTTCCACCGCGAGCATCCGGGCGTGGCCCTGGAGCTGTCGCCCTCCAACGCGGTGGAGGACCTGCTGCGGCGCGATGTCGACATCGCCGTCCGGATGACCCCGCCCACCCAGGCCGCCCTGACCGCCAAACGCATCGGCAGCGTGCGGCTGCAGTTCTACGCCCATCGCAGCTATCTGCAGGCCCGGGGCGAGCCGCGCGACCTGGAGGACCTGGCCGCCAACCACAGCCTGATCGGCTATGACCGCGTCATCCCCTCGATCCGCACCCTGGACGAGATCATGGGCCGGACGGGCCTGACCATCCATCGCGAGCTATTCGCCTATCGCACCGACAGCGACCTGGCCCAGCTGGCGGCGCTCAGGGCCGGGGTCGGGATCTGCGCCTGCCAGCCGGTCATCGCCGCCCGCGACCCCAATCTGGTCCCCATCCTGAACGGCCAGTTCCAGTTCGAACTGGAGATGTGGGTGGCCATGCACGAGGACCTCAAGGCCAGCCGCCGCATGCGGCTGATGTTCGACCATCTGGTGGCCGGGCTGGCCGAGTATGTGAAGGAGAGCGCGCGATGACCGTGACCCTGCCCGCCTTCCCCATCCACGGCGGCTGCGCCTGCGGGGCGATCCGCTACGAGGTCAGCGGCGCGCCGATCGGGGTCTTCGCCTGCTGTTGCACCGACTGCCAGAAGCTCACCGGCGCGGCCTTCAGCCTGGCCATGCCGCTGCTGCGCGAGCGCTTCGCCCTGACCCGGGGCGAGCCGGCGACCTGGGCGCGGACGGCGGAGAGCGGGCGGGTCATCCCGCAACGGTTCTGCGAGGATTGCGGGACCCGGCTCTTCACCGAGCCGCCGCGCGGACCCCAGACCGTGACCCTGCGGCCGGGCACGCTGGACGACACCGGCTGGCTGGTCCCGGCCGCCGCCTTCTGGACCTCGAGCGCCCAGGGCTGGACGGGGTTTCCGGAGGGGACGCTGCTCTACGAGCGCGAGCCGGACGACTTCATGCCGGTGGTGCAGAGGTGGCGCGAGATGCTGGCCTGACTACTCCGCCCCCGGCGGGGGCGGACGGCCGCTCCGAGGCGCGCCCGCAGCGCGCCCGTGAGCAGCCAGGTGAGGGTTTCCAAGGCCGTGCGGCGACAAGTCGAGAGTATCAGCCGTCCGCCGTGGCGAGGCGCCTGGCACACAGGCCGCAACCAATCACAGCCGACCACCGCACGGCTTTGGAAACCCTCACCGGACCTCGCTCTGGCGAGGTCGTCCGCCCCCGCCGGGGGCGGAATAGAAAAAGCCCCGCCGTTTCCAGCGGGGCCTCTCGAACTCAAACCTGAACCGAAGCCTACTCGGCGTCGGCTTCCGGCCGCTCGCGGCTGCCCATGGCGCGTTCGGCGATACGGGCGCTCTTCCCGCGGCGGTCGCGCAGGTAATAGAGCTTGGCGCGGCGGACGACGCCGCGGCGCTTGACCTCGATGGATTCGATCATCGGGGACATGATCGGGAAGACCCGCTCGACGCCTTCGCCGAAGCTGATCTTGCGGACCGTGAAACTCTCGTGGAGGCCGGCGCCCTGGCGGCCGATGCAGACGCCTTCATAGGCCTGGATCCGCTCGCGCTCGCCTTCCTTGATCCGCACATTGACGCGGACGGTGTCGCCGGGCTGGAACTCGGGGGTCTTGCGAAGGGCGGCGAGACGCTCGGTCTCTTCCTTCTCCAGCTGCTTGATCACATTGATCGCCATAACTCTATTCTCCTTGGGCTTTGCCGCCCTTTGCCTGTTGATTGGCGAGGTAGGCCGCCCAAAGATCGGGCCGCCGCTCGCGGGTGGTCTCTTCACGCATCTGCTGGCGCCATTTGGCGACCTTGCCGTGGTCGCCGGACACCAGCACCTCGGGGATATCCAGCCCTTCGAACGTCCGCGGCCTCGTGTACTGCGGATATTCGAGGAGCCCGTCCTCGAAGCTTTCGTCACGGATGCTTTCGGCCTGTCCCAGCACACCCGGGACCAGTCGAACGCAGGCCTCGATCACCAGCATCGCCGCGACCTCGCCACCGGCCAGGACCGCGTCGCCGACGGCGACCTCCTCGAACCCCCGGGCGTCGAGCACCCGCTGGTCCACCCCCTCGAACCGCCCGCAGAGGACGATGATCCCCGGCGCCTTGGCCCACTCTCTGACGCGCGCCTGGGTCAGGGGCCGACCCCGGGCGCTCATGCACAAAAGCGGCCGTCCCCGGATCTCCACGCTGTCGAGCGCAGCCCCGATCACGTCCGCCTTCATCACCTGCCCCGGGCCACCCCCGGCAGGGGTGTCGTCGAGGAAGCCGCGCTTATCCTTGGAAAAGCCGCGAATGTCCACCGTTTCCAGACTCCACAGGCCTTGTTCGCGCCAGGCCGTGCCGATCAGCGACACGCCGAGCGGGCCGGGGAAGGCTTCCGGGAACATGGTCAGGACGGTGGCGTCGAAGGACGTTCGGGGGGACATGGGCGCGGCTTGTAGCGCAGCGGGCCCGGACGCGACAGCTAGATGACCCCTTCGATGTCGATCGGCTTCTCGAGTGGCCAGAGCGGACGGCTCACGCGGACCACCCAGGTCTCGCCGCTTGGCTCGAGCAGGTAGCCCCGCCACGAGCCGCGTTGATACAGCCGGACCAGGACCAGCTTGCGATCCGCGGAATAAAGCGGCTGGATCACCCTGACAGGCCGGCCGTCGGGCGCGGGGCAACTCCCGGTGAGCAGGGGCATTCTCGGACCGGGCAGCTCCAGCTGCCCCTCCAGGGTTTGCAGCGGCCAGGGCGGCGACGGCTCATCCAGGCGTTCTATGAAGTCGGGAGACAGGGTGTTGCGCAATTCGTCCCAATCCTCGACGGCCGCCGCGATCACGGCGCAGTCAGCGGAAGGCGCGGGGGCCGGCTGGGCGCTGCTCGGCATCGGCGCCAGTATCATCAGGGCCAGCAGAGCCGAGCGGGCGACCGTCATTTCGTCTCGCGCCATGCTTCCACCCCGGCGTCCTCAGGAGATCCAGCCGCCGCCACAGGCCTGGCGGCGCCACTGACCGGCGATGCGGCGATAGAAGCATTGGCCGCCCATGGCCGCCAGCGCCCTGCCATGCGAATAGGAGACAACGGCGAGGTCGCCCGCGATCAACGGCTGGCTCAAGGCGTGCCGATAGGTCCGGCCGCTCGCCGGCGTCAGCGGCGAGCCCAGGGCCCGCCAATCGCAATCGAGACGATAGGGGCCGGGCGAGAGTTCGCCTTGCAACTCGGCCCGCGCCAGGGCCCGTAGTTCAGGTTCCGTCAGGGCCGGGAAGGTCCGGTGCAGTTCCTTCCGGAAATATTGGGGCAGGCTGATCAGGCGGGCATAGAGGCTGGGCGGGTTGACGATGCGATGGCCAGGCCATTCCACCCTCGTCGTCCCTTCACCGAAGCCCTGGCTGACCAGCGCCGCGACGGCGCATTCGTCGGCGTTGGCCCGCACCAAGGGGCCCGGCTCAATCGGTCGCCCCCACTGGCCGAACAGGCCATAGGCCGCCGCGGCCAGGATCGCCGTGACCCCCAGGACGATGAAGACGGATTTCATGGCCGCCGGCCCCTCTGTCAGTGCTTATCGGGCGCGCCGGGCGGCCGGGCGTCGTCCGCCTCGAGGACCATGGTCATCTCCTCGGCGAAGTCGGGGACCGGCGGGGCCGGATAGGTCAGCTCGGCGAGCGCGGCCTGGAAACAGGCAGCGGCCGGGTCGGCGTTGTCCGTCTCGACCTTGGCGAACCGGCCGTCGGCATAGCTGAGGATCAGCTTGAACTCCCGCTTCGTCGGACGGGGACCCGGCGAGCAACGGTTCACCAGTTCGGGAATATGCGGCCCCAGCATCCCGAAGAGCGTCTTGATGCGGAATTCGCTGAACTGCTTCTCGTAGCGCTCGGCGCGGGCCAGGGCCTCGGCATAGCCGGGCGTGGGGGTGGCCGGGGTGGTGAGGGCGGCGGCGAGGATCAGGGGGAGCAGGAGCATGGGGCGAGCCTCGCATGGGCCTCCGGCGCCGCCTAGCCCCGTCAGTCCGTGGTAACGAAGAGTGTGCGTTCGTCGTCCGCCACCCAGCCGGTCTCGGTCAGGCGAAGGTCCAGGATCACCCCGCCCCACCGGCCTCCGCTGCCGAAGATCACGCGCGCGGTCCGCCCGTCCCGGGAAAAGGCGGGCCTGGAAAACCATCGCAGATTCGATGGACCCGGGTAGGTCAGCTGGCGACGGCTGGGCGCGGCGAGGGTCCAGCCATTGGCCTTGGCCTGCGCGATCCAGCCTGGACATTCGGCCAGGTCGCGTCGCCCGGACGTCATCCGCAGGCCCTTGAATTCATTGGGACCGCCGGATGGCGGGGCCAGGGTCCGGGTCGGCAGGGCCGTCTGGCTGACGTCCCCCGACGAGAATTCCTGGGTGTCGCGAAGCAAGGCGGCCGCGGCGGCCAGGACCGCGCATTCGGCGTCGCCGCCGCCGGTCAGGACCGCTCCAGCCAGGATGACGGCGGCCAGGCTCACCGTCCGCCCGTCAGCTTCATCCGCACCTCTTCGGCGAAGTCGGGATAGGGCGGGGCGGGATAGGGGAAGCGCTCAAAGGCGTCGGCCATGCAGCGGGCGACCGGGCCGTCGTCGTTGGATTCGATGCGGTCGAAGCGGCCGGCCTTGAAGCTGATCACCAGGGTGAAGCTGACCGGGGCGGTCATGCCGGCCTCGCACTTGGCGAACAGCGGCTCCATACGGCCGTCGAGGAAGGGGTCGAGCTTGGCGGCGCGCCAGGCCTCGGCCTTGGCGTCGCTCTCGTAGCGCTCGGCCCGGGCCAGAGCCTCGCCGAAGCCCAGGCTCACAGGCGGGGGGCCGGCAGGCAGTTGGGCCAGGATCAGGCCGGCGAGAAGCGGGGCGGCGAACATCGGAAACTCCGGATGGAACGCCGCCCCTTTAGCACGGGGATGATGGCTAAAGCGCGATCAGCGGCAGCCCCATCAGCGCCTGGACGAACACCGCGATGGCCAGGGCGATGTAGCCGGCGACGAACAGGCCCGTCAGCAGCCCCGCCGCCTTGCCGAACAGCCGGATGATGACCAGCGCGGCGACCGGGATGATCTGGCTGGCATGGATGCCCAGGAAGTGGGGCGGGCGCAGGTCGCCGCCGGTGGTCGACCAGCCGAACAGGGGCAGGCCGGCGGCGTCGCTCTGAATCCCGCCGACCCAGTGGCTGGTCTGGGCGCTCATATAGCCGCCGAGGCTGGCGCCCAGCACGAAGGTGAGGACCAGGCCCCAGCCGAGGGCGGCGCGGAACACCGGGTTGTCGCCGGCGGTGTTGGGCGTCCTCAGGACGGCGATTCCCTGGACCAGGGCGGTGGAACTCAGGGCCAGGGCCCCGACCCCCATCACCGCGTAGAGCACGATGGCGGTGAGCGTGGACTGGTTGAAATGCGAGGCCTCGGCGCGGCTGGCGCGCCAGGCGATGTAGGCCATCTCGCCCAGCGAGGCGACGATCGGCGTCCAGACCGTGTAGCGGCCCCAGCCGGTGCGGGCCCAGCCGCTCGGCAGACGGGTGAACACCCAGCCGGCCATGAGCAGGAAGATGGCGATCGACAGCTCGAACTTCAGCGGCTTGTCCCAGACATTGACGCCGTTGAACGTGCGCGGGTCGTGCAGGGCCAGCCAGGCCGTGGGGATCATCATGGCCAGGAAGGCCAGGCCCGCCCAGGTCAGCGGCGGGTTCCAGCCGCGCAGGCCGAGGGCGGCGGGGCGGGTCTCGGTGTCGAAGGTGGTCATGGTGCGCCTTTCCGCATGGCCAGGCGGACCAGCATGAAGGTCAGGTAGCCGCCGGGGCCGAACATGAAGGTGAAGAGCAGGATGGGGACGACGAGGAAGGCCGAGATGTTCTCCTCGGCGCTCTTGCGGGCGATCCAGCCGCCGACGAAAAGGTCGAAGGCCAGGATATGCACCCAGGCGGCCAGCAGGTTGCGGGGATCGGCAAACAGCGTCGCCACCCCGGCCAGGGAGCCGAAGCTGTTGTGCTGCAGGACGCCGACGAAGCCCGGCGCGATCAGCCAGACATAGCCGGCGGCGAACAGGGCCGGGACCCAGTAGCTGGCGGCCGGATCGACGAAGCGGCGCAGCGGCGTGACGAACCGGGCCAGGGCCAGGGCCGCCCAGGTGACCAGGGCGATGAGGTTGGCGATGCCGAAAAGCTGGGCGTAGTTCATTTGGCGCTCCCCTTTGCTTGACAGTGTCAAGCTGATAAAGTGTCCGCTTGACAGTGTCAAGCAGGAGTTGGCGATTTGCCGAACAACGGTAGCTTAACCGCGAATCTTCGGAAGTCGCGACCCTCGGATGTGCGCGCCGCCCTGCTCGACGCCGCCACCCAGCTGATCGAGGCCCAGACGGACGACAAGGTTTCCCTGCGCGCCTGCGCCCGGCTGGCCGGGGTCAGCCACGCCGCGCCGGCCCATTATTTCCCCACCCGCGCGGCCCTGATCTCGGCGGTGCTGGCCCACGCCTTCGACAAGCTGACGGAGGCGATGATCGCGGCCCGCGACGCCGCCGGCGACGACCCGTTCGATCGCCTCAAGGGCACGGGCCGGGCCTATGTCGCCTTCGGCCTGGCCCATCCGGCCCTCTATACGATGATGTTCCGCCCCACCTACCTGCAGGTCCCCGACGGCGAGATGGCCGAGGCGGGCGGGCGCTGCGGCGCGGTCCTGGGCGAGGCGGTGGCCGCCACCCCCCGGCCCGGCGGCCTGACCGTCGCCGCCGGCATGGCCATGGCCTGGACCACCGTGCACGGCTTCGTCGGCCTGGTCAGCAACGGTCTGGTCCTGCTGGACGAAGACCCCATGACGACCGCCGAGCGCATCCTGGAACAGCAGCGGACGGCGTTCAGCGGCTGAGCCCTAAAAAATCTGGACCCGGCACGCCATGGACGCCCAGGCCTTGCCGCTGGCCTTGAGATGGCAGACACGCACCCCGCCGTTCTCGCCCGGCGCCTCGATCATCACCAGCGCCTCCCGGCCATCCTTGGAGACCAGGGGATGATAGATTCGCATCGGCGCGCGGCCATCCGACGGAGCCGACACCTCCAGGCCCGCCCAGTCGCAGGCCAGGTCGTAGGCGCCGCCATCGCCGGCCTTGATCTGCTTGTAGAAGTCCCGGAGCGTGTAGGCGTCGATCGAAGGCGCCCCGGCGCGCAGAGCCGAGACCAGGGTGTCCTGATCCAACTGGTGGAAACGTTCCAAGGACAGGAAGACAGGAGACGCGCCCTCCGGGGCGAGCGCCCGGATGGCCAGGGCCGTGGGCACGCACGCCTGGGGCCGGGGCGCCGGCATCGCTTGCGCCGGTTGCGTCTGGGAGGCCGCCGGTCCGCTTGCGGCCAGGGCCAGGACGATGGCGACGACGGCAAGGCGCTGGGCTTGGCGGTTCATGACCCGAAGTCAGCACGGCGCGTGGACAACCGCAACCCGCCGCTGGCGGGACCTGAGGCCTCAGTATTGCTGGCGCTGGCAGCCGGCGATGGTCCACCCGGCGGCGGTTCGGCGCAGATGACAGATATAGCTGTCGCCCTGATCGACGCTGAACGGCACTTTCAGCCGAACCAGGGCGTCCTGGCCCGACCGCGAAATCCAGGGACGGGCCACGTTGATGAAGGGCGGCATGGGTTCCTGGATGGTCTCGCAGGGTCCATCCGGGGCGAAACACACCCTGGGCTCCACCCTGGCAGGCTGCCCGTAGGCGGCCCAGTCGCAGTCCATGTAATAGACGTAGGGCGCGGGGGCCATGATGTCCTGGGCAAATTCCAGAGCCAGGGCGGGCGTCAGCGTCGGCAGGCGGGCGCGCAGGCGGACGGCGAAGTCCTGCGAGCCGGCCCGATTGTCGCGGTAGGGGCCGTCGATCGAATAGACGTCGCGGTTCATGCCGGGCCGGAGTTGGGACGTCATGACAAGGCCGACCAGGGCGCACTCCTCCGCCGTCGCCTTGATCGGCCCCTGGACGGCAGGCACGGCCGGCGCCGGTTCGGCGGCGAACGCCAGCGGCGGGCCTAGGCCGATGGCCAGGGCGGCAAGCGCGGCGACGAATGGCTGAACCCTGTTCATGACCGCACACTGAATTGGCGCCGCGCGTCTGGCAATCACTCCCGCTTGCCCCCTCTCCCGCTCCGGCCTAAAGCGCCCCCATGGAAGAGACTGAAAACCTGATCGAGACCCTGGCGCTCGAACCGATCGAGATGAACCTGTTCCGGGGCGTCTCGCCCAATGACGGCTTCCCGCGCATCTTCGGCGGGTTCGTCATCGCCCAGGCGCTGCTGGCCGCCTACGAGACGGTCGAGGACCGGGTCTGTCATTCCCTGCACGCCTATTTCATCCGCCCGGGCGATGTGCGCATCCCCGTGCTCTACGAGGTCGACCGCTCGCGCGATGGCGGCAGCTTCACCACCCGCCGGGTGATCGCCATCCAGAACGGCAAGCAGATCTTCAACCTGGCGGCCAGCTTCCAGGTCCAGGAGGAGGGGCTGGAGCACCAGTTTCCCATGCCCGCCGCCCCCAGCCCCGAGGACATCCTCACCGAATGGGACCGGGCCCTGGCCGACAACAGCAAGCTGCCCCCGCAGATGATCGAGCATATGAAGCGCCGCCCGGTCGACGTGCGCTGGCCCGACCCGCAGGACATCTTCAACCCCGTCCCCAAGCCGCCGCGCAAGCAGGTCTGGATGCGCTCCAAAGCCCCCATCGGCGACAACATCAAGCTGCAGCAGGCCGCCCTGGCCTATGCCTCCGACATGGCCTTCATGGAGACGGCGCTACGAGTCCACGGCCTGACCTGGCAGACCCCCGGCCTGCAGTCGGCCAGCCTGGACCACGCCATGTGGTTCCACCGCCCGTCCGACTTTCACGACTGGATCCTGTTCGACCAGGACTGCCCGTCGACGTCGCAGGGCCGCGGGTTCCTGCGAGGCGAGATGTACAGCCGCGATGGCCGCCTGCTGGCCTCGGTGGCGCAGGAATGCCTGATGCGGGTGAAGGACTAGCCGCCGAAGCGCTCGTCGAGCATCGGCGCGAAACCGCCGTAGATCATCCGCTTGCCGTCGAACACCACCTCCATCGCGCCCGGCTGCATGCGCTCGTCGGCCATCATCTTCTCGTTGCCGGCGTCGTAGGCCTCCCTCGACGGCCATTCGACCCAGGAAAACACCACCGTCTCGTCGGGCTCGGCCTTCACCGCCATCCTGAAGTCGGTGACCTTGCCGTCGGGCACGTCGTCGCCCCAGCACTCGACCACCCGGATCGCGCCGCAGTCCTTGAAGACCTCCGCGGCCTTGCGGGCCATGTCGATATAGTCCTGCTTGCGGGCGGTGGGGACCGCGAGCACGAAGCCGCTGATGTAGCTCATCGTCCTTCTCCCTGTTCCGTGGCGGAATTAGAGAGCGGATGGCGCCGCGCCACAACTCCTCTCCTCGGTAGAGGAGAGGTCGAGAGGCATGCGCCGAAGGCGCTGCCTCCGGGTGAGGAGATTCCCACGGTGGCCGCCGCAGGCGGTTCAGCTTGGTGTGGGCGTGGGGGATCAGGTGCCGGCCGGCGTGGGAATCTCCTCACCCGCTCTTCGCGCCTTCGCGCTCAGAGTCGACCTCTCCTCGGTAGAGGAGAGGAGGCGCGTTACTCCACTTCTTCCGGCTTGATCGCCACCACCCGGCCCTCGCCGATCAGCACCTGTGGCACGGCCTCGCGGGTGAAGGGCAGGTACCAGGTCGGGCCGCCTTCGGCCGGGGTGATTTCCAGGATGTCGCCGGCCCCGAAGTCCTGGACGGACTTGATGGCGCCCAGCGGCGCGCCCTCGGGGGTCTCGACCCGCAGGCCGACCAGGTCGGTCAGGTAGAACTCGTCCTCATCCGGCTCGGGCAGCGAGGCTCTGGGGACGAAGAGGCGCAGGCCGCGCAGGGCGTCGGCCTGTTCCTTGGTCTCGATCTCCAGGCAGCGACAGACAAGGCCGCCCTTGGCGGGGCGGCCTTGCGTGATCGTCAGCCCAAGGGAGCCGTCCTGGCGCAGCAGCGTCCTGTAGGAGACGAGCGCCAGGGGGTCCTCGGTATAGGCGCTGAGGCGGACCTCGCCGCGGACGCCGAAAGCGCCCGCGACCCGGCCCACCTGGATCAGAGCCTCCGCCACTACTCGGCGGGCTTGTCGGCGTCGTCAGCCGGAGCCGCTTCGGCTTCGGCAGGCGCGGCTTCAGCTTCAGCGGCGGGAGCTTCTTCAGCGGCGGGAGCCTCTTCAGCAGCGGCCTCGGCCGGAGCGGCTTCAGCTTCGGCGGTGGGGGCCTCTTCGGCGGGGGCTTCGGCGGCCGGAGCCTCTTCAGCCGGAGCCTCGACAACTTCGGGCTCGGGCTCGGGGGCCGGCGGCGGGTTGGCGGCCAGTTCGGCGGCGGCGGCGGCGCGGTCTTCTTCACGCTTGGCGCGCTCGCCGGCGCGTTCCTCGGCCTTCTTGCCCGGCTTGCCCTTGGTGGGGTTGTTGCCGTGGGCCCATTGCACCAGGCCGGCGTTGCTGAGGAAACGGGCGACGCGGTCGGTGGGCTGGGCGCCCTTCTTCAGCCAGGCTTCGATGGATTCCAGCTTCAGGGTGATCCGCGTGGGGTCATCCTTCTTGAGCAGGGGATTGTAAGTACCGACCTTCTCGATGAAGCGGCCGTCGCGGGGCGAGTGGCTGTCGGCGACGACGATCGAGTAGTAGGGGCGCTTCTTGGCGCCGCCACGGGCGAGACGGATCTTCAACATGGGGGTAGGTCCTAGTTCTTCTTGAAAGGGTTGAAACCGGGCGGCAGGGCAGGCCCGCCGAGGCCCGGAAGGGCGTTGGGGTTCACGGCCGGACCGCCAAGGCCCGGCAGGTTCTTCATCTGGGCTTCCAGTTGAGCGGGGTCGGGGGCGGCCAGCTTGCCGCCGCCCAGGTTCTTGAGGCGGTCCATGCCGCCGCCGCCCATCATGCCGGCCATGCGGGCAAAGCCCTTGCCGCCGTCGCGGCTCATCATCTTGAAGGCGTCGGCCATCTGGCGATGCTGTTTCAGCAGGCGGTTGATCTCGGCGACATCGACGCCGGAACCGGCGGCGATGCGGCGCTTGCGCGAGGCGGCCAGGATGTCGGGCTTCTTGCGCTCGGCCTTGGTCATCGAAGAGATGATGGCGCGCTGGCGAGCCAGCATCTTGTCGCTTAAGCCCGCCTCGGCGACCTGCTGCTTGATCTTCTGCACGCCCGGCAGCAGGCCCATGATGCCCTGCATGCCGCCCATCTTTTCCATCTGGGCCAGCTGGTCGCTCATCATGTCCAGGTCGAACTGGCCCTTGGCCAGCCGCTTGGCCATAGCCTCGGCCTTGGCCTGGTCGAGGTCCGTCGAGGCCTTCTCGACCAGGGCGATGACGTCCCCCTGCCCCAGGATGCGGCCGGCGACTCGGCGGGCGTCGAAGACGTCGAGGGCGTCGACCTTTTCGCCGGCGCCGAGAAACTTGATCGGCAGGCCGGTGACGGCCCGCATGGAGAGGGCCGCGCCGCCGCGCCCGTCGCCATCGGCCCGGGTCAGGATCAGGCCGGTGAGCGGCAGGCGCTCATGGAAGGCCTTGGCGGTGCGCACCGCGTCCTGGCCGGTCAGGCTGTCGGCGACCAGCAGGGTCTCGGCCGGTTGCGAGATGCGGGCGATCTCGGCCGCCTCGCTCATCATCCCCTCGTCCAGCGTGGTGCGGCCGGCGGTGTCGAGGATGAGGATGTCGTAGCCGCCCAGCTTGGCGGCGCTCATGGCGCGCCTGGTGATGTCGGTCGCCGACTGGCCCGCCAGGATCGGCAGAGTCTCGACCTCGATCTGCTTGCCCAGGGTGGCCAGCTGCTCCATGGCGGCCGGACGGCGGGTGTCCAGCGAGGCCATCAGGACCTTCTTGCGGTCCATCTTCGACAGCCGCAGGGCGAGCTTCGCCGCCGTCGTGGTCTTGCCCGAGCCCTGCAGGCCGGCCATCAGGATGACGCTGGGCGGGTTGAGGGCGATGGTCAGCGGGACCGGCTCCTCGCCGCCCAGCATCTCGATCAGGCCGTCATAGACGATCTTGACCACCTGGTCGGCGGGGCGGATCGAGCGGATCACCGCCTCGCCCGTGGCCGCTTCCTTGGCCTTGGTGATGAAGTCCTTGACCACCGGCAGGGCGACGTCGGCCTCCAGCAGGGCCACGCGGACCTCGCGCAGCGCCTCCTCGACGTCTTTCTCACTGAGCACGCCGCGACCGGAGAGCCGGTCGAATACGGTGCTGAGCCGTTCTGTCAGGCCGTCAAACATTCAAGACCTCATTCGCACAAGCCAATCAGCCCCCGCGGACGATCACGTCGACGGGGGTCCTCGCCGCCCTCATCCGGCATATTCGTTGTCCTAACGCTTCGCTGCGTGAGGACGTGGAACCGGGACCGTGGCGGTGGAGGGCGCTGATGGATTGCGCCGGAAGGCGCGGCTTATGCGCTTAAAAGACGTCCGCGGTCAAGTTCGCGGCCTTGTCCCGGGGCCAGGCGATGAAGGCCACGACCCACAGCATGATCAGATTGACCAGCGGGACGATGATCAGCAGCGACAGGGCGCCTGGCAGGCCGATGCGGCTGAGGATGCGCCAGACCGGAAAGATGAAGGCGAAGATGACCAGCAGGTAGATAATCCAGTGTGTTGGTTGCAGACCGCCCATGACAGGCCTCCCCAGATTGAGCGGTCACTATGCACGGTCCAGCACGTCTGACGAGACGGCTTTAGCCCCGCAGTTCCAGCCCGTTGCCCTCGGGGTCCCTCAGATACAGCGACACCCCCTCGCCGCCCGAACCGTAGCGCACGCCCGATTCGCCGATCTCCACGCCGTGGCTTTCGAGATGGGCGCGCACCGCCTCCAGCTCGAAGCCGGCGACGTTGAGGCAGAAATGGTCGAGGTTGCGGCCCTCGGCGGCCGGGCCGGCGCCGCCCAGGCGGCCCAGCAGGCTGTCGACGGCGACGATGTCGATCAGGCTGGTTCCGGCCCGCAGCTGGGTCAGGCCGATGGCGCTCTGGTCCCGCTCGACGGCCAGGCCCAGCACCTCGGTGTAGAACTTGATCAGGCGCGGGGCGTCGTGGGCGCGCAGGACGAGGTGGTCGATGCCGGTGATCTGGAGCATGCCGCTCAGATAGGCCCGCCGGGACGACCGGCCAAGGGCGCCTCGACGAACAACGGTCTTTCGGTTAGCCTTCGCTTACGACAACCATCATCTGGGAGGAAACGATGGGACGGACTCTACTGGCTGGCCTGGCCGGCGGCATCGTGATGTTCATCTGGCTGGCGGGCGCGCACATGTCGCCGCTGGCCGAAATCGGGGTCAAGGAGGCGCCCAAGGGCTCGGCCGCCGTGGCGGCGCTGGACGCGGACCTCAAGCAGAGCGGCTTCTACATGTTCCCGGGCAGCGGCCTGACCGAGACATCGACCAAGGCCGAGCAGGACGCGGCCATGAAGGCCCAGATGGCCGACATGGCGACCAAGAGCTTCGGGATCATCGTCTACAACCAGCCGGGCACGGGCTTTGGCATGGCCCCGGCCCTGATCAAGGAGTTCATCTTCGACCTGGTCCAGGCCCTGGTGGTCGCCTTCGTGGTGGCGGGGTCGACGGCGGCGACCTTCGGCCGGCGGGTCGGGGTGGCGAGCCTGATCGGTTTTGGCGCCCTGGTGGCGACAAACAGCTCGTACCACATCTGGTACGGCTTTCCTCTCGACTACACCCTGGCCTACATGTTCATCGGGTTCGTCGGCTATGTGGTCGCGGGGCTGGCGATCGCCTTCGTGCTCGGACGCAAGGGCGCGGCGACCGCCTGATCATCTGGGGGGAGAGGCATGGCCAGACCGTCGGCGAAGAAACCAGCGGCTCGGCCGGCTTCCAAGCCCCCGATGAAGGCCACCAGGCCGGACGACAGCGAACACCGGCTGGTTCACCGGCTGCTGTTCTTCACCGACGCGGTGTTCGCCATCGCCATGACCCTGCTGGTCCTGGAGCTGAAGCCGCCGGTGGCGGAGAGCGGCCCGGACCTGGTGGCCGCCCTGCGCGGCATGACCGGCCATTTCATCGCCTTCACCATGAGCTTCGCCCTGGCCGGTGTGTTCTGGATCGCCCACATGAACACCCTGCGCCGGCTGGAGCATTTCGACTGGCCGACCGTGTGGGCCAACCTGGTCTTCCTGTTCGCGGTGACCCTGATCCCCTTCTCCTCCGCCCTGCTGGGCGAGGCGGGCCCGGGGGCGGCGGCCTGGCAGGTCTATTCGGCGCAGATGGTCTTCACCTCGGCGGCGACCACCCTGCTGCTGCTGGTCGCCTCGCGCGACGGCGGCCGGCTTATGGACGGCATGACCGGCCGCGAGCGGGCCTACCGCACCGTGCGGGCCGCTTCGCCGGGGATAGCCTTCGCGGCCGGCTTCGGGCTGGCGGCCGCGGGCTACATCGGCCTGGCGCACCTGTGCTGGGTGCTGATCCCGGTGATCTTCTGGATCGCGCATGTGACGCTGGGACCGAGGAAGGCAGCCTGACGCGCCTCTCCCCCTCGTTTGCGAGGGGGAGCGAGGGACACGCCGAAGGCGGCGTCCCACGGAGGGGGAGCCTTGCGGCGGTTCAGCATGCCGCTGGCGCGGGGTGGTTCCCCCGACACGCTTTCGCCAACCTGTCTCCTCACCCGCTCTTCGCGCTGGCGCGCTCAGAGTCGACCTCTCCTCGAAGAGGAGAGGAGGCGCCGCATCTTCTACGCCACCGGGAACCCGCGATCCCGCATCAGCGCATCGACATTCACGTCCCGCCCGCGGAAGCGGCGGAAGGCCTCGCCCGCGTCGATGGTGTCGCCCACGCTCATGATGCTGTCATGCAGCCGCTTGGCGGTGGGCTTGTCGTAGAAGCCGCCGGGCGCTTCTGCAAAAGCCTCGGCGGCGTCGGCGGTCAGGGTGTCGGCCCAGATGTAGTCGTAGTAGCCGGCCGAATAGCCGTCGCCCGAGAAGATGTGCCCGAAGTGCGGCATGCGGTGACGCATGACGATCTCGGCCGGCATGCCGATCTCGGCCAGGGTGGCCTTCTCGAATTCCTTGGGATCGATGGGCGTGGCGCCGGCCAGGTGGGCCTTCATGTCGACCAGGGCGCTGGCCAGGTATTCCACCGTGATGAAGCCCTGGTTGAAGGTCTCGGAGTTCTTGATCTTCTTGACCAGCGCCTCGGGGATCGGCTTGCCGGTCTGGTAGTGGACGGCGAACCGGCTGAGCACCTCCTTGGTCGGCAGCCAGTGCTCGTTGAGCTGGCTGGGGAACTCGACGAAGTCGCGGGCGACGTTGGTGCCGGCCAGCTGCGGGTAGTGGGCGTTGGAGTTGAGGCCGTGCAGGGCGTGGCCGAACTCGTGGAACATGGTCGAGGCGTCGTCCCAGGAGATCAGCACCGCCTCGCCCGGCTTGCCCTTCACGAAGTTGCAGTTGTTGGAGACGATCGGGGTCACGAAGCCGCGGAAATTCTCCTGGGTGCGGTACTCGTTCATCCAGGCGCCCGACTGCTTGCCGGCCCGGGCGTAGGGGTCGAAATACCACAGGCCGACCCGCTTGCCGCCCTTGGTCACTTCCCAGACCCGGACGTCCGGATGGCAGACCGGCACGTCATGGATCTCGGCGAACTTGAAGCCGTAGATCTGGCCGGCGGCCCAGTGCATGGCCTCGCGCATCTTGTCGAGCTGCAGGTAGGGCTTCACCTCGTTCTGGTCGAGGTCGTAGCGGGCCTTGCGGACCTTCTCGGCGTAGTAGCGATAGTCCCAGGGCTCGATCTTCAGCCCGCCGCCCTCGGCGTCGGCGATCTTCTGCATGTCGGCCACTTCCTCGTGGACGCGCGCCACGGCCGGCTTCCAGACCCGCAGCATCAGGTCCATGGCCGCGTCCGGCGTGCCAGACATCTGGCCGGCCGTGATCCAGTGCGCATGGGTCTTGAAGCCCAGCAGCTTGGCCTTCTCGGCCCGCAGCCCCAGGATCTCGGTGATGATCTTGTTGTTGTCGTGGGCGTTGCCGTTGTCGCCGCGCGAGATCCACATCTTCCAGGCCTTCTGGCGCATGTCGCGCTTGGAGGCATAGGTCAGGTAGGGCTCGACCGACGAGCGGGTGTTGGTCAGCATCCACTTGCCCTTCTGGCCCTTGTCCTCGGCCGTGGCCGCGGCGGCGGCCTTCAGCGAGTCGGGCAGCCCGGCCAGGTCACCCTCTTCCAGGAGGATGGTGTAGTCCTCCTCGTCGGCCAGCTCGTTCTGGCTGAAGGTCGTATAGAGGGTGGCCAGCCGCTGGTTGATCTCGGCCAGCCGCTTCTTGTCGGCCCCGTTCAGGGCCGCGCCCTGGCGGGCGAAGTTGTTGTAGGTGCGCCAGGCCAGCCGCTTCTGCTCGTCGGTCAGCCCGGCCGTCCCGCGGGTGTCGTAGACCGCCTTGACCCGGGCGAAGAGGGCCTCGTTCTGGGTGATCTCGTCGCCGAAGGCGGCGAACACCGGGGTGACCTCCTGCTCGACCTTCTGCATGTCGTCGCTGCTGAGCGTCGAGGTGTAGATGTTGAACATCGAGGCGGCGCGGGTCAGGGGATCGCCGCTGGCCTGCATGGCGCGCAGGGTGTTGTCGAAATTGGCGGGCGCCGGGTTGGCGGCGATGGCCGCGATGTCGGCCCGGTTCAGCTCGATGCCCTTCATGATCGCCGGCTTGAAGTGCTCGACCTTGACCTTGTCGAAGGGCGGGACGCCGCCGTGCGGGCCGGTCCAGGTCGCCAGCAGGGGGTTGTCCTCGGCCGCCAGGGCCAGGCTGGGATTGATCGCGGCGGCGGTGACAGCGGCGGCGGATGCGGCCAGGAAAGTGCGGCGTTTCAAGGAAAGGCGCTCCAGAGGCTTAAATTGCTGGGGGGACCCTATGGCAAAGGCACGGGGTCGTCACATGAAGGGGTTGTAATGCAAAGAGCAACCCTAGCTGGGCAGGGGATGCCCAAAGCCCTGCCACAGGTAGAGGCCGCACATGGCCGCCAGGAAGCCGCCCTGGGCCCAGCGGTTGCGGACGAAGACCAGGATCAGGGCCGTGGCGGGGGCCAGATGGCCCAGGTTGAAGAGATAGGGGGCGGGATAGTCGCTGCGCTGGCTGAGGCCCCAGACGAACAGCCACAGCAGCGGCGTGTGCAGGGCGAACAGCAGGAAGTAGCGGCGAGAGGCGGCGGCGAAACTGTCCTTCAGATCGACGCCCTCGGGCCCCACCTCGTCGGGCAGGGCGGCGCTGGACATCAGAAACAGCAGGCCGACGCTGGCCACCAGCAGGGCGAACAGCTCGAAGGTCACCGCCGGGGCGCTGCCCCGCACCGAATACCAGGCCCACCACTGGGTGAGGATCTTGAGCAGCGCCGCCAGGGCCGCCAGCGGGCCCAGCCAGTCCCATTTCACCCGCGATCCCGCCGCCAGCAGCCGGTTGAGGCTGACGAAGACGTCGGACACCGCGATGCCCATGACGATCGCCGCGAAGGTCAGCAGATAGTCGAACGGTTCCATGAGCCTCCCCGCCTGGGACCCGAAGCTTAGCGGTATGGACGGCGGCCTGTCGCGGGGCTAAGCGCTGGGCCATGGCGATAGGCGTTTTCGATTCCGGAATTGGCGGTCTTTCCGTGCACCGCGCGCTGGTCGAGCGGCTGGCCCATACCGACCTCATCTACCTGGCCGACCAGGCCAACGCCCCCTACGGCGGGCGGCCCGGCGAGGAAATCGTCGAGCTGACCAAGGCCGGCTGTATCCGCCTCTTCGACGAGGGGGTCAGCCTGGTGGTCCTGGCCTGCAACACCGCCTCGGCCATCGCGCTGCGCCGCCTGCAGCAGACCTGGCTGCCGACCTATCGGCGCGAGCTGGGCCGGCCGGTGAACGTGCTGGGCATCATCGTCCCGACCATCGAGGCGGCCACCGGCATGCCCTGGGAGCATGAGGCCGACCGCCATGGCGACAAGGTCGAGAAGGTCGACATCCTGGGCGTCTTCTCCACCCCGGGCACCGCCGCCAGCCGCGTCTTCGAGATCGAGATCGACAAGCGCCGCCAGGACGTGGCGGTGTTCTCCGAGCCCTGCCCCAACCTGGCCCGGATGATCGAGGACGGCGCCGGCGAGGCCGAACTGGCCCAGACGGTGGCCGGTCACGTCGAGGCCCTGCGCCGCCGCATCGGGCGCCTCCCAGACAGAGCGATCCTGGGCTGCACCCACTACGAGATCATCGCCGACCTGTTCAAAGCCGCCCTGCCGCCCGGCACGCCCCTGATCCACCAGCCTGCCGCCACCGCCGACGCCCTGGAGCGCTATCTGGAGCGTCACCCCGAGCTGTCGGCCGGCCGCGAAGGCAAGCGCCGCTTCCTGACCACGGGCCGGGTCGGCGAGCAGAACCGGCTGATCACCGCCTTCTGGGGGGCGCCGCTGCGGTTCGAGGCGGCTTGACCTTTCTGTAAGCAATGACTTACGGTGTGGCGTCCTGAGGGGGAACGCCATGCGCGCCATCGTCTTCGTCACCGCTCTGCTGCTCGCCGGTCCCGCCGCTGCTGAGGTCGTCGACAGCCAGCCCAACGGCTTCGAGGTCCGCCAGAGCGCTGCCATCAAGGCCCCGGCTGCCAAGGTCTATGCCGACCTGGTCAAGATCGGCGCCTGGTGGGGAAGCGACCACAGCTGGTCGGGCGACGCCAGGAACATCACCATCGACGCGCGGCCCGGCGGCTGCTGGTGCGAAACCTGGGCCGGCGGCGGCGTCCTGCACATGACGGTCATCGACGCCCAGCCCGGCAAGCAGCTGCGGTTCGCCGGAGCGCTGGGCCCGCTGAGCTTCAGCGGCCTGGACGGCCACATGGCCTGGACCCTCGGCGAAAAGGACGGCGTCACCACCGTCACCTGGACCTACGCCGTCGGCGGCTACGTCAGGGGTGGGCTGGGCCAATGGCCGGCCGGAGTGGACAAGGTGCTGACCGAGCAACTCGAGCGGTTCAAGCGGTTCGAGGAGACGGGCAAGCCCGACTGAGGCTCCAAGCCCTTCCCCCGCTGGCGGGGGAAGGGCTTGACGCTAGGCCGCGACCAACGCGCTTTCGGAAGCGATCACCCGACTCACCGCATTGACCACCGCCCCGATCCGCAGCGCCGCCTGGATGGCCGTGTTCGGGACACCCCGGCTCTTCAGCTCATGCTCGTGGGCGTCCAGGCACATGCCGCAGCCATTGATGGCCGAGACCGCCAGGCTCCAGAGTTCGAAATCGACCTTGTCGACGCCGGGATTGGCCAGGACGTTCATTCTAAGGCGCGCCGGCAGGGTGCGGTATTCCTCGTTCTTCAGCAGGTGCAGGGCGCGGTAGTAGACATTGTTCATGCCCATGATGGCCGCGGCGGCCTTGGCGGCCTCGAACGCGGCGTCGGTCAGGCCGGCCTCGCGGGCCGCCGCCTCGACCTCGGCGATCACCGGGCCGGTCCCGACGGCATGGGCCGAGGCGACAAAGGCGCCCCATTTCTGCTGGTCGGTGAGCAGGGTCTCGGAGGCCAGGGACGAGAGGTTGAGGCTCAGATCCTTGGCGTAAGAAGGCAGGCGGTCGCGCAGGGCGTCCAGCGACATGGCGGGATCCTCAAGACGGATTTGAATTTGGGAAGGTAGAGGCTTGTAAGTAGAGTCCGGGAGCCCGCGCCCATCGGGGGGGCTGTGGAGCACGGGCTCCCGGTTCGGCAGCGGCCGGTTGGACTGAGGCTGGACGGCGGGGGGCGTCCGTCCGGCGGGTCCGGTTGTCGGCGGCCTCTTATGCTGCCGGTTTCAGAACGTCTCCACCCAGCGGACGGTTGCATGCGCAAAGCTCATCGGTCTGCAGCGCATCCAGGACCCGCAAAGTGTCGGCCGGGGCGCGGCCCACATTCAGGCTGGTGACGTAGACGTGCTGGACGATCCCGTTGGGGTCGACCAGATAGGTGGCGCGCTGGGCGACGCCTTCTTCCTCGTCCAGAACCCCGAGCGCGCGGGCCAGGACGCCGCCGTTGTCGGCGAAGTTCCAGATCGCCAGGCGGTCGAGGTCCGGGTGCTCCCGGCGCCAGCCCAGCTTGGAATGCTCGTTGTCGGTCGAGCCGCCCAGGACGACGGCGTCGCGGTCGGAGAAGTCCTTGGCCAGGCGGGCGAACTCGGCGATCTCGGTCGGGCAGACGAAGGTGAAGTCCTTGGGATAGAAGAAGATGACCTTCCACTGGCCCGGGAAGCTGTCTTGCGTGAGGGTCTCAAAGGCGCTGACGCCGTTTTCTTCGTGGCGGTTGAAGCCGGGCTTGACGCCCGTGAGTTTGAACGCGGGGAATTTCTGGCCAACGCCGAGCATCGAGGACTTCCTTCTCATTAAGCGATGGCGGCCGGGGAGGACCGCCTGAGCCAGTGAGATAGGGACCGCCGGATCATAAATCCAATCGATTGTTTTGGTCGGCTGGATAGATTATTCCTATCGCCATGCTCCCCACCCTGCGCCAGCTCCAGTATCTGAAGCTCCTCTCCGAGCACGGCTCGTTCAGCCGCGCCGCCGAGGCCGCCCACGTCACCCAGCCCACCCTGTCGGCCGGCATCCAGGAGCTGGAGCGCATCCTGGGCGCCCCCGTGGTCGACCGGGCCCGCTCGGGCGTCATCCTCACCGCCGCCGGCGAGGAGGCGGTCCACCGCGCCCAGGCCATCCTGGCCCAGACCGAGGACCTGGTGCAGGCCGCCCAGACCGCCGGCCAGCCGCTCACCGGCCGCTTCCGGCTGGGCGTCATCCCGACCATCGCCCCCTATCTGCTGCCCAAGGCCCTGCCGGTGCTGCGCCAGCGCTTTCCCAAGCTGCGCCTCTTCCTGCGCGAGGACCTGACCGGCCGGCTGATCGCGGGCCTGCGGGCCGGGGCCCTGGACGCCGCCCTGATCGCCCTGCCCTATGACATGACCGGCCTGGCCTGGGAGCATGTCGCCGACGACGAGCTGCTGGCCGCCGCCCCGGCCAACCACCGCATGGCCCGCGAGAGCCGGGTGCGCCCTGA
This sequence comes from Caulobacter ginsengisoli, assembly GCF_030814835.1. Lineage (GTDB taxonomy): Bacteria > Pseudomonadota > Alphaproteobacteria > Caulobacterales > Caulobacteraceae > Caulobacter > Caulobacter ginsengisoli. The sequence goes on from NZ_JAUSVS010000007.1 coordinate 207,057, forward strand.
GGACCTGGAGGGCGACGACCTGATCCTGCTGGAGGACGGCCACTGCCTTCGCGACCACGTCCTGGCCGCCTGCGGCCTGGAACCGCCCAGGCCCAGCAGCGAGGAAAGCTTCGCCGCCACCTCCCTGCCGACCCTGGTGCAGATGGTCAGCTCGGGCCTGGGCGTCAGCTTCCTGCCGGCCATGGCGGTCAATGCCGGCCTGACCGAGCATGTCCCCATGACCATCCGCCACCTGGAGGCCGACCATCCCAGCCGCGAGATCGTCGTCGCCTGGCGGGCCGGGTCCAGCCGGGCGCGGGAGGGACGGCTGCTGGCTGAGGCGTTTCGGTAATCCGCAAATCCTCCCCCGGAGGGGGAGGGGGACCATGCGAAGCATGGTGGAGGGGGTCAGCCGCTACATCCACCTCTGCCCGCGAATCCGCAGCCGATCCGCCGCGGCCTTGCTTGAATCGTGAGTGTAGCTTCAACCCCCTCCACCACGCCTTCGGCGCGGTCCCCCTCCCCCTCCGGGTGAGGATTCAAAACAGATACAGTCTAAAATGCTCTTGACTCGATACGATTCCGATATATCTAAGACGCGATATATCTTGAAAGGATCGATATCACTATGCACAGACATTTCGGATTTGGCCGCGCCCATCACGGCCGCCACGGCTTCGGTTTCCACCATCATGAGGGCGGCCGCGGTCGCCATGGCATGCGGCGGATGTTCGACCACGGCGACCTGCGGTTCGTGGTCCTCAAGCTGATCGCCGAGAAGCCCCGCCACGGCTACGACCTGATCAAGGCCATCGAGGAAGCCTCGGGCGGCGCCTACGCCCCCAGCCCCGGCGTCATCTACCCCACCCTGACCCTGCTCGAGGACATGGGCATGGTCACCGCCACCATCGAGGGCGCCAAGAAGCTCTACGCCATCACCGACGAGGGCCAGGCCTATCTGGCCGCCAACGAGCCGGGCGTGGCGGGCCTGTTCGGCCGCATGGCCGAGGCCGCCTCGCGCTCGACCATGTTCTCGCCCCAGATCCTGCGGGCCCGCGAGAACCTGCGCACCGCCCTGAAGCTGAAGACCACCGGCCAGGCCCTGACCCAGGACCAGATCGCCGTGATCTGCGACGCCCTGGACGCCGCCGCCTCCGCCATCGAGCGCGCCTGATGGAGAGCCACGCCAGTCTGAAAACGGCCAGCGCGGCCCGCTATCTGAGCCAGCTCTGCAAGCATTGGGGCCACTGCTTTCCGGTGAACTTCGATGCGGCGGAGGGCCGGATCGACCTGCCGTCCGGCCCCTGCCTGCTGTGGGCCGATGCGGGTGAGCTGCGGATCACGATACGGGCGGCCGAGGCGCCGGTCCTGGCCCGCATGGAGGACGTCGTCGCCGAACACCTGGCGCGGTTCGCCTTCCGCGAGGGCGAGGTCAAGCTGGCCTGGACGAGGGCCTGGCCTGCCGGGTCGATCGACCTGGATCGCCGCCGCAACTCCTCTCCTCTCCGAGGAGAGGTCGACTCTGAGCGCGCCAGCGCGAAGAGCGGGTGAGGAGACAGGTCGGCGGCCACGTATCGGGGAAAACACCCTGCGCCGGCGGAATGCTGAACCGCCGCAAGGCTCCCCCTCCGTGGGACGCCGCCTTCGGCGTGTCCCTCGCTCCCCCTCGCAAGCGAGGGGGAGAGGCGCGCTGCATCTACCGCGGCGCCCGCTTGGCCAGGATTCGCTGAAGGGTCCGCCGGTGCATCGACAGCCGCCGCGCCGTCTCCGAGACGTTGTGGTTGCACAGCTCATAGACCCGCTGGATATGCTCCCACCGCACCCGGTCGGCGCTCATCGGATTTTCCGGCGGGGCCGCGGAGGCGCCGCCCTGGGCCAGCAGGGCCCGGACCACGTCGTCGGCGTCGGCGGGCTTGGAGAGGTAGTCCACCGCCCCCGCCTTCACCGCCGCCACGGCGGTGGCGATGTTGCCATAGCCGGTCAGCATGATGACCTTGGACTCCGGCCGGGCGTCGCGGATGGCCTGGACCACCTTCAACCCCGTCCCGTCGTCCAGCCGCATGTCCAGCACCGCGAAGGCCGGGGCGTGGGCCCGGACCGCGCCCAGGGCCTCGGCGACGCCCCCGGCCAGGGTCACTTCGAAACCCCGCTGTTCCAGGGCCCGGCCCAGCCGCGTGCGCAGTGGCGCATCGTCGTCCAGGACCAGAAGACTGCGGTCCGGCAGGGCCGCGATGTGATCGTTCAGATCAACCATTTATTCCGCTCCTGAGGTCAAAGCGGCGACGCAGCCACCTAGAGGCGTGTCGGGACATAGTGCGGCGTTTTGTCACTGTTCATCAAGCCCCGTAAACGGATCGACAATGACGGGCGCTTCGATCACGCCGCGCGGCCATTTGGCGGTGATTTGCGCCCCACCTCTGCGGCCATTGCGGAAATCCACGACAGCCCCAGTTCGTTCCAGCAGGGTCTTGGCGATGAAGAAGCCCAGCCCCATGCCGACATGGCCCGAACGCGAGCCTTCCGCCCCCGGCCGGCTGGTCACATAGGGCTCGCCCAGCTTGGCCAGCACCTCGGGCGCGAAGCCCGGACCGTCGTCCCGCACCTCGATCGACAGGCTGTGGTTGTCGAACCGGGCGGTGACCAGCACCTCGGACCGGGCGAAGTCGACGGCGTTCTCGACGAAAGAGGTCACCGCGTGCAGCACCTCGGGCATGCGCCAGATGTCCGGCGCCTCGACGTCGAGCGGCCCGGAAACCATGGCCTCGACCCGCACCTCGGGGCTCTTGGCGTGGGGGGCGATGGCCTCCTGGACCATCTGCAGCAGGCTCATGCGCTCGTGGACGGCGTCGCTGGCCATCGGGTCGGCGGTCAGCCGGCGCAGGATCTCGCGGCAGCGTTCGGCCTGGCTGATCAAGAGTTCGGCGTCCTCGCGCACCTGGCCGCCGGGCGGGGCGCTGCGGGCCATCTCCTTGGCGACGATGGCGATGGTGGCGAGCGGCGTGCCCAGCTCATGGGCGGCGGCGGCGGCCAGGGCGCCGAGCGCCGAGAGCCGCTGCTCGCGGGCCAGCACCACATGGGTGGTGTCCAGGGCCAGCTGCATGCGGGCCGCCTCGGCCGAGGCCTGCCAGGCATAGGCGGCGGTGAAGATCACCCCCAGGATGCGGGCGATCACCGCCCCGATACGGTTGATGATCGGCGGATCGAACGGCACGGCGTTGGCCGAGGGCAGCGGCCAGGCGCTGACCGACAGCATGATGTTGGCCGCCACCGCCAGCAGGCCGAGCGCCAGGGTGTGGCGCAGCGGCAGGCTGGCCGCCGCCAGGGTCACCGGCGCGATCAGCAGCAGCGAGAACGGGTTGAGCGTGCCGCCGGTCAGATAGAGCATGCCGGTCAGCTGCAGGATATCGAAGGCGATCTGCCCCGCCGCCTCGCGGTCGCCGGCCAGCCTCTGGCCGGGCGAGGCCATGCTGATGACGATGTTCAGGGCGGCCGCCACGCCGATCAGGATGAAGCAGGGGATCCAGGGCAGGGGAAACTTCAGCACCAGGCCGACGAACAGCACGGTCGCCGTCTGGCCGATCACCGCCAGCCAGCGCAGCCGGATCAGGGTGCGGGTCCGCAGGCGTCCCCGCCGCGCCCCGCCCGCCCAGAAGTCGGCGGCGTCTTGCAGCAGGGCCTGCCGCAGCCTATCGAGGCCCGACAGACCGGACGTTGTGGGTTCTGACGCCTTGGGGTGCGCCTCGGGGGGCGAAACAGGAGCCATGCGGGCCACAATGATCAGTATTCGACCGGAAGGCGAGGCCGCATGAACCGCTCACGATGGTTTTTACTGGGCTTCATGGTGTTCGCCCTGCTGGCCTCGGTCGGCTACTACCTCACGGCCTCGCGGGGTGACCCCAAAAGCGCCGGCGACGGCCCCGGCGGCCCCTTCCAGCTGGTCGACCAGAACGGCGCCCAGGTCACCGAGGCGGCGCTCAAGGGCCACTGGAGCGTGGTGTTCTTCGGCTACACCTACTGCCCCGACATCTGCCCCGGCACCCTGCAGAACCTGGCCCTCGTGAAGGATCGCCTGGGTCCCAAGGGCCGGGACCTGAAGATCGTCTTCATCTCGGTCGACCCGGCCCGGGACACCGCGGCCCACAACAAGGAATGGCTGGCCGTCCAGGGCGCCCCGCCCGGGACCCTGGCCCTGACCGGTTCCGACCAGCAGGTCGCCCAGGCGGCCAAGGCCTACAAGGTCTACTACCAGAAGGCCGGCGACGGGCTGAACTACAGCGTCAACCATTCCAGCGTCGTCTACCTGATGGACCCCAAGGGCCGCTTCAACCGGGTGCTGGTCTACAACCTGCCGGATGAGATGGTGACGCAGATCCAGAAGGGGATGCGGGGGGAGTGAGCTCACCGCCTATCGGCCGCCGACAGAACTCTCCTCGCCCCTAGGGCGAGGTGGCCCGGAGGGCCGGAGTGGGGAGCGACTACAGCACACAAGAACAGGCGTTCCCCCCACTGCTACGCTTCATTCTGCCCCTGAGTGCCGGGCGCGCACCCCACTCCGTCAGCTTCGCTGCCACCTCGCCCTAGGGGCGAGGAGAGAGCGGAGCACGGTCAGCCACCTTGCGTCGCCCCTGCGACACCTAAGGCTGGACTTTATTCACCCTCACCATGCTATGCTGCACCGCAACAAGAACGGCGGTCACCGACAGCATGCTCTATGCCCTCCATGAAGCCACCTACTACGGCGCCTCGCCCCTGCGCGCCGCCGCCCGGCTGACGCGGGACTTCTGGTCCTCGCCGCTCAACCCGGCCCGCGACTCGATCATCGGCCGCAACCTCTATGCCGGCGCCGACCTCTACGCCAACGTCACCCGCCGCTATGGCAAGCCCAAGTGGGGCATCGACGAGATCACCGTCAACGGCCACCCCGTGCGGGTGCGCGAGACCGTGGTCTGGGAAAGCCCGTGGTGCCGGGTGATCCAGTTCGACCGCGACATGGCCGACATGCGCCGGGCCGGCAAGTTGCAGCTGGACCCCGCCGTGCTGATCGTCGCGCCGATGTCGGGCCACTACGCCACCCTGCTGCGCGGCACGGTCGAGGCCTTCGCCCCCGACCACGCCGTCTTCGTCACCGACTGGTCGAACGCCCGCGACGTGCCGATGATGGACGGCCGCTTCGACTTCCACGACTATATCGACCACATTCAGCAGATGCTGCGGGCCCTGGGCGCCCGGGCCCATGTCATCGCCGTCTGCCAGCCGGGCCCGCCGGTGCTGGCCGCCGCCAGCCTGATGGCCGAGGCGAACGATCCCAGCCGCCCCCGCACCATGACCTTCATGGGCTCGCCCATCGATGCGCGCCTCTCCCCGACCGTGACCAACAGGCTGGCCGAGGAGCGGCCCTTCACCTGGTTCGAGTCGAACATGGTCTACACCGTGCCCGCCCCCTATCCGGGCGCATTGCGGCGCGTCTATCCGGGCTTCGTGCAGCTGGCCAGCTTCATGTCGATGAACCTGGAGCGCCACCAGAGCGCCCACCAGCAGTTCTTCCAGCACCTGGTGGCCGGCGACGGCGACAGCGCCGACAAGCACCGCGCCTTCTATGACGAATACCTCTCGGTCATGGACCTGACCGAGGAGTTCTACCTGCAGACCATCGACCTGGTCTTCCAGTCCTACGCCCTGCCCAAGGGCGAGCTCATCCATCGCGGAAACCTGGTGAAGCCCGCCGCCATCACCGACATCGGCCTGATGACCGTCGAGGGCGAGCTGGACGACATCTCCGGCATCGGCCAGACCCAGGCGGCGCACGAGCTCTGCTCGTCGATCCCCGAAAACCTGAAGCTCGACTATGTGCAGGAAGGCGTCGGCCATTACGGCGTCTTCAACGGCCGGCGCTTCAGGGAAGAGATCTTCCCCAGGGTGTTCGACTTCATCCGGGCTTGCGATCCCGACTTCTAGGCTTATCCCTAGCGGCAATGAATCTGTTCAAAGCGCCCTACGCCCACGGCGACCGCCTGGAGACGGCCGGCCATCCGCTGCGGCTGGCGGTCAATCCCCGGGCCCGGCGGGTCAGCCTGCGGGTCGACCGGGTCAAGCGCGAGGTGGTGGCCATCGCCCCCACCGCCCGGCGGCTCTCCGAAGCCGTGGCCTTCGCCAGAGACAAGACCGACTGGATCGCCGCCCAGCTGGCCGACCTGCCGGTTCCTGCAAGGCTGGCCCCCGGCGGAACCCTCACCCTGTTCGGCGAGACCGTGCGGCTGGAGGCCGGCCCCGGCCGCGCCAAACTCAAGGATGGCGTGCTGACCTCGCCCGATGACGCCGCCTATGCCGACCGGGCCATTCGCCTGATCAGGACCGAGGCCCGCCGGGTGCTGACCGAACGCACCGCCGTCTACGCCGAGAAGCTGGGCAAGCCGATGCCCAACCTGGCCATCATGGACGCCAAGGGCCGCTGGGGCTCCTGCAAGGGCGGCCCGGCCGGCAAGCCGGGCTCGATCCGCTACAGCTGGCGCCTGGCCCTGGCTCCGTTCGCCGTGGCCGACTATGTCGCCGCCCACGAATGCGCCCACCTGGTCGAGGCCAATCACGGGCCGAGGTTCTGGGCGGTGGTGAAGGACCTGATCGGCGATCCCGCCCCGCACCGGGCGTGGCTGCGGAGCGAGGGGTCACGGCTGCACGCGTTTGGGAGATAATCTTTGCGCGCCTCTCCCCCTCGCTTGCGAGGGGGAGCGAGGGACACGCCGAAGGCGGCGTCCCACGGAGGGGGAGCCTTGCGGCGGTTCAGCATGCCGCAGGCGCAGGGTGTTTTCCCCGATACGTGGCCGCCGATCTGTCTCCTCACCCGCTCTTCGCGCTCGCGCGCTCAGAGTCGACCTCTCCTCGGAGAGGAGAGGAGGCGCGGAAATCGGCTAGTACGGCAACTCTTCCGGCGCCGGCGCCTGCCTGGGCGGTGGGGCCTCGTCCACCGGAGGCGGGGTCTCCTGTTTGTCGTCGCCGGGATTGAGCCCCAGGTTCGACAGCAGATCGCCCAGCGCCCCGGTCACGCCCGTCGAGCCCGGCGGTTCGATCACGCCGCCCGGAATGGCCTGGGTCTTCAGCCGCGGCAGCGCCTGGACCATGAAGCCGCGCCAGATCTCGGCCGGGGCGCCGCCGCCGGTCACCCGCCGCATCACCGTGTTGTCGTCGCGGCCGGTCCAGACGGCGGTGACGAAGCCGCCGGTGTAGCCGACGAACCAGGCGTCGCGGTAGTCGCTGGTGGTGCCGGTCTTGCCGGCGATGTCGAAGCCGGGGACGCGGGCCCGCGTGCCGGTGCCGCCCTGCACCACCTGGCGCATCATCTGGTTCATATACTGCAGGGCCGGCGAGCCGATCACCGCGGGGCGGCGGCGGTCGTCGACGCTGTGGTCGTAGAGGACGCGGCCCTTGGCCGTCAGGATGCGCTCGATGCCGTAGCCCTTGGCCAGGAAGCCGCCGTTGCTGAACGGCGCATAGGCCTGGGCCATTTCCAGCGGCGAGACCTCGACGGCCCCCAGCGCCATCGACGGGTCGAGCTGGATCTTCGAGGTGATGCCCAGCCGCTTGGCGGTCGAGGCGACGTTGGAGGTGCCCACATCGTTGGCCAGCCGCGCGGCCACCGTATTGATCGACTGGGCCAGGGCCGTCTGCAGGGTGATCGAGCCCAGATAGCGGCCGGTATAGTTCTTGGGCTCCCAACTGCCGATCTTCACCGGCTCGTCGACCACCATCTGGCCCGGGTTGCGCCCGGCCTCCATGGCGGTGAGGTAGACGAAGGGCTTGAAGGCGCTGCCGGCCTGGCGCTTGGCCATGGTCACCCGGTCGAACTGGGAATCGCCGTAGTCGGCCCCGCCGACATAGGCGCGGATGCGGCCCTCGCCGTCGATGGCGACCAGGGCGGCCTGCTGCACCCCGGCCTTGGCGTTGTTGCGCACCCCGGCCTTCACCGCCTGCTCGGCGGCGGCCTGGATGGGCAGGTCCAGGGTGGTTTCGACCACCAGATCCTCGGTCGGCTCGCCCACCAGGCTGCGGACCTGGGCGTCGATCCAGTCGGTGAAATACTGCGCCCTCTGGTTGGCCAGCACCGAGGAGACCCTGACCGGCGAAGCGAAGGCGGCCTTGCGCTGCGCCGGGGTGATGGCCTTGGTGCGGACCATCTCGTCCAGCACGATGGTGGCGCGGTTGGCGGCGCGCTTGGAGGCCGAGACCGGGCTGTAGCGCGAGGGGCCCTTCATCATCCCGGCCAGCAGGGCCGATTCGCCCAGGGTCAGCTGGGAGGCGGGCTTGTTGAAATAGCGCTTGGCGGCGGCCTCGATGCCATAGGCGCCGGCCCCGAAATAGACCCGGTTCAGATAGAGGGCCAGGATCTCCTTCTTGGTGAACTTCATCTCCAGCCAGATGGCCAGGATCAGCTCCTGGGCCTTGCGCCGGGGCGTCTGGTCCAGGGTGAGGAACAGGTTGCGGGCCAGCTGCTGGGTGATGGTCGAGCCGCCGGCGGCGATGCACCAGCAGGAGACGTCCTTGACCAGGGCCCGGGCCATGCCCAGCGGATCGAAGCCGGGGTGGTAGTAGAAGCGGCGGTCCTCGATGGCGATGAAGGCTTTCGGGACATAGGCGGGCAGTTTGTCCAGATCGACCGGCGGCGCGTACTGGCTGCCGCGCACCGCCACCAGCGAGCCGGAGCGGTCGAGGTAGGAGATCGAGGGCTGGCGCTTGACGGCGTTGAGGCCCGAGACGTCGGGCAGGTCGGTGGCGAACACCGCGAAGAAGGCGACCAGGAAGATCAGGCCCCAGACGCCCAGCACCGTGGTCCAGTAGGCGAAGGCCTGCAGCGGGGTTCTGCGTTGCCCCTTGGCGCCGAAGAGGCCGCCCCCGCTGGGGCGCCCGTATTGGCCGTTGCTCATCTCGAAGTCCTGCAGGGAAACTATCGGGCGCGCCGCCCGCGAACCAGCGGCACGAAACCCTCCATAGCATTACCGACCTATGAACGCGGCGGATTCGCGGCGGCTCCATACGGTTAAATCGTGTTCATCCGCCAGTCAGGCTGTAAGGTTTAGCCCTGCTGCCGGGATCGCTACTACAGCGTGGGAGGCTTGAGATGACCGAGAGACAGAAACAGCGGGTGTTTGGCTTGACCCGCACCCTGGCCCTGCTGGCGGCGCTGGCCGCCCTGATCTTCGCCGGCTCGCTGGTGCTGCGCCATCGGGTGCTGCCTTCGGGCTATGACACGGTGGCCGACGCCACCAGCCCGGTCACCGACGCCATCGACGCCGCCCCGCCGGAGGACAAGACCGCCGCCGCCGCCGAGGGCGTCGCCGAGTCGGCCAGCCAGGCCAAGCCGGTCGACTGGACCATGGTCGTCTCGGGCCTGACCTTCGCCTTCACCGCCTTCGGGGCCATCTCCGGCGCCATCCTGGGCTGGCGCAAGGACCAGCGGCACCAGCGGGAGTCCGACCTGCGCATCCGCGAGCTGGAGCTGGAGATTTCGCGGCTGCAGGGGTCGTAGGCCTCGGCCTAGCGGTCGTTTGGCGACCCCACCCTCTCTCAACCGTCATGGCCGGGCTTGTCCCGGCCACCCATGATCACAAGAGTTGACGGTTGGCGGCGGCGATGTCCGAAACTCTTCTGATCCACCGAGTTCATGGGTGGCCGGCACTTCGGCCGGCCATGACGAAAAGGGAAGAAGAAGAAGAAGAAGAAGAAGCTGGTTACGCCTTGGCCTTCCGATCCGGATCGGTGCGCCAGACCAGGAAGCTCTCCAGCACCGCCCAGGCGGCGGCGACCAGGACCGCGCCGACCAGCGCCATCATGGCCAGGGGCATGGGCGCGAAGGGCGAGGCCAGGACCGCGACGATGCCGATCAGGGCGAACAGCCGGCCGGCCAGGCGGTTGGACTTGTCCCAGGCCAGGCGGCTGGTCAGCGACCAGTAGGTGCGCACCCCGGCGATGGGGTTGGGCCGGACCTTGCCGATCACCGCCCCGATGACCGTGAACAGCAGCCCGACCAGGCCCAGGGTCCAGCGCTGCGGGCCCAGGCCCCCGCCGGCCCAGCCCAGGGCGATGCCGGCCAGGATCAGCGACATGAAGCCCATGGCCAGCACCACCAGGCCCCGGCCAAGGCGCAGGCTGTCCTTCCAGCCCTGGGCGGCGTCGGTGCGGGCCAACAGGGCCAGGCCCATCCAGAGCGCGACCGAACCCGCCGCCATCGCCGCGATGCCCAGCGCCAGCTCCCGCCGGTCGCCATAGCGGTCGACGACGCCCTGGAAGTTGAAATGCACCGGCAGCGGGCCCGCCTTGCCCCATTGCCAGACGGCGAAGGCCAGGCCGGCCATGCCGGCGATCCCCGCCGCGGCGGCCCAGTCCGTCAGGGTGAAGCGCTTTTGCGAAGCAGTCATGAGCTTGGCTCCTCGGGATCGTCCGAACCGGTCCCGGTCAGTTGCATCAGAAAGGCGATGGCTTCCTCGGCGGCCGAGATGACCAGCCGATAGCGCACCGTCGTGCCGTCCCGCTCGGTCTCCACCAGGCCGGCCGCCTTCAGCGCCGCGAGATGGGCGGTGACGGTGGGCCAGGCCATGTCGAACCGGGCGGCGATATCCCCCGACGCCAGCGGTCCCTGCCGCAGCATGGCGACCATGCGGCGGCGGGCGGGATGGGACAGCGCCTTGAAGATCTCGTTCATGAGCAGACTAGCTAATTAGTCTTTGCGCTAATTTCAAGCCCTTTTCGAAGCGGCCAAAATGTTCCATTTACGTTCGCATGCTCGCCGCCGCCCGCCAGACCGTGGATTCGCCCAGCCTCAACGAGGCCCGCGAGACCCTGCGCCGGGTCTGGGGGCACCATGATTTCCGCGGTCTGCAGGCCCAGGTGATCACCGAGATCCTGGCCGGCCGCAACGCCGTGGCCGTGCTGCCGACCGGCGGCGGCAAGAGTGTCTGCTACCAGATACCGGCCATGCTGCGGCCGGGTCTGGGCCTGGTGGTCTCGCCGCTGATCGCCCTGATGAGCGACCAGGTCGCCTCGCTGCGCCAGTCCGGCGTCGCCGCCGCCCGGCTGGATTCCAATATCCCGCCGCAGGAACGGGCGGAGGTCTGGCGGATGATCGAGTCCGGCGAGCTGGACCTGCTCTATGTCTCGCCGGAAGGCCTGTCGGGCGGCAACCTGCTGGAACGGCTGACCGAGCTGCGGCTGTCGGTCATCGCCATCGACGAGGCCCACTGCGTCAGCCAGTGGGGCCATGACTTCCGTCCCGACTACCGCCTGCTGGGACGGCTGGCCCAGCACTTCCCCGGCGTGCCGCGCCTGGCGGTCACCGCCACGGCCGACGCCCGCACCCGCGAGGACATCCGCACCCAGCTGTCCCTTGAGGACGCCGCCGAGTTCGTCGACAGCTTCGCCCGCCCCGAACTGATCCTGTCGGCCGAACGCAAGGACGGCTCGGCCCACAAGCGGGTGGTGGAACTGGTCAAGGCGCGGCCCGGTAAGTCGGGCGTGGTCTATGTCGGCTCGCGCGACGGGACCGAGGCCCTGGCCGAGAAGCTGCTGGAGGCCGGCATTCCCGCCCTGGCCTATCACGCTGGGCTCGACAAGGACGTCCGCACCCAGCGGCTGGAGCAGTTCCTGGAGGCCGATGCGGCGGTGATGGTGGCGACCATCGCCTTCGGCATGGGGGTCGACAAGCCCGATGTCCGCTTCGTCATCCACGCCGACCCGCCCGCCGCCATCGAGGCCTACTGGCAGGAGATCGGCCGGGCCGGACGCGACGGCCTGCCCGCCGACGGCATCACCCTCTACAGCCCCTCCGACATGGCCTGGGCCTATCGCCGCCTCGACGGCCGCGACATGGCCCCGGAGGTCAAGCAGGTCCAGGCCCGCAAGGTCCGCCAGCTCTACGCCATGCTGGAAGGCATGGCCTGCCGGGCGCTGAGCGTGCGGCGCTATTTCGGCGAGGACGTCTCCGAGCCCTGCGGCCAGTGCGACATCTGCCTGGCCCCGCCGGAATCGGTCGACGTCACCGAACCGGCTCAAAAGGCCCTGGCCGCCGCCCACCGGCTTGGGGGCCGGTTTGGGCGTGGGCGGCTGGTCAGCCATCTGCTGGGCACGACCAAGGAGGTCTCGGATTTCGAGTCCGGCCTCTCGACCTGGGGCATCGGCAAGGAGTTCAGCCCCCAGGGCTGGCGCGACCTGATCGATCAGCTGCTGTTCGAGGGCCTGCTGAAGGAAGACCCCAACGACGGCCGCCCGTTGGTGGGCCTGGGCGACGGCGAGGCCGTGCGGCTGGTCTATCGCGGCGAGCGGCGGGTGGCGCTGCGCAAGCAGCTGGAAAAACTCGACGCCTCCACCCGCTCGGGCCGCCCCCGCAAGCGCACCCGCGAAGCCCTGGCCAGCCTGGCCCCGGAAAACGCGGCGTTGTTCGAGGCCCTGCGCGCCTGGCGCCGCGACGAAGCCGCCCGCCAGCACGTCCCGCCGTATGTGATTTTCCACGATGCGACGCTGGCGGAGATCGCTACGCAGAGGCCGGGGAGTTTGCCGGCCTTGGCGGCGGTCAACGGGGTCGGCGAAGGCAAGCTGGGGCGGTATGGCGAGGCGGTGCTGGGGATTGTGACGGGCGGGCTTCCGCCGGCGACCGAACGCGCCAAGGAGTCACGCAGCGCGATGACCTCGCCGGAAGTCGTCCTCTGGAATGCGCTACGGGCTCGGGGACTGGATGGCCTGAAGTTTCGCCGGCAGCACCCGTTCGAGCCCTATGTGCTCGACTTCTACTGTCCCGAGTTCAAAGTCGCGGTCGAGGTGGATGGCGAAATTCACAACACCGAAGCGCAGATGGCGCATGACCTGCGACGGGACGCCTTCATGGCGGAACAAGGCGTCCGCACCATGCGCATTCCGGCTATCGAGGTGATGCGGAACCTGGAGGGTGTCTGCGTCGAAATTCTGCAGTTCGTGCGGGGACAAGCCCGCTAACGCCCCACCCAGAAGCGGCCGTGAGAGGCTCCTCCTCCGTGGGGCGCCGCCTTCGGCGTGCCCCTCGCTCCTCCTCGCAAGCGAGGAGGAGAGGCGCGTTCCCAACTCCTCTCCTCTCCGAGGAGAGGTCGACTCTGAGCGCGTCAGCGCGAAGAGCGGGTGAGGAGACCCACGCCGGCCGCTCTTCTACACATCCACCTCCGCATCCAGCGCATTCTCCTGGATAAACTCCCGCCGGGGCTCCACTAGGTCGCCCATCAGCCGGCTGAACATGTCGTCCGCATCGTCGGCGTGGTTGATCTTCACCTGCAGCAGGGTTCGCGCCTCGGAATCCAGCGTGGTCTCCCACAGCTGGTCCGGGTTCATCTCGCCCAACCCCTTGTAACGCTGGATCGACAGCCCCTTGCGCCCGGCGTCCATCACCGCGGCGACCAGGTCCAGCGGCCCCCGCACCTTGGTCGACCTGTCCTTGCGGCGGAAGATGGCCGGGCCGGAGAAGATCTCCTTCAGCGCATCGGCCCGTTCCGCGAGCCGGCGGGCGTCGGCGGCGTGCAGGGTCAGGTCGTCGAGGACCACCCGCTCGCTGACCCCCCGCCGCAGGCGCGAGAAGATGAAGCCGCCGCCGGTGACGGCCGCCTCGCCGCTCCAGGGGCCGTCGCCCTCTTCGGCATAGGAATCGAACCGCGACGCGGCGCCGGCGATGTCGCGGCTTTCGCCGAACAGACCCCCTAAGGCCGCCTGCTCGATGGCGAAGGCCGGCGCCCGCGCCGACAGCCGCTCGATATTGGCCTTGGCCTGGCGGCTGGAGAGCACCAGGGCCAGCAGGTCGGCGCCCAGCATCCGCTCGCCATTGGCCAGGTCCAGCTCGGCCCCTTCCACGCCCTCGTCGGTCAGGAAGGTCTCCATCTCGGCGTCGTCCTTGAGGTAGCGGGACGACTTGCCCTTGGCGGCCTTATAGAGCGGCGGCTGGGCGATATAGAGATAGCCGCGCTCGATCACCTCCGGCATCTGTCGGTAGAAGAAGGTCAGCAGCAGGGTGCGGATGTGGGCGCCGTCGACGTCGGCGTCGGTCATGATGACGATCCGGTGGTAGCGGATCTTCTCGATGTTGAAGTCCTCGCGGCCGATCCCGGCCCCCAGCGCGGTGATCAGGGTGCCGACCTGGTCGGACTGCAGCATGCGGTCGAACCGCGCCCGCTCGACATTGAGGATCTTGCCGCGCAGGGGCAGGACCGCCTGGTTCTCGCGGTTGCGGGCCTGCTTGGCCGAGCCGCCGGCGGAATCGCCCTCGACCAGGAAGATCTCGGACTTGGCCGGATCGCGTTCCTGGCAGTCGGCCAGCTTGCCCGGGAGCGAGGTGATGTCCAGCGCGCTCTTGCGGCGGGTCAGTTCGCGGGCCTTGCGGGCGGCCTCGCGGGCCGCCGCCGCTTCGACGATCTTGCCGACGATGGCCTTGGCCTCGAGCGGATGTTCCTCGAACCAGGTGGCCAAGCCGTCCTGCACCAGGCCCTCGACCGCCGGCCGCACTTCGGACGAGACCAGCTTGTCCTTGGTCTGGGATGAGAACTTGGGGTCGGGCACCTTGACCGACAGCACGCAGGTCAGGCCCTCGCGGGCGTCCTCGCCGCTGACGCTGACCTTCTCGCGCTTGGCCAGGCCCGAGCTTTCCACATAGTTGCCGATCACCCGGGTCAGGGCGCCCCGGAAGGCGGCCAGGTGGGTGCCCCCATCCCGCTGGGGGATGTTGTTGGTGAAGCACAGCATCTGCTCGTGGTAGCTGTCGTTCCACCACAGGGCCAAATCGATCTCGACCTTCTCGCGGACGCCGCGGATGACGATCGGGGTCTTGATCTGGGCGGTCTTGGCCTTGTCCAGGTGGCGCACGAAGGCCTCGACCCCGCCCTCGTAATGCAGGATTTCCTCGTAGGGCTCGGCCCCGCGCAGGTCGCGGAAATGGATGGTCACGCCGCTGTTGAGGAAGGCCAGCTCGCGCAGCCGGTGCTCCAGCGTCTTGCGGTCGAACTCGATGGCCGAGAAGGTCTGCAGCGAGGGCAGGAAGGTGACTTCCGTGCCGGTCAGATACTCGCCGTTCTCACGGCGCGGCGCCTCGCCGGTGATGATCAGCGGCGAGACCGCGTCGCCCCGGGCGAAGGTCATCTCGTGGATCTTGCCGTCGCGATAGATGACCAGCTTGAGCCAGTCCGACAGCGCGTTGACCACCGAGACGCCCACCCCGTGCAGGCCGCCGGAGACCTTGTAGCTGTTCTGGTCGAATTTCCCGCCGGCGTGCAGCTGGGTCATGATGACCTCGGCCGCCGAGACGCCCTCGTCGTGCATGTCGGTGGGGATGCCGCGGCCGTCGTCGGTGATGGTGGCCGAGCCGTCGGGGTTGAGGATGACCTCGACCTTGCTGGCATAGCCGGCCAGGGTCTCGTCGATGGCGTTGTCGACCACCTCATAGACCATGTGGTGCAGGCCCGAGCCGTCGTCGGTGTCGCCGATATACATGCCCGGCCGTTTGCGCACGGCGTCCAGGCCCTTGAGCACCTTGATGGAGTCGGCGCCGTATTCGGCCGGTTCGCCGCCAGCGGCTTCAGTTTCGTCGGTCATTCAAACTTCCAGGGTGGTCAAGCCGGAGCTGTCCACGCGGACACCCAGAGCCCGACCCTTGAGGTGGTCGAACAGCGATTCGTCCGTGCCGGTAAGGAAAGCCTGCAGGCCGAGCGCCGCGATTTCGTCGGCCAGAGCAGCCCGCCGGTGAAGGTCGAGATGCGCGGCCACTTCGTCGAGCAACAATACAGGATTCGGCGCGGTTTTGGCACGCGAAAGTCGCGCCCCCTGCGCCAAAACCAGGTTCAAAATCAGCGCTTTCTGCTCGCCGGTCGAACATTCCGCCGCCGGACGGTCCTTTTCGGCATGGACCACGCCCAGATCGCCGCGATGGGGTCCGGTGAGCGCCCTTCCGGCGGCCGCGTCGCGGGGCCGGGCGGCGGTCAGCGCCGTGGCCAGCCGGGCCTCGATGTCGGCGAAATCGACGCCCGAGAGCGCCAGCTTTTCCCACTCCCCGGCCAGGCTCAGCCGCGCCTGCGGAAACGGCCGCTCGCCCCGCCCGTCGATCTCCTCCTGCAGCGCCAGCAGCGTCCGCGCCCGCGCCTCGGCCATCAGCGCCCCGGACTCCGCCAGCCGCGCCTCCAGGGCCGACAGCCAGACCGGATCGGGCTCGCCGTCCTCATCGGTCAGCAGCCGCATCCGCTCGCGCATCGCCTTCTCATAGGCGGCGACATGGGCCGCATGCGCCGGCTCGCCGGCGAACACCAGCCGGTCGAAGAACCGCCGCCGCTCGCTGGCCGCCTCCAGAAACAGCCGATCCTGCGCCGGGGTCAGCCACATCGGCCGGATGTGATCGGCGAGGCGTCCCGGCGGCACGGTCTCCCCCTCGATCCGCACCAGCCGCCGGGCCGCGCCGGGGGTTTCCACGCCAGTGCCGAGCTGGATGGGGTCTTCGTCGGTTTCGACAATGGCGGACACCGCCCAGGCCCGCCCGCCGGCCTCACCGGGCATCCTGCGGCCGACCTCAGCCAGCGCCGAGCCGCGCAGGCCCCGGCCGGGGGAGAACAGGCTGATGGCCTCCAAGAGGTTGGTCTTGCCGGCGCCATTGGGGCCGAACAGGAAGACCGATTGGCCCTCGGGGGCCAGCGTAGCCGCCGGGTAAGACCGGAAATCGGTGAGGGTCAGTTGGGCCAGCGCGGAACGTGTCATTTATTTTCCGCTCATCCCCGCGAAAGCGGGGACCCAGGCTTTTTCAAACCACTTCTCCGGTGCGATCCCGCCAGCCGGGATTGAACCGTTCGATCAACTCGATCTTCCAAGCCCGATTCCATTTCTTCATCCGGCGCTCGCGCTGGAAGGCCTCTTCGCGGCTGTCGAAATACTCATACCAGACCAGGGTCTTGACGTCGTACTTGGCGGTAAAGCCCTCGAAGACGCCATCCTTGTGCTGCCCCATGCGAGTCGCCAGGTCATCGGTGTGGCCGATGTAGAGCGTGCCGTTGCGTTGGCTGGCCAGGATGTAGACGGCGAAGGCCATGGAGTGAAAAAACCTGGGTCCCCGCTTTCGCGGGGATGAGCGGGTTTAAGGGTGGGTGTCAGACTCTGAGCGGCATCAGCACGTACCGCACCCCAGCGTCGGTCGGATCCACCACCAGCGTCGGGCTCGCCGGGTCCGCGAACCGGAACTCGGCGATCTCCCCGCCGATCTGCCCCGTCACATCCAGCAGGTACCGCGCATTGAAGCCGATCTCGAACGAATCGCCGTCGTAGTCGATCTCGACCTCTTCGACGGCCTGGCCGGCCTCCATGTTGCGCACCGTGAGCGTCATGCGGCCCGGCTCGATGGCCAGCTTCACCGACCGGCTCTTCTCGGCCGAGATGGTCGCCACCCGGTCCACCGCCTGGGCGAACAACACGTTGTCGACCAGCATGATCTTGGCGTTGTCGCGCGGGATGACCCGCATGTAGTCGGGGAAAGCCCCATCGATGACCTTGGACGTCAGGGCCGCCGAACCGAAATCGAGACGCACCTTCTGCGGGCTGACCTGCAGGTCGATGCTGCCCGAGGCGTCTTCCAGCAGGCGGCGGGCCTCCTGGATGGTCTTGCGGGGCACGATGACGCCGGGGGCGCCGGCCGCGCCCTCGGGGGCCGGCATTTCGGCCAGGGCCAGGCGGTGGCCGTCGGTGGCCACGGCGCGCAGCTTGGCCTCGCCGTTCTCGACCACGGTGTGGAGATAGAGGCCGTTCAGATAGTAGCGCGTCTCTTCCGTCGAGATGGCGAAGCGGGTCTTGTCGATCAGCCGGGCCAGGTCCGCCGCCTCGATGGCGAACGGGGCCGACAGCCCTTCCGAGCTCATCACCGGGAAGTCGCCGGCCGGCAGCACCGGCAGGTTGAACTTCGAGCGGCCGGCGGCGACCTGCAGGCGCGGATCGTCGCCCTGGAAGGACAGCGACACGTCCGCGCCCTCGGGCAGCTTGCGGACGATTTCGTAGAGGGTGTGGGCCGGGGCGGTGATCTGGCCGGGCACGTCGACCTGGGCGACCGTGTCGTCCAGGATCTCCATGTCCAGGTCCGTAGCCGCGAAGCTGACCTTCTCGCGCTCGGCCGACAGCAGCACGTTGGAGAGGATCGGTATGGTGTTGCGCCGTTCGACCACGCTCTGCACGTGGCCGAGAGCCTTCAGCAGCGCCGCCCGCTCGATGGTAAGCTTCATGTCTTCGTCCGAAAATCAGTCAGGCGCGCGTCGCCGCACTCGCCCCGTGTGCGAACGGCCAATCTAGCGAAATCGCGCGGTTGAGAAAGGCCTAACGCCCGCCGATCAGGCCTTGGTGTCGACCGATCCACCGGATTCGTCGTCCGCCGCCTCGCTGTAGGGGTTGTGAGCGGGCGTATCCGGCTGCGGTTCGGCCGGCGCGCCGGTCTTGGCCGCCACCACCACCATGGCGGGGCGGACGATTCGCCCGAACAGCTCATAGCCGGCCTGCAGGGTCTTGATGATCGCCCCCGGAGGCACACCGTCGCCGGGCTGTTCCATCATCGCCTGGTGCAGGTGGGGATCGAACTTGCCGCCCTTGTCGGGCTCGACGCGCTTCAAATTATTCCGCTCGAAGGCGCCCTGCAGCTCCTTGGCGGTCATCTCGATGCCGACCACGAAGTTCTTCACGGCCTGCTCGGTGTTGTCGCGCGGGGCGCTGGCGGTGGCCCGCTCCAGGATGTCGGCCACGCCCATCAGGTCCCTGGCGAACTTGGTGATCGCATAGGCCCGGGCGTCGTTCATCTCGCGCTCGGCCCGACGCTTGGTGTTGTCGGCCTCGGCGGCGTAGCGCAGCACCTGTTCCTTCAGCCCCGCCACCTCGGCGCGCAGGGCTTCCAGTTCGGCCAGGTCCAGGGCCGCTTCGGGGTCGTGGCCCCCAAACCCGTTGGAGGCCGGCGCTTCTTCGTCACTCATTCTCATCCGTCCATCATTCGGCCCAGCACCCTGGCGGTATAGTCCACCAACGGAATGATCCGGGCATAGTTCAACCGGGCCGGCCCAATCACCCCGATCGCGCCCAGCACCTTTTGTCGGCCGGACATATAGGGCGCCGCGATCACAGCGGAACCCGAAAGTGAGAAAAGCCGGGTTTCAGCGCCGATGAAGATGCGCACCCCCTCGGCGTCGCGGACGTTGTCGAGCAGCCCGATCAGCTGTTCCTTCTGCTCCAGGTCGTCGAACAGGCGGCGTACGCGGTCCAGGTCGGCGGCCTGGGACGGATCGCCCAGCAGGTTGGCCCGGCCGCGCACGATCAGGGCCCGCTCGGTCTCCTCGCCCCCGCCCCAGGCGGCCAGGCCGTCCTCGACCAGCCGGGCGGCGGTCTCGTTCAGCTCGCGCCGGGCCCGCTCCAGCTCGCTGGTCATCTCGCTGCGGGTCTCGCCCAGGGTGCGGCCCTTCAGCCGGGCGGCCAGGAAGTTGGACGCCTCCTGCAGGGCCGAGGGGGTGATGCCGGGGGCCAGCTTCATCAGCCGGTTCTCCACCGCCCCGTCCTCGAAGACCATGACCGCCAGGGCCTGGTCGGGGCCGAGCGCCACGAACTCCACATGCTTGACCCCCGCGTCGCGCGAGGGGCTGACCACCACCCCCGCCCCGCCGGCCAGGCCGGACAGGATGGAGGAGGCCTCGTTCAGCGCATCGTCCATCGAGCGGCCATGGGCGTGCAGCCTGGCTTCAATGGACCGCCGCTCCTCCTCGCCGACATCGCCGACCTCGAGCAGACCGTCGACGAACAGCCGCAGGCCCGAATGGGTGGGGATGCGCCCGGCGCTGGTGTGCGGGGCGTCGAGCAGGCCCAGCTGGGTCAGGTCCTGCATGGTGTTGCGGATCGAGGCGGGCGAGAGCTGGATGCCCGCCCGGGAAATGGTGCGCGAACCGACCGGATCGCCGGTCTCCAGATAGCCCTCGACGATGCGCCGGAAGATGTCGCGGGCGCGATCGTCCAGGTCGGTCAGGGAAGGGGTGCGGATGGGTCCGCCGGTGTAAAGGGTCATGCTCTCTGATGCGCGGGCCGTGGACGCGGCCCTTCATTCCTAGGATAAGGCCGGCCACACCTCAAAGGAAGCCGCATGCGCCCCTCCGAACGGACCCCTGACACCCTGCGGGCCATCACCCTGGAAACCGCCGTCAACCGCTATGCCGAGGGGTCCTGCCTGATCACCGCCGGCCACACCAAGGTGCTGGTCACCTGTACGGTCGAGGAAAGCCTGCCCGGCTGGCTGCGCGGCAAGGGCCAGGGCTGGGTGACCGCCGAATACGGCATGCTCCCGCGCGCCACCCACACCCGCGGCCGCCGCGAGGCCGCCCAGGGCAAGCAGTCGGGCCGCACCCAGGAAATCCAGCGGCTGATCGGCCGCTCGCTGCGGGCCGTGGTCGACCTCAAGGCCCTGGGCGAGCGCCAGCTGACCCTGGACTGCGACGTCGTCCAGGCCGACGGCGGCACCCGCACCGCCTCGATCACCGGCGCCTGGGTAGCGCTGCGGCTGGCGACCAAATACCTGCTGGACGAGGGCGTGCTGAAGGTTGACCCCATCCTCGACCATGTGGCGGCCGTCTCCTGCGGCGTCTTCAACGGCGTCCCGGTCCTCGACCTCGACTACGAGGAGGACAGCAACGCCGAGGCCGACTGCAACTTCGTCCTCACCGGGGCCGGCGACATCGTCGAGATCCAGGCGACCGGCGAGAAGCGCGGTTTCACGCGGGCGGAGTTCGAGTCGCTCTACGGCCTGGCGGAGAAGGGCATCAACGAGCTCTTCGCGATGCAGAAGACGGCGGTCGGCTAGGGCCAAACAAGATTCAGGGTCTGTAGTCGGGAGTGGGGGCCTCTAGCGGCCTCGTCCGAACGTCTCTGTCTCGCAGAGGCGTGGGTTTTCGGGTCGCTTCGCGACAGGAAGAGAAGGCAGGGAAGAAGAGGAAGCGGCCGTGGCGACGGCCGACGCGTCGTCGTATCCTCGGCTGGAAGGGTCTTGTTGAGGCGCGATGCGCCTCGATGGATATCAGCGGACCAACGACGACCGGCCTCGGGACAGCGCCGTCGCTCGCGCTTCTTCTCTACCCTTCTCTTCCTGTCGCGAAGCGACCCTAAAACCGACATCCATGCCGCCCGCGGCGTTGGCGGCCTAGACCGGACTGGCCCTTCGAATGTCAATTGGCCCTAAAGGTACAGCTCCGGCCTGGGTCGTGGGCCCCAGGCGCAGACCAGTTTCTGGGTTCCGTCCGGTTTCAGCTCGATCAGGCTGCGGGTGATCGCCTTCTCGCCCCGGGGATCGGCCGCCAGGAAGTCCTCGTCGCCCGAGTCCCAGTCGAAGGCGGCCTGCCGGCGGACATAGACGTAAGCCCGCCCCTCGATCCGCACCGGCTGCCAGGCGAAGGCCATCCAGTCGTCGCTAGGCTGATCCGGCGGGGTTTGGGCGGAGGCCAGGGGCTCGGCGGCGACGAACAGCTTGCCGGCGGGGCTCGCCTTCGGCCTCCACGACAGCTGTCCCATGGCCAGGCCATGGACCTTCATCACCGGCGCCAGCAGGACCTGATCGGGGGCGCCGTCATTGTCGATGTCGAAGACCGCCGACAGCGGCGGCATTTCCCCATCGGTGATCTGAGCGTTTCCCCAGCCGGGCGCGGCCGGCGCGGCAAAGGCGGCCAGGGACGTGTCGTCTCCGGACCAGCCGCCTGGACGCAGGCGCGCGGTCAGCTCCGCGCAGACCGGCGCATTGGCCATGTGCAACACAAAACCGGGCGGCGTCACGAACCCCGGCGGCCGATAGTTGGGATCGCGCCCGCCGCCCCGCAGCTGGCGCGCGGCCGTCGTCACACAGCGCACGGCGTCCGCGTCCTCTCCGCCGACCCGCCTGTAGCAGAGCATCAGGTCGCCCTTGCGGCTCAGCTGCACGACGATGAGTCGCTCGCGTGGATTGTCGGACGATGCGTAACAGTCCTCGATGTCGCCGGCCTCCTTCCGGTCGACGACCTTGACACCGTCGATCCAGGCGCTGGTCTCGTCGCTGGACGTCGCGCTGCAACGATAGGTCCCCGGCGGCGCCGCCCTGTCCCTGACCACCAGCAAACGGCCGCCCACCCGGCAGGACCACAGCTGGTTGCCCCCCGGAATCCCGGCGTCGTCGTCGCCACTGCCATCACGGCGATAGACCGGAGACGCCCATGCCGCGGTCCGAGCGGAGCACAAGGAGTCGGCCGGAATGGCCGCGGGCGTCTCGGCCGTCAGGGCCAGGGGCGCGGCGTCCGAGGTGGCGAGCAGGGCGGCGGCGAGGAGGAGGATGGCGCTGTTCATGCCGCCAGACTGTCCGCGTCAGTGACTGGCGTCGCCCGGATGGTTCCGGCGATTTCATCCACCGGCCGCCACATCCCGTATTGGCGGTGGCGGGTTTGTCAGGCCCCGCCGTAGACGCTGTCGTCCTCGCCGTCGTCGGGCATGTCGCCCGGGCCCGGTTCGAACACCACCAGGTCGCCAGGCTGGCAGTTCAGCTCGCGGCACAGCGCGTCCAGGGTGGAAAACCGGATCGCCCGGGCCTTGCCGGTCTTGAGGATCGACAGGTTGGCGATGGTGACGCCGACGCGGTCGGCCAGTTCGGTGAGCGACATGCGCCGTTCCAGCAGCACGCGGTCGAGCTTGAGGCGGATGGCCATGACTGTGCTCGCCCTAAATCGTCAGTTCGGCTTCGCGCCGCAGCCGGGCGCCTTCACGGAACACCTCGGCCAGCACAAAGATCACCAGCACCGAGAACCAGGTGGTCAGGTTCAGCCCGCCCTCGGCCTTGTTGAGCTCCGGCCCCAGCAGCGCCACGGCGCCCCAGAACACGTAGCGGCCCAGCTCCAGCCCGGCCAGGATCAGGCCGATGACCCGCAGGCGGCGGACATTGTCGGGATGGAAGGGGTCGCCCGCGGTCAGGGTCTGGAAGATGCGGCGCAGGCGGTTGACGATCACCAGTATGCCGCCGAGGTAGAGGGTCAGGCCCAGTATGGCGGCCACGATCATCGAGCCGGGAATGGGCCCGTTGGCGCCATTGATCTCGAAATTCTTGCCCAGCAGGTCGGGGTTGAAGCTGAGCAGCAGCGCCCCCAGGCTGGCCAGGCCGCAGCAGCCGATGACGAACCACAGGACGTAGAAGGCCACGTCCAGGATGATCTTGAGAAAGCTCGATACCGAGCCGGGTCCAAGCGCCCGCATGGTGAAAACCCCTGTCCCTTAAGGTCCCCTCCCCAGGAGACCAGACAGAACGCCCCGCTGGAACGTTCTGTCTTCTCTTTGCGCCCAAGCTTCCTTGAAGGTGAAGCTCGCTTCTGCCTAGCCCGTCGATTTCGCCCGGGCTCGGCGGAAGCGAGCCCTCAGGCGAACCGGAGGCTGGTCGCGTTAACGGCGTTCACTACCGCGCCCGATCAGATCGAGTGGGCGATGAAGACGAACGCGGCCGCCGGCAGCGCGGCCAGCAGAACGGTGTGAACGATAGCCATCGCCAGACGGTCGACGACGTTGGTCATTTTGTGCAGAGACATAACAGCCCTCCTTGATTGTGCACCGCAACAACGAGACAGCCCCTTCGTTGCGTTGGAAAACCCCAGATGGGGTCTCCATGGCGATAATCAATACGGCCGCATCGCTTTTCGATCAAGGAAATTATCGATATTCGATATTAATCTTGCGTAACATCATTACATCGCCGTAATGCAGTGCAGCATAGATGCGGGCGATGTTTCGGGGCCCGGCCATGACGCCGTCGCGCCTGGCTGATATGAAGCCGTCATGGCTCTGATCCTCACCCCCGGCGAGACCCTGGTCGCCGCCACCCACAATCCGGGCAAGGCCCGCGAGCTGGTCGCCCTGCTGGACGGGCGGTTCGCCATCCTGTCGGCGGGCGAGCTGAACCTGCCCGAGCCCGACGAGACCGAGCAGACCTTCACCGGCAACGCCCTCCTGAAGGCCCGCCACGCCGCCCTGGCCAGCGGCCGCGTCGCTATCGCCGACGATTCGGGCCTGTCGGTGGCGGCCCTGGACGGCGCGCCGGGCATCTTCTCGGCGAGGTGGGCCGGCCCCACCCGCGACTTCGCCATGGCCATGGCCAAGCTGGAGGAACGGGTGCTGGAGACCGGCTCGGACGACCGCGGCGCCTGGTTCACCAGCGCTCTGGCCGTCTGCTGGCCGGACGGGACGGCGGTGGTGGTCGAGGGGCGGGTCGACGGGACCCTGGCCTTCCCGCCGAGGGGCGACAGGGGGTTCGGCTATGACCCCATCTTCATCCCCGACGGCGAGACCCTGACCTTCGGCGAGATGGACCCGGCCGCCAAGGACGCCCTCAGCCACCGCACCCGCGCCTTCGAAAAGCTCAAGGCCGCGCTGTTTTGAACGCACCGTTGGGCGTCTACATCCACTGGCCCTACTGCGCCCGTATCTGCCCCTATTGCGACTTCAATGTCGTGCGCCATCGCGGCGGCGACCAGCCGGCGGAATTGGCCAGGGCCATCCTGGCCGACCTGGAGGGCCAGCGCGCCCTGACCGGTCCCCGCCAGCTGAAATCCATCTTCCTCGGCGGCGGCACCCCCTCGCTGATGGACCCCGGCCAGGCCGGCGAGATGATCGCTCTCGCCAAACGCCTCTGGGACGCCGACCCCGACCTGGAAGTCAGCCTGGAAGCCAACCCCACCGACGCCGAGTCGGGCCGCTTCGCCGGCTTCGCGGACGCCGGGGTGAACCGCCTGTCGCTGGGCCTGCAGTCCCTCGACGACGACGCGTTGAAGTTCCTCGGCCGCAACCACGACGCCGCCCAGGCCGTCCGCGCCGCCGAGCGCGCCGCCATCTTCCCGCGCCTGTCGCTCGACATGATCTATGCCCGCCCCGGCCAGACCGAGGCCGCCTGGCGCGCCGAACTGGCCCGGGCGCTGGACCTTGGCGCGGAGCATGTCTCGCCCTACCAGCTGACCATCGAGACCGGCACCGCCTTCGACCGGGCGGTGAAGCGCGGCGCCTGGTCGCCCCCCGACCCCGACCTCGGCGCGGCCCTGTTCGAAGCCACCCAGGATGTGCTCGAGACCGCCGGTTTCGACGCCTACGAGGTCTCCAACCACGCCCGTGGCGAAACGGCCCGCTCGCGCCACAACCTCGTCTACTGGCAGGGCCACGACTATGTCGGCGCGGGGCCGGGAGCGCATGGGAGGCTGACCCTGAACGGCGCCCGCACGGCGACCCAGGCGGCGGCCGGCATCCCCGACTACATCGCCCTGGTCGAGGGGGCCGGGACGGGGTTCGAACTGATCGAACCGCTAAGCCCCGTCGAAGCGGCGGAGGAGCGCCTGCTGATGGGCCTGCGCATCGACGCGGGGGTGAGGTTCGAGGAGGTGGCGGCGCTGGGGCTGACGGCGGCGTCGGTGCGGGGGTTCGTCGAGGCGGGGCTACTCGTCGACGACCCCCGGCGCCTGCGGGCGACCCGCGCGGGAAGGCTCGTGCTCGACCGGTTGACCTCGGAGCTCGCCACCCCCTGAGAACCCTTCCTCCTCGATGGAGGAAGGGCAGGGTTGGTGGTGTGCGCTCGGAGTTTGGGCGACTGGCTAAGGGTGGCGACCACGCCTCCCCGCGTGCTTCCAGAAACGCACTGCCACCACCACCATCCCCAACCCTTCCTCCATCGAGGAGGAAGGGAGTTCTAGTTCTATTTCATCGTCGGAATCACAAACGCCGAGTCGTCGGTCATCCCCTCGGGCCACCGGGCGGTGACGGTCTTGACCTTGGTCCAGAACTTCAGCCCCTCCATCCCATGCTGGTTGGTGTCGCCGAACGCCGAGCGCTTCCACCCCCCGAAAGTGTGATAGGCGACCGGGACGGGGATGGGCACGTTGATGCCGACCATGCCGACATTGACCCGGGCGGCGAACTCGCGGGCGGCGCGGCCGTTGCGGGTGAAGATGGCCACGCCGTTGCCGTACTGGTGGCTGGAGGGGAGTTCCAGGGCTTCCTCGAAATTGTCGGCCCGGACCATCTGCAGGACGGGGCCGAAGATTTCCTCCTGGTAGGTCTTCATGCCCGGCTTCACGCCATCGAAGAAGCTGGGGCCGATGAAGAAGCCCTGTTCATAGCCCTGCAGCTTGAAGTCCCGGCCGTCGACGACCAACTCGGCCCCCTCGTCCTTCCCGATCTGGATGTAGTCGGCGATCTTCTGACGGTGAGCGGCGCTGACCACCGGGCCGTACTGGGCGTCGGCGTCGTTGGAGACCCCGACCTTCAGGGTCTCGATCTCGGCGATCATCCGCTTGCGCAGTTCATCGGCCACCGTCTTGCCGACGGGAACGACAACGGGCAGCGCCATGCAGCGCTCGCCGGCCGAGCCGAAGGCGGCGCCCGACAGGTCCTTGACCACCTGGTCGAGGTCGGCGTCGGGCAGGACGACGCCGTGGTTCTTGGCCCCGCCCATGGCCTGGACGCGCTTGTTGTGCAGCGTGCCCTGCGAATAGACGTAGTGGGCGATGTCGCTGCTGCCGACGAAGCTGACCGCCTTGATGTCCGGATGCTGCAGGATGGCGTCGACCGCCCCCTTGTCGCCGTGCACGACGTTGAGCACGCCGGCCGGCGCCCCCGCCTCCATCATCAGTTCGGCCAGCCGCACCGGCACCGACGGGTCCTTCTCCGACGGCTTGAGGATGAAGGTGTTGCCGACCGCGATGGCCACCCCGAACATCCACATCGGGATCATGGCCGGGAAGTTGAACGGGGTGATGCCGGCGACCACGCCCAGGCTCTGGCGCATGGAATAGACGTCGATGCCGGGGCCCGCCCCTTCGGTGTATTCGCCCTTCAGGGCGTGGGGGATGCCGCAGGCGAACTCGATCACCTCCAGGCCACGCTGGATGTCGCCCTTGGAGTCGGCGATGACCTTGCCGTGCTCACTGGACAGCAGCTCGGCCAGGTCCTGCATGTTGGCCTCGACCAGGCGCTTGAACTCGAACATCACCCGGGCCCGGCGCTGGGGGTTGGTGGCCGACCAGCCGACATGGGCCGCGGCCGCGGCGGCCACGGCCTTGTCCATCTCCGCCGAGCTGGCGAACTGCACCCGGGCCTGGACCTCGCCGGTGTTGGGGTTGAACACATCGCCATGGCGGCCGGACGCGCCCGTAAAGCTGGACCCGTTGATGAAATGGGCGATCTCGCGCATGGCGGCGCTCCTGAAGAAATGCGGACAGGCGGGCCTTTTAGGCTTGGATCGGCGCCACATCAAAGGCTTCCGGCGGCAACCCAGCCATCTGCCGCTCGTGCATCGTCACCAGCGCTGCCTCGTAGTGACGCCGGAAGCGGTCGCTGTCGAAGAGGGCCGTGGTCGTGCGGTTGGCCGCGAGCCTGGCCTTGAGCGTCGCCAGTTCGGCCGGATGGGTCGCCAGCCGCAGCGCCGTCGCTTCATAGGCTTCGAAGCTGTCCACGATCAGCTCGGGCAGGCCCACCGCCGTCAGCACGCTGGCCGCCACCCGGCTGGCGAAGGTCTGCCCTTCGCAGGTCAGCACCGGCAGCCCGGCCCACAACGCGTCGCTGGCGGTGGTGTGGGCGTTGAAAGGGAAGGTGTCGAGGAAGAGGTCGGCATGGGCGTGGCGGGCCAGGTGGGCGCCCATCTCCTGGTACGGACCAAACACGATGCGGTCGCCGGAAACGCCCCGCGCCTCGGCCTCGCGCTTGAGGTTGACCTCCGCGGCCTTGTCCTTGCCCAGCAGCCACAGCACGCTGCCGGGCGTGGCCTTTAGCAGCCGCATCCAGACGTCGTAGAGGGGCGGCAGGATCTTGTAATTGTTGTTGAAGCAGCAGAACACGAAGCCGGTTTCCGGCAGGCCGCACGCGGACCGGCTCGGCGCCTTGGGGTCGATGGCGCGGCGGTCGTCCGTGGCCTGATAGGTGTCAGGCAGGCGGACCACCTGCTCCTGATAGAAGCGCTCGTCGCCGGGCCGCACGATCACCGGGTCGGCGATCAGGTAATCGATATAGGGCGCGCCCATGCCGCCCGGATAGGCCAGGTAGTTGACCTGCAGCGGGGCGGGCCGAAGCGCAAAGACGCCGGTGCGGGCGTTCTGGGTGAAGCCCTTGCGGTCGATGGCGATGTCGATCTCCAACTCACGCACCCGCCGGGCCAGCTCCAGATCGGCCAGCCCCGAGACGTCCTCGAACCGGTCGAAGGCCGCCTCCAGCCGCTTGCGGATCGGATGGTCGCTGGCCGGACCGAACGACAGGGCGGTGACCTCGAAGCGGTCGCGGTCGTGGGTCTCGAACAGCCGCATCATCAGGTGCGCCATCGGGTGGTAGTGGAAGTCGGCCGACAGATAGGCCAGCCGGATCCTGTCGTGTTTGTAGCGCTCGCCGGTCCACAGCGGCTGGGCGGCGGCCGGATAGCGGTCTCTCGTCCAGTTGGCGGCGCAGGCCAGCTGGTCGGCCGGATCGGTGGAATGGGCCAGGAAGGCGAAGGGCATGTCCACCGCCTCGCCCGCGCGGGTGGCCTGCGCCAGCTCGTCCATGGCGGCCGGATAGTTTCGCCAGTCGCAGGCCAGCAGCTCGGCATTGGTGCGGTTGCCCAGCACCCGGCGGAACTGCGGATGGATCTCATAGAGCCGGCCATAGGCGATCGCCGCCTCGGCGTTGCGGCCCAGTTCGCGCAGGACATTGCCGCGGTTGTTCAGGGCGTCGGCCTGGTCGGGGCTGACGACCAGGGCCCGGTCATAGTCGACCAGGGCCGCCTTGTGCCGGCCCAGCTGCCGCAGGGCCGAGCCGCGGTTGACCAGGCCCGAGAGGTCGTCGGGCTGGGCGGCCAGCACCTTGTCGAAACAGGCCACCGCCTCCTCATGGCGGTTGAGGGCGGCCATCACCGTACCGCGGCTGCGCAGGGCGGCGATGTCGTCCGGCGCCTGGCCCAGCACCCGGTCGCAGTCGGCCAGGGCCTCGTCATGGCGGCCCAGGGCGATCAGCACCACGGCGCGGTTGGCCAGGGCCTCGGCATAGCCCGGGGCCAGGGCGCAGGCCCGGTCCAGATCGGCCAGGGCGCCGGCCAGATCGTCCTGGTCCTGGCGCACCGCCGCGCGGCCGATATGGGCGGCGATCAGCTTCGGGTCGGCGGCGATGGCGGCGTCCAGGCTGGCGGCGGCCTCGTCCCAGCGCTTGAGATCGCGCAGCAGGTTGCCGCGATTGCAGAGGGCGGCGGCGAAGCCGGGCCGCAGGGCGATGGCGGCGTCATAGCTGGCCAGGGCCTGGGGCAGGCGGCCCAGGGCCTTGAGGCTGAGGGCCCGGAAATACAGGGCCTCGTCATTCTTCGGATTGGCCGCGATGGCCAGGTCATAGGCGGCGACCGCATCGGCGGGATGGCCCAGCGCCGCCAGAGAGCGGCCCCGGCCCAGCCAGGCGGCGGGGTGCTTGGCCTGG
This sequence comes from Caulobacter ginsengisoli, assembly GCF_030814835.1. Classification (GTDB taxonomy): domain Bacteria; phylum Pseudomonadota; class Alphaproteobacteria; order Caulobacterales; family Caulobacteraceae; genus Caulobacter; species Caulobacter ginsengisoli. Next base: position 236,481 of record NZ_JAUSVS010000007.1, read on the forward strand.
CGGGCCAGCAGGGCGTCATAGGCGGCGATGGCCTCGGGGTGGCGGCGCTGCTCGCGCAGCAGGTTGGCCAGGTTGAGGGCCACTTCGGTATGGTCCGGCCGCTGGCGCAGCGCCCGGCCTAGCAAGAGCTCGGCGATGGCGAACCCGCCGGCCCGCGCCTCGGTCACCCCCAGCAGATGCAGGGCGTCGAAGAAGTCGGGGTCCTGGCTGAGGACCCGGTCGCAGGCCGCGCGGGTCTCGTCCAGCCGTCCCTGCTGAAAGGCGGCGATGGCCTGGCCCATCAGGGCCGGAACGGACGGGGCGGTGTCGGTCATGGTCTGGAAATAGCACAGCCGGCGCGTACGCCGGCTGTGAGCACCTTAAGCGGGGCCGCCCCGGAGCTGGAAACGCCGGGCGGCCCCTTGTTCAAAACCTACAGCAGCCAGCCGTTGGGGTTGTTCACGTTGCCGGTCAGCAGCAGCAGGTAGTCCGCCACGCCGTCGCCATTGGTGTCCAGCCCCAGGGTGGTGGTGTTGGTCCCGCTGTTGAAGCTCAGCGTCATCTCGCCCGCATGGTTGGTGAAGGCGCCGACGAAGGTGAAGCCCTGGTTGCCGATGATGTTGGCGTTGGCGTCGATCCCCGACAGGTCGAGGATATCGCCCTGCGCCGACTTGAAGTCGGTGATGGTGTCGGTGGTCCCGGCCAGGTTGGTCAGGTCCCCGTCGGTGAACACGAAGGTGTCCGCCCCGGTCCCACCGAGCAGGGAGTCCTTGCCGGCCCCGCCATAGACGAAGTCGTTGCCCTCGCCGCCCTGGACGTTGTCATCGCCGATGCCGCCATAGACGAAGTCGTTGCCGATACCGCCCTTGACCACGTCGTTACCATTGCCGCCGTCGACGATGTCGACCCCGTCGCCGCCGTCCATGGTGTCGTTGCCGTCACCGCCGCTCAGCGTGTCGTTGCCGCCTTCGCCATTGACCGTGTCGGCGTCATTGCCGCCGTTCAGGGTGTCGGCGCCGTCGCCCCCGTACAGCTTGTCGCTGCCGTCGCCGCCGTTGATCGTGTCGGCGCCGCCCAGTCCATACAGGTCGTCGTTGCCGGCCAGGCCGTTGATGTTGTCGCCATAGGCCGTGCCGTTCAGGACATCGCGCAGGGCGGTGCCGTTGATCAGCTCGGTCGAGCCGGTGATGTTCAGGGTGACCGAGACGGTGTTGGAATAGGCCGTCCCGTCATAGGCGTGATAGCTGAAGCTCAGCGTCCCGGTTTCCCCATCGTTCAGCGCCTGGGCCGTGGCGTTGGCCGAGGCGTCGAAGGTCCAGGAGCCGTCGGCGTTGAAGGTCAGGCCGCTGATGCTGGAAACCGTCGACCAGGTCAGGCTGTCGCCGTCGGCGTCCGACCCGGAGGCCTGGCCGCTGACGGTGGCGTCTTCGCCGATACCGTAGGTCCCGCCGGCGCTGGCCACCGGGAGGTCGTTCACCGAATTGACGTTCAGGTAGACCGTCACCGGCGCCGAATAGGCCGCGCCGTCATAGGCGCGGTACTGGAAGCTGTCGGAGCCGTGATAGTTGGCGTCCGGCGTGTAGGTGAACGTGCCGTCCGAATGGAAGTCCAGCGCGCCGTGCTGAACGCCCGCGGCCTGGATCGCCGAACTGCCGCCCGGCGCGGACGCCCCGCCATAGAGCGAGTAGGTCAGGCTGTCGCCGTCGGCGTCGGTGGCGTGCACCGCGCCGCTGATGGTGCTGTCCTCGTTGCCGCTGAACGAGCCGATCTGGGCGACCGGGACATCGTTCACCGAGGCGACATTGATCGAAACCGTGGCGGTGTTGGAATTGCCGTGGCCGTCGTTGGCGCGGAAGGTGAAGCTGTCGCCGCCATGGTAGTTGGCGGCCGGGGTATAGGTGTAGGTCCCGTCGCTGTTGAAGCTCAGCGAACCGTGCGCGGTCCCGCTGACCAGGGCGTAGGTCAGGGTCTCCCCGTCGGCGTCGGTGGCGTGCGCCGCACCCGACAGGACCGTGTCCTCGTTGGTCGAGGCCGAGGCGCCGGCGGCCACCGGCAGGTCGTTCACCGGCTCGACGGTGATCTGCTGGGTGGCCGTGGTCACCCCGCCATGGCCGTCATTGACCTCGTAGGTGAAGCTGTCGGCGCCATTGTAGTTGCCGGTCGGGGTGTAGGTGAAGCTGCCGTTGGCGTTGACCACCACGGTCCCGTGCGCCGCCTGGCCGCCGCTGGCCAGGGCGTAGGTCACCGCGTCGCCGTCCGGATCGGTGGCGTAGACGTGGCTGTTGAGGACGCTGTCTTCCTTCACATAGCTGTGGGTGGTGTCGATGGTGGCCGCGGCGCCGTTGATCAGGAAGCCATCGAGCTGCAGCTGCGGCACGGCGCCGGCATTGCCGCCGCCGATCACCACCAGGTAGAGGCTGTGATGGCCCGCGGTCGTGCTGTCGTTGTGGAGGCGCAGATTGTTCCCGTTGTTGAGCGTGCGGAGGGAGAATATCTGACCGTTTTCATCCGATATGAAGATGGCGGCGTCGCCGTCGACCGTGTCGCCGGTGGAGAAGCGCAGCCGGATCTCCCAGGCCTGTCCGGCCGTGGTGTCGAAGTCCAGGCGGATGCCCGAACCGCTGGTCTGGACGCCCGGGATGGCTGCATCGAGGCCGGTCGCGTCGGCGAAGGCGCTGATCTGCTCCAGCGACACGCCGTCGCCATAGATGATGCCCGCCTGGCCGCTCCAGTTTACGCCGGTCGAACCGGCGCCGCCGGCGACGTGGCCCATCGTGGCCCAGCCGGCGAAGGGGTCGGCGCCCTCGAAGGTCGAGACGCTGACGGTGGGGGTGACTGCCGGCGCATCGTTCACCGAGGCGACGTTGATCGCGACATGGCCGTAGTCGGTCCCGCCATGGCCGTCGCTGACGCTGAAGTCGAAGCTGTCTGAGCCATGATAGTTGGCGTTGGGGGTGTAGGTGTAGGTCCCGTCGCTGTTGAAGCTGAGCGAGCCATGCTGGGCGCCGGAAGCCAGGGCGTAGGTCAGGCTGTCGCCATCCGCGTCCGTGGCGTGCGCCGCGCCGGAGAGGACGGTGTCCTCGTTGGTCGAGGCCGAGGCGTCGGCGGCCACGGGGGCGTCGTTCACCGGGCTGACATTGATCGAGATGTGGCCGGTGTCGGTCCCGCCATGGCCATCGCTGACCTGGAAGTCGAAGCCGTCCGAGCCGTTGTAGTTGGCGTTCGGGGTGTAGGTGTAGCTGCCGTCGCTGCCCAGACTCAGCGAGCCATGGGCCGGGCCCGAGGCGACCGAATAGGTCAGGCTGTCGCCATCGGCGTCGATGGCGTGGACCGTGCCGGTGATGTTGCTGTCCTCGGCGCCCGAAGCCGAGCCATCGGCCGCCGCCGGGACGTCGTTCACCGAGGCGACGTTGATCGTGACCGTCCCGTAGTCCGTGCCGCCATGGCCGTCGCTGACGCTGAAGTCGAAGCTGTCGGGGCCGTGATAGTTGGCGTTGGGCGTGTAGGTGTAGGTCCCGTCGCTGTTGAAGCTCAGCGAGCCGTGCTGGGTGGTCGAAGCGACCCCGTAGGTCAGGGTGTCGCTGTCGGCGTCGGTGGCCTGGACCGAACCGGAAAGCGTGGTGTCCTCGTTGGTCGAGGCCGAGGCGTCGGCGGCGGCCGGCGCGTCGTTCACCGAGGCGACGTTCAGGCTGATGGTGGCGGTGTTGGAGTCCGCCGTGCCGTCATTGGCCTTGAAGGTGAAGCTGTCGCTGCCGTGATAGTTGGCGTCCGGGATGTAGAGATAGCTGCCGTCGGACCCGAAGCTCAGCGAGCCGTGCGCCGGGCCGTTGACCAGGCTGTAGGTCAGGCTGTCGCCATCGACGTCCGAGGCCGAGGCCCAGCCGCTGATGATGCCGTCTTCGCTGCCCGAGCCCGAGCCATTATAGGCCACGGTGTTGTCGTTCACCGGCGGATCGACGTCCAGACTGATCGTGCCCAGGTTGGAGTTGCCGTGGCCGTCATTGGCGCGGAAGGTGAAGCTGTCGCTGCCATGGTAGTTGGCGTCGGGCGTGTAGCTGTAGGTCCCGTCGCTGTTGAAGCTCAGCGAACCATGCTGCGGGCCGCTGACCACGCTGTAGGTCAGGCTGTCGCCGTCGACGTCGGTGGCGTGCGCCGCGCCGGTGATGACGGTGTCTTCCGGCGCCGAGGCCGAGCCGTTCGAGGCCACCGGCAGGTCGTTCACCGAGCTGACATTGAGGCTGATGGTCGCCGGCGCCGAGTTGAGGACGCCGTCATTGGACCTGAAGGTGAAGCTGTCGGAGCCGTGGTAGTTGGCGTTGGGCGTGTAGGTGTAGCTGCCATCGCTGTTGAAGCTGAGCGAACCGTGGGCCGGACCCGAGACGACCGCGAAGGTGATGTTGTTGCCGTCGATGTCCGCGCCGGAGACCTGACCGGTGACCGAGGTGTCCTCGTTTGTGCTGTTGGACCCACCGCTGGCGGTCGGGGCGTCGTTCACCGCCACGACGGAGTAATAGACCGTGCCGGTGTTGGAATTGGCCGTCCCGTCATTGGCCCTGACCCGGAAGCTGTCGCCGCCCCAGTAGTCGGCGTCCGGCGTGTAGGTGTAGGTCCCGTCGCTGTGGAAGGTCACCGTGCCGTGGCTGGGGCCGCTCACCAGGCTGTAGGTCAGGGGATCGCCATCGGCGTCGGTCCCGGCCACCGAGCCGCTGGCCTGGGTGTCCTCGTTGGTCGAGTAGCCGGCGTCGGGCATGTGCGGCGCGTCGTTCACCGAACTGACGTTCAGGCTGACCGTGGCCGTATTGGAGTTGGCCGCGCCGTCATTGGCGCGGAAGGTGAAGCTGTCGCTGCCGTGATAGTTGGCGTTCGGGGTGTAGGTGTAGGTCCCGTCGCTGTTGAAGCTCAGCGAGCCGTGGGCCGGGCCCGACACGACGCTGTAGGTCAGCGGATCGCTGTCGGCGTCGGTAGCCTGGACCGAACCGGTGATGTTGCTGTCCTCGGCGCCCGAGCCCGAGCCGTTCGCCGCCACCGGCGCGTCGTTCACCGAGCCGACATTGATGGTGACATGACCGTAGTCGGTCCCGCCATGGCCGTCGCTGACGCTGAAGTCGAAGCTGTCGGAGCCATGATAGTTGGCGTTCGGGGTGTAGGTGTAGCTGCCGTCGCTGTTCAGGCTCAGCGAGCCGTGCTGCGTCGTGGAGGCCACGCCGTAGGTCAGGCTGTCGCCGTCCGCGTCGGTGGCGTGCACCGAGCCGGTGACCGCGGTGTCCTCGTTGGTCGAGGCCGAGGCGTCGGCGGCTGCCGGCGCGTCGTTCTCCGACGAGAGGTTGAGGCTGAACGTCGAGACGTTGGAATCGACCGTGCCGTCGTTGACCTTGAAGGTGAAGCTGTCGCTGCCGTGATAGTTGGCGTCCGGCGTGTAGAAATACTGGCCGTTGCTGGAGATGGTCACCGAGCCGTGGGCCGGGCCGCTGACCACGGTGTAGGTCAGGCTGTCGCCGTCGACGTCGCTGGCCGAGACCCAGCCGCTGATGCCATGGTCCTCAGCGGCGCTGCCCGAACCGGCATAGGTCACCGGGGCGTCGTTCACCGGGTTGACGGTCAGATTGACGAAGCCGCTGGTGGAGCCGCCGTGGCCGTCGCTGAGGCTGAAGGAGAAGCTGTCCGAGCCATGGTAGTTGGCGTCCGGCGTGTAGTTGTAGCTGCCGTCGCTATTGAGGCTCAGCGAGCCGTGCGTCGGGCCGCTGACCAGGCTGTAGGTCAGGGTGTCGCCGTCCGTGTCGTAGGACGAGATATAGCCGCTGACCGAGGCATCCTCGTCGGTGACGCTGTAGCCGCCGCTGGTCACCGGCGCGTGGTTCACGTGGGTGACGGTGATGTTCAGGTTGACCCAGCGGGTGATCCCGCCGTCCGTGACGCTGTACTGGAAGTGGTCGACCCCATAGCCCGAGCCGCTGGCGACGTAGGTATAGCTGCCGTCGGTGGCGATATGCAGCGTGCCGTAGGCGCCGGTCACGTCGAAGCCGTTGATGGCCTGGGGGCCCTTGGGGTCCAGCGGGATGGCTTCGCCCGGCGCGGCCAGAGGCGGGGTGCGGGCGCCGGTGACGGTCAGCTGGGAATCGACGTCGTAATCGTTGGCCAGAACCTGGCCGCTGACCGTGGTGATCCCGGTCTGGTCGACCGTGGCGCTGTCGGCGCCCAGATTGGCCACCACGTTGTAGGGGGTGGTGCCGTTGTAGCCGTTCACGGCGAAGGTCTGGCCGTTGAAGTTCAGGCTCTCGACCTGGTTGAGCAGGTCCGTGCCTTCCGAGCCGGTGGCCAGGGTCAGGATCGCGCCATTCCAGCTGCCGATCGGCGCCGGGCCGGTCGAGGCGGCGGCGATCGAGGTGGCCAGGTAGAGGGCCGTGTCCTGGCCGGTCCCGCCGACGATGGTGTCGTTGCCCAGCCCCCCGGTGATGACGTCGTTGCCGTCGCCGCCCTTGATGATGTCGGCGCCCGCCCCGCCGTCGATCTGATCGGCGCCGGCCCCCCCGTCGATCTTGTCGTTGCCGCCCAGGCCGTTGATGACGTCGTCGCCCGCCGTGCCGTTCAGGGCGGTGTCGGCGCCGGAAGTGCCGTTGATCGTAGCCATGGGTCAGACCTTCTCTTCAATTCACGGCCACCCGCCGGGGCGCGCCATTGCCGATGCTCGTGAGGGAAGGGACGGTCCCGCAAACGCCAACGTCCGCGCATAGCGCGGCCATCGGAGCTGACAGCTCCAACTACCCGATCTGGGTAATACTAGGCGGTTTGCAGTCTAAGCCCCCGATCGACCCATAGTGGGTCGACGTTCCCCCTTTTGGTTGAGAATACATTAGAAACCACGTTCGGCAAGCCGTCTCCTGATCGACGAAATGCTTGATTTCCGTGGAATAAATACAAGCGAACAGACGAAAATCGGCCAACCTTTCGGCGACTGTTCCTCACTATTCGCGCTCGTCCCCCCGCCCTTGTCGACCCGGCGCCCGAAACGCCTTGCTAACCATCGTCCGGGGTAGCGGCTCCCCGGCAGGCCGGGGAGTGGAATAATTTAGCACGACTTTTTCGGGACCATTTCACCAACACTATCCTAAGATGATCCAGCCCCTCAAAGCACCCAGCCCGCCGACGAGCTGACATCGCCGGTGAGCTGCAGCACATAGTCGGCGACGCCGTCGCCGTTGGTGTCCATCGCGACGACCGTGGCGTTGATGCCGGCGTTGTAGGCCATGGTCATCTCGCCGGCGTGGTGGCCGAAGCCGCCCACGATCGAGAAGGCCTGGTCGCCGTCCAGGCTGGTGTTGGCGTCGATCCCCGAGACGTCCAGGACGTCGCCCTGCACCGTCTTGAAGTCGGTGACGGTATCGCCGGTCGCCAGGGTCGAACCCAGATCGCCTTCCAGGAAGACGAAATGGTCGGCCCCGGTCCCGCCGCTGAGACGGTCCGCGCCCGCGCCGCCATAGACATAGTCGTCGCCGACCCCGCCCTGGACGTCGTCGTTGCCGGCGTCGCCGTAGACGGAGTCGTTGCCAGCCCCGCCCTTGACCACGTCGTTGTCGTCGCCGCCGCTGATGGTGTCGTCGCCATCGCTGCCGTCCATGGTGTCGCTGCCGCCGTCGCCGAACAGCTGGTCGTCGCCGGCCTCGCCGTTGACCAGGTCGTTGCCGAGGTCGCCATGCATGTAGTCACGGCCCTCCCCGCCATAGAGCTTGTCGGCCCCGCCACCGCCGAAGACCTGGTCGTCGCCGCCCATGGCCTTGATGGTGTCGTCGCCGCCCAGGCCGTCGATCCAGTCGCCGATGGCCGCGCCGGTCAGGGTGTCCTTGCCGGCCGTGCCGCCGCTCAGGACCTCGTTCACCCCGGTGATCGTCAGGAACTGGGTCACGGCGGGGGAGTAGGCATGACCGTCATAGGCCCGGTAGCTGAAGGTGATTATGGAAGCCTGGCCGTAGTCCAGGGTCTGGTAGGCCTTGGTCGGATCGAAGCTCCAGGTCCCGTCCTTGTTGAAGGTCAGGCCGGCCGGCGCCTTGTCGACCAGCTCGAAGCTCAGGGCGTCGCCGTCGGCATCCTTGGCGTTGGCCATGCCGCTGATGGCGTGGTCTTCGTCGGTGACCAGCTTCTTGGGCGTATCGATGCGGGGCTCGTCGTTCACCGAGGTGACGTCGATGCTGACATGACCGGTGTCGGTCCCGCCGTTGCCGTCGCTGACCGAGTAGTCGAACCCGTCGCCGCCGTGGTAGTCGGCCGAAGGCGTGTAGGTGTAGCTGCCGTCGCTGTGGAAGCTGATCGAGCCGTGGCTCGGCCCGCTGGCCAGCGTGAAGAGCAGGTTGTCGCCGTCCGCGTCCGTGGCGCTGACGGAACCGCTGAGGGCGGTGTCCTCGTCGGTCGAGGCGCTGGCGTCCGCCGCTGCCGGGGCTTCGTTGTGCGCCTCGACCGTCAGGCTGACATGGGCGCTGTTGCGGCCGCCATGACCGTCATCGACGAAGAAGTCGAAGCCGTCCGTGCCGAAGAAGCCGTGGTCGGGGGTGTAGGTGAAGGTCCCGTCGCTGTGGAAGTCCAGCACGCCGTGCTGCACGCCGCTGTTGATGGCCTGAGCCCCGCTGGGCGACCGGGGCGGCCGGCCGGCGCCGAAGACCAGGGTGTCGCCGTCGACATCGCTGGCCGAGACGGCGCCCGAGATGGCATGGTTCTCCAGGCCCTCGAACGCGCCATTGCTGGCGTGCGGCGCATCGTTCACCGGGGTGACGTTGATGGTCAGGGTGTCGGTGTCGACCCCGCCGTTCCCGTCGCTGACCTGGTAGGTGAAGCTGTCCGTGCCGTTGTAGTTGGCGTCGGGCGTGTAGGTGAAGCTCCCGTCGCTGGCGATCGACACCGAGCCATGGGCCGGCGCGCCGCCGTCGGCCAGGCCGAAGGTCAGGCTGTCGCCGTCGGCGTCGGTGGCGTGCAGCGCGCCGTTGAGGCTGCTGTCCTCGGCGATCATCGCGCCCGAGCCGCTGAAGGTGACGTCGCCGAGGACCGGGGCGTCGTTGACCGGCGGATCGACGTCGATGCTGACCGTGGCGGTGTTGGAGTCGGTGGTCCCGTCGTTGGCCTTGAAGGTGAAGCTATCGGGGCCGTGGTAGTTGGCGTCCGGCGTGTAGCTGTAGGTCCCGTCGCTGTGGAAGCTCAGCGAGCCGTGCTGCGGACCGCTGACCAGGCTGTAGGTCAGGCTGTCGTTGTCGGCGTCGGTCGCGTGGACCTGGCCGCTGATGACGCTGTCTTCCTCACCGCCGGCCGAGGCGCCGCTGGCGACCGGGGCGTCAGCGACCGAGGCGACCTCGAAGCTGTAGGTCGCTGTGTCAATCCCGCCATGACCGTCACTAACCTGGTACTGGAAGCTGTCGAAGCCGTGGTAGTTGGCGTCCGGCGTGTAGACGAAATGGCCGTCCGACTGGATCGAGACCGAGCCGTGGCTCGGGCCGTGGCCGGCCACCAGGCTGAAGGTCAGCGCATCGCCGTCGACGTCGTGGGCGTGGAACTGGCCGCTGAAGGGGGTGTCCTCGACGGGGCTGGTCGCGCCGCCGACCAGGAACTGTTGGCTGCCGAGCGTCACGGACTTGATGACCAGCGAGCTTTCGCCGCCGTCGCCGGAATAGTCGATCAGGACGAACATGGCGTGGCTGTTCGCCGGCCAGGGCCCGGTGAAGTTTCTGTCCTTCAGGTATGGACCCGACGCGTCCGACTGCGTGTCGTCGATTGAGAAGCCGAAAAGCGGGAGGACCGAGAACAGCTTGTCGTGGCTGCCGCTCGAAGGGTCGACCTCATAGGCAAAATCGAAATATTGATTGCCGGGCGGAACGGTGAAGGTGACATCGACCAGCACGGCGCTGACGAAGGTCCCGCCGGCGTTGATCTGCTCCAACGTCAGGTAGCCGCCGGTCGCCGCGAGAAGGGCTTCCAGCCCGATGCCGCCGCCACTGACCAGGCCGCCGCCGCCCGTGGCGGGGCCGTAGTTGCCGATGACCTTCCAGCTCACGCCCGGCAGCCCGGAGTCCAGGCCGCCTTGCGCCACCGGGATGTCCTCGTCGATCACCGGGGCGTCGTTGACCGGGTTGACGGTCAGCTCGACGGTCGCAGGGTCGGAATCCAGCGCCCCGTCGTTGGCCTTGAAGGTGAAGCTGTCGGAACCGTGGAAGTCGGCGTCCGGGACATAGCTGTAGGTCCCGTCGCTGTGGAAGCTGATCGAGCCGTGCTGCGGGCCGCTGACCAGGGTGAAGGTCAGGGGGTCGCCGTCCCTGTCCTTGCCCAGGACCTGGCCGCTGATCGTGGTGTCCTCGTCGCCGGAATTGGCGTCGTCATCGGCGCCCGGCGCGTGGTTCACGTGGTTTGAGGTGATGTCCAGGTTGACCCAGCGGGTCACCCCGCCATCGGTGACGCTGTACTGGAAGTGGTCGGTCCCGGCGCCGTTGGCGAGGTAGCTGTAGGTCCCGTCGGCATTGATGATCAGCGTGCCGAACTGGCCGCCGACCTTGAAGCCGCTGGAACCGGCGACCGCCTTGGGATCCTCGACCGGCATGGCCGGCGCTCCGTTGCGCTCGTCCATGGAGCGCGCGCCCGTGACGGTCAGCCGGGAATCGACGTCGTAGTCGTTGGCCAGCACGTTGCCGCTGAGGATCGAGCCCTGGTCGACCTGCTGCTTGTCGGCGCCCAGGTTGGCCACCACGTTGTAGGCGCCATCCCTGTTGTAGCCGGTGACGGCGAAGTCCTGACCGTTGAAGCGCAGGGTCTCGACCTGGTTGAGGATGTCGATCCCCTCCCCGCCCGTGGTCAGGGTCAGCAGAGCGCCGGTCCAGGTCCCGATCGGCGTCCCGCCGGCCGAGGCCGCGGCGACCGCGGTCGCGTAGACGGCCATGTCCCGGCCGGCCCCGCCGACGATGTTGTCGTTGCCACTGCCGCCGGTGATGGTGTCGTCGCCGTCGCCGCCCTTGATGATGTCGGCCCCGTCGCCGCCATCGATCTGATCGGCGCCGGCCCCGCCGTCGATCTTGTCGTTGCCGCCTAGGCCATTGATGATGTCGTCGTTGGGCGTCCCGCCCAGAGTGTCAGCGTTCGGCGTGCCGTTGATGGCCATGGTCAATCCCCTTTTCGCCGAAAATCGATCGGCGCTCGGGGGATTCCCTAAAGCTCACGCAAAGAGCGGGGGAGTGGACTAATTTAACACGACTTTATCGCGAAACTCGCGGAACGCCGTTCTGGGTTGTGGCGAGGTTTGGGGTCAGGACTTGATTGAGATCGAGATAATTCAAGAACTTAGCATCATCCCACACCCGCTCATCCCCGCGAAAGCGGGGACCCAGGTGTTTTTCGTAGCGGATTTACAGCCGCTCAGACCCGTCAGAATTACCCTCAACAGAAAAAAGCCTGGGTCCCTGTGTATTGCAGATGGTGTTGGGCTGATGCCTGATGTTGGCGGGCGTAGGCCGTTGGGTCCCTGGTCGAAGAGACCGCAAGCGGG
>NZ_JAUSVS010000008.1 GCF_030814835.1 Caulobacter ginsengisoli
ACCACTCCACCGACGGCCCGCCTGACGCTCAGAACGTCAGGCGGGCGTCCCGGAAGACAGCCTCACAATAACGGCAAGCCAACAGACAAGTGGGCCGTGGACCACACGGAGCTTCAGGATCGAGCACAGTCGGAGTTGGGCTTCGTTCGCCTGTGTGCGGGCTGAAGAGCCCACTCCACCACTTCGTGGTCCCCCTCGCCCAACGGGCGAGGAATTAGGCGGCGACGGCGTCCTTGGCCACGCCGGGAACACCTTCGGACAGATTGAAGCTGGGCGGCAGGATGCGCGGGTTGGGCTTGATCAGGCCGGCGGCCTTGGCGGCGCGGGCGACCAGCACCTTGGCCAGGTTGGCCGGACCGACGCCGCCCTTCAGGGCCGGGGTCCAGCCCAGCTTCCGGCGCAGAACCCCGTTGCCGTAGATGACGTTGGCGCGCAGCAGGGCCGGGGCGGTCATGAACTCGATGGAGAGCGAGACATTGAGCATCGGCCCGTTCTCGATGCGGTGCGGGGCGTTCTGTTTCCAGGTCACCATCGAGCCCGGCGTCAGGTCATAGACCGCAGCCCCGGCGTCCCAGGCCGGATTGAAGTCGAACTGCTCGGCGGTCTCGCGCAGCACGATCCTTTCCAGCGCCTCGGGCCCGACATAGGGCTCGGTGGGCGGATAGACCCAGACCCGCTTGTGGCCGCGGATCTGCCAGAGCGACACCAGCGGCACGTCCAGATGATAGAAGACCTGGGCGTTGGCCGAAGAGATCAGCACGCCGACATCCTGCTTGAAGGTCTTCACGCCCGTATTGGCCGCCTTGTCGGCGAAGATCTCGCCGCTCAGCGCAGCGTAGTCGTCGAGGAAGTCGTTGCAGGCCCGCAGGTTCAGCCAGATGCGGCCAGCCTTGGCGGCTTCTAGCAATTCCGCGCCCGACAGGTCGCCGGCCAGACCCCGCCGCCAGGACCGCCAGGCGACCGGGTCATCGCCCATGGTGAAGACGCCCAGATGTTCGCGCGGATAACGGTCGAGCAGGCTGGCCAGCCCGGCGTCGTCGAACATCGGCCGCTCGTGCAGGCGGTGGTTGAAGGCCAGATTGCCCTGGGTAAAGTCGCGCGCCTTGTCGGCCGACCAGTCGGTGATCACGCTCATGTCGTTCGCCCGTAGAAGCCGATCTTGAAGGGACCCCACCACAGGGTCTTGCCCAGCCCGCGCGCCGCCCGGTCCAGCGCCCAGGCGCGGTCGGGGGCCTGGATCACCCATTTGACGGCGGCGACCAGGCCGAACAGCGCGGCCTGCACCAGGCCAATGGCCATCCAGCGGGCCACGCCCAGCCGGTCGGCCCGCACGGCGGCGGCCGAGGACGGACCCTGGCCATAGGCGAAGGCGCGGGGGATGGCGTAGCGCAGTGAGAGGCGGTCCGGCACGGGGTCTTCCCAGACCCAGGCCTGCGGGGCCCAGGCGAAACGCGCGCCGGCGGCCTTCATCTGGCCGAACAGCATGTCGTCCTCGCCGCCGATGAAGTTGCGCAGGGCCGAGAAGGGTTTGACCGGATCGGGCAGGGCCGCGCGGCGGACCAGGCTGTCGCCGCAGCCGAAATAGTCGTCCATCAGCCCGGCTTCGGCGGGGCCGGGGCGCGAGAAGAAGGCTTCCAGATAGGGCCGGTGCAGGCGGACGGTGTCGGGCGCTCGGGCGCGGACGGGACCGAACACAGCATCCGCCTGAAACTCAGCCTGGACGGCCAACAGGGTGGCCAGCCAGTGCGGCGGGGCTTCCTCGTCGTCGTCCAGGAAGGCGATGAACTCGCCGTTCGCCACGGCCATGGCGGCGTTGCGGGCGTTGGCGACGCCGGCCACCGGCTCATGGACGTAGACAACCGGGAACGGCGCGGTCAGCGCCTCGACCGCCGCCTGGGCGGAGGGCTTGGCGTCGTTGTCCACCACCACCAGTTCCAGATCGGCGACATCGACACCCTGCTGGGCCACGACCGAGGCCATGGCCGTGGCCAGCCCTAAGGGCCGGCGCTGGGTGGGGATGATGATGCTGATCTTCGGCATGGCTATCCCAGTTCGCTCTCCACGACCGAGCGGCGGCGGCCCTGGGCCGCGACCGCCTCAACGAAGCCGCGCACGCGGCCGGCGGTGGTCAGTTCGGTGGTGGCGATGACATCCAGGCGCCGGCGCAGCTTGCCGACCGGCCCGGCCCGGCGGGCGCCGGCCAGGGTCCAGGCGCTCTCGACCCCGCCCGCCATGCGGCCGGCAGGGCTGGCGGCGGCGGCCAGGCCTTCGCCGACTTCGGCGCCCGGCAGGGCGTAGTGGCGCTTGTAGTGGTCCTGGCTGGGCCCCAGGTCATAGGTGGTCAGGCCCAGCTCCGGCATGGCGGCGATGGCGCGAGCCAGCACGGTGATGCCGGGCGACCAGGGCGCGAACTGCGGGTCCGTGGCGGCGATCCAGGGGTGATAGACCGCCCCCTGCCGCACGCCGAAATGCCCGCCGACCATCTGTTCGCCGGCATAGAGCATGACCAGCAGGCCCTGGGTGTCGCCCCGGCGCCGCTCGAAGAGATTACGCAGCAGGGCCCGCGTCCAGGTCGGCCGAAGGAAGTCGGCCAGGCCCGTGCGGGCCAGCTGGGCGCGCTTCCAGTCCAGCAGGGTCTCGAAGGCTTCGTCCGACAGGTCGCGGCCGACCAGGCGCAGCGGGCCGACCTCGCGGTCCAGCTTGCTGTCCAGGCGGCGGTAGTTCTTGAAGCGCTTGGGGCTGGCGGCGCGCAGGGCCTCCAGATAGTCGGGGGCGGATTGCTCCAGCTGGACCACGAAGCTGGGCGAGCGCTCGGCCACCGCGTCGGCGAAGACGCCATGCGGATCGACCAGGCCGGTGAAGCGGAAGGCTGAGATACCGGCCAGGGCCAGGGCCTGCGGTCCCTTCAGGCCCGCGTCGGCCGCGCCAACCAGGGCATGGTAGTCGGAAAACGGCGAGCCGATCGGCCGCGCCAGGCCGCCGGGCCGGCGATGATGGGGCAGAAAGCCGACCGGCCGGTGATCCCGGCGCCAGATCGCCACCCGGGCGTCGTCGCGCACCCGCCCGACCTCGAGCGCGAAGTCAGGGCCCAGCAGTGGGCTGGCGAACGCCGGATGGGCGGCGGCCAGGACCCGCCACGCGGAAAGATCCGCGCCGCTCAGGTCGCTCGGGTGAAGGGTTTCCGCCGTCAGCATCGCATCCGTCCTTACGCTGTCCCGGTTAGGGATTCGTGCAGACGGGGCAGCAAACCGCGGGCCAATGGTTAACGTGGCAAACGAAACCTTAACGGGCGACCCCTCAAGGGACGAGGAGGGCGGCGATCTTCTCCAGCCAGGCGGCGTCGGTCTCGTCAAAGGCGGCGAGGCGGTCGGAATCGACGTCCAGCACGGCGATCAGGGCGCCGGCCTTGTCGAACACGGGGACCACCACCTCGCTCTGCGAGCGGCCGTCGCAGGCGATGTGTCCCGGAAAGGCGTGCACATCTGGCACAAGCTGGGTCTGACCCGTCTCCGCCGCCGCCCCGCAGACCCCCCGCCCGAAGGCGATGCGCAGGCAGCCGAGCGTGCCCTGATAGGGGCCAACCACCAGTTCCCGGTCCCTGTCCGGGTCGACCACATAGAAGCCGGTCCAGAAATAGTCGTCGAAACTGGCCGCCAGCATCGAGGCCACCGTGGCCATTCGCGCGGTCAGGTTGGGCTCGCCGTCCAGCACGGCGGCGATCTCCTCGAGGAGTTCGGCATAGCGGGTCACCCGGTCGGCGGAGAGGGTCTTGTCGTTGAAGGCTTCGGCCATGGCGCGGATATAGGCCCGATCGGCGGCCCGCGGGAGGCCCATCGTCAGCTGTCCTTTGCACCGAACCGCTGGCCCATCAGCCAATCCGGAAACCGGGCGGCCAGCGGCCCGATGACCGACGCATCCGCCGCCACCACGTCCATTCCCCGGTCGTCATAGGGCCAGACGGCCACGCGTCTTTCGAAATCCACCAGATAGACGCCGCTCAGGCCGGATACCCTGGGGTGGACCCCCATGTCCGTGGCCAGCGGGGTCCACAGCAGCCGGGCGAAATCCGCGGCGTCCGGCGCCATGACGGCTTCGTGCAGGATGCAAATACCGACCTGGTCCTCTTCCATCCGGACGTCATCGCTCGCCATGGGGCGGACTTCGTGTCGGAAAAAGCTGTGTTCGAAACCGACCCCGGCAAGTCCTTCGAAAATTGGAGACTCGTGAGGCGCGCTCCCCTGATCGGCGAACTCCCGGGCGATGACCGTGATTTCCGTGCGGTCGGCGAACAGGGCGGCCAGAACGGCCCTCGCCCGGTCCATTGCCGTCAGGAACCGCGCCGGTCCGCCGCGCGTGTCGCCGGCCAGCTCGAAGCGGAGGGCGAAATCGAACTCGAAGAACAGGCCGTCCGGAAACGCCGGAACGCCGAACGCCTCCTGAAGTCTCTCGGACAGGCTGCTATCCATCGACGCCCCAAAATCTCGCGATAGGTCCGATATAGGCGGGATTGACGCCGCCGGGGAGAGGTCCATCGTCCACCGATGCGCGCCGCCCTGGCCCTCGCCTTCCTGCTCCTGCCCGCCGCCGCCCAGGCCGCCGCTCGACCGGCTCAGGCCGAGATCGTCGTCCAGGACGCCCGCGAGCCGGATCAGGCCAACCTGGACCTCGATGTGATGGACGGCCGACGGATTGCCTTCCACTTGAGTTGCCGGGGCGATGGCAGGACGGTGCGCTGTGTTCTCGTCCGCAGAGGCGCGCCGGTCGCCGGCATCGGCCTCGATCCGGACGCCGTCCTGGCGGGCGGCGCCCGCCAGACGGCCTGCCGGGCGGAGGGCGTCCAGCTGACCCTTTCAGTTAGCGACCTCATCCAGACCCTGCCCGCCCCTGTCGCCGACGGCTACCATCTGCGGGTCGCGGTCGCGCCAGCCGCCGCCAGCCAGGCGCCGCTCTGCCGCCTCTAGTCGTAGGCGGTGATGGTGAATTCGAGAGCCATCGCGCGGATTTCCAGGAGATCCAGGTCGTCCGGCGCCGAGGGCGGGTTGCGTGGGCCGTAGTCCTGGCCATTCTGCAGCAGGGCGCGGACGCGCACGGTCCAGACCGACTGCTCGTTCGCGCCGCCGGCCTGGAGGAACTCGCCTTCGACACAGGTCAGTTCCGGGGCGTCCGGGCAGGGCTTGCGGCTGACCGACATCAGGCTCGCGAGCTTGAGCCCGGCCAGCGTCGCGACAGGCTGGGCGCAACGCTCCGGCCCTTTGTCGGAGATGGAGACACAGGTCGGGACAACCGGCCCGCCGGCGGCGTCGATCGCGTGCTGCAGCACCCGCGCGCCCTGCCAGGCCGCATAGTCGTCGTCAGCACGGAAGAAGCCGACCTGGCCCATGTCGGCCGACTCGGTGGGCAACACCCGGCCAGCGATGCGGCAGTTGGCTGGTTTGTCGCGGTGACCCTTCTTGGCCGGCTCAAGGCTGCCGACCACCTTGTAGGCTTGAGAACTCCCCAGCGGCGCGCCCGGCCTTTCGGCGTCGGCCGACCAGCCGATGCTAACCCACGCGACGGTCGCCTCGCACAGGCCTGGATGCCCCGATACCCACGGCCGGGTGGCGAACATCAAACTCGTGATCGGCTGCTGCCCGAACATCCCGGAGAAGGTCGGCCGCTCGACCTCGACAAAGGCGGGGCCTAGCGCCTTGAGCGCGTCGCGGGCAAGAACCTGCGGGTCGTCCTTCAGCGCCCGCGCCCGGTCGGGTGCGCCGGCGGCCAGGGCGGCGGCGGGCGGCAGGGCCAGCACCAGGGAGAGAATCAGCGGAGCGAGGCGTTTCATGGCCCTATGATTTCACCCAAAATCGGCGTCAGGCCACCGCCGCCGGCGCCCTGCTCCTGTCAGCTGATGACCGCCGTCGTCTCGATCTCGATCCGCGCGGCGTCCTCGATCAGCCCCTTCACCTCGACCACCGCCATCGCCGGATAGTGGGGTCCGACCAGCTCGCGCCAGGCGGCGCCGATCTCGCGCAGGGCGGCCAGGTATTCGCGCTTGTCGACGACATACCAGGTCATGCGGACGATATGCTCGGGCCCCGCCCCGCCCTCGGCCAGCACGGCCAGGGTGTTGGCGAGGGTCTGGCGGAACTGGGCCGCGAAGCCGTCCGGGAAGGCGCCGGCCTCATCCCAGCCGATCTGGCCGGCGACGAAGACCATCCGCCCCTCGGCGGCGATGCCGTTGGAGTAGCCCTTTGGCCGGGGCCAGCCTTCGGGGAGCAGGACCCGGTTCATGGCGTCTCCTTGAGCCGGAAGCGTTGCAGCTTGCCGGTCTGGGTCTTGGGCAGGGCGTCCGTGAACTCCACGGCGCGGGGATATTTGTAGGGGGCGATGACGCTTTTGACGAAGGCCTGCAGTTCGGCCTTGAGCTCGGCCGAGGGCTCTGTGTCGGGGTTGAGCACGACGAAGGCCTTGCAGATCTGGCCGCGCTCGGGGTCGGGCGCGCCGATCACCGCCGCCTCGCAGACGGCCGGGTGGCGCATCAGGGCGTTCTCCACCTCCGGCGCGCCGATGTTGTAGCCGGCCGAGATGATCATGTCGTCGGCCCGGGCGACGAACCAGAAATAGCCCTCGGCGTCGAGGCGGTAGACATCGCCGGTCAGGTTCCAGCCGTCCTGGACATAGGCCCGCTGCCGCTCGTCGGCCAGGTAGCGGCAACCGGTCGGGCCGCGAACGGCCAGTCGGCCGGTCTCGCCGGCGCCGAGCGGCGCGCCGGCCTCGTCGATGATGCGGGCCTCAAAGCCCGGCACCGGCTTGCCGGTGGCCCCGGGGCGGATGTCCTCGCCCCGGGCCGAGATGAACACATGGAAGAGCTCGGTGGAGCCGATGCCGTCGATGATCCGCACGCCGGTCGCCTCATGCCAGGCGTCGGAGGTGGCGGCCGGCAGCGGCTCGCCGGCCGAGACGCAGGTCCTCAGGCTCGAGAGGTCATGCTGGCCGGCCAGCCTCAGCAGGGCGCGATAGCCGGTGGGGGCGGTGAACAGGGCGGTGGCGCGGCGGCGTTCGATGGTCTGAGCCAGGGCCTCGAAGCCCGGGCGCTCGGCCAGTGCGGTGGCCGCGCCGGCGGCGGCGGGGAAGACCACCAGCCCGCCCAGGCCGAAGGTGAAGGCAATGGGCGGGGTGCCGACCACGATGTCAGCGGGGGTCAGCCGCAGGATGTGGCGGCCGAAGGTGTCGGTCAGGGCCAGGATATCGCGATGGAAGTGGACGCAGCCCTTGGGCCGGCCGGTCGTCCCGGAGGTGAAGGCGATCAGGGCCGGATCGTCTGCCGCCGTCGCTATCGCCGCGAACCCTGCCGGCTGGCGGGCGGCGGCGGCCTGGAAGGCGTCGCCGTCCATGACCTGGGCCGGGGCCGAGCCGGTGGTCGCCTCGGTCAGCGCGGCATCGACCAGGGCGTGGCTGATGCGGGCCTTGTCGATGACCGTGGCCAGTTCGCCGGCCCGCAGCATCGGCATGGTGGCCACCACCACCCCGCCGGCCTTGAGGATGGCGAACCAGGCGGCGATGACCCAGGCGCTGTTGGGGCCGTGCAGCAGCACCCGGGCGCCAGGAATCAGGCCCATCTCATCGGTCAGCACCCGGGCCATCCGGTCGGAAAGGGCGTCGACCTCGCCCCAGGTCAGGTCGCCGGCGGCCGACAGCAGCGCCGGGCCGTCCGGTCCGGCGGCTTCCATGGCGCGGCGCAGCAGCTCGACGGCGGCGTTCAACTTGCCGGACCAGGCCAGTTCGGGCCGCTCGAAGACCAGGGTTGGCCACTGGTCCCGCGGCGGCAGGTTGTCGAGGACGAACCGGTCCTGGTGCGCCGACCCGCCGGTCATGGCTTCAATTCCCCTCGAAGACCGGCGCCCGCTTGGCGGCGAAGGCCTCGTAGGCGCGGCGGAAGTCGGCGGTCTGCATGCAGATGGCCTGGGCCTGGGCCTCGGCCTCGATGGCCGCGTCCAGCCCCATGTCCCATTCGACATTGAGCTGGGTCTTGGTCATGCCGTGGGCGAAGGTCGGGCCGGCGGCCAGGCTCAGCGCCAGTTCGCGGGCGGCGTCCATCAGCGCCTCGGGCTCGACCAGGCGGTTGTGGAAGCCCCAGCGTTCGCCCTCCTCGGCGGTCATCGTCCGGCCGGTGAACAGCAGTTCGCTGGCCCGGCCCTGGCCGATCAGCCGGGGCAGGATGGCGCAGGCCCCCATGTCGCAGCCGGCCAGACCCACCCGGGTGAACAGGAAGGCCGTCTTGGTCCGGGCCGTGGCCAGGCGGATGTCGGAGGCCATGGCCAGGATGGCCCCCGCCCCGGCGCAGACCCCGTCGAGGGCGGCGATGATCGGCTGGGGGCAGGCGCGGATGGCCTTGACCAGGTCGCCGGTCATGTGGGTGAAGGCCAGCAGCTCCGGCATCGCCATGCGGGTCAGCGGCCCGATGATTTCGTGCACGTCGCCGCCGGAGGAGAAGTTGCCCCCTGCCCCGCTGAGGACTGCCACCTTGCAGTCCTCGGCCTGGGCCAGGCCGCGGAACAGGTCGCGCATCTCGGCATAGGATTCGAAGGTCAGCGGGTTCTTCCGCTCCGGGCGGTTGAGGGTCAGGGTCCCCACCCCATCCTGCACGGACCACAGGAAATGCTGCGCCTGGTACTGGCTCGCCTTCATCGGCTCGGTTCCTTGTGGGTGGTGGCCTGCAGCGAGCGCTTGGTGCGCTCCAGCAGGCGGGTCAGGTCCTCGGCCTCGCCGACGGTCAGGTCGGCGAACAGGGCTTCGATCCAGCCTTCATGGGCGGCGGCCATTTCGGAAAAGCGCGCCTGGCCCAGCGCGGTCAGCCGCACCCGCTGGACGCGGCGGTCGGCGCCGGCGACGCCCTCGATCATGCCGTCGGCCCTCAGCCGGGCGGCCAGGCCCGTGACGTTGCCGTTGCTGACCATCAGCATGCGCGAGACCTCGCCCATGGTCAGGCCCTCCGCCCCGGCCCGGTCGAGGGCCGAGAGCATGTCGAAGCGCGGCAGGGTGGAGTCGAACTCGTCGCGCAGGCGCTGGGAGATGCGCTGCTCGATGGCCGTGGAACAGGTCAGCAGCCGCAGCCACAGGCGCAGGGAGCGCTTGCCGTCCGGGGCGCCGCCCAGGCGGTCGGGCAGGAGGGGCTGGACCGCGCTCACAGCTCGCCCCCGGCCACCGGAATGGCGGCGCCGTTGATCGCCGAGGCCTCCGGACCGCACAGCCACAACACCGTGGCGGCCACCTCGTCCGGGGTGATCAGCCGGCCCAGCGGGTTGGAGGCGAAGAGCGCCGCCTTGGCCTCCTCGGGATCGCGACCGGACTTGCCGACGATGACCTCCACGGAGCGGGCGACCAGGTCGGTGTCGGTGAAGCCCGGGCAGACGGCGTTGACCGTGACCCCCTTGGTCGCCACCTCCAGCCCCAGCGCCCGGGTCAGGCCGACCAGTCCATGCTTGGCGGCGACATAGGCGGAGACATACGGGTAGCCCTTGAGACCGGCCGTCGAGGCGATGTTGACGATCCGGCCCCAGCCGGCGGCCAGCATGGCCGGCAGCAGCAGGCGGGCGGCAGTCGCCGGAGCTTCCAGATTGAGGGCGAGCATGGCGCGCAGGTCCTCGGCCGAGGTCTTGAGGAAGGGCGCTGAAGACGCCGCGCCAGCGTTGTTGACCAGGATATCCACCGGACCGAACCGGCCCTGCCCTGTCGCGATCGCCGCGGCCAGGGCTTCGGCGTCGGTGACGTCGGCGGGCGCGACCTGAGCGTCAGCGCCGATCAGCGCCGCCGTCTCCTCCAGCGCCCCCGACCGGCGGCCGACCAGGGTGACGCGGCAGCCGGCGGCCGCCAGCTTCAGGGCGCTGGCCCGGCCGATGCCGCCGCCCGCCCCGGTGACCAGGACGTGTCGTCCCCGCAGGTTCATACCGGCCCTCCCTGCTGCTGGCGTTCCAGGTTGCGGGCCAGCTGGGCGAAGCCGGCCAGGTACTGGATCGGCGGCGGGGCGCCGAACCAGCCCTGCTCGGCGGCCGCTCGCAGCGTCCAGTTGGGATCGGCCAGGTGCGGCCGGGCCAGGGCGCAGAGGTCGGCCCGGCCGGCGGCCAGGATCGAGTTGACGTGGTCGGTCTCGTAGATGTTGCCCACCGCCATGGTCGCCACCCCCGCCTCGTTGCGGATCCGGTCGCTCAAGGGGGTCTGGAACATGCGGCCATAGACCGGCTGGGCGTCGGGCGAGGTCTGGCCAGCCGAGACGTCGATCAGGTCGCAGCCGGCGTCGGCGAAGGCCCGGGCGATGGTCACCGAATCCTGCGGCGACAGCCCCTCCTCCACCCAGTCGGTGGCCGAGAGCCGAACCGACATCGGCCGCTCGTCCGGCCAGGCGGCGCGCATGGCGGCGAACACCTCCAGCGGAAAGCGCAGGCGGTTCTCGACCGAGCCGCCGTAGTCGTCCGTCCGGCGGTTCGACAGCGGGGTGAGGAAGGAACTCAGCAGATAGCCGTGAGCGCAGTGCAGCTCGACCATGTCGAAACCGGCCTGGGCGGCCAGGCCCACGGCGCGGACGAAATCGTCCCGCACCCGGTCCATGTCGGCGCGGGTCATCTCGCGTGGCGTCTGGTCCTGGTCCGACCAGGGGATGGCCGAGGGGGCGATCAGCTCCCAGCCGCCCTGCAGCAGCGGCTGGTCGGCGCGCGGTCCCCAGGGCCGCTCGACCGAGCCCTTGCGGCCGGCATGGGCCAGCTGCAGGGCGATGCGGGCGCCCTGGCCGTGCACGAAGTCGACGATCCGCTTCCAGGCGTCGCGGTGCTCGGGGGCGTACATGCCGGCGCAGCCGGGGGTGATGCGGCCGTCGGCCGAGACGTCGGTCATCTCGGTGAACACCAGCCCGGCCCCGCCCAGCGCCCGGCCGCCCAGATGCACCAGGTGGAAGTCACCCACCGTGCCCTCGGTCGCCGAATACATGCACATCGGCGAGACCACGACGCGGTTGGGCAGGGTCAGGCCGCGCAGGGTCAGGGGCGCGAACATCGGCGGCGGTGGCCGGTTCTTCGGCGCCGCCCCGGCGGTCTCGGCGAACCAACGCTCGACCCCGGTCAGGAAGTCGCCGTCGCGCAGCCGCAGGTTCTCGTGGCTGACCCGTTGGCTGCGGGTCAGCAGGCTGTAGGCGAACTGCAGCGGGTCCAGGTTGGTGTAGCGCTCCAGGCTCTCGAACCATTCGGTGGAGTTGCGCGCCGCGCTCTGCAGCTTCAGCACCTCGACCCGGCGCTCCATCTCATAGTCGGTGAGATTGGCGTCCAGCTCGCCCGCGTCGGTCAAGGCCTGGGCCAGGCGGATGGCGTCCTCGAAGGCAAGCTTGGTGCCCGAGCCGATGGAGAAGTGGGCGGTGTGGGCCGCATCGCCCATCAGCACCAGCCGGCCGTCGCGCCAAGTCGAACAGGCCACTCGCGGGAAGTTCAGCCAGGCCGAGCCGCGCAGATGCCGCGCATTGCTCATCAGGGCGTGGCCGTCCAGCCAGTCGGCAAACAGCGCCTCGGCCGCCCGGCAGGTCTGGTCCTGGTCCATGGCGTCGAAACCCAGGCCCCGCCAGGTCGCCTCCGAGCACTCGACGATGAAGGTCGAGCCGCCCTCCTCGAAGCGATAGGCATGGGCCCAGATCCAGCCGTGCGATGTCTCGACGAAGGCGAAGGTGAAGGCGTCGAAGGCCTTGGTCGTGCCCAGCCAGATGTATTTGTTGGCCCGCACGTCGATATCGACGCCGAACACCTGCGGCCGCTCGTTGCGCGCGCGGCTGTTCAGCCCGTCGGCCGCCACGACGATGTCGGCGTCCAGGGCCAGGGCGTCCTCGACCTCGCTCTGGAAGCGCAGATCGACGTCCAACGAGCGGGCGCGATCCTGCAGGATGGAGAGCAGCCGTTGGCGGCCTATCCCGGCGAAGCCGTGGCCGCCGGAGCGGATGGTCTGGCCATGGATATGGACGTCGATGTCGTCCCAGTGGACGAAGCCGGCCTCGATGGCGGCGGCGGTCTCCGGGTCATTGGCCTTCAGATTGGCCAGGGTCTGGTCGGAGAACACCACGCCCCAGCCAAAGGTGTCGTCCGGCCGGTTGCGCTCATGGACCACCACGCTCAGCGAAGGGTCGCGCAGCTTCAGCGAGATGGCGAGATACAGCCCGCCCGGCCCGGCGCCCACGACGGCGATGCTTCTGACGGCTCGTTCCGGCGACATGTTTTAAGCTTAAAATGATTGACCCGAGTCGTCCAGCGCCGTTCAGGCCACCGCCTGGTGGCCGTCCTCCGGCTTGTCGCCGTTGGCGGCCTCGGGCGGCGGTCCGCGCAGCGCCGCCACGAAGCGGTCGCGCCAGGCGTTGACGTCGTCGCGCTTCACACCCTCCAGCAGCCGCTCCCAGCGCATGCGGCGCTTGGTCAGCGGCATGGCCAGCGCGCGGCGGATGGCGTCGCTCATGTCCTCGCGGCTGAAGGGGTTGACCAGCACCGCGTCGGTCATCTGGTCGGCGGCCCCGGCGAAGCGGGAAAGGATCAGCACGCCGGGGTCCTCGGGGTCCTGGGCGGCGACGAATTCCTTGGCGACCAGGTTCATGCCGTCGCGCAGCGGGGTGACCAGGGCGACGTCGGCGGCGCGATAGATGCCGGCCAGCTGGTCGCGCCGGTAGCCGCGGTTCACATAGCGGATCGGCACCCAGTCGACGGTGGCGAACTCGCCATTGATGCGGCCGGCCACGCCGTCCAGGCGGTGGCGGATTTCCTGATAGGCCTCGACCTCGTCGCGGCTGGGGGTGGCGATCTGCAGCAGGAAAACGTCCTCCTGCTGCTCGGGATGATCGATCAGGAACTGCTCGTAGGCCAGGAACCGCTC
Organism: Caulobacter ginsengisoli; assembly: GCF_030814835.1. Lineage (GTDB taxonomy): Bacteria > Pseudomonadota > Alphaproteobacteria > Caulobacterales > Caulobacteraceae > Caulobacter > Caulobacter ginsengisoli. Next base: position 12,871 of record NZ_JAUSVS010000008.1, read on the forward strand.
CTCCAATCCCTTGCTGTAGTCCAGCCGGTCGACCCCCAGCACCATCCGCCGGCCGGCCAGGCTGGTCTGCATCCGGTCGAACTGCTGGGTGGCTTCGTCGGATTTCGCCGCCTCGATGAAGCCCTGGGCGTCGATGCCGATCGGGAAGGAATCCACCTGGACGGTGTGGTCGAAGGCGGTCAGCCGGCCCGGCCCGGCGACCGACCCGTGCGCCTCGTGGATCACATAGTCCTCGAAGGCCTCGCGGTTGTCCTCGGTCTGGAAACCGATGACGTCATAGTCGAACAGGGTCTCCACCAGCGCCCGGTGCTTGGGCAGCGTGGTCAGCAGCCGCCGGGCCGGCCAGGGGATGTGCAGGAAGAAGCCGATACGGTTCTTCACCCCCAGCTTGCGCAGCTCCCGGGCCATGGGGATCAGGTGATAGTCGTGGACCCAGATCAGGTCGTCCGGCTCGAGCAGCGGGACCAGGGTCTCGGCGAAGCGGCGGTTGACCCGGGCATAGCCCTCGTCGAACGAGCGCTCGTAGCTGGTCAGGTCGGTGCGGTAGTGGAACAGCGGCCAGAGCGTCTTGTTGGCGTAGCCGTTGTAGTATTCCAGCCGGTCCTGTTCCTCGAGATCGACCAGGGCGATGGTCACCCCGCCGACCCTCTGCATGCGGATCTGGCCGGTGAAATGCTCGGTGGTCTCGCCGCTCCAGCCGAACCAGACGCCGCTGTATTCGCGCAGCGCCGCGGCCAGGGCCATGGCCAGCCCGCCGGTGGAGCCCAGTCCGGGGTCCGCTGGCGGATTCACGCGATTGGAAACCACGATCAGTCGGCTCATCTGACCGAACTCCAGGGTCGGCTGAGCAGGACGGCGCAGTTGATCAGCCCGACCAGGCTGTAGGTCTGTGGATAGTTGCCCCAGAGCTCGCCGCCCTCGAAGGCGATGTCTTCGGAGAGCAGGCCGGCGCGGGTGCGGCGGTTGAGCATCTCGACGAACAGCTCGCGGGCCTCCTCGTCGCGTCCGACCAGTTTGAGGGCCTCGATGAACCAGAAGGTGCAGAAGTTGAACGCCGTCTCGGGCCGGCCGAAGTCGTCGGGGTTGGAATAGCGCAGGAAGTAGGAACCTTTGCGCAGGTCGGCTTCCAGGCCCTTGAGGGTGGCCAGGTGGCGGGGGTCGTCGGGCTTGATGAAGCGCAGGTCGATGAGCTGCAGCAGGCTGGCGTCGGTTTCCTCGCCGCCGAAACTGGCGGCGAACCGTCCGACATCGGCGTTCCAGGCGTCCTTTTCGATGCGGGCCCGGATGGTCTTGGCGCGGTTGTTCCACAGCTCGGCGCGGTCGGGCAGGCCCAGCACCTCGGCGGCGTTGCCCAGCCGGTCGCAGGCGGCCCAGCACATGACGGCCGAATAGGTGTGGATGCTGGCCCGGGTGCGGAATTCCCACAGGCCCGCGTCCGGCTGGTCGTGCAGGGCGAAGGCCTGTTCGCCCACCTCCTCCAGCGCCTCGAAATCGGCCATCGAGCCGCGCCGCAGCAGCCGCTCGTCGAAAAAGGCGTGGACGCTGGAGAGCACGATCTGGCCATAGACGTCGAACTGGTCGTGCTCGGAGGCCTGGTTGCCGACCCGGACCGGGCCCATGCCGCGATAACCGGCCAGGTCCGGGGCGGTGCGCTCGGTCAGCCGGGCCTCGTAGCCCACGCCATAGACCGGCTGGATGCGGCCGCCGCCCGCCTGGGAGACGATGTTGCGCAGGTAGCCGAGGTAGTTCTCCAGAATGTCCATCGCCCCCAGGCGCGTCAGGGCCTGGATCACGTAATAGGCGTCGCGCAGCCAGCAGTAGCGGTAATCCCAGTTGCGCCCCGACCCCGCCGATTCCGGCAGCGAGGTGGTCATCGCCGCGATGATCGCCCCGGTCTCCTCATAGACGCAGAGCTTCAGCCCGATGGCGGCGCGGATCACCGCCGACTGCCAGTCGAGCGGGATGGCCAGGGTGCGCACCCATTCGCGCCAATAGGCCTCGGTGCGGCTGAGCATATGGCGCGCCCCGGCCTCGATCTCGCCGCCGAACGGCTCGTCCGGGCCCAGGAAAAAGGCCAGGTCCTGCTCCAGCCGGAAGGTCCGCTCGTCGGCGATATGGCTGACCGGGCAGTTGGTCGACAGCCGCAGGGTGAGGTTGGAACAATCATAGCGGATGTGATTGGAGCCGGCGGTGGCCTGGGCGGGATACCCGCCGTAGTCGCAGGTTGGCCGCAGCCGCACGGTGATCCGGGGCGAACCCTTCAGCGGCCGGACCATGCGCACGTAGGCGGTGGGGCGATAGATGCGGTCGAGCTGGCGATAGCGCGGACAGAAGTCGAGAATCTCCACCGACGCGCCATGGCTGTCGGTCAGTTCGGTGCGCAGGATGGCGGTGTTGGGTAGGTAGGCCTGGGTGCTCGACACGCCGTCGGCCAGGGTGATGGTCCAGCAGCCCCGAGCTTCAGCGGCGTCGGCCGGAGCGTCATTGAGCAGGGCGCAGAACAGCGGATCGCTGTCGGGCCGAGGCGCGCAGGCCCAGACGAACGCGCCCTCTGCATCGACCAGGGCGCTGACCGTGCAGTTGCCGATCGGCGAGAGATCGACATTGGCGGGCGAAATGATGCCGGTCATGCGCGGACGATCTCCTGCAGCCAGGCCAAGACAGCCTCCACGTCCGCGAGACGGCGGCTGGCCGCCGTCTCGCGCGCCGGCCCTACCAGAACGCCCATCCCACCGCTCCGTTCGACAAAGGCGAAGGCGTCTTCGTCAGTCAGGTCGTCGCCGACGAACACCGGCCGGCAGCCCGCGAAGGGCGGCTCGGCCAGGAAGGCGGCCACGGCGTCGCCCTTGTCGGGACCAGGCGTGCGCAGTTCGACGACGCAGCTGCCCGCCTGCAGCGTCAGGCCTGTCCGATCCGCCAGGCGCCGGGCCAGGCCGATGGCGCGGTTCTCGAAGTCCGGGGCGCCGCGATAGTGCAGGGCGACGCTGGCGCCCTTGTCCTCGACCAGCAGGCCCGGCGCGCCAGCCGCAAGCCGCTGGAAGTCCGCGCGGACCTGGTCCAGGGCCGGATGAACGGGCGCCGCGAAGCGGGCGCCCAATGCCGATCGGCGTTCCAGGCCGTGGATTCCGGACACCGCAGCGACGGCGCTCTCCAGGATGCGGTCGATGTCGTCGATGGTCCGCCCGCTGATCACCGCCAGGCGACCGCCGAGGCGCTCGGCCGTCCGCGCCAGAAGCCGGTTGCGGCGGGTGTCGATTCCGACGTCTTGCGGCCGCGGCGCGATCGGGCTCAGGGTGCCATCCAGATCGAGGAACAGGGCCTCGCCGCCGGACAACGGATCGGGGCGGGTAAGATGCGCAACGGTCTCAGCGAGGCTCATGACACGGCCATCCTACAGCCCACGCGATAGGGCGCGCGGCCCGAGGCCGTTCGGAAGAGGGATCGCCGCCCAGACATGCGCCTGTTGCAACGCCCCAGCGAGCTTCTGGTTCGCGGATTGCCCGGAAGGGCCTCTGCTGGCGCTAGGATTCTATTTGTTCCACTCGATGACCGCCTTGACCAACGGCCAGCGCCCCTCGGCTTCGGACTTCAGGCCGGGCGCGAGGACCTGGCTGACCGTCGAGGTGTTGCCCCTGGCCCCATTGACGGAATCCACCAGGTCGGAGCTCGTTCCTCCCTCCGGCCAGAAAACACTGAGATGGCTTAGGCCCGAGCCGGCTACGAGATCCCGGAACAGGGCTTCGCTCCCGGCCGGGCCAGTGGTTTCGGTGGCGAGGTCATGGGCGATCTGGAAAATCAGAACGAGATCGTCCTCGCCGTAGGCCGTGCCCAGCCCCCTGCCGGCTTCCATCCGGCGCAGCTCGAATTCGGGCCGAAACTGCCCAGCATCGCCGTGCCGCCGGAGGGTATCGAAGAATCTCTGCACTGCGGTCTCGATACTCGTTGCCCCCCGGCTCGGCGGCGGGCGCGCGGGTCTCTCGCTGGACGGATGCGGCGGCGGCGGCATGCTAAGCGGGACTTTCGAGGCCCGGACGAGCAGGGGCAGGAACTGCAGCTTGACCCTGCGGTCGGCGGCGATGTCGGGCAGCGGCGGTTGCGTCCCGGCCGTCACGTCCACCAGGGCCTTGTAGATTTCTTCCCCCAGTTCGAAACCCGGGCGGCGCAGTCGGGCGACGCGCAGCCGGCCGGCCTGCCCCTCGAGCGGCCTGGCCGGCTCATGCCGCCGACGATCGAAGGTCTCACCGGGCTTGGGCCAGACCAGGGTGATCCTGGCCTCAAGCATGCCCATCAGCCAGGCCTCGCAAGCCCAGCGGGCGGCCGCGTCGGCCGGCACGCCGTCCGTCATCAGCCCTACCGCCCCCAGGACCTGACCCACCCGCGCCGTGGCCGATACGCTCCGCCCGCCCATCTGGCCGAGGCAGAATTGGGTGGTCGGGAGATCCAGCCCGAGCACATCCAGCCACTCCGCCGTCGCCGCCACCCGCAAGGCCTCGAACACATCGGCGCGCCGCGCCTTGGCGTCGCCGAACCCCCGATCCGCCATCAGGCCGCGCACGATTCCGCGGTCCTCCAGCGCTGCGCCCAGGTCCCGCGCCAACTGCTTGGGGCTTGAGCGAGTCGGCCGTCCCTGACCCGCGGTCCCGACAGGCGGCGGCTTGAGCGGCGGGCTCTCCAGGACGGGAGCCGGCCCCTGAGGTTCCGGCTGCGGCTCCGGCGGCGCTTCCGACTCCGGTTCCAGGGACATCACCGACGGGGATGGATCGGCAAGAGGCCGAGCAGGATCTGCCGGGACGGGAGGCTCGGCGGCAGACTTGGGTGGAGAGACCGCCGGCGGCGGAGGCGGCGTTGGCGCCTGCAACGACGGCCGGGACGGCACAGGGACGGCGGTCGGCGTCTCGACGGCGGCCGGCCGGGCGGCGGGGGAATCCGACGCCGGCGAGAGGTTCAGGAATCCCTCAAGCGGTTGCGATCGTCCGGTCACCCAGCGCCGAACCCCCAGAAGGGCGATCAACATCCCTGCTCCCGTCATCGCGAAGCGCAGAATGTCCAGAGCCTGCCCAGGCAGGCTCCAGGTCACCTCATCATTCAGTGGCGACGACATGGTTCACAGCGCTTTCGGGTGACGGCGCCTCTCTGATGCTACTTGTTCCACTCGATGACCGCCTTGACTAGCGGCCAGCGCCCCTCGGCTCCGGACCTCAGGCCGGGCGCGAAGACCTGGCTGACCGTTGAGGTGATGCCCCTGACCCCATTGACGGAATCCACCAGGTCGGAGCTCGTTCCTCCCTCCGGCCAGAAGACACTGAGATGGCTTAGGCCCGAGCCGGCTACGAGATCCCGGAACAGGGGTTCGTTGCCAACAGGACCAATAGTGTCGGCGGCGATGTCGTGGGCGATCTGGAAGATCAGAACGACGTCCTCCTCGCCGTACGCCGTCCCCGGCGCCCTGCCGGCTTCCAGGCGCCGCTGGTCAAATTCGGATCGCACGGGCGCGGTGTCGCCGTGGTGCAGGAGTTTGTCGAAGAACCTATTGAGCGCGGCCTCGATGCTTTTGACCGACGGGGCGGGCGCCGGCGATAGCGGCGAAGTATCGGGGAACGAGGCGGCGACAGCCGACGGCTTTGCGCCGGGCTTAGCCTCTTCTTCCTGTTGCGCTTCCTGGGAGCCGCCGGCCTGGTTGGCCAGGACTTCGTCCACCTTCCCCAGAAGCTTCAGGACCAGGTCGGCCATCTCCCGGGTTTGGCTTTCCAAGGTATCCAGTCGCCCGGCGATGAGCGACACCGATGCGGCTTCGTCGGCTTGCGGCTGTTGGGCGCCCTTCAGTTCTTGCTGCAGCTGTTGCAGGTTGGGAAGCGCCTTGGCTGTATGATAAATCAGATACAGCGCCTTTTGGACTTCCTTCAGCTCCTCAGACATCGCTTCACTTCCAGACGAGTGGAGCGACCATGCCTCCTCAGGGTTAACGGGCAATGACTGGCTCGTAGATGCCGCTATGGCCCTGGCCAGCGGTGCGAAGAGTTGCCCAAGCTGCTGAATCGGCAAGGCGGAATCCACGCTCGGACGTCCGTTCTCGATCCGCTCCGCCGCGGCCACCAGCCTGGTAAGCAGAGCGTCAATCAGGGCCTCGCGCGGACCCAGCCCGTCGCTGTCCTCGGGCTTCGGCTCGGGCTTCGGCTCAGGCTTTGGTTCGGGTTTCTCGGGCTCGGGCTCGGAGTTAGGGTCAGGGTCGGGGTCAGGCTCAGGCTCGAGCTTGAGCGGCGGTGGTTTTGGTTTTTTCCCCCTGACCGCCCTCATGATGCTTGCGATAAACTCTAGTGGGGATTTCCCGCTTTTCCGCTGGAAGTAAATGAAAATCCCCAGAAAGACGGCGAGGCCGACGGCTCCCACGAGCCACGCCAGCCAGTTCTGTTCCGGCTTCCAATCGGGAGCCTTCCGGACAACGGCCCTCGCTTGAATGAGATTTTCTAAACCCGCTTTGCTGATATCGCAGCTGCTGGTCCGCTCGTCGCATTTAAACAATTCAAACAGATCGCGTCTATTTTCTTTAGATAAAATGTAGTAGAGTAATTCATTATTGCATACCGGCTTTCCGTTCCCATCGCATTCAGCGGTAAGCGAGAATTTCCCCCTCCTGGCATAGTCTTTCAATTCAGTGTCGAGTTTCTTTCGCTCAGAATTGAGATTTCTGCTCTGAATTGCTTCCTGAATACTATCAATTTTGCTCTCGAAATCTTTTATTACGGGTGCAAAGGCGCTCTCTGAGCAAAAAGCCTCCGTATCTCTTACGGAAACGGCACATTTCGACTCGGTCTCGTTGGAGTAGACGCGGTCGCCTTTGCGATACAGCAGCAGGAACGTCTTGGCGCGGTGCTGAAAGCAGGACTGCGCTGCGCCAGGACATTTGAGCGCCGCCCAATCGGGGTCCTGGCTGATCGCCGCCAGCTTGTCCTCAAGCGGCGTAGCGGATGCGGCGGTCGCCGCAACAGTCCCGCCCAGCAGCAGGATGAGCATCAGCCAAAACCTGACCGCGGACATCAGGAGCCTCCTGCTGTTGAATTGATTCTGGTCAGAACCTCATCGGCCGACTGCGCCTCAAGAAGATCCGCCTGGATCGCAAGTCCGGCGCGGCGGGCGTACAGCCACCATTGGTCAGGATCGGCCTTGGCCGCCTCGGTCAGGGCGACCCTAGCCAGAAACCGGGGCGGGTCGCCGAGTTCGAAAAGTTCGAGTTCCTCGGAACCCTCGAAATCGACGTGGCGCTCGGCCACCGTCGATAGTCTCGCCGCCACGACCGGACCAATCCGTTCGAGCTCGACAAGGTCGGGAATATCATCCACCCCCCGCCCGACCAGGACGCCCGCCGAAAGCGGCTGCGCGCCCAGATCGATCCGGAAACGGAACATTCTATCTTCCAGCCTGCGGGCCAGTGAAAGCCCACCCCAGCTGGTGATCGATTTGGACGCGACCGGCTCCAACGTACTGTAGCTGGCCTTCTCGTCCGTTAGCCGGGCGACAGCCGCATAGATGAGTAGTCTGGCCAGGGGAAACGCGCCCCCTCGGCCGGAAGGCACGATCCGGACGAGCTGCGCCTTGCGCTCCTCGGGCCTTGCCTCCAGGTAGGCGTCAAGCCCGCTCCGTTCGAGCAACCCATCAATAATGACCGGCAGCGCGCCAGCATATTGTTTCAGGAACCGTTCCACCAACATCTCGACCAGGCGTCCCAGGTTTTCGGTGTCGATGACGAGTGGCGCGCCGTCGGGATTGAGCAACTCGATGGGTAGATAGGCCCTCGCCGCCCGCCGGGCGTCGCTCTTGGGCGCGAACGACTGGGAGGCGACCTTGGCCACATCCTGGATAGACATCCGGCCGGCAATGAGACTCGGAAACACACGCTCAAGTTCCAGCTGAAGATAGCCCTCGGACAGGATGCCGGGATGGTACTGCAGCGCCTGGACGGCGCGCCGGAAAGCGGCGCGCGCCGACGCCGGCGAGTTGCGCCGGGCGCCGATGGCTTTGGCCAACGCCTCCCGGCCGGTGGAAGCCAGCCCTCTGGATCGCCGCTCCTCGACCGCCCAGTCGATCAGAACCTCGGTCGTCAACTTCCAGAACTCTCGGCCGACGAAAGCAAGGTCAGTGTGGCCGCCCCGTTCGCGGACGGCCTGATGTTTGCCCTTGGGAGCGATCTCGACCACCGAGAAGTCGGCGCTGCCGGCGCCCACATCACAGACCAGCAGCCAGGCCGAGGCCCTATCGCGCGCGGGATCATCGGGTTCGGGAATGGCTTGGAGCGACAGCCCTCGGTCGAGCGGCAGCATCGCCTGCTTGTACTGGGCATCCGACATCCGGGCGCTTTGGAGGACGAAATGCAGCGGCGACCAACTTTCGGCGATGAGGCTTTGTTCGCCCGACACCAGCGTGATCCGCGGATCGCCGAAACCCGCCTCGTCGAAGGCGGCCAGCAGCCGCTCGGTGCGGCCTTGGTCGAAGACGGTCGGCCGGGTGGCGCAGACCCGGGTTTCCCCGTCGATGGCGGCGGCGACGGCGGGATGGTTCTCGATCAGTTCCTTGACTACCTTGAGATAGGCTGCGGCCAGATTCTGCCCGCGCGCGCCGCCGTCCTTCTGGCCGTCGTCGAGCAGCCATTTGAACTCGGTCGCCACCTCCTTTGGGCGTTCCAGGGTCTCGGGCCAGGGGTGGCCGTCCTCGGTGAGTTCATGGGCCTGGACGAATAGCGCGGCGTCATCACCGGTCTTGAAGCCGCCATCGGCCATCTCGACCACCACGGTGGGCAGGAATCGGCCCGACCGGTCCTGCAACTGCTGGTCTTCCGGGTCGTGGCGCAGAGGCACACGGCCCAGGTCGATGACGATCGCCGGCTTGCCGTCATCCGGCATGGCGGCGGCTCCGCTTTCGCTGGTGCCGAAGTCGATGCAGATCCAGCCCTTGAAGCAGGTTTCGGCGGGGTTGATGCGGGCGTCCTTGGCGTCGGTGGCCGGGTCCAGTTCGGCCCCGTCCTCGGAGATCGCCTCTACCGACAATCGCAGAGTGGCGGCCCCGTCTTTCGCCGGCAGCTGGGGTCGAAGCTCGACGAAGGCCTCCTCGCCCGGGTCAATCGGGCGGCGCCATTCGAGCGGCATCGGCGTTTCCAGCGCCTGGCCGTCGAGCGTGACCGTCAACGCCCGCACCGTCAGCACCGAGCCGCCGGTGTTGCGCAGCACGGCCCCGATGCGGGCGCGTTGCCCGGCGCGACCGCGGACACGCTTGGCCAACTCCACGACGAACCCGGCCTCGCGGGCGCAGAACAGATAGGCCCTGTCGGCCACCGTCAGGTTACTGGTGGCCTGGGCGACCGCCAGAACCAGATCGAACTGTTCGACCAGGGTCAGGTCGATCCGGCCAGTGCGCGGGCGGCCGTCCTCGTTCAGGACCGCCAGTTCGTCGTCGGTGATCCAGGCTTCCAGCAGGATCCGTCCGTCCCGGGGCAGCAACACCCGGGTGTCAGAGGCGGCGTCGGGAAAGTCCTCCTCGCCGGCCGCCACCCCGTCCACCCGCAGCCGGGCGCTGGCGATCAGCAGGGAGGGGCCGCGGTTGGCCACCTCGATGGTTATCTGTTTCCAGCCGCGGCGGGTCCCATAGGCGCCGGCGAAATCGACAAGCCGTTCGACGAGTCCGACGGACAGCCCGCCCTGGCTCCCTTCCCGCCGGAAAATTGCCCTGTCGAGGACGTTGGTCGCCCGGCCCCGCTTGTCGCCGCGGCCGGTCAGGGCCCGCAGCTGCAGGGCCTGCTCTCCCCCCGGCGGCAGGACGACCAGCTTCCCGCCAGGCTCGTATTCGCCGGGCAGCGAACGCTCGGCCCGGATCTCGCGCTCCTGGTCGCCCTCCAGGGAAAACAGACCAAAGGGGATGTCCGTAAACGGCGGCTGGGCCTTTTCGGCCCGGATCAGCGGCGCGCCGCCGCCGGGTGTCGCCTTGACGCCCAGCGAGGGCGCCGGCCCCAGGAACGCGCCGCAGCCGCCGCAGAAAGCGTCGCCCTCCCCGGCCGGCCAGTCTCCACATTCCAGACAGAGGCTCACTCGCTTCCCCCGTTCAGAAATCGAGACGCCGGAAGCCCGAGCCCTCAGGGGCCTCCTTGCTCCAGGTTTTCAAGCCTGGCACCAGGCTCGTGGCCATGCGCTTGGCCTCCTCGCCCCCATCCTTGGCCAGCTTCTGGGCCAGCTCGTTGGCCTTGCGCTTGAACAGGCGGTTGGAGCGCAGCGGATGGTCCGACTCCTCGTTGGCGTAGTAATCGATCAAGGCCATCAGTTCGGCGCGCGAGGTCGAGCCGCCGTCACGGATCTTGGCCTCCCGCTCCTGCACCTGGGCCTGGATGGTCTGGGCCTCCGGGGCGTTCTCCCGCGCCAGAATGCGCAGCACCTTGGTGTGCGGACCCAGCTTGGTGACCTGCTGGCGCAGTCCGACATCGCTCTTGAAGCTGAACTCCACGCCCCCGGTCTTGTCATTGCGCGTCCCGTCGAGGACGCCGCAGGCGACCGCGCGCAGGAACAGGTCCATGGCCTCGGCCGAGCGCTGCGCCTGCCGCGCATCGGGCTTGATCAGGTCGGCGTACTTGTCGATGTCCCCTTCCAGGTGCAGGGCGGTATTGGTGAACTCGCCCGCCCCTTCGACGATGCCGGCCATCATCGGCTCGTAGGCCTGGTCGCGGTAGGTGCGCAGGCTGGGCACCTGGAACAGCGGGAAGCCGGTCACGTGCTCCTCGATGATCACCTGGTCCTGGGGGCCGTTGATCGGCTCGCCGGCGCCGTCCAGGCCCAGCTGCAGCAACTCGCGCCGCAGCCGGGCGCGCTCGTCCGGATCGCCGCCGCACATCACCAGCCGATGAGTCTGGATCGGCGTATTGGCCTCCCAACCTGCGCTGGCGTCGCGCTGCACGTCGAGCCAGATGGTGGCGTTGTCGACCACCGGCCGCAGGGAGGAGCGGTAGTCGTTGTCATCGGTCCGGGTCCGGTCGAAGGCGGCCAGGGCGTCGGTCCGTTCGCGCAGCACATGATCCAGCCGGGCCTTGGCGAAGTCGATGAAGGCGGCGATGAACTTGGCCCGCCCGGCCCCTTCGAGCTGCTGGCGGATGGGCCAGGGCCCCAGGGGCGCGGGGGTTTCGAGCAGCAGGCCCCAGCGCGTGGCCGGCTCCTCCAGCGACACCCCCAGCTCGGTGTGGTAGCCCTCGCCGGCCGAGGCGGTGATCAGCTGGTTCAGCTTCGAATGCGGCCGCTGGGCCAACTGGATCTCGGTGCGGCCCAGTTCGTCGCGCAGCCGGCGCAACTGCAGTTCCAGTTCGCCCAGCTCGCGCAGCTTGTCGCCGACCAGCTTGGCCATGGCCGTGGCCAGCTCGGCGGTCCGGACATAGATCTGCCGGCCGATCTCGCTGAGGAAGGCGTCCTTCTGCTTATTGAAGCAGACGCGGGCCACCACGCCTTTCACATAGGCCGAGCCTTCGTGGAACTGCAGGCGGTCCGTCGCATCGCTGTCGAAGCCGCGCGCGGCCTCGGCCTCGGCTTCCACATGAGTGGACGCTTCCTTGGCGATGAAGTCGTAGTCGTTCTTCAGCCCGGTCAACACCTGGCGGGCGCAGGTGACGCCCCGGGCCTGAACGCCGAGATAGCCGGTGACCAGGGCCTCGAGTTGGGCCGCGTCCCGGTTCTCCCGCAGTCGGCCATAGTCGCGGCAGGTGCGGGCGAAATCGCCCTTACGCTCAAGGGCGAGATCGTCGTCCGAAATCTTCTGGCCGCGATAGCGCTGGCGCCATTGCGAGAAGGTTTGCTCGAAATCGTCCTGCCGTTCGGGACCGGTGACCTGCTCGCGCTCGGTCTCGAGGGTCTCGACCACGACGTCCAGGAGCGAGGTGCCGGCGTTGGCGTTGTCGATCGAGCGGGACAGGGCGAAGATCCGCTCGTCCATCGGCCGTTCGTCGGCGTCGAGCGGCGGCAGGTCGCTGGTCAGGTTCAGCGCCATGCGGGCGTTGCGCAGTTCGCTCTCGATGACCGGGGCCTCGAGATTGGTCTCCTGCAGCCAGTCGCCGATGATGTCGCGGGTCAGGCGATAGGCCAGCTGCTCCTGGACCAGGCTGGAGGGCGCGTGGATCTTGGCCAGGCCCAGCGAGGCGTAGCGCCGGCTGAACTCCAGCCCGCCGTCCACCGACTCGCGCGCCTCGCCCTCGTACACGTCGATCCGCGCTGTGGCGTTCAGCTCCAGCTGCATGGCGTTGCCGATGAGGTAGGAGTTGATGACGTTGCCGAAGCTCTGGCCGACCGGGCTGGAACGCAGGTACAGCCATTCGGCGATCATGCCGGTCAGGGCTCGCTTGTCGCCGCCCTCGGCGCCCAGCCGGGTGCCCGAACGGGTGGATGAGACGCCCCGCGAAACATTGCCGACCAGCCAGACGGCGTTGAAGACAGGCCCCACCAGGCGGGGCGGCTCGCCGCTGCCGCTGTAGACGCCCTCCCAGTGGACCGGAAACCAGCCATCGCTGGTGCTCTGGTCGCGCTTGATCGAGTAGTATTCGATCTCCATCAGCGCGGCGTAGCTGTTGGCGAAGACCCGGTGCCGCGGATCGTTGCTGAAGGCGGTGGGCAGCAGCACCAGCGCCTCCAGGGTCAGGGTGACGCCCTGGAAGTCCTGCATCAGCCGGCGCACCAGGAAGGCGGTGTCGAGAAACATGCCCGAACCGGTGCCGCCGGCGACCGAGAAGACCAGCTGGACCTTGAGGTTGTTGTTCTCCAGCCCGATGCCCAGCTTTTCGGCGCCCGACCGGGCCTCGGGACTGAGCAACCGTTCGATGGCGGCCTTGATGCGCTTGGAAATCTCGACCTGGTTGTGGAAGAAGGCCAGCCGCCCCCAGGGCCGGGTCTGGCCGCAGCCATGCTCGGGAATGCCCACCGACTCGAGCGAGAAGTCGTACCAGTCGCGATAATGGGGATGGGTGTGCGGCTCGCGATAGAGGTTGGCGGCCTTGGCGGCGTCGATCTTGATGTCCAGCACCTCGGCCCCGCTCAGGGCGGCGGCCTCCAGCACCGGGTCGAAGCGGTTGCCGTCCAGGTCCAGCAGGCGGTCGTCGGTGTCGATACTGAGCAGCTCGGTATGGGGAACCCGGCCCGTCGGATAGCTGGCCCGATAGGCGGCCCGCCGCTCGCGGTCGCGAGGCGTGATGTAGGGATCGTCCTCCAGATACAGGCGGCGGATCTGCATCAGGGTCTGGCGGCCGGTGCCGCCGAGCCCGATGATGAGGGTGGGGGTGGTCATGGGTTATATCCCTTGGGGATCGGTCAAAGAGCGCCGGGGCGCAGGCCGAAGGCGGTGAGGGCGGCGACGGCCAGCAAGACCAGCAGCGCCACACCCACCACCAGCCGGGCGCCGGAAGCGAAGGCGATCACCATCGCCAGGATCAGGGCGACGGCCGCCCACAGGAAGCCCCAGCCGGAGAAGACTCCGACCACGGCCGCACCGAGCGCCAGGGCCAGAGCGAAGGATTCCAGGCGGACGTTTCGCGGCGAGGTTCCACGGTCGACCGCCGGCTCCAGCCGGGCGCGGAACCAGAAGTGGTTGGCCAGGACACCGATCAGCACCGCCGCCAGCAAGGCGATCAGCGACATCAGGCCGAAGTCCGGCGTGAAGTCCGTCAGTCGTTCCAGCAGTGAGCCGTTGTCAGCGCCGTCCATATGCACGCCCCTTTTCCTGATCCTGCGTCTCTAGCGGCGGGATCGCCCCCGCCTGCGGTGTTGTCCCGGCTTGGGTCGGCCCGACCCGTTGTTTCCGCCGGCCTTTGCAATTCGTTTGATGGTGAAGACTGGCGCCCCTGGTTTACTGGTCCGCGCCGGGCCGCGGATGCTGCCGCCCCCGGGGCCCAAAAGCTGCATCCCGCCGCCCATGCTGGCCGTCATCAGCAAGCCCCAGAAGGTGACCGTCGCCTTCATCGGCGGCGTGATCGAGGAGGCCGCCGTCAGGGTGCGCGAACTCATGAAGCCCAGGGTGAAGGGCGCCTTGTCCGTCGCCCCGGTGGCCTGGAAGCTGGCGGGTCGCGAGAGGAACCAGACAGCAGGGCCAAGCAGGGCCAGCAGTAGCGCGACGGGCCACCCGGCCTTGAACAGCAGTTCCAGCACGGGAAGGGGGGACTGGCCCTGCTGCAGCTTCAGCGGAACGGTCTTGATCACCACCGTGTGGTCGGCTGTGGGGATCATGTTCTCGAGCAGCTGGGGCAGCCGGTAGACCCGCTCATGAACCTCGGCCCGGTCGCTGGCCAGGGCCATCCGGTCGGCCTCGTCTTGCGGGTTCATGCCATAGAACTGCTGCAGCGGGCCGCGCAGGGTCAGGTCGCCTTTCTTGGCCTTGATGGCCAGGACCAGCTCGCCGGACCGCCAGGCCTTGCTCTTCTTGGCCAGCGCCAATTGCTGCTCCGGCGTCAGGCTGTTCCAGACGGCGGGCACGGGGCAGATGATCGAGATGACGGCCTTCTGTCCCAGGCCCGGCTTCAGCGCCTTGGGCTCAACCGAGCAATCCGACCGTATCGGCGCACCGAAGAGCGGGTGCTTGGGGAACTTCAGATAGGCCTCGAAGGGCGCGCCGCCGAAGTCCCAGTTGGGGCCCGTGTCCACCGTCATCTTGCTGACCGCGAAGCGAGTGGCCTGGTCGCTCACGCCGCGCTTGACGATGATAGTCTTGCCGTCGATCGACACCCCCTTGCCCCCATCGAGAGGCTGGACCTGGACGTTGTCGTTGGTCACCGCATCGGGAAGGAACGGAGAAAGGCGGGCGATCGCGAAGGTCGCGCTGTCCGGCTTGGCGGCCCCGTTGAACAGTTTCAGCCCCAGGGCCAGCAGGTCGCCGCGCACATCGTTGAGGAAGGCCTCGTCGGTGCGGCCGCCCCGGCGTTCCAGCACATAGAGGGTCAGGGCGCGGTCGCCGGTATAGAACCCTTTGGGGGCTGGCTTGCCCAGGCCGTAGACGGGACCGGCGAAAGGGCGCCGGAAGATGATCACCGAGATGTGGCTCAACTGCGAGGCCGGGTCGTCGAGCAGGCGGTAGAATCTGTCCTGCTCTGCGGCGGCGGCGTCATCGCCCGCGTCGGCGATATTGTCGGTCAGAATGACCAGCCGGTCGCGCGTCGAGCTTTTCAGCCAGAAGGCCAGCCCCTGGTCCAGCCGCGTCTTGCGGCCGAACGGCTTGGTTGGCCTGGCGTCGGCGAGCGGCCCGCGGTCAGGCCTCCAGAAGTCGGCGCCGTCGCCGACCACCATCGGCTCGGAACAGCGGCGCGAAAGGGTTTCGACCAGCTGGCGGTAGGGGTCGGCGCCGCCGGCGGGAAAGCCGGTCATCGACATCGACAGATCGAGCATCACCGAGCAGGGCCTGGCCGCCGGCGCCGCGGCGGCTGGCGGCGGATCGGCCGCGGCCGCCACGGCCGTCGCGACGACGACCCCGAGCAGGGCCCCCAACACAGCCAGCGCGCCCCCCCGCCGCCTCATGGCTTGGCCGATCCCACGCAGCTGAAGCGCGCGACCTTCAGCGCCGCGGGCGTCAGGCCGCCCGGCTTGGGCTGCATTGCCACCCACAGTTCGTGGGCAGGCGGGCGCGAGGAGAAATAGCCGCAGATGGCCAGAGGATCGAACCCGGCCCCCAGCATGGCCACGGCGCCGCTCCGCTCGAAGGACCAGCTGTCGGTGACCTCCGGAATTTGATCGGCGTTGCGGACCAGTTCCAGGACCAGCGACTCGCCCCGCACCAACAGGAACAGCGCCCCGCCGGCGCGCGGCGCGGCGACCGCATTGTTGGTCGCATCGGCGCGCCCCTCCCGGACCTGGACCTGACCTCCGGTTCCGGGAACGAGGCGGAAGACCGCCTCAGCGCTGCGCGCCAGGACCGCACCAGTGGCGGCGGCCGAGGCCAGGGGCGGTGCGACATGGGAGGACACCACCGCCAGGGCCGGTCCGCCTTCTCCCCAGTGGATCAGACCCAGCCTTTTGTCCTGACAGGCAGCCAGCACCGGCTGGTCGCGCCGCCAGTTCCGCCAGACTCCTTCTCCCCGGGCCATGGTCCGCGCCGACAACCGCAGCGGCAGGGGAGCCACAGGATCGGCGTGCGTCATCGTCAGGCGCCGCCGGTCAGCCTCGAAGGCGCCGATCCGGCCCTGTCCCCAGAACAGGGCGTCGCCCGCGCGGTCGACGACGAATTCGAGCCATCCCTCCACCTTGCCGGCGCAGGAGGCCAGCCGGCGCCAGGCGCCCTGGCCGCCGCCCCGCCACAGGACCAGACGGCCGCCATCCTGGCTGGCCAGGTACAGCTGCCCATCGCGAGCGGCCGACAGGCCGACCGCCCGGCCCGGGGGAAGCGCGACGTCGGTCACCGGCTTGACGGGCCAGGCCAGGCTTGGCGGAAACGGCCGTGACACCAGCCGCAGACGCTCCTCGAATAGGACGAACAGGCCCCGGCGGGTCGCCTCGACCGCCATCACCTGGTCGAAGGGGCCAAGGGAGACGCCCGCCTCGAACTGAGTCGCCACGCCATGCTGGTCGAGAATGCGGGCCTTGAGCGCGCCGTTGGCGTCTTCGGTCAGCAGCCAGGCGCCGGGACCGCCTGACACCCACAGGCGCGGACGCTCCGGGTGAAGGGCGCCAAGCGACACCTCCGGTCCCAGCGGTGGCGCTCGCTCGATCTGGGCCGAAAGAAAATCGGGATCGACGCCCAGGGGCTCGCCGCAGGTCGAACACCAACTCGCGCTCGCCGGGTTGGGCGAGACGCAAACGCCGCACAGCTCCTTTTCGTCGATACTGCCCAAATTGAGCAACGCGTCCCCCTTGGTCGGGCCGCTCGCGGCCTGCCCCTCAACGAGAGGTTAATTTCACCATAAGCACACTTCCACTGCACGGGAAGTCAAGGCCGGAAAACCGCTTGAGATTGCACAACTCGCGGGATTTCCCCCGGCCGGCTTCGCGCTTCAGGCGCCGCAGCTCAACACGCCGGCAGACGGCTCGACCGCGAAGGGCTGGCCCCGCTCCAACTCGGCGTCAGACAGTTCGACCGGTCCCAGGCTGCGCACCCAGCCGGCGGTCTGGGCCCGCAGGAAGTCGTTGAGGATCAGCGACGGCAGGCCGGCGCCGGTGACGTCCTCCGGCCCCTCGGCGCCTTGCGGACCCATCCAGCCCACCCAGACGGCGATAACGAAATCCTGACCGAAGACAACGATCCAGCCGTCATGATGATCGTCCGATGTGCCGGTCTTGCCGGCCAGGGCCAGTGGCACGCCGGCTGCGGCGACCCGGCCGGTGCCATGAGTCATTACCCGGCGCATCATGCTGCGCATCGTGCGAAGGCTGTCGGGATCCAGGCCGGACGCGGCGACGCGGCGATCCGATCGCTTCAGGACCTTGCCCTGTTGGGTGGCGAAGGTGTCGAACAGGAAGGGCGTGGCGCGTTCTCCCCTGGCGCTGGCGAACGCCAAATAGGCGGCCGCCAGATCCAAAGGCGCTCCGGCGCTGGCGATCACCCAGGTCTTGCCCGGCGCCAGCAGCACGCGCCGAAAGCCGACCGCATCCAGCACGGCCTTGGCGCGCGCGCGCCCCACCTGGTCTCCAAGCCGCGCGGCGACCCGGTTCGAGGACTTGGCGAAGGCCTCATAGAGAGTCAGTTCGTCGTCGCCGCCAGAATAGGCATTGCCCAACGGCCAGCCGTAATTCTCCGGCAGGGGCGTATCCAGGCAGGTGTCGCCCGGCCGCCCCCCGGCCAGTAGCGCCGCCTCGTAGACGAAGGGTTTGAGGGTCGAGGCCAGGGGACGCCGCCCGCGGCTGGCGATATCGAACTGGTTGCGGCCATAGTCGCGGGCGCCGATCAGAATCCTGACCGCCCCGGTGGCGTCGAGCGCCACCATGGCCGCGTCCAGGTCGTCACGACCGTTCAATCGCCGGCTGATGATCGAAGCCGCCAGCCGCTGGGAGCCGGAGTCGAGCGTGGTGTTGACCCAGATATCGTCCCGAGCGTCCTGCGCCTGGGCGAAACCGTTGACCTGGGGCCGCAGTTCGTCGACCAGGTACAGGAAGGACCGGTCACGGTTGTCGACCGGAAGATCATCCGTCGCCAGCGCCCGCCGGTAGTCGGCCTCGTCAATGAAGCCGTACCGCCACATGTTGCCCAGCACCAGGTCGCGGCGTTTCTTGGCTTCCGGATAGTTGTTGAGCGGATTGAGCCGGTTCCAGTTGAGCAGCATGCCCGCGATCAGGGCGGACTGGCCGAGGGTCAGGTCCCGGGCCCGCCGGTTGTAATATCGCAGCGCCGCGTCCTCGAAGCCCAGCACCGGCTGGTTGTGATGGAAGCCCAGCTCGATACGGGACATGTACAGGCTCAGGATGCGGTTCTTGCCGCCGCGCCGCCCGTATTTGCGCCGGAAATAGCGCTCCGCTTCGGAAGCGATGACGATCTCGCGCAGCTTGCGCCCTAGGGTCTGCGACTTGTCGCCATAGGTGTTCTTGACCAGTTGCTGCGTGATGGTCGAGCCGCCCTGCTGGGTGTCACCGGCCGTCAGGTTGGCCTTGCCGGCCCGCAGGATGCTGGAAAGGACGAACCCTCCATGCTCGTAGAAGCGGTGGTCTTCGGCCGCCAGGACCGCGTTGGGCACGTATGAGGGGAGAGTCTCCGTGTCGAGCAATGGCCCCGGCCGGTCACCCTCCACCCGCATCTGAGCGCCGTCTGAATAGGCATAGGTGATCGTGACCCGCTGGGCGAAGTCACGCTCCAGGTCCTTCAGTTTCGACAGGTCGGCCATCCAGGCGAACGTGACCAGAAGGCCGATCAGGCCAACGAAGGCGATCGCAAGGCCGGCGGGGCCGGAAGCCAGCCGTGGCAGGGACAGTCGGGATATCGGCTTGAGCCGCCGGCGGCTCCAGCGCCCGCTCTGCATGGGGGTTGGGTTGTCCTGGCGCGCGCCGGTCGAACCCTGCCGCGGCGGGGCCTGCCTGCGGCTTGGCCAGCCGGAGCTGGCGTCTCTTCGCGGCGTGCGGGCCAATCTACCCCTCCAGCTGTCCCCGGTGGGGCCTGGCGCCCCATCCCTTAACAAGAAGTCGTGACGTTGCTAGCATCAACCGAAAGTTTCGAAGAGAGCCAGCGACCTGTGAAAAGTGTCTGGGTGCGCGGAACAGCTGTTGCGGCGATCTGGGTCGCCTTGGCTGCCTCGCCGGCCCTCGGCGCGCAGGGCGCCCAACTGAATGTCAAAAAGACCTGCCGGGAAGCCCACCGGGACGATCTCGGCGCCCAACTCGGGCTCGCCAACGGCTATTTCTACGACCCGGGCGGGACCGTCACGAATGACATCCCCCGACGCAAGGTGGCCTTCTGCCTCTATCTCGATGGGGCCAACCGGGGCGACGCGGAAGCCCAGTTGCGCGCGGCGTTCATGGCCGAGCTTGGCCTGGGCGGCGCAGCGCCTGACCCGAAACTGGCCGCGCATTGGTATGAACGGGCGGCGCTGCAGGGCAATCTTATCGCTCAGAAGGCCATGGCGCGGGTAATGATGAACGGGCTGGGCCGGGCCCGGGACCCGGTCGCCGCGGTAGACTGGTGGCGACGAGCGGCGGAGGGCGGCGACCTTCAGGCCCAGCTGAACATGTCCGGATTTTACCAGCGGGGCGACATCGTCCCGAAGTCCGAGCAGCAGGCAACCTACTGGTGCGAGAGAGCGGCGAACAATGGCGACCTGACCGCCCAGTTCGACCTTGGCCGGCATTTCCACCACGGCTACGGGCGGCCCATCGATCTGCAACAGGCTCGCAAGTGGTACAAGATCGCCGCCGACCGCGGCTGGGCGCCGGCCAAGGCCAATCTTGGTCTGATGTACGCCCTGGCGGAAGGCGGCCCGCGTGACGACAAGCAGGCCCAGCACTATCTCGAGCAGGCGGCGGCTCTGAAGGATCCGATTGGCCTCTACGGCCTGGGCTGGCTCTACCAGCAGGGGCGGCTGGGCCGCACCCGCGCCGAACGCAAGACCAAGGCCATCCAACTGTTCCAGGAAGCAGCCAGGTTGGGCAATCCCGACGCACGCATCGCACTGTCCCAGCTCGGAGCTCCGATAAACTGAAGTTCCTCAGTAGGACTTGGGCGTTGGAATTTCCGTCGCCGGCGCGCCCCGGTCCCGGTCGGAGTATTTGGGCTTGGCCCTGGACCTGGCGGCGCGGGGCTTGAGGGGCGGTTTGGCCGGACTCGAGGGCGGAGAGACCGAGGCCCCGGCAGACCCGGCAACGGTGGGGCGCCGCTGCTTTCCCGGCCTCGGCGCCGGAATCGGCGAAAGCAGACGGAACTTCACATAGCCGATGGCGCCCTGGTTGGTCCGGACCTCGGCCCAATCGGATTGGTCGTCGCCGGTCACCAGACCGAGGAAACTGAAGTCCTCCGCGCTTTCGCTGATGCTCAGGATGTGGCTTCGGGCGCTCGGCTCAAGACGAATATTGACCCTCGTCACCTTGATCTTGCCGTCCTTGCCAAACCCATAGGTTCCAGACGGCGAAGCCGGATAGGGCGATTTGAGGAAGGGGCGCTCGAACCAACTGAAACTGCTCGAAGGAGCGCTGCAGTCCGGCTCTCCGATCAGGCGGAACCGCCGCACGACTGCGGGCGAGGAGCCCGGCCAGATCATCACCCGATCACCGCGTTTGATCGGAGCGCAGTCGCCAGCGCCGCTGAACGCGACATCCTGCTTGGCGAAGGCGGCGCGCCGCCCCAAGGGCGCAAACAGGCCCACGGCGACCAGCCCCAGGCCCGCCGCCAGCAGTAAGCACGCCTGTAGCCTTCCATTGCTCATGCCAGACCGGATTCCGCTTCGCCCAGGTGTCCGAGGCCTACACTAGCGCTGGAGTTGCGCCTGTCCAAATCCCGTCCTCGCCCGCGGCCGCCGATGGCGTCCGACGGTTGACCTGGAGAACTCGCCTAACGCGGGAATGCAATTTAATCGACCAGTGAAATCCGAACTCGCGCTTTGGTTATCCCATTGACTGTGCAAGGAAAAACGGTGGATTGCCCTTGGTGAAATCTTGTAAGGACTGTTACCTTGGCCGGGATTTCGATGGGCCGCTTTGGGGGTAATAGATCATGCAACGTCGTGCATTTCTGGCTGGAGCCGCCGCCGTGGCGGCCGTCGCGCCGATCGCCGGCCAGAGTCAGGCGGCGACCGCCCAGGGGCAGGTGGTGACCATGAAGGGCTATCTGCGCAAGGTGACCAACTACTATCTGGTCCTGACGCCGACCGCCCAGAAGACCGACCCCAAGACCACGAATTACGCCGCCTGGCCGACCGACTGCGTGCGGGTCTATCCCAAGGACCTGGCCAAGATGCCCGGCCAGACCGGCGTCGTCTCGGTGACCGGCAAGCTGTGGAAGGGCAACCAGATGGACGCCGCCAGCAAGACCGTCGCCACCGTGGTGATGACCGACGCGGTCCTGGGCTAGGGCCCGCTACTCTCTCAAATCCGGCATCGGCGTGAACCCCGGGGGCGGCTTTTCGCCCTTGGGGCCCGACCAGTAGCCCTTGCTGCCCGGCGGCAGGGGCGGCAACGGCTTGCGTTTGCGCAGGCCGGGCGGCGGCGCGGCCGTTGTTGACGGCGGACCGGCGGCGGTGGCTGCGGCCGGCGTTGATCCCGGAGTCGGAGCCGTCACCGCCATCGGCGGGCTGAGCGCGCCGGACCGGCCGGCGAACAGGGCGGTGGTGAGATGTCGCCGTCCCTTGGCCAGCCGAGCCTGGCGGCGGCTGAGCGAGACCACCTTCCAGCCATCGATGGTCTCGCCCCGGCGGGCCCGGTAGGTCCGGCCCTTGGACGAGAAATAGCCGACCGGCGCGGCGTCGGTCCCCGAGACCCCGACCAGCAGCGGCGTCAGATCGACCGGCGGCGGGGCGGGCGCGGCCGGGGTTGCGGCGGCCGTCGGATCGGCGACCGCCGGCGGCGCGGCGCCGGGCGGAGCGAAAGCGATCATCCGGGCGGCGGCCGAGGCTTCCAGGGTCGGGGCCGCGGCGTTCAGCAGGCGCGGGCGCTGGCCTTCCGGCAGCAGGCCGTCGGCGACCGTGTCGCGCTCCAGCGGCGGCCAGACCAGGATCAGCAGACCCAGCACGGCGGCGGCGATCAGGGCGATAAGGACCGGCCGGTTCATGGCGCCCCCACCGTCACGGCCGCCAGCACGGTCAGCTCGGCATAGACCTGGGTGGCTGGCGCTCCGTCGGGTCCGATCGCGGCCTTCAACATGATCCGGCGCAACGCCACCGACCGGCCATTGGCCTCGACCCAGCGGGCGAAGCGGTCGACGGCGGGCGCATCGCCGGTTCCCAGCAGGCTCAGCCGGACCATTTGCATGTTCGGCCCGGCCGGATCGCGGCCGACCGTATTGGCCTCGGTGATGGTCAAACCGGCCTCGGCCGCCTGCCGGCGCATGCGGGCCACCGCGGCGGCGGGCAGGTCCGGCAGTGGCGACGACAACAGGGCCACGCCGATGGGCCGGGCGCCCCGGCCGCCATAGTCGCGGACCAGATCCTCCTGGTAGCCGATCTCGTTGTGCAGGCTGTCGAGGCCCCGAAGCTGCAGGCCGATCCGCACCGCCAGCACGACGGTCAGCGCCACGAGCACGACCGCGACGACCGGCAGCGCCTTCTCGAACCGGGCCAGGGCGGGCGGCAGGGTCACCGGCAGGCCCCCGCGTCCAGCTGGACCCGCCCGTCGGCCCCGGTCCGCGCGCCGAGGCTGGCCAGGCCCTGCGATTGGGTTGGGTTCAGGGGTTGGCTCAGGCCCAGATTGGCCGCCCCGTCGGCGACGGTGATGTCGCTCAGCATCACCTGCCCGCCCCCCACCGAGGCCAGGGCGTTGAAGGCGCAGGACACCATCCGGGCGTTGCGTGGCGCGGCGACGCCGTCCCACAGCCGGCGGGCGTCGCCCTGAAGGCGCTTCTGCTGGCTGGCCAGGCGCACGACCTGCTGGGTGGCCTCCAGCCGCGCCTGGGCGCGGTCGCTCTCCTGCGAGAGCCGCAGCGACAGGGCGCCCAGCACCAGCACGGCGCAGAGCCCGCCCACGGTCGCCAGGGCGATAATCTGTTCGCGCCCCTCGGCCAGGGCCCGGCTGCGATAGGGGTTGTCGAACCGGAAGGTCATGGCCTCCCCGTCCAGTTCGCCAGTCAGGTAGAGGCCGGCGGGCCCCCGCGCGCCCTGCGCCGCCAGGTCTTCGAATGCGCTGAGCGGGGCCAGGCCCACGGCGAAGCGGGTCAGGCCGTTCTCGGCCGGGCCGATCAGCCGGACGGCCGGGACGGTGTCGGCGGCGGGCATGGGCGAGAGGATGTCCAGCTGCATGGCCACCGCCTCGCGGGCCGCCCGCAGCGAGGCGGTCGGCAGATCGAGGGCGCGCACGAAGACCGGCGCGGCCGCGCCTTCCCCGTCCGATCCCTGCTCAAAGCCCCCCGACACGTCAGCTCCGCCCGTCAGCTTCCACGGCACTCGCCCTTGGCGATGTCGTAATTGCACAACTCGGCCAAATCGCAGCGCAGGGCAATGACCGCCATCGTCGCGCCCCGCCGCTCGATGCTGGCGCTGGACCAGCCGCCGCGCGGCTGGCCGTCAGCGCGGTAGGCGGCGGCGGTGCGGACCTGCGCCTTCGCCGGCAAACCCATCAGCGGCGTATCCAGTTCGCCGACCCGGGCGGCCAGGCCGAACTGGGACTGGGCCAGGGTCGCCTTGGGGCTGGCGCAGCTGTCGAAGGTCCTGGCCTGCTGCTGCAGGGAGCGAACTTCGGCGTCCGGCCGCCCCTGGGCGAGGGCGCGGCGGGCCAGGGCCACATAGTCGACCTGCAGCCACAGCAGGGCGGTGACGATCAGCCCGGCAATGGCGACGGCGACCAGGGTCTCGGTCAGCGCGAAGCCCTTCATGCCCCCCCCCCGGTGATCCAGGCCTCGACCCGGTCGGACTGCGGCCGGCCGCCGGCCCGCCAGGTGACTTCCAGGCGCACCCGCTGCGGCCCGGCCCCGAACGGGCGGTCGACCAGGCCCAGCGGCAGGCGCCGCCAGCGATAGCGGCCGATCTGGCCGCCGGCGGGGCTGGCGAGTTGGACGGGCGAGGCCAGGCGCGCTTCCTCATAGAGCCGCTCGACCACGGTGGCGGCCTCGAGCCGGGCCTTGGAGCGCTCCAGAGAATGGGCTGTCCAGACCAGCAGGGTCACCGCCACCGCGCCGGTGACGGCCGCCAGGGCCACCGAGACCAGGGCGTCGACCAGGATGTAGCCCCTCATCTTCCTGGAATGGGACCGCTTCACACGTCCACCGACTGGCTGATGGCCAGCAGCCCCTGGAAGACCACCAGCACGATGGTCCCGACCACCAGGCCGATGCTGAGCACGATGGCCGGCGTCAGCAGGGCCAGGAGCCGCTCGGTGCGCTCGGCGGCGCGGACGGCCATGGCCTCGCCGGCCTCGTCGAGCACCCGGGGCAGGTCCGAGGCGGTCTCGCCGACCTTGGTCAGGCTGACCAGCAGCACCGGCGCGCGCGTGGCGGCGAAGGCCCCCGACAGCTTGGCGCCCTCGCGCAGGCGCGCCTCCTGGGCCTCGAGCGGGCGGCGCAGGGCCTCGATGCCTATGGCTTCGACGCTGACCTTGAAGGCGCTGGCCAGCGGCACGCCGGCCCCGATGGCGATGGCCAGCCGCCGGGCCAGGCTGCCGTAGACGGTGTCGGCCAGGATGCCGAGGCCCACGGGCGACAGCATCAGGCCGTAGAGCAGGCGCTGGGCCAGCGCGCGGACGGGCGCCACGAAGGCGATGGCGGCGATCAGCCCGGCCAGGCCCAGCCCGATCAGCGGCGCGGCCTGACGCAGAATCCGGCCGGCCGCCAGGACCACCCGGGTCGAGGTCGGCAGGTTGGTCACCCCGGCGAAGGCCGGCTCCAGGGCCGGCAGCACCACGAAGGCGAAGAGGGTGATGGCGCCGGCGGCCATGGCCATCACGAACATCGGATAGATGATCATGGTCAGCAGCCGGTTCTTGGCCGCCGAGGAGGCCTTCAGCGCCGCCGCCCCGCCGCTGAGGATGTCGGTCAACCGGCCGGTGGCCTCGCCGGCCTTGGCCAGGGCCTGCAGATAGCGGCCGGTCTGGCCGGGCAGCATGTCCAGCGCCGCCGAGAACGGCCGGCCGGCCATCAGCTCGCCGCGCACGTGATGGGCCAGCCGCGCTGCCTGGGGCTGTTCGGCGGTGGTCTCGATGATCTGCAGGGTCTGGCCAAGCGAGAGGCCGCTCTTCAGGAAGCGGGCGATGTCGGCGCAGAAGGCCCCGGCCTGGGCCTCGTTCAGTGACAGCCTGGTCGAAGGTTGCGGCGCGAGCGATGCGACCAGCGGCGTGATGGTGAGTGGCGTCACCTTCTCGGCCAGCAGGCCATCGCGCAGCTGAGTCTCGTCGGCGGCCTCGCGGCGGCCGCGCACGGGCCGGCCGTTGGCGTCCATGCCCCTGTAGGCGAAGGCTGTCACAGCCCGACTGCCCTGAACACATCGTCAAGGGAAACCTCGCCCGCCGCCGCTCGCGACAGCGCGTCCTGGGCCAGCGGCCGGAAGGCGGGCTGGGCGGCCAGGGCGTGGCGGATATCGGCGGTCGGGGCGCCGGTGGAGATCATCCGCTCGACCGTCTCATCGACGGTGAAGATTTCGCCCAGCGGCAGCCGGCCTGCCCGACCCGTCCCGGCGCAGGCGCGGCAGCCGGCGGCCTCGTGCAGGCGCGCGCCGGCCGGATCGACGCCGTGGGCGCTGAACAGGGCGCCTTCCTCGGCGGTCATCGTCCGGGGCGTCTTGCAGGCTTCGCAGAGCTTGGGGGCCAGGCGCTGGGCCGAGGCGCCGATCAGCACCCCGGCCAGCAGGTAGCGCTCCACGCCCATGTCGGCCAGGCGCGCCGGGGCGGTGGCGGCGTCGTTGGTGTGCAGGGTGGCCAGGACCAGGTGGCCGGTCAGGGCCGCCTGCACCGCCAGATGGGCGGTCTCGCTGTCGCGGATTTCGCCGACCAGGATGACGTCGGGGTCGTGGCGCAGAAAGGCGCGCAGGGCCGAGGCGAAGGTGACGCCGGCCGCCTCGTTGACCTGGGTCTGGTTGATGCCGTCGAAGACGTATTCGATCGGGTCCTCGATGGTCAGCACCTTGCGCTGCCGCGTCGCCAGCCGGCGCAGGGCCGCATAGAGGGTGGTGGTCTTGCCGCTGCCGGTCGGGCCGGTGACCAGGATCAGGCCGTAGGGCTTGCGCAGCTGCTGGCTGAGGCTGTCGCGGAAGCCCTGGTCGAAGCCCAGGCTGTCGACGGTGAAGTCCAGGCCGTGGCGGACCAGCAGGCGCACCACCGCCGACTCTCCGAACACGGTCGGGGTGGTGGAGATGCGCAGATCGGTCGGCGCGCCCCGGATGGCGGCGGTGGCCCGGCCGTCCTGCGGCGCGCGCACCGAGGCCACGTCAAGGTCGGCCAGCACCTTGATGCGGGCGATGACCCCGGCCCCGAAGGCCGAACTCAGGGGGTCGACGTCGCGCAGATCGCCGTCGATGCGGAAGCGGACCAGGCAGCGGTCGGCCTTCTGTTCCAGGTGGATGTCGGAAGCGCGCTCCTGCAGGGCCCGCTCCAGCAAGCCGTCCAGGTAACGGACCACGGGCGCGTCGCTGGCGAAGTCGCGCAGCCGCTCGGCGTCCTGGGCCAGGTCGGCCTCGGCGGCGGCCCCGGCCTGGGCGGCGACGGCGGCGGTGCGGGCCGCGCGCCAGAGATTGAAGGGCACGGTGCGGAAGCTGACCGGCTTGCCGGCCGCGAACTGCACGCCGCGCCGCAGCTCCACCGAGCCGGCGTCGACCAGCCCGATCTCCAGCCGCTCGGCGCTATCGTCCAGCACCAGGGCGTAGTTCTCGGCCAGGAACTTGTCGTTGAGCGCCGCGGGACCGGCGATGGGGGCCGGCGGCGGGCCATCCCAGAGCGGGGCGTCGTGCAGGCTGGCGCTGGCGGCGGCGATGGCTTCGTCCGGGGCCAGGGCCAGGCGGCTGGCGACCACGGCGGGAGGCTGGCCGGCCTCGACCACGGCGGCGCGCAGGCGTTCGCGGCCGGCGGGCTCCAGGTTCAGCGCACCGGCCAGGGCCTTGGCGGCCTCGGCCAGACGGCGGGACAGAGCCGGCAGAGTCAGATCGGGCGCGACACTGGGCCCACTCGCGTCGCCGGCGACCCCTGGTAGACTCGGCGGAACGGGCTGGGGCATAACTAAACTGCACAGTTTTGAGTAGGTCGGGACCACCATGGCGGTTTTAGCTTCCAATCGGAAGACCAAACAGCGAGGCCGCCAGGCGCTGCCAGGTTACACTCTGACCGAAATGCTCGTTGTGGTGGCAATTATAGGGTTAATCTCGGCCGTGGTGATCCCGCAAACCATCGGACAACTGGGAAAAGCTCAAAACCGCGCTGCTAAGTTGCAAGCGCAAAGCGTCGCGAACGCCGTCGAACTGTTCCAGGGCGACAATGGCCGGCTGCCGACGGAGGAGGAGGGCCTGGGCGTCCTGGTGACCCGGCCGGCGGGGCTGGACGGCTGGACCGGACCCTATATCCGCACCCAGGCGCAGCTGAAGGACAGCTGGGGCCGGCCTTTCATCTACAGACAGGACGGCAGCGGCTTCACCATCAGTTCGCTGGGGGCTGACGGCAAACCGGGTGGCGAGGGGGCGGACCGGGACATCTCGGTCCAGTAGAGGCGCGAAACATGAACACAGTCAGGCTGATAGGCCTGCTCCTGGCGGGCTTGCTGCTCGCCGCCTGCGCCAGCGATCCGCGCCTGCCCGGCGGCAGCGGCGCCCTGCCCCAGGCCCAGCCGACCTCGCCCGCCGCCCAGGCCCAGGCTCAATCGTCCGCCGCCCGGGTGGCCGATGCGCCGACGCCGGACCGTCCCGGCTGGACCGACACCCCGCCCCAGGCGCCCGCGCCCGCCCCGACCGCCGGACCGGTTTCGCCCCGCGTCTCGATGAACGTCATCATGGACCGCGCCCCGATCGCCGCCGCCGCCGACGCGGTGCTGGGCGATGCCCTGCAGCGGCCGTTCCGCATCGACCCGGCCGTCACCGGCGAGGTCTCCTTCCGGCTGGTCGGCGACATGAGC
The DNA here is from genome assembly GCF_030814835.1 of Caulobacter ginsengisoli. Classification (GTDB taxonomy): domain Bacteria; phylum Pseudomonadota; class Alphaproteobacteria; order Caulobacterales; family Caulobacteraceae; genus Caulobacter; species Caulobacter ginsengisoli. The sequence continues at coordinate 41,005 of NZ_JAUSVS010000008.1, forward strand.
GAGGCCGACGTGCTGACCACCTTCGACCAGGCCCTGCGCGCCTCGGGCGCGGCCCTGTCCGGCGGCCCGGGCGGCGCCCTGACCATCGTCCCGGTCGCCAGCGGCCCGGCCTTCTCGGTGCTGCCGGGCGCCGACAGCCCCCAGCGCGCCTATTTCGCCGGCGGTGTCGCCATCTACCGGGCCCGCAATGTCGCCGCCGCCGAGCTGGTGCGGCTGCTCACCCCGCTGGCCGAGGGCCGGGCCCAGGTGCGGGCCGACCCGGTGCATGAGCATGTCTACATCTCGGGCGATCCCGGCTCGGTGAACAGCCTGCTGCGCACCGCAGAACTGTTCGATGTCGACTGGATGGCCGGCAACAGCTTCCAGTACTATCCGCTGAAATACGCGGCCGCCAAGGACGTGGCCGAAGACCTGCGCCGGGTCTATGGCGGGGCCGACGGGCCGGTGGGCACTCAGGTCGACCTGATCGACATCAATCGCCTGAACGCCATCATCATCGTGGCCAAGTCGCCGGCCCTGCTGGCCCAGACCGCCAAGTGGATCGACCGGCTGGACCAGCCCGCCTCGCCCTCGGACCAGCGCCTGCGGGTCATCCCGCTGGACAACATCAAGGCCGAGGATTTCGTCAAGGTGATCGGCGGCTTCTTCGGCGGCCCCGGACCCCAGGCCCCTGGCTCCCTGGCCGGCCCGGACAGCGCCCCCTCGGCGCCGCAGGGCGCCAACAACGTCACCGCCGATCCGCGCTCCAACTCGGTGCTGATCTACGCCAACGACGCCGAGTATCAGAACCTGCTGCAGGTCGTCCGCCGGCTGGACGTGCCGCCCTCGCAGATCCTGATCGAGGGAACCGTCGCGGAGGTGCGGCTGAACGACAAGCTGAACCTGGGCGTCCAGGCCTTCCTGTCGAACAACGCCCGCTTCGCCGGCGGCATGTCGACCACCACCAACGGCAATGGCGCCCTGACCTTCCCGGGCCTGTCGCTGCAGTATTTGGGCCGTGACTTCAAGGTGGTGATCAACGCCCTGTCGGCCGTCACCGATGTCGAGGTGGTCTCGACCCCGCGCCTGCTGGTCTTGGCCAACGAGACCGCCACCCTGCAGGTGGGCGATCAGGTGCCGGTGATCACCCAGACCAGCACCGGCGACCAATCGACCAGCCTGACCGTCAACTCGGTCACCTATCGCGACACCGGGGTGGTGCTGACCGTGACGCCGCGCGTCGGCGAGGGCGGGCGGATCTTCATCGACATCCAGCAGGAGGTCAGCGACGTCTCGGCCACCACCACCTCGGACATCGACTCCCCGACCATCGCCCAGCGCAAGTTCCGCACCCAGATCGCGGTGGACGACGGCGAGGTCATCGCGCTCGGCGGCCTGATCCGCACCAGCCGCAGCAAGGGCGACACCGGCGTGCCGGGCCTGAGCCGCATCCCGGTGCTGGGCGCCGCCTTCCGGGGCCGCGAGAACGTCAAGAGCCGCACCGAGCTGGTGGTGTTCCTGAAGGCCACTCTGGTGCGCAACCGGGCCGACGCCGACCGCATCACCGACGAGATCTCGGCCGGGCTGACCGCCCTGGGCTTTGGGCGTGACCGGCGCTAGCACCCGTTTCAGGGGCTTCACCCTGCCCCTCACCCTGGCCCTGGCCTTCTCGATCATGGCCGTCGCCTCGGGGCTGACCGGCATGGTCACCGTGCGGGCCAAGGCGGCGCGGCAGCGGGACAACGACGTCTATGCCCGCATCACCCTGGAATCGGCGGTGCAGGCGGGCCTGGCCCGGCTTGAGGCGGCCGGCGTCCCGCAGACCGATCGTTGGGAGAGCGTCGAGAGCCTGAACGGTCGGACGGTGCGGCTGACCTTCATGGCCGTGCGTTACTCGGCCGACATCAATGACGATCCGCCAGAGACGGTGGTGGCCGCCATCCCCAATCCCGCCCTGCAGGCCATGGCCGTCAAGGCTCTGACCACGCCCGGCGATCCGCCGAGCCGCGCGCACTTCATGCGCTTGCGCGACTTCCTGACCGCGGCCGGCGCGCAGGGCTCGGCCGAGGACTGCCTGCGCGGCCTGCTGACCCTGGGCCGCCAGACCGGCGCCCCCGATCCCCGCCCGGCCCGCACGGCGCTGAGGCCCGAAGCCGTCGCCCTGCTGCCCGGCGACACGGTGGTGGTGCGCGCGGCGCTGGGCTCGGCCAAATACCAGGACGTCCTGTGGGAGCGGGTTCGCTTCACCGGCCAGAAGGGCGTGGCCTGGCATATCCACGACTGGCGCCAGCTGCGCTTGGCCCCCGACGCCCACCTTTGCCCGCCGCCCGCGGCATGAGCGCGATCGAGATCGCCGACCGTGTCGTCTGGGTTCTGGGTGGGGTCGCCCTCGGGCTGGTCGCCGGCGTCTTCGCCGCCCGCTGGCCCAGGCTGCCGACCTTCGCCAACCCAACGGGAGGGTCGCCACGCAGCCTGATACTCGGGGCGGCTTTCGGACTGCCGGCCGGCGTCGCGGCGACCTTGGCGGTGAAGTCGACCGACAGCGCCTGGCTTATCCTCACCGGCGCGATCCTGGCCTATATCGGCCTGGTCGACCTGCGTCGGTTCAGCATTCCGCTTTTTGGCCTGGTCCTCCTCGCCATGTCGATCCTCCCCGAGCTGATCCTGAGCGGCGAACCGGTGGAGGGCCTGGCGACGGGTCTGGTCCTGGCCCTGGTCCTGGAAACCCTGCGACGCCTGGGCGGCCGCCAGGGCCTGGGGGCGGGCGATGTGGTGCTGGCGGGGCTGCTCGGGGTGCTGGCCAATTGGCGGCTGGCGCCGCTGATGATCGCGGCGGCCGCCCTGGCGCCGCTGACGATCCAGGCCGTGACGCGACGCCGGGGACCGACGCCGTTTGGATTCTGGCTGTGCCTGGCGGGCGTTGCGGTGCTGACCCTTCAAACAATCGGGTTCGCCCAGCCTTAACGGCAAGCGCAAGGGCGGGAAGCCGGCTTGCCGGCTGCCCGCCCCCGGACCGCTTAGCCTACCAGCGCCAGCGGAAGCCGACGTTGCCTTCCGTCGACTGGTAGTCGTCCTTGAACTTGGCCCCGACGGTGGCGAAGGCCGAGAAGGCGTTGACCGTGCTGAACAGGTTCACGCTGGCCTGGACTTCGCCGAACGTGCCGGAGAAGTCATCGCCCAGCGGCAGGTCAGGCCCGCCCGTGTGGATGGTCAGACCATTTTCGCCCTCGAACTCATCCCACACCCGGCCGGTCAGCGCGAACTTGGCGTTGAACGTGTCCATGGAGGCGTTCATGCCGATCCGGCCGCCCAGACTTCCGCGGAAGCTGGTCTGGTCGTCCCAATCGATCACAGCGCCAGGCACGGTCACATCGTCGATGTCCGTCTTGACATAGGCCAGGCTGGCCAGGGGCTCGAAGAAGCCCTGTTCGCCCAGCTTGAAGGTCCAGCCGCCTTCGACCTGACCGCCCAGCGACTTGAGCTGCGAGCGGAAGATGTTCGAACCGACCGGGCCCAGGGTGGGCGCCTGCCAGCTGAGGTCGAGGTTGTTGGCGTTGACGATCGCGTTGATGAACAGGCCGTCCGACAGGTAGGTGACGTAGCCGCCGATATCGTAGCCTTCCATCGACGCCACGGTGGGCGAGGCGTTGAAGGAGACGTCGGAGTCGACGTAGCCGACCATGCCGCCGAACAGCCAAACACCGTTGCTGGTCGAGCGGACCAGGTCGACACCGGTCAGCAGCGCCGAGGTGTTCTGGCTGTAGCTGGTGTCGAAGGTATAGGTCGTGCCCAGCACCGAGAAGGTCGAGGTCAGGTCACGGTCGGCGGAGGCGCCCGTGATCCGCACCCAGACGCCCGTGCCGTTGCCGCTGATGTCGCCCACCTGATCGCGGATGTCGGCCTGACGGTCGGCCCAGGTTCCGGTGGTTTGATACCAGACCGACTGGGCGGCCTGGCCCAGGGTGGTGAACTCGAAGGCCTCGCCGTCCGGAACGCCGACCAGCAGGTGCTGCTTGCCGCTCAGGATCAGGTCATACATGAACAGACCCTTGTCCAGCACGCCGTCCGGCGAGCTGGGGTCGGCCCGCCAATGCGGCGAGGTCGGATCCAGCGAGAAGTTGGTCGCCGCCGTGGCCCCGGCCCCGGTGACGTCGACCAGGACGATGCCGCCCGGGTTGAAGCCGCCGGCGCCCGCGTTGGTGTCGGTGACCAGGATCAGGGTGCTGCCGGTGGTGGTGCCGCCCAGCAGGCTGAAGCAGTCGGCCGCGGTCAGGACCGCGCAGCTGGTCTGGACGGTGGCGCCGAGGTTGGCGTCCATCACCAGGCGGCTGGAGCCGCTGCCGTTGAAGGTGGCGCCCGGGGCGAAGATCGAGTCGTTGGCGAAGCCGTCGGACGCCGCCGTCAGGGTCGTGCCGGACGAGCCGAACACGATCCGGCCGGAGTTGTTCCAGGTCTCCAGGTTGGTGATGGTCAGGGTCGCCGCACCTTGGGCGGGCTCGCCGACGATCAGTTCACCGCTGTTGGCGAAGATGTCCGCCCCGCCGCCGAAGTCGAACGAGGTGGCTACGCCCCCGGCGTTGGTGAAGATGATGCCGGTGTTGTTCAGGGTGTCGGCGCCCGGGGAGAACGTCGAGGCCCCGGTGGTGTGCCAGCTGGTCGACGAGGTGTTGTTGAACACCACGTTGCCCGTCAGGCCCGAGAACAGGACCCGGCCCTGGATACGGCCGCCGTTGTTGATCACCACGCTGCCGCCGATGCCCCGGATGGCCAGGTCGTCATAGCCCGTGGTGGTGTTGTCGGTCGAACGGACCACGCTGTTGGCGCCGACCGTGAAGTTGGTCGTGCCGCCCACGGCGTTGTTCAGATCGACGACCCAGCCGTTCACGCCCGCGCCGGCCCCGATCAGGGTGGTGCCGGTGTTGGTGGTGATGTTGACCGTGCCGCCCGCCGAGGTGGTGCGGACCGCGCTGCCGACGGTGTCGGTGATGGTGCGGTTGGCGGCGCTGGCGACCGTGATAGTCCCCGTGCCGGTGGTGACCGCGTTGATCGCCGCATTGCCCGCGCCGGTGGCCGTGACGTTGCCGTTGACGTTGAGCGTGGTGACGCCCGCGCCGGTATTGCCGGTCAGGATGCCGTTCGCGCCGCCGGTGACCGTATTGTTGTTGGTCACGACGATGGCGGCGACGGTCGAGGAGGCTTCGATGCCGTCGGCCGAGCCCTGAACCGTACCGTTGGTGGTCACGGCGATCGCGCCGCCGGCCGACTGGGCGTGAATGCCGTCGCCGCCGTTGCCGGTCACGGCCGAGGCCGCGGCGGTGTCGACGGTGATGGCGCCCGCGCCGCTGTCGACCGCCAGGATGCCGTTGAGGGCGCCCGTGACGTTGAGAGCGGTGTCGATGTCGATCAGGCCGGTGACGCCGCTCGCACTGATGGCGTTGCCGGTCGTGCCGGTGACCGTCCCGTTGGCGGTGACGCGCACCCCACCCGTGCCGGCGTTGGTCGCCTCGATGCCCGTCGTGCCCGAGACGTTGCCTGCGGTCACGATGATCGCACCCGCGCCGGCGGCGTTGGTCTGCCGGGCGATGATGGCCGTGTTGCCGGTGGAGGTGACCGAGCCCGCGGTCACCGTCACCGCGCCGCCGGCTGTTTGCGCATAGATGCCGTTGCCGGTGGTCGCGTTGACCGCGCCAACGGTGGTCACCGTGGTCGAGCCCGTGCCGAAGTTCTCGGCGTCAACGCCGAACCGGGCGGTGATCGTGCTGTTGGCGGTGACGTTGATGTTGCCGGTCGCCGCGGCCGGGAGGATCGCCGCCACCATGCCGGCGTTGCCAGCCTGGATGGCGCCGTTGGCCACTTCGGTGACGTTGCCGGTCAACGACTGGCTTTGAACGTCGATGGCGTTCTTGCCGGCCGCCAGCGCGGTAACGGCGCCGGTGGTGACGCTGACGCCCGTACCGGCCGCCACGTCACGAACAAAGATGCCGTTGCCGCCGGTCGAGCCGCTGGCGCCGGAGATGTTGACCGTGGTCGTGCCCGAGCCGTTGTTGAGGATGTTGGCCCCGTCGTCGGTCCCGCCGACGAAGCCGCCGGTCCCAGTCACCGAGATGTTGCCGGCCCCGCCGGTCCCGCCGATCAGCGACAGGCCACGGGTCGCGCCCGTCACCGTGTTGTCGACGACCACGGTCACGGCGCTGTTGCCGGTCGCGGTGATGCCCGTGGCGGCCGTGCCGGTCACCGTGCCGTGGGTCGTAACCCCGACTGTGCCCGTGCCGGCGTTGGTCGCCGTGATGCCCGTCGTGCCCGAGACTGTCCCGGCGGTCACGCTGACATTGCCGGCGCCCGCCGCCGAGGTCTGTTGGGCGATAATCGCCGTGTTGCCGGTCGAGGTGACATTGCCCGCGGTCACTGTAACAGCGCCGCCGGTGGCCAGCGCGAAGATGCCGTTGCCGGTGGTCACATTGACCGCGCCCACGGTGGTCACCGAGGTCGAGCCCGTGCCGAAGTTCTCGGCGTCGACGCCGAACCGGGCGGTGATCGTGCTGTTGGCCGTGACGTTGATGTTGCCGGTCGCCGCGGCGGGGAAGATCGCCGCCACCATGCCGGCATTGCCCGCCTGGATGGCGCCGTTGGCCACTTCGGTGACGTTGCCCGTCAACGACAGGCTTTGAACATCGATGGCGTTCTTGCCGGCCGCAAGCGCGGTAACGGCGCCGGTGGTGACGCTGACGCCCGTACCGGCCGCCACGTCACGAACAAAGATGCCGTTGCCGGCGGTCGAGCCGCTGGCGCCGGAGATGTTGACGGTGGTCGTTCCGGAGCCGTTGTTGAGGATGTTGGCCCCATCATCCGTGCCGCCGACGAAGCCGCCGGTCCCGGTCACCGAGATATTGCCCGCCCCGCCGGTCCCGCCAACCAGGCTCAGACCGCGCGTGGCGCCCGTCACCGTGTTGTCGACGACCACGGTCACCGCGCTGTTGCCGGTCGCGGTAATGCCCGTGAGGGCCGTGCCCGTGACCGTGCCGTGGGTGGTGACGCTCACCGAGCCCGTGCCGGTGTTGGTCGCCTCGATGCCTGTCGTGCCCGAGACGGCGCCCGCGGTCACACCGATCGCACCCGCGCCGGCGGCGCTGGTCTGACGGGCGATGATCGCGGTGTTGCCGGTCGAGGTGACATTGCCCGCGGTCACGGTCACAGCCCCGCCGGTCGCCAGCGCGAAGATGCCGTTGCCGGTGGTCACATTGACCGCGCCGACCGTGGTCACCGTAGTCGAGCCCGAACCGAAGTTCTCGGCGTCGATGCCGAAGCGGGCGTCGATCGTGCCGTTGGCCGTCACGTTGATGTTGCCGCTGGCGCCCGCGTTGAGGAGCGCCGCCACCATGCCGGCGTTGCCAGCCTGCAGATTGCCGTTAGCGACCTCCGTGAGATTGCCCGTCAGCGACAGGCTCTGGACGTCGATAGCGTCCCGCCCGGCCGTCAGCGCCGTCACCGCGCCGGTGGTGACGCTGACGCCGGTGCCGGCCGCCACGTCCCGCACGAAGATGCCTTCGCCGCCCGCCGAACTGCTGGCGCCGGAGATGTTGACCGTGGTCGTTCCCGAGCCGTTGTTGAGGATGTTGGCCGCATCGCCGGTGCCGCCGACGAACCCGCCGGAGCCGGTCACAAAGATATTGCCGCTGCCGCCGGTCCCGCCGACCAGCGACAGGCCGCGGGTAGCGCCGGTCACCGTGTTGGCGACCGACACGAATACGCCGTCATTGCCGACCGCCCTGATGCCTTCGGCGACGGTGCCGGTCACCGTGCCGTTGGCGGCGACGCCGATCGCGCCAGTGCCGAAGTTATGCACATCGATGCCCGTCGTGCCCGAGACATTGCCCGCGGTCACGCCAACCACGCCGGCGCCCGCCACCGAGGTCTGCTGGGCGATGATCGCGGTATTGTTGGTCGCGGTGACATCGCCCGCGTTCACGATGACAGCGCCGCCGGTCGACAGCGCGAAGATGCCGTTGCCGGTCGTGACGTTGACCGGACCAACCGTGGTGACAGAGGTGTTCCCCGAACCGAAGTTCTCGGCATCGATGCCGAACCGGGCGGTGATCGAGCCGTTGGCCGTCACATCGATGTTGCCGCTGGCGCCCGCGTTGAGGATCGCCGCCACCATGCCGGCGTTGCCCGCCTGGATGTTGCCGTTGGCCACTTCCGTGACGTTGCCGGTCAGCGACTGGGCCTGGATGTCGATGCCGTCCTTGCCCGCCGTCAGGGCCGTGACCGCGCCGGTGGTGACGCTGATGTCGCCGCCCGCCGCCGTATCGCGCACGAAGATGCCTTCGCCGCCGGTCGAGCTGCTGGCGCCGGAGATGTTGACCGTGGTTGTCCCGGAGCCGCTGTTGAGGATATTGGCCGCATCGCCCGTGCCGCCGACGAAGCCGCCGGTTCCGGTCACCGAGATGTCGCCCGTCCCGCCGGTCCCGCCAACCAGGCTCAGACCGCGAGTCGCGCCCGTCACCGTGTTGTCGACGACGACGGTCACCGCGCTGTTGCCCGTCGCCAGGATGCCCTCAGCGACAGTGCCCGTGACTGTGCCGTGGGTGGTGACGCTCACCGAGCCCGTGCCGTTGTTGTCGGCGAGTATGCCGGTCGTGCCCGAGACATTGCCCGCGGTCACGCTGACATTGCCGGCGCCCGCCGCCGAGGTCTGCTGAGCGACGATGGCCGTGTTGTTGATGGCGGTGACATTGCCCGCCGTGACCGTCACAGCCCCGCCGGTCGCCAGCGCGAAGATGCCGTTGCCGGTGGTCACATTGACCGCACCAACGGTGGTCACCGTGGTCGAGCCCGAACCGAAGTTCTCGGCGTCGATGCCGAACCGGGCGTCGATCGTGCCGTTGGCCGTCACATTGACGTTGCCGCTTGCGCCCGCGTTGAGGATCGCCGCCACCATGCCGGCGTTGCCCGCCTGGATGTTGCCGTTGGCCACTTCCGTGACGTTGCCGGTCAGCGACTGGGCCTGGATGTCGATGCCGTCCTTGCCCGCCGTCAGGGCCGTGACCGCGCCGGTGGTGACGCTGATGTCGCCGCCCGCCGCCGTATCGCGCACGAAGATGCCTTCGCCGCCCGCCGAGCTGCTGGCGCCCGAGATGTTGACCGTTGTGGTCCCCGAGCCGTTGTTGAGAATATTGGCCGCATCGCCCGTGCCGCCGACGAAACCGCCGGTTCCGGTCACCGAGATATTGCCAGCGCCGCCGGTCCCGCCAACCAGGCTCAGACCGCGCGTCGCGCCGGTCACCGTGTTGTCGACGACGACGGTCACGGCGCTGTTGCCGGTCGCGGTGATGCCCGTGAGGGCCGTGCCAGTGACCGTGCCGTGGGTGGTGACGCTCACCGAGCCCGTGCCGTTGTTGAGCGCCGTGACGCCCGTCGTGCCCGAGACATTGCCCGCGGTCACGCTGACATTGCCCGCGCCCGCCGCCGAAGTCTGCTGAGCGACGATGGCCGTGTTGTTGATGGCGGTGACATTGCCCGCCGTGACCGTCACCGCGCCGCCGGTGGCCAGCGCGAAGATGCCGTTGCCGGTGGTCACGTTGACCGCGCCGACCGTGGTCACCGTGGTCGAACCCGTGCCGAAGTTCTCCGCGTCGATGCCGAACCGGGCGTCGATCGTGCTGTTGGCGGTCACATCGATGTTGCCGGTTCCCGCCGCCGGGAAGATCGCTCCCACGATGCCGGCATTGCCCGCCTGAATGGCGCCGTTGGCGACAATCGTCACGTTGCCGGTCAGCGACTGGCTCTGAACGTCGATGCCGTCCTGGCCGGCCGTCAGCGCCGTGACGCTGTTGGTGGTCACTGAAATGCCGGTGCTGGTCGCCACGTCGCGGACGACGACGCCCTCGCCTGACGCCGCCGAAACACTGCCGGCGATGTTGATATTGACCGAACCGACGCCGCCGGTCTGAGTCGCGTTGAAGGCGTTGCCCGAACCGTTGTTGGCGATGCTGCCGCCCGTGTAGATGATCGGACCGCCTGCCGCCGAGACCGACAGGGCGGCCGTGCCGCCCGCGGTCGGCGTATTCCCCAGATCGACACTGATCGTGCCGCCGTTGGTGACGGTGACACCGCCGGTTCCGGTATTGACAGCCGACAGGCCAAATCCGCTGACCGTCGCTCCCGGATTGACGGTCATGATGATCGGTGTGGGGAGCAGGCCCTCGTAGTCGCGGTCCACAGGCGCGTTGGCGGGGAAGGTCGTATCGGTGGTGACGGTGGTGTCGCACACCACCGTGTCGAAGCCGACGGCGCAGGCCGCCTGAGCCTGTTCGGGGGTCAGCAGGCTAGCGCCAGACGTGGCGGCTATGCCTATGGCCGACAGCAACGCCAGCCGGCTTGCCTGCGAGCGCAGGGTCCTCAGTGTTGCCGATTTGGTGGAAGATAGTCCGGGAAGCGAAATCGAACCAAAGGAAAACTGAACACGCGTCATGAACCTGCCCCTCGTGCAGTCAATTCATGCGTCCCCCGATCCCGCCCGAACTGTGTTGTCGATTACTGATTGTATGTCCGGGCCCCCCAGATGAGTCAACGGGCTTCGGCGGGACAAGTGAGCTGCCGTGGTAAACGGCGAAGGCGGCAGGCCCGGAGGTTACCGAAACCGATTGAAACTACTATTGATTGCCCAGAGCGTTGCGGCGAATACCAACAAGAGTGTCAATAGTTGCACGCGACCGCCAGAGTGAATCGGACATTCACTCTAGCGCTCGCGAACATTCCTGGCAGGCTGGGGCCCGCTCTTTTCCTTTGCCGGCATGCGCGACTCGTGGGGTTCTGGCCGGCCGCCGAAGATCAGCTCATCGCGCCGAAACAGGGTCGCCAAACCGAACAGCAAGGTGTCGAGAGCGCCGAAATCCTCGACAATCCGCCGGTCGGCGCCCGTCACGTGGCGCAAGGCGACGGCCGCCTCGATCAGAAGCGTGCTCTCCAGGGAGAGCCACCGCCCGCCGACCGACATTTCCAGATGGCCGCCGGTCCGGACCCGTGGGGGCGCGAGGTCGGCAGCCAGAAGCGCCCCAAGCCGCTCCGCCAACGCCCCGTCATCTCCGCTCGGACGCCTGTATCTCCCGCCGATCGGAGCCTCTTCGCCAGCCCCCGGAATCATCAGCGCGAGGGCGCTCGTCGGTGAACTGTCGGGCCTGACGCCGATCTCGATATCGAGCCCCATCGCCATGCCGGCGACCAGCAGGATGAAGACGAGCGGGTCGGTGGCAGCGGGCAGTCCCAGGCGGTCACCCGCACGCAGGCCTTCCTCCTCCAGCAGCCTCGCCGCGGCGGCGACGGCGCGGGCGAAGTCTCCGCCGGTCAGACTGGCGCCGTCGGGCAGAGTCACCGCCGGCTTGGGATCATCCCACAGGGCCTCGATGAGCCGCGGCAACAGGAGCCCGGGCTCCCCGGCCGGAAGTTGGTTGGCGTGGAAGCGCTGCATCTCGTGAGCCTGCGGCGACACCGTCACTGGCAAGAGGACCTCGGCGGCGACCAGCCGGGTCAGGGGATCGTCCGTCGGCCGTGTCTTCGAGGGGCCGATCACGGCGTCGATCCGTGACCGCGTATGACCGGTAAGCGCCAGGCAGAGAATCAGCCAGTCGATGGGAGAGACACTCAGGGGTTCGGCGGGGAGCCGTCGCTCGTAGATGGGGTGGCGGCTCAACAGACGTCCGACCTCGCCACTACGCAGGCCAGGATCGACGACCAGATCGCCCCGGCCCGGCCGCAGTCGCAGCAAGGGATTGACCAGAAAACGACCGTCCGGGTCCGGCAGGGCGGGCGGCGGCGCGATCATCGGGGCGCGGGCCGGGTCGGCGATCAGGACCGCGCCGTTGTAGTGGGGGGTGTCCGGGGAGTCGTCCAGTCGGTCGCCGGCCCGCGCATTGAACAGATCCGCCTCGCTCAGCACCCAGCCCTGGCGGCCACCGCCCGCCAGCACGCCGTCAAGCCAGGCCCGATAGTCCCTGCCGTGCAGCTGCCGGCATCCGCGTTCGAAGAAGGGGTCGGGTTCGGCGTTGCTGAGATGCAGATGGGCGAAGAGCAGGGCTGCGTCGGGCCGGGCCACCCGCAGGCATTCGCCCGCGAACGGATACAGCTCGTAGCGATGCAGGCTGTCCAGGGCGTAGACGGCGCCGAAAGCCCCATCCCTGAACGGCAGGGGGCGGTTTGGCGGTATGAACAGGATGTCGAGATTGGCCGCCCGGCGATCGGGTCCCAGCCAGTGGCGGAAACCGCGGTAGCCGAGAACGCTGGAGTCACCCTCCCACAGGCTTATGACCCGGTTGTCGGGGAACAGGCCGGCCAGCCATTCACCGCTCCAGCCGGTCCTGCCCCAGACGTCGAGAATGACATCTCCGGGTTGCAGATGAGCGGCCAGGATTCCCAGCAGAGGCTCGGCCGCGCGCGTCGATTCGTTGAACGGCTGGAAGGCGGCATAGGCCTCCCACAGGTCGCGCCGGTCCTTGCTCGCACGATAGTCCTCGTAGGCGGCCGGATCGCCAAACAGCTGCCCCGAGAGCGCTTCGAGCGCCGGAGCGGACACCTGCCCGGCATGCATCCGCGGCTCGGTGAACAGCGGAAAACCCTCGATCACCGGGATATGCAGGCCGCAGGCCGCGCAGTTCAGATAGCCCTGGCGGGTATCGCCCGTCTCGTCGGCGGGACCGTGGAGCTCAAACCCGCGCCGGCAGGTCGGGCAGGCCAGGATCGGAAGCGTCGCGCGCCGCATCGCCGCTAGAGCTTCATATAGGAGAAGGCGCCGAACGGCGTGTCGGAAAGCAGCACGACCAGTACGATGGCGAGCGCCTCGATCGCTGCGCAGATCAGGGTCGCGGCCAGTTTGGGCAGCCGGCTGCTCAGGGTTGCATACATGCTCAGATCCTTTCGATGAGCCGTTCGACCAGCGTCGTGACCGTGAAGCTGAGGACGACGAAATTCAGCGTCAGAAACACCGCGAAGGCCGTCCAGGTATGACGTATCGGCGCGGGCAGCCGACCCATGGCGGGCGCCAATGCCGTGAAGCGCCGCCAGATCGACAGGCCCAGTGCGTGGTAGAGCCCCCAAAGCAGGTAGTGCAGGGAAATGGCGTGCCACAGCCCCAGAACCAGCATCGAGGCGGTGATGGCCAGAAGGTGGCTGCGGGTCCTGGCCATGGCCGGCGCGTAGACATAGTCGCGGCACCAGGTCGAAAGGCTGATATGCCACCGGCGCCAGAAATCGCCGATGTTCCGCGCCAGGAACGGCCAGTCGAAGTTCTCACGCAGGCGAAAGCCCATCAGGGCCGCGAAGCCAATGCCGATGTCGCTGTAGCCGCTGAACTGGAAGTAGAGATTGGCCCAGCTGAGCAGGCCGTGCCGATAGATATCCAGCGCCCCGCCCCCCAGCGGGTCGGTCTGGGCGCTATAGCCCAGCCGCTCGACAAGAATGAAGTTGCCGATGACCACGATCTTGCCGGCGCCGGCCAGGATTCGGCCCAGACCGCGTGAAAACACGGCATTGTCCCAGCGTCGCCGCGCCAGATCGCGCTGGAACTCGTCGAAGCGATGGATCGGGCCGAAGAACAGGGCCGATGGCAGGAACTGATAGGTCGCATAGTCGGCCAGGCTATGGGGCCGCAGGCGCCCGAGGTTGGCTTCGACGAGATAGTGGACCGTGCGCAGCACGTAATAGGCCATGCCAAGCGGCAGGATGAGCGATAGCCCGCTGGCTTGACGCGAGCCCCAGAGCAGCGCGGCGTAGGCGGCCGCCAGACCGGCGATCGTCAGGCTGACGCCAACGGACCGGAGGCGTGTCAGACGCGCCACGGAGAAACTGACGACCGTGCCGGCCCCGAGGACGGCCAGGGACGCCGGCGCATACCAGGCCAGCAACCCGCCGCCGCCCAGGCCGACCACTAGGGGTTGCCATCGCGCCGGGACGAGCCAGGCGAGCGCGGTGATGGCGCAAAGCCAGGCGAACGCCGGAAGCAACAGGCCTTCATTCACGGGGCTGCCCCGGGCGGCGTGGTGCGGATCAGGCGGACGATCTGGGGCGCGAGCCAGGCCATGTAGAGCCGGCGTCCCTGGGCGTTCAGATGACCCGCGTCGGCGTAGGCCGACTGAGGGAAGGCGGTCGGCGGACTCAGCCGTTCGTCCCCGGGATCCCGGGCCAGTTCCGCCAATGTCCGCCGGGCATGACTGGCCAGCCTTTCCGGAAATACGGCGGCCGCGGCCGGTGATCGCGTCACATCGATCAGCACCGTCCGCGCCCCTCGGGTCCTGAGGCCGGCAAGCTGATTCAGATAGGCCGCCCGGTCGGCCGCCGAACTGGCCCCGAGCTCGGAAAGCGCGCTCTGGTAGGCCTTCATCTCGGCGGCGGAAAGCACGGGCGGCGCCCCCGCGCCGCAGGGCGCGCGCCCAGCCACGGGGTCGTTGAAGGCGATGCGCTTGAGGCCAAATCGAATGCGCAGGGCGCGCTTGGCGCGGGCGCGCCAGGACACCGTTTCGAGCGCCGGCAATCGTCGATGCGTGTAGAGAACCAGGTCCTCCTCAAGCAACACCAGCGCGGGACGCAGGGTCGCCAGCCGCTCGAACGCGGGCCTTAGGTCCTCGTACACCGCCCCCTGTCGCGTTATTCGAACGACCTGGGCTTCGACCCCAAGGGCCCGTATCCGGGCGGCAAGCTCATCATCGAAGCCGATCCCGCACTGCACCTTCGAGGAGCCGATGAGCACGACGATGGGTGTTTCCCGCGTCGCCACGCGGTCCAGCCGGGACAGATTCAGATCGCTGTTCGCATCCAGCCGCCCCGCCGGATCGGCGGCGAGGCCGGCCAGGACCGCGGCGGCAAGAGCCGCCGCCAGGGCCCAGCTCCAGAGCGGCTGGGTCCCGCGGGTCATCGAGATTCGATGAACCTTGCCAGGATCCGCAGGCTGTCCAGCTTCATGATCTGCCGCGGCGACAGCTGGATTGCGAAGGCTTCCTCAGCCGCGAAGACGAGGTTGAGATGAGCCAGGGAATCCCATCCGCCGACGGTTCGCGGAGACGAGTCGAGCGAAAGCCCGTCGGCCTCCACGCCGAAGACCTCGGCCGCGACCTTCAACAGCCGCTGTTCGATATTGGAGCCGGCGTTGGAGCGGGTGGCGGCCTCGCTGGCCGCCAGCGCGCGCGCCTCGTCGAGAATCACCTTTCCCGAGCGGCCCTTCGGCAGATCGGTCGTCATGACGATACGGCCCGGAGTCTTTCGCGGCTCCAGGCGGTCCCGGCAAAACGCCAGCAGCTGCTCGGCGGTGACCTCGGCCTCCGCGGCGACCAGCGCGGTTACGGTCTCGCCCCAGTCGGTGTCCGGTTCGCCAAAGACGACCGACTCGCGGACGCCCGGGTGCTGGTTCAGCACCTCGGTGATCTCGTCGGGGTGAATGTTCAGTCCGCCCCGGATGATGACACTCTTCCTTCGGCCGCAGATCCAGTAGTCGCCCGCAGCGTCGCGGCGCGCGATGTCGCCGGTGTGCAGCCAGCCATCGACGAGGGTCTGCCGTGTCAGGGTCTCGTCGTCGAAATACCCCGACATGATGAGGTCGCCCCGGATCAGCAGTTCGCCTTCCGGCGCCTCGACGCCGCAGTCGTCGATGATCCGCAGCTCGCAATCGACCGGCTGGCCGATACTCCCGCGCTGACCGCCGCCAAGGCCGCCACCCGCGAAGACCCCGCCGGCGACGGTCTCCGTCAAGCCGTAGCCATTGATGATTTCGAGGGAGAAGGTCTCCTCCATCGTCTTCCAGAGCCCGGCCTCCAGCGCGCCGCCGCAGGAAACCAGGTATTTGAAGTCGCCGCCCCGGAACGCGTCCGACCTGTCCCCTCCCAGTCGGGCGATCAGCGACATCATCGTCGGCACCGCGATCATGTGGGTGATGCGCTGCTGAAAGACGCTGTCCAGCACCCGCTCGATCGTGCCGATCTCGAACCGGACCGGACGATGGCAGCTGGCCCCCGTGGCGAAGGCCAGCAGGGGTCCCTGAACCTGGCCGTCGGCGTGGGACAGCATCAGCGTGTTGAGGATGCGGCTGGCGCCGTCGATCCGGTACACGCGCGCCAGGCTCTCAAGGTGGGCGAAGAGGGCGCGATGGCTGATGCAGACGCCCTTGGATTCGGCGGTCGTTCCGGACGTGAACAGGATGTAGGCCAGCGTCTCTTCGGGAACCGTGGCCGGGGGCGAACTGGCGGTCTCCGCCTTGAGCAGGACTTCCAGTCCCGAAACCGGCTTGCCGACGCCCAGAAGCGCGCTGAGGCCATGGCTGCGTCCCGCCGGGGGTGGGGACACCTTGACGACCGGCCAGGTCGCCGCGCGATCGCACCAGGCGGCGGCGAGGTCGGCGCTGAAGATGGCCAGGGCGGGCCTGGCTCGCCGGATCAGGGTGACGGCGCGATTGACCGGCGTCAGAGGGTCAATCTGGACGGCTGTCACGCCCTGACAGATCAGGGCCAGGAACAGGATCGCCGTATCTCCATCGTCGGGCAGGCCCGCCACGACCCGGTCGCCCGGTCGGACACCATGGCGCGCCAGCAGTCCCCCGACCCTCTCGATGCTGTCGGCGAGTTCGCCATAGGTGATGGGGCGCCCCTCGACGGACAGCCAGGTCCGGCGCGAAAGCGGGGAGTCTTTGGCCTTGTCGAACAACGCCCGTGCGGGACTGCTCACTGAGCCAACTCCGGCAACCGGTGGCGCAGGAGCTTGCCGTTGTTCTGGCGGGGCAGGCTCTCGACCAGCAGGATGAGGGACGGGCGTCGGCCCAGCCCCAGATGTTCGGCCGCGAATTCGGCCAGCATCGGGGTCAGGTCTCTGGCGGCGTCGGCGACTGGAGCCGGAACGACCAGGGCGATGATCCGCTCGCCGCCCCCCGGCTCGGGGCGGCCAAACACCGCCGCCTCGACCACCTCGTCGTGACGCTCCAGCACCTGCTCGATCTCCTCGGGTTGAATACGCTCAGTCGCCAGGGTGTTGATGAAATGGCCGATGCGGCCGACCAACTCGTAGCTGCCATCGGCGCGCCGCCGGGCCAGATCGCCCGTGCGCAGCCAGTCGCCGTCGAACCGCTCGGCGCTGGCCTGGGCGTCGCCCAGATAGCCGCTCATCAGGCGGGCGCTGCGAATCTGCAGCTCGCCCTCAACGTCGGTGGATGAGATCACGCCATCAGCGCCGACCAGCCGGGCCTGGCAGTCGACGGGATGGCCCAGCCCCACGTCGCCTGGCCGCCAGCCGCTCAACCGCTGGCTGAGGCACAGGCCCGCCGTCTCGGTAAGGCCGTAGTAGTTGATCACCGGCACGCCCCACCGGGCGTGCATCCGCGCCGCGCTGGTCGCATCGAGGGGCGCGCCGGTGCAATAGATGGCCTTGAGACCGTCGAACATCGCCGCCGGAACCCGCGCGCCAAGCAGGGCCAGCTGCCGCAACAACAGAGGCCCGATCACCAGGCGCTGGCAGCGGGCCAGAGCCAACTTCTCGATCAGGCTGAACAGGTCGCCCCGGTCGGGGCCGGGCAGTGGGACCCATTCGACGCCGCCCAGCGGCGCCGCCAGAAAGGCGTTCCGCAGACCGCTCATGGTGTGCGGGTCCGGCAGGTTGACCAGGCGCTCACCCGGCTCCCAGCCAAAAGCGTCGATGGTCGACCGGGCGCTCTGGATCAGGGCGGCGCGGCTCAACACGACGGCCTTGGGCGTTCCTGACGAGCCGGAGGTGTAGAGACAGGCCCCGGCGGCCGTGGCCGGAACGATGGCCGTCGCCCCCGTCCCCTCGGTCCCCGCCGCCCAGTCGGCGAGCGCCGAGAGACCGCCGAAGTCCGTCCCGCCGTCGAGGTGCAGGCTGGCCGCATCCGGAAAGACCGCGGCCGCGGCGGCGGAGGTGGTCACGACCAGTCCGGGCGCCAGCCGGCCGGCGGCGTGCGCCAGTTGAAACGCCGGCCACCCTTCGTCGACCGGGACGAAGACGCCGCCGACGATCATGCTCGCCCAGAACAGGACCAGCGCCGCCGCCTGTTGCGGTCCCTGGTAGAGGATGACCACCCCCGGCCCCACGCCCAGCTCCCCGAGCCGAGCGGCGACGGCGGTAACCAGCGGGGCGAGCGCGGCATGGTCCAGTGTCTGGGATCCGGTCAGATCACTGACGCGGACGCCATCTGGCAAGGCCAGGTCAAACGCCTTCCCGGGGGTGCACTTCATGGGTTTTCATTCGTTCGGCGGCGCGCGCTGGGTCAATCCCGCATTCAGGGGATACCACCCCACCGGGTCGGCCGTCTGGGCGACTACGGTCAATCGCGCGCGGACGGAAAGATCGTGGAAGGAGCAGACTTCCCCGCATGCCGGCGATCCTCCGGCGGATCGGCGCCGCGCCCAGGTTCCTAAGCGGATCTTAGGGCGCCGAGCGCGTCACAGTCGCTTCTTGGCGAAGGCGCGCCCCGAGGCGGTCTTGAGATATTTTTCGAATTGAAAGGCCTGCGCCTCGTCGCTGAAGGCGATGTAGGTCTTGAGCTCCCAAGGACGGTACTTCGCCGTGTGGAAGACCTCGCCCTTGTTGTGCTTCTCGAGGCGTGCGCGGAGATCGGCCGTGACGCCGACGTAGTGGTGCAGATCGTCGCCCAGGCTTCGCAGGATATAGACGTATTTCACTAGCTTCCCCTCGGCTCTCTCGACGGAGCGAAAGCTAATCACATCTGACGGTGGCCCGCCTACGCCTCCGGCTACGGCGCGGTCGCCTCGCGCTATTCTACGGGGAGCTTGCTGCGCCGTAGCGCGAAGCGCGAAGGCGAGTAGGCCCGGAGGGACTCGAACCCCCAACCAGACCGTTATGAGCGGTCAGCTCTAACCATTGAGCTACGGGCCTATGGCCGCCGGTTAGCACGGCCACAACGGCGCTTAAAGCTGCGGTTCAGGTTGAAGACGTTCTAAGGTCGGCGACGAGGCCACTCACGGACCTCGCGGGAGAAGAAGATGAAGTCCCTGTTCCGCG
Source organism: Caulobacter ginsengisoli (assembly GCF_030814835.1). Classification (GTDB taxonomy): domain Bacteria; phylum Pseudomonadota; class Alphaproteobacteria; order Caulobacterales; family Caulobacteraceae; genus Caulobacter; species Caulobacter ginsengisoli. Next base: position 59,989 of record NZ_JAUSVS010000008.1, read on the forward strand.
CCGCCGCCCTCAGCGTTCTGATCGTCGCCGGCGCGTCCGGCGCCGCCCTGGCCCAAACCGCGCCCACCGAAGCGGCCACGATATTCCAGGCCACCACGCTCAGCCTCTCAGCCTATGGCGAGACCCACGCCGCGCCCGACATGGCCACGATCAGCCTGGGCGTCCAGGTCGACGCCCCCACCGCCGCCGAGGCGCTGCGCGCCAACGCGGTGAAGATGAACCAGGTGATCGCCGCCCTGAAGCGCGGCGGCATCGCCGACAAGGACATTCAGACCTCGGGCCTCAATGTCTCGCCGCAGTATGTCTACCAGGAGAACCTGCCGCCCCGGCTGACCGGCTACCAGGTGACCAACCAGGTCACCATCGTGGTCCATGACCTGACCCGGCTGGGCCAGGCGGTCGACGCCTCGGTCAATGCCGGCGCCAATACGGTCGGCGGGGTCAGTTTTGGCTTGGAAGACAGCGACAAGGCCGAGAACGACGCCCGGTTTGAAGCGGTCAAGGCGCTGCAGATGAAGGCCAACCTCTACGCTTCGGCGATGGGCTACAAGGTCGCCCGGCTGGTCACGCTCAGCGAAGGCGGCGGCTATGCGCCCCAGCCGCCGATGCCGATGATGGCCTTCGCCCGCGACAAGGCCTCGGCCGAATCCACGCCGGTCCAGGCCGGCGAACTGAAGGTGCGGATCGACATCAACGCCACCTTCGAACTGGTGCGCTGAGCCACTGAGACAGGTCCGGCTAGAGCCCCGCCTTCGCCAGGGCGGGCTCCAGCCGGGCCTTGATCTCGCGGCCCGGCAGGGCGTTCACCCCCTCCATGTTGACGGCATAGACCAGCGGCCCGTGCTTGGCCCCCTCGCCCGCCGTCACCGGCCCTGACGCCCAGCCGACCCGGCTGGCGCCCCCCTGGATGTCGCAGCTCTCGGCGCGCTCGTCGCCCTTGGCCGCCAGGGCGATCAGGACGTCGGCGCTGATCACTGTCGGCGGAGTGCGGCAGTCGGTGAACTCGCGCCGGCAGATGCGGGGCTCGCCCAGGCGATAGACCACCTTGCCAGTGTCCTTCTCGGCCAGGATCACGCAGGTGGCCGGATCCCCGACCGCCGAGGCCACCGCATTGTTGAGCGCGTCGATGTCGACGCCGCCCGGGGCGGGCTTTTCGCAGGCGGTGAGCAGCAGCAGGGCGGCGAGGCAGGGAATGGTAGCGCGCATGGGATGTCCTCCGGAAACCCCAGAGTGGCCCTGTCCGGCTTGCGTCACAAGCGCCGGAACCTGGGGCCCGGCCGGCCATTCCCCTCCCGAACGGGAGACGGACCATGGCCCTGACCGGACGCTGCCATTGCGGCCGCAACAGTTTCGAGATCGATGGCGAACTGCCGGAGAAGCTGACCCGCTGCACCTGCTCGTTCTGCTCCAAGCGCGGCCACCTCTACGCCTACTATCGGCCTGAGCAGTTCAAGGTCCTCCTGGCCGACAGCGACGCGGTCTACCGCTGGAACACCCGCCAGGTGCACAACCACTTCTGCAGCGCCTGCGGCTGCGACCTCTATGCCGACAGCCCCGACTTCCAGCAGGACGGCTCCTGGGACGGCAAGAGCCGCCGCATCGCCGTCAACGCCCGCCTGCTCGACGATTTCGAGGCCGCCGACTGGCCGGTGATGGTCATCGACGGCAAACACCTGTGGTGAGGCTTCAGCGGCCCTCGACCAGTTTGCTGATGGCGTCGAGATAGGCCGAAAAGGCTTTGCGGCCGGCGGGGGTGATGCTGATCCGGGTCAGGGGCTTGCGGTCGACGAAGCTCTTTTCCACCCCAACATAGCCGGCGTCCTCCAGCTTGCGCAGGTGGGCCGAGAGATTGCCGTCGGTGGCCTGGAGCTTGGCTTTGAGAGTGTTGAAGTCGGCGGTACCGGCGCTGGCCAGGTAGGCCATGATGCCCAGCCGCACGCGGCCGTGGATCACTTCGTCGATATTGTCGATGTCGAAGCTGTCCATACGCCTGACCCTTAGATGGTGTCCGAAGGTTCCTGCCGCATCAGCATGAAGCCGGGCAGCACGGCCAGCAGCATCAGGGCCGCCGCATAGACCAGGAAGATCACCGGGCTGGTGCAGAACCAGGCGACGACCACCGCGGCGACATAGGAGCCGATGGCGGTCAGCCACAGCCAGGTCTTGCGGGCCATCGCCGCCGCCACCGACCAGCCGCCGCCGTAGAGCGCCAGGATCAGTGAGGGGAAGATCGCGGTGATGATGGGGCTGTGGGTCTTGTAGGCGATGACCGCGATGGCGCCCGAGAGCGCGAAAATGGTCCAGCCGACCGAGGCCCAGGCCATGCCGAACGCCCGATTGCCCGGCGAACCGGCGCCCGGCTTGCCGCCAATGCGCCGCCGCAGGACGGTCAGGGCCACGAAGAACACCGCCAGCGCCCCGCCCCAGATGATCAGCGGCGCCCAGCGCGTGCCCAGGCTCAGCTGGCCCGTCATCAGCGCCCAGTGGGCGACCGAGGCCAGGCCGAAGGTCAGTCCGGCGGCGACCAGGATGGCCCCACCCAGCAGCGGGGTCTGCTGACCTTCCTGCGCCAGGGCCTTCATGAAGGCGATGTCGTCCTTGAGGTTCTGTATCTGGTTGTCGGTCATGGCCCTGTCCCTTGAGTCCCCCGTTCTTCGATTCGGGGTCTCGTGGGTCGTCGTATGCGCCACTCACTTTGCATTGTAAAGTACTTTTTCTGAGGTTGACTGTCCGGAAGGCGCGCTAGTTTCTCTCCCCAGGGAGACCGCCAGCATGACCAGCGAACCGATTCTGCACCACTTCGACGCCTCGCCCTTCTCCGAGAAGGTGCGGCTGCTGTTCGGGCTCAAGGGCCTGACCTGGCGGTCGGTGGACATCCCCTCGATGCTGCCCAAGCCCGACTATGTGCCGCTGACCGGCGGCTACCGGCGCACGCCTTCGATGCAGATCGGGGCCGACATCTATTGCGACACCCAGGTCATCCTGGCCGAGATCGAGGCCCGCTGGCCCGAGCCCCGGGCGGTGCGCGGCGGGCTGGACTGGGCCGTGAACCTGTGGGCCGACCGGCTGTTCTTCGGCGCGACCGTGCCGATCATCTTCGGGGTGCTGGGCGACAAGGTGCCGGAGGCCTTCATCAAGGACCGCGAGGCGATGTCCGGCCGGCCGTTCGACACCGCCGCCATGAAGGCCGCCTCCAAACCGCTGGAGCAGCAATGGCGGGGCGAGGCCGCCTGGATCGAGGACCAGCTGGCCCAGACCGGCACGGGCTGGCTGCAGGGCGACAAACCCGGGTTGGCCGACATCGCCGCCTATATGAACGTCTGGTTCCTGGGCAACGCCCTCCCCGGCAAGGTCGAGACCCTGACGCCCGGCATGCCGCGCCTGGCCGACTGGCGCAAAGCCGTGGCGGGCATCGGCCACGGCAAGAAGGTTACGATGAGCTCGACCGAAGCGCTGGCCGTGGCGCGCGGCAGCGATCCCGCCCCGCCTCTCAAGCATGACGCCAATGACCCGCTTGGCCTCGAGCCAGGCGCCAAGGTGGTGGTGATGGCCGACGACTACGGCCGCGATCCGGTGGCGGGGACCCTGGTGGCGGCGACGCCCCGCAGCATCACCATCGCCCGTGAGGACCCGGCGGTCGGCCAGGTCAATGTCCACTTCCCGCGGGCGGGGTTCTTCGTGGTTCCGGGATAACCTTGTTTCTCCCTTCCTCCTCGATGGAGGAAGGGTTCTTCCAGCCCTACAGCCGGAACCCGCCCTCGATCAGCTTCGTGTAGCTGGCCTTGGTCAGCTTGACGTAGGCCTTCTTGGTCGGGTTGCGGAAATAGATCGGGTCCTTGACCCGGGTCGGATCGAAGCCGTCCGCCACCAGGTCGACCTTGCGGTATTTGAAGGTGCCGGTGGTGGCGATCTCGCGCTGTAGCCGTAGGAAGACCGGCTGGGCGTAGGCCGGCATATGGCCCTCGATCTCGGCCGAGAGTTTCGCCAGATCGAAGTCCTCGCCCACCGCCAGGGCCGCCATGCCGGCGCGGCCGTCCTGGCCGGTCACGGCGACGCCGTAGACGTTGGCCTCCAGCACGCCCGGAACCTGGGCCAGCTGCTCGGAAACCTCGCTGGTCGAGACGTTCTCGCCCTTCCAGCGGAAGGTGTCGCCGATGCGGTCGACGAAATAGATGTAGCCGTCGGCGTCGATCCGCATCAGGTCGCCGGTGCGGAACCAGGCGTCGCCCTTCTCGAAGACGTCGCGCAGGATCTTCTTCTCGCTGGCCGCCTTGTCGGCATAGCCGCTAAAATTGGAGCGGGCGTCCTCGCTGATCTTGCCCAGGCACTCGCCGACCTGGCCCGGTCCGCTTTCGATGCAGAAGCCGTCCGGGCCGCGCACCGGCGCCTCGGCCTCGACGTCGTACTGCACCAGGCGGACATTGAACTTCTTCTTCAGCCATTTGGGCACGCGGCCGATGGCGCCGGGCTTGGCGTCGAAGTTGAACATCGACACATTGCCTTCGGTGGCGCCGTAGAATTCCAGCACGTCGGGAATGTTGAAGCGCTTGACCATCTCCTCCCAGACATCGCCCCGCAGGCCGTTGCCGAAGGCCAGCCGCAGCTTGTGCGACCGCTCCAGCGGATGTTCCGGCTGGTTGATCAGGTAGCGGCACAGCTCGCCGATATAGACGAACATAGTGCAGCCCTCGGTCGAGATGTCGGTCCAGAAGTGGGTGGCCGAGAACTTCTTGCGCAGCACCACCGAGCCGCCGGTCAGCAGGGCCGCGCCCATGGCGCAGAGGCCTCCGGTGGCGTGATAGAGCGGCAGGGTCACATAGATGCGGTCGGTCTTCACCGCCCCGGTCGAGCCGGCGAACCCGCGCATATAGAGCTGGGCCCGCATGTGGTTGATGCGGGCGGCCTTGGGCATGCCGGTGGTGCCGCTGGTGAAGATGTAGAGGGCGGTGTCCCTGGCGACGATATCGCCCCGCGCCGTCTGGCGATCGGGGCGCAGCTGGCTGCAGCTCTTCAGCGCCGTGGTCAGGTCGCGCCGATCGCCCTGGACGGGGCCCAGCGTCCACTGCTGCATGTGTTTTTCGAGGTTGCCCCGGATGGCCTCGAAAGCCGGCGAGGTCTCGGCGTCGACCAGGCAATGCAGGGCGCCGGAGATGTTCAGGCAGTGGGTCAGGGCCTGGCCGGTCAGCTGGTTGTTGATCAGGGCCGTGCAGATGCCGACCTTGGAGAGCCCGTACCAGATCGGCAGATATTCCAGGCGGTTGGGCATGAACAGCGCCACCGTCTGGCCGCGGGTGATGCCCTGGCCCTTGGCCCAGTTGGCGTAGCGGTTGGCGATCTGGTCCATCTCGCCATAGGTGACGGTGCGGCCCTCGAAGGTGATGGCCGGACGGTCGCGATGCTCGTCGACGGCCTTTTCCAGGTCGTCGCAGATCAGGTTGGGCGAATCGGGCGCGATGGACTTGACCCATTTCAGGGTCCGGCTGAGGCCCTTGAAGAACCGCCAATCCCGCGCGAGCCGCGCCTGCCACTTCATGAAAAGGCCCCTCGTATCCGCCGCTCAGCAATGCGGCGCCCGCCGACCACGGGTCAAGGCGAGCCTGCCACCGGGGTCTTGCGAGGGCGTGAACGTGACCAAAAAAACTCACCTGAGGGGTGAATTTGGGCGCCTCAGATTCCCCTGATCAGGGTGCCGGTCGGGGCGTTCTGCCAGCCGGGCAGGTGGAACAGCACCTGGCCGCTGCCGAAATCGAGGTCGACCGAGGCGAATTCGCGCAGCAGGTCGACCCCGACCAGCAGGGCCGGGATGTCGGCCGCGCCCCAAAGGCTGAAGGTGTGCAGATCGGCGAAGACCATGGGCATGTTGAAGACGGTCAGGCCGCCGATCTTCAGCATGGGCAGCACGCCCAGCGAGCCGTTGATCTCGGCTCCGGTGGCGGCGATCACCGGGACGTCGGGGAAGCGGCTGGGATCGAGCGGCCGCAGCCGGGCGCCCAGTTTCCGGCGCAGGGCGGTGTTGCCGACCGTGATCTCCGACCCGGAATCCAGGAAGACGGTGATGTCCAGCGACGAGGCCTGGGCGTTCAGCAGGGTCAGCCGGCCGTCGCGGAAGCGGGCCTGGACGGCGATGGCGCCGCTGTCGCTGGGCTGCGAGCCGGAGCCCTGGATCAGCAACCGCCGCGATTTGAAGTCCATGGTCAATCTGCGCCCAGCAAGCTGGTCGACCCCCATCAGCCCGGCCCCCCCGATGGCGGCCTGGGGCAGCACGGCCATGGCGACCTTCTTGGTCAGCCGGCCGCCCAGATTGACCCGGTCGACGATGACCGTTGGCACGGTCTCGATGCCGACGACGGTATTCATCTGGATCGGTCGGCCGGGCCGCAGGTTCAGCGCCTCGGCGATCTCGCTCGACAGCACCGAATGGTTGGCCCCGGTGTCGATGACGAAGTCGTAGGGTCCCTGCTCGTTGAGCGTGACCGGCGCGGTCAGGCGGGAATAGAGATCGTTTCCCGCCCCGACCCCGACGCTGGGATCGAACAGCGGCGCGGTGGTCGGATTGGGCGTATCTCCCTGGGCCCTGGCCGTCAGGGGGGCCAGCAAGGGCGCGCCGAACAGGGCGCCGGTCAGCAGCGCCGCCAGGTTTCGTCTATTCAGCGCGTCTCGCCCCATGATGAGCCTGCTGGCCTTTCGGTCCTTCCCGGAACCCTTGCGGCGAAAGTTACACCCGCCCCGCCCGCGCGGCGAGCCCCGTCGCGCCGATTCCTTGACCTAAATGCGGCAAGATTTCGGCGCGCTGCAAAATTATTTCGGCTCGACTTTGCTACAACCCGCCACCTCAAGACCAATGCAGAGCAGTCATGAACTCCATGCATCGCCCGTCTGGAGAGTGATTGGCGTGTTCTGAACTGCTCTGTCGGGAACCGAACAGGCGAGCAGCCGTTGTGAAGGCGATCATCAACTTACTGGAGAGGCTCTCATGTCTTTCGATAGACAAGCAGCGCGCGCGCTGTTCAACAATCCGGAAAGCCGCGCCCCGGCCATGCCGGACCGGACCCAACGTCGCACCCTGCAGTCGACGCCCGAAACGCGGGCGGCCAGCGCGGTCAATCCCGGCATCGACGAGCACGGCGATCTCTATGCGCGCCTCAGCCGTCCGCCCAAGCGCAGCAAGGCCTCCATCGCCCTGCCGATCATGGTCGGCGTCGGCCTGCTGGCCGGCGCGGCGGTGCTGTTCATGGGCAAGCCGCGCACGGACGAAGCCTTGACGGCGCCCGCCCCGGCCGCGGTGACCACAACCACCACGACGCCCGCCCCGACCCCGGCGCCCGCCGCCGCGATCCCCGCTCCGGCCGCTCCGGTCGCCGTGACCCCGCCCCCCGCTCCTGTCGCCGCCGCTCCGGCCCGCCCGACTGCCACGGTCCGCGCGGCGCCCGCCCGCCCGGCTACGCGTCCGGCGCCCCGTCCGCGGACTTCGGCTCCGACCGTGACTACGCCTGAGCCGACCCCGGTGAACCCGCCGACCGCCAGCGCACCCTCGACCCCGGCGCCGATTGTGCTGCCGCCGCCGCTGCCGACCCCGGCGCCGGAACCCACCGCGCCGCAGTAACGGCCAACTGAAAACGAAGAAGGGCGGTCTCTCACGAGGCCGCCCTTTTCCGTGCGCGCTCAGTCCAGCGCTACATGTTCGGATAGTTGGGCCCGCCGCCGCCTTCGGGCGTCGTCCAGTTGATGTTCTGCGACGGGTCCTTGATGTCGCAGGTTTTGCAGTGGACGCAGTTCTGGGCGTTGATCTGGAAGCGGGGGTTCTGGCCCGCCTCGTCATACAGCACCTCATAGACCCCCGCCGGGCAGTAGAGCCGGGCCGGCTCGCCATACTTGGGCAGGTTGACCTGGATCGGAACCGAGGGGTCCTTGAGCTTGAGATGGGCCGGCTGGTCCTCCTCGTGGTTGGTGGCCGACAGGAAGACGCTGGACAGCTTGTCGAAGCTCAGCACGCCGTCGGGCTTGGGATACTTGATCTCGGCATAGTCCTTGGCCAGGCCCGTATAGGCATAGTCGGCCTTGCCGTGCTTGAGCGTGCCCAGGAACGAGAAGCCGCCGGTGATCGAGGTGATATGCATCTCGATCATGCCGAACACGCCGCCCAGGAAGGTGCCGAACCGCGAGAGCAGCGGCTTGGCGTTGCGCACGATGCGCAGTTCCTTGGCCACCCAGGACGTCTTGAAGGCCTCGGGATAGGCGGTCAGCTCGTCGCCGGCCCGCCCGGCCTGGATGGCCTCATAGGCGGCCTCGGCGGCCAGCATGCCGCTCTTCATGGCGTTGTGGCTGCCCTTGATGCGGGGCACGTTCACGAACCCGGCCGAGCAGCCGATCAGCGCCCCGCCCGGGAAGGTCAGCTTGGGGATCGACTGCCAGCCGCCCTCGGTGATGGCGCGGGCCCCGTAGGCGATGCGCCGGCCGCCCTTGAGGTGCTGGGCGATCGAGGGGTGGTGCTTGAAGCGCTGGAATTCGTCGAAGGGCGAGATCCAGGGGTTCTTGTAGTTGAGGTGCACGACGTAGCCGACGGCCACATAGTTGTCGTCGAAGTGGTAGCAGAAGCTGCCGCCGCCGGTGTCGTTCTTCAGCGGCCAGCCGAAGCTGTGCTCGACCAGGCCCTTCTGGAAGTTCTCGTCGGGGACCTGCCAGATCTCCTTCAGCCCGATGCCGAACTTCTGCGGTTCGGCGTCGTCGCAGAGGTTGAATTTTGACTGCAGCACCTTGGCCAGCGAACCGCGCACGCCCTCGCCGATGAAGACGTATTTGCCGTGCAGCTCCATGCCGGCCTGGTAGTCGTCCTTGTGGTGGCCGTCCTTGGCGATGCCGACCACGCCGACGACGACGCCCTTCACCGAGCCGTCCGCGTTGTAGACCAGGTCCGAGGCCGCGAAGCCCGGATAGATCTCCACCCCCAGCTCCTCGGCCTGGGTCGCCAGCCAGCGGCAGACATTGGCCAGCGAAGCAATGTAGTTGCCGTGGTTGTGCATCAGGGCCGGCATGGCGAAGACCGGCAGCTCGATCTGGCCCTGCGGCCCCAGCATCAGGAAGCGGTCCTTCTTCACCGGGGTGGTGATGGGCGCGCCCTTGTCCTTCCAGTCGGGGATCAGCTCGTTCAGCGCCTTGGGATCGATCACCGCGCCCGACAGGATATGGGCCCCGACCTCGGAGCCCTTTTCCAGCACCGCCACGGTGACCTCGGTCCCGGCCGCCGCCGCCAGCTGCTTGAGCCGGATCGCCGCCGCCAGGCCCGAGGGCCCGCCCCCGACGATGACGACGTCGTATTCCATGGCTTCGCGTTCGACGTCTTCGGACATGGTCTCAACCCCAGTTGCCTGCCCGTTATTCGAAGGTGACGCGCGGGTGGTCAAGAACAAAGCGGACGGGGTATGAAGAGGCGATGTCCTCTGCCCTCTCCTCCAACGTCGAGAGCCTGCTCGCCTTCTGGGCCGAGGCCGGGGTGGATGCGAGCTATGCCGAGGCCCCGATCGACCGCCTGGCGGAGGGCGCAGCCCGGCTGAAAGCCAAGACGCCGGCCCCGCCGCCCACGCCCCTGCGTTCCAGCGCCACGGCCGCCCGGGCCCCCGACATCGGCGCGGCGCTGACCGAGGCCCGGGCCGCCGCCGCGGCCGCCGAGGACCTGGAGGCGCTGGCCGCCGCCATCGCCGCCTTCGACGGCTGTCCGCTGAAGTTCGAAGGCGCCAAACAGTCCGTGTTCTTCCGGGGCGTCCCGGACGCGGCCCTCGTGATCATCGGCGAAGGCCCGGGGGCGGACGAAGACCAGCAGGGCGCGCCCTTCGTCGGCCGGGCCGGCAAGCTGCTGGACCGCATGCTGGCCGCCGCCGGCCTGACGGGCCGGGTCTTCATCACCAACACCGTCTTCTGGCGCCCGCCCGGCAACCGCACCCCGACCCCGACCGAACAGGCGGTCTGCGCGCCCTTCCTGCAGCGGGCCATCGAACTGGTGAACCCCCGCATGCTGATGCTGGCCGGCGGGGCCTCGGCCAAGTCGGTGCTGAAGCGCGAGGAGGGCATCCTCTCCCTGCGCGGCCGCTGGTTCGAATGGACGCCGGAGAATTTTGGCGAGGGCGAGAGCGCTCTGCAGCCCCTCCCCGCCCTGCCCACGCTTCACCCGGCCTTCCTGCTGCGCCAGAGCGCCGCCAAGAAGAAGGCCTGGGCCGACCTGCTTCTGCTCACCGAGCGACTGGACCGGCCGGAGCGCTAGGCGCCCCTCTTGCAGTTGGCCTTTCCGGTTATCCCAGAGAGAGAACCGGCTTCCCCCATCGGCCGGTTGGGACTATCAAACGACGCTTCGTCGGGGAGAGGGCCCATCCATGGCGCTCAACAGGCGCACATTGTTCCTGACTGGCGCCGCTTTCCTGGCCGCCACGCCCGCCTTCGCGGCCGGGCCGGAAGTGCTGACGCCCTGGGACGAGAAGATCTACCGCGCCGCCTTCGCCGCCGCCGAGCAGGGCGATTTCGAGTCCGCCGAGAACGCCCTGAGCAAGGTCAAGGACCGCCTGCTGGTCGGCCAGGTCATGCTGGCCAAGCTGATGCATCCCAGCGCCTACCGCGCCAGCTATGACGACCTGGCCGAGTGGCTGGAGGACTATTCCGACCAGGCCGGCGCCGAGCGGGTCTACGCCCTGGCCGTGCGCCGCCGCCGGACCAATGGCGACCAGCCCAGGACCCCGCCCTTCCTGACCGCCGCCGCCGGCTGGCAGCGGGTCGAGAGCGCCGCCACGGCGGCCGGGGCTGGGACCACCAGCGCCGACCGCTCGTTCCGGGCTCGCGACGCCTACTATTCCGGCGATGTGCCCAGGGCCCTGACCCTGGCCAGCGCTTGTGGCGAGGACTGGATCGTCGGCCTCGCCTGCTACCGCCTGCAGCGCTTCGAAGAGGCGGCCACGGCCTTCCGGCGCGTGGCTGGCGACGAAGGCAATGACGAGTGGCTGCGCTCGGGGGCCCATTTCTGGACCGCCCGGTCCCTGGCCTCCGGCAACGCCGACCCAGGCGACGTGATCGAGTCCCTGCGCGCCGCCGCCCGCACGCCCTGGACCTTCTACGGCATGATTTCGGAGCGCAAGCTCGCCCTCTGGGGCGAAAAGCTGAGCTTCGCCACGCCCAGCCGGTTCAACCCGCTGCTGATCCGCGCCTCGGCAACCTGCGCGCCCGAACCGGTCCCCGCGCCCGGCCTTGGCCTCATCAAGTCCAGCCCCAGGGCCCGCCGCGCCGCCGCGCTGATGCAGGTCGGCCGGCCCGTCGACGCTGGGCAGGAGCTGCGCATCGGCCTGGCGCTCGCCGACACCGACAAGGCCCGCCGCGAGTGGCGGGCCCTGATCCTGGCCCTCAACGCCCCGATCACCTCCGACGCCGACCGGCCCAGGCCGACCCCGGCAACTCCGGGCGCCGGCCGCAAGCCGCGCAAGTCGGGCCCGGAGGAGTACGCCGCGCCGGAGCTCTGGCCGGACGGCGGGTTCACACTCAACAAGGCGCTGGTCTATGCGCTGGTCCGCAAGGAGAGCGGCTTCAACCCCTTCGCCGTTTCCAACGCCGGGGCGGTGGGCATGATGCAGCTGCTGCCGGCCTCGGCGGCGCGGGCGGCCGGCGACGACAACCTGCTGACCAACATCCTGCCGCTGTTCGACGGGCCCACCAACCTCAGGATCGGCCAGGACTATTTCACCTGGCTGATGGAGCGGGGCCTGGGCGGCGGTCCGGCCGGCTATGACGTGCTGCGGGCGGTGGCGGCCTACAACGCCGGGGCCGGCACGGTGCTCAATACGCTCAAGAAGTTCGGCTCCGACACCGACAGCCTGCTGCTGATCGAGAGCCTGCCCGCCCTGCAGACCCGCGACTATGTCGAGAAGGTCGTGGCCGGCTACTGGGCCTACCGCCGCAAGTTCGGCGAATCGACCGCCACCCTGGACGCCGCGGCCCGGGGCGAGAAGCTCATCGACATCCGCATCGACCGCTAGATCAGCTTCACCGGCAGCCGGGTCAGTTGGCCGGAGCCCAGCCGCAGCGGCCCGGTCGCGAAGCTTCCGCCAGCCTTCAGAAGCTCCCGGGGAACCAGCAGTCCCAGGCCATGCAGCGCCGCCCCTTCGCCGCCCAGCATGCCCAGCAGGCCGCCGCCGCGAAACCAGCCGGCCTTCAGCGGCCGCGCCGACAGGTGGGCGGCCACCGCCTCCTCCCAACCCGGCGAGAGCCGCCGTCCCGCCGGCAGGATCAGCAGCCAGTCGCCCTTGGTCGCCGCACAGCCCTCGGCCACCCGCCGGGCCAGGGTCGTCCTGACGATGCGCGCGCCGGCGTCGTCGGCCAGCTCCAGCGTGGCGTCGGTCGAGCCGCCATCGGCCACCACCACCTCGCGCACCAAGCCATCGACGGCCGCCGTCACCAGCGGGGTCAGGGTGGCGGCCAGCGCCCGCGCATCGTTGAAGGTCGTCACCACTACCGAGATCATCGGCCCATCAAGCCGCCCCGGCCTTGGGGGTCAAGCTATCCGGTGGCTCCGGCCCGGCGCTGCTCCAAAGCCTCGCGGATCAGTTCGTGGTCCTTACGGGTCCGCCGGTAGCCCAGCAGGATCACCACCGCCACGCCGGTGATCACCGAGGCGCCCGGCCCATAGGCCAGGCCCAGATTGCGGATCGTCTCGGCCGGCACGGCGACCACCAGGGCCTTGCCGGCGGCGTCGAGGCCGTGCGGGAAGCCGATGACGTCCAGGATCAGGCCGCCGAGCATGGCGCCCAGCCCTGTCGAAGCCTTGGCCGCCAGGCTGATGCCGGCGAAGAACAGACCCTCGCGCCGGGCCCCGAACATGTGCTCATGCTCGTCGGCGGCGTCGGCCATCATCGACTGGAAGCCGATCAGCGCCATGCTGATCCCGACGCCGGACACGGCGGCGAAGATCGACAACAGCAGCACCGCCGATCCGGGCGGCAATAGTCCGCTGACCTGCAGCGCCGCCGGCGCCAACTGGCAGAGGCCGACCAGGAAGACGCCGGTCAGCGCCACGACCCGCTTCTCCACGACCTGGGTCAGGCCCGCCGCCAGGAACACACCCAGGAAGATGCCGACCAGCCCCACCAGGGTGACGAGCAGGATGGCCGAGGTCGGCAGCTTCCAGAAGTAGGTGTTGGCGTGCAGGGTCAGGGCGGCGGCCGTGCCCATTGAGATGAACAGCACCAGGCAGCCGATGAACAACACCCGGAACGAGGGGTTGCGGAACACCTCGGCCACTTCGGCCAGGAAGCTGGCCAGGCTGGTGGTCTGGCCCGGTGCGGCGGCGTGCAGGCGACCGCGGGCGCTGAGGGTGCCGAAGCTGCTCAGAGCCGCTCCGGCCAGGATCACCGCGCCGCAACTCCAGGCAAAGGGCGGATAGGCCTCGCGATGGGTCTGTCCGCCGATCCCCTTCATGAAGACGCCATAGGCCAGGAAGGCGGCGGCGAAGGTTCCCAGGACGGTGAACAGCACCCGGGCTGCGACGATCGTCGAGCGCTCGCGATAGTCGTCCGAAAGCTCGGCCCCAAGAGCGATATAGGGCACCTGGAAGGCCGAGATGCAAAACCGGACCACCAGGATCAGGGTCAGGGCGTAGGCGAAGAGGGCCCAGCCTCCCAGCCCCACCGGTATCGAGAACAGCAGGCCAAAGCCCACCACCAGCGGCACGGCGCTGGCGATCATCCAGGGGTGGCGCCGGCCGTGCCTTGAGCGGCTGTTGTCGGAGAGCGAACCGACCAGGGGATCGACAAAGGAATCCACCACCAGGGCAACGCCAAGCGCCAGGCCCGCCAGCGAGCCGGACATGCCGCAGACCACCGTCAGGTAGAACAGCAGCAGATAGCTGAGGGCGAAGACGGCGGTGTCTTGCACCAGCGCCCCGGAGCCATAGACGGTGAGCATGCCCAGGCCCAGCTTGCGGCCACGGGCGGTGTGGTTGGCGCTGGGGTCGGTTGGTGGCGGAGCGAGGGGGTTAAGCGGGGTATCGACGATTTCAATAGTCAAAGATGGGTTCCCCCGGGACGCTCGTTGGCTGGCCCCATCGCCTATCCATAGAAGGCTGCGGGGCGGACGCCAGAGCAAACTGACGCCCTTGACCTCAGGTCAGTCCAGCCCTCCGTGCGGCGCGCCGGTCCCGGTCTCCAGATAGCGCTGCAGGCTGAACAGATACTGCGCCCAGCCCGTGGTGGTCCGGGCATAGGCCTCGTCCGCCGCCGCCCAGCCGCGGTGGGAGAAGGCGATGACGCTGGCCTCTCCCGCGTCCTCCAGGTCGAACTCGATCCAGGTCCCCCGCCAGCCGGGCAGGTTGGAGTCCAGCACCCGCCAGACCAGCCGGCCCGGCGGCTCCAGCGCCTCGACCCCCAGCCGGGTGACCCGGCTGCCGGCGAAGAAGCGGACCTCGCCGCCGCCGGCGTCGAGATCGGCGTCCCGGGTCCACCATTGCCGGACATCCGCGCCGGTGGTCAGGGCGCTGTGGACCCAGGCGCGCGGGGCCGGGACCGTCAGGCGGTGCAGGATGTCCGGCATGGCCTCAGGCGGCCAGAGCCGCCACCCGCTCCCAGGTGGTCGCGCCCATGCTGGGCCGGGCGTTCATCCGCGCCAGCCAGGCCGCCAGGTTGGGCCGCCCCTCGGTCAGCGGGCCCCATTCGGGCATTTCCTGGAAGAAATCGACCTGCGGCGCGATCAGCAGATCGGCCAGGGAGAGCGTCTCGCCGGCGAAGAAGGCCTGGTCGCCCAGCGCCCGCGACAGCTCGGCGAACACCGCCTGGGCCCTGGGCATGGCCTCGGCGATGGCGGCCTCGTCGGGGGTCAGCCCCATCAGGCGCGGCCCGATCACCCGCTGGAAGCCGATGACATTGTTGACGCCCTGGAAGAGATACCAGTCGCTGACATTCATCATCTGATCCATGCGCGCCGCCGCCTTGGGATCGGCCGGCGTCAGGGCGGGCCCCGGCAGCACCCGGTCGAGATAGCGCAGGATGGCCTGGGTCTCGTAGAGCAGGAAGCCGTCGTGCTCGAGCACGGGAATGCGGCCGAAGGGATGGCGGGCCAGGTGCTCGGCCGCCTTCATGCCGCCGGGCGGGACCAGGTTGAACCGGCAGGCGGCCCCCTTTTCGGCCAGGGTGGCCAGGACGGCGCGCCCGAATGGGCTGCCGGGAATGCTGTGCAGGATGAATTCGCTCACGGCTGATCTCCATTGCGTTAGCCTGCGCTAACCGTAAGCCATTGCTGACGCTTTCGTCAAGCCCGTGATGTAGGCGAATGTTCTTGTTTTGTTCATATGATGGGCGATACTGGGCCATGGCCTCCAATCCCGTTCCCGCCCGCGGCCGCGGCGCGCGCAGCAACGCCAGCGGCCGCTTTGAATCCCACGTCAACGAGGGCTTCGACGACGGCTGGACCGACGATGACGCCGAGCCCGTCCAGCTGCAGACCACGGTCACGCCTGAAAAGGCCAAGACCATCATCTCCAAGAACGACAGCCCCGACGTCGGCTTTTCCCGTTCGATTAATCCCTACCGGGGGTGCGAGCACGGTTGCATCTACTGCTACGCCCGCCCGGCCCACGCCTATATGGGCCTCTCGCCGGGCCTCGATTTTGAATCAAAGTTGTTCTTCAAGCCCGGCGCCGCCAGGCTGCTTGAAAAGGAGCTGGCCGCGCCCCGCTACGCGCCGGCGGTCATCCATATCGGCGGCAATACCGATCCCTACCAGCCGCAGGAGCGGCGGCTGAAGGTCACCCGCGAGGTGATCGAGGTGCTCAGCCGCTTCAACCACCCCTTCTCGATCATCACCAAGTCGGCCCTGATCCTGCGCGACCTGGACCTGCTGGCCCCGATGGCCGAGCGTGGCCTGGTCCGGGTCGCCGTCTCGATCACCACCCTGGACCGCGCCCTGGCCCGCAGCATGGAGCCCCGGGCCGCCACGCCCGAACGCCGGGTCCAGGCGGTCAAGGCGCTAAGCCAGGCGGGCGTGCCGGTCGCGGTCATGGCCGCCCCGATGATCCCCGGCCTCAACGATCACGAGCTGGAGGCCATCCTGGAACGGTCGGCCCAGGCCGGCGCCCGCTCGGCCGGCTATGTGGTGCTGAGGCTGCCTCGGGAGATCAAGGACCTCTTCAAGGAGTGGCTGGAGACCGACCACCCCGACCGGGCCCGCAAGGTGATGTCCCTGGTCCGCCAGATGCGCGGCGGCAAGGACTACGACGCCGAATGGGGCAAGCGCATGCGCGGCGACGGCCCCATCGCCGAGTTGCTGTCAAAGCGGTTCGCGGTGGCCAAGAAGCGGCTGGGCCTGGATACGCCGATGCCCCGCCTGGAGACCGGGTTGTTCCGGGTGCCCGGGCGGCTGGGGGCGCAGCTGGACCTGTTCGGCGGTCTGGCGAGCGAGGCGGCCGCGCCGTTGCCGACGGTGGGGTTTGGAAGTCTGGGGCCGCAATGAAGCAGGCTGGCGGACCTACCGACCCGTCGAACCGGCGTGTTGCGAACGGAAGCGCGGATCGACCGGGACGGCGCAGCCTTTCAGCCGCACGCGGCATTCCTTGGGGTCGACCAGGTCGGCGACGCAGGCTGACAGCGAATAGGGATAGACGCGGCCGCCGGCCTCGCAGCGGTCGAGTTGCACCCATAGCGAAATATACTCGCCCTGGTCGGTGCGCGAGTTGAGCAGCAGGGCGCCGCCGCCGTGGCTCAGATGCTCGGCCCTGGCGACGCTGACGGGCCGGCTGGCCCCTTCGACCGTCAGGCCGATGTCGGTGATCCGCCCCGACCAGCCCTCGTCGCTGGCCAAGGTCATCGGCAACAGCCGGGGCGCGGTGGTGGCGCAGGCCGCCAGCAGGATGACGCCCAGGAGTCCCAACCTGGTCATCCGCCTCAAAACCCACCCAGCCCCCGCGCCATCGCCGCCGCGAACGCCGGCAGCAGGGCGAACAGCAGCACCTGGATCCACAGCAACCGCCGCACCCCGGCGACCTCGCTGTCGCTGGGCGCCACCCCCGCCTTGCGCCAGCGCAGATAGGCGACGGTCGGGGGCGCCGAGAGCAGGCCGATCACGACGAACGTGGCGATCTTCGCCCAGAAGAATTCATTGTGCGAATAATAGAGCCAGCCCTTGGCCGCCATCGTCGCCCGGGCAAAGCCGACGACCAGGATCAGTCCGGCCAGGATGCCGTACCAAAGGTCGATCGCCGCGACCCGCCGCACGGCCGCCGCGTCCAGTCCCCGGCGCACCAGGACCAGTTCACTGACCAGGACACCGAACAGCGCAAAGATCGCCAGGTGGTGGGCTATCGCCAGGCCAAGGTCGAGCATGGGCGGTGACTCCAAGGATTTCGCCGCCCGCAGATTGGACCGATCGGAGGTCGGTCCCAAACCATAAATCCGCGTTCGCCCAAGCATTTGAACTTAAAGGCCGTCTCGATGGTTACAGCGCCATGCCCACGGACGTCCCCTACCCTACCGATACGACGCCGTGGTCCGCGCCCCGGCCCTGGCCGATTCTGATCGCCATGACCGCCCGCGTCGGCTATGCGGCGCGCGCGTCGGTTTATCTGAGCATTGGCGCGGTGGCGCTGCTGGCCGCGTTCCGCGTCTCGCCGCATGCCGTGGGCGCCCTGGCGGCGCTGGAGGCCTGGGGCGAGTGGCCGCCGGGCCTGGCCCTGCTGTGGATCGCCGGCCTGGGCCTCTACGCCTTCGCCGTCTGGCGCGGCCTACAGGTGTTTGCCGACATCGACAGGCTGGGCAATGGCCGGGGCGCCCTGATCGAACGCGCCGGCAAGGCGGTCAGCGGGCTGATCTATGCGGCGCTGGGCCTCTCGGTCTTCGGGCTGATCGACGCCATGCAGGACCTCCACCAGTTCGACGACCAGGCCCGGACCCAGGCCTGGCTGACCCAGGTGCTGGCGCAGTCCTGGGGCCGGCCGGCGGTGGTCATGCTGGGCCTGATCATGGTCGGCGGCGGGTTCGGCAATGCGGTCCGGTCCGGGGTCAGCGACTTTTCCCGCAGCCTGAACTGCCGCAAGCAGTTGGCCGACTGCGCCGAGGTCCTGGCCCGCTGGGGCTATTTCTGCCGGGGCGTGGCGCTGCTGGTGGCGGGCGTGGCCGTGACCCTGGCCGGCTGGCGCGCCGACGCGACCGCCGCCGACGGCCTGGGCGGGGCGCTCGAGCAGATGAAGGCCCTGCCGTTTGGCCACGCCATCCTGGCCTTCGTCGCCCTGGGCCTGATCGCCTTCGGCTTTTTCGGGCTGATCAAGTCGGGGTTTCGCGAGTTGAACATGGTCAACCGGCCTTCGCGGTCGGAAAAATCAGCGGGACCAGAGCCGCAAATTTCCGCTTGATCGCCGCCTCACCCGGCCACTACCCGCACCCGCAGGGTTCCGTCGATCGCCGCCCGCCATTCCGCCGCCACCATGGCCTCGTCGGCGAACCGCGGCCAGTCGGCCACCGCGTCGGCCACCTCGCGCACGATCCGCGCCGCCGTGGCCCGGTTCAGCGACGCGGTGCGGGCGGTTTCGATGAAGTCGGCCGCCTCGAAGTCGGCGCACTTGCCGTTCATCGACATCTGGTGGTGCGAGGTCCACAGCCCGGCGGGGTTGTGGCTCCAGGCCATGTCGAAGGCCGGCGACAGGCGCCAGGCGCCGGAGCGGTCCATCAGGAAGGCGATGTTCTTGACGTGATCGCCCTGGTTACGGGCCAGCACATTGAACACCATGCGCCGGTACTGCTCCTCCAGCGCCTCCATCCCCAGGCCCAGCCGGCGCATGATCTGCAGGGTCTGCTCATAGCTGTGGGCGCCCGGATCGTTGAAATCCAGATGGGCCAGGGCGGCCAGAGACTGCATGTGCAGCTTGCCGCCGCCCTCCAGCCGGTCGAAGCGCCTGACCATGAAGTGCCGCCGCCCGCCCTCCTCCAGCAGGCGGCAGGGCGGCATGTCGATGCCGGCCGCGCGCGCCATGCGGGCATAGGCGTATTCCACCGCGCCATAGCCCCGCGGATCGGCCAGCGCCTTGTCGCGATTGCCCTCGACCCCGTCGAGTTTCAGCAGCCAGTATTCGAAACCCTCCCCGGCGGCGACCTGACCCGACCGCAGGGCCTGGGTGGCCGGGTTCCAGGCGACCACCGCCTTGGCCCGCGCGCCGCCGGCGCAGTCGCCGACCTTCAGCAGCTCGCCCAGCCCGGCGGCGTCCGCGCCCTCCCCGGCCCCCGGCTGTCGCCTCTGGGTCAGCACCCGCGAGGCCTGTTCGACCAGGACGTCGACCCGGATCGGGGTGGCCTGGCGGGGTCGCTGGCCCAGCGCCGGGCCGAACTCCAGCGCCCCCATGCCCCGCGCCCCGGCATAGCGAAGCCGCTCGACGGCGTTAAAGCCGCCCGCCGTCCGGCCCTGGCTGGCCAACCAGGCGTTGACCAGGGTGGTCCCATAGCGGTCGGGCAGGCTGTCGGCCAGCAGGCCGGGCAGGCCATGGAAGCTGGCCATCGGCAGTTCGGGGAAGCGCCGGACCCGCACGCCCAGCGGCATGGCCAGCGGCGACAGCTGGATGCCGCTCTCAAGGAATTCCGGCGCGTACTGGAAGGCGGCGTGGCGCGCCCCGGCGGCCAGCGACACCGCCCCGATCCGCGATCCCCACAGCCGCACCTCCGCTTCGGTGCTCATCCCTCATCGGCCCAGCGCCAGGCGGCAGGCTTGACCGTCGCCGGCGCGCCGCTGGCCCGCCGCCGCTCGCGGCCTCGGCGCTCGACCAGGGCGATCGGACTGGGGAGGGCGGCGGGCAGCATGGCTTCCAGCGATTCGATGCGGCCCAGAGCCCGCAGCACCCGGACCAGATTGGCCGCTTGGCTGGACTCGCCCGCCTCGATCCGCGCCAGGGTGCGCTCGGAGACCCCGGCCGAACGGGCCAGCTGCGCCTGGGTGACATTGCGATCCAGCCGCGCCCGCGTCAGCCGCTCGCCCAGCTCGGCCAGCACCGCCTGGTCGGTCAGATTGGATTCGAATTTCATAAAGAGACACCTTTGTCCGGTTACTCGTCGTCGAAACAGTATAGATGTCAGATTTGGCTTGTTATAAATTGACGATAACCAGACATTATTTACTTGTATCAGCTATTTACGCGTATAAATAGACAAATTTGGCAGATATTGCTGGGTTTAATGAGCTCGACGCGGGCGCCGGCGGAGGGCCCGCTGTCGCGCACAGCGCCCCGCCTACCCGCCCTGTGGTTGGCTCTGGGAGCCACAGCGGCGGCAAGGGCGCGCCCATCGGCGAAGGTTAGGAAATTCAAACCCTTAAACCCCTACCGCCCAAACACCCCCACCAGCTCGACATGCGGGCTCCACAAAAACTGGTCGACCGGCAGCACCCGCTCGAGCACGAATCCCGCATCCGTCAGGATCCGCGCATCCCGGGCGAAAGTCGCCGGGTTGCACGACACGCCCACCACCTTCGAAGCCTTCGACGCGGCGATCTCCCGGGTCTGCTCCAGCGCGCCGGCCCGGGGCGGGTCGAAGACCACCGCGTCGATCTTGGCCAGCTCACGGGACAGCACCGGGCGGCGGACCAGGTCGCGGGCCTCGGCGGTGATGGCTTTGAGGCCCGGCGCCGTGGCGATGCCGGCCTTCAGGGCGGCGATGGCCCCCTCGGCGGAGTCGGCGGCCAGGACCGGGGCGACGGCGGCCAGGCGGAAGGTGAAGGTCCCCACCCCGCAATAGAGGTCGGCGATGCGGTGGGCGCCGGCCACGGCCTGGGCGGCGAAATCGGCCATGGCGGCTTCGGCCTGGGGAACGGCCTGCAGGAAGGCGCCCGGCGGCAGGGCGACCAGGGCCGGACCCAGGCGCACGGTCGGCTGGCGGGCCAGATAGACCATCTCGCCGCCCAGGGTGACCCGGGCCATGTCGGCGGCCTGGGCGGCCTCGGCGGCCCGCATCCGGGCGTCGGCCGAGAGGCCGCCGCTCTTGCGTTCGACCCCGCTGACCTCGACGTCCAGGCCGGTCCGGGTCCAGGTGATGTGCAGGGTGGGCGCCGACTTGGGGTGCTCCAGGAACGGGGCGGCCAGGCGCGCCAGGGCCGGCAGCGCCGCCACCAGACGCGGGTCGGACACCGGGCAGACGGCGATTTCGACCAGGCCCCAGGAGCGGCGGCCCTTGAATCCCAGCCTGGCCGGTCCGTGCAGGCCTCTGCCCGGCCGGGCGTGCAGCGCCCAGCGGCGGCGCGAGCCCGGCGGGGCGGCGAAAACCGGCAGCATCTCAGTCTCGATCCGTTCGCGGGCCAGGGCCTGGACGATCTGGTCGGACTTCCAGGCCAGGTAGGGCTCGGCGGCCCAGTGCTGCAGGGCGCAACCGCCGCAGGCGCCGAAATGCGGACAGGGCGGCTCGACCCGGTCGGGCGAGGCGCGGAGCACTTCCTGCAGTGTGGCGCGGTCGCCTTCGCCCCGCACACGGACCTGTTCCCCAGGCAAGGTCAGCGGCGCGAAAATGGGGCCCGGCGCCATGCCGTCCCCCTGTGCGCCGACCCGGTCGATCTCGACCACAACCTCGCCGTTCAAAGTCGGCCTCCTGACTTAACGAAGGAACCCAAACGGCTCCGACCCATTAAATGCGGCGCATAGCTCGGGGCGCTGTTCCCGGATTTCCTCGAGATGTCGGAGCCGTTCAAACCCCGTTCAGGTTGGACCCGCCATCTTATCACCACCGACAGGGTCTAGGCCCTGCGGTCAAGTCAAGGAGTTGGTCGCATGAAGACCCTTATCGCTCTCGCCACCAGCGCCGCCATGGCGGTTTCGCTGTTCTCCGTGCCGGACATCGCCTCGGCGCAGTCGTCGCGGTCCTATGGCACCGGCAGCCCCTGCGCGGCCAAGAAGGACACCAAGGGCAAGCAAGGCCTGGTGACCGGCGCCATCATCGGCGGCGTGCTGGGTTCGGCCGTCGCCGGCCGCGGCAACAAGACCGAAGGCGCCCTGCTGGGCGGCACGGTCGGCGCGGTCGCCGGCAATTCCATCGGCCGTCACAAGGTCAGCTGCGCCAGCTATCCGCGCCGGCTGTCCGCCACCCGCCGGGCCAACTGCCGCTGGGTGACCGAATACTACGGCGGCCGTAACCATGGTTTCGAAGTTTGCCGCGGGCGCGATGGCGTCTGGCGGCCCTCCGGCCGGGCCTAAACCCCGCCGGAAGTGAACAAGGCGGCCGGGCGTCGGGCCCGGCCGTCAACCACTGACGGGAGTAGTCCATGCGTATCCGCACCACCCTCGCCCTGGCCCTCAGCTCGGCCGTCGCCCTCGCGGCGGCCGTTCCCGTGACGGCCTATGCCCAAACCTACTCGGGTGGCCCCGCGCCGGCCCCCGCCTATTCGGGCGGCTATGCCGGCGGGACCTATTACGACCCCTGCCTGCGTGATCGCCGGCAGCGTGGGACGGGCGGGGCTCTGCTGGGGGCCGGCATCGGCGCCCTGGCCGGCAACGGCATCGCCAGCCGCGGCGCCAAGACCGAGGGCGCGGTGCTGGGCGGACTGCTCGGCGCGGTGATCGGCGGCAATGTCGGCGCCAAGACCGCCGCCTGCGCGCCGCAAGGCTATCCGCAGCAAGGCGTTTACGGCGCGCCGCCGGTCCAGAGCTATAACGACCGCGACGGTGGCTACGCCCCGGCCTACGACCCGCGCTATGACGGCTATGGCGACGAGCCCTATCCGGCGCCCCAGCCTGTGGCCCGGGGCCCGGTCGGCGAGGACTGCACCCTGGCCGAAAGCCCCATCTACCTGCCCGACGGCAGCGTCCAGAAGCGCTTCGTGCGCGTCTGCCGCGGCTCGGACGGCCGCTATGTCGTGGTCGACTGACGCCACCTGCCGGCTTTAGCTGACCGAGAGGCCGCCCGTCCCCAGCGGGCGGCCTTTTTCGTTTGCCGTCACGCCCGGCGGGCCCAGAGCAGATATTCCAGATTGCCGTCCCCGCCGGCGATAGGGCTGTCGGCGGTTTGCAGCACCCGCCAGCCCTGGGTCTCCAGCCAGCCGCCGACCGCCTCCAGCGCCGCCAGCCGCGCCGCCGGGTCCTTGACCAGGCCGCCCTTCCCCACCCGCTCGGGCCCCACCTCGAACTGCGGCTTGACCAGGGCGACCAGGTCCGCGCCAGGCCCCGCCAGGGCCAGGGCGGCCGGCAGGGTCTTGGCCAGGCCGATGAAGCTGACATCCGTGACGATCAGGTCCGGCGCGGTGTCGATCAGCGCTGTGTCCAGGGCGCGGGCGTCGACGCCGGAAAGGTCGACGACCCGCGGATCGGCCCGCACCCGCTCATGCAGCTGGCCCCGGCCGACGTCCACCGCATAGACCCTGGCCGCGCCCCGGCTCAGGCACACCTCGCTGAACCCGCCGGTCGAGGCGCCGACATCCAGCACCGTGCGGCCCTCGACCGCAACCGGCCAGAGCGCCAGGGCGTGGGCCAGCTTCAGCGCCCCGCGCCCGACCCAGGGATGGGCCGCCGTCGCCTCCAACACGGCGTCGGACGCCACCGCCTCGGATGGCTTGCCCACCCGCCGCCCCGCCGCCATCACCAGCCCGGCGGCGATCGCCTCGCGGGCCTTGGCGCGGCTGTCGAACAGGCCGCGTTCCACCAGCAGGACGTCGATGCGTTTGCGCTCCATGCCCCCGCTATAGCGCCTTGGCGTTGCCAGCCGAAATGATCCGGTCCAACCTTGGCTGCGTAGGAGACGCAGCAAGACGTCCCTCTGGGGGAGGCAAACCGACATGACCGACATCACCCGCCGCGCCGTGATGGCCAGCGGCGCCGCCCTGGCCGCCGCGACGCCCGCCCTGGCCAAGCCTAATGCCACGCCGGCCGCCGGGCCGTGGATCGGCGACGCCACCGACCTGGCCGCCCAGATCCGCTCCGGCAAGATCAGCGCCGTCGAGGCCGTCGAGACCGCCATCCGCAACGCCGAGGCGCTGCAGCCAAAACTCAACTTCATCGTCAATTCCTGCTTCGACCGGGCGCTCGACGCGGCGAAGAAGGGCGGTCAGACCGGGCCGTTCGCGGGCGTGCCCTTCCTGATCAAGGACCTGCACGACTATGCCGGCCTGCCCACCCGCAGCGGTTCGCGCTCGGGCTACAACGCCGCGCCGGCCGCCAAGTCCGAGCCGCTGGTCGAGGCCTATGAGCGGGCGGGTTTCATCGTCATCGGCAAGTCGGCCTCGCCGGAGTTCGGCTACCTGCCGACCACCGAACCCCTGGCCTTTGGGCCGACCCACAATCCCTGGAATCCCGGCCGCTCGAGCGGCGGTTCCTCGGGCGGGGCGGCGGCGGCCGTGGCCTCCGGCGTCATCCCCATCGCCCACGCCAGCGACGGCGGCGGCTCAATCCGCATTCCGGCTTCGTGCTGCGGCCTGTTTGGGCTCAAGCCCTCGCGCGGGCGGATGATCGGGGCCAAGACCGAGTTCGACGTGACCGACATCAGCGTCCAGCACGCCGAGACCCGCACGGTCCGCGACTCGGCCCTGCTGTTCGCGGCCACCGAAAACCCCAGCGGGCCTCTCGCCCCCATCGGCCCGGTGCTGGGCCCGTCCAAGCGCAGGCTGAAGGTCGGTATGATCCTGAAGACCGTCGGCGGCGAGGATCCGGACGAGGCGGTGGCGGCCGCCTTCTACGACACCGCCAAGCTGCTCAAGGCGATGGGCCATGGGGTCAAGGCGGCGGCCTGGCCGGTGACCGGCGCCTTTACCCAGGACTTCCTCACCCTGTGGGCGGCCGGCGCGGCGGCGGACGCCGCCGCCGTCTCGAAGGCGGCCGGAAGGCCCGCCGACGAAACCCTGATGGAGCCCTTCTCGCTGGCCATGGCCCAGATGGTCGCCAAGGCGCCGCCGGGCACGGTCGAGGCCGCCATCGGCCGGCTGACCCAGGTGGTCGCCGACTTCGACAAATGGATCAGCCAGTACGACGTCGTCGTCTCGCCGGTGCTGGCCAAGCCGCCGGTTCCGCTGGGCTATGTGTCAGGGGATGTGAAGTTCGAGGAGCTGTCGGCGCGCCTGACCCACTATGTGGGCTACACGCCGCTGGAAAACGTCGCCGGCGCCCCGGCGATGAGCGTGCCCCTGCACTGGACGGCGGACGGCCTGCCGGTCGGCGTGCACTTCATCGCCCGGCGCGGCCAGGAGCGGACCCTGTTCGAACTGGCCTACGCGCTCGAGGCGGCGCAGCCCTGGGCTCACAGGAAGCCGCCGATCTCCGTCTAGGCCCAGAGCCCGGACGGGAGACTAGCGGCGCTTGAACTGCTGGCCGCCCCGCATCGGGCCGGCATAGGGGCGCGCGCCCTCGGTCTTGTGGCGGAAGGTGATGCGACCCCTGTCGAGGTCATAGGGCGTCATCTCGACCGTCACCCGGTCACCGACCAGGGCGCGGATCTTGTTCCGCTTCATACGGCCGGCCGTGTAGGCCAGGACCATATGGTCGTTGTCCAGCTTGACCCGGAAGCGCCCCTCAGGGAGCAGCTCGGTGATCAGGCCTTCGAACTCGATGAATTCTTCTTTGGCCAAACTTATCTCCAGGAAAGGCAACGCGCGCCGCAGCCATAGGGCTGCGACGCGCGCACCATAATACGGTGGTCCGTGACGGCCACCAAGGTCTCTTTAGGCGTGGCGCAGTTGGCCCGCGGATTCCTTGCCCGAGCGACGATCGCGCTCGAGTTCGTAGCCGACCTTCTGACCTTCGGCGAGCGAGCCGAGGCCCGCGCGCTCGACGGCGGAAACGTGCACGAAGACGTCCTTGCCGCCGTCATCCGGTTGGATGAAGCCATAACCCTTGGTGGTGTTGAACCATTTGACAGTGCCGGTAGCCATTTCAGCCTCTCCGTTTAGGTGTCCCGCCGGAACGGCTCCGGGCGGGTATCGAGGTCTGAAAGGCGTCTTGTAGATCCGCGCGCAGACGGGGCGGAAACTTGCAGAGCGTTGCGCGTCAGAATTCGATGGCAAGCTAGGTAAGGGCTTGAACGCAATCTGTCCAGTAGCAGCGACCGTTGTTGAGGGCCGTTTGACGTGTCAGTCTCCACCCAAGCAGGGGGAGGCTCATATGCCCACAATGAGTGGAAAATCGCGCTGGGTGTCGATCGCCCTGACCGTCGCGGCCGGCCTGGTCCTGGCCTCGCCGGGCGCCGCCCTGGCTCGGGCCAAGGGCGATCCGGCCGCCATTGCGGGGGCGGCCGACTTCGCCGCCCTGGACGCCCAGGAGGCCGCCGACGCCAAGATCGTGCAGTCGGCGCTGAAGACCCTGATCGAAGAGCGGGGACCTGGCCTCAAGCGCAAGCTGCCGCAGATCCGGGCCGTGCTGGCCCGCGCGCCCGCCGTCTATCCCCTGGTCGAGAAGCGGGAGGGCGGCCTGATCATCGTCCGCTCCGACAACCTGGCCCTGGGCCTGGTCAGCGCCCTGACCGGCGGCGGCGGCGAGGGTCAGACGACCGTCGAGCAGCGGTTCAACACCTATATCTACGCCGCCTACATCCTGGGCTGGTACGCCAACGAGACCCGCCATGCGGAGGATGCGCTGGAGCCGCTGGCCAAGGGCCTGGCCCTGCAGCCGGGCAACGCCATGCTGACCGGCGAGCAGAACGCCGCCCTGATCGTCCTGCGCCGCTTCCCCGAGGCCCTGGCCGCCAACGACCTGGCCCTGGCCCAGCCGTTCATCGATGACGTGTTCCACGCCCAGCTGCTGCGCAACCGCGGCTATGTGCTGATCGAACTGGGCCGGATGGACGAGGCGGAGACGGCCTATAACGAGTCCCTCAAGCTGGCGCCGGGCAACCGCACCGCGCTCAGCGAGCTGGAATTCATCCGCCAGCGGCGGGCCGGCATGCCGCCGGTCCCCGGCGCCGGGCCGGTGATGTACACGGGCGACAAGCCGACCCCGGGCCAGACCCCGCCGCCCGCCGACGATGGCAACTGAGGTCCATTCCTACCGGCCCGGTCAGGGCCATGGCCTGGCCCACGACCCGTTCAACGCCATCGTCGGGCCCCGCCCGATCGGCTGGATTTCGACCCGCGCCGCCGACGGGACGCTCAATCTCGCCCCCTACAGCTTCTTCAACGCCTTCAACTACCGCCCCCCCATCGTCGGCTTCGCCACCATCGGCTGGAAGGACACCGTCCAGAACGTCCAGGATACCGGCGAATTCTGCTGGAATCTGGCCACCCACGACCTGGCTCACCCCATGAACGCCAGCTCCGAGACCCTGCCCCCCGAGGTCGACGAGTTCGCCCTGGCCGGCCTGACGCCCCTGGCGGGCGACCTGGTCGCCGCGCCGCGGGTGGCCGAGAGCCCGGTCAGCTTCGAGTGCAAGCTGAGCCAGCTTATCCAGCTGACGGGCGCCGACGGAACGCCCGTGAAGACCTGGCTGATCCTGGGCGAGGTGGTGATGATCCACATCGCCAAGGCGCTCTTGAAAGACGGCGTCTACGACACCGCCGCCGCCCGCCCGATCCTCAGAGCCGGCGGCGCGGGCGGCTATGCGCTGATCACGCCCGAGAGCATGTTCGAGATGATCCGGCCGGACTTCCTCAGGAAGCCTTAGCCAGCATCGCGCCCATAAGCTGGTGCAGCAGGTTGATGGCCTTGAGCGGCCGCACCATCACCTTGAACCGGGTGATCCTGCCGGCGGCGTTCCACCAGATCATGTCGACCCCGTTGATGCGGATACCGTCGATCACGCAGGCGAACTCCAGCACCGCCGAATTCTCGGCCCGCCATTCGCCTAGGTATTCGAAGCTGGGGTTGTTCAGCACCTGCAGGGCGCTGAGCAGATATTTGGCGGTGATCGCCTTACCGACCTGCGGGGTGTGAACGACGGGGCTCTCGAACACCGCGCCCTCGTCCAGCAGGGCGTCGAGCTTCTGCGGGTCGCGGCTGTCGATGTAGTCGTGCCAGAGGCGGATCGGGTCGGTCATTTCAGGCGCTTCCACATCAGCAGGTCATCGGAATAGGCGCCGTCGACCAGCAGCGACCGCGGCTCCAGACCGTAGGACTCGAACCCGACCGATTCATAGAGGGAAACGGCCGCCCTGTTGTCCGCCACCGCGACCAGGAAGACGCTCTCGACGACGCTCCGGGCATGGTCGAGCACGGTGGTCATCAGAGCCCGGCCCACGCCCTTGCCGCGCCCCTCTGGCATGACGAAGACGCTGTAGATCAGCCCCTTGTGGCGCTCCTTGGCGTTGGTCTTGGGCATCAGGCCGACCAGGCCCAGCACCACGCCATTTGCCTCGGCCACGAAGACAGCGCCATCGCGCACAGCCTCGTCGAAGGCGGACGCCGGCTTGGCCTCCTCCTCGGCCAGGGTGGCGACGAAGTTGATCTCGTCGAGACGCAGGGTCGTGAGGCGCAACTGGCGGAACAACGGGCCCTCGTCGGGGCCCAGGCGGCGGATGGTGAAACTCATGTCTGGGGTTTTACCGCCACGTCGATCTCCCCGCCAACCTCACGGAACTTCTGGCTCATGGCGTCCATCCCCGCCTGGATCTCGTTGGGCGCCATGCCGGCGGCGAACTCGCGGACCTCGCGGGTGATCTGCATGGAGCAGAACTTCGGACCGCACATCGAGCAGAAATGGGCGGTCTTGTGGGCCTCCTTGGGCAGGGTCTCGTCGTGGTATTCGCGCGCCGTTTCCGGGTCGAGGCCCAGGTTGAACTGGTCTTCCCAGCGGAACTCGAAGCGGGCTCGGCTCAGGGCGTCGTCCCAGGCCTGGGCGCCGGGATGGCCCTTGGCCAGGTCCCCGGCATGGGCGGCGATCTTGTAGGCGATGACGCCCTGCTTGACGTCCTCGCGGTCGGGCAGGCCCAGGTGCTCCTTGGGCGTGACGTAGCAGAGCATGGCGGTGCCGAACCAGCCGATCATCGCCGCCCCGATGGCGCTGGTGATGTGGTCGTAGCCGGGAGCGATGTCGGTGGTCAGCGGCCCGAGTGTGTAGAAGGGCGCCTCGCCGCAGACGGCCAGCTGCTTATCCATATTGGCCTTGATCTTGTGCATCGGCACGTGGCCGGGGCCCTCGATCATCACCTGCACGCCGTGCTTCCAGGCCACCTGGGTCAGCTCGCCCAGGGTGTCCAGTTCGGCGAACTGGGCCGCGTCATTGGCGTCGGCGATCGAGCCGGGGCGCAGGCCGTCGCCCAGGCTGAACGAGACGTCATAGGCCCGCATGATCTCGCAGATATCCTCGAAATGGTCGTAGAGGAAGTTCTCGCGGTGATGGGCCAGGCACCACTTGGCCATGATCGAGCCGCCCCGGCTGACGATGCCGGTCACCCGCCTGGCGGTCAGCGGGATATAGGGCAGCCGCACCCCGGCATGGATGGTGAAATAGTCGACGCCCTGCTCGGCCTGCTCGATCAGGGTGTCGCGGAACACCTCCCAGGTCAGGTCCTCGGCCACGCCCCCGACCTTCTCCAGGGCCTGGTAGATGGGCACGGTGCCGATCGGCACGGGGCTGTTGCGGACGATCCAGTCGCGGATGTTGTGGATGTTGCGCCCGGTCGACAGGTCCATGACCGTGTCGCCGCCCCAGCGGATCGACCAGACCATCTTGTCGACCTCGTCGGCGACGCTGGACAGCACCGCGCTGTTGCCGATGTTGGCGTTGATCTTGATCAGGAAGTTGCGGCCGATGGCCATCGGCTCCAGTTCGCCGTGGTTGATGTTGGCCGGGATGATCGCCCGGCCGCGGGCCACCTCGGACCGCACGAACTCGGGAGTGACGAAATCGGGGATCTCGGCCCCGAAGCTCTCGCCGTCGCGCGCGCCCACCGCCTCGCGGCGCAGGTTCTCGCGGATGGCGACATACTCCATCTCCGGCGTGATCAGCCCCTTGCGGGCGTATTCCAGCTGGGTCACCGCCGCCCCGCCCTTGGCGCGATAGACCGGCCGGCCGTTGTCGGGGAACTGCGGGGCCAGGTGCTTGCCGCGCGCGAAGCCGTTGTCCTCGGGCTTGACCTGGCGGGGGTTGGCCACCGTCTCGACATCGCCCCGGGCCAGCACCCAGGCCTCGCGCGGCCGGGCCAGGCCCTTCTCGATATCGATGGTCGCCGTCGGGTCGGTGTAGGGGCCGGAGGGGTCATAGATGGTCACCGGCGGCTCATTGGCGGTCGGGTGAACGGCCACCTCGCGGAACGGCACGCGGATGTCTGGATACAGCACCCCGTTCGCGTAGACCTTGCGCGAACCGGGACGCTCTCCGGTGGGGATGGCATTGGCGATTGGGGTATGGACGTTCATGGCGAGGCTCCCAAGGACGGAGACCCGGTCGACGCATAAGCGGATGACGGGGGCCAATCCCCCGCGTTCCCTCCCTACGCCGGAATGACCCGGATCAGGTTCGGCGGGTTCCCGCGTCAGCGGTGTCTCAGGCCCTTGGGCGGGCCACCCCGGAGAACAGAGTCGGCAGACTAGGCCTGTGTCCGGCTGGGTCAAGACGCGGGCTGGCGGGAATGGCGGGGTTCGCTAAGCTGCGATTTGGGGGGTGGTCATGAACGGCACCGGATTGAAGCGGGTAACGTTCGGCGATGTGGTGATCGCCACGGCCGGGGTGGTGCGGCGCAAGGGGCTGTTGCTGCTATTGCTGGCCCTGGGCTGCCATGAGCTGCCGGCGATTCTGACCCGCCCCGTGTGGGAGTCTACAGGCCTCTCAGGCCTCTTCATCTCACCGGCCTACGACTGGCTGAAATTCGCGATCTACAGCGGAAGCCTGGCCGCCGCCTTGAGCGCCATCGCCGCCCTGGTCCTCAATGACCTGCAGGCGGACGCCGCGAACCCCGGCGTCCTGGTCCGAAAGGCGCTCCTGCGTTGGCCGGCGATGCTGGCGATCACGGCCGTCATCAACCTGCCCAGGCTGGCGGCCGCTGTCCTGATGTCCCTGACGCCCGAGATTTCCGCGCGCACCGTCAACGATCTGACGGTGGCGATTCTTGTCAGCCAGATCTTCGAGCTGATTTTCGCGGCGCTGCTGGGCTTGGCCATTCCGGTTCTGCTGCAGGAGCGGGGCGGCATCTTGCGGGCCTTCCGACGGGCGCGCGGGCTGTCGCGCGAGGCAGGCTGGCATCTGGCGATCCTGGCGCTGGTCTGGTGGTTGATGCTGGGCCTGCCATATCCGCTGGCCCGGCTGCTCGATCGTTCGGGCATTCTGCCCTTCAGCCAGGATCTGGTCCTGGCGACCCAGGGCGTGATCGACGCCCTGTGGGTGACCGCCCTGTGCGTCGTCTATCTCAAACAGCGCCGCAACCTCGGCCAGCCGCCAGCCAGCGCCATCGGCGAGGTGTTCGATTGAGCCAGGACCCAGCTCCGCCCCGCTTTGAAATCCTCCGTGTCCTGGCCGCGACGGGGGAGACGCTTTGGCGCCGGCGGCGGGCCCTCGTCCTGATGCTCCTGTTCGGCGGCGTGGCGCCGGCCGTCCTGGGGTCGCAGATCGACCTGCTGCTGCTCCGTCTTCAGGACCCCCTCTCGCAGATTCTGCATCCCATCCTGTGGCCCCTGCACGACCTTGTCGGCGACGCGGGACAGGCCTGGCTGATGTGGCTGGTCTGGGCACTGCGGCTCGTACTCTGGGCCGGCATTGGGACGATCACGGTCGGGCTGGTGGTCTGGCTGACGCTCTGCGACCATCGCGGCCGGGCGGTCAACCTGAGCGGCGCTATGGCCATGCTGACCCGAACCTTCTGGCCGCTCCTGCTGATCCAGCTGATGTTCGATGTCCAGAACTGGGGCCGCCCGCTGGCCTACCTGATGCCGCCGGCCAACGCCTGGCTGTTCACCGACCTGATCCTGCGGCTGGCGGTCATCCTGTTTACCGCCTGGTTCGGGGTCGCCGCCTCTGTCGTCATCGAGGAGGGCCTGGGCTTCCGCCAGGCCCTGGCGCGCAGCGCCACTCTCATCCGGGGACGCCGCCTGATCGTGGCCGGGCTTTGCAGCGGCATCGCCCTGGCGACGGAAATGATCTGGAAGACCATCCATGGGCTGGTCCAGCTCGCCTATGTACGGCCTCTGCCGGCCGAGACCGCCCTGTCCTATCTGCTCTACGACATACCGATGGTGCTGGCGCTCGTGTTCGAGACGGTCCTCTATCTGGAAATGCGCCGCCTACGGGACCCGTTCCCGAACGCGCCATCAGGCGTAAGCCAATGAGCAATCAGAGAACCCGCGCGCCCGGCGTCCAGCTGGGCCGCCTGCTGCGCCGGACAGGTGGGGTTGTCCGTCGCCGACCTTTGACTGTCCTGCTGCTGCTGGCCGCGCTGATGCTGCCCAACCTGCCGGTGAAGCTCGTCGATGAGTCACTGCCCAGAAGCCTGATGGCGGGCCGCGCCAATCCTCAGGTCCTGGCCTGGTATCTGGTCATTCTTATCTCGCGGGCGGTCGTGTTCGCGCTCGCCGTCGGCGCGGCGCTGCAGGCTGGCGGCGTTCGCGTGTCCGCCAGTCGGTGGGTCGGCCTGCGGGCGCTGCCGGCCGTGCTGACGATCGTGCTCCTGGCCAGCCTTCCGCAGCTGGTGTTCCAGGTGGCGGCGGCGCTGAACCCGGATCTGTTCCCGGCGCTCGGCGTCAGCGAGATTGGGTTGCTGTTCATGGCCGTGGGCCTGGCCGGCATGCTGGCGACGATGCTGATCCTGGCCTTCAGCCTGTCAGCCGGGGCCGTCGCCCTGGTCGAACGGCACGGCTTCGGCGACAGCTTCAAGCGCGCCTTCGCGCTGTCTCGCCGCGGCCGCTGGACGGTCATCCTGGGGCTGTTGGCGACATCCCTGCTCGTCGTGCTCGCCTCCGCACCCGGCCTGGTCCTGCTGGCCATGAATGTCCCCAAAGCGCCCCTCATCTCCCATCTGCTCACGACGCTGCTGAGCAATGTGCAGTTCCTGTTCTGGTGGCTGGCCTCGGCGGCCTTCTATCTCGACCGCCGTGAAGCCCATGACGGCCTGAACGACGAGCTGCTGGAGACCTTTGATTGAGCTCTAAACCCGCCCAGCGCGGCCTGGACATCGGCCATGTCGTCGCCCTGATGGTGCGGGCCGTAGTGCGTCGACCGGTGACGATACTGCTCCTGCTGGTCGCCTATATGGCCATCCTCTACGGACTGGAGGCGTTCAAGCAGTGGCTCAGTTTCATCGGCCGTGACGAGCCGCTCCGGGACGGTCCCCTGGCCGTCGTGGCCACCATCGCGGTGATGGCCTGCGGCGGGGTCGCCGCCGCCAGGGCCATGCTGCGCGCCGCCGCCGAGGGCGAGCCGGCACCCATCCCCACCGGACGCCTGCCCACCGCCTTCCTGGCCGCCGCGACGCTGGTCGCTATCGGCCATGCGCCGATCTTCCTGGCCAATAGCTTCGGACCGCTGCTGCCGGGGTTGCAGGGCATGGCCAGCCTGTTCGGCCTGGCCCGCTTCGCCACCGGCCTGGTGGTCTTGATCTTCTGGGCGCCCGCCATCGCCGGGGCCCTGACCGGAGGCGGCTCGCTGGCCGCCGTTCTGGGCAGGACGGCCGCCCTGACCAGCGGATCGCGCCTGCTGATCGGCGGCTTCTACGTGGCGGGCGTGCTGGTATCCCTGTTCTTCCTGATCATTCTGGGCGTCATCGTCACCCTGGTCGCGCCGGACGGCATGCTGCTCAGGGTGGTGGTTGCCTACATGGCAACGGCGCTGGCGGTGCTGTTCTGGCAGCTGGCCGGGACAGCCGTCCACATCGACCTCCGCCTCGCCAAGGGTCTGGCGGCCGACGGCGATGTCGCCGCGACCTTCGACTGACAAGCCCTACAGCACCGCCGCCCGGAAGGTGTCGCAGTCGGCCGGGTCGCCGTTCTGGAAGCCCTTCTGGAACCAGCGCATCCGCTGCTCGCTGGTGCCGTGGGTGAAGCTGTCGGGGACGACCTCGCCCTGGGTCTTGGCCTGCAGGGTGTCGTCGCCGACCGCCGAGGCGGCGGCCATGCCGTCGGCGATGTCGCGGCCGTCGATGCCGATGGCGCCGTTGGAGACCTGGCCGGCCCGGGCCGCCCAGACCCCGGCATAGCAGTCGGCCTGCAGCTCCAGCCGCACCGAGCCGCTCTCGGCCCCGCGCGCGCCCAGCCGCTTGACCTCGGCCATGGCCCCCAGTTGGTTCTGCACCCCGTGGCCGATCTCGTGGGCGATGACATAGGCCCGGGCGAAATCGCCCTTGGCGCCGAACCGGGTTTCCAGCTCGTTCCAGAAGGCCAGGTCCAGATAGACCTTGCGGTCATTGGGGCAATAGAACGGCCCCATGGCCGCCTGGCCCAGGCCACAGGCCGTATCGGTGGCGCGGTCATAGAGCACCACACCGCTGGGCGGCTGATAGGTGCGGCCCGAGCGGGCGAAGATGTCGGACCAGACGTCGGTGTTCGAGGTCTCGACCACGTCGACGAACTGGGCGGCCTTGTCGTTGGGCGATCCCCGCACGCCCGCCTGGCCCGAGATCGGCGCATTGCCGTCGCTGGTCAGCATGCTGAGCATGTCGTTGGGATCGATATGGAAGACGAAGACCCCGATCAGCAGCACCACCAGCCCACCAAGCCCGATGCCGCCGGCGGCCCGGGCGCCCCCGCCCATGCCGCGGCGATCCTCGATATTGCCTTCCCGCCGTCCGCCTTCCCAGCGCATCGGTCCGCTCCCTGAAGTCCCCTGCCGCAGACCTTAGCGCCGAAGTTTGGATTTGGCTGCACGGCTTCGCGTCAGGCGAGAAGCGCTATTTCTTCGGCGGCGGGCCGTCGATGGCCGGGCGGATGGCCAGGATGCGGGCATTGCTGGCCGCCAGCTGCTGGTCCTGCAGGATGCGGATGCGCTCGGCGTCGGCCGCCAGCTGGGCGTCGAGCGGTGGGGGCTTGAGACCGGGAACCGGCGGGCTGGCGTAGGGCGAGGTCTGTTTCAGGGCCTGGATGGTCTGCTGGGCCTGATAGCGCTGCTGGGCGGCGAAGGCGTCGCGCTGGGCGGCGAGCGCCTGCTGGCGGGCCAGCTCCATGTCCTGCCAGGCCGCGTCGCGCTGCAGCTGGTCGAAGCCGGGCGTGGTCTGGGCGGCGGCGGCCCCTGTTAGAGCTGCCGCCACGAACACCAGCGGATACAGAACCTTACGCACGAGACCTCAGGGCTGGCTGACCGTGAAGCGGGTCAGTTCCTTCTTCGGAGCGTCCCAGTCGGGCTTGAGTTCCGAGGCCTTGAGATAGTCGAAATAGGCCGACTTCATGTCGTCCAGGCCCTCGTTGGCCAGGGCGCGGTTGTAATAGGCCTTCTCCGGCTCGTCGGAGCCCAGCTTCAGCCCCTTGTCGATCTCGGCCAGGCCCATCGCGTACTGGCGCTGGGCGATGTAGGCGGCGCCGCGGTTGACGAAGGCCTCGCCCATGTCGGGGGCGATCTTCACGGCGCGGTCGAAGTCGGCCCGGGCCTTGTCATAGGCCTTGCGGCGCAGCTCGATGACCCCGCGGTTGACATAGGTGCCCGCCAGGTCCCGCCCAGCCATCAGCTCGGTCTGGATGGCCAGGCTGCAGGTCTCCAGCGACTTTTCGTCGGAGAGGCCGCCTATAGCGGCCTGCGAGCAGACTCTGGCGAGGCCCCCGCCCAGCACGAAGGAGGAGGCGTTGCCGGTCAGGGGCGCGGCGAGGGTGAAAGCGGCGGCGAGGATAAGCACTGATTTCGGGGTCATGGGGTCCCTCCGAGGCGTGCGGTCATGGCGCAACCTCAGGGTAGCACGAACCAAGGCCCTTGCCGACTAGTGATACTCAGGCCCAGTCGGTGGGAAACTTGGCCAGTTCCCGGCGCGGGACGTCCCAGTCGGGGGCCAGCTGCGAGGCCTTGATCAGGTCGCCATAGGCCGCCTGGAGATTGTCCAGATGCAGATTGGCCAGGGCGCGGTTGTAATAGGCGCGCTCCGGCGAGGAGGCCCCCAGCGCCAGGCCGCGGTCGATGGCGTTGACCGCCAGGTCGTAGCGGCGCTGGGCGATCAGCGCCGCGCCTTGGTTGACGAAGGCCTCGCCCATGTCGGGGGCCAGGGTCGCCGCGCGGTCGAAATCGGCCAAGGCCCGATCATAGGCCTTGCGCCGCAGCTGCAGCACGCCGCGATTGATATAGGTGCGGGCCAGGTCGCGATTGGACAGCAGATCGGTGGCGATGGCCTGGGTGCAGAGCTGCAGCGCCGCGTCGTCGCGGGCGCCGTCGAACACCGACTGGGCGCAGGACTTGGCCAGGTTGCCGCCGACGACCGAGTCCGCCGCGCCGGCCGACGAGGCCAGGACCAGAGACAAAGTCAGACCCGCTGTTGCGGCCAGAAGCGATTTGGAGATCATGGCGCCCTCCCCGGCGATCCGTTGGATTCGAGACTAGGCCCCAATCGAGCGCCACTTCAAGGACCATCGTTATGCATCTCGCCCGTTTCCCGCGCGCCCGCTTTGCCCATCTGCCCACGCCGCTCGAACCCCTGCCCCGGCTGGGCGCGGCGCTGAGCGTCGATCTGTGGGTCAAGCGCGACGACTGCACGGGCCTGGCCGGCGGCGGCAACAAGACCCGCAAGCTCGAATTCCTGCTCGGCGAGGCCCTGGACCAGGGCGCCGACACCCTGATCACCCAGGGCGCTGTGCAGTCCAACCATGTCCGCCAGACCGTGGCCGCCGCCGC
Source organism: Caulobacter ginsengisoli (assembly GCF_030814835.1). Lineage (GTDB taxonomy): Bacteria > Pseudomonadota > Alphaproteobacteria > Caulobacterales > Caulobacteraceae > Caulobacter > Caulobacter ginsengisoli. Next base: position 96,612 of record NZ_JAUSVS010000008.1, read on the forward strand.
CCGCTTCGGCCTCAGATGCGAGGTCATCCTGGAAGAGCGCACCGGCTCGAAAGCCGCCGACTATCTGGGCTCGGGCAATGTGCTGCTCGATCGCCTGCTGGGCGCCAGTCCCCGCTTCGTCGCCGCCGACACCGACATGAACGCGGCCATGGAGGAGACGGCCGGGGCCGTGCGGCAGGCCGGCGGGACGCCCTACATCATCCCCGGCGGCGGCTCCAACCCGGTGGGCGCCCTGGGCTATGCCGACTGCGCCCGCGAACTGGTCGTCCAGGCCGACGCGCAGGGCTTGCGGATCGACCGCCTGGTCACCGCCACCGGCAGCGCCGGCACGCAAGCGGGCCTGGTCGCCGGCATGGCCCTGACCGGCGCCGACATCCCGATCCTGGGCATCGGCGTCCGCGCGCCCAAGGCCAAACAGGAGGAGAATGTCTTCAAGCTGGCCTGCCAGACCGCCGACCTGCTGGGCCAGCCCGGCAGGATCGAGCGCGAGATGGTCGTCGCCGACTGCTCCTTCGTCGGCGCCGGCTATGGCTTGATCGACCAGGCGGTGATCGACGCCCTGACCCTGACCGCCCGCACCGAGGGCCTGCTGCTCGATCCGGTCTACAGCGGCAAGGCGATGAAGGGCCTGATCGCCCTCGCCAAGCAGGGTCAGTTCAGGGGCGAGACGGTAGTCTTCCTGCACACTGGCGGGGCCCAGGGCCTGTTCGGCTATCACAGCGAGCTGGAGCCGGCCCTGGTATGAAAACGCTGGGCGTCCTGGGCGGCATGGGTCCCGCCGCCACCGTCGACTTCCTGGCCAAGCTGCAGGCCGCCACGCCGGCCGGCCGCGACCAGGACCACATCCACACCCTGGTCGACCTCAACCCACAGGTCCCCGACCGCAATGTCGACGCCCACGCCGCCGAGGCCGAGCTGGCCCGCATGGCGGCGGGCCTGCGGGACGCCGGCGCTGAGGTCCTGGCCATGCCCTGCAACACCGCCCACGCCCATGCGGCGGCGATCGAGGCGGCCTCGGGTCTTAAGCTGATCGATCTGATCGAGGTCGCCTGCGCCGCCGCCGCCGCGACAGGCGCCCGGCGCATCGGCCTGATCGGCACCGGGGCGGCCGTGGACCTCTACGCCGCCCAACTGGAGGTCATGGGTCTGACGCCCCTGCGGCTGGGCGAGGCGGGCGGGCGCCGGTTCATGGAAAACCTCTACCGGATCAAGGCCGGCGACCTGGGCCCTGGGGTCTCCGACAGCATGGCCGCCCTCGCCGAGGATCTGATCGCCGCCGGCGCGGGGGCGGTGATCGCTGCCTGCACGGAACTGCCCCTGGTGCTGAAGACCGCCTCCGCACCGCTGATCGACGCCACTCAGGCCCTGGCCGAAGCCTGTGTGACCGCCTGTTGCGATTGATCGCGGCCGCGACCTCGCGCTAGGCTCCCTTCAGTTGCAGGGGGCTTACCAGTGAAGAAAACCATCATCGGCCTGTCGCTGGGCCTGATCGCCGTCACCGCCTCGCCGGCGCTGGCCAACAACGTGCTGACCCAGACGGCCAGCACCATCTTCAGCCAGTGCGACGGCTATGGCATGCCCGCGTCCGGCGGCGACGGCATGACCAGCTACGCCAACATCTGGGGCATCTTCAATCCGCCCGGCTATGGCACCACGGCCAAGGCCGACACCAACCGCGGGACAGCCGGGATCGCCGCCTGCGACGCGGCCCTGGCCGACGAGCACCTGCTGCCCGCCTATTGGCGGCGCAAGGTCAACCTGCTGCAGGCCCGCGCCCTGCACCGGCTGGAAAAGGGCGACGCCAAGGGCGCCCTGGCCGACCTGGACCTGGCCGACGCCGCCATCGCCGACCGCGCCGATCCCTTCTTCGCCCGCAGCCAGGGGATCAGCCTGGGCCTGGTGCGCGCCTACGCCCAGGGGCTGAATGGCGACCAGGCCGGGTCGGAAGCCCTGGCCATGCGCCTGCTCAGCCAGCGGCCCTACAGCCGCCAGGCGCCGTTCTCGGCCCTGATCGCCATCGGCGAGGACGGCGATCCCAAGCTGCTGGAAATCCTGGATCGGGCCACCGCCCGGCTGCAGCCCAGCTCCATCGACGGGCTCTACAAGCGGATGATCGGCGAGGGCCGCTGGGCCGAGGCCATCCCCCTCTACGGCCAGTTGGCCGCGCCCAAGACCCGCCAGCGTTTTGCCTATGGCGGCACGGTGCTGGAATACGACACCGTCGACATCCTCAACACCAACCTGTTCTGGATCGACCGCGGCGGAAGCTATGCCTACGCCCTGGCGACCCAGGGGCGCGGGGCCGAGGCCCGGGCCGCCCTCGCCGCCGTCCGCGCGCGGTTCGAGGCCGCCCTGGTCCGCGACCCGCCGCTGCTGGCCGAGAAGAAGCCCAAGAAGTCGCAGATCGCGGCGGCGGCCAGCAAGGTCAGGCAACAGGACGCCCTGGCCGTGCGCGGCGCCGCGCAGCTGAACAGCTGGACCTCGCTGGTCGAGCGGCGGGTGAAGATCGACGAGGGTGGGGCGGGCGCCGTGGTCGACACGCTGGTCAAGGAGCCGCCGCCCCGCAACGTCATCGGCCGCGAGTTCATGACCGCCCTGGCCGTCCGCCTCAAGGCCGACCCAAAGACCCTGCCTGAAACCCTGCAGGTGGTCGCCGCCGCCACCCCGCCCCCGACCCCACCGATCCCGGCCGTGATCAAATCCCGGCGCGGCGGCGTGGCCTCCCTGTTCGAGACCCTGCCCACCGCCGAAACCGCCGAGCACCTCCCCAACTACAAGAAGGCCGGCAGCGGCATCTGGACGGGCGACGAGTCCGGCTTCACCGACGTCAAGGTCGCCCCGGCCCTGACCAGCGAATATGGCCCGGACGTCGCGACGGTGAAGTTCCGCAGCATGCAGACCAACCCCGCCGTCGCCGAGGAAATGGCCCTCCTCCGCGCCGCCGACCTGGCCCTGCAGGCCGGCAAGAGCGGGCTGATCATCCTGGCCAGGGCCGATGTCGAACACACGCTCAACTCGACCTATTACGGCTCGGTGGTGCGCAGCGATCCGACGGGGTTCAGCACCGAACTGTCGGTGGTTTTTGTCGACAAGGCCAACCTGCCGGAGCGGTTCAAGGGCGCGGAGTGGCGGGTGATCGATGCGCGGGCGGCGTACGACGCGCTGGCGCCGATCTATGTGCGGCCCGAGACGGAGAAACCGAAGAAAAAGCGATAGGGACGGGTCAAAGCCGTCCCTGGGCTTCCGCGCCGTTGAAGTAGGCCAGTCCGTCGCCCCAGTCATAGGTCGCCGCACCCGCCGGCGCCTCCGCCCCTTGCCCGCACAGGAACGCCAGCTCTTGCTCGGTCAGCACGCCCCACCGCGCGAACGCCTCCTGCGGCGTGGGGTCCGGCCGCGGGTCCGCCGTCGCGCCCGGCATCGCCGCTTCCAGCCCCGCCTCGTACTCTTCGTAAGGAACCCACCCCGCCACGGTGTGCTCCCCGCCCGGCCCCTTGAAGATCAGGGTCGGCAGCGCGTACCGGTCATGCCCCTCGGAATGCTTCAGTTCCCCATTCATCGGGCTGTCGTGCTTGAGGTGGCGGACGTAGTCGTTGGGTTCGCGGGTTTCCCGCCAGTCGGCCTGGTAGGCGGCGGCGACGTCGGGGCGTTGCTGGTCGGTGCGCCAGCGGGCCTGGTCGAGGCCTGGGACGCCCTGCGTGGCGGCCTCGAATTCGTCGGGGGTCTGGGGGCCGATGCCGAACAGGAAGATCTGCTCGCGGAAGCGGCGCAGGACGCGGTGGGCGACGTCCTGGCCCTGAAGCTCGGCGGCCTTGACCGCCGCGCCCAGCGGGTCGGTCGATTGCAGCATCAGCCGCATGGGGTGGGGATAGGGCATGCCGGTCAGTTTCCAGACCCGCTTCCAGTAGGCGCTCATCGGCTCGGCGGCCGAGACGCGGTCCCAGCCGTCCTTGCCCGTGGCGGCGTTGCCGACCAGGCCGCCCATCACCTTGCGCCAGGTCAGGTGGTGGCCATGGCGCCAGTCCAGCCGCCGCAGCAACGGCTCGGCCCCCCAGGCGGTGGAGCAGACGGCGTCGGTGTATTCGACGACCTCGACCTTGGGCATGGGACTTCTCCAGCGGGCCTGGCGGAGGGTCTCGCGCCGGCGCCCGGTTGGCAAGGCGCCGGCGCCAGGCTCAGGGCGCCGCGGCGGAGGTCGCCAGGGCCGGCCCCAGCTTTACCGGCGCGCTCTCGCGCATCATCAGCATGGCGACCAGGCCGATCAGCACCCCGCCGCCCATGTAGAAGGCCGGCGTCAGTTCCGACTGCAGCAGGTGGGTCAGGGCCGCCACATTGAACTGGGCCGAGCCGCCGAACACCGAGATGGCCAGGGCGTAGACGATGGCCAGCGTTCCCGACCGGACCTGCATCGGCAACGACTCGGTGACCGAGGTCAGCATCGCCGAGGTCGACAGGTTGAGCAGGCCCGACAGGATGGCGGTGGCGGTCATCAGGGCCGCCAGGTTGCGGAAGTGGGCGATCATCCAGAAACAGGGGCCCACGGCGATCAGCAGGGCGATCCAGAAGGTCAGCATCACCGGCCGCCGGCCATAGCGGTCCGACAGCACCCCGCCCAGCATGTCGCAGGTCAGGCCCGCCAGGCCGACCGCCACCGTCGCCCCGAACGCCAGCCTGGTGGCCATGTGCAGGGTCGTGCTGGCATAGGTGGTCATGTAGTCGAGCACGTAGTTGGCGGTGGTGCCGGCGGCCAGCATGGCGAAGCCCAGGATCACCACCCGCCAGGGAATGGGCGTCCTTGGCTTTGGCCCGGCGTCGTCCGCCGGCGCGGCCGGGACCAGCGTCTCGGCGATACCCCGGCGCAGGATCAGGGCGAACGGCACGATCACCGTCCCGACCAGCAGGGCGATCCGCCAGCCGAAGTCGCGCAGGTCGCCCGCCGACAGGATGCTGGAGAGCAAGACGCCCATCAGCCCGGCGCAGAGCACGGCGGTGTCCTGTCCCATATACTGCAGCGAGGCGTAGAAGCCGCGCCGATGCGGCGGGGCGGCTTCCAGCAGATAGGCGGTGCTGGGCCCGACCTCGCCGCCCAGGGCGAACCCCTGCAGCAGGCGGAAGATTACCGCCAGGATCGGGGCGGCGATGCCGATGCTGTGGTAGCTGGGGGTGAGCGCGATGCCGGTGATGGCAAACCCCATCAGGCTGAACGACAGCAGCATCGCCGGCCGCCGCCCGGCCCGGTCGGCGAACCGGCCGATGAAGAAAGCCCCGATCGGCCGGGTCAGGAACCCCGCCCCGAAGGTCGCCAGCGAGGCCAGCAGGCTGATGGTCGGATCCTTGGACGGAAAGAAGGTCTGGCCGATCTGTACGGCGAAGAAGCTGAAGGTCAGGAAGTCGTAGAATTCCAGCCCGTTGCCGGCCACCACCGCGGCGACCTGGCGCCAGGTCGGCGGGGCGCGTTCGGACGACGACTGCGACATACCCCGAACTCCCGCCTCGTTCAGGCTAGGAGGCCCGGAATATCGGCGTTTGGCAATCTCGGCCGGCGATCCGGCGTCAGGCTGCCTTGAAATACGGCTTGTCGCCCAGCACCGTCGCCCGGTGCATGATCCGCCGGTGGGGCAGGAAGTCGTCGACCGCCCGGTGCTGGGTGGCGCGGTTGTCCCAGAAGGCCACCGCCCCCGGCGTCCAGCGCCAGCGGACCACGAACTCGGGCTGCTGGATGTGGGCGTTGAGGAAGGCCATCAGGGCGCGGCTCTCCTCGCGGCGCAGCCCCTTGATGCGGCTGGTGAACACCGAATTGACGAAGATGCAGGGCTCGCCCGTCTCGGGATGGGTGCGGATGACCGGGTGGATGACCGGCGGATTGGCCAGCCGGCCCTTCTCATAGGCCTCGGCCCCGGCCTGCGAGCCGGCGATGCCTTGCGGGGTGAAGGCGTAGGCAAAGTCGTGAACCGCCTCCAGGCCCTCCAGGAACTTCTGCATCGGCTTGGAGAGGGCCCGGTAGGCGGCCGTCATCGAGGCCCACATGGTGTCGCCGCCCACCGGCGGCAGCTGCCGGGCATGCAGGATCGAGCCCATCGGCGGGGTGTCGATGAAGGTGACGTCGGTATGCCAGAAGTTGTTGTCGGTGGGGTTATCGACATGGTTGTCGATGATCATGATCTCGGGGTTCTTGCCGTCGCGCTCATACAGCGGATGGATGTGCAGGTCACCGAACCGCCGGGCGAAGTCGCTCTGCTGGTCGGGGGTCAGGTCCTGGTCCTCGAAGAACACCACCTGGTGCTTGAGCAGGGCGGCGCGGATGTCGCCGATCAGGTCGTCGCTGGCCGGCTCGGCCAGGTTCACCCCGCGCATGACGGCGCCGATGTTGGGGGTCAGGGGCTCGACGCCCAGGACGTTGGACCGGACCATGCGGGTTCTCCTGCAGACAGCGGCCCGCACGATCCTTCAATCAGGGTCCCGGGACAAGCCGCATCCGGCCCCCCTTCCCGATGATGTCGGCCCGGCGGGGCGGGCGCACGGTGTCGACTGGGCCAGCGTCAAGGGGACGAGCATGGTCAGTTACGCGCAGCGGCGCTCGATCCTGGACGCCGGCGAACAGGTCTGGACTGTCGAGCCGGAGGCTCTCACCTGCCGCCGCCCGGACGGCGCGGTCGCCCGCCTGCCCTGGCGCGAGGTCACGGCGGTGCGCACGGCCTACGCCCCGACCCGCTGGAAACGCTGGCGCTACCTGCTGGCCCTCAGCGCCAGCGGCGGCCGGTCGCTGACCATCGACAACGGTCACTACCGCGGAGTCGGAGACTTCGAGGACCGCCGCGCCAGCTTCACCCCTTTCGCCCATGCCTGTATCGCGGCGGTGGCCCGCGAGGCCCCCAAGGCCAGGGCCTCGGTCGGGGCCACGCCGCTGGTTTATGGCGTCCAGCTGCTGCTCGCCCTGGCCATGCTGGCCCTGCTGGCCCTGGTGCTGATCGCCCTGCCCACGCCGCTGGGCCCGCTGATCTGGATCAAGCTGGTGCTGCTGGCGGCCGCGATCCCGGTCTTCCTGCTGTGGACGGTCAAGAGCCGGCCCCGGCGGCGCAGGCTGGACGTACTGTCGCTCAGCGCGGGTCTGCCGAGTTGATCCGCCAGCGGGCGGTCGGGCCGGATCGTTTCACCTCAAGCTTGCTGAACCGATCCGCCGCCGAAACCATGCCGCCGAACAACGCTGTCCAGGCGTCGAAGGCGGGGGCCTCGTCGGGCAGGTTTACGCCGGCCATGGTCTTCCAGCCGGTCTGGATCAGGCTGTCGCCATCGCGCTCGACGGCCTCGCCGTGGGCCTCCAGCAGGGCCGCGATCAGGTCCAGCGGCCCCAGCCCGGGCAGCAGGCCCGCCACCTCCTCCTGGTACTGCAACCCGATCAGCCGCGCCGTCCGCGCCAGCTCGGCCATGCCCTCGGCCGGCCCCAGCAGGTCCTGCAGCGTCGGGGTCAGGCTGCGCAGGTATTCCACCGCATAGGCCCGGTGGGTGCGGGCTAGGCGCTCGGGCGGCCACTCGGCGGTCGGCAGGGTTGGCTGGGTCGCCAGGTCGAAGCGCGGCATCCGCTCATCGGGGACGAAGCGGACGCGCTGGTTTTCGGCGAGCGGCGCGTCGGCCAGGTGGTAGTAGCCCTCCAGCCCCGGATCGCCCTCGGTGATCTGGCCGGTGCAGACGAAGCCCAGCCGGGGCTCGTTCAGCGAGACGCCGTTGTGGCCGTGCCAGCCGTGCAGCATGGCGGCGTTGACGCTCGTGGGCACGCCGCAGACCGCCGCGCCCCGCCAGATCCAGCGCGGCGGCGGATAGCGCACCCAGGCCTTGGTCGGGCTCTCGGCGAAGTATTCGGTCTTCACTCCGCCCAGGGCGTTGGAATGGAAATGGTAGAGGGCCGCGGCGATGGCCGGCGGCTGGTCCGCCAGGCCCAGCTTTTCCAGGCCGGGCAGGAATTTCTCCAGGTGCTGGCGGCGGAAGTGGCGGAACACGAAGTCGGCGGCCACCGCCTCGCCCCCCAGGAGCGATTGCCGGCTGACCAGGCTGAGCACCAGGCCGGTCATCAGGGCGTTGTAGAGGATGGCGACAGCCCGCCAGCCCGCTTCCATCGGCTAACCCACCCCGAGGGCCGGCTGTTCCTGCATACGCTCCTGCAGATGGCGCCAGAGGCTGAGCATCTCGTCCTCGGCGGCCGGGTCGCCGCCAGCTTCGAGGACCGAGCAACCGCGCGAGGCGGCGTATTGATAGGCGGCCCGCGAGCGGATGATCACATCCGAGGTCGGGATGCCGGCCGCATGCAGCGCCCCGATGGCGTTGCGGACGAGGGGCGTCTCGATACCTTGCCGGGCGTGCGGGACCTGGTTGAGCAGCAGCGCCACCCGGCCGTTCAGCCGGCTGACCATGCGCACCGACTTCACCGCCGCGTTGAGGTCCAGGATGGTCGGCCGGGCCACCACCACGCAGAGGTCCGAGAAGTTGACCGCCTGGGAGAGGTCGGCCGAAAGGACCGGCGGGGTGTCGATGATCAGCATCCGCGCGCCCTGCCGCTGGCACTCCTGCTTGAACTGGAAGAGCTTGGACAGGGCCGTGGGAACACAGCTGTAGGGGGCGCTGGGCGCGCGGGAGGCCAGGGCCTCGCTCAGGGAATGCTGCGGATCGGCGTCGGCCAGGACGATGGGACCGCCGTCCCGCTGGGCGGCGCCAGCCAGGTTCAGCGACAGGGTCGTCTTGCCCGACCCGCCCTTCAGCGACATCACGGCCAGGGTGCGCATGGTCATACCCAGGCTCGCCGCCCTCGCGGGCTACAATTCGATCGCATTGACGCCCTCCCCCAAGAACCGTCCGCCGAACGGAAGCTTAACGAACCCGGTTCGGCCAAGCCAGCCGCTATCCGACTTTGGGGCGTCGGCCAAGCGGCGGAACGGAGTTTTCTCCCGCCTCGCGTCGGAATGGGGGCGCCGATGTGTCGGAATTGTACGCGAAATACCGGACGAGAGGCCGCAGGCCGGCAGGGCGAAAGCGGTTTCGGATTCTGCCGGGCGGCATGCTATCACCCGTCGGTGGGCAGGGCAGACAGCGTAACCAGTGGGGCGAACGGAACCGGCGGCGCTTCAGCCGAGGCGGTCGCCCGGGCTCATGAGCGGTTGCTGCACGACAAGAGCCTGCAGTTCGACTTCCCGCCCTTCCAGATGGACCGGCCGCCGGAGCCGAAAGGCAATGGCTTGGATCTCAGCTTCCTCGAACCCCTGGGAAAACTTCTGGGCTGGGCCTTCTGGATCGGCCTGGCGGTGGTTGTCCTGCTGCTGCTCTGGGTGCTGGTCGGCGAGGGCCTGGCGGCCCGCTGGGGCTGGACCGGCCGGCGCAAGGCCGTGAAGGCCCAGATCCAGGCTGAATTCCGCCCCGACCAGGCCAAGGCCCTGGTGCTGCTGGAAGACGCCGACGCCCTGGCCGCCAAGGGCCGCTATGACGAAGCCGCCCACCTGCTGCTGCTGCGGGGGGTCGAGGACATCCACGGCAAGCGGCCGGGCCTGGTCAAGCCGGCCCTGACCAGCCGCGACATCGCCGCCCTGCCGGAATTGCCTGAGGCGGCCCGGCCGGCCTTCATGACGATCGCCCAGGTCGTCGAGCGCAGCCTGTTCGGCGGCCATGCGGTCGACGCGGCCGGCTGGCGCCAGTGCCGCGACGCCTACGAGGCCTTCGTCTTCCCCGAGGCCTGGCGATGAGCCGCGCGCCCAAGGCCCGCAAGGCTGAGAAAACCCAAACCGGGCCGTTCCGCGGCCGCACCATGCTGTGGATCGTGCTGGTCGGCCTGGCCGCCACGGCGGTGCTGCTGCTGCTCACCGCCTTCGAGCCGGAGCTGCGCGGCCAGGACGAGGCCGGACCCCACGCCCTGTCCCGCTCGGCCGACGGCTATGGCGGCCTGGTCGCACTGACCAAGAGCCTGGGCATACCGGTGCTGATCAGCCGCGCCCCCCTGCCCAAGGACGCCGAGGACGGCCTGCTGGTGCTGACCCCCGACGAGCGCACCGACGGCAAGGCCCTCGCCGAGGTCCAGTTCGCGGGACCCCGGCTGATCGTCCTGCCCAAATGGCGGGCCATACCCGATTTCAGCCATCGCGGCTGGGTCAAGAAGTACGGCCCGGTCGAACCCGAACGGCTGCCGCGCTCGGTGCTGTCACAGCTGGGCAAGGGCAGCGTCGTCAGCCAGCGCAAGGCGCCGGCCCGGCCGGCCCTGCGGCGGGCCGACATACCCGGCCAGCCGGCCTTCTGGATTCCCGGCCGGATCGACAATCTCCAGACCCTGGCCGGCCCGCAGTGGCGGCCCATCCTGCTCGACGAGACCGGCGCCATCGTGCTGGCGCGCAAGGATCACAGCCAGACCTATGTGCTGACCGATCCGGACCTGTTCAACACCCAGGGCCTGCGCAGCCCCGGCACGGCGCAGTCGGCAATGGCCATTCTGAACATCCTGCGGGCCAACGAGGGGCCGGTGATCTTCGATGTCACCATCCAGGGCTACAAGCGCGGCCACAACCTGCTGCGCCTGGCCTTCGAGCCGCCGTTCGTCGGGGCGACCTTCTGCGCCCTGGTGGCGGCCCTGTTGATGGGGCTGCACGCCCTGGCCCGGTTCGGACCGCCGCTGGCCAATCAACGGGCCCTGGCCCTGGGCAAGCAGGCCCTGGTCGACAACACCGCCGGCCTGATCCGCATGGCCGGCCGCCAGCACCGGATGGCCGAGCGCTACGCCCTGCTCTGCCGCGCCGCCGTCGCCAAGGCCGTTGGGGCGCCGCGCGATCTTTCCGACCCCGAGCTCAACACCCTGCTGGATCGGCTGAGCGCCCAGGCGGGCCAACCCGCCGGCATCACCCCATTGCTCGACGAAGCCCGTCGGGCCGGCAATCCGGGCGACCTGATGACGGTCGCCCGCAAACTCTACGACTGGAAAAGGGAGATGACGCGTGAACGTCACTGAAGTGGGCGACCTCGCCACGCGGATCCGCCACGAGATGGCCAAGGCCGTCGTCGGCCAGGGCGACACGGTCGAGCTGATGCTCATCGCCCTGTTCGCCCGGGGCCACGTGCTCCTGGAAGGCCCACCCGGCACCGCCAAGACCTTCCTGGCCCAGTGCTTCGCCAGAACCCTGGGGGTGGATTTCGGCCGCATCCAGTTCACCCCGGACCTGATGCCGGGCGACATCCTGGGGTCCAATCTGTTCAACTTCCAGACCAGCAGCTTCACCCTGACCCGGGGGCCGATCTTCTGCGACCTGCTGCTGGCCGACGAGATCAACCGCACCCCGCCCAAGACCCAGGCCGCCCTGCTGGAAGCCATGCAGGAACGCGCCGTCACCCTGGATGGCGTGCCCCACAGCCTGGGCGACCACTTCATGGTGGTGGCGACCCAGAACCCCATCGAGCAGCAGGGCACCTATCCCCTGCCCGAGGCCCAGCTGGACCGCTTCCTGTTCAAGCAGACCGTGGCCTATCCCACCGTCGAGGAAGAGCGCCGCATCGTCGCCAGCCACGGCTCGCGCACCGGCCAGCCCGACCCGGCGGCCCTGGGCGTCGCCGTCGTCGCCACCCCCGACAAGCTGGCGGAGGCCGCCGCAGCGGTCTCGGCGGTGCGGCTGACTGACGAGATCATCAACTATGTGGTGTCCCTGGTCCGGGCCACGCGCGAGAACGCCGACTTCGAGAACGGGGCCAGCCCCCGGGCCGCCGCCATGCTGGCCGCCGCTGGCCGGGCGCGGGCCTGCCTGCACGGCCGCGACTATGTCATCCCCGACGACATCAAGGCCCTGGCCCTGCCGGCCCTGCGCCACCGGGTCATCCTTTCGCCGGCCGCCGAGATCGAGGGCCGCAAGGTCGACCAGGCCGTCGCCGCCCTGATCGAACAGGTCGAGGCGCCGCGCTGACCCTCACATGATCTATCCCACCCGCCGCGCCATCCTGCTGACCGCCCTGGGCGCCCCCGTCGCCCTGGGGTTCGGCCTGGCCATGAGCCGGCTGTGGCTGGCCGCGCCGGCCTGGTGCCTGCTGGTAGGGGTCGGGGTGCTGCTGGACTGGATGCTGGCGGGCTGGAGTTCGGCCCTGGAGGTCGAGACCACCATCCCCCGGGTGCTGGCCGCCGGCGGCGAGGGGCTGGCGCGCTTCCAGGTCCGGTTCAAACGGGGCCCGGTTCCCCGCGAGGTCGAGGTGATCCTGGAGGCCGATCCGCGCATCGCGGCGGAGCCGCCGCGCGGGACGGTGCGGCCGGAAAACCGCGCCTTCGCCGCCGAATTCCGGCTGGTCCCCCGCCGGCGGGGCGATGGCCGCCTCACCGCGCTGTGGCTGCGCTGGCGCGGGCCGCTGGGGCTGGTCTGGAAGCAGACCACCCAGCCGCTCGACGCCCCGATCCCGATCACGCCCAACATCCCGGCGGTCAAGGAGGAGGCCATGCGCCTCTTCTCCCGCGACGCCCTGTTCGGGGCCAAGATCCAGCTCGAGACCGGGGGCGGCACCGAGTTCCACGCCCTGAAGGACCACGTCTCCGGCATGGACCGCCGCGCCGTCGACTGGAAGCAGTCGGCCCGCCATGGCCGGCTGCTGACCAAGGAATACCGCACCGAGCGCAACCACCACATCATCCTGGCCCTGGACTGCGGCCGGGCGATGAGCGACCCGCTCGCGGGACTGCCCCGGATCGACCGGGCCATCAACGCCGCCCTGCTGCTGGCCTATGTCTGCCTGCGGATCGGCGACCGGGTCGGCCTGTTCGCCTTCGACGCCCGGCCCAGGCTGTCGACCAAGGTGACGGCGGGGGTGAACAGCTTCGGCCTGCTGCAGCGGCTGGCCTCGCGCATCGAATACTCCGGCGACGAGAGCAACTACACCCTGGCCCTGACCACCCTGGGCGGCGAGCTGGAGCGGCGCTCGCTGATCGTCGTCTTCACCGACTTCACCGACTCCACCAGCGCCGAGCTGATGATCGAGAACATCGGCCGGCTGATCCGCCGCCACCTGGTGCTGTTCGTGGTGCTGCGGGACGAGGAACTCGAGAGCCTGGCCGCGCTGGAACCCCACACCGCCGACGATGTCAGCCGCGCGGTCACCGCCGAGGCCCTGCTGCGCGAGCGCGAAACCGTCATCACCCGCCTGCGCCGCATGGGCGTACGCATCGTCGACGCCCCGGCCGAACGTATCGGCCCGGCCCTGCTGTCCGCCTATCTGGACGTCAAACGGAAGGATCTGTTGTGAGGACCCCTCCTGTCTTGAGAAGTCTCCATGGCTGAACTGCAGCTCAAGAGCCGCCGCTTCCGGGCCGAGCGGGAATGGGACTGGCGACGGTTGGAATTCCTGCTGAAGAAGGCCGAGGGCCAGGGCGCCCGGGGCTTGACCGACGAAGAGCTGCTGGCCGTGCCGGTGCTCTATCGCGGCGCCCTGTCGGCCCTGTCGGTGGCCAGGGCCACCTCGCTCGACGTCGGCCTGACCGACTATCTGGAGAGCCTCTGTACCCGGGCCTATTTCTTCGTCTACGGCACCCGCACCCGGCTGGGCGAGCGGATCGCCAACTTCTTCACCCGCGACTGGCCCCGGGCGGTGCAGTCGCTGTGGCGCGAGACCCTGGTCGCCTTGGCCATCTTCGCCGTCAGCGCGGTCGCCGCCTACATGATGGTCAGCGCCGACATGGACTGGTTCGACCCGTTCATGGGCGGCATGTCCCAGGGGCGAGATCCGACCGCCACCACCGAGTTCCTGCGCTCGACCCTCTATCACGACGGCGACAACAAGGGCCTCTCGGGCTTCGCCAGCTTCCTGTTCACCCACAACGCCCAGGTGGCCATCTTCTGCTTCGCCCTGGGCTTTGCCTTCTGCCTGCCGACCGCGGCCCTGCTGGCCACGACCGGCCTGCAGTTCGGGGCGTTCCTGGCGCTGTTCGCCTCCAGGGAGCTGGGCCCGCAGGCGGCCGGCTGGCTGCTGATCCATGGCACCACCGAACTCTTCGCCATCATCCTGGCCGGGGCGGCGGGTTTCAGGATCGGCTGGCGGCTGATCTTCCCGGGCGAGAAGAGCCGGATCGACGCGGCGGCGGAGGCCGGCCGCACGGCGGGGACCGTCATGGGCGGGGTGCTGGTCATGCTGTTCTGCGCCGGGGTGCTGGAGGGGCTGGGCCGCCAGCTGATCCTTATCGACTGGATCCGCTTCGCCATCGCCGGCGGCATGCTGACCCTGTGGCTGGTCTTCTACTACCTGCCGCGCCGCTGGAGGCCGACCAGTGTCCACGATTGACCTTGGCCAGGCGCCGCCCGGTCAGCGCGAGCTGATCACGCCCGAAGGGGTCGATCTGCGGGTGCGGCTCGCGGACGGCGGCCAGCGGATCGGGGCCTTCGTGCTCGACCTGCTGTTCATGATCATCGTCTGGATCGTCGCCGACATCGCCATCCACTATGCCTATTCGGTCGCCGGCAAGGACTCCGGCGAGGTGCTGGGCATCGTCTACACACTGGGCCTGTTCGTCCTGCGCAGCTTCTATTTCACCGGCTTCGAGATGACCGCCCGCGCCGCCACGCCCGGCAAGCGGATCCTGGGCATCCGGGTCGCGGCCCGCAATGGCGGCCGGCTGCGGGCCGAGATGATCTTTGCCCGCAACGCCATGCGGGAGCTGGAATTCTTCCTGCCGGTCATGGTCCTGCTGATGTCGGTCTTCGCGCCCTACATGCCCCGGGTCGACGGCGGCATCATTCTGGCGGGCGTCATCTGGACGGGGATCTTCCTGCTGTTCCCGCTGTTCAACCGCGACCGGCTGCGGGCCGGCGACCTGATCGCCGGGACCTGGGTGGTGCAGGCGCCCAAGCGCCGGCTGCTGGCCGACCTCTCCGACGACGGCGCCGAACAGCTGAAGGGCTTCGACTTCACCCCGGCCCAGCTGGCCGCCTACGGGGTCAAGGAACTGCAGGTGCTGGAACAGGTGCTGCGGGCCAACGACCGGGCCACCCTCAAGGCGGTGGCCGAGCGCATCCGCCGCAAGATCGACTGGACGCCGGCCATGGGCGAGCGCGACCGCGACTTCCTCAGCGCCTACTATGTCGCCCTGCGCGGACGGCTGGAGAACCGGCTGCTGTTCGGGCACCGGCGCAAGGACAAGTTCGACAAGGCCTAAGTGGCTGGGGCTTAGGCCAGCTTGGGGTCGGCCTGCACGAGCGCGCGGCTGAGCCGCGCCGCATCTGTCGCCGCCACGGTCCATTCGGAAGGGGCGTCGGCGCCGGCTTCCAGCACCATGGAGCGGACGCCCCAGTTGCTCATCAGGTCGCGGGCGAGATCCCGTCCGGGGCGGCCGTCCGACAGGTCGGCGGTGACCACCGCCATGTGGGCTGGAGCCTGGGCGGCCAGGGCCAGGGCCATGCGGGCCGAGGTGGCCGGGCCGATGACGCCGAAGCCGGCTTCGCTGAGACGCTGGACCATGGTGGCTGAAACGGCCTGATCGCCGCACACCACGATCACCATCTCCCGATCGAGAGCTTGAATGTCGAGGGTCTGCATCGCCGTCTCCCGGGTATTAACGGAAGATGACCGTAGCATGTGGGGAACAATGTTCTACGACACCGCTCTGACAATCGCGTGAGAAGCGAGATTCAACCCCGTTTGCGGGCCGTGACGATCCAAACCGCCCCATTCAGCCTCACCCCGTCCGGTCCATCATGGGCCGAAAGCGCCTCGCGCAGGGCGGCGATGACGGCCGGCGCCAGGTCGGGCGACTCGCGCAGCAGATTGCCCAATGGCCCGACCCGCTGCGACAGCGCCACCGTCTCCTCCAGTCCGCCGCTGCCGATCAGGGTGTCGAAGGGCTGGATGTCGATATCGGCGAACCCCGCCTGTTCCAGGATGCCCCGCGTGCGATCGGCGTCGCCGAACGCGAACGGCCCCGGCGCGGTCGGATCCGGCGGCGGCGGCGGCTCGGGAAGGATGGCCAGGGCCACCTGCAGCGGCAGGCGCAGATACTCGACCTCGTTGAAAGGCCGCCAGCAGACGAAGGCCAGCCGGCCGCCGGGCTTCAGCGCGCCCAGCAGGTTGCGGAACGCCGCCACCGGGTCGGCGAAGAACATCACCCCGAACCGCGAATAGAGGCCGTCGAAACCGCCCTCCAGGGCCGCGGTCTGGGCGTCGGCTTCCAGGAAGCGGGCGTTGAGGCCGCTGTCGCTCGCTCGCCGCCGCGCCACTTCCAGCATCGGCCGGGAGATGTCGAGACCCACCGCCTCGCCCGTCGGCCCCACGGCCCTGGCCAGGGACAGGGTGGTGTCGCCGCAGCCGCAGCCGATATCCAGGATGCGTTCTCCAGCCTTCGGTCCCAGGACCGCCTGCGCCCGCGCCCCCAGCGGGGCCAGTTGCCGGTCGAGCTGGTCCTGCAGCTCGGCCCAGGTGTCGCCGGTCTTGGCGTTCCAGTAGGCGATCTGGTCGGTGTTGCCGGCATCGCTCATCGCGGGGGCTCCTGGCCGTCGAGGGCCTGATAGGCGAAGAGGGCGAAACGGAAGCTGGACTGGGCGGCCATGGCCTTGCCGATCCGGCCATGGACCTCATCGGTCCAGGCGGTGTTGGCGGCGATGAAGGCGTCGGCGGCCATCTTGTCGCCCTGACGCTGGATGTTCAGCAGCTGCTTCAACAGGTCGCCGACCACCGCGTGATAGCGGCCATAGTCGATGGCGATCCGGCCCGTCGTCTGGTCGAAGCTGATCAGCCCCTTGGCCATGAAGATGTTGAACTGCATCAACTCCATGGTGTTGTACGGCTGGTCTCGGCGCGGCCGGTTGATCTGCAGCACCCGCCGGATGCCGCTGGCGTAGACGCCCCGCAGCTGGGCGTCGCTGTAATAGCCGCTCTTGTTCAGGGCCTGGGCCACGAAGAGCGAGACCAGGTCGGCCTTCATCTCTTCCAGAAGGTCGGCGTCGTCCTGCAGGGCCTGGTCCAGGTCGCGGCCGTCGATGGTGCGGTCGACCCCCAGATAATGGCCGATCTCGTGCCAGAGGGTGCGGTAGAGGCTGCCCTCGGCGGTGTAGTCGCCGGCGTGCCTGTCGGCGACGGCGGCCTTCCAGCCCTGGTCGCTCATCTCGAACAGGATCGGCGCCTCGATGATGTTGGCCCGCATCAGGATGGTGCGGCCGTAGCGGCGGGCCATCAGGCTGTCGTTGGGCAGGATGGAGGCGGTGTTGCCGCCCCGCGCCTGGCCGAAATCGGCGATGACGTCATAGAGGCCGACCGGGATGTCCTGGCGGACGGTCTTGTGGGCCTCATAGGGCAGGCTGTCCTCCAGCCCCTGCAGGGCGCTGACCGCCTTGCGGAGTTCCGCCGAGGCCTCGCGCCGCATCTTCAGGACGCTGAACGAGAAGAAGGCCTTCACCCCGTAGAGTTCGTCGTCATAGGTCTCGTAGGCGCCCATCTGGGCGTTGAGGGCCCGGAAGCGGCCCGAGACCCAGCTGGCGTCGCCGGACTCGTAGTCGTTGCTGAGGAAGTCGCGGGCCCGGTTGCGCAGGTAGCCGGCGAACTCGGCGTCATCGCCGGCCACCGCATCGGCGGCGGCGTTCAGCAGGTCGTAGACCCGGCCCAGCTCGTCGGCAAAGGCGACGGCGTAAGGGACGGCGTAGAGCCGGTTCGGGTCGGGCTTGTCCCTCAGCGCCTTCAGCCGCCTGGCGAAACCGGCATGCAGCACCGCCAGGGCCGGATGGCGGGCCAGGGCGGCCTGGTCGGCGGTGACCGAGGCGGTGTTGGCCCGCCGCACCACGGTCAGGGGACTGAGGATCTCTTCGCGCTCGCCTGGATGGGCGGTCAGGAAGGCCTCGACCTCGGCCTTGCCGATCCCCCAGGGCCAGACGCCCTTGCCAGGGGCCAGCGGCCGCACCGGCAGGAAGGGCAGGCGCTTGTTGTCCAGGGTCGAGGCGATCGGACCGCGGTTGAGGCGGTAGAGGGTCAGCAGGTCCTGGGTCCGCTGCGGATGGCCCTGCTTGCGGTCCAGGGCGATCAGGTCGGCCTTGGCGCCGGGCGCGTCGGGGGTCTGCTGGCGTTCATAGATGTCCTGCACGACCTTGCCGGCCTCGACCAGCTTTCCGACCGCAATGCGTTCGCCCGGGGTCAGGTCGGAAAGATCGGGGGCCAACCGCACCGTGCGCGTCTGGTCCAGCACCGCCCGGACCTGCTCAGGCGACCAGTAGCCCAGGGTCAGGTCGCCCAGCGCCGCCGCGCCCCACGCTTGGCTCGCCAACAGCGCGGCCCCGGCGCCCATGAGCAAGGCGCGACGGTCGGTGATCATGCGGGACTCCACAACAGCAAGGCAGCCAACCTAGCGGGCGCGGCGCGGGCCTCAAGCCCTGTCAGAGAATAGGGTAACCGATCCTTATCCGGCGCCCGGCACTGTTCCGCCCATGACCGAGCCCGCTCAACCCGACCGGCCAGAGGGCGCCGTCGCCGCGATCGGCGTCGGGGCGGCGGCGATGATCGGCATCGGCGTCCAGCCCCTGCTGCTGGATGCGCTGGTCAAGGCCGGGCGGCTGAGCCAGGACCTGGTCCATCCCGCCGTGCTGGCCGATCTGTTCGGCATGGGCCTGGCCATCGCCCTGGCCGCCTGTTTCCTGCCCCCGACCCGCCTGCGCCGCACAGCCGCCGTCGCGGCCGTCATCAGCGCCGGGCTTGGCCTCGCCGTCATCGGCGCTCACGGCCCGCAAATCCTGGCCCTGCGCGGCCTGGCTGGCCTGGCCGACGGCCTGCTGATCTGGATCACCATCGGCTTCCTGGCCCGGCGCGCCAGGCCCGAGCCCTGGGCCGCCGCCTTCTTCATGAGCCAGTCCCTGGGCCAGCTGGTCCTGGTCGGCCTGACCGGCGCCCTGCTGCTCCCGCGCTTTGGCCTCGCCATCGCCCTGACGGCGCCGGCCGCGATGTCGGCCATCGCCCTGCTGCTCTGCGCCAGCCTGCCGGCCAGCCTCCCGCCCCTGCCCCGCCCCGCCCCGGCCGGCCTGCCCGCCCCGCGCGGCTTGATCGGCCTGGCCGCCCTCTTCGCCTATGTCGCCGCCGGAACCGGGGTGTGGCTGCATATGAGCCGCCTGGCCGGCGATCCGGCCCTTTCCGGCCTGACGGTCAGCGCTGCGCTTTGCGCCCAGGTGCTCGGCGCCCTTTTCGCCGTGTTGAGCGCCGGCCGCCTCAAGCCCGGCCAGGTGTTCGCCGGCGCGGCCCTCGCCACCCTGACCGCCTACGCCATCCTGGCCCTGCAGCCGCCGCCCGCCCTGTTCGTCGCCGCCTTCGCGCTCGCCTCGTTCAGCGGCATGGCGCTGGGGACCTGGCTGTTCTCCTTCCTGATCCAGGCCGACCCCAGCCGCAGAGCCGCCGCCGCCAGCGCCGCCGCGCAGCTGACCGGCTCGGCGCTCGGACCGCTGATCGCCGGAGCGGTCGTAAATGGCGTTGGGGGGGACGGCGATCCGCGTCTGGCCCTGGCCGTGGGCGCGGCTCTTGTGGCCACCACGCTGGTCACCACGCTGGTCCTGACCCGGCCTCTCGGCAATTTGAAGTTGGCGCCACAGGGGTAAGGCGGCATATGACGGCGCCCCATGACCGCCTTCGCCGTCCTGTCCAACAGCCCCGACCAGACCGACGCCCTCGCCCGGGCGCTGGCCGCTGAGCTGTCGCGTGGCGACGTCGTCCTGCTGGAAGGCGCCCTGGCCGCCGGCAAGACCCATTTCGTCAAGGCCGCCGTCGCGGCCCTGGACGGCGCCGACCCGGTCACCAGCCCGACCTTCAGCATCGTCAATGTCTACCGCACCGCCCTGGCCTCGGTGCTGCACATCGACGCCTATCGCCTGTCCGGTCCGCCCGAGTTCCGCGACCTCGGCCTCGAAGAGCTGATCGAGGAGGGCGTCTCGCTGATCGAATGGGGCGACCGGATCGCCAGCGATTTTCCCCAGGCCCTGACCATTCGTTTCGAACTGATCGACGGCGCCGACGACCCGCGCCGCCTGACCTTCAGCGCCGAGACGCCCCGCTGGGCGCCGGTGATCGACGCTCTGAAGGCCAGGTTCGCATGAGCCTGACCCTGGCGCTGGAAACCTCGTCCGGCCGGTTCGCCGTGGCGGTGGGGCGCGATGACGCGGTCCTCTACAACTCGCTGGCCGACTGCGAGAAGGGCCCCGAGCGCGACCTGGCCTGGGCCGTCCGCCGGGCGCTCGACCAGGCGGGCGCCGCGCCGACCGACCTCTCCCGGCTGGTCGTCGACATCGGCCCTGGCGGCCTGGGCTCGGTGCGGGGCGGGGTGACCTTCGCCAACGCCCTGGCCTTCGCCCTGAGCCTGCCCATCGCCGCCTTCAACTATTTCGAGATCGTCGCCCACGAAGCCGGTCCGCTCGACCGGCCCTTGCTCGTCGCCCTGCCGGCGGCCGGCGGCGACGGCTATGCCGGGCTGATCCGCGCGGGCCAGGTGGTCGGCATGCGGTTCGGCCCGCTCGGCGAGATCATGCGCCAGGCCGCCGGCGAGGCTCCCGCCCTGGCGGTAGCCGGCCGGCTGCGGGGCCGGCTGGGTGAGTTCCTGCCCGACGTCGAGCGCACCGACACCGGCATCGAGGCGCCCGATCCCGCCAGCCTGCTCGCCCTCGTCCGGCTGCATCCCGACCGCGTCGGCGCGCCCGGCCAGCCGGTCGAGCCCCTCAACGAAACCTCGCCAGTATTCCATGGGGGGGTGTTCCATGACTGAAGCCCAGATCGCGGCCTGCCTGACCAATGGCGGCGTGGTGGTCGTGCCCACCGACACCGTCTACGGCCTGGCCGCCTCGCCGCTCCACCCGGAAGCGGTCGAGCGCATCTTCGCGCTCAAGGCCCGGCCGCACGCGGTCAATCTGCCGATCATGGTCGCCGATCCCGCCGCCCTGATCGACCTGGGCCTGGCGATCAATCCCCGCGCCGCCCACCTGCTGGCCTCGCCCCTGGTGCCCGGCGGCCTGACCCTGGTCCTGGGCTTTGTCGAAGGCCCCCGCCCCCGCTGGCTGGCCGGGCGCGAGGAGGTGGCCGTCCGCATTCCCGACGACGCGCGGCTGCTCTCGATCCTGCGGCTGACCGGCCCCCTGCTGGTCACCAGCGCCAACGCCCATGGGGCCGGGAGCGCCGAAACCCTCGACGAGGTGCTGGCCCAGCTGGCCGGCAAGCCGGACCTGGCCATCGATGGGGGCGTGCTGCACACCACGCCCTCGACCCTGGTCAACTGCCGCACCGACCCGCCGACCGTCGAGCGGCTGGGCGCCATCCCCGCCGAGACCATCGCGGAGTATCTGGCATGAGCGGCCGGCTGATCCTGGGCATCGAATCCTCCTGCGACGACACCGCCGCCGCCCTGGTCACGGAAAGCGGCGAGGTGCTGGCCTCGGTGATCGCCGCGCAGGAGGAGGTGCACAACGCCTTTGGCGGCGTCTATCCCGAGTTCGCCAGCCGCGCCCATGTGGTCTCGGTGATCCCGACCATCGAGAAGGTGATGGCCGACGCCGGCGCCACGCCCGCCGACCTCGCCGCCATCGGGGTGACACGGGGCCCCGGCCTGATTGGCTCGCTGCTGGTCGGCCTCAACACCGCCGCCGGCCTGGGCGTCGGCTGGAACGTGCCGGTGATCGGGGTCAACCATCTGCGTGGCCACCTGCGCAGCGCCGACCTGGAGCAGGCGCGGGTGAAGTATCCGGCCATCATCCTTCTGGTCTCGGGCGGCCACAGCATCCTGGCCCGGATGACCGGCCCCGGCGAGATCGCCATGCTGGGCACGACCCGCGACGACTCGGTCGGCGAGGCCTTCGACAAGGTCGGCCGGATGCTGGGCCTGCCCTTCCCCGCCGGCCCGGCCATGGACCGCCTGGCCGCCCAGGGGCAGCCGCTGTTCAAGTTCCCTCGGCCGATGATCAACGAAGGCCTGGAATTCTCCTTCTCGGGCCTCAAGTCGTCGGTCGCCCGCCACATGGAAAAGCATCCCGACGCCCGGCTCGAGGATGTCGCCGCCTCCTTCGTCGCCGCCTGCCTGGACGTTCTGGAGGCCAAGTGCCGCCTGGCCCTGACCGAGCATCCCTCGACGGCCCTGGTGGTGGTCGGCGGCGTCTCGGCCAGCCCGCCGCTGCGGGCCCGGATGGCGGCGATGTGCGAGGGCCTTGGGGTGGAGCTCTGCCTGCCGCCCCTGCGCTGGTCGACCGACAACGCCGCGATGATCGCCCTGGCCGCCTGGGACTACCTGCGCGCCGGGCTGTATCCGCCGGCCGTGCCGCAGGTGCGGTTGCCGATTACGCAGTACTGACCGGGGTCAGCACAAACCACGGCTCATGGTCCGGCGCCGTGGTCACGGTCGAGACCGGAATCACCGGAACCTCGCTCTCCAGCGAAAGCTCGAACTTCGTCAGCAGCCGGGCCAACAGCACCGAGGCTTCGGCGATGGAAAAGCTTGCGCCGATACAGATGCGCGGGCCGGCCGCGAACGGCAGGAAGGCTTCCTCGGTCAGATAGGCCTGCGGCTTGCCGGCGAAGCGGTCGGGCATGAAGGCCGTGGGGTTGTCCCAGAACTTGCGGTGGCGGTGCATGACCCAGGGGCTGATCCAGGCCAGCACGCCCGGCTTCATCTCATGGCCGGCGATGGTCACCGGCCGCTTGATCTCGCGGATCAGCACGGCGACCGGCGGATAGAGCCGCAGGGCCTCGAACAGGGTCTGGCGCAGCCGGGGCCAGGCGGCCAGGTCCTCCAGGCTGTTCACGCGCTCGGGCGGGTGGGCGATGACCTCGGCGCGGATGCGGGCCTGCTCGATCGGGTCGAGGCCGAGCAGATAGACCGTCCAGAACAGCAGCCGCGAGGTGGTCTCGAAGCCGGCCACCAGCATGGTGGCGCACTGATCGCGGATCTCGGCGTTGTCCAGCCCCTCGCCGGTCTCGGGGTCGCGGGCGGCCAGCAGCAGGTCGAGCAGATCGCCATGACCGGGCTGGCCGGCGGCCCGCCGCTCGGCGACCAGGGCGTCGACCTGGGCGAACCAGGCCTTCTGGAACCGCCGCCGGCGGCCGCCCACCCAGGGGGTGAAGTCATGCTCATGCCGCGCCATGCCGTCGAACACGGTCGGGCGGCCGGGCCCGGCGATGTAGTCGCGCACCATGGCCGCCATGCCGCTGCGGTCGTCGTCGACCTGCATCGAGAACAGCGCCCGCATCACCGCGTCCAGCGCCGTGCGATGAAACTCCGCCGACAGGTTGGCCCGTCCCTGCCCGGCTAACCGGCTCACCAGGTTGTCGGCCGCGGCGGCGAAATGCGGGATCAGGTCGCCGACCCGGGTGGGGCTGAACAGCGGGGCCAGCATCCGCCGCTGGCGCTTCCACTCCTCGCCCTCGGCCAGCAGCACCCCCGCCCCGCCCAGCGGCCGGATCGGGCGGATGAAGGCGGCGGGCCGCGCATAGGTCCCGCTGCGGTCGGCCAGCACCGCCCGGGCGTCGGCCGGATCGCCCAGCAGGATGCTGTCCTGGCCCAGCACCCGGCCGCGCGTGGTCAGCTCATCGAAATGCCGCTCGGCCCAGACCCCGGCGATATTGCTGGTCATGCCCCGCACCAGCTTCCAGACCGGCAGGTCCCTGGCGTGCACCGGCGGGGCGGGCGGGATGATCGGCCGGTTGGGGGCGTCCATGGCGGCGCCTTTGCGCTTCTGCTGACATGATGCTGTCAGCAGAGTGGGTTCAGTTTGTCCCTGTTAGCCCGTCGCGGGAGCGGTTCCAATGCTGAAAACCTATCATGGAAGCTGCCATTGCCAGGCGGTGCGCTGGGAGGTCGATCTTGATCTCGCGGCGGGAACCAGCCGGTGCAACTGCTCGATCTGCGCCAAGGGCCGGGCCTGGGAGGCCCTGGTCAAGCCGGCCGCCTTCCGCCTGCTCAGCGACGAGGCGGCGCTGGCCGACTACCAGTTCGGCTCGATGGCCGGCCACCACCTGTTCTGCCGCGTCTGCGGGATCCGCTCGTTCGGACGCGGCTATGTCGAGGCGATCGGCGGGGACTATGTCGCCATCTTCGTCGCCTGCCTGGACGACATCAGTCCCCAGGAACTGGCCCAGGCGCCGGTGACCTACATGGACGGCCGCCACGACAACTGGCAGGCCGAGCCGGCGGTGACCGGCCACCTCTGACGGGCCACCCTGTCACTAGTGTCAGCTTGTCGGCATCCCTGCCGGCCTCATCCTTCGCCTCCATGGTGTGGGCCCCGTCAAGAGGGTCCCGAGGGAGGACCACAGGATGCGTAACTCACAGTCTTTACGAGCTTTTCTGGCGCTGGGCGTCTGCGCCGGCGCGCTGCTGACGGGCGGGGAGGCTCTGGCCCAAACACCTGTTGCGACCCCGCCGCCGGCCGATGCGGCGCCGACCGTGGACACCATCATCGTCACCGCCCAGCGCCGTGAGGAAACCGCCAACAGCGTCGGCATGGGCATCCAGGCCTTCAAGGGCGATGACCTGGAGACCCTGCGGGTCACCGACGCCAAGGACCTGTCGACCGTGGCCCCCAGCTTCAGCGTCAGCCAGGGCTATCAGGGGGTGCCGATCTACACCCTGCGCGGAATCGGCTTCAACACCATCAACCTGTCGGCCACCTCCACGGTGGGGACCTATGTCGACGAGGTCGCCTACGCCTATCCGTTCATGAACACCGGGCCGCTCTACGACCTGGAGCGGGTCGAGGTGCTCAAAGGGCCGCAAGGCACCCTCTATGGCCGCAACACCACCGCCGGCCTGATCGATTTCGTCACCCGCAAGCCAACCGAGACCTTCGCCGCGGGCGTCACCGGGGAGCTGGGAAACTACAGGACTCGCAATTTCGACGGCTTCATCAGCGGCCCGCTGGGCGACAAGGCGCAGGGGCGCCTCGCCTTCCGCAGCGACGACAGCGATGAGGGCTGGCAGGTCAGCAACACCCGCGGCGAGCGGCTGGGCGAGATCCACCGCTGGGGCGCGCGCGGCACGCTGGCCCTACAGCCCGCCGATGGCTTCGATGTCGAGCTGTCGCTGTCGGGGTGGCGCAACAACTCCGACACCCTGGCCGCCCAGGCCATCGGCTTCACCCCCAATACCACGCCGGGCGGCCCTTCGCCCGTCGCCCTGTTCAACGCACCGGGCCTGGCGAGCTATGTCTCCACCCACATGCCGACCGACGCCGCCCAGGCCGACTGGGCCCCGGCCTCGCTGCGCACCGCCGATATCGGCACGGGGCTGGGCATCCATCAGCCGCTGAAGGAGAACGACGACTTCTATGCCGGCCGTCTGAAAATGACCTGGGACGTCGGCGACAATATGCGGCTGGTCTCGCTGACCGGCTATAACCGCCTGACCCGCGACGCCACCTTCGACTGGAGCGGCGCGCCCTATGACATCCTGATCCAGCGGGCCGAGGGCGAGATCAAGTCGGTGTCCGAAGAGCTGCGGCTGGAGGGCGACAGCGATCGCGGCCACTGGCTGGTCGGCGGCTATTACGGCCGCGACGAGATCACCGACGGCAACCGCACCCTGCTGGGCGACAACGCCAATGTCGGCTTCATCCGCTTCTACACGGCCACCCTGCTGGGCAGCCCGTTCAACACCGGCGGCTACACCCCGCTGCAGGCCAGCCAGGCCTTCCGCACCTACGAAGACATCGGCCTCTTGGAGACCACCACCTGGAGCCTCTACGCCAATGCCGACTGGAAGCTGACCGACAGTCTGAAACTGACCACCGGCCTGCGCTACACCCAGGACAAGCAGGATTTCGAGGGCTGCTCGCGCGACTTCAATTCCAACATGCTGCCCAACGTCAACGTCACCAACCGGGCGCTGTTCTTCGGAGTCTACGGCCTGGTGGCGCCGATCACCCAGGGCCAGTGCGTGACCTTCAACCCGGCCACCGCCAGCTTCGGCAAGGTCAGCTCGACCCTGGACGAGGACAACATCGCCTGGCGCCTGGGCCTGGACTGGACCCCGGCCGAGGGGACCCTGCTCTACGCCTCGATCTCGCGCGGGGCCAAGGCGGGCGATACGCCCATCAACGCCGCCAACATCTCCACCCAGGACGCCCCGGCCCGCCAGGAACTGCTGCTGGCCTATGAGGGCGGGATCAAGACCGCCCTCTTCGAGCGGCGGGTGCAACTGAACGCGGCTCTCTTCTACTACGACTACGAGGACAAGCAGCTCAGCGTCTATTTCGCCGACCCGATCTACACGGCCCTGGCGCGACTCTCGAACATCCCCAACGCCAAGGCTTATGGCCTCGACACGGATGTCACCTGGAGGGTCAACAGCGACCTGACGGCCATCGTCTCGGCGACCTGGCTGCATACCGAGCTGGAGCAATATATCGGCATCAACGGCGCGGGGGCGGCCCAGGACTTCACCGGCGCGTCCTTCCCCTACAGCCCCAAGTTCCAGGGCAGCGCCACCCTGATCTGGTCGCGGCCGATCACCGACAATCTGGGCGTCCAGGCGGCGGTCAACGGCCGCTACCAGACCAGGTCCCACGCGGATCTGGGCGAAGACCCGCGCTTTGCCCTCAAATCCTATGGCCTGCTCAGCGCCAGTTTCGGGGTCCATTCGCTGGACGACCGTTGGGAACTGTCGGTCTGGGGCCGCAACCTCACCGACGAGTATTATTGGAACTCGGTAGCCAGCAACGCCAACCTGGTGGTGCGCTTCCCGGCCCAGCCCAAGACCTACGGGATGTCGCTCACATTCAAGTATTGAGCCCGCCCACATAGCCCAGCAGGGCCGCGCGATGGGTAGCCTGCGCGCGGCCGGTAGCCTTGAGCTTGGTAGCGGCGTTGCGGATATGGAAGCGGACGGTAGGCACGGCGATATGCATGATCTGGCCGACCTCGGAGTCGGTCTTGCCGGCCGCCGCCCACTTCAGGCACTGGATCTCGCGCCGGGTCAGGCGGACGGCCGGCTGGGCCTCGCCCACGGCGTCGTTATAGGCCCCGAGCAACCGCATGGCCTGGGCGTGCAGCCGCGGCGCTTCCCGCTCGAAGATGGCGCGCACCGGCACGGCTGGATCGGGGGTCGCCCAGACCACCGCCCCGATCACCCCGCCGGTCAGGTAGGTGGGCGCTATGATGGCGCCGGCGACGCCGTACTCGCCGCTGATGCTGGCCCCGTCCAGGGCTTCCAGGGCCGACATCGGCCGCCAGCTTCCGAAGCGACCCTCGGCGAACCAGAAGGGCTCGGCGCAGCAGCGGACCGCGTGGATGAACTGGGCGCGCAGGGCGAAGGCTCGCTCGGTCCAGTATTTCAGCTTCGGATCGATCCAGCGGAAAGTGGTCTCGGCCAGCGGCCGGCCGTCAGGCCCCAGCATGGGGTGGACGTCGCCGATGTCATGGCTTGCCGCCACGTAACCCAGCCCTATCGCCTCCCCCTGGCGGACCGTGGCTCTGGCCTGGTCGGCGACAAAGGCGAGGTCCTTGGCGCTGGGCGTGTTCATGGGTGGCGGTAGAGATACTCCGGCGGCAGGCCCATGCGGACGCAGGCCTGGGCGGGCGGGGCGGCCTTGATGACCAGGCGGTCCGACGCCTTGCCGGCCATCGCGACCAGCCACGTCTGCCAGGGCTTCAGGCCATAGGAGGCATCCAGCCCCAGGATGTCCCTTGTCCAGCCCGGCAGGATGTCGATCGCCGCCCGCATCAGCACCGGCTGCATGAGGCGCAGCGGCCCCGGCAACGCGGCTGTGCGTTTCATGATGTCGAGGAATTCGAAGACGATTTCCGACCGCTCCAGCTTGGGCCGCATCGCTTCAAACTGCGCCTCCAGCTCGGCCTCCGAGCCCGGGGCGCCGGTGGCGCCGTAGAGCTTCGCCGCCGGGGCGGCCTCGGCATAGAAGCGGTCCCGCTCGGCCTGGCTCAGCGGCCGCACGAAGCGGTGGTAGGCGTTCATGAAGCCGAAGGAGGCGGTGGCCTGCACCCAGTCCAGCAGTTCCGGATCGCTGGCTCCGTAGGCGACGCCGGCCGGGGTCTGGCCCTTCACCCTGGCGTGCATGCGCCCGACGCCGGCGATCATCTTCTCGGCCGCGCTCCGGGGTCCATAGACGGTCATCATCGCCGCCAGCCCCGTGCGCTGCATGCGCGGCAGGGGATCGGTGCGGAAGCTGGTGTGATCCCAGACCCCCGAGCGCACCCGCGGCTCGGCCAGTTCCAGCAGCACGGCGGTGATGCCGCCGATATAGAGGGCGATGGGGTTCTTGAAGACCCGCCAGGACACCGAGTCCGGCGCCGCCAGGGCCGCCTCCCCCGCCGGGGCGGTGAAGTCGACGGTCGGCATGCCCTTGCCCGACGCATAGCCGCTGGCGGCCGCGTCGAGGCGGGACTGGAGGGGCTTAGGCAGCGTCGCGGTCTTCATGTCCCGACAATGTGTCGAGGCGGCCCGCTAAGGCAACCTATCGCTAGTGATAGGTCGATCAGCCCGCCAAATCAGCCCGTCGGCGCCCCCAGCGCCGCCACCTGGGTGTCGCTCTTCAGGTCCAGCTTCAACACCGGCCCGTCGACCGCCCGGCCGCCGACCTCCCAGCCCTTGAAGGTCCAGCCCTTGCTGGGCTTGGCGGTCAGCTCGACGCTGCTGTTCCTGCCGTAGATGCGGTGGAAGTCGCCGGTCCCGTCCTTGCGCTGGCCCTGGTCGGCGCGGTTCAGGGTGATCTCGACCGAGGGGTCCTGGGCCCGGACGTCCAGCACCACCTGGGTGCTCTTGGCCGGCAGCCAGTCGACGCCGACGCCCAGCACCAGGTTCTTGATCTGCGGGGTCGGCGCGCCGCTGGGCAGGTCGCTGAAGGTGATATCCAGCGCCAGGTCCGACCAGGCCGGCGGCAGGGCCAGCTTCTGCTTGATGGTGGCGTCGGTGGATTTGAGCAGTGCGTTGAGGATATCCAGGGCCAAGAGGCTGGGCAGGCTGGGCGTCACCTTCTTGCCGTCGAAACCGTAGCTCCAGCTCCAGATGCGGTCCGCGTCGCGCCGCACGCCATAGAGATGCTCGTCGACCCGCACGATCCCCTCATTGGCGACGGTCAGGGTCAGAATGGCGTTGCCCGAGCCGGGGACGGGATCGGCGAACTCAAGCCTGTCCAGGGTGATCTTCTGGAGGAAGGCCCGCTGGTGGCGCGGCAGCACCAGGCCGCGACGCACCGGGTCGATGTCGATCCGGCCGGTCCGGTTGAGCTCAGCCAGGGCCTGGGCCTGATTGGGACCGATGGAAAGTTCCAGCGGCAGGTTCTCGGACTGGATGACCCCGTCCTTGAGCAGGTCGGCGCGGATGCCGTCCAGGTTGGCCTGGAAGAGCGGGGCCAGCACCGTGGCCTCGGCCAGCACCGTCTGGACGTCCTTGTCCTTGTTGGTGTTGAGCAGCTTTTCGATCCGCGCGAACACCTCGGTGATCGCCCAGGTGACGCTCGCCGGTTTGAACGCCGTCGTCTCATAGGCCCGCACCAGGTAGTAGAGCTGGGTGGTCAGGGCGATGCGGGCCCGCTGGCCCAGCTCGGCCATGAACTGCAGGGCGGCCGGGTTGACCGCGGCGATGGCCTGGCCGCGGGCGGCGGTCAGGGTGTTGACGGCCGTGGCGTTGGTCGAGGCCTTGGCGTAGCCGTCGGCGATCTGCTGCAGGGTGGTCATCAGCTCGTCGAAGACCTTGCCCTTCTTGATCGCCAGCGCCTTGATCTCGTCGGCGATCTTGGCCCACTCGTCGCTCTTGGCCTTCAGCTTTTCCAGTTCCGCGTCGATGGCCGACTGCGGCACGTGCAGCGAGGTGATGGCCTTGGTGACCAGGGTGATGGCCGGCCCCACGCCCTTGGCGGCGGTGGCCCAGGCGGTCGGTTTCTTGTTGCGGATCTCCTCGATCTCCTCGGCGGTCTTGCCCTCCTTCTTGGCCTCCTTGACCGCCTCCTTCATGGCCTTCTCGGCCGCCGACTTGGCGTCCTTGGCCGCCTTGATGGAGCCGGTGATCGAGTCGCCGGCCTTCTTGACCGAGGCGACCGGATCCTTGTCCTCGTAATCGGCCATGGTCGAGGCGAAGTCGCCGATGTGGCCCAACACCGGCTGGCCATAGGGAATGACCTGCAGCAGGGCCGCCCCCATGTTCACCGCCGCCTTGATATGGGCCTTCTTGGAGGCGTTGCTGGCCGCCTCGTTCATCAGCTTGGTGTTGAGCCCGAGCAGGTTGGTCTGGGCCTTCTCGAGGTCATCCGCGACCTCCTGCAGCGCGGTGTCCAGCCGCTTCATGCTCTCCTGGGCCTTGGCCATCTGCGCCACGACCTTCTCGGAATTGGCGTTGAGGGTCTCGATGGCCTGGTCGGCGGCGGCGGTGATGTTGGTCTGGGTCTGGGCCTTGCTCTCGATCCAGCGCGACAGCAGCAGCGTCTTGAGGGCGGCGTCGGCTTCCAGGTCGTAGGCCCGCATCGCGCTGGTCAGGGAGAGCAGCGGCGCATAGCCGGCCGGGTTGCCGAAATAGTCGAGCTTGCTCGCCAGCCGCTGGCGCATCGAAGCCACCTCGGCGGTCGCGGCGTGCCATTCGGGGGCGTTGTCGTTGTTCCAGCCGGACAGGGTCGAGGCGGTCGGCGGGCCGATGACCAGGGTGGCCTCATAGGCTTCGAGCAATGCGCCGGCCCGGGCCTGGTCTCCCGCCAGGAAGACCTCGCGCATCACCATCAGCATCAGGCGCAGCAGATCGGGATGCAGCCAGCTCATGACCTGCTGGTAGGGGGCCGGGTTGGGCCGCTTGCCGCCGCCGCCCGAAGAGCCCTTGGCCTTGTAGTCGGCCCCCGCCGTGGTGGTGGTCTGGGTCTTGACCTTGGTCTCCACCCGGCCGTTATCGTTGCCGAGCGCATCGTAATAGCAGATCAGCTCATAGCGGGCCGAGCGGGTGGGCGTGCCGGCCCGCCCGCCCGCCACATCGACGGCCCGAGCCCCTTCCGACCCGGCGGCGCTCTGGAAGCTGTTCATCAAGCCGGCGTGGTTGGTGGTCAGCAGGCCCGCATCGCCACCCGAGCCGGGCGCCCCCGGCGGCAGGGCGTCCTTGCCCGAGGTCGGCGCCTTGTCGGCCCCCTCGTAGCGGGTGGTGGCGGTGATGCCCTCCAGCACCCGCACGTCCGCCTTCATGTAGTAGGCCGGCGGATCGAACTTCGGCTTGAACTTGGTGGTGCCCAGGAAGCTGTCGCGGTGGGGCCACTCGTAGCTTGAAAAACCGTAGACGGAACTGCCGTGGTCGCCGTTCTTGCCCAGGCCCGCGCCCTGGCCATGGCCGCCGTTTGCGGTCAGCCGCTTCTTGCCGTCGAGCGGCTTCAGGCTTTGGCCGTCCGTGGTCATTAGCGCGTCGCCGCCGAAGATGGTGATCTTGCCGGCGCTGCGGCCAGGCGCCCCGTCGCCGCCCGCCTTGCCGTTGACCGAGGCGTCGGCGGCCTTGCCCACCCGCCAGTCCAGCGGCGAGGTGTCGATCGCCCCGTTCGGCCAGAAGACGATCTGGCGGGCATGGATGGTGACATCGGCCTGAGGGATGCGCAGCGGGCTCTTGATCTCCAGCACGTCGCACAGGATCAGCACCGTTCGGGTGTCGGGATAGGGGACGGCGGGGTCGGCCTTGTTGCTCCCCGGGTCCTTGTGCAGGGCGTCGTAGACCTTGTTGCGGTGGCCGGCCTCCAGAGTCACCGTCACCCCGGTGACGCGGTGATCGGCCGGGGCGTTGGCGCTGATCTTGTTGATCTTGTGCTCGAAATAGTAACTCTCCTGGCGCGGATCGGGCGCGCTGGCGATGAACTCGAGCTGATCGGCGAGGCGCGGTGCGGCCATGACGTTCCCCCGACTTGCAGAGCGCCCGACATGCGGGACGCTTCCCCCTTGTTCGCGGAATGATGGCGTACCCGAAGAGAAATCGTCAACTCGGACGGGAATCCGCTGTCACCTCAAAATAGCTAACACTCACTGACAGTCATTGGCTCGTAGAAGAGCCGCCTCATCTCCAGGAGGCCGCCATGACCGACACCCCGACCCGCCGCGACGCCATCGCCGTCACTCTCGCCGCCGCGGCATTCGCCACGACGGCTCAGGCCGCGGCCCCCCAGCCCGTGTCGGGCGTCGATCTCGACCGCCACCGCCACGACTTCGACTGGCTGGTCGGCAGCTGGAAGGTGCGCCACCACCGCCTCAAGGCCCGACTGGCCGGGAGCACCGAGTGGGAGGACTTCGATGGGACCAGCAAGCTCTGGCTGACCCTCGATGGCCTGGGCACCGTCGACGACAACTGGCTGGACATCCCCAGCGGCGCCTATCGCGCCGTCGGCATTCGGGCCTTCAACACAAAGACCGGCCTCTGGGCCATCTGGTGGCTGGACGAACGCTATGCCGACCGCATCGAGCCGCCGGTCTATGGCGGGTTCAAGGACGGCGTCGGGACCTTCGACGGCGACGACACCTTCAACGGCAAGCCGATCAAGGTTCGGTTCCAGTGGTCGAGGATCACCGCCAATTCCGCCCACTGGGAACAGGCCTTCAGCCCCGATGGCGGCGCGACCTGGGAAACCAACTGGACGATGGAGTTCACCCGCGCCTAGCCTCAGCCCATGAAGGAAGCCAAGCAGCGTCTCATCGCCAGGGGGGCCTGTCCCTGCGGCCAGGTGAAGTTCGAGATCACCGTCCCCGCCGTCTGGGCCTGGCACGATCATTCCGCCGCCAGCCGCCGGGCCCACGGCGCCTTCTGCGCCACCTATGTCGGCAGCTGGCTGAGCCGCTTCCGCCTGACCGAGGGCGAAGAGGGCGTCCGCCGCTGGGAAGAGCCCGAAACCCGCGCCGTCCGCAGCTTCTGCGGCCAGTGCGGCGCCCCGCTGTTCTACCAGCGGGCCCGTTCGAAGAAGATGATCAATATCGCCCGGGCCCTGTTCCACGAGGGAACCGGCCGCGAACCCCGCTATCACATCGCCATCGACCAGACGCCGGACTGGGCCTACGAGGGCCAGCCCTTGGTCCCGCTCAAGGGCTATCCCGGCGTGGTCTGGGAGCGGCCCCGCAAACGCAGAACCGGCGGGCTGGTCTGAGGCGCGCCGAGGTCGCTACCGATTGGTGTGGCGTAGCGTCGCGTTCACCCTCGGTTTAGCGGTTTGCAAACCCCGTTGCGGTTGGGTCATCCGGCGTTTCGCGGAGACCCGAATGCTCACCGTCCTGACCTCGATCGCCCAAGGCGACGACTATGGGTTCCTCAATCTGCTCGCGGCCGGCGGCCTGATTTCGGCCTGGATGGCGGTCGGGCCCCGGCGCCGCGCCCTGATCATGGCCAACCGGACCTGGCTGCTGCGCATCGGCCTGGGCGGCCTGACCCTGGCCGCGGTCGCCTGGACCATCTGCGTGGTCATCGGCCAGCCCGTTCTGGCGGCGCGGGCCGCCGCCCTGGTGGCGCTGACCCTGCTCTCGGGCGCGGCCCTGCTCACCCTCGACCCTCAAGGCTCCCGGGCCGCCATGGCCGATCTGAAGACCGCGCTCGACGCGGCGCCCTCGGGGATCGCCTTCTTCGACAGCCAGGAGAAGCTGTATTTCTGGAACCAGCCCTACGCCGCCATGCTGCAGACCTGTGGCCTGCAGCCGGTCGTCGGGCTGACCTTCCCCGAGATCATCGCCGAGGCCGCCCGCCAGGGCCGACTCCTCAGCGAATTCGCCTTGTCCGTCAGCCCCACGCCGGAGGGCGGACTGGCGGTGGTGATGTCCAGGATCACCGACCGGCGAGCCCCGGCCATGGAGCGCCAGCCGCCGCCGACGAGCGTCCCCGACGCCCCCGGGATCGAGCCCGGCGAGATCGTCCCAGTCCTGAGCGACCTGGCCGAGGCGCCGGCCGCCGACGCCGGGTCGCGACCCCTGCGGGTTCTGGCCGCCGAGGACAACGCCACCAATCGCCTGATCCTGGCCGCCGTGCTCGAGCCGCTCGACCTGGACCTGGTCATGACCGAGGACGGCGCCGAGGCCCTGGAAGCCTTCAAGCTGGGCAATTTCGACGTGGTGCTGATGGACATCCAGATGCCCCGGATGAACGGCGTCGAGGCCACCCGGGCCATCCGCGCCTTCGAGGCGGCCCAGAACCGCCCCGCGACCCCCATCCTGGCGGTGACCGCCAACGTGATGAGCCAGCAGGTCAGCGACTATCTGGCGGCCGGCATGGACGACTGCATCGCCAAGCCCATCCACGCCGAAACCCTGTTCCAGGCGATCGAAAACGCCCTGGCGCCCAAGCCCCCGAGCCAGGTCGCGGCCTAGCCTCGAGGCGGCCTGCGAAGCCCGTCAGGGCGAAGCAGAGCGCGCGCCGTCGGACTCGCATGGATGGGGTAATTCTTTGGATTTATTCAACTCTTTGGGACAAGCGAAAGCGAGTAACCCCCATAGTGACCCTCGGAGTTACGGAGCGAATAGAACCCGTTGGGCGTCCACAAATGCATCCCGAACCTTGGGAACGCCCCCCAGTGCAGCGGCCCCCTCACTGACGCTATCGTAGCGGAGTTCAAGCAGTCGCGGCAGCTTGTCCTGATCTAGCTCCCCAACCCCCTGCTTCACATATTGGCCAAGGACGAAATCCAGAAAGGCCTGCAGCGCAGCGTCATACCCTTCCAGCACGTCGGTTTTGCGCGTCTCGACCCTCTCGGCGCGGCTGACCGGCGGCAACGCAAAAGCGACATAGGCGAGAACGTCAAAAATGTCGCTGTCCGGCGCGTCAATGATCCGCGCCATCTCCGTCAGCGGCTCGATCCCGAAACCCGCTTCGGCCAGCGCCGCCAATAGCGCCTTGCGCGTCTCCGGCGCGCCCCACAGCCGACGCAGATCGTCCTCGTCCCGGAACAACTCGGGCGTCTTGCCGAACAGGCTCTGGAGGAACTCGGCGGCCGACAGCGGTCGCCCGTCCGGTCCCCAGAAACTGGTCGCGCTGATGTGCTGGATCGTCCGCGCCTTACCGTCCGCAAGCTTGATCACGACCTTTTCCGGCCGCTCGCCCGGCTCCTTCGGGTCTTTGGGGGACGCGCCTGGATGCGGCTCCGCGACCAGCCCCTTCGGCCCGGCCGGTACGGGGTCCATCGGCTCCCCGTCCCACTCCGGATCGAGGAAGTGCTGATAGGCCCCCTCGAAATCGTGAATGGTGAAATACTCCTTGCCGTCGAACAGCCGGGTTCCGCGCCCGATGATCTGTTTGAACTCGATCATGCTGTTCACCGGACGCAGCAACACGATGTTGCGGACGTTCCGCGCATCCACTCCGGTTGAGAGTTTGGTCGAGGTCGTAAGGATGGTGGGGATAGTTTTCTCGTTGTCCTGGAACTGCCGCAGCCAATGCTCGCCGATGGCGCCGTCGTCGGCCCCGACCCGCTCGCAATAGTGGGGATCGGTGCTGCTTTTGGTTTGATTGATCAGGTTGCGAACGGCGGCGGCGTGGGGTTGGCCGGCGCAAAACACCAGGGTCTTCTGGCGTTGATCGATCTCCCTCATGAACACGTCGACACGGTATTTCTCCCGCGCCTCGATCTCGATGGTGCGGTTGAACTGACCGGGGGTGTAGCGGTGCTGCTCGCGCACCTCGCCAGACACCACGGTGTCATCGGGCGTGTAGACGTAGTCGTCCAGCGTCGTCTTGTGCTGGCGCACCTTGAACGGCGTCAGGAACCCGTCCTCAATCCCCTCGCGCAGCGAGTAGGTGTAAACCGGCTTGC
The DNA here is from genome assembly GCF_030814835.1 of Caulobacter ginsengisoli. Taxonomy (GTDB): domain Bacteria; phylum Pseudomonadota; class Alphaproteobacteria; order Caulobacterales; family Caulobacteraceae; genus Caulobacter; species Caulobacter ginsengisoli. Next base: position 132,275 of record NZ_JAUSVS010000008.1, read on the forward strand.
CGAAATAGGCGTAGGTGTCCCGGTTCTCGTCGCGCCGCAGCGGCGTGGCCGTCAGGCCCAACTGCACCGCCGGCTCGAAGTAGTCGAGGATCGCCCGCCATTCGCCCTCGGCGTTGGCCCCGCCCCGGTGGCATTCGTCGATGATGATGAAGTCGAAGAAGTCGGGCGGATAGTCGCCGAAATAGGCTTCCTCCCGCCCCAGCGCATCGGTCTTGCCGCTGGTGAAGGTCTGGAAGATCGTGAAGAAGACGCTGCCGTTCTTGGGGACCCGGCCCTTCTTGCGGATCGCGTCCGGCTTGATCCGCACCAGCGCATCGTCGGGAAAGGCCGAGAAGGCGTTGTAGGCTTGGTCCGCCAGGATGTTGCGGTCGGCCAGGAACAGGATACGCGGCCGGCGCGTCGGCTCGCCGGTCAGGCTCCACCGCGCGTGGAACAGCTTCCACGCTAACTGGAAGGCAATGAAGGTCTTGCCGGTCCCGGTGGCCAGCGTCAGCAACACCCGCCTGTCGCCCGCCGCCACGGCGTCCAGCACGGCCTGCACGGCGTTGACCTGATAGTAGCGCGCCGGCTGCGTCCCGCCCTTATCCTCGAACGGCACGGCGGCGAATCGGTCGCGCCAAGCGTTCTCCTCGGCGAAGGTCGCGGTCCATAGCGCATCGGGCGTGGGCCAGTCCGCGACCGGTCCCTCCTTCCCCGTCTCCATATCGACCTGGTACTGGCCCGTCCCATCGGTCGAGAAAGCCCAGCGGGCGTTGAGCTTTCCCGCGTAAATCTTGGCCTGGCCCAACCCGGCGGTAACGCCCTTGCCGGCGGCCTTGGCCTCCACCGCCGCCAGCTTGCGGCCGCGATAGCTCAGCACGTAGTCCGCTGTCGTCGCCTCACCCCGCTGCCCGGCGCCGAGGATGCGCCCCGGACAGATGACCTCGCGATTGACCTTGCTGCCCTCGACCACGCCCCAACCGGCCGCCTTCAGGGCGGGATCGATCAGTTCGGCGCGGGTCTCGGACTCGTTCATGCGGCGACAGTCTCGCGGGTCAGTTCGCCGGAGAAGGCGCGGGCGAGGAGGGATTGCTTGAGTTCAGTAAGGGCGGCGAGTTTGCCACTCAATGTGCCCGTCAAAGCTTGGGTCTCGAGGTAAATTCGTTCTATTAACTCTACTATCTCAGCTTGTCGCTCAAGAGATGGAAGGGGCACATTGATCTTGTTCAGCGCACCTTGGTTCAGCTTCGGTTGGGCCATGCCAGTGACATGCGGCTGCAGGTCGATCGAGTTGAGATAGTGTTCGACGAATACTTGCGTCCGCTTGTCTGCAAAGCGAAGCGCATGAGCGTGATTGTTCACCCAGGAGGGCCCGGAGATAGAGAACGCTATTGGATATGTCCTCGCTAAAAGGTTCGCACCATCCTCGGAAACGAGCAGCAGATCTTCATCGAAGAGATGATGCTGAACATGATCAACTACACCGGACGCGCCATAGTATGGCACGTTTCCTGGAACCCGATCACGCTTGGTCACAGGGCGACGCCGCCCGTCCAAATTCTCGCAGGTATTGGCGAACGGCTGATTTTTCCACGATTTGTCCCGATTAGTGAACAGAGATTCGCGAGCGCCGCGGAAAAGATCTTCGGCGTGCGCCAAGCAATCCGAGGTATTCGTCACCGCAGAGGCGATCTCTTCGAACGCCTTATCCAGAATAGTGACAATGCGTCGCTGTTCCGCGAGAGGAGGCACCGGAAGCGTATGGCTTTCAACCCACTCCTTTGGTACGCGTCTATGCCCGACCGCGCCCGTCATTGATGCTTGGCCCGCAGTCCGGAACTCATCCTGCCCAAGAAAATAAGCTAGATAGGCGGCCAAGAGACGCGGACCAGGCCGCAGGACCATAAACTCGCTCGACCCGAAGCCGATTGCATTTTCAAGTCCTCCTGCGATTCCCAGCTTTCCGTTCTCGAAACAGGGTGTGATTTTTGCAAGAAGGACGTCGCCATCAGCAAAATATGTGTAGCCCTTGTAGACCGATGAGAGCGGCTTGGTTTCCTTGCCTGCTACCATCCGAAGCCCAATCCCTAGCTCGTTCATGGGCACGAACGAGACTAACGGATCCTCCTCTAAGCGCCCGCGAACTTCTGACTTCGAAGGATCGAACTCGCAAAGCGAGCCAAGGCGTTCGATGGGGTAGGGCAAGGTCACAGTAAAGCCCTCACCCTCTCCAGTATTTGTCCGCTCTTGGCATCGAGAGTGGCGATCTCGTCGAGGATTTCCAGCGGCGATCTCGATACAGGAAGCGCTGGCGCATTCGGGTTACGAACCGAAAGGTCCCAGGTCGTTGGGTCAAGGCCGGTAATCTCGATTTTCCAGCTCGTTGCTCCATCCGCAAATGACGTCTGCCGCTCGATGAAGTCGACCAAGTCCGCGTCATTCAGCGCATTCGTCTTCCCTAGATTGCGCCCCGGATCGAGCTGGTAGAACCAGGTCCGCTGCGTCTTCCGCCCCTTCTCGAAGAACAGCACCACGGTCTTGACCCCCGCGCCCTGGAACGTCCCGCCGGGCATATCCAGCACCGTGTGCAGGTCGCAGGTCTCCAGCAGTTCCTTGCGCAGCGCCGTCGCCGCCTGGTCGGTGTTCGACAGGAAGGTGTTCTTGATCACAACCGCCCCGCGCCCGCCGGCGCGTAGCGACCGCATGAAATGCTGCAGGAACAGGTAGGCCGTCTCGCCCGAGCGGATGGGGAAGTTCTGCTGCACCTCCGGCCGCTCGCCGCCGCCGAACGGCGGATTGGCCAGCACCACGTCGAACCGGTTCTTCTCCTGAATATCCAGGACGTTCTCGGAGAGGGTGTTGGTGTGCAGGATGTTGGGCGTGTCGATCCCATGCAGGATCATGTTCATGATGGCGATGACGTAGGCGAGGCTCTTCTTCTCCTTGCCGTAGAAGGTCCGCCGCTGCAGCGTCTCGCGGTCCGCCGTGCTTTGCGCCAGCGGCAGCATCGCCTGATAGGCCTCGCACAGGAAGCCGGCCGAGCCGCAGGCGCCGTCGTAGATGCGTTCGCCGATCCGCGGCTTGACCACCTGGATCATCGCCCGGATCAGCGGCCGGGGGGTGTAATATTCCCCGCCGTTGCGCCCGGCATTGCCCATCCGCTTGATCTTGTCCTCGTACAGCGACGACAGCTCGTGCTTCTCGGCTTGCGAGCCGAAGCTCAGCCCGTCGATCAGTTCCAGCGCGTCGCGCAGCGAATAGCCCGACTGGAACTTCGGCTGGATCTCGGCGAACACCTCGCCGATCTTGTACTCGATGGTGTCCGGCCCGGCGGCGCGGGCGCGGAAAGCTCTCAGGTAGGGCCACAGTTGGGTGTTCACATAGGCGACCAGGTCGTCGCCGGTCAGCGCTCGATCATGATCGAACCCGCCACCCGTGGTCTTCGGCGCCGCCCAGACACCCCAGCGGTGTTCGTCGTCGATGATCGGCGCGTAGGTTTCGCCTTTCAGTTCAGCTTCGACCTGTCGCTGCTTCTCCAGATCGTCGAGGTATTTCAGGAACAACATCCACGAGGTTTGCTCGGTGTAATCGAGCTCGGTCGTCTGCCCCGCCTCGTTGCGCAGCACCTTGTCGATGGCGTTGAAGGTCTGATCGAACCCACCGGACTTGCGCCCTTGGCCCCTGGCCTCGCGCGCGACGCGTGGCGCCCGGACCTCCTTGGGAGCCGCAGTCGGCTCTCCCGGCTCAAGTGACGCGAGGGCGACTGATCCGCCTCGACCTCTCCCGCGAGATATTTCGCCTTCGGAAACAAGAGCGTCCCGCACCTGGGCGTAGGTCTCTTCGTCCCAGGTCAGCCTGTCGAGCAGTCGCCCGTTTCCGGCTGCCCCACCCAGCTCGCGGAGAGCGGCCAAAAATTCATCACGCAAGGCTGGTGGCACAGATAGTCTCCCCAAGTGTGGCGCACTTAATCGGGTCCGCGAGCCTACGCCAAGTCCGCCCGTGGACGCGGATCCGCCAAGGACGAATGCGGGCGTGAAGGCGCCTGTCTCGTGCCTCTACAGGGCTTGCCCTGCGAAGCCCGTCAGGGCGAAGCAGGGTGGTGCCCCCGGTCGGACTCGAACCGACACTCCTTGCGGAACCGGATTTTGAGTCCGGCGCGTCTACCAATTTCACCACAGGGGCTCAGGACGTGGCCTGAAGGCGGGGCAATCTAGCGATGCGCCAAGCGACGTCAACGGCGGCGGCGTCAACGGCGGCGGGGCTTGGCCGGCGGCGGGTCGGGCTCCCGGCCGAACCAGACCACGGCGTAGCCTTCGCTCACCCCCACCCCGAACACCTTCCACGGCGGCTTGCCCCAGACCCCCTCCTCCAGGATAACGGCCCGGTGGCCCGGGCTGGCCTTCCAGCCGTTCAGGGCCAGTTCGGCGGTAACCGGGCCGGTCGAGCCCATGGCGATCTCGTAGCCCGGCCCCGGATAGGCGCCATCGGTGATCTCGGCCGGCTTGCTCCACATCCGCTCGGCATAGACGTGATCGGCGGTGTAGCAGACCGCCCGCCACGGCCCGGCGGCCGACCAGCTGTGCAGGTTGCAGGGCTGGCCGCGCCGGTCGGTCCCCCGGTCGGGATGATGCTCGGCGAGATCGGCGGCATGGGCCCGGGCCACCCTGTCCAACAGCGGCGAACGCTTGAGACGCGGCAGACCGTTGTCGGCCCGATAGTTGTTCAGCCTTGAGGCGATGCCGTCCTCAATGCGGGCGTAGTCGCCGGGCGCGGCGGCCAGGGACAGGAAGGCCAGCAGGAGGAGACAGGCTTGAGCGGCGCGCATGGTCAGAGCGCACGATAGCGGAAATCCCTGAACCGAGCCTGACCAGGCCCGGCGGGTGACGTCGGTCATGAGAGTCTCCTGCCGCGGAGCCTGGCGCCGACAAAGGCGTGCGGCGGCATTGACCCGCGTCCCCGTGATCCGCAGGTTTCGGTCTCCGCCAGATTGCTGGAGCCCGCCGATGAACTTCACCACCACCCTCCTCCAGGGCGAACGCAAGAACGTCACCGGCATCGTCGTGCCGGACGCGGTGGTCGAGGCCCTCGGCGGCGGCCGGCGGGCGCCGGTGGTGGTGACCATCAAGGGCTACAGCTATCGCAGCACCCTGGCGGTGATGGGCGGCGATGTGATGGTCGGGGTGGCCGCCGAGCATCGCGAGCGGGCCGGCGTGGCCGGCGGCGAGACGCTGGAGGTCGGCATCGCCCTCGACACCGCGCCGCGCACCGTGGAGGTCCCGGCCGACTTCGCCGCGGCGCTGGAGCAGGCCGGGGCCAGCGAGAGGTTCGCCGCCCTGGCCTACAGCCACCGCAAGGAGCATGTGCGGGCCATCGAGGAGGCCAGGAGCCCCGAGACCCGCCAGCGCCGCATCGACAAGGCGGTCGAGAAGATCCTCGCGCCGAAGGCCTAAGGGCCGGACTCAATAGAGATTGAGACAATTCAGAAGCTTAGCGCTTCTTTCATCCTCTCATCCCCGCGAATGCCGGGATGAGCGGTGTTAAATACGAAACCCTAGCGCCGCCCGGCCCCCAGGATCGGACCGCCGCCGGGCGCCTGGACCAGCACGGCCGTGCGCCAGGCCGGGTCCCTGGGCGGGGTGAGGATGAAACTGGCCGCCGCGCCGTTCCAGCCGCCCAGCCGGACCAGCTGCCGCACGATGTTCCGATGCGGCAGGGTGCGGCCTTCGTTTTCGCCCCGCGCGATCGGCACGTTCTGGACGCGGGGGTCGTAGCGGACCAGCCAGACGTCGGCGGCGCGGCCCGGCGCGGGGCCGGCGGCGATGCTGACCCGGCCCGGCTCGACCCTGACCGCCGGACCGCCCGGCGCGCCGGCCCGGCGCAGGGACGCCTCGACCTCGGCCTGGTCCTGGCCCACCAGGTCGAAGCGGCCGTTGACCACCATTTCCGGCGTCGCCACCTGCGAGCCCAGCGGGCCGGCGGCGTAGGTCTTCTGGCGGTCGGTGAAGGCCTTCTGGGCGAAGGTGTCCTTCCAGCCCAGATAATCCCAGTAGGTGATCGAAAAACTGAGGGCCAGCACATCCGGACGGCCGGCTATGGCGTTCAGGTTGGCGTTGGCGGGCGGGCAGGACGAGCAGCCCTGGCTCTGGAACAGCTCGACCACCACCGGATGGGCGGCGTCGGCCTTCACGGGCGACGGCGGCGCGGCGGCCGGGGCCATGGCGGCGAGCGCGACGCCCAGCAGGGCGGCCAGGCCCAGGGGCCAGAGAATCCTGCCGTTCATCGCCTGCTCCGTTCCGCCGTCTCAGTCGAGAATTCGATCCCTGGGGTCACAGGTTACATGGCTTCCGCCCTCATTCAGGCGCAATAGGAGCCTATCTGTCGGCCGGCTGACAAAACCTTCATCACTGTGGGCTCTAGTCTACCGGGGCGACTCACCCGCCCATCCCGCTCGGGCGGCTACGATCGCCGAGGGGGACATAACAATGACAAGGCGGAAAGCCCTTGACTGACCATACCCTTGAGCCGCGTCCGTTGCGCAAAGCTCTGGCTTCCTATTCCCGTCCACACCATGGCCGCTCGATCCTGGAGTTGCTGCTCAGCGCCGCGCCCCTGGCCGCCCTGTGGACCGTTGCCTGGATCGCCTCAGCGTTCGGCCTGTGGTGGCTGGCCCTGCTGCTCAGCATCCCGGCCGCCTGTTTCCTGGTGCGGCTGTTCATGGTCCAGCACGACTGCGGCCATCACAGCTTCTTCGACAACGCCGCCGCCAATGACTGGACCGGCCGGGTCATCGGGGTGCTGACCCTGACCCCCTACGACTGCTGGCGCCAGACCCACGCCGCCCACCACGCCACCTCCGGCGACCTGGACCGCCGGGGCCTGGGCGACATTGTCACCCTGACCGTCGAGGAATATCGCGCCCTGCCGCTGATCAAGCGGTTCGGCTATCGCCTGTATCGCCACCCGCTGGTGCTGTTCGGCATCGGCCCGGCCTTCACCTTCGTGCTGCAGCAGCGCCTGCCGTTCGGCCTGATGAAGCAAGGCTGGCGGCCCTGGGTCAGCGCCATGGGCGCCAACCTGGCCATCGTCGCCTTCATGGTCGCCGTGGCCCTGCTGGCCGGCTGGCCGGCCCTCTTGCTGGTGCAGCTGCCGACCCTGGTCATCGCCGCCACCATTGGCGTCTGGCTGTTCTATGTGCAGCACCAGTTCGAGGACGCCCACTGGTCGCGCCGCGAGGACTGGGACCACACCACCGCCGCCCTGCATGGCAGCTCGTATTACGACCTGCCCGTGGTGCTGCGCTGGATGACCGCCAATATCGGCATCCACCACGTCCATCACGTCGCCCCGCGCATTCCCTTCTATCGCCTCACGGCGGTCATGCGGGACCTGCCCCAGCTGCGCAATGTCAGCCGCCTGAGCCTCACCCAGAGCCTGCGCTGCGTGGCCCTGTCCCTGTGGGATGAGGCCGGCAAGCGGATGATCTCGTTCCGCCAGTACCGCCGCCAGCGGGCCCTCGCGGCCTGACGCTACGGTGTCGAAGACCACGCCCGCCACCCTGGCCCTGACCCGGGCCGGCGTCGCCTTCACGGTCCACACCTACGACTACGATCCGGACGCCGACAGCATCGGCCTGGCCGCCGCCGCAGCTTTGGGCGAGTCGCCCTCGCGGGTGCTCAAGACCCTGATGACCCTGGTCGACGGCAGGCCGGTCTGCGTGATCCTGCCCTCGGACCGGGAGGTGTCGATGAAGAAGCTTGCGGCCGCCGCCGGGGGCAAGTCCGCCACGATGATGAAGCCCGCCGACGCCGAGCGGATGACCGGCTACAAGGTCGGCGGCATCAGCCCGTTCGGCCAGAGGAAGCGCGTCTCGACCGTGCTGGAGGCCAGCGCGGCGGCCGAGCCTTACGTCTATCTCAATGGCGGCCAGCGGGGCCTGCAGGTGCGGATGAGTCCGGCCGACCTGATGACGGCCGCCGAGGCGACCGCAACCGAAGTCGCGGCCTGACCGGGATAAGCCGGGCATCTCCATTGCATCGCCATTCTGGAGCGACTCCCCAGGCCCTCAACCTGTGCTAGAATTGATCACAGGAGCGCTAAACGAGGATTTTGGGGAGGACCCACTGAGCGACAACCTGACCACCCTGCGTAGCCTCTATGACCAGTGGAGCCGGAGTGGGGGCCAAAGCACCCAGGCCTAGCTGGCCGCGATGGACGATGCGGTCGAAATGGACTCGATGGGGCGGGGCGCGCCGGGCGTCGAGTTCACCCGGGCGCGGCACGGCAAGCGCGAAGTCGAGGAATACTACGCCAACCTCGATCAGACCTACACGATGGTCTCCTTCGAGGTGACGGAATACATCGCCCAGGGCGACCGGATCGTGGCCCTCATCGACAGCGAATGGCGGCCCAAGGATCGGGATCAGCCAGTGTTTCGGGTCCAGAAAGCGGACGTCCTGGAATTTCGGGACGGTAAGATCGTCAGGTTCTTCGACTATTTCGACACGGCGGCTGTGCCGACGGCGGCGACAGGCTAGACCTGGGCCGGCGGCGAGCTACTCGCCCGAAAGCCGCGCCGCCGCCGCTTCCAGCCGGCCCAGCAGCCGCTTCATCATCGCCACCTCGGCCGGAGCCAGGCCCGCCAGCAGCGCCGCCTCATAGGCCAGGGCCAGGGGAGCGATCTCGGCGTGCAGGCGCAGGCCGGTGTCGGTCAGGGCCAGGCGGTGGCTGCGGCCGTCGGCCTCGTGGGCGGCCCGGGCGATCAGGTGGCGGGTGACCAGGCCCTGGGCGGCTCTGGAGACGGTCACCTTGTCCATGGCGGTCCTGGCGACGATAGCCTGCTGGGTCAGCGCCCCCTCGGCCAGCACCGCCATCAGCCGCCATTGCGGGATGGAGAGGCCGAAGCGGTCCTCATAGGCCCGGGCGATCAGCCTGGAGACGGCGTTGGAGGCGACCGACAGGCGGTAGGGCAGATAGTCGTCCAGGGCGAGCGCCGCATCGGCCACCGGGGGCAGCTTGGCGACGTTCGATCCCATGGACTTTGGCCCCTTCATTTTCCGGTGACGGCGACCGTCTGTTCGATGGCCCCGAAGATCGAGTGCCGCCTGGCGTCGCGCATCTCAATGCGGACCGTGTCGCCATGGCGCAGGAAGGGGGTTTTCGCCTCTCCGGCGAGCAGCGTCTCCACCGTGCGCACCTCGGCTATGCAACTATAGCCCAGACCGCCCTGATCGACGGGTTTGCCTGGACCGCCGCCGGCGTCGCGGTTCGAGACCGTGCCCGAGCCGATGATGGTTCCCGCCGACAGGGCGCGGGTCTTGGCGGCGTGGGCGATCAGGATTCCGAAGTCGAAGGTCATGTCGACGCCAGCATCGGCCCGGCCGAACTCCTTGCCGTTCAGTTCGACCTCCATGGCGCCGTGCAGCTTGCCGTCCTTCCAGGCGGCGCCCAGGGCGTCGGGCGTCACCGCCACCGGCGAGAAGGCGCTGGCCGGCTTGGACTGGAAGAAGCCGAAACTCTTGGCCAGTTCGCCCGGGATCAGGTTGCGGAGGGAAACGTCGTTGACGAGCATGACCAGCCGCACCGCCGCCAGGCCCACTTCGCGGCTTGCGCCCTGCGGCACATCGCCGACGATCACCGCCACCTCGGCCTCCAGGTCGCAGCCCCAGGCCTCGTCGGCCAGGGGGATCGGGTCGCGCGGTCCCAGGAAGCCGTCCGAGCCGCCCTGGTACATCAGGGGGTCGGTCCAGAAGCTCTCGGGCATGTCGGCGGCCCGGGCCTTCCGCACCAGGGCGACGTGGTTCACGTAGGCGCTGCCGTCGGCCCACTGATAGGCGCGCGGCAGGGGGCTCATGGCGTCATGCTCATGGAAGCGCTCGCGCGGCATGCCGCCGTGTTCCAGGCTGTCGGCCAGGGCCTGCAGGGCCGGACCCAGCTCGTCCCAATTGTCCAGGGCCGCCTGCAGGGTCGCCGCCACCGGCGCCGCGTCGGTGCACCAGGCCAGATCGTTGGAGACCACAACCAGGCGGCCGTCGCGGCCGGACTTCAGGGAGGCGAGCTTCACTAGGCGTTTCCTTTTTTCTCGATGACGGCGCTTATGCGCGCGCCCTGGTCGTATCGGCTGTCCCCGCCATAGACGACGATTTCGCAGAGGATGTCGCCCCCTTCCGCGTCCGCCCACAAATAACTTCGTTCGACCATCACGGCCCGCCCCGTCGGGCTGAAGCCCTCGTAGCTGTCGCCCCAGGGGGTGACCTTGCGCAGTTCGCGCCAGGACAGGGTCACGGCGCGCTTCAGCTCATCCTCGGCCATTTCGACCAGATCGGGGTCGATCACGGCGTCTTCCAGCTGTCGACATAGGCGGTGTTCTCGACCGCCGCCGCTCCGTCGCCGACCTCCAGCGGATCGCGGGTGTCGATCATCACCGCGATCTCGTCGGTGGCCTCCTTGGTCTGCACCAGCATGTTCTTCAGGGCCTTGGGGTGGGGGCCGTGGGTGAAGCCGCTGGGGTGGAAGGTCATCATCCCGGCGTCGATGTTATCGCGGCTGAAGAAGTCGCCGGCGTGGTAGAACAGGACCTCGTCGAAATCGTCGTTGTTGTGGAAGAACGGCACCTTGATCGCGCCCGGATCGGTCTCGAAGGGCCGGGGCGTGAAGGTGCAGACCACGAAGCGGTCGGCCACGAACGTCGTGTGGGCGCTGGGCGGCAGGTGGTAGCGATGGCTGACCACCGGCCGGATCGCCGAGACGTTCAGGCGCACCGGCGCCAGCTCGCCATGCCAGCCGACGGCGTCCAGCGGGTTGTAGGGGTAGGTCGCCACCGACACGGCGCCGCGCTTCTTGATACGGACGGGGAACATGCCCTCCTGCGCCTGGTGATCGCGGAAGGCCTCGTCCATCACCGGCGTATCCAGCATGGCCGGATCGAACTGGGCGTGCGGGCCCAGCAGGCCGCGGTCCGGCAGGGTGTAGTGGCCGTTGGTGGCCTGGATGGTCAGGATGGCGGCGGGCCCGTCGGGGGCCAGCCGCCACATCGTCCCGCGCGGCAGGTAGAGGTAGTCGCCGGCCTTGAAGGCGATGCGGCCATAATCGCAGAACAGGTCGCCCTGGCCGGTGTGGACGAACAAGAGCTGGTCGCCGTCGGCGTTGCGGGCCAGGGCGGTCATCGGGCCGGCCAGCTTCCAGAAGCGGATCTCGGTCGCCCCGTTGTGCAGCACCACCGGCGCGTCCCAGGGGCTGTCGGCCGGCTGGTTCAAGCCATTGAGGTCGAAGGCCCGGGGCCGCAGCGGACCTTCGAAGCTGACCCAGCCGGTCGGCGGGCGGCGGTGATAGAGGAAGGCGGCGGGACCGAAGAAGCCCTCCTTGCTGACCTCGCGCTCATAGGTCCCGTCGGGCAGATCGGCATGGGCTTGGCGGCTGTGCTCGCCTTGCGCGCCCCGCACCGGAATCCAGTTACCCTTGGCCATCGCTACTTCTCGTCCCTGTAGATCTTCACCACCGGCGCGACCTTCCAGCTGGCCGCCGCCCGGTACATGCCGGGCGTGTTGAACGCCCAGACCATGTCGCCCTTGGGGCTGACCGCGATCAGCCCGCCGTCGCCGCCGAACGCCCCCAGCCGGGCGATCACCGCCTGGGCCGCCTTCTCCAACGGCTGGCGCTGGAAATGGGTGCGGGCGCAGACGTCATGGGCGATGGCCAGGCGGATGAAATACTCCCCCGTGCCGGTCGCCGAGACCGCGCAGCCATAGCTGTTGTCGGCATAGGTGCCGGCCCCGAGAATGGGACTGTCGCCGATCCGGCCCCAGCGCTTGGCGGTCATGCCGCCCGTCGAGGTGCCGGCCGCGACATTGCCCCGCGCATCGGCCGCCACCACGCCCACGGTGCCGAAACGATGGTCGTCGGCCGGCCACAGCGCCGCGCTCGGCCGATCTGAGCTAGGAGGGGGCGGCGGCGCCCCCCTGGGCCGGGGCGGAATGGGCAGGCCCTGCGCCTTCAGCTCGGCCTCCAGCTGCTTCCAGCGCCGCTCGGTGAAGAAGAAGGACGGCTCGACCATCTCCAGGCCGGTCCCCTGGGCGAAGGTGTCGGCGCCCTTGCCGCTGAGCAGCACGAAGCGCGAGTTGGTCATGACGCTGCGGGCCAGGCTGATGGGGTGGCGCGTGCGGGTCACCCCGGCCACGGCTCCGGCCTTGAGGGTCGCGCCGTCCATGAAGGCGGCGTCCAGGCTGTTCTCGCCCTCGGCGGTGAACACAGCGCCCCGGCCGGCGTTGAACAGCGGGTCGTCCTCAAGCTCGCGGATCACCGCCTCGACCGCATCGGTGGCGTTGCCGCCCTCGCGCAGAATCTTCGAGCCGACCTCCAGGTCACGGGCCAGGGCGGCGCGATAGGCCGCTTCCGTCGCCGGATCCATGCCGACCCGCTCGATCACCCCGGCCCCGCCATGGATGACGATGGCCCAGTGACCGCCGGGCGGCGCGGCGGGCGCGGCGGCCGGGATCACGGCCAGGGCGGCGAGGATCGCCAGGGTGCGCAAGTGTCGGATCATCGCCTCTCCTCGCCCGCCAGCGGGGCGGGAGCGGCGATGATCGTAACGGCTGAAACTAACTCCGTGAAGGGTTAGAGCAGCCAGCCGTCGGCTTCGGCATGCTCGGCCTTTGGCGGGTCCATGGGCATGGGCGGCGGCGGGGTAACCAGCGGCGCCGGCGTCGGCGTGCCGGCCGGCATCAGGTGGATGGAGGCCAGCACCGCCGCGGGATCGATGTCGAAATTGAAGTTGACGTCGATCGAGTCGCCGGTCCCATCGGTCGGCGTGATGCGGAAGCTGTGGGCCGAGGTCGCCGTCGTCGTGTAACCGCTGTAGCCGATCAGCCAGATCTCGTCGGCGCCGACATCGCGGAAGACCATATCGTCGACACCGTCGCCCAGGCGGAAGACGTAGATGTCCGCCCCGACATTGCCGTCCAGATGGTCCGGGCCCAGGCCGCCGTCCAGCACATCGTTGCCGTGATCGCCGAGGTTGCCGTCGTCACCGATCAGCGAGTCCTCGCCGTTGCCGCCGAACAGCACGTCGTTGGCGTCACCGCCCCGCAGGCTATCACCGCCGTCGCCGCCCCGCAGCGTGTCGTCGCCACCGGCCCCGCGCAGGGTATCGTTGCCCGGTGTGCCGAGCAGGCTGTCCGGGCCGGCCCCGCCGATCTGCAGACCCGGGCCCGGTCCGCCGTTCACGAAGCTGGCGCTGGTCAGGCTGGAGGCCTGCACGCCGTTCAGCACCACATAGCTGCCGGTATCGAGGAAGACCTTGGCCCCGGCCGCCGTCTGCACGATCGAGCCGTAGCCGCCGATGGCGGTGACGTCGAGCATGTCCTCACCAACGACGAAATCGGTGATGAAGTTGCCGCCGCTGCCGGCCTCGAACACGAAGAGGTCCTGTCCGGTCCCGCCGGTCATGGTGTCGGTTCCGCCGCCGCCGACGATAACGTCATCGCCGTCGCCGCCATCGAGGTGATCGCCGCCGTCACCGCCTTCGAGACGGTCATTGCCTGTTAGGCCGTTCAGCGTGTCGTTGCCGCCCAGGCCCTGGATCAGGTCCTTGGAGTCATTGAAGCCGTTCAGCGTATTGCCGCCCGCCGTGCCGATCAGCTGATGATCGAAGCCAGGTGGGGGTGGCGGAGGCGGCGGTGGGCTGGGTGGCGGAGGCGGCGGCGGACTGGGCGGCGGAGAGGACGAGCCGATGAAGCTGTCCGCCGTCAGGCTGGAGGCCTGCACCCCGGTCAGGGTCACATAGGCTCCGTCGGCGAAGATCACCTTGGCGCCTGACGCCAGCTGGACGATCGAGCTGTAACCGCCATAGGCGCTGACATCGAGCTTGTCCTGGCCGACCGTGAAGTCGGTGACGGTGTTGGCCCCATCACCCGTGGCGAACACGAAGACGTCCGCGCCCGCGCCGCCGGTGAAGGTGTCGGTGCCGGCCCCGCCAACCAGGACATCGTCGCCGTCGCCGCCGTGGAGCTTGTCGGAGCCGTCGCCGCCTTCGAGACGGTCATTGCCGCCCAGGCCGCCAAGGGTGTCGTTGCCGGCCAGGCCCTGGATCAGGTCCTTGGAGGCGTCGGCGCCGTTGATGGTGTTCCCGGCCACCGTGCCGACCAGGGTCTGGTCGAAGCCAGGCGTCGGCGGCGGCGGGGGCGGCGGAGACGGTGGTGGCGAAGGCGGAGGCGAGGCCGCGATGGTCCCGCCCACGAAGCTGGCGTTGGTCAGGGCCGAGGCCTGCACGCCGGTCAGGGTCACATAGGCTCCGTCGGCGAAGGTCACCCGCGCCCCGGCCGACAGCTGCCGGACGCTGACCGTGCCGCCATAGGCCGCGAGGTCGATGACGTCCTGGCCGACCTGGAAGTCGGTGATGGTGTTGGCCCCGTCGCCAGGCCCGAACACGAAACGATCCGCCCCGGCGCCGCCCGTGAAAGTGTCGGTGCCAGCCCCGCCGACCAGGATGTCGTCGCCATCGCCGCCGTTCAGCTTGTCGGAACCGTCACCGCCCTCGAGGCGGTCATTGCCGCCCAGGCCGTTCAGGGTGTCGTTGCCGGCCAGGCCCTGGATCAGGTCCTTGCCGCCATCGCCATTCAGCGTGTTGCCGCCGGCGGTGCCGACCAGGGTGTGGTCGAAGGTCGGCGGTGGCGGCGGCGGCGGCGGCGGGGGCGGGGGCGGGGGAGAGGCGTAAACCGGTGCGACGGGGCCAGGGCTGGCGCTGCCGCCCGGGACCCAGGTGTCCGTCACCCGGATCGTGCCGGCCGCCGTGCCGTCGGTCGTCCAGACCTCCTGGCCGTTCACCTCGTCGCTGGCCAGGAAATAGAGCTTGCCCCCGATGATCTGGAAGCCGGCCGGATCGCTTCCGGCGGAGCCGGGCGCGATGTCGAGCAACTTGTGGGTGCCTCCGACCGTGCCGTCAGTGACCCAGACCTCACGGTCGGTGAAGTCGACCTGGGCCGCGAAGAAGGCCAGGCCGTTGAAGAGGGTGAAGCTGCCGGCCCAGGAGGCGCTGGCGCTCAACGGCTCGGTGCCGGCCACCGTGCCGTCGGTCGCCCAGAGCTTATAAGAGCCCTGAGTATCGGTGGCGCTGAACACCACCCGGCCGCCGACGATGGTCAGGGACGACACCGCGCCATTGGGCAGCCCGGGAACATGGCCCGACAACAGGACGGTCCCGGCCACGGTGCCGTCGCTCACCCACAGGCCCTGGTTGGTGTTCAGTCCGCCGCCGGCCGAGAACAGCACCTTGCCGTTGAAGACCACCCAGGGCTGGAGGTGGTCACCAGTCGGCCCGTAGATGCTGACGCCCATGTTGGCCAGTTTGAAGGTGCCGGCGGCGGTGCCGTCGGTGACCCAGGGCTCGGCCCCGTTACTGCCGGAGCCCAGGAAAAACACCTTGCCGCCGACCTGCACCGTGGCGGCCTCAGGATAGTATTGGATCGGCGAGGTCTGGGCGCTGGCGACCGTGGCCAAACGAAGGGTGCCCGCGGCCGTGCCGTCGCTGATCCACAGGCCACTGCCCTCGGAGGTCGTGGCCGTGAAGAGGATCCGGCCGTCGGTCATGACCGTAAAGCCCGCCTGCAGGGACAGGGGCGTGGGGTTGGAGCCGGAGAGGCCCGGGTTGATGTCGGCCACCCGCACCGTGCCGGCGCCCGTGCCGTCGGTCACCCACAGCTCCATGTCGCCGGCGCTATCCTGCGCGGCGAAATAAACCTTGACGCCAACCTTGGTGATGTAGGCGAACGCCGAACTTCCCGTGGGATTGATATCGGCCAGCGCATGGGTGCCGGCCGCCGTGCCGTCGGTGATCCACGGCTCGCGCCCGCCATTGGCGTCCTTGCCGGCGAAGAGATACTTGCCGCCGCCCAGATCGGTGAAGCCGCTGTAGGTGTTGGTGTAGAGGGGATTGTTGGACGGCAGGGGGTCGCCGCAGTCGGCCAGCTTGACCGTGCCCGCCCGGGTCCCGTCGGTGACCCAGACTTCCATGACACCCCCGGCGGCATTGGCTTCGAAGACCAGCTTGTCGCCCATGACCGTCATGTTGCGCGGGATGGAGTGGCCGCCGCTGGCTACGACGTCGCTCAGACGCAGGGTGCCCAGTTCCGTGCCGTCGCTGATCCAGAGTTCGGCCCCACGGCCGGGCGTGTTGGCCACGAAGACGACCTTCGATCCGAACACGGTGAAGCCGCCGGTGAAGTAGGAATCGTCCGGGCCGAAGTTCAGATCATAGATCATGTGGGTGCCGGCGACGGTGCCGTCGCTGACCCAGGGTTCGCGGCCAAGGTCGCTGGTCGCCCAGAAGAACACCTTGCCGCCCGCGATGGTGAAGTTGGTCGGCGAAGACTCGGCCTGCCCCGGATTGATGTCCGCCAGCGCAAAGGTGCCGGCCCGGGTGCCATCGCTGAACCACAGCTCCGAGCCTGTCCTCTCTGTCCCCAGCTGGACCAGGAAGCCGCCGTTGATCGGAGTGGCGACCGGGAAGTCGGTCGAGACGATCGACGGCGACAGAACCGGGTTGGTGTTCAGGTTGGTGACTAGGTGGGTTCCGGCCACGGTGCCGTCGCTGCGCCACAGCTCCGCGCCCTGCGGGCCATGATCGTCGGCGGTGAAGAACAGCACGCCGTCGACGAGGCGGAAGTTGGAGAAATCCGGAATGATGCCGTCGGCTTCGATGTCGGTCAGTTGCACCGTGCCCTCCGGCGTGCCGTCGGTCGTCCAGACCTCGGTCCCGTCGGCGGTGTTGAAGGCGGTGAAGACCAGATGGTTGCCGACCACGAAGAAGTGGTCGGGACTCGAATCGTACAGGGCGCCGGGGGCGATATCCTTCAGCAGCCTGGTGCCCGCCGCCGTGCCGTCAGTCACCCAGAGTTCCGATCCGCTCTGGGGGGCGTATCCGATGAAGAAATACTTGCCACCCATGGCCAGAACAGGAGCGAAGCCGCCATCCGGGCCGCTCGGGTTGAAATCCACCAGCCGCGTGGTCCCGGCGGCCGTGCCGTCGGTGATCCACAGCTCGGCGCCGGAGGTCGGGGTATAGACCGCGAACAACTGGCGATCGCCGAACGCGGCGAAGGTGATCGGGCTGGAATTGTCCGCGCCGGGGGCGATGTCGGTTAGCAGCTGAGTGCCGGCGGCAGTCCCGTCCGTGACCCAAAGTTCCGTGCCGTGGACCCCGTCATTGGCGCTGAAGACGATCTTGCCCCCCGCGCTGCGGAAGTTGGCGGCGGTCGAGCCGACGGCCCCCGGCATGACGTCCTTCAGCATGAAGGTGCCGGCGACGGTGCCGTCGGTCACCCAGGGCTCACGGCCTTCGCCCGTCGAGTTGACGCCGATGAACAGCTTGTCGCCGATCTGCCTGGAGGTGGAATAGGTGCTCGAGCCGCTGCCCGCGACCGGGTCCATCAGCCTCACCGTGCCGGCCGCCGTGCCGTCGGTGCTCCAGAACTCGGTGCCGTTGGCGCCGTCGTTGCCGCGGAACACCAACCGGCCGTTCAGGATGGCGATGAAGCCGGTGGCGCCGCTGCTACTACCGGCGTTGAGGTCCTTGACCATGTGAGTGCCGGCCGTCGTGCCGTCGGTCACCCACAGCTCAGTGCCCGCCGCGGCCGTATTGGCCAGGAAGTAGACCTTAGAGCCATCCTGTAGGATCGCCCCCGACGTGCCGCCATTGAACGCGGTCGAACCCGCCGAGGGCGCCGCGTCGGTCAGCCTCACCGTGCCGGCGACCGTGCCGTCGGTGACCCATAGGCCATTCGAGCCGGGATAGTCGGACTTGAAATAGAGCAGGTTGCCGACCGCGATCAGTTCGCCGGCGCTCGAGCTGATGTTGCTCCGGTACGGGTTCAGCAGGCCGACCTCGTGCGAGCCCTCGGCGGTCCCGTCCGTGACATACAGCCGCCGGCCGTTGAGGGAGTCGACGGTGTAGTAGACCTTGTCGCCGACCAGCTTCAGGTCCTGCGGTTCGGTATTGGCGTCGTTGAAGATCGCCATCCCCCCGGCGATTTTGTAGGTGCCGGCCTCAGTGCCGTCGGTCACCCACAGCCCGCGCTCAATGATATCGCCGCCGGCCGTGGCGAAAAATATCACCTTGCCGTTCGGCAGCGTGACAAGGCCGGAAGGATTGGAGCCGATCCCGTAACCGACGTTCGGGTCCAGCGTATTGATGTCCTTGACCAGCCGCGTCCCGACTTCGGTCCCGTCGGTGATCCACAGTTCACGCCCATGCACGCCGTCGTCGGCGGCAAACACCACATCGGTCACTTGGAAATCCCCCCACCCAGTCCGGGAACTCGCCAACTCCGGCGTCCAGACAGGCAGGGATTATGCACGGTCGGCGTTAGCCCGCCAGCCATGCACTATGAAATAACGATGAAATCTGTAGGCGGAGGAGCTCAGCCCTCCTTCACCACCCCGCGGCGGATCTGGTCCAGTTCGATCGACTCGAACAGCGCCTTGAAATTCCCCTCGCCGAAGCCCTCGTTGCCCTTGCGCTGGATGATCTCGAAGAAGATCGGGCCGATCAGGTTTTCGGTGAAGATCTGCAGCAGCAGGCCCTGGCCCTCGGTCGGGGCGCCGTCCAGCAGGATCTTGTCGGCCTGCAGGCGCTGGGTGTTCTCGCCATGGCCCGGCACCCGGCCATCGAGCAGTTCGTAATAGCTGTCGGGGGTGTCCTGGAACTTGACGCCGCGCTCGCGCAGGGTCTCGACCGTCGCGAAGATGTCGTCGGTTCCGAAGGCCAGGTGCTGTATGCCCTCGCCCTTGTAGTCGCGCAGGAACTCCTCGATCTGGCTCTGCTCGTCCTGGCTCTCGTTGAGCGGGATGCGGATCTTGCCGTCCGGACTGGTCATGGCCTTGGAGAACAGGCCGGTGACCTTGCCCTCGATATCGAAGTAGCGGATCTGGCGGAAGTTGAAGACCTTCTCGTAGAAGTCCGCCCACTTGGCCATGTTGCCGCGGAAGACGTTGTGGGTCAGGTGGTCCAGATAGGTCAGGCCGACGGCGTTCTTTTCCGCCGCCTCGGCAGCGCCGGGAATGGGCTCGAAATCGACGTCATAGATGCTGTGGGCGCCGTAGCGGTCGACCAGATAGAGGTTGGTGCCGCCGATGCCCTCGATGGCCGGGATGTTCAGCTCCATCGGGCCGATCTTGCCCGCCTGGGCCGGCGTCGCGCCGCGCTCGAGGGCCAGCCTGTAGGCCCTGCCCGCGTCGCGAACCCGGAAGGCCATGGCGTTGGCCGAGGGGCCATGCGCGCCCCGGAAATCGGCGGACTGCCCGACCGGCTCCATGTTCAGGATGAAGTTGATGTCGCCCTGGCGGAAATGCAGCACGTTCTTGGAGCGGTGCCGGCCGACCGCGGTGAAGCCCATCAGCTCCCACATCGTCCTGAGCTTCTCCGGCTCGGGCGAGGTGAACTCGACGAACTCGAAGCCGTCGGTGCCGAGGGGGTTGTCGAACAGGTCGGTTGGGGCGGGGGCGTTCATGCTGGCGGTCATGGGGGGCGGCTCCGGCGCGAATGGGGCGGCATCTAGTATCAGATGCAACCAGTTGGGTGAAGGCCCGCTGTCCGGATGCAACTCAACCGCCGGGGGCCTCGCCTTGCCAAACCGATATCGATCTGCCTAGGTTGCGGCCAGTAAGGGGGCTTCCAATCATGAAAATTCTTGGCCTCGGCCTGTCGCTTTGGGCGGCTGCCGCATGCTCCGCGTTCGCTCAGGACGCCTCGCCGCCGCCGCCAGCCGAGCCGGCGGCGGCGGCCGTCGCTCCGGCCCCGGAAGCCGCGCCCGCGCCAACACCGCCCGCGCCGGAAGCGGCCGGTCCGGTGACCGCTCCGGCGGGGACGGTGATCACCATCGTCTTTACCCAGATCATCAGTTCCAAGACCGCCAAGCAGGGGGACCAGTTTGCCTTCCAGCTTTATTTCCCGCTCAAGGTCGGCGACCGGGTGCTGATCCCGGCCGGCACGCCCGGCGTCGGCGAGGTGGTCGACGCCTCCAAGGCCGGGTTCGGCGGCCGGCCCGGCGAACTGCTGCTGGCGGTCCGCTATCTCGACTACCAGGGTAGCCGCATTCTTCTGCGCGGCTTCAAGCTCGGCGGCGTCGGCAAGGACAACCTGGGCGGCGCGATGCTCCTCAATATGGCGGTTGGCCCCCTCGGCCTGCTGATCCAGGGCGGTGACGTGATCTATCAACCGGGCCTCGTCGCCACCGCCAAGCTGAACCAGGACTACACGCTGGATACGGCGGCCGTCGCGCCTGCCCCGCCCGCCGAAACGCCGGCGGCCGCGGCGCCCGCCTCTACTCCCACCTCCTCCAACTGAAGAGACTTTTGATGTTTTCCAAAATGAGCAAGCCCGCCATCGCGGGCCTGATGATCCTGGGCGCGGCCATGCTGGCCCCCGGCCTGGCTGGGGCGCAATCCACGGCTGACGCGCCCGCCGCGGCCCCCGCCGCCGACGCTCCGGCGCCCGCGCCGACCGGCGATCCCCGGGTCGGCGCTCCGGCCGAAGGCATGGCCCAGATCGTCTTCTACCGGCCGTCCAACTATTTCGGCGGCGCGGTGTCTTTCAAGGTCCGCGAAGGTGAGGCCGAGCTGGGCCAGCTGTCGAACAACAGCTACTTCATCCTGCAGATCGCCCCGGGCAAGCACACCTTCGTGGTGCACTCCGAGGCGGCCGACGACCTGACGATGGAAGTCGAAGCCGGCGAGACCTATTTCGTGCGCGGCGCGATGGCCATGGGTGTGGTTCTCTACCGCCCCAACCTGTCGCCGTCCGACCAGTCCAGTTTCACCGCCCTGCCCAAGCTGAAGCTGGCCAAGCCGATCAAGGTCAAAGCCCCCAAGAAGTAGGCCGCTTCGCGGAACCGGAGATCCCTGCGCAGGGGTCTCCGGTTCCGCCTGACGCTGTGCCGATCTGCCGCTAGGATGGGCCGAACCGGAATCGGGGCGGGAGCGTGCGAATTTGATGGCCGTGGCCAGACGATGGGCGGTTCGCCTGTTGCCGATCCTGCTTCTGGCCCTGGCCGGCTGGGTGATGTGGCGTGAGTTCCGCCACACCGATCCGGCCCGGATCCTCGATGACATCGACCACTGGGGCTGGGGCCGGCTCGCCTTCGCGGGGCTCATGACCCTCGTCAGTTTCGGCCTGCTGGCGGTGATGGAGTGGCTGGGCCTGCGCTGGGCGGGGGCCAAGGTCCCGTTCCTGGCCGTGCTGCTGGGCTCGTTCTGCGCCAACGGCATCGCCCACGTCACCGGCACGGCCGTGCTGGTCGCCGGAGCGGTGCGCTACCGCCTCTATGCCCGTCACGGCGCGGACCTGGCCCAGGTCGCCGAGACCACCGTCTTCTGCATCGTCGGCTACTCGATCGGCATCACCGAACTGGTCGGGCTGTCGCTGCTCACCGCCCCCGACCTGGGCGGCGCGGCCCTGCGGCTCAGCCCCCTGCTCACCCGCTCGCTGGGCCTGGCCCTGGCCCTGGCGCCCTTCGTCTATGTGCTGGCCTGCGCGGGCGTGCGCGCGCCGCTGCGGCTGCTGGGCCGTGAATACCGCCTGCCCTCGGTCCGCGTGGCCCTGGCCCAGTTGGCCATTGGCCTGGTCGACAACGTCGCCGTGGCGGCGGTGATCTGGGTGCTGATCCCGCCGGGCCTGGTCAGCTTCCCCGCCTTCTCGGCCGCCTATGCCGCCGCCACCGTCACCGGCGTCGCCTCCAGCGTGCCGGCCGGGGCGGGCGTCTTCGAGAGCGCCATCCTGACCCTGCTCCCCGCCCTGCCCCGCGACGTCCTGGCGGCGGCCTTCGTCGGCAACCGGATCATCTACTATCTGGGGCCGCTGTTGATTTCGGCGGCGATCCTGGCGCAGGCGGGGATGATGCCGGGTCTCAAACGACGCGACGATTAGCCGAACACCGCCACGTTCTGCCGCCCCGCCATCAGCGGCCGGCCCGCGCTGTCCCACAGGCTCATCGACTGGCTGCAATAGCCTTGCGTGACCACCTCGGCTGTGCTGCGCAGCAGCCGCCAGCCGTCGTCCTCCGCCGGGGCGGGCGTCGGCGGGGTCAGGAAATCGACCATCCAGGTCATGGTGCTGATCGGAGCCGGGGCCGCCATCAGCCGCATGGCGGCGGGCGGGGGGATGTCGCCCAGGGCCAGCAGGGCGATGGGGTCCAGGCCCGCGGCCGGATCGCGGTGGCGGGCCCAGAGGATCAGGTCGGGCTTGCCGGCTTTGCGCTCGACGGTTCCGTCGGGGTTGCGCCCGAACCAGATCTCGCCGTCGGCCGGCCGGACATCGAAATGCGCCGCGAAGCCCGGCCCGCCGCCGGGTCCGTGCAGCGACGGGCAGCCGGCGATGGGCCGGGCCGGCGGTGGCGGATGGTCCTGATGGGCCATGGCCGAGGGCCGGGCCGAGCCGAAGGTCAGGATGCCGCGCAGGGCCAGGCCCTGCTCGGTCATCAGGTCGCTCTGCACGAACACCGCCGAGCGGCCCCGGCGCAGCACCGTGGAGCTGACGGTGACCGGTCCGGCGGCGGGCCCGATGAAGGCGAACTGCGCCGAGCGCAGCGGCGGCGGCGTCTGCTGCCCCTCGCCCGCCGCCCGCGTCCCGTCAGCCGCGGCCAGCGCCGCCGAGAGCCCGCCGAACAGGGTCCGGCCCTGGGTCCAGTCATCGCCGACACTGACCGTCCCGCCGGCGGCGAGTTCCGCCAGCACTTCCGAAAACGCCTTCACGCCCTGTCCCCAATCACGACTTCCCCCTGCCCTAGCCGGACCCGGGCGGGGCTCGCAATGGGTTTCTAATCGAAATGCGTGTGGCTAGAGATAATCCGCCAGCACGAAGCTGACCGGAATCGCCTGCCCCCCGCGCCGCAGGCTCAGGGCCAGCGTCTCGCCGAACGGGGCGTTGAGCCGGGCGATCGCCGTGCGGAAATCCAGCCCCTCCACCACGTCCCCGACCCGCACCCCGGCCTTGGCCGCCGGGCTGCCGGTCCCGACCTCGGCCACGGTCACGCCGCCGCCCTGGGCCTCCAGCCAGAGACCGGAACCGCCATAGGTCCGGACCTTCGGCGCCTGGCTGTTGCGGCGGACCCAGACGGCCCGCTCGGCGCGATCGACGGAGAGGTCCAGCGTGCGCAGCAGCGGCAGGCCCAGGATGGCGTCGGGCCCCTGCGCATCGGGGGGCCGCACGACGATCAGGGGTGCTTCGTAGCCGGCCGGTCCGACCTGGATGGCCTTGCCCCGCACCAGCCGGGCCAGCGACTGGGCGTCCCCGCCGATCCCGGACGTTCGCACCGGAACATAGGGCTGGGTGTCGCTCCACAGACCCAGCCGCCGGCCGACCGTGTGATCGAGCGTCAGCATGTTGGGCGAGCCGGTGTCCAGCAGCGGCTTGAGGCCGGCGCCGTTGAAGGTGATTTCGGCGAAGATCCGCCGCGACAGATAGGGCAGGTCCGGCTCCCGCAGGCTGGAGTCCAGCCTGGTGAACCCGGTCCGGTCTGGCGATCCGCTCGGCCAGACCCGCCATTGACCCCGGTCCAGGTCCAGTTCGCTGTCGAAGGTCGTCAGCAGGCCGGCCGCCAGCAGGCCATCGCCGCTGAGCCTTGCCCCCGGCAGGCCGGCCATGGCGGCGTCCGCCTGGCGGACCACCCCGCCCAGCAGCAGTTCGTCGACCGAATAGAGCGGGAAGCTCAGGCCGCCGTTCAGCCTGACATCCCGCGCCTTGCGCAGGCCGACCTGGTCGGCCACGCCCTGCCGCACGGCATTGAGCTGGGCGCCGGTGTCGATGACGAAACTGAACGGCCCCTTGCCGTTCAACCGCGCCTCGATGGTTATTCGCCGGTCATCCAGCCGGATGGGCGCGACGATGGGCCCGCCCTGGGTGCCGCTCTGAGCCAGGGCGGCGCGGCTGAAGGGCAGGCCGAGGGCCAGGGCGGAACCAAGGAACAGGCGGCGGTCGAGTGTCATGACCTCCAACTTGCCGGCGTTGCGGGCGAAAAAAGGGCGGTCGGGAACCCGACTACGGCGCAGACGTTGGATTGCGTCAGGTTGCGTGCCTGGGGGAGGTTGGATGCGCGGGAAGAGCGAGAGCGAGGCATGGTGACCGAGGCGGCCACCCTGCAGATTTGCGACCCCGCGGGCGGCGACCTGCTCGGCGAGGTCACCGAAGACGCCCGGACCCTCAAGACTCTGGTCGCAAGCGATGACCAGTTCCGCATGCTGGTGGCCGGAGTGGTCGACTACGCCATCTTCATGCTCACGCCGCAAGGCCTGGTGGCCAGCTGGAACGCCGGCGCCGAGCACATCAAGGGCTACAAGGCCGAGGAGATCATCGGCCGCCACATCTCGACCTTCTACACCGAGCCCGATCGGGCCAACGGCGTTCCGGACCTGGCCCTGCGCACCGCCGCCGAGCAGGGCCGCTACGAGGCCGAGGCCTGGCGGGTGCGCAAGGACGGCGCGCCCTTCTTCGCCAATGTCGTCATCGACGCCATCCGCGACGAAGACGGGGTGCTGGTCGGCTTCGCCAAGATCACCCGCGACATCACCGAGCGGCGCAACGCCCAGCTCGAACTGCAGCGCGCCAATGATCGCCTCTCCCAGGCCACCCGCATGGAGGCCATGGGCCAGCTGACCGGCGGCGTGGCGCATGACTTCAACAATCTTCTGATGGTGGTCGCCGGCCAGGTGCAGCTGTTGCGCAAACGGGTCGGCGAGGATTCCAAGGTCGCCCAGGCCCTGGACGCCATCGATCTGGCGGCCCGCCGGGGCCAGGACCTGACCCGGCATCTGCTGGCCTTTGCCCGCCGCCAGCGGCTGCGGCCCATGGCCGTCTCGCTGACCGCCCGCGCCGAATCCCTCATCGAACTGCTGGGCGCCAGCCTGGGCCCCTCGGTCGAGCTGGACATCGACCTGGGCGATGATCTCTGGCCGGTGGAGCTCGATCCCGGCGAACTGGACCTGGCCCTGCTCAACATGGCCGTCAACGCGCGGGACGCCATGCCCCAGGGCGGCCGGCTGAGCCTGACCGCCCGCAACCACACGGTCGTCGCCGACGGGAACACCGAGATTGCCGGCGACTATGTGGCTCTGACGATGACCGACACCGGCGTCGGCATTCCCGCCGACATTCTGGAGCGGGTGTTCGAACCCTTCTTCACCACCAAGGACATCAACAAGGGCACGGGCCTGGGCCTGTCACAGGTCTATGGCTTCGCCCGCCAGGCCGGCGGCTGGGCGACCATCGACAGCGAACTGGGCAAGGGCGCCCGCATCACCCTGTTCCTGCCGCGCAGCGGGCTCGCGCCCGGGGACGAGGCGCCGCGGCAGACGGGCGAGGTAACCTCCAGCCTGACGGTGCTGGTGGTCGAGGACAATCCCGAGGTCGCCGATGTGGCGGCCGGACTGCTGGAGCTGCTGGGCCACCGCGCCGAACTGGTCGGCAACGCCGACGCCGCCCTGGCCCGCCTGGCCAGGGGCCCTGCGCCCGACCTGGTGTTCAGCGACATCGTCATGGCCGGTTCGATGGACGGACTGGGCCTGGCCCGCACCATCCGCGAGCGCTGGCCGGACCTGCCGATCCTGCTGGCCACGGGCTACAGCCGGGCGGCCGAGCGCATGGGCGGTGAATTCCCGGTCCTGGCCAAGCCGTACCAGCTGGCGGACCTGGGACGGGCGATCGCGGGACTGTTCGCCCCAGCCTGAGCCTGCGCCTAAATCAACAGGACAATCGCGCGACAAAAGCTCTGGCCCCTGCTAGCAAGGCGCCATGCTTCGCCGGCTTTATGATTGGGTGATGGGGCTGGCGGCCTCTCGCCATGCGCAGATCGCGCTGTTCGTTGTCGCCTTCGCCGAGAGCAGCTTCTTTCCGATTCCGCCCGACGTGATGCTGGCCCCCATGGTGCTGGCCCGCCGCGAGCTCGCCTGGCGCTATGCCGCCATCTGCACGTTCGCCTCGGTGTTGGGCGGCATGCTGGGCTACGCCATCGGCTACTATCTGCAGGACGTGGCGATGGGGCTGATGTCGCTGACCGGCCATGCCGGCGGGCTGGCCGAGTTCCAGTGCTGGTACCAGAAGTTCGGCGTCTGGGTGATCCTGATCAAGGGCCTGACCCCCATCCCCTACAAGCTGGTGACCATCGCCTCTGGCCTGGCCCAGTTCAGCTTCCCGGTCTTCGTCGCCGCCTCGATCGCCACCCGCGGCCTGCGCTTCTTCCTGGTCGCCTGGGTGGTGCGCAAATTCGGGCCGGCGATGATGCCGGTGATCGAGCGGCGGCTGGGCATGGTGGCCGTCGGCCTTATTCTGCTCATTGTCATCGGCTTGGTTGCGAGTCACTTCCTGGGCGGCGGTGGCGGCGCCTGTTGATAGGGTCTGGGGCATGAAGCGGCTCGTCGACATCATTCTGAAGAACTGGCTGCTCACCGCCCTGCTGGTCAGCGCCGCCATGCTGGCCATCGCCCACGGCTTCGAGACCTTCGCCGGGCTGTCGCCCTGCACGCTCTGTTTCAAGCAGCGGGAGGTCTACTGGACCGCCGGCTTCCTGGCCGCCGCCGGCCTGGTGGTCGAAAGAATCCCGGCGGGCAAGCGGTTCGCCTGGCTGTTCAGCCTGATCCTGGCCGCCGTCTTCGCCTATGGCCTCTACCTGGCGGTCTATCACGCCGGGGCCGAGTGGAAGTTCTGGCCGGGCCCCGCCGCCTGCGCCAGCGGCGGCGGCCATGTCAGCATGGACGACCTGACCAAGATGCTCGGCAAGAACAACATCAAGGCGCCGGCCTGCGACCAGGCCGCCTGGGTGTTCGCCGGCCTCAGCATGGCCGGCTGGAACGCGCTGATCTCGCTGGGTCTGATCGTCGCCAGCGTCCTGGCGGCCCTGCGCGCCCGGAAGGCCGCATGACCAAGCCGGTCCCGCCCAAACCCGGCAGGGGCGCGACCGCCGCGCGGCTGGCCGAGATTCTGCGGGTCGATCACGCCGGGGAGCTGGGGGCGGTGCACATCTATCGCGGCCAGCGGGCGGTGCTGGGCGCCGCCGCCGGCCATGGCCGCATCGCCAGCCACCTGGCCGAGATGGAGGCCCAGGAGCAGGTCCACCTCTCCCGCTTCGACGCCCTGCTCAACCAGCGCAAAGTCCGCCCGACCCTGATGGCCCCGATCTGGCGGATCGCCGGCTTCGCGCTGGGGGCCGGCACGGCCCTCATGGGCGACAAGGCTGCTCACGCCTGCACCGAGGCGGTCGAGACCGTGATCGAACAGCACTATGCCGACCAGATCGCCGAACTCGAAACCCGCGACCCCGACCTGGCCGCCGAACTCAAGGTCTTCCGCGACGAGGAACTGGCCCACCGCGACCTCGCCGTCGAGGAGGGCGCCCGCCAGGCCCCCGCCCACGGCCTGCTGACCGCCGTCATCCAGGCCGGCTGCCGGGCGGCGATCAAGATCAGCGAGAAGGTTTAGCGCAGGCCTAGGGCCAATCGACATTCAGCGATGTCGCCAAGCCAGCACTTTGCGGTCTTGGCTCAGCAGACACCCTTCCCCACCACCGTCATCCTAGGCCTTGTGCCTAGGATCTCGCGTTCCGTTCGTTGCAAATTCAAAGGGTTAGGCTGAGACGGCGCGGCTCCACGGCCTTTCCGCACGTGCGGCGGACGGCGGGATCCTAGGCACAAGGCCTAGGATGACGGGGTTTGGTGGGGCGAGGCTTGCGCCAAGACAAGACTCTGCGGATTTGGCCCCAAATCGGTGAATGTCGATTGGCCTTAGTGCGCGACCATGTGGGACCAGATGGCCCGCAGCGCCCGCAGCTGTTTTTCGGTGGTGGTCTTCAGGTCGTGCCGGTCCTTGAGCGCCAGGCCGATCAGGTTGCCCCGCCGCCAGATGATCTCGGCGTCCCAGGCCGTGCCGTCCTTGATCTGCACCAGATGCAGCTCGCGAGGGACCAGATGCGGGGACTTGGTCTCGATCAGCGCCCCGTCGGCGCTGATGTTGCGGATCACGCAGTCCAGGGTCTGGGCGGCGTCCTCGCTCGCCAGCTTGGCGGACAGCAGGGCCCGCTGGCGGGGGACGCGCCGTCGTTCGCCGGATTTCTGCACAGGCTCGACCATGGGCCAAGCCTAGCGCAGGCCCATCGCCAAACCTTTAAGACCCACGGTGACGGACCGGCGCCCCTCTAGGCCTCCAGTTCGATGTCCCAGTAGAGGTAGTCCAGCCAGCTGTCGTGCAGGTAGTTGGGCGGGAAACGCCGGCCATGGTCCTGCAGCTCGTACATGCTGGGCCGCCGCGGGGCGTGGTGCGGGTGCATCTGCGCCTCGCGGGGGGTGCGCCCGCCCTTGGCCAGGTTGCAGGGGGCGCAGGCGGTGACGATATTCTCCCAGGTCGTGCGGCCGCCCCGCGAGCGGGGGATGACATGGTCGAAGGTCAGCTCGCCCGCCGCGCCGCAGTACTGGCAGGCGAAATCGTCGCGCAGGAACAGGTTGAAACGGGTAAAGGCCGGCGGCCGGTCCTGGGTCACATACTGCTTGAGGGCCACCACGCTGGGCAGGCGCATCTCGAAGCTGGGGCTGTGGACCGTCTGATCATAGTTGGCCACCACGTCGACCCGGTCGAGGAAGACGGCCTTGATGACCTCCTGCCAGGGCCAGAGTGACAGGGGGTAGTAGCTGAGCGGCCGGAAGTCGGCGTTCAGCACCAGGGCGGGAAAGCCCGAGGGGGCGCGGCTATGCAGCATGGCTGCCTCGCGCAAAACTTTGGGTCGAACTGGTACTGAAGACCGGCCATCCTTTCCGCGTACTCACGGGAATCGCCATTCATCCCCGACGCCTGTTGAATCATGGCGCCGAACGGTGACGGCTCCAAGACATGAAAAAGGGCCGCGTCGTCCGCGGCCCCAATTCGATCTTCGAAACGTTTGAGCGGGGGCGGCTTAAGCGCCCACGAGAACCGTCGCGCCGGCCAGGGCGGCGCCCAGAAGCAGCACAAAGACAGAGGCGCTGCGGTCGAAGAAACGTTCGAACGCGGTGATCTTGGTATTGGTCATGACACACATCCTTGAGTTTGGGCCCCGTGTGCGGAGCCCCCCATTGTTGACCCCTGGGGGAGCAGGGGCTGTCCGATCTGGACAGTGCTTAGATAGCACCCATCTGAACGGTGTCAAGATAAATCTTTACAGCGTTCGGATGGAGATTTAGAGTGAGCGTCATGAGAGAAGCTGCAACCGCCGAAGCCCGCCCCTATCACCACGGGGACCTGCGCCGCGCCCTGGTGGACGCCGCCCGCCGCATTCTCGAAGCCGAAGGGGTCGGCGCCCTGTCTCTGCGCGCCGTCGCCCGCGAGGCCAAGGTCAGCCCGGCCGCCCCCTATCACCACTTCAAGGACAAGGGCGAACTGCTCGACGCCATCGCCCACGAAGGCTGGGAAGACCTGGAAAACGCCATGACCACCGTGCGGGCCAGCGCTGCCACGCCGTCGGAGAAGATGACCGCCATCGGCGCGGCCTATGTGCGCTTCGCCCGCCAGAACCCGGCGCTCTACCGCGTCATGTACGACGTCTCGCGCGACAAGGATTCGCTGCCCGACCACGTGCAGAAGAACGACGATTCCGCCTACTGCCAGGTGCGCGCCACCATCCAGGAAACCAACGGCCCGGCCGTCAATGAGATCGACCTGGAACTGGCCACCATCGCCGCCTGGTGCGCCGCCCACGGCCTGGCCGAGATGCTCAGCTTCAAGCAGTTCGACCCGCTGAAGGAACAGCTGGGCGGCGAGGAGGCCTTCATGCGCGCCGTCCTTCAGCATTTGGGCATGTTCTCCAAGGTCCATGCCCCTTAGAAGCAACTGGTGTTCGCCACCCGCTTCGCCCCCTCCCCCACCGGCTTCCTGCACCGGGGCCATGCCTTTTCAGCCCTGACGGCGTTTCGCGCCGCCCAGGCCGCCAAGGGCCGGTTCGTGCTGCGCATCGAGGATATCGACGCGACCCGATGCCGGCCCGAGTACGAGTCGGCCATTTTCGAAGACCTGGCCTGGCTGGGCCTGGAATGGGAACAGCCGGTCCGCCGGCAGTCCGAGCACCTGGCCGACTACGAGGCCGCCCTCGAAAAGCTGCGCGGCCAGGGCCTGCTCTACCGCTGCTTCCGCACCCGCAAACAGGTGGCCGAGGAGATGCTGGCCGCGCCCCACGGTCCGGTCGAGGCCTTCCGGGGCGGCCCGCTGCATCCCAACGAGGAGGAGCGGATGCTGGAGGAGGATCGCCCCTTCGCCTGGCGCCTGTCCCTCGACGCCGCCGCCGAGCGGGTCGGCGGGTTCGGCCGGCTCAGCTTCTACGACAATGGCAAAAAGGTCCGCGCCAACCCGGCCCTGGCCGGCGACGTGGTCCTGGCCCGCAAGGATGTCGGGGTCGCCTACCACCTGGCCGTGGTGGTCGACGACGCGCTGCAGGGCATCGACCATGTCATCCGGGGCGAGGACCTGGCCGAGGCAACCCACATTCAACGCCTGCTGCAGGCGCTGCTCGACCTGCCGACCCCGACCTATCGCCAACATCGGCTGCTGACCGGCCCCGACGGCCGCCGCTACGCCAAGCGCGACAAGGCCGAGACCCTGCGGGACCTGCGCGCCCAGGGCGTCACCGCCGA
This sequence comes from Caulobacter ginsengisoli, assembly GCF_030814835.1. Taxonomy (GTDB): domain Bacteria; phylum Pseudomonadota; class Alphaproteobacteria; order Caulobacterales; family Caulobacteraceae; genus Caulobacter; species Caulobacter ginsengisoli. The sequence goes on from NZ_JAUSVS010000008.1 coordinate 162,878, forward strand.
ACAGCTCCGCGCCGAACTCGGCTTTGACTGATCAGCCCGGGCACGGCAAAAGCCCGGCCATGACCAACTCACGCGGCCCAGACTCTTCACGTATTTGGGCCGTGGCCGCCGTGCTGGCGGGCGCCTGCATCATCGGGACCGTGCCCGTCCTGGTCCGGCTGACCGAGACCGGTCCGGCCGCCGCCGGCTTCTGGCGCATGCTGCTGGCCGTGCCGATGCTGCTGCCCTTCCTGTGGCGCAAGTCCGACCGGCCCACGCCCGGGATCGCCCTGCCCGACTGGGCGCTGATCGGGGCGGGGCTGTTCTTCGCCGGGGATCTCGCCTTCTGGCACTACGGTATCGGCTTCACCTCGGTGGCCAACGCCACGGTGCTGGCCAACCTGACCCCCATCGTGGTGACCTTCGTCGGCTGGCTCATCTATCGCGAGAAGCCGGCCGGCCTCTTCCTGGCCGGCCTGGCCCTGGGGATGGGCGGGGCCTGGATGCTGGCCGAGGCCCGCACCAGCGGCCATGCACCGGGCAGCAATCCGCCGCTGGGCGACCTGCTCTCGGCCATCACCGCCCTCTGGTACGCCGGCTACTTCATCACCGTCCGCAAGGCCCGCGAGCAGCGCGGCGTGGTGGCGGTGATGTTCTGGTCCAGCGCCGTTTCGGCCCTGGCGCTCGGCCTGGTCATGCTGATCCTGCGCGAACAGGTCTGGCCGGCCTCGGTCGCCGGCTGGTGGGCCTGTATCGGCCTGGCCGTCGCCCATTGCACCGGCCAGGGCGCCATAGCCTGGGCGCTCGGACGCCTGCCGACCGCCACCGCCTCGGTCGTGGTGCTGATCCAGCCGGCCGTGGCCGCGGCCCTGGGCTGGCGCCTGTTCGGCGAGACCATCTCGCCGCTGCAGGGCCTGGGCGCCGCCGCCATCCTGGCCGGGGTGGCGCTGGCCCAGTGGGCCGCCGCGCGTCAGGCGCGCGCCCAGTAGCGGTAGCGGTAGACGGTCTCGAACCCGCAGGCTTGATAGAGCGCGACAGCCGGTTCGTTCTCCGCCTCGACCTGCAGGTAGCTCTTCGTCGCCCCTGCCAGTCGCGCCTGTTCCAGCAGGCTGCCGACGATCCGCCGCGCCAGCCCCTGGCGTCGCGCCCGCGCCACCGTCCGCATCAACGACAGCCCGGCCCACTCGCCCTCGACCGCGCAGGCCCCGACCGCCGCCGGGGCGCCATCGACATCCAGCCGGGCGAAGAACACCGGCGGCGCGATCCGCCGCACGGTTTCCAGCCGCTCCTCGGCGTCGGCCGGGTCCTTGTAGAGGGCCTCGAACAGCACGGCCTGGAACGGCGCGTCGGGCTGGGTGGCGATGACCGCCCCGCCCTCGCCGCCGACCGGCCCGATCATCACCAGTGTCTCGCTGTCGACCCGGTATCCACTGGCGGCCAGAAGTTCAGGCAGGTTGGCCGGCTGCGTCGCCCCGTCCGTCGTCTTGAACCGCGGCGCCTGTCCCTGCCCGGCGTACCAGGCCTCGACCGCCGCGATGGCTTCCACCGGATCGCGATCCGGCGCCTCCAGAGCCCAGCAGGTGTTGGCCCGCCCGGTTCGCCCGCCCGCCGCGTTCAGCCGCCAGCCGCCCAGCCGTTCCCGCACCCGGGCCGGCCAGGCCCGCGAGGTCACATCTTCCAAAGCCACGATATCGAGCAAATCAGCCCCCCAAACGAAAACGGGCGCCGGCCCTTTTAAGAACCGGCGCCCGCGATCTTGAACCTCTGAAGCGTTAGAGCGGCTTCAGGTCGACCGCGGCGGTCTTGCCGCGCTCTTCCTTGAGTTCGAAAGCGACCTTCTGACCTTCGTTCAGGCCGCGCAGGCCGGCGCGTTCGACGGCGCTGATATGGACGAAGACGTCCTTGCCGCCATCATCGGGTTGGATAAAGCCGAAGCCCTTGGTGGTGTTGAACCACTTGACCGTGCCGCTGGACATGCTGCTCGTCTCCCTGACAGCCGTTTCTTCCAGATGGGCCGACCGCCGTGAGGCGGGCGTCCCGGTAACAATCGCAGGCGTCTGGGATAGCGGCTTCTTTAGTACGCCGAGGGTTGAGATCGGCGGGTAGGAAACGTCAGCGGACCCGAGCTTTCAGATTGCGGAGGTGAGGGTGCCCACGCCCAAACTGGGTGGTCAACCGAAAACCGCGTGAGCGGGGCTAGCGCCAGGGTTGCGGGCTGGGGTTACCGCTATCAATCCTCGGCGAGCAGATGGTCGATCAGCCGGCGGGCGTCCGGCCCCGACCAGTCGGCGCCGCCTTCGAGTCGGGCCCGCTCGCGGCCATGCTTGTCGTAGATGATGGTGGTCGGCACTCCCATCGCCGGCCCCGACTTCAGCCGGAAGGGCATGGCGCCGGTCTCGTCGTTGTAGAAGGCCAGCGGCGGAGCCTTGGCCAGTTCTTCCAGGATGGCCGGCTTCAGGTTCGGCTTGTCGATGCTGATCGCCACCACCGTCAGCTGGCTGGGGGCATAGGCGCTCTGCAGGCGGCCCAGGCTGGGCAGTTCCAGTTTGCAGGGCGCGCACCAGGTGGCCCAGAAGTTCAGCACCGTCACCTTGCCCTTGAAGGCGGCCATGGACAGGGGCTCGCCCTTGTCATTGACGAACTCGTTGTCGGGCAGGCCGGCCGGCGCCGTGGTCGGGTTCAGCTTGGCCAGGGCGCCGGTCTTGAATTGGCTGAGGTCGGTCGATGACGAAGCGGGTTTGAACAGCGCCCCGCCGATGACATATAGAACCGCCGCGACGCCGATCAGGGCGACGCCCATAATCGCCCACTTGAGAAGGTCGGGCTTCGCACTGCCCGGCTGGACCTCGCTCATATGACTGACCAATCCTCGAAAACGCCCCCCAAACCCGCTTCGGGGGGACAGGCGATGTGGGGCGGTCGGTTCTCGGCCAAGCCGGCCGACCTGATGCAGGCGATCAACGTCTCGATTGGCTTCGACCGTCGGCTTGCCGCCCAGGACCTTGCCGGGTCCAGGGCCCATGCCGCCATGCTGGCCGCGACCGGGATCATTTCTAGCGCCGACGAAGGGGAAATCCAGCGCGGTCTTGGGCTGATCGAGGCCGAGATGGCCGGCGGCTCCTTCCCCTATCGCGACGAGTTCGAGGACATCCACATGAACGTGGAAGCCCGCCTGCGCGAACTGATCGGCCCGGCGGCCGGACGGCTGCACACCGCCCGCTCGCGCAACGACCAGGTGGCGCTGGACTTCCGCCTCTGGGTCCGCGACGCCTGCGACCGCACCGCCGCCCAGATCGAGGCGCTCCAGAAGGCCCTGCTGGCCCGGGCCGAGCAGCATGCCGACACCCTGATGCCGGGCTTCACCCATCTGCAGTCGGCCCAGCCGGTGACCTTCGGCCACCACCTGATGGCCTATGTCGAGATGTTCGGCAGAGACGCCGGCCGCTTCCGCGACGCCCGCAAGCGGATGAACGAGAGCCCGCTGGGCGCCGCCGCCCTGGCCGGCTCGTCCTTCCCCATCGACCGCCAGGCCACGGCCCAGGCCCTGGGCTTCGATGGCCCGACCCACAATAGCCTCGACAGCGTCGCGGCCCGAGACTTCGCGCTGGAGGCCCTGGCGGCGGCGGCCATCTGCGCCGTTCACCTCTCGCGGCTGGCCGAAGAGATCGTGCTGTGGATGACCCCGCAGTTCGGCTTCATCAGGCTGACCGACGCCTTCACCACTGGCTCTTCGATCATGCCGCAGAAGAAGAACCCCGACGCCGCCGAGCTGACCCGGGCCAAGGCCGGCCGGGTGCTGGGGGCCCTGACCAGCCTGATGGTGGTCATGAAGGGCCTGCCGATGACCTATTCCAAGGACATGCAGGAAGACAAAGTCCCGACCTTCGAGGCGTTCGATTCTCTGGAGCTGGGCGTGCTGGCCATGACCGGCATGATCGGCGACCTGGAGCCCCGGGCCGACCGCATGGCCGCCGCCGCCGGGGCCGGCTTCGCCACCGCCACAGACCTGGCCGACTGGCTGGTCCGCACCCTCGACATCCCGTTCCGCGACGCCCACCACCTGACCGGCGCCGCCGTCAAACGGGCCGAGCAGCTGGGCGTCGATCTGGCCGAACTTTCGCTTGCCGAGATGCAGGCCCTGGACCCGCGCATCACTGAAAGCGTTTACTCGGTCTTGACCCCCGCCGCCTCGGCCGCCAGCCGGACGAGCTATGGCGGGACCGCCCCAACCGAGGTGCGCCGTCAGATCGCGCGCTGGAAGGAGATTCTCCAATGACTGCCGCCAAACTGACCGCTCTCGCCCTCTTCGCTTCGTTGGCCCTCGCCGGTTGCGGCAAGGTCGGCGACCTGGAACGCCCCGGCCCGATCGGCGCGCCGTCCCCCGACGCCAATCAACCCTCCAAGCCGAATTCCACCGGCGAGCGGGCCGACCCGGCCTCCAGCACCGGCACCATCCCGCAATCGCCCCTGCCCAACGCCCCGCAGGATCCGTTCGGCCGCTCCAATCCCAATCCCGGCTAACGATGAACCATTTCGAGGTTCGCGAGGGCGAACTGCACTGCGAGGACGTGCCGCTGTCGGCGATCGCCGCGGCGGTAGGCACCCCCGTCTATGTCTATTCCACCGCCACCCTGGAGCGGCACTTCACCGTGCTGCGCCAGGCCCTGCGCGGCCACAATGTGCTGGGCGATCCGCTGATCGCCTACGCGGTCAAGGCCAACAGCAATGTCGCCGTCCTGCGGGTCCTGGCCCGCCAAGGCGCCGGGGCCGACACGGTCTCGGAAGGCGAAATCCGCAGAGCCCTGGCCGCCGGCGTGCCGCCGGAACGCATCGTCTTCTCCGGCGTCGGCAAGACCGCCCAGGAGCTGGCCTTCGCCATCGACACGGGCGTGGCGGAGATCAACATCGAGTCCGAACCCGAGCTGGACCTGCTGGCCCAGATCGCCGCCGGCAAGGGCGCCCGGCCCACCATCGCCATCCGGGTCAACCCGGACGTCTCGGCCGGCGGCCACAGCAAGATCTCCACCGGCAAGGCCGACTCCAAGTTCGGCGTATCCCTGGCCGAGGCCGAACGCCTCTACGCCAAAGCCGCCGCGTCACCCCACCTCAACCCGGTCGGCGTGACCTGCCACATCGGCAGCCAGATCACCGACCTCGCCCCGCTGGAAGCCGCCTTTGCCAAGATGCGGGCCCTGGTCGAGCGCCTCCGCGCGCAAGGCCTAACGGTCGAGCGCCTGGATCTGGGCGGCGGCCTGGGCGTCCCCTACTTCAACATGCCCGAACCGCCCTCCCCCACCGACTACGCCGCCATGGCCGCCAGGGTGATGACGGGCCTGGACATCCAGTTCGCCTTCGAGCCCGGCCGTCTCCTCACCGCCAACGCCGGCGTCCTGCTGGCCAGTGTCATCCACCGCCACGACCGCCCCGAGGGCCGCCGGTTCGTGGTGCTCGACGCGGCGATGAACGACCTGCTGCGCCCGGCCATGTACGAGGCCTATCACGACATCCGCCCGGTCCGACCGCGCGGCGGCCCCGAACAGCTCTGCGACGTGGTCGGCCCGATCTGCGAGACCGGCGACACCTTCACCCGCGACCGGATGCTCCCGGACCTGGAAGCCGGCGACCTGGTGGCCTTCATGTCGGCCGGCGCCTACGGCGCTGCCATGGCCAGCGAATACAACACCCGCCCGCTGATCCCCGAGGTGCTGGTCAGCGGCGACCGGTTCGCGGTGATCCGCGAGCGGCCCAGCTACGAAGCGATGCTGGAGCGGGACAAGGTCCCGGCCTGGCTGGCCTAGGAACGGTCCCACCACGGATACTGCGGCGGCATGTCCGTCGAGACCTTGCTGGCGAAGTTCGGCCTGCGCTTCTCCAGAAACGCCGCCACCCCCTCGCGCACATCCGGCGTCGAGCCCAGGGTCAGGTTGATCGGTCCGTCCACCGCCAGCACCGCCAGCGGGTCGCTCTCGCCGGCGAAGCGCCACAGCAGCTGGCGGGTCAGGGCGATGGAGACCGGCGAGGTCTCCTCGACGATCTCGCGGGCGATCTCCCGGGCCCGGGCCAGCAGGTCCTGCGGCTCTGTCACCTCGCTGACCAGCCCGCCCCGCAGCGCCTCGGCCGCATCGAAGACCTTGCCCGAATAGCACCAGCGCAGCGCCTGGCTGATCCCCACCAGCCGGGGCAGGAACCAGGCCGCCCCCGCCTCCGGCGTCAGGCCGCGCCGGGCGAAGACGAAGCCCAGCTTGGCGGTGCTCGAGGCGATGCGGATATCCATCGGCAGGGTCATGGTGATCCCCACCCCCACCGCCCCGCCGTTGATCGCCGCGATTGAGGGCTTGCGGCAGGTGAAAATGGCCTCGGTGAAGCCGCCTTTCAGCCGGCGGGTCTCGGACGTCCGGGTCCCGAACAGCTTGGCCCCGCCGCCGCCGAAACTGTCAGCCCCGTCCGAGACATCGGCCCCGGCGCAGAAGGCCCGGCCATGGCCGGTGACGATCACCACCCGCACGGCGTCGTCCTCGTCGGCCTGCTGGAAGGCCTCGGCCAGCTCTACCCCCATCTGGGCGGTGTAGGCGTTCATCCGGTCGGGGCGATTGAGGGTGACGGTCAGCACGCCGTCGGCGAGGTCGGTCAGCAGGGTTTCTGTCGTCATGGAGGCAGGGTGACTCCCGCCGGGCCCGCCGCCAAGCATGACCTCGCGTCAGGCGCGAACCGAGCCTTAAGCCTGTCATGGCAGTCTGGCGCCATGAGGTCCGCCTCCACCCCCGCCCGCCCTCGACAAACCCGAAGCTTCCAGGGCGTGCTGACGCGGCTGACGGTCGTCTGGTGGATCCTCTGTTTGGGCGTGATTTTCGCCGGACTGCTCAAGGCCCATCCCGACCTGGTGACGAGCTTTACCCAGGTTCTGCACAACCCGGTCATGGACCTGACCGAGCCCTTCCCTGACTGCAGGGTGGCGCATGAGGCCGGCTTCTATGACATCCCGAGGAGCTCGCCCGCCTATTCCCCCGATCAGGACGGCGACGGCGACGGGCTGGCCTGCGAACCCTATCACGGCTGGTAGGCTGGGCTCCCTGGCCTCAGGCAGGCTCCCGTTGTATGACACCGGTGTCCAAGCCAAGCATCGGGAGGCCGTTCATGACTCAAAGACTCGCCCTCGCCGCGGTCGCGGTCGTCACTTTCTGGCCCATGGCCGCCGGGGCGCGGCAGACGCCGCCCGCCCCGCCACCGGCTCCCACCCCCATCCCGCATCCCCCCTATGGCCAGCCCCTGACCCTGGCCCAGGCCAAGAAGGTTGCCGCCGCCGCCGAGGCGGAGGCCCTGGCCAACGGCTGGCCGATGGTCATCACCATCGTCGAGCCCAACGGGGCCGAGGTGCTGACCCTGAAGATGGACGGGGCCCAGTACGGCTCGGGCGACGTGGCCGAGGGCAAGGCCCGCTCGGCCGCCCGGTTCCGCCGCCCGACCAAGGAATTCCAGGACGCGGTCAAGAGCGGCAACCTCAATTCGGTGTTCACCGGCGCCCTGGCCATCGAGGGCGGCGAGCTGATCATTATCGACGGCAAGATCGCCGGCGCCATCGGGGTCAGCGGCGGGGTCGCGGCCCAGGACGGCCAGGTGGCCCGGGCCGGCGCGGCGGCCCTGAAGTAGCGACCGCGCTATTTTTGGTTGCATCTGACGATAGAAGCACGCCCGCCGGCCCGGCCGACCTATCGTCCTCCCACCTTCAGGGAGGAACACGATCATGGGCAGTGCAGTTGAACCCGTCGGCCAGGCCGACGTCATCGTCATCGGCGCCGGCATGGCGGGCCTGCGGGCGGCCAAGGAACTCATCGCGGCGGGCCGCACGGTCATCGTGCTGGAGGCCAAGGACCGGGTCGGCGGCCGACTGAAGCATGGCAAGGTGGCCGGGCGGGCGGTCGACCTGGGCGGCCAGTGGGCGGGGGCCCACCACAGCGAGCTGCTGGCCGAGGCCGAGCGGCTGGGGGTGCCCGGCTACAAGCAGTACCAGGACGGCGACAGCGTCGTCTGCCTGGCCGGCAAGCGGACGACCGCCAGCTTCGGCGTGCCGGACTGGCCGATCGAGGCGCTGACGGAAGTGGCCCTGCTCAAGAGCCGCTGGGACGAGGAGATGGCCACTGTTCCGGCCGACGCGCCCTGGGCCGCGCCCAAGGCGGCGGAATGGGACCGCCAGACGGTCGAGACCTGGATCGAGGCCAATCTCGAGACCCCCGAGGGACGCTCCCTGGCCCGGGCCGTCCCCCGCTCGGCCTGGGCGGCCGACGCTTCCGAAGTCTCCTATCTGTGGTTCATGGATGTCCTGCGCAGCAGCGAGGGGCTGGACCAGTTGCTGGGCCTGCAGGGCGGAGTGCTCGACACCAAATACGTCGGCGGCATGCACCTGATCGCCAGCAAGCTGGCCGGGGAGTTGGGCGACCGGATCCGGCTGGGAACCGCCGCCCTCAGCGTCGTCCAGGACGACGACGGCGTGCTGGTCCATACGGCCAAAGGCGGCTTCCGCGGCCGCTTCCTGATCATCGCCGCCCCGCCCGGCCCCATTGGCCGCATCCAGTTCGACCCGCCCCTGCCTACCCTGCGCGACGGCCTGCAGCAGCGCATGGCGATGGGCAACACCATCAAGTGGTGGATGGCCTACGACACCCCCTTCTGGCGCGACCAGGGCTATTCGGGCCAGGTCATCGACGAGGACGGCCCCGTCGGCGTCGTCATGGACGACACCCAGGACGGCGACCCGGGGATGCTGGTCGGCTTCTTCGACGGCGAGCACGCCGTGGCCGCCAGCGGCATCGACCAGGACGCCCGCCAGGCCCTGGTGGTTTCCTCACTGGTCAAGTTCTTCGGCGAGGCCGCCGCCACGCCCATCGGCTATGCCGACAACGACTGGTCGCAGGAGCCCTTCACCTGGGGCTATATCGGCGTCATGGGCCCGGGCGCCATGACCCGCTTCGGCAGCGCCCTGCGCGAACCGGTCGGCCGCATCCACTGGGCCGGCACCGAAACCTCCACCGAATGGGCCGGCTATATCGAGGGCGCCCTGCGCTCGGGCAGGCGGGCGGCCTGTGAAGTGGCGATGCGGGACAACGGCTGATGGCTCTGACCGACAGTGGCGATCCACAAGCCGGCAGCCTGGCCGGCCAGGTCCTCGACGACGAGACCAGCGCCCCCGTGGCCGGCGCGGCCATCCTGGTCCGCGAAGGCGGCGGCGAGTGGCCGGCCACGGCCGACGCCCAGGGGCAGTTCGCCTTCGCCTATGCCGCGCCGGGTTTCTACACGGTCGAGGCCCGGCATGACGGCTATAGGCGGGGCGATCACGGGGTGGAGGTCACGGCGGGGGCCCAGGCCCAGGTCGTGCTCAGGCTGACGCCGCTGCGATCAGGCTGAAGCCACCCTTGGCCTGCGCCAGGCCAACAGGGCGATCCCGACGAGGAAGAACAGGTTGCAGACGACGCTGCCCTCGGGACCGTCCGCGCCGCCGGTCAGCCAGGCCGGGCCCTGGGGGATCAGCCTGACCAGCAGCGCCGGCGTCCCGGTGCTGAGGCCGGTGACCGGCAACTCGAAGCCAACCGCCAGCAGCCAGTTCCATCCCGCGTGCCAGCCCATCACGCCCCAGATGTTGCCGGCTCTCAGCGCCCAGCAGCAGGCGAAGACGGAAAATAGCGCCGAGGTCAGGGTGACGTGCCAGGGCTGATGCGGCCCGTAGTGCAGAAGGGTGAAGACCAGCGTGGTCAGGCCGATGGCCCAGGCCACATTGAGCTTGCGGGCCACGGCCGACAGCAGCCAGCCGCGGAACACGATCTCCTCGACGCTGGACTGCACGGCGAAACAGGCGAGCAGCAGGACGATATTGGCCAGGGCGGCGGGCGAGGCCAGCGCCGGAGCCAGACTGCCGGCCCCCAGACCGCCGGCCCGGAGGCCTCCCGCCAGCCAGACCCCGGCGACCACGGCCGCTATCGTCGCCGCCCCGATCAGCAGGCCGCGCAGGAATATGGCCGTCCCGCCTGGCCTGGTCAGGCCGATGGTCGCCAGGGGCCGCCGCTCGACGACCTTCACCCAGCCCAGGACGACCAGGCCCAGGGCGGCAAAGGGAAGCAGCAGGAAGGCGATGAGGCCCGTCAGGCCGACCGGATCGCCTCGCCGGTCCGCCAGCCCGAAATGCTCCAGCGGCAGGGACGGCCCCAATGCGGTAACCACCACGAACAGCAGACAGAGGACAGGAGCCAGGAACCCCCAGGGCAGCCAGCCCTGGGCCGGGTCCGGCGCGTAGATCGCGGTCGGTTTCATGCCCCGACGATGGGGCGGCCGGGTCAGGCCGGTATAGAATGATCGTGCGCCCGCCGCATCGCCCCCAGCCAGGCCTCCGGCGTCAGCCCGAAGGCCTTCTTGAACTGCCGGCAGAAATGGCTCTGATCGGAAAAGCCGCAGCCGTGCGCCGCCTGGGCGCCGGAAACGCCCGCCAGCAGCATGTCCCGCGCCCTGTCCAGCCGGCGCAGGATCAGATAGCGATAGGGGCTGGCCCCGAACATGGCGCGGAAATCCCGCGACAGCCGCCAGCGGTCGTGGCCGGTCACCCGCTCCAGGTCCTCGAGCGAGAGGCTGTTTTCCAGGTTGGCCTCGATATAGTCGCGGCTGCGGGCCGCGGCCTGGCGATTGTGCGGCCCCAGCGGCCTGGCCCCGCCCGCAACCGCCTGCAGCGCCCTGGCCAGGTCGTAGAGCGCGTCCTGCAGTTCCAGCCCGGCCAGCGGCCGTTCAAGATCGCCGAGCAGCGCCCACACCGCCGCGCTCAGGCGCGGGTCGCCGCAGACGCCGCCGGCCACGAAGGGCAGGCCGCAGCCGCCCAGGATGTCCTGGATCACGGCCGGAGAGACATAGGCCGTCCGATACCGAAACGTCCCCTCACCCCCGCCGGCGCGGCCATCATGCAGCTCGTCGGGATGCAGCACGACCATCTGCCCCGGCAGCGACTGCCGCGCCGCTCCGCGATAGTCGAACCCCTGCACCCCCTCCAGGGTGACGCCGATGGCGTAGGTGTCGTGGCGATGCGGCGCGAACGCCGCCCCCGAGAACCGCGCCTCGATCCGCTCGATATCGCCGGGCGCTCGGACCAGCCAGTCTGCGGTGCGGGCGGGCACGGCGGTCTCCCCTTTCAGTGGAAGATTTGCTATTCTGTTCGCATGGCGAAGCTAGAGACCATAGCCGATCCCTTGGAAGATCACCTCCGCCCCGGCGAGGCGGATAGCGCCGATCCTGATTATCAGGCGTGGAAAGACCGTAAAATCCGCCGCGCCCTGGCCCAGTCGGAAGATCGCACTCAGATGATCCCAGCTGAAGAGGTCTGGGACTCCTTCGGCTCGTGAGCATCCGCTTTACGCCGGAAGCCGCCAGCGATCTGCGGGCCATCCACACCTATATCGCCAAGCACAACGACCGCGCCGCTGACAGGGTGATCGCGCGCATCCGACAGTCGATCATGATTTTCGAGCGGTTTCCGATGCTGGGCCGCGAGGGTCGTGTCGCAGGCACACGGGAGTTCGCGATACCGGGCCTGCCCTACACTGTCGTCTATAGGATCGTTTCGGACACCGACCTGGACATCCTCACCATCCTGCACCAGCGCTTGAAATACCCGCCGGACTAGGACCCGTCTGGGCTGAGAGCCTCTTCACGAGGATCACCGAGGAAAAAGGACCTGACCCCTTTTTCTCCCATGAAGCTGTCTCTTCAGGATTGCCCTGAGTTTGATGGGGCCGGTTCGGCGGAGAGGCGCGAAATATAGTCCCGTAGCGCCGTGACAGACTGGTCGAAGGGGGCGATCGATCTGGCCGTGCGAGCCAGCATCACGGCGCCCTCCATCGTGGTGAGCACCAGGGTTGCCACGTTGTCCAAATCGGTTGGGGAGGCAAACTCCACCTGGTCCAGGCAATCACGAACGCGCTTCATCCAATTGTTGAAATTCTCCCATATCAGGGCGCGGACGTCGTCATCAGGCTGGTGAATTTCGAGTGCGATGAAGCCGATCGGGCATCCGAACATAAAACCCGTGTCGATCAGAAACTGGCGATAACGCGCCAGCAACGCGAAAATCCTCTCGATGGGATCGTCGACGCCTGCCCAGGCCGGTCCGACCAGACGGTCATCCATCTGAGCCAGATAGTCTTCCAACACCGCGATCAGGAGAGCCTGCTTCGAGGGGAAGGCGTGATAGAGGCTGCCGGCATGAACCCCGGCGGCGGCGCGAATGGCGGTCAGGCCCGTGGTGGCATATCCCTGTTCCGCAAATAGGCGCCGCGCCTCCGAGACGATCCTTGCTTTGGTCGTGGTGGGCATCGACTGCGTATTGGACATGCGCCTTCCTACAAGCCACCGCTAGGTTGATCAACCAACCGCCCGCAAAGCGCCCGGGCAATTTCTTTCAATCGCGCGGCCCCTCCTGCGACACCCGGGCAGCCAGTGGCGTGGCATAGGCCGCGCCCAACCCAATCAGCAGCTCGCGGCGATGTATCCCGCCCAACCTGCTCAACCTCCGCCGCCGCAGACTGCGCGCATTCCTTCAAGCACCCCGCTCCATGCGCGGGTGAACCAGGCTTGCGACGCGCGATTGGCCACATCGTCGGTGAAACCATAATGGCGGAACGCGACATGCGTACCGCTTCCGCTGGGCGTGAAGTTCAACTCGACCCAGGTCGGCAGTGGGTCTGGCCTGCGCAACGTCTCGTCCGCGTAGGGTGGCGCATTGTCGCCCTTTAGTCGGTCGCCCGCGAAAACGACCCATTCGAAAGCATAGAACCGGCCGGGCTCGGCGCGCAGCACATGCGCGCCGAGTGTGCCGTGCGTGAGCCCGCGAGGATCGTCCTGGGGGAAGAAGATGATCGTATAGGGTCCGCCCACGCCACCGATCTCCGCGTCCGGTGCGAAGAAGCTGCGCACCCCCGCGGTCGTCGACCATAGCGCATAGGCGCGCGCAGGCGCGCAGGCCACATCGACGTCGAGCACTATACTGTGCCCCGTGTCCCGCTTGCTGGGCAATGTGCCGGCCAGGCGGCTCGGCTCGCTCTGACCAAACGCCGGAACCGCGACGAGCACGGCGGCGAACGCAACGAGGAGGAACGATGGTCTCATTGGCGGCCTCACTAGGTTGATCGACCAACCTAGTTAGCTTGTGCGGCCCGTGATGGTCAAGAGGTCGGCATGAGCGAGACGAGTCGCCTCGCACGGCGCGCCCCGGCGAGGCGGACAATGTCGATCCCGGCTATCAGGGATAGAAGGCGCGCAAAATCCGCCGCGTTCTGGCTCAATCCGAAGCTCGCGCCCGGATGATCCCGGCTGAAAAGGTCTGGGGCTCCTTCGGCTCGTAAGTATCCGCTTTGCGCCGGTAGCTCCAATTTTAGCGCAGGCCTTAGCCGGAAGGCAGGTTCGATCTGTAGGGGTCTTCGCCGCTCGCGGTCAGACGCCCTTGTATCGCCCAAAGCAGCGAAGTCAGTTCATCCCGTCCGCGAGCGGCCTTCTCGGCCTCAGCTTTCGAGACCTCGTCTTCCCGCATCACAGCCAAATGGCCGCCGGCGTCGTAGCGCACGAAATACCGATCGCCCCGCCGCCACACCTCGGCCTCGGCAAACTTGAACAGGCGCTCGGCGTCCTCAGGCACGAATTGCAGCCCCTCAATCCATCGCCCCAATATACGGCAACCCCCGCATCGACCCCGCCACGTCCATGCCGTAGCCGACCAGGAACCGCGCCGGCGCCTCCCAGGCCACGAAGTCCGGCTCAATCGCCCGCTGGGTCGGCCACGGCTTCCTCGCGAACACCGCCGACATCACCTCGCTGGCCCCCGCGTCCTTCACCAGCCGCACGGCCTCGCTGAGCGACAGCCCGGTGTCGAAGACGTCGTCCACCACCAGGGCCCGCTGGTTGACCAGCGGCCGTTGCAGGTCGGCCCTCACCTCGCAGCGGCCGGCGCTCTTGCGGGCGTCGTGGTAGCTGGCCAGCCACAGGGCGTCGAAGCGGACCATCCGGCCCAGCCGCGCCAGGGCCCTCGTCAGGTCGGCGGCGAACCAAAGGCCGCCGGTCAAGAGGCAGACCACCACGGTGTCGTCGTCGATCCTGGGGGCGATGATCTTGGCGAGATCATTGACTCGCTGGGCCAGCTCGTCTTCGCCGATCAGCACGGCGGGTTGGGCGGGCTGGTCGCTCATCTAGGGTTCCTTTGTCGTCTCGGCAGGGGGAAGGGGATCGGCGACGGCGGGGTCGGCCATCGGGACAGGCTCGGCCTCGGCCGGGCCGCGCAGCTTCAGCGGCGTCTTCACCGTCGGCGCCGTCGGGGCCTGGGCGGCGCTGGGCAGTTTCAGGCCCTTCTCGTCGGTGACGAAGGTGACGTCCAGCTCGACCGAGGTGGTCGGCGGGTCCAGCAGGGCGATGGAGAAGCTCCGGGTCTCGCCGGCCGGGATGCGGGGATTGTTGATCAGGGCGATCTTGGCCATCACCCGCCTGCCCTGCTTGTTGAGCAGGCTGACCTGCAGCGGCGGGGAGGTCACGTTCTCGCCGGTGACGTTGCGCAACAGGCCGCGCACGGCCAGGGCGGCGTGGCCGTCCTGCAGGATCGGCTCGAAGGTGACGTTCTCGATGGTCAGGCCGACCCGGTTGACCGGCTGGCCGACGGTGGCGAAGGCGGTGGCCGAGCGGGGCCACAGGCGCGCCACATCGGTCTTCAGGAACAGGGCCAACAGCAGGGTCGCCGAGACGAACACCGCCATGCCGCCCCAGATGACGCCGGTGGCGGTGGCTTCACGCACGCGGCGCTCGGTCTGGGCCTTGGCGCGGAACACCTTGGGCAGTTCCTCGCCCGGCAGTTCGCTGACCGGGGTGTCGAGGACGGGCGGCGAATCCAGCGGCTTGGAGAAGGCCCCCTGCTCGGGGTCGACGAACAGCTCCAGGTCGACGTCGCCCATGGCTGTCCAGCGGTTGCCACACGAGGCGCAGCGGACGGTGCGGCCCCCGGGACCTACTTGGTCGTCACCCACGAAATAGCGGGTAGCGCACTCGGGACAGGTCAGTATCATGGCCGGCGAATCGGACGCTCCCGCAACCTCTCACCCGAGGTCGCCGATTTCGGCTCCCATGTCCAGAAACCCCAACGCCGCGCCCCCCAATACAATGCTTGGGGATCCAATGGCCGGCCCCATCCTCCGCTTTGAGGGCGTGGCCATGCGCTATGGCCGCGCGCCGGAGGTATTGAAGGACATCGGCTTCGAGCTGTCGCCCGGCAGCTTCCATTTCGTCACCGGCGCCTCGGGGGCCGGCAAGAGCAGTCTTCTCAAGCTGATCTACCTGGCCGAACGGCCCTCGCGGGGGCGGATCGAGCTGTTCAGCCGTGATGTCGACGCCGTCGCCCCGGCCGACCGGCCCTTTCTGCGCCGCCGCATCGGGGTGGTGTTCCAGGAATTCCGGCTGCTCGAGCACCTGTCGGCCTTCGACAACTGCGCCCTGCCCCTGCGTATCGCCGGCCAGAAGCCCGAGAGCTACCGCGGCGACATCGCCGAGCTGCTGGGCTGGGTGGGGCTGAAGGGCCGCATGCACGCCCTGCCCGCCACCCTCTCCGGCGGCGAAAAGCAGCGGCTGGCCATCGCCCGGGCCGTGGTCGCCCGGCCCGACATCCTGCTGGCCGACGAGCCGACGGGGAATGTCGACGATGCGCTGGCCCTGCGCATCCTGCGCCTCTTCGTCGAGCTCAATCGCCTGGGCACCACGGTGCTGATCGCCAGCCATGACGAGGACCTGGTGGCGCGGTCGGGGCAGCCGGTGTTTCACCTGGAGAACGGCCGGCTGACCGCCTTCGGACGGGGTGGCGGGCGATGATCCTAAGTCATCGGATTTTCCGCCCCTCCCACGGCCTCCCTTCCTCCTCGATGGAGGAAGGGCGGGGATGGTGGTGGTGGCACAGCGCTTCCGGAAGAACGCGGGGAGGCGTGGTCGCCACCCCACGCCTCTCGCTTAAGCTCCGAGCGCACACCACCAACCCTGCCCTTCCTCCATCGAGGAGGAAGGGTTCTGTGGGCGCGTCACCGGCCGGGCAGATCGGTTCCCGCCCATGACCGACCTCTTCGATCCCGCCCGCTGGAAGCCAGGCCCCCTCCTCCCCAGGCGCGACGCCCGCGACGGGGCGCTGGTCTTCGTGGTGGCGGTGCTGTGTTTCCTGGCCTGCCTGACCGCCATCGGGGCGATGGCCGCCGACCGTGGGGCGCGGGGCTGGACGTCCCAGCTGTCCGACAGCGCCACCGTCGTGGTGCGGGCCCGGGGCGCCGAGAGTCCGGACGCGGCGGCGGCCCGCGCGGCCGAGACCCTGGCCGGCGTTCCGGGGGTGGCGGAAGCGCGGGCGCTGGAAAAGGAAAAGGCCGAGGCGCTGCTGGAGCCCTGGCTGGGCCGCGAAGCCCTGCTGGACGACCTGCCCATTCCCCGCCTGGTCACCGTCGAACTGGACCCGAAGAAACCGGCCAAGGCCGCCGCCCTCGACAGCGCCCTGAAGGCCGCCGGGGTCGACGCCACCGTGGACGACCACTCCCGCTGGATCGGCGATATAGAGCGCTCGGCCGGCATCGCCCGCTGGGCGGCGCTGGGGGTGGGGCTGCTGATCGCGGCGGCGGCGGCGGCGGTCATCGGCTTCGCCACCCGCGCGGGCCTGGCCGCCCATCGCGATGTGATCGAGGTCCTGCACCTCTCCGGCGCCGAGTCCGGCTTCGTGGCGCGGCTCTTCCAGGCGCGATTTGCCCGCACCGCGGCCCTGGCGGGCTTGTTCGGAGCGGCCGGGGCGGCCATCATCGCCGCCCTCGCCCGGCTGGCGGGCGGGGGGGACGGACTGACGCCGGTGCTGCCGGTGGCCTGGACGGACCTGGCCGTGGTGCTGCCCGCGCCGATCATCGCCGCCCTGACCGCGGCGGTGTCGGCCCGGCTGGCGGCCATGGGCATGTTGAAGGAGTTGGGATGAGAGCTCTGGCTCTGCTGGTGATCGTGGCGCTGATCTGGGCGGTGGGCCTGCTGGCCTTCGGGGCGCGGGTCGAGCGTTCGACCCCGGCCGCCGAACCGCCGGTGGCCGACGCGGTGGTCGCCCTGACCGGCGCCTCGACCCTGCGGCTGGAAGCGGCCGTCAAGCTGCTGGAGAACGGCAAGGGCCGCCGGCTGCTGGTCAGCGGCGTCAACCGGATGGCCACGCGCGGCGACATCAAGTCGGTGACCAAGGCCCAGAAGCCCATCTACGACTGCTGCGTGGACCTGGACTACACAGCCGCCGACACCGCCGGCAACGCCGAGCAGATCGCCGACTGGGCCAAGTCCAAGGGCTATGACAGCCTGATCGTGGTCACCGCCGACTACCACATGCCCCGGGCCATGCTGGAGGTCCGCGCCGCCCTGCCGGGCGTCAAGCTGACCCCCTATCCGGTCGCCACCGAGACCCTGGACGCCAGCCGCTGGTGGGCCGACGGGACCCAGGCCCGGCGGATGACCATCGAATACTGCAAATACCTGGCGATCCTGACCCGCGAGAGCGTCAAGGGGCTGTTCAAGCCCAGGCCGGCGGCCACGAAGTCCGCGCCCGCCAAGCCCCAGGCGGCCAAGTCTTGATTCAAGTCCGATCGCTGGCCTACCTGATCTATTTCTATGGCCTGTCGGTGGTGACGGCCTTCGCGATGCTGCCCTGCCTGCTGGGCTCGCGGCGCGGCATGACCCGGGCGATGAGCGTCTACGGCCGCTGCGTCACCTGGGGCCTGAGGGTCATCTGCGGCATCAAGGTCGAGGTGCGGGGGCTGGAGCACCTGCCCCAGGGCCCGGTGCTGATCGCCGCCAAGCACCAGTGCATGTTCGACATCTTCGGCAGCTTCGTCTTCCTGGAGGACCACTGCTACGTCATGCGCAAGGAGCTGATGGTCATCCCCTTCTTCGGCTGGTACGCCACCAAGGCCCGGATGATCGTCATCGACCGCAAGGGCCATTCGGCCGCCCTGCGCAAGCTGGTGGCCGACGCCAAGGACCGCATGCAGGACGACCGCCGCCTGGTCATCTTCCCGGAAGGCACCCGCGGCCAGCCCGGCAAGCCCGGCGACTACAAGCCGGGCATCGCCGCCCTCTATCGCGAACTGGACATGCCGGTCCTGCCGATGGCGGTGAACACCGGCGTCCACTGGCAGAAGTTCCTGCGCGTGCCGGGGACCATCGTGTTTGAGTTCCTGCCGCCCATTCCGGCGGGCCTGAAGCGGGCCGAGTTCATGCGTGAGCTGCAGTCGAGGATCGACACCGCCTCCGACGCCCTGTTGGGCCTCTAGGCCGGCAAGGCTTCAAGATGGATGGGGGCGAAGGGCTCGCGGCCGCGTTGCTGGACGGTGATGTCGACGTCACAGCCCAGCCTGGTCAGCATGCGCATGATGCGTTCCACCGAGACATCGCGGAACTGCCCCTTCAGCATCCGGGAGATATCCGGCTGAGAGACGCCGGTGATCCGTCCCGCCTCGCTCTGGCTGAGCTTGCGGTCGCTGATGGTATCCTGCATCCGGCTGACCAGTTGCGCCTTGAGCAGATGAGCTTCGGCGTCGGGAAAGTTCAGGTCCTCAAAAATATTGCCCGCGCTTTCGCGAACCCCGTTGTCGTCGGTCATCACGCACCTCCTCTGGTCTTGTAGTCTTCCTCGGCCGCCTTGAGCCTGCGCTTCATCTTCTCGATGTCCGCCGGAGGCGTCTTTACCCCGGTCTTGGACTTCTTCTGGAACGCGTGCAGGACGTAGACCGCGTCGGCGAATTTGACCGTGTAGACGGCGCGATAGGTGTCCCCGTCATGGTCATCGACGATTTCCAACACTCCGGCTCCGCCAAACCCTTTCAGCGGTTTGGCGTTGGCGTGCTTACCGCCCGTTTGCGCGAGGTAGAGCGCAAAGCCCATGGCGTCCTGCACCGGATCGGGAAAGGCGCACAGATCGTCGTAGCTTGAGCCGACCCAGGCGACAGGCTTTGAGGTCTTCGTCACCTATGCATTATGGTGGAACCACCATGGAAACTCAAGCCGACCTCACACGACCGCCGCCACCGCATGCAGCTGCTCGCGCATCCAGTCCACCGCCGGCTCCGACAGCCGGTCGCGCAGGAACATCAGCGTCGCGTCCACCTGCGGTGAGGGATAGGGCGGCTCGATCAGGCGCAGCCGGCCGCCGGCCGAGGACATGGTGGCGATCCGGCGGGGGATCATGGCGGCCATCTCGGTGCGGGCGACCACGGCCAGGGCCGAATACATGTCCGGCACGGTGATGCCGACCCGCTGGCGCAGCCCGGCATGTTCCAGGGCCGACTCGAAGGCGCCCAGATCCTTGTAGCTGGGACGCAGGCCCAGGACCGTGGCCTCGGTGATCGGGAAGGGCGTGCGGCGCTCGACCATCACATGCGGCACCGAGACCAGCCGCTCCAGGGTGTAGGGCCCGTCGGCCAGAGGCCCCAGCGGCCCCGCCACCCAGACCATCTCGTCGGAGAGCAGGTTCTCGGTCAGGAAGCGCTCGGGGGCGAACTGCACGCCGCTGATCAGGAAGTCGACCCGGCGGGCGTCGAGCTGTTCCAGCAGGTCCGCGCCGGTCTCGGTGATGGCCAGTTCGGCGCCGGGCGCCTGCTGGGCCAGGGCGGCGACCAGGCCGGGGACCAGCACCGCGCAGCCATAGGCGCCGGTGGCGATGGCGAAGCGGCGGCGGGTGGTGGCGGGGTCGAAGTCGGAGGGCGAGAGGGCCGCGCCCAGCTGATTGAGGGCCGAATGGATCTGCGGTCCCAGCTCCAGGGCCCGAGGGGTGGGGGTCATGCCGTGCGCCCCGCGCAGCAGCAGCTCATCGCCCAGGGCGTAGCGCAGGCGGTTCAGGGCGTGGCTGACCGCCGATTGCGACAGGCCCAGCCGCTGGCCGGCCCGGGTGACGTTGCGCTCCTCGAGCAGCACGTCCAGCACCCGCAGCAGGTTGAGGTCCAGGCTGGTGATATGCGCGACATTCATTTCAGACGTGACGACTTATCATTTTTCTCATGCAGGGTCGCACCCTATCTAGCAACCTGCGGAACGGCCGGGACCCCGGCCCGTTCGGCCGCATCACACCCGCAAGCCCAGAAGGATTGGCGCTTTGAGCGACGTCGAAGGCTATTCCGCCATCGCGGAGTCCACCGAGAAGACCGCCGCCGACGGCAGCCGCGAGGCCTGGCTGCGCCGCTGGCGCTGGCCGCTGATCCTAGGCGGGCCGCTGCTGATCGCGCTGGTCGTCTGGATCGTCATCGCCAACGGCGGCAAGGCCGTCAGCACCGACAACGCCTATGTGCAGATCGCCAAGGCCCCGGTAGCGGCAAGCATCGGCGGCCGGGTCATCGCCGTCTATGTGCATGAGAACGAGCGGGTGAAGGCCGGCCAGGTCCTGTTCCGCATCGACAGCCGCGACGCCAGCGCCGCCGAGGCCCAGGCCGCCGCCGACGTCGCCAATGCCCAGCAGGCGGTCGGCTCGCTGCGCGCCGTCTATCTGCAGGCCCAGACCAAGGTCGCGGCCGCCAGGGTCAACCTGGACTTCATCCAAAAGGACGCCGTCCGGGTCAAGGCGCTGGTGGCCGCCGGCGTGAACTCCGACCAGGACCTCGACACGGCCAACCGCAAGGTGCGCGAGGCCGCCTACACGCTGATCTCGGCCCAGCGCGAGGCCGATGTCGCCCTGGCCAACCTGGGCGGCGATCGCGGCAGCCAGCCGCAGGTCCAGGCCGCCCTGGCCAGGCTGCAGCGCACCCGCATCGCCGTCTCCAACACCGAGGTCGTGGCCCTGACCGACGGTGTCGTCACCCGCGTCGACCAGCTGCCGGTCGGCAGCTACGTCAATCCGGCTCAGACGGTGTTCTGGCTGATCACCGGCCAGCCCTGGGTCGAGGCCAACTTCAAGGAAAACCAGCTGGCCAGGATGCGGGTCGGCCAACCGGTGACCATCAAGCTCGACGCCGATCCGGGCCTCAGGCTCAAGGGCCGCGTCGCCAGCTTCAGCCCCGGCACCGGCGCGGTCTTCTCCGCCCTGCCGGCCCAGAACGCCACCGGCAACTGGGTCAAGGTCACCCAGCGCCTGCCCGTCCGCATCGTCTTCGATCAGCCGCCGCCGGACATCGCCACCCGGGCGGGTCTCTCCGCCTCGGTCACGGTCGATGTGCGCAGCCCAAACTCTCGTGCTTCTGGGCCGCGCGGCAAGTGAACCAGGTCATCGATCCCCGGGACAAGGCCAACCGCTGGCCGATCACCATCTCGATCATGCTGGCGACGGTGATGAACTCGCTGGACACCACCATCGCCAACGTCGCCCTGCCGCACATCCAGGGCAGCGTCTCGGCATCGTCGGACCAGATCACCTGGGTGCTGACCAGCTATATCGTCGCCGCCGCCCTGGTGACGCCGATGACCGGCTGGCTGGCCGCGCGGCTGGGCCGCAAGCGGCTGTTCCTGATCTCGATCAGCGGCTTCACCATCACCTCGATGCTGTGCGGCATCGCCACCAGCCTGCCCGAGATCGTGCTGTTCCGCCTGCTGCAGGGCGTGTTCGGCGCGGCCCTGATCCCGCTCAGCCAGGCGGTGCTGCTCGACATCAACCCGCCCGAACAGCACGGCCAGGCCATGGCCATCTGGGGGGCCGGCGCCATCCTCGGTCCCGTGCTAGGCCCCGCGCTGGGCGGCTGGCTGACCGAATCCCTGAACTGGCGCTGGGTGTTCTTCATCAACCTGCCGGTCGGCATCCTGGCCCTGCTGGGCGTGTGGTTCTTCATCCGGGGCGACAGGGGCGAGCCGCCCCGCAAGTTCGACTTCCTGGGCTTCGGCGCCCTGGTCCTCTTCATCGGCGGCTTCCAGATGACCCTGGACCGCGGCCCCGGCGAGGACTGGTTCAGCTCGCCGGAAATCTGGACCGAGGCCCTGATCGCCCTGGCCGGGCTGTGGATCTTCGTCGCCCACACCCTGACCGCCGAGCACCCCTTCTTCGACCGCCGGCTGGCCCGGGACCGCAATTTCCTGACCGCCAGCATCTTCGGCTTCTTCATCGGCATCCTGCTGTTCTCGACCATGGCCCTGCTGCCGCCGATGATGCAGAACCTGCTCGGCTATCCGGTGCTGACCTCCGGCATCGTCAGCATGCCGCGCGGCATCGGCTCACTCATCGCCATGTTCGTGGTCGGCCAACTTGTTGGGCGAGTAGACACCCGCCTCATCCTGATGACGGGCCTGTCGATCAGCAGCGTCGCCCTCTGGCAGATGATGCATTTCGACCTCTCCATGACCCCCGAGCCGCTGGTCATCTCCGGCTTCATCCAGGGCCTGGGCATCGGCATGATCTTCGTGCCGCTCAGCACCCTGGCCTTCGCCACCCTGTCGCCGGAGCTGCGGGCCGAGGGCTCGTCGGTTTTCACCCTGATCCGCAACATGGGGGCCAGCGCCGGCATCTCGATCATGCAGGCCCTGGTGGTCTTCCACACCCGCACGGTGGGGGCGGGGCTCAGCGAGCACATCGACCCGTCCAGCCCGGCGGTCCAGGCCGCCCTGCCCGGCCGGCTCGACACCGCCGGCGGGCTGATGGGCCTGGAGGGCGAAATCACCCGCCAGGCGACGATGATCGCCTATATCGACGACTTCAAACTGATGCTGATCGTCACCGTCCTGTGCATGCCCATGCTGCTGCTCATGCGCAAACCCAAGCTCCATGGAGGACCCCGCCATGTCGAGGTTGAATAGACTCCTGGCCGGGGCCGCCCTTGCGTCGCTGCTCAGCGCCTGCGCCACCGTCGGCCCCGACTTCCAGACCCCCGCCGCGCCCACGACCCGAGGCTACGCCATGGCCGGCGATGCCCAGCCGGCGTCCGTGCGGCTCAGCCCCGAGACCCGCGTCGCTGGCCCCTGGTGGCAGGCCCTGGGCTCGTCCGACCTCGACACGGTCATCCGCCAGGCCCTGGCGGGCAGCCCCAGCATCGCCGAAGCCCAGGCCAATCTCGACAGGGCCCGGGCCGACGCCCGCGCCGTCTCGGGCGCCGCCGCCCCGCAGGCGGACCTCAAGGCCGACGGCCAGCGCGAGCGGATCAACACCGCCGCCTTCGGCTTCTCGGGCTTTCCCAGCCCGACCATCAACCTGTTCTCGGTCGGGGCGAACATCAGCTACGACCTCGACCTGTTCGGCGGCCAGAAGCGGGCCAACGAGGCGGCCGGGGCCCGGGCCGACGCCGAGGCCCGCCGCGCCGACGCCGCCTATCTCAGCCTGACCGGCAATGTCGCCCTGCAGGCGGTGCGGGTCGCGTCCCTGCGCGCCCAGATCGCCGCCGCCGAGCAGACCGTGGCCGACGACCGCGCCCTGATCGACATCATCGCCAGGGCCGAGCGGGCCGGCGGCGCGGCCAGGGCCTCCGCCGCCCCGGCCGAAAGCCAGCTGGCCAAGGACCAGGCCAAACTGCCGCCGCTGAACCAACTGCTGGCCCAGGCCCGCCACCAGCTGGCGTTGCTGTCGGGCAAGGCCCCGGCCGACTGGACCGCGCCGGACTTCGACATGGCCGGCTTCACGGTCCCGGCCGATGTCCCGGTCACCCTGCCCTCCAGCCTGGTCCGCGTCCGCCCCGACATCCGCGCCGCCGAGGCCGATCTGCACGCCGCCACCGCCGACATCGGCGTGGCGACGGCCGCCCTCTATCCGGACATCAAGCTCAGCGCCGGCCTGACCCAGAGCGCCATCAAGCCCGGCGACCTGTTCGGCTATGACGCCAGCGGCTGGAATCTCGGCGCCGGCCTGACCGCGCCTTTGCTGAATGGCGGAACCTTGAAGGCCCGCAAAGACGCGGCTGAAGCGGAAGCCCGCGCCGCCATGGCCCGCTACCAGCGGACCGTGCTGACCGCCTTCACCCAGGTTTCCGACGTGCTGAGCGCGCTGGCCAACGACGAGGCCAACATTGTGGCCCTCACCCGCCAGGTCGACGCCGGCGAGCGCGAGATCCGTTCGGCGCAGACGGCCTGGAAGCTGGGGGGCGGCACGCTCTACGACGTGGTCGACGCCCGCCGTCGCCTCGGCGAGGCCCGGGTGGACCTGGCCGAGGCTCGCGGCCAGAAGCTCTACGACCTGGTCCGGCTCTACGCCGCCACGGCCACCGACTGGCGGGCCGCCGCCTAGCAGCCCGGCGGCGGCCCGACCCGGGCTATCCTGGCGGTCTTGGTCGAACCGTCGGGCAGGGTCTCCAGGCCCTCGAAGCGGATCGTCCAGCCGTCTTTGGTCGACAGCAGACTCTCGGTGCGGACGATCTTGTGCCGACCGCTGTCGACGTTGACATAGTCCAACTGATGCACGACCCGTACCTGGCAGGTCGCCGGATCGTAGTCGCTGAAGGTTGTGGTCCGGGTCAGCCGGACGCCGCCGCCAACGTCGCTGGCGGGCTCGGTCTCGCTGCCTAGCGCCACCGCGCCCCGATGTTGCAACAGGGCGATCCTGGCCAGGTCCGGCGCCGCCCAGCGGGCCGCCACCAGGACCGGCGACTCGGTCTCGAACCGCATCTGTACCGAGTTGAAGACCGCATTGTCGGGCATGGCCAGCCACTTGCGCAGCTTGGCGGTGATCAGCGGCTCGGCCTTGTCGGCATTGAGCACCTGGATCGGCGTCCCCTGCCGGCTGGTGACGGCTTCGACCGGGATGTCGAACCAGGCCCGGTCCCACATCGCATCCACGCCGCCTGGCTCATTGGGCGTCAGGGCTCCGCCCTGGCGGGTGGTGATGATCTTCAGGCCGTTGGTCCTGATCTCCAGAACCTCCACGGAGAAGTTCTGCCGTTCAGCGGTCTCCTGGCCGGCGGCGTCCCGGTTCAGATGTTCGACCGTGTAGCTGTAACGGTCGCCCACCTGGTCGGGCCGGGTCTGGATGGTGATCTTGGCCGGAGTGGCCAGCGCCGGCCCCGACAGCAGGGTCAGGGCCAACAGGACGGCGGCAAATTTCATCGGTGGGCTCCGGGGGTCACTCATCTGGGCAGCTTGCCCCGGAGCCGATCGACAAGCCAGCCGTCAGGCCGCTTCCTCCTGGCGCATCTCAACACCCCAGGCGAAGTCCGGATAGAACCGGGCCATCCCCCGCGCCGCATAGGCCACCAGGGTCGGATAGCCCATCGCCGCCCGCCGCAGCGGGAAGTCGAAATAGGGCGTCATCACCCCGATCAGCATGGCCAGGGCCGTGGCGTCGACGCCGCTGGGCTGGTCGCCGAACAGCCAGTCCCGGTCGCCCAGCAGCAGGTCCAGGGCGTCCAGGGTGCGGGTCCCCAGCCACAGCACCTCCTCGTCGCTATGCCGGCCGACGCCGACCGCCAGGATATTGGCCGCGACCCTGGCCTGCACTTCCGAGCGCACCTGTTCACGGATGGCCTCCGGCAGGTGGTCGAAGAAATGGGCCGGGCCCTTGGCGAAATTCTCGGGCGCCAGCCAGCGGTCGCGCACCCAGGTCCAGGCGAACTGGTTTTCCAGCATCCGCTCGACGGCCCAGGCCTGGGCCCGCTGCACGGGCGACAGATGGGCGTCGAGGTCGAAGCCGTATTTCCGCTCCAGATGGGCGCGGATGAAGGTGGAGTCGGCCACCGCCTGGCCGTCGTCGTCGATCCAGGGCAGCTGGCCCTTGGGCGAGGTGTCCGGGGTGGCGGGGACCTTCTGATACGCAAGACCGGCCATCTTCAGCTGGATCTCGGTCTTGGTGACATAGGGGCTGACCTCGGGCAGGCCGAAGTTTTCGCTGCTGGCGTAGAGGGTGATCATCGGGGCTCTCCTCGTTGGAGGCCCAAGACTGGGCGCGCCCTGTTGCCACCATGCTGTCAGCATGCTGCTGTCACCCTGTAGCCATGAGAAGACCCTTATGAGACGGGCCGACCGCCTGTTCCAGATCATCCAGATCCTGCGCCGCGCGCGCGGGCCGCTGACGGCCGAGGCCGTGGCGGTCGAGCTGGAGACCTCCAAGCGCACCGTCTATCGCGACATCGCCGCCCTGATCGGTCAGCGGGTGCCGATCCGCGGCGAGGCGGGGTTCGGCTATGTGCTGGAGGGCGGGTTCGACCTGCCGCCGCTGATGCTGACCCCCGACGAGATCGAGGCCGCCGTGCTGGGCGCCCAATGGGTGGCCAGCCGCGGCGATCCGGCCCTCAGCCAGGCGGCCCGGGACCTGATCGCCAAGATCGCCGTCGCCGTCCCCGAACGCCTTCGCCCCCACGTGCTGGAGCCGGTCGCCGCCACTCCGCCCAACTGGCGCAACACGGTCGACCAGATCGACATGGGCCTGGTCCGGGCCTGGATCCGCTCGGGCCGCAAGATCACCCTGGCCTATCGCGACGAGCAGGGCCGCGAGAGCGCCCGCACCATCTGGCCGGTGGCCATCGCCTATCATGAGACAACCCGCATCCTGGCCGGCTGGTGCGAGCTGCGCGAAGATTTCCGGCATTTCCGAACCGACCGCGTGGCCGGCGCCGACTTCCTCGACGAGCGGTTCCCGGAGCGGCCGGGCATCCTGCGGGCGAACTGGCGCAGGACGCTGGGCCGGATGCCCGAAAAGACGCTCAAGACCTCGTGATCGGCTTGCTGCAATCGGTCGCGCTGGAAATCCCGGCTCGCTGAGGTAAGGTTCTTGCGGGCTGGCGCGGGGGCGTCCCTCAAAGAGACATCTGGTATGCAGCTTTCAAGACGCGGAATGATCCTGGGCGGCGTTGTGGCCGTCTCCGGCCTGACGGCGGCGCATGCCGCGGTGAAGGTTCCGCGCCTGAGCAATGTCGTGCTGCCCAAAGCCCTGCCTGAAAACCTGCCGCAGCCGCAGCTGGTCGATATCCAGCCCACCATCATCGACCCGGCCCACCAGCTTCGCCCCGAGGCGCTGAAGGCCGCCCTGGCCGCGCTCGACCGCTACAAGGACCGCATTCCCAACCGCGACCGCATCTATGTCGTCGACTTCCAGGCCCATTCCAGCCGCCAGCGGATGTTCGAGGTCGACATGCAGAGCGGCGATGTCCGCGCCTTCCGCACCGCTCACGGCAAGGGCTCGGACCCCGAGCACACCGGCTTTGCCCGGCGGTTCTCCAACACCCCCGACAGCTATGCCTCCTCGGTCGGCGCCTATGTCACCGCCGGCGCGGCCATGGGCGAGAAGCATGGCCCCAACGTGCTGCTGGAAGGCCTGGAGCCGACCAACAACGAGGCCCGCGACCGCGAGATCATCGTCCACTCGGCCGACTATTGCGAGATCGACTACCTGATCCAGTGGGGCAAGCTGGGCCGCTCCTATGGCTGCTTCAGCGTCAGCCGCGCCGACCTGATGGCCCTGCGCCCCGCCATGGACGGCGGGCGGTTGCTGTTCGCGGCGGCTTAATTCCTCGCCCGTTGGGCGAGGGGGACCACGAAGTGGTGGAGTGGGCTCTTGGGGAGCACACGGGGTTTCAAGCACACCCACTCCGGCAGTGCTCAATCCTGACGGACCGTGTGCTCCACGGCCCACTCCGTCGGCTTCGCCGCCACCTCGCCCAAGGGGCGAGGAATGATCAGCCGCCCAGATTCCGCCCAAACAGCGCCAGCAGGCGCTCCCAGTGCCGCTCGGCCGCCGGCTTGTCGTAGACGGGGCGTTGGGGGAAGGCGAAGCCGTGTTCGACGCCGGGATAGAGCTCGACCTCGGCCTTGGCGCCGTCGGCCGCAAGCGTCTGGCGCAGGGTCTCGACCATTTCCAGCGGGGCCCAGTGGTCGGTCTCGGCGCAGGCGAAATAGAGTTCCGCCCCTGACGGCGTCGCCACCCTGTGCGGGCTGTTCGCCGCCTCGGTGACCAGGCGCACGCCGTAGATCGAGGCGGCCGCCTTCACCTGGTCCGGGAACCGCGCGGCGGCGTTGATCGCGTACTGGCCGCTCATGCAGTAGCCGACCGTCCCGACCCTGCTCGTATCGGCGGCCTTGTCCCCGGCGGCGAAGGCCAGCAGGCCGGCCGCGTCGTCCATGATCCCGTCGATGCTAAGCGACTCCATCAGCTCGAACATCCGCTTGCGCTCGGGCGAGGCCGGGTCGCGCGACAGCGGTCCCAGCTCCATGACGCCGGAGCGGTAGTAGAGGTTGGGCAGCATCACATAATAGCCGCTCGTGGCCAGCCGCCGGGCCATGTCGCGCAGCTCCTCGCGGATGGCCGGGGCGTCCATGAAGAACAGGATGACCGGATGCGGCCCGCCCCGCTCTGGATGGACGATGAAGGTGGTGGTCGCCCCGTCCCTGGTGGCGATGTCCAGCTGGCGTTCGATCATGGCGCGCTCCCCGTCCGAGTTTTCCTAGCTCCTAGCATCGGGAGGGCGGACAGCGCACCTCGACAATTTTACCCTGGTAATATTGACAACCCTATTTTGCCCGGATAAAACCCGCGCCATGAACCTACCGGACACCATCGCCTTCCAGGACGGCCGCCTCATCGCCGAGGGCTCTCGCGCCGAGGTCGCCCTGGCCGTCAAGCGGCTGGGCCCCGAGGCCAGCCGCATCCTCGTGCTCGACGGCCGCTCCGCCGCCTCGATCGAGTTCGACCTGCGCGGCGAGGAGGCCGACGTGCTGGCGCGCCTGGCCGAGCCCGAACCGCCCCGGCGCGGGCCCGGCCGGCCGAAGCTGGGCGTGGTGGCGCGCGAGGTCACCCTGCTGCCCCGGCACTGGGAATGGCTGGCCGACCAGCCCGGCGGCGCCTCGGTCGCCCTCAGACGGCTGATCGACGAGGCGCGCCGCGACCACCGCGATGCCCAGCGCCAGGCGCGGGACAGCCTCTATCGGTTCATCAACCTGGCGGCCGGCAACCAGCCCGGCTTCGAGGAAGCCTGCCGCGCCCTGTTCGCCGGCGACGCCGCCCGGTTCGAGACCCAGATCGCCGGCTGGCCCAGGGACCTGGCCCACCACGCCCGCCGCCTGGCCCGGCCAGCCTTCGGAGACGCCTGATGGACAACCAATCCCGCCGCGACGCCGTCCGCGCCTTCAAGGAGCGCAAGGTCAGCGCCGGCGTCTTCGCCGTCCGCTGCCAGCCCACCGGCGAGGTCTGGGTCTCGGCCAGCCGCAACCTGGAGGCCCAGCAGACCAGCCTGTGGTCCCAGCTGAAGTGGAAGGGCTGCTACACCAAGGCCTTGCAGGAGGCCTGGAACACCCACGGCGAAGAGGCCTTCAGTTTCGAGGTGCTGGAAACGGTCGAGGACGAAGAGCTGTCGCCGATGGGCCTGGCCGACCGGCTCAAGAGCTTGGACGCCGCTTGGCGCGAGAAGCTGGGGGCGGCCAAGGCGCTGGGTTAGAACTCCGCCCCCGTAGGGGGCGGACGACCGCGCCAGAGCGCGGTCCGGTGGGGGTCTTCGGGCAGGGGCATTGATCGGCTGAGGTTGGCCTCGGACGCGTTGCCAGTCACCCGGTCTTGGCCGATGACCCACGGCCCTGACCACCGCTCTGGGTCGAACACCCCCACCGGGCCGGCCACGGGCGCGCTGCAGGCGCGCCTCGGGCGGGCCGTCCGCCCCCTACGGGGGCGGAGTTGGAACCGCCCTAGCTCTCCACCTTCAGCCCCGCCGTCAACGCCAGGATCAGTTCAGCCACCGTGAACGGCTTGCTGACCAGCCGGCCGGTCCACAGGCTGGCCAGGGTCTCGGCCTCGGCGAAGCCGCTCATCAGGGTGATCGGGGCGTTCGGGCGGCGCTCGGCGATGCGGCGGGCGGTCTCCACGCCGTTGAGGCCCGGCATGGCGAAGTCCAGCAGCGCCAGGTCGATGCCGCCGCCCTCGTCCAGCCAGGCCAGCGCCGCCTCGCCCGAGGCGGCCGAGTGCACGGTCAGGCCCAGCTCCTCCAGCTGACCGGCCGCGGCGACCCGCACCTGGTCGTCGTCGTCGACCAGCAGCAGGCGCAGGCCCTTGAGCGGGGCGGCGTCGGGCGTCGGCGCCGTCTTGGGCGCGGCCGCGCCATGCTCGGCCACCGGCAGGAAGACATCGACCCGCGTCCCGCCCGCGCCGGTCTCGATCTCGACCCCGCCGCCCAGCTGCTGCACCACACCCAGGATCTGCGAAAGGCCCAGGCCCGAGCCCCGGCCGATCTCCTTGGTGGTGAAGAAGGGCTCGAACGCCCGCGCCCGCACGTCCGGCGACATGCCCGCGCCGGTGTCGGTCACCGAGATGACCACGAAATCGCCGGGCGGCGGAGATTCCGGGGCCCCATGCTGGGTCACCGTGCGGCGGGCGGCGGTGATCTGAAGCTGGCCGCCGTTGTCCATGGCGTCGCGGGCGTTGATGGCCAGGTTCAGGACGATCAGCTCCAGTTGGGTCGGATCGGCCTGGGCGGCGGACAGACCTTCGGGGAAGGTCATGGTCAGGGCGACCTGGCCGCCCAAGGCGCCGCTCAGCAGGTCCGACATGGCGCCCAGCGCCTGGGCCACGTCCACCGGCTGGGGCTTGAGGCGCTGCTTGCGGGCGAAGGCCAGCAGCTGGCCGGTCAGCCGCGCGCCGCGCTCGGCCGCCTCCTGCGCCCGGTCGGCGTAGCGGATCAGCTTGGGCTCGGTGAGCCGCCGCCGCAGCATGTCGATATTGCCCAGCACCGCGGTCAGCAGATTGTTGAAGTCGTGCGCCACCCCGCCGACCAGCCGGCCCATGGCTTCCAGCTTCTGGGCCTGGATCAGCTTCTCGGACGCCTCCTGGACCCGCGCCTCGAGGGTCTCGTTCAGCTCGCGCAGCTCGGTCTCGCGCGCCGTCAGCCGGGACGAGGCCTCGGCCAGGGCGGTTCCCACCGCATCGATCTCGCTGACGCCGGAAGGTCGGAAGGCGACCGGCCCGCCGTCCCCCACGCCCCGCGCCGCCTGGGTCAGCTGGGCCATGGCCCGGTTGGCCGCGCTGGCCAGCAGCACCGCCGTCACCACGCCCGCCAGCATCAGACCCGCCACCGCCAGCAGGGCCAGCCGCAACGACCGGTCCAGATAGCCCGCCCCCTCCGAGCGGGGCATGGCCACGCCCATGGTCCAGCCGGTCACGCTGGAGGTGTGGAAGGCGGACAAAACCTTGCGGCCATCCAGCGAGACGCCCTCGAAGACGCCTTCGCGCGCCGTCTTCAATCGCTCGCGCATGTCGGGGCTGGCCAGGCGGCCGATATTCGGAAGCGGATCGATGTTGCGGGCGATCAGCCGCGCCTCGCCATCGATCAGTCCGCCATACCAGCCCTTGGGCAGATCCTGGCGGTCGAGGATTTCCTGCATGGCGGCGGGCGTGGTGATCACCGCCAGGTCGTAGGCCGGCTTGCCGTTCCGGCGGACCAGCACATCCACGGCCAGGATCGGCCCCTTGTGCAGCCGCCCCGTAGCCAGATTGGAAATCACCCGGTCCTGGGTCTGCAGTCGTGTCCAGCGGGCCGCGAAATCCGGCTTGGCGCGGCCAGGCAGAGGCGCGCCGGGGGCCGCCAGGGTGTTGACCAACTGTCTGCCGCTGGGGTCGACGAGGACGATCCAGGCCATGGGCGCGCCGGTCACCTTGCGCGCCTGCAGTTCGAAGGCCCGCAGCTCGCCCAGCTGCAGATAGGGCGAGGCGGCCAGGGTGCGGGCCATCGCCTCCATCTTGGCGACCTCGCCGTCCGAGGCCAGCGACAGGGCCCGGGCGACGCCGGCCAGTTGACGTTCGTTGGTGGCGCGGTGGCTGCGCGCCGCATCGACGCTGAGCAGGGCCAGCGCGACGCCGGAGGTCACCACCATGACCGCCACCAGCAGGTTCAGCCGGGCGGCGAACGAGCCAATGATCCGCCGCCGGGCGGGCGGCTGCTTCGTCTCCGGGCTGGAACTCGCAATATCCCGGGACGTCATCACTGATCCTGGTTGGGCGTCGGCAAGGTGACTCTAGCCTAAGCGGCGCGGTCGCAAAGCGGTTTTGAAGCTAGATACGAGGTTCGCGGGCTTCAACCAAAGCCAGCAAGCGCTCCATCCCATGGTCGCGCACGCCATCGGCCCGCAGATGCTCCACCAGATCGCGCAGATAGTCGATGTTGCGGCCCGACAGACCCGCCGAGCCGGCGATCAGTTCGGCCTGCTGTTCGAGGCTCAGCGCCCCGGCCCATTGCGGATGGGCGGCGTCGGAGAGGAAGACCAGGGCCGGTACCGCTGTTCCGTCATCCAGCCGCACCTCGCGCCAGGCCTCGAAATAGGTCTCGGTCGGCTGCTCGCGCTCGCGCAGATAGGCATAGACGCCGGGCCAGTCGGCCTCGCTGACCCGATAGGCAAAACCGCGCACCGAACCGCCGGGGGCCAGGCCCAGCACCAGGCCCGGTCGCTCATAGGTGCCGCGATGATGGACCGAATAGATGCAGAAGGCCCGCCGCCGGCCATGGAGCCGCGCGCCCCGCCGTTCTAGAAAGGCGAAACCCGGGCGCCACATCAGCGAGCCGTATCCGAAAACCCAGCGCGCCTGTGCGCGTTCGTCCTGCATCAACTGTCCGAACTCTGAGACGCCCTCTCGCCATGACCCTGCCCGATCAAGCGCCCCCTCGTAAAGCCCGCCGCCGGGGCTTGGTCATTCCATGGCTGCTGATGCTGATCCTGGTGGTGGGGGTGAGCGGCGGCTGGTGGTGGCTGCGGATCCAGGCCGAGACCCAGCTGAACGCGGCGGTGAAACAGGCGAGGGCCGACGGCTACGAGATCAGCTGGCAGTCGGTCCATTATGGCGGCTTCCCCTTCCGCCTGGACGTCGAATTCACCGGCCTGACCCTGGGCGACACCGCCGGCTGGAAGCTGGCCGCGCCCAGCCTGCACACCGAGGCCTATGTCTACCGCCTCGACCATTGGGTAGCGGTGGCTTCCCAGGGCGTGGTCCTGACCCGGCCCCAGGGCGGGGTGGTGCGGATCACCGGCGACGCCCTGCGCGCCAGCCTGAGCGAGCCCAACGGCCATCCGCCGCGCATCACCATCGAAGGCGCCAACCTGCGCTTCGACCCCGCCCCCGGCGCCAAGCCCTACCTGCTCTCGGCCGCCCGCAAGCTGGATGTCGCCCTGCGCGCCGGCCCCAGCGACCAGGCCGCCTTCCTGTTCCACGCCGAGGGGGCGAGGCTGAACCTGCAGGGCCTGGCCGGCCGCGTCGCCGACCAGGGCGAGGGAACCATCGACTGGACCCTGGTCTTCTCCAAGGCCAGCGCCCTGCACGGCCGCGACTGGACCGGCGCCGTGAGGTCCTGGGCGCGGGCGGGCGGCGCGCTGCAGGTCGACAGCGCCTCGCTGCAGGTCGGCCAGGCCCTGCTGAAGACCACCGGCGGCAGCCTGTCGGTGCAGTCCGACGGCCGCCTCAAGGGCAGCTTGCCCGCCAGCCTCAAGGCGGTGGACGGCAGCCCCGGCCAGATCAACGGCACGCTCACCCTGTCGAATGGCGAGGCGATCCTGAACGGCTTCCTGCACATCGGCCCCGCCCCGAAACTGTTCTAGGTTGCGGCAATTTTCTTCCACGCCTTGCAGAGTCTTGCACCCGATCCCGCAAGGCCTTAGGCGGAAGCAGTCTTTTGAGGAATGAAATGGGTCGCGACACGCCGACGGGCGCGCCTTCTCTGGATGCCGTCAGGGCCAGGATCGACATCGTCGATTCCGAGCTGTTGAAGCTGCTCGACGAACGGGCCGGGCTGGCGGCGGCCGTGGCCGCGGCCAAGAAGGCGGCGGGCGGCGACGGCAAGTTCGGCCTGCG
Source organism: Caulobacter ginsengisoli (assembly GCF_030814835.1). Classification (GTDB taxonomy): domain Bacteria; phylum Pseudomonadota; class Alphaproteobacteria; order Caulobacterales; family Caulobacteraceae; genus Caulobacter; species Caulobacter ginsengisoli. The sequence goes on from NZ_JAUSVS010000008.1 coordinate 196,557, forward strand.
CTCGGCCCGGGAGGCCCAGGTCCTGCGCCACCTGCTGGCCCAGCCGCGCGAGTCGGCGACCCCAGCCCTGATCGTCCGCATCTGGCGCGAGATCATCGGCGACAGCCTCTCCCGCCAAGGACCGTTCCACCTTGCCGTCTGGGGCGGCAAGCAGGAAACCCGCGCCGTCGAGCTGGCCCGCCTGCGCTTTGGCATAGCGCCCCCGATGGCCATCGTCGAAAAGCCCGAACAGGCCCTGGCCGCGGCCAAGACCCCCGGCGGGGTCGCCGTGCTGTCCTTGGGCGGCGGTCACGCCTGGTGGGGCCGGCTGCTGGCCCAGCCGAGCTTGCGGGTCTTCGCCACCCTGCCCTGCCTCAGTTCCTGGGGGCCTACCTCGGCCATGGCCGTCGCCGAGGTCAAGGTCGAACCCAGCGGCCGCGACCAGACCCTGTGGGTCACCGACTCGAATCTGCCGAATGCCAAGATCGTCGAGGCCCTGTCCCGCGACGGCGTAGCTGGCGAGCCGCTGGCCGAGAGCGGCGGCCTGAAGCTCTTCGCCCTCGCCGGTTTCTATCAAACGGACGATGCCCGCCTGGCCCGCGCACCCGGGACGCTGTCCGGAGTCATCGGCGCGGCGCCGGAGCCGTTCGACCTTTAGCCCTTCATCTGCTAGAGGCGGCGCTCCCGATTTGGAGAAGGCCGCCCGATGTCCGACCGCTTTGCCGCGTCCCGCCCGGTTCCCAAACCCGGCATCCTGGACATCGCCCCCTACAAGCCCGGCAAGGCCAAGGCCGAGGGCTTCGACAACCCCATCAAGCTGTCGGCCAATGAGAACATCCTGGGCTGCTCGCCGCTGGCCCAGGCGGCTTACGCCGAGGCCGCCAGCAAGCTGAACCTCTATCCCGAGGGGCGGGCCAACATCCTGCGGGCCGCCGTCGCCGAACGCTACAACCTGGAGCCCCAGCGGCTGCTGTTCGGCTGCGGCTCGGACGAGATCTTCCAGCTGATCAACCAGACCTTCCTGGAACCCGGCGACAACATGGTCCAGGGCGCGCACGGCTTCGCCGCCTACGCCATCGGCGCCAGGGCCTGTCAGGCCGAGGTCCGCTACGCCCCCGAGAAGAACTACCGTATCGATGTCGACGCCCTGCTGGAATGCGTCGACGAGCGCACCCGTGTGGTGTTCATCGCCAACCCGGCCAACCCCACCGGCACCTGGCTGCCCATCGACGAGATCCGCCGCCTGCACGAGGGCCTGCCGCCCAGCGTGGTGCTGGTGCTGGACGGCGCCTATGCCGAGTTCAACAGCGACCCCAATTTCGAGGACGGCGTCAGCCTGGCGAGGGGCGCCCACAACATCGTGGTCACCCACACCTTCTCCAAGATGCACGGCCTGGCCGCCCTGCGGGTCGGCTGGGGCTACATGCCCGAGGAAATGGCCGAGGCCATCGACCGCATCCGCCTGCCCTTCAACATCAACATCCCCGCCCAGGTCGCCGCCATCGCCGCGCTCGGCGACGAGGACTTCCAGGCCCGCTCCCTGGCCCTGGTCGAACAGTGGCGCCCCTGGCTGACCCAGCAGATCGGCGGCCTCGGCCTGGAGGTCGTGCCGTCGGGGGCCAACTTCGTCCTGGTCGGCTTCCCGGACCAGCCCGGCCGCACGGCGGTGGACGCCGAGAACTTCCTGGCCTCGCGCGGCCTGCTGACCCGGGGCGTCGGCAACTACGGCCTGCCGGGCCACCTGCGCATCACCATCGGGCTGGAAGAGCACAACCGGGCGGTGGTCGAGGGGCTGGAGGCGTTTTTGGGGCGCTGAGCACTGAACTCCCTTCCCTTTATGGGGAGGGAGTTTTGAGCCCCGCCTACCCCTTCGCCTGCGCCACGCACAAATCCCGCAGGTTGGTCAGCGCCTTGGGGGTGCTCTTCTTCAGGCCGTTGGCCAGCAGGTCCTGCGGCACCGGCAGGTTCAGGGCCAGGCGGTTATCGTAGACCACCCGGGTCGCCGTCCCGTTCCTGAGCGAGATCAGCCGCCACTCGCCCTGCTCGACCTTGAGGTCTCCCTCGACCAGCTTGAAGCGGATGACGGTGTAGGCGGTATAGTCGGAGCGGAAGACGATCCGCATGCTGGGGACCAGCCCGCCCTTGGTGACGTGCTCGCGCACATCCCAGCCCTTGGCCATGTCGCCCTGGACGATCTTGCAGCTCTTGAGGTTGGTGATCAGCTTGTAGCTGTTTTTGCAGTCGGTCATCGTCCGCCAGACCTTCTCGGGCGACACCGGAATATCGATGGCCGCCTGGACCCGGGCCGAGACCTTGTCGGGGTCGGGACTGGAGATCACCCACACGCCCCCCTTGCCCAGCAGGCCCTCCGCCGAGGCGGGAGGACCCGCAGCCTGCGCCGCCGGAGCGGCGAGCAGGAGCAGAAGGGCGATCGGCAAAAGCTGTCTCATAACCCCCCAAACTAGTGTGGCGGGCGGCCACGTCCAGTCGGACCTTGCGTGGACATCAACAGGAGGCCGTCATGCTTCGTCCGATCCGCGCCGCGCTCGTCGCCGCCCTCGTCCTTTCCGCCGCCGCCTGCGCCGAACTTCTGACCGGCGGCGAGCTGATCCGGCCGGGGGAACCGACCGGGACCATCGTCGTCGCCAACGGCTCCAGCCGCACCGTCGTCGTGGCCGTGCTGATCTCCAACTGCAACGCCTCGACCTATGGCCTCAACCGCCTGCCGTCCGGCGTGAACCTGCCGCCGGGCCGCAGCTATTCCTTCACCGTCTCGGCCGGCTGCTGGGACGTCGATGCGGGCAGCATGGGGGCCGAGGCCCGGCAACGGATGCAGGTCCGCCCCGGCGGCGGGGTCCGCTACACCGTCACCGACTGATTGCAAAAAGCGCTGGCGCGGCTTGGCCGAACCCTGTAATGCCCCGCGCCTCAAGGACGAGATCGATGAAACCCCGCCCCAACACATATGCGCCGATGCCCACCGCGCTCGACCGCCAGGTCGAGAGCAAGGGCTATGCCGCGTGGGAGGGTGGACGGGTCTGAAGTCGAACGTGACTTGAGCAGTCGTAAAACCCCTCCCGGCCGCGCCGGGAGGGGTTTTGCTTTTGCGGACCGCTTTCGCCGTGACGCCGGGAGGGGCGGTGAGAGAAGGAGCGCCGTCATGAGCGGCTTTGAACTGATTGAAGGCGGGGCCTCGCCGATCAAGGCCTGGACCCGCGGCGTGCCGATCGAGCACCAGGCGATGGACCAGCTGCGCAATGTCGCGTCGCTGCCGTTCATCCACAGCCACGTGGCGGTGATGCCCGACGTCCATTTCGGCCGGGGCGCGACCGTGGGTTCGGTGATCCCGACCCGCGGGGCGATCATCCCGGCGGCGGTGGGGGTCGACATCGGCTGCGGGATGATGGCCGTGCAGACCAGCCTGACCGCCAATGACCTGCCCGACAGCCTGTTCGCCCTGCGGCGGGAGATCGAGCGCAAGGTGCCGGTGGGCAACGGCCCGGGCGGCGACTTCAAGGAAAGCCCGGCCTCGGCCGTCTCGACCCTGAAGGCGGGCCTGGCCGAGCGGCTGGAGCGCATCCTGGCGCGTCACCCCAAGATCCGGGGCGACAAGCTGGCCAAGCAGCTCGGCACCCTGGGTGGAGGGAACCACTTCATCGAGATCTGTCTCGATGAGGCGGACCGGGTCTGGGTGATGCTGCACTCCGGCTCGCGCGGGACCGGCAACCTGATCGGGACCTACTTTATCAGCGAGGCCCGGGAGATGCTGATGAAGCGGGAGCTGGGCTGGCACATGCCCGACCGCGACCTGGCCTTCTTCCTGAGCGGCGAGCCGATGTTCGACGACTATGTCGAGGCGGTGGGCTGGGCCCAGGACTACGCGGCGGCCAACCGCCGGGTGATGATGGACCGGGTGCTGATCGCGATGCGCGAGGCCCTGCCGCCGTTCCAGCTGGGACGCACGGCGGTCAACTGCCACCACAACTACGTGGAGCAGGAGACCCACTTCGGCGAGACCGTCTGGCTGACCCGCAAGGGCGCCGTGCGGGCCGGCGAAGGGGATCTGGGCATCATTCCCGGCTCGATGGGCGCCAAGTCGTTCATCGTGCGGGGGAAGGGCAACGCCGACAGCTTCTGCAGCTGCTCGCACGGCGCGGGCCGGACCATGAGCCGGGCCGAGGCCAAGCGGCGGTTCACCCTGGATGACCACGTGGCGGCCACCGCCCATGTGGAATGCCGCAAGGACAGCGGTGTGATCGACGAAACCCCGATGGCCTACAAGGACATCGAGGCGGTCATGGCGGCCCAGGCCGACCTGGTCGACATCGTCCACACCCTGCGGCAGGTCGTCTGCGTGAAGGGCTAGGAAGGGCGGCGGGCTATCCCGCCGCCCTTTTTCTTAGGCCGCCCGGGTGAGCGGCGCGCCGGTTTCCAGCATCGACTTGAGGCTGCTGAGGATGCGCGGCCAGCCGCCGGAGACGCCGCGGCGCAGGCTGCTGTTGTCCAGGAAACCGTCGTGGGTGACGGTCAGGCGGGTGTCGTCTCCCATGACCTCCAGCTCGTAGCTGACCGTGGTGGCGCCATCCAGGCTGTCCGGCTCGCGGGTGTGCTGGAAGGTCCAGACCAGCTTTTTCGGCGGGTCGCTTTCCAGGATCTGGCCGGTGAAGTCGACGCCGCGCTGCTCGCTCCACAGCTCCAGGTCCGAGCCCTTGCGGGCCCCGTCGGTCTTGAAGCGGCCGCCGAACCAGAACTTCTCGGTCTGGTCGGGGTCGGTCAGGGCGTCCCAGATACGGGCGGGCGTGGCGCGGATATAGACGACATAGACGAAGGCGGGATCGCTCATGGGAAGGCTCCTTATTGCGGGGGACTTTTATTGGGGAGGACGGGGTTTGATGGGCGGCAGCGGCCTGCCGGTTTCCAGCAGGGTCTTGAGGCTGGCCTGGATCAGCGACCAGCCTTCGCGGCCGGCCTCGACGAAAGAGTCGGAGATCGGGCCGCCGTCGAACTGACGGATGGTCAGGCGGACCACGTCGTCCACCGGCTCCAGCAGGAACTCCAACTCGGCGGTGGGCACGTCGGGCATGGCCACCATGTCCCAGCTCACCCGAAGGCGATGCGGGGGCTCATGGACCAGCACCTTGCCGGCGACATCGGGCGTGCCGTCGGCCCGCGTGACGGTGAACGGCTCGCCGGCCGCGCCGCCCACGCTCATCACGTAACCGAAGAAGAACTGCGGGCTCCTGGCCTTGTCGGTCAGCAGGTCCCAGACCGCCTGTGGCGTGGCGGCGATGAAGGTGACGAAGACGGCGTCAGGCTTTCTCATCATCGGACTCCAATTCTCTCTTCAGATCGACCAGGGCCTTGACCCGGGCGCGTTCGAACTTGCCGATCCAGCGGTCGGCGATCTCGGCGATCGGGACCGGGTTCAGGTAGTGCAGCTTCTCCCGCCCCCGCCAGACGACGGCGACGAGGTTGGCCTCCTCCAGCAGGACCAGGTGCTTGCTGACCGCCTGCCTGGACATGGTCAGGCCCTCGCAGAGCTCGCCCAGCGTCTGGCCATTCTCCGTATGCAGACGGTCCAGCAAGGCCCGGCGGCTGGGATCGGCGAGCGCCCGGAAGACGGGGTCCATGTCCATGGGGAGCGTTATAGGCAACTGTTTGGTTGCATGTCAACATCCACGAATCCTCCCCCGGAGGGGGAGGGGGACCATGCGAAGCATGGTGGAGGGGGTCTGACGCTGCATCCAGGCGTCAGGATAGGGCGCAGCCGACAAGCCGCGAACTTGCCGGCAGACGTGATTGTAGCTTCAACCCCCTCCACCACGCCTTCGGCGCGGTCCCCCTCCCCCTCCGGGTGAGGATTTTCTACGCGGCGTCCAACGCCTTGCGCACCAGGTCCGGCGACTGGTCGATGACCCGCAGATAGGCCTGCAACACCGGATCGGGCGCTGAGTCCCCGCCTTCCAGGTCGCGCAGCCGATCGGGATCGATCCCGAACGCGAGCGCGAACGCCTTCTGGCTCAGGCCGACATGCCAACGGACTCGCTGGACCAGGGCTCGGGCGGGGACTGCGTCTTGGGTGGCTGGCAAGGTCATCCTCGGCTCCTTCAGGCGTCGCCCCCGACGCCGCGAGCTATGCCCGCCCAACATTGCCGAATTACGACGTCAGGGTGTCTGACCCGAGTCCGTTCGAAGGAATTCGGACACGGTCTCGATAGCCTCGACCAGTCCGACCCGCTGCAGCTCCACCCCCTCCGGCAGGCCCGAGAACAGCCGGGTCGGCGCGGCGGCGTCGAGCATGACGAACACCCCCTTGTCCTCCTCGCGGCGGATCAGCCGGCCGAACGCCTGGGCGATCCGGGCCCGGGCGATGGCGTCGTCATAGCCCTTGCCGCCGAAGCGGGCGCGGCGGGCCTTGTGCAGGATGTCGGGGCGTGGCCAGGGCATGCGGTCGAAGACCAGCAGCCGCAGCGAGCGGCCGGGCACGTCGACCCCGTCGCGGACGGCGTCGGTGCCCAGCAGGCAGGCGTCCTCCTCGGCCCGGAAGATGTCGACCAGGGCCCCGACCTCCAGCGGATCGACATGCTGGGCGTAGAGGGCCAGGCCCTTGTCGGCCAGCGGGGCGGCGATCTTCTCATGCACCGCCCGCAGGCGGCGGATGGCGGTGAACAGGCCCAGCCCCCCGCCCCCGGCCGCCAGGAACAGCTCGCGCATGGCGGCCGCGACCTGGCGGGGGTCGTCGCGGCTGACGTCGTTGACCACCAGGCAGCGGCTGTTCTTCGCGTAGTCGAAGGGCGAGGCCAGCCGCAGGGTCTGGGGCCGATCCGGCAGGCGGGCGGCGCCGGTGCGCATTTCGGCGAGCGCGAAGGGATCGTCCAGGGTGGAGTCGGCCAGGGTGGCGCTGGTCACCAGCACGCCATGGGCCGGGGCGATGACGGCGGCGGTCAGCGGTTCGGTCGGATCGACCCAGTGGCGGCGGCAGGCGGCGTCGACCACCCGGCCATAGAGGAAGGTGGCGTCGAACCAGTCGACGAAGTCGGGGTCGTCCTCGGCGTCCTCGTCGATAGCCTTCAGCATCGAGCGCCAGGCCGGCAGGGTCATGCGGCAGCGGCGGTCCAGGCCGCGCAGGGCCCCTTCGATCCGGGCCCGTTCGGAGGTGTTCAGCTCCTCGGCCTCATCGTCCAGCACATCCTCGAGATGGCGGGCCAGGGCCAGCAGCGGCGCTTCCACCGAGGCCAGGGCGCGGGCAGCCTCGGCGGCGGTTTCGCGGACCAGGTCGAGGGCCGGGCGGGCGGCGCATTCCATGCCGATGTCCGACTGGCTGGCCCGCGCGCGCAGCTGCTCCAGCACCATGACCAGGAAGGCCTCGACCGGGCCGCTGGGGCTGACCTCGCCATTGGGCGGGGCGATGCGGCCGGACCAGCCTTCGCCCGGCAGGATGGCGGCCGCCCGGGTGGCGTCGAGCAGGGCGCGGCGGGCGTCCTCGCGGTCGCCCAGCACGTCCATCAGCCGCGCCTCCAGCCCCCTGCCCCGCCGGCCCCGGCCCTCGGGCCCGCGGATCCAGCGGCGCATCTCGGCCGCCTCCGCGCCCGACAGGGCGGCGGCGAAGGCGCTGTCGGCGGCCTCGAACAGGTGGTGGCCTTCGTCGAAGACGATGCGCTTGAGGCTGGCGGTCTCGCTGTCGCCCTTGGAGCCGCGCGCCTTGCGGGCCCCGTCGAAGGCGGCCTGGGTGAGGACCAGGGCGTGGTTGGCGATGACCAGGTCGGCCTTGCGGCTGGCCCGGATGGCCTTCTCCACGAAGCAGGACCGGTAGTGCAGGCAGCCGGCATGCACGCACTCGCCCCGCCGGTCGACCAGGTTGCCGGGGCTGGCCTGCACCGCCGGGGCTAGGGCGAACAGGGTCGGCAGCCAGGCCGGATAGTCGCCGCCGGTCATGTCGCCGTCGCGGCTGGCGCGGATCCAGCGGGCGGCCAGACCCAGCCCGATCAGGTCGCCATTGCCCAGCTGGGCGGCCTGCACCGACTCCTGGAAGTTCAGCAGGCAGAGGTAGTTCTCGCGACCCTTGCGCACGACCGCCTTGCGGGCCCGGACCTTGGGATCGGGATAGATGGAGGCGCTCTCGCGCTCGATCTGCCGCTGCAGGGCCCGGGTGTAGGTCGAGACCCAGACCGATGGGCCGTTGGCCTCGGCCCACAGGGAGGCGGGGGCCAGATAGCCCAGGGTCTTGCCGATGCCGGTGCCGGCCTCGGCCAGCATCATGCGCGGCTCACCCTCCTTCTCGCGCGGCTGGAAGGCCCAGGCGGTCTCGGCGGCGAAGACAGCCTGCATCGGCCGCGCCTCGTCCAGGCCCGAGCGCTGCAGCAGCTCGACCAGCCGCGCCTGCGCCTCCTCCGGCGAGATCGGCTTGGTCCCCGGTTCGCCGGCCGGCGCCTGGTCTTCCCATTCGCCGATCCGCCCCCAGACCTCCAGGCCCGAGCCCCGAAACTGCCCGACCGGCGGCCCCGACCGCAGCGCCCCGATCACCGCCGGCGCCCAGGCCCAGCCGACCCGGCCCAGGGTCTCGGCGGTGGCCAGCGCCTCCTCGCGGCTGGGCATGGGCGCGGCGGCCAGTTCCGCCAGCAGCCTCGCGCAGGCCTCGCGCAGGGCCTGGGCCTGGGCGCTGGCCCCGCGCGGCTCCTCCAGGCCCAGCGCCAGGGCCAGGCCCGCCGCCGAGGGGGCGGTGAACCGGGCCGGCCGCACGAAGGCGTAGAGTTCCAGGGCGTCGAAAATCCGCGGCGAGCGCGACGGGGCCTGCATGTCGAGCCGCCGGGCGGTCATCGAGGCGTGGGCCAGCAGCACCGGGCCATAATCGACCAGATCACGGGCCGCCGGCGGCCGGACGATCCGCGCGCCCTCGCTATCGGCCACGGCGCAGCGGGCGCCGGGCAGGACCACCAGGGCGGGGGCCAGATCGAGAGTCGTGGACAGGGCGTTCACGACGGCATCCTAGCGAGTTTCACGTGAAACAAAACAGGAACATTCATCCGCCCATCGCCGCCTTCAGTTCGGCCAGGAAGCGCGGCTTGCGGGCGTGGCGGATCAGGATGTGCCGGGCGAAGTCCTCGTGCGGCTCCAGCCCACCCCAGTCGGTGATCGACGGGGCGATGGCCTCGCTCTCGACCATCAGCCTGGCGGTCTGGGCGTAGCGGCCGGAGCGGGCGCGATCCAGGGCGTCGACGATCATCGCCCGCCGCAGGGCCGTGGCCGCCAGTGGATAACGGCCCTCCAGCCGGCTGGCGGCCGGGATCAGCAGGTCATAGTCCTCGCCCTGGATCTCGCCCCGCCGGGCCAGGATCAGCGCGGCCGCGCCGGCCAGGTCGCCCCAGGCCAGGAAGAAGGCCAGGGCGCGGTGGAAGGACTTGAAACGGGCGGCATGGGCCTTGGCCCGATCCTCGGCGATGACATCGTCGAACTCCGGCAGCCGGGCCAGGTAGTCCTTCAGCGCCCTGGTCGACAGGCTGCCCTCGAAGGTCGCCCAGCGCAGGGCCTGGGCCTCCTCGGTGCGGCCGACCGCCTCCAGCGCGTCGCGATAGACCGCCAGCCAGCGGGCCCGCACCCGTTCGTCCAGGTCGTCCTTGCGCCAGACGGCCGAGATTGATCGCTCCGGCGGCCGGGACGCCTCGAGCGCTTGCAATGCCGCCTCCCCTCGCCCCGCCGCCAGCAACCGCTCGGCCGCCGCCGCGCCGAAGCCCGGATGCTGGGCCTCGCGCGGGGTCAGGGTGGCGATCCAGGCGTCGACATCGCCGTCGAGGTCGGCCAGTTCGCGCAGCACGCCGAGGAAACTGGCCGAATTGTCATGCCCCTCGGCGATGCCGGCCGCCAGCCGCTCGCGCAGGGCCGCCACGCCCGCCGCGCCCAGGACCGGATAGAGGCTGACCACCAGCCCGCCCGCATCATCGTCGAAGGCCAGGGCCTCGAAGGCCTGATGCGCCAGCACCGCTGGCAGCATCCGCGCCTCGCCGGCCAGCCGGGCCAGGTCCTGGTCGGTCTGGCGGAAGATCTCGTCGGTCTTCTCGGCCGCCTCGCCCATGCGGCCATAGAGGCCCAGCTTCAGGTCGCGGAACCGCCAGAGCAGCTCCAGCGCCCGGGCGGCGTCGAGCGGGACCAGCCGCTCGACGATCATCGCCCGCAGCATGTCCAGTTCGCGGACGAAGGCCGGCCGCTTGCGCCAATGGATCCAGGTCCGCGCCTTGCCGATGGCGGCCAAGCGCTTGACGATCTCGTTCGCCAGTTCCTCGGAGCCGACCTCGCCGGTCAGTTCCATCTTCAGCCGCCGCTTGACGTCGGCCCGGCCGGCGGCGAGCTCCATCAGGATCGCGGCCAGCCGCTCGGCGCCCAGGCCGGTCAGGTTCTCGGCGGTGACGGTGGTCTTGTTGGGCTTGCGGGCCATGCCCGGCCATTGTGGCGGGCGTCGCGGCTCGCGGCTAGGCGGCTCGGCTAATCGATACTCAGACTCTGAGGGCCCCAAACCACCCTTCAACCGTCATCGCCGGGCTTGTCCCGGCGACCCATAGACACCGGAATTGACGGTTGGCGGCGGCCCTGTCCGAGGGCGCCTTGACGCACCGGGTCTATGGGTGGCCGGCACTTCGGCCGGCCATGACGGATTTGAGGTGAAGGGTGCGGGCCTGAGAAATCGGTGAATGCCGATTTGGCCTAGTCTTCGTCCTTCGGCCCCAGCCGGTAGATGGTCCAGCTCTCGCCCAGCGGCGGCGAGGCGCCCCGCTCCAGGAAGACATGGCTCCAGCCGACATAGGGCATGGTCGGATCGTTGGTGGGCCGGATCGCGGTGTCGAAGAAGGCCAGGTCGCAGCCCCGCCGCCGCGCCTGGGCGGTGCGGTCGTCCAGCCAGGCCGAATAGCTGGCGATCAGCTCGGCGGCGTCAATTTCGTCACGATCATCCCTCTCGGGACGCCGTCTCCACCACATATCGCTCATGGCGGAGAGGATCAGGCGCCCAGTCTCAAGCCTCCGCTAAGGAAGGTGGTGAAGCCGGCGTTGACCCTGTTCCGGCCGGCGTGCCAGCCTCGCCGCCAAACCCGGGGGACTTCGCCATGACCAGACTGTTTGTCGCCGCGCTCGCCGCGCTCTCGCTGTCGACCGCGCCAGCGCTGGCGCAATCGCTGCCGACCGATCCGCCATCCATCGTCATCGTCGCCTCGGGCCGGGCCGAGGCGCCCGCGGAGTTCGCCGGGCTGTCCTTCAAGATCCACGGCGAAGCCGCCAGCAAGGTCGAGGCTCTGAAGACCGTCACCGCCATCCGCGAGCGCATCGAAGCCGCCCTGCCCGCCCTGGCTGGCAGCGACGAGGTGGCGATCTCGGCGAACGACCTGACCTTCTATGAGGTGCGGCCGCCGAACTGCCAGAGCGAAAGCGACTACAGCGACGCGCCCAAGACCTCCGGCGGCCCCTGCCGGGTCACCAGCTATATCGCCGAACTGGCCATGGACGCCCAGGTCTGGCCGGCCCAGCGCCTGGGCGACGCCGCCTCCCTCCTGGCGCAGCTGGGCGCCGACGACGTCGAGCCCGGCGGGGGACAGGTGCAGGATCTCGACGCCCTCCGGGCCAGCGCCACCAAGGCGGCGCTCGACAACGCCCGCAAGCAGGCCGAACGCATCGCGGCCAGCGCCGGCGGTCGGCTGGGCCGCATCCTGCGTATCCAGGTCCCCTCGACGATGGGAGATTCCCCGATCGCGGTCAGCGCTTTTGATCAGGCGACTCTGATGCGGGCGCCGCCGCCGGCGGTTCGTCCGATCGTCTCGGTCGACCTCAAGGTGGCCCCGGTTTCCGTTTCGACCAGCTATGTTGTCGTCTACGAGTTGCTGAAATAGCCGCCGTCAGGCCGCCTCCCGCTCCTGCGCGGGTAGCAGCGAGCCGACCACCAGGCGGCTGAGCATGCGGCCTTCCAGCGGCAGGATGGCGTCGACGAAGCGCGGGCCGGTGGCCATGTCGCCCAGGTCCGGCGGCGGCTGGAAGCTGGCCTCGTCGACGACGAAGGTCTCCTGCACCGCGTCGACCAGCAGGCCGGCCGTCCGCGAGCCGTGCTGGACGACGACGATGACGTGGCGGCTCGAGGCCTCGGTGACCCCCAGGCCCAGGCGGTTGCCCAGGTCGACCACCGGCATGACCAGGCCGCGCAGGTTGATCACCCCCAGCAGATAGTCCGGGGTGTGGGGCATGGGCATGGCCTGGGTCCAGCCGCGGATCTCGCGCACCGCACTGATGTCGATACAGAATTCCTGGCCGGCGATCTCGAACGAGATCAGCTCGATCTGGCGATGGGTGTCGTCAGCCATCAAAATTCCTCCCAGTCTTCGGAAGCGCCGACGGCCCGCTTGGGCGCCTCGACAAAGGCCGACAGCTTGGCCCGGGCCTCGGCCAGCGGGTTGTGGGCGGGGACATGCCGGTCGGGTTGGGCCAGCACCGGGCGCTGGGCCTGGCGCTGAACCGGCTGGTGGGCCTCATGGCCGACCTTGAAGCGGGCGACCAGGGCCGCCAGTTCCTGAGACTCCGACTTGAGGCTGGAGGCGGCGGCGGTGGCCTCCTCGACCATGGCGGCGTTCTGCTGGGTCACCTGGTCCATCTGGTTGACGGCGGTGTTGACCTGGCCCAGCCCGGTCGCCTGCTCCTGCGAGGAGCGGGCGATGTCGGAGATCAGGCTGTCGATGGCGGTGACCTTGGCGACGATCTTGCCCAGGGCCTCGCCGGTTTCGCCGACCAGCTTCACGCCACGGCCGACCTGGTCGGTGCTGGACGAGATCAGCGCCTTGATCTCCTTGGCCGCGTCGGCCGAGCGCTGGGCCAGGGCCCGGACTTCCTGGGCGACGACCGCGAAGCCGCGCCCCGCATCGCCGGCCCGGGCCGCCTCGACCCCGGCGTTGAGGGCCAGCAGGTTGGTCTGGAAGGCGATCTCGTCGATCACCCCGATGATCTGGCTGATCTTGCCCGAGCTCTGTTCGATCTCGCCCATGGCGGCGACCGCGTCGCGGACGACCTGGCCGGAGGTTTCGGCCCCCTGCTTGGCGTCGGCGGCGGCGTCGGAGGCCTGCTTGGCGCCGTCGGCGCTGCGCCGCACGGTGGCGGTGATCTGGTCCAGCGCCGCGGCGGTTTCCTCCAGGCTGGCCGCCTGCTGCTCGGTGCGCTTGGAAAGGTCGTTGGCGGCCTCGGAAATCTCGTCCGAGCCGCCGCGCAGGCCGTCGGTCGCCAGGGCGATGCGGCCCATGGTGTCGCGCATGGACTCCACGGCCTGGTTGAAGTCGTCCTTGATCTGGCGATAGGCGCCCTGGAAGTCGGCGTCGATCCGGGCGGTCAGGTCGCCGGCCGACAGCTGGCGCAGATTGGCCGCCAGGTTGGAGACCACCTGGTCCTGCTCCTTGGCGACGCGGGCCTGTTCGGCCTCGCTGCGCACGCGATCCTGTTCGATCTGGGTGACGTCGGTGGCGAACTTGATCACCTTGAACGGCTTGCCGGCGCGGTCCAGCAACGGGTTGTAGGAGGCCTGGATCCAGATCTCACGGCCGCCCTTGCCGATCCGGCGGAACTTGCGGGCAACGAATTCGCCGCGGTTCAGCTCCTGCCAGAACGCCCGGTATTCCGGCCCGGCGGCCTCAGCCGGGTCGACGAACATGCTGTGATTGCGGCCGATCACCTCGTCGGCCGAATAGCCCAGGGCCTTGAGGAAATTCTCGTTGGCCGTGATGACGGTGCCGTCCAGTTCGAACTCGATCACCGCCTGAGACCGGAGAATGGCGGCGACCTTGGCTTCGAGCTCAAGCGTCTGCCGGTCCTGTACGCCACGGGCCTGCTTGCCTTTGGAAAACATGGCTGTCCTCTGCCGGATGGAATTGTTGTTTTTGAAAAATCGGCGATACCCGACGAAAAGGCGCCATCTTGGTAAACCAAGGCTTAAGCGGCCTGCCGCGATACTCTCAGTCTGGGTAGCTGGAAGATGTTTAGGACAGAATGTCGCTGTATTGGATCAATACTGGAGGCGCCGCCGAAGTATAATTCCGGACAGAATTCAACCTACGGAATCATGGCCGGCGCCGTCAGGCGGCCTGGGCCGTCTCGGCGGGCAGCAGCGCCCCGACCACCAGCCGGCTGAGCATCCGGCCCTCCAGCGGCAGGATGGCGTCGACGAAGCGCGGGCCGCCGCCCAGGTCGCCCATTTCCGGCGGCGGCTGCAGCTGGGCCTCCTCGACGACAAAGGTCTCCTGCACCGCATCGACCAGCAGGCCGGCCACCTTGTCGTCCTGCATGACCACCACCACGACGCTGCGCTCGCCGATTTCGCTGGGGCCCAGTCCGAGCCGGCGGCGCAGGTCGATGACCGGCATCACCAGGCCGCGCAGGTTGATCACCCCCAGGAAGTAGTCCGGCGCCTGGGGCATCGGCGAGGCCTGGGTCCAGCCGCGGATCTCGCGGACGGCCCGGATGTCGATGCAGAACTCCTGGCCGGCGATCTCCATCGAGATCAGCTCCACCAGGCGCCGCGCCTGTTCGGGTTCAGCGGCCATACTTCTTGTCCTTGCCAGCCGGAGCGCTCCGGCCGGACAATCTGTAGGCGCCGCATCTTAAAATCGCATTGAGGACACAGCGGCGGCGCCCGGGCTCGAAACATAAAGAGAACATGCTATAGCGGAAACGATGGACGGCGCCCTGCCCTCGACCCTTCCGCCGCGTTTTGACGCCTGGTTCGCCAGCCGCGGCTGGGCGCCCCGCACCCATCAGCTGGCCATGGTCGAGCGGGCCCGGGCCGGCGCCGACGCCCTGCTGATCGCCCCGACCGGCGGCGGCAAGACCCTGGCCGGCTTCCTGCCCAGCCTGATCGAGTTGGCCGAACGCCCGCCGCCCAACACGCCGCGTGGCATCCACACCCTCTACATCTCGCCCCTCAAGGCCCTGGCGGTCGATGTCGAGCGCAACCTCTTGAGCCCCATCCAGGAGATGGGCCTGGGCATCACCGCCGAAAGCCGCACTGGCGACACCGGCATGGCCCGCAAGCAGCGCCAGCGCGTCAGACCGCCGGACATGCTGCTGACCACCCCCGAGCAGCTGGCCCTGTTCTGCGCCTGGGAGGGGGCCAGGACCTATTTCGAGGACCTGCGCTGCGTGATCCTCGACGAGGTCCACGCCATCTGGCCGTCCAAGCGGGGCGATCTGCTGTCGCTGGACCTGGCCCGGCTGCAGACCTTCGCGCCGACGATGCGCCGGGTCGGCCTCTCGGCCACGGTCGACGATCCCGACCTGATCCGCCGGTGGATGGCCCCCACCGCGAGGGCCGCCGACGTCGACCTGGTGCTGGGGCCGCCTGGTCCCATGCCCATCGTCGACCTGCTGATCTCCGAGGGCCGCGTCCCCTGGGCCGGTCACACCGCCCAGCACGCCATGGAGGACGTCTACGAGGTCATCAAGCGCCACCGCACCACGCTGGTCTTCGTCAACACCCGGTTTCAGGCCGAGTTCGCCTTCCAGGAACTGTGGAAGATCAATGACGACAGCCTGCCCATCGCCCTGCACCACGGCAGCCTCTCGGCCGAGCAACGCAGACGGGTCGAGGCGGCGATGGCGCGGGGTGAGCTGCGGGCTGTGGTCTGCACCTCCACCCTCGACCTCGGCATCGACTGGGGCGATGTCGACCTGGTGGTGCAGCTGGCCGCGCCGAAGGGCTCCTCGCGCATGGTCCAGCGCATCGGCCGGGCCAACCACCGGCTGGACGAACCCAGCCGCGCCATCCTGGTCCCGGCCAACCGCTTCGAGATGCTGGAATGCCAGGCCGTGCGCGAGGCGGTCGAAGAGAACGGCCTGGACGGCGAGCGCTGGCGGGCGGGCGCGCTGGACGTGCTGGCCCAGCACGTCATGGGCTGCGCGGTCTCCGAGCCCTTCGAGCCCCTGGCCTTCTATGACGAGATCCGCATGGCCGGGCCCTATGCGGACCTGAGCTGGGAGGACTTCGAGGCGGTGATCGATTTCGTCTCGACCGGCGGCTATGCGCTGAAGGTCTATGACCGCTTCCGCCGGATCGTGAAGACCCGCGAAGGTCTCTGGAAAGTCCGCGACGCCCAGACCGCCCAGCGCCACCGCATGAATGTCGGGGCCATCGTCTCCCCGGCCGTGCTGAGTGTGCGGATTTCCGGCCGCCGCGGTGTGCCCGGCCGCAAGATCGGCGAGGTCGAGGAGGGCTATCTGGAGATGCTGGAGCCCGGCGACACCTTCCTGTTCGCCGGCCAGGTCTGGAAGCTGGTGGGGGTGACCGGGACCGACGTGCTGGTCTCGCCCGCCGCCGACAAGGATCCCAAGCTGCCCAGCTGGGGCGGGAGCAAGTTCGCCCTCTCCACCTATCTGGCGGCGCGGGTGCGGCGGATGATGTCGGACGAGACGACCTGGGCCAAGCTGCCCAGCGACGTGCGCGAATGGCTGGAGGTCCAGCGCGACCGCAGCCAGATCGCCGCCCCGACCGAGATGCTGCTGGAGACCTTCCCGCGCGGCCAGCGGCATTTCCTGGTCTGCTACCCATTTGACGGTCGCATCGCCCATACGACTCTGGCCATGCTGCTGACCCGCCGGCTGGACCGGATGGGGGTCGGGCCGCTGGGATTTACCGCCAATGACTATGCCGTCTGCATCTGGGCGCTGCACCCCATGGACGGACTCGATTTCGCCGCGCTGTTCGACCAGGACATGCTGGGTGACGACCTGGAAGCCTGGCTGGACGAGAGCTTCATGATGAAGCGAGCCTTCAAGAACTGCGCGCTGATCTCCGGCCTGATCGAGCGGCGGATGCCGGGCTCGGAGAAGTCCGGCCGCCAGGTCACCTTCTCCACCGACCTGATCTACGACGTCCTGCGCCGCCACCAGCCCGACCATCTGATGCTGCGCTGCGCCCGGGCCGACGCGGCCAGCGGCATGATCGACGTGGCCCGGGTCGGCGATCTGCTGGCCCGGATCAAGGGCCAGATCCGCCATGCGCCGCTGGAGCATGTCTCGCCCTTCGCCGTGCCGATCATGCTGGAGATCGGCAAGGAGCGGGTGGCGGGCGACGCGGCCGAGATGATCCTGCGCGGCGCCTCCGAGGACCTGATCGCCGAGGCCATGGCATGAGCGCCGCGGCGGTGAAGGCGTCGGGCGGCCTGGGCGTGAGCCCCTGCGGCGGCCTGCGGCTGACGGTCAATGGCGCGACGGTGCTGCTGCGCCCGGCCGGCGCCCTGTGGATCGAGGCGGCGCAGATGCTGGTCGTCGCCGACCTGCACTTCGAGAAGGGCAGCGCCTATGCGGCCCGCGGCCAGCTGCTGCCGCCCTACGATACCGGCGAGACCCTGCGCCGGCTGGAGGCCGAGGTCGCCGCCATGGCCCCGCGCACCCTGGTCTTCCTGGGCGACAGCTTCCACGACGGCCAGGCCGAGGATCGCCTGCATCCCAGCTACGCCGCCCGCATCGCCGCCCTGGCGACAGGCCGGACCCTGGTCTGGGTGGTCGGCAACCACGACGCCGACGGCCCCCGCCTGCTGCCCGGCGACCTGGCCGACGAACTGACGGTCGACACCCTCACCCTGCGCCACGAACCCCAGCCCGGCGACCAGCCCGGCGAGGCCAGTGGCCACCTCCACCCCGCCGCCCGCATTGCCGGTGGGGGGCGGAGCGTTCGGCGGCGGTGCTTCGTCACCGATGGGTCGAGGATCGTCCTGCCGGCCTTCGGGGCTTATGCGGGCGGGCTGAATGTGCGGGATGGGGCGTTCAGGGCCCTGTTCGCAACGCCACCGCTCGCGGCGGCGCTGGGCACGGACCGGGTGCATCCGGTGGGGTGGAACTCGCTGCGGGGGGATTGAAGGCGAGCTGTTTCACGCCTCTCCCCCTCGCCTGCGAGGGGGAGCGAGGGACACGCCGAAGGCGGCGTCCCACGGAGGGGGAGCCTTGCGGCGGTTCAGCTTTCCGCGGGCGCAGGGTGTTTCCCCCGACACGTGGCCGCTGACTTGTCTCCTCACCCGCTCTTCGCGCCTTCGCGCTCAGAGTCGACCTCTCCTCGGAGAGGAGAGGAGGCATACTCTACATATGCATCGCCTGCTCGACCGCGCTGCCCAGCGCCAGGGCCGCGCCGGCGGTGATGATGGTGCGGTAGCGGGGCCGCCAGGCGGGGCCTTCGACGTCGCGGGTGTCCCACAGCCAGGTCAGGATGAAGGCGACGATGAAGCCGCTGAGTTGCCAGACCGGGTCGAACCAGCGCCCGCCGATCAGCAGCATGAAGCCGGCCATCGGCGGCAGGAAGGACATCAGCACCACGCTCCAGCGCGGCGTGTGGTGGGCCGCCTCCAGTCCGCCGCGCACCCCGCCCAGGAAGGCCAGGGTCACCGCCGACCAGGACAGCAGGCACAGCAGCGCCCAAGGCCCGACGCTGGGCGGGCCGAAGTCGTAGAGGCCGGCCGAGACCATGAAGGGTACGATGGTGGCCAGGCCGAAGGCTCGGATTGGCTGAGGGATGGGCGCCGCCCCTGGCGTCATCGGTTAGCTCCTGCGAAACACCCGCGAGGCGGCCCAGCCGGCCGCCAAGGCCAGGGCCATCGACGCCAGACCATAGAGCCAGGGATGGCGATGGGCGAGCAGATAGAGGGCCCGCTCGACCCCGACCTTCTCGACGGTCAAGGTCCGGTCACGGACGGAAACCGGCCGGCCGTCCTGGAAGAGGATGATCCGGGTCTTGTAGAGGCCGGTCGGGGCGTCGGCAGGCAGCACCACCTGGGCTTGGAACAGACCCCGGTCGACATAGCGCACCCCGGCCGGATCGGCGCTGTAGAGGCCAGCCTTCTGCTTGAGACGGATGACGGCGCTGCGCCAGTCGAAATAGTCGGCCCCCAGCTGGTTCACCACCATGTCGCGCACGCCATAGCGGGTCTCGATCCGCCGCTCCATGGGGGCGGAAATGGCCAGATGGTCCAGTCCCAGCCCCAGCCGCCGCAGGTCGGCGAACCGGGCCACCTCGCCCAGCGGCCGGCTCGAGGCGACGCGGTAGAAGCCCGGCGCGCCGCGAAACACCACCGGCCGGCTGTTCAGCCAGATCCCCGCCACCTGGCTCTTGCGGGCGATGCGCAGCGGCTGCTCGGGCCCGGCGATGACCACCACCACATCGGCGGGGCGGCCCTGGGGATCGAAGACGGCGCCATAGACGCTGATGGTCGCGCCCCGGAAGCCGGAGTTCACCTTGACCTCAGTCTCCGTCAGCACCGCCGAGACGGCGGCGGGCGGCGATTGAATAATGGCTGGCGGCAGGTCGGTCATCCGCCGGCCCCCTGCATCAGCACGAAGGGATCGTCTGGCCGCACGATCAGGCCCAGCCCCATCTGCAGCCCGACCAGCAGCACGATCAGCGCCAGCACCGCCCGCAGCTCCTCGGCCCTGAACCGGGCCGAGGCCCGGGCCCCCAGCTGCGCCCCGATCACTCCGCCGATCAGCAGCAGGGCGGCCAGGACGATGTCGACGCTCTGGTTGCGGCCGGCCTGCAGGACGCCGGTGATGGCGGTGGTGATGATGATCTGGAACAGGCTGGTGCCGACCACCATCTGGGCCGGCATGCGCAGGATATAGACCATGGCCGGCACCAGCACGAAGCCGCCGCCCACCCCCATCACCGCCGACAGAATGCCGACGAAGATGCCGAGCGCCAGGGGTGGAATGACGCTGATATAGAGCCGCGAACGGGGAAACCGCACCTTGAGCGGCAGGCCATAGAGCCAGAGCGGCCGGCGATCGCGCGGCGGCGGGGCGGGCTGGCCGCGGCGCTGGCGCAGGATGGCGCCCAGGGATTCGGTCAGCATCAGCCCGCCGATCACCCCCAGGAACAGCAGGTAGGAGACCGACACCACCAGGTCCGCCTGGCCCAGCAATCGCAGGATGCGGAAGATCTCGACCCCGACCACCGAGCCGATCGCTCCGCCGGCCGCCAGCACCGCCCCCATGCGAAAGTCGACCGCCCGCCGCCGGCTGTAGGCCGCGACGCTGGAGACCGAGGAGGCGGCGACATGGTTGGCCAGGCTGCCGACGGCGACGGCCGGGGGAATGCCCAGGAAGACCAGGATCGGCGTCATCAGGAAGCCGCCGCCGATGCCGAACAGGCCGGAGATGAATCCCACCAGGGCGCCCAGCGCGATCAGCAGCGGGGCGTTGACCGAAACCTCGGCGATGGGGAGGTAGAGATCCACGACGGGCGCCGACTCCTTACACCAGCATCCAAGGACTCAGCGGCGCCGACAGCAAGCCCTGACCCCGGTCAGGAGAGCCGATCAGCCGAAAATCAGCGGGCGTAGACCGACAGACGGTCGACCATCGCGCCATCCAGGGCGCCGGTGGCCGGCAAACCCTGGTCGCGCTGGTAGGCCTGCACCGCCAGCTTCAGGGCCGGCGAGGCGGCGCCGTCCTGGGGACCGCGATAGTAGCCCAGGCGCGACAGCGCCTTCTGGGCGGTGATCACCCCGCCGGCGGGCGCGGCGGCCATGACGGGCGCGGGGGCCGGGGCGGCGCCGGCCGTGCGGAAACCCTGGGCCGAGCGTTCGGCGACGGCGCGCTGGTCGGGGGTCAGGGTCTTCTTGATGCGGTCGGCGGCGGCCTTGGATTCCGGGTCCCCGCCCTTGGCGGCGATCAGGTACCACTTGTAGGCCTCGGCCCCGTTCTGCGGCACGCCGAAGCCCTGCTCATAGAGCTGGCCCAGGTTGTACTGGCTGTCGGTGACGCCCTGGTCGGCGGCCCGGCGGAACCAGTCGGCGGCGGTGGTCAGGTTGCGCGGCCCGCCCAGCCCTTCGAAATAGTCATAGGCCAGGTTGTGCATGGCCTTCTTGTCGCCGCCCTGGGCGGCCTTTTCGGTCCAGCGCCGGGCCTCGGCCGGGTCCTTCTTCAGGCCGACCTCGCCGTTCTCATACAGCTTGGCCAGGTAGAACTGGGCCGGGGCGTAGCCCATGGCCGCGGCCTTGCGCAGCGGAACCAGGCCGGCGGCGTCCTTGGCCTCGATCTTCTTGACCGCCTGGTTGTAGAGGTCCGGCGCGGTTGGGTCGGACGGCGGGGCGGGCGGGGCCGGCAGATCGGCCTGGCCGCCGGCCGCCGGCGCCGCCGCCTGCGGAGTCAGGGTCGGGGCGATGGCCACCGCGACGCGGGGCTTGGGTGTGGTGTCCGCCTCGCCGGTCAGGATCTTGATGCTGTCCAGCACGCTGCCCTTCGCCCCGTCCGCCACCCGCTGGGACGATTTGCCGGTCGGGCCAAAGGCGTTGGAATTGGTGAAGCCGACCAGGGCCACGCTCATGCCCGCGAGCACCGCCACCACCGCCACGCCGGTGAGCACGCGGTTCAGGGTCTGGTTGGACTTCTTGGACTTGCGCTTGCCGCCGCCGAACAGGCCGCCGCCTTTAGGCTTGGCGGGCTTGGCTTCGGTCTGGAAGTTGGCGCGGGCGGCGGCCCGGGCCTGCTCGATGACCTCGCGGGTGGACAGCGGCCGGCCGGCTGGCTCGAAGTCGCCGCCCGGCGACAGCGGCTCGGCCTCGGGCGCGACGTCGGCCTCGCCGGCCTCATGCAGCGTCCCGAAGCTGGCGGCGGCCTCGAAATCCTCGTCCGAGAAGGCGGGCTTCTCGGGCTCGTCGACCGGGAAGTCGCCGGCGTCGTAAGCCGCCATGGAGGCCGGCATGGGAGCTGGCGCCGAACTGGGGAAGGCGGGCGAGGCGAAGGCCTCTTCCGGAATGGCCTCGCCCCGCACGGGGAAGGGATCGTCGGCGAAGGGGTCGGTATAGCCGCCCGAGGACGGCGGAGGCGACGGCGGCGCGGCCGGCCTGGCCAGGACGGGGGCGGCCGGAGCCATTTGAGTTGGTGACTGGGCGACCTGCTCGCTCAGCCGCTTGTGCGAGGCGTTGAGGCTGAGGTCGATCTTCTCGCGCGCCTCGTCCAGCAGGCGGGCGGTGCGTTCTTCCGAGAGGCGGATGCGTTCGGCCAGGTCGGTGGCGGTGCGCTCCTGGCGCTGGCTGATCCGCTCGGTGACCCGGGCGACCTGCTCGCCGACCTCGTCGATGGCCTGGGCGCCGCGGCGCTCGGAGTTGGCGATGCGCTCGGCCAGCCGCTCGGTGATCCGGGCGATCTCGCCGCCCAGCTTCTCCAGCGCCTGGGCCTGGACGGTGTCGGCCCGGTTCAGCCTCTGCTCGACGGTGGCGGCGATACGGGCCACCTCGCCGCCCACCTTGTTGATGGCGTCCGCGCCCTGGTGTTCCACGCTCTGCACTCGGCGACTCAACACATCGGCCATGCCGGCCACTTCCCGGCCCATGCGCTCGATGGCCTGGGCCGAGCGCTGCTCGGCCAGCTGCACATGGCCGGCCATCTCGGTCAGCCGGTGCTCCATGCGGTCGAAGCGGCCCTCGGCCGACTGTTTCAGCTGGGCGGCCATCTCCTGGCGGGCGGCGTCCATCTTCTGGGTCAGCTCGCTGGCCAGGGCTTCCAGCCGCGCGCCGGGCCCGGCCCCGCCCTCGACATAGCGCAGGCGGCTGTCCAGCTTGACGAACGAGGCGCCCAGGTCGCGGATGGCTTCGGTGGTGCGGGTCTCGGCCGCCGCCAACCGCTCGTCGATGCGGCCGGCCACCGCCTCGACCAGGGCGGCGGTGTCGATGGCGGGGGCCTGACCGAGCGCGGCTTCAGCCTCGGCGACCCGGGCCTCGACCGCGGCGATGGCCTCGCGGGTGCGGGCCTCGCCCTCGTAGAGATGGCCGGCCACCTTGCCCAGCGCCCCTTCCAGGGCGCGCACGGCTTCGGCCGAACGCGGTCCGGCAGACTCGGTCTCCACCCGGAGCAGGCGCTCGGCCTGCCGGGCCTGCTCGGCGGCGATATCGTCGGCCAGGCCTTCGAAGCGGGCGGCCACGGCGGTCTGTTCGCGCTGGGCGCCGTCGAGCCGCGAGAGCGCCCCGCGCACCGACTGGTCGATGCCGCTGATGGCCAGGGTCGAGCGCTGCTCGGCCGCCTCGATCCGCTCGGTGAGCTCGGTCAGGGCCTGGGCGACGCGGCCGACCTCGTCGGCGGGGTGGCTGGAAATCTCGAAGCGCGGCGGGGCGTCGGCGCGGGGCGTGGCGACGACGATGGGCTCGCTCGGCGGGTCGAAATCGCCGCCGGTGAACTCGGAGGGATGGGGGCCTTCAACCGCCTGGTTGGCGCTCTCGCCGGCCTCGCCGCCCTCGACGATCATCTGGTTGAGCCATTCGCCCAGAGTCATGCCGGAGCGCCGGGCAAGATCCTTGGCGATCTCCCGGGCTTTGGGGTCTATTCCCTTGACGCTCCAGGGGGCCCCCGCCGTCATTCGAATCGTTCTCCCGGCACTAAGTTGACGCTAGCCACCGAGCCATAGTGTGTAAACGCGGGGTTAACACCAAATATGGTGTCAGCGGCGATAACCTGTGGACGGATTTTCTGGGCGTCTGGGAACCGTTAAGTCCCTGCGCCTCAAGGGGTTAACGCGCTGTTAACCCTGTTCGCCGGGCGCCTGACGCTTGCATGGGCGAATCGTCGCGGGCATAGGCGCAGCGATGTCGCTTCAACTCACCCTGGCCATCGGCGCCGCCCTGCTGGCCCTGGCCCTCTTCTGCGGCTGGCGCGGCTCACGGCCGCCCGACCCGTTGAAGGGCGCGCGGATGATGCCCTGGCGGCCGCTGATGGTGCTCTCGGCGGCCGGGGTGATGGTGCTGATCATCCACCTGGGGACGCTGGTTTCGGGGCGGTAGGGTCCAGGCTCAATTGAGTTTGAGACAATTCAAGAGCTTAGCATCGCTATTAATCCGCTCATCCCCGCGAAAGCGGGGACCCAGGTGTTTTTCGTTGCAGCCTTGCAGCCGCCCAGACCCGTCAGAACCGCCCTCAACAGCAAAAAGCCTGGGTCCCCGCTTTCGCGGGGATGAGCGGAATTTGAGTACGGACCCTAGGCCGCGTCCGACAGCTTCTCCGGCGGTTCCTCGCGCTTGGCCCGCCGGGTCAGCCCCGCCATGCCGCCCGAGGACAGCAGTCCGACATCGGCCAGCAGGATGGGGATCGACCACTTCAGGGGCGCGGCGATGTAGCGGGGCCGCCAGACCGGGTCGAACTTGTCCTTGTAGCGCCGCACGCCGCGGAAATTGTAGATGTCCTCGCCGCGCTCGAAGAGCAGTCGCCCGACCCGCGAGAACAGGGGCGCCAAGGGCCTGTCGTCCAGCCCGGCCAAGGGCGCCATGCCGAAGTCGAAGCACCGGTAGCCGGCCTCGCGGCCCCACTGCAGCAGCTCGACGAACAGGAAGTCCATGACGTTCTTGGGCGAGGAGCCGCAGTAGCGCATCAGGTCCATCGAGAAGGCGTCGCGCAGGGGCGTCGTCCACAGGGTGGCGAAGGCGGTGATCGCCCCGTCCTGGCGCACCACGGCGACCGGGAACTCCTGGACATAGCGCGGCTCGAACCCGCCCAGGGAAAAGCCCTTCTCGCCGCCGGCATGCAGGTCCAGCCAGGCGTCCGACACTCGCTTCAGTTCGTCCATCGACGCGGCGCCGGGGGGCAGCACCTCGAAGGTCGCCCCGCCCTCCCCGACCTTGCGCCAGTTGCGGCGCAGCACCTCGCGGCGGCGGCCCTGCAGGGAGAAGCCCTCCAGCGGCACCATGGCCGACTCGCCGGTCTTCTGGATGGCGAAGCCCAGCTCCACCGCCTCGGGCAGGTCGTCGGTTCCGATGCTGTAGAGACCGGGCCGGGCGGCATGGGCGTCGGCCAGTTCGCGGAACCGCCACAGCAGCGCCATCCGCTCGTCCCGCCGCCCGACCGGCCCGCCCATGGCGATCCAGGAGCGGCCCCGCACGCCGAACATCAGGAAGCTCTCGCCCGACTCCGAGAACAGGAAGCGCTTGTCGCCCAGCAGGGCCAGGTTGGATTCCGGCTCGGCCGCCTCGGCCTTGGCGAGGATGGCCCGCACCCGGGCGAAATCCGGGTCGTCCTCGCCCGCCACCGGCGGGGTGGCCGGGGTGGCGAACAGGCGCCAGACCCCGATGCCCAGCAGCACGATGGCCGCCCCCGCTGAGGAGCGGATGGCGCGCTCGGCGTCGGCGTCGGCCATCAGCCGCCACCAGGTCTGGTCGGCATAGCTGCGGTTGGCGAACGACCACCAGCCCAGCAGTCCGGCCCCCAGCACGGCCATCAGCGCCGAGATCAGCCAGCCCGGGGCGATCTCGATCTTCGACAGCCGGGCCTGGCGCGGAAAGGCCTCGCGGAACGGCAGGATCAGCGCCGCCAGGGCCAGCAGCACCGCCGATTCTTCCCAGTTGAAGCCCTTGAACGGGGCCAGCAGGGCCGCGGCAATCAGGGTGACGAGCGTGGCCATCCAGGCGGCGCCCAGCCGGCTGCGCAGGCCAAAGGCCAGCAGCACCAGCATCAGGCCCAGGATCGAGGAAACGAAGTGACTGACCTCGACCAGGATCGGCGGGGCATAGAGGTCTTCCAGCAGCTGGAAGAGTTCGCGGATGCGGGTGGGCTCGGTCGGGGTCGCCCCCGAGGCCAGCAGCATCAGCCCGCCCCCGGCCGCCGCGCCAGCGGCCAGCACAGGGGCCAAGGCCATGGCGGCCGGCCGGAAATCGCGCGGACTGACCATGAAGCTCCCGAACCACCCCTAGACTTGAGACGCCTTATAGCCTGTTTCGCGGCGGGCAAGAGGGGCCAGCCGGTCGCAGCCCTTGCCCCAGGCCCGCGACGCGGGTCAGTCTGGGGCCATGCCTGAAGACTTGCTGCCGCGCGGACTGCACGCCCTGGACGGGGTCCGGCTGCTGACGCTCGGCAAGTCGACGGTGACGCTGGGCGGGCTGCTGTTCGGCCTGGTGATCGTCGCCGCCGCCTTCCTGGCCGCGCGGATCGCCGGCCGGGTGTTCAAACGATTGCGCGAACGCTCTCCCCTGGCGGCGCCGAGCATCTACATCGTCGAGAAGCTGGCGACCTACGGCCTGATCATTGTCGGGCTAATCATGGGCTTTTCGGCGATCGGCCTGGATCTTTCCTCCCTGGCCCTGTTCGCCGGCGCGCTGGGCGTGGGCCTGGGGTTTGGCCTGCAGGGGGTGGTCAAGGAGCTGATCTCGGGCCTGGTCCTGTTGTTCGACCGCCTGGTCCGCATCGGCGATTATCTGGAACTGCAGACCGGCGAACGCGGCGTCGTCGCCGAGATCGGCCCCCGCGCCACCCGGCTGCGCAACAACGACGACCTCGATGTGCTGGTCCCCAACAGCAAGCTGATCGAGTCGCCGGTCATCAACTGGACCCTGCAGAACGGCACCCGCCGGCTGCATGTGCCCTTCCGCGTCGCCTATGGCGTCAACAAGGAGGCGGTGCGCGACGCGGTGCTCAAGGCCGCCCACGACGTCCCCTTCACCCTGGACGACACCCCGGTGCGCCGCACCCAGGTCTGGCTGGTGGGGTTCGGCGACAGCGCCCTGCAGTTCGAACTGGTGGTCTGGCCGACCCTGGAGGCGGTCAAGCGGCCCAACGCCGCCAACGCCGCCTACACCTGGGCCATCGAGGACGCCCTGCGCGCCGGCGGTTTCGAGATCCCCGTGCCCCAGCGCGACCTGCACCTGCGGGAGGTCTTCGGCGAGCAGGGCGAAAACGCCAAGGATGCGCTGCGACTCAAGACCCGCAAGAAGCCCGGCGCCGGCGAGGAAGCCGTGGCGGCAGTCTCGCACAACGACGCCGCCGAGGATCTGGCGCGCGGCGAGGACGACGAGATTCTCAATCCGACGACACCGCCCACGCCCTGAAGATACCGAATCTTCGAACAATCGTTTGATCCGGCTTTGCTCGGCTTTGGACGGGCGCTAAGCTGGGCCAAAGCCTGATTGGGAGGATGCAAATGGCCGACTTCGGCGCCACCGAACTCGATGCCTTCCGCGCCGAGACGCGGACCTGGCTTGAGGCCAACTATCCCTCCTCGCTGAACGAGCCGATGGGCGAGGACGACGCGCCCTGGGGTGGTCGCACCGCCAGCTATTCCAATCCCGACGTCAAGCTCTGGCTGGACCGCATGGGCGCCAAGGGCTGGACCGCCCCGACCTGGCCCAAACAGTACGGCGGCGGCGGCCTGACCAAGGAACAGGCCAAGGTGCTGGAGCAGGAGCTGCGGCGCATCAAGGCCCGGCCGGCCCTGATGAGCTTCGGCATCTGGATGCTGGGGCCGGTGCTGCTGGAATACGCCAGCGAGGAGCAGAAGCAGCGTTTCCTGCCGCCCATCGTGCGCGGCGAGATCCGCTGGTGCCAGGGCTACAGCGAACCGGGCTCGGGCTCGGACCTGGCCTCCCTGCAGACGCGGTGCGAGGACAAGGGCGACCATTACCTGATCAACGGCCAGAAGGTCTGGACCAGCTACGCCGACCACGCCGACTGGATCTTCTGCCTGGTCCGCACCGACACCACCAAGAAGCATGAGGGCATCAGCTTCATCCTGTTCGACATGACCAGCCCGGGCGTCGAGCCCCGGCCGATCAAGCTGATCAGTGGCTCCTCGCCCTTCTGCGAGACCTTCTTCACCGACGTGAAGGTCCCCAAGGACCAGCTGGTCGGCAAGCTGAACGGCGGCTGGGACATCGCCAAGCGCCTGCTGCAGTACGAACGCCAGAACATCTCGGCCAGCGGCTTTGGCGGCACGGGCGGCGGGTTCGACCTGATCGACGTGGCCAAGGAGCATGTTGGCGTCGACGACGACGGACGCCTGCTCGATGGCGACCTGCGCAGCCGTATCGCCGCCCACAAGATGGACGCGGCGGCCTTCATGCTGACCGTCCGCCGCGCCGAGATGGAGGCCAAGGCCAATGCCGGCCCCAGCGCCGCCACCTCGATCATCAAGTACGCGGCCGCCAAGATGAACCAGGAGCGGACCGAGCTGATGATGGAAGCGCTCGGCCTGCAGGGCCTGGGCTGGGAAGGCCCCGGCTTCTCGGGCGACGAGCTGGGCGCTCCGCGCGCCATGCTGCGGGCCAAGGCCAACTCCATCGAGGGCGGCACCAGCGAGATCAACCTCAACGTGGTCGCCAAGCGGGTCCTGGGCCTGCTGGACCATCAGTAGGACCGGGAGGACCGCAGATGGCGGACGGCGGCGACATCGAGGGTTTCCGCGCCGAGGCGCGCGCGTGGCTTGAGGCGAACTTCCCGGGGAGCCTGGCCCATGCCGACCAGTCGGCGGCCATGGTCGGGACCGAGCCCAGCCCCGACCTGAAGGCCTGGATCAAGGCCATGGGCGACAAGGGCTGGGGCACGCCCACCTGGCCGGCCCAGTACGGCGGCGGCGGCCTGGACCGCGCCCAGGCCCGCGTCCTGCAGCAGGAAATGGCCCGCATCGGCGCCCGCAACCCCATCGGCGGCATGGGGGTGATGATGTTCGGCCCCACCCTGCTCGAGTACGGCACGGAAGAGCAGAAGCAGCGCCACATCCCCCCGATCGTGAAGGGCGAGATCCGCTGGTGCCAGGGCTACAGCGAGCCGGGCGCGGGTTCGGACCTGGCCAGCCTGCAAACGCGGGCCGACGACAAGGGCGACCACTTCCTGGTCAACGGCTCGAAGATCTGGACCTCGGGCGGCCACCTGGCCGATTGGATGTTCGCCCTCGTCCGCACCGACTTCTCGCGCAAGCACGAAGGCATCAGCTTCGTGATCTTCGACATGAAGACGCCGGGCGTGGAGGTCAGGCCGATCCGGCTGATCAACGGCGTCTCGCCCTTCTGCGAGACCTTCTTCACCGACGTGAAGGTGCCCAAGGAAAACCTGGTCGGCCCGCTGAACGGCGGCTGGACCATCGGCAAGCGCCTGCTGCAGTTCGAGCGCGAGAACCTGTCGGGCGGCATGGGCGGGGGAGCCTCCAGCCCCTCGGCCGGGACGTTCGGGGCCGGCGGATCGGTCGATGAACTGGCCAAGAAATATGTCGGCGTCGACGACCAGGGCCGCGTCGCCGATCCGGACCTGCGCAGCCGCATCGCCAGCCACCTGATGGACCAGGCCGCCTTCGGCCTGACCCTGCGGCGCGCCGCCGCCGAGGCCAAGTCGAACCAGGGCCCCAGCGCCGCCACCTCGATCATGAAGAACGTCGGGGCCAGGATCACCCAGGAGCGCTCGGAACTGATGATCGAGATCCTGGGCGTCCAGGGCCTGGGCTGGGAGGGCGAGGCCTTCGCCAAGCACGAGCTGACCACCGTGCGTAACTGGCTGGGCGGCAAGGCCGTGACGATTTACGGCGGCTCGTCGGAGATCCAGAACAACATCATCGCCAAGCGCATCCTCGGCCTTTTGGATCACCAATGACCGCCGGCGCCATCGAGTTCTGGTACGAGTTCGCCTCGACCTACAGCTATCCCGCCTGCATGCGGATCAGCCGCCTGGCCGAAGAGGCCGGCGTCGTCATCCACTGGCGGCCCTTCCTGCTGGGGCCCCTCTTCCATGAGCAGCAGGGGCTGAACGACAGCCCGTTCAATGTCGTCCCCGTGAAGGGCGAATACATGTGGCGCGACCTGGCGCGGATCTGCGACCAGGAGGGCCTGCCGCTCAACCACCCCAGCCAGTTCCCGCGCAACAGCCTGCTGGCCGCGCGGGTGGCCATCGCCGGGCTGGACGAGGGCTGGACCCCCAGCTTCAGCCGCGCCGTCTATGAGGCCAATTTCGTCGCCGACCAGGACATTTCTGATCCAGAAGTGCTGGCTCCACTCGTGGCCGAGGCCGGCGGCGCGCCGCACGCGGCCCTGGCGGCCGCACAGTCGGACGCGGTCAAGGCCCGGCTCAAGGATCACGTGGCCCAGGCCCGCGAACGGGGCGTGTTCGGCGCCCCCAGCTTCATCACCGCCGACGGCGAGCTCTTCTGGGGCAACGACCGTCTGGAACAGGCCCTGACCTGGGCCGTCAATCACACCACCCTAGAGGAGTTCGCCTGACATGGCCGTCCTGACCGAAGAACAGACCATGCTGCGCGATGCGGCCAAGAGCTGGACGCAGGATACCTCGCCCACCACGGCCCTGCGCAAACTGCGCGACAGCGGTTCGGGCGCCAGCTTCGACCCCGCCGTCTGGCGTGAGATGGGCCAGATGGGCTGGGCCGGGGTCATCGTTCCCGAGGAGTACGGCGGTTCGGCCTTCGGCTATCTCAGCCTGGGCCTGGTGCTGGAGGAAACCGGCCGCACGCTCACCGCCTCGCCGCTGGTCTCCACGGCCCTGGCCGCCGCCTCGGCCCTGATGCTGGGCGGGGCCGAGCCGCAGAAGCAGGAATGGCTGACCAAGATCGCCGCCGGCGAGATCGTCGCCACCCTGGCCGTCGATGAAGGACCCCATCATGCGCCCGAGCGGACCGCCCTGCAGGCCAAGGACGCGGACGGCGGCTATGTGCTGAACGGCAAGAAGACCTTCGTCATCGATGGCGAGGCCGCCGACCTGCTGATCGTCGCCGCCCGCACCGCCGGCAAGCCGGGCGAGACCCACGGGATCACCCTGTTCCTGGTTCCCGGCGACGCGGCCGGGGTCACCCGCAAGCATCTGGCCCTGATCGACAGCCGCGGCGCGGCCGAGATCAGCTTCGACAACGTCCACCTGGGCGCCCATGCGGTGCTGGGCGAGCTGGACAACGGCTGGAGCCTGCTGGACCAGACGCTCGACCGCGCCCGCGCCGGGCTGGCGGCCGAGATGCTGGGCCAGGCGACCCAGGCCTTCGAGATCACCCTCGACTACCTGAAGACCCGGGTGCAGTTCGGCCAGGTGATCGGGACCTTCCAGGCCCTGCAGCACCGCGCCGCCAAGATGTTCACCGACCTGGAGACCACCCGCTCCTGCGTCGAGGCCGCTCTGGAGGCTATCGATTCCGGCTCCTCCGACGTGCGGGCCGCCTGCTCACTGGCCAAGTGCAAGGCCAGCGAACTGATCCATCTGGTCTCCAACGAGATGGTCCAGATGCATGGCGGCATCGGCATGACCGACGCCCATGACGCGGGCCTCTACATGAAGCGGGCCCGGGTCGCCGAGGCCCTGTTCGGCGGGGCCAGCTTCCACAAGGACCGCTACGCCAGGCTGCTGGGCTTCTGAGGTGGAAATCCGGGGCGCCAACGCCTTCATCACCGGCGGCGCCTCGGGCATCGGCTTTGGCGTCGCCTCGGCCCTGGCCCGGCGCGGGGCCAATGTGGTTATCGCCGACATCGAGTCGGAGCGGGCCATGGAGGCGGCCGAGCGGCTGACCGCCGAGGGTCTCAACGCCAGCGGCCTGCATCTGGACGTCATCGACGAAGCGCAATGGGCCGCCGCCGCCGATGTGGCCGAGCATCGCTGGGGCGGGCCCGTCCAGCTGCTGTTCAACAACGCCGGCATCGGGGCGGGCGGCACGGTCCACGGCACGCAGAAGCGAACCTGGGACTGGGTGCTGGCCGTCAACCTGTTCGGGGTGGTCAACGGGGTGAAGACCTTCGCCCCGCGCATGCTGGAAAGCGGCCTGCCTTGCCGGATCGTCAACACCGGCTCCGAGCACAGCCTGGGCCTGCCCCCGACCGGCCGTGGAGGCGTCGCGGCGGCCTATACCAGCTCCAAGCACGCGGTGATGGGCTACTCCCTCGCCATGCGCCGCGACTTCGCCGAGACCAATGTTTCCGCCGGCATCGTCTGCCCGGGCCTGGTCGCCACCGACATCTGGAACGCCTTCCGCAACCGCCAGCCGGCCTTCGGCGGCCCCCGCGAAGCCCCGCCCGAGCGCGCCCGCGCCATGGCCCATGGCCTGCCCGCCGAGACCGCCGGCCAGCGCATCGTCGACCAGGTCGAGGCCGACCAGTTCTTCATCTTCACCAACGGCCCGGACGAGGCCGAGGTGCTGGAGACCTACGTCACCGAGGCCACGGCGGCCATGGCGGCGTTCAGAGCCCGGTACGGGGTCTAGAAGCCCCGTTGCTGCTAGGGCCGCTTGGAGCTCTGCCGTCCCCCGCCGTCCACCAGGACAAGCTGGGGGGCGCCGCCGCGCGCCATGATCTGGGCGTAGGCCCGGCCCTCGGCGGCCGAGAGGGTCAGGCCGGCGCCGTCTTCCGAGGACGACAGCTTGACCACAGGACGGCCTTCCGAGGTGATCAGCCGCAGCAGCACGGTTTCCGGATAGGTGGAGCCGTCCGTCTGCCGGGCGGCCGGATAGAGGGCGATGCTGGCTCTGATCCGTCCCTGGCTGTCGACGATCTGCAGGCCGCGACCCCGGAGTATGCCGTCGGCGACGGGCGCCGGAGCGGCGGTCGCCTGTCGCGTGACGCTTACGCCAAGGATGGCGAGATTCAGCAGGGTGAGAGCAACCAACAGGCGCGGAAGTCGCGGCTGTGTGTTCATGGCGGGCCTCCTTCCGATTCGATGGAAAACAAATCCGGGCCAATCCAACTCAAAGAGCGCTACAGGTCCAGGAACCTCCCTCGGCGCGAGTAGTTCTCCTTGTTCTACAAGGAGTAAGCGTATGACGACCGACACCCATGACCGCGCCGCCGTCGAGACCCGACTCTGGCGCGAGATCGACAAGGGGCGGTTCGGCATGCTGGGCCTGGTCGAAGGCCCGCCCCAGCACTTCCAGCCGATGACCGCCTTCGCCGAGCCCGACAACGGCGAGATCTGGTTCTTCACCTCGGCGACCACCGACCTGGCCCGCGACGCCGCCAACGGGCGCCAGGCGATGTTCGTCGTCCAGGCCCGGGACCGCGAGCTGCAGGCCTGCATCTCCGGCTTTCTGACCCTGGAGCAGGACAAGACGCGTCTCGACCGGTACTGGAGCCCGATGGTCGCCGCCTGGTTCCCCCACGGCCGCGACGATCCCGGCATCCGCCTGCTGAAATTTGCCTGCGAGGACGCCCGGGTGTGGATCTCCGAACAGGGCCCGATCCGCTACGCCTGGGAACTCGCCAAGGCCAGCGCCACGGGCAAGCAGCCGGACATGGGCGGCCGGACGGATTTGAATTTGAGCTAGCCTTACTTCTCCCTTCCTCCTCGATGTGTTTGGACCGGAGACATCCGTGACAAGCGTTCGGGGACATCCGTGACAGTTTTCCGGCCTTCGGAAGGAGGCTGGGGATGCC
>NZ_JAUSVS010000009.1 GCF_030814835.1 Caulobacter ginsengisoli
AGCTCGCCAAGCGCCTGCCGCCCCCGCTCGGCAAAGGCTAAGCCACCCTCTTACCAACCTTCCGCGGCCATCGGCGGCCTTATGCAAAGGTCTCCTCTGGGGGAAGTGGCCTGAAAGGCCGAAGGGGGCTGCATCCACGGGCGCCCGTGGATGCAGCCCCCTCGCCCCTCCGGGGCTGTTCCCCCAGAGGGGGAACAATGGTGAAGAACAGGTCACGAACCGTGGCGGCGATGCATCACTTTGCGCAAACCGCTCTCGGTTCTGTGAAGTCTTGGTCATAAAGGCCCCCGGCGCCTTTACGCCTGAAATGGGAAGCCCATATCAGGACTGAAGCGACGCGCTCAGCCGGATTCCAACGGGGACGGGGGGGGACGACGCACCGTTCCAACCCCTTGAGCCCACCGTCTTGACCTTCGCCATGTCCAGCCTCCGCCACCCGGTCGCCGATCTGCGCGCCAGCTATGCGCTGGCGCGGGCGGTGCGCTGGCTGCTGATCGGCCTGGGTCTGGTGCTGATCGTCGCCGGCTTCGTCATCGCCCCTCTGCCGGGGCCGCTGGGCGTGCCGCTGACGGTGGCCGGGCTGATGCTGGTGCTGCGCAACAGCTTCCGGGCCAAGCGGCAGTTCATCCGCTTCCAGCGCGCCCACCCCAAGATCATCTTCCCGCTGCGCCGCCTGCTGCGCCGCGATCCGGAGGTGATGGCCGTGGCCTGGCAGTCGATGCTGCGCACGGAAAAGCTGTTCCTCCGCAGGCCCGGCTCGCGGGTGCTCAAGCGCTGGCGCCGTTCGATCCGCAAGCGCTCGCCGCTTTAGGGCCGGCTTGACGCAGGTCAAGGCCGGCTGGCGGCGCCGGCGACAGTCTCGATCCGTAGGATGGAGACGGTCATGGACGAGGCCCTGCGGCGGAAGATTCTGTCGATCCTGGACGAGCACAAGATCATGTCGCTCGCCACGCTCAGGCCGGACGGCTGGCCGCAGGCCACGACCGTGGGCTATGCCAGCGAGGGCCTGACCCTCTATTTCCTCTGCGGTCCGGAAAGCCAGAAGGCCGCCAATCTGGCGCGGGACGACCGGGTGTCCCTGACCATCGATCATGACAGTCCCCAGGTGATGGAGATCACCGGCCTGTCGATGGCGGCCCGCGCCGAGGCGGTTTCCGATCCGGCCGAGGCCCGGCGGATAATGGGCCTGATCATGTCGCGCTATCCGCCCCAGCCGGGGCTGGACCTGCCGATGCCGGATCCCTCGCAGGTGCGCCTGTTTCGCCTGACCCCGAAGGTGATCTCGGTGCTCGACTATACCAAGGGCTTCGCTCACACCGATCTGGTGACGGTCTAGTCCCCTTACTGCCCGGCTTCCCGCGCCTCGCGCAGGGCGCGGCCCAGGCTGTAGGCGACCAACTGGGTGATGGCCTCGGGGCTCTGGATATTGAGGCTGTCGCGCATGGCGGCCACCCCGTCGTTGATCGGATTGTCGGCCACTTTGCGGCCGGCCATGATCTGCACGGCATAGAGCCGCATGCGGCCGCGGGTGTTGTCGGAAAGGCCGTTCCAGCTGCGGTCCAGGGCCCCGACGGGCAGGCCGAACCGCTCGGTCATCACCGCGCTGGCGCCCATTTCCAGCATGTAGGCGCCGATCATCTGGCTGGCCAGGTCGCTGTTGCCTTCGTCCAGGCCACAGGCCTTGGGCAGCATCGCCATGTCGGCTTCGGAGACGCTGACCGTGTTGAGGGCGTTGATGCCCTTGTCGCGATAGGCGGTCAGCATGGCCTTGCGGGTATAGGGCGGTAGGTTTTCCCACAGGCACTTGGCCTGCAGCGCGCTGGCCTCGCCCGCGGCGAACCCGGAAAGCGCCAGCGCCAGGGCGCCGGCAGTCAGCCATCGTTTCAGCATTGGAGCCTCACCCCGACGGAAACGTCCCGGTGAGGGGTCTAACCCTCAACCGAAGCAGGATTGCGGCAACTACTGGAGACGCTGAGCCAGCGTCTTGACCGCCGCGTCGATCAGCGGGTCGGACTTGGCCCCGGCGATACGGGCGGCCAGCACGGTCTCGGCGGCCTGGGTCGCCAGGTCGGCGGCCGCGGCCTTCACGTCCGCTTCGGCCTGGGCCTGGGCGGTGGCGATCTTGCGCTCGGCGAGAGCCGCGCGACGCTTGATCTGCTCGTCGAGCTTGACCTTGGCTTCGGCGCCCAGGCGGATGGCGTCTTCCTTGGCGGTTTCCAGCATCAGGGCGGCCTGCTTTTCGGCCGCCTCGCGCTGGGCCTTGATCTGCACCAGCAGGGCCTCGGCCTCGGCGCGCAGCTTGCCGGCCTCGTCGAGCTGGGCCTGGACCTTGAGGCCCCGCTCGCCCAGCAGCTTCCAGGCGATCTTATGCACCCCGGCATAGCCGAGGATGCCCAGGAAGATGACCAGGGCGACGCCGACCCAGAAGTGGGCGTCCTGCAAAAGTTCAATCATTACTATCCCCTGGCCGCGAGCGCGGCTTCGATCTCGGCGGCGCTGGCCGGCTTGCCGGTCAGCTTGCCGACGATGGCCTGGGCGGTGTCGATGGCGATCGCCCGCACCCCGCCCATGGCCTTGTCACGGGCCTCGGCGATGGACGCCTCGGCCTTGGCGGTGGATTCGGCCAGCTTGGCTTCCTCCTTGGCCAGGCCCGCGGCGATCTCGGCCTGGGCCTTGGCCCGGGCTTCGGACGCCAGCTTCTGCGACGAAGCCCGCGCGGCGGCGGTCTCGGCGGCGGCGGCCTGGACCTGGGCGTCAGCCTCGTCCTTCAGCTGCCGCGCCCTGGCGATGTCGCCTTCGATGGTCGCATCGCGGTTGGCGATGGTCCCCCCGATGCGCGGCACGAAGATGGTGCGCATCAGGATGAAGACGGCCAGGAAGATGATCAGGAACCAGGCGATCTGGCCCGGCCACCAGGCCGGGTCAAACTGAGGCAGGCCGCCGGCTTCGGCGTGCGCCGTGCCTTCGGTCGTTTCGGATGCGGACATGATCATCTCTAGGGCGCGGGCCTAAGGTTTAGGCGTAGCGGAGCAGCAGGGCGACGACGAGGGCGAAGATGCCCATCGATTCGGTCAGAGCCATGCCCAGGAACAGCCACACGCGCTCGCCACCGGCGGCCGAGGGGTTGCGGATGGCGGCTTGCAGGTAGTTGCCGAACAGGATGCCCAGGCCGGCGCCCGCGCCGATCATGCCCATGGTGGCGAGGCCAGCGCCGATAAGCTTGGCGGAAGTCGGATCCATAGTCTTCTAGTCCTTGGTTGGTAGAAACGGTTGCGGTTGGTGTCTTTTAGTGCCCGTGGCCGAGGTTGACGACCTCGTTCAGGTAGACGGTGGCCAGGGCGGCGAAAACGAAGGCCTGCAGGCCGGCGACGACCAGCTCCAGGCCGGTCAGCACCACGACCATGCTGAGCGAGAGAGCGGAGCCGACGAAGCCGAGCGTGGCGATCCCGCCGGTCAGGCCGATGGCCCCCAGCATGACCACGAAGCTGCCGAAGATATACATGACCACGTGACCGCCCAGCATGTTGCCGAACAGACGCATCGCCAGGGTCAGCGGCCGGGCCAGGAAACTGATCAGCTCGATCGGCACCATGACGATGACCATGGCCAGCGGCATGCCCGAGGGCACGAACAGCTTATAGATGCCAAAACCGTTCTTGATGATGCCGATGACGATCACCGAGAGGAAGGTCAGCAGGGCCAGGGTGGCGGTTACCGCCAGCTGGGCCGTGGGGGTGAAGGTCCATTCCTGGCCGCCCAGGCTGCCTACCGAGAGCAGCACGCCGCCCAGGTTCATGAACAGCACCAGCATGAAGATGGTGAAGACGAACGGGATGTAGGGCTTGCCGTTATGGCCGATGATCGGGGTGACCAGGGTGTTGTCGATCAGGTCGAACAGGATCTCGCCGACGGCCTGAACCCGGCCGGGAACCAGCGAGCCCCTGGAAGAGAAGGCCAGGAGGATGGAGATGAGGGTGGCGGCCACCAGCATCATCACCGTCGAGTTGGTGATCGACATGTCCAGCATGAAGCCGCCGATGTTGATCGGGGCGATGTCCACCACCTTGTGGACCATGAACTGTTCCATCGGTTCGATGGCGAATGACATTGTTAGCCCTTCAATCGTCTTCATCGTCGGCCGGGCCAGGCTCGGCCTGGGGGTCCACGGTCGCTTCGAACTTGCTGGCGTCCCGCAT
Organism: Caulobacter ginsengisoli; assembly: GCF_030814835.1. GTDB lineage: Bacteria > Pseudomonadota > Alphaproteobacteria > Caulobacterales > Caulobacteraceae > Caulobacter > Caulobacter ginsengisoli. Next base: position 4,197 of record NZ_JAUSVS010000009.1, read on the forward strand.
AGCCCCGCGGATCGCCACCCAGATGGATACCCCCGTGCCGATCAGCAGACCGCCGATCAGGCCCAGAGGGCTTGTGTGGGCGAATTTGTCGATGAGCCAGCCCAAGCCGGTCCCGACAAAAACACCCCCGACTACCTCGCCCAGGAAGCGGTAGCCGCTTCCCATTCCCCCCAGGCCATCCGATCCGGCCTGGACGGCGGGTTTGGCGCGTCCCGCTTCAAATGCGTCGAGCCGCTTGTCGAGGCGCTTGAGCGCCCCGTGGCTCGGGTCTTCCGGGTGCGGCATGACGGGTTCAATGGTTCGCGAACGACCACGACGTCCCGCCGCGGCCCGGTCAGGTCGCGGCGGAACCTATAGGCCTTGCTGCGGTGCGTCAAGGTTTGTCGGGAGGGGTGTAAGTTGCTGTAAATAAACGTGAAAACCCGCATGCGTCAATGGGTCGAAGGCTTGCCGCCGCGCCCGCCGGTCGAGTCGTGGCCGCCGTCGCGTCTTCCACCCCGCCGCTCAGCGCTTCTTGCCCAGCTCGGCGGCGATGTCCTTGACCAGCCGGCCGACCTTGCGGTGGGCGGCGGTCAGCTGGTCGCGGGTGACGCCCCAGCGCTTCATCCAGTATTCCACCGCCTGGCGCTCCGACAGGTCCAGGCGGTCCTTGTCGATGAAGCCGCGCTTGTCTTTCAGTCCGGCCATTTTCGACTCCCTGATGGACGCGACTGTCGTGCTAAAACGCCGGCATGACCAGCCTTCGCCGCCTGATCGACCTGCCCGGTGTGGACGCCCTGGAATACAAGGCGCTGATGAAGCCGGCCTATGCCGCGCCCGAGGGCCGCTACGAGTTTCCCGAGATCGACGAGTGCTCGCTGGCCATCTTCGGCATCACCGCCGAACAGGCTGAGGAGACACCGCGTCCCGCTGACTGGGACGGCATCGACCAGAAGCCGGTGGCCCTGCAGGTCATGGCCTTCGAGGACGCCGGCTGGGACGTCACCGACAACAAGCGCCGGCCCCTGCGGATGTTCGGCCAGTTCAACCAGCAGCTCTGGCTGGCCCTGCGTGGGGTGGCCGGCCACCTGCCGTTCCAGGCCGAGGACGACGAGCCCGACCCCTGGGGCGCCGGGATGGCCGCCGAGGCCAAGAAGTTCCGCAAGCGCTGAGTCATGGGTGAGGCGCACGCCTATCGCCGGATCAAGGTGGGGGTCGAGACCCTGCCGCCCGACCCCAGCCTGCCGCGCCACCGCCACGACGCCCCCTACGCCAACCTGGTCCTGGCCGGCGGCTTTATCGAGGCCAGCTTCGCCGGGCGCTTCACCGTTGCGCCCGGCCAGGTGCTGCTGCACGCCGCCTTCGACTGCCACGCCAACTGGGCGGAGGGGCGGCGGGACGTGCAGATCCTGCGCCTGCCCTGGTTCGACGACGGGCTGGAGGGGCGGTTCGAGGTCGCCGATCCGGACGCCCTGGCCCGGCTGGCCGAACGCGACCCACGCGAGGCCCGCGCCGTCCTGGCCGCCAGCCTGAAGCCCGTCGCGGCGGGGGAGGGGCACTGGACCGACCATCTGGCCGCCGACCTGACCGACGACCCCGCCGGCCGCTTGCGGACCTGGGCCGCCGATCACGCCCTGGCGCCGGAGACGGTGGCGCGCGGCTTTCACCGGGCGTTCGGCGCCTCGCCGCGCCTCTTTCGGCTGGAGGCCCGCGCCCGCCGGGCCTGGCAGGCGGTGCGGGCTGGTCGCGGCTCGCTGACCCGCATCGCCCATGAGCAGGGCTTCGCGGACCTGGCCCATATGAGCCGCAGCATCCGCGCCCTGACCGGCCACAGCCCGGCCGCCTGGCGGGTCAACTCCGTTCAAGTCGCCGCCGCCTCGGGGGGCTAGCCTGACCCCATGACCGCCAGCCGCCGCCAGCTTCTCGCCGCCGCCCTCGCCCTGGGCGCCGCCGCCGCCTTCGGTTCAGCCCAGGCCAGGCCCTCGCGCCTGAAATGGACCGAGCGCCGCGACCTCTATCCCGAGGGCGTCGCCTCCGGCGATCCGACCTCCGACGGGGTCATCCTATGGACCCGCCGCCCACAGCAGCCGGGCGAGGCCGCGCCCGCCGTCACTGTGGAGGTCGCCGAAGACGAGACCTTCAGGCGCGTGGTCGCCGCCGCCCAGGCCGTGCTGGACGCCGATACCGACTGGACCTGCCGGGTGCTGGTCGGGGGGCTGAGGGCCGCCCACACCTATTTCTACCGCTTCACCGACGCGGCGGGGAACGGCAGCCGCATTGGCCGCACCCGCACCGCCCCGACCCTGATCGACACCCGCCCGGTGAACTTCACCTTCGTCAGCTGCCAGAACGCCAACCAGGGCGCCCAGAACGCCTGGCGCAAGATGATCTGGGAGGACGAACAGGCCTCGCCCCTCGACCAGCTCGACTTCGTCCTGCACCTGGGCGACTTCATCTACGAGATCGTCTGGTATCCGGAGGACCGGCCCCAGGGCATGTACGACCGCCGCCTGCGCGACATCGTCCGCTACGAGAGCGGCGAGAAGGTCAGCGACTTCCACATCCCCACCACGCTGGCCGACTACCGCGCCGTCTACAAAGCCTATCTGCACGACCCCGACATCCAGGACGCCCGCGCCCGCTGGCCCTTCGTGGCCATGTGGGACAATCATGAATTCTCCTGGCGCGGCTACCAGAGCGTCCAGAAGTTCGGCGCCAGCGTCCGCCCCGCCCAGACCCGCAAGGTCGCCGCCAACCAGGCCTGGTTCGAGTTCCAGCCGGCCCGGGTCAGCCAGCCCGGGGCCTCAAAGTTGGACCGCTTCGTCGCGCCCGAGGTCGCCGACGCCCCCATCGGTCCCGTCGACGAACACGGCCTGATCCAGGAACCCAACAACCTGGCCGCCATCGCCAGCCTGAAGGCCTATCGGGCCCTGCGGTTCGGGGCCAATGTCGACCTGATCATCACCGACCAGCACAGCTACCGCACCGACGACCCGAGCGACGGGCCGGCCGCCGACCCGTTCGGCAGTCCCGACTTCCCGGACGTGATCCCCGAGGAGATTCTGGCGATCTTCGATGGGGGCCGCGACTATCCCGGCGGCGCGCCGGCGACCATCCCGTTCGGCGGCAAGGCCATTGCCAATCCCTGCAAGGACCGGCCCCAGGCGACCCTGCTGGGGGCCGAGCAGAAGGCCTGGTTCCTGGACCGGCTGGCCGGCTCCACGGCGACCTGGAAGATCTGGGGCAATTCCCAGGGCACGCTCGACATGCGGACCGATTTCCAGAACCTGCCGCCCGGCAAGGCCGCCAGCCCTTGGCCGGGCTCGGGCTATGCCAGCTTCGGCGGCGGCGACCCCAGCGGCTATGTCGGCGAGCGGGCCCAGATCTACGACTTCGTCCGTGACCGCGGCATCACCGGCTTCGCCACCGTCTCGGGCGACCGCCACAGCTTCTGGGCGGGCCTGGCCAGCAAGGCTCTGCCGCCCCAGCCGTTCGAACCGGTGGGCGTCGCCTTCATCACCGGCTCGATCTCTGCGCCGGGCCTGGTGGAAGCCTACAAGCACCGCCCCAAGACCCATCCGCTGCACAGCCTCTATTCCAACCCCAGGAACGACGCCGAGCCCGACCCCACCGTCAACATGCTGATCAGGCACGGGGTCAAATCGGTCCTGGAATACCTGGCCACCGGCGACGCCGAAGCCGCCCGCGCCAAGTCCAATCCGGACCTGTCGCCGCACCTCAGCTTCATCGACATGGGCGGCCACGGCTACGTGAAGGTGCGGGTGAGCCGCGAGGCGTTCGACACCGAGTTCGTCTGTATCCCGCGACCGCTGGAGCGGGCTCTGACACCGGATGGCGGGCCGGTCGCCTATCGAGTCCGGCACCACGCATCGCTGTGGGAAAAGGGTCAGCCGCCGAAACTGGAACAACAGATCGTTGAAGGCCAACTCGACCTGTCAATCTAACTAACAAGACCACTTCGGCCGGCGCCACCCTTCGCCTTTTCGAAATCGCAGAAGGATGTATGTTTTGACGCAACCAGGATTGGTTGTGATCGGGGGATGAATGACCACAGTTCGGCTTTGGACAATTCTTGGCGAAGCGCAGACTGGAAAATCTCGGACAGTTAGAGAGCTTGCGTCATTTCCGGCGAAGGGAGGGCGAGCTGGCTTCCAATATATCCTCCTTCGAGGAGGCGGATTTAATCGTGTGTATGCGAAGCGCATGGCTTGGCAGGAGGATCGAAAAACGCCCCAGGATTCGATCGCAGAGATACAGAAACAAATATCGCTTCTCACCGGCCGCCTTAAGGGCGCCCCCTTTTCTGTGAATGTTCTGAGTACACTGCGGTTCGATCCAATACTTCATAGAAATCCCACTTTGGTTTGCCCATCAGGTGAGGAATATCTGCAGGCATGGGCTGCGATGGGATGGTCTCTGGAATCCTTGGTTTTGATGTCGCCAGATAAGACTAGGGATTTTTATGGAGAGTTTGGTGTGCCAACGGCTTGGCTCTATGACTCCCGAGCCTCCTCAATCGGTGAAATGGTCGGGCAGGTCCGCAATCATTTCGGATGGGCTTGAGTAGCGGGTTTAACGCGCGCCGTTTCCGCTTAGGGCCTACTCCGCCGCCAGCGCCGCCGCCTGCTGCAGATCCACCGACACCAGCTGCGACACCCCCTGCTCGGCCATGGTCACTCCGAACAGGCGGTCCATCCGGCTCATGGTCACCGGGTTGTGGGTGATGGTGATGAAGCGGGTCTGGGTGCGCTGGCGCATCTCGTTGAGCATGTTGCAGAAGCGGTCGACATTGGCGTCGTCCAGCGGGGCGTCGACCTCGTCCAGCACGCAGATCGGGGCCGGGTTGGCCAGGAAGACGCCGAAGATCAGGGCCGAGGCGGTCAGGGCCTGCTCGCCGCCGCTCATCAGGCTCATGGTCGAGAGGCGCTTGCCGGGCGGGCAGGCGTAGATTTCCAGGCCGGCTTCCAGGGGGTCGTCGCTCTCGATCAGCCTCAGCTCGGCCTGGCCGCCGCCGAACAGGGCCTGGAACAGGGTCTGGAAGTGGCCATTGATCACGTCGAAGGCGGCCATCAGCCGCTGGCGGCCCTCGGCGTTCAGCTCCTCGATGCCCTCGCGCAGCTTGGTGATGGCGCCGTTGAGGTCGGCCCGCTCGGACTTCAGCAGCTTCACCCGCTCGCCCTGCTCGGCGCTCTCTTCCTCGGCGCGGAGGTTGACGAGACCGATCAGGTCCCGCTCGCGCTCCAGCGCATAGAGGTGGGCCTCGATGCCCTCGGCGTCTCTGGGAATGGCGATGGCGTCGTCGGCGATCTGGCGGCCCAGTTCCTCGGGCTCGATCTTGGCGGTCTCGCGGATGTTGGCGGCGATCTCGGCGAAGCGGTCGCGGGCGGCGTCGAGCCGGGCGGCGAGGCCGGCGCGTTGCTCGCGGGCCTCGGCGGCGGCGGCTTCGGCGGCTCTGGAGGCGCGGTCGGCGGCGGCGCGGGCGGTTTCGCCGGCGTCCAGGGCGTCGCTGGACTTGGCCCGGCGGGCCTCGGCCAGGGCGTAGTCGTCGAGCAGCTTGGAGCGGCGGGTCTCGATGGTGAGCGGGGCGTCCTTGGCGGCGTTCAGGGCCGCGTCGGCCTGGACCCGGGCCTGGGCCAGGGCCTCGATACGCTTGGCGGCGGCGGTGGAGCGGCGGGTCCAGTCGTCGCGGTCGCGGGTCAGGGCTTCCAGCCGGCGGGCGCGGCCGTCGCGTTCGCGGGTCTCGATCTCCACGGCGCTGCGGGCCTGGGCGGCGGCCTCGCGGGCGGCGCTGGCGGCGGCCCGGGCCTGGTCGAGCATCGGCGAGAGGCTTTCGCCCGAGCCGTCGTCGGAGGCGGCGGCCTCGGCGGCGGCCAGGCTGGTCTCGGCCTCGGCCCGTTCGGCCTCGAACCGGGCGATGGTCTCATCCAGCGACTGGGCGCGGGCGTCTCTACGGGCTGACTCGCGGTCGAAGCGTTCCAGGGCTTCGCGGGCCTGGGCGAGGTCGCGTTCGATGGTCTGCGGGGCGCGGCGGGCCTCGGCCAGCACGGTCTCGGCGGCGCGGACCCGGACGCCGGCGGCGCGGTGGTCGGCCTGGGCGAGCTCGGATTGCGGCGTCAGGCGCTCGATCTCGGCCTCGGCCTCGATCAGCCGCCGACGCTGTTCCAGGCGGATGGCGGCGGGCTTGGGCGCCTCGGCCCGGGCGGTGAAGCCGTCCCAGCGCCAGAGATCGCCTTCCTTGGAAACCAGCCGGGCGCCGGGGACCAGCAGCTTCTGCAGCCGCTCGCCGTCGGCGCGGTCGACCAGGGCGGTCAGGGCCAGGCGGGCGGCCAGTTCGGGTGGGGCCTGGACCAGCGGACCCAGCGGCTTGGCGCCCTTGGGCCAATCCGGAGCCTTGGCGTCGCCGCCGGACCAGTGAGCCGGGGCCTTGGCGTCGAGCGAGGCTTCCAGGTCCTCGCCCAGGGCGGCGGCCAGGGCGATTTCGAGGCCACGGTCCGGCCGAACCGAATCCAGGGCGGGGGCGAAGCCGCCACGGGTCTTGGGCGCAGAAATCTGCGCTAGGCCGCGGGCCTCGGTCTTCAGCCGGCCCAGCTGATCCTCGGCGGTGCGCATGGCGTCGCGGGCCAGGGTTTCGGCGCGGGCGGCCTCGGCCCGTTCGGCTTCAGCGATTTCCAGGGCGGCGCGGGCGGCGGTCAGGGCGGCTTCAGCGGTGTCAAACCGGGCCTTGGCCTCGGCGGCGGCGGGGTCGACGGCGGGGCCGATGGCGGCGCGCTCGACCTTGGCCTGGTCGAGGGCCCGGACGGTGCGGTTCAGCCGGCTGCGGGCGTCCTCGATGCGGGCCTCGGCGGCGCGGCGGCGGGCCTCGTCGGCGGCGACCGAGGCGGCCAGGGCCTCGACCTCGCCGTCGGCGCGGGCCCGGGCTTCCTCGGCCTCGCGGGCGGCGGTCTGCAGGCCGGGCAGGCGCTCGGGCGCGCCGGCGATCTGCGCCTCCACGGCGGCGATGTCGGCGGCCAGCCGTTCGAGCGCCTCGGCGGCGTCCTCGACGATGTGGTCCTCGCGGGCCCGGTCGGTCTCGATCCGCTCCAGCTCGGCGGTCAGGCGGGCGACCTCCGCGGCGGCGGCCTCGACCTCGCGCTCGATGCGGTCCTTCTCGATGGCCAGCTGGTGCAGCACGGCGGCGGCGATGGTCGCCTCTTCGCGCAGCGGCTTGATCGCCTCCTCGGCCTTCAGCGCCTCGGCCATGGCGGCGGACGCATCGCGGGCGGTGGTCTCGACCAGACGCAGGCTGTTGGAGGACTCGTCCTCGACCCTTTGCAGAGTGTCACGCGCCTCGCTCCAGCGGGTGAACAGCACCGCGCTCTGCACGGCGCGGATCTCGGCCGACAGCTTCTTGTATTTCTCGGCCGCCCGCGCCTCGCGCTTCAGCCGGGCCAGGGAGGCGTCCAGCTCGCGGATGACGTCGTCCAGCCGGGTCAGGTTGGTCTCGGCGGCCCGCAGCCGCAGCTCGGCCTCGTGGCGGCGGGTGTGCAGCCCGGAAACCCCGCCGGCCTCTTCCAGGATGCGGCGGCGGTTCTGCGGCTTGGCGGCGATCAGTTCGCTGATCTGGCCCTGGCGGACCAGGGCCGGGCTGTTGGCCCCGGTCGAGGCGTCGGCGAACAGTAGCTGCACATCTCGGGCGCGGACCTCGCGGCCGTTGATGCGATAGGTCGAGCCCTCGCCCCGGTCGATGCGCCGCACCACCTCCAGCACCGGATGGCTGTTGAAGGCGGCGGGGGCGGTGTGGTCGGAATTGTCGATGGTCAGGGCGACTTCGGCATGGTTGCGCCCGGGGCGGCTGCCGGCCCCGTTGAAGATCACCTCGTCCATGCCGCCGGCCCGCATGGCCTTGGCGGAATTGGCCCCCATCACCCAGCGCAGGGCTTCCAGAAGATTCGACTTGCCGCAGCCGTTCGGCCCGACCACCCCCGTCAGTCCCGGTTCGATCCGGAATTCGGTGGGGTCGACGAAGGACTTGAAGCCCGTCAGTCGAAGCCTCTGGAAGTGCACTTCTGTGTGGGCCTTACTTCTTGAGGTCGGCCATGGTGGCGGCGACGGCGGCGTCCATCTGGGCCATGGTCACCTCACCGTCGGCGACCTGCTTGCCGTTCATGAGGAAGGTCGGGGTGCCCTCGATCTTGTCGCGGGTCCCGTATTTCTGGTTGCGCTTGTTGAGCTCGTCCAGGGCCTTGGTGTCGTTGATGCATTTTTCGAACTGTTCGTCCGACAGGCCGGCCGAGTTGGCGATGCGTTGCAGCACGGCGCGGGCCCCCGAGACGGAGCGGTCGGCGAACATCTCCGGCTGGCTGTGATAGATCTGGTCGGTAACGGTGAAATACTTGTCCTTGCCGGCGCAGCGGGCGATCAGGAAGCCGGCGGCGGCGACCGAGGGCTCGCCGGTCAGCATCTCGCGCGAGACGTAATAGACCTTGCCGGTGTCGACATACTTCTTCTTGAACTCCGGCCAGACGTCGTTGTTGAAGGCCGCGCAGTGCGGGCAGGCCACCGAGGCGTATTCGATCATGGTGATCGGCGCCTTGGGATCGCCCAGGGTCATGTCCTCGGTCTCGACCTTGGTGGCGCTGGAGTTGCAGCCCGCCAGAGTCGCGGTCAGGCCCCCCGCCAGACCCAGGCCCAGCAGCATTGATCCAGCGGCGAAGCCGCGACGGTTCAGAAGCGTCATGATGGCTTCCCCTCCTTAAAGTTCGATCGTTCAGTTAAAGGCGATTCCCGCCCGAGTCTCAGATGGCGTGACAATCCGGCCTATCGATGGCGGAGAAGCGCGCCGGAAGGGCAGGTTGTCAACGGCCCCCTTGCCGCAGGATCTCGCGTCCGAGCCGTTCCAGAGCGGTCTTCAGCGGGCCGTCGGGTTGGTCGGCCAGCCCCTCGGCCAGCGCCTGCTCGGCGGCGGCGTCCAGGGGCGGCTTGGTCCGCTTGCGGCCGGCCATGGGCCGGGCGGCCAGGCCAGGGCCGCGGATGGGCCCCTGGACGATGCGCAGCTTGGTCACCTCGCCCTCGCCCAGCTTCATGGAGGCGCGGGCCAGGATATCGGGCGCCTGGTGCTGGACGATAGCTGCGGCCGGCCCGGCGACCCGCAACTCAAGGATCGAACCTGTCCGGGTCTTGACCAGCTTCACCGGCTCGGTGTGCCGGGCCAGGGTCTCGCCGACGATCTCGCGCCAATTGGTTTGAAGCGCCCCGGCCCCCTGGCCGAATTTGGCCTCCAGGCTCTTGAGCAGCGGGCCCAGCGAGCGGGCCGCGGCGGGCGGCGGGCGCGGGGTCGGCTTGGTCCGGCGGCGGGCCAGGATTTCGGCGACTTCGCTGGGGTCGGGCAGGGGACGGCGCATGGCGTTGAGTTGTATAGCCCAGCCGATGAGCGACGTCGCCGCCCTCCGCGCCCGGCTGCTGGCCTGGTACGACGAAAACGCCCGGGCCCTGCCCTGGCGGGTCCCGCCGCACAGCGGGCGGCGGGCCGACCCCTATTTCGTCTGGCTGTCGGAGGTGATGCTGCAGCAGACCACCGTGCCGCACGCCACGCCCTATTTCCTGACCTTCACCAGCCGCTGGCCGACGGTCAGCGCCCTGGCCGCCGCGCCCGACGCCGACGTCATGGCCGCCTGGGCGGGGCTGGGCTACTACGCCCGGGCCCGCAACCTGCTGGCCTGCGCCAGGGCGGTCGCGGCCGATCATGGCGGCGTCGTTCCCGACACGGAGGAGGGCCTGCGGGCATTGCCGGGGGTGGGCGCCTACACCGCCGCGGCCGTCGCCGCCATCGCCTTCGACCGACCGGCCAATGTGGTCGACGGCAATGTCGAGCGGGTCATGGCCCGGCTCTATGCGGTCGAAACGCCGCTCCCGGAGGCCAAGCCGGAGCTGAAGGCCCTGGCCGCCCGCCTGGTCGCCGACGACCGCCCCGGCGACTGGGCCCAGGCGCTGATGGACCTGGGCGCCACGGTCTGCCGGCCCAAGTCGCCGCTCTGCACGATCTGTCCGTTGCTGGCCGACTGCGCCGCCTGCTCGGACGCCTATCCCAAGAAGTCCCCCAAAGCCGACCGCCCCCGCCGCCACGGCGTCGCCTGGCTGCTGACGAAAGGCGGCAAGGTCGCCTTGGTTCGGCGCCCACCGAAGGGCTTGCTGGGCGGCATGCTGGCCCTACCCACGACCGACTGGCGCGCTATGCCCTGGACCGATGCCGAGGCGCTAGCGGTGGCGCCGGTGTCAGCCGCTTGGAAGGGCGCCGGCTCCATCGAGCACGTCTTCACCCACTTCGCCCTGACCTTGCGAGTCATGCGGGCGGAGAGTGATGCCCCAGATGTCGAATGGACGGATCGTTCGGGCCTAGAGGCAATGCCGAGCGTATTCCTGAAGGCCGCTCGGGTGGGTCTCGGCCTATAGGGAAGATTGTCCACGAACCACACGAACCACACGAACGGGCCCGCGCTGACCTGAGCCCCACCCCGAAGGGCTTGTTTCCAGGGGCCTTCGGCCAATTGGTCACGGGTTAGCGCCGCAGGTTCGTGTGGTTCGTGTGGTTCGTGGACAAATTCCTTCGGACTTGGCTGCGAACGACTAAGCCGCCATCTCCGCCCGCACCTTGGCCCGCAGCACATCGATCGGCGCCAGGCCCTTGTCGGTCTTGAAGTGCCAGTAGGTCCAGCCGTTGCAGGCCGGCTGGGACTGGACCATGGCGCCGATCTTGTGGATCGAGCCGGTCAGGTCGCCGACCACCAGGCTGCCGTCGGCCCGCACCTTGGCGGCGCGCTGGCCCTTGGGGTCGTAGAGCATGTCGCCGGGGGTCAGGAGGCCCGCCTCGACGATCTGGCCGAAGGGGACGCGCGGCTCCGAGCGCTTGGAGCCCATGACGTCCAGGTCGGCCAGCGGCACGGGGATGACCTTGGCGATGCGCTGGCGGGCCAGTTCGACATATTCCGCCTCGCGCTCGATGCCGATGAAGCGGCGGCCCAGCCGCTTGGCGGCCGCGCCGGTGGTGCCGACCCCGAAGAAGGGATCCAGGATCACGTCGCCCGGCCGGGTCGAGGAGAGGATCACCCGGTGCAGCAGCGCCTCGGGCTTCTGGGTCGGGTGGGCCTTGTCGCCGGACCCGTTCTTGATGCGCTCCTCGCCCGTGCACAGCGGCAGGGTCCAGTCCGAACGCATCTGCACCTCGTCATTGGCCATCTTCATGGCGTCGTAGTTGAAGGTGTAGCGGCGGGCGCCCCGACCCTTGCTGGCCCAGATCAGGGTCTCATGGGCGTTGGTGAAGCGGGTGCCCTTGAAGTTGGGCATGGGGTTGGCCTTGCGCCAGACCACGTCGTTGAGGATCCAGAAGCCCAGGTCCTGCAGGATGGTCCCGACCCGGAAGATGTTGTGATAGCTGCCGATCACCCACAGGGCGCCGTCGTCCTTGAGGACGCGCTGGCATTCGCTGAGCCATTCACGGCTGAACTTGTCGTAGGCCGCGAAGCTCTCGAACTGGTCCCAGTGGTCGTCGACCGCGTCGACCTTGGAATTGTCCGGCCGCAGCAGGTCGCCGCCCAACTGCAGATTATAGGGCGGGTCGGCGAAGACCAGGTCGACGGACTTGTCGGGCATGGCCCGCAGCGCCTCGATGCATTCGCCGTGAATGATGGTTTCCGCCGCACTCGACATCAAAAGCCCCTAACCTCAAATCGGTCCGGGATTCTGGAGTCTGCATGGTGAAGGGGCCGTTAGGAATCGTGGTTACGCAAAGCCTAACGCCCGTGCGGCTGGTGGCGGTCGCCCTGATCTGCCTGCTCACCGCTACGGCCGCCGCCCAGCCGCGGCCGCCGGTCTCGAAAGCCTATGACCCGGCGACCTGCTGGACCGGTCCCATCCCGGCCTCGTGGTCCGAGCGGCGCCGCATCGTCCATCTGGCGGTCTGCGAGTGGTCGAAGTTCAACTATCCCACCGTGCTGATCGCGCCGGCGGGGCAGGGCGCCGAGGCCCGCCTTCCCGGCGAACTGGGTCTGGACCCGGCGCTGGCGACGGCTGTTCCACCCGTCTATCCGCTGTTCAAGGGCGTGGCCCCGGCTGTCGAGCGCCAGATCCGCTTCGGCTATGCCGAGGACGACCCGGCCGTCTATGACCGCATCCGCGCCTATTGGGAGCTGACCGATCCGGACTATGCCGGCCGCATCGCCCAGGTCCGCCGCTTCGCCGACCGCCAGCTGCCGCTGGGCCGGGGCGAGAGCGCCGGCGGCTATTATCCGGGCTGGTGGACCGCCTGGTCGGGCGCCTTCATCTCCTGGACCCTGCGCAAGGCCGGCGCCGCCTGGTTCGAACCCAGCCCCTACCACACCGGCTACCTGCGCCGCGCCGCCCAACGCCGACCTGGGTCGTTGGTCCTGATCGACGCCTACCGCCCCGCCGCCGGCGACCTGATCTGTTTCCCCAGGCCCGGTGTCGCGGCGGCCAACGACATGCCCACGCCCAAAGCCTTCCGCGACCGGCTGCTGTCGACGACGACCGACTTCCCCGCCCATTGCGACATCGTCGTGCGGGTCGGCCGGCGCTACGTGACCTCGATCGGCGGCAACACCCGCAACGCCGTCACCGCCACCCTGACCCCGCTCGACCGCCAGGGCCGCCTGACCCGCAGCAACGTCCGGCCCTGGGCTTTGGCGTTGCGCGTCGAAGGCCCGCCGGACCCCTGCGCCAGGATCGAGGCCGTGCCGACGGCGGATTGGAAAGATCAGGCGGCCGCGCGGCGGCGGGGATTGGCCAGGACGGGTTGCCCGGGCTGACCCCGACCATCCCAGCGAGCCAATTTGTCGCGGCCGGGATTAGCGAACCTGTTACCCCAAATACCCACTGTTCGGCCTGCGATGGGGAAGAATTCCTTCTAATGACGCTGCCGGAAAAAGCCGTCGCCGCCGGTGGAGCGGGAGAGGGCGCGCGGGCAATCGGCGCGGGCCGCTGGGACGGCGCGCCGCGCGCCGTATCCTTCGCCCGGCGGATGGACGAGGCCGCCGCCGCCATCCATCCCGTCACCCCGGTCAAGATGGTCCTGGGCCTGCTGGGCGGGCTGATGGGCCTGTTTCTGCTGCCCTGGCAGGCCAGCGCGGCCTGGGTCGCCGGCAATCTGGGTCTGGAGGTGTGGGGTTGGTTCGCCACCCGCATCCAGGCTCGCAGACAGCCCATAGGCTGGCGAACGCGCGCGAACTTCCTGGCCAACTACGGCGCCACCAACCTGTGGTGGCTGACCCTCAGCCTGATGTTCTGGGCGACGGGAACCCCGGCGGGCGAGGCGACAGGCCTGGCCATGCTGATCGCCGTCGGCCTGGTCTGCGTGCTGCTCTACTACAACGCTCCGGTCGTCTTCCTGGCGGCGGGCATCCTGCCGGCCGGCGCCAGCCTCAGCCTGATGGTCATCGCCCAGGGCGGCGACTGGCGCCAGCTGGCGCCGGTGTGGATGGCCCTGGGTCTCAGCGCCATCTTCAACCTGGGCCGCGCGCTCGAGACCCCCTCGGTGCAGCAGGCGCAGCGGCGGCTGAACGCCAACCTGAACAGCTACCAGGTGCTGGCCGAGAACGTCACCGACATCATCGTCCGCTGCGACATGGAGGGCCGTCACCAGTATGTTTCGCCGGCCAGCCTGTCGGTGCTGGGCTACGATCCCGAAACCCTGATCGGCATGCAGCGGATGGACTTCATCCACCCCGACGATCACGCCCAGGTGGCGGCCGGAGTTGGCCGGATGCTGGCCGATCACCGCCGCTCCGAGGCCTTCACCCTGCGGGTCCGTCACCGCGAAGGCCACTGGCTCTGGCTGCAGTGCAACGCCAAGCTGGTCTGCGAGGACGGCGTCCCGGTCGGCGTCATCGACATCAGCCGCGACGTCACCGGCAAGGTGGCCGCCGACGCCGCCCTGCTGGAGGCCAAGGCCGAGGCGGAATCGGCCAACCAGGCCAAGGCCGAGTTCCTGGCCAATGTCAGCCACGAGATCCGCACCCCGATGAACGGCGTGCTGGGCGCCCTGACCCTGCTGGAGCGGGAGACCATCTCGCTGGAAGGGCGCGAACTGATGCGCCAGGCCCAGGACTGCGGCCGCATGCTCTCCCAGCTGCTCAACGACGTCCTCGACTTCTCCAAGATCGAGGCCGGCCAGCTAGACCTGGTCCCCGAGCCGACCGACCCCGCCGAGGCCCTGCGCGCCGTCGTCGGGCTGCTCGAGGGCCAGGCGCGGGCCAAGGGCGTGGCCCTCACCTGCGATATCCAGGGCGAGGGGCTGTGGATCGCGGTCGATCCGGTGCGCCTGCGCCAGGCGATGTTCAACCTGCTGGGCAACGCGGTGAAATTCACGTCCCGTGGCCATGTCGCCGCCCGGCTGGCCGTGTCGGATGAGAGCGGCCGCCGCCATGTCCGGCTGGAGGTCGAGGACACCGGCATCGGCATGAGCGCGCAGGCGCAGAGCCACCTCTTCGAGCGCTTCCGCCAGGGCGAGAGCGACACCGCCCGCCGGTTCGGCGGCGCGGGCCTGGGGCTTTCGATCACCCAGGCCTTGGCGCAAATGATGGGCGGCGAGATCGGTTTCACCAGCCGCGAAGGCCAGGGCTCGACCTTCTGGCTGGACTTCGACGCCCCGGCCGCCGACCAGGTCGCCGCCCCGGCGATGGGCGAGGACCTGCTGGAGGGGCTGACCCTGCTGCTGGTCGACGACAACGCCACCAACCGCCTGATGGCCCGGACCCTGCTGACCCGCCTGGGCGCCCGCATCCACGAGGCCGAGGACGGTGCGTCGGCCTTGGACGCCGCGCGAAACGGTGTCTTTGACCTGATCCTGATGGACATCCAGATGCCGCGCATGGACGGCGTCGAGGCCACCCGGGCCATCCGCGCCCTGCCGGGCGAGGCGGCCCGCACCCCGATCATCGGCCTGACCGCCAATGTCATGGTTCACCAGAAGGCCCAGTATCTGGCGGCCGGCATGGACGGCGTGGTCGCCAAGCCCATCGCCCCGGCCGCCCTGCTCGCCGAGATCGCCCGGCTCATCGCGGGTGAGGACGAGCGGCTGGCGGGGTGATCACCAGAGCCCGACCATGCTCCCCAGCTTCTCGACCGCCCGCCAGACGATGTGGCCGCTCAGCACCAGCACCCCGGCGCTGGTCGCCGCGATCAGATAGCCGATCAGGGTCAAGAGGCCATCGCGCTGGACCAGGCTGAGCGACAGCGCCGCCACCGCCGCGGCTGGCAGCATATTTCCCAATGGAATCGGCAGGATCAGCACCGCCGCCAGCAGAGTGCAGACCGCGCCGATGGCGATGTCGCCCGCCCGGCCGAACATGAATCCCAGCCTGGGTTCGGTCAGCCGCTCGACCCGCTCGATCCAGGGTATGGCCCGCCGGCAGGCGGACGCCAGCGTGCGGGCCTCGATGGTGCGCCGCGTCAGGAAGCGGGGAATCCAGGGCTTGCGCGAGCCCAGGGCCAGTTGCGGCGCGGCGATCAGCAGCGGCATCCCCAGCACCGTCGTGCTGCCCGGCGGCAGGGGCAGCAGGTTGGGGATGGCGAAGACGAACAGCACCGCTCCGAAGGCCCGCGGCCCGAAATGATCGATGATTTCGCCCAGGCTGATCGGTCCGTCGCGGTCCTCGGCCAGGTCGGCCAGCATGGCCGACAGATGCAGCGCCTCGGTCGGCATCAGGCCGGCGTCTCCAGCAGGGCGCGCAGGGGCGCCCAGCTCAGGCGATGAATTTCGCACGGACCCAGTTCGCGGACCGCCTTCAGATGACCAGGCACGCCATAGCCCTTGTGAATGGCGAAGCCATAACCCGGAAACTGGCCATCCAGTTCGACCATCACCCGGTCGCGCGCCACCTTGGCCAGGATCGAGGCCGCTGCGATCGAGGCGCAGACCCCGTCGCCCCCGACCACCGTCTTGACCTCGCAGGGCAGGGCGAAGCGGTAATTGCCGTCAACCAGCGCATAGACGGGCTGGACGCTAAGGGCCTCCACCGCCCGGCGCATGGCCAAGCCCGCCGCGTGCAGGATGTTGAGCTGGGCGATTTCCTCGACGCTGGCGAAGCCGACCGCGAAGGCTATGGCCCTGGCCTTGATCTCGAACTCCAGATCCTCGCGCTGGGCGGCGGTGAGCTTCTTGGAATCGTTGAGGCCCTTGGGCAGGCGCCGGTGCGGATCGAGGATGACAGCGGCGGCGCTGACCGGTCCGGCCATCGGCCCGCGCCCGGCCTCGTCCACTCCGCAGACCGGAGTCGGACAGGCGCGTTCGAGCAGCAGGTGGGGGCCGGATTTCGCCATCAGCGCGCGGCCTTTCGCACCGCCTCGTGACGGAAGCAATGAGTCAAATGGTCGTTGACCATGCCCACGGCCTGCATCCAGGCATAGACGATCACCGGCCCGACGAACTTGAAGCCCTTGGCCTTCAGCGATTTGGAGAGCTCGACCGCCTCCGGTGTCTGGGCCGGCACCTGGCCGATCTGCGTCCAGCGGTTCTGGATCGGCGCGCCGCCGACATGGTCCCAGCAGAATTTGCTGAAGTCCTCGCCGCGGTCGCGCATGGCCAGATAGATTTTCGCCCCGCCGATCGCCGCGTCGATCTTGGCGTTGGAGCGCACGATGCCGGCGTCGGCCATCAGCCGGGCGCGGTCGGCCTCGCCATAGAGGGCGATCTTCTCGGGGTCGAAACCCTCAAAGGCGGCCCGGAAGGCCTCGCGCTTTCTGAGGATGGTGATCCAGGCGAGGCCCGCCTGGAAGCCGTCCAGCACCAGCTTCTCCCAGAGCGCCCGGCTGTCGTACTCCGGAACGCCCCATTCGTTATCGTGATAGGCCTCGTAGAGCGGGTCGCCCGCCATGCCGCGCCAGCCGCAGCGATTCGGATCCTGGGTCATGCCCGATCATAGCCGGCAGGGCCGTCCGCCGGCTCTTCACAAATGCGGCCAGCGCCAACAACGCGAGCAGGGGCGCGGCGTAGCAGGCCGCGCAATGGGGCAAGACCGCCGGGTTCTCGCCGCAGATCGTTCCGCCCATCCGGGTCACATGCGCAATGGCCACGCCCATCGCCGCCACGGCGCCGCTCAGGGCCGAGGCGGACAGCGCCAGCCAGGCCTCGCGCACCGATTTGTCGTCCTGGAACATCCGCATCGCCGACCCTGTCCTTCCTAGGCTGCGACATCCTGCGTCATCGGTTTTTGGCCTGCCTTGATCTGGCGCAAGGCCCGCCCTCCCGCACTGCGGCATTGAGGCGGCCTGTTCGAGGCGTGGGCCGGAGAATCATGACGCAGCCAGCTATCAACCCGCCGGATAGCGCCCCCTGGGGCGCCCAGGCCCTCTATGTCTTCACCGGGATCGGGGCGTTCGTCGCCTTTCTGATGAGCGCCCTGACCCAGGACCCGCTGTTCCGGTTCTCCAGCCTCATCTTCCTGACCGCCTTCCTGCTGGCCGCCGGGGTAATGACCGTCGGCATCGCCAACGGCCGCTTCCGCTACGATCCAAACCGCTACGAGGACGGGGTGATCCGGGCCGGGGTGATCGCCACCCTGTTCTGGGCCATCGCCGGCCTGGCGGCGGGGGCGCTGATCGCCGCCCAGCTGGCCTGGCCGCGGCTGTTCTATTTCCCCGAGGCCGGCTGGCTGAATTTCGGACGCTTGCGGCCCCTCCACACCTCGGGGGTCATCTTCGCGTTCGGCGGCAACGCCCTGATCGCCACCTCGTTCTGGGTCGTCCAGCGCACCTGCAAGGCGCGGCTGTTCGGCGGCATCCTGCCCTGGTTCGTGTTCTGGGGTTACCAGCTGTTCCTGGTCCTGGCGGCCACCGGCTACCTGGCCGGCATCACCCAGTCCCGCGAATACGCCGAACCGGAATGGTATGTGGACCTGTGGCTGACCATCGTCTGGGTCGCCTACCTGCTGGTCTTCCTGGGCACGCTCTGGAAGCGCAAGGAACCCCACATCTACGTGGCCAACTGGTTCTACCTGGCCTTCATCGTCACCATCGCCGTCCTGCACCTGGTCAACAACGCGGCCCTGCCGGTCGGCCTGCTCAATCACCGCAGCTACTCGGCCTATGCCGGGGTCCAGGACGCCCTGGTGCAGTGGTGGTACGGCCACAACGCCGTCGGCTTCTTCCTGACCGCCGGCTTCCTGGGGATGATGTATTATTTCGTGCCCAAGCGGGTCGAACGGCCGGTCTACAGCTACCGCCTGTCGATCGTGCACTTCTGGTCGCTGATCTTCATCTACATCTGGGCCGGCCCGCACCACCTGCACTACACGGCCCTGCCGCAATGGGCCCAGACCCTGGGGGCCACCTTCTCGATCATGCTGTGGATGCCCAGCTGGGGCGGCATGATCAACGGCCTGATGACCCTGTCGGGGGCCTGGGACAAGCTGCGCACCGACGCGGTGGTCCGCATGATGGTCGTGGCGCTCGCCTTCTACGGCATGTCGACCTTCGAGGGTCCGCTGATGTCGATCCGCGAGGTCAACGCCCTTTCCCACTACACCGACTGGACCATCGGCCACGTGCATTCCGGCGCCCTGGGCTGGGTCGGCTTCATCAGCTTCGCGGCCGTCTACTGCATGGTCCCGTGGCTGTGGAAGAAGAAGGGCCTCTGGTCCGACCGCCTGGTCGAATGGCACTTCTGGATCGCGACCACCGGCATCCTGCTCTACATCGCCGCGATGTGGGTCTCCGGCATCATGGAGGGCCTGATGTGGCGCGAGTACACGCCGCAGGGCTTCCTGGCCAACAGCTTCGTCGAGACCGTCTCGGCCAAGCATATCGAGAACGTCATCCGCCTGGTCGGGGGTCTCATGTACCTCTCGGGCGCGGCGATCATGTCCTACAACATCTGGCGGACCATCCGCATGCCGAGCGCCCAGACGCTCGCCGCGCCGACCGCCCCCGTCCTGATCGCGGCCGAGTAGGGGGGCCGATCCATGTGGAAAAAACACAAGCTGCTGGAGCGCAACTCGCTCCTCCTGGTCCTGGGTATCGTCATCGTCGTCTCGATCGGCGGCCTGATCGAGATCTCGCCGCTATTCTATCTGGAGAGCACCATCGAGAAGGTGCAGGGCATGCGGCCCTACACCCCGCTCGAACTGGCCGGACGCGACGTCTACATCCGCGAGGGCTGCTATCTCTGCCACTCGCAGATGATCCGCCCACTGCGCGACGAGGCCGAACGCTACGGTCATTACAGCCTCGCCGCCGAGAGCATGTATGACCACCCCTTCCAGTGGGGTTCCAAGCGGACAGGCCCGGACCTGGCCCGGGTCGGCGGCAAGTATTCCGACAGCTGGCACAAGGATCACCTGGTCGATCCCCGCGCCGTGGTGCCGGAATCGGTGATGCCGCCCTACCGCTTCCTGGCGGAAAAGAACCTCGACACCCGCGACATCCAGGCCAAGCTGGCGGCGTTGACCCGGGTGGGGGTGCCCTACACCCAGGCCGATATCGATAACGCCCAGGCCGATCTGCGGGCCCAGGCCGATCCCTTCGACATGGGCGGCGGCGCTCTGAAGAAGCGCTACGGGGCCAAGGTCGCCCAGCGCGACTTCGACGGCGATCCCGAGCGGTTGACCGAGATGGACGCCCTGATCGCCTATCTCCAGATGCTGGGCACGCTGGTCGACTTCAAGACCTACCAGGCCCAGGACCCGGAGAACCAGCGATGAGCGGCCTCACCTACGAGACGGTCGCCCGCTTCGCCCAGCAGGGCGGGACCCTCTACTTCGGCGTCCTGTTCATGGGCGGCCTGATCTACGGCCTGTGGCCCCGCCACAAGGAAACCTTCAACCGCATGGCCTCGCTGCCGCTAGAGACCGACGAGGACGACCATGTCCAATCCTGAGAACAACGCTCCGGAACGCGACGAGCACACCGGCGTCGACACCACCGGCCACGTCTGGGACGGCATCAAGGAGCTGGACAATCCTCTGCCCCGCTGGTGGCTGTGGATCTTCTACGGCAGCATCGTCGTGGCCATCGTCTACTGGGTCCTGATGCCCGCCTGGCCCGGCCTGCACGGCTACACCAAGGGCCTGCTGGGCGCATCCGATCGGGTGAACGTCACCCGCCAGCTGGCCGAGCTCAACCAGGTCCGCGGCGCCGAGGCGGCCCGGCTCAAGTCGGTGTCGCTCGAACAGATCGAGCGCGATCCGACCCTGCAGGCCTACGCCCTGGCCCAGGGCCAGTCGATCTTCGGCGACAACTGCGCCACCTGCCACGGCGTCGGCGGGACCGGCTCCAAGGGCTATCCCAACCTGCGCGACGACGTGTGGCTGTGGGGCGGCACGCTGGAGGACATCCGCCACACCATCGAGGTGGGGGTGCGCTCCGAGAACCCGGCGGCCCGCTTGTCGCAAATGCCCGCCTTCGGCCGCGACGGCATGCTGACCTCGGCCCAGGTCGACGACCTGACCGAATACGTGGTCAGGATTTCCGGCCGGAAGGCCAACGCCGCCGCCGTCGCCCGCGGCGCCCAGACCTATGCCGAACAATGCGTCGCCTGCCACGGCCCGCAGGGGTTGGGCGACAAGGCGCTGGGCGCGCCCAACCTAACCGACCGCGACTGGCTGTACGGCTCCGAGCGGGCCGACATCCGCGGTCAGATCTGGAACGGCCGGGGCGGGGTCATGCCCACCTGGGGCAAGCGTTTCGACCCCGAAACCATCAAGGCCCTGGCGGTCTACATCCACGCCAACGCGGCCGGTCAGTAGAGGGTCCCATGACCGTCGTCATCAGTCGTCGCGAGGGCCCGCCGGTCTCCGCGGCGGCGCGCGCCAAGGGCAAGGGTGGGGGCGGCGGCGGCCTCTACAAGCCCCGCCTGCCCATCTATCCCAAGCTGGCCCATGGCCGCTGGCGGACGATCAAATGGGCGCTGCTGATCGTCACCCTGGGCATCTACTACGTCACCCCCTGGATCCGCTGGGAGCGCCCCGGCGCCCTGCCGGACCAGGCGGTGCTGGTCGATTTCGCGGGCGGCCGCTTCTACCTGTTCAGCCTGCAGCTCTGGCCGCAGGAGGTGTATTTCATCACCGGCCTCTTGGTCATGGCGGCCCTGGCCCTGTTCCTGGTCACCGCCCTGTTCGGCCGGCTGTGGTGCGGCTACGCCTGCCCGCAGACGGTGTGGACCGACCTCTTCATCCATATCGAGCGCCTGTTCGAAGGCGACCGCAACGCCCGTATGCGGCTGGACGCGGCGCCCTGGTCCTTCGACAAGGCCTGGCGGAAAGTCGGCAAGCATCTGACCTGGCTGGTCATCGGGTTTTCGACCGGCGGGGCCTGGATCTTCTATTTCCACGACGCCCCGACCCTGATCCGCAGCTTCTGGATCGGCCAGGCGCCGGCGACGGCCTATATCTTCTGCGTCCTCTTGACCTTCACCACCTACATCTTCGCCGGCACGATGCGCGAGCAGGTCTGCATCTACATGTGCCCCTGGCCGCGCATCCAGGGCGCCATGCTCGACAATCACAGCCTGCAGGTCACCTATCGCCGCGACCGGGGCGAGGCGCGCGGACCGCACAAGAAGGGCGAGAGCTGGGAGGGCCGGGGCGACTGCATCGACTGCAACCAGTGCGTCGTCGTCTGCCCCATGGGCATCGACATCCGCGACGGCTCCCAGCTGGAATGCATCAACTGCGGCCTGTGCATCGACGCCTGCGACGAGATCATGGTCAAGATGGATCGGCCCCAGGGCCTGATCGCCTATGACACCGACGCCGCGGTGCTGCAGCGCGAGGCCAAGGTGAGGTCGACCTATCACCCGGTGCGGCCACGCACCGTCTATTACGCCGTCGCCCTGGTCTTCGTGTCCGGCCTGATGCTCTACGGCCTGGCCCATCGCAAGTCGGTGGACCTGCATGTGCTGCGCGACCGCAATCCGCTGTTCGTCACCCTGCACGACGGGGCCATCCGCAATGGCTACACCCTGAAGATCGCCAACCGCGGCTTCACCGACGAGACGGTCCGCATCGGCTTCTCAGGACCCGCCGGCGCGCGGCTGAAGACGCCCGGCCAGCCGACCGCCAGCGACGCCCTGGTCGCCAGGATCCCGGCCAACCAGATCCGCGCCGTGCGGGTGTTCGTCACCGCCCCGCCGGCCGCGCTCGGCGCCCCCTCGACCCCGGCCCGCTTCACGGTCCAGATGGGCCAGGGCCGGGCCGAGGCCGTCACCAGCTTCCTCTCCGGAGCCTCGAACGCCCGATGACCCAGTCGCTGTCCCAACCTGGTTTCCGCATCAAGGGCTGGCATGTGCTGGCCGGCGTCGTCGCCTTTTTCATGGTGGTGATCGCGGTCGACGCCGGCTTCCTGGTCATGGCCTACAGGACCTATCCCGGCCAGGTGTCCCGCACGCCCTACGAGGACGGGACCGCCTACAACAACAAGCTCGCCCAGCTGGCGGCCCAGGCCAAGCTGGGCTGGACGGTGGCGGCGGGCGTGGCTCCTGACGGCCAGCTGCTGGTCCAGGTCCGCGACCGCGCCGGGGCCCCGGTCAGCGGCCTCACGGGCCAAGCAAGGTTGGAGCGGCCGGCCACCGAGGCGGGCCGCATCACGCCGCGCTTCCGCGAGGCGGCGCCGGGCGACTACCTGGCCAGTCCGGGCCGGCTGATCGGCGCCTGGGACCTCACCGTCGCCCTCACCGACAAGGCCGGCCACCGCTTCGAGGCCGAGCGGAGGCTGACTTGGCCCTGACCTATGACGCCGCCGCCGGCCTGGCGACCCAGGACCGCCCCGGCGGCCGGCTGGAACTGCTGGTCAAGGGCGCCCGCTGCGCCGCCTGCCTCGGCAAGATCGAGCGCGAGATCGCCGCCGTCCCCGGCGTCGAGGCCGCCCGCCTCAACCTGACCACCGGCAAGCTCACCGTCGCCACGGGCGTCCGGGCCCCGAGCCTGGCCGATCTGATCGAGCGCCTCGAGGCCCTCGGCTATCCGGCCGCCCCTTACGATCCGGGCGAGGCGGCCATCGCCGCCGACCGCGAGGGCCGGCGGCTGATCCTGGCCCTGGGCGTCGCCGCCTTCGGGGCCGGCAACGCCATGATGTTCTCGGTGCCGCTGTGGGCCGGCCTGTTCGGCCAGGAGCTGGGCGAGAGCACCCGCACCTTCATGCAGTGGGCCAGCGGCCTGATCGGCGCCCCCTGCGCCCTCTATGCCGGCATGCCCTTCTTCCAGTCGGCCTGGCGCTCGCTGCGCAAGGGCCGGGCGAACATGGACGTGCCGATCTCCATCGGCGTGCTGCTGACCCTGGCCATCAGCTTCTTCGAGGCCGCCATCCACGGCCGCGACACCTATTTCGACGCCGCCGTCTCGCTGCTGTTGCTGCTGCTGGTCGGCCGCTACCTCGACCATCGCCTGCGCAGCCGGGCCCGCGGCGCGGCCGCCGACCTGCTGGCCCTGCAATCTCCCCTGGCCACCTTGCTCGGCGCCGACGGTGAGCGCCGCGTGCCGGTCGGCGAGATCGGAGTCGGGGACGAACTGCTGGTGCGGCCGGGCGAACGCCTGCCCGTCGACGGCGTCGTCGAGAGCGGCGTGTCGAGCTTCGACAACGCCCTGCTGACGGGCGAGACCGCGCCCCAGCCGGTCAAGGCCGGCGATGTCGCCCATGCCGGCGCGTTGAACCTCACCGGCGCCCTGCGCCTGCGCGCCACGGCGGCCAGCGCCGATTCCGCCGTCGCCGCCATCGCCCGGCTGGTCGAGGCCGGCGCCCAGACCCGCTCGCGCTATGTCCGCCTCGCCGACAAGGCCGCGGCCCTCTATGTGCCCGTCGTCCACAGCCTGGCGGCGGCCACCTTCATCGGCGGCTGGATACTGGGCCTGGGGCCGCTGGAGGCCCTGCTGCGGGCGGTGGCGGTGCTGATCATCACCTGTCCCTGCGCCCTGGGCCTGGCCGTGCCGGCCGTGCAGATCACCGCCTCCTCGCGCCTGTTCCGCCAGGGCGTGCTGGTCAAGTCCGGCGCGGCGCTGGAGCGCCTGGCCGAGATCGACCATGTGGTGTTCGACAAGACCGGGGTGCTGACCCTGGGCCGTCCCAGCCTGGAGGGCGCCGATCCGCGGGACGTGGCCCTGGCCGCCCCTCTGGCCCGCGCCTCGTCCCATCCGCTGGCCCGCGCCCTGGCCGCCGCCGGCCCCGACCGCCCGATGGCCCAGGATACGGTCGAGACCGCCGGCCAGGGGATCGAGGGCCGCATCGACGGCCGCCGCGCCCGTCTGGGCCGGGCCGAGTTCGCCGGCGTCGAGGGCGTCGCCTCGGGCGAGACCGAACTGTGGTTCGCCCTGGAAGACCGCGAGCCCGTCCGCTTCACCTTCCGCGACAGCCTGCGTCCGGACGCCCGCCAGTCGCTCGAAGCCCTGTGGGCGCGGCGGATCACCGTCGAAATCCTCTCGGGTGACCTGCCCGGCCCCGTCGCCGAGGCCGCCGGCGCCCTGGGCCTGAAGGCCTGGGCCGCCGCCCTGACCCCGGCCGGCAAGGCCGCCGCCGTGCGCCAGCGCCAGGCGGGCGGGCGCAAGGTGCTGATGGTCGGGGACGGCCTCAACGACGCCGCCGCCCTGGCCGGGGCCCATGCCGCCATGGCCCCCGGCACGGCGCTCGACGCCAGCCAGAACGCCGCCGACCTGGTGTTCTCGGGCGAGAGCCTGGGCGCCGTGGTGCTGGCCATCGACGTCGCCCGCGCCGCCCGCCGCCGGGCCCTGGAGAATTTCGGCTTCTCGGCCCTCTACAACCTGGTCGCCGGGCCGATGGCCATGCTGGGCCTGGTCAATCCGTTCGTGGCGGCCCTGGCGATGTCGGGATCCTCGCTGATTGTCACCCTGAACGCCCTGCGGATGAACACGGCGGGAGGCCGCAAATGAACATCATCTTCCTGCTCGCGCCCTTCTCCATCCTGCTGGCCCTGATCGGCCTGGCCGGCTTCTGGTGGGCGGTGCGCAACGGCCAGTATGACGACCCCGCGGGCGACGCCAGCCGCATCCTGCTGGACGACGCGCAGGACGTTCCGGAGCCACCGTTGTGACCGCCCAACCTGCCCAGACCGCCGCTCCGTCCCCCGCCGAGCTCGTCGCCCGCTACGATGGCCGCGCGCCGCGCTACACCAGCTATCCGACGGCGGTGCAGTTCACCCCGGCGGTGACGCCGGCCGTCTATCGCGACTGGCTGGCGGCGCTGCCGGTCGATGAAGCCGTCTCGGTCTATGTGCACATCCCCTTCTGCACCCGGCTCTGCTGGTTCTGCGGCTGCAACACCCGGGCGGTGAACCGCCACGAGCCGGTCAGCGCCTATCTGGGCCGGCTGGTCGAGGAACTGGCTCTGCTGGAAGCGGCCCTGCCCGGCCGCATGACGCTGAACGGCCTGCACCTGGGCGGGGGCACGCCCAACACCCTGTCGCGCGACGACCTCAACGACCTGTTCCGGGCCCTGCGCCACGTCTTCCGCTTCACGCCAAATCCGCGCATCGCCGCCGAGCTGGATCCCGCCGGCCTGACCCGGGACTGGGTCCGCGCCGCCGCCTTTCATGGCCTCAACCGGGCCAGCCTGGGCGTGCAGAACCTCTCGCCGCAGGTGCAGGCGGCGGTCAATCGTCGCGAAAGCTTCGAGGAGATCGCCAACTGCGTCGCCTGGCTGCGCGAGGCCGAGGTCCAGTCGATCAACCTCGACCTGATGTATGGCCTGCCCCACCAGACCCTGGCCAACACCCTGGACACCGTGGGCCAGGTGGTCAGCCTGCGGCCCGAGCGGATAGCCCTGTTCGGCTATGCTCACGTGCCCTGGATGAAGTCCCACCAGCAGCTGATCGACACCGCGGCCCTGCCCGGTCCCGACGCGCGGCTGGAGCAGGCCGAGGTCGCCGCCGAGCGGCTGGTCGGCGAGGGTTATGTCCGCATCGGCCTCGACCATTTCGCCCTGCCGGGCGACGAACTGGCCCGGGCCCAGGCCGAGGGCCGGCTGCGGCGCAACTTCCAGGGCTATACCGACGATCCGCCCCAGACCCTGATTGGACTGGGCGCCTCGGCCATCGGCTCGCTGCCGCAGGGTTTCGTGCAGAACGCCCACCAGGAACTGGCCTGGACCAAGGCGGTGGGCCAGGGACAGCTGCCGGTGGCGCGCGGCGTCGCCCTCACAGACGATGACCGTTTCCGCTCCGACGTGATCAAGCGGCTGATGTGCGACCTCTTCGTCGACCTGGCCGCCGTCTGCGCCCGCCATGGCCGCGATCCGTCCGAGCTGTCCGCCGAGCGCGCCGCCCTGGCGCCCTTCGAGGCCGACGGCCTGGTCCGCCAGAGCGGCGACCGCATCGAGGTCACCGAGGCCGGCCGGCCGCTGATCCGCTCGGTCTGCGCCCTGTTCGACCG
Organism: Caulobacter ginsengisoli; assembly: GCF_030814835.1. Taxonomy (GTDB): domain Bacteria; phylum Pseudomonadota; class Alphaproteobacteria; order Caulobacterales; family Caulobacteraceae; genus Caulobacter; species Caulobacter ginsengisoli. The sequence continues at coordinate 30,554 of NZ_JAUSVS010000009.1, forward strand.
CTATTTCGAACCCGAGGGCGGGCGGCACTCCAAGGCGCTCTGATTGTTCTCAGGGGAAGGCGCGGGTCATCCGGATTCGGGAAGGATCGTCGCCGGCCGCGCGCTTGAAGCCCGCCGCTTCCGCCAGGCCCAGCATCCGGGCGTTGTCGCGGTCGGTATCGCCCCACATCTCCTTGAGGCCCCGGCCGGCGGCGTAGTCCAGCAGGGCGCCCAGCAGCTGGCTACCCAGACCCCGGCCGCTCCAGTCGCTGCGCACCATCAGGGCGAACTCGGCCCGCAGCGCTTCAGGGTCGGCGGCCAGCCTGGCGACGCCGGCGATGGCGCCGTCGGGCAGTTCGGCGACCAGGGCCATCTCGCGGTCGTAGTCGATATGGGCCAGCCGCTCGGCCCAGCTGTCCGGCAGGCCATGCAGCCCGGCGCGGAAGCGCAGCCGCACGTCTTCGGCCGAACTCTTCGCCACCATCTCGGTCAGGCGCGGCGCGTCCTGCGGGCGGATGGGGCGGACGGTCATCGCGATTCCCTGGACGACCATCTGGCGGTCCAGGCCCTCGGGATAGGGGCCGATGGCCGGCCGCGAAGCCGGTCCGGGTTTGGCGAGCCGCACGCGGGCGTCCAGGGCCAGCACCCCGTCCGCGTCGGCCAGCAGCGGGTTGATGTCCAGTTCGGCGACCTCGGGCAGGTCGATGGCCAGCTGGGAGAGGGCGGTCAGCACCCGGCCCAGGGCGGCGCGGTCGGCCGGCGGCCGGTCGCGATAGCCGGCCAGCCGTTTGGCGACCCGGGTGCGGCCGATCAGGTCGTCGGCCAGCACCTCGTCCAGCGGGGCCAGGCCCACGGCCCGGTCGGCCTCCAGCTCCACCGCGATACCGCCCCGGCCGAACAGCACCACCGGCCCGAACACCGCGTCCTGGGTCAGGCCGACGATCAGCTCCTCGGCCCTCGGCCGGACCGCCATGGCCTCGACGATGAAGCCTTCCAGGCGGGCTTCGGGCTTTTGAGCGCCAATGCTCTCCAGCATGTGCGCCGCCGCCGCCTCGACGGCCGCCGCGCCGGTCAGGCCCAGCATCACGCCGCCGATGTCCGACTTGTGGCTGATGTCGGGCGACAGGATCTTCAGCGCCACCGGCCCACCCAAGGCCTCGGCGACGGCGCCGGCGGCCTTGGGCGTCGGGGCCTCCCGGCTCTCGATGACCGGAATGGCGTAGGCGGCCAGCAGGGCCCGGGCCTCCGGGTCGGTCAGCCGGTCGCGGCCGGTGGCCATCGCCGCCTCGACCAGGGCCCGGGCGGCGGCCTTGTCGGCCTGAGGGGCCCCGGCGGAGGGCGCGCGCAGCAGCTGGCGCTGGCTGGCGCGGTGGGCGGCCAGGTGCTGGAAGGCCAGCACCGCCTCCTCCGGAGTCTCATGGGCCGGGATGCCGGCCGCGGCCAGCACCCGCCGGCCTTCCGCGGCCGAGGGATCGCCCAGCCAGCAGCTCAGCACCGGCCTGGAGCGGCCCGCCACGGTCTCGACCACCGCCCGGGCCGCGGCCGTGCTGTCGGCCACGGCGGTGGGGCAGTTCATCACCAGCACCGCGTCGGCCTCGGGTTCTTCCAGCAGCACTTCCAGCGCGGCGCGGTAGCGGTCCGGCTGGGCGTCGCCGATGATGTCGATGGGGTTGCCCAGCCCCGCCGTGGGCGGCAGCACCGCCGCCAGCCGCTTGCGGCCGGCCTCGGAAATCGTCGCCAGCCGACCCCCGGCCGCCTCCAGCGCGTCGGCGGCCATCACGCCCGCCCCGCCGCCGTTGGTCAGGATGGCCAGCCGCTCGCCCTCGATCCGCAGGCCGGCGGTCAGGGTGGCGACGGCGTCGAACAGCTCCCTCAGCCCGGTGACCCGCAGCATCCCCGCCCGGCGGAAGGCGGCGTCATAGACCGCGTCCGAACCGGCCAGGGCGCCAGTATGCGAGAAGGCCGCCCGCGCGCCCGCGGCCCCGCGCCCCGCCTTGATGACCACCACCGGCTTGCTGCGCGCGGCGATGCGGCCGGCGGTCATGAACTTGCGGGCGTCATGGATGCTCTCGACATAGAGCAGGATGGCGTGGGTCCGCGGGTCGAGGGCCAGATAGTCCAGCATGTCGCCGAAATCGACATCGGCCTGGTCGCCTAGGCTGACCACATGCGAGAAGCCGAAACCGCGCGGCGCCGCCCAGTCCAGGGCGGCCGTGGTGATCGCCCCCGACTGCGAGACCAGGGCCAGCCCGCCCGCCGCCGGGGTCAGCTGGGCGAAGCTGGCGTTGACGCCCCGCCCCGGCGAGATGAAGCCCAGGCAGTTGGGCCCGACGATGCGCAGCAGGTGTGGCCGGGCGGCGTCCAGCAGTTTTTGCCGCAAGCCATGCTCGCCGGCGTCGAACCCCGCCGAGATGACCACCGCCGCACGGCAGCCCCGCGCCCCGAGCTCGGCGATCAGGTCCGGGACTCCCGCCGCCGGGATGGCGATCACCGCCAGATCCGGGGCGATGGGCAGGTCCGCGATGGAGGGATAGGCCAGGGTCGAGCGGATCGAGGCCGCATGCGGATTGACCGCCATGACCGGGCCTTGGAAGCCGGTCTCCAGCAGATTACGCGCCAGCACGGCGCCGACCGAGCCTTCGTGATTGCTGGCCCCGATCAGGGCGATCGACCTGGGTTCGAACAGGGCGTCCAGGTTTCGGGTGGTCATGGTCTCAGATGGCCCATGCTCAAGAGAGGGGGGCGAACTTCTCGCGCAGGGCCTGGTCGACCTGGCCCAGCAGGGTCTCGCCGACCGCCTTGGTCATGCCCGGAACCACGCTGCCCAGATGCAGGTGGCCGCGCACGTCCAGGCCGGTGACGGCGGCGACGTGGCGGTCGAAGGTCTGCTCCAGCGAGCCCAGGGCGCCGGTCGCCTCGACCCAGTCTTCCGGCGCGCCGGAAGTCGAGACGCTCATCAGGCTGCGGCCGATCAGCAGGCCGGCCGTGCCGCCCAGCGCCGGTCGATAGCCGAAGCCCAGGCTGAACACCCGGTCGACATAGCCCTTGAGGATGGCCGGCGGGGCGTTGAACCAGAAGGGATAGATGAAGATGAAGCTGTCGCAGCGGGCCAGCTTGGCCCGCTCGGCGACGACATCGGCGCGGGGCGCGTGGCCGCGCGTGGTCGGAAGTTCTTCGGCGCGCAGGCAGGGGTCGAAGCCGATGGCGTAGAGGTCGCGAGTCACCACGCTGTGCCCCATCGATTTCAGGGTCTTGGCGCAGGTCCGGGCGACGGCGCCGCAGAAGCTGGCGCGGCGGGGATGGGCGAGAATGACGGCGTGCCGCATGGATCGAACTCCGCGTGGGCAGGGTGAGCGCCTTTCTACGCCAACCGGCGTTTTTGCGAATTGATCTCGATCACGGCCCCCGGAATGGGGAGGGGGCATCACTGCGTTCGATGACGCAGAACCCGACCTTCAGCCCCACCGCTCCCGGCGTGCTCCGGGCCCGGCCGCTCGCCTTCGACACCTTCCGCGAGAATGTCGTGGTCCTGGCCCGCGACAGTCAGGTTCTGCGGCCCGAACGCCTGCGCGGCGCGCGCAAGGTCGAACTGCGGGCCGGCGGCGTGACCCTGCAGGCCTCGACCATGATCGGCGATGCGGGCCTGGTGGCCGCCGACGAGGTCGGCCTGCCACAGCCCCTGTTCCGCCGCCTGGGCGTGGCGGCCGGTGATGTGGTCCAGCTCAGCCCGGCCCGGCCGCCGGAAAGCCTGGCCGCCATCCGGGCCAAGCTGTCGGGCGCCAGCCTGGGCGCGACCGAGTTCGCCGCCGTGGCCCGCGATCTCGCCGCCCATCGCTGGTCGGACATGGAGGTCGCCGCCTTCCTGGTCGCCTGCGCGGCCTTCATGTCGCCGGAGGAGACCCTGGACCTGACCCGAGGGATGATCGCGGCGGGATCGCGCCTCGACTGGGGCGCCAGAAAAGAGGGGGGCGACCGCCTGGTCGTCGACAAGCACTGCATCGGCGGCATCCCGGGCAACCGCACCTCGCTGATCGTCGTGCCCATCGTCGCCGCCCACGGCCTGACCATGCCCAAGACCTCCTCGCGCGCCATCACCTCGCCGGCCGGCACGGCCGACACCATGGAGGTCCTGGCCCGGGTCGACCTGACCGAGGCCGAGATGCGCCGGGTGGTCGATAGCTGCGGCGGCTGTGTCGTCTGGGGCGGCCGGGTCAACCTGTCGCCGGCCGACGATGTGCTGATCTCGGTCGAGCGCCCGCTGTCGATCGACACGCCCGAGCAGATGGTCGCCTCCATCCTTTCCAAGAAGGTCGCCGCCGGGGTCGGCCGGCTGGTCATCGACCTGCCGATCGGCCCCTCCGCCAAGGTCCGCGACGAGCGCGCCGCCCTGCGGCTGCGCAAGCTGTTCGAATTCGTCGCAGCCCGGCTGGGCCTTGCCATCGAGGTGGTGACCACCGACGGCGCTCAGCCGATCGGCCGGGGCGTTGGCCCAGTGCTCGAGGCCCGCGACGTGCGGGCGGTGCTGGCCGGCGACCCGGCGGCGCCGGCCGACCTGCGCGAGAAGGCCATCCGGCTGGCCGGCCGGGTGCTGGAGGCCGACCCGGCCCTGCCGGGCGGGCGGGGCGAGGCCCGGGCCCGCGAGCTGCTGGCCGGCGGCGCGGCCAGGGCCCGGATGGAGGCCATCATCGAGGCGCAAGGGCCCTCGCCGATCCCCGGCCGGCTGGGCGACCGGGCCCACGAGGTCTGCGCCGAGCGCGACGGGCCGGTCACCGCCATCGACTGCCTGCGCATCGCCAACATCGCCCGCCTGGCCGGCGCGCCGACCGATGCGGGGGCGGGCGTCGACCTGCTCAAGCGGGTGGGCGAGACCGCGCGGCGCGGCGAGCCGCTCTATCGCATCCACGGCTCGGACGCCTGCGACTTCGGCTTCGCCGTCGAGGCCGCCGGGGTCGACAGCGGCTATCGGGTGGCGAAATGAGCGGCCTTTCCGTCCTGGCCTTCCCGGAAGACCGCGCCGCCGCCCAAAGGCTGGCCGACGCCCTGTCGGCCCCGCTCGCCGTGCTGGACGTCCATGTCTTTCCCGATGGGGAAACCCTGCCGACCGTCCCGGCCGGGCTGGCGTCCACCGTCATCCTCTATCGCCGCCTGGACCATCCAGACCGCCGGCTGATCCCGTTGCTGCTGGCCGCGGACGCCGCGCGCCGGGCCGGGGCCCGGCGCCTGGTGCTGGTCGCGCCCTATCTTCCCTATCTGCGCCAGGACACGGTCTTCGCGCCCGGCCAGCCGGTCAGCCGCGACGCGATCGGCCAGGTGCTGGGCGGCGCCTTCGACCGCATCGTCACGGTGAACGCCCATCTGCACCGCACCCGCGACCTGGCCGAGGTGTTCGGCCACCCGGTCGACAATCTCGACGTCGCCAGCCCGCTGGCCCGGCGGCTGGCCGGCGGCGCCGCGCCGCTGGTCGTCGGCCCGGACATCGAGTCGGCGCCCTGGGTCCAGAGCGCGGCCAGGGCCGTCGGCGGCGAAGCGATGACCTTCCTCAAGACGCGCGAAGGCGATCGTGAGGTGACGCTCACCCTGGCCGAGCCGGAGCGGGTGCGCGGCTGCCGCGTGCTGCTGCTCGACGATATCTGCTCCACCGGGGCCACCCTGGAGGCCGCCATCCGCCAGCTGCTCGCCGCCGGCGCCGCCCGGGTCGATGTCGGCGTCATCCACGCCCTGTTCACCGGCCCGACCCTCGACCGGCTGGCCGCCGCCGGCGCGGCGCGCATCGCCTCCTCAGACTCCATTCCCCACCCTACCAACGCCCTGGAACTGGCCCCCAGCCTGGCCCTGGCGCTGCAAGACGAGGCCGCCCGATGATTCCCACCATCACCTTCCACGGCGCCGCCGGCTGCGTCACCGGCTTCTGCGCCGAGATCCGCACCGAGCGGTCGCGCGTCCTGGTCGACTGCGGCATGTTCCAGGGCTCCAAGACCCTCAAGGCGCTGAACTACCAGCCGTTTCCCTTCGACGCGTCGGAGATCGACGCGGTCCTGCTGACCCACGCCCATATCGACCATTCGGGCCTGCTGCCCAAGCTGATGCGGGCCGGCTTCACCGGACCGATCTACGCCACCGCCGCCACCAAGGCGCTGTGCGAGGTGATGCTGGAGGACGCCGGCGGCATCCAGGAGGGCGAGGTCCGCGAGCTCAATCGCCGCAACCAGCGGCGCGGCCGGCCGCTGGTCGAACCCATCTACACCGCCCGCGACGCCAAGCGCCTGATGCCACAGTTCCAGACCGTCAAGTTCGGCGAGGCCGCGACCATCGCGCCGGACCTGACCGCGATCTGGTGGCCCGCCGGCCATATCCTGGGCGCGGCCTCCATCGCCCTGGATATCGAGGGCGAGGAGGGACTGCTCAAGACCCTGTTCTCCGGCGACCTGGGCCCCGGCGGCACCGAGTTCGTCACCGAGCCCGAGAGCCCCTCCGGGCTGGACCATCTGATCATCGAATCCACCTACGGCGACCGCGACCGGATGGTGGTCGACCCCGCCGCCCGCCGCCGGGCCCTGGCGGCCGAGATGCGCGACGCCCATGCCGCCGGCGGGCCGCTGCTGATGCCGGCCTTCGCCGTCGAACGCAGCCAGGAACTGCTCAGCGACATCCTGGCGGTGATGGAAAGCGGCGAGGCGCCGGCCGGCGACGTCTTCCTCGACTCGCCCCTGGCCATCCGCGCCACCGAGGTGTTCCTCGACCGGGGCTGGAACAAGTCGTCGGGCCGCAACCCCTTCGAGGCGCTGCACCAGGCCGGCCGCCTGCGCTTCCTGGGCAAGCCGGCCGAGAGCGACGGCCTGGAGCGGCTGAAGGGCTGGCATGTGATCATGGCGGCCAGCGGCATGTGCGACGCCGGCCGTATCCGCAAACACCTCAAGCGGCTGCTCTGGCGGCGGGAGGCGACGGTGCTGCTGACCGGCTTCCAGGCGGTCGGAACCCTGGGCCGTCTGCTGGCCGAGGGCGCCGAGCGGGTCAGCATCCAGGGCGACGAGGTGCGGGTGCGCGCCCGCATCCGGATGCTGGATACGTATTCGGGCCATGCCGACGCCGGCGGCCTGGTCCGCTGGGCCCAGGCGCGCGAGCCGGTGGCCGGGACCGTCTTTATCGCCCATGGCGAGCCGAACGCCGCCCAGGGTCTGTCCGCCCGGCTGACGGCGGCGGGCTTCGCGCCGGACCGCCTGGCCATTCCGCGCCTGGACGAGACCTTCAAGCTGCGCCGCGCCGGCGCCGAGACCCAGCCCGCCGGACCGGCCCGCATCGACCCCGCGGCCACGGCCAGGCTGGACTGGCACAACGACCGCGCCCGCCTGCTGCTGGCCCTGAACGCGGCCCTGGACAGCGCGGCCGATGACGCGGCCCGCGAGGCGCTGCTTCAGCGGCTCCTGGAGGATCTGAAAAAATCTGCGCCCGTTGATCGAGATCAATCCGCTCCGGCCGGCGCCCAGGCATCCTGATCCTGCACCTTCCAAAGGGGAACCGTCATGGGAAAGTCCGTCGCCAGGCAGATCGCTCACAGCGTCGATGACGTGTTCGATGACGTCGTGCATCATCTGGGCCGGTTGACCCGCCATCTCGGCGAGAACACCGGTGATGCGATGTCGTCCACGGCCGTCACCATGGCCCGTTCAGCGATGGAGCTGGTCGAGGCCGCCAGGACCGAGAGCAAGGCCCTGACCGAGCGCACCGGCAAGGAAATTCGCGAGCATCCCGCCGCCACGGCCGCCATCGCCGCCGCCGCGGTCGCGGTGATCGGCCTGGCCATCGCCCAGCGGTCCCGGGCCGCCTGAAAGAGTTGTCGCCGGCCATCCCCCCGCACGCGGCCGGTGATACGCCCCGAGAAGCCCCCGCTTCTCGGGGCTTTTTCGTTCCAGAAGCCGCTTGCGCGAAATCAAGGCGGAGGGCGGCAGGTACGGTCAGGCTGATCCCGTCGCCTTCCGGAGCCCGCCATGCGCATCGTGATCACCCATATCGAACGGTTCGCCGTCTCGCCGCGCGATCACCGCCACCCGGCCGGCATGGTCGCCCTGGGGGCGCTGGTCGCCCTGGCCCTGTTCGCCCTGGTCGCGCCGTTCATCGAGACGCGGGGGCCCAGCGTGCTGGCGATGAGCCTGCTGGCGGGATCGGTCGCGGCCTTCATCTACGCGCTGGAAGGCGGGGTGTTCTGGAGCGCCCTGGTGTGGAGCCTGGCCACGGGGCTGGTCAGCGCCCGGCTGATCTTTGTCGACTTCTATGCCGCGCCCGATCCGGTCACGGTCATGCTGTTCGCCGCCACGGTGCAGGCCGGGGCCCTGCTGGTGCTGACCGCGCCGGTCTGGCTGGCCTCCTGGCGAGCCCGGCTGCCGGCCCTGGTCACCCTGCTGTCGCCGGCCGTGGTGATCTTCCTGATCTTCACCACCTTCACGGTCGAGCATCCGCGGGACTCGGCCATCCTGGTCGCCGTCGATCTGCTGGCCCTGCCGCTGGCGGTCCTGGCCCGCCGGATCGCCTTCCGCGAACGGCTGGCGGCGGCATGACCAGCCTGCACGCCATCCTGCCGCTCGTGGCGCTCGGCGCAATCCTGGCCTTCGTCGCGGCCTATGTGGGCGCAGCGATCTACCTGCGGCCCCGCCGCCGCCCGCGGCCCGGCCGGGCCGAGGACTGAGCCGTGGGCGGCCGCCGGATCCTGGTGCTCAACGGCCATCCCGACCCGGACCCGGCCCGTTTCGCCGCGGCCCTGGCGGGCGCCTATGTTCGCGGGGCCAGCGCGGCGGGCCGGCAGATCCGCCGCATCGATGTCGGCAAACTGGCCCCGCCCCCGGTCCGCACCCGGGCCGAGTTCGAGGGCGGCCAGCCGCCGGAGGAGATTCTCCAGGCCCAGGAGGCCATCGCCTGGGCCGATCATCTGGTGATCATCTTCCCGCTGTGGCTGGGAACGATGCCGGCGGCCCTGAAGGCCTTTTTCGAACAGACCTTCCGCTATGGCTTCGCCATCAGCCGGCCCGGAGAGCCCGTCCGCCGGCTGCTCAAGGGGCGCACGGCCCGGATCATCGTCACCATGGGCATGCCCAGGCCCATCTTCCGCTGGGTGTTCGGCGCCCACGGGCTGAAATGCCTGGAGCGCGGCATCCTGTGGATGGCCGGCGTCTCGCCGGCGCGCAGCCTGATCCTGGGCGGCGTCGAGCAATCGGCCGAACGCCGCGCCGATTGGCTGGACCAGGTCGAGGCGCTGGGCGAGGCGGGGGCCTAGCTCTCCACCGCCAGGGCGGCGCGGATTTCGGCCAGCAGCCCATCGCCCAGCAGCGGCTTTTCGACCACCACCGCCCCCAGCGAGGCGGCCTCGTCCCGCATCAGCGGCGGCGCGCGGCTGGTGATCAGCAGGGCCGGCAGGGTCGCTCCCCGCTCGCGGAGCCGACGTAGCGCGTCCAGCCCGCTGAGGCCTTCGAAATGCTGGTCCAGAACCAGGCAGGCCGGGGCGGGCGGCAACGGGTGGTCCAGCAAGGCCTCGGCGCTGTCCAGGGTCTCGACCGCCAGCCCCTCGAGCTCGAGCATGAAACGCATCGAGGCCAGCAGCGCGGCGTCGTCGTCGACGAGAACCACGGTCTGGGGAGTGGGGGAACGCTTCAGCATATCCCCACAATGGCTCATGCGCGCCGGAGCGGCCTTGATGCAGCGCAAGCTAGCCGAGATCAGGCGAGGCCGGCGGTCATCGCCATGCGGACCAGTTCGGCCAGGCTGCCGGCGCCCGTCTTGGTCATCACATTGGCCCGGTAGACCTCGACCGTTCGCGGACTGATCCCCAGGTCGAAGGCGATGACCTTGTTGGCCTTGCCCTCGATCATGCCCGCCAGGACGTCCCGCTCGCGCGGCGAGAGGGCGTCGAACGGCGTGGAGGCTCCGGCGGACGGCGCGGGCCTGGCGGCAACCGCCATCGCCGAGCGGATGGCCCGCAAAAGCGCCTCGTCATCGAAGGGTTTTTCCAGGAAATCGGCCACGCCGGCCTTCATTGATTCCACCGCCATGGGCACGTCGCCGTGGCCGGTGATCATCACGATCGGCAGGCCGACGCCCATGGCCTTGAGTTTCAGGGTCATTTCCAGGCCGTTCATGCCGGGCATGCGCACATCGGTGACGATGCAGCCGCCGGCCAGGTCCTGGGCCGCCTCGAGGAAGCCCAGGGCCGAGTCGTAGGTCCGGGCCTCGAAGCCGGCGCTGTCCAGCAGGAAACCCAGGGATTCGCGCATCGCCTCGTCGTCGTCGATGACGTGGATGAGGGCTTCAGGCGGCATCGTCGACCATCTCAGGCTGGCCCGTCCGCAGGGTGAAGGAAAACACCGTGCCGCCGCCCTCGGCCGGCTCGGCCCAGATCTTCCCTCCATGCGCCTCGATAATGGTGCGTGAGATCGACAGCCCTACGCCCATGCCCTGGTCCTTGCTGGTTACAAACGGCTGGAACAGCCGCTCCAGGATGGCCGGCTGGATGCCATGTCCGGTGTCGGTGACCGTGATGACTGCCATGTCCTTCCCCGCCGGCCTGGAAACGATGGTCAGGTCGCGTCGGGGACAATCCTGCATGGCTTCGGTGGCGTTGCGCAACAGGTTGAGCAGCACCTGCTGGATCTGCACCTTGTCGGCCAGCACGAAGGGGACCTTGGGCGAAAGGTTCATGCGCACCCGCACGCCGGTATCGGCCGCCCCGATCATCGCCAGGGCGGCGGCCTCCTCGATCAGCTTGGGCAACGGCTCGATCCGACGCTCGGTTTCCCCCTTGCTGACGAAGTCGCGCAGGCGGCGGATGATCTCGCCGGCCCGCAGCGCCTGCTCGCCGGCCTGGCCCAGGGCGTGGCGGATCCTGTCCTTGTCCGGCTCGGCCTGGTCGAGGATGCGGACCGAGCCCTTCACATAGTTGGCGATGGCCGACAGCGGCTGGTTCAGCTCATGGGCCAGGGCCGAGGCCATCTCGCCCAGCGCGGTCAGGCGCGAGACATGGACCAGCTCGGCCTGCATGTCCTGCAGTCGCCGCTCGGTCTCCTGCCGCTCCGACAGGTCGCGGACGAAGCCGGTGAAGAAGCGCTGCGGACCCGAGCGCATCTCGCCCACCGCCAGCTCCATCGGGAAGGTCGAGCCGTCGCTGCGCTCGCCCACCACCACGCGGCCGATGCCGATGATCCGCCGCTCGCCCGTGGTCAGGTAACGGAGCAGATAGCCGTCATGGGCGTCGCGATAGGGCTGGGGCATCAGCATGCTGACATTGCGGCCGATCACCTCGCCCGCCTTCCACCCAAACAGCCGCTCGGCGGTGGCGCTGAACGACTGCATGATCCCCTGCTCGTCGATCACCACCATGGCGTCGGGCACGGTGTCGAGGATCGACTGCAGATGGGCCTCGCGTTCGGCCAGGTGGTTCAGGGCGTTGTTGGCGCGGGTGGACTGGCCCTGCAGCCGCCAGCCGCCGTAGGCGATCAACGGTCCCAGCACCAGGAAGATGACGCCGTTCAGCAGATCGCCCGGACGCTCGAACAACGTCCAGCCGGTGATGGCCACGCAGCCCACAAAGGTCAGCAGGGTGGTGGTGAGGGCGGCCCCCGGCCCGCAGAAGGCGGCCGCCAGCAGCACCGCCGGGACATAGATCAGGAAGGCCGGGCGGTTCTCGAGGACCGGCATCAGCAGCCACCGCGCCCCCAGCGCCAGGGTCGACAGCACAAGCGCCGCGCCCTGGCTGATCCAGGGGCGGCGCAGGCGCTGGATGCGCGAGTCCAGTGAAATGAACGGCATACCGATGGCTAGGATCGATTGGCCCTCCTTGCAACCCCGGGGACGGTTCGTCGCGGGGTCAGGCGGCCATGCGCGAGAGGGCGCCCAGGTCGTTGACCCGGAACTGGCGCAGGCCGGCGAACTCGACGACCAGGCGGTTCTGGAGCTGGGTCAGGGTGCGCGAGACCGTCTCGATGGTCAGGCCCAGATAGTCGGCCATGTCCTGGCGACCCATGGGCAGAACCACCGCCTCGGCCCGGCCGCGTTCGGCCATGTCCATCAGGAAGCTGGCCACCCGCTCGCTGGCGGTCTTGCGGCCCAGCAACAGCACATGCTCCTGCGCCCGGTCCAGTTCGCGGCTGGTGGCCCGCCAGACCATGCGGTCGAACGCCGCCTCGCCGACGGCCGCCTTCAGGGCCGAGGCCTTCACCGCCACGACTTCGCAGTCGCAGAGGGCTTCGGCCGAGAAGCGATGGCTTTGGCCAGGTTCGATGCCGAACACCTCGCCCGCATAGTAGAACTCACCGATCTGCCGGCGCCCGTCGCGCAGCAGGCTGGTGGTGCGCACCGCGCCCGAGACGACCCGGTAGATCAGGTCGGCGTCCTCGTCCTGGCCGTAGATTTCCTCGTCCTTGGCGATGCGCAGGCGAAGGCCCATGCGCGACAGGGCTTCGGTGGCGTCGCAATGGCCGGTCAGGCCAAAGGCGGTGGCGGGGAACTGGCTGTCGTAGGTGAGCGACATGATCGGATCTCCGTGGTGTTGACCAAGGAGTAGGGGCGATCCGCGCACCGCGAAATTTGGGAGCTTCCACTAAGGGTTTCTACGGAGCCCGGCGGCGTTCCGCCTTGAAACGGCCGGCCGGCGGCTGTCTTGTGCCGGGCGGTCAACCGAGCGAGGCCTACCGTGCTCACAGCCGACATGAAGCGGATCGTCGAGGAACAGCGGCTGGGATTTGTCGCCACCGTCGGCCTCGACGGCGCCCCAAGCCTCTCGCCCAAGGGCTCCTTCGCCGTGCTGGACGATCAGACCCTGGCCTTCGGCGACATCCGCTCGCCCGGCACGGTCGGCAACCTGGCCGCCGAGCCCAGGGTCGAGGTCAATTTCGTCGATCCCTTCTCGCGCCGGGGCTACCGGTTCGCCGGAACGGCGGCGGTGGTCCGGCGCGGTGAGGCCGGCTTTGATAACCTGCTGGAGCGGCTGAAGAGCTCATTGGCGGCCCGCGTCCGCGCCGTGGTGGTGATCACCGTGACCCGCGCCGCGCCCCTGACCTCGCCGGCCTATGACGATGGTCAGAGCGAGGATCAGCTTCGGCGGACCTGGACCGCCCGTTTCCGCGCCCAGCAGCCGGGCGGACGGTTCGACGAGGGCGCTTGACGAATCGAATAAGCCGTTGCTTATATGACTGCATGCTCGAAGCCGCCGTCTTCAAGGCCCTGGCCGATCCCACCCGCCGCGCGGTGTTCGAACGGCTGACGGCCGCCGAGCTGAGCGTCTCCGATCTCGCCGCCGGCATGCCGGTGTCGCAGCCGGCGGTCTCCCAGCACCTGGCCGCCCTGCGCCAGGCGGGGCTGGTTGCCGAGCGTCGCGAGGGCCGCTTCGCCTATTACCGGGCCGCGCCCGACGCCCTGGCCGGGCTGCAGGCCTGGGTCGAGCGCTACCGCACCTTCTGGCCCGACCGGGTCGAGCGCCTGAAAACCGTGCTCAAGGAGATGGACGAATGAGCGATCAGATCGATCTGGAGTTCGACCTGGACGAGCCGGCCGACAAGGTCTGGCGGGCCATCAGCGAGCCGGAGCTGCGCGAGCGCTGGCTGGGCGCCAACGACAACGGCGTCGACTGCGAGGTGCTGGAGGCCCAGCCGGACCGCCTGCTGCGGCTGGGCTGGCGGGAGACCTCGCCACAGGGCGAGCGGATCGCCAGCACCGTCACCTTCGTGATCGGCGCCAACGCCGAGGGCGGGGTTCGGCTGCGGATCATCCACGACGACTTCATGACCCTCGCGCCCGAACCGGCCCTGTTGGCCAACGACCCGCCGAACGGCCAATGGGGGATGCAATGGGCGGCCTGATGAACCTGGTGCCGATGGTTATCGAGGAGTCGAGCCGCGGCGAGCGGGCCTTCGACATCTTCTCCCGGCTGCTGCGGGAACGGATCATTTTCGTCAACGGCCCGGTCGAGGACGGCATGGCCGCCCTGATCTGCGCCCAGATGCTGTTCCTGGAAGCCGAGAGTCCGAAAAAGGAGATCGGCCTCTACATCAACTCACCCGGCGGGGTGGTGACGGCCGGCCTGGCGATCTATGACACCATGCAGTACATCAAGTGCCCGGTGGCCACCCTGTGCATGGGCTTCGCCGCCTCGATGGGCAGCCTGCTCTTGATGGCGGGCGAACCGGGCTCGCGGGTCTGCATGCCCAACGCCCGCATCGTGCTGCACCAGCCCAGCGGCGGCTACCAGGGCCAGGCCTCCGACATGGCCCGCCACGCCGAGGACATCATCAAGATGCGCCAGCGCATCTACGAGCTGTATTCGGAGCACTGCGGCCGCTCGATGGACGAGGTCGCCGAAACCCTGGACCGCGACAACTTCATGAACGCCCAGGAGGCCAAGGCCTGGGGGCTGGTCGACCACGTCTACAAGACCAGGGACGAGCAGGAGGCGGCTTAGCCTATCTGAGGGGCGCGATGCCCTTGACCAGAGTCACGGTGATGGCTTCCCCCGTCACCGCCTTGGCCTTCCAGGTGGCCCCGACGCCGCCGGTGGGCGCCGTCGTGCAGTAGGTGAAGGGTATGGCCTTCGGCCGGCTCTGCCTGAGGCAGACCTTGTCGCCCTTGATATGCCAGCGGCCGCTCGACGGCGTGTTGCGCCGGCCGCGGTAGTCGTAGCTGCCGTCAGCCTTCAGCCAGAGGCGGCCGTGGCGGCCGTCAGGATAGGTGGAGAAGATGGTGTTGCCGAAGGCGGCGCTGACGTTGGGCGCGGCGGCGGCCATCGCGACGCCAGGCGCGAGGGTCAGGGCCAGGAGGAGGGCGATGGGTTTCCACATCGCCCCTCAACGCCCGGCCCATCCGGCGGTTGCGGCGCGCGGAAAGATGGTTGCCCGGATGGCCGGCCGGTGATCTGGTGGCGCCGCATCACAGGGGGACCTCATGCTCGTCTTCACCCTCGCCATGGCCCTGCTCGGCCAGCCGCCGCTGCAACCGGCGCCCGCCTGCGCCGCGCCAGTCGCCTGCCTGACCCCGATCGCCCAGCCGCATCCCTCCGTTCAGGACGGCGCCGTGCTGATCGGCATGAACGAGGTCATCGTCATCTCGCTCGATGAGGCCGGCGCCAACCCGACCCTGGTCGCCACCGGGGACGAGGCCGCCAAGCGCGCGCTGCAGCCCGGCGAACTGCGCTTCAGGATGGAGGGCATGGGCGGGACCATGCTCAGCGTCGAGAGCAAACACGGTCGCTGGCTGAACTACCGCGCCCGCATGGGCCTGGGCGGCGGGCGACCGACCAGCGTCTGCACCCTGGGCTCGGGCCTCAGCGCCTTCGAGAGCTGGCAGCAGGCCATCCCCTATCTGACCCTCGATAAATTCACCCCGACCCAGGAAGGCCAGATGGTCTGCCGTTAGGCCGAGGCCCTGACCTCTGTCGCCTGATCGGCCAGGGCCGCCTCGATCCCGGCGATCAGGCCCTCGGGCGTGATCGGCTTGGCGATGTGATGGTCGGCGCCGGCCTCGGCGGCCTGGAGGCGGTGTTCCTCCATGGCGTTGGCGGTGAACATGGCGATGGGGGTCGGCGCATGGCCGGCCGCGCGCTCGCGGCGGCGGATCTCGCGGATGGCGGCCAGGCCGTCCATCACCGGCATCTGCATGTCCATCAGGATCAGGTCGAAGGCGCCGGCTGCGAAGGCCTCGACCGCCTGGGCCCCGTCCTCGACCTGGGTCAGCTCGACGCCCAGCGGCAACAGGATCAGCTCGGCGACCTTGCGGTTGGTCGGATGGTCCTCGGCCAGCAGGATCCGCAGGCGCCGCGGCAGGCTGGCGGCCTCGACATCGTCGCCCGGCTCGGCGGTTTCCCGCTCGGAAACCCGGGGGAACGGCAGGCGCACGATGAACTCGCTGCCCTGGCCGGGCGTGGAGCGGACGCTGATCTGGCCGTCCATCAGTTCACTGAGGGTCTTGCAGATGGCCAGGCCCAGGCCGGTGCCGCCGAACCGCCGCGAGGTGGAATCCTCGGCCTGGACGAAGCGGCTGAACAGCCGCTGGGCCGCAGCCTCGTCGAAGCCGATGCCGGTGTCGGCGACGGTGATGGCCACGATGGCCGGCTGGCCGCCGCCCAATCCCTCGTCTTTGGGCTCCTCGATGTCGACCGCGACCCGCACCTCGCCGCGCGGAGTGAACTTGATGGCGTTGTTGGCCAGGTTGGAGACGATCTGCTTGAGCCGCACGGCGTCGCCGACGAACTGACCCTCGGCGGCGGGCGCATAGGAGAGCTGGAAGGAGAGGCCCTTGTCCTCGGCCCGGCTGCGCATCAGCTCGGCCGCGTCGTCGATCTCGCGGCGCAGGTCGAAGGGCGCCGCCTGCAGGGCGAACTCGCCGGACTCGATCTTGGCCTGGTCGAGGATGTCGGACAGCAGGCGGTTGAGCACCAGGCCCGAGGCCTGGACCAGATTGACCATCTCGCGCTGGGCCGGGGTCAGCTCGGTGCGGGCCAGCGCCCCGGTGACCCCGATCACCCCGTTCAGCGGGGTGCGGATCTCGTG
This sequence comes from Caulobacter ginsengisoli, assembly GCF_030814835.1. Lineage (GTDB taxonomy): Bacteria > Pseudomonadota > Alphaproteobacteria > Caulobacterales > Caulobacteraceae > Caulobacter > Caulobacter ginsengisoli. Next base: position 47,053 of record NZ_JAUSVS010000009.1, read on the forward strand.
GCTCATATTGGCGACGAAGACGCTCTTGGCCTTGTTGGCGCTTTCGGCCAGGTCGCGGGCGGCCTCCAGGTCACGCTCGAGCAGCTTGCGGGCGGTCGTGTCGATGGTGGTGCCGACGATCCGCCAGGGCTGGCCCTCGGGCGTGTGGGCGATCACCCGGGCGCGCGACAGCACCCATTTGTATTCGCCGTTCTTGCAGCGCATGCGGGTTTCCGCCGCCACCATCGGCGTGTCGCCGCGGAAATGCTCGGCATAGGCCGCCTGGATGGAGGGCAGGTCGTCGGGATGGATGAAGGGGCGCCAGTCGGCGATCGGGTCGGGCAGTTCGCCCTGGGCATAGCCCAGCATGGCCGCCCAGCTGGCGCTGACCTGGGCCGTCTCGGCGATCAGATCCATCTCGAAGAAGCCGTCGCCTGAGGCCTCGACCGCCACCGCCAGCTTGCGCTCCAGGTCGATCTGCCGATTGGCCAGTTGCTCGACCACCGCCCGGCGATCCAGGGCGTAGCTCCGCGCCGCCAGCAGAGCGGCCAGGATGAAGGCGCTGGTCGCCGAACTCTCGACGCCAAATCCATGGCCCAGGATCGGGCCGAGAATGGCCACGCCGATGCCGGGGGCGAGACAGCCCCACAGCATCCGCCGGTTCGAACCGAAATAGACGAAGTTGTTGGTGAACGAGCCGCCCAGCCAGGTCGCCGCCAGGGCCACGCCGACCGCCGATCCCTTGGCCAGGCACATCAGGCTGAGGGCGTGGTAGACGCAGGCCCCGCAGAAATTCATCACCGCATAGAGGTTGGTCCCGGCCTCCTGGGCCAGCCGGGGCAGGGCGCGGTTGAGCAGGGCGGTGCTGAAGACTTCCCAGACGGCGACAACCGCCATCCAGCCGAAGGCGGCCGGCCAGGGCAGAATGGTCAGGGCGAGCAGGCCGAAGACCAGGGTGAAGATCAGCCGGCCGGGCAGGCTGTGGCGGCCCAGGTTGCGGGAGGTGCCGACATCGAAGGTCAGTTCATCGGCCGCTGGCTTGGCGTCGGTCATGCGCTTTTCCGGACGGTACCCGTCTCGCCCGCCATTATCGCTGACCTTGCGGAAGGCCCGGTTAACGGCGGCTGCGGACAAATCGTCACGCTTTTTCGGTGGCTTGCCGGGACTTGCGGTCGATGGTCTTGTTCCCCCGGCGAGGCTGCGGGGAGAGGGCGACACCATGATTTTGACGGTTCTGGCGCTGATGAGCGCGGCCCTCACCAACCCGATGCCGCCGCCCGCTCCCAAGGCCGACCCCTGCGCGGTCGCCGGCGCCTGCCGGCATGTCGGCGAGTTCAACCTGACCCTGGAGCCTGGCCAGGTGGACAGGGTGAAGGTCGACGACGACATTCCCTGGATCGACGAGGACGGCGACATCCTGCTGTTTCCGGGCGAGATGCTGGTGATCCGGCTGGAGACGGTCGACGGCGAGGTCAGACCCGTCATGGTCCGCGCCGGCCGGGCCTCGGACGTCGACATGGCCAGCGCCGAGTCCGATCTGCTCAAGCAGTTCGCCAAGCCGCTCGATCCCGGTGACCAGGATCTGTTCTTCATGGGCGAGGGCAGCAAGGTTCCCCCCAGCGAACCGGGGGTGATCAAGCTGGTGTTCAAGCAGGCCGCTGGCCAGCGGGACACCATGCTGCTGATGCTGAACGGCTATGATCGCTGGGTGGACTATCAGGCGGTGATGGTGACGCCCGATGGCCGTCAGCAGTCGACCACCGTGTGCCAGGTGATGGATCGCCGCGCCGGCTTCGAGCACTGGCCCCACCCGATCGTCATGATCCGGCTCAGTCGCTTCGAACTGGTCAAGGCGCCCAGCTCGGTGGCCTGTGACTAGCCTGCCATCCAGCCCGGGCGCTCGGCGACCACCGGCCGGTCGCCGACGGTCAGGGACGCGCCCTCGATCCGGTCCAGTCTGACCAGGGCCATCGCCCGCCCTGGCGTTCCCGACAGCACTTCGCCGGCGCGCAAGGTTCCCGCCAGGATTTCGCTGCCCGCGGCCGGCGGCGGTCCCTCGAAGGTCAGGGGCAGCATGCGGCTCTTGATCTGGCCGCGCCGTTTCATGCGCGAGGTGGTCTCCTGGCCGACATAGCAGCCCTTGTGGAAATCGATGCCGTTCAGCAGGTCGAAATTGGCCTCGATGGGATAGGTGGTCTCGCCGGCCCAGTCGGCCGGGCCGGGCACGCCCAGGGCCAGGCAATGGGCCCGGTAGGCCGCCTCGTCGGCCAGGGCCGCCTTGGGTGGCGCCAGGCCATAGCCCCGCCAGCCCAGGCCCGGCGCGCGGGGGTCGGTCAGCCAGCCGGCCAGGCCGGGGCCCTGCCAGAGCGCGGCGACGCTGGTGTCGTCAGCAGTGATCTCGACCTTGGCCCTGAGGCGATAGAGTTTCAGCCGGCCGATCAGCGCCTCGCGATGGGCCGCCTCGACGTCCAGCCAGGCGCCGTCATCCCGTCCGACCACGAACAGATCGTAGAGCAGCCGGCCCTGGGGACTGAGCAGGGCCCCGAACCGCAGCTCGCCCGGCTTGAGGGTTTCGACGTCCTGGGTGATCAGCCCCTGCAGGAAGCTGCGCCATTCGGGACCGCCAAGGGCGATCAGGGCGCGGCCGGGCAGGGGGGCGTATTGGGACTGGGCGATCATTGCGACAACATGTGGCCCTTGATTGGGTGGAGCGCCACCCCGGGCGGGCCTATGGTCGGCGGATGGCGGCCAAGCCCTTCCCGATTCTCTTCATCGGTCCCGGACGGATCGGTGACGCCGTTCTGTCCTCGGGCCTCATCAAGCGTCTGGCCGATGAGATGCCGAACGCCCGTTTCACCATCGCCGTCGGGCCGGCGGCCGCGCCGCTGTTCGAGCAGGTTCCGAACCTCGACGCCCTGATCGTCATGGAAAAGCGCAAGCGCTCGGGCCACTGGTTCGCGCTCTGGAACCAGGTGCGCGGCACGGCCTGGGAGCTGATCGTCGACCAGCGGGGTTCGGCCATCACCAGTTTTCTGCGCCGCAAGCGCCGGGCCGTGCACCGCAAGAAGAGCGGCGAGCCGGTTCACAAGGTGATCGAGGCGGCGAACCTGCTGACCCTCGGGGACGATCCGCCGCCGCCCTATCTTTTCACCTCGCCGGAAATCGAGGCGCGGGCCGAGGAACTGCTGCCGCCCGGCGGCCCGATCCTGGCCATGGGCCCAGCCTCCAACTGGCTGGGCAAGACCTGGCCCATCGAGCGCTTCGCCCAGGTCGCCAACCGCCTGCTGGCCCCCGACGGCCCGATGCCGGACGGCCGGCTGGCCATCTTCGGCGGTCCCGAGGACTCCCGCTATGTCGAGGGCCTGCGCAAGTCCTCGACCAAGGAGCGCTGCATAGACCTGACCGGCCAGGTCGACCTGCTGACCGCCTATGCCTGCCTCAAGCGCGCGCGCCTCTTCATCGGCAACGACTCGGGCCTGATGCATCTGGCCGCCGCCGCCGGGACGCCGACCATCGGCCTGTTCGGCCCGTCCGACGACCGGCTCTATGCGCCCTGGGGCCCTCACACCCGGGTCGTGCGCGGCCCGCGCACCTTCGAGCAGTTCCAGGCCATCGACCCGCAGCTCAACCAGACCATCGGCCATATGATGGACCTGCCCGTCGATCTGGTATGTGACGCCGCGTTGGAGCTGCTGGCGGAGACCTCGGATGGCTGAAACCTATGACCTGGTCGTCCGGGGCGGCGAGGTGGTCAATCACGCCGGACGGGGCCTCGCCGATGTCGGGGTGCGGGGCGGCAAGGTCATCGCGGTCGGGGATCTGGGCCGGGCCTCGGCCGGCGAGGTGTTCGACGCCACGGGCCTGACCGTTCTGCCGGGCGTCATCGACAGCCAGGTCCACTTCCGCGAGCCCGGCCTGGAGTGGAAGGAAGACCTGCAGACCGGCGGCCGCTCGGCGGTGCTGGGCGGGGTCACCGCCGTCTTCGAGATGCCCAACACCGAGCCCACCACCACCGACGCCGAGGCCCTGGCCGACAAGCTGGCGCGGGCGGCCGGGCGAATGGACTGCGACCACGCCTTCTATGTCGGCGGCACCCATGAGAACGCCCGCTTCCTGGGCGAGCTGGAGCGGCTGCCCGGCTGCTGCGGGATCAAGGTGTTCATGGGCGCCTCGACCGGCACCCTGCTGGTCGCCGACGACGAGGGGGTCGAGCAGGTTCTGCTGCACGTCAACCGTAGAGCCGCCTTCCACAGCGAGGACGAATACCGCCTGGCCGAGCGCCGGGCCCTGGCCCGCACCGGCGACTGGACCAGCCATGAGGAGGTCCGCGACGCCGAGAGCGCCATCCGCTCGACCCGGCGCCTGGTGCGCCTGGCCCGCAAGGTCGGCAAGCGCATCCACGTGCTGCACGTCACCACCGCCCAGGAGATCGACTTCCTGGCCGCCAACAAGGACGTGGCCAGCGTCGAACTGACCCCCCAGCACCTGACCCTGACCGCGCCGGAAGCCTATGAGCGCCTCAAGGGCTTCGCCCAGATGAACCCGCCGATCCGGGGGATCGAACACCAGACGGCCCTGTGGCGCGGCATCGAGATGGGCGTCGCCGACGTCATGGGCTCCGACCACGCCCCCCACACCCGCGAGGAAAAGGCCCGGCCCTATCCGGCCTCGCCGTCCGGCATGCCGGGGGTGCAGACCTTGGTGCCGGTGATGCTGAACCACATCGCCAATGGCCGCCTGACCCTGGAGCGCTTCGTCGACCTGACCAGCCATGGTCCCAACCGCGTCTTCGGCCTGGCCGACAAGGGTCGCATGGCCGAGGGCTACGACGCCGACCTGACCATCGTCGACCTCAAGGCCCGCCGCACCATCCGCCACGAAGACATGGCCAACCGCGCCGGCTGGACGCCGTTCGACGGCATGGAGGTCACCGGCTGGCCGATGGCGACCATCATCCGGGGCCGGGTGGTGATGCGCGAGGACGAGGTCGTGGCGCCGGCGCTGGGCAACCCGGTGCGGTTTTTGGAGACGCTGGCGAGCTAGGCCCTACACCCCGCTCATCCCCGCGAAAGCGGGGACCCAGGCTTTTTACTGTTGAGAGCGTTCTGACAGGTCCCGGCGGCTGAAAGGCTGAAACGAAAAACACCTGGGTCCCCCCTTTCGCGGGGATGAGCGGAATTAAAATGCGGGTCAAAGGGCATCGGGCCTGTCGAATCCGTCTCCCCTCATCCGTCTCTGGGTCGTACGAACGCGATGGCGCGGTCGTCAGGCCAATGGAGGGCGCGATGCAGTACATGCTTTTGATCTATGAACCCGAGGGCGTGTTCGAGGGCGAGGCCGGCAAGGCCCGGCTGATGGACGTGGTGGGTAAGCACATGGCGCTCGCCAAGGAGATGCGTGAAGCCGGCGCGATGCAGAGCGGGTCGGGGCTCCAGCCTGTGACCACGGCCACCACCATCATCACCAACGGCGGCTCCCAGACCCTGCATGACGGCCCCTTCGCCGAGACCCGTGAGCAGCTGGGCGGCTACTATCTGATCGACGTCGCCGATCTCGACACGGCGCTGGCCTATGCCCGCCGCATCCCCGTGGTCGACGGCGGCAAGGTCGAGGTCCGTCCCCTGGCGACCTACTGAGCCGATGATCGGGGCCGGCGAAGCCATGGCGGCGGCCCAGCCGCGCGTCGTGGCGGCGCTGGCCGCCCGGTTCCGCGACCTGGATCTGGCCGAAGAGGCCTTTGCGGAAGCCTGCGCGGCGGCGCTGCCGGTCTGGCGCGCAGAACCGCCGCGCGACGCGACCGCCTGGCTGTGGCGGGCGGCGTTCCGCAAGGCGCTGGACATGCGGCGGCGCGAGCAGACCCGGCGGTCCGCCGTGCTGGACGCCCCGGCCCCGGAGCCCACGCCCGAGGACGAGCTGATGGCGCTGGACGAGCCCATTCCCGACGAGCGGCTGCGACTGATCTTCGTCTGCTGCCACCCGGCCATCGCGCCGGAATCGCGGGCGGCCCTGACCCTGAAGGTGGTCTGCGGCCTGTCGACCGAGCGGCTGGCCCGCGCCTTCCTGATGGCCGAGCCGGCCATGCTGCAGCGGATCACAAGAGCCAAGCGCAAGATTCGCGACGCTGGCGTCCCCTTCGAGGTCCCCGGCCGCGCCGCCTGGCCCGAGCGGCTTTCGGCCGTGCTGGCGACGCTGGAGATCGCCTACGCCCAGGCCTATGAGGACGCCGCCCTGGCCGGCGAGACAGCCGGGTTCGCGGACGAGGTGCTGCGGCTGTCGGGCCTGCTGGCCGAGCTGACGCCCGATGAGCCGGAGGTCCTGGCCCTGGCCGCCCTGGTCCGCTACGCCGAGGCCCGGCGGCCGGCCCGGCTGGACGATCACGGGGCCATGGTTCCGATCGGCCGGCAGGACATGAGCCAGTGGCGCCGGCCCATGATCTACGAGGGCCTGGAGCTGCTGAACCGCGCCGCCAGCTTCGGCCGCACGGGCCCCTGCCAGCTTCTCGCCGCCATCCATGGCGCGCACCTCTCCCGGCTGGAGACGGGGACGACCCCCTGGCCGGCTATCGTTGACCTCTACGACACACTGGTCCTGCTGCGGCCCGGCCCGGTCACCGCCGTCAATCGCGCGGTGGCGGTCGGGGAGGCGCAGGGGCCCGAGGCTGGCCTGGCCGCCCTGCCGCCGCCGATGGACTGGCTGCCCTGGCATGCCGCTCGCGCCCACCTGCTCGAACAGGCCGGCCACGTTCCGGAGGCCCTCGAAGCCCTGCGCGCCGCCCTGGCCATGGAACCGCCGCCAGCCGAGCGGCTGTTCCTGCAACGGGCCGCCGAACGCCTGGCGGGTTGAACCCTGGCCGGGGGCGCCCGATAAGGCGCCATGGATGGCAGCCAGATCGACGCCCCTTTCCGCGACGCCCGCTATGCGCCCCGCCGGCTGGAGGTCGAGCGCCGACCGGACGGCGCGGTAGTGCTCTCCAATCCCACGCCGTTTTCCGAGCGCTTCCTGACCACGCTGGGCGCCCTGGAACACTGGGCCGCCGTCGCGCCGGACCGCCAGTGGCTGGCTGAGCGTTCCGGCGAGGGCTGGCGCACCATCACCTATGCTGAGGGCCTGCAACGGGTCGCCAACCTGGCCGGCGGGCTGGCGGGCCTGGGGCTTGGCCCCGGCCGCTGTCTGCTGATCCTGGCCCGCAACGGCATCGACCACGCGCTGGTCAGCTACGGGGCCATGGCCATCGGCTGCCCGATCGCGCCGGTCTCGCCGCAGTATGGGCTGAAGGGCGCCGACCTCTCGCGACTGGCCTATGCCTGTTCGGTGCTGCAACCGGCGGCCGTCTATGCCGACGATCTGGTTGCGTTCGAAGACGCTCTGACCGCGCCCTTCCTGGCCGGCCTGCCCATCGTCAATGTCGAGGCGCTCTCGAAGTCCGCTCCGGGCGCCTTCACCGCCAGGCCGGACGACACCGCCAAGCTGCTGCTGACCTCCGGCTCGACCGGCCGGCCCAAGGCGGTGATCGGCCTGCATCGCAACATCGCCATCAACGCCGCCCAGATCACCGCCTGCTTCGACGATCCCGAGCCGCCGGTGGTGGTCAACGCCGCGCCCTGGAGCCACAGTCTTGGGGCCAACGCCATCCTGCACATGGTGACCCACCGGGGGGGCAGCCTCTATATCGACGCCGGCCAGCCGACTCCCGCCCGGTTCGGCGAGACGGTGCGCAATCTCAAAGAGGTTTCGACCACCTATCACAACATGGTCCCGGCCGGCTGGGGCCTGATGGCCGGCGAGCTAGAGCGCGATCCGGACCTGGCCCGGACCTTCTTCTCGCGGGTGCGGGTGCTGCAGTATGGCGGCGCCTCGATGGCCCAGAGCATTCTCGACCGCGTCCAGGCCGTGGCCGTGGCGACGGTCGGCGAGCGGATCAGTTTCGCCACCGGCTATGGCTCCACCGAGACCGGGCCGACCGCCTGCAACATCCACTGGCTGAACGCCCGCTCCGGGATGATGGGCCTGCCGGTGCCTGGGACCTCGGCCAAGCTCGCGCCCGCGGGCGAGAAGTTCGAGATGCGGGTCAAGGGCCCGCAGATCTCGCCGGGCTATCTGGGCGAGCCGGAGCTGTCGGCCGCCGCCTATGACGAGGAAGGCTTCTATCGCCTGGGCGACGCCGGCCGTTTCGTCGATCCGGCCGATCCGGGCGCGGGGCTGATTTTCGACGGCCGCCTGGTCGAGAACTTCAAGCTGGCCAGCGGCACCTTCGTCGCCGCCGGGGCGCTGCGGGTCGCGGCGGTCTCGGCCATCGGCGGAGCGGCTGCCGACGCGGTGGTCTGCGGCGAGGGCCAGGAGGGGGTCGGGCTGATGCTGTTCCTCGACCACAGGTTCGACAGCCGGCTCGACGATGCCCGCGCGCTCATCCGCGCCGGCCTGGCGAAGATGAACGCGGCGGCCAAGGGCGGCGGCGGCCGGGTGGCCCGGGCCCTGATCCTGCCGGGTTCGCCCGACGTCGCCAGCGGCGAGATCACCGACAAGGGCTATATCAACCAGGCCATGGCCCGCGACCGCCGGCCTCGTGAACTGGCCGAGCTGTTCGCCGACCCTCCGGGAAGCCACGTACTCGTCTTCGACTGAGCGCGGTTCTAGGCTGCCGCCAGCGGAGGCGACGGCCATGACCGATCTGATCGAGACGCTGAAGGGGGCTTTAAGTCCCGGCGGGGTGCTGACGGGCGAGGACGCCCAGGCCCAGGCCCAGAGCCGCTGGACCCGGCTGGGGACGCCACTGGCGGTGCTGCGGCCCGTCTCCACCGCCGAGGTCTCGACCATCCTGAAGCTGGCCCATGCGGCCGGCCAGCCGGTCGTCCCCTGGGGCGGCAAGACCGGACTGGTCGATGGCGCCCAGGCCGACGGCGCCCTGGCCCTGTCGCTGGAGCGGATGAACGCCATCGAGGACCTGGATACGGCGGCCGGCCTGATGACCGTGCAGGCCGGCTGCGTGCTGCAGACCGCCTGCGAGGCGGCCGAGGCGCTGGGCTGGTTGCTCCCGCTGGACCTGGGTTCGCGCGGCTCGGCCACCATCGGCGGCAACATCTCGACCAACGCCGGCGGCAACCGCGTGCTGCGCTGGGGCATGATGCGGGACATGGTGCTGGGACTGGAGGCGGTGCTGGCCGACGGGACGGTGGTCTCCTCGATGAACCGGCTGGTCAAGAACAACGCCGGCTATGATCTCAAGGCGCTGTTCGTCGGCACGGAGGGCACCCTGGGCGTGGTGACCCGCGCCGTCCTGCGGCTGCGGGCCCGGCCGGCCAGCCAGGACACCGCCTTCGTCGGGGTCGAGGCCTTCGACGACCTGCCGCGCCTGCTGCGGCGGCTGGAGCGCGGCCTGGGCGGCGCGCTTTCGGCCTTCGAGGTGATGTGGGCCGACTTCCATGCGCTGGTCACCACCCCGCCGGCCCGGGGTCGGCCGCCCCTGGAGGGCCGCTATCCCTACTATGTCCTGGTCGAGTCGATGGGCGGCGAGCCGGCCGAGGACCAGGCTCGCTTCGAGCGGGTGCTGATGGGCGCGCTGGAGGACGGCGAGATCGCCGACGCCGCCATCGCCAAGTCGAAGGCCGAGCGCGAAGCGATGTGGGCCCTGCGCGACGACGTGGCCCAGACCGGCCGCAACGCCCCGATCATCGCCTTCGATGTCAGCCTCGGCATCGGCGACATGGAGGCCTATGTCGACGGCGTCCGCGCCGCCATGGCCGCCCGCTGGCCGGGCGAGGCCAGCCTGGTGGTGTTCGGCCATATGGGCGACGGCAACCTTCACCTGATCGCCGGCATGGGCAGCCGTGAGTCGGCCGACCTGCATGCGCTGGAAGACATCGTCTATCGCCCGCTGCGGGCGATCGGCGGTTCGGTCTCCGCCGAGCATGGCATCGGGCTGCAGAAGCGCGAGTATCTCGCCTGGTCGCGTTCGGGGCCTGAGATCGCCCTGATGCGCACCCTCAAGGCCAGCCTCGACCCCAGGGGCATTCTCAATCCCGGCAAGGTGTTCGCCGCCTGACCATTGGCGGCGGTTGGGAATTGCGGCATGACCATCGCCAACCAGACGGGAGAAACCAGGCCATGAACGGCGCCGACGCCTTGATCGAGACCCTGTGCGACAACGGCGTCACCGCCTGCTTCGCCAATCCGGGCACCAGCGAGATGCAGTTCGTCGCCGCCCTGGACCGCGAGCCGCGCATGCGGCCGGTTCTGTGCCTGTTCGAGGGCGTGGCGACCGGGGCGGCCGACGGCTGGGGCCGGATGACCGGAACGCCCGCCTGCACCCTGCTGCACCTGGGGGCCGGCTACGCCAACGGCGGGGCCAACCTGCACAACGCCCGCCGGGCCGGCACGCCGCTGGTCAATGTCATCGGCGACCACGCCACCTATCACCGCCAGTTCGACGCGCCGCTGAACAGCGACATCGCCGGCTGGGCCGCGCCCAACAGCCTGTGGGTCAAGTCGGCCGAGACCGCCGACGAGGTCGGCCCCCTGGCGGCCGAGGCGGTCCAGGCCAGCTTCGGCGCGCCGGGCGGCTGCGCCAGCCTGATCCTGCCGGCCGACTCGGCCTGGAACGAGGCCAGCGCCAAGGGTCCGGTTCTGTCCCGGCCTGTGCGCGCCAAGGTCTCCGACGCGGACATCCAGGCGATGGCCAGGCGCCTGAAGGCCGCCGCCAAGCCGGTGATCCTGATGGGCGGGAGCTGCTGCGGCGAGGCCGGGGTGCAGGCCGCCGGCCGGCTGAAGGCCGCCGGCTTCCGGGTGATGACCGACACCTTCGTCGCCCGGCTGGCGCGCGGGGCGGGGCGGTTCGCCCCCGACCGCATGCTGTATTTCGGCGAGATGGCCATGGAGGACCTCAAGGGGGTCGACCTGATGGTGCTGGTCGAGACCGTCGAGCCGGCCGCCTTCTTCGCCTATCCCAGCCGGCCCAGCCTGCTGGTCCCCGAGGGCTGCGAGGCCGTCAGCCTTGGCGACAAGTCCATCGATGGGCCGGCCGCCCTGGTGGCGCTGGCCGATGCGCTGGGCGCTTCCGAGGCCGCCCCGGTCGAACCGCTCGACCTGCCGGCCGCGCCGACCGGGGGGCTGGACCCTTATAAGATCGGGGCGGCCATCGCCCGGCATATGCCCGACAACGCCATCATCTCCGACGACGCGGTGACCGCCGGCCTGCCCATCTTCCAGTCGACCAGGAACGCCCGGCCGCACGACTGGCTGATGCTGACCGGCGGGGCCATCGGCCAGGGCATCCCGCTGGCCGTCGGCGCCGCCGTGGCTTGCCCGGACCGCAAGGTGCTGAGCCTCAACGGCGACGGGGCGGCGATGTATACGGTCCAGGGCCTGTGGACGATCGCCCGCGAGAAGCTGGACGTCACCACCGTGGTGTTTGCCAACCACGTCTACCGCATCCTGGGCATCGAGATGGGCCGCACGGGCGCGGCCAATCCCGGCCCGGCCGCCAAGCGGTTGCTGGACCTGGGCGATCCGCGCATCGACTGGGTGTCGCTGGTCGGCGGCCTGGGCGTCGAGGCCGTGCGCTGCGCCACCGCTGAGGAATTCGACACGGCCATGGCCCATGCGATGACCACGCCGGGGCCGCACTTCATCGAGGCGGTCCTCGGTTAGGCGATGCATCCCTCCGAGCTGCAGCTGGCCCACATCCGCCATGAACCGGGATACGAAGGCGGCCTGTGCTATCAGGTTTCGGCGGACAGAGATCGGTTTCCCAGCCTGATCTGGGGCGACCCGTTCGTCCTGCTTCTATCCGGAGCTCTGAGCCTCGCGCATCCCCGGTTCGACCTCTATGGGGTCTGCGAGATGCCTGCGCAGGCATGGATCGGTGTCGCCCGCGCCGCCGAGGAGACGGAGGATCGGCTGCGGGCCGAACGCTCCATTCCAGCCGACCTCCTCTATCGGAGCGGTGAACTGCTCGCCGACGGCGAAATCAGCCGATTGCTCAGGAGCGCGGCGGGCCGAGGGCGGGTCTTCGACGCCCTGCAACTGACCTCGTTCTGGCTGCGCGAGGCTGCAGGACAGCATCCAACGCTCACCTTCTTTGGAGCCTGAGCCAGCCGTCAACGAAAAGGCCCCGGAGTCGCCTCCGGGGCCTCGTCTCAGTCTTGAAGTTCAGGCCTAGACGCCGGTCTTGGGCAGGATGCAGCCCTTGATCTCACCACAGCCCAGGATGGCCGTGGGGGTCGGCGAGCCGGCCTTGAAGTTGATGACCAGCGTGCCTTCGCCGGCCCCGCAGCTGACCTCGACGAAGCGGTCGGTTTCGCTGCGCAGGGTCGCGCCGACCTTGTCGACATTGCAGTTGTAGGACTTGGCCGGGAAGTTCTTCAGCAGGGCGGTCAGGCCCGGATAGGCCGTCTCGATCTTGGTGAAGGTGCAGCGATAGCCCTCGGCCAGCGACAGGGCGCAGTTGTAGATCTTGCTGCCGTTGCGGTCGGAAATCATGATCGCGCCGTCCTGACGGTCCGAGCACTGCAGTTCGACGACTTCCGTCGCGCCGCTGGAGGGCAGGATGCCGTATTGCGAGACGTTGCACTTGAAGCCGGCCTTCACGGCCAGGGTCGAGTAGAACGACGCCTTCTCGGTCTTGGCCGCGACGGTGTCGGTCAGGGTGCAGCCGCCGGGGATCATGGTGGCTTCGACGCAGTCGACGATCTTGCCCGCCGCGCCGGCCTGGGTTTCCTGGATGACGTAGCCCTTCTTGTTGGCGCAGGCGACTTCGAAATAGGTCGAGCCGTCGGTGGCCGACAGCACGTAGCGGCGGTCGGTGACCGTGCAGCCGTTGGCGCCGTTCAACAGCTTGTCGGCCACGCCCAGTTGCGAGGCGCGGTCGGTCAGTTCGCAGAACAGGTTGCCGCCGGGCTCATAGGCCAGGCAGGTGTTCATCTTCACGGGCTTGGCGGCGTCCGGCGGCACCGAGGCGGCCAGGATGTAGCCGGCGCCGTCGGCGCAGGCGACTTCCATGAAGCTGTTGGAGGCGTTGGCGCCGATGTAGCGGACCTTGGTCACCGGGCAGGCCATGCCGCCCTTCTGGGCCAGGGCCTGAACGTAGGGCATCTGGTCGGCGTTGCCGGGCAGGATGCAGGCCAGCTGGCTGGGCTTGCCGTCGGCGGCGGGCTTGTTGGCTTCCAGGCAGGGGAAGACGCCGATCTTGTCCGGGGTCGCCGCGTCGGTGACCAGCACCAGGCCCATGGCGTTCTGGCAGGCCACTTCATAATAGGCCTTGATCACCGCCTTGGTCTTCTTGTCGGCCTCGTTGCCGATCATGCGGGCGTCGGCCATGGTGCAGGACACGCCGGCCTTGAGCAGCAGGGCCGGAACGTCGTCCTGACCCTTCTTGTGCATGGCCGGGTCGATGGCGCCGGCGACCGGAGCCTTGGGCTTTGCCGCCATCGCGACGTTGGGGGCCGATACGCCGATCGCCAGGGCGACGGCCAAGCCGATCCCGATGAGCCTCATGTCTTAACTCCTGGAGTGAATCCTCTTAGCGGCGAGATAAACGCACGCTTTTCCAAGGGGTCAAGATGCATCGCCCCATGGGCTGAATTGCGGCGCGGGGCTGAACGCGGGATGATGGCGCTGTTCACCCGCGGGAGAGGTTTGAAAACTTGGCTGACGGCGTTGAGGATGTGGCGGAGGCTCTGGCCCGCCCGAAACTGGTCTATCCGTTCGAGACAGTCCCCACGCCGGGGACCGGCGAGACCGTCGAGGTCGCGCCCGGCGTGCGCTGGCTGCGCATGCCGCTGCATGGGTCGCTGGGCTTCATCAATGTCTGGGCGCTGGAGGACGGCGAGGGCTGGACGGTGGTCGACACCGGCATGCAGACCCGCGAGACCTCGCAGGCCTGGCGCACCGCCTTCAAGGAAGGGCTGGAGGGCAAGCCCATTGTCCGGGTCATCGTCACCCACCTGCATCCCGACCATATCGGCCTGGCCGGCTGGATGACCCGCAAGTTCGGCTGCCGGCTGTGGATGACCCGGCTGGAATACTTCCAGTGCCGGCTGCTGGTCGCCGACACCGGCCGCGAGGCGCCCGAGGACGGCCTGCGCTTCTACAAGGCCGCCGGCTGGGACGAGGACGCCATCGAGACCTACCGCGCCCGCTTCGGCGGCTTCGGCAAGGCCATCTACCAGCTCCCCGACAGCTTCCGGCGCATCGACGACGGCGAGGAGATCGAGATCGGCGGGCGGCTCTGGCGCGTCGTGACCGGCAACGGCCACAGCCCCGACCATGCCTGCCTCTGGCAGCCGGAGCTCAAGCTGCTGATCAGCGGCGACCAGGTGCTGCCGCGCATCTCCTCCAACGTCTCGGTCTTTCCGACCGAGCCGGACGCCGATCCGCTGTCGGACTGGATGTCGAGCTGCGCCAAGCTCAAGCGCGAGGTGCCGGACGAGGTGCTGGTCCTGCCCGCCCACAACGATCCGTTCCACGGCCTGCACGCCCGGCTGGACCACCTGATCGCCGGGCATGAGCGCTCCCTGAAGCGGCTGGAACGCACCCTGGCGCAGCCCAAGCGCGCCATCGACGTGTTCGCCAGCCTGTTCGCGCGGCCGATCGGGCCGGAACTGGTCGGCATGGCGACGGGCGAGAGCCTGGCTCACCTCAACTGTCTGATCGAACGGGGCCGGGCGGTGACCGAGACCGACGCCGAAGGGGTGGTCTGGTACCGGGCGGCGTAACTTTCCTCCCCGCGTAGCGGGGGAGGATAAAAATATTTCACATGCGAACTTGATGTTTCGCATGTGAAGTATATATCGGAGGTCGATGACCTCGCCCCTCTACCTCCTTCTCAAGACCGCCCAGAAGCGGGTCGAGCGCTGGATCGAGACTGAGGCGGCGGCCGAGGGGGTCAGCGCGGCTCAGGCGGCGCTGGTGCTGGTGCTGGGCCGCAATGACGGGGCGCTGATCGGCGATGTCGCCATCGCCCTGGACGTCGCCCCCTCGGCGATGACCAGCATGGCCGACCGTATGGTCCGGGCCGGCTTTATCGAGCGGCGGGCCGATCCCAGGGACGGGCGGTCCAGCCGTCTGTTCCTCACCGACAAGGGCTGGGCGATCCGCGAGAAGGCGGTCGGCCTGTTGGATGAACTCGAAAAGCAGATGAACCAAGACCTGCCGCCGGCCGACGAGGCCGCCGTCAGGAATTGGTTGGGAAATATGGCCGGGAAATTCGGCCGGGAGGACGGAACATGAGCGATCGCATCACCTCGCCCTTCGGGGCCTTCACCCCCGCCCGCGATGTCGTCAAGGGCGTCGACCTGACCGGCAAGACCGCCATCGTCACCGGCGCGGCCACCGGCATCGGCATCGAGACGGCGCGGGCCCTGGTCGAGGCCGGCGCGGAAGTCGTGATCGCCGCCCGCAAGCCGGACCTGGGGGCAGAGGCCTGCAAGGACATCAACAAGACGGCCAAGGGCGCCACCGCCCAGGCCCGGTTCGAGATGCTGGACCTGTCGGACTTCGCCTCGATCCGCGCCTTCGCCCAGCGCTGGGGAAACAAACCCCTGCACATCCTGATCAACAACGCCGCCGTCATGGCCTGTCCGCTGGACCGGACCAAGGACGGACTGGAGATGCAGATCGGCACCAACCATTTCGGCCATTTCCTGCTGGGGACCCTGCTGGCCCCGGCCCTGGAGGCCGGCGCCAAGCAGGCCGGCAAGCCCTCGCGACTGGTCAGCCTGTCGTCGATCGGCCACCGCCGGTCCGACATCAACTGGGAAGATCCCAACTACAACAGCCGCCCCTACGACAAATGGGAGAGCTACGGCCAGGCCAAGACCGCCAACGCCCTGTTCGCCGTGGGCTTCCACAAGCGCTTCAAGGACCGTGGGATCACCGCCAATGCCGTCATGCCGGGCGGCATCATGACCCCGCTGCAGCGGCACATGACCCAGGAAGAGATGCAGGCCATGGGTTGGATGGACGAGACCGGCAAGATCCGCGACGGTTTCAAGACCCCCGAACAGGGCGCTTCCACCAGCGTCTGGGCGGCGGTCGGACCAGAGCTGGAGGGCGTCGGCGGCCTCTATCTGGAGAACTGCGCCCAGGCCGTCCGGTGGAAGGCCGAGGTTCCGTGGGAAGGCGTCATGCCCCATGCCCTTAACCCCGAGAGCGCCGACCGGCTGTGGGCGCTCTCGGAGAAGGCGGTCGCGGCTTAGGCCGCGATGCCCCGGGCCGGCAGGAACTGACGGAAGCGCAGCAGGCCGGCGGTGACGAGCGAGACCAGCACCCCGACCGGCAGGATCTCGACCAGGGTCCAGGGCCAGCGGGCGAGGGGGTTCATGTAGGTGGTCTTGAATTCGGCCGCCTGCCTGGCCGCCTCGGCCGGGGTCGCGCCCTTGGCGAGGGCGCCCTTGACGATGACCGGCGCGTATTCGTCGACGAAGGCGAAGTGGCTGATGTTCAGGTAGATGTCCCAGACCGCCACATAGACGATGCCGGCGACCAGGCTGATCCCCAGGCCGATGCCCAGGGCCGGCAGGAACTTGATGACGCCGCCCAGGTTGCGGTCGCGGTGGCGCTTCACCGCCACGAAGATCAGGCTGAAGGCCACCAGCATGGTCAGATAGCCGACCACGACCGAACCGGAATGGGCCGAGCCGTTGGTCAGGATCAGGTAGACAAAGGGCGAAACGGAAATCAGGCCGGCGATGGCGCCGAAGATCAGGATGGATCGCAGCATGGGTTTTGCTCCCCCAGGTGTTTAGGACGCCGCCATCAGGCCGCGCCCCGCCCCGGTGAAACAATCGCCCGAAAGGGTGATTTGCGCAAAATCACCCGCCTTTCTCACGGAATGAGGTGCAGCTCCCGCGCCCTCAACACCGCCTCGGTCCGCCGCTGGGCCTCCAGCTTCTCGTAGAGCCGCGCGACATGGGTCTTGACCGTATTGGGCGAGAGGTCGAGCCGCCGGGCGATGTCCTTGTTCGAGCAGCCGGCGGCCAGCAGGCCCAGCACCTCGAACTCCCGGCTGGTGATGCCCAGCGAGGCCTGGGCCTTCAGATTGGGCTCGAAGACGCCGGTGATCTTGGGCCGGAAGACCTGCGCCCCCACCCAGACCCCCAGCGCCAGCATCGCCGCGCCGCCGAGCGTCAGATAGATGGCGCCGGGGTGTGCGCGGGCGAAAGTCTGGTATTCCAGCCACTGCAGCCCCACCGCCCCCAGAGCCAGGATCAGGCCATAGATCGCCACCGTTCGCCACATGGCGGGGAGTGTAGGGGAGCGGGAGCAGCCGGACTACTCCCCCTCGATTTGCCTGAGGTGTAGAGGAAGGCATGACCCTCGCCGTCCGCCCCGCCGTTCCCGCCGACGCCGCCCTGATCCTGGGCTTCATCCGGGATCTCGCCGAGTACGAGCGGCTGGCCCATGAGGCGGTGGCCAGCGAGGCGGACATCGCCGCGGCCCTGTTCGGCGAACATCCCCGCGCCTTCTGCGACATCGCCGAGGCCGACGGCGTCCCGGTCGGCATCGCCCTGTGGTTCTACAACTTTTCCACCTTCACCGGCCGGCATGGCATCTGGCTGGAGGATCTGTTCGTTCAGCCGGCGGCGCGCGGCAAGGGCGCCGGCAAGGCGCTGCTGGCCGGCCTGGCGCGCCGGTGTGTCGATGAGGGGCTGACCCGGCTGGAATGGTCGGTGCTGGACTGGAACGCGCCATCCATCGCCTTCTATGATTCGCTCGGCGCGGCGACCATGGATGAGTGGACCACGCGGCGGCTCAGCGGCGAAGCGCTGGCCAGGCTGGCCGGATGAGCGCCCCGCCGGACACGGTGCTGGAGGTTGACGAGGCTGAAGCCGAGGCCATCCGCAACGCCGTCCGCACGGCCGATCCGCTGACCCTGGGCTATGGTCGGATGCTGGCCCGACCCGAGCATGCGGCGGCCCTGGCGCATTTCTTCGCCGACCCGCGCGTCTCCGGCGCCATCTATGACCTGCCCCGTCCGTTCACGGCCGAGGTCATGAATACCTGGATCCTCGAGAGCGAGGCCCTGCGCCAGGAAGGCCGCCGCCTCCTGATCCTGACCTTCGACGAGACCGCCCAGCTGGTCGGCTACAGCTGCATCACCGTCTGGCCGGAACGTTCCGCCGCCGAGCTGGCCGGGGCCATCCGCGCCGACCGCCAGAACGAGGGCCAGGGCGGGGCCGGCGCCATCCACAGCTTCGGCTGGGTGTTCGATACCCTGGGGGTGCGGATGATGGGATTGACCGCGGCCGTCGACAACGTCCGCTCGGCCCGGCTGATCGACGCCGCCGGCTTCACCCGCATGGGCGAGCGCGACAGCGTCCGACCCGACGGGACGGTGCGGCGGTCGCTCTACTGGGAGATGATGGCCGAGGACTGGAAGGCGCGCTGGGGGTAGCGCTTCTGGAACCCTTCCTCCTCGATGGAGGAAGGGCAGGGTTGGTGGTGTGCGCTCGGAGCCTGGGTGAAAAGCTCAGGGTGGCGTGGTCGCCTCCCCGAGTGCTTCCGGAAACGCACTGCCACCACCACCATCCCCGCCCTTCCTCAGCCTGCCCTCGGGCGGGCCGGGCGAGGCCCGACCCGGGGGAGGAGGAAGGGAGAAGCAAGGTGGGTTCAGGCCCGCTCGAACACCGCCGCGATGCCCTGGCCGCCGCCGATGCACATGGTCTCCAGGCCGTAGCGAACCTCGCGCCGCCGCATCTCATGCAGCAGGTTGGCCAGGATCCGGCCGCCGGTGGCGCCGATGGGGTGGCCCAGGCTGATGCCGCCGCCATTGACGTTGAGCTTGTCGCGGTCGTCCCAGTTCCAGCCCTTGAGCACGGCCAGCACCTGCGGCGCGAAGGCCTCGTTCAGCTCGACCAGGTCGATGTCGCTCCAGGAGAGGCCATTGCGCTTGAACAGGCGCTCGACGGCCGGCACCGGGCCGATACCCATGCGCGAGGGCTCGCAGCCGGCGGCGGCCCAGCTGTGAAACCAGCCGATGGGTTCCAGGCCCAGCTCCTCCAGCTTGTCCTCGGCGACGACCAGGCAGGCGGCGCCGGCGTCGTTCTGCTGGCTGGCGTTGCCGGCGGTGACGACGCCGTCCTTCTCGAGGGCGCGCAGCTTGCCCAGGGTCTCCATCGAGGCGTCGGCGCGGTAGCCTTCGTCATGGTCGAAAACGATGGGGTCGCCCTTCTTCTGCTTGACCGAGACCGGGACCAGTTCGTCGGCGAAGCGGTTCTCGGCCCACGCCTTGGCCGCCCGCTGGTGGCTCATGACCGCGTACTCGTCGGCCTCTTCCCGGCTGATCTGGTAGTCGCGGGCCAGGTTGTCGGCGGTCTCGATCATGCCGCTGATGACGCCGAAGCGCTCGATGGGCTGGCTCATCACCCGGCCGCGGGCGAGGCGGTCGTGCATGACGACCGACCCGGCGCGGGCGCCGTTACGCATGTCGGTCGAGTAGTATTCGACATTGCTCATGCTCTCGCAGCCGCCGGCGATGACCACGTCGGCCGCCCCCGTCTGGATGCGCATGGCCGCGTCGATCACCGCCTGCAGGCCCGAGCCGCAGCGGCGGTCCATCGACACCCCGGGGATGCCGATGGGCAGGCCCGCCTGCAGCAGCGACCAGCGGGCGATGCAGGGCGCCTCGCCGTTGGGATAGCCATGGGCGAAGGTGACGTCATCGATCCGTTCCGGGTCGATCTTCGTCCGCTCGACCAGTTCCTTGATGATGACGCCGCCGATCTCGCCGGCCGTCATGCTGCTGAGCGCCCCCTGGAACTTGCCGACGGCGGTTCGGAGGGGGCTGACAATGGCGGCGCGGCGCATGCTTTAGTCCTTAGACCGGATCGTAGGGGAAGACCGAGGCGCTGGCCCCGGCGTCGAAGAAGCTGTTCTTCATGGCCGGCAGGGCCACGTCGAGCAGGCTGCGCGGGGTCCAGCCTGAAGTGTTGGCCATCGAGCGGATCGGGCGGGGCTGGTCGAACAGCACCACCTCGTTGCCGCGCACGGCGAAGATCTGGCCGGTGACGTCCTTGGACTCCGAGGAGGCCAGGGCGACGGCCAGCTGGGCCACCTGGTCGGCGCGCATGGCGTTCTTCATGCGGTCGACGCGCTGGGCCGAGGCCTCGTCCTTGACCGGGATGGTGGCGATCATCCGCGTCCAGGCGAACGGGGCGATGATGTTGGAGCGCACGCCCTTGGCGACGCCCTCCATGGCCAGGATGCGCGAGAGGCCCATGACCCCCAGCTTGGCGGCGGCGTAGTTGGCCTGGCCGATATTGCCGATCAGGCCCGAGGTCGAGGTGAAGTGGACGTAGCTGCCTTCGCCCTGGTTGCGGAAATGCTCCACCGAGGCTCTGGAGACATTGTAGGCGCCGCGCAGGTGCACCTCGATGACCTTGTCCCAGTCCTCGTCCGCCATCTTGTGGAACATGCCGTCGCGCAGGATGCCGGCCGGATTGATGATGGCGTGCAGCCCGCCGAACTTGTCGATGGCCTGGGCGATCATCGCCTTGACGGCGTCCATGTTGGTGACGCTGTCGCTGTTGGAGAGGGCCTCGCCGCCGGCGGCGCGGATTTCCTGGGCCGTCTGCTCGGCCGGGCCCGCATCGCCCTCGTCGCCGCCACGCACCGCGCCGCCCAGGTCGTTGACCACCACCTTGGCGCCCTCGCGCGCCGCCAGCAGGGCGCACTCCTTGCCGATGCCGCCGGCCGCGCCGGTCACGATCACCACCTTGCCGTCCAGCACGCCCATGGTCTTCTCCCTGCGTCTCGCGCGTCTTCGTTGGCTGGTGTCCTAAGCCGTGGACGCAGGGTCAGGCAAGCCGCCCGTCCGGGATGGCCGCGATCAATGTCGCACCCCTCATCACCCGGTTGCCTCCACTCGGGTCTTCGGGCTAGCTTTCGCCAGACGGCCAAGGGGGCCAAGTCGGGGGACCGGATTATGATTAAGTTGCTGGGTTCGATCGAGCGGCGCGCGCTGCGCCTGTTCATGGCCCTAATGGTGGCGGCGGGCCTGGCCTGCAGCCCGGTGGCGGCCATGGCGGCCACCTATGTCAGCGCCGAACTGGGCGATGTGAAGCCCGAGGACAAAGCCAAGGTCGAGAGTCCTCAGCCGGTCCAGCTGCTGTTCCAGTTCAAGACCAAGGGCTCGCCCAACGCTGCGGCGACCAAGTTCCTGAAGGCCAAGGTGACCGAGATCGTCACCAACAGCGGCCTGTTCTCCAGCGTCAGCGAGGCTCCCGTGGCCAACGGCGCGGTGCTGAGCGTGGTCATCGACAACGTCATCACCCCGGAAGAAATGTCCAAGGCCACCGGCCAGGGCGTCAAGACCGGCGCCACCCTGTTCATCGCCGGCAGCAACATCACCGACCACTATGTCAGCACCCTGGAATATGTCAGCGGCCCCGGCGCTCCCAAGATCACCCGCTCGGCCAAGCATGCCCTGATCACCCAGATGGGCCTGATCAACAGCGCGCCTGAGGGCGCGGTGAAGATCGGCAGCATGAAGGATGGCGTCTTCACGATGGCCAGCCAGATCATCCTCAACCCGCTGAACGACATCGCCAAGGACCCGGCCTTCGCTGGCGGAACGCCGGGTCCGGCGGACGCTCCGGCCGCGCCCGCTGACGCCGTCCCGGCCACGCCCGCTGCGCCTCCGGCGCCCGAGCCCGCGCCGGCCGCCGCTCCGGCGGAGCCCACCCCGACGCCGCAGGGCTGAGGCCGATGAACCGCCGCCTCGTCGCCGCCGCCCTGCTTGGGGCGGCGGGGCTGGTCCTGTCGGGCTGCGCCACGCCGCCCATGGCCCCGCCCCAGGCTACTCTGGACAACATCCAGGCCCTGCGCGCCGCCAACCTGACGTCGATGAAGGTCGGCGCCTTCACCGCCGGCCCCGGACGTCCTCAGGAGATGGACAAGCGGATCGTGGTGCGGGCCGGCGCCCAGGCGGCGCCCAACGGCTCCTACGCCCGCTACCTGGCCGACACGATCAGGGCCGAGCTCGATGGCGGAGGACGGTTCGACGCCAATTCCGCGACGATGCTCTCGGGAGTGATCACCGACAGCCATGTCGACAGCGGCATGCCGGTCGGCCATGCGTCCCTGGCCGTCCGCTTCACGCTCACCCGTGACGGCAAGGTGGTGTTCGAAAAGACCCTGTCGGTCGACACGGCCTGGGAGTCGGCCTTCATGGGCGTGGTGGCGATTCCGGACGCCTTCAACCACTACACCGGCCTGTTCAACGAGATCACCACCAAGCTGTTCGCCGATCCCGACTTCCGGGCGGCGGCGAAGGCCGGCTGAGGCGGTCAGGCCAGGCGGTCGGCCTTGCGCAGGTCGGGGAACAGCCTGGCCCAGAGGCCGGTGACCACCAGCGCCCCGACCCCGCCGAAGATTCCCGCCCCGACCACGCCCAGGAAGCGGGCGACAATGCCGCTCTCGAACTCGCCCAGCTCGTTCGAGGCGCCGATGAACAGCCCCGACACCGTCGCCACCCGGCCGCGCATGTGGTCGGGGGTGACCAGCTGCACCAAGGTCTGGCGGACATAGACGCTGACCATGTCGCCGGCCCCCAGCAAGGCCAGGGCGAGCAGCGACAGCGGCAGCCATTTCGACACCGCAAACACCAGCGTCGCCAGCCCATAGACCGCCACCCCGGCGAACATCGCCCGCCCGGCATGGCGGTGGATCGGCCGCGCCGCCAGCCACAGCGCCACCGCCGCCGCCCCGACCCCCGGCGCGGCCCGCAGCATGCCGAACCCGTGCGGCCCGATCTGCAGCACATCCTTGGCGAAGGCCGGCAGCAGCAGGGTCACCCCACCCAGGATGACCGCCGCCAGGTCCAGCGAGATCGAGCCGAAGACGATCTTGGTCCGCCAGACATAGGCCAGCCCCTCCTTCATCAGAGCCCAGCGCGAGCCCGCCTGCACGACGGGCGAGGTGTTGGCGTTGATGAAGAACATCGTCGAGACGGCGACGATGTAGAGCGCCAGCGAGCCCGAATAGGCGACGGTCGGCGACACCGCGACCAGGAAGCCGCCGATCAGCGGCCCCACGACCGATCCGGTCTGCCAGGCCAGGGAACTGGCCGCGATGGCCCTGGGCAGCAGGCACCGCGGCACCAGCATCGGCGCCATGGCCGAACTGGCCGGCCCAAAGAAGGCCCGCGCCGCCCCGAACGCCGCGGCGATGGCCAGCAGCACCGGCACATTGGCCAGCCCCCGCCAGGTCACCGCCAGCAGCACGCCGGCCACCGCGATCTCGACCAGATAGCAGACGATCAGAATCCGCCGCCGATTGCGCCGGTCGGCATTCTCCCCGGCCGGCAGGAACAGCAGCAGCACCGGCAGGAAGGTCACCAGCCCCAGCAGGCTGACCATCAGCGCGGCCGGCTTCACATCCATGGTCCGCCGGGCGATCTCGTAGACCTGCCAGTTCAGCGTGACGGCCTCGATCTGGACGGCGAGCACGGCGGTCCAGCGGGAGAGCCAGTAGAGGACGAAGTTGCGGTGGGTGAGGAGTTCGCGGGTGGTCGAAGGCTGTTCGGGCGAGTCGAGGGTGGGGGAGGTCATGAGATGGGCAAGATCGCGCGATCTCAACGACCGGAGCAAGTGCATCTGGGGGCGACTGGAACGATGCATGGGAGATCGGCAAGACCGAAAGCCCAAACGCAGCCCTCTCTTGCCGGCCTAAATCTCGTCTGCCGCTTCTTCAGCTTCGGCTTGTTGCTCGGCCTGCGCCTTTTCAACAGATTTCGGCAACTTCGTGAGCGGGCGTTCAGCGAAATGATCCTCGATCCGGCGCAGCAAGAGTTCGACAGTCAGCTCAGGATTGGGAGTCGTATTTATTGCAGCCTTACGGCCAGGGTGAAGTACATCCCACGGCGAGGTTATCTGGGTTTTGCGCCGTTTTCCGGGATCTTTGTTGCCGAAGCCATCGATGGCTCGATTCCATACTGGCTTGAACCTCTCGATAAGCATGTTCTCGCCGAGCGGAATCCAAATGTCATCAACCACGAGATAGCGGACGTGGAAATCCGCCAGGTCGAGATTCTGGCACTCGTCAATCGAGGCGGCGTGATCTCGGAGGCGGGAGGCGAGTGCGGATCCCAGAGCCGACACGTCCGTCGAAAGACCGCCTTTGCGCCCACCCTTAGGGATTGCCTTCCCAATATAGATGGGACGCGCCACGGGGTCGGTCGGGCCAGGCGTGGTCGTAGGGGCGTAGGGCCCGAACGAGCCAGTGTAATAGATCACATAGACTCCGGCGCCCTTGATGGTGCTGGTTTCGGCAAGCGGAATGGCGCTACGGCGAAGAAGCTCCAGTTCGATAGAGCGAGCGAGATTGATCTTGTCGAGCGGATTGTAGACCACGCTCATTTCACGTTCCAAATCTTGAAGAGCCTTTGTGTGTGCCCGGCGGGCAGTCCTGTTCTGTACGTTACTTTAGAGGCGATGCACCGGGTTAGTTCAAGTGGTTTGGATCGACGGGCCACTAAGCCGCGAAGCGAAGCTTCAGCGCCACGCCGCGTCCGATGACCTCTGCCAGTCGCACCGGAACCGCATTTCCGAGCTGGCGCATGGTCTCGGTCCAGGAGCCGTGAAAGATGTAGTTGTCTGGAAAGGTCTGAAGCCGCGCGCTCTCACGTACCGTGAAATAGCGGACGGAGCCGTCGTGACGAGCCAACATGTTCTCACCGCCTGGGACACCATGGACCCCAGCTTTCAGGGTCTTAGCGGGTTCATCCAGAGGACTGCCAGTATGCCCGGGATATGAGCGCGCGCCGCCTTGGAATCGATGGTTGGGGATTTTGCGCGACTTATCCTTTTCGAATTCCGGGTCAGGAAGACCAGCGATGGCGTCTCGAACGGTGTTCCACGCGCAATCAACCGGTCGCTCGGACATCCGATCGGCTCGCTGTGAATAGACGGCCTCCGAAGGTCGATCCTTGATCGCGACCTTGTGCCTCTCCCAGTAGGACCCGTCGCGATGCTGATCCCAGATCAGCCGATCAAGACCATGAGTAGCCCGCGGAAAGTGCCATTCGACATCGAGATCATCGCGGAAGCCGACAAACACCACCCGCTCGCGTTTCTGTGGAACACCGTAGTCAGCGGCGTTCAGGACCCGCGCGACTACCCTGTAGTGCAAGCCATCTCGCGAACCTAGCAGGTGGTGGTTTTCTAACCGCCCTAAGTGATCCGTCCAGTCCTCGTCGGGCCTCGCCACGACTCCGGGATGCTCCAGTTGGAGTTTGATATATTCGAAGTAGTTGCGGAATGCCGCGCGGGTGAGTCCCTTGACGTTCTCAAAGACAAACGCCCTAGGCCGGGTTTCACGAACGGCCCGAATGGCTTGCGGGAACATATCCCGGGTGTCGTTGTAGGCTTGGTGTCGTCCGCCGAGTGAAAACGGCTGACACGGCGGACCACCCGACACGAGATCGATCGTATCCTCGAGGGGACTAAAATCGACGGCCCGTACATCGCCTTCGGTGAGGGGCCAGTGCTTGACGGGTGAATAGTCGATGCCTTGATTCTCGCGAATGGTGTCGCAGGCGTAGCGGTCCCATTCGACGACCTTGACAGGTTCGAAGCCGGCTCTGTGCAGGCCCATTCCCAGGCCGCCGGCTCCCGCGAAAAGTTCGATCGATTTCATGAGTCCAAAAATGTTCTAATTTCGTTCTCAAGGGAAGGCAGATCGTGCAGTTTGCATTCCCAAAGCTCTAGGGTTCGCCATCCCATGCTTTCCAGGGCAGCGAGGTTCCGGAGATCGCGGGCTCGATTCCCTTCCAGTTTGGGCAGCCAGAATTCGTGCCGTGATTTGGGGAGGCGCGCTAGTCGGCAGTCTGGGTCGGGATGGCGGTGCCAAAAGCAGCCATGGACGAAGATAGCCTTTCGGCGGACCGGAAAAACGAGATCGGGCGTGCCGGGTAGCTTTTTTGCGTGCAGGCGAAAGCGATAGCCCAACCTGTGAACGGTCGATCTGACTAGGCGCTCAGCGCGGCTGCCCGACGACTTGACGCGAGACATTCGTTCGCTGCGCTGCTGAGGAGTAAGCGTGTCCATCTACCTAGAACGGCTAGCTAGAGAAGGAAGCCACTCACTTGAAGCCAAACTCTCGTCCCAGAATCTCCCAGAGGCGATGCGCGCCTTCCTCGTCGAACTGAATGGTCTGACTTAGCTTACCGGGGACTTCGCGCTGTTCCGAGCCGCGGGTGTCAAGCTGGATCAGCCGTTTCCCCGCGCTCAACGTGTCGACCGCATAGGTGCAGACTACCTGAGTTCGATGAACCCTCAGCGTTCGTTCGGAACGCTCCAATGCCTTGATGAACGCCACGGCCGACTCTCCTCCAACCAATTCGGAAGGTAGAGCTTAGGATCGTCCGGCGCCTCAGTATTTCGAAGGGACGTCAAATCGGTTAGGCCAGAACGGTGCCATATCGCCGTCTAAAGCGCCCCAAACTCCACCTTCCCTGCGGCTGCCACCTCCGCCACCCGCCCCGGCCCCGTCTGGAACCGCCAGGACAGGTTCGTATGCGCGATCACCTGCTCCGTCGGCGGCGCACCCCATTGGCTGAGGTCCTTCGTCGGTGGGCGTCGCTGGCTCGGGTCACATCGTAGCCTCGGGCGAAGGCGCGGGGGTGGACGGAAACGGACGGCGTTTGGGCCGTTAAACGGGTTTCCCTGGGAGACCTTCGAGATGAAAGCCAAGGCCACCCCTCCCGGCTACCACACGCTCAACCCGATCCTGCGGGTCCCCAACGCCGCCGTCGCGGTGGACTTCTACAAGGCCGCCTTCGGGGCGACCGAGGATTTCCGGCGCGAGATGCATGGCAGACTGCTGGTCGCGGTGATCCTGATCGGCGACTCGCGCCTGATGATCTCCGATGGACGGAACGACCCCGCCAAGGTTAGCGGCGGCAATCCTCGCGGCAACGGCCTGGACCTCAAGATCTATGTCGATGACCTCGACACGGTGTTTCGCCGGGCCATCGAGAACGGCGCGACTCAGGAGGAGGCCCTCGAGGCGAAGTATTTCGGGGAACGGAGCGGGTCGCTGGTCGACCCGTTCGGCTTCACCTGGCGCCTGGCCGAGTTCCTGGAGGAAGTGCCGCACGCGGAGATCGAGCGTCGGATGCGCGAGGCGGCCAGCCGCGCCTGACGATTTGGCGTTGCATCAGCGCGGCGACGCCGGACCAAGTATCCGGTCGAACGCCCCGCGAAGGTCCTGATCCGGCGCGCCCGAAGCATCGACCGCCCGCCAGCCGATGAAACCGTCGGGCCGCACCAGCACCGCTCCGTCCGGCGACACGCCGTACTTCTCCCGCCAGGCGTCTCGCGAATCCCCGTGGGGGCTGTAGGTGGCGATCGTGACGCCGCGCCGGTCCGCCGCCACGCCGGCCGCCTCGATCCAGGCCGGCGAGTCCGACACCAGCAGGAAGCCGTCGCCGATCGCGTCGTGCAGCGCGCGCCGATCATCGGCCAGCCAGATGTGCGGCGCCCGCTCGCCTGGCGCGCCGGTGGGTTCAAAGGGGTTGCTGAAACCCGATGGCGGCGGGTCGGCCCCCTGGGCCAGGGCGCCGCGCGGGTAGTGCTGGCCGAAGATGACGTTGGCGTCCGGGGCGATGGGCTCGGGCGGGGGCAGCCGGGCCGACAGGTCCTTGAACCAGGCCGCGAGACGCGCCAGGGCCTGGGCCAGGGTGCGCGCGGCGACATGGCGGCGTTCTACATCGTAGGTGTCGAGCAGGGCGGGGTCGGCGCGGCCGTTCAGGACATGGGCCAGTTTCCAGGCCAGATTGTGCGCGTCGTGGATGCCGGTATTGCCGCCGAATCCGCCGGTCGGGGGCATCGAGTGGGCGGCGTCGCCCAGCAGGAACACCCTTCCATGGCTGAACCGATCGGCGATGAAGCCGGCCGCCGCCCATTCGCGGGCGTCGAAGAGGTCGACGCGGACGTCCTGGCGTCCGGCCGCCTGGCGCACCAGATCGCGCACCCGGTCGGCGTCGAAATCCTCGGGGCTTTCGCCCTGGTCAGGCCGGTACTGCAGGCTCAGCAACCATCGGCGCGGGCGCGGCGTGACCGAGGCGTTGATGTCGGAGACGAAGCAGGAGGTGAAGCGGCGGCCCTGCAGGAAGGGTTCCAGATCGGTCTCGAAGATGAGGTTCATCCAGTGCTGCAGCACGCCCGGGCCGCTCCGGCCGATGCCGAGCCGCTCGCGTGTCGCTCCGCCGACTCCGTCGGCCGCGATCATCCACTGCGCAAAGACCCGGCTGGCCTCGCCCGATTCGAGGTCGCGGATCGTCGCCTGAACGCCGTCCTCGTTCTGGGTGAAGTCGACCAGTTCGGTGTGGAAGCGGATGTCGGCGCCGCCGGCGGCGGCGTGACGACGCAGGATCGGCTCCAGCACATCCTGGTCGCAGGTCTCGGCCGTGGCGACGCTCAGCGTGTCCATGTCGCTCCAGGGCCGGCCCATGAACTGCAGGTCGGGATCGGCGAGATTGCGGGCCCTGGCGATCTCGCCGGCCTTCTGGTCGCCGGTCCGGCTGGCGTGGATCTCCTGTTCGATTCCGGCCCAGCGGAAGATTTCCATCGAACGGGGCGAGATGCCGGCGAACTTGTACTGCACCGTGGTGTCGGGGTGGCGTTCGACGACGATGCAGCGCACGCCGTGGCGGGCCAGGAGCAGGGCGGTGGTCAGGCCGTTGAGACTGCCGCCGACGATCAGGACGTCCGTATCATGAGTCATGCCGCACCAGATGGGAGTTAGTTGAATGACTTCAAGTATGTCAAAACCCATCGCCGTTCGCTGGGTTCCGGCGCGGCGGCCCAAAGGCGCGCCTCACCTTTCCGTCGTCGCGCCAGGCGCTACAGTCGGGCGATGGCCAGGACAAACACTGCCGGGACCGACGCCGCCGCGCGGGCGTGGCGCCTGATGTTCTCCTATTTCCTCTCGACCAGTCCGGCCCGGGAACGGAGCCTCGAGAGTCGCGGCCTCACCCCCAACGATGCCCGGGCGCTGTGGGCGCTCGATGAGACCCAGGGCCGGGCGATGGGCGCGCTGGCCCGGCAGTGGGGCTGCGATCCCTCCAACGCCACCTTCATCGTCAAGCGCCTGGAGCGCCTGGGGCTGGCCGAGCGCCACAGGAGCCCGCAGGACAGCCGGGTCAAGCTTGTCCGGCTCACGCCGCTGGGCGCGCGCCTGAAGGCCGAATTGCTGGCGGAGTACCATCTGCCGCCGCCCGGGCTGGAGGCGCTGGCGCCGGCCGATCTGGCGGCGCTGGAGGCGATATTCCAGAAACTGGCGCCGTCGTCGGCGTAACGGCGGGTCAGGCGCTGGCCGGGAACGCCACCTTCTCACTCTCCGCCACCTCCGCCACCCGCCCCGGCCCCGTCTGGAACCGCCAGTACAGGTTCGTATGCGCGATCACCTGCTCCGGCGGCGGCGCGCCCCACTGACTGAGGTCCTCCGTCGAGTGCGCATCGCTGGCCAGGGTCACATCGTAGCCTCGGGCGAAGGCCCCGTGGATGGTGGCGCGGATGCAGGCGTCGGTCTGGGCGCCGGCGACGATCAGGCGGCCGACGGCGAGGGCGGCGAGGCGGGCTTCGAGGTCGGTGTCCTCGAAGGCGTCGCCGTAGCGCTTGGAGATGTTCGGTTCGGTTGGCGCCGGGGTCAGTTCGGGCACGATCCGCCAGGGGTCGGCGTCCTTCACCAGATTGTCGTTGATGTGCTGGACCCAGATGACCGGCGCCCCGGCCTCGCGGGCCCGGTCGACCAGGCGGGCTAGGTTGCCGACGACGGCGTCCCGGTTATGGGCCCTCGCCATGACGCCGTTCTGGACGTCGACGACGAGGACGGCGGTGTTGGGACGGTTCTGGAGCGTGGTCATGGTCTCTCCCTTAAGCCAGCCGCAACCCAATCCTGGCATCATGCCGCGCCATGAAGAAGCTCTCCACCCTCTTCTGGGGCCTGACCCTGGCCGCCCTGGTCGGCTTCAGCCTGGTCCAGGTGTTGATCCAGCCGTCGGCGGCGAACGCCCCCGATGGAGCCGGTGGGCGAACCGAGGCCGTGGTGTTCGGCCGGCTGGTCAGCAACGCGCCGCAGTATGTGACACAGCAGCAGGTCTGGCTGATGAGCGCCGCCGGGCTGGCGCTGTTCGGCTGCGTCATCGCGTGGCTGGCGATCGCCTGGTTCGAGCGCCGCCGGGGCGGCGCTTAGCGGCCAGCAGGCTTTCGCGGCCCTGGGCCAGCAGCTCGGCGAGGTCGGCCTCGTCGATAGCGTCCAGCCGGACCACCACCGCGCCGTAGTCCGCGTAGTGCGGGTCCTGGACGAAGGCCTCGGGGTTGGCGAACTGCAGCGGGCCCTTCTCGTCCTTGGGACAGCGGACGGCCAGGATGTCGAGGCGGGGGACGCGCGGCTTCTTGGGATGCACCCGCTCGTTCCAGCTCCAGGCGAAGCCCTTGCCGTCGATCTGGAAATTCAGGGCCCGGTCGCTGGAGGCGTCGACGACGTCCGGCAGGGCGGCGGCGAGGCGGCGGGCGTCGGCGGGCGAGACTGGCATGGGGGCAGTTTTGCCCAGGACGGCTCACCGCGCCAGCAGCTGTGCCGCGATGACGTTGCGCTGGGTCTCGCTGGAGCCGGAATAGATGGTGGCGGCCCGCACGGCGAGGTGCTTGGCCGCGGCATGGGCCCCGGCGTCCAGCCAGGGATCGTCGGCAGCCACGCTGCTGAGCGCCGCCAGGCCCGCCGGGCCGGCGGCCTGCAGGGCCAGTTCGCAGACCCGCTGGTTCAGCTCGGTCCCGATCAGCTTGAGCATCGAGGGCGCGGTGTCGTCGCCCGGCCTGGGCCGGCCGGCGGGGAGCGAGGCCAGCTCCAGCTGCTCGAAGCTGAGAAGCTCGATCTCCAGCCCGGCCAGGGCGGTGCGCACGGCGGGTTCGAGGTCTGGCCCGGCGGCCTCGGCCAGGGCCTGGGCCCGGCGCAGCGAGCGGCGGACCAGGGCGGCGGGGGTGTTGTTGGAGCGGGCCAGCTGCATCAGCCGCTTGGCCATGGTCCAGCCGTCGTTCTCGGCGCCCACCCGGTTTTCGACCGGCACGGCGACATCGTCGAAGAAGACCTGGTTGAACTCGTGCTCGCCGCTCAGGCCCAGGATCGGCTGGACGGTCAGGCCGGGGCTGGCCATGTCGATCAGCAGGAAGGTCAGGCCCTGCTGCTTCTTCTCCAGGATGGCGGTGCGGACGATGGCGAACATATGGTTGGAATGGTGGGCGCCGGTGGTCCAGATTTTCGAGCCGTTGACGACATAGGCCTCGCCACGCCGCTCGGCCCGGGTGGCGATGGCGGCCAGGTCCGAGCCGGCGCCGGGTTCGGAGAAGCCCTGGCACCACAGGTCGCGGCCGTCGAGGATGGCCGGCAGGTAGCGGGCGCGCTGGGCCGGCGTTCCCTGCTCGATCAGCAGCGGGCCCAGGCTGCGGATGCCGCCGGCGAACAGGGGCGGGGCGTCGTTGGCCGCGCATTCGCGATCGAAGAGATAGCGTTGGCGGGCCCTCCAGCCCGTCCCGCCCCACTCGGCTGGCCAGGTCGGGGCGATCCAGCCCTGGTCGTAGAGGCGCCGGTGCCAGAGGCGGCAGGCGGCGATGTCGGCATGCACGCCCAGGGTCTCACGCCCGGCCCGGCGCAGGTCCGGGGTCAGGGCGCGGCCGAGGAAGGCCCGGACCTCGTCCAGGAAGGCGTCGTCGTCCACCGGCTGTGGAAGCGTGGCGGCGGCGATGGCCGGGGCGGGCATGGCGGGTCTCCGGCGCCGGGGACGGCGCACGGCTCCAGCCTGCCCGCCATTGGCGGTCCAGGCCCTTGATTCAGGTCAAGTCAGTCCAGAGGGGTCAGCCCCCGGCCTGCTGCTTGGCCCAGACGCCGGCGGCCACCACGGCCATCAGCACCAGGCTGGCCCACAGCGGCACGTTGCGGGGCGAGAAGAAGGACTGGCGGGGCTCGACGGCCGGGGTCTGGAAGGCCGAGACGTAAGGAGCCGGGGCGGGCGCGGCGGCCACGGGGGCGGGCGCCGCCGGGATCGGAGCGGCGGGCGGCTTGGCGGGCTTGGGGGATTTGGCCATGCTCAGGCGATCCGCGCGGCGGTCATGTCGGCCCAGGCCTTGGGATCGGGAACGGGCTGCGATTCACCCACCAGCAGGGCGGCGCCGGGCGAGCCGGCCACGCGGCCGATGCGGTAGAGGTCGAAGCCGGCGATGCTGCGGGTGTCGCCGCACAGGCGGCTGGCGATGGCCTTGGCCCCACCCAGGTTGGCGGCATGGCAGACATGCTGATGGCCGACCTTGGTTCCGGCGTGCATGACCAGTTGGATCGTCCAATAGCCGGCGGCGTCCGCGATGGCGGACGGCTGGGCGGTAGCGGGTTTCATGGCGGGTCCCCTTTCCGGGGATTTGCGGGGCGCCGCGCGGTGCGAAGCTTGGCCCTGCGCGCCAGGGCGACTGGGCCGAGACGCGCCTCTGTCAGGAGGCAGACACATCTCTAGCAGATCGGGCGCTGGAAAGCCCGCGCCGAATGGAACGGATTCTTAGAGATAAGCCTGTCCGGGCGGCGGAACCGGAGTCCACTTCCGCCTGACAGGCTTCAGCCGGCCAGCCATTTGAAGCCGGCGCGCAGCACGACGATGGCCTGCATGCTCACGGCCAGCAGCAGAAGCAGGCCGGGAATATAGGCGGCCATGCCGGTCAGATGGGTCCAGCCGACCGCCTGGGCGCCCATGGCGGCGGCGCCGGTGAGGGCGAACAGGACCAGCAGCACGGCCCAAAGCGAGGGGCCGCTCCTGTGACGATTGCGGCGTCCCTGCCAGCGGATCATGGGTTTCCTTGGGGGCTCCGGCCGGAGGGCGGGAGACTCATCCATTGGAACAGAAAGCGGGGGCTGTGGATACGGCCCGCGCCGTCTGCGTTGACGCAGGCTCCGCATGGCCTTATCGGCCCGCCCCTCATGTCCGCCCTGCCGCCCCTCCGCTCCGAGCGACCCGACGACGCCCCCGCCGTGGCGGCGCTGATCGCGGCCGCCTTCGGCCCGGGCCGATTCGCCAAGGCGGCCGAGCGGCTGCGCGAGGGGCGGGGGCCGGAGCTGGCCCTGAGTTTCGTGGCCTGGGACGGCGGCCGGCTGGCCGGGTCGGTGCGGCTGTGGCCGGTGAGCGTTGGCGGGGCCGCCTGCATCTTCCTGGGGCCGATC
This sequence comes from Caulobacter ginsengisoli, assembly GCF_030814835.1. GTDB lineage: Bacteria > Pseudomonadota > Alphaproteobacteria > Caulobacterales > Caulobacteraceae > Caulobacter > Caulobacter ginsengisoli. The sequence continues at coordinate 80,227 of NZ_JAUSVS010000009.1, forward strand.
GCGGTGGACATGGCCTGGCGCGGCCGGGGCCTGGGCGAGGCCCTGGTCGAGACGGCCTGCGCGGCGGCGGCCCAGGCCGGCTGGCGGGCGGTGCTGCTGGTCGGGGATGCGCCGTATTTTGGGCGGATGGGCTTTGAAATCGCGCCGGGCGTGGAGATGCCGGGGCCGGTGGATCGGCGGCGGGTGCTGGCGCGGGCGCTGGTCGAGGGCGGGACCGAGGCGCTGGTTGGCGCGGTTCTGGCCTAAAGATTTTCACCACGAACAACACGAACAACACGAACCGACGGCGCCGAACGCGCCCTTCCGGCCGAAGGCCTGTTCCAGCAACAGACCCTTCGGGTCGGTCTCGGGCTTGCGCGATCCCGTTCGTGTTGTTCGTGTTGTTCGTGGTGAAATCCTTCCTTCCGCGCGCAGTGCTCCCTAGATTGAGCCCATGACCGACCCCAAACCCGGACTGGACGGCGTCATCGCCGCGGCCAAGCAGGCCCCGGGGCGGGGGCTGCCGCCGGTGCATCTGTGGAATCCGGCCCATTGCGGCGAGATCGATATCCGCATCCGCAAGGACGGCGTCTGGTTCCATGAGGGCACGCCGATCGGCCGCGAGGCGCTGGTCCGGCTGTTCTCCACCGTGCTGCGCAAGGATCCCGACGGCTTCCACCTGGTGACCCCGGTCGAGAAGATGAAGATCGTCGTCGAGGACGCCCCCTTCATCGCCACCCGGGTCGACCGGCTGGAGAGCGGGGCGCTGCGGTTCCTCACCAATGTCGGCGACGAGGTCGAGGCCGGGCCCGAGCACGAGATCCGCGTCGACCTCGACCCGGCCAGCGGCGAGCCGCGGCCCTATCTGCACGTGCGGCGCGGGCTGGAGGCGCTGATCGCCCGGCCGGTCTTCTATGAGCTGGTCGAGATGGCCGCCGAGCGCGACACGGCCGAGGGGCCCCGCCTGGGCGTCGAGTCGAACGGGGCCTGGTTCCCGGTCGGGCCGGCCGGAGCGCACTGTCTGTGACGCGGCCGGGACCTGAACTGCGCGACTGGATTTCCCGACATCTCGATCCGCTGGACGACCAGGCGCTGGGCGACCGCGAGATTCGTTCGGACTTCGACCTCAACCCCGACATGCCAGGGACGGGCGGGGTCCTGACTCCAGCGGCGGTGCTGGTCGGGCTGGTCGAGCGCGAGGCGGGGCTGAGCGTGATCCTGACCCGGCGGTCCGAGACGCTACGGCGGCATACAGGGCAAGTGGCCTTTCCCGGCGGCCGCTGCGATCCGGGCGAGACCCCTTCGCAGACCGCCCTGCGCGAGGCCAATGAGGAAATCGGGCTGGACCCGGCGGCGGTCAGCCTGGCGGGGATGTCGACGCCCTACCGCACCGGCACCGGCTATCTGATCGCCCCGGTGGTCGGCTTCGTGCGGCCCGACATCGTGCTGACCCCCAGCCCGGACGAGGTGGCCCACATCTTCGAGACGCCCTTTGGCTTCCTGATGGACCCGGCCAACCACGAAAAGCGCTTCTACGACATGCCCGACGGCGGTCGGCGGCACTTCTATGCGATGAGCTGGGAGGACCAGCTGATCTGGGGCGCGACGGCGGGCATGCTGCGGGCCCTCTATGACCGCCTCTACGGAGCGGCGATGGGTTAGCTCCTTTCCTCCCCGCGAAGCGGGGGAGGGGGACCATGCGCAGCATGGTGGAGGGGGCGAGGGCCGTGCTGGGCTTTTCCGGGTCCGCTCCCTGCCAACCTCTCACCGCCGTGAGCGCGGTCGCCCCCTCCACCACGCCTTCGGCGCGGTCCCCCTCCCCCGCTTCGCGGGGAGGAGAAGATAAGTTCGGGGTTGAATCTTGGGACCCGACCGCTAAGCCCTCATCCCGCATGACCACGCTCCCCACCAAGCTCTCGCCCCAGCCCTGGATGACCGCCCCCGCCACCCAGGCGGTGATGGAGGCCCTGGAGGCGCGCGGCTTTTCCGGCTGCGCCCGGTTCGTGGGCGGCTGCGTGCGCAACGCCCTGCTCAAGACGCCCATCGACGACGTCGACATCGCCACCACCCTGACCCCCGACCAGGTCACCGAGGCGCTGGAGGCGGCGGGGCTGTCGGCCCATCCGACCGGCGTGGAGCACGGCACCATCACCGCCGTGGCCATGGGTCAGCCCTTCGAGGTCACCACCCTGCGCCGCGACGTCTCCACGGACGGGCGCCGCGCGGTGGTCGCCTTCACCAACAGCTGGGAGGAGGACGCCCAGCGGCGCGACTTCCGCCTCAACGCCATCTATGCCGAGCGCGACGGGACCCTGCACGACCCGACAGGGCAGGGGGTGGCCGACGCCCTGGCCGGGCGGATCGTCTTCGTGGGCGATGCGATGACCCGCATCCGCGAGGATTACCTGCGCATCCTGCGCTTCTTCCGCTTCCAGGCCTGGTACGGCCAGGGCGAGCCCGACAGCGCCGCCCTGGAGGCCTGCAAGGCGCTGAAGGGCATGCTGAGCGGCCGGGCGGCCGAGCGGACGGCGAAAGAGGTGCTCAAGCTGCTGGAAGCGGAGGACCCGCGTTCGGCCCTCCGATTGATGGCGGCGACCAGCGTGCTGTCGGCGGTGCTGCCGATGGTCAAGGCCATGGGCCGGTTCGAGGCCCTGGTGGAAATCCAGACCAGCCAGCTGTTCGAAACCGACGGCGAACTGCGGCTGGCCGCCCTGATCCCCGACGACGCCAAGGTGGCCCGCGACCTGGCCGAGCGCCTGCGGCTTTCCAACGCCACCAAGGACCGGCTGATCGCCGCAGCCGGCAAGGAGCCGCGCATCGTCTCCTGGATGAGCCCGCGCGAGGCGCGGCGGGCGGTCTATCGCCTGGGGGTGCGCACCTTCCAGGACCGCATCAAGCTGGCCTGGGCGGCCAGCGAACGCAGCGCGGCGGCCACCCAATGGCGCGGCCTGCTGGCCCTGGCCGAAAGCTGGACCCCGCCGCCCTTCCCGCTGACCGGCGAAGAGGTCATCGCCGCCGGCGCCCCGCGCGGGCCGATGGTCGGCCAGGTGATGCGAGAGGTCGAGGACTGGTGGATCGACCAGGACTTCATCGACGACAGGCTGGCCGCGGTGGAGCGGCTGAAGGCGGTCGTGCAGGGGATGGTTTACTGAGGTTATTCCTCGCCCCTTGGGCGAGGTGGCGGCGAAGCCGACGGAGTGGGCCGAGGCGCACACGGTGCGTCCGGATTGAGCACTGCCGGAGTGGGCGTGCCTGAAACGCCGTGTGCTCCCCAGAGCCCACTCCACCACTTCGTGGTCCCCCTCGCCCAAGGGGCGAGGAATAACTATCCCTTCGGCCGGTACAGCGTATTCGCCGGCACATAGACCAGCGAACACAGCGCCGCCTCGCCCGTGCCGACCTGTGAGAGCCTCATGTCGTTGCCCTCGGGGGTGGCGAACCACTGGTCGATGCGCAGCACCGCCTTGTTGCTGCTGGACTGCGGATCGCCGTAGCGGCCGATCAGCCAGAGCCGCAGCCGCGCGCACAGGGCCTCGCCCCGGGGCGGGGTCAGCTTGACCATCCGCAGGGCGTCCTTGTCGATGTCGAAATAGAAGACCGCGCGGAAGGGCAGGCCGCCCTGCAGCCAGGCCGGCGCCACCGCCCCGATCGGGAAGGCCTCGACCGTGTCGTCATCCGTGCCGCTGGTCGAGGCGCGCACCTGGCCGCCCGACGCGGCGATGACCTGGCCGGGGTTGTCGCCCCAGCGGGCGAACCCCCAGTCGGCGAAGGCCGGGCTGGCGGTGAGTGTGAAAAGCGCGATGACGGCGAGAACGATACGCATACAACCCCCTATAGCCTGTCCCGTGTGACCCTGAAATCGGGCGCGATTGGGGCTTGCCGGATCGCCGCCGCCGCGCCACCTGTTGCGCATGAAGATCGGCATCCTGGAAACCGGCGCGCCGCCGCCCGGCCTGGTCGAGCGGTTCGGCGACTATGGCGCCATGTTCCGCGACCTGCTGGGCCCCGGCTACGACTATGTCAGCTATGACGTGGCGGCCGGAAAGCTGCCGGGCGCGGCCGACGAAGCCCAGGCCTTTCTGATCACCGGCTCGTCGGCGGGCGTCTATGACGACCTGCCCTGGATCGCGCCGCTGGGCGACTTTCTGAAGAGCGTGCGGGGCCGGGTTCCCCTGGTCGGGGTCTGTTTCGGTCATCAGATGATGGCCGAGGCGTTCGGCGGCAAGGTCATCAAGTCACCCAAGGGCTGGGGCGTGGGCCTCAACCGCTACATGGTCGAGAAGCATGCCGACTGGATGGACGGCGGCGACACCCTGGCCGTCCCGGGCTCACACCAGGACCAGGTGGTCGAGCTGCCGCCGGGCGTGGAGGTGCTGGCCGGCAGCGACTTCTGTCCCTACGGCCTGCTGGACTATCCGGGCGACAAGGCCATGTCGGTCCAGCTGCATCCCGAGTTCAAGCCGCCCTACGCCCAGGCGCTGATCGAGGCGCGGCGCGGCAGCCGCTACACCGAGGCCCAGGCCGACACCGCCATCGCCAGCCTGCAGCTTCCCAACGACAATGCCCGGCTTGGGGGCTGGATCGGGGATTTCCTGGCCCGCTCGGTAGGGTAGGATCGCCACGAAACCGGCCCAGTCCGTGTCTATCGGGACGCGGGGCTGGCAGTTTGAGATCGAAGTCCATGGCCGACGACCCGCGACGCAATCCCTATGCCCGCCCGACCGCCTACCGCTATTCGGGCCAGGCGCCGCTGCGGCCGGGCGCCGAACCCGAGGCTCCCCCGCCGACTCAGCGCGGGCCTTCGCGGCCCAGCTACGAATCGGCCCGCAGCGTCGTGACGGGCTCGCCCCTGGCCGCGCCGGGGCAGGCCTCGGTCATTCCCAGCCTGCCGACCCGCCCCAACCCGGAGGCGCAGCGACAGGCGCCGCTGCGCCCTACGCCGCCGGCCATGCGCCCGCCCTCCTCGCCGGTGATGGGGCCTCGGCCCGAGCCGATGGAGACCTTGTCGCCGGCGGCCCGCGCGCCGCTGCCGAACGCCATTCCCGAGCCGGTCATCGTGCCGGCGCCCGTGGCGGTGGAGGACGCGCCCCTGACCGCGCCGATTCCCGGCGCGCCCGCGACCCGCAAAGCGTCGAGCGGATGGCTATCCGGCCGCATGCTGGCCCTGGGTCTGGTGGTCCTGGCCCTGGTCGGCCTGGCGGCGGCGGTGTTCATGATGATGCGGGCCAGGCCGGCCCCGGTGGTTCCGCCGGCCCAGGAAGCCCCGGCGCTGACCACAACGCCGGCCGCGCCGCCGGCGCCAACCCTGCCGGCGCCGACCGCGGGGCCGGAAGTTGCGCCGCCGCCGGTCGAACCGCCCGCGACGACGCCGGCGCCGAGCCTGCGCGGCTCGCAGCCCAAGCCGGCCTCGACCCAGCCCGCGGCGCCCAAGCCCGCCGCCGCCGCGCCCGTGGCCGCGCCGGTCCCGGACCTCGCGCCGGCGCCGCTGGACCTGCCGCCCGCCCCGCCGCCGGCCGCCGTCAAGCCGCCGCCGCCCAGGCTGACCCCGATCCCGGCCCCGCCGCCCAGCAACCCGGACGAACCGATCTCGACCCGGCGGCCCAACTAGCGACCCAGGTCAGCCGTTCAGGGCCACTTCACCGCCGGGGGCATGGAGCTGAGGATCGATTCGACATTGCCGCCGGTCTTCAGGCCGAAGGTGGTGCCGCGGTCGTAGAGCAGGTTGAACTCGACATAGCGCCCGCGCCGGACCAGCTGCTCTTCGCGCTCCTCCGCCGTCCAGGCCTCGTGCATCCGACGACGCACGATCGCCGGATAGATGTCCAGGAAGGCCTTGCCGACATCCTGGGTGAAGGCGAAGTCGCGGTCGTAGTCGCCGCTGTCGTGGTGGTCGTAGAAGATGCCGCCGATGCCGCGCGGTTCATTGCGGTGGGGCAGGAAGAAATACTCGTCGCACCAGGCCTTGTATTTGGCATGCCAGGCCGGATCGTGGGCGTCGCAGGCGGTCTTCATCGCGGCGTGGAAGTCGACGGCGTCCGGGAAGGCCTGGTCGCGCTGATAGCCGAGCAGGGGGGTCAGGTCGGCGCCGCCGCCGAACCAGGCCTTGGTGGTGCAGATGAAGCGGGTGTTCATATGAACCGCCGGCACGCGCGGGCTGGCCATGTGGGCGATCAGGCTGACCCCGGTGGCGAAGAAGCGCGGGTCCTGGTCGGCGCCCGGCATGGTCTTGGCCATTTCCGGGGTGAAGGTTCCATGCACCAGCGAGGTATGGACCCCGACCTTTTCGAACAGTCGCCCATGCATCATCGACATCACGCCGCCGCCGCCGGCTTCGCGAATCCACGGCTTGCGCTCAAATCGGCCCGGAGCGCCCGGATACAGCCCATCGGGGGCCTCATCCTCCAGGGCCTCGAAGGCGGCGATCAGGCGATCACGGAGGGTTTCGAACCAGGCCTGGGCGGCGGCCTTGCGGGTTTCAAGAAGGGCGTCTTGGGTCATGGCGGTTGTGGGTTAACCCGTCTTGGGGCCACGGAAAACGTCATAAGCGTCGGAATTGCCGATTGGCTGGTTGAAAATCCCCCCCGCGCATTCTAAGCGAACCGCCACGGGACCTTGCTGGGGTGGCGGTCGAATCGCGCATGTGCGATTTGAACCGGACTGGCCCAGGCCGCGCCCGCGACCATTGCCGGCCGCGTTCTTCAAAAAACGCGGCGCCGTTCGAAGGGTATCACCAGGTGGCCGACACCGCCCAAGAGACACACGCTCCCGTGCAGGACGATCCGTCCCGGCGCGATTTTATCTACATCGCCGCCATCGCGGCGGCCGCCGGCGGCGCCGTCGCCACCGTCTGGCCGTTCGTCGACCAGATGAACCCCTCGGCCGACACCCTGGCCCTGGCTTCGGTGGAATACGACCTGACCAAGGTCGAGCCGGGCCAGCAGGTGGTCATCCTGTGGCGCAAGCAACCGCTGTTCATCCGCAACCGCACGCCCGAACAGATCGCCGCGGCGATCAAGGACGACAATGCGGCGATGAAGGATCCGCAGAAGGACGAGGCCCGCCACAAGCCGGGCAAGGCCCAGTGGCTGATCCTGCTGGGCAGCTGCACGCACCTGGGCTGCGTGCCCACGGTCGGCGGCGGCGAGTATGGCGGCTGGTTCTGCCCCTGCCACGGCTCGGTCTACGACACCTCGGGCCGCATCCGTAAGGGCCCCGCGCCGCTGAACCTGGCCGTGCCAGAGTACAGCTTCCTTTCCGACACCAAGGTCAAGATCGGCTAAGCGCAATGAGCGGACACTCGACCTACGAACCCAAGAACGCCTTCTCCAAGTGGCTTGACGCCCGCCTGCCGGTCACGCGCCTGGTCTGGGACAGCTTCGTCGATTACCCGACGCCGCGGAACCTGAACTACTGGTGGACCTTCGGCGGCATCCTGACGCTGTGTCTGGGCATCCAGATTCTCACCGGCATCGTGCTGGCCATGCACTACCAGGTCGGGGGCGCGACCGCCTTCAACTCGGTCGAGCACATCATGCGCGACGTGCGCCACGGCTGGCTGATCCGCAACATCCACGCCACCGGGGCCTCGATGTTCTTCATCGCGGTCTACATCCACATGCTGCGCGGCCTCTACTACGGCTCGTTCAAGCCGCCGCGCGAAGTGCTCTGGCTGCTGGGCTGCCTGATCTACGGGATCATGATGGCCACCGCCTTCATGGGCTACGTCCTGCCCTGGGGTCAGATGAGCTTCTGGGGCGCCAAGGTGATCACCAACCTGCTGGGCGTGTTCCCGGGGGTGGGCCAGTCGATCACCACCTGGCTGTGGGGCGGCTATGGCGTCGACGATCCGACCCTGAACCGCTTCTTCTCGCTGCACTACCTGCTGCCCTTCGTCATCGCCGGCGTGGTGGTGCTGCATATCTGGGCCCTGCACGTGGTCGGCCAGAACAACCCGACCGGGGTCGATCCCAAGTCCAAGGCCGACACCCTGCCCTTCACGCCCTACGCGACCGCCAAGGACGCGTTCGCGATGAGCCTGTTCCTGATCGTCTTCGCGGTGTTCGTCTTCTTCCTGCCCGACGCCATGGGCCATGCGGACAACAACATCCCCGCCAACCCGCTGCAGACCCCGCCGCACATCGTGCCGGAATGGTATTTCCTGCCCTTCTACGCGATCCTGCGGGCCATTCCGGACAAGCTGATGGGGGCGCTGGCGATGTTCGGCGCCATCGGCTGCCTGTTCGCCCTGCCCTGGCTGGACACCTCCAAGGTGCGCTCGATGCGCTACCGCCCGACGGCCAAGATCTGCTTCGTCATCTTCATGGTGGTGTGCATCATCTTGGGCTTCTGCGGCGCCAACAAGCCTGACGACCAGGTCATCCCGGGCCTCGCCGGCTTCATGCTGCTGGACGCCAACGCCAACAGCTGGGTCTGGCTGTCGCGGATCGGGACCTTCTACTACTTCCTGTATTTCCTGGTGATCACGCCGATGCTGGGCCTGACCGAGACCCCCCTGCCGGTCCCGGAAACCATCGCCTCGCCGGTGGTCGCCAACGCCGAAAAGAAGGGCTGAGCCGAACATGCTGCGCAAGATCACCCTTCTGGCGGCGACGCTCGGCCTGTTGCTCGGCGCCGCCGCGGCTCCGGCCCTGGCCAACACTGCGGAAGAGCCCGCGAACGTCCACTGGGACTTCGAGGGCCCCTTCGGCCGCTATGGCAAGGCCGAGAACCAGGCCCAGCTGCAACGCGGCTACAAGGTCTATCGCGAGGTCTGCTCGTCGTGCCACTCGATGAAGCTGGTCTCGTTCCGGAACCTTGGCGACCCGGGCGGTCCGTTCTGGAACCCGAAATACAAGAACCCCAACGACAACCCCGTCGTGAAGGCGATCGCCGCCGACTATCAGGTCGACGACATCGACACCGACACCGGCGACACCACCAAGCGTCCGGGCATTCCGGCCGACCGCTTCCCCTCGCCGTTCGCCAACGACTATGCCGCCAAGGCCAGCAACGGTGGGGCTAACCCGCCGGACATGTCGCTGCTGGCGCGGGCCCGCGAGGGTCAGGGGCGCTATATCTTCTCGATCCTGATGGGCTATGAGAACCCGCCGGCCGGCGTGACGCTGAACCCGGGCCAGCACTACAACAAGTATATGGCCGGCGGCGTGATCGCCATGCCGCCGCCGCTCAAGGCCGGCCAGGTGACCTATGACGACGGCACGCCCTCGAGCCTCGAGCAGGAAGCCATGGACGTCTCGGCCTTCCTGATGTGGGCCGCCGATCCGCACGCCGACGACCGCAAGAACACCGGCATCGCCGTGCTGATCTACCTGCTGCTGTTCTCGGGCCTGCTCTATCTGGCCTACCGCCAGGTCTGGAAGAACGAGTCCCACTAAGGGTCTCACGCCTCCAATCTGAGCCTTTCAGGGCCGGGCAAGCGAAAGCTTCGCCCGGCCCAAGTCTATGCGCAGCCGGTATCGCGACCAGACGCCGTTGCCGATGGCGCCGGCCAGGGCGGGGTCGAGGTCGGGGGCCAGGCTGACGCTGGGCTGCTCGACCAGCCGGTCGGCGAAGGAGAGGGCGCGGATGCGGCCCTTGCCGACATTGCGGGCGGCGAGGTCGATCTTGGTCGGCAGCGCCGGCCCCGCCTGAGACAGCCGCAGGGCCGCGCCGGCGCTGAGGTCCAGGGCAAAACGTCCGACCCGCACGCGCCGGCCATCGGTGACGGCGGCGGGCAGGGTCAGGGCGCCGTCGGTGAGGCTGAGCGGCAGGGCGAAGGCGGCCGTGAAGCGCGGCGCCTGGCCGGGCAGGCTGAGCCGGATGCGGCAGGGCGAGAAATCCAGGTCAACCACATAGCGGCCCAGCACATCGGCCCCGATCACCCCGGCGATGGGGGTAAAGAATCCCGCCGAGCGGGCGTCGAGATCGACCACCTGCACCGGCAGGGCCTCCAGCGTGCGGCCGGCCAGGCGGACCTGGGCGGTCAGGCTGGTCGCCTCGAAGCCGGCCCCCTGGGCGCGGGTGTCGTGCAGCAGAGTCACCGGGGCGGAAGGGTCGATCAGATAATCGCCGGCCACGCCCGCCACGACGGCCGGCACGACGACGGCGCCATTCTCGAACCAGCAGGGTTGGGCGGGCGGAATCGCCATGGCCCACTTTACGCCGAAGGGACCCGTTGCGGAACGCCTTGACGCCAAGAACTTTGTAATGCAAAGTAACTCCATCAACCCTGGAGGTTTTCGCCATGCGCTCGCGCACCCTGCTTGCCCTGATCCTGTCCACCGGCCTGATGACGGCGCTCTCGGCCCAGGCCCAACCCTATGACCCGCCCTCGCGCCTGAAGGCCGAGAAGGAAGCCATGCAGCCGCTCGCCTGGATGAACGGCGTCTGGCGCGGCCCATCCTGGAACATCCTGCCCAACGGCCAGAAGCATGAGGGGACCCAGACCGAACGGATCGGCCCCTTCCTGGACGGGTCGATCAAGTTTCTCGAGGGGCGCGGCTACAACGCCGACGGCACGGTGAGTTTCAACGCCTTCGGCTTCATCGCCTATGAGCCGGGCAGCAAGAGCTACACCCTGCGCAGTTGCGCCATGAGCTATTGCGGCGAGTTCCCGCTGAAGGTCACCGCCGACGGCTACGTCTGGGAAGTCCCCGCCGGCCCCGGCGCCATCGTCCGCTACACGGCGGTGTTCAAGGACGGCCTGTGGGTCGAGACCGGTGAACGGATCGTCGGCGACCAGCCGGGGGTGAAGGTGTTCGAGATGGACCTGCGCCGCGTCGGCGATACCGACTGGCCAGCGGCTGGCGCCGTGCCGAAGCAGTAGGACGCTCAAACTCCTCCCCCGTAGGGGGAGGACGACCGCGCCAGAGCGCGGTCCGGTGGGGGTCTTCGGGCAGGAGCGCACCCGTTCAGGTTGGGCTAGGGGGTGATGCCAAGCGCCCCTGCGCAGACCGTCGCCGGTCGCCGCCCTTGGCCAAACACCCCCACCTGGCCGGCCACGGGCGCGCTCGCGGCGCGCCTCGGGCGGGCCGTCCGCCCCCTACGTGGGCGGAGCTTGGGGCTAGACCTCCCCTTTAGCCCCGCCAGCGCGGTGGAACAGGGCCAGCGTCCTTAGCCGGGCCAGCCTGGCGCTGTCGGCGTCATAGTCCTTGCGGCGGTCGGAATTGAAGCCGTGGCCGGCGTCGTAGCGGTAGATGGCCAGGTCCGGATGCAGCTCAGCCAGCGCGTCGACCGTCTCCATCGGGATCGAGGCGTCGGTCTTGCCGTAGTGCAGGATGGTCGGGCAGCGCGGGACCAGGGCCTGCATCTCGCTGATCCGCCGGCCATAGTAGCAGGAGGCGGCCGTAACGCCGCTACAGAGGCAGGCGGCCAGCCAGGCGGCGGTTCCACCCCAGCAGTAGCCGACAACGAAGACGGGTCCTTGCAGGGCGTCTACGGCCGTCTGCAGGTCACCGGCGACCTGGTCCCAGGGCGTGGCCTGGGAATACTCCACCCCCTTGGCGACGGAGGCCTGGCTGTAGTCGCACTCGAACCCCGGCTCGAGCCGGTCGTAGAAGCTGGGGGCGATCACCTCGTAGCCGTCGGCGGCAAAGCCGGCGGCCAGTTCGCGGATATGGTCGGTGACCCCGAAGATCTCCTGGCACAGCACCAGGCCGCCGCGGCGGGCGTCCTGGACCGGTTCATGCCAGGCGCCGATGACGGCGTCGTCGAACCGGCCGGTGAGGCTGATCCGGGCCATCAGCCCGCGCCGTTCGCCTCGAACAGTTTCAGCGTCCGCTGGCGGGCCAGTTTCGCATCGTCCAAGTCGGAATCGGGCCGGCCATCGTTGTTGAAGCCGTGGCCGCTGTTCTCATAGATGAAGACCTGGACCTCCGGATGGGCGGCCTGGACCTTGGCCTTCACCTCGTCGGCGGGGATATGGCCGTCCTTGCGGCCCAGATGGAGCTCCACGGGGCAGGAGAGGGGCAGGCCAGCCATCCCGGCCACCTGGCCGCCGTAATAGCTGGACCCCGCTGAGAGGCCCTTACAGCGCGACGCCGCCAGCCAGACCATGGTGCCGCCGTAGCAGTAGCCGACGATGAACACCGGCCCGCTGGGCTTGAGATGGTCGATACAGGCCTGGATGTCGCCCATGGCGTTGTCGGGGCCGTTGGCCATGGCGTATTTCACCGCCGCCTGGACACCCTCGTCGCTGTGCTCTGCGGTGAAGCCGCGCTCCTGGCGGTCGTACATCGACGGCGCCAGCACCTCGAACCCCAGCCCCGCCCAGCGCTCGACGTCGGCGCGGACATATTGGTCGAGGCCGAAAATCTCCTGGATGACGATGACACCGCCGCGCCGCCGGCCGGCTGGCTGGGCGTGCAGGGCGTCGAACGCGAAGCCGTCATGGGCGGCGGTCAGCTGGATCAACTCGGCCATCTCAGGTGTCCCTAGACGTTGAAGCGGAAGTGCATGACGTCGCCGTCCTTGACGACGTATTCCTTGCCCTCGGAGCGCATCTTGCCCGCCTCCTTGGCGCCGGCCTCACCGTTCAGCCGCACGAAGTCGTCGTAGGCGATGGTCTCGGCGCGGATGAAGCCCTTCTCGAAGTCGGTGTGGATGACGCCGGCCGACTGCGGGGCGGTGTCGCCGACATGGATGGTCCAGGCGCGGGCTTCCTTGGGCCCGACGGTGAAATAGGTCTGCAGGCCCAGCAGCTTGTAGGCCTCGTGGATCAGGCGGTTGAGGCCGGGCTCTTCCAGGCCCAGGGCGGCCAGGAACTCCTCGCGCTCGTCAGGGGCCAGCATGGCCACCTCGCTCTCGATCTGGGCCGAGATGATCACCGCCTTGGCGCCGTCCTTGGCCGCGCGTTCGGCCACCAGGTCGGAGAATTTGTTGCCCTTGTCGGCGCTGGCTTCGTCGACATTGCAGACATAGAGGGCCGGCAGCGAGGTCAGCAGCTGGAGCATGTGCCAGGCCTTCTCGTCGTCGTCGGAGATCTTGGCCATGCGGGCCGGGCGGCCGGCGTTCAGCTGCTCCAGGGCCAGGTTGCAGAGGCGCAGGGTGTTGGCGCTCTCCTTGTCCTGGCGGGCGCGTTTTTCGAGGTTGGGGACGCGCTTTTCCAGGCTTTCGAGATCGGCCAGCATCAGCTCGGTCTCGATGATGTCGAGGTCCGAGAGCGGGTCGATCCGGCCCTCGACATGGGTGATGTCGTCGTCCTCGAAACAGCGGGAGACGAAGGCCACCGCGTCGCAGTCGCGGATATTGGCCAGGAACTGGTTGCCCAGGCCCTCGCCCTTGGAGGCGCCGCGCACCAGGCCGGCGACGTCGACGAAGTTGATGCGGGCCGGGATGATCTCCTTGGACCCGGCGATCCTGGCCAGGGCGTCCAGGCGCGGCTCGGGCACGGCCACGTCGCCGACATTGGGCTCGATGGTGCAGAACGGATAGTTGGCGGCCTGGGCGGCGGCCGTCTGGGTCAGGGCGTTGAACAGGGTCGACTTGCCCACGTTGGGCAGGCCGACGATCGCGACTTTCAGGGCCATAAGGTCTTTCGGGAGATCAGAAATGCGGAACGGCGCGACCTAGCACGACTAGGCCTGTTGGCGAAACCGATTGCCCGCTGTCAGGCTCCAGCCATCCCCGCCACGGCGAAATCCCGCCAGGCCCGCGCCTCCTTGCGGAAATGGGCGGTGGCCTTGGCGCAGCGCTTGTCGATCTCGACCAGGGCCTCTTGCGCCTCGGCCTTGCGGCCGGTCTGGGCCAGGAAGACGGCGTAGCGGGCGATGCCCTCCAGACCGGGCAGGCGGCCGGCGGCCCATTGCAGGGCGGTGTCGGCCTCGGCGTTGCGGCCCAGCGCCTGGTAGGCGCGGCCCATGGCCAGGGCGGCCTGCGGGGTGCGGCCGGCCTCGCCCAGTCCGCCCAGCTTTTCCAGCACGGGCAGGGCTTCCTCGGCGCGGTTCAATTCGAGCAGGGCCTTGGCGCGGCCGAGCAGCAGCGAGGGGTCCTCCGCGTGGATGCCCTGGGCCGCCTCGCGGTACATTTCCTCGGCCTCGGCGTGCCGGCCCAGCGAGGCGGCCGCGGCGGCCAGGCGCATGCGGTTGCCGACGGTGGGGCTGTCGTCGACCATGGCCCGGGCCTGGCGGTATTCGCGGTCGGGATCGAGCCTGTCGCGGGCCGCCTGGCCCAGGCGCCGCGCCGTCGAGCCGCCCATCAGCTCGGGCAGCACGATGGCGACGAAATAGACGATGCCGCCGATCGGCGGCGCGGCCACCAGGATGATGAACAGCCAGTACATCTGCTGATGGGTGCGCACCACGTGCACGCACATGGCGATGGAGAACAGCAGGACGAGGCCGAAACCGGGGATCATGCGCGCAGTCTGCCCTGGATGTTCATGGCGTCAATCGTTCTCGCGGGCCAGCTTGCGCGGATCGGCCTTGACGGCCGGGGCCAGGCGCAGGACCTCGGCCTGGAAGCGCTCGTCGTCGCCGGCGGCGGCGAAGGGCAGGCAGTCGGCGATGGTCTCCAGCATCGGGTCCAGCCAGACCTTGTCGGCCTTGTGGAAGTCGCTGAGCACATGGCTCATGACCAGGGCCTTGTCGCCGGGATGGCCGGTGCCGATGCGGCCGCGGCGGAAGTCGGGGCCGATATGGGCGACGGTCGAGCGCACGCCGTTGTTGCCGGCCGCCCCGCCGCCGGTCTTCATCCGGAAACGGCCGGGGGCCAGGTCGATCTCGTCATAGAAGAGGATGACGTCGGCGGGCGTAGCCTTGAAGAACCGCATGGCCGCCCCGACCGCCAGGCCGCTGTCGTTGTAGTAGGTCTGGGGCTTGAGCAGGATGGCCTTGATGTCGCCGATGGCGCCCTCGGCCGCGAAGCTCTGGAACCGCCCCTTCCAGGGCCCGAAGTTCCAGCGGCGCGCGATCTCGTCGACGGCCATGAAGCCGACGTTGTGGCGGTTCTTCGCGTATTTGGGACCCGGATTGCCCAGGCCGGCCAGGATCAGCATCGATCGGACCTTAGAGATAAGGCCCTCCCGGGCCTACTCGGCTTCGGCTTCGCCTTCGGCGGCGATGTCGGACATGCCGGCCGACGACACCTTCAGGGTGGCGACCACGAAGTCGCGATCCATGGTCAGGGTGACGCCCTTGGGCAGCTGCAGGTCGGCGGCGCGGATGGTGTCGCCCAGGACCTTCTCGGCCAGGTCGACGACCAGCTCTTCCGGAATGGCGTTGGCCGGGGCGTTGACCTCGACGTCGTGCCGCACGACTTCCAGCGAACCGCCGGCCTTCAGGCCCGGGCAGGTTTCCTGGTTCTTGAAGTGAACCGCGATGGAGATACGGACCGAGGCGTTGGCGTCGACGCGATACAGGTCGAAGTGCATCGGCACGTCGGTGACCGGGTGGAACTGCACGTCCTTGGCGATGACCGGCTGGCTTTCGTCGCCATACTTCAGGGTCACCAGGTGGCCCAGCAGCTTGCCGGTGTAGAGCGCCTTGCGGAACTCGTTTTCCTTGACGGCGATGGCGACGGGGTCGAGCGAGCCGCCATACAGGATGCCGGGCACCATGTTGGCGCGGCGGGCGGCGCGGGCGCCGCCGGTGCCGGTGTTGCTGCGGACTTCGACGTTCAGGACGATATCGGCCATGGCCATGCTCTCAAAACGAATACGCCGCGCGAGAGTCTCCGCGCGGCGACGGTCGGTGAATTCAGGGTGCAGCCGATTACACGCTTTCCCCCAGGAGTGCAACGGGCCCGGCGCAACAGTCTGTGCGCCGGGCCGCTGCGGGGCGGCTATTTCTTTTTAGGCTTGGGCCGGGGCTTGTCCTGGATCGAGGTCTTGGCCACCGGGACCGGCTTGGCCGGCGGGAGGTAGATCGGCTCGACCGGCATGGCGGCGCCGGCGGTCTTGATCATGCACTGGCCGGTGTCCATCAGGACGTGCTGGCCCAGGCAGAAGACGTCCTCATAGTGCGGCTTGGCCACCGCCAGGCACTGGTAGAGGTTCAGCTTGGCCATGCTCAGGCAGTAGCCGGTGTTGGGGTCCTCCAGCAGGGTTTGCAGGCGCGGCATGTTCTCATCGCCCGCCGCGCCCAAGGCAGCGAGCGCCGCCAGGGCCACCGAACGGGTCACCACCGGCGTCCACGGATTGGCCGGGGTCTGGGGGGTGAGGCCCAGCGAGGCCTGGCCCAGGCTGGCCTGGGTCAGGGTGGCGATCTCGGCCATGTCGCCCTGCAGGGGCTGGGTCGACAGGCTCTTGGCCAGGGCCAGGCGGCCGTCACGGTCGGGAATCGTTTCCTTGGACCACTTCTGGTACTGGACCGTGTAGGCGGCCTGCTTCACCGCCTTGCCGTTCTGATAGACCTTCAGGCCCGCATCGCCGATGGCGGCGACGACCTGGTTGGCGGCGCTGTCGGCCCCGTCCAGGGTGCGGACATAGTTGGGGTCGGCGATGATCTGCTCGACCATGGCGTTGCGCTGGGTCGGATCGCCGACGAACTTGCGCACTCCGGCCACAAAGGTCGGGTCCTGCAGCGCCACCACCGTGCCATAGGCGACGGCGCCGCCCAGGAACTGCTTGGGTTCATAGGATTCCCCGACCCGAAGCGACTGGGCGATCGAGGGGCCGTCAGGGAAGGCCGGCGAGATGGAGGCGGCCCGCAGCATATAGCTGTGCCAGGCGCTGGCCTGCTCGATGACCCGGCTGGACAGGGTGACCGGCGGGGGCGGCGGCGGGATGACAGCGACCGGCGGTGGCGGCGGCGGCGGGGTGTCGGTGGAACAGGCGGCGAGGGCGGCCATGGCAATCGCCAGGGCGACCGGCGCCAGGCGCGCGGGTTTGAACAGGTTCATGAGAGAAAGCTTTCCCCGTCGGACTCTTTGACGTCAATAGTCTCGGTCTGCGGGCGACAATGTGACAGAGGCGCTTAACGGGTCCCTTACCTTCCCCGAACGGGCGAAGATTGAGGTTAATCGAACAACTTGGAGACGGATTCTTCGTTGGCGATGCGGCGGATGGCCTCGCCGATCAGGGCCGCGCAGCTCATCACCCGGATCTTCTCGCAGCCCTTGACCAGGTCGGGAGCCTCGATGGAGTCGGTGACCACCAGCTCGCGCAGCACCGAGGCGGCGACCCGCTCGGTGGCCGGGGCCGACAGCACCCCGTGGCTGACATAGGCCGAGACCTCCGTCGCCCCGTGCTCGCTCAGCGCCTTGGCGGCGTTGCACAGGGTGCCGGCGCTATCGACGATGTCGTCGAACAGGATGCAGCGGCGGCCCTGCACGTCGCCGATGATATTCATCACCTCGCTCTTGCCGGGGCCCGAGCGGCGCTTGTCGACAATGGCCAGGTCGGCCCCCAGCCGGTTGGCCAGGGCCCGGGCCCGCACCACCCCGCCGACGTCGGGCGAGACGATCATCAGCTCGCCCGGCTTCTGATAGTTCTGGCGAATGTCGTCGGCGATGCGCGGCACCGGCAGCAGGTTGTCGGTGGGGATGTCGAAGAATCCCTGAATCTGGCCCGCATGCAGGTCCATGGTCAGCACCCGGTCGGCCCCCGAGCGGGTGATCAGATTGGCGACCAGCTTGGCGGAGATGGGCGTGCGGCCGCCGGTCTTCCGGTCCTGCCGGGCGTAGCCGAAATAGGGGATGACGGCGGTGATCCGCTTGGCCGAGGCGCGTTTGAGCGCATCGATGCAGATCAACAGTTCCATCAGGTTGTCGTTGGCCGGGTAGCTGGTCGACTGGATGACGAAGACATCCTCGCCCCGCACATTCTCGTCGACGATGACGAACACCTCGTTGTCGGCGAACCGGCGGACCTGGGCCTTGGTCAGCGGCAGGTCCAGGTAGTCGGCTATGGCGCCCGCCAGGGTTCGGTTGGAGTTGCCGGACAGCAGCTTCATCGACGGGACTCACTGGGCGGTGGGTGTTGCGCGGCTTCTAGGAGGGGCGAGGCGCAGGGGCAAGGCGGGAATCGCGAACGCTGGTCTTAGTCCGGGAACTGGGGAGTTCGGCGGCAGGCCCTAGCCCAGCATGATCCCGCTCATCATCCGCCCGAAGTCCGGCTCGCCGGCCCGGAAGGCGCGGCGGTTGGAGAAGAACAGGGCCTCATCGGCGCAGGTGTCATGGCCGGTCCATTCGGCCTGGCGCACGCCGGCCTCGGCCAGGCGTTCCAACACGAAGCCCGGCAGGTCGAACATCCGCTTGTCGGCGACGGCGCCGGGGCTGAAGAAGCGGGCCGAGCCGGGGCGTTCGGCCTCGAAGCGTTCGAAGAACTCCAGCCCGACCTCGTAGCTCTTCGGGCCGATGCAGGGGCCGATGGCGGCGACGATGCGCTCGCGCTGGGCGCCGATGCGCTCCATGGCCGCCACGGCCGCCTCGACGATGCCGGTGAGGGCGCCCTGCCAGCCGGCGTGGGCCGAGGCGACCACATGGCCCTGCGCATCGGCCAGCAGGACCGGGGCGCAGTCGGCGGTCAGCACGCCCAGCGCGATCGAGGGCTGGTCGGTGGCCAGGGCATCGCCTTGCGGGCGGTAGGCGCCCCAGGGGGCCTCGACGACGTGCGCCTTGGCCGAGTGGATCTGGTAGCAGGTGTTCAGCGCGTCGGGGGTGACGCCGAACCAGTCGCCGATGCGCTTGCGATTCTCGGTGACGTCGGCGGGGGCGTCGCTGGAGCCGATGCCGACATTGAGGCTGTCATAGAGGCCGCTCGAGACGCCGCCCTGGCGGGTGAAGAAGGCGTGGCGCACGCCCTTCAGCCCGGCCAGCAGCGGTGACTGGATGACGGGGACCATCAGTCCTCGAACCCCGGCGGGAAGAACCCCGACTGGTGGATGCAGGCGGCGCGGAACAGCTCGCCCATCTGGTCGGGGGCGGCCAGGCGGGCCAGTTGGCGGTCGATGACCTCGGCGCGGTCGGGGCGGGCGGCTTTCAGCGCCTCGGCCCGGTGCTGGATGCCCAGCCGGCCGAGGAAGAGGCCCTGGGGGATGGCGTTGGTGGTTTCCGCGCCGGCCTTCTCGGCGGCGGCCAGCACGGTCGGGAAGTCGGCATAGACGGTCAGGTCCGACTCGCCCGGCGCGGCCAGGGGGTCGAGCTTCTGGTGGCCCTTGAGGGCCTGCAGGGTGTCGCCGAAGCCGGGCTCGGGGCGGCCATAGTCGATCAGCAGGGCCGCGCCGCCGTCGGCGACGATCCGTTCGGCCAGCCGCTGGCCGAAGGCTTCCTGGGCCGGCGAGACCTCGAGCACCGGGGCGTTGGGCAGCACCGGGGTCTGGCTGGGGGCGAGGCCAAAGGCCAGGCCGCCGTCGGGGCCCAGGCCCACCAGCCGCTCGATCCAGCCGCCGGGGGTGTGCAGGAACTGGCGGGCCGGCAGGCAGTCGAGCAGTTCGTTGGCGACCAGCAGGATCGGCGCGCCGGGCGGGATATCGTCCAGCTCGGCGGCCCAGCGCGGGGTCAGCGGGGCTGCGCTGAGGGTCTGGCGCTGGCGTTCGGCCAGGGGTTTGGAAGTTTCGATCAGCCAGAGGTCGGCGGCTTCGAGAAAGTCGGGGGCCAGGCGGACGGCGCGCAGCAGATCGCTCATCAGCGTGCCATCGCCCGGGCCGATCTCGACCAGGCGGAAGAGGCTGGGCTTGCCCAGGCGCGACCAGGACTCCACGGCCCACAGGCCGATCAGTTCGCCGAACATCTGGCTGACCAGCGGGGCGGTGATGAAGTCGCCGCCTTCGCCCAGCGCCGGGCGGGTGGCGTAATAGCCGTCCTGCGGGTCGTGCAGGCAGCGGTTCATGTAGTCGGCGACCGAGATCGGCCCGGCGGCGGCGATCTCGGCCCGCAGACGCTCGAGCAGACTCATTTGGCGGTGCGGGGCTTACGTGGGCGGGCGGGCTTCTTCGAAGCCGATTGGGCGGCCGGCGCGGGTTCGGGTTCCGGCACGGTCTCGACGGCGGCGGCCAGGATGGCCGGCGGCGAGGCGCGGAAGCTGTTCCACAGCATCCACAGGCCAAACGCCAGCATGGGCAGCGACAGGATCATCCCCATGGTCAGGCCGAAGGGGAATTCCGGCATGCCCTGGTCGGGCTCGCGGGTGTTCTCCAGCACGATGCGGCAGAGGCCATAGCCGGTGAAGAACAGGCCGACCAGGGCGCCGCGCTTCTGCAACCAGAGCTGGCGATGGGTCGCAACGCGCAGGACGACGAACAGCAGCAGGCCCTCGAGCAGGGCCTCGTAGATCTGGCTGGGATGGCGCGGGGCGCCGCCGGGGGCGTCGGGGAAGATGATGCCCCAGGGCAGGCTGGTTTCCCGGCCCCACAGCTCGCCGTTCACGAAGTTGGCGATGCGGCCGAAGAAGAGGCCAATGGGGGCGGCCGGGGCGATCAGGTCGCCCAGCTTGAAGAGGTCGATCTTGTTGGCCAGGGCAAAGCCGATGACCGCCACGACCACGCCCAGCAGGCCGCCGTGGAAACTCATCCCGCCCTTCCAGATCTCGAAGACCATCATCGGGTTGTCGAAGAGGGCCGACCGCTGCTCGGGCTGCACCAGCATGTAGAAGAGGATGTAGCCGATCCGGCCGCCGGCGATGACGCCGAGCGTCACCCACAGCACCAGGTCGTCGATCTGCGGCACGGTGATGACCGGGGTCTGGCCGCCCCAGAGCCTGTCCTGGCGCACCAGGTTAACGACATAGCGCCAGCCCAGCAGGATGCCGGCCACATAGGCCAGGGCGTACCAGCGCAGACCGATCTCACCCCACTGGGTGGTCCAGTGCAGGAACGGCACGAAGGGGGTGATGGGCGGGAAATCCAAGGGTGACCTCGATGCCGAAGAAGCGGGTGCGCTGAGATGTAGCCGCAATCCTCTTCGCTTTCATCCCCGGTTTCCCATATGAAGGGGCCAGGGCGCGCGTAGGGCGCCCCAAGCTGCAAGAGCCTTTGATGCAAACCCAGAATCCCTTCCTCGACGAGATCGCCAAGCTGACCACCGCCGCCATGGGGCTGGCGCAGTCGGCCGGCGAGGAGGCCAAGACCGCCTTCCGCGCCCAGGCCGACAAGTTCGCCGCCGAGATGGATTTGATTCGACGCGACGAATTCGAGGCGCTGAAAGCCGAGATCGCCGCGCTGAGGGCGGAAGTGGCCGCCCTCAAGGGTGGCGCCCCGCCTAAAGCGAAGGCGTCCACAGTTAAAACCGCCAAAAAGGGCGAGTAGGGCTCGCGCCGCGAAAGAAGCGGTTGTCACGCGGCCCACGAAGCAGATTAGGGTCTGTTCCAGTCGGATCGGGCCGGGCGGCGACGCCCCTTTAAAATAAGGTTCCTTCATGGACACGCCCTTTGCGGAAGAAGACGAAACCCTGGTGGCGCTCGACCCCCTGGATGTCGTCGAACATGTCCTGGCCGCCGAGAACCTGGCTTTCGACCGCACTGACGACGGCGACCTGGCCTTCACCCTGGCCGGCGACTGGAAGGACCACGAGCTGTGGTTCGCCTGGCGGCCCGAGGCTGACTGCCTGCAGCTCTGCCTGTCGCTGGACCTGAAGACGCCCAAGGCCCTGCGCGCCGCCGGCTTCGAGCTGCTCAGCCTGGTCAACCAGCGCGTCTGGCTGGGCCATTTCGAGATCTGGGCCGAGGACGGCGAGATCATTTTCCGCCATGCGTTGAGCCTGCCGGGCTCCGAACGCCCGACCCTGGCCTCGGCGGCCTCGATGATCGACGCGGCCATGGAGGCGGCGGACCGCTTCTACCCGGCCTTCGACTTCCTGATGCAGGGCAGAACCCCGGATGACGCCATGGCGGCTTGCATGTTCGAGACCGTCGGCCAGGCCTGATCTAAATACCGCTCATCCCCGCGAAAGCGGGGACCCAGGCTTTTTTCCTGTTGCTGAGCTGCCGCGCCCACTGGAAACAGTGTCGGAGGCGCCGAGCCTGCGCTCAAAACACCTGGGTCCCCGCTTTCGCGGGGATGAGCGGATAAAAGGAAAGCCTATGGCCAGCCTGACTCCCATCCTGCTGCTGGGCGCGGGTCGCATGGGCGGGGCGCTGATTTCTGGCTGGCGGAGCGCGGGAACCTTCAAAGACGCTGACCTGATGGTCCGCGATCCCCATCCCGGACCGGAAGCGGCTGTATTGGCTCAGCCTGATGACGCGGGCCTCGCCCAGGCCAAAACCGTGCTGCTGGCCGTCAAGCCGCAGCTCTGGCGCGCCGCCGCCGCCATCGCTCCGCATCTCGCCCCCGACGCCGTCATCGTCTCCATCGCCGCCGGGGTGGGTCTGAACGATATCGCCCAGGCCTTCGGCGGCCGGCGGGTGGCGCGGGTGATGCCCAACACCGCCGTGGCCATCAACCAGGGCGTGGCCAGCCTCTACGCCCCCGATCCCGAGGCCCGCGCCCGGGCCGAGGCGATGTTCGCGCCGGTGGCCAAGGTCGTGCCGCTGGAAAGCGAGGACCTGATGCATGCGGCGACGGCGGTCGCCGGCTCGGGCCCGGCCTATCTCTACGCCTTCGTCGAGGCCCTGGCCGCCGCCGGCCTTGAGGCCGGACTGACGGCGGAAGCGGCCAGCGACATGGCCCGTTCGATGGTGATCGGCTCGGCGGCCCTGATGGCCCGGAGCGACGAGGACCCCGCCGAACTGCGCCGCCAGGTCACCTCGCCGGGCGGCACCACCCAGGCGGCGCTGGAGGTGCTGACCCCACCGCTGGGGCCCTTGATGACGGATGCGGTGGCGGCGGCGGTGAGGCGGTCGAGGGAGCTGGGCTAGCCCGGCAACCGGATGATCGCGCGCAGCCCGCCCAGCGGCGCCCGGTCCAGCGTCAAATCCCCGCCATGCCCCCGCGCCACGTCTCGCGCGATGGCCAAGCCAAGGCCGACGCCCTTTTCGTTCTGGTTGCGCGACTCATCCAGCCGGTTGAACGGCTTGAAGGCGTCCTCATAGTGCTCGGGCGCGATGCCTGGGCCGTCGTCGTCGATGAGGATCTCGACGCCGCCGGCCGGGGTGGTGCGGACGCTGACCTCGACATGCTCGCCATGCACGGCGGCGTTCATCACCAGGTTGGCCAGGGCGCGTTTCAGGGCATTGGGCCGCACGCTGACCGACAGCGAGGGGTCGGCGGTCAGGGTGACCTTGCCGCCGGCGCGGACGGCGCCCTCGACCACCTCCTCGATCAGTCCGGCCAACCGCACCAGCTCGACCGCCTCGCCGCCCTCGCCGCGGGCGAAGGCGAGGTATTCGTCGATCATGTGCTCCATTTCGGAGAGGTCGCGTTTCATGTCCTCGATGCGGCGCGAGGGCTCGGCCAGGGCCAGTTCGAGCTTCAGACGGGTCAGGGGGGTGCGCAGGTCGTGGCTGACCGAGGCCAGCAGGGCGGTGCGCTGGTCGATATGGCGCTGGATGCGGGACTTCATGGCCAGGAAGGCCTGGGCCGCCTGCCGCACCTCGCGCGCGCCATAGGGCTTGAAGTCGGGCTGGTCGTCGCCCCGCCCGAAGGCGTCGGCGGCGCTGGCCAGGCGCTCGATGGCCCGGACCTGGTTGCGGATGAACAGCACGGCGATGGCGGTCAGCAGGAAGGTGGCGATGGCCAGCCACAGCACGAAGATGTGGCCCTGGGTGGCGTAGGCGCGCTCGCGGTTGGCGATGATCCGCAGCAGCGCGCCGTCCTTCATCTGCACCCGGATGTCGACATAGGCCGGGTAGCGGGTGGTGCTGAACCAGTAGGGGTTGTCGAGATGCTCGCCCAGCGCCTTGTCCAGGGTGCGGTCGACCCGGGCGAACAGCGAGGGGTGACGGTTGGCCGGCAAGGCCTTGCGCCAGACGTCGATGGAAAGGCCCAGCGAATCCTCGGCCCGCTTGGCCAGGCGCGCGACCGCCGGTTTGCTGGGATCGGCCTGATACTCGTCGGCGACCCAGGCGATGTCGCCGGCCAGGCCGTCGGAGAGGCGGCTGGTGACGGTCTGCCAATGGGCGTCGAAGAACACCCAGGTCACCGCCACCTGCATGATGGCCACCGGCAGGATGATGATCAGCAGCGAGCGGCCGAACAGCGAGGTGGGCAGCCACCGCTTGATCTGGCGGGGGATGAAGATTTTCAATCGTCGCGGCAGCGACATCTGTGGCGCCAAGTCCTAGTCCGGCGCCAGACGGTAGCCGACGCCCCGGACGGTCTGAAGATAGCGCGGATTTTTCGGATCGTCCTCGATCTTCCGCCTCAGGCGGGTGACCTGGACATCGACGGCCCGGCCGCTGGCGTCGGCGGTGTCCCGGGCCAGCTCCCAGCGGTCGACCGGGGCGTTGGCGGCCCGGGCCAGGGTGCGCAGCAGTTCGACCTCGGCCTCGGTCAGCCGGATGGGGGCGCCATCGCGCGTGAGCTCGCCCCGGCCGGAGTCGAACGCGCAGCGGCCCATGGTCAGCACCTGGGGGCCGGTGTCGCGGGGACCGGCCCTGCGCAGGATGGCCTCGATGCGCAGCAGCAGTTCCTGCGGCTCGAAGGGCTTGGGCAGATAGTCGTCGGCGCCGGCGGTCAGGCCCTCGATGCGGTCGCCGCCCTCGCCCTTGGCGGTCAGCATCAGGATGGGGGTGCGGCCGGCCTCGCCGGCCTGGCTGCGGACTCTGCGGGTGAAGGCGAAACCGTCCTCGCCGGGCATCATCACGTCCAGCACCAGCAGGTCGAAGTCCAGGGTCTGCATCAGCCGCCCGGCCGCCTCGCCATGCGGGGCGACGGTGACGCGGAAGCCGGCGCGGGTCAGGAATTCCTTCAGCAGGTTCCTGATGCGGTCGTCGTCGTCGACGACCAGCAGGTGGCGGTCGGGCTTGGCGTTCATTCAGCTGTCCTCCCGACGCTGGCCGACGGTGAGGCGCGGGCCGGCCAGCGAGGCCAGGATGCGCCGCGCCGCCCCGACCCCGTCAAGGCCGCCGTCGCGATAGGCCCGGGCCAGCAGGATGCGCAGCCGCTCGCTGACCCGGTTCTCGAAGGCCTCGCCCTCGGCGGTTAGGCTGGCCGGCCGGCGGCGGGCGTCCAGTTCCGCGGCGGTCTTGGCGACCAGGCCGGCCTTTTCGAGCTCGGCCAGGGTGCGGCTGGCGGCCTGCTTGGAGTAGCCGGTGAGCTTCGCCAGCTCGCGCACCCCCACCCCCGGCCGGCGGCGCAGCAGGAAGGCGGCGCGCCAGTGCGGCCGGCCCAACCCCTTGGCCTCGGCCTCCAAGGCGGTGTCCACCGCCGCCCACAGCGCCGCCTCGGCCAGGAGCAGAAGCTCCAATCCGAGGTCCAATTCGTCTTCGCGCAGGATCAGGCGAGGATCGGCGGTGGTATTCATGCTAGAGCGGCAATTCGTTTGACCGGGCCCCAGGAGGGGGCCATTGAGGGGTTGAACGTAGCTAGGAGAAATAAACCCGATGTCTCTGGTTCCCTTCGACGATCGTGACGGCTGGATCTGGCTTGACGGGCAATTCGTGCCCTGGCGCGAAGCGAAGGTGCACGTACTGACCCATGCGCTCCACTATGCCTCGGCGGTGTTCGAGGGCGAGCGGATGTATAACGGGACCATCTTCGAGCTGACGGCCCATACCGAGCGGCTGTTCAAATCGGCGGAAATCCTCGACTTCAAGATCCCCTTCACGGTGGCCGAGATCGACGAGGCCTGCAAGGCGACCTGCGCCAAGAACGGCTTCACAGACTGTTACCTTCGTCCCATCGCCTGGCGGGGGACCGAGCAGATCGGCGTCTCGGCCCAGCAGACCAAGATCCACGTGGCCATCGCCGTGTGGTCCTGGCCCGACTACTTCCCCGCGGAGCAGAAGCGTAAGGGCATCCGCTTGACCCACGCCCTCTACAAGCGCCCCTCGCCCGAGACGGCGCCGACGGCGTCCAAGGCGGTGGGCCTCTACATGATCTGCACGATCAGCAAGCACGCGGCCGAGCGCGACGGCTATGCCGACGCCCTGATGCTGGATTGGCGCGGCTATATCGCCGAGTCGACCGGCGCCAACATCTTCCTGATCCGCGACGGGGTGATCCACACCCCCACCCCCGACTGCTTCCTGGACGGCATCACCCGCCGCACGGTGATCCGCCTGGCCCGGGAAAAGGGCTTCGAGGTGGTGGAGCGGCACATCCCGGGTGAAGAGCTGGGGACCTTCTCGGAGGTCTTCCTGGTCGGCACCGCCGCCGAGGTCACCCCGGTGTCGGAAATCGGCGAGCACCGCTATCAGCCGGGCAATATCTCGCTGGCGCTGATGGATGACTATGCCAAGCTGGTGCGCGGCGAACTGGTGAACGCCTAGGCTGAAAAGGGCGGACGCGGCTCACCGCCGCGCCTGCCTGTGGCCGGGCCGGAGGGGGCGATGACCGAGGAAAGCAGGGTGCGGCCTCGCCGGGAGGTCTGGCTGTTCTTCATCCTGACCTTCGTCATCTCCTGGGGCGCGGGCGGTGTCGCCCTGCTGCTGAAGTCCCAGCTCGAGCCGATCCTGGGCCCGCTCGGACCCCATCATCCCCTGTTCTACGTGGCTGGATGGGCCCCGACGCTCGCGGCGGTGATCCTGACAATAGCGCTGCAGGGCTGGGCAGGCCTGAAGGTCCTGTTCGGGCGGCTGTTGGTCCCGTTTCAGCTCCGCTGGCTGGTCGTCGCGGCCCTGTTCATTCCGGCGATCGCCCTGGCGCTCACCGCCCTGCCGCTGCTGGGCTTTGGCCCCTGGCCGGTAACGCCGCGAATGATCTTCGTGGCGCTGCCCATGGTGCTGTTCGGCACGGCCCAGATCGTCGCCAATACCGGCCCCCTGGGCGAGGAGCTGGGCTGGCGCGGCTATGCGCTGCCGCGCTTGCTCGAGCGGACCAGCGCCTTCATCGCGGCGCTGGTCATCGGCCTGTTCTGGGTTCTCTGGCATGTGCCGGCCTTCTTCATCTCCGGCGTGATGGGCGCCTCGATCAGCGGTTTCGGCTGGTGGGCGCTCGACACCCTGGCGCTCTCGGTGCTGATGACCTGGCTGTTCCTGCGCGCCAACGGCAATGTGCTGGTCGCCGGCATGGTCCCGCATTTCGTGATCAACGGCATGGGCGCGGTGGCCGCCCTGCTGGCCCGCCCGCCAGAGGCGGCCGCGATGGCGATGGTCGCCCTGACGGTGGTTGTTCTGGATCGACGGCGGATGCTGGTCAGGCCAGCCGGGATTCCAGCTCGGCCAGACGCTCGCGGGTGACGGCGAGGTCGGCGCCATAGGCGGCCGGGTCGGCGGCGGCCAGGGCGCCGGCGATATCGAAGCTTTCCTTGTAGAGGGTCAGGGCCCGGACCCGGTGGCCGCGGTCCTCGCGGGCGTCGGCCAGCCGTTCGAGCGCCAGGGAGAGGGCGCGCCGGTCGCCGGGGGCGGACGAGGCGGCGACCACCTGGCGGCGCAGGGCGACGACCTCCTCATAGGCCTCCAGGGCGGCGTCCAGCCGGCCCTCGTCCGAAGCGATATCGCCCACCCCGGTCAGGGCGCTGGCCAGGGCGCCGGCCGAGCGGGGATCGGTGGGGGCGGCGACCAGCAGGGCGCGGCCGTGGCCGGCGGCCTCGTCATAGGCTTCCTGCGCCTCGTCCAGCCGGCCCTGGGCCCGGACCAGGTCCCCCAGGTCGATGGCGGCCAGCAGCCGCTCGTGATCGTCAGCCGCTAATGCGGGAAGCCGCCGCGCGAGGGCGGCGGCTTGCAGCCAATCTTCCCGGCGGGCCAGGTCGTGCAGCTCGGCGCGCAGGGCGACGAAGCTGCCCGACACAGCGGGCTCGGGTCTTGGCGGCGGCACGGCGGGGGCTACCGGCTCGGCGGCTTCGGGCGCCAGCACGGCCTCCGCCCCATGCGGATCAGCCGCCGGCGCGGGGTCGGCCGCTCCGAAGTCGACTACATACTGGCTGGACCTAGCTTTTTTTTTACGGCCGCCGCCGCCGGGGCCCTTGGGCATCAGGCCGGCGATGAACACCACCACGCCCAGCAGGATGGCGGCCCCGCCCACGACCATGCGCTCGGGCTCGAAGGCGCCCAGCGGCAGCGGCGGCAGATAGGCGCCCACCAGGCCGGTCGGCTGAAGAATGGCCCAGCCCAGGGCCGCCAACCCCAGGCCCAGCAACAGGCCGACTATCCGCGCGATCATGTCCGTGTCCCCTCCGACCGTCCGTGGAGAACACGGTCCGGGCGCGATGGGGCGGGGTCAAAACTGCTCGCCCCTCAGGAGAGGGTCGAGGGGCGAGGCGTTCGATTCTTGGGCGGAAAGCGGGTCGGGCGCCTTCAGAACAGCCAGGATTGCGGCCGGGGATAGGCCTCGTCCTTGAGCAGATAGTAGCCGCCCAGCACGCAGCGGACGGCGCTCCAGGCGATCACCGAGCCGCAGATGGTGACGCCGACGGCGATCATCGGGAAGCCGATCAGCACCAGCATCAGGGGCAGGCCGAAGATGATCAGCGCCAGGCCGATCAGGAACCAGCCGATGCTCAGCCAGAAGGTCCGGATGATGAAGGTGTAGTGGGTCTGCATCTTGGGGCTGGCGTCGGCCCGGTTGAAATAGGCGATCAGCAGGCCGAACAGCACCGTCACCCCATGGGTCAGGCCAATCAGGTAGAGGATATAGGCCACGGCCGGCAGCACGCGCTCTTCATGCGTGGCGGCGCTGGGCGTGGCGGGAGCGGCCACGGGGTCGCTGGTCTCGGTCATCGGATCGTCTCCAGATCGGAAGCCCATTTTCGCGCGGGCGGCGAGGCGCGGCAAGTGAAGCTCGCGTCATGAACGATTATCAACCCGGCAGGCTTCTGGGCGTTTCCCGGCGGGCTTGGATCAGAGCGCTTCAACTCCGCCTCCGTAGGGGGCGGACGGCCCGCCCGAGGCGCGCATCGAGCGCGCCCGTGGCCGGCCCGGTGGGGGTGTTCGACCCAGGGTGGTGGTCAGGGCCGTGCTTCACCGGCCGCGTCCAGAAGTCTGGCAATACGTCCGAGATCAATCTCAGCCGATCAATGCCCCTGCCCGAAGACCCCCACCTGACCGCGCTCTGGCGCGGTCGTCCGCCCCCTACGGGGGCGGAGTTTGGAGGCGCGCCCACTTTCGTGGCTCATCCTGGCCGGGAAACCCCCTAGCCCAGAAGACCGGGGGGGATATGTCGTGGATCGAAGGCGCCGCCGTCGCGGCCAAGCCATGGCGTGACGGCGAAGATCAGGATCAGGCCGAACGAGAGGCGGGCGGCCAGGGCTATGCCCAGGCCCGCCATGCCGGCGGCCAGCGAGGCCAGCAGCAGCGCCCCGATCCCCAGGCCCAGCAGGCCGGCGGTCAGGGTCAGCAACTCGCGCTGGGCGAAGGCGGTGGTGGTGAAGCGGGCGCCAGGCGCGGCGTCGGCGGCGACGGCGGCGATGGCGCGGATCAGCGGCGCGAAGCTGGCCGCGCCATTCGAGCCGCGCAGGCCATGCGAGGGGATGGTCGCCCGGGCGGCGGCAAAGGTCAGCCAGGCCACCCGCCCCCGGCCGCCGGGGGCCACCGACAGGCGCAGCCGCCTCAACGTGCTGAGCGGCAGGGGCCGCTCGATCCGGCCGCGCCGCTCGATCAGCATGTCGCCGTCCAGGGTCCAGCTGGTCTCCGGCTGCAGCGGGGCGAGGCGCGCCCAGTGGGTGAACAAGGGCTCCGGCGGCGCCATCGGCTAGAGGTCGTTCAGGCTGTCGTCGGCCCGCCGGGCCCAGGCGCCGGGGGACCAGTCGATGCTCGCGAGGTCGGCGGCTGTCAGGCTGCAGGCGTTGGTCGGGGTTTCCTGCACCCGCACGGCCTCGGCGGCGAAGAGGCCGTCCGCTTCCAGGAAAGCTGTGAGTTTGCGCAGGAAGCCGATGGCCAGGGCCTCGGTGGTCGGATCGCCGTCGAAGGTCATGATCCGGGGCAGGCGGTCGGGTTCATGCTCACGGAAATAGCCCAGCAGCGGATCGGCCAGGCTGAGCTGGAAGGCGTGGTCGACGGCATTGTCGATCCAGCCGTGCCAGCGGCCCTTGGCGTGCTCGAAGGCGGCGGTCATGTTCGAGCCGCCGAAATCCATCGGCTGGAGCGGCCGCAGGGTGACGCTGACCAGCTCGTCATGGCCATGCGGGGTCAGGCACTTGCCGCTGGGATCGCTCAGCAGGCGGTGGGCCATGGAATAACGGCGGGAAAACTCTAGTCGCACCATCACAAGGTCTCGTCGAAGGCCACGTCGCGGGGCCGGCCAACCAGGCTCTCGGCGCCGTCGACGGTCAGGATCTGGCCGGCAAAGGAAGGGGTCTCGACGATAAAGCGCAGGGCGCGCGCCAGGTCGTCGGGGCTGGACGTGACGCCCATGGGCGTGGCGGCGCCGGCCTTGGGCAGGGCTTCGGCGGGCAGGTCGTCGCTGGGCAGGGTGGCGCCGGGCGCGATGCCGCAAACCCGCACCCGGGGCGCCAGGGCCATGGTCAGGGTCTGGGTCAGGCCGGCCAGGGCCACCTTGCCGGCCGTGTAGGAGAAGTAGTCCGGATTGGGGAAATGGACCTTCTGGTCCAGCAGATTGACCACCAGGCCTTCATTGCCGTCCGCCGCGAAGGCCTGGATCAGGAAGATCGGGGCGGTCAGGTTGCTGTCGACGGCGGCGCGCCAGGAGGCCTCGGTCGCGGTCTGCACGGTGTCGTAGCTGAAGGTCGAGGCGTTGTTGACCAGCAGGTCCAGCCGCCCGAACCGCGCCCGCACCGCCGCGACCAGGGCGGCCGGAGCGCCGGGCTTCGTCAGCTCGGCCTGGAAGACGTCGCAGTCGGGGCCTAGCTCGGCGGCCAGGGCGCGGGCCTCGGCCTCGCCGCCGCGATAGTGGATGGCCACCGCATAGCCCATGGCCGCGCACTCCCGCGCCAGCCGCGCGCCGATGCGCCGGGCCGCGCCGGTGATCAGGGCTACCTTTTTGGCTGAGGAAGTCACTCGGCTCTCGGCCGATGGCGGAACCATTCGACCCCGGCGGCGGCGGCCTCGGGGAAGATGTCCGGCTTGACGATGCGCACGCGGCAGGCCTCGACCAGCGGGTCCTCGAAGCTGAACTCGACCAGCTCGGCGACCAGGGTTTCGAGGAGGTCGATGTGGTCGCGCCGCGGCCAGGTCAGCAGGTGCTTGCGCACCCGGTCATAATCGACGAAGGCGCGAGGCTGGGCCGGATCGAACCGGGCGGTGGTCCACAGCTCGACGGTGACCAGCAGGCGGTTGGGCTGATCGGGGTCGCGCTCCCAGTCGTGCAGGCCGCAGCGCACGAAGATTTCGGCGTCCTCGATGAGGATGCGCTGGTGGTCGGACCAGCCGCGCCAATCGGTTGAGAGAGCAGGGGGCGTAAATTGGGTCATGCGGGCTCACGAAACGGGCCGGTCGTCCCGGCGTCCCAAGGTGAAAGCCGCCCGCTGTCCCGGGTCGCCTTCGAAGGCAGATCAGTCGACGCTGTGGAACTCGAAAAAGTTCAGGGCGCAGATCACGCCCAGGAAGATGACAATAACGCCGATGGCGACCATGGGGGCGACTCCGAAGATTTCGCCCCGGCTTTAGCGAGATGAGGGGCGACCGGCAAGGGTGCGGCGCGGTAGATTGCCGTTCATGCTCTGGCGCCGCCGTGTCGAACCCATTCTTCGCCCGCTGATCTTCGCCTGGTTCAAGCTGAGCCGGGGCCTGACGCTGGGCGTGCGCGGTATCGTGCGGGACGCTGAGGGACGGGTTCTGCTGATCGAGCACACCTACACCCACGGCTGGTTCCTGCCGGGCGGCGGGGTGGAGCGGGGCGAGAGCGCCGAGGAATCCCTGGCCCGCGAGCTGGTCGAAGAGGCGGGCGTGCGGCTGACCGGCCGGGCCCGGCTGGTCTCGATCCATTCGAACGATACCTATCACAGGGGCGACCATGTGCTGGTCTATCTGGTCGAGGGCTGGGAGCCCTGCCCGCCGACCCAGAAGGGCGAGATCCACCAGATCGGCTGGTTCGCCCTGGACGCCCTGCCCGAGACCCTCAAGCCCGGCCACCGCCGGCGGCTGGCCGAGGTGTTTGGCGAGGCCGACGCGGATGTGCTCTGGTAGGCGAAACATTCCGGGGAAACGCCATGCCGCTGACGCCCATCGCCACCGCGAGCTTCCAGAAGATCGCCGTCGGCATCGACCGGCCCGAGGACGTGGTGGTGGGCAAGGACGGGCGGATCTTCGCCTCCGACCACCAGTGCGCGGTCGCCGAGATCCACCCGGACGGCAGCTTCACGCGGATGGGACCGCAGGGCGGGGCGCCCAACGGTATCAATATGGATCCGCAGGGCCGGGTGCTGATCGCCAACTTCGGCATCTATGACAGGCAGGAGGGGCCGCTGCAGCGGTTCGATCCGGCTACGGGAAAGCACGAAAACCTGCTGACAGAGGTGGGCGGAAAACGCCTGACCTCGGCCAACTATCCGGTCATGGACCGCGACGGCAACATCTGGTGCGCCAACTCTACCCATGCCGAGACCTGGCCCCAGGCGCTGGATGGCCGCACCGACGGCTTCATCTTCGTGCTGCGGCCGGATGGCTCGAGCAGCATCGAGGCCGAGGGGCTGAAGTTTCCCAACGGCATGGCGCTGTCGGCCGACGAGGCTTGGCTCTACTGCGCCCAGACCAGCGGGGCGGACGTCATGCGCTTTCCCATCCGGCCCGGCGGCCCGCTGGGTCCGGGCAAGCGCTACGGCCCGGTGCTGGGCCGGCTTTCGGACAAGGACGGCCACCCGGACCTCGGCTACACCGATGGCGTCGGCATGGACGCCGAGGGCAACCTCTGGGTCTGTCTGCCGGCCGACAACAAGGTGGTGGCCATCACCCCGGCCGGCGCGGTGGAGACGGTGATCCACGATCCGTCGGGCGAGACCGTGAACCATCCGACCAATGTCACCTGGGGCGGGGCGGACCTGAAGGACCTCTATATCGGCTCGATCCGGGCCGGCTATGTCGTCAAGGGGCGCAGTCCGGTGGCGGGGCTGGCGCTGATCCACCAGCGATGAGCCCCTTCCAGCTCTGGGCGCTGGTCGGGATCGCCCTCTGGCTGCTGGCGGTGGTGGTGCGGTTCCGCCGCTCGACGCCGGTGCTGGTCGGCGGGCTGGCCCTGGCCGGCCTCTATGCCCTGGGCGGCCTGTGGCTTGGCTGGACCAGCCTGGATGGGCTTGGCCTGACGGCGCCGTCCATCTGGATCGCGGGCCTCACCCTGGCCTGGCTGCTGCTGATGCTGGCGCTGAGCCCGCTCGCCGACCGCCTCGCCAGCGCCCTGATCGCCGCGCCGCCCACGCTGGGGGCCTTCAAGGCGATCCAGCAGTCGCGGGCCAAGCTGGCGATCGGCATCGCGGTCGCCTGGCTGCTGGGCGGCTTCCTGGAGGAGTTGGTGTTCCGCGGCCTGGTGCTGCGAGCGGTGGAGGCGGGCGCCGCCCCCTGGCTGGTCGGGCCGGCGGCCAACGGCTTGGCCATCGTCGTCGCGGCCCTGGGCGCGGGGGTTATCCACCTCTACCAGGGCCCAAGAGCGGCCTTGATCATCGTCCAGCTGTCGATGCTGTTTGGGCTGCTGTTCGTGCTCAGCGGCTACAATCTGTGGAGCGTCATCGTCTGCCACGGCCTCTACGACACGGTGGCCTTCATCCGCTTCGCCATGGGCAAGTCGAAATACTCCAAGCCCGCTGACTAACTATTTCACCCGCGCCAGCATCAGCCCGTCCCAGCCCTTGGAGCCGACCGTCTGGATGGCGGTCGCCTCGACGCGCGGCTCGGCGGCCAAGCGTTCCATCAGCCGCCGCACGCCCTGCACGGCGCTGTCACCGTCCGGATCGATCACCGCGCCGTGCCGCACGACATTGTCGACCACGATCAGCCCGCCCGGCCGGGTCAGCCGCAGGGCATGGTCGAAATAGCCGGCGTTGTTCTGCTTGTCGGCGTCGATGAAGCTGAAATCCAGCGGCCCCTCGACGGCGTCCAGCAGGTCGAGCGCCGGCCCGACCCGCACCTCGGCGCGCTCGGCAAGGCCGGCATGGGCGAGGTTGGCCCTGGCCACCTCGGCGTGCCTGGCGTCGATCTCCAGGCTGACCAGCCGGCCGTCGGCGGGCAGGGCCCGGGCCAGCCAGATGGTCGAATAGCCGCCCAGCGTTCCGACCTCCAGGATCCGCCGCGCCCCGACCGACAGGGCCAGCAGATAGAGCAGCCTGCCCTGGTTGGGGGCCACGGCGATGCGGGGCAGGCCGGCCGCGTCGCTGGCGGCCAGGGCGGCGGTCAGGGCTTCGTCCTGCGGGACAAGGGCCTCACACAGGTAGTCGTCGACGGCGGTCCATTGTGTCTGGGGCATGGCCCATTCTAGGCTTGGGTCCAGGGAGAGCCAGATGAAAACAACAGATATCGCCTATGAAGCCGACGGGGCCTCGATGATCGGGACCCTGGCCACGCCGGACAATCTGACCGGCAAGGTTCCCGGCATTCTGGTCTGCCATGAGGGACCCGGTCTCAACGATCACGCTCGCGATATCGCCAAACGGCTGGCCGAGGCGGGCTATGTCGCCTTCGCCATGGACTATCACGGCGGCGGCCAGGCCCTGACCGACATGGGCGAGGCCATGAAGCGGATCATGGCCTGGATGGCCGATCCGACCGGCATCCGGGCCCGGGCGACGGCGGCGCTGGGCGTGCTGAAGGCCCAGCCTGGCGTGGACACGGGCCGGCTGGCGGCCATCGGCTACTGCTTCGGCGGCACGACCTCGCTGGAGCTGGCCCGGCAGGGCGAGGATCTCAAGGCGGTGGTCGGCTTCCATTCGGGCCTGGGCACGGCCCGGCCGCAGGACGCGGGCAACATCAAGGGGAAGGTCCTGGTGCAGATCGGCGCCGATGATCCGATCATCCCGCCCCAGCAGCGGCTGGACTTCGAAAAGGAGATGACCGCCGGCGGCGTCGACTGGCGGCTGCTGCTTTATGGCGGCGCGGGCCACAGCTTCACCAATCCGCTGGTCGACCAGCTGGGCCGGGCCGGGTTCGCCTATAACAAGAGCGCCGACCAGCGCGCCTGGCGGGCGATGATCGACCTGTTCGACGAGGCTTTCGCCTAGGTATCGCGCGGCCAGAGGTCGTAGGTCTCGATCCGGCCGACCTCGGCGATGGCGGCCTGGACGTCGGGCCGGGCCAGGATGGTCTCGAGCCGCTCGCCCATCACCTTGGCGAAGGGCGGGGTAAAGCCGCGGTCGTGGAAGTCCTGCAGGTCGGCGAGCGTGTCGGTGCGTTCCTGCGGATCGGCCAGGCGGCGGATCAGCACCTGGGCGGCGCCGTCGAGGTCGCCGGAACAGACCAGCAGATCCTGCAGGGCGTCGGCGTTGACCGGCCACAGCTTGCGCATCTCGGCGATATTGGCCTGCACCTTGGCGGTATTGCCCAGCTGGGCCTGGGCGCA
The DNA here is from genome assembly GCF_030814835.1 of Caulobacter ginsengisoli. Lineage (GTDB taxonomy): Bacteria > Pseudomonadota > Alphaproteobacteria > Caulobacterales > Caulobacteraceae > Caulobacter > Caulobacter ginsengisoli. The sequence goes on from NZ_JAUSVS010000009.1 coordinate 115,551, forward strand.
GCCTTCGACATAGAGCCGCACCATCTGGCCATAGCCGCTCATGCCGCCCACCTTGGCGATGGCCGCCAGGGCCTCCTTGGGCCGGCCCAGGCTGACATACTGGTCGCCGAGATTGAGCACCTGGCTGGTGTTGTCGTCGCCGTTCTCCTGGACCTGGGCCCCCCTGGCCTGGATGGCCAGGGCCTCGTCGACCCGGCCGGCGTCCATCAGGAGGCGGGCCTGGATGTCGTAGAGCCAGTTGCTCTGGTCCTCGAAGTCGGCATAGGCCTTGTCGCCCTTGGCCTTGACCCTGGCGATCGCCGCCTCGATCAGGGCCTGGGCGGCGTCGAACTGACCCAGCCGCCGCATTTCGCCAACCTGGCCCAGCAGCGGTTCCAGCTTGTCGGGCGAGGCCTTGGCGGCCTGGGTCAACTTCGCGAGCTGGGCCAGGGCCGCCCGGCGCGGGTCGAAAGCCGGGTCGCCGCGCCGGACCACAGGATCGAAGCGGCGGTCGGCGCGCATCTCGATGATCTGCTCGGGCGAGGAGACCCTTGCCACCACTGTCCGGGCGCCGGCGACGTCGCCGCGGTCCAGCAGGATGCCGGCGTATTCGGTCCACAGGAAATCGGGTTCGGAAAGCGCCGAGTCGGACTGCCAGCCCAGCCGGAACAGGATGCCGTCGAACTGGGCCAGGGCCTCGCTCGGCTTATCCATTCGCGAAACCAGTTCGTGAATGCCCAGCACCATGTCATGCGGCAGGGCCCGCGCTTCGTCGGGCGAAAGATCAGCCAGCCTGGCCAGGCTGGCCAGCGCCTCGGCGCCGTCGTCCAGGACCGCGGCGGCGTACATGCGGATGAACCAAGTATGGCCCTCGGCCTGCGGCATGGTCGAGGCGATCTTGATCTGGGCCAGGGCCTCGTCGGCATGGTTGGTGACCAGGGCGGCGGTCGCGAACATCAGCAGGATGGCGTGGCGGCGCTCTCCCGTCTGGGCGGCCAGCTCGTCGGTGTTCAGCAGTGGCCTGAGGGCCTGGTACACGCCGGGCCAGTCCTTGGCGCGAACAGCCTGGTCGGCCCGGTCGATGGCCTCCTCGAAATTGCTGGGCGCCTTGCGCGGCACGGCCGGGTTCATCGGCGGCCGCGAACTGGCCGCGACGGTCGCGGATGCGCTGCTGACCGCTACGGCGGCCAGCATCAGAAGCATGATTGGACGCACGAAACTCCCCCCACTTGATCAGCAGGAAGAGATCACGCCCCGATCATGGCGACAAGGTCGGGCCCGCAGGCTAGCGGCTGGCCGACTGATAGATGTCGGCGACGTCCAGGCAGGCGCTGCGGGCGTAGTTCCATTTGGAATTGTCGTTCATGCCCTGTTCGGCCAGCGCCTGCAGGCCCGAATTGCGGCCCGCCAGGATGGCCGGCTGCACGACCTGCAGCGCGTCGGGCCGCTTGAGGCCGCGATCCTTCATCACCCGCTTGATGGCGTCCTCGGCGAAGCCCAGAGCCCTGGCCTTGGCCATCTCGGCCCCGGCGGCGTCGCCCTTCTCGGCGAGATAGTTGCTGGTGGCGCCGAACAGGCCGGCGCATTGCGCCTGGGTCGACCAGTAGCTCTGGCCGGCCAGCCGCTCGGTCAGCCCGGTGCCACCCGGGAAGATCAGATCGCCGGCCATGGCGGGAACCGCCGCCGAGAGGGCCAGCCCGGCCGCCAGGGCCGTCATCAGGGTCCGCTTCATCTTCCCCTCCATCGCCCGGTCGCGCGGGCCTTGAGTGGAAATGTGACTCCAAGCGGAGGGCCTGACAACGGTCTCGTGCGAGAGGCGAGGGCGGGATCGCCCAGGAGGCGATCGACGGTTGCGGCGCAGCAAGCCCACAGGTTGGCCGAACGACGGATTCCCGGCGAGAGAAGAGTCAGGAGTCTCAATCGGCTAGCCGGCCGGCCGTGGTTAATTCATGCTGCATTGCAGCAATTGCTTGCGAATCGATACCGTTGGCGCCATAAACCCCGGCATAAGTGGGATTTCGGCCATTTCGTGAACCGGTCGGACCCCCGTTTCGAAGAGCTCCAGGCGTGCGTATTTGGGGGGCATTTCGAGGCGCATGTCGGGGGGCGATCCGCCCTCGCCGCACAGGACACGATCCTTGTTCGAGCCTTCGCAAACGCGCGTCAGCGCGCGTGAACCGCTATTCTCAAAACTGTCCCCTTCCCGGAAGGGTGGATGGAAGGCGCTGATCGGCGCGGCCCTCACCGGCACGGCCGTCGGCCTGATCGTCGGCGGCGCCTATCTGGCCGGGGGCATGGCCCAGGCCGCCTCGCAGCACGCCCGCATCGCCCGGCTGGCCGACGCCGCCCAGGACGGGTTCTCGGAATCCAGCCTCAAGACCGCCGCCGGCCGCATGGACGCCGGCATCCTGTTCGTTGCCCAGCGCCACGACCCCTACACCAGCGCCGGTTCGGCGCAACGTGACCGCCAGGCCGCCCTGCTGGCCGCCCGCCTCGAGCGCCGCGCCGAAAAGAAGCCGGACGCCGGCGGCGTGCTGCTGCGCGCCAGCTTCGGCGGGCCGTTCAACCCGGCCGCCGCGCCCTTCCGCCTGAGCGGGGCTCTGGAAGCCTCGCGCGATCTCGATTGCCTGACCGCCGCCGTCTATTACGAGGCTCGCGGCGAGACCCCGTCCGGCCAGGCGGCCGTGGCCCAGGTGGTGCTCAACCGAGTCCGCCATCCGGCCTTCCCCAAGACGGTCTGCGGCGTGGTGTTCCAGGGCGCCTACAGCGGTGGCGCCTGCCAGTTCAGCTTCGCCTGCGACGGCTCGATGCGGAAGCGGCGCGAGCCGGCCGCCTGGGCCCGGGCCGAGCGGGTCGCCGCCCGCGCCCTCAACGGCTACGTGATGACCGAGGTCGGCAACGCCACCAACTTCCACACCATCAATGTTTCGCCGGGCTGGGGCCCGCGCATGTTGCGGGTGGCCCAGGTGGGGCTGCATATCTTCTATCGCTTCGGCGGCCCTTCGGGATCGCCGGGCGCCTTCACCGGCCGTCCGACCCTGTCGATCGCCAGCGCCGCCGACGCGCCGGTCTATGGCGCCCAGCCGACCCTGCTGGTCAGCGCCCAGACCTCGGGCCCGCCCGAGGTGCTGATGGCCAGCGCCGTCCTCAGCGCCCCGCCGCCGTCGGGCGTCGGCGGCCCGCTGGGCCGCACCGCCGAACCGGCCTCCGCCCCCAAGCTCGACGCCGAACCGGCGCCGCCGGTCGACGCGCCGATCAAATCCGCTCCCCCATCGCCTTGAGCTGCTTGCGGACCTGCCCTGGCAGGAACCGCGCGGCGAAGCGCAGCTGCTTGCCGGCCTTGCCGACGATGTAGTGCAGGTCCTTGCCATGGGCCGCCCGCCAGATGACCTCGGCCGCTTCCTCGACGGTGTAGACCGGCTGGCCCGCCTCGCGGATGGTGTCGCTCATCTTGATGTTCGAGCCTGAGGCGCCGGCCTGCAGGATCGGAGTCTCGACGAACCAGGGCATCACGCAGCTGACCTTGACCCCGAACCGCTCGAACTCGATGTCGAGCGCTTCGGAGAGGCCCTTCACCGCCGATTTGGTGGCGCAGTAGACCGCCAGCTTGGGCGCGCCATAGAGGCCCGCGCAGGACGCCACATTGACCAGCCGCGAGCCCGGCGTCGCCTTCAGCAGCTCCAGTCCGGCCCGGGCGCCGTTGACCACGCCCTTGATGTTGATGTCGATCTGGCGCTCGACCTCGTCGTCGGCCTGCTCTTCCAGAAAGCCGTAGCTGGCGATGCCGGCATTGTTGAGCAGCACGTCCAGCCGCCCGCCCGAGGCCTTGGCGAAGGCGGCCAGCGCCTTGGTCCAGCCGGCCCGGTCGCGCACGTCCAGCGCATGGGTCGAGCCGTTGTCCTTGCCGATGGCGGCCAGGGCCTCCTTCAGCCCGGCGGCGTTGATGTCGGCCAGACCGACGAACCAGCCCTCCGCCGCGAACCGCCTGGCCGCCGCCAGGCCGATGCCGCTGGCGGCGCCGGTGATGAAAATGGCCTTGCGGCTGGAATCGCTGGACATGAGATGATGGCCTCCCTGGAAGCAAGGATAGGGCGATGAGCGACGAAGGCCAGCATTCCAAGGACGCCTTGTCCCAGCAACTGCTGGGCGTGGGCTACGACCAACTGGACGATATCAAGAAGAGCGTCATCGACGTCATGTCCGACGGCGCGCCGACGGGCCTGCATCCCCAGTTGAAGACCGACGACCGCACCTACTGGGACCGGCTGGCCGACCATGTCGCGGCGATCGGCGGCTCCTGGGGCTTCATCTTCGGGTTCGGGGCGGTGCTGGCGCTATGGATCGGCTCCAACCTGTTCCTGACCCTCTGGCACAGGGCGTTCGACCCCTATCCCTTCATCTTCCTCAACCTGCTGCTCTCGACCCTGGCGGCCATCCAGGCCCCGGTGATCATGATGAGCCAGAACCGCCAGGCCACCAAGGACCGCCAGGCGGCCGAGCACGACTACCTGGTCAATCTGCGGGCCGAGCTGGAGATCATGCGGCTGCACGAGAAGCTGGACCGGCTGCGGGATACCGAGATCCTCAACATGGTCACCTGCCAGAACGAGACCCTGGAACTGATGCGCCAGCAGGTGGCCGGGCTGTCGGCGAAGATCGAGGACTAGAGTTTCAGCAGATAGACGTGCTCGCCCTCCAGCACGGCCTCGCCGCGCTGGTTGATGACGCTGGCGGCCATGGTAACGACGCCCGTGGTGCGCTGGCGCTTCAGCTCGGTGATCTCCAGGGCGGGATACAGGGTGTCGCCCGGGTAGGCGCTCTTCAGGATGCGGGCGCGGACCTCGATCATGCCCAGCAGGGCGTCGCCGATCTCATGCGGAAAGAGGCCGGCGCCGGCGGCGGTGAAGCACAGCACCTGCAGGCCATGGGCCAGGGGGCCGGGATGGCCCAGGGCCTGGCAGTATTCGGCGTCATAGTGGATCGGGTGGTTGTCCAGGCTCACAGCCTGGAAGGCCGCGAAATTGCCGTCGCCCAGGGTGCGGGAGGGCAGGGGATAGCGGTCGCCGACCTTGAGGTCGTCGAAGCCTTTGGCGGGGACGAGGCGGTGGGTCTCGTAGACCGGCGGCAGGGGCATGAGAAACCTTAAGAAGCGCGGCGGAAGGCCTGGGGCGGCTGGCCGAAGGTGCGGACGAAGGCCCGGCGCATGCGCTCGGCGTCGCCGAAGCCGGACTCCAGGGCGACATCCTCGACCTGCAGCGGCTGGCCGTCCAGCAGGGCCCGGGCCGCCTCGATGCGCAGCCGCTCGATGGCCTTGGCCGGGGTGACGCCGGTGCGGGCGGCGAAGGCCCGGGCGAAGTTGCGCGGGCTCATGGCCACGCGCTCGGCCAGCTGCTCGACGCTGAGCGGCTCCTTGAGGTTCTGGCGGGCCCAGGCCAGCAGGTCGTCGAACCGGCCGGTCTCCAGCTCCAGCAGGGCCGAGAACTGCGACTGGCCGCCCGGCCGGCGGTGATAGACCACCAGCTGCTGGGCCGTCTTGCGGGCGATGTCTTCGCCCAGGTCCGCGGCGACCATGGCCAGGCTCAGGTCGATGCCGGCGGTGATGCCGGCGCTGGTCCACACCTCGCCGTCGCGCACGAAGATACGGTCGGGCTCCAGCTTCACGGCCGGATAGCGGCGGGCGAAATCGGCGGTGCGATTCCAGTGGGTGGTGGCCCGCCGGCCGTCCAGCAACCCGGCGGCGGCCAGGATGTAGGCGCCCGAACAGACGCTGGCCGTCCGGCGGCTGTCCGCGGACGCCTGGCGCACGAAGTCGAGAGTCGCCTCGCAGATGGCCGGGCCGCGGGTGCCCTCACCACCCACCGCCACGAGGGTGTCCAGCCGACCGGCCTCGGCGAAGGGCTTGGCGCTCATCTTCACGCCCGAGGAACTGGCGACCTCGCCGCCGTCGCGCGCCAGCACCTGGATGTCGTAGGCCCCAGGCTGGTAGCGGCCGGCGATCTCGAACACCGCGATCGGTCCCGCCGCATCGAGCAGCTGGAAGTCCGGGAAGATCAGGAAGCCGATCCTGCGGGTCATGGCGCTAATTGAGGGATCAATGTCATTTCTGCCAGACGCTATCTGGGGGATGATCCAGCGTCAACAGACGGAGCCTCCCCATGACCCAGATCGTCTTCGCCCTCTATCCGGGCGTCACCCAACTCGACTTCACCGGCCCGCACCAGTTCTTCTGCCGCCTGCCGGGGGCGAAAGTGCGGGTTGCCTGCGAAAGCGGCGAGCCCATCGTCACCGACGGCCTGACCTTCGCCGGCCTGGAGCGGCTGGCCGACATCGAGCATTGCGACGTGCTCTGCGTGCCGGGCGGGTTCGGCACGACCGAGGCCATGCAGAACGCCGCCTTCATGGCCCAGATCAAGCGGCTGGCGGCCGGGGCGAAATACGTCACCTCGGTCTGCACCGGCTCGCTGATCCTGGCGGCGGCGGGGCTGCTGACCGGCAGGCGGGCAGCCTGCCACTGGGCCTGGCGCGACCAGCTCAGCCTGTTCGGAGCCATTCCCGATCCGGCCCGGGTCGTGCGCGACGGCAACATCTTCACCGGCGGCGGCGTGACGGCGGGCATCGACTTCGCCCTGACCCTGGCCGCCGAACTGGCGAGCGAGGAGATCGCCCAGGGCATCCAGCTGGGCCTGGAATACGCCCCCGCCCCGCCCTTCCAATCCGGGCGGCCGGAGACGGCCCCGCCAGAGGTGCTGGCGCGGATCAACGCCATCTTCGCCCAGGCCATGCCCGAGCGGCGGGCGGCGGCCGAGAAGGTGGCGGCGAGGGTTTAGCGGTCCTGGACCTTATGCTGCACGTCGGAGACGTTCTGGCGCAGATTGCCGTGGCGGCCCTGCTCGCGCAGGTTCTGCCCGGCATTGCCATCCTGGGCGTGCTGATGGTCGTGCGCGATGGTTGGACGCTGGCCTCGGAAGCTGCGCTGTTCCGGGGGAATGGGCGGGGCTTTCGACATGGGGGCCTCCTTTACTGAGGAGGAAAACGGCCGCCCGCTGGACGCGGTTCCGCCTCAGCGGACCCAGCGCAGCATGTGGGGGAAGGGCGGCGGGCCGTCCGCTGTCGCCCGCTTCGCCTCCAGGGTCATGCCGTAGAGCTGCAGCAATGGTGTGCCGTAGTACAGGCCGGCGTCGAAGCATTCGGCCATGTTCGGCCCCTCGCCCTTGAACGAGGTCGGATGGAAGACGACCTCGGTCGGCAGGCCCAGGTGACGGGCGGCGGCGAATGACCAGGCGGTGGCGGACAACTCGTCCGCCCCGCTGGCTTCCATCTCGGGCGTATCGCGCAGTTCCGGCCGGCAGACGGCCAGGTGTCCGGCTTCGTGCAGAAGATCTCCCGGCGCATAGTCCGTAGCCGGATCATAGAGAATGACGCCATGGCGGATGGTCATGCCGGGCAGGCCGGTGGGGCCGGTTAGGGCCTCGGCCCGCACCTCAAAGCCAACCTCGCGGATGAAGGTGCAGATGCGCTCGGTCAGCGCCTGTCTGTCCTGGTCCGCCCCTTTCGTCATCGCCGTCAGTGGTATCGCGGTCAGGCGCCGAAGGCCACCGAGGTCATCGAGATGGCGGCGAAGACGTCGTCGTTGAAGAAGTCCGGCCGCTCGCCCGGCTCGGCCGCGCCCAGCACATAGAGCAGGGGCAGATAGTGCTCGGCGCTGTTGATCGAGGCCTCGGCCTCCGGGCCCAGCTGCGCATAGTCGATCAGCGGCTGGTGGTCGCCCGCCTCGATCAGCCGCTTGGCGGTGTCGTTGAAGCGCACCGCCCAGTCCGGCGTCTCGCCCCGGCGGAAATCGACGGCCCGCAGGTTGTGGACGATGTCGCCGCTGCCGACGATCAGCACCCCTTCGTCGCGCAGCGGGGCCAGGCGGCGGCCGGCCTCGTAGTGCCACTGATTGGAGGCGGCGCGGTCCAGGCTGAGCTGGACGATCGGGATGTTGGCGGCCGGATACATCGGGGCCAGCACGCTCCAGGCGCCGTGGTCCAGGCCCCGGCCGGGGTCCTGGCGGACCGGATCGGGCGACAGCAGCTGCGCCACACGCCGGGCCAGGGCGGGATCGCCCGGCACCGGGTACTGCACCTCGAACAGGGCCTGCGGAAAGCCGCCGAAGTCATGGATGGTCGGCGGCGCGGGCGAGGCGGTGACCGCCGCCCCTTGCGTCTCCCAGTGGGCCGAGACGCAGAGGATGGCCCGGGGCCGCGTCAGCCGCTCGCCGGCCTGCGCCCAGGCCCGGCGCCAGGAATTGTCCTCGATGGCGTTCATCGGCGAGCCGTGGCCCAGGAACAGGACCGGAAGGCGCTCGGACATGGCATAAATCCTTATCGCAACACTGACGGATACAGATAGGCGGCGGCCCCCCGATTGCAACCCAGCGCCCGAAAGGCCCGATTTCCACCGGGCGCGAGCGAAACCATGGCCCAGCCGCATCAATTTGGCACGACCCGCCCGATGGACCGTCCCAACCCCGGACGGGGCGGCGGTCTTGACGCCCTGCGCTTCCTGGCCTCGCTGCTGATCGTCCTCTACCACTATGGGACCCAGGCCCCGGTCCCGCTGGACCAGCTGCATCCGGTGTTCAGCCGCGGCTTCCTGGCTACCGACTTCTTCCTGATCCTGTCGGGCTACGTGCTGGGCCAGGCCTATGGCGCCCAGGTGCTGTCCGGGCGGGTCGGGACCGTCCGCTTCGTGGTCAAGCGGGTGACCCGGCTGTGGCCGGGCCAGGCCATCATGCTGCTGGCCCTGGCGGTGGTGGTCGGGCTCTCGGCCCTGGCCGGGTTCGCGCCGGCCCATCCCGAGCATTTCACTCTACGGGCCTTCTGGATGCAGCTGTTTCTGGTCCAGTCCCTGGGCGTTCCGGGCGGCGCAGGGTGGAACACGCCCAGCTGGTCGCTGTCGGCCCTGCTCGTCTGCTATGCGATCTTCCCGCTCGCCTGGCGCTGGGTCAGTCGCGTCAGGGACACCGTCCTGCCGACGGCGCTCGCCCTGATCTCGGTGCTCAGCGGCGACCTGATCTGCCAGATGGTCCTGGGCCACGCGATCAGCGACCTGCCGCTGCATCTGGGCATGTTGCGGGCCATGCCGCTGTTCCTGCTGGGCGTCTGCATCGCCCGCACGGTGCAGCAGGGCGCTCCCTCGCTGCGCATCGCCAAGGACACCGCCTGGGCGTCGGCCGCGATCCTGGTCGTGCTGCAGCTGATCGGCCGGCTGGACATGGCCAGCATCGTCGCCATCGCCGCCCTGGTGCTGGCCTGGGGCCGGCTGCCGGTCCGCAAGCCCTCGGCGACTATCGAGGCCGCCGCCAAGCTCAGCTTCGCCCTCTTCATCACCCACACCCTGTCGGGGCTGGTCTGGTTCGGGCTGGCAACGGTGGTGGAGCGATCCCTCCCGGCCTCGCCGGCCATCGGCTGGACGCTGTGGGCGCTGGCCTTCCCCTTCGCCATGGTCGTGGCGGGGCTGTTCCACCGCTATGTCGACAGTCCGCTGCAGGCCTTGATCGCGCCCTTGCTGGCGACCCGCCGTATACGGACGGTCTCCGCCTAGGCGACCGCGTCCAGCCCGACATCCAGGATCGGCGCCGAGTGGGTGAGGGCGCCGACGCTGATCACATCGACCCCGGTCTCGGCGATATCGACCACGGTGCTCAGGTCGACCCCACCCGAGGCCTCCAGCACCGCCCGACCCCGGGCGGCGGCGACGGCGATGCGCAGGTCGGCCAGGCTGAAATTGTCCAGCATGACCACATCGGGTCCCTCGGCCAGGGCCTCTTCCAGCTGTTCCAGCCGGTCGATCTCGACCTCGACCTTGACCAGATGACCGACGGCGGCGCGGGCGGCGCGCACCGCCGGCCCGACGCCCCCGCAGGCGGCGACATGGTTGTCCTTGATCAGCACCGCGTCATCCAGGCCGAAGCGATGGTTGCGCGCGCCGCCGAACCGCACGGCCATCTTCTCCAGGGCGCGCAGGCCGGGCGTGGTCTTGCGGGTGTCGGTGATCGCCGCCCCGGTATGGGCGACGGCGCGGACATAGGCGCGGGTCAGGGTGGCGATGCCGCTGAGCCGCTGGACGAAGTTGAGGGCCGTGCGCTCGGCGGTGAGAATCGCCCGGGCGTCGCCCTCGATGCGGGCCAGCAGGGCCCCAGTGGGCACGTCCTGGCCGTCGAAGGCCAGGGCCTCGTAGCTGCAGCCGCCGACCGCCTGGAAGGCCAGCCGCGCGCAGTCGAGGCCGGCGATCCGGCCCTCGCGGCGGGCGGCGATGACCGTGGTCATCCGGGTTCCGGCCGGGATGCAGGCCAGCGAGGTGATGTCGCCGGCCCGGCCGAGGTCCTCGGCGAGGGCCGCGCGGACCTGGGGCTCGATCATCAGGTCGGGCAGGGCGGTCATGCAGGTCTCCCGGCCAGGAGGCCGCTGGTCAGGGTGCGCATGGCGGCGCGGACCTCGCGGCTGGCGGCCTGGGGATCGGCGGCGACGGCGATCCTCAGCGTGGCCTGCACGAAGCTGCCAAACAGCATGTGGGCCAGGGCCGCCACCTGCGCCTGGGGCAGGAGCCCGGCGTCGACCAGATGGCCCAGCGCATGGGCGATCAGAGCGATGCCGACCGGCTCCTGCAGGGCCATCCAGGCCTCGACCCCCAGCACGGCCGGTCCGTCGATCAACAGCATCTGGCGGACCTCTGGGGTCTCATAGATGTCGAGCCACTTGTCGCCGCCCGTGACGATCTCATCCAGGGCATGGGTCCCGCCGGACATGGTCGCCGCGTCCACCTGCCAGCGCACGTCGGCCAGCACCGCCTCGCAGGCGGCGCGAAAGAGGTCGGTCTTGTCCTTGAACTGATAATAGACCGCCCCCTTGGTCAGGCCGGCGGCGGCGGCCACCTCATCGACCGACACGGCCGCGAAGCCGTGTTCGGAAAACAGCCTGCGGGCCTGGGCGATCAGGCGATCGCGGTTGGTGAGGGCGGGTTGGGTTGACATCATACCTTCAGTATGTTGGATCATACCCAAGGTATGACAAGCTGAAACGGGGAGCGCCGCCGTGAAGATCACCAATGCCCGCCTGGTCGGACTCGCGGCGATGGCGGCCGTGCTCATCGCGCTTACGGGCATGGCGCTGGCCGGTGGCTGGACCCGTGAGGGCGCCTTGATGGCGACCCGCCTGACCGCGCGCTGGTCGTTTCCCTGGTTCATGGCAGCCTGGATGGCCTCCTCGCTGGCGGCAGTGTGGCCGGGCGGCTGGCGGGCAGGCCTGCTGCGGCGGCGACGGGGCGTGGGTCTGGCCTTTGCCGCCAACCACGGCGTCCATCTGGTCTTTATCCTGATCTCGGCCTTCGTGTTCAATGTCGAGACGGCGCGAATTCAGATTCTGGGCGGCGGGTTCGGCTATCTGCTGATCGCCCTGATGGCGGCGACCTCGAACAACGCCTCGGTGCGGCTGCTGGGCCCCAAGCTCTGGCGAGTCCTGCACAGTGTCGGCGGTTGGGTGGTGCTGGGCATCTTCACCAACAGCTATGTGGGACGGCTGGACGGGAAGCCCTGGCTGGCCATCCCGGCGCTGGGCCTGATCGCCCTGGCCCTGGCGCTGCGCCTGGCCGCGTGGCTGGGCAGACGCCAACGGCTTCAGGCCGCCTGAACGCGCGGCGGGACGGCCGGCAGCGTGACGACGGTGTGGCGCGGCCAGTCGAGGGTCTGGGGATAGTCGGCGCGGAAATGCCCGCCCCGGCTCTCGCGCCGGGCCAGGGCCGCCTCGGCGACCAGGCCGGCGACGGTGAGGATGGGCCCCTCGCCATGGGCGGCCTTGAGATCGGCGACCAGGTTCAGCAGCCGCTTCAGGCCCTCGGCGTCACGCAGCACGCCGGCGTCGCGGCTCATGGCCTGGCGCAGGATCTGCAGCGCCGCGTCCGGCAGGTCCGGGGCAGGCGCGACCGGCAGCGGCGCGGTGCGGGGCGTCTGAACTTCGCGCATGTCGCGGCCGGCCCGGGCGCCGAACACCGCCGCCTCCAGCAGGCTGTTGGAGGCCAGGCGGTTGGCGCCGTGCACGCCGGTCGAGGCGCATTCGCCCGCCGCCCAGAGCCCCGCCAGGCTGGTGCGGCCGGTCAGGTCCGTGGCGACGCCGCCCATGTGGTAGTGGCAGGCCGGCACGACCGGGATTGGCATGACGCGCGGATCGATGCCGGCCGCCATGCAGGCGGCGAACACGGCCGGGAACTCATGCGGGAATTCCTCGCCGACGGCCTCGCGGGCGTCGAGGAAGGCGCCGCGGCCGGCGGCGCGCTCGGCATGGATAGCCCGGGCGACCATGTCGCGGGGGCCCAACTCGGCGGCCTCGGCATAGTGGGCCATGAAGGCCGTGCCGTCGGTGTTGACCAGTTTGGCGCCCTCGCCGCGCAGGGCCTCGGTGGCCAGGGGGGCGGGGTCGGCGCCGATGTCGATGGCGGTGGGGTGGAACTGCACGAACTCCGGATCGACGATCCGGGCCCCGGCCAGGGCGGCCAGGCCCAGGCCCACGCCCTGGGCGGCGGCCGGGGTGGTGGTCACCGCATAGAGGCCGCCAATGCCGCCGGTGGCCAGCAGGGTGGCGGGGGCGAGGATTTCGGTGAGGCGCCCGGCGCTCTCGGCCAGCACGCCGCGCACCGCGCCCTGGCTGTCCTGGATCAGGCCGCGCAGGCGCGCATCCTCGCGGACCTGGATGTGCGGGGCGGCGCGGACGGCGGCGATGACCGCCTGCATGATCTTGGCGCCGGCCTGGTCGCCGCCGACCCGGGCGATCCGGGGACGGCCGTGGGCGGCCTCCAGGCCCTGGGAAAAGCCGCCGTCGGGGTCGCGGTTGAAGGGCGCGCCCAGGGCGGCCAGGGCGCGGACGGCGTCCGGCCCCTCCCCGGTGAGCAGCCTGGCGGCGGCCGGATCGACCAGGCCGGCGCCGGCGGTGATGGTGTCGGCGGCGTGCAGGGCGGGGCTGTCATCTTCGCTCAGCGCGGCGGCCATGCCGCCCTGGGCCCAGGCCGAGGCGCAGGCTTGGCCCAGCGGCGCGGGGCTCAGCACCAGCACAGGGCGCGGGGCGGCGGCCAGGGCGGCGGTCAGGCCGGCCAGCCCGGCCCCGACGATCAGCACCCCGTCGTGATGGATCTGCTCTCTCATCGCAGTTCCGCCGCGGCGGCCTCCGGGTCGGCGACGAACATGGCGTCGAAGGCCTCCTGCAGGTGGCAGCCATGGCGGATAAGCCACTCGACCACTTCGCGGGCGTCCATCGGCATCAGGCAGGCCTTGGCCTTGCCCACTTCCGGCGGGGTGGCGCGGACCATGTAGCGGCCCGCCAGCTTGGTGATGTGGATCATGGGCAGGATCCTTCTTTCAGACGTGGGCGAGAGCCTCGCGATGGCGTTGGGCGGTGGGCTCGTCGAAACAGCAGAGGGTGACGGCCTTCAGGCCGGGGGCGGACTTCAGGAACCCGGCCACCGTGCGGATGGCGACCTGGGCGGCCTGGTCGACGGGATAGCGGTAGACGCCGGTCGAGATGGCCGGGAAGGCGATGGTCTCGACGCCATTCTCCACAGCGACCTCGAGCGAGCGGCGATAGCAGCTGGCCAGCAGCTCGGCCTCGCCCTCGCCGCCGCCCTGCCAGATCGGGCCGACGGTATGGATGACGTAGCGGGCCGGCAGGTTGAACCCGGGCGTGATCTTAGCCTCGCCCGTGGCGCAGCCGCCCAGCGGGCGACAGGCGGCCAGCAGCTCTGGTCCCGCCGCGCGATGGATGGCCCCGTCGACGCCGCCGCCGCCCAGCAGGCTGGTGTTGGCGGCGTTGACGATGGCGTCGACGTCGAGGCGGGTGATGTCGCCGACGACGATCTCCACGCGGTCCATCAGATCAGCTCCACATCGACATGATGGCGCGCCTTGACCAGGTCATAGCGGGCCGGCTCGGCGGGCGGCGGCAGGTCGATCATCCGCTGCACGGCCAGACGGGCGCGGGCGGCCAGGGCCGGCTCGACGATGACCTCGTGACGGCCGGTCAGCAGGGCGTCGCGGATGTTTTCCAGGGTGATCCGCTTCATGTGCGGGCAGAGGTTGCAGGGCCCGACGAACTGGGTGCCCGGATGGTCGATGGCGACGTTGGAGGCCATCGAGCACTCGGTGATCAGCACCACCCGGCGGGGCTTGCGGGTGGCCACATAGTCGCTCATCGCGGCCGTGGAGCCGGCGAAGTCGGCGGCGCGCAGCACCTCCTCGGGACACTCGGGGTGTGCCAGGATCTCGGCGTCCGGCCAGGCGTCGCGCATCTCGGCGATGTCGCCGGCGGTGAAGCGCTCATGCACCTCGCAGCGGCCCTGCCAGGCGATGATCTTCACATCGGTCTGGGCGGCGACATTGCGGGCCAGGAACTCGTCGGGGATCAGGATGACCCGGTCGACGCCCCACTGGCGGGCGGCCCATTCGACCACCTGCACGGCGTTGGCGCTGGTGCAGCAGATGTCGGTCTCGGCCTTCACCTCGGCGGTGGTGTTGACATAGGTGACCACCGGCAGGCCCGGATAGCGCTGCTTGATCAGCCGCACGTCCGCGCCCGTGATGGAGGAGGCCAGTGAGCAGCCGGCCCGCAGGTCGGGGATCAGCACGGTCTTGTCGGGACAGAGCACCTTGGAGGTCTCGGCCATGAAGTGGACGCCGGCCTGGACGATGATCCTGGCGTCGGTGCGGGCCGCCTCTCTGGCCAGGCCCAGGCTGTCGCCGACGAAGTCGCCCACGCCGTGGAAGATTTCCGGGGTCATGTAGTTGTGGGCCAGGATGACGGCCTGTTTCTCGGCCTTGAGCGCATTGATCTCGGCGATCAGCGGGGCGTGCAGCCGCCATTCCAGCGGCGTGACCTTGTCGCTCAGCCTGGCCCATATCGCGGCCGTGGCGGCTTCGACCTCGGGGGTGAAGGCGGCGGTGGAACCATCGGCCATCTCGTCCTCCTCAGGCTCCTTATGCTCACCTTGAGCATTTCTGGGGCCTCAAAAAGGCCGGGCGGCGGACCGCTCCGGCGGCTCTTATGCTAAATATGAGCATAAGGGCTGAGTGCTATGTAGACCCCAGATTGGGGCAGGGCAAGGGGCGTGTGACGTTTTCTTTGCGGCGCCGGGCCTATACCCGTCGAATGGGAATACCTCTCCGGAGCGCGGAACAATGGAAACGGTCTATGACCTGTGGTTTGAGCGCGAATATCCCGATCGCGAGGATACCGAACTTCACATCGGCATCTACGCTACCGAGGCTGATGCGAAGCGGGCCATCGCAAGCCTGGTCGGCCAGCCAGGGTTCCGTGACTATCCAGAGGGTTTCCAGATCCATCCGACCAAGCTGGGCCGCACCGGTTGGCTGGAGGGGTTCGTTTCATAGTGAACCTGCAGGCCGCTTTTTGCTGCGGCGGTTGTGCTGGGCGGCCTCTCTGGCTATCACCCGGCCATGACCGACCAACTTCCCGCCGACCTGCCTGACCGCCTCTGCGCCAGCCCCGGCAGCCCCTATTACGACGCCGACCTGCTGGAACGCGGCGTCGGCGTGCGCTTCAACGGCGCCGACAAGACCAATGTCGAGGAATATTGCGTCAGCGAGGGCTGGGTGCGGCTCAGCGTCGGCAAGGCCGTCGACCGCAAGGGCAACCCGATGACCGTCAAGCTGCAGGGGACGGTCGAGCCCTATTGGCGCGAGGCCGAGGCTTAAGACCTAGATCTTTCCTCCCCGCGCAGCGGGGGAGGTGGCCGCCGAAGGCGGACGGAGGGGGCGAGGGCCGTGCGCCTGATCCTTCTGAGTCCGCTCCGTACCAGCCTTCCACCGCCGTGAGCGCGGTCGCCCCCTCCACCACGCCTTCGGCGCGGTCCCCCTCCCCCGCTTCGCGGGGAGGAAAAGTCAGACGCCTTCGACGATGATCACCCGGTAGTCGGCGCCCTTCAGCCGGTGGACCAGGGCCTCCTGATAGGCCGGGCTGTCGTACCAGGCGCGGGCCGCATCGACGGAATCGAACTTCAGCACCACCGTGCCCTCGGCGGGCGGGCCTTCGAGCACCTGCTGGGCGCCGTAGAAGGCCAGGGGGACGATGTTGTGCGGACCGCGCGCCTTGGGGGCCAGTTGGCGGTACTGCTCGAATTCGTCGGGGTCGGTCATCCGCTCGCGGATCATCACGACATAGGCTGGCTTGGCGGACATGGCTGACTCCTTGGCCGGCCAGTGGGCCGCGATTCTCGACGGGGCGACAGACCGATGGCTTTCGCCTAGCGTCTGGCCTGCTGAGGGAGTCGCGGGATGGGTTTGATCAACAGGCGGGCCTGGCTGGGTCTGGCGGCGGGCGCGGCGGCGGCGCCGGCCATGGCGGCCACGGCCGCCGGGACGCGGCCCTGGGCGGTGACCATCCCCAGCCCTGGCCAGGGCGACTATGCCGGGGCCATCGAGCGCATCCGGGCCTGCGCCGAGCAGGAGATGACGGTCTGGGGCCTGCCGGGCATGACCCTGGCGATCACCGACGAACGCGGCTTCGAGGCGATCATCTCGCTGGGCTGGGCAGACCGCGGAGCCCGGAAGGCGGTGCAGCCGGGCCACTATTTCCAGATCGGCTCGATCTCCAAGTCCTTCGCGGGCCTGGCCCTGTTCCGCCTGGCCGACCAGGGCAAACTTGATCTGTCGGCGCCGGCCGCCAGGGTGCTGCCCGGCGCGGCCTGGCCGGACGATCCGGGGGTCACCGTGGCGCGGCTGCTCAGCCACACCAGCGGCCTGCCCGGCAACGCCCCGATCTTCCCGCCCGCCCCGGACCAGACGCTGTGGACGGGCTTTGCGCCGGGTTCCGGCTTTTCCTACAGCAACACCGCCTATGCGTTGCTGGGCAAGGTCCTGACCCAGCTGACCGGTCTGTCGACGCCGCAGGCGCTACAGGACCTGGTCATGCGGCCGCTGGGCCTGACCGGGATGCTCAGCGTGATCCGCAGCGCCGACCGCCACCTTTTCCCGCTCAGCTACTGGCCGGCTCTCAGCGACCGGGCGCCCCTGGTCGGCGGGCCGCTGGATCGCGCGCCCTGGGTGGAGTCCGACTTCGCCGCCGGCTCGATCTCGGCCACCGCCGCCATGATGGCCCGCTACGCCCGCTTCCTGATGGCGGCCGGGCGCGGCCAGGGCGGGCCGCTGATGTCGGACGCCGCCATGGCGCGGTTCGTCAAACCCCAGACCCCGGCCGAGGAATTCGGCAAGGGCGCCCGCTACGCCCACGGCCTGGCGGTGACGGTGCTGGACGATCACGACTGCCTCTTCCACACCGGCGGCATGGTCTCGTTCAACTCGGCCCTGACCGTCGACCCGGTCAGCGGGGTAGGGGCCTTCGCCAGCGTCAACGCCGGGCTGATTCCCTATCGCCCCCGGGCGACCACCAACTATGCCTGCCAGGTCCTGCGAGCGGTGGTCGAGGGCCGGCCGCTGCCCGACCTGCCGACGATCAGCCGCGAGGCGCCGGTCGAGAACGCGGCCGACTATCTGGGCGTCTACGGCCAGGGTTCGCGGTTCGAGGTGAAGCCCGCGGGCCAGGGTCTGGCGCTGGACGGGCCGCAAGGCCATGCCCGGATGGAGCTCGCCGGACCGGACGTCTTTTCCACCGACGACGGCAGTTTCGCCCCACTGGGCCTGCGGTTCGTCCGCGAGGGCGAGAAGGTCATCGGCTGCTGGTGCGGCGGAACCTTCTATGGCCGCGGCGGCGCCGCCGGGCCGCCGGCCGATCCCCGGCTGCGGGCGCTGGCCGGAACCTATTTCAGCAACAGCCCCTGGGAAGGCATCGTCCGGGTCTTCGCCCAGGGCGAGGAACTGGTCATGGGCGGGGCGATCCTGAAGCCGGCCCCCGACGGAACCTGGCGGTTCGAGGACCCGGAACTGGCCTGCGAGCGAGTGCGGTTCGAGGCGCCGCTGAGCGGGCGGCCCAGCCGGCTGTCGCTGTCGGGCAGCTGGTTCGAGCGTCTCGAGGACGGTGTGCAATAATGACCGGTGAGCGGTCGCCCGGGCGCGCCGCCGATTTCTTGGGCTGAACTGGTCCGACCGCCGCGCTGGCTCGTATTGCCCGGGCATCCGGCGGAGGTATCCATGCGGCATTCCATTCTATTGCTCGTCGTCGTCGCAGCGCTCGGCGCTTCGGCGCCGGCCCCCATCCAGCCCCCGCCGGAGAAGGCGTTGCTGCAGGCCGAAGACGGCTGGATGGCCGCCATGCAGCGCCGCGACCGATCGGCCCTCGAGCGGTATCTGGCCCCGGAATTCAGCCTGGGCGGAATCGGCGAACCAGAGCGTGATCCGCTGCCGCGCGCGGTCTGGCTCGGCAATGCGATCGAGCATCTGAAGGTCGATACGGTTCGTTTCGACCAGAGCCGCGTCACGGTCTGGGGCGACACCGCCCAGGTGCATGCGATCTTCACCTGGAGCGGAGCCTACGAGGGCGAAGCCTTCACCGACAAGGTCACCCTGATCGACACCTGGGTTCGCCGCGATGGCCGCTGGCAGGTGGTCTCGCGCCTGGTCGAAGCCTATCGCCCGCCGGAGCCCTAGCCGCGAGACTGGGCATAGGTGAAACCCTCGTCCAGGCGCGCTAGGGTCGGACGGCCGGTTCGAACGGCTGGAGGACGGGTTGGCATGATGACCGAAGACCTGGCGGCCCTGGCGGCCGAGGTGGGCGAAAAGCTCAAGGCGCGGGGCGAGACCGTGGCCGTGGCCGAGTCCTCGTCCGGCGGGCTGATCTCGGCGGCCCTGCTCTCGGTTCCCGGGGCGTCGGCCTATTACATGGGCGGGACGGTGGTCTACACCGCCCGGGCCCGGATGCGGCTGATGGACCTGCCGCGCGAGGCGGTGGCCGGCATGCGCTCGGCCAGCGAGCCCTACGCCCTGTTGCTGGCCCGGACGGCGCGGGAGAATCTGGGGGTGACCTGGGGTCTGTCGGAGACCGGCGCCTCGGGCCCGACCGGCAACCCCTACGGCGACGCCGCCGGACATACCTGCCTGGCCGTGGCCGGCCCCATCGAGGTCTCGATTACCCTGGAGACCGGCGTGAGCGACAGGCTGGCCAACATGCAGGCCTTCGCGGCGGCCTCGCTCAGACTGTTCTCGAAGATACTGGACGAGTAGCCCCCATCGACCTTCGGCGCTGCGCGCCTCAGGTCACTTCCCCCGCAAGCGGGGGAAGATAGCCACAGGGCGGCCACGCGGCTTAAGCCGCGCGACCGCCCCGCAGACGCGGCCCACGAACGCGGAACGTCATGCTTCCCGCCGGCGGGACGGAAAGGGCTGCCTCAGCCTCTCCGGACCCGCCGTCGCGATCAAATTCCAAATTCAGGCCTTGGTATGCGCGCCATCTATGGATGTGCCGACCCGGCCGGCGGCCTCGACGGCGGCGGCCAGGGCCTGGGCCAGGCCTTCCAGGCTGTAGGGTTTGCGCAGCAGCGGCCAGGGGGCGGCCTCGGCGGCGGTCAGGGCCTCGCCGGTGTAGCCGGAGCTCAGCACGATGGGCAGGTTCGGCCGCTTCTTCACCGCCTCGATGGCCAGGTCCACGCCGGTGCGGCCGCCGGGCATGATGACGTCGGTGAGCAACAGGTCGGGCAACGGCTTGCGGCGAAGTTGGATCAGCGCCTGAGCGACGGTGTCGGCCCGGACGACCCGATGACCCAGTTCCTGAAGCAGGTTCTCGACCAGGTCGGCGACGTCGGCATCGTCCTCGACCAGCAACACCCGCATCGGGCGCACGGTCGTGGCCGACCGGGAGGCCTCTGGCGCGGCCGGCTCGCCCCGGCCGAGCGGCAGGGTCATGCGGATGGTCGCCCCTTGGCCAGGAACGGACTCGATCTCGACCTCGCCACCGCTTTGGCGGGCGAAGCCGTAGACCTGGCTAAGGCCTAGCCCCGTGCCCTTGCCCACCGCCTTGGTGGTGAAGAACGGTTCGAAGGCGCGGGCGGCGGTCTCGGCGTTCATGCCCGGACCGGTGTCGGTGACCGAGACCCGCAGATAGCCGCCGGCGGGCAGGCCGGACTGCGGTTCGTCCAGGGTCAGCAGGCGGGTCTCGACCGTGATGACGCCCGAGCCGTCCATGGCGTCCCGGGCGTTGACCAGCAGGTTGAGCAGGGCCGCCTCGAACTGGCCGGCGTCCAGGCGGACCGGAAAGCCCGAGGCGCCCAGGTCCAGCTTCAGCTCCACCGCCTCGCCGACCGCCCGGCGATAGAGGGGCTCGCTCTCGGCGATCAGGGCGTCGATCAGCAGGGTCTCGGGCTTCAGCGGCTGGCGGCGCGAGAAGGCCAGCAGCTGCTGGGTCAGCCGCTCGCCGCGCTTGGCGGCGGACAGGGCCGCGTCGCTGAGCTTGGCGATGCGGACCGGGTCGGTGGGATAGCGCTGGATGATGTCCAGGGCCCCGACGATGACGGTCAGGAGATTGTTGAAATCGTGGGCCACCCCGCCGGTCAGCTGGCCGACCGCCTCCAGCTTCTGCGACTGCAGGAGGGCCGCCTGGGCGATGTCGCGCTCCGCCAATGCGGCGTCGACCCGCTCGGAGAGCAGCTCGTTCAGCCGCTGCAGGTCGGCCTCGACCTGCTTGGCCGAGGTGACGTCGAAGCCGATCCCGGCGAAGCCGATGAACTCGCCGGTCGGTCCGTGCCGGGGCTGGGAGAAGGACCGCAGCCAGCGCCATTCGCCGTCGGCCCGGCGATAGCGGGCCTCCAGCACGAAGGGCGCTCGCGAGGCCTCCCCGGCCACCTGCTCGCGCAGGACGCGGTCGATGTCCTCGGGATGCAGCCGGGTGCGCCAGTCGAGATTGACCGCGGCCTCATAGCTCTCGCCGACGAAATCGACATAGGCGGCGTTGGCGAAGTCGCGCCGGCCGTCGAGGCGCGAAACCCAGAGCAGGGCCGGGGCGCTGTCGGCCAGGGCGCGGAAACGGGCCTCGCTCTCGCGCAGGGCCTCCTCGGCCAGACGGCGGTCGGTGATGTTGAGGGCGTAGCCGACGATGCGGATCGCCCGGCCAGCAGCATCGCGCAGCACTTCGCTGCGGGCGTGGATCCAGCGGATCTCGCCGGTCTCGGTCAGGACCCGATAGTCGATATCGTAATAGCGGCCGTCGGCGGCGGCCTGGCGATTGACCTCCTGCAGCCGTTCGCGGTCGTCGGGGTGCACTCGCTCGAGCAGGGCGGCGTAGCTGGGCGGATCGCCGGAGTCGGTGAAGCCCAGATTGTGGAACACCGAGCCGGACCAGTAGGCGGTCCCGTTGGCCAGGTCCCAGTCCCACAGACCCAGCCCCCCGGCCTCCTCGGCCAGCTTGAGGCGGGCCTCGGCGTGACGCTGCTCGACGGTGGCGGTGCGCAGGCGGATGAGGGCGGCGCGCAGGGCGGTGGTGACCACCAGGGTGGCGGCGCTGGCTACCGCATACAGCAAGCCGCCGCCCAGATGGGCTGGCGCCAGGGCGCCGTACCAGGGCGCGAAGATGCCGATCATCAGACCGATCAACCAGGCCGCCCAGCCCCAGCGCGGCCCGGCGTAGAGGGTGGCCAGCACATAGGCAGGCAGGAAGATGGAGAACGAGCCAAACTGCGGCGGCCAGCCTGTGGCCAGAATCCGCAGACCGGCGGCAGCGGCCAGGGCGGCGGCGGTGACGGCCAGGGCCTGCCAGAAGGGCGGCGGGCGAACGGGGATCAGACGCCAGACGAAGGCGTCCAGGCCGCTGTCGGGCGAGAGGTCGTCGGGCGCTGTCATGCGCGATGGTTTTCCTTGTTCGGCCCGAACCCCGACAGATCAAAGCCAATACCGCGATCATGTCAGAGGCGGGGTTACGGGCGCAACAACGCCGAGCCGGGCGGCAAAACGCGGTTCTGGCTTGACCGGACAAGCCGCCTTTGACCACAAACGCCCGGCTTGGCCTCTCGATCGGCCGCAACTGGGACGCCTCCCTCTTGAAGACGACCGAACGCCAGTCCAGACGCCCGGGTATTTGGCTGGCAGCCCTGGCGCTGAGCGGCATGCTGGGCGGCTGTCTGACCGACTACCGGTTGGCGGCCGGGGCGGGACAGGCCCACGGCGTGGCCTCGGTGGCGCGGGGCTTTTCCGAAGCCTCGTTCAAGCGTCTGACGGCGGGCATGGACCCGGCCATGCGCAAGCTGGCCGCCCGCCACGATGGCCGCCGCAAGACCGACTACTGGGGCCGGCCGATCGGCTGGGGCAGCTACGATCTCTCGCGCCTGCCGACCCTGGGCGTGGGGGTGCTGACCGCCGAGGAAGCCATGCGGCTGAACGCCCTGCGGACCGGCGACGCCGAACCGCCGCCACCGGCCCGGCCCTTCGTCTTCAAGGGCAGCGCCGAGGACCGCGCCCTGGCCGAGGACTGCCTGACCAAGGCCATCTATTACGAAGCCGCCGTCGAGCCGGGCGAGGGCCAGCAGGCGGTGGCCCAGGTCATCCTCAACCGGCTGCGCCATCCGGGCTATCCCAAATCGATCTGCGGGGTGGTGTTCGAGGGCTCGCTGCGGCCGACCGGCTGCCAGTTCAGCTTCACCTGCGACGGCTCCCTGGCCCGTGTGCCCGACCCCCGGCTGTGGGCCAACGCCCAGGCGGTGGCCAAACGGGCGCTGAGCGGCTTTGTCATGAAGGCGGTGGGGACGGCGACCCATTATCACGCCGACTATGTCGCCCCCTACTGGGCCCCGACCCTCTACAAGATCGTCCAGATCGGCCGGCACATCTTCTATCGCTGGACCGGTCCGGCCGGCATGCCCGCCGCCTTCACCGGCCGCTATGCCGGCGGCGAGGCCAATCTGTCGACCGAGGTGTTGACCGGCTACGACCCGCGCATCGCCGGCGCCCAGCTGCTCAACACCGAAGGCGCGGTCCACGGCCTGGCCGAGCCCCGCACGGTGACGCTGACGGTCGATGGGGAGGAGCGCACCTACACGGTCAACGCCTCGCCGGCCAACGGCGAAATCCAGATCCCTGTGCAGGGCGCGCTCAACCCTTCGCGGCCCAAGCCGACCCCCGAACAGATCAAGCAGATCAACGCCGAGATCGAGGCCCGCACCAGGACCTTCGACGACCCCGACGCCCCGATCGGCACCGCCCCCCGCGACGCCCCGCCCCGGCCGTTGTCATTGCCGCCAGTCCCGCCGTCCGACAACGCGGGGGATCTGCCGCTGAGCAAGCCGAAGTAGCTCTACAGCCCGAACGCCTTGGCGTAGGTGATGGCCACCGGCTTTTCGAGCGCGCCCTCCGTCAGGGCCAGGCCCATGAACGAGCGGCCCTTGAACGGCGCGGCGACCTTCAGGGCCGCCTCGGCGGAGAAGCCGAAGCGCGGGTAGTAGCTGGGGTGGCCCAGCAGGATCACCGCCTCGATGTCCAGGTCGCGGCAGGCCTGCAGGCCGGCCAGGATCAGCCCCCCACCCAGGCCATCCTTCTGGCGATCAGGGCGGATGGCGACTGGGGCCAGGGCCGCGAAGGCCGCGCCGGTGTCGGTGGCGAGCGGGCTGAACAGGATATGGCCGACGACCGCGCCGCCTTCCTCGGCGACCAGTTCGACCAGGGCGTCGCCGTCGGCCCGCAGCGCCTCGACCAGGTCGGCCTCGTCGGGCCGTCCGAAGGCGGCGGTTTCGACCGCGTGGATGGCCGGCCAGTCGCTGGGGACGGCCGGGCGGATCACCAGACGGCGATCTTCTGGGCTTCGGCGTGGCTGATCGGGTGGTGGGCGGCGGCGTGGTCCTGCTCGGCCAGGAAGCGCACCGCCTCCAGGGCGGCCATGCAGCCCATGCCGGCGGCGGTGACCGCCTGGCGGTAGACGTCGTCGGTGACGTCGCCGGCGGCGTAGACGCCCTCGATGGCGGTGGCGGTTGTACCCGCCTTGATCTTCAGATAGCCCGAGCCGTCCATCTCCAGCTGGCCCTTGAACAGCTCGGACGCAGGGGCGTGGCCGATGGCGATGAAGACGCCGTCGGCGTCCAGGGTCTGGGTCTCTCCGGTCTTCACCGATTTGAGCCGCACGCCGGTGACGCCCATGGGATCGGTCGCGCCCAGCACCTCGTCGATGGCGTGGTCCCAGATCACCTCGATCTTGGGATGGGCGAACAGCCGCTCCTGCAGGATGCGCTCGGCCCGGAACTCGTCTCGCCGGTGCACGACCGTGACCTTGCTGGCAAAGTTGGTCAGGAACAGCGCCTCCTCGACGGCGGTGTTGCCGCCGCCGACCACCACCACCTGCTTGCCGCGGTAGAAGAAGCCGTCGCAGGTGGCGCAGGCCGAGACCCCGAAGCCCTGGAAGCGCTGCTCGCTCTCGATGCCCAGCCACTTGGCCTGGGCGCCGGTGGCGATGACCAGGGTCTCGGCCAGCCACTCCTGGCCGCTGTCGCATTTAAGGCGGAAGGGGCGTTGCGAGAGGTCGGCCTCCAGCACGATGTCGTTGATGACCTCGGTCCCGACATGGGTCGCCTGGGCCTGCATCTGCTCCATCAGCCAGGGACCCTGGATGACGTCCGCGAAGCCGGGATAGTTCTCGACATCGGTGGTGATGGTCAGCTGGCCGCCGGGCTGGATGCCGGCGATCAGCACGGGATTGAGCAGGGCGCGGGCGGCATAGATGGCGGCCGTGTAGCCGGCGGGGCCGGCGCCGATGATCAGACAGCGGGTGGTGCGAGGTTCGGACATGATGGACAGTATTTAGCGATGATTCCGCCAATCGCGAGCCGATGAACGACAAACCCCAGAAACTTCCCCGCATCCTCTTCGTCTGCGAGGCCTCGCCGGAGTTGGGCGGCGGCCATGTCATGCGCTGCCTGACGCTGGCCCGGGCGCTGCAAGGCCAGGGCGCCGATTGCGTCTTCCTGAACGGGACGGGGGTGGCGCGCATCCTGGCCGCCTTCGCGCCGGACATGGCGCTGAGCGAGGACGAGGCCGCCGACCTGGTGGTGCTGGACAGCTACCGCATGGGCCGCGAGGTCGAGGACGGCTGGCGGGAGAAGGCCGGCGCCCTGGCGGTGATCGACGACCTGGCCCGGCCCCATCATGCCGACCTGGTGCTCGACCCCTCGTTCGGCCGCCATGCCAGCGACTATGAGGCGCCGACCGTGCTGGCCGGCCCGGACTACGCCCTGGTGCGGCGCGAGTTCGCCGAGGTTCGCCAAGCCGCCCTGGCGCGGCGGGGCGGGCCGGTGGCGCGGGCCCTGGTGGCGCTGGGGCTGACCGATGTCGGCGGGATCACGGGCCGGACCGTGCAGGCCCTGCTGCCGGGCCTGGGGGGCGTGGCGCTGGACGTGGTGGTCGGGTCGGGCGCCTACAGCCTGCCGGCGCTGCAGGCCCTGGCGGACCAGGGGGCGATCGGCCTGCATGTCGACAGCCAGGACATGGCCGGCCTGATGAGCCGGGCCGACATCGCCATCGGGGCGGGCGGCGCCAGCCTCTGGGAGCGCGCCTGCCTGGGCCTGCCCGCCGTCACCCTGATCGTGGCCGACAACCAGCGGGACCTGGCCATGCGGCTGGACGGGGCGGGGGTCACCCTGGCGCTGGACGCCCGCTGGCCGGGGCTGGAGGCGCGGCTGGTTGAGATTTGGGGGAGGCTGGTCGGGGACGAAGCCCTGCGGCAGGGTTTGTCGCGGAGGTCGGCCGCCTTGTGCGATGGGTTGGGAGCTGGACGGGCGGCAGTGGCGCTATTGGCCCTGGTTAGCCAGGCTGGCTGAAAGCCCTTCCCCCGCTGGCGGGGGAAGTGGCCCGACGGCGATAGCCGGAGGGTCGTTGGGGGCCCTTTCCCACGGTCGCGCCACCCGCCAGCGCCGCAAGGACCCCCAACGACCTTCGTCGCTGCGCGCCTCAGGCCACTTCCCCCGCCAGCGGGGGAAGGGCTTAAAGCTTGAAGCCCTTCTCGACCAGCCGCTCAGCCATCGCGGCCCGATAGTCCGCCCAGTCGGCGGCCAGCAGGCCCAGGCCCAGCACGTCCTGCGGCTCATCCCCGCGCCAGATGTGCTGGCGGAAACAGGCCTCCTGCCTGAAGCCATGCCGCTCATGCAGCTTCCAGACCGCCTCGTTGCTGGCCAGCACCTCGCACCACAGCTTGGAAAGGCCCAGCGGTCCGAACACCTGCTCGATCACCCAGAACTCGACGAACGAGCCCAGGCCAAGTCCCCGCGTCGAGGGTTCGGCCAGATAGTAGGCCCAGGCGCAGCGGTGGTTGGCCCGGTCGATGTCATAGAGGTTGGCCAGGCCCACCGGCTGGCCGTCCAGCTCGATCACCCAGTAACGGCGGCGGCCATCGCCCGGGATGCCGGCGAACCAGCGCTCGTGTTCCTCCCGGCCGATCAGGTGGTCGGTGTACATGTAGGGCCGGACCGCCTCGGAATTGCGCCAGGCGAACAGGCGGTCCTTGTCGGCGGGGATCAGGTCGCGAAGGGCGACGTCCGGCATGCTCAGACCCTCCTGTCGCCGCCGTAGTCGATGAGGTCCGGCCGGCTATGCACGAAGTCCCGTACATCCTGCGAAGTAAAGGCGCGGTTGCCGGCATAGAGGGCGTCGTAGACGGCGGCGACGAAGGCGTAGTCGTCGGGCCGGTCGACGGTCCAGCGCACCTCGCCCTCCTCGGCGGTCTGGGAGTGGAAGGCCTGGCGCCAGCGGTCCGGACGCCGATGCAGCGCCCAGGTGACATGCTCGCGTTCCTCCGGCGTGCGGGCCTCCACGGCGGCCTGGCGCAGCACCTCGGCCCGCATGACCTCGACGTCCAGGCCCTTGGGATAGGTGCGGTGGGCCGGAGTGTTGCTGCCATAGTCGGCGTCGGCGGCCAGAAAGGCGTCGATGGTGGCGTCGATCACCGTCCAGTCGGCTAGCGGACAGTCGGCGGTCAGCCGCACCACATGATCGGCCGGTCCGAAGGCGTCCAGGGCGCCGATGAAGCGGCTCTGCACGTCGTCGAGCGAACCGCGGAACACCGCAATCCCCTCGCGCCGGACGGCGGCCTCTAGCGGGTCGTCGGTGGGCTGGTCGCTGGTGGCGACCACCAGGCGGTCGATCCGCCCGGCCCGGCTGACCCGCTCGATCTGGCGCACGATCAGCGGCGCCCCGGCCAGCGGCATCAGCACCTTGCCCGGCAGGCGGGTCGAGCTCATCCGGGCCTGGAGGATGGCGAGGATCATGAAGGCGGGGGGTCGGACTCGGCGAGCGGCCGATAGCGGACGAAGCAGGTGGCCGGCATGTCGCCGAAGGCCGACATGCCGGTATAGGCGACGAAATTGCCGTGCTCGGGATCGGACCATTTGAGCGCGGTCATGGCGAGGGTGCGGCCACCGCTCATCGGAAAGTTCTGGCTCTCGTCGCGGGGCGCGCCATAGCGCTTTTTGAGCCGTTTCAGCAGCTTCCGGCAGTCGCGCTCGGCCGGAGTGAGCCGCACGACATGCAGGATCTTGCCGTCCGGGTCGAAATAGAATTCGGCGTCGAAATTCATGCCGTCCTGCCTGGTCCGGCCCCGGGCCTTCAGATCGAAGCCGTGGACCCGGTCGCCCTGTCCGCCGCTGACGGCCTGGACCTTACCGCCCGACGTCTCGATCACCTGGGCGGCGCTCATGGTCCAGTTGGTCCAGCCCCAGTCGGCATGGGCCAGGGACGGAAGAACGAAGGCGAGGGCGGCGAGGGCCGGTAGAGATCTGCGCATGGCGACAGACAACGCTATTCGGCCGCCTTGCTCAACTCCCGACGCTTCAGGATTTCGGCCGCGGCGCGGTCGGTCTCGTTGACCGGCTCATAGGTCCAGTGGTGGAAGGCGCCGTCGAAGGGGCGGGTGGCGCCCAGCTGCTGCAGCTCTTCATGGAACAGGCGGAACTTCAGGCTCTGGCCGTCCAGGGGCAGGATATAGACCGGCTTGCCGGTCGAGGCCGCCTCGGTGGCCATGTTGGCCGAGTCCTCGGTGACCAGGATGTAGTCGGCCCCGGCCAGGAAGGCGAAATAGGGATTGGCGCCCTCGCCGTCCCAGATGATGCCGGGCAGCTGGCGCAGGCGGGCGGTCAGCAGGTCGCGGGCCGGCTCGGGCGTGCGGCGCGAGAAGGTCATCAGCAGCGAGCCGCCGTCCTCTTCCAGCGGTCCGTGGATGGCGTTGGCGATGGCCGCCGCCCGTTCCGGGGGCAGGTCGAAGGCCTTGGACTTGCCGCCGATCAGCACGGCGACGCGCGGATGGGGCAGAGGATCGATCCGCTCGGCGAACCTGGCGTATTCGGCCGCCAGCCGCTCGGCGGTGACCCGGTGGGGCGAGCCCATGATCGGCAGGACATTGTCGCCCTTCAGCCGGTCGTGGTTGGGCGGGATGACCAGGTCGAACAGGGCCGAGGGAACGCGCGGATCCTGGATTTGCGCGACGAAGGTCTTGCCGCCCGACCAGCGGCGGGCGCGGATCGACAGGGGCAGGGTGGCGCGGCCGGCCGCGATCAGGACGTCGGGCCAGGGCGGGGCGAAGTCGCTCTCGGCGGTCACCCAGCGGCGCGGCAGCAGGTTCAGCCACCAGGGCAGCCGCCCCGTGCGGCCCTTCCAGCCCACCCGCTTGACGATCAGGATGGCCTTCTTCGGCCCGCCGGCGGCCCGCACGACCGCCTCGCCCAGACCGACGGCCTGGGCCTCGATGCCCGCCCGGCCGTCGGAGACGGCCCAGATCAGCAGCGGTTCAGCGGCGGACGCCTTGGCCACGAGGACTCCCTGATGGAGCAGGCTTGGCCGGCGAAGTCGGCCTGAAGATGACGCCCAGAAACAAAAAAGAGGGGTAGCTTAGAGCCACTCGACCTTGAGAATCTCGTAGGCCTTGACCCCGCCTGGGGTGTTGACCTCGACCACGTCGCCGACTTCCTTGCCGATCATGGCGCGGGAAAGCGGCGAGGACAGCGAGATGCGGCCCGCCTTCACGTCGGCCTCGTGGTCGCCGACGATCTGGTAGCGCGACGATTCCTCGGTGTCCTCGTCGACCACGCTGACCGTGGCTCCGAATTTCACCTGGGCGCCCGACAGGCGCGAGACGTCGATCACCTGGGCGCGGGCGATCTTGTCCTCGATCTCGGCGATACGGCCTTCGATCCAGCCCTGGCGGTCCTTGGCGGCGTGATACTCGGCGTTTTCGCTGAGGTCGCCATGAGCGCGCGCCTCCGCGATGGCGGCGATCACGCTCGGCCGCTCAACGGTCTTCAAACGCTTCAATTCTTCGTCGAGGGCATGATAGCCCTCGGCGGTCATCGGCACTTTTTCCATGAACGGATTTGCTCGACTTTACGCCCGGGGAGGCAAGGTTCCAGTCGTGGGCGCACACGACCGGGGGCGTCGAAACTAGTCGGCATGTTGTGAAATATCAAGCCTAATGCTGCGCTGCAGCGAGTCCTGTTCGCTGAATCGGCCGTTGCCTCGCGCCGGGGAAGCCTGCCAATCAGGGACAATGTCCCCGGCCCTGACCGCCAGCCTGATGATTCTGACCTCCGGGATGGCCCATGCGGTGGTCAACGCCATCCTCAAGGCCGGCAAGGATAAGATGTCCAGCCGGGCCCTGATCGACGGCTTCTCGGCCCTGATCATGCTGCCGCTGGCCTTCTTCACCCCGCTGCCCAATGGGGCCTGGTGGTGGCTGCTGGGCAGTTTCGCGACCCACCTGGTCTACCTGGTCTGCCTGATCAAGGCCTTCGAGCGGGCCGACATGACTGTCGCCTATCCCATCGCCCGGGGCGTCGCCCCGGCCATCGCCGCGGCCGTGGCGGTCGGGCTGTTCCATGAGGCCATCACCTTCTGGGTGGCC
Source organism: Caulobacter ginsengisoli (assembly GCF_030814835.1). GTDB lineage: Bacteria > Pseudomonadota > Alphaproteobacteria > Caulobacterales > Caulobacteraceae > Caulobacter > Caulobacter ginsengisoli. The sequence continues at coordinate 145,316 of NZ_JAUSVS010000009.1, forward strand.
ATTGGCGTCGGGCTGGTCTCGATCGGGGTGATGACGGTCGGGATGGGGCGCAAGGCCGACCCCAAGGCCGTCGGCTGGGCGGTGGCGACAGGCATGACCATCGCCCTCTACACCGTGCTGGACGCCCAGGGGGTGCGGGCCGCCCCCACGGCGCTCAGCTATATCGTCTGGGTCTATCTGTTCCTGGGCGGCGGCATCGGCGTGATGTTCGCCCTCTGGCGGGGCCGGACCTTCTACCTGGCGGCCCGCAGCGAATGGAAGCCGGGCCTGATCGCCGGGGCGCTGTCCATCGTCACCTACGGCCTGGCCCTCTACGCCTTCCGGATCGGGGCGACGCCGCGGCTGGCGGCCCTGCGCGAGACCTCCATCCTGTTCGCCACGGTGATCGCCGTGGTCTTCCTCAAGGAGCGGATGACGGCCGGACGGGTGGTCGGAGTGCTGGTCATCGCCGCCGGCGCCGCTACCCTGCTGGCGGCCGGCTAGGAGGGGAGCGGGGGCATGGATATCACGATCAGACCCTGCAGGCCCGGCGACGCGGCGGCCCTGGCGGCGGTGGGGCAGGCGACCTTCCTGGAGACCTATGCTGGCATCGTCGACGGCGCCGACATTCTGGCCCACGCCGAGGGCCCGCATTCGACGGCGACCTACGAGGACTATCTGGCCGACCCGGCCTGCCAGCTGTTCCTGGCCGTCTGCCCGCCTGGCGAAGCGCCGGTCGGCTACACGGTGTTCTGCCCACCGGACCTGCCGGTGGCGATCCATGACGGCGATATCGAGCTGAAGCGCATCTATGTCCTGCACCGCTTCCACGGCGAGAAGGTCGGGCCGCGCCTGCTGCAGGCGGGGCTGGACTGGGCGCGAACGGCCGGCTTCAGGCGGGTGCTGCTGGGGGCCTATGGCGAGAACCACCGGGCCCTGGCCTTCTATCGCCGCAGCGGCTTCGAACAGGTCGGGACCCGGAAGATCCGGGTGGGCGTCAACGACTATGACGACGTGGTGCTGGCCACCGCCCTCTAGCCCCTACTCCGGGAAGAACCGCACGTAGGATTCTTCGTTGATCCGGTCGATGTGCGCCCGATAGGCGGCGTAGCAGGGCTCGCGGCTGTTGATCTTGCCGAACTTGGCGTTGGGGACCCGGGCCAGGGGCACATAGGCGATGCTGGCGGAGGCGGGGATCAGCTGGCTGCCGACCCCGGCCTGCAGGGTGGTCAACAGGCCATAGAGCTCGCCGGTGATGGTGGGGCGGGCCAGGATGGCCAGGCGGAACTGCCCCAGCTCGCTGGTGATCATGTAGATGTGGCCCGACTGGTTGGGCAGCGACACCGCGCCTTTTTGGGTGAAGGCCGAATCGAGCCGCGCCGACTCGCGGAAGGCCAGCGAGGACGAGGCCTCGTCCCAGCGGATTTCGGTGCGGTAGGCGTAGACCGCGCCGCGCTCGCCGAAACTGGGGCGCAGGGTCAGGTAGTCGCCTTCCAGCCGCGCCACGGCGGGGCGGGAATAGGAGCCCAGGGCCTCGGGCGCCAGGCCGAACGCCCCGGGGACGCCGGCGCTCTTGGCGATGCGCAGCGGGGCGGACAAGGCCTCCTCCAGGCGGATGGTGGTGGCCAGCGTGAAGGGCCGGCGGCCGGACAGGGCCTTTTCCAGGGTCGAGATGCTGATGCGGGCGTCGTCCGCCAGCCGCTGGCGCGATATGCGGCGGCGGGCCAGCTCCTCGCGCACCCGCGCGGCGATGGCGCGGCTCTGCTCGGTCGACAGCTCGGAATCCCGGGCCTCGGTCATCAACGCTACTCCCCCAGCGGCATCGCCCCCGCGATGCGCACAAATCCTCACATACCTCTGGTGGAGGCCGGCGGGCAAGGGCCTTGAATGCGGGGGCGAGCGGCGGCTAGCGCGTGACCATGCCGCCGTCGATGATCAGCTCGATCCCGGTGACATAGCGGCTCTCATCGGAGGCCAGGTACAGCACCCCGGCGGCGATGTCGGCCGGCTCGCCCTTGAAGCCCAGCGGGGTGGCCACGGCTGCCACGTCGTTGAGGTCCAGTGTGCGGCCGCCGGCGTTGCTGGGCCCGTCCAGGGTCGAGCCGATGCCATCCCAGATCGGGGTGTCGATGATGCCCGGATGCACGGAATTGACCCGGATGCCGTCCTTGGCCGCGGCGCATTCCATGGCCACCGCCTTGCTGAACAGGCGCACCGCCCCCTTGGTCGCACAATAGGCGGCCAGGCCCGCCGAGCCCTTCATGCCGGCCACCGAGGAGATGTTGATGATCGAGCCGCCGCCGCTCTCGCGCATCAGGCCCAGGCCGTGCTTGGTCCCCAGGAAGACGCCGTCCTCGTTGACCGCCTGCTGCTTCTTCCAGTCGGCGAAGCTGAAGCTGTGGATCGGCCCGCCGATGGCGATGCCGGCGTTGTTGACCAGGATGTCCAGCCGCCCATAGACCTTGCGGGTGTCGGCGATGACCTGCTCCCAGCCCTCTTCGCGGGTGACGTCCTGGGTCATGAAGACGGCCTCGCCGCCCCGGGCATTGATGCCGTCCACCACGGCTTTGCCGCGCTCGACCTGCACGTCGGTGACCACTACCCTGGCCCCCTCGGCCGCCAGCAGCTCGGCGCAGCCCTGGCCAATGCCGCTCGCCCCGCCCGTCACCAGGGCCACCTTGCCCGCTACGCGTCCGGCCATCATTCCCTCCCGAGGATTTTTGTTATCGACGGTAAGTTGACCGCTGGAAGCGGCGGCGTCCAGGCTGACCCGGCGTCACCAACCTGGGTTGATCAGCGGCTGTCTGGCAGTGACTCGCAGGTCTGGCCCGTCCGAGGTGTGGCAAAAGCCGCCTATCCTCCACAGCTCGTCCGTCGTGGCGGCCATCGCCCAGAAATCCGCGCAGAGGCTGAGCTCGCCATAGAGCCGGACCCATTCGACCTTGTCCCGCTGATGGACCTCGTCCGATCGGGACTCCGCGCCGATGCAGCGGGCGGTGGCGCGAACGGGACCGGTCATAGCGCTGCGGTCGGTGCAGAACCGGATGCCGTCCCAGGCGCCGACGATGGCGAGGCAGCGGCCGATATAGCCTTCGGGCCTGGCGGCGACCTTGGCCAGCGGCACGGTTTCGGAATTGCCGCTGTTGCAGGCCTTGATGCTGGCGGACCAACGGCCAGCAACGCCTTCGGGCGGCTCGGCCGCCGCCGGTAAGGGGAAGGTCAGCACGATCAGGCAGGTCAGGATCGCTTCCACTCGCATGGGGCGATCCTAGGCGCGCAGTCGCCGATTGGCTATCCTCAGGCGTAGCTCTGCAGCGGCCGCACGCCCAACGAACCGGTGTCCCCGCCTGCGATGGCCTGGGCCGCCGCCAGGGCGCCGGCGGCGGTGGTGTAGTAGGGGATCTTGCTCATCAGGGCGCTGCGGCGAATCTCGAAGCTGTCCGACAGCGACTGCTTGCCCTCGGTGGTGTTGAAGACCAGCTGAACCTCGCCGTTCTTCATGGCGTCGACGATGTGGGGGCGGCCCTCCAGCACCTTCTTGACGAACTCGACCTCCAGCCCCTCGCCCTTGAGGAAGGCGCAGGTGCCGCTGGTGGCCAGGATGGTGAAGCCCGACTTCATCAGCAGGCGGACGGGTTCCAGGATCCAGGTCTTGTCGCTGTCCTTGACCGAAACGAAGGCGCAGCCCTTGCGGGGCAGGTCGACGCCGCCGCCCAGCTGGCTCTTGGCGAAGGCGCGGGCGAAGGCGGGCTTGAGGTCGGTCTCGCCCTCGCGGCGCCAGTCCAGGCCCATGACCTCGCCGGTCGAGCGCATCTCCGGGCCCAGCACGGTGTCGACGCCGGGGAAGCGGGCGAAGGGGAAGACCGCTTCCTTGACCGCGATATGGTCCAGGTCGGTGTTGACCAGGCCGAAGCTCTTCAGGCTCTCGCCGGCCATGATCTTGGCGGCGATGGCGGCGATGGGCGCCCCCATGGTCTTGGCGACGAAGGGCACGGTGCGGCTGGCGCGGGGATTGACCTCCAGCACATAGATGCGCGGGGCGTCCGACAGCGGCTCCTCGATGGCGAACTGCACGTTCATCAGACCACGGACGTTCAGGGCCAAGGCCATGTCGCGGGTCTGGCGCTTGAGCTCGTCGATGGTTTCCTTGCGCAGCGAGAAGGGGGGCATGGAGCAGGCGGAATCGCCGCTGTGCACGCCGGCCTCTTCGATGTGTTCCAGCACCCCGGCCACGAAGACATCGGTCCCGTCGCAGAGGGCGTCGACGTCCACCTCGGTGGCCCTGGAGAGATACTGGTCGATCAGCACCGGCGCGTCGCCGCTGACCATCACCGCGTTGCTGATGTAGCGCTCCAGCTGGGCGTCGTCATAGACGATCTCCATGCCCCGGCCGCCCAGCACGTAGGACGGGCGGATGACCACCGGATAGCCGACCTCCTCGGCCCCGGCGAAGGCCTGCTCGGCGTTGCGGGCGAGCGCATTGCGGGGCTGGGCGATGTCCAGGCGATGCAGCAGTTGCTGGAAGCGCTCGCGGTCTTCGGCGAGGTCAATGGCGTCGGGTGTGGTGCCCAGGATCGGCACCCCGGCCTGCTCCAGCGGATGGGCCAGCTTCAGCGGCGTCTGGCCGCCGAACTGGACGATCACCCCAAGCAGGGTCCCGCTGCGCTGCTCGACGGCGATCAGCTCCAGCACGTCCTCGGCGGTCAGGGGTTCGAAATAGAGGCGGTCGGAGGTGTCGTAGTCGGTGGAGACGGTCTCGGGGTTGCAGTTGACCATGATCGACTCGATGCCGATCTGGTCCAGCGCGAAGGCGGCGTGGCAGCAGCAATAGTCGAACTCGATGCCCTGGCCGATGCGGTTGGGGCCGCCGCCCAGGATGATGGCCTTGCGGCGGTTCGACGGCTCGGCCTCGCAGTCGGGGGCCTGGCCCAGCGAGCCGGTCTCATAGGTCGAATACATGTAGGGCGTGGTGGCGGCGAACTCGCCGGCGCAGGTGTCGATGCGCTTGAACACCGGGCGCACGTCCAGGGCGTGGCGGCGGGCGCGGACCTCGTCCTCGGTCAGGTCGGTCAGCCTGGCGAGACGGGCGTCGGAGAAGCCTTTGGCCTTGAGGGCCCGCAGGCCCTGGGCGGCGGGCAGGCCGGCAGCCCGCACGATGCCCTCCTCGCGGACCAGGTCGGCGATCTGGCGCAGGAACCAGGGCTCGTAGCTGCAGGCCTGATTGATCTCCTCGACGGTCAGGCCATGGCGGAAGGCCTGGGCGATGACCCTGAGGCGGTCGGGGGTGGGATTGCCCAGCGCCCGGATCACGGCGGCATGGGCATTGTCAGGATCGTCGGCGCCGGCGATGTCGATTTCGTCGAGGCCGGTGAGACCAGTCTCCAGCCCGCGCAGGGCCTTTTGCAGGCTCTCGGCGAAAGTGCGGCCGATGGCCATGACCTCGCCGACCGACTTCATGCTGGTGGTCAGATAGGGCTCGGCGCCTGGGTATTTCTCGAAGGCGAAGCGGGGGATCTTGGTGACGACGTAGTCGATGCTGGGCTCGAAGCTGGCCGGCATGGCTCCGCCGGTGATGTCGTTGTCCAGCTCGTCGAGCGTGTAGCCGACCGCCAGCTTGGCGGCGATCTTGGCGATCGGGAAACCCGTCGCCTTCGAGGCCAGGGCCGACGACCGCGACACCCGCGGGTTCATCTCGATCACCACCATCCGCCCGTCGGCCGGATTGACGGCGAACTGCACGTTCGAGCCGCCGGTCTCCACCCCGATCTCGCGCAGCACGGCGATGCTGGCCGCCCGCATGCGCTGGTATTCCTTGTCGGTCAGGGTCAGGGCCGGGGCCACGGTGATGGAATCGCCGGTGTGCACGCCCATCGGGTCGATGTTCTCGATGGAGCAGACGATGATGCAGTTGTCCGCCTTGTCGCGGACCACCTCCATCTCATACTCCTTCCAGCCCAGGACGCTTTCCTCGATCAGCACCTCGGTGGTGGGCGAGAGGTCCAGGCCACGCTCGACGATCTCGCGGAACTCCTCGACGTTGTAGGCGATGCCGCCGCCGGTGCCGGCCAGGGTGAAGCTGGGGCGGATGATGGCCGGCAGGCCGACGAAGTCGAGCCCGGCCAGGGCCTCGTCCATGCTGTGGGCGGCGTGGGACTTGGGCGATTCCAGCCCGATCTTGTCCATGGCGTCGCGGAATTTCTGGCGGTCCTCGGCCTTGTCGATGACTTCGGCCCGCGCCCCGATCATCTCGACATTGAACTGCTTGAGCACCCCCATCGCTTCGAGGCTGAGGGCGGTGTTCAGCGCCGTCTGGCCGCCCATCGTGGGCAGCAAGGCGTCGGGCCGCTCCTTCTCGATGATCTTGGCAACCATCTCGGGGGTGATGGGCTCGATATAGGTCGCGTCCGCCACGTCCGGGTCGGTCATGATGGTGGCGGGGTTGGAGTTGACCAGGACGATCCGGTAGCCCTCGGCCCGCAGCGCCTTGCAGGCCTGCACGCCGGAATAGTCGAACTCGCAGGCCTGGCCGATGACGATGGGGCCGGCGCCGATGATCAGGATGGACTTGATGTCTGTGCGTTTGGGCATGGGCTCAGCTCGTCACCAGCTGGCATTCCCAGCCGTCATAATCACAGCCGAACTGCTCGGCCCAATCCTGCATCTGCCGGTTCACCGGCTCGAAGGCCGCCTCGTCCACGGCGATCATGGTCTCCAGGATGACGCCGTCGCCCCCCACCGTCGGGCTGGCGGTCATGCCGGCGGCGATGGCCGTGCGGGCCAGCTCCCGGTGATTGCCGTTGTAGAAGTAGAAGACCGCATGGCGCGGGGTGGTCATCGTATCGCCCCTGCCGCGCAGAATCTTGCGGACCTCCTCGTCACGGGCGGCATGACCGGTGAGCGGCTTGGGCGCCCCAAGGATGCGGCTCAACAGGGAGGGGGGTTTTTCCATCTCAACTCGCGCGCAAGAACGACCGCGCCCTTTTCGACGCGCCCGCCCGACCAGATTGCAGGTTAAGCCGCTCGTTTAGAGAGGGGCGCGGGGCAGGGCAAGCTTCCATTGCCCCTCGGCCTTCGTCAGAGTGGCCGCAAAGGGGAGCCGCCATGAAATCGACCGCCTTCGCCGCCCTTCTCGCCCTGATTCTGGCCGCTCCGGCCGTCGCCCGGGCCCCGGAAACCACCCGGATCGGCCAGTATGACGCCACCAATTCCGGCCAGCGGATTCTGCTGCCGTCGGGGCCGGTGCAGGTGACGGTGAACCGGGTGACTATCGCGGCCGGGACCAGCCTGCCGGTCCACAAGCACCCGTTCCAGCGGTTCGGCTATGTCGAGGCCGGGACCATCCGGGTCAGCAACCTCGATACCGGCAAGGTCGTCGAATACCACCCCGGTGAGATGATTATCGAGGCGCGCGACCAGTGGCATACCGGCCTGGCGCTCGGCGATACGCCCGTGGTGCTGCTGGTGTTCGACCAGACGCCGCCGGGCCAGGTCAACATGGTGGCCAAGCCTTTGCCACGTTGATCGATCAGCGTTACGACTGCCCACTCAGACAAGAAAAGGGAGGCAGTCATGCGTAGGATTCTGCTCGGGATCGCGGCTCTGGCGCTTTCGGCCACCGCGGCATTCGCCGGCGACGAGGTGCTGGCCTCGCGGTTCGGCAACACCACCATCACCACCGACCCCAGCGGCATGTCGACCAAGATCTACTATGCCGCCGACCACACCTTCACCGGGGTGGCGGGCGACACCCATCCGGCGGGGACCTGGGAGGTCAAGGGCAGCCAAGTCTGCCTGACCTTCACCGCCGATGCGCCCCCCGGCTATCCCAACCCGATCTGCAGCCCGGTCTCGGACCACAAGGTCGGGGACAGCTGGACGGCCGGCCCCTTCCAGGTGCAGCTGGTCGAAGGCATCCAGTAACTACTTCAGCGTCTTCGCCAGCAGGGCCAGGGTCGCGTCCCAGGACTGCTGGCGGGCCGCCAGGTTGCCGGCCTCGGTGCCGCCCAGCTTGAACATGAAGCTGAGACCGGGCGTGTTGGCCGGGGCCGGCGGGCCGAAGGCGGCGTGGCCGGCGTCGGCATAGGTCAGCAGGGTCACCGGATAGCGGAAGTTCCTGGCCTTGAGCCGGGCGGCGACGGCCCGCGCCATGTCGGCCGAGGGCCACATCTGGTCGGCCTCGCCGGCCACCAGCAGCACCGGGCCCCTGATGCGCTCCACCGGGATGGCGGCGTCGGGATAGCGGCCCTCGAAGGCGCGGCTGCGCTGGTAGAAGTCGAGCACCGAGATGAAGGGCTTGCTGGTGTCATAGGGCACGAAGGCCGTCGGCTTGCCGCCGACGCTCCAGGTGGAGGTGTCGACCTGGGCCTTGAAGGAAAAGCCCTGCCACATGACGTTGGACGGCACGCCGGCGATCACGGCCCGCACGTCTTTGCGGCGCGAGCCGATGATCAGGGCCGCCTCGCCGCCCTTGGAGGCGCCCATGACGGCGACCTTGCGGCGGTCGACGCTGGGATCGGCCTCGAGCCGGTCCAGGGCCTTGTCGAAATATTCCAGCGGCAGCAGCTCCATTTTGTCGGGCAGTCCCGGCAGATCGAAATAGGCGATGGCCAGGGCGGTATAGCCCTGCTGGGCCAGGCGCCGGGCGATGGGGGCCGAGCCCTTGATGCCGCCTTCGGAACCGCCGACCACCAGCACCGCCGGATGCCGGCCGGGGGTGGTGGGCCTGTAGAGCTCGCCGACCAGGCCGTTCTCGTTGATGACGGTCTTGGTGAAGTCTGGCGGCTGGGGAGTCTGGCCGTGGGCGGCGAAGGGGGTCAGCAGAAGCAGCAGGCAAACGAGGGGGTTGAGGGCGAGGCGCACGGCAGGTCTCCATGTGTGTGGAGAACTTTGTAATACAAAGTCATTGGTCATGCAATGGGGTTGCGGCTTTCGTCGGCGTTCGGGTCAGAGGTAGCTCAGCCACCAGTCCTTGCGGGTCGCCTTCACATGGCCCCACCAGCGGCAGAGCGGATACATCAGCAGCAACACCACGGCCCAGGTCAGGTAGGCGGACCACAGGCCAAAGCCCCAGTGCGCCTCGACCATCGGCGTGGGGTCGGCGATGACTCCGACGAAAGTCTGGAAGGGATAACCCATGGCCATGCCGGCAGCGGTGACCAGGAGGTGGGCCAGCCAGATGTGCAGGATGAAGAAGAACAGCGGCACGCGGCCATAGGTCAACAGGATGCCGGCGACGGCGCCCTTCAGCCGCTCCAGGGCCGGCAACAGAAGGAACATGGGTCCCAGGGTGATCAGCACGAAGTCCAGTGAGGGCGGATATTTGCTGACGTTGAAGAACGACAGGACGGTTCGCCAGGACTCGGCCTGGGCGCTCCACGGCCGGATATCGCCGTAGAGATTGATCCCGCGCAGCACCAGAAAGGCCAGGATCATCGCCCCGCCCAGGGCCAGCAGCAGCCGGGCCCGGCGCGCCGGCTCGAGGGTGAAGATGTCGCCCAGCCCGTAGCCCAGCGAGATGATCCCGATCCAGGGCAGGATCGGATAGATGACGAAGATGTTGCCGGCGATCGGGCCGGGGACATGTAGCACGTGCCAGAGCCAGGCCAGCGGCCCCAGGCTGCCCGGCGAAATTCCGTCGGTCAGATCATGCAGGGCGATGATGGCGACGCCGATCGCCAGCACGGCCCGGCGGGGCAGGTGGATCAGGGCGGCCAGGGCGATCATCCCGGCCCCCAGCGACCAGAGGACGATCAGCGCCCAGCCGGGGATGTTCCAGTTCCAGCCGATATTCTCGACCACCAGCTCCAGGACGATCAACCAGAGGCCGCGCGTGACCAGGAACCGGCTGAGCTCGCCCTTGGTCTTGTTCCGCGCCTGCATCCACACCGACACCCCGGCCAGGAACGAGAAGGTCGGGGCGCAGAAATGCGTCACCCAGCGGGTCAGGTAGAGACCGAGGGTGGTGGTCGCCGGGTTGGTCGGGTCGGAGACGAACGAGGCAGCGTGCGTGTAGTCGCGGACATGGTCCAGGGCCATGATCACGATCACCAGCCCGCGCAGCAGGTCGATGGAGGTCAGGCGGCCGACGGGCGTTGGGACGGTGTCGGTCATGGCTTGGCGTTTCCCGTGACGAACTGGATCGGAATCTGGATGGTCAGCCCGGCGACCGAAGGGCCTTGCGGGTTGGCCGGCCCGACCAGGATGCCGCGCGCCAGCTGCTGCGCCGCCTGGCCGAAGCCGGCGCCCGCCGGGTCTTCCTGCTGGACCTGGCAGTGGCGCAGCTGGCCCTGGTGGCCGACCCGGCATTGCAGGACGGCCTTGCCGTCCGTCCCCGTGCTCTTGGCCCCGGCGGGATAGAAGCGGGCAAAGTCATTGGCGGACGGCCGCCGCAGCCAGGTTCTCGCCGTGTCGGCCGGCGGCGACAGCTCGTCGCTGGAAACCCCCATGGCCACGACGGCGCCGGCGGCGTCGGTCAGCCTGACGCCCTCCAGCCCGGCCTCGGCGATCATCTGGCCCATGAAGTCGTCGGTGATGGTCGCGCGGTCCAGCCGCAGCGTGATCCGCAGGAAGAGGCCGTCCCGCTGCAGCCGGCTTTCCTGGTCGGCCGTCAGGGCGAACCGCCCGGCCAGGGCGATGTCGGCCGGGTTGTCATACCGGATGGCCAGGGTCAGGGCCTGGCTGGCGCAGCGCTGGGCGACCTCTTTCTGGTCGGGATAGTCCTGGTCCGACTGCCGCGCCTTGCGGCAGGCCTTGATGGCCTCCTCGCTCTTGGGGACCGCACGGGTGAAGGCCGGGATCAGGTTCAGCTCGTAGCCGTTGATGGCGGAGAACTCGACCGTCCGGTCCTTTAGGTCGAACTGCGAGAGGCTGATGGCGGGGAAGGGGCTCTGGCCCCGGAACAGGCTGGCCTGACCCTTGGCGGCGTCATAGGTCCAACGCAGGGGAATGGTGATTTCGACCCGCCGACAGCCCCCGCCGGCCCGCACCGCCTCGGCGACCGCCGGCAGGTCGGTCGGCCTGACGCTGATCGCCCCGCCGCAGGCGTCCGCCTGGGCCAGAGCTGCGCAGGGCGAGGCCAGCACGGCCAGGGCGAACCCAGGTCCCAGCATCTTCGCGATGAGCTTGAACATGACGCGGCCCTCCCGACCGACGCCGAGGTTAGCGGGAAAATCCGCCGGCCGCATCCGGTCTTCAGGCGCGCCGGAACGGCTTCCAGTCGATGGCCTCGAGGGGTCGCCGCAGGACTGGGCGATGGCCATAGGCGACCGCCCGCAGCAGCCATTCCAGCGGCCCCATGGCGAACCGCCGCAGCCATAGGACGCTGAAGGCGGCCTGGGCCAGCCAGATGGCCGCGGCGATGGCCCACAGGCCCGCCCAATCGTACTGCCCCCACAGGCCCAGGCCGTAGAACAGCACCGCGCAGATCAGCGACTGGGCCATATAGTTGGTCAGGGCCATGCGGCCCATGTCCGCCAGGGTCCGGCCCACGCCGCCCAGGACCGCGGCCTTCCACAGGGCCAGGACCAGGCCCAGATGGCCCAGCGTCACGGCGATCCGGCCCGGATCGTAGGCGGCCACCGTGAACCAGTTCACCGGATAGAAATGGGCCTGATAGCGGACGGCTGCGCTCCAGCCGTTGAGCGAAATCCCGATCGCGTAGCCGACGGCGGCCAGGCCCAGATAGAAGGCCAGCGACCGCCGCCCGCTCAGCACACCCAGCTTGAACAGGCCCATGCCGATCAGCATGCCGCCCATCGACTCCAGCACCGCGCCCAGCAGGCCCTCATGGGCGTCATCCCACCAGGTCGAGGCCGACCAGCCGAGCAGGGTGAAATAGTCGCCGCTGGTCTTGGCCGCGGTCTCGGCCGTGATCAGTTCGGGGTCGGGCCGCGAACCGGCCACCGCCTCGCGGCCATCGATGATCGCCTGCTTGTCCGCGGCGGTGAGGGCGAGGCCGGCGGCCCGGCCGGCCTGGGCCGCCTCGCCGGCGTGGACGGTCTGGGCGACCTGGTAGCGCCGCAGGGTGAAGTCGGCGTTGTCGATGGTCAGCGACAACAGGCCAATCGCGATCAGGGCGGCGGCCGGCAGCTTGCGCAGCGGGAACAGGAACAGCGAGCACAGGCCATAGACGAACAGGATCTCGCCCGGCCACAGCAGGACGGTGAAATTGACCACCCCCAGAACCATCAGCATCAGGGCCCTGCGGTAGAAGACGTCGGCCGTCTCGACCGGCCCGTCCGGCGCCATGGCCCGGGCGGTGATCAGCAGCACGCCGGCTCCGAACAGCAGAGTGAACAGGCCCCGCATGGTCCCCGAGACCAGCAGCGTGCCGACCAGCCAGACCACCCAGCTGGGATCGGCCAGGCTCTGCGGGGTCAGCGGCCGGACCCAGCCGTAAAGGTCGCCCATGGAGGTGATGTTCATCAGCAGGATGCCGCAGAGGGCAAACCCCCGCAGCACGTCGAGCGAGCCGAGGCGATCCCGCTCCTGGGTCGGAGCGATGGCCTGGTCCATGTGATCCCTCCCGGACTGGTCCGCGCCATACGCGGCCGGGAGGGCGTTGGATCAGTCGGCGGGCCGTTGCAGGGCCTCGCCCCGGATGGCCCGGCCGGCGGCGTCGAAGTCGATCTTCTCGACCACCTGCTTGCCGCGGTTGCTGGCGTAGTAGATGGCCAGGCTGGAGACGCCGGCGACAACGTCGGTCAGTACGAACCGCAGGGGCGGCTGGATGGCCAGGCCCTTGGCCCAGTAGTCGCGCACCGCCGCCTTGCCGACCAGATGGCTGGACGCCACCCCCATGCGTTCGACGATGTAGGGCGAGGTCATCGTGAAGTCGTCGCTGTAGTGCGACAGGATGCGGTCCAGATCACCGCTGTTCCAGGCGGCGATCCACTCCTCGGCCCAGGCCCTGGCCCAGCCGATCTCGATCATTTTCTGTTCCTGTCCATCAGCCCGGCGAAGCGCTCGAACAGATAGAGGCTGTCCATCGGCCCTGGCGAGGCCTCCGGGTGATGCTGGACGCTGAACACCGGCCTGTCGGCCAGGGCCAGGCCGGCATTGGTGCCGTCGAACAGGGAGACGTGGGTCTCGGTGACCGGGGCCGGCAGGCTGTCACGGTCGACCGTGAAGCCGTGGTTCATCGAGACGATCTCGACCTTGCCGGTGGTCAGGTCCTTGACCGGATGGTTGGCGCCGTGATGGCCCTGCTCCATCTTCACCGTCCTGGCGCCGAGCGCCAGGGCCAGCATCTGGTGGCCCAGGCAGATGCCGAACACCGGCGTGCCGCTGTCGACCAGCTTGCGGATCTCTGGGACGGAATATTCGCCGGTGGCGGCCGGGTCGCCGGGCCCGTTCGAGAGCAGAACGCCGTCGGGCTTGCGGGCCAGGATAGCCTCGGCGCTGGTGTTGGCCGGAACCACCGTCACCTTGGCCCCGATGCCGGCCAGCGAGCGCAGGATGTTGCGCTTGACCCCATAGTCGACGACCACGACCTCGTATTTCCCGGCCTCGGGCCGGGTGTAGCCGGCGGGCCAGTCCCACGGGCCTTCGTCCCAGACGAAGGACTGCCGGCAGCTGGCGTCCTTGGCCAGGTCCAGGCCGACCAGGCCGGACCACTCGCGGGCCTGGGCGGTCAGGGCGGGAATGTCGAACTGGCCGTCCGGCGAATGGGCGATCACCGCATGCGGCATGCCCTTCTCGCGGATCAGCCGGGTCAGGGCGCGGGTGTCGACCCCGGCGAGCGCGATGACGCCCCGCCGCTCCATCCACTGCGCCAGCGGCGAGCCGGAGCGGTAGTTGGCCGGGTCGGTCGGCGTATCGCGGAAAATCGCGCCTCGGGCGGCGGTCTCGCTGATCCCGGTGACCTGCTCGACGTCTTCCAGGTTGGTCCCGACATTGCCGATGTGGGGGAAGGTGAAGGCGACGATCTGGGCCATGTAGGAGGGGTCGGTGAGGATCTCCTGGTAGCCGGTCATGGCGGTGTTGAAACACACCTCGCCCACCGCCGAGCCGACCGCGCCAACGCCGTACCCTTGCAGGACGGTCCCATCGGCCAGGACCAGGACTCCGGTGACGCCAGCAAGCAGATCGGTCATGGCGTGGCTCCGGGGTGGTGGACAAACGGCCGCGTTGGTAGTGAGTCGGCCTTCTCGGGTCAACAAAGGAACGCGCCATGCTGGCTATGCGCCCCAACTGCGAGTGTTGCGACCGCGATCTGGCCCCTGACGCGGCCGGGGCGATGATCTGCACCTTCGAATGCACCTTCTGCGAGGGCTGCGCGAGCGAGCGGTTCGCCGGGGTCTGCCCCAACTGCGGTGGCGGCCTGGTGGCGCGACCGGTGCGGCCCACGGGCCTGTTGGGGAAGGCGCCGGGCTCGACGGAGCGGGTGCGCAAACCGCATGCGGCCTGCGTCTAGGCGGGCCGAGAGAAGCTGGCTATTACCCCGCCATGCCCATCACCACGGTCGGCCTCGATGCCGATGACACCCTCTGGCACAACGAGACCATCTTCCGGCTGACCCACCAGCGGTTCGTCGAACTTCTGTCCGAGTTCGGGGACGAGAAGGCCATCGAGAGAAGGCTGGCCGAGACCGAGAAACGCAACCTGCGGGCCTACGGCTACGGGGTGAAGGGTTTCACCCTGTCGATGATCGAGACCGCCATCGAGCTCACCGACGGGGCGGTTGGCGCCGCCGCCATCCAGGAAATCCTGGCGGCCGGACGTGAGATGCTGACCCTGCCGGTCGAGGCGCTGCCCGGCGTCGCCGAAGCGCTGAACGATCTGGCCGAGCGCTATCGGCTGGTGCTGATCACCAAGGGCGATCTGATGCACCAGGAGAACAAGGTCGCCGCCTCCGGGCTGGGCGAGCTGTTCGCCGCCGTCGAGATCGTCAGCGAAAAAGACGTGGGCACCTACACCCAGGTCTTCGAGCGTCACGGCACCGGCGCGGCCGAGGCGGTGATGGTCGGCAACTCCATGCGCTCGGACATCCTGCCGGCCCTGGCGGCGGGATCGTATGCGGCGCTGATCCCCTATCCCCTGGTCTGGGCCCACGAGGCGGCCGAGGCGCCCGCGGATCATCCGCGCTTTGCCGAGCTGGCGTCGATTGCGGAATTGCCGGCCTGGGTCGACAGTCTGGGCTGAGGCGATTCAATTCCCCGCTGGGGAAGCGGAGGTGGGTATGCGGCGTGGATTGATCCTGACCCTGGGCCTGCTGCTGTTCGGCTGCGCCTCCTCAACTACCGCCCCCGTCCATGACATCGTCATCCGCGGCGGGACGATCTATGACGGTACCGGCGCCGCGCCCTTCGTCGGGGATGTGGCCATCGACGGCGACCGGATCACCGCGGTCGGCAAGGTGGTCGGGACCGGTCGCCAGGAGATCGACGCCCACGGCAAGGCGGTCTCGCCGGGCTTCATCAACATGCTGTCCTGGGCGACCGACGACCTGATCTATGACGGCCGGGGGCTCAGCGACCTCAAGCAGGGGGTGACCCTCGAGGTGATGGGCGAGGGCAGCTCGATGGGGCCCTGGAACGCCGCCATGAAGGCGCTGGAGACCGAGCGGCAGGGCGACATCAAGTACGAGATCGATTGGTCGACCCTCGACCAGTATCTGTCCCGCCTAGAGCGGCAGGGAATCTCCCCCAACGTCGCCAGCTTCATCGGGGCCGAGACGACGCGGACCTATGTGCTGGGCGAGGGGGATGTCGACCCCAACCCTGCCCAGCTGATGGCCATGCAGGAGCTGGTGCATCAGGCCATGGAGGATGGGGCGCTGGGCGTCGGCTCGTCGCTGATCTACGCGCCGGGGACCTATGCCGAGACCGGCGAACTGACCGCCCTGGCCACCGAGGCCGGCAGGTGCGGCGGTATTTACATCAGCCACATGCGTTACGAGAGCGACCGGCTGCTCGACGGCATCGACGAGCTGATCGAGATCTCGCGGCGGTCGGGCGCCCCGGCCGAGATCTATCACTTCAAGCAGGCCGGCAAGAGCAACTGGAACAAGATCGACGCCGCCATTGCCCGGGTCGAGGCGGCCCGCGCGCGTGGCCAACGCATCACCGCCGACATGTATACCTACACGGCCGGCTCGACCGGGCTGGACGCGGCCATGCCGCCCTGGGTGCAAGCCGGCGGACGCGAGGCCTGGATCAAGCGGCTCAAGGATCCGGCCATCCGCGCCCGGGTGATCGCCGAGATGCGCGATCCCAAGGCGCCGTTCGAGAACCTCTACCGCCATGCCGGGGCCGAGGGGACCCTGCTGGTCGGCTTCAAGAACCCGGCGCTCAAGCCCCTGACCGGCCAGACCCTGGCCCAGGTCGCCAAGGCCCGCGGGGTCAGCCCCGAGGACGCCGCCATCGACCTGGTCATCGAGGACGGCACCCGCGTGCAGGTGGTCTATTTTCTGATGAGCGAGGACAATGTCCGCCACGAGGTGGCCATCCCCTGGATGAGCTTCGGCTCCGACGCCGGGGCCCAGGCGCCGGAGGGGCCGTTCCTGCTCTCCAGCACCCACCCCCGCGCCTACGGCAACGTCGCGCGGCTGCTGGGCCGCTATGTGCGCGACGAGAAGCTGCTCAGCCTGGCCGAGGCGGTGCGCAAGCTGAGCGGCCAGCCGGCCCATAACCTGGGCCTGCGCGATCGGGGGCTGCTCCGGAGGGGCTACTTCGCCGACATCGCGGTGTTCGATCCGGCCACGGTCAGCGACCCGGCCACCTACGAGAAGCCCAAGCAGTTCGCCACCGGCATGGCCTTCGTGCTGGTCAACGGCGTGCTGGCCCTGAAGGACGGCGAGCCGACCCGCGCGCCATCGGGCCGGGTGGTGCGCGGCCGGGCCTGGAAGGGCTGGCCGGACGGCGGCTGCAAGGCCAGCGCCAGGGACTGGAAGTGGTAGGGCGCGCCTCCTTCGGGGCCGGGCGACAGCGTCGCCTGTGGCGCCGGAGCCGCGCCTCGGAACGAACCGCCTCGCTCCGTGTGCGGTGCAGCATGGTCCGTCTTGACAGACTCAACCCCTCGGCGTGAGCGTCGGCTGCCCGACCAGGCGGGTTACCAAGGGACTGGGGATCATGACTTTACGCAAACGCGGCCTGACGGGCCTCGCCATCGGCATGGGCGTGTCCGCCCTGGCGCTCTACGCCGCGCCGGCCTTCGCGCAGGACACTGAGCTGCCCGAGCTGATCGTCACCGCCCAGCGGCGGTCGGAAAACCTGCAGGCCGTGCCCCTGTCGGTCACCGTCGAGCCGGCCGAAAAGCTGCAGGCCATCTTCTCCACCGGCGACGACGTGGTCTCGCTGGCCGCCCGCTCGCCGGGCCTCTACGCCGAATCCTCGAACGGCCGCGCCGCCCCGCGCTTCTATATCCGCGGCCTGGGCAATACCGACTTCGACCTGGCCGCCTCCCAGCCGGTGTCGATCGTCATGGACGACGTCGTCATGGAGAACGTCGTCCTCAAGTCCAGCCCGCTCTATGACCTGGAGCAGGTGGAAATCCTGCGCGGGCCGCAGGGCTCGCTATTCGGCCGCAACACCACCGCCGGCATCATCAAGTTCGACACCGTCAAGCCCAGCGCCGACACCAAGGGCCGGGCCACGGTCAGCTATGCCGACTTCAACACCTTCAATTTCGACGGCGGCCTGGGCGGCACGATCGTCGACGGCAAGCTCGAGGGCCGCATCTCGGTGCTCTACCAGCATCGCGACGACTGGATCAGCAACAGCTTCACCGGCCAGGACGATGTCATGGGCGGCTATGACGAAAAGGCCGCACGCGCCCAACTGCTGTGGACGCCCACGGAAGACCTGAGCCTGCTGTTCAACCTGCATACCCGCGACCTGGACGGCACCTCGGCCATCTTCCGCGGCAACATCCTGACCAAGGGCTCCAACAGCCTGAACGCCAGCTACAAGCGCGACCGCGTCGCCTATGATGGCGGCGGCGGCAACAACCAAGCCTACAAGGGCTGGGGCGGCTCGATCAACGCGGTGGCCGATGTCGGCGACGTCAAGGTGACCCTGATCAGCGCCTATGAAGAAACCCACGGCGCCAGCCGCGGCGACATCGACGGCACCGCCGGTCCCTACACCTTCAACTTCGGCCCCGGGCCCAACGTGCCCGGCACCACCCGCTTCCCGTCCGACACCACGGACGGCCTGGCCAATCTCGATCAGTGGACGGAGGAACTGCGCTTCTCCGGTGGCTCGACCGACAGCTTCGCCTGGCAGGCCGGCGTCTATTATTTCGACGGCAGCTTCACCATCAAGACCGACCCGGGCTTCCCGCCCGGCGCCACGGTCGAGCAGACCAACCGGGCCTGGGCCGGCTTCGCCCACGGCACCTGGGCGTTTGGCGAAAACCTGACCTTCGAGGCGGGCGCCCGCTACACCAACGACGAGAAGAAGCTGACCGTGCTCAATCCGCTCGGCGTCTTCGCCCCGGTCAAGGTGTCGGACGGCCAGGTCAGCTGGGACCTGTCGGCCCGCTATGAGTTCACCCCCGATGTCAGCGGCTATGTCCGCGTCGCCCGCGGTTTCCGCGGCCCCTCGATCCAGGGCCGCGACATCGCCTTCGGCGCGCCGCCCAGCACCGCCGACAGCGAAACGGTGCTGAGCTGGGAAGCCGGGCTGAAGACTGAGCTGTTCGACCGCCGCGTCCGCCTGAACGGGGCGGTGTTCAGCTACAAGATCGACGACATGCAGCTGACCGCGGTCGGCGGCGTCGGCAACACCACCCAGCTGCTCAACGTCCACCAGGGCAAGGCCTATGGCTTCGAGGTCGACGGCGAATGGCTGGTGACCGAGAACCTGCTGCTGACCGGCGGCTACAGCTACAACCACACCGAAATCAACGACGCCAACCAGACGGTGGCCGGTTGCGGCAACAATCTCTGCACGGTGCTCAACACCCCGGCCGGGGGCAACACCTACTTCATCAACGGCAATCCCTTCCCGCAGGCGCCGGAATACATCGTCGACTTCACGGCCCGCTACAGCTTCCCGGTCGGTGACGGCGGCGAGGTGTTCGCCTATACCGACTGGAACATGCAGGGCGAGACCAACCTGTTCCTCTACCGCTCCAAGGAGTTCATGACCGACGGCAACTTCGAGGGCGGCCTGAAGATCGGCTATGCCCGCACCGACGGCGCCTGGGAGGCGGCGATCTTCGTGCGCAACATCACCGACGAGGACAACATCAAGGGCGGCATCGACTTCGACAACCTGACCGCCTTCGTCAACGATCCGCGCATCATCGGCGTGACCCTGACGGCCAAGCTTCGCTAGCCGCCGTCACGGGGATTGGAGTTGGGGCCGTGGCGAAAGCCGCGGCCCTTCTTCGTTTCAGGGGATGATCTGGGTCTTCAGGGCTTCCAGCGAGGGGAAGACGAAGGCCGGTCCGGCCGCAGTGAGGGCAGCCTCATTGGCATAGCCCCAGGTGACGGCGCCGGCCGCCAGCCCGGCCTTGCGGGCCGCCTCGACATCGCGGACCTCGTCGCCGACGCAGAGCACCGCGTTCCTGGCCAGGCCCAGCCGCCTGGGCAGGGCCGCCAGCACCCGCGCCTTGCCAAACAGCGAAACGCCGCAGCCGTAGTGATCGATCAGCCCGGCTGAGGCGCCCAGCACCGCGCGCACGGTGGCCTCGCCGTTGGAGCTGACCACCGCCAGGGTCACCCCGGCGGCGCTGAGGTCGGCCAGCAGGTCCGGAACGCCCGCGAACAGGGGGATCGTGTGAGCCGCCTCGGCGCTGCGCCGCCGCATGTCGCGGGCGATGGCCGGCATGCGCCACCAGCGGACGCCGAAGGCCTTGACGATCTCGCGGCTGGGCCGGCCGCGCAGATGGGCGATCTGGGCCGCCCCCAGCTTGCGGAAGCGGTGACGTTCGGCCAGGTCTCCCAGCTCGCCCAGGAACCAGGGCGCGCTGTCGGCCAGGGTGCCGTCGAAGTCGAAGATGACGAGTTGGTAGCGGGGCATGGGACCTGAATGCCAAGACTCGGCATGGCCCGCCAGGGTGGTTAGATGGGGCCATGCCAGACGCTCCGCCCGCCGCCCGCGCCTCACCCTCGACCGCCCGCAACCGCGAGCCCATCCTGGCGGTGCTGCGCCAGCATCTGCCAGCGCGCGGCCTGGTGCTGGAGATCGCCTCGGGGGCCGGCGAGCATGCGGTGTTCAACGCCGCCGCCCTGCCGGACCTGCAATGGCAGCCGACCGACCCGGACGACGAGGCCCTGGCCAGCATCGCCGCCTGGCGGGACCAGGCCGGCCTGCCGAACCTGCTGGCCCCGCTCAGGCTGGACGCGGCGGACCCCGACAGCTGGCCGGTTCAGGCGGCCGACGCGGTGGTCAACATCAACATGATCCACATCTCGCCCTGGGCGGCGACCCAGGGCCTGATGCGCGGCGCCGGACGGCTGCTGCCGGCGGGCGGGGTGCTGGTGACCTACGGCCCCTATCTGGAGCGCGACGTCCCGACCGCCCAGAGCAACCTCGACTTCGACCGCTCGCTGAAGAGCCGCAACCCGGCCTGGGGTCTTCGGCATCTGGACGCCGTGGCGGCGCTGGCCGCCGAACACGGTCTGACCCTGGCCGAGCGGGTGGCCATGCCGGCCAACAACCTGTCGCTGGTGTTCCGCAAGGCCTGAGGCCCTGCTGGATCAGGGTCCTATCAGGTTGCCGCGAATGGCGATGATGAAGTTCAACGCCAGGAAGGGCTGGCGATTTTCGTGCGGCTGGCCGCCGCCCAGGCTGCTCGATGAGGCCGGGATCAGGGTCGCGCTGGGAGCGCCGTTGCCGTAGATGTTGACGTCCTGGGTCCCGCCGCCCTGGAGGGCCGCGATGCCGGGGGCCAGCACCTTGTTGGGCGCCGGGGTGGCGTTGGCGGCCGTGGCGGCGACCGGGACCTTGCTGGCCATCAGGGTGTGGGTATGGGCCGCCATCTCGCCGGGGGTCAGGACGTGGGATTCAGCCCCGTAGCGCCCTCCCAGGTCGATGTCGCCGCCCGCATGGACCGGGACCCGGCTGCGGAAATCGGGAAGCGCGAAATTGACCCGGCCGTCGCCGCCGTAGGTCGTGCCCAGGATCGAAAACAGGCCCTGGTTCTGGTTGATCGGCAAGCGTTGGCCATCGCACAGCGCCCATCCAAAGGGGGGGAAGCCCCAGGAAATGATCCTGATTTCACCAAGGAAGGGTTGGGCCATGGTCGGGTCCTGTGGAAAGGGCCGGCGCGCCGGACGGTCGTCTCGAAGCCTATTCGCGGGGCGGATAGATGCCCTGCAGGGCGATGATGAAGTTCACGCCCAGGCTGGGCATCATGTTGTTGTGCGGCGCGCTGGCCCCGGCGACGGCGGCGGCGGACGGGCTCATGGCGACATCCGCGGCGGCGGTCGAATAGTAGGCGACGACCCCGCTGTTGGAGCCGTCGTCATAGCCGCCCTTGGCCAGGTATTGATTGTCCGGCCTGGCTCCGGCGCCATTGATGTCGGCGGCGTTGTTGCTGACGTTGAACGCATGGCCATGACGCGGCAGTTGAGCCTCCTTCAGCGCCACGGCGTTGGCCCCGGACTTGTCGCCCAGGGAGCGGGACCTCAGGCCCTGGCCCTGGCCGTGGCCGATCGGAACCGAATTCCGCAGGTCGGGAATGCCGAAGGTGGTTTCCCCGTCGCCGCCATAGGCCGCGCCAACCAGGGAAAACAGGGCGCGATACTGCTCGATCGGCAGGATCTGGCCATCGCACGCCATCCAGCCCCTGGGCGCGAAATTGCCGGAGAATATCCGGATCTCGGCGACGAACGGCGTGCTCATGATGTCTGTTCCTCCGAGCCGTCGTCGGTCTGGCTCGGCCAGCGGCCGAACAGCGCGATGATGAAGCTGATGGTCAGGAAGGCCTGCATGTTCTCATGCGGCTCATTGGCCCCGGCGTCCTGCACGGAACTGGGGTCCAGGCTCACCGCGGGCGGGTCCGAGCCGTAGATATTGGTCCCCGCCGGTCCGGCCTGGGGGACCGCCAGCAGGGCGCCGGTCGGGACGTTCACCTGTCCCTGAGTGGTGGCCTGCTTGGGGTGGTTGTGCTGTGGGATCTGCCCGGCGGTCAGGGTGACGGTTTCGACGCCCCCCTTCTCGCCAATGGCGTAGGGCTGCAGGTTGGAACCGGCGCCCGCCCCGGCCGGCGCGCGGCCCTGCAGGTCCGGCACGGCGAAGGTATTCACCCCGTCGCCGCCGTAGATGGTGCCGATCAGTTGGAACAGGGTCTGATATTCGCCGATCGGCAACAGCCGGCCATTGCAGAAGGCCCAACCGGCCGGTGCGAAGCTGCCGCTGAACATGCGGATCTCGCCGACAAAGGGCGTGCCCATGGCGCATAACCTCCCGCTGCGAGGCGGGCGCCATGGACAGGCGGCTGGCGGGCGAGCGGCGCCCCAGACCCCTGTCGACGCCAGACTTGCCCACCCGCGTTTCGCATAACGCTATTCTACGAACTGGCGGGTGACAATGGAGGTTTCGCGTTTTCGTGGATTTGCGTGCTAGCCGCCCGGTATCGGCAGGACCTCCATGACCTCCACCCCCTCCCCGGGAAAGATAGTGAAATGCGGGTGGCCTTCGAACATCTTTACGGCTGCTTCGTGCGACTCGGCCTGGACCACGACATAGCCGGCGGCGTTGTTGCGGATGTCGGAGATGCCATCGCGGGAGGCCTTCTTGGTCTTGCCCAGCGGGCCGCCGCTGTCGACCACGGCGCCGGCATGCTCGGCCATCCAGGCGCCCCAGGCGGCCATGCCCTTGGCGATCATGGCCTCGTCGGGCGCCGCTCTCTGGGTGTCGGATATCGATCCGGTGTAGAGGGCTAGGAACTTCTTCATCGACGTCTCCTGTTTTGGCGCGAGATGGCCACTCAGTTTTCTCTTGAACGAAACGCCTTGGGCGTCACTCCGGTCCAGCGCTTGAACGCCCGCGCGAACGCCGTCGCGTCGGAAAAGCCGGTCAGATAGGCCGCCTCCTCCACGCTGATCCGCTGGCTGCCCAGATAGTCCAGGGCCAGCCGGTGGCGCAGCTCGTCCAGCACCTGCTCGAAGGTCACGCCCTCGTCCCGCAGACGGCGAAACAGGGTCTGGCGGCTGGCGCCCAGGGCGGCGGCGACTCTGGCCATCGAGGCTGGGCCGGTGTGCAGGCCGGGCGCCAGTTGGGCCTCGACGCGGCCGCGCATGGTGTGGGCGGTCTGCAGCGCCTTGAGCCGCGCCTCGGCGTGCTCGCTGAGGACGCCGAACACATAGCGGGGGTGGGCGGCGATGGGCCAGGCCAGGGCGCCGTCCTTGAAACGGCCGGCGTTCCAGTCCGCCTCGAACACCACCCTGGTCTGGAAGGCGCGGCTGTATTCAGCGGCGTAGGACGGGGCCTTGTGGGTGACATGCAGCTCCTGGACGAAGCTGGGGTCCAGGTAGGAACGGGACCCGCAGATCAGCAGGGCCATGGCCAGTTCGGTCAGCTCCGGGACCAGGTTGGGGTTGGGCCGGTGGTCGACCATCCAGACCCCGTCATCGCGGGTGACCAGGCTGTAGCGGTCCTGGCCCGCGTCGTTGACCAGAGCGCCGTAGCGGCGGACCTGGGCGATGCCCTCGGCCAGGGTCGGGCTGGCCTGGACCAGCAGCCCCACCACCGACATCTGGGCCAGATTGACCGCCTCGCCGAAGTGCAGAACCAGGGCCGGATCGCCGGTCAGGTCCTGGCCGGCCCGGATCAGGGCGACGAAGCGCTCGGCCGGCACGCGGTGGTCGGGGTCTTCCAGGTCGCGGGGGTCCAGGCCCGTGCGCTGGGAGAGCGACCCGGGGTTTGCGCCCCTGGCGACGGCGAAATCGAAAAGGCCCTTGGCCAGGCCGCCGGCGATGGTGAAGGAGGGCATAGGCCTTGATTGGTTCCTGGGGTCAGGACTCTGGCCCCGGCGGTCGTTGAGGGCGGATGGGCTGCGCCATACCCTCGAAGACTACATCAGGTTCGCCGACGGCTGGAAAGGCCGGCGGCGTGGAAGGGTATTCATGAACGAGGTTTCGCTGCTCCGTCTCTATGTGATGCGGGCGACCTTTCTGCTGATCGCTGTGGGCGAAGGGATGCAGATCTGGCCGCTGATCTTTCGTCACCGGCCCTGGAGCGACCCCATGCACGGGGTAGCGGTAGCCCTGCTGGCGGCGCTGACCCTGCTCTGCTGGCTGGGTGTGCGCTATCCGCTGAAGATGGCGCCGCTGATGCTGTTCGAGGGGGTCTGGAAAACCATCTGGATGCTGGCCATCGGCATTCCGGCCTGGCAGGCCGGCCCGCTGACCCCGGCCATGGCCGAGAACATGTTCGCCATCGGTCTGGGCGTCGTGCTGGTCCCGCTGATCCTGCCCTGGCCATACCTGTGGCGGAGTTACGTGACGGCTAAAGGCGACCGCTGGCGCTAAGGAAATCCAGCACCGCGGCGTTGAACAGCCCCGGCCGCTGCAGCGGCGCGAAGTGGCTGGCGCCGGACAGCATCTGGAAGCTTGCGCCGGGGATGGAGGCGGCCAGGTAGCGGGCGTGTTCGGGCCTGATGAACTCGTCGTGCTCGGCCTGGACGATGCGGACGGGAACAGCGATCCGGGCCAGGTCCGCGGCGCCGTAGTTGGGCTGGGTCGCCTGCATGCGGCTGACCGCATCCACGAACGGCTTGAAGTCGTCCGGCGTGGCGGAGAGGGCGGCGTAGTCCTTGGCGTGGCGGGAAAAACAGCGGCCCAGCAGCGGGTTGCTCTCGTCCAGCTCCAGCGTCCCGCTGGGATCGACATTGCAGCCGAAGAAGAACACCCCGGCCACGCGTTCGGGCGCCTGCCGGGCCAGGGCGAGCGCTATGCAGGCCCCATCGCTCCAGCCGACCAGCGGGGCGCGGTCGATCCCCAGATGGTCCATCACCGCGACCAGGTCGGCGGCCATCAGGTCGTAGCTGTAGGGGCGCTCGTCGCGGGTGCTGCGGCCGTGGCCCCGGCTGTCGACGACGATCACGCGGCGGCTGGCTTCGACCAGGACCGGGATCTGATGGGCGAAGTTGCCGCTGTGGCCCAGGCCCCCGTGCAGCAGGATGACCGGTGGGCCGTCGCCGTAGCTGGCGAACCAGATGCGGGCGCCGTCGTGTTCGACATGACCCTCGGCGTCCGGTGGCGGCAGGGTCGCGCCCTGGGCGGCGAAGATCTGCAGGTCGTCGTCGCTCACGGCTCTACAGGCTCGTGGCCCAGGTCCAGACGACCCAGGCGCTGAACGCCAGCGCCGCCAGCGCCAGGACCCTGGCGGCCATCCGCGCCCCGGGCCGCTCGATCAGCCGCGCATCGCGGATCAGGGCCATGGCGCAGAGGCCATAGACCAGCATGAACAGCGCGACCGACAGCCCGATCAGGGTGTTGAACTGCTTGGCCAGGGTCGGCGAGACGGTCAGCAGGGCCGCCCCGGTCATCAACAGGCCGGTGAGGATCAAGCCCCGGCGTGGCGTGGCCGTGGGGTCGGCCTCGGAGACGAGCTTGGGCAGATAGCCGGCATGGGCGCCGGCCCGGCCGGTCTCGGCGGTGACCAGGATCCAGCCGGCCAGGGTGCCGCAGGCCTTCAGCGTGGCGCAGACGGCGACCAGCACCCCGGCGACCGGCCCGGCCAGCCTGGCGACCACGTCGGCGAAGGGCGCGGTGGACCTGGCCAGCTGCTCGGCGGGGATGACGCCCTGCACGGCCAGGCAGGCCAGGATGTAGACCCCGCCGGCCAGGGCCACGCCGCCGAGCGCGGCGATGGGCAGGTTGCGGCCGGGATTGTCGACCTTGGCGGCGGCGGCGTTGGCGCATTCCAGGCCCAGGAAGGCCCAGAAGGCCAGCAGCATCATGGGCGGCAGATTGTGGGTCAGCGGCTGACCCGACGGGTTCCAGGAGCTGGCGAAGACCTCCGGGCTGAACTGCGCCAGGCCCAGGATGGTGGCGGCCAGCACCGGGATCAGCCCCAGGACCAGGGTCGCCCCGCCGAACCGCGCCACCGACCGCGCTCCGGCCAGGTTGACCAGGGTGAACAGCCACAGCACCGCCAGCAGGATGACCAGGGTGATGGCCGGGCTGCCGCTGGTCCCCGGGATCAGCGACTCCAGATAGCCCACCGCCGCCAGGGCCACGGCGACATTGCCGCCCCAGCACGAGACCCAGTAGGCCAGCCAGGCGACGAAGCCGAGGACCGGGTGCAGGCTCTGCTTGGGATAGGCCAGCACCCCGTCGGCCTGCGGCCGCAGCCGGCCCAGGATGGCGAACACCCCGGCGATGGCCAGGGCTCCGGCGGTGGCGGCCAGCCAGCCGATCAGGCTGGAGCTGCCGAACGGGGCCAGGCTGGTCGGCAGCAGGTAGAGGCCCGAGCCGATCATGTTGCCGGCGACCAGGAAGGTGGCCAGCCAGGGGCCCATGCCCTTGTGGGGGAGGGCGATGTTGTCGCTCATGCGTTGAGTTCCGCGATCCGGTTCTGGAACCAGCCGACCGCGCCTTCATGGCGCGGCGACAGGACGCCGGTCTGGTAGACGCCGGCATTGAGGTTGCGCTGCACGGCCTCGCAGATGTCGCGGTCCTGGCCGGTCAGCTGGTCGGAAGCCTCCAGGATGGCGGCCATGTCGTCGCCTTCCTCGTGGAAATAGAGATAGTCGAGCCGGGTGCAATCCGGACCCAGCGGCTTCATGTGCTCGACCATCAGGCCATAGCGGAAGACGTTGATCGCCAGGTTCGGCCACAGCCAGGCCCAGAGGCCATTGTTGGCCCCTGATTTCGTCGGGACGTCATGGATGGCGACCTCGCCGTGCATGGTCACCTGGTAGTCGGCGACCTCGATCTCGGCGGCGAGCTCGGGGTGGATCGGGCCGATGTGATAGCCCTCCAGATAGTTCTCGACATAGGTTTTCCAGTTACAGGCGATCTCATGGCTGCGGCGGGTGACGGCCGGCGCCAGGCGGATGCCGCGTTCTTCGAACAGGGCGTCGAGCGGGCCGACCAGATGGGCCAGCGGCGCGGCCTTGGCGTCCGGATTGACGAAGACGAAGCCGCGCCAGGTCTGCACGGCGGCGGGGTGCAGGCCGAACGCGCGCGGGTCGAAGCCTTCGAGGACGCCGAATCCGACGGCGCTGCGCAGCCGGCCATCCAGCGTGTAGCGCCAGCCGTGATAGCGGCAGGTCAGCTCCTGTCCGCACGACCCCGCGCCATCGTCGACCAGCGGCCCGGCCCGATGCCGGCAGACATTGTGGAAGCCGTTCAGCCCGCCCTGGGCGTCGCGGACGGCCAGGATGGGGTAGCCGGCGATCTCCTCGGCCAGATAGTCCCCCGCCCGCGGCATGTCGGCCTCGCGCCCCAGGAACTGCCAGCCGGCGGCGAACACGCCCCGCCTCTCGGCCTCGAACTGGGCAGGGTCGGAATAGAGGCGGGTCGGCAGGGTGATCTGCATGCCGTCAGCCCAAAGCCGGCACGGCAAAGCCGGGAATGGTCGCCTCGGCGAGCATCGACCCGCCGAACAGGCAGATCAGAAACAGCAGGCCGGTGAAGAACCAGTAGACGGCGGGATTGTCGCGCCGGTCGGCGTATTTGACGCTGAACAGCATCCTGGCGGCCGGCACGCGGCCGGTGACCAGCGCGACAATCAGATGGATGTCGAAGATCAGGTTGACCAGAACCAGAAGCCAGACCGGCATGCGCGACCCCCTCTGGCGGCGACCTGTCAGACCATAGCCCCACGCCGCGCCTTGGCAATCCTGGTCCTAGGGCGCTTTGCGGCCCCGCACGATGTGCATGACGACGACCACCACCGCCGCCAGCAGAAGCAGGTGGATGAGAAAGGAGCTGACATGCATGACGATGAAGCCAAGCAGCCACAGGACGACCAGAACGGCCGCGATCGCGTAAAGCATCGGATGACCCTCGAATTCATGGCGGCCGATTGCCCCCGGCCGACAAATGCCGCGTTCGGGGTTTGGTTCCGGGCGGCCCCAGGCGTTAGGATCGCGGCATGTCCGACGCCGTGACCGATCCCGCCGAAGCGCTGCAGACCCGCCTGCGCGCCGACCTGCGCGCGGCGATGAAGGCGCGCGAGACGCTTGAGGTCAGCCTGCTGCGCGGCCTGATCGCGGCGATCGACAACGCCCAGTCGGCGGGTATTCAGGCTGGTCCATCAGTGTCGGCCGCGCCGGCAGCCAGTTCGCAATGGATGGCGGCCGGCGGGGCGTTCGGCTCCGGCGAAGTCTCGCGGCGGGTGCTGACCGCCACCGATCTGGTCGCCTTGTTGGCGGACGAGGCGGCAAGACGCGAGGCCACGGCGGCTGAGATGGACCGTGTCGGCCGGGCCGACCTGGCCGACACGGCGCGGGCCGAGGCGGCGGTCATCGCCCGCTATCGAGGTTAGGCCTTCTTCACGAACTCGGTCTTCAGCACCAGGTCGCGGACCTTTTCGGCCCGGCATTCGATCTCGCCGGGCTCGCCGGTGAGGCGGATGCCCTTGATCAGCGTGCCGCGCTTGAGCGTGACGCTGGTTCCCTTGACCTTGAGGTCCTTGATCAGGGTGACGTTGTCGCCGTCGGCGAGGATGGCGCCGTTGCTGTCTCTGATGTCCATGGGCCGCTCCCCGGTGTGAAGGCCCGCTTTAGGATGCGCCGGCCCCGCGCGCAAATGTCGGGAATGCGATATGACGATGGGACCCATGCGCTTCGACGACCGCTTCCTGGAAGAGATCAAGGCCCGCCTTCGCCTGTCCGATGTCATCGGCCGGACGGTGAAGCTCAAGCGGCAGGGGCGGGAGTATGTCGGTCTGTCGCCCTTCTCCAAGGAGCGGACGCCCAGCTTTTTCGTCAATGACGACAAGGGCTTCTTCCACGACTTTTCCAGCGGCAAGCACGGCGACCTGATCAGCTTCCTG
Source organism: Caulobacter ginsengisoli (assembly GCF_030814835.1). Taxonomy (GTDB): domain Bacteria; phylum Pseudomonadota; class Alphaproteobacteria; order Caulobacterales; family Caulobacteraceae; genus Caulobacter; species Caulobacter ginsengisoli. The sequence continues at coordinate 174,196 of NZ_JAUSVS010000009.1, forward strand.
CAGGAGACCGAGCGGCTGAGCTTCGTCGAGGCGGTGGAGCGGCTGGCGGCCGAGGCCGGGGTGCCGATGCCCGAACCCGATCCCCAGGCCGCCCAGCAGGAACAGAAGCGCCAGGGCCTGGCCGAATGGCTGGAGCATGCCGCCCGCTGGTTCGAGAGCGAACTGGCCCGGCCGGTGGCGCGGGAGGCGCGCGACTACCTGACCCGGCGGGGCTTTCCCGACCGCGAATGGGGCCGTTTCCGGATCGGCTTCGCGCCCAACAGCCGCACCGGCCTGAAGGACTATCTGATCGCCAAGGGGGCCCTTCCGGGAGAGCTGGTCGAGGCGGGCCTCTTGATCGAGCCGGAGGAGGGCGGGGCGCCCTATGACCGGTTCCGCGACCGCATCATCTTCCCCATCGCCGACCAGCGCGGCCGCATCGTCAGCTTCGGCGGCCGGGCGATGGATCCGCAGGCGCGGGCCAAATATCTGAACGGACCGGAGACCAGCCTCTTCCACAAGGGCCGGCTGCTCTATGGCCTGCCTGAGGCCCGCAAGCTGCTGCATGCCGACAGCGCCGGCGACGGCGACCTGGTGGTGGTCGAGGGCTACATGGACGCCATCGCCTGCCAGCGGGCCGGGATCGCGGCCGTGGCGCCGCTGGGCACGGCCCTGACCGAGGACCAGATGGAGGTGCTCTGGCGGCTGCACCCCGAGCCGACCCTCTGCTTCGATGGCGACGCGGCGGGGCGGCGGGCGGCCAGCCGCTCGATGGACCGGGCCCTGCCGCTGCTCAAGCCCGGCAAGAGCTTCAAGTTCGCCCTGGTCACCGGCGGCAAGGACCCCGACGACGTGCTGCGCGAGCAGGGGCCGGCGGTGCTGAAGGCCCAGCTGGCCGCCACCACCCCCTTCGTCGAGGCGCTGTGGGTGCGCGAGCGCGACCAGGAGCCGCTGGACACCCCCGAGCGCAAGGCGGGCCTCAAGGCGAGGCTGCGCGCCGCCGCCGGAGCCATCGCCGACAAGGACCTGGCCCAGGCCTATCGCGACGACCTGCTGGGCCGGCTGGACGCGCTGATGCCGGCGCGGTCGGCGGCGCCGGCCGGAGCCTATGGCCGGCCCCGGACCCCGGGCCGGGGCGGCTGGCGCAATGCGCCCGAGCCTCTGACCTTTCCGACCGCCGAGGGCCGCAACGCCGCCCGCCGGCTAGCCACATCGGTCGATCCGATCGCCGCCGCCCTGGCCAAGGGGGCGCTGGAAGACCCGCACCGACTCGACGACCATCTGGAGACGCTGGAACATCACGGCTTCGGCGACCCGGCCCTGAGCGAATTGGCCAAGGAAATCATTCATCTAAGAATCGACGCTGACATCCTTGACAGTGGGGCCCTCACACGCCATCTCCGCGAACGTGGATTTGACGCACTGCTGACTGACATCGACCGGGCCGCCGCGAACGCGGGCGCGCCCTTCCTGAAACAGGATGTCACCCTCGCCGTCGCCAGGTCCCAGTGGACGCGTGCTTTTGAGGTGATGAACCGCTTGGCCGCGCTCGAGACCGCAGTCGCCTCCGCGAAGGGTAACCTCGCGGAGCGTTCCGACATGATTGCGATCGAGCGCCTGAAAGCCGAGCGCGACACTTTGAAGCGGCGGGTCCGGTCTGGGACGCTGTGGGATGAGAACGAGGTTTCCTGACGGAGTGTGCGCCCTAAATCCTTTCCCTTACGCCCAGGCGGTCCGCCCCCGCCTTCGCCGGAGAGCTTGATGAGCACCAATACCGCGACCGAGACGCCCGAAGCCGCTGAAGCCCCCGAGAAGGACGGCCCGCTGCTCGACCTGACCGATGCCGGGGTCAAGAAGTTCATCAAGCAGGCCAAGACCCGCGGCTACGTCACCATGGACGAGCTGAACAAGGTGCTGCCCAGCGAGGAAGTCACCTCCGAGCAGATCGAAGACACCCTGGCCATGCTTTCGGAGATGGGCGTCAACGTCGTCGAGGCCGAAGAGGACGGCGAGGCCGCCGAGGGCTCCGAAGTCGCCAACCGCGAAGAGACCGCCGTCGCCACCGACGCCGAGTCCAAGCCCGCCTATGACCGCACCGACGATCCGGTGCGGATGTATCTGCGCGAAATGGGCAGCGTCGAGCTGCTGTCGCGCGAGGGCGAGATCGCCATCGCCAAGCGGATCGAGGCCGGCCGCGACACCATGATCCGGGGCCTGTGCGAAAGCGCCCTGACCTTCGAGGCCATCATGGTCTGGCGCGAAGAACTGGGCACCGGCCGCATCCTGCTGCGCGAGGTCATCGACCTGGAGCAGACCTATGGCGGCCTCAATCCCGTCATCCCGGTCGAGGACCAGCCGCCGCCCGAGCCGGCCGCCGAACCTGAAGAAGGCGCCGAGCCCAAGGCCGAGGGCGAGGAAGACGACGACGACTTCGACGACGGCGCCGGCCCCACGGTCAGCGCCATGGAGGCCGAGCTGCGCGACGGGGTCATGGCGACCCTGGACGCCATCGCCGGCGACTTCGACGCCTTCCGCCGCCTGCAGGAGAAGCTGGTCGAGCGCCGCCTCAAGGGCCAGGACCTCAAGGACGAAGACCGCAAGTCCTACGACGCGGCCAGCAGCGCCATCGTCACCCGGCTGAAGACCCTGAAGCTGAACAACAACCGCATCGAGGCCCTGGTCGACCAGCTCTATGCGATCAACCGCCGCCTGATGGCGCTGGAAGGCCGGCTGCTGCGCCTGGCCGACAGCTATGGCATCAGCCGCGCCGAGTTCCTCAAGGCCTATCTGGGCAGCGAGCTGAACCCGACCTGGACCGACATCGTCAAAAGCCTGGGCGTGCGTTGGACCAAGTTCGCCGAGAACGACGCCGGCTCGATCGGCGACATCCGCACCGAGATCGCCGCCCTGGCCACCGAAACCGGCGTGCCGATCGACGACTACCGCCGCATCGTCCAGACCGTGCAGAAGGGCGAACGCGAAGCCCGCCAGGCCAAGAAGGAAATGGTCGAGGCCAACCTGCGCCTCGTCATCTCCATCGCCAAGAAATACACCAACCGCGGCCTGCAGTTCCTGGACCTGATCCAGGAGGGCAATATCGGCCTGATGAAGGCGGTCGATAAGTTCGAATACCGTCGCGGCTACAAGTTCTCGACCTACGCCACCTGGTGGATCCGCCAGGCGATCACCCGCTCGATCGCCGACCAGGCCCGGACCATCCGCATCCCGGTGCACATGATCGAGACGATCAACAAGATCGTCCGCACCAGCCGCCAGATGCTGCACGAGATCGGCCGCGAACCGACCCCGGAAGAACTGGCCGAGAAGCTGGCCATGCCGCTGGAAAAGGTCCGCAAGGTCCTGAAGATCGCCAAGGAACCGATCAGCCTCGAGACCCCGATCGGCGACGAGGAAGACTCGCACCTGGGCGACTTCATCGAGGACAAGAACGCGGTCCTGCCCATCGACGCGGCCATCCAGTCCAACCTGCGGGAGACCACCACCCGCGTGCTGGCCAGCCTGACGCCGCGCGAGGAGCGGGTGCTGCGCATGCGTTTCGGCATCGGCATGAACACCGACCACACCCTTGAGGAAGTCGGCCAGCAGTTCTCGGTGACCCGCGAGCGCATCCGGCAGATCGAGGCCAAGGCCCTGCGCAAGCTGAAGCACCCGTCGCGGTCGCGGAAGCTGCGGAGCTTCCTGGACAGCTAGCGCGACACGGCTCCTCTCCTCTAACGAGGAGAGGAGCCGGCTTTATCCAAACGGCCACCGCCACTTCGTCTTCTTCGGCTTGGGCGGCGCCTGGACCTTGCAGCAGTCCTTGCTCTTGGCCCCCGGCTCGTACCCCGCCCCGATCCGCGTCTCGATGGCCCCCCGGTCATTGCGATAGGCCGTGAGGTAGTCGAGGAAGGGCTTGTCGCAGCCCAGGACCGTGGCGCATTCGATCTGGCGGTCGGTGGCGTCGACTTCGCGATCGACCTCGTCCTTCAGGTCCTTGGCCGGGCCGCCGTGGCTGCGGTACTGGGCCAGGTGCCAGCAGTCGTGGAAGAAGAAGGTCGGGCGCCTCGGGCCGTCGATGCCGTCGGTCAGGAACTCGTCGATCTCCCAGTAGAAGGTGGCCGCCTCCTGGTCCATGAACGGCCGGGTCATCGCCGCGCCGTGCCACATGACCTTCTCGAAGAAGATGATCCGGTCGGTCCCCAGGAAGGCCTTGCGCTGGGCGTCCGACCACTGGGCGGCGTTGATGCGGTTGGCCATCTCGACGACGTCGGAGGCGGCGCCGTGCAGCTTGGCCTGGTCGGTGATCGAGGAATCGAACAGGCAGGGGACCTGCTTGCCCAGCACGGTGATGACGAACATGGCGCGGCCTCCCGTTAGACGGGCGGAGCTTAAGCCAACATATCCAGCAGAGTCCCGGTCATCTCGTCGGCCGCCTTGATGACGGCGAGGTTGGCCTTGAAGTCGGTCTTGGCCTGGACCTGTTCGACGACTTCGCGGCCAAGGTCGGCGTCCGGCGCGACCATGCGCACGGCGCTGGCGGTGAACCGGTCGGTGGCGCGGGTCAAGCCGGCGCTGGCGATGGAGAGGGCGTCCATGCGGTCAGACTGAACCCTCGCCCTTAAGCCATCGCGACCAAGCATGGTGAATCAGGGCGCGGAATAGACCCCGATCGCCTCGCCGCTGGCCAGGACATGCCCCTTCATCGCGGCCACGACGCCGCTGCGGCCGGCGGTGGGCGGCAGGTTGAGGACAGTGTCCAGGGCGAAGACCTGGAAGTGGTAGTGATGGTCGCCCGTCCCCTTCGGCGGCTTGGGCCCGAACCAGCCGAGGCCGAGGCCGCTGTTGAAGCCCTGCTTCATCCCCGGCGGAGCGGTGGCGGCGGTCAGGCCCTCGGGCAGGCTGCGGGTCTTGGCCGGCAGGTTCCAGGCCAGCCAGTGGACGAAGGGCTCGGGCCGGTTGGCGTCGGGATCCTCGACGATCACCACCCAGCTCTGCACCCCGCCGGTGGAGCCCCAGGCCAGGGGCGGGGAGAGGTTGTCATGATAGCCGCTGTTGCGGTCCGCCAGCCGCTGGCCGGCCCCGAGGGCGGTGCTGCTGACCGGCAGGGGGATGGCCGACAGGGCCGGGGCAAGGTTCAGCGCCAGCGGCTTGGCCGGCTTGATGACCTGGACGGGCGGCGGGGCCGGCGGGACGGCGGCGGTCGCGGCGGGCTTGCCGCAGGCCGCCAGGGCGACGGCGATGGTGAGCAGGAGAGGGGCTTTGAGCATGGGGTTTCTCCATCGACCCGACCCTGCAACAGCGGGCCAGTAACGGGCGGGTTCCTCGCCAAACACGCGACCTAAGTTGACGTGAGAGGCTCGGCAAGCCAGCTTCCGGTCCCAAGACCATAAGACCACTGGGGGAAGGGGCCCTATGAACCCGATTTCTTTGCTGCTGCGGCTGGGGGCCCTGATCCCCGTTATCTATTACGGTGTGATCGTCTGGGGCGCGCTGACCACGCCCGGCTTCAACTACATGGCCCAATCCTTCGATGAACTGGGCAAGGCCGGCGCCCCGACCGCCAAGATCTTCGCCGACGCCATGATCGCCGTCGGCGGCCTGGCCGTGCTGCTGGCCCTGACGGGCCTGCTGGCCATGCGCCGGCTGGGGGCCGGCATGCTGTCGGCCATCCTGGCCAGCCTGTGCATCGCCGGCTGGGGCGTGTGGATGATCATGGGGGGGCTGCATTCCACCACCGATCCCAAGCTGATGCAGGCCATGGGCCTGGCCATCCACGCCGCCCCGCTGTTCCTGCTCTGGGCGCTGGGCGGACGCAGCGACGTCAGCGGCTTCAAGGGCCTGCTCACCCTCTCCTTCCTGGCGGGCCTGGCCCTGCTGGCGGTGATGATGAACTGGATCCCGCAGGTCGCCGCCATGCTGAAACAGACGGTCGGGCCCATCGTCACGGCCGACAAGGCCGGCCTGTGGCAGTTCGCCTACTCGCTGACCATCGTGCCGTGGCTGGGCCTGATGGGCCTGGCCCTGGCCGGCAGCCTGGACGCCCGCGCCCGCCGCGCGGCCAACCTGAGCCGCACCAGCGTCACCACCTTCTCGGACTGACACCCACTGCAAAACGATCAGGGCCCCGGAGCGTCGCCGCTCCGGGGCCCTTTTCGTAGGCTAGTCCCTGGGGACTACTGCCAGGTGGTGTAGCCCAGCTGCAGAACCTTGGGGTAGCCGGCGTTGATGCCGTTGACCCGGAACTGGCTGATGCGGCCGCTGTTCAGCTTCATGCAGATGTAGCTGCCGACCGGGACCGCGTAGAGCGGGACCTGGGCGGTGGTGTAGCTGGCCACCGAGCAGCCGGCGAAGCCGCGGTTGCTGCGGTCGCCCACCGCGATCTTGGCCCCGTTGATCGGCGCCAGATACATGTGGGTCGGATCCACGGCGTGGAACCACAGGTCCGCCCCGGCCGCGCCAACGTTGCCGTTGTCGAAATTGACCTGGTAGGTCTGCTGCAGGGTCACCGGACCGGTGGAGAAGGTGACGGGAACCGGAACCGGAATCGGAGGCCAACCGCCGCCGGGGCCGCCCGGACCGCCAGGCCCACCCGGACCGCCGGGGCCACCCGGGCCAGGCCAGCCCGGGAAGTGGCAGCTGAAGCCGCCGGGCCGCGAGGTGCAGACCTGTCCCGGAGGGGCGTTGCGCTGGATCGAACCGGCGGCGCCGTAGCGGCACTGCAGGGCCGGCGTTCCGCCGATATTGATGACCTGCGTATCGCTGAGCGACTCGACGATGGGGGTGTTCCACCAGCCGCCGGGCAGCGGGGTGGTGATCTCGCGCCGGACCTGGCTGGCCGGGCAGTTGATTTCGGTGGCGCTGGCCGTGGCCGGCGCGGCGAGAGCCAGAAGGCCGGCGATGCCGGCCCCCGACAGAAGAAGCGACGTCTTGTTCATTTACAGCCTCCCTGGGTTTGAGTTGGCGGGACCGGTGTTGGCCCGTCGCAATCAGATAACAGGGGTCTCGATGAACGGCGCCTGAGCGCGAATATCGGATTTGTTCAGGCGAATTTTCAGCGGACCGATACTGGTCCACACTGACGCCCCGACCGGCGTGTGGAGCAGCCAGCATGATCCGATACGAGCGCAAAGGCGAGCCCCTGGCCTCGCGCGGCGTCTTCCTGATGCGGCTGGTGGGGAACGGCGTCGTCTCCCTGATCATCATCGGGGTGTCGGTGGTCGGCGGCATGGCCGGCTATCACTACACCGAACACATGAGCTGGCTGGACGCCTTCGCCAACGCCGCGATGATCGCCTCGGGGATGGGCCCGCTGGCCCCGCTGGAGACGGTGGCCGGCAAGTGGTTCGCGGGGATGTACGCCCTCTACAGCGGCCTGGTGCTGGTGGGCGCCTCGGGCCTGGTCCTGGCCCCGATTCTCCATCGGGTGATGCACAGCCTGCACGTCGCCGATGACGATGACGACAAGCCGGAGCCGCGTAAATTGCACTAGCTACCGCCAGGCGTAGTTGAAGCTGACCGACACCCGTTCGGACCGCGCGCCGTTAGCCGGCACCTCGTGGCGCAGCCAGCTCTCCCACATCAGCACCGTGCCCGCTTCCGGCGTCACATAGACGAAGGACTGGCTGTCCTCCGGCGCGTCCGTCTTGCGATTCGGGGCCGCCATCATCAGCGGCAGGCGGGGGTCTTCCAGCCTGAGGGCGGAGGCCCTGGGCGGGACTTCCAGGTAGAGGGTCCCGCTCAGCACGCTGTGGGGGTGGATGTGGCCGCTGTGGAAGCCGCCGGGCTTGAGGACATTGACCCACAGGCTGTCGAGGGTGAGGGGCCGGCCCTTGAGGTCCATGGCCAGCGCCTCGGCGAAGGCGGCGGCGTGGCGGTCCAGCTTGCGCTTGAGCCGGCCAAAGGCGGTCATCCGCTTGGGCAGGTCGTCCAGCGAGGCGTAGGAGGTGTAGCCGGGGTAGCGGTTGGCCTTGCACCAGGCCTGGCCGGCCGTGTCCTCGCCGGCCAGCAGGGCGGTGGCGTCCAGCAGGTCCTCCAGCAGGGCCTCGTCGCCGAGCTGGTCTTCATAGAGGCGGGTGACGAAGAGGGAGCGAAGGGCCATGCCCCTCAGGTAACCGCCCGCCGCGTCGCTGCATAGGGATCGTCGACCACGCGGCTGGTCAGGTTGAACACCATGGTCGCCCGCTTTTCGGCGTCATAGGCCGGCCAGGCGGGCAGCAGGCTGTTGTTGGGATCGCCCGTCCTGGCGAAGGCCAGCCAGGCGGCGCTCATCTGCTTGGCCAGCACCTGCGGCGCGGGGCCCTCGCCGACCAGGACCCGCGCCTTGTCGACATTGTCGAAGACCAGCGGGATTTCCAGGGTGTGGGGCGACTTGAACGGGCCGACCGGGGTCTCCCATTCCAGCAGGTAGGCGTAGGCCGGGGCGCGGTGCTGGTCGGCCTTGCGGGTGGCGATCTGCACAGAGCCGGCGAACATCCGGCCATAGGTGATCAGGTTGGCGGCCAGATAGGTGGGCGAATAGTCGGGGAAGTCGGCCTTCAGCGCCGCCACCACGGCCATGGCCTTGTCGCCGAACAGGTTCTTGGCCTGGGTCATCAGGCCCGCCTCGTCCAGCCTGCCGAACCAGGGGGCCGAGGCCAGGAACAGGGTCATCTCGTCCTTGTTGATGCCGATCATCACCGGCACGTTGGCGCTGATCGCCGGGGCCTTGGGATCCCAGGGCTGGGCGGGCAGGATGTCGCCATCGACCACGGGGGAGAACCCCGAGCGGTCGAAGCCGGCGCCCGGCTGCTTGGCCTCGGCCTTGTAGGCGGCGGCGATGATCTGCTGATAGGGCAGGGCGCGCAGGGCCGCGACATCGCCCTCGGCGACGCCTAGCTCGGCCAGCAGGTCCTTGCGCAGATTGGCCGCCCGCTCGGCCGGCACGGCGCGCACGCCGGGGCCGCTCTCGATGATCGCCTTATGGAACAGGCCCTTGGCGGCCGGCATGGCCAGCAGGTAGCTGACCTTGGCCCCGCCGCCGCTCTCGCCGAAGATGGTGACGTTGCCGGGATCGCCGCCAAACAGAGCGATATTGTCCCGCACCCAACTGAGCGCCATGACGATGTCGAGCATGCCGGCATTGCCGCTGCCCTTGACGCCCGGCAGGTCGAGATAGCCGAAGACGTTGAGGCGGTGGTTGAGGCTCACCACCACCACGTCGCCACGACCGGCCAAGTTGGTCCCGTCATAGATCGGCCAGGCCCCTGAGCCGTAGGCGAAGCCGCCGCCGTGCAGCCAGACCATGACCGGACGCTTGCGCTGCTTGCTCGCATCCGGCGTCCAGACGTTCAGGTAGAGGCAGTCCTCGCTCTGCGCGGCGACCTCGGCGGCGGTGGGGAAGATGGTCTGCAGCGCCTTGCCCAGCTCGCTGGTCGGGGCGGCGGCCGAGGGGCTGGGCATCTGGATGGCCGGCGCGCCGAACTTGACGGCTTGGAGGCGTCCAGACCAGCCCGCCTTGGGGACAGGCGGCGCAAAGCGGCGGTCGCCCGTCGGGGGCTCGGCATAGGGAATGCCCTCGAAAACCTGGACGGAAACGCCGGGTTCAGGGCCGTTGACGCCGCCGAGGATCGTCCCCTTCGGCGTGATGACCTGAGCCATTGGGGGCGCAGTTCGCGCGCGGGCGACCGTCGGACCCAGAAGCCCAACGCCTAGCGACGCGCCCAGGCCCAGCAGATGGCGGCGGTCGAACGCTGTGGTGTCGGTCATGCTCGCCTCCGCCCCAAATCGGTGGAAAGTCTTCGAAACCACGGTATCCCCCGGCGCCCCCTTCGTCGAGAATTCTCGCCTGCCAGCCGACAAGGGCCCTTTCGCTTCCCGCCTGAACGGCGATAACTTGCCGGCAACAAAATCCGGGAGGGACTAAGCATGAAGGCCGCCGTTCTGCGCGAAGTGGGCAAGCCGCTTCAGATCGAGGACGTCAAGATCGGCAAGCCCGGTCCCCACGAGGTGCTGATCCGCACGGCCGCCGCCGGGGTCTGCCACTCGGACCTGCACTTCGTCGAAGGCAAGTATCCCTTCCCGCTACCGGCCGTGCTGGGCCACGAGAGCGCCGGGGTCGTCGAGCAGGTCGGCTCGGAAGTGCGCACCGTCAAGGTGGGCGACCATGTCATCACCTGCCTGTCGGCCTATTGCGGCCACTGCGAGGTCTGCCTGACGGGCCATATGAGCCTCTGCACCAGTCCCGACACCAAGCGGGGCAAGGGCGATGAGCCGCGCCTGTTCCGCGAGGACGCCGGCGCCTCGACGATGAACCAGTTCCTGAACCTGTCGTCCTTCGCCGAGCAGATGCTGATCCACGAGCATGCCTGCGTGGCCATCCGCCGCGACATGCCGCTGGACGTGGCGGCCCTGATCGGCTGCTCGGTGACCACGGGCGTGGGCGCGGTGATCCACACCAGCAATGTGCGGGCCGGCGAGACCGTGGCGGTCATCGGCTGCGGCGGGGTGGGCCTGGCGGCGATCAACGGCGCGGCCATCGCGGGCGCGGGGCGGATCATCGCCATCGACCGGATCGGCTCCAAGCTGAACCTGGCCAAGCATTTCGGCGCCACCGACGTCATCGACGCCTCGGCCGACGATCCGGTCAAGGCGGTCATGGACCTGACCGGCGGCGGCGTGCACCACAGCTTCGAGGCCATCGGCCTGAAACAGACCGCCGAGCAGGCCTTCCGCATGCTGCGCCGGGGCGGCACGGCCAACATCATCGGCATGATCCCGGTCGGCACGACGATCGAGCTGCATGGCGCCGACTTCCTGGGCGAAAAGCGCATCCAGGGCAGCCTGATGGGCTCCAACCGCTTCCCGGTCGACATGCCGCGGTTCGTGGACTTCTACATGTCGGGCAAGCTGAAGCTCGACGAGATGATCAGCCGCCGTATTCCGCTCACCGGCGTCAACGAGGCGCTGGAGGAACTGAAGACCGGCGAACTGGCCCGCTCGGTCATCGTCTTCGATCACTAACATCAGCGCGCCCGGCCCCGATCAGGGGCCGGGTCTGCCGCCACGCCTTGACAGCGACGAGTGATCGGCGGCTAATTCTGTCATGACAGAAATAACCGATCAGGCGCGCAAGCTGCCTCCCGCCGTGGAGGAGATCGTCCTGCGCTGGGGCGATCTTGGCGGCCAATGGGGGGTCAACCGGTCTGTCGCCCAGATCCAGGCCCTGCTGTTCCTGAGCGATTCCCCGCTCACCGCCGAGGAAATCTCCGAGACCCTGGGCATGGCGCGTTCGAACGTGTCGAACAGCCTCAAGGAACTGATGGCCTGGAAGCTGATCCACCGCACGCCTGTCCTGGGCGACCGGCGCGATCATTACGTGGCCGAGACCGATCTCTGGCAGATGGCCACCAAGGTGGCCCAGGGCCGCAAGGCGCGGGAGATCGATCCGATGGTCGCCGCGATCAAGGACGCCATGGCGCATCTGGAAGACAACAGCGCGGGCGTCAGCCCCCAGGTGAAGAGCCGCCTGCGCAACATGCATGAATTCGTGACCACCGTGGACAGCTGGTACCAGCAGATGCTGCAGGTGCCGCCCGAGGTCCTGATGCGGCTGATCCGCATGGGCGCCAAGGTGGTGGGCCTGCTGAACCTGGTCAGCGGTAAGCCGCGTGGGGGCGGCGAGGCCGACTGACGGCAAAAAATTTCGCCATTTATTTCTGTAATTACAGAATTGCCCGTTTGAAGTGACTGAGGGGAACAGGATGCAACAAGACACACGGCCCACCAGGACGCCCAGGCGCCGCCCGACCGGGCGTCTTCTCTCGGCCTTCGCCCTGGCCCTTGCGATTGCCCTCAGCACCTACCTGCTGCTCAATTTTTCCAGTTCCGCGAGCGCCTGGCTGGCCAGCTTCTGGTTCCTGGCCATGCTGCCCGCCATGCTCTGCGCGCTGATCTGCTATTTCGGCGATCCGGACCAGAAACGGGGAGACGCTTTCTACTGGCTGGTTCCGGTGGTGCTGATTGGGCTCGTCGATGTGGGCTCGGCCCTGGTCCTGCATGAGGGTGTCATCTGCCTGCTGATGATTTCTCCCATCTGGATCGCCTTTGGATGGATCGGCGCCTTCCTGATGCGGGGGCAGCGCCGACGCGGGACAGGCCGCAACACGTTGCAGTCCAGCCTGCTGATCATCCCGCTGATCGCCGGCCTGGCGGAGGCGCAGATTCCGCGTCCGAGCGAGCAGGTCGAACTGACCCGCAGCATCCTGATCCAGGCCACGCCCGACGAGATCTGGCCTTATGCGGTTTCCAACCCCTCGATCAGTCCGCGTGAGGGACGCTGGACCATCACCCACAACATTATCGGCCTGGCCCGTCCGCGCGCCACCGTCATGGCCGGCGCCGGCGTTGGCGCGGTGCGTACCGCCTACTGGGGCGACAACATCAATTTCGAGGAGCGGATCACCCAATGGGCGCCCGGCCGCCGGCTCGGCTGGCGCTTCCGCTTTTCCAACAGCTCGCTGCAGGACTACACCGACAAGCACATCTCGCCCGATGGCGAGTTTCTGAAGGTGGAGTCCGGCGACTACACGATCCGTCGGATCTCGGCGGACACCAGCGAACTGACCCTTCGCACCCGCTATTTCGCCAGGACCCACGTCAACCTCTACGCCCGGCTATGGGGCGAGCTGCTGCTGGGGGATACCGAGGACAACATCCTGACGATCATCAAGAACCGGTCAGAGGCGGCGCATCGAAGGGGCTAGGGGCTAGGGGCTAGCTAATCCCTAATCCCTGGTCCCTCTTCTGCTACCGCCGCAGCCGCGCCTTGGCCGCGCGGTCGAAGTCGACCTGGGCCAGCTTGGGGGTTTCGCTCTTGTCGTCGGCGGGGCGGGCGCCGCCCAGCATGCCGTCGATGCGGGCCTTGGCCAGGCGGAAGTCGACCAGCTCGCGGCCTTCCAGGATGGTGCCCTGCGGGACCTTGGCGCCGATCGGGTTGACCCGAACGCCCTTGAACCAGACCTCGTAGTGCAGGTGCGGGCCGGTCGCCACGCCGGTGGCCCCGACATAGGCGACGACCTGGCCCTGCCGGACCCGAACGCCCGGCCGGATGCCCGGGGCATAGCGCGAGATGTGGCCATAGCCGGTGTCCCAGCCGCCGTTGTGACGGATGCGCAGCCAGTTGCCATAGCCGCCCCAGCGGCGGGCTTCGAGAATGACGCCGTCGCCGGCCGCCAGGATCGGGGTGCCGGTCCCGGCTCCGAAGTCCACGCCCTGGTGGGCGCGGGTGTAGCCCAGCACCGGGTGGCGGCGCATGCCGAAGAGGGAAGTGATCCGCGCGCCGTCGACCGGGGTGCGCAGCAGGAAGCCCTTGATGTTCTGGCCCAGCGCATCGAAGAACTCGATCGTCCCGCCGCGCTTGAAGCCGTAGAAGCGCTGGCCCTTGACCTCGGCGTACTGCAGGTCGCCGGCCTCGACCGTGCGGCCGCTTTCGGTGACCTTGCGATTGAACACCAGGCAGAACTCGTCGCCCGACTTGATGTCGCGGGTGAAGTCCAGCTTGTGGCCGAACAGCTGGCTGGCCTGGCTGATGATGGCGGGGCTGGCGCCGGCGCGGCTGGCGCTCTCGTAGAGCGAGCCTTCCATCTCACCGCAGGCGACCGTGGTCTCGGCGGTGACCTTCTCCTGCAGCTCGCGCAGGCGAAGCGCGCCGTCGAAGGTGCGAGACAGGGTGATGGCGCTGGCCGGGCCGGTGCGCATGGAGAGGCCGATCAGCCGGGCGGGGCCTCGGCTCTGGCGCGGCTTGGCGATGGCGGCGACGAAGGCCATGCCGGCCTTGATGTTGACGATGTCGGTGGCCTGGCTCAGGGCCTGGACCGCCCGGCGGGCGTCCTCGGGACCGACCCCGGCGCGGCCGACGGCGGCCTCCATGGTCTCGCCCGGGCGGACGGTGACGGGGACGCTGACGCCACGGTCGAAGCCGGGCATGGCCTCGGCGCTGGCGAAGGCGGCGTGCTGCAGCGAGGTGAGGGCGGCGGGATCCAGCGGCGGCACGGCGGGCAGGTCGTCGCCGGCGGTCAGCCGCCAGCCCAGACCCAGCGCGATGAAACCGGCGATGGCCACGGCGATGCGCGGAGCCAGGCGGTAGGTCGGACGTCGCGGATCGAATTCCTGCATCGTTTCCCCGTCACTGACGATGCCGCGGCAACAGCTTCAAAATGACACGGCTGAGACGCCTCTCAGCAAACACCGGGCCGTTTCATGCCCGGTAGACCCCGCGAAACGCAAGCAATATTCAGTGCTTCGGTCGATATGTCACGTCCTGGTAAACAATGTTCGACCAACGCTCAGAGCAGCGCCTGGCAGGTCTCGGCCGGCCGGCAAAGCGCCGCGCCCTTGGGGGTCACGACGATGGGCCGCTGCACCAGGATCGGGTGCTCGACCATGGCGCTCAGGATGGCGTCGTCGGACGCGGCCGGATCGGTCAGGCCCAGGTCCTCGGCGGGGGTGCCGGCGACCCGCAGGACGTCGCGCGGGGTCTTGCCCATCTGCTTGAGCAGGGCCTGCAGCTGGGCCTTGGTCCAGCCGGTCTTGAGGTATTCCACCACGGCCGGTTCGACTCCTGCCTCGCGGATCAGGGCCAGGGTGTTGCGCGAGGTGCCGCAGGCGGGGTTGTGAAAGATGGTGACGGTCATTGTCTCAGGTCTCGATACGGAATGAACTCGGGCGGTGGCGAATCGTCGTCGACAAGGCTCTGGCCCCACCAGCCGACATCGCGCCAGGCGCCCAGCTTGTAGCCCACCCGGCGATAGACGCCGACGGGCGCGAAGCCCACCGATTCGTGCAGGGCGACGCTGGCGGAATTGGGCAGGGCGATGCCGGCGAACACCGAGCAGATCCCCTGGCGGCGCAGGCGAGCGAGCAGGTCGCGATAGAGGGCCTTGCCGACCCCGCGGCCTCGCGCGGTCTCCGCCAGATAGATCGAGACATTGGCTGACCAGCGATAGGAGGCCGTTGGGCGATGGGCGCCGGCATAGGCGTAGCCCAGGAAGGCGCCGTCTTCCTCCGCCGCCAGCCAGGGAAAGTCCGGCAGGGTGGCGGCGACGCGGCGGGCCATTTCGTCGGGCGTCGGCGGTTCGGTCTCGAAGCTGATGGCGGTGTCGCGGACGATGGGGCCGTAGATGGCGGCCACGGCGGGGGCGTCTTGCGGGGAGGCGTCGCGGATGATCACGGCGTGGCGGGTCTCGCGGGTTTCAACAGCCAGCCAAACAGCGCCCAGGCCGTCAGCGCGCCGATGACTTGGCCCAGCAGAAAGGCCGGAATGGAGTGCGGCGCAATACCGGCGAAGCTGTCGCTCAGCGACCGGGCCAGGGTGATGGCGGGGTTGGCGAAGCTGGTCGAGGCGGTGAACCAATAGGCGGCGGTGATGTAGAGGCCGACACAGGCGGGGGTCAGGGCCGGGCGCAGGCGCACGCTCGCCAGGATGGTCGCCACCAGGCCGAAGGTCGCCACCGCCTCGCTGAACATCTGGGCCGGCCCCTCGCGCAGGTGGGTGGAGACCTGGATGACCGGCAGGCCGAACATCAGATGGGCGGTCCAGGCCCCGGCGATGCAGCCGGCGATCTGGGCGAGGGCGTAGAGGCCGGCCTCGCGCCATGTCAGTTCGCAATTCAAGGCGGCGACCAGCGACACGGCCGGGTTGAAATGCGCCCCGGAGATCGGCCCGAACACCACGATCAGCACCACCAGCCCCGCCCCGGTGGCCAGGGTGTTGCCCATCAGGGCGATGGCGACATTGCCGCCGGCCAGGGTCTGGCCCATGACCCCCGAGCCGATGACCACGGCGGCCAGCAGCAGCGAGCCCAGGAACTCGGCGGTCAGGCGGCGGAGTGGGCCAAACGGCGGCGGCTCAACCGGCATGACGGCCGATGTCGCTCAGGCGGGCCTGCAGGGTGAGGGTGTCCAGGCTCCTGATCGGCAATGCGGCGAACAGTTCGAGGCGCCGATAGAGCTGGCCGTAGATCTCGGCGAAGGCCATGGCGACTTCCGCGTCCGACCCTTCGACCGCCGCCGGGTCGGGCACGCCCCAGTGGGCGGTCATCGGCTGGCCGGGCCAGATCGGACAGACCTCGCCGGCGGCGTTGTCGCAGACGGTGAAGACGAAATTCAGTTCGGGCGCGTCTGGATGACTGTCCCGGGAGAACTCTTCCCACGACTTCGATTTCAGGCCTTCGGTCGAATAGTTCAGCCGCTGCAGCAGGGCCAGGGCGTGGGGATTGACCTTGCCGGTGGGCATGGACCCCGCGGACCAGGCCTTGAACCGGCCCGCGCCCAGCCGATTGAGGATGCATTCGGCCATGATCGAGCGCGCCGAATTGCCGGTGCACAGGAACAGCACGTTGAAGACGTCGGTCATGGGCCCCTCAGCAGGAAGTCTTGGCGCCGCAGGCCGCCGCCTGTTCGGTCAGCAGGGCGGCCGGGGCGCAGATGGCCGGCTCGCCGGAGCAGCAGTCCTCCATCAGGAAGGCCAGCAGGTCGCGCATGCTGTCGTAATCGGCGACATAGATGATCGAGCGGCCCTCGCGCCGCGAGCTGACCAGCCCGGCGTGGGTGAGGATTGTAAGATTGGTCGACAGGGTGTTGGCGCGGCTGTCGGTCAGCCGGGCGATCTCACCGGCCGGCAGGCCCGCCGCCCCGGCCTTGACCAGCAGGCGGAAGGCCCCAAGCCGCCCTGGATGGGCCAGGGCGGACAGGGCGGCGATGGCGTCGGTCTGTTCCATGATTCGAGAATAGCCGAATTTATGTGACAGGTGCGCGTCAGTCCCTCACCCGCAGCACGAGGCCACGGGCGCGGTGGGGGCGGTCGCCACGGGTTCCTCGTCCTCGCCATAGCGGGTCGCTTCGCCGAAGGTGTGGAAGGTCTCCCAGCGCACACCCGACGGATCGGTGACCCAGCTCTTGTCCGACTTGGCGTAGCAGCAGGTGGTGGCGGTCTGGTCGAAGGTGGTCTCGCCGGCGGCCTTCAGCCGGGCGGCGATGGCGGCCAGGGCTTCGCCGGTCTCGGCCTGGATGCCGACATGGTCGACTCCCGCCGCGCGGCCACGGCTGGAAATGGCCAGGTTCACCCGGGGATCGTCGAGCATCCATTTGGCGTAGTCGTCCTTCACGACGGCGGGCTGCGCGCCGAACAGGGTCGAGTAGAAGCCGATCGAGCGGGCCAGATCGTCGACGGCGATATGCAGGTGCAGGCGGTTCATAGTTAGTTCCCTATTTCCAGAAATCTGGAAATAAGGAAGCGTATTCGGCGGGCGCTGTCAAGCGGCCTGTTGGCGGCTACCAGGTCTGCTTGAGACTGCCGATGACGATGGTCGAGTCCGAGCTGTCCCAGGGGGCCAGGGTCTTCGGCCGCGCCGGCAGGGGTTTGGCGTCGGCCGGCCAGGACAGGGTCTCGGCGCCGTAGCGGATTTCCACCGATCCCGGTCCCGCCGGCTTGAAGGTGACGGCGCCGGGGCCGCCCACCCAGACGAGGTGGGACCATTGGCCGGGCTTGGCCAGCAGCTTGGCCGGGCGGCCATCGACGCGGACATCGGTGGCGGCGACATCGGTCCTGAGGTCCAGGCTCATGGCCCGGCCTTCGGCGGGCGGGGCGAACAGCACCGCGACCGTGCCGTCCGTCTGGGGCGGCAGGTTTATGACCGGCTGGGTGGCGGCGACAGCCTTGGCGGGCGCGGCGGGAACTCCGCGCGGGGCGAAGGGCGCGAAGGCCTGTTTGCCCAGGGCTCCGCCGTCGGCGGTCAGCACGCCGCGGGTCCAGGGGTCCATGCCGGGGCTGAGGGCGACCCGCCAGCTCTTGTGGCTGTTCAGGTCGGTGACATAGGCGATCCGGCTGACCTGAGGGTGGCGCTCGGTCCAGGGACTGTGGAAGCGCACCACGGCAAGGCCGATCAGGCCCAGAGCCATCAGCGCCGGCCCGGTCCAGCGGCTGGCCCGCTGGGCCAGCGGCCAGGCCAGGACCATGCCTAAGAAGCCGAACAGGGCCAGCAGGTCGGGGATGTCCAGGCCCTGGGCGACGCCGTGGAAGTAGACGCCCAGCCAGCCCAGGCCGATGGCGATCAGTCCCGCCTCGCCGAAGCGGATGATCGGGGTCGAGCTGGAGCCCAGTGCGCCCACGGCCGCCATGAAGGCCCCCAGCAGCAGCGGCCAGGCGATCAGGAAGGCGGTGGCCGGGGCGGCGATCTGCAGGCCCAGCGCCACCAGCAGGGCCAGGACCAGAGCGCCCAGCCAGGCGCTGGCCAGGGGCGGGGGCTTGCCCAGGAAGCTGACCGCCAGGATGGCCGTGGCCAGGCCGACGCCCAGCCCCACGACATCCCAGCCGCCGAACAGCGAACAGAGGGCGCCGCCGGCGATCGGGGCGGCCACCGCCCAGCGCACCTTGATGCCGTTGGCCAGAGCCGAGGCGGCGTGCAGGGCGACCCCGGCGGTCAGCAGGGCCAGGACGCTCTCCCACAGGCCCCACTGCGCCAGCAGCGGCCGCATCTCCAGGAAGCCGAACCCCACCCCGGTGGCCCGGCGCACCAGATGCAGCATCAGGGCCGTGGCCAGGATCATGTAGAGGGTCCCGCCCACGCCCTTGAGCGTGGCCAGCGGCGCGACGCCGGTCTTGTGGCCGGGGCGCACGGCCCGGACCAGCAGCAGGACCGCGGCCAGCAGGACCAGCCAGCCGACCCAGGCCGGATAGGCCAGCACATGGTCGCCGAAGGTCTGGCTGTAGACGGCCTCGGGCGCCGGGGCTGGCAGGACCTTGGCGAAGGCCAGGGCCCGGGCGGCGGCCAGCACCTGCTCGCCCATGTGCTGCACCGAGCCCTGGTCCAGGTTGGCGGGAGTGGAGCTGGGCGAATGATAGTCGAACTGCCGGCCGATGAAGGCGAAGTTCAGCCCGGTGATCCCGGCCGCCTTGGACACCGTGAAGTCGGTGTCGTTGGGCATGTGCTCATAGAGGAAGACCGCCAGCGAACTGGAGATCGGGGCCTTGGCGTTCTCGGCGAAGAGGCCGATCAGGGCGCCGTTCCTCGGCCCGGTCTGGAACATGTTGGCCCGACCGCCGCCGCCGCGGCTTTCCATGTTCAGCACCAGGCCGACATGCCTGGCCAGCGGGTCCTGCTCGAAGAAGGCGTGCGCGCCCAGCAGGCCCGCCTCCTCGCCGTCGGTGATCAGGATGATGACGTCGCGGGCCGGCGTCCCCTGGGCCTTGAGGATGCGGGCGATCTCCAGGGCGCTGGCCACCCCCGTGGCGTCGTCGGCCGCACCGGGCGAGCCGGGGACGCTGTCGTAATGGGCCATGATGGCGATGGCCGGGGCGCTGCGATCCCTGCCCGGAATGACGCCGATAATGTTCCGCACCCGCCCGCCGATGGCCCACTGACCGCCGTTGAAGCTGTTCTGGAAGAAGGCCCTGGCGTCCTGAACGCGGGGGGCCAGGCCCATCGCCGTCATCCGCCCGACCAGATAGTCGCGCACCGCGTCGTTTTCCGGCGATCCCAGGGGGTGAGGGGTTTTGGCGACGACCTCGATGTCCTTCATCGCCCGTCCGGCCGAGAAGACATCGGCCGGCGCGTCGGCCGCCAGGGGCCTCGGCGTCACCGTCCCCTGCCAGGCGATGAGAAGTCCGCCAACCATGGCCGCCAGCAGCCAGACACTCCGCCCCATGGTCTTTCTCCCTTATTGGGGGCGCAGGGAGACATGGTGTCGGCATAGGGGCAACTGAAAACAAAAACGCCCGCCATCGCTGGCGGGCGTTTCTGTTCGTCGAATCTGGCAGTCGCCGAGGGCTGAGGTCAGGCGACCGCTTGCTGTTCCTGCGGGTCGCGCAGCACGTAGCCGCGGCCCCAGACGGTTTCGATGTGGTGCTTGCCGTTGGCGGCGGTGGCCAGCTTCTTGCGCAGCTTGCAGATGAAGACGTCGATGATCTTCAGCTCGGGCTCGTCCATGCCGCCGTAGAGGTGGTTGAGGAACATCTCCTTGGTGAGGGTCGTCCCTTTGCGGAGCGAGAGCAGCTCCAGCATCTGATATTCCTTGCCGGTCAGGTGGACCCGCATGCCGTTCACTTCCACCGTCTTGGCGTCCAGGTTCACGGCGATGTCGCCGGTCTGGATGATGGCCTGGGCGTGGCCCTTGGATCTGCGCACCACCGCATGGATGCGGGCGACCATCTCGTCCTTGTGGAAGGGCTTGGTCATGTAGTCGTCGGCGCCGCCGCCGAGGGTCTTCACCTTGGTGTCGATCTCGGTGGTGCCCGACAGGATCATGATCGGGGTGTTGATCTTGCCGTTGCGCAGGGTGCGCAGGACGTCCATGCCGCTCATGTCGGGCAGGGAGAGGTCCAGCAGGATGAGGTCGTAGTCGTAGATCTTTCCGAGATCGACGCCCTCCTCGCCCAGATCCGTCGTGTAGACGTTGAAGCCCTCGGACTTCAGCATCAGTTCGATGGTCTGCGCCGTGGCGCTATCATCCTCGATCAACAGAACGCGCATTCAGCCCTCCCCGCGACGGCCGCGGTATTCAAATTGCCAAGGCGGAATCCGCCTCCGATGCCCAATCGCCCCGAATGTGGCGGCAGGCTGATTTAAGACTGGTTAATGGTGAACGGCCCGTAGCTCGAATCGTTAAGCCGATTTGGATTCGGTGAGCAAGCGACCCAAGTTGGGCTGGGTGACGGCGGGCCGATGAATCTTTCGTGATCGGCCCTGCGACCGTCTGACAGAGCCCGCCTTCATACCTGTTTAAGGGCATCGGCCCAACATGCTCCCAGGCGCTTGCTGCCTCGGGAATTCAAGCCTTTGCGTAGCCTTATCGCCGCTGTCGAGCGTATCGAGCCTCTGACCGTTTCCGGCCGCGTCGCGGCGGTGAACGGCCTGCTCATCGAGGCCCGCGGCGGATTGACTCATCTGGCCGTCGGGGCCCGCGCCGAGATCGTCAGGCGCGGCCAGACGCCGCTGGCGGCCGAGGTCGTCGGCTTCCGCGAGACCCGCGCCCTGTTAATGCCTTTCGGTCCGGTCGAGGGCGTGGCCCCCGGCGCCGAGATCCGCATCCAGCCGGAAGGCGCGGCCGTGCGCCCGACCAGCGCCTGGATGGGCCGCATCGTCGACAGCTTCGGCGAGCCCATCGACGGCAAGGGGCCGCTGCCTCAGGGCCAGGTCGGCTACAGCCTGCGCGCCGCCCCGCCCGCCGCCCACAGCCGGGCCCGCGTCGGCGCGCGGCTGGACCTGGGCGTTCGGGCCATGAACGCCTTCACCACCACCTGCCGGGGCCAGCGCCTGGGCATCTTCGCCGGCTCGGGCGTCGGCAAGTCGGTGCTGCTCTCCATGCTGGCCCGCCAGGCCACCTGCGACGTGGTCGTCGTGGGCCTGATCGGCGAACGCGGCCGCGAGGTGCGCGAGTTCATCGAGGAGACGCTTGGGCCGGAGGGCCTGGCCCGCGCCGTGGTCGTGGTCGCCACCTCCGACGAGCCGGCCCTGAAACGCCGCCAGGCCGCCTACATGACCATGGCCATCGCCGAGTATTTCCGCGACCAGGACATGGAAGTCCTCTGCCTGATGGACAGCGTCACCCGCTTCGCCATGGCCCAGCGGGAGATCGGCCTGGCCGCCGGCGAGCCGCCGACCACCAAGGGCTATACCCCCACCGTCTTCACCGAACTGCCCAAGCTGCTGGAGCGGGCCGGACCCGGGCCCGTGCGGCCCGACGGCACCTCGGCGGGGCCGATCACCGGCCTCTTCACGGTGCTGGTCGACGGCGACGACCATAACGAGCCGATCGCCGACGCGGTGCGCGGGATTCTAGACGGCCACATCGTCATGGAGCGGGCCATCGCCGAGCGCGGCCGCTTCCCGGCCATCAATGTGCTGAAATCCATCTCGCGGACCATGCCGGCCTGCCAGACGCCGGAGGAGCGGGTGCTGGTCACCAACGCCCGCCAGACCCTGGCCGCCTACGCCAACATGGAAGAGCTGATCCGCATCGGCGCCTATCGGGCCGGGGCCGATCCCAAGATCGACCGGGCCATCGCGCTCAACGCTCCGCTCGAGGCCTTCCTGGGCCAGGACAAGGACGAGGCGACCAGTCTGGAAACCGGCTTCGCCATCCTGGGCGACATCCTGGATAGCGCCGCATGAAGTGGGCCCAGTCGCTTATCCGGATCTCCAACTTCGAGGTCGAGGAGCTGCAGAAGCGCCTCGCCGAGATCGTCGAGCGCCGCTCCAACATCGAGATCAAGCTGGCGGTGCTGGAGGCCGAGGCCGAGTCCGAGTTGCAGCAGGCCCAGGCCACCGCCGACGCCGGCTTCTACATGGCCGGCTTCCGTGAGGGCGTGAAGATCCGCCGCGCGGCCCTGAACGCCCAGCTGGCCGTGATCGGGACCGAGGAGGAGGGCGCCCGCGACGCGCTGTCCGAAGCCTTCGAGGCGCTGAAGAAGTACGAGCATGTGGCGGAAAGCGCCAAGGTGGTCGCCCGCAAGGAAGAGGCCCGCCGCGAGACCGCCGCGCTCGACGAACTGGGCCTGCGCCGGGCGATCCGCCATTGACCCTCAGCCGCCGCGCCCTGATCGGCGCCGGCCTGGCGCTCGCCGGCTGTAGCGGCCCCAGCCGGGCCCAGCCCCAGGACAACGGCTGGCGGCCCGACCCGCGCTACCTGGACAATCCCCCCGCGCTCAAGTCCATCGCCCCGTTCGGGATGGGCGCGGCCGTGCAGGCCGGACCGCTGCGCGACGACCCGGTGTTCGCGGCCCTGGCCGCCCGCCATTACACCCAGCTGACCCCCGAGTGGGAGCTGAAGATGGAATATGTCGTCCAGCCGGACGGCCGGTTCCAGTTCGACCGGGCCGACGCCATCGCCGCCTTCTGCCGGGCCCACGGCCAGAAGCTCTGGGGCCACACCCTGGTCTGGTACGCCAACATCCCCGACGCCTTCGCCCGCCTGGACGAGAGCCGGGCCAGCTTCGGCCAGGCCTTCGACAACTACATCACGGCCACGGTCGGCCGGTATCGCGGGATCGCCAATGGCTGGGACGTCATCAACGAGCCGATCACCGACGAGGGCGGGCGTTTGCGCGACTGCCTGTGGAGCCAGAAGCTGGGCCAGGTCGACTACATGCGCCGCGCCCTGGACGTCGCCCATGCTACCGATCCGTCGGTCCCGCTGCTGATCAACGACTACGACCTGGAGACCAAGCCGGCCAAGCTGGCCGCCTATATGCGCCTGGTCGAGACGCTGCTGAAGGCCGGGGCGCCGCTGGGCGGCCTGGGCTGCCAGACCCACATCTCCGCCGGCCTGCCCGAGGGGGCGATGCACCGAACCCTCGAGGCGCTGGCCAGCTTTGGCCTGCCGATCCACCTGTCGGAACTGGACGTCTCGCTCGTCCCCGGCCGCGGCGCGCCGGCCAACAGGCCGGTCGCCGTCGCGCGGCAGGCCCAGGTCTATCACGAGGTGGTCGAGGCCTTCGTCGGCCTGCCGCCGCAGCAGCGCCTGGCCCTGACCATGTGGGGCCTGCGCGACAGCGATTCCTGGCTCAAGCGCGAGGATGCGTCCGACGCGCCGCTGCTGTTCGATGATGCGGGCGCGCCCAAGCCGGCCTTCGCGGCGGTCGCCGGGACGCTGCAGGGGCGATAGCCGTCGGCAGCGCAACCTCGAGTCGCGCTGACGCCCAGGTTGCGATAAGGTCCTCTCAGGGAGGATCAAGCCATGAGCAATATCGCCCGCATCCGTGAGGCCTACGAGGCCTGGGACAACGTCAAGGGCTCGAACCGCGCCGTCTGGGATCATCTGCTGGCGCCGGGTTTCGAGTTCCGGACCACGCTGGGCAGCGTGGAAGGCAGCGGCTTCAAGGCCAGCTATCGGCCTGACGAACTGGACGAATATTTCGAGACCTTGCGCAGCAATTTCGAAATGAAGGAGATCGCCCCGACCGTGGTGGTCGAGGAC
Source organism: Caulobacter ginsengisoli (assembly GCF_030814835.1). GTDB lineage: Bacteria > Pseudomonadota > Alphaproteobacteria > Caulobacterales > Caulobacteraceae > Caulobacter > Caulobacter ginsengisoli. Next base: position 198,124 of record NZ_JAUSVS010000009.1, read on the forward strand.
GGTCCCAACGCGATCGCGGTGTTCCAGTCCGAATGGGCGAACCGGGCGACGGGCCGGTCTTTCCGCTGCGAGGTCGCGGCGATCTGGACCTTCGACGGCGACCAGGCGGTTAGCTGCCGGGAGATTATGGACACGGCCGGCGTTGCCTGCACCCTGCCCTAGAGGCCCTCGACTGACCCCGATCATGCGGCGTTGGCGAACTCCAGGCTGCCGGCTGCGGCCCGGAAGCGGGCGGCCGCGATATTCGACGAAGACGCGCCCACCCTCTTTTGTCCCCACATCCCCAGGTTGGCGGAGTGGGGCGACTATTTGAACTGGCGGGGCGGTCGGCAACTGTACTTAATCGGGCCTATTCCCGTGGCGTGGGCTGCTTTGGGGAGAGGTGGAGTTGGCGGAGTCACCCGCGGCGGCGATCGCGCGGATGGATGTGGCCGGGCGAGCGCAGGTCGCCAGCCGCCCCGGCTACGCCATGGCCATGCGCCGGTATTTCGAAGCCTGGCTGGCGCCCCAGGCGGAGTCTGCGGTCAGCCGCAGCCTGCGGAACATGAGCCACTACATGTGCGCCATCTGGGTGTTCTGCCTGGACGCCGGGCCGGGCGGCCTGACCTTCAGCCGGCTGAGCGCCCTGCTGGGCCGGTCCGGGGTGTCGGCGGCCAAGCGGGCGCGGCCGATTCTGATCTACCTGCGCTTCATCGGCTATATCGAGCCCGCCGCGGTGGACGACGCGCGGGTCAAGCGCTGGGAGCCCACCGCCCGGATGCTGGCCGCCTTCCGTCGGCGGATGGTCGAGGACCTGACCGTGTTTGCCCCGCTGGACGCGGCGATCGGCGCGGTGCTGGAGCGGTTCGACGACCCGGCCGTGTTTGGCCGCTTCATGGCGGCCATGGGCGAAATCTCCGTCGAGATGCTGGCCGAGTACGGGCCCCGGGCCGATCCCCTCAACGTCTTTTCGCAACGCATGGGGGGCATGGCCCTGATGGCCGAACTGCTGCTGGCGGGCGGGCCCGACGGCGGTTTCCCGCCGACCGGACCGGTGCGCTTCAGCCTGGCCGGCCTGGCCCGCCGCAACCGGGTCTCGCGCATGCATGTGCGCCGGGTGCTGGCCGAGGCCGAGACGGCGGGCCTGCTGACCCTTAGCGGCGACAGCGAGATCGTCTGGACCCCGATCGCCCTGGTCAGGACTGTGGATCTGTTCGCGTACACCGTGCTGACCTACGGCCACTGCGCCAGGGCGGCCCTGGAGGAAAGCCCTTAGGGCTTCAGCGCGTGGTCGGCGTCGCTGGCCTGGCGCAAGGCGCGCAGGTCGTCGGCGATGCGGAAGATGGCGACGTAGAATTCGCAGAACGAGCGCCACAGCAGGGCCAGCACCGCGGTGATCAGCAGGCCGACCACGCCGGCCGGGAAGGCCAGCAGCTTGCCCATGATGGATTCCTCGCGCCAGGCCACGCCGACGGCGACGCCAAAGGCCCCGAAGCCGCCGATCAACACCACGCCCAGGCCCGCCCAGTAGATCAGGTGGATCACCGGGCCGGTCAGCAGGCGTTCGAATGTCAAGAGGTCCCAGAGGATGCTCTCGCCGACGCCGCGGCTCTTCTTCACTGGTCTGGCCGGGGCCATCCGCACCTCATCGGGCGGCCACACGCCGCCTCACCGGCGCATCGCTAGCAGCGCCGGCGGCTTCGTTCAATGGCAGCGAATGACGCGGTCTGCGCCTTGCCTCAGGACTTGGGCGCGGCGGCGAGGATCTGGGCCTTGGTCTGGCTGCTCTTCACGTTTTCGCCGAAGGGCGAAAGGGTGCCCTGGGGCACGCTGATCAGCTTGCCGTCGACCTGCAGCACGATCATCGCCCCGGTCGAGGACTCGGCGATGCTCTGGATAATGCCGATGTCGGCGCCGGTGGAATCGCTGACCTTGGCGCCGGCCCGGAAGGCGGGGGCGGGTTCCTTGGCGCTGGCCGGCGGCTCGGCGGTGGGGGCGGGGGGCACAGCCTTGGGCGTGGCCGGGGCGGCTGGCTCACTGGGCGCGGCGGGGGCCACCGAGGTCGGGGCCGTGGTGTCTTCTGGCGTGCTGGGCAGGGTCGGCGGCGTCGCGGCCGGGGCGGCGGCGGGCTTGGCTGGATTGGCGGGGGTGGTGGCCGGCGCGGCCTGGACGCTCATGGCCAGGGCGAGCGCCGAGGCGGCGGCGAACGCAAGCAGACGGGTTCTCATCGGGCATCCTCCATCGATCCCCCCGCCGAGGGTGCAATCCTTAACGATACGGATGGTTCCCGCTGTCAGTCCCCAGGCCAACAGCCCACCTCACTCCCGTCATGGCCGGCCGAAGTGCCGGCCACCCATGAACACGGTGCGTCAGCCGACCCTCGGACAGGCCCGCCGCCAAACTTCACTTCAGGTGATCATGGGTGGCCGGGACAAGCCCGGCCATGACGGCTGAAAGGTGGTTGGAAGCCCGAAACGGCCGACCCTAGACCGTCCCCACGGTCTTCAGCCGCGCCTTGGGATGGACCTCGTTCTGGCTCATCACCACGGTCTGGCCGCGGAAGCGCTCGATGATCGAGCGGACATAGGGGCGGACCAGGGGGCTGGTCAGCAGGACGGCGGCGTCGCCGGCCAGGGCGGCGCGTTCGAAGGCCTCGCGCACGCCGCGGATGAACTCCTGCAGCCGCGAGGGGGCCATGGTCAGCTGCTTTTCCTCGCCCGAACCGATCAGCGAGTCGGCGAAAGCCGCCTCCCATTCCGCCGACAGGGTGACGATGGGCAGGGCGCCGTCCTCGCCGCGGTTGGCCCAGCAGAGCTGGCGGCCCAGCTTGGCGCGAACCGCTTCCACCAGGCCGGTGATCGAGCCGGTGTGCGGGGCCGCCTCGCCGATGCCTTCCAGGATGGCGGCCAGGTCGCGGATCGAGACCCGCTCGCGCAGCAGGGCCTGCAGCACCCGCTGCACGGTCGAGGCGGTGACCACCGAGGGGATCAGGTCGTCGGCCAGCTTCTTCTGCTCGGCCGGCAGGTCCTTCAGGAGCTTCTGCAGTTCGGCGTAGGACAGCAGGTCGGCCATGTTGTCCTTGAGAATCTCGGTCAGGTGGGTGGTGAGCACCGTGGCCGGATCGACGATGGTGTAGCCGCGGAAGGTCGCCTCTTCCTTGAGGTTGGCGTCGATCCAGGTGGCGGGCAGGCCGAAGGCCGGCTCCTTCATATGCTCGCCGGGCAGCTCGACCTGGCCGCCGCGCGGGTCCATGGCCATCAGCGAGCCGATGCGCACTTCGCCGGAGCCGCTCTCCATCTCCTTGATGCGGATGGCGTAGCCCTGGGTCGGCAGGCGCATGTTGTCCAGGATGCGGACCGGCGGCATGACGAAGCCGAACTCGCTGGCCAGGGTCTTGCGCAGGGCGCGGATCTGGTCGGTCAGCTTGCGGCCGTCCAGGTCGTTGATCAGGGTCAGCAGGCCATAGCCCAGCTCGATCTTGATGTCGTCGATGGCCAGGGAGGCGGAGATCGGCTCCTCCTCCGGCTCGGCCTGGACGATGGGTTCGAGGTTGACGACCGGCTTCTGGGAGTCCTGCGAGCGGCGCCACGACAAGGCCCCGGCAGCGATGGAGATGACCGCGAACGGAATGATCGGCATGCCCGGCACCAGGGCCAGCACGCCGGCGGCGGCCGAGACCATGCCCAGGCTGACCGGGTTCATGGCCAGCTGGGTGACCAGGGCCTTGTCGGCCGCGCCCTCGACGCCGCCCTTGGAGACCAGGAAGCCGGCGGCGATCGAGATGACCAGGGCCGGGATCTGGGTGACCAGACCGTCGCCGATGGTCATGATGGTGTAGGTCGAGGCGGCCTGGCCGATCGGCAGCTTGTGCTGCAGCACCCCGATCAGGATGCCGCCGACGATGTTGATGCCCACGACCACCAGCCCGGCCACGGCGTCGCCGCGCACGAACTTGCTGGCGCCGTCCATGGCTCCGTAGAAGGTGGATTCCTGCTCCAGCTCCTTGCGGCGCTTCTTGGCCTCGTCCTGGTCGATCAGGCCGCTGGAAAGGTCGGCGTCGACGGCCATCTGCTTGCCGGGCATGGCGTCGAGGGTGAACCGCGCGGCGACTTCGGCGATCCGGCCCGAGCCTTTGGTGACGACGACGAAGTTCACCACCACCAGGATGGCGAAGACGATGACGCCGATGACGTAGTTGCCGCCCATCATCAGCTTGCCGAAGGCCTGGATCACCTGGCCGGCCCCGTGGGCGCCCTCGTGGCCGTGGGACAGGATCAGCCGGGTCGAGGCGATGCTGAGACCCAGCCGGAACAGGGTGGTGACCAAGAGGACGGTCGGGAAGGCCGTGAACTCCAGCGGCCTCTTGATCATCAGCGAGGTCATCAGGATCAGGACGGCGCTGGTGATCGACAGCGTCAGCAGGATGTCCAGCACGAAGGCCGGCACCGGGATGATCAGCAGGACGATGATCCCGACGACGCCCAGCGCCAGCCCCACGTCCCCACGCGCCACCCAGCCCCACACCTCGCGGGCGTTGGGACGGTTGGAAGCGGAGGGGACGGTGGTGTCGGTCATTATTTACTTCTTCCTCCCCGCGTAGCGGGGGAGGGGGACCGCGCCCGCAGGGCGTGGTGGAGGGGGCGACCGCGCTCACGGCGGTGGGAGGTTGGTACGGAGCGGACCCGGACGCGCCGCGCACGGCCCTCGCCCCCTCCACCATGCTGCGCATGGTCCCCCTCCCCCGCTTCGCGGGGAGGAAAGGAAGGCTTAAGCCGCATTGGCGCCCAGCCCGCCCTGCGGCGCCGGCACCGATACGCCGGCCTCGGAGTATTCCTTGAGCTTGTTGCGCAGGGTGCGGATCGAGATGCCCAGGATGTTGGCCGCATGGGTGCGGTTGCCCAGGCAATGGCTGAGGGTGTCGAGGATCAGCTGCTGCTCGACCTCGGCGACGGTGGAGCCGACGAAGTTGCGGCTGGCCGCCTCGGCCGCCATCGAGGCGGTGCGGGCGACAGCCGCTTCCGGGGCCGCGCCGCTCATCGGCTGGCCGTCGGGCAGCCGGATGGCGAATTCCTCGATCTCCGGGCCGGTCGACAGGAGGACCGCCCGGTGCATGGCGTTCTCCAGCTCCCGGACGTTGCCCGGCCAGCGGTGGGTGGCCAGGCGGCGCTTGGCGTCGGCCGACAGCGGCCGTTCCGGCATGCCGTTGGCGGCGGCGTATTTCTTGACGAAGTGCTCGGCCAGGGCGGTGACGTCGCCGGGCCGCTCGCGCAGGGGCGGCAGGCGCAGGTTCACGACATTGAGGCGGTAGAGCAGGTCTTCGCGGAAAATGCCGTCCTTGACCGCCTGGACTAGGTCGCGGTTCGAGGTGGCCAGCACGCGGATGTCGACCTTGACCGGCTTGCCGCCGCCGACGCGGTCGATCTCGCGTTCCTGCAGCGCCCGCAGCAGCTTGGCCTGCAGCCGCCCGTCCATTTCGCTGATTTCGTCGAGCAGCAGGGTGCCGCCGCTGGCCTCCTCGAACTTGCCGATCCGGCGGGCCACGGCGCCGGTGAAGGCGCCCTTCTCGTGGCCGAACAGTTCGCTTTCCAGCAGGTTCTCGGGGATGGCGGCGCAGTTGACGCTGATGAAGGGCTTGTTGGCGCGGCGCGACTTGGTGTGGACGTAGCGGGCCATCACCTCCTTGCCGACGCCGCTCTCGCCGGTGATCAGGATCGAGGCGTCCGAGGGGGCGATCTGGTCGGCCAGCTTGAGGACCGCTTCCATGGCCGGATCGCGGGCGACCAGCGGGCGGTTGTCGTCGCTGACGGCGGCCAGCACCGCGGCGATCAGCTCGGCCTCGGGGGGCAGGGGGATGAATTCCTTGGCCCCGGCCCGGATGGCGTCGCCGGCCCGCTGCGGGTCGGACCCCACGCCGCAGGCGACGACGGGCACGCGGATGCGCTCGGCCTCGTTGGCGGCGATCAGGGCGGCGATGTCCAGGTCATAGTCGACCAGCATCAGGTCGGCCCCCTGGCCGGCCCGCAAAGCCTGGGTGGCGGCGGCGATGGTCTCGACATGAGCCACCTTAGCGCCAGCGCTCATCGCCATCTTCACGGCGAGGGAGAGCTGTCCATTCAAACGTCCAACGACCAGAAGCCGCATAATCTAATCTCCTCGTGACAGGACCGCCGTTCAGGCGCTCGTGTCGCCGTCCTTGATGATTTCCGTCATGGTCACGCCCAGGCGGTCGTCGACGACCACCACTTCACCGCGCGCCACCAGGCGGTTGTTCACATAGATGTCGATGGCCTCGCCGACCTTGCGGTCCAGTTCCAGCACGCTGCCGGAGCTGAGCTGCAGCAGCTGGGCGACCGACAGGTTGGCCCGCCCCAGCACCGCCGAGATGTTGACCGGCACGTCGAAGACCGGCGCCAGGTCGGAGGCGATCTTGTTGTCGGCGTCGACCGCCAGCTCGGAGGCCAGGGCCTCGTCGGGCGAGAACTCGTCCAGGGTCAGGTTGTTTTCGTCAGACATGGTCTGGGTCGCCTTGTGCGATCTCGGCTTGCGAGATCAGGGGTTCAGCATGCAGGCCTTCGGCGGCCAGGGCGGCGTCGACCGCTTGCGAGACGCGCTCGGCGGCGGCGACGGGGTCGAAACCGCAGCGTCCGTCACCCCAGTCGAGGATGAAGGCGCCCAGCGGCAGGTCGGCGTCGCCCCGGGCGGTGATCTGGCCGGAAAAGCCCATGGCGGCGGCGGTGGTCTCCAGCGCCGCTTGTAGGCGCGCTTCCAGGTGAGGGGCGACCCGGGCCAGCAGCCGAGGCTCGGCCTCGATCTCGCGGCCCATGGCCTCGAGGGCGGCGGTGACCGGGGCCTCGGGGAACTGTTCCAGCGCCGCGCCGGCGATCTTGCGGGCGGCCGCCAAGGCCAGGTGGGCCGACTGGCTGCGGTGCTCGTGGGCGACGGCGGCCAGGGAGCTCAGGGCGGCGTGGGCGGCCTGGGCGAGCACGCCCATGGCCTGGGCGGCCTCCTGCTCGGCCAGCACCACGGCCGAGCGCTCGCCCTCGGCATAGGCCGCGGCGCGGATTTCTTCGACCTCTTCGGGGTGGAACAGTTTCTTGCGGGCGGGCGGCGGGGCGGAGGCGACATCGCCCCCGGCGTCGAACACCGTGTCGAAGGAGAATTTGCGGTGGGTGGGGGCTGGGCTGGTCATCAGTAGATCAGCTCATCGTCGCCGCCGGCTCCGGCCAGCATGATCTCGCCCTTGGCGGCCAGGTCCTTGGCGACCTGGACCATGGCCATCTGGGCCTGGTCGACATCGCGCAGGCGCACGGGGCCCATGCTTTCCATGTCCTCCCGCATGATCTTGGCGGCGCGCTCGGACATGTTGGAGAAGAACATCTCGCGCAGGCCATCCGAGGCGCCCTTGAGGGCCAGACCCAACTGGTCCTTCTCGACGGCCCGCAGCAGGGTCTGGACGCCGCCGGGATCGAGCTTCGACAGATCCTCGAACACGAACATCAGGGCGCGGATGCGCTCGGCCGACTCCCGGGCCCGCTCCTCCAGGGCCGCGATGAAGCGCGACTCGGTCTGGCGGTCGAAGTTGTTGAAGATGTCGGCCATCATCTCGTGGCTGTCGCGCTTGGAGGTGCGGGCCAGGTTGGACATGAACTCGGTGCGCAGGGTCTGCTCGATCTTGTCGAGGATCTCGCGCTGCACCGGCTCCATGCGCAGCATCCGCTGCACGCATTCCAGGGCGAAGTCCTCGGGCAGGGCGGCCAGCACCCGGGCGGCGTGTTCGGCCTTCACCTTGGAGAGCACCACGGCGACGGTCTGGGGGTATTCGTTCTTCAGATAGTTGGCGAGCACCGCCTCGTTCACGTTGCCCAGCTTGTCCCACATGGTGCGGCCGGCCGGGCCGCGGATCTCCTCCATCAGGGTCTCGACCTTGTCCTGCGGCAGGAAGCTGTTCAGCAGCCGCTGGGTCTGCTCGAAGCTGCCCATGATGGCGCCGGAGGACGACAGGCCCGAGACGAACTCGATGAGCAGCTCCTCGACCACATTGGCCGAGACGGTGCCCAGGCTGGCCATGGCCTGGGAGACTTCCTTGATCTCCTCGTCGTCCAGCGCCTCCCAGATGTGGGTGTGCTCCTCGCCAAGCGCGAGCAGGACCACAGCGGCCTTTTCAGGTCCGCTGAGCTTGCTGGCGTCGGTGATGGCTTTGGATTTTGCCCGCATGATCAGGTCGTCTCATGCAGCCAGGAGCGCAGGATCGAGACCGACTCGTCGGGGTGGCGGTCGACGAAGTCGCTGACCTGCTTGACGGAGCTCGCCTTCACCTGGCCCTCGATGCGGGCGATGTCGATGCGCTGCTCCAGGTCGGGGCCGGGCAGGGAGAGGGCCTGGCCGGAAGCGTCCACCGCTACCTGCGAGCCGTCGGGCATGGTCACGATCCGGGCCTGGGGCGCGCCGCCGGCTTGCTGGGCCAGCAGTTGGCTGCCGCCGGCGGGACTGCTCATCGGGGCGGGCAGGAAGCCGCCGCCGCCGGTGGCGCGCTTGAGCATCGGGCGGACCCCGAAGAGGATCAGCAGGATGCCGACGATCCCCAGGATGCCCAGCTCGATGGCCCGCATGATGTCGTTCTTGTCGAAGCCCAGCAGGGCGCTGGAGGCGGTGACGCCCTCGCCGTCCTCGGCGCTGGGGAAGCGGACATTGACCACGGTGACGGTGTCGCCGCGGCTGGCGTCGAAGCCGGCGGCGGCGCGGACCAGGTCCTCGATCTTCTTCATGTCGGCGGCGCTGCGCGGGGCGTAGGCCCCCGGCTTGCCGCCCTTGCCGATGGGGGTGATCCCGTCGACCGCCACGGCCACCGACAGCTTCTTGACCGCGCCGGGCAGGGTGATGGTGTTGGTGGTGGTCTCGCCGATCTCGTAGTTGGTCGTCGAGGTATTGGCGCCGGCGGTGCTCTTGCTCGACGGCAGGGTGATGGAGCCGGGCGCGGTCGCCGCCCCGGTGGGGATGTTGGCCGAGGCGGTGACGCCGGCGGCGCTGTTGGGGTCGCTCTCGGCGCTGGTTTCCTCGCTGGTCTGCTCGGAGCGGACCACCTGGCCGTCGGGGTCGAAGGCCTTCTTGGATTCGGTGACCTGTTCCATGTCGATGTCGGCGCTGACCTCGACCCGGGCCTTGCCGGCCCCGACCACGCCCTCGACCATGTCCTTGATGCGGGCCGACAGGGTCTTTTCGATCTCTGCCCGGCGGTCGTCGGCCTGCCGGCCGGCCACGCTGGCGTCGCTGCCGCCGGTGGAAAGGGTCTTGCCGTGCTGGTCGATGACGGTGACCTGCTCGGCCTTGAGGTTGGGCACCGCCCCGGCCACCAGGTTCTGGACGGCCTGGACCTGGTCGGCGCTGGGCTTGCGGCCGCCGATGCCGATGGTCACCGAGGCGGCGGGGGATTCGGCGTCTTCCTCGAACAGCTGGCGCTTGGGCATGACCAGGTGGACCCGGGCGAAGGTGACGCCGTCCAGCGAGCGGATGGTGCGGGCCAGCTCGCCTTCCAGGGCGCGCTGGCGGTTCAGTTGCTGGACGAAATCGGTCTGGCCCAGCGCGCTGCCGCTGTCGAACAGCTCGTAGCCGACCGAGCCGGAGCTGACCAAGCCCTTGCCGGCGATCATCAGGCGGGTGGAGGCGACCTTGTCGCGCGGCACCATGATGGTTGAGCCATCGCCGACCGCCTCGAACTTGATGCCGGCCTGCGAGAGGGCCTGGGTGACTTCCGAGGCTTCCTTCAGGTCGAGGTTGGAATAGAGCAGGGCCTTGGGCTGGCCGCCCAGGTTGAACACCAGGGCCGCCAGCACGGCCGCGACGCCGATCCCCACCCCCAGCAACGCCACGAGTCGGCCGACGCCGTACCCCCGCAACGTTCTCATCAGCTGTTCCAAGCCAAGGCCCCTGCCACTCGAATCGACGACCAGGGCGCACTCACCCATCGCTAGGCAGGATTTACCGGGTGCGTGGTAAACGGGGCTTTAAGGGGCTTGGTTACCCCGGCAATTCTTTCCGGGCGTGTTGTCGCAGGGAGGCCCGATGGCCGTCGTCGAAGCCGAAAAAGCCGTCCGGGCCCGGCGCAAACTGACCAATCGGCTGATCGCCGAGCATGAGGCCGAGCGATTGGCGCCTTTCTTTGAAGATGACGCCAAGCTGATCGCCGGCGACGGCTCGCTGATCCTGGGCGCGCGCGCCATCGTCAAGGCCTTTACCGGCCAGTTCGCCGATCCCGACTTCGTCGCCTACCGCCGCGACACCGAAGCCGTCGAGCTTGACGAGGCGGGGGAGCGGGCGGCCGAGAGCGGGCGCTGGGCCGCCCTTTCGAAATCCGGCGAGGGGCCCAGCGGCCGGTATCTGGCGGTCTGGCGTCAGACACGCGGGCAGTGGCGCCTGGAGTCGGAGCTGTTCGTCACGCTCAAGACTTAGGACTGGATGCAAGCCAACACAGCCCCGGTCCGCTTCCGGACATGAAGGCAACAACCGGATTCGACCCAAGGCGGAATTGGACACGCCTGCTTTCGGACCAGGGGGAGGTCGTCTATCGTGCGGGGGACAAAATGGGGGTCCTCATGCAGCGGCGAGACCTAATGTTGGGCGCGGCTGGCCTCATTCTCTCGCCTTCCGCAGTATTGGCTGAGGACAGCCCTTTCGTAGGCCCCTGGCACGGAACCCTCCTGTCTGAGTCGGAAGGGCAAGCCACTCGCCTGAGGCTGGAGCTCAAGCCCGACGGAACGGCCGAAATGGTCGACATGGACATTACCGGCTTTACGAGCAAGGGCCGCGTCACGTCTCAAACCTCGACGGATGTGACGGTCGAAATTGTCCTAAGTGGCTCCGCGATCCCCCAGGTGACTTTTCAGGGAAGAGCTGTTGGAGACCGCCTGGAGGGAACCTGGACACAGGGCCCATTCAAGCTGCCTTTCATCCTCAACAAGGGTGATCCCCCAGGTTGGTCCGATTGGGCGATCTATACGACTCCCGTCGTCCCTCTGAGCAAGGCGCGTCTGGAAATCTATCGGCGGACGTTCCAGATTCCCGCGCTGGCGGCGGGCGTCCGGAAGGACGGCAGGACGAGCGTATGGAGCACGGGCCGCCGGCGCGGGGACGCCGAGGTTCCAGTCCATGAAACCGACCAATGGCGGATCGGCTCTATTTCCAAGTCGATGACCGCGACGCTGGTCGCGAGACTGGTCGAAGCTGGCCAGGTGCGTTGGGACGACACGATAGGCGACGTCCTGGGGGGCGTGGTCGTCGCAATGCGTCAGTCGTACGGGCGCGCGACCTACCGCAATCTCCTCACCCACCGGGCTGGCCTCATTGGAAACCTGCCGGCCGATGTGCTGGAGCGGTTCAGTTTCGAGGCGCTCGGTCCCCGTTCAGAACGGCTGGACTATGTCCGACAGGCTCTCGCGGCGCCCCCGGTGGCGGCGGTCGGAGAGAAGTATTCCTATTCGAGCGCCGGCTACGTCACAGCGGCCGCCATGCTGGAGGCCACGACCGGAAGAAGCTGGGAGGCGTTGATGCGCCGGCACCTTTTCGACCCCCTTGGTCTCGCCAGCGCGGGGTTCGGCTCGCCCGGCCACGCTGGTCGGGTCGAACAGCCGTTCGGGCACAAGCTGGGACTGCACGGCTATGAGGTCGTCCGGGCCGGCGGTGGGTTGCACGATATTCCGGCCGTGGTCGGACCTGCGGGCGGCGTTCACATCAACCTGACTGACCTGCTAGCCTATTTGGCGGCGCACGGACAACAGCAGTCGCCGTTTCTCTCCACCGAGAGCTGGCAGACGCTGCACAGGCCACCGCCGGGTGGCGACTACGCCATGGGTTGGGCCGTAACCCCGGAAGGCAACCTCGCTCATGGGGGTGCGACAGCGCTGTGGCTTGCCCAGGTGATGATCGACCCACGCCAGGGAATTTGCGCGGCGGTGGCGACAAACGTGAATGGCGCGCTCCGCGCGGTCAACAGGGCAATCCGGGAAGCCGCGACTCGCGCTTAATTGCCGGCCATGCGCGACATCGACACCGACCGACTGACCCTGCGCCCCCATGTCGGGGCCGATTTCGACGATAGCCTCAGCCTGTGGGGCGACCCGGAGGTCACCCGCTACATCGGCGGGCGGCCCTCGACCGAGGAGGAGGTCTGGGCCCGGCTGATGCGGTATCTGGGCCACTGGGCGCTGCTGGATTTCGGCTACTGGATGGTGCGGGAGCGGACGACCGGCCGCTGCGTCGGCGAGGTCGGCTTCGCCAACTTCCGCCGGGCGATGGATCCGCCGCTGGGCGATGCGCCCGAGATGGGCTGGGTGCTGGCGCCCTGGGCGCACGGCCAGGGGTTCGCCCGCGAAGCCGTCGAGGCGGGCCTGGCCTGGGGCAGGGCCAAGTGGGGGCCGGCGCGGACCGTCTGCATCATCGCGCCGGACAACGCCCCGTCCTTGCGGCTGGCGGACCGGGTCGGCTTCAGGGAATACGCCCGCACGACCTATCACGACGCCCCGACGGTGATGCTGGAAAGGCCGGCCCGCTGAACCCCGCGGTCGACACCGCGCGCCTGACGCTGCGGCCGCCGCGGCTGGAGGATTACGAGGACATCCTGGCCCTGCGGTCGGACCCGGAGGTGGCACGATATCTGGGCGGGGCGCTGGACGCCGAGCAGGCCTGGGGCCGGGTGATCCGCAGCGCCGGGCATTGGGCGATGCTGGGCTTCGGCTTCTGGGTGGTGCGCGAGCGGGAGAGCGGCCGGTTCGTCGGCGAGGCCGGCTTCGGCGACTTCCGCCGCACCCTGGATCCGCCGTTCGGCGATGCGCCGGAGATGGGCTGGACCCTGGCGCGCTGGGCGCAAGGGCAGGGCTTCGCGCGGGAAGCGGTGGAGGCGGCCCTGGCCTGGGGCTCGCCGGTGTTCGGGCCGGTCCGCGTCGTCTGCATGATCGACGATGACAACGAGCCTTCGCTGAAGCTGGCGGCGCGGCTGGGGTTCTCGGAATATGGGCGGGCGAGCTACCAGGACACGCCGGTCATCCTGCTGGAACGTTCTCTTCCCCCTCTGGAGACCTTTGCATAAGGCCGCCGATGGCCGCGGAAGGTTGGTAAGAGGGTGGCTTAGCCTTTGCCGAGCGGGGGCGGCAGGCGCTTGGCGAGCT
>NZ_JAUSVS010000010.1 GCF_030814835.1 Caulobacter ginsengisoli
TCGTCATCGCCGCCAACAGCATCCTCAAGCACCAGCAGCCTTGGGCCAAACCCACTTGACCCAATACAGTCGCCCGCTTTCGCGGGGATGAGCGGATGAAAAAGGCATTCCGGGTTAGAGGAATCACAGGCCGCGCCCGGCTTGCCCGTCTCGGCTTGTGGCTGCTAAGCCGAAACTCCATTTCTTAGGGCGACAATGGCCAGACCCGCCGCCAAGGCCGATTCCCCGCCGTTCCTGTCGCCCTACCGGCACGGGTTCGTGCGGGTCGCCGCCTGTGTGCCGCAGATCGCCCTGGCCGACCCGGCCGCCAATGCCGAGCGCACCCTGGGGATGGTCGCCAAGGGTCATGACCAGGGCGTGGCGGTGATGGTGTTCCCGGAACTGGGGCTGTCGGGCTATTCCATCGACGACCTGCACCAGCAGGACGCCCTGCTGGACGCCGTCGAGGCCGCCATCGGGCGGTTGGCCGAGGCCTCCGCCAGGCTGTCGCCGCTGTTCGTGGTGGGCGCGCCGCTGCGGGGCGAGGGGCGCCTCTTCAACACCGCCGTGGTCATCCAGGGCGGCGAGGTGCTGGGCGTGGTCCCCAAGACCTGGCTGCCCAACTATCGCGAGTATTACGAGCGCCGCTGGTTCGCCTCCGGCCTGGGCGTCGAGGACGGCGAGATCGCGGTCGCCGGCCGCACGGCTCCATTCGGCGTGGACCTGCTGTTCCGCGCGGTTGGACCAACTGCGTTCACCCTGCATGCCGAGATCTGCGAGGACATCTGGACCCCGACCCCGCCCTCGACCCGGGGCGCCCTGGCGGGGGCCGAGATCCTGCTCAACCTGTCGGCCAGCAACATCGTCATCGGCAAGGCCGACGCCCGCCGGCTGCTCTGCGCCTCGCAGTCGATGCGCTGCATCGCCGCCTATCTCTATTCCGCCGCCGGGGTGGGCGAGAGCACCACCGACACCGCCTGGGACGGCCAGGCCTCGATCTTCGAGCTGGGCGAAGTGCTGGCCGAGAGCGGCCGGTTCCCGACCGACGACGACTGGGCGCTGAGCGACATCGATGTCGGCCGTATCCGCCAGGAGCGCCGCCGCACCGGCTCGTTCGGCGATGTCGTGGCCTATGAGGACGCCGTCGGCGACTTCCGCATCGTCGAGTACGACTGGGCGCCGCCGGCCGGGCCCCTGGCCCTGGCCCGCAAGGTCGACCGCTTCCCCTTCGTTCCGGACGATCCGGCCCTGCTCGCCGAGCAGTGCTACGAGGCCTACAACATCCAGGTCCAGGGCCTGGCCCAGCGGCTCAAGGCCACGGGCCTGAAGAAGCTGGTCATCGGGGTGTCGGGGGGGCTGGATTCCACTCAGGCCCTGATCGTCGCCTGCCGCACCATGGATCGCCTCGGCCTGCCCCGCGAAAACGTGCTGGCCTGGACCCTGCCGGGGTTCGCGACCTCCGACCGCACCTACGACAACGCCTGGAAGCTGATGAAGGCCCTGGGCGTCACCGGCGCCGAGCTGGATATCCGCCCGGCCGCCAGGCAGATGCTGGCCGACCTGGACCACCCGTTTGGCCGGGGCGAGCCGGTCTATGACGTGACCTTCGAGAACGTCCAGGCGGGCCTGCGCACCGACTATCTGTTCCGGCTGGCCAACCAGCGGGGCGCCCTGGTGGTGGGGACCGGCGACCTGTCGGAACTGGCCCTGGGCTGGTGCACCTATGGCGTCGGCGACCATATGAGCCATTACAATCCCAACGCCTCGGTCGCCAAGACGCTGATCCAGCATCTGATCCGCTTTGTCGCGGGAACTGGCGACCTGGGACCCGCCGCCGGGCCCGTGCTGGCCGACATCCTGGCCACCGAGATCTCGCCCGAGCTGGTTCCGGCCGGCGCCGACGGCCAGGGCCAGTCCACCGAGAGCTTCGTCGGCCCCTACGCGCTGCAGGACTTCAATCTTTACCATCTGACCCGCTACGGCGCGGCCCCGTCCAAGATCGCCTACCTGGCCCATTGCGCCTGGAGCGATTCGGCGCGCGGCGACTGGCCCGCCGACCTGCCGGCGCCCGAGCGGCGGGCCTACGATCTGGCCGAGATCAAGAAATGGCTGCGGCTGTTCATCACCCGCTTCTTCGCCAATCAGTTCAAGCGTTCGGCGGTCCCCAACGGGCCGAAAATCTCATCGGGCGGCGCACTTTCGCCGCGTTCCGACTGGCGCATGCCGTCCGACGCCCGGGCCGACGCCTGGCTGGCGGAACTCGACGCCAACACCCCGGATTCAACTGTCAGCGGGTAGACAAAGGTGCCCGCGCGGCACGCTGGAAATGTCTGAAAAGGTGGCGTATGGTCGCAACGCGCGTTGTATATCGCGCGGCCCGCTGGCGCGTTTGCTGAATTTCGGGGAACTGTTCCTGGAACTCGGCGTTAGCAGCGTCGGTCGCACGAGTGGGCGCCATGGGGAAGGGCTGGGGGCTTAAGCACCTGTTCCAACCACGCGGGGCTCTTACAGCGTCTGTAATGATGTGAATGCCGGGCGATTGTCGCAGGCAAATCTGGAGCGAGGGGCTCAAGGTGAACAGAAAAGCGATACTGCTGGCCGGCGTTTTTGGGGCGCTTGCGTTTGCGCCCCAGGCGATGGCCGAGAACAACGGCTGGTACGGGGCCTTCGACCTCGGCTACCATTCGCCGGACGGCATGGAGACCACGTCGTCGGGCAACGCGCCTGACGCGGCTCCCTACAACTTCACCATCCAATCCGAAGACAAGGTCCTGGGCTTCTTCCGCCTGGGCTACCGCGCCACGCCGAACTGGCGCTTCGAACTGGAACTGGGCGCCCGTCCCGGCAACGTGGAAACCATCCGCGAGCCGACGACCCGCCCGTTCCCCAACGAGGTCTGCTCGGTCACCCTGCCGGTGGTTCCCTGCAAGCGCCCCGAAGGTTCGGTTGAATCGTGGACGCTGATGGCGAACGCCGTCTACGACTTCATGCCCGACTCGGCCTTCCGTCCGTTCGTGGGCCTGGGTGTGGGCGTCAATCGCGTCAGCACCGAGATCTCGGGCCGGATGAACAACGTCGCCTTTGGCGGCCTGGGCGTCCATGGCGACGACACCGCCTTTGCCTGGCAAGTCCTGGCCGGCGCCTCGTTCGACGTCACCCCGCGGCTCTCGGCCGACCTGACCTATCGTTTCCTGGGCGGTTCGGACGTCAGCTACGACACCAACGACATCGGCAACGCCTTCCCGTTGGACAACATCAAGGGCGAATACCGCGACCAGTCGCTGACCTTCGGTCTGCGCTACGCGTTCAGCTCGCCGCCGGCTCCCCCGCCGCCGCCGCCGCCGCCCCCGCCGCCGCCTCCGCCTCCGCCGCCTCCCCCGCCGCCGCCTCCCCCGCCGCCGCCTCCGCCGGCGTATGAGGCCAAGCAGTTCATCGTCTACTTCCCGTTCGATCAGTACATCCTGACGCCGGAAGCCCAGGCGGTGGTCCAGGAAGCGGCTCAGTACGCGGCTTCGGGCAACGCGACCTCGGTTCAGGTCGTCGGCCATGCCGACACCTCGGGTTCGGCCAAGTATAACGTCCGCCTGTCGGAACGCCGCGCTAAGGCTGTCGCCGATGCGCTGGTGGGCCTGGGCGTCAACCAGTCGGCTCTGACCGTCGACTGGAAGGGCGAAACCGAACTGGCCGTCCCGACTCCGGACGGCACCAAGGAACCGCTGAACCGCCGCTCGACGATCCAGATCAACTTCTGATCCTGATCTGAAGCGACAAGGCTAAGCGAACCCCCGGTCGAAAGGCCGGGGGTTTTGCTTTGGGCGTTGTGCTGGCTCAGGCGGTGCGAAGATTCACCACGGACAACACGGACAACACGGACAACACGGACGGGTGGGCTCTTCGGCGAGGTCGGTGCGGCTCGGCTGCCCGTAAGGGGTTAAACGCGAACAACGCGAACAACGCCAACGGGCCTGCGCTGAACGAGCCCTCTCGTCTCTGTAGTCGGTTCAAGAACAGGGCTTCGCCCGAAGGGCTCTCATTCGAACGCCGGGCGTGAGACTGGCTCCCGTTCGCGTTGTTCGCGTTGTTCGCGTTTAAAATCTTAGGCCGCCAGGACACCCGCAACGCCGGCCAGCATGCCGACCC
This sequence comes from Caulobacter ginsengisoli, assembly GCF_030814835.1. Lineage (GTDB taxonomy): Bacteria > Pseudomonadota > Alphaproteobacteria > Caulobacterales > Caulobacteraceae > Caulobacter > Caulobacter ginsengisoli. The sequence goes on from NZ_JAUSVS010000010.1 coordinate 4,120, forward strand.
GTCCGTGTTGTCCGTGTTGTCCGTGGTAAACCTTGCGCCGGGGCCGCGACCCCGGCGCCCGCCGTCAGTCCGCCTTGCGCGCGGGGGTCAGGCGGCTCAGCCACTTGAACAGCGCCACGGCCCGTTCATGGCGGCGGGTGAGGGCCAGCCAACCTACGATCAGCGCCAGGTAGACGGCGATGAACAGCGGGTCCGGCACGTCGGCGAGCAGGGCCAGGGCCGCGCCGCCGCCCAGGACCAGGCTGAGGGCGCTCAAGGTCAGCACCACGCCGGTGGGGGTGAAGCCGCCGTCCAGCATCAGGTGATGGACGTGGGTGCGGTCGGCGTGAAAGGGCGAATGGCCGGCCATGGCCCGGCGGGCGATCAGGGCCAGGGTGTCGATCACCGGCGGAGCGACCAGGAAGGGGGCCAGGACCGGGGTCACCGGATAGAGCGGGTTCTGGGTCAGGCGGAAGGCGGCCCAGGCGATGATCAGCCCCAGATAGGCGCTGCCGGAGTTGCCCAGGAACACCTGGGCGCGCTTGCGCCAGGGGGTGCGCAGGTTGAAGGCCAGGAAGGCGACCACGGCCCCGCTGATCACCACCATGCCATGGGCCAGGTCCAGGTTGCCGGCATAGACGGAAGCGGCCATCAGCATGACGAGGGCGCAGAGGGCCAGGCTGCCGCACAGGCCATCGATCCCGTCGGCCATGTTCAGGGCGTTGATCAGCCCGACCACCGCCACGACGCTGAAGGGAACCGATAGCCAGCCCAGGGCCAGATGGCCCAGCCCGAAGGCGGCCCCGATATTCTCGACCCGCACCCCGCCGACATAGATGATGGCCAGGGCCGCGGCGACCTGGGCCAGCACCCGGATCGGCCAGGGCAGGTCATAGAGGTCGTCCAGCACCCCGATCGTCACCAGGATGACCGCCGCCAGGCCCAGGCCGATCAGCTGCAGGCTGGGACTGACCAGCGCCAGGGCCGGCAGGATGGTGCCGATGGCGATGGCCACCCCGCCGGTCACCGGGGTCGGGGCGGCGTGATCCTTGCGCCCGCCCGGATGGTCCAGCAGGCCCAGCTTCCGGGCCAGGGGATCGAGCAGATAGATGAGCGCCGTCACGGCGGCGAAGGCGGCGACGAATTCGAAGGCGACCAATCGCCAGACGATATGCATGCGCGCCCTTGCCCGGTGTCGGCCTTAAGGATGAACTGGATCAGGACCGATGCCTAGCTAACGGCGCCCGCCCGCCGCCCCGCCAAACCCCTGAGCGAGCGGGAGCCTGACATAACCGTGTCGCCCGGAATTGGCAACGCCGATCGTTTCGTGGTTTTGTCATCAGTATTGGCAAAGCTTAGTTTCCGTCTACTGTCCGACCGATAGCGGGCATCGGTCGCGCCCTGCAGATCAACAATCGGCGATAAGGCTGGTTAATCTGTCAAAGCAACTCGCCGACGCGGCGAGTTGACGCAGTTTCGCCTTGACGCTTTGACCCGCCTCCCGGATAACAACCGGGTCGGGTGGTGGGCGCCGTGGCGTGTGAGCGCGCCTGCCCCGGCGCGCCTACTGCCTCTTATTTGTGCTGGAGCGCGCCCTAGTGATCGATCTGCACTGTCATTTGCTGCCTGGCATTGATGATGGCGCCGTTGACCTCGACGATTCCCTGGCCATGGCCCGCTGCGCGGTCGCCGACGGCATCACCGTCACCGCCTGCACCCCCCACATCTTTCCCGGCCTCTACGAGAACAAGGGGCCCGAGATCCGCCAGGCCATCGCCGACCTGCAGACCCGGCTCGACGAGGCCGGCATTCCGCTGAAGCTGGTGACCGGCGCCGATGTGCAGCTGGCCGTGAACCTGGCCGATGGCCTGAAGTCCGGCCGGATTCTGTCGCTGAACAACAGCCGCTATTTCCTGTTCGAGCCGCCGCACCACACCGCCCCGCCACGGCTGGAGGAGACGGTGTTCAACATCATGGCGGCGGGCTGGCAGCCAGTGGTCACCCACCCCGAGCGGCTGCACTGGATCGAGAACCACTACGACACGATGTGCAAGCTGGCCCATGCCGGCGCCTGGATGCAGCTGACCTGTGGCTCGGTGACGGGGCGCTTTGGGCGGCGGGCGAAATACTGGTCCGAGCGCATGCTGGACGAAGGATTGGTTCATATCCTGGCCACGGACGCGCATAATATGCGAAACCGTGCGCCGCGGATGGCCGAGGCGCGCGACATGGTCGCCCAGCGCCTGGGCGAACAGGCGGCGACGGACATGGTGCTGACGCGGCCGCAGGGCATCCTGGATGACCTGGCGCCGACGGCCCTGCCGGCGGCCGAGGGTGTAGCCAAGGCGCCAGTGCGCGCGACGGGTTTGGGAATGCTGCGCCGTTTGTTCAGCGCGGCCTGAAACGGGGATTGAAGAGGGCGATGATGGTCGAGGGGATGGGCTCAAGGGGCGCCAAATCGGAGAACGGGGGCCGGCTGGCGCGATGGATCGCGCCCCTGGCCCTGGCCCTCACTCTGGGGCTGGCCGCGTGCCAATCGACGCCGATGGCCGACAGCGCCCGGATCGGCACCCCCCTGCCGCCGCCCGACACCACCCAGGTCCAGGTCAGCGGCGCTACCGAGTACCATATCGGCCCGATGGACGTGCTGGACATCAGCGTCTTCCAGGTCGCCGACCTGACCCGCACCGTGCAGGTCGACGCCGCCGGCCAGATCACCCTGCCGCTGATCGGCCAGGTCATGGTGGCCGGCAAGACGGTGACCCAGGTCCAGAGCGATATCGCCGCCAAGCTGGCCGCCAAATACCTGCAGTCCCCGGACGTCACCGTCTTCGTCAAGGAATACACCAGCCAGAAGGTCACGGTTGACGGCTCGGTCAACCAGCCCGGCGTCTACGCCATCTCCGGCAAGACCACGCTGCTGCAGGCCATCGCCATGGCGCGCGGCACCGACAAGGACGCCAACTACAAGCGGGTGGTGATCTTCCGGATGATCAACAACCAGCGCATGGCGGCGGTGTTCGACATCGGCCAGATCCGCGCCGGCCGCATGGACGATCCCGAGATTTTCGGCAACGACGTGGTCGTGGTCGATCGCGACGGCATGAAGAGCGTGCTGCGCGGCGTCACCGGCGCGGTGCCGATCTTCAGCATCTTCCGGCCGGTCGGCTAGCGCTACGGACGCGAAGGCGCGTCCAGACTGATAAGCTTTGACGCGAAGAGGCTTCGTCTTCGCCTCAGGGCGCCCTAGAAACGGCCTGGCCGCCCATTCTGGGTCGCACAGGCCTTTCGGGCTTGGAAATAAGGGGTGGGGCCTTCATCCGTCGCGGCAGCGATAGGAGGGTTCAGGGATTTCGAACGCGAGGACGTATGAAGCGCGGGGAGCAGGAAGACAGCTGGGATGACGAGCCCGAGGGCCGTTATCTGACCACCGCCATGCCGCGGCCCCTGGTCGTGCGCGGCGGTCGGGGTCTGGCCACGACCGGCGGCGGCCGCGGCGGCGGCGACGAGCCCACTCCCGAGATCAACCTGCTGGCCTACTGGCACGTGCTGATGAAGCACCGCCTGGTGATCGCCGCCTGTATCGCCGGCATGCTGGTCATGGGCCTGGCCGTCACCCTGATGACCACCCCGGTCTACCGCGCCACGGCGATGATCCAGCTGGATCGCCAGACCCAGAACGTCGTTGGGCAAGACATCCAGGACGTCACGCCCAACGAGGTTCGCGACCCGGAATTCTTCCAGACCCAGTACACCCTGCTCAAGAGCCGTTCCCTGGCCCAGCGGGTCGTCCAGCACGAGAACCTGGCCGACGATCCCAGCTTCATGAACCAGCAGCGGTCCTCGCCCTTCAGCATCATCGCCAAGCTGCTGGGCCGCAAACCCGCCGTCGCCTCAGCGGGCGACGCCGCCGCCCGCACACGCCTGGCCGTCTCGCTGATCACCGCCAATCTCAAGGTCGAGCCGGTGCGCGGCTCGCAGCTGGTCAAGATTTCCTATGAGAGCCCCAACCCGGCGGTGGCCTCGCGGGTAATCAACGCCGTCGCCGACAACTTCATCGGCGCCAACCTGGACCGGCGGTTCGACGCCTCGACCTACGCCCGCAAATTCCTCGAGGAAAAGCTGGCCTCCTCCAAGATCAAGCTGGAGGAATCCGAAAAGCAGCTGGTCGCCTACGCCACCGCCCAGGGCATCATCAACGTCACGGGGGCCTCTTCGGCCAGCGGCGCGCCGGGCGGCGGCGGCGGGGCCGAGCAGACGGCCGGGCAGTCGCTCGCCGCCTCCGACCTGATCGCCATGAACATGACCCTGTCCCAGGCCAAGGCCAACCGGATCATGGCCGAGCAGCGCTGGCGCCAGGCCCAGACCGACGGGGCGAGCCTGCCCCAGGTGCTGGCCAGCCCGACCATCCAGTCGCTGCGCCAGACCAAGTCGACCCTGAAGGCGCAGTACCAGGACAAGCTGGCGACCTATAAGGCCGACTATCCGGCGATGATCGCCCTGAAGGCCCAGATCGACGAGACCGATCAGCAGATCGCCGCCGAGATCGCCACCATCCGCCAGTCGATCAAGGCCGAGTACGAGACCGCCGCCCGCCAGGAGGCCCAGCTCTCCGGCCAGGTCAGCGGCCTGAAGTCCGGCGTCATGGATCTGCGCAACCGCTCGATCCAGTACAACATCCTGCAGCGCGAGGTGGACACCAACCGCTCGCTCTATGAAGGCCTGCTGCAGCGCTACAAGGAGATCGGCGTCGCCGGCGGCGTGGGGGCCAACAACGTCTCGGTCGTCGACCAGGCCGAGACCCCGCGCAGCCCTTACAAGCCCAATCTGCTGCTCAACCTGGCCCTCGCCGCGATGATCGGCCTGCTGCTGGGCCTGGGCGCGGCCTTCGCCCTCGAAAGCCTCGACGAGACCATCAAGGTGCCCGAGGACATCGAGGCCAAGCTGGGCCTGCCGCTGCTGGGCTCGATCCCGATCCTGGAAAAGGGCATGACCCCGGAACAGGCCCTGAACGACCCGCGCTCGGCGTTCTCGGAAGCCTACTACTCGGTGCGCACGGCGCTGCAGTTCTCGACCGCCGACGGGGTGCCGCGCAGCATCCTGGTCACCTCGGCCCGGCCCTCGGAAGGCAAGTCGACGACGGCCGTGGCCCTGGCCCGCAACTTCGCCAAGCTGGGCGTCAATGTGCTGCTGGTCGACGGCGACCTGCGCAATCCCTCGCTGCACCGCGCGCTGCGGGCCGATTCCAGCGCCGGCCTGTCCAACTACCTGACCGGTTCGGGCGCCCTGACCGAACTGGCCCAGATCACCGACCAGCCCAACCTGCACTTCATGCCCTGCGGGCCGCTGCCGCCCAATCCGGCCGAATTGCTCGCGGGTCCGCGCATCCGCCAGCTGGTCGCCGAGGCCCAGGCCAGCTTCGACCTCTTGATCATCGACGGCCCGCCGGTCATGGGGCTTTCCGACGCCCCGCTGCTGGCCAGCGGCGTCGCCGGAACCATCCTGGTCATCGAGGCCGGCTCGACCCGCCAGGGCCTGGCCAAGGCGGCCCTGCGCCGGCTGGACCTGGGTCACGCCCGCATCCTGGGAGCGCTGCTCTCCAAGTTCAGCGTCAAGCATGCCGGCTATGGCTACGGCTATGGCTATGGCTACGGCTATGCCTACGCCTACAACTACGACTACGGCACCAAGAGGCTGGAAGCGAAGAAGTAGGCGATGGCGCCAGGCCAGACAGGGGGCGGCCCGTTCGACGGCGGTCGGGGCGGCGAGGATCGGGGCGATCCGTCGGACCGACGGCCGCGGCTGCGCCTGGTCACCCCGGACGAGGCGATCCCGCCGCCGGCGCCCGCCCCGCCTCTGTTTGCCCGCCGCGCCTGGCGCGATGGGCTGATCGGCGGCGGCCTCGCCGTGCTGGTGCTGCTGCTGGGCTGGGGGATCGGCGTCGCCGCCCTGGCCGACCGCGACTCCATCGACAGTCCCCAGGACGCCCTGGACGTGCGGCCCGGCGACGCCCAGGCCCTGTCCAGCCTGGCCGAGCAGCGGTTCGCCGAGCGCGATGCCGCCAACGCCCAGGTCCTGGCCCGCCGGGCCCTGGTCGCCGATCCCCTCGACCTGACCGCCTTCCGGACCCTGGGCCTGGCCGCCGCCGCGGGCGGCCGCTACGACCAGGCCGACGAGCTGATGACCATCGCCGGGCGGCGGGCCAAGCGCGACCGGCCGGCCCAGCTGTGGCTGCTGCAGCGGCGGGCGGGCCAGGGCCGCTATCGCGACGCGGTGGTCCATGCCGACGGGCTGATGCGGGCCTGGCCGAACGAGATGCGCGCGCCGGTGACCCGGCTGCTCAGCGCCATGGCCGTCGACCCGAACGCCGGCAAGGCCATCGCCGCGACCCTGGCGGCCGATCCGCCCTGGCGCACGCGGTTCCTGATCGACCTGTCGCGCAATGTCCCGGACCTGACCGCGCCCTTCACGGTGTTTTCCGCCCTGCAGGACAGCCCGCAGCCGCCCCGGTCGATCGAGCTGCAGGCCTATATCGACCGCCTGGTCCGCGAGCGCCTCTACCAGGCGGCCTATGTCACCTGGGTGCAGTTGCTGCCGCAGACCGGCATGAAGGGGCTGGGCGATCTCTATGACGGCGACTTCAACGGCCTGCCCGGCCCGCCGCCCTTCAACTGGCAACTGCCCCGCCTCAAGGGCGCCAGCGGGGGACTGGACCCGGCCCCGGACGACGCCGGCGGCGGTCCCGGCGGGGGCGCCCTGCATCTGAGCTTTGGCGGCGGGGCCGCGCCCGTGGTGCTGGCCCGCCAGCTGCTGGTGCTGCCGCCCGGCCGCTATCGCCTGCTGGGCCAGGCCCGCACCCAGCGCTTCGAATCGGCCCTGGGCCTGACCTGGACCCTGCGCTGCGCCGAGGGTTCGAAAGGTCTGGCCGGCGAGACCGGGCCGATCAATGAGGCGCCCATTAGTAAGGGTGGGGGCTGGGCCCCCATCGCGGCGGAGTTCGAGGTGCGGCCCGGCGACTGCTCGGCCCAATGGCTGACCCTGGAACAGGCCGCCCACCGCCCGATCGCCACCCGGGGCGATATCTGGTTCGACGGGTTGAAGATCCTGCGGGCGGGGTAGAGCCGCTCCGGTCCCTTTCGACCCGCCCTCATTTACCTCTCAGCCGTCATGGCCGGGCTTGTCCCGGCCACCCATGATCACAGGCAATGACGATTGGCGGCGGACCTGTCCAAGAGCCTGCTTGACCCACCGTGTTCATGGGTGGCCGGCACTTCGGCCGGCCATGACGGTCTTTGGGGGGGACGGGGTGTAACCGCAGGCCGAGCACGCCACGCACCAGACAAAATGAAACCCGCGGAGGCCTGAGGGGAAGCCGCCGCGGGTTGCTTAGTTCATTTGCATGGTCGTGTCGGGACCAGGAGAATTTGTCGGCTGACCGGACGCCCACGATCCAGGGGGGCTGGGGGGGCTGTTCAGGATCCGGAACCGCGAGGTGTTCCGGCCAACCGACCCGGCCGTTATCGCCGCCCATACGGGCGGCGTCGGGGCGGAAATGCGGTCATTTCACGGCTTCGGCGGAAACGGTGTTTTTTCTGACGGCCTGTGTCGGGCGAGCGACAAGATTCTCACTGAGACGCTGCTGGCGACATGAGCGTGGGATTAAACTGGGAAGGAAGAGAAGGGTAAGAAGAAGCGCAAGCGACGGCGCCTCCCTGAGCCTGCTCGTCTCTGGTCAGCGGATATATGCGGAGGCGCTTTGCGCCTCGATACCCGCTGCGTGCGCATGGCTCGCGGCGTATCGGCCTTTGGCTGCGGCCCCTTGCGCTTCTTCCTACCCTTCTCTTCCTTCCCAATTTAAACCCACCGATCAGCCAGGCGGGGATGTTCGGACGACGCACACAGAGAAACGCCCGCGTCGGAGGGGGCGCGGGCGTTGTCTCGAAGGCCCCCTGAATTTGGGGCAAGTGTGTCGGCCGGCCGGGGGCGGCGATGCCAGAGGGGGCTGGGGGGGCTGTTCAGGATCCGGAACCGCCACCGGCTCCGACCGGCCGACCCCCACCTTTTGCGGGGGCAACCGGGCGGGGGCTTGTTCGAACTGAGGTCATTTGGGGGCCAGCCGTAACGCCGGTTTGATTCCGGATGATCCGTGTTGCGGGAACCACAGAAAAAACCCCCGCGCGGCTCAGGGGGGAGGGAGGACCGCGCGGGGGGCTCATCTCTGGAGGGAGGATGAGGAAGGGTCGGCGGACCGGTGGTCCAATCCCCGGAGAGGGGGGTGGGGGCTGTTCAGGATCTCCAAGGTCAGGTCCTGTCCGCCGACAGATGCAACATGGCGGCCGGTTCGGGCGGGGCTCTGTTCGCGTAGAGGTCTTTTCGCGGCCTCACATGTCAGGATCGCTACAATCGAGGAGGCTGTGGCGGAATCCCGGCTTTTGGGCTTAAGCTGGCGTTCGGCATGGCGTTCGATCCGACATACTCCGACCCCCGCTCGAATACGGTCTTCTTCGAGCGGCGCGAACTCAACCAGATCCTTCGGGTCTACGGCCGCATGGTGGCGGCGGGCGAGTGGCGCGACTACGCCATCGCCGGCGGGGCCGAGACGGCGGTGTTCTCGATCTTCCGCCGCACGGCCGAGGCGCCCCTCTACCGCATCGAGAAGCGGCCGGCCCTGGCTCGCCGGCAGGGCGCCTGGGCGGTGGTGACCCAGGGCGGGCTGATCGTGCGCCGCGGCCACGAGCTGGAGCAGGTGCTGCGGGTGTTCGACAAGGGCCGGCTGAAGGTCGTCGAGTAGGAAAAAGGCCCCGGCGGTCGCCCGCCGAGGCCCTGATTTCCGTCGTGGATGGAGAGCCGCTAGTTCCGGCGGCCGCCCATCAGGGCCAGGATGACCTGGAACAGGTTCACGAACGAGATGAACAGGCTGAGCGCGCCGATGTTGGTCACGATCGCCGTCGAGGCCGAGTTTCCGCCGAGCTGGTAGTACATCATCTTCAGCTCCTGGGTCTTCCAGGCGATCATCCCGGAGAACACCAGCACGCCGATGATGTTGAAGCCGAAGAAGATGATCGGGCTGTTGTAGACGGCGGGCGGCAGGAAGAAGAGGGCGACCGAGCTGGCCACCAGGCCGAAGACCGCCATGACCAGGAAGGACCCGAAGGGCGAGAGGTCCCGCTTGGTGGCGTAGCCGTAGAGGCTGAGGCCGCCGAACGCCACGGCGGTGACCAGCAGGGCGGTGTAGATCAGGGTCCCGGCATAGACGACGAACAGCACGCCCAGCGAGAGGCCGACCAGTGAGACGACCACCCAGTAGAGGGCGGCCGAACTGACGACCGTCATGTTGCGCATCAGGAAGCGGGAGGCCAGCAGCACCGCCAGCGGCGCGAAGGCGACGACCATGCCCAGCGGCGTGTAGCCGATGCCGCGCGCGCCCAGGTCCTGGAACAGCAGCTGCGCCAGCTGCGGCACATTGCCGACCGTCCAGGCCAGGCCGCCAGCCAGCAGCAGGCCCAGGCCCATCTTGTTGTAGACCCCGAGCATGAAGCTGCGCAGGCCCGCATCGACGGACATGTCCGCCACGGTGGGTCGGGCATAGCCGTTATTGTAGTCGCTCATCGAGTGATGACCCTTGAATGTGACGTCCTGCTCGCAGGACATGTGGGGAATATCGGGTGGCGACCCGCGCCACGCAAGGCTATTCGGCGCGCAGCACCGGCGCAGGCCTGCGGCTAAGCGCCTGCAGGGCCGCCAGCAGGCCGCCGAGCGCCGCCAGGCCCGAGGCGCCGCCGACCAGGGCGGCCACCCCGCCCCAGTCGACGCTCCACTGCGCCTCAAACACCTTGACCACCACCGGCCAGGCCGCGGCATACCCCAGGGCCACCCCCGCCACCCCGGCGATGAGGCCGACCGCGCCGTATTCGACGCCATAGGCCATCAGCACCTGGCCGCGCGAGGCGCCCAGCACCTTCAGCGTCGCCGCTTCCCGGGCCCGCGCCCGCGCCCCGGCCGCTATGGCGCCGGCCAGCACCAGCAGCCCGGCCAGGGCCGCCACGCCCGCCGCCCCGCGCACCGCCAGGGCCAGGCGGGCGAACATGTCGGTGGCCGCCTCCAGCTGTTCGCGCACGCTGATGACGTTGACGGTCGGAAAGTCGCGGCCCAGCGCCCGGGTGACGGCGGCCTCGCCGGCCTTGCCGGTCTTGGCGATGGCGACATTGCGCAGGTCGGCGCCGGCCAGGGCGGCCGGGTTGACGATCAGGGCGAAGGTCGGGCCGAACCCGCCCCAGTCGACCTTGCGCAGCGCCGCCACATGGGCGTCGATCTCGCGGCCCAGGATGGAGACGGTGATGGCGTCCCCGACCTTGAGATTGGCGCCCTTGGCCGCCTGGACTTCCATGGCCACCAGCGGCGGGCCGGCATAGTCGGCGCTCCACCAGCGGCCCTCGACGATATTGGCCTCGCTGGGCTCGGGGCCGATGGCCGAGAGGGCGATGTCGTTGTCATAGGCCCAGCGCTCGCTGTCCTTGATTTTGTCCAGGTTCACCGCCTGGCCCCGGACCTTGACGATGCGGCCGGTGGCGAAGGGCGCGCGCAGATAGTTCTTTGACGTCAGCGGCTGGCCGAACGCCTGGCGGACCACCGCGTCGAAGGCCTGGACCTGGTCGCCGGGGATGTCGGTGAACACCATGGCCGGGGCCGTCTTGGGGGCGACCTGGCTGACCTGGGCCAGCAGGCTGGACTGGATCAGCACCACCGCCGACAGCAGCGCCACCCCCAGCCCGATGGCCGGCGAGGCGGTCTTGGCGGCCGAGCGGGGGCCGGCCAGGTTGGCCAGGCCAATGCGGATCGAGCCCCTGGCCAGCAGCCTGACCTTGGCCGCGCCCAGCGCCGCGCCCCAGCCCAGGGCCCAGAGCAGCACGAAGGCGAAGGCCACCCCGGCGATCATGATCGCCGCCGCCACCGGCGTGGGGGCGGTGACGATGGCCAGGCCCGCCAGTCCCAGGAAGGCCAGGACGGAGACGGCGATCTCCGGCCCGAACCTCAGCCGCCCGGTCAGGTCGCGGCGGAACAGGGCGGCGGGCGGGGTGGCTCTCGCCCTGGCCAGAGGGGCCAGGGAGAAGGCGGCTGCGGCGAGAAGCCCGAACAGGGCGGCCTTGGCCAGCGGCCAGGGATAGACGGCGAACAGGGCCGGGATGGGCAGCTGGTTCCTGGCGATCTCGCCCAGGGCCAGGGGCGCGGCGGCCCCGATGATGAGGCCGATGCCGACGCCCAGGGCGGCCAGCACGGCGATCTGGATCAGATAGACGTCGCGGATCAGCCCGCCCTCGGCCCCCAGCGCCTTGAGCACGGCGATGGAGGGCTTGCGGGCCTCCAGATAGGCCGAGACCGCGCCGGCGACGCCCAGGCCGCCGGCCACAAGCGAGGCCAGGCCAATGAAGCCCAGGAAGTATTCCAGCTGACGGATCAGGTTCTTGATCCCCGCCGCCGCCTCGTCGCGGCCGCGGATCTGCAGGCCGGCCTTGGGGAACTGGCGGGTCAGGGCCTTGGCGACGGGATCGGGCGCCGAGGGCCCTCCGACACCAGGGGGGGCGAAGGCGATGCGGGCGGTCTCGCCCTGGTCGGGCAGGCCCGGCTGCAGGAAGCCGTCGGTCTCCAGCGTCGAGAGCCTGGTCAGCACCCGCGCGCCCAGGGCAAAGCCGCGGCTCAGCCGGTCGGGCTCGCTCACCAGCACGGCGCGAACGACGAAGGGCGAGTTGCCGATGACGATATGGTCGCCAAGCTTCAGGCCCAGCCGGTCGATCAGGGTCTGCTCGACCGCCGCTCCGGCCGCCGCGCCGTCGGGTTTGAAGGCCTCGTCGAGGGTTTTGACGCCGGCCAGGCTGACCTTGCCGGCCAGCGGATAGCCCGGGCTGACCCCGCGCAGCTCGACCAGCCGCCGCTCGCCGCTTTGGGCCTGCGCCATCGCCCGGCTGCCGGCGCTGAACACCGTGGCCCCCAGCTTCTGGAAAGCGGCGCGCTCGGCGGGGGTGAAGCGGCGGTCCTCGACGCTGATGCGCAGGTCGCCGCCCAGCAGTTCGCGGCCCTGGGCGGCCAGGCCGGCGCGGAAGGCTTCGGCAGTGGAGCCGGCGGCGGCGATGGCGGCGACGCCCAGGGCCAGGCAGGCCAGGAAGATGCGGAAGCCCGCCACGCCGGAGCGCAGCTCGCGCAGGGCGAACCGTAAGGCGAGAGGCATCAGCCGCCCTCGACGATGCGGCCATCGGCCATCACCGCCGAGCGGTCGGCGCGGGCGGCCAGGGCCGAGTCGTGGGTGACCATGACCAGGGCCGCGCCGGTCTCGGCCACCAGCTTGAACATCAGGTCGGCGACGGCGGCGGCGTTGGCGGCGTCGAGATTGCCGGTCGGCTCGTCAGCGAACAGCAGGGCCGGCTCGGCGGCCAGGGCCCGGGCCAGGGCGACCCGCTGCTGCTCGCCGCCAGACAGCTGGTGGGGGTAGTGGGTGAGGCGGGCGGAGAGACCCACCCGGTCCAGCCAGTCGCGGGCCGTCCTGCCGGCGTTCGGCTTGCGGGCGATCTCCAGCGGGGCGGCGACGTTTTCCTCGGCGGTCATGTTGGGCAGCAGGTGGAACGACTGGAATACCAGCGAGACCCGGTTGCGCCGAAGCTTCGCCCGGCCGTCTTCCCCCAGGGACCCGAGGTCCTGGCCGAACAGCCGCACCTGGCCACTGGTCGGCTGCTCCAAGCCAGCCGCCACGGCGATCAGCGACGACTTGCCCGAGCCCGAGGGCCCCACCACCGCCACCCGCTCGCCGGCCCCGACCACCAGGCTGACGCCCCGCAGGATGTCCACCGGCCCGGCGCTCGACGGCAGGGTCAGGGTGACGTTTTCCAGGGTCAGAGGCAGGCTATCGATCGCCGCGTCGAACATTCAGGCCTCCCGGATCATGTCGCCTTCGCGACATGATCGGTTTCTAGAGGTTGGGCCGGCCTGATTCCCGATTGAGACAGGCGATATCCTGCCTACATAGGACGCGCCGATGACTTGCACACCCCACCCCACCCGCCGCGTCCTGATCGCCGCCCTGGCGCTTGCGCCGGCCACGCCTGTCTTCGCGGCCGGGAAGCCCAGGATCGTCACCATCCTGGGCGACTCCATCACCGCCGGCTACGGCCTGCCCGCCGCCCAGTCGCTGCCGGTGCAGCTGGAGGCGGCGCTGAAGGCGCGGGGCCTGAACGTCAAGGTGCGCGGGGCCGGGGTGTCGGGCGACACCACCCAGTCGGGCCTGGCCCGGGTGGATTTCAGCGTCCAGTCCGACACCGCCCTCTGCCTGATCGCCCTGGGCGGCAACGACCTGCTGCAAGGGCTGGACACGGGCCGCACCAAGGCCAATCTGGCGAGCATCCTCAAGCGGCTGAAGGCCCGCCGCATCCATGCCATGCTGGCCGGCATGCGCGCCCCGACCGCCATCGGGGCCGGCTATGCCCGCGACTTCTCGGCCATTTACCCGGCCCTGGCCAAACAGTATGGCGTGCCGCTCTATCCCGACCTGCTGGCCGGAGTGGCGGGGATTCCCCGCCTCAACCAGCGCGACGGCATCCATCCCAATCCCGCGGGTGTGAAGCTGATCGTGCAGAAACTTGCCCCGGCCATAGCGCGGGTGCTCACCTGAATGCTCAGACTTTTCGCCGCCATCGCCATCCCTGACGACATCGCCGAGCCGCTCGAGGGCCGCCTGCACGACCTGGAGGGCGCCCGCTGGCGGCCGATCGAGGCGCTGCACATCACCCTGCGCTTCTTCGGCGAGCTCACCGAGACCGTCGCCGACGATCTCGACGCCGAGCTCTCGACGATCACCTCGCCGCCCTTCGCCCTGAACCTGCAGGAGGTCGGCTCGTTCGGCGAGGGCTACCGCCTCGACACCCTCTGGGCCGGGGTGAGCGACAGCGAGCCTCTGCGCCAGCTGGCCCACCGCTGCGAAACCGCCGCCCGCCGCGCCGGGCTCAAGCCGGAGGGGCGGGTCTACAAACCGCACGTCACCCTGGCCTATCTCAAGCGTCCGGCGCCGGCCGCGGTCGCCGCCTGGATCCAGGCCAACAACCTCTTGAAATCACCCCCGTTCGGCGTCGACCGCTTCGGCCTCTATTCCAGCCATCAGACGGGCGAGGGCTCGCGGTATCGGCTGGAGAAGGAATACCGGTTCTAGCTAGACCGCGTGGTCCTTGAGCACCCCCAGCGGCACGATGGCCAGGGTCTCCTCGTGGGTGGATTCCAGCACCACCTGCGGCGCGGCCCCGGCGTCCAGGGCCTCCTTCCAGCGCGGGGCGCACAGGCACCAGCGGTCGCCGGGGCGCAGGCCGACGAAGCCGAACTCCATGCGGGGCGTGGAGAGGTCGTTGCCGACCATGGCCGAGTAGGCCAGGAACTCGGCGGTCATCACCGCGCAGACGGTGTGCATGCCGACATCTTCCGGCCCGGTCTCGCAACAGCCGTTGCGGAAGAAGCCGGTCACCGGGTCCAGCGAACAGGGGACCAGCTCCTGGCCCAGCACGTTCAGGGCGCCTTCGTCGTAACGGGGAATGTCGGGGCGAGTCGTCATGGCGCTATCCTGCGCTGTTCGCCTCTCGGCTGCCAGCGCTTGGCGGCATGGAAAGCGCCTGCCAGGATGGCAGAAGACGGGGGAGTCTAACAACAATGGGCCACGGCTCTGGTCAGGCAAACGCGCGGAACGCTAAGAGGCGGGCGATCCCGCTTAAGGCCTGACCCATGACCGACACCCCCCGTCCCCGCCGCAGCGCCCTCTACATGCCGGCTTCCAACGCCAAGGCCGTCGACAAGGCGCGGACGCTCGCTTGCGACACGGTTATCCTGGACCTGGAGGACGCCGTCGCGCCCGAGGCCAAGGAAGCGGCGCGGGCCCAGGCGGTGGAGGCGGTGAAGGCCGGCGGGTTCGGGCGGCGCGAACTGGTGATCCGCGTGAACGGCCTGGATACCCCTTGGGGCAAGGACGATCTGAAGGCGGCCGCCGAGGCAGGACCCGACGCGGTGCTGGTTCCCAAGGTCAATTGCGCCGCCGACGTCCAGGCCTATCACTCGGCCCTGCACGCCGCCCCGGCCGCCACGCGCCTGTGGGCGATGATCGAGACCGGGCGCTGCCTGTTCCGGCTGGACGAGATCGCGGCGGCCTCGGAGACCACCCGCCTCAGCGGCTGGGTGATGGGCACCAACGACCTGGCCAAGGAGATGCGGGCCCGCCAGACGCCGGGGCGCGAGCCCTTCCATGCGGCGCTGGGCCTGGCTGTGGCGGCCGCCCGGGCCTATGGCCTCAGCATCCTGGACGGGGTCTATAACGCCCTGGAGGACGATGCGGGCCTGGAGGCGGTCTGTGAGCAGGGGGTCGATTTCGGCTTCGACGGCAAGACCCTGATCCATCCCCGCCAGGTCGAGATCTGCAACAGGGTGTTCTCGCCCAGCGAGGGCGAGGTGGCCTGGGCCCGGGCGGTGATCGCCGCCTTCGCCCTGCCCGAAAACGCCGGCAAGGGCGCCATCCGCGTCGAGGGCCGCATGGCCGAGCTGCTGCATCTGGGCCAGGCCGAGCGGCTGGTGGCGGTGGCCGAGGCGATCGCGGCGACATGAGGATTTCGGCGATCCTGGCAGGCGGCTTGATCGCCTTGTTGGCCCTGGTCGCCCAGCCGGGTTTCGCCGTCGCGCAAACCGATCCCGACGAGGACCAGGTCGCCCAGCCCGACCTGCCGCAACAACCGATGCCCTGGGCGCCGTCGCGGCGGTCGATGCCCATCCCGCCGCAGCGGCTGACGGTGCGCGACCGGGCCGTGACGCTGGACGAGCTGGGGGTGACGCCGGAGGGGCCGCTGTCGCCGGTGGCGCTGGGCTATGACGCCCGGGTCCGCGCCTCCAGCGACGCCGCCGAGGGCCTGCAGGGGCCGCTGGACGGCGGCTGGATCGTCACCGGGCCCGATGGCCGGGGCCTGGTGGTGCTGCAGCTGGTCGATCCGGGCGACGGCTCGGGCCGGCTGGAGGGCGCCTGGCGCGACCTGACCACCCCCGACGGGGTCGAGCCGGTCGGGCTGATCGACAGCCTGGACCGGGGCGCCGGCGACCTGGTCATCCGCTTCCAGCCGCGCGGGGCCGGCGGCGTGGTGCTGCAGATCCGCCCCGACGCCAAGGGCGACTGGTCGGGCGAGTTGTTCGACAAGGGCCAGTCGATCCCGGTGACCATGCGGCGCAACTGACCCCGCCATCTGTCCGGATCGCCCCCTGGGCCGGCTCGCCCTGACGCTCTAGCAACCCTGCCATGACACGGCTCTCAGACGGGCTGCCGGGAAGCTGGCGGCTGATCTCGCGCATCGACACCGGCCCGGACGGCGAGCGGCGGCCCGAACCGGTGCTGGGTGAGGACCCCGTGGCGCTGCTGATCTATGACCGCTCGGGCCATTTCAGCGCCCAGTTCATGCGGCGGGATCGCACCGGCGCGGCGGGTTTCGACGCCTATTTCGGCACCTACGAGGTCGACGACGCCACCGGAACCGTAACCCAGTCCCTGGCCGGCGCTCTGAACCCGGCCCTGGTCGGGGCGGTGCTGACCCGGACGATGAACCTCGAGGGCGACAGCCTGACGATCCGCCTGGACACCGTCGTCGGCGGGACGGCGGTTGTCCGCACCCTGACCTGGGTCCGCGTCGGTTAAAGGCCGAGCGACATTCAATTGTTCTGGCCCTCAAACCACCTCTCAGCCGTCATGGCCGGGCTTGTCCCGGCCACCCATACGCGCGAGCGGCTATTCAGAGGGCGCGGCGCGTCCGAGCGCTATTCACCCTTGCCGGTGTTCATGGGTGGCCGGGACAAGCCCGGCCATGACGGTATTTAGATGGAGGGCTAATGGCCGGGCGGATCGCTGAACGTCGATACGACCTAAAGCCCGAGCGCCGCGCGCGCCTTGCTCAGGGCCGCTTCCAGCGCCTCGGGCTCGTAGGGGACCGCCGGGCTGTGGCCCCAGACCGGGCCGGGCCAGGCGGGGTCGTCCCGGGTGCGGCCGACGGCGTGGACGTGCAGCTGGGCGGTGACGTTGCCGAGCGCGCCGAAGTTCAGCTTGTGGACGGGACCCAACACCCGCACGAGCTCTCCCGCCGCCATCATCTCTTCCATCAGCTGGCCGCGATCCTCCGCCGACAGCTGCTCGATCTCGGTGAGGCCGCCCAGGCGGGGGATCAGCACGATCCAGGGATAGCGGGCGTCGTCCTGCAGCCGCGCCTCGCAGAGCGGCAGGTCGCCGATGCGGTGCGAGGCAGCGGCGAAGGCCGGGTCGAGAACGAAATCAGCCACGCTTGGGAACCGCCGCCCAATAGTCGAAGTCCAGGATGACCTCGCCGGGATAGGCGCCCGTTTCGTCCTTGTCGGGGAAGTCGGCGCAGGGCCGGTCCTTGGTCGCCACCAGCCTGAGGCGCAGGGCGCCGCAGGGTCCAAGGTCCGCCTTGTCCAGCACCTCGCTCCAGGCGAACACCGTGGCCCCGGCGAAATAGGGGTTCACATGGCGGCCGGCGTTGATTCCCAAAATCATGCCGGCGTTCTGCAGCCCGTTGAACGACAGGGCCTTGGCCGTGGAGATCACCACCCCGCCATAGACCAGCCGCCGGCCGGTCGGATCCTTGGCGCGCTCATACTGGTTGAAATGCACCTTGGCGGTGTTCTGGTAGAGGCGGGTGGCCAGCTGATGCTCGGCCTCCTCGACGCACATGCCGTCGACATGGTCGATCTTCTCGCCGACCGCATAGTCCTCGAAGGCGTGCGGGGCGCCGGCCAGGGCGAAGTCGTAGCGCGAGAAATCGATCCCGCGCGGCAGGACCAGGTCGCCGGCCGCCACCGCGGGGGCCAGGGTCGGGGTCGCCTGTTCCGGGATAGGGGCCGCCTCGTCGCGCTTGCGGACCATCACCCAGCGCACATAGCGCAGGACCGCCCGGCCCCGCTGGTTGACGCCGGTGGTGCGCACATAGACGACGCCGGTCTTGCGGTTGGAGTTCTCCTTCAGCCCGATCACCTCGCTGACGGCGGTCAGGGTGTCGCCCGGATAGACGGCGTCCAGGAACAGGCCCTCGGCATAGCCCAGGTTGGCGATGGCGTTCAGGCTGATGTCGGGCACGGTCTTGCCGAACACCATGTGGAAGGCGAGCAGCGGATCGACCGGGGCCAGTTCCAGCCCGCAGGCCCGGGCGAACTCGTCCGAGGAGGTCAGGGCGAAGCGGGGGCCGTAGAGGGCGTTGTAGAGGGCGACATCGCCCGGCGTCACCGTGCGCGGGGTGGCGTGATGCAGGGTCTGGCCGAGGCGGAAGTCCTCGAAATAATGGCCGGGGTCGGTCTTGGACATGAGGCCTTCTAGAGCGGGTTGAGGAAAAGTGCGAAGCGGTTTTCCGCCCGCAACCCGCTGCAAATGTCTAGTCGTCGCCCAGGCGCGAAACCAGCCCCTGGCCGCTGGCTTTGCGGCGTTTCAGCAGTTCGAGCGCCACCGGCGCGGCCCAGCTGTCGTCGGTGAATTCCAGGCCGCGCATCTCGGCCGGGTTGCAGGCGGTGACGGCCAGCAGCGGGACCGGGCCGTAGGGCAGGCCGGGGATTTCCGCCGGGAGGTCCAGGGGCCGGCTGATGACGACGGGAAACTCGCCGCCGCCGTCGAACTCGTAGGTGAAGAAGACGGCGGCGCCCTCCTTTTCGACATAGTCCTTCAGGTTCGGCCAGTCGGTGAACTGCCTGGCGCAGTAGAACATCAACTCGACCCAGGGATCGACGCCGGCGGGGGCGGGACCGGTTGGCCGGGCGGCCTCCAGGACGAATTCGCAACCCCAGCCGTTGGATTGGTCGGCGACTCCCGGCCAGGGCGTCGACAGCCCGTCGGTGGCGTAAAGGCGGGTGGCGGGCCGGTCGATCAGGATCAGCCGCTCGTGCGGACCCAGGAACACCGGGGTCTGGCCCCAGGCGTTGAGCTGACCGCCCCTCTCGACATAGTCCCGCACGGCGCCAAGGCCGCTCCAGAAGGCGCGGCGGGCGTTGGCGGCGGCTTCGTAGACCGGATCCTCCGCGCCCCGAGGCACGATCTCGGCATCGAACCGTGTCGTCAGGGTCGCCGTCCCGGGCCGCCAGGCGATGGCATAGCGATTCCAGCCCTGCGGCCCGGGCAGGGCCTCTCGCTGGGCCAGGGTTTCGATTTCACGCCGGATCGCGTCGGCGGCCGCGTCGGGCAGATAGCCCAGGACGGCGCCGGCCGCGTCGCGAAATTCTCCGTCCGGACCGGCGCTGACGCCGGCCATTTCCCGAACGCCGCTCCAGTCGCCGGTCGCCGCCCGGGCCGGAGCGGCGCGGCGGATGGCGGCTTCGATCCGCTTCTCGGCGTCGGCGCGGGGATTCTTCGCGCCGAAGGGCGACCAGGCCATCTCTGTCCTCGCAGGCGGCAATAGAGCCGCAACCCTTGCAGGCGCGCGAGGACGGGTCTAGACCCCGCCGCACCGCAACATAAGCCCAAATTCGACCAGGAGACCTTCCGCATGGCCCGAGCCAAGATCGCCCTCATCGGCGCCGGCATGATCGGTGGCACGCTCGCCCATATCGCCGCGCGCGAAGAGCTGGGCGACGTCATCCTGTTCGACATCGCCGAGGGCGTGCCGCAGGGCAAGGGCCTGGACATCGCCGAGGCCACCGCCGTGTTCGGCAAGGACGTCAGCCTCAAGGGCGCCAACGCCTATGAGGACATCGCCGGGGCCGATGTCTGCATCGTCACCGCCGGGGTGCCGCGCAAGCCGGGCATGAGCCGCGACGACCTGCTGGGCATCAATCTGAAGGTCATGAAGGCCGTCGGCGAGGGCATCAAGGCCCATGCCCCCGACGCCTTCGTCATCTGCATCACCAACCCCCTGGACGCCATGGTCTGGGCCTTGCGCGAGTTCTCGGGCCTGCCCCACGCCAAGGTCATCGGCATGGCCGGGGTGCTGGACTCATCGCGCTTCGCCTACTTCCTGGCCGAGAAGACCGGGGTGTCGGTGCAGGACATCCACGCCTGGACCCTGGGCGGCCATGGCGACGACATGGTGCCGATGGTGCGCCACTCGACTGTCGGCGGCCTGCCGCTGACCGAACTGGTCGCGCAGGGCTGGATGACCCAGGAGGAGCTGGACGGCATCGTCAAGCGCACCCGCGGCGGCGGCGGCGAGATCGTCGCCCTGCTGAAGACCGGCAGCGCCTATTACGCCCCGGCCGAGAGCGCCATCGCCATGGCGACCAGCTATCTGAAGGACAAGAAGCGCGTCCTGCCCTGCGCCGCCTGGCTGGATGGCCAGTATGGCCAGAAGGGCTTCTATGTCGGCGTGCCGGTGGTGATCGGGGCGGGCGGCGCCGAGCGGGTCATCGAGTTCCCGATGACCGACGACGAGAAGGCGATGTTCGCCGCTTCCGTGGCCTCGGTGCAGGGGCTGATCGACGCCTGCAAGGTCATCGATCCGTCGTTGGCGTAAGCATCCCTACCCCGCTCATCCCCGCGAAAGCGGGGACCCAGGCTTTTTGCTGTTTGGGGCGGTTCTGTCGGGTCTCTGCGGCTGCAAGTCCGCTACGAAAAACACCTGGGTCCCCGCTTTCGCGGGGATGAGCGGATGTGTGGGGTGCTAATCGCCCCGCGCCATCTGCCGCAGCTCATCGATCCGGTCCTGATAGACCGCCGCCACCGCGTCACGGCCATCGAACGCGGCGTCGTTGCGGGCGCGCAGCCAGGCGCGTTGCTGGCGCTGGAGGACGCGGAAGGGGACTCCGGCGTCGAGGGCCCGCTGGAAGGCCTGGTCCATGCGGCGGTCGGCGGCGGCCAGCCCCGTATCGGCGCAGATCATCCGCTCGGCGCGGTTGTTGGCGCCGTCGCAGTCGAAGGTGGGGTTGGCGGCCGCGCGGGTCGGCGTGTCGGCGGCCGGCGCGGCGGGGAGGCTGACCCGCTGCGGCGGCGGATTGGCCGGCAGGCTGGCGGCCTCCTCCGGCAGGGCGTTGAGCGGGCCGGGCGCGGCGGCCACGGCGACCGGGGCGGGTTTGGGCGCCGGCTGGACGGCGATGGCCAGGCCGGCCTTGGGGTCGGCGGCCTCGGCGGTTTTTCTGTGGTCGGAGAGGGTCACGGCCAGGCCCAGGCCCAGCACGGCGGCGACCGCCAGGCCGATCAGCATCATCCGGCCGCCGGGGCGCGAGCCGCCGTCGACGAGGCTGGGCGAAGGGCCGGGCCGGGCGGCTGGAACAGGGCCGGGCGCGGGCTCGGGCGCCGCCGCCGGGATTTCCTGGCTCATCTCGATATCCTCCGCACGATCCCTCGGGTCCATCTAACCCGCCGGATGCGGCAAGGTTGCGGCGGGCGAGCCGTCCTCGCCCGCTCAGCGAGCCCGGCTTTCCTGGCGGCGGACCTGGGTTATAACCCCGCCATGATCGCTCCCGGCCCCACAATCGAAACCGCCCGCATGATCCTGCGCCCCACGGCCCAGGCCGATCTGGACGGCTGGGCGGCGATGATGGCCGACGAGGAGACCTCGCGCTACATCGGCGGGCTGCAGGGCCGGGAACAGAGCTGGCGGGGCATGGCCTCGATGGCCGGGTCCTGGGCCATCCTGGGCTTTGGCATGTTCTCGATGGTCGACAAGCAGACCGGCGAGTGGCTGGGCCGGGCCGGGCCCTGGCAGCCGGAGGGCTGGCCGGGAACCGAGGTCGGCTGGGGCATCCGCCGCGAGGCCTGGGGCAAGGGCTATGCGCTGGAGGCGGCGACGGCGGCCATCGACTGGGCCTTCGACCATCTGGGCTGGACGCAGGTCATCCACTGCATCGACCCGGGCAACGTCAATTCGCAGAAGCTGGCGCAGCGGCTGGGCTCGACCCTGCTGCGCCAGGATCACCTGCCGCCGCCGTACCATGAGCTGATCATCGATGTGTGGGGCCAGAGCCGCGAGCAGTGGCGGTCCCGAAAAACCTAGGACTTGAAGGGTGGGGGCATGAAACGGATTTGGATCGCGGGTCTGGCGGCGTTGGCGCTACTGCCGGCCGGGGCGGGCGCACAGAGTTCTTCTGGAGCGGGCGAAGGGTCGCTGACCATCGACTTCCAGAACATCAAGGTGCGCCGGGGCGTGGTGCTGGGGGCGCTGTTCGACAGCCGCGGGACCTATGACGCCAACAAGGGATCGCTCCGGGAGCTGAAGCTGCCGGCCGCCGACGGCGACATCTCGGTGACCATCGCAGGGCTCAAGCCGGGCTGGTACGCCGTCAAGACCTTCCAGGACATCGACGCCAACGGGGCCATGCGGTTCAACCCGGTGGGCATGCCGCTGGAGCCCTATGCGTTCTCCAACAACGCCCGGGGCCTGTTCGGCCCGGCCAGCTGGCGCTCGGCGGCGTTCGAGGTGAGGCCGGGGCCGAACCATCAGGTGCTGCGGTTGAAGTGATGTCCCGAGGTCTTACGGACGCCAGCCGAACTGGGTGAGCCGTGAGATTTTGGGGTCGCTTCGCGACAGGAAGAGAAGTTCAAGAGAAGAAGAGCAAGGGGCTGCGGCTCGCTGGATGCGCCGCAGGCTGTCTTTCGGATTCAATTGCCTGCGGCGCTTCGGGGATGTCCCGACCGCTTACCCTTCTTGAATCTTCCTTATCTTCCTGTCGCGAAGCGACCCCAAAAACCGCCAGATGATCGCCCGCGACGTGGCCAGTCCTAGAACCAACCCGCCTCACGCAGAATTCTCGCATAGGCGCGGCTGACCGGGACCTTGGCGCCGTCCTTCAGCGTCAGCACCGCGCGGCCGTCGCCGCGCTGGGCGTCGGTGACGGCGTCGCGGGCCACCCACCAGGAGCGGTGGGTCTGGCTGCCCTCGATGCCTTCCAGCTCGGTCACGGCGTCGGAGAGGCGCATCAGGATCAGGTCCTGGCCCCTGGAGGTGTGCAGGCGCAGGTAGTGGTCCTCGGCCTCGACCGCCCAGACCTCGGCCCCGCGCAGCTTCAGCGGCAGGCGCTCGAGGAAGCGCGGCGGCGCGGCTCCGGCGGGGGCGGCGTGGGTGATGGCCGGGCGGCGGTGAATCAGCACGACCAGGAAGGTCATCCCCCCGGTGACGATCAGCACCGGCAGGAAATAGTGCGGCAGGGCGCGGGGATACACGCCGCCCTCGAAAGCCAGGCCCGACACCGTCCAGACCACCAGGGTGAAGGGGATGGAGATGGCGACGACGATCAGCGGCCCCCAGACCCACGGCCGCTCGTCCATCAGGCCGTAGCGGCGGAAGACATGGCTCAGCGCGTGGCCGACCACGCCGCCGGTGAGGCAAAGGCCAACCCAATAGCCGTAGCGGGCCAGCGGCGGGGCCTCGTCGGTGCCGAACGCGCCGATGGCGGCCAGGAAGACGCCGGCGATTCCCGCCGCCACGACGCCCTTCCAGTCGTCACGCCAGCCGTGCGTTGACGAAGCGCCAACGGCGGGGGCCGGCCGTTCGCGAACCGGCGGAGAAGGTTGACGCATCGGGCTTTGCGCTCGGCTCGGCTGGGGCGGCAGGTGGCCGCAACGAAGGTTCGAGTCGGAGTTATGCCATGTCCCAGATGACTGAAACCACCCGTGTCGATGGCGGCGCCATGAGCCGCCGATCGATCATGATCCGCTGGCTGGTGCTGGCGGCCCTGACCGCCGGCTTCTTCTACGCCCTGAGGAACGCCATCCCGAACATGATCCACGCGGCCCTGACCGCGACGCCCCACTGGCCGGACCTGGCGCTGTGGAACGCCCAGCCCCTGGTGGTGCAGGCCCATGTCGGGGCGGCGGTCACCGCCATCGTCATCGGCGGCGTCCTGATGACGGCGCGAAAAGGGGTCACCTTCCACCGCACGCTCGGCTGGATCTGGGCCGCCGCCATGGGGACGACCGCCGTCGTCTCGCTGTTCATCACCGGGCTGAACGGCGACTACTGGTCCTTCATCCACCTGTTCAGCGGCTGGACCCTGATCATGCTGCCCCTGGCCCTGCTGGCGGCGCGGGGCCACAGGATCGGCATCCACCGGCGCACGATGATGGGCCTGTTCTACGGCGGGCTGATCATCAACGGCTTCATCGCCTTCCTGCCGGGGCGGGTGATGTGGAGATTGTTCTTCGGCTGATGAATTCAAATCCATTGCCAGGGCCGGTCGGGGCGGACTAAGCGGGATTCACCAACCGCCTGGTCCGCTCATGACCCAGCCTTCTCCGCGTGCCCGCAATGGCGGCCGGGGCCGTCCGGCCAAGGCGCATGGCGTCGACCTGAAGGAGGCCATCCTCGACGCCGCCGAGGGCCTGTTCGCCCGCCACGGCTTCTACGGGGTGACGACGCGCCAGGTGGCCCAGGAGGCCGGGGTCGATACGGCGCTGATCCACTATTATTTCGGGGCCAAGCGCGAGCTGTTCGACGCGGTCTTCCTGCGCCGGGCCGACATCCTCAACCGCGACCGCGCCGAGGCCATGGCCGCCTACGAGGCCGCTCACCCGGACAGCATGACTGCCGAGGGGGTGATCACCGCCTTCATCGAGCCCCTGATCCAGCGCTCTCTGACCGGCGGCCAGGGCTGGAAGAACTATTTCGCCCTGGTCGCCCTGGTGAACAACACACCCGCCTGGGGCGGCGAGACCATGCACCGCTTCTTCGACCCGGTCGTCCACCAGCTGGTCGACACCCTGGCCAAGGCCATGCCGGAGGCGCGGATGGAGGATCTCTACTGGTGCTACCAGTTCCTGACCGGGGCCATGACCCTGGCCCTGTCGGAGACCGGCCGCATCGACCAGCTCAGCGACGGCCTGTGCCATTCCAATGACCTGGAGGCCATGCGCAACCGCCTCTACACCTACTGCGCGGCCGGCTTCGCGGCGGTGAGCCGCAAGGCCGCGCAGTAATCTCATCCCCGCTTCCCCAGCGAAAGCTGGGGCCCATGAGGGCAGATGGTCGGCGAGGGCGGTGCGGGCTTAGCTTCACCCATGGGCCCCAGCTTTCGCTGGGGATGCGGGGTGTTGGAAGGCGCTTGGGCTGGGTCGCCAACGCGCAGCCTGAACGGGCGCCCGAAAATCTCTCGCGAGGCCGTATAAACTTCCCGCACTGATTGTGCGGTTTGAAAGCCTCGGCTAGGCTCGCCTTCTGGCTTGCTGTCTGGAGGGGGCTGCCGATGTCGAATGTCGCCGGCAAGGCGTACGCGATGAACGTGATCACCCCGATGAAGCCGGGGCTGACCTGGATCAACAACCTGCTGTTCCAGGTGGCGCGGGCCATCCCGTCGACCCTGTCGGGGCTGCTGGGGCTGTCGCTGATCCACTTCGCCCGCTGGGCCTTCATCCGCCGCGATCAGTGGCCGGACCTGGGCCAGGGGCCACAGGCGCTGAACAACGACTACATGCTGTTCTGCAGCAATTTCAACGGCACCTGGGATCAGTATATCGACGCCTTCTCGGACGGCATTCCGAACGGCCTGAACCTGTTCTGGTACTCTTCGACCAAATACCCCCTGTCGATCCCGATCACCCCGTTCAAGACCTATATCCGGGTCAACCAGATCGACACCGACTACTATTACAACGCCTATCCCGGGGCGGCGCAGCGGGACATCAAGGCTGGCCTGCGGGTGCGGGCCATGCTGCTGAACCTGGCCAGGGCCCATGCCAGCCTGCCGCCCGACCAGTTCGCTCAGGCCTATAAGACGGCCCTCCTGTCCGTGCAGAACAGCCTGGGCTCGCAGGGCTTCGCGCCCGTGGCCTCCAACGACACCTACAACGCCGATGTCCGCCGCCAGCCCTTCGTCGAAGCGCGCTGGGGCGACTGCCAGCCTTAAGGACGCCGACCGATGCCCAATTTCGACGGCGGCCACTACTTCCTGACCGTGATCATCCCGGTGAACACCAGGCCGTGCAAACGCGCCGACGGCACGGTGACCACCCCGATCAACGCCCTGCGCGAGGCCCTGAACACCCTGCCGACCGCCCGGCAGTCCAAGGCCAGCATCGCCAATCCCTGCACCAGCCCCTTCACCCGCGATAGCCGCACCCACCTGACCCGGTTCGCGGTCATACCGGATGTCGCCTATAACGGCCGCGACCCGCAGAACTCGATCGGCATGGCCATCAAGGGGGTCAACCCGGTCATCCCCCAGCCGGTCGACGCCCTGACCTGCCCCTTCATGCTCTGGGCCGTCGATTTCGACGCCGCCGACGGCAGTGACGCGACGCTCAACGGTTATCTCGAGGGGCTGTGGACGGTCGCCAAGGACGAGCTGACCGACGTCTTCCAGTACTGCACCGGCTTCGACACGGTCGACGGGCCCTCGGAATTCGCCGCCTGGATCCGCAAATGCCAGATCGAGACGGTGATGCCGTTCAACGACTACTGGATCATCCCCCCGCCCTTCCCGTCGCTGTCGCTGGGCGGCCTGGCCGGGGAAGTGCTGTTGATGGCCGCGGTGGTGTTCGCCGCCATCTTCATCCCCAACATGATCTGGCTGCATTGGAACCCCTGGCTGGTGGGGATCTTCGCCGCCCTGCTGGGGCTGGCGCTGGGAATCTGGTCGGCCCTGCGCACCGTCGCCAACGCCGCCGCCAAGCCCTTCCCGACGGCGCCCAACAGCGACCTGCCGAGCGTGCTCAAGAGCCTCTACCTGCAGAAGCACTTCATGGACTTCGCCATCGACAACCAGGGCGTCGACCCGGCCGCCCTGCACGCCAACTTCGGCGCCTTCCTGAATGCGCACCAGCCCAACCAGGCCACCCCCACCCAGCCCCCCGGCGTGATCGGTTAGAGGAGACGCCCCGTGGCGAAACATGACGAACCGGTCAAGCTCAACCAGGCCGACATCCAGGGCAACATCCTCACCGCCTATGGGCGGCAGGGCTTTCCCAAGGGACGCTTCTTCGTCCTCAACGTCCGGGACGGGGCCAAGGGGCGCAAGCTGCTGCTGGACCTGCTGCCCGAGGTGACCAGCGGCCTGCGCTGGCCCTCGCACAAGGACATTCCCACCGACGAGGTGGTGGCCATCCGGCCCAAGGTGGCGCTGAATTTCGGCTTCACCTTCTGGGGGCTGCTGGCCCTGGGCCTGCCGATCCGCTCGCTGCGGGGCATGCCCGAGGAGTTCATGGACGGCATGGCAGCCCGGGCCTCGATCCTGGGCGACGACTTTCCGAACGATAGTATCGACCATTGGGATGACGTCTGGCGGCACGACGCCGAGGCCGACAAGCGGGTGCATGTGCTGGTGACGCTCAATTCCCAGATGGACCCGGTCACCGGCGAACCGGTCCCCGAGCAGGAGATGATGTTCCAGCGCATCAAGGGGATGTGCCGGCAGACCGAGGGCGGGGTGGTCATCCTGCCCGGCCATCGCGGGCCCGATACGGAATACCAGCCGCTGACCGCCATCCTGCAGCAGGGCTCGGACAATCTCTGGCAGCCGACGCCCAATGAGCATTTCGGCTTCACCGACGGTATCGGCGATCCGGTCTTCGAGGGGCAGTTCCCCAAGTCGACGGAAGACTACCGGGTCGTCGGCAACGGCAAGCTGGGGGGCGATGGGGTCTGGCGGCCGCTGGCCACCGGCGAGTTCCTGCTGGGCTATCCGGACGAGGCGCAGGAGACCTCGGGCGGGCCGATGCCGCTGAGTCTCGCCCTCAACGGCACCTTCATGGCCTATCGCAAGCTGCACCAGAACGTGGTGGCCTTCCGCAAATACATCGACGAGCAGGCCCTGGCCTATCAGCGGATGTACGATGTCTCGCACGACCTGATCGCCCGCGAGACGGTGATGGCCAAGATCGCCGGCCGCTGGGCCGACGGCACGCCGCTGAGTCTGGCCCCGACCTGGGACGACCTGCTGGCCTTCAATGTCCGCTATCCGATGAGCGGCGAGCGGCCCAAGGCGCTGTCGGATTTCACCTATCACGACGATCCGCAGGGGCTGAAATGCCCGGTCAGTTCGCACCTGCGCCGGGCCAATCCGCGCGACGCCCTGGACCCGACCGACAATCCCAGCCTGCCCCGGGCCCCCAACGGCTCGGTGCTCAACAACCGCCGCCGCATCCTGCGCCGCGGGCTTCCGTATGGCACGGCCTCCAAGGACGCGACCGAGGAGGAAGAGCACGGCATCGTCATGCTCAATGTCTGCGCCAGCCTGTTCCGCCAGTTCGAGTTCGTGCAGCAGCAGTGGATCAATTACGGCCTGGACTTCAACGTCGGCAACGACACCTGCCCCCTGGTCGGGGTGCACCGGGAAGGGGCCAAGTTCGTCATCGCCGCCGATCCCAAGACCGGCGGTCCGCCCTTCATCGCCGCCCGCATGCCCAACTTCGTCGAGACCCGGGGCGGGGCCTATTTCTTCATCCCCAGCATGACCGCCCTGCGCATGATCGCCATGGGCGTGGTGGATCCGACATGATCGTCATCAACTTCATCGTCGCCGTCTGGGTCCGCATCCTGATGGTGCTGGATGGCCTGCTAGCGCTGCCGCGGCTGCTCTGGATGATCCTCACCACCAAGGGTCCAAAGGGGAAGGGCTTCGGGGGCAAGGTCGGGGCCGCGTTGGGCAATCCCAAAGGCCAGCGGCTGATCTTCACCTTCCTGCGGGCCTTCATCCCCAACCTGTCGCTCAAGGCCCAGCTGGTGAAGGCCTACCAGAACACCGGCACGGTGATCGTGGGTCGCATGGCGGACGTGCAGGAGGTCATCGCCCGCAACGAGGACTTCGAGGTCGTCTACGAGCCGAAGATGCGCAAGATCACCGGCGGGGCGAACTTCTTCTTAGGGATGCAGGACACCGCCCTCTATGTCCGCGACACCTCCAACATGCGCCTGGCCATGCGGCGGGACGACGTGGCGACCCTGGTGCAGCCGCCGGCGGCGAAACAGGCGGCGGCCATCGTGGCGGGCCTGCCCGGCCGGATCGACGTGCCCCAGGACCTGACCCTGCAGGTGCCGACCAGCATGGTGCAGGACTATTTCGGCATCGATGTCGGCAGCCGCCAGAACCTGATCGACGGCGCCACCCGGATGTTCTGGTACCTGTTCATCGACCTGGCCGGCGACCCGGCGGTCGAGGCCGAGGCCCTGCGCTATGCCGCCATCTGCCGCGAGGCTATCGCCGGCTCGATCGACGCGCGCAAAGGACATCTGAAGGACGATGTCATCAGCCGCTGCCTGGCGCTGCAGACCTCCGGCACGCCGGGCATGGACGATGTCGGCATCCGCGACAACATGATCGGCCTCCTCATCGGGGCCATCCCGACCCTGTCGAAGGCCTCGATCCTGGCCCTCGACCAGATCCTCGACCGTCCCGATGTCCTGGCCCAGGCCCAGGCGGCGGCCCGCTCGGGCGACGAGGCGGCGGTGGGGCAGATCCTGTTCGAGGGGCTGAGGTTCAATCCGCTCAACCCGGTCATCTATCGCCGCTCGGCCCTGGACACGGTGATCGCGGCCAACACGCTCAGGGCCTGCCGGATTCGCAAGGGCCAGATGGTCATGGCCGGCAACTTCTCGGGCATGTTCGACCCGACGGCCCTGGAGTCGCCCAACAGCTTCAGGGCCGGCCGGCCCTGGCAGGACTACATCCTGTGGGGCGTGGGGATGCATGTCTGTTTCGGCGACTACATCAACCGCGCGGTCATCCCGGCCATGCTGACGCCCCTGCTGGCTCGCCAGAACCTGCGGCGGGCCAAGGGGGCGGACGGGCAGATCAACAGCGGCGGGACACCGTTCCCGCAGCACTGGGTGCTGGAATACGATTAGTAATCCGCCCCCGGCGGGGGCGGACGATCGCGCCAGAGCGCGATCCGGTGGGGGTTTCCGAGGCCGTGTTTGGTCGTGGGAACTAGCCTCGGGGTCTGGGCTTGGCTCCCCGCTGCAGCCGGTGAACCTCGGTAGACGCCAGCGCACGGCTTCCTAAACCCTCACCTGGCCGGGCCACGGGCGCGCCGCATGCGCGCCTCGGGCGGCCGTCCGCCCCCGCCGGGGGCGGAGTGTGGCGCCAATTCATCATGCAGTGAAAAAACTACGCTGCAACGCCGCACCCCCTTCCCGTGCGGCGCCGTCTGCCCGACATTGCCCCTAATTCGCGTTCTGATGAATTGTTCGTAATGAACATGCGCCGCAACGGCGCCCCGGGGAGGGAAACCTATGAAGACGATGTGGAAAGCCGCCTTGCTGGCGGGCGCCGCCTGGAGTGCGACCGCGACGATCGCCGCGGCCCAGGACACGACCGATGTCGAGGCCCTGGTGGTCACGGCCCGGCGGACGGAAGAAAACCTGCAGACCGTGCCGGCCGCCGTCTCGGCCTTTTCGGACAAGACCCTGGAGCGGATCCAGGCCGTCGACGCCACCGGCCTGCAGGGCGCGGTGCCGAACCTGAACATCGTGCCGGGCCGCGGCTCGTCCAACTCGACCAACATCTTCATCCGCGGCGTCGGCCAGCCCGACGCCCTGCAGACCTTCGACCCGGCGGTCGGCGTCTATATCGACGATGTCTATTACAGCCGTATCCGCGGCACCCAGTTCGACCTGCTGGACCTGGAGCGCGTCGAGGTGCTGCGCGGGCCGCAGGGCACGCTCTATGGCAAGAACACCATCGGCGGGGCGATGAAGTTCGTCACCCGCCGGCCCGGCCAGGACTTCCGGGCCAGCGTCAACCTGGCCCTGGGCTCGTACAACCAGCAGGAAGTGAAGCTGGCGGTCTCCGGCCCGATCAGCGACACCCTGGCGGTGGGCGCCGCGGTCCTCAGCTCGACCCGCGACGGCTATGTCCATGACCCGGTCCTGCACCGCGACTACAACAACAAGGACACCCAGGCGATCCGCGCCGCCCTGGCCTTCACCCCGACCGACAACTTCCGCTTCGACCTCTCGGCCGACTACAGCCGCGACGACGCCGCCCTCAATGTCGGCAAGCCGATCAACAGCCTGACCACCCTGTTCGGCGGCCCGCTGCTGGCCATCCCGACCGACGCCCCGTACAGGTTCACCGCGCGTACGACCCCGGGCCTGCCCAACTCCACCAAGCTGAAGAGCCAGGGGATCAACGGGACCTTCACCTGGAACCTGACCGACGCCCTGACGCTGAAGTCGATCACTGCCTACCGCAAGCTCAACACCGACGACTATGTCGACATCGACGCCACCCAGCTGGAAGTCGGCGACGTCTTCGTGGGCGTCGACCAGGACCAGACCAGCCAGGAATTCCAGCTGACCTATGACGAGGGTCCCTGGCTGGTGGTCGGCGGCCTCTACTACCTCAAGGAAAACATCACCTCGCACCAGGAGGCCTATGCCGACGACCTGGTGGGCCCGGTGCTGGGCAATCCGACCTTCCTGCGCACCATCGACGACGACCTGGAGACCACCTCCAAGGCCGCCTACGTCAATGTCAGCTACAACCTGACCGACGCCCTGCGCATCTCGGGCGGCATCCGCTACACCGAGGAGGAAAAGACCTACAGCCGCACCACCTCGACCTTCTCCTCCAGCCCGCTGCTGACCGCCAATCCGGCCTTCGCCTTCACCGGTCTGAACAAGACCTGGAGCGACACCTCGCCGATGATCTCGGTGGACTATCAGTTCGCCGACAACGCCATGGGCTATCTGAAGTGGTCCAAGGGCTTCAAGTCGGGCGGCTTCAACGGCCGCGCCAACAACCCCGGCGAACAGGCCCCCTACGAGCCCGAGACCCTGACCTCCATCGAAGGCGGCCTGAAGACCCAGTTCTTCGACAACCGCCTGCGGGCCAACCTGGCGGTGTTCTCCAGCCGCTATAAGGACTTCCAGGCGCGGGTGTCGGGCCTGGTCATCGACCCGGGCACGGGCCTGCCCAGCCCCGAACTGACGGTGATCAACGCCGGCGCTCTCAAGCTCTCCGGCGCCGAGCTGGAACTGAACGCCACTCCCATCGCCAACCTGCAGCTGGACGCCCAGATCGGCCTGCTGAACGCCGAGTATGACGGCTTCAAGGACGTGCGCTTCACCGCCACCGGCGGCAGCCGCGACTTCCAGGACCCGGCCTTCTCGCCGAAATGGACGGCCCGCTACGGCGCCCAGTACCAGTGGGACCTGGGCGGGGCCGGCTTCCTGACCCTGGGCGGCCAGGCCCGCTACCGGGCCGAATCGGCCCTGGCGGTCGACAACACCATCACCAACAGCCACACCAAGATCGCCGGCCTCTACCAGCCCAACTACTGGCTGTTCGACGCCCGCATCGTCTGGGAGGATTCCTCGCGCAAATACAGCGCCGGGGTCTATGGCCAGAACCTCTCGGACGAGGTCTACAAGACCGACGGCCAGGAGTTCTCCTCGGTCGGCAGCATCCGCACCGTCTATTACGGCGCGCCGCAGACGGTGACGCTGCGGGTCGCGGCCAAGTTCTAAGGCCTGTCTGAGCTATGTCTGAACGGGCCCCGCGGATAACCTCCGCGGGGCCTTCCGTTTGAGAAAGCCTGGGGATCGCCCGGGCGGTGTCCCTTAGCCTCACCCACCCTCCGCTCATCCCCGCGAAAGCGGGGACCCAGGTGTTTTCGTTTCAGCCTTTCAGCCGCCCGGGCCTGTCAGAATCGCCCGCTACAGCAAAAAAGCCTGGGTCCCCGCTTTCGCGGGGATGAGCGGAGTTTAGGGTGGGGTTCGGCCTTCCTCAGTCCCGGCCAATAGAGGCCAAGGTTCCGCCATGATGCCAGCGGCATAAGCGCTCGAGCGATACCTCGGCGAACTCTCCCGCATGGCCAACTACATCTTCCACGATCCCAGCGGGCGGCGGGCGCGCCGGGCCGGGCAGGGGCTGGGGCTGATCGTGTCGCTGGCGGCCCTGCTGGTCGCCGGATTCTTCGCCACCCTGGCCTTCGCGCCCCGGCTGCCGGGGGTGTCGCTGAAGGATCCGCGCATCCTGCAGGCCCTGCATATCGAGACGGCCCGCCACGTGAAGGGCCGGCCCGGCTGGACCAGGGTGCCCAAGCCCCGCGCCGCCAGCGGCGGACCGGCCCGGCCGCTGTCGGTGGGCTTCTATGTCTCCTGGGACGAGGACAGCCGCACTTCGCTGGCCCGCAACGTCGCCAGCCTGGACGTGGTGGTCCCGCAGTGGGTGGCCCTGAACGGCTCGGCGGGAGACGTGAAGGTCACCGCCGACCCGCAGGCCGAGGCCATCCTGGCCAAGGCCCCGCATCCCGTCTCGGTCCTGCCGCTGGTCCACAACGCCCATGACGACCTGAGCGACGGCCCGCTGGCCGACCGGATGCTGGCCGATCCGGCGGCGCGCTCCCGACTGATCGGCCATCTGGTCGATCTGGCGAGGAAGCGCAACTACGCCGGCTATGTCTTCGATTTCGAGAACCTGTCGGCGCCGTCCCTGGCGGTCTACCCCGCCTTCCTGAAAGAGGCGCAGGCGGCGCTGAAGCCGCTGGGCCGCGACATCTGGGTCTCCGCCCCGGTCGGCGACGGCGCCTGGCCGCTGCCCCGCTTGCAGAAGAGCGCCGACGCCATCGTGCTGATGGCCTACGACCAGCACTACGGCACCGGCGATCCGGGCCCGGCCGCCGGCCAGGACTGGTTCGAGGCCCGGCTGGCCGAATCCATGCGCGGGCTGGACCCGGCCCATACGGTCGTGGCGCTGGGGGCCTACGGGTATGACTGGACGACCGGCGCGAAGAGGTCGGCCGACGCGGTCGGCTTCTACGACGCCACCCAGACGGCGCACGACGCCGACGCCCAGGTCGAGCTGGACGGCGACAGCCTCAACCCGACCTTCGACTACCAGGACGACAACGGGGCCGACCACAGCGTCTGGTTCCTCGACGCCGCGACGTTGTTCAACCAGATCCGCACCGCCGACAGCTACCGGCCCATGGGCTACGCCCTCTGGCGGATGGGGGCCGAGGATCCCTCGGCCTGGCGGTTCATGGGCAAGCCCTATGGCTCCAACCGGCCGACTGGCCTGCAGACCATCGTCGCCGGCCAGGGGGTCGACTTCGACGGCACGGGCGAGGTGCTGCGGGTGTCGGCGACGCCCACGGTGGGCAAGCGGACCCTGACCACCGACCCGGCCACCGGGCTGATCGACGGCGAGACCTATGACGTCATGCCCACCTCCTATGTGGTCGAGCGCTATGGGGCGCGGCCCGGCCTGGTGGCGCTGACCTTCGACGACGGCCCCGATCCGCGCTGGACGCCGAAGATCCTGGACATTCTCAAGGCCAAGCGGGCCCAGGCGACCTTCTTCGTCATCGGCAAGAACATGCAGGACGATCCGGGGGCGGTGCGGCGCGAGGTGGCCGAGGGCCAACTAGTGGGCAGCCACACCTGGACCCATCCCAATATCGGCGAGATCTCCGCGCCCCAGGCCGACCTGGAGCTCAACACCACCCAGCGCCTGTTCGAGGTGCTGACCGGACGCTCGCTGCGCCTGTTCCGGCCGCCCTATTTCGGCGATGCGGAGCCCTCGACCCCCAACGAGGTCGAACCCCTGCTGACCGCCCAGAAGCTGGGCTATCTGATCGTGGGCCTGCGCATCGACCCCGACGACTGGAAGAAGCCCGATCCGCAGCACATCATCGACACCACCCTGGCGCGGCTGGCCGACGGGGGCCCGCGGGCCGGCCAGATCGTGCTGTTGCACGACGGCGGCGGCGACCGCAGCCGCACGGTGGCGGCCCTGCCGGGCCTGATCGACGCGCTGCGGGCCCACGGCTACCGGCTGGTGAGCGTCGACCAACTGGCCGGGATGACCAACGCCCAGGCCATGCCGGCGGCCACGCGGGATTCCGGCGACCTGCTGCTGGACCGCATCGGGTTCGGATTCTTCCGGACCCTGGACCTGGCCTTCTACTGGCTGTTCATCACGGCCATCGTGCTGGGGGTGCTGAGGCTGGTCTTCCTGGCGGTGCTGGCCCTGATCCACCGCTCGCGCGTCGCCCGGCGGACCCCCGAGCTGCTGCCGCTGGAGCGTGAGCCGCTGGTCAGCGTGCTGATCCCCTGTTTCAACGAGGAAGCGGTCATCGCCGGATCCGTGGAGCGCATTCTCGCTTCTCGCTGGAGTCGCCTGGAGGTGCTGGTCCTGGACGACGGCTCCACCGACGGCACCGCCGAGCAGGTCCGGCTCAACCACGGCTCGGACCCGCGCGTGCGGCTGCTCAGCTTCGCCAACGGCGGCAAGGCCCTGGCCCTCAACCGCGGCCTGACCCACGCCCGGGGTGAGATCGTCGTGGCCCTGGACGCCGACACCCTGTTCGCGCCCGAAACCATCGCACGGCTGGTGCGCTGGTTCGAAGACCCGGGGGTGGGGGCGGTGGCCGGCAACGCCATCGTCGGCAACCGCATCAACCTGGTCACCCGCTGGCAGGCCCTGGAATATGTCACCGCCCAGAACCTGGAACGCCGCGCCCTGGCGGCGCTGGGGGCGGTGACGGTGGTGCCGGGCGCGGTCGGGGCCTGGCGGCGGGCGGCCCTGGAGCAGCTGGGCGGCTATCCGGAAGACACCCTGGCCGAGGACCAGGACCTGACGCTCGCCGTGCAACGCGCCGGCTGGCGGGTGGAGTTCGATCCGCAGGCGCGGGCCTATACCGAAGCGCCCGATACGGTCGGAGGACTCTTGAAGCAGCGGTTCCGCTGGTCGTTCGGCACCCTGCAATGTTTGTGGAAGCACCGGGCGGCGCTCTGGGACAAACGGCGGCCGGTGCTGGGCTTCGTGGCCTTGCCGCAGATCTGGCTGTTCCAGATCCTGCTGACCGCGGTCGCGCCGCTGGTCGATCTCGCCATCGTCTTCAGCCTGGTCTCGGCGGTCTACGGCTGGAGCTACCACCCCATCGAATGGTCGCCGGACAATGTGCTGCGCCCGGTCTTCTACTGGGCCGCCTTCATCTTCCTGGACCTGTCGGCCGGGGCGCTGGGCATGGCGCTGGAGAAACGCGCGCCCTGGAAGGACCTGCTGTGGCTGCCGGCCCAGCGGTTCGGGTACCGGCAGCTGATGTACTGGGTGGTGGTCAAGTCGATCGTCACCGCCATCCGTGGGCCCAGGGTCGGCTGGGGCAAGCTGGAGCGCCGCAACAGCGCGGTGATGGATCAAGCGGCGTAACTCCTCTCCTCGTTAGAGGAGAGGTCGACTCTGAGCGCGGCAGCGCGAAGAGCGGGTGAGGAGATTCCCGCGCTTGCCGTCGCTTAAATCTCCCACGCCGACACCAAGCTGAACCGCCTGCGGCCGCCACCGTGGGAATCTCCTCACCCGGAGGCAGCGCCTTGCGGCGCATGCCTCTCGACCTCTCCTCTACCGAGGAGAGGAGTTAGGGGAGCGGACAGCTGATCGTGTTCGGTATCTGGCTGCTCACCGGCGGGTCCGGGTAGTACTGCGTCGTCTGCTGCACCTGCACCGCCGCCGCCTCGCCGCTGAGCAGCTTGATCAGTTCCAGCGCCTCGTCCAGCCCCGAGGATATCCCCCCGCCCGTCAGCCGATTGCCGTCCAGCACGAACCTGGGATGGCCGTCGGCGACGGTGATCTTGGGATAGCTCTGCAGCAGGCACGGAATGAACGCCCAGTGGGTGGTCACCGTGAACCCATCCAGCAGCCCCGCCGCCGCCAGGATCAACGCGCCCTCGCAGACCGAGCAGACATATCTCGCGTCGGTCGCCTTCTGGTTCAGGAACCGGCGGTAGGCCGTCCCCGCCTTGCCGATCATCCGGTTCAGCGCCTGCGGATTGCCGCCCGGGGTCCAGAGGACGTCCCAGGCGCCGGCCTTGCCGAACGCCTCGGCGTGAATGACCAGGCCGCCGTTGCAGACCACCGGGCCCCTCTTTTGGGCGACGATCTCGATGTCGTAGCCGGCCCAGTGGAACATCTCGAAGGGGCCGGTGACGTCCAGGACGTCGACGCCCTCATAGACCGGGATGCCGATGATCATGGCGCGCAGCCCCCTGTTTCAACCGATAGGGGTTTGTAGGATCAATTTCCCGCGCCTGTCTCGCGCGACCTCACCCGGCGTCATCCGTTGCGCCGCCAAAAACCGGCGCCTATAAGCGCCCATCTCCCAACTACAGCCTTCCCGACCATCGGCGCAGCGACCGGACCCCTCCATGAACATCCACGAGCATCAGGCCAAGGCCGTTCTGGCCGAGTTCGGCGTCCCGGTTCCCAAGGGTTTCGCCGCCTTCACTCCCGATGAGGCGGCCAGCGCCGCCGAGCGGCTGGGTGGGCCGGTGTTCGTGGTCAAGAGCCAGATCCATGCCGGCGGCCGCGGCAAGGGGCGGTTCGAGGGGCTGGGCCCTGACGCCAAGGGCGGGGTGCGGGTGGTCAAGTCCGTCGAGGACGTCCGCAAGAACGCCGAGGAGATGCTGGGCCGGGTGCTGGTGACCCACCAGACGGGGCCGAAGGGCAAGCAGGTCAACCGCCTCTACATCGAGGAAGGCGCCGACATCGCCAAGGAATTCTACCTCTCGCTGCTGGTCGACCGCGAGACCAGCCGGGTGGCCGTGGTCGCCTCGACCGAGGGCGGCATGAACATCGAGGACGTGGCGCACGAGACGCCCGACAAGATCGTCACCTTTTTCATCGATCCCGCGACCGGCGTCTGGCCGCACCATGGCCTGCAGCTGGCCACGGCGCTGGGCCTGAAAGGGCCGCTGGCCAAGCAGGCCAGCGCCCTGCTGCCGCAGCTCTACAAGGCCTTTGTCGACAAGGACATGGCCATGCTGGAGGTCAATCCGCTGATCGCCACGGGCGACGAGCGGCTGATCGTGCTGGACGCCAAGGTCAGCTTCGACAGCAACGCCCTCTACCGCCACCCCGACGTCGTCGCCCTGCGCGACGAGACCGAGGAGGACCCCAAGGAGATCGAGGCCTCCAAATACGACCTCAGCTACATCGCGCTCGATGGCGAGATCGGCTGCATGGTCAACGGCGCGGGCCTGGCCATGGCGACCATGGACATCATCAAGCTCTATGGCGCGGAACCCGCCAACTTCCTCGATGTCGGCGGCGGGGCCGGCAAGGAGAAGGTCATCGCGGCCTTCAAGATCATCACGGCCGATCCCAACGTGAAGGGCATCCTGGTCAACATCTTCGGCGGCATCATGCGCTGCGACATCATCGCCGAGGGCGTGGTGGCGGCCGTGAAGGAGGTGGGGCTGAAGGTTCCGCTGGTCGTGCGGCTGGAAGGCACCAACGTCGAGCTGGGCAAGAAGATCATCAATGAGAGCGGCCTGGACGTGATCGCCGCCAACGACCTGAGCGATGGCGCCCAGAAGATCGTCGCCGCCGTGCGGGCCGGCAAATGAGCCGCCGCCTCGCGATCCTGACCCTCCTGGCGCTGGGCCTGACGGCCGGCGCCGCCAACGCCGCCGAGAGCCCGGACCTGGCCCGGCTGACCGGCAAGGCCGAGGCCTGCATCCGGGCCGCGGTTCCCAGCGTCGAGCGGGTCGAGCCGAGTCTGGCCGATGGCGTGACCTTCATCGTGCACGATCTCTGCGCCGTAGAACTCGGCAATCGCCAGCGCTACATCCAGAACAGCGCCCTCATTGAGACCATGAAGGATGGCGGCCCGTTCGGGGCGATGATCAAGGCCATGCCGGACGATCCCAAGGCTACGCCCGAGCAAAAGGCCGACGCCGAGGCCGCCCGAAAGATGATGATCGGCCCCTATGACAAGGCCAGGCTCGATCCGGATACCGGCGAGATCGTCTATCCGGACGGCGCGACGCCCGGCTTCTTCGGCAACGCCTTCACCAACATCGCCACCACGGCGCTGGGCAACGAACCCGATCCGAGAATGCGCGCCCTGACCGCCCGCCTGCTGCTCGACGCCCGCCTCGCCCGCAAGCCCTAAGCTTCTTATCGCCTTTTCGGCTCCCGCCCTCACGAGATAGCCAGTCCGACCATGTCCATCCTGATCGACAAGAACACCAAGGTCATCTGCCAGGGCCTCACCGGCGCCCAGGGCACCTTCCATACCGAGCAGGCCATCGCCTATGGCACCCAGATGGTCGGCGGGGTCACCCCTGGCAAAGGCGGCCAGACCCATGTCGGCCTGCCGGTGTTCAACACCGTCGGCGAGGCCATGCACGCCACCAAGGCCGACGCCTCGGTGGTCTATGTGCCGCCGCCCTATGCCGCCGACTCCATCCTGGAGGCCATCGACGCGGAGGTGCCGCTGATCGTCTGCATCACCGAGGGCATTCCGGTGGCCGACATG
The DNA here is from genome assembly GCF_030814835.1 of Caulobacter ginsengisoli. Lineage (GTDB taxonomy): Bacteria > Pseudomonadota > Alphaproteobacteria > Caulobacterales > Caulobacteraceae > Caulobacter > Caulobacter ginsengisoli. The sequence goes on from NZ_JAUSVS010000010.1 coordinate 43,274, forward strand.
GTCAAGGTCAAGCGCTCGCTGAGCGGGTCGAAGTCCCGGCTGATCGGGCCCAACTGCCCGGGCGTGCTGACCCCCAACCAGTGCAAGATCGGCATCATGCCGGGCAACATCTTCAGCCACGGCTCGGTGGGCGTGGTCTCGCGCTCGGGCACGCTCACCTACGAGGCGGTGTTCCAGACCACCAATGCCGGCCTGGGCCAGACCACGGCGGTCGGCATCGGCGGCGACCCGGTCAAGGGGACCGAGTTCATCGACATGCTGGAGCTGTTCCTGGCCGACGAGGAAACCCAGTCGATCATCATGATCGGCGAAATCGGCGGCAGCGCCGAAGAGGACGCCGCCCAGTTCCTGGCCGACGAGAAGAAGAAGGGCCGCTGGAAACCCACCGTCGGCTTCATCGCCGGCCGCACCGCGCCTCCGGGCCGGCGCATGGGCCATGCCGGCGCCATCATCTCGGGCGGCAAGGGCGGGGCGGAAGACAAGATTGCGGCCATGGAAGCGGCCGGGATCAAGGTTTCGCCGTCTCCGGCTGCTCTGGGCGAGACGCTGGCGGCTCTTCTCAAGGGTTAGTTGCCCCAGGCCGTTGCCGGCGTGAAGGTGGGGTTCCGGGTCGCTGCGCGACAGGAAGATAAGGGAAGAGAAGAAGCGCAAGGGACGGCGCTGTCCTGAGGGCCGCTTTTGCAGACCCGCTGATATCTATCGAGGCGCGTAGCGCCTCAACAAGCCCGCCGCCAGCGCAGGCTACACGTGGCGCCGGCCGCGGCCACGGCCGCTTCCTCTTCTTCTCTCCCTTATCTTTCTGTCGCGAAGCGACCCCAAAATCCCCACGCCTCAGCCCTGCAAGAGACGCCAGCGGCCCTCCTGGAAGGCTGATTGCCGCATTGCGGTAAAAAAGTGGGTCTAGAAGGCCCGTAAGGGGTCGAGTTTTTCGCCTGACAGGCGCACAAGCACGACCCCGAAACACTATATACACCGGCTTAAAGTTAAGCCGTCCCCAGCAGGGACGGTTGGAAGGCGCTACGACCCATGGCTGACGACGCGGGCATCATCAACAAGGTCCTGACCGAGACCTCCTTCCTCTACGGCGGCAATGCCGCCTTCGTCGAGGACCTGCACGAGCGCTGGGCGAACGATCCGGGCTCGGTCGATCCCAGCTGGGCCGCCTTCTTCGCCAGCCTCACCGACCAGGCCGCCCAGGTCAAAGCCAGCGCCGTCAAGCCGAGCTGGACCCATGTCTCCGCCCCGACGGCGCGCCCCGACTGGCTGTCGGCCATCGACGGCCTCTGGCCCGCCGTGGAAGCCAAGCTCGGCAAGGCCATCGCCGACCGCGCTGTCGCCCCGGCCACCGCGCCCGCGGTCGCCCCCACCACCGAAGCCATCCGCGCCGCCACCCTCGACTCGCTGCGGGCGGTGATGATGATCCGCGCCTTCCGCATGCGCGGCCACCTGCAGGCCAAGCTCGACCCGCTCGGCATCGCCACCACGCCGGGCGACGCCAGCGAACTGGACCCGGCCACCTACGGCTTTTCCGACGCCGACCTCGACCGGCCGATCTTCCTGGATTTCGTGCTGGGCCTGGAGACCGCCAGCCTGCGCGAAATCCTCGCCATACTGCGCCGCACCTACTGCGGCACGGTCGGCGTGCAGTACATGCACATCTCCAATCCGCAGGAGAAGGCCTGGCTGCAGGAGCGCATCGAGGGGCGCGACAAGGAGATCGTCTTCACGCCCCAGGGCAAGATCGCCATCCTCAAGAAGCTGATCGAGGCCGAGGGCTTCGAGCGCTTCCTGCACAAGCGCTTCCCCGGCACCAAGCGCTTCGGGCTGGACGGCGGCGAGGCCATGGTCCCGGCCCTGGAGCAGATGATCAAGCGCGGCGGCGCCTTGGGGGTGAAGGACATCGTCATCGGCATGCCCCACCGGGGCCGGCTGAACGTCCTGGCCGCGGTGATGGGCAAGCCCTACCACATCATCTTCCACGAGTTTCAGGGCGGCTCGTCGCTGCCCTCGGACATCGAGGGCTCGGGCGATGTCAAATACCACCTGGGCGCCTCGTCGGACCGCAGCTTCGACGACAACATCGTCCACCTGTCGCTGACCGCCAATCCCAGCCACCTGGAAATCGTCAACCCGGTGGTGATCGGCAAGGTGCGGGCCAAGCAGGCCTTCACCCTGCGCGAGACGCCAGACGCCGGCCGCGGCCATGTCATGCCCCTGCTGCTGCACGGCGACGCGGCCTTCGCCGGCCAGGGCGTGGTGGCCGAGTGCTTCGCGCTGTCGGGCCTGAAGGGCTACCGCACCGGCGGCACCATCCACTTCATCGTCAACAACCAGATCGGCTTCACCACCGATCCGCGCTTCTCGCGCTCCAGCCCCTATCCCTCGGATGTGGCGCTGATGGTCGAGGCGCCCATCTTCCACTGCAACGGCGACGACCCCGAGGCGGTGACCTTCGTCGCCAAGGTGGCCACCGAATACCGCCAGCAGTTCGGCAAGGACGTGGTGGTCGACATGTTCTGCTATCGGCGGTTCGGTCACAACGAGGGCGACGACCCCACGATGACCCAGCCCCTGATGTACGCCCGCATCAAGGACCAGCCCTCGACCCGCGAGATCTACGGCAAGCGGCTGGTCGAGGAGGGCGTGGCCACCGCCGCCGAGGTCGACGGCTGGGTGGCCGAGTTCGCCGCCTTCCTCGACGCCGAGTTCGAGGCCGGCAAGACCTATCACGCCAACAAGGCCGACTGGCTGGATGGGAAGTGGGCCGGGTTCGCCCAGCCGCTCGACGAGGAGCGCCGGGGCACGACGGGCGTGCCGCTGCGGAAGCTCAAGGACATCGGCGAGCGCATCACCACCATTCCCGAAGGCTTCGACGCCCACAAGACCGTGCGCCGGGCCATCGACAACCGCCGGGCCGCCATCGAGAGCGGCGAGAACCTCGACTGGGGGACGGCCGAGCACCTAGCCTTCGCCACCCTGCTGGACGAAGGCTTCCCGGTTCGTCTCAGCGGCCAGGACAGCGTGCGCGGCACCTTCGTGCAGCGCCATAGCGACCTGATCGACCAGACCAGCGAGGCGCACTACACGCCGCTGAACAACATCCGCCCCGGCCAGGCGCCCTATGAGGTCATCGACTCGGCCCTGTCGGAAGAGGCGGTGCTGGGCTTCGAATACGGTTTCAGCCTGGCCGACCCCAACACCCTGACCATCTGGGAGGCGCAGTTCGGCGACTTCGTGAACGGCGCCCAGGTGGTCATCGACCAGTTCATCGCCTCGGGCGAGCGCAAGTGGCTGCGGATGAGCGGCCTGGTGATGCTGCTGCCGCACGGCTACGAGGGCCAGGGGCCGGAACACTCGTCGGCCCGGCTGGAGCGCTTCCTGCAGTCCTGCGCCGAGGACAACCTGCAGGTCCTCAACTGCTCGACCCCGGCCAACTATTTCCACGCCCTGCGCCGGCAGATGCACCGCGAGTTCCGCAAGCCCCTGATCGTCATGACCCCCAAGTCGCTGTTGCGGCACAAGAAGGCGGTGTCGAATCTCAGCGACCTGGCCGAGGGCTCCAGCTTCCACCGGGTGATGGTCGACGGGGCCGAAGCCGGCTGCGATGTCGGCGGCATCACGCTGAAGCCGGATGCGGAGATCACGCGGGTCGTCATGTGCTCAGGCAAGGTCTATCACGACCTGGTCGACGCCCGGGCCAAGGCCGGCCGCGACGACGTCTACCTGCTGCGCATCGAGCAGTTCTATCCCTGGCCGCTGAAGTCGGTGAGCCAGGTGCTGGCGCGGTTCCGGGGCGCCGAGCTGGTCTGGTGCCAGGAAGAACCCAAGAACATGGGCGGCTGGACCTTCATCGACCCCTGGCTGGAACTGACCCTGGCGCGGATGGACATCAAGGCCAAGCGGGCCCGCTATGTCGGCCGCCCGGCCTCGGCCTCGACCGCCGCCGGCCTGATGAGCCGCCACCTGAAAGAACTCGAAGCCTTCCTCGCCGAAGCCTTCGCCTAGACCCCGAGTAAGAAGAAGACCATGGCCGACATCATGACCCCCGCCCTCGGGGAATCCGTCACCGAGGCGACGATCGCCCGCTGGACCAAGAAGCCCGGCGACGCCGTCAAGAAGGACGAGATCCTGGTCGAGCTGGAGACCGACAAGGTCAGCCTGGAAGTCGCCTCGCCCGCCGACGGGGTGCTGGAGAGCATCGCGGCCAATGACGGCGACACGGTCGTCCCCGGCGCCTTGCTGGGCCGGGTGAGCGAAGGCGCGACCGCCGCCGCCAAGCCGGCCGCCAAGGCGGCGGAACCTGCGAAAGAGCCTGAGCCGGCCAAGGCCGCCGAACCCGCCAAGGCTCCGGAACCCGCGCCCGCCCCCAAGGCTGCCGAGCCAGCCGCCGCGTCCGCCCAACCGCTGGCTCCATCAGTGCAGCGCATCGTTTCCGAGACGGGGCTGGACCCGGCCACCGTCCCCGGCTCGGGCAAGGACGGCCGCATCACCAAGGGCGACGCCCTGGCCGCGCTGGACGCCAGGGCCGCCGCCCCGCCGCCCGCCGCGGCCCCCGCCGCGCCGCGCGCCACCCATGAGCGCGAGGAGCGGGTCCGCATGACCCGCCTGCGCCAGACCATCGCCCGGCGGCTGAAGGAGGCCCAGACCAACGCCGCCATGCTGACCACCTTCAACGAGGTGGACATGACCGCGATCATGGCCATCCGGGCCCAGTACAAGGACGTCTTCGAGAAGACCCACGGCGTGAAGCTGGGCTTCATGAGCTTCTTCGTCCGCGCCTGCGTGGCGGCGCTCAAGCAGGTGCCCGACGTCAACGCCGAGATCGACGGCCAGGACCTGATCTACAAGAACCACTACGACATCGGGGTCGCCGTCGGCACCGAGAAGGGCTTGGTCGTGCCGGTCGTGCGTGACGCCGACGCCATGAGCCTGGCCGGGATCGAGAAGGCCATCGGGGCGCTGGGCAAGAAGGCCCGCGACGGCCATCTGGCCATCGAGGACATGCAGGGCGGCACCTTCACCATCTCCAACGGCGGGGTCTATGGCTCGCTGATGTCGACCCCGATCCTCAACGCCCCGCAGTCGGGCATCCTGGGCATGCACAAGATCCAGGACCGGCCGATGGTCGTGAACGGTCAGATCGTCATCCGCCCGATGATGTATCTGGCGCTCAGCTACGACCACCGGGTGGTCGACGGCCAGGGGGCGGTGACCTTCCTGGTCCACGTCAAGGAAGCGCTCGAGGATCCGCAGCGGCTGTTGCTGGACCTCTAGGCCTGGGCCATGGTGGGTCCCAACCTCGGGGAACGCCATGTCGGACGACGCCAATCCACAGCCTGAAGCGGCGCCGACGCCCGGCGCCGGCGCATGGCTGCCCTTGTCGCTGGCCGCCGGGGCCGCGGCGGTGTTCCACGCCATCCCGCCGCTCTGCACCCTGGCGGAGAAGGCGGGCCTGGGCCGCCAGCTCTGGCATCCGATCGACCGGCTTTCGCCCTTTCTCTGGGAACGGCTGATCCATGCCCGGCTGACCGCCGGCTGGTGGCAGACCGGCCTTGGCCTGGTGGAAGTGGCGCTCTGCATCGCGGCCCTGACCCAGGCCCGTCGCCGGCTGACCCTCGCGGCGATGCTGTTCGCGGGCGCGGCTATCCTAAACGGGGCCGACTGGTTCCTGAGCTTCGACCTGCTGCACAATCCAGCCATCAACGACCCCGAACGGCGGGCGGCGATCACCTTCGCGGTGAGCGAACTGGCCCTGGCCCTGCTGCTCTGGCTGCGGGTGCGGTCCGCCGGCCGGAGCCGCTGATGGATCAGGTTCGCATCGGCCGCTACATCGACCTGCAGGAGGCCCAGATCGCGGCCGGCATGCTGCAGGCCCAGGGTTTCGCCGTACACCTGCAGAACGAGCAGCTTGGCGCTGTCGATTTTCTGGTTCGCCAGGCCATCGGCGGCTTCGGGATCTGGGTCCCGGAGGACGAGGCTGAGGACGCCAAGGCGGTGCTGGACGAGGCGGCGGCGCGGGCGGCCGACTTCGAGCCGGATCCCGAGATCGCCGCCAGGCCCCGGCGGCTGTCAGTGCGGATTCTGGGCTATGTTGTCTATGCCGGGCTTGGCCTGGCGGCGCTCAGCATGCTGTTCGCCATCGGCTCATTCCTCTACCGAGGCTTCTTCGGCAGCGATTGAACCGGTTGCCTTGACCCCCCGCCTTGCCTTGGGTCCCCGTCGGCGGTAAGGCGCCCACCTCTCCGGCCCGGCTGCAAAGCGCGGGCCGGATGCTTATCTGAGCGGCGAGTCGAGAAGCGGAAGGCTGAGGCATGGCGGACTATGACGTGGTGATCATCGGGGGCGGTCCCGGCGGCTACAACGCGGCCATCCGGGCCGGCCAGCTGGGCCTCAAGGCCGCCTGCGTCGAGAAGCGCGAGACCCTGGGCGGCACATGCCTCAACGTCGGCTGCATCCCGTCGAAAGCCCTGCTGCACGCCTCGGAGATGTTCGAACTGGCCGGCAAGGATTTCGCCAGCCTGGGCATCGACGTCACCCCCAAGCTCAACCTGCCGCAGATGATGGCCCAGAAGGCCGACAGCGTCGGGGCCCTGACCAAGGGCATCGAGTTCCTGTTCAAGAAGAACAAGGTCGAGTGGATCAAGGGGGCCGGCAAGATCGCCGGTCCCGGCAAGGTGGAGGTCACCGCCGCCGACGGGTCGGTCGAGACCCACAACGCCAAAAACATCGTCATCGCCACCGGCTCGGAGCCCGCCGGCCTGCCCGGCGTCACCGTCGACCAGCAGCGCATCGTCGATTCCACCGGCGCCCTGAACATCCCCGAAGTGCCCGGCAGCCTGGTGGTGATCGGGGCCGGGATCATCGGCCTGGAGCTGGGCTCGGTCTGGCGCCGGCTGGGGGCGGAAGTCACCGTGGTCGAATATCTCGACCGCATCTGCCCGGGCATGGACGAGGAAACCGCCAAGACCTTCCAGCGCTCGCTGACCAAGCAGGGCATGCGCTTCCAGTTGGGGGCCAAGGTGACGGGGGCCGAGGCGGGCGGGTCGAGCGTCAAGCTGACCTTCGAGCCCGTGAAGGGCGGCGAGGCCCAGACCATCGAGGCCAACTATGTCCTGCTGGCCATCGGGCGGCGGCCCTATACCGAGGGGCTGGGGCTGGAGAGCGTGGGGATCACCCCGGACAAGCGCGGCTTCATCGAGACCGACCACTTCAAGACCAGCGCGCCGGGCGTCTGGGCCGTCGGCGACACCACCCACGGCCCGATGCTGGCCCACAAGGCCGAGGACGAGGGCGTCGCCTGCATCGAGCTGATCGCCGGCAAGGCGGGCCATGTGAACTACGATGTCATTCCGAGCGTGGTCTACACCTGGCCGGAGGTCGCCTGGGTCGGCAAGACCGAGGAGGAGCTGAAGGCCGCCGGGGTCGCCTACAAGGCCGGCAAGTTCCCCTTCACCGCCAACGCCCGCGCCAAGGTCAACCACGAGGCCGAGGGCTTCGTGAAGGTCCTGGCGGACGCGGTGACCGACAAGGTGCTGGGCGTCCACATGATCGGCCCCCAGGTCGGCGAGATGATCGGCGAATACTGCGTGGCGATGGAGTTCTCGGCGGCGTCGGAAGACATCGCGCGGACGTGCCACCCCCACCCCACGCGGTCCGAGGCGTTGCGCCAGGCGGCGATGGGGGTCGAGGGGTGGACGATGCAGGCCTGACGACGGCGCTCTTCACCGCGCCCAGGCCTATCGTCTGTGGCGGGGGCCATTTCGGTGACAGTTTACTTAATTCGCTCTGAGCGCACCCACGCCTGACGATGATCCAAGGGCGAATTAAGTAAACTGTCACCGAAATCACCCGAGGGCGCTGCCGCATCTCGTCCGCAATGTAGCGCTGTCAGCTCTGGGAACCCTTCCTCCTCGATGGAGGAAGGGCAGGGTTGGTGGTGCGCGCTTGGAGCCTGGGCGAAAAACGCAGGGTGGCGTGGGCGCCTCCCCGAGTGCTTCCGGAAGCGCTATGCCACCACCACCATCCCCGCCCTTCCTCCATCGAGGAGGAAGGGAGCCGACTGTGGGCTTCATCGGCGCTTGGATTCCATTCCCCATCGACCTAGCTTTCCTCCCAACCACGGGAGGACACGCGCATGGCTGACGGCAATCAGGTCTGGAAGGATCCCGATATCGGCGCGGTGCGCGTGTTGCTGGAGCAGTTCTCGGCTATCGAGCAGCCCGGCCAGGACTGGGCCACCCGCCGCGCGGGCATGGATGCGTTCGGCGATATGAGCCCGCTGCCGGACGGCTGCGAGAAGGTCGAGCTCACCGTCGCGGGTATCCCCTGCGAGAAACTCACCCCCGCCGGCGCCGACCAGACCAAGGCCCTGCTCTACCTGCATGGCGGCGGCTATTGCGTGGGCAGTCCCAAGAGCCACCGGGGCCTGGCCGCCCGGCTGGCCGGCGAGATCAACGCCCCGGCCCTGGTGCCCGACTACCGCATGGCCCCCGAGCATCCCTTCCCGGCGGCGGTCGAGGATGCGGTCGCCTGCTATCGCCATCTGCTGGATGAGGGCGTCGCGCCCGGTCGCATCGCCATCTCCGGCGACAGCGCCGGCGGCGGGCTGACCCTGGCCACCGCGCTCGCCATCCGCGCCAATGGCCTGCCGCAGCCGGGCTGCCTGTTCGCCATCAGCCCCTGGGCCAATCTCGCCCAGCAGGGCGCGGCCTATGAGGTTCTGGCGGGGGTCGACCCGATGCTGACCAAGGCGGGCCTCGACGAGTTCGCCGCGACCTATCTGAACGGCCATTCGGTCAGCGACCCACTCGCCTCGCCGGCCCTGGCCGACTACGCCGGCATCGCCCCGCTGCTGATCCATGCCGGCGGGGCCGAGATCCTGGCCTCCGACGCTATCGCCGTTGCCGAGAAGGCCGGCCTGGCCGGGGTGGATGTCCGCGTGGAGATCTGGCCCGAGATGATCCATGTCTGGCACGCCTTCTTCACCCAGCTGGGCGCGGGCCGGCGGGCGATCAGCGAGGCCAGCGCCTGGATGAACGCCAGGCTGGGCTAGCCGCCGTGGCGCTGCCCGACCTGCTGCAGGCCATTGTCGACGGCGACGGAGCGCTGGCCGAACGGTTGCTGGCCGAAACGCCCGGCCTGGCCACGGCGGTCTCGCGCGCGGGGGCGACGCGGCAGGACGCCAGCCCGCACTTTTTCCAGGCCATCACCCACTATCTCTATGCCGGCGACACCGCCCTGCACATCGCCGCGGCGGCCTATCGCCCGGAGATCGCCAGGACGCTGATCGGGCTTGGGGCGTCGGTCCGGGCCGCCAACCGGCGCGGCGCCCGGCCGCTGCACTACGCCGCCGACGGCCATCCGGACTCGCCCGGCTGGAACCCGACGACCCAGGCGGCGACCATCGCCGTGCTGCTGGCCGCCGGGGCCGACCCCAACGCCGCCGACAGGAGCGGGACCACGCCCCTGCATCGGGCCGTGCGCACCGGCTGCGCCGGGGCCGTGCGGGCCCTGCTGGCGGGCGGCGCCGATCCCCGGCGTGACAACGGGCGGGGTTCGACGCCGGTCAAGCTGGCGGAAATCACCACGGGCCGGGGCGGCAGCGGCTCGCCGACGGCCCGGGCGCTGCAGGCGGAGATCCTGGAATTGCTGCGCTAGGGTCAAGACTCAATTGCGATTGAGATAGTTCAAGAGCTCACCCCCCCCTCCGCTCATCCCCGCGAAAGCGGGGACCCAGGTGTTTTTCGTAGCTGACTTTCAGCCGTCCAGACCTGTCAGCATTGCCCTCAACAGCAAAAAGCCTGGGTCGCGTAGCCTTTTTGGTACCGGGCGTTCCGGTTCGTTTGAAGGGCGATAGGACGAAATTCCGGGCCCGGCAAGGCGAGCGACTTGGGGCTCAGATTGAGCGCCGCCGCCGGCAGCTCGGACTTTCGTGCGCGAGAGCCGCTGCGCTCATCGGCGTCACGCGCTGGACGCTCGGACTCTGGGAACAAGGGAAGCAAGAGCCGGCAGCGCGATACGGTTCGGCAATCGCTCGCTTCCTCACGTGAAGGCGCGAGGCGACCGCCTCGCGCCTGGCTCCTGGAAGGTTGGGGTCATTGCTGACCCCGCGTCTCCTCCGTCCGCTCGGTGATGGTCCGCATCACGATGCGTCCATGCAGCGGCACCGCATCGCAGATGATGCTGAAGCCCTGCCCGTCCTTGTTCGGCCAGGCCGCGCCGATGGGGGTCCAGATCGCACCCTGGCCATCGCCAAGGACACGATACAGACGGTGGGTCGGCATGCGGGAGAGCAGTGGGGGTTGCTGAGCCATGGGAGATTTCTCCTAAGTCCGCCGCGGACCATTCCGCGGCTTCATGGGGAGACAAGGGAGTGGGCCAAGGAGCCGGCGGTCAGACCCCGCGCCCAAGGCGCGCCCGCAGGGAGCAAGCTGCACGGAGCGCACCTTGTGCGCGGAGGAAGCGATGCTGGGTTGACCGGCGGCGGGCCCGCTCCATGACGCTCCCCAAACGAAGCCGTGCATGGTTCGTGACCGCGCCGTCGGGAAGCTGCGCTGTTAGCCGTAAACGAACCTCACTGGCGGCAGCATCAAGCCGAACTTGAGGCCCACGCGGCGCGATCCGCAAGGCGCTGATTGGCACCCCTTCGGTAGCCCGGGGACTTAGTTTTCCGAGGTTGCGTCTATAACGGCGCCATCCTGGCGGGCCGCCTCAACGGCCGCGCGCTGCCATTCGAGCGCCAGCACCAAGAAGCGCGCTCGCCCTTCAGGGCTCTGAGTCTGCTCCGCCATCTCGGCAATTTCGGCGGCTTTGGCTAAGCATTGGGCGGCGCTACGCATCCGTCACAGTAGCACGGTACGCGCGCTGAACGGCCGCGATGGCGTCCCGTCGATCATGAGCTTCAGGTAGATGTGCTGGTTCGGGAGATTGATGAGGTCTTCGACGCCGAACGTCGGCTGAAACTCACGGGCCAGGATCATGGCGTCCTCGGGGCCGACGCGGAACGAGACCAGGGTCGCGGCATTGCCGAGCACCGCATGCCGCACATCGGGATCGAGCTGATGGAAATGCTGGTGTGCGAGGGTGAGCCCCAAGCCGTACTTCCGAAGTTCGGAGAGCATGTTGACGAAGGAGAGCGTCGTGAAGCTCTGGAATTCATCGACATACAGGAAGAACGGCCGACGCTCCTGTGCCGGCACCTCAGCACGGCTGAGGGCGGCAAGGCCGATGGTGGAGACCAAAAGGCCGCCGAGCGTCGTTGCGCTGTCTTCCCCCAGCTGCCCTTTAGAGAGGTTCACTAGGAGCACGGCGCCCTCGTCCATGAGCGAGCGGAAGCGAAGCTCCTCCTTGGGCGCTACCAGGATGCGATACAGCGTCGGATCGGACAAAAGCGCACCGAGCTTGTTCTGGATGGGCGCGACGACCTCCAGCTTGTAACGGTCGGGATAGTGCTCGAACTCGTCGGTCCAGAAGCGCCGGACGGTCTCATTGCGGACGCCGGCCGTGACCTGTCGGCGGTATTTCTTGTCGGCGTAGAGCCGAAGAAGGTCGGGCAGGGTCGAGCCCTCGCGTCCGATGAGCGTGTAGAGGGAATTGCGGAGCACATGCTCCATGCGCACGCCCCAGGCTTCGGGCCAGAGCTTCTTCAAAGTCTCAAGAAGGCCGGAAGCGGCGAGAGGAATCTTGTCGTCCCGAACGCGCCGAAGCGGGTTGTATCCGAAAGGCTGCGTAGGATCGGGTGCGTTCAGATAGCGGATGCGATGCGCAAATGCTGGCGGCACCGTCGCCGCGATCCGCTCCACCATATCGCCGTGCGGATCGATGAGGGCAAAGCCACGGCCGGCTTCCAAGTCTTGCCGGGCGAGAGTTTCCAACAGCGTCGATTTACCGACGCCGGTCTTCCCGAGAATATGGACATGCGGGAGACGGTCGGCCTGCTTGATGCCGAAGCGGCGGAAGCGGCGGCGGAATGTGGTCTCGCCGATGTATGAGACGTCGCCATGCATGCGGCCATCGTGCGACCGGATGCCCGGCGGCGCGAGGCGTCGGTTTGTGACGAATGGTGGCGCGCTGGTAGTCACCTTGGCACGCGGTAATAGATGCCCGTGACGTCCAGGCAGCCTCTATGGGCTAAGAGCAAATAAGCGGCGACGCGGAACCGGGCTGTATTCGACTTGGAAGGTAGGTTGAAACGCGTCCATGGGATTGGCGCAGACCATAGACCGGGGGCGACTCCCTGGACTCGCTAGCTCGATTGGAAGTCCGTCCAAGCAACGCTTACGCACGTCTTCCCATGCAGCATCGATGTCACCAGCCAAGTTGTGCCCGGCCACTTCCGAAATGATTGGGTCGCCCGATAGCGGGCCGCAGCGTTGGCCCGTATCCAGGCGAACCGCATTGCCTAGATCGGTGAAGCCCATTGGACCTGTTGCGCATACCTGCTGGAGGAGGTGCCGCAGCAGGCGTTGTCGCCGATCAACTTGATCGGGACGCAAGAGGGAGGCGGGACATCTAAGCTCAATCTTTCTGGCACGTCGAATCCCAAACCACACCGAAACCGCTTTCTCGCACTGCGCCCGTAATGAAAGGAAGGCTTCCTTAGGGGCCGTCGCTAAATCTACCCCGGCAACGGTGACGACTATAGGACTATTCGACAGGGGGCCGCAGTTCGCTCCAGTGTCGAGCGTCACCCTATTATTTTCAGTCCAGAAGCCGAATCCTGTTCCGGTCGGGCAGTAAGTGCTCAGGAACGGCGTCAGCACTGCAGAGCGCCATTCCTCAAGACTCGGATCCTCTCTGAGGACGACACCAAGCTCGCGCAGTCTCGACAGAAATTTAGCCCAACGCCCCTCTCCGCCCTCCAAAAATTCAGCCATGGCAGGGCTCAATGGGGAGTCCAGAATCTCCCCGGCGGTTTGGAACATGTCCTCCAGAGCGAACTGACCGTCCGACGGATCGGCGCGATCGAGAGTTTCCCTCCATAGGCGGGGCAACGAGGAATTTGCCCCACCCTGACGCATCTCTAAGTCCAACCACCACTGCACGAGCACTCCGCAGTCATATACGGCGCGGCCCTTCAACTGATTCAGGTCCGAGAACGGCCGGTCTCCCAGGTCTCGCGCGCAACTATTGAGATGCTGCGCGAGCTCGTCCTCCACATGCCCTTCGACGTATCCACGCCGGAGTGCGAAATAGAGCCCGGCGTATTCGGCCGCCCCCTCGCTGAACCAAGGATCCGTTTCACTTCGCAGCCGATAGCGAGCGCCGATCCAAAGATGGGCAGTTTCATGCGCCACGAACCGCACGAGTTGCCGGCGCAACCCGGGATCGTCCTTCAGCGTATCGCTTTTTATGCGCAACAGAATTATCCCGTTCTGGGCGGCGTCTCCGCGCCAGGAGTTTGCGACTAGCGGGCTTTGGGAAATAGCAATGACCGGTCGCCCAGAGACGCGGGACCCGAAGAACCGTTCATGAAAACTGAGCGCCGCTTGAGCTGATTGCTCGACATTGCGGACTAACCACCGGGGCACATGACCATCATCCACGACCGCAATAGGCCCGTCGGAACGGTTTGCCGGCTCACCAACGACGATGAAACCACTCGCTGCCGGCTCTTCAGATGAAAAACTACGGGCTGAAAGAACCGGATCGAGGCACCGAGGACAGTCTGTTAGGAATGCGGCTTCCTCCGCGCTGCGGAGGTAGGGAAAGTACAGAACCCAGGCGGTTTTCCCCAAACGCACTGACGCCGCATATACACGATCCTGTTCGGCGGAGTCTGCGCGAACCAGGAGATCAAAGCGCGTGAATGACCCGCCATCCGCACGATGGACCGTGCCATCGCTGATTTCGAAGCCGACTCCGACGACGGAAAACTGAGCGACGACCCCGGCCTCTGCGGCGGCCTCAAGTCTAAATTCACTGACCGGTCCAGGAAGCTCGTAATGCACGAGCACACCCGCTTCAGTGGGCTCGATCTTCAGTCGGACAGCCGCCGCTTCGGAGTAGGCGCGATCACCGCTGACAAAGAGAAACGATAGGGACACGAGCAGCACAAAACACAGAGACGCCAGCGAGCGGCCCCACGCTCCCCCCCGGCTATGCACGCTCCGAAACAATCCCACGGTCCACCCAGAGAATGCGATCTGCTGTAGCCAACGTCTGAGGCCTGTGAGTCACCACAATTCGCGTGATGGGTAGCTTGGAAATGGTGGCCAGCACCGCCCGCTCGGTCTGCTCGTCCAGGTTAGCTGTCCCCTCGTCAAGGACGAGCACCTCAGGCCGCACATAAAGAGCGCGCGCCAGCAAGACGCGCTGCCGCTGTCCTCCCGACAAGGTAGACCCCATGTCTCCGAGCCAGGTCCAATATTTCATGGGCATGCCGTCGATATCGGCAGCAATTTCCGCCATCGTCGCCGCCTCTCGCACGCGTTCAAGATCCACATGTGGATCGAAAAAGGAGATGTTATCGGCGACCGAGCCGGCAAACAGCGTATCGTCCTGAAGTACGGTCCCAACGTGCCGTCGCCACTCGTTCCATCCGATCTCGTCAATGGCGCGCCCATCAATGCAGATTTGGCCGGCTGTGGGCCTGTAAAGACCCAGGAGAAGCTTGACCAACGTCGATTTGCCACCGCCCGTCGGGCCGGCGAACGCAACTAGCGAGCCTTTCTCGATTTGGAACGTCGCATTGACAATACGAAGAACTTCTCCGTCGCCGTAGCGATAGGAGACGCCGCTGAATTCAATGCTACCTACACCGTCTATCTCGCCATCACCGAGGCCAGTGTTTTCATCTGATTTCGCCATAACTATATCGCTCAGGCGATCTAGATAGAGTTCAAGCATTCTGAAATTGGTCAACCCTCGGAACAGAGATGAGGCGCGGTCGGTCGCGGCTTGGCGGTAGAAGAGAAAGCTCAGCAACATGCCGACCGTCATGCCGGTTCCATTCAGAAATGCTGTCACTGCCAGAAAGATGATGACGGCTCCTTGAGCGTTAAAGAGGACAGACTGGATTGCCGCTATGGCCGCCCGCATCCTCGTCACCTTCACGCTGGCGTTCAGCGAGCGCGCCAGTAGGTTTCGCCATTGTCCTTCCCTCACCGCTTCTTGGCCAAACGCCTTGAGCGACCTCATCGAACGCAGCGTTTCGACGACATGCCCGTGCTCCTCGCCACCAGCCGCGATGGATTGTTCTTGGAGCCTCCGCAGTATCGGCAGGGCCACAAGCAACACTGCCGCGTAGAACAAAAAGCTAGCAACCACGATCATGGTGAGCCGAGGGCTGTACACAAGCATCACCATAACCAGTGCGGCGACCGACACGCCGTCAAGCGTCATCGCCGCTACGTCCACTGTAATAAATGATTGGACATCCCGAACCGAATTGAGCCGGGTCAATGCATCCCCTACCTGGCGCCGCTCAAACCAGGGAATTGGTAACCTAAATACTTTTCCCATCGCCTTTGACGAGAGAAAAAACGATAGCTCAGCGCCGAAGGCGGAGAGCATTAGGGATCGTATCAAATCGCTCGCCGTGGCAAGAACAGACAGCGCCAGAAAGACTAGGCACAGCCAAGTGAGAAGCCCAAGATCGTAATTGGGCAAAACCTGATCCACAATCAACTGTATTACGAGCGGAAGAGAGAGAATGATTACCTGCGCCAATGCGGCGAGGCAAATGTTCTGGAGGTTGCCGTTCAGGTGGCCTCTATAGCCTGAAAGCAGCGTTGAAAGGGCTAGCCTCGATCGCTTGAGGACGGCCCCCGATGCGAATGAATTTCGAGGCGACAATTCCAAAACCACGCCGGTAAAATGGTTCGAGAATTCATCCAGAGCGATTTCCGCTCGACCGCTCCTTGGGTCTTGGATCGTGACGGAGGCCCGCCCGACGCGCTCAAGAACTACGAAATGATCAAAATCCCAATGCAGGATGGCGGGTAATAGGACCTGCGAAAGGCCAGCCAGGGCGACCCGAAGGGGCCGCGCGCTGAGCTGGAGTTCGTCGGCGACTTGCATCATCCGACGAAGGTTCATACCGCGCGCGGACACCGGATAGCGTTCGCGTAGCCCGCCGTAGTTGATCGGGGCGCCGTGATACTCGGCAACCATTGCTAAGCAAGCGATGCCGCACTCCGTTGAGGAGATCTGCAAGACCGAGGGCACCCGGGCAGGACGGGCTGTCATCGAGATGAAACGCGCTCGAAAAGCGTCTCCGAGCTGGCCGGCAAAGTAACGAAGATCCCCATGCCCGGCCGCAACTGATCGGGAGGGATTCTGGAATTGCTGTCCGGATCGAACTCTATGCTGGCGTAGATCGCGGTCCCCAGGTCAGAAGGGCTCAGTGGTCCACCTGGTGCAACACCGTGTTCAAGACGGGTCACCATACCAGCTAACGTCCCATACTTGGCTGTTGGGAAAGCGCTGAAGGAAACCCGAAGCTTATCACCCGCTCTAACGCGACCGACGGCATCGGTTGAAATTGGAACGATGGCCCGCAGGTGGTCCTGGTCGCCGGCAATGCCTTGATCCGAGGTGAGCCACCCCGGAGCTCTATTTTGGCTGGGAATGGGCACGGCCACTGCTCCAAACACCAGGGAACCAGCTGCCAGCACGATAAACAGCCATACATACAGACTTCCAATAGGAGAGCGCCCAAGCGGGGTTCCCGCGAGTTTATGCCGCTGTGCGTCGAGAGCCCGTTTCCTAAATAGTTCCACCTCGCCTCGCCGCTATCGAAGTCCAACGTACTCGGCGTCGAGGACCGACATGATATCGTCAAGTGGGTATTGGTTCCGAGCCAGATACCTTACCACTCGCTCGTAGTAGGTCTGTAGGCCATTGCAATATATAGACGGATTGTTGAGACCACGTTCACTACTATACCGATTTTCCAAGTCTCCTCCGCCACACATGTTTGCCCACGTGCAGCCTCGGCAGCCGTCAGGTAGGCTCGCGAAAGCTCCCTCAATGTTGCGGAATATAGGCTGAGAGAGCCAATCTCTTAGCGTCGTGTCGGATACCGACGTCGTTGGCATGCTCTGCCGCCAAGACTTTGCGGGAATATACGAATCGTCGATCGAGAGAAAACCATCAGACTGGACAATGATGACGGGATTTCTGACGCGACCCGTAAATGGACCCGGGATCATTTTGCTGAAAGGGGCCAGCGCCTTTTCACCTTCCCGGAACCTTACCGCAGGACGCCGGGACCATTCCTCAAACAAGTCCCAAAGTGCGTCACCGTACTCTTCCGCGGGTCTCCCGTCCGGAATCCCGTCTTCGTGACTTGAGTCCGGCAAGAGAACGCCAACACTCGAAACTCCCAAGTCATCGACCAAGAACTTGAAGATGTCACGGTAGTCGTATCCAGCCCGGAGAACCATCAACACCGATGGCTTCAGACATGGGTGCTCGGAAGCGCGTTCCTTCAGGAGCCTTATTTTCTCGATGGTCTTGTCAAATGTCGGGCGGCCTTTTCGATCGTACCGATACGCGTCATGAAGAGCCTTTTCGCCGTCAATGCTGACGCAGACATTGACCTGGTGTTTAGAGAGTACTTCAAGCCAACGGTCGTTTATCAAAAGCGCATTGGTTTGAACGTGAAAGCGAGGGTTGGCGACGGTGCCAAACTCTTCGCGTATCGCTTCGCACATGGCATCGAATACCGACGGCTTGAGAAGGAGCGGCTCTCCGCCATGGAAGACAACCTTCACCGTCGGGATGTTCAAATCTAGCATCCCGTCCCGCAAAAAACGCGCGGTAGAGACAATGGTGTCAAGAGACATCAACGGGGGTCGGTCCTTGTAGGACTCGTCTCCGCCAAAGAAGTAATAGCAGTAGGAACAGGCCAAATTGCACCGTTCCGCCACCTTCAAGATGACTTCAATTTGCTGATACCGCCCATCGAGAACCACGTTCTCATCGGGCGCAGTGATGTTGTGGGTTGCGCCCATTTGGGTCCCGCCGATCAGTTAAAGGGAGGTCTTGGAAAGGGCGCGGGAAGAATGCGAATGTCCGCGCAATCCCTAACCGTCGCCCTCCAAGTAGTCGTCCCAGGAGAGCTTGCTGTAACTGCCGCTGCCAGTTTGCGTGTAGGAGCCGCCAGACTGATTGAAATTCCCGCTTCCGTTTTGCCCATGGGCGGTACCGGAGTTTTGCGAAAAGGAGCCTGACCCAATCTGGGTGTGGGACCCACCACTCACGTAGGCCAGCTCGGACGGATCAAGGAGCCGCAGTACGATTGAAGAGGCTTCTTGACCTTGGGCGGCCTCAGCTTCGAGAGCCTTTCGAAGGTTCGATCCAGACATCTTTTCCCCCTCTGGGATGCGGAGAACAACGGTATTCCATGCCGCTCTAGTTGTCGAGGCCCCTGACCGCCAGCGTTGGCTGAGTCGCCTTCACTTTGGACTACTGCTCCGCAAACGGTCGCTATCTGGACGCGACCGGATAGGCCGTTGCGGTAGACCGAAATCCGCGGTTAACCGTCGCCTTCCAAATAGTCATCCCAGGAATACTTGCTGTAGTTCCCGGAACTGCTCTGATTGTAGCCACCGGCGTTTTGGGTGAAGGAGCCTGTTCCGGTTTGTGTGTGAGTTCCTGCATTCTGCGTGAATGAGCCTCCCCCGGATTGGATATGGCTTCCCCCGCTCACGTACGACAGCTCGGAAGATTCAAGGAGCCGCATCACAATCGACGAAGGCTCACTGCCCTCAGCAGCTTCGATTTCAAGAGATTTGCGGAGTTCTGTCTTAGCCATTCCAATCTCCTGCTTGCTTGTCGAACAACGGTATATAAACGCGCCTAGGTTGTCGATCCCTTTGCTGAGGAGCGCGGCGGGAACGACCCAGGTGTCAGGTAGCGCCCAAGCAGGCCGTCCATAGCAGATCACATTCATCGCCGCGCGAAGGTCGGTCTTGTGCGGCTTTCCCTGGATTTGGTCTCCGAGGCCAGCAACCCAAGCCACACCTCTGGCGCGTCGATCAGGTCGCTCGGTACTATTCGGTTTAGATGGCGGCTCTCTGAGCCCGCTCAGCCCACATCCTGAATCACCCAGCCACGCCGCGCGCCAGTTCTTTTAGTCTTGCAGGTAGTCGTCCTCCCCCGACTGGCTGTAGCTGCCAGAGCCTTGGGTATAGGAGCCGCCATTTTGCACGTAAACGGGGGCCCCGGTTTGTTCATAGGTGCCACCATGCTGGATATGGCTGCCGCCGCTCACATGGTCGAGTTCGGACGGTTCCAGCAAGCGGACCACCATCTCCGATTGACCAGCAGACTCGGCGGCTTCGCTCTCAAGCATTTCATGAAGCTTAGATTTCATGACTTCCCTCAGAAATTGCGGCGAGAATACGCTACACATACGCGAATGGGTTGTCTATGGCACGCTTCGTGCGCCGCGGGGCTAACCGGCAGAAATCCCGTCACTCTTCCTTCGCCCGCGACAAGATGCGGGCGACTGCCGCCCGCCGCTCGGTGGCCTCGCCAGGGGAAATGGCCCTCCGCGAACTCGTCACTCGATACCCGAGCACCACCTTCTCCTCGGGCTCTGGCACTGAGAGTGCATCAAGTGCCGCTACCATCTCCTCCGTGGTGAGGAACTCGACCCGGGCGAAGTCCTCTGGAGCGAGCCGGGCTTCCGCCGATTGCCGGATGGCGCGCCGGCGCTTGGCGTCGGGCGCTACGGCCCAGATGCGGGCAAACCCCGCCCGGAGGCACTTTGCCAGGTTCTGTGCCTCGTATTCCGGCGTTGAGGTGACGGAGATCTCGCACGCGACCGACAGCTCACCCTGGTGGAGTCCCACGTCGACCTGGCCGCCCTCGACCGCCTCTTCGATCACCGCCCGCAAACCGCGCTCTTCGGCGAGCCGCTTGATGAGGTGCTGGACGTAGCGGTGCTGCGAGCCGCCTTTGCCGGCTTCGGCTGGTGCGGGCCGCGGCGGACCTGGTGCCCTTGGTGCGGGCGTCTCAGCCGGCTCTTGGATTGGCGGCGTGGAATCGACCGACTCTGGTCTGGGGTCGCGGGCACGTGGCGGCGTCTCGTCCCGCGCAACTTCTGGGGCAAAAGACTCCGGCTCCGCAACGCTTGGCCGTGCGAACGAGACTTCGTCGAGCGTGCCGCAGTACGCCGCGCGGTTGCGCTCCAGGAGCGCTTCATACTCCTCTTCAACAAGGATCGGCTGGCGCTCCAGGAAACCGAGTGGCACGGACAGGCGGATCGCGTACGGCGTCTGGTGCTTCAGCCACACCGCGAACTCGGACGTTCCCTGCCGGCGCTTCATGCTCTCGATGAAGTCGGAGGAGGTGTGCAGCTCGTCGGCCATCGCGCGGGCGTCCTTCGCCGAAACACCGCCGGCGCATTTCATCGACGTGTTGGCGTGGATCGCGGAGCGCAGCCGGGGCGACAGCTGGTCGAGCGTCTGGTGCGCGAGCGTGAGCCCGACGCGGTATTTGCGGGCCTGGTTGAGGATGGTTTCGATAGTGTCGTCGAAATACTCCTGGGCCTCGTCGACATAGACCATCGTGGGTGTGCGGTCGGCCGGATCGACCGTCGAACGCTCAAGCGCCGCCTGGGCCAGCATGGCGATGAAGAAGCGGCCGAAGAGCTGGCTACCCTCCGTCTTGAGGAGGTCTTTGGCGGTAGAGACCAGGATGATCTTCCCGTCCTGCATCGCCTCGAAGAGATCGAGCTTGTTCTGGCGCTGTGCGAACATCCGCTCGAAGGCCGGCGTCGAAAGCACGCCCCACAGACGCCGGAGGATCTGCTTCTTAGTCGCCGCGAACGAAGGATGGAAGAATTCGGTCTGGAAGAAGTAGCGGGCGGAGCCGTCAAGCTGCTCCATCTGCGCCTTGAACGGCCGCCCGTCCTCCATGAGCTGCATGAGGGTGTGGATGGTGGCACCGGGGATCGTGATCATCAGTCGGGCCAGGTATTTGAAGATGACGCCCTGCTTCTGGGTCAGCTCCGCGCCGAGCATCGCGCCGAAGAACGTCTCGTAGAGCTCGATGACGCCATTGAGGATCCTCTCGCGGTCTACCGGGCGATACGTCTGGACTCGCTCCAGATGCGCATCGAACAGGTTTAGGGCTGCGGGAAACTCGACGTCGGCTGGGTCGATGAGGATGAGGCGGTCGGCCAGGCTGCCGGGCGTCTCGGGGGAGAAGAGCGAGAGCCGGGACAGCCGGTTGATGAGATCGCCCTGGCTGTCGATCACCACAACCGACCGCCGCTCGGTCTGTGCGGCGACCAGGTCCCCGTGGATCATGCGCTGCATGAGCTGGGTCTTGCCGTGCCCCGTGCCGCCTACGATGTGGCAGTGCTCGAACCGAGCTTCCTCGGGGACGTGGAACGGGACCGGCAACTCCATGAGAGACGCGAACGGCGAGCCGGAGAGATACATCTCGACCAGCTCCGCTGGGGTCTTCTTCGTCTGCCGCGTGGGAATGATGAGCCGGTGCGACAGCTCGTGGATGTTGGCGTCAGGCGGAAATCCGGACGCGACAAGGAGGTTGGTGGCGTACCGCTCCCTGAGGCTGAGGAAGAGTTCCAGCCGCATGGTCTCGTCGTCATACGGGAACAGGAGCAGGTGCTGGACGAGATCGGCCGGACGATCGACCAGCTCGATGAGCGGCACCTCGAACGAGGGGTTCTCTTGGTCCCAATCTCTGAAGCAACTTTCAGGCAGCGCTTCGATGAGCGCGTCGCAGGCGGCTCCAAGCTGGCCGGTGACGATCCCATGCAGGCGGTTGAAGTCGGCGGCGTAGCGCCGTCTGCGGGCGAGCATCCGGCGGAACTCGACACCGACCGACACGTCGCTCTCGATGGCCGGCCAGATCGGTTTGATCGGTCCGATGCTTTCAGCGCGGAAGAGCGCCTCGGCCGCTTCGCAGAGGGACACCAGGATGGGAAGTGCCGGTGTCCGATCCGCCCGCCGCATGATCTCCTTGACGAAGGAGAGCGCCAGGTCGGACGGGTCGTTCTGCGAAAGCGGCGACGCCTGCCAGAGCGCCTGGGTCTCGTGCCAGGCTTGACGGGTCTCGTCGAGTTCGCGTGTCCGGCTATCGCCCGAGAGCCAGTTGCGGAGATTGCCCCAATCCATGGGCCTAGATCACCACGACCTCCTCGCCACCAAACTGGGCGGCGGCGCTCAGCACCTGGGCGAAGGTCTTAGCCGCCTCGCGGATCTGGTCCTCGATAGCCAGCATCTCCACGATGTCCTTGCACTCGACCTTCTTGCCGCCGACCAGGTCGTTGACGGAGACGTTGATGGTCATGGCCTTGTAGGCGAAGCGGGTGGCGACGCCGAGCAAACCGCTGCCACCACTGATCTCGTGGCTGGCGTACAGCTCGGTCTCACCGAGCTTGTATTTGCGGATGTTGGCCTGCTCTTCCTCCGTGAGGTCTGCTCGGACACTGAGGGAGAAGACTGGTTTGCCGCCCAATAGGCCGGCGCGTTGGTCGCGGCGAAGTAGGAGTTTCAAGGGACACCCCGCTCAATCTGAGAAATCTGCCTAATAGAGAAATGTGGCCTAAAAACAATCCCAGATTGTTCGTGCGCTCGATTCGTTCCCACGCTTTGACTGAGATCGGGTATTCATTCCGACATGCTGTAGGTGGCCTTTAGAACAACGGGCACGTTGCGGACCAGTGAGGCAACGCCGATCGCTCCTCTAGAGTGTTTACCCGCGTCGCCGAAAGTTAGCTCGAACAATTCCGAGGCAGCATCGGCTACTTCGCTGTGCTGAGTAAAAGACGTGACTGAATTCATGAAAACAAGCACATCGACCACACCTGCAACGTTATGAATATCCTGAAGCAGGGTGTCGTAGAGGCACGCCAAGGAATTGGCGACGCACCAACGCGCAGCTTCTTTGGCCTGCTCGATCCCGATGGATGAACCGATTTGCCCCACCAATTCCGTACCGTCGTGCTGACGCGGTGTTACGGATGATATAAAGACAAGACTCCCAAGTCTGCGGCCGGGCAGAAAGCGATTTTCGTACGTTAGCCGCGGTAAAGGGAAACCACGCTCCAACATGATTTCAGCGATGCGCCAGTTCATTCCCTTCTAGCTCAAGCAACCACCGCGTTGCTCAATCTCAGCCGGGTGGCGGTCTCCTTCAGGTGTTGAACAGCACACTCGCGCGCCAACATCGGCTCGTGAGCTTCCACATGATTGAGCAATTCCGCGTGCTCACGTGCAATTTTCTGCATGGTTTGCTTGTCATGAAGTGCTGTCAGGCCAATGATCTTCTGTAAATCCTGCCAAGTTCTCATGATGTGAGCTGCATAGGAAAATTGCGCTCTCTCCGCCAGCATGCAATGAAACTCGGCGGCATGTTCCATAAATAATGCCTTATCGCCGGTCACAGCGGCGCGTCTTTGTTCTTCTATCTCGGCACGAAGGCACGCGACATCTTCATCGGTGGCTATCACCGCGAGATGCGCAGCCACGCGGCCTTCGATGCCAGCGCGGAGGTCGAGAAGCTCTGCCATCTCCCCCGCCGTGACTGTTCGCACTATAACTCTATCGTCGGCACAGCGCTCAAGTAGGCCTTGCGCAACGAGAGTTGAAATAGCCAAAGCCATTCCCCTAATAGACAGCTTCAGCCTTTCAGCGAGAAGCTCGGGGTTCACTACCTCCCCCTGGGAAAGGACACCTGCGCCCAGCAGTTGCTTGAGCGCCCGAAGTGCGGCGCTATGATCTGTTGTTTCTACTTCAACCGCGGAAGTCATGATTCCCCCTCATGTTCAGCGTTACATATTTTCCAACGACGATGACGGTGGAGCTGCGGACAGAATCCCTTTCACCCCGATTAACGCGGTCTGAATTGCGCCCTGAATCCAAGCGTGTGCCACAGAGATGTGTTCTCCGGCGAAAAATACTCGGGGGCTAACCGCAGGATGAGGGTCCGTAAGGGCAGCTTGGTACCTATAATGCTCTCCAGGTGCAAAATAGGCAAAGGCTCCGCCGCCCGGACTTCCCCCGTCGTCCCAAGCGATGTGAACGATATCATCGATCAAATTCACCCGACCGGGGTGCAAAGCCTCGATACCCTGGAGAACGTCCATCTCCCGCTCGTTTGTTGGCAACGATGCCAGCCGTCTGGCGTTTGTTTCCCAAGCGTAGGAAGCGGTCAGCACGCCTGGCGAACGCGAGACTGCTGAGCTCTTCCCCTTCCACAACCTCGGTGCGTGGCTGATACTTTCTTCCTCGGCTTCAGATCCTGTGTAGCCGGCGCGATAGTCTTCGGAGGCCACCGCAGCGTTGTCTGACGGGTACCAGCATTGCTGGAAGGGTAGGTCTGAAAAGGAGCCGCCGCCGAAAATTTCGTCATCGAGCTCCCAAAAGCGTCGCTTCGCATGAACCAAGGTCTTCGCAGCGCTAGCATAGGAAAGACCGTTCAACGCACGCGCCTTAGTCCATGGGAGCGGGGGGGAGAACTGAATTCTTGCTGTAGGGGCGGCTGGTGCAGTACAAAGAACGTAGTCAAATCTTTCCTTTTGGGGATTACCCTGGCTGGAGCTGTAAACGAAAACTCCCTTATCATCGATCTCAATGCGCCGAACTAACGTTCCTAAATGAATTTTTCCTGATATTTCGGAGACCAGCCGTGAGACGAGTAGATCCATGCCGCCAATGATCTCAAGCTGATCAACTCGAAATAGACCAAAATAGTCGATCAACGTTTCTAGGAATGAGGCGCGTTCATACTGAATCATTCCCGTACAATGGCCAATATACTCCACAGCCTCTTCACTTAGGCCAACCATCCGAAGGTACTGCCGCAGGGATATTTCGTCATACTCACGGGTACGTTCCGATTTGAGATTGGAGCCAAACATTTCCCATTTGTCCGGCGTTGTTAATGAAGCCATCGCCACTTTCATCGTGTCCTCAAATACTCTGAGTGGATCACGTTGCTCGTTGGGAAGAACGTCAAAACGGCTCGTTACTACAGGAAAATGCCTAATCTTTACCCGTTCACCGCGGATGAGATAGAAGGCGTTAGGATTATGATTTACAAAGGGTCGTGTCTTTAGGTCCAACTCCCGAATATAGTGCAAAGTACAGGCATGATTGGCCGGTAACCGCATCGCACCCAACTCACCGTAGGTGCCATCTGGGAATCGGTGAGTCCTAATTCGACCGCCCGTGCGATCGGAAGCTTCGTAGATCGTGACCGTATGCCCCAGCTTTTCGAGTTCGTAAGCACCAACGAGGCCAGCTACTCCTCCTCCGACGATACAGATCTTTTTCCGGGCGCCTGGCACGTCGTGAGAGCCTATGTCGCGTGGAAATGCGAATGCTGCGTCCAGGGAGAACGGCGCCTCATGCAGCGAGTTCGTCAGATTTGTCATCCGCGAGGGTCTCCCGCGCTGGCCGATTTGGCACCGTCAACCACCAATTCGGGATAGACAAACGGCCGATCTGAAGGGTCGGCAACTAAACTTATTTCGGCCATTTTAGACCACAAATCTGGATCGCGTAGACCACGACCCGATACTGCGGCGCCAATATCGGCCTGATGCCCGATGTCATGCATGAGCCGGCCAACTTGGGCTTCTCGAAGCTTTATCTCGACGGCGTCAGCACGAAAAAACTGCCTCTCTAGGTAGTATCTACCAAGTACGAGCATCTGATGTGCTTCGTCGTCCAAAAGCTCTGGCGACGTAAAGCCTCGCGATAGGAGGCTGTTGATCGCTATTCCGGACGCGATATTGTCCTCCAGAGACCCGCTTCCGTAAAATCCTCCGCAAGTAAACCAAATGCGATCCGGCTTTCGCCTCAAAATTGCGTCTACGGTCGTTTCTATATTGGCAAGACTTAAGGCATGAATAGACCTAAAGTGCGCCGCCACCAGCACGCCTAGTGCTCGGGAACCGTTCGTGGAAAAGAATCTGAGATAGGTATCGGCGAAATCTGTCTTGGTAATTGAACAGGGAGAATTCCCTATTATTCCTGGTATAGGATGTCCTTGCTCATCCTTGCCAATGATGGGCTTACCATCCAATTCGCCGCCGAATACCCACCTGCCTAAGTGGGCGAGCCCATGTGGCGGAACGAAGGGGTAATCTCCAGTCTTTGGTTTGATGTCAACATAGATGCCCTTGCAGCCGGCGGCAGCCACGCCAACAAGCGTAGTTGTGGCTCGCAGGATATCAACAAATACCGCACATGTATGCTGTGCAATATCAGTAGGAAAGTGCTCGAATTTTCTCTCAAACCCAGTGGGCGCTTGTGAGCCAAGGATTCTGTAGTGGTTGAGCGAACCGGTCCACACCACGGATTGAGGAGGTGTTTCCAGCAAGGTGCCTCTCCGAGGAATACCATCCCGCGGCGGGACAGGACCGCTTGCTGTGTCGCCAGGGTGAGACAATACGGCGGGCTAAATGCTGTCGGCACCGATAGATTTCAGGATTGCTTGGGCGATCGCTGCGTCCTGCTCAACCGTCCCCCCAGCAATCCCCAGGCCACCGCTTAGCTGGCCGTCGAACCTTAGTGGAATGCCTCCCGGGATATTGGTCAGGAGGTTGCCGGCCGCCATTGGGAGTGTCAGCGCCAAATCGGCGGGCATCCAGCCTGTCGCCCGACCCGTTGACGCTGCAGTATTTGCCTTCCGCCGACTTGTTTCAGCGCTATGTGCTGTCGCGCCATCCGCTTTAATGAATGCCAGAAGGTTCATACCGGGGTCCACTATCGCTACGGAGACCCGAACCTGAGCGTTTGCGCCTTCGGTCAGCGCAGTGCTCAGCGCATTGAGGGCCGCCTGCGCAGTGATGACCGATACCTGCCGGGTGGGAGAGATTTTTTGGGACATAGTGTTTCAACCTGTGCAGGTAACGATACCAAAGAGAGAGTACGAGTCAAGGTTGTACGATTGTCATTTTCTACCGGAGGATCCCCATCGTCGAATGGGCGCCACAGCTTGTTCGTTGGTTCGCAAGCCGCGATTGGAGGCGAGGCGTCCGGGAGGTGCAGAGGTCCAATTCTGCCGAGTACCGATCTATGTTGCGGACAGCTACCGCGACCTAAAGGAGGCCGACCAACTCTCTAGTCTCGCCACGCTTGTTCCAGGTCGTCGATAAGATCCGAAATGGACTCCAGTCCTGCGTGAAACCGGACCACTGTTCCGTCCGGAATGGCATCGACGGATCTCTGCCCAGATAAATCACATGGAAGCACCAGGCTTTCAAAGCCGCCCCAAGATGCCCCTATGCCGAAAATTTTAAGCCTATCAATAAAGTTTGGTATTTTTGGCGTTAGAGACTCTTTGAAAATCACTGTCACAAGGCCGTTCACACCCGAGAAGTCTCGCCGCCACCAGTCGTGGCCGGGATGGTCTTTCAGCGCTGGATGAAGGACAGCTTCCACGCCGTCCAGGCGACGGAGCCAGTGGGCTAGCGCGACGCTGGACTCACCCTGTCGTTTAAGGCGGACGCCCAAAGTTCGCATCCCTCGAAGAACTAGATAGGCGTCATCTGGCGAAACTACTTGGCCATAGAGGCGGGAGGCGCGCTTCACATTAAGGCTGGCATTGGCGCTGGAAGTCACCACCCCCATCATCACGTCACCATGTCCGCACAGGTATTTCGTAGCAGAGACAATCGAGATGTGAGATCCGAGTTCAATCGGGCTGTTGAGATATCCAGACGAATATGTGTCGTCCGTGATAAGCGTTATCCCGAACTGGCGAGCTGCTAGGGCAAGGTCCGGAACATCCATCAATTCCATAGTCACAGACCCTGGAGATTCGGCAAATATTACTTTAGTTTTATCTTGAATAAGATTGCGTATATTTGAAATTTTTGAAGAAAAATATTCTACAATCACTCCTTTTGATGCCAGCAACTCGTCTGCAATCTCTCTGGTTCTATGAAACACATTGTCAGCGATAAGGAGATGATCGCCAGCCGAGAGGGCGCTAGTCAATATACTGGCCAGGGCGGCTACTCCAGAAGGGAATAGAACGGCGGTCTTGGCTCCGAAAAGGTCAGCCAACGCCATTCGCAACGCATCCGAGGTCGGGGTACCAAATCTACCATATAGGAAGGATCCTTCCTCAGTTTCGTGCTCTTTTTTTGCCGCTGCCAAGGCGGATAGCGTTGGAAAAATGACGGTACTCGAGCGCACAATGGGCGGAGCTACTCCACTTGGAGTTCCGCTCAGCCGCCCATACATGGCAAGCTTGGTTTCCCTTTTCATTTTCACCCCTTGCTATATATAAAACTACTGAACTAGGAGGCACCCTCACCTTACTTGTTGAGCATCCAGAGAACGGGTCGTGCATCATCTCAACCGCCACCGTCGCTATACCAATTCAACGCATCGGGGAAGGGATCCGTTCGCGTATGATGGGTTGAGTCGTTAGGTTTCATTTTCGCCGAACGGGAGCGGCGATGGGCGCTGGATGGGACGCTATCTTCGGCGTCGAGATGCGCCGCACCTTAGATCGGTGATCCTGATGCGGGTAGCTCAACAACAAACGTCGATCCTGTCCCGACACCCTCAGATTCCACCCAGACGCGACCGTGGTGAGCTTCGACGAACACCCTGGCTAGGTAGAGACCAAGGCCGGTGCCCAGAAGGTTGGCCTTCAGCGCATCGGCGCGGGAGAACTTCTGGAACAGTTTCGACGCTGTTTCAGCCGGAATGCCCACCCCGGTGTCGACAACCTCAATTCTCACCACCGCCGGCGCTGCGCTCAGCCGTACGGTCACCGAGCCTTGCGGCGTGTACTTGATGGCGTTGTCGATGAGATTGCCCAGCACCTCCTTCAGTTTGCCGGCGTCGCCCTGGACGATGTGGCTTGAGCCCTCTTTGGAGAGTGTGAGCCTGATCCCTTTTTGCTCGGCGGCGGGCTGGAACTCCTGGACCAAGTCGGCGGCGATTGTTCCCAGGTCGACCGGCGAGACATCGTAGGTGAGCTGGCCGAGTTCGAGTTTGGACTTGTCCAGGTACTGGCTTCCGAGATGGAGAATGTCGCCCGCCCGCACATAGATCTTCTGCACCATGTCGCGTACCGAAGCGGACAGCGGGCCCATGTCGCCGTCGAGGGCGTTGGTCGCCGCTCCCTTGATGAAGGTGGCGGGATTTCTGATCTCGTGCGTCGCGAGCGACATGAACTCGGAAAGTTGCGTGTTGCTCGCGGTCAGGTCGGCCGCCAGCTTTTCGATCCGCTCGCGCTGCCGGATTTCGCGCGCGACACTCCGGACCAGAAGGCCGCTTGCCGACGCGGTCAGAGCGAGCGTCACGGCGACCAGAACCCGGTTGGCGGTGGACGTCACGAATGCGAACTCGGACGCGATCAGGGCGATGATTGCGACCGCCAGCACCTGCGCGCCGAAGGCTCGCAGGTTGAACGCGTGGTATCGGACGATGAGGTATCCGAGGGCGCCGAGAAGGACCGGCATCCCCAGGAGGCCGTATATCTCGAAGTTGTAGGCGTACTCGACGGCCGTCTCTTTGACGAGGACCGTGACCGCGAGCGTGCTCGCCATGAAGAAGCCGAGGAATGCCAGCACGCCAGCGGATGCGACCAGGGCCTCACCTCTCTTCGCTCTCGGTGACTTCCGGATGTGGACGGCGGCGAGGATGGCCGCGGCCACGATGACGATGCCCTGCACCAAGTAGGGGTAGAGGGTGAGGAGCACGTGCTCGATCGCTTCGCAGGTGTCGGCGTTGTAGCCGAGAAGGGTTTGCCCAACGCCGGTCCAGAGCGCCGTCGGAAGGATGAGCACCAGGCCGCCAATCAGGTGCCAGTCTGGGGGCGGTTTCCCGCGCAGAAACGCGTGGAGGAACCAGTATGCACCGACGAAGAACAGCAGCGCCGTAAGATCGAGGAGCGACCACGCCCACATCACGGCGGCCGAGCCGAGGAACACGAACCAGCTGACGAGGTCGAGCAGGCACCAGGCCGCGAAGCCCGCACAGACCGCCGCGAGCGCGACACTTGCCGGGCTACGGGCTTTGAAGAGGACGTAGCCCCCGAACAGTAGCGCCAGGATCGCCGGCGGGACATGGGTGTAGAGAAGGAGCCCCAACGGTATCTGGGCGGTGACATAGTCGTAGCAGTACTGCACGTGGATGAGGGCTGCCGGCATAGGTCAGGGGTGGGCCGCCCCGCTCGGGCGTGTGCAGCGCTCGCCCTCAGCCGCCGTGTCGTCGCTGCAGAACGCAACGGTGCAGGTCTCTCGACCGGCACAAGAGAAAGCCGTGCAGGAGTGCTCCTCAAGGCACGTTGGCGCTTCCCGCGCCTGCAAGGTTGCCTTGGCATACGGCGTCGCATCACAGCTGGCCTCGGCGTCTTCCCCACACTTCGTGACAAAGCAGGAGCCGCTCGTCGGATCGCACGGAACCGATGCGGTGATCAGGTAGTCGCCCTGCGAGTAGGCGAGGTAGCGGGCGACCGCCGCGCCCAAAAGTAGCGCGATAGCCAGAAGGGCGATCAGAACTGAAAGGGTGCATCCGCGCATAGGCGATAGACGCATCATAGCATTTGGTGAATGCGGGCTCGGAGCAGGCCGGTGGATACGCCGCTCAGCCGATGAGCCGTAGGACGGCCTTCGCGGCTTCTACCGCTCCGCTCACGATCCCTGCCCAGCCAAGGTTGGCGATCAGCACCGCCGACCAGAACACCGGCCAGTCACCCTCTGACATTGCATACGAAGCAGAGGCCCTGCGCATGAAGAGCGTGGCGAAGAGCGGGTTATGCCAGGCGCTCAGATACACGAACGCCGTGAACCGAGCGGCCGTTCGCCAGGGCCCCACGCGGAATCGAGAAGGGATCAGGTTCTCCTGCGCCCTCTTGAGCGCTTCGAACCCGAACCAGTCCGTCCGCATCCGGTCATAGGCGCGGACATAGATCAGATTGAGCGCGATGGACGCCGCCGTCATGAGCCCAAGCCCAAACCAATATCCGGTCGCAGGCATCGCCGGCGCATCCTGACCAAACAGGTCGCGGAGCCAGCCGACCAGCAGACCACCGCCTCGGTAGAGCATGAAAGGATAGAGGAGGTAGTCGAACGCGTATTCCTCAAGGCGCACCGCCAGGTGCCCGGCGGACCATCGTCCCAGCCGCTTCGCATATGTGCGCGCTGCCGCGATCCATGTTCTGGTCACCGCCGGCCCGCAGCCTTGAGGGCAAGTGGCAGGATGGAGGCTGGATAGCTCTCCCAGTGCGGATCGGTGGCCGATCCGTGCGGCAGCAGCTCAGTGACAGCAGGGCGCGCGCCGAAACGAGCGATGGTCGCTTCGAAGGCCGGCAGTACAACCTCGGTCGTAAAGGCCCCTTCGGGACCCGACAGCGAGAAGGTCTCGGCCAGCGCGCCAAAGCAGGTGCAGAAGGCGAAGATCCGCTCGTAGTGGCTGCGTGGACCATCGGACTGGCACAGGCTCGCGATGTCGATGACTCGGCCGGATAGTTCTTCGCCACCGACCGCCGACAGCATGCCGTGGTGCATGTCGATGAATGGCGTCCCGTCGCCACATATCATGTCGCTGATCCGCTGCCGCCCACGCTCGTTGAACGACACGACCGAGACCGATCGGGTTGCGCCCGCCGCTGAGTTGTCCGCCGTTCGATAGATTCTCAGCTTGCCCAGCCGCCGCTTGGACAGGTTGACGGTGGGCGTGAACCAATCGTCCCGCAGCTCTAGAATCAACGGCGGCCGGCCCACGCGCCTGGCAAGGTCGAGAAAGCGCAGCGTCTCGAAATTCGGCGTGGCGAGGGCGCGGAAGAGCAGAAGGGGCCGGGCGCGAAGGAGTTGAAGCGCTCGCGGCTGAGGCCTCGAAAAGCTGAGAACCTCTCGGATTAGGCGGCGAGTCGATTGCTCGTTGTGCAGCGCCGCGAGCGAGGCCAGAGGCGTGTACAGATTGGCCAGTTCTGTGCTCGCGCCCGCCCGCGTGCCTACTGCCCCGTCCGCGCTCACAAGTGGTACCCCAATAGTCGGAATTCAGTTAGTCGAACATCGACTATCAGAAGATCACCTATACCGGAAGGGCTGGGTTTGCGTCAGGTCCCAGCTTTCCATGCCAAAATCGGTCTTCACCGGTGCCTATGCGACGATGCTTGCGGTGCTCGTCGCGGCTCGCAGAGAAGCGGGCGTCACCCAGATAGAGTTGGCGCAGCGCCTCGGACGGACACAGTCATTCGTCTCCCAGATCGAGCGGGGTGTCCGACGCCTCGACGTCATCGAGTTCTACGCCGTTGCCAAAGCCATGAAGATCGACCCGGTCGTTCTCTTCGCGGCCGTTGCCAAGAAGCTTCCGGATAGCGTGAGCATCTAGCCCTGCCGCAATAGGCGCTGCCGTGTCCGGACAGCGATCCCAGGCGTTTGCCCAAGAAAAAACGCCCCGCCGAAACGGAGCGCTTCCAGTCATTCTTCCCGCTGGTCGCCAGCAAGGAGCTGGGTCTTCCAGAGATACTCGGCCGCCAATGATGCTTGGCTCGCTGCAGTGAACAGCGCCCTCGGATCGCGCTTCAAAACCGCAAGCCAGTGAGCCAGGTATGCGGCATGATCGGGTCGCGGCTCATTTGTGATCTCAAGGTCGGCGCACAGAAACGCGGCCCCAAGCTCCGCCACCAGCTCTTCGACCGAATAGGCGTCGTCGCCGAAGCGCTCCCCGAAGGTCCGATCCATCCGGTCCGCCGCGCCGGTCCAATGGACCAACTCATGCAGGAGCGTGGAGTAGTAGGACTCGGTCGGGGTGATGGTGGGCGAGCCGTGGAAGCGGCTCCGGTCCGGTATCTCGACCTGGTCCTCTCGGATCAGGTAGCGAGCAACCTCGCCGCCGTGCCGGATCTTGGCCCCGACGCTCGACACGAACTCCTCGACGAAGGGAATGGCCTCGGCCGGTGATGCGGGTTCCGGCGTAGCCGGTGACCACCCATCGACCTGAGCCGCATTGAAGACCCGATACGCCCGGGCAACAAGGCGGCGGCCATCAGGTGGATCATTGCCGTCTTCTCCGTCCCGCTGGTCGAGGGATTTGTAGAAGACGATGACGGTGCCGCGCTCGCCTCGGCGCACCTGGGCCCCAAGGCTCTGCCACTGCTTGTAGCTGGCCCAGGTACCCGAGCCGTAGCCGCAGAGCATGGCCTCGGCCCACAGCGCGACGACATTGACGCCTCGGTAGCCGGCTGAGGTAGCGGCGTTAGTGGGTCTTGTGATCGGCTTGCCGTGGCTATGCCAGGGCATGACGAACTCGCCGGCTCCCGCTTCGATCGCCTGAACGATCTTATCGGTGACGGCCTGGTACACATCCAGACGTGACGTTGAAGGAACTTGGGTGCTCATCGCTACCTCCCGTGGACAGGCGGGAGGGACCGAAGCGAAGAGCCTCAGATCCTTCCGCCTGGCCACGAGGGCCGAATGCGTTGTGCGTCCGAAGCTATGGTCTCGCAGACGGAGACGAAGCGCACGGCGTCGTTTTTTGACTCACAGCCGGCGCTGGGAAGATTCGCTCTCGGCAAGAGATGCGTGCCCATGTAGGGTTCAAGGGTGCTATCAGCCCGAACTCAACAAATCTCCAGTTAGGCGCGGTTGGCCTCCCGAAATTACCGCCCGGTGAATTTGCGCTGACAATGCCTTTTCAGCAGGAAGAAGATGGGCTCTCCCAGAGGCGCGAGCTTCTGCTAATCCCAATCTTCGAGTCGCGGGTTCTCTTTGAACCGCGTGACCGCGTCCCTCACAGAGCTTGCGAGTCGGGGCTTCAGGCGGCCGGCGTCCGCCCAGATGCTGTCGATGTAACGCCCACCGCTACGGTTTCGGCTCACGCGACGCAGGATCTTTTGGTCAATCTGAGCGTCCAGTGCCGTCAAGACTAGATTGGCGGGCGGCCAACTGGAAGACATGAACGCATCCACAAGTTCACGCCGCGCTGTCTTCGCGCGGTCCCAGTCGCTGAAGAATGTCAGCGGCAACATAAGCAAGGCCGGGATGAAGTCGAAATCGCTCTCGCCTTTTGAGGCAAGCAATTGCCTGTAAACCGTGGGGAAAGTCGCCAAGATGAGAGCGCTCAGTGGCCACCGCGTTTGCTTTAGCGCATAGGACAGCGCCTCGATCGACGCGTTGAGGTGCGACTGGTTCGATATGTGGTGTGAAAACTGGATCAAGTCCGCCCATTGAACGTAGGCAGACTCGTCGAACGTGCTGGTGCCGCGTGCGACGAGCCGTGTCGTCAGCTGGTCGACCCGAGAGGCCGCTTTTCGGCGCACGAATTCGGGACACCCGGCCAGCGCTGCGAGGTTGGCGCGAAGTCGATCTTGGTTCGCCTGCGGCTGCGTAAGCAGGACGATCAGGTCACTCGCGTCGATAGGACCTGAGAGCGCCGCGAGTATTCGGGCGACGTCCTGATGGCTACTCGGCGGAAGCTCGGCTAAGGCCCTCCGTAAGATCTCCATCCCCAGCCGGTGCTGTTCCGCGCCGTTGAGATATCCATGGATCTGTAACCCGACTTCCACAAACTCGTCAGCCTCAACATGGCCCCACCGGAGCAGGCGAGCGATCCTCCAGGCATTGTGCTGCGGCTCGTCGAGAAGCTGGGAAAGAACGGTCCTTCCGACCGGCCGGTCGCGCATAAGTGTCTGAACTGCGCCGTCGTCGGCGCTGTCCACGAGATCCGCGAGCACGCTCCGAGCACGGTCATCAGGCACGTTAGCCAGCAGCCAGTGTGCATCGCGAGGGTCGAGGCGCAGGGTGCTGCCCAGGAGCCGATCAGCGGCCGCACTCTTGGGCGCGGCAAGGATTGCTTCACGGAGTTTCTTAACTGCGAGCTCGGTGCGCGCGGCGCCCACGATCGGTCGATCGAACTCCTCGATCTCGAAGTCGGTCGCCTTGGCGATCGTCCGGATGATGTTGGAGAACTCATTCGGCGAGGCGTCATCGAGAAGCGGCACCAAGAGGACGGCGTGTTCAGGAGCGTCCAAAACCGGGAGCAGGTTTCTACGGGCGCGCTTTACGAGGTCTTGGTCGGGTGCTTCAAGCGCGTTGACGGCTGGGCCCGCCCACAAATCCGGGCAATCCTTGACGCTGGCGGCCAGGCTTGCTGCGAACGGCTTGCTGTACGCGATGAGGTTCAAGAGTTCGCGACGCCCGACGGCGTTCGGTGCCAGCGCATCAGGGGAGCAAAGGCGACCTTTCGCAAGGCCGTCTCCCATGCCCGCGGCGAGAACCGCCGGCAGGTCGCGCCCCTGCTCGTCGAGGTCGCGAAGCATTGATACGGCGCTCCCCGGGGCGTTAGCGGCCAAGTGCGCGCTGGCGTTTCTGAGTTTGCGAAGCGTTGCCTTGCTTGGTAGCCGGTCCGCGAATTTGCCAAGGAGGTTGATGTAGAAGCGCCACGAGGCGTCGGGTGATTGATCCGTGAGCGCAAGCGTCACGGCGTTGGCAACGAGCGGCTCAAGAAGGTCGCGAGCCGTTGTAGGGCGAACGCTGTGGGAGTTCAGTATGTCCAACATCCCGAGGACCGCGTTTGGCGTGGACTTCGCCTTGCTCTCGAGCTCCCGCCACATGAGGGACAGCCGAAGAGCGCCTTCGTCGCCGACCTGATCTCCCCGTAGGATGCCCAGTTCATCCCAGGATGCTAAGCTCGGGAGCCCATCCCCGAAGACGGTCTCGACTAAGCCCGCTGTCCATCGGTGCCTCGCCTCGGTCGACTTGCCCTTCGCCTCGATCCGGCGTCCGCCCCAATCGCTGAAACGGCCCCGTGCGTCTGATGGCGCGAAAACCAGGTCGAAGTCGCGGCCGCGCAGGCGGCGAGGCGACAAACACCATGTACAGGAGGAAAAGTTCTTGCGGCGACTGGGCCACAGCGCCGTCACGATCCGAAGCGCGATCGTCTCCGCTTCAGGCGCATCGAACACCACGATCGGTCGGCGGCTCTCGAGAAACAGAGCCTCGACAAGTTCGGTGACCCGCGAGTCTCGGACGGGGGGCAGTTCGCGGGGACGGGGAGGGCGCGAGGCGAGTTTTTGCGGGGCTTGGCGGCTCGGCCGCTCAAGCTCGCCAAGGAATTCGAGCACAGAAGCGCTGTTTTCCCACTCGTCCATCGAGATGAAGATACTGCGGGTCAGGACACAGCCGGCCCGAGGTGTGTCCAGATCTTGCCAGGTTCGGGCGACGACGTAGTAGGTTTCGCTCGGTAGCGGATACAGCGTGAGATAGGGCTCGAATGTCTCGCTAGGCCTCAGGGGCCCGGCGATATCGGATAGGCGATCCACCAAATCCTGATCTTCGCGACTAAGCTTGGCAGTGCCGTAGAGAAGGCCATGCCCGCTTTGGTAGCCATGTACCTGCTGCTGGTTGAGCGCGCCGACTGTCATTGGTCCTCGTCGCCAGCGATGATCCAGGCGATCGGCGCAGTGATATCTGGCTCAACGATCTGTGTCTTTCCAGCGCCCGTGGTGACGTATCCCGTGACTTGGCCCTTGAAATACTTCTCCTTGAACGCCGGGTCGGCGAAGTCGCCTCCGAGGGCGCTCACGCCGAACACGGCGATGTCCAAGAGGCCGGTATCGGCAAGACGCCCTGAAAACAGCGGATACTCTTTGCGCAGGTAGGCTTCCGGCCCTCTGCCGGCGGTTTGAGCGTCAACGAGGTCCCAGGCCGTGACGACGACCGCAACCTTCGGATTTTCGCCGTTCGACCCGGTGGGCAGGGTGTGTTCAAGGAAGCGCAGCATCTCGCAAAGGGCGATCTGCGTCGGGATGCCCTTCGCCTTCTTTTGCTGCGCTTCCGACAACTTCCGCATTGTCAGGAATTTCTCACTCGTGACCCAGTCCAGCGGCGCGCAGTTGTCTTCCGATAGGACGCGGACGAACAAAATCGCGCCGCTCGCTCGTTGAAGCTCGTCCAACCATTCGGCGGCGATTTCCGTGGTTTCGACAGCGTGCTTCCACAGTTCGCCGGTGATGTCAGGCACGACGATGTAAGCGGGCTCCGAACTCGGCTCGTCTTTCAGCCTGACCGTGACCGAGAAATCCCGGCGGCTCTCTTCGATGTTCTTGTCTGATCGCGGAGCAAATTCGCCCTTGGATTGGAAGGCGAGAGCTTCTTCCACGTAGCGAATTTCGTCAGGCGGAATGGGCGCCACGATCTTCCCCTGGCCGGTGCGCAACGCGTCCCACAGCGCCGCCAAGTAGTTCGTCTTGCCGGAATCCGGCCAGCCGATCATGACGATGGAGCCGTTATTCATGGCCGGTCCCCGCAGACCCGAACCGCAGCATTTGGCGTGGCTCAGCCGATTGGTCGGAATCCGGCCAGAACACGGTTGGGTCGGGGTCGGCTCCAATGGTCTTTGTGATCAGATCCGCGATCCCGAACCCTGGGCTTGTCTGACCGCCGCGGCGTCGAAACGACGAGATCGGAACCACCTCGAGTTCCAGGCTCTTTGCCGCCGCCGAGGCCTTCAACGCAGCCATATCCTCGTCGCTGACCTCGCCAGAATCGCGATGGGTCAGCACCAATAGAATCGGCACGGCGCGCTCCAAGAGGGCGGCGACGCGTCCAAGCAGGAGGTCCAGTCGGCGAAGGGTCGTTCGCCGAGAGTCCAGCGTCGCGAGCTGGCGGCCGTCGGCCATGATCCAGATGCAGTCCGCAGATTTAAGGAAATCGAGCCGATCCGCCCGGTTGCGGTCGATAAAGGTGTCGGACCACTCTCCTGGCAGGTCGGGCATCAGAAGGTCAAAGACGGCTTCATCGGCAATACGCTTCAGCCGGAGATGGAGAAAGCCTGCGTCCCGATCTTCATTAAGCTCGGTGTGCACCGTCATCTGTTCGGGCGGGGAACCCTCGTTGAAGCGCCGGGCCCCCTGGGCGATTTCGTTGAGCGCCATCAATGTCCGACTGTCGCCGAACTCGAAACCGCTGAGCTTGTTGCCGCCTAGCAGGAGAAACAGGCTCGCCAACGACGCCGTTTTGCCGGAATCCGGCGCGCCGAGAATGCCCACAACGCGGCAGTAGCGCTCTGACATTAGCTCGCCGGCTTCGGTCAGGCCCATGGTCAAGCTGGACGGAAATCGCGGCTTTTCCTCGGGCGCGGACAGTGGCGGCGGCACAGATGCCGTTGAGGCCGCGCCGTCTTCATCGGCCGCGATCCGATTTGGACATTGATCCGGAGGGTTGTTCTCCAGGCACACGCCCGTTTCGGCGAATGTGCATTCCGGGATGCGGCAGGTGGCGAGCATTTAGATTTTTGCCCCGGGCACGAGGCTTAGCGTCCGCAGGAAACCGGCCTCGAGCAATGCGCGTCCGGCCCAATCGGCAAGAGCCGCTTTCTCGCCGTTACCAGTCGGGGCGTCGGCGGCTTTCGCGATCGTCGCCAGGAGTCCAAAAATCGCAGGAAATTTCGCGATACGACCGTCTTTGAACGCGGCCACGAATTTGTCGGCGTCGCTGCCGAGCCCCGCCGAAATAGCGCTGAGGGCAACGGGCTCGTACTCGCGGACGTGGCGCAGGACCACGTGGCGATGAGCTTCTGCTGGTAGCCGGCGAAGGATCTGGGCGGCGTCCCAGCCGGCAGCGAGAGCGGCCGTAGGCGCCGACAGCGACGACAGGCGCTGAGCCATGAGCGTGCTGTAGTCGCCCATCGCCCACCACAGGAAGTCGATCTCTTCACGGTCAAGAATCGCATTCTCGCGCAGCGCGCCCACGGGCCCCTTCAGCCCAGCGAGGATCTTCGGGCTGACGTCAGAAAAATCCTCCGCGAACGTCTCGATTTTCGCCTCATCGACCACCCGTCGTTTCCTCGCGTGCGAAGCGCTGGCCAACGAGAGCGTGCGACCGGCCGCCAGGACCTCTTGTCGCAATTCCTCAAGCTTCGGATCGCCAGAGGGCGGCTGAAGCGAAAGCGCAAGCCAAGCGCCCGTGGCGAGGACGTCGGAAATTGAGAGCGTCGCGGCTGGTGACGAGGTCGAAATGGCGTGGTTGAGGCCCAACAGGGCCATCGTGACGAGTTGGACCTCGTTGCCCTCGCTGACAAAGGACGTGCTCTGGGCTCGGATCGCACCCTCCACGGTGCTCACCAGTCCCTCCGGCATTGCGCTACGTGGCGCGCAGGCTTGGGCGACGCCATCGACGACGCCAAGCAGCGCGTCGATATCCTTGTCTTTCAGAAACTTCGCGCCGAGATCCTTCGTGACGGCGATCCGCTTCGTGACGAAATCGTCCGTTGGAACGGCTTCGAAAATTCGGACGTGTTTCGCGACGTCAGCCATGTTCGGTCTTCCCCCCATTTTCTTCCTCGGACAGCACCCATTCGATGGCCTCGGACAGGGGCTGCAACCTGCCGCTGCTCCCCAAGTCGTCTACCACTTGGCGTTCGATCGCATGAGAGAGCTCTTCGGTCCAGTCGTCAGGCAATTCGCCCAGTCGCACGAGCACCTTCAGCCGCTGACCGGGCGTCAGGTCGCGGAAGAACTTCAGCAACACCAATGCAAAGTCATCGGGCATAGGCGTCGATTGGGCCTCCAAAGGTGCTGCAGGAGCGGCGACAACCGTCTCCTGCGGCTGTGCGACATCATCCTCGCTTTGAGCCGACGCGCCACCGTCGAGACCGCTACAGAAGTTGGGACAATCCAGTGTGAAGGTGGGGTCCTGCCCCTTCAGAGGCGAGGTGTCGGCCACAAAGTTCTTCCGTTCATGATCCCACGAGCGCGGGTGGACGGTCACTACTAACTTTTCTCCCGTAGCGTCGAGGCCGAACTCGATGACGTTGTAGGTGTAGAGGAGCACTTCATTCGATGGCGGAACGGTCGCGCCGGCCGCCAGAACGAGCAACTTGCCGCCATCTGGCGTGCCCTCGACGTCGACCGTCGGGTTGTGTTCGTGGCCGGTGATCAGGAGCCGGGCGCGGTTCTTGATGTAGGAAAACGCATCCGCGCCATCTAACAGCCAGCGCATCGGGTGGTGGGCCAAGACGACGAGCTCCTGGCCTGCCTCCATCGGAAGCACGCGCTGTCGTTCCCCGACAATGAGATGTCCCTCTTCGCCTTTGCCCTTGGAGCAGGTTAGCGCCGTGTTCAAGCCGATAAAGCGCAACGATTTTCCGTCACCGAGATGCACAGGCTTATCTCCAGCGAGACCGCCATTTCGGTCGAGGGGGCAGTTGTAGCCTTCTGCAAACGGGATGTACGCAGCGAACCGGGCATACATCTCCTTCCGATCCGGCTCCCTGGCAAGGTAGTGATCGAGGAGAGGTTCGCCCTTCTCGCCAACCTCCCGAAGCATGAGCTCCAGCCCGCTGCCGATCTCGTCGCGGTCGATGTCATGATTGCCGGGGACCAAGTGCACGGACGCCTTCGAGCACCCAATCGCCTCCGCTAGTCGATCCAACCACTCGGCGGCTCTTTTGTACTCGTCGACTTTGCCTGCATAGGCGATGTCTCCGGTCACGATGATCCCGGCGGCCGGGTATTTCCCAATCGCATCTAGTGTACGGCGGGCGTCCGTGATCAGCCTTTCCTTGACGTCATTATTGACAATGACCTCGCCAGTACGCTTTTCCTGACCGAAGTGAATATCGGAGATGTGGACAAAAATTGGCATGTCAATTCTGAGCCTGATTCCTTAGCGGCTCATCTTAGCCCGAACGCTGCGGTCCGCCCATTCCCTCGAAATGATCACGAACGGCTATCAACTAACTACCCGAATGGACTACTCCGCCGCTAAATGCTGGTGCCCGTTCCGCTAGGACCGGACATTCCGGTCCTACTGGATGTAAGTCTCCAGCATGTGCGGGATCAGCGCCTCGAGTTCGACGTCGACTCCGCAACTTTTCGAACGATCTAGACGGGACGAGAGTGTCTTCTCGATTTAGGTGTTGAAGGTCGTGTTCCTGGGGGCGCGCCAACGTCTGCTCATGGCGCATTGGAGACGGCATGCTGATTGCTCGTAGTTGCCCTGTGCGATTGTCCACCAAGGCATTAGGGACTTCGAGACTTCAGGGACGTTCGAGCTGTTGCCATCGGTAGGTGCGATGTGCGTTTAGGCGGACGTCCTCTCGCTCCCGTCCCAATACTGAAGATTACAGATAGCGAGCAAACCCATTCACCAGATTCGCGGAAAACGTAAGTGTATTGTAGAGTCTCGGAGTATGAATATACCGTATCAAATTACACCGGCAGAGTGGTTGGAAATTTCAAGCAGCCAAGAAATTCGAGATGCACTGTGGATGCACGACGATGAAACGGCCGATGACTTGGCTGGATGGACCTTCGGCGTGCGTTTCGATTACGCAACCGATTGTCCGGGATATGCCGGGCCACTCTATCTACTGCAGGGCGGAGCGGGGCCAGAGGTGCCGCCACTGGCGATTATTCGTAATGCCGCAGGACAATTGGAATTGGTACCCCCCGAGGTTTAGTGACCTGACGACCTCTTGACGAGGAACCCATTCGGTCGCTGTTCGAGAAAGGGCTCCGACTAGGGTCGGGGCGTTCGGCACAATCACCCTGCTGGGGTCGGTATTCGCACTCCCTGACCGAGCCAAAGAACGGCGTCTTTCGCTCTGGCCCAGCCCTCGTCACCATGAGGGTATGCAGATATCGGACGAGCGCATTGATGACTTC
Organism: Caulobacter ginsengisoli; assembly: GCF_030814835.1. GTDB lineage: Bacteria > Pseudomonadota > Alphaproteobacteria > Caulobacterales > Caulobacteraceae > Caulobacter > Caulobacter ginsengisoli. The sequence continues at coordinate 84,839 of NZ_JAUSVS010000010.1, forward strand.
ATCAGCCGTTGGGAGCGGGCGTTCGGCGAGCGGTTGACGCGAGAGTTGGCGCGCCCGATTGCCGACCGGCTCCTTTTCTTTTGCCGCCGCCTACGACGACCGTTGCCGTCTGGCGCTATGCGGCTTCTCGATGACTGCGCCGATCAGCGCGAGCCCGCAGATTCCTGATGTTCGGGATGATGTGCGCGCACTCGGGCGCGCCCAGCGCCTCGCGGATTGCATCGATATGCTTCCAGAGTTGCGCTCGCTCGTCGCCCTGTGGGGTTCTAACGTCGTCCAGGCCTCCCCGCACACGTAGACAGTCGATCAAATCGTCCAACCGCACGAACGGTTTGGCGGCGTCGATGCTCAGTTTTTTCGCCGCCAGCGTGGGGTTCGAACCGGCTGTTTGAACGATGAGCCGGCGGTCCTCGTCCTCGCCCTCAAGGAACCAAAGCATGGCCAAGATACTGAACGATAGAACCTCCCGGACGGGTTCGAACCGTTCGCCATCTTCGGCCGCCAACTTTCCCCTGAGGCGGGCGATCTCGGCCTGAAATCGCGTGCGACCGGTGATGAACTCGTCATCCCCGATGAGCGCGCGGGTTCGCAGGCTGGTGAGTTCGTGAAGCTCGGACTGAACATCCGCCAACGAGCGCTCAAGCGAGCGTCGGCGCGCTACTTCCAACTCCCGTTCTTCACCGGCCTCAAGGTTGAGTTGCCCGTCGAGCCAAGCGGCGACGGTGGGCTCGATTGCGTGGGTGGCCAGGAATTCGGTCAATTGGGCTTCAAGGTCCGCCACTTCGACCGATCGCTCCGGGCAGCGCGGCCCGGTCATGCGCTTGGTGCAGTGATAGTAAAGGTAGCGGGAGCCGTGGCGGTTCGTCTTGTGCTCGGCCGTCACCATGAGCCCGCAGCGGCCGCAGCGGATCATGCCGGTGTAGGCAAAGCGGTGATGCTTCGGTTTCTCGCGACCTGGCCGCCGGAGCACGCGCTGGACGGCATCGAACTCGTCCTGAGTGACGACCGGCTCGTGCTTGCCCGGGTACGTGTTGCCGTTCCAGACGATCACGCCCGTATAGAAAGGGTTGGTCAGGATGCGATGCACGGTGCTGACGCCGATCAGCGTCCCGCCGCTGCGCTTGTGCTTGGGCGTCCGCAGGCCCCACTCCTCACGCGCGATCCGGGCTATTTGCTTGGCTGAGTGCGCGCCGGAAATCGCCAGGTCGAACATCTGACGTACCAGGGGAAAGAGAACCGGGTCCGGGACAATCGTCTTGGTGGCCCGCTCGTTCAAGTATCCCAAGGGGGCAAAGTTCGGCCGCCATCCGTTTTCAATTTTCATGCGGTTGCCACGCCGGACATTGTCGGAGAGGGCGTCGGAGTAGTGCTTGGACTGCGCGAACATGATCTGCAGCATGAACTTGCCCTGCGAGTTGTTCTCGAAGGTGTAGGTCACGAACCGGAGGTCTTTCAGCATGCCGGTGTCGAGCAAATAGACGATCCGGCCGCCGTCTATGGAATTGCGCGCGAGCCGATCCGGGTGCCAGGCAATGATCCCGTCGGCCTCGCCTTGCTCGATACGAGCGAGCAGACCGTTGAACACCGGTCGGCCCGGATATTTCGCGCTCTTCTCCTCCTCGAATACGTCGAGGATCAGGACGTCGGGTTCGGTGGCGAACCGGCGCGCCACCTCGCTCCGCTGCGACGGGATGGATTGAACCTGACGGTCTTCATCCTCCTGCGATTTTCGGCAGTAGACGAAATATTTCATAGGCTATGGGCGAAGTCCCCAACGTCCCTAAAGTCACCGAGTTGGCCATGACGAGGACGCGCGGCTGCGCGGCGCAAAACGTGGTCGCTGGCGTGTTGGTAGGACATGGCGGGGAGACTCTGAATCTAGGGCGCCGACGCTATTCTGTCGAATCCACGAACCGACGCACTACCCACTCAGCATGCCGGTATGGTGCGTAGGGAGGGAGGCGTCATTCCTTGACCACGTCCGAATCCGACGCCTCCCGCGATATCGGTCGCGCCCGTACGCTTGGCGCATGTCCCTCGACAACACAGCCATTCCCACGATCTCGCGCGTGCTCGACGACGGCACGCTCATCGAGCTGCTGTTCGATCCCGCTAACGGCACAACCGCCTTCGCTGTCGCTCGTCCTGATGGACACGTAAGCATCGAGTCACAGGTCGAGCTACCGAAAGGCGAACGCCTGATCCCGTACTCGGCGTCGAACAACCTGATCGTCAACGACTGCGTGCTGCTGCCGTCGGACGTCGGGGACTTCATGGAAAAAGGGGACGTGCTCGGCCGGGTCCAGACCTTCATTCACCGCTACGTCGATCTGCCGGAGACCTTCGAACGGATCGCCGCGCACTATGTCCTGCTGTCCTGGGTGTACGACGCCTTCTCCGATCTGCCGTATCTGCGGTTTCGTGGCGACTTCGGCACCGGCAAGACCCGCGCGCTGCTGACCATCGGCTCGCTCTGCTACAAATCCTTCCTCGCCTCGGGCGCATCCACTGTCTCGCCCATTTTTCATATCCAGGACGCCTTTCAAGGGACGCTCGTTCTTGACGAGGCGGACTTCCGGTTCTCGGACGCCACCACCCAGCTCACCAAGGTGCTCAACAACGGCACCACGCGCGGCATGCCCGTGCTCCGGACCATGGCCAACCGGAACCGGGAGCTGAACCCCCAAGCCTTCCGCGTCTTCGGCCCCAAGCTCATCGCGATGCGCGAGCAGTTTTCCGACCTGGCGCTCGAAAGTCGCTTCCTCACCGTCGAGACGAGCGGCCGAACGCTTCGAACCGATGTGCCCATACACCTACCCGAGAGCTTCAAGCGAGAAGCGCTCCAACTTCGTAACCTGCTCCTGGCTTGGCGGCTCCGCTCACGCTTCTCGACTGGTCCAGACCCGTCGCGGGCGGCGCTCGGCGTTGCTCCTCGTTACCGGCAGACCTCGCTCGCTCTGCTGTCGCTTGTCGATGATGCCGACCTGCGGGCCCAGATTTGTCGCGAGCTTGCGGGCGAGGAGGCGCGCGGCCTTCAAGAGCGCGCTGACACCCTCGAAGCCGCAATGCTCACCGCGATCAGCGAGACGTTCGCCGCGTCACCCGGCCCCCATGCCGCAATCAAGGACGTAGCGGACCGCTTCAATGCGCTCGCTGCCGAAGAACTCGGGCGGCCCATGTCGAACAAATGGATTGGCGGGTTCGTCCGCAGACGCCTGCGCTTGCTGACGATCAAGACCAGCGGCGTCTACGCCGTGCCGCAGACCGAGAAAGCGAAGTGCGATGCGCTCGCTCGGCGCTTTGGATTGCCGCTACCCCCAGACATTTCCACAAGCGGGTCGGGAGTTCACGCAGCGTGAAAAAATGACGCCGTGTCCGATGTTTGCGCGCGTCGGATGATGGGCTTGTTACCAGATAAGTTCTTTCACCTATGACCCACCGTTCTTTCAACTACGTGCGCACGTTCCGTCAGCGCCATGCTCTGAGCGAAGAGGAGCTGGCGCTCTTGATCAATCAGCGCTCGGGGAGCGCGGTCTCGCATTTCGAACTCGGCGACCGCGTGCCGAACCTTGAGGGCGTGCTCGCGCTTCAGATCGTGTTCGGTCTTGCGCCGCGCGAGATGTTCCCCGGCTTCTTCGAGGCGGTCGAGGAGGGCGTGATGCTTCGCGCCAAGCGCCTCTACGAGAGCCTTGAGGACAAAACGGATACCCGTTCGCAGGCCAAGCGCGACCTCTTGGACGAGATGCCCGGCCGCTGGCGGGAGGATAACGCTGAGGCGCTATGAAGCCGCGACCTGCGCCGTGCCTGGTGCTCGCCGTCTATCCGACCGCCCGCGGCTTCGGCTGGGCCTGCTTCGACGGCCCGTTCACGCTCTTCGAGTCCGGCTTGCACTCGGTCAGCAAGGACAAGAACGCCGCGTGCCTGCGCAAGATCGAGGGTCTGCTGGAGCGCCTCAAGCCGGAGACCCTCGTCCTTGAGGCGTTCGACAAAGGCAGTTCGCTTCGCTCCGGCCGCATCCGGCGGCTCAGCCTGTCAATCGTGACCCTCGCCGCCGACCAGGGCCTGGAGCTAGCAGTCTTCACGAAAGCGGACGTGCAGGCGGCGTTCGCCGGCGTGGGTGCGCGGACCCGGCATGAGATCGCGCTCGCTATCGGCCGCCACCTGCCGGGGCTCGCATACCGGACGCCCAAGGACCGCAAGAACGGCGACAGTGAGGACAAGCGGTTGTCGATCTTCAACGCGGCCGCCCTCGTCCTCACGCACTACCACTTCGGCTCGCTCGGGCTGCTTGAGGCGCTGCGGGACGCCGCATAGCCCAGCTGTTCGTTCCTGTTCTTTCGCACGCCGCAGCCGCAAAGCTGCGGCGTGCTCATGCCAACTCCTGAGGCGCTTGATGCTCTGCCCGCTCCGCCGCGCGCCCGACAAAAGCATGAAGGTCTTCATAGGCGTCAGGGTAGAGGTGACTGAGATTCAGGGCAGTTCGCACCAGCGCCCAGTCTAGCGAATGGGGCGGCGTCTGGGCTTCGCGCCGCGCGTAATCGAACATGCTTGACGCATAGGCGTGAATTTCGGCCGCGTTCAGCAAATAGGAGTGCAGGTTGGGTACACCCAACCGCCGCCCCTCTGCAGGCAACCTTCCCATTCGCGCGCTCATGACCTGCATTCGAGAGATCATGTCAGTGATCACACCTGCGAACTCATCATCATCGGTCGCCTCGATCACGGGCTCGAAAACGAGGACAGCCTGTTCTGGCAATACGGGTCTGGGCAATGACGCAAGAGCGTTCATCGCTGTGCGAGGTCCGCCTGTCGCATCGAGATATTGCTTGAGCAGCGCGATGCATTCCTCAGCGTAGTGGACGATGTCGCTGAGGGCGAGATGAAGTCGCGACCGCGCCGCTGCGAGTCGACGTTTTCTTCGTGTCTCCTCCATTTCCGCTGTTTGGGCGATTTGCCGGCGCAGATAGTGAATGCTGGCCACAGCGGCTACGACAGCAGCTATCCCTGCAACAAGGGTCTGCCAATGGTCGAGCCAATCGATCATGCAGGTAAGGTTGGTGCAAAGTTCCCATGCGCCCTGGGCCGGTGAGCAACCTGCCATGTCGTTCATTCCAAAAATCTTTGGCGGCAGGAGCGCCTATTCCGCTATTTGGATGCTACCAGCGCCGAACCGTCACCGATAGGACGGCAGTAATTGAAGGCATTGCCCTCGATTCAAGAAACAGGTTTGGGATTCAACTTCCGTTGCGCTCAGTGTATTCTCTTTGTTCTCAAAGGGAGAGCGTCATGGCAAGCCCCGCCAGCCAGGACATCAAGTCCATCGGCATCTGGATCAGGGTCTCGACCGAGGACCAGGTGCGCGGCGAAAGCCCCGAGCACCACGAGCAGCGCGCCCGCGCATATGCCGAACTCAAGGGCTGGCACGTCGCTGAGGTCTACCGGCTCGATGCAGTCTCCGGAAAGTCCGTGATGGCCCATCCGATTGCAAAGCGGATGCTCACCGACATCCGCACCGGGGCCATAACCGGCCTGGTGTTCTCCAAGCTCGCGCGTCTGGCCCGCAACACCAAGGAGTTGCTCGAATTCGCCGAGGTCTTCCGGGCTTGCAACGCCGACATGATCTCCCTGGCCGAGAGCATCGACACCTCCACCCCAGCAGGCCGGCTCTTCTTCACGATGATTGCGGCCATGGCGCAGTGGGAGCGGGAGGAGATCGCCGACCGGGTCAAAGCCTCCATCCCGATCCGCGCCAAGCTCGGCAAGCCCATCGGCGGTGCGGCTCCATACGGCTACCGCTGGCGCGACAAGAAGCTTGAGGTCGATACCGAGGCCGCGCCCGTGCGCGTCCTCGCCTACGAACTTTTCGCGGAGCACCAGCGCAAAAAGACCGTCGCCCGCATCTTGAACGAGCGGGGATACCGGACTCGAAACGGCGCTTCATTCTCGGACGGCGCAGTCGGCCGCATGATCGAAGACCCCACCGCCAAGGGCCTCTACCGCGCCAACTACACGACCGTGGGCGAGAGCGGGGCGGGCTGGCAACTGAAGCCCGAGGACGAGTGGATTTGGACGCCGGTCGAGCCCATCGTGTCAGAGGAGTTGTGGGAGCGCTGCAACGGCCTCCTGGCCGCCCGGGCAACGGGTCGGCGGCCCGCGAAGAAAACCAGCTACCTCTTCGCGGGGTTTGCGGTCTGCGAGTGCGGCGCGAAGATGTATGTCCCCGCCCGGCGTGGCAAATACGTCTGCGCCGCCTGCCTCAACAAGATCCCTGTGGACGATCTCGAAACCCTGTATCGGAGCGAACTCGCCGATTTCCTCCTCTCACCGGAGGAAATGAGCGCGCATCACGCCGCCGCAAACGAAATGTTGCGCGAGAAAGAACTCCTGATCGACGCCGCCGAAAGCGAACTCAAGAAGATCGTCGGCAGCGAGAACGAACTCTTCGATCTGTATCACGCTGGCGCGCTCAACAAGGTCGACTTCGGGCGTCGGCACAAGCCGCTGTCCGAGCGGCGCGCTCAGATCGAGGACGAGCTGCCGCGCCTCGAAGCTGAGCGGGACGTGCTCAAGATCGGCATGCTGTCTCGTGATGAGGTCTTGGAGGATGCCAAAGACCTCTCAGACAAATGGCCTGATCTTCCCTGGGAACACCGACGTCAAATCGTCGAGACGATCACCGACCGCATCGTGATCGGAAAGGAGGGCGTGGAGATCATCCTCCTGCAGGTCCCTTTCGGAAATGACGACGAATTGGCTACAAAACCTCTGGGTCCCCGCTTTCGCGGGGATGAGCGGTATTAAGGACGAGCGCCAGACCCCGATTGCCCCCTGTCATTGTCCGGATCACTATCTGTCGGGGTCGGATCGGCAAGCGCATGGTCGCCGCCGTTCCAACGGAGTCCTCCCATGAAAAAGTATCTGATCGAACGCGAGATCCCTGGCGTCGGCGCCTTTACCCCCGACCAGCTGGCCGAGGCCGCCAAGGTTTCCAACGCCGCCCTGGCCCAGCTGGGCCCCAAGGTGCAGTGGCTGGAATCCCACGTCACCCCGGACAAGACCTTCTGCGTCTACCTGGCCGAGGACGAGGCGCTGATCCACGAGCATTCCCGCCTGAGCGGCTTTCCGGCCAACAAGGTCACCGAGATCGGCGGGGTGATCAGCCCCGCGACCGCCGGCTGATCAAATGGGGGGTGTGCTCGATGTCACCGTGGTGCTGCTGGACGGCGGCCTGCCGTCCACGGCCATCATGCCGGTGGAGATCTTCAGCGCCGCCGGCGCGCTGTGGCACGAGCTGCATGACCAGGCGCCCCGGCCCGCCTTCCGGGTGACCACCGTGTCGCTGGACGGCGGGCCCCTGGTCACCCCCCACGGTTTCTCCATCACGCCCCAGGCGGCGATCGGCGACGTCGAGCGCACCGACATCATCGTCGTCCCGACCTCGGGCCTCGACTGCGACAGCAGGCTGAAGGAGCACGCCGCCCTGCTGCCCTGGCTGGCTCGCCACTACGAGCGCGGGGCCTTCGTGGCCGGGGTCTGCATGGGCTCGGTCTATCTGGCCGAGGCGGGCCTGCTGGAAGATCGCATGGCGACCACCCACTGGGCGGTAGCCGAGCGGATGGCGGCGCGGTTCCCGGGCGTGCGCTGGCGTCCTGACCTGTTCGTCACCGAGGACAGCCGCACCTTCTGCAGCGGCGGTCTCTACGCCTCCATCGACCTGTCGCTCTATCTGGTCGAAAAGCTGTGCGGCCATGAGGTGGCGGTGCAGACCGCCAAGGCCCTGCTGCTGCCCATGCCCCGCACCTTCCAGACGGGATACGCCGTGCTGCCGGTCTCCAAACCGCATGACGACGACCGCATCCGGGCGGTGGAGGCGCATCTGGCGGCCCACTATCCGACCGATCTGTCGGTCCAGGCCCTGGCCTCCCATGCCGGCCTGACCGAACGCACCTTCGCCCGCCGCTTTAAGGCCGCCACCGGCCGCCAGCCCGCCGCCTACCTCCAGGCCCTGCGCATCGAGGCGGCCAAGGCCATGCTGGAGCGGGGCGAGGGCGCCATCCAGTCGATCAGCTCGGCGGTCGGCTATGACGACATCGCCTTCTTCCGCGCGCTGTTCAAACGCCAGACCCGGATGACCCCCACCGAATACCGCGCCCATTTCGCGCCGATGAGCGTGCGGGGGCAGGGGGCCTAGGGCCGATCGACATTCGAAGAGCCGGTCCGGTCTCGGCCGCCAACGCCGCGGGCGGCATGGATGTCGGTTTTTGGGGTCGCTTCGCGACAGGAAGAGAAGGCAGGGAAGAAGCGTGAGCGACGGCGCTGTCCCGAGGTCAGTCGTCGTTGATCCGCTGATATCCATCGAGGCGCGAAGCGCCTCAACAAGACCCCGCCAGCAGTGGATACACGGCGCGTCGGCCACCGCCACGGCCGCTTCCTCTTCTCTTCTGCCTTCTCTTCCTGTCGCGAAGCGACCCGAAAACCCACGCCTCCGCGAGACGCCGAGATTCGGGTGAAGCCGCTAGAGGCGGCCCCATTTCCGATCACAGACCCTGAATGTCGATTGGCCCTAGGCCGACAGGCTTTCCGCGGCCTGTTCCGTCAGGCGGGCGATCTCGGCCAGCAGCTGGGCCGGCGAGAAGGGCTTGGGGGCCATGCCGTTCATGCCGGCCGCCAGATAGGCCTGCTGCTGGTGGCGCATGACGTCGGCGGTCAGGGCCAGGATGGGCGTGGCGGCGGCCGGCCCGCCCAGGCCGCGGATGCGCCGCGTGGCCTCCAGCCCGTCCATCCCGGGCATGTTGATATCCATCAGCACCAGGTCGAAGCCGCCGGTCCGGACCGCCTCGATGGCCGCCGGTCCGCTGTCGACCGCGTCGGCCTGGCCTCCCAGGGCTTCGATCGTCCGGACGCCCACCAGGCGGTTGACCCGGTTGTCGTCGACCACCAGAACCTTCAGCCCGGCCAGGGGTGTCGACCCGGCCTCGTCGGCCGTTGCCTGGGCGGGCGCCGTCGCGCTCGGCGCGGCGACCTCGAACCAGAAGGTCGAGCCGTGGCCCTCGCGGCTGGCATAGTCCAGGTCGCCGCCCATTATCCGGGCCAGCTGCCGGCTGATGGCCAGCCCCAGGCCGGTGCCGCCGAACCGGCGCGCCGAACCCGTCTCGGCCTGTTCGAACCGGCCGAACAGCCGCGCCCGCGCCGCCTCGGGCACGCCCACGCCGCTGTCCTCGACCTCGAACCGCAACCGTCGCGGACCCTCCCCGGCCGGAACCGAGACCCGCACCACCACCCCGCCGGTCTCGGTGAACTTCACCGCATTGCCGACGATGTTGAACAGGCACTGCTTGAGCCGCACCGGATCGATCTGGGCCCAGCCCAGGGCCTCGGCGATTTCGGCGCGCAGGGTCAGGCCCTTGCTTTCCGCCTGCGGGCCCAGCAGCCGGATCACGCTCTCAACCTCGGCGGCGGCGTCGACCGGGGCGGGGTGCAGGGTCAGCTTGCCCGCCTCGATCTTGCTGAAGTCCAGCACGTCGTTGATCAGCTGCGACAGCATCTGGGTGCAGCCCAGGGCCTCGTCCAGCAGCTGTCCGGCGTCTGTCGCGCCGGGGTCGCGCTTGAGCAGGTTGAGCACGCCGACGATGCCGTTCATCGGGGTGCGGATTTCGTGGCTGACCGAGGCCAGGAAGTCGGACTTGGCCGCCGTGGCCTCCTCGGCCGCCCGCCGGGCCTCGGCCACCGCGATCTCCTGGCGCTTGGCCTCGTCGATGTCGACGATCAGGCCCACCCCGCGCCGGGGCGTGCCGTCCGGCCGCCATTCCACTTCCAGGCACAGCCTGACCCAACGCCCGCCACCATCGGCGTCGACCAGTCGCGCATCGACCGGATCGGCCGTCGCCCCGTCGGCGGGGCGGACGGTCAGGGTCAGGACGGCGGCCCGGTCGTCCGGATGGAACAGGGCCAGGGTGTCGGTGTCGACCATCGCGGCCGCCGCCTCCCCGACCAGGGCGATGCATTCCGGCGACAGCCAGAAGCGCTGGCTCTTGAAGTCGTATTCGAACACCCCGGCGCGCGAGGCCTTGAGCGCCAGGTCCAGCCGCTGGGCGTTGGCGTTGGCCAGGTCGCGGGCCTTGGCCAGCGAGGTGATGCTCTGGCTGACCCCGTGCATCTCGTAGCGGCCCGAGGCCAGCTGGGCGCCGGAGCGATAGAGGACCCGCAGATGGGTCCAGCCGCCGTCGGCCGACAGATAGCGCATCTCGGCCTCGGCGGTCCCGCCCTCGCGGGTGATCCGCTCGCGGATGGCCTGGTCGATGGCCCGGTCGTCGCGGTGTTGCAGCAGCTGCAGGGCCGCCAGCGGCACCGGCCGGCCGATGTCGCCATGGCCCAGCGAAAGCTCGGTCGAGAAATAATAGGTTTCCAGGTCCGGGTCGTAGCGCCAGACGCCGATCTCGGCGTCGTGCATCAGCCGCACCCGCACGTCCTCGGCCACCCGGCTCCGCTCGGCCGCCTCGCGGGCGGCGGTGACGTCGCTGAGGATGGCCAGGGCCCCGCTCTCGCGCCCGTGCAGCGACAGGCGGAAGGCCCGCCGCAGGCCCTCGCTCTCCAGACAGAAGACCTTGCCGAATTCGCCGTCCTCGATGGCCGCGCCGACCCTGTCCAGGGCCTGGCGCAGCCGCTCGCCGAGGCAAGCCTCGCCCAGCAGGGCGCGGAAGGCCGGGTTGGCCTCCAGCACGACGTGGCGGGCGTCGAGCATGGCCATGGCGATCGGCAAGTCATCCAGGGTCAGGGACGTGGACGTTTTCGGCATCGGCTGGCGCTGGCGGTTCCGCTCGTCTGCGAGGTGGCCCATTCTGCCGGCGCGCGCTTAAGGAAGACTGTAGCGACCAGCGGCAAAAGGTCGCGACATCTGGACGGTTACTTGGCCCGCCTGGCGGGAAATCGCCGGCGCCCGCTGTCCGGACACGATGGCCGCCCCGTCCCGACAGGCCTTCGATTGCGGTGCGGCCTGGCCGCCGCGAGCCTGGGGCCTCCCATCGCCGCAAGGACCGACCATGACCGACGACGCCGCCCAGGGTCTCGAGACCAAGCCTTCCGAGGCGACCGCGAAGACCGCCACCGCCGAGCTGATCGACCTCGCCAAGACCGTGGGGATCGCCCTGCTGATCGCCCTGGTGGTGCGGGTGATCCTGTTCCAGCCCTACACCATCCCCTCGGAGTCGATGGAGCCGGGCCTGTTGAAGGGCGACTACATCGTCATCACCAAGTTCGACTACGGCTGGAGCCGGTTCTCGATCCCGTTCGGCCCGCCGCTGCCCAAGGGCCGGCTGTTCGGGCGCGATCCCAGGCGTGGCGACGTGGCGGTGTTCCAGCTGCCGCGCGACACGTCCGTCGCCTACATCAAGCGGATCATCGGCCTGCCCGGCGACCGGGTGCAGGTTCGCAACGGCGTGGTCTTCGTCAACGGCAAGGCCATTCCCCGCGTCCAGGCCGGCCCGACCCAGGATCCCGGCATGATCGGCCTGACCGTCATGCGCGAGCGCGAGACCAAGGCCGACGGCAAGAGCTACATGACCTTCGACCAGGGCCCCGGCCATCCGGGCGACGACACCGGGGTCTATGTCGTGCCGGCCGGGATGTATTTCGCCATGGGCGACAACCGCGACAACTCGCTGGACAGCCGCTGGCCGTCATCGGTCGGCGTCGGCTTCATCCCCGCCGAGAACCTGGCCGGCAAGGCGCGGATCGTCATGGTCTCGTGGAACGACGGGGCGTCGATCTTCAAGCCCTGGACCTGGCTGGACCTGCGCTGGAACCGGCTGCTGAAGGGGGTGGGCTAGCGCCGTTCGAACTCGGCCCGGCTCAGCACGCCGTCATGGTTGGCGTCGAGCTTCTCGAAGCTGGCGTTGTGGCTGAGCGCGGGCAGGGCGAGCGAGGGAACCGCCACGCCGACCATCGCCGCGGCGATCACGGCGCCGGCGATCCAATGGGCTCTGCGGCTCACGGGCCGGCGGCGGGCCGGGGCGTCCAGGTGCTGGTCGATGAAGTCGCGCAGCGCCTCGCTGGCCGTGCGGCCATCGGCCTGACAGCGGGCCATGAAGGCCTGCTTGGTCGGATAGGGGATACGGATCTCGAGGGATTCGCTCTTCTTCGGGGCGCGGGCGGCAGTCATGGCAAGACCTTGGGGTCGGCAATGGGACTTAACTTCGGCAGCCAAACCCAAACCGCCGGCGCGGGACAAGTGAATTCCTGTCCAGACACGCCATTTCGCCGGCCCTAAGCCCCGGCGCCGAACTCGGCCATCAGGCCCTGATAGGCCTCCAGCGGCGGGAAGTGGGTGAAGCTGTGGACCGCCGGGGTCCTGGCCCAGGGCAGGGCCTCGCTGGTGTAGGTCTCGATGAAGGGCGTAAACCAGCCGGCCTCGTCCAGCAGGGTGGCGCGGACATTGACCAGGTCCAGGCTGGGCGGGCGGGTGAACATCCAGCTCATGCAGTGGGGGCAGAAGAAGTGCCGGACCTCGCCATGCAGCCCGCCGATCGCCGGCTGGCCCTCTGTCACCGCGAACCCCGGGCCGGGGACGGCGAGGCTCAGGGAAAAGGCGCTGGCGGTCATCCGCTGGCAGCCGGTGCAGTGGCAGGCCATGGTCAGCATCGGCGGGGCGGTGATCTGGAACCGGACCTGGCCGCAGCGGCAGCCGCCGGCCCAAGGGAGGCTTGGTTGACTCATCGGGGTCTCCTTTGCGATTCCGGTAATCATGAAGGATAACTTCCTCAACCGCCTGCGGCTCCGCTGGCTGACCCTGGCCGAGATCGTGGGGGTCGCGGCGCTGCTGATCGCGGGGCTGGGTTACTGGGATTCGCATCGCGAGCGCACCCAGGAGGACCGCGAACGGGCCGCCGCCCGGGCCGAACGCCAGGCGGAGGCCAAGGCCCAGGTGCTTAAGGCAAGCTTCCTGATGATCGCCGAGCCGGAGGAGGACGGCGCGCGGCTGCGGCTGGCCTCGGCCAATCCCGATCAGGTCATCCAGACCCAGACCCTGTGGTTCCCCGCCCAGATCCGCCGCGCCCCGGCCGAGACCACCGGCAATCCGCGCCTGCAGTCCGAATGGCTCGAGTCCGGCCTGCGCAAGACCGATCTCAGGCGCGGCCGCCTGCCGGTCGTGGTGCAGACGGTCTATGTCGCCGATGGCCAGACCCGCACCGACCGGGCCCTGTATTTCGTCGGCTTCAACCTCAAGTCCCGCCTGCTGCGCCCCGCCAGGCTCGAGCTGGAAGGCCTTTCCCTGTCCCGCCGCGATGTCGCCGGCGACCCGCAGGCGGCGGCCGATGAGGCCTGGGCCGTCAAGCCGGCCTTGCGGAAATAGGCCCGTCGGGCTTGTCCCGGCGCGGCGAATGCGGCCTTCTTGGCGGCATGAAACCGCTCTTCGGCATGGCCCTGCCCGCCCGCCATCTTGACCTGGTCCTGCTGGCCCAGGTCCTGCTGACCCTGGGTCTGGTGACCATGACCCTGCTGACGCCCGGCGGATCGCCGGCGGCCGCGCCGGTGGAAGCCGAGGCGTCAGCGCCGCCCCCCGCCCGCATCTCCGAGCCCCGGATCGCCCATCCCAGGGAGGCCGCTGCGCCAACCTCCGTCGGCAAGCCGGCCAAGACCTCCGCCAGGGTTTCCAACCCCCGGCCGGCGCCAGAGCCAACCGCCGCGCCCCTGGTCGCGGTCGCCGACATGCCCGAGACCGGCGGGGACTACCGCAAGGCGCGGCGGCAGCTGCTGGCCAGGGGCTTCAAGCCCGCGCGCGTGGCGCCGCCGGAATGCCGGGGGCCGGAGCCATCCGTCGACGCCTGCTGGGGCGCGCTGGTGCAGTTCCCCGAGATCGAGATCTGCATGAACGGCGCCCGGGGAGGCTGTGTCGGCTGGTGGCTGGCGCCGGACGGCCGGGTGCTGCGGATCCAGACCGCCGGCGAAACCGGCGCCATCCGCGACCGCCACTGGGCCAGTTCCGGCGAGCTGGCCGACCTGCCCACGGGCTGGCGGCCCTGACGGCCGGCTAGGATCGGTCGACATTCAGGTGGGATAGCTCCAAACCACCCTTCAACCGTCATCGCCGGGCTTGTCCCGGCGACCCATAAACACCGGCAATGACGGTTGGCGGCGGCGCTGTCCGGTAGCGGCTTGACGCACCGAGTCTATGGGTGGCAGGCACTTTGGCCGGCCATGACGGAATTTAGGTGGGAGTGTGAATCTCAGGGATCGATGAATGTCGATCGGACTTAGGCCTTGGCCGAGCCCAGGGCGTGGACCTGGGCGATCAGGCCATAGACGTTCAGCCCGATCCCCTGGGCCATCAGGGCCGGCTCCATGATGTTGTGGACCAGGAAGATCATCACCGAGCCGTCGGTGGGATCGGCCTGCCACCAGCCGCCGAACGCGCCCGGCCAGCTGACCGTACCGATGCCGCCCTTGCCGCGCGTGTACGAGGCGGTGGCGGGGTCGATCACCGTCGCCAGGCCCAGGCCAAAGCCGTGGCCGGTCCCGAAGGTCGGCATGCCGAACATCTGGGCTCCCAGACGCTGGTCGTCGGTCAGACGGTTGGTGGTCATCAGCTTCAGGGTTTGCGGCCGGAGCAGCTGTGGCCCCTCGCCGATGAACAGCCGGGCGAAGGCCAGATAGTCGTCCAGGGTCGACCACAGGCCCTGGCCGCCCGAGCAGTATTCCATGTCGGCCGGCCGCTCGGGCAGGGTCGAGCCGCCGGCGGCGGTGAGGCGGCGCACCAGCCTGCCGGTCTCGTCGCAGCCATAGAGCGTGGCGCGGCGGTCGGCCGGGGCGGTGAAGCCGGTGTCCTTCATGCCCAGCGGCTCGAAGACCCGCCGTTTCAGCACTTCGCCCAGCGGCGCCCCGTCGATGCGGGCGATCAGCTGGCCCAGCAGGTCGGTGGAATAGCCGTAGTTGAAGGCCGTCCCCGGCTGGGCGATCAGCGGCAGGGCGGCCAGGCCCGCGATCCAGTCGTCGGGTTTCACAGGGCTGTCGATGTCGCCGCCCAGGGCCTGGGCGTAGGCGTCGGAGAGGGGGCCAGGGTAGACGCCGCCATAGGTGAGGCCCGAGCGGTGGGTCAGCAGGTCGTCGAAGGTGATCGGCCGCGCGGCGGGGTCAGTCTGGTCCAGCGGCCCCCCCGGCGCGCGCAGCACCCGCATGGCGGCGAACTCGGGGGCCACGCTGGCGATCGGGGTATCGAGCCCGATGCCCTTTTCCTCCAGAACGATCAGGGCCGCCAGCGAGGTGATCGGCTTGGTCATCGAGGCGATGCGGAAGAGGGTGTCGCGCTCGACCGGCAGGCCCGCCTCGCGGTCGCGCCAGCCGACCGTGGCCAGTTGGGCCACCGCGCCATTCCGCCAGACCAGGGCGGCGGCCCCGGCCACTTCCTCGGCCGCGACATAGGCCTCAATGGCCTTGGTGATGGAGTCCTGCGTCGTCATGCCGTCCGTCCCGGAGAATTTCGGCGCTATAAAATAGATCGATTATAAAATAGCAAGCCACTAGAATGCGTCGGATGACCGCGGACTCCGCAAACCCCCGCCGCCGGCCCAAGGGCGACAAGCGCGAGCGCACCCGCGCCGCCCTGCTGGACGCCGCCCTGGCCCTGACCCGCGAGCAGGGCTTCGAACGCACCAGCCTGCAGGACATCGCCCGCAGGGCCGGCATGACCACCGGGGCCATCTACGGCAACTTCAGGAACCGCGACGGCCTCTACATGGCCCTGGCCGAGCGGCAGTGGGGCCCCATCCGGCCGGTCTTCGCGCCCGGCTCCAGCTTCGCCGACAAGATGGCGGCGGTGGCCGAGGCGGTGATCGCCGCCATTCCCGAACGGCGGGCGGCGGCGGTGGGGGCCCTGACCTTCCGCGCCTACGCCCTGACCCATGCAGAGGTGGGCCAGCGGTTCCACGACGCCATGGCCTCGGGCTTCGAACTGGGCGCGGCCTGGCTGGCCACCCAGCTGGAGCCGGACGAGGCGCCGATGCCGCTGGACCAGCTGGTGCGGGTGATCAACGCCCTGATCGAGGGCCTGCTGTTCCAGCGCTTCCTGACCCCGGATCTGATGCCGGACGACACCATCCGGGCGGCCTTCGCGGCGCTGGCGGGCCGGCGAGCCGCCGAAAACTAGTTCTCGCCCCCATCCTCATCGACGTAGCGCTCGGTCCCCGCCCCATCCAGCCGGCGCACCCGCGCCGCCGCCACCGTCTCCAGCGGCATCAGCCGGGCGTTGACGCCCATGCGGTCATGGGTCCGGTCGACCGGCGCCCAGTGGGTGACGCAGCCGCAGGTCCTGCAGCGGTGGAACTCGATGGAGCGATCGTCCCACATGTATATGTCGGTGGCGTCCTGGGCCGGCTCGATCGTCACATTGCGCGGCGAGTAGTAGGCCCAGAGCGTCCCGTAGCGCCGGCAGATCGAGCAGTTGCAGTCGGTGACCTCGGCCGGGGCGAGGGTGCAGGTCAGTTTGACCGCGCCGCAGTGGCAGGAGCTTTCGATCGTCATGATCAGTCGAACGCAGGCGCCGGCGAGGGCGGGCGCGCCGAGGCGATCTTCCAGGCGGCGATGGCGGCGATCAGCAGACCCAGGACCAGCGGCATCAGGCTCTCGGCCAGGCTGGGAGCGACGACCTGCAGGTTGGTGGTGTGGGTGCGTTGCACGGCGTTTTGGATGTTCAGGACCCGCTCCGCGGTGACCAGCGCCGCCAGGCCAAGGGCGCTCCACATCAGCACCTTCAGGACCCCGCCGGCCTGACCCCGGCCGTTGGGCAGGAAGACGGCGAGGATCAGGACCGGGACCAGCAGGATCAGGGTCAGCTTGACCACGGCGAAGGCGTCGAGGAACAGGTCCAGCAAGGATAAGCCGCCGCCCGCCACCTTGCTCAGCCAGAACACCAGGCCGGCGACCACCAGGGTCAGCCCGGCGAAGACGATGGACAGGATCTTCATGGCGCGGCCCCCGACAGGCCGCCAGCTTGGCGCCGGACGGTGGCGGGGTCCAGGGCTTCGTCGGCCGTTGTCGGAGTCCGTTTTGATGATAAACTTACCCCAAAGCCACAACGGGAGGACGCCATGGCGGCAGTCAGCTACATCACGGTCGGCACCAACGATCTGGAACGGGCCAAGACCTTCTACGACGCCCTGCTGGGCTCGATCGGCATGCGCGGCGTGCACGAGCCGGCCCAGGGCGGGCGGCTCTATGCCGGCCGGGGAACCGGGATGTTCGGGGTGCTCAACCCCCATGACGGCGGCAAGGCCAATGTCGGCAACGGGGTGATGGGCGGTTTCAGCTTCGACACGCCCGAAGAGGTCGCCGCCTTCCACGCCAAGGCGCTGGAACTGGGCGGAACCGACGAGGGCGCGCCGGGGCCGCGCGGGGCGACGGCCTATTTCGCCTATTTCCGCGACCCGGATGGCAACAAGCTGTGTGGATACAGGCTGGGCTAGGCCCGCGGGTGGGCCTTGGCATAGGCCCCCATCAGCGCCGCCGCGTCGACCTGGGTATAGCGCTGGGTGGTCGACAGCGAGGCGTGGCCCAGCAGTTCCTGGATCGAGCGCAGGTCGGCGCCGGCCCCCAGCAGGTGGGTGGCGAAGCTGTGGCGCAGGGCGTGGGGGGTGGCGCGGTCGGAGAGGCCCAGGCGCCCGCGCAGGAGCTGAACGGTGGCCTGGACGTGGCGGGGGCTTAAGGGGCCGCCGCGTCTGGCGCGGAAGAGGGGCTCGTCGGGGTCCAGGCCAATGAAGGGCAGGGCCTTGAGATAGGCGTCGACCGCCGCTCGCACCACGGGCAGGGCCGGGACCAGGCGGGTCTTGCCGCCCTTGCCGGTGATCCGCAAGGTGTCGGCCAGCGGGGCGTCGGCGCGGCGCAGGCTGAGGGCTTCCGAGATCCGCAGGCCGCAGCCCCAGAGCAGGGTCAGCACTGCTTCGTCGCGGGCGCGTTCCCAGGGGGCCAGGTCGTCATCGGTCCCGGCCTCTTCCAGCATGCCGCGCGCCTGGTCCTCGCTGACCGGGCGAGGGGCGCCGGGGCGGACCTTGGGGCCGCGCACCAGGGTCAGGGCGGGGCAGGGTGTGCCCAGGCGTCGGTCGAGAAAACCGTGGAAACCGCGCACCGCCGACAGGGCCTGGCTGAGCGAGCGGGCCGACAGCGGGTGATCGCCTGAGCGGCGCCAGGCCAGGTAGGCGCGGATGTCGCCGGCGGTCAGGGTCCCATAGTCGGCCAGCGTGAGGGATTCGCCGCGATGACGGTCGAGGAAGGCGAGATAGGGGCCGACGGCGCCGGCATAGGCCTCGACCGTGCGGGGCGAGGCCCGGCGCTCATGCGTCAGGTGTTGCAGCCAGGCTTCCATGGCCTGGCGCGGAGTCACAGGACTGGCCAGCGTTCGGCCGTGCGCTCGAACACCCGGGCCAGGAAGGCCACAAGCTCCGAGCCCATGTCCGAGGTGAAGCCCTGGGCATCGGGCGAGCCGAAGGCCAGGATGCCCTGGCGGCTGGGGGACCAGAGGCCCAGGCGGACCAGGGCCATGGACTTGACCGAGCCGGCCCGCTCGCCGAACAGCGGCAGGGCGGGAGCGTGGAAGCCCATGCGGGCGACCTTCTGCGGGCCCAGGACCAGATCGACCTGGCCCTCGGCCAGGGCGACCCAGCCGGCGGGAATGCGGGCGGGGCCCTCCAGGGCGACCGAGGCGCCGGCCAGGCCAAGCCTGAGCGTGGCCAGTTCGTCGACGCGTCTTGCCAGATCGGAATGGTTCCTGGCTTCCAGGAGGTCGATGACCGCCGCATGCGTCTGGGCCTGGGCGGCGAAGTTGGCTTTCGCGAGCGCCTCGAGCTGCTTGCGCACCCCCGATTCGCGCCTGTGGGCGGCGCTGACCTTGGCGATGGCGGCCGGGCCGAAATCGACGAGATTGGCGGCGTCGAGCCTCAGGCCCAGCTCGGACAGCAGGGCTTCGTCCTGGCGCAACGTCTCGGGATGAGCCCGCAGGAAGTCGCGGATGTCGCGGATGGCCTCGTCGCGCTCGATCCGAGCCTTGGCCGCATCCGACATGGTGAGTCCCTCCTAGAGGATGGACTGACCCGTCTTGGCCCAGTCCGCCATGAACTGTTCAAGACCCTTGTCGGTTAACGGGTGCTTGAAGAGGGCGTCGAAAGTCGCCGGCGGGATGGTGGCGCAGTCGGCGCCCAGCAGGGCCGCCTGGGTGACGTGTTGCGCGGTGCGGATCGAGGCGGCGAGGATTTCGGTGTCGAAATCGTAGTTGTCGTAGATGGTGCGGATCTCCTGGATCAGCCCCATGCCGTCGGCCCCGTGGTCGTCCAGCCGGCCCAGGAAGGGCGAGATGTAGGTGGCGCCGGCCTTGGCGGCCAGCAGGGCCTGGGCGGCCGAGAAGCAGAGGGTGACGTTGGTCTGGATGCCTTCGCGGGCGAATTCGGCCGTGGCGATCAGGCCTTCCTTGGTCAGCGGCACCTTGACCACCACATTGGTGGCGACCGCGGCGAGCTTGCGGCCCTCCTCCAGCATGGTCGGGGCGTCCATGGCGGCGACCTCGGCGCTCACCGGGCCCTCGACGAGACCGCAAATCTCGGCGATGACCTCCAGCATGGGACGTCCCGACTTGGCGATCAGCGTAGGATTGGTGGTCACGCCGTCCACCAGACCGGTTTTCGCCAGCTCGGCGAGGACGGCGGTGTCGGTGGTGTCGAGGAAGAGCTGCATCGGTCGGGCCTTTGGGGTTGGGCTGGGGGTTTTAGCGGTTCGGAGAAGCGGGAGCCACCTTCTTGGCGAATCAGCGACAGCCGCACCGGAACCCTTCCTCCTCGATGGAGGAAGGGCAGGGTTGGTGGTGAGGGCTCGGGACATGGGCGAAAAGTGGGGGGTGGCGTGGTCGCCTCCCCGCATTCTTCCGGAAGCGCACTGCCACCACCACCATCCCCGCCCTTCCTCCATCGAGGAGGAAGGGAGAAGCAAGGGGCAGCCATGCCCCGCATAGCCGCCGTCCTCATCCCCATGCCGCTCCCCGAACCGTTCGACTATGCCGAGCCGGAGGGCATGGGCCTGGAGGTCGGCGACCAGGTGGCCGTGCCGCTGGGGCCCCGGGTGATGCGGGGCGTGGTGGTCTCGGTGCGAGACGGCGCGGGGCATAACCGGCCGCTCAAGCCGGTGATCGAGAAGCTGGCCGATCCGCCCCTGCCGGCCAGCACCCTGGCCTTCGTGCAGTGGGCGGCGCGCTATGCGGTCGACGCCCCGGCCTGGCCGCTGGCCATGGCGCTGCGGGGGCTAAGGGCGCCCAAGCCCAAGCCTGAGAAGCAGCTGGTCCTGACCGGAACCCAGCCGGCCCGGATGACGCCCGCCCGCCAGCGGGTGCTGGACGCGGCCCAGGATCATCTGGCCCCGCCGGCCCTGGCTGCCGCGGCCGGTGTCTCGGCCGGGGTGATCAAGGGACTGGTCGAGGAAGGGGTGCTGGAACTGCGGTTGGTCGAGACGCCCGCGGCCTTCGACCCGCCCGACCTTGGCCTGCCCGGCGCGACATTGAACCCCAGCCAGCGGGCCGCCGCCGACGCCCTCACCGGGATGATCGCAGAGGGCGGCTTCCAGGCCGCCCTGCTCGACGGGGTGACCGGGTCGGGCAAGACCGAGGTCTATCTGGAGGCCGTCGCCGCCGTTCTGGCCGCTGACCCCGACGCCCAGGTGCTGGTGCTGCTGCCCGAGATCGCCCTGACCCAGGCGGTATTGGCCCGCTTTGAGCAGCGGTTCGGGGTCGCCCCGGCCGAGTGGCACAGCGCCGTGCCCCCGCCCCGCCGCCGGCGGACCTGGGAAGCGGTGCAGGCGAACCGCTGCCGGATCGTGGTCGGGGCGCGGTCGGCGCTGTTCCTGCCCTTCGCGCATCTGAAGCTGATCGTGGTCGACGAGGAGCACGACGCCTCCTTCAAGCAGGAGGAGGGCTTCATCTACCAGGCCCGCGACCTGGCGGTGGCCCGGGCCCATCTGGAGAAGGCGGCCATTATCCTGGCCTCGGCGACGCCCTCGCTGGAGAGCCTGTGGAACGCCCAGCAGGGCCGCTATCGCTGGCTGAAGCTGAACCAGCGGCACGGCGTGGCCCAGATGCCGGACGTGTCGCTGATCGACCTGCGCGAGACCCCGCCCGAGACCGGCCGCTGGCTGTCGGCGCCGCTGGTCCACGCCATGATCGAGACCCTGGAGCGCGGCGAGCAGGTGCTGCTGTTCCTCAACCGCCGGGGCTATGCGCCGCTGGTGCTGTGCCGGGCCTGCGGCGAGCGGATGACCGCGCCGGACACCGACAGCTGGCTGGTCGAGCACCGCTATACCGGCCGGCTGGTCTGCCACCTGACCGGCTTTTCCATGCCCAAGCCCGACCGCTGCCCCCATTGCGGGGCGCAGGACAGCCTGGTCGCCGTGGGACCGGGCGTGGAGCGGGTGGAGGAAGAGGCGCGCAGCCTTTTCCCCGACGCCCGCATCGCCGTCTTCAGCTCCGACACCGTCGAGAGCGCCGAGGCGGCGCGTGAGCTGGTCGGGGCGATGGAGGATGGGCGGATCGACATCCTGGTGGCCACCCAGGCGGCGGCCAAGGGCCACAACTTCCCGAACCTGACCCTGGTGGGGGTGGTGGACGCGGACCTCGGCCTGCGCGGCGGGGATTTGCGGGCCGGAGAGCGGACCTTCCAGCTGCTGGCCCAGGCCTCGGGCCGGGCGGGGCGCAAGGAACGGCCGGGCCGGGCCATGCTGCAGACCTATGCCCCGGACCACCCGGTCATGCAGGCCCTGGCGGCCCAGGACCGCGACGCCTTCATCGAGGCCGAGATGACGGCGCGGGAGCTGTCGGGGTTGCCGCCGTTCGGGAGGCTGGCGGCGGTGATCGCCTCGGGAACCGATCCGGTGGTGCTGGAGGACTATGTGCGGGCCCTGGCGGCGGCGGTTCCCAATGCCGAGGGAGTTGAGGTGTTCGGCCCGGCCGATGCGCCTCTGGCGTTGGTGCGGGGGCGGCGTAGGAAGCGGCTGCTGGTGCGGGCCGACCGGTCGGTGGACCTGCAGGCGTTTTTGTCGGCCTGGCGGGCGCGGGTGAAGGTCCCGAGTTCGGTGCGGGCGGTGTTTGACGTGGATCCCTACAGCTTCCTCTAGCGCTTCCCATCCAAGAGCGCATGGAGAACGGGCCGAGAGGTTCTCCGCAAATCCTCCCCCGGAGGGGGAGGGGGACCGCCCGGAGGGTGGTGGAGGGGGTTGCCGCCGCCGACCACGCCCGAAAGCAAGTCCTCAGCCGATCCGCCGCATTCTCTCCTGACGCTCAGCGGCAGCGTAAACCCCCTCCACCATGCTCCGCATGGTCCCCCTCCCCCTCCGGGGGAGGATTTTCGCGGACCGGCTCATCGAAATTCCAGGCGCGATAGCCTCCCATCGAGGGGGAAGGCTTCTACAGCTCCGTCGGATCCTGCGCCGCCTTCGCCCGCCTTGCCCTCGCCAACATGTTCAGCCCTTCCACCCCGCCTGAAAACGCCATCGCCGCGTAGATGTAGCCCTTGGGGACATGCACGCCGAAACCGTCGGCGATCAGCACCGCGCCGATCATCAGCAGGAACCCCAGGGCCAGCATGACCACGGTCGGGTTGGCGTTGATGAAGTTCGACAGCGGGTCGGCGGCGATCAGCATCATGATCACCGCCAGGATCACCGCGGTGATCATGATCGGCAGGTCGTCGGTCATGCCCACGGCCGTGAGGATCGAGTCGATCGAGAAGACGATGTCCAGCATGAGGATCTGGACGATGGCCGCGCCGAAGTTCTGGACCACCGCCTTGGTGAACCCCGGGTCGCCCTCCTGCGGCGCGGGGTCGACGGCATGGTGGATTTCCCGCGTGGCCTTCCAGAGCAGGAAGAGGCCGCCGGCGATGAGGATCAGGTCGCGCCAGGAAAAGGCGGTCTCGAAGGTCGGGTGGCCGCCGTCATGGGTCGGTCCGGTCAGGCCCAGATCGAACACCGGCTTGGTCAGGGCGGTCAGCCAGACCAGGGTCGAGAGCAGGACGATCCGCATGACCAGGGCCAGGGAGATACCGATCCGCCGGGCCTTGGTGCGCTGATGCTCGGGCAGCTTGTTGGAGAGGATGGCCACGAAGACCAGGTTGTCGATCCCCAGCACCACCTCCAGGACCACCAGGGTGACCAGGGCGAGCCAGGCGGCGGGATCGGCGACCAGATGCAACAGACTGTCCATCAATTCCTGCGAGGCTCCTTTGACGCATGACCCCTCTATCTAGGGGATCGGGCGAACGGTTGAAGCCTTCTCGCAAATTTCGCGTGGCGCGCGATTTGCTGGGGTCCGGCGGAACTGGCCGAAAATGAAACGGGGCCGCCATGCCTGACGCCGCCAATATCCGTCCGCTGACCTCGCTGCGCTTCTTCGCGGCGCTGTGGGTGGTGCTGTTCACCTACTGGGAAAACCTGGCCACGACGGCCACGCCGGCCTTCGTCACCCGGGGCGGGCTGGGGGTCGAGCTGTTCTTCGTGCTGTCGGGTTTCATTCTGAGCCATGTCTATCTGACCAGCTTCGGCGAGGGCCGTTTCCGCTATGGATCGTTCCTGTGGAACCGGCTGGCGCGGGTCTATCCGCTGCACATCGTCACCCTGTTCGGGCTGATCGCCCTGGCCGTGGCGGCGACGGCGGCCGGTATCGCGGTCGACGACAACCTGCTGTCCTGGCGCTCGCTGCCCGCCAACCTGCTCATGCTGCAGGCCTGGGGCCTGGCCCCCGACGCGGCCTTCAACCATCCGGCCTGGTCGATCTCGGCCGAGTGGTTCGCCTATGTCACCTTCCCGGCCTTCGCCTGGGCCTTCTGGCGGCTGCGCCACAGGCCGTGGCTGGCCCTGGGCCTGACGCTGGCCTTCCTGGCCGTCCTTTATCCGCTGTTCCAGGCCCTGGCCGGGTTTCCGCTGACCGAGGCGACGATTCGTTGGGGCGCGCTGCGCATCGTGCCCTGCTTCGCCCTGGGCTGCGCGATGTTCACATTATGGCGAGCCGGCGCGGTCCGCAGCGCCCGTTCGGCCGCCCTGGGCGCCGCTTTGATGGGCGCCGGATTGCTGATCGGCGCCTCTTTTGGAGCGCCCGGACCCCTGATGGTGGCCGGTTTTGGCGGGCTGATCCTCTTCCTGGCGGGCCTGGCCCAGCACGGTTCGACTTTCGGATCGCAGCCGGTCTTCGTGTATCTGGGTGAGATCAGCTACTCGACCTACATGATCTGCGTGCCCTGGAAGATTCTATTCGTTAATCTCGCTGCCCGACTGTTGAATCTCGAAGGGGATAGACTGCCACTGCCCGTGTGGCTGATCTTCCTCGCAGCTATCGTTCCACTGTCGGCGCTGTCGTATCATCTGGTCGAGAAGCCGGCCCGGGAGCGTATGAAACTCATTGCCGGGGCCTGGAAGACGCGACAGTCGGTCGCCGTCTGACGGCTTAAAGAGTCTTTTCATTCGGCCGTAGTAGGGGTATCCCCCTTGCGTCGGAAACAGGGGGAGCCCACCAGCATGCGTCAACGGACCAGAACCCAGATCGGTTCCCTGGCCGCCGCATTGGTGCTCAGTCTCATTCCCGCTGCCCAGGCCGCCGCCGGCGTCTATTGGCAGTGCGTGCCGTTCGCGCGCCTGATGTCCGGCATTCAGATCTTCGGCGACGCCCGCACCTGGTGGGACCAGGCGACGGGCGTCTACGATAAGGGCTTCGCGCCCAAGGTCGGCTCGGTGCTCTGCTTCCGTCCCACCGACCGCATGAAGCTGGGCCACGTGGCCGTGGTCAGCCGCATCGTCACCGACCGCGTCATCCAGATCACCCACGCCAACTGGTCGATGATCGGCGGCGCCCGGGGCCAGGTCGAGAAGGACGTCACCGTCATCGACGTCTCGCCGGGCGGCGACTGGAGCCAGGTCAAGGTCTGGTACGACCCGATCCGCGATCTGGGCACCACCACCTACCCGACCTACGGCTTCATCTATCCGAACGCCCAGGCCCTGCAGATGGCCCAGCTCAACGCCCGCCTGGCCGTCACCCAGAACAACGCCTTCGCCGCCGTGCAGTCCGCCGCCAGCCAGGTGGTGCAGTCCGCCGCGCCGATGCAAATCCTGAACCAGGCGGCCGACACCACCGACGCCCTCGCCGCCCTGATCCAGGCGGCCACCGGCGGCGGCGACAAGTCGGACAAGTCGGACAAGTAGGATTCCTTCCAGCGATTGACGCCAACACGCCGCCGGGCCATGTCCGGCGGATGCGAGAGGCTGTTCCATGCTGACCCTGCTGCGCCGCGGCCAGGCGCGGATCGAACCGGTCGAGGTCGGCCCCTCCTGGGCCATGCCGGCCGATACGGTCTGGCTGGACCTGGTCAATCCGACCCGCGACGAGGAGCTGGCCATCGAGGCGGCCACCAGCCTGCTGCTGCCCACCCAGCACGACATGCAGGAGATCGAGACCTCCTCACGCCTCTATCAGGATCATGGGGCCAGCTTCATGACCGCCGTGGTCCTGGCCCACGCCAGCGACAACCCCGTGCTGGCGCCGGTGACCTTCGTGCTGTTCAAGGGCCGGCTGATCACCATCCGCTACGACCGGCCCGGCGCCTTCGAGCTGTTCGCCGCCCAGCTGGGCCGCGAGCCCGAGGTCTGCCAGGACGGGACCGGCGTATTCCTGGGCCTGCTGGACGCCATCATCGACCGCGTCGCCGACATCCTGGAGGAGACCTCGGCCGAGGTGGAGCTGGTCTCGCAGGAGATCTTCCGCCGGCCCGGCAAGACCGAGGCCTTCTCGGCCCTGCTGACGCGCCTGGGCCGGGCCCAGTCGGTGGACGGCAAGACCCGCGCCTCGCTGATCAGCCTGACCCGCATCCTGGGCTACAGCGGCCTGGTCGACGCCTTCGAGGGCGACAAGGAGCAGCGCGGCCGGCTGCGCTCGCTGCAGCGGGACGTGCAGTCCCTGGCCGACCATGGCGGGCGGTTGTCGGGGGACATCACCTTCCTGCTCGACGCGGCGCTCGGCCTGATCAATGTCGAGCAGAACGCCATCATCAAGATCTTCTCGGTGGCCTCGGTGGTCTTCCTGCCGCCGACCCTGGTGGCCTCGATCTACGGCATGAACTTCAAACACATGCCCGAGCTGAACTGGATGGGCGGCTATCCGTTCGCCATCGGGCTGATGCTGGTCTCGATGCTGATCCCGCTGTGGTGGTTCAAGCGCAAGGGCTGGCTGTAGCCGCGAGGTTTCGGCGTTTACCGTGCCAAAAACAGCGGTTCCGGACCGATTCACCCCTTTGGTCTCTGGAAAAAGAACCGTTCTTTAAGGGGCAGGAGCCATCCTCTCCGCCCTATGTCATCCACCTCCGCCAGCCTGTCTCGAAACTTCGACCATGCGGGCCTCAAGGAGGTTCTCGAGGGCCATAGCCGCTATCTGACCGGCCGGGCCGGCGGCCGGCGGGCGCATCTGGCCCATGCGGATCTCAGCAACTTCGTCCTGGCCGGGGTCGACCTTTCCGAGGCCGACCTGACCGCCGCCCGGCTGAACGCCGTCGATCTTTCCGGCGCGCGGCTGAACGGGGCGGTGCTGTTCGGGGCCGACCTGCGCGACGCCGACCTGCGCAACGCCAGCCTCTTGAAGACCGACCTGCGCGGCGCCTGCCTGCGCGGCGCCAACCTCTCCTGCGCCGACCTCTCGGGCGCCGACCTGCGCGAGGGGCTGATCGCCACCCAGGACATGACCAACGGCTTTCGCATCCTGCGCCACGACCGGCGCAAGGGCGAGCTGGACTATGCGGTGATGGAGGGGGCCAACCTGACCGGGGTGCAGACCTCCGAGTCCATCGCCGTCGACCTGTCGGACGCCAACCTCAAGGGCGCCCGGCTGGGCGGGGCGCGACTGGTCAAGGCGATCCTGGACGGCGCCGACATGACCGGCGCGAGCCTGTTCAACACCGACCTGGGCGGCGCCTCGCTGCGCCGGGCCATTCTGGTCGATCTCGAGCTGGAAGGGGCCAATCTCGAAAAGGCCGACCTGACCGGCAGCCTGCACGGTCCGCCGCCGGTGGTCTATGTCGACGACCGGCCGCTGGGCGACGTGCTGGACGCCCATGAGCGGTTCTGCGTCACCGACGGGGCCGAGGGCGAGGCCGCCAAGGCCGTCGGCATCGATTTCCGCCCCGCCCGCACGCTGCGTGGCCGCCGGCTGACAGGGCTGGCCGCGCCGGGGGCGGTGTTCTTCGGCCTGAACATGGAGGGGGCCCATCTGCAGGGGGCCGACCTCACCGGGGCCGACCTGCGCGGGGTCAACCTCAAGGGCGCCGACCTGCGCGGCGCCAAGCTGATGCGGGCCCAGCTCGACCGGGCCGACCTGCGCGAGGCCAATCTCGGCCCGCTGATGATCGCCGAGGGCCGCTACCTGCGCACCGACATGACCGGCGCGCGCCTGGCCCGGGCCGACCTGCGCGGCGCGGACCTGCGCCGGGTGCGGCTGTTCGAAGCCGACCTGGCCATGGCCAGGCTCGACGGCGCCGACCTGCGCGGGGCGGAGATGGAGGTCTGATCTGCGGCCTGCGCTGCGGGTGGGTCTCTGCCTTTTAAGATTTGTCCACGAACAACACGAACAACACGAACGGAGCCATAGGCGGCTTCGGCCGAAGGCCTATCGAATCTGAGGACCCTCCGGGTCGGGCGCGGGATCGGCTCAGCTTGTTCGTGTTGTTCGTGTTGTTCGTGGACAAAAACCTTGCTGCAGTTTCGGCCGCATCGGTCTTGGGGATTACATGCCTTTGCGCAGCGGCATCAGGTCCGGGAAGACCGGCTCGCGCTTTTCGGCCTTGGCCTTGAAGGTCTCGGCCATGTGCGGGCCGCTGAACATGCCGGTCTGCCAGACGGCGATATAGTCCAGCCCGTCCTTGATGGTGTGATCGCGGGCGTAGTTGATCATCACCTTCGAACCGGCGACGGCCAGGGGCGACTTGGACGCGATCTCGCGGGCCGTGGCCAGGGCGTGGGCGACCACGGCGTCGTGGTCGGGCAGCACCTCGTTGACCAGGCCGATGGCCTTGGCCTGCTCGGCGGGCAGGCGCCGGCCGGTATAGGCGAGTTCGCGCACCCAGCCCTCGGGGATCAGCTTGCAGAGGCGCGGGAAGGTGCCGACATCGGCGGTCATGCCGATATTGATCTCCATGATGCAGAAATAGGCGTCGGCGCTGCAGTAGCGGATGTCGCAGGCGCTGGTCATGTCGACCGCCCCGCCGATACAGGCGCCGTGGATGGCGGCGATCACCGGCATGCGGGCCTCGTCCAGGACCGAGAAGACGTCCTGCAGCTGATGGACATGACGGCGGAACATCTCGCCGGCCACGTGCGGGTCCTTCGGCCGGCCGCTGCTGTCCCCGACCCCGTCGAACACCGACAGGTCCATGCCGGCGCTGAAATGCTTGCCGGTCGAGGAGATGACGATGCAGCGGGCCAGGGCATTGTCGCTGATGTCGCGCACGATGACCGGCAGCTCGTTCCAGAACGCCCTGTTCATGGTGTTCATCTCGGCGGCCCGCTTCATGACGATGTGGGCGACCCCGGCCTCGATCGTAACGTCGAAACAGGTGAATTCGGTGGTGGCGGTGATGGCGTTCATCGGTGGTTTCCTCTCGTTGCCTGCATCATCCGCGCTGGACGCCGGGGAAGGCAAGAGTGGGGAAGGGACGCCGCGCTCGCTCCTCCTCCGTCGTCATTCTAGGCCTTGTGCCTAGAATCCCGCTCTCCGCCGCACGATCAGACAGCCGTCCAGCGCGGCGTTTCAACCGCTACTTTTGCAGCGAGCGGAACACGGGATCCTGGGCACAAGGCCCAGGATGACGGGTTTGGGGTTGCTGACGCCGCGTCAGTTCGGCCATGACGAAGGCCAGACGAGGGGATGGCCATGGACGCCGACCAGATTCCGTATCGGCGCCGCCGTATCGCCATTTCGGGCGGGGAGATCGCCGGCATCGAGCTGGGCCCCGAAGAGCGACCGCTGGACATCCTCTTCCTGCACGCCAACGGCTTCAACGCCCTGACCTACCGCTCCATCCTGGCCCCGCTGGCCAAGGACTACCGCATCCTGTCGGTCGACCAGCGCGGCCACGGCCTGACCAGCCTGCCGGCCGATCCGAGCGCCCAGAACAGCTGGTACGGCTTCCGCGACGACCTGATCGCGCTCCTGGACGCCCTGGACGCCCCGCCCCTGGTGCTGGGCGGCCATTCCATGGGCGGGGCGGCCAGCCTGATGGCCGCTGCCGAGCGGCCGGGAGCGGTCAAGGCGCTGGCCCTGTTCGATCCGGTGCTGATGCCAGCGACGGTCTCGGCCGAGATCCTGCGGGATACGCCGCTGGCTAGAGGGGCGCTGCGGCGGCGCGGCCAGTTCGCCAGTCGGCAGGATGTCGTGGAGTCCTATCGGGGACGCGGGGCGTTCAAGACCTGGTCCGAGGCGATGCTGGTCGACTATGTCCAGGACGGCTTTACGGAGAACACCGAGGGCGTGGGCCTGACCTGCACCCCGGGCTGGGAGGCGGCCAACTTCTCCTCGCCCCAGGGGAATGTGTTCAGCGCGTTCGGGAAGATCACCGTCCCGATCCACATCCTGCGGGCGGAAACGGGTTCGACCTTCAACATCGGCGAGCGGGCGGCGGGGCTGCCGGGCAATGTGCGGATCGAGACGATCGAAGGGACCAGCCACTTCCTGCCGATGGAACGGCCGGATCTGGTGCGCGACGCACTGACGGAGGCGGCATCCCTGTAGGCGGCCTATTTCGGTGACAGTTTACTTTATTCGCTCTGAGCCCCCTCACGCCTGACCGTGATCCAAGGGCGAATAAAGTAAACTGTCACCGAAATTACCCTGACCGGCGCAGCTTCCCCGGCAGGTTAGAGCGCCAGCCCGACCTTCGCCTGCCCCATCAGCACCGCATGCGCCGCCTCGGTGATCGGGATCACCTTGCGCGTCTGCAGATCGAACGTCACCGCCACCACCTCGCTGACGCCCCAGGGCCTGCCGCTCTGGGGGTCGAGCATCCAGTGGACCATGCGCATGACCTTGTCGTTCGCCCCCACCAGGCCCGAGCGGATGTCGAAGCGGGCGCCGGCCCGGGGCCAGTCCAGATAGAGCAGGCGGTATTCCACCACCGCCCCGCCGATCTCGCCGGAGGTGGGCGGGGCGTGTTCGACCACGGTGGCGCGGAAGCCGTGGACCAGGGTCCCGACGCCGTCGGAGACCTTGCCGATGAACTGCTCGGCCCCGGCCCGGCCGAAGACGTCGCAGTCCTGCGGGGCGAAGGCGCCCAGGCCGATGCGGGTGAGGTCCAGTTCGTCGGCCCGGGCTACGCTGGCCCTGGACCTGACCGGATCGAGCGAGAGGCCGCGGGCCTGGGCCTCTTTCGGCACGGCGACGGTCAGGGCCGCCGCCCGCTCACGGGTGCGGGCCGGCCAGGGGAAGGGGCGGGCGTCGCGGGCGGTGACATGGGCGACCACGATCTGGAAGCTGGCGGCCAGGGCGCCGGTGTCGGCATGGACCAGCAGCAGCAGCAACCGCGCCTCGTCCTTGCCCATCTCGACCACCCCGGCGGTCATGTAGAGGGCCGCCCCGGCCCGGGCCTCGCGCATGAAGCGGATATGCTGCTCGCGGACCATCAGGGTGGCCCCGGCGTCGGCGGCGAAGGCCTGGGGCATGCCCAGCTCGGCGGCCAGTCCCGCCAGCCCCTGCATGGCCGCGACGCCGTAGAAGCGCACATTCATGTGCCCCATCTCGTCGCATTCCCAGGTGTTGACGCCCCCGCGCCAGACCTCGACGCCTGGCCAGGTCGTCACGTGCGGCAGTCTCCGCAGAGGCCATGGGCCTCGACCGTGACGCCGGAGAGGGCGTAGCCAGCCTCACCGGCGATGGATTGGATCTCGCCCAGGCCGGCCGGCTCGATTTCGCGGGTCGCCCCGCAGCAGTCGCAGATCAGGAAGGCGGCGGCGTGCCCGTCCGCCTCGCGCCGGCAGGCGACATAGGCGTTGAGGCTCTCGATGCGATGGGCGAAGCCCTGCTTGGAGAGGAAGTCCAGGGCCCGGTAGACGGTCGGCGGCTTGGCCGGGGCGCCGTCGGCCCCGAAGGCGGCGATCAGGTCGTAGGCCTTCACCGGCTGGCCGGCCGCCAGCAGCAGCTCCAGCACCCGTTTGCGCGGGGCGGTCAGCCGCTCGCCGGCCGTGGAGCAGCGGACATCGGCGTCCTGCAGGGCGTGGCCGAGGGCGGCCCCAGCCAGCCCCCGGGCGTCGTGCTCATGCTCGCAGTCGTGCGCCATGCCCTTCAGGTAGAGATGCGCGGCCCCCTAGGCAAGTTGCGGAGCGCGATAGCCGCAAGTGGGAACCGGTTGCGGCGGCTAGCGCGCGACCATCAGGAATCAGTAGGGGTCTTTGGCCAGCAGGTCGGCCTCGGCCTTGCAGATCCCGGCGTCCGGCGCCGCGCCGGTCTTGCGCAGGGCGGCGATCTCCTTGCGCACCCCGTCCAGGTCCTTGCGGAAGGCGTCCTGGCCGTGCAGGGCGGCCACCACGGCCGAGGCGTTGGTGCGGCCGGCTTCGGCGGCGCTGGCGTTGTGCACCCCGCAGACCACCCGGCTCTCGCCGATGGCCCGGGCCCGCAGCAGGATCTGTGGCGTGCGATCGGGCAGCAGCTCGGCCAGGATCAGCCCCACCGACCAGCCCCAG
Source organism: Caulobacter ginsengisoli (assembly GCF_030814835.1). Taxonomy (GTDB): domain Bacteria; phylum Pseudomonadota; class Alphaproteobacteria; order Caulobacterales; family Caulobacteraceae; genus Caulobacter; species Caulobacter ginsengisoli. The sequence goes on from NZ_JAUSVS010000010.1 coordinate 116,561, forward strand.
GTCACGTGGCCGGACGGATAGTCCAGGCTGTCGGGCTTGGCGACACAGGTCTCGCCCTCGTCGATCCGGAAGGGGCGCTGGCGCTTGTAGAAGTCCTTGGCGGCGTTGGTGGAATCGCCGACGTCCTTGCGGATGTGCAGCAGCAGGGCGGCCAGCCTGGGCGCCGTATCCTTGTCCAGCGTCACCCCGGCCGAGCAGCTGAACTGCTGCAGGATACTGGCCGAATCGGCGTCGCCGATGGCCATCGTCCAGCGGTCGCTGCCCTTCAGCGACCGGGTCTGCAGGAAGATGGTGCGGTCGGCCTCGTAGCGGCTGGTCCCCGCCGTCGGGGCCGGGGGCAGGATGTGGGTGGTGTCCAGGGGGGCCGGCAGATAGCTGGCGGGGGGCGCGTCGGCCGCGAAGGCCGCCCAGACGCCACCCCCGGCGAGCAGGACTACGGCGGCGATGGTGGCGATGGTGTTGCGCGGCGTCATGGCGGCTCCCTCCCGAGGCAGGCGGCGACCATGCCGGAAGTCACCCCCGGGGATCAACCATGCCTGTGTGACCCCTCACCCCTTGGGCGCGTGGTAGGTCAGCTGCACCGTCGTCAGGCCGTTCGCCGCAGCGGCGGTCAGCTGCATGCCGCGGGCCCCGCCCTCCTCCTCGGCGGCGAACATCTTGCTGCCGCCCATGTCCATGTCGGCCGAGACCGGCACCTTGGCCTTGGCCGCGGCGTCCCGATAGAAGGCCATGACCTGGTCGGGCGCGTCCTTGGTGGTGAAGCGCAGGATGGTGACATCGCCGGTTTCGATCCGCGAGAGGACGGCCGCGCCCGGATAGGTCGGGGCGTAGGCCGGCGGGGCCCGGCCCGGCGCCGCGGCGACGGCCGCCGCGCCGCCCTTGATGACGGCGACCTGGCCGTCGGGGGTCTTGACCGTCACCTGGCCGCTCTCGGTTCCGGCGGCGACCGTGGCGGCCGGCGCCTTGGCGGGCGGCTTGCCGCAGGCGGCGAGGCTTGCCGCGAGCAGGGCGGCGCAGAGGGCGAAGGGGGCGCGCATGGGTCAGCTCTCCGGCTTGGCGGAGGATTGGGTGACCTGGATGCTGGTCTGGTCGCCGGCCTTCATGGCCATGACCTGGACGCTCTTGCCGGTGGCGGCGTCCTGGACGACGAGCATCTGGCCCATGCCCAGGTTCATTTCCTTGACCGGGCCCAGCCCGCTGGCCCCCAGCTTGCCCTTGTAGAAGGCGACGACCTGTTCGGGCGTGTCGGTGGTGGCGAAGCTGACCCCCACGGCCTGGACGCCGCCGACGGTGGTCTTGGAAGCCGTGACGATCGTCGCGCCCGGATAGGCGGGTGCGTAGGCCGGCAGGGCCGCCGCGGCGGCGGTGGCCGCGGCGCCGCCCTCGGTCTCGACCTTGGGAACACAGGCGGTCAGGGCCAGGGCGGCCAGGGTGGCGATGAGAGCGGTGCGCATGCTGGGGTCCCCCACGAAGAGGACCCCAGCCTAAGCCCAAGCGCTCGGGCTATGCCAGATGGCTTTTACGCGAACAGCTTGTTCCAGCGGCGCTTCTCGCGGGTCTTCCAGGCGCCCCGGTGATAGGCGTCCGAGCCGATCAGCGGCACGACCGTGGTGGCCTCGGCGAAGACCATCTGTTCGAAGGTGGTGTCCACCTTGCCCCAGCTCGCGGCCTCCTTCAGCGTCGAGGAAGAACAGGCGCCGTCGCGGACGTCGGCGACGGTGATCTGCACGGCGTATTTGTGCATCTCGGCCTCGACGCCCAGGATCTCGGCGCAGACCACGGTGTCCTGGGCGAAGTTCTTCGGAACCCCGCCGCCGACCATGAAGAGGCCCGTCGTGCCGGCGGCGATCTTGATGTCGGTCAGTTCGCGGAAGTCGGCCACGGCGTCGATCATCAGGTAGGGCTGCCTGGCGGCGGCCCGCTCCTTCTGGTGCTTGACCAGGCCAAAGCCGGCCGATGAGTCGACGAAGGCGGGGCAGAAGATCGGCACGCCCTCTTCATAGGCGGTCTGGATCAGGCTGCCGGGCTTCTTGGCGTTGCCTTCCGAGAGCCACTTGCCGATTTCCCAGATGAACTCGCGGCTGGAATAGCCGCGCGGCTCGAGGCGGTTGGCGATCTCCAGGATGGTGTGGTCGCAGGCCTGGAGCTCTTCCTCGTCGATATAGGTGTCGTAGATGCGGTCGATATAGTTCTCGCGCAGCACGTTGTCGTCGACCGGGCCGGCGGCCTGATAGTGCTTGAAGCCCAGGGCCTCGAAGAAATCCATGTCGATGATCGAGGCGCCGGTGGCGACCACCGCGTCGATCATCCCGAACTTCACCATGTCGCGGTAGACATGCATGCAGCCGCCGGCGCTGGTCGAGCCGGCCAGGATCAGCCAGGGCGAGCAGGTCCTGTCTTCCAGGGCCATGTTGAGGATGTCGGCGGCGCGGGCGGTGTCGCGGCTGGTGAAGCTCATCTTGCGCATGGCGTCGATGACCGGCCGGGCGTCATAGGCGGTGATGTCGACATGCTCGACGACGTTGGAGAGCAGCTCGGCCTTGATGTTGTTGCGAACGGGAGCGTTCATCGCTTCAGGTTTCCCTTTGGATATGAGCGCCCGTCCAAAATATCACTCCAGGCCCGGACGGAGCGACGGGCCTGGAGGATCTCTAAGCTTGTAAACGCCTACTTGCGGCGACGTTTCCCGCCCTTGGGACGCGACAGCCGCACGACATTGCTGCGCTGCGCGGTCTTCGGGGCCGGGATCGAACGGCGGGCCAAGCCGAACATCGAGGCCATCGGCGCGTCCTGGACCTCGACGGTCTCGGTGTCGCCAAAGCCGTTGAAGCGGCTCGACATGGCCACGCCATAGGCGCCCATCATGCCGATCTCGATGTAATCGCCTTCCTGCACATCGCCGGGCAGCCAGAACGGGCCCGGCATATGGTCCAGCGAATCGCAAGTCGGGCCGTAGAAGCGGTAGGGCTTCAGCTCGCCCTCGACTTCATGGGCGTCTTCGCCGTCGCCGCGGTAGAGCTTGACCGGGAAGGGCCATTTGACGTGCGCGGCGTCGAACAGCGAGCCGTAGCTGCCGTCGTTGAGATAGAGCGCGTCACCCTTGCGCAGCTCGACCTTGGTCAGCAGCGAAGTCGATTCGGCGACCAGGGCCCGGCCGGGCTCGCACCACAGCTCGGTGGTTTCCGACACGGGCATCTCGTTGAAGCCGCGCTCGATGGCCGCGAAATAGTCGTCCATGTCCGGCGGGATCATGCCGGGATAGACGCTCGGGAAGCCGCCGCCGACATCGACCACGTCGGCGAAGACGCCGGCGCGCACGAGGCTGCGGCTGACCTGGGCCATCGCGGCCTGGTAGGCAGTCGGGCGCATGCATTGGCTGCCGACGTGGAAGGAGACGCCCATCAGCTCCTGGGTCGCGCGGCGCGTGGCCATCAGCAGGGCAGGGGCGTGGAAGGCGTCGACGCCGAACTTGCCGGACAGCGAGAAGTTGGCCCCTTCCGCATCGACCGCCATGCGGACCATGAGGTTGAGGTCCTTGGCGCCGCCCGTGGCGTCGAGGATCTTGGCCAGCTCTTCATGCGTATCGAGGGCGAAGGTGCGGACGCCGTAATCGAAATAGGCTTCCGAGATCGCCCGCCGGCTCTTGACCGGATGCATGAAGGCCATGCGCGCGCCGGGGGCGTGCTCGGCCACGATCTTCACTTCCGGAACCGACGCGACGTCGAATCCGGTGACGCCGTTGGCGTACAAGGTCTCGATCGCCCACGGTGAAGGGTTCGCCTTCACGGCATAGAGGATCTCGCCTTTAAACTTGTCCTGGAACCAGCGCGCCGCTGCGGCTACGGCATCTCGTCGCACAAGGGCGACGGGACGTTCCGGAGACCGCTCACGGACCAGGTCCAGGGGTTTATGGTACGTGTGCAATTCACGTAACCCCCATAGATTGTTGAACCCAGACCGGCGTTAGCAGCGCAGATAGGACACGGGGTCCGCCGGAGCCGTGCGAAATAGGGGTCGGGGCCCCCAATGTAAAGTTTTTTTATGTGACAGTTTGTGGGCCGGGCCCGCCACATTTCGCCTCACTGGCCCTCAGCGTCATCAAACCGTCGCATGCCTCTTTCATCAGGGGCCTGCTTGTGTGCTAGAGCGCCATCGGACAGAGTGGCTTAACAGCCGTCCGTCGATGCGAAGAACACAGGTCCACCCGCCTCGCCGCTCCTGGCGGCGCGCACGCTGCAAGGGTTGTCTCCAGCAAAGCCATGACGTCGGAAGCCGTCCTATCCATACGCGACATCTCCAAGACCTTTGGCCAGCGCCGGGCGCTGGACAAGGTCAGCTTGAGCGTCGCCAAGGGCGAGATGATCGCCCTGATCGGGCCCTCGGGGTCCGGCAAATCCACCCTGCTGCGCTCGATCGACGGTCTGCAGACCATCGACGGCGGCGACGGCGCCATCGACGTGTTCGGCGGCAAGGTCCAGCACCGGGGCCGGGTCAGCGACAAGGTGCGCGACGCCCGCATCCGCATCGGCTTCATCGCCCAGCAGTTCAACCTGGTCGGCCGGCTGACCCTGTTCAGCAATGTGGCCCTGGGCTCGCTGGGCCGGATCGGCTTCTGGCGCGGCATGCTGGGCCAGTGGCCGGCCGAGACCAAGGCCGCGGCCATGCAGGCCCTGCACCGGGTCGGGGTCTCCGACTATGCCGGCCAGCGGGCCAACACCCTGTCGGGCGGCCAGCAGCAGCGCGGCGCCATCGCCCGGGCCCTGGTTCAGAAGGCCAAGATCATTCTGGCCGACGAGCCCGTGGCCAGCCTGGACCCCGTCTCGGCCCGCAAGGTGATGGACATCCTGCGCGCCCTGAACCGGGAAGACGGCCTGACCGTCATCGTCACCCTGCACCAGGTCGACTACGCCCTGCGCTACTGCGACCGGGTGGTGGCGCTGAAGGCGGGCAAGATCGTCTATGACGGTCCGCCGGCGAGCCTCGGCAAGACCCAACTGATTGAAATCTACGGCCCGGAATTCGAAGACGTCTTCTGGGAAGGAGCCCCGCAATGATCCGTCGCGCCCTGCTTGGCGTCACCGCCGCCCTGTCGATCGCCGTCCTGATGGGCTGTGGCGGCGGCGAAAAGCCCGCCGCCAAGAACGAGGTGACCTTCTCGATCCTCTCCACCGAGTCTGCCCAGAACATGGAGAGCTACTGGCATCCGATCCTGCTGGACATGGAGAAGTCGACGGGCCTGAAGGTGAAGCCCTTCTTCTCCTCCAGCTACAGCGCGCTGATCGAGGCCATGCGCTTCAAGCAGACCGACCTGGGCTGGTTCTCGAACCGGTCCGGGCTGGACGCGGTGCGCCGGTCCAACGGCGAGGTGTTCGCCCGCACCTTCGACGACTCCGGGACGGACGGCTACCGCTCGATCATCGTCGTGCGCAAGGACAGCCCGATCACGGCGGCCGACCTGCTCAAGTGCGACAAGAAATTTACCCTGGGCATGGGTGACGTGAAGTCGACGTCCGGCAATCTGGCCCCGATGGCGCTGTTCTTCACCCCGGCGGGCATCGATCCGTCCGAGTGCTTCAAGACCGTGCTGACCGCCACCAACTACCAGGCCAACATGTTCGCGGTCGCCAATGGCAAGCTGGATGTCGCGGTCAGCAACTCGACCGCCCTGCAGCTGAGCCTGGCGCGCGGCGACAAGCAGACCGGCATGCTCAAGGTGATCTGGCAGTCCGAGACCCTGCCGGAAGATCCCATCGTCTGGCGCAAGGACCTCGACCCGGCGGTGAAGGAGAAGCTGCGGCAGTTCTTCCTGACCTACGGCCAGGGCGACACCCCGGAAGCCGCCAAGCAGCGCGAGAACATGAAGAGGCTGAGCATCGGCGGCTTCAAACCGGCCGACGACACCCACCTGCTGTTCGTCCGCAAGATGGAGGCCGGCGAGGAGCTGGGCCTGGCGCAGAAGGCCAAGGATCCGGTCAGGGTCGCCGCCGCTCAGAAGGCGCTGGACGCCGTCAACGCCGAGGCCGCGGCCGCCGCCGCCAAGGCGCCGGGCGGGACCAACTGAGCCGGCCATGACTCAGGAAACGACCGCCCTTTCTCCGCCCACCCGCTCGCTTTCGGCCCGGGGCTTCGATGTCCTGATCTGGGGCGGCCTGGCTGTCCTGCTGATCGTCAGCTTCGGACCGGCCGAAATCAACAAGTTCCCTGACCTGCTCTCCGGGTCAGGCAACATGCAGAGCTTCGCCAAGGAGTTCTTCGCGCCCTTCAACCCCATGCGCGCGGACTTCCCGGAAGCGCTGCTGACCGCCAAATGGCCGCTCTACATCGCCAAGATGTGGGAGACGATCCAGATGGCGCTGTGGGGCACCTTCCTGGCCATCGTAGTGGCGGTGCCGCTGGGCCTGCTGGGCGCCCGTAACATCACGCCGGTGTGGATTCAGCAGCCCGTGCGCCGGGTTCTGGACCTGGTGCGGTCGATTCCCGACCTGGTGCTGGCGGTCATCTTCATCACCGCCGTGGGCCTGGGCCCCTTTGCCGGGGTGATGGCGATGATGTTCAACACCGGCGGCGTGCTGGCCAAGCTGTTCGCCGAGGCGGTGGAATCCATCGACAAGGGTCCGGTCGAGGGCGTGCGGGCGACCGGCGCGGTGAAGCTGCAGGAAATCGCCTGGGGGGTCCTGCCGCAGGTGGCCCCGCTGTGGACCGGCTACGCCCTCTACCGCTTCGAGAGCAACAGCCGCGCCGCCACGGTGCTCGGCCTGATCGGGGCCGGCGGTATCGGCCAGGTGCTGATCGATTCCACCAACAGCTTCGCCTACGACCAGACCGGCTGCATCGTGCTGGTCATCGTGGTGGCGGTGTCGGGGATCGACCTGCTGAGCCAGGCGATCCGGACGCGGTTGCTGTAGGGGCGGTTCGCGCCTCTCCTCCTCGCTTGCGAGGAGGAGCGAGGGACACGCCGAAGGCGGTGTCCCACGGAGGGGGAGCCTTGCGGCGGTTCAGCCGCTGCTGCGTTCACCGGCATTCGCTGCAGGTAGGCCCTCACCCGCTCTTCGCGCTACCGCGCTCAGAGTCGACCTCTCCCAGAGGGAGAGGAGTTACGCGGCGGCTTTCGGTTTCCGCCGCAACCGCGCCAGCCTTCTCAGCCGCCGCCAGAACCGGGTTTTTTCCGGCTCGGGATAGGGCTGCAGGTTCTTGACGAACTCCTCGGCGCAGCTCTTCCAGCTGTAGCCCTCGGCGAATTTGCGCACGACCGCCCGGTCCAGTTTCAGGCATTCCAGGCAGGCTTCGGCCAGACCGTCGACCTTGCCGGGCGCCAGGGCCCCCGCATTCGAACCCGGGATGATGTCGATGGGCCCCGGGGCCGAGAAGCCGGCGACGGGGGTGCCCGCGCCCATGGCTTCCAGGATCACCAGGCCGAAGGTGTCGGTCAGCGAGGGGAAGACGAAGACGTCGGCGCAGGCGAAATGCCGGGCCAGCTCCTCGCCGAACTTGGCGCCGGTGAACACCACTTCGGGATATTTGGCGGCCAGTTCCTCGCGCTGGGGACCGTCGCCGACGATGACCTTGGTGCCGGGCAGGTCCAGCTTGGCGAAGGCCTCGATATTCTTCTCCACGGCCACCCGGCCGACATTGAGGAAGATCGGACGGGCCAGGTCCTTGAAGATATCGGGCTCGCGTAGTTTCGGATGGAAGAGCTCGGTGTCCACACCCCGCGACCAGGGCGAGATGTTGCGAAAGCCGTGGCTTTCCAGCTCCTCCTGCATGGTCGGGGTCGCCACCATCAGCCGGCCGGACGGCTTGTGGAACCACTTCATGTAGGCGTAGCCGGCCGCCAGGGGCAGCGGCAGGCGGGCTGAGACGTATTCCGGGAAGCGGGTGTGGTAGCTGGTGGTGAAGGGCAGCTTCCATTCCAGGCAGATGCGCCGGGCCGCCAGGCCGATGGGCCCTTCGGTGGCGATATGGATGGCCTCGGGCTCGAAGCTCTTGAGGCGTTCCTGCACCGGCTCGTAGGCGCCGAGCGCCAGCTTGATCTCGCTGTAGGTGGGCAGGGGCACGGTGTGGAACTGCTCGGGGTGGATCACCTCGACCTCGTGACCGGCCTCGCGCATCTCGGCGACCACCCGGGTGAGGGTGCGGACCACGCCGTTGACCTGGGGCTCCCAGGCGTCTGTAGCAATCAGTATGCGCATCAGGCGGCGGCGGGCTCCGCCAGGCCAGACCCGGCAGGAATTGGCATCCTGCGGTCGATGGTCGACCAGGATCGCTCCTTGGCCCAGTGCAGGATTTCCATCCGGCCGTCAGCGTGCTCGACCAGGGCCGTGCAGCTTTCCACCCAATCGCCGTCGTTCATGTAGAGGACGCCCCCGATATCGCGCATCTCGGCCTTGTGAATATGCCCGCAGACCACGCCGTCGACGCGCCGGCGGCGGGCCTCTTCAGCAATGGCCTCTTCATAGTTCTCGATGAACTGAAGCGCGTTCTTCACCTTGACCTTCAGATAGGCCGACAAACTCCAGTAGCCCAGCCCCATGCGTCGCCGAATCCGGTTCAGCAAGGTGTTCAGCATCAGGAGGGTTCTATAGGCCCAATCGCCGACGAAGGCGAGCCAGCGGGCGTGCATCACCACCCCGTCGAACTCGTCGCCATGGGTGACCAGGAAGCGGCGGCCGTCGGCGGTCTTGTGGATGGCGTCCTTGACCACGGTGACGCCGCCGAACTTCATGCCGGCGAAGCCGCGGCCGAATTCGTCATGGTTGCCCGGCACATAGATGACCTTGGTCCCCTTGCGGGCCAGGCGCAGCACCTTCTGGACCACGTCGTTATGGGCCTGGGGCCAGAACCAGCCGCCCTTCAGCTTCCAGCCGTCGATGATGTCGCCGACCAGATAGAGGGTCTCGCATTCGATCGACCTGATGAAGTCGAGGAGCAGTTCGGCCTGGCAGCCCTTCGTGCCCAGATGGATGTCGGAGATGAAGACGGTGCGATAGCGGCGGACCTGGTCGGTCATGCGCTTCCCCCAGAGGGCGCCTCCCCGGCGCGGATGGCTCGTGCGCTAGGCTGATTGCATGTCGCTTTGATGAAACGGGGGAGGTTTGCGTTGCGGCGCAACATCGCGGCCCCTAAGTCGAGGGGGATGGCTGAGCCGAGAGACACGCCCAAATCGCGCCGAACCCGCGCCCGCATCCTCGACGAGGCGGTGAGTCTGATCGCCCGCTCCGGTTATCTGGTCCTGACCAACGCCGCCGTCGCCGACGCCGTGGGGATCACCCGCGGGGCCATGCTCTACCATTTCGAAACCCGCGAGGCCCTGGTGGCGGCGGTGATCGCCCACATCCAGGCCCAGCGCTCGCTGCTGTTCCGCCAGGCCACCGACAGCCTGCCGCCCGGCAACGACGTGACCGAGCACGCCATCGAGACCTACTGGGACCTGCTGCAAAGGCCGGTCTTCGTCGCCTTCGCCGAGCTGGAGGCGGCGGCGCGGTCGGACCGTCTGGTGGCGGAGTTGCTGGCCCCGGCCCAGGCCGAGTTCGACCGGGGGCAGATCGGCGATCACTTCCTCAAGATGCTGCACGCCGGGGCGGGGCCGAGGTTCCAGGCCAGCCGGGACCTGGCGCGGTTCCTGTTGGAAGGGATGGCGCGGGCGAACTTCACCTATGACCGCGAGGAGCGGGTCGGGCGGCTGCTGGAGGTGATCAAGCGGGCCACCCACATGCTGAACCGCAAGGGCGGGGTGACGGGGCTGTGGGAGGAGTAGCGGCTGGCAATTGACCCAATCCCCGCGGGTCAGCAGATTGCCCCGGACTAGCGCGGGGGTGATCTCATGCGGCGCAGGACTTTCCTGTCGGGATTGGCGGCGGCTGGCCTGGCGGGCTGCGCGAGGCCGCCGTCCCTGACCGCACCGTCCGACGTCGCCCTGACCCCGCTGAAATCCTATTCCCGGCTGCAGAGCGTGGCGTTGCTGAAACTGGCCGGGGTCAAGGGGGTGGGGGTTCGCCATGCCGTGGACTGCTATCGGGTCGGCTATGGCTCGCATGACGCGCGGGGGACGCCGATCCGGCTCAGCGGCCTGCTGGCCCTGCCGCGCGGCGGGCCGGCGCGGGGCCGGGTGAGTTGGCAGCACGGCACGACCACCACACGGGCCGACGTGCCCTCGAACCTTTCCACCGAGGGCGTGGCGGCCGCCATCCTCTGCGCCGGCAATGGCTTCGCAACCGTGGCGCCGGACTATCTGGGGCTGGGGCAGTCGGGCCTGACCCACACCTACTATGCCGCCGACGATACCGCCCGGGCGGTGATCGACCTGCTGGACGCCACGCGGGGGATCGCCGGGGTTCCGGACAGGCCGCCGTTCCTGACCGGCTTCTCTCAGGGCGGCCATGCCTGCCTGGCGGCTCAGCAGGCGCTGGAAGCGGCCGGGCGGGCGGTGCTGGGCAGCGCCCCGGTCGCCGGCGCCTTCAACCTGCGCACCATCAGCCTGGGGGCGGCGCTGAAGGGCGGGGCGCCGCAGTGTTCGCTCTATCTGTCCTATCTGGCCCGCGGCATGGCCGCCCGCTACGGCCAGCCGCTGGAGAGCGCCCTGACCGGGCCGATGGCGGCCCTGACCCGCAGCCTCTATGACCAGCCCCACAAGCCGGACGCCATCGTCGCGGCCCTGCCCGCCAACCCGCGCGAGCTGTTCAGCCCCGGCTTCCTGGACGCCTTCGACCATGACGGCCGGCACTGGCTGCTGGAGGCGCTGGCGGCCAACGAGGTCAGCCACTTCACCCCGCGCGCGCCGGTCCGCTTCTTCCACGGCGCGGCCGATCGCGATGTCGCTCCGCAGGAATCCCTGACCACGGCGCGGATGTTCCAGGCGTCAGGCGCCGACGCGCGGGCCATCGATGTCGGACCCGTCGACCACAACGGCTCGATCCTGCGAGCGGCCCCGAGAATTCTGGGCTGGCTGGAGAGTCTGACCTAGCCCGGCATCGTCTCGAACTTCGGCGTCCCCTCCGGGATCACCGTGCAGGCCATGGCGCTGCGGGTGTAGATATGGACGCCCGGCGCCACCGCGCTGGTGTCGTCGAGCGTCCCGGCCTTGAGGAAGACCAGGGGCGAGTCCGGCGACGGTTCGGAAACGATGGGCGAGCCGCAATTGGGACAGAACTTGCGCAGCACCTTGGCGCCGCTGTCGCCGGTATCCTCGTAGACCTTCGGCTCGCCGGTGATCTTCAGCCCGTCGCGGGGCACGCCGATCACCACCGAATAGGCCGTCCCCGCCTGCTTCTGGCAGTTCTTGCAGTGACAGACCGCCTGCATGACGGGATCGGGCGCGGTGTAGCGCACCGCCCCGCAAAGGCATCCACCCTCGATCATAGTCCCAGCTCCGCGAACTGTTTCTTCCTGGGGCCAAGATAGCCGAACAGGAAGGCGGCGACCTTACGGATCTGAATCTCTTCCGAGCCCTCGGTGATCCGGTAGCGGCGGTGGTGGCGGTAGATGTGCTCGAAGGCCTTGTGGCGGCTGTAGCCCATGCCGCCATGCACCTGCATGGCCCGGTCGGCGGCCTCGCAGCAGAGGCGGTTGCCCCAGTAGTTGCACATCGAGACCTTGTCGGAGAGTTCCTTCTCGACCTGCTTGTGCTCCATGCGGTCCATCTGCCAGGCGGTCTGGCGGATCAAGAGGCGCAGCATCTCGCACTGGGTGGCCAGCTCGACGAGCGGGAACTGGATGGCCTGGTTGTCGCTGAGCGGCTTGCCGAACGGCTTGCGCTTGCGGGCGTATTTGACGCTCTCTTCTATGCAGTAGACGGCGGCGCCCAGGCTCGAGGCCGCCTGGCGGATGCGGTTCTGGTGGACGAAGGACTGACCCAGGCCCAGGCCCCGGTCGATCTGGCCCCAGTAGCTGTCCTCGGGAATCCAGACGTCGGTCAGCGAGACGCGGGGGTGGTCGGTGGGCATGTTGAAGGTCCACATCCACTCCTCGACCTTGATCTGGTCGGCGGGGACGATGAAGCAGGTGATGCCCAGCGCATCGCCGTCCTTGCCGCTGGTGCGGGCGAAGATCATGCCGTGGGTCGCCACATGCATGCCGGTCGACCACATCTTCTCGCCGTTGATCAGCCAGCCGGGCTTGCCGTCCTTCACGTGCGGGACCGCCCGGGTCTCCATGAAGGTGGCGTCCGAGCCGTGGTTGGGCTCGGTCAGGCCGAAGATGGTGCGCATCTTGCCGCTGCGGACCTTCTCGCCGTCCCGCTCCATCTGCTCGGGGGTGGCGAACTCCTTGAACATCAGGATGAAGGGGTTGTTGCCGACGATGCTGTGCTCGGTCTGCAGGTCGTTGAAGAGGCCCAGCCCCTTGGCGGCCAGGTGCTCGCGGATGACGGCCATGTCGAGGTTGGTGCCGGCCTTGCCACCCATGTCCTCGGGCCAGGCGTAGCGCAGGTGGCCGGCCTTGTCGGCGACGGCCCGGGCCTCGGCCAGCAGTTCCTCCCACTCCTTGCGGGGCAGGCCGTTGTTGTCCCAGTCGGTGCGGGCGTGCTCGCGGCGGTGGTCGAAGAAGCGCTCGTTGTCGTCACGGCGCTGGATGGGCATGATTTCCGCCTCGATGAAGGCGTCCAGCTCGGCCAGATAGTCGACCAGCTTCTGGTCCAGGGCGAAGTCCACGGCGTCTCTCCCAATCTCGTTCGTTGGGAGCAGTATGCGCCGACCGACAGGGCCTTCAACCGTGACCCGGCGTCAGGCGTGGTCGATATCGCGGGAGGCGACCCCGTCATATGGGTGGGCGAACAGCGTTCTGAAAGCCCCCATGCGACCAATTCGCAAATTATCTAAACACTGCAAAGATTCCGCTTGCGCTCTAGATTACCGTTGATATCCTAACGCTGCTTAGTTCGTCCTGTGTCGTTCGGTGGGGATACCGGGGGATGCATCCAAAGGGGGCGGGCCGGGCAGCCAAAAAGTAACTCGATCCAAGCGTCACCTTTTTCCTCGACTTTCTGGAGGGCTCTCCCATGAAGCTCCAAACTCTCGCGGCCGTCGCCGCTCTCTCGCTCGCCTTCGCCGGCACGGCTTTCGCCGAAGGCAAGGTCACCGTCACCCTGCAGGCCCCCGTGGCCGCCAAGACCAAGGTTCTGGCCGGCGGCGCCGTCTTCACCTGCGAAGGCGTCACCTGCACCGCCCTGGCCACCTCGGACCGCACCGTGACCACCGCCGGCTGCAAGGATCTGGTCAAGTCCGTGGGCGCCGTCAGCGCCTTCGGCGGCGCCAAGTCGCTGTCGGACGCCAACCTGGCCAAGTGCAACGGCATCGCCGGCCAGTCGGTCGCCGCCAACTAAGTCTTCTACCCCCCGGACGCTTATCGGTCCGGCTTGTTTCCTCGAGCACACTCGCCAATTGCGCACCCGGCCGGCGGAGACATCCGCCGGCCGATCTTTTTGTTGGCCGTAGAGTCTGACAAGCTCGGCGCATGGCTCATCTCACGCGCCGCTCCGCTGCCGCCGGTCTTCTGGCGCTTACCGCCAGCCCAGCCCTGGCCGCTCCCGACTTCGCCGCCCTGGATGGCGGTGGAACCCTGCAGGTCTTCGTCCTGGACACCGGCTCGGGCCGCACGCTCTCTTATAGAGCCGACCAGCGGGCCCTGATGTGCTCGACCTTCAAGGTGCTGGCGGTCGGCGCCGTGCTGGCCCGGGTCGACCGCCGGGCCGAATCGCTGGACCGCCGCATCGCCTTCGGACAGGCCGACCTGCTGCCCTATTCGCCGGTGACCACCGCCAGGGTCGGCGAGGGCAGGATGACCGTGGAAGACCTCTGCGCGGCCATGATCCAGGCCAGCGACAACACCGCCGCCAACCTGGTGATGGACAGCCTGGGCGGCCCGCCCGCCGTCACCGCCTTCGCCCGGTCGTTGGGCGACAAGGCCTTCCGCCTGGACCGCCGCGAAACCGAACTCAACCTGCGCAGCGGCGATCTCGACACCACCACGCCCCGCGCCATGGCCCGGTCTCTAAAGAGCCTGCTGCTCGGCAAGTCGCTTTCAGCGGTCTCCCGCTTCCGGCTCGAGAACTGGATGCAAACCTCCACTCCGGGCGCCAGGCGCCTGCGCGCCGGCCTGCCCAAGGACTGGGTGGTGGGGACCAAGGCCGGCGGCGGGCCCGATCAGACCAACGACCTGGCCATCGTCCGCCCGCCGGGCCGCAAGCCGATCCTCATCGCCGCCTATTATCATGAGCCCACCAACCCGCCCCGCTCGCCCGAGGACGTCCTGGCCGATGTCGGACGGATCGTGGCGGCCTGGGCCCAATAGCCGCCGCCTAGTACCCTGGCGCCCCCGCCAGCCAGTGCATCATGTTGAGCACGAACTGCGGATTCTGCTCGGCCCCCTCGGCCCCGAACCCGGCCACCTCGCCGGTGTCGGCCTTGAGCTGCGAGGTCATGAAGGCCGCCTCGCCGAGTAGCACCACCCGGCCCTTGCCCAATGTCAGCGAAGCGCCCTGCAGCAGCCCATCGGCGGGGATGTGCGGGGTCGATGGCTGGAAGTCCCAGGGTTTGTCGGGGGTCAGCACCTCGAAGCGCTTGTCCAGCACGATCAGCGGCGTCGCGCCCGGCGCCACGAAGGCCGAGCCGGTGAAGGTGCGGATCTTGGTCACCGGCGAATCCCCGCCGGCCCCGCGCGTGATCGGCTGGTCAGCCAGGCCTGACGAGCGGTCGAAGAGGTCGAGAGCCTTGTTGTTCTGCATCGCGAAGCCGTCGTCCCATTCGGTGACCCCGAACGCCGCGCCCAGCTTGGCGGAGGCGTAGGCGAAGGGCATGTGGTCGGCGACCAGCAGCAGGCGCCCGCCGCCTTCGACCCAGGTCTTCGCGGCGGCGATCTCGTCGTCGGTGAAGGCGCTGAGCGGCCGGCCCTCCTTCTTAGTAAGGGGGTTGATGGCGTTGACCACCACCAGCACGTCGATCCCGGCCAGCGATTCGGTGGTGAAGGGCTTGTCCTGACCCTCGACCCGGAAGCCGTCGTTGCGCAGCAGGGCCGCGAAGGGGGCGTAGCGGCCGTCGACCTGGTGGAAGTTGGCGTGGCCGGCGTCGATGACCACGCGCGGCCCGGTCCCGGTCGGCCAGGTGGGCCTGGCGACGCTGACATCCGCCTTGGGGTTGGCCCGCTGCTGGGCTTGAGCGAGCGGGGTCGCGAACACCGCCAGGGCGGCCAGCAGGTAAAGGAAACGCCGCATCGCAGCCCCCGAAATCGCACCAGGACGCCAGCTTATCTTCGCTGCGCCGCCCTGTCCTGTCCCCCCGGCGTTGCGGTGCACAACAACGCATGCTATCAGGCGCGCGGCTTCGGGTGAGGGGTGCAGACGCACCTTGACGCCCACGTGCTTTTCTCGAGCGCATTCAAGCCTTTAAAGTCGCGGTAGAGTTCCTCTGCCTGCGGCGCCCACGACGCACCGGACGGATTCTTAGAGTGGCGGACGACAGCAAGGCGACCGAAGCAGGCCAGCGCTACGCGAAGGCCCTGTTCGATCTGGCGAACGACGGCAAGGCCCTGGCCGCCGTCGAGGGCGACCTCAAGTCGCTCAAGAGCATGATTGCCGACAGCGCCGACCTGCGCCGGCTGCTGGCCTCGCCGGCCTTCACTGCCGACGACAAGGGCAAGGGCCTCAAGGCCGTCGCCCTGAAAGCCAGGTTCAATCCGACCACCGTCAAGTTCCTGGGCCTTCTGTCGGCCCACGGCCGCGCCCGCGAACTGGTCAGCGTCATCGGCGCCTTTATCGAACTGTCGGCCAAGCACCGCGGCGTCGTCTCCGCCGAAGTCGTCTCGGCCGTTCCCCTCAGCGCCGCCCAGGCCAGCGGCGTCGCCGCCGCCCTGCGCACCGCCCTGGGCAAGGATCCTGAAATCTCCACCCGCGTCGACCCCGCCATTCTCGGCGGGATCAAGGTGCGGGTCGGGTCGCGCCTGTTCGACGCGTCCCTGAAGTCCAAACTCGATTCCCTGAAATTCGCCCTCAAGAGAGCGTAGCCACGATGGATATCCGCGCCGCCGAAATTTCGGCCATCCTCAAGTCCCAGATCGCCAGCTTCGGCGAGGAAGCCGACGTTTCCGACGTTGGGCAGGTCCTGTCCGTCGGTGACGGCATCGCCCGCGTCTACGGTCTGGACAATGTCCAGGCCGGTGAAATGGTCGAGTTCCCGGGCGCCGGGGTGAAGGGCATGGCCCTGAACCTCGAACGCGACAACGTCGGGGTCGTGATCTTCGGCTCCGACGCCCAGATCAAGGAAGGCGACGAAGTCCGCCGCCTGGCCGAGATCGTGGACGTGCCGGTCGGCCGGGGCATGCTGGGCCGGGTCGTCAACCCGCTGGGCGAGCCGATCGACGGCAAGGGTCCGCTGACCAACGTCGCCGAACGCCGCCGCGTGGACGTCAAGGCTCCGGGCATCATCCCGCGCAAGTCGGTGCATGAGCCGGTGCAGACCGGCCTCAAGGCCATCGACACCCTGATCCCGATCGGCCGCGGCCAGCGCGAACTGATCATTGGCGACCGCCAGACCGGCAAGACCGCCGTGGCCATCGACGCCATCCTGAACCAGAAGTCGGTCAATGCGACGGGTGACGAGAGCGCCAAGCTCTACTGCATCTATGTCGCCATCGGCCAGAAGCGCTCGACCGTCGCCCAGATCGTCAAGACGCTCGAAGAAAACGGCGCCCTGGACTACACCATCGTCGTCGCCGCCACGGCTTCCGAGCCGGCCCCGCTGCAGTTCCTGGCCCCGTTCGCCGGCTGCGCCATGGGCGAGTGGTTCCGTGACAACGGCATGCACGCCCTGATCATCTATGACGACCTGTCCAAGCAGGCCGTCGCCTATCGCCAGATGTCGCTGCTGCTGCGCCGTCCGCCGGGCCGCGAAGCCTATCCGGGCGACGTCTTCTATCTGCATTCCCGCCTGCTGGAACGCGCCGCCAAGCTGAACGAAGACAATGGCTCCGGCTCGCTGACCGCCCTGCCGGTCATCGAAACCCAGGCCAACGACGTCTCGGCCTATATCCCGACCAACGTGATCTCGATCACCGACGGCCAGATCTTCCTGGAAACCGACCTGTTCTTCCAGGGCATCCGCCCGGCCGTGAACGTCGGCATCTCGGTGTCGCGCGTGGGCTCCTCGGCCCAGATCAAGGCGATGAAGACCGTCGCCGGCCCGATCAAGGGCGAGCTGGCCCAGTACCGCGAAATGGCCGCCTTCGCCAAGTTCGGCTCGGACCTGGACGCCTCGACCCAGCGCCTGCTGGCCCGCGGCGAGCGCCTGACCGAACTGCTCAAGCAGCCCCAATATTCGCCTCTGGCCGTGGAAGAGCAGGTCTGCTCGATCTACGCCGGCACCCGCGGCTATCTCGACGGCATTCCCACCGCTTCGGTGGGTCGCTTCGAGCAGGAGCTGCTGGCCCGCCTGCACACCAAGCACCAGAAGCTGCTGGATGCGATCCGCACCGAGAAGGCGCTGTCCAACGAGCTCGAAGCCGAGCTCAAGGGCGTCCTCGAAGACCTCACCAAGACCTTCGCTTGATAGAGGTCGGGGTCCGGAGCACGCGACATGGCTAGCCTCAAGGAGATGCGCAACCGCATCGCCAGCGTTAAGGCGACGCAGAAGATCACCAAGGCCATGCAGATGGTCGCCGCCGCCAAGCTGCGCCGTTCGCAGGACTCGGCCGAAAGCGCGCGTCCCTATGCCACCCGCATGGCCGCCGTGATCGCCAACCTGGCGGCCGGCGTCTCCGGCGACGGCGCGCCCAAGCTGCTGGTCGGCACCGGTTCGAGCCAGAAGCAGCTGGTGATCGTGGCGACCTCGGACCGCGGTCTGGCCGGGGGCTTCAACTCCTCGATCACCCGCGCGGCGCGCGACTTCATCGCCAGGCTCATCGCCGAGGGCAAGGACGTCAAGATCATCACCATCGGCCGCAAGGCCGTGCCGCCGCTCAAGCGGCTGTTCGGTGAGCGGATCATCTCCAGCCACCTGGTCGGGCCCGCCCCCTCCATGGCGGTCGCCCGCGAGATCGGCGAGGAAATCGCCGGCCTGTTCGAGTCCGGCCAGGCCGATGTCGCCACCCTGTTCTACAGCCGCTTCCAGTCGGTCGTGACCCAGGTCCCGACGGGCAAGCAGCTGATCCCCGCCCAGGTCGACGCCGGCGCGCCGGTCATCGACCTCAAGGGCGCCGCCTATGAATACGAACCCGACGCCGAGGGCATCCTCGAGGAACTGCTGCCGCGGAACATCACCGTGCAGCTGCTCTCGGCCATGCTGGAAAATCAGGCCGGCTTCTTCGCCGCCCAGATGACGGCCATGGACAACGCCACGCGCAACGCCGGCGACATGATCAATGGCTACACCATCCAGTACAACCGCACCCGCCAGGCGCAGATCACCAAGGAGCTGATCGAGATCATCTCCGGCGCCGAAGCCCTCTGACGATACGAGAAGAGTGAAATAGACAATGGCCACCGCCCCCAAGAAGCCCGCCGCGACCAAGGCCGCCGCTCCGAAGGCCGCCGCCGCTAAGGCTCCCGCCGCCGCCAAGAAGGCTGCCGCTGCGCCCAAGGTCGCCGCCAAGGCGACCACCGCCGCCGCGCCCAAGACCATCGCCGGCAAGGGCCGCATCAGCCAGGTCATCGGCGCCGTGGTCGACGTCGAGTTCGACGGCCACCTGCCGGCCATCCTCTCGGCCCTTGAAACCACCAACACCGACCAGCGGACCGGCGAAGCCTTCCGCCTGGTGCTGGAAGTGGCCCAGCACCTGGGTGAGAACATCGTCCGCACCATCGCCATGGACACCACCGAGGGCCTGGTCCGCGGCCAGGACGTCATCGACACCGGCAGCGTCATCACCGTGCCGGTCGGCCCGGCGACGCTCGGCCGCATCATGAACGTCATCGGCGCGCCGATCGACGAAGCCGGCCCCATCGACACCCCCTTCTACCGCCCGATCCACGCCGAGGCCCCCTCGTTCGCCGAGCAGTCGACCTCGGCCGAGGTGCTGGTCACCGGGATCAAGGTCATCGACCTGCTCTGCCCCTACACCAAGGGCGGCAAGATCGGCCTGTTCGGTGGCGCGGGCGTGGGCAAGACCGTGACCATGCAGGAGCTGATCAACAACATCGCCAAGGCCTATGGCGGCTATTCGGTGCTGGCGGGGGTGGGTGAACGCACCCGCGAAGGCAACGACCTCTATCACGAGATGATCGAGTCCAACGTCAACGTCGATCCCAAGACCGGCACGACCGAAGGCAGCCGCTGCACCCTGGTCTACGGCCAGATGAACGAGCCCCCGGGCGCCCGCGCCCGCGTCGCCCTGACGGGTCTGGCTCAGGCCGAGTATTTCCGCGACGAAGAGGGCAAGGACGTGCTGCTCTTCATCGACAACATCTTCCGCTTCACCCAGGCCGGCTCGGAAGTGTCGGCTCTGCTGGGCCGCATCCCCTCGGCCGTGGGCTATCAGCCCACCCTGGCCACCGAGATGGGCAACCTGCAGGAGCGCATCACCTCGACCAACAAGGGCTCGATCACCTCGGTCCAGGCCATCTACGTGCCCGCCGACGACCTGACCGACCCCGCGCCGGCCACCTCGTTCGCCCACCTGGACGCCACCACCGTGCTGAGCCGCGATATCTCGGCCCAGGGCATCTTTCCGGCCGTGGACCCGCTGGACTCCACCAGCCGCATCCTCGACCCGCTGGTCGTCGGCCAGGAGCACTACCAGGTCGCCCGCCGGGTGCAGGAAATCCTGCAGGCCTATCGTTCGCTGAAGGACATCATCGCCATCCTGGGGATGGACGAGCTGTCGGAAGAGGACAAGCTGACCGTCGCCCGCGCGCGGAAGATCAGCCGCTTCCTGTCGCAGCCCTTCTTCGTGGCCTCGCAGTTCACCGGCCAGGAAGGCAAGTTCGTGCCGCTGGAAGAAACCATCGCCTCCTTCAAGAAGGTCTGCGACGGCGAAGGCGACCACCTGCCGGAAGCCGCCTTCTACATGGTCGGCAATTTCGACGAAGCCCTGGCCAAGGGCGAGCAACTGGCCATGGAGGCCTAGGTGGCGGAAAAGCTCCACTTCGCCCTGGTCGCCCCTGAGCGCGAGGTCTTCTCCGGCCTCGTCGACCAGGTCGACGCCTCGGGCGCCGAAGGCGACTTCGGCGTCCTGGCCGGCCATGCGCCGTTCATGACGGCGCTGCGCCCCGGCAAGGTCGTGGTCACCAACGACGGCGCCAAGACGGTCTATGACGTCGAAGGCGGCTTCGCCGACGTCACGCCGCTGGGCCTGACCATCCTGGCCGAGCAGGCCACGCTGGTAACCGCCTAAGCTGAGATAGTTGCGACTCTGCCGCAACTGAGCCGCAAATCCGCTCTAAGACGGGTTGCGAGGGAACGCTGGGCGGTCTTTCATGCCGCTCGTCTTGAGATGAAGGACCACCAGACCATGCGCGCTGCGCTGATCAGCCTGATCGCCCTGGGAGCCGCTGTCGGCTCCACCGCCATCGCCCAGGACGCGCCCGCGCCGGCGCCCATGCCGATGCCGGCTGAACCCGCGCCGCCCGCGCCGCCGCCGCCGGTGTCGGACCCGGCCCAGGCGCCGCCCCCCACCATGGAAGCGGTGGCCCCGCCGCCCGCGCCGGCGCCGCCTCCCGCGCCCGAAGCGCCGCCTCCCCCGCCGCCGCGCACCCCCACCGACGCCACCTCGCTGGCCGTGCTGAATGTGCTCGAGCGCGTCTGCCTGCCGCTGGCCAAGGGCGGCGACCTGGCCCAGCTGGCCAAGCCGCTGGGCTTCAAGCTGAAGAAGGACAACTGGGTCCAGCAGTACGCCAAGGGCGGCTACACCATCACCGTCCACCCGGTCGGCTCCAATCCCGGCGTCTGCAATGTCGATATCGACCATCCGATCGACGGCATCACCGACGTGATCATCGACCTGCACAACTGGGCCATGGCCCGGAACTGGAACCTGTATCGCAACGACAAGTATGACGAAGGCCTGGAGCGCACGACCCGCTCCTGGACCTACGACACGCCCGAGACCAGCGAGGCCATCGTCCTGATCACCGTCCGCAAGCCCGGCGGCAAGCCGATGACCGGCAGGACCGACCACACCGAACTGCTCTACCGCTACAAGGCCAGCCCGCCCGCCTCTTAAGGGCGTCGGGATCGAAGACATGGCGCGCCCTCCCTCGCGGGAGGGCGTTTGCTTTTGGGGAGCTGCCGCATGGCTTGGTACGACATTGTGGGGGTGATCGGGACGGCCACTATCCTGATCGCTTACGGGCTGACTTCCACCGGCCGGCTCGACCCGCAGAAGGCCCCGGCCCTGACGGCCAACGGCGTCGGCTCGGGCCTGATCCTGCTCAGCCTGACCCAGGCCTGGAACATGTCCGCCGCGATCGTCGAGGGCGCCTGGGCGCTGATCTCGCTGTTCGGCCTGACGCGACTGTTGTGGAAGCGGCGCAGCTAGGCCGGCTGCGACAGCGTCAGCGCATTCCCGTCGGCGTCCTTGAAGAAGGCCAGTTTCATGCCATCGGGCATGGTGGCGACCCCGTCGGCGTCCTGGCCGAAGCCCTCGAACATGTCCATCGTCACCCCGCGCCCGCGCAGGCCGGCGACGGTCCCGGCGATGTCGGCGACCTCGAAGCCCAGCACGGGGTGCGGCGAGGGCTGATGGTCGCCCATCTTGGTCAGCCGCAGCAGGCCGCCGGGCAGGTCGAGGAAGCAGCCATAGGGATCGGCGCTGCCTTCGACCACGCTCAGGCCCAGGGTGTCGCGATAGAAGGCCAGGCCGCGGTCGACATCGGTGACATAGACATAGGTCACCGGCTTGCCGGACGTTGCGAGATCGAGCTTCGACATGTGAAATCCTCCCTGGATGCCGGTCCGGTATAGCCCCCGGAGGCGGGCTGCCTATCGCCCGAAAGGGTGATTGGCCGAAATAATTGGGTGCGCCCGCCCCGAGCCGGGCGCTGGCTGCCGCAAGCCTGTCCCACGATCGGCGGGAACCTGGCCAATTCCTGCCCCGCTTGCCTCTTCCCTCCGCGCGAGTTTCTTCTAATGTCGCCGGGCTGCGGCGCGACGTGCTTCGGCCACGAATGATCGAACGGCGGAGGGGTCCGCCGCGGGGAGTTGAAAATCGTATGACAGCTGTCACCGCCGACAAGAGCGATCGCGCGTTCATCGGCCATCCCAAGGGCCTGGGCTATCTGGCCTTCACCGAGGCGTGGGAGCGGTTCTCCTACTACGGCATGCAGTCCCTGCTGGTCCTCTACATGACCAAGCAATTGCTGCTGACCCCGCATGTCGAGAACATTGGCGGCTACAGCGTCTTCCACGGCTTCATCGAGTGGCTCTACCACCCGGGCGCCTCGACCCAGGCGACCGCCTCGGCGATCTTCGGCCTCTATACCAGCCTGGTCTATTTCACCCCGTTCTTCGGCGGGCTGCTGGCTGACAATGTGCTGGGCAAGACCCGCACGGTCATCCTGGGGGCGGTGCTGATGGCCGCCGGCCACTTCCTGATGGCCTTCGACCAGAGCTTCCTGCTGGCCCTGGCCTGCCTGATGCTGGGCACGGGCTGCTTCAAGGGCAATATCGCCGGCCAGGTCAGTTCCCTCTATCCCGACGGCGACCTGCGCCGGGCCGACGCCTTCCAGATCTTCTACCTGGGCATCAACGCCGGGGTGATCGCCGCGCCGCTGATCGCCGGCACCCTGGGCGAGAAGGTCGGCTGGCACTACGGCTTCGGGGTTGCGGGCGTGGGCATGCTGCTGGCGCTGGTCATCTATCTGTTCGGCCGCCGCCACCTGCCGATGGACCCGCCGCGCAAAGCCCAGGTTGGAATGGGGGCCGACGCGCCCGCCAAGCCGACGATGTCCGCCCGCGACTGGCGCACCATTGGCCTCTTGGTGCTGCTGCTGCCGGTGCTGACCGCCTCGGTGCTGTGCAACCAGCAGATCTTCAACGCCTATCTCAGCTGGGCGGACACCGCCGTGAACCTCGAGTTCAACGGCGAGAAGGTCCCGACCACCTGGCTGATCACCCTGGACGCCATCGTCTCGGTGTCCTTCCTGGCCGGGATGGTGGTGTTCTGGCGCGTCTGGAAGACCAGGTTCAAAGAGCCGGACGAACTGGGCAAGCTGACCATCGGGACCGGCATCTCGGTCCTGGGCGTCCTGTGCCTGGCGGCCGGCGCCGCCCAGGCCGCCGCCACCGGGACCAAGGTCGACATCCTGTGGTGCGTGGGCTTCCACGTGCTCAACAGCATCGCCTTCGCCAACATGCTGCCGGTGTCGCTGGCCCTCTATGCCCGGGCCGCGCCCAAGGCCGCCCAGGCCTCGATCATCGGCATCTATTACCTGCACCTGTTCGCCGGCAACCAGACGGTCGGCATCCTGGGCGGGCTTTTGGAAAAGATGCCGGCCACCCAGTTCTGGCTGATGCACGCGGCCATAGCCGGCGGGGCCTTCGTGGTCTTCCTGCTGGTCGGCCGGGTGTTTGCCCGGCTGCTCCACACCGACCAGGTCGGCGGCGGGCCGGCGCCGGTCGCGCCCTAGGCGGCTTCCATGTCCACGGTCTCCGCCATCCAGCGCAGGCTGGCGGCGGCGACGTCCTGCCAGCCGGGCTCGCCGGGCAGCCAGTGGCTCATGCCGGGCAGGGCGCGGAATTCGGCCCCCAGCTTCTGGGCCGCCTGGCGCACGGTGCTGGGCGGGTGGATGACGTCGTTCTCGCCGGAGAGGACCAGGGCCGGGACCTTGGTCGGAGTGACGGCTGTGGTCATGAAGGGGTCCAGCCACCAGTTCAGCACTTCCCACAGGGCCCGGCCGCTCTCGGGGACCATGCGCTCGGTGACCGCCCGCCGCGTGCCCGGCTCGAAGCGGTCCAGGCTGTAGGCGGCCGCCAGGCCGTGGTCGGGCTCGATGGCCTGCAGCCAGAAGGGCCCCAGGGCGTAGAGGCTCATGGCCGAAACCGCCTCTTCCATGGTCGAGCCGCCGATCCCCCAGCCGGGCGAGGGCGCCAGCAGGATCAGGCCGCCGACCGGCGCCTTCGCCGCCGCCATCTGGGCGACCAGACCGCCCATGGAATGGCCGATCAGGATGGGCGGGCTCTCGCAGGACCGGCAGAGATCGGCGACGGCCTTGGCATAGTCGCTCATCGACTTGCCGGCCACGACCGAGCGGCTGTCGCCGGCCGCGTGGCCGGGCAGGTCGGGGGTCAGCACGGTCAGGCCCGCGCCCTCGAAGGGCTGGCGGAAGCTGTCGAATATCCAGCCGCCGCAGAACGCCCCATGGATCATGATCACCGGCCTCATGCGGCGAACCGGCTGAAGGCGGCGGCGACCTGGAGATAGACCGCCCGCTTGAAGGGGATCACCAGGTCCGGGGCGCTGGCCAGCGGACCCCAGCGCCAGGCGTCGAACTCGATGCTGTGATGCTGGTCCAGTTTCACCTCGTCGTCCTCGCCCTCGAAGCGGAAGGCGAACCAGGCCTGTTTCTGGCCGCGCCAGGACTGCTTGCGGTGGGGCTGGTAGCCGGCCGGGAAGTCGTAGGCCAGCCAGCCGTCGGTGCGACCCAGCAGGCTGACGGAGGTGACGCCGGTCTCCTCGGCCAGCTCGCGGCGGGCGGCGGTCTCCAGGTCTTCGCCGTCGTCCACGCCCCCCTGCGGGAACTGCCAGAGATTGGGGTCGGGATCGCCCTCGCGGTGACCCTGCCAGACCAGGCCCTGCGCATTGAACAGCACGACCCCGACATTGGGCCGGTGTTCGGGAAAATCGTCAGGCGAATCCATGGGGTCAGACACCACGCCCGACGCCCCCGAAGCAAGCCGGGATCAACGCTTCATCAGCGCCGAGGCCGGAGCCAGCTGGAAGCCGCGCTGGCCCAGGGTGCGGGCCCAGGTCTTGGCGACGTCGATGGTCACCGGGAAGCAGAGCCCCGAGCCCAGGGCCTGGCCGCCCGAGCGCGCCATGTCCTCCAGCGCGGCCAGCTGCTGGCCCGTGCTGGCGGCCGACATGTCCTCGTCGACGATGCGGTCGGCCGAGGCGCGGGGCGGACCCATGCCGCGGCGGGCGCCCTTGCCGTCGTCGATGAAGCCCAGGCCCCGCTGCTTGAGCTGGGAAGCGAAGGTGGTCATGGCCGCGGGCTGGGCCATGAAGCGGCCGCCCTGATAGTTGGTCAGGCCGAAATAGCCGGTGGCCCGTGACAGCACCCAGTCGAGCTGCTTGGTGATCTCGCTGGCCGAGCCGGTCGACAGCAGGGTGTAGGGGCCCGGATCGTTGGCCGGATAGTCCGGCGGCTCCATGGGGACTTCGAGCAGCACCTCATGGCCGTTGGCCCGGGCCATGTCGATCCAGGCCTGCAGCCCCTCGGCATAGGGGTAGAAGGAGAGGGTGATCTCGGGCGGCAGTTCCTCGATGGCGCGGCGGGTGTTGGCGGCGTTGAGGCCAAGGCCGCTGACGATCAGGGCCACCCTGGGCCGGCCGTCGGCGGTGAAGGGGCGGGCATAGGCCTGGGCCGGGGTCAGGCCGTTGGCGCCGACGATCGGTAGCAGGCCGCCGCCGGGGCCGGGCTGGAAGAGGCCGGCGATGGGGGCGGGGGCGAGGGGCGAGTTGACGCCGACCGAGAGGGCCGGGTCGGCCGCGGCGCTCATCCCGCCGCCCGGCAGGGTGATGACCGCCTGGCCGCTGACCGGGGCCAGGTCGCCGGGCAGGGCGCCGGTGGAGAGGTCGATGACGTCGGTGACCAGCGGAGCCTCGCCGGTCGGTTCGGGAGCCAGGCCCTCGCGCCAGCCGGGCAGGGCGCCGCCCTTGGCCGCGGCCGGGGCCAGCGACAGCCGCACCAGCGGCACGCCGGCCTTGGGATCGCCCGTGAGGGTGATCAGCAGCACCAGGCTGGTCAGGAACAGCAGCCCCGCCCCGCCGGCGCTCAGGAACGGATTGGCCGCCACCTGCGCCGCCAGGGCGCGCGCGGACGCCATGCGGTCGGGCGTAGCCGCACGGGCCTGGGGATACGAGGGAATCTGGCGCTTTGAGAACACGGGCGCAGGGTGGCGCGGTATGGTTAATGAAGGGATTACTGGTGGGTCCGAGCTTTCTAAATTCCTCGCCCATTGGGCGAGGGGGACCACGAAGTGGTGGAGTGGGCTCTTGGGAC
This sequence comes from Caulobacter ginsengisoli, assembly GCF_030814835.1. Classification (GTDB taxonomy): domain Bacteria; phylum Pseudomonadota; class Alphaproteobacteria; order Caulobacterales; family Caulobacteraceae; genus Caulobacter; species Caulobacter ginsengisoli. The sequence goes on from NZ_JAUSVS010000010.1 coordinate 142,701, forward strand.
TGCACCCAAGTTTCAGGCACGCCCACTCCGACAGCGCTCAATCCGGAAACGCCGTGTGTTCCACGGCCCACTCCGTCGGCTTCGCCGCCACCTCGCCCAACGGGCGAGGAATTGGCGCTCCGTCCCTTACTTCGGCGCCGGCGCGACCGTCGGCTTCTTCGACGGGTCGATGACCGAGGCGATCTTGGGCATCACCTTGGGCAGCTTGGGCGTGGCGGCGACCGAGCCGTATTTCAGCACGTCGAGGGCGCGGCTGAGCTGGAAGTCGCCCTTCTTGATGTCGAAGCCGGCCGGCGGCGCTTCGGCCGGCTGGTGCATGCCCTTGCGCTCGGCGCCGTCCTGGCTGTCCAGGGCGGTGCGGAAGCTGGCCTCGCTGAACTGGAAGCTCTGGGTGGCGATCAGTTCGGCCTGCTGCTGGCTCTGGGCCACTTCCAGGTCTGGTTCGATGCCGATCTTCTGGATCGAGCGGCCCGAGGGCGTGTAGTAGCGCGCCGTGGTCAGCTTGACCGCCCCGTCGGCCCCGCCGCGCAGCGGGATGACGGTCTGCACCGAGCCCTTGCCGAAGCTGGTCAGGCCCACGACCTCGGCCCGCTTGCGGTCCTTCAGGGCGCCGGCGACGATCTCGGCGGCGGAGGCGGAGCCGGTATTGACCAGCACCACCACCGGCAGGCCATTGAGCATGTCGCCCGGCTTGGCGTTGTAGCGTTCGATGTCGCGCGGATCGCGGCCGCGCTGACTGACCACCTCGCCGCCGTCCAGGAAGATGTCGGCCACGCCGACCGCCTGGTCGAGCAGGCCGCCCGGATTGTTGCGCAGGTCGAAGACCAGGCCCTTCATCTTGGGGTTCTTGGCCTGCAGGTCCTTGATGGCGGCGACGACCTCGTCGGTGGCCTTCTCGTTGAAGCCCGACAGGCGAACATAGCCATAGTCGCCTTCCATGCGGGCGGTGACGGACTTGGGCTTGATGACCTCGCGGGTCATGGTGACGTCGAAGGGATCGGTCTTGTCCCGGGCGATGGTCAGGGTGACCTTCTCGCCGGCCAGGCCGCGCATCTGCTTGACCGCCTCGTTGACCGGCAGGCCCAGCACGCTCTGGCCGTTGACGGCGGTGATGTAGTCGCCCGGCTGCAGGCCGGCCCGGGCGGCGGGGGTGCCGTCCATCGGCGAGATGATCTTGACCACCCCGTCCTCGGACGTGATTTCGATGCCCAGCCCGCCGTATTCGCCGCGGGTGGTGTCCTGCATGTCCTCGAAGCTGTCGGGGGCCAGGAAGCCGCTGTGCGGGTCGAGCGAGGTCAGCATGCCGTCCAGCGCCGACTGGATCAGCTTGGTGTCATCGACCTCGGTGACATACTGGTGGTCGACGATGTCGAGCACGTCGCCGAACAGCTGCAGCATGCGGTAGGTTTTGGCTCTGGGCTGGTCCGCCTGGGCGGTCTGGCCGATATAGGCCATCGTGCCGGCGCCAAGGACAAAGGCGCAGGCGCCAACGAGCAGATTCTTCTTGATCATGGCCTGAACTCAAGACTCCCAATGCGGCGCCAGCATGGCCGCTTTCGTTTCCGGTTGCGACCCCCGCCAGGATCGCGGAACAAAGTTTAACGACCCGATGCGATCCGGGTCGTTTTTGCCCCCAACCAGGGCGCCGGATCGACCGGCGCGCCGTTCAGCCGAAGCTCCATATACAGCTCCCCGCCCGACTTCCCCATGCGCCCGACCGGCGCGCCGGCCGCGACCGATTGTCCGGGGCCGACGGTGACTTCGCTGAGCCCGCCCAGCACCAGATGGTAGTCGCCGCCGATCCTCAGGATCAGGATGACCCCCCAGCCGGTCACCGGCCCAGCGAATTCAACCACCCCTTGAGCGGGACTGGCGACCTGGGCGCCCCCGTTTGCATTAGGGCCGGCACGGATGGAGAGCCCGGTGGAGGCACCCCCGGCCGGCAGGCTGGCCCCGAACCGGCCGATGACCGCTCCCTCCAGGGGCCGCAGCAGCCGGCCTGGTCCCTGGCCTGTGGCGGTCGCGGCGCGGGGAAAGCTGTCGATCAGATTGCCGGGGCTGCCGAGGGCGCGGCCGGCGGTGTCGGCCTGGTCGGCATAGCGGGTTTCGATATCGGCCTGCTGGGCCATCAGCCGGTCGATATCGCTGCGGCGGTCGGCGACCAGACTCTCGGCGCTGAACAGGTCGGCGTTGGCGGCGGCGGCTTGGCGGCGAAGCGCGGCGATCTCGCGGCTCTCCCCGGCCAGCAGATCGGCCCGGCGCTTCAGCTCCGGGGTCATGGCGCGGATCAGGATGGCGGCCCGCACCGCGTCGCGGGCGTCGCCCGGCCGGACCAGCAGGGCCGGCGGCGGGTCGCGGCGGAACAACTGCAGGGCGCCCAGCAGTCGCGACAGCCGGCCCCGGTCCTGGCCCAGCTCGGTCAGCAGCGAGGTCTCGCGGATATGCAGGATGGAGAGGCGGTCGCGGGCCGAGGCCAGGTCGCGGGCGCTGAGCGCCTGGCGGCTGGCGAGGCGCCGCAACTCCTCGCGCAGGGCCTCGATCTCGCGCCGGGCCTCGCTCTGGCCGACGGCGTCCTCGGGCGAGCCGGCATAGATGGCCATCAGCCGCGGCGAGGGCGCATCGGCCGGCTCCTGCGCCCACAGCATGCCGGCCGTCGCGGCGGTGGCGAGCAAGGTCAGCAGGGCGAGGGAGCGCAGGCGCATGTCAGCACACGTCCTAGCAGACCTGGCTTCGCGCGTCAGGGGACTCAGTCGCGGTGGTAGGGGGTTCCGGCCAGGATCGTGCAGGCGCGGTAGGTCTGCTCGGCCAGCATGACGCGGACCAGGGCGTGGGGCCAGGTCTGCACCCCGAAGGCCATCTTCTCGCGGGCGGCGGCCAGGATGGTGGGGTCGAGGCCGTCGGCGCCGCCCACCACGATCACGACCTTGCGCACCCCATCGTCCCGCAGCCGGGCGATATGGGCGGCGAAGTCGCGGGAGCGGCGGGCGGTTCCGCCCTCGTCGCAGGCGATGACGTAGGCTTCGGCCAGGTGGGGGCCGAGCACCTCGGCTTCGGCGGCCTTGCCGCTCTTGCGGGCCTCGACCTCGACGACCTCGACCGGCCCCAGGCCCAGGGCGCGGCCGGTCGCGGTGGCGCGCTGGGCGTAGTCTCGCGCAAGCTCCGCCTCCGGTGAGCGGCCCAGTTTCCCAACGGTGAGGAGGACGATTTTCAACGGCTACCCTAAAACCGCTCATCCCCGCGAAAGCGGGGACCCAGGTGTTTTTCGTTTCAGCCTTGCCACCGCCCAGACCTGTCCGAACCGCCCCGAACAGCAAAAAGCCTGGGTCCCCGCTTTCGCGGGGATGAGCGGAATTGAGGGCCGGTACTGAGCTTAGTTGGCGCTGACTCGGTGCGGGCTATCGACCGCCCAGATCTTCTCGATGTTGTAGAAGCTGCGCACTTCGGGCCGGAACAGGTGGATGATCAGGTCGCCGGTGTCGATCAGCACCCAGTCGCAATGCGGCAGGCCCTCGACCCGCGCGCGACCGCAGCCGGCGTCCTTGAGGGCGCGCAGGATGTGGTCGGCCAGGGCGCCGACGTGACGGTGCGAGCGGCCCGACGCAATGATCATGCTGTCGGCCACCGGGCTCTTGCCCTTCAGATCGATGAGAACGATGTCCTGGGCCTTGTCGTCGTCAAGCCGGGCCATGATCAGGTCTTCGACGCTGCCCTGGTTGAGGGGGCCGGTCGGGGAAGAAGTATCGGCGGCGGCCGACGCTTCGTGCGCCGTGGGCGCGGACTCGCGGTTCAGCGGAGTGCTCCTAGGATGGTCACGCAAAAGGACCCATAGCACGTTCTGGCCGATCCGTCAGCGGTCCCCTTGGCGTAGCCGCTCGCGCAGGGCGGTAGAGGAGGCGAAGTTGAACGGCCCGCGCAGATAGACCCAGGCCGGGGCGGTCATCCGGGCCAGGATCGGCCCCTCCCTGGCGGGATGCCGGGCCGCCGCGAACCGGCGGGCGGTGGGCGATCCCCGGGCCTTCAGGGCCGCCCAGGGCCGCGAGACCACGGCGACCGGCAGGGTGCGCATGATCTGGGTCCAGCCCTTCCAGCGGTGGAAGCTGGCCAGGCTGTCGGCCCCCATGATCCAGACGAAATGCACTCTTGGGAAGCGGGCCCGCAGGAAGGTGACGGTGTCGAGGGTGTACTGGGCCCCGATGCGGCTCTCGGCGTCGGAGATGATCATCCCCGGCCCCTTGGCCATCCTCGCCGCCCCGGCCAGCCGCTCGGCCAGAGGCGCGGTCTCGTGGTTGGACTTCAAGGGGTTCTGCGGCGAGACCAGCCAGATCACCCGGTCCAGCCCCAGCTGGGTCATCGCCGTCTCGGCGACATGGGCGTGGCCTTCATGGGCCGGATTGAACGAGCCGCCGTAGAGGCCGACGGTCATGCCGGGCTGGAGGTCGAAGCCCAGACGCAGGGCGCCGTGGCGCACGCCCGGAGCGCGCTTGGCCAGGCCGGCGAAGGTGGCGGCGCGGCTCAAGCCCGGATCTGGCCCGTGCCGCGCACCACGTATTTGAACGTGGTCAGCTGCTCGGCGCCCACCGGGCCCCGCGCATGCAGGCGGTCGGTGGCGATGCCGATCTCGGCGCCGAAGCCGAACTCGCCGCCGTCGGCGAACTGGGTGGAGGCGTTGACCAGCACGATGGCGGAATCGACCAGGGCGACGAAGCGCTCGGCGGCGGCGGCGTCCTCGGTGACGATGGCGTCGGTGTGCCCGGAGCCGTAGGCGGCGATATGGGCGGCGGCGCCCTCGACCCCGTCGACGATGGCCACGGCGAGGATGGGGGCGAGGTATTCGGTGGTCCAGTCGGCGGTGGTGGCCTTGGCCATGCTGGGCTCGATGGCCCTGGCGGCGGCATCGCCCCGCAGTTCGCAGCGGGCCTGGATCAGGGCGTCGGCGATGGGGGGCAGCAGGCGCTCGGCGGCGGCGCGGTCGATCAGCAGGGTCTCGGCCGAGCCGCAGACCGAGACGCGGCGCATCTTGGCGTTGACGACGATGTCGCGGGCCTTGGCCAGGTCCGCGCCGGCATGGACGAAGACGTGGCAGAGGCCTTCGAGGTGGCCGAGCACTGGCGCGCGGGCCTCGGCCTGCACCCGGGCGACCAGGCTCTTGCCGCCCCGGGGGATGATCAGGTCGATCTGGCCGTCCAGCCCGGCCAGGATCTCGCCCACGGCGGCGCGGTCGGCGGTGCGCACGGCCTGGACGGCGGAGGCGGGCAGGCCGGCGGCTTTCAGGCCCTTCACCACGGCGGCGTGCAGGGCCAGGTTGCTGGCCAGGCATTCGGAGCCGCCGCGCAAGATCACCGCGTTGCCCGAGCGCACGCAAAGGGCGGCCGCGTCGGCGGTGACGTTGGGCCGGCTCTCATAGATCATGGCGATGACGCCGATGGGGGTGCGGACGCGGGCGATGTCCAGGCCGTTGGGCCGGGTCCAGCGGGCCATCTCGGCCCCGACCGGATCGGGAATGGCGGCGATGTCGGCGACGGCCTGGGCGACCGCCTCCAGCCGTTCGGGGTCGAGGGCCAGGCGGTCGGTGAGGGCGGGGGTCAGGCCGGCTGTCTTGGCCTTGGCGACGTCGCGGGCGTTGGCGGCCAGGATGGCTTCAGAGTCGGCGCGGATGGCGGCGGCCATGGCCAGGATGGCGGCCGAGCGCTGCTCAGCCGTGGCGAGGCGCAGGGCTTTCGCGCCCTCGCGCGCCGCCCGCCCCATCGCCGCCATGTCGGCTTTGAGATCCTGGACAGAGCCGTCCAAGTCCGCCTCCCGTTATGCTCAGTTTGAGCCTTAACCGCTTTCCGGGCGGCTGGACAGGGCGAGATCGTCCGCATGCACCATGGGCCCGGCGGTGTAGCCCAGGGCGGGTTCGATGGCGTCGGACCGAAGACCGGCGATGCGGGCGGCGTCCTGGGCGTCGTAGCGGGTCAGGCCGCGGCCAACCTCGCGGCCGTCGGGGCCGACGATCAGCACCGCATCGCCCTTGTCGAAACGGCCCTCGATGGCCTTCACGCCCGCCGCCAGCAGGCTCTTGCCCTGGCCAAGCGCCGTGGCGGCCCCGGCGTCGACCTTCAGCTTGCCGGCCGGGGCCAGCGAGCCGGCGATCCAGTTCTTGTAGGCGGCGGCGACCGATGTGGCGGCCCCGACCAGGGTGGCGGCCTCGCCCGCGGCGATGGCGGCCAGCGGCGAGGGGCGGCTCCCAAGCGTAATGACGGTGGCGCAGCCGGCGCCCTGGGCGATGCGGGCGGCCGCCAGCTTGGTGGCCATGCCGCCGGTCCCCACCCCGGCGCCGGCATTGGCCCCGCCGGCCATGGCCTCGATCTCGGGGGTGAGGCTGGCGACATAGTCCAGATGGCGGGCGGTGGGGTCGCGGCGTGGGTCGGCGGTGTAGAGGCCGTCGATGTCGGAGAGCAGGATCAAGAGGTCTGCGCCGATCATCTGGGCCACCCGGGCGGCCAGGCGGTCGTTGTCGCCGTAGCGGATCTCCTCGGTGACCACGGTGTCGTTCTCGTTGACGACGGGCAGGGCGCCCAGGGCCAGCAGGGTCTCGGTGGTGGCCCGGGCGTTCAGCCAGCGGCGGCGCACCTCGGTGTCGTCTCTCGTCAGCAGCACCTGGGCGGCGGGGACGCCGTGCGGCTCGAAGGCCTCCTCCCAGGCCCGCATCAGCAGCGACTGGCCGGCGGCGGCGGCGGCCTGTTTCTCGGCCAGGGTCAGGGCGCGGCGGGTGAGGTTCAAACGCCGGCGGCCCAGGGCCACGGCGCCGGACGAGACGACGAGCAGCTGCTGGCCCCGCTCGCGCAGCATGGCGGCGTCGGCGGCGAAGCTGGTCAGCCAGGCCCGGTCGGCGGCGCCCGTCTCCCCATCGATCAGCAGGGACGAGCCGACCTTGACCACCACCCGGCGGGCGGCGGCCAGACACCCTGCGGGAGTCCGGGCGGCGGGCGTGTCGGCAGCAGCCATCAGGCGGGCGGCGGCGGGGGCTTCAGGAACAGCTCGCAGGCGGCGACCTCGCCGGTCAGCTTCCAGGCCACCACATCGCCCGGCACATTGACGGCCACGGCCAGCAGGCATTCCTTGCCCCAGACGGGGCTGCAGCTGAAGGCGCCGGAGGCGGGGTTCAGGCCGCATTTGGTGCCCGGCTCGGTGCGGGTGCGCCAGAAGACCACCTGGCCGTCGCTGGCCGTGCGGGTGGTTTCGACCGGGCCCAGCCGCTGGACCAGCTTGAGCAGCGGCTTGCCCTTGTAGTCGGCCATCATCGCATCGACCTTGGCGCTGACCGCGGCGATGGCGGGATCGGGCGCGGCGGCCGGCGGCGGCGAGGCCGGAGCGGGGGGCGCCACAGGCGGCGCCGAAGCCGGTGGGGGCGGCAGGGCGGCGGCGGCCAGGATCGTCAGGGCCAGAAGGATCATCGGTGCGACTCCAGGCTCAAACCGGCGCCCAGCCGGCCTCGTCGTCGGCCGCGCCGGTCTGGCGCGAGGCGGCGATCTGACGATAGGCGGCGCGCAGCAGCTGAGTCACGCCTTCTCCCGAAACGCCCGACACCAGCAGGGGCTGGACCCCGGCCGCCTCGGCCAGTTCGGCGGCCTTCAGTTCGCGGGTCTCGGGATCGAGGGCGTCGACCTTGTTGAGCCCCAGCACCTCCTCGCGGTCGGCCAGGCCCTCGCCATAGGCCTCCAGCTCGCCGCGGATGGTGCGCCAGGCGCCGACCACGTCGTCCTGGGTGGCGTCGACCAGATGGATCAGCACGGCGCTGCGCTCGACATGGCCCAGGAACCGGGTGCCCAGCCCTGCGCCTTCCGAAGCCCCCTCGATCAGGCCGGGGATATCGGCCAGCACGAAGCGCTCGTTGGGGGAAAGGTCGACGACGCCGAGGTTGGGGGCCAGGGTGGTGAAGGGATAGTCGGCGATCTTGGGTCGGGCCGCCGAGACCGCCGCCAGGAAGGTCGACTTGCCGGCGTTGGGCAGGCCGACCAGGCCGGCGTCGGCGATCAGCTTGAGCCGCAGCCAGACCCATTTCTCGACGCCCTCCTGGCCGGGATTGGCGTGGGTGGGGGCCTGGTTGATCGGGCCCTTGAAGCGGTCGTTGCCCCAGCCGCCGTTGCCGCCCTTGGCCAGCAGCACCCGCGTCCCGGCCGTATCCAGATCGGCGATCAGGGTTTCCTTGTCCTCTTCCAGCACCTGGGTGCCGACCGGCACCTTCATGACGATGTCGTCGCCGGCCGCGCCGTGGCGGTTGCGGCCCATGCCGTGGATGCCGGTGCCGGCCTTGAAATGCTGCTGGTAGCGATAGTCGATCAGGGTGTTCAGCCCCTCGACCGCCTCGATCCAGACATCGCCGCCCCGGCCGCCGTCGCCGCCGTCGGGGCCGCCGAACTCGATATACTTCTCGCGCCGGAACGACACGGCGCCGCCGCCGCCGTTGCCGGAGCGGATATAGACCTTGCACTGGTCGAGGAACTTCATGAGGGGTGTTTTGTCCACAGGCGGCGGCAAAGTCGAGGCGAGACGGCGATTTTTTCGCAAGCCTCACAGTTTGTTAGCCTCCCTCTGCCACCAATAGTGCAGAGAACCCAGAATGGGTTATCGGGGAGTGGCAGCTTTGGTTCCTGACGAAGAAGCCCGAGCGCGGCTTATGATCGAGATCCGTGGCCTGACGCCGCGCGAACTCCATCAAAAGTTCGAGGTCGAGGCGCGCGCCCATCGCAACATCCTCATGCAACGCGGCGTCGGTCTCGCCGCGGAATGGCGCGACTTTGGCCGCTTCCTGATGGACCTGGGTCCCAGGCCCAGCCCCGACCATCGCCTGGTCCTGCTCAACCGTTTCGAACGCACCTTCGGTCCCGGCCGCGCCCAGTGGCTGAACGACGAGGAAGAGGCGCAGCACATCGTCGCCTTCGACCGCCAGATGCAGGCCAAGGCCGCCGAGCAGCAGCGCATCCTGGAAGAGGCCGCCGCCCTGCGCGCCCGCCGGGGCCAGACCCCCCAGAGCTCCTATGGCCAGTGGACCTCGCTGGGCGGCCAGACCGTGAGCTACACCGACGTCGCCAAGCGTCTGAACCTGCCGCCCTCGGCGCTGGCCAAGGTGCTGGCGGCCGGCCGCTCGCCCGACGAGCTGGTCAAGCGCGCCGCCTCGGCCGATGAGGTGATCAACGAAAAGGCCGACTGGCTGCCGCCGGATCCCGAGCGCCGCAAGACCTTCCTGCAGGCCTTCCGCATGTGGCACCTGCAGGTCCAGCCCTCGTTCAGCCGGGCCGCAACCCCGGCCTTCCTGTTTCTCTACAGCGCTCTGCAGATGATGCGGGAATCCCGCGACCAGCTGATTTCCGAGAGCCTGTGGCAGCCGCTGGGCGACCGGGCGACGAGGGCCAGAGACGCCCACCCGGCCTGGAACCGCTATTGCGACTTCATGAGCCGGGCCCAGGTGGCCCTGCTGGAAATCCCCATCTACGCCAGCTACTCGCTGCTGTCGGACCTCGACGCCCTGCACGACCGCGTGGTCGCCGCCGAACGCCGCTTCCGTCTGCCCGCGGCCCCCGCCGCCAAACAGGGCGCCAAGGCGGCTTAGGTTCACAAATTCCTCGCCCGTTGGGCGAGGTGGCGGCGAAGCCGACGGAGCAACTATGTTGTGGCTGTCATTTGGGTGACCCATGGCTGGCCTCGGCTGAGGACGAGGTTGGCGG
>NZ_JAUSVS010000011.1 GCF_030814835.1 Caulobacter ginsengisoli
GACCGACATCGAAAGGGCTCCGTCCATCGAACGGAGCCCTATGAATCAGGCATCCCACAAAAGGGGAATCCCTGAATGTCGATACGACCTAGGGCGCGTCAGAACGCCTTGGTCAGGCTGGCGACCACGGCGCCGTCGATCCCGGGCGCGTCGGCGTCGACATACTGCAGCTGCAGGCTGACCGGGCCGATGTCGCGGGCGACGCCCAGGGCCCAGTCGAGCTTGTTGTCGGCGAAGGCGCCGTCTTCCAGGCCGATGGCGGCGCTGAGGCTGACCGGCCAGCTTTCCGGGGCCCAGTCGGCGGCCAGGTAGACATAGCGGTTGTCCTCGTCGCCCAGGGCGGACTGGGCGGGGGCGTATTCGAAGCCCGCCGTGCCGGTCAGCTCGCCCCAGATCTTCGAAGCCGAGACCGGCAGCTCCCAGAAGCTGAGCCCCGATGCGCCGGGATAGGTGTAGACCGCCGCGGCCGCGTCCCAATCCAGGCCCAGGGCCGAGAACCCGCGCCCGAACGAGAAATCCAGTTCCACCGTCGCGCCGTGGGCGTCGCCCGGCCCGGCATATTCGTCGATGGTCGAGGTCCAGGCGTCGGCATACCAGCCGCCCGGCGAGGTCACGGTCAGTTCCGCCTGCAGAGCCGGCTGTTCATCGCTCAGCGAATAGCCGCGATAGCGGTAGTCGCTGACGACGGCGATGGAGCCGCTGAAGGGCGATTCCGCTTCCTCACAGACAGCGAGGGCGGGAGTCGCGGCGAAGGCCAGGGCGAGAAGAAGGTGACGCATGGCGCCTTTGTGGCCTCGCCGGGGTTACGAAAGTTACTCAAAAAGGTGCGGCAATCCGTCCACAGATGTTTTCAAAAGCCGTTAGCTTTACCTGCCTAGTCTGGCGCCATGCGCGAGCGCCCCAGCCCCCCCGCTTCCGAAAGCGCCCATCACGCCCTGGCCCGAATCCTGGCCTGGGCGATCGTGGTGGTGGCTGTGGTGCTGGTCTCCGGGGCCGGCATGGTGCTGTTCTCCGCCGGCGCCATCGACACCGTGCAGGCCCGGCAGGAACAGGCCCTGGTTCAGCGGACCCTGGCTCGCCGCCTGGACCGGGTGACCGAGGACGTCACCTCCGCCTCGATCTGGAACGACGCGGTCAAGGCCACGGGACCCAAACTCGACCTCCCCTGGATCGACGTCAATTTCGGGGTCTATTACGCCCAGTACCAGCATCACGACCGCACCATCCTCTTCGACCCGGCCGATCGGCTGATCTACGCCTCGCAGGACGGCAAGCAGGCGCCGACCCAGGCCAGCGCCGATTTCGCCCGCGACGTCGCCCCTCTGGTGGCGCGGGTCCGCCGCGACCAGGCCGACAAGCTGAGCGGCGGGCGGCGGGTGAAGGGCGGCTTCGACTCCGTTTCCACCGCGACAGCGGTTCTCCGTTCCGGCGACGCCTTCTATCTGACGACCGCCTCCACCGTGGTGCCGGAGGATGGCGCGCCGGGCCCGACGGGGCCGACCCCCGTCGTGGTTTCGGCCCAGATCGTCGGACCGGCCTTCCTGGCCCGCCTCGAACAGGACCTCGGCATTTCCGGGATGCGACTGATCCCCGGCGCCGGCCCCGACCAGGGAACCAAGGCGCAGATTCTCGGCCCGGACGGGTCCACGCCGCTGGCTGCCCTGACCTGGCGGCCCAAACAGCCGGGCACAGGAGTGCTGCAGACCGCGGCCCTGCCGATCCTGGGCGTGCTGGCGATTTTCCTGCTGGCGGCGGCGGGCTTGGCGCTGCGCGTCGCCAAGGTGCTGCGCGCCCTCACCAACAACCAGGCCGCCCTGTCGCAAACCCTGGAAGACCTGACCCAGGCCCGCGATCGCGCCGAGGCGGCCAGCGTCGCCAAATCGCAATTCCTGGCCAACATCAGCCACGAGATCCGAACCCCGATGAACGGCGTGCTGGGCATGGCCCAGGTCATGGCCATGGGCGAGCTGTCGGAAGGCCAGCGCGACAACCTGCGCATCGTCCGCGAGTCCGGCGAGAGCCTGCTGGCCCTGCTCAACGACGTCCTCGACCTGGCCAAGATCGAGGCCGGGAAGCTCGAGGTCGCGCTGGACGATGTCGATGTCGCCGCGGTCGCCGGCGGCGCCTGCGCCGCCTTCGAGGGCATGGCCGCCGCCAAGGCGCTGGCGATCCGCTGTCGGATCGACCCGCCCGCCAATGGCCTCTGGCGCACCGACGCCGGTCGGCTGCGGCAGATTCTGAGCAACCTGATCTCCAACGCCATCAAGTTCACCCCGCGGGGCGAGGTGGCCGTCAGCGTCGCCGCCAACGGCGAAGGCCTGCGAATCCAGGTGCGCGACACCGGGGTCGGCATCCCGCCCGAGCGTCTGGGCGAACTGTTCGGCAAATTCAATCAGATCGACGGCTCGGCCACCCGCCAGGCGGGCGGCAGCGGCCTGGGCCTGGCCATTTCCCGCGAACTGGCTGTCCTGCTGGGCGGCGATATCACGGTGGAGAGCCGGCCGGGCGAAGGGTCCTGCTTCACCCTCAGCCTGCCGGCCCAACCCGTCCGGACCCGCGAAGCCGCCTAGACCGTCGCGGCCGCGGGCTTGGCGCGGGCGCGCGAGAATCTGGGCAGCCGCGCCTTGACCACCGCCCAGGTCGCCGCGCCCAGGCCCTTCCAGTCGACGGGCTTGGGCAGGCAGTCCTCGATCAGCTCCAGCACCATCTCGGCCGGTCCGTCGTTGAAGAAGTGATTGGCGCCCTCGACCTTGCGGAAGGCCATCGGCCGGCGGGTGCGGGTCTCGGCGACCAGCTGCTCGGCGGTCTCGATGGGGGCGAAGTCGTCGGCGTCGCCATGCACGACATGGACCGGGACCCGCAGCCGGGCCAGAGCCTCGTGCAGGTGGTCGAGCTGGGTATGCTGGTCGCGCACTTCGCGCACGGCGTTCTTCAGGTCGCGCGGCACCAGCCGGGGCGCCCATTTCAGCAGTTTCGAGCCCAGCCCCACCAGCCAGCGGCCGGTGGGCCCGGTCTCGCCGAAGAAGCCGGACAGCAGCACCAGGCCCTGCAGCCGGGCCGGACGGTTGGCGGCCATCAGGGCGGCGATGGCCGCGCCATAGGACTGGCCGACCAGCAGCAGCTTTTGGTTCGGAGCGGTTTCCAGCAGCGGCATCAGCGCCTGGGCCTGGACCCGGATATCGCCGACATATTCCACCGGCTCGCTGCCGGCGAAGCCCGGACGATCGACGACGATCATCTCGCGGTCCTGTGGCAGGGCGGCCAGGGCCGGGGCCCAGTATTCGGCCCAGGACGGCGCGCCGGTGATCACCACGATCTTCCACGGCGGCGCCTTGGCGCGCGGGGTGGAGAGGGCGGAAATCCGCCAGCCATGGCCGCCGCCGGCCTGGAAGGCGATACGGCGGACGACGTCTTCGGGATAGATCTGGTCCGTCGGGACGTGCTCGGCGCGGCCGGTCGCGGCGCTCTCGATCACCGCCCATCCCAGTTCCAGAACCCCTTTGGGTCTACGCCTCGCCACGTTCCGTCTCCTTGAACAGCCCTGATGTGTGTTCCCTTGACCAACGCCGCAAGCGGTTGGGCGTTGCGGTCATTGAACATTGAAAACACTTAACCTTCGCCGAGCGGCCCGTTGGCCACGGTTCATGTTCTGGACGGACCGCCGGAGCGGCGTCACACTGGCGTTTCAGAACAAACGGTATGGCGGGAGACGATGATGCGCACCTGGATCGCGGGCGCCCTAGTGGGGCTTGGACTGCTGGCGGCCGGGGCGGCCTGGACGCAGACACCCCCGGCCACGCCGGCCCCAACCTCGCCTGCCAAGAACGACTATGCCGACCCCAAGACCTGGCTCTGCCTGCCGGGCCGCGACGACGCCTGCGCGCAGGACCTGACCGCCACGGTAGTCCAGGCCGACGGCGCCGTGGCCAAGGAGCCTTTCAAGGCGGCGGACAAGCCGCTGGTCGACTGCTTCTACGTCTACCCGACCGTCTCCAACGACCCCGGCGGCAACAGCGACATGACGGCCAATCGCGAGGAACTGGCCGCCGCCTATGTGCAGTTCGCCCGGTTCCGGGCCGTCTGCCGGCCGTTCGCGCCGCTGTACCGGCAGTTCACCTTGACCGCCCTGCGTGGCTTCATGACCGGCAAGCCGATCCCGGCCGACCGCTTCCTGGGCTACAACGACGTGCGCGACGCCTGGAACTGGTACCTGGCCAACGAGAACAAGGGCCGGGGCGTCATCCTGATCGGCCACAGCCAGGGCTCGGGCGTGCTGCGCGCGCTCATCGAAAACGAGATCGACGGCAAGCCGGCCCAGAAGCTGATGGTCTCGGCCATCCTGCTGGGGACCAATGTGCCGGTCAGCAACAGGACCGGGATGTGGGGCTCCATCCCGCTGTGCAACAGCGCCAGCCAGACCGGCTGCCTGATCTCCTATGTGTCGTTCCGCGCCGACAGCCCGCCGCCGGCCTCCAGCCGGTTCGGCAAGGTCGATAGCGCCGACTCCAGCGCCGCCTGTGTGAATCCCGGCGCCCTGGCCGGGGGCAAAGGCCTGCTGCGACCCTACTTCACCAATCGGGCCAGCTCTGGCGCCGGCAACGCCGAGACGGTCTGGGCCAAGGGCAAGACCATCGACACCGTCTTCGTCTCCACGCCGGGCCTGGTCTCGGCTGAATGCGTCAACAAGGACGGCTTCAGCTACCTGGCGGTCACTGTCCACGGCGACCCGGCCGACGCCCGCACCGACACCATAGCCGGCGATGTGGTGGTCATGGGCGTCATCCAGAAGGACTGGGGCCTGCACCTCATCGACAGCAACCTGGGGATGGGCGACCAGATCGACATCGCCGGCCAGCAGGCCAAGGCCTGGACGTCGAAATAACGGCGCCCGCGCCGACCGATAGCGTTGCGGTGGTTTCTCCGATGACTTAGCCTCCCGCGTGTAGCCTGGGGGGGGTTGAGCGCCATGGATCCAGTGACCCTGACGCTGGTCAATGCGACCAGCAAGACACTCTATGTCGGCTCGACGTCGGTGCTGCGCGCGTCGTCCGGTTCGATCGGGCCGGGTCAGTTGGCGGTCTTCAGCGGCACGGTGCTGCCGATGTCGAGCCCGGGCGTGGTGTCGCTCTACTTCAACAGCGGCAGGAACGGCACGCCGTTCGAGATCAGGATAGCCCTCAAGCAGGAGGGCAAGACGATGAGACCCTTCATCTATCCGTCCGCGCCCGACAACTACGTGCTCGGATATCACACGAACCCGGCGCCGGGCGGCTTGGTGAACATCACCGCGACCGCCTATCCGGGCCTGACGGTGGACCAGGCGGCGCATGGCTATGCGATCGACCTGACCAGCAAGCCGATGCACTACGCCGACACCTATCCCTACGTCTTCGCCGACTTCATCAACGCGATGTTCGACCCCAGGGTCCGCTCGGCTGCGGTCGTCGCGGCGGCGGGCAAGGGCGTCACCAACCACTGGGACGCCGACGACGCGCCCCCGGCCTTCTATGCCGACTTCACCGGCGGCCAGTTCAGCCGGATCGTCGGCCTGTTCAAGGACTACTGGCTGAACAACGGCCCGGCCGCCTGTCCGGGGGCGGACCAGGTGCTGATCAACACCCTGCGAACCTTCATCCAGAAGCAGAAGCCCAGTCTCTGGCTGCCGGTGCTCAGCGTCCACGCCGATGGGCCGCCCCAGGTCTTCAACCTGAAAGGCTATGTGCGGCTGGGCTTCTACAAGAGCGGCGGCGACTGGAGCGAGAGCACCGTCGAGCGCTTCCTCACCCTGATCGCCTCCGGCGCCCATATCGTGCAGATCTGCGCCCGGCAGGATATGGAGGCGATCCACAAGAGCTACACCGCCGCTGCGGACTTCTTCGACTATTTCGTCAAGGAGCCGATCGTGCGCGGCAACGATCTGGGCAGCTCCCACTACGTCGACGGCGGCTGGAACAACGCCGGCTGGTACTATCTCAATATCGATGGCGAGTTGATGCCGGGCCAGGTCGTCGCCACGCCGGACGGGCCGACGATGCCGACCGGGCTGCTCGACGCCTTCATGGTCAGCGCCACGGTGATCGATGGCGACGGCGGGGTCACCCTGGGCGACTACAACACCTTCCTGCAGTCGGAAGGCTGGCAGCAGCAGGGCCTGACCGGGGGCGACCGCCACATGGACGACCTGGGCACGGCCAACGCCACGGTCTGGAACATCGGCACGCTGGGCGCCTCGCCCTACAGCGAAAAGCGCGGAACCACGGTGTTCCTGGCGCCGGACGGATGGACGCCGAAGGTCACCGACACCACCCTGATGATGCCCTATGTCGGCGCCTATGCGAAAAAGGACGGCAAGGACTACAAGCCGCAGCCCTGGCTGAAAACCGCGCTGGTCAAGGCCGTCGATCCGGTGGACCTCGACAAGGACCTGTATGTCGTCAGCTGAACGAAAAAGGCCGGGCGCTGGGCCCGGCCTCATCGTCTCCTGCGGCGAAGCTAGTTGCCGCTGATTTTCTTGGCGGCGAACGTGCCCAGCGCCAGGAAGATCAGGAAGCCGACCACGAACAGGAAGAACAGGATCTTGGCGATCCCGGCGGCCGCGCCGGCGATGCCGGTGAAGCCAAGCAGGCCGGCCACGATGGCGACGATCGCGAAGATCAGGGCCCATTTCAGCATCTGACGATCCTTCCGGATGTGAATTCCTGTCCAAGCAACGCGACTGGAGCGTCCTGTGTTCCGAAGCGGTGGAATCCCTTGGCCGGGCGGGCTAAGGAATTGCCATGGCCAACAAGCCCGAGAGCCCCATCGAACCCTTCAAGCGCGCCCTGGCCCACGCCGCGCGCTCCCTGGCCGAAACGCCGGACCTGGAGGTCGTGTTCTCGGGCGATGGGCCCTCGCTGTCGGGCAAGCGGGCCGTGCTGCCCCATCCTTCGCGCGACATGTCACCGGCCGAGGCGGCCCGCATCCGCGGCCTGGCCGACCAGATGGCCCTGCGCCTGTCGCACCACGACCCGGCCGCCCATAACCGCGCCCGCCCCGCCTCGCCGCAGGGCCAGGCGGTCTATGAGGCGCTGGAACAGGCGCGGATCGAGGCCATCGGCGCCAACAATCTGGGCGGGGTGCGCAAGAACCTGACCGCCGTCCTGGAACAGGCGCTGGAGCGCAAGGGCCTGGCCCGCACCGCCGACCGCACCAACGCCTCGATGGCCGACGTCCTGGCCCTGATGGTCCGCGAGCGGCTGACCGGCGACAAGCCGCCCGAGATCGCCCGCTCCCTGGTCGACAGTTTCCGCGACGAGGTCGAGGCCAAGGCCGGCGCGGACCTGGACCGCCTCAGCGCCAACCTCGACAACCAGGCCGCCTTCGCCAAGGTGACCCGCGCCATCCTGCGCGACCTGGACATGGGCGACGACAACGCCGACGCCACCGAGGACTCCGAGGACGACAGCGACGACCAGGAGCAGAGCGAGGGCCAGGACGACGAGGGCGAGGGCGAAGGGGACTCCCCCGAGGGCTCGTCCATGCAGGACACCGAAGCCTCCGACCGCGACAGCGAGGACGGCGAGGAACAGACCACCGAGGTCCAGGACGACGACGAAGCGGAGATGAGCGACGAGGCGCCCGAGATGGGCGACGGCTCCAAGCCCGCCCGGCCCGACCCCAAGGACAGCGGCGCCCCCGAGCCGCCCTACAAGGTGTTCACCGCCGCCCATGACGAGATCGTCTCGGCCGAGGAGCTGTGCGATCCCGAGGAGCTGACGCGCCTCAGAGCCTATCTCGACCAGCAGCTGGCCAGCCTCTCCAGCGTCGTCTCCCGCCTGGCCAACAAGCTGCAGCGGCGCCTGCTGGCCCAGCAGAACCGCGCCTGGAGCTTCGATCTGGAGGAGGGCATCCTCGACGTCGCCCGCCTGACCCGGGTCATCGTCGATCCGACCGCCCCCCTCTCCTTCAAGGAAGAGCAGGACACCGAGTTCCGCGACACGGTGGTCACCATCCTGATCGACAATTCCGGCTCGATGCGCGGCCGGCCGATCATGGTCGCCGCCGTCTGCGCCGACATCCTGGCCCGCACCCTGGAACGCTGCGCGGTCAAGACCGAGATCCTGGGCTTCACCACAAGAGCCTGGAAGGGCGGCCTCAGCCGCGACGACTGGATCAAAGCCGGCAAGCCCAGCGCCCCCGGCCGGCTCAACGACCTGCGCCACATCGTCTACAAGGCCGCCGACGCCCCCTGGCGACGGGCCCGCAAGAACCTGGGCCTGATGATGCGCGAGGGCCTGCTGAAGGAAAACATCGACGGCGAGGCCCTGATGTGGGCCCACCAGCGGCTGGCGGGCCGGCCCGAGCAGCGGCGGATCATGATGGTCATCTCCGACGGCGCCCCGGTCGACGACTCCACCCTGTCGGTCAACAGCGGCCACTATCTGGAGCGCCACCTGCGCAGCGTCATCTCCGACATCGAGAACCGTAGCTCGGTCGAGCTGCTGGCCATCGGCATCGGCCACGATGTCACCCGCTATTATCGCCGCGCGGTGACCATCGTCGATGTCGAGCAGCTGGGCGGGGTGCTGGTCGAGCAGCTGGCCGCCATGTTCGATGAAGACCCCAAGCGCGCCGCCAAGGTGCGCGGCCTGCTGGCCCCGCCGCCTACCGTGCAGGGCGGACCGGCCGGCGGCCTGCGCGCCACCAGCCCCCGCAAGGTCGCCGAGGCGATGGGATGACGTATTGGGGGATGAGGCGTTTCGCGGGACTGGTCCTCGCCTTCGCGCTGGCCGCCTGCGCCAGCCCGCCGGCGACGCCGCCCGCGCCGGTTCCGGCCGGCAACGGGATCAGCCTGGTTTCGACGCCGGTTCCGCTCAATCCCGACAAGCCGGACCAGGACCGTATCGGCCGGTTCGTCTATGCCGGCGGCGTGGCGCTGACCAGCGACCAGACCAGCCGCCTGCACGGCCTGTCTGACCTGAAGATCCTGCCCGACGGCACGGTCATGGCCATCAGCGACGAGGGCGACTTCTTCCAGGCCAAGCTTCAGGTCGACGCCGCCGGCCGCTTCACCGGCCTGACCGACGGCAAGCTCGAGCCCCTCACCGGCCTCGACGGCAAGCCGCTGCAGGGCAAGGAGCAGGGCGACGCCGAGGGCCTGGCGGTGATGCCCAACGGCGACCGGCTGGTCAGTTTCGAGCAGGACCATCGCATCTGGCTCTATCCCGCCGCCGGCGGCCCGCCCCGCGCCGTCCCCAAGCCCGCCACCCTGTTCTCGGCCAACGAGGGCATGGAGGCGCTGAGCCAGTATCCCAGCTTCGCGCCGGACGCCTATATCGTCGGCGGCGAGGAGGGCGAGATGTGGGTCTGCCGCCTGGCCGGCGCCTGCGTTTCCATTCCCGCCGAGCGCCAACAGGACCAGGCGTTCGGCCTGACCGCCGTCTCGCCCTTCCAGGACGGCTCGATCGTCATCCTGCACCGGGCCTTCGACGCGGTGCGCGGCGTCCGGCTCATCGTCTCCATCATCGTCGATCCCCGCACCAAGCCCCGGGTGATCGACAGCTTCACCCTGGCCGCCCCCTACACCCGCGACAATTTCGAGGGCGCGGCGGTGGTGAGCAACGCGGCCGGCGGCATCCGCATCTTCATCCTCGCCGACGACAATTTCGATGCGCGGGAGCGGACGCTGATGATGGCCTTCGACTGGACGCCGAACCCATGACCCCCGCCTGCGCCAGCGACTATCGCGAGCTGGCGCGGCGGCGCATTCCCAAGGTGCTGTTCGACTATGTCGACGGCGGCAGCTATGCCGAGACCACCCTTCGCCGCAATGTCGAGGACTTTGAGGCCCTGGCCCTGCGCCAGCGGGTGCTGCGCGACGTCTCCCGGATCAACCTGGCCACCGAGCTGTTCGGTCAGCCCCTCTCCATGCCCGTGGTGCTCTCGCCTATCGGCATGGCCGGCATGTACGCCCGCCGGGGCGAGGCCCAGGCGGCGCGGGCGGCGCAGGGGGCGGGGGTGCCGATGTGCCTCTCGACCCTGTCGGTCTGCGACGTCGAGGAGGTGGCCAAGGCGGCCGGGGCGGCGCCCTGGTACCAGCTCTATGTCATCAAGGATCGCGGCTACATGGAGGCCCTGCTGGCCCGCGTCGCGGCGGTGGGCAGCCCCGTGCTGGTGCTGACCGTCGACCTGCCCGTGCCCGGGGCCCGCTATCGCGACGTTCGTTCGGGCCTGTTCGGCGGAAGTTCGCCATTCAAAGGCCTCAAGCGCGCCTGGGACGGCGTCACCCATCCCGACTGGCTGCTCGACGTCATGGTCCGTGGCGGGCCGCTGACCTTCGGCAACGTCGCCGCCGCCATCCCTGAGGCCAAGGGGATCATGGAGTTCTGGCCCTGGGTGGTGAAGAACTTCGACCCCACCCTGACCTGGGACGACCTGGAATGGGTGCGCGAGCACTGGAAGGGCCCGCTGGTCCTCAAGGGCGTGCTCGACGCCGAGGACGCCCGCGAGGCCAGGGCGAGGGGCGTCGATGGGATCGTGGTCTCCAACCACGGCGGCCGCCAGCTGGACGGCGTCATGAGCGGCATCGGCGCCCTCCCGGCCATCGCCGAGGCCGTGGGCGACGACATGACCGTGCTGATGGACGGCGGGGTGCGCTCGGGCCTGGACGTGGTCAAGGCGCTGGCCAGCGGGGCCAAGGGCTGTTTCCTCGGCCGGAACTGGGCCTTCGCCCTGGCGGCGCGCGGCGGGCCGGGGGTGGCCCACATGCTGTCGGTGATGCGCCAGGAGATGATGATGGCCATGGCGTTGACCGGGTGCACGGACGTCAGGAACGCTGGGCGGGAGATGCTGGCTTAAAATTCCTCGCCCCTTGGGCGAGGTGGCGGCGAAGCCGACGGAGTGGGCTCTTGGGAGCACACGGTGTTGCCGGATCAGGCGCTGCCGGAATGGGCGTGCTTGAAACGCCGTGTGTTCCCCAGAGCCCACTCCACCACTTCGTGGTCCCCCTCGCCCAACGGGCGAGGAATAAAAAAGGCCGGCGTTTCCGCCGGCCTTTTCAAAACATCGATGCAGCCAGACCTAGGCGGCGGCTTGCGCGGCCAGCTTGGCCTTGACCTGCTTCTTGATCTTCAGGGCGCGGGGCGAGAGGTCCTCGTCCTTGGCCTTGGTCAGGAAGGCGTCCAGGCCGCCCCGGAAGTCCAGGGTGCGCAGGGCGGCGTTGCTGATGCGCAGGCGGAAGGCCTGGCCCAGGGCGTCGGACTGCAGGGTGGCGGGAGACAGGGCCGGCAGGAAGCGGCGCTTGGTCTTGATGTTCGAGTGGCTGACGTTGTGGCCGACCATCGGACCAACACCAGTGAGCTCGCAGCGGCGCGACATAGCAGGCGACCTTCAAAAAGAATTCGGACACGCGGCAGTCGGACTCCCGCGCGGGAGCGGCGATATAGGCCAAGGGGGGTCGGGGCGTCAAGGCTTGCGAGGCGGGGTTGGCGGCGATGGCGGCCGGACTCGCTGGCAGATCTCGGCGTCGCCGATATGTTCGCAGCGAAATTCCGGGGGGAAAGCCGGCTCCTTGGGCCGATGGGCCGAGAGCCACACCATGCCGCAGAGCAGGACCAATAGTCCCACGACAACTACGGCGGTCAGCACATAGCCCTTGGTATCATTGCTCAGCCTGATCAAAGCCGCCCCCGTCGTCCGAAATGCCAATTGTGGTTAATCCACGTTAAGATACAATAGGTTGGGGTGAACAAAGGCTGAATCGGGCGACGTCACTGATTCGGTCCTGATTCGTTTCGTGCCTGTTCGCCAGCTTTCGCCAGCGGCGTTAACCTGCCCCCGCCCGACCGATTCCCCGGAGTTAAGATCATGTCGTCCGCGCTGAAACTGCTGGCCGCGCTGGGCGCCGCCGTCACCCTGTCGGCCGCCCCCCTGCCCAAGAATGACGGCGGCCTTCTGATCTATGGCGGGCCGATCCACACTGGCGTAGCGGGCGCGCCTCTGGCCCAGGCGATAGTGATCAAGGACGGCCGCATCGCCTATGTCGGCGACCTGGCCGGCGCGCGGGCGGCGGCCGGCGGCGCCAAGACCATCGACCTGAAGGGCGCGGCGGCCTTCCCCGGCTTCGTCGACGCCCATGCTCACCTGACCTATATCGGCCTGCGGGAACTGACCCTGAACCTAGAGGGGACGCCCTCGGCGGCGGCCCTGGCCAAGAGGGTGGAGGCCTGGGACAAGACCCATCCGGGGACCGAGCCGATCCAGGGCCGGGGCTGGATCGAGACCCACTGGCCGGAAAACCGCTTCCCCACTCGCCAAGATCTCGACGCCGTGGTCCCGGGCCGGGCGGTGGTGCTGTATCGGGCCGACGGCCACGCCCTGGTCGCCAACTCGGCGGCCCTGAAGCTGGCGGGCGTCACCCGCGACACCCCCGACCCCTCCGGCGGCCGCATCGAGCGCGACGCCAAGGGCGAGCCGACCGGCATGCTGATCGACAACGCCATGGGGTTGATGGACGCCAGGCTGCCGGCCCCCTCCCCCGCCTCCATCCGCCAGGCCCTGGCGGTCGGCTCCAGGGTCTATGCCGAGCGTGGCTGGACCGGCGTCGACAATGTGAGCGTCTCGGCCATCGACATCGCGTCCCTGAACAGCCTGGCCGCCGAGGGCGCCCTGCCGATCCGCACCGACAACTTCATGCAGCCGGAGGACGCCGGCGAGGTCCTCAAGCGCGGGCCGTTCGAGGACGCCAGCGGCCGGGTGCGGGTGCGCGGCATCAAGCTCTACATGGACGGCGCCCTGGGCTCGCGCGGCGCGGCCCTGCTCAAGCCCTACAGCGACCGGCCCGACATCTCCGGCCTGCTGCTCTCGGACCACGACAAGACCCTGCCCATCCTCAAACAGGCCATCGCCGTGAAGGCCCAGGTCGCCATGCACGCCATCGGCGACCGCGGCAACCGCCTGACCCTGGACTGGTACCAGGAGGCCCTGGCCGGCGACACCAGTCGCCGCTGGCGGATCGAGCACAGCCAGATTCTCGACCCCGCCGACATCCCCCGCTTCGCCCAGCTGGGCGTCATAGCCTCCATGCAGCCCAGCCACGCCATCGGCGACCTCTACTTCGCCCCTGCCCGCCTGGGGCCCGATCGGCTGGTCGGCGCCTATGCCTGGAAGAGCCTGCTGGATAGCGGGGCGGTGATCTGCGCCGGCTCCGACGCCCCGGTGGAGAAGGGCGACCCGCTGATCGAGTTCTACGCCGCCGTGGCGAGGCGCGACCTCAAGGGCTTCGCCGGCCCCGACTGGGGCCTGAACCAGCGGGTCAGCCGCGAGCAGGCCCTGCGCATGCTGACCTGGGCCCCGGCCTATGCGGTGTTCCGCGACGATGAGCTGGGCACGCTGGAGGTCGGCAAGCGGGCCGACGTCACCGCGTTCTCCAAGGACATCATGACCGTCCCCGAGGCCGACATCCTCAAGGCCCGGGCGGTGCTGACGATTGTCGACGGGCGGGTGGTCTACAGACGCTAGACGTCCTTCATCCGCCAGGTCGCCCCGGTGGCGGAGTCCATGACCACCACGCCCAGCGCGTCCAGCTCGGCGCGGATGGCGTCGGCGGCGGGCCAGTCCTTGGCGGTGCGGGCTTCGACGCGGCGGGCCAGCAGGGCCTCGACCTGGGTCTTCAGGCCGGCGTCGCCGCCTTCGAACCAGGCGTCGGGATCGGCGGCCAGGAAGCCCATCAGGTTCGCGGCGGCCAGCAGTTCGCCTTTCAGGCGCGGCCGGTCGGCCTCGTCCGCCGTTTCAAGCGCCTTGCCCAACGCAAACAGCTCAGCGATGGCCTTGGGGCTGTTGAGGTCATCGCTCAGCGCCTCGAGGAAGGCGTTCGGCGGCCCGACGTCGTTGGCCTGCACATCCATCACCCGGCGCAGCACGCCGTAGAGCCGGTCCAGCGCCTTGCGGCTCTGGTCGATCAGTTCCTCGGTCCAGTCCAGCGGCTGGCGGTAATGGGCCGACAGCAGGGCCCAGCGCAGCACCTCGCCCGGATAGACCTTGAGCAGGTCATGCGGGATGATGACGTTGCCCAGCGACTTCGACATCTTCTCCCCGGCCATGTCGAGGAAGCCGTTGTGCATCCAGAACCGGGCGAACTCCTGGCCCGGATGGCCGCATCTGGCCTGGGCCAGCTCGTTCTCGTGGTGGGGAAACACCAGATCGATGCCGCCGCCGTGGATGTCGATCGGCAGGCCCAGGACCTCCTCGATCATGGTCGAGCACTCGCTGTGCCAGCCGGGCCGGCCATCCCCCCAGGGGGACGGCCAGGCGGGCTCGCCCTCCTTCGAGGGCTTCCACAGCACGAAATCGGCGGGGTGGCGCTTGTAGGGGGCGACCTCGACCCGGGCGCCGGCGATCATGTCGTCCAGCGAGCGGCCCGACAGCGCGCCGTAGTCCACGGCCGCCTGGGTGTCGAACAGCACATGGCCCTCGGCCACGTAGGCGCCGTTCCGATGGATCAGGTCCTCCATCATCGCCACCATCTGGGCCACGAAGTCGGTGGCGCGCGGCTCGAGGCTGGGGCGCAGGGCCAGCAGGCCGTCCATGTCGGCGTGATAGGCGGCCAGGTAGCGGTCGGTGATGGTGCGGATCGGCGCACCCTCGGCGGCGGCCTTGGCGTTGATCTTGTCGTCCACGTCGGTGACGTTGCGGGCGTAGATCACATGCTCGGCGCCATAGATGTGGCGCAGCAAACGGAACAGCACGTCGAACGCCACCACCGGCCGGGCGTTGCCGATATGGGCGAAGCCATAGACCGTCGGCCCGCAGACATACATCGTCACCCGGTCCGGATTGGCGGGGACGAAGGGCCGCTTCTCGCGGGCCATGGTGTCATAGAGTCGAAGATTCATGGGTGGGTGACGTTACGGGAAAGGTTGCCGGGAGCGGAGTTGGTCCCATATAGCGTTGGTTGCCCTGGAAGAAACACCCTCCGGGCAAAGTGAAAGGGTGGCACGCGTCATTCCGGAACGACAGGCGTTCCGGCGCAACTCAGCCCTGGAAAGACCCCCTCCGTGACAATGGACGCTATCAACCGCGAGCGAACCCTGGTCGGCCGCGCCGATCTTGATCTTGACCCCGTCAAGCGCCCCACGCGCGAGGAGGCCATGGCCGCCGTGCGCACCCTGATCGCCTGGTCCGGCGACGATCCCCGCCGCGAAGGCGTGCTCGACACCCCCAAGCGGGTCGTCGACGCCTATGGCGAATGGTTCAACGGCTACAGCGCCGACCCGGCCAAGGAACTCAGCCGCACCTTCGAGGACGTGCAGGGCTATGACGACATCGTCATGCTGCGCAACATCGAGGTGGAGAGCCACTGCGAGCACCACATGGCGCCCTTCCTGGGCAAGGCCTTCGTGGCCTACATGCCGACCAACCGCGTGGTCGGCATCAGCAAGATCGCCCGGGTGGTCGAAATCTTCGCCCGCCGCCTGCAGACCCAGGAAACCATGACCCAGCAGATCGCCGACGCCATCTGCGACAGCCTCAAACCCGCCGGCGTCGCCGTCCTGATCGACGCGGCCCACCAGTGCATGACCACCCGCGGCGTCCACCACCGCGACGTGACCACCATCACCACCCAGTTCGTCGGCGTCTTCAAGACCGACCGGGCGCTGCAGCAGCGGTTCCTGGACTTCGTGAACCGGGGGTAATCCCTCTAGAAAATCCTCACCCGGAGGGGGAGGGGGACCATGCGGAGCATGGTGGAGGGGGTCTGTGTGACTTTCACCGTTCCGGAAGAGGCGCGGCGGATCGGCTGAGCGATCCCACCACCGTGGAAACCACGGCAACCCCCTCCACCACCCCTACGGGGCGGTCCCCCTCCCCCTCCGGGTGAGGATTTGGGAGAAGTTAGGGGTTGGCCAAACTCTCAACCCACCCCCGCGTGGCGTGACAGGTCTGCATCGCCCGCCGATACCCCTCGCGCGCCGTCGTCCGCGCCACATAGGCCTGCTCCGCCTCGCCCAGCGTGGCGAACCCGCTCCGCTTGGCGAACTCCAGCGCATAGGTCACCGAGATATCCGCCGCCGTGAACGCCTCGCCCGCCATGTAGGGCGTGCGGGCCAGCTGGCGCGTCACCAGCCGCCGCCGGGCCTCGAACAGCTTCACAGACTCGCGGGTGCTCCAGTTGTCCTTGTCGGCCTCCGGGGCGACGATACGGGTCATCACGGCGATGAAGATGAAGCCCGCCAGGCCCGCTTCACCCAGGTGCAGGAACTGCTGGTAGAGGTGGAAGGTCGGATCCCGTGGGTCCACCGCCAGGGGCGTGGGCCCATACCTGGCCATCAGATATTCCATGATGGCGATCGACTCGACCATGACGGCCTCGCCGTCCTGCAGCACCGGGATGAAGCCGGCGGGGTTCATGGCCATGAACTCGGGGTCGTTCTCGGCCCCGACCAGCAGGTCGACGTCCCGCAGCCGGTAGGCCAGCCCCATCTCCTCCAGCAGCCAGGAGACCCGGAACCCCCGGCCTTCGCCCCATAAAGTGATCATGTCCGCCTCTCCTCCCTGAGCGCGGATCGCATCATTCCCCAAACCGATACGTAAATGCAACCGGTTTAGCCGGCCGCGGCGGCCGCCTCTTCCTCCAGGGTGGGGAAGTCGGTGTAGCCCCGCGCCCCGCCGCCGTAATAGCCGCGCGGGTCGGCGACGGTCAGGGGCGCGCCGCGGCGCAGGCGCTCGACCAGGTCGGGATTGCCGATGAACGGCCGGCCAAAGGCGATGAGGTCGGCGCTGTCCGCCGCCCGCGCCGCGATGGCCAGCTCGCGGTCATAGAGGTTATTGGCGATCGTCACCCCCTTGAACAGCCGCCGCAGTTTCCGCAGGTCGAACCCCGGCTCGGCGGTGCGCGAGATGCCGGTGTCGCCCTCCACCAGGTCCAGCCAGCCGACCCCCAGGTCGTTGAGCCGCTCGACGACATGGGTGAACAGCGGCTCGGGATCGCTGTCCCAGGCCCCATAGGCATGGCCGATGGGCGCCAGCCGCACCGCCGTCCGCGCCCCGCCCCACACCGCGACAAGGGCCTCCAGCACCTCGACCAGCAGCCGCGCCCGGTTCTCGACCGAGCCGCCATAGGCGTCGGTCCGCCTGTTGGTCATGTCGCGCAGGAAGGCGTCGATCAGATAGCTGTGGGCGGCGTGCAGCTCCACCCCATCGAACCCCGCCGCCTTGGCCCGCCGGGCGCCGCTCGCGAACATCGCCACGATATCCGGCATCTCGTCGGTCCGCAGCGCCCGCGCCTCCTCATAGGGCACGGGCCCCGCCAGCGTGAAGAACTGCCCCGGCTGCGTCATGGCCGAGGGCGCGATCGGCGCCGCCCCGCCCCCCAGCGAGGAGTGGCTGAGCCGCCCGGCGTGCCAGAGCTGGCAGAAAATCGTCCCGCCCCGCTCATGCACCGCGTCGGTCACCTGCCGCCAGCCGGCGACCTGGTCGTCGCTCCACAGCCCCGGAATATTGGGCCCGCCCCGCCCCCCGGCCGCCACCGGCGTCGCCTCGGTGATCAACAGCCCCGCCGACGCCCGCTGGGCATAGTAGAGCGCCTGCAACGCCCCAGCCTCCCCGGCCTCGTTCGACCGCGTGCGGGTGAGCGGCGAGAGGGCGATGCGGTTCTGCAAGCGCAGGCCGTTGAATTCGCAGGGATCGAAGAGGTCGGTCATCGGGGCGCTCCGGACTGTGGCGGAGGCAGGTTGGGCGGGGGGACGTTGGGTCAGTCCAGAGGGGATGGGGAGGGAGCGGCGACTTGAGGACGAACACCGCGCCTTTTCTGGGAGCATTCAAGACGGACCGGGCGTTGCGGCAGCATTTTCCGGGCTTTGTGATGGAGTAGGGGCAGCGGCCGTTGGCTTGCGGTCGAAAAAAGCGTGGGTTCGTCCAGCAGCGAACGCAGCGCTCTGCCTCCGGTCTAGGGCCGCCAGCCGAGGGGCTTGATTTGTTCTGGTGCTGGTTGTCGAAATTAGGATACCTGTTTCACAACTGGGGAGAGGGGCGCACCTGGACACATCTCGTAGTCGAGGAAACTCGACCGTCAGATGCGCGTGATCGGATGAACTCGAACGAACACTATTGGTGGCGAATTGGAATGGAGCTCAAGCTTCGCCAAGCGAGCGGCGACGCCTTTCAGGACCTATTTTCCCGCCTTATGGCTAGACTACACGGGGACGATTTTGTCCGCGTCCGCCCCTTTGGGAGCTTAGGCGACAAGGGTTGTGACGGTTATCTCATCTCTGACGGAAAAGTATTCCAATGTTACGGCGCCCTCGGCGGAGATAAAGGCAAGGTAGAATCACTCATCGAGAAAATGGATGAGGATTTTGAGAAAGCTAAGCAGAAGCTTCCGCATATTATGAAGGAATGGCACATGGTCCACAATATAGTGGACGGGCTGCCTGTTCACGCCGTCGAGAAGCTTGAAGCCCTCAAGAAGGCCAATCCAAATCTTAAATTTGGCTTTATCGGCTTCGAGGGATTTATCGAACGGCTCTTCAAACTTCCAAAGGACGACATCGAAAATTTCGTCGGCCCCGTCGTCACTAATCAGGATGCGGTCAGCATGCAGTTGCCCGAATTGCGCGATCTGGTCGCGGCGGTCGCTGCGGCTGCAGATGCTGTCACAGCGGGTTCAAAGCCAATCAAGCCAGTACCGGTGGACAAGCTTGAATTGAACAAGCTCCCCGGCCATTGGCGATCGCTGATTGCCGGCGGATGGCAGAATGCGCATCACGTTCGCGACTATATCGCAAAGCACCATAATCCGATGCTGGGAGAAACGCTGGCCGGCGCTTTCCAAGGGCGATACCAGTACCTGAAAGCGCAGCTCCTGGAGCCCGCTGCGATCATGTACGCGCTCTACGTCATGGTGACTGGGCCGGGTGAGTCGACGCCCCAGAGACAGGTCGCCGCCCAGGCGCTCCTGGCTTACCTTTTCGAGAGCTGCGACATATTTGAAGATGCCCCCTCCGAGGCTACTGCATGATTTTGCCTGGCAAGCACCTACGCGAGGACAGGGCGCTTCTTGGCGTCGGCGCTGAGGTTCTCTCGCACCTAGGCGAAGAAACGACCGTCTCGGAACTATGGGAGAAGGTCCGAACTGCCCGCAATTCCGATACGCAATCGGCTCCTCTGTCATTCGACTGGTTCGTACTTGGCTTGAGTTTCCTGTTCGCAATCTCCGCCATTGAATTGCACCGGGGCATAGTCACCGCGACGAACGCGCCATGATATTAACAATTGAAAGCTCGATCGATTCCTTCAAGACCGTGCATTTTCGCGAAGGCTTGAATGTAGTGCTCGCGGAAACATCTCCACAATCAACAAACAAGCAGACGCGAAATAGCGCGGGCAAAACGAGCATTATTGAAATTATCCATTTTCTCCTGGGCGCGGATTGCAAACCAGATTCGTTGTTTCGTACGAAGGCGCTTATCGATCAGAGCTTCACAGGCTCATTTAGAGTAGACGGGCGGCTGATAAAAGTTCGGCGAAGTGGAGCGGCGCCTTCTCAAATTTTCATTCTGGAGGGTGGAGAGGACCGGCTCGGCTTGACGCTGAAAGTCGATAGAGAATTTGGCCTACCATGCACCTCGAACACCAATTGGAAGACCTACTTGGGGTTCGCTATGTTCGATCTCCCTTCAGACGTGAAGGGCACTGAGTTTGATGAGTCCTTCACTCCGTCCTTCCGGTCGATGATCTCTTACTTTGCTCGCAGAGGACCCGGGGCAATTCTCCACTGCGAACGCACCGCTGAGCAACAACAGCGCTGGGACTGGCAGGTCAATGTATCCTATATGCTTGGCTTGGACTGGCATATCCCCTTCGATCTCAATAAGGTTAGAGCACGCGAGGGCATGCTCGATGAACTCCGGAAAGCGGCGAAGGGGGGAGCCCTGGGAGATGTCGTTGGTACGGTAGCCGAGCTGAGACCCCAGCTAATAGTCGCACAACGCAAAGCCCAGTCGCTGCGGGACCAACTAGCGAGTTTCGAAGTTCTTGACTCGTATCGTGACCTGTCTCGCAGAGCAGCACGCGCAAAGACTGAGATTCAAGCGATCAATCGGGAAATAGTGAGCCGCTATGAAACTTTGAACCATTTGCTCGAAGCGCTTGCGGGTGAGACCCCGCCAGCGCAATCGGACTTGGAGCGCCTGTATGCTGCCGTGGGTATAGAATTACCGGGCGTAGCTTTGAGGCGATTTGAGGAGGTGCAACGTTTCCATGCGTCTGTTGTCTCAAACAGAAAGGCTCACCTTCAACAGGAGATCGACGAAACAAGTCGTGCGTTAGCGTCAGCGGATAGCCGCCTTGCGGCATTCTCGGCCGAGCGGAGCGAGATTCTTAGAACCCTTGAAGGAAAAGGGGCCTTGGAGGATTTCTTAACTCTACAGCGTCAACTGGCCGAACTCGAAGCCATTGCAGCTTCCCTCGGGGAACGCTTCAAAGCCGCCGAGTTACTAGAGGGAGAATCCACCCAACTGAAGCTTGATCGCACCAACATCAAGCTCAGGCTCCAGGCCGACCACCACGCGCGCAAAGATCTCTTGGATGAAGCCGTCGTACACGTGGCCGAGACAATCTCCGACCTCTACGACGACCGGACAGGGGGGCTGGTTGTCGAAGCCACCGAAAACGGGCCCGAGTTCCGAATTCACATTGAGGGTGATCGTGGGGGTGGAATATCCAACATGGAGGTCTACTGCTTCGATCTCATGCTTTTTGGTCTGGTCACTAAGCATTTGGGTGGGCCTGGATTCTTGATACATGACAGCCATCTTTTTGATGGCGTTGATGAACGCCAAATTGCTGCGGCGTTCGAACTTGGTCAGCGAGCGACAGCGGGTTTGGGTCTGCAGTACATCGTCACGATGAATTCGGACGTCTTTGACCGTCTGCCGCTGCCCGATGACGTAGAAAGAGAAAAGGTCGTTCTCCCCACCCGCCTGTCCGACCAGACGGAAACAGGTGGACTGTTTGGGTTTAGGTTCGACTAGTTCCTTTTGAGTGGGGGGACACAGTCAGCGCCTACCGCAAATACCCCACCACCAACCGCGTAGCCTCCTCCACCAGCGCCTCGACCCCCGCCTCCGCCAACCCCTCCCCCCGGTGCAGCACCGCCGTGTGGGTCAGGGCCTCGATCGTCGTCACGCAGACGAAGGCCGCTAGGTCCAGGTCGACCGCCCTCACCTCGGCCCGCCGGCCCTCCAGGTAGCCGCGGAACAGGCCGTAGGTTTCGCTGTTGAAGGCCTCGACGTTGACCAGGGCGCCGGTGCGCGGGGTCTGTTCGGCCAGGACGCGGTGGAGTTTGGGGTCTAAGCGGTGGGCTTCGATGGCGGCGGCGATGAGGCGTCTGGCGCCGGTTTCCAGGGGCTGGGCCTCGGCGTCGGCCAGGGCCCGGCGGACGATGGCCATCAGGTCCCGGTTGTGGCGGTCGATGACGGCGGCGACCAGGGCCTCCTTGCTGGGGTAGTATTGGTAGAGCGAGCCGATGCTGACGCCCGCCTCGCGGGCGATGCGGTTGGTGCTGGCCTGGTCGAAACCCTCGCGGACCAGAATGCGAGCGGTCGCCTCGATCAGGGCGTCGACCGTGGCGCGCGAGCGGTCCTGGGAGGCGGTTTTCCTTGGGCGTGTGAGCGGTTTGCGCGCCACGGGCCGCCCTCCTGAAAGCGAGTAGAAAATGGGAGCTATCGCTCACATTTTACAGGGAATGCGCCAGCGATCAACGGAGTTCCCATGACGCCCCTCCCCTATGCCCAGCTGATCGACATCAAGCGGTGGGCCGACCGCGGCCTGTATGAGGCGGTGGCCCGCAATTTCTCGGCCCTGAGCCCGGAGGACCAGTTCATCCTGCTGCGCGTGCTGGACCACATCCACACGGTCGACCGGATCTTCCAGCATCACCTGCGGGGCCTGCCCCACGGCTTTGCGGCGGCGCGGTCGGAGACGATGCCGGCGCTGGCGGCGCTGGCGGAGGGCGCCGCGGCGGTGGACGACTGGTACGGCGCCTATGTCGGCGGCCTGGCGGCGGCGGCGTTCGACGAGCCCGTCGACTTCGTCTTCACCAGCGGCAAGCCGGCCCGCATGACGCGCGGCCAGATCCTGCTGCATGTCTGCCTGCACGGGACCTATCACCGCGGCAACGCCGGGGCGCTGCTGCAGCTGCGCGGCCTGGTCCCCAGCCCGGACGCGATCACCGACTTCCTGGAGGCGGCGGCCTAGCCCCTGCTGTCGGCGGGCGGCATGGAGGTGGGATTACGGGTCGCTTCGCGACAGGAAGATAAGGGAGGGAAGAAGGGTAAGGGACGGCGCCGGACCAGGGCCCTCTGTTGCCGGCCGTTGATATTTATCGAGGCGCGAAGCGCCTCAACAAGACCCTGCCGGAGGGCAATACGCAGGGCGTCGGCCGCAGCCACGGCCCCTTCCTCTTCTTCTCTACCCTTATCTTCCTGTCGCGAAGCGACCCGTAAACCCACGCCTGACGCTTACGGCGCCTCGACCGCGTTCTCACGGAATTCGGCCGCCGGGACGAAGGCGGCGCCGTCGTCGTCCAGGACCCAGACGCCGATGAGGGCGGGGTGGGCCGGGTCGACCTCCTCGTCGATCAGGTCGCCGTCGTAGAGGCCGACGCTGCTGTAATCCAGGTCCAGGGAGAGCTGGTGGGTGAAGCCCACCATCTCCTCGGCCATCCGGCGCGAGTAGCCGAGGGCCTCGCTCTCGTTGACGAAGTCGTCGGACAGGGTGCTGACCTCGGCGCCCTCGGCGTCCTGGATCGCGGTCGTCGTGACGATGGTGTAGGCGGGCATGATGATGTCTCTGGGGGGAGGAAGCCCATCCCTACCCTGTTCCGGGGCCGGAGCGGGCCAGAATCGGCAAAAAACCTGCCTCAGCCGGCGTCGCGGTCGGCCTTCTTGGCGGAGCGGTAGGACTTCTGACCCCGGCGCTTGGCGTCCTTGGCCAGGCGGGCCGCCTTGTCCTCCACCGCCGCCAGCTCGGCCCCCAGCTTCTGGAAGCTGGCCCATCTCGCCGGGGCCAGCGCCCCGCTCTTCAGCGCGGCCTGCACGGCGCAGCCCGGCTCGCCGCCGTGGCTGCAGTCGCTGAAGCGGCAGGCGGCGACCAGGGCCTCGATGTCGTCGAACACCGCGCTGACTCCCTCCTCGGCGTCGATCAGCCCCACCTCACGGATGCCGGGGGAGTCGATGATCAGGCCGCCGCCGGGCAGCCGGACCAGTTGGCGGTGGCTGGTGGTGTGGCGGCCCTGGTCGTCGGACTCGCGGATGGCCTCGGTCGCCATGCGGTCCTCGCCCAGCAGGGCGTTGACCAGGGTGGACTTGCCGACGCCCGACGAGCCGATCAGCACGCAGGTCTCGCCGGGCGCCAGATGGGCCAGCAGGCCGTCCAGGCCCTGGCCCTGCCGCGCCGAGACGACGACGACCGGGCAGTCGGCGGCCAGGGCCTGCATCTCGGCGCGCTGGGCGTCCAGATCGGGGCTGAGGTCGGCCTTGGTCAGCACCAGTACGGGCCGCGCGCCGCTCTGCCAGGCGGCGGCCAGGAAGCGCTCGATCCGGCGCGGATTGAGGTCGGCGTTCAGCGAGGTGACGACGAAAGCCACGTCGATATTGGCGGCGATGACCTGGACGTCCTGGACGCTGTGGGCGGCCCGGCGCACGAAGGCGGTGCGGCGCGGCAGGATGGCGTGGATGGTGGCCGAGCGCTGGCCCGGTTCCAGCGACAGGGCGACCCAGTCGCCGACCACCGGATGGCCGGCCTCCCCGGCCTCGTGCATCAGCCGCCCGGCCGCCTTGGCCCGCAGCTCGCCCTGGTCGGCGAGCACCCGATAGCCGTTGCGCTGCTGGACGACGACCCGCCCGGGGGTGAGGCCCGCGCGGGCATGCGGCGCGAAGGCCTGCGCCAGCAGATCGGACCAGCCGTATTGCTCGATCAAGCGTGAACGTCCCATTGGCCGGCGCGCCGGGGCCCCACCTCTAAAGCGGCGGGGCCCCGGCGGCTAGCGCTCAAAGCCGCCCCTGCCCTACCACCAGCCCGGCATAGACCCCGCCGCGCGCCAGCAGCGCCTCGTGCGTCCCCTCCTCGGCGATGCCCTGCTCGGTCAGCACCAGGATGCGGTCGGCGTGACGCACCGTGGAGAGGCGGTGGGCGATGACCAGGGTGGTGCGGCCTTGGGCCAGGTCGGCCAGGGCCGCCTGGACGGCCCGTTCGCTCTCGGTGTCCAGGGCGCTGGTGGCCTCGTCGAAGATCAGCACGGCCGGGTCCTTCAGGAAGGCCCGGGCGATGGTCAGCCGCTGCTTCTGGCCGCCGCTGAGCTTCACCCCGCGCTGGCCGATGTCGGCGCCGTAGCCGCCGGGCAGGGCCACGATGAAGTCGTGGGCGTTGGCGGCCCGGGCGGCGGCTTCGATCTCGGCGCGGGTGGCGTCCGGGCGGCCATAGCGCAGGTTGTCGGCCACCGTGCCGGCGAACAGGTAGACGTCCTGCTGCACCACCCCGATATGACGGCGCAGGGAGTCCAGCCGGATGTCGCGGATGTCGGTTCCGTCCAGCCGGATGACCCCCTCGTTGGCCTCATAGAAGCGGGGGATCAGGGCGCAGAGGGTGCTCTTGCCCACCCCCGAGGCGCCGACCAGGGCGACGAACTCGCCCGGCTGGATGTCGAGGTTGAGGCCCCGCAGGACGTGGGGGCCGTCCTCCTGGTAGCGGAAGCCGACATTCTCGAAGCGGATGGCGCCGCGCGGCCTGGGGACAGCAACCGCGCCGGGACGGTCGCGGATGTCCGGCTCGGTCTCCAGGATCTCCATCACCCGGGCAAAGCCGGTGTAACCGGCCTGCCAGAGGCG
The DNA here is from genome assembly GCF_030814835.1 of Caulobacter ginsengisoli. Taxonomy (GTDB): domain Bacteria; phylum Pseudomonadota; class Alphaproteobacteria; order Caulobacterales; family Caulobacteraceae; genus Caulobacter; species Caulobacter ginsengisoli. Next base: position 24,864 of record NZ_JAUSVS010000011.1, read on the forward strand.
GGTGAAGTTGGCCAGCCGCCGGACCGGGTCGACCAGCACCGCCACGCAGAGCAGGAAGGTCAGCATGTCGGCGACGCTTAAGCTGGCCTGCACCACCCGGACCGCCCCCAGCACGATGACCAGCACGGTCAGCAGCTCCGGGAAGCCCTCGGCGCCCAGCGAGAAGAAGGCCTCGCTGCGGTAGCCGGTGCGGCGGCTCTCCAGGAACTTCTGGTTCTCGGCCTCGAAGCGCCGGTTCTCTTCGGTTTCGCCGACGAAGGCCTGCACCACGCGGATGCCGGCCAGACTGTCCTCGACCCGCTCGTTGATCGCCCCGATCTGCCGGCGGCCCATCGCCAGGGCCCGGTTCATCCGCCGGCCGAAATACAGCGCCCAGGCCAGGGCGAAGGGCAGCAGGCCGGCGACGATCAGGGTCAGCATGGGGTCCAGGCTGGAGAGGACGAGGACCACGCCGACCGTCTTGAGCGCGGCGATGGCCAGGTCCTCGGGGCCGTGGTGGTAGAGTTCGCCCAGGTTGAAGAGGTCGTTGGTGATCCGGCTCATCAGCTGGCCGACCCGCTTGTTGTCGTAGAAGCGGAAGCTGAGCTTCTGGCAGTGCTCGAAGACGGCGCGGCGCAGGGCGCTCTCCATCTTCGCCCCCATCACATGGCCCTGGTAGTCGACGAACAGGGTCGAGAGGGCCTGGGCGACCAGCAGGGCCAGCATGACCGCGCCCATCTGCCAGATGCGGTCCAGCGACTGGGACGCCTCGGGGACCAGATGCTTGGTGACGAAGTTGGCGCAGAGCGGCAGGACCACCGCCGTCAACGACACGACGACCGCGCAGGCGAGGTCGGCGAGCAGCAGCGGGATGTGCGGCCGGTAGAAGGAAAGAAAGGTCTTCAGGCGGGCCCGGGTCAGGGCCGGGGCGGCATCAGGGGCGGCGTCGCGCCTCCCGAGTTCGGTGGAAGTCATGCGTTCTCATGTCCGGATGGAAGGGGGCGTTGTGGTCGGACATGAGAGGTTTCATAGGGCGCCCTCCTTCAGCGTTGGGGGGACTATCCGTGGGGTTCGTGGGTTCTGCAAGAGAGGAAGATTAGGTCCACGAACCACACGAACCACACGAACAGGAAGCGCTGAACGCTCTGACGGCCGAAGGCCTATGATCAAACAGACCCTTCGGGTCGAGCTCGGAATTGCGCGGCCCGTTCGTGTGGTTCGTGTGGTTCGTGGACAAACCTTGCGGCGGTCAGTCCAGCCCCGGCGTCACCGTCTTCGCCTCCTCGTCCGGCGACCGTGGCCGGTGTACCAGCGTCACCAGCACGAAGCTGAGCAGGATCAGCAGGTACCAGCTGCCCATCTTGCTCACCGAGACCATGTGCCAGCCGTCGCGCTGCGAGGGGTAGACCCAGGCGCTGGCGAAGGTGCCGAGGTTCTCGGCCAGCCAGATGAAGAAGCTGACCAGGATCAGGCCCAGCAGCATGGGCATGCGGCGGGGCTTGAGGTCCGGGGTGAAGACGAACCAGGTCTGGGCGTAGGCCAGGGCCGTGAGGGCGAAGAGGGCCCAGCGCATGTCCAGGATGTAGTGGTGGCTGAAGAAGTTGACATAGGACCCGACCGCCAGGGCCCAGCTGACCCACAGCGGCGGGAAGCGGATGAAGCGGATGTCGAACAGCCGCCAGATGCGAGCGATGTAGCTGCCGATGCAGGCGTACATGAAGCCTGAGAACAGGGGCACGTCGCCCAGCCGCAGCAGGCTGGGCTCGGGATAGATCCAGCTGCCGTGGGCGGTCTTGAAGACCTCCATCGCCGTGCCGACGACGTGGAAGACCAGGATGACCAGGGCCTCGTTCCAGTGCTCCAGCTTCATCGCGAGAAGCGCGACCTGGACCAGGACGGCGGCGATCACCAGAAAATCGTAGCGGGCGATGGGGGCGTGGTCCGGCCAGAACAGATGGCTGCCGACCAGCAGGGCCAGCATGATGGCGGCAAACAGGCAGGCCCAGGCCTGCTTGAGGCCGAACAGCAGGAACTCGTAGAGGCCCGCCCGCAGCGGCGAGCGCTCGGCCCAGGGCCGCATCGCAGCGTCCAGGGCGATGACCCGGCTCTTGATCTGGTCGTTGAAACTCATGGTCATCGAATGTCACTGGCGCGGCGGGGTGGCCAGACGGCATGATCCGCCCATGACCGCCACTTTCCCCACAGCCCCGGACAGCCACGCCCTGGAGCGCGGCGCCGTCCTCGCCCCCAGCTTCGACGCCAATGGCCTGATCGCGGCGGTGGCCACCCACGCGGCGACCGGCGAGGTGCTGATGCTGGCCTGGATGAACGCCGAGGCGCTGCAGGCGACCCTGGACACCGGTGAGGCCCATTATTTCAGCCGCTCGCGCCAGGCCCTGTGGAAGAAGGGCGAGACCTCCGGCCAGGTTCAGAAGGTGGTGGAACTGCGCGTCGACTGCGACCAGGACGCCGTCTGGCTGAAGGTCGATCCCCAGGGCGACGGCGGGGCCTGCCATGTCGGCTTCCGCTCCTGTTTCTATCGCGTCGTCGAGGACGGAAAACTGGTGGAGCGCCCATGACCATAGCCGAGAGCCTGATCGCCTTTTCCATCGCCGCCGGCCTGCTGACCCTGACGCCGGGCCTGGACACCGCCCTGATGCTGCGCACCGCCGCCGTCGAGGGGCCCAAGCGCGCGGCGGCCACGGGGGCCGGCATCCTGACCGGCTGCCTGGTTTGGGGAGCGGCCGTGGCCATCGGTCTGGGCGCGCTGCTGACCGCCTCGGAAATGGCCTTCACCCTGCTGAAATGGGCCGGCGCGGCCTATCTGGTCTGGATGGGGGCGGGGATGATCCTCAAGCCCCGCCGGACCTACGACCCGGTTCCCGCCAGCCGGCCGCCGGGCGGCTCGCCCTACCCCCTGCGCGCCGGCGAGGTCGGCGGCTTCAACCGCGGCCTGATGACCAACCTGCTCAATCCCAAGGTGGGCGTCTTCTATGTCAGCTTCCTGCCGCAGTTCGTCCCGGACGGCGTGGCGGCGGGGCCGTGGATGTTCGGCCTGGCCGGACTGCACGCGGCCATGGGGGCGGTCTGGTTCGTGGTGCTGGTCGCCGCCACCCTGCCCCTGGCCGGGCTGCTGCACCGCCCGGGCGTGGTGACCTGGCTGGATCGGATCACCGGCGGGGTGCTGATCGGGTTCGCGGTCAAGCTAGCGCTGGCGCGTCGCTAGGGCCCGCCGCTAGACTTTCACCACCGGCCCCACGCCTCCAGCCTCGGCGGCCACGGTGAAGCTGGCCAACGTGCGGGTCTCGAAGGCGGGCTCCATGATGGTCGACACCGCCACCATATCGGCCCGCGCCTGTTCGCGGGTCAGGGTCAGCAGCACGAACCCCTTGGCCCCGGAGTCGTTGAACACCACCTCCTCGCTGGCGTCGGCGAAGGCCTGGCCGATCGGGGCGTCCGGCACCGCGTCGCTGAAGCCGGGGCTGGTGATCCCCGTGGCCCCGAACTCGGCCGCCACGCGTCGGCCTGAGGCGTCGGCCAGCTGGTTGGCCCAGAAGGCGTGGCTGTCGCCCGACAGCACGATCGGCCGGGCCTTGGCGGCGGTGAAGGCGGCATAGACCCGCTCGCGATCGGCCGGATAGCCGTCCCAGCTGTCGAGATTGTAGGGCAGGCCCAGGGCCGCCAGGTCGCTGACCCGCGCCAGCCGCTTTTTGGCGTTGCCCGCCTGCTTGGCCAGCAGGGCCTCGAAGGCGTCCCTGCCCATGGTCTTGACCAGGTCGGGCGCTGTGGCCCGGGCCATGACCACCTGGTTGCCGATCACCTGCCAGGCCTTGCCGCCGGCAACGGAACTCTTGAGCTCGCCGGTCAGCCAGGCCTCCTGGTCGGGGCTCATCAGCCGCCGGGCCGGGTCGGTCAGTCTGGCCTTGAAGGCGGCGACATCGGGCTTGTCGCCCAGGCCCGGCAGGTCGGCCGCATAGGTCAGCTGCCTGGAGCGGGCGCTGATCCGGGTCTCGACCATCAGCAGGCTGACCAGGTCGCCGAACTGGAAGCCGCGCCAGATGGAATCGCTCATCTTCCCCGGCGCCGGCTCGCGGATGGGCATCCACTCGAAATAGGCCCGGATGGCGGCGGCCTTGCGGGTGGCCCAGTCGCCTTCCTTGTCGGGCTGATGGTTCTCGGCCCCGCCCTGCCAGGTGTCGTTGGCGCTCTCGTGGTCGTCCCAGACCACGATCCAGGGGGCGCGGGCGTGGGCGGCCTGCAGCTTGGGATCCGACTTGGCCTGGGCGTGGCGGCGGCGATAGTCGGCCAGGGTCAGAATCTCGTGCGGCGGGTCGACGAAGCGGTTCAGCTTCTGGCCCTGCTCGGCGCCATAACCGTCCTTGCCGTATTCGTAGATGTAGTCGCCCAGGTGCAGTACCGCGTCCACCCGTTTCAGGTCGGCGATGGCCTGGTAGGCGTTGAAATGGCCGCCCTGCCAGAGTGAGCAGCTGGCCACGGCCAGCACCACGTCCTTGGTGGGGCCGGCCGGCAGGGTGCGGGCGCGGCCGATGGGCGAGGCGACCCCGCCGACCCGGAACCGGTACCAATAGGCCTGACCGGGCTTGAGGTCCGTGGCGTCGACCTTGACCGTCCAGTCGCGGCCGGCGTCGGTGGTGAAGCTTCCCTTGCGGACGATCTTTCCGAAACCGGCGTCGGCGGCCACCTGCCAATCGCCCTTCACGGCCTCCTCGCCGGCCGGGGTGATCCGGGTCCAGAGCATCACCCGGTCGGAGAGCGGATCGCCGCTGGCCACGCCATGGCTGAAGGTGACGGCGGGCGGCGCGGCGCAGGCGGCGCCCGGCGCGGCGGCGGCTCCGAGCAGGGCCAGGGCCTGGCGACGGTCCAGACGCATGATGTGACTCCTCCGATCAGGCCGACACTCTGGTCGGCCTTGATGACAGTGGCGTATCAGGCCAGGGTGACCGGCCCCACGCCGCCCTTCTCTCCGGGCGCCACCGTGAAAGTCTTGAGCACCGCCGCCTCAGCCTCGGGCTTGAGGATGGTCGAAACCCCCATCATCTCGGCCCGCGCCTGGCTGTGGGTCAGGGTCAGGACCACGAAGCCCTTGGCGCCATGGTCGGTGTAGACGACGCCGTCGTTCTGCTCGACGAAGCTCTGGTTGACTGGAACGTCGGCGCCCAGCACGTCGGTGAAGCCGGGGCTGGTGATCCCCGTCGCGCCGAACTCGGCCCCCACCCGCTCGCCGGTGACGCCGTCCAGCAGGTCGTTGGCCCAGTGGGCGTGGCTGTCGCCGGCCAGGACGATGGGCCGGGCCTTGCTGGCCTTGAACAGGTCATAGACCCGCTGGCGGGCGGCCGGATAACCGTCCCAGGCATCCAGGTTGTAGGGCAGCTTCAGCCGGGCGATGGGCGTGGCCTGGGCGACCTGGGGCGCGATGTCCTTGGGCAGCCGGTCGAGCATGGCCTTCCAGGCCGCCGGGGTCATGGCGGCCTGCAGGTCGGGCATCTTCACATGGGCCATGACCACCTGGTTGCCGAGCAGCTGCCAGGTCACCCCGGCCTTGACCGAGTCCTTCAACTGGCGGCCCAGCCAGGCCTCCTGCCTGGGGCCCAGCATCTGCCGGGCCGGGTCGTTCCATTTGGCGACGAAGGCGGCGCGGTCGGGCTTGCCGGCGACCATCAGGTCGGTCCCGTAGTCGGGCGGGATGTCGCGCGCGCCCAGTCGGGTCTCGACCATGATCAGTTCGGCCAGGTCGCCGAACCGGAAACTGCGCTCGATGCCGGTGACCAGGTCGCCGGAGGACGGCTCGCGGATCGGCATCCATTCGTAATAGGCGCGCAGGGCCGCGGCCTTGCGGTCGGCGAACGCGCCTTCTGTCTCCGGCTGATGGTTCTCGCCGCCGCCATGCCAGGTGTCGTTGCACACCTCGTGATCGTCCCAGACCACGATGAAGGGGGCGCGGGCGTGGGCTGCCTGCAGGTCGGGGTCGGACTTGGCCTGGGCGTGGCGGACGCGATAGTCGGCCAGGGTCAGGCATTCGTGGGTCGGCTGCACCACCCGGCCGAGCTTGGTCCCGATCTCGCCGCCGAACCCGTCGTCGCCATACTCGTAGATGTAGTCGCCCAGGTGCACCACCGCGTCGACCCGCGCCAGATCGGCGATGGCCCGGTAGGCGGTGTAGTAGCCGCCCGGATAGAGGGCGCAGGTGGCGACCGCCAGGACCGCCTCATCGGTCTTGCCCTTGGGCAGGGTGCGGGAGCGCCCCGTCGGCGAGATCGTCCCCCCGCACTCGAAACGGTACCAGTAGTCGCGGCCAGGCTTGAGGCCCGGGACGTCGATCTTCACGCAGCCGTCGCGGGCGGCGTCCGAGGTGGCGACGCCCTGCTTGGCCACCTTGGCGAAGGCGGCGTCCTCGGCGATCTGCCAGGTCAGGGCCCGATCGCCCGCCACCCGGGTCCACAGGATGACGCGGTCGGTCAGCGGATCGCCGCTGGCGACGCCATGAGCGAAGACGGCTGGGCCCTGGGCTTGCGCCTGGCCCGTCCCCGCCACCGCCGCCGCGCCGGCCAGGGCAAAGGCCTGTCTGCGATTGAGAGTCATGCTCCTTCCCCGAACCTTATGGTTTTCGGGGATCATCGCCGGTTTGGCGCGGAAGGGAAGCGGGAGTTTGCCGGCGGGCCCGCCGGTCAGGGCGGCCCGCCGGCAGAGCGACTAGCGCAGGCCGCCGCCGGCCGTCAGCTTCTCGCCGGTGAGCCAGCGGGAGTCATCGGAGGCCAGGAAGACGGCGACGTCGGCGATGTCGTCCGGCTGGCCGACCCGGCCCAGCGGGGTCTGGGCGACCAGGGCCGTCTCGAGCGCCGAGCCGATGAAGCCCTGGCTGAGCGTGCCCTCGGTCTCGACCATGCCGGGATTGATGGAGTTGACCCGGATCTTGCGGGCGCCCAGCTCGACGGCCAGCACGCCGGTGATGGCGTCCAGCGCGCCCTTGGTCCCGGTGTAGACGGCCGACTCCGGCGGCAGCACGGTGGTCACCCCCGAGCCGATATTGATGATGCTGGCCCCCTCGCCCAGGTGTTTGGCCGCCGCCTGGGTGGCCAGCAGCGGGCCCAGGACGTTGACGTTGAACATCCAGTGGAACCGGTCCTCGGTGATGTCGGCCAGGGCCGAGAACTCATAGACGCCGGCGTTGTTGACCAGGATGTCGAGACGGCCATAGGCCGCGATGGCGGCGTCGATGACCCGCTGAGCGTCGGCGGCCTTGGAGACATCGCCCTGGGCGGCCAGCGCCTTGCCGCCCACCTCGGTAATGGCCGCGACGACGGCATCGGCCCCGGCCTGGCTGGAGGCATAGTTGACGACCACCGAGGCGCCCTCGGCGGCCAGCGCCTTGGCGATGGCGGCGCCGATGCCTTTCGAGGCGCCGGTGACGACGGCGACGCGGCCGGTGAGCTTGCCGGAGAGTTTCGCGGTGGCGCGGGCTGTGAGCGTGGACATGACAGAGGTTCCTTCCAAGAACGATGGGGACTCGATAGGGACCTGGAGGCGCGACCGGGATGGCGCCGAGCCTTAAGTCCCATAGTTCGGGAAATTGGAACTATTGAACCAATCTTCAAGGCGCCCTAATTAGAAAAATCATGAGGCCGCTGTTTCACCCCCCCATCGAGGCTGTCCGCCTGGAGGCCGTCCTCCACGCGCTGTCGGACCCGGTGCGGGTGGCCATCTTCGCCGACATCGCCGGCGCCGACTGCGCCAGGACCTGCTCGGCCTTCGCCAGCGTCAACGACCGCCAGATCCCCAAGTCCTCGCTCTCCCAGCATTTCAAGGTGCTGCGCGAAGCGGGCCTGATCCGCTCCGAGCGCCAGGGGGTGGAGATGCACAACACCGCGCGCTGCGCCGAGATGGAGGGACGGTTTCCGGGACTGGTGGCCGCGATCGTCAAGGCGCACGAGGTCGAGGCGGCGGGCCGGACCGAGGGGATTGAAGGCCTGGCCGCGAAATGATGGTGTGGACGGCGTCCAGACGAGGATCGCCGCCATGCTTGACCACATCACCTTCGGCATCACCAGCTTCGCCCGCTCGACGGCCTTCTACGACAAGGCCCTGGCCCCGCTGGGCGTGAAGCGCCTGTTCGACGTCCCGCCCGAGCACACCGGCGGGATCAGCGTCACCGGCTACGGCGACACCAGGCCGTGGTTCTGGATCGCCGAACAGGACGCGACGACAGGCAAGCTGCACATCGCCCTCCAGGCCAAATCACGGGCGGACGTGGACGCCTTCTACGCGGCGGCGATGGCGGCGGGCGGCCGGGACAACGGTGGGCCGGGGGTCAGGCCGCACTATCATCCGGACTATTACGGGGCGTTTGTGCTGGACCCCGATGGGCACAATATCGAGGCGGTTTGCCATACGGCGGCGGGGTAAGGTTTAGACCCGTCGGAGTTCGCCGACGATCCCCGACCGGCCGGAGGTGAGGGCGGCGATGGCGCCCTGGCTGATCTCCTGGTCGGTGAGCCAGCGCCAGCCGCCGCCGGTCGTGGGCTGGCTGCCCAGGCGGACGCTGATGAATGAGCCGGCCGGCGCCTGGGGCTGGCCGTCCAGGCTGCCGAGCACGAGCACGACCCGCGCCTGAGGCAGCAGAGGCAGGAGCCAGGCCAGGATCGGCTCCGGCTCGTGCAGCCACAGGAGCGCGCGATCCACCCTGGGCGTCCGGCTCAACGCGCCGACCAGGTCGTCGCGAAAGGTCGGGCCGGTCCAATCCGAGTCGAGTGGCGCAAACCGGCGGTCCCCCGGCGCAAAGCCGCTCGCACGGCGCGCCACCAGCAGGGTGGCCGTCGACCGGTCGGCGAGCCAGCGCGTGGCCTGGGCCAGCATGCCGGTCCCGCCGATGACCAGACTGGAACCTCGCGCCGCCATCCGCTCCCTTATGGGCCCCTGTGGGGAATTTCGGGTCCCTGGGGTCAGGGTGGGGCGAGGCTGGGGGCCTTGCAATGGGCTAGCGGCCGGCGCGATGGGAATTGACGGCCGCGCCCCGGGCGGTGCTAAACCTGCTCGGGCGACTTCGCGGCGCGGGGCGTAAGGAGCCAGGGCGGGACCCCTGGCGGGACCGATCGATGGTGGCGAACCTGGACCTGCTGGCCTTCATCCGACGCAGCATCCCCTCTGTCTGGGCGATGGATGTGCTGCTGCTGGTGCGTCAGGCGCCGGCGCGCAGCTGGTCGGCCGGCGAGCTGGTCGGCGAGCTGCGGGCCAGCGACGCGGTGGTGATGGGCGCCCTGGCCGGCCTGCAGAGCGAAGGCCTGGTGGCCGAGGGCGAGGACGGCCGGTTCCGCTTCGCCCCCGTCGCGGCGGCGCTGGAAGAGCTGACCGATGCGCTGGCCCAGGCCTATGCGGAACGGCCGGTGGCGGTCATCAACGCCATCGTTTCCAACCAGAGCCAACTGGAGGCGCTCGCGGACGCCTTCCGGCTCGCCTGGCCGAGGCGGTGAGCCTGCAGGCGCTGATCTATGGCCTGTGCGTCGTCGCCAGCGCCGCCTGCGCCGCCCTGCTCGGCCGGGCCTATCTGCGAACCCGCACCCGTCTGCTGCTGTGGACCGCCGTCAGCTTCTGTTTCTTCGCCCTCAACAACCTGATCCTGGCCGTGGACATGCTGGTCCTTCCCTCGGTGGATCTGTGGGTCTGGCGCCAGGCCGCCGGCGGGATGGGCCTGGGCGTGCTGCTGTTCGGCTTCGTCTGGGAAATGCGATGACCGCCTCGCCCGGCGTCGTGCTGTTCGTGTCCGGCGCCATGAGCGCCGGCTTCGCCATTGCGGGCCTGTTCTTCCTGCGCTTCTGGGTCAAGACGCGCGACCGGCTGTTCGCCGCCTTCGCGGTGGCCTTCTGGCTGATGGCGCTCAACCAGGCGGTCGCCGGCTTTTCGCGCGCCGCCCATGCCGAGACGGGCGGCGCCTATCTGCTCCGGCTGGCGGCCTTTTCGCTGATCATCCTGGCGGTGCTGGGCAAGTCCGGCGGCCGCGCGCCCTAGGGTCCGTACTCAATACCGCTCATCCCCGCGAAAGCGGGGACCCAGGCTTTTTGCTGTTGAGGGCGATTCTGACAGGTCGGGGCGGCTGTAAGTCCGCTACGAAAAACACCTGGGTCCCCGCTTTCGCGGGGATGAGCGGATACTAAGTTCTTGAATTATCTCGATCTCAATTGAGTCCGGACCTAGCGGCCGGCGGCGACCCGCCCCGCGGCGCGGCAGGCGGCGTAGCTCCAAGCCGCATAGCCCAGGGTGACTGCCATGGCCCCGGCGACCGCCGCCATCGAGCCGGTGTCGGCTATGGCCAGCGGGGCGAAGGCCCAGAGGCCGGCTTGCGCTAAGCCGGCCAGGGTGAAGGCCCAGCCGCCCACGCGCAGGGCCGCCTGGGTGCGGGCCTGGACGACCGGCGAGCGGCGCATCGGGCCCAGCTGCTTGGGCATCAGGTTGGCGTAGGCGGCAAGGCCCAGGCCGATGAGGATCTGTGTGATCTGGCGGGCCTGGTCCTGGTCGATGACCCCGGCGGCGGTGGCGGCTTTCAGGCCAAAGGCCACGGCGATAATCAGGGCGCCGACGGTGAGAGCGCCGATCAGGCGGTTGGTCATCATGACTGGGTTTCCTTGCGGAGGGTTGGCTCGGTCCCGATGCCGAAAGCCGAGGAGAAGCCCAGGATGGCGTCCTCGAGGACCGAGAGCTTGAGGCGGTAGGTGATGGTGGCGCCCTGCTTGTCGGCGTCGACCAGGTCGGCCTCGCGCAGCACGGCGAAATGGGCCGACATGGTGGGCTTGGAGACGGTGAACTGGTCGCTGAGCTCGCCCGCCGTCATCGGCCGCTGGCGCAGCAGTTCCAGCACGCGGCGGCGCGTGGGGTCCGACAGGGCTTTGAAGACGCGGTTCATGATTGGTATTTAGCTAAATATCGAAATGATTGTCAAGCGCCTCTTCGAGACCGAATGCTGAGAGTCGCGGCGACGGCAGACCGCGCGCGCCCCTCGCGACGGGCAGTCGGCTGAGCCGGGCCTCCCGGACCGTTCAATCGACCATGGTGAACGCGCGGAACTCGTGCTTGTCTGGGCCGATGCGAAAGCTGACGCGGCTGGTCCGGCAAAATCTCAGTTGGCAGGGCCGAGCGCCTCGCACGACCCTGTACCTCTCTATCGGGCTTGTGTACCTGGCCGGTTTTCTGACCATTCCACTGTTGCTGTTGCAGTTGGCGGTTCCGAGCCCGCCCCTTGTGTGGCTTGTCAGTCTCATCCTGTTCGCCCTGGGGGCCATGGTTGCGGTGTTCTTTCTCGGCGCCCTCGTTCGGCGCCTTCACGACCGCGACAGAAGCGGATGGTGGCTGCTGGTTTTCTTCGGTCCGCACATGGCGCTGGCGAGCGGGCTCTCGCAGATTCCCGCGACCGAGCAGCAGCTCATGACCATTGTTCTGATTGTGGGAATCTTCCTGGTCGCGCCGTTCCTGGTGTGGGGGATGGTGGAGGTTTTCCTTCTGCGGGGCGTCAAGGGCGCCAACAGATACGGTCCTGACCCCCTTCGACTGGCGGATTCACCGCAGCCCACGCCCGCCCCATAGCCTTTGCGCCGTCCAAGGTCTGGCTGGAACGAGCGCCCGGCCTTACCGCGTCACAGCGATGCCGCCTGGCTTGAAGCGCGCGAAATCCGGAAACGCCACGTCGTTGCGCGGCGCCGCGCCGGCATAGCTCTGGATGTCGGCCAGCATGCCGGGCCAGGCCGCATCCATCTCCCCGGTCCAGGCCTGGCCCAGCGCTTCGCGCGTCGCCCGGGCGACAAAGCCGAAGAAGGTCACGAACACTTCGCGCGGCACGTCATAACCCTCGTGGGTGACCATCTCGGTGCGCAGCATGTGGTCGGCGTAGCGGCGCTCGCCGATGAAATCGAGGATGGCCTCGAACACCCGGGCCAGCATCTCGCCCTTGATGGCCCCGTCCTGGTCCCGCCAGAAATAGGCCTGGGTGTCGGGAAAGGCCGCGAACATCAGCTCATAGACCCTGCCCGTCAGGTCGATGTCGCGCTCGGCGACCGCCTCGAGACTGGCCTCGACGCCGGCGGCGTAGCTGTAGCCCATGGCCATCTCCCCTGCCCCGGCAGCTTACGGGGCTGTCGCATCGGTGGGAACCGTGGATGAAGCCCCCACCGGGCTGGCTGCGGGCGCGCTTGTAGCGCGCCTCGGCCGGCCATCCGCCCCCGAAGGGGGCGGATAAAAAAACCCCGGACAGCTTGCGCTGCCCGGGGCCAATGGAAAGGGCCCTCGGGGGAAGACCCTTGCTCGACCTCACCTAACGCTACCTGTCGGGGGGGCGGCGGCGAGGACGACGGGGAGAGAGCGGCTTAGCCTGCGACAGCCATCAGGGACGATTGGGCCGGTACGGAGAGGGCCATGACCACGACCACAACCAGCGAGGCGGCGGCGATAGCTAGGGGAATGAGCTTCATGGTCTTGACTTCCGGCTTCGTTTCCTGAAGGCGGCTGAGCCGCTCTCGTTGTCCCCGTTCTAGGGGGGCAGGCCGGATGAGGTCAGATGCATCGGCGGTCGGCGACATGCGCAACGGTTGCAGATGGATCGCGCACCGGACATGCAACCGTTGCATTTGTTGCATGCAACGGGTTGCATTTCCGTGCAGGTTGATGGAATTCTTCCGGGCATGACGATGGCGGCGACGACGGAAAACGGGGCGTTTTCGGCAAAGCTGGAGCTGGTGCTCAAGGCGTTGTCGATGAGTCGTGGCCGGCTGGCGGCGGACCTGGGGGTCGACAAGTCCCTGGTCGGGCGCTGGGCCTCAGGGACGGTGACGCCCTCGCAGCACAATCTCTCGAACCTGACCCAGCTGCTGGCGTCCAAGCGGCCGGGCTTCACGATGCACGACTGGGACCGCGACCTGGAAAGCCTGGCGGCGCAGTTCGGGGTCAGTCCCCCGGCGGTCAACGGCCACGCCCCAGCCCTGAACGGCCATGCGCCCCAGCCCCGCACCGAGGACCTGACCCTGCTGGCCCCGCTGCTGGACCAGGCGCGGATGGCCACCGAGCGGCGCGGCAAGGCCTATGAGGGCTTCTGGCGCACCACCCGGCCGTCGGTGATGATGCCGGGCCTGTTCTTCCACGACTTCGGCATGATCCGCCGCGGCTCCAGCGGCATGCTGGACTTCCAGATGGGCGGCTCGGGCTTGCTGTGGGAAGGCTGGATGCTGCCGGCCGAGGGCCAACTGTTCGTCATCCTCTACGACACCGTGGGCCTGACCCCGGTGTTCCTGATCTTCAATGGCGTGCCCCTGCCCAAGGCCGAACTGCTGGACGGCATCGTCACCGCCGCCGCCCTGGACGCCGCCCGCACCCCGTCCAGCTATCCGATCATCCTGGAGCGAATCGGCGACCTGACCGGCGACAAGGCGGCGGACGACGCCCGCTGCCAGGAACTGCTGAACCAGGACACCCGCGCCCCGGTCGACGGCCTGCCGGACAACATCAGGCGCCACCTGCTGCGCGACATCGGCCCCGAGGCGGCCGCCAAGGGCGGGCCGCTGCTGCTGCTGGCCCCCGCGACCGGATCCCTGACCCGCGGGGTCAGCGCCGGCGGGCACCTGCACGGCTAGAACCAATCGACATTCAGGCTTTGAAACCTCCTAAAACCCGCTCACCCCGGCGAATGCCGGGGCCCAGATCATAAGGCTCGGTCTGGCGGTCTATCCCCAATGCGGCGGATGCATCTGGATCCCGGCATTCGCCGGGATGAGCGGTCAAAAGAACGGGTCGCCGCCGAATGTCGAACGCCCTAGGGGCGGCCGAACAACCGGCCGAGGACGCCGCGAGGCCGGGGCGGCGCGATCAGCCGATCCCATTCCGCCAGCCAGTCGGCTTCCTGGCCGCTCGCCATGCGGGCCTGCAGGGTCATCGGTGCGTCGAACGGCTCCCCGGCCTTGCGGCGGCGCTGCTCCTCCGCGAGCAGGCGGGTGAAGACGACATTCCAGACGAAGAACTGGTGGTCCTTGGCGTCGGCGAAGGCGGTCGGATCGCGCAGCAGGCGCTCAAGCTCCTCGGCGGTCAGGTCGCCGGCTCGAAAATGATCCAGGGGTGAGCGGACAGGCTCGACCCGGACATAGCCGCCGCCCTCGCGGCGCAGGTGGTGGCTCTTGAGGAAGCCGTCCGAGGGAGTCTCCCCAAGCAGGCCGAAGATCTCCAGTTCGACCTCCAACGGAACGCCCTCGGCATGGGCGACCACCTCATCGTCACGATCGCCTGGAAAGGGGGCGGCAAGGTCGGGAGGGACGGCGGGGTAGACGTGATCGGCGCCCTCGGAGGCAAAGTGGCGTGTAGGGTAGCCCCCCGGCCAGCGGCCCAGCACCTCGGCTATCAGGGCCGCCCGGTTGGCCAGATAGGGATGCGGGGGCGGGTCGTCATCGTTGCGATCCAGGAGATCCTCGGGCGCCGAGCGCCAGAAGAGGGTGGCGGCGGTGCCGGCGTCGCAGGCGTCCTGGCGAACAATCCAGAGAGGGACGTCGTCGCCCTGGTCCCAGTTCCAGGAGACGGCGACACCATGCCAGTCGCGTGGGCCCCGCGCCGCCAGCCAGGCAATGGTCCGGTCCAGAGTGAGCTGTCTGCGGTCCATCCTTGCCTCCTTTGCGGCCAAGCTGGCGTGCTCTTCGCTTCCGAAGTTCGTCGGAGCCTGCCACGAGATGTGGCGAACTTCGAAATCGGGACACTAGGGCCGATCGACATTCATCGATCTCTGAGATTCACACTCCCACCTAAATTCCGTCATGGCCGGCCGAAGGGCCGGCCACCCATAGACTCGGTGCGTCAAGCCGCTCTCGGACAGCGCCGCCGCTAACCGTCATTGCCGGTGTTTATGGGTCGCCGGGACAAGCCCGGCGATGACGGTTGAAGGGTGGTTTGGAGCTATCACACCTGAATGTCGATCGATCCTAGGCGTCCGCTCTTCCGAGCGAGTCGGCCATGATCCAGGCCGTCCCCAGCAGCACCAGGGTCACGCACAGCTCCGACCAGTTCTCGCCCGCCCGGGGATCGGCCAGGATGTGCGGCCCGTGGGCCAACAGGGCGAACAGAGCGTACATCGCCCCCAGCAGGACCATCGCCAGCCGCGCGCGAACGCCGGACAGCAGGGCCAGGCCGGCCGCGGCCTGCGCCACGCCCGTCGCATAGACCCAGAACAGCTGGCTTGGCGGCAGCCAGGCCGGGACGAAGGGCGCGCTGAACTTGGCGTAGACGAAATGGGCGGCGCCGAAGACCAGCAGGCAGAGGCCAAACGCCAGTCGGGAGACCCGGGCCAGGCCGCCCGGGCCGCCGGCCATCGCCCAGGCCGCCGCCGCGCCGGCCATCATGCCGACCAGCTCGCAAAAGCTCTCCCAACTGACGAATACGGCGGGCCTGGCCAGCAGTTGCGGGGCGTTCACGGCCGCCACCCAGAAGGCCAGCAGGCCGGTCAGGGCCATGGCGCCCAGGCTCGCCGCCCGCGGCAGGTTCATCGCCGCCCCGCCCAGGATCAGGAGGGCGGCCGTCGCGTAGAGGACGATGTCGTGGAGCGGAAAGCCGGCCGGGAGACGCTGCCCGACCGCCAGTTGCGGATACAGCAACCCCATCACCCCCAGGGCGATGGCGCTAAGACCAAAAAACCGTCCGCCGTTGCTCATGGAACTCCCCGTTCAGCGCTTCTCCACGCGCGTGTAGATCAGGGCCCCGCGCTTCCTGGCCCGTTCGAGGTCGCAGCCGCCCTGGAATCGCGAGCCCCGCTTGCGCAGGTCCTCCAGGCTCAGCAGGTCGGGCCAGCGGGTGCGGTCGGCGCAGACCGCGCCGGTCGGGCCCCAGCCGGCCTCGAAGGCGAATTTGACGTCCTCGCCCGTCTCCGATCTCTGGATGCCGATATCGTCGAAGACGTCGATGGTGGTGCCGTTCTTGGTGAAGGCCTGGCCGCGGCCGTCATAGTCGGCGCGGACCGTGTGCTGGCAGGCCTCGTAATAAGGCAGCAGGTCCTCGCCCTTGGGGCCTTCCTTCCAGGGATTGTAGCCCCAGAGGATGCATTTGCCCTGCGAACCGGAGGTGCAGGTCAAAAACCAGGCCTTGGGATTCTTGACGAACTGCCCCTTGTCGTCCCAGGCGCCCGCGACCGGGAAGCCCGCCTCGCGGCCATAGGCGTCGCTGTCGCAGAGCGGGCTGTACTGGCCGGTCTCGGGGTCCTTGATCGAGAAGGCGTGCAGCAGGACGTCCGGCTGTTCCTTGGAGGGGGTGACCGAATCGATGCGGACGGTGGAGGGAAGGCCGTCGATCTCCATGTCGAACTCGGCCCCGACCAGGTCCCTGGAGGTCAGGCGGGCGTCGGGGGTGACCAGGACGAAGGTCGTGCCCTCGACGCTGAGGACGGCATCCGCGGCCCGGGCGGGGCCGCCCACGATCAGGGCCAGGCCCGCGAGCGTCAGGGCCAGGAAGAGTCGGGCCATGGATGATCCCCCAAACAGAAAGTCCCGGACGGTTGCCCGCCCGGGACAGGAGCCTGAAAAACCGGTGTTGTCTAGCGGACGGCGAGGGCCTTGCCGTCGGCCAGCCGCACGGCGGTGACCTTGGGCGCCACGACCGGCGCGCCGGTGCGGGCCGCGCCGTTCACCTTGGAGCCGTTGAGCTGCAGGCCGTTGGGCTGGACGCCGTTGAACGGGATGCCGTTCAGGCTGACGCCGTTGAACGGGATGCCGTTCAGGCTGACGCCGTTGAAGGGGAGGCCGTTCAGCGTGACGCCAGCCGCCGCCGGGGTGGCGATCAGGGCCGGGGCGGCGAGCAGGGCGGCGGCGAGGGCGATGCGGGCGATCGTCTTGGTCATGGTCGTTTCCTAAAAAGTGGGGCGTGTCGGCGCCCCGAGTTGCGTTGGCGGTCTTATGATTGGCCGAACGGTGTGCGTTCAGTTGCGACGGCGCGCGCATCGAGGCGCACAACGTTGCGCACAACCGTTGCGTTTTGCCGGCGGCGTGGGATGCTCTCCCCATGCCGGACGCCGCCCACGACGCCCCCCTTTCCGCCAAGCTGGAACTGGTCCTAAAAGCTTTGAACATGAGCCGCGGCCGGCTGGCGGCCGACCTGGGGGTCGACAAGTCGCTGGTCGGGCGCTGGGTGTCGGGGGCCTACATCCCCTCAGGCCACAACCTGGCGCGGCTGACGGCGTTGATCGCCGGGCGGCGGACGGGCTTCACCCTGGCCGACTGGGATCGATCGCTCGCCGACCTGGCGGCTGTGTTCGGTGTCGATCCGATCGTGACCCGGCCTACCGCCGCCCGGGGCGCGGACGACCCCGCGACCATCCGTTTCGCCAGCGCCGCCACGGCGCGCCGCGAAACCGAGCGACGGGGCGAGGCCTATGAAGGTTTCTGGCGGGCCCTGCAGCCGGCGGTGACCCAGCAGGGAACACTGTTGGCCAGCCAGGCCTTCATCCGCCGGCAGGACGGCCTGCTGCGTATCTGCTGGGGTGGCGCGGGCTGGCGGTGCAGCGGCTGGCTGATGCCGGTGATGGGCCAGCTCTACGGCATGATGGCCGACGACGCCGACGACTCCATCCTGTTCTGCATCCTCAACGGGGTGTCGATGCCCCGGGTCGAGGCCATGGACGGCCTCATCCTGGTCAACGCCAAGGACGTCACCAATACGCCCACGGCCGGCGCCTGCCTGCTGCAGCGGATCGGCGATCTCACCGGCGATCCGGCCGCCGACGAGGCGCGGTACGAGAGCCTGCGCGCGGCGGCCGGCGTGGCCGAGGACGTGCCGGACGACATCCGCGCCCACCTGTTTCGCGATATCGGCCCGGAAGTCGCCCGGGGCGGCGGCGACATGCTGTTGCGCGCGCCCCTGCTGCGGTCGATGTCGAAGGGCGCCCCGGGCGGCGGCTGGTCTTGAGCGACGAGGAAGACGACATCCTCGAAGTCACGCTCGAAGCGGGAAGCGGGCGGCTGGACAAGGCCCTGGCTCTGGCCTTGCCTGCCCTGTCGCGGGCCAGGCTGCAGGCCCTGATCGGCGAAGGGCGGGTCAGTTTCGACGGAGTGGCGGTGCGCGACGGCTCGGCCAAGGCCAAGGCCGGACCCTACGAGATCGCCGTCCCACCGCCCGTCGCGGCCGAGCCGGCGCCCCAGGCCATTCCCCTGAGCGTGCTCTACGAGGATGCCTACCTCATCGTGGTCGACAAGCCGGCCGGCATGGCCGTGCACCCGGCCCCCGGCACGCCCGACGGCACCCTGGTCAACGCCCTGCTGGCCCATTGCGGCGACACACTGTCGGGGATCGGCGGGGTGGCGCGGCCGGGGATCGTCCACCGGCTGGACAAGGAGACCAGCGGGGTGATGGTTGCCGCCAAGACCGACGCCGCCCACCAGGGCCTGGCCGCCCTGTTCGAGCGCCACGACATCGACCGCATGTATCTGGCCCTGACCCGGGGCGCGCCCTCGCCGGCCCGGGGAAGCATCGAGGGCAATATCGGCCGCTCCTCCGCCGACCGTAAGAAGATGGCGGTGCTGAAGAGCGGCGGGCGCCATGCGGTGACTCACTACGTCGTCGAGAAGACCTACGGCCCCGCCGCCCGGCCCCTCGCCGCCCGCGTCGCCTGCCGCCTGGAGACCGGCCGCACCCACCAGATCCGCGTCCACCTGGCCAGCCGCGGCGCGCCCTGCCTGGGCGACCCCGCCTACGGCTCCGGCTCGCCCGCCGCCCCGGTCAAGGCGGCGATGGCTGAGGCGGGGCTGGCGCGGCAGGCGCTGCATGCGGCGCTGCTGGGCTTCGTCCATCCGATTACCGGTGAGGCCTTGCGCTTCGAGACCCCGCCGCCGGCCGACATGCGGGTGCTCGAGGCGCTGCTGGAGGCGTTGTGAAACGCCTGGCGGTGACCCTGGCGCTGCTGGCGCTGGCGGGCTGTCATGCGCCAGGCGCCAGGCCGCCGGCCGCCGACAGGCCCGCCAAGGGCCTCGTCGCCCTCCCCTGCGCGGGCAGCGGCGCGCTGGCGCCGGCCAACACCGGATACTGCCGGCTGCAGCGCAACTATGTGGCGGCCAAGGGGCTCGCCGTGCTGCAGGACGCGACCACTGCCATGCAGGCGAAGTTCCCAGGCGCCCGGGTTCTCTATCTCGAAGCCTCCTGGCCGCTGGGCAAACGCCCGATGCCGCCGCACCTGTCGCATGGCGACGGTCGGGAAGTGGACTTGGCCTTCTACTATGTCGACCGGGCCGGCAAACCGCTGGCGAAGCCGCCCAGGTCCTGGGGTTATGAGGCGTTCGAACCGCCTCGCCGCGAGGCCGAACGGGCCTGCGCCGGCGGCAGGCGGGGCAAGAACGACCGGCCCGATCCGCCCAGGGACCGCGCCTGGCGGCTGGACGAGGCGCGCACCGCCGCCCTGGTCAAAGTCCTGGCGGCCGACCCCCGCGTGCGGCGGATCTTCATCGAGCCGCACTTGAAGACCCGGCTGGGTTTGACCACCTATGGCAAGGTCCGCTTCGCCGGCTGTCAGGCCGCGCGGCATGACGACCACATCCATGTGGATTTTTTCTGACAACCCACCCATAGCTTCTGGATACCCAAGCTGGCGGGTGGGGGATTACAAATGCGTCATGGCCTTACAGTGGCCGCAACGGCTTCCTATCTAGGCCATTAACAGGGGGGCGATGCGCGGTTGCGCGCGCTCCAGAACAGTACGCAGGGGATAACAACATGGCCGCGGGCGCTCTCATCGCCATGTCGCCGGAAGGCGGCCTTTCACGGTATCTCACCGAGATCCGCAAGTTTCCAATGCTGGCCAAGGACGAAGAGTTCATGCTGGCCAAGCGCTGGAAGGAACACGAAGACCCCGAGGCCGCGCATCGGATGGTCACCAGCCACCTGCGCCTGGTCGCCAAGATCGCCATGGGTTATCGCGGCTATGGCCTGCCGATCGGGGAAGTGATCTCCGAGGGCAATGTCGGCCTGATGCAGGCGGTCAAGAAGTTCGAACCGGACAAGGGTTTCCGCCTGGCCACCTACGCCATGTGGTGGATCCGCGCCTCGATCCAGGAATACATCCTGCGGTCCTGGAGCCTGGTGAAGATGGGCACCACCGCCGCCCAGAAGAAGCTGTTCTTCAACCTCCGCAAGGCCAAGAGCGAGATCTCGGCCCTGGAGGAAGGCGACCTGCACCCCGACCATGTCAGCCAGATCGCCACCAAGTTGGGCGTGCTGAACGAGGAAGTCATCTCGATGAACCGCCGGCTCTCCGGGCCGGACGCCTCGCTGAACGCCCCGCTGCGGGTGGACGGCGACGGCGAATGGCAGGACTGGCTGGCCGACGACAACCAGGTTTCGCAAGAGACCCAGGTTGCCGAGGCGGAGGAGAAGTCCCTGCGCATGGGCCTGCTTGAGGAAGCCATGACCGAGCTGACCGACCGCGAGCGTCACATCCTGACCGAGCGCCGGCTGCAGGATAACCCCACCACCCTGGAAGACCTGGCCGCCCAGTACGGCGTCAGCCGCGAGCGGGTCCGCCAGATCGAGGTGCGGGCTTTCGAAAAGCTGCAAAAGACCATGAAGGCCGCCGCCCGCGAGCGGAACCTGGTCGACGCCTAAACTCTACGATCTCGATCCAATGCGAACTGAAGGGGGATTGGCGCAAAGCCAGTCCCCTTTTTCTTACGCCGCCTTCTCTTCCTTGGGCATGAAGCTCATCGCGCTGCGGATGGCGGCGGTGATCAGCGGCTTGTCAGGCGGCCCCTCGGGCAGGACGGCGCGCTGCAGCGCCGCGCCGGCGTCCAGCAGGCGGTGCTCTTCGGAATTCATGCCCAGCTTCTGCAGGCCCAGCGCCTGGGCCATCAGCGCCCGACGGGCCTGGGACCAGTCGCTGTCCAGCGCGTTGCCGGCGGCGCGGATGATCTTCAGGCACTGCAGCAGCCGATCCTGGTCGGTCGGCGGGGCGCCGTTGTCGCTGCGCCGCTTGCGCGGGCCGGCATAGTCGCCGGAATTGAACCGCCGCCGGTCGGGGCCGACATACTGCACCGCCTCGACCCAGTCGCGATGCCTGAGGGTCACCGCCTCGAGCCGGCGGACGATGTCCTTGGTGGTGAAGGGCTTGCGGATGAACTCGTGCACCCCGGCGTCGCGGGCGGCCAGGATGGCCTGGGCCGTGGCCTCGGCCGTGGCCATGACCACCGGGGCGGTGCGGCAGGAGGCGTCGCTGCGGCGCAGGGCCATGGTAAAGGCCAGGCCGTCCAGGCCGGGGCCGCTGAATTCGGTGAAGATGATCTGCGGATCGAAGCTGCGGGCGATCTGCAGGCCCCGGCTGTTGGTGGCCGCCGACTGCACCTGGCACAGGGTGATGGCGCGCAGCACGTCGCTCAGCAGGCGGACGGCCTGCGGATTGGGATCGAGAATCAGCACCCGCTGGATGTGCGGGGCGATCCTCTGCAACAGTCGGGGTTCAGCGTTGAACACGCGCGCTTCAACCTAAGGGACCTACTCTGACCCCCTATTAATCACGACGCCGGTAAAGATCGCCTTGACGAGAATGGGTTCTTGTCAGGCAACCTTGATGTTCAGGCTGGCCTCGAATTCCTGCAGCAGGTCGACCACTTCGTCCACCCCCGCGGCCGGCGCCTGGCCATCCGGGAAGCGGTAGCGCCAGAAGCTGGCGATATGGGCGATGGCCCCCAGCCTCTCGCCCAGCGAGACGAACATGTCGGGCGCCTTGAGCAGGAAGTCGCGGAAGGCGGCCGGCTTGCCGTTCTGGGTCAGGTCGCGGAAGGCGTCGTCATAGACCTTGAGCGTCTTGGCCACGTCGACGCGGCAGGCGACGATGGCGTCGGCCAGGCGGCCCTTGGCGCCGGAGATATAGGCCTTGGTCTCCATGTCGGACGGACCGATGGCCCGCAGGCGCTGGATGGCCGGGATGACCTGGTCGAGGTCGCCCCACAGGCCCGACAGCGACCATTTGTAGTAGAGGAAGCCCTTCCAGCTGAACACGCCGTCGCGGAAGGTGTCGCCCTCCAGCATCAGGGTCAGGCGCAGGGGTTCGAGCCGCTCGTCGATCTCGGTGGAGAGCAGGGCCCCGACCAGCCGGCCGGTATTGATCCCGTCCGCGCCCGCGGCCTGGAAGGCGATGGCCACCAGGCGGGAAATCTGCTGACTGACGAAGGCCCGCATGCGCGCCAGGTCGCCTTCGCTGAGGGCGAAATAGCAGCGTCCGACATCGTAGCCGTTGCGGCGCAGGTGCTCGCGCAGCAGGAAGGGGTCGAGCGAGGGCAGGCCGTCGACCAGTTCCAGCACATGCACGTCGCGCTCGAAATCGGGACCTTCGCTGCAGGCCTCGCTCAGGCTGGCCCGCCAGCCGCGCTGGCCGACGAACACCGAGCGGCCGCCCATGCGCAGGTCGCTGCGCTCGAAGGGGATGATGACCTTGGTGGCCACGCCCTGCCAGCCGTCGAACAGATAGGCCTCGTCGGCCCGCAGGCGATGCTTGACGATGACGCAGGCGTTGAGGACCGGGTTGAGGAAGAAGGGCTTGGTGACAAAATCCTCGTCGCCATTGCCCGCCCGGTTGGCGATGGCCAGCAGGTTGAGGACGCGGCTGGTCGAGCCCGACTTCTGAAGGGCGCCCAGGCTGCGCAGACTGCGGTCCGCGCGGCTGGTCAGTTGTCTTCGCGCCGCCAGAGCCACGCCGGTCCCCTTTAGTCCCCCCAAGCTCCGGCTTCGCCGGAGCTTGGTTCAAAACGTTGGGAGCGTGTTCGGGCGGCGAAACCGCCAACACTTTCGCCTAACACGCTCCCCCGAACAGCGTTTGCCCGCTGGACGTAAAGACGGCGCTAACCGCGATCACAAATTGCGGGCGAGGCCACCCATTATGGGTGGGGTCGCGGGCCTTCTTCTCCCTTCCTCCTCGATGGAGGAAGGGCGGGGATGGTGGTGGTGGCAGCGCGTTTCCGGAAGAGCGCGGGGAGGCGTGGTCGCCACCCTGAGCCAGTCGCCCAGGCTCCGAGCGCACACCACCAACCCTGCCCTTCCTCCATCGAGGAGGAAGGGTTCCAGAACCCAGCTAGCCCTGGAACGGATCCCGCATCAGGATGGTGTCGTCCCGCTGCGGGCTGGTCGACAGCAGGGCCACGGGGGCGCCGATCAGTTCCTCGATGCGGCGGACGTATTTGATGGCGTTGGCGTTGAGGTCGCGGAAGCTGCGCACGCCCTGGGTGCTCTCGCTCCAGCCCTCCATCTCCTCGTAGACCGGGACGGCGGCGGCCTGGTCGCGCATGCCGGCCGGCAGGTAGTCGAGGACCTTGTCGCCGACCTGGTAGCCGACGCAGATCTTCAGGGTCTGAAGGCCATCCAGCACGTCGAGCTTGGTGAGCGCGATGCCGTCGATACCGTTGATGGCCACCGACTGGCGTACCAGCACCGCGTCGAACCAGCCGCAGCGGCGCGGCCGGCCGGTATTGACCCCGACCTCGCGGCCGACCGTCGACAGGTGCTTGCCGACCTCGTCGTTCAGTTCGGCGGCGAAGGGCCCCTCGCCCACCCGGGTAGTGTAGGCCTTGACGATGCCCAGCACATAGCCCGGCCCGCGCGGCCCCATGCCCGACCCCGCCGACGCCTGGCCGGCCACGGTGTTGGACGAGGTGACGAAGGGATAGGTGCCGTGGTCGACGTCGAGCAGCGCCCCCTGCGCCCCCTCGAACAGGATGCGCCGGCCGGCCTTCCAGGCCTGGTCCAGCAGCCGCCAGGCCGGCTGGGCGTAGGGCAGGATCTTGGGGGCCATTTCCATCAGCTGGTCGAACAGCGCCGCGCCGTCGGCGTCGGGCAGGCCCAAGCCCCGCCGCAGGGCGCCGTGGTGGGCCAGCAGCCGCTCGATCTTGGGGGCCAGGGCCTCGGGGTCGGCCAGGTCGGCGACCCGGATGGCCCGGCGGCCGACCTTGTCCTCATAGGCCGGACCGATGCCGCGGCCGGTGGTGCCGATCTTCTGGGTCGAGGCGCTCTCGCGGGCCTGGTCCAGGTCCTTGTGCAGCGGCAGGATCAGGCAGGCGTTATCGGCCAGGACCAGCAGGTCGGGGGTGATCTTCACACCCTGGCCGCCCAGCTTCTCGATCTCCTCCAGCAGGTGCCAGGGATCGACCACCACCCCGTTGCCGATGACCGAGAGCTTGCCCTGCACCACGCCCGAGGGCAGCAGCGAGAGCTTGTAGACGTTGTCGCCCACGACCAGGGTGTGCCCCGCGTTATGGCCGCCCTGGAAGCGCACCACCACATCGGCGCGGTTCGACAGCCAGTCGACGATCTTGCCCTTGCCCTCGTCGCCCCACTGGGCGCCGACCACGGTCACATTGGCCATTGGATGCGGTCCTTCCCCTGCCGGGGAGATCGCGGGCGCCCTTCGACAGGACTCGGCGCCGCGATGCGGGTCTAAGCCGCGGCGGCGCTATAGCAGGGGTTAGGGGCGAGGGGCTAGGAGATATTCCTCGCCCAATTCCTCGCCCCTTGGGCGAGGTGGCGGCGAAGCCGACGGAGTGGGCCGTGGAACACACGGGGTTTCCGGATCGAGCACCACCGGAGTGGGCGTGCTTGAAACGCCGTGTGCGCCCAAGAGCCCACTCCACCACTTCGTGGTCCCCCTCGCCCAACGGGCGAGGAATTTGAGCACTAAAAGCCGAGCGCCAGCCCCTCGACACGCGGATCGGAGCCGCCGGCCAGGACGCCGGTGGCCGGATCGCGGGCGATGGCCTGGGCCGCGCCGCTGCCGCCCCAGCCGCCGGTGGTGACAACGCGGTGGCCGCGAGCCCGCAGGCCTTCGATGGCGGCCTCGCCCAGCCGGGTCTCGACGCGCAGTTCGTAGGGATTGGGCAGGTCGTGGGGATCCGTGCCGGGCCACACCGTCCAGCGCGGCGCCTCGATGGCCGCCTGCACGTCAAGGCCGCCGTCGATCAGATGACTGAGGACCTGTAGGTTCCACTGCGGCTGGCCGTCGCCCCCGGGACTGCCGCCGGCGATCAGACCCGTCCCATCCGGGGCCGTGACCAGATAGCAGTTCAGCGTGTGCATGGTCTTCTTGCCGGGCGCGAAGAGGTTGGGGTGGCCATCCTCCAGAGAAAAACCCCGCCCGACCCGATTGTTGAACAGCACCCCGGTCCCGGGCGCCATAACCCCGCTGCCGAAGGCGCTGGAAACCGACAGGATCAGCGAGACCATCATCCCCTCGCCGTCTGCGGTGCAGAGATAGGTGGTGTCCCCGTCGGCCAGCTCGCCGGCGACCTCGTCGGCGGCGCTATCCGGACCGATGGCGGCGAAGCGGCGGGCGGCCCAGTCATCGGACAACAGGGTCGCGACCGGTGTCGGCCCGAAGGCCGGGTCCCTGGCCTGGGCCAGGCGGTCGGCGATAGCCAGCTTCAAGGCCTCGGCCTGACGGTGAACGCCCTCCGGGCCGCCGGGATCAAGCCTGCCGCCCTGCTGGACGATGTTCATGGCCTCGAGCTGGATCAGGCCGTTGGTCGGCAGGCCGGTCTGCCAGACATCGACATCGCGATAGCGGATGCGGATCGGGGCCTCGACGGGCGTGGTGTGGGGGGCCAGATCGTCGGGGGTCATCGCCCCGCCCAGCCCTTCGGCCAGGCGCCGGGCCAGGGCGCCCTCGTAGAAGCAGCGGGGCCCGGCCACCGCCAGCCGGTTCAGGGTGTCGGCCAGATCGGGCTGGCGCAGCACGGTCCCGGCGGCGGGCGGCCCGCCGTCCGGCAGATAGACGGCGGCGGCGGCCGGGTCCTTCTTCAGGAAGGGCTCGCACATGGCGATGGCCGCCGCCCCGAACGGGGTCAGGGCAAAGCCGTCCCGGGCATAGCCCAGGGCGTGCTTGGCGAGGCGATCCAACGGCCGCGTGGCGTAGCGGCTCATCAGGGCGTCGATGGCGTCCGGCAGGCCGGGGACGCCGACCGATAGCGGGCCGCGCAGGGGCATGCGCAGGCCGTTCGGGGTCTGGTCGCCGTGCCGGCGCATCTGCTCGAGGGTCGCGGCCAACGGCGCGGCGCCGCTGCCCAGGAAGGCGGCCGGGGCCTGGCCGGGCTGATGGACGATGGCGAAGAGGTCGCCGCCCAGGCCGCACATCTCGGGCATGACCACCGCGGCGACCAGGGCGCTGGCGATGGCGGCGTCCACGGCGTTGCCGCCCTGGCCCAGCACCTCCAGCCCGGCATGGACGATCAGCGGATGCGCCGCCGCGACCATGCCGTTTCGCGCCAGGACCGGGCTGAGCCGATGGCGCGGCCAGGCGGCTTTCGCGCCGGTGGGAAACCCTAAGCTCAGAGCGCCATCTCGCCGGCCAGCACCGCCTCGGCGAAAGCGCAGTGCATGGCGATACCGCGCGCCATCACCGTCTCGTCCAGGGTCATGCGGTTGGAGTGCAGGGCGCAGCAGGAGCGGAAATCGCCGCCCACCCCGGTCGGCGCCGCGCCCAGGAAGGCCATGGCGCCGGGGGCCTTCTGCAGGATGTAGCTGAAGTCCTCGGCCCCCATCATCGGGTTCTGCATGGTGATCCAGGCGCCCTCGCCATAGAGGGTCTTGGCGGTGCGCTCGGCCAGGTCCACGGCGCGGCCATCGCAGACGGTGACCGGGAAGCCGCCCTCGATGGTCACCTCGGCGGTGGCGCCATGGGCCAGGGCGATGTGCTCGGCGATGCGCCGGATGCCCTCATGCGCCGTGGCGCGGGTGCGTTCGGAGAGGGTCCGCAGGGTGCCCCACAGCCGGGCGTCCTCGGGGATGATGTTGTCGGTGGTGCCGCCCTCGATGCGGGCGATGGTGATCACCGCCGGGTCGAACACCGAGATGCCGCGGGTGACGAAGGCCTGCAGGGCGGTGACGATCTCGCAGGCCACCGGGATGGGGTCCAGGGCGTCATGCGGCATGGAGGCGTGGCCGCCGGACCCGACGACCCGGATGCGCAGCTTGTCGGAGCTGGCCAGCAGCGGGCCGGTGCGGCTGGCGAACACGCCGGTCGGCATGTTGGGCGAGATATGCAGGGCGAAGGCGGCGTCGGGAATCGGGTCGATCAGCCCGTCATTGAGCATGTGGCGGGCCCCGTGATGGCCCTCCTCGCCCGGCTGGAACATGAACATCACCGTCCCGGCCAGCGTATCGCGCCGCGCGCACAGCGCCCTGGCCGCCCCGGCCAGCATGGCCACATGGGTGTCGTGACCGCAGGCGTGCATCGCCCCCTGGGTCCGGGACGAGAAGTCCAGCCCGGTGTCCTCGGTCAGCGGCAGGGCGTCCATGTCGCCGCGCAGCAGCACCGTGCGGCCATTGCCGCCGCCCCGCAGGATGGCCAGCACCCCGGTCGTCGACGGCCCCTGGCGAATCTCCAGCGGCAGGCCTTCCAGGGCCTTCAGCACCTTGGCCGTGGTCTTGGGCAGGTCCAGGCCCAGCTCCGGCTCCATATGGATGGCGCGGCGCAGGGCGATGGCGTCGTCCAGCAGGGCGTCGCCGGCGCTGGTCCAGGCGTCGCGGTCGATGGCTAGGTCCATGAGGGGAAGGTCTCCGACAGGTTCCGGGCAGTTTGGGCGCGGGACCGGAGCGGAGTCCAGAACTCGAAGCGCGAAAACTTAGAACCCTTCCTCCTCGATGGAGGAAGGGCAGGGTTGGTGGTGTGTGCTCGGGATATGGGCGACGGGCTCGGGGGGGCGCCCACGCCTCCCTGAGCGCTTCCGGAAACGCACTGCCACCACCACCATCCCCGCCCTTCCTCCATCGAGGAGGAAGGGAGAAACAAGATGGAATCGCCTCTGCCCGAAGCTCAACAATGGCGCTAATACCCAGCCATGGGACATCCGCGCTTTCACCTCGCCTTTCCCGTCCGCGACCTCGATGAGGCCCGGGCCTTCTATGGCGGCCTGCTGGGTTGTCCGGAGGGGCGGTGTTCGGACCATTGGGTGGACTTCAACCTGATGGGCCACCAGATCGTGGCGCATCTGGCCCAGATGGAGGCCGACACCCCGACCAATCCGGTCGACGGCAAGCAGGTGCCGGTCCGCCATTTCGGCGTGCTGCTCGAACCCGCCGACTGGCAGGCCCTGGCCGACAGACTGACCGCCGCCGGGACCGAGTTCATCATCGCCCCCCACACCCGCTTCAAGGGCGAGGTGGGCGAGCAGTCGACGATGTTCTTCCTCGACCCCAGCGGCAACGCCCTGGAGTTCAAGGCCTTCGCCGACGACGCCCTGGTGTTCGCGCGGTGAGCTTCGCCATCTCTTTCGCCGATATCGAGGACGCCGCCCGCCGGCTGGAAGGCCAGGCCATCCGCACGCCGCTGACCGAAAATCCCCAGCTCAACGAGCGACTGGGCGGGCGGGTGTTGATCAAGCCCGAGACCCTGCAACGCAGCGGCTCGTTCAAGTTCCGGGGCGCCTACAACCGCATCAGCCGCCTCAGCGACGAGGAGAAGAAGCGCGGCGTCGTCGCCTTCAGCAGCGGCAACCACGCTCAGGGCGTGGCCCTGGCCGCCGCCCTGGTCGGGACCCCGGCCCTGATCGTCATGCCCGCCGACGCCCCGGCGGTGAAGGTGGCCGGCACACGCGGCTTCGGGGCCGAGATCCGCTTCTACGACCGCTTCACCGAGGACCGCGAGGCCATCGCCGCCGAGATCGCCGCCGAGCGCGGCTGCGTGGTCGTGCCCAGCTACGACGACCCCTACATCATCGCCGGCCAGGGCACTTTGGGCCTGGAGCTGGCCGAGCAGGCGCCAGACCTGGACGTGGTGCTTTGCCCGGTCGGCGGCGGCGGGCTGATCGCCGGGACCTCGACGGCGGTGAAGGCGCGGTCGCCCGACACCCTGGTCTATGGCGTCGAGCCGGCCGATTTCGACGACACCAAGC
Source organism: Caulobacter ginsengisoli (assembly GCF_030814835.1). Lineage (GTDB taxonomy): Bacteria > Pseudomonadota > Alphaproteobacteria > Caulobacterales > Caulobacteraceae > Caulobacter > Caulobacter ginsengisoli. The sequence goes on from NZ_JAUSVS010000011.1 coordinate 53,714, forward strand.
GCTCGCTGGCCTCCGGAAAACGCGAATCGATCGATCCCAATTCCCGGTCCTTCTGCGACGCCCTGCTGTCGCCCAGCCCCGGCGCCCTGACCTTCCCGATCAACCAGGCCAACCTGGCCGGCGGCCTGACCGTCACCGACGCCGAGGTCGCCGAGGCCATGCGCTATGCCTTCACCACCCTGAAGCTGGTCATCGAGCCGGGCGGCTGCGTGGCCCTGGCGGCGGCGCTGGCGGGCAAGCTGGATCTGAAGGGCAAGACAACGGGCATCGTCTGCTCGGGCGGCAATGTCGATCCGGGCCTCTATGCCCGGGTGTTGGCGGGAGAGTTCTGATGTTCGAAGGCTTCACCCCGCCCCAGACGCCGCTGCTGGCGGTCGACCGCGCCGCCCTGACGCGCAATCTCAAGACCATGCAGGACCTCTGCGACAGCCACGGGGTCCGCCTGCGGTCCCACGGCAAGACCCACAAATGCTCGACGCTCGGCCGGCTGCAGCAGGCCGGGGGGGCGGTCGGGCTCTGCGCCCAGACGGTGGGCGAGGCCGAGGCCTTCGTGAAGGGCGGCGTCACCGACGTGCTGGTCACCGCCCCGCCGCCGCCGTGGGGCGCGGTCCGGCTGGCCGCCCTGGCCAGGACGGCGCGGGTCGGCTCGGTGGCCGACAGCGCCGAGCAGATCGAGCGGCTGGGCGCGGCGGCCCGGGCGGCCGGTGTCACGCTGGATCTGGTGGTCGACATCGATCCCGGCACCCACCGCACCGGCTGCCATCCCGACGACGCCGTCGCTCTGGCGCGGCTGGCCGCCTCCACCGAGGGCCTGAACTACATGGGCGTCCAGGCCTATGCCGGGCATCTGCAGCATATCGTCGGGCTGGAGGAGCGCCGCGTCGCCGACCACGCCGTCTGCGCGCAGCTGGCGGCCATGGTGGCGGCCCTGACCAACGCCAACCTGGCCCCGGAAGTGGTCACCGGCGGCGGCACCGGGACCCACAGCTTCGCCCTGGCCTCGGGCCTCTTCAACGAGCTGCAGGCCGGCAGCTATGCGGTGATGGACGTCGAATACGCCGACTGCGCCGCGCCTGGCGGCGGGTCCTGGCCGTTCCAGGCGTCGCTGTTCGTGGCGGCGTCCGTCGTCTCGGCCAACCACAAGAGCCATGTCACCGTCGACGCCGGCTTCAAGGCCATGTCGATGGACGGCCCGCCGGCCAGGGTCGCCAGCGGCGCCGCGGCCGGCTCGCTCTGGCGGCCGATGGGCGACGAGCATGGGATGATCATCCACCCCGACGGCCTGGCGCTGCTGCGCGGCGGCAACTTCGTCGAGGCGGTGGAAAAGGCCGACCGCGACGCTTCCGTCCCCTGGCCGGCCGATGCGCCCAAGGCCGGCGGCCTGGTCTGGCTGCAGCCCGGCCACTGCGATCCGACCATCAATCTCTACGACGCCTTGCATGTCGTGGCGGAAGACGGGTCATTCGAACGCTGGGCGGTGGATGCGCGCCGCGTGAGCTAAGGGGAGAGACCCATGAGCGACCTGGATTTCACCGGCAAGACGGTGCTGGTGGTCGGCGGCTCCAGCGGCATCGGCAACGGCATCGCCCAGGGCTTCCGGGCCCGCGGCGCCACGGTCACCGTCTGGGGCACCCGCAATTCCAGCCAGGACTACAGCGCCGCCGAGGGCAGCGACCTTTCCGGCCTGGCCTATGCCCAGGTCGATGTCTCGGACGATGACGCCATCGTCAAGGCGGCCGAGCGCATGCCGACCCTGGACGTGCTGGTCCTGGCTCAGGGCACGGTCATCTACCGGCGGGGCGAGTTCGAGATGGACGGTTTCCGGCAGGTGACCGGGGTCAATCTCGACAGCCTGATGGCCTGCATCATGGCCTTCCACGACAAGCTGAAAGAGACCGGCGGCAACATCGTCACCATCTCCTCGACCAGCGCCTATCACGCCACCCGCGGCAACCCGGCCTACAACGCCTCCAAGGCCGGGGCGGTGGCCCTGACCCGCACCCTGGGCCAGGCCTGGGCGGCCGAGGGCGTGCGGGTCAATGGCGTGGCGCCCGGCCTGGTCGACACCAAGCTGACCAAGGTCACCACCGACCACCCCGACCGCCTGAAGGGCGCGCTGGCCGGAATTCCGATGCACCGGCTGGGAACGCCCGAGGACATGGCCGGGGCGGTGATGTTCCTGGCCTCGCCGCTGGCCGGCTACATCACGGGGCAGACGATTATCGTGGATGGGGGGCTGACGCTCTAGAGCCGGGTCAGGTCCATGCTCTCCAGGACATACGTCGCGTAGCGGTAGTCGCGTATCCGGGCGATCTCGCCGTCCTGCCAGTCCAGCAACACGACGTAGGTAATCCTGCCCGGATCGGCCGGGTCGCTGATCAGCAGCGCCGGGCGGCCATCGACCAGGCCGGGCTGCGACCACCAGTCGTGGCTTTCGCTGTAGCGGGTGAAATAGACCGACACGGGCGCCTTGCCGTCGAGGCGCAGGCGGCCCGCGAGGTCCAGCCGCACCTCTTCGGCCAGCAGCGCGCGCAGGGCGTCGAAGTCGCGGGCGTTGAAGCGGTCGGCATAGGCCTGCAGGCGGCTGCGTTCGGTCGGGTCGAGGCGCGGCGCGGCGGGTTCGCTCTTCAGGGTCTTCAGCCGTTCGCGGCCGCGGTGCAGGGCGGCCTTGGCGGCGGCGGCCGTGACGCCGAGGATTTCCACCGCCTCGTCGTTGGAATGGCCCAGCACGTCCATCAGCACCACCGCCGCCCGCTGGCTGACCGGCAGGGCCATCAGCACCGCCAGGCTGGAGGCGACCGCCACCCGCGACTCGGCCGCATCGGCCGGCCCCGCCGGTTCGACGGTCAGTTCGGCGGTCGGACGGCGCTTGCGGCTGCGCAGGGCGTCCAGGGCGGTGTTATGGGCGATGCGGAACAGCCAGGCGTCGGGGCGGCCGATGTCGCCGGCGGCGGGAAAGGCCTGGGCGGCCTTGACCATGGCGTCCTGCACCACGTCCTCGCCCTCGATGGCCGAACCGACCATGCGGGCGCAGTAGCGGTGCAGCTTCGGGCGCAGGTCGGCCAGCATCCGCTCGAAGGCTTCGGGTTCAAGACTGCCGTCCGCCATGCGCCGCTCCATCCACACCCTCATGACGTCGGCGAGGCCGGAAAGGATTCGCCGGCCGAAAAAGATTCGCGGACCGAATCCTTCATCCCGGGCCAGCCGTCCCTGTCAGCGATCAACAAGGAGAAGCGATCATGCAACGTGTCACCCTGGTCCGCTACCGCTGCAAACCCGATCAGGCCGACGCCAACGAGGCGCTGTCGCGGGCGGTGTTCGACGAAGCCCGGGCCGTCGCCCCGGGGCATGTGGCCTATGGCCTGTTCCGCGACGGGGTGGATTTCCTCCACCTGTTCATCAACACGGCCGAGGACGACTCGGCGGCCATCACCGAGCTGCCCAGCTTCAAGGCCTTCTCCGAAGGCATAGCGGCGCGCTGCGAGGCGCCGCCCGAGGCGACGCGGATGGGGCTGACCCTGGTGGAAAGCTACGGCCTGCCCGAGTGACCGCGTTCAGGCCGCCAGGTCGCCGGTCGCAGCCGCCGGCGGCGCCAGCGCCAGGATTGCGGCCAGGGCGTCGGCCAGTTCCGACCGGTGGTAGGGTTTCTGCAGCATGGGCAGGGTGCGATAGCCCTCTTGCAGACGGTTGGCGGCATAGCCGGTGGAAAAGATGAAGGGCACGCCGGCGGCGATCAGCGCGTCGGCGATCGGATAGCTCATCTGTCCGCCGAGATTGACGTCGAGCACGGCGGCGTCGAGGAACAGGATGTCGATCATCGCCAGGGCGTCCTCGACGCAGACGACCGAGCCCACCACCAGGCAGCCGAGGTCGGCGAGCATGTCCTCGAGCAGCAGGGCCACCATCATCTCGTCCTCGACCACCAGGATGCGGCGGCCGGCGAGGGGACTAGGCATGATGAAGCGCCTTGAGCGGCGCTGACACCGGCATGACGATAGTGCAGACGACGCCCGCCGGCGCGTAGTCCAGGCTGACCTCGCCGTGCAGTTCCTGCGCCAGGGCGCTCTTGAGCAGGCGAGACCCAAAGCCCTGCCGGGTCGGCGGCAGCACCGGCGGACCGCCGCTTTCCCGCCACTCCAGCCGCATCCGCTCGCCGTTGGGCGTCGGCGTCATGGCCCAGCCGATATCCACCTGTCCGCCGCCGCCGTTGGAAAGCGCGCCGTGGCGCGTGGCATTGATCGCCATTTCATGCAGCACCAGGGCCAGGGTAAGGGCCGCCTTCGACGACAGCCGGACATTGGGTCCCTCGCCCGAGACGCGGAAAGCCTGATGCTGCCCCTGAGGGCCGTTCAGGGCGAGGGGCCGCAGGATTTCGTCCAGGACATCGCGCAGGGACACCGCGTCCCAGTTCTCGAGCCCCAGCAGGCCATGCGCCTTGGACAGCGCCAGGATGCGCCGCTCCAGCGTGTCGATCAGCCCCCCGTCGGCCTCGCCGCGCAGGGTCTGCAGGACGATGGACTGGACCGTGGTGAGGGTGTTCTGGCAGCGGTGGTTCAGCTCATCGAGCAGGAACCGCAGCCGCTCCTCCTCGCGCTCGTGCCGGGAAAGATCCACCAGCGAGATGAAATGCTGGATGACCTCGCCCTCATGATCGCGCACGACGCTGATGAACAGCTGGGCCCGGAACACCCCGCCATCCTTGTTGCGATAGTGGCTTTCCGTGTCGTCCTCGGAGTCCACGGCGAAGGAGCTCTCGATCTGGAGGGCGTCCGCCGAGCCGGGCCCCCGGGCCACCAGGAAATCGAAACGCTGGCCCAGAAGTTCCTCCCGGGCATAGCCGGTCAGGCGCAGGAAGCTGTCATTGGCGAAAACGATCGGATGGCCCGGCGCCTTGGCGTCGGTGAACACCATGGGCATCCGCGTGGTCTGCGCCGCCACGACGAAGGGGCCAAGGTCCCGCTGGAAGCCCTCGACGGTAGCCTCCGCCTGCATCTGGCGCGGTGACTTGAGGGCGATCTTCGTCACAGGATGGACCTGCCGATCTGTGGAGAGGGCGGAAGCCTGGCGCCGGGAAGGACTGTCACGCGACCAGGAGGACACACTTGTAGGTCTCAACAACGCACCCCCTCGGGATTGGTCGCGTTAACCACATTCAACTTCAGGTGATAGCCTTGGAGACCCTCGACCATGGCTCGAAGCCGCGATTCTCCGCGGCGTGGCGGCTTTTTCTCCCCGCCGAAAGCCTCTAGGGTCCGCGCCCTGAACTGGTTTCGCGGGTAACCTTCTCCATGAAAAAGCTGCTGCTTGCCGCCGTCGCCCTGACGGCCATCCCCCTGCTGGCGATTGCCGCCGGCCCGGCGGGCATCGACGCCCAGCGTCTGTCCGACACGGTCAAGACCATCGCCTCGGACGAATACGAGGGCCGCGGCCCCGCCACACCCGGCGAGGTCAAGACCGTCGCCTACATCATCGCCCAGATGAAGGCCGACGGCCTGCAGCCCGGCGGCGACAAGCAGCCCGACGGGACCCGCGCCTGGACCCAGGACGTGCCGCTGGGCCGCTTCGAGATCACCGGAACCCCGAGCTTCTCCTACGCCATCGGCGGAGCAACCCAGGCCCTGGCCCAGGGCGACGACATCGCCGTCCGCGCCAGCATGACCAATGTCGACAGGGTCGATATCGAGAACGCCCCGCTCGTCTTCCTGGGCTACGGCGTCAAGGCGCGGGAGAAGAACTGGGACGACTTCAAGGGCATGGACCTGAAGGGCAAGGTCGGCATCGTGCTGATCAACGACCCGGACTTCGAGACCGGATCCGGCGACTTCGGCGGCAAGGCCATGACCTATTACGGCCGCTGGACCTACAAGTACGAGGAAGCCGCCCGCCAGGGCCTGGCCGGGCTGATCATCGTCCATGAGACCGCCCCCGCCAGCTACGGCTGGGCCACCGTCAAGAACTCCAACACCAACGTCCAGTTCGACATCGTCCGCAAGAAGCCGCTGGAGGCCCATCCGCTGATGGAGGCCTGGATCCAGCGCGACCAGGCCGCCGCCATGCTGCAGAAGGCCGGTCTCGACTACGAAGCCCTGAAGAAGCTGGCCCAGACCCGCGACTTCAAGCCGGTGGTGCTGACCGGCGAGACCTTCACCGCCAAATACGACGTCGACCACAAGGTCATCGTCTCCAAGAACGTCGCCGGCATCCTGCCCGGGACCAAGCATCCGGACGAACTGCTCGTCTACACGGCCCACTGGGACCACCTGGGCGTCGGCCGGCCGGACGCCAAGGGCGACAAGATCTATAACGGCGCCCTGGACAACGCCTCGGGCATCGCCTGCCTGCTGGAGCTGGCCCGGGTGTTCGGCCAGGGCCCCAAGCCCGAGCGTTCCATCCTCTTCCTGGCCGTGACCGCCGAGGAGAAGGGCCTGCTGGGCAGCGAATACTATGCCGCCAACCCGCTCTATCCGCTGGCCACCACGGTCGGCGACATCAACATGGACGGCGCGGGGATCAATGGCCGCGCCCATGACTTCACCATCTCGGGCAGCGCCAAGCTGGCCCTGCTGGACGACCTGACCGCCCTGGCCGCCACCCGCGGGCGGACCTACTCGCCCGATCCCCGGCCCGAGGCCGGCTCCTTCTTCCGCTCGGACCACTTCCCGTTCGCCAAGCGCGGCGTGCCGGCCATCTCGTTCGGCTCGGGCCAGAACCTGCTTGAGGGCGGCGTGACCCGGGGCAAGGCGCTGGCCGACGCCTATGTCAAGGACCGCTACCACCAGCCCGCCGACGAATGGTCGGCCGACTGGGACTGGAGCGGCGTGGTCGAGGACCTGACCCTGCTGCACGACCTGGGCTGGAAGCTGGCCAATTCCCGCGAGTGGCCGGAGTGGGCCGCCGGCTCGGAGTTCAAGGCCGCGCGCGACGAAACCAAGGGCCAGCGCAAGTAGCCGGATGACCGTCAGCGTCTTCGACCTCTTCAAGCTGGGGGTCGGCCCCTCCAGCTCCCACACCATGGGACCGATGACGGCCGCCTGCCGCTTCCTGCAAAGGCTGCGGTCGGGCGGCCGGCTGGCCTCGGTCGCGCGGGTCGAGATCAAGCTCTACGCCTCCCTGGCCCTGACCGGCCGGGGCCACGCCACCGACCGGGCGGTGCTGCTGGGGCTGATGGGCCATGAGCCGGCCGAGCTCGACCCCGACCAGGGCGACGCCGACCTGGCGGCGCTGAAGGCCTCCGGGACGATGAAGCTGGGCGACGACGGCCCGGCCATCGCCTTCGACGAGGCCAAGGACCTGGTCTGGGCCGGCCGCGAGCGGATGCCGCAGCATCCCAACGCCCTGACCTTCACCGCCTTCGCCGCCGACGGCGAGACCCTGGACCAGCGCACCTACTTCTCCATCGGCGGCGGCTTCGTCCGCGACGAGGAGGAGATCACCCGCAACAGCGCCGACGAGCCGGGCCCGGACGTCCCCTACCCGTTCGAATCCTCGGCCGAACTGCTGATCAAGGCCGACGAAGCGGGCCTGACCATCGCCGAGCTGATGATGGCCAACGAGACCGCCCGCACCCCCCAGGCCGAGATCGAGGCGGGCCTGGACCGCATCGTCGACGCCATGGAGGCCTGCATCGACCGCGGGGTGCGCCAGGGCGGCATCCTGCCGGGGGGCCTCAGCGTCAAGCGGCGGGCCAACCAGGTGTTCACCGCCATCATGGCCAAGGTCGAGAAACAGATCAGCGACCCGCTGGCGGCCATGGACTTCGTCAACCTCTGGGCCCTGGCGGTCAACGAGGAGAACGCCGCCGGCGGCAAGGTGGTCACCGCCCCGACCAACGGCGCGGCCGGCATCATCCCGGCGGTGCTGCGCTTCCACAACCGCTTCTACCAGGGCACGGCCGATACCCGGCGGATGTTCCTGCTGACCGCGGCGGCCATCGGCGCCCTCTACAAGAAGAACGCCTCGATCAGCGGCGCCGAGGTCGGCTGCCAGGGCGAGGTGGGCGTGGCCTGCTCGATGGCGGCCGGTGGGCTGGCGGCGGCCATGGGCGGCTCCAACGCCCAGATCGAGAACGCCGCCGAGATCGCCATGGAGCACAACCTGGGCCTCACCTGCGACCCCATCGGCGGCCTGGTCCAGATCCCCTGCATCGAGCGCAACGCCATGGGCGCCATCAAGGCCATCGACGCCGCCCGCCTGGCCCTGCTGGGCGACGGCGAGCACAGCGTCAGCCTGGACAAGGTCATCGCCACCATGAAGCGGACCGGCGAGGACATGAACGAGATCTACAAGGAGACCTCGCTGGGTGGATTGGCGGCGGGGATGCCGGTGAACCGGGTTGAGTGCTGAGGGAATTTATCACCCTCGCCACTTCTGCTAGGCACCAGCTGTAGGGACCACGACTCTTGGGAGATTCATGGGACGCCGTCAGCGGAAGAAAGCGCCAACTCCAGAGCTGTTATATAAGTACTACGGCAGTGATCGAGAGGATGTATTTGACTCGCTGCTTGTCAGATTTTCTCAACTTTCGGCGCTGAACGACCCATTCGAGTTCTTGCTCGACGCCAGTCCTGAAGATTTTCATCAGGGCGCTAAGAAGGTCGCTTGGGCTACGGCGAACCCGCTAGCCGTAGCCCAGATGGGATTAAGTCAGCTTGCTAAGCTGCCACGAGACAATCCCCAGTTAGCGGCCCTTCCAATCATACCTAGAATCTTAGTAATTATCATTGTTGCGCCAATACTATTCATCCTAATTTTAATTGGATCACCGTTCTTTCTAAAGCAAATGAGATCGATCGTCACGGCCGCCGTCGACGATTTCGCGAAAGTAGTAATCAATGAGTCCCGGCGAGGTTTGGTATTAATATTTAGCTGTAGCGCGATATGGAACAACGTCCCCATGTGGGCCCATTATGCTGGGAATCATACCGGTTTCGCTTTCGGGATAGATCCTAGCTGCGCGTTTCGGTTGAAGAGAAAAGGCAAAAATGGCGAGGAGTTTTCGAAACCTCGAATAGTTTCGTATCAGCGAGACACACCGACTGTCCGCTCAGGATCGTTGGAAATCGCAGACTTTCTTTCGATCAAGATGGAAGATTGGTCTTATGAGCAGGAGTGGCGATTTTTCGGCACACCCGACGATGCCACGCTTCGCAAGCGCCTGCCTAGCGGGTCGGAACTGTGTCTATTTGCCTTGGAAAAATCCAGCATAAGAGAAATCATCTTTGGTTTGAATTGCCCGCCGACCGTAATTGAACGGATCAAAGTCAATATCGAGAAGTGGGAGCATCCTCCAGAATTGTACGTTATTGTCAAAGATGCCGGTTATGGATTTAAGAGGTTGCCTCTCGCACAAGCTCCCGCAACCCCAATAGAGGAGTTCGAGAGTCTTACTACCTTTGACAGCATTGAATTCCCTCAGGCTTTCGCCGCCATGGAATCCATGGTGCGCGATGCCAGCTCTCACATGATTACGCGATGGTTCTCGCGAAATAGGCGTTCGTAGGCTACGTCTAGATCCGCCGGTCCAGCCCCTCCCAAAACGGCTCCCGCAGCTTGCGCTTGAAGATCTTCCCCGAGTCCTCGCGCGGCAGTTCGGCGTGGAAATCGACCCGCTTGGGCACCTTGTAGCCGGCCATCAGACCGCGCAGGTAGGCCCGCACCTCGGCTTCCGTCAGTTCGGCCCCCGGCATCGGCTGGACCACGGCGCAGACCGCCTCGCCGAACTCCTCGTCGGGGATGCCGAACACCCCGCAGTCGGCGACGCCGGGCATCTTGTGCAGTTCGGCCTCGATCTCGGCGGGATAGATGTTGGCGCCGCCGGAGATGATCATGTCCTTGGCCCGGTCGCACAGATAGAGGAAGCCGTCGGCGTCGAGATAGCCGATGTCGCCCGGCGCGATCAGCCCGGCCTTTTCGCTCGCCGCCCGCTTGGCGTCGTCGCCGTGATAGGTGAAGTCCGCCAGGCCCGCCGTGCGGGCGACCACCTCGCCGATCTCGCCGGCCGGCAGGCTGTTTCCCTCGGCGTCGATGACCCGCACGTCCGAACCCGGCATGGCCCGGCCCACCGTGCCCGGGTGCGCCAGCCACTCTTGCGACGAACAGAACACCACCGCCCCGGTCTCGGTGGAGCCGTAGTATTCGTTGATCACAGGACCCCACCACTCGATCATCGCCCGCTTGATCGGCGCCGGGCACGGGGCGGCGGCGTGGACCACGAACTTCAGGCTGGAGAGGTCGTAGCGGGCCTTCACCGCCTCCGGCAGCCGCAGCAGCCGGTTGAACATGATCGGCACCATGTGGATGTGCGTCACCCGGTGGCGCTCGATCAGCGCCAGCAGTTCCTCCGGGTCGAAGCGCGGCTCCAGGATCACGTGGGCCCCCAGCCGGGCGCTGAAGGCGCCGTAGGCGTTGGGGGCCGAATGATACATCGGCCCTGTGATCACCGTGACGATCTCGTCCGGCCGCTCCAGCCAGTCGGCGAACCCGAAGGCCATGGCCAGCATGCCGGCGGAGACGGCCGCCTGCTCGGCGGTCGGCTGGCGGCGCCGCACGCCCTTGGGATGGCCGGTGGTGCCGGAGGTGTAGATGATCGTGCCGGGGCCGTCGGCCACGGGCTGCTCGAACGGCGCGAAACCTTCCAGCCAGCTGGACCAGTCGATCATGCCGGCCGGGACCGGCGCCGCGTCGATGCCGTAGGCCTGGGCGATCTCGGGCGGGGTGGCGACGACCAGGACCGGCACGCCCGCCGGCAGGGCGGCGCGGACGCCGTCGATCAGGTCGGCATGGATGACGATGGCCCGCGCCCCGGAGTTCTCGAACAGATAGCGCGCCTCGGTCTCGGAATAATGCCAGTTGACCGGGGTCGGATAGGCGCCCAGCAGGCCGGCGGCGAAGGTGGCCTCCAGGAAGGGCAGGTCGTTGCGCAGATAGATGGCGATCAGGTCGCCGGGCCCCACGCCCAGCGAGGCCAGGCCCGAGGCGGCGCGGGAAGCCCGCTCATTCAGAGCCGCCGACGACCGCCGGCGCTCGCCGCTGATGATCTCGCCCATCCTGCCTCTCCCGCGATCGGCGCCCTAGAACAGGGTTTCCAGATACTCCTGATCGGCGCGCGCCAGCACGTAGCGGGCGGCCATCTTCTCTTCGAGCGGCTGAGTGAAATCGGCCTGGAACTGGGCGACAGCCTGCTCGAGCTGTTTCTGCGCCGCAGGGTCGAATTTCGACTGGGCGATGGCCACGCCAACCTGCCGAGCCAGCGCGGGGTCGATGCGTTTCCAGGCCTTGTCCAGCACGGTCGGCGAGGCGCCGCTGGATTTGAGGAGCGCGCTCTCGGCCACCTTGCGCTGGGTGAAGGCGCCGAACGCGCCGCCGGCGGCGCCGACGTCCTTATCGGCGATCTTGCAGGTGTCCAGGGCTGTGGACAGCTGTTCGATCGAAATGAAGTCGGTGGGATTTGGCGTGGCCGAATTCGACTCCGCCGCGGCCAGGTAGGCGTTCAGCCCATCCCCCTGCAGATTGCGCCAGATGCATTCGCTGTCGCCCGGCGCGGCCAGGGCGGCATGAGGCAGGGCCAGGGCGGCGGCTAGGGCCAGGGCGGCCAGTCTATGGAGGCGATTCAACGGCCTGCTCCTTTGGCGACGCGCGCCCGGTTGAGTGTCGACTGTAGAATCCGACGGCCGTGGGAACCAATGCAATTTACCCGACCCCCGACTCGCGACGCGCCACGGGCCGTTTTTGCTTGCGCCACCCGGCGGCTTGATCCTACCGCTCCCGCCATGAAGCAGCCCTTCTTCGACCTCCAGGCCACCCACAACCCCTATCGCTGGTACCTGCCCCTCAAGGACAGCCTCTGCGTCGGCCCGCCGGGCCAGCAGTTCATGTTCGGCGGGGTCGGCATGGCGGCGGCGCTGGGGGCGCTGGAGGGGGCCACGGGACGGCCGGTGATCTGGGCGACGGCGCAGTATCTAAGCTACGCCCGGCCGCCCTCGATCGTCGACCTGGACGTCCGCACCCCGGTCGACGGCAAATACACCAGCCAGGCGCGGGTGATCGCCCACGTCGAGGACCGCGAGATCCTGACCGTCAACGCCGCCCTGGGCGAGCGGCCCAGCGAGATCAGCCATCAATGGGCCAGCCCCCCCGAGGTCCCGCCCCCCGAGGACTGCCCCCGCAGCGACCGCTGGCGCTCGGACACCGACAACCTGCACAACCATGTCGAGGTGCGTATCGCGAGGGGCCGCCACAGCGCCTCATCCGATCCGGACGGCCCCAGCGTCGACGGGACCATGGCCATGTGGCTGCGCCCGCCGGAAGGCCACCCGGTCGACGCGGCCATGCTGGCCATCATGGCCGACCATGTCCCCTCGGGCGTCGGCCCGGCCCTGGGCCTCAACGCCGGCGGCAACAGCCTGGACAACACCATCCGCTTCCTGACCATCGTGCCCACCGACTGGGTGCTGTGCGAGGTCGCCATCATCGGGGTGGCGCGCGGGATCGCCCACGGCTCGATGCGGCTGTTCTCCCAGGACGGCCAGCTGATGGCCACCGCCAGCCAGTCGATGATCCTGCGGGTGCGCGAAGGGTGAAGCCCCTTGATCCTCCCGCCAGATAGGGCAGGATCAAAACAAGAACGAACGGAGAGCTTCGCATGAGCGGCCAGATCTATGTCGGCATCGGCGGCTGGAATTTCGAGCCGTGGCGCGGGGTCTTCTATCCCGACACGCTGAGCCAGAAGCGCGAGCTGGAATATGCCAGCCGGCATGTGACCTCCATCGAGATCAACGCCACCTATTACGGGGGCTTCAAGCCCGACACCTTCCGCAAATGGCGGGACGAGACGCCGGACGGCTTCGTCTTCTCACTCAAGGCCTCGCGCTTCTGCACCAACCGCAAGGTGCTGGCCGAGGGCGGGGAGTCGCTGGACAAGTTCCTGAACCAGGGGCTGACCGAGCTGGGGCCCAAGCTGGGGGTCATCAACTGGCAGTTCATGGCGACCAAGAAGTTCGACCCGGAGGACTTCGAGGGTTTCCTGAAGCTGCTGCCGCCCGAGAAGGACGGGGTGAAGCTGCGGCATGTGATGGAGGTGCGCAGCCCAACCTTCTGCACGGCCCAGTTCTACGATCTGGCGCGCAAATACGGCGTCGCCATCTGCTACGCCAAGGACGAGGACTTCCCGGAAATCGACGAGCCGACCGCCGACTTCACCTACGCCCGGCTGATGTCCAGCCGCGAGGACCTGGAGACGGGCGTCACCGACGCCGAGCTGGACGGGTACGCGGCGCAGTGCCGGGCCTGGGCGGGGCGCGGCGACGTGTTCGCCTACTTCATCGCCGGAGCCAAGGTGCGCAACCCGGCGGCGGCGCAGGCGCTGATTGAAAAGCTGAAGGGGTAGCCATTACGCGGCTCCTCTCCTCCTCGAGGAGAGGTCGACTCTGAGCGCGCCAGCGCGAAGAGCGGGTGAGGAGACAAACCAGCAGCCACGCATCGGGGGAAACACCCTGCGCTTGCGGAATGCTGAACCGCCGCGAGGCTCCCCCTCCGGGGACACCGCCTTCGGCGTGTCCCTCGCTCCCCCTCGCAGGCGAGGAGGAGAGCCGTGTTACTGGAAGATCGCCGCGATGTCGGCCTCGTCCAGCAGGCGGAAATCCCCCGGCTCCAGGTCGGCGGGCAAACTCAGCCCGCCCATCCGGTCGCGGTGGAGCGCCGTCACGTGGTTGCCCACCGCCGCGAACATCCGGCGGACCTGATGGTAGCGGCCCTCGGTCAGGGTCAGATAGGCCTCGGTGGGCGACACGGTTTCCATGGCGGCCGGCAGCAGGGGCTTGAGCTCACCCTCCAGCATCAGCCCGCCCTCGGCGAACACCCCCGCCTCGGTCCCGTCCAGCGGCCGGTCCAGCGTGACGTGATAGCGCTTGGCGACATGGGCCTTGGGGCTGATCACCCGGTGCAGGAAGGCGCCGTCGTCGGTCAGCAGCAGCAGGCCCGACGTCTCCTTGTCCAGCCGGCCGATGGTCGAGAGGATCGGGTCGCGGTTCAGCCAGCGGCCGGGGAGCAGGTCATAGACCAGCGGCCCTGTCTCCTTGTGCGAACAGGTGACGCCCAGCGGCTTGTGCAACATCAGCACCATGCCCGGCGGCGGGTCCAGCGCCAGGCCATCGACGGTCATGCGCAGGGGCAGGTCGCGGGTCAGGGCGATCTTCTGGTCGGCGTCGCGGATCGGCGTCCCGTCCAGGATGACCCGGCCGGCCTTGGCCAGGGCGGTCATCTCGCGGCGCGAGCCATAGCCCATATTGGCCAGCAGCCGGTCCAGCCGCAGCGTTGGAGCCTTGCTCACTTGCGGGCCTCGAACACCTTGTAGGCGCCGGTGTCGCCCTGCGGCGTGGCGGTGCGGAACAGCTCGGCCAGCACCGCCTCGTAGGGCAGGTGGCGGTTGGCCACCACCCACAGCAATCCGCCCCGGCGCAGCATGATGGCCGCCTGGCGGATGAAGGTTTGGCCCAGCAGCCGGTCCTCGGCCCCGCCGTCATGGAAGGGCGGGTTCATCACCACGAAGTCCAGGCTCCCCGCCTCGATCCCCGTCGAACGGACATCGGCCCATTGGAAGCTCACGCGGGGGTCGGTGATGTTGCGCCTGGCGGTCTCGACGGCGCGGCGGTCCAGATCGACCAGGGCCAGGCTCTCGACCTTGGGCGAGGCCAGGATGGCGTGGGCCAAAAAGCCGATGCCGGCCCCGAGGTCCGCGCCCTTGCCGGCCATGGGCGGCAGCTTCTGGACCAGCAGGGCGCTGCCCGGATCGATGCGATCCCAGCTGAACACCCCGGGCCAGGTCCACAGGCCCAGGCCCTCATGCAGGCGCGGGGCGCCATCGGCGATGGCCGCTTCCAGCCCGACCGGCGCGGCGGGCCGGCGGCAGGTCAGGATGCGGTGATGGCGGCGGGCGTCCTCGACGCCGGGGCAGCCGAACGCCTCCAGCTCCTTGCGCAGGCGCGAGCCGCCCCGGTCCTTCATCGCCGCCACGGTCAGCCGGCCCTCGGGCGCCAGGGCCCGCAGGGCCTGGGCGATGACATAGCGCCGCTCGACCGTGCCGGGCGGGGCCAGGATGACGACGGCCGACAGGCTGCCGTCCGGCAGGTCTTCGAGGGCGCTCGAACCAGGGACGAGGGGCGAGAGCTGCATCGCCCCCGCCGGCGTCTCGACGACATCGCGGGGCGGCTGGCCGTACACGGCTGTGGGGAGGTCTATGTTCACGCGCCCCTATAGCGGGCTTGACCGACCTACGGGAAGCCCGGCGCAATCGGCGGCAAAGCAAAGAGGAGGCGACCCATGAGCTTCACCCCCGACGACCTGATGTTCCGCCCTGGCCTGATGGACGGCCACCGCATCCTGATCACCGGCGGCGGCACGGGCCTGGGCAAGGTCATGGCCGAGGCCTGCCTGATGCTGGGCGCGACCGTCTATATCTGCGGCCGGCGCGGCGGGGTGCTGGAGGAGACCGCCAAGGAGCTGATGGCCGCCCACGGCGGCAAGGTCGTCCCCCACGCCTGCGATATCCGGGTGCCGGAAGCCATCGGCGAGATGCTGGACAGGGTCTGGTCCGACGGCGGGGCCCTGACGGGCCTGGTCAACAACGCCGCCGGCAACTTCATCAGCCGCACCGAGGACCTGTCGCCCCGCGGCTTCGACGCCATCGCCAACATCGTCTTTCGCGGCAGCTTCTTCGTCACCCTGGACTGCGGCAAGCGCTGGATCGAGGAGGGCAAAAGCGCCTCGGTCATCTCCATCCTGACCACCTGGGTGTGGAACGGCGGGCCGTTCACCGTGCCCTCGGCCATGTCCAAGGCCGGCCTCAACGCCATGACCCAGTCCCTGGCCGTCGAGTGGGGCGGCAAGGGCATCCGCTTCAACGCCATCGCCCCGGGGCCCTTCCCCACCGAGGGGATGAGCGCCCGGCTGAACCCGGAACAGGCGCAGGAGGGCGGCTCGGCCTATGGCGACATGCGCGGCAACCCGATGAACCGGGTCGGCGAGATGCGCGAACTGGCCAACCTGGCGGTCTATCTGCTGCACCCGCTGTCCGCTTACGTGAACGGCCAGACCATCGCCATCGACGGCGCCGCCTACAACGCCAGCGGCGGCAACTTCTCGCGGCTGACCGAGTGGGACGACGCGCGGTGGGAGCAGGTGACCCAGATGATCCGCGCCACCAACGAGAAGGACCGGGCCAAGCGGACGGTCTGACCGCCTTTCCAGAGATAATTAAACCATCCGGTTGAATATTTTCCATCACACTGTTATTAAACCATATGGTTCAAGAACCGCTCGACCACGTCTTCCACGCCCTCTCCCACCCGGCCCGCCGGGCGATGCTTGCCACCCTCACCCTGGGCGAGCGCAACATCGGCGAGCTGGCCGCCCCGCACGCCATGTCCTTCGCCGCCGCGTCCAAGCATGTGCGGGTGCTGGAGGGGGCCGGGCTCGTGGCGCGGCGGGTGGAGGGGCGCAACCATGTCTGCGCCCTGCAGGCCGAGCCGCTGAGCAAGGCCGAGGCCTGGCTGAGCTTCTTCGAGGGCTTCTGGAACCGCAAGCTCGACGCCCTGAAGGCCGTGCTCAAGGCCCGCAAGGAGACCCCGTGACCCAGCTCGGCTTCATCGAGATCACTCGCCGGTTCGACAATTCGCCCGAGGAGGTGTTCGCGGCCTGGACCGATCCGGCCATCGCCGGCCAGTGGCTGATGACCTCGCCGAACAGCGAGGCCCACCATCACGAGACGGACCTTCGGGTCGGCGGCAAATGGACCATCCGCGACCGCCGGGACGGGACCGACTATGTGGCCATCGGCGAGTTCCTCGAACTCGACCCGCCGCGCAAGCTGGTCTTCACCTTCGGCATGCCGCAGTTCGATCCGGGCTTTAACACGGTGACCGTGCTGATCGAGCCGGACGGCGACGGCGCGATCATGACCCTGATCCAGGAGGGCATCCCGCTCGAGACCCGCGAACCGCTGCGCCATGGCTGGACGCTGATGTTCAACGGCCTGATGGTCGCCCTGCCGCCCCGCCACAAGGTGGTGGTCACCCGCGACCTCGACGCCACGCCGGACGAGGTCTACATCGCATTCACCGATCTGGAGACCATGCGCCGCTGGATGGGCCAAGCGGTGGAGGCCCAGGTCGAGCCGGGCGGCCGCTACGCCATCCGCACCGACACCGGCGATGATCGCTACACCATGATGGTCGGGACCTATCTGGCCCTGGTCCCGGGCAAGCGGATCATCTTCACCTTCTCGGCGGGACCAAGCGACGATCCGGAGACGGGCAGTCCCTATGTGGACCAGCACGTGATCATCGACCTGGAGCCGCTGCAGGGCGACCGCACCCGCCTCACCCTGACCCACGGCTGGGGCGGCGAGGGCCACGACGAGGAAGGGATGCGCGAGACCGCCAAGGGCTGGAATTGGTGGATCGACCGGCTCGAAGGCTCGCTTTGAAACGTGGTTAACGAGACATTAACCGCCCCAAGCCACCCTGTCGGCCATGCGTGGTCTCATCGTCACCCTGATGGTCCTGGCCCTGGCCGGCTCGGCCATGGCGCAGGAAAAGCGCATCACCATCGTCGCCCCGGATGCGGCCAAGGCGGGCCTGCGCGGGCCCGCCCAGCCGGCGCCCCAGCCTGAAGCGCCACCGCCGCTCATCGTCCCGACCGTTCCCGCTGCGCCGCCGGTCGATTCCAGCGCCTGCCGCACCGCCTGCGCCCAGCGCTACTACTTCTGCCTTTCCGGCGCTGACGACCAGTGCCCCGTCCGCTGGGGCCAGTGCGTCAACAGCTGCATCTCGCCCCAGCAGCCCTGACCCAACGGCACGCTTTACGCGCACGGAAGGGCCTGCCAGGATTTCCTGAACAGTGATCATGTGAGGAAGCGCGTCATGCCCGCCCTGCCGAAGGTCTGCATCATCGGGGCCGGCTGCTCGGGGTTCACCACCGCCAAGCGGCTGAAGGACGCCGGCGTCCCCTACGACTGTTTCGAGATGTCGGACGAGGTCGGGGGCAACTGGTACTACAAGAACCCCAATGGCCTCTCGGCCTGCTACGAAAGCCTGCATATCGACACCAGCAAATGGCGCCTGGCCTTCGAGGATTTCCCGGTTCCAAGCGACTGGCCCGACTTCCCGCACCACGCCCAGCTGCACCAGTATTTCAAGGACTATGTCGACCACTTCGGCCTGCGTCCCACCATCACCTTCAACACCCGCGTCGAGCGCGCCGAGCGCACCACTGACGGCCTGTGGTCGGTCACGCTGTCGACCGGAGAGACCCGCCTCTACGACGTGCTGATCGTCGCCAACGGCCACCACTGGAGCCCGCGCATCCCCGACTATGAAGGGACGTTCGATGGCCCGGCCTTCCACAGCCACGCCTACAGCGACCCCTTCGATCCGGTCGACATGCGCGGCAAGAATGTCGTGGTGGTCGGCATGGGCAACTCGGCCATGGATATCGCCAGCGAACTGGCCCAGCGGCCGATCGCCAAGAACCTCTGGGTCTCGGCCCGGCGCGGGGTCTGGGTGCTGCCCAAATACATGAACGGCAAGCCGGCCGACAAAAGCGCCATGCCGGCCTGGATGCCCCGCGCCATCGGCACGGCCATGGCCCGCAGCGTCATCAAGAAGACCCTGGGCAGGATGGAAGACTACGGCCTGCCCAAGCCCGACCACGAGCCCCTGGCCGCCCACCCCTCGGTCAGCGGCGAGTTCCTGACCCGGGCCGGCTGCGGCGACATCAAATTCAAGCCGGCCATCAAGGCGCTGGAGGGCAAACAGGTCCGCTTCGCCGACGACAGCGTCGAGGACGTCGACGCCATCGTCTTCGCCACCGGCTACGATATGCGCTTTCCCTTCTTCAGCGACCCGGCGCTGAAGCCCGACGCCGAGCACCGCTTCCCGCTCTACAAGCGGATGATGAAGGCCGGGATCGACAACCTGTTCTTCATGGCCCTGGCCCAGCCGCTGCCGACCCTGGTCAATTTCGCCGAACAGCAGTCCAAGCTGGTCGCCGCCTACCTGACCGGCCGCTACCGCCCGCCCGAGAAGGCGACGATGGAGAAGGTCACCGCCAAGGACGAGGCCTTCTATCTGGGCGGCTATTACAAGGCCGCGCGCCACACCATCCAGGTCGACTTCAACCATTACTGCGTCGACCTGAAGAAGGAGATCGCGGCGGGCGAAAAGCGGGCCCGGGCGGCGGGCTATGTCCTGCCGGTGGCGGCGCGGGCGCGGGAGGCCGCGACGACGTGAGGGGTCACGCCCCTTTTATTACAGCCCTGTCACCTGCTAGCGTGCCGCCGATGAGTCAGGTGATCGCCCTTTCCGCCGGCAAACGCGAGCAGACCAAGCTGGCCAACCGGCGCGCCATACTGGACGCGGCCCGCGAGGTGTTCGGAGAGCTGGGCTACGAGGTCGCCACCGTGCGCGACATCATCCGCCGCACCGGCCTGGCGGCCGGCACCTTCTACAACTACTACCGCTCCAAGGAGGAGGTGTTCGAGGCCCTGGCCGACGACGGCGCCCATCGCTTCCGGCCGATCCTGCGGGCCTGTTTCGAGACCTCCGACAGCTTCGAAAGCTATCTGCGCGCCGCCATCCAGGCCTATTTCGACTTCATCGCCGACGAGCACGAAAGCTGGCAGGCCCGCCGGCCGCCGGCCGAGCGCCAGCCGCACATGCAGGTCCAGACCCCGGAGATGGAGCGGGTCTATGAGGAGGTGCATGGCGCCTTCCTGGCCGCCATGGCGCGGGGCGACGCGCCCCGGGTCGACGCCGACTACCTGGCCACCGCCGCCATCGCCATCGCCCGCGAGGTCGGCGAGCGCATGCTGCTGCGCCGGCCGGTCGACACCGCCCAGGCCGCCGCCTTCGCGGTCAGCCTGATCCTGGGCGGCCTGCCGGCCCTGCCCCGGCTGGCGCCTTAAGGTCCATGGCCTCTCCCTCGGTCCAGCGCTTCATCGTCAGGCGCCTGCTCTCCCTGCCGACGCCCATCCTGCGGGCCCTGTCCGGCGGCGCGGCGGTCTATATCGGCGGCCGCACCCTGGACCCTCGCCTGCAGTTCCTGGCCGCCGGCGCCCGCAGCGCGCCGGCCATGTCCACGCTCAGCCCTGAAGTCGCCCGGGCCGGCAGCGCCGCCGGCCTGGTGGCCGTCTCGGGCAGGCTGGAGCCGGGCGTCAAGATCGAGGCCGTCACCATCGACGGCCCGGCCGGAGACCTGAAGGCCCGCGCCTATCGGCCCGCCGACCAGGACCCGGCGGCCCCCATCCTGGTCTATGCCCATATGGGCGGCGGGGTGATCGGCGATCTCGACATGTGCGAGGCCTTCTGTTCGATCCTGGCCCGCATCGTCCGCTGCCCGGTGCTGTCGGTCGACTATCGCCTGGCCCCGGAATGGCGCTTCCCGGCCGGTGTGGACGACGTGCTGTTCGCCTATCGCTGGGCCCGGGACCATGCCGAGCGCTTCGGCGCCGCGGCGGGCGTGGCGGCCATCGGCGGCGATTCCATGGGCGGCAACTTCTCAGCCATCGTCGCCCAGGACCTCAAGGCGGCGGGCGAGCCGCAGCCGGCCCTACAGCTGCTGATCTATCCGGCCGTCGACGTGGCGTCCGAGACGCCGTCCATGACCACCTATGGCGAGACCTGGCCGCTGTCGCGCGACACCATGGACTGGTTCATGGGCCACTATATGGGCCCCGGCGACGACCCGGCGGACCCGCGCCTGTCGCCGATCAAGGCGGCCGACCTCAAGGGCCTGGCCCCCGCCGTCATCGCCACCGCCGGCTTCGATCCGCTGGTCGACCAGGGCGAGGCCTACGCCAGGCGGCTGCGCGAGGCGGGCGTGGCGGCCACTTACCGCCGCTATGACAGCCTGGCCCACGCCTTCACCGCCATGACCGGCGCCGTCCCCGCCGCCGACGCCGCCTGCCGCGAGATCGCCGGCCTGGTGCGGGCCGCCTATGAGGCGGCGGCCGCCAGGTGAGCATGCGGGCGCTGATCGTCGACCGGCTGGGGCCGGACTACGAAGGCGTCAGCCTGCGCGAGGTCCCGATCCCGACGCCGGGTCCCGGCGAGGTGCTGGTCAAGGTCAAGGCCGCCGGGGTCAACTTCCCCGACCTGCTGATGACCCGGGGCGAATACCAGCTGAAGCCGCCGCTGCCGTTTGGCCTGGGCATGGAGCTGGCCGGCGAGATCGCCGGGCTGGGTCCGGGCGTCGAGGGCTGGTCAGAGGGCGACGCCATCGTCGGCGGCGCCAAGCTGGGCGGGTTCGCCGACTATGCCATCCTGCCGGCCGCCGCGCTGAAGGCCAAGCCAGCCAATCTCAGTTTCGCCCAGGCCGCCGGCTATGGCGCGGCCTACATCACAGCCTATGTCGGCCTCGTGAGGCGCGGGATGCTGCAGCCCGGCGACTGGGTGCTGGTCCATGGCGCGGCCGGCGGGGTGGGCCTGGCGGCGGTCGACATGGCCAAGAGCCTGGGCGCCCGCGTGATCGCCACCTCGGCCAGCGACGCCAAGCTGAAAGTCCTGGCCGACGAGTACGCGCCCGACGCGGTGCTCAACGTCACCAACGGCTTCCGGGAGCGGGTCAAGGCGATCACCGGCGGGCGCGGGGCCGACATCATCTATGACCCGGTCGGGGGCGATGTCTTCGACGAGAGCGTCCGCTGCATCGCCTTTGACGGCCGGCTGCTGGTCATCGGGTTTACGTCAGGGCGGATTCCGACGGTCTCGGTCAACATGCCGCTGATCAAGGGCTTCTCGGTGGTGGGCGTGCGCGCCGGCGAATACGGCCGCCGGTTCCCCGAACGCGGCCGGGAGAATCAGGCCGCCATCTGGGCCATGGCCGAGGCCGGGACGGTGAAGCCCCGCGTGCATGCGGAGGTCCCGCTGGAAAACTGGCGCGAGGCCTTCGAGCTGCTGGCGGGCCGCCAGGTGATCGGCAAGGCGGTGATCGTGCCATGAAGGACATGGCGCCACTGGCAGTGATCCTGTCGCTGCTCGCGGTGTTCCTGGTCTGCGTCCTGCTGCATTTCGTGTTCGCCGTGATGATCCAGCGCCGCCTGGCGACATCCCACCCAGACGTCTGGCTCAGATGGTCGCGCAAGGTCTGGTTCGCCCAGAATATCGTGCTGAAATTCGTCTACAGCGGCGAGCACCGCCAGCTGGGCGACCCCAGGCTTACCCGCCTGGTCGTCCAGTACCGCTGGGCGGGAATCATCAGCATCCTGAGTTGGCTGCTGTTCGTGGCGGCGCTTGTCCTGGGCATTCCCCATCTGTCGAATTAGCCGCCGGCCCCCGACTCCGGTTGACACCGCCCGCCCCTTCCCTTATCCACCGCCGCTCATTTCGCCGCCCCAACCGGGCTGGCGGCACTCTGTTTTGGAGCGACATCGTGAAGCGGACCTTCCAGCCGTCCCGACTCGTGCGCAAGCGCCGTCACGGCTGGCGCTCGCGCATGGCCACCAAGAATGGCCGCAAGGTCATCCAGCGCCGCCGCGCCCGCGGCCGCAAGCGCCTGACTGCCTAAAGGCGTTCAGGCTCCGGCCTTGACCGAGGCCGCCTTTCCCATCGAACGAATCCGCAAGCGGGCCGACTTCCTGGCCGCCGCCCGCGCGCCCAGCTGCGCCCGCGGCGCGGTGGTCGTCCAGGCCCGCGACCGGGCCGACGGCGAGCCTCTGGTGCGGGCCGGATTCACCGCCACCAAGCGGGTTGGCGGCTCGGTCGTGCGAAATAGAGCCAAACGGCGCCTGCGAGAGGCCGCCCGCGCGCTTTTGCCCCTTCATGCGGCCCCTGGCTGCGACTATGTGTTCATCGCCCGCGTCGGAACCCCGTCGCGGGACTGGGGCCGTCTGCTTGACGACGTGAAAAACGCGCTGTTAAGCCTCGCCGCCGCGCCAGACCCGGCCCGCTCTACTCCCGCCGCTGACGCGGCGCCTTCTGACATCGGCTGATTGTTCGTATGCAAGACGAAACCCGCAACTGGATCATCTTCATCGCGATCGCCGTGGTGGTGCTGATTGGCTACGACGTCTTCGTCATGGGCCCCCAGACCCGCCTGCGCGAGGCCGAGGCCCAGAAGGCCGCCGTCGCTCAGAAGGCGCAGGCGGCCCAGGCAGCCAAGGGCCCGCAAGCCACGGCGCCGGTGGTGATCAAGACTCGCGCCGAGGCCCTGGCCCAGAGCCCGCGCATCGCCATCGTCACCGAGCCCAACATCGACACCGCCAAGGGCGGCACGCTGACCGGCTCCCTGAGCCTGACGGGCGGCCGGATCGACGACCTGTTCCTCAAGGGCTACCGCAAGACCCTGAACAGCCCCGATCTGGTCGAACTCCTGCGTCCGCTCGGCGCGGACAATTCCTGGTTCGCCGAGTTCGGCTGGAGCGGTGTTCCCGGCGCGCCCAGCGGCCTGACCGTCTGGCAGAAGCAGTCCGGCGACGTCCTCAGCCCCGGCAAGCCCGTCGTGCTGACCTACCGCTCGCCCGAGGGTCTGCTGTTCACCCGGACCATCTCGCTCGACCACCGCTACATGTTCACCATCCATGACGTGGTGGCCAACTACGGCGCGGCCCCCCAGACCCTGACCCCCTATTCCAAGGTCGAGCGCCAGGGCCTGCCCGCCGACCTGGAGAAGGCCGGTTCCGGCACCCACCAAGGCGCCATCGGCACCTTCGGCGACGGCAAGCACTACGAGACGGCGACCCTTCGCTACTTCAAGCCCTGGCAGACCGCCCAGACCAAGGAGGACGCCGACAAGCTCGAGCACCAGAGCACGGGCGGCTGGACCGGGCTGACCGACAAATACTGGCTGACCGCCCTGGCCCCCGACCAGAAGGAGCCGATCACCAGCCGCTTCGCCTACAGCAAGACGCTCACGGGCGTGGACGTCTACAACACCACCCTGATCGGCCGCGCCCGGCTGCTGCCGCCTGGCCGCCAGATCGAGGAGACCACCAGCTTCTTCGCCGGGGCCAAGACCCTGAAGGACCTGGAGACCTACCAGAAGAACTGGCGCCTGCCGCGCTTCACCTTCGCGGTGGACTGGGGCCGGCTGTTCTTCCTGACCCAGCCCTTCTTCCAGGTGTTGGACTACCTCTTCCACCTGGTGAAGAATTTCGGCGTCGCCATCCTGATCATGACCGTCCTCGTGCGCCTGGCCCTCTTCCCGCTGGCCAACAAGAGCTACGAGTCGATGTCCAAGATGCGCAAGCTCCAGGAGCCGATGAACGCCATCAAGGAGAAGTACAAGGACGACCCGGCCAAGCAGCAGCAGGAAACCATGGCGCTGTACCAGCGCGAGAAGGTCAATCCGATGGTCGGCTGCCTGCCGATCCTGGTGCAGATCCCGGTCTTCCTGGCCTTCTTCAAGGTGCTGTCGACCACCATCGAGATGCGCCACGCGCCCTTCTACGGCTGGATCAACGACCTGTCGGCGCGTGACAGCACCACCGTGCTCAACCTGTTCGGCCTGATCCCCTGGGATCCCGCCGCGACGCCGCTGATCGGCGGCTTCCTGGACGGCCCGCTGCATCTGGGCGTACTGGCCCTGCTCTACGGCTTCACCATGTGGCTGACCACGGCGATGAACCCGCCGGCCCCCGACCCCATGCAGCAGCGCATGTTCCAGCTGATGCCGCTGATCTTCACCTTCATCATGACCGGCTATCCGGTCGGGCTGCTGCTCTACTGGACCTGGTCCAACGTGCTCTCGATCCTGCAGCAGTATGTGATCATGCACCGGCTGAAGGTCGACAACCCCATTGACGACTTCATCGCCCGCATCCGGGGCAGGTCGGAAGCAGCCCCAGGGTGAGCTTTACCGAAGACGACATCGAGGCCGCCCGGGTCCTGTTCTCCCATCCCGTCCACTTCATGATGGGGGCGGTGGCGATGGACGGCCTGCCGCCGGGCGACCTGCCGGAGGTGGCCTTCGCCGGCCGCTCCAATGTCGGCAAGTCCAGCCTGATCAACGGCCTGGTGGGCCACAAGAAGCTGGCCCGCGCGTCCAACGAGCCGGGCCGGACCCGCGAGGTGAACTTCTTCGTGCTGGACGAGGTGCTGCGGCTGGTCGACCTGCCCGGCTACGGCTTCGCCCGCGCCTCCAAGAGCAAGGTCCAGGACTTCCAGAACCTGGGCCGCGCCTACCTGCGCGGCCGACCCAACCTCAAGCGCGTCTACCTGCTGATCGACGCCCGCCACGGCCTCAAAGACGTCGACGGCGAGGCCATGGACGCCCTGGACACCGCGGCGGTCTCCTACCAGATCGTCCTGACCAAGGCCGACAAGATCAAGCCGGCCGAAGTCGCCGCCGTGGTCGAGCGCAGCGAGGCGGCGATCCGCAAACGCCCGGCGGCGTTTCCGCGGGTGCTGGCCACGTCGTCCGAGAAGGGGACGGGCATGCCGGAGCTGCGGGCCGAGATCGTCTTCGCCTGCGGGCTGACACTCTAAACGCCTCTCCGCAAATCCTCACCCGGAGGGGGAGGGGGACCGCGCCGAAGGCGTGGTGGAGGGGGTTGCCGCTACAACCACCTCTGTCCAGCGAATCTCAGCCGACCCGCCGCGTTCTTTCCTGACGCCTGGATGTAGCTCAGACCCCCTCCACCATGCTCCGCATGGTCCCCCTCCCCCTCCGGGGGAGGATTTGCGTAGGGCGGCCTCAATTCTCTCCCACAGCCTCTACGGCCCCTTCACCGTCACTCCGCCCTTCATCACGAAGGCCACCTTCTCCAGCACCGTGACGTCCTTCAGCGGATCGCCCGCCACCCCGATCAGGTCGCCGTAACGGCCGACCGCGATCTGGCCGACATCGCCTTCCTGGCCCAGCGCCGCCGCGGCGTTGAGCGTGGCCGCCTGGATGGCCTGCAGGGGCGTGGCGCAATAGCGGACCATCACCGCGAACTGTTTGGCGTTGTCGCCGTGCGGATAGATGCCGGCGTCGGTGGAGAAGATCTGCTTCACCCCGGCCTTGATCGACTTGCAGAAGTTCTGGCGCTGGATCTCGCCGATGTCGCGGTCCTTCTTCAGCTCGCTCTCGCGGACCCCGTTCTTCGCCCCCTCGGCCTGGGTGTAGTCGGTGTTGTAGATGTCCATGCCGAAATACGTCCCGTATTTCACGGCCAGCTTGATGCCTTCGTCATCGACGAGGCTGGCATGCTCGATGGTGTCGACCCCGCCCAGGATGGCGGCCTTGATGCCCTCCGGACCATGGGCGTGGGCGGCGACCTTCAGGCCCAGCATATGGGCCTCGGAGACGATGGCCTTGATCTCGTCCAGGTCCAGCTGCTGGACCCCCACCGCGTCGTTGGAGAACACCCCGCCGGTGGCGCAGATCTTGATGACTTTCGCCCCGTATTTCTTGAGCTTGCGGACCATCTTGCGGCCTTCCTCGGGCCCATCGATGACGCCCTGGGCGGTCTGGTTCAGCGAGGGCGGGAAGTAGGTGGTGTCGCAGTGGCCGCCGGTGGCCCCGATCAGATAGGTGGCCGGAATGATGCGCGGGCCCTGGATGATGCCCTCGTCGACGGCCTCCATCAGGGCCACGTCGTTATAGTCGTCCGAGCCGACGTTGCGCACGGTGGTGAAGCCGGCCAGCAGGGTGCGCTCGGCGTTCTTGGTCCCCACCACCGCCCAGAAGCTGTCGGTGAAGCGCAGGTCGTTGTAGCCGCCATAGAGGGGCGATGAATCCAGGTGGACATGCATGTCGATCAGGCCGGGCAGCAGGGTCAGGCCCGGCAGGTCCTTGCGGGTCGCGCCGGTGGGGATGGCGACATCGCCCTGGCGGCCGACGGCGGTGATGCGGCCATCGACGATCACCACCACGGGATTGTCGACATACTTGCCGCTGGCCACGTCCAGCAGCCGGGCGGCGGTGACCGCCACGGTCTCGGCCTGGGCCGCGCCTGCGGCCAGGGTTGCTATGGCCAGGCCTATGGCCAGGATCAGACGACGCATGACGCTCTCCCCAAATCAGTGGCGGAAGGCTAGCCGGTTGCGGCGGCGGGTGACAGGGGGGCCTGGGTCCGCTATCGGGTCCCCTCTATTCCAGGAGGCCGTCGAAAGCCGTGAGCGACAAGACCGAAGAGGCCGGCTGGGCCACGGCGAAGACCCTGGCCGAGGCCCTGCCCTTCATCCAGCGCTACGACCGCGAGATCGTGGTCATCAAATACGGCGGCCACGCCATGGGCGAGGAGGCCGTGGCGCGCCTGTTCGCCGCCGACGCGGTGCTGCTCAAGCTGCTGGGCGTCCACCCCGTCGTGGTGCATGGCGGCGGGCCGCAGATTTCGGCCATGCTGGATCGGGCCGGGGTCAAGTCGACCTTCATCGATGGCCTGCGGGTCACCGACGAGGCGACCATGGAGGTGGCCGAGATGGTCCTCTCCGGGGCGATCAACAAGGAGATCGCCAACTGGATCACCATCGCCGGCCGCGAGGCCGACGTGCGGGGCGTGGGCCTCTCGGGCAAGGACGCCCGCCTGCTGACCGTCACCAAGGCGCGGCGCACCACGCGGGACCCGGGCAGCCAGATGGAGCAGGTCGTCGACCTGGGCTTCGTCGGCGAGCCCAAGAAGGTCGACCCGATGCTGATCCAGGCTCTGATCCATGCCGAGCAGGACTATGTGCCGGTGATCGCCCCGATCGGCGTCTCCGAGGCCGGCCAGACCTTTAACGTCAACGCCGACACGGTGGCCGGGGCGGTGGCCGGGGCCCTGAAGGCCAAGCGCATGCTGCTGCTGACCGACGTCAAGGGCGTGCTCGACAAGAACGGCAATCTGATCCGCCAGCTGACCGTCGCCGAGGCCTTCGACGCCATCAAGACGGGCGTCGCCACCGGCGGCATGATCCCCAAGCTGGAAACCGCCATCGCCGCGGTCGACGCCGGGGTCGAGGCGGTGGTCATCCTCGACGGCCGCCGGCCGCACGCCATGCTGGTCGAGCTGTTCACCGAGCACGGGGCGGGGACGTTGATCCGGGCATGAGCGCCGACCTCAGACATATCGACACCTGGCTGTTCGACCTGGACAACACCCTCTACCCGGCCGAATCGCTGCACATGCGGCTGGTCGAGGAGCGGATGACCGACTTCGTGGAGAGGCTCACCGGCTTCCCGCGCGATGACGCCCGGACCCTGCAGAAGAAGTATTACCACGCCCACGGCACCACCCTGGCCGGGCTGATGGCCAACCACGACGTCGATCCGGCCGATTTCCTGGACTTCGTCCACGACGTGCCGATGGACCGGCTGGTCCCCGATCCCGCGCTGAAGGCGGCGCTGAAGCGCCTGCCGGGCCGGCGGCTGATCTTCACCAACGGCTCGGCCAGCCACGCCGAGCGGGTGCTGCAGACGCTGGAACTGGATCACCTCTTCGAGGCGACCTTCCATATCGAGGCGGCGGACTTCCTGCCCAAGCCCGCCCCGGAGACCTTCGCCAAGATGATCGCCGACCATGCCGTGCATGCGCCCGGCGCCGCCTTCTTCGAGGACAGCGAGAAGAACCTCGCCCCCGCCCACGACCTGCACATGACCACCATCCTGGTCGGCGCCCACGCCGCCGCCTCGACCGCCCCCTTCGTCAACCATCGCACCGACGACCTGGCCGGCTTCCTGGCCGGCGCCCGGGTGCAGGACGCCGCCGCATGAGCACCCTGGACGACATCAAGACCGAGATCGAGGCCGCCTGGGATGTCCGCGAGAGCCTGACGACCGAGACCAAAGGGCCGGTCCGCACCGCCGTGGACGAGGCGCTGCTCAAGCTCGACGCCGGCGAGGTCCGGGTGGCCGAGAAGATCGACGGCGAATGGGTGACGCACCAGTGGCTGAAGAAGGCCGCCCTGCTCTCCTTCCGCCTCAACCCCAACACCGTCATGCACGCCGGAGCCATGGGCGGGGCGGTCGGGCCCTGGTGGGACAAGGTCCCCAGCAAGTTCGACGGCTGGGACGCCGGTCGCTTCGAGGCGGCGGGGTTCCGCGCCGTGCCGGGCTGCATCGTGCGGCGCGGGGCGTTCGTGGCCCGCAACGTGGTGCTGATGCCGTCCTTCCTCAACATCGGCGCCTATGTCGATGAGGGGACCATGGTCGACACCTGGGCGACGGTCGGCTCCTGCGCCCAGATCGGCAAGAACGTGCACATCTCCGGCGGGGCCGGCATCGGCGGCGTCTTCGAGCCCCTGCAGGCCAACCCGACCATCATCGAGGACGGCTGCTTTATCGGCGCCCGGGCCGAGGTGGCCGAGGGCGTCATCGTCGGCGAGGGCTCGGTCCTCTCGATGGGCGTCTTCATCACCGCCACCACCAAGATCGTCGACCGCAAGACCGGGACAACCTACACCGGCCAGGTGCCGCCCTATTCGGTGGTGGTCTCCGGCAGCCTGCCGGACCCGCACGGCATGGGGCCCAGCCTCTACTGCGCGGTGATCGTCAAGACGGTGGACGCCCGCACCCGGTCGAAGACCTCGATCAACGACCTGCTGCGGGAGTAGCTAGTCCGGATACGGCGTTCCGTCCCGATGCCGGCAGAGGCCGTCCTCGCCCGGGCGGATGATCATGTCGATGTCGGGATAGTCGCAGCCGTCGTTGACGTCGTCGCGGGTGCCGACCTCGAGCATCAGCGCCACCCTGTCCGAGCGGTTCTGGAGGTGGTGGCCGTTGGCGACACCGCTCTTGAAGGCCGCGCAGTCGCCGGCCCTCAGCACCGTCTCGCCCTCGTTCTCGACCAGCACCACCTCGCCCTCGAGGATCCAGACGAACTCGTCCTCGGCGGTGTGCCAGTGGCGCTGGCTGGTCCAGGCGCCGGGCTCCAACCGCATCAGGTTGACGCCGAACTGGTCGAGGCCCACCGCATTGCCCAGCGCCTGGCGCGCGCGGCCCCGGCAGGGTTCATCGAACGGCGAGGGATAGGTGCTGCCCTTGCGGACCGGGAGGGCGGCGATGTCGATCTTGGGCATGACGGGGTTTCCGGCTAAGGCGTGTGTCATGACCAGCGTCCTCGATCCCATCGCCCTGGCGCAAGCCCTGATCCGCTGCCCCTCGGTGACCCCCGCCGACGAGGGGGCCATGGACATCCTGCAGCGCACTCTGGAGGGACTGGGCTTCCGCTGCCGCCGGATGAAGTTCGGCGAGATCGAGAACCTCTACGCCCGCCGGGGGACGGCGCGGCCCAATCTCTGCTTCGCCGGCCATACCGACGTGGTGCCGGTCGGCGACGCGGGCGCCTGGAAGCAGGGGCCGTTCGAGGCCCAGGTCATCGACGGCCTGCTCTATGGCCGTGGCGCCGTGGACATGAAGAGCGCCATCGCCGCCTTCGCCAGCGCCGTGGCGGCGGTGGGGGATGTGCCCGGCTCGCTTAGCTTCCTGATCACCGGCGACGAAGAGGGCGTGGCGCTGGACGGCACGGCCAAAGTGGTTCAGCTCCTGGCCTCCAAGGACGAGGTCATCGACCATTGCGTGGTGGGCGAGCCGTCGTCCTCCGCCGAGCTGGGCGACATGATCAAGATCGGCCGGCGGGGCAGCCTCAACGCCTGGCTGACCGTCGACGGCCAGCAGGGCCACGTCGCCTATCCGCATCGGGCGGCCAACCCGATCCCGGTGATGATCGACCTCTTGGCCCGGCTGAAGGGCCGGGTGCTGGACGAGGGCTATGAGAGCTTCCAGCCCTCCAACCTGGAAGTCACCAATTTCGACGTCGGCAACACCGCCACCAACGTCATCCCGGCCCAGGCCGTGGCCCGCCTCAACATCCGCTTCAACCCGGCCCACAAGGGCGCCGACCTGATGGCCTGGATCGAGGACGAGGTCGCCAAGGCCGACGCGGCCTTCAAGGGGAAGGTATCGGTGCGGATGCTGCTCAGCGGCGAGGCCTTCCTGACCCCGCGCGGCGACTTCACCAGCCTGGTGGCCGAGGCGGCCAGGGCCGTGACCGGCCGCGAACCGGAACTGTCGACGACCGGCGGCACCTCGGACGCGCGGTTCATCCGCTCGCTGTGTCCCGTGGTCGAGTTCGGCCTGGTCGGGGCGACCATGCACATGGTCAACGAGTGCGCGCCGGTCGAGGAGATCCGGCAGCTGACGGCGATCTATCGCACGCTGATCGAACGGTATTTCGAGCGGTTCTCCTAACTCCGCCCACGTAGGGGGCGGACGGCCCGCCCGAGGCGCGCCTGCAGCGCGCCCGTGGCCGGCCCGGTGGGGGTGTTTGGGCGGGGACGGCGAAATTGCCGGCTTCGCTTGGGCGGGCTGCAAGACCCCCGAGCGCCAACGGTTACGTCCGCAGCCCTTGCCCGAAGACCCCCTCCTGACCGCGCTCTGGCGCGGTCGTCCTCCCCCTACGGGTGAGGAGTTAGTAGCTGACCCCCGTCAGGTACAACCCCTCCGCCGGCGCCACCGGCCCGCAGGCCTTGCGGTCCCGCGCCTCCAGCGCCGCCGTGACATCCTCGCCCGTCCAGCGCCCGGCCCCGACCTCGGCCAAGGTCCCGGTCATCGACCGGACCTGCCGATGCAGGAACGACCGCGAGGCGAAGTCCAGCAGCACATAGTCGCCCTCGCGCCGGACCGCCGCCAGGTCCAGCGTCTTCAGCGGGCTCTTGGCCTGGCACTGCATGTCGCGGAAGGTCGTGAAATCGTGGTGGCCGACCAGCCGCTGGGCCGCGGTGTGCATGGCCTCCGCGTCCAGCGGGTTCTTCACATGCCAGACCCGGCCCTGATCGAGCGCCGGCGGGCTCTTGCGGTTGAGGATGCGGTAGAGGTAGCGCCGCTCCTTGGCCGAGAAGCGGGCGTGCCAGTCGCCCACCGCCACCTCGGCCTCGAGAATGCTGATCGGCTCGGGGACCAGATGGGCGTTCAGCGCATCGCGGACCACCTCGGGCGGCCAGTCCTTGTCCAGGTCCATATGGATGACCTGGCCGGTGGCGTGGACCCCGGTATCGGTGCGGCCGGCCGCCTGCAGCCGCAGGTCCTGGCCGCAGAAGCCTTTCACCGCCCGCTCGATCGAGGCCTGGACGCTCGGCAGGTCGGCCTGGGCCTGGTAGCCGCGATAGGGCCGGCCGTCATACTCGATGGTCAGGCGGTAGCGGGGCATCAGACCAGGGCCGCGCCGGGGGTCAGCGGGAAGCCGCGCACGAAGTCGCCGGCGTCCTGGGCCGCCTTGCCCTCGCGCTGGGCCCGCAGCAGCCGCACGGCCCCCTCCCCGCAGGCGATCAGCAGATTATCGTCCAGCACGTCGCCGGGATCGCCCTCGCCGTCCTCCACCCGCGACAGCAGCGCCTTGACCCGCACATCGCCGGCCATGGTCCAGGCGCCGGGAAAGGGCGAGAGGCCCCGGATCTGGCGGTCCACCTCGACGGCCGGGCGGGACCAATCGATGCGGGCCTCGGCGGGCTTGATCTTGCGGGCATAGGTCATGCCCTCGGCCGCCTGGGGCGTTTCGACGGCGATCCCGGCCTCCAGCTGCGCCAGCGCCTGCGGCAACAGCCGCGCGCCCACGGCGGCCAGCCGGTCATGCATCGTCCCGGAGGTGTCGAGCGGGCCGATGCGGACGCTCTCGGAGAGCAGGATGGCGCCCTCGTCCAGACCCTCGCTCATCCGCATGACCTGGACGCCCGTGACCGTGTCGCCGGCCATCACCGCCCGCTGGATCGGGGCGGCGCCGCGCCAGCGGGGCAGCAGCGAGGCGTGCAGGTTGAAACAGCCCAGGCGCGGGGCGTCGAGCACTTCGCGCAAAAGTATCTGGCCGAAGGCCACCACCACGGCGGCGTCGAGCTCCAGGGCGGCGAAGGCGGCGATCTCCTCGGGCGCCTTCATCGAGACCGGCGTGCGCACCATCAGGCCATGCTTCTCGGCGAAGGCGTGCACCGGCGACGGGGTCAGCTGTTGACCCCGGCCGCGCGGCGCGGGGGGCTGGCTGTAGACACAGGCGATCTGGTGTCCGGCCTCGATCAGGGCGGCCAGGCTGGGGACGGCGAAATCGGGGGTGCCGAGGAAGGCGAGACGCATGGGCGGGGGTTTATCCTGGCCCGGGTCCGGCGGGAACCCGGACGATCACAGATCGTTGATATGGCGAAGTTTGGAGGAACCCATCATGCGTCACATCATCCTTATCGGTCTGGCGGTGGCGGGGGTCAGCCTGACCGCCTGTTCCAAGGAACACCAGAAGGAAGTCAGCGAGGGCGCCAGCGCCGCGGCGACCAAGATCGGCGACGCCGCCAAGGACATCGCCAGCGACCCCGAGGTCAAACAGGCCGGCTCGGCCATCGCCGACGCCGCCAAGGACGACGCCACGGCGGTCAAGGACGCGGTCGGCGACGCGGCCGACAAGACCTCCGAAGCGGCGGACAAGGCCGCGGCCGACGCCAAGGCCAAGGCTGACGCGGACAAGGCCAGGGACGCGGCTAAGAAATAGGCTTTCGGGGAAGGATCAGGCCGCCTTGTCCCGGGCGGCCTTCTTGACCTTGTTCACCGCCCGCTCGCGTTTCAGCCGCGAGAGGTGGTCGATGAACAGCACGCCCTTGAGGTGGTCCATCTCGTGCTGGATGCAGACGGCGAACAGGCCTTCGGCGTCCTCTTCCACCGCCTCGCCGGCATAGTTGAGGTATTTCAGCTTCACCTTCGCTGGCCGCTCGACCTCGTCATAGATTTCGGGGACCGACAGGCAGCCCTCCTCGTAGACGGCCAATTCGTCCGAGGCCCAGACGATCTCGGGATTGACGAAATAGCGCGGGGCCTTGGCGTCTTCCTCGCGGCTGATGTCCATGACGATCACCGAGACCGGCTCGCCGATCTGGACGGCGGCCAGGCCGATGCCGGGGGCCGCGTACATGGTCTCCAGCATGTCATCCATCAGCGCCCGCAGGTCGTCGGTGACGGCGGGAACGGGCTGGGAAACACGCTTGAGCACCGCCAGATCGGCGGCGTTATCGACGGTGAGGATGCGACGGGTAGCCATGAGCGGGGAGGTAGGTGAGCTAATCCCGACCGTCAAGGTGGGAGATTGCCGCCCTCAGCCGTAGCCGTTGACGATCAGATAGACACCGAGCAGCTGCCAGGCCAGCAGCGTCCCGCCGACGATCATCAGCCAGTAGGCGCTAAGCAGCGCCTTGCCTCGCTGGCGCAGCAGGGCCTCGAACCGCTCAGGATCGGCCGCCCGCTCGATGCGCGGGGCGCTGGCCGACTTGCCGATCAGCACGCCCGTGCGGCGGGCCCTGATCAGCTCCGGCCCCTGACGGAGCCACATGAACAGACCGGCCAGCAGGGCCCCGAGCGCGGCGATTATCCATATCATGGCGTCAGGCTAGCCTTCCGGTTCCGGCGGCGCCAGCTTGTTCAGCGTGCGCGCCGCCACTTCCACCGGTTCAAGCTGCGGCAGCTCCCGGCCCTCATGGTCGACCTTGAGGTCCTCGAAGCGGCGGGCCTGGGTCATCACCTGGGTTTCCAGCGAACCGACGAACTGGTTGTAGCGGCCCACGGCGCTCTCCAGCGCCTTGCCCATGCCGGCCACATGGCCGCCCATCACCGAGAGCCGCTTGTAGAGATCGCGGCCCAACTCGGCGACCTCGTCGGCGTTCTTGGCCTGCTCCTCGACCCGCCAGCCATAGGCGACGGCCTTGCAGAGGGCGAACAGGGTCGTGGGGGTGACGATCAGCACCCGCCGGCCCATGCCCTCGGTCAGCAGATCGGGCATGCGCTCCAGGGCGGCGGCCAGGAAACCGTCGCCGGCGATGAACATGGCCACGAAGTCGGGCGAGCGGTTGGTGACGAACTGGTCCCAGTAGGC
The DNA here is from genome assembly GCF_030814835.1 of Caulobacter ginsengisoli. Classification (GTDB taxonomy): domain Bacteria; phylum Pseudomonadota; class Alphaproteobacteria; order Caulobacterales; family Caulobacteraceae; genus Caulobacter; species Caulobacter ginsengisoli. Next base: position 88,503 of record NZ_JAUSVS010000011.1, read on the forward strand.
CTTGCCGGCCAGGCCCTGCATGTGGCCGCGCACGCTCTGGGCGTGGCGGACCAGGGCCGCCTCGCGGGCGACGTCGTCGACGGCGTCCTGGGCCTCCATCCAGGCGGTCAGCGAACATTTGGCGTCGATGACGAACACCGCCCCGCCCGGCATGCGGACGGTGACGTCGGGCCGGCGGCGGCCCTCCTCGGTGTCCAGGCTGACCTGTTCGGTGAAGTCGAAATGGGCGTTGAGGCCGGCGGTCTCCAGCACGTTCTTCAGCGCCTGCTCGCCCCAGCGGCCCTGCACCCCCGCTCCGCGCCGCAGGGCGGTGGAGAGCTTGCGCGCCTCGACCTGGGTGTCGGCCGAGGCCTGCATCAGGGCGGCGATCTGGGCCTTCAGGCCGCCGCTGTCCTCGGCGCGGGACTTCTCGATGGCCTGCACCTGGGCCTCGAACTTGGCCAGGGTCTCGGCGACGGGCTTGAGCTGGGCTTCGAGCCGCTGCTGGACCAGCATCTCGCGGTTATGGATGGCTTCCTCGTTGCGCTTGAGCACCGCCTCGGCCACCGCGCCCGCCGACTGCTCGGCCTGGATCTGCAGCATCGCCTGGTTGGCCTGGGCCGCCTCCAGCCGCGCCTCGGCGGCATAGGCCCGCCGCTCGACCCTTCCCGAGCGCAGCCGCTCGAACACGGCCCAGCCGAGGGCCAGGGCGGCGAAGAGGATGGCGGCGATCAAGGCGGGGTTCATGCTCCGTTCCATAGGCGGAATCGGCGTGCTAGGCAAAAGCCATGACCGACTACATTCTCTACGGCCACCGCGAGAGCGGCCATTCCTACAAGGCCCGCCTGGCCCTGACCCTGCTGGGCCTTCCCCATGACTACCGCGAGGTCGAGGTCTTCCTGCCCCGCGAAGAGCGCCGCGCCGACTGGCGGGCGGTCAGTAAGTTCGGCGAGATCCCGGTGCTGGTCGCCGGCGGCAAGGCCATCGTGCAGTCCAACGCCATCCTGCTGCACCTGGCCCGCACCCACGGGGCGCTGGGCTGGGAGGTCGATCCCGACCGCCTGACCGAATGGCTGTTCTGGGAGGCCAACCGCATCGGCATCTCCCTGCCCAACCTGCGCTATGCGCTGATGTGGGAGCCGGACACCGAGCCGCGCGTGCTGGGCTGGCTGCGGCAGCGGATGCTGGCCGACCTGGCGCGGCTGGAGGGCGAATTCGCCGAGCGGCCCTTCCTGCTGGGAGACGCCGTCAGCGCCGCCGATCTCAGTTGCTGTGGCTACATGTTCTTCGCGGATCAGGCGGGGGTGGATCTAGGGGACTGGCCCGCCGTGGCGGCCTGGCTGGAGCGGATCAAGGCGCTTCCGGGGTGGAAGCATCCGTATGAGCTCATGATGTAACCAAAACCCGCTTCCCCAGCGAAAGCTGGGGCCCATGAGTGCGAGGACGAGCCTCGGCGGCGCAGGCTGATCTGCTCTCATGGACCCCAGCTTTCGCTGGGGACGCGGGAGGGAGGGGAGAGATAGATGGCCTTCTACGCCTACATCATGGCCAGCCGTCCGCATGGGACGCTCTACACCGGCCAGACCGACGACATTTCGCGTCGCGCCTGGCAGCATCGCGAAAAGGGCATGCCGGGCTTCACCAAGCGCTACGATGTCACGCGCCTGGTTTGGTACGAAGTCCACGACACCCGCGAAAGCGCCTGCCTAAGGGAACGGCAGATCAAGGCCTGGAAGCGGCGCTGGAAGATCGAACTGATCGAGGCCGAGAACCCGACCTGGCGGGACCTGTATGAGGAATTGAACAGCCTGCCGCCAGAACAGGCGCCGCTCGTGTTGACCGACAAGCCGATACCAGAACCCTAACCGCGCTTCCCCAGCGAAAGCTGGGGCCCATGAGGGAGGGGAAATTCTGCTCGGTCTGTGGAAGCGTTTCTGCGCTCATGGGCCCCAGCTTTCGCTGGGGAAGCGGAGAACAATTAGTGCCTCAACTACGCCGGCCGTCTCGCCCTAAGCGCCTGCGCAATGGTCCCGTCGTCCAGCCAGTCGAGATCCCCTCCCACCGGCACCCCTCGCGCCAGCATCGTCACCGACACCCCCGAAGGTCCCAGCCGTTCGGCCAGGTAGTGGGCGGTGGTCTGGCCGTCGACGGTGGCCGGCAGGGCCAGGATGACCTCGCGGACCTCACCGTTGCCGGCCCGGCGCAGCAGGTCTTCGACCCGCAACCGTTCGGGACCGATCCCATCGAGCGCCGAGAGCAGCCCGCCCAGCACGTGGTAGCGGCCGCGGAAGGCGCTGGCCCGCTCCATGGCCCAGATCGAGCCGACTTCCTCGACCACGCAGATCAGGCTCTGGTCGCGGGTGTTGTCCGAGCAGATGGCGCAGGGGTCGGAGGTGTCCAGAGAGCCGCAGACCGAGCAGGTCCGCACCCGGTCGCGCGCCTCGGCGATGGCCACGGCCAGCGGATTCAGCAGCTGCTCGCGCTTCTTGAGCAGGGTGAGCGCCGCCCGCCTGGCCGAACGCGGTCCCAGTCCCGGCAGCTTGGCCAGCAGGCTGATCAACCGTTCGATCTCAGGTCCGGCGGACGCGGCCATGCGTCAGGGGGTCGCCGGCGTCGGGGCGGGAGGCGGAACGCGGGTCACCTGGCTGTAGACCAGCTTCCAGGTCCCATCGCGCCTGGCCCAGACGTCGGAGAAGCGAAAGGTCTGGCAGAAATGCTTGCCGCCGTCGGTCCCGCAGAAATCGACCAGCCCGCCGGTGATGGCCCCATCGGCCCAGACCTTGTCGATCTTCTCACGCACGGTGAACGGGTCGAGCTTGAAGCCCGGGGCGGTGAAGTCGGCGATGAACTGGGCCTTGTCCTCGACATTGGCCCCGCCGCCGATCAGCCGGTAGTCGTCGGCCAGGATACGCCCCAGCGCCGCGCCGTCCCCGTCGATCTGGGCCTTGTCGAAGGCGTCGGAGACCGCCGCCAGGTCCGGCGGCAGGGTATCGGCCGCGTAGGCGGCGGGCGCGAGCGCCAGCAGGGCGAGGGTCGCCAGGAGCTTAATCATCGATTTGTCCCTCAGAACGGCATGCCCGGGATCTTCATCCCGGCCAGCGGCCCGGCCGCCTGGCGCATCATCTCGGCCGATTCCGCGTCCAGCTTCTTCTTGGCGTCGGCATGGGCGGCGACCAGCAGGTCCGAAATCACCTCGCCTTCGCCGGGAACCAGCAGGCTCTCGTCCAGCTCGACCGAGACGAGTTCGCCCGTCCCCTTCAGCGTGACCTTGACCATGCCGCCGCCGGAGGTCCCCTCGACGCGGAGGTCAGCCAGCCGTTCCTGAGCCTCGGCCAGTTTCTGCTGCATCGCCTGGGCCTGTTTCATCAGGCCGCCCAGATCCTTCATCACGCTACTCGCTGTCTCGATTGAACAAACCGGCCGAGGCCATCATGTCCCGCGCCTGCTCGGGGTTGGCGGTGATGAACTGGTCGAAGGCCTCCAGCTCGGACGGCACATACCAGTGGATCTTGTCGGTGTGATAGGCGGACCAGACCGCCTCGGCCACGGCGCGGGGCGGGGTCAGGCGCCACATGCCCTCGGTCGGCGCGTTCACCTTGGCTTCCGGCGGCAGGATGGGGGTGTCGATCAGGCCCGGCAGGGTGTCGGCGACCCGCACGCCATGCGCCTTCAACTCGACCGACAGCGCCTCGGTGAAGCCCTTCACCGCATGCTTGGTGGCCGAATAGACGGCGATATTGGCCATGCCGAAGATGGCCGACGAGGACGAGGTCGAAAAGCACAGCGAGCCGGGCGTCGCCTTCAGATAGGGGATGGCCAGGTGGACGCCCGAGAGCACCGCCACCAGGTTGATGTTGACCACCGCCATGGCCTCTTCCCAGGGCATGTCCGAGAAGGGCCCGCCCCGGCCGATGCCGGCGTTGTTGAACATGATGTCCAGCCGCCCGCCGCTGGCCTCGACGAAACCCTCCAGCGTGCCGCGATAGGCCTCGCGGTCGGTGACATCGAGGGTGCGGATATAGCTGTTCTGGCTGCCCAGTTCCTGTTCCAGGCTTTTAAGCCCCTCGACATTGACGTCGACCCCGCCGACGAACCAGCCGTTGGCGTGGAACAGGCGGGCGGTTTCCAGGCCCATGCCCGAGGCGGCGCCAGTGATGAAGATGGCCTTGCGCGGTTCGCTCACTCGTCGGTTTCCGTATCTGCTTCTTCAGGGGCCGCTTCGACCTCGACGGCCGGGGCATGGCGGATTTCGACGATCTCGGCCCCGGGGAAGGCGTCCATGACCGTGCGCACGAAGGGGTCCGCCTCGATCTCGGCCCGCATCTCGCGGCCCTCGCGCTTCTGGCGCTCCCAGGCCGTCTCGGCCCCGCCGCCGCCCTCGGCCGCCACCAGCCAGGGCTGGCCGGTCCAGGTCTTCAGCGCCTTGACCAGCCGCCCGGCCAGGTTCGAGGGCGCGCCGGGGGCCGGCTCGAAGGTGATGGCGCCGGGCCGGAAACTGATCGGGCGCATGTAGCGGTCGACGTCCAGCTTGAGGCCGATATCGCGGCGGGCCTCGATGAGCTTGAGGACGTCGTCGAAGCTGGCCAGGACGGGCGTGGTCTCCTGGGCCGGACGCGGCGTGGGCTGCACCATGCGGGCCTGGGCGAAGCCGCCGCCCGCGCCAACACCGCCGCCGCCGCTGGACGGCGCCGGGGACTGTCCGCCCCCGCCGCCGCCGACGGGTTCGCCGTCGCGCAGCGCCTTCAGCGCCTCCTCGGGCCCCGGCAGGTCGGCCGCGTAGCAGAGCCGGATGATGGCCATCTCGGCCGCCGCCGACGGATCGGGCGCGCGGCGCACCTCGTCATGGGCCTTGAGCAGCATCTGCCAGAGCCGCGACAGCGTGCCCGCCGAGGCCAGGGCCCCGACCCCGGCCAGGCGCGCGGCCTGGTCCTTGGGCAGGGTCAGGGCTTCCGGTCCCAGCGCCTTGGCGACCGACGAGCCGTGGCAGTGTTCCAACAGGTCGAGCATGACCTGGGCCGGGTCGGCGCCGAACCCCCACAGGGCCTTGAAGCTGGCCAGGGCGTTGGCGGTCTCGCCGCGCATGACCTGTTCGAACAGGGCGATGGTCTGGGCCCGGTCGGCCAGGCCCAGCATGTCGCGCACCACGGCGGCCGAGACGATCTGGCCCGCATCCGCCTGGACGATGGCCTGGTCGAGCAGCGACAGCCCATCGCGCACCGAGCCTTCGGCCGCCCGGGCCAGCAAGGCCAGGCCGTCCTGGTCGATCCGCGCGCCTTCGAGGGAGGCGATCTTGTCCAGGTGGGCCGCGAGGATGTCGGGCTCGACGCGCCGCAGGTCGAAGCGCTGGCAGCGCGACAGGATGGTCACCGGCACCTTGCGGATCTCGGTGGTGGCGAAGATGAACTTGGCGTGCGGCGGCGGCTCTTCCAGGGTCTTGAGCAGCGCATTGAACGCCGCGGTCGAGAGCATGTGCACTTCGTCGATGACATAGACCTTGTAGCGCGCCTCGGTCGGGGCATAGCGCACCCCGTCCAGCAACTCGCGCATCTCGTCGACCTTGGTGCGGCTGGCGGCGTCCAGTTCCAGCACGTCCATGTGCCGCCCGTCGATGATGGCCGCGCAGTGGCGGCCCTCCTTGCCCAGCTCCAGGCTGGGCTGGTGGACGACCTCGGTCTCGTAGTTCAGGGCCCGGGCCAGCAGGCGGGCGGTGGTGGTCTTGCCCACCCCGCGCACCCCGGTCAGCATGAAGGCGTGGGCGATCCGCCCCGAGGCGAAGGCGTTGGTCAGGGTCCGGACCATGGCCTCCTGGCCGATCAGGTCCTCGAAAGTGCGCGGCCGGTATTTGCGGGCCAGCACGGTATAGGCCGCCCCCGCCACGGGGACGGGCGCGAGCGGCTCGGCGGGCGCGCCGAACATGTCATCGGTGGCGGTGTCGCGCTCCGGCGGGTCTTCGTCGAGCGCGAGGTCGTCTTCGTCGGCCATGGACTCGCAACCTAGAACACCCTGGCAACGGGCAAAAGCCCGCCGACCGGCCGGCGCATCACTTTAAACTGTGGGGAAGGGTGGAGACCGGCAACGACCCGGAGCGAAACTCGTTGTGGCTGCTTCCTTCCGGACCTGACCAGGTTGGCGAGGCGTCCGCCCATCGCCGATCTCCGAGCGGGTATATCGGGGATTGCGCGGCCAGAAGCAAGGGCGGGCCATGCCAGGCGATGCGCGACTAAGTAGTCTCCCCTAGGAGAAATCCCGGAATTTCTCGCAACGGGCGAGTGATCTAGGCTTTGTTCATGGGCCACAGACCGTGGCGTCGGGGCAGATCGCACATGGCCTCAGTCTATCTTCCTCGACCCGAGTCCTGGTGGACCGCCCTCAAGCGCCGCTGGGCCGAACGCCGCGCCAGCCAGCGCCGCCGCCGCCAGGCCGCCGCCGCGGCGATCGTCACCGCCTGCTGGCCCGAGCGCCGGCCCCCGGCGCGAGCCGTCACGGAACGCCGGACCGCCCCGCCGGAAAATTGATCTCGAACGTCACGCCCGACGGATCGACCACGAACACCTGCAACAGGCCCAGCCCCGGCACGGTCCGCTCGGTCCAGGCCGTCCCGGTCGCCTCGCAGCGGGCCTTGAGCGCGGGCCAGTCGTCCGCTTCCAGGGCGATGTGGTCGATGGCCCCGCTGCCGTTCAGGGCGGCCTCGGCCCGGTCGCCCAGATAGCGGACAAGGCCCGCCTTGTCGGCCGGATCGACCCCGATCAGATGGATGAAGGCGTTGTCGGGGTTGTCGTCGCTGCCCGCCGGATAAATCCACAGGCCCGGGAAGTCGAACGGCGGCCGATAGCCGGCGCGCAGGCCCAGCACCTCGACGAAGAACCGGCGCGAGCCTTCCAGGTCGGGCGTGCGGATGGCGTTGTGGGCCAGGCGGGTGATGCTCATGGCCTGACTGTCGCGCAGGATGGCCGCGCGGGCCAGATGAAGTTCAAACGAAACGACCCGAACCCGCGCCTGTCGCCAGGCGCGGGCCGGTCGTTTGCGTAGAGGTCCTTTGCGCGCGGCCGGTCCAGGGCCGCGCCTCCGTCACATCAGGTGGCGGTGACCTTGTCGGCGCGGCAGACGTTGACGTTGGCGAAGGTCTGTTCGTAGCTGTCGCTGAACTGGACCTTCACGTCATAGAAGCAGCTGGCGCCCTCGCCCAGCGAGAAGCTGGTCGTCTCGCCCGGGTCGACCGGCGAGTTGAGCGTGGCCGGCGTCCAGGCGTCGTTCTTGTCGCCCGCCAGGGCCGTCCAGACGCGCTGGATCGAGACCGAGCCATTGGAATTATAGAGATAGAAGATGCGGTCTTCACGGGCCGACGCCGGCAGGGCGGGCGCCAGGAAGGCCAGGGCGAGAACGGCCGCGGCGGCGGCGCGGCTAAACCGGGTACGCATAATGTTCATGGTCGATGACCCCTACAACGGTGGGGATTGGTCCGCATGATCCCCAAGACATGCAGGAAGCAGGATGTCCCTCCTAAGCCCCCCTGTTCCGTATTTCGAAGGATCGCCCGCGTTTGACGGGAGGTCCAGAATATTCGCGCGTTGCAAGGCGCGCTTAGTCTCCAACTCAACTCAGTTCGGCAAGGTCGGCCATGAATGTGCCGCATTTGCGGGCGGGCTGCGACCCAAGAAAAGGGGGCATCGCGGCCCGGTCAGAGGTCGGCCAGCAGGGTCGCCAGCCCCGCGCCCATGGCGTCCGTGAGAAAGACGGCGGAATGGCCGCCCCCCGGCAGGATCGCCAGCCGCTGACGGGGCGCCGAAAGGTCCGCCAGCCAGGTCTCCAGGGCCGTGGTCGGCGTGTAGAGGTCGGCCTCCCCTTGCAGGAACAGCAACGGCCGCTCGAACCGCCGCCCCAGGTCATCGGCGTCGAAGCCGGCGATATCGGCCCGCAGCCGCGCGAAGGCCGTCATGGCCCGCACGCGGGGGTCCTGGCCGGCCGGCGGGGGCGGCAGGCGGGTCAGCACCGCCAGCTCGGCGGCGGTGAGCGTCCCGGCATGGCGGGACCAGACCGCGTCGGCGGCGACATCCGGCCAGGGCGGCGGCCCCAGGGCCAGCAGCTCGGCCACCGCCGCCGCGTCCCCGGCGGCGCGCAGGCGGTCCAGGGTCAGGCCATAGCTGGCGGCCTGCTGGCGCGGCCAGTGGAAGATCTGGCCCTGGCCGGCATAGGCGGCGAACAGGTCGGGCCGGCGGGCCAGCATCGACAGGCCGATGATGGAGCCGCCCGAAATGCCCAGCGGAATCAGCGGCGCGGCGGGCAGCCGGCCGCGCAACTGAAGGGCCAGGGCCAGGCCATCGGCGATCAGCCGTTCCAGCGACAGCGGATCGTCCTCGCCGTGGCGATCGGCGGTGCGGCCGGCGCCGGGCTGGTCCCAATGGGCCAGGGTGAACCGCCGCTCCCAGGGCGCGAACAGCTCGGCCAGCGCGCTGAACGCCACGCCGGGACCGGACAGCACCAGCAGGACGGGATTGGCGGTGTCATCGCCGCGCAGGGTCACCCACTGCTGGGCGCCGTTGAGGGTGACGAAGCCGGCTTCATTCACGGGGTGGGACATGAGGGTTCTCCTTGGGCCTGGGCCAAAGGAAACCCCCCGCCGGCGGCCGGCGGGGGGTCAATCGAGTTGAGATTGCTGGCTGGCGGGCCGCCCGTCAAGCTTCGGCGAGCGCCAGCGGATTGGGCTTCGGCTCGGCGACCCTGTGCAGGGTGTTGCGGTCGGTGTGGTGGAAGGGGCCATCGCGGCCCAGCACCTGCAGGACGGTGTCCTCGAAATAGGACCAGGTCCCGTCGTCGTTGAAGGTCACCCGCATGTGGAAGCTGTCGGTGCGGAAGGCGTGTTCCAGGAAGGGCGTCGAACAGATGCCGGCCTCGGTCGAGCCGCGCGTGGCGTTCACCTCGAAGGTGTCGGCGTCGGCGCCCGCATTGCCCTTGGCCAGCACGACCTGGCCGCGCGGGATGGTCAGGCTGTGAAAGATGTCGCCGCTCGCCCGGTCCCAGAGCCAGTAGCCGACCTGGTCGTGATAGGTCTCGACCTCGCCCGGCTTGACGATGTGGGTGTGGTAGCGAAGGCCGTAGAGCACCTGCGGTCCGTTCGACTGCGGGTCGATGGGCTGCAGGTCGATGCGCTCGACATAGACCTGCCGGCGCTGGCCGTCGGTGAACGGGTTGACGTCCAGGCCCTTGGTCCCTTCCCACACCCCCGCCAGCCGGCGCAGGGGCCCCAGGTTGGCCAGGGTGTCGACATCGAGGTCGTCCTGCTCGGTGAAGATGTCCTCGGGATAGTCGCTCATGATTTTCGCCTGCCTCGCCCCGACTGCTTTATCTGGCCCTGGATTTGTGTGCGGCCGGCGTCGGCGTCAAGCGATGCTTGCCAGCTTCCCTTAGCCCGGCCATGAAGCGTCCATGCCTCTGACCGCCTTCACCAACACCTTCGCCGGCAACCCCCTGGACCGCGCCAGCGACAAGCGCGGCGACGTCCAGTGGCTGGGCGAGAAGCTGGCCGATCCCGACAGCCTGGCCATCGCCATCTGGAACGGCCAGCCCATGGTGGAGGGCGGCAAGGACGAACCGCGCATCGCCTATATCCGCGCCAGCCTGGCCGGCGAGCTGTCTGGCAATGGCGAGGCCCTGCTGTTCCTGGGCCTGTGGAAGGACACCGCCGTCTTCGCCGTCGACCTGGCCGACGGGACCGACCCGGCCGATGGCGGGCCGCTGGATGGCCTGGGCAGGTTCGTCGACCTGCGCGGGGTGGCCACCGCCCTCCCCCCTGCCGACGCCGCCATCATCGCCACCGCCAAGGGCATGTTCGAGTGGCGCCGCCGCCACCGCTATTGCGCCAACTGCGGCCAGCCCAGCCATCCGGCCGAAGGCGGCTGGAAGAGAGTGTGCGACACCTGCAAGGTCGAGCACTTCCCGCGCACCGACCCGGTGGTGATCATGCTGCCGGCCAAGGGCGAGAAGTGCCTGCTGGGCCGCCAGGCCATCTGGCCCAAGGGCATGTATTCGGCCCTGGCCGGCTTCCTGGAGCCCGGCGAGAGCATCGAGGAGGCCTGCGCCCGCGAACTGAAGGAAGAGGCCGGCCTCTCCACCGCCAGCGTCCGCTATCACTCGACCCAGCCCTGGCCCTATCCGTCCTCGCTGATGATCGGGCTGATCGCCGAGGTCGAGAACGACGACGCCACGCCCAGCGACACCGAGCTGGAGGCCGTGCGCTGGTTCACCCGTGACGAGGCCAAGGCCCTGCTGGCCGGCTCGCTCCCCGGCCTGTTCTGCCCGCCGAAGCTGGCGATCGCCCACCAGCTGCTGAAGGCCTGGGCGGAAGAGGGTTAGTCCTCCGGCTTCGTCGAACTGACCATCGCCTGCAGCCGCTCCAGGAAGGCGTCCTTCACATCCCGCGCGAAGGGGTTTTCCGCCTCGATTGCGCGGAACAGGTCGTCGGAGTCGTCCTTGATGACATTCACCATGTTCATCAGGTGGTCGAAGGTCGGCGTCGTCTGGCGCATGCGTTCGGGCAGTTTCAGCCCCACGATCGAGCGGCCGATCAGGTGGGTCAGGCCCTGGACATAGGCCATCTCGCGGTCATGGCGCTCGGGGTTGGTGACGACCGCCTTCAACCCCAGCTCGCGGCGCAGGAACAGGGCCACCTCGGCCATCCGCCGGCCCCGGATGTTGAGCACCGAGACCACCAGGCCATGGATGCCCTTGGCGCCGGAGTTGGGCCCGAACAGCGGGTGGATGGAGACGATGTCCATCCCCGGGGGGGCGTATTTCAGCAGGGCGGCGGTCGGCTTCACCTTGACCGAGCAGACGTCCATCAACAGGGCGTCGGGCCGCAGGAAGGGCGCGACCTCCTGGACGACGGCGGCCAGCTTCTGAACCGGCACGGCCAGCACCACGATGTCCTGAGCCGCGGTCTCCTCCAGCGAGCCGGCGCGGACGCGGTAGCGGTCTTCCAGCGGGGAAAGGTCGCGGAAGGGATCATGGATGACGACGTCGAAATAGGGCGTCACATGCTTGAGCATGAACTCCCCGAACGCCCCGATCCCGATAATGCCCAGCGATCTCGCCATCACCCGCTCCGTTTCGCCTCCCGCCTAGGCGGCGCGGCGGCGCGCGGCAAGGTGAAACTCGCTATCGATTGAGCAGCGCGCAGGCCTCGATCAGCGCCCAGGCGATCAGCACCAGGGTCGAGGCGGCGAAGACCAGGAAGCGCAGATTGACGATATTGACCGTGCCCTGCACCAGGCTGTGGATCACCCGCAGGCCGACATAGGCCCAGGCCAGGCCGCAGGTCAGCGGGCCCACCCCGGCGGTCAGATAGGTGTAGACGGCCAGGGCGTAGAAGATGGTCGGCTGCTCGAACAGGTGGTTGTAGTTGTCGGCCACCTGCCGGACGTTGTCGGGCAACACGTCGAGCGAGCCTGGAAACCGCGCGTCCTGCGGCGGGATTTTCGCCTTGAGCATGGCCGGGATGCGGGTGGCGTACATCCACACCCAGACCACCAGCGACCACAGGATCAGCGCCAGCACCGGCGCCAGCACGTTCGGCTCATTCAGGAAATTCATCGCGCCCTCCCCGGCGTTGATTACGGGGAGTCTAGAGAAGGTGACGTGGGGGTGTGAAGTCTTCTCTTCCCCCTTCCTCCTCGATGGAGGAAGGGCGGGGATGGTGGTGGTGGCACAGCGTTTCCGGAAGCACGCGGGGAGGCGCCCACGCCACCCTGAGCTTTTCGCCCAGGCTCCGAGCGCACACCACCAACCCTGCCCTTCCTCCATCGAGGAGGAAGGGTTCAAGAATCACACCCGCTCCCGGAACGGATCAGCCGGGAAGACGCCCAGGATCTCGATCTGGTCGGTGAAGAAGGCCAGCTCCTCCAGGGCCAGGGCCAGGCCGCGGTCCTCGGGCCGGCCGTCGACCTCGGCGTAGAAGAAGGTGGCCGTGAAGGCGCCGCCCTCCATGTAGCTTTCCAGCTTGGTCATGTTGACGCCGTTGGTCGCGAAGCCGCCCAGGGCCTTGTAGAGGGCCGCCGGCAGGTTCTTCACCCTAAAGGCGAAGCTGGTGATGCATTTGCTGGTGAAGGGCGGGCGGGCCGGGTTGGGGTCGGCGGTCATCACCAGGAAGCGGGTGGTGTTGTGCCGCTCGTCCTCGATGTCGCGCATCAGGATGTCGAGGCCGTAGATCTCGGCCGCCAGGGCCGGGGCCACGGCGGCGCGGGTCGGGTCGGGATTGAGCGCCAGGGCTTTGGCCGCGCCGGCCGTGTCGCCGACCGCCTCGGTGGCGACGCCCAGCTTCTTGAGCGACCTGCGGGTCTGGCCCAGCGCGATGGCCATGCTGGAAACGGTCTTGATGTCCGCCAACCTGGCGCCCTTGTTGGCCATCAGCTGGAAGCGGATCGGCTTGAACTTCTCGCCGATGATCCTCAGGCCCGAGCTGGGCAGCAGGTGGTGCACGTCCGCGACCCGGCCGGCGATGGAGTTCTCGACCGGGATCATGCCCAGCTCGCAGTCGCCCGACTTCACCGCCTCGAAGGCCTCCTCGAAGGTCGGGCAGGGCTGGGCCACGTAGCCCGGAAAATAGTCGCGGCAGGCCTCATGGCTGTTGGCGCCGGGTTCGCCCTGGAAGGCGATCTTCTTGAGGACAGTCATCGAGGACTCATTGGGGATGGGCTTTCGCGTAGGCGCGGGCGAATTCGAGGTCGGCCGGGTTGTTGACCTCGACCGGGGCGGCGTCGCTGACCGCGGCCCAGATCGTCATGCCCAGCTCCATGCCCCGCAGCTGCTCGAGCTTCTCGCGCCTTTCCAGCGGCGAGGGCGGGGCGGCGGTGAAGGCGCGCAGCGCGGCGCGGCGATAGGCGTAGAAGCCGATATGCCACCAGATCGGGGCGTCGCCGTAGAGGGTGGAGCGGGTGAAATAGAGGGCCCGGCCCGAACGGCCGTCCGGCTGCAGGGCCAGCACCGCCTTGACCTTGTCGGGGTCGGCGCGGTCGGCGGGCCCGGCTTCGGGCACCACCACGGTGGCGATGTCGCAGTCCGGCCGCTGTTCCAGCAGGCCGACGCAGTCGCGCAGCATGGCCAGGTCGAAGAAGGGCACATCGCCCTGCAGATTGACGATCACGTCGTGCTCGCCGGCGGGGTCGAGCTGGTCGGCCGCCGCCAGCACCCGGTCCGAGCCGGACGGCAGGCCCGGGTCGGTCAGCACGGCCCGGCCGCCCGCCGCTTCCACCGCCTCGACGATTTCCGGGTCGCCCGCCGCCACCGCCACCGGTCCGACCCCGGCCTTTTCGGCCTGGCGCAGCACACGGACGATCATCGGCACGCCGCCAATATCGGCCAGCGGCTTGTTCGGCAGCCGGGTGGCCGCGAGGCGGGCGGGAATGAGGACAAGCGGCTTCATGACGGACTGTTCGGCGCGAGGCTCCATTTCGGGCAGGCGCCCGTCTTGCACCGGGGGCGGTAGCGTGTAAGAGACGCCTGCGCAACACGGGGCGACCATTTCGCTCCTGACTCGGCTCGCCTCCTCCGAACCCGGCCGGCGAGCCCATCGAGGGCTGTTAAGGGCGGACATGAGCGATCTGCAGTTGAACAAGATTCTGGGCGCCGGGCTGGCGACCGGGCTGGTGATCCTGGGCCTGGGCCAGCTGACCGGCATCCTCTTCGAGAGCGAGCCCCCGGAAAAGCCCGGCTACGCCATCGCCGTGGTCGAGGACACTGGCGGCGGCGGCGAAGTCGCCGACACCCCGCCCGACTGGGGCACGGTCCTGCCGACCGCCGACATCGCCGCCGGCCAGGCGATCAGCGCCAAGTGCGCCGGCTGCCACACCTTCACCCAGGGCGGGGCCAACGGCACCGGCCCCAACCTGTTCGGCGTGGTCGGCCGCAAGCCCGGCTCGCACGGCGGCTTTGCCTATTCGGCCCCGATGACCGACTTCGGGGCCAAGAACCCGGTATGGGACTACGACCGCCTCTATCTGTTCCTCAAGGCGCCGGGCAAGGACGTCTCGGGCACCAAGATGACCTTCGTGGGCCTGAAGAAGCCGGAAGAGCGGATCGCCATGATCGCCTACCTGCACAGCCTGGGCTCGACCCTGCCGATCCCCGCGCCCAAGCCCGCCGCAGCCGCGCCCGCAGCCGCCGCACCGGCCGCGGCCGGAACCGCCGCCGGCGCCGCCTCGGCCACGCCGGGAACCCCTGGCGCCCCGGCCGCCACGCCTTCGGCCACCGCCGCCCCGGCGCCGGTGAAGAAGTAGGACGCCTCTGAGAACCCTTCCTCCTCGATGGAGGAAGGGCAGGGTTGGTGGTGTGCACTCGGAATTTGGGTGATGGGCTCAGGGTGGCGTGGTCGCCTCCCCGCGTGCTTCCGGACACGCTGTGCCCCCACCACCATCCCCAACCCTTCCTCCATCGAGGAGGAAGGGAGTTCAATCAGCCGAACCGCTTCTTCAACACCGCATACAGCGCCCGAATCGCCTGCGCCTCGCCGCCAACCGGGTGTCCCGGCCGGCCCTTGGGGTTCCAGGCGAAGATGTCCAGGTGCGCCCATTCCCCCATGGCCGGGGCGAAGCGCTGCAGGAAGAGGGCGGCGGTGACCGAGCCGGCCTGGGCCCAGCCGTCGGGATCGTTCTTCACATCGGCGATGTCGCCGTCCAGGGCGTCCTCGTAGCCGGCCCAGAGCGGCATGCGCCACAGCGGATCGGCGACCTCGGCCGAGGCCGCCGCGATCTCCCCGGCCAGGGCGTCGCTGGCGGTGTAGAAGGGGATGACCTGCGGCCCCAGCGCCACCCGCGCCGCGCCGGTCAGAGTGGCCATGTCGATGGTCAGGACGGGGTTCAGTTCTTCGGCCCGGGTCAGGGCGTCGGCCAGGATCAGCCGGCCTTCCGCGTCGGTGTTGCCGACCTCGATGGTCAGGCCCTTGCGCGAGTTCAGCACATCGCCCGGTCGCATGGCGTCGCCGCTGATGGCGTTCTCCACGGCCGGGACCAGCACCGAGAGCCGCACCTTCAGCCCGGCGGCCATCACCATCCGGCCCAGGGCCAGGGCGTGGGCGGCGCCGCCCATGTCCTTCTTCATCAGCCGCATGCCGGCCGAGGGCTTGATATCCAGCCCGCCGGTGTCGAACACCACGCCCTTGCCGACGATGGCGACGACGGGATGGGCCGGATCGCCCCAGGTAATCTCGATCATCCGCGGCGCGCGGTCGGGATGGGCGGCTCTGCCGACCGCATGGACGGCCGGGTAGTTCTCGTCGAGCAGGGCGTCGCCGGTCACCACCGCGATGGTCGCGTCATACTGCTCGGCGATCTCGCGGGCGATGGTCTCGATCTGCAGCGGCCCCAGGTCGTTGGCGGGCGTGTTGACCATGTCGCGGGCCAGGGCGCAGGCGTGGGCCAGGCTGCGGACCTCGGCCAGGTCGACCCCGTCCGCCACCACCAGCCGGGCGCCCGGCTCGCGGGCCTTGCGATAGCGGTCGAAGCGATAGCCGCCCAGGGCGAAGCTGAGGGCGACGGCGGCGGGGTCCAGGCCCTCCGCCGCGATGGCGTATTCGCCGGCCGGCAGCTTGCCCGGCAGGGCGCGGAAGGCGGCCGCCTCGGGCCTGTCGCCCAGGCCGAACAGCACCTTGGAAAGCTGGCCGTCCTCGCCGGGGACCGCCAGCACCTGGCCGGCCTTGGCCTTGAACTCGCCCAGGCCCGCGAAGCCGCGCAGGAAGTCGCCACCCGCCGCCAGGGCCGCCTCCAGCCCCTCCGGCGTCACGGCCAGGACCTGGACCACCGCGCCGGCGGCCGTTGCGATCAGGGAGTCAGGCATGGGCGGGGGCCTCGCGAAAATTATGCTTAACGATTCCTTGAACCCCGGGGCGGCATGGTGCGGCGACGCTCCCGGAGGTCTGTAATGTCCATGTGTCGCAAGCCGCTCCTGGCCGCAACCCTGCTGACCCTGCTGGCGGGCCTGTCGACGCCTGCCCTGGCGTGGCCCGGCTCCAAGCCCAAGCCGGCCGCGCCGGTCGCTGGCGCCATGACCCCCGCCGACCGCCCGACGATGCAGACCGCCGGCCTGCCGATGCCGGCCAAGGCCACCCCGACCCAGCGCGCCGAGGCCGCCCGGCTGGACCCCCTGGGCCGCGCCACCTTCTGGGCCCGCGAGGTGCAGATCGATCCCACCGACGTGCAGGCCAATCTGGGCCTGGCCCAGTCGCTGCGGGCCATGAACCAGTTCGACGACGCCGCCGACGCCGCCCAGCGGGTGCTGATCAGCCAGCCCGGCAATCTCGACGCCCTGCTGGAGCTGGCCCGGATCCGGATCGCCCAGGGCAAGGGCTTCTACGCCATCGAACCGGCCCGCCAGGCCCAGGCCGTCGCCCCGCGCGACTGGCGGCCCCTGTCGCTGCTGGCCGTGGCCTATGAGCAGGCCGAGCGCGATGGCGAAGCCCTGGCCGCCTACAAACAGGCCCTGAGCCTGGCCCCCAACGAGCCGGCCGTGCTGACCAACATGGCCATGTACTGGGCCGGCCATGGCGACCTGCCCCAGGCCGAACGCCTGCTGCGCCGCGCCGCCAGCCTGCCCGGCTCGGGCATCCAGACCCGCCAGGACCTCGCCCTGGTGGTTGGCCTCCAGGGCCGGATGTCCGAGGCCGAGGCCCTGGCCCGCCAGGACCTGCCGCCCGAAATGGTCGCCAACAACATCGCCTGGCTCAAGGCCGCCACCGGCCAGACCCCCCCTCCGGGCGGGCGCAGCTGGGACAGCGTGCGGGCCGGCGGCGGGCGCTAGGCCGGCACTCTCCCCAATCCGCTCATCCCCGCGAAAGCGGGGACCCAGGTGTTTTTCGTAGCGGACTTACAGCCGCCTAGACCGGTCGGCATTGCCCTCAACGGCAAAAAGCCTGGGTCCCCGCTTTCGCGGGGATGAGCGGTATTGTGTACGGACCCTAGGAGGGCCGGTAGTTGATCCGCCGATAGACGGGCTCGAAACCCGCGCGAACGATATTGCGGAACGAAGGGTGCTCCTCCTCCTCGCCCGGGGGCGGCGTGCCGGTTTCGGTGACCACGGCCCGGGCGCCCAGCGCCTGGGCGTCGGCGATGCGGGCGGCGAGCATGGCCGGCTGCGCGCCCC
This sequence comes from Caulobacter ginsengisoli, assembly GCF_030814835.1. Lineage (GTDB taxonomy): Bacteria > Pseudomonadota > Alphaproteobacteria > Caulobacterales > Caulobacteraceae > Caulobacter > Caulobacter ginsengisoli. The sequence goes on from NZ_JAUSVS010000011.1 coordinate 105,606, forward strand.
GGCCGCGATGGCTGGGCAGGCAGCAGCCGAGACCCAGCCAGGCCAGGCCCCGATCGACAAACATGGCGGCCGCCCCGACCGGCGTCTCGCCGTCATAGGCGACGTAGGTGGTCCATCGTGACCGTCCCGCCAGGGCCGCCGCCCAAGGGGCGAACGGCGGCGGCGCGCCAAAGCCGGCCTGGACCATGCCCCCGAAGTCCTGGGCCCGGTCCGCGCCGATCCTGAGAATGGTGAGGGATGTCTTCGCCGCTGCCGGACCGGCGGGCCGGACGAACTTGGTCCAGGAGCCGTTCGGGACCAGGCCGCGCTCGGCCAGCCTGGACGTGGCGACCGCCTCTCCGGCCTGGGCCACGACCTGCAGCGCCCAGACCGGACCGCAGCTCTCCCGCAGCCAGGTCAGCATGGCGTCAAGGCGGTCATCCGGGGCCGCCGCCACGCCCTCGCCCTGCACCCGGTTGAACTGCACGGTCGGCGCCAGGCGGATCGCGAACCCGGACGCTTCGCCAAACCGTCGGCAGGCCAGGCCCGCCGCCGTGGCGAACGGCGCCGGCGCCGCGTCGAACATGTCCAGCCAGGCGTCGCGTTCGATCGCCTCGAGATCGGCCGTTGTCGCTTGAGTCACCGCACAACCCCATTCTTACGTCGTAAGGTTATGAGATAAAATTCTTACGGTGTAAAGTCCCGCCCGGCGCGCGCGCTCAGGAGCCTAGTTGGTCTTGTGGCTGAGGATGTCCTGCACCTTGATGATGGCCGGGCCCAGGATGACCACGAACAGCACCGGCAGGAAGAACAGGATCATCGGCACGGTCAGCTTGGCCGGCAGGGCTGCCGCCTTCTTCTCGGCGGCGGAGAGGCGCAGTTCGCGGTTTTCCTTGGCCATGACCCGCAATGCGGCGCCCAGCGGCGTGCCGTAGCGCTCGGCCTGGATCATGGCGGTGGCCACCGACTTGATGCCCGGATGGTTGGTCCGCTTGGCCAGGCCCTCATAGGCCTGGCGGCGCTCGGGCAGATAGCTGAGTTCGGCGGTCAGCAGGCCCAGTTCCTCGGCGAGCTCAATGGAGGTGCCGCCGATTTCGGCGCTGACCTTCTGGATGGCCGCCTCGATCGACATGCCGCTTTCCACGCAGATCAGCAGCAGGTCGAGGGCGTCGGGGAAGGCGCCGACGATCGATTCCCGCCGCTTGGTGGCGGCGTTGGAGATGTAGAGGTTGGGGGCGTAATATCCCAACAGAAGAGCGGCGAAACAGGCGCTGAGCCGGGTCATGGCCGGCAGGCCGAAGTCGTTGATCACATAGAGGTAGAAGGCCACCGTCGCCGCCAGCACGAAGGGGCTGACGAAGCGGAAGAAGTAGAAGGTCGAGATCGGCCGGGGGCCGCGATAGCCGGCCTGGGCCAGCTTGTCGGCCACCTGCGGGTCCTCGAGCAGGCGCGACAGCTGCAGGCGGTCGACGACCTTCTTGTACATCCCCTCGTCGACATGGCGCAGCGAGCCGGCGGTGGTCGACTTCTTGGCCAGGGCCTCGCGCGAGCGCTTGCGCAGCTCTTCGCGCCGGTTGGCCACCGACTTGAGCCGGCCCTCCAGATTGTTGCCCTTCAGGGCCGGCCCCGCCACCGTGACGATGGTGGCGAAGCTGACCGCCGCCACGAAGGCGGTCAGGATGTTGTCCGGGCTGGTGACGACGTCGACGATGCTCATCGGGGCGCGGCCATCAGAACTTGAAGTTGATCATTTTGCGCATCACGAAGATGCCGCAGCTCATCCAGAACACCGCCCCCATCAGCATCATGTTGCCGCGCGGATCGGTGAACATCGGCACCATGTATTTGGGCGAGGTGACGCTGATCAGGGTGACGACGCCGGGCGGCAGGCTGCCGATGATGAAGGACGAGGCGATGGCTTCCGAGGACAGGGCCTTGATCTTCTCGCGCATCAGTTTCCGCGAGCGCAGCACGACCGAGAGGTTGTTCAGCGCCTCGGCCAGGTTGCCGCCGGTCTTGGCCTGGATGGCCAGCACGATGGAGAAGAAGCGCAGCTCGGAGGTGGGCATGCGCTCGAACATCTTCTCCAGGGCCTGATCCATCGGCGCGCCCATGCCGACGCTCTCGACCAGGCGGCGGAACTCGCCGGCCAGGGGCTCGGGGCTCTCGCGGCCGATGATCTTGAGGCAGTCGTGGACCGGCAGGCCCGACTTGATGCCGCGCACGATGATGTCGATGGCGTCGGAAAAGGCCTCGGTGAACTTCTTGGTCCGCCGCTTGGCCAGGAAGTTGATGATCCAGCGCGGCAGGCCGACCGCCGCGACGACGCCCAGCACCGGCCCGACCCAGGGCTTGTGGATGAACAGCAGGCCGATGGCGGCGACGATCAGGCCCAGGGCGCTGCTGATGATCCAGAAATTGCGCACCGTCAGGGTCAGCCCGGCCTGCTGCAGGCGGGCGGTCAGGGTGACGGTCTTGGCCTTCTGCTGCTTTTCCTCGTCCTTGAGGTTCTTGAGGATCTGCTTGCGGCGAAGTTCCTGGTTGTTGACCGCCGAGCGGGCGGTCTTGGCCCCACGCTTCTCGCCGGCCTGATTGCCGCTGACGATGGCCTGGGCGCGCTTGACGGTCTTGGCGTTGGAATTGCCGCTGCCGGCGAAGGCCAGGCCCAGCCCCGCGATGGTGACGAAGCCCAGAACGGCGATGAGAATGGTCATCATGGCGTCTACTCCGCCGCGTCCAGGGCCTCGGCCAGTTCCCGTTCCAGACCGTAATAGCGGGCCCGGTCCCAGAACCTGGGCCGGGCGATGCCGGTCGAGCGGTGGCGGCCCAGAACGCGGCCGTGCTCGTCCTCGCCGGTCATCTCGTAGACGAAGAGGTCTTGCGTAACGATGACCTCGCCTTCCAGCCCCACCACCTCGGTGATGTGGGTGATGCGGCGGCTGCCGTCGCGCAGGCGGGCGGCCTGGATGATCACGTCGACCGAGCCGACGATCATCTCGCGGATGGTTTTCGAGGGCAGACCGTAGCCGCCCATGGTGATCATCGATTCGATCCGGCTGATCGCCTCGCGGGGGCTGTTGGCGTGCAGCGTGCCCATCGAGCCGTCGTGGCCGGTGTTCATGGCCTGCAGCAGGTCGAAGGCTTCGGGGCCGCGGACTTCGCCGACGATGATCCGCTCGGGACGCATCCGCAGGCAGTTCTTGACCAGGTCGCGCATGGTGATCATGCCCGAGCCTTCCAGGTTCGGCGGCCGGGTTTCCAGGCGCACCACATGCGGCTGCTGCAGCTGCAGTTCGGCCGCGTCCTCGCAGGTGATCACCCGCTCGGTCGGGTCGATGAAGGCGGTCATGGTGTTCAGGAGGGTGGTCTTGCCCGAGCCGGTGCCGCCGGAAATGACGATGTTGCAGCGGCAGGCGCCGATGACGCCCAGCACCCGGGCGCCCTCGGGGCTGATCGATGCATAGGACACCAGGTCCTTCATCGTCAGCTTGTCCTTCTTGAATTTCCGGATGGTCAGGGTCGGGCCATCCAGGGCCAGCGGCGGGGCGATGACGTTGACCCGGCTGCCGTCCGGCAGGCGCGCGTCGCAGATCGGCGAAGATTCATCGACCCGGCGGCCGACCTGGCTGACGATCCGCTGGCAGATGTTCATCAGCTGGGCGTTGTCGCGGAAGCGGACATTGGTCAGCTGGACCTTGCCGGAAACTTCGATGAACACCCGGTTGGCGCCGTTGACCATCACGTCGGCGATGTCGTCGCGGGCCAGCAGCGGCTCGAGCGGGCCGTAGCCCAGGACGTCGTTGATGATGTCCTGCACCAGGTGATCGGTCTCGACCACCGACATCGAGACGTTCTTGATCGCCACCAGCTCGGCGACGATGTCGCGGATCTCCTCGGCCGCCGACTTGGCGTCCAGCTGGGCCAGTTGGGAGAGGTCGATGGTGTTCAGAAGCGCGTTGAAGATCGTCGTCTTGGTGGCGTGGTAGTAGTCGCTCTCTTCCCGGACGATCTCGGTCGTCGGGCCCTGGGCGGCGTGCAGCTGGGCCAGGCCGTCGGTGTTCCTGGGCAGGACCTTGGTGGCCGGCCGGGCCGACGGGTCGGGCACCGGCGAGCCGCCCCCCATGGGCGGGCGCGGCGTGGCGGCCGGCTCGACACGCTGAGGCCGGGTGGCGATCGCGGCCCCGCCGGCGGGGGCCGGTGGCGGCGCCCGTCGGCCATCGCCGCCGTCTCCAGAGCGCTTACCGAACACCTATTTCTTCCTGAACAGACTGGAGAGCATCGAGGTCTTCTGGATGACCGGCGGATCGCGCCGGCTGATCATCTGGGCCAGGTTGTCGATGCCCTCGGCGACCTTGGACTTGCCGGCGACCTCGGACAGCATCTGGCCGTTGTTGGCCGCCTGGCCGAAGGTCTTGGGCTCGAAGGGAATGACCAGCGAGGGGTCCAGCCCCAGGGCTTCGCCGAAGTCCTTGACCGGAATCTCGGGCCGGCCGGGCACGCCGACCTGGTTGACCACCAGGCGCGGCGGGGCGTCGTTGGGCCGGGTCTGGCGGATCAGGTCGACCATGTTCTTGGCGTTGCGCAGCGAGGCCAGGTCAGGCGTGGCCACGATCACCACATCGTCGGAGCTGAGCAGGATCTTGCGCTTCCAGGTGCTCCAGCTGTGCGGCAGGTCCATGACCACATAGGGGGCGGCGGCGCGGATCTTCTGGGCCACCTCCTCGAAGGCGTCGGAATGAATGTCCCAGTCGTTGTCGAGATTGGCCGGGGCGGCGAACAGCGACAGGCGGTCCGAGCAGCGGACCATCATCCGCTCCATCAGCACCGGATCCAGCCGGTCCGGCTGGCCCAGGGCGTCGGCCACGCCCTGCAGCGGGTCGTGGTTGAAGTTGAGGCCGGCGGTGCCGAACGGCAGGTCGAAATCGACGATCACCGTGCCGGCCTGCATGCGCTCGGACAGCGACCAGGCGAAGTTGTGGGCGATGGTCGAGGCGCCCGAGCCGCCCTTGGCCCCCACGAAGGCGATCTGCCGGCCGACGAACGGCGCGGAGGGATCGGCATAGAGGGTGGTGATCGAGCGGATGATCTGCAGCGGGTTGAGCGGCGGCACCAGGTATTCGCTGACCCCCCGCCGCATCAGCTCGCGATAGAGGGCGATGTCGTTGGCCGAGCCGACCACCAGCACCTTGGTGCCCGGGTCGCAGACCTCGGCCAGGCTGTCGAGGCCGGCGATCAGCTCCGGTCCGGAGTCGAGGCTCTCGACCATGACCAGGGAGGGGGTGGGCTGGTTCTGGTAGTAGTCGACCGCCGCCGACAGGCCGCCGGCCTTGACCACCGTCGAGGCCCGGCTCATCCGCCGGTCGGTGGAGGCCTTCTCGATGGTCTCGGCGGTTTCGGGCCGGGCGCAGAAGGCGTGGATGGTGATGCGCGGGACGCTGACATCGCCCAGGGCCGCCTCGGCCCCGGCGATCAGGTCGGCGACGGGGTTGTGACCGGACGCGGCGGGCATACCGGCGAACGGGTCGGCCTCGCCGGGCGAGCCGGACGGACGGGCCGGCGGGAAATCGGCGAAGGGATCGTCGGCGCGCGACGGCGCTCCCGCGGCGGGGGCGCCGGTTTCGGCCCAGGGATCCCGGGTGGCGGGCGAGCCGAAGTCGTCCTCGGCGTCGAAGCCGAGGTCAAAGGGGTCTTGATCTGCCGGACGGCCACTCATGAGATCAGTTCACCACCTGCGAAACCTGGCCGCTGGCCTGTTTGTCGGCCGTGCTCGAGGTCGGCTCGCCGGCGCGGTATTTGCCGATCACCACGCCGCGCCGGGCCGCGTCGGCCGGGGTCATGTCGCGGGGGGTGAGCAGGTCCTGCGGATTGGCGACCTGGGCGGCGATATTGGCGGCCATGGCGCAGCCGAAATTGTCGTAAGGGGCGTTGCCGGCCGAGCGGGCCAGGTTGCCGAACGCGCCGCAGGTGGGGCCCTGGGCCGTATAGACCTGGAAGCCGACGATGACCGGCTGGGCCGAGGCGTCATCGGCGGGATAGCCGACGATGCGGATGCGGCCATAGGGCACGCCCTGGCGAACCAGGAAGTCGCGGGACTCGGTCGAGACGCGATAGGCGCCGCTCGGGTCGGTCGACTTGTCCGGGGTCTGGATCAGGATTTCCCGCCCGTCGGCCTGCAGCCAGCGATCGGCCAGGGCGGTCAGGGCCGCGGCCTGCGGTCCCGAAAGCCCGGTGGGGTGCGAGCCCAGCCGGATCTCGTCGGCCTGAGGCGTCACCACGATCTTCTTTTCCCAGGCGTCCAGGGGCGTCGCCGCCGTCAGGTCGGTCTGCGGCCCGTGGGCGCAGGCCCCCAGGAGGGTGGCGGTGGCGAGGGCGGTAAGGGCTGACAGTCTGCGCATGAACCTACTCGATCACGTAACCGACCGGCCCTTGATAGGTCCGGTCCGCGTTGGCGCCGGGGGGCGCCTTGACGGTCTTGTTGAGCTTGCCCAGCAGCACCGTCTCGAAGTCGTTGGCTATCAAGAGGCCATCGGCGGGCGTCTGCAGATCCTGCGGCCGGCTGGGGTCGACGATGTAGGGCGTGGCGATGATCACCAGCTCGGTCTGGCCCGACAGGAAGTCGCGGCTGCGCAGCAGGGCGCCGACCACCGGGGCGGTCATCAGGCCGGGGACGCTGTCGAGGTTCTGGGCGGTCCGCTCCTGCAAGAGGCCGGCGATCATCATCGCCCCGCCCGAGGGCAGCTCGACGGTGTTCTCGGCCCGGCGGACATTGAGGCCCGGAATGGTCAGGGACGAGCCGGTGCCGGTGGCCAGGGTGAAGGAGCCGGTGTTGGTGAGTTCCGAGACCTCGACCGAGACCTTCATCGAGATGCGGCCGCCGCTCAGCACGATGGGGGTGAAGCCCAGGCCCACGCCATAGGGCTTGAACTCGATGGTCACCTTGCCGGTGGTGTCCTGGCCGGTCGGGACCGGGAATTCGCCGCCCGCCAGCATGCGGGCCGCCTCGCCGGAGGTGGAGGTCAGGGTGGTCTCGGCCAGGGTGCGGACCAGGCCGACCCGTTCGAAGGCCTTCAGGGCGGTCAGGTATTTGGCCAGCCCGCCGGAACCGGCGCGGCCGGTGGCCACGCAGTCGGCGGGGTTGCCGGTGCTGGGGGTGTTGGTCGGGGTGTCGCAGCCGCCGGTGCCGGGCAGCACCGCCTGGGTGGTGGTGTCGCGCATGGCCGAGGCGGTCAGGCCGCCCAGCAGGGCGCCGTTGACGCCGAAGGTGGCGCTCTGGGCGAAGCTGATCTGGTCGTCGCCGATCTTGCCCACCAGGCTGGAAGCGTCGAAGCCCAGCTGCTTGATGACGCTGCGCTGCACCTCGATCACCCGGACCTTCAGCATCACCTGGTCCTTGGCGGCGATCTGCAGCAGGTTGATGACCTTCTCGGGCTTGTCGACGAACTGGGTGGCGATGGCCTGGGCGTTGGCCGAGTCGGCGGCGTTGAGCACCAGGCCGGTCAGGATGACGCTGTCGTTGATCGGTTCGATCTTGATGCGCGAACCGGGGATGACCCGCTGGATGGTGTCGGCCAGGGCGCCGACATCGGTGTCGACCCGGATGTTCAGGGACAGGATGCGGCGGCCGGCGGCGTCGAAGAACACCGCGTCGGTCTGGCCTTCCTTGAGGCCCAGCACATAGATGCGCCGCTCTGTGCGCAGCACGGCGTCGGCGACGGTCGGGTTGGTCACCAGCACGTCGCGGGCGTCGACGGGCAGCTCGATGATCGCCGACTTGCCCTTGGGCAGGGACAGGGACTGGCTGGCGCCGCCGCCGGCCAGGTCGATGCGCATCGTGGTCCCGGAGCCGGGGCCGCCGGCCAGGCCGAAGCTCTGGACGTCGGTCGGCATGGTCTGGGACCAGGCGACGGGCGCGGCCGCCTGCAGCAGGGCGGCGCTCAGGACGGCGACCAGACGAAGGGTTCTGCTCATCGGGTCACCGTGACTTCGCTGGACTGGCCGTTGCGGAACACCCGCACGGTGCTGGTGTCTTCCACCGGCCCCTGGGCCACCCGGCCCGAGGCGGCGCCGGCGTCGGCGTAGGAGCGCAGGGCCAGGACGAGCAGGCCTTGGGTTTTCGCGGCGGCCTGGGCGCTGGTCAGGACTTCTGTGTCGCCCGTGGCGATCTCCAGCGTGGCGACGGCGCCGACCATGGTCTTGGCGTCCTTGTCGGGCTCGGAGGCCTGGTCGATGGCCAGGACGCGAATGTTCTTGAGCACGGTGGAGCTGGTGAAGCCGCGGCCGCCCTCGACCTGGGTGGCCAGGATCACATCGACCCGGTCGCCGGGCAGGATGAAGCCGCCGGCCCCGGTATCGACCGTCACCGACACGCTCATGGCCCGCATGCCGGGCTGCACGACCACGGCCATGTAGTTGCCCTCGCCGCTGCGGACCAGCTTGCGCAGGGTCATCGGCTCGTTGGCCAGGATGGGTTCCTTGACGATGGCCCCGACCACCTGCTGCATGGCCGCGCCGCCGAACAGGGTGGAGGCGGTCTTCTTGGCCTTGTCGACCGCGCCCTTGGCGCCGGTCTCGGGGGCCGCCGGAGGGGCGCCGTCGGTGATGAAGGCCGAGTTCAGGCTGTCGGCCGGCCAGGCCTGCCAGTCGACATCGGCCGGGGTCAGGCGCGCGCCGACCGGCAGGTCGCGCTTGGCCACCAGCACCTGAGCCATCGGCTTGGAAGCGGGGGTGACCATGGGCGCGGCGGCGGCCGTCGAAGGCTTCTTGCCGACAACAACCCCGCGGACCACGACGGCCAGACCGATGGAGGCCGTGATGGCGACGAGGAGAATGATCAGACGGACGGCGTTCATGAGCTAAAAGCGCTCCCGCGGGGCGGGGTGACTAGGGACGTGAGGACCTTCGCGGTCCTCGCGCGGATTCGATTCGCGACTCGCCCTTCTGGCGTCAGGCCTACTTAAGCAGCGCCCATGGTTAACGCCCGCCTAAGCGGCGCGCCTCAGCCGGCCCATTCTCAGCCGGCAAGTCCGCCCAGCGGAAAAACCCTGCCCAACAGGCTGTCGGGAAACGCCGCCAGGGCGCCGAAGGCGATCGCCACGCCGTAGGGGACATCGCCCCCGGGCTTGGCCAGCCGGCTGAACCAGGCCGGCCCCCGCTCGGCGATCGGCCGCAGCCACATCGAGCGCAGGCCCAGCAGGGCCAGCGCCAGGGCGCCGCCGGCCAGGCCCGTGATCAGCACGAAATTGACCACGCCCGGGAAACCCAGCCACAGGGCCGAGGCCGCGAACAGCTTGGCGTCGCCCCCGCCGATCCAGCCCATGGCGAACATGCCCATGGCGGCGAACAGGGCGAAGACCCCGATCAGGGCGGCCACGCCCATCTGCGGCAAGGTGACACCCCCGATGAGGGCGGCCGGCAGGAAGAGGGCGATCAGGGCCAGCGAGATCCAGTTGGGGATGGTGAAACTGGTCGCGTCCCGCAGCCCGCCGACGACGACGAGGGCGGGAAAGGCGAAGATCAGGATGGCCGTGATCGTCTGGAGCATGGGACGCGACATTGCCCGCAAGGCGGTGAACTAAACGTTGATGAGCGGCCGAAAACGCTGGCGCGAGACGCGGGTGCGAGACGGGGCGCCCAAAAGCGGAAAGGGCCGCAGCTTTCGCTGCGGCCCCCCCGTTTTCATCAGGCGAAGTCTTCGTCTTACGGAAGCTTGCTGTTGATGGTGGTGAAGGCGGTGTTGAGCTTGGTGCCCAGGGTGGTGACGGCGGTGATGATGACCACCGCGATCAGGGCGACGATCAGGCCATATTCAATGGCCGTGGCGCCCGACTCATCCGACACGAAGCGCGAAACGAACTTGCTCATTTGGAATCTCCTTTGCTGAGCAGACCAGCGGTTGCGGGATTAGGCCGCTTGGCCTGCTCGCCCCCGAAAACAAGGCCATCTTGCGAGGCTTGGCTTAATTGCAAGTAAACATCGAAGTATTGCTCGATTTTTTTGTTTGGTTTATTTTGGTTTACCACTAATTTCCTTTAACCATGCCCATTTTGGGCGGCGATTTGTCTCAAAATGGGTCAGGGTGGGGGACTTCGCACCCGCGCAGCGCAGGCAGCAGCTTTTGGAATCGCGGCAGAGGCGGCTTTTTCAAATCCTCCCCCGGAGGGGGAGGGGGACCATGCGGAGCATGGTGGAGGGGGTCAGACGCTGCATCCAGGCGTCAGGATAGAGCGCGGCCGATCAGCCGCGTCCTTACAAGCAGACGTGATTGTAGCTTCAACCCCCTCCACCACGCCTTCGGCGCGGTCCCCCTCCCCCTCCGGGTGAGGATTTGAAGGGGAGCGACACAGCCTCGCCTCCACAGGCGATGGCCCCTCTGGGAAGGATTACAAAGAGAAAGGGCCGCGGCTTGCGCCGCGGCCCTTCCGGTTTCGACAGTCGAGCTGTGTCTTACGGCAGCTTGCTGTTGATGGTGGTGAAGGCGGTGTTGAGCTTGGTGCCCAGGGTGGTCACGGCGGTGATGATCACCACGGCGATCAGGGCGACGATCAGGCCGTATTCAATGGCCGTGGCGCCGGACTCATCCTTCACGAAGCGGGTAACGAACTTGCTCATGGTCGTCTCCTTGGGGTCTGCGCGACGGCCGGGGCGCTGGGGCCTGGCGGTCAGGTGGAAGTCGTAGATCACCCTGAGACCATGCATCGATGGCTCTTAAAACGCAGTAAAGCGAAGATGAATCGCAAATTATTTTGAGTAAATGAAACCTTGCGCGGCCGGCGCTGTCCAGGAGTCTATAAAGAGGGGGGCAAAAGCGAAAGGGCCGCGGCTTGCGCCGCGGCCCTGCCGGGAGCCTTCCCGCAGGAAGGCGGATGGAAATCCCAGATCCTAGGGAAGCTTGGAGTTCACCGTTTCGAAGCCGGTGTTGAGCTTGGTGCCCAGGGTGGTGACGGCGGTGATGATGACCACCGCGATCAGCGCGACGATCAGGCCATATTCGATGGCCGTGGCGCCGGACTCATCCTTCATGAAGCGCGAGACGAAAGTCGACATTCTGCGAATTCCTCTGTGTCGATGCGGCGGCATCGGACACGAGCGCCCGACTGCCCTCCCCAGGGTTGATGCAGGGACAGATTGTCGTGCGTCAAATTAACGCCAAGTAAAAACCGAGATTGAAATCTCAGTTTTCCACAGTAAACAGCGTATTTACTTTGTCTACCGGACCCCTGCCGAACACCGGTCGCCTTCAAGCTTTGTTGACCATTCAGGCCGAGTCTGTGCGCAACGCCCCGATCAGGACTTTCGCCATGCGCCGCCTGCCCCTCGTTCTCGCCCTGTCATTCGCCCTGGCCTCGACCCTGGCCCAGCCGGCCCTGGCCGAGAGCCTGCAGGTCCGTATCGACCAGGCCGCCCGGCTGATGCTGGCCTCTCCCGCCCGCGACGTCATCATCGGCAACCCGGCGGTGGCCGACGTCACGGTGATCGACGGCCGCAGCCTGATCATCACCGGCAAGGGCTATGGCGTCACCAACCTGATCGTCGTCGACCGGGCCGGCCGCACCATCGTCGACCGCCAGATCGTCGTCTCGGGGCCGGACGGCGACCAGGTCAGCTTCTATCGCGGCGCCAGCGTCTACAACTATGCCTGCTCGCCCCGCTGCCAGCGCCAGCCGCTGCCGGGCGAGACCGACACCGCCTATGGCCCCTGGGCCGCCCCGGCCGCCACCTATGCCGACCGCGCCCGCAACGCCGCGGCCGCCGGCCAGGCCTCCGACAGCCAGGCTTCGGCCAGCGCGGCCCCCAAGCGCAGCGAATAAACCGCCGCTTAAGGTCGGCAGGCTAGAGTCGCGCTCATGGCCCGCGACAACCACGCCCGTACGAAGCGCCTTCCGGCGAAACGCCTTCTGGCCCGCTTCATTCGTGGCGAGCGTGGCGCGACGGCCGTGGAATTCGCCTTCGTCGCCCTGCCCTTCCTGACCCTGCTGTTCGCGGTGGTCGAGCTGGGCATGGTGTTCCTGGTCGGCACCACGCTGGAAAACGCCACCGAGATCGCCGCCCGCCAGATCCGCACCGGCGAACTGCAGCAGGCCGGCGGCTCGGCCTCGACCTTCAAGACCGCCGTCTGCGCCCAGATGAGCTGGCTGGGCAGCGACTGCAGCAGCAATCTGAGCGTCGACGTCCGGGTCTATTCGACCTTCAGCTCGGTCAGCTCGACCAGCGTGCTGACCAACGGCGCGGTCGACCCGGCCAAGCAGGCCTTCAACACCGGCGGCCCCGAGGACATCGTCCTGGTCCGCACCTTCTATCAGTGGCAGATCTTCACCCCGCTGCTCAACGCCGGCCTGGTCAATCTGTCGGGCAACAAGCGGCTGATCACCTCGACGGCCACCTTCAGAAACGAGCCCTATACGTCATGATCGGTTTGTTCGCCCGTCTGCGGCGCGACCACCGCGGCGTCTCGGCCGTGGAATTCGCCCTGATCGCCCCGGCGCTGATCGCCTTCTATTTCGGCCTGGCCGAGTTCACCCAGGCGATGATGGCCGAACGCCGAGCCAGCCACGTGGCCGCCTCGATGGGCGATCTGGTGGCCCAGTCGACCCAGATCTCGGACTCGACCCTGACCGATATCTTCACCATCGGCACCACCATCATGAGCCCCTTCCCGACCAGCACCCTGAAGATGCGGCTGACCAGCGTCACCGCCAATTCCAGCGGCACGCCCAAGGTCGACTGGTCCAAGGGCTCGGGCCTGACCGCCCTGACCAACGGCGCGACGGTCACCCTGCCCACCGGCCTGGTGACGGCCGGCCAGAGCGTGATCATGTCGGAAGTGACCTATGTCTACGACTCGCCGGTCGACCAGTTCATTCCCGGCTCGATCACCTTCACCAAGAAGTTCTACCTGCGGCCCCGCAAGTCGGACCAGGTGACCAAGTCTAGCTGACGGCGCTCAGCGCCTGCGCCAGGGCCGAAACCTGCGGCGCGTCGCCCAGGGCAATTCCATCCAGGCTCTCCACGCGGCGAAGCCCGATCAGGCTGTTGGTCAGGAAGATCGCCTGGGCGCCGTCCAGGGCCGCGCGCGGGGCGGCGACCTCCTGGACCGGCATGCCCAGGGCCCGGGCGGCGGCGATGGCCTGGCCGCGCATGATCCCCTCCAGCACCCCGCAGGCCAGGGCCGGGGTGCGCAGCACACCGTCCGTCAGCCAGAAGAGGTTGGCGGCCGCCGCGCAGGCGATCTCGCCGCGATTGTTGAGCATCAGCGCTTCGCCGGCGCCGGCCTCGCGCCGGGCCAGGATTGGGTCGAGGTAGGAGAGGGTCTTCAGCCGGGAGGTGGGCGAGCCTTCGTTGCGGCGGATGGAGACCGTGGTCAGGGTGACCGGGCCTTCCGACCTGGGGGCGGGCGCGGCGGTGGCGAACAGGCGGGCTTCGGGCAGGGCGGGACGATCAAGCCCCCGGCCTCCGGAGCCGGCCGTCAGGGTCAGGCGGACAGCGAAGCGCCTTCCTTCTCCCCTTGCGGGAGAAGGTGTCAGCGAAGCTGACGGATGAGGGGTCGCACGGCGATCTGACGCTGCGGACCTTAACGCTAGTCCGACAGGTGGATGGGACCCCTCATCCGACCTCCTTCGGAGGCCACCTTCTCCCGCAAGGGGAGAAGGAAAATGAAGGGCGTCCTCGCATACCCGGCGCGCCTCCGCCGCGTCCGACGCCGGCAATCCCAGCACCCGGCAGCCCGCGACCATCCGCTTCAGGTGCTCATCGAACAGCACCAGTTCGCCGTCGCGGACCAGCATCGTCTCGAACAACCCATCCCCCAGGGTCAGCCCGCGATCGTCGTACGGGATCACGACGTCAACGCCCGCTTGAGCGCCGCGATCTTGGCCTCGGTCTCCAGCCGCTCGGCATGCGGGTCGCTGTCGGCGACGATGCCGGCGCCGGCCCGGGCCTCGAACCGCCAGCCGTCCCCCTGCTGCGTCAGGGCCACGGTGCGGATCAGCACGTTGGAATCGAAGCCGCCGTCGAAGCCCGCCCAGAACATCGCCCCGCAATAGGGCCCGCGCGGCGGCTCCAGGCCCGCGATGACCTTCATGGCCTGCACCTTGGGGGCCCCGGTCACCGAGCCCGGCGGGAAGGCGGCCCGCAACAGGTCGGCGGCGGTCAGGCCCGGGGCCAGGCGGCCGGTCACCGTCGAGACCAGGTGATGGACGTTGGCGAAACTCTCGACCTTGAACAGCTCGGGGACCGCCACGCTGCCGGCCGGGCAGACCCGGGCCAGGTCGTTGCGCATCAGATCGACGATCATTAGGTTCTCGGCCCGGTCCTTGTCGCTGGCCAGCAACTCGGCGGCCAGGGCCGTATCCTCGGCGGCGTCGCGACCGCGCGGCCGGGTTCCTTTGATCGGCCGGGTCTCGACGACCGGCGCGGCCCCGCCCGCCACGGTGACGAAGCGCTCGGGGGAATTGGAGACCACCGCCCGGTCTTCCAGCCGCAGATAGGCGGCGAAGGGCGCGGGGCTGTCGCCGGTCAGCCGCCGCAGCAGGTCAACGGGCGCCGCGCCCTGCGCCAGCCGGCCATGCCAGATGCGGGCGATGTTGGCCTGGAAGATCTCGCCGGCCTCGATCCGCCCGACCACCTCGGCCACGGCCTCTTCATAGGCCTGGGCCGGCAGCGGCGCCTCGAACGAAACGGCCAGCGGTCCCTCCCGGCGGGTGGGCGCCGCCAGGTCCAGCCAGCCGGCGGCGTCTTCGGCCCGCGCCCGGGCCTCGCCCGCATCGCCGCCCCGGCCGATGGCCAGCACCCGGCCCTGCTCGTGGTCGAAGGCCAGCAGCGCCGGATACAGCCCCACCGCCAGGTCCGGCCACTGGCCCCGGCGCGCCAGGGCCAGGGGCTCGACCCGGTCGCCCAGCTCGTAGCAGGCCAGCCCCGCCAATCCGCCCTGAAAAGGAGGGCCGCCCTGGAACGGCGGACCATCCCCCGCCGGCAGCGGCTCGCCCAGCAGCGCCTCCAGCGCCTCGAAGGCGTCGGCGGGGTCGTCGCCGGCCAGGGCCAGGGTCTGGACCGGCTGCCGCAGCAGATACGACCAGCGCGCCCGCGCGCTGCCGCCCCCCGACAGGAAGGCGCAGGCCCAGGGCTCCTCGGCAAAGGCCGCCAGGACCTCGTCCGGAGCCCGCCAGGGGCGTTCGATGATCGCCACGCAGCGCATGGGCGGCTGATGGCTCAGCCGCGCGGCGGGGGCAAGAGGCTCAGCGGTCTTGTTTGAGCCCGCCCTTGACGAACAGCATGCCAATGAACCCCAGGATCAGCAGCAAGGCGATGGGCAGGAAGCCGGCCTGCTGGGTCTTGAAGGTGTTGGTGGCGATGCCCACCAGCAGCGAGCCGATCCACACCGTCACCGTGCCGGAGAGGGCGTAGAGGCCGAAGAAGGAGGCCACCCGCTCGGGCGCCACCAGCCGGGTCAGCAGGGTGCGGCTGGAAGCATAGTGGGCGGTGACGAAGATCGCCGTGCCGAACCCGACCAGCAGGTAGAGGGCTTCCGGCAGGGTGCGGAACATCGGGCCGTTCCAGATCGGCGCGTGCTGGGCCGGGTCATAGGGGAAGAGGAAGAAGATCTTCTCGCGGCCCATGCTGAGCTGGCCGATCAGGCAGACGATCGAGGCGCCGACCGCCACCTGCACGGCGCGCTTAGGGCCGAAGACCGAGTCCATCCAGCCGCCGATGAAGCCGCCGGCGACGGCGAAGATGCTGAGCAGCACCCCATAGGCGGTCAGCTCCAGCACGCCCCAGCGCATGACCCCGGCCGCATAGACGCCGCCGAAGGCCAGCAGCGAGGTCATGCCGTCGGTGAACAGCATGCGCGAGCCCAGATAGACGGCCACGTCCTTCTCGCCGCGCAGGCTCTTGAGCGTGACCCAGAGGTTGATGGCGCCCTGTTTGAGGCCCTCCCCCAGCTTCACGCCGGTGTGCGGCGCGTCGGGGGTGAACAGGAACAGCGGGATCGCGCCGAACAGCAGCAGGCCGGCGGCGATAGGGCCGACGATACGATCGGGTTCGTTGAGCGCCTTGCTGAGGCCAAACAGCGGCTCCTTGGGCACGAAGCCCCAGTCGACCGTGCCCGGCAGGGCGAAGGCCACCAGCACGAAGGTCAGCACCAGCACCGAGAAGAAATTTCCGAGCGAGAGGGCCAGGCCCGAGGCGTAGGGCGCCTCCCGATGGCTCGCCGCCCGGGTCAGCAGGGAATTGTGCAGCACTTCCCCATAGGCGAAGAGGGCGCCGATCACGCCCAGCATGATCGAGACGGTCAGGATCGACAGGCCGCTGCCGTCCGGCTTGGCGAACCACAGGGCGCCGATGATCGGGACCATCAGGCCGGTGATCAGCATCAGCAGCGGCTTGCGCCCGCCGAACTTGTCGATCGAGGCCCCCAGGAACGGGGCGGTGAAGGCGACGAACAGGCTGTAGGTGGTGGTGATGGTGGCCACCAGCGCCTGGCCCTTGACCGGATCGCCGACCATCACGCTCGAGAAATAGGGGGCGAAAATATAGATGCTGACCAGGATCACGTAAGGATCGCGCCCGCCCTCATAGAGGGACCAGCTGAGGGCGCCCTTGCTGAGCCTTACCGGCTTGAGGTCGGCGAGGGCGGCGGCGTCCGCGCCGGCTTCGGCATTGGGTTCAAGACTGCCGGGCAAAGGCCCACCCATCGCCCCGGCGACCTCGGGCGCACTCGCTTGCTGATTCAAAACCATCCTCCGGTGAGCCGTCGTTGCAGCCCGTCGTCCCCGCCGTCACCCTGCCGATGCTGGCGGTGGGTGTCAAACGAGCGTTTGGCTTTGCCAAGGTCACACATAATTCCGCTCATCCCCGCGAAAGCGGGGACCCAGGCTTTTTTGCTGTTGAGGGCGGTTCTGACGGGTCTGGGCGGCTGCAAGGCTGCAACGAAAAACACCTGGGTCCCCGCTTTCGCGGGGATGAGCGGAGAAAAGGGGTTTTAGGCCTTACGCCAGGATATGGGCCTCGATCGCCGCCCGCCTTTTGGCGTCGACGCCCAGCACCTGTTCCAGATAGCCGTCGATCGAGCCGTGCCGCGCCTTCATGGCCTCGAAGGCCTTGTGCAGGTACTCCGCCTCGACCCCCATGGCGGCGATCATCGCCGCCTCGGTCGGCCGCCGGCCGGTCAGTTCCTGGACGTGGTCGGCGAACCCCGGGCCCCGGCGGGCGAAGCGTTCGGGGTCGTTGGTCAGCAGGTAGTCCTCGACGATCTCGTCGGGGTGCACGCCGGCGATGTGGTGGGTCAGGGCGCAAACGATGCCGGTGCGATCCTTGCCCGCCGCGCAGTGGACCAGGGCCGGACCGGGTCCCGTGGCCAGGGTCTCGAACCAGCGGCTGAACAGGTCGATGTGGCGCGGCTCATGCGGGGCGTTGTCGTAATAGACCCGCAGATAGTCCTGCATGGCCTGGACCGAGAGGTCCGAGTCCTTGAGGAAGACATGCCAGGGATCGTCGCCGTCGGTCCCCTCATGGTTCTCGATCACCTGGCCGTCGAAACCGGCATAGCGGCGGCTGGGCATCCGTTCGCGCTCGCCGGGCCGGCGCAGGTCGAGGATCAGCCTGATCCCCAGCTCGCGCATGGCCGCCAGATCGGCCTCGCTGGCCTCGGCCTGGTGGGCGGAACGGAACAGCAGCCGCTTCCTGATGCGCTTCTGGCCGGCGGCGTAGTCGCCGAAATCGCGGAAGTTCTCGATGGCTTCGAAGGGAATCTTGCGGGTCATGGCGGCTCATTAGCCGAGCCTCGCGACAAAGGCGAGACGGCTCTGACCCTGCCCCTAGGGCAAGAGATTTCAGCGAGTTAACCAACCAAGCCCTTATTCCTCCACAATTTATCCCCATATCGGAACCGTTCGCTCCCCAGGCGAATTATTCCCGGTGATCGCGAAGCCGATCCCACTCGAGGCCCGGACCGACGCAGAAGCCGCCGGCGCGGGAGAGCGAGTATCCCCATGCTTTTGTCGACCGAGAAATTGGAAGCCATCGTCTGGCAGGCCGCCGACGCCCGCCGCCTGCGCGCCTTCCGCCCCCTGCCCCAGCCAACGCCCCGGGGCGAACACGCGCGCCTCCTGACCATCGCCGCCGCCCGCCGGCTGCGCGCCGCCGAACGCGCCGGCCGCGACCGCTGCGAGGACGCCGAATACTGGAAGGCGGTAGCCCCCTCGGCGCTCAGCAAGGCGAGGATCTGGCGGACCGAAGAGGCCTTCGCGCCGCTGCCCTGAGCCCAAACGCAAACGGGCGGCCCCAAGGGCCGCCCGTCGCAACTCTAAAACGCTGGCGCCTGAAACTAGGCGACGCTGGCGGTGTCGACCTTGAAGCCCGGGCCCATGGTCGAGGAGACCGAGATACGCTTCATGTAGGTGCCCTTGGCGCCGGCCGGCTTGGCCCGGTTCAGGGCGTCGACCATGGCCTTGACGTTGGCCAGCAGGGCCTCGTCGGTGAAGCTGGCCTTGCCGATGCCGGCATGGATGATGCCATTCTTCTCGACGCGGAACTCGATGGAGCCGCCCTTGGCGTCCTTGACGGCCTGGCCGACGTTGGGCGTCACGGTGCCGACACGCGGGTTGGGCATCAGGCCGCGCGGGCCCAGCACCTTACCCAGACGGCCGACCAGGGCCATCATGTCGGGGGTCGCGATGACCCGGTCGAATTCCATGAAGCCGCCCTGGATGCGCTCGACCAGGTCTTCGGCGCCGACCACTTCAGCGCCGGCGGCGCGGGCTTCGTCAGCCTTGGCGTCCTTGGCGATGACGGCGACGCGGACGTCGCGGCCGGTGCCGGACGGCAGAGCCACGACACCCCGGACCTGCTGGTCGGCGTGACGGGGATCGACGCCCAGGTTGATGGCGATCTCGATGGACTCGTCGAACTTGGCGGTGGCGTTGGCCTTCACCAGCTTGATGGCGGCGTCGGCGGTGTGGACGGCGTCACGGTCGCCGGTCCAGGCTTTGACGCGCTTGGCTTGCTTGCTCATAGGGATCAGGCCTCCACGACGCGCAGGCCCATGGCGCGAGCCGAGCCTTCGATGATACGGGCCGCCGACTCGAGGTCGTTGGCGTTCAGGTCCTTCATCTTCTTCTCGGCGATCTCGCGCAGCTGGGTGCGGGTGACCTCGCCCGAGGTCTCACGGCCGGTCTTGGCCGAGCCCGACTTAATGCCGGCCGCCTGCTTGAGGTAGTGGGTCGCCGGCGGGGTCTTGGTGACGAAGGTGAAGCTCTTGTCCTGATAGACGGTGATCACCGTCGGCAGGGGCGTGCCCTTCACTTCCTTCTCGGTCCGCGCGTTGAACTCCTTGCAGAAGCCCATGATGTTGACGCCGCGCTGGCCCAGAGCCGGCCCGATGGGCGGCGAAGGCGTGGCGGAGCCGGCGGCGACCTGAAGCTTGATGTAGCCTAGGATCTTCTTGGCCATAGCTGTCCTCTCTGGAGAGCGGGGTTCGTACCGCCCTCGGTTGATGAGCCGTGGTGCGGCGTTGGCGCGCCTCCCACGGATTTCGTTCCCCAAACGGCGAACGCCGCACGGATTAGGTGCGGGGGCGCTCCTTTAGCAGGGTGCTAGTGGAATCGCAAACAGCCGGGTCAGCGGCGCTGTCCGACCGGCAAATATACTCTAGCCGGATCGAGCGAGTGCCCGGTCAGGTGGCTGGAGCATCCGCGACCGAGCGAACCATAATCGCGCCGATGCGGATGAC
This sequence comes from Caulobacter ginsengisoli, assembly GCF_030814835.1. GTDB lineage: Bacteria > Pseudomonadota > Alphaproteobacteria > Caulobacterales > Caulobacteraceae > Caulobacter > Caulobacter ginsengisoli. The sequence goes on from NZ_JAUSVS010000011.1 coordinate 125,308, forward strand.
TTCGTCACCACGGGTCACCCGAACTTTAACTTGGCCTTCTTGTTTGAACTCCACAGGCGAGAGGGCGATTGCAAGAATGAATCCGCAACGTGGGTCATCCACGTCTGGAAGGTCGATCTTCCTGAAATCGCTTCCTATCTCCGAGACGATGGACGGAGCTTCTTCAAGGTCGCCCGGAAGGTATATATTTAGCACTACGGGCAATTCGCTGGAGCTTGGCTTTTCCGCGTAATGCACCTCCATCACCAACTTCATCAATGTTGTTGGAAAGGGGCTGGTTAAAATAATCTCGCTATTGTACACGCCAATAAGAATGTTCTTATTGTTATTTTCTGTTCTAATATCATCACAGAAAATCGTATAGCCAAATGCATCTGGCCAGGTGACCGTTTTCATAGTGTGGCCGCCCAGTTCGTAACATCGATGCTATCAGTCGAACCCACAGAATCTTGAGGCTGACTTTGAGCACTTGAATAGGCACCACTTCCGACTGCCCTTTCTAATCTAGGCACGCTGCCGTTAGTGGAACTTTCGCGTGCGTTTTGTGCACGAGCGATTAGCAGGTCGGCGTCGAAACTTTGACGGCGGAGTTCTGACTTAGAAAGGCCCCGAATGCGGCGGAACCAATCATCCCATTCTGGAAATTCAACAAGAAGGGGCAAGTCGAGCGCCGCCGCGACCTCAAGAAGCGTTTGCAGAGATTCCTTGCCATAGTCGGGATTCTCAAGTCGAGAAACCACACTTTGCGGCTTGCCCAACAGGCAGCCCATTTCGGCTTGCGATAGGCCGCGCTGGTCCCGCAGCGCACGAATTGAGAGCGCAATGCGCGAACGCACCTGATCGGCGACATATTCATCGCGAAGCTCCTTGTCGGAAAGCTCCTCGATAAATTGTTCACTCCAAGGCAAGCCAAAGGGCATCTGATCGCTCCGGATCGCTTAAGACCTCAGCCTTCCGGCTAAGGGCGGTTGAACAGGCCGAGAGAGGAACAAACTTACCGCCCTTCTCTGTCGCCCAATACAAGATGGTGAACTCAGCATGGCCGGATCGAAACCCAAGGGGGCGCTGTTGAACATTGTCGGCCTTAAACCGAAGCTCATCCAAGCCTGCGCAGGTTCCCTTGAGAGACTTCCGAAAAGCCTCATTCCATTCGTGCCAAGGAATTTGCGCTAACGCCGTGATGCGAGAGCGAAACCTGGCGCGGAGTTGGGCACTGCCCGACTCATAAGTTTCGCGCACGTCACTCTTGCCGGTCGCCGGGGCGTAATAGCGGAAACTCCAAAGGACCGGCAAAGAGTATCTCTTTTTTGCGATAAATCCAGCAGAAAGCCATTGAAGTCGTATCGCAAATTTGCGATATTTGGGCACCGACTCATACAAGAAGGCCCGCCCTCGCGGCAACGAAAGCGGGCCTCCCAACTGGATCGGCGGGGCTAGCAGGTCGCCGGGACAGCGCCTTACCAACGTCACCCGGTCGGTTCGATTCCGACTAGCTCCACCAAGTCGGGGCGAAGGCAACCGCCTCCGACCCTAAGTTCAACTTTCCAGGTTGGCCCCCAGAACGTCGACCTTCCTGCGAATATGGCGCTAGAGGTTTGGGGTTACAACCCCCGCGAAGGCCACCTACCCCGCGCAGGCGTAGGAGGGTGGCGATTCCTTTGCGCGCGATGGCGATAAAATCAGCCGCCTCTTCAGCCGCGTGCAATCAGACCACGACGTAAAATCGTCGGCCCTCTGCCCGGGTCGGCTCGTAGTGAATCTCGAGGGTCCCGTCGTCTAAGCGGCGGTAGCTCAGACGACCTTCTCGACCTGGGCGTATTCCAGTTCGACGGGCGTGGCGCGGCCGAAGATCGAGACGGTGACGCGCAGGCGGGCCCGTTCCTCGTCGACCTGCTCGACCGAGCCGTTGAAGCTGGCGAAGGGGCCGTCGGTGACGCGGACGTTCTCGCCGATCTCGAAGCTGATGGTCGGACGCGGACGCTCGACCCCCTCCTCGATGGCGCCGACGATGCGCTGAACTTCCTTTTCGCTGACCGGCATGGGCTTGGAGCCCGAACCCAGAAAGCCGGTCACCTTGGGGGTGTTCTTGATCAGGTGGTAGGCCTCGTCCGACAGCTCCATCTTCACCAGCACATAGCCGGGGAAGAACTTGCGCTCGGCGTTGATCTTGCGGCCGCGGCGGACCTCGACGACATCCTCGGTCGGCACCAGGATTTCCGAGAAGCAGTCCTCCAGCCCCTGGGCCTTGGCCTGGTCGCGGATGTGCTCGGCCACCTTCTTCTCGAAGTTCGAGTAGGCGTGGACGATGTACCACTTGTGGCGGGGATTGGAGACGGGCTTTTCGGCGGCTTCGGCGGGCATCGGCATTATCCGGCAGTAGCGAGTTTGAGCAGCTGGTTGATGGCCCAGGACAGGACCAGGTCGACGCCGAAGAAGAACATCGAAGCCACCAGCACCATGATCAGCACGAACACCGAGGTGATCCAGGTTTCCCGGCGCGTGGTCCAGGAGATCTTGCGACCCTCGGCCTGCACTTCGCGGAAGAACCGGGCGGGATTGAACGGCTTCTTGGGCGCCGCCGGCTTGGCCGGGGCGGCAGCCGCCGGCCCACCAGCCACCACGGCGCTACGCGCGGCGCGGGACTTCATGGCGGCGAGGTCGCTCTTCTTTCTGGCCATCGGACCGGTCGGCTCTTTCTTCACGCATCCGGCCGCGACCATCGCGTCCGGGACACTGTATATAGGGTGGCAGGAGTGGAGGGACTCGAACCCACGACTTTCGGTTTTGGAGACCGACGCTCTACCAGCTGAGCTACACTCCTTCAGCCAATGACCAGAACGCCGGAGGGGAACCCACCAGCGCGCATGGCCATGACCAGAGCCGGGCCGTTTAGCAGGGACGATGGCTTGGAGCAAGGCGGAGAGCGGTGCGTTGTCCATGCCGAAGGAGCCTAGCGCATGGCCGACGACCCCCGCCCGAAAAACCGCGAAGTCGAGAACGAGAACCTGCGTCCCGGAACGGACGGCAAGCCGCCCCGGCCAGCGACCGAGCCGCCCGGTTCAGCGGGCTCGACGCGCAACCAAAAGACCGAAAGCGATCCTGGCTCCGGCGAAAACTAAGGCCGCTGTCAGGCATCCTGGCAGGCCGGCAAGTTGACATTTTGCGCCGCAACATCAAATGACAAGCCGTCGCTAGGCTATCGTCCCTGGGGACGCTTGACCGGCGCGTGGGCGCGCTTCTCGGGATTAACTTGATGACCGACACGGCCACCAGCGACGCGCCCGTCCTCAACGTTGGCAACAACTTTGTCGAGACGGTGCTGTGGGTGAAGCACTGGACCGACCGGCTGTTTTCCTTCGCCATCACCCGGCCCGACAGCTTCCGCTTCCGCTCGGGTGAGTTCGTGATGATCGGGCTGCCGGGTGAGACCAAGCCCATCCTGCGCGCCTATTCCATCGCCAGCCCGGCCTTCGCCGAGGAGCTGGAGTTCCTGTCGATCAAGGTCCAGGACGGCCCGCTGACCTCGCGCCTCCAGCATATCCAGGTCGGCGACAAGGTGCTGCTGGGCAAGAAGCCGACCGGCACCCTGGTGTTGGACGCCGTCAAGCCCGGCAAGCGCCTCTTCCTGTTCGGCACCGGCACGGGCCTGGCGCCCTTCCTGAGCGTCGCCCGCGACCCCGACGCCTACAGCCGCTTCGAGCAGGTCATCGTCTGTCATGGCGTGCGCCAAGTGAACGAGCTGGCCTATCGCGAGCTCTTCACCCAGGACATTTTCGAAGACCCGCTGGTCGGCGAGGAGGCCGCCAAGCAGCTGGTCTATTATCCGACCGTCACCCGCGAGCCCTTCCACAACCAGGGCCGGCTGACCGACCTGATCGCCAGCGGCAAGCTGTTCGCCGATCTGGGCCTCGACCAGGTCAAGTTCGATCCGGAGGTCGACCGCGCCATGCTGTGCGGCTCGATGGAGATGATCAAGGACATGGCCGCGGTGCTGGAAAGCCAGGGCATGACCGAGGGCTCCAACGCCGATCCGGGCGCCTATGTCCTGGAACGGGCCTTTGTCGGCTAGCACGCCGCGCCTGAAGGGCCTCACCGTCGAAGAGGCGCGCGCCCGCATGCTGGCCGCCGTCACGCCCCTCCCCGCCGAGAGCATCGCCCTGGCCGAAGCCGACGGCCGGGTCCTGGCCCAGCCGGTCATCGCCCATCGCGACCAGCCGCCCTTCGACGCCTCGGCCATGGACGGCTGGGCCGTCCGCCGCGCTGACCTGGCCGCCGAGACCACCCTGCGCATCGTCGGCGAGAGCGCCGCCGGCCATGGCTATGTCCAGCCCCTCAAGGCCGGCGAGGCGGTGCGCATCTTCACCGGCGCTCCGATCCCGGCCGGCGCCGACCTGGTGGTCATCCAGGAAGAGGCGGTGCGCGAGGGCGAGACCGTGCGCCTGGGCCCCGCCGGCCAGCCCAACCATGTGCGGCCGCGCGGCGGCGATTTCCATACCGGCGAGACCCTGCTGGCCGCCGGCGTCAAGCTCGACCCCTGGCGCCTCTCCCTGGCCGCCGCCGCCGGCCAGGCGGCCCTCAGCGTGGCGCGCCGACCGCGCATCGTCCTGCTGGCCACCGGCGAGGAGCTGGCCCAGCCCGGCGACACCCCCGGCCCCTTCCAGATCTTCGAATCCGGCGGGGTGGGCCTGGCCGCCATGATCCGGCGCTGGGGCGGCGAGCCGCACCGACTGGCCGCCACGGGCGACGACATCGCCGCCATCGCCGACGCCGTGCGCGAGGTTCAGGCCGACCTGATCGTCACCGTCGGCGGCGCCTCGGTGGGCGACCACGACCTGGTCAAGCCGGCCCTGGAGACCCTGGGCCTGACCCTGGCGGTCGAGACCATCAACATCCGCCCCGGCAAGCCGACCTGGTTCGGAACCCTGGGCGCCAAAACACCAGGAGGGGGCCGGCGGGTCCTGGGCCTGCCCGGCAACCCCGCCTCGGCCTTCGTCTGCGCCGAGCTGTTCCTGAAGTCCCTGGTCCTGGCGATGCTGGGCGCCGATCCCGCGCCGCGCCTCGAACTCATCGCCCTGGCCCAGTCCCTCCCCGCCAATGGTCCCCGCGAACACTGGGCCCGCGCCCGGATCACGCCCGGGGGGGTCCGCGCCTTCGCCGACCAGGACAGTTCGCTGGTCACGGTGTTCGCCCAGGCCGATGCGCTGCTGCGCCGTGCGGCCAATGCGCCGGCGGCGGGCGAAGGGGAGTTGGTGGAAATCCTGCGGCTGGAGCGGGGCTAACTTTTCGGGGGTTTATTTGCGCCGCAGCACCAACTCGGCTCGCCCGGCTCCCGAAGCGGTCGCGAACACCTTGTTCCCCTCGATCTTCGCCTCGCACCCCGACGCCTCAAGCTCAAACCCGCGCGGAAACTGCACCGCCGCCACGTAAACCTCCGTAGGCTGAGCAATCGACGGATCGGCGTCCCAGGTCAGCCGGAATTCCCCGGTCGCCCGATCGAACTTCACCTCCACCAGCCGCCCCTGCACCGCCTGCGCATACGGCCGGCAGAAGCCCGCCAGCGCCCGCGCCCCGTCCTTGCCCTGCTCGACCTGGTCGGCGGAGTAGATCGACAGGTCCTCCTGGTTCCAGCGGTCGCCGATCCGCAGATCGTTGCCGTTGGAGGCGGTGTAGTTCCACTGGGTCGAATGGATCTGCAGCTGATCCAGCGCATCGTACATGGCGCTGAGCGCCGCCTCGTGCTTGGCCCAGATGCCGTCCCGCTCGCCGCGGTCCCAGGCCTGGTAGGCCTCGGCGTGATCCAGGTCGTAGGGGATGCCGAACTCGCCGATCAGGGTCGGGGCGCCGCCGTTCATCTCGGTCGATTCCTGGCGGAAATGGTTCATCTGCCGCACGTAGCGGGCCGAGGTCACCGCCGGGTCGGTCGAGGCGTCGTAGTCCTTCGAATGCAGCAGGCGGCTGTCGTACCAGTGGCTGGCGTTGACGGTGTTCTCCGGCAGCGCCTTGGGGAAGGTGCGGCCGACGATGCTGGCATAGGGGTCCATCTCGGCGAACAGCGCCCAGCCCGGGTTGCGGGCCCGCAAGGTCGCCGCCACCTTGGCGAAGAAGGGCGCATAGGCGTCTTCGGTAATGTCGACCGCCTGGAAGGCTTCCTCGTTTTCCCAGACCCCGGCCGCCTGGAACGGGCAGTCGCGACCGTCCGCCCAGGCCCGCACACCCTTCGCGTTCAGCGTCCGCTCGCCGACCACGGCGGCCTTGCCGTCCTCGCCCCGGCCGATCAGCGGCACGGTGACGCTCTGTCCACTGAGCATCTTCAGCCCATCCAGCGGCGACAGGGCCGGCCCCTGCGGCGGGGGCAGCGGGTTGATGGCGTCGCGCTCGAGATGGCGGCGGGTCAGGGGCAGGCCGACCCAGCCTGTGCCGGGCTCGTTGAGGCTGTCGAAGCCGATGACGTTGGAAAGGCCCGCCACCCGCTCGGCCACCGCGTCCATGGCCCCCAGGTAGCAGCCCTGCAGATGGTCCTGGATATTGACCCCATCGATCTCGAATTCCGGGGTGAAGGTCCGCCCGCCCCAGAACAGGCTCCACATCGCCCCGTTGGCCGGCAGGCGGTAGTTGGAGCTCCAGACCATGGTCGGATAGCTGGCCTGCCGCCCCGTCGGATCGCCGTAGTCGTAGGCGTTCTGCATGACGATGGCCGTCTCGCTGGCGTGGAAGCGGCCAAAATCCAGCCCCACCGCCTCGAAGGTCCAGCCCGGCGCCCCATCGCCCCCGCTCATCCGCGCCCAGACGTCCTGGTGGAAGTCGATGAAGACGGCCAGGCCATGCTCGCCGGCCTTGCGGACGACCGCGGCGAAATAGTCGAGATAGGCTTCGTCATACTGACCCGGCCCGGCGTGCTCGACCGCCTCCCAGACGGTCAGCAGCCGCAGGGTGTTGAACCCCCAGCCCTTGATCCGCGCCAGATGGGCGTCGGCCTCGTCCAGCGGGAAGGGCCGGCCGATGAAGGACACGGTCCGGTGGTCGGAGAAGTCGCTGGGGTTCTCGGTGCCGCCGCCCGGCCAGGGCACCTTGCAGTCGCCGCCCAGATTGACGCCGCGCAGGGTCATCTGGCGGCCGTGGCGGTCGAGGAAATAGGGTCCGGAGACGCGGATGTCGGGCTGGGTCATGCCACCAGCCTAGCCGCCAAAAGCCCGCCTCCGCCACCCCGTTAAGCTTAGGGCGATCTTCACCTCATTCTGATGATGTGCGGCGCGATGACACAGCCCGCCGCGCCCCGAACCACCCGTGAAGCCATGAAGCTGGATGGCTTCATCCGCCATTATCGCGGCATGGCCATCGTCCGGTTCGGCATGGTGGCCGGCATCGTCGCCATCCTGAGCCGGGTCGCCAGCCCGGCCTATGTCGCCTGGTTCGGGGTGCTGCACGCCTCGCTTTATGGCGTGCTGATGTGGGCGGTGGCCGTCGCGGCCCGCGACCCGGACGCCGCCCGGGCGCTGAAGACCCTGACGGTGCGCACCGGCCTGATCGTGGCGCTGATCTCGATCCATGCCTGCTGGATGGCGCTGGACGTCCGCATCCACACCACCAGCGGGGCGGTCAGGATGGAGGCCGGCCTGCTGCTGATCGGGGTGCTGATGTTCACCGCCCTGCAGGTGCATATGAGCCGGCTGAACTACCTGGCCGCCATTGCCCCCTCGATCGTCTCGATGCTGTGGATCGGCATCGACAGCCGGTTCCAGGGCCCGGGACATGGCCTGGTCGGCGCCCTGCTGATCTTCGTCATCGCCGTGGTCGCCGCCACCCTGCGCCAGCAGTCCACCGACCGCACCCTCTCCGACGTGCGCATGGCGCTGGAGGAGAAGAACCAGGAACTGACCGAGATGGTGGCGGAGGCGCAGGCCGCCCGCGCCGCCGCCGAGGCCGCCAACCGCGCCAAGTCCGACTTCCTGGCCGTGACCAGCCACGAGATCCGCACCCCGCTCAACGCCGTGCTGGGCCTGGCCGAGGCCCTGCGCCGCGAGACGCTCAGCGGCCGCCAGCGCGATCTGACCGAGGGCATCCATGAGGCCGGGGCCCTGCTGACCCGCCTGCTCAACGCCGTGCTCGACATCTCGCGGATCGAGGCCGGCAAGATGACCCTGGCCGCCGCCCCCTTCGATGTGCGGCGGATGGCTGAGACCCTGGTCAAGGTCTGGACGCCCCGGGCCAGCGAGCGCGGCATCCTGCTGGTGCTGGACCTTTCCGACCTGCCCGAGCCCTGCGTGGTGCGGGCCGACGGCGGCAAGATCGAGCAGGCCCTGGTCAACCTGGTCTCCAACGCCGTCAAGTTCAGCCCGGCCGACAGCGAGATCGCCATCACCCTGGCGGGGCGCGAAACCGAGGCGGGCCTGGCCCTCGACATCAGTGTCGCCGACCAGGGACCCGGCGTCTCCGCCGAGGACCGCGAGCGGATTTTCGAGGCCTATGAGCAGACCGACCTGGGCCGCGGCTCCGGCGGGGCGGGCCTGGGCCTGGCCATCTGCGCGGGCAACCTCTCCCTGATGGGCGGGGCCATTTCGGTTGGCGAGGCGCCCGGCGGCGGGGCCCTGTTCGGCTTCAGCTTCGAGGCCCCGATCGCCCAGGCCGAGACGACGGCCGACGCCGCCGACAGCGAACTCGACCTGCAGGAAGGCCGGCCCCTTCGGGTGCTGGCCGCCGAGGACAACGCCGCCAACCGCCATGTGCTGCGCGCCCTGCTGGAGCCGCTGCCGATCGAACTGGTGCTGACCGAGGACGGGGCCCAGGCCCTGGAGGCCATGGCCGCCGGCGTCTTCGACCTGGTGCTGATGGACGCCAACATGCCGGTGATGGACGGCCTGACCGCGCTGAAGGCCATCCGCGCCAGGGGTGGGCTCACGGCCGCCACGCCGGTCTGGATGCTGACCGCCAACGTCTTCGAGGAAGACGTCGCCCGCTACCGCGCCGCCGGCGCCGACGGGGTGCTGAGGAAGCCCATCGACCTGGACGAACTGTTCGGCGCGATCCGGGCGGCGGCGAACCGGGCCGAGACCCGTGAGGTCGAGGCGGCTTAGAGCTGATCGACGTTCATCGGTCTCAGAGATCTAAGCTCCCACCTAAATTCCGTCCTGGCCGGCCGGAGTGCCGGCCACCCATAGACTCGGTGCGTCAAGGCGCCCTCGGACAGGCCCGCGGCCAACCATCATTGCCGGTGTCTATGGGTCGCCGGGACAAGCCCGGCGATGACGGTTGAAGGGTGGTTTGGAGCCTTCGGCGTCTGAAAGTCGAGGCGGCTTAGAGCGTCCTCACACCGTCCGCCGTTCGAAGTCGGCGATCCAGTTGACCTCCCAGGTTACCCCGCCATCGGCGGAGAAGGCCTGTTCGAGATGGAAGGACTTGGCCCCCACATCCGAAAAAATGAACCGGACCAGGATGGCCCGGCCGGCCAGGGTTTCCCGGTCGTAGAACAGGCCGCGTCCGTTGCTGAACGCCCCGATCATCGGCTGGCCCAGGTCGCCGTCGGCGGCGTTGGCCCAGCGGATCGACCACTGGCCGGTGGCCGGGTCATAGGTCCGCAGGCTGAGCCCCTGGATGCGGCCGGCGGGGCCCTCGACGTTCAGTTCGCCCAGGTTGGCCTTGCCGCTCCAGACCGGCCGGACGATGGAATCGCCGTCATACTCGACCCAGTCGGTCGATCCGGTGAGCGGGCGCAGGCGCCGGGCGATATGGGCGCGCCAGTCGCCGAACTCGAAGTCGAAGTCATGGCTGTGATCGGCGACCGCCGGCGCGGTGACGGGCGGGGGCCGCTCCGCCGCCGGGGCCGGGGCGCCGGTCAGGATGACGGCCGCGGCAAGCGCCAGGGCGATGCGTCGGGCGGGCGGAGGCATGGGCATGTCCTATGAATCGATGGAAAGCGGCGTCAGGGCGTCGATGAAGCCCGGCGGCGGGCTGGTCAGGATGACCTGGTAGTCTTCCAGCAGGGGCAGCAGCTGGGGTTCGAGCTCGCCGCTCCAGACAGGGTGGGTGTCGAAGGCCGCCTTCAGCCGCTGTCGCGCCTCCAGGCTGGGGAAGCTGCGCAGCCAGACGAAGACGTTCTCGTCTTCCAGGTCGACGAAGGGACCCACGACGCCCATGCCCAGGCTCCGCAGCAGCGGGCCGGTGCGGGCGGTGAACAGGTCCAGGAACGGCTGTCGGAACCCGGGCTTGATCCGGTATGTTCGAATTTCCACGATCATCGCCGTCTCCCGGGCCGCACGCCTCTCCTAGGCGGCGCCCCGGGGCGGCGCCAGAAGGCACCTTCAGGTAACGATGCCCGCCATCCGCAGACGCAATCCCATCAGTGACTGTCCCCTCACCGCCGCCCTGGCCGCGGTGGGCGGCAAATGGAAGCTGATCATCATCTACTGGCTGGCGGACGGGCGGCGGCACTTCGCCGGCCTGCGCCAGGAGATGTCCTCCATCTCCGCCAAGGTGCTGACCCAGCAGCTGAACGAACTCCTGGCCGACGATATCGTCCGCCGCGACGAGACCGGCCCGGCCCCCGCCCCGGTCTATTACGCCTTGACCGACTATGGCCGCTCGCTGCTGCCGCTGGTCGAGACGGTGCGGACCTGGGGACGGGGCCATATCGAGCGCTTCGAGGCCTGAAAGACGGAACCGGTCTTGACTCGGCAGTGTTTCACGTGGAACAAAAGCGGAACATAAAGAGGATGTGAGACAATGCCGGTGTCGCCCCCCGTGCGACTTGCGGCCATGCGGGCCCAGATCGCCGCTCTGGAAGCGGGGACTCGGACTCCAACCTCCATCCTGGCTTTCGGTGATTCCCGCATCGACGACTGCCTGGCCGGCGGCGGCCTGCCGCTGGGGCGCTGGCATGAGTTGGTCGGCGAGGGGCTGGAGATCGAGACCGCCATCGCTCCGGCCGCCGTCGCCGCCCTGATGGCCCGGCCGCTGGCGGCGAAGGGCGCGGCGCTCTGGGTGTTCCGGCGCGGCGACCTGCATGCGCCGGGCCTGCAGGGACTGGGCTTCGCGGCCCAGGCCCTGATCCAGGTCCAGGCCCGGGACGACGCCGAGGCCCTGGCGGTGATGGAGGACGCCCTGGGGACCCAGGGGGTATCGGCGGTGCTGGGCGAGGTCGACGCCATCGACCTGACCGCCGGGCGCCGCCTGCAGCTGGCCTGCGAGAAGCGGGGCGGAACCGGCTTTCTCATCCGCCGCCGGCCCTATGGCTCGATGGCCGGGCGAACCACCCAGGAAGGCGGCTCGGCGGCGGCCAGCCGCTGGCGGATCGCCCCGGCCCCCAGCCGCTCGCCGGACGAGGCGCTGGGCCTGCTGGGCCCGCCCTGCTGGCGGGTGGAACTGGAACGCAGCCGGGGCGGGCGGCCCGGCGCATGGATCTTGGAACAGGACGAAAGCCATGGCCCGCATGCTCTCCGTGTGGTCGCCGACCTGGCCGGTGGCGACCTGGCGGCGGCGGAACCCGTGCGTCGCGCCGGTTGAGGTCTTTCCGACCCCGTTCGCCCTGCTGACTACCGAACGGGCCGTGCGGCGGCTCTATGCGGTCGACGCCGGGGCGGCGGCCCTGGGTCTGTATCCCGGCCAGAAGGCCACGGACGCCGGGGCCCTCTGCCCGGAGCTGGTCACAGCCGAGGCCGACCCGGAGGGCGACCTGGAAGCCTTGCAGGCCCTGGCCGACTGGTGCGTGCGCTTCTCGCCGGCCGTGGCGGTCGACGCCCCCGACGGCCTGATCCTGGACATCACCGGCGTCTCGCACCTGTGGCAGGGCGAGGCGGCGATGCTGGACGACCTGCTGGCCCGGCTGGCGGCCAATGGCGTCCCGGCCCGGGGCGCCATCGCCGACACCGCCGGGGCGGCCTGGGCCCTGGCCCGCTATGGCCCGGACCGGACCATCGCCCCGGTCGGCGGCCAGCTGCCGCTGCTGGCCGGCCTGCCCATCGCGGGGCTGCGGCTGGACGAGACCGCCGCCGCCCAGCTGCCGCGGCTGGGCCTGACCCGCATCGGCCGGCTGATCGACCTGCCGCGCGGCCAGTTGGCCCGGCGGTTCGGCGCTCATGTCATGCTGCGGCTGGACCAGGCCCTGGGCCAGGCCGAGGAGGCCCTGACCTATCGCCGCCCGCCCAGCCCCTGGTGGGGCCGCGTCGCCTTCGCCGAGCCGATCAGCGTGCTGGACGACCTGGTCCGCGCCGCCCAGGACGTGGCCGAAAAGCTCTGCGCCCGGATGGCGCTGGAGGGCCAGGGCGCCCGGCGCTTCGTCTTCACCTACCACCGGCTGGACGGCGCGGCGCCGGCGCAGGAGGTGCGGCTCTCGCTGGCCGGACGCGACACCAAACGCCTGGTCAAGCTGCTGGCCCCCAAGCTGGAGGCCATCGACCCCGGCTTCGGCATCGAGGTGGTGACGCTGACCGCCCATGAGGTCGAGCCGCTCTCCGGCCGCCAGGGCCAGCTGGAAGGGGCCAAAAACGGATATGGGGCCGCCGCCCGCGAGGAGACCCTGGCCCCCCTGGTCGACCGTCTGACCAACCGCCTGGGCGAGAACCGGGTCTGGCGGGCCGAGCCCCGGGCCAGCCATGTGCCCGAACAGGCCGTGGCGACGCGGCCGGCCCTCAGCGTCGTTAGTGGGACGGCCTGGGACCCCGACCGCCCCCGGCCACTGCGGCTGTTCCGCCGGCCCGAACCGATCACCGTCATCGCCAAGCTGCCCGACGACCCGCCCCGCACCTTCACCTGGCGTGGCCGCCCCCACCGGGTCAGCCGGGCCGAGGGGCCCGAGCGCATCGCCGAGGAATGGTGGGGCCGGCCCATCGGCGAGGTCACCCCGATGGCCCTGCGCGACTATTACCGCGTCGAGGACGAGGCCGGCGGCCGCTACTGGCTGTTCCGCGAGGGCCTCTATGTCGACGGCGAGCCGATGCCCCGCTGGTGGCTGCACGGGTTGTTCGCATGATCAGCTTTTATCTTGAACCCTTCCTCCTCGATGGAGGAAGGGCAGGGTTGGTGGTGTGCGCTCGGAGCCTGGGTGAAAAACTCAGGGTGGCGTGGTCGCCCCCCCGCGTTCTTCCGGAAGCGCTTTGCCACCACCACCATCCCCGCCCTTCCTCCATCGAGGAGGAAGGGAGAAACAAGAGATGTGGCGGGCCTACTTCATGACCGCCTACGCCGAACTCCAGGCCACCTCCAACTACAGCTTCCTGCGCGGCGGCTCGCATCCGGGCGAGCTGGTGCTGGGGGCGCAGGCGCTGGGGCTGAAGGCCATCGGCATCGCCGACCGCAACACCCTGGCCGGGGTGGTGCGGGCCTGGACCGAGGCCAAGGGCAAGACCATCCGCGCCCTGACCGGCGCGCGCCTGGACTTCGCCGAGCCCTTCCCCAGCCTGATCTGCTACCCCACCGACCGCGCCGCCTATGGCCGGCTGAGCCGGTTGCTGACCCTGGGCCAGCGGCGGGCCGAGAAGGGCGAATGCCACCTGTTTTGGCGCGACTTTCTCGAGCATGCGCAGGGGCAGGTGGCGCTGGTGGTCCCTCCGGCCCGGCTGGACGAGGCCTTCGAGCAGGACCTGACCCGCCTCGCCGGGGAGCTCACTGGCAAGGTCTGGCTGGCGGCCTCGCGCGGCTATGGCCCGACCGATCTGCGGCGGCTGTCCCGGCTGGACGCCCTGGCCCGCTCCAGCGGCGCGCCGATGTGCGCGGTGGGCGATGTCCTCTATCATGGCCCCGAGCGGCGGCCCCTGCAGGACGTGCTGACCTGCATCCGCGAGGGCTGCACGATCACCCAGGCGGGCCTGCGGCTGGAGGCCAATGCCGAACGCTGCCTGAAGAGCCCGCAGGAGATGGCCCGGCTGTTCAAGCCCTGGCCGGCGGCGCTGGACGTCAGCCTGGAAATCGCCGACCGCATCGGCTTCGACCTTGGCCAGCTCTCCTACCAGTATCCCGACGAGCCGGTGCCCGAGGGTTGGACGGCCATGGCCTGGCTGACCCACCTGACCTGGGAGGGGGCCAGATGGCGCTATCCGGACGGCATCCGCGAGGACGTGCGCCAGACCATCCTCAGCGAACTGAGCCTGATCGAGGAGCTGGACTATCCCCACTACTTCCTGACCGTGCACGACATCGTCCGCTGGGCCCGCCAGCAGCAGATCCTCTGCCAGGGCCGGGGTTCGGCGGCCAATTCGGTGGTCTGTTTCTGCCTGGGCGTGACGGCGGTCGATCCGACCAAGCCCGACCAGGACCTGCTGTTCGCCCGGTTCCTCTCCAAGGAGCGGGACGAGCCGCCCGACATCGACGTCGACTTCGAGCATGAGCGGCGCGAGGAGGTGATGCAGTATGTCTATCAGCGCTATGGCCGCGACCGGGCCGCCATCTGCGCCACGGTCATCCACTACCGCCCCCGCAGCGCCATCCGCGACGTCGGCAAGGCTCTGGGCCTGACCGAGGACATCACCGCCGCCCTGGCCGGCACCGTCTGGGGCAGCTGGGGCTCCAGCATGCCCGGCGAGCAGATCCGCCAGGCGGGGCTGGATCCCGACAACCCGCAGATCAAGCAGGCCGTCACCCTGGCCGAGGAGATCATGGGCTTTCCCCGCCACCTGTCGCAGCATGTCGGCGGCTATGTGCTGACCCAGACCCGGCTGGACGAGACCGTACCGATCGGCAACGCCGCCATGGCCGACCGCACCTTCATCGAATGGGACAAGGACGACATCGACTCGGTCGGGCTGATGAAGGTCGATATCCTGGCCCTGGGCATGCTGAGCTGCATCAAGCGGGCCCTGAACCTGCTGAAGGACCGGCATGGCCTGCACTACCCCGACATCGCCGACATCCCCCAGGAATGCCCCGCCGTCTACGAGATGCTGGGCCGGGCCGATTCCGTCGGGGTGTTCCAGGTCGAGAGCCGGGCCCAGATGTCGATGCTGCCCCGGCTGAGGCCCAGGAAGTTCTACGACCTGGTCATCGAGGTGGCCATCGTGCGGCCAGGGCCCATCCAGGGCGACATGGTCCATCCCTATCTCAAGCGCCGCAACGGGCTGGAGCCGGTCGATTTCCCCAAGCCCTCGCCCGAGCACGGACCGCCGGACGAACTGAGGAACGTGCTGGGCAAGACCTTCGGCGTGCCGCTGTTCCAGGAACAGGCCATGCGGCTGGCCATCGAGGCCGCCAAGTTCAGCCCCGAGGAAGCCAACGGCCTGCGCCGGGCCATGGCCACCTTCCGCAATGACGGCACGCTATGGACCTACCGGGAAAAGTTCGTCCAGGGCATGACCCGGCGCGGCTATCAGCAGGACTTCGCCGAGCGCTGTTTCAAGCAGATCGAGGGCTTCGGCTCCTACGGCTTCCCCGAGAGCCACGCCATCAGCTTCGCCATCCTGGTCTATGTCTCGGCCTGGCTGAAATGCTGGTGGCCGGACGTGTTCTGCGCGGCCATCGTCAACTCCCTGCCCATGGGCTTCTACCAGCCGGCCCAGCTGGTCCGCGACGCCCGCGACCATGGGGTCGAGGTGCGCGGCCCCGACGTCATGCACAGCGACTGGGACTGCACGCTCGAGGAACCCAGCCAGCCGAAGCCCCGCCAGGGCTGGGAGGCCGGCCAGGTCCTGCCGCCGATCAAGGCCGTCCGGCTGGGCCTGCGGCAGGTCAAGGGGCTGAAGGACAGCGAGGTCGAGGCCCTGATGTGGGCGCGCAGGCATGGCGCGGCCAGCCTGTCGGACCTGGCCCGGCGCGCGCGCCTCTCACAGCGCAGCCTGGAACTGCTGGCCGAGGCCGACGCCTTCCGCTCGCTGGGCCTGGACCGCCGGGCGGCGCTGTGGGCGGTCAAGGGCATGGTCGGCGAGGGCCGCATCGAGCGGGACGCGCCGCTGCTGGCGGGCCTCGATGTCTCGGAAAGCCAGCCCAGCCTGCCGGGCATGGGCCTGGCCGAGCATGTGGCCGAGGACTACCGCACCACCAGCCTGTCGCTGAAGGCCCATCCGGTCTCGTTTTTCCGCGGAAAGCTGCAGCGGATGGGCTGCGTGCCCTGCGACGCCCTGGCCGGCATGCGCGACGGCCAGAAGGTCAAGGTCGGCGGGCTGGTGCTGATCCGCCAACGGCCGGGCACCGCCAAGGGCGTGGTCTTCATCACCCTGGAGGACGAGACCGGCCCGGCCAACGCCGTGGTCTGGCAGGACCGCTTCACGGCCAACCGCCGCACGGTGATGAGCGCGTCCTTCCTGGTCGTCCATGGCCGGCTGCAGATCGCCGAGGGGGTGGTCCATGTGGTGGCCGAGAAATTCACCGACCTCAGCGGCGACCTGGTCGAGATGCGCGAGGAGGGCCGCGTCCCCATGCCCAGCCAGGAGATCAAGGACCGGCTGATCAAGAGCCGGGACTTCCACTGAAAGGACGGGGCCATCGCCTATGCAGAGCAGCCGGCTCTGCTCTCTCCTCACCCGTAGGGGGAGGTGTCGCGGAGCGACGGAGGGGGGAGCGCCACCGGCACATCCTCTCAGGCACGCCCCCATCTTCTGCACCGCCAAGTCCGGAAACGAAGTGCCGCGCGTGCTCCCCCCTCCGGCCCTCCGGGCCACCTCCCCCTACGGGTGAGGAGAGCTAAGCGCGCTTCCTCATCTTATGCGATGGCCCTGCACTAAAGGGGGAATCCCCCCAATCAGAAGGCGAACTGGCTGCGCAGGTTGAGGGCCTGATAGTCCTGACCGGCCTGCAGGCCGCCGGCGGTCAGGCGGTCGACCGAGACGTCCAGATAATCGAGCGACAGGCGGACGGTCGGGTTGAGGAACCAGTTCACCCCCAGGCTGGTGATGGACTGCTCGCCGCCGCGCACCCGGTCGGCGGCCAGCAGGGCGGTCTCGTCATGGTTCAGGTCGACCGTCGAATAGCGGGCCGCCAGCTCCCAGGTCCCCCAGCCACCGTTCTTCAGGTTGAAGGGCCTGGTGACCGGCGGGGCGTCGAAGGCGGCCGTCTCGGGGTTGAACTTGCGGGCCTCGCCGGTCAGCACCCAGCCGCCCTCGACATACCAGCCATTGAAGCGGGGATCGGTGACCCCGGCGGCCGGATTGCGGCGCTCGATCCGGTAGTCGAAATATTCCCCCTGGATCAGCACGCCCCCCCACTGGCCGGCGGCCTCCAGCCCCCAGTGGCGCGCGCCGCCGGCGTCTATGGCGCCCGTGGAGGCCAGCTGGCTGCCGTCCACCCGAAGCTCCGGCCGGTCCGACAGGGTGACCGGATAGGGCCCGGCCAGGGCTGTCTGGGCCGGCTGGGCGACGATGGAGGCATTGGCTCCGATCTGGATGCGCCAGTCGGCGCCCTTCAGCGGCGCGCCGGCGACGCGGAAGGTGTAGCCCAGCTGCTCGTCGAACGTGGCCGCATCGGTGGTCTTGGCCCCGGTGACGGCGGCGGCGACCAGCCAGCGGTCGCCGTTGGCCAACAATTGAGCGCCGATCCGCTTGTCGGCCCCGGCGAGACCGCGGGCGATCTCGGCCGAGGACGGCCGCTCGGGGAACAGCGAACCGGTGGTCGAGGCGCCGTCCTCCAGGCCGAGGTTCGGCGGGAAGGCGCCGACCTTCAGCTTGAAGGGCTTGAGGCCTTCGTACTGCAGCCAGAGCTCATGCAGGGTGGTCGAACCGTCCGTGCCCGAACCGCCGAAGTCCAGCAGGATATTGTAACTGAAGTCTCCGAACAGCCGGCCCTCGACGCCCAGGCGGCCCCGGCGGAAGTTGGTGCCGCTGTTGAGATCGCGGCCGATGGTGACGCTGGCCGGCAGATTGTCGTCCTGGAAATACCGCGCCGTATCCAGCTGCATCACCCCACGGATCGAGGCGGTGAACTGCCCGTCCCCGGTCGCCAGCGTCGGGCGGCCGTTCTTCAGGGTGGCCTTGACCGCCGAAGGGTCGGCGGAGGCCGGCGCGGCGGCGGCGGGCGGCGGCTTCTGGAGCTGGCCCTTGAGGTCGTCGATCTGGCCCTTGAGGACCGCCAGCTGCGCTTCCAGCGCCGCGATCCGCGCCTGGGTGTCGCCGGTCTCCTGCGCCCCGGCCGGAACACCGGCCAGCACCGCACAGGTCGCAACGCCTGTCGCCAGCAGGCTTTGCAGGGTCCGCCTCTTCATCCGCCCAATCTCCCCGGAGCCCCGCGCCGGCGTCCGGCGATCAGCAAGCCCGGGCCTCAGGAAGGGATAGAATGGTGAACAATGTCTGGACGCCCAGACGGGCGACAGTAGATAACCTCGCTATTTGAGTTGTCCGCCCGATGCCAGGACTGTGATGACCAATCATCGGCATGGCGCATTTTGTCGCACCCACCGTAAGGCAAATTTTACAGAGACAACACCAGGCTCAAATCGAAGGACACAACACCAACGGCGAGATGGCGCAGCCTGTCCGCCAGAATTCGAGACCCTGAGATGACCCTGGACCGCCTGCGGATCTCCCACAAGATCGCTGTTTGCTTTGCCGTTCTCTGCGCCTTCGTCATCGGCGTGGCGGCGTTGGTGATGATCCAGGAGCGGGTGTCCAAGGACGCCCTGGCCCGGGACGACCGGGACGAGACCATCGTCCAGACCGTGGCCGACGCCAAGTTCCGCCTGGCGCGCCAGGAGAACTCGCTGCGGGGCTTCCTGCTGTCGGGCGACGCCTATTACACCGGCCGCCTGCGCAACACCCACGCGGTCAAATTCGCCAAGGACGCCGCCGACCTGCGCAAGCTGACCGCCGACCAGCCCGGCTACGCCCAGGCCATAGACAAGGTCGAGGCCGCCTACGCCGCCTGGCGGGCCCAGGCCGCCGAGGAGTCCATCCGCCTGGCCCAGGACCCGGCCAGCCACGGCCAGGCCGTGGCCATGGTCGGCCACGACGCCCTGGCCGACGATCTGATGGGATCGGTGGAAGACGCCCTGGACCAGGTGGACGCCCGCGCCAAGGCCGACCGCGCCGCCCACCGCCAGGAGACCGACGCCAAGGTCGCCCTGCTGACCACCGTCGTCCTGGCCAGCGTCGTCTGCGCCGCCGGCCTGGCGATGCTGCTGGGCTGGCTGCTGACCCGCGGCATCGCCACGCCGCTGCGGCTGATGACCTCGGCCATGGCCCGTCTGGCCGAGGGCGATCTGGAGACCGCCGTGGCCGGCGGCGGCCGGCGCGACGAGATCGGGGCCATGGCCCGGGCGGTGCAGGTGTTCAAGGACAACGCCCTGGCGCTGGGCCAGGCCAACCGCGACAGGATCCGCCACGAGGCCGAGACCGCCGAGGAACGCCAGCGCCATGACGCGGCCCGCAAGGCCACCGCCGAGGAACAGCAGTTCGTGGTCACCGCCGTGGCCGGCGGCCTGGCCAGCCTGGCCGCGGGCGACCTGACCTGCCGCCTGACCCAGCCCTTCCCGGGCGAGTACCGCAAGCTGCAGGACGACTTCAACGCCGCCATGGGCCAGCTGCAAGAAGCCATGACGGTTATCGTCGGCAATGCCCGGGGGATGATGGCCGGCAGCGGCGAGATCAGCCGCGCCGCCGACGACTTCTCCCGCCGGGTCGAGCAGCAGGCCGCCACCCTGGAAGAGACCGCCGCGGCCCTGGACGAGATCACCTCCACCGTGCGCCGCACGGCCGACGGGGCCAGCCGCGCCCGCAGCGCCGTGGCGACCACCAGAGGCGACGCCGAGACCAGCGGTCGGGTGGTCAGCGACGCGGTCACGGCCATGAGCGAGATCGAGCAGTCCTCGCAGCAGATCAGCCAGATCATCGGGGTGATCGACGAGATCGCCTTCCAGACCAACCTGCTGGCCCTCAATGCCGGGGTCGAGGCCGCCCGGGCCGGGGAAGCCGGCCGCGGCTTCGCCGTGGTGGCGTCCGAGGTGCGGGCGCTGGCCCAGCGCTCCGCCGACGCGGCCAAGCAGATCAAGGGCCTGATCTCGACCAGCTCGCGCCAGGTCTCGGCCGGGGTCAGCGTCGTCGGCGAGACCGGCGAATCCCTGCGGCGCATCGTCAGCCAGGTGACCGGGATCAGCGATCTGGTCGTCGAGATGGCCGCCGCCATCGAGGAGCAGTCCACGGCCCTGGCCGAGGTCAATTCCGCGGTCAACCAGATGGACCAGACCACCCAGCAGAACGCCGCCATGGTCGAGGAATCGACCGCGGCCAGCCATGGCCTGGCCCAGGAGGCCGACCAGCTGGCCCGCCTGGTCTCGCGCTTCCGCATCGGCGATGCGCCGGCGGCCGCGACGCCGGAACCGGTCCGGACGCCACCCGCTCCAAGGCGGGCCGCCAGCGGAGGGCGCGCGGCGGCGGACTGGCAGGAGTTCTAGAAAAAGGGGCGCGACCTCGTCGGCCGCGCCCCAGTGAACCGTCGCTTCGGGGAGGATCTCAGCGCGGTTGGTAGATCTTGTCGAAGACGCCGCCGTCGTCGAAATGGGTCGCCTGGGCCTTGCGCCAGCCGCCGAAGGTTCCGTCGATGGTGTCCAGCGGGATCTTGGGGAACTGGGCGGCGTATTTGGCTGCCGCCGCTGCGTTGCGCGGGCGGTAGTAGTTCTTGCCGATCAGGTCCTGGGCCAGCGGGCTGTAGAGGAAGTTCAGGTAGCCCTCGGCGATGGTCCGCGTCTTGCGGCGGTCCACCGTGCGGTCGACCAGGGTGACCGGCGGCTCGGCCAGGATCGAGCGCGACGGATAGACGATCTGGAACCTGTCGCGCCCCAGTTCGGCCAGGGCCAGATAGGCCTCGTTCTCCCAGCTGAGCAGCACATCGCCGATGCCCCGTCGGGTGAAGGTGGTGGTCGAGCCCCGCGCCCCGGTGTCGAGCACCGGCACGTTCTTGTAGAGCTGCTGGACGAAAGCCTTGGCCTTGTCCGGGCTGCCGCCGGGCTGCTTGAGGGCCCAAGCCCAGGCCGCCAGATAGGCCCAGCGGGCGCCGCCGGAGGTCTTGGGGTTGGGAGTGATGACTTGGATGCCGGGTTTCACCAGGTCGCCCCAGTCGCGCAGCTTCCAGGGGTTACCCTTGCGGACCAGGAAGACGATGGTCGAGGTGTAGGGCGTGGAGTTGTCCGGCAGCCGCGACTGCCAGTTCGGCGCGATCGACCTGGCCCGGTCGGCGATGGCGTTGATGTCCGCCGCCAGGGCCAGGGTGACCACATCGGCCTGCAGCCCGTCGATCACCGCCCGCGCCTGGGCGCCCGAGCCCCCGTGGCTCTGGTTGATGATCAGGGTCTGGCCGGTGCGCTCCTTCCAGTACTTGATGTAGGCCGGGTTGATCGCCGCATAGAGCTCGCGGGTCGGGTCGTAGCTGACGTTCAACAGGGTGACGGGCTTGGCGGCGGGGGCCGCGGCCAGGGCTTGGTTGCTCAAGGCGAGGCCTCCGAGCGTGGCGGCGCCGGCGCCCAGGATCAGGCCGCGACGCGACGGGGTGAAATCGGTGGTCATGGTGATGGCTTTCCGGATCAGAAGGCGAACTGGCTGCGCAGGTTGAGCGCCTGGTAGTCCTGGCCGGCCTGCAGCCCGCCGGCGGTCAGGCGGTCGACGGAGACGTCGAGCCAGTCGAGCGACAGCCGGACTGAGGGGTTGAGGAACCAGTTCACGCCAAGGGTGGTGATGGTCTGCTCGCCGCCGCGCACCCGGTTGGCGGCCAGGGCCGCGAACGGGTCGGAGTTGAGATCGACCACCGAATAGCGGGCCGCCAGCTCCCAGGTCCCCCAGGTCCCTTCCTTCAGGTTGAAGGGCTTGGTGACCGGCGGGGCGTCGAAGGCCGCCGTCTCGGGATTGAACTTGCGGGTCTCGCCGGTCAGCACCCAGCCGCCCTCGACATACCAGCCGTCGAACGCCGGATCATGGACGCCCGGCGCGGGATTGCGGCGGTCGATCTTGTAGTCGAAATACTCGCCCTGGATCAGCAGGCCCTTCCATTGGCCGGCGGCCTCTAGGCCCCAGTGCCGGGCCCCCGAGGCGTCGATGGCGCCGCTGGAGACCAGCTGGGTCCCATCGACCCGCAGCTCGGGCCGGTCGGTCAGGGTGACGGGATAGGCGCCCAGCAGCGCGGTCTGGGCCGGCTGGGCCACGACCGAGGCGTTGGCCCCGACCTGGATGCGCCAGTCGTAGCCCTTCAGCGGCGTGCCGGCGACGCGGAAGGTGTAGCCCAGCTGCTCGTCGAAGGTGGCCGCATCGGTGGTCTTGGCGCCGGTGACGGCGGCGGCGACCAGCCAGCGGTCGCCGTTGGCCAGAAGCTGGGCCCCGATCCGCTTGTCCGCCCCGGCCAGCGACCGGGCGATCTCGGCCGAGGAGGGCCGTTCGGGGAAGAGCGAACCGCTGGTCGAGGCGGCGTCCTCCAGGCCGAGGTTCGGCGGGAAGGCCCCGACCCTCAGCTTGAAGGGCTTGAAGCCCTCATACTGCAGCCAGAGTTCGTGCAGGGTGGTCGAACCGTCCGTGCCCGAGCCGCCGAAATCCAGCAGGACATTGTAGGAGAAGTCGCCGAACAGCCGGCCTTCGACGCCCAGGCGCCCGCGCCGGAAGTTGGTCCCGCTGTTGAGGTCGCGGCCGGTGGTGACGCTGGCCGGCAGGTTGTCGTCCTGGAAATACTGGGCGGTGTCGAGCTGCATTACCCCGCGGATCGAGGCGGTGAACTGGCCATCGCCGGTGGCGAAGGTCGGCCGGCCGTTCTTCAGGGTGAGGGTGGTCGCCTGCTGGTCGGAGCGCACGGCGGCGATGCCGCTGGCGGCCTGGGTCTTCAGGTCCTCGATCTGGGCCTGCAGAGCCGACAGCTGGGCCTCCAGGAGAGCGATGCGCTGGTCCGCCGTGAGGGACGCGGGGTCCGGCGGCGGCAGGCTGTCCTGGGCGGCCGCGGTCGAGGTCACAGCCTCCTGCGCCCAGGCCGGCGCGCCGATCAGCAGGGGAACGGCCGCGGCGCCCAAGGCCAACAACCGACGCAAGTTTCTGCCGTTCATAGATCGATCCCTCCATCGCCCCGCAGGCGTTGGAAGGATTAATCCATCTAATTCCTATTGGATCAATATGGAAAAGGCGAAGACGGTTTCAAGGAAACTGGGGGCGTTGGGATTGAGTCACCCCAGCCCAACCTCCCCGTCATCCTAGGGCCAATCGACATTCAGCGATGTCGCCAAGCCGGCACTTTGCGGTTTTGGCTCAGCAGACACCCCTCCCCACCACCGTCATCCTAGGCCTTGTTGTTCAGCCCGGGGACATAGCGGACACCTGTTCGGAGACATGGCTGACACTTTTCGATTGGGTCAAGTCGATGGTTGCGACCTGATGGCTTGCGAAGAAGACACCGTAGAGGCCGTCGGTGTTCATGGGCCGTATGGCTAGGCGCTCACCGCAGAAGGCCTTGGGCACGGACCACAGCTGGCCCTGGAAGCTGACGTA
>NZ_JAUSVS010000012.1 GCF_030814835.1 Caulobacter ginsengisoli
CCACCGACGGCCCGCCTGACGCTCAGAACGTCAGGCGGGCGTCCCGGAAGACAGCCTCACAATAACGGCAAGCCAACAGACAAGTGGGCCGTGGAGCACACGGGATTTCAGGATTGAGCACTGCCGGAGTGGGCGTGCCTGACACTCCGTGTGCTCCCCAGAGCCCACTCCACCACTTCGTGGTCCCCCTCGCCCAAGGGGCGAGGAATTAGGCCAGCCACACCATCATCCGCGTCGGGACCTTCTCGCCCCGCGCCAGGCTGTCGCGCAGCTCCAGGCGGCCGGTGTAGAGGAACCCCGCCTTGCACAGCACCCGCCCGGACGCCGGGTTGTCGGTGTAGTGGCCGGCGACGATGTGGCGGCGTTTCCAGGCGCGCTTGGCCCAGGCGAGGGTGGCGTCAACAGCCTCGCTGACCAGTCCCCGGCCCCAGTAGGGGCGGCCGATCCAGTAGCCCAGCTCCGTGCCGGCTTCGTGCGGGTTGAGGCCGATCACCCCGATCACCCCCTCGTCCTCCAGTTCGATGGCGAACACCTGGTCCTGGGCCGGGTCGAAGGCCTCGCAGGCGCCCAGGAATTCCTCGGCGTGTTCGGGCAGGTAGGGATGGGGCATGCGGCTCAGCATGCGGGCGACGTCCCAGTCGCCGGCCAGTTCGACAAAGCGATCCACGTCGCCTCTGTCCGGCGCCCGCAGCAGCAGCCGGCGGGTTTCGAGTATGGGACTGGGTTCGATGACGCACATGATGTTTAGCCTCCCGGCCGGCTTCCTCTGGGGGGAAGGTTTCGGCCTGAAACGAAAATGGGGAGCCCGGCGAACCGGACTCCCCATTTGGGTTTCGTGTCCGGATCGCTTGCTTGGGCGATCCGGAGCGTGGGTCCCGGAGCGCCTACTCGGCGGCGGGAGCCATGGCCGGAACGACCGTGACGTAGGTTCGGTCATCGCGCTTGGTTACGAACTTCACCGCACCGGTTTCGAGCGCGAAGAGGGTATGGTCCTTGCCGATGCCGACATTGACGCCCGGCCAGAACTTGGTGCCGCGCTGGCGGACCAGGATGTTGCCGGCGGCGACGGCTTCGCCGCCGAACTTCTTGACGCCAAGGCGCCGGCCGGCGGAATCGCGGCCGTTGCGCGAGGAGCCGCCTGATTTCTTGTGAGCCATGGGTGCTCTCCTAAACGATCAGAGGAGGCCGACGCTTACGCGTCGCCGTCCTTCTTGGCGGGGGCCTTCTTGGCGGCCGGTTTCTTGGCGGGGGCAGCGGCGTCAGCCTTAGGGGCGGCCTTCGGAGCAGCAGCCTTCTTGGGTGCGGCGGCCTTGGCTTCAGCCTTGGGGGCCTCGGTCTTGGCTTCGGCCTTAGGCGCGGCGGCCTTCTTGGCGGCGGGCTTGGGAGCCTCAGGCGCCGGGGCGGCAGCTTCAGCCTTCGGAGCGGCCTTGGGGGCAGTAGCCTTGGGCGCGGCGGCCTTGGGGGCGGCCTTCGGAGCCGCGGCCTTCTTGGCAGCCTTGGGAGCGGCTTCGGCGACGGTGCCTTCCGGCAGGCGCAGGTTGCGTGAGCGGGCGTTCAGCACGGCCTTGGTGGTCAGGTCGACCGTGCCGTCCCAGGTCTCGCTCTTGCCTTCGCCGGCGATGCCGGTGACGCGCAGGACGGTTTCGAACTGGCGGTGACCGCGGGTGCGGCGATAGCCCTGGCGGCGGATCTTCTTGAAGATCTTCACCTTCTCGCCCTTGCGGGTCTCGATCAGGGTCGCGGTGACGGCGGCGCCGGCCACGGTCGGCGCGCCGATGACGACGGTGTCGCCCTCGCCGAGCATCAGGACCTGGTCGAAGGCCACTTGCGCGCCGGGCTCGCCGCCCAGCTTCTCAACGACCATCAGATCCCCGGCCTTGACCCGGTACTGCTTGCCGCCGGTCTTGATCACCGCGTACATCGGTTTCGCCCAATCGTTCTCTAAGAGAGTTTGTAGTCGCAAAAAAGTTTGCGCCCGCGAGAGAGCCCGCGGGCGAGGGGCCGGACTTATACAGGGGAGATCGCCCGAGTCAACGGTTCCGGGCCGGTTTCGAAAGCCTCTCGATAGTTACATTATAACAGGCTATAGCGGATGGGTGACCTCAACGCTTTTCGCCTCCATCGCCCTGGGATTCGCCGTCGCCTTCATGCACGCGGCGCTGCCCACCCATTGGCTGCCTTTCGTGCTGGTCGGCCGCGACCGGCAATGGACGGCCAGCAAGACCCTGGGCGTCACCCTGGTGGCGGGGATCGGCCATGTGCTGGTCACCGTGGCCCTGGGGTTTCTGGTGCTGGCCGGCGGCCTGGTCATCCAGCCCCACATCGCCGCCGTCTTCCCCTACATCGCCGGCGGCCTGCCCATCGCGCTGGGACTCTATTACCTGTTGCGCCACTCCAGACGGGCCAGGGTCGCGGCGGGCGAGAAGCGCCCGGCGCTCTACGCGACCGACGCGGCGGCGATCTCGGGGCTGGTCGCCCTGTTGGCCGTTTCCCCCTGCGAGGCCTTCCTGCCGGTCTATCTGGCCGGGGCGCCGCACGGCTGGGCGGGCTTTCTGATCCTCAGCCTGGTGCTGACCCTGGCGACGGGGCTGGGTATGACGCTATTCACCAGCCTGTCGCTGGCCGGGGCCGACCGGCTGAAGCTGGTCGCGCTCCAGGGTTACGAGCAGGCCATCCTCGGCGCGGCCCTGGTTATCCTCGGCGTCGTCGTCCTGCTGGTCGAACGGACATAGCGATCCGGCTCCGGCTCGCCTAAATGAGCGCCATGGACACCGCGACCCCCACCCGTACCCCCGTCACCGTGCTCACCGGCTATCTCGGGGCCGGCAAGACCACGCTTCTGAACCGCATCCTCTCGGAGGACCACGGCAAGCGCTACGCCGTGATCGTCAACGAGTTCGGCGAGGTCGGCATCGACAACGACCTGATCGTCGGGGCCGACGAGGAAGTCTTCGAGATGAACAACGGCTGTGTCTGCTGCACGGTGCGCGGCGACCTGATCCGGGTGCTCTCGGGCCTGATGAAAAGGAAGGGCGGCTTCGACGCCATCATCGTGGAGACCACCGGCCTGGCCGATCCCGGTCCGGTGGCCCAGACCTTCTTCGTCGACGACGACGTGCGGGCCCGCACGCGGCTGGATTCGGTGACCACGGTGGTCGACGCCCGCCATATCACCCTGCGCCTGGCCGACAGCCGCGAGGCGGTCGAGCAGATCGCCTTCGCCGACCAGATCGTGCTGAACAAGACCGACCTGGTGACCGAGGCCGAGCTGGTCGAGGTCGAGGCCCGCATCCGCCGCCTCAACCCCCTGGCCGCCATCCACCGCGCCCAGCGCTCGAACGTGCCGCTGGAGGCCATCCTGGGCCGGAACAGCTTCGACCTGGACCGCATCACCACCCTGGAGCCGGACTTCCTCAACCCGCCGCACGGCGAGGCGGGGCATGTGCATGACGACCACTGCGACCATGACCACCATGGCCACGACCATGACCATCACGGACACGACCACCATGACCATGTGCATGACGACGGCATCAAGGGCGTTTCCCTGACGCTGGAAAAGCCGCTGGACGGGATCAAGATCACCCGCTGGCTCAACGACCTGCTGCAGGCCAAGGGCCCCGACATCCTGCGGGCCAAGGGCATACTGGATGTGAAGGGCGAAGACCGCCGGCTGGTCTTCCAGGCCGTCCACATGATCCTGGAGGGCGACTACCAGCGCGACTGGAAGGCCGGCGAGACCCGCAACAGCCGCATGGTGTTCATCGGCCGCGACCTGGACGAGGCGGCGCTGAAGGCGGGTTTCGAGGGGTGTGTGGCTTAATCCGCCCCCGGCGGGGGCGGACGACCTCGCCAGAGCGAGGTCCGGTGAGGGTTTCGGGGCCGTGTTACGAAGGTCGGGGCTAGTTCCCGGTCTATGGGCTTGGCGCCTAGCACAGTCGCGAGCGACTCACGGTTCTGGCCGCCGCATGGCCTCCCAAACCCTCACCTGGCCGGCCACGGGCGCGCTCGCTGCGCGCCTCGGGCGGGCCGTCCGCCCCCGCCGGGGGCGGAATAACAAAAAGGGCCGGTGTCGCCACCGGCCCTTTTCCGTTCAGCCTTGCGGCTGGATCAGTTCACTTCTTCCAGGATCAGGCCGACCTTGAAGTAGCCGTTGCCCTGCAGGACGTTCAGCACGGACATGAACTGCTCGTAGAGCACGTCCGGGTTCGACTGGATGAAGATGCGCTGCTCGGTGGGCGGGCCGGTGTCGCCGTTGTTGAGGAGGCCGATCGGGATGTCGGTCGGCAGGGCCGCCAGCGAGGTTTCCTTGCCACCGAAGAAGATGTGGCCGCCGGGCTGCAGCGAGATGAAGACCGGCTTCTTGTGGTCGTTGGCGTCCGGCGGCACGGCCGGCGGCAGGTCGACCTGGATCGACACCGTGGCCAGAGGCGCGGTCACCATGAAGATGATGAGCAGAACGAGCATGACGTCCACGAAGGGCGTCACGTTCATGTCGCTGTTCTGACCGAGGTCGAACTTGTTCTTTTTTCCGCCGGCGACTTTCCCTGCCATGCGCACACTCCCTCTCGCGCCCCTTCGAGGGGCCCGTTGCGTTCGAAAACACCCATCGCCCGGAAGAGCGAGGATGTAAAGCCCGACTATCGTGACAGGAGAATCCGTCACCATCTGGGCAAGCGGTCCCGGTCGCGCTAGCACCCTTGGGTATGACCCAAGCCTTTCGAACCTCTTACGACGCCTACGTCTCGGACGCCCGATTCGTTCCCTCCAGCGAAGCAATTTTCGCTCTGGGCGACGGCACGGTGCGCAGTTCGGGCGGCCAGGCCGTCCAGGCCCACGACGGGGTAATCCTCTGCGCGGCCGGCCATCCCAGCGGCCAGGGCGTCATCACCGGCGGCGATGACGGCCGCCTGGTCTGGACCCGGGACGGCGAGGCGAGCGAGCTGGCCAAGGTCCCCGGCCGCTGGATCGACTCGGTCGATTCGCACCCCGGCGGGCTGATCGCCTATTCGGCCGGGCGCGACCTGCATGTGCGCGATGTGAAGGACGCCAAACTTCAAGCCCGCTTCACCCATGAGAAGTCGGTGGCGGCGGTGGCCATCGATCCGGGCGGCCGGCGAATCGCGGCGGCCACCTATGGCGGGGCGGCGCTCTGGTATGCCCGCATAGCCGAGCAAAAGCCGCAGATGCTGCGCTGGGCCGGCAGCCATATCGGCCTGGCCTGGAGCCCCGACGGCAAATTCCTGATGTCGGCCATGCAGGAGAACAGCCTGCACGGCTGGCGGCTGGCCGACGGCAAGGACATGCGGATGGGCGGCTATCCGGCCAAGGTGAAGAGTATGTGCTTCCTGTCCGGCGGACTGATGCTGGCCACGGCGGGCGCGAACGGCGCGGTGATCTGGCCGTTCGCGGGCAACAATGGACCCATGGGCAAGGAGGCGGCTGAGGTCGGCTTCAACGAGGGCGCCCTGGTCGTCCGCGTCGCCGCCACCCCCAAGGGCGGGGTGCTGGCCGGCGGGCTGGACGACGGCCGGGTCTGGGTGGGCGACCTGGGCTCGGGATCGCTGAAGACGGTCAAGGCCGAGAAGGGCGCGGCGATCAGCGCCCTGGCGGTCAGCCCCGACGGGGCCTGGGTGGCCTGGGGTGACGAGGACGGCGAGGTGGGGGTTATCGCCGCGCAGGCCTGAGCGGCCCCGCCTTGGCGATGGTGATGTATCGGATGCCGTCCAGGTACATGAGGGAGACCTGGATGTCGCCGATGTTCCAGCCGCATTCGGTGGAATCGAGATAACCCATGTAGTCGTGGCACACGGGCTCGCCGCCCAACCGCTGCCTAAGGTCGGCGGTGAGCGCCTCGAGGCGCACGCCGGTGTCCCGCTTCACCGACTGCAAAACGATGTCTTCCACCCGGTCCTGGCCATCGAAATGCACCCGCGCGGCGAACTGCTCGCCGCCAAGCTGCTGGTCGGGAAGATTCAGACCGGGGCGCGCGTCAGCGAACTCGATTGAAGATGGTTCGCTCGGAAAGTCCGCGGTGACCTGGGCGCGGCTGTCGCCCGGCCGAACCGCCGGCCAGGGACCCTGCGCCACGGCCGCCGCCACGAGCGCCAGCATCAGCCATGACGCCATGGCGACCTCCTAGAACCCTCGAAGCTCGCCCCAGATTTCGAAGTCATCGCGCCGTGTCCGCCAGTTGTTGATCGGTGCGCTGGTATCGGCATAGCCCAGCGCCATCCCCGAGAAGAGCATGTGGTCATCGGGCAAATCTATGGCGCGGGCCACGGTGCGCGGATAGCGGGCCCAGAACTCCTGGGCGCAGGTATCCAGGCCGCGCTCGACCGCCAGCAGCATGACGTTCTGCATATACATGCCCAGGTCCGCCCACTGCGGTGGGCCCAGCTTGCGGTCCAGGCAGAAGAAGATCCCGACCGGGGCGCCGAAGAACTCGGTGTTGCGCATCAGCTGGCGGATGCGGCCGGGCTTGTCCTCGCGGGGGATGTCGATCGAGGCGTAGAGGTCCTCGCCGCACTGGTAGCGGCGGGTGCGGAAGGGGTCCCACAGGTCGCGCGGATAGACGTCGTATTCCGGCTCCTCGCCGCCGAGATTGGCCGCCACCGTGGCTTTCAGGGCCGCCAGCGGCTCGCCGGTCAGGGCGGTCACCCGCCAGGGCTGGAGGTTGCCGCCGGAGGGCGCCTGGCTGGCCGCGACCAGAATCTCGCGCACCACCTCGCCCGGGACCGGGTCGGGCTTGAAGGCCCGGGTGGAATAGCGGGCGGCGATGGCCTGGCTGACGTCCATGGCTTAAGTCTTTCTCGGCTGTGACAGGCTTGGCTAGCACCCGGCCGCAGGGTCATGGCAAGAGGGGGCCATGCAGGATCCGAATTCGCCCAAGGACGAGGACGAGGACGCCCCGCCGCCGGCGGAGATGGAATCGTCGTTGGACGAACCCGCGCCGGAGCCGGGCATCGAGCCAGAGCTCGAGCCAGAGGTTACGGCTGAGCCGGATCCCGGGTCTGAACCGGAACCGGAGCTGGAGTCCGAGCTAGAGCCCGAGCCGGAGCCGGAGCCGGAGCCCGAACCGGAACCGGAACCTGAGCCAGAACCCGAGCCAGAACCGGAACCTGAGCCAGAACCCGAGCCCGAACCAGAACCAGAACCAGAGCCAGAGCCGGAACCCCCGCCGGCGGTCGTCCTCCCGCCCCCGCCCTATCGCCCGCCGCCCCGTCGCGAGCCGCCGCCCAGGCGGGTCCGGCAGCGGCCGCGCGGTCTGGGCCAGTGGGTCAGCAGGCTGTTCGTCTGGGGACTGATCATCTTTGTCGTCTGCCCGGTCGGGCTGACGGCCATCTACCGCTTCGTGCCGCCGCCGATCACCTTCCTGATGGTCCAGCGCCTGTTCGAGGGCAAGGGACTGGACCGCCGCTGGCGCTCGCTGGACAGCATGTCGCCGGCCCTGCCCCGGGCGGTGATCGCCGCCGAGGACGCCCGGTTCTGCGAGCACCACGGCTTCGATTTCGAGGCCATGGAAAAGGCCTATGCCCGCAACCAGCGCCACCCCGGCAAGATCCGCGGCGGTTCGACCATCAGCCAGCAGACCGCCAAGAACGTCTTCCTCTGGCCGCAGCGCTCCTATGTCCGCAAGGTCGCCGAAGCCGGCTTCACCGTCCTGATCGAGGGGCTGTGGGGCAAGAGGCGGATCATGGAAGTCTATCTCAACAGCATCGAATGGGGGCCGGGCGTCTACGGCGCCGAGGCCGCCGCCCGGCGCAATTTCGGGGTCGGGGCCGACCGGCTGACCCCCGCCCAGGCCGCCCGGCTGGCCGCCATCCTGCCCAGCCCGCTGAAATGGAAGGCCGCCGCGCCGGGGCCCTACGTCAAGAAGCGCTCGCGGCGAATCGGGGCGGCTTCGGGGACGGTGCGGCGCGATGGGTTGGGGGCCTGTGTGGTCGAGTAGAGGGCGTTGCGGCGTGAAGGCCTTCAAACCACCCCTCAACCGTCATGGCCGGGCTTGTCCCGGCCACCCATACACACCGGAGACGACGGTTGGCGGCGGGCCTGACCGGGGGCCTTCTTGAGCGCCGCGTTTATGGGTGGCCGGCACTTCGGCCGGCCATGACGGACGTTGGAATGAGGGACCCTTGACTGAGCCCAGCCCCGGGCCTCTCCTGCGCCACCAAAATTCTCCTTAAGAAGGGAAGCGCAGCATGAAGCTCAAGCTCATGGCGGCCGGCGCCGCCATCGCCCTCGTCGCCGGTCTCGGCCTTGCCGCCAGCACCGGCGCTCCGGCCCAGGCCCAGACGCCCGCCGCGACCCCCGCCGCCATCCCGACCCCGGCGGAAGCCAAGGCCTTTACCGACAAGGCTGAGGCCGATCTCGAGAAGCTCTCGGAATACGTCAACAAGGCCTCGTGGGTGCGGGCCACCTACATCACCGAGGACACCCAGTGGCTCGAGGCGAAGGCCACCGCCGAGATCACTGACCTGGCGACCAAATACGCCATGCAGGCCTCGCTCTATGACAAGACCGACGCCGATCCGGTCACCCGCCGCAAGCTGGACCTGCTCAAGCGGGGCCTGGTCGTGGCGGCTCCGCAGCGGCCCGGCGCCGCCGACCAGCTCGCCACCATCGCCTCGCGGCTGGACTCCACCTATTCGACCGGCAAGTTCCAGTACGGCGGCAAGACCCTGACGCTGAACGACGCCGAGGACATCATGGCCCAGAGCCGTGACCCGGCCGAGCTGAAGGCCGTCTGGGAGGGCTGGCACTCGATCTCGCCGGTCATGCGCGGCGACTATGCCGAGCTGGTCAAGCTGGCCAACGAGGGCGCCACGGGCCTGGGCTACAAGGATACCGGGGCGCTGTGGCGGTCGGGCTACGACATGCCGGCCGACGCCTTCGCCGCCGAGACCGACCGGCTGTGGAAGCAGGTCGAGCCCTTCTACAAGAACCTGCACTGCTATGTGCGGGCCCGGCTGAACGAGAAGTACGGCGACGGCGTGCAGCCGCGCACCGGCCCGATCCGCGCCGACCTGTTGGGCAACATGTGGGCCCAGGACTGGGGCAACATCTATCCGCTGGTGGCGCCCAAGGAAGACACCTCGGCCTACAGCCTCGACGACCTGTTGGTGAAGGCCGGCTATGACCCGGTCAAGATGGTCAAGACGGGCGAGAACTTCTACTCGTCCCTGGGCTTCGATCCGCTGCCCGACACCTTCTGGACCCGCTCGCAGATCACCCGGCCGCGCGACCGCGAAGTCGTCTGCCACGCCTCGGCCTGGGACCTGGACGACAAGTCCGACATCCGCATCAAGATGTGCACCAAGGTCAACGGCGATGACTTCTACACCGTCCACCACGAGCTGGGTCACAACTACTACCAGCGCGCCTACAGCGGTCAGCCCTGGCTGTTCAGGGGCGGCGCCAACGACGGCTTCCACGAGGCGATCGGCGACTTCGCCGGCCTCTCGGCCCTGACCCCCACCTACCTCAACCAGATCGGCCTGCTGGACAAGGTTCCGGGCGAGGAGGGCGACATCCCCTTCCTGATGAAGATGGCCCTGCAGAAGATCGCCTTCCTGCCGTTCGGCCTGCTGGTCGACAAGTGGCGCTGGCAGGTGTTCGACGGCCAGCTGACCCCGGCGACCTATAACGACGGCTGGTGGAAGCTGCGCACCCAGTACCAGGGCATCACCCCGCCCGGGACGCGCCCGGCCGACGCCTTCGATCCGGGGGCGAAGTACCATGTGCCCGGCAACGTGCCGTACACCCGCTACTTCCTGGCCCACATCTACCAGTTCCAGTTCCATCGCGCGGCCTGCAAGATGGAAGGCTGGAAGGGCCCGCTGCACCGCTGCTCGATCTACGGCAACAAGGCGGTGGGGGCCAAGTTCAAGACCATGCTGGAGATGGGCCAGTCGCAGCCCTGGCCCAAGGAACTGGCCGCCTTCACCGGCGAAACCCAGACCGACGCCAGCGCCGTGACCGACTACTTCCAGCCGCTGAACAAGTGGCTGATCAAGGCGAACAAGGGCGAGAAGTGCGGGTGGTAGGGTAGCCTTCTCGGCGTTGAGGGGAGCGCGAACGACCGCGCCTCCCCGATCCTCACCCGGAGGGGGAGGGGGACCATGCGGAGCATGGTGGAGGGGGTCGCCGTGGTCATCACGGTTCAGGAAGAGGCGCGGCTGATCGGCTGAAGCCTCCACGTTCGCTGCGGAAATCTCGGCTACCCCCTCCACCACGCCTGCGGCGCGGTCCCCCTCCCCCTCTGGGTGAGGATTTATTGGGGGGAGAGCGTTCGACCTGGCGATCGCGTGAATGGCTTGGCCGCTTCAGCCAAGATCATCACCTCGACCCTGGCAGGATCGTTCACCACGAGATTGCTCGGAATCCGCAACACCCGGATGTGCCGTTCAGCGAGCCACATGTCCCGTAGAGCGTCGTCGATCTGCTTGGTTTCGAGATTATGGATGCCACCATCGACCTCCACGGCCAGTCGCACCGCGTCGCAGTAGAAGTCGAGCACGAACCGGCCGAACGGATGCTGTCGCCGGAAATGTAGCCCGCCTAGGGCGTTGCGCCTGAGGCGAGTCCACAGCTTTTTCTCCGTGAACGTCATCTCGCGCCGAAATTTGTGGGCGCGATCACGGGTTTTGGCAGGCGCATCCATCGCGAGAACATATCAAGAACAATGTTCTTTGCAAATCCTCACCCGGAGGGGGACCATGCGGAGCATGGTGGAGGGGGTCGGTGTGGTCATCACAATTCAGAAAAAGGCGCGGCTGATCGGCTGCGATGCCACATCAAAAGTGGAAATCACACCGACCCCCTCCACCACCCTTCGGGCGGTCCCCCTCCCCCTCCGGGGGAGGATTTGCATGAGGGGGCTACCCCGCCGCCTTCAACCCCGCCAGACTCGCCGCCAGGTCCGCCTGGCGGAAGGGCTTGGCCAGGAGGGGGAGGTCGGCGGCCAGGCCTTCGGCTTCGGCGAAACCGGAGATGATCAGCAGGCGCTGG
Organism: Caulobacter ginsengisoli; assembly: GCF_030814835.1. Taxonomy (GTDB): domain Bacteria; phylum Pseudomonadota; class Alphaproteobacteria; order Caulobacterales; family Caulobacteraceae; genus Caulobacter; species Caulobacter ginsengisoli. Next base: position 11,011 of record NZ_JAUSVS010000012.1, read on the forward strand.
TGCGGCCAGCGCTCGCGCACGGCGCGGGCCAGCTCGGTTCCGGTCATGCCCGGCATCAGATGGTCGGTGACCAAGAGGTCGATCTTGGCGCCGGCGTCCAGCAGGCTGAGGGCCTGGTGGGCGGACTCGGCCTGGGTGACGGAATAGCCCAGGTCGCCCAGCATGTCGGCGGTGCTGGCCCGCACCAGCGGCTCGTCATCGACCAGCAGCACGGCGCCGGCCGATGTGGCCAGGCCCGGGGCCCGAGGTTCGGCAATCGGACTTCCGGCCTGCCGCTCGCAGGCCGGCAGCCACAGTTCGACCAGCGTCCCCAGGCCCCGCCGGCTGGCGATGGCCAGGCCGCCGCCCAGTTGGGAGGCCAGGCCGTGGACCATGGAAAGGCCAAGCCCGGTGCCCTTGCCCACGCCCTTGGTGGAGAAGAAGGGCTCGACCGCCCGCAGGACGGTGTCGGGGTCCATGCCCTCGCCGGTGTCGGCCACCGACAGCCGCAGATAATCGCCCGCCGCCAGATTGGCCCGGTGGCCGGCGGCGACGGTGTCGAGGGCCAGGGACAGGGTCAGGGCGCCGCCATCGGGCATGGCGTCCCGGGCGTTCACACTGAGATTGAGCAGGGCCATTTCCAGCTGGTTGGCGTCGGCCAGGGCCGGGGGCAGGTCGTCCTCAGCCTCCACCCGCACCTTGATCTGCGGCCCGGAGGTGGAGGCGATCAGCTGGGCCATGCCGCCGATCAGGGCGGCGACATCGACCGGCTCGGGCCTGAGCGGCTGGCGGCGGGCGAAGGCCAGCAGGCGCTGGACCAGCACCTGGGCCCGCTCAGCCGACTGCAGGGCGCCGTCGATCAGCCGCTGCTCGCGCTCGCCGCCCAGCCCCTTGCGCTGCAGCATGTCCAGGCTGCCGATGATGGGGGTCAGCAGGTTGTTGAAGTCGTGGGCCACACCGCCGGTCAGCTGGCCCATGGCCTCCAGCTTCTGGGCCTGGCGCAGGGCGTCCTGGGCCTGGACCAGCTCGGCGGTTCGGGCCTCGACCTGTTTTTCCAGGTTGGCGGCCAGGTCGCGCAGGGCCCGTTCGGCGCGGCGGCGGGCGATGGCGGTCAGGGTGCGCTCGGCCACCTCGCGGGCGAAAGCCAGGTCGTCGGCCGCCCAGGCGCGGGGCTCGGCGCTGTTCATGAACAGCACGGCGACGACCCCGCCCTGGTCGCGGATCGGCATGTTGACCAGCGACCGCACGCCCGAGGCGAGCAGGATCTCGGCCTTGGGCGCGGCGCCGGGGCTCTGGGCGATGTCCTCGACGATGACGGTTCCGCCGCCGGCCAGGGCGCTGACCCGGGCCTCGTGGTCGCGAAAATGGCGAACGCCCGTGCGGCTGACCACGCCCGGCGCGCACCAGTCGCGCTCGATGGTCAGGGTCTGGGCGGCCCGGTCGGCATGGCCGAAGGCGACCCGGCAGGCGTCCAGGGTGGCGCCGATGATCTGGGCCGCCGCATAGGCCAGTTCGGCGGGATCCTCCATGTCGCGGATACAGTCGCTCAGGGAGACCAGGGCCGCCCGCCGCGCCTCCAGGGCCCGGCGATGGGTGACGTCGACCGAGATGCCGGCCATCCGCACGGCCTTGCCCTGCGCGTCGTGGAAGGCCTGGCCGCGGTTGCTGATCCAGCGGATTTCGCCGGTGGGCGTGATCACCCGATAGTCGATGTCGAAATCGGCGCCGGTGGCCAGGCTGTCGATATTGGCCTGGCGCTGACGCTCGCGGTCGTCGGGATGGATGCAGTCGCGCAGGTCGCGGAAGGTGAAGGGGGCGGCGGGATCGCGGCCGAAGATCTCGCGGCAGGTGGCCGAAGTGGTCAGCTCGCCCCGGATGAGGTCCATGCTCCAGGCGCCGAAACGCGCGGCGTCCAGGGCGAACCGCAGTTCGGACTCAAGCTCTCCAATCTCACTCATCGGGACATTTCCACGGGCGAAGCCCCTGCCGGCGGCGAATCAAGTACGCGCCTTGAAGGAGTCGGATTCAACCCCCCATGGCGCCGCACATGGTTTCCGCCATCTTCACCCAACTTGGTGGCCGATGCGTTTACCGCACCTTCCGCAAAGTGTCGGATCGGCGGGCCTGATCCGTCGTGAGTTGGGGGAGGGGAGCTGATGTCTCCTCATAAGGGGCTGGCGCCGCTGCGGCGGATCGTGAACTTCCTTGGGCGTTTTGCGGGCAATCGACGCGGGGCCATCGCCGTGCAGGCGGCCCTGTGCGCGGGGCCCATCCTGGTGATGACCTTCGGGGCGCTCGATATCGCCAACGCCTCGCAGGAAAAGACCCGGCTGCAGGACGCCCTGGACGCCGCCGCCCTGGCCGCCGCCCGATCCCCGGCCACGACCGACGCCGGGCTGGCCGCGGTGGGCGATCCCACCCTGGCCGCCGATATGACGGGCTCCAAGGCGACGGTGACCAGCAAGAGCTTCCATCTGGACGGGAGCAAGGTGATGGCCAGCGCCACGGCCAAGGTGCCGGCCCTGATCGCCGGCATCTGGTCGCAGGGCGACATGACCATTGGCGTCAAGGCCGAGGTCGTCCGCGCCTCCAACGATGTCGAGGTGGCCCTGGTGCTCGACACCACCGGCTCGATGGCCGGAACCCGGATCGACGACCTGAAGACGGCGGCCAAGGACCTGATCGACATCGTGGTCAAGACCAACCAGACGCCCTTCTACACCAAGGTGGCCCTGGTCCCTTACTCGATGGCGGTGAATGTCGGCTCGACCTACGCGACCCAGGTGCGCGGCTCGTACACGGCCGGAACCTGCACCACGCCCGGCTGCGCCAGCTTCAAGTTCACCAACCCCTCGGGAAACTTCAAGACCTTCGCGATCAGCAATTGCGTCAGCGAGCGGACCGGGGCTGACGCCTTTACCGACGCGGCGCCCAGCGCGGCGCCCTTGGGCCGCAACTATCCCGCCTCGGGCAATCCCTGCATCGCCAGCACCATCGTGCCGCTCTCCAGCGACCGGGATTTCCTGAAGGGCAAGGTCGACGCCCTGTCGGCGTCCGGCTCGACGGGGGGTCATATCGGCGTGGCCTGGGGCTGGTACATGGTCTCGCCCAGGTTCGGCTATCTGTGGCCCAGCGCCAGCCAGCCGGCGGCCTATGGCGGCGAGCACCTGCTCAAGGTCGTCGTGCTGATGACCGACGGCGAATACAACTCGACCTATTGCAAGGGCGTGATCAGCCAGGACTCGACGTCGGGCAGCGGCTCCAGCTCGGACCACATCAACTGCGACGCCCCCAACGGCAGCGCCTTCACCCAGTCCCAGACCCTGTGCACGAACATGAAGGCGGCCGGGGTCATCGTCTACACGGTCGGGTTCGACGTGGTGAACGACCAGCGGGCCAAGGACCTGGTCAACGGCTGCGCCACCGACGCCCAGCATGTCTACCTGCCCTCGACCGGCGTCGCCCTGCAGGACGCCTTCCGGGCCATCGGCCGCGATATCGACTCGCTGCGATTGTCGAAGTGACGGTCGCCTGAGCCGGAAGGGCGCTATCGGAACCGGCTTCCAAGCCCCTGATGCCGCCCGCGGCGTTGACCTTCGATTCACCATGGCCGTTGGCGAATTCCTTACCTGCTGAGGTCATGCTGGGGCGGAAAGGGGTGTCGTCCGCCATGCTGAGCGCCATGCTGCAACCCATTGCCCAACTGGGCATGCGGATCGTGCGGAGTTTCCGCCGCGATCGCCGCGGGGCCGTGGCCATTCAGTTCGCCATCCTGGCCGTGCCGCTGGCGGTGCTGTCGTTCGGCCTGGTCGACATCAACCGGGCCAGCGTCGCCAAGCGCGAGCTGCAGGACGCCCTGGACGCCGCCACCCTGATGGCGGCCCGCTCCAGCGCCACCAACAACACCGGCCTGCAGACCGTCGGCTCGGCCGCCCTGGTCGCCCAGCTGGGCACGATGAGCGACGCCACCCTGACCAGCTCCAGCTTCGTGCTGGGCGGGACGGGCAACACCACGGTGATCTCCACCGCCAAGGTCAAGGTCACCCCGATCATCGCCAATCTGTGGCTGCAGGGCGACATGACGGTCGGGGCCGCCTCGCAGGTCGTCCGCTCCCAGAACAAGCTGGAAGTGGTGCTGGCGCTCGACAACACCGGATCCATGGCCTTCACCCTGGGCAGTTCGACCAAGATCAGCGCCCTGAAGACCGCCGCCACCGGCCTGGTCTCGACCCTGCAGGCCGCCGCCAGCAGGAGCTCGCTGACCGATCCGATCAAAATCGGCGTGGTGCCCTTCTCGATGAGCGTCAATGTCGGTTCGACCTATCAGAACGAGGTCTGGATCACCGGCACCCAGCCCAACGAGTATGGCGAGGACATTTTCAACACCCCGACCAACCGCTTCGCCATGCTGACCCAGATGGGAGCCACCTGGGCGGGCTGCGTCGAGAGCCGTCCGGCGCCCTACGACATCCAGGACACCGCCCCCACCCCCTCGATCGGGGGCACGATGTTCGTGCCCTACTTCGCCCCGGACGAACCGGACGACAACAAGATCAGCTACACCAGGTGGGGACACACCTACTACTACGACTTTGACAACAACTACATCAGCAACGACAATACCTCGAGCACCGTCTGGAAGACCCGCCAGGGCAACACCACCAAATACAGCACCAGCATCTCGTCCACAGCGAGGGGCACGGGGGATTTCGGTCCCAACCGGGAATGCGGCCTGACCCCGCTGCTGCGGCTGACCAGCAACTTCTCGACGGTGACCAACAAGCTCAACTCGATGGTCAGCGTGGGCAACACCAACGTCGCCATGGGCCTGATGTGGGGCTGGCATGTCCTGTCCCCCAACGCGCCCTTCGCGGACGGCGTCGCCTACGGCACGCCCAAGGTGACCAAGGTGATCATCCTGCTGACCGACGGCGACAACACCAATGACGAGGTCTCCAATCCGGAGAACTCGATCTACACCGGCGTCGGCTATATCTGGCAGAAGCGCCTGCTGGCGTCGGGCTCGACCTCGACCTATCTGGACGAGACTTCGAGCGACACCCAGCGCCGCGACGCCATCGACGACCGCGAGGCCAAGCTCTGCGCGAACATCAAGGCCAAGGGCATCATCATCTATTCGATCGGCGTGGGGGTCTCGACCCACTCCAAGTCGATCCTGCAGACCTGCGCCAGCTACAGCGACTATTATTACGACGTCACCGACGCCTCGCAGCTGGATACCGTCTTCGACAACATCGCCGGCGCGATCGCCTCGCTGCGGATCTCGAAATAGCGCGCGGCGCATCCGCGGACGGACCGGCGTGGTGAACGCGATTTGACCATGCCTGGCGCCCGTTCCGGTAACCGACTTCAGCTAAGTTCCGTACCCGGACCGACTGGGGGAGGTTACGGTGTGCGGCGCTGTGAAATTCCTGAAATCCTGGCTGGGCGACCGCAGAGGCAACGTGGCGGTCATCGCCGCGCTGAGCATGCCCCTGGTCGCCGGCGGGGCGGCCTTCGGGGTGGAATCCAGCTACTGGTACTATGACCAGCTGCGTATCCAGCAGGCCGCCGACGCGGCGGCCTATGCGGCGGCGCTGGAAAACCGGGCGGGCAGTTCGACGGCCAGCATGACCGCCGCCGCCCTGGCCGCCGCGACGGCCAACGGATTCAACGCCGCCACCGACACCCTCATCGTCAATACCCCGCCGACCTCGGGTCCCAATCAGAACGCCAATTCGGTCGAGGTGAAGCTGGCGCGCGCCGAGACCCGCTATTTCTCGCAAATCTTCATCTCGACCCCGGCGATCGTTCGGGGCCGGGCGGTGGCGACCTACCAGACCGCGGCCAACGCCTGCATCCTGGCGCTGGACAAGGGGGCCAGCCGCGCCATCGAGTTCACCGGCAGTTCGACGGTCAGCCTGAACGGCTGCAACGTCATGGCCAATTCCATCGCCGACGAGGCCGTCTACAGCCAGGGGGCCACGACGGTCAGCGTTCCCTGCCTGATGTCGGCCGGCGGCGCCTCGATCAACGCCGAGGTCACCCTGACCGCCTGCGCCGCCCCCATCACCCAGATGGCGCCGGTCAAGGACCCCTTCAAGGACCTCGCCGAGCCGGCCCTCACCGGTCAGTGCCGCAATTCCAACGGCGCGACCCTGCAGCCGGGCCGCTATTGCAACGGCCTCAATCTGCAGGGGTCAAAGAACCTGAACCCCGGGACCTACATCATCGATGGCGGCACCCTGCGGACCAACGGCAGCTCGGTCATTTCCGGCTCCGGCGTCACCTTCTACCTGACCAACGGCGCCGACGTGAGCTTCAACGGCAACGCCAGCCTGACCCTTTCCGCACCCACCACCGGCGACCTGACCGGCATCCTGTTCTTCGGCGGCCGATCCAACACCGGATCGGTGACCCTCAACGGCACGGCCGGGTCCAACCTGACCGGCGCCCTCTATTTCCCTAACCAGTCGGTCAGCTATCTGGGCGACATGCAGGGGTCGAACGGCTGCACCCAGGTGGTCGCCCGGACGGTATCCTGGAGCGGCAACGCCAACCTGGCCGTCGACTGCACCGCCTATGGCATGAGCGCCCTGCCGGTCGGCGGCGCCGTCAAGTTGATGGAGTAGCGGCATGCCATTGCGCTTCGCACCCGGCCCCATCCTGCGCCGACTGTCCGCCGACCAGCGGGGCGCCGCCATGGTCGAGTTCGGGCTGATCGCCCCGATCCTGGCCCTGGTCGTGCTGGGTATCGTGCAGGGCGGCACGATGCTGGGTAAATACAACGCCATGCGCACGGGCATCAGCAACGGGGCCCAGTATGTGATGGGCGGCGGAACCGATCTGGCCACCGCCCGGCTGATCGCCCAGGAGGCCTGGCCCTCGCGCGGGGCCACCGCCACCATCGCCGCCAGCAAGGTCTGCCGCTGCGGCGGAACCGTGGCCGACTGTTCGCTGCTGTGCGCCAGCGATCAGAGCGTTCCGCAGGCCTTCGTGACCATCAGCGCCACGGACATCTTCAACGACGGCGTCGTCAACCACTCGGTCTCGGCGCAACAGGTGGTGCGGGTGCGATGAGAGGCCGGGCTTTCGGGCGCTTCGCCGTCGACCGGTCGGGCGCGACGGCCGTGGAGCTGGCCCTCGTCGCGCCGGTGCTCGTCGTCTGCCTGTTCGGCATCTTCAATCTGGGCCTGGCCTATTACAGCGGCGCGGCGGTCCGCAACGCGGTGCAGCGCGCCTCCCGCGTCCTGATCGCCAGTCCCGCGACGCCGGCCTCCAGCCTCCAGGCCTCCGCGGCGGGCATGCTGGCCAACGTGCCGGCGCAGAACCTCACCCTCACAGTGACGGCGACCACGATCGAGGGGGTCGCGGTCAAGCGCGTCGCCTGGACCTATGGCTACCCGCTGAGCATCCCGTTCGTGCCGGACCGGGTGCTGACCTTCGAGTCCAGCCTCCTCGTCGCCGCAGCCGCCAGCTGAGCCCGAGGGGGGATCCGGCCCGGCCATGGGGCGTCGACCGTCACGCGACTGTCATGGGGTGGTCATGGAAGTTTATAAACTCCGTAGCCTGACCGTCATGGAGCGATCCTAAGAGTCCGCCACCAACCCTGCGCGAGGGGCGCCGGGCTACGGACAAGGATCAAACCATGAAGACGAAGACCTCGCTGATCTGCGGGTCTGCGCTGGGCGCGCTCGCGGCGCTGGCCCTGGGCTCGGCCGTGCAGGCGCAAGAAACCACCACCGTGTGGAAGGGCGCCCCGCAGTGGAGCAATGACGGCGTCACCTTCAAGGTCCGTGGACGCCTGCTGATCGACGCCGTCTTCCAGAGCGTCGACCGTGAAGTCGGCGCCGATTTCGACACCCGCGCCCTGCGCGGCCGCCAGGTGTTCCTGGGCGTCGAAGGCCAGCTGAACAACTTCTTCTACTACAAGGCCGAAGGCGGCGCTGTGAACGGCGGGGCCTGGGCCTGGGACGACGTCTCCATCGAATGGAAGCCCGACGACTTCACCTCGGTCGCGTTCGGCAACATCAAGGTGGCCGGCATCGAGAACCTGACCTCGACCCGCTTCACGACCTTCATGGACCGCGGCCCCTACGGTGAAATGGGCCCCGACAGCTACCTGGTCAGCGCCGTGGCCAAGAAGAACGGCCTCAACTGGGTCGCCGCCATCGGCGTCCAGGGCGACACCATCAACAACGGCGACCTGAACGCCGGGGTCACCAACGCCCCCGACTCCAAGGAGCGCATCGGCGTGACCGGCCGCCTGGCCTTCGCCCCGATCATGACCGACACCGACAAGCTGCACCTGGGCGTCTGGGCCCGCTACCGCGATCACGGCAACGAAGCCGCCTTCGCCTACGCCACCCGGCCGATCACCGCCTTCGGCAACCGCTACCTGACCACCGGCGCCATCGGCGACACCGACACCACCTGGGGCGTCGAAGGCGCCTGGGTCCACAACAGCTTCTCGATCCAGGCCGAATACGCCGACGTCAAGGTGGCCCGCTTCATCAGCGCCACCACCGCCGGCAGCGACCCGGACGTCAAGGTGGGCTACGCCATGATCAGCTTCTGGCCGACCGGCGAAACGCGCAACTACGACGGGACCAAGGGCGAGTTCGGCCGTCCGAAGATCCTCAACTCGGTGTCTTCCGGCGGCATGGGCGGGGTCGAGCTGGCCCTGCGCTACGACTACGCCGACGCCACCGACGCCTACGACACCGCCTCGAACGCCGCTTCGCGCACCACCTCGCGCGACGCCGGGGTCTTCAAGGGCTGGACCGCCGGGGTCAACTACTACCCGACGCCCTACGTCCGCTTCCAGGCCAACTACAGCAAGATCACCCAGGACATGCCGGTCCTCGGCCGTGACGTGGATGTCGATCAGCTGCAGTTCCGCGCCCAGCTCGACTTCTAAGCCAGCCCAGCAACCTCGGACCCAAAGGTTCATTCCATGAAAAAGATTCTCGGAACGGTCGCCGCGCTCGCGGTCATGACCATCGCCTCGCAGGCCCACGCGGCCCGCGACTACGTCTGGGGCGCCGGCTCCTCGACGGTCTTCCCCTTCGCCACCCGCGTGGCGGAAAACTTCGCCAAGAAGAACGGCGGCAAGGCCCCCAAGATCGAGTCCCTGGGGACCGGCGGCGGCATCAAGCTGTTCTGCTCGGGCTCGGGCGAAGGCTTCCCCGACATCGCCAACGCCTCGCGGCCGATGAAGAAGTCGGAATTCGACGCCTGCGCCGCCAAGGGCGTCAAGGACATCATCCAGATCAAGGTCGGCTTCGACGGCATCGTCATCGCCAACGACAAGGATTCGCCCGTCTACAACTTCAAGCTCGACGCCCTGTATCTGGGCCTGTCGGCCCAGGTGCTGCGCTACGGCAAGTTCGTCCCCAACCCCTACAACACCTGGGACGACGTCGGCGTCGGCCTGCCGGGCAACAAGATCCTGGTCTATGGCCCGCCGCCCTCCTCGGGCACCCGCGACGCCTTCCTGGAGCTGGCCATCGAGGCCGGGGCCCGCAAGTTCCCGCTGCTCGACGAGATGCGCTCGAACAACGAAAAGGGCTTCAAGAACCTGGTCGATCCGCTGCGCAAGGACGGCTGGATCGACGCCGGCGAGAACGACAACGCCATCGTCCAGACCCTGGTCAAGACCCCCGGCGCCCTGGGCGTGTTCGGCTTCTCCTACCTCGAAGAGAACGCCGACAAGATCCAGGGCTCGTCCGTCAACGGCGTATTCCCCACCGCCGCGACGATCGCCAACGGCTCCTATCCGCTGTCGCGCGTGCTCTACATCTACGTCAAGAAGTCCAACCTGGGCGTGACTCCCGGCCTGACGGAATATGTCAACGAGTTCCTGTCGGACGCCGCCTCGGGTCGTGGCGGCTACCTGCAGGGCCGCGGCCTGATCCCGCTGCCCCCCGGCCAGCACGACGGCCAGAAGGCCCTGTTCAAGGCCGGCACGACCATGGCCCGCCCCGCGGCCTGACGTTCGGCCATCCTCGCGAAGGCCGCGGTCCCCGGACCGCGGCCGACGCATTTCATCATCCCGCCCCGACCGAGTGACCATGATCTTCCTGATCGCCCTGGCCGCCCTGCTCGCCCTGTCGGCCTCGGCCTATCAGCTGGCGCGGCGACGCGCGGTGAGTTCCGCCGGCGGCCGGCTCGCCATCCTGCATTCCCTGCCCGGCTATCACGGGACCTGGGTGGCCCTCTGGACCGGCGCGCCCGCCGCGCTGCTGCTGGTCCTGTTCCTGATCTTCGGCGCCAGGCTGGAAGGGGCCGCTATCCAGGCCCAGACGCCGCCCGCCGTGGCCAAACTCGACGCCCAGCGCCAGGCCGTCTTCTACAGCGACGTCCAGGCCACCGCCGCCGGCAAGGCCCGCAGCGCGGTCAGCTGGGACGGCGAGCTGAAGACCGCCTTCGAGGCCAAGACCGCCGAGGCGCGCAACATCTCGACCCTGGGCCTGGTCCTGGCCATCGGCCTGGCGGTCGTGCTGGCCCTGGCCGGCTTCCTGCTGGCCTATCCGCGCCTGAACAAGGACTTCCGCGCCCGCAACCGGGTCGAGGGCTGGACCGACCTGCTGCTGGTCGTCTGCTCGGCCGTGGCGGTGCTGACCACCGTGGCCATCGTCGCCTCGGTGGCCTGGGAGTCCTTCCGCTTCTTCCAGAGCGTCTCGCCGCTGGACTTCTGGTTCGGGACCGACTGGAGCCCGCAGATCGCCATGCGCGAGGACCAGGTCGCGGCCAAGGGGGCGTTCGGGGCCGTGCCGCTGTTCGCCGGCACCTTCCTGATCATGGCCATCGCCATGATCCTGGCCGGCCCGGTCGGGCTGTTCTCGGCCATCTATCTCTCGGAATACGCCGGATCGGCCGTGCGGGCCTGGGTCAAGCCGCTGCTGGAGATTCTGGCCGGGGTGCCGACCGTGGTCTACGGCTTCTTCGCCGCCCTGACCGTCGGCCCGATCTTCCGCAGCTTCTTCAACTGGATCGGTTCGTTTCTGGTCGGCGGCCCGCTGGATGGGCTGGGCCAGTATCTGGCCGGCGTCCAGAACCAGATGGCCCTGACCGCCGGGGTGGTGATGGGCATCATGCTGATCCCCTTCGTCTCCTCGCTGTCGGACGACATCATCAACGCCGTGCCCCAGTCCCTGCGCGACGGCAGCCTGGCCATGGGGGCCACCAAGTCCGAGACCATCACCCAGGTCATCCTGCCCGCCGCCCTGCCGGGCGTGGTCGGGGCGATGATGCTGGCCATGTCGCGGGCCATCGGCGAGACCATGATCGTGGCCATGGCCGCCGGCCTGCAGGCCAAGCTGACCGCCAATCCGCTGGATACGGTGACCACGGTGACCGTGCAGATCGTCACCCTGCTGACCGGCGATCAGGAATTCGACAGCCCCAAGACCCTGGCCGCCTTCGGCCTGGGCCTGACCCTGTTCGTCGTCACCCTGACCCTGAACATCATCGCGCTGACCATCGTGCGGAAGTACCGGGAACAATATGACTGACGCCGCCCAACACCCCAGCGCCAAGCATCTGAAGAAGCGCTACGCCGCCGAAGCGCGGTTCAAGATGTACGGGCGGCTGGCCATCACCATCGCTCTGGCCTTCCTGGTCATCCTGCTGGGCCGGATCGTGCTGCAGGGCTATTCGACCTTCACGACCAACACCGTCTCGCTGCCGGTCTATCTCGACCCGGCGCGGATCGACCGCGCCGACCTTTCCGGCTCGAACTACGACTACCTGGTGTCGCTGGCGGTGCTGAAGGCCCTGGGCGAGACCGAGGACGAGCTGGGGACCATGTCCGAGGACGCCTCCGCCCTGATCAGCCGCGACCTGGGTTTCCAGATCCTCGACAAGGTCAAGGCCGATCCCGGCCTGATCGGCAAGACGATCACCGTCACCGGGCCGGTCAAGGCCGACGCCGATCTCTACTACAAGGGCGAGATCAAGCGGTCGGTCGCCGAGGGGAACCGCAAGCTGAACGACCGGCAGCTGACCTGGCTGGACCGTCTCAAGAAATCCGGACGCGTCCATGGCGGGTTCAACAGCGCCTTCTTCACCCACGGCGATTCCACCGAGCCCGAGCAGGCCGGCATCCTGGGGGCCGCCGTCGGGTCGGCGATGATGCTGCTGGTCACCGCCCTGATCGCCATTCCGGTCGGGGTGATGGCGGCGATCTGGCTCGAGGAGTTCGCGCCCAAGAACGGCTGGACCGACCTGATCGAGGTCAACATCAACAACCTGGCCGCCGTGCCGTCGATCGTCTACGGCCTGCTGGGCCTGGCGGTGTTCATCAACTGGCTGGGGGCGCCACGGGGCTCGCCCCTGACCGGGGGCATCGTGCTGGCCCTGATGGCCCTGCCGACCATGATCATCGCCACCCGCGCCGCCCTCAAGGCCGTGCCGCCGTCGATCCGCGACGGAGCGCTGGCCATCGGGGCCTCGCGGACCCAGACGGTGTTCCACCATGTCGTGCCGCTGGCCCGGCCCGGCATCATGACCGGGGCCATCCTGTCGCTGTCGCACGCCCTGGGCGAGACCGCCCCGCTGCTGATGGTGGGCATGGTGGCCTTCGTGCCGGGCATTCCTTCGAGTTTCATCGGCGGGGCGACGGTCTTGCCGGTGCAGGTCTTTATCTGGGAAAACGCCTCCGAGCGGGCCTTCGCCGAACGGACGGCCGCGGGCATCATGGTGTTGCTGGCCTTCATGATCGTCATGAACGCCACCGCCATCATCCTGCGGCGGCGCTACGAGCGGAGATGGTAGTCAAGGTGAACATGCAGACCTCAGCCCCCACTCCCGTCGTCGGGACGCACGCCAACCAGGCCCCGCCGGCGGGCGAGCCGGCCAAGATCACCGCGCGCGACGTCAACGTCTATTACGGCGCCAACCATGCGCTGAAGTCGGTGTCGCTCGACATTCCCGGCAAGTCGGTGACCGCCTTCATCGGCCCGTCCGGCTGCGGCAAGTCGACCTTCCTGCGCTGCATCAACCGCATGAACGACACCATCCCCGGCTGCCGGGTCGAGGGCCGCATCGGGCTGGACGGCGACGACATCTACGACCCCAGCATCGATCCGGTGTCGCTGCGGGCCCGGGTGGGCATGGTGTTCCAGAAGCCCAACCCCTTCCCCAAGAGCATCTACGACAACGTCGCCTACGGGCCGCGCATCCACGGCCTGGAGACCAGCAAGACCGGCCTGGACGATCTGGTCGAGGCCTCGCTCAAGCGGGCCGGCCTCTGGGGTGAGGTGCATGACCGCCTCAAGGCCCCGGGCACGGGCCTGTCGGGCGGCCAGCAGCAGCGGCTGGTCATCGCCCGGGCCATCGCGGTCAATCCGGAAGTCATCCTGATGGACGAGCCCTGCTCGGCCCTGGACCCCATCGCCACGGCGCGGATCGAGGAGCTGATCGACGACCTGGCCAGCCAGTTCTGCATCGTCATCGTCACCCACTCGATGGCCCAGGCCGCCCGGGTGTCGCAGCAGACGGCCTTCTTCCACCTGGGCAGCCTGGTCGAGACGGGCCCCACCGGGATGATCTTCACCAACCCCAAGGACGGCCGGACGCAGGACTACATCACCGGTCGGACGGGGTAGGGCTTCAAACCCTCGCCCCATCCCCCGGTTTCCCTGGCGAAGGCCAGGGCCCAAGCGGAGGGTCCTGAAGGGGCGCGGGCAGGGTGGCCAAGCCCGCTTGGATCCTGGCCTTCGCCAGGAATCTCGGGAAGGGTAAGCATGGCGCCGCCCCCTACGTGGGCGGAGCTTTAGGCCGCCTCGCTCACCGCGCAGGCCTGGGCCAGGGCGTCGAACAGGGCCGGGGCCGAGAGCGGCTTGGTCAGGTGGCCGTCGGCGCCGGCGGCGCGGGAGGCGGCCAGGTGTTCGGGCAGGGCGTTGGCCGACAGGCCCCAGATCGGGGTCGGCCGGGCGCCTCCGAGGGCCTCCTCGGCCCGGATGGCGCGGATGGCGGTCAGGCCGTCCATCACCGGCATCTGCATGTCCATCAGGATGACGTCGAAGCCGCCGGCGCGGGCGGCGTCGACCGCCTGGGCGCCGTCCTCGACGCAGGTCAGCTCGATGTCCAGCCCGGCCAGCATCAGTTCGACCACCCGGCGGTTGATGGCATGGTCCTCGGCCAGCAGCACCCGCGCCGAGCGCTCGGCCAGGGGCGCGGCCGGCGCGGCTGCCGGTTTGGCGACCTCGCTCGCCGCCGCCGGCGGCAGGGGCAGGCGCAGGGTGAAACAGGACCCCTGGCCCGGCTGCGACGTCGCCGACAGCTCGCCGCCCATGGCCCGGGCCAGGCTCCGCGAAATGGCCAGGCCCAGGCCCGTGCCGCCGAAGCGGCGGGTGATCGAGCCGTCGGCCTGTTCGAACCGTTCGAACAGCCGCGCCTTGACCTCGTCGGTGAAGCCGATGCCGGTGTCGGCGACGTCGAACCGGATCTGGCCGTCCTCGGGCCGGACCGACAGGGTCAGCCCCCCCTGGCCGGTGAACTTCACGGCGTTGGACAGCAGGTTGCAGAGGATCTGGCGGATACGAGGGCTGTCGCCCTCGAAGGCGCGCCGCAGTTCGGGGTCGATGCGGACGGTGAAGTCCAGCCCCTTGTCCCGGGCCAGCGGCTCGAACAGGGCGGCCGTGGCGCCGACGCAGGCGTCCAGCGCGAAGGGCTCGGGCTTGAGCTCCAGCCGGCCAGACTCGATGCGCGACAGGTCCAGGATGTCGGAGAGGATGGTCTCCAGCGTCTGGCCGGAGGTCTCGATCAGCTGGACCATCTCGGCCTGGGCAGGGGTCAGTCCGGTGCGGGCCATGGCGGCGGCGACCCCGATCACGCCGTTCAGCGGGGTGCGGATCTCGTGGCTCATATTGGCCAGGAAGTCGCTCTTGGCCTGGTTGGCGGCCTGGGCGGCGTCTCTAGCCGAGGCGATGGTCTGTTCCGAGCGCTTGCGGTCGGTGATGTTCTTCAGGACCCCCAGCACGCCCTCGACCTTGCCCTCGGGCGAGCGGACGAAGTCGGCGCCCGAGAAGGCCCAGACCTCGCGGCCGTCGGCGGGGTTCATGCGGTATTCGGTGCGGAAGGGCTTGCCGGTGGCCAGATGTTCGGCCCAGGCCCCCTTGGCCATCTCGCGGTCGTCGGGGTGGACGGTGACCCACATGTCGTCGGCGATGTCGTCGAAGCTGATCGCGCCTTCGAAGAAGGTGTCCTGGGCGCCCTCGGTGCTGAGGGTGCGCCGGACATAGTCGACCTCGTAGACCAGCACGTCGGCGATCTCGAGGGCCAGCTTGAGCCGCTGCTCCGACTTCTTGGCCCGCTGCAGGGCGGTGACCACGTCGGTGATGTCGGTGGTGGTGATGATCAGCCCGGCGATCTGGCCGTCGGCCAGCCGCCAGGGCGTGACGTCGGCGCGCAGCCAGTGGTCCTCGCCGCCCGGCCGGCGCACCGGCACCAGGTCGGCATTGTGCGTGCCGCCGGCCAGGCAGCGCTCGTAGACGTCGAGATAGTCGGTGTAGGTCGGCGGGAAGAGGTCGCTCATCCGCTGGCCGATGACCTCTTCGCGGCGCTTGCCTTTGTCCTGCAGCCAGCGGGGGCTGACATAGACGTAGCGCATCTCGCGATCGAGCATGGCCAGGGCCACGGCGGTGGAATCGATGATCGAGCGGTTGAGGGCGGTGGCGGTCGCCGCCTCGGCCTCGGCGTCGCTCAGGGCCCGCTGCATGCGCAGCCGCTCGACCGCGTCGGCCAGGATGGCGGCGCACTCGGCCAGCCGGGCGATCAGGGTCTCGTCCCGGGCGCGGGGTTGGCGGTCGGCGACCACCAGGGCCCCGATGCGCGCGCCGCTGGCCAGGATGATGGGCGAGCCGCAATAGAAGCGGATCATCGGGCCGGTCTGGACCCAGGGGTGGTCGGGCGCCTCGAGGCGGGCGTCGTCCATCCAGCGGGCCTGGTCGCTCGCGATGGTCTGGGCGGTGATCGCCGCCTCCAGCGGGCCGATGCTCTCGGGCATGGCCGAGAAGCCCGACTGCCAGACATGGTCCTCCTCGACCAGGACGACATAGGCGTATTCGGCCCCGGCCAGGGCGCTGGCCAGGCGGGTCACCCGGTCGATGGTCGGCCGCAGCTGTTTGAGGTCAAGAGAGCGAAGTTCGGCGAGCCGAACGCTCAATTCATCGCCCCCGATATCGCCCCGCATGTCACGCTCCCCGATCCTGCGCGAAGCAGGATGAGGTCAACGTCGTTAAAATTGCGTGGCGGTATGTCGCATGATTCTGGGTTGCCGCTCAGGCCAGCTTGATCTCTCGCAGCCGCTCCAGAAGGAAGTCGTTGGCGGTGATGGGGGTCGGGTAGCGGTCGGGGCGGTCGGCCGTGACCGTGCCCGGCAGGGTCTTGATCAGATAGTCCGGCGCGAAATGCAGGAAGAAGGGCGTCGAGTAGCGCGCCACGTTGCGGCGTTCCGGCGGCGGGTTGACCACCCGGTGGCTGGTCGAGGGCAGGACGTGGTTGGTGGCCCGCTGCAGCATGTCGCCGATGTTGCAGACCACCGAGCCCGGCGGCGGGTTGATCGGCAACCAGCGGCCGTCGCGGTCCTTGACTTCCAGCCCGCCCTCTTCGGCGCCGAGCAAGAGCGTGATGGCGTTGATGTCCTCATGGGCGCCGGCCCGCACATTGGGCCCGTCGAAGCCCGAGGGCGGATAGTGCAGCAGCCGCAGGATCGAGTTGCCGTCGGCGATGGCGGCGTCGAACAGGTGGCGGTCCAGGCCCAGATAGCAGGCGATGGCCTCCATCACCTGGTGGCCCATGGCGTCCAGGCGCTCGAACAGCCAGGTCAGGTCGCTCTGGAAGCCTTCGATCTCCGAGGGCCAGAGGTTGGGGGGCATGTGGGGCGTGAAGCGATGGCCCGGCGGCAGGTCGCGGCCGACATGCCAGAATTCCTTGAGGTCATAGTGCTCGGCCCCCTTGGCGGTCTCCACGCCGAAGGGGATGTAGCCGCGCTGGCCGTTGCCGCCGGGGACGTTGTATTTCTTCTTCACGGCCTCGGGCAGGGCGAAGAAGGCCTTGGCCTTGTCGATGGCCCGGTCGATGTGGGGCTGGTCCATCGGGTGGTCGCTGATTACCGCGAAGCCGTAGCGGGCGAAGCTGTCCCCTAAGTCCCGGGTGAAGCCGGCGAAGTCGGTCGTGAACCGCTTGAACGAGACGGGTGGGATGGCGGACTGCGGCATGGCGGGACTCCTGGGCGCGACGGCCGGCTCTCTACACCGACAACCGCGCCAGGGGGAGGCCCCAACGCGCCTCCTCTCCTCTCCGAGGAGAGGTCGACTCTGAGCGCGCCAGCGCGAAGAGCGGGTGAGGAGACAGATCGGCGAAAGCGTGTCGGGGGAAACACCCTGCGCCGGCGGAAGGCCGAACCGCCGCAAGGGCTCCCCCTCCGGGGACGCCGCCTTCGGCGTGTCCCTCGCTCCCCCTCGCAAGCGAGGGGGAGAGTTATGCCCCGGACTCCCACCCCTCCCGCTCGGCTTCCTCGCGGATGTCCTCGTCGCGGCCGGAGGTTTCCCAGCCGTCGGCGCCCTCCGGCTTCATGCGTTCCAGGTCGGCGGCCAGCAGCTTGTTCATGGTGTCCTGGGCGTCGCGGCTGGCCAGCATGTAGGCCTCGGTCTGGCCCCAGATCGGGCGCAGCTCCTCGAAGGTGCGGCGGTCGTGGCGGCGGAAGAAGTCGGCCGCGCGCTGGGCCCGGTGAGCGCGGAAGCCCAGCTTGCGCAGGGCCGTGACGCCGAGCGCCAGGCTGGCCTCGAAGGTCTCGCGCTCGACCGCGTCGGCGCCGTTGGCCAGGAGGTCATAGGCGTGGCGGCGGTCGAAGGCCCGGGCCAGGATGATGATGTTGGGGAAGGCCTTGCGGGCCCGCTCGACCAGTTCGCTGGTCTTGGCCTGGTCGTCCAGGGCGACGATCAGCATCCTGGCCTTCTCGGCCCCGGCGGCCCGCAGCAGGTCGAGGCGCGTGGCGTCGCCATAGTGCACCGGGCGGCCGAAGCGGCGCAGCAGCTCGATCTGCTCGATGTCGCTGTCCAGCACGGTGGAGCGGAAGCCGTTGGCGGTCAGCATGCGGCCGGCGATCTGACCGAAGCGGCCGAAGCCGGCGATGATGATGTCGGGCTCGCCCTCCTCGAAGACCGGGTCGGGGATGGCGGGGGCCACCACATGGGCGTCCAGCCAGCGGGCGATGCGCTCATAGGCGATGACGGTCAGCGGGGTGAAGGCCATCGACATGGCGACGGCGGCGGTCAGCAGGCTGGCCAGCTTTGGGTCGATCACCCCGGCGCCCACCGTGAAGGCCAGCAGCACGAAGGCGAACTCGCCGCCCTGGGCCAGGGCGACTCCCACGGCCGAGGCGACGCGGTTGGAGGCGCCGCCGATCTTGGCCAGGCTGAACATCACGGTGAACTTCAGGGTCATCAGCCCCAGCACCACGCCCAGCAGCAGCAGGGGCTGGGTGAGGATCAGCGGCACGTCGATCTGGGCGCCGACGGTGATGAAGAACAGGCCCAGCAGCAGGCCCCGGAAGGGCTCGATGTCGGTCTCCAGCTCGCGGCGGAATTCGCTCTCGGCCAGGACGACGCCGGCGAGGAAGGCGCCCAGGGCGGCGGAGAGGCCGACCATCTGCATCAAGGCCGCGACCCCCACCACGATCAGCAGGGCCGAGGCGGTGAAGATCTCGCGCAGGCGGGCCTGGGCGATGAAGCGGAACATCGGTCTGACCGCGAACCGGCCGACCCCGATGACGGTGGCGACGGCGGCCAGCACGGCCAGGGTCTGCAGCCAGGCGGGCAGGCTGGAGATCAGGCTGCCGGTCCCGTGCGCCTGGACCGCGCCGGTGACCACCGGGGCGTGGGTGGCCAGCAGCGGGAGGAGGGCGAAGAGCGGAATGACCGACAGGTCCTGCAGCAGCAGCACCCCGAAGGCGGCCCGGCCGATGGCTCCCTGGCGCAGGCCCTTCTCGTCCAGGGTCTGCAGGACGATGGCGGTGGAGGACATGGCCAGGACCAGGCCGACGGCCAGCGCCGTGCGCCAGTCCAGGCCCAGGAGGGTGGCGGCGGCGGCGATGGCGAAGGCGGTGGCCAGCACCTGGGCCCCGCCCAGGCCGAAGATGGTCTTGCGCATCGACCACAGCAGGGCCGGCCGGACCTCCAGACCGATCAGGAAAAGCAGGATGACCACGCCGAACTCGGCGAACTTCATCACGTCGGCCTGCTCGCCGACCAGCGACAGGGCATAGGGGCCGATGATCAGCCCGGCGATCAGGTAGCCCAGCACCGAGCCCAGTCCCAGCCGCTTGGCCGCCACCACCGAGACGACGCCGGCGCTTAGATAGACCAGGGCCTGGATGAGGAAGGATTGCGCGTGCATCAGGCCTTCACCTTGCGGCCCGGTTTGGGGACCTGGGTCAGCGACACCAGCCGCTGGCGGTAGAACTCGGCCTTCATGGCCAGGCCCTTCTCGTCCTTCAATGGCGCGCCATGCACCACGAAGGGGTTTTCCCAGGTCATGCCGCACAGATGGGCGGTCTGCTCCAGCGGGCGCAGGAATTCCTCCATGGTGAAGCGGTTGTAGCCACGCTTGTGATAGGCCTCGGCCGGTCCG
This sequence comes from Caulobacter ginsengisoli, assembly GCF_030814835.1. Classification (GTDB taxonomy): domain Bacteria; phylum Pseudomonadota; class Alphaproteobacteria; order Caulobacterales; family Caulobacteraceae; genus Caulobacter; species Caulobacter ginsengisoli. The sequence continues at coordinate 30,628 of NZ_JAUSVS010000012.1, forward strand.
CCGGTGGTGCAGGCGACGAAGAGGCGCTTGCCCAACAGCTTGTCGCCGCCCTTGCCGTAGGCGAAGCCGTGCAGCCAGACCAGGTCCAGCCACTCCTTCATCAGGGCCGGGGTGGAATACCAGTACATCGGGAACTGCAGGGCGATGACGTCGTGGGCCAGCAGACGGGCCTGCTCGGCCTCCACGTCGATCACATAGTCGGGATAGGTCTCATAGAGGTCGTGGAAGGTAATGGCCTCCATCTCCTCCGCCACTTTCGACAGCACCAGGTTGGCCCGCGAGCGCTCCAGCGCCGGGTGGGCGAAGACGAGCAGGACCGAGGCTTCGCCCTCCGATTGGCTCATGGTATCAGCCTTGCTCACGCAGCCTCCCGGTTATTCATCAAGACTTGAATTTCAATCTCGCACCTGCGAGATGAGCCGGCTTTCGCAACAGGAGCGTTCATGGTCGACAAGGTTCGCAAGGACGGCGCGGAGGCCCTGGCCGGGCTTCTGAAGGACGGCATGACCATCATGGCCGGCGGGTTCGGCCTGTGCGGCATTCCCGAGAACCTGATCGCCGCGATCCGGCTGGCGGGGACGAAGGATCTCACGGTGATCTCCAACAACTGCGGGGTCGACGGCTTCGGCCTGGGCATCCTGCTGGAGAACCGCCAGATCCGGAAGATGGTCAGCTCCTATGTGGGGGAGAACAAGCTGTTCGAACAGCTCTACCTCTCCGGAGACCTGGAACTGGAGTTCAATCCGCAGGGGACCCTGGCCGAACGCATCCGGGCCGGCGGGGCGGGCATCCCGGCCTTCTTCACCAAGACCGGGGTCGGCACCCTGGTGGCCGAGGGCAAGGAGACCCGCGAGTTCGAGGACGGCCTCTATGTCATGGAGCGTTGGCTGAAGGCGGATCTGGCCATCGTCAAGGCCTGGAAGGGCGACGCCGAGGGCAACCTGATCTATCGGAAGACCGCCCGGAACTTCAATCCGATGATGGCCACAGCCGGCGCCGCCACGGTCGCCGAGGTCGAGCATATCGTCGAGATCGGCGCGCTCGATAAGGACAACATCCACACCCCGGGCATCTTCGTCGACCGGCTGTTCAAGGGCGCGGTGTTCGAAAAGCGCATCGAGCGCGTCACCACCCGCGACCGGGAGACTGTGTAATGGCCTGGACCCGCGACGAGATGGCGGCCCGCGCCGCCCAGGAGCTGCAGGACGGCTTCTATGTGAACCTGGGGATCGGCATTCCGACCCTGGTGGCCAACTACATCCCCGAGGGGATGCATGTGACCCTGCAGTCCGAGAACGGCATGCTGGGCATGGGCCCCTTCCCCTATCCGGGCGAAGAGGACGCCGATCTGATCAACGCCGGCAAGCAGACCATCACCGAGCTGGCCAGCTCGTCCTATTTCAGCTCGGCCGATAGCTTCGGCATGATCCGCGGCGGCCATATCGCCCTGTCGATCCTGGGCGGCATGCAGGTGGCCGAGAATGGCGACCTGGCCAACTGGATGGTGCCGGGCAAGATGGTCAAGGGCATGGGCGGGGCCATGGACCTGGTGGCCGGCGTGCGCCGGGTGGTGGTGGTCATGGACCACTGCGAGAAGACCGGGGCCTCCAAGTTCCTGAAGGCCTGCACCTTGCCGATCACCGGCGCCGGGGTGGTGGACCTGCTGATCACCGAGCTTGGCGTGTTCGACGTTGGCCGGGGGGCCGGGGTCAAGGTGGTGGAGTTGGCCCCGGGCGTTACGCTGGACGAGGTCAGGGCCAAGACCGAGGCGACGATCGGCTAGCTAGCGCGCCACCGGCCTGAACCCCTCGCCCAGGATCACCGACATCCGGCGGACGCAGCGGTTGTCGTAGTGGGCTGGGGTCTCCTTGGGCTTCTGGGCGCAGGGCAGGCTGAGGAAGTCGCGGGTGGTGCGGACCACCGAGGCGGCCGCGAAATCCTGCGAGATGGCGCCGACGTTGCGGCCCTCGAAGCTGGCGACGATGACCCGGCGGCCCTGGGCCGGGGTCAGGGGCGACTCGGCCTCGGCCTGGTTGCCGGCCTCGGCCCGCTTGACCCACATCCGCAGGGGCAGGGCGTCCGGGCGGCTGAAATAGTCCCGCTGGTAATAGGCCATGGTGTTGAACAGGAAGCGGTTGTCGACGGCGATGGCGGTCAGGCCGCCGTTGGCCGCCGCCAGGTCCGCCTCGTCGAGGATGGCCTCGCTCATAGCCTTCCAGCCGCGCACCCGCTTGATGCTGTTGGCGAAGCCGGCCTTGTCGATCAGCCGGGGATTGGCCAGGCCGATTTCGACGGCCACGACCAGCAGGCCCTGCAGGCCGATGGCGATGGCGAGGAGAACCGGCGCCACGCGCCGCCAGCGACCGGGCCAGGGCCGGGTCAGCAGGGCGGCGGCCAGCACCGAGCCGGCCACATAGGCGCTGGCGGCCCAGTTGTCGTTGGCGCGCGAGATGAAGGCCTGGACGGTCACCACCAGCAGCGGCGGCAGGGTGAGGCAGGCCAGCAGCAGGTCAGGCCCGGCCAGCTTGCGGCGCACGGCCAGCAGGATGAGCCCGCCCAGCAAGACGGCGAAGGGGATGGGGCCGAACACCCCGAACTGCGCGCCCAGGAAGCTGGCCATCTCGCCGGGATTGAACAGCCTGCCGGCCCCCCAGTCGGCATTGGCCGCGGTGTGGCCGACCGTGGCGAAGTGGTGGGCGGCGTTCCAGATCAGGTTGGGGGCCAGGACCAGCAGGAAGACGCCGATCGTTGTCCCCGCCGCCTTGAGGGTCCAGGCCTGGCGGGCCTGGGAAGACAGGGCCAGGTGCAGGACGATGCCGATCACCGCGTAGAGGGCGGCGTATTTGCTGAGCATGGCCAGGCCCAGCGCCGCGCCCAGGCCCGCGGCCGCGCGAATCTTAAAGTCCGTACTCTGATGAGTGGCATAGGCCAGCAGGGCCAGGGCCAGGAAGCAGAGCAGCGGGGCGTCGGTCGAGATGATGAAGGACGACTGCTGCACGCCCGGCATCAGGCTGTAGAGGGCCGCCGCGGCCGCGCCCGTCCAGGGGCCGTAGAGCTTTCGTCCCGCCCCGAACAGGGCCAGGGCCGCGACGAAATGGAAGAGGGGGGCGGAGAGGCGCACGAAGGCCTCGGCGTTGCCCGCCGTGGTGGTCAGCGCGATGGCCCAGGCGATCATCGGCGGCTTGGAGAAGTAACCAAAGTCCAACTTTCGCGACCACAGCCAGTACTGGGCCTCGTCGGGGTAGATTTCCAGCGGCGAGGCGAAAAGCACCGCCACACGGAGCAATGTCAGGGCGACCAGCGCCCAGAGGCAAAGCCGCAAGCCCTTTTCCAGGTTGGGATTGCCGCTCAACGGGGTTGTGGCGTCGGTCACACGGCCTCCGAGAATCGGCGCGGGAAACAGCTTTGCGCCGGACGCTCCTTCTACAGGCGAACCGCCCCGGGAGTGTCGCAAACTTGCGACAAGTCGCCTCAAAACCGCCCCGAAGTGTTAATGCCGCTTGCCTTGCTGCAGCGCACCCATACAAGGAATTCTATAGGCGTCATGATCCGCAGGGGGTCACCGAAGCTTCGCAAACCCACGCTAAAGGCGATGGACCGCGGGGCTGGGAACTCAAAGCAATTGGCCGGCGTCGGGATAAGAGGGGTTACTCAAATGATGTTGATGAATAGGCTCGCCGGCGGCGCCGCGCTGTCCGTGCTGGCGCTGGCCATGTCGACCGCCGTCTATGCCCAGGAAACCACGGGCGGCGTCCGCGGCCAGATCACCGACGACGCCGGCGCGCCCGTGGCCGGCGCCACGGTGACGATCACCCACGTTCCCACCGGTTCGGTGCAGACCACCATGTCCGGGGATAATGGCTTCTTTTCGGCCCGCGGCCTGCGCGTCGGCGGTCCATATACAATTTCGGCGACGGCCCCCGGTCATGACCCCCAGCAGACCACGGTTGCTTCCATCGGCGTCGGCGACCCCGCCGAGGTCGATCTGCTGCTCGCGAACTCCGGCGCCACCGTCGGCGAACTGATCGTCACCGCCTCTTCGTCCACCAAGCCCACCCAGGGCACGGGCACCAACTTCTCTGGCTCTCAGGTGCAGGCCCTGCCCTCGATCTCCCGCGACCTGAAGGACGTCGCCCGGGCCGACCCGTTCGCCGTGGTCCAGGACCCGGACAACCAGGACGCCCTCTCCTTCGGCGGCGTCAACACCCGCTTCAACCAGCTGACCGTCGACGGCATCCGCCAGAACGACGACTTCGGCCTCAACAACAACGGCTATCCGACCCAGCGCTCGCCGATCTCGATCGACGCCGTCGAAGGCGTCCAGGTCTCGATCGCGCCCTACAGCGTACTGAACAACGGCTTCCTCGGCGGCTCGATCAACGCGGTCACCAAGTCGGGCGGCAACAACTTCAGCGGCTCGCTGTTCTACGAGAAGACCGACGCCAAGCATAAGGGCGACACGATCCGCGGCAACCCCGTCAAACTGACCTTCGAGGAGACCACCAAGGGCGGGACCTTTGGCGGCCCGATCATCAAGGACAAGCTGTTCTTCTTCCTGTCCTACGACGAGTTCGAGGGGATCTTCAACCTTGACCAGGGGCCGGCCGATTCGGACAAGACGACCCTGATCCCGCGCATCACCACCGGCGCCATCGACACCTTCCAGGCCGCGACCCAGTCGGTCTACAACTATGATCCGGGCACGTGGGTGGACGGCGCTCCGCCGGTGTCGGACAAGAAATTCCTGGCCAAGGTCGACTGGAACATCACCAACGATCAGCGCGCCTCGCTGACCTACCAGAAGACCGAGGGCAACTCGTTCAACGGCTCGACCTCGTCGACCTTCGCCTCGGGCAACAGCACCACCCAGCCGCAGATCGGCCTGGAATCGCGCCAGTATGACAAGAACGAGCTGCTGACGACCTACAACCTGCAGGTCAACTCGCAGTGGACGCCGGACTTCTCGACCCAGCTTCGGGTGGGCTGGAAGGAGACCGAGACCAGCCAGATTCCGCTGAAGGGCCTGGACGTCGGGCAAACCCAGGTGACCGTGACCGACCTGCCCGGCGTTCTCGCCGGCGCCGGCACCCCGCGCATCCAGTTCGGCGCCGACACCTTCCGGCACGACAACTATCTCGACGTCAAGACCACCAACATCGAGTTCTACGGCCGCTACAGCTGGGGGGCGAACGACTTCCTGGCCGGGATTCGGACCGAAGAACTGCAGGTCTTCAACGTCTTCGTCGCCAACTCTATCGGCAGCTACACCTTCAGCAGCTACACCAACTTCCTCAACCGGACGGCCCAGAGCTTCACGCTGACCGGCGCCGTCGATCCGACCGGCGGCACCGTGCCGGCGACGACCGGCACCGCCCGCGATGGCGCGGCGCAGTTTAAATACCGGCTGAACTCGCTCTATTTCGAGGACACCTACCAGTTCAGCGACACCATCCGCATTCTCGGCGGTCTGCGTTACGATTGGTATTCGATGGACAGCCTGCCCACCGAAAACACCAACTTCTTCTCGCGGGAAGGCTTCTCCAACCGCCAGAACCTGGACGGCGTCAGCATTCTCCTGCCGCGGATCTACGTGACCTGGGACCCCAGTGACAAATGGGACCTCAGCGCGGGCTTCGGGCGGTTCTCCAGCCAGGGCCTGAACGTCTGGATCTCCAACCCCTTCGCCAATGACGGGGTGCGCCAGACCAACGCCGTCTGCCCCGCCGGCCCCTATCTCAACGTCGACCTGCGCCAGGCGCCGGCCGGCTGCACCTTCACGCCCGGCAACGGCAACGTGAACGTCATGGATCCGGACTTCAAGATTCCGTCGGTCTGGAAGAGCACCTTCTCGGCCGCCTATACGACGGACCTGCCCTTCCTGGGCGAGGACTGGCGCTTCCAGTTCGACTATGTCTACGCCAAGAACAAGGACGCCCTGTACTGGTACGACCTGCGCGCCGTTCAGGCGGCCGGGCCCAACGGCGTGGCCCCGGACGGCCGTCCGGTCTACACCCGCTCGACCACCGGCACCATCGGCGCGAACGTCTTCGACATGATGCTGACCAACACCGATGTGGGCATTTCCAAATCGGCGGCCTTCAGTGTGTCCAAGTCCTGGAACGACGGTTATCTCGACGGCCTGTCGATGCGGTTGGCCTACACCAACACCCACGCGACCGACGCCAACCCGATGACCAGCTCCATCGCCGATTCGAGCTTCGTGCGCTTTGCCTCGTCGGACCACAACCACCCGGGCGCCGCGACGTCCGACTATGAAATCCGTGACCGCTACACGGTGACCCTGGACTATCATCGCAAGTTCTTCGGCGACTACGAGACCGGCGTCACCCTGTTCGGCCAGCGGAGGAGCGGCACGCCGTTCAGCTATACCTTCGGCAACAGCCGGACCGGCAACTTCGACAACGACTTCGGCAACCTGGTCACCCAGACCTACAGCGGCCTGCAGGCCACCTCGAACCAGCTGCTCTATGTGCCGGCCAAGGACGCCAGCGGCGACGTCACCCTGACGAGCGATCCCAAGGTCCACTACGCCCCCGGTTTCGATATCGCCAGCTTCAACGCCTTCCTGAAGACCAGCGGCCTGATCGGCTATGCCGGCAAGATCGCGCCGCGCAACGGCTTCACCGTCCATGACGTGACCACGGTCGACATCCACCTCAGCCAGGAGCTGCCGGCCTTCTTCCCGGGCGGCGCCAAGTTCCAGGCCTATATGGACATCGAAAACATCGGCAACATGCTCAATGACGAGTGGGGCGTGCTGGATCAGTACACCTTCTATCGCGGCGTGCCCGTGGTGAACGTGAGTTGCAGCGGCGGAGTGGGAACCACCTGCGGCGGCGCGCCCTTCTACACCTACTCCGGCCTCGGAGCCGGCGGCTCGTTCAGCGTGCCCAAGCCCTTCACGGTGACCAACCCGTCGCTGTGGCAGGTCAAGCTGGGCATCCGCTACCGGTTCTGATCCCGTCATCGACACTGACAGGGGAAGGGCGGTCCGGCGACGGGCCGCCCTTTTCCTTTGCCATCTTGACGACAGCCTTCGCTGAGGCCACTTGCGCAGCCCCATGACCACGCCCCTCGTTCCCGCCGAATGGTCCCCGCATCGCGCCATGTGGCTGGGTTTCCCCAGCCATGGCGAGTTGTGGGAGGACAACCTCGAACCCGCCCAGGACGAGGTCGCCGCCCTGGCCCGCGCCCTGGCCGGTCCCGGCGGCGAGCGGGTGCGGCTGATGGTCTGCGGCGACGAAGCGGAAGCCGCCGCCCGGGCGCGTCTGGACGGGGTGGCGGGCGTCGAGTTCGTGCGGGGCCTGTTCGGCGACATCTGGCTGCGCGACACCGGCCCGCTGTTCACCGCCGACGGGACGGCCCAGGCCTTCGGCTTCAACGGCTGGGGCGGCAAATACCAGCTCGAGGGCGACGAGGCGGTGGCCGGCCAGATCGCCGCCGCCGCCGGGGCGCCGCTGAACGTCCACGACTTCATCCTGGAGGGCGGGGCGCTCGACCATGACGGCCTGGGCACGGTGCTGACCACGCGCCAGTGCCTCCTCAACCCCAACCGCAACCCCGGCTGGGACCAGGCCGCCGCCGAGGCCGCCCTGACGGCGGCGCTGGGGGCCCGCAAGGTGCTGTGGCTGGGCGATGGCCTGCGCAACGATCACACCGACGGCCATGTCGACAACCTGGCCCGCTTCGTCGCCCCCGGCGTGGTGGCCTGTCCGGTGGCGGTCGGCCGGGCCGACCCCAACACCGACCTCTATGGCGAGACCGCCCGCCTGTTGTCGGGCATGACCGACGCGCGCGGCGCGGCGCTGACGGTCATGCGCATTCCCTCTCCCGGCTGGACCGAGGACAGCCATGGCGACATGGTTCCCGCCAGCCACATGAACTTCCTGATCGCCAACGGGGCTGTCATCGTCCCGATCTATGACGAAAAGATCGGCGAATACGCCCTGGCCGCCCTGCGCAGCCTGTTTCCCGAGCGCCAGGTCATCGGCCTGCCGTCCAGGGCCATCCTGACCGGCGGCGGCTCGTTCCACTGCATCAGCCAGCAGGAGCCCGCCTGATGAGCCGCATGCTGACCCTCGCCGCCCTGCAGACCGGCTACGGGACGGACCTGGCCGCCAACATCGCCGTGACCGCCGACCTGATCCGCCAGGCCGCCGACAGGGGCGCCCAGGTCATCCTGCCGTCGGAACTGTTCCAGGGGCCGTATTTCTGCGTCGCCCAGGAGGAGCGCTGGTTCCAGGAGGCCCATCCCTGGCGCGAGCATCCCTGCGTCACCGCCCTGGCCCCGCTGGCCGGGGAGCTGGGCGTGGTGCTGCCGATCTCGATCTTCGAGCGCGAGGGGCCGCACTATTTCAACAGCCTGGTGATGGCCGACGCCGATGGCTCCCTGCTGGGCGTCTACCGCAAGAGCCATATCCCCGACGGGCCGGGCTATATGGAGAAATACTATTTCAAGCCGGGCGACACCGGCTTCAAGGTCTGGGACACCCGCTTTGGCCGCATCGGCGTGGGCGTCTGCTGGGACCAGTGGTACCCGGAGGCCGCCCGGGCCATGGCCCTGATGGGGGCCGAGGCCCTGCTCTATCCGACCGCCATCGGCTCGGAGCCGCACGACCCGACGCTCGACACCGCCCTGCCCTGGCGCCGCGCCATGCAGGGCCACGCGGTCAGCAACGTCATCCCGGTGGTCGGGGCCAACCGCACCGGCTTCGAGCCCTGGGACGGCTATCCGGGCGGCGGCCAGCATTTCTACGGCTCCAGCTTCATCGCCGACCATCGCGGCGACCTGGTCGGCGACCTGGGCCGCGATGAAGTGGGCGTGACGACCGCCAGCTTCGACCTGGACTTCCTGGCCCGCCACCGCGCCGCCTGGGGCTTCTTCCGCGACCGCCGGCCGGATCTCTATGGATCGCTGACGGCGCCCCGGCCCGCGTGATGATCAAGACCGAACGCCTGATCCTGCGCAATTGGCGCGAAGAGGACGTCGAGCCCTTCGCCGCCATGGGCCAGGACCCGGAGGTGATGCGGCACTTCCCGGCCCTGCTGAGCCACGACGAGTCCGTGGCGACCTTCCATCGGGCGCGCGGCAAGATCGCCGACCGCGGCTACGGCTTCTGGGCGCTGGAGCGCAGGAGCGACGGCGTCTTCCTGGGCTTCACGGGCATCCAGGACTATAGCCCCGACCTGCCGCTGACCGGCATAGAGGCCGGCTGGCGGCTGGCCCGCCATGCCTGGGGCCAGGGCTATGCCAGCGAGGCGGCCCGGGCGGCCCTGGCCTTCGCCTTCGAGACGCTAAACGCGCCGGAGGTCTCGGCCATCACCGCCACAAGCAACCTGCAAAGCCAGGCGGTCATGCGCCGCATCGGCATGACGGCGAGGCCGGAGCTGGACTTCGACCACCCCAGCCTGGCCAAGGACAGTCCACTGCTGCGGCACGTCGTCTACGCGATCGCTCAGCCCTAGACCCTTTCAGGTTTTGATGATTTCATCAAAACCTGACAAAAAGGGTCTAGATTCAAAAGTTTAGAGCATGTCCGGGCGGGCGAACCGCATACACTTCGCCCTAACATGCTCTAGCCCGGCGGATAGAGGCCCGGCGCCATATAGGACTCGAAGGCGCAGAAGGGCCGCTCGGGATCGCCGATCCGCGCCTTGAAGCCCTCGGGCCCGAAAGTCTTGGCGAAGACCTCCTTGACCTTGGCGTAGTCGGGCGGGGCGCTCTTCTTGCCGGGCATGATGGTCAGGGTGGCGTGGCTGTCGCAAGGATAGAGGTCGAGGAACCAGGAGGCCTTGCCGCCGCCGCCCAGGCCCATGCTTTCGACCGCCAGGTCCAGGGTCACCGCGCCGGTGACGAACATGCCGCCGTCCTTGGGTCGGGCGACGAACAGCATCCGCCGCTGGAAGACCCCCTGTTGCAGGTCCAGGTCATAGACGTCGACCACGGCCGCCTCGGTCTCGAACCGCTCGCGCAGGCGGCCCTTGAAGGGGCCGGCCGGGTCGGTCAGCCGGGTGGCGGCCAGGTCGAGGAGGCGGTCGCGGGCGGCGGTGAAGGCGGGGACGTCGCCCAGCCGGGCCCGGGCCGCCAGCTCGATCCACAGCGCGACCGGCTTGATGTCATCGGTGTCGGGCAGGTTGAGGGCCGTCAGCTCGTCCAGAGCGCCGGCCGCGTCGCCGTTCTGCAGCCGGGCCTCGGCATGCACGGTCCCGATCAGACGGCCCATGGCGCCGTCGCCGCAGGCCGCCTTGAGCGCCTGGAAATGCGGTTCGGCCGCCGCCAGCCCACCGCTCTTCAGCCCAGCCTTGGCCGCCTCCCAGTGCTGGTCGTAGGCGGCGCGGCAAGCGGGCGGCGGCGGACCCTCCGCGGCCCGGGCGGGCAGTCCGGCGCCCAGGGCCAGCAGGCCGGCCAGGCCAAGGACGATCGACAATCGGTTCATGCGCCGCATCCCTCGGGCGGACCCAGCTTCCTCGCCGCGGCGATCTCGTCCCGCGCCTTGGCGAGGTCGGCCATGAAGCCGGGATCGGCGTGCAGGCGGGCCACCAGGGCCGAGCCCAGGTCGCGGCCGGCGTCGACATCGCTCTGCCAGTGCACCCCGCAGATCACCCGGCTGTCGCCGAAGTCGCGGCCGCGGGCGACCAGCTGGCTGGAGCGGTCCGGGACCAGTTCGGCCAGCACCAGGCCCCAGCTCCAGCCGATCAGGCTGTGGCCGGAGGGGTAGGAGCCGTTGGTGTAGATCCAGGTCTCGCGCGGCACGCAGATCTGCTTGTTGTTGCCCACCGGCGGGCGCTTGCGGTCGTAGCGGTCCTTGATCGGGCTGTAGACCGGCGCGGCGTCGGCCTCGATGCGCAGCATCATGCGGGCCAGGACCGGGGTCGTGTCCGGCCCGATCCTGACCCCGGCCGCGCAGCCATAGCTCTTCCAGGCCTCGCCGCCCGACAGGTCGGCGTCGCGCTGGGCCATCGTCCAGCGGGCCGAGCCGGCCAGGTCCCGGGTCGCTTCGAACCGGGCCTTGTCGGCCTTGCCGGTCTTGGAGCCCGGGGTCGGCGGCGGTCCCAGGATCTTCAGAGCGTCCGGCGCGCCGCCGTCTGGCAGATAGCCCTTGGGCGGGACCTTCCAGTCCCTGGAGCTGACCGGCGTCGGAGGCTGGTCGAAGGGGCCCACGCCCGGCCGGGGGCCGGCCAGCGGCCAGACCGAGGGCATGACCGAGCAGGCCGCCAGCGCCAGGAGGGGCAGCCCGCCCACGGCCAGGCCGGTCCATGATTTTCGCAACTTCATCCGCCGAGTGGTCCCCAGGCGAGCGGAAACGTCAACCCAGTTGGGTCTTGCCGTTGCGGATCACCGTGACGCCCCGTTCCTTGACCCGGGCTTCGAAGCTGACCACGTCGCCGTCCTTCCACAGATCGACGGTGATGGTCTCGCCGGGAAAGACCGGGCTGGAGAAGCGCACCTGGTGGCTCTTCACCCTGGCCGGGTCGAAATCGCAATAGGCCTGCAGCACAGCCCGGCAGGTGATGCCGTAGGTGCAGAGGCCGTGCAGGATAGGGCGAGGGAAGCCGGCGGCCTTGGCGATCCTGGGGTCGCTGTGCAGCGGATTGCGGTCGCCCGACAGGCGGTAGATCAGCGCCTGGTTGGGCTGGGTCGGGAAGTCGAGCGACAGGTCGGCGGGACGATCCGGAACCTTGTGCGGCTCGGGCGCGCCTTCCGAGGGGCCGCCGAAGCCGCCGTCGCCGCGGGCGAAGGTGGCCCCGGTCAGGGTGGCGATCTTGCTGCCGTCCTTCTGGTCGCGAAGGATGGTCTCGGAGACGATCACGGCCCCCTTGTCGGCCCCCTTGTCATAGGCCCCGATGATCCGGCCTTCGGCGGTGATGGCCGCCTCGGTGGGCATGGGCTTGTGGAATTCGACCTTCTGCTCGCCGTGCACGACCATCAGGTAGTTGATGCCCATCTTGGGGCCGCCGGGCCCCGCGCCCCAGGCCACGACGGTGGCCAGGCTCGGGACGGCCTTGAGGCCGCTTTCGTAGACGAAGGGCAGCTCCTGCTCGTTCATCGGGTCCGAGCCCAGGCCGATGCCCAGGGCATAGAGCATGGTCTCGCGGTCGCCCCAGGCGAACGTCTGGCCCTCGCTCTTCAGGTCCAGGATCTCGGGATAGGCGATGGGCATGGCGCTTCCTCGTCAGGCTTGGTGGTTGGAGGGATAGAAGCCGATTGACGCTAGGGCGTGCAAGCTGCTCGCCTGTGGATGGCGGTCGCATTGCCCGGCGCCGTTTGATCGGCTAGACACCCGCCCTCGACCTTCCTACGGCCGCTGCCGTCAACTTTTCGAACCCGAGCCAGATCCTCCATGGAAACCGCCACCGTCGGCCCCGTCTCCGGCAACGTCCTGTTCTATACCAAGCCCGAGCCCCTCAGCCGTGAAGAGCACGGCAAGCTGGGCGTCCTGCGCATGGACAAGCCCTACGGCTTCGCCTCGATCGGCCATGTCGTGCCGCTGACCGTCGCCGAGTTCGGCTTTGCCGGCATCAACTTCCCGATCATCTTCGCCGGCGAGCAGCGCGTGCCGCTGTGCGTCATGGGCGTCAACGCCGGCGAGAACCTGTTCATCAAGAACGATGGGGCCTTCGCCACCGGCGCCTACATCCCGGCCTATATCCGCCGCTATCCCTTCGTGCTGGCCTCGGACGAGTCCCAGAACCGCATGGTGGTCTGCATCGAGCGCAACGCCCCGATGCTGGGCGAGAACGCCGAGGTGCCGCTGTTCGACGACAAGGGCGAGCCCAGCGAATACACCCAGAGCGCCATCAAGTTCTGCGAGGACTTCGAAACCGAGCGCCGCCGCACCGAGGCCTTCGTCGACCTGCTGACCAGCCTGGACCTGTTCGAGACCAAGCAGGCCAGCTTCCAGACCACCCTGCCGGACGGCACCCAGAGCGCCCCGGTGGTGCTGGCCGACTATTTCGGCGTCTCGGAAGAGAAGCTGGGCAAGCTGCCGGCCGAAAAGCTGGCCGAGCTGCGCGACAGCGGCGCCCTGGACAAGATCTACTCGCACATGGCCTCGCTGCTGGGCTGGGACCGCCTGGTGATGATCGCCAGCGAACGGGCCGCGCAGACGGCGTAAGCCAAGCTACAGCCTCAGGGATCGGCAAAGCCTCCTCCGGACCGGGGGAGGCTTTGTCCTTTCTGGAACCCTTCCTCCATCGACGAGGAAGGGAGAAACAAGAAGGCTATCGAGCGAACAAACTCCGCGTCAGGCACGAAAACACCAGCCGTCCCGCCTCATCCAGCAGGTCGTGCTGGGCGATGACGATGCCCTTGGATTCGCCCACCGCGTCCTTGCCCATCACCGTCATGCGGCCGCGCAGCAGCTCGCCGGCCGGCGGGTTGCGGGACCAGCGCAGGGCGTCGACGCCCAACCGCTTGGTCTGCGGCCACTGGTCGGAGGCCTCGGCCTCGAGCTTGGACCAGATGGCGTAGATCAGGGCGTCCGGGGCGCCCCGCTCGATGTCCCAGCCGGGGGCGTAGGACGAGATGAAGCTCTCCAGCGCCTTGGCGTCGATGGCGGTGACGCCCAGCGAAACCACCTGGCCGATGCGGATGTCGTCAAAAGCGGCGGGCATGGACCTAAGGCTCCGCCGAAACGCGGATGAGCAGCTTGCCGTCGTGGTCGCCGGTGAACAGGCGCTGGACGGCGGTGGCGGCGTTCTCCAGCCCCTCGACCACATGGGCCTTCCATTTCAGCTGGCCGCCCATCACCCAGGGGGCCAGTTCCGCAAAGGCCTCGCCGGCCCGGGGCAGGTAGTCGATGATGATGAAGCCCTTGATCGTCAGCCGCTTCATCAGGATGGCGGCGAAGTCGTCGAGGCCCGGGACCGGCCCCTCGGCATTGTAGGTGCTGATCATCCCGCAGAGGGAGACGCGGCCGAAATTGTTCATGCGGCTGACCACCTGGTTCATGATCTTGCCGCCGACATTTTCGAAATCGACGTCGACGCCATTGGGGCAGAGCCGGTCGAGCGCGGCGCCGACATCTTCGTTCTTGTAGTCGATGGCCCCGTCGAAGCCGAGTTCATCGGTCAGCCAGCGGCATTTGTCCGGGCCGCCGGCGATGCCGATGACGCGGGCGCCCTTCAGCTTGGCGATCTGGCCGGCGATCGAGCCCACCGCCCCGGCGGCGGCCGAGACCACCACGGTTTCGCCCGGCTGCGGCCGGCCGATGTCCATCATCCCGAACCAGGCGGTGAGGCCCGTGGCCCCCAGCACGCTCATGAAGGCGGTCAGCGGCACGCCGGGGATGACCGGCACGGGGCTGAGCGAAGCGCCCTGGGCGATGGTGTAGCTCTGCCAGCCCGAGAGGCCGGCATTGACGATCTCGCCGCCCTTGTAGCGGTCGCTGCGGCTGGCCTCGACCACGCCGATGGTCCCGCCGCGCATCACCTCGCCGATCTCGACCGGCGGCAGATACTGGTCCTGGTCGCTCATCCAGATGCGGTTGGTCGGGTCCAGCGACAGGTAGATATTGCGGACCAGCACCTCGCCGTCTTCCAGCGGCCGGATCGGCGCCTCGGTAAATTCCAGATCGCCCGGCGCGATCTCGCCCTGGGGGCGCTTCCTCAGGATCCACTGGCGATTCGTCGGCAAGGCTCGTCTCCCGGTCTTTGCACCATCATCACGGCCCGGCTGGCGTTGTCGAGGGGCGGGCGCCAGCCTATAGCGGGTTGATGCGCTTTCCCGCTCTTCTGGCCCTGCTCCTGGCGATGCTCGCCGCGCCGCTGGCAGCCGTGGCCGGCCCGGTCAATACCGGCCATATCGAGGCCCAGCTGGTCGCCCAGGACGCCTCGGTGGCGCCGGGCTCGACCGTCTATGTCGCCCTGCGCCAGAAGATCCAGAAGGGCTGGCACACCTACTGGCGCAACAGCGGCGATTCCGGCGCCGCCACCCAGATCGCCTGGACCCTGCCGGCCGGCTGGAAGGCCGGAGACCTGGTCTGGGCAGTTCCCAAGCGGCTGATCGAGGGCGAGGGCGAGTTCGCCGTGGCCGTCTATGCCTACGAGGGCGAGGTGCTGCTGCCCGTCGCCATCCAGGTTCCGGCCGACGCCCGGCCGGGGACCACGGCCCATCTGAAGGCCACCGTCGCCTTCCTGGTCTGCGCCGAGCAGTGCGTGCCGGAAAACGCCGACCTGACCCTGGACATTCCCGTCAAGGCCGGCGCCCCGGCGCCCGATCCGCAGTGGGGCAGGGCGGTCACCGAGGCCCTGGCCAAGGCCCCCAAACCGGCGGGCCTGGACGCCCGCTTCGCCGCCGACAGCCAGACCCTGACGATCAGCATCGCCGGGGCCCCGCTCGCCGGCGCCGACCTGGCCGGCGCGCAGTTCCTGCCCTATTCGCCCAAGGCGCTGAAGCACCGGGCCGACCCCGTCCTCGACCACGGCCCCCAGGGCCTGACCCTGCGCTATCCGGCCGGCTACAGCTTCACCAAGGGGACGCCGCTGGCCGAGGTGGATGGCGTGCTGGTGCTGCCGGGCGCGTCCTACGAAGTCACCGCCACCCCGGGCGCCGCCCTGCCGGGGACCACGGGGCTCGGTCCGCCGGCGGCGAAGGCCAGGCTCGGCCTGCTCCTGGCCATCCTCTACGCCTTCCTGGGCGGGCTGATCCTCAACCTGATGCCCTGCGTCTTCCCGGTGCTCAGCATGAAGGCCGCCTCTCTGGCCGGTCATGGCGGCGCGGCGCGGGCCGAGGGGCTGGCCTTTCTGGCCGGGGTGGTCGCCACCTTCCTGGCCCTGGCCGGCGCGCTGCTGGCCCTGCGGGCCGGCGGGGCGGCGGTGGGCTGGGGCTTCCAGCTGCAGTCACCGCCGGTGGTCGCCGCGCTCTCGCTCATTATCCTGCTGGCGGCGCTGAACCTGTCAGGCGTGTTCGAGATCGGAACCTCGATCCAGGGCCTGGGCTCGGGCCTGGCCGGCCGGGGCGGGCTGATCGGCGCCTTCTTCACCGGCGTGCTGGCCGTGGTGGTCGCCGCCCCCTGCACCGCGCCCTTCATGGGTCCGGCGCTGGGCCTGGCCCTGACTCTCTCGCCCATAGCCGCCCTGGCCATCTTCCTGGGGCTGGCGCTCGGTTTCGCCGCGCCCTTCACCCTGCTGGCGGTTACGCCGGCCCTGCGCGGCCGCCTGCCCCGGCCCGGCCCGTGGATGGACGTCTTCCGCCACGTCCTGGCCTTCCCGATGTATGCGGCGGCGGCCTGGCTGGTCTGGGTGCTGTCGCAGCAGACCGATTCGCTGGGTCTGGCGCGGCTGCTGATCGCCGCGGTGCTGGTCGGTTTCGGGGCCTGGCTCTGGGGCCTGACCCAGGCGCGGCCGCTGGCGGCCTATTGGCAATGGGCGGCGTTCCTGGTCCTGGCCTTGGCCGTCCTCCTGATCACCCGAGATCCCTATGGGCCGGCCCGGGTCGCGCAGGCCCCCGCGGCCGGCAAGATCGAGCTGGAAAGCCAGGCCTGGAGTCCGGCCAGGGTCGAGGCCCTGCGCGCCGAGGGCCGCCCGGTCCTGGTCAATTTCACCGCCGCCTGGTGCGTGACCTGCCAGGTCAATGAGGGCGTCGCCCTGGCGACCCCCGGCGTGGCGGCGGCGCTGAAGCGGGACAATGCGGTCTATCTGGTCGCCGACTGGACCAATCGCGACGCCACCATCGCCGCCGCGCTCAGCCAGTTTGGCCGGGCGGGGGTGCCGCTTTACCTGGTCTATGGCCGGGACGGCGGACCGCCCCGGGTGCTGCCGCAGCTGCTGACCGAGGGGCTGGTGGTGAAGGCGCTGGACGAGGCCGCCGCTACGCCGCCGGCTGCGGCGGCGAAGTGATCACCTCGACATTGTCGCGCAGCAGGTACGACATTTCCTTGAGCGCCTGGTCGCGGGCCTTGGGATCGGCGGCGTTGGCGACGTCCTTGAGCCGCACCGGCAGGTCCTGGGAGATGCCGCGCAGGATGCATTTCAGGTCGTCGGTCACGCCGCGCTCCTTCAGGACCAGGTGGCCCTGCATGTCGAGGTCGGACAGCTTGGCGACATCGGCCTGGAACTGGGCGAAGTTGGGCAGGGGCCCGGTCAGGCCCTTGAAGCCGTCGACCTGGGTCCTCAGCGCCCCGGCCCGGCGGATAATGTCGGCGAACAGCGGCTCACCGGCCACCGAGGGCGGCGGGGCCGGGGCCGAAATCTCAGCCATCTGCAGGTTGGCTTTGTCGGCGGGGCTGGCGGCGGCCAGCCACAGCATGGCGGAAAAGGCGACAGCGTCGCAGGACATGGATCAGGCCTCCGGGCGGAACACACCCCGCCTGAGGACTAAGTCCGTTATGGTAAACGAGATGCTACCGCGTGGAGGGATTCGATGAGGTCCGACGCCTGGAACGCCTTCCTGGAGGCCGCCGAGGCCGACGGCTGGCATCGCATCATCGACCTGTTCCGCGCCGATCCAGGCCGGCTGAACGGTTTCTGCGCCGAGGCCGCCGGCCTGCGGCTGGACCTGTCCAAGCAGCCCTGGAGCCGTGATGTGGGCTTCGCCGCCGCCCTGGACCTGGCCCGCGCCTGCGCTGTCGAGGCGGCCCGCGAGCGGCTGTTCGGCGGCGAGATCGTCAATGTCAGCGAGGGCCGGCCCGCCCTGCACATGGCGCTGCGGGCCCCGGACGGGGCGGACTTCAAGGCCGCGGGGGCGCCGGTCTCGGCCGGGGTCGAGGCGGTGCGAGCGGCCATGCGGGCCTATGTCGAAACGGTGCGGGCCGGCAACATCCGGGCCATCGTCCATATCGGCATCGGCGGCTCGGACCTGGGGCCGCGCATGGTCTGGGAGGCGCTGAAACCCCTGGAGCCGCAGATCGACCTGCGCTTCGTCGCCAATGTCGACCCGGCCGACCTGGCCGCCGCCCTGGCGGGGCTGGACCCGGCGACCACCCTGGTCTTCGTGGTCTCCAAGACCTTCACCACCCAGGAGACCATGGCCAACGCCACGGCGGCCCGGGCCTGGCTGGCCGAGGGCCTGGGCGAGGCGGAGGCCAACGCCCACCTGGCGGCGGCCTCGACCAACCTGCCGGCCTGCCAGGCGTTCGGGGTGGCCCCCGAGCGGGTGTTCGGGTTCGAGGACTGGGTCGGCGGGCGGTATTCGGTGTGGTCGGCGGTCGGCCTCTCCTGCGCCATCGCCCTGGGTTGGGAGGCCTTCGCCGAACTGCTGGCCGGGGCGGCCGAGCTGGATGCGCATTTCCGCTCGGCGCCGCTGGAGCGGAACCTGCCGGTCCTGCTGGCCCTGGCCCATATCTTCAACCGCAATGGCCTGGACCGGCCGACCCGCGTCGTCGCCCCCTATGCCCGCCGTCTGCGGCTGCTGCCGTCCTATCTTCAGCAGCTGGAGATGGAATCCAACGGCAAGCGGGTCACGCAAGGCGGCCAGCCCGTCGCCTGGGCGACGGCGGCGGCGGTGTTCGGCAATGCCGGGACCAACGACCAGCACGCCTATTTCCAGATGCTGCATCAGGGCACCTCGGTCATACCGGTCGACTTCATCGCCATCGCCCACGCCGAGGAGGGGCCGGTGGACCAGCAACCCATCCTGCTGGCCAACGCCATAGCCCAGGCCGAGGCCCTGATGCGGGGCCAGGCCAACGCCGCCGAGCCCCATCGCGACTTCTCCGGCGACATTCCCTCCAGCTTCATCCTGATGGACCGGCTGACTCCCCGGGCGCTGGGGGCGCTCACCGCCCTCTATGAGCACAAGACCTTCGTCGAGGGGGTCATCTGGGACATCAACAGCTTCGACCAGTGGGGCGTGGAGCTGGGCAAGACCCTGGCCGGCCGGGTGCTGGCCGAGCTTGAGGGCGGGCCGGCCGGGGCGCATGATCCCTCGACGGCGGCGCTCATCGCGCGGCTGCGCCAGACCTGAAAGGGCCTTGTCATGATCGTTCGCGCCTCAGCCCTGGCCTGCGCCCTTTCCCTCGCCGCCGCCGGGGCTGACGGCGAGCCGGCGGGCGTTCCGCAGACGGCCTTCGACGCCTTCAAGACCTTCTGCGCCGCCTATCAGGGCGACAACGCCGCGGCGGAAGCCCAGGCTCGCGCCATGGGCTTCACCGCCAGCCTCAAGCACTATGGCGGCGACCCTGCCGCGCCGCCGACCCCGATCCTGACCCCGCCCGCGCCCGCCGCCTACGACCTGGTCTTCCTGGGGGATCGCGATGAGGCTCGCGGGGCCCGTGCGACCCGGTGCCGGATCATCGTCACTGATCCGGATCATGCCCTGGCCAAGGGCGCCAACGCCTGGCCGGGCATCCAGCCCACCCGCACGTTCGGCCCGCAGGCGACCTACATCTATCGCCAGACCCCGACCGGCCGCGTCGCGCTGAGCCAGCCGGACAGCAACCTCCCCGCCAACATCCAGGGCGGCGAGATGAGGGTGCTGATCGTGACGGCGGGGCCCCAGATCAGCGTCGTCGACCTGGCCACCTACATCCCTGATCCGCCGCAGGCCGCGGCCGCCAAGCCCTGACCACCCAGGGTCTGGCGTCCTGGGCCCTCATCCGCTATAGCCGCCCGCGATGATCGTTCGGCCGCACCATTGCCACTGGCGCCACCACACCACCCTTGGCGGGCTGGTGCGGGATCACGCGGGCTGAACCCAGCGATCCCGAAGCGCCCCGCCGAACAGGATGGGGCGCGCTGCGAAGCGAGCTCCATCCGGCCTGTAACAAGACCTGAGATGGACCGATGACCGACGAAACCCAATTCCGACCGCAAGCCCGCGCCCCGCGTGGGTTCGCCGACAAGCGCGCCGCGGTGCTGCGGGCCGAGCGCCGCATCGTCGAGGCGGTGTCGGGGGTCTATGAGGCCTGGGGCTTCGAGGCCCTGGACACCGGGGCGTTCGAATATGCCGATGCGCTGGGCAAGTTCCTGCCCGACGCCGACCGCCCCAACGAGGGCGTCTTCGCCCTGCAGGACGATGACGAGCAGTGGATGGCCCTGCGCTACGACCTGACCGCGCCCCTGGCGAGGTTCGCGGCCGAGAACTGGGAGACGCTGCCCAAGCCCTATCGCCGCTACGCCTTCGGGCCGGTCTGGCGCAACGAGAAGCCCGGGCCGGGACGGTTCCGCCAGTTCATCCAGTGCGATGCCGACACCGTGGGCTCGGCCCGGCCGGAAGCCGACGCCGAGATCATCGCCATGGCCGCCGCTGGGCTGGAGGCCGCCGGGCTGACCCGTGGCCAGGCGGTGATGAAGATCAATAACCGCAAGCTCCTCAACGGCCTGCTGACCACGGCGGGCGTCGAGAGCAATGGCCAGAAGCTGGCCGTGCTGCGGGCGGTCGACAAGCTGGACCGTCTGGGGACTGACGGCGTGCGACTCTTGCTCGGTGAGGGCCGCAAGGACGAATCCGGGGCCTTCACCAAGGGCGCGGGCCTGAACGCCAAGGCGGCCGAGAGCGTGCTGGCCTTCCTGAAGGCCGGCGCGGAGACCCGGGGCGGGACGCTCAGTGCTCTGAGCAACGTCATCGGCGGCTCGGCCGAGGGCGATGAGGGGCTGGAGGAGCTGGCCCGCATCGACGCGGCGCTGAAGGGGCTGGGCGTGGCCGACGACCAGGCGCTGTTCGATCCCTCGATCGTGCGTGGGCTGGAATACTACACCGGGGCCGTCTTCGAGGCGGACCTGCTGATCGAGACCCTGGACGAGGCCGGCAAGCCGATGCGGTTCGGCTCGGTCGGCGGCGGCGGGCGCTATGACGACCTGGTGGCGCGGTTCACGGGTCAGCCCGTGCCGGCGACGGGCTTCTCGTTCGGCGTCTCGCGGCTGGCGGCGGCGCTGCGGGCGGCGGGCCGGGCCGAGGCGGACGCGGTGCGCGGGCCGGTCGTGGTCATCGCCTTCGACCAGGCCCATATGGCGGAATATTTCTCGGTCACGCGCGAGCTGCGCGCCGCCGGGATCGCCGCCGAGGTCTATCTCGGCTCCTCGGGCATGAAGGCCCAGATGAAATACGCCGACCGCCGCCTGGCGCCGGCCGCCATCATGCTGGGCGGGGACGAGATCGCCGCCGGCACGGTGACCATCAAGGATCTGGACCTGGGCCGGGAACTGTCCAGCCAGATCGCCGACAACGCCGCCTGGAAGGCCGAGCGGCCGGGCCAGCAGACCATCCCGCGCGCCGGCCTGGTCGCCGCCATCCGCGCGATTGTCGGAGACAAGGCGTGAGACTGGAGCCGGCCGTTCCGGCGGAGGCCTTGGCCGCCATCCGCGCGCCGTTCCTCAGCGCCGGCGCGACGCCGGTCGAGGTTCCGGTGCTCCAGCCCCTGGCCCTGTTGCTCGAGCTGGCCGGCGAGGCCATGCGGCCGCGGCTGTTCGTGGTCCAGGCCGAGGGCGGCGAGGAGGCGGCGCTGCGGCCCGACTTCACCATCGCCGTCGCGCGGGCCCACCTGGATGGCGGCGTCTCGGGCGGCCGTTACTTCTATGAGGGCAAGGCCTTCCGCGCGGCGGGCGCGACGGCCAGGGCCGAGGAATTCCTGCAGGTCGGGCTGGAGGCTTTCGGGGGTGACGACCCCGTCGCCGCCGACGCCCAGGCCGCGGGCCTGGCCTGGCGGGCCTCGCTGGCCGGCGGTCGCGACGACCTGACCCTGCGGTTCGGCGACATCGCCCTCTTCGCCGCCTTCATCGACAGCCTGGATCTCGCGCCCTTGCTGGCCGCCCGGCTGAAGCGGGTGTTCTCGCGGCCCCGGCTGCTGGCGGCCGAGCTGGACGGTTCGGCGCGGGCCGGCGAGGCGCAGGCGGCGGTCAATCCACTGGCCGGGGTCTCGGAAGACCAGGCCGTCGCGGCCCTGGCCCAGCTCTGGGCCATGGCGGGCGTCTCGCCGGTCGGCGGGCGTCCGCCGGAAGAGATCGTCCGCCGCCTGGCCGAACGGGCCGAGGCGGCGCGGGCCCCGCACCTGACCGAGGACGAGGCGGACGTCATCCGCAGGTATCTGGCCCTGTCCGGCCCGCCCCAGGCGGTGCTGGACCAGGTCGCCGCCCTGGCCGGTCCGGCGCGCGCCAGCCTGGACGCGGCGCTGAAGGCCTGGACGGCGCGGCTGGAGGCCCTGGCCGCGCAGGGCGTGGCGCTGGAGCGTTGCACCCTGACCACGGCCTTTGGCCGGGCGTTCGGCTACTACGACGGGGTGCTGTTCGAGGTGCGCAGCGCCGCCCTGGCCGAGGATCGGCCGGTGGCGGCCGGCGGGCGTTATGACGGGCTGATCGCCCGGCTGGGCGGCGGGGCCGGCGGGGCGGTGGGCTGCATGGTCCGCCCGGCCCGGGCCCTGGCGGCGGGAGGGGAATGATGAGCGGTCCGGCAGTCTTCGCCATTCCCTCCAAAGGAAGGCTCAAGGAACAGGTCGAGGGCTGGCTGGCCGATGCGGGCCTCGGCCTGAAGGCCGACGGCGGGTCGCGCGGCTACTCCGCCTCGCTGAGCGGTGCGCCGGGCATCGAGGTGCGGCTGCTGTCCGCCTCCGACATCGCCGCCGCCGTCGATAGCGGCGAGGTCCATCTGGGCGTCACCGGCGAGGACCTGTTGCGCGAGCGCGGCGGGGCGCTGGAGGATCGGGTGCAGCTGCTGCGGCCGCTGGGCTTCGGGCGAGCCGACCTGGTCACCGCCGTGCCCCGCGCCTGGCTGGACGTGGAGACCATGGCCGACCTGGAGGAGGTCGCCCACCTGCACCTGGCCCGCACCGGCCGGCGCCTGCGGGTGGCCACCAAATATGTCGCCCAGACCCGGGCCTTCTTCGCCGGTCACGGCGTGGCCGACTACCGCATCGTCGAGTCCAGCGGCGCCACCGAGGGGGCGCCGGCGGCCGGGGCGGCCGAGGTGGTGGTCGACATCACCACAACGGGCGCGACCCTGGCGGCCAACAACCTCAAGATCGTCAGCGACGGGGTCATCCTGAAGAGCCAGGCCCAGCTGGCGGCGGCGCTCACCGCCGACTGGACCGCTGAGAACCTGGCGAACGTGCGCCGCCTGCTCGGTGTCGTGGAGGCGCGGGCCCGGGCCGGCGGTCTGGCCAGCCTGGTCTGGCCGGCCGATCAGGACGCGGCGGCGCGGACGGCCAGCGAGGCCTTCCTGGCGCGGGGCGCGCAGCGGCGGGCCAATGGCCTGCTGGCCGGGCAGGGCGACCTCTTCGCCATCGCCGAGGCCCTGGGCGCGGCGGGAATCGGTCCGCTGACGGTTTCGCGTCCGGACTATGTTTTCGAGCCGGCCAGCGCCGCCGCCGACGCGCTCGCCGGCAGACTGTCGGTCGGTATTTGACACGGGCGTCAAAAATTCCGCAACCAGAGGGGTTTTTTCGACGGTCGGGTCCAATAATCGACCCTTTTTCCGCCACTTAGGCGAATTTTGTTGCTCAGAACGGGGGCGACTCGCCTTGACAGGGGACGGGACATGCCGTCTTTTCGTGACTGCGTGAGGTTCATCAAGACGTAGATCTTGAGGCCTCCGGCGTTTCGGGGAGGAAACGCCCACTTGGATCGAGTGATCGAGGAAAAAGCCGGACCCGCCGCGATTATCCCCCGCGGCGGGTTTGGTGTTTTTGGCGTGTGCGTCAAAACTTCATCAATCCTCCCCCGGAGGGGGAGGGGGACCGCGCCGAAGGCGTGGTGGAGGGGGTCAGCCTCTACATCCACATCTAGGTGTTCGCGCCCAGCCTACTGCGCCGACGCCGTGCGACCCCATGGCCGCTCAAACGGCTCGGCTCCAGCCGCCAGGATCAAGCTTTTGACCCGGTTGGGATCGTGAACGACCAAGCCGGACGGAATGCGCAACACGCGGATATGGCGGTCGGCCAGCCAGGCATCGCGCTGAGCATCCTCGGCCCGCCTGGCTTCGAGATGGTGGATTCCCCCATCGACCTCCACGGCCAGGCGGATCTCATCGCAGTAGAAGTCGAGAACGAAACGTCCGAAGGGGTGCTGCTTTCGGAAATGGAGCCCCTGCAGACCTCCGCGGCGCAGAAGCGTCCAAAGGACGACCTCGCTGTAGGTCATCTGGCGTCGCAGACGGCGAGCCCGGGTTCTCGTTTTCGCCGGAGCATCCATGACTGGAACATATCATGAACATGTCGGGAGGCAATCTCCTGGCGTGGATGTAGAGGCGAACCCCCTCCACCACGCCTTCGGCGCGGTCCCCCTCCCCCTCCGGGGGAGGAATGAAAAAGGGCGGACCGTGAGGTCCGCCCTTCTCCGTCTCAGCGCTGTCTTGCGCCTACCAGATCTTCACCCGGTCCGCCGGCGCGACATACAGCTTGTCGCCTTCCTTCACGCCCCAGGCGTCATACCAGCCGTTGACGTTCCGGATGGTCCCGTCGACGCGGTAGTAGGCCGGCGAGTGGGGGTCGGTGGCGACCTGTTGCTTGAGGGCCTCGTCGCGGATCTTGGCGCGCCAGACCTGCGCCCAGCCCAGGAACACCCGCTGGTCGCCGGTGAAGCCGTCGAGGACCGGGGCCGGCTTGCCGCCCAGCGAGACGCGGTAGGCGTCGAGCGCCAGGGAGAGGCCCCCCATGTCGCCGATGTTCTCGCCCATGGTCAGGCCGCCCTGCACATGGAAGCCGGGGATGGGCTCGAAGGCCGAATACTGGGCGCCCAGCTTGTCGGCCTGGACCTTGAACTTGGCGGCGTCCTCGGGGGTCCACCAGTCGCGCAGCACGCCGTCGCCGTCGGACTTGCGGCCCTGGTCGTCGAAGCCGTGGCTGATCTCGTGGCCGATCACCCCGCCGATGCCGCCATAGTTGATGGCCGGGTCGGCGTTCGGATCGAAGAAGGGCGCCTGCAGGATGGCGGCCGGGAAGACGATCTCGTTCATGGTCGAGTTGTAGTAGGCGTTCACCGTCTGCGGAGTCATGCCCCACTCCTGGCGATCGACCGGGCCGTTCAGCCGGGCCACCTCATAGCGCCATTCGAAGGCGCCGGCCCGGCGGGCGTTGCCGACCAGGTCGTCGGACTTGATGACCAGCTTGGAATAGTCGCGCCACTTGTCGGGATAGCCGACCTTGACGTTGAACTTGGCCAGCTTGTCGAGCGCCTTGGCCTTGGTCTCGTCGCTCATCCAGTCCAGCTTCTCGATCCGGGCCTTGAGGGCCGTGCGGATGTCGCTGATCAGCGAGACCATCTTGGCCTTGGATTCCGGCGGGAAGTAGCGGGCGACATAGACCTTGCCCACCGACTCGCCCAGCAGGCCGTTGACCATGCCCACACCGCGCTTCCAGCGGGGGCGCTGCTCGGGGGCGCCCGACAGTTCATGGGCGCGGAACTGCCAGTTGGCGTCGACGAAGCGCTTGGAGAGCAGCGGGGCGGCGCCGTCCACCAGGTGGAAGGCCTGCCAGGCTTTCAGCGTATCGACCGAGGTCTCGCCGTAGATCTTGGCGTATTTCGGGAAGGCGGTGTTGGTGCCCAGGATGACGCGATCGACCTTGGGCAGCTCGGTGCCGGCGAAATAGCGGTCCCAGTTGTAGCCGGGGGTATAGGCCTTCAGCTCGGCCCAGGTCATGGGGTTATAGGTCTTGTCGCGGTCGCGGCGCTCGATGCGGGTCCAGGAGGCCTCGGCCAGCTGGGTTTCGAAGGCCAGGACGGCCTTGGCCGAGCCGGCCGGGTCGGGCCACTTGGCCATGGTCAGCATCTGGGCGATGTAGGCCTCGTACTTGGCTTTCTTGTCGGCGTATTTGGCGTCCAGATAGTAGTCGCGGTCGGGCAGGCCCAGGCCGCCGAGGCCGGCATAGACGGCGTAGTGGGCCGGGTCCTTGGCGTCCTGGCCGATGCCCAGGCCCATCAGGGCGGTGAAGCCCGAGAAGTTGTCCGTGCCCATCAGGGTGGTCAGGTCGTCGCGCGTCTTGACCTTCTGGATCTGGGCCAGGTCGCCGGCGATCGGCTGGATGTCCAGCTTCTCGGCCAGGGCCTCGTCCATGAAGGCCTTGTAGGCGTCGCCGATCTTGGTGGCGTCGGGGCCCTTTTCCTTGCCGGACGCCGAGTCCTCGATGATCGAGCGGGTGCGGGCTTCGGAGAGGATCGACAGCTTGTCGAAATTGCCGAACCGGGTGCGGTCGGCCGGGATCTCGGTGCGGGCGTCCCAGGCGCCGTTGGCGAACTTGTAGAAGTCGTCGCCGGGCTTCACCGAGCGGTCCATGCCGGTGAGGTCGAAGCCCCAGGTTCCATAGTGCGGGCTTTCCAGCGAAACCACCTCGCCGCCGCCGGCGGCGGGCGTGTCGGCCGGATTGAACAGCGACTGCAGGGTGCAGGCGTCGTCCAGGCAGACATGGTTGTCATGGGCGGCCACCGGGCCGAACGCGGCCAGCGACAAGGCCGCCACGGCGGCGGCGCGCAACAGAATGGATTTCATGGGGGGCGATCCTCAGCCGGAAATGCAACGGGCGGGACTTTGCACGGCGGTTCCGGCCCCGGCGCGTTAATTTTCGTTCATGGTCCAAAGAAAAGGGGCGCCGCCTTGCCAGACGGCGCCCCTTGGAGGGTCTAACCGACCACTGTTATGGCCGGCTCAGGGTCAGTCTTTACCAGATGCGGACCCGGTCGGCCGGGGCGACATACATCTTGTCGCCGGGCTGGATGTTCCAGGCCGCGTACCAGGCGTCGACGTTCCGCAACGTGCCGATCACCCGGTAGTAGTCGGGCGAGTGGGGATCGCTGACCAGGCGCTGGCGCAGGGCGTCGTCGCGGGTCTTGGCGCGCCAGATCTGGGCGAAGGCCAGGAAGAAGCGCTGGTCGCCGGTCAGGCCGTCGATCACCGGAGCTTGCTTGCCGCCCAGGGACAGCTTGTAGGCGTCATAGGCGACGAGAATGCCGCCCAGGTCACCGATGTTCTCGCCCATGGTCAGGTCGCCGTTGACATGGGCGCCGGGCAGGGGCTCGAAGCTGGAATAGAGGGCCGACAGCTTCTTGGTCTGAAGCTCGAACTTGGCGGCGTCTTCCGGCTGCCACCAGTCGGTCAGGGAGCCGTCGGCGGCGAACTTGCGGCCTTCGTCGTCGAAGCCGTGGCTCATCTCGTGGCCGATCACCGCGCCGATGCCGCCGAAATTGACGGCCGGGTCGGCCTCAGGATCGAAGAACGGCGGCTGCAGGATGGCGGCCGGAAAGACGATCTCGTTCATCGTCGGGTCGTAGTAGGCGTTCACCGTCTGCGGGTACATGCCCCACTCCTGGCGGTCCACCGGGCCGTGCAGCTTGTGAATCTGGTAGTCCCACTCGAAGCGGTTGGCGCGGTCGACATTGCCCCAGAGGTCGGCGTCCTTGATGGCCAGCTTGGAATAGTCGCGCCACTTGTCCGGATAGGCGATCTTGACGTTGAAGGCCGCCAGCTTGGCCAGGGCCTTTTCCTTGGTCGCCGGGGTCATCCAGTCCAGCCGCTCGATACGGCCCTTCATGGCCGTGCGCAGGGTCTCGACCAGGGTCTTCATCTGGGCCTTGGACTCGGCCGGGAAGTAGTCGGCGACATAGACCTTGCCGACCGCCTCGCCCAGCTGGTTGCCGACCAGGGCGACGCCGCGCTTCCAGCGCACCCGCTGCTCGGGCTGGCCGTTCAGGGTCTTGGCGCGGAAGTCGAAATTGGCGTCGACGAAGGCCTTGGACAGGAAGGGCGAGGACTGGTCGATGACGCCGAAGGCCTGCCAGGCCTGCAGGGTCTCGATCGGGGTCTCGGCATAGATCTTGGCGATGGCGGTGAAGGCGGTCGGTTCGGCCACCACCACGTTGGTGATGTCGCTAACCCCGGCGCCCTTCATGAAGGCGGTCCAGTTGAAGCCGGGGGCCAGCTTGGCGACCTGGGCGACCGTCATCGGGTTGTAGGTCTTGTCGGGGTTGCGCTCCTCGACCTTGGTCCAGCTGACCTTGGCGATGGATTCTTCCATGGCCAGGATGGCGTCGGCCTGCTTGTCGGCGTCGGGCCACCCGGCGAGCTTGAGCATCTGGGCGACATAGGCGTGATAGGCCGCCTTCTTGGCCGCGAACTGTTCGGTCAGATAGTAGTCGCGGTCGGGCAGGCCCAGGCCCGAGGAGCCGAGGTAGAAGCTGTATTTGGTGGTGTCCTTGGCGTCCTGGCCGACGCCACCGCCGAAGAAGCTGTAGCCGAAGCTGCCTTGCGAGCGGCCCATCAGCTCGGCGATCTGGTCGCGGGTCTTGGCGGCCTTGATGGCGGCCAGCGGGGCGGCGAGCGGCTTGGCGCCCAGGGCCTCGACGGTCTTTTCATCCATGAAGCTGGCATAGAGGCCGCCGATCTGGCGGGCCTCGCCGGAGGCCTTGGGATCGGAGGCGGCCTTTTCGATCAGGGCGCGGCTGCGGGCGTCGGAAAGTTCCCGCAGGGCGTTGAAGCTGCCCCAGCCGGTGCGGTCGGACGGGATGACCAGCTTGTCCATGTAGGTCCCGTTGGCGAACTTGAAGAAGTCGTCGCCGGGCTTCACGGAGAGATCGCGGCCGGCCAGGTCGAAGCCCCAGGTCCCCATGCGCGGGGCCTTGGTCAGGTCGGACGGCATGGCGGCGGGCGAGGCGGCGGCGGTGTCGGCGGCCACGGCGGCGGCCGAGAGGCCGGCGCAGGCCAGGATGGCCGCGGCGGCGGCGCTGAACAGAAGGCGTTTCATGGAGGGATTTGGCATCCGAAATTGACGGTGGCCGGACTCATGCACCCCCGCCCGGCGTACGGGGCGTTAAATTTCGTTCACGTGACGGGCGGAGTCCCCAAGCCGGGGTCGGACTCTCAGCATTCCTCGCCCCTTGGGCGAGGTGGCGGCGAAGCCGACGGAGTGGGTCCTTAGGAGCACACGGTGTGTCAGGATGACGCTTTGTCAGAGTGGACGTGCTTGAAACGCCGTGTGCTCCCAAGAGCCCACTCCACCACTTCGTGGTCCCCCTCGCCCAACGGGCGAGGAATCAGGTCACCGGAATCTGCAGCGCTTCCAGGGCTCTTTGCCGCACGCCCTTGTAGTCGACCTTGCCGTTGGCGGCCCGGTTGATGGGCAGGAAGACCAGGTCGCGGGGGGCCTTGTAGGCGGCCAGCCTTCCCTTCACGTGGGCCGAGAGTTCCGCCAGGCTGGGCTGGTCTCCGGACGCCTCGACCACCGCGCAGATGCGCTCGTTGAAGCGGGCGTCGGGGATGCCGACTACCACGGCGTCGCGGACGGCGGGGTGGGTCTTTAGCGCCTCCTCGACCTCTTCGGGGAAGACCTTTTCGCCGCCGGTGTTGATCACCTGGCTGCCGCGGCCCAGCAGGCGGATGGAGCCGTCGGCGTTGACCTCGGCGAAGTCGCCGGGGACCGACCAGCGCCGGCCCTCGAAGGTCTGGAAGGTGCGGGCCGACTTCTCCGGGTCTTTATAGTAGCCGACCGGGATGAAGCCGCCGACGGCGACCAGGCCCTTGCGGCCCGAGCCGGGCTCGACCCGCTGGCCGGCCTCGTCGAAGACGGCGGCGTTGGGCCCGACCATGAACTGGGCGGTGCTGGCCTCGGCCCCGGCGGTGGACTGGGAAACACCCAGGCCCACGGCCTCCGAACTGCCCAGGCTGTCGAACAGCACGCAGCCCGGCGGCAGGTGGCGCAGCAGGCCCTGCTTGTTCTCATGGCTCCAGACCACGCCCGAGGAGCCGATGCGGACCAGGCTGGAGATGTCCCAGCGGCCGGGATTGTTGTCGAGCGCGTCGAGCATCGGGGCGGCGAAGGCGTTGCCGACGATGGAGACGCTGCGGGCCTTCAGACGGTCGACCTCGCGCCACAGCTCCTCGGCGTCGAAGCGGCGCGAGGGCAGGGAGATGATCGCCCCGCCGGTGTTCATCGCCCCGAACGCCCCGAACTGGGCGGTGCCGTGCATCAGCGGGCAGGCGGCGACCAGGCTGGAGGGCGGCGGCAGCTCCAGGTCGCCGGCCTTGCCGGTGCGGATACGCGTCCCCGCGTCGGCGGGACTGTCGAAGGGCGGGATGCCGGCCAGGGCGTTGCCGCCGGCCCCCAGCACCTGGAACAGGTCGTCCTGGCGCCACATCACCCCCTTGGGCATGCCGGTGGTGCCGCCGGTATAGAGCAGCAGCAGGTCATCGCCGCCGCGGCCCCAGGGGGCGACGACCCGGTCGGCGCCCTTCGCGGCGATGGATTCGTATTCGGTCGCCCAGTCCGGGATCGGCGCGCCCTCGTCCTCGACGGCGATCCAGGCCTTCACGCCCGGCAGGCGGTCCTTGATGGCCTCCAGTTTGGGGGCGAAGCCGGCGTGGAAGACGATGACCTCGGCATCGGCGTTGTCGAAGAGATAGAAGAGTTCCTCGGTCTCGTAGCGGTAGTTGGCGTTGACCGGGACCAGGCCGATCTTGAAGGCGGCGTAATAGCTCTCGAGATATTCCGGGCAGTTGAAGAGATAGGCGGCCAGCTTGCCCTGCTGGCTGACCCCGGCGGCCAGCAGATGGGCGGCCAGCGCATTGGCCCGGCGGTCGAAGTCGCGCCAGGAAATGACCCGCTGGCCCTGGATCTGGGCGGGCCGGTCGGGCGCCGCGGCGGCCACTTCTTCCCAGACGTCGGCGAAGCACCAGCCGGACATGCGCGTTTCTCCCTGCACCACTCGATTTTGGGCATTTTTTGATTGGCCCAAGTTAGCGGCGGTCAGTCAGCGGCTGTCAATGAGTGCCCCGGCGTCAGCCAGTCTAGCCGCCACCCTTCCTCCTCGATGGAGGAAGGGCAGGGTTGGTGGTGTGTCCGCGGAGTTTGGGTGAATGGCGTGGGGTGGCGACCACGCCTCCCCGCGTTTTTCCGGAAACGCTGTGCCACCACCACTATCCCCAACCCTTCCTCCATCGAGGAGGAAGGGAGCTTCTAGTGCTTCATCCCCGGCATATCCGCCATCGGCTTCGGCGGCGCGCCGGTCTCGACCTTGAAGTCGACCTTGATGCGGCCGGCCTTCTCGAAGACCAGGGTGGCGGGCAGGACATCGCCGACCTTCTGCGGCTTCTTCAGGCCGATGAACATGACGTGCAGGCCGCCCGGCTGGAAGTCGACCCGGCCGCCAGCGTCGATGCGCACCCCGCCCTTGATCTCGTCCATGGTCATCATGCCGTCCCGCATCTGCGAGACATGCAGGCCGGCCCACTGGGCCGCGGCGGTCTCGACGCGCAGCAGGCGGTCGGGGGTCTTGCCGGGATTGAGGATGGTGAAATAGCCGACGCCCACCCCGCCGGCCGTGGCCGGCCGCGACCAGGGGTGCTGGATGGTCAGGGCGCTGGCGGCGGCGCCGGCCGCCCCGTGGGCGAACAGCAGGGCGGCGCTGGTCAGAAACAGGGCGGAGACGGCGGCGAGGCGGCGGCGAGTGATCATGGCGCCCACATAGTCGCCCCCTGGGTCGGATGAAAGGTTGGGCATGGGGGCAGGCCTCGCCATAATGAGTGCGGATTCGGCCAAAGGAGCGTCATGGCGGGCGAGGTCTCACCGGGGGAGTATAAGGACGTCCTGCTGTTCCTGGCCACGGCCGGGATCGTGGCCCCGCTGTTCCGCCGCTGGCGCATCAGTCCGATTCTCGGCTTCCTGGGGGCCGGGGTGCTGCTGGGGCCCTCGGGCCTGGGCAGCCTGACCGGCCGGTTCCCCTGGCTCTCCTATTTCACCGTCGACAATCCGGCCGAGATCGCCCAGCTGGCCGAGTTCGGGGTGGTCTTCCTGCTGTTCATGATCGGGCTGGAGCTTTCCTGGGAGCGGCTGCGGCTGCTGCGCCGGCTGGTGTTCGGCCTGGGAGGCTTGCAGGTCCTGATCTGCGGCTCGGCCATCGCGGCGGGGGCGATGCTGCTGGGCCAGCCGATCCATTCGGCCGCGGCCATCGGGGCGGCCCTGGCGCTCAGCTCCACCGCCATCGTCATGCCCATCCTCACCGAGCGAAAGCGCCAGCACAGCCAGGCCGGCCGGGCCGTCTTCGCCGTGCTGCTGCTGCAGGACCTGGCGGTGGCCCCCATCCTGATCACCATCACCCTGATCGGCGGCCACAGCGGCGAAACCCTGTCGCCCAAGGTGTTGCTGACCTTCGCGCCGGCGGTGCTGGGCATGCTGGCCCTGGTGTTCTTCGGCCGGCTGCTGCTGCGGCCGATGATGCGCTCGGTGGCCAAGGCCAAGAGCCACGAGATGTTCATGGCCGCCTCGCTGCTGGTGGTGCTGGGGGCGGGGCTGCTCAGCGCCCTGACCGGGCTTTCCATGGCGCTGGGCGCCTTCATCGCCGGCTTGCTGCTGGCCGAGACCGAGTACCGCCACGAGGTCGAGGTGACCATCGAGCCGTTCAAGGGCCTCTTGCTGGGCCTGTTCTTCGTCTCGGTCGGCATCGGGCTGGACCTGCGGCTGCTGGCCGCCGAGCCGCTGGTCATCCTGGGCATGACCGCCGGGGTGCTGGTCCTCAACGCCAGCGTGGTGTTCGGCCTGGCCCGTCTCTTCAGGCTGACCAGCCGCCAGGCCATCGAGACCGCCCTGCTGCTGGCGGCGGGCGGCGAGTTCGCCTTCGTCATTCTGACCTCGGCGGTCGACCAGGGGGTGGTGGCCACGGCCATCAGCCAGCCGATCCTGGTCGCCTCGACCCTGTCGATGTTCCTGCTGCCCTTCCTGGCCCAGCTGGGCGCCAGGCTGGGCGGCCGGCCGGGGGCCAGCGCCGGGCTGAACCTGGCGGCCGATCCCCCCGACAGGATCGACGGGCCGGCCGTCATCGTCGTCGGCTATGGCCGGGTCGGGCGGCTGGTCGGCGATATGCTGAGCCGCCATGAGGTGGCCTGGGTGGCCGCCGAGCGCGACCCGGCCCTGGTCGAGCCCGGCCGCCGGGCCGGCCACGCCATCTTCTTCGGCGACGCCTCACGGCATGAATTTCTCGAGCGTTGCGGCCTGGAGTCCGCCCGGGCCCTGGTCGTCACCATGGACAGCCCCGAGGGCGCCGAGGCCGTGGTCGCCGCCGCCCGCGAACTGCATCCCGACCTGAAGATCGTGGCCCGGGCCCGCGACGCCCGCCACGCCAAGCGGCTCTACGAACTGGGCGCCACCGACGCGGTGCCCGAGACCATCGAGGCCTCGCTGCAGCTTTCCGAGGCCACCCTGGTCGATATCGGCATCCCCATGGGCCTGGTCATCGCCTCGATCCACGAACGCCGCGACGAGATCCGCAAGGAGCTGAACCGGCCGGATTCGCTGGGGGCGGGGCGGCGGCGGCTTAGGGACGCGCGGTAGCCACCTCTTTCTTCTCCCTTCCTCCTCGATGGAGGAAGGGCGGGGATGGTGGTGGTGGCAGTGCGTTTCCGGAAGAACGCGGGGAGGCGTGGTCGCCACCCTGAGCCAGTCGCCCACACACCGAGCGCACACCACCAACCCTGCCCTTCCTCCATCGAGGAGGAAGGGTTCCGGACGGAGCTCTTGCATTTTCGATGACGAGCAAGTAAATAACTGACCGGTCAGTTATCAACGAGCCAAACCCATGACCCCCGGCCAACCCAAATGGCGCCGACGCAAGGAGGCCCGCCCCAGCGAGATCGTCGAGGCGGCGCTGGAGGTGTTCGCCGAGAAGGGCTTCGCCGCGGCGCGGCTGGACGACATCGCCGCCCAGGCCGGGGTGAGCAAGGGCGCACTCTATCTTTACTTCGAGACCAAGCAGGACCTGTTCCGGGCCGTGGTCCGCCAGGCGATCAGCCCCAACCTCGACCAGGTCGAGGCCGCGGTGGCGGCCGCCGACATTCCCTTCGGCCTGCTGCTGCGCGGCTTCTACGGCCGGATGCTGATCATGCTGACCACCACCCGGATCGGGGCGGTGGCCAAGATGGTGATCGGCGAGTCGCGCAACTTCCCCGACCTGGCCCAGGTCTGGCATGACGAACTGGTCAGCCGGGCCGTGACCCTGATGAGCGGCGTCATCGCCAGGGCCCAGGCCCGCGGCGAGGTCAGGCCCGGCGATCCGCGCCTGCACGCCTTCTCCATCGTCGGGCCCATCCTGCTGGGCGTGCTGTGGACCGAGGTCTTCACCCCGGTCGGCGCCCAGCCCATCGACCTTGCCCAGCTCGTCAACCAGCACGCCGACACCATCCTGGCCGGGCTGCTGGTCCAGCCGGAGGCCCAGTCATGAGGGTTAAGCCATGAAGGCCGTTCCGCGTATCGTCATCGTCGTGATCGTGCTGAGCGCGATCGGCGCCCTGTTCTGGTGGGCCTGGGGCCGGCCGGGCGCGCCTGCAAGGCTGTCGGGCTATGTCGAGGGTGAGGCGCTCTATCTCTCTTCGTCCCAGCCGGGCGCGGTGCGGCAGGTGTCGGTGGTCCGGGGGCAGCGGGTCGCCGCCGGGGCGCCGCTGTTCGTGCTGGATACCGGCCCGCTGTCGGCCCAGCAGGCCCAGGCCCAGGCCGGGGTGGCCGCCGCCGATGCGCGGGTGGCCGACGCCGCCAAGGGGCTGCGGCCTACCGAGCTGTCGGTCTATGACGCCGAGCGGGCCGCCGCCCAGGCGACCCTGCGCCAGGCCCAGGCCGAGCTGAACCGCATCCGCCCCCTGGTCGCCAAGGGCATCTACGCCCCGGCGCGCCTGGACCAGGTCAAGGCCAACTACGACGCCGCAGCCGCCAATGTCCGGGCCATCGAGGCCCGGCGCGCTTCCGGAACACTCGGGGGCCGCCCCGACGCCGTGCTGGCCGCCCAGGCCCAGGCGGCCCAGGCGCGCGGCGTGCTGGCCGAGACGCAGAGCCGGCTGGCCCAGGCCGGACCGGTCGCCCCCGCCGCCGGCCGCATCGAGGACGTCTATTTCCAGCCCGGCGAATGGGCCGCCGCCAACCAGCCGGTGGTGGCCCTGATCCCCGACGACCGGGTGCGGGTGCGCTTCTATGTCCCCGAGCGCGACATCGCCCGCTATCCGGTCGGGACGCGGGTGAAGTTCAGCTGCGACGGCTGCAGGGCCGGGCTGTCGGCGGTGGTGAACTATGTCAGCCCCCGGCCGGAGTTTACCCCGCCGGTGATCTACAGCCGCGAGAGCCGCGACCGCATGGTCTTTCTGGTCGAGGCGCGGCCCGATAATGGCGCCAGCCTGATCCCGGGCCAGCCCATCGACGTGGTCCCCGTGAAATGACTCTCGCTGTCGACGTCCGTGGACTGAACAAGTCGTTCGGCGACAAGCATGTCGTCCAGGACGTCGATATTCAGGTGGGGACCGGCAGGATCACCGGCTTCCTGGGCCCCAACGGCTCGGGCAAGACCACCACCCTGCGCATGCTCTGCGGCCTGCTGACTCCTGACAGCGGCGAGGGCGAGGTGCTGGGGCTGGACTTCCGTCGTCACGCCGAGGCGGTGAAGCGCCAGACCGGCTACATGACCCAGAAGTTCTCGCTCTATGAGGACCTGGCCATCGAGGAGAACCTCGACTTCATCGCCCAGGTCTACAGCCTGGACAATCGCCGCCGCCGGGTGGCCGAGGCGCTGGAGCGGCTGGGCCTGGGCAACCGCCGCCGGCAGCTGGCCGGCAGCCTGTCGGGCGGCTGGAAACAGCGGCTGGCCCTGGCCGCCTGCATCCTGCACGAGCCCAAGCTGCTGCTGCTCGACGAACCCACCGCCGGGGTCGATCCCAAGGCCCGCCGCGAGTTCTGGGACGAGATCCACGCCCTGTCGGCCGAGGGCCTGACCGTGCTGGTCTCCACCCACTACATGGACGAGGCCGAACGCTGCCACGACATCGCCTATATCGCCTATGGCCGGCTGATGGCGCGGGGGACAGCCGAGGAGGTCATCGACCGCTCGGGCCTGATCACCTACCGCGCCGAGGGGCCGGGGGCCGACCGGCTGTCGCGGGAGCTGGCCGGCAAGCCCGGCGTGGTCATGGCCGCCCCCTTCGGCGCGGCCCTGCATGTCAGCGGCACGGACCGCGCCGCGCTGGAGGCCGCCATCGCCCCCTATCGCCGGGAACCGTTCCGCTGGAGCGAGGGCCAGCCGACGCTGGAGGATGTCTTCATCCACCTGATGGGCCAGTCGCAGGATAATTTCCAATGACCGGGCTGTCGCTGAATCGCATCTGGGCGGTGCTGACCAAGGAGTTCATCCAACTCACCCGCGACCGGCTGACCTATGCGATGATCCTGGCCATGCCGCTCGTGCAGCTCTTGCTGTTCGGCTACGCCATCAACAGCGATCCGCACCACCTGCCCACCGCCGTGCTGGTCCAGGACCACGGCCCGATGGCCCGCTCGACCCTCGCCGCCCTGGCCGGCAGCGGCTATTTCGAGATCACCGAGGAAGCCGCCACGCCCGCCGAGCTGGACCAGGCCCTGGCGCTGGGCCGGGTGCAGTTCACCATCACCATCCCCGCCGACTTCAGCCGCCGGGTGGTGCGCCAGGACAGACCCCAGATCCTGATCGAGGCCGATGCGGCCGATCCCACCGCCACCAGCGGCGCTCTGGCCGCCGCCGCCGGCCTGCCGGCCGAGGCGCTGAAGCGCGACCTGGTCGGGCCGCTGGCGCGGCCGGGCTCTGGGCCGCCGTTCGAGGTGGTCGTCCACCGCCGCTACAATCCCGAAGCCATCAGCGCCTACAACATCGTGCCGGGCCTGCTGGGCGTGATCCTGTCCCTGACCCTGGTGATGATGACCTCGCTGGGGGTCACCCGCGAATATGAGCGCGGCACCATGGAGAGCCTGCTGGCCACCCCGGTGAGGCCGCTGGAGGTGATGATCGGCAAGCTGGCGCCCTATGTCCTGGTCGGGCTGGTGCAGACGGCGCTGATCCTGACCCTGGGGAGGGCGCTGTTCGACGTGCCGGTCAGCGGCGGCTGGGGCGCCCTGACCCTGGGCGTGCTGCTCTTTATCATAGGCAGCCTGGCCCTGGGTTTCCTGATCTCCACCCTGGCCCGCAGCCAGCTGCAGGCCATGCAGATGTCCTTCTTCTACATCCTGCCCTCGATCCTGCTGTCGGGCTTCATGTTCCCGTTCCGCGGCATGCCCGGCTGGGCCCAGGCGATCGGCACGGTGATTCCGGTGACCCACTTCCTGCGGGTGGTCCGGGGCGCCCTGCTGAAGGGTCTGGGAATCGGCGAACTGTGGCCCAGCCTGGGGGCCTTGACCGTCTTTGTCCTGGCCGTTTCGGCCCTGGCCATGGCCCGCTACCGGACCACGCTGGACTGAGTTAACGGTCTGTTACCTTGGGTAATTCTCCCCTGAGGCGAGCAACCTTTTGTCGGAAAACGCGTTGGCGGCGCATTGGACTGGAAAATTGCTTCCGGTGTGGCTCTACTGACACTTTGCGGAGGCGGAAGCCTTGCTATAACAGGATACAAGCGGCTGTTCGTCGCATGTGGGCAGGAGAGGGCTCTCACTATGAAATTCAAACTCCTGGCGGGAGCGGCTGTAGCCGCCACGCTCATGGCTTCCGGAGCGTCCGCGCAGGACACCGGCTGGTACGGCGCGCTGGATCTGGGCTACCAGTGGTCGGACAACGTCAACTTCGACAACGGCATCACCGTCGACCCGGATGACAGCTGGATGGGCGTCGCCCGTCTCGGCTACCGGCTGTCGCCGAACTGGCGCGTCGAACTCGAAGGCGCCTATCGTCCGGGCGAAATCCCGGACAGCAACGGCTTCGTCAGCAGCGGCAACATGGAAG
The DNA here is from genome assembly GCF_030814835.1 of Caulobacter ginsengisoli. Classification (GTDB taxonomy): domain Bacteria; phylum Pseudomonadota; class Alphaproteobacteria; order Caulobacterales; family Caulobacteraceae; genus Caulobacter; species Caulobacter ginsengisoli. The sequence continues at coordinate 68,215 of NZ_JAUSVS010000012.1, forward strand.
TGTGGTCGCTGATGGGTAACGTCATCGTCGACTTCATTCCCGACGGCGACCTGCATCCCTTCATCGGCGTTGGCGCCGGTATCGCCTATTCCAACTTCGACATGCTCACCACCCCGACCCTGGTCGTCGCCGATGACAGCGACAGCGCCTGGGCCTGGCAAGGCATCGCCGGCTTCACCGCCAAGGCGAGCGACCGGATGAATGTCGACTTCACCTATCGCTACTTCCAGACGGGTGACTTCAGCTTCGAGAACAACGGTTCGGCCGGTCCGCTCGAGGGCAGCTACAACAACCAGTCGGTGACCGTGGGCATCCGCTACGCGTTCGGCGCCGAGCCGCCGCCCCCGCCGCCGCCGCCCCCGCCTCCGCCGCCTCCCCCCCCGCCGCCGCCGCCCCCGCCTCCTCCCCCGCCGCCGCCGGCGCCGGTGTATGAGGCCAAGCAGTTCATCGTCTACTTCCCGTTCGATCAGTACATCCTGACGCCGGAAGCCCAGGCGGTGGTCCAGGAAGCCGCTCAATACGCGGCCGCCGGTGGCGCTGCTTCGGTCCAGGTCGTCGGCCATGCCGACACCTCGGGTTCGGCCAAGTATAACGTCCGCCTGTCGGAACGCCGCGCCAAGGCCGTCGCCGATGCGCTGGTGGGCCTGGGTGTCAACCAGTCGAGCCTGACGGTCGACTGGAAGGGCGAAACCGAACTGGCCGTCCCGACTCCGGACGGCACCAAGGAACCGCTGAACCGCCGCTCGACGATCCAGATCAACTTCTGATCTGATCTAAAGCGACAAAACTAAGCGAACCCCCGGTCGAAAGGCCGGGGGTTTTGCTTTGTGGGCTGTGCGGCTTGGAAGGCTCGAAGGCTTCACCACGAACGACACGAACCCCACGAACGGGCCTGCGCTGGCCTGAGGGCCGCCGTTGGATGCCGCGAGAGGGAAACACGAAAAACACGAACGGGTCCGAGCCGGGTCAATGCTGGCCGCAGGCCGCCTCAACTGATCGACAGCCCTTCGGGCGAAGGCTCAGGGTAGCGCCGCCGTTTTCGTGTTTTTCGTGCTTTTCGTGTTTTTCGTGGTCAATCCTTACGGCCTTTCAGATCGACCCCAGGCCGGCTCGGACCCGTTCGTGGGGTTCGTGTTGTTCGTGGTGAAATCTTCTTGCGCCGCAGCGCCGGCCGTCAGCCCGCCTTCGCCGACAGCCGGTTGACCAGGGCGTAGAGCGCCTGGTGGTCCACCGGCTTGCCCAGATAGGCCTGATAGATCAGGTCCGCGGGCAGCTTGGACCTCGGCAGGCCGGTGATCAGGATGACCGGCGGGGCCCCCTGCGGCCGGGCGTTCAGGCGGCGGATCAGTTCGAAACCGTCCATGCGCGGCATGTTGAGGTCGGTGACCAGCACGTCGGGCTGGAACTCGCCCATGATCTCCAGGGCCTCGGCGCCGTCGGCGGCCTCGCGCACTTCATGGCCCTGGGCCTCGAGCGCATCGACCAGCGCCAGGGCGGTGAACGACTCGTCTTCGGCGATGAGGACCTGGGCCATCGCGGCTACTCAAAACTCAAGGACCCGGGCCCACGCCCAGTCAACGCCGGGGACCCTACAGAATGCGACGGAATGTCGCAATCATGCTGGAAAACCCACATGCCAGCGGACCGCCTGGGGTTCGAAGACCAGGCTGGCCTGACCCTTCACCGCCCGGGGGGTCAGCTGCTCCAGCAGCAGCCGGCCAAAGCCGCGCCGACGTCCCGCGGGCGCCTCGCTCATCGGCCGGTCCAGCGTCTCGTCCCAGGTCACCTCGATCCGGGGGGCGCCGTCCGGCCCCTCCAGCCTGCGCCAGCTCAACGTGATCTGGCCGCCCAACTCGCTGAGCGCGCCATACTTGGCCGCGTTGGTGGCCAGTTCGTGGATGGCCAGGGCCAGGTACTGGCCGGTCTCCGGCCCCACATCCAGGGAGGGCCCCTCGATCCGCAGCCGATCGCCGGCCTCGGGGGCCAGATGGGCCAGCTGGCTGCGGGCCAGGGTGTCCAGGTCGACCCCCCGCCAGTCATGGCTGATCAGCAGGTCATAGGCCTGGCCCAGCGCCGTCAGCCGCGCCCCGAACCGCTGGCTGAACTCCTTGGGCACGCCCTCGGCCTTGGCGGTCTGGCGGGCGATGCCGTCGACCATCGACAGCAGGTTGCGCGAGCGGTGGGCCAGTTCGCGCAGGATCACCTGCAGATGGTCCTGCTGGCGCTTCTGCTCGCTGATGTCGACGGCGGCGACGAGCAGGCCGGTCGAACCGTCGGCCGCCGCGGCCGGTGTGACGCGAATCTCGAAATGGCCGGTGTGGTCGTCCATCGGCAGGGCGACCTCGGCCTGCAGCGGCTCGCCGGAGGCCAGCACCTGCTCTTTCAGCGGCCGCAGCACCGCCTGGGCCTCGGCCGACAGGCATTCGTCGCCCGTGCGGCCCAGCACCGCCCGGGTGAAGGGCGGGCGGGGATTGTGCAGCCAGGTGAAGCGCAGCGCCTCGTCCTGCTCGAACAGGGTGACGACCGAGCCCTCGGTGGCGATCTGGAACCGCCGCGCCAGGGCCTGGACCTCGGCGGTGCGGTGCTGGATCTCCGCCTCCAGATTGGCGCGGACGGCGCCCAGCTCTTCCAGGGCCGTGCGGCGGGCGGCGACCTCGGCCATCAGGCTGGCGTTGACGTTGGCCAGCTGCTCGGGCGAAGGAACGGCCAGCAGCCGGGGCACTACGGGCCAGAGCGCGATGGCGGTGATCAGCGACACCGCCGCCGTCAGGCCCTTGATGACTCCGTCCGTCCAGTAGGCCGGCCGCCACAGCACCACGATCCCCATCACATGGGTCAGGCCGCAGCCCAGGATGAACAGCACGAAGAGGATGGCGATGCGCCTGTGCTCGGCGATCAGGTCGGTGCGCCGCCGCACGAAGGCCAGGATGGCCAGCGGAATGCTGAAATAGGCCGCCGCGATGACCAGGTCGGAGATGACGTGCAGGGCCAGCAAGCCTGGCTGCCAGAGCAGGCAGAAGCCGTGCGGCAGCATGCCGTGGGTGTCGAGAAGCCGGGTGAAACTGTCCATCGGCGCGCCCTTTCGACTGAAGAGTCAGCATAGTCCGCAAAAGAGAGGGGGCTAAAGGGCCAGCTGCACGCTGTGCTTGACCTCTTCCAGCACCGCATAGGTGCGGGTCTCGCGCACGCCGGGCATGCGCACCAGGATGTCGCCCAGGAAGCGGCGATAGGCGTCCATGTCGGCCACCCGGGCCTTGATCAGATAGTCGAAGCCGCCGGCCACCATGTGGCATTCCAGGATCTCGGGCGTGCGGCGCACGGTGGCGGCGAACTGCTCGAACACCTCGCCGGTGGTCCGCTCCAGCAGCACCTCGACGAAGATCAGCAGCGGCAGGCCGACCTTGTCGGGGTCGAGCAGGGCGGCGTAGCCGACGATGACGCCCCGGTCGCGCAGCCGCTTGATGCGGTCGAAACAGGCGGCCGGCGACAGGTTGGCCTGGCGGGCCAGCTCCTGATTGGTGATCCGGCCGTCGGCCTGCAGGATGCGCAGCAGGCGGCGGTCTGTGTCGTCCAGAGCGGACATGTCATTTCCCTTCGGTTTGCCGAACAAGCTTCGGCAATCAGGGTGAAAATGCCAAGCACATTCGGCCAGATCGGCGTTACACCGACGACATTCGTATATTGGAGGCCGCCATGACCTGGGACGACCTGGACGAGGGCAAGTACCGCGACGAGACCGCCGCCGTGACCGCGCTCTTGGAAGCGGCGCCCCTCGGGTTGGAGGAACGCGCCGCCGTCCGCGCCGAGGCCGAGGCCCTGGTCCGCACCGCCCGCCGCTCGGCCCGCCGCCAGGGCGTGGTGGAGAGCTTCCTGCAGGAGTTCTCGCTGGGCACCAAGGAGGGCCTGGCCCTGATGTGCCTGGCCGAGGCCCTGCTGCGCACGCCCGACGAGGAAACCCGCGACAGGCTGATCGCCGAGAAGATCAGCAGCGCCGACTGGGCCAGCCATTTCGGCAAGTCGGGCAACCTCTTCGTCAACGCCTCGACCTGGGGCCTGATGCTGACCGGCAAGCTGGTCGATGTCGACGAGGAGGCCCGCGCCGACCTGCCGGGCTTCCTCAAGAAGGTGGCGGGCCGGGTGGGCGAGCCGGTGATCCGCGGCGCCGTCGCCGCCGCCATCCGCATCATGGGCGAGCAGTTCGTGCTGGGCCGCACCATCGAGGCGGCCATCAAGCGCGCGGCCGGCGAAGGCTATATGTGCAGCTTCGACATGCTGGGCGAGGGGGCCCGGACGGCCGCCGACGCCGAGCGCTACGAGGCCAGCTACGCCCAGGCCATCGAGACCGTCGGCAAGCTGTCGAACGGGGCGGGACCGGAGGCCGGCCACGGCATCTCGGTCAAGCTCTCGGCCCTCTGCCCGCGCTACGAGGACACCCATGCGAGCCGGGTCTGGGCCGAGCTCTATCCCCGCACCCTGCGGCTGGCTGAGATCGCCGCCCGCCACAACCTCAACTTCACCATCGACGCCGAGGAGGCCGATCGCCTCACCCTGTCGCTGAAGCTGCTCGACCGCCTGGCCCGCGAGCCGTCGTTGGGCGAATGGCGCGGCCTGGGCCTGGCCGTGCAGGCCTATCAGAAGCGGGCGCCCCGGGTGATCGCCAAGGTCGCCGAGCTGGCCCGCGACAGCGGCCGGCGGCTGATGGTGCGGCTGGTCAAGGGGGCCTACTGGGACAGCGAGATCAAGCGCGGCCAGGTCAATGGCCGGCCCGACTACCCGGTCTACACCACCAAGCCGGCCACCGATCTTTCCTACCTGGTCTGCGCCCGAGCCCTGATCGGCGCGGCGCCGCACCTCTACGCCCAGTTCGCCACCCACAACGCCCACAGCCTGGCCGCCGTGCGCCGCATGGCCCACACGGCCGGGGTGAAGATCGAGTTCCAGCGGCTGCACGGCATGGGCGAGGCCCTCTACCGCGCCGCCGACGACCTCTATGACGGGGTCACCCTGCGGGCCTATGCGCCGGTTGGCGGGCATGAGGATCTGCTGCCCTACCTGGTCCGCCGGTTGCTGGAGAACGGGGCCAACACCAGCTTCGTCCACAGCCTGCTCGACGAGAAGGTGCCAGCCGAGGCCGTGGTCGTCGACCCGATCAGCGCCGTCGAGGCGGTCGGCCCGGGGCCGCACCCGCGCATCGCCAAGCCCTCGGACATCTATGGCGATGAACGGGTCAACTCCTCCGGCGTCGACCTGTCGGTGGGCGCCGAACGCGACCGCCTGACCGCCGCCGTTGCCGCGCTGGGGACGCTGACCCCGCCACCGGAAACCACGAGCGCGCAGATCGACAAGGCCTTCGCGGCCGCGCGTCTGGCCCAGCCCGCCTGGAACGCCGCCGACGGTCCCGCCCGCGCCAAGGTGCTGCGGGCCATGGGCGACGCCCTCGAAGCCCACCAGGACCGGCTGATCGCCATCTGCGCCCGCGAGGCCGGCAAGACCCTGGCCGATGGCGTCGCCGAGGTGCGCGAGGCCGTCGACTTCTGCCGCTACTATGCCCACCTGGCCGAGGAAAAGTTCGCCGCGCCCGAACTGCTCAAGGGCCCGGTCGGCGAGGTCAATACGCTTAGCCTGCACGGCCGTGGGGTCTTCGTCTGCATCAGTCCGTGGAACTTTCCGCTGGCCATCTTCACCGGCCAGATCTGCGCGGCGCTCGCCGCCGGCAACGCCGTCCTCGCCAAGCCGGCCGAACAGACCCCGGTCATCGCCGCCGAGGCGGTGAAGCTCTATCACGCTGCCGGCCTCGACCCCCGCCTGCTGGCCCTCACCCCCGGCCGGGGCGAGACCGTGGGCGCGGCGCTGGTCGCCCATCCCGGCTGCGACGGCGTCGCCTTTACCGGCGGCACCGAAACCGCCCGGCGGATCAACACCAGCCTGGCCGGGCGCGAGGGTCCCATCGTCCCCTTCATCGCCGAGACCGGCGGCCTGAACGGCATGTTCGTCGACACCACCGCCCAGCGCGAGCAGGTCATCGACGATGTCATCCTCTCCGCCTTCGGCAGCGCCGGCCAGCGCTGCTCGGCCCTGCGCATCCTGTTCCTGCCCAAGGACACCGCCGAGGGCATGGTGGCGGGTCTGAAGGGCGCCATGGACTGCCTGGTGGTCGGCGACCCGGCCGATCCGGGCACGGATGTCGGGCCGGTGATCGACGCCGAGGCCAAGGAGGCGCTGGAGAAACACCTGCATCGCCTCAACGCCGAAGCCACCGTGCTGCACCGCCTGGCGGCTCCGGCGGAAGGGACCTTCTTCGGCCCCGTCCTGGCGGAAATTCCGTCGGCGGACTTCCTGGAGCGCGAGGTGTTCGGGCCGATCCTGCACGTCGTGCGTTATGACCCGGAGGATCTATCGTCCGTGGCCGGAATGCTGGCGTCGCGGCGCTATGGCCTGACGCTCGGCGTCCACAGCCGTATCGAGGCGTTCGCGCAGGAAGTGGCCGAACTGGTCCCGGCCGGCAATGTCTACGTCAACCGCTCGATCATCGGGGCGGTGGTCGGGGTGCAGCCGTTCGGCGGCGAGGGGCTGTCGGGGACGGGGCCGAAGGCGGGTGGGCCGAACGCCCTGTCGCGCTACGCGCTCGAGCGGGCGGTGAGCGTGAACATCACCGCGCAAGGCGGGGACCCGGCGCTGTTGAACCTTTAGGCCCCAAGCCCTTCCCCCGCTGGCGGGGGAAGTGGGCCGACAGCGAAGCTGGAGGCTCGTTGGGGGCCCTTGCGGCGCTGGCCGGCGCACCGGACTCTCCTGCAAGGACCCCCAACGACCTTCGTCGCTGCGCGCCTCAGGCCACTTCCCCCGCCAGCGGGGGAAGGGCTTTTGGCCTCTAGCCCAACAGCACCCACGCCCCGATCCCCGCGAACGCCGCCGCGGCCGCCCAGCGGATGTATTTCAGCGGCAACCGCGTGGCCGCCGCCTCGCCGATCAGCACCGCCGGGGTGTTGGCGATCATCATGCCGACTGTCGTCCCGGCGGCGACGAACAGGATCTCGTGGAACCGCGCCGCCAGGGCGATGGTGGCCACCTGGGTCTTGTCGCCCATCTCCACGAAGAAGAAGGCGATCAGCGTCGCCACGAAGACCGACTGGCCCGAGCGTTCCGGGGGAAGGTCGCTGTCCTCGAACTTGTCGGGGATCAGGGCCCAGGCGCCAAAGCCGATGAAGGCGATCCCCAGCACCCACTTGACCCACCAGCCCTGCAGGAAACCGCCGGCCAGCGACCCGACGGTCGCCGCCAGCAGGTGGTTGGCGATGGTGGCGGCGAAAATCCCCAGCAGGATCGGGACGGGCTTGCGCCAGCGCACGGCCAGGCAGAGGGCCAGCAGCATGGTCTTGTCGCCGATTTCGGCCAGGGCCACGAGGCCGGTCGAGACGAGGAAGGCTTCCATCTGAAACTGTCATCCTGCGGGGCCGATCGGACGGACCATTGGCGTTTCGGGCCCACGGCCCCGCGGCCGCACCCGAAAGCCAAAGGTCTCGCCAGGCCTTCTCGCGAAGGTCGCCCGCGCCACGGGTCTCCCCGATTGTGTTGACGCGGGCCCCGCTGGGTGCGGGCGGCTACTCCCCAGTGACGAGGGCCAGATAAGCCTGGGGGACCAAGGATGCAACCGCGAGGGCCTGCGACCCGTTAGCCGGAAGAACATCCCGGGGGCCCATGACCACACCGCAGATTCTCTCGTTCGGCCTGATCCTGGGCACCGTCGCCGTCTTCGCCTGGGGACGGTTCCGCTATGACCTGGTCGCCCTGGGCGCGCTGGTGGTCGGGCTGGCCCTGGGCATCGTGCCAGCCAAGAAGGCCTTCGACGGCCTGTCGGACGATATCACCGTCATCATCGCCTCGGCCCTGATCGTCAGCGCCGCCGTCGCCCGCTCCGGCGCGGTGGAGGTGGCCCTGCGGCCGCTGCTGGGCCGGCTGCCCAACGAGAAGACCCAGGCCCCGGTGCTGGCCGCTCTGACGGCCCTGCTGTCGATGGTCACCAAGAATGTCGGGGCCCTGGCTATCCTGATGCCACCGGCCCTGCAGCTGGCCAGGCGGACCGGCAGCGCCCCCTCGCGCCTGTTGATGCCGATGTCCTTCGCGGCCCTGCTGGGCGGCATGGTCACCCTGGTCGGCACCTCGCCCAACATCATCGTCTCGGGCATCCGCCAGGACATCCTGGGCAAGCCGTTCGGCATGTACGACTACGCCCCGGTCGGACTGATCCTCACCTTCGCGGGCCTGGCCTTCCTGGTGTTCGGCTACCGCCTGCTGCCGGCCGGGCGCAAGGGGGCCGAGACCATGGACGCCGCCCTGGCCGCCAGCACCTATGTCACCGAGGCCGAGGTCCCCGACCCCTGGCCGGCCGGACCGATGACCATCGCCGAGCTGCGGCGGCTGGCGGGCGACGATATCGAGGTCACGGCCCTGGAGCGGGGAACCGAGCGCCGCGACGCGCCCCACGCCAACTCCAAGGTCGAGCCCGGCGATCGCCTGGTCCTCTCCGGCCCGCAGGAGGTGCTGAACCAGCTGATCGCCGCCGCCCGCCTCAGCCTGCATTCCGACACCCGCCCCGCCCACCGGCCGAGCCGGTCCGAGGACATCCTGGCGGTCGAGGCCGTGGTTCAGGCCGGCTCAAGCCTGGCCGGCCAGTCGGCCCGCAGGCTGGCCATCCACAGCGAGCATGGCGTCACCCTGATGGCCGTGGCCCGCAGCGGCCAGCGCCTGACCCGCCGGCTGCACGACACCCCGATCCATGTCGGCGACGTCCTGATGCTGCAGGGGGCCGAGAGCGTGCTGCCGGGGGTGCTGACCAATCTGGGCCTGCTGCCCCTGGCCCAGCGCGAGGTGCGGCTGGGCGACGCCCGCTGGCGCTTCCTGCCGATCATCATCCTGGCGGCGGCCATGATCCTGGTGGCGATGAAGATCGTGCCCGTGGCCATCGCCTTCTTCGGGGCGGCGGTGCTGATGATCGCCAGCCGCTCCCTGACCATGCGCGAAGCCTACCAGGCCCTGGACGCCCCGGTGCTGATTCTGGTCGCCGCCCTGATTCCGGTCAGCGAGACGGTGCAGTCGACCGGCGGCACCGCCCTGATCGCCCAGGGCCTGGCCCACCTCTTCCACGGCCTGCCGCCGATGGCCGCCCTGGCCGCCACCATGGTCGTGGCCATGGCCGCCACGCCCTTCCTCAACAATGCCGCCACGGTGCTGATCATCGCCCCGGTCGGCGCGGACCTGGCCCAGCGCCTGCATCTCAATCCCGACCCCTTCCTGATGGCGGTGGCGGTCGGGGCGGCCTGCGACTTCCTCACCCCCATCGGCCACCAGTGCAACACCCTGATCATGGCGCCCGGCGGCTACCGGTTCGGCGACTATCCCCGGTTGGGGGCGCCCTTATCAGTTCTCGTGGTGGTTTTGGGCGTTCCCTTGATCACGTTTTTTTGGCCTCTGGCGGGGTGAGCGACCATCCGCCGCTGGGGTCACGCAACCCCCCGATTTTGCTAGGTTCGCGACAGTTCGAAGACAGGCTGTTAACACCTTGTTAACGAAAAACTACCCATGCGGCGAGTTCGCCTCATTGACGAGTCATTCATCCTCATGCCCCCATATAGTGGGTTATGGGGGCGCTTCGCCCACTACATATGGGGTTTCGGCGAAGCGAACCTTCGCGCGAAATGGCTGATTGGATTACGGGTTTTGGGCAAATGATGGGTGAAGCGGCAAGACAGATTCCCCTGGGCGAGGCCTCCGGCACGACGCCGTGGACCACCGAGCGCCCGGCGCTGTCCCTGGTCCAGAAGGTGGTCGTCGATCGCAGTCGCGACGCCCTGCTGACCGACTTTGGCAAGACGACTCTCGAGGACCGCTATCTGCTGGCCGGCGAGTCGTATCAGGACATGTTCGCCCGCGTTGCGACGGCCTATGCCGACGACGCCGAGCACGCCCAGCGCATCTACGATTACATGAGCCGGCTGTGGTTCATGCCGGCCACCCCGGTGCTGTCGAACGGCGGGGCCGAGCGCGGCCTGCCGATCAGCTGCTTCCTGAACGCCGTGGGCGATTCGCTGGAAAGCATCGTCGGCACCTGGAACGAGAATGTCTGGCTGGCCGCCAACGGTGGCGGCATCGGCACCTACTGGGGCGGCGTCCGGTCGATCGGCGAGAAGGTCAAGGGCGCCGGCCAGACCAGCGGCATCATCCCCTTCATCCGGGTGATGGACAGCCTGACCCTGGCCATCAGCCAGGGCAGCCTGCGCCGAGGCTCGGCGGCCGTCTATCTGGACGTCCACCATCCCGAGATCGAGGAGTTCCTCGAGATCCGCAAGCCCTCGGGCGACTTCAACCGCAAGTCCCTGAACCTGCACCACGGCATCTCGATCACCGACGAGTTCATGGAAGCGGTGCGCGACGGGACCAAGTTCGGCCTGCGCTCGCCCAAGAACGACGAGGTCCTGCGTGAGGTCGACGCCCGCTCGCTGTGGCAGAAGATCCTGGAGCTGCGCCTGCAGACCGGCGAGCCCTACCTGATCTTCTCCGACACGGTGAACCGCGCCATGCCGGCGCACCAACGGGAACTGGGCCTGAAGGTCCGCCAGTCCAACCTCTGCAGCGAGATCATGCTGCACACCGGCAAGGATCACCTCGGCAAGGACCGCACCGCCGTCTGCTGCCTGTCCTCGGTCAACGCCGAGACCTTCATGGAATGGCGCGACGAGCCGATGTTCCTCGAGGACATCATGCGGTTCCTGGACAACGTGCTGCAGGACTTCATCGACCGCGCCCCGGTCGACGCCGAGAAGGCCGTCTACGCCGCCATGCGCGAGCGGTCCGTCGGGCTGGGCCTGATGGGCTTCCACAGCTTCCTGCAGGCCCAGAATGTGCCGTTCGAGAGCGCCATGGCCAAGTCCTGGAACATGCGCCTCTTCAAGCACCTGCGCCGCGGCGTGGATCTCGCCTCCAAGACCCTGGCCGAAGAGCGCGGCGCCTGCCCCGATGCGGCCGAACGGGGCGTCATGGAGCGGTTCAGCCACAAGCTGGCCATCGCCCCCACCGCCTCGATCAGCATCATCTGCGGCGGCACCTCGGCGGGCATCGAGCCGATCCCGGCCAATGTCTATACGCACAAGACCCTGTCGGGCTCGTTCGCGGTCAAGAACCCCTATCTGGAGCGCCTGCTCGAGACCAAGGGCATGAACACCGCCGCCGTCTGGGACACCATCCTGGAAAACGAGGGCTCGGTTCAGCACCTGGACTGCCTGAGCCAGGACGAGAAGGACGTCTACAAGACCGCCTTCGAGCTGGACCAGCGCTGGGTCGTGGAGCTCGCCGCCGACCGCACGCCGGACATCTGCCAGAGCCAGTCGGTCAACCTGTTCCTGCCGGGCGACATCGACAAATGGGACCTGCACATGCTGCACTGGCAGGCCTGGGAGCGGGGGGTCAAAAGCCTCTACTACCTGCGTTCCAAGTCGGTGCAACGCGCCAGCCACGCCGGCAGCGACGCCGAGGCGGTGGTGGTGCAGGACAGCGCCCGGACCGATTACGAGGAATGCCTGGCCTGTCAGTAGGGCTTTAGCGCCAATCCTCACCCGGAGGGGGAGGGGGACCGCGCCGAAGGCGTGGTGGAGGGGGTTGAAGCTACAACCACTTCTGCCTGCAAATCCGCGGCTGATCGGCTGCGCCCTATCCTGACACCTGGATGTAGCGTCTGACCCCCTCCACCATGCTCCGCATGGTCCCCCTCCCCCTCCGGGTGAGGATTGGCGCTAGTTGAAATCCTTCGCCAGCTCGGCCCGCGTCTCGGCGCTGAGAATAGCCAGGTGCCCGTAACTCGGGTGATCGCAGCCCAGCATCGCACTCGCCCCCGGATCGGCGAACACGGCCTTCTGCGCCGGCGTCAGCGCGAACTTCAGGAAGTGCACCGAACTCGTCTTCCCATCCTCCCGCGTCCGCTCGATATCCCCCTCGGGAACCCCGGCCGCCTTCTCCCCGCCGATCTGCAGGAAGAACCGGTCCTCCACCCCGCCCAGCCGGGCCAGGGTCGCGGCCCGTCGCACCGGGTCGTCGATCTCGAACAGCACGGTCGCCACCAGCTCCGAGCCCTGCGGGATCAGCGGGTTGTAGGCGGCCAGTTCGTCGGGGACCTGCTGCGCGCCGCCCTTCTCGATCAGCAGCATCTCCTGGACCTGGAAGAGCATGGTCTCGTAGGTCTCGAAGTGGAAGGTGCAGTCGGGCCCCAGCGAGACCCGCCGCAACCGCTTCAGCGGCAGCAGGGCCGCGCGGCGTTCCTTGCGGACCTGTGAGAACTGCGCGTCGGGCAAGAGGTCGGCCGGATCGATGCGGCGGGCTTGGGCGGGCATGACGCTTCCTCAGACCAGTCCGTAGGACCGGGCGATGATCTCGATGGGGTGGGCCTGGGCCGGCTGGGCGCTGCCGTCGGGCAGTTCGGCGATCAAGAGCTGGCCCAGGTGCTTGCAGGCCAGCGGGCAGTCGGAGCACAGGGTCTCGTCGGCCTTCTGGGCGACCTGTTTGGCGGCGGGCTTGCCGACCTTGACCGCCGAGGGGCGGGTTTCCTTCATCACCCCGAAGGTGCCGCCATGGCCCGAGCAGCGCTCGATCAGGTCCACCTTCGTGTCGGGGATCAACCGCAGCATCTCGGCCGACTTGGCGCCCATGTTCTGGGCCCGGGCGTGGCAGGCATGGTGGATGGCCACCCCGCCGGGGATGGGAGTCAGGCCGGGGGCCAGGCCGTTGGCCTTGGAAAGGCCGACCATGTATTCGCTGATGTCGCGGGTCGAGGCGGCCAGGGCCTTGACCGCCTGGTTCTCAGGGACCAGCAGCGGCCATTCGAACTTCAGCATCAGCCCGCACGAGGCGGTCAGGGCCACCACCTCGTAGCCGTCGGCGATATAGGGCGCGAACACTTTGGCGACCCGGTCAGCCCGACCGGCGACGTCGGCCAGGTCCCCAGACTCCAGCTGGGGCATGCCGCAGCATTCGGGATAGACCAGTTTCGCCTCGACCCCCTGCTTGGCCAGCACGGCCAGGGCGGCTTCGGCCGTCTTGGGGTCGTTGTATTCGGTGAAGCAGGTCGCATAGACGGCGACCTTGCGACCGGCCGAGGGGCCCACGGCGTCGGCCTTGGGGGCGGTCCTGGCGCGGTCGGTGGCGGTCTTCGAATGGAACAGCGGCAGCTCGGCCTTGGCGTCGATGCCGGCTATGGCTTCCAGGAAGCCGCGCAGGGGGGTGTTCTCGCGGGCCGTGGCCCAGTTGGCCAGCCCCGCCACCGGCTTGGCCATCCTGCCGTTGCGGTCGGTGCGGCCCAGCTGCTCGCGCACGAACTCCCCACCGTTCGCCTTCCGCTTGGCCGCCCGGTAGCGCAGGATCAGGTGCGGGAAGTCCAGGTCGAACTGGTGGGGCGGCACATAGGGGCACTTGGTCAAAAAGCACATGTCGCAGAGGGTGCAGGCCTCGGCCACCTCGGCGTATTTCTCTTTCGGAACGCCATCCAGCTCGCCGGTCGGGCTCTCGTCGACCATGTCGAACAGCTTGGGGAAGCTGTCGCACAGATTGAAGCAGCGCCGGCAGCCGTGGCAGATGTCGAAGACCCGCTCCATCTCCTTCTCGACCGCCGCCAGGTCGTAATAGGCCTCGTCCCGCCAGGCGATGGGATGGCGCATCGGCGCGTCCAGGCTGCCCTCGGTCTTGGGCGGCGGCGGCTTGATGGGGTTGTCGCTCATGGTCCCTCTTGGCGCGGGGTCTCGACCCCTCTCCCGGATGGAAGAGGGGCGAGTTCAGTCTTCAGCCGTCGATGTCAGTCCATGGTGTCCAGGGCGCGCTGGAAGCGGCCCGCGTGGGACTTTTCGGCCTTGGCCAGGGTCTCGAACCAGTCGGCGATCTCGTCATGGCCCTCGTCACGGGCGGTGCGGGCCATGCCGGGATACATGTCGGTGTATTCGTGGGTCTCGCCGGCGATGGCGGCCTTGAGGTTGTCGCCGGTGGGGCCGATCGGCAGGCCGGTGGCCGGGTCGCCGACGCTTTCCATGAATTCCAGGTGGCCGTGGGCGTGGCCGGTCTCGCCCTCGGCGGTCGAGCGGAACACGGCGGCGACGTCGTTGTAGCCTTCCACGTCGGCCTTCTGGGCGAAGTAGAGGTAGCGCCGGTTCGCCTGGCTCTCGCCGGCGAAGGCGGCCTTGAGGTTTTCGAGCGTCTTGCTGTTGGCGAGCGACATGGTCTTCTCCCGTATGAGGTCTCTTCCCGGCGTGCAGGGTAGCCCGCGGCGGGGCGTCGCATCCAATCAATAGATTCTATTGGTTCGATAGAGTGGGTCTATTCCTCGCCCGTTGGGCGAGGTGGCGGCGAAGCCGACGGAGTGGGCCGTGGAACACACGGTGTGTCCGGATTGAGCACTGCCGGAGGGGGCGTGCCTGAAACTCCGTGTGCTCGCCAGAGCCCACTCCACCACTTCGTGGTCCCCCTCGCCCAAGGGGCGAGGAATTACCGCTCCCACCCCGCCTCGAACGGGAACCGCGCCGCCCAGAAGGCCTCCAGTTCCGGCAGCGCATCGACCCGCGCCACCACCGGCGCCATCTTCGGCGCGACCTCGCGGAACCGCCGCCGGCCGGCGCCCCAGCGGCTGACCACGGTCACATAGAGGTCCAGCACGCTCAGCGAATCGCCGAGCAGGAACCGTCCCGGCTCGATCTGCTGGTCCATCATCCGCCAGCAGTCGAGAATCCGCTCGGCCGTCCGCGCCTTGATCACCTCGCCGGCCGCCGGATCGGGCGACAGCCGGGACGGATCGTCGCGCACCCAGAACAGCGAATAGATGGCCGCCGGGACGTAGACCATCCAGCGCAGGAACTGCGCCCGGACCGGATCGTCGATCCCTGGACCCAGCCGGCCATGGCTGTCGGCCAGCCAGATCAGCATGGCGCCGCTCTCGGTCATGATGGAACCATCGGGCAGCACCAGCGCTGGAATCTGCTTGAGCGGATTGACCTTTTCGACCCGCGCCAGGATCTCCGGATCGTGCTCCCAGGTGGCCCCCTCGACGACGTCATAGGGCGCGCCCAACAGGGTCAGCGCCGCCTCGACGGGCACGCTGCCCGATCCCAGGGCGCCGTAAACAGTGATACGGTCGGACATGGTTATCCCCATGACATGCACAACATCTTGAGGGGGTGCGTTAACTCGCCGCTAGATGTTGTCCGATTGACTGGTAGGGTGGTGGTTCGCCATCCGCACCTCGCCGATTCCGAACGCCAAGGGAAGTGAAGACGCCGTGACCGCCTCCAGCCTTATCCTGCCGGGCCTGCTGACCCCCTCCCACGCCTACAAGCCGTTCCGCTATCCCTGGGCCTATGACTTCTGGAAGAAGCAGCAGCAGGTCCACTGGATGCCCGAGGAAATCCCGCTGGGCGAGGACTGCAAGGACTGGGCGGCGCGCCTGAACGACAAGGAGCGCAACCTGCTGACGCAGATCTTCCGCTTCTTCACCCAGTCGGACATCGAGGTCGCCGACAACTACATGGAGCGCTACGGCCGGGTGTTCAAACCGACCGAGGTGAAGATGATGCTCTCCAGTTTCGCCAACATGGAGACCATCCACATCGCCGCCTACGCCCTGCTGCTCGAGACGATCGGCATGCCGGAGAGCGAGTTCTCGGCCTTCATGGAATACGAGGCCCTGAAGGCCAAGCACGACTACATGCAGCAGTTCGGGGTCGAGACCAACGCCGACATCGCCCGCACGGTCGCCATGTTCGGCGGCTTCACCGAGGGGCTGCAGCTGTTCGCCAGCTTCGCCATGCTGATGAACTTCCCCCGCTTCAACAAGATGAAGGGGATGGGCCAGATCGTCTCCTGGTCGGTGCGCGACGAGAGCCTGCACTGCGAGGGCATGATCAAGCTGTTCCACGCCTTCAACGCCGAGACCGGCTGCGTCACCAAGAGCGTGGCCGACGACATCGTCGACTGCTGCAAGACGGTGGTGGGGCTGGAAGACCGCTTCATCGACCTGGCCTTCGAGGCCGGCGAGGTGCAGGGCATGACGCCCGAGGATATCAAGCAATACATCCGCTTCGTCGCCGACTGGCGGCTGCGCCAGCTGAAGCTGCCGGAAGTCTATGGCGTGAAGGAAAACCCGCTGCCCTGGCTGCAGAGCATGCTGAGCGGCGTCGAGCACGCCAACTTCTTCGAGGCCCGCTCCACGGAATATTCCAAGGCGGCGACCAAGGGGCAGTGGCAGGGCGAGAACGGCGTCTGGGGCGAGTTCGACCGGTTGATGGCCAAGCGCTCGGAAAACCTGCTGTCGGTGGAGTAGGGTGGCGGGCATGAGCGCCCGCCCCGGCCCCCGCAACCTGATCACCGACGTCCCTGGCCTGGCCGTTGGGCAGGCGCAGGACGAGCGCGTCCGCACCGGCGTCACCGTCATCCTGCCCGACCAGGCGGCCGTCTGCGCCTGCGACGTGCGCGGCGGCGGGCCGGGTACGAGAGAGACCGACGCCCTGACCGCCGACACCCTGGTCGACGCGGTGGACGCGGTGGTGCTGTCCGGCGGCTCCTCCTGGGGCCTGGCGGCCGGCGACGGGGCCGCCGCCTGGCTGGGAGCGCGGGGCAGGGGCTTTGCCTTCGCCAACCGCCCGGGCGTGCCGCCCTCGCCGATGGTCCCGGCGGCCATCCTCTATGACCTCAGCAACGGCGGCGACAAGGCCTGGGGCGAGGATCCGCCCTACCGCGCCCTGGCGATGCAGGCCATCAACGCCGCCGGCCCCGACTTCGCCCTGGGCACGGCCGGCGCCGGCTATGGGGCCATGGCCGGGATGCTGAAAGGCGGCACGGGCTCGGCCTCCATCGTCACCGACGACGGCATCACGGTCGGGGCCATTGTCGCCGTCAACAGCTTCGGCTCGGTCGTCGCGGGCGATGGCCGCACCTTCTGGGCGACCCCCTACGAGATCGACGGCGAGTTCGGCGGCCTGGGCCCGGCAGGCCTCACCGCCGCCCCCGACGACTGGGGCCAGTCCCGCCTCACCATGGCCCTGGCCAGAGCCAACACCACCATCGCCTGCGTCGCCACAGACGCGGCCCTGACCCCCGCCCAGGCCCGCCGCATCGCCATCATGGCCCAGGACGGCCTGGCGAGGTCCATCCGCCCCGTCCACGCCCCGACCGACGGCGACGTGGTGTTCGTGCTCTCGACGGCCCGGCGCCCGCTCCTCGATCCCAGCCCGCTGACCCTGGCGAGGATCGGTGGATTGGCGGCAGACACCCTGGCCCGAGCGGTCGCCAGAGGGGTCTATGAAGCCACCCCTTGGCCGGGCTCGGACGCTGTTTGCTGGCGGCGATAAAAAAGTGATTGGCCGGGTTGCGCTTGCGGGAATGTGCGACTAGGTTCCGCGCCCTCGCCGAGCCCCTAGCCGGGCCTCCGTGAAGTGCGCGCTCGTAGCTCAGCTGGATAGAGCATCAGACTACGAATCTGAGGGTCGGGCGTTCGAATCGCTCCGAGCGCGCCATTTCTCCTCCCGGTTTTTGAATAACGATTTCGCCAAAGGCGCTGCCGATGGGACAGGTGCTCCTGTCATCGCAATTTCCGTCCTGCTGGGCATCCAGGCGGTCGTGGGGGATGGCGCCTGGGCCCTCGTGCGCTCGCCCTCGCCGCGCGGGCTGCTCGCGCGGATGGCGGCTTGAACGATAGCGCCCTCACTGTAGCCTCGCCTTGCGAAAAAGAGGTCGAGCTGATGCACAGAGCCACCCAGAACCCGTCGGTCGAGGGCGTCGACCGGCGCACGTTGCTGGCGCTGGCGGCCGCCGCCGCGCTGAGCACGGGCGGCGCCAGGGCGGCGACGCAGATCCCCGAAATGACGGCGGTCGCCTTGGGTCGGGCGATCCGCGGCAAGCAGGTCAGCTGCGTCGAGGTGATGGCCGCCTACCTCGACCGCATCGAGCGGTTGAATCCCAAGGCAAACGCCATTGTCGCGCTGGAGAACCGCGCCGATCTTCTGAGGCAGGCCGCGGAGAAGGACACCCAATTGGTCCGCGGCGGTCCGCTGGGTGTGCTGCACGGCTTCCCGCACGCGGTGAAGGACCTGCAGCCGGCCAGGGGCCTCCGTTTTACCCAGGGCTCGCCGATCTTCCGCGACACCGTGGCCACGTTCGACTCCATCCCGGTGGAGCGCGTTCGGGCGGCGGGCGCCGTCTTCATCGGCAAGACCAACACGCCGGAGTTCGGCCTCGGCTCAAACACCTTCAATCCCGTCTACGGCGCCACGCTCAACGCCTACGACACCGCACGCACGTCAGGCGGCAGCAGCGGGGGCGCGGCCGTCGCGCTGGCGCTCCATATGGTCCCGGTCGCCGACGGTAGCGACTTCGGCGGCAGCCTGCGCAATCCCGCAGGCTGGAACAATGTGTACGGATTTCGGACCACCATCGGCCGCGTACCGGCGGTGGGGCGGGAGGTCTGGCTGCCGTCGATGGGCGTCAACGGGCCGATGGCGCGCAACGTCGCCGACCTGGCGCTGCTGCTCTCGGTGCAGGCGGGGTTCGATCCCCGCGCGCCGCTGTCCATGGACGGCGACGGCGACGGCGACCGCTTCCGCGCCCCGCTGGCGGGCGACCTGAAGGGCAAGCGGATTGCCTGGGTCGGCGATTTCGGCGGGGCGGTTCCCTACGACCCTGAGGTGCTGGACCTCTGCCGCCGCGCGATGATGACCTTCGAGGCCATCGGTTGCGTCGTCGAGGAGGCCATCCCCGACTATCCGCTCGAGAACGTCTGGCAGGCTTTCATCCGCCTGCGGCAATGGCAGCAGGGCGGCGGCCTGCTGACGTTCTACAACGATCCCAAGACCCGCGCGCTGCTAAAGCCCGAGGCGGTGTACGAGGTCGAGGGCGGCCTGAAGCTCTCGGCGTACGAGGTCACGGCAAGCTCTGTCGTGCGCAGCGAATGGACCCGTGCGGTGGCCAAGCTGTTCGAGCGCTACGACTACCTGGTCCTGCCGACGGCCCAGGTCTTTCCATTCGCCTCCGACCTGGACTGGCCGAAAACCGTCGCGGGCCGCACGATGCGGACCTATCACGAATGGATGCAGGCGGCCTGCCTGATCACCATGGCCGGCTGTCCGGCGCTTGCAGTCCCGGCCGGGTTCAGTGCGGCCGGCCTGCCGATGGGGCTCCAGATCGTCGCGCCGCAGCACCAGGACCTGGCCTGCCTGAAGCTCGCGGCAGGCTATGAAGCCGCGGCCCCTGCCGACCTCAAGCGGCGCGCTCCGGCGCTCATAGGACTTGGATAGGCGGGGGCGAAATAGGGAGACAGGAGCAACTGTCCCCCGACCCCCACGCCTCCCGCCTTCCTCCCCCTGCGTCCGACAAGCTACCCTACGGCCGAACAAGGACCCGCCCATGCCCGCCACGATCAACCGCACCAGCGTCGAGGACCTGAACCGGGCCAATGTCGGCAAGCTGGCCGAGCATCTGGGGCTGACCATCACCGAGGTCGCCGACGGCCGCGTGGTCGGCCGGTTGCCGGTGCGGCCGGATCTGGTGGCCCATACCGGGTTCCTGCTGGCGGGGGCGGTGCTGTCGGTGGCCGACCTGCTCTGCGCCTATGGGGTGTCAACGTCCTGGCCGGAGGGGGCCAGCGGCTTCACCACCGCGGAGGTGAAGTGCAACTTCACCGGCACGCTGCGCGAGGGCGAGGCGGTCTGCACCGCGACCCTGCTGCATGGCGGGCGCACCACCCAGGTGTGGGACGCCCGGATGGAGGACGCCGCCACCGGCAAGCTGATGGCCGCTTTCCGCTGCACCCAGATCATCCTCTATCCGCGTTGATGGCGCGGGCAACCGGCCGGGAAACTAGCATTGCTATCCTGCGTTGACGCCCGTCCCGGCCGGCGCCAACCTCTGAGGCGCTTCATTGCGAACGCCCGATCCATGGGCGCGCCAGGGCCCGGGGGGCCATGGCTTGACCAGCGTTTTGCAGTTTCCGCTCGCGTAGGCAGGCCCGACGGTCGGCGTACTTCCAGACCCGGCGGTCTTCCTCGACGGGCGGCGTCTCACGCCATCCGGAGGCCGGCCCATGTCATCTCCCCGCACCGCCCAGGTCTATGTCACCAACCAGACGGACGGGACGGCGACCATCTCGCTGCACCACAACAACGCCGACTATGGGACCGAAAGCGGCAAATGGACCGTGGGGCCGGGCTACTCGGCCGGCCCCATGACCGTGCATTTCAATGTCGGCCTTGGATCCCTGACGGTGCGGGATTTCTGGGCCTGCGAGATGACGGTGACCGGCGGCACGACGCCGGGGGTGTACGAGAGCAGCGGAACGTTCGAATACAGCGACTGGAAGGAGTGCCAGCTCCAGCGCAAGGACGCCGGCAAGACCCACAACTTCCTGGTGGACAGCAAGAGCCTCTATATCAGCCTGGATTCCGGCGACACCTCGACCCCCATGAACCCGGTCGAGGTGGTGACCTCGTCGGTGATGGTCCGCAACACCACCGACGGCAACGCCATCGTCACCCTCTATCACAGCAACAGCACCGACGGGGTGCAGAGCGCCACCTGGGTCGCCGGGCCGGGCGTGGAGGTCGGGCCGATGCTCGCCAACTTCCGGGTCGGGCCGGCCCTGGTCGCGGACTACTGGGCCATCAAGCTGGTCGTCCAGGACGGCGGCAGTCCGGGCGTCTACGCCAATGCGGGCTTCAAGGGCGGCGTCTACTGGCAGGAGTGCCAGCTGCAGGCCGCCGACGTGAACCAGTTCCTGCACTTCGAGGTCAGCCAGAGCCAATTCGAGATCGACATCCCGTCCGGCGGCAGGACCATCGCCATGGAGAAGGTCGGTCCCTACACGGCGGTCGACAACGTCTTCGTGCTGATGCTGGAGAACCACTCCTTCGACAATCTCTTCGCCTTCTGCAACATGCCGGGCTTGGACGTCGCCGAGCGCGACGTGGGCAATTCCTACGACGACCTGACCTTCTACCCGCAGATGCCGGCCGTCGATCCGATGCCCACCGATCCGGGCCACGAGTTCGCCGACGTCGTCGAGCAGCTCTGCGGCGAGGGGGTGGCCCACACGCCCTGGCAGCCCTACCCGCCGGTCCACAACACCGGCTTCGTCGCCAACTACGCCACCAGCCGGACCGAGATCGAGAAGGGCAACCCGAACTTGCCGACGGAGGAGCAGTGGGGCCAGATCATGGGCTGCTTCGAGCCCTACAACCAGATTCCGGTGACCATGAACCTGGCCGCCGCCTTCGTCCTCTGCGACCACTGGTTCTCGTCGCTCCCCGGCCCGACCTGGCCCAACCGGTTCTTCGTCCACGGCGCTTCGTCCGGCGGCTGGGCGGATTCGCCGGGGCCCACGAACCTCTCCACCTGGGAATCGCCGGGGTTCGGCTTCACCTATCCCTCGGGCGCCTCGATCTTCGACCGGCTCAATTCGGCGGGCCTGCTCTGGCGGATCTTCGTCGACACCAACGGCCCCAATCTCGGCGGCGTCGCCCAGGCCTCGGCGCTGAAGGGCGTCACCTACGGGGATACGCGCAGCTTCGGCATGTTCGCCACCGACCTCCAGGGCCCCTATCCCTTCACCTACACCTTCATCGAACCCAACTACGGCGACGTCACCAGTGGCTCCTACAAGGGCGGCTCCTCGCAGCATCCGATGGATTCGATGTCGCCCGGCGAGTCGCTCATCAAGGCGACCTACGAGGCGATCCGCAATTCGCCCCTGTGGCCGCGCAGCCTGCTGATCGTCACCTATGACGAACATGGCGGCTTCTACGACAGCGTAAAGCCGGGGCCCGCGCCGCCGCCGGACGACGGCAGCCCCCGGGACTCGTCGATCAATTCCGGCGGCTTCCTGTTCGACAACTACGGCGTCCGGGTGCCGGCGATCGTCGTCTCGCCCTGGGTTCAATACGGAATCGACAAGGCCGTGTACGACCACGCCTCGATCCCGGCGACCCTCGAGGCGCTCTACGGCCTCAAGCCGATGACCAAGCGGGACGCCGCCGCCAACACCGTGCTTCGCATGCTGTCCCTGCCCACGATGCGCACCGACTGCCCGACCGTGCTGCCGGCGCCGACGGGGGCCACCTGGTCCGCGCCCGACCCGCCCAGTCCGGAAGAGGAGGCCGCGCGCGCCGCCCTTCCCCTGCCCCAGACCGGCAACACTCCGGGCTTCATGGCCATCGTGGCCAAGACCGACATCGAGCTGGCCGGCGGCGATCCCGCCAAGGCCGCCGAGATCAAGGCGCGCCTGGCCGCGATCAAGACGGTGGGTGAGGCGGACGCCTATGTCGATGAGGTGCTGGACCGGGCGCGACAGGCGCGCGGGCCCATCCCGCCGCCGCCGCGGAAGAAGGTGTTCAGCTGAGCCGCACCGGCCGTCACGGCATCTCGAGCCAATCGGCGCTCATCACCTTCGTGTCCAGCGTCCGCAGCGCCTCCAGCAAGGCCTTGGCCGCCGTGATCTCGGCCGCCCCGCCCGCCGCCACGCCCGGGAAGGCCGCGATCGCCTTCAGCGCGTCGGCGCGCGACATCGTCCCGTAGTCCGGCGCCGCGGCGCTGCCATAGCCGCTGCGGACCGCCGCGCCGTTGTCCACCCAGAAATGCGCGACCTGGGCTTTCCAGAAGCGCAGCCGGAACGATTGATCGGCATGGAGCTGCGCATAGTCGTGATCGGCCCCGGTGATCGCCGCGTTCTGGGAGGCGAGGCGCGCCTGGATATAGTAGCTTGTGAGCGGGCCGGCATGGGTGTTGGCGTCCGCCTTGGTCCCGGCAAAATATTCGTTGAACTTGGCCTCGTCATTGCGCAGGGCCGTCATGGTCTCGGCGCCGGAAAGCTGGCTGTCGCCCTTATAGCCCTCCGCCGCCGTCCAGTTGGATCCACTGCCCCTCGGCTTGTCCAGTTTCGTCGGGTTGCTGTCGGTCTTGCGCGCCCAGTTGGCCACTTCGTCGGCCGCTCCCTGACCACTCGGGCCGAGCATGGTCTCACCGGTGAAGGTCTGCAGATTGGGATAGGCCTTGAGGTAGATGTTGCGCAGATTGCCTTCCGAGCCGGACAGGCAGGCGGCCACCATCAGGTGCTTGGTCTGGCCCGCCGCCTTGGGGAACAGGCCGGCCAGCTTGATCAGCGCGTCGAACTGGACGTGCGAGGTCTCGGCGTTCTTGGTCTCGGCATGGCCATAGATCAGCGAGCCATAGCTGTGCCCCGACAGGATCACCCGGCTCATCCGGTCGATACCGTCGGCGTTGGTCTGGGCATAGATGTCGGTCACATGCGCCAGGTCGTCGCGATCGGCGCTGGGCTGGCTCTTTATCAAGGCCGCCACCGCCGTCGTATCGGCCGGGTTCAGCCCCAATCCGGCGGCAAAGCTGTCGATCCCGGCATCCGTCGTCATGTCGAACGTGCCGCCCCGGACGGCGGTGTGGGCGGTGTCGGTGGTTCGCGTCACCGTCGTCACGGCGTCCTTCCTGTTGAAGTAGCGGTTCTTGAGCGCCTGCACCTCGAGCTGATAGGCGTTCATGCCGATATAGAGGATGTTGCCGCCGGCCAACGGCTTGGGGGGGGCCTTGTCGCGCTGCAGCAGCGGCGGGCCGGCGCCCTGCTGCACCACATGGGCCAGTTCGTGGGCGAGCAGCCGCCGGCCGGCGCCCCCGGCCGGGTCATACTGTCCGGCGCCGAACACGATGTCGCGCCCGACCGTATAGGCGCGCGCCTCGACCGCCTCGGCCGAGCGCGCCGCCTGGGCATCGGTGTGAATGCGGACGTCGCTGAAATCCTCGCCGAAGCGGTCCGCCATGAAATCATGGGTCGCGGGATCGAGCGCGGCGCCGGGCGATTGCAACACGGTGTCGACGGCCGCCGGCGCCACGCCGCCGCCGGTCGTCGCATTGGCGGCCTGGCGCTGCAGGGAAGGCGGCGCGGCGGAACGCGAAGCCGGCGCGTCGGCCATCCCCATCACCCGATCGGCCGCGGCGTCGGCCTCATGTTCGAGCGGGTCGTTGACCTCGCCGACCTTCAGCTTGGCCTGCAATTGACGCAACTGCGCCTGATTGCTCGCCGGCCGGGCGACGGGCGGCCTGGCATGAGCCCGAAGGCCTGGGGCGGCCAAATCATGGGTCTGTTCGGAGGACGTCTGTGCCCGCGCGCTGCTCGCCATCGTCGATCCTTCGCAATCGAGAGCGATCCGTGCAGCGCATTAACCGACGCGCGGCCGGAATTCACCCCTGAAGTGTAACACTATCGAAGCAGCCGGGTGAATAGAGTGAAACACGCCCTGTCACTCAGAAGCGACCAGCCGGCCCCTCACCGCTCCTTCCACCCCGCGGGGCGCCCCTCGGCAATGCAAAGCCCCAGATAGACCATCGCGGTGACCAGCACCGAAGGCAGGGTCGCGCCGAGGTCCGGGACCAGGCGGCTGAGCGCTTGGTAGGTTGCGATGCCGATGATCCAGGCCGCGAAGCCGGACAGGTTCAGTGGGCTGCGCTCGCCGTCCCGGGCCCGTTCGCGCACGATGAAATGGTCGGTCAGCAGGACGCCGAACAGCGGGGCGAACACCGAGCCGATCAGCAGCAGGAAGGCCTCGTACTCGGCGAGCGGCGCCAACAGTGCGATGGCCGTGCAGAGGAGGCCGTAGCCCAGCGCCAGTCCCGCCGGCTTCAGCGGCAGCAGGATGGCCGTCGAAACCGCCGCGGAGTGGATGTCGGCGAAGGTGTTGTCGGTCTCGTCGATGACGATGAGCAGCAGGGCGACGCCGCCGCCGGTGGCGGCCAGGGCGGTCAGCAGCAGGTCGCCGCCACCGGTGGTCAGGGCATAGGCGGCGCCCAGCGCCATGAACCAGATGTTGGCCAGCAGATAGCCGGCGAAGCTGCCGCGGAACATGCCGCGGCTGGTGCGGCCGAAACGGGTGTAGTCGGCGATCAGGGGCAGCCAGGAGAGGGGCATGGCGACCACCAGGTCGACGCCGGCGCCAAAGCTCATCTCACCGGTTCCGGGCTGGCCCATCAGGGCGGCCAGGTCATGGTCGGCCAGCAGGCGCCAGGTCAGCCAGCCGGCGCCGGCCAGGAGCAACCACAGGCCCCAGGCGCGCAGGAAGCGCCGGACGAAGGAGACCGGGCCCATGATGGCCAGGCCCGTCGCCAGGGCGCCGAACAGCAGGGTCCAGGCCAGGGGGCTGGAAAAGCCGAAGGTCTGCTTGGCCAGGGCGTCGGCGGAATCGCGCATGGCGATGATCTCGAAGGCGCCCCAGCCGGTCAGCTGGATGGCGTTGAGCACCGCCGGGATCGCCGCGCCCCGTTTGCCCAGGGCCACCCGCAGCGATCCCATGGCTGACAAGCCCGTGTCGGCCCCCACCACCCCGGCGGCGGCCAGCAGCAGGGCGCCCAGCACCGAGCCGGTGACGATGGCCGCCAGGGCGGCGGGCAGGCTGAGGCCCGGCACCAGCAGGGCGCCGGCCTGGAGGACCAGCAGGCCGATCCCCAGGCTGAACCACAGCGAAAAGGCCTCGAAGGCGCCGAACACCCGGCGCTCGGCCGGCACCGGGGTCAGGGGGTCATAGGTTTCGTCGGGCTGAGCCATGCCCGAGTCTAGCAGGTCGCGCCTCCCGGCGCGCTCTAAGCGCTTTTGGGCTTCTTTTTGCCGGCCTTCGAGGCGGTGTTCAGCGCCACGGCGGCGCGGATCAGGGCCTTCAGCGCCGCCTCGTCGATCGTCTCGCCCTGGCGGATATCGATGGCGCGGCGGGTGGCGCCCTCGAGGCTGGAGTTGAACAGCCGCGCCGGATCCTCCAGCGCCGCGCCCTTGGCGAAGGTCAGCTTGACGACCTCCTTATAGGTCTCGCCGGTGGTGATGATGCCGTCATGCGACCAGACGGGAACGCCGCGCCACTTCCACTCCTCGACCACCTCGGGGTCGGCGGCCTTGATCAGGGCCCGCAGCCTGGCGAGGGTCTCGCCGCGCCAGTCGGGCAGCGACTTGATCCGCATATCGATCAGCTCGGCGGCCGAGTGGGTCTGGGTGTCGGTCGGCAGGTCGCTCTTGATCATGATGGTGTCGCCTCTGTCTTGATGCTGTCGCCTACAGGCGCTCGCCGGGCAGCCGGCTGGCCTGTTTCACCCAGTCGGTCAGCTGGGCTTCGTCGAGCTGGCCCTCACGGATGTCGAGATAGCGGGTGTCCCCGCTCTTGGATGCGCCGGGCGGCGCGGGATCGAGCGCCGCGCCGCGGAAGAAGGCCACCT
The DNA here is from genome assembly GCF_030814835.1 of Caulobacter ginsengisoli. Classification (GTDB taxonomy): domain Bacteria; phylum Pseudomonadota; class Alphaproteobacteria; order Caulobacterales; family Caulobacteraceae; genus Caulobacter; species Caulobacter ginsengisoli. The sequence goes on from NZ_JAUSVS010000012.1 coordinate 94,483, forward strand.
TCACATAGCCGGTGAAGCAACGGAGGCTGAGAAACCAGCCCTGGCCCTCCAGCCCATACAGCGGCGAGTTCCATTTCATCGCCTTGCGCACGCCGGGGACGGCGGCCTCGATCAGGGCGTCCAGCCGGGCGCCGACCGCGCGCTTCCAGCCCGGCATGGCGGCGATATAGGCCTGCACGGGGGCGTCGCCCTCGCCCTTGGCGATTTGCGGGTTGCCGCCCGCCAGGAGGATTGGCGCTGTCTTGCCGGTCATCGGGGGTTCCTATCCAGCGCCTGGCCCGCCACGCCTTTTGGCGACGTAGGGCAGCACGAACATGTAGAGACCGCTGATCATCAGCAGGATCAACGGGAACAGCGCCAGCAGGCCGATCCAGACGGCCTGATGCTTCAGCACCAGGGCGACGATGTTGAGAATGACGGCCAGTGTGAAGAGGATCGAAAGCCAGCGGTGAATCTGGCGGATCAGAGCGTTGAAGTTCATTTGGGGCCTCCCTCAATCCATCCGCGCCAGGGTTTCTTCCAGGCTGGCGAAGAACTTGTTCCAGCCGAACTTGGCGCCCTGGTAGGCCCGTTCCTGATCCGGGCGGAAGCCGGACTGCTCCATGCGCAGCTGGGTCCCCGTGGCCGTGGGGGTGAGGGTCCAGGTGACGACGCTTTCCAGGCCCATGGCCTCCCAGGTGTAGGACAGGGTTTTGTGCGGCTCGACCTCGGTGATCTGGCACTCCACAGAGCCCCAGTCGCCGCGAAGGGTGAAGCGGTGGTCCGGGACGGGCTTGAAGTCGTTCTTCATCAGCCACTCCTCGATCAGATGCGGTTGGGTGAGGGCGCGCCAGAGCTTCTCCGGCGGGTGGGAAATCTCGCGTTCGACAACGACGGAACGGGTCTCAGTGGACAGGTCGGTCATGGGGTTCTTCCGGAGATCGATAACTTTGGGGCTATGATTGACGTATAACTCTGGAGATATGTATCCGTCAAGCGGCTCCCCACAATGAACCTCCTCGCCCCTGTCGCAAAAGCCCATCCTCCCGGGCGCCGAAACCGCTTCGGCGCGTTGAACCACGATGAGCCCGATGAAACCCCTCGTTCCGACCCTTGCCGTTCTGCTGCTGCTGGCGGCCTGCGACCGTCCCGCGCAGAAGCCGGCCCCGCCCGCCGCGCCAGCCCCGCCCGCGACCCCGGTCGAGCCCATTCCGCCGGGCCAGCCGGGGGGCCTGCCCGATGACCGCACCCCGATCCCGGAGGGGCCCATCACCGCGACCAGCGCCCAGGGCGCCGCCAATGTCGTGCAGACCTATTACGCCCAGCTGGAAGGCGGCCATTATGCCGAGGCCTGGCGGCTGTGGTCGGGCGGCGGCGAGGCGTCGGGCATGAGCGAGCCGGCCTTCGCGGCCAGCTTCGGCGGCTTTTCGGAATACCACGCCCAGATCGGCGCCCCCGGCGAGATCGAGGGGGCGGCCGGCTCGCTCTTCGTCGATGTGCCGGTGCAGGTCTATGGCCGGCTGAAGACCGGGGCGCCGTTCCACCAGCTGGGCTCGGTCACCCTGCGGCGGGTCAACGATGTGCCCGGCTCCACCGCCGAGCAGAGGCTCTGGCATATCTACCGGATCAATCTGAAGCCCTGATCTTGAGAAGTCTCCCTGGCGCGCGGATAGTTTGCCGTCAGCCCCGGGGATGTTCATGACCACGCCGCCGCCTGCCGTTGCCGCGGTGTTCGCCGCCTATCCGCCGGCCGTGCGCGAGACGCTGGAGCGGGTGCGCGCCCTGATCCTTCAGACCGCCGCCGCCACGCCGGGCGTGGGGCCGCTGGAGGAGACGCTGAAATGGGGCGAACCGGCCTATCTGACCCCGGTCAGCCGGAGCGGCAGCACCATCCGCCTGGGCTGGCGGGACGGCGCGCCGGCCCGATGCGTGCTCTATTTCAACTGCAAGACCGACCTGCTCGATCGTTTCCGCACCCTGCTGACCGGCGAGCTGGAGTTCGAGGGCGATCGGGCGGTGCTGTTCCCCGTCGGGCCTCCGCCATCGGATGCGTTGGCGGCCTGCGTGGCGATGGCGCTGCGCTACCATTTGGACCGGCGTCGCAGGGCTTAGGGCTTGCTCCAGTCCTTCGGCCCGCTGACGAAGCGTTGGCGCAGGCCCGTCAGGCTGTAGGCGTCGCCCCATTCGAACATCTTGTAGAGCCGGTCGAACCCCTCGCCGGGGCCATAGCCGGCATGAGTGATCGTCACCCGCGTGGCGCCATCGTCCAGCGGGGCCAGGGCGATGATGGTTACGGTCTTGGCGAATAGCTCGGGGTCGGGAAAGTCCGTCGGGGCCTGGACGTTGCGGATGACCAGCAGCCGGCCCGGCAGGTAGGCGAGGATCTGGTTTTTGATGTTGTCGCGGTCGCCGGGTTTGGCGGCGGGATTGTAGCTGCTCTCGATCATGCCGCCGACCCGCAGGTCGATCTGGGCGAAAGGCACGGCCCAGCTCTTGAAGCCCTCGGCGGTGGCAAAGGCGTCGAACACCGCCTGGGGCGGGGCCGGCACGTCGATGCTGAGCTGGATCGCCCGGTCGCCATTGGGCTCCACATAGGCGGTGTTGCTGACGCCGGCGAAGTCGCGCCAGCTGCCCTCGGCCGCTGCCGGGCCGGCGCCCAGGAGCGCCAGGGCCGCGCCGAGGAACGCCAGTCCCGCCTGCCTGATCATGGCCAGTTCTCCCCTTCGACGACCGGCTGATAGAGCCATTGATTGATTGTTCAAGCAAGGGGTTGGCGTGGGCTTCGCTCTGACGGGAAACACCCGCCCCTCGGCGCGTTACCTCTGCATGAGGTGTTCAGGCTGGACAGCATTGCCGGTGATGATGGCCCTGGCCGGCCCGGTCGCCGCCCAGACTGCGGCGCCAGAGGCCATGGCGCCCCTGGCGCGGCCGGCGGTTCCGCTCTCGCTGGCCGATGGACCGGGCGAGACCGGCCCCGACCTGGTCATCCGCTGGCGGGACCCCGAACGCCGCTGGACGGTGTCGGCGGCGACGCGGCTCCTGGAGGAAACCCGGCTGAACGCCGCCCCCTTCCAGACCGGCGGCCTGTTCGAGGCCGAGGGCGCCGTCGTGCGGCGGTTCGGCGAGGTGCAGGTCGGGATGGTCGGCTATTCGGCGCGCCAGGCGGGCGAGGGGGTCGGGCCTTCCCGGCGGCTGGGCGCGCTGCGCTGGACGGGGTCGGCGGTCGGGCCGGTGGTCGGCCGCGATGTCCGCCTGCTGGGCCAGCCGGCCACGCTGTCGTTGCGCTATTACAAGGAAATTGACGCCCCCGGCGCCGATGGCGACACGGTGGCGGCGGGATTCGCCTTCAGGTTCTGAGCCTCTAGCCGCGCGCCTCCGAGCCGCCGCCAAAAGGGGCGCCGGTCAGCCATTCGGGCCAGTTTCCCGACAGGCTCAACCGCTCGCGCAATCGCTGCAGGGCCGGCGCTTCATAGCTGCGTCCCCGCTCGCCATGCCGGCGGCGGATGGCGGCGTGCAGGCCGTCCGCCAGCTCCAGCAGCTGGTCTTCCGAGCACAGGGCCGAGGCGGTGGCGATCTGTTCGCGCAGTCGCTCGAAGGTCTCGTGTTTGAGGCGGGGGCCGGCCGACGCCATGGGCAGTCTCCTGTCTGCTATTCGACAGAACGACCTACTCAACCCGGGGTTCCAAAAAAATGTTGGTTTACAATGCCTTAACCAAGGACTTCAGCGGAAGACGCAGGCGGTTCCCGCCCATAGCGTCTCGACCTTGGCGTCGGCGGCCTTGCCGCTGAGGATGCCGTCATAGCCGCCGATGGTGAACTCCTCGCCCAGGGTCGAGGTCTCGACCTTGGCCTCGGGATAGGCGGCCAACAGTTCGGCGCGGGTCGAGCCCACGCCGATCCGCTTGTCGGTGACATAGACGCCCTTGGGCGAGTCGCGATCCAGGCTCCAGCCGGTGAACTTGCCGTCCTGGAAGAGACCGGTCAGGCCGTCCGGCCAGTCGATGAAGGTGACGGGCCCCTCTCCGCACTCGCTGTTCACCGTGGGCTTGCCGCCCGGGCCCAGCTGGCCGTCGAGGGCCGTGACGGTCGCCTTCATCGATTGGCCGAACTTGATCTCGGAATCGCCCGCATAGACGATCAGCTTCAAACCGCCATCCTGAAGCTGCACCCCCTGCACAACCGGGGCGGCCCGGCGTGGCGCGGGCGCCGGGGCTGCGGCCGGCTCGGCGGCGGGCTCGGCTGAAGCGGGAGGCGCGGCCTTGCCGCAGGCGGCGAGCGACAGGCTGATCAGGGCGAGGGCGATGGCGGGCAGTCTGGTCATGCGGGGACGGTATAACCGACCTGCCCTCCACGCTAGCTGTCGCGCTGTTCCATCGTGCGCAGCTCGGCCCGGGCCTTGGCCAGCACGACCCCGGCCTCGTCCATCAGCTGCGCCTCGACCTCGGCGGCGCGGCCCTCGCGGCGGATGACCCTGGCTTCGACGATCAGCCGGCCGATGCGGGCGGGGCGGATGAAGCTGGTGTCCAGGCGGCGGGTGACGGCGGTCATCCCCTCGGGCAGGTCGGCCGTCACCGCGATCCCGCAGGCCGAATCCAGCATGGCGGCCAGGAAGCCGCCCTGGACGGTCCCGTGGCGGTTGGCGAACTCATCGCGCGCCAGGTAGGCCACCCGGGCGAGACGTTCCTTCAGATCGATCTCCAGGACCTCGCGGCCCAGCAGAGATGCGGCGGGGGTTAGGGGCGGCGGCGCGTCGGACATCGGGCACGGGTAGCCCGGACCGGCGCGCCAGGCCACCTAGTTGTTGGCGGGCGCTTCGGAGATTTCGTCCAGCACCGCGCCGGCCTTGCGGGCCGAGGCCTCGTTGGCGACGTCGCCCAGCGAGACGATGCCGCCCAGCTTGCCGCTGGCGTCGACGACCAGGATGCGGCGCACCTGCTTGTCGGACATCTGGAAGATGACGTCGGCGACGCTGGCGTCGTCGCGGCAGGTTTCCACGGGGCTGGTCATCACCTCGCTGACCGGGGTGTCGAAGCTGCGTTTCTCGCCGACCACCCGCAGGACGATGTCGCGGTCGGTGATCAGGCCGACGATCTGGTCGCCGTCGAGGACCGGAATGGCGCCGACCTCGATCCTGCTCATGCGCCGGGCGACATCGGCCACGGTGTCGGTGGGCTTGGCGACCTGGGGGTTGGCAGTCATGACGTCGGAGGCTTGCATGGGGAATCTCACTGGTTAGCGACGGCCATCTAACGGACCCCGGCGAGGCTTGTTCCGACAGGATGTCGGATCGGCGACGGTTGTCGCGTCCTGGGGGCCGGAGCAGGATCAACGCCCAGGGAGGCAACCATGACCGAAACGACCAAACCCATGCTGTGGACCGGGCGCGTGCTGAGCGCGCTGTTCGTCCTCTTCATGCTCTTCGACATCGGCATCAAGCTGAGCGGGTTGCCGATCGTCGACGAGACCATGGCGGCGCTTGGCTGGCCGTCTGGCTGGGGCATGCCCCTGGCGATCCTGGAGCTGGCCCTGTTGGTCCTCTACCTGATCCCGCGCACGGCTCTCCTGGGGGCGGTGCTGCTCACCGGCCTGTTCGGCGCCACGGTCGCCACCCACCTGCGAGTGGGCAATCCGCTGTTCAGCCATGTGCTGTTCGGGGTCTATCTGGCCCTGTTCGCCTGGGGCGGCCTGTGGCTGCGCGACGCCTCGCTAAGGCCGGTGTTTCCGCTGAAGCGGTAGACACTCGCCGCTCCGTCCCCATCTGAGGGGTGAGGACGGAGATCCCCCATGACCGACAAGCCCATCAAACAGCCCGGCCCCGACCACCCCATCACCATCACCCCGACCGAAGGCCGGGTGGTGGTGACCCTGGGCGGCCAGGTCATCGCCGACAGCCGGCGCGCCCTGACCCTGCAGGAGGCCAACTACCCGCCCGTGCAGTATGTTCCGCGCGCCGATGTCGAGATGAGCCTGCTGACCCCCACCGACAACGCCACCTACTGTCCCTACAAGGGCGACTGCGGCTATTTCAGCATTCCGTCGGGCGGCGAGCGGTCGGTCAACGCGGTCTGGACCTATGAGGCGCCCTATCCCGCGGTGGCGGCGATCAAGGACCATCTGGCCTTCTATCCCAGCCGGGTCGACGCCATCGAGGTGCGATAGGCTACTAGGTCAGATCGGCGAACAGGCCGGCATAGACCTCGATCCCGTCCCACAGGTTCTGCGGCCGCAGGGGGTGCGTACCGTGGCCCAGCAAGTCCCAAGCGCACTAAACGAATGGGCTTGAGAATCATATTTTTGTAGTTAAGTACTAGATCGCTAACTAAGGCGCGCGCCGGACCTTCAAGGAGCTACTACGGGCAAGCAATCGATATTTACCGGCTAGTCCAAAGCTCCAAGATCGCCCTGCGATAGATTCTCAACAATGCGGCGGTAGGATCGGAGGGTTTCCAGCATCAAATGAGTTTCGACCTGCTCGACGGTATCGTTTACACGCCGCTCAAGAATCTCTCGTTTGTCCTGCATGAGTAACTGTTTCGCGTGCTCCACAAGCGCTTCTTTTGGCAACCTATAGAATTTGACGGACTGGCCATTCTCCGGGTCAGCATAGGCTTGTCGTTCGGTCACCAAGCTTGATGGTGGATCGTCCCACGGAAGGAAGTGCGCTTTGGCGATGTTGGCTTCGGAGGGGTCATTCGGGCAGATGATGGCCCCGAAATAAACTTCGAAGCCACCCCTATCGAGAATGAACTTGTGTAACGATCTTGCCCAGTGGAAGACCTTATGTACGCCAAAACCCCTATAATCTTTTTTAACGTTTGAGCCGCCGGCTTCTTTCAAGACAATAGTGCCGCCACTATCTCTCTGGGCGTTTACAGTATAAACGGCGCTTGCTCCGAATATGCGGTCGCCATCTTCCAATGAGGTGTCAATAGCAATGAGAAAAATACCATCCGAGATAGCTTTTTTTACGGCGTCGTCATGTCTGAACATCACGTGCTCGTCAGGATTTCTTTCATAAAATTCTCGCAAATCATCAAATTCTGCAATAGTTGCTTCCCGGATCAAAAATCGCCTCACGAACGTTATCCCCATGCAAATACCCCCACAAGATGCAAAATATTTGCATGGAGTTAAGGAGTATGCGATAGACCCAACATGCCCCGTCGCCGGAAGGTTGCAGGGTTAACTATCTATTGAAGGAGTTGCAACCATGGAAGATGCCCGTGAAACGACTGACGGGCGGTCCGTATTCCACGCCAAGCTTGCCAATGTTGAACGTCAAAGGCTCAAGCTTTTGGTTGACGTCTTAGAGGCTTACGATCCGAAAAGCGAAGAAGACTTCGCTGACGTTATCGATTTGGTGTTGAATAACCGCTTCACACCTACAGAACTCGCTCTTGAATTCAAGGTTTCAGTGGGAACTGTTAGTCGCTGGAGATCTGGGAAAAGCTGTCCCCCTACCTACGCCCGTGGGGTTATTGTAAATCGATTGAGAGAAATGCAACTTCAGTATTTCGCTCAACGAAAAACCGCGCCAATGAGCACGCTAAAAACGGAGGTGGCCTAAAGCCGCTTCAATGGTGTGTTTGCTTGGGGGCGGCCACTGTGCCGCCCCCAAGCGTATTTGACCTGGTTGGCGTTCCCGCCAACTCACCAAATCTTCAAATCATTCTCCCCCTCTTCCCAGGCGACTTGGCCCGGTTGGCAACGGTTGGGGTACGCCCGCTTCTGTGCGATGCATTGAGACGACCCACTGGCTAAGGCCAGCGGGATCGACAGCCTTCTTGCGTCGGTGAGGGGGGCGGTCGGTTCGCCGACGATTGCGCCTCGTGGCTCTGACACAAGGCGGCGGACTTAGTTCGTCCAGCCAGCGACCCATGGGCGGGCAAGTCGCAGCGGGCCTTCATGGCAGGATTTCCTCGAGAGCATGGCGAAGGATCGGGACCAGCCGGTCGGCGATCGCCTCCTGTCGGGCGAAGTCGGCGATCTCGTCCTGCCGCACCTCCAGTTCCAGATAGTCCAGGCCGCGCGGGTCGGCGTGGTGCGGGATGGTGAAGTCGATGCCGTCCATGGCGTAGGGCTGGTTGTCGCCGACATCGTCGCCAAAGCTCAGGCGCAGATGGGCCAGCACGGACTTCGACAGCGGCGAATCGTTCCGGTGCAGCACCCCGAACCGCCAGGGCCGGGGGACGCCGGCCATTTCCGGGGTGAAGCTGTGCAGCGAGACCAACAGGGTCGGTTGGCCTTCCCGCCTGTCCAGTTCGGCGGCGATGGCGGCGTGGTACGGGCGGAAGATCGCCTCGACCCGGGCCGCGCGGGCCGCCTCGGTCAGGTCCTGGTTGCCGGGGATGGGGGAGTTGTCGCTTTCCGGGGCGATGGAGTCCCAGACGCCCGGATCGCGGTTGCAGTCGATGACCAGCCGCGAATAGCTCTGGCGGACGAAGACCGCGTCCAGCCTGCGGGCCAGGGCCACGCCCAGCCCGGCGACGCCGATATCCCAGGCGATGTGGCGCTCCAGGTCGTTTTCCGCCAGGCCAAGATTGCCCAGCGCCGCCGGAATCGCCCGTCCGGCATGGTCTCCAAGCAACAGCAGGGGCGAAATCCCGCCCGGATTCTCCACAACGACCGCCTGCGGGTCGCCTGCGGCGAGCAGGCCCCTGGACGCGGCACGCGAATTGCTCACTCGTGAGGGCAATGCCGATCCTTTCGATCCGCCACCTGACCCGCTACCGTTATCGCAAGCCGGTCATGCTTGGCGAACACCGCATGATGTTCCGGCCGCTGGAAAGCTATGACCAGCGGGTTCTGAGCGCGTCGGTGACGATTTCGCCCGAGCCGCACCTGCTGCGCCACGTCCATGACGTGTTCGGCAACGCGGTGGGCGTCGCCAGCTTCCTGGAACGGACGACCGAGCTCTGCTTCGAGAGCCGGGTGACCCTGGATCACCGCCCGGTCCCGGCCTTCGACGGGGTGGACTCCTATGAGGAGCGCCTGCCCTTCGCCTACAGCGCCCAGGACATGCCCGACCTGCTGCGCTCGATGGAGCGGGCCTTCCCCGATCCCGAGGGCACGGTCGAGCGCTGGGCGCGCAGCTTCCTGCGCCGCGACGGCGGGGCCAACCTGCAGCGGCTGCTGGCCGACATGACCCAGGCCATCCATAGCGACTTCCGCTATGGGACCCGCCTGCAGGGCGGGGCGCAGTCGCCGGCCGAGACCCTGGCCAGCCGCACCGGCGCCTGCCGCGACTTCGCCGTGCTGATGATGGAGGCGGTCCGCAGCCTGGGTTTGGCCGCCCAGTTCGTCTCCGGCTACATCTATGTGCCGCCGCGTCCCGTCACGGGCCTGATCGGGACCAGCCGGCTGGGCGGCGGCCACACCCATGCCTGGCTGCGGGTCTTCCTGCCGGCCTGCGGCTGGGTCGAGTTCGATCCCACCAACGGCATTGTCGGCAATGCGGACCTGATCCGCGTCGCCATCGCCCGCGATCCCCGCCAGGCCCTGCCGCTGTGGGGCAGCTGGTCGGGCGAATCCGACGACTATCTGGGCATGGATGTCGAGGTGGACGTGGTAAGCGAGGAAGAACCGGCGCTTTCCGCCACCTTCCTTCCCGATCGGCAACCGGACCTGCGAACGGGCGTTGGGTGACGGGCTAACCTAACGGGAACTGTCATGCGTATTCGGTGCGGGTTTGAAATCACCTTCGACTGCCCCGCCGAGGCGCCCATGCTGCTGATGCTGAACGTGCATCCCGAGCGGCGGGGCGACCTGGAAACCCCCGACGTGCTGCTGGTCGACCGCGACCTCTACATCCACCAGTATCTCGACGGCTGGGGCAATATCTGCAGCCGCGTGCTGCTGCCGCCCGGCCGCACCACCTTCTCCGCCGACTTCGTCATCCGCGACAGCGGCGTTCCCGAGCCGCAATTCCCCGGCGCGAAGATGTCGCCGGTCCAGGACCTGCCCGACGAGGTCATCGTCTACCTGCTGGGCAGCCGTTATTGCGAGACCGACCGGATGAGCGACCTGGCCTGGTCGCTGTTCGGCAATACCGAGCCGGGCTGGCCCCGTATCCAGGCCATCCTGGCCTACAGCCACAAGCGCATCGGCTTCGACTATCAGCGCACCTCGCCGACCAAGACCGCCTGGGACGCGCATGAGGAAGGCTACGGCGTCTGCCGTGACTATGCGCACCTGGCCATTACCCTGTGCCGCTGCATGAACATCCCGGCCCGCTACTGCACCGGCTATCTGGGCGACATCCCCGTGCCACTGGCCGACGGCCCGATGGACTTCAGCGCCTGGTTCGAGGTCTGGCTGGACGGCGGCTGGCGGGCCATGGACGCCCGCCACAATGTGCCCCGCGTCGGCCGCATCGTCATGGCCCACGGCCGCGACGCCACCGACGCGGCGATTTCGACCAGCTTCGGGCCGGCGGCGCTGGTGGGGTTCAAGGTGGTGAGCGAGGATATTGGCGAGGGGTAATTGCCCACCTGCCTCACCACCCCAAACCACCGTCATCCTAGGCCTTGTGCCTAGGATCCCGCCATCGGCCGCACGGGAGCGGGGTCGTGGGGCGGCGGCGGTTCGGCTTTATTTTCAAGGGTTTGCAGCGGGCTGAACGCGGGATCCTAGGCACAAGGCCTAGGATGACGGTGTGGATTGGGCCGTCGCCGTGCGAGCCCCTAGCCGTACGGCGGCATCCGGTTAGCATGGCCTATGTCCGGGGAAGCCGAGAGTTGACGCCATGCTGACCATCCACAACTTCCCGCGCGGCGGCCGGGGCCAGCGGGTCGCCTGGCTGTGCGAGGAGATGGGCCTGGAATACCGGATGGCGGCGGTGACCTATCCGCCCAGCCCGCAATACCTGGCCCTCAATCCGATGGGCACGGTGCCCTTCCTCGAGGACGACGCCACCGGCGCGGCGATCGGCGAGTCGGCGGCCATCTGCCTCTATATCGCCCAGGCCCACGGCCCCACCCCGCTGCTGCCGGCGCCCGGCCATCCGGATCTGGCCAAGGTGCTGGAGTGGACGGTGTTCAGCGAGGCGACCCTGGGCTCGGGGGTCAACACCCTGCTGGCCGAGCGTTTCGGGGCCCCGGAGGCGGACAAGGGAAACTGGTCAGCCCGCATGGCGGGCGGCCGCGTCGATCAGGCGGTCGAGTTGATCGCCTCGCGCCTGGGCGAGCGCGACTACCTGGTCGGCGACAGCCTGACCCTGGCCGATATCTGCATCGCCTCGATCCTGGGCGTCTGGCGCGGCGCTTTGGACAGGACCGCGCCGCCCAACCTCGCCGCCTGGCTGGACCGCCTGGCCCAGCGGCCGGCCTACCAGAGGGCCAGGGCGGCGGTCACAGGTTAATGACCGACGGTCTTGGCCAGGCCGTCCAGCACCCCCTGCCAGTTCTTCTCGTACTCGGCCCGGTGTTCGCGATCCGAGGCGGTGACGCCGCCGGTCAGGTTGGCCTGGCTGAGGGTGACCTTGGTCGCCTCGCCGGCCGGTTCCAGCTTGAAGGTGACCAGGTGATAGTTCTCCGGCGTATCGGGCTGGCCTGACGCGCCGCTCCAGTGCGAGAAGCTGAGGCGCTCGCCGGGCACGGCTTCCTTAACCTCGCCCTTGTCCTCGTAGGGCTTGCCGTTGAACTCGCCGGTCATCCGCACCGGGCTGCCGACCTTGAAGTCGCTGTCGACATCGGCGCCGAAGAAGAACTGCTTGAGCTTGGCCTTGTCGGTCAGGGCCTCATAGACCTCGTCGGGCGAGGCGGTGACGGTCCTGGAGACCTGGGCGGTCGGCTCAGGGCTGGCGGATTGTGGCATGGCTTACTCCCGTGGCTGGCCCCTCCGCGGTGGGAGCGCGCGGTTGCCGAACAGGTTCCTCAGGCCTTGGGATCCAGGCTCTTCAGATAGCCGACCAGGTCGCGGACATCGGTGGCCGAGAGCGCCCAGGCCGGCATCGGGCCGTGGCCGACGATGATGCCCTCGGCCAGGGCCTCCTGGAGATCGGCCACGTCGAAATGCTTGTGCAGGTCGCGGAACTTCGGCGCGTCGGCCAGCGGGCTGTCGCCGCTGGGGCCGATGGCATGGCAGGCCGCGCACCTGGCCTGGGCGATCGCCTGGCCGTTGGCAAGGTTCGGGGGCGGGACCTGGCTGGCGGCGGCGCCCACGAAGAGCAGGCAGGCCGCCAGACCGGCGGCTATCCAGGACAGGAGTTCGCGGGACATGACGGTTTTCCTCACCCGGCCCACAGGATAGGCCGTCAGCCCCGGCGGGCCTTGATCGAGGTCAACGCAGCCGCGAGCGGGCGGTCGGGGCCAGGCGCAGGACCTCCGGCTTGCGCATCAGGGCCGGCAGCACCGCCTCGGGGGCCGCGTCCTGCCAGCCGGCCTGGTCGGCCAGCCGCTGGGCGAAGGCGCGATGGGCGGCCTCGTCCTCGAAGCGGCCGAACCAGATGTGGACGCTCTCGCCCTCACGGACCGGCAGGCGCGGGTAGCTGTTGGGGCCTGGGTCGGTCTCCAGCGTCCCGAACACCTGGCCGCCGGCTCTGGCGATGCGGGGACGGAGGGTGGTTTCGAACAGGTCGCGATAGAGCCCGGCCAGAGCGGCCGGCAGATACTGGATGCTGGCGACGATCAGTCCCGCCTTGGCCGCCCCCGGCAGCTCGCCCGGCCCGGCGGGGTGGAGCAGCAGAACGTTGTCGGAATCGACGATGTCGGCATTGGCCGCCGCGCGGTTCGCCTGCCAGACGGGGCCTGTGTAGAAGCCGCCCAGGGCCTTGTAGCGGGCTTCCAGGCCCTCGAAGCCGCGCATCCAGACGAAGCGGTCGGGATCGTCCAGGTCGCGGAAGATGCCGATGATGCGGGCGCCCAGGGTCTCCTGCGACTCGATGAACCTGGCCTCGAACCGGTCGGTGAAACCGTCCCGATGACCGCCGCGCAGGGTGTATTGGCGGAGCTCGACGATGGGATTGAAGCTGGTCATGGCTTTGGCTTTCACGGAGAGGGGCAGGGCGGCGCCGAGAGCGGCGGCGAGAACGGCGCGGCGGTTCATGCGGTCCGCTCGAAATCCATGATCCAGTTGGTTTCCCAGCTTTCGCCGCCGTCCTCGGAGAAGGCCTGCTCCCAGCGGGCCGTTTTCGCCGTGATCCCCGACCAGATGAAGCGCACCTTGATCGGCCGGCCCTCGAAGACATCGTCGCCCAGGAAGGTCCCGACCCCGTTCTCGAACCGGCCATGCACCGGCGGCTCCAGCCCGGGATAGCGGGCGTCGTACCACCAGATCGACCACAGGCCGCTGGCGGTATCGAACTTGCGCACCGTGGCGGCGCGGTAGGGGCGCCCGGGAATGTCCAGGGTGTTGTCGTCGATATTGCCCAGACCGCCGAGGATGCGCTCGACGACGGTTCGCCCGGGAAACTCGGTCCAGTCCTGGCAGCCGGCCAGGCGGCGGTCCAGCCGACGGTGGCGCACGGTCCAATGGCCGGGGAAGAAGTCGAAGGCGTCCGCGCCGGGCGGCAGGGTTTCAAGCAGGGGCAGCATCGGGAACTCCGTCAAGTCGATCCCCGTCCTACGACCCCATAGCTGACACCCACTGTCAGGATATTTCGGCTAGAGTGGATTCATGCGCGCCAGCCGACTGCTCTCCATCCTGATCACCCTGCAGGTCCGTGGCCGGGTCACCGCCCATGCGCTGGCCGAAGAGTTCGAGGTCTCGATCCGCACCATCTACCGCGACATCGACGAGCTCAGCGCCGCCGGGGTGCCGGTCTATGCCGACCGCGGACCGGGCGGCGGCTTCCAGCTGCTGGAGGGCTACCGCACCCGGCTGACCGGCCTGTCGGCCCCCGAGGCCGAAGCCCTGCTGCTGATGGGCCTGCCGGGCCCGGCCGACGACCTGGGCCTGGCCGAGCCGGCGGCGGCGGCGCGGATGAAGCTGCTGGCGGCCCTGCCGGCCGGAGCGGGGGCCGGGGCGCTGAAGGTCGCCGACCGCTTTCACCTCGACCCGCTGGAATGGTTCCGCCGCACCACCCCGCCGCCCAACCTGACCGCCGCCGCCCAGGCGGTCTGGCAGGGCCGCCGCATCGAGATCGGCTATGAGAGCTGGAAGGCCACCGTCCGCCGCCGGCTCGACCCGCTCGGCCTGGTGGTCAAGGCCGGCGCCTGGTACCTGGTCGCCCGCTACGGCCAGCAGCCGCGCACCTACCGGCTTTCGAACGTGCTCGATATCGCCGTGCTGGACGAAACCTTCGAGCGGCCGGCCGGCTTCGACCTGGCCAGACACTGGCGGGCCGAGGTGCAGCGGTTCGAGGCCGACCTGCGCCGCGACACCGCCGTGCTGCGGGTCCACAGCCGGGCCCTGTCGCGGCTGGACCGGCTGGGCGCCGACTTCTCCGAGCCGATCCGCGCCGCCGTCCCGGACGGCCAGGGTTGGCGCGAGGCCCAGGTCCCCATCGAGAGCGCCGGCCACGCCGCCGGCCTGCTGCTGGGCTTTGGCGACGCCGTCGAGGTGGTCTCGCCGCCGGCCCTGCGCCGCGAGCTGGCCCGGATGGCCGCCGACGTCCTGCGTCTCTATGGCGCCGCCCCCCAAAGCGACGTTGGGGAAAGCGACTGAGACCCGCCCTTCGCTTTTGCCTTGTATTATCCCTTTTCGGTCAAACTCCGCCGCCGAACGTACGAATGGGCGTACCGGGAGGCGTTGCATGGACTCCGAGGGCTTCGAGGACCTGGCCCAGACCGTTCGGACGATCTGCGACGCGCCATCGGTCCTGATCGCCCTGGGCGACGACCGCCGCTGGGTCTGCGGGACCGATCCGGGCGGGGCTGGCTGGATTGGTGATCTCCGCGACCGGATCGTCGGGCGCGACAGGCACTTCATCGTCGGCGACCTGCTGGCCGACCGGCAGTTCAGCGGGGTGCGGCAGGAGGCCGGCCAGCCGACCGTCCGCGCCTTCCTGGGCGCGCCGTTGGTCTGGGAAGGCCAGGTCCTGGGCGCCCTGATGGTTTTCGACTATCGCCCCCGCGTCTGGTCGGCGGAAGCCGTCACCGCCTTCGGTCGCCAGGGACGGCTGGCCGCCGGCCTCATCGGCCTGCAGACCGGCCGCCGCGCCGCCCAGGACCGGCTGGCCGACGCCGCCCGCGACAGCAACATCATCGCGGTGCTGTCGGATGGTGTGGTGCTGCACGCCGCCGACGGTCAGCTGATCGACGCCAATCCCGCCGCCGCCCGCATTCTGGGGGTCAGCCGCGACGTGCTGTTGGGCCGCAAGGCCGCCGATCCGCGCTGGCGGGCCACCACCCAGTCGGGCGAGGACCTGACCGCCGACAATCATCCGACCATGCAGGTGGTCCGCACCGGCCGGCCGGCCCGCGACTTCGTGGTCAGCATCGAGGCGCCCGGCGAGGGCCGGCGCTGGCTGCGGGTCAATGCCGAGCCCCTGTTCGCCGACGGCCCCGACGCTCCGCCGACCCAGGTGGTCGCCACCTTCGCCGACATCACCAGCCAGACCGAGGCCCAGGACCGCCAGGCCGCCCTGATCGCCGACCTGGAGGCCGCCCGCCGGGCCACCGCCGCCGGGCTCGCGGCGGCCGAGACCCACAGCCGCGCCAAGACCGCCTTCCTGGCCAATATGAGCCACGAACTGCGCACGCCGCTGAACGGGGTGGTCGGGGTGGTCGACGCCCTGGCCCAGACTGAGCTGGATCCCCGCCAGCAGGAGATGGTCCGGCTGGTCGCCGACTCGGCCCGCTCGCTGGAGCGCATCCTCTCCGACATCCTCGACCTGTCGCGCATCGAGGCCGGCCGGCTCAGCCTGGAGGAGACGGCCATCCGGCTGGACGAGGTGACGCTGAGCCTCTGCGATATCTTCCGCCTCAAGGCTGAGGAAAAGGGCCTGGCCTTCGAAGTCTGGATCGGGGAGGGGCTGGAGGAGGCGGTGCTGGGCGATGCGGTTCGCATCCGCCAGGTGATGGCCAACCTGATCTCCAACGCCGTCAAGTTCACCGCCCAGGGCGGGGTGCGGGTGGCGCTGACCAGGGCCGGCGCGCCGGACCCGCAAGGCCGCCGCCCGGTGCGGATCGCGGTTGCCGACACCGGCCCGGGCTTCGCGCCCGAGATCGCCGGCCGGCTGTTCGAGCGCTTCGAACAGGCCGACGGCTCGATCACCCGCCGCTTCGGTGGGACAGGCCTGGGCCTGGCCATCACCCGCGAGCTGATCGGGCTGATGGATGGCGAGATCACCGTGGAGTCCGAGCCCGGCCGGGGCGCCCGCTTCCAGGTCGAGCTGCCCCTGCGGCCCGCCGCCGAGCCGGTCCGCGCCCCGCAGCCCGCCGCGACGCCGATGGACGCGACGCTGCGCATCCTGGTCGTCGAGGACCATCCGATCAATCGCCACGTCCTGCAGCTGATGCTCGAGCCCTTCGGCTTCGACCTGACCTTTACCGAGAATGGCCGCGAAGCGCTGGAGGCGCTGGAAGGCCTGGGTCGCGAGGCCTTCGATGTGGTGCTGATGGACATGCAGATGCCGGTCATGGACGGCCTGACCGCCATCCGGCTGATCCGGGCCGGCGAGCGGGGCCCCCGGCTGCCGATCGCCATGCTCAGCGCCAATGTCGGCGAGGAGCATGAGGTTGCCGCCCTGCAGGCCGGCGCCGACGTCCATATCGCCAAGCCGGTGACCCTGGACAGCCTGCTCGGCGGCATCAATCGGGCGATGGAAGCGGTGGAGGGGCGGTTGTTGGCGGCGGTTTGAGCTCTACGCTCCTCGCGCCCTTAGCGCCGCCACCTCCGCCTCCAGCTCGGCGACCCGGGCCCGCAGCGGGTTCACCACCGTGGCGATCTCCGGTCCCGTGAAGCGCGGGGTGATGTGCTGGGCGCAGTTCCAGTCGAAGGCGTGCAGCCTGAGCCGATAGGCCCGCTCGGGCCGGGCCCTGTAGCCGGGGTCCGTCAGCGCCTCGATCACGGCCGGGTCGTCCGAAACGCTCATATGGGCCAGGATCTTCATCCGCGCCCGGTTCGGATAGTCCATCAGGATCAGCGCCACCCGGTCGTCGTCGGCGACATTGCCCAGGCTGATATATTGCCGGTTGCCGCGATAGTCGGCGAAGCCCAGCGTCGTCTCGTCCAGCACCTTCAGAAAACCCGCCGGCCCGCCGCGATGCTGCACATAGGGCCAGCCGCTGGCCGAGACGCTGGCCAGGAAGAAGCTGTCCCGCGCGGCGATGAAGGCGGCCTCGTTCTCGCTGAACCGGTCGAAGGCCCGGTCGATGCCCGGATCGTCGAACAGCCCGCCGCTGCCGTTGGCCGCCTGGGCCGCCCGCACCGACGGCGTGGCGAGGGTGTCGAGAAATCCGTAGGGCATGGGCGCCTCCTTTGGCCCCGCAGATAGGGCGGCCAAGACCGTTCTGAAAGGCTACGGACTGGCAGGGTCCGCCGGACATAGTTTTTCTTCCTGGGCCTGCCGCGCCGGGCCGAGTTAGGTTGAGGTCAACGACATAAAGGGAAACGCCATGACCAACGCCGCTGTCCAGGCCCCATCCGCCCTGCGTCCCGCCAAGATGATCTTCCTCAAGCTGGTCGTCGCCGACCTGGACGCCATGGTCGATTTCTACCAGCGCGCCTTTGGCCTGGTGGCCACGCGCACCATCGAGATGGACGACCTCAAGGAGGTGATTCTTCAACGGTCAGCCGACGACAAGGGCCCCAGCCTGATCCTCTATTTCCACAAGGACTGCCGGCCGCTGACCGTCGGCTCGGCCCATGGCCCGGTCGGGCTGGCGGTCGAGGACGTGGACCGGGCCTTCGCCCACGCCATCGTGCAGGGGGCGGTCGCGGTGCGCGAGCCCTTCGATGTACCGGGCATGAGAGTGGCCTTCGTCGCCGACCCGGAAGGCCACGAGATCGAAATGGTCCGCTTCAAGTGAGCCCCTACAGGATTGAGGCGGTCGGGTTCGACCGGAGCGACAGCGTGCTCAATACGCTGATGCTGGCCTTCGCGAGCGATCCCTGCATGCGCTGGACCTTCCGCCGGCCGGACGTTTTCCTGGCCGCCTTCAAGCCCTTCGTCACCCAGATGGGCGTGGGGATGACGCACGAGGGCCTCTATCTGGCCGAGGACGGCGCGGCCGCCGCCCTGTGGCTGCCGCCGGGGGTGGACCAGGACGGCGAGGCCATCGGCGCGGTCATCGAGCGGTTCGCCGCCGACCACCCCACGCCTGAGGTCGGGGCGCAGATCGGGGCCGAGATGCGGACCTTCCACCCGCACGAGCCGCACTGGTATCTGTCGATGCTGGGCGTCGATCCCGCCCGGCAGGGGCGCGGCCTGGGCTCGGCCCTGCTGAAGGCGGGCCTCGCCCGCTGCGACGCCGACGGCCTGCCCGCCTATCTGGAAAGCTCCAACCCCAAGAACGTGCCGCTCTATGAGCGGTTCGGTTTCGAGGCGCTGGGCCGGATCGCGCCGGGTGACTTCCCGGGGCTGATCCCGATGCTGCGGCCGGCGCGGGCGGGTTGATCCAGGTCAAGCCGCCTCGCCGCTGTCGCCGCTAGGCTGGGAGTCCTCCGCGTCCGAGACCATTCCCATGTCAGACAGCGTGCTTTCGTGCGCCCCGCCGAGCCCTGGGACTCGAAGCGACGCCGAAGCCCTGCGCCTGATGGAAGGCATCTTCGCCTTGGCGATGGATGGCATCATCACGGTCGACGCCGATCAGCGGATCGTCCTGTTCAACCCCGCGGCCGAAGCCATCTTCCAGATCGCCGCCGACCAGGTCGTGGGCCAGCCGTTCTGGCGCTTCATTCCTGAGCGCTATCGGGCCGTCCATGCCGACCATGTGGCGAGATTCCTCGGTTCGGCCACCGCCAACCAGGCCATGGGGCCGGCCGGAACGGTGCTCGGCACGCGCACCATCAGTGGCCTTCGGGCCGACGGCGAGGAATTTCCGATCGAGGCCTCCATCTCCCAGGTCGAGGTCGGCGGCGCCCGCTTCGCCACCGTGATCCTCCGCGACATCACCGAGCGGATCGCCAACGAGGAGGCTCGCGAACTGCTGGCCCGCGAGGTCGACCATCGGGCCAAGAACGCCCTGGCGGTGGTGCAGGCCCTGGTCTCGCTGACCCGAGCCTCGACCCAGGAGGAGTTCGTCAACGCCGTCCGCGGCCGGGTGTCGGCCCTGGGCCGCGCCCACTCGCTGCTGGCTCTGAACCGCTGGAAGGGGGGCGATCTGGCCAGCATCCTCGCCGATGAGACCGAGCCTTACCAGCGGCAGGGCCAGGTGCATATCCGCGGGCCAGCGGTCGTACTGGGCCCCGACTCCGTGCAGCCGGTCAGCCTGCTGGTTCACGAGCTGGCCACCAACGCCGCCAAGTACGGAGCCCTCTCGGTCGAGACGGGCCGGGTGGATATCGAGACCGCCATACGACCGGACGAATCGCTGGAATTGCGGTGGACCGAAACCGGCGGTCCGCCCGTCGAGCCGCCCGCCGTGACAGGGTTTGGCTCCACCCTGATGACCCGCCTGGTGACCCGCCAGCTGGGCGGCAGCGTCGAGGTCGATTGGCTCAGCCGCGGCCTGCGCCTGACCGCCGTCCTGCCGCGCTCGGCCTATCGTCCCGGATCCGCGCCGAACCGCCTCGCCGATGCGGCGTCGCCGGAACCCGCCGCCACCCCGGCTCAGAACGGACGGGTGCTGGTGGTCGAGGACGACGCCCTGGTCGCCATGGATCTCTGCGAACAGTTGGCCGCCCTGGGCTGGGAGATCATCGGCCCGGCGACAACCCTGGAGGAGGCCGCCCAGCTGCTGGCCGCCTCGCCGACCCCGGACATCGCGGTCCTGGACGTCAATCTGCGCGGCCGGCTGGTCTATCCCCTGGCCGACCAGCTGCGTTCGCGCGGCGTGCCGCTGATCTTCTGCACCGGCTACGAGCAGATCGACGCCCGCTACGGCGACTGTCCGGTGGTGCGCAAGCCGGTCAGCGCCCGGCTGCTCGACGCCGAACTCCGCACCCTGCGGACGCCGGCCGGTTAGGCGAACCCCCGCTCGGCCATCCAGACCGTCAAGGTCGTCACCGCCGTGGGCAGCAGGTCGGGCCGTTCCACATAGTAGTGGTCGGCGCCCTCGATCTGGACCAGCGTCTTGTCCTGGGAGGCCACGGCGTCGAACAGCCGCTGGGCGTGGCTGGGGGTGCAGGCCAGGTCGGCGGTGTTGTTGATAACCAGCACCGGGCAGGAGATGGCGCCGGCGTTGATCACGCCATTGGCGCGGCTCTCGTCATAGCTCCATTGCGACAGCCAAGAGCGCAGGGTGGTGAAGCGGCCCAGGCCCACGGGGCCGTCGTTGGCGATCTTCGGATCGCCCAGGTAGCAGGTCCCCGGCCTGCGGTCGGAGGGGTCCTGGGTCGGGTCGGTCCAGCGGACATCGCACATGGTGCCGGCGACGATGAAGGGGCGCTCGGCGTTGGGCTGGCCCTGGGCCTTCAGTTCGGCGAGCGTCGCCTTGGCCCGGGCGGTGATGCGGCGGTTGCGGGCGATCTGGGCCTTGCGGAACTTCGCAACGAACTCCGGCGAATAGGGCGGCTGGTTGGGACAGTCGGGGTCGTAGATGTTCAGCTCCCGGTCCCGCTCGTAGGGCCTGTCCTCGTCGAGGATCGAGGGGTCCAGCCATTCGGTCATGGTGACCGAGCGGCTGATATGGGCGGCCAGCAGCAGAATCCCGTCGGCCGGCTGCAGGTTCGCGCCCCTGAGGTCCAGCGCCTCGCCGGAGGGCGTGGTGGTGATGGTCGGGTGCTCGGCCTGGTCCTGGTAGAACAGCGACAGCGAGCCGCCGCCCGACCAGCCGCCCAGCAGCACCTTGTCATAGCCGAACCGCTTCCTGGCGTCGGCGATGCAGGCCCCCAGATCCAGGACGCATTTTTCCAGGATCAGCGCCGTGTCGTTCCCGCGATAGCGCGGGTTGCAGTAGATGACGTGATGGCCGGCCGCCGCCAGGGCGGTAACCAGGGGCAGGAACGAACCGCCGCCGATCGGGTGGCTGAAGATCACCACGGTCCCGGATTCGCCGGTTTCCGGCCTGATGCGCATGCACTCGACGAAGACCTGGCCGCTGGGGCCGCCATAGACCTCCTTCAGGGGGCTGGGGTCGACATGGACGAAGCCATAGGGTTCCCGGACCACTCTCATCGTCTTGTGCATCCCACCAATCTTGACTACAAAATCAGGAAAGCTGATTTGAAAGTCAACTTCTTGACAGCAGCTCTGCAGATCGGAACCAAGGGCGAGCGCGTCGCCGCCCGCATCCGCGCCGCGGCGCTGGAGCAGTTTTCCCGACAGGGCTTCGAGCGGACGACCATGGGCGAGATCGCCCGCGAGGCCGGCGTGTCCCAGGCTGCCCTGCACTATCATTTCCAGGACAAGGCCCAGCTGTGGCGCAGCGCCATGCTGGATCTCGCCGCCCACATCGCCGAGGAGGAGCGGGCCATCACGGCGGCCCGCGACGCCCGGGCCATCGACCAGCTGCGCATGGCCATGCGGCTGTTCGTCGAGATCTCCTGGCGCCACCCGGCCCTGGGGCGAATAGTGGCGCTGGAAGGTATGGCGGGGGGGGAGCGGCTGGCCTGGCTGGTGGAAAACCTGCTGGGTGACCGCAACCGCCGGCTGGCGCACCTGGCGGCCCGGGCCATCGCCGAGGGCGACCTCAAGCCCTTTCCGCCCGAGCAGATCGTCGTCACCCTGCAGGCCGCCGCCGCGGGCCTGATCAACCTGCAGCCGCTGATGCGGGCCAATTTCGGGGTGCTGGCCTATTCCGCCGCCGGCCGCGCCGCCCATCTGGACATGATCCTGGCCGCCGTCTTCGATGGCTTCGTCAACAGGAAGACCGAGGAAACCCGCCCATGACCGCGACCCAAGTTCAGCCTACCGGCATCCATCACCTCGCCTTCATGGCCGGCGACATCAAGAAACACATCGCCTTCTTCTCCGAGGTCATGGGCTGCCCGCTGGTGGCCCTGTTCGACATGCACGGCGTGCCGGGCGGACTGCACGCCTTCCTCCGGATGAACGACCACAGCTATTTCTCGATCGTCCAGCTGCCCGACGTCGACAAGATCCCGATCCAGCTGGGCGCCACCCACGCCGGCAACGGCGCCCTGCCCAGCGCGCCGGGCACGCTGCAGCACCTGGCCTTCGGGGTGGACAGTGACGCGGACCTGATCGCGATGCGCGACCGCATCCGCGGCCACGGGGTCAACGTCATCGGCCCCATCGACCACGGCATGTGCCGCTCGATCTACTTCGCCGGCCCCGACCAGATGACCCTGGAGGTCGCCACCTCGCAGGCCGCCATCGACCCGGCCCGCTGGATCGACCCGACCACCCTGGCCAAGGCCGGGATCAGCGACGAGGAAGCCGCCCGTTTCAAATCGCCCGCCCCCTATGCCGGCCCCAGCCCCGCCCCCCAGCCGCCCTACGACCCGGACAAGCCGCACATGGCCTATCCCAAGGAGGTCTATCTGCGCATGCTGGGCGCCCCGGACGAGATGATCACCGCCTCGGCCAGCTATTCCGAGCCGCCGGTTCCGGCTTAAGCAACCCGCTCCCGGCGGGAGCGGACGACCTCGCCAGAGCGAGGTCCGGTGAGGGTTTCCAGGGCCGTGTTTGGTCGTTGGGATTGGCTTCGGCTTTTGGGCTTGGCGCCTACCACGTTAGCCGGTGAGCCTCGGAAGAGGCCTGCGCACGGCTTTTGAAACCCTCACCTGGCCGGGCATCGGGCGCGCTGCAGGCGCGCCTCGTGCTGCCGTCCGCCCCCGGCGGGGGCGGAATGGTCCACAACCGTGTCGTCGTGCCGCGCCCGTTGTTTACGCCTCGTTCAACACGGCCTGCGACTGTGCGCGGTCGGGGGTGCGGAGTAAGGCATGTCAGAGCATGGGTCCGAAGCGGGCCTTGAGCATGTAGGCGCATACTTCCTGGGGGTCGTGGAGGCCAGCCAGGACTGCATCCGTGTGCTCAGCCTGGACGGCCATATCGAATACATGAACCGCCGCGGCCAGGCGCTGTTCGGGATCACCGACTACGAGGGCCACCGCGGCAAGATCTGGGGCGAGCTGTGGCCGGCCGAGACCCGCCACATGCTGCACCGCGCCGTCCGCGACGCCCGGGCCGGCAAGGTGGCCAGCTTCCGCGCCATCTGTCCCACGCTGGGCGGGGTGCGCAAATGCTGGGACACCGTGGTCACGCCCGTGCGCGACGGCGATGGCCAGGTCATCCGCCTGCTGGCCACCTCGCGCGATGTGACCGCCGAGGTCGAGACCCGCAGCTTCTGCGACACCATCATCGACCTGTTGCCCAACCCCCTGCTGGTCAAGTCGGCCGCCGACGGCCGCTATGTGCTGGTCAACCGCGCCGCCGAGGACATGCTGGGCGTGGCGGCCGAGGACATCCTGGGCAAGAGCGCCTTCGACCTCTTCCCGCAAAGCGAGGCCGAGCTGTTCACCGCCGAGGACAAGGCGGTGATCGCCGCCGGCAGCGTCTGCATCTCGGAAGAGGAGCCGATCAGCGTCGACGGCGAACTTCGCTACTTCACCACCAAGAAGCTGGCCACCTATGATGACGACGGCCCGCGCCACCTGGTGGCCATGGGCGAGGACGTCACCAACCGCCGGGCCGCCGCCCAGTCGCTGCAGGCGGCGCTGGAGGAGGCGCAGCAGGCCAGCCGCGCCAAGAGCGCCTTCCTGGCCAATATGAGCCATGAAATCCGCACGCCGCTGAACGGCATCGTCGCCGGGGCCGACATGCTGTCGCGCCAGCCGCTATCGCCGAAGATGGCCGAGCTGGTCGAGATCATCCGCAGTTCCAGCGGGTCCTTGCAGACCCTGCTGACCGACATCCTCGACCTGGCCCGTATCGAGGCCGGGGCCGTTCGCCTGGAATATACCCCCTTCCACCTGGGCGACCTGATCCGCTCGGTCGCCGCGCTCGGCCGGCTGAAGGCCGACGAGAAGGGCGTGTCGGTCACCGTCCAGATCGCGCCGGAACTGGAGGGCGAGGCCCAGGGCGATCCCACCCGCCTGCGTCAGGTGATCACCAACCTGGTCAGCAACGCGGTCAAGTTCACCGACGCGGGCAAGGTGGTCGTCACCGCCGGCCTGGTCGCCGACGGCGCCGTGCGCATCGCCGTGCGCGACAGCGGCATCGGCTTCGACGACAGCGACAAGAGCCGCATCTTCGGCCGCTTCCAGCAGGCCGACACCTCTATCACCCGTCGCTTTGGCGGCGCCGGGCTGGGCTTGGCCATCTCCGGTCAGCTGGTCGAGCTGATGGGCGGCGCCCTGGACTGCGCCTCGAAGCCGGGCGAAGGGGCCCAGTTCTGGTTCGACCTGCCCATGCCGGTCCGTCCGGCCCAGGCCGCCGCCGCCGTCGAGGCCCAGGAGGCGGAGTTCGACCGCCCCTTGAGAATCCTGCTGGCCGACGACCACCCGATCAACCGCAAGGTCGTCGAGCTGATGCTGGCGGGCGTGGCCGAAATCTGCTCGGTCGAGAACGGCGCCGAGGCGGTGCAGGCCTTCCAGGACGGCCAGTTCGACGCCGTGCTGATGGACATGCAGATGCCGGTCATGGACGGGCTTTCCGCCGTGCGCGCCATCCGCCGCCATGAACTCGGCCTGGGCGCGGCCCGCACCCCGGTGATCATGCTGACCGCCAACGCCCTGCCCGAACACGTCGCCGCCAGCGCCGAGTGCGGCGCCGACCGCCACCTGGACAAACCGATCAACGCCGAGAAACTGCTCTCGGTGCTGGAAGAGGTGCTGGACCAGGCCGATGAGGCGGTCGCGGCCTGATCCCGCGAAAATAATCCGGGTTGCCCTGTCGGCCGCGGCTGCTCCACATCGTCTTCCAGATGGAAGCCGGCGTTCAGCGCCCGGCCGATGATGGAGACATGCCATGGACATTCCGCCCCCCACACCCCCCGGCGGCATCAGCCCCTATCTGACCCCCAGCGACGCCAACGCCGCCGCCGACTTCTACATCAAGGCGTTCGGGGCCGAGGAACTGGCCCGCATGAAGGCCCAGGACGGCAAGCGGCTGATGCATTGCCACCTGCGCCTGAACGGCGCCTCCCTGATGCTGTCCGACGGCTTCCCGGAACACGGCCATCCGGCCCTGCCGCCCCAGGCGGTGGTGCTGCACCTGCAGGTCGAAGACATCGACGCCTGGTGGAAGCGGGCGGTCGACGCGGGCGCCACGGTGGCCATGCCGGTCGAGCTGATGTTCTGGGGCGACCGCTACGGCCAGCTGAAGGACCCCTTCGGCTTCATGTGGTCGCTGGGACAGACCCCGAAGGCCTAGTCGAGGTTTCGGTCGCCAAGGGTTCTCACCACTCCTAAGTCGTCATGGCCGGGCTTGTCCCGGCCACCCATAGACACCGGAGATGACGGTTGACGGCGGGTTTGGCCGAGAACTTCCTCACATGCCGAGTCTATGGGTGGCCGGCACTTCGGCCGGCCATGACGACATTGAAAAGTGAAGGCTGAAGGCGCCTAGCCCAGTTCAGCCTTGAGGGCGGCTTCACCTTCCGGGGTGATGTCCCAGCCCTCCTGGCTGCGCTCGGCGAAGCCCAGGTCGGTGAGGGCCCGGGCGTCGGCGATGTTGATCCAGTCGACCAGTTCGCCGGCCTTCTTGCGGGCCAGGTTGGCAAGCGCTGTCCGCTGCCGCTCGTTCAGTGCGGTCATGGGTCAGTATTCGCCCTGGCTGCGGATCACCGCCCGCAGCAGCACGCCCCGCCGCGGGCTGAGGCCGGGCAGCTGCAGTTCGCGCCGCGCCCCGGCCACCACTTCGCCCAGGTGCCGGCTGCCCAGCGCCCAGGTCTCGGCCCGCACCTCGGCCCGGGTGATCGAGTTGAAGCCCAGAAAGCTCATCAGGCGGGCGCGCAGGCTCACGATTTGGTCCCGCGCAGGCCCTGGACATCCTTGGGCGGCAGACGGCGGACCGCGCCGGTCGAGCGGGGGTCGTTGAGGCTGGCGTCCGGCCGGGGCGGCGGGCGTTCGGCGCTGAATCTCGGGAAGACGGACATGGAGTCCTTTCAAGCCGATTGGCTTTCGGGCCGGCTGGCGCCGCAGGTCGCGGGTCAAGGCAGGCTCGCCGCACCATAGCGCTTCCGGCGACGAAAAGCCCGCGCTTACGATATTATCTAGGCGGCGGCGTGGGTGATCGAAACCTGCATGCCGGCCGCGTCGTTGCGGGTCTCAAGCCGGGCGCCCAGCTGTTTCACCAGCGCCTGGACGATGACCGTCCCCAGGCCGCCGCCGCCGGCGCCGACCGCCGCCAGGCCCACCCCGTTGTCGGCCACGGCCAGCGCCCAGTCGTCGCCTTCGCTGCGGTAGATGACCTCGATGACCGAATCCGGCGACGCCTGCGGGAAGGCGTATTTGATGGCGTTGATCACCAGCTCGGTGACGATCAGGCCGATGCTGATCGCCTGGGCCGAGCCGATCTTGCCGTCGTCGGCGATGACCCTGATCGCGATCGGCCGGTCCTCGCCGATCATCGAGGCGACCAGGCTGGCGCAGAGCTTTTCCAGATAGGGGGCGACCGCGATCAGGTCGATCCCCTCGGTGGCGTGCAGATGCGACTGCACGGCGGCCACCGACATCACCCGCTGATGGGCGTCGCGCAGATGCTGGCGCGACTCGTCCGAACTCACCGCCCGGGCCTTGAGCATCAGGATACTGGCGATGATCTGCAGGCTGTTGGCGACCCGGTGCTCCATCTCCTGCAGCAGCACCCGCTTCTGGCGCAGCAGGTCCTCGGTGCGGGCCAGCAGCTCGTCCTTCTCCAGTTCGACGATGCGCCGGTCGGTGATGTCGGTGAAGGCCAGCAGGATGGTGGTGTCGGCGATGGTCTCGTAGATCACCTTGCGGGCGTTCAGCATCATGATCCGCCGGCCCAGGCCCGGGAATTCATGGTCGACCTCGAAACCGTCCATGGCCGCCTGCTCGGGGATGATGGTCTCCAGCAGCAGCCGCAGGGCCGGGATGTTCCACTGCCCGTCGCCCAGGTCATAGAGCAGCCGGCCCTCGGTCTGGGCGGCCTCGACCTGGAAGGTCTCGTGGAAGGCGCGGCTGGCGGCCAGCACGCGAAGCTGAGCGTCGAGCACCAGGAAGGGCTCGTGCAGGGTGTGGACGATGGCCTCGGCCAGGGTCTGGGCCTCGGCAATGCCGCGCAGACGGCTGATGGTGGCGGCCTTGAGAGTCATCGCCGCTCAAGCCTCGTCGAAGGGCGGCGGCAGCCGTCCGGCCTTGAACAGGATCACCGGGTTCTCGTCATAATCGCCCATCTCGACGTCGGCCGAGGCGGAATAGGCGACCACCCCCAGCCGCAGCGGGGCCAGCCGCTCGGCCTTGCGGCGGGCGTCCTCGGCGGTCTGGCAGCCCATGGCCTGCTCCGCCCGCAATGAAGCGCCGCGGCCGGCGACATAGCACTGCACCAGGTGGACGGTTTCCCGGGCCATGCAGGCCCTAAGGCTTCTTCTTCGACGGCGGCGCCAGGAAGGAGGGCGCGGCGGCGACCGGAGCGGCCTTGGCCGCCTTGGGTTTGCGGACTTCCTTGTTGCTCTTCTTCTGGCCTTTGGCCATGGCCGTCTCCTCGTTGTCGGGTGGTGCGACGAGCCCCAAGAAGGTGTTGGGGGGCGGGCCGGTATGTAGCTCTATCACATCCAGAGCCCGGACCAGGATATTCCTTGTCTGCGAGCCGACAGATACCGAAGGCGAAGGATCGGCATGAAGGACGAGTTCGACATCGCCATCGTCGGCGGTGGAGCGGGCCCTGACCCTGCTGGCCTGAGCCCCGCCGGCCGGGCGCGGCAAGCTGCTGGAACAGGCCAGGGATGAGCTTCGCGAACTATTCCACCGGCCATCGACCGGGCGCGTGGGCAACGTCTGGAAGTAAACATCCTATGTCGATAAATAACATATAACGTCGACTACCTGACATCCTATTGAATTCGTTGACTGATTTATTGTGGCTAATTATCAGGTGCCCTTGAAATGATTGGACTGGTCTAGAGCAGGCGCTTATTCAGGACCGTGATGATTAACGTGGCCACGCCTTGAACTTCAGGAACGCTTTCCTGGCGGCCGTCGATGTGGCCGACCTGGGCGTCATTTCACCCCATCTGCTCGAAATCTCGCTTCAGCGCGGCGACGCGGTGCTCGAGGTCGGCGACATGCCAGCCCACGTGGTCTTCCCCGGCAGCGCGGTGATCTCCGTGGTTACGGTCATGGAGGATGGGCGTTGCGTGGAGACCGCGACGATCGGCCACGAGAGCGGCGTGGCCATGCTGGACGCCGCCATCGACGAACCGGTCAAAAGCCGCGTCTTCACCCAGATCACCGGCAGCGCGATCCGCCTGCCGGCGTCCGTGTTTCGCGAGCGCCTTACGCAAAGCCCCAACTTCCTGCGGCTGGCGCTGCGGCACGCCCGGGCCAACGCTCGGCAGACCGAACAGCACGTCGCCTGCAACATGCTGCACGACCTGGATCGCCGGCTGGCCAAATGGCTGCTGATGACCGCCGACCGGGTCGGGGGCGACCGCTTCATGCTGACCCAGGACTATATGGCGGTGATGACCGGCGCCCAGCGCACCACCGTCAGCGCCACGGCGGCGCGGCTGAAGACCGCCGGTCTGGTCGCCTACACCCGCGGGCAGGTGAACATCCTGGACCGCGCGGGCCTCGAGCGCCGCGCCTGCGAATGCTATGGCGAAATCCGGACCCTGTTCGATGGCCTTCGCCCGTCGGGCGCGGCCAGGCCGGGCGGCGGCTAGCCCACACCCTCGTCCTGGGGGCGTTCGCGTCAGCTGTAGAACAATAAAATCAATGTATTAGTGTCTGGAACCCTCTCGGCGTTCGCGGGTTTTCGCCTGCATCGGGCCGGTGGGAAGAGGCCGGCCGTCATCCCGGGAAAGGACCCAGGCCATGTCGGACCGCTGGATGGACGATGACCGCGACGGTGGGCGCCCCGATGATGGGCGCTATGTGCGCGACGACGATCTCGACGAGCTGGGTCGGGCTGGACGCCCGCCCTCCCGCAGGGCGCTGAACCGGGGCGGCTATGGACCGGGCTACGGCCATCATCCCACGGCCACCCCGGTCGGCGGCTACGACGACGGCCAGGACCCGCGGGGGTTCGGCGACGACCGTCGGGGCGGCGCGGGCTATCGCGGCCGCGGGCGCCCGGACCCTGGCGAGGACCGCAGCTGGTTCCCCCGCCAGGTCAGCGACGAGTCGTTCAACAACCTCTATCGCCGCGGCGCCGAGGGCCAGCGCAACGGGCCGCCGCTCGGCTCTGGCGGACGCCGCGAGTTCGGCGAGCATCGCGGCAAGGGCCCCAAGAATTTCCGCCGCACCGACGAGCGGATCATGGAGGATCTCAACGATCGCCTGACCGAGGACCCCTACCTCGACGCCGGCGATATCGAGGTCGCCTGCACGGGCGGCGAGGTCACCCTGGGCGGCACGGTGGCCAGCCGGGCCGACAAGCGCCGGGCCGAGGACATCGCCGATGAGGTCGGCGGCGTCGGCCATGTGCAGAACAACCTGCGGGTCCGCCAGCCACCCTCGGGCCCGACGGTCTGAACCCTCCAGCTTTCAGTACAGGAGCAAGCCATGCCGCGTGGAGACAAATCGAAATACACCGACAAGCAGGAGCGCAAGGCCGACCACATCGCCGAGGGCTACGAGGCCAAGGGCGTCTCCAGGAAGGAGGCCGAGAGCCGGGCCTGGGCGACGGTCAACAAGGACGACGGCGGCGGCAAGCAGCCGGGCGGCTCGGGACGGGGCAAGCACACCGGTCATCCCGCCGCGCACAAGGGCGGCGAGAAGGGCGGCAAGGCCTCGGCCTCACGCTCGGCGGCCGACCGTTCGGCCTCCGCGAAGAAGGCCGCGGCGACCCGCAAGCGCAACGCCGAGCATGGCCATCCCAGCCACGCCTGAAGACTAGCCGCAGGCTTGGGTGTCGCCGCTCTCAAGGTCGACCCGGAAGCACTGCTCGCGCCCGCTCTCCAGGTCACGGACGACCACCGACAGATCGGCGTCGGTCACCGGTAGCGGCCAGACCTCGACGTAGGCGAGGGCGGCGGCCTCGAAGCTTTCCTCCTCGATGGTGCGGCCGTGGCGGCCGTCGTCGCGGGGGCGAACATTGAACTGGGTCATGGCGTGGCTCCTCAGC
The DNA here is from genome assembly GCF_030814835.1 of Caulobacter ginsengisoli. Lineage (GTDB taxonomy): Bacteria > Pseudomonadota > Alphaproteobacteria > Caulobacterales > Caulobacteraceae > Caulobacter > Caulobacter ginsengisoli. The sequence goes on from NZ_JAUSVS010000012.1 coordinate 124,661, forward strand.
CTTGAGGAACGCGCCAGCCCGCAAACGGATTCAGAAATGACCCATTCGAACCCCGAAGAAACCGTCCGCCAGCAGCGCGCCATCCAGGACCAGGTCGAGGCCGCCGACAGGCTGGCCCCCGAGGAAAAGTCATTCGGCGCCATGCAGGCCGGGGCGCGGAAATATCCCGAACCGCCCCTGCCGGCCCAGCATCAGGACAAGCCCGGCAGCGAGGCGGACCTCCAGCTCCAGCCGATGTACGACGCCCCCTACTACAAGGGCTCGGGCAAGCTGCAGGACAAGGTGGCCATCGTCACCGGCGGCGACAGCGGCATCGGCCGGGCCGTGGCGGTGCTGTTCGCGAGGGAGGGCGCGGACGTCGCGGTCTTCTACCTCTCGGCCGACGAGGACGCCGAGGAGACCCGCCGGGCGGTCGAGGCCGAGGGCCGCAGATGCATGCTGCTGGCCGGCGACGTGCGCGACCGCGACTGGTGCTTCGGGGCCGTCGAGCGGGTCGTCACCCGCTTCGGCCGGGTGGATGTGCTGGTCAACAACGCCGCCTTCCAGAATCACGCCAAGGACCTGGCGGACCTGACCGAGGAGCATTTCGACCAGACCCTGAAGACCAACCTCTACGGCTATTTCCACATGGCCCAGGCGGCGGTGCCGCACATGCCGCCGGGCTCGGCCATCGTCATGACCGGCTCGGTCACCGGGCTGGAGGGCAGCAAGCATCTGCTGGACTATGCGATGACCAAGGGCGGGATCCACGCCTTCGCCCGCTCGCTGTCGGGCCAGCTGATTCCCAAGGGCATCCGGGTCAACGCCGTCGCCCCCGGCCCGGTCTGGACCCCGCTCAACCCCGCCGACAAGGAGGCTGAGGACGTCGCCCAGTTCGGCTCGCAGTCGAAGATGAAGCGGCCGGCGCAACCGGAAGAGATCGCGCCGGCCTATGTCTTCCTCGCCTCGCCCCAGCTCTCCAGCTACATCACCGGCGAGATCCTGCCGATCGTCGGCGGCTACTGAGACAAGGGACACGAGCGGCCTGCGGCCGATCATGTCCCTCGCTTGTGTCAGACGTGCTCGTCGCGTTGACGCCCGCCCAGCGCCGCCGCCACGCAGGCGATGAAGGCGCCGATCAGCATCGACAGAGCCGTGAAGAAGCCCAGGGCCGAGGCAGCCTTGCGGGCGGTGTCGGCCGCTTCCCTGGCCTTGACCGCCGCCGCCTGCTCGCGGGCCAGGGCCGCATCGACCCGGACCGCGGCGTCGGCCGGGGCGATCCCGGCGCGGGCGCTGGCCGAGGCGATCAGGTAGTCGCGGTCGACAGGCGACATCTGGCCGTCGCTGGCCGCCGTGGCCAGGATGGTCCTGGCCTCATTGCGGGCCACGACCAGGGCGGCGCTGTCGCCGGTCGGCGAGCGGAAGATGGCGTCGGCGTCGTAGGCCAGGTGCGCCGTCGCCAGCTCGGCGGCCGCCGCCTTGGCCGCGGCGCTGCCGCCGCCGACTCCCGCCCAGACGGTCAGGGCCGCGACGATGGCGGTGGCGGTCGCCCAGGTCACCAGGCCATGGGCGGTGTCGCGGAAGAACACCTCATGGGTATGGGTCCCGACCCAGCGCTCGCGCAGCCGGCCGGTGATGTAGCCGCCCAGGCCCGAGGCCAGCCATTGGGTGATGATGATCCACACGCCGGTCATCACCGCGAAGGCGCCGGCGTGCTCGCCGGGATCTCCCCAGGGTGAGGCGGCGGCGAAGCCCAGGCCGGCGCCCAGCGCCATCAGGATCAGGGTGGCGGCGATGGCGCTGACCGTGCCGGCGGCGATGGCCGCCCAGGAGACGGTTGGCGCCGGCCAATCGCCGTCGGCGAAGTCGTCGGTGGTGAGGTCGGTGCTGCTCATGGCCGGGCTCAGTGCCAGATCAGGGCGAGCAGGATGATGATGGGCAGCGGAACGCCCAGCAGCAGAAGCAGAATGGAACGGCCCATGGTTTCCTCCAGAACAGCCTTGGTTTCACCCGCAACGATCCTTGGAACGCTTCCGTTCCATCGGGGGATCGGCCAGGGTGAGTCGGGGAGGGCCCAGCGCCTTGAGCGACGATTCGACCACAGCAACCGCGCCGGCCTTCGCCCTCGACCTGCCGCTGGGCCAGAGCGTCGCGGTTCTGACGCTGGGCGTCGTCGCCCTGCTGGTCACCGGCATCCAGCCCATCCTGCTGGGCGCGCTGGCTGAAGCCGGCCGGCTGGACGTCCATCAGATCGGCCGCGCGGCCATGGCCGAGCTGCTGGCCATGGGCCTGGGGACGGTGGCCCTGGGCGCCTGGCTGGACGGGCGGCATCTGCGCTGGGTGGCCGTGACCTCGGGCCTGGCCCTGGCCGGCCTCGATCTGGCCGGGCTGAAGCTGGCCGGCGAGATGGCCGTCATCGCCCGGGGCCTGGCCGGCCTGGCCGAGGGGGCGCTGCTGTGGGTGACCATCGGCATGATCGTGCGCCAGGCGACCCCGGAGCGCTGGGCCGCCATCTTCTTCGCCGCCCAGACCGTCGTGCAGCTCGCCGTCGCCTCGGCCCTGACCGCCGGCTGGATTCCCGGCGGATCGCTGGCCGGCGGCTTTGGCGTGCTGGTCGCGGCGGCCCTGCTGGCCGTCGGGGCCGGCCTGTTCATCCCCCACGCCTTTCCCACCCTGCCGCGCAACGCCGAGGGCCAGCGCCTGCCCGACCTCAAGGGCTGGGTCGCCCTGCTGGCCACCCTGGTCTATGTGGCCGGTGGGACGGCGGTGTGGATCTATCTTCAGCCGCTGGCGGCCCAGGCGGGGCTGGGCGAGGGCGTGGTCGGGACAGCGGTCGGCGCCTCGCTGGGCGGGCAGGTGTTCGGGGCCGTGGTCGCCAACCTGCTGGCGGGCCGGCTGGGTTTTCGGATCATCATCCCGATCGGCGGGACCTTGGCCCTGGCCTGCTTCGCGGTCCTGGCGACCGATCCCGGCGCGGCCATCTTCGTGGCCTGTTTCGCGGTCAGCGGCTTCGCCGGCATGGCGATGACCCCCTATCTGGCCCCGATGATCATCGAGGCGGACCCGACGCGCCGGGCGGCGGTGCTCAGCGGCGGGGCCCAGCTGCTCGGGGCGGCTCTCGGGCCGCTGGCCGCCTCGGTGGTGGTCCGCGACGGCCACGCCCATGGCGCCCTGGCCCTGGCCATCGTCTGTGTGGCGGGCGGGGTGGGGCTGATGTTCCTGGCGGTGCGCCGGCGGTAGCCGCGCTTGCGCTCACCGAACACCGGTGCTACCAGCCCGCCCCTCAACGACCCGACGAGACCCATGAAGCCTTCGACGATCCAATGCCCAGCCTTTGACACGACGGCGCAAGCCGGCGTCGAGGCGCTGTACGGCGTGGAAATCTAAGGCCTCCGGTCATCGGGAGGCGTCGCCTCCCCCGGCTCGAAAGACCCTGGAAGGCGCCCGCCTCCAGGGTTTTTTCTTTTCGGGTTCGCCCGCCAGCCAAGGAGCAGACCGATGGGTCTCGCGCTGAACACGACCGCCCCCGCCCCCCTCTTCCTGGGCAACGCCACGCGGCGCGATGACGCCTGCGCGCTGTTTACGGCCGAGGCGCCGCTCGCCTTCTAGGCTCCAGCCCCATCGCCTGGAGCCCCTCGGGACTTCAGGCCAATCGAAATTGGCTCGCAGGTCCCGCCGGACCGGCGAGCCTTTTTCGTTTCCGGGCCCCGCAAAGGCCCGTCCCCCCATTGGCGCGCGCCAATAACCCTGCCGCCGAGACTGGCTTGGCCAGTCAGTCCCGGCGGCGACCCCAACAGGCAGGAGAGAACCATGCCTAAGACCCATGTGAATGTCGGCACCATCGGTCACGTCGACCATGGCAAGACCACCCTGACCGCGGCCATCACCCAGGTGCAGGCCGCCCGCTTCGGCGGCCAGGGCCTGTCGTTCGACCAGATCGACAAGGCCCCGGAGGAACGCGCCCGCGGCATCACCATCAACACCACCCATGTGGAATACGAGTCCGAAACCCGGCACTACGCCCACATCGACTGCCCCGGTCACGCCGACTACGTGAAGAACATGATCACCGGCGCCTCGCAGATGGACGGGGCGATCCTGCTGGTCGACGCCACCAAGGGCGCCGCCAGGCAGACCATCGAGCACGTGCTTCTGGCCCGCCAGGTGAACGTGCGCCACATGGTGGTGTTCGTGAACAAGATGGACATGCTGGCGCCCGACGAGCGCGAGGACATGCAGGCGATCATCCAGCTCGAAACCGGCGATCTGCTGGCCTCTCAGGGCTACGAGAACGCCGTCTTCGTGTTCGGCAGCGCGCTGAAGGCGCTGGACGCGGTGCGCCGGGGCGACCTGGACGACCCCGACGTCCGGGCCATCGGCGAGCTGGTGGCGGCGCTGGACACGTCCATCCCCGACCCGGTGCGCGACTTCGACGGGCCCTTCCTGATGCCCATCGAAGGGGTGCACACCATCCCGGGCCGCGGCACGGTGGTTTCCGGCCGGGTCGATCGCGGGGTGCTCAAGGTCGGCGACGCGGTCGAGATCGTCGGTCTCGACAACGGCGGGGCCGAGGTGATCGTCACCGGGACCCAGGCGTTCCGCAAGAACGTCCCGGAGGCCCGGGCGGGGATGAACGTGGGGCTGCTGCTCCGCGGTCTGAAGCGTGACGAGGTGACCCGTGGCCAGGTGCTCAGCGCCCCGGGCGCGATCACCGCCCGCACCAGGGGCCGGGCGCAGATTTTCGTCCTGACCCAGGCCGAGGGCGGGCGCCATACCCCGTTCCCGTCCGGCTACCGGCCGCAGCTGTACTTCGGGGTCACCGACGTGACCGGCGTCCTGATCACCCAGGACGGCGAGAGCGTCAGCCCCGGCGACCAGGCCGAGATCGCCTTCGAGCTGACCAAGCCCGTCGGCATCGAGCCCGGCGTCCGCTTCGCCATCCGCGAGGGCGGCAAGACGGTCGGCGCCGGCCTGGTCACCGAGGTGGCCTAGGTATGTCGTGAGAAAGGCTCCCGATCCCGGGCGACCGGGGTCGGGGGCTTACCGCTTCATCGCCGCGTTCAGGTCGGCCAGCATGGCCGGGGCCAGGAACCAGGGCTCGACCAGGTAGCGCCAGGCGAGGCGCTTGGGCTGCGAGGCCAGGCGGTAGAGCCATTCGACGCCCAGCCGGCCGGTCCAGCGCGGGGCGGCGGTCTGGACGCCGGCCTCGTAGTCGAAGGCGGCGCCGACCGGGAAGAATACGCCCCGGCTGACGCGGTCGCGGTTAGCGGCGATCCAGCCCTCCTGCAGCGGCATGCCCATGCCGACCAGGATGATGTCGGGGTCGAACTTGGCGATGGCCTTGAGGACGGCCTCGTTCTCCGCGCCACTTTGATCAAAATACCCGTGATGGACGGCGAGATTCACCCCCGGCCAGCGGTCGGTGATGGCCGCCCAGGCCTTGTCGCCGACGCCCGGCGCCCCGCCCAGATGGAAGACCCGCCAGTTATTGTCGCGGGCCTTGGCCCAGAAGCTCTCGCGCCAGTCCAGATAGGTGGAGCGGTGCCCCCGGCTGACCGGCAGGCCCAGCAGCCGGGCCCAGAGGATCATCGGCAGGCTGTCGATCTGCACCAGCTCGGCGTCGTCGAAAAAGGCCTTCAGGCCCGGCGCGCGCGGCAGCAGGAACAGGCTGTGGGCGTTGTGGTTGGCGATCACCGCCGTGCCGCCGCCCTCCAGGAAGATCTCGGCCGCCGTCAGCATCTCGGCCGGCGTCACCGCGTCCACCTCGCCACCCAGAAGGCGCAGGCGGCCGGTCGAAACGGAGGTCGAATTCTGGGCGGTCTGGCTGGTCATGCCGTCAGCGTGGCACGGCGCCGCTTTCGGCGGGGTTGAGGAGCGTGGTTAAGCGGGGATGAAGGTTTTCAGGCCACGCCGGTGAGTCCTGCGATCATGGCGGTGGAGAATGGGGCATGGGAAGCTGCCGGCCTCATCGTCCGGGGAGCCCGCACGCCATGTTCGCCAATCCGTTTCCCGCCCGGCTCGACAATGCCTATCGCGGCAGGCTCCCGGCCCTCTGGCTGCTAGGGCTGCTGGCCGCCATGAAGCTGGCCATGGGCGTCAACTGCATGATCCAGCCGGCCTTCGTGGCCGCGACCGTCGATCACATTCCGCTGGATAGCTACGACCCGGCGGCCGCCCAGACCGTGATCGTCTTCTTCGCCGTCTGGGGTTTGGGCCAGGCCCTGCTGGCCCTGCTGGCGATCCTGGCGCTGGTCCGCTACCGGACCATGGTCCCGATCGTCTTCCTGCTGCTGCTGCTCGAGCAGGTCGGCCGCAAGCTGCTGTTCCTGCTGCATCCGGTGGCGACGTCGGGCGAGGGCGGGATCAGCGTCGCCCTGCTGATCAATCTGGGTTTCCTGCTGGCCCTGATCCTGGGCCTGGTCCTGTCGCTCTGGGTCAGGCCGACTCGCGCTTCCGCCGGCTGAACTTCAGCTTCAGGAACAGGATCACCGCCGCGAGCCCCAGGCAGACGGCGTTGCTCGCCGTCACCGGCCAGCTGTGGCTGAGCAGTCCGTAGACCGTCCACAGCACGAAGCCGGTGACGGTCAGCAGGAACATCCGCAGCGACACGTCGTCGGCGTGCTTCTCGCGCCAGATCTTGAAGATCTGCGGCGTGAAGCTGGTCATCGAGCACAGGGCGGCGGCCGATCCGACCAGATCGACGATGGATGGGGTTTGCAGCGGAAATCCTCCGGGCCTTGGGCGTCAACGCCTGGAAGGGGAGGGGGTTCGCGTCGGGCGCTGTGCGGGCTGCGCCGAGAGTAGGGATTCAACCACGGACAACACGGACAACACGGACGGGTGGGCCTGGTGAGGTCGGTGCGGCTTGGCTGCCCGCAAGGGGTTAAACGCGAACAGCGCGAACAGCGCGAACGGGAGCCAGTCTCCCACCTGCGGTCCCAATGAGAGCCCTTCGGGCGAAGCCCTGTTCTTCAACTGACGGCGGGGACGAGATGGCTCCTTCAGCGCGGGCCCGTTCGCGCTGTTCGCGTTGTTCGCGTTTAAACCTTAAGGCCGCCAGAATCCCACGGCGCTGGCCCGCGGGCCCGCCCGTCCTTGTTGTTCGTGGTCAAATTCTTTGCGGCTTCGCCGCCTCACGGCGCGATCCAGCAGATCAGCAGACGCCCCGCCCCGAAGGGCCGGGCCGTCGCCTTAGAACATCATCCGGCCTTCGAGGCGCAGGTTGTAGCGCGTCTCGCTGTCGAGGGCTTCGACCTCGCCCTGCACGGCCACGTAGCTCATCGCGGTGCCGGCCTTCAGGGCCAGGGCCAGGATGGCCGCGCCGCCGTCCGGCTCCTGGCCGGGCAGCAGGAAGGAGCCGCCGCCGCCCTGGAATTGGGCGGTCAGGTCGCCCATCTGGCCGTTCACCGTCTGGCGATAGCCCAGGCGGACTTCCGGACGCCACCACAGGTCGCGGCCGAAGGTGGCGCCGAAGGCCAGTTCGGCCGAGGCGGAGAAGCGGTTGGAGGTGCGGCTGTTGACGATCAGGCCCAGCTGGCTGTTGCTGCCGCCGGTCTCGCTGTAGCCCTCTTCGTTGAGGTAGAAATAGTCGAAGTTGATCTGCGGCCGCAGGTAGAAGCGGCCGAACCGGGCCTCGTAGGAGGCGCTGGCGTTGGCGGCCAGGGTGTAGCCGGTCCAGCCGGCGTCATACTCGCGCAGCACCGAGGTGGTCGAGGCGGCGCTGGGATAGACGAAGCGGCGGTCGCCGTCGAACCAGACATAGCCGCCGGCCCCGCGGGCCGCGAACACCCAGTTGCCGATCGCCCTGCGCCAGTAGACGCTGGCCTCGACGTTGGAGACCGAGACCTGTTCGCCGACCTGGGCGTCCTTGTCATGCTCTTCGGCGGTGACATAGGCCAGGGTGGCGCCCAGCGCCCCGCCGTCATCGCCCATGCTCTCATAGCCGGCCACGAAGCCGAACGCCTTGGTGTCCGAACCCAGGCCCACCCCGGCGTCGCGCATGACGTCGGCGTTGACCTCCTGGATCCACAGGCTGTCTGGCCCATAGCGCTCGGCCCGGTCCGGCCGGTCGGCGATGATCCGGCCGACGGCGCGCGAGGTCATGTCCAGGGCCGCGAAGATGCCCTCGCCCGGGTTGGGCAGGAACTGGTTGTAGAGCTTGAGGAAGTCCTTCTGGGTGGTCTGCTCCAGAATGGCGTCGGTCACCCCGGAGTCGCCGTTCAGGGCGGTGTAGAACGAGTTGAAGGCGGCCGCGCCCTCGGCGTTCAGGCCCAGTTCCGCGGTCGTGCGCAGGGTGAGCTGGACGTTCACGTCGCCGGCGGCGGCGTCGACCTTGACGGCGCTCTTGTAGAGGAAGGGGGTGTCGCCCGACACCAGCCCGCCATCGACCCCGGCCCCGACCGTCAGCCCGCCGGGCGTGGCGGTATGGATGACGGTGAAGACGGCATTGTCGACCACGCCGTCATGGTCGGCGTCGGTGAAGTTGGTGATCAGGCTGGTCAGCCGCAGCCCCAGCTTCGACTGGGCGTCGAGGGTGGCGGTCGTGAAGTTCAGCTGCGAGTTCTTCTGGCCGACCGCCTGGGGATCGGCGGTGATCACCAGCTGGGAGTCCGAACCGCCCAGGTGGAAGTCGGTCCCGGCGATCACCGAGGTGCCGGTCAGGGTCAGGACGCCGTTGTCGACGTCGATCTTGAAGGTCCCGGTCCCGTGGGTGACGTCGCCGAACACATCGCCGGTGCCGGAGATGATCAGCTGGTCGTTGCCGTTGCCGAACGAGATGGTCCCGTCGACGGTGCCGTTCTGGACCAGGAAGCTGTCATTGCCCGAGCCGAAGCGGACATCGCCGAAGATGCTGGGCTCGTCGGTGTCGTCGACATGATCACCATCGGCGTCGGCGTCCGCGACGCCGTCGGCGGCGTCGTCCCCGTCGTCGACGCCTTTCTGGGTGACGGTGACGCCGGTGGTGTTGGCGCTGACATCGATGGCCACGGCCACGAAGCCCGGGCCGACCGCCTCGTTGTCGGCGCTGGTGTCGGTGTCGTCGGTGTCGTCAGCGTCGTCGGTGCGGGCGGCGACCGCCTGGATGGTCCTGGTGTTGGTGATGGTGACCAGGGCGCCCGACTGATCGCGAACCCCGTAGGCGCCGCTGTTCTCGCCGAGCGCGCTGGCCGTGATCGTGCCATCGTTGGTTAGGCTCGTCAGGGTGGCGCCCGCGCGGATCAGCACGCCCGTCGCGTCATAGCCGGGGGTCAGGCCGGGCGCCGAGGCCTCGATGGTGTTGGCGCTGATCAAGCCCTTGTCGATGAACAGGGTCGGGGTGCTGGCGCCGCCGTTCAGCAGCAGGCCGGTCGCATTGGCGCTGTAAGTCGACGCGGCCACGCCGCCGGTGATGCGGATGCCGTTGTTGATGGTGGTGGTCTGGAGGCTGAGGTTGGTCTGGACGACGAAGTCCTCGCCGATCTGCACGGCTGTCGCGGCGAAGTTGTCATAGATGCCGCTCGCGCCTATCGCGCCCTTGATGACCAGGCCGTAGTTGTTGTCGGAGGGGCCCGTGAGGTCGGGCCCCACGACGCCGAGGGTGACGGCCTGGGTCGTCGAACCGATCAGCAGGGCCACGCCGGGCACGTAGATGACCTGGCCCGGATGGTTGGGATCGGCGACCTCCCTGCGGCCGTACATCGAAATGCTGCCCGTGCCCTCGCTGGCGTCCAGGACGCCGTCGCCATCCTCGTCGTTGGCGTTAGGGTGGCCCTCCTCGGGGGTGGGGGCGGGGGAAACGTCGGTGATCAGGTTGGCCGGCGGGGCGTCCAGTATGACGCCGCCGGTGACATTGGCCGAGATCTGCACGGCCGGGCCGCTGCTCAGCTTGTCGTCGGCGTCCAGCTTGGCCCGGTCGGTCGCCAGGGTCGGGCGGGTGGTGTAGCGCAGGCCGGTCACGCTGACCGAGCCCTGCAGCGCCACGCCGCCGTTGACCGCGCCCTCAATCGCCACGCCGCGCGAATTGCCGCCGACCACGGCGATACTGCCCTGGATCTTGACGTTGCCATTGACCACGCCATTGGGGGTGATGCGGATGGCGTCATTTTTGTCGCCGGTCATCACGATCGAGCCGTTGTTGGCCAGGACGCCCGTCAGCCCGGTGTCCAGGTAGATGCCGTAGGAGCTGTTGCCGGTGATGGTGAGGGTGGCGCCCAGGGCGTTGGTGATGTTGCCGGTGAAGACGCCCGGGCCGATGATCTTGATGCCGTAGCGGTCCGTGCCCTGGGCGAACACGCCGTCCAGGTCACCGTCGCTGTCGGTGTCGGTCGGCGTGTAGTCGTCGTCCATGGTGATGGTGTTCTGGTTGGACACGCTGCCGGTGTTGCCGCCCTGGACCAGGATGCCGATCGAACCGTTGACCGCCTTGGTCGAGATGTCACCCAGGTTGGTGACGGTGTTGTTGCTGTTCAGGGTGATGGCCGCGACGTCCGTGGTCAGCTTGAACTTGCCGTTCGCCGTGACGTTGATGTTGTCGGGCGTGTTGCCGGTCCCGATCGTGGCGGTCTGCACGCCGGTGGTGCGCGTGTCGCTGATGTCGGTCGTCGCATGAGCGACTCCGGCGAACATCAACAGAGGGGCGACCGCGACGGAAGCAGCCAGACGCAAACGGATCATGGGAAGACACACCCCGGAAACCTGAACGGCGACACCCTCGTCACCTCGCGATGCGGCGAAATTGCGTCGGCCGCAGGCTCGGTGGCCTTGAGGCCGTCAAACCCGTCTATCGCAAGGCCCCCTTGGGCGCCATATGGAACCCACTCTAGCCGCGCCACTCAGAGGAATCGAGGGCCATGCCGCCGCCCGATGCGACATCTCCGCCACGGTGGCGCAGTCTTTTCGGGCCCATCCAGCCGGATGCGCCGGACTCCGAAGCCAATGACCCCTCGGCGGACGAAGCCTCGTTCCGGGCGATTCTCGAAGCCCTGCCCGATCCCCTGGTCGTGGTGGCGGGGCTGCCGGACCAGCGCTCGACCCGGCGGGTGGTGTTCGCCAACGCCGCCGCCCAGCGCCTGTTCCGGGCGGCGGCCCCGGGCGCGCGGCTGACCGCCGCCATCCGCCGGCCGGAAATCCTCGAGGCGGTCGACGAATCGCTGTTCGGGGCGTCGGGCGAGGCCGCCTTCCAGGACGGCGAGCGGCAGTGGAGCGTCCGAACCCGGCCGGCCGGCGAACTGCCCGGCGGCGAGCGCCTGGCCATGATCGCCATGCGCGACGAGACCGAGCTGCACGCAGCCGACCGCACGCGCGCCGACTTCCTGGCCAACGCCAGCCACGAGCTGCGCACGCCGCTGGCCTCGCTGAGCGGCTTCATCGAGACCCTGCGCGGCCATGCCCGCGACGACGCCGGCGCCCGCGAGAAGTTCCTGGGGATCATGCAGGCCCAGGCCGAGCGCATGGCCCGGCTGATCGACGACCTGCTCTCGCTCTCGCGCATCGAGCTGAACGAGCATATCGCCCCGGCCGGCCGGGTCGACCTAGCCCTGGCCGCCACCGACGTCGTCGACGCCCTGGTCCCGCTGGTCCGCGAGAAGACGGTCACGCTCAGCCCCAGCCTGCCGCCCCGCGGCCAGGCGGTGGTCGAGGGCGACCGCGACCAGATCGTGCAGGTGGCCCAGAACCTGGTCGAGAACGCCGTCAAATACGCGCCCATCGGCGGGACGGTGCGGATCGAGGTCTCGATCGCCGAGTCGATCGAATCCGCCCTTAAGCCCCGCGATCCCAAGGCCGTGCGTTTCGTGCTGGTCGAACCGGCGCGGGGGGATGTGGTCCGCTATGCGGCGTTGCGCATCGCCGACGATGGGCCCGGCATTCCCCGCGACCGGTTGCCGCGGCTGACCGAACGCTTCTACCGGGTCGAGGGCCAGAAGAGCGGCGAGCGCTCGGGCACCGGCCTGGGCCTGGCCATCGTCAAGCACATCGTCAACCGCCACCGCGGGGCCCTGATGGTCGAGAGCCGCGAGGGGCATGGAACGGCCTTCACCGCCTGCTTCCGTCTGACGTCCAAACCCTGAGGGCGCCCGCGCCGGGCGGTGTTATAAAACTGTCATCGATTTGTCGCATGGGGGCCGCCAACGCCCGGCAGGACACGTCGATCAGTCGGGTCGCAAGGCTTGATTCGTTTCCGCATCGCCGGGCAGGGCAGACATGAACGAACACATCGTCAGATCCTTCGAAGAGGAACTGAACCACCTGACCGCCGACGTGGCGCGGCTGGGCGGCCTGGCCGAGGCCCTGGTCGGCGACTCCGTCACCTGCGTGGTGCGCCGCGACGTGCCCCTGGCCCAGACCCTGATCGTCCGGGACAAGGTGCTGGACGACCTGGAAATCGAGATCGAGCGGGCCGCCGTGGCCCTGATCGCCCGCCGCCAGCCTCTGGCCAACGACCTGCGCCGGGTGGTCTCAGCCATGAAGATCGCCGCCAACCTCGAGCGTTGCGGCGACCTGGCCAAGAACATCGCCAAGCGCTCGCTTGTGCTGGCCGAATCCGACCCGGTCACCCCCTTCGCCCGCTCCATCGAGCGGATGGGCCGGCTGGTCGCCTCTCGCCTCAAGGAAGTGCTCGACGCCTATGCCTCGGGCGAGGTGGCCGGCGCCGTCTCGGTCTGGTCGCGCGACGACGAGATCGACGGCCACTATGAGAGCCTGTTCCGCGAGCTGCTGACCTACATGATGGGCGATCCGCGCACCATCACCGGCGGCGCCCACCTGCTGTTCGTGGCCAAGAACCTCGAGCGGATCGGCGACCACGCCACCAACATCGCCGAGATCGTCCATTACGAGTACACCGGGACCCAGCTGGGCGACCAGCGGCCCAAGCTTGAGGGCGTGCCGTGAGCATTCCTTATGTCCTGGTGGCCGAGGACGAGGATTCCCTGGCCACCCTGCTGCAGTACAATCTGGAGAAGGAAGGCTACCGCGTCGCCGTGGCCGGTGACGGCGAGGAGGCGCTGATCCGCGCCGACGAGGAGGTCCCCGACCTGATCCTGCTGGACTGGATGCTGCCCAAGGTCAGCGGCATCGAGGTCTGCCGCCGCCTGCGCCAGCGGGCCGAGACCCGCAACCTGCCGATCCTGATGCTGACCGCCCGGGGCGAAGAGACCGACCGGGTCCGCGGCCTGGACACCGGCGCCGACGACTATGTGGTCAAGCCGTTCTCGATGACCGAGCTTTTGGCCCGCATCCGCGCGGTGCTGCGCCGCATCCGGCCGGGCCTGGCGGACGACAGGCTGAACCATGGCGACATCCTGGTCGACCGGGTCTCGCACCGCGTCCGCCGGGCTGGGCAGGAAGTGCATCTGGGCCCGACCGAGTTTCGCCTGCTCGACCACCTGATCCAGCATCCCGGCCGGGTGTTTTCCCGCGAGCAGCTGCTCAACGCGGTCTGGGGCTCGGACGTCTATGTCGAGGCCCGCACGGTCGACGTCCATATCGGGCGCCTGCGCAAGGCGCTGAACGGCGACAAGCTGCCCGACCCGATCCGCACGGTGCGCTCGGCCGGCTACGCGCTGGACCTCGAGGGCTAACGGCGCGAGGCTCGGGGCATGCGCCTCGACCATGTCGTCATCCGGGCCTACGACGCCCAGGCCACGCTGGACTTCTACGGCGGCCTGCTCGGCCTGCCGCTGATCGCCGCCCATGAGGGCGACGACTGGGGCGGCTTCGACTGGCTGATGATGATCTTCGGGCTTCAGGACGGCCGCGAGATCGTGCTGGTCGTGCTGCGCGGCGCGCAGCCGCCGGATGAGACCCGCCTGCCGGCCGATTCCCGCCACTACGCCCTGGCCGTCGACACGCTGGCTGAGCAGGACAGCTGGCGCGAGCGCCTGCAGGCGGCCGGCCACGACTTCTGGGAAGAGGACCACGGCGGCCAGCACAGCCTCTATTTCGCCGACCCCTCCGGGGTGATCCTGGAAATCACCACCCCTCCGACCGGGGCGGGGACGACGCCTAGCGAAGGGGCCATGGCGACCGTGAAAGGCTGGATCGGCCGCTAGACGGCCTGCCGATAGACCCAGAACCGCCCGTTCACCGCCACTTGGTCGTAGAGCCGCATGGCAGTCTCGTTAGTCTCGTGGGTGTGCCAGTAGACGGATCGAAGACCGGCCTCCGAGGCCCGCGCATAGACCCCCTCGATCAGCGCCCGGCCCACACCTTTGCCCCGCGTGGCGGCGTCGGTGAAGAGGTCCTGCAGGTAGCAGGTCGGCTCGATCTTCGTCGTGCTGCGGTGGAAGAGGTAGTGGACCAGCCCGACCAGCCGGCCGTCCTGCTCGGCGACCAGGCACCACATCGGCTCCTCCTCGTCGAAGAACCGCGCCCAGGTCGTGGCGGTGATCTCGGCGGGCAGGGCGGTCTCGCCGGCGCGGCCGTAGAAGGCGTTGTAGCCGTCCCACAGCGGCAGCCACTGGTCATGGTCGGCGAAGCGGGCGGGGCGGATGGTGAGGGGCATGAGGGTTGTCTACGGTCTTAACGTACAGGCGGCGAGTCACAGTGGAAGACGGATTATTTCTCCCTTCCTCCTCGATGGAGGAAGGGCGGGGATGGTGGTGGTGGCACAGCGTTTCTGGAAGCGCTCAGGGAGGCGTGGTCGCCACCCCGCACCCTTCCCCCAAATCCCGAGCGCACACCACCACCCCTGCCCCTCCTCCATCTGTTTGGACCGGAGACATCCGTGACAAGCGTTCGGGGACATCCGTGACAGTTTTCCGGCCTTCGGAAGGAGGCTGGGGATGCCGTTCACGGGAG
>NZ_JAUSVS010000013.1 GCF_030814835.1 Caulobacter ginsengisoli
GCCACCCGATACGATCGACGAGCCATACACTTCCTGGCCTTCACTCACCTCGCCGCAATCGTCATCTGGCTACGCTGAATGTCGATACGACCTAGCCCTGGTATTCCGTCTCTTCGGGCTGGTCGGTTTCGCTCTCGAACTCGACCCGATAGCCGTCCGGATCGGTGAAGCCGGTGACCCAAAGCCCATTGCCGACGAACGGCCGGTCCGGCTGCAGGCCCCGGCCGAGCGCCTCGTGATAGATGGCCAGGGCGTCGTCGCAGAAGATGACGATGGAGACGCCCAGGCCGCGCTCGCCCGCCGGCGGGTGCGAGATCCCGTCATCGTGGCGATAGTCCTGCAGCATCAGAGCCAACCCGTCCCGTTCGATCCGGCACCAGCGGATCGAGCCTTGCGGCGTCCAGCTGATCGCGACCTCGAAACCCAGGCCGTCGCGCCAGAAGGCCAGGGCGCGCTCCATGTCGAGCACGCGCAGGAACGGGACGGTCTGACGCAGCGCCATGGCCCGGCCTATTCGACCGCCACGCGGGCGCTGGAGCTGACCATGCCTTCCAGCCGGCCACGGATCAGCACCTCGGCCTCGCTGACGATGCGGTCGATCAGCTCCTTGCAGGTCGGGATGTCGTGGATCAGGCCCTGGATCATCCCGGCCGACCAGATGCCGCCATCGGTGTCGCCGTTGGCCAGGGCGTCGCGGCCACGGGTGCCGGCCACCAGATGCATGACGTCCTCGAACTTGGCCCCGCCGGCCTTCTCGATGGAGACGACCTCCTGGCTGACGGCGTTGCGCATGACCCGGGCGGTGTTGTGCAGGGTGCGGAAGATCAGGTCGGTCTGGCGCTCGTCGTTGGCGACCATCTGCTCCTTGAAGGCCATCGGGATCGGGGCTTCCTGGGTGACGCAGAAGCGGGTGCCCATGTTGATGCCGTCCGCGCCCAGGGCCAGGGCGGCGACCAGGCCGCGCGCATCGCCGAAACCGCCCGAGGCCAGCATCGGGATCTTGATCCGGTCGGCGGCGGCGGGGATCAGGATCAGGCCGGGGATGTCGTCCTCGCCCGGGTGGCCGGCGCATTCGAAGCCGTCGATGGAGATGGCGTCGACCCCCATCCGCTCGGCCGAGGCGGCGTGGCGCACGGCGGTGCATTTGTGGATGACCTTGATGCCGTGTTCCTTGAAGTGGTCCACATGCTCCTGCGGCTTGTAGCCGGCGGTCTCGACGATCTTGATGCCCGCATCGATGATGGCGGCGCGATACTCCGCATACGGCGGAGGCTTGATGGCCGGCAGGATGGTCAGGTTCACCCCGAACGGCTTGTCGGTCAGGTCCTTGGTCCGCTGGATTTCCTTGGCCAGGTCCTCGGGGGTCGGCTGGGTCAGGGCGGTGATGAAACCCAGCGCCCCGGCATTGGCCACCGCCGCCACCAGTTCGGCCTTGCCGACCCACTGCATGCCGCCCTGGGCGATGGGATGCTCGACCCCGAACAGCTCGGTGAAGCGGGTGCGAATGGCCATGGACGTCCTCCCAAACGGTCGTTTGACAGCACTATGGGAAGATCACGCGACGTCAGGCAAGACGTGGATTTCAGGTGACGTCGAACAGCGCTCCGGCCCGGCTTCGCAGCCGCTCGACATAGGCCAGGACCGCCGGCAGGTCCGGATGCTCGATCGGCGTGCGCAGCCAGCGGTTGGCCGAGAGGCCCAGCCCGATGTCGGCCAAGGTGAAGGCCCCGCCCACGGCGTAGCCGCCGCCGGCGGCCAGATGATCCTCCAGGATGGCCATGGTGGCGTTCCATTTGGCGGCCGCCTCGGCGATCTGGACCGGGTCGGGATTGGGCGGCTCGCCCCGGGCCAGGGCCGGGAAGACATAGCGCCAGGACATGTTGAGGTCGGTGGCCTGCCAGTCCATCCAGCGCTCGACCTGGGCCCGCGCCCAGGGCTCGGCCGGCAGCAGGTCCTCACGCCCTTCGCGGGCGGCGAGATAGCGGCAGATGGTGTTGGATTCCCACAGCACCCGATCCCCCTCGATGATCACCGGCACCTGGGCGTTGGGGTTGAGGGCCAGGAAGTCCGGCGTCTGGGTCGAGGCGAAGCCCTTGCCCCAGTCCTCGCGCTCGAAAGGAAGGCCCAGTTCGGCGCAGGTCCAGGCGACCTTGCGGACGTTGATCGAGGAAATCTTGCCCAGCAGGCGGATCATTCGTCTGTGTCTCCGGGCTCCGGATAGCCCTCGAGGTCGATGGTCCGCTCCACCGTGCGGCGCAGCACGCAGGCGTTGGCGGTGATGCGAGAGAGCGTGCCCCAGTCCTCGTCCTGGCGGCTGGCGCAGTCGGCGTCGCGGAAGGCCAGCCACGCCCGCTGAGCGGCGCGGAGCCGGGCCTTCTGGCGGTCGTTCAGGTCGCCCATCGCCCTGGCGTAGGCGGCGTTCAGCGCCTTGTCCTGCACCGTCAGCTCCTCGCCGATGCAGCCGATCATGCCGGCGGTCGACTGACCCTCGGGGCTTTCCAGGCATTGGTCGTAGGCGGGGCTGTAGCGGGCCTGGACGGGGTCGGCGTCGGTGTCGCCGGCCAGCGCCGTTCCTGCCGTTCCCACGAGGAGGAACAGGGCCGCCAGGATCGGGAGACGCTTCACGGTCATGGGAATCCTTCGGGGAGGCGGTGATCCGGGGCTGCAAGTCTGGCCCCAGGTCCGACGGCGGCGCAAGGGCGTGCGGCCCACTTGCATTGGCCCGAGTAATTAGCTACCTAACGAATTAGTTTATGCACTAATAAGTGAACTCGCTAAGGAGCTGACCATGACTGAGCAGCCTGCCGTTGCCTGGGGCCGCGTCGCCTGGTTCGTCGTGCTGGCCTTCGGCCTGGCCTGGACGGCCGAATTCTGGGGCATCGCCCAGGGCATGAAATTCGACAGCCTGGATATCAAGGCCACCCTGCTGCTGGGCGGGGTGATGTTCACCCCGGCCCTGGCGGGACTGATCATGCGGTTGGCCGGGCGCGAGGGTTTCGCCACCGCCGGCCTGAGGTTTGGACCCTGGCGCTACTACCTGGCGGTCTGGCTGGGCGCGCCGCTGCTGATCGTGGCCATCTATGGCGCCACCCTGGCGCTGGGCCTGGGGCGTCTGGACCCCACGCTGTCGGGGCTGATGGCCAGGATTCAGGCGATGGGCGGCGTGGCGCCGCCCGCCCACCTGCTGGGGCCGGCGATCCTGGCCCAGACCCTGACGATAGGCCTGTTGATCACCTCGGTGGCGACGTTCGGCGAGGAGTTCGGCTGGACAGGCTATCTGCTGGTCAAGCTGCTGCCGCTGGGACGCTGGAAGGCGGCGCTGATCTACGGCTTCATCTGGGGCGCCTGGCACGCGCCGGTCATCGCCTTCGGCTTCAACTATCCGGGCTATCCGGTGCTGGGACCGCTGATGATGTGCGGACTGGCCATGGCCTTCGCCCTCACCCAGACAGCCCTGCGCCTACGCGCCCGCAGCGTGCTGCTGACCAGCTTCGCCCATGCCAGCCTCAACTCCCAGGGGCTGGGCCTGGCGCCAGTGCTGGTGGTCGGAGTCTCGCCCGTGCTCGGCGGCGTCACCGGTCTGGTCGGCATAGCCGCGTTCGGGATCGTCGGGGCGATCCTGCTGGCGACGACGCCCGCCGCCGCTCAGACCAATCGGGTCATTTGAGGCGCTCATCTAGATTGGGGTCGTTTTCGAAATCGATTGTCCGTGCGTCCGATGGCTTGGTCTGGGTGCTGCCGACGGGCGACTGGTAGGCGCGGGCGCTGACCGCCTGAATCTCCGCCAGGATCGAATTCAGCTTGGTGGCGTGGGCGTTGTAGGCCTTCAGGTCGGCGTCGTTGGTGAAGGTCATGGCGTCCCCACGCAGCGACCAGCGCCCGTTGGGACGGCGCAGCTGTCGGATCATCTGCTGCATCTCGAAGGCGCTCGAATAGAGCAGGTCCCAGTAGCGGGTCCGGTCGAAGCGGGCCGTCTCGACCAGGCTGTCATAGTCGCTCAGCACCTTTTCCCTCAGCGAGGACCTGATGGTCAGGGCCTCCAGCCCCGCCCGCGCCTGGGCCAGCCGCATATCTTGGCGGGCCCGGAACTGCTCGATCAGGACCTTGATCCTGACGACCTTCTGCTCCGACTTCGGCAGGACGCCGGGAACGGCCAGGGCCGCCGGTTTGACGAAGTTGGGAAAATCCAGGTCTTTCAGCGCGGTCTGCAAGGCCTTCTCGTCGGCGATCCGCCCGGCGATCAGCGTGCGCAGAACCCGTTCGATCTGGCCGGTGTCGCCACCGGCCCGAGGGGTGGTGCTCAAGGCCGGCCCGTTCGGACCAAGCGCGGCCTGGACATCGGCGGTCATGGACCGCTCGGCCGTCTGGATCGGGCCCGCGCCGAAGGTCAGCATCGCGCCAACGATGAGGAGGGGAGCAGCCGAGCCCAGGAGGGCCGCCAGCCAAAGGATGCCCAGGTTGCGGCCGGCCCGATCTTCCTTGACCTTGCGCAGGAAGACAAAGGTCATAACGACCCATACGACCATGGCGGCCAGGGTCACCTGCAGCAGGGCGCCGCCCAGCCAGCCGGCCACGAACAGGTCCAGATTGCCCCCGGCCAAAGCGCTGCCCAGTTCGGCGCCTTGCCCCGGCTTGACGATGGTCCGCCATGCGCCCCAGGCGCCGACCACCAGGCTGGCGATGATGACCTGTGGCCAGGTATTGACCTTGCGCCTTGGCGGCCTGGCCTGCCCGAATTCCGTCACGCTGGATCCCCCCTCTACTGCGGAGCGGGAACTTCACCCGGCCGGCCCTCGCAGGCAAGGCTCACCATGGCTAGGGCGTCGAGCGCGCCTTGATGGAGGCCTGCATATCGCGCTTGATCTGGTCGGTCTCCGCGCCCATCGCTCGGATCTTCAGGATGTGCTGGTTGAAGACGTCGAGGTCGGACTGGCGGCTGAAGACAATCCTGTCTCCGGACGGCCCCCATCGTCCTCGCGCCCGGGCCAGGTCTTCGATGGCGCTCTGGAGTTCGACGATGGTCGCGGCGTCCAGCGTCCATACCCGCTCGCCGCGTTCACGGGTTTCCTCGAGGCTGCGGTCGATGCCCGCCAGGACCTGCCGCTTGTGGCGCTCGGTCAGAACGCTGCTGGCGCGCACCGCGGCCTTGAACTCCTCCAGACGCTGCTGGTTCAGGGTGCGATACTTGGCGACGGTCTTGAGAGCCTCAGCCAGACCAGCCCGGCTCTTGTTCAGGCTCCTGTCGCCGGCCAGCCATTTGCCGGAGAGGTAGCCCGGGTCGCTCAGGACATGCAGTTCCTCGAGATAGTGCTGACGGTCTGTCTGCACGGCGATGATCATCTGCTTGCTGAGCCGCTCGAGTTCGCCCGCCTCGCCCGTCGCCTTGACGGTGGGGTCCACCGTGCCGGTCTGGGTGGGATTCAGGGCCTCGACCAAGGCCGCGGCGATCTCCTTGTCGGCGATGGCGAGCTGGGCGGGGTCCTCGGGTGGCTGCGAGGCGATGGTCACGGCCAGCGGGCTGAGGCCGGCCAGCAATCCCACGGCGGCCAGCACCGCGAAATGCGCCATGCCACGCTCGGGGGCGACCCGGCGAACCACCAGCAGGAAGAGCAGCAGCCAGACCACGACGACTGGAATGAGGGCCGCCACCAGCATCTGGCCGGCCAGGTAGCCCAGGTCGGCATAGGGATCGATGCTGTTGGCCATGCCGCCCAGGCCGCTGTTGTCGGGATGGGCCATGGCGCCGATGGCGGCGATCAGAGCCCACAGGCCGACAAGGACAGCGCCGACCACCAGCCAGACCGTGGTCTTGGGCTTGGGTTTGGGCCGCCGCAGTTCCCAGAATTCAGTCATCGACGCCCCCCAGCGCGGACAGAAACACTAAACGATCAGACCAACCCCTGCCGGCCAATGGCGTAGAACCGCTCGGCCCGCTGCTGGCGCAGGCCCTCGGCGTCGAGGTTGGAGAGCCGCCGCAGCTCGTCCTCGACCGCGTCGCCCACGGCGGTGACCATGGCCTCGGGGTCGGAATGGGCGCCGCCGGCCGGTTCGTCGACGATGCGGTCGACGATGCCCAGGCCGATCAGGTCCTGAGCGGTGATCTTCATGGCCTCGGCGGCGTCCTTGGCCCGGGCGTTGTCGCGCCACAGGATCGAGGCGCAGCCCTCGGGGCTGATCACCGAATAGATCGAATGCTCCAGGATCAGCACCCGGTTGGCGCCGGCCAGGGCGATGGCGCCGCCCGAACCGCCTTCGCCGGTGATGGTGGCGATCATCGGGGTCGACAGGGTGAGGCAGCGCTCGGTGCAGCGGGCGATGGCCTCGGCCTGGCCGCGCTCCTCTGCGCCCAGGCCCGGATAGGCGCCGGCGGTGTCGACGAAGCTGATAACCGGCAGGTTGAACTGCTCGGCCATGTCCATCAGGCGCACGGCCTTGCGATAGCCCTCGGGCCGGGCCATGCCGAAATTATGCTTGAGGCGGGTGGTGGTGTCGTGGCCCTTCTCGTGGCCCATGACCACGACCGGCTGGCCGCGGAACCGGCCCAGGCCCCCGACGATGGCTTGGTCGTCGGCGAACTTGCGGTCGCCGCGCAGCTCGACGAATTCCTCGATCAGCTGGTTCACATACTGGGTGAAGTGCGGGCGCTCGGGATGGCGGGCGACCTGGGTCTTCTGCCAGGCGTCCAGGTTGGCGTAGGCCTTGCGGCGCATCTCGTCCATGCGGCCGCGCAGGGCGTCGATCTCGCTGTCGAAGGACCCCTCGCCGGCGTTGTCGGAGAGCTTGGACAGCTCCTCGATCTTGCCTTCGATCTCGGCGATGGGTCGTTCGAATTCGAGGTAGTGGTGGGCCATGAGTCGTGAACGCTCGCCGTGACAGAAGGTGGCGAAACTAAGCGGTCAGGATCGCGAGCGCAAACCAGTCCTTCGGATCGGTCCAAAGCTGCTGGAGTTTCCAGCCGGCTTTTTCGGCCAGGTCCTGCAGGGACTTGGGGGTGAACTTGTAGGAACTCTCAGTGTGAATGGTCTCGCCGGCCGTGAAGGCGAAGGCCTTGCCGGCCAGGTGGACGGTCTGGTCCTTCAGCGAGCGCAGGTGCATCTCGATGCGCGAAGCTTCGGGGTTCCAGCGGGCTTCATGGGCGAAGGCCGTGAGGTCGAAATCGGCCCCCAGGTCGCGGTTGGCGCGGGCCAGCAGGTTGAGGTTGAAGTCGGCCGTCACGCCCTTGGCGTCATCATAGGCCGCTTCCAGCACGGCGGCGTCCTTGACCAGATCCGCGCCCAGCAGGAGGGCCGCGCCGGCCCCCAGGTGGCCCCGCATGTCACTCAGCAGGGTCTGGGCTTCGGCAGGGTCGAAATTGCCCAGGGTCGAGCCGGGGAAGAAGCCCAGGCGCGGGCCACGCGGCAGGGCGGGCGGGTCCTGGGGCAGGTGGGTGAAGTCGCCGGCGACGCCTCGGGTCGGCAGGCCCGGGAAGCGGGCGGCGACGGTGTCGGCGGTGGCCTGGGCGGCGCCCGGGTCGATCTCCAGGCAGACATAGGCGGCCGGCGCGGTCAGGGCCGACAGCAGCAGGGCGGCCTTGTCGCCGGAGCCGGAGCCATACTCGACCACCACCCGGCCGGGGCCGGCGGCCTCGGCGATCTCAGGACCCACCTGCTTCAGCAGGGCCATCTCGGTGCGGGTGGGATAGTATTCCTCAAGCCGCGTGATCTCGCCGAACAGGCGTGAGCCCTCGGCGTCGTAGAACCATTTGGGCGGGGTGGTCTTGGGCGTGGCGGAAAGGCCCTCGACCAGGTCGTTGGCGAAATGGGCGCGGGCCACGATGGGCCCCATGGCGGCGAGCTGGTTCATGCGCAGTCCCTGGCCAGGCGCAGACCGGCGAACATCCAGCGCAGCTGCGGTTCGAAGAAGTTGCGATAGCTCGCCCGGACATGGCCGCGCGGGGTGATGCAGGCGCCGCCCCGGAGGACGAACTTGCCCGACATGAACTTGCCGTTGTACTCGCCCACCGCGCCGGCTCCTGGCTGAAAGCCGGGATATGGGCTGTAAGCGCTGGAAGTCCACTGCCAGACATCGCCAAACAGCGAACCGTCGCGGGACGGCGCCGGTCGCAGGATGTCGTTTTCGAGGAAATTGCCGGTGAAGTCGGCGGGATGAGCGATCGCCTCCCACTCGGCCTCGGTCGGCAGGCGGGCGCCGGCCCAGCGGGCGAAGGCCTCGGCTTCGTAGTAGCTCACGTGGCAGACCGGGGCGGCCGGATCGACGGGTTCGAGGCCGGCCAGGGTCACCTGCCGCCAGCCGTCGCTGCTCTCCCGCCAGTGGAATGGCGCGGCCCAGGATTCGCGTTTCACGGAGTCCCAGCCGTCGGACAGCCACAAGGTCGGCGTCGCGTAGCCTGCGTCCGCCATGAAGGCCAGCCAGTCGCCGTTGCTGACCAGCCGGTCGGCGAGGCTGAAGGGCTCCAGCCAGACCTTGTGGCGCGGCCGCTCATTGTCGAAGGCGAACCCCTGCGGGCCCGCCCCGATCTCGACCAGCCCGCCCTCATGGCGGATCCAGCCCTGTTCGCGGTCCGGCCCGGCGGCGGAGGCCAGATCTGTGCGGTAGGCCGGCGCGGCCGGGTGGCGGGCGAACAGCGAGAGGATGTCCATAAGGATCAGCTCCTGATGCTGCTCCTCATGGTTCAGGCCCAGCTCGATCAGCGGGGCGGCGGCGGCGAAGGCGGCGGCCGGGGCGGTCTCGCAGAAGCGGTCCAGGGCCGCGTCCATGGCCCGGCGCCAGTCGAGGATCTCGGCCACGCCCGGCCGGGTGACCAGGCCGCGGTCGGGACGCGGATGCCGCTCGCCGACGGTCTCGTAATAGGAGTTGTAGAGATAGCGGGTCCCCTCCGGCGCCGGCGGGCTGGCGCCGGCCGGGCCCAGCACGAACTCGTCGAAGAACCAGGTGGTGTGGGCCAGGTGCCACTTGGCCGGGCTGGCGTCGGCCATCGACTGGGCCTGCATGTCTTCGGGGGATAGGGGCGCGGCCAGGGCCAGGGTCCGGGCCCGGACCTGCGCCACGGCGGCGCGCCAGTTCTGCCGATCGTCGGAGTCAAACGCCACAGCCAGCCCCGTCCCAAAGGCGCCATGGCGCCATTCGCCATCCGAGGACGGCCAAATGCCCTTGGCGCACGTCATAGCAGCAAACGGCATGAGAACAAAACACGAATAGTTCGCCAATCCGTGATATTTGCGCCCGCCGCTGGGACCTGCGCCCGAGGGGCAAACGTCGCCGGCCGCCCTGCGTTCCGACTCTAGGCGGGGGGAATCGCCTCGTTCCGGGCCACCACGTCCCGGAACGGCTGGGGGACGGGAACCGGTTTGCGCTCGTCCGGCGTGGCGCAGACATAGGTGGTTTCGATCTCGCTCAGCAGGTCCTCGCCCCGGAAGATGGCGATCCTGAAGACCATGCTGGTGTTGCCGATCCGCCGGACGCGGACGCCGATGGTCAGCAGGTCGTCGAACTTCGCCGGGCTGCGGAAGTCGACCTTGCTGGAGACGGCGAAGATGTCGGCGCCGTAGGGCAGCAGCGCCTCGGGATAGGGGAACCCCGCCCAGCGCAGGTATTCGGTCATCGCCACATCGGCATAGGCCAGGTAGTGGGGATTGAAGACAATCCCCTGCATGTCGCACTCGCCCCAGCGCACTCGCAGCGGTTCGGTGAAGGCGAAGTCGGCCAGGGTCGAACGCTCGTCCGCCATCCTACAGGCCGTAGGCGGCGGCGAGGTCGGGGTCGCGGGCCGCGATCTGGCGGCCGCAGTCGACCAGCACCTTGGCCTGTTTCCAGGTCGCGTCGTCCTGCATCTTGCCGTCGAGCATGGCCACGCCCGTGCCGTCGGGCATGGCTTCCAGGATGCGTTTGGCGAAGGCGATCTCGGCCGGGTCTGGCGAGAACACCTTCTTGGCGATGGCGATCTGGCTGGGATGCAGGCTCCAGGCCCCGGCGCAGCCCAGCAGGAAAGCGTTGCGGAACTGCTGCTCGCAGGCCTCCGGATCGTCGATGGCCCCGAACGGTCCGTAGAAGGGCTTGATGCCGTGGGCGGCGCAGGCGTCGACCATCTTGGCGAAGGTGTAGTGCCAGATGTCCTGCTGGGCGGCCACGCGGGGGCCGCCGTCGGCGCGGGGATCCTCGATGACCTTGTAGAAGGGATGGCCGCCGCCGACCCGGGTGGTCTTCATCTGGCGGCTGGCGGCGAGATCGGCGGGTCCCAGGCTGATCCCCTGCATGCGCGGGCTGGCCCCGGCGATGGCCTCGACGTTCATCACGCCCTCGGCGGTCTCGAGGATGGCGTGCAGCTGGATGGGCTTCTTCAGGCCATGGCGGGCCTCCAGCACGGCCAGAAACTGGTCCATGTAGTGGATGTCCCAGGGCCCCTCGACCTTGGGCACCATCATCACGTCCAGCCGGTCGCCGACGCCCTCGACGATCTGGGTGACGTCGTCGAAATGCCAGGGCGAGTTGAGGCAGTTGATCCGCGTCCACAGGCCCACGCCTAAGCCTGCGAAGTCCGTGGCGTTGGCCATCTCGATGAAGCCGGCGCGGGCGGCGTCCTTGGCGTCGGCCGGGATGGCGTCCTCCAGGTTGCCCAGGATGACGTCGACGGTGGGGGCGATCTCCGGGACCTTGGCCCGCACCTTGTCCAGGTGCGGCGGTACGAAATGGATCATCCGCTCCACGCGGACCGGCAGGTCGCGCAGCGGGGCCGGGGCGCCGATGGCGAGCGGCTTGAAGAAGCCTCTGGCGGTTTTCATCAGGCGGTCCCTTCGCAATTGCGAACGGATGTTTGAAGCTGGCGCCGCGGTGCGTCAATCCTTGCGCGACAGAGGATGCTTGGTCTCGACCACCTCGCGCAGCCGCTCGCCCGCCACGTGGGTGTAGATCTGGGTGGTGGCGATGTCGGCGTGGCCCAGCAGGGTCTGCACGACCCTCAGGTCCGCGCCGCCTTCCAGCAGGTGGGTGGCGAAGGCGTGGCGCAGGACATGGGGGCTGACCTTGGCCGGGTCGATGCCGGCGTCGGAGGCGGCCTCTTCGAGCAGTTGCGAGAACCGGCGGGGAGTCAGGCGGCCGCTCTTGCCGCGTGAGGGAAAGAGCCAGGGGCTGTCCTTGGCGCCCTCCGGCAGGAAGGCCTTGCGCAGGGGCAGCCAGGTCTTCACGGCCGTCCGCGCCGCCTCGCCCAGCGGCGCCAGCCGTTCCTTGCCGCCCTTGCCCTTGATCATCAGATAGGCCGGATCGCGGGCCAGGGCGGCCAGGGGCAGGGCGGTCAGTTCCGA
This sequence comes from Caulobacter ginsengisoli, assembly GCF_030814835.1. Classification (GTDB taxonomy): domain Bacteria; phylum Pseudomonadota; class Alphaproteobacteria; order Caulobacterales; family Caulobacteraceae; genus Caulobacter; species Caulobacter ginsengisoli. The sequence goes on from NZ_JAUSVS010000013.1 coordinate 11,298, forward strand.
GACCCGCAGGCCCGAGGCGTAGGTCAGTTCGATCAGGCAGGCCAGGCGGGCGCCCTGGCCGCCGTCTCTGGCGGTGGCGGCGGCGATCAACGCCTCCACCTCCTGGCGGCTGAGAATCTTGGGCAGCGGGCGGCCCTGGCGAGGGGCCTCGACCCGGCGGGAGGGATCGTCGGCCCGCCAGCCTTCGCCCAGCACGAAGCGATAGAACTGCCGGATGGCCGCGCGGCGGCGGGCGGCGGTGGAGGGTGAAAGGCCCCGCGCCCCGATATCGGCGAACCAGGCCTCGATGTCCTCGTTCGACGCGTCCTGCAGCGAGCGGCCCCGGCCCGATAGGAATCCTTCCGCGTCGGCCAGGTCCTTGCCGTAGGCGGTGACGGTGTTGGCGGCGGCGGCCCGCTCGACCGCCATCATCTCCAGGAAGGCCTCGGTCCAGCCGGTCACTTAAACGACAGCGCCATCAGCCCTTCGACCGCGAAGTCCCGCGCGGCGACTTCGAGACCCACCTTGCGCAGGGCCTGGATGATCCGGGCCCGGTCGGCGGGGGCCGGGCCCGCCGCGCCGGCGTCCTGGGCAATCGAGAGAACCAGCAGGGCGGTCTCGCCCTTCAGGCCGGCCTCGGCGGCGCGGTCGAGGGCGGCCAGTCGGGCCGGCGAGGCGGCGGTCTTGCCGACATCGAACCGGGCGAACTCGGCGCGGGCGTCGGGACTCGTCGCGCCGCCCAGGGCCGCCAGGATGATGGCCGCAGGCTGGGCGGCGGACTTGGGGCCGCCCAGGTCGCCGCGCTCGATCAGCCGGTCGAGGGTGGGGCCGAGATTGTCGCCGGTGGCCGCGGCGATCAGGGCGTCCAGCATAGCCAGGGTGTTGGCGGTCAGGCCCGCCGCGGCGTCCTGGACCAGGCCGGCCCGGCTGGCCTTGGCGCTCTGCGGATCGCCCAGGGCGATGGCCTCGCGAACCTCGTCGACTCCGGCCATGCCGGTGGTGGGCGGGATGGGATCGATATGGGGCGCGGGCGGCAGGGGGAGGTTCAGCCGGCGCGACAGGGCCCGCTCCAGGCCGTTGCGGTCCGAGGGCGCGCCGGGATCGCCGGCCCCGGCGACCAGGGCGGCCATCAGCCGGGCATAGACCGGGTCCTTGGCCTTTTCGAGCGCCAGGGTCAGGGTCAGGGAGGCGCCGGGCTGGTTGGCGATGGCCTGGCAGTAGGCCCGCAGCTTCAGCCAATAGACGCCGTCCCGACCGCTCTGCAGGGCCTCGCCGATGGCGCAGGCGCGGGCGTCGTCGCCGACCAGCAGGGCCGCTTCGGCGGCGGCCTGGGACAGCGGCTCGTTGGCCGCCATGTTGGGCGCGCGCTCGACCGAGGCGTTGGCGGCGGCCGGCTCGCCCAGCGCGATCAGCGCCCGGGCGCGGGCGGCGGCGAGGGCGGGGTCCGATCCGGCCCCCTCCGGAGCGTTGGCGCCGGTCGACAGCAGGCGGATGGCCAGCCGCCGGGCCGCCGGCGACAACGGCTTGGTTCCGATGGCGGGGATGGTCGCCCTGGCGATCTCGGCCGAAGACCCTCTCCACAGGTCGGCGCCCAGCCCGGGATTGCCGGCCGAGAACAGGTCCAGCCCGCTCAGAGGCGTGGTCTCGATCCGCGACTGGTCGGCCGATACGGCCAAGGTGGCGGTGAGGCTCGCGGCTGTCAGGACCGCCGCCAGCAGGGGGGCTCGAATGCGCATGGGGCCATCCTAACCCGGCCTCCGTCTTCAGGAAACTTGGCTCGCCGGGCAGGCGGCGTGTAAAGCCAGGAGAACATGTCCGCCATATCGAACCTCCCCCCAGGACTTCCCAGGAAGACCATCGCCCTCGTCGGGCTGATGGGTGTCGGCAAAAGCAGCATCGGCCGGCGGCTGGGCGCGGCGCTGGGCATGCCCTTCGTCGACGCCGACGCCGAGGTCGAGGCCGCCGCCGGCCGCAGCATCCCGGAGATTTTCGCCGCCTATGGCGAGCCGGCCTTCCGCGATGGCGAGCGGCGGGTGATCGCCCGGCTGCTGGAGGGCGAGCCGCATGTGCTGGCCACCGGCGGCGGAGCCTTCGTCAACGCCGAGACCCGGGCCCTGATCAAGGCCAAGGCCATTTCCATCTGGCTGAAGGCCGACCTGGAGGTGCTGGCCCGCCGGGTGGGCCGCAAGGACAACCGTCCGCTGGTCCGCGACCGCGACCCCATGGCCGTGCTGCAGGAACAGGCCGCCATCCGCTATCCCTTCTACGCCGAGGCCGACCTGACCGTGCAGACCGGCGACACGCCGCACCAGGAGGCGGTCGTCGCCATCCTCGACGCCCTGCGCAGCCACTATGCCGGGAGCGCGGCATGAGCCGGACTATCCGGGTGGGGCTGGGCGAGCGGGCCTATGACGTGGTCATCGGGCCGGGCCTGGTCGACCGGGCCGGGAGCCTGATCGCCCCGCTGCTCAAGCGGCCGCGCACAGCCATCGTCACCGACGAGACCGTCGGCGCCCATCATGGCGAACGGCTGGCCGCCTCGCTGGAGCGGGCCGGGATCGCCTGTAACCTGATCGCCCTGCCGCCCGGGGAGGAGACCAAGAGCTTCGCCGGCCTGGAAGACCTCTGCGACCGGCTGCTCAGCCTGGAGCTGGACCGCGGCGACCGCATCGTCGCCTTCGGGGGCGGGGTGATCGGCGACCTGACGGGGTTCGCGGCGGCCATCTTCAAGCGCGGTATGGACTTCATCCAGGTCCCCACCACCCTGCTGGCCCAGGTCGACAGCTCGGTGGGCGGCAAGACCGCCATCGACACCCCGCGCGGCAAGAACCTGATCGGCGCCTTCCATCAGCCGGCCCTGGTGCTGGCCGATCTCGACATCCTGGCCACCCTGCCGGTCCGCGAGATGCGCTGCGGCTACGCCGAGACCATCAAATACGGCATGCTGGGCGACGCGGCCTTCTTCGCCTGGCTGGAGGACAATGGCGCCAAGGTTCTGGACCGCGACGTGGCGGCTTTAACCCACGCCGTGGGACGTTCCGTGGAGATGAAGGCCGAGATCGTCGAGGAGGACGAGCGCGAGGCGGGCCGCCGGGCCCTGCTCAACCTTGGCCATACCTTCGGCCATGCCCTGGAGATCGAGATGGGCTTTGGCGAGAGCCTCAAGCACGGCGAGGGCGTCGCCGCCGGCTGCGCGCTCGCCTTCCGTTTCTCGGCGGCCCTGGGCCACTGCCCGCAGGCCGACGCCGCCCGGGTCGAGGCGGCCCTGATCGCCGCCGGCCTGCCGACCCGGCTCTCCGACATCACCAACGCGCCGATGAGCGCCGACCGGCTGATCGCCCACATGGTCCAGGACAAGAAGGCCGAGGGCGGGGCCCTGACCCTGGTCCTGGCCCGCCGCATCGGCGAGGCTTTCGTGGCCAAGGGCGTCGATCCCGCCCCGCTGCGCGACTTCCTGGTTTCCGAAGGAGCCACCCCTTGAGCGTTTCCGCGGCCCTGATCGCCCTGGCCCCCATCGTCTTCGGCCTGCTGGCCGTCTCGGCGCTGTTCTCGGCCGCCGAGACCGCCCTGACCGGGGCCAGCCGGGCGCGCATGCACCAGCTGGAGCGGGAAGGCGACCGCGCCGCCGGCCGGGTCAACAAGCTGCTGGAAGACCAGGAGACGATGATCGGCGCCGTCCTGCTCGGCAACAACATGATCAACATCCTGGCCTCGGCCCTGACCACCCAGGTGCTGACCGCCGCCATCCCCGGCGGCTGGGGCGTGGCCGTCGCCACCGCCACCATGACCGTGCTGGTGCTGGTGTTCGCCGAGGTGCTGCCCAAGACCCTGGCCATCGTGAAGTCGGACGATGTCGCCCGCTTCCTGTCGGCCCCAACCCTCCTGGTCGTGCGGGTGTTCGGCCCGATCATCTACACCATCCAGTTCATCGTCCGCCGGACCCTGCGGGTTTTCGGGGTCAATCTGTCGATGGAGATCGACGTGCTGGCCGCGCACGAGGAGATCCGCGGCGCGGTCGAGTACCACCACTCCGAAGGCCTGGTGGAGGGCCGCGACCGGCGCATGCTGGGCGGGGTGCTGGACCTGTCGGAAATGGACGTCAGCCAGGTCATGGTCCACCGCAAGTCCATCGCCATGCTGGACGCCGCCAGGCCGCCGCGCGAGCTGATGAACCAGGCCCTGGCCCTGGGCCACAGCCGCATGCCCCTCTACCGCAACGACCCGGAAAACATCATCGGCATCCTGCACACCAAGGACCTGCTGCGGGCTCTGGTCGAGATCGGCCCGGTCGACGCCCTGGACGTCGTGCCCCTGGCCCGCGAGCCCTGGTTCGTCCCCGAAACCACCAAGCTCAAGGACCAGCTCAACGCCTTCCTCAAGCAGAAGAGCCATGTGGCCCTGGTGGTCGACGAGTACGGCGCCCTGATGGGGCTGGTGACGCTGGAGGACATCCTGGAAGAGATCGTCGGCGAGATCGACGACGAGTACGACACCACCGTCCAGGGCGTGCGCCGCCAGACCGACGGCTCGGTGCTGGTGGATGGCAAGGTCACCGTCCGCGATCTCAACCGGGCGATGGACTGGACCCTGCCGGACGATCACGCGGTGACCATCGCGGGCCTGGTCATCCATGAGGCCCAGACGATTCCCGAGCCCAAACAGACCTTCAACTTCTATGGCCACCGCTTCACCGTGCTGCGCCGGCAACGCAACCAGATCACCGCCCTGAAGGTCAGCGCGCGCGAGCCGGTGGAGGAACACGGATAGATACCCAAAATGGGTTTTTGGCCGCATTGTGTGTTTGGCGCGGGATGGCCTATGAGTTGCGTCGGGGCGCGTGTGCAGCGGCCGTGCAGGCTGGAGCAGAACGGATGAGTGGATCGGGGTCCCTGGAGGGGCTGAAGATCCTTGTGGTCGAGGACGAGATGCTGGTCTCGATGCTGGTCGAGGACATGCTGGGCGACCTGGGCTGCACTGTGGTTGGTCCCGCCGCCTCCCTGGAAGAGGCGCTGGCCCTGGCCCAGGACTCCGAGATCGACATCGCCCTGCTGGACGTCAACCTGGCCGGCAAGGCCATCTATCCGGTGGCCGATGTGCTGAAGGCGCGGGGCGTGCGCTACGTCTTCGCCAGCGGCTACGGCGATCCCAACACCGACGGGCCGCACCAGGGCGTCCCGACCCTGCAGAAGCCGTTCCGGATGGGGGATTTGGAACAGGTGCTGCGGGGGTTGGCGAGGTAGCCGGTTTTCTTGCAGATACGCCGCCGTCGTTGAACCAATTTTAGACGGAACGAGAAGTGTCAGACAAGCTTACCAAACTAGATCGTGATGTCCTGCGCGTCATAGGTGCGGCGGCTATCATGATATGCAGTATGGGCCTTTCAGAACTTTTGATCTACATCTTTCATAGTGCATTTAATATTGCCTCTATAGTCTTATTCGTTATCGGATTGGCGGCGGCAATTTGGGGCGGGGGCATCCTCCGAAGGAGAGTTTCTGTCTGGATATCCGGAGAGAAGGACTGAGGAGGCCGCCGGCCCGCTAGCCAACCAGAAGAGCCTTGGCGATCAGCCGCTGGGTCATCGGCTGGACCAGGGGCATGCCGGCGACCGCCATGCGCTGGATCAGGCCGACGAACAGCAGGTCGTTCACCGGATCGATCCAGAACCAGGTTCCCGCCGCCCCGTCCCACAGATAGGTCCCGGCGCCGACCGGCAGATCGGCGGCGGCGGGGTCGTAGATCACGACGCCATTGAAGCCATAGCCGTAGCCGGGCCGGATCTGCTGGACGCCGATGCCGTGGCCGGCGGCCAGCAGCGCCTCGCTCAGATGATTGGTGGTCATCAACGCCACGGCCTGAGGGCTGACGATCCGCTGCCCCGCCCATTCGCCGCGGTTGAGCAGCATCTGGGCGAAGCGGGCATAGTCGGCGGCCGTGGAAAACAGCCCGCCGCCGCCGGATGGCAGGGCAGGCGTCGTCTGGTGATCGCGGCCCAGCAGCGAGCGCGCCTCCCGCAGCCGGCCTTCGGGGCCCATCTCATAGAGGCCGGGCAGGCGGTCCTGTTTTTCCGCCGGGACGAAGAAGCCGGTGTCGGCCATGCCCAGGGGCTCGAAAATGCGGGTGCGCATGAAGTCCGGCAGGCTCTGGCCGCTCAGGCCCTCGATGACCGCCCCCTGCACGTCCATGGCGATGCTGTAGCGCCACTGGCTTCCAGGCTCGTAGGCCAGCGGCAGGGCGCCCAGCCGCTCGGCCATTTCGGTCATCGATGACGCCCGCAGCGGATGGGACTGCAGATAGAGGGCGTCGACCGGGTCGTCGGGCGTGAAGCCGTAGCTGAAGCCGGCGGTGTGGGTCATCAGGTCGAGCATCGTCGGCTGACGGCCGGGCGCCGAACCGTCGGCCAGCTTCAGGTCGGCTAGGGCGGGCAGGTGTCTGGCGATGGGATCTTCCGGTCGCCACAGGCCCTGGTCGTAGAGGATCACCATGGCCACGGCGGTGACCGGCTTGGTCATCGAGAAGATGCGGAAAATGGTGTCGGCGGCCAGGGCCTCGCCCGTGGCCAGAGACTTCACCCCCATGGCGTTGGTGTGGACCAGCCGCCCATGCCGGGCGACCAGGGTGACGGCCCCGGCCAGTTCGCCGGCGTCGATCAGGGCCTGCAGGGCCGCATCGGTGTTCGCCAAGCCCTCCCGCGACAGTCCGACCTCTTCTGGGCTGGCCGGCGCCAGGGTGCGGTCAGAGCTGGGCATGGGCGACTCCGGGTTTGCGGAGGAAATTTGGACCGAGGGTGGCGTCCACGGCCAGGGTAAATAGGCCGCCACCATGGAAAAGGCCCCGGACATCGCTGCCCGGGGCCTTTCCGTTTCGACTACCGAAGGCGCCTCTTACGCGGCCTTCTGCAGCGACTTGGTCAGCATGTTGACCGCTGCGTCGCGGTCGATGCGCTCGATGGCGGCGACTTCGCGGGCCATGCGGTCCAGGGCCGACTCATAGAGCTGGCGTTCGCTGTAGGACTGCTCGGGCTGGTTTTCAGCCCGGTGCAGGTCGCGCACGACCTCGGCGATCGAGATCAGGTCGCCGCTGTTGATCTTGGCTTCGTATTCCTGGGCCCGGCGCGACCACATGGTGCGCTTGATGCGGGCGCGGCCCTTCAGGGTGGTCAGGGCCTTGGTGACGACGTTGCCTTCGGCCAGCGGGCGCAGGCCCGAGGTGATGGCCTTCTTGGTCGGCACGCGCAGGGTCATCTTCTCGTGGTCGAAGGTGATCACGTAGACTTCGAGCGAATAGCCCGCCACTTCCTGGGTCTCGACAGCCTGGATCGTACCCACGCCATGCGCCGGATAGACCACGTGGTCCCCGACCGAGAATTCCAGACCTGTCTTGCTCATCGCTCGTCCTTTTCTTTGGCCCGCACCCCCGCGGGCCGGATACGTCGCTCCGTGGGCGCGAGGCGAAACCGATGGCGAACAGGGCCCCCTCCGCGGAAACGGTCGCGGGCCACGTCGGATCGGTTTCAATAGACCTCTAGGACACCCTTCGCCTTCGAATGGGGCGAGCCGACAGGAGCGGCTGTTCTTGAACCAGGCGCGACGGTTGACCGTCACGTCGCTGGCGACCCTATCACAAAAATGAAGCGATTGAAAGGATTGCGACAATCGCCGCGCCACCGGGCGGGCGTTTGGGGGTCGAAATCAGCTGCCTTTGCCGGGTTTTTCGCTGAAATGGCCCGCTTCCAGCTTGCCGGTGACCCGTTCCCAGTCCTCGGCGTCGGCGGGGGGCGCGCCCTTGACGGTGATGTTGGGCCAGACCTTGGCGTAGTCGGTGTTGATGGTCAGCCACTTGCCGTCCGGATCGTCCTCGGTGTCGGGCTTGATGGCGTCGACGGGGCATTCCGGTTCGCAGACGCCGCAGTCGATGCACTCGTCCGGGCTGATGACCAGGAAGTTCTCGCCCTCATAGAAGCAGTCGACGGGACAGACCTCGACGCAGTCCATGAACTTACATTTGATGCAGGCGTCGGTGACGATGTAGGTCATGGGCTTCTGAAGGACTTTGGGCGGTCTCGGCGGGGCTGCGTTTTCGGGTTCCGGCGGCCTGATGTCAACGTCCCGTGCTCAAAGGCCGCTGTCAGTTATTCTCCAAGTCGCGATAGAGGCCTCTGGCTTCGGCCGGCGGGCCGCGGCGTTCGCCGATGGCCGCCACCTCGACGGCGATCAGCCGCCCGCCCAGGGCGAAGACCAGGCCGTCGCCGGGCTTGATGGCGCGCGAGGCCTTGTCCAGCCGGGTTTCCACGCCGCCCCGCAGCATCCGCACCCGGCCCTCGTCGAGGAACCTGGCGGCCAGGGTGCGGGTCTTGAAGAACCGCGCCCGCCAGAGCCATACGTCACACCGGCAGCCCGCAGAATCGCTCACGCCGTCCTCGTCTTGCGACGGGGCCGGCGACGGCGGCGGTTGGCAGGCGCGGCGGGCGGCGCGGTCAGCTGGGCCAGGGCGGCGAAGGGCGAGCCGGCGGGCGGCGGCGAGGCGGGCTGGACGGCCTTGTCCTGGCGGCGGCGCCAGCCGATCGGGGCTTCGCGGTTGACCGGAACGTAGCCCAGGGCCTTGAGGATGGCGCGCGTGTCCGCTTCGCCCCAGCCGAGATCCTGGCGGGCCGCCTCGGTCAGCACCTGGCCGCCGCTCTGTTTGGGGCCGGCGCGGAGCAGGCCGTCGAGCCGCTCGAGTTGGTCGACGGGCACGGCGAGAGCTCCGACGGCCCGCAGCGCTCGCGCCGACAGGGCCTTGGCCGAGGGCGGCGGGGCGGGCAGGCGGCTGATCCTGCCGACGGGCGGGCGCCAGGCGCCGCCTTCCAGGGCCTGGGCGAAGGCCAGGGCCTCGGGGCGGGTCAGGCTTGGCATATGCAGGCTGAAGGCGCCGATGCGGACGCCCAGGCTGCGCAGGGTGCGGCGCTCGGCCTGGCTGAGGGCGCGCAGGTCGGCCTCGACCGACTTTCGGTCCATGACGCCGCCGGCCTCGATCAGCCGGTGGGCCAGGCCGCGGGGCAGGCCGCGCAGCTGGCCGTCGGCCATGGCTGCCTGCAGGGTCCGCATGGGCGCCAGCCGTCGGCCGCCCTCGGCCGCCAGCCAGGCCTCCAGGCGTCTCGCGGCGCGTTCACGGGCCGGTTCGGGGCCGAGTTCACCCAACAGCCGCACCCGCTCGCCCCCACCATCTTTCGCGACCACGCCAGCCGCCGCGCCCCGCCAGAGCACCGCGCCGTCGGGGGTCAATGAGAAGGCTTCGTCCGGTTCGGCGGCGAGTTGTCCAAGCCGCCGGGCGACTTCCGGCCCGACCGCGCGCTGGGCGGCGCCGCGCAGGGCCTTCTCCTCCAGCGAACTGGCGGCCTTGGGGGCCTGGAAGACCAGGCCGTCCAGCCTGCCGACCTCATGGCCCTCGACGGTGACCGTGCCGTCGGCGGCGACCCCGGCTAGCATCTCGCCCCGCTCGCCCAGCTGGCGCATCAGCACGCTGGTCCGCCGGTCGATGAACCGGGCCATCAGTTTCTGGTGCAGGGTGTCGGAGAGGCGGTCCTCCAGCGCCCGCGTGCGGCCCTGCCAGTGGGCGGGGTCGGCCAGCCAGTCGGGGCGGTTGGCGATGTAGGTCAGGGTTCGCACCCCGGCCAGCCGCGCGGCCAGGGTGTCGATCTCGCCGTCGATGCGGTCCAGGGCGGCGACCTGGCCGGCGATCCAGTCGTCGGGGATGCGGCGCTTGCCGGTGGTCAGCCGCAGGAAGAGGCCGCGGATCATCGACAGGTGCTCGTCCAGGGCCAGCTTGCGGAAGTCGGGCGTCTGGCAGACCTCCCAGAGCTTTTCCAGGGTGTCCCTGGCGCGGGCCCGGCCGGTGACCTCGGGGTCCTCGGCCAGCTTTTTCAGCGCCGTCTCGTCGATCGCCTCCTCGGCCAGCTTCAAGCCTTCGCGGGGCGGCAGGGCGTCCAGAGAGCGGATCAGGTTGGGGAGGTTGGAGAAGTCGAGCTTGTGGTTGCGCCATTCGGCGGCGGCGACGGGTTGGAACTGGTGGTCCTCGACGGCGGCGACCAGGTCCTCGTCCATCTCCTCCGCTTCGCCGGTGACCCCGAAGGTGCCGTCGCGGATGTGGCGGCCGGCCCGGCCGGCGATCTGGCCGATCTCCTGGGCGTGCAGCCAGCGGGTCTTCTTGCCGTCGAATTTGCGGAGGCCCGCGAAGGCGACATGGTCGACGTCCATGTTCAGCCCCATGCCGATGGCGTCGGTGGCCACCAGGAAGTCGACCTCGCCGGACTGGTAGAGGGCGACCTGGGCGTTGCGGGTCCGGGGGCTGAGACTGCCCATGACCACGGCGGCCCCACCGCGCTGGCGGCGGATCAGTTCGGCGATGCCGTAGACCGCCTCGGCCGAGAAGGCGACGACGGCGCTGCGGCGGGGCAGGCGCGTCAGCTTCTTGGGGCCGGTATAGATCAGGCTGGAGAACCGCTCGCGGCTGACGATCTCGGCGTGGGGCAGCAGCCGGCGGATCAGCGGGGCCATGGTCCCGGCGCCCAGCAGCATGGTCTCGGACCGGCCGCGCGCATGCAGCAGGCGGTGGGTGAAGACATGGCCGCGCTCGGGGTCGGCGCAGAGCTGGATCTCGTCGACCGCCAGGAATTCCACCTCCCGGTTCAGCGGCATGGCCTCGACGGTGCAGACAAAATACTGCGGGCGGGGTGGGACGATCTTCTCCTCGCCGGTGATCAGGGCGACAGACCGTGGGCCTTTCTGGGCGACGATACGGTCATAGATTTCCCGGGCCAGCAGGCGCAGGGGCAGTCCGATCATCCCCGACGCGTGGCCCAGCATCCGCTCGACGGCCAGATGGGTCTTGCCGGTATTGGTCGGCCCCAACACCGCGACCAGCCGCGGGGGAGCGGCGCCGGTCGAACGATCACTCATGTGTCGAAGGTGGTGGCGATTCCGGGCGTGGGCAAGGGGATTTGGCGTCACAGAGGCGAGGTTTCCAGGGTTTGATCACCGCCGGCACAACCTGCTCTCCCTTCCTCCTCGATGGAGGAAGGGCGGGGATGGTGGTGGTGGCAGTGCGTTTCCGGAAGAGCGCGGGGAGGCGACCACGCCACCCTGAGCCAGTCGCCCATATCCCGAGCGAACACCACCAACCCTGCCCTTCCTCCATCGAGGAGGAAGGGTTCTGTGGAGGTGGCGCAGCCCTCGCCCATCCGTTTTCTGAATGCTAGACGACCCGAGAGCCGTTGAGAGTCCGCATGCCCATCTACATCGAAAACCGCACCGGCGTGGCCGCCCCGGCCGAGATTGTCTGGGAGGTCCTGACCGACCTCGCCCACTGGCCGGACTGGAACCCGCTCTACGCCAGGGCCGAGGGCCAGGTGAAGATCGGCTCGGTCTGGACCCTGGCGCTGAAGCTGCCGGGCCGGCCGGACGAGGTCCAGCGGCCCAAGGTGCTGGACTGGGCGCCCAACGACCACATCCATCTGCAGAGCAAGAACTTCTTCGTCGCCACCCTGCGCTATCTGGAGATCGAGGCGCTCAGCGAGGTGGGCTGCATCTTCTCCAACGGCGAGGCGTTCAGCGGCATGCTGGCCGGACCGATCATCAAGCCGTTTCGCCGCGATCTGCAGAAGGGCTTCACCGCCATGGGCGAGGCCATGCGGACCAAGGCCGAGGCGCTCTGGCAAAGCCGGGGCGGAAAGCCCACTTCTTCCTCATGATCGACGACCTCTATTCGGCGAAGATCCTGAGCCTGGCCGCCAACATGCCGCGCGCCGGGCGCCTGGCCGCGCCGGACGCGTCGTCGGAGAAGGTGGCCAAGCTGTGCGGCAGCCGCATCGTCGTCGATGTCGTGCTGAAGGACGGCGCCGTCGCCGACTTCGCCCAGGATGTGAAGGCCTGCGCCCTGGGCCAGGCGGCCGCGGCGGTGCTGGGCGCGAACGTCATCGGGGCCGATCTTCAGGAAATCGAAACTGCGCTGGGCCAATTCCGTGCTATGTTGAAGGCCGGTGGTTCGCCGCCGACCGGTCGTTTCAAGGATCTCGCCGTGCTGGAGCCCGTCAAGGATTACGCGCCCCGACACGCTTCGACGCTCTTGGCGTTCGAGGCGGCGGCCGACGCTGTCCGTTCGGCGGCGAAACGAGCTGGAACGCGAACTAGCGGCGCCGACGCGGCTTGATCGCGGCGTGACGCCTGCGATAAGCGCCGGGCTTCGTTCACCCAGAATGCGTCGGCATGTCCCTCTATGAACGCAGTGTCCGTGCGGCCCTCCGGGGCTACAAGCTGACCCTGTCCCCGTGGATCGGGCGCCAATGCCGTTTTCTTCCGACCTGTTCGGAATACATGGCCGAGGCCCTGATCACGCACGGTCCCGCCGCAGGCGCCTGGCTGGGCGTCAGGCGACTGTGCCGCTGTCATCCCATGGGCGGCTCGGGCTATGACCCGGTGCCGCCCCGAAAGTCGCTGGAACCATGATCGATCTGATTTTCCCTGACGGCTCGGTCCGTCAATATCCGCCGGGATCCTCGGGGCGCGACGTCGCCTCGGCGATCTCCAAGTCGCTCGAGAAACGCACGCTGCTGGTCCGCCTGGACGGCAAGCTCTACGACTTCGACCGCCCGCTGCCGCACGGCGGCAAGGTCGAGTTCGTCGACCGCACGGACCCGCAGGCCCTCGACACCATCCGCCACGACACGGCCCACGTCCTGGCCGAGGCGGTGCAGGAGCTGTTCCCCGGCACGCAGGTGACCATCGGCCCGAACGTCGAGGACGGCTTCTATTACGACTTCGCCCGCAACGAGCCCTTCTCCACGGACGACTTCGGATCAATCGAAAAGCGCATGCGCGAGATCGTCGACCGCGATGAGAAGATCATCCGCGAGGAGGTCGACCGCGACGCCGCCATCGCCGACTTCCAGGCGATGGGCGAGGGCTACAAGGCGCAGATCATCGAGGGCATCCCGGCCGGCGAGACGGTGACCATCTACCGCCAGGGCAAGTGGAAGGATCTCTGCCGGGGCCCGCACCTGCCCTCGACGAAGCATGTCGGTAAGGCCTTCAAGCTGACCAAGCTGGCGGGCGCCTACTGGCGCGGCGACCAGAACAACGCCCAGCTGCAGCGCATCTACGGCACGGCCTGGGCGACGGAGGAAGACCTCGCCGCCTATCTCAAGCGGGTCGAGGAGGCCGAGAAGCGCGACCACCGCAAGGTGGGCCGGGCCATGGACCTCTTCCACCTGCAGGAAGAGGGCAAGGGGATGATCTTCTGGCATCCCAAGGGCTGGACGCTCTACCGCACGCTGGAGGCCTATATGCGCCGGCGGACGGAGGAGGGCGGCTACAACGAGGTCAAGACGCCGCAGATCCTCGACCGCTCGCTGTGGGAGCGCTCGGGCCACTGGGCCAAGTTCGGCCACGCCATGTTCACCTGCGAGACGGACGAGGGCGAGACGCTGGCCGTCAAGCCGATGAACTGCCCCGGTCACATCCAGATCTTCAATGTCGGCCAGAAGTCCTATCGCGACCTGCCGCTGCGCATGGCCGAGTTCGGCTCCTGCCACCGCTATGAGCCCTCGGGCGGGCTGCACGGCATCCTGCGGGTGCGGGCCTTCACGCAGGACGATGGCCACATCTTCTGCCGCGAGGACCAGATCGAGGACGAGACGACGCGGTTCGTCAAGCTGCTGCATTCGATCTACGCCGACCTGGGCGTGGAGCTGCACAGCGTGAAGCTGGCCCTGCGGCCGGAACTGCGCCTGGGCACGGACGAGCAGTGGGACATCGCCGAATCCAAGCTTGAGCGGGCCGCCAAGGCCGCCGGGGTCGAGGTCGAACACCTGCCGGGCGAGGGCGCCTTCTATGGTCCCAAGCTGGAGTTCCACCTGAAGGACGCCATCGGCCGCACCTGGCAGTGCGGCACGCTGCAGCTCGACTATGAGACGCCCGGCCGGCTGGGCGCCGAATATGTCGCCGAGGACGGCTCCAAGCAGGAGCCGGTCATGCTGCACCGGGCCATCCTGGGGACGTTCGAGCGGTTCCTGGGGATCCTGATCGAGAACTACGGCGGGGCCTTCCCGCTGTGGCTCGCCCCGGTCCAGGTGGCGGTCGCCACGATCACCTCCGACGCCGACGACTACGCCGAAAAGGCCCGCGCGGCCTTCAAGGCGGCCGGTCTTCGGGTCGAGACGGACCTGCGCAACGAGAAGGTCGGCTACAAGATCCGCGAGCACAGCCTGGCCAAGGTCCCGGTCATCGCCGTGGTCGGCCGCAACGAAGCGGAGGAGGGCAAGGTCGCCATCCGCCGCCTGGGTTCGCAGGACCAGACGATCGTCACCCTGGAGGAGGCGGTGAAGCTGCTGTCTGCCGAGGGGACGCCGCCGGATTTGAAGTAGCTACCCTCCACCGGGAGATGGAATGAGGAGGCGAGGTCCGTGCACGGGCCTCGCCTTTTTTTAAATCCTCCCCCGGAGGGGGAGGGGGACCATGCGGAGCATGGTGGAGGGGGTTTACGCTGCCTCAGGCTGTCAGGAAGGGGCGCGGCGGGATCGGCTGAGTGTTTGCCTTCAGGCGTGGTTGGCGGCGGCAACCCCCTCCACCACCCTTCGGGCGGTCCCCCTCCCCCTCCGGGGGAGGATTTGTGTAGCTAGGCTGCGGCCGGCGGAAACACGCCAGCCCGGGTCAACGAAGACGCCGGCGCCTTGCCGATCCGCTCGCCGGCCCACTTCGCCGTCTCGATGAGCCTGCCCAGGTCATACCCCGTCTCGAACCCGGCCCGCTCCAGCATGTAGACCAGGTCCTCGGTGCCGATATTGCCGGTCGCCGCCGGAGCGAAGGGGCAGCCGCCCAGGCCGCCGACCGAGGCGTCCAGGACGTCGACCCCGGCCTCGACGCCGGCGAAGGCGTTGGCCAGGCCCGTGTTGCGGGTGTCGTGGAAATGCAGGCGCAGCTTGATGTCGGGCGCGACCTTGCGGACGGCCTCGATGCGGCGGCGGACCAGCCAGGGATCGGCCGCGCCGATGGTGTCGGCCAGGGCCAGTTCGGCGACGCCCATGCCGGCGACGGCGCGGGCGATGTCGACGACGCGTTCTTCGGGAACCTCGCCCTCGAAGGGGCAGCCGAAGGCGACGGAGATGGTGATGCTGATCGGCGGGCCGCCCTCGGCCTTCTGGCGGGCGGCGATGGCGGCGGCGGCGGTGACCTGCTCGGCGGCCGAGGCGCCCTGGTTGCGGATGCCGAAACTGTCGGTGGCGCAGACCACGACGTTGGCTTCATCGCAATTGGCGGCGACGCAGCGGTCCCAGCCGCGCTCGTTCAGCACCAGGCCGATGCGCGAACGCGTCGGGTCGGCGGGCAGGGCGGCCATGATTTCCTCGGCCCCGGCCATCTGCGGCACCCGCTTGGCGTTGACGAAGCTGACCACCTCCTGGCGGCGCGCGCCGGCGGCTTCGAGACGCGTGATCAGCTCGACCTTTTCGGCGACCTCGAGAATGGCCTTCTCGTTCTGCAGCCCGTCGCGGGCGCCGACCTCGACGATTTCGATGAAACGGCTCATGGCGAGACTCTAGATGGGGCTGGAGCGACCGGTTCGCCACGGTAGAAGGTCAGCACCATGGTGTGGTTGTTGGTGTAGTCCTTGCCGGTGAAGGTCCCAACCGGACGCGGGGTCAGGCCCCGCTGCGCCATGGCGGCCAGGAAGCTTGGCATCTGCTTGCGATCGACCACGGCGGGCCGACCCTCGGAGATGGCCTCGGCGGCGTCGGGGCCGTTGCCCAGGCCCGTGGCGGTGCCCAGGGCGAAGACCAGGCTGGGCTCGTTGAAGCCGGCGATTTCCACCGGCCCCGGCACGATGCCGCCGCGCGGGTTGAGGCCGTTCTGGTCCAGGGTCCGCACGATGCCGCGCGACACCCATAGCGGCTCCAGGCGCGGAGCCAGGCCGCTGAAGAGGGCGGTGTGGGCCAGCACGCCCAGGGCGCCGGCCACCACGATGGCGGTGACCGCCGCGCGGTTGAGCAGCAGATAGGCGCCGATCAGGGCGGTCAGCACGAAGAGGCCGGCGGTGACGGCCGTCCAGGGCGTGTCGGTCGGGTCGCCGAACTGGCTCATCAGATAGACGGCGGCGATGGCCAGGATGCTGCCCATGAACACCGCCAGCCCGGCCCCGGCCCACCGCACCTTTGTTCCCAAGGCCTCGCGCAGGGCGGCGGCCATCATCCAGGCCAGGGCCCCGTGGGCGGGCAGGGTGTAGTGGAAGAGCTTGGTCGGCAGCAGCTCGAACATCAGCCAGGTCGGGATCAGCCAGCAGAGGGCGAAGCGCAGGCCAGGCTCGACCCGTTTCTGCCAGGCGGTGACCAGGCCGGCGGGCAGCAGCAGGGTGGCGGGGAACAGCAGGATGCCGGCGATCAGCGTGTGGTAGCCGAACAGGCCGCCGTGCCGCTCGTGGCCGCCGGCCAGCTTGGGGGCCAGGTCGCCGGTGATGGCGCTGCCCCAGAAGCCGCCGTCGGTGCTGACGGTGATCGCCCAGGCCCAGGGCCCGCAGACCAGCAATACGAACAGCAGGCCCCAGCGCCAGCCCAGCTGCCGCAGGAAGGCCATTTCCGAGCCGACCGCGGCGGTGAATTCACCGAACTCCTGTCCGGTCGGTGCGCGGAGCTTGGCGGGGCGATGGGCCCACAGGTAGCCGCCCATCGCCGAGACCCACAGGGCCAGTCCCGTCAACAGGGCCACAAGCGGCCCGACGGGTCCCTTGACCAGCGTCCCCAGCGCTATGCCGACCCAGAAGAGGGTCTTGGTCCGCCAGCCGACCGGCGGTCCGCCCCGGGTCGACAGGTAGAGCCTGGCCATGGCCGCCAGGGCCAGGGTGACGGCCCCGGCCAGCACCGCGTCGGTCTTGGCGGTCAGGGCTTCGGTCGACAGCAGCAGGCTGGAGCCCAGCATCGCCCCGGCCAGCAGGGCGAATCGCGAGCGCATGAAGCCGGCCGCCCCCCAGGCGCAGGCCGCCGCCGCCAGGGCCGCGCCCAGCAGCGAGGGAATGCGGTAGGGCCAGATGTCGCGGTTCTCGACGCTGGAGAAGGCCGCCACGCTGACCGCCTGCAGCCAGTGGATGCCCACCGGCTTCTTGTCGCGCGGCCGGTCCTGCAGGCGGATGTCGACGAAGTCGCCGGTCTCGAACATCTGCGAGGTGGCCTGGACGAAGCGCGATTCGTCGCGGTCCATCGGCGGCATGGTGAAGGCGCCGGGCAGGCCGGCCAGGAAGGCGACCACCGCGGCGATCAACGGGCCGCGCCAGCCCTGGCTCCAGGCGTCGAGACGGGATTCGAGCGTCATGTGCGCCTGTGTAGCATGAACCCCGTCCCGCCAACCCGTTCCCGAAGCGCGCAATTGCGCTATGAGGGGCCATGGCCTCCGCACCGAAGAAAACCCCCGCCGCTGCTTCCAGGAAGCCGGCTTCCGACAAGCCCGACTACTCCGTCGTCGTCCCGGTGTTCGACGAGGGCGAGGCCGCGCCGGTCCTGGCCCGCGAGATCGCCGCCGCGTTCAAAGGCCAAAGTTACGAGATGGTCTTCGTCGACGACGCCAGCCGCGACGACACCCGCGCCCGGCTGGTGGCG
Source organism: Caulobacter ginsengisoli (assembly GCF_030814835.1). Taxonomy (GTDB): domain Bacteria; phylum Pseudomonadota; class Alphaproteobacteria; order Caulobacterales; family Caulobacteraceae; genus Caulobacter; species Caulobacter ginsengisoli. Next base: position 28,891 of record NZ_JAUSVS010000013.1, read on the forward strand.
CTGAAGGCCGAGATTCCGCAGCTGCGCGTGCTGGCCCACCGTAAGAACAGCGGCCAGAGCCGGGCGGTGCGCACCGGCGTCATGGGCGCGCGCGGCGACATCATCGTCACCCTGGACGGCGACGGCCAGAACGACCCGGCCGACGCCCCGCGCCTGGCCGAACGGCTCAAGGCCAGTCCGCCGGAGATGGCCCTGATCGGCGGCGAGCGCGTCAAGCGCCAGGACAGCGCCGCCAAGCGCCTGGGCTCGCGGTTCGGCAACGGGGTGCGCAAGCGCCTCTTGAAGGACGAGTGCAACGACACCGGCTGCGGGCTGAAGGCCTTCCGCCGCGAGGTCTTCCTGCGGCTCCCCTATTTCGACCACATCCACCGCTACCTGCCGGCCCTGGTGGTCCGCGAGGGCTTCAAGACCGCCTTCGAGCCGGTCAACCACCGCCACCGCGAGACGGGGGTGTCGAAATACACCAACTGGGGCCGGCTGAAGGCGTCGGTGTCCGACCTGCTGGGGGTGATGTGGTTGCAGTCCCGGGCGCGGAATCCCGAGGGCGTGGACGAGGTTTGAAAACAGCGTTCCTCGCCCGTTGGGCGAGGGGGACCACGAAGTGGTGGAGTGGGCTCTTGGGAGCACACGGAGTTTCAGGCACGTCCACGCCGACAAAGCTCAATCCGGACCCCCCGTGTGTTTCACGGCCCACTCCGTCGGCTTCGCCGCCACCTCGCCCAAGGGGCGAGGAACTGGGAAATCGAGACGGGTGAGCTTTCCAAACTCGCCTGTTGAACCACCCGCGCTTTGCCCTGCCGAAAAAAGGCGTTAACCCTTACGCTTCCGGACCATCCGGATGGGGGAGGTCGCCTGATGTTCGCCGCGTTTCCGCTGCTGGCTCTGCCGGTGCTGATCTACAACCTGATCGCCCTGACCCTCAGCGGCGGTTTCAAGTCGGGCATGGCCGCGGACCGGTTCACCCAGCCGCTGTTCAATATCGGCATGACCTCGGGCGCGTCCTGGCCGGTCACCCTGTCGGACCTGTTGCTGGCCGGCTCACTGGTGGTGCTGTTCATCGAGCTGTTGAAATCCACCACCAGCCGGCGGGTGGCCATCATCAATCACTCGCTGTCGATGGGCCTGTTCATCATCTGCCTGATCGAGTTCCTGCTGGCCCCGGCCTTCGCGACCTCGACCTTCTTCCTGATGACGCTGATGGTGCTGCTCGACGTTCTGGCCGGCTTCATCGTCACCATCGTCGCCGCCCGCCGCGATATCGACCTGGCCAGCGGCGTGGGCGGCCTCGACCACTAGGTGAGGATCGTAAAGATCAGGGCGACGACGGTGACGTCCAGGATGCGAACGATAAGGGCCAAGACAGGCCTCCAGGCTAGGATTCACCTCTCGTAAAGCAAGACTGGCGCCAGTTCGGGACATGGCCCTCTTCTTCGACGCCGCCTGGTTCGACGCCCGCCTCGCCGAGCGCGGGCTTTCGCGCACCGTGCTGGCGGCGGTGGCCGGCATGGGCGAGGCGGACCTGGCCCTTGTCTTCAAGGACCAGCGGGAGCTGTCGGCCGCCGAAGTGACGGCCTTCGCCGAGCTGTTGGGCGTCACCCCGGGCGAAATTGCCCACCATGCGGGGGTGTCGACGCCCGTCCCGGCCGTGGACCGGCTGGCGGCGCTGGAGGCGCGGGTGGCGGCGTTGGAGGCGGAACTGGCGCGGCTGAAGCGCTAGATTTCCTTCTTCCGCAGCAGCCCCTTGGGCGGCCGGCGGTCGTCGGGGCCGGAGTATTCGGTTTCCAGATAGGCCGCCCGGGCGTGGTCCAGCACCTCGGGGCCGCCGCGCAGGCCGCGTTTCTGGCCGGGCTGGCCCAGCAGCTGGGCGTCGAAGGTGGAGTCGCGGCGGCGGCCGGCCGCACTGCCGTAGGGGTGCTCCTTGCGGGGCTGCGGCGGCTCGGTCGGGACGGGCAGGCGGCGGTCGTCGCTCATGAACCCGATGATGCCCAATACGGGTTAAGAACGGGTGGCGATCAGCTCTTGTTGGCCAGCTTGTCGATCTGGGCCCGCATGGCCTCGACCTGCTTTTTCAGCTCGTCCAGCGAGTCGTTGCTGGCCGGAGCCTGAGCCGGCGCCGCTTCCGGCTTGGCGGCGGCCTCGCCCTCGTCGCCGCGGAAGGCGAAGGGGGTGAACATCTTCATCGCCCGCTCGAACAGCACCATGTTCTGGCGAATGGTCTCGTCATAGGCGCCGATCCCGGGCGGAGTCAGGACGCCCAGCTGCGAGCGCATGCGCTCCTGCTGCTTGGCGAAACTGGCCAGGCTCATTTCCAGATAGCTGGGCAGGAAGGTCTGCATCTGGTCGCCGTAGAAGCTGATCAGCTGGCGCAGGAACTGGATGGGCAGCAGGTTCTGGGCCCCGGTCCGGTTCTCTTCCTCGAAGATGATCTGGGTCAGCACCGAGCGGGTGATGTTCTCACCGGTCTTGGCGTCATAGACCACGAAATCGACCCCGCCCTTGACCATGTCGGACAGGTGTTCGAGCGTCACGTAGCTGCTGGAGGCGGTGTTGTAGAGACGCCGGTTGGCGTATTTCTTGATGACCACGCGGTCCCCGGTCTCGCCGGCGTCGGTGTTCTCGGTCATTTCATCCCCGGAATCGGGCGGGCAAGCCGCTTATCTTGCGCCGCAGTATCGCGAAAGCGAAGGCGTTACGCCAGCCTTAGTGGTTGTGACGAAAAAGCCAACCACTTCAAAGTCTCTCCGTGACGAACGGCGCGCCTTTAGGCATGGTGCGCGCGCACAACAATCAGGACGGCCCCCGGATTCAACCGGCGCCGCAGCAAGACAGCCGGAGCCTCACCATGAGCGACCCCAAGAGCGACGTCGTCATCGTTTCCGCCGCCCGCACCCCCGTCGGGTCGTTCAACGGCGCCCTCTCCAGCCTTCCGGCCCACGAACTGGGCAAGATCGCCATCATGGCCGCCGTCGAGCGGGCCGGGATCAAGGCGGGCGACGTCGACGAGGTGATCATGGGCCAGGTGCTGCAGGCCGGCATGGGGCAGGGTCCGGCCCGCCAGGCCGCCGTCAACGCCGGCATTCCGGTGGAGAGCCCGGCCTGGAGCCTCAACCAGCTGTGCGGCTCGGGCCTGCGCGCCGTGGCCCTGGCGGCCCAGCAGATCAGCGAGGGCGATTCCAGCATCGTCGTGGCCGGCGGCCAGGAAAGCATGAGCCAGTCGCCCCACGCCGCCCACCTGCGCAACGGCACGAAAATGGGCGATCTGGGCCTGGTCGACACCATGACCAAGGACGGGCTGATCGACGCCTTCCACGGCTATCACATGGGCCAGACCGCCGAGAACATCGCCGCCCGCTGGCAGATCACCCGGGCCGACCAGGACCAGTTCGCCGTCACCAGCCAGAACCGCGCCGAGGCCGCCCAGAAGGCCGGCAAGTTCGACGCCGAGATCGCGCCGGTGACCATCAAGGGCCGCAAGGGCGACACCATCGTCGACAAGGACGAATACATCCGCCATGGCGCCACGCTCGACAGCGTCTCGGGCCTGCGCCCGGCCTTCAACAAGGAAGGCTCGGTCACCGCCGCCAACGCCTCGGGCCTCAATGACGGGGCCGCCGCCCTGGTGCTGATGAGCGCCGACGAGGCCAGGAAGCGCGGCCTGACCCCCCTGGCCCGCATCGCCTCCTGGGCCCAGGCGGGCGTGGAGCCGGAAATCATGGGCACCGGCCCGATCCCGGCCATGAAGAAGGCCCTGGAAAAGGCCGGCTGGAAGGTCAGCGACCTGGACCTGGTCGAGAGCAACGAGGCCTTCGCCGCCCAGTCGCTGTCGGTGGTCCGCGAGCTGGGCCTCGACCCGGCCAAGACCAACGTCAACGGCGGCGCCATCGCCATCGGCCATCCGATCGGCGCGTCGGGCGCGCGCATCCTGACCACCCTGCTGCACGAGATGAAGCGGTCGGGGGCCAAGAAGGGCGCCGCAACCCTTTGTGTTGGCGGCGGGATGGGCGTGGCCATGTGCGTCGAGGCGCTCTAGGGTCGACCCAACAGAACACCTCAAAAAGGGCTCGAGGAAATGACCAGGGTTGCATTCGTCACCGGCGGCACGCGCGGGATCGGCAAGGCCATCTGCGAGCGGCTCAAGGCCGACGGCATGAAGGTGGCGGCCGGCTACAGCGGCAATGACGAGGCCGCCAAGGCCACGGCCGATGAGCTCGGCATCATGGTGGTCAAGGGCAATGTCGGCGTCTGGGACGACTGCGTCCGCGCCGCCAAGGAGGTCGAGGCGGAACTCGGCCCCATCGACGTCCTGATCAACAACGCCGGCATCACCCGCGACGGCTTCTTCCATAAGATGACCCAGGAGCAGTGGGGCGAGGTCATTCGCGTCAACATGGACAGCGTCTTCAACATGACCCGCCAGGTCATCGAGGGCATGCGCGACAAGGGCTGGGGCCGGATCGTCAACATCTCCTCGATCAACGGCCAGAAGGGCCAGGTCGGCCAGACCAACTATTCCGCCGCCAAGGCCGGTATGATCGGCTTCACCAAGGCCCTGGCGCTGGAGAACGCCAAGAAGGGCGTGACGGTCAACTGCATCTGCCCCGGCTACATCGACACCGACATGGTCTCGGCGGTGCCCGAGAACGTGCTGGCCGGCATCATTGCCGGCATTCCGGTGGGCCGCCTGGGCAAGGGCGAGGAGATCGCCGACATGGTCTCCTTCCTGTCGGGCGAGCGGGCCGGCTTCGTCACCGGCTCGACCCTGACGCTCAACGGCGGGCAGTATATGGCGGCCTGAGGGCGCGCTGAACGGGGCTTCCAGGACGGTGTTGCTTCAAGGCCGCACTCGCGGGCTGGCTTTTGGCCGCCCGCGAACCGTCCAAGAATCGCCCTACTCCACCCGCATGCCCGTTCGAATGGCAGGTACGCACATGCGGCTCCCGGCCGTCGCCCTGCTTATTCTGGCGGCGATGACGGGCAGCCCGGCAATCGCGCAAACGAAGACGTCTCCGCGCCAGAAGGCCGCCGAGGCGATCTCGCCCCTGCGCGACTTCCTGTTTCCCGACAAGCCCGACACCACCCGCCGGGCCTCCGCCCCGCCCATCGCCCGCTACGTCTCCGAAAGCGGCATCGGCTTCACCTTCGACCGCGCCGCGCCCCGGCCGCTGCTGCGCTTCGAGGACAGTTCGGAAATCTGGGTGCTGCGGGCCGAGGCCGGGCCGCGGGGCGACACCCTCTACAAGAACGACACCGGCCGGGTGGTGCTGCGCGACACCAAGGTCGGCGGGCTGATCCTGTTCACCCCCCAGCACCGCGAGGGCGAGGCCGCCGCCATGACCGGCGCGGCCGGCGCCATCAAGCTGCCCCTGCTGGGCCCCAAGCAGCTGTTCCAGCGCCTGGCCGTGGCCAGCTCCAAGGTCAGCACCGCCCTGCACCGCCAGATCGCCTTCGAGGCCGACGTCGAGACCCCGCTGGGCACCGCCATGGTCGGCGACGCGGTGATGGTGGTGGCCACCAGCCTGATCCGCATGGCCGAGCGCCCGGGCGGCCCCCAGGCCCTGGCCCGGATCACCAAGGTCTACATCACCGAGGGCCCCAAGCCGGTCAGCGAGATCCGCAACGGCGTGCTGGTGATCATCGTGGCGCCGGGGATGGGGCTGGCGAGCCGGCCGTCTTCGGAGCGGGTGGCTTACGTGGCGAGCAGCCGCTAGCCCGGCGACCAGCCCGGTTCCGCCATCTCGAAGCTGTCGAAACTGAAGGCCGGCGCCACGACGCAGGAGACCAGCGTCCAGTCGCCGCCGCTGACCGCGCTCTGCCACCAGCCGGTGGGGACCACCACCTGCGGTCGCTCGCCCGCGGTCAGGTCGGGGCCCAGGCGGTGTGTCTGCGGCGCATCGTGGTCGGTCGCCGCCAGGCTCAGGCGCAGCGGGGCGCCCGAGTGGTAGAGCCAGACCTCGGCCGCATCGATGCGGTGCCAGGCGCTGACCTGGCCGGCCTCCAGCAGGTAGTAGATGGCGCTGACCGCCGGGCGCTCGTCCGCCGTGGCGGGATCCCGCCAGGTTTCGCCGTACCAGCCGCCTTCCGGATGGGGGATCAGGCCCAGCGCGGCGATGACCTCCGCCGCCGTCATCCGCGGAAGCTGTCCTTGGCCGCCCGCACCGCGCCGAAGGCTTCGTAGTCCGGCTTGCCGGCCGCCCCGACGTTCGCGGCCAGGACCGGCGCGCGGAGGAAGGGGTTGGTGGCCTTTTCCAGGCCGATGCTGGTGGGGACGGTCGGCTGGTTCTTTTCGCGGGCGGCGAAGACCGCCTCGGCCCGAGCCTTCAGCGCCGCCGAGTCATCGACCGACAGGGCGAATCTGGCGTTGGACGCGGTGTATTCGTGGGCGCAGTAGACGGTGGTGGCGTCGGGGAGAGACGCCAGCTTCTGCAGGCTGGTCCACATCTGTTGCGCGGTGCCTTCGAAGAGGCGACCGCAGCCGAGCGCGAACAGGGTGTCGCCGACGAAGGCGATGTCGTCGGCGGCGTCGTAATAGGTGATGTGGCCCAGTGTGTGGCCCCCGGTATCGATGACCTTGAAGGTCGTTTCGCCCAGTTCGACCGTGTCGCCGTCGGCGACGACGCGGTCCGGCGGGCCGATGCGCTCGACCTCCTGGGGCCCGATCACCGTGCAGCCGGTCGCCGCCTTGACGGCCGCGTTGCCGCCGGCGTGGTCGGGGTGCCAGTGGGTGTTGAGGATCAGGGTCAGGCCCCAGCCCAGCTTTTCCAGTTCGCGAAGGATGGCCGCCGCGTCCGGGGTGTCGATACAGGCGGTCTGGCCCGAGGCTTCGTCGCGGACGAGGAAACCGTAGTTGTCGGAGAGGCACGGGAACTGGTGGACGGTGAGGGGCATGGGATTTCCTGGCGAATGCAGTGACGGGCGGCCCTCCCGCACCTTACATTGATGACTGCCGCTTACGGGAGCCCTGATGCGCCGGGACGTTCTGGAACTTCGCGCCTTCTACGCCTCGCCGCTCGGCCGGGCGGCGCGCGAGATGCTGGGCCGCAAGGTCTCGGAGGCCTGGGGCGATGTGCGCGGCCTGGACGTGCTGGGCCTGGGCTATCCCACCCCCTGGCTGGAGCCACTTCGGGAACGCGCCCGCCGGACCGTGGCCGTGATGCCGGCCGGGCAGGGGGTCGAGGTCTGGCCGGGCGGCGAGGACCGCAACCTGGCCTGCCTGGCCGACGAGCTTGCCCTGCCCCTGCCCAACGCCCTGTTCGACCGGGTGCTGTGCGTCCACGCCCTGGAGGAGAGCGACGATCCGGCCGAGCTGCTGCGCGAGGTCTGCCGGGTGCTGGCGCCGTCGGGCCGGGTGATCGTCGCCGTCGCCGCCCGCAACGGCCTGTGGTCGAACGCCGAGCACACCCCCTTCGGCCACGGCCGGCCCTTCACCCGCCGCCAGCTGGAATCGCTGCTGCGCGAAGCCGAGTTGGAACCCTCCGGCTGGACCCGCGCCCTCTATGCGCCGCCCTTCGCCTGGTGCGCGGGCTGGGCGGAGGGGTTCGAGCAGGTCGGGGCCTGGCTGTGGCCCAACTTCGCCGGGCTGATCCTGATGGAGGCGGTCAAGCAGACCTTCGCCGTCAAGCCGCGCGGCCAGCGGGCAAGGGCGCGGGTCTTCGCGCCCGGAAGTTTGGCGCCCGCGCCGGTCGGGGCCGGAATGACGGCGGAAGGCTTTGACAACCGTGAGGCGGCGCCTAGCTTTGAGACGGTCCCACGTGCCACATGGCCTCACCAACCTTGGGGATTCGACCGATGAAGATGATCGTCGCCATCATCAAGCCCAGCCGTCTGGACGCCGTGCTCGAGGCGGTGACCGAGGCCGGGGCCTCGGGCCTGACGGTCACCGAGGTGCGCGGCTACGGCCGCCAGAAGGGCAAGACCGAGGTCTATCGCGGGGCCGAATACGAGGTGAAGCTGCTGCCCAAGGTCAAGCTGGAGATCGGCGTTCCCGACGACGTCGCCCCGGCGGTGATCGAGGCCATCACCCGCACCGCCAACACCGGCAAGATCGGCGACGGCAAGGTCTTCGTGCTCGACCTGGAACAGGCCCTGCGCATCCGCACCGGCGAGCGCGACGCGGCCGCCATCGCAGGCTAAAGTCCCAGGACTTTTTTGACCCGGGACCTTTTTCGAGATCGGGCGTTCATGCCGTTCGTGGCTGACGATCGACCTATCCTGCGCGAAGGCGACAACTGCTGGCGGCTGGCCATGGCCGACCGCGTGGCGATGCTGATCGACTGCGCCGACTATTTCGCCGCCGCCAAGGCCGCGATTCTGCAGGCGAAGCATTCCATCTGGCTGCTGGCCTGGGTGTTCGATCCGCTGACCCGCCTGACCCCCGACCAGCCGGTGCGCAGTTCCGATCCCGAGCACGCCGACCGGCTGGGCCTGTTGCTGCTGCGGCTGGCGACCCTCAACCCGGCCCTGGACGTGCGGGTGCTGACCTGGGACATGCCCCTGCCCATCGCCGCCTCGCAGCTGCGGGCCCCGCAGCGGGGCGTCAGCTATTTCGCCGGCTCGCGGGTCAAGTTCCGGCTGGACAACACCCTGCCGGGCAGCGCCTGCCACCATCAGAAGATCCTGGTCATCGACGGCCGGGTGGCTTTCCTGAGCGGCGGCGACCTGGGAGTCGACCGCTGGGACACCGTCGACCACACCGACCGCGACCCGCGCCGCCGCCGGCCGGACGGTCGCAGCTATCCGCCCCGCCATGAGGTCTCGATGGTGGTCGACGGCCCGGCCGCCCAGATGCTGGCTGAGCAGTTCGCCCTGCGCTGGAAGCGGGCCACCGGCGAGACGCCGCCGGACCCCCCGGACATGACCGAGGACGACCACATCCCCTGGCCGCCCGACCTGGCCCCGGACCTGCGCCAGCACCCCGTCGCCCTGGCCCGCACCGACCCGCGCTGGAAAGACAATCCGGGCGTCCGCGAATGCCTGGAACTGCACCTGGCGGCCATCGCCAAGGCGCGCAACCTGATCTACCTGGAAAACCAGTACCTGACCTCGCCGGTCATCGTGGCGGCGCTCAAGCGGCGGCTGGGTGAGCTGGACGGACCCGAGGTGGTCACCGTGCATCCGATGCACAGCCCCAGCTATTTCGACCAGATGACCATGGACAGCGCCCGCACCTGGGCGATCGGCCAGCTGAAGAAGGCCGACCGCTATGGCCGCTTCTCGGCCTTCACCCCGCGCACGCCGCAGGACCAGCTGGTCATCATCCATTCCAAGGTGGCGATCATCGACGACGACTTCCTGAGGATCGGCTCGGCCAACCTCAACAACCGCTCGCTGGGCCTGGACAGCGAATGCGACCTGGCGCTGGAGGCGATCCAGGGGCCCAAGGGCATGGAGACCCGGGCGGTGATCCGCGCCTTCCGCGACCGGCTGGTCGGCCACTACATGCACCGCCATCCGGGCGAGGTCTCCGACGCCGAGGATGCGCTGGGCGGGCTGGCGACGGCGATCAATGGGCTGGACGACGGGCCGTGCCGCTGTCTGCCGCCGTTCGAGGTCAAGCCGCTGACCAAAATCCAGAAGTTCATCGTCCGCTGGCGGCTGGGCGATCCTCTGGCCACGGACGACGCCTGGCGGCCCTGGATCCGCAACCGCCGGGTCGAGAAGGCCCTGGCCGAGGTCGCCGCTAGGCCAGATCCAGTTCGACCACCAAAGGCAGGTGGTCCGAGGCGGCCCGCGCCTTCGCGTCGAAGGGCGACTCGACGCTGACCACCCTGATCTCGCCGGCCAGGAAGACGTGGTCGATGCGCAGCAGCGGAAAGCCCGAGGGGAAGGTGGCGGTCGGGGGCCGGCCCCCACCCGCCAGACCGAAGTCGGCCTGGGCGTCGCGCAGCACGCTGCACAGCAGCCGGTAGGTGGCCGAGAACGGCGTGGCGTTGAAATCGCCCAGCAGCACGGCCGGCGGGGTGAAGTCCTCGCTGGCCAGCCATTTCTCGCCGATCAGGGCGGCGGCCTGGATCTGCTGCTCGCGCGGCACCAGGCCCAGATGGGTGTTGATCACCTGCAGCTGACGGCCTTCGCCCAGGTCCAGTTCCACCCACAGCGCCCCGCGCGGTTCCAGCCCCTTGAGCCGGTGATAGCCGGGCAGGGCGCCGGCCTTGACCAGCCGCTCGGGGATGGCGGTGAGGATGGCGTCGCCATAGCGTTCGTTCTCGACGCTGAGGGCGGCGTTGAAGTGCCAGCGCATGTTCAGCAGCTCGGCCAGCCGGTGGGCCTGGTCGACCCCGCCGGTGCGGCGGCGGCCGACGTCCAGCTCCTGCAGGGCCACGACGTCGGGCTTCATGTCGGCGATGACCTCGGCCACCCGTTCGACATCCAGCCTTCGGTCCACGCCCACGCAGCGGTGGACGTTGTAGGTCATCAGGCGGAGCTTCATCGACTGAAGAGATCGCGCGGGCCGTCCGTGGGTTCCACGAAATCAGGGCCGGGCCGCCGCGAGAGCAGAAACAGCGCCTGCTCGGCCCGCCAGTTCTCGATGGCCTTGCGCGGGTCGATCTGCCGGGCCGGGCGGTCGGCCGACAGGGCCGCGCAGGCCTCGATCCGCAGGCCCAGCTCGTCGCAGAGGGCGGTGAAGTCGGCCAGGCTGCAGAGGTGGATGTTGGCCGTCGCCCACCAGGGGTCGGGCAGGGCCCGGGTCTCCGGCATCCGGCCGCGCGACAGCAGCGACCAGCGCACCCGCCAGTGGCCGAAATTGGGGAAGGAGACGATGGCCCGCTCGGCCAGCCGCAGCATGGCCTCCAGCACCGCCTTCGGCCGGTGGGTGGCCTGCAGGGTCTGGCTCAGCACCGCATAGTCGAAGGCCTTGGCCGGGAACTGTTCCAGGTCGCGGTCGGCGTCGCCCTGGGCCACCGCCAGGCCGCGCGCCAGGCAGGCGGAGACGCCCTGGGCGCTGATCTCGATGCCGCGCCCGTCGGCCTGTTTCTCGCGGGCCAGAAGTTCGAGGAGCTCGCCCTCGCCGCAACCGATGTCGAGCACGCGGGCGCTGGGGCGGACCAGCCGCAGGATCTCGCGGAAGTCCTCTCTCATTTCAGGCCCCGCGCGGCGGCGGCGGCTTCGAAGAACCCGCGCAGGGCCGACAGCATCACCGGCTCGTCGAGCAGGAAGGCGTCATGGCCCTTGTCGCTCTCGATTTCCATGAAGCTGGCCCGCGCTCCGGCCGCATTCAGCGCCCGGACGATGTCGCGGCTCTCCGGGGTCGGATACAGCCAGTCGGAGGTGAAGGACAGCACGCAGAAGCGCACGTCCCGCGCCTTGCGGAAGGCCTCGGCCAGCACCCCGCCATGCGGGGCGGCCATGTCGAAATAGTCCATGGCCCGGGTGATGTAGAGGTAGCTGTTAGCGTCGAAGCGGTCGACGAAACTGGCGCCCTGGTAGCGCAGGTAGCTCTCGACCTGGAAGTCGGCGTCGAAACCCCAGCTGAGCCCGTCGCGCCGCAGTTCGCGGCCGAACTTGCGCTGCAGGGCGCCTTCGGAGAGGTAGGTGATGTGGGCGGCCATCCGCGCCACGGCCAGGCCCTTGTCGGGCCGCACCCCGGCCCTGACATAGTCGCCGCCGCGCCAGTCGGGGTCGGCCATGATCGCCTGGCGGCCGACCTCGTGGAAGGCGATGTTCTGGGCCGAGTGCCGGGCCGCCGAGGCGACGCAGACCGCCGCGAACAGCCGCTCGGGATAGTCGGCCGCCCATTGCAGCACCTGCATGCCGCCCATCGAGCCGCCGACGACGGCGAACAGGGTTTCGATGCCCATGGCCTCGACCAGCATGGCCTGGGCCCGCACCATGTCGGCGATGGTGATCACCGGGAAGCTGAGGCCGTAGGGCTGGCCGGTGGCCGGGTTGATCGAGGCGGGACCGGTCGAGCCCATGCAGCCGCCGATGACATTGGCGCAGAGGATGAAATGCCGATCCGGATCCAGCGGCTTGCCCGGACCGACCAGCAGGCTCCACCAGCCGGGCTTGCCGCTGACCGGATGGGTTCCGGCCACATGCTGGTCCAGGGTCAGGGCGTGGCAGATCAGGACGGCGTTGGAGCGGTCGGCGTTCAGCGTCCCGAAGCTGCGCCAGGCGATCTCCAGTCCCGCAATCTCACCGCCGGAGTCCAGACGCAGCGGCGCGGAAGCGGGGAACCGCCAGGTCCCGCTGTCCTCGACCATCGCTATGTGCGCGCCATCCTCGGCCATGGCGCCTTAGGACCGTCCGGGCGGCGCCCTGTCAACCGCCCCCCGCAAACTGCACGGCGCCAACATCCGCTTTCGGCGCGGGGCCGGGGCGGGTAAGAGACCGGCCCATGCAGCGCCTCATCCTCATGCGACACGGCAAGGCCGAACGGTCCGCGCCTGGCGGCGACGCCGCCCGGGCCCTCACCGAGCGGGGCCGTTCCGACGCGGCGCTGATGGCGGCGCTGCTGGTCAAGGAAGACCTGATTCCGGACCTGGCCCTGGTCTCGCCGGCCTTACGCACCCGCCAGACCTGGGAAGCCGCCGCCCCGGCCTTCCCCAAGGCGCGGGCCGAGGTGCTGGACGCCCTCTATCACGCCCCGGCCGCCACCATCTTCGCCGTGGCCGAGGCCTCCGGGGCCGACACGGTGATGGCCGTGGGCCACAATCCCGGCCTGCACAGCCTGATGGTCGCCCTGCTGCGCGAGGGCGGCTGTGGCCAGGCCCTGATCGGCCGGGCCGAATCGGGTTTCCCGACCGCCAGCGTCGCGGCCTTCACCTTCGATGCGGCCGGCCGGCCCAGCTATGACGGCCTGTTCCTGGCCAAGGACCATGGCGGCGGGGGCGGGGAATGAGCCTGATCTACAAGATTCTCCCGGCCGCGGAGTGGCGGGCCGCCAAGGCTGCAGGGGTGTTCGAGGGTTCGGCGGTCGACCACGCCGACGGGTTCATCCACTTCTCGACCGCCGGCCAGGCGCAGGAGACGGCGCGGCGCTATTTCGCTGGCCAGGCGGACCTCATGCTGCTGGCCGTCCGCACCGAGGGGCTGGGCGAGGCGCTGAAATGGGAGCCTTCGCGCGGTGGGGATCTCTTCCCGCACCTGTATGCGCCGCTGCCGGCGTCGGCGGTGGTCGACGCGCGGGTGCTGGAGCTGGACGCCGAAGGTGTGCCGGTGCTGGGGCTGTGACCCTCCACGATACCCTCGCCCGCGGCCTCCACGCCTTCGACGCCGAGACCGCCCATGGCCTCACCATCACCGGCCTGAAGCTGGGCCTCGGCCCCCGCGCCAAGGACCCCGAAGACCCCATCCTGACCATCGAGGTCGGCGGCCTGACCCTGACCAACCCCATTGGCCTCGCCGCCGGCTTCGACAAGAACGCCGAGGTCCCGGACGCCATGCTGGCCGCCGGCTTCGGGTTCGTGGAATGCGGCACGGTCACCCCGCTGCGCCAGGGCGGCAATCCCAAGCCCCGGCTGTTCCGGCTCTCCGAGGACCGGGCGGTGATCAACCGCATGGGCTTCAACAATCGCGGCCTGGGCCCCTTCGCCCAGCGGCTGGCGCGACGGAAACGGCGGGGGCTGGTCGGGGCCAATATCGGGGCCAACAAGGATTCGACCGACCGGGTCGGCGACTATGTGGCGGGTCTGACCCGGCTGTGGGGCCTGGCCGACTGGTTCACCGTCAACATCTCCTCGCCCAACACGCCGGGCCTGCGGGCGCTGCAGACCCGCGAGGCGCTGCAGGACCTGCTGGGCCGGCTCGCCGAAGCCCGGCGGTCGCTGGCCGGCCACGCCCCGGTCTTCCTGAAGGTGGCCCCCGACCTGGCCGACGATGAACCGGCGACCATCCTGGAGGTCGCCGCCGCCCATGGCCTGCAGGGAATCATCGTCTCCAACACCACCCTCTCGCGGCCCGACTCGCTGAAATCGCCGTTGAAGGATGAGGCCGGCGGCCTGTCCGGCCCGCCGCTGATGACCCTGTCGACCCAGATGCTGGCCCGCTTCCATGAGGCCAACAGCCAGGGCCTGGCTCTGATCGCCGCCGGCGGGGTGGCCAGCGGGGCCGACGCCTATGCCAAGATTCGCGCCGGGGCCCGGGCCGTGCAGCTCTATTCGGCCATGGTCTATGAGGGCCCCAGCCTGCCTGTGCGAATCCGCCGCGATCTGGCCGCGCTTTTGAGGGCTGATGGCTTTGCCACTCTCGGCCAGGCCGTTGGCGCTCAGTGAGGCGCCTCTCAAATTCCCCTGCCACGCGAACGGCCCTCGCGTTGCTCAGCGCGCCGGTGTGAAGTAACCCATGGGCATGGCCGACGACCGGTCGCTGCAGGAACCGGCAAAGCCGACGATCCGCCGATGGCTCTGGCCCGGCGGCCTGTCGGCGCGCCTGCTGCTGCTCACCGTGCTGTTCGTCATTGTCGGCGCCGCCCTGGTGCTGCCCCCGGCCCTGGCCGCCTTCGAGGAGCAGGAGCTGCTGGACCGGGTGCGGTCCGCGGAACTGGCCACCCTGGCCACCGCGGCCGCGCCCAACCGCAAGGTCACCCGCGAGCTCTCCAACCGCCTCCTGAACGGCGCCGAGGTGGTCTCGGTGGCGGTCAGCAGCGACGGCGCCCGCAGCCTGGTCCTCCAGGCGCCCCGATCGATGCCCACCCCCTATCTGGTCGACCTGCGCGACCAGGCCCCGGCCTCCTGGCTGGCCGGGCCGTTCCAGACCTTGTTCGGCGGGCCGGGCCGCATGGTGCGGGTGATCGCCAAGCCGCGTCTGCTGGACAACATCGACTTTATCGAGATCGTCACCCCGGACGCCCCGCTCCGCGCGGCCCTGCTGGAATATCTCGGCCGGCTGCTGGCGGTGACCCTGTTCGTCTCGGTCCTGGCCGGGCTGGCGGTCTATTTCTCGCTGAACATCTTCCTGGTCCGGCCGATCCTCAAGCTGACCCAGGCGATGGAGCGCTTCCGCGCCGACCCCGAGAGCCCGGCCGCCCGTATCGCCCCCTCGGGCCGCCGCGACGAGATCGGCCGGGCCGAGCGCGAACTGGACCTGATGCAGACCGACCTGATCGCCGCCCTCAACAGCCGGGCTCGGCTGGC
Source organism: Caulobacter ginsengisoli (assembly GCF_030814835.1). GTDB lineage: Bacteria > Pseudomonadota > Alphaproteobacteria > Caulobacterales > Caulobacteraceae > Caulobacter > Caulobacter ginsengisoli. The sequence goes on from NZ_JAUSVS010000013.1 coordinate 43,962, forward strand.
CTCGCTGGGCGAGGCGGTGGCCAAGATCAATCACGACCTGCGCAACATGCTGACCAGCGCCCAGATCGCCTCCGAGCGGCTGGCGGCCATCGGCGATCCGCAGGTGGCCCGGGCCATGCCCCGCCTGGAGCGGGCCCTGGATCGGGCCATCACCCTCGCCACCGACGTCCTGACCTATGGCAAGACCCAGGAGGCCGCGCCCGAGGCCCGACCCATGGCCCTGGTCCCGGCCCTGACCGTGGCGGCCGAGGACGCCGGCCTCTCGACCCGGGGGGTGCGGCTGCGCACCGCCATTTCCGAGGAAGCCCAGGTCAACGCCGACCCCGACCAGCTGCACCGCATCCTGGTCAACCTGTTGCGCAACGCCCGCGAGGCTATCGAGGAGGCGGGACGAACGACCGGCGAGGTCGCGGTCACCCTGGTCCAGCACGACGGCGCCAGCCTGATCCGGCTGGCCGACGACGGACCGGGCGTGCCGCAGCGGGCCTTGGCGGCCCTCTTCCAGCCCTTCACCGGTTCCGCCCGGCGCGGCGGCACGGGCCTGGGCCTGGCGATTTCACGCGAACTGGCCCAGGCGCACGGCGGCGATCTGGAACTGGTCAAGACCGGGCCGCAGGGCTCGATCTTCGAACTGCGGCTGCCGGGGGCGCCGGAAGCCAGCGCGCCCGAGCAGAGGCCGAAACGCGTGCGCAAGAAAACCGCCGAGCTCTAGGGGGGCAGACTCAATTGAGCTTTAGACAATTCAATAACTTAGCATAACTTTTAATCCGCTCATCCCCGCGAAAGCGGGGACCCAGGCGTTTTTCGTAGCGGACTTGCAGTCGCCCGGGCCTGTCGGAAGCGCCCTCAACAGCAAAAAGCCTGGGTCCCCGCTTTCGCGGGGATGAGCGGTATTGAGTAATGGCTCCAGTTCTTAAGGGGCTCGGGCCACGCCCTCGCGCCGTGGGTCGGCGCCGCCTTCCAGCACGCCGCCCGGCCGCACGACGATCCCGTGCACCCCCGAATTCTCGCTCCTGTTGGGTCCCAGCAGGATGCCCCGCGCCGCCATGGCCTCGACCATGCCGGGGGCGAACAGGTTGGTGTCGCCGCCGATGGAGCCGCCCCGCGCCACCATGTTGGGCAGGTCGATGGCCTGCTGCATGGTGAGCTTCCAGTCGACGAAGCCGACGATGGTCTTCAGATTGTAGGAGATGATCGAGTTGCCGCCGGGGCTGCCCAGGGCGGCGAAGAATTTGCCCTCCTTGTCGAGCATGATGATCGGGGTCATCGACGAGCGCGGCCGCTTGCCGGGCGCCACCGCGTTGGCGGCCGGCCTGCCGTCCGGATCGGTCGGCGAGAAGGAGAAGTCGGTCAGCTGGTTGTTGAGGAAAAAGCCGTCGACCATCCGGCCTGAGCCGAACACGCTCTCCACCGTGGTGGTGATCGACACCACATTCCCCCACTGGTCGACGATGATGTAATGCGAGGTGCCGCCGGGCTCGACGGTCTTGTCGGGGCCACGGACGCCGGCGCCGGGCGGCGAGCCGAAGCTGGGCGGCGGGCCGGCCGTCTCGCCGATCAGCTTGGCGCGGCTGTCGACATAGGCGGGATCGAGCAGGCCCTTGACCGGCACGCCCGCGCCGATGTCGCCGACATAGCGGTCGCGGTCGGCGTACATCAGCCGCTCGACCTGGGCGAGTTGGACCCAGGCGACGGGGTCGTTGGGGCCCCGGCTGGCGATGTCGGTGCGCTCCAGCAGCATCAGGCCCTGGAGGAGACCGACCCCGCTCGAGGGCGGGTTGTTGGTGCAGACGATATAGACCCGGTACGAGCCGCAGAGGGCCTTGGCCTTGCGCGGCTTGAAGGCCTTGAGGTCGGCCAGGGTCAGGGTCCCGGGCAGGTCGCCGGCATGGGTGCGGGCGACGATGTCCTGGGCGATGGAGCCTTCCAGGATCGCCTTGGGGCCCTCGGCGGCGATCTTGCGCACCGTGGCGGCGTAGGCCGGGTTCTTCAGGATATCGCCGGCCTTGTATTTCGCCCCGTCAGGCTTGGTGAAATAGGCCTTGGCGTCCGGCGTCTGGGCCTGGGGGAAGGGGCTGACGATATACATGGCCAGGCGCGGCGACACGGCAAAGCCCTGATCGGCCAGCCGCTCGGCTTCGCTAAACAGGCTATTCCAGGGCAGGCGCCCGTGCTCCTTGTGGACCATGGCCAGCATGGCCACCGCGCCGGGGACGCCGGTGGAGCGGCCGCTCAGGATCGCCTGGATGACGCCCAGCGGCTTGCCGTCCGGTCCCAGGAACATGTCGGGCGTCGCGCCGGCCGGGGCGGTCTCGCGGCCGTCATAGGCGGTCACTTCGCCCGTGGCGCCGTCGTAATAGGTCATGAAGGCTCCGCCGCCGAGCCCGGACGACTGCGGCTCGACCAGGCCCAGCACCGCCTGGATCGCCACCGCCGCGTCGGCCGCCGTGCCGCCCCGGCGCAGAACCTGCAGCCCCGCCTCGACCGCCAGCGGATTGGCGGCGGCGACCATGGCGGGCTTGCCGGGGGCGGCGGCTTCCGCGGGCCTGGCCTGGAACGGCAGCCGCGCCGCCACACCCTGCGGGATGATCGAGCAGCCGGCGACAGCCAGGGCGGCGAGCAGGGCGATGGGGCGCATGGGGACTCCGCTTTTACTTCCGCTCATCCCCGCGAAAGCGGGGACCCAGGCTTTTTCAACGTCGCAACACAGGCGGGGTCAATTCTCCGCCGCGCCAGCAGGCACAAAAAACGCCTGGGTCCCCGCTTTCGCGGGGATGAGCGGAAAATAATTACAGGCTGGTTCCGCCCACGGTCAGTCCGGTGATCTTCAGCGAAGGCTGGGCGACGCCCACCGGCACGCCCTGGCCGGCCTTGCCGCAGACGCCGATGCCGGGGTCCATGGCGAAGTCGTTGCCGATCATGGTCACCCGGGTCAGGGCCGAGGGGCCGTCCCCGATCAGGGTGGCGCCCTTGACCGGGCGGGTGATCTTGCCGTCCTCGATCAGGTAGGCCTCGGTGCACTGGAAGACGAACTTGCCGTTGGTGATGTCGACCTGGCCGCCGCCCAGATGACCGCAATAGAGGCCGCGCTTGGTGGAAGCGATCATCTCCGCCGGATCGGCCGAGCCGCCCATCATCCCGGTGTTGGTCATGCGGGGCATGGGCATGTGGGCGTAGGACTCGCGGCGGGCGTTGCCGGTGGGGGTCAGGCCCATCAGCCGGGCGCTCATCCGGTCATGCATGTAGCCGACCAGGATGCCGTCCTCGATCAGGATGGTCCGCTCGGTGGGCGTGCCCTCGTCATCGACGGTCAGAGAGCCGCGCCGGCCCGGGATGGTCCCGTCGTCGAAGACGGTGACCCCGGGGGCGGCCACCCGCTCGCCGATGCGCCCGGAGAAGGCCGACAGGCCCTTGCGGTTGAAGTCGCCTTCCAGGCCGTGGCCGACCGCCTCGTGCAGCAGGACGCCGTTCCAGCCCGGACCCAGCACCACGTCCATCTCGCCGGCCGGACAGTCGGTGGCGTCGAGATTGACCAGGGCCTGGCGCAAGGCCTCGTCGACCTGGCCCTGCCAGGACTCCGGCGTCACCCAGGCGTCGAAGCTGGCCCGGCCGCCGGCCCCGGACGTGCCGGTCTCGCGCCGGCCGTCGCGCTCGACGGTGACCTGGACATTGACCCGCACCAGTGGGCGCACGTCGCGGACCAACCGGCCGTCGGCCCGCAGGATCTCGACCGTCCGCCGCTCGCCATGCATCGAGCTCATCACCTGCACGACGCGTGGGTCACGCTGGCGGGCGAAGGCGTCGATCTCCTGCAGCAGGGCGACCTTGTCGGAAAAGCCGGGGCGGGCGACCGGGTCGTCCTCGCCATAGAGCCTGGTGTTGGTGGCCCTGGGCCCCTCGGCCTGTTCGCCGCTATAGCCGCGCTTGGCCAGGCTGGCCGCGTCGGCGGCTCTGCGGATCGCCGCCGCCGAGATCTCGCTGGCATGGGCGTAGCCGGCGGTTTCGCCCGCCACCACCCGCAGGCCAAACCCCTCGCCCGAATCGTAGGAGGCGTTTTTCAGCCGTCCGTCGTCGAAGACGAAAGACTCGCTCTCGGACTTTTCCAGGAACAGCTCGCCGTCATCGGCGCCGGCCAGGGCCTGGTTCAGAATCGACTGGGCCTCGGTGGGATCGACACCGGCGGAGTCCAGCAGGGAAGGGGAAAAGGGCGCGTTCATCCCTCCGAGATAGGCGCTCGGACCGCTTTCGTCGAGGCGCGGGCGCGCCTTGTCGCGGGGTCAGGGCCCAGATCACCCGTTCTGGTCCGTCTAGCGGGTTGGCAATCCGGAAACGAGCGCGTATGGACCCCCTTGAAGACGGCAGGGTCGGGCGAAGGGGGCGCGCGTTGAATCGCGTGCGCATTCCGCAGCGCAGCGGCCATTTGGACGTGAGGCTCATGAGGGCGAGTTTGAAGGGTATGCGGAAACTGGCAGCCGGCCTGGGCGCCGGAATGCTGGCGTCATCGCTTGCGGCGAGCGCCTGGGCTGAAGACACGTTGGGTCAGCCCACGCCGAAAGGCATCGACTTCCAGCCGGCGGCGTCGGTGCTCAAGCACGACGCCATCTTCTTCCACAACGTGATCCTGCTGCCGATCATCACGGCGATCAGCCTGCTGGTGCTGGGTCTGCTGCTGTGGGTGATGATCCGCTACAACAAGAAGGCCAATCCGGTTCCGGCCAACTGGAGCCACAACACGGTGATCGAGGTCCTGTGGACCATCGTGCCGGTGCTGATCCTGGTCGGCATCGCGGTGCCGTCCTTCAGCCTGTTGTTCAAGTATCATGACATGCCGCCCGCCTACATGACGGTGAAGGCCACCGGCTATCAGTGGTACTGGGGCTATGAGTATCCCGACCAGAAGGTCGCCGAGGAGACCTCGCTGGTCCTTCCCGAAGACCAGGCCAAGGCCAAGGGCGTGCCCTACCTGCTGGCCGCGACCACCCCGATGGTGGTGCCGGTCAACAAGGTGGTCCGCGTGCAGGTGACCGCCGTCGACGTGATCCACTCGTTCGGTTTGCCCGCGTTTGGGCTCAAGACCGACGCAATCCCCGGCCGCCTGAACGAAACCTGGTTCAAGGCCGAGAAGATCGGCACCTACTACGGTCAGTGCTCTGAGCTGTGCGGCGTCGACCACGCCTACATGCCCATCGAGATCAAGGTGGTGAGCCAGGCCGATTTCGACGCCTGGGTGGCCTCCAAGACCACGCCCGCCACGCCGGCCGCCGCGCCGGCCCAGACCGCCGCAGCAGGGGCCGCCGCCGCTCCCGCCGCGCCCGCCACCACGACGCCGCCGGCCGCAGCTCCCGCTGCGCCCGCGGCCAAGCTTTGATTCGCGAAGGTAGACCGATGGCTTACGCCGCCGCCGCGCACGACGATCATGCCCATACGCCGGGCTTCTTCACCCGCTGGTTCTTCTCGACCAACCACAAGGACATCGGCACCCTCTACATCCTGTTCGCCATCATGGCGGGCCTGCTGGGTGGCGCCCTCTCTGGCCTGATCCGCTGGGAACTGGCCGAGCCGGGCATCCAGGTCTTCAAGGCCGGCAGCTGGCTGGCCCAGTACATGCCGCTGATCGAGGCGTCCAAGCACGGCTACAACGTGGTGGTCACCGGCCACGCCCTGATCATGATCTTCTTCATGGTCATGCCCGCCATGATCGGCGGGTTTGGCAACTGGTTCGTCCCGATCATGATCGGCGCGCCGGACATGGCCTTCCCGCGGATGAACAACATCTCGTTCTGGCTGCTGGTCGCCGCCTTCGTGCTGCTGGTGACCTCGATGTTCGTCGACGGCGGCCCCGGCCACGGCTTCGGCGGCGGCTGGACCATCTATCCGCCGCTCTCGACCATCGGCCATACCGGGCCCTCGATGGACCTGGCGATCTTCTCGCTGCACCTGGCCGGCGCCAGCTCGATCCTGGGCGCCATCAACTTCATCACCACCATCTTCAACATGCGCGCCCCGGGGATGACCATCCACCGCATGCCGCTGTTCGTGTGGTCGATCCTGGTCACCGTCTTCCTGCTGCTGCTGGCCCTGCCGGTCCTGGCCGGCGCCATCACCATGCTGCTGACCGACCGCAACTTCGGGACCCACTTCTTCGATCCCGCCGGCGGCGGCGACCCGGTGATGTTCCAGCACCTGTTCTGGTTCTTCGGCCACCCGGAAGTCTACATCCTGATCCTGCCCGGGTTCGGGATGATCAGCCACATCGTCTCGACCTTCTCGCGCAAGCCCGTCTTCGGCTACCTGCCCATGGCCTACGCCATGGTGGCCATCGGCTTCGTCGGCTTCCTGGTCTGGGCCCACCACATGTACACCGTGGGCATGGGCATCAACCTGCGGGCCTATTTCGTGGCCGCCACCATGGTCATCGCGGTGCCCACGGGCGTGAAGATCTTCTCCTGGATCGCCACGATGTGGGGCGGGTCGATCGACTTCAAGACGCCCATGCTGTGGGCGATCGGCTTCATCTTCCTGTTCACCATCGGCGGCGTCACCGGCGTGGTGCTGGCCAATGCCGGCGTCGACTACAGCCTGCACGACACCTACTACGTGGTCGCCCACTTCCACTACGTGCTCAGCCTGGGCGCGGTGTTCGCCATCTTCGCCGGCTTCTACTATTGGTTCGAGAAGATGTGGGGCGTGAAATACAACGAGGCCCTGGGCTGCATCCACTTCTGGATCACCTTCGTCGGCGTCAACGTGATCTTCTTCCCGCAGCACTTCCTGGGCCTGCAGGGCATGCCGCGCCGCGACATCGACTACACCCCGGCCTTCCGCTACTGGAACCACATCTCATCGATCGGCTACCTGATCACCCTGGTCGGCGTGGGGGTGTTCCTGGTCATGCTGCTCGAGGCGGCCATCCGCCGCCGCAAGGCCGAGGCCAATCCCTGGGGCGAAGGCGCCACCACCCTGGAATGGACCCTGCCTTCGCCGCCGCCGTTCCACCAGTTCAACGAGCTGCCCGAGATCAAGGCCGAGGACGGCCACTGATACCGAACGCAGCCAAAGCGTAACCTTCGGGGCGCGGGGCTTTTCAAGCGCCGCGCCCCCTTAGCATTCCGAAAGACCCGCCTTGACCAAGCCCGCCGCCATTACGCCAGCAAGCGCCTCCACGGCGTCGGCGCTGTGGACGGACTATCTGCAGCTGCTCAAGCCGCGGGTGATGAGCCTGGTGGTGTTCACCGCCCTGACGGGCCTGGTCTGCGCCGGCAAGCCGATCAACCCGATCATCGCCTTCGTGGCCATCCTCTGCATCGCGGTGGGGGCGGGGGCTTCGGCCTCGCTCAACATGTGGTTCGACGCCGACATCGACGCCAAGATGCGGCGCACCCGCGGCCGGCCGGTGCCGATGGGCAAGGTGGCCGGGGTCGAGGCTCTGACGCTCGGCGTGGTGCTGTCGCTGTTTTCCGTCATGTTCATGGGCATGACGACCAACTGGCTGGCGGCCGGCCTGCTGGCCTTCACCATCCTGTTCTACGCCGTGATCTACACCATGTGGCTCAAGCGCTGGACGGCCCAGAACATCGTCATCGGCGGCCTGGCCGGGGCGCTGCCGCCGGCCATCGGCTGGGCGGCGGCCTCGGGCTCGACCCCGCTCAACGCCTGGCTGCTGGTGGCCATCATCTTCCTGTGGACCCCGCCGCACTTCTGGGCCCTGGCCCTCTACACCAGCGACGACTACGCCAGGGTGGGCGTGCCGATGATGCCGGTGGTCAAGGGCGCGGCCTCCACCCGCCGCCAGATCCTCGGCTACAGCCTGGTGCTGATCCCCGTCTGCCTGGCCCCCGCCGTCACGGGCCTGGGCGGCCCGGCCTATCTGGCGGTCTCGGCCCTGGGCGGGGCGGTCTTCCTGCTGCTGGCCTGGCGGGTGTTCAGGTCGCGGGCCGGCGACGCCCCGGGCGAGCGTGAGGAGGGCCTCTACGACGTCAAGGCCGCCGCCAAGGACGCCCGCAACCTCTTTGCCTTCTCCATCCTCTACCTGACCCTGCTGTTCGCGGCCCTGCTGGTCGAGAAGTTCGCCGGCATCGCGCCGCTGCCCAACCTGACCGGCCCCTTCTTCAGTGGATTGGCCTGATGCCCAACCCCTTCAACGAGACCGACGAACAGGCCAAGGCCCGCAAGGGGCGCAGCCTCGCCATCGCGCTGGGCCTGGTGGTCTTCATCATCCTGATCTTCGTGGTCTCGATCGTGAACATGGGAGGGGCGATTGCAAACCGGCCCCTCTAAGCGCCGCAACGCCCTGGTCGCGGTCGTCTGCCTGGGCGTCTTCGCCGGCATGGTCGGCGCGGCCTATGCCGCCGTGCCGCTCTACAAGGCCTTCTGCCAGCTGACCGGCTATGACGGCACGGTGCGCCAGGCCGCCAAGGCGCCGGACAAGGCGCTGGACCGGACCATCGTCATCCGCTTCGACACCAACGTCCGGGACCTGCCCTTCGACTTCAAGGCCAGGCAGCTGACCCAGACGCTGAAGATCGGCGAGACGGGCCTGGCCTATTTCACGGTCACCAACACCAGCGACAAACCCTATACCGCCCGGGCCAGCTACAATGTGCTGCCCGAGCAGGCCGGGGCCTATTTCCAGAAGCTGCAATGCTTCTGTTTCTCGGACCAGACGATCGGGCCGCACCAGACCATGGAGTTCCCGGTGCTGTATTTCGTCGATCCGAAATACGCCGATGATTTCGAGACCCGCGGTTCAGGCGAGGTCACTCTGTCCTACACCTTCTTCCCGGTGGACCAGAAACGCGCCGAGAGCGCCTCTGGACCCCTTGGCGGAAAGGTGAAGGCAGGGCTATAGCAGGCAGGATTCGTCGGGACCCCCAGGGGGCCCGCGTGAGGGGAAGAAGGTTAAGGCACGACATGGCCCACGACGGCGTCAAGCACGACTACCATCTCGTCAATCCGAGCCACTATCCGTTGCTCGGTTCGATCGCCGCCACCGTCATGCTGATGGGCGTGGTCGTCGGCATGAAGGGATTGTTCGGCATTCCCAAGGGCAACTGGATCATGGCCATCGGCGGCCTGGCCGGCGTGCTCTACACCATGCTCGGCTGGTGGATGCAGGTGACCAAGGAAGCCAACCAGGGGGACCACACCCCGGTGGTCTCCATCGGCCTGCGCTACGGCATGATCCTGTTCATCGCTTCGGAAGTGATGTTCTTCGTCGCCTGGTTCTGGATCTTCTTCGAGATGGCCCTGTTCTCGGGCCACCGCGTCCTGACCCCCGAGGTCGGCAATTTCGAAGGCGTCGCCGAAGCCTGGAAGACCTGGCCGCCCAAGGGCATCGAACTGGTGCCGGCCTTCCACCTGCCGCTGATCAACACCCTGACCCTGCTGCTCTCGGGCACCACGGTGACCTGGGCCCACCACGCCCTGCAGCAGGGCGACCGCAAGAGCGCCAAGATCGGCCTCTTCCTGACCATCCTGCTGGGCGTGCTGTTCACCTCGATCCAGGCCTATGAGTACCACCACATCCTGACCGAGAAGCTGTTCTACTCCGAAGAGGCGGCCAATGCCGGCCTCTATGGCTCGTCCTTCTTCATGGCCACGGGCTTCCACGGCTTCCACGTGCTGATCGGGACCATCTTCCTGACCGTCTGCTTCCTGCGCCTGCTGGGCGGCGGCTTCAGCCCCAAACAGCATTTCGGGTTCGAGGCGGCGGCCTGGTACTGGCACTTCGTCGACGTGGTCTGGCTGTTCCTGTTCGCCTTCATCTACGTGATCTTCGGGACCACAAACTGAGCGTGACCAACCCGTACCTGGCGGGGGCGGCGGGCCGCTGTCCCCAGTGCGGCGAAGGGCATCTGTTCGAGGGCTTCCTCAAGGTGTCCCAGACCTGCGAGGCCTGCGGTTTCGACCTCTCCAAGGCCGACAGCGGTGACGGCCCCGCCGTCTTCGTGATCATGATCGCCGGCTTCCTGATGGCGTTCGGGACGCTGTTCTCGCTGTTCGCCTTCCATTGGCCGGTCTGGCTGGTCCTGGCCTTCTGGATGCCGATGACCGTGGTGACCTGCCTCGGCCTGCTGCGGCCCATGAAGGGCCTGCTGGTCGCCGCCCAGTTCGTGCACAAGGCCTCGCAAGCCGGACGCCATGACGTCTGAGACGTCCGAGCGGGGCAGCCGTTTTCCGATCGGCCTGACCATCGCCACGGCCATCGCCATGGCCATTCTGATCGGCCTTGGGGTCTGGCAGCTCCAGCGGCTGGCCTGGAAACAGAACCTGCTCGCCCAGATCGCCGCCCGCAGCACAGCGCCGGCCGTGTCGCTGGATGCGGGCCTGGCCAGCGCCGAGAACCCGGAGTTCACCCGGGTCCGGGTGGTCTGCCCGGGCCTGGCGACCGCCCGCTTCGTGGCCATCTACGCCATCGGCGAGGGCCAGGCCGGCGACCGGCTGGTCTCGCTCTGCCATCCCACCGACTCGAAGCTGGCCCTGCTGGTCGACCGCGGCTTCGTCGCCGGCACGATCTCGGCCCGCCCGCCCCAGACCGAGAGCCAGACGCCGGTCGCCATCGTCGGCCTGCTGCGCCGGGGCGACCACGGCAACGCCTTCACCCCGCCGCCGCAGGACGGCCGCTTCTTCAGCCGCGACCTGGCCGCCATCGGCAAGGCCCTGGGCGCGACCCGCCCGCTGGCCCCGCTGATGCTCAGCGCCGAGACCTCCAGCAATCCCGAGTGGAAGGCGCTGGTCCCCGCGCCGCTGCCCAGCGACATCCCCAACCGCCACCTGGAATACGCCCTGACCTGGTTCGGCCTTGCCGGGGCCCTGGCCGCCGTCTATGGCGCCATGCTCTGGCGACGTCGGAAGGCATAATGAACTACATCTCCACCCGTTCGGGCTGCGGGCCTGACTCGCCGCCTATCGGATTCCTGGACGCGGTGCTGGCCGGCCTGGCCCCCGACGGCGGCCTCTATGTGCCGCAGACCTGGCCCGCCTTCACGCCCGAAGAGATCGCCGCGTTCGGCGGCAAGCCCTACCATCAGGTCGCCGCCGCCGTGCTGGGCCGCTTCGCCGGCGATGAGATTCCCGCCGACGTCCTCGGCGACATGTGCCGCGAGGCCTATGACAGCTTCAGCCACGCGGCCACCGCGCCGCTGAAGCAGCTCTATCCCGACACCTATCTGCTGGAGCTGTTCCACGGCCCGACCCTGGCCTTCAAGGACGTGGCCATGCAGCTGCTGGGCCGGCTCTACGACTATGCTCTCAAGCGCCAGGGCCGGAAGATCACCATCCTGGCCGCCACCAGCGGCGACACCGGCGGAGCGGCGGTCGAGGCTTTCCGGGGCCGCAGCAACGTCAACATCGTCGTGCTCTTCCCCGATGGCCGGATCAGCGAGGTCCAGCGCCGGTTCATGACCACGGCGACCGAGGCCAATGTCCGCTGCGTGGCCGTGCAGGGCACCTTCGACGACTGCCAGGGCATCCTGAAGGCCGCCTTCCAGGACGACCAGTTCCGCACCGCCGTCGACCTGTCGGCGGTCAACTCGATCAATTTCGCCCGCATCGCCGCCCAGTGCGTCTACTACTTCACCGCCGCCGTGGCCCTGGGCGCGCCGGCCACTTCGCCGGCCTTCGTGGTCCCAACCGGCAATTTCGGCGACGCCTTCGCCGGCTATGTCGCCCACGCCATGGGCCTGCCGATCAGCCGCATCCTGACCGCCACCAACAGCAACGACATCGTCGCCCGCGCCTTCACCGAAGGGCGCTACAGCCGCGGCGTCGTCGCCCCGACCCAGAGCCCGGCCATGGACATCCAGGTCGCCTCCAACTTCGAGCGCCTCTATTTCGAATGCGCCCGCCGCGACGGGCTTGAGACCGGCCGCGCCTTCCAGGCCTTCGCCAGCACCGGCGGCCTGGACATCCCGCCCGCGGCGCTCGCCGCCATGCGCGACCTCTTCGCCGGCGCCTCGGTCAGCGAGACCGACACCTCGGCCGCCATGGTTTCGACCCTCAACGAGACCGGCGAACTGATCGATCCCCACACCGCCGTGGCCGTGGCCGCCGCTCGCCGCCTGGGCTCGCCCAGCCCCTACGCGCCGCAGATCGTGCTCTCCACCGCCCATCCGGCCAAGTTCACCGAAGCCGTCCACGCCGCCACCGGCGTCATCCCGCCCTCGCCGCGCGGCGCCGGCGAGCTTGCCGCCCGGCCCGAGCGCTTCGACCGCCTGCCCGCCGATGGCGAGGCGGTGAAGGCCTATGTCCGCGATTTCGCCATCGGATGAGCGCCCGCCTGCACCGCCTGACCACCGGCGTCCGCGTCATCTGCGATCCGATGCCGGGGCTGGAGACCCTGGCCCTGTCGGTCGTGGCCGGCCGGGGCGCCCGCTACGAGGACGAGGCCCGCTCTGGCTGGTCGCACCTGCTCGAGCACATGGTGTTCAAGGGCGCCGGCGACCGCTCGGCCCGCGAGATCGTCGAGGTCATCGAGCAGGAAGGCGGCCAGCTCAACGCCGCCACCGGCTATGAGCGCACCAGCTTCCAGGTGCGGGCCCTGAAGGGCGGCCTGGACTTAGGGATGGCCGTCGTCGCCGACCTGGTCCTGCGTCCCACTCTCGACGCCGGCGACCTGAAGAAGGAAAAGCAGGTGGTCGGCCAGGAGATCGCCGAGGCCGCCGACACCCCCGACGACCTGGTCTTCGAACTGGCCCAGGCCGCCTGCTGGCAGGGTCAGTCGCTGGGCCGGCCGATCCTGGGTACGGTCAAATCCATCAAGCCCGCCGACCCGGCCGCTCTCGCCGCCTGGCGCGCCGCCCTCTACGCCCCCGACCGCCTGGTGGTCAGCGCCGCCGGGGCGGTGGATGAGGCCGAACTGCTGGCCCTGGCCGAGCGCGAGTTCGGCCATCTGCCCGCGCAGGCCGGCGCGCCGGTCCCACCGCCCGCCGTCTTCACCGCCGGTGTCGCCGCCAAGGACCGCCGGCTGGAACAGGCGCATCTGGTCCTGCTGCTGCCCGCCCCTGGCGCAGGGGACGACGACTATTTCCCGCTCCGCGTCTTCGTCGAGGCTCTGGGCGGCGGCATGTCCTCGCGCCTGTTCCAGGAGGCCCGCGAGAAGCGCGGCCTGGCCTACGCCATCGACGCCTATGCCGAGACCCATCCCGATGGCGGGGTGCTGGGCGTCTATGCCGGCTGCGCGGCCAAGGACGCCGCCGAACTGGCCAAGGTCACCGCCGGTGAAATCCTCGACCTGGGCGCTTCGATCGGCGCCGCCGAACTGGCCCGGGCCAAGGCCCAGCTCAAGGCCTCGATGTTCATGGGCCGCGAACAGCCGCTGAACCGCGCCGAGCAGTCGGCGGGCCAGATTCTGCTGTTCGACCGCCTGTTCACCGCCGCCGACCTGGCCGCCGCCATCGACGCGGTGACGCCCGCCGACATCGCCCGCCTGGCCGGCCGGCTGGTGGGGCCGAAGCTGTCGGTGGGTTCGGTGCTGGGGTCGAAGGCGGCCCTGTCGGCGCCCGCCGCGTTCGAGACGGCGCTTTTCGGCGCTTGACCAAATCGGTCAAGGGCGCACCTTTCCGCCATGGCGATGCTGGACTGGATGTCGACGGAAAGCGGCCTGCGGCTGGACGGCGGCATCGTCGGCCTGCGGCCCCCCCGCATGTCCGATCACGCCGAATGGTCCCAGCTGCGCCACGAATCCCGCGCCTTCCTGCAGCCCTGGGAGCCGACCTGGGCCGAGGACGACCTGACCCGCCCGGCCTATCGCCGGCGGCTGGACGCCTGGCGGCGGGACATGGATCTGGGGCTGGCCTATCCCTTCTTCGTCTTCAACCGCGAGGACGACGCCCTGGTCGGCGGGGTCACCCTCTCCAACGTCCGGCGGGGTGTCGCCCAGACCGGCACGCTGGGCTACTGGGCCGGCCAGAAGTTCGCGCGGCGCGGCTATATCCTGGCGGGGGTGAAGGCAGTCAGCCGCTTCAGTTTCGGCGCCCTGGCCCTCTCGCGCCTGGAAGCGGCCTGCCTGAAAGCCAACGAACCCTCGGCCAACCTTCTGCTCAAAGCAGGGTTCACCGAAGAGGGATTTGCCAAGGCTTATTTGAAAATTAACGGCGTTTGGCGAGATCATCGTCTGTTCGGACTGATCTCCCGCGACCGTGCGCGAGACAGCGCCGAATAGGGTGGCCGGTAAAACCGGTATCTGGTCCGGGAATGGCGTCCTTCGGGAGTGAGCGCAGAGGCTGGGACGCGACCGCGACGCTCGAGGCGTTGGGCGGCGCTGAAGTCGTGCTCTGGACCTGGGAGCCCGAGCTCGACCGCCTGCGCGTCTATGGCCCCGCCCGGTCGCTGGGCATGGGTCCGCTGGCCCCCGAATGCTCCTCCGCCGCCTTCCGCGCCCTGGCCCAGCCGCAAGATCGGGCCAGCGCCGACGACCTGTTGCGCATTCACGACCCCGGCATGGAAATCGCCGTCCGCCTGCGCATGCGTGGCGGGCCGATCTGCGTCTGGCGCGGGGTCTGGCTGGAAGAGGGCGTGCGCGCCACCGGCCTGGCGGCGCTGGAAATGCGGTTCGCCGCCGCGGAGACCGATCCGCTGACCGGGCTGCTCGATCGCCGCAGCTTCATCACCCGGGCCCGCGAGCGCCTGCAGACGCCGGGCCGCCACGAACTGGTCGTCGCCGACCTGGACCGCCTGCGCCGCCTGAACGAGGCCCTGGGTCACGAGCGGGCCGACCTGGTGCTGGCCGCCCTGGGCTCGCGCCTGGCCGCCGCCTTCCCGGCCGGGGCCATCATGGCCCGGGTCGGTGAGGACGAGTTCGCCGTGCTGGCCGCCCCCGGCCGGAGCGACGCCGCCGAGACCCTGCGCCTGGCGCTGGAACAGCCGCTGCGGGTCGCCGGCTTCGACATTCACCCCACCCTCTCGGTCGGCGCGGTCGACGTCGAGGGCGGCGAAGACGCGCCGGAAGCGGCCGAGATGCTGCGCCGGGCCGAACTGGCCGTGGAGAACGCCAAGGCCAATGGCGGCCGCGGCGGCGCCGCCGCCTATGGCCGGGCCATGGAAAGCGACGGCCTCTCGCGCCTGGCGCTCGAAGCCGATCTGCGCGGCGCCGTGGCCCGGGGCGAGATCGTGCCGTTCTTCCAGCCGATCGTGCGCCTCTCGACCGGCGCCCTGGCCGGGTTCGAGGCCCTCTGCCGCTGGCGCCACCCGCGCCGGGGCCTGCTGCCGCCCGACGAATTTTTGCCATTGGCCGAGGAGATGGGGCTGATGAGCGAACTGGGGGCGCACATGATGCGCTCCTCGGCCCGCCAGCTGGCGGCCTGGCGCGACAGCCATGCCCTGGCCGGCGACTTCACGGTCAGCGTCAACCTCTCCACCGGCGAGATCCACCGCGACAACCTGGTCGAGGACATCACCGGCATCATCGCCAAATACAAGCTGCCGCCCAAGGTGCTCAAACTGGAGATCACCGAGAGCGACATCATGCAGAACCCCGAGGCCGCGGCGAAAGTGCTGCAGCGCCTGCGCGCGGCGGGGGCCGGCCTGGCGCTGGACGACTTCGGAACGGGGTTCTCGTCGCTGAGCTACCTGACCCGCCTGCCGTTCGACACCCTGAAGATCGACCGCTATTTCGTGCGGACGATGAGCGTCAACGAGGGCTCGGCCACCATCGTCAAGTCGGTGATCCAGCTGGGCCAGGACCTCAACCTCGAGGTCGTCGCCGAGGGGGTCGAGAACGCGGTGATGGCCGGCGGGCTGATGCAGCTGGGCTGCGACTACGGCCAGGGCTTCGGCTACGCCCCGCCGCTGTCGCCCCAGGAGGCCGAGGTCTATCTGAACGAAAGCTATGTGGACGGGGCGGCGCCGGTCCGCACCCGCGGCTAGGCGCGGCCTGCGCTGCCCGACAGCGCCCCGGCATTGACCCCCAACACGCCCAGCGCCCGCGACCACTTGTGCTCGTGGTCGTCGTCGAAGATCAGCGCCTCGTCGGGCTCGGCGACCAGCCAGACATTCTCACGCACCTCGCGCTCCAGCTGGCCAGGGCCCCAGCCGGCATAGCCCAGCGCCAGAAAGGCCTTCCGCGGCGCGCCGTCCTGCGCCAGGGCCTCGAGCACATCGCGCGAGGTGGTCAGGGCCAGGCCGTGGTTGATCGGCAGGGTGGCGCCCTCGCAGGCATAGTCGTCGGTGTGCAGCACGAAGCCGCGCTCGCGCTCGACCGGCCCGCCGACCAGCACCGCGTCCAGCCGGGTTGGCGTCGCGCCGTGGGTGTCGACGCCCAGCTTTTCCAGCAGGTCGGGGATGTTGAGGCCGTCGACGGGGCGGTTCACCGCCAGGCCCATGGCGTGCTCCTCGTCGTGACGGCAGAGGTAGACCACCGCCCGCTCGAAGCGGTCGTCGCCGATGCCGGGCATGGCGATCAGCAGCTTGCCGGTCAGGAATTCGCCCTCGGTGGGATCGTGCATGGGGGAAAGATCGTTCCGGAAGTCGGCGCTTTCAAGTCAATGCTTGGCGAGGCGCGCCGATACGCCTATCTGGCGAGCGAAGTTCACCCATAACCGCCTATTCGAGGGACGATCCATGACCATCAAAGTCGGCGACAAGCTGCCTGACGCCACCTTCATGACCTTCGGCTCCGAAGGCCCCAAGCCGATCACGGTCGACGAACTGACCAAGGGCAAAACCGTCGCCCTGTTCGCCCTGCCGGGCGCCTTTACCCCGACCTGCTCGGCCAAGCACCTGCCGGGCTTCAAGGAAAAGGCCGCCGAGTTCCGCGCCAAGGGCGTGGATACGATCGCCTGCGTCTCGGTCAACGACGTGTTCGTGATGAAGGCCTGGGGCGCCGACCAGGGCGTCGGCGACGACGTGCTGATGCTGGCCGACGGCAACGGCGACTTCACCAAGGCCGTGGGCCTGGAGATGGACGGCTCCAAGTTCGGCATGGGCACCCGCAGCCAGCGCTACTCGATGGTCGTCAAGGACGGCGTCGTCGAGACCCTGAATGTCGAGCAGGGCGGCGAGTTCAAGGTCTCGTCGGCCGAGTACATGCTGGCGCAGGTCTAGGCCGGGCGGACAGTTCGAGTTGGAGAGGGCGGGCCGGTTGGTCCGCCTTTTTCGTTTCCAAGGTCTGCTGTAGCCTTCAGCGCATGAACCGGCGTCACGCAATCCTCTCGCTAGCGGCCCTTTCCTTTGCCCCGGCCGCCAGGGCCGGGACCTCCGTTGAGACGCTGGACCCGGAAATCGTCCGGGGCCTTGGGGTGTTCGAACGCTATGGCCGGACGCCGCCAACGGGCGATTCCATCATCTATCTCCATGGCGAGGCCGCTCACCACAGCACCATCGAATTCATGACCGTCGCCGCGCGAGACGCCGCCGGCCGCTGGACGATCAGCACCGTGGGCGAGGAACGGTCCGGGATGCTGGAGATCAAGCCCGGGAAGATCATGGACAAGACCGGGGTGCTGGCGGCAGGCGATGCTGAGGCGCTGGACGCGCTTCTGGCCTTGCCGGAACTCTATCAGGAACAGGATTCCATGCGTGAGCCGCCCGGCGGCGGCCTCATGCGCATGATGGAAATCCACAGTCCCAACGGCCGGCTGGTCATCCGCTGGACCAACCGGCTCGGCGGCAAGGCCGGCGAGGTCGCGGTTCTCGTTCTCGATCGCGTCTAACCGGTGAAAGCTTCCAGAAGCTCCGCGCCCTGGGTGACCGCTGCGACCTGGGCTGGCGCGGCGGCCAGCACCTGGCCCGCATAGAACCGCGCCAGGGCCGCGTCGTCGCCCTTGGCCAGCAGCCAGCCGCCGATGACATCGCCCGCCAGCTTCAGGAAGGCCGTGGCCCCGGCCTGGGCGTCGGCGCTGCCCTTGCGCTCGGAGAGCCAGGCGGCGCAGGCCTCCAGGGCCTCGGCGCCGGCGGTGAGCGGCGCTTCCAGTTCGTGGCCCGCCGCGTCCCGGCGGATATCCGCCAGCAGGCCCTGCAGCGCCGCCCCGCCTCCAAGTGAGAGTTTGCGGCCGATCAGGTCCAGGGCCTGGATGCCGTTGGTGCCCTCATAGATCGGCAGGATGCGGGCGTCGCGGTAGTGCTGGGCCGCGCCGGTCTCCTCGATGAAACCCATGCCGCCGTGGACCTGCACGCCGAGGCTGGCGGCCTCGACGCCCAGGTCGGTGGACCAGGCCTTGGCGATAGGGGTCAGGAACTCCTCGCGCAGTCTGGCCGCCTCGCGTTCGGCCGGGTCGGTCGCCAGCTGGCCCAGGTCCGCCGACACCGCCGTCATCAGGCAGATGGCCCGGGCCGCCTGGGTGCGGGCCTTGATGGTCATCAGCATGCGCCGCACGTCGGGATGGTCGAAGATGCGGGCGGGGTATTCCGAGGCGAAGGTCGCCCGGCCCTGCCTGCGCTCCAGCGCGAAGGCCAGGGCCTGCTGGTAGGCCCGCTCCGCTATGCCGACCCCCTGAGCCCCGACCTGAAGACGCGCGGCGTTCATCATGGTGAACATGTGGGCCAGGCCCTGGTTCTCCTGGCCGACCAGCTCGGCCTGGGCGCCCTCGAACAGCATCACGCAGGTGGGCGAGCCGTGGATGCCCAGCTTGTGCTCGATGGAGCCGGGGCGCAGGTCGTTGCGGCCCTTCAACGCTCCGTCCTCGCCGACCAGGGTCTTGGGAGCCAGGAACAGCGAAATCCCCTTCACCCCCGGCGGAGCGTCGGGCAGGCGGGCCAGCACCAGGTGGACGATGTTGTCGGCGGCGTCGTGGTCGCCCCAGGTGATGAAGATCTTCTGGCCGTCCAGCCGATAGCCGCCCTGGTCGTCGGGGGTGGCCCGGGTGGTGATGGCCGCCAGGTCCGAGCCGGCCTGCGGCTCGGTCAGGTTCATGGTGCCGGTCCATTCGCCGGAGACCAGGCGGGGCAGGTAGAGGGCCTTCTGTCGCGGCGTGCCATGCTCGGCCAGGGCCTCGATGGCCCCCTGGGTCAGCATGGGGCAGAGGCCAAAGGCCAGGCTGGCGGCCTGGATCATCTCGAAGACGGCGATCTCCAGCGCCTTGGGCAGGCCCTGGCCGCCGTGCTCGGGATCGGCCGACAGGCTGTTCCAGCCGCCGTCGCTGAACTGTTTGTAGGCCGCCGCGAAGCCGGGGGCGGCGGTAACCGCGCCGTTCTCATACCGCGCGCCCTGCAGGTCGCCGGCCCGGTTCAGCGGGGCGATGACGTCGGCGGCGAAATCGCCGGCCGCCTCCAGGATGGCCCGGGTTGTATCGGCGTCGGCGTCGGGAAACAGCTCGGCCAGGCGGTCATAGCCGGCGACAGTCAGGGCCGACATCAGGGCGTTCACGGGCGGGGCATAGGTCATGGAACTCCTTTACCCGCCCCTTTTTCGCCGCGCGAGAGGGACTATGTTGCAACCGCAACATCCCCGACGACAGTTGAGGCCCATCATGCGCCGTCTCGCCGCTCTCGCCCTGGCCTGCAGCCTCATCGTCGGCGGAACCGCGAGCGCAGCGCCCTCGACCAATCCGGCCGACATGCCGGCTGGCCAGTATGTGCTGGACAAGGAGCACGCCAGCCTCATCGCCCGGGTGCGTCATGAGGGGCTGGCTTTCTACACCGTGCGCCTCGACAAGTTCGACGCCAGCTTCAGCTACGACCCCAAGGCCCCCGAGGCCTCCAAAATCAACGTCACGGTCGACGCCGCCTCGCTGGACAACGGCAACCCCAAGACCAGCGCCGAGTTCGCCCGCCAGTTCCTCGACGTCGACAAGAACCCGACCATCACCTTCGTCTCCACCGCCATCGCGCGCGGCGAGGGCAATACGGGAACCATGACCGGCGACCTGACCTTCCGAGGGGTGACCAGGCCCGTGACCCTGGACGTGACCTTCGGCGGCTATACCTCCGGCATCCTGGGTCAGCGGGCCGGCTTCTCGGCGCGCGGCAAGTTCAAGCGCTCGGAGTTCGGCTCGACCTATATGCTCAACCCGCCCCTGGCCTTCGTCGACGACGAAGTCGAACTGGTCATCGAGGCCGAATTCACCAAGAAGTAGGCGCATGACCCAGACACGGTATTCGGGCGTCGCCATGACGCTGCACTGGCTGATCGCCGCCGCCATCCTGACCAATGTCGGCATCGCCTGGTATTTCAACAGCCTGGAAGGCCTGGCCAAGATGCCGGCGATGCAGATCCACAAGAGCCTGGGCATCACCATCCTGCTGCTCAGCCTGATCCGGCTGGCCTGGCGCCTCTTCAAGCCGCCGCCGCCGCTGAAGGCCGACCTCAAGCCCTGGGAGCGCTGGCTGGCCGAGGCGGTGCACTGCCTCTTCTACCTGGTGATGATCGCCCTGCCGCTGACCGGCTGGGCGACGGTCTCGGCCAGTCCGCTGATCCACGTCTATCCGATCAACATGTTCGGCCTGTTCCACTGGCCCGAGATCGCCCCGCTCACCAACCTGCCGAAGGACCAGATGCATGCGGCCAAGGAGACCTTCGAGGCCGTTCACGGTCTGCTGGCCAAGCTGATCGTCTACATCCTGTTCCCGCTGCATGTGCTGGGGGCGCTCAAGCACCAGTTCCTCGACCGTGATCATGAACTGGGCCGGATGATCCCCTTCCTGAAAGCGCCCCTGTGATGAAAGTCCTCGCCGCCACCCTCGTGCTGCTCGCCGCCTCGCCCGCCCTGGCCGCCGGTCCCGCCCCGGCCTGGAGCGTCGACAAGCCCGCCTCGAAGATCGCGTTCGCCTCCTCGTTCGGCGGAACGGCCTTTTCGGGTAGTTTCCGCACCTGGGACGCCCAGGTCCGGTTCGACCCGAACAACCTGCCGGGCTCCAGCGTGGTGGTGACCATCGACACCGCCGCGGTTTCCACTGGCGATCCCGACCGCGACAAGACCCTGCCCGATACGCCCTGGTTCGCCTCGGCCAAATATCCCAAGGCGGTGTTCAGGACCCAGAGCTTCAGGGCCCTGGGCGGCGGCCGCTACCAGGCCATCGGGACCCTGACCCTGCGCGGGGTGACCAAGCCCCTGACCCTGCCCTTCACCCTGGCCATCACCGGGCCGAACGCGAAGATGACCGCCCAGATGGGCCTGAACCGCCTGGCTTTCGGGGTGGGGCAGGGGGAGTGGGCCAAGACGAACGTCATTCCCTCGACGGTGAACCTGACGATCAGCCTGACGGCCCATCGCGCCAAATAGCCATCCGGTTTAGGATGGGCTCATGACCATCCCTGTCCCCGCCGACGTCATCTCGCGTCTGAAGGCCGTCC
This sequence comes from Caulobacter ginsengisoli, assembly GCF_030814835.1. Taxonomy (GTDB): domain Bacteria; phylum Pseudomonadota; class Alphaproteobacteria; order Caulobacterales; family Caulobacteraceae; genus Caulobacter; species Caulobacter ginsengisoli. Next base: position 65,188 of record NZ_JAUSVS010000013.1, read on the forward strand.
TGGGCGAAGGCGGCTGGAGCACCGATCCGGAGCGCCTGGCCCCCAAGCTGGTCGAGTGGCGCGGGCGCTGGCAGGGGACGACGCCGCTGCTGGCCCTGCCGCGCTCGACGGCCGACGTCGCCGCCGTGGTCGGAATCTGCGCCGAGGCCGGGGTGGCGATCATTCCGCAGGGCGGCAATACCGGCCTGGTCTCCGGCCAGATCCCGCAGGGCGAGATTCTGCTCTCCACCGAGCGGCTGACCGCCGTCCGCGACATCGACGCCTTCGACGACGTCATCACCGTCGAGGCCGGGGTCACCCTGGCCGCCGTGCATGAGGCGGCCGCCAAGGTCGGCCGGCGCTTCCCGCTCGGCCTAGCCTCCGAGGGCAGCGCCACGGTGGGCGGGGTGGTGTCGACCAACGCCGGCGGCACCCAGGTGCTGCGGTACGGCACGACCCGCAACCTCGTTCTCGGCCTGGAAGCGGTGCTGCCCAATGGCGAGATTTGGAATGGCCTCAAGCGCCTGCGCAAGGACAACACTGGCTACGACCTCAAGCAGCTCTTGATCGGGGCCGAGGGCACGCTGGGCGTGGTCACCGCCGCCAGCCTCAAGCTGTTCCCGATCCTGGCCTCGCGGTCGGTGGCCATCTGCGGCCTGGAGAGCCCCCGCCAGGCCATCGAACTGCTGGCCCTGGCCAAGGCGGTCACCGGCGGGGCGGTCGAGGCGTTCGAACTGATCGGACGGATGGGCCTGGACTTCGCCCTGAAGAATGTCCCCGGCCTGCGCGAGCCGCTCGACGCCCGGCATCCCTGGTACGTGCTGATCGAGACCACCACAGCCACGCCCGGCGAGGCCGAGGCGGCCATGGGGCGGCTGCTGGAGCAGGCTTTCGAGGCGGGGCTGGTCACTGATGCCGCCATCGCCCAGACCGGCAAGCAGATGGGGGCTTTCTGGGCCCTGCGCGAGAACCAGTCGGTCGGCCAGAAGCCCGAGGGCTCGGTCTGGAAACACGACATCGCCGTGCCGGTCTCCAGGATCGCCGACTTCATCGAACAGGCGACGGCGGCGGTCATCGCCTTTTCGCCGGGCGTGCGGGTCGTCGCCTTCGGCCATGTCGGGGACGGCAATGTCCATTACGACGTTCTGCGGCCCGAGGGCGGGAGCGATGCCGCCCATGACGCCCTGCGCGACGAGGGCGCGACGCTGGTCCACGACATCGTCGCCGGCATGGAAGGCTCGATCTCGGCCGAGCATGGCCTGGGCTCGATGAAGGGCCATGAGGCGCTGCGCTACAAATCCCCCGTCGAGGTGGCGGCGCTGCGGGCCGTGCGCGAGGCGCTGGACCCCCGCCGGATCATGAACCCGCGGGCGCTGTTCTAGGACTGCTCATCCCATAATTCCGCTCATCCCCGCGAAAGCGGGGACCCAGGTGTTTTTGCAGCAGAGGCCATGACCGCAATCCTGTTTCCAGAGGCCTCGAGAGTTGGCTCTCTCTCAACGAAAAAAGCCTGGGTCCCCGCTTTCGCGGGGATGAGCGGATTTGAAAGGACAGGCTCTCGCCATGTCCGATAGCGATTTCCTAGACCGCATCACTGACGCCCTGGCCGGCGCGCCGGGCGTCGTGGCCGTCGTGCTGGGCGGGTCGCGGGCGTTGGGGACCCATCACGCCGGGTCGGACTACGACATCGGCCTCTACTATCGCCCCGAGGCCCCCATCGACACCGCCGCCCTGGCCGCCATCGTCGCGGACCTCGATGACCGCCGCACGGGCGAGGCGGTCACCCGCATCGGCGAGTGGGGTCCCTGGATCAACGGCGGGGCCTGGCTGAGTATCGGGGGGCAGGCGGTCGACCTGCTCTACCGCGACCTCGGCAAGGTTGAGCACTGTCTCTCCGAAGCCCTCGAAGGCCGCTACGAGGCCGCCTATCAGAGCGGACACCCCCACACCTTCACCTCGGCCCACTATCTGGGCGAGGCCGCCCTCTGCCGGCCGCTGCACGATCCCGGCGGCGTGGTCGCGGCGCTCAAGGCGGCGCTCAGCCCCTATCCGCCCGCCCTGCGCGCCAGCCTGATGGCCCGGTTCGGCTGGGAGGCCGGCTTCTCCCTCGAGAACGCCGCCAAGGGGGCCAAGCACGGCGACATCGCCTATGTCGCCGGCTGCCTGTGGCGCAGCATCGGCTGCCTGCATCAGACCCTGTTCGCCCTCAACGAGACTTGGCTGATCAACGAGAAGGGGGCCACCGCCGCCGTCGCGCGGCTGGCCCTGGCGCCGGCCAACTTCCAGGGCCGGGTCGAAGCCGCCATGGCCCGGCTGCGGCCCGGCCAGCTTGCCGACGCCATCGCCCTGATCGACGAACTGGTGCGGGAAACCACGGCCTTGCGGGAGAGCCCGACCTTCCAGGTCTAGGCGGCCGCCAGCGCCCCCAGCTTCAGCGTGGTGTTCCAGTTGCGTCCGGTGCCCCGCACCCTCAACGCCCGGTCGACCAAGGCCGGGGTCAGGGCGGATCTCCCCATCCCCTCCGGATAGACGAAATAAAGCTCCCGCCCACGCCCCTCGACGATCTCGGGCCCGGTGATCACCGCGCGCAGGCGCTCGACCGCCTCGGCCGGCACGGGGGACTTGAAGGCCGTCACGATCAAATGGCCCGGATCGTCCCGCGCCTTGTCAGGGAAGGGGTTGGCGGCGATCACCGCGTCCCAGTCGGCGGCCGAGCGCAGCATCACCGGGCATTTGAAGCCGAACCGCTCGGCCAGGGCCGTTTCCAGCCGCGCCGCCACCTCGTCGGCGGTCCCGGAGGCCGAAAACACCAGGTTGCCGCTGGCCAGCAGGGTGCGGGGGTTGTCGAACCCGAGATCGACGGCGAGCGCCTTCAACTCGGTCATCACGATCCGGCGGCCACCGACGTTCACCGAGCCCAGCAGGGCGATCCAGACGGTCATGGCTCAGAAGGCCGCCCTGGTCGCCGCGGCCTTGTCCCGCCGCGCCTTGCCCGCCCGCCACAGGCCGATCAGCGCGCCGATCGGGACGCCCACCGACAACACCCAGGGGTCGAGCGGACTCGGTCCCTTGAGGAAGGCGGCCCCCAGCAGTGAGATATTGATCGGCTGGAAGCCCCATTCGCCGGTTCCCCAATTCAGGCTGAACTGGGTGAAGGCGAGCAGGGAAAGGATGGCGAAGGCCCATTTCCAGGGGAATTTCGGGGCCGTGATCACCCGGATGAAGGCGAACAGGCAGAGCAGCACCGAGGCGATCATGCCGAAAAACACGGCGTAGTGCAGGGGGGTGCGGTTGGCCAGGCTGAAGCCGGCGGCCTTCACCTGCGCCTGGCTGATCCTCTGCACATGCAGCCCGCGCAAGGTCCAGGGTTTCTGGTCGGAGTCCCGGGACAGCACGATCTCCCAGTGCGCCACCTGCCCCGGATAGCTGTAGTCCCGGGCGATCTCGGCCTGGATCGGCGCGCCGGTCGCCACGCTGATCCGCCACTGTACGGTCTCTGCCTTCGTGTACGGGGTCTTGGGAATCTCGGCCCGAATCCGGTCCAGTTGGGCGGCGACCTCCGGCCCCTGCAGTTCCGGTCCGCCGCTCTTCTGAAGACCCGCCACATCGCCGCTGCTGGCCTGCTGGATGGCCAGATCGGCCGCCGCCTCGACATCGGCCGGGGCCTTGGGAATGGCGCAGCCGGCGAGAGCCAGCATCGCCAGGGCCACACAGGCCGCCGCCAATCCGCGCATTTCCATCAACTCCCCCAGCAACGGCCGCAGGTTCCCCCGCCCTCGCGCCAGGGTCAACGGGCCAGGTGGTGATCGGGACTCGCCAACGCCCGCCGTCCATCCTATCCCCGCCCCATGCTGCTGGTCCTCTCGCCCGCCAAGGCCATGAACTTCACCCCGCCAGATTCTGTATCTGGGGCGATGCTGCCGCTGACCACGCCGCAGCTGAAGGAGGACATCGCCGTCCTCGACAAGACCACCCGGCGGCTGCGCAAGAGCGACCTGCGCCGGCTGATGGGCATTTCCGACGCCCTGGCCGAGCTGAACCATGCGCGCTTCCAGGCCTTCGACCCGGCGGTCGATGACGGCCTGCAGGCAGCCATCGCCTTCAACGGCGACGTCTATCAGGGCCTGGACGCCCGCAGCCTCGACAAGGCCGCCTTCAGCTGGGCGCAGGAGCGGGTGCGCATCCTCTCGGGCCTCTACGGCCTGCTGCGGCCGGCCGACGCCATCCAGCCCTACCGCCTGGAGATGGGCATCCGGCTCAAGACCCGGCGGGGCGCCAGCCTCTACGCCTTCTGGGGCGACCGCATTGCCAGACAACTCAACGCCGAGGCGGACGGCCATGCCGACCGGACCCTGATCAACCTGGCCAGCCAGGAGTATTTCGGCGCGGTGGACCGCAAGGCGCTGACGCTGCCGGTCGTCACCTGCCTGTTCAAGGAGGAGCGCGAGGGCGATCAGCGACAGATCAGCTTCTTCGCCAAGAAGGCGCGGGGCCTGATGGCCCGCTACGCCATCGATCACCGCATCGACCGGGCCGAGGGGCTCAAGGACTTCGCTGTCGAGGGCTACCGCTTCCAGCCGGATTGCTCGAGCGACACGGAATGGGTCTTCGTCCGGCGGCAAATCTGAAATAGCTCGCCTGCCGCGCTGCAAACCATTATGCTGCACCGCAACATAGAATGAGCGAGTGCGGAGTCGCCCCATGGATTACGGCCTCAAGGGTCACGTCGCCATCGTCACCGGCTCGACCAGCGGCATAGGCCTGGCCATGGCCGGCGCCCTGGCGGCCGAGGGCGTCAACCTGGTGATCAACGGTCTGGGCGATCCGGCCGCCATCGAGACCGAGCGGGCGGGCCTGGCGCAGAAGCATGGCGTCGAGGTCCGCTACCACGGCGCGGACATGACCAAGGGCGACCAGATCGCCGACATGGTGGCCTTCGCCGAAAAGGAATTCGGCCGCCTCGACATCCTGGTCAACAACGCCGGCATCCAGTTCGTCTCGCCGATCGAGGCCTTCCCGGTCGAGAAGTGGGACCAGATCATCGCCATCAACCTGACCAGCGCCTTCCACGCCATCCGCGCCGCGACGCCCGGCATGAAGAAGGCTGGCCGGGGGCGGATCATCAACATCGCCTCGGCCCACGGCCTGGTCGCCTCGCCGTTCAAGAGCGCCTATGTCGCCGCCAAGCATGGCATCCTGGGCCTGACCAAGACGGTGGCGCTGGAACTGGCCGAGGCCGGGATCACCGCCAACTCGATCTGCCCCGGCTATGTCCACACCCCTCTGGTCGACGGCCAGATCAAGGACACCGCCAAGGCGCGCGGCATGAGCGAGGACGAGGTGGTCCGCAACGTCATCCTGGCCGCCCAGCCGACGAAGAAGTTCGTCACCTTCGACCAGCTGGCCGGGCTGCTGCTCTATCTGGCCAGCGACATGGGCGCCTCGGTGAACGGCGCGGCCCTCTCGGTCGATGGCGGCTGGACCGCCGGCTGACGTGAGCGCCACACCGCCCAGAACCATCAGCCTGGCCCTGCAGGGCGGCGGCGCGCACGGCGCCTTCGAGTGGGGCGTGATCGAGCGGCTGCTGGAATGCGAGGATCTGGAGATCCGCGCCGCCACCGGCGCCTCGGCCGGGGCGATGAACGCGGTCGGCCTGGCCTCGGGCCTGGCGGAGGGCGGCCGGGCCGGGGCGGCCAAGACCCTGGAGGCCCTCTGGAAGGGCGTCAGCCAGGCCGACGGCCGCAACGTGCTGGGCAGCGCCGGCTCGGCCTTCGCCGCCATGATGAGCCCGGCCTGGCTGCGCGACACCCCCGGCTGGCGGATGGCCGAGGCCTCCCTGGCCAGCTTCAGCCCTTACGAGTTCAATCCGCTGGGCCTCAATCCGCTGCACGATGTGCTGGAGGCCAGCATCAACTTCAAGGCCGTGCGCGAGCGCTCGCCCATCCACCTGTTCGTCGCCGCCACCGCGGTGCGCACCGGGCGGCTGGCGGTGTTCAAGGGCCCGGAACTGACCGCCCGCCACGTCATGGCCTCGGCCTGCCTGCCGACCGTCTTCCACGCCGTGGACATCGAGGGCGAGCCCTACTGGGACGGCGGCTATCTGGCCAATCCGCCGCTCTGGCCGCTGTTCTACGACGACACACCCGACGACATCCTGATCGTCAGCCTCAACCCCTTCGCCCGTCCCGCCGCCCCCAAGACGCCGGGCGAGATCATGGACCGGCTGAACGAGATCAGCTTCAATGCCACCCTGTCCTCCGAGCTGCGGGCCATCGCCTTCGTCCAGAAGCTGCTGGACCAGGACATGCTCAAGGACGAGGCCCGCGACCGCTACCGCCGCATGCTGGTGCACGGCATCGGCGCCGACGGGGTGCTGGACGACCTGTCGCTGGCGAGCAAGTCCGACACCGACTGGCTGTTCCTGAAAAGCCTGCGGGACCGGGGTCGCAAGGCGGCGCAGGCCTGGCTGGACAAGGATTTCCAGCATGTCGGCGTGCGGTCCAGCCTGGACTTCAAGCCGTTCCTGTAGAGGGTGATTGGCAGAACACTTCCTCCTCGATGGAGGAAGGGCAGGGTTGGTGGTGTGCGCTCGGGATATGGGCGACTGGCCCGGGGTGGCGTGGTCGCCTCCCCGCGTTCTTCCGGAAACGCACTGCCCCCACCACCATCCCCGCCCTTCCTCCATCGAGGAGGAAGGGAGTTCGTGTATGAGTGCCTCCATGCCCACCGAAGACCCCATCCGCCGAACCCCGACCCCCACGGTCGGGGTGGTCTGCTTGCGCGGCGATCAGGTGCTGCTGATCAAGCGGGGCAACCCGCCCCGCCAGGGCCAGTGGAGCCTGCCGGGCGGGCGGCTGGAATGGGGCGAGACGACCGTGGACGCCGCCCTGCGCGAGTTGAAGGAAGAAACGGGCGTCGAGGCGCAGCTGCTGGGGCTGATCGAGGTGGTCGACGGCGTCATCACCTCGCGGACCACCGGCGAGGTCACCCGCCACTACATCATGATCGACTACGCCGCCCGCTGGCTGTCGGGCGAGCCCGTGGCCGGGGACGACGCCGTCGAGGCGCGGTTCGTGTCCTTCGCCGAGGCCGAGTCGATGGTCGAATGGAGCGAGACCGTCCGTATCATCCTGGCTGGGCGCGAGCGTTTCGGCGCTTGACCGACGCGACGTCAGGGGCAGTCTTCTGGCGAAAACATCAGACGCCCCCATCTCGATTGGCAGGAAACGCCCATGTCCCTCCGCACGCCCCTCTGCGATCTGCTCGGCGTCGAGCATCCGATCATGCTGGCCGGCATGGGCGGGGTTTCCTACGCCGAGCTGGCGGCGGCGGTCTCCAACGCCGGGGGCTATGGCGTGCTGGGCATGGCCGGCCGCACGCCCGACTTCATCCGCGAGGAGATGCGCAAGGTCAAAGCGCTGACCGACAGGCCGTTCGGCGTCGACCTGCTGGCCGCCAGCCCCGACAGCCTGACCGCCTCGGTCGAGATCATCATCGAGGAGGGGGCCAGCGCCTTCATCGCCGGCCTGGGCGTGCCCATGCCGATCATGCAACGGCTCAAGGGCGCGGGCCTGAAGGTCATGGTGGTCTGCGGGGCGGTCAAGCATGCGGTCAAGGCCGAGCAGGCCGGCTGCGACGCGGTGATCTGCCAGGGCGGCGAGGGCGGCGGCCATACCGGCCTGGTCGGCACCCTGCCGCTGGTGGCCCAGGCGGTGGACGCCGTGAAGATCCCGGTCGTGGGGGCCGGCGGCCTCTATGACGGCCGCGGCCTGGCCGCCATGCTGGCCCTGGGCGCCCAGGGCGTCTGGATGGGCACCCGCTTCATCGCTTCGGTCGAGGCCCATGCCGGCGAGATGTACCGCCAGACCATCCTGGAGGCGGCCGACGAGGACACCGTCCGCACCCGCTGCTATTCGGGCAAGCCGATGCGGGTGCGCAAGAACCCCTGGGTCGACGACTGGGAAAGCCGTCCGTCCGACATCCAGGCCTTCCCGATGCAGGCCATGGTCTCGCACCAGGCCGGGGTGATGGGCGGCATCGGCGGCCAGATCGAGGGCCTGGACCCCGACAAGTCTTGCTTCGCCATGGGCCAGAGCGCCGGCGGCGTCCACGACGTCCTGCCGGCCGGCGACATCGTCCGCCGCATCATGGCCGAGGCGCATGAAGCCATCGCCCGGACCGCGGCCCTGGCCAAGGCCAGCCCGGCGCTGGCGGCGGCGGAATAGAACTCCGCCCCCGCCGGGGGGAGTCTCAGTGCTTCTTCGCCCACCCATCCGGGTCGCTGAGGAATTCCTGGAAGTCGGTCAGGCAGCTCTTCCACTCGGCCAGCTGGATCTGCACGGTCTGGGCGGTGTCGGCCGGGGTGGTGCGCAGGCCGTACCAGAGGTTGGGGGCGCCGGCCTCGTCCTTGTAGGAGGGGCACATCACCGTCCAGCGGTTCCAGGCGTTGATGGCGCTGAGCGAGATCGGCTCGGAGCTGCTGGAACCCCAGCTGGCGGTGTAGATCACCGAAGCGCAGTCGACCTTGGCGGCGTTGCAGTCGAAGAACTCGGTGGAAAATTTCACCTCGCCCAGGGCGTCGACGATGTAGGGCTTGCCGTCCTTGTCGGTCTTCACGGTGGCGATCAGGCCGTTGTCGCGATGGACGGCGGTGACGTCGCGCGGATTGCCGGAGCTGAAGGCGGCGGCGGGCTGGGCCAGGGCGGCGCCGGCGGCCAGGACGGCGCCGAAGACGGCGGCGGTCCCGAAATTCCCCCAAAAACTCCCCCAAAAACTCCCCATGACGTTGAACACCCTTTGAACCATAGTTCGAACCTGTATGCGCTAAAGCTGACCGATGGCTGAGCCTGGAGCAACAGTTTGACTCGATCTGTCCGCGCCGGGCTGGTCATTCCCCTGGTGATTGCGGGCCTGCTCGCGGGCGGCCCCCTGTTTACCGGAACGGCGCTTGCCCAGGAGCGTTCGCCCGTCGAGCGCCAGACCCTGGTCGATCTGGCCTATATGCTGGGCCGCAGCCATGCCCTGCGCCAGGTCTGCGCCGGCGCGGGTGACTATTACTGGCGCGAGAAGATGATGGCCCTCTCCGCGACCGAGGCGCCGGAAGCCGACTTCGACAGCCGCCTGAAGAACGCCTTCAACGCCGGCTTCGCGTCGGGCCAGACCGAGTTTCCGACCTGCACGGCCGACAGCCGCCGGGCCGAGGCCGCCGCCGCCCAGAAGGGCCAGGGCCTGGCCGCCCAGCTCGCCAGCATTTCCCACCCGGTCAAGCGCCTGGGCTCGGACGATCCCAATGCCCAGCCGCCGGCCGATCCGGACGCCGATACCCCTGCCCCGAAATAATCGGGAGTCCGGTTTCCATGGCGGAGCCCCCGCCGTCGCGCTAACCTCCCCCCACGTCTTCCTGGGAGGGACCCGATGGGTTTCATCGTACCGCTGATTTTCGTCATTCTGGCTGTCGTGGTGCTGGTGGGGGCGATCAAGATCGTGCCGCAGGGCCGCGAGTTCACCGTCGAGCGGTTCGGCCGCTACACCCGCACGCTGAAGCCCGGCATCACCATCCTCACCCCGTTCATGGACGCCATCGGCCGGCGGGTGAACATGATGGAACAGGTGCTGGACGTGCCGCGCCAGGACGTCATCACCAAGGACAACGTCCAGGTTCATGTCGACGCCATCGTCTTTATCCAGGTGATGGACGCCGCCGCCGCCGCCTACCGGGTCGACAACCTGACCTTCGCCATCACCCAGCTGGCCCAGACCAACCTGCGCACCGTGGTCGGCTCGATGGAGCTGGACGACGTGCTCAGCCAGCGCGAGGTGATCAACACCCGCCTGCTGGCCACCATCGACCACGCCACCAACCCCTGGGGGGTCAAGGTCACCCGCATCGAGATCAAGGACCTGCAGCCGCCGCCGGACATCACCAACGCCATGACCCGGCAGATGAAGGCCGAGCGCGAGAAGCGCGCCGTCATCACCGAGGCCGAGGGCGACAAGCAGTCCCAGGTCACCCGGGCCGAGGGCGCCAAGCAGGCCGCCATCCTGGAGGCCGAGGGACGCCGGGAAGCCGCCTTCCGCGACGCCGAGGCCCGCGAACGCTCCGCCGAGGCCGAAGCCAAGGCGACGGCCTTCGTGTCCGAGGCCATCTCCAAGGGCGACGTGAATTCGCTGAACTATTTCGTCGCCCAGAAATACGTCGAGGCGTTCGGCAAGTTCGCCGAGTCCAACAACATGAAGACGGTCATCGTTCCGGCCGACTTCGCCGGCATCACCGGCTCGATCGCCGGGGTGGCCCAACTGGTCAAGTCGCTGTCCGGTGACGATGGCAAGCCGGGGACCACCGCCGTGCCGCCCCCCCGTCCGAAGGCTGGGTCGTGATGGACGCGCTGAACGGCCTCTGGCTGACCCATCCGTTCTGGCTATGGATGGCGCTGGCCGCCCTGCTGCTGGCGCTGGAGATCGCCACCGGCAGCGGCTACCTGCTCTGGCCGTCGGGCTCGGCGGCGGTGGTGGCGGTGCTCAGCTTCGCCCTGCCGCACAACGCCCCGATCCAGTGGCTGATCTTCGCCCTGCTGACGGTGGTGACGACCCTGGCGGGGCGGCGGTTCCTGCCCCGGACCCTGGCGAGCGGACCCGACATCAACGACAACGCCGGCCGGCTGGTCGGCCACCAGGGCGACACCGTCGCCGCCTTCCACAGGGGCGAAGGCCGCGTCTTCATCGACGGCAAGGAATGGGCCGCCGTCCTGCAGGGCAATAGCGCGGTTGCCGCCGGCGCCAAGGTCGAGGTGGTGGCGGTCGAAGGCTCGAAACTCACCGTGCGGGCGGTGGCGTAAAAAACCGCGTTGACCCGGCCCCTGGGACCGCCCCGATAAGTCTGGCGGTCAGCCAGCAACGAGGTGAGTCGTGACCGCTTCCGCCGAGAATCGCATCGAGTACCTGAACCCCGCCCAGGCCGCCCGCCGGCTCGGCGTTTCCGCCAAGGCCCTGCGGCTCTACGAGCAGCGCGGGCTGGTGGACCCGGTCCGCACCGCCGCCGGCTGGCGGGCCTATGGGCCGGACCAGATGGCGCGGGCCGCCGAGATCGCCAATCTGCGGGCCCTGGGCCTCAGCCTGGCCCAGGTCGCCCGGGTGATCGGCGGCGATCCCCAGGACCTGGCCCCGGCGCTCGCGGCCCATCAGGCCGCCCTGGAAGACCGCCTCGGGAAGCTGTCGGACGCCGTCGCCCAGGTTCGCGACCTGCGGGCCGCCCTGGCGCGGGGGCAGACACCCACAGCGGGCGACCTGGCGGGGCTGGTGTCGCCCGGCCTCGCCGTCGCCTTCGACCTGCCCTGGCCCTGGGGCGGCGAGCGGTTCGAGCTCAGCGGCATTCGCCCGATGACCTACATCACCGGCCCGCTCGGCAGCGGCAAGACCCGGCTGGCCCAGCGCTTGGCCGAGACTCTGCCGGGCGGGGTTTTCCTGGGCCTGGACCGCGCACTTGTCGGCAGGGCCGATCCGGTCCGGGTCGAGGCGACCCTGGCCTGGCTGGAGGAAGACGGCGCGTCCCGGTCCGAGGCGCTCACAGCCCTGGTCGTCGCGCTTGAGGCGGAAGGCGTCCTGGTCGTCGACCTGGTCGAGCAGGGCCTGGACCAGGCTGCCCAGGCGGCGCTGATAGCCCACCTGCGCCGACGCGGCCCGGCGGCCCGGCCGCTGTTCCTGATGACCCGCTCCAACGCCATCCTCGACCTGGCCGCCGTCGGCCCGGACGAAGCCATCCTGTTCTGCCCCGCCAACCACAGCCCGCCGACCCTGGTCGCGCCCTGGCCCGGCGCGCCCGGCTACGAGGCGGTCGCCAGCTGCCTGGCCTCGCCGGAGGTGCGGGCGCGGACCGAGGGCCTCATCGCCCTGCGGCCGGACGCCGCCTAGCGGTGCTCGTCCAGCCAGATCCGCAGGGCGCGCAGGAAGGGCAGGGCGGTTTCGAAATCGGCGTCGCTGAAGGCGGTGCGCAGGCCTTCCATGCGGGGCCGCAGCCGGACCAGTCCGTCCTCGTAGGCGGCCCGTCCCGCCGGGGTCAGCGACACCAGCTTGCGCCGCCCGTCGGCCGCGTCGCCTCGGATCGCCACAAAGCCGGCGGCCTCCAGCCGCTGCAGGGTGTTGGTCATCGCCCCCTTGGTGACCTGGAAGGCGCCGGCCAGTCTGGCCGGGCTCTCCTCGCCGCCCCGCCGCACGAAATGGGTCAGCACCCCGAACCCGGCCGCCGACAGCCCGTCCGGCAGCGCCCGCTCGAGGGCGGCGTTCGACAGCTGCTGGATGATGCCGATCTCGGTGAACAGCTCGACGTCAGGACGCGTTCGGGGAGGGGGGCGTGGGGACATCAGGCGGGTTTCAGGTTGGCGGCCAGGCCCCGGCGCGGTGCGGGCGGGATCGGCTTGGCGTAGCCGATTCGGCTGAGCATCTGTATCCGACCGCCGTCTGGCGTGAGGTCGGCATGCAGGCGGGTGAAGAGGCCGGCCATGGTCGGATATTCCTGCAGGCCCTGGCTCCAGGGCTGCATCGACAGTCCCAGGCCCGTAGCCGCCAGGTTGGCCCGCAGATAGGCGCGGCCGGCGGTCAGCTGCTCGGCGCGGCTGTTGCCGGCGGTGGTCAGCCAGACGAAGCCGGCCGCGCTCTCGGAGCCGGCCTTCATCAGGGCGATTTCCTGCTTGAAGGCCCAGGACCCCGGCTGGGCCATCCTGGCCCGGGTCAGCAGGCCGGTAGCCACGGCGGCCTCGATAGCCGGACCCTCGATGGAGATGCCGTAGCGATGGGCCGCCACCGCCTTGGCGCCCAGGAAGGTGCGCTCGAGGCTCTCCTGGTGGGCGTCGGCCGTGTTGGCCTCGATCACCGAGCCCTCGAAGACCTGGGCGCGCAGGCGGTCCCGAGCCGCGCCGCTCACCGTCGATCCGAACTGGACGCCGGGAAGGTTGGCGGCCGCGCCGATGGCCGCCGCCGCGTCCGGCGTCACCGGGCGGTCTTCGTAGCGGGCCCGATTTGTGCGGCGCTTGAGGGCCTGGGCGAACAGCGGGTCGGCTTGGCCGCCAGCGCTCAGGACCACCCGGGCGATGGGCCGGTCGTCGAGGTTGGGCGCCGGCTCGCCCAGCGGGAAGGGGGTGATGGTCGCCGTCAGCCCCTGCGCCCCCGCCGCGAGGCTGAGCAGTTCCAGGAAGGCGCCGCAGCCGATGACGATCTGGCGGTTGAAGGGGTCGGTGACCGGCAGCAGCCGGCTCCGGTCGACATAGAGGGTGATGGCGTCCGGCTCGCTGAGGTCGGCCAGCCAGGGCTGCATGTTGTGCGGGTTGGGGGCCAGGATCGCCCAGGCCAACGCCCGCTTGCGGGGATCGGTCTCACCGGCGCCGGGATTGCTCCACGCCGCGCGGGGATCCGGGCCGGCTGACGCGCATCCCGTCGCGGCGAACACGGCGCCGCCGCCGACCAGGCGAATGAAGTCGCGACGAAGCATGGCGGGCGTCCATATAGTTTAACGTCAAACCATATTTATAGTTCAATGCTGAACTGTCAATCCTCTCCTCCTTTGCTTTTGGCATGGCCGTCGCCTATGGAAGTTGGAAGCGGAAGTCCCCGGCGAGAATCCTCCCCCGGAGGGGGAGGGGGACCATGCGGAGCATGGTGGAGGGGGTTTACGCTGCCGCTACGGTTCAGGATGGAGCGCAGCGGATCGGCTGAGGGTTTGTTTCCAGGCGTGATTGGCAGCGGCAACCCCCTCCACCACGCCTTTGGCGCGGTCCCCCTCCCCCTCCGGGGGAGGATTTGCAGAGAGCCTGTTGGCCACCTTCCCGCTATGTTGAAGGAACGGCCCTAAGCCTCGCCCAGCGTCTCGAGCATGCCCTTGCGGGCCAGGCCGTCGGCCCGCTCGTTCATTTCATGGCCGGCATGGCCCTTGACCCAGCGCCAGTCGACCTCGTGCCGCTGGCGGGCCTCGTCGAGCCGTCGCCAGAGATCCTCGTTCTTGACCGCGCCCTTGCTGTAGGTCTTCCAGCCGCGCGCCTTCCACAGATGCAGCCACTCCGAAATCCCGGTGCGGACATACTGGCTGTCGGTGTGCAGCTCGACCTTGCAGGGCTTCTTCAGCGCCTCCAGGGCCTGGATGGCGGCCATCAGCTCCATGCGGTTGTTGGTGGTCGCCAGCTCGCCGCCGCAGATTTCCTTCTCATGGCCGTTCATGGTCAGGATGGCGCCCCAGCCGCCGGGGCCGGGATTTCCGCGGCAGGCGCCGTCGGTAAAGATCACTACGCTAGGGGTCATGCCACCACCACAAGGCCGGCCCGGTGGACCGCCAACTTTCGTTCGTACTCCATGGGATCCTTGGGCCGCACCAGCGCCCCGGCCGGGGTCGCGCCCCAGTCGGCCAGGCGCGTGAGGAAGAACCGCATCGCCGCCCCATGCGCCAGGATCGGCAGGGCCGCCCGTTCGGCCGGCGACAGCGGTCGGCGGCTCTCGTAGCCGGCGATCATCGCGGCGGCGGCGGTGACGTTGAAACTGCCGTCGCTCTCGAAGCACCAGGCGTTGAGGCAGATGGCCAGGTCATAGGCCAGGGCGTCGTCGCAGGCGAAATAGAAGTCGATGGCGGCGGCGAACCGGCCTTCGCGGAAGAAGACATTGTCGGGGAAGAAGTCGGCGTGGATGACCCCGCCGGGCAGATCCCCGGGCCAGTGGGCGGCCAGATGCGCCAGATCGGCCTCAATTGTCGCCGCCAGCCCGGGCTTCAAGGCTTCGGCGTCGGCGGCGTGGCCGGCGAAGAGGCCCGCCCAGGACGCCTGGCCCAGGTCATTGGCCCGCCGCTCGCCATAGCCCAGGCCCGCCTGATGCAGCCAGGCCAGGCCCACGCCCGCCTCCCGGCAATGCGCCACCGTCGGCCGCCGCACCGACAGACCCGGCAGGAACTCGACCAGCGCCACCGGCTTGCCGTCGATGCTCTGCAGATAGCCGCCGTCCTTGCCCGCCACCGGCCGGGCGCTGGGAAAGCCCTGGTCGGCCAGCCAGGTCAGCAGGCCCAGGAAGTAGGGCAGCTCCTCGGCCCGCACGTCCCGCTCATAAACGGTCAGAATGAACCGCCCTTCGGCCGTTTCCAGCAGGAAGTTGGAGTTCTGGATCCCCTCGGCGATGCCCTTGAAGGCCAGGGGCTCGGACAGGCCAAACCCGGCCAGCAGGCGGGCGAGGTCCTCGTCGGAGATGTCGGTGTAGACGGCCATGGCTCCGCATGGCGGAGCCCGGCTCGGCGGTCAAGGCGCTACTCGGCCAGCACCCGCGGCAGCTTGAAGGTCACGGTTTCCTTCATCGGCGCCACTTCCTCGACCGACAGGTCATAGCGGGTCGCCAGGGTCAGGATCAGCTCCTCGACCAGCTTCTCCGGCGCCGAGGCCCCGGCGGTGACGCCGACCGAGGCTGCCCCGTCCAGCCAGGCCCAGTCCAGGCCGCTGGCGTCGTCCAGCAGGTAGGCGGCCTTGGCCCCGGCCTTCATCCCGACCTCGACCAGCCGCACGGAGTTGGAGCTGTTGCGCGAGCCGACCACCAGCAGCAGGTCGCACTCATGGGCCAGCTGCTTGACCGCCTCCTGGCGGTTGGTGGTGGCGTAGCAGATGTCTTCCTTGTGCGGGGCGCTGATGCCGGGGAAGCGCCGCTGTAGCACCGCCACGATGTCGCTGGTGTCGTCGACCGACAGGGTGGTCTGGGTGACGAAGGCGACGTTGGCCGGGTCCCTGGGCTGGAAGACCTCGGCGTCCTCGATATGCTCGATCAGGGCCACCGCGCCCTCGGGCAGCTGGCCCATGGTGCCGACCACTTCGGGGTGGCCGGCATGGCCGATCAGCACGATCTCACGGCCGTTGTCGAAATGCCGCTGGGCCTCGACGTGAACCTTGGAGACCAGCGGGCAGGTGGCGTCCAGATAGAGCATCTGGCGGGTCTTGGCCTCGGCCGGGACCGACTTGGGGACGCCGTGGGCCGAGAAGACGATCGGTCGGTCGGCCGGGGCTTCGTCCAGTTCCTCGACGAAGATGGCGCCCATGGCCTTGAGCCGGTCGACCACATGGCGGTTGTGGACGATCTCATGGCGCACATAGACGGGCGCGCCGTATTTCTCGATGGCCCGCTCGACGATCTGGATGGCCCGGTCCACCCCGGCGCAGAAACCGCGCGGACTGGCCAGGAACAGCTTCAGCGGCGGCTTGATCGGGGCGTGGGCGTTCATGGGCCCAACCTAATGCGCCCGGGGCGGAAATGGCAGTGGGTTTCCTGGGCAATTCGCCCCCAGAGCGCTACGCGCTCTGAACACTAAGAATCGACCCTGCTTTTCCCCTTTGGCTTGAATTGAGCCAAAGGGGGCAGGGTCGGGGACGGCGTGCGTTGCTAGGTCATGCCTTTGCCGTTATCAGACATGACAACGGGCCGGCCGGTGTCGGGGCCGGCAGTCTCTATTTTCTGGACCGATCATGCGTCGCACCCTCGCCTTTGCCACCGCCGCTATCCTGGCCCTTACGGTGCTGCCCACCGCCTCGGTCATGGCCCAGGGCCGTCCCAGCGACGACGACAAGCAGCGCCAGGAAGCGGCCCGAAAGAAGAAGCGCGACCAGGAGTGGAACCAGCCGGCCGCGCCGCTGCCCGCCCTGCGCAACGCCGGGCCCTGCCCGTATGTGAAGGTGCTCTACGACGCCGGCCGCTACATGCAGTTCAAGGACAACAAGGAAGCGGCCGCCAACGTCGAATACACCGGCGAGATCGAAGGCATTTCCTCGGGCTGCGCCTACAAGGACAACGAGCCGATCAAGATGCAGATCGACCTGCTGTTCGGCCTGGGCCGCGGTCCGCAGGGGACCGACAACAAGAAGGTCTACCGCTATTGGGTCGCCGTCACCCAGCGCAACAAGGAAGTCCTGGCCAAGGAATATTTCGACCTGCCGGTCAGCTTCCCGGCCGGCGCCGACCGCACCCTGGTGCGTGAGAGCGTCAGCGGCATCGTCATCCCGCGCGCCAATCTGGACACCAGCGGCGCCAATTTCGAGATCCTGATCGGCTTCGACGTGACCCCGGAAATGGCCGCCTTCAACCGCGACGGCAAGCGCTTCCGCGTCAACGCCGGCGCGCCCAAGCCCGCGGGAGCCGCCGGCGGACAATGAGCGATCTGAAACGCTCGCTCAGCGAAGCGGTCGCCGCCGCCTTCGCGGAGCTGGGGATTCCTGAAGAATACGGCCGCGTCACCGCCTCCGACCGACCCGACCTCGCCGACTTCCAGTGCAACGGGGCCCTCGCCGCGGCCAAGGTCGTGCGCAAGCCACCGCGCGAGATCGCCGCGGGCGTGGTCGAGAAGCTGTCGGGCCGGCCGGAACTGGCCTCGGTCGAGATCGCCGGCCTGGGCTTCATCAACCTGCGGGTCAGCCCCGCCACCCTGTCGGCCCGGGCCAACGAGATCGCCGCCGACGAACGCGCCGGGGCCAGCCTGTTCGAATCCCCTCGCCGGGTGATGGTCGATTATGGCGGCCCCAACGTCGCCAAGCCGATGCATGTGGGCCACCTGCGCGCCTCGATCATCGGCGAATCGGTCAAGCGCCTCTACCGCTTCCGCGGCGACGAGGTGCTGGGCGACGCCCATTTCGGCGACTGGGGCTTCCAGATGGGCCTGCTCATCGTGGCGGTCACCGACGAGGACGCCTTCGTCCGCAACCTGATGGAGCGGCTGGCCCAGGGCTCGGGCGCCTATTCGCCCACGGACGAGCGCCGGGTGCTGGACGAACTGGCCGGCCGGGTCGACCTGGCCATGCTGGATCGGCTCTATCCGGAAGCGGCCGCCAAGGCCAAGGCCGACGAAGCCTTCCGCGACCGCGCCCGCAAGGCCACGGCCGAGCTGCAGGCCGGCCGCTACGGCTACCGCCTGCTGTGGAAGCATTTCGTCGAGGTCAGCCGGGTCGCCCTGCAGCGCGAGTTCCATGCCCTGGGGGTCGATTTCGATCTCTGGAAGGGCGAGAGCGACGTCGACGCCCTGATCGAGCCTATGGTCCGTGAGCTGGATGAAAAGCGCCTGCTGGTCGACGACCAGGGCGCCCGGATCATCCGCATCGCCCGCGAGAGCGACAAGCGCGAGTTGCCGCCGCTGCTGGTCATCTCCTCGGAGGGATCGGCGATGTACGGCACCACGGACCTGGCCACCATCCTCGACCGCCGCCGCAGCTTCGATCCCGAGCTGGTCCTCTACGCCGTCGACCAGCGTCAGGCCGACCATTTCGAGCAGGTGTTCCGCGCCGCCTATCTGGCCGGCTACGCCAAGGAAGGCGAGCTGGAGCACATCGGCTTCGGCACCATGAACGGCCCCGACGGCAAGCCCTTCAAGACCCGCGAGGGCGGCGTCCTGAAGCTGCATGACCTGATCGAGATGGCCCGGGCCAAGGCCCGCGAACGCCTGCGCGAGGCGGGCCTGGGCGCCGAGCTCGACCCGGCCGAGTTCGAGGACATCGCCCACAAGGTCGCCGTCTCGGCCCTGAAGTTCTCCGACCTGTCGAACTTCCGCGGCACCAGCTACGTCTTCGACCTCGACCGCTTCACCAGCTTCGAGGGCAAGACCGGGCCGTACCTGCTCTACCAGGCGGTGCGGATCAAATCGGTGCTGCGCCGGGTGGAGGCCGAGGGCCACGAGCCAGGTCGGATCAAGATTATCGAGCCGGCCGAGCGGGAACTAGTGCTGCTGCTCGACGCCTTCGAGACGGCGCTATCGGAAGCCTACGACAAGAAGGCTCCTAACTTCATCGCCGACCACGCCTTCAAGCTGGCCCAGGCTTTCTCGCGTTTCTGGGCCGCTTGTCCGATCCTCCAGGCCGAAGACGAAACCATCCGGGCCTCACGCATCCGCCTGGCGACGACGACGCTGCGGCAGATGGAGCTGGCCCTGGACCTGCTGGGCATCGAGACGCCGGAGCGGATGTAAACTCCCCGTGTCCCCAGCGAAAGCTGGGGCCCATGAGGGCGGAGATGCTGGCCAGCGCTGTGCAGGTTAAGCCTCACCCATGGGTCCCAGCTTTCGCTGGGAAGGCGGAACTTGAACTGACGGCGGTTCCAACACGGCCGCCCGTTGACTTAAGCCCGCGCCTCCGACAGTTTCCGCCTCGCTCTCGCGGGAGACACCGGGCCTCCAAGGCTCGGGGCCGAAGGCGCAACCGCCCCGGAAACGCTCAGGCAAACGGACCGCGCGAGCCGATACACGCTGGAAAGCGCCGCATCCGTGGCGCGCCGAAGGAGCAAGGGCCCGGATTCGGGTCTGAAATCTCTCAGGCCCAAGGGACAGCGGGGGCGAATCGTCCGGTCATCGCCGGGCGAGCCGCATCGACCCCGGAGCCCGCCTTGTCCGACGCCGACCTCAGGAAGACCCCGCTCTATCAAGCGCACGTCGACGCCGGCGCCCGCATGGTGCCGTTCGCCGGCTATTCGATGCCCGTGCAATACCGCGACGGGGTGCTGAAGGAGCATCTGTGGACTCGCGAGAACGCCGGCCTGTTCGACGTCTCGCATATGGGCCAGGCCCGGCTGCGCGGCGTCGCGCCCCTGGCCGCCTTCGAGGAGGTCACCCCCGGCGACTTCCTGGGCCTCAAGCCCGGCAAGCAGCGTTACAGCCTGCTGCTCAACAAGAGCGGCGGCATCATCGACGACCTGATGGGTTCGCGGCCCGACGACGACGGCCTGTTCGTGGTGGTCAACGGCGCCTGCAAGGAAAACGACTTCAAGGTCATCGCCGACGAGCTGGCCCCCCAGATCACCATCCAGCGGCTCGAGGACCGCGCCCTGCTGGCCCTGCAGGGCCCCAAGGCCGCCGCCGTCCTGGCCGCCCACGTCCCGGCCGCCGCCGGCATGGTGTTCATGGACAGCCTCGCCACCACGGGTTTTGGGGTCGACATCTTCCTTTCGCGCTCGGGCTATACCGGCGAGGACGGCTATGAGATCTCGGTCCCGGCCGCGGTCGCCGCCGAGGTCTGGGCGACTCTGCTGGCCGACGAGCGGGTCAGGCCCATTGGCCTGGGCGCCCGCGACTCCCTGCGCCTGGAGGCCGGCCTGCCGCTCTACGGCCACGACCTCGACGAGACGGTCAGCCCGGTCGAGGGCAACCTCAACTTCGCCCTCTCCAAGAAGCGCCGCGACGCCGGCGACTTCCCCGGCGCCCGCCGCATCCTCAAGGAACTGGCCGAAGGTCCAAGCCGCGTCCGGGTCGGCCTGCTGGTGCTGGAAGGCGCCCCGGCCCGCGAGGGCGCGCAGATCGCCGACGGGACCGGCGCGGTGATCGGCAAGGTCACCAGCGGCGGCTTCTCGCCCTCGATGGGCAAGGCCATCGCCATGGGCTTCGTCCCACCGGCGCAGGCCGAGGTTGGCGCCCGCCTGAACGTCATCGTCCGGGGCAAGGCCCAGGCCTGCGAGGTCGTCGCCATGCCCTTCGTCCCCCACCGCTATGTCCGCAAGCTCTAGGAGAGGCCCCATGCGTTTCACCAAGGACCACGAATGGGTGTCGCTGGAAGGCGACATCGCCACGATCGGCATCACCGCCTATGCCGCCGAGCAGCTGGGCGATGTGGTGTTCGTCGAGACCCCCGAGGTCGGCAAGACCGTGACGGCGGGCGATGGCCTGGCGGTGGTCGAGAGCGTCAAGGCCGCTTCCGACGTCTACGCCCCGGTCTCCGGCGAGGTGGTCGAGTCCAACGACGCCCTGGGCGACGCCCCCGAGACGGTCAACGCGGCTCCGGAAGCCGGCGGCTGGTTCGCCAAGCTGAAGGTCAGCGACGTCAGCCAGGTCGAGGCCCTGATGGACCGCGCGGCTTACGAAGAATACCTGGGCACGCTCTAGGCCGGCATGAAGTTCCGCATCGCCTTCATCCCCAGCACCGCCACGCCCCGGGGCGAGGCGTTGGATGGCGCCATCTCCGAGATTCTGCTGGGTTTCGAATGGCGTCAGGATGACACCGGCGAGGCCATCCAGCTCGAGGACGGGGTCTGGGTGGAGGTCTTCCGCGAGAAGGAGGCGGCCTGGTTTCTGGTGCTCAATCCGGTGGAGCCCGGCCTGCCCCTGGCGGCCCTGGTCCGCAATCTCGCCGAGCGGACGGCCAGCCTGTTCTGCTTCGACATGCACGACACGATCTACGAGGCCTGGGAAGCCGACCAGCGCCTGCCGCCGCTGGCGGGGTCCAATGACCAGTTCGCCAAGGCCGAGTTCAACGACGTGCTGGAGCCGATCCTGAGCCAGGCCATGGCCGATTTCGCCGCCGCGACCGAGGCCGACATCCAGGCCCTGCGGCAGAGTTCGACCCTGGGCGTCTGCGCCTGCCTGCCCAGGCCATACGACGAACCGACGGACGAGCCTGAGACGGACGAACTCGAGACGGCCGAGCCTGGGACGGATGAGGACGAGCCGGTGGTCGACCCCTCCGAGGAGGCCGTCGATCCCGAAACCGCCGAGTGGCAGGCCGAACCGGAGCCCGTGACGAGCCCGTCCGCCAACCCCGCCATTGTCGAGGGCCCGCGTGGCCCCGGCTTGTTTCAGAAACTGTCCGACATGCTGTTCGGAAAGGCCATTTGATGCGCTACCTGCCGCTTACTCCCGAAGACCGCGCCGCCATGCTGGGCGATATCGGGGTCGTCTCGATCGACGATCTGTTCGTCGACGTGCCCGCCGCAGCCCGCCGCAGCGGGACGGTCGATCTGGCGCCGTTCGCCGGCGAGCTGGAGGTCGAGCGCGAGTTGTCCGGCCTGGCCGCCCGCAACCGGCCGGCCGGGGCAGGACCGTTCTTCTGTGGAGCCGGGGCCTATCGCCACCATGTGCCGGCCAGCGTCGACCACATCATCCAGCGCTCGGAGTTCCTGACCAGCTACACGCCCTACCAGCCCGAAATCGCCCAGGGCACGCTGCAGGTTCTTTTTGAGTTTCAAAGCCAGGTGGCCGCCCTGACCGGCATGGATGTGGCCAACGCCTCGATGTACGACGGCTCCACCGCCTGCGCCGAGGCGGTGATGATGGCCAGCCGGGTGACCCGGCGCTTCAAGGCGGTGCTGTCGGGTGGCGTTCACCCTCACTATGTCGGCGCGACCGAGACCCTGGCCCATACCGCCGGCGTGGCGACCGAGCGACTGGCGGCCGCCGTCGATGACGAGGCCGCCGTCATCGCCGCCCTGGGCCCCGACGTCGCCTGCGTGGTCGTCCAGACCCCCAACATCTTCGGCACGGTCACCGATGTCTCGAAGATCGCCGAGGCCGCGCATGCCGCCGGAGCGCTGCTGATCGTGGTCACCACCGAGGCCGTCTCGTTCGGCCTCTTGAAATCCCCCGGCGAGATGGGGGCCGACATCGCCGTGGCCGAGGGCCAGTCGATCGGCAACGCCCTGAACTTCGGCGGACCGTACGTCGGGCTCTTCGCCGCCCGCGAGAAGCTGGTGCGCCAGATGCCCGGCCGCCTCTGCGGCGAGACGGTGGACGCGCAGGGCCGGCGCGGTTTCGTGCTGACCCTGTCGACCCGCGAGCAGCATATCCGCCGCGACAAGGCGACCTCGAACATCTGCACCAACAGCGGCCTCTGCTCACTGGCCTTCTCGATCCACATGTCGCTGCTGGGCGAGGTCGGCCTGCGCCGGCTGGCGGCCCTGAACCACCAGCGCGCCCGCGAACTGCGGGACGCCCTGGCCGCCGTGCCGGGGGTCGAGATTCTCACCCCGCGCTTCTTCAACGAGTTCGCCATCAAGCTGCCCGTGGGCGCCGCCGACCTGGTCGAAAGCCTGGCCGGGGAGGGGATCATTGCCGGGGTGCCCTACAGCCGCCTGGACCCCAAGGCGGGTCTCGACAACGTCCTGTTGGTCTGCGCCACCGAGACCACGCCGCCGGAAGACATCGCCATCTTCGCCGCCGCCCTGCGCCGGGAGCTTGCCCAATGACCATGAACAGCGTGGGCCGCCCCACCCGCTCCGAAACCTTCGACCCCGCCGCCCCGGCTACCCTGACCGGCGCGCGTGGGCTGCTGCAGGACGAGGCGCTGATCTTCGAACTGGACGGCTGGCGGAAGACCGGCGTCGACCTGCCCGACGCCCCGCCGGCTGACGACCTGGCCGGTCTGACCCGCGACGCGCCGATCGGCCTGCCGGGCCTCTCCGAGCCCGAGACCATGCGCCACTATGTGCGGCTCTCTCAGAAGAACCACGCCATCGACCTGGCCCTCTATCCGCTGGGCTCGTGCACGATGAAGCACAACCCGCGCCTCAACGAGAAGATGGCGCGCCTGCCCGGTTTCGCCGACCTGCACCCGCTGCAGCCGCAGTCGACCACCCAGGGGGCCCTGGCCCTGATGGATCGCCTGGCCCACTGGCTGAAGACCCTGACCGGCATGCCCGCCGTCGCCCTCAGCCCCAAGGCCGGGGCGCATGGCGAGCTCTGCGGCCTGCTGGCTATCCGCGCCGCCCATGAGGCCAAGGGGGCGGCCCGCAAGACCGTGCTGGTCCCCACCTCCGCCCACGGCACCAACCCGGCTACCGCCGCCTTCGTCGGCTATGGCGTGGTCGAGATCGCCCAGACCGCGGACGGCCGGGTCGACCTGGCCGACCTGGAGGCCAAGCTCACCCCGGACGTGGCCGCCATCATGGTCACCAACCCCAACACCTGCGGCCTGTTCGAGCGCGACGTCATCGAGATCGCCCGCCTGGCCCATTCGGTCGGGGCCTATTTCTACTGCGACGGGGCCAACTTCAACGCCATCGTCGGGCGGGTGCGGCCGGGTGACCTCGGCGTCGACGCCATGCATATCAACCTGCACAAGACCTTCTCCACCCCGCACGGCGGCGGTGGCCCGGGGGCGGGGCCTGTGGTGTTGTCGGAGGCCCTGGCGCCCTACGCCCCGACCCCCTGGCTGGTGCATTCCGACGGCGGCTTCCACCTGCAGGAACAGCCGGAGGCCGAGGCGGCCCACGCCTTTGGCCGCATGTGCGCCTTCCACGGCCAGATGGGCATGTATGTCCGGGCCTACGCCTATATGCGCAGCCACGGCGCCGACGGCCTGCGGCAGGTGGCAGAGGATGCGGTGCTGAACGCCAACTACATCAAGGCCCGGCTCAGCGACGTGATGACCCCGGCCTTCCCGGACGGGCCCTGCATGCACGAGGCGCTGTTCGACGACGCCTGGCTGGAGGGCACCGGCGTCACCACCCTCGACTTCGCCAAGGCGATGATCGACGAGGGCTTCCACCCGATGACCATGTATTTCCCCCTGGTCGTCCATGGAGCCATGCTGATCGAGCCGACCGAGACGGAGTCCAAGCAGGAGCTGGACCGCTTCATCCACGCCGTCCGCCTGCTGGCCGCCGCCGCCAAGGCCGGCGACGTCGAACGCTTCAAGGCCGCCCCCACCCAGGCCCCGCTCAGCCGGCTGGATGAGACCCTGGCGGCCCGAAAGCCGCGGCTGCGGTGGACGTCGCCCGTCGCTCTTCCCCCTCTGGAGACCTTTGCATAAGGGCTCGAAGCTTGATTCTCTGGTGATGTAGCCAGGGAGCTGGGGATGCACCGTTCGAGCGGTCAGGGTGATCTGGGGC
>NZ_JAUSVS010000014.1 GCF_030814835.1 Caulobacter ginsengisoli
GCCACCCGATACGATCGACGAGCCATACACTTCCTGGCCTTCACTCACCTCGCCGCAATCGTCATCTGGCTACGCTGAATGTCGATACGACCTAGTCCGCCATCCGCAGCAGGGCGATGAGGCGCGCCCGGGTCTCGCCGTCGGCCACGCCGTCGAAGCGGTTCTGCACCCAGTGGCGCTGGAAGGCGGTGACGATCTCGCGGGTGGCCTGGTCGAACTGGCCGGATGGGGGGATGTCGAAGCCCAGGCGGGTCAGGCCGGCCTGCAGGGCGAACACCCCTACCCCCGTGGCGCCTTCGCTCAGCGGCTCGCCCGGCGCGGGCGGCGGCTCGGCCCAGAGCCCGTGGCCCGCCTCGGCCAGGCGCTTCCAGGGGAAGAGTTCGCCGGGGTCCTCCTTGCGGGCCGGGGCGACGTCGGCGTGGCCCAGGATGCGGCTGTCGGGGATGCTCCAGCGGCCGCGGATCTCGCCGACCAGCTCGATGACGCTGGCGATCTGGGCGTCCGGGAATGGCCGATAGCCGAATTCGTGGCCCGGATTGACGATCTCGACGCCGATGGAGACGCCATTGACGCCGCTCTCGCCCTTCCAGAACGAGCGGCCGGCGTGCCAGGCGCGGCGCTCCTCGGCCACCAGGCTGAAGACGCGGCCGTCCTCCTCGACCAGATAATGGGCCGAGACCTTGGCTTCCGGCGTGCGCAGCCGGGTCAGGGCCGCCTCGCCGCTCTGCATGCCGGTATAGTGCAGGACCAGCATGTCCGGTGGCGCGGTGCGGGCGTCGAAGTTGGGCGACGGGGCCGGAATGACTTCCAGGCTCATTGGACGCGGTTCCGGATGGCGGTCAGCAGGGGCATGACGTGGTTGGGTCTGAGCGCGATGATCAGCACGCCAAGCAGGGCCAGGGAAGCGCCGATTCCCATGCGCAGGTCGAAGGCGTCATGGGTGATGGTCACCCCCATGGCGATGGTGAACAGCGGGGTCATCAGGGTCAGCGGCGAGATCAGCGTCGCCTCGTAGCGCTGGATCAGGTCGTAATAGAAGGTGTGGCCGATCACCGAGACGATCAGGGCCGAGAACAGGATGGCCCCGACGAAACCCCAGGGGACCGCCATCGCGGCCCCCACCTGCCCCTGCTCGAAAACGGCGCTGGCCAGGGCCAGCGGCCAGAGCGAGGAAAAGCCGACCCAGGCCTGGAAGCGCAGCGGCCGGATGCCCTCCATCTGCTTCATCATCACCGCCCCCAGCGAGCCGCTGAAGGCGGCGGCGGCGACCAGCCAGAGGCCGGCCGAGAGCGCCATGCCGTCGGGATGCCACATCACCACCAGCGCCCCGATCAAGGTCAGGGCCATGCCGATCCCGCGCCGCCAGCGCACCTTCTCGCCCAGCATCAGCATCGACAGCAGCGTCGTCATCGGCATGCCCAGCTGCACCACCACCGAGGCGGCCGAGGGGCTGGCGGTCTTGAAGCCGATGAACAGCAGGGCGAAGTTGCCGCCGCCCATCAGCAGGGCCACGACGATGATCCGCCACAGCGGCCTGGGCGCCGGCAGCAGCCAGGGCAGGGTCGCGAGGCTGACAACGGCGAAGCGCACGGCGGCGTAGAACAGCGGCGGCACATGCCATTCGGCGACGACGATCTTGCTGACGATGTTGTTCGACGCCCAGACGACGCAGATGAACAGCAGGATCAGGAAGTCGCGAAGCTTCACGGCTTGCGTCGGGTGAAGCGCAGGGCGGTGCGGGTTTCGGAGAGGGCGCAGACCTTGTTGTCGACCAGGCCATGGGCCTTGGCGGCGGCCATGACCTCGATGTCCTTGAGCTTGGCGGCCTTTCCCTTCAGCGAGACGATCCACACGGCGCCGCGTTCGGCCAGCTTCGGGATCAGCTCGGGGATGGCGTCCAGTTCGGCCTGGCTGTCGGCGCCGTAGAAGAGGATGTCCAGATCATCGCGGTGCGCCGGGCCGACCGGCGGGGCGCGGCCGCTGAGCTCGGTCTCGAAGTCCGGGTCGCCGAGGTTGAGGATGGCGACCTTCTGGCCGGGCTTGACCCCCAGCTTGTCCAGCCGGCCGGGCGGATTGAGGATGGCCTCGGCCCAGCGCGCCGCCTGCGGCTCGCCGAGCGTGAAGCGCTCGCCGCTCGTCAGCACCAGGTCGCCGCCCTCGGCCTTCAAGCCCTTGAGCGCATCGCCCTGGAACGCCACGCGCGTGGCGCCCCGGAAGATCAGCCTGGGCGACTCCCACTGCAGGCGGCCCTCTTCGGCGCCGCCCTGGAGGCGCGCCTGGACCTGCGCCTCCTTGCCCATCTCAGGCGCCCTTGAAGACGGCGGGGCGCTTTTCGAGGATGGAGTCGACGCCCTCCATATGGTCCTCGGTGAGGTGGGCGATGGCCTGGGCCGCGGCGCTCATCTCCATCAGGGTGTCGTAGGTGGTGGTCTGGCCCTGCTTGAGCAGGGTCTTGGCCAGGCGCAGGGCATGCGGCGGCTGCTGGGCGATACGGTTCGCCAGGGCCAGGGCCTCGTCCATCAGGATCTCATGCGGCACGACCTTGGAGACCAGGCCCCAGTCGGCGGCGGTCGGGGCGTCGATGACATCGCCTGTGAACAGCAGCTCGCAGGCCCGGCTCATGCCGATGGTGCGCGGCAGCAGCCAGGCGCCGCCGTCCCCGGGGATCAGGCCCAGCTTCAGGAAGGTCACCCCGAACCGCGCCTTGTCCGAAGCGATGCGGATGTCGGTCATGCAGGCGACGTCGCAGCCCAGGCCAATGGCCGCCCCGTTGACCGCGGCGATGGAGGGAACCTCCAGGCCATAGATCGAGCGCACCACCCGGTGGATGTTGTTGCGGTAGCCGTCGCGCAGCTCCACCCCGCCACCACCGAAAGCGCCCGACCGCTCCTTCATGGCCTTGACGTCGCCGCCGGCCGAGAAGGCCTTGCCGGCTCCGGTCAGCACCACGCAGCGGATCTCGCGGTCGGCGTTGATCGCCGCGCAGGCCTCCGCCACCTGGTCGCCATCCCCCGGCGCGCCCAGCGGATTCATCGTGTCCGGCCGGTTGAGCGTGAGGATGGCCACGTGGCCGCGCTTTTCAGTGAGGATCAGGCTCATCTTCGTCTCCCGGTGTCGCCACCGGGGTAACGAGGGCGCGGCCCCGCATCAATGCCTAAGGCGGGGAAAACCCTATTTTCGAGAGGGCTTGGGCTTGGGCGCGGGCTTGGGCCGGCGGTCGCCGACCAGCAGGCCGCCCATCAGGGCGAAGGACAGCATGGTGTGCTGCATCGGAGTAACTTTGGTCATGGGCGTCTCCTTTGACCGGTGTGCCGAAAGAGACGCGCTCGGCTTACAGGGGCTTTCACCCTCCTAGTCGTGGTCGCGTCATTGGCAAGCCTGCCGAGATCGCGATTCCGATGCAAGAAAATAATCCGGATACGGACTAATTCTGTGTACGGATTATTGCCCAACCCATTGTTTTAAAACGACATGACAAACAAAGAAAAGCGCCCGTATCGCGAGGATACGGGCGCTTTCCGAGTACGGATTGGCCGCGAACGGCCCAGCGACTAGGCCGCGGCGTCGAAGCTCAGGCCTTCGTAGCGGCGCAGGTGATGGTCGACCGAGCCGAACAGGCCCTCGATCATCGTGGCGCGCTTGAAATAGTGGCCGATGGCCAGTTCGTCGGTCATGCCCATGCCGCCATGGATCTGGATGGCGTTCTGGCCGACGAACTTGCAGGCCTTGCCGATCTGCACCTTGGCGGCCGAAACGGCCTTGGCGCGCTCGGCGTCGCTCTCGTCGACCTTCATGGTGGCCATGTAGGTCATCGAGACCGACTGCTCGACGTTCATGAACATGTCGACCATGCGGTGCTGCAGCACCTGGAAGCTGGCGATCGGCACGCCGAACTGCTTGCGCTGGCGGGCGTAGTCGAGGGTGCCCTCGTGCAGCTTGCGCATGGCGCCCACGGCCTCGGCGCAGACGGCGGCGGTGGCCTCGTCCAGCACCTTGTTGACCAGCGGCAGGCCGGCGTCGGCCGTGCCGATCAGGGCGTCGGCGCCGACCGAGACGTTCTCGAAATAGACTTCCGAGGCGCGCTGGCCGTCGACGGTTGGGTAGTCGCGGGTGGTGACGCCCTTGGCGCCCTTTTCGACGATGAACACCGAGACGCCTGAGGCGTCGCGCTGGCCGCCGGCGGTGCGGGCGGTGACGATCAGGTGGGTGGCCCACGGGGCGCCGACGACGACTGCCTTGTGGCCATTCAGGATCCAGCCTGCGCCGTCCTTCTTGGCCGTGGTCTTCAGATCGGCCCAGTTGTAGCGGCCCTGGGGCTCGGCGTAGGCGAAGGCGATGACGGTCTCGCCGCCGATGACACTGCCGATCAGGTCGGCCGCGCCGGCATAGCCGGAGTGCTTCAGGAAGCCGCCGCCGATGACGACGGTGCTGAGGTAGGGCTCGACCACCAGGGCTTTGCCAAACTCTTCCATGACGATCATGTTCTCGATGGCGCCGCCGCCGAGACCACCGTGATCCTCGCTGAAGGGGGCGCCCAGGATGCCCAGCTCATTGGCGAAGGCCGACCAGACGTCCTTGGACCAGCCCGCGTCGGAGCTGATGATCTTGCGGCGGGAGTCGAAGTCGTAGCGGTCCTGGAGATAGCTGGCGACGGTGTCGCGCAGCATCGACTGCTCTTCGGTGAAGTTGAAATCCATCGGGCGTCCCTGATCCTGAAACTGTTCTTATCCGGTGGGGCCTAGAGGCCCAGCACCATCTTGGCGATGATATTGCGCTGAATTTCGTTCGACCCGCCATAGATCGAGGTCTTGCGGGTGTTGAAATAGTTGGGCGCGGTGCGGTGGGCGTAGTCCGGGCCGATCGGATGGGCGTTGTCGCCGTCGTCCGGGAAGCCGCGGAAATAGGGCGCGCCGTAGTGGCCGGCGGCCTCGAGGGCCAGGTCGGTGATCCGCTGCTGGATTTCGGTGCCCTTGATCTTCAGCAGCGAGGATTCCGGCCCCGGCCCCTTGCCGGCGCTCTCGGAGGCCAGGGTGCGCAGCTCGGTGTATTCCAGCGCCGTCAGGTCGATCTCCAGCTCGGCGACCTTGCGCTTGAAGCTGGCGTCCTTGATCAGGCTTTCGCCGTCATCGCTGAATTCCGTGCCGGCCATCTCGCGGATGCGCTCGATGCCGCGCTTGGAGCGGGCGACGCCGGCGATGCCGGAACGCTCATGGGCCAGCAGGAACTTGGCGCAGGTCCAGCCCTTGTTCTCCTCGAACACACGGTTCTCGACCGGGACCTTGACGTTCTCCAGCCAGACCTCGTTGACCTCGTGGCTGCCGTCCATGGTGATGATCGGGCGCACCGTGATGCCCGGGGTCTTCATGTCGATCAGCAGGAAGGAGATGCCCTCCTGGATCTTGGCCGTCGGATCGGTGCGGACCAGGAAGAAGCCCCAGTCGGCGAATTGCGCCAGGGTGGTCCAGGTCTTCTGGCCGTTGACGATATAGTATTCCTTGCCATCGTCGCCGGTGATGCGTTCGGCCTTGGTCTTCAGGCTGGCCAGGTCCGAGCCGGCGCCCGGCTCGCTGTAGCCCTGGCACCACCAGATCTCGCCATTGTAGGTGGCCGGCAGGAACTTCTCTTTCTGCTCCTTGGTGCCGAAGGTGTAGATCACCGGGCTGACCATGTTGATGCCGAACGGCAGCACCGCGATGGCGTCGGCCCGGGCCAGTTCTTCCGACCAGATATACTTCTGGGTGGGGGTCCAGCTGGTGCCGCCCCACTCCTTCGGCCAGGACGGCGCGACCCAGCCCTTCTTGGCCAGCACCTTGTGCCAGGCCAGGAAGTCGTCCTTGCCCAGGTCGTCGCCCTCGTCCTGCTTGCCGCGCAGCTGCTCGGGGTAGTTCTCGGCAATGAAGGTCCGGACCTCGTCACGGAAGGCGAGGTCTTCGGGCGAGAATTCGAGGTTCATGGCAGGCTCCGGGCGCGGCCCCGCGGGGCCCCATTTAGGAAGGTGGGGGGCGTCGCGGCGATCATAGGCGCCAAACAAGCGTTTGAAAAGATGACGCGCGCGTCAACGTAAACCTGCGCGCAAAGAAAACGCCCCGCCTGGGGAGACGGGGCGTCAAGTTGGCTCTGGGTTGCTCGAAAACTCAGAAGTTTGGAAAAATCAGCTCAGCAGGGCCGCGCAGGCGCCGGAGAGCTCGGCCGACAGGGCCTGTTTTTCGGCGTCGCTGGCGTTGCGGGCCTGATGCTCGGCGTCGGAGCGGGCGGCGTCGGCCCGGTCGCGAGTGTAGGTTTCGCGGCCCTGGCGCTGGGCCTTGAGGACCGCGTCGAAGGCGGCCTTGTCGCCACCCAGGCCGGGCGCGCCAGCCAGACCGCGGCAACGGGCGGCCTTGATGAATTGCGCGTCGTTGAAGCGGGCCGCCTCGGCATAGGCCGCCGTCGCCAGACTCGCGGCGCTGGCCGCAACCAGTAAAGCCGTCGTCAGAATTCGCATGATTTGTCTCCCCTTGGGTCACCCCAGCCGGGACAGAGTGCTTGCGAACACCTCGACTCTCAAATTAATTGCACGAAATGAACTGTATTTAATGATTTCGATATTGTGTCAGCTTTGTGTGTAAGCTTTAGCATTATTACAGGACGTTAATCCAGGCGGGGGCGCCTTGCATCGGCCGGGCGGGATGGCGACATTGCCGGCCATGGACGCCCCGCCCCGCCCGATCGTCACGCCCTGCGTCAAGGTCTGTATCGTCGACGGCGAGAGCGGCCTGTGCCTGGGCTGCCAGCGGACCCTGCCGGAGATCGCCGGCTGGGCGAAGCTGAGCGATGACGAACGCGCCGGCATCATGGAGGGCCTGCCCGCCCGCCGCAGCCTGATCCGGCCGGAGAAGCTGGGCTGGGGCTGACGCCGCCGAATTAGGCATCGCTTCCTCTGGCCGTCGGCAGCGATGGACTTGGCGCGTCAGCCGGTCCCTGATGGCCCGCAGAAGGAGCCGCCCATGATCCGGATGACCCGCACAGCCTGCCTGGCCGCCGCGCTCGCCGCCCTGCCCGTCGCCGCCCTGGCCCATCCCGGCCACGGCCAGGAGAGCGGCTTCGCGGCCGGCCTCGGCCACCCCCTGGGCGGGCTGGACCACGTCGCCGTCATGATCGCGGTCGGCCTGCTGGCGGCGCGGCTGGGCGGGCGGGCGCTGTGGCTGCTGCCGGCCAGCTTCCTGACCCTGATGACCATCGGCGGCGCTCTGGACATGGCCGGCGTCACGGCCCCGATCACCGAGGCGATGATCGGCCTCTCGCTCGTGGTGATGTTGACAGCCCTGATTCTGCGCTGGACCCCGCCGCTCCCGGCGATGGCCTGCATGATTGGAGCCTTCGCGCTCTTGCACGGCCTGGCCCACGGCGCGGAAGCCCCGTCGTCCGCCTCGGGCCTGGCCTTCGCCGGCGGCTTCATCCTGGCCACCGCTCTGCTGCACGGCCTGGGCCTGACCGCCGGGCTGCTGCTCAGTCGTCGTCGCGCCATGCAGCGGAGCCGCTAGCGGATTCATCCGTTGCAAACCCATGGCCGTTATCCTGCCCCTCGAATTGACCGGTGAACCGGTTCCGGCAGCCAAAACGGCGGGGTCTTTTGAGATGATGAAGTTCGCGGCTATCGCGCTGGTGGGAGCGCTCTCGGCGGTCGGCGCCGCGCGCGCTGTCGCCGCGCTCGAGCCCGCCTCGCCGCTGCGCGCCTCCGTGCAGCTGTCGGGCGCCCCCGCGACAGCCTCCGCTCCCGCCTCGATCACCAAGAGCCGCGACGGCCATTTCTGGGCCGAGGCCAATGTGGACGGCAAGGCCGTGCGCTTCCTGGTCGACACCGGCGCCACCATCGTCTCGCTGACCGCCGACGACGCCAAGCGCCTGGGCGTCGATGTCGCCCATCTCGACTACAGCTACGACGTCATCACCGCCGACGGCCGCACCAAGGCCGCCTCGATCAAGCTGGCCAGCGTCTCCATCGCCGGGGCGAAGATCGCCAATGTCGACGCCCTGGTGGTGCAGAAGGGCCTGCAGACCTCGCTGCTGGGCATGTCGTACCTGGGCCGCCTGCAGCGGTTCGAAGCGACCCCGACCTCGCTGATCCTGCATCCCTAGACGCCCCTCATGCCGCGTGCTTGGCTTGCGGCATGACCGATCCCCTTACCCAGCTGGCCGCCCTCGCCGGGCGCGAGCGCTATGACGGCGTGACCATCGCCAGGCAGCCGCCAGCCCTGGCCACCCGCTTCCAGGCCGACGAGGCTGCCGCCGCCGTCATCGCCGCCACCGCGGCCGAGGCGGCGGATCTGTGGAGGATGCGCACCGGCCAGACCCAAACGGTCGAGGTGGCCGCCCGCGAGGCGGCCGCCAGCCTGATCAGCTTCATGTTCCAGCGCTTCGAGGACCCGGCGCGGGCCGCCGTCCGCGACCCGCCGGTCACCGCCGCTGACGGCTTCTTCAGGAGTGGGGACGGCCGCTGGGTCTACCTCCACCCCAGCTTCCCGGAAAGTTCGCGGGCCATGCTGCAGCTGTTGGGTTGCGAGAACAGCCGCGAGGCGGTGACCGCCACTGTCGCCGGCTGGGAGGCCCAGGCCCTCGAGGACGCGATTGCCGAGGCGGGCGTCTGCGGCGCGATGGCCCGCACGCCGCAGGAATGGGACGCCAGCGAGCAGGGCCAGGCCATGGCCCGCCTGCCGCTGGTCGAGGTGGTCCGCATCGGCGACGCCCCGCCAAAACCGCTTCCCGCCAGCGGCGACAGCCCCCTCTCCGGCGTCAAGGTGCTGGACCTGACCCGCGTCCTGGCCGGCCCGGCCTGCGCCCGCGCGCTGGCGCAGCATGGCGCCGAGGTGCTGCACATCACCTCGCCCAATCTGCCCTCAATCCCGCCCTTCGTGTCGGACACCGGCCATGGCAAGCGCTCGGCCTTCCTCGACCTGAAGACCGAGGCCGATCACGGCCGCCTGCTGGCGCTGCTAGATGACGCCGACATCTTCTCGCAGGGCTATCGCCTGGGCGGCCTCGACCGGCTGGGTCTGTCGCCGGAAGCCCTGGCGGCCAGACGGCCCGGTCTGATCCATGTCTCGATCAACTGCTATGGCCACGAAGGCCCATGGGCGGGCCGGCCAGGCTGGGAGCAGCTGGCCCAGACGGTGACCGGCATGGCCCATGTCCATGGCGGCGAGGCGGGACCGACCATCCAGCCGGCGGCGGTCAACGACTACACCACCGGCTATCTCGCGGCCCTGGGCGCCATGATCGCCCTGCGCCGTCGGGCCGTCGAAGGCGGCAGCTGGCGGGTGCGGGTCTCGCTGGTCCAGACCGCCCGCTGGGTGCGCGAACTGGGGATCGCCGGGCCGGAGCGGCTGGCGGCCGTCCAGCCGTTCAGCGCCGAGGAACTAGCGGGCTACAGCCTCCACGAGGACGGCGGGTTCGGGCCGGTCAGCTTCCTGCGCCCGCCGGTCCGGTTGTCGGCGACCCCCGCCCGTTGGACCGAACCCACCCGGCCGCTGGGCAGCGATCCGCCGGCCTGGGTTTGAGTCAGCCCGGCAGACGACCGCCCGACAGATCGAATGTCGCCCGGAGGATCATCAACCCCAGCACCAGCCAGGACAGGGCGTAGAGGTTGGCCCGGATCGTCACCCGGTCGATGGTCGCCTGGACCAGGGAATGGCAGACGCGCAGGCCCAGATAGATCCAGGCCGCGATGGCATAGGCCGGGTCGGCCAGACCCGCGACCACAATGACGATGGCGACCGTATAGAAGACGGTCGGCGCCTCGAACAGGTGGTTGTAGTTGTCCGCCACCCTGCGCACCGGCGAGGGCAGCCTGGGCCGGAAATCCTCGGTATGGGCGGCGTCCTGATAGGTGAGCCCGGCCTTGCGCATTGCCGGCAGCCGCACGGCGGTCATCCAGACCATCATCACCAGCGACAGCACGCCCCCGCCACAGACGGCGCGCAGAATCCAGATGGCCGAAGAATCCAGGTGCATTGAGCCCTCCCCGCTAGGTGGTGTCACGACCGCGCCAATCGCCGGACCGTGAGCGACTCATTACATACATACAGTTTGTATGTTTATCAATTCTGCCTGCCCTTTGACCTAGAGGCCCTAGGCTGTGCGCAGGGAGAGGATCAGCCGGTCCATCACACCGGTGACCTCCTCACGAGCGTGCTCGGTGTCGTCCGCCCCCGCCAGATAGAGCGAGGCCTCCCGCAACGCGCCCAGCAGCACATGGGCCAGGGGGCGGATCGGCTGGCTGGCGATCAGGCCGCTCTCCAGGGCCTGGGTAAGCATCCCCTCGGTCAGACCCAGGCCATAGCGGGTGCTGATCTCCCGCCAGCGCGTGACGCCCAGCACCGCGGGGGCGTCGACCAGGGCGACCTGGCGCACCGCCGGATCGCCGCAGGCTTCCAGCCAGAGACGCGTCCCCAGCCGCATCCGGGCTATGGGATCGGCGTCGGGCGCCGCCGCGATCCCTTCGGCGATGGCCTCGATCACCTCGGTCTCCACGGCCTCGTAGACCGCCTGGAACAGCTCGGTCTTGTCCTTGAAGTGATGATAGAGGGCGCCGCGGGTCACGCCGGCCGCCCGGGCGATCTCGTCGGCCCCGACATGGCCATAGCCGCGGCCGGCGAAGAGTTCGCGGCCCGCGTCGACCAGCGCCAGGCGCGTCGCCTCGGAGCGTTCAGCCTGGGTCCGCCGCGCCGGCTTCATGCCCCCGGACCGCCTCGGTCTAGGACTTTACCTCGGTCGAGGGCCGGTCGCCGCCGTCCGAGACTTCGAAATGCCAGTGGCCCTGGGAATCCTCGTAGGAGATGCCCTCGTCCTCGCCGCCGACCCGCTGCCCGCCGGCCGCCCGCTTGGCCGCCGCCACCGCCGCGTCGCGCGATCGGAAGGTCTCGGAATAGGAGCCGTCGACCCGGTAGGCCCAGCCGCCGTCATGCTCGACGATCTCATAGACCAGATGCGCCATCTCGCTTCTCCTCGTCTCAGGCCGGAACCGGTATTCGCTCCATAGTCACCGCCGCCAGGGCCGCGTCCAGCACTTCCAGTCCCGCACCAGGCTTGCAGCCCTCGACGGTCAGGATGCGCCGCCACGCCCGCGCCCCGGGCCGGCCGTGGAACAGGCCCAGCATGTGGCGGCTCATGGCCGGCAGGTGGACGCCGCGCGCCAGCTGCTGGGACATATAGGGCCGGTAGCGGGCCACCGCCTCGAACGGGTCGATATCTGCCTGAGTTCCGCCGAACACCAGGCGGTCGACCCGGCCCAGCTGCGCCGGCTCGTGATACGCCGCCCGGCCCAGCATCACCCCGTCGAACGCATCCAGATAGCCGACGGCGGCCTCCAGATCCGGCACCCCGCCGTTCAGCACGATGGTCAGATGCGGCTTCTCACGCTTCAGCCGCGCCACCAGGTCGTAATCGAGCGGCGGCACATCGCGGTTCTCTTTCGGCGAAAGGCCCTTGAGCCAGGCCTTGCGGGCATGGACGATGAAGGTCGTCACTCCAGCCTTCTCGCAAAGCTCGACCAGCCGCCAGAGGCTCTCCTGCGGGTCCTGGTCATCGACGCCGATCCGGCACTTCACCGTCACATCGACCTTCACCTCGCCCCGGATGGCCGCCATGCAGTCGGCGACCAGTTCCGGCTCGCGCATCAGGCAGGCCCCGAACCGCCCCGACTGCACCCGGTCCGAGGGGCAGCCGACATTGAGGTTGATCTCGTCATAGCCCAGGTCCTCGCCGATCCGGGCCGACGCGGCCAGCTCGCGGGGATCGGACCCGCCCAGTTGCAGCGCCACCGGATGCTCGACCGGATCGAACCCCAGTAGCCGCTCGCGGTCGCCATGCAGCACCGCCCCGGTGGTCACCATCTCGGTATAGAGCAGCGCGCGCGCCGACAGCGACCGGTGCAGGACCCGGCAATGCCGGTCCGTCCAGTCCATCATCGGGGCCACGGAGAGGCGATGGGGGCGCATGGCGGCTAGATAGGGGCAAACCGCCGGCTGGGCCAGCCAGGGACGCCCCTACATCTCCAGCGGATAGCCCGCCTCGCGCCACGACTGCATGCCGCCGTCCAGGGCCACGGCGCGGCGGAAGCCCAGTTCGCGCAGGGTCGCCGCCGCCAGGGTCGAGATCTTGCCCAGTTCGCAGCAGGTGACGATCCGCACCGTGGGGTCGGGGAATTCGGTATTGACCCGCAGTTCCAGCTGGCCCCGGGGCAGGTGCCGGGCGCCGGCGATATGCCCGGCCTCGAACGCCTCCCGCTCGCGGATATCCAGGATCACCATGTCGCGGCTGTTGCCGCCGATCCGCTCATTGAGCTCGGCCAGGGACATGAAGGGGGTCTTGGCGGCCGCCTCGGCCAGCAGCTGGGCCACGGACTTGCCGCCGGTCATGTTGGTGCGCAGCGCCTCGGTGAGATGGGTGGGCGCGGCCAGATTGAGCTGCTGCATCATCTCGACGAAGGCGGCGCGGTCGGTCTTCTGCAGGCGCGGATTGTCGGCCATCTCGGCGCCGATGGTGGAGTGGGACCGGCCTTTGTACTCGTGGGCCGGATAGACCAGGGTCTGGGGCGGCAGCTTCAGAACCTTGTCGAACAGGCTCTCATACAGCGCGTGGGGATCGCCGGTCGGCAGGTCGGTCCGCCCGGTGCCGCCGATCAGCAGGGTGTCGCCGGTGAACACCCGGTCCTCCATGACCAGGCACATGGAGTCCTGGGTGTGCCCCGGCGTGTGCAGGGCCTTGAGCCGCAGCTGCCCCACGATCAGCATGTCGCCGTCGTCCAGCCGCATGTCGGCGTGGGGCGCGGGGCTGGACCGGTGCATGACCAGCGGCGCCGACAGCGCCTTGCCCAGTTCGCGGCCGGCCGAGAAGTGGTCGGCATGGGTGTGGGTGTCGATGACATAGCGGATCTGCACCCCCTGCTGGGCCGCCAGGCCCAGGTAGCGGTCGATCGCGCTGAGCTCCGGATCGATGAGCACCGCCGCCCGGCTGGTTTCGCAGCCCACCAGATAGGACTGGCAACCGCCTGTCGCGAACTGTTCGAAGACCATCGCCCCACTCCCCTGCCCTACCCCGGACTCTGTCAGGCCTGCGGCTGGGCCACCACCCGCAGATAGGGCTTCACGGTCTTCCATCCGGCCGGGAACTTCTCGCGGGCCTGTTCGTCGGAAACCGAGGGCGGGATGATGACGTCCTGGCCAGGGCGCCAGTTCACCGGCGTCGCCACCGTGTGCTTGGCCGTCAGCTGGCAGGAGTCGAGCAGGCGCTGGACCTCGTCGAAGTTGCGGCCGGTGCTCATCGGGTAGGTCAGCATCGCCTTGATCTTCTTGTCCGGCCCGATGACGAAGACCGAACGGACCGTGGCGTTGTCGGCGGCGGTGCGGCCGTCACAGCTGTCGCCGGCGCCCTCGGGCAGCATGTCGTAGGCCATCGCCACTTTGAGCTCGGTGTCGCCGATCATCGGGTAGTTGACCGCGTGGCCCTGGGTTTCCTCGATGTCCTGGACCCATTTGGCGTGATTGATCACCGGGTCGACGCTGAGGCCGATGATCTTGGTGTTGCGCCGGTCGAACTCGGGCTTCAGCCGGGCCATGTAGCCCAGCTCCGTGGTGCAGACCGGGGTGAAGTCCTTGGGGTGCGAGAACAGGATGGCCCAGCTGTCCCCCATCCAGGCGTGAAAATCGATTTCGCCCTGGGTGGTGTTGGCGACGAAGTTGGGGGCCTCGGAATTGATCCGCAAAGACATGGCGTTTCTCCTGTTGAGTTGCCCCCTGATGCGCCCCTGCCGATCCGGTGTCCTGAAAGGAACCGGAAAAAGTTCCGAAAACTGCGGGAAGTGGCTACAGCTGCGGTCATGCCCGATCAGGCGCTGGGATCCTTTCATCTGGACGAGCAGGGGGACCTGTTGTTCCGCGGCGACGAGCCCGTAGCGCTCGGCCGGCGGGCGGTGGCCCTGTTGCGGGCGCTGGTCGAACGCCCCGGCGCCCCGGTCTCCAAGGACGCGCTGATCGAGGCGGCCTGGCCGGGCCAGACCGTCGAGGACAGCAATCTCACGGTCCAGATCGCCGCCCTGCGCAAGGCGCTCGGCGAGGTTCCCGGCGGCGAGCGGTGGATCGAGACCATGCCCCGCCGCGGCTATCGCTATGTCGGGCCTGTCGCCGCCACGCCCCCGGAAACCCCCGTCGACGCGCCACCGCCCATGGCCGAACGGCGCCAGATCACCGCGATGTCGTGCGAACTTGTCGGCCGGCCGGAAGCGGTCGACGACCTCGAAGACCTGCGCGAGGCCCACGCCGCGTTTCAACGCTGTGTGACGCAGATGGCCGATCGCTACGGCGGCCATGTCCTCGGCCAGCTCGGCGCCACCGCGCTGGTCCTGTTCGGCTATCCGGCCGCCGGCGAACACGACGCCGAACAGGCGGTCCGGGCAGGGATCGGCCTTCGGGCCGCGGTCGGCGCCCTCAAGCCTGACGCGCCGATGCGCTGCCGGGCCGGTATCGCCACCGGCGTGGCCATCATCGGCGACCGCGAGATCGTCGGCGATGCGCCAGACCTGGCCGTCCAGTTGCGGCTGTCGGCCCAGCCGGGCAACGTCGCCATCGAGCCGGCCACGCGCGGCCTGATCGGCGACCTGTTCGACTGCCGCGATTTCGGCTCCATCGCCTCGGCGGGCCGCGCCGGGCCGCTGCGCGTCTGGCAGGTGCTGGGCGAGGGACGGGTCGCCAGCCGGTTCGAGGCCCTGCGGGGCGCGGTGGCGAGCCGGCTGGTCGGCCGCGATGAGGAGATCGACCTGCTGCTGCGCCGCTGGGCGCGCGCCGCCGCCGGCGAGGGCCAGGTCGTGCTGATGTCCGGTGAACCGGGCCTGGGCAAGTCCCGCCTCGCCGCGGAGATGGCGGACCGCCTGCAGGGCCAACCCCACCGGCGGCTCGGCTATTTCTGCTCGCCCCACCACCAGGACAGCGCGCTGTTTCCCTTCGTTGACCAGCTGGAGCGGGCCTGCGGGTTCACGCCCGACGACCTGGCGCCGGCCCGGCGGGAGAGGCTGGCGGCGCTGCTGGCCGAGGCCGCCCTGCCCGACGAGGATGTGGCGCTCCTCAGCGATCTGCTGGCCCTGCCGGCGCCGGACCCCCCGCCCCTGGCGAACCAGAACGCCCGCCGGACGATGGAGCGGACGCTGGAGGCTCTGCTCCGGCAGATCGAAGGCCTGGCGCGCCGCCAGCCGGTGGTGATGATCTTCGAAGACGCCCATTGGATCGATGCGACCTCGCGAGACCTGCTCGATCTGGCCGTCGAGCGCGTGCGCGGCCTGCCGGTGCTGCTGATCGTCACCTTTCGTCCCGAGTTCAAACCGCCCTGGACCGGCCAGCCGCACGTCACGGCGCTGGCCCTGAGCCGCCTGGATCGCCGCGAGCGGATCTCGCTGGTGGCCCAGGTCGCCGGCAAGGCGCTGCCGGCCGCCGTGCTGGACCAGATCGCCGACCGCACCGACGGCGTGCCGCTGTTCGTCGAGGAACTGACCAAGAGCGTGCTGGAGAGCGGCCTGCTACGGGCCGAGACGGACCGCTTCGTCCTCGATGG
The DNA here is from genome assembly GCF_030814835.1 of Caulobacter ginsengisoli. Classification (GTDB taxonomy): domain Bacteria; phylum Pseudomonadota; class Alphaproteobacteria; order Caulobacterales; family Caulobacteraceae; genus Caulobacter; species Caulobacter ginsengisoli. The sequence continues at coordinate 15,577 of NZ_JAUSVS010000014.1, forward strand.
GACAGCGCCGGCGTTCGCCATCCCGACCAGCCTCTACGCCCTGCTCCTGGCCCGGCTCGACCGTCCGGCCTCGATGCGGCGGGTGGCGCAGGCGGGGGCGGCGATCGGACGCGAGTTTTCCTACGGCCTGCTGCGCGCGGTCTGCCGACTTCCCGAGGACCAGCTGCAGAGCGCCCTGGCCCAGCTGGTCGCCTCGGAGCTGGCCTTCCAGCGCGGCATGCCGCCGGAGTCGGTCTACAGCTTCAAGCACGCCCTGGTGCAGGACGTGGCCTATGGCAGCCTGGTGCGGGCCGACCGCCAGCAGCTGCACGCGGCGATCGTCCAGGCGCTCGAGACGCGGTCCCCGGAGTTGATCGAGACCCAGCCCGAGCTGCTGGCTCATCACTGCGCCGAGGCAGGGCTGGCGCAAAAATCCGCCGAGGCCTGGGGCCGGGCCGGCTGGCGGTCCGCCGCGCGATCGGCGCTGGCCGAGGCGGCGGCCCAGTTCCAAAAAGCGCTGGACCAGCTGGCGCTGACGCCGGAAAGCCTCGAGCGCGCCCGACAGGAGCTGGAGTTCCGCAGCGCCCTGGCCGCGCTGCTGCGGTTCATCCAGGGCCAGGCGGCGCCGGAAACCGGCCGGGCCTATGCCCGCACGCAGGAACTGTGGGAACAGCTGGGGTCCCCGCCGGAGTTCCGTCACGTGCCCTATGGGCAGTCGATGTACCACGTCTATCGCGGCGAACTCGACCTGGCGCGGCGGGTCGGCGAGGACCTGCTGAGGCTGAGCGGCGAACGCGGCGATTCAGCCGGGCTGGTGATGGGTCACAGCGTCGCCGGGCAGAGCCTGTTGCTGGCGGGGAACTTCGCCGGGTCGCGGATGCATCTGGAAGCGCTGCAGGCGCTGTATGACCCCCTTGCCCACGCCACCCTGGTCCAGCAGGCGGGCTCCCACCCCTTGATGACCCAGGCCTTCCTGGGGCTGGGGCTGTTCTGCCTGGGCTTTCCGGACCAGGCGAACGCGCGGAGCCTCGCGGCCATCGCCGAGGCCCGGCGGCTGGCCCATCCGACCTCCCTGGCCGTCGGTCTGGCGATCGGCGCGCTGCAGGCCTCGCTCGCCGAGGACGGCGAAGCCCTGGACCTGCGCGCGAGCGAGCTGGCGGTCGTGGCGAGCGAGCAGGGCCTGCCCTTCTACCAGGCCTGGGCCGCCATCTATCAGGGTCGCGCCAAGGTGCAGGCGGGCGATGTGGCCGGCGGGATCGCGTTGCTGCAGGGCGGGCTGGCCGCCTACCGGGCCACCGGGGCGGTGATGTGGCTGCCGCATTTCATCGCCCTGCTGGCTGCGGGACATGAGGCGGCCGGCGAGGTCGAGGACGCCGCCGTCTTGCTGGACGAGGCCATGCAGATCGTCGCCCGGACCGGGGAGCGCTGGTTCGCGGCCGAGCTGTATCGGCGGAAGGGACAGCTTCTTTTGCGGCTGGGGCAGGCCGAGGCTGCGGCCGAGCAATACCGCCAGGCCATCGACCTGGCCGGCAGCCAAGGGGCCAGGCTCTGGGAACTGCGCGCCGCCGTGAGCCTGGCGCGGCTTTATTGCGACCGGGGCGACCACGCCGAAGCCGGCGAACTGTTAGGGCCGGTCTATGGCGGGCTCACCGAGGGCTTTGGCGCGCCCGACCTGGCGCAGGCCAGGGCGCTGCTGGATGGCATTGGCGCCACCGCCCGGCCGACCGCCTAGCGCCCCACCCGCCAGGCAAGGCTAGCCTCCGGCCAGCCCCTCGTGCTCCAGGGCCAGCCGCACGGCCGGACGCTGCTTCATGCGCTCGGCGAAGGCCGCCAGGGGGCCGGGAACGCCGACGCCGGTCCTGCCCGCCCACATCAGCATGACGAAGAGATAGGCGTCGGCGACGCTGACCTTGTCGCCGAACAGGTAGTCGCCCGTCAGGCCGTCGGCGAGGAAGCCCAGCCGTTTCTCGATCGTCTGCCTAGCGCCGGCCTTGGCCTCGTCCGAGCCGCCCGAGAAGAAGGGTTTGAACTGTTTGTGGATTTCGGTCGAGATGAAGGCCAGGGCCTCCAGCAGCCTGGCCCGCGAGAGGTCGCCGCCGGGGCCGCCCAGGTCCGAGCGGTCGGCGATCCAGCTGAGGATGGCGATGTTCTCGGTCAGCACCTCGCCGTCGTCGAACTGCAGGGCCGGCACATAGCCCTTGGGGTTGATCCGGGTGAAGTCCTGCCCGTCCCCCGTCGTCTTGGTCTTGAGGTCGACGGTGACCCGTTCGAAATCCAGGCCGGCTTCGTGCAGGGCGATATGGTCAGCCAGGCTGCAGGCGCCTGGAGAGAGGTAAAGTTTCATGCCGTCAGAACCATCCGCCCGCCAGGTCGGTTCCGTCAGGCGGGAACCCCGCCCCGCCTGACGCTTTGAGCCTCCAGAGGCTGGAGAGGACGGCGATGGCGGAGTTTCGGCGCAAGGCGATGAGCCTGGCGGTGGACGCCGTGGCGCTGGCCGTGCTGATCGGCTCGCTGGGCCTGATCGCCAGGAGCCGGCTCACCGGCGCAGGCGCCGGCCGCAGCGCCCCGCCCCTGCTGGCGCTGCGCGAGCCCGGCCGCGGCCGCCACGCCGAAACACCCGTCGGCATTCCGATGCGCGGCTGGCGCGACATCTTCAAGCGCACCTGGAAGGAGTTCCAGGAGGATCACATCACCCTGGTGGCCGCCGGGATCACCTTCTATTCGCTGCTGGCCTTCTTCCCGGGGGTCGCGGCCTTTGTGGCCCTCTACGGCCTGTTCGCCAACGTCCAGGACGCCCGCGACCAGTTCCTGACCCTGGCGGTGATCCTGCCGCCCGACACCGTGCGCTTCGTCGGCGATCAGATGGTCCAGGTCGCCGCCGCCCACACCGGCGGCCTGTCGCTGACCTTCGCCACCGGCCTCGCCCTGTCGCTATGGAGCGCCAACGGAGCGGCCAAGGCCATCTTCCTGGGGCTGAACATCGCCTATGAGGAGACCGAGAAGCGCGGCTTCGTCCGCCTGACCCTGGTCAGCTTCGCCTTCACCCTGGGCCTGCTGGCCTTCTTCATCGTATTGCTGGCCGCGGCGGTGGCGGTGCCGACCGCCCTGGTGCTGTTCGGCTATGAGGCCCAGCAGCTGGTCCGTGCCGTGATCTGGCCATTGCTGGCCCTGGCCATCTGGGGGGCGGTCACCCTGCTCTATCGCTACGGCCCCAGCCGCGAGCGGGCGCGCTGGCGGTGGATCAGCTGGGGCGCGGCCTTCGTCACCCTGTTCTGGATCGCGGCCTCCTGGGCGTTCTCGCTGTGGCTGGGCAGCTTCGCCCACTACGACAAGACCTACGGGCCGCTGGGGGCGGTGATCGGCTTCATGATGTGGACCTATCTGTCGGCGGTCATCGTGCTGGCCGGAGCCGAACTCAACGCAGAGATGGAACACCAGACCGGCCGCGACACCACCACCGGCGAGCCCCTGCCGCTGGGCGCGCGGGGCGCCCAGATGGCCGACACGATTGGCGCCGCCCAACGCTAGCCGTCTTTTCAGGACGTGCTAGACAGCCTCGGAACTCAGAGGGGTTCGAAGATGCTGAAGGTCGTCGACTACAACGAAAACCAACACAAGGTGTACGCCAGGGGCCGCGTCCTGGACGCCGACTCCACCCAGCTCTGGCTCGAGATGTTCGCCGCCCAGGGACCCGCCACGCGTCCGGCGACGGTGCTGGACCTGGGCTCGGGCACGGGCCGCTTCAGCCCCCTGCTGGCGCAGGTGTTCGGCGGGCCGGTCTACGGGGTCGAGCCCTCCGACAGGATGCGGGAGGTCGCCGCCGAACAGGCCGCCCACCCCGCCGTCACCTATCTGGCGGGCCGGGCCGAGGCCATCCCGCTGGAGGACGCCAGCGTCGATGTGGCGCTGACCATGCTCTCCTTCCACCATGTCCGCGATCGCGCGGCCGGGGCGGCCGAGATCGCCCGGGTGCTGAAGCCCGGCGGCCGCTACCTGACCTACACCCCGTTCAGCGACCGCTTTCCCGACATCCACTGGCACCGCTTCTTCCCCGAGGCGCGCGAGGTAGAAAAGCGCATGTTTCCCCCGCTCGCCGAGATCGAGGCGCTGTTCGCCGGGGTGGGCCTCCACAAGGTCTCGTTGACTCGCATCGAGCATTCCGTCTCGCCCAGTCTGGCGGACTTCCGCGAGCGGCTCTCCCTGCGGGCCATCTCCACCTTCGAGCATATGAGCGAGGACGACATCCAGCGCGGCTTTGCCAGGCTCGACGCGGCGGTGGCGGCGGAGACCGAGCCGCAGACGGTGCGCACCCAGGGCGACCTGCTGGTGCTCGCCAAGGCCTAGCCGGGCGCGCTGGCCACCAGATGGGCCAGCAGATCCTCGACGGCTGCCCGGCCCTCGCCCTTGCGGCGGCAGGCCGAGATGCGCAGCAGGGCCGGCGTGTCGAACGGGATGACCGCCAGGCCCTCGCCCGGCGAAACCGCCATCGGCATCAGCAGCCCCGCCGCCCGGCCCAGCCGCAGGATGGCCTTCAGCAGCGGGATGGCGTCGGTCTCGGCCACCACATCGAGACTGGCGCGGCGGCGGGCGGCCTGGGCTTCGGTGAGGTCGCGCTGGTAATAGCCGCGCGGGAACAGCACCAGCGGCTGGGCCAGGAACTGCGGCCAGGTCACCGACGCCTTGCCGGCCAGCGGATGACCTTCGGCGACACAGGCGCCCAGGCCCGCCTGGAACAGCGGCGTCACCTCCACCTGGCTCGACGGCTGGTATTCGCTGATCAGGCCCAGATCGAGCTCGCCGGCCGCCACCTGGGCCTCGACGATGCGGGCCCCGGCCACGGTCACCTGCAGCCGCACGTCCGGCCGCGCTTCCAGGAAGGCCGCCAAGGCCCCTGGCAACCAGGCGCTCGCCAGCAGGGCCGGGGCGCCCAGCCGCACGATGCTGACCGGGGACGCCGCCGGCGCCACCGAGGCGCGGGCCCGGTCGGCGGCTTCCAGCAGGCCGCGGGCGTGACCGATCAGCCGCTCGCCCGCCTCGGTCGCCCGCACGAAGCGGTCGCCCCGGTCGAAAAGCCGCGTCCCCAGGTCCTCCTCCAGCTTGCCGATGGCCAGGCTGAGGGCCGGCTGCGAGACATGCAGCGCCGCCGCCGCCCGGGTGAAGCTGCCCCGGTCGGCCACGGCCAGAAAGTAGCGGAGCTGGCGCAGGTCCATGCATTAATAAGAATTGCAAATGACGTCGATTGCAAATCGGTATTTTACTTATGGCGCCGATGCGCCGATAGGGCGGCCCTCAGCACAGGGGCGTTTCATGTCACTCGTTACGGCGGCCTTCATCCTGGTCGTGGCCTTCATCACCTCGGCGGTGTCGGGGGTGTTCGGCATGGCCGGCGGGCTGATGCTGATGGGGGCGCTGGCCATCGTGCTGCCGGTCTCCGCCGCCTTTGTCGCCCATGGCTTGATCCAGCTGACCGCCAACGGCTGGCGGGCCGTCCTGCACCGCAAGCATGTGCAGTGGAAAATCGTCGGCCTCTACGCCATCGCCTCCTTCGTCGCCGGCCTGCTGGTCTCCACCCTCTCCTTCACGCCCTCAAAGCCCTTCCTGTTCCTGGCCCTGGGCCTGGTTCCGGGCATCCTGTGGCTGCCCAAGGCCTGGATCCGGCTGGACGCCGCCAAGCCCTTCCATGCCCTGACCTCCGGCTTCCTGGTCACCGCACTGAACCTGCTGGCCGGGGTGGCCGGGCCGCTGCTGGACATCTTCTTCGTGCGCACGGCGCTGAACCGCCACCAGATCGTCGCCACCAAGGCCGCCACCCAGGTCTTCGCCCACCTGGCCAAGATCGTCGTCTATGGCGCGCCGCTGATCGCCGCCAAAGGCCTGCCGGCCAGCTTCTATTGGGTCATCGTCGCCGCCGTGCCGCTGTCGATGCTGGGCACCGTGGTCGGCGGGCGCATCCTGGATCGGATGAGCGACAAGGGCTTTCTGACCTGGACCCGCTATATCGTCACCGGCATTGGGGTCGTCTACCTGATCCAGTTCCTTGGCCTAGTGCTGAAGGAATGATGTAACCTTGACGTTACACTTCGCTTGGGGCACACCCGCCCTATGGCGGACAGTGAACTGGGCAACCGGCTGAAGGACTTTCGCAACGAGGCCGGCCTCACCCAGGCCGAGCTGGCCGAGCAGGTCGGCGTCTCGCGCAAGACCATCAACACCATCGAGAACAGGGTCTTCACCCCCTCGGCGACCCTGGCCCTGAAGGTGGCCCGGGCGCTGGGCCGGCCGGTGGAGGCGGTGTTCTACCTGGAAGATGACCCAACGTGAGTCTTTCAGGGCCGGCCGCCCCGCCCTAGGCTGGCGGAAACGACCGGGAGACGAACACCAGGATGGCAAGCCTCAGCCCCGAGGAACGGACAGCCCTGCGCGACGGCTTCGCCCGCCTGCTGGCCGACCGCTGCACCGAGAAGGATGTGCGGCGCACCATGGAGACCGCCAGCGGCTACGACCCCGCCCTCTGGGGCCAGATCGCCGCCATGGGGGTTACAGGTCTGCTGGTCGACGAGGCCCACGGCGGGGCCGGCGCGGGGCCATTGGAGCTGGAGGCGGTGATGGAAGCAGCCGGCGCGGCGCTGCTGGGCTCGCCGCTGCTGTCCTCGGCCGTGCTGGCCGCCACCCTGCTGGCCGCCGCCGGCGACGAGGCGGCCAAGGCCCGCCTGCTGCCGGGCATCGCCGACGGCTCGCTGATCGCCACCCTCGCCCTGACCGGCGACGCCGGAACCTGGACCCCTGAAGGCATGGCGGTGACCGCCGCTCCGGCCGGCAACGGCTGGACGCTGGACGGCCATGCCAGCTTCGTCACCGACGGCCAGACCGCCGACCGGGTGCTGGTCGCCGCCAACGGTCCGGGCGGGCTGGCGCTCTTTGAAGTCGAGCGGGAGGCCAGTGGGCTCGACACCGCCGCCCTGCCGACCTTCGACCACACCCTGCGGATGGCCCGCCTGACCTTCGACAAGGTCGCCGCCCAGAAGCTGGATGCCACCGGCCCCGCCTGGGACGCCGTGCAGGCGGCCCTGAACATGGGCCTGGTCGCCCTGGCCGGCGAGCAGGCCGGCGGGGCGCGGCGGGTGCTGGAGATGACCGTCGACTACGCCAAGAGCCGCATCCAGTTCGGCCGGCCGATCGGCAGCTTCCAGGCCATCAAGCACATGGCCGCCGACCTGCTGCTGGAATCGGAATCGGCCACCTCGGCGGCCCGCAACGCCGCCCGCGCCCTGGCCGAGAACGCCCCCGATGCTAAGGCCGCCATCGCCCTGGCCGCCTTCGCCTGCGCCGACGCCTACGCCACGACCACGGCGACGGCGATCCAGATGCACGGCGGCATCGCCTTCACCTGGGACCACCCGGCCCACCTCTACCTGCGCCGGGCCCGGGCCGGGGCGCAGCTGTTCGGCAATTCCAACCACTATCGCGAACGCTATCTTCAGGCCCTGGAGGCCCAGGCATGACCGACAACCAACTCCGCGACGAGGTCCGCGCCTGGCTGGCCGATAACTGGAATCCAGAAGAGCGGGCTGGATTTCTGGCCAAGGTGGTCGAGGCCCGCTGGGCCGCCCCGCGCTGGCCCGTCGAATGGTTCGGCCGCGGCCTGGACGACACCCAGGCCCGCATCATCGAGCGCGAGTTCGCCGCCGTCGGCGCCCCGGGCACGGCCCAGGACCGCACCAACCTCTGGGCCAACACCGTGCTGGCCAAGGGGACCGAGGCGCTGAAACACCAGCTGGTCGGCCGACTGCTGCGCAACGAGGTGGGCATGTGCCTGCTCTACAGCGAGCCGGGCGCCGGCTCGGACCTGGCCGGCATCCGCACCCGCGCGGATCGAAGCGGCGACGGCTGGGTGGTCAACGGCCAGAAGGTCTGGACCTCCAGCGCCGCCACCGCCGACTACGGCATGCTGATCGCCCGCACCGACTGGGACGTGCCCAAGCACCGGGGGATCAGCTTCTTCTTCCTGCCGATGAAACAGCCGGGCGTCGAGGTCCGCCCCCTGCGCCAGATCACCAATGAGGCCCATTTCAACGAGGTCTTCATCACCGACGCCGCCGTCCCGCCCGACAACCTGCTGGGCCGCGAGGGCGAGGGCTGGAGCGTCCTGCAGACGGCCCTGGCCTACGAACGCTCGGTCATGGGCGAGGCCGCCAGAGGCCCCCGCAGCGGCGCCAAGGAAGCCGGCGGGGCCGCCCCGATGGTCGCTCTGGCCCGAGAGGCCGGCGTCCTCGCCGACCCCCTGATCCGCCAGGACCTCGCCCGCGTCACCGCCCTGCGCCAGCTCAACGCCCTCAACACCGCCCGGGCCAAGGCGGACCTGGGCCAAGGCACGTCATCCTCGCTGATGAGCCTGGGCAAGCTGGCCATGAGCCGCATCCTCCACGAGGAGGCCCGGCTGCGCACGGCCATGCTGGGCGCCGGCAGCCTGTTGGAAGGCCCGGATCATCCGAGAGCCGAGGACGCCAACTTCCTCAGCCTCAACGCCTATTTCACCTCGATCGGCGGCGGGACGGACCAGATCCAGCGGAACATCATTGGGGAGCGGGTGCTGGGGTTGCCGAAGGAGCCGGAGGTGGATCGGGACGTGGCGTTCCGCGAGGTGCGAGGGGGATGATGATAGTTGTAGTCGCCTACTCGTGACGGATGAGTTGCTCGTAGCGAGTTGCGCATAGGATGCGCGGGTGCAATCTTGGCACTAGGGGGCGTGAAGTCGCCAAGGGTAAAGAGGGAGACTACGGCGCATATGGCGGTCCGATTGCCGATCTATCGCTATATCGCCGTCGACGGATATCAAATGTATCCGGGCCCGCCCTCTGCTCCCGGCATCCACCATACATTCACTCCCGGTCTCCACCTTGTCGCGGGTGTCAACGGACTAGGGAAGTCGACCTTCCTGCTCATTTTGTATCATGGTCTCGTTGGACCAGCCGCTATTCGGAACGATGACTTTGGGGTTCCGCAGCCGGAAATTGTCGGGCGACGGGACGTAGACCGGTTCCGACGGCGTGTTGCTGATGGCGCGAAATCGGCCTTCGCCGAGGTACATTTCTCGATTGGTGAGAACCAGTTTGAGGTCAGACGATCCCTGCACGATCTTTCACTCGTTCAATGGCGTCTCAACGGGGCCGAACAAACGCCGGACGAGCAAAACTACACTCAGACGCTGGTTTCCTCTATGAAGGTTGGGGGGCTCGCCGACGTCATTCTCATCATGAACCTGATTGTTTTCATGTTTGAGAACCGAGGGTTATTGATGTGGAGTCCTTTTGCTCAAAGGAACGCTCTACGCGCTTTGTTCATGGCTCCGAAGGAAGCAAATGAACTGTCTCAACGCGCGCAGGCCGTTGCGACGGCCAATAGCGCATACAGGAACCTACTATACATCGTAAATCGAGACAGAAAGCAGCTTCTCAAAGATGAAGCGGCGCTCGCGACTGCCGGCACATTAAGCGCTGAGTATCACACTCTCCAAAGTGGCGTGGCTGCTCACAACGAAAACATTCTCGCCCTCGCCGAACGCCGCCAGGCTTTAGACGCGGCAAGGACCGAAACTCGGGCAACCCATGAGGCGGCGAAGTTCAACTACGACGACGTTCTGCGTGAGATCGAGGCGCTTAAGCTTGCGCGTGTCGCCGCCGCCTTTCCCAAGTCTGATGAGTCCAGCCGATACGTCATCGCCCGTTTGATCGGCGATGGCGAATGCCTAGCCTGCGGTGCAGAGGATGGCCCTCTCATCGATCGGTGGGTCGCGGCGATCAGCGAAGGGCGCTGCCTCGTATGTGGGGCTGACCATAGTGCCCAGGAAGCAATCGTCCCTCCAACCGCCGTAGATGCAGCGAGGCTGGCAAAAGCAGAGGCTAGGCTGGAGGGTGCCAAGCAGTCGATGGAAGTTGCCGCTGACGACGCAAAGCGCGAAGAGGAGCAACGGGATTTAGTTCAAATCGAACTAGACGGTCAGTTGCAGAAGCGGTCTGAACTCGAGAAACGCATCAGACAAATCGCAGGATCGCTACCACCCAGCCCACCAGCGGTTGCCGCTCTCAAGGAACGTGTGGCTCAGCAAAGCGAAACACTTGAGGGCCTGCGTGAAGATCAGACCGCAGCAGAGCTCGAATTCTCAAAAGTCTTTAATCAATTTAAGGTGTCGATTGAGCAAAAAGCCGATGAAATAAGGGAAAAATTTGGAAGTAGAATTTCGGATTTCCTTGTCGAACGGGCAGAAATTACACTGGCATACATAAGAGCGCCTATCGGTGAAAGTGGCCAATCATACGAATGGCCAACTTTTCAACTGAGCATGACATCTGGAACCTTTGATGCGCCGATGCCCCGCCGTACCCGTTCTGAAGTATCCATGTCTCAGGGCGAATTTATCGACCTCGCTTTCCGCCTCGCGCTGGTAGAGGTGGCTGCGGAGTCAGGGCCGGCGTCTATGGTGTTTGACGCGCCCGAGGCTAGCCTTGATGCGCTGTTCATGAGACGCGCCGGAGCTTTTCTTGCTCGCTTTACCAGGGACAACACTGAGAACCGGCTAATCGTGACGTCAAACCTGACGAACGCCGACATGATCCCTGCGCTTTTTGGAGCGTACGAGCCCCAAGAGGGCGATCCGGAACCTCATGTCATCCCTAGGGATGAGCGAAAAGATCGTGTCATCGACCTACTGACACTCGCTGCACCGACCAGCGCAGTTGAGCTTGTCGGGGACCGATATAAGAACTTATTGGATAGGGCCCTCTTTCCTCCCTATGGCCAAGGGGAACCGGGCCATTGACGACCGACGAACTCACCGGGTGGCTAGAGACGTCGGGCCTAGAGGTGCGCCGGCGCGTGAGACTGTTGATGCTGCTAGACGCAGCGGACTATGCAGTCATCGCGCCCCTTTCGACTTCCCGCCTCCACGCCCTCGCGTTTCTAGCTGATGTCCTAAGTCCGATATACGACCTCTCCACTCTATCGGGGCGAATTCTTAAGAGGCGCATTGGCCCTTATTTCCCAGAATTGCAGTGGCAATTGGATCGCTTGGTTGGTCAGGGGTTGGTAGATGTTGTCCAACTACAGCCGGTCGTAGAGGCCTCGCGGGCCTATCTGGACGCGAGCTTCTGCCTGCGGCGATCTGCTACGCAGTCAATACTGAATGCCGTCTATCAATTGCCGGAATTTCTCGCTCTGCGAGACTTCTTTAGAGAACTTGCTGACGCGCTCGGCGCGGTGCCAGATGACGATCTTGACGCCACAACTCAAGCTGACGTGACCTGGGACACTGGCCACGCAGGAACGATAATTGACTATGGCGAGTGGCGTGCGCGAAATTACTCGCGCATGTCAGCTGATAGAATCGAAGAGCTCGCCAATGACACACTTGGAAAGGCTGGTGTAACACTGAGCCCCGGCGCAAAGGTCAATCTCTACGTTCGATATCTCCGGCGAGCAGCAAATGGCTGAAACTCTCGCCGAGCAGCTGAACGGCAGCGCGCTGAAGGAGATGCTGCTTCAAGCGGTTGCCGCAGAAGACCTAGACCACATCCCGCTAGACTTCGACGACCAAGCACGCTTCATCCTTTCCGCTGTTCGAGCTGTTGCTCACAGAGAAGAGGCCTGTGACCTGTGCGCGTTGATTTATAGCGATGCACCGTTGGCCGACGGCGCCCAGGGCGGCTTTGCGCGCATAGTACATATGCAAGACGGCCACGGGTCAATGTCTGGAAAGATGGTTCTGACAGGCCGCGACGCGAATAACGGTAGCTGTCATCCCCTGTCGGATAAAACTATACTGGCAGCGATTGAGCAAATTGAAGCGGCTGGTTTCGGTTCTCGCGCAACGATCCTTTGGGACGGTGTTGCGAGATCCGCTACGGTTTATCCAGAAGGCGTATCGGGAGACGCGATCCATCAACGATTTTTGGTCCCTGTGTCTGACGATGACTTAACGCAAGATGATCTATGTGAAGTTTTAAATATAGCCTATGACGACAATCTCAAAAACCCCAGCGGGGGGACGGTAAATTTGTGGACGAAAGGCAAGCTGGTTTCGAAGGCAGAGGATGAAATTGAGAAGGTACTAAAAGGACAAATTGGGATGTACTTTCTCGGAAAATCTCGACCCGTCAAGGTGCTACGACAGACCAACACCGCTGCAGGGCGGACTGATCTGATACTCACGCAAAAGCCCCCATCCGGAGGGCTGCGCCTAGTTGGAGTTCTTGAGCTGAAGGTTCTGCGAGGCCCTGAAACCGCCGACCATGCCGCGACGGAGGAGGGTCTTAGTCAGGGGCACTTCTACAGGGAAGATATCCACGTTCCGTTTGCGACTCTTGCGCTTTACGACGTTGGCAACCCTCCTAGTGGAGATACTGCACCGTTACTGATTGGTCAGAACCCCGACCACCTCGCAACTGTACGGGTACGGCGATTTCCAATCTACAATTCGCCTAGCGCGTGGCGAAAAGCCGGGGGACCGAAAGCTGCTTAGACGGCCGCCAGAACGATAAGTGTTTCGGCCAATTCGGCCCGTCCACCCTGCTGCGGCGAAACACGCATCGAACGAAACGGTTCCGACCCGATAAGTTCATACCGGAGGCTTGGTGCCATTTCGGCAATTGCTTCCGCCACGGGAACGTCGACGCCCGCATATCTGCTATCACCGACAACCATGTAAACCCGGCCCTCAGCGACCAACTTCTCACGCACTCCCCGCAGCAGGATCGCCAAATCCGCAAAGTATGCCCCGATCATATCGGGAATATTTTTGTTCCAGAGGCCATCGACAGCTCGAAGCTTCGAAACGGAAGTCCGCACTGCTAGAGAGAGGCCGTCCGAGGCAAAGTCACGCTTGATTTGTACATGGCTGCGCAAAGTGGAATTTCTAAGTTCCACGTTGTCTTTGCCGCCCTTCAGGTAGCCGAGCGACCATAGTTCGATGTTGTAAACGTCCGTATAGTCGAACGAATTGGGATAGGGTGGGGAGAAAACCGCTAAGTCAATCTCTGGAATGTTTGCGATTTCCAAGCGGGCGTCACCTCGGCGGAGATCATAGGAAAGATTCCGACGCCGAGCGTAGCGAGCTATATCGAAAACGGCTCCCTCCACGGCTTGGACGAATGCTTGATCGAGTTCATCGACCGTTCGCATCTGTTCCTTCCAATTTTGCCTGTAACGTCGGCCCTTCCCGCTGACTGTTGCATTGCAAACTTCGAGCGCGGCCGACCCGAGTAGCACGCGTAGTAGACGCTTGACCTTGACCTCAGGCACTTGTTCGACCGCAAGGACAAGGTTCGCTAGACGCTCGGCAACGTCACGCGGGAAAAGATAACGATCTGCCACACCAGGCTCGACGAAGGTCGCTGGTGCTAGCGCGTAGTGCTCATTTGGATCGACGTGAAGCTGAGTGCCGATAACCTCACTACACCTTCTCGCAACAACCGCGGCATCCACGACCGAGAGCTTGGCTTCGATCAGGTCGGCCAGAAAAGGGTTGACCTCAATCGCGATGGGCTCGACGCCCAGAAACTGGCAGGCGAGCGGCGTGGTGCCCGACCCCGCGCAGGGATCCAGACAATTTATTACCGGACGGCCAAGCGCCTCACCCGTTTCTCTTACCGCTCGTTCGACCAGTTCTGGCACGAACGCTTCCTTGAACCGGCGCCAGTTCTGGAATGCTAGCGGCTCCGATCCTGAATTGGTTCCGATGACAGCCGGCACTCGGGTTCTCGTCCAATCCTCAAACCGCACATGGGGATCAAACTCAGCTATCGTCATCGGCTCTCTCTCCCCGCCTCACCCCCGAGATAGATCGTCTTGGTTAATCGGTTCTACCACTGGTTTGCATTCTCAATGCGGCAGTCGAGTAGGGTGACGGAAAAGTGTCGCCTCGCTTGGCCTTGCCCCGACTCCCCGTCAAGTTGGAGGTCGACCGTCCAATTACCTGGAACCCCACATGCTCTACGCCATCCTGGCCTACCACGACGAAGCCGCCACCGTCGCGACCTGGACGCCCGACGAGGACAGCGCCCTGATGGCCGACCTGATCAAGCTCAACGACCGCCTCACCGCCGAAGGGCGGCTGGGGCCGGCGGCGCGGTTGGGGGCGACGGGGGACGCCCTGACGCTGCGGGGGCCGGGAAAGGGCGTGGTGCTGGACGGGCCGTTCGCCGAGACCAAGGAGCAGCTGCTGGGCTTCTATGTGGTGGAGGGGGAGAGCATCGACGAGGCGGTCGCGGTCGCTCGCGAGCTGCGGCAAGTCAATCCCACGGCGGTCTATGAGATCCGCCCGATCCTGCGCTACCTGCCCGGCGCGCCGTTTCCCGAGACCGAGGCGCCGGACTGACCGTCAGCCCGCCTGGCGGCGTTCGTAGGCGGGCGCCGGGGCCGCGGCGGCCAGGCTGCGGCAGAAGTCCTCATGGCCCGAGCCCCTGCGCCAAGCCAGGCCCACCGTGCGGTCGGTGGCGAGTTCCGGGGCCAGCGGCCTGACGATCACCCCGGAAGCGCCCTCGGCATGGCTGGCCGGGGCGATGGCCAGGCCCACCCCCATCTCGACCAGCACCAGCACCGCCTCCTCGTCGGCCGCCGTGGCGCGGATGTCCGGGCGGAAACCGGCTGTGGCCAGCCCGCCCTCGAACCTGGCCTGCAGGGCGCAGTGGGGGCGTTCGATCAGCGGCAGGCCGTCGAGGTCGGCCAGGCGGATGTGGCTGCGGAAACGCAAGGGATGGGTCGCCGGCATGAGGACGGCATAGGGCTCGGTCCAGAGCGGCAGGAAGTCGCTGTCCGCCTCGTGGCAGCCCTGGGCGGTGACCTGGATATCGGCCGCCGAGCGCTCGCCGACCAGGCGCGCCACCAGGTCGGGGACCAGCTCATAGGCCGTGCGCAACACCGGGGCGACACGGCGCAGCCCGACGTCCGGCTGGATGAAGATGGCCAGGGTGCGCGGGGCGCGGACGCGGAATTCCCGGTGCAGGGCGGCGGCCTCGGCCAGGAGGGCGCTGGCGCGGGGATGCAGGATCTCGGCGTCGCGGGTGGGGGCCAGGCCCTGGCGGGTGCGCTCGAACAGCCGCGCGCCCAGCTCGGCCTCCAGGTTCTGGATCGCGGCGGTGATCGAGGGCTGCGAGATCGAGCAGCGCCGGGCGGCGGCGGTGATCGACCCCGTCTCATAGGCGGCGACGAAATAGCGGAGGGCGCGCAGATCGAACATGGTTTGAACATAGGTCAAATATTGAAACTAGCTCAAGTCTATATATTTTGCCGATTTAAGACGCCGACCTAGGGTCGCCCCATCGTCACAGAGGGACACCCCATGCATCGTCGCCCCCGCTTCGCCGGCCTGGTTGCCGGCTTCGCCGCCGCCCTGGCGGTCCTGGCCATCGGCCTGCCCGCCGCGGCCGCCGGGCCCAGGGTCAGCTTCGCCATCGTCAAGACCGGCCGGACCGTCGTCCAGGAATCCCTGCTGTATGCCGGCGGCGACAAGGCGGCCAAGCTCGACAACAACTTCTCCGCCTTCCTGATCCGGCACGGGGACGACGAGTTCCTGTTCGACACCGGCCTGGGCGCGCGGATCGACAGCCAGTACGCCCAGGACATGCCGGGCTGGAAGCAGCGGTTCTTCAAATACCTCAAGCCCATCATCCCGGCGCGGGACCAGCTGGCCAGGGCCGGCCTGCCGCCGATCCGCCGGGTCATCCTCAGCCACAGCCACTGGGACCATGCCAGCGGCGTGGTCGACTTCCCCCAGGCCGAGGTCTGGGTGACGAAGGAGGAACTGGCCTTCATCCGCGGCGGCGGCGCCTGGCCAAGCCAGGTGGGCGCCCCGTCCATCCGCTGGCGCACCATCCTCTTCCAGCCCAGACCCTATCGCGGTTTCGCCCAGAGCCTCGACCTCTATGGCGACGGGACGGTGGTGCTGGTCCCGCAGTTCGGCCACACGCCCGGCGCGGTGGGGATGTTCGTCACCACCTCCAGCGGGCGGCGCTTCTTCTTCTGCGGCGACACGGTGTGGTCGGCGGCGGCCATCCCCCAGGCGCGGCCCAAGTTCTGGCTGGCCGGCCTGCTGGCCGACAGCGACGCGGGCCGGACCCAGGCGGAGATCGACCGGATGCGGGCCCTGCAGAAGGCCGATCCGGGCCTGACCATCGTGCCGGCCCATGACAGCCGGGTGCAGGCGCGGCTGGGCTTCTTCCCGAACTGGGTGGAGTAGGTCGCCTCTAGCCCAGCGCCTGCCGCGCCCAGCCGACGATCTGCTCGGCGCTCATCAGGCCGGCGGTGCGCGCGGCCACCTGGCCGTCCTTGATCAGCAGCAGGGCCGGGATGCTGGAGACGTTGAACCGCTGCGCCGCCGCCGGTTCGGCCTCCGAGTTCAGCTTCAGCAGCCGCACGTCCGGTTCCAGCCGCGCGGCCGCGGCGGCGAAGTTGGGGGCCATGGCCCGGCAGGGACCGCACCAGGGGGCCCAGACATCGACGAGCAGGGCCGGTTCGGCGGCCATGCGCCTGGCCAGGCCCGCGCCGGTGACCTCCTTGGGCTGGCCGACATAGAGCGGCTGGCCGCAGCGCCCGCACTTGCCCTGCAACGCCGGCTTGCTGTCCGGCAGGCGGTTGGTGGTGTCGCAGTGGGGGCAGACGGTCTGGGTCATGAGGCTACCGCGCAAGACAACGCTTGAAACGCATATCGGCTCTGCGGACGCCTAACGGAACACCACACCCGCCTTCAGGCCCAGCCTCTTGAACGCCATGGCCGCCGGACAGAAGCCGGTGAAGGACGCCTGCAGCAGGTTGGCGCCGACGAAGACGGTGAGCCAGATCCAGGCGGGGTGGACGAACTGGGTCAGGGCGAGGCTGACCAGGACCATGGCCCCGGCGAAGGCCATGACGGCGCGATCGAGGGTCATCGGGAGAGACTCCTGTGGAGGAAGGGGGTGGGGCTCACCTCACGGCCTTGAGCTTGCTGACGCCCATGATGTCGAGGGCCAGCTTCTCGTAGAAGGGCTCGCTCTCGCCGCGGCGGACCTTGCCCAGGAAGTATTTCTCGAAGCCGACCTTGGCCAGGTGGACCCACTTGCCGCTGGCCGCCCAGTTGACGTTGCGGGGCGGAATCTGCGGCTGGGCGATGAAGGCCACGCCGCCGTCGCCGAAGTCGGCCAGGCAGATGGCGTTCCAGGTCGCCTCGGCCACGGCCGGCTCGCCAGCGACCAGGTCGCCGAGGTTGCGGGCGATGGCGGTGACCATGCTCTCGATCATGAAGCCGGTCTTGGGCACGCCCACCGGCACCGGCGTCTTGCCGGTCGGGGCGATGGCCACGCAGACCCCCAGGGCGAAGACATTGGGGAAGGCCGGGTTGCGCTGATGCTTGTCGACGATGATGAAGCCGCGCGGGTTGGTCAGGCCCTCGATGCCGCGCACGGCGGCGACGCCCCGGAAGGCTGGCAGCATCATCGAGAACGCGAAGGGCAGGTCGTGGGTCGTCTTGACCGCGCCGTCCTCGCCAATCTCCTCGACATGCATCATCCCGGCCTCGACCTTCGCCACCTTGGCGTTGGTGATCCACTTGATGTGGCGCTGGCGCAGCTCGCTCTCGAGCAGGCCCTTGGTGTCGCCCACCCCGTCGAGACCCAGATGGCCGATATAGGGTTCGGGCGTGACATAGGTCATCGGCACGCGGTCGCGCGCCTTGCGGCGGCGCAGCTCGGTGTCGAGGATCAGGGCGAACTCGTAGGCCGGGCCAAAGCAGCTGGCCCCCTGGGCGGCGCCGATCACCACCGGGCCGGGGTTTTCCGCCAGGGCGTCGAAGGCGACCGCGGCCTTCTGGGCATGCTCGACCTGGCAGATCGACTGGGTGAAGCCGGCGGGCCCCAGCCCCTCGATCTCGTCGAAGGCCAGATCCGGGCCGGTGGCGATGACCAGGTAGTCGTAAGGAAGGCTCTCGCCGTCCATCAGCGCCACCCGATTCTCCGCCGGATGCACCCGCTCGGCGCCGCAGTTCATGAAGGCCACGCCGCGTTTGGCCATGACCGGCGGCAGCTCGACCTCGATGGCCTCGCGGGTGCGCCAGCCGACCGCCACCCAGGGATTGGAGGGCACGAAGTGGAAGCGGTCGCCCTGCCCCACCAGCGTGACCTGGGCCCGGTCGCCGACCGCGGCCTTGATCTCGAAAGCGGCGATGGCTCCTCCGAGCCCGGCGCCGAGAATGACGATCGATGGCTTGCTCATGACGCCAGCATCTCCCGGTTCCGGCGGTGGCGCGTTGACCAGGATCAAGGCCTTTTTCGCCGCCGGGACCATGTTTCAGGTTCGATGGGTTGTTTTATATTTGTATATTCGCATATATGCAAATACGAAATCACGCTGACCCGATCCGAGGAGAATCCATGTCACTGCTCGAGAACCTGACGCCCCAACAGGTCAAGGCCGGCCTGGATGCGCACAGCATCCTGCTGGTCGACGTGCGCGAGCCCGGCGAGTTCGAGGCCGAGCGCATCCACGGCGCCCTGCTGTTTCCGCTGTCGAGTTTCGACCCTGCCGCCCTTCCCGATTCCGGCGAGCGGCGCATCGTTCTGCAATGCGGTTCGGGCAAACGCTCGGCCATGGCGGCGGAGCGCTGCCAGAAGGCCGGCGTCCACGTGACCGCGCACCTCGCCGGCGGCATCGGCGCCTGGAAGGCGGCGGGCCTGCCGACCGTGACCATCGATCCGGAAACCGGCTGGACCCGCGACGTCCGCTAGAACCCTAGGACTTGAAGCCCATGCGCCTCGCGCCGATCCTGATGGCGATGATTCTCCTGGCCGTGGCCGGCTGCGGCCGGCCGGAGCCGGCCTCCGCGCCGCCCGTCAAGGCGAGCGGCGAGCGGCTCGTCCTGGCGCGCGGCCCGGTCGATGACCTCAAGCCGGTGACCGCCACCGTCACCACCCGCAACATGGCCGAGGCGCGCAGCCGGATCGGCGGCATCCTGGCCAGCCTGAGCGTGCGCGAGGGCGATACGGTCCGGGCTGGCCAGGTCATCGGCCAGGTGCGCGACGAGCGGCTGGGCCTGTTGACCCGGGCGGACGACGCCCAGGTGCTGGCCGCCGCCGCCGAGGCCGACCGGGCGCGGGCGGACCTCAAGCGCATCCAGAGCCTGTTCGACAAGGGCATCTACGCCCAGGCGCGCCTGGACCAGGCCAGGGCCGGCGCCCGTTCGGCCGAGGCCAGCCTGGCCGCCGCCCGGGCCCAGCGGGCCGCCGGCGCCGACCTGGCCGGCCAGGGAACCATCCTGGCCCCCGCCACCGGCCGGGTGCTGACCGCCCAGACCCCGGTCGGCTCGGTCGTGGCCGCCGGCCAGTCGGTCGCCACGATCACCGCTGGCGAGCCCCTGCTGCGGATCGAGGTTCCGGAAGGCCAGGCCGCGTCCCTACGGGTCGGCCAGGCGGTGAGCCTGCAGCCGGGCGATCTTCCCGGCGCCGCCGCCGCGGGCCAGGTCATCCAGGTCTATCCCTCGGTCACCGCCGGCCAGGTGACCGCCGACGTGCGGGTCGCCGGGCTGAGCGCGGTCCTGGTCGGCTCGCGCGTGCGGGTCCAGCTGCCCGTCGGCCAGCGCCAGGCCCTGACCATTCCCCGCCGCTTCATCGTCAGCCGCTATGGCCTGGACTATGTGCGGCTGCTGCAAGCCAATGGCTCGGCGCTGGAGACTCCGGTCCAGACCGCCCCGACCGGCGATCCGGCCCGGGTGGAAATCCTCTCGGGCGCCGCCGCCGGCGACGTGCTGGTCGCGCCATGAAGCTGGGCCTGTCCGGACGGCTGACTGCCGCCACCATCGCCTCGCCCCTGACGCCGCTGTTCCTGCTGGCGGCCATCGCCATCGGCCTGCTGGCCCTGGTCTCCATCCCCCGCGAGGAGGAGCCGCAGATCAGCGTGCCGATGGTCGACGTCCAGGTCGCAGCCCCGGGCCTGCGCGCCAGCGACGCCGTCGAGCTGGTGGCCAAGCCGCTGGAGACCATCGTCAAGAGCGTCAGCGACGTCGAGCACGTCTACAGCTTCGTCGACGACGACCAGGTGATGGTCACCGCCCGGTTCAAGGTCGGCACCGACCCGGACGACGCCATCGTCCGCATCCACGAGAAGATCCGCGCCAACTACGACCGTATCCCGGTCGGCATCCCCGAGCCGCTGATCGTCGCCCGGGGCATCAACGACGTGCCGGCCCTGGTGCTGACCCTTTCGCCCAGGCCGGACCAGGCCGGGCGCTGGACCGACCAGGCGCTCTACGACATCGCCGGCAAGCTGCGCACCGAACTGGCCAAGGTCGAGGATGTGGGCCTGACCTTCATCGTCGGCGGCCGGCCCGACGAGATCCGCATCGAGCCGGACCCGGCCCTGATGACCCTGCGCGGGGTGTCGCTGGGGGCGCTGGTCGACACCGTCCGCCAAGCCGACCGCCGCTTCCCGGCCGGCAGCCTGCGCCAGGACAACCAGGCCCTCAATGTCAGCGTCGGGACCACCCTGGACAGCGCCCAGGCCGTGGGCCTGCTGACGGTCCCCTCGGTGCGGGGCGAAGCGGTCTATGTCCGCGACGTCGCCCGGGTCGTCCAGGCCCCCCGCGAGGACCAGGCCGGCCAGTGGCGCTATGCCCGCCTGGATGGCCAGTGGTCGAAAACCCCGGCGGTCAGCCTGGCGCTCGCCAAGCGCAAGGGCGCCAACACCGTGGTGGTCAGCCATGCGGTGCTCGAGCGCCTGGACACGCTGAAAGGCACGCTGATCCCGCCCGGCCTGCAGGTCTCGATCAGCCGCGACTACGGCGAGACGGCCAACGAGAAGGCCAACGAGCTGCTGTTCCACCTGGCCCTGGCGACGGCGACCATCGTGGCCCTGATCGCCTTCGCCATCGGCCTCCGCGAGGCGATGGTGACGGCCATCGTCATCCCGACCACCATCCTGCTGACCCTCTTCGCCTCCAACCTGATGGGCTACACCATCAACCGGGTCAGCCTGTTCGCCCTGATCTTCTCGATCGGCATCCTGGTCGACGACGCCATCGTCATGATCGAGAACATCGCCCGCCACTGGGCGATGAACGACGGCCGCGACCGGCGGCAGGCGGCCATCGAGGCCGTGGCCGAGGTCGGCAATCCCACCGTGGTGGCGACCATGACCGTGGTGGCGGCCCTGCTGCCCATGCTGTTCGTCTCGGGTCTGATGGGCCCCTACATGGCCCCGATCCCGGTCAACGCCTCGGCGGCCATGGTGTTCAGCTTCTTCGTGGCCGTGGTCATCGCCCCCTGGCTGATGGTGCGACTGGCCCGCAAGACCCTGGCCCGCGGCCACGCCCATGGCCGGGAAGACCGGCTGGGCCGCCTCTACCGCCGCGTCGCCGCCCCGGTGATCGCCAGCCGCCGCAGCGCCTGGATCTTCCTGGGCGCGGTCGGCGTGGCGACGCTGCTGGCCTGCGCAATGTTCGCCACCAAGACGGTGACCGTGAAGCTGCTGCCCTTCGACAACAAGTCCGAGCTGCAGGTGGTGGCCGACCTGCCCGAGGGAACCAGCCTGGAGACCACCCAGCGCATCCTGGCCCAGGCGGCCGACATCACCCGGGGCCTGCCCGAAGTCACCGCCATCGACGCCCAGGCCGGGACCGCCTCGCCCTTCAACTTCAACGGCCTGGTCCGCCACTACTACCTGCGGGGCAAGCCGGAGATGGGCGACCTGGCCGTCACCCTGACCCCCAAGGGCGAGCGCAAGCGCAACAGCCACGCCGTGGCCCTGGACCTGCGCCAGCGGCTGGCGGACCTGCCGCTGCCGGCCGGCTCGTCCCTGAAGGTGGTCGAGGCGCCGCCCGGGCCGCCGGTGCTGGCCACCCTGCTGGCCGAGGTCTACGGGCCGGACGCGGCCACGCGGCGGGCGACCGCCCAGCGGGTGAAGGCGATCTTCAAGTCGGTGCCCTACATCGTCGATATCGACGACAGCGCCGGGACGCCCCGGCCCGGTCTGCGCCTCACCCCCGACCGGGCGCAGCTGGAGCATCTGGGCCTGGCCGACCGCGACGTCTACGACTCCATCGGCGCTGCCCTCGGCGGCCAGCTCGTTGGCTACTCGACGCGCGGCGAGGGCCGCCCGCCGCTGGAGATCAGCGTGCGGCTGCCGCAGTCGGCCCGGACCTGGGACGGCCGGATGGGCGCCCTGCCCGTGGCGGTCACCGGCTCGGGGGCGCAGGCGCGGCTGGTGGCCCTGGACGAGGTGGTCAAGGCCGACCGCCAGCCGGGCTCCCTGCACATCTTCCGCCGCGACGGCCGCGACGTCGAAATGGTCACCGCCGAACTGGCCGGCCAGTACGAGGCCCCGATCTACGGCATGCTGGCGGTCGACAAGGCGATCAGGAACGCCGACTGGGGCCCGGCCGGCGCGCCCGCCATCCGGCTGAACGGCCAGCCGACCGACGAGGCCAGGGCCAGCGTGCTGTGGGACGGCGAATGGGAGATCACCTGGGTGACCTTCCGCGACATGGGGGCCGCCTTCATGGTCGCCCTGCTGGGCATCTACGTGCTGGTGGTGGCCCAGTTCAAAAGCTTCAAGCTGCCGCTGGTCATCCTGACCCCGATCCCGCTCACCCTGGTCGGCATCGTCATCGGCCACATCCTGTTCCACGCCCCCTTCACCGCCACCTCGATGATCGGCTTCATCGCCCTGGCGGGGATCATCGTGCGCAACTCGATCCTGCTGGTCGACTTCATCCGCCACAGCGCCGGCGACGGGCGGCCGCTACGGACCGTGCTGCTGGAGGCCGGGGCGATCCGCTTCAAGCCGATCCTGCTGACCGCCCTGGCGGCGATGATCGGGGCGGCGGTGATCCTGTTCGATCCCATCTTCCAGGGCCTGGCCATCTCGCTGCTGTTCGGCCTGGCCTCCTCGACCCTGCTGACCGTGCTGGTCATCCCCGCCATCTATGTGGCGCTACGCGACGACGGGCGGCGTGACGAGCCGGCTTTGCCGGCCTGACGGACGCGCTTACCCTAGTCGGATGGAAACCAAGAGCTTGGCCCCACCCTCCCATTCCGAACTGGCCGAACTCGAGGCCAGCGCCTCGGCGGCGGCCCGGCTGATGAAGCTGTTGGCCAGCGAGCAGCGGCTGATCCTGCTGTGCCGGCTGAGCGAGGGCGAATGCTCCGCCGGCGACCTGGCCCGGCATGTGGGGCTGGCCCAGTCGGCCGCCTCGCAGCATCTGGCCAAGCTGCGGGCCGAGGGGCTGGTGGCCACCCGGCGCGAGGCCCAGACCATCTATTACCGACTGTCCGACCCGGCCGCGATGCGGGTGATCGACACCCTGTGCGACATTTATCGCGGCAAGGCCGGCGCCCCCTAGATCAGGCGCAAGACGGCCAGCAGGATCATAACGGTCCCGGCCAGGCCCACGCCCCAGGCCAGGGGCCGCACCATCGGCACGCCCAGGATGTAGAGCACCGCGTGGACCAGCCGCGAATAGAAGAACAGCTGCGCGCCCAGCACCGTCATCGGCGTTGAGACACTGGTCGCCGCGGCGATCAGCACCAGCGGGGCGAACATGGTCAGGCCTTCGCGGTGGTTGTCGACCACCCGCAGCATGCGGGCGTGGAAACCCTCGGCGGGGCCGAGGTCGTCGCGGTTGTTGGCCAGCGGAACCAGCCCTTTGGAGCGGATGCCGGCAAAGGCCTGGATGACGACCAGCGCGATAAGCAGGCCGACCGACCAGGCGAGCATGGTGAGTTCAGTGGACATGTTTCAGAGCCTCCCCGTTCTTGTGCGGGGAGCCTGCTCGACGAACGCGGATCGGTCAATTACCCGATCCGGCTGGACATTCCGCCGTCCACCGGCAGCACCACCCCGGTGACGAAGGCCGACTCGTCGCTGGCCAGGTAGAGGGCCGCATAGGCGGTGTCCCAGGCCGTGCCCATCTTGCCCAGCAGCGGCACCCGGGCGCTGCGAGCCTCTCGCACGGCCTGTTGGTCCTGGCCGGTGGCGTTGGCGATGCCGGCCACGGCCATGGGCGTGTCCATCAGGCCGGGCATGATGGCGTTGCAGCGCACGCCCTTGGCGGCGTTGGCCTGGGCGACGGATGTGGTCAGGCGGTTCACGGCGGCCTTGGACATTTCGTAGGCCACCTGATTGCCGCCGGCGATTCCGGCCAGGGACGAGATGTTGACGATCGCCCCGCCGCCCTGCTCGCGCATCAGCGGGACGATGGCCTTGATGGTCAGCCACATGCCCTTGAGGTTGACCGACATGATGCGGTCGAAGGCCGCCTCCTCCAGCCGGTGGGCCGGGCCGTCGCCGCCCCCGCCGATGCCGACATTGTTGACCAGGATGTCGAGCCGCTCCCAGCGCTCCTTGACCAGATCGGCCAGGGCCTGGGCGGTGTCCGGCTTGGTGATGTCGCCCTGCCAGGCGGCGGCGCAGCCACCCTCGGCGACGATCATCTCCGCCGTCTCCTCGGCCCGGGCGATGTCGCGGTCGACGCAGAGGATGTCGGCCCCCTCGCGGGCGAACAGCACGGCCATGGCCCGGCCGTTGCCGATGGTCTCGCCCGGCGTCTGCCCGGCCCCGACGATGACGGCGGTCTTGCCCTTGAGGCGGTCGGTCATGGCTTGGCTCCAGGCGGGGGCAGGCGTTCCAACAGGAAGGCGATGCGGTCAGGGACCGGGCTCTTGGGAATGTGAACCAGGTCGTAGCCGAGGTCGCGGTAGGTCCGCATCTGCTGATGGTACATGGCCTCGGCCGCCACGAAGCCGTGGCGACGCTCGGTGTCGGTGGCGAAAATCTCGGGCCAGGGCGGGGTCACGAAGACCGTCCGATTGACGGCGAACCGCCGCGCTGCCTCGAGCCGCCAAGCCGGCTGGCCGGGGTCACTGATCTGATCGACGATGCAGCGGTCCATAATCATCGGGCCGTTCTGCGCCAGAGCCATCGTCATCGCGTAGATGGTCCGCGAGATGGTCAGGTCCAGGAAGTGATCGATATCGTCCGGCAATCCCGGCCCGCCGATCAGCGCCTGCTCGCGCACCACCTGCCGCCCCGCCTCCTCGATCACCGGATAGCCCACCGCCTTCAGCCCGGCCAGCAGCGAGGACTTGCCGCCGCCCGAGCAGCCGGTGATGACGAAGAACCGGTCGCGGGCCGCCTCGACGGCGGCCGGCTGGTAGCTCTCTTCCAGAATGTCAGTAGCCCTTCAGCTCTGGGTCCAGGGTCTGGCCCTTGTCGAGCTGCACCCCGAAACTGTTCAGCAGCATGGACACCTGGGTGTACTGGCCGACGGTATAGACCAGGTCCATCTTCTGCTTGTCGTCGTAGAAGCGGCCCAGCTCGGCCCAGACGGCGTCGCTGACGAAATGATTCCTGTTCAGGTCGTCGCAGGCCCGGATCAGCACCGCGTCCGCCTCGCTCCAGCCGGCGTCCGCGCCGCGCTTGATGCGCTCGATCTCGTCCTCGGTCAGGCCCGACTGCAGGCCGATGCGGGTGTGCTGGGTGAACTCGTAGCCCGACTTGCAGAGATAGCCGATGCGCAGGATGACGATCTCGCGCTCCCGGGCCGGCAGGCCGTTCTTGCGCGACAGGATGTAGTTGCCCCAGGCGAGGAAGGCTTTCGCGGCGGCCGGGTCCCTGGCCATGGTCATGAAGATGTTCAGCACCGGCCCGCGCTCGGCGATGGGCGCCACGATCGCCTTCTGATCCTCGTTGAGTTCGCTCATCTCGAGCGGCGCGATGCGCGGCTTGGACAGCCTCATGGGCCTGATCTCCCCTTCACTTGTCTGTTTGATCAACCATCGCCCAGCTTGGCCGTCGCGCCAAGGGCCGGGTCGTCCAGGTCGGGCACGGAGGTGACAGGATCGCCTGTCGGCCCCATGTTAAGCCAGCTCAAGCTGGCGCCACGGTCCCAGGCGAAAGCCGAACGTCCGGCCCCGTAAATCAGGAGCTTCGTAACGTGCCGATCGCCACGACCAGCCTCGGCCTGGGGGTTTCGCTCAGGCGCTGGCGCGTCCTGAACAGGATCAAGCAGGCGGACGCCGCCGAGCGGCTGGGTGTCTCGCAAACGACCATCTCGCGTTGGGAGACCGGGGCCCGGGCGCCGGAGGGCCGGGAGGCCCGCAGACTGATCACGCTGCTGGCGGCCAGGCCGGGGTCCGCATCCGATCGCGCCCTGGCGGATCTGGTCCGCTGCGCCAGTACGCCGGCCCATCTCATTTGCGATTTCACCCATCGCCTGATCGCCGCGTCGCCGGCCCGCGCCCGGAGCTGGACCGTTGGAATAGACGAACTCATCGGGACGTCCCTGTGGCGGTTCGCGTCCCAAGGAATCGCCGCGGGCGAGGCCGGCCTGGAGTCCCGAGGCTGGTACGGGCCGCTCGCCTCGGACATCGTCGTCGCAACCGAGAAGGCCGTGTTCCCGGAGCTGACGATCCCGCCGGGCTGATCCGCTACACCCGGATGCCCTTGGCGGACGGCAGCTTCGCCCGGCTTGTCAGAGCCGAGGGCGCTACCGCGGCATAAGTTATTCCGGGTCTGGAACGGGCGGCGGACGCGCGCTAGGCCGATGCGATGAGTTCAGCGCCCGATCCGTGCCGCATCGCCGCCATCCTGGACTTCGTCCAGGCCTCGGAGCAGCTGAAGGATACGCTGCGCAGCGGGGTAACCCGACAGGGCCGACCGGAGAGCACGGCCGAACATAGCTGGCGGCTCTGCCTGATGGCGCTCCTGTTCCACCGGGATCTGGGGACCGTGGATCTCCTCCACCTCCTGAAGCTCTGCCTGGTGCATGACCTCGGGGAGGCGATCTCCGGTGACGTCCCGGCGGTGCTGCAGGGCGGCGATTCCGGTCGCGCCGCGCGCGAGCGCCAAGACCTGATCCAGCTTTGCGAGCCGCTGCCTGACGATCTCGCATCGGAAGTCCTCGCCCTGGCGGACGAATATGCCCAAGGCGTGACCCCCGAGGCGATCATGGCCAAGGGCTTCGACAAGCTGGAGACGATGCTGCAGCACCTGATCGGGCGGAACGCCCAGGATTTCGACTACGGGTTCAACCTCTCATACGGGAGGGCCTATACCGACCGGGACGCTCTGCTGAGCGCGGTCCGTCGCCAGGTCGATCGCGAAACCCTGAGCCGCATCGAAGCACAGTCCAGAGACGCCATCGGGATATGAGTTCGCCCAGCTAGGCTGTCGCGCCAAGGGCCGGCCTCCTCTAGGGTGGTCGCCAGGGAGAAAATCATGGGTAGCGCCAGCCTGGACGCGCGACGACGCGCAAGCGATCTCGACGCGCTGGAAACGCAGAGCTTCGACCTGCTGGTCATCGGCGGCGGCATCACCGGGGCCGGCGTGGCGCGGGACGCGGCCATGCGGGGCCTGAAGGTCGCCCTGGTCGAGGCCCGCGACTGGGCCAGCGGCACCTCGAGCCGCAGCAGCAAGATGATCCATGGCGGCCTGCGCTACCTCGCCCAGGGCGACCTGGCCCTGGTCAAGGAGGCGGCGTCCGAGCGGCAGGTGCTGCGCCGCATCGCCCCGCACCTGGCCCGGCTGACCCCCTTCGTCATTACCCTGCCCAACCTGGCGACCCTGGCCAAGATGCGCGCCGGCCTGTGGACCTTCGAGAAACTGGGCGAGGTGCCCAAGGCCGAGGTCCATGAGATCTGGGACCTCAAGGAGATCGCCCGCCGCGAGCCGCTGATCAGGACGGCGGGGCTGCATGCAGCCCTGGTCTATCCGGAATTCCTGACCGACGACGCCCGCCTGGTGCTGGCCAATGTCCGCTCGGCCGCCGAGCACGGCGCGGCCGTGGCCAGCCATCTGGAGGCTGCCCGCATCCTGATCGAGGGCGGCCGGGCGGTCGGCGTCCTGGCCCGCTCGACCCTGGCCGGCGAGGACCGCGAGGTCACCGTGCGCGCCCGGCTGATCGTCAACGCCGCCGGGCCCTGGGTCGATGCGGTGCGGGCGCTGGAGGACAGCAGTGCGACGCCCCGGCTGACCCTGACCAAGGGCGTCCATATGGTGCTGCCCCGGTCCGCCCTGCCCGTGAACAACACGGTGATCCTGCGGGCCGCCGACAAGCGCGGGACCTTCGCCGTGCCGCGCGGCGACTTCACCTACATCGGCACCACCGACACCTTCTATGAGGCCGCCGACGACTGGCCGACCGTGACCCGAGCGGACCTCAGCTATCTGGTCGACTCGGCCAAGGCGCTGCTCGACGCCCCGACCCTCAAGCCCGAGGACGCCGCCGCCGTCTGGTCGGGCGTGCGGCCGCTGATCGGCCAGGCCGGCAAGGGCGCCAGCGAGATCTCCCGCAAGGACGAGGTCTGGACCGGTCCGGCCGGGGTTATCACCATCGCCGGCGGCAAGCTCTCCGCCTACCGCGCCATGGCCGAGCGGATCGTCGATCAGGTCGCCGAAGTTCTTAGCGCCAAGACCGCCGCCTGTCGAACCGCCGAAGAGCCCCTGCCCGGCGCTGGCGGAGCGGAAGCGGCCAGCGACGACCGGCTCTGGCGGCTGTATGGCGCGGAAGCCGAGGCCGTCCGCGCGGCCGGCGGCGATGCGGCGGCGGAAGCCACGCAGGCCGTGCAACACGAGGGCGCCCTCACGCTGGAAGACTGGTGGGTGCGCCGCACCGCCCGGGCCTGGTTCGGCGGGCCGGAAGGGCTGGAAGCGGCCGCCGACCGCATGGCCGAACTGCTGGGCTGGAGCGCCGAGCGGCGGGCCGCCGAACTGAACCATTGCCGGTCGCTGGACCGGTTGAACCAAGTCTTAGAGGCCGCCGCATGATCGACGATGTCATTACCGCCCTTTCCGGCGCCATCGGACCCGACAAGGTGGCTGTCGATCTGGACAGCCTGAAGTCCCGCCGCTTCGACCAGTGGGTGGTCAATCACCTGCGCGACTGGCGCGGCGAGGTCCTGCCCCTGCCCGGCGTGGTCGTCAGGCCATCCAGCGTGGCCGACGTCCAGGCCATCCTGCGCCTGGCGAACCGGGAGAGCATCGCCGTCATCCCCCACGGCCTGGGCAGCGGCGTCTGCGGCGGCGTGGTGGCCTCGCCCGACGCCATCCTGCTGGACATGAGCAGCTTCAACGCCGTGCGCGGCGTAGACCCGGTCAACCTGCTGGCCAGTTTCGACGCCGGCAAGAACGGGCTGGAGGCCGAGGAGGCCGTCGCCGCCCACGGCCTGACCATCGGCCACTGGCCGCAGTCGGTGGCGATCTCCAGCGTCGGCGGCTGGGTCTCGACCCGGGCTTCGGGGCAGTTCTCCAGCGCCTATGGCAATATCGAGGACATCATCCATTCCATCGAGGCGGTGCTGCCGACGGGTGAACTGGTGGTGCTGGGCAAGGCCGCCAGAGCCGCCGCCGGGCCGGACCTGCGCCACCTCTTGATGGGGGCCGAGGGGATCATGGGCGTGGTCACCGGCGTCACCCTGTCCCTGCGCTGCCAGGCCGAGCACCGGGCCATGACCGCATTCCACGCCCCGACCATGGCCGCCGGCTTCGAAGCCCAGCGGATCATCTACCAGGCCGACTGGCGACCGCCCGTCATGCGCCTCTATGACGCCAAGGAGGCCCGCCGTTCGTTCAAGGACCATGCGAACGAGGACCAGGGCCTGCTGCTGATGATCCACGAAGGCCCCAAGGCGCGAGTCGAGGTCGAGGTCGCGGGCGTCACCGCCCTGGCCCTCGCCGCGGGTCTGACCCCAGCCCCGACCCAGGCCACGGCCGACTGGTTCGCCCGCCGCAATCACGTGCCGGCCTGGCGCGACCTGCTGGAGCGCGGCTTCATCGTCGACACGGTCGAGGTGTCCGGCTCCTGGACGGCCATCGAGGCCATCTACGAGGACGCCGTGGCCGCGCTGGAGGAGGTGGGCGGCATCGTCAACGCTTCGGCCCACTCCAGCCATGTCTACCGCTCGGGCATCAACCTCTATTTCAGCTTCGCGGCCAAGGTCGAGGACAGCGCCGACATGGAGCCGCTGTATTTCGAGTGCTGGCGGCGCATCCTGGAAGCCACGGCCCGGCACGGCGGCGGCATCGCCCATCACCACGGTTCCGGCCGGGTGCGGCGCGACTACCTGCATCATGACCTGGGCGACGAGGGGGTGGCCCTGCTGCGCAGGGTCAAGGCGGCCCTGGACCCCAACATGATCATGAACCCCGGCAATCTGCTGCCAGATGCCTGAGCTGATCCTCGCCCTCGACGTCGGAACCACCAGCACAAGGACCCTGGTCGGCACGGCCGACGGCCATGTGCTGGGCTCGGCCCGCTGTCCGATCCCCTCGCTGTTCCCCGCGCCGGGCCTGGTCGAGCAGGATGCGGAAGGCGTCTGGACCCTGACCCGGCGGGTCATCGCGCTGGCCCTGGCCAAGTCCGGCCATGAGCTGGCCGATGTCGCCGCCATCGGCGTCACCACCCAACGGGCCAGCATCGTGCTCTGGGACAGGGCGACCACCCATGCCGTGGCCCCCATGGTCGTCTGGAGCGACCTGCGCGGCCTGCCCCGCGCCGCCAGCCTGGCCGCCCTGGGCTTCCAGGTCTGGCCCCAGACCCCGGCCTGCAAGCTGGAGATGGCGCTGGGCGACCGCGACCCCAGGGCCCTGGCCTGGGGCACGCTGGACAGCTTCATCGTCGCCAAGCTGAGCGGCGGGGCGGCTCACGTCACCGATGTCTCCAACGCCTGGGTCAGCGGCTATATGGACTTCGACCGCTTTCCCGCTTGGCATGCCGGGCTGATGGCGGCGCAGAACCTGCCCGAGGGCCTGTTTCCCAAGGTCGTCGAAAGCTGGGGGGCGATCGGCGAGGCCGACGCCGGCCTGGGCGCCAAAATCCCGATCACCGCCATTCTCGCCGACCAGCAGGCCGGCATGTTCGCTCATGGCTGGCCGGGGCGCGGGGCCTGGAAGGCGACCTACGGCACCTCGGCGGTGCTGATGGTGTCGATGGGGCCCGAGCCGACCAGCCCCCACCCCACCCTGCCGGTCATGGCCCTGGCGGCGGGCGAGGGCGAGGTGCTGTTCTGTTTCGAGGGCATGGTGATCACCGCCGGGGCCTTCATCGACTGGCTGTGCCAGGTGGGCCT
Source organism: Caulobacter ginsengisoli (assembly GCF_030814835.1). Classification (GTDB taxonomy): domain Bacteria; phylum Pseudomonadota; class Alphaproteobacteria; order Caulobacterales; family Caulobacteraceae; genus Caulobacter; species Caulobacter ginsengisoli. The sequence continues at coordinate 46,632 of NZ_JAUSVS010000014.1, forward strand.
GTTCGCCTCGCCCGCCGACCTGCAGGCCGCCGCCGAAAGCGTGCCGACCAGCGGCGGGGCGGCCATGCGGCCCTCGCTGCAGGGGCTGGGCGCTCCGCATGGCCGGTTCGATCTGCCGGCCCTGATCGGGGGCTTAAGGCCCGGCGTCGGCCGGGGCGAACTGGCGCGGGCGGCGCTGGAAGGCCTGGCCTGGCGCATCCGCGAAATCGCCGGGACGGCAAGCGAAGCGGCAATCGATCTGCCGGAATCCTTGCCGGTCGACGGCGGCGCCACGGCCAATGACCTGCTCATGCAGCTCCAGGCCGACGCCCTGCAACGCCCCGTCCGCCGCCACGCCGTGCGCGACGCCACCGCCTATGGCGCGCTGGTGGCGGCGGCGATGGGGGCCAGGCTGATCGGACGGGACGATCTGGGGCGGCTGGCGCACTACGACCGGACGTTCGAGCCACGGATTTCAGCCGACGAGGCCGAGGCGGGCTACGCCGCCTGGGCAAAGGCTGTCCTCCCCTAACTCCGCATCCCCAGCTTTCGCTGGGGATACGGGAAAGGTGAGAGTCCGTTTCCCGCCAGTCTCCGCCTGCAAATGTGTTAAAGTCCCTCATGCCTTCCTACGCTCTTTTCGACACCGCCATCGGCCCCTGCGGCCTGGTCTGGGGCGATGATGGGGTCACCAACGCCGTCCTGCCTGAGGCCGACCTGGAGGCGACCCGCCAGCGGCTGCTGCGCCGCACGCCCGCCGCGGTCGAAACCGAACCAACGAGCGAAATCGCCACCGCCATCGAGGCCATCCGCGAACTGTTCGCCGGCGGCCAGCGCGACCTGGCCGATATCAAGCTGGACCTTGCGGCGGTTTCCGACTTCCAGCGCGAAGTCTACGCCATCGCCCGCGCCATCCCGCCGGGCGAAACGCTCACCTACGGCGACATCGCCAAGCGCCTGGGCGGGGTGCAGCTGGCCCGCGAGGTCGGCCAGGCGATGGGCAAGAACCCCATCCCCATCATCGTCCCCTGCCACCGCGTGCTGGCGGCCGGCGGCGGGACCGGGGGCTTCTCGGCGCCGGGCGGGGTCGACACCAAGCTGCGCATGCTGACCATCGAGAAGGCCCGCACCAGCGCCCAGCCCAGCCTGTTCGACGATCTGCCGCTGGCTCGCGCTTAGAGGCTAGCGGACAGGCGAAGGCTGCCGCTGGCGTTCCGAGACAAATCCGCGCTATCTAACGCCCAGCATTCGCCGAACGCGAATGTTCGGGGGACGAAGGCATGCGGTTCGACCTGATTGATCTGAAGCTCTTCCGCGACGTTGCCGAAGCCGGCTCGATCACCCACGGCGCCGAGCGCAGCCATCTGGCCCTGGCCGCGGCTTCTACCCGGATTCGGGGGATGGAGGACTCGCTCGGCGCCAAGCTGTTCACCCGTGGCCGCTACGGCGTCACCGCCACCGCCGCCGGCCAGGCCCTGCTGGTCCATGCCCGCACGATCCTCACCCAGGTCGCCCGGCTGCAGGACGACATGGGGGCCTTCGCCAAGGGCTTCGCCGGCCAGGTGCGGGTGCTGGCCAACACCAACGCCTCCACTGAATTCCTCCCCGAGGCCCTCAGCGCCTTCCTGCGCGCCAATCCCCGGGTCAGCGTCGACCTGGAAGAGCGGCTGTCGGACGAGATCGTCGGCATGATCGCCGAGGGGGCGGGCGATATCGGCATCGTGGCCGGCACGGTGGATGTCGGGGGCCTGCAGACCTTCCCGTTCCGCTCCGACCGCTTCGTGCTGATTACCGGCCTGGGCCATCCGCTCGGCCAGATGACCCGCATCCGTTTCGCCGACGCCCTGCGCTTCGACATCGTCGGGCTGGAGCGGTCCAGCGCCCTGCAACGCTTCCTGGCCGACAAGGCCTCGCGGGTCGGGCTGCCGCTGCGCCTGCGGGTGCAGCTGCGCAGCTTCGACGCCGTCTGCCGGCTGGTCGCCGCCGGGGTCGGCATCGGCGTCGTGCCGGAGACCACGGCCAAGCGGGCCGCCCTCACCCTGCCGCTGGCCATCGTCGAACTGAGCGACGACTGGGCGGCGCGGGACCTGACCCTGTGCGTGCGCGATGCCGGTGAGCTGCGGCCGTTCGCCCGGCAGCTGCTGGATCACCTCAAGGCCGCCTAGGCCGCCTTCACCACCGCATGCGGCGTCCAGGACGCCCACAGATGCTGGGCCGCATAGGCGCGCCAGGGTCGCCAGCGTTCGGCCCGGGCCAGCAGTTCGGCGGGCGTGGGCCGGACGCCGGCCTCGTCGGCCAGGGCCCGCATCAGGCCGATGTCGGCGGCCGGGAAGGCGTCGGGCTCGCGCAGTTCACGCATGGCGATGTACTGCGCCGTCCATTCCCCGACGCCCGCCAGGCTCTTGAGCTGCTGGATCGCCTCGTCCAGCCCGCGGCGGGCGCCGAAGATCTGCGGGTCGGCGACCACGGCGGCGGCGATGCTGGAGAGCGCCCTGGCCCGCGCCCCGGGCATCAGGCCGAGCGCCGCCAGGTCTTCCTGGGCCAGCCGCTCTGGCCGGGGAAAGAGGTGGGTCAGCCCCTCCTGCGGCGCCTCGAGCGGCTGGCCATAGCGGGCGACCAGCTTGCCGGCCAGGACGATGGCGGCCTCGACGCTGATCTGCTGGCCCAGGATGGCGCGGATGGCCAGTTCGAAGCCGTCCCAGGCGCCGGGCACACGCAGGCCCGGCCGGGCGGCGATTAGGGGGGCCAGCGCCGGGTCCTCGGACAGCTGGGCGCCGATGGCCACCGGGTCGGCGGCGAGGTCGAAGACGCGGCGCAGGCGGGCGATGATGACCGGCAGGGCCGAGAGCTTCGGAAAGCGGATGGCGGCGCGCAGGGTGTTGCCCTCGCCAGGCTCGACCCGCAGCGTCCCCTGCGCGCCGTCGATCTCGATGGTGCGGGCATACCCGCCCTTGTCGATCACCTCGACGCCGGGAATGGCGCGCAGGCGGAGGAAGGCCAGCATCGCCTCCCAGTCATAGGGCGGGCGATAACGCAGCAGCACGGTGACCTCGCCGGCCGGGCCGGAGGAGACCGTCTCGCCGCTGGCGCGGCGCAGGGCGCTGGGCGGGCGGCCGAACAGCTGCTGGAAGGTTTCATTAAAGCGGCGGATCGAGCCGAAGCCCGAGGCCAGGGCGATCTCGGCCATCGGCAAGCGGGTCTCGTGGATCAGCTGCTTGGCCAGCAGCACCCGCCGGGTCTGGGCCACCGCCACTGGCGAAGCGCCCAGATGCCGCTGGAAAAGGCGGCGCAGCTGCCGGTCGCCGACCCCGACCCGGTTGGCCAGCGCTTCAAGGTCGCCCTCGTCCAGCGCCCCCATCTCGATGAGGCCCAGCGCCCGCGAGACGGTGTTGGAGGTGCCGCGCCAAGCCCCCAGGTCCGGGGCGGTCTCGGGCCGACAGCGCAGGCAGGGACGGAACCCCGCCTCCTGGGCCGAGGCGGCGGTCGGATGGAAGGTGACGTTCTCACGCTTGGGCGTGCGGGCCGGGCAGACCGGACGGCAGTAGATGCCGGTGGTCTTCACCCCGATGAACAGGCGGCCGTCAAAGCGGGCGTCGCGCGTGCTGATGGCCCGGTAACAGGCGTCGTCGTCGAGATCGTCCATACCCCATCGTCGCCCGGATGGCCGAGCAAGTCTCGCGGTTTTCGGACATGGTCGGTGGGGTCAGGCGCGACCTGAGCCCAGGGTGGAGACCAGCATGCCCTCCAGCGCTTCCTGGCGGTAGGGCTTGGCCAGGGCCGGCACATGCGAGAACTGCGCGGCGATGCCGTCGATGCCGTAGCCGGTCGAGAAGATGAACGGCACCCGCCGGCTGATCAGCGCCTCGGCCACCGGATAGACCTTCTCGCCGCCCAGATTGACGTCGAGGATGGCGCCGTCGATCTCCAGGCTCTCGTCGCTGGCCAGGGCGACGCCGCGCGCCACCGTCCCGGCGACGTCCACCACCACGCAGCCGAGGTCGTCCAGCATGGATTCGATCATCATCGCCAGCATGGTCTCGTCTTCCACCACCAGCAGGCGCAGTCCGTTGAGGGCTGGAATCATGATGACTAGGCGGCCAATCTCAGCTTGGTGGACAGGGGCAGTCGCATGCGACAGCAGACACCCTCAGGGCTGAAGGTAAGGTGAACCTCGCCGTCGAATTCGCGGGCCAGGCCCTTCTCGATGAAGCGTGAGCCGAAGCCCCGGCGGCTGGGCGGCGCCACGGCCGGCCCGCCCATCTCGCGCCAGTCGATCTCCAGGGCGGGGGGACTGCTGGCGCTGTCCACACGCCAGTCGACGGACACCTGCCCGGCCACGGCGGAGAAGGAGCCGTATTTCCCGGCATTGGTCGCCAGCTCATGGAAGGCCATGGTCAGGGTGACGGCGGCGTTGGGACCCAGCCGCACCTCGGGGCCCGTCAGGCTGATGCGGTCCAGCTGGCCCTGGGCGACATAGGGTTCGAGCGTGCGGCTGATCACCCGGGTCAGCGACGCGCCCTCCCAGGCGACCTCGGTCAGCAGGTCGTGGGCCCGGGCCAGCGCCCCGATCCGCGCCAGGAAGGCGCTTTCGAAGGAGGTGCCAGCGCTCTTGGTCCGGCTGGTCTGCATCGCCACCGCCTGCACCGTGGCCAGGGTATTCTTCACCCGGTGGTTCAGCTCGTCGAGCAGGGCCCGCTGGCGGTCCTCGGCCATCTTCCGGCCGGTGATGTCCAGCGACACCCCGGCCAGCCGCACGGGCGTCCCGGCCTCGTCATAGACCGCCCGGCCGCGCACCAGAATCCACCGGATCTCGCCGGTCGGGGTGAGGGTTCGATGCTCGGCCTCCAGCTCGGAGGCCTCGGCGATGGCCTTGTTGATGGCCTGGGCCAGCGCGTCCCGGTCGTCTGGGTAGACGCGGGCGAACAGCTCATCGTAGCGATCGAGCGGATCGTCCGGGCCCAGGCCGAAATTGGCCCGGAAGAATTCGGAAGCGGCCAACTTCCGGGTTGTGAGGTCCAGCTCCCAGCTGCCCAGGCGGCCGGCCTGCAGCGCGAACTCCAGCTGCTGCTGCGACTGCCGCAGCGCGGCCTGGCCCCGCTCTGTCGCCAGGGTCAACTGGGCGGCCGCCTCCTGCTCCTGGCTGCGCCGCAGCGCCGCCTCGGCCTTGCCGCGCTCGTCCATCTCGATCCCCAGGGACCGGTGGGCCAAGGCCAGGGAGTTGTTCGAGACACCCAGTACGATCAGCAGCAGCGAGGCCATGATGATCAGCAGGGCGATACCGCCATAGCGGGCGATCCGCCGCACGAGCGGCTCGCGGACGGTCCGCAGATAGACCGAGCCCAGCACCTCGGACTTCTGGGCGACCGTGGCGGTCACCGTCAGGCGATCGCCGTTCCAGGCCGGAGGGCGGACCTGGTTGATGGCCGGCAGCCTGGAACCGCCCTTGGCAAAGCCCGCCACCAGGCGGCCCTGGAGGTCGTAGACGCCAACCGCCTCGACATCGCGGTTGGCGCTCAGGGCCGAGACATACTCCCGCGCGGCCTCCCGGTCGTCGAAGGCCAGGGCCGCGGAAACGCTGCCGGACAGGATCTCGGCCTGGACGGTCAAGGCCCGCAGCTTCTGGCCGCTGGTCAGGTATTCGTTGTAGATCGCCATGGACAGCCCGGCGAGCAGCAGCCCGACAGCCATGGCGATCACCAGGCCTGGCCCCACCTTCCATCGCTTCCAGATCGCCAGTCGCTCCGACAACACCATCTTCAGGCTCCGGGCTTGACCAGAACGGCCAGGCTTAGAAGCTTCGAACTGATGGTCACGCCGTTGGCGTTGGCCGCCGCGAGATCGACGCCGAACCGGACCCGGCCGTCCTTGACCAGGAATTGGATGATCGCGCCCTGGCCGTCGCCGCCCCGGTCGGACACAGTGAGGATCGGCGAACCTTTCAGGACGCGCAGCAGATTGCCCGACGACTTGGCCGCGCCGGCGCCCAGATAGAGGATGTGACAGCCTGTGGGCTTGTCGGCGGTGCGCAGCCGCCTGACCATGATCGGCCGCCCGTCCAGGCGCTGGCCCATGGCCGCCTGCTCCAGCACCCCGGCGAAAGCATCGTCGCCCAGGACGCAGATATGCAGCGGGCTGGTCGGCGAGGCGAAGGTCGATGCGGGCCATTCGATGAAGGGGGCGAACTTGTAGAGATAGGTCGCCTTCACCGCGGTCTCGTCGACGCCGGCCCACGCCCGCGCGGGCGCGCCGCCGGCCACCAGGCCGGCCAGGCCCAGGACCAGAGCGCGTCGATCGAGTTGAGGCGGGAGGGCTATGGCTAGAACCTCCACCTGAGGTCGACCGAGACGCTGCGGGCGGACTCTATCCCGGTGGCGCCCAGCTGCACGTTGGCGCTGGCCGAGCCAAACTCCAGGTGACGATCGTTGAGCAGGTTGACGCCGGTCAGGGCGATCTCGACCGAGTCCGACACCGCCCAGCGCACCCGCGCGCCCAGTTCGGTATAGGCGGGGGAAACCGGGTCCGGCAGTTCGCCGATCCGGCGCACGTCCAGGTCCAGAGTTACCCCGGACCCCAGATCCATCATCGAGCGGACGGACGCCTGATAGTCGGGGTCGTTGCCGGCGATATCGGTGGAAACCAGGTTCGCGGAGCCGGGCCGGTAGCGCAGATCCTTGTGAAGCCAGGTAAAGCCGCCGCTGAGCCGCCACCAGTCGGTCATCTGATAGGCGCCCCAGGCCTCGATCCCATAGGCCTCGCCCTCCATCCGGTTGGCGAACACGATCGGCAGGCCGCCGCCGGTCAGCTCGAAGCTGCGCAGGTCGTCATAGACGTTGTAGTAGGCCGACACCGAGACCGAGCTGCGGGCCGAGGGCTGGCCGCGATAACCCAGTTGATAGGCGACCAGGCTTTCGGACTGGAAATCGCGTCCGGTCAGGAAGACGGTGGCGCCGTGGACCTCGACGAAGTCCCGATCCAGACGCGAAGGCGAGCGGACCGCCCGCGAGACCCCGAGCCAGAGCAGCGTCGTATTGGTCGGCTTCCAGGCCAGGCGCAGGTTCGGCAGCGGCTCGAGGCCGACATAGGGCTCGTTCTCCAGCTTCAGTCCCAGCGTCAGTGTCAGGGTCGGGGTGAGCGTGATGGCGTCCTGGGCGAACAGGTTGGTCAGGGTCTGGCGGCTGCTCACCGGATCGAAGAACTGGGTTTTCGGCGGCGAGGGCGCGATGGGGAAGTCGTCCTCGGTCAGACGATAGCCGCCGCCCCAGACGATCTGATGCCGTCCGCCCAGGGAGAAGCTGTGCTGAACATCCAGGTCATAGGTGCGCAGGGTGTCACGGTAGCGCCCGGGAACCGACCGCTCGATCTGGTCGTAGTAGGCCTGGACCTGGAGCGTCCCGCCACTCGACAGGGTGCGGGTCCAGCGGGCCATCAGATTGCCGCCGGAGTTGGCGAGGTCGGCGAAGAGCGGGGCCGTCGCCTGCTCCTCGGAGCCCTTATAGACATCGCCCTGCAGCGTGATCAGATCGTCCGCGCCCGACCAGTCCAGGCGGAAGCCGGCCTGACGGCGGCTCCAGCCGTCGCGGGCGTCCTGGCCGGTAGCGGTCTCATTCCCGGTCTGGCGCATGCCGTCGGCGTAGATCCGGTAGGTGAGCCCGTCGCCCAGCGTCCCGCCATACTGCAGGCTGGCGAATTGCTCCCGGTCGCCCCCGCCTGCCCGCAGGCTCACGCCCTGGGTCTCCGACGAGCGGCGGGTGAGGATGTTGATCACCCCGTTGACGGCGTTGGCGCCCCACAGGGTGGCCCCCGGCCCGCTGATCACCTCGATCCGGTCGATGTCCTCGGGCAGGACGTCCTGGCTGTCCCAGAACACGCCATGGGAAAACGGCGTGTAGACGCTGCGACCGTCGATCAGCACCAGCAGCTTGTCGGCGGCGCTGCCATTGAACCCGCGCGCCGAGACGGCGTAGCTCGTCGCGGTGATCCGCGCCACCTGCAGGTTGGGGGCCAGCCGCAGGATCTCCGGAAGGGTCGTGGCCCCGGACCGGAGGATGTCGTCGCGGGTGATGACATAGATGGCGGCCGGCGCATTGCTCAGCGGCTGGGCGGTCTTCGACACCGACGAGACATCGACATTGGCCAGGTCCTCGATCGAAAGTTGGCGAAGATCGGCCAGGGTCTCGGGCGCGGACACCATCTCGGCAACCGCCGGCGTCGCGTGGATCGATAGGGCGAGGGCAATGACGAGCGGGACGGAGGAGCAACCTCGCGCTACGACGGCTCCCAGATCCGGTCGCCCCATGTGTCCAACCCCGTATACAGCCAGCTCGCCAGATTAGCTTCGCCGCGGATCGCTTCGTCAAACAGCCATATCAAGACGTCGCCGCAAGCTTACTATCAGACTTGGCGTTCGATTGAGTAAACGCGTGTTAACTATTGACCAACACTTCGTGATGAACCGTCTCGGCTGGCGGAGAACGCCGAGAATCGCGGCGCGCAAACTCATCGACATTGCTGATTCCATCACCGGACGACACGCCAGGGTATATGTCTCGAAAGTTGCCCGCACAAGAGGCGGCCGTCATGGTAGGCGACTAGATTTCGACGGTGTCTCGCGGCGCCTTGGCGGCCCGGACCAGGCCCGTGCCGTCCAGGGTCGCGCCATCGAACCTGGCCGGGCCGCTGTTCCCCAGCGTCGACAGATCGGTGGCCTGGAAGATGGCGTGCGAGAGGTTGGCGCCGCGAAACGACGCGCCCCGCAGATCGGCCCGGCTGAAGTCGGCGCCGCGCAGGTCGGCGCCGTCGAACACCGCCCCTTGCAGCTGGGCGTCCATGAAGCTGACCCCGACCGCGACGCTGTAGCGGGCGGTCAGGCCGGCCAGCAGGCGGGCGGCGAATTGGGTGGCGGCCGGGCGCAGGTCCAGGCCGTCCAGCATGGCCGGGTGGCCCTCGCCGCCGTGGGTGGAGACCCAGCGATCGGCCTGGTCGAGTTCGTGGCGGATATCGTCCAGTCGCGCCTTGGCCTCCGGCGTGGGGTCGAGCAGGCAGCCGGACAGCGCCTCGGGCGGCAGGCCCAGCGAGGCGACATCGACCCCGGTCAGTATGGCGTTCTGAAACCGCGCGCCGGCCAGCCGGGCGCCCATCAGGTCGGCGCCGTCGAGATTGGCGCCGTCGAAGCGGGCGTTCTTGAAGTTGGCGTTGCGCAGCCGGGCGCCGCGCAGCGAGGCGTTGGCGAAATCGACTCCGAAAGCGGCCGCGTCCGAGAGATCGGCGCCGTTCAGCCGCGCGCCGACCAGGCTGGCCATAACCTTGTCGGCGAGGGCGCCGATCAGGGTCAGGCCCTTCTCGTCGTCCGCCGCGCACAGCACCGCGGCCCGCATGTCGGCCCCGTCCAGATTGGCCGCTTCCAGCTTGGCGCCGGTGAAGGCCGCGCCGCGCAGATCGGCCCGCACCAGCCTGGCCTCGCTGAAATTGCAACGCGAGAGGTTGGCGCAGTAGAGCGAGGCGCGGGTCATGTCGGCGCCCACGAAGCTGCCGCCCGACAGGTCCGAGCCGGTGAAATCGATATCCGTCAGCAGCCGGCGGTCGCACCGCACATCCGGCAGATCGACATAGCGCGGCAGGGCGCGGGCCCCGCCCTTGCCCAGGGCGAAGGCCTCATGGGCGCGCAGCATCGCCTGGAACCGGGTGGGGTCCATCCGCACATTGCGGGCTTCGACGCGGGTTTTCAGGCTGCGAACCGACATTCCGTATCTATGGCGGCAATTGTTGAAAGAAGACTGAGCAACAGCAGGCATAGATCGACTTTGATCGGCGTCCGAAAACGGCCAGCCCGGCGTTTTCCGATGCGCTAGGGTCGATGCATGAAGGCCATTCCCCTGTTGCGCGAGCGGTTCGCCACCCCGGTCGGCGAGTTCCTGCTGATCACCGACGAGGCCGGCGCCCTGCGCGCAGCCAACTGGTCGGACCGCGAATACCGCATGGCGCCGGCGCTGAAGGGCGCGACCCTCGACGACCGGTCCTCGCCCTCCCCCGGCCGGCTGGCTCTTGAGGCCTATTTCGCTGGCGACCTTACCGCCATCGACAGCCTGGCCGTGGACACTGGCGGCACGCCGTTCCAGCAAGAGGTCTGGACGAGACTGCGAACCATCCCGGTCGGGGCGACCTTCACCTACCGGCGCCTGGCCCAGAGCATCGGCCGGCCCAGCGCCATCCGCGCCGCGGGCCTGGCCAATGCGACCAACCCGGTCAGCGTGGTGGTGCCCTGCCACCGGGTGATCGGCTCGGACGGCTCGCTGACCGGCTATGGCGGCGGGCTCGAGCGCAAGGCCTGGCTGCTGAATCACGAGGGCGTCGGGGTTTGACGCAGATCAAGGCTGGGCCGCCCTGACGGGCCAGGATGGCGGTGTTTCTGGAGACCCGCCATGCCGCTGCCCACCCTCTACCTCTACGGTGTCATCGGCGCGTTCAGCGTCTTTGCCCTGACACTGTTCGTCGTCTCGCTGCTGACCACCACCACCAAGCGCTGAGCTTTCGACGCGCCGCCCCGACGGCGCGTTTTCGCTCGCACAAAAAATGACGCCGGCGTCAACTTCGCGGCCGGCCAACCCGGAGAACGCCTATGCTCAACGTCAAGCTGGTTACCGAACCGCCGCAGGAAATCCGCGAGTTCGACAACGAACTCACCCACAGGCTCAGCCCCGACGATGTCGAGGTGGTGCGGGAGATCTTCAACACCCCGCTGACCGGCAGCTACAACTGGGATTACCAGGACGCCAACGCCAAGATCCGCAAGCTCTATGAGCTGGGCAAGAAGTTCAACTGGGACGCCCAGCTGGACGTCGACTGGGACGTCCCCTTCCCCCATACCGAGGCCCCCAACGACGCCCGGCTCAACGCCTTCGCCGGCCACCCGAAATACGAAGCCCTGACCGATCAGCAGAAGCTGGACTTCGCCTGGCGCAGCCACGCCCAGACCCTGTCGCAGTTCCTGCACGGCGAGCAGGGCGCCATGCTGGTGGCCAGCCAGCTGGTCTCCTGCGCCCCGACCTATGACGCCAAGCTCTATGCGTCCTCGCAGACCTTCGACGAGGCGCGGCATGTCGAGGTGTTCCACAAATACCTGACCGAGCGCTGCAAGCTGATCTATCCGATCAACCCCAACCTCAAGCTGCTGCTGGACAAGGTGCTGACCGATCCGCGCTGGGATCTGAAGTTCATCGGCATGCAGATCCTGATCGAAGGCCTGGCCCTGGCCGCCTTCCAGTCGATGCACCAGACCACCCGCGACCCGCTGCTGCGCCAGGTCGTCGAGCTGGTGATGCGCGACGAGGGCCGGCATGTGGCCTTCGGGGTCAACTATCTGGAAAACTGGATCCGCGCCCTGCCCGAGAACGAGATCGAGGAGCGGGCTCAGTTCGCCTACGAGGCCTGCGTGATCATGCGCGAGCGGCTGTTCAGCACGGAGGTGGCCATGGAATTCGGCTTCACCCGCGACGAGGCCCGCGAGATCAACCACAACGCCCAGAGCGGCCAGGCCTTCCGCGACTTCCTGTTCGAACGGATGATTCCCAACCTCAAGCGCATCGGGCTGCTCACGGAGAGCGTGCGGCCCAAATTCGAGGCCCTGGGGGTGCTGAAGTTCGAGGACGCCGTCCATGACGGCCTGATCGACTGGGCGACCCTGGAGAAGCCGCTGCCCACCAAGAGCCAGCTCATGGCCGCCGAGTAGCCGCCTCCAGATCGCGCGGGAGAAGCCCCGGAGCCCGACACTCCGGGGCTTTTTCTTGCCTGCGACGCCACCGCGGCGTCTGATCGCCGTCCCAGCCCGCGAGACCGATCATGGACGAGCTTCCCTACAAGACCTGGCAGTGCCGCACCTGCGGCTACATCTACGACGAGGCCGTCGGCGCGTCCGACGAAGGCCTGGCCCCCGGCACGCGCTGGGCGGACGTGCCGGCCAGCTGGGTGTGCCCCGACTGCGGGACGCCCAAGAGCGACTTCGACATGGGCGAACTGGAGTTCTGAGCATGGCCTTCGCCAAGGTTCATATCGGCCTGACCAACTGGGCGGCCGACATCGTCACCGGTCGCCACAGCCTGATTTCGGACGAGCCGGCGGCCCTGGGCGGCGAGGACGCCGGGCCCTCGCCCTTCCAGCTGTTGCTGGCCTCGCTCGGCTCCTGCACCGCCATCACCCTGCGGATGTACGCCGAGCGCAAGGGCTGGCCGCTGGAGGCGGTGGATATCGATCTACACTATCGGGCCGAGGGCGAGGCGCGCTCGATCACCCGCGCCCTGACCCTGCAGGGCGATCTCGACGAGGCCCAGCGCGCGCGGCTGGCCGACATCGCCGAACGCACGCCGGTCACCCTGGCCCTCAAGGGCGGGGTTGCGATCACCACCACCCTCGCCTGAAACTCCGCCTCCGTAGGGGGCGGACGGCCCGCCCGAGGCGCGCAGCGAGCGCGCCCGTGGCCGGCCAGGTGGGGGTGTTTGGGCGAGGGCTGGGACTATCCGGATTCGCCGGGGCGGATTGCAAGGCGCCCGAGAGCTATCGGCGAAAGCCACGCCCCTGCCCGAAGACCCCCACCGGACCGCGCTCTGGCGCGGTCGTCCTCCCCCTACGGGTGAGGAGTTCTTCTTGCTATGGCGCCGCGCGCGTGCTTATGTAACAAGATGGTTACGAAGACTCAGCTGCGCGACCCGGCGGTGTTTCACGCCATCAGCGACCCGACCCGCCGGGCCATTCTCGACGCCCTGCGCGGCCGTGAGCTGGCGGCGGGCGAGCTGGCCCGGCGGTTTCCGGTCAGCCGGCCGGCCATCGCCCGGCATGTCGGGGTGCTGAGCCGGGCGGGCCTGGTGCGGCATCGGCAGGTCGCCCAGAGCCGGATCTATGCCCTCGAACCGGCCGCCCTCGCCGAGGTGGCGGCCTGGCTGGAGCCCTACCGCCTCTACTGGGCGGCGCGGCTGAGCGATCTCAAGAGCGTGGTCGAGGCCGACCTCGCCGCCGAAGGGGAGGACTCCCATGACTGAACTGACCCACGCGTTCGAGGCCGCCATGCCGGTCACGCCCACGCGGCTGTTCCAGGCCCTGACCGATCCGGCCGAACTGGCCGGCTGGTTCGCCGAACACGCCGACATCGACCCGGCGGCGGGCCGGTTCCGGTTCTGGGGCCGCTCCAGCTACTCGACGCCGACGGCCGCTGAGGCGGACCAGGTCTTGAGCCGGTTCGAACCCGGCAAGGGCCTGACCTTCAGCTGGACGGTGCAGGGCCAGCCGAGCCAGGTCGACTGGCGGATAGAGGGCGATCCCAAGACGGCCGGAGACGCGATCTGGAAGGTGCGCCACCATTTCCCGGTCGCCCCGGCGATCGGCCGGGCGAAGTCGCTGATCACCGACCTCTGGAGCTTCCATACCGGCGCCCTGAAGACCCATCTGATCGGCCAGCCGGTCGACCTGCCCGACTTCACCGATCCCGCGCCGCGGGTTCGCCAGTCGATCTTCGTCGCCGCCCCGCGCGAGCGGGTGTTCCAGGCCCTGATCGACCCCGAGATTCTCAACCGCTGGATCGCCAGCGCCGCCAGGGTCGAGCCGCGGGTCGGGGGCGAGATGAGCTATGGCTGGGAATACAAGGTCGACGGCCGGCCGGTGACCGGCGGGCCGACCCGCATCCTGGAGCTGGTTCCGAACGAGAAGCTGGTCACCGACTGGCCCGACTGGCGGCTGGAGCCCGGGGCGCCGGTGACCACCGTCTCCTGGACCCTGACCGACGAAGCCGGCGGCACCCGGGTGACCCTGACGCATGGGACCTTCGAGCGGCCCGCCGACATCGGCGACTATCCGTACGGCTGGCAGGACTTCCTGGTCGCCCTGGCCCGGCTATTCGCGGCGGGCGGTGAAGCGGCCTGAGGCGCCGTTGGCCTGGATGGTCCCGCTCATGGTGTCGCCGGTGAGGGCGCCGCTGTAGGTCACGTCGAACTTCTGGACCAGGAAGCTGGACTGGTAGGTCCAGCCGATCCGACCGCCCGCCGCCGAGCCGCGGGTCAGGGCGTGCGGCGCCGACTTGGGCGGGGCCTTGGGGTTGTTGGTGGCCAGGTCCGTGCAGGTCCCGGTGAGACGCTCGCCTGCTTGCTGGAAGACGCAGCGCAGCTCGAACTTGAAACCGCTAACGGAGCCGGACACGCGCCAGGTTCCGGCCGGCGAGGCGTCGGCCGCCATGGCGGGAGTGGCGGCGGCGAGCAGGGCGATGGCGATGAGGGCGGGCTTCATGGCGTTACTCCGTCAGGTGTGGCTGTCGATGAAGGCCTCGACATCGCGCAGGACCGGGGCGACGCCCCGCAGCGGCGCGGCGAAGACCCCGATGGTCATGGCGTGGGTGACGCGGCCGTACTGCCGGGTCTCGACCAAGCCGCCCTTGTCACGGATGCGCTGGGCCAGGCGGGCGGTGTTGCCGGGATTGACGACACTGTCCCTGATCCCGACACCCAGGAAGGCCGGCGGTCCCTCGCCATCGACATAGTTGATGGGCTGGGTGGCCGGGCGCTGGTCCTCGGGGCCGAAGATGATCTTCAGCTCATCGCTGTGCAGCGGCAGGAAGTCGTAGGGGCCCGAGAGACCGATCAACGCCTTGACGTCACGACGGGGGTCGAGCCCCACGGCCGCCAGCCAGCGCCGGTCGTAGGCCAGCATGGCGGCGTTGTAGGCCCCCGCCGAATGGCCCATCAGCACCAGCCTCGCCGGATCGCCGCCGTAGTCGCCGGCATGATCGCGCGCCCAGCGCACGGCGCGGGCATTGTCCTGCAGGAAGACCGGATAGTTCACCTCGGGATAGACCCGGTAGTCGGGGATGAAGACCGTGTAGCCATGGCTGGCGAGGGCGGACCCGGCGAAGGCGTAGATCGAGCGGCTGCCGCTGTTCCAGCTGCCCCCATAGATGAAGACCACGACCGGTCCAGGCCCGCCGGACCTGGGACGATAGATGTCGAGGCGGTCATGCGCGCCGGGACCGAAGGCGACATCCCGCACGATCTCGACCCCGGTCCTGGGCTCGATGCGGTTGAGGACGTCGACGGTCGAGCAGCCGGCGAGGCCGAGCGAGGCGAGGGCGGCGGCAAAGAGGCGTCTGGGCATGAGCACGGACGCAATACGCGCGCCGGCGCGATCTGGTTTACCCCAGGCCTGGGGTCGTCAGGCCCAGCCCTTCGGCGGGGCGCGGTCCAGTCTGCTCTGCGGGATCAGCCCTCGCATCCGCCTGGCGAAGCTGCGCAACGCCACCTCGCCGCGGCTCAGCGGCCCGGCGGTGAAGCTGGACGAGCCCATCCCGGCCTGGACCCGCTCGATCAGGTCCTTGTCCTCGATATTGACCCGCCGGTTGATCCGCCAGTTCAGATACCGCGCCGCCTTCATCTCGCGGCGGTCGTCGGGCAGGACATAGGCGATCTCGCGCAGCATCGTCCGGGTCGGCGAGACCGGGATGAACTGCATGAAGTCGACCTGGTCGGGATAGATGTCGAAGGCGATGTTCGGCCAGAGCTTGAAATAGGTCCACAGCCGCCGGCGCTCGGCCGGCAGGTGATCGACGTCCGGCAGCATGGCCTGGTAGCGCCGCTCGGACCAGTTGTCGGAGGGGGCCTCGCGCAGCACGCCCCACATCTTGTCGACCCAGTCCCCGGCCTCCAGGCCGTAGCTGGCCCCGAACAGCCGGGTCAGGCCCGGATGGGCGACGGTGATGTGCAGGCTGTCGGAGTAGTTGTCCGAGACATTCTTCCAGTTCACGTCGCGGGGCCGCAGGGTGACGCGGCCCAGCGGCTGCAGCTCCTCCATGCGGTAGTGCGCCATCTCGGCCAGATAGGCCTCGCCCAGCATGTCGCGCACGCTGGGCAGGCCCGGCTCCAGGCGGATGAACACAAACCCCAGGCAGACCTCGGCCTCGACCGGCGCCAGGCCGAACCGCTCGGTGTCGAAGTCGATGAAGTCGCGCTTCAGTGGCACCCCGGCCAGCCGGCCGCGCAGGTCATAGCTCCAGGCGTGATAGGGGCAGGTCATCCGCAGGCCGCAATTGCCGGTCGGCCCATCGACCACCCGCGAGGCGCGGTGGCGGCAGACATTGTGGAAGGCGCGGATCAGGCCGTCGTCGCCCCGCACCACCACGATGTTCTCGCCCAGGAAGTCGAGGGTGTGGAAGTCGCCGGGGTTCGGGATGTCGTTCTGGTGGCAGACGATCTGCCAGCTGGGCCGGAACACCGCCTGGACCTCGGCCCGGAAGAAGTCCTCGTCGTGATAGATCCAGCCAGGCAGGCCCCAATCGTCGCTGTCCTGACGCGGAGCTTCTGTGGAGGCGGGAAAGCGGACGGGATCGGCCATGCCGCGATTGTCTCAAGCTTCGCCGCGGGCGTCCAGCCGCCGGGACGCGGGCGGACCCGGAGGCCCGCCCGCGTCCCGCTCAGCTGAACAGGAAGTCGTCGGCCGACACCTTGGCCAGGGTGAAACCCTCCAGCACGATGCTGTCGCCCGTCCCCCAGCTGACCACCACGTTGCCGGCGACCACCGAGAAGAACAGGTCGGAGAAGTCGTCCACCCCGGCGATGCCTGAGAGTTCGATATGGTCGACATTGTTCTTGAAGTCGGTGACCCGGTCGTGGCCCTCGCCGGCCCCGAACACGAAGACGTCGGCGTCCTTGCCGCCGGTCAGGATGTCGTCGCCCAGGCCGCCGATCAGCCGATCCTCGCCCTTGCCGCCGTCCAGGGAGTCAGCGCCGAGTTCCCCCTGCAGGGTGTCGGCGCCCGCATCGCCGCTCAGCACGTCGTCGCCATCATGGCCGGAGACGATGTTGTCGCCGTTGTCGCCGATCAGGGTGTCGGCGAAGCTGGAGCCGCCGAGGTTCTCGAAGTTCTTGATCTTGCCGTTGCCGCCCCAGCCGTCGTCCAGGATCTTGTTCTGGCTCATGTCGACCACGACGCCATGGGTGGCCAAATCCTGCTCGGCGATGCCGTCATGGTTGGCGTCGATCAGCCGGACCTCGCTGAACGAGTCGATGGTGTCGATCCCGTCGCCGCCGTCGGCCAGGGCCGCGGCGTCGTTGAAGACGAAGGTGTCGTCGCCGCCATAGCCGTAGCCCTTGTCGCCCTTGCCGACGAACAGCAGGTTGTGGCTGTCGTCGCCATGGAAGAGGTCGGCGAAGATCGTGCCGGCCCCCAGGCCTTCGACCGAGACCATGGTCTCGGCGTTGCCGAAGCCGTCGTTGGCGATGGTCTGGGTGCGCAGGTCGGCCACCACGCCCTGGGTGGCGTCCATGGCGAAGAAGCTGACCCGGTCGAAGCCGTCGCCGCCATCATAGTGGTCGACGCCGCTGTTGCCGCGCATCAGGTCGTCGCCCTCGTCGCCGAAGATCTGGTCGTCGCCGGCGTCGCCGACCAGCTGGAGGTCGTCGCCGGCGCCCCCATGGATGACGTCGTTGCCGCCGCCGCCGCGCAGGATGTCGGCCCCGTCCAGTCCATCCAGGCGATTGGCGGCGCCGTCGCCGATCAGGGCGTCGTCCCCGGCGGAGCCCGCGACGTTCTCGATGTTGAAGATCTGGCCGGAGCCGCCGAAACCGTCGTCCTGAATGAGATGGGATTGCAGGTTTACCGCCACGCCGTTGGTGGTGAGGTCTTCATCGGCCAGGCCGTCGCTGTCGAGATCGACGAAGCGCTGCTGGGTGAAGCCGGTGATGCTGTCGATCCCGTCGCCGCCATCCAGGAAGGCCGGGGCGTCATGGACCTGGAAACTGTCGTCGCCGCCGAAGCTCTCGATATGGTCGCCGCCGCCGACCAGCATGAAGTTGGCGCCGTCGTTGCCGTAGAAGGTGTCGGCGAACCGGGTGCCCAGGCCCAGGTCCTCGATGCCGGTCATGGTCTCGGCGTTGCCGAAGCCGTCATTGGCGATGACGCCGGTGCGCAGGTCGGCGACCACGCCCTGGGTCGAGGCCGCGTCGAAAAAGCTGACCCGGTCGGTCCCGGCTCCGCCGTCGTAGCTGTCGGTCCCGGCATTGCCCCGGAACAGGTCGTCGCCGTCGCCGCCGATCAGCGTGTCGTCGCCCGCGCCGCCGCGCAGGAAATCGTCGCCGTCGCCGCCGTCGATGACATCGGCGCCGCCAGCGCCGGACACGCTGTCGTTGCCGCCTTCGCCTGTGATGGTGTCGTCGCCTGACGTGCCGACAAGCGTATCGTCGTCCGGCGTACCGGTTATGAGGGCCATGGGGTTGCTCCTGCCAATTGAACACACAGGAACGCCGCCCCACGCCCCCGGGAGACCCGCGTTCGGCGGTAAACCTAGACAGACGATTTTGGTTAAAACCACCGGGTCGTGGTCACCATCGTGTGATCACAGTTTGCGGCCGGCGGCCGGCTTCACGCCTCCGGCGCATAGGCCCGAAGGAAGGCCTCCACCCCGGCGGCGACCGTCTTGCGAATGGCGGCGTCGTCGAGTTCCGGCACGACGCCCATCAGGCGCATCTGGTGCATGCCCGACAGGCACAGCTCCTTGAAGTGGCGGGCGATGAGCGTGCGGTCGGTCTGGCAGATCACCCCCCGCGCCATCAGGTCCTCGAAATAATCGCCCAGCCGCAGCTCGCCGATCTGCGGACCCGATTCGTAGAAGATGCGGCCCAGCTCCGGAAAGCGGCCGGCCTCGGCGATGACCACCCGGTAGATACTGGTGCGCGGCTCGGAGGTGATGAACTCGAAGAAGGCGCAGCCGAATTCGATCAGACCGTCATGCAGGTCTTCCCCCGCCTGCGGCAGCCTGGCGAACAGCGGCAGCACGTCCTCGGAGCAGATGTCCTCCATGAAGGCGGCGAACAGTTCCTCCTTGGAGCGGAAGTAGTTGTACAGCGTGCCCTTCGAGCCCCCGAGCCGGGCGGCGATCGACGACATCGAGGTCGCCGCATAGCCGTCCTGGCGGAAGGCGTCCCCGGCCACGGCCAGGATGGCGCGGCGGCGCTGGTCGCTGCGGGCGGCGCTGGGCTGGAACCGGGCGGACGCTGGGGCCGTGGCGGCGGAACTTTCGGTCATGGGCGCAGATTTAATTTGACGTTGGCGATTTTGGGAATATGTCATGACCGTACGGTACGGTCAAATTTGCAGATTGACGCATGACTCTCTCCTCGTCTCTTCGCGGCGTTTCGGCGCTGGCGATCGTTCTGGCCCTCGCTGGCTGTGTCTCGACACCCGACCTGGGGCCTAAGCCCAAGCCCCTCGCGGCCGCCGACCTGGCCAGCGTCCGCAGCCTGGCCGCGCCGGTCGCCGACTGGCCACAGGACAGCTGGTGGACCGCCTATGGCGACACTCAACTGAGCCAGCTGATCGAGGAGGCGCTGAAGACCTCGCCCAGCCTCGCCCAGGCCCAGGCGCGGATGCGCAAGGCCGACGCCCAGGTCGGGACGGCCCGCTCGGCCCTGCTGCCCCAGGTTTCGGCCAACGGCCAGGTCGCGACGACCGAATCCAGCCGCAACATGGGCTATCCGCCCTTCATCCAGCAGCAGCTGCCGCAGGGCTATCAGGACAACGGCCGGGTGACGCTGGACGCCAGCTGGGACCTGGACCTGTTCGGCCGCAACCGCGCCGCCCTGGCCTCGGCCACATCCGAAGCCGAAGCCGCCCGCGCCGACGCCGCCCAGGTGCGGCTGACCCTCTCCACCGCCGTCGCCGGCGCCTATGCGGACCTGGCCCGCCTCTATGCCCAGCGTGACGCGGCCGAGGGCGCCCTGAAGGTGCGCCAGCAGGTCGAGGACCTGGTCGCCCAGCGGGTGCAGAACGGCCTCGACAGCAACGCCGAGCTCGATCAGGCCAAGGCTGCCACCCCCGCCGCCCGGGCCGACCTGGCGGCGCTGGACGAGCAGATCGACATCGCCCGCCACCGGCTGGCCGCCCTGCTGGGCGCCGGCCCGGACCGGGGCCTGGACATCGCCCGGCCCGGCCCGACCGCCCTTAAGCCCTTTGGCCTGCCCAGCAATCTCGCCGTCGACCTGATCGGCCGCCGGCCCGACCTGGTCGCCGCCCGACTGCGGGCCCAGGCAGCGTCCAAGCGCATCGATGTGGCCAAGGCCGACTTCTATCCGAACATCGACCTGAGCGGCTATCTGGGCCGCCAGTCCCTGGGCATCGATCTGCTGACCCAGCCGCAGTCGAATATCGGCAACCTGGGCCTGGCCCTGCGCCTGCCGATCTTCCAGGGCGGCAAGCTCAAGGCGGCCTACAAGGGTTCGCGCGCCGACTATGACGCCGCCGTCGCCGCCTATGACGAGACGCTGACCGGCGCCTTGCGCGACGTCGCCGACGCCGCCGCGACCAGCCGCTCGGTCGCCGACCAGCTGGCCAGCCGCCAACAGGCCCTGGCCGCTGGCGAGAACGCCTGGAAGCTGGCCCGCCTGCGCTACGAGAACGGCCTCTCCAACTACGTCGCCGTGCTCACCGCCGAGAACGATGTCCTGACCCAGCGCCGGGCCGTCGCCGAGCTGCAGGCCCGCGCCTTCACCGCCGACATCGCCCTGGTCCGCGCGCTGGGCGGCGGCTTCACCGCCAACTGACTTTTTCCTCCCCTCCCCGATCCGATACGCCTTGCCGGAGCCATCCATGGCCAACGAAACCTCCGCCCCGCCCGCTGGCGGCAATCCCGCCAACCCCAAGAACGGCCAGCGCCGCAACCGTCTGCTGACCCTGCTGGGCGTCGCCGTCCTGCTGGGCGGGATCGTCTACTTTTTCTACTGGCTGCTGGTCAGTTCCCACCACGTCTCGACCGACAACGCCTATGTCGGGGCCAGCACCGCCCAGGTGACGCCCCTGGTCAGCGGCGCCATTATCAGCGCCCCGGTCGGCGACACCAGGTTCGTCCACAAGGGTGACGTGCTGGTCGTCCTCGACCCCACCGACTACCGCATCGCGCTCGCCAGCGCCGAGGCCGCGCTGGGCCAGGCCGAGCGTCGGGTCAACCAGTACGCCGCCAACACCGCCGCCGCCGCCGCGACCACCGCCGCCCGCGGGGCCGACGTCTCCAGCGCCCAGGCCAAGGTCCAGAGCGCCCAGGCCGATGTCGACAAGGCCCGGGCGGAGCTGGGCCGCCGCCAGAACCTGGCCGGGACCGGCGCGATCTCCGGCGAGGAGCTGACCACCGCCAAGTCCGCCCTGACCAACGCCCAGGCCGCCCTCGACGGCGCCCGCGCCACCCTGGCCCAGGCCCGGGCCCAGCAGGCCGCCGCCAGCGGCCAGCAACAGTCGGCCGCCGCCCTGATCGCCGGGACCAGCCTGGCCGACAATCCCGAGGTGGCCGCCGCCCGGGCCCGGGTCGCCCAGGCCCGGCTGGACCTGGAGCGCACCGTCATCCGCGCCCCGGTCGACGGGGTGATCGCCAAGAACACCATCGAAGTTGGCCAACGCGTGCAGGTGGGGGCGGCGCTGATGAGCGTGGTGCCGATCCAGACCGCCTATGTCGACGCCAACTTCAAGGAGGTGCAGCTGCGCAAGGTGCGGATCGGCCAGCCGGTCGTGCTGACCAGCGACCTCTATGGCGGCGGGGTGAAGTTCCACGGCAAGGTCGTGGGCCTGGCCGGCGGCACCGGCTCGTCCTTCGCCCTGATCCCGGCCCAGAACGCCACCGGCAACTGGGTCAAGGTCGTGCAGCGCATTCCCGTGCGCGTCAGCCTGGATCCCAAGGAACTGGCCGCCCATCCCCTGCGCGTTGGCCTCTCCATGAAGGCCGACATCGACGTGACCCGCTAGTCCGATGAGCCACGCCGCCCAACCGACGGTCCCGACGCTCACCGGGACCTCGCTGATCCTCGCCGCCCTGTTCCTGGCCCTGGGCAACTTCATGGTGGTGCTGGACATCACCATCGCCAACGTCTCGGTGCCGACCATCGCCGGGGGCCTGGCCGTGTCGCCCAACCAGGGCACCTGGGTCATCACCTCCTATTCGGTGGCCGAGGCCATCACCGTGCCGCTCACCGGCTGGCTGGCCGCGCGGTTCGGAGCGGTGAAGGTTTTCCTGTTCGGCCTGATCGGGTTTGGCATCTGCTCGGCCCTCTGCGGCCTGGCCCCGAGCCTCGGCTTCCTGGTGCTGTTCCGGGTCATGCAGGGTCTCTGCGGCGGTCCGATCATGCCGATGTCCCAGACCCTGATGATGAGCATCTTCCCGCCGCAGCAACGCGGCCAGGCCATGGGCATCTGGAGCATGACCACGGTCGTGGCCCCCATCGTCGGCCCGATCCTGGGCGGCTCGCTGTGCGACACCGTCGGCTGGGAGTGGATCTTCTACATCAACGTGCCGGTGGCGGCCGCGGTCGCCTTCTTCGCCTCGCGGATCCTGGCCGGCCATGAGACCCAGATCGTCAAGCGGCGGATCGACTATATCGGCCTCATCCTGCTGATCGCCTTCGTCGGATCGCTGCAGATCATGCTGGACAAGGGCAAGGAGCTGGAATGGTTCGACTCGCCCTTCATCATCGGCCTGGCGATCACCGCGGTGGTCGGCTTCATCGCCTTCCTGATCTGGGAGCTGACCGCCGCCGAGCCCATCGTCGACCTCAGGGTCTTCCGCCATCGAGGCTTCACCAGCGCGGTGATCACCATCAGCCTGACCTTCGGGGCCTTCTTCGCCAGCATCGTGCTGATCCCGCTCTGGCTGCAGACCAACCTGGGCTACACGGCCACCGAGGCCGGCCTGGTCACCGGCTGGGGCGGGGTGCTGGCGGTGGTGATGTCGCCGATCGTCGCCAAGCTGGTCGGCAAGATCGATCACCGCGCCCTGGTGTCGTTCGGCGTCCTGTGGCTGGCCGCGGTGACCCTGGCGCGGTCGCAGTTCACCACCACCATGGGCTCCTGGTCCATCGCCCTGACCTTCCTGGCCCAGGGCTTCGCCATGCCCTTCTTCTTCATCCCGACCAACCAGATCGCCCTGTCGGCCGTCGAGCCGCACGAGACCGCCTCGGCGGCGGGGCTCTCCAACTTCCTGCGCACCCTGTCGGCCGCCTTCGCCACCTCGCTGATCACCACCCTGTGGGACCAGTCGGCCACCCGCGACCGCTCGGCCCTGGTAGACAACCTCAACGACTCGCAGGGGACGGTCGACAAGCTGGGGGCCATCGGCCTGACCGGCGATCAGGCGGTGCGCCAGGTCGACGCCCTGACCCAGGGCCAGGCCATCATGCTGGCCACCGACCACATGATGCAGATCACCGTGGTGGTCTTCGTCATCGCCGCGATGGTGGTCTGGCTGGCTCCCAAGCCGCCGCCGGGGATGGTGCAGGCGGGCGGCCACTAATCAGACAGTGACAATACGACAGCGTACTGTCACTATTCAGCCATGCCGGAGGATGATCGCTATACCGCCCGCGACCTGGCGGCCCTGACCGGGGTCTCCGAGCGCACGGTCCGCTACTATGTGCAGGAGGGTCTGCTGCCGCCGCCGGCGGGACGCGGGCGCGGGGCCCACTTCACCGACGATCACCTGACCCGCCTGAAGCTGATCCGCGCCCTGCAGCAGGCCGGCAACGACCTCGACACCATCGGCGACTATCTGATCGAGCTGAAGGGCGCCCTGGCTGAGACCGGCGCCAGCGTCGAAAGCGTCCTGGCCGTCTGGAGTGGCCGCAACGAACGAGCGGCAATGGTCGAGCAGTGGCGGCAACGCGGAAACATCCCTCAACTGCTGCGCCGCTATCGCATCGCCACTGGCGTGGAGCTGACCGTCGACGCCCAGGCCGCAGTCGCACCGGCCCGGCTGGAAAAGATCCTGCGCGACCTGCGGCAGGCCTTCGGTGACGATGAGGACGGCCCCTGAAGCCTACTTCTTGGCCGGCTTGGGCGGGGGTGGCGGGCAGACGTCGCCGATGCGGTGAGCGTTGGTGCTGAAGGTAGCCGAGAGCGGCACGCCGGCCAGCTTGCCGCTCAGGTTGGCGGTGATCTGGAAACGATCGGGCGAATAGCTGCCGTTCGCCACGACATCGACCTTGCGGCCCTTCTTGTCGACGCAGGTGCCCTTGAAGCTCATCCTGCCGCCGCCCACCGAACGATACGGATAGGTGCACTTATAGTGGCGGTTGCTGGGGCCCTGCTGGAACTTCTCGACGTCCTTGGCGGTCAGGCAGCGCTTCTCGTTGGTCACCTGGGTGAAGACCAACTGGGCTTTGTTGGTGCTCTCCCAGTAGCCGGGGCGGATGGTGGCCGTGTCGGCGCCGATAGCCGAGGTGGCGACGCCGGCGGCGGCGAGGGCGGAGAAGATCCAGAGGCGGTTCATGAGAGGCTTTTGGCTGGCTGGGGCTGAACTGTCCATGAATGAGCAGGATGGCGGTTTTCCGGCGCTCGCGGAACCGGGTTCGCCTGCGACCGTTCGCCTGCGGTCATGACACACCGCAAGACACTGTTGATCGGCGCCACGCTGCTGGCGCTGTCCGCCTGTTCGGCGCACGCCGCCCTGCCGCCTGCCGCCGGCTTTGGTCCCCGGCCCCAGCTCCCCGAGCCGCGCAAACAACTCATTCCCAAGGTCAAGATCGCCCCCGCTGTCGGCTGGCCGGCCGGCGCTGCCCCGACCGCCGCGCCGGGGTTCGCGGTCCGCCCCTTCGCCACGGGCCTGACCCATCCCCGCTGGCTCTACCGCCTGCCCAATGGCGATGTGCTGGTCGCCGAGACCAACGGTCCGCCCGAGAAGCCGCGCGATATCAAAGGCTGGGTGATGGGCAAGGTGATGAAGAAGGCCGGGGCCGGCGTGCCCAGCCCCGAACGCATCACCCTGCTGCGCGACGCCGACGGCGATGGCGTCGCCGAGACCAGGCAGGTCTTCCTCAGCGGCCTGAGATCGCCGTTCGGCATGGTCCTGGTCGGCGACACCCTGTTCGTGGCCGACACCGACGCGGTGCTGGCCTTCGACTATCGCCCCGGCGCGACCAGCCTCAGCGGCCCGGGCCGCAAGGTCGCCGACCTGCCGGCCTTTCCCATCGACCATCACTGGACCAAGAACATCATCGCCAATCGCGAGGGGACCAAGCTCTACGTCACCGTCGGGTCTAACTCGAACGTCGGCGAGAACGGCCTGGACAAGGAGGTCGAGCGGGCCGCCATCCTGGAGATGAACCTGGACGGCTCGGGCCGGCGCATCTTCGCCTCCGGCCTGCGCAATCCCAATGGCCTCGCCTGGCAGCCGCAGTCGGGCCAGCTCTGGACCACGGTCAACGAGCGGGACGAGATCGGCGACGACCTGGTCCCCGACTACATGACCTCGGTCAGGGACGGCGGCTTCTACGGCTGGCCGTTCAGCTGGTACGGCCAGCATGTCGATACGCGGATCAAGGAGAAGGACCGCCGCCCCGACCTGGTCGCCCGCGCCATCGTCCCCGACTATGCGCTGGGCAGCCACACCGCCTCGCTGGGCCTGGCCTTCGACGACGCAGGCCTCTTTCCGGCCCGCTACCGGAACGGCGCCTTCATTGGCCAGCATGGCTCGTGGAACCGTGGCGAGTTCAACGGCTACCAGGTGATCTTCGTCCCCTTCGCCGGCGGCATGCCCTCAGGCCCGGCCGAGCCGGTCCTGACCGGCTTCCTGGATGACAAGGGCCAGGCGATGGGCCGCCCCGTAGGCGTGATCCTCGACAAGGCCGGGGCGCTGTTGGTGGCGGACGATGTCGGTAACACCGTCTGGCGGGTCACGCCGGCCGCCTGATTTGGGCAGGGTGACACCCGCAGCGGGGCGAGCTACCCATTCGGGTCCACAACGAGACCCGCCATGCGCCGCTCCCCTACCCTCGCCCTGCTCCTGACCGGCGCCGCCCTCCTGGCGCTCAGCGCCTGCGGCAAGGCCAGCAACACCCCCGCCTCCGCCGGCTACGGCCCCAATCCCAACCTGCCGGCCCCGCAGACCTCGGCCCTGCCGACGGTCAAGACCGCCAAGGCCATTGGCTGGCCGGCCGGCGCCACGCCGACCCCGGCGCCTGGCCTGGCCGTGGCCCGCTTCGCCGAGGGGCTGAACCATCCGCGCTGGCTCTACCGCCTGCCCAACGGCGACGTGCTGGTCGCCGAGACCAACGGCCCGGCCAACAAGCCCAAGGGCTTCAAGGGCTGGGCGGCCAAGATCATCATGGGCGGCGCCGGCGCGGGCCAAGCCAGCCCCGACCGCATCGTCCTGTTGCGCGACGCCGACGGCGACGGCGTGGCCGAGACCCGCCACGCCTTCCTGACCGGCCTTCACTCGCCCTTCGGCATGGCCCTGATCGGCAGCGACCTCTATGTCGCCAACACCGACGCGGTGCTGAAATTCCACTACATCGACAACGAAACCGAGATCACCACCAAGGGCGTCAAGATTCTCGACTTGCCGGCCGGGCCGATCAACATGCACTGGGCTCGCAACCTGCTGGCCGCCCCGGACGGCTCCAAGCTCTATGTCTCGGTCGGGAGCAACTCGAACATCGGCGAGAACGGTCTGGACACCGAGATCCGCCGCGCCTCGATCCTGCAAATGAACCCGGACGGCACCGACCCCAAGGTCTTCGCCTCGGGCCTGCGCAATCCCAACGGCATGGCCTGGAACCCGGCCAATGGCGAGCTGTGGACGGCGGTCAACGAGCGGGACGAACTGGGCAACGACCTGGTCCCCGACTATATGACCTCGGTCAAGCCGGGCGGCTTCTACGGCTGGCCCTACAGCTATTACGGCCAGCATATCGACGCCCGGGTGAAGACCCAGCGCCCGGACCTGGTCGCCAAGGCCATCGTCCCCGACTATGCGCTCGGCCCGCACACCGCCTCGCTCGGCCTGCTGTTCTACACCGGCGTCCTGCTGCCCGAGCAGTATCGCGGCGGCGTCTTCGTCGGCCAGCACGGTTCCTGGAACCGCAACCCGCCCAGCGGCTACAAGGTGGTCTTCATTCCGTTCGTGGCGGGCAAGCCGTCGGGCCCGGCGCGGGACATCTTGACCGGTTTCCTGGACAAGGACGGCAAGGCGCGCGGCCGGCCCGTGGGCGTGATCGAGGATCAGCGGGGAGCGGTGCTGGTTGCCGATGACGTCGGAGGGGTGATCTGGCGGGTGACGCCAGTCAAATCAGTCGGCGGCGAGTGAAATGAGTAGTGATCCCGCGCCGCCGGCCGACCTCGAATTGCTTCTTGAAGGTGTTCATGACGAGCAGACCCTCGGAATCTTTCTTCACGCTCTAGCGGCCGACTTCGACGCTGACCGCACACTGCTAGAGGCCGATCCGGAGCGATACAAATACGCTTCAGGCCCGCTGGGATGGGAAGTCGGGACAATCTCCGACCTCCTTTACAATGCAGCGGCAGAAGCGGGTCGGCGCCCCCCGCTCAGGCCTCCCGTCGCAGGCAACCCCTGGAAGCGTTGCGCCGAAATGCTGCTGATCGCCAAGATCACGGAGTGAGTTTGCGGACCGTGTAGTTGGCAAACGAAAAGCGGCGGAGGTCACCCTCCGCCGCTTCCATGTCTCAAATGACCTGACGGCCTAGAGCCGCTCGACGATGGTCACGTTGGCCAGGCCGCCGCCTTCGCACATCGTCTGCAGGCCGTACTTCTTGCCGCGTTGGCCGAGCGCGTTGACCAGAGTGGTCATCAGCTTGGTCCCCGAGCCGCCCAGCGGGTGGCCCAGCGAGATGGCGCCGCCGTTGACGTTCAGGCGGTCCGGATCGGCGCCCGTCGACTGCAGCCAGGCCACGGGGACCGAGGCGAAGGCTTCGTTGACTTCGAACAGGTCGATATCGTCGATGCTCATCCCGGCCTTTTTCAGGGCCAGCTTGGTGGCCGGGATCGGGGCTTCCAGCATGATCACCGGGTCATGGCCGATGACGGTCATGTGGTGGATGCGGGCCAGCGGCTGAACGCCCAGGGCTTTCAGGCCCCGCTCGTTGACCACCATGACGCCCGAGGCGCCGTCGCAGATCTGGCTGGAGGTGGCGGCGGTGATGGCGCCGCCTTCCTGCAGCAGCTTCACCGCCTGCATGGCTTCCAGGCTGGCCTCGAAGCGGATGCCCTCGTCGACGGTGTGCAGCTCCTTGGAGCCGTCGGCGCCGGTGACTTCCAGGGCGACGATCTCGTCCTTGAAGGCGCCGCTCTGGGTGGCCGCGATGGCCTTGCGGTGGCTGTTGTAGCCGTACTCGTCCAGCTGGTCCTTGGTCAGGCCGTAGTTCTTGGCGATCATCTCGGCACCGGCGAACTGGCTGAACTGGATGTTGGGATAACGCTCCTGCAGCCTGGGGCTCATATAGCTGCCCATGCCGGCCTTCAGGGCCAGGACCGCGGACGTGCCCATCGGCACGCGGCTCATGCTCTCGACGCCGGCGGCGATGACCACGTCCATCGAGCCCGACATCACCGCCTGGGCGGCGAAGTGCAGGGCCTGCTGGCTGGAGCCGCACTGGCGGTCGACGCTGGTGCCCGGCACGCTTTCCGGCAGGCGCGAGGCCATGACGGCGTTGCGGGCGACGTTGATGGCCTGCTCGCCGACCTGGCTGACGCAGCCCATGATGACGTCTTCGACGATGGCCGGATCGGCGCCGGAGCGGTCCAGCAGGGCGTCCAGCACGGCGGCGGACAGATCGACGGGGTGCCAGCCCGACAGGCGGCCGCCCTTGCGGCCCCCGGCGGTGCGCGCCGTCGCTACGATATAGGCTTCACCCATGACCGTTCTCCCGAAGGTTTCTGTTTACGTCAACGTCAAGTAATGCGCTGTTTTCGTTCTGCCAAGTGTGACGCAGCGTCAGGTTTTCTTCAGTCGGTGTGAACCCGCCTGTAGCCGCCGCGCAGGAAAACCAGGGGCTCGTGGCCCGGATCGTAGCCGACCTTGAGCACCTTGCCGACAAAGACGCGGTGATCGCCCGCGTCAAAAGCGTAGTGCGTTTCGCAGTCGAAATTGGCCATGCAGCCGGGGATGATCGGGGCGCCGGTCTTCCAGACCTCCGGGGTCAGCCCTTCGAACCGGTCGGCGTTCTTGGCGGTGAACTGCCGCGACAGGACCTGCTGGTCGACATGCAGCACATTGATCGCGAAGAAGCCCGAGGCCTCCAGGGCCGGCAGGCAGGAGGCGTCATGGCCGATGCACATCAGCGCCAGCGGCGGGTCCAGCGAGACCGAGGCGAAGCTGTTGGCGGTGAACCCGACCCGCTCGCCCGCCTGGTTGAGCGTGGTGACCACGGTGACGCCGGTGGTGAAACAGCCGAAGGCGTCGCGCAGGGCCCGGCCATCGGCCGTGGGATCGTTGCCATCCAGGTCGAAGATGTGCGCGCCGCTCATTCTTCCCTTCTGGGGAAAAGGCGGCGATTGGGCAAGCCAAGCAGATCGGCCGACTCTCAAAATTCCTCGCCCGTTGGGCGAGGTGGCGGCGAAGCCGACGGAGCAACTATGTTGTGGCTGTCATTTGGGTGACCCATGGCTGGCCTCGGCTGAG
>NZ_JAUSVS010000015.1 GCF_030814835.1 Caulobacter ginsengisoli
ACCACTCCACCGACGGCCCGCCTGACGCTCAGAACGTCAGGCGGGCGTCCCGGAAGACAGCCTCACAATAACGGCAAGCCAACAGACAAGTGGGCTCTTGGGAACACACGGGATTTCAGGATTTAGCACTGCCGGATTGGGCGCGCCTGAAACCCCGTGTGCTCCGCAGAGCCCGCTCCACCACTTCGTGGTCCCCCTCGCCCAACGGGCGAGGAATGGCGCGAGCTAACCCAACGGCCTAGTCGCCATCCCCATCATCATCCGCCGCGGCCCCGAGCAGGGCCTGGCAGATGTAGGCGGCGGGGGCGCCCACGGCGGCCAGGCCCAGGGCCCCGACCGCCGCCTGCAGGGCGTAGATCAGCAGGTAGCGCGGCGCGAAGGCGGCGTTCAGCGAGCTGAGGTCGGGCTGAATGGCCTGCATCAGGCCCTGCGGGGGGCCGCCGGCCGGGTGGGTGGCCACGGTCAGGGCGAGGATGCCGATCCACAGCACCAGCACCGGCAGGCCGGCCACGACATAGACGCCCAGGATCTTCCAGAACCGTCCCTTGGTCAGGCCCCAGCTGGAGAAGATGCGGATGCCCTTCTCGGCGACGGTCTGGGCGGCGGCCAGCGACAGCTTGACCATCAGGAAGATCATGGCGGCAGCGCCCAACAGGCCCACGACGATGGCCGGGATCTTGGCCGAGAACGGCGCGGCGGCCAGGCCCGCCTTCAGGGCGCCGGGGCCCGCGCCGATCACCAGGGCGATGGTGGCCCCGATCACCGTGGCGAAATAGGAGACGAACAGGATGATGGCGATCACGAAGCAGGAGACCACCAGCCGCAGCTCATCGGCGCCGAAGCGCAGATAGCCCAGGGCCGAGCCCTGTGGCCGCAGGATCGCCCGGTTCACGGCGCCCAGGCTGATGGCGCCGGTCACCAGGCCGAAGGGCAGGGCGAAGACGATCTGGAAGCTGAAGATCTGGCGGGTCAGGTTCATCACCGTGGCCGGATCGGCGGTGGTCGGGCCGGCCCGCTGGATTTCCTGCATGGCCATCATCTGCGGCCCGATCATCTGGGCCATGGCCGCGATGGTCGCCGTCCCGCAGATCAGCGACCAGATGAACCAAAAGACCGCCGTCATCGGGCGCTCGCGCAGCAGCCGATAGCCGGACAATGCCGCGTCCTTGAACGAAAAATCCTGCATCTAACCCTCCATGCCGCCGCCCTGCCCGCCGCTATTCACGGGCCAGGGCCTCCACCGGATCCAGCGCCGCGGCGTTGCGGGCCGGAAGCCATCCGAACACCAGGCCGATGACCGTCGCCGTCCCGAAGGCGGCCAGGATCGACCAGGCTGAATAGACCAGTTCGAAGCTCGTCACGAACAGGCTGAAGATCCAGCCCAGCCCGAGCGACAGGCCCACGCCCGCCGCCCCGCCGATCAGGCAGACCAGCACCGCCTCGATCATGAACTGGCTCATGATATCGCTGCGCCGGGCCCCGATGGCGGTGCGCACCCCGATCTCGCGGGTGCGCTCGCTGACCGAGACCAGCATGATGTTCATCACCCCGATGCCGCCGACCAGCAGCGAGATGCCGCCGATCGAGCCGAACAGCACCGAGAAGATCAGGGTGATCTGGCCCAGCTGCCGGCGCATGGTGTCGCTGGACATCACGAAGAAGTCCTGCTTGCGGTGCTGGGCCTTGAGCAGCTGGACGATGGCCTTCTCGGCCGCCGAAGCCGAGGCGCCATCGGCCAGCCGCACGGTGATCTGGGCGACGTTGGGCTGGCGCACCAGGCGGGCCATCAGGGTGGTGTAGGGCGTCCAGACCTGCAGGTTCGAGCCCTGGAAGATGGCCGCCATGCCCTCGGGCTTTTCGGTCACCCCGACCACCCGCACCGGGACGTCGCCCAGCAGCACCACCTGGCCGACGGGGTCGGTGTCCGGGAACAGCTTGGTCGCGGTGGCGTCGTCGATCACCGCCTCCTGGGCCCCGCTGGCCACCGAGGCGGCGGTGAAGCTGCGGCCCTTGGCGATGGCGACGTTCTGGACGCGGAAATACTGGTCGCTGACCCCCAGGATGGTGCCGTTGCCCGACACGGCGCCGGCCCGCACCACCCGGCCGGTGGCGACGGTGGGGCTGACGCTGTCGACATAGGGCTGGCCTTCCAGGAGGGTGACATCGCGGGGGGTGAGGCTGCGCACGCGGCCCGCCCTCTCGTCCCCCGCCCCCTGGCCCGGGAAGATGTTGACGGTGTCGGAACCCAGCGTGCCGACACTGGACATGATCGACTTCTGGGCCCCGCCGACGATGGAGAGGATCGAGACCACCGAGGCGATGCCGATGATGATGCCCAGCATGGTCAGCACGGTGCGCAGCCGGTGGGCGTTCATGGCCAGCAGGGCCTGGCGCAGGGCGTCGCCCATGCGGTCCAGGGTCGCGGTCCAGGATTCCTTGCCGAGGTCCGCCGAAATGGGATGGGCCGGGCCGCTGGCCTGCTGCGGGCCATTGGGGCGGTCGGAGACCACCTCGCCGTCGGAGAGCTCGATGATCCGCCGGGCGTTGTCGGCCACCTTGGCGTCGTGGGTGACCAGGATGATGGTGTGGCCCTCGGCGTTCAGCTCCTTGAGGATGGCCATCATCTCGGCCCCGCTTCGGGTGTCGAGGGCGCCGGTCGGCTCGTCGGCCAGGATGACCTGGCCGCCGTTCATCAGGGCCCGGGCGACGCTGACCCGCTGCTGCTGGCCGCCGGAGAGCTGGTTGGGGCGGTGGCCCAGGCGGTCGCCGAGGCCCAGGCGGGTGAGCAGGGCCGTGGCCCGCTCGCGCCGGACCTTGGCCCCGCGGCCGGCATAGACGGCCGGGGCCTCGACATTGCCGCGGGCGTCCTGGTCGGGCAGCAGGTGGTAGCGCTGGAAGATGAAGCCGAAATGCTCGCGGCGCAGGGCGGCCAGCTCGTCGGGCAGCATCTTGCGGACATTGCGGCCGGCGACCCGGTAGGTTCCCTTGGTGGGCCGGTCCAGGCAGCCCAGGATGTTCATCAGGGTCGACTTGCCCGAGCCCGACTGGCCGATGATGGCCACCATCTCGCCGGCCTCGATGGTCAGGTTTATGGCCTTGAGGGCGTCGATCGGGGTCTCGCCGGAGGGATAGCTGCGCCAGACGTTCCTGAGGCTGATCAGCGGCGGGGGCGCTTCCTCGGTCATGGGCGGGACTACTTGGACTCAGGCTTGGGGACGCCCGAGATCTTGGCGTTCCAGGCGTCGCCCACCACCACCTTCTCGCCGGCCTTCAGCCCGCTCAGCACCTGGAAGCGGGCGTTGTCGATCACGCCCACCTTGACCTTGCGCTCGGCGGTGGTCCCGTCGGGGTTCAGCACCTTGACCCGGTAGAGGCCGTCCGCCCCGCGCTTGCCCAGGGCCCCGGCGGGGCCGGTCAGCACCCGCTTGGCCTCGCCCAGCACGATGGAGACCTGGGCGGTCATCGACGAGCGCAGCCGCCCGTCGGTGTTGGGCACGTCGAAGAGGGCGTTGTAATAGATGGCCGTGTTGGCCGGGGCGGTGAGCAGGTCGCCGGCGCTCTCGGGGGCCGGCTCGACGCTGCGCAGGGTGGCGTAGTAGCGGCGGTCGGCGTCGCCCAGGATGGTGAACCAGACCGGCTGGCCGGGCCGGACATTGATCACGTCGGCTTCCGAGACCTGGGCCCGCACGGTCATGACGTCCATCCGGGCCAGCCGCAGCAGGGTGGGGGCCATCTGGACGGCGTTCACCGTCTGGCCCTGGCGGACCAGTATGGCGGCGACCACCCCGTCGATGGGGGCGATGATGTTGGTGCGGCCAAGGTCGACCTTGGCCTTGTCCACCGCGATGCGGGACTGGCGGACCACGGCCGCCGAGGTGGCGGCGGCGGCCCGGGCGATGGCGACCTGGGCGGCGGCCTGGTCATAGGCGGCCTTGGCGGCATAGCCCTGGTCCATCAGCGATTTCGACCGCGACAGGTCCAGCTCGGCCTTGCGCAGGGTGGCGATGTCCATGGCCTGGCGCCCTTCCTGGGCGGCCAGGGCGGCCTGGGCGTTCTGCAGGGTGTTGAGCTGGATGGCGGGGTCGATGACCGCCAGCAGCTGGCCCTTATGGACCACGTCGCCCAGCTGGACCTTCAGCGACTGGATCTGGCCGGTGGCCTGGGCCCCGACATTGACCACCTCGAGCGGCTGCAGCGTGCCGGCGCTGAGCACGGTGTTCTGGACATCGCCGATGGCGACCGGCTCGGTCAGGTAGCGGCCGGCCGCCTGCTGCCCACCCTTGCCGCAGGCCGCGCAGACGAGCAGCAGCCCCGCGAGGAGGATCCTGGCCACAGTCCTGTTCATGATGGAGACGCCCGAGCCCTTAACTGAACGCTGATATGGCCCCGGGCGGCGGCGGCGGCAAGTCCGCGCCGCTGCGGCCTGTGGGCGCGATCCGTCCAGCGCTGCGGGTGGGGCGGGCGTGGGATTAAACTGGGAAGGAAGATAAGGGAAAGAAGAAGCGTAAGCGGCCGGGATGCGGCATCGTCGTGGATAGCCGCATGGGCCTGCTTGCGGCGCGCTGGCTGACCCCGCGACCAATTCTATAGAGGCGCTTCGCGCCTCAAAAGACACGCCTTGAAGACGATCCGGGGCGCGTCCGGACCACAGGCGCTTACGCTTCTTCTTTCCCTTATCTTCCTTCCAAATTTAATCCCACATCGGCCGCTCCGAGGGCTTCAAAATCAGGCCTCCGGCGGATCGCCCGCCGCCTCGTCCTCTTCCGGGTCGCCGCGCTGGGCCTCGATGACGTGCTTGCTGGGCGGATCGAACACCATGCCAAAGCCCAGCAGGGCGGCCATGGCCAGGGCGCCCTTGGCCCGCTTGCCGCCGAACTGCAGGCCAATCCAGGCGACCAGCGGCGCCAGGACCAGGAAGGCCCCCAGAGCGATCAGGATTTGCAGCCAGCCCGGCATGGGATTCCTCCGACCGGGCGGATATAGGGCGTCAGGACACCTTGACCAGGGCCAGCCTGGCCGGCCGGGTCTGCATGGACTGCTCGCCGGCGTCCTGCGGCGCCCCCCAGAACTCCGCCAGGGTCGGGCCGTCCTTCACGCGGCGGTCGCGGAACAGGAAGTTCCACAGCTCGAACGGCCAGACCCGGCGGCCCATCTGGTAGTACCAGCGCTGGGCGCGGCGCACGCTGGGGTCCTTCAGGGTGAGGACACGCCACAAAGCGCGCGGGCGCAGCTGCATGACGGCCTCGGCGAACTTGACCCAGAGCAGCACCCGCCAGGGCGGCATGTGGCGGGTGGCCAGGACCTGGTGCTTGTAGTCCCAGCGGCGGCGGTCCAGCTGGATCACCGTCCGTCCCGCCGCCAGCCGGAAGAAGGGCGTCCAGCGGTGCGGGGTGACATAGAGCAGCTGCACCTGGTCGGGATCGTAGGCCAGCAGCTGGCGCAGGCCGCGCCAGTGGTCGGCGTCGGTCTCCTCCTCGAACCCGACCACCCAGCTGGCCATGGAGAGGATGCCGTGTTTCCGCAGCAGCCGCACCGCCTCGCGGTCGGTGGCCGTGGCCCCGCCCTTGCGGATCATCTGCAGGGTGGCCTCGTCGGTGCTTTCGAGGCCCAGCAGGAAGCGCTCCCAGCCGGCCTGGCGGTAGAGATGCAGGATGTCGGCGTCGCGGACGATGTCGTCGGCCCGGGTCGAGCCGACCAGGATCAGCTTGACGTTCTCGGCGATCAGCGCCTCGAGGAAGGCCTTCCAGACGCGGCGCGAGGAGGTGGGGTTCTCGTCGGCGAAATTGATCACCTCGACCCCGTGGTTGCGGGCCAGGTCCGCCAGCTCGCGGGCGAACTTCACCGGGTCGCGATGGCGCCACTTGGTCCAGAAGCCGCGCTGGCCGCAGTAGTTGCAAAGGTGCGGGCACCCCCGCGAGAACTGCGCCACCACCGCCCGCTTGCCGCCCCAGTAGCTGTAGCGGGCGTGGTCGATCAGCTCCCAGCCGATGCGGCAGGCGTCCAGGTCCTGGATCATCGGGGCCGGGCCGGTGCTGCGGGCCCGGCCCTCAGCTGTGCGGAAGGCGACGCCGGGGATGTCCGATAGCGGGCGGTTGTTTTCGAGGGCCGCCATCACGCGCCGGCCGGTCTCCTCGCCCTCGCCGATGACGATGACGTCGACCTGAGGCTCCTCGTCCAGCACCTCGCGCCAGTGATAGCTGGGAAAGACCCCGCCGTAGACGATCCAGGCGTCCGGCAAGACCTGGGCGACGGCCCGCGACAGCGCCGCAATCACCGGATGGCCCGAGGTCGAGCCGGAATGGCCGAACAGCACCGCGTCGGGGCGGTAGGTGACCACCTCGCGCAGGATCGAGGCCGTCGACATCGGCCCGAACTCGGCGTCGAGCAGCTTGACCCTGTGCCCGTCATCGATGAGCGGCCCCCCCACCGCCAGCAGGCCCAGCGGCGGCAGGTGGTCGTCGGGAATGCGGCTGCCAATGGAGGGGTGCGGGGCGTTGATCAGCAGGATGCGCATGGGGAAGCTCCTTGGCGTTGGGCCAAGGTCGGCTCCCGGGCCTGGGCGGGGAACCGGGCAGGGTTGGGCGATGTCGTGACAGGGCCGGACGAGTGCGGACGGTGTGGCGCCGAACCGGACGTTTGAGAGCGCCTAGCTGGGGGATGTCGTCAACCTCTTTCCAAACCGGCGCGACAGGAGGACAACTATGCGTAGCAGCGTCATTGGCCAGGGCGTTAAGTTGCGCGACAATCGCCCTGTTGGATGCGGCAAAACGCAACCCAGGGAGGGTCTTTTGAATGAAAGAATCTGAATTAGAAGCCGCCGTAATCGCTGCCTATAAGAAGCGGTACAATTGGAAGTCGGTCATCGTATCGGCAATGACGCACAATGTTGCGGGTGGATCGCTCGTTGTTGTTGATTACATTGACGAGGAGGATAAGGAAGGTGACGAGGCCTGTTATGCCACCGATCCTTCCAATATTAGAATATTCAAAACCACGGCAGAACTGACGAATTACATACAGAGTAGGGGTTCTTTCCGGGAATGGATATTTACCGGGCAGGGCGTTGCGGCGACGGCGTTCCTGATATGTTTGATCTCGGTGATCGTGCTGACCATGGTCCAGACTAAAAATCAGGCGGCGCTCGATGCATTGGAAAAAATACTGATCCTTGCGGCGGGATTTTTCTTCGGAAATAACGCTGCCGGGCGCCGGGGCTGACCAGCATAGATGGGCCTTGGATTTCTTTGTGAGGCTGCTGGCCCAGTGCTTGCCCGAAAGAGGCTAATTTGACCCGAGCATCATACGACACCGCCGTCATCGGCGCCGGCGTGTTCGGGGCCTGGACGGCCGAGCGGCTGCGGGCCGCCGGGCAGAGGGTGCTGTTGGTCGACGCCTGGGGGCCGGCCCATGCGCGGGCCTCTTCGGGCGGGGAATCGCGGCTGACGCGGACGGCCTATGGGGCGGACGCCATCTACAGCCGGATGGCGCGGGAGTCGCTGGCCGACTGGCGGGCGCTGTCGGATGGGGCCGACCTGCCGCTGCTGCACCGGACCGGGGTGCTGTTCTTCTTCGACCGGGACGATCCCTACGCCCGCGACAGTCAGGCGCTGCACGCCGAGTTGGGCTTGCCGATGCAGACCCTGCAGCCGGATGAATTGGCTCGGCGCTATCCGCAGGTCGATTGGGCCGGGGTGAAGTTCGGGCTGCTGGAGCCGGAGGGCGGCATCCTGATGGCCCGGCGGGCGGTGCAGACCCTGGTGGAACGGTTCGTGGCCGCCGGGGGCGTCTATGGGCGCGACGCTGTCCTGCCGCCGACCAATTCCGATTGGCTGGAAACCGCCGATGGCGGCCGCATCGGGGCCGCCAGTTTCGTCTTCGCCTGCGGGCCCTGGCTGCCCAGGCTGTTTCCCGACCTGCTGGGGAACCGGATCTTTCCGACCCGGCAGGAGGTCATGTTCTTTGCCCCGCCGGCCGGGGATGCGCGGTTCGGGCCGGACGCCCTGCCCGGCTGGGTCGATTTCAATGGCGGCGACATGGTCTATGGCATGCCCGACCTGGAGGGGCGGGGCTTCAAGCTGGCCATCGACCGCCACGGCCCGCCGGTCGATCCGGACCGGGGCGACCGCATGGTGACCAAGGCCGGGCTGGAGGAGGCCCGGGCCTATCTGGCCCGCCGTTTTCCGGCCCTGGAGGGCGCCCAGCTGGTCGAGACCCGGGTCTGCCAGTACGAGAACAGCCATAACGGCGACTTCCTGATCGACCGCCATCCGGCCTGGGACAATGTCCTGCTGGTCGGGGCCGGGTCGGGGCACGGCTTCAAGCATGGCCCGGCGGTCGGACGGCTGGCGGCGGAACTGCTGCTGGATCCGGCGGCGGGGCCGCAGCCGCGCTTCGCCCTGGCGGCCAAGGGTTCGAGCCAGCAGCGCAGCGTGCACTGATGTGTGAGTGAGTATTCACTTGCATTGTTTCGGCCCGTGTGACAGGGTCATCCATCCTTTGCGGAGCGGACGATGATCTGGTTGTTCACCCTGGGCCTGGCGGCCTGGATTCTGCGGCTGTCGCTGGACCTCAACCAGCACCGCTCGCTGACCCGCCGGCTTTCCGAGCGGCTGGAGGCCCTGGAAGACAGGCAGATCCCGGTCGCTAAACCCGCTGCCCAAGCCGAGCCGGTCGAGGCGCCGCCCCCGCCGACCGTCGGCGTCCTCGCCGAGGATCGCGCGCCGCCTGGGGTGTTGATGCAACCCGAGCCCGAGCCGCCGCCAAGGCTGGTCCCGCCAATCTCGCCCGGCCGCCCGCCGGTCGACCTGGTGCGGCTGCTCAGCGAAAAGGGCCTGGCCTGGCTGGGCGGCGGGGCGCTGGTGTTGGGCGGGCTGTTCCTGGTCGGCTACGCGGCCCAGCGCGGCCTCTTCACCCCGCCGGTGCGGCTGGTCAGCGCGGTGCTGGGCGCGCTGGCCATGCTGGCGGCCTCGGAATGGCTGCGGCGGCCGGGCCCGGCCCAGAACAGCCTGGTCGCCGCCATCCTGGCCGGGGCCGGAGCAGGCGGGCTCTACGCCACCGTCTGGGCCGCCTGGGGGCTCTACCGCTATCTGCCGGGCGGGCCGGCGGTGCTGCTGATGACCGGCGTCTCGACCCTGCTGCTGGGTCTTTCCCTGAGGCACCGCCAGCCTTTGGCCCTGCTGGCTCTGCTGGGGGCTTTCGCCGCCCCGGAGATCGCCGGGCGCGGGATCTGGAGCGAGGAGGCCCTGACCCTGCACCTGCTGCTGGTCGTGGTCGCCGGCTTCGCGGTCGCCGTCGGACAGCGCTGGAGCTGGACGGCCCTGGCCACCGTGCTGGGCGTCGCCGGAGTCTGCCTGCTCGACGCCGGCGTCATCAGCCCCACCCGCGAGATCGCCCTGAACCTGGTCACGCCGGTGCTGGCCCTGGCCTATGCCGGGCTGAACGCCCATCGCGGCCCGGCCCGCCCCTTCGGGCTGATCGCGCCGCTGGCGCTGGGCCTTTCGGCCTTCAGCCTGATGCTGTTCTGGGTCGCCCATGCCGCCCTCTGGCTCGCCCCCGTGGCCCTGGCCGCGCTGGCGCCCCTGGCGGGCCTGGCCATCGGCCGGACCTGGACGCGCTGGGAAGCCCTGATCGCGCCCGTGGTCCTGGCCGTCCTGGGCCTGACCATTGCCGTCGGGATGGCCTTCGAGGCCGAGCTGATGACGGTCCGGCTCGAGGGCGCCGGCCTGGCGATCGCCCTGGTCGCAGCCGGCCTGTTCGCCCGGCGCCAACCCCTGGCGGTGGTATCCGCCGCCGCCGGCGCCCTGCTGCTGATGCTGCGCGGGGCCTATGGCCTGGACCCGCTGCCGGCCGCCCTGGCGCTGGAAGCCGGGGCGGCTGTGCTGATCCTGGCCGCCTGGCCGCAGGCGCGCCATACGCCCAACGTCTTTGGCGATCCCGCCGGCGACCTGGCGCTCGGGGCCTGGAGCCTGGCCGCCGGCCTGGCCCTGGTCGCGGCCATCCGGCTGGGCGCGCGGCCCGAGGCGGTTCCGGCCCTGGAGGCCGCCTTGGCGCTGGGCGTCATCCTGCTGCAGCGCCGGCTCGCCTGGCGGGGCCTGGCCGCCGCCGCCCTGGCGGCCGGGGGCGCGGCGGTCGCCGCCTCGCTCGATCCGCGCTTCATCGGCCCGGCCCTGGCGTCGGCCAATGGCGCGGGGCTGGCCGTGCTGGCCTGCGCCCTGGCCGCTACCCTGCTGGCCGTTTCCAGCCGGCTGCCCAGACTGCCCCAGGACCAGACCGCCCCCCGCCAGTCGCTCGCCGCCGGCGCGGTGATCCTGGCCCTGATCGGCGCCTTCATCGGCCTGCGCTGGTGCGCCTCCGGCCAGGGACTGGGGCTGAGCCTGTTGCTGGAAGCCTCCCTGCGCACCCTGCTGATGAGCCTGGCGGGCGCGGCCCTGCTGCTGGTCACGCGCGACCGGCGCGGAACCATCGCCCGGCTGGGGCCGCACGCCCTGCTGCTCCTGGCCGCCGTGCACGGCGTCCTCTGCCAGCTGTTGATCTGGAACCCCCTTTGGGGAATCTGGCGCGAGCCCATCGAGACCCTGCCGCTGCTGGGCAGCCTGGCCCTGGCCTATCTGGCCTCGGCCGGCGCCTTCGCCCTGGCGGCCTCGCGGACCCGCGAGCCGGTCCCCGCCCGGATCTATGGAACGCTCGCCGCCCTGTTCGGCCTGACCTGGGCCCTGCTCACGCTGCGCCATACCTTCCATGGCCCCGACCTGACGGCCGGGATCAGCCCCTTCGCCGAGCGCATCGCCCAGGCAGCCCTGCTGCCGCTGCTGGCCCTCGGGCTAGACTGGATCGACCGGCGCGGACGCCTGGTCCGGGCGACCCAGGCCGTGCGCTGGCTGGGCCTGACCCTGGCCCTGACGATCACCGGCCTGATCGCCTTCCCCTGGTGGGGCGCCGACCCCGCGCCGATGGGCGGGCTGGGCCTTGGCCTGCTGGCCTTGGCGCTGCTGGCCGGCCTGGCGGCGATAACCTGGGCGTCGGGGCGCATCGAGCGGGACCGCGCCCCGATCCTGGGCGAGACCGCCCTGGTGCTGGCGGCCGGCCAGGCCCTGCTGCCCGTCACGCTGGCGGTGCGCTGGGCCTTCCATCCCCACGACCCGGCGCACGGGGCCGGCCTGCCGCTGGAGACCTGGGCCTATTCCGCCGTCTGGGCGGTGGGCGGCGCGGCCCTGCTGGCCCTGGGCTCGGGCTTGAAGGAACGCGCCCTGCGCTGGACCGGCCTGCTGGTGCTGCTGGCCACGGCGGCCAAGGTGGCCTTCTTCGACACCGCCAACCTCGAGGGCGTGGCGCGGGCCGGCTCCTTCCTGGCGGTCGGGGTGCTGATGGTCGCGGCGGCGGTGATCTCGCGCCGTCTGACCCGGGTCAGTTAGGGCGGGTCAGGCGGGTTTGAACCGGGGCGATATCCACATCTTCCCGAGCGTCCTGGCGAAGGCCAGGACCCAAGCGGGGTCGGCCACCCTGTCCGCGCCACCTCAGGACCCTCCGCTTGGGCCCTGGCCTTCGCCAGGGAGACCGGGGATGGAGAGAGCAAACCTGACCCATTCCAGGCGGGAAATGCCCTAGGGCGGGTCAGGCCGCGACCAGGAAGCCGGCGTCGACGAACCGCTGGGCCAGGGCGATGCGGACGTCGTCGCCGATCTCGCCGGGGATGTCGCGCACCTGGAACTCGCTGGCCCCGGCGA
Organism: Caulobacter ginsengisoli; assembly: GCF_030814835.1. GTDB lineage: Bacteria > Pseudomonadota > Alphaproteobacteria > Caulobacterales > Caulobacteraceae > Caulobacter > Caulobacter ginsengisoli. Next base: position 11,724 of record NZ_JAUSVS010000015.1, read on the forward strand.
TGAAGACCACGGCCGCCTCGGCGCCGCGATGGATATGGATGTGGCCGCCCGGATGGCTGAAATCCAGCCGCTCGGCGTTGCCGATCAGATGGCCGACGGCCAGGGGATGGCGGCGCAGCCGGCTGGCCAGCGTCAGCGGCGAGGGGGCCGGCTGCTGCTCCAGCCGCTCCAGCTTGCTCACCGCCCGTGAGGAGCGGCGCTGCAGGGCCTGGCCGACGAAGGCGTCCGAGCGGCACAGCTCCAGCAGCTGGCCCAGGGCGCCCCTGACCTGGCCGGGCAGGTCGCCGAAGCTGTTGCCGTGCACCTGCAGGCCCAGCCGGTTGCCCACCCCCACCCGCAGGCGGCGGTCCAGGTCGGACATATGGTCCAGGGCGGCGATGATGGTCTCGCGCAGGGTCAGCGGCCGGAAGCCGATCGACACATGCAGCGCGTCGCTGAGGGCGTCGACCCGGTGGGCGGTGCCGCAGGGCAGGTAGAGCAGGTCGCCGGGCGCGACCTCGACCACGGTGTGGGGGTCCAGGGCCGGCGGACCCTCGGCAATGCCGCGCCAGGGGTTGGGCAGGGGCGGCGGATCGGTGTTGATGAACCAGCGCTTGGACCCGACCAGCTGGATAACGATGATGTCGTACTCGTCGTAGTGAACCTGGGCCTGGCCATCGCCCCGGCTCCAGAACACCGCCGCCTCGACCGGCTGGTGCAGGATCACCTCCAGGGCGCGGATGAATTTCGCCAGCTGCGGGGTCAGGCCGTGGACCTCCGGGACCCGGACGGTCCAGCCCAGGGCGTGGTGGGCGTCGACCGTGGCCTTGAAGGCCGCCGCGTCGGGGACCGGGGCGGGCCGGGGCGGCTGGCCCCGGGGCCGCTCGGCGTGGCAGGTGATCTTCGGGGCCAGCCGGTCGAAGGCGTCGAGGATGACGGCGGCAGGATCGGGTCCCAGCAGGGTGCGGCGATGGTCGGCGTCGCCGCCCTCGACCTTGATGAAGCCCTGGCCCAGCACCTCGTCGAGGAAGCGGTCCACCGGCAGGGGATCCAGGACCCGCTGCAGGGCGGCCTGGGCGTCGGCAAGGATCATCTCGGCTCTCAAGCGTGGGCTATACGCGTCTCGCCGCGAAGCTACCGATGTCCCCGAACCGGGTTCAAGTGACATCCCGTTCACGTGGTGGCCTGGCCGGGTGGCGGAATGTCGCACCCTTGGGGGCGCGGCTAGCCCTGCGCGTCGAAGAAGGCGTCCGGGCCCTCGACCTCGACCAGCCGGCCCTTGCGGATTTCCAGGAAGCGGGTGGCGGCGGTGCGGGTGAAGTAGCGGTCGTGGCTGACGAACAGGCAGCTGACCTCCGCCTCTTCCAGCTGGGCCTCCAGCGCCTCCTGGCCCTCGATGTCCAGGTGGTTGGTCGGCTCGTCGAGCAGGTAGAGGTTGGGGCGCTCCAGCTTGAGGCGCAGGAACATCAGCCGCGAGCGCTCGCCATGGCTCAGCACGCCGATCGGCTCGCGGGTGCGGTGGAAGGCAAAGCCCGCCTGGGCCAGCAGGCGGGCTGCCTCCTTGTCGGTGGCCTCGGGGGCGGCGGCGACATAGTCGATGAGGGTGGATTTGAGCGGCAGGCCGCTCATCGTCTGGTCGAACCAGGCCAGCCGCGCGGCCGGATTGAAGCGCACCGTCGCCTGGCCGTCGTAGTGCTCGCGGGTCGGGTCGAAGGCGGCGGCGAGCGCGCTCAGCAGGGTCGACTTGCCCGCCCCGTTGGCCCCCAGGATGGCGATGCGGTCGCCGACCCCGACGCTCAGGCGGTCGATGTCGAACAGCCGTCGGCCGTCCGGGGTCTTCACCGTCAGGCCCATGACCCGCACCGCCACCTTGGCCTCGATGTCGCCCTCGGCCAGCTCCAGCCGCCGCTCGCGGGCCCGGTAGGTTTCGGTGGCGCCCTCCTCGATGCGGGCGATGCGGGTCTCGATGGCGGCCTTGCGCTTGTTGAGGTCGGGGTTCTTGACCGCCCAGACCTTGTAGCGGGCGGCGGCGGCCTCCAGCCGGGCCACCTCCTTTTCCTCAAGGCGGCGCTGGGTGGCGGCGGCGGCGTCGCGGCGCAGCAGTTCCTCGCGGGCGGCGGCGAAGGGGGCCTTGAAGCTGTGCAGGCCGTCGGCGCGCAGGAAGAGGGTGCGGTCGGTGACCCGGTTGAGGAACTCGCGGTCGTGGCTGACGATCAAAAGGGGGATGTCGAAGTCCTCGGTCAGCCAGCGCTCCAGGGTGGCGATGTTGCCCAGGTCCAGGTGGTTGGTCGGCTCGTCGAGGATGAGGATGTCCGGCTCCTCCAGCCGCGCCGCCCCGGCGATCAGCATCAGTCGCTGCCAGCCGCCCGACAGTTCGCCGAACCGCTGCCCGGCCATCTCGTAGGAGACGCCGATCTCGTCCAGCAGCACATCGATCCGCCAATCCTCGTCGGCGGCGCCGATGCGGCCCAGCGAGCGGGCCAGCACCTCGCGGACGGTGAGGTCGGCCAGGTCCGGGGGCGTCTCCTGCGGCAGGGTGCCGACTCTTAAGGAGCGGGAGCGGACCACCTGGCCGGCGTCCAGCTCCAGCTCGCCCGACAGGCATTTCAGCAGGGTCGACTTGCCGGCCCCGTTCTCGCCGACCAGGGCGGTGCGGGCGCCGTCCAGCAGGAAGGAGACATTCTGGAACACCGGCTCGGCCCCGTAGTGGAACCCCGCCCCCTCCATGCCCAGAACGGCGTTGCGCGGCGCCATGACCCGATCCCCAACCTGGCGGGGTTGTTCCGGGCGGGGCCTGGGCTGTCAAGCCGAAGCAGATAGTTGACTCCGTCAATTATCTGGCTTTCCCTGTGGCCAGGAGGTTCGCCATGTCCGCCGCCGTCCAGGATTCCGTCGCCGCCGTCCGCCGTTTCACCCGCTTCTACACCCGCGCGGTGGGAGTGCTGGACCGCGACTATCTGCATTCGTCCTACACCGTGGCCGAGGGGCGGGTGCTGTTCGAGATCGCCCAGAACCAGGCGGGGACCACGGCCAAGGCGGTGGGCGAGATCACCGGCATCGACGCCGGCTATCTCAGCCGCATCGTCGGCAGGTTCGAGCGCGACGGGGTGGTGCGGCGCGAGCGCTCGACCGCCGACGGCCGCAGCCAGCTGCTGCGGCTGACCGAGCATGGCCGGCAGGTCTTCGCCGGCTTCGACCGCCGCTCGGCCGCCCTGGTCGAGGGGCTGATCGACCACCTGCCGCCGGCCGGCCGCCAGCGGCTGGTCGGGGCGCTGCGGGAGGCCCAGGGGCTGCTGGAGGCGGATGAGATCGCGCCGGCGGTGCTGCGGCCCAACGCCGTGGGCGACCTGGGCTGGGTCGTCGAGCGGCACGCCATTCTCTACAGCCAGGAATACGGCTGGAGCGGCATGGAGTCCCTGTGCGCCCGGGTGGTGGCCGATTTCGCGGACGCGCAAGGCTCCGACCCCGCCCATCACCGCTGCTGGATCGCCGAGCGGGCCGGCGAGCGCCTCGGCTCGGTGTTCATGGTCAGGGAGGACGAGACCACCGCCCGCCTGCGCCTGCTGCTGCTCGAGCCGGCCGCGCGGGGCGAGGGGTTGGGAAAGCGGCTGGTGGAGCAATGCCTCACCTTCGCCCGGGAGGCCGGCTTCCAGGAGGTGGTGCTGTGGACCCACGCCAAACTGACGGCGGCGCGGGCCATCTACGCCCGGGCGGGGTTCCAGGTCGAAGAGGTCTGGACCCATGACGACTTCGGCCAGGCGGAGGTCAGCGAGACCTGGCGGGTGAAGCTCTAGCCCAGCAGCGCCTTGCGCCGCGCCAGACTGTCGGCGGGCCACTGCTTCTCCATGTCGTAATAGATCTCGAACGCCGGCTGGTCCTGGGGGAGGCCCACCCAGGGTACCTTGGAGCGGGTGAAGATGTGGGCGTCGGGCGTGATGGCGTGCGGCTCGTCCAGGGTGGAGACCCGCAGGAAGCTCATCACCCGGCGGCGGCCATAGTCGCTCCACAGCGCCGTCTGGCACCTGGCGCAGCGATAGATGTCGTGCGGCCGGCCGCTGGCGGTGGGCATGGTCACGACCACCGGCGCCTCGCCCTCCAGCGCGATACGGTCGGTCTCGATGATGGCGTTGATCGCGAAGGCCCCGCCCGTCTGGGTCTGGCAGTCGCGGCAGTGGCAGCAGTTCACGAACATCGGCCGGCTGGTCATCCGGTAGCGGACGGCGCCGCAGAAGCAGCCGCCGGGGAAGCTGTCGGTCATCGCGCGCGCCTTTCACAATCCTGCCGGTATTCTGGCCGGCTGGTATCCTGGAGGGCGCCCCGTTCGTCTGGCAATCGTAGAAAATCTCGGGAGGCTGCCTTGGACGACATCGACGACACGACCGCCCGCGCCCTGCGCACGGCCTGGTTCCGCTATCTGGACACGCTCGAACCTCTGCGGGCGCCGCTGCACGCCTACTGCCTGCGGCTGACGCGGGATATCTGGGACGCCGAGGACCTGGTCCAGGACGTGCTGCTCAAGGGCTTTGGCATGATCGGCCGCGGCGACCTGCACGGGCCGGGCAGTCCGGTGGCCAATCCCAGGGCCTATCTGTTTCGCTGCGCCACCCACCAGTGGATCGACGCCCAGCGCCGCCTGGCCCGCCAGCGCGCTCTGCCCGCCGACCCGCCGCCGGCCCCGGCCCCGCCGCCCGAGACCGCGCGGCTGGGCGGTGAGGCGCTCTTTGCCGTCGCCTCGCCCCAGGCCCGGGCGGCGGTGATCCTCAAGGACGTCTTCGACTTCACCCTCGAGGAGATCGCCGACGCCCTGCGCACCACGGTGGGCGGGGTGAAGTCGGCCCTGCGGCGCGGCCGCGAGGCCCTGGCGGAACAGGCGATGACGCCGCAGCCCTCCGGCCGGCCAGGCGCCTCGCCGGAACTGGTCGACCGTTTCGTCGACGCCTTCCGGTCCCGCGACGTCGCCCGGCTCACCGCCGTCCTCACTGAAACCTGCTCGATCGAGGTCCCCGGCGTCGGCGGCGGCCGCGGCCGCCGTGGCGGCTGGGCCGAGGCCAGCGTCGGCCACGAGACCCACCTGCGCGCGGCCGTCTATCGCGGCGAGACGGTCATCCTGTTCCTCGACCCCGAGGACCGCCTCTACGACGTCGCCCGCCTGGAGGAGGCCGACGGCCTGGTCAGCCGCCTGATCCACCACTGCTTCTGTCCCGACACGGTGCAGGCGATCGGCGGAGAGCTGGGCGTGGAGACGGTGTCCTTGGGCTATCATCAGCAACCGGAGACCCTGGTGCGGATGATCGCGACGACGACGTTGCCTTGGGGCTCGGAAGGGTTGGGCGCGGAATAGCCTCCGCCTGAAGTTCAAAGCCCGCGCAGCACGACCCCGGCGGTCAGCAGCGCAAAGGCGGCGGTCAGGGTCTCGACCACATGGCCGCTGACCCAGGGAATGGCCACGCCGCCGAAGTGGGCGATCAGCGCGGCGAGGGCCAGCGCCACGGCGATGGCGAACACCGGCATGGAGGGGGCGGTCAGAACGAAGGCGGGACGGGCGGCCATGGTCAGGCTCCTGGGCGCGTCCAGGCAGACCGGACGCAGGTCACCATGCGCTCCGGAGGCTGCTGCGGCAATGCGGGCCCCTCTTCCGGACCCGGCGCCCTTTCCGCCTTACCCGACCGGCCGCTCCAGCCAGTCCTCGCGGCCATGCCGCACCCGCAGGATCAGGACGCCCTCAGCATCGATCCGGTAGACCACGATGTGGGCCCCGTAGGGATGCACCCGCACGGGCGGGACGATTTCGAACCGCTCCCGCGCCGCGCGGGGATTGGCTGTCAGGAAGTCGAAAACCGCTTCCAGGCCCGCATGGTAGCGTTCGGCCTGGGCCTGACCGAACGCCCTGGCGCCGGCGACGAAGATTTCGATGACGTCCTCTTCGGCCTTACGGCTGAGCCTAGGGCGTTTCATCCCCGGCGACCTGCCGCCGCGCCGCGTCCAGCAGGTCCCGCATCGAGCGCTCGCCCACGCCGCTCTGGAGCGCTTCGCTGACCAGGGCCTGCATGGCGTCGATCTTGCCGGTGCGTTCCTGGTCGCGGCGGATCAGGTCGCGGACATAGTCGCTGGCGTTGCTGTAGCGGCCGGTTCGGGCCTGGCCCTCCACCCAGTCCTTGAGCGCGTCGGGCAGGGAAACATTCATCGTGGCCATGGGCGCTCCTTGCCATCAAATGTCCTTCCAATGGCAAGGTTTGTCAAATTTTGAGGGCGGCCAACGGGCCGGAGTCGGCCTCCGCTCCCGGCCCCACCCGCCGATAGGCCAGCGCCTCCGCCACATGCACCCGCCGCACGCTTGGCGCCCCCTCCAGGTCGGCGATGGTGCGCGCCAGCCGCAAGGCCCGCGTCCAGCCCCGCGCCGTCAGGTGGCCGGCCTCGGCGGCTCTGGCCATCAGGGCGCGGGCGGGCTCGTCCAGGGCGCAGGCCGTGTCGAGGGCCTCGCCTTCCAGGCGGCTGTTGAGGCAGCCGCGGTTCTCCTGGATGGCCCGGGCGGCGGCGACGCGGGCGGCGACCTCGGCGCTGCCTTCGGCGGGCGGGGGCAGGGAGAGGTCGGCGGCGGTGACCGGGGGGACGTCGACCTGCAGGTCGATGCGGTCGATGAGGGGGCCGGAGACGCGGCCCTGGTAGTCGCGTTGGCATCTGGGGGCCTTGCCGCAGGCGCCGCGGCCCAGGCCCCCATGGCCACATTTGCACGGGTTCATGGCGGCGACGAGCTGGACCCGGGCGGGGTAGCGGACGTGGGCGTTGGCGCGGGCGACCAGGACTTCGCCGGTTTCGAGGGGCTGGCGCAGGGCGTCGAGGGCCTGGGGATGGAATTCGGGCAGTTCGTCGAGGAAGAGCACGCCGTGATGCGCCAGGCTGACCTCGCCGGGCTTGACCCGCACCCCGCCGCCGGTCAGGGCGGCCATGCTGGCGGAGTGGTGCGGGGCGCGGAAGGGGCGGGCGCGGTTGAGGGTTCCCTTGGCGATCTGGCCGGCCACCGACTGCACCATCGAGGTTTCAAGCAGCTCCGGCGCGGTCAGCGGCGGCAGGATGCCCGGCAGCCGCTGGGCCAGCATCGACTTGCCCGAGCCGGGCGGGCCGACGAACAAGAGGTTGTGGCCACCGGCCGCGGCGATCTCCAGGGCGCGCTTGGCGTTCTCCTGGCCCTTGACGTCGCGCAGGTCGGGCCCGGCCTGGGCCTCGGCGATATCGCCCGGTTTGGGCGGGCCGATCACCTGGGCGCCGCGGAAATGGTTGACCAGGCTGATCAGCGAGCGCGGGGCCAGGATGGCCGCCCCCTCGCCGGCCCAGGCCGCTTCCGGTCCGCAGGCCTCGGGGACGATGATGCCCATGCCCATGGCCGAGGCGGCCATGGCGGCGGGCAGGGCGCCGGCCACCGGGACGATGGAGCCGTTGAGGGAAAGCTCGCCGATCGCCGCCCAGCCCTCCAGGCTGTCGGCGGGGAGGATGCCCAGCAGGCCCATGACGGCGAGCGCGATGGGCAGGTCGTAGTGGCTGCCCTCCTTGGGCAGGTCCGCCGGGGCCAGATTGACCACGATCCGGCGGGGCGGCAGGGCCAGGCCCAGGCCCGTGAAGGCGGCCCGCACCCGCTCGCGGCTCTCGGAAACGGCCTTGTCGCCCAGCCCGACCAGCACGAACGCCACCTGGCCGCCCGAGAACTGAGCCTCGACCTCGACCCGGCGCGCCTCGACCCCTTCGAAGGCCACGGTGACGACCCGGGCGGCCATGTTCCAACCCCTTGAAACCCCTAGACTTATCCACAAGGCCAGCACGGATCGCGGCCCGGATCAAGAACAAAAATAGAACTTAAGGGGAAAGTGAGTTGAAACAGTCACCTAGCCGACACAATTCACCCAGTTTGGGTCATGGTCAACCTAACCCGGCGTCAGGCTTGAGGCCCGGCGCGGCGCCCACTTTTTCCAGTCCGTCTCACACGCGTCCGTCGGCGCAGCTGCCGGGGCTGTCGTTACGCAGGGCGCAGATGATCTTGTCGGCCGCGGCCGGCGCGTAGGTCGCCCGGATCCGCTCTTCCAGCCAGTTCCACTTGTCGCGGCTGTCCTCGACCGCGGCGGCCCAGGCGCGGTCGAAATTGCCGTTCTTGCCCCGCTCGGCGTCGGCGCCGTCCTTGTTCAGATAGTCGTGCTTGACCCGGTTGTAGCGCGAGAGAAGGCCGTAGTTGCAGAAGGCCATCTCCGGCTTGGCGGTGAAGCAGCCGGTGATCAGTCCCCCCGGGAAGCCCTCGCCCCGATAGCGCGGATCAAGCCAGCGGGCGCGGCCGGCATTGCCCAGGCCGGGCGGATTTTTCACGGTGATATCGCCCGAGGTCCGGTCGACCCAGTTGGAGTGGGAATAGAAGTCCTGGGCGGCGTGCAGGGCCAAGCCCATATCCTCCAGCACGTTGCACTTGGCCCGGCCCTTGGTCCCACGATAGCTGCAGTCGTTGGGCTTGGAGGTCATCTGGTCGGCCCGGACCATCCAAATGCCATTGTAGTTCTGGACCAGGGCGCCGGCGTCCTTCACCGCCTCGTCCAGCCTGGCGAAGATATAGCGGCGGCAATCCTCGATCGTCCGCTGGGCGTCCGCGCGACTCTGCGGATAGTCCTTGACGGCGTAGTAGTCGCCCCCGTCGCAATGGTTCTCGTGCCGGAACATCAATCCGCGGCTCACATCGTCGGGCGATCCGACCGCGCCGTATTGCCCGTTCTCGCCGGCCATCTCGGCCAGGGTCCAGGGCTGCAACAGGCCGCCCAGGGCGTCGCGGGTGATCCGCTCATGCTCGGCGTTCTGGCCCAGGCTCCGAAGCGTGCCAAACCCCTGGGCCGACCCGGTCAGCCCGATCAGGATGGCCGCCGACAGTCCCGCAATCGCTAACCCACGCATGTACGCCCCCGTTCATGGTTGTGGAGGGCGCAGAATTAACCATTTTGGGTAGAGATACAAGTTTGGCGCGAAGAGGGTCGGGTAGACGACCCAGGCTCAACGCCCGGCGCAGATCGCCTCGATCCTGTCGAACAGCGCCGCCGTCACGTCCGGCCCGCCGAACCGCTTGAGCTGCTGGGCGCCGGTGGGGGAGGTGACGTTGATCTCGGTCAGGTAGTCGCCGATGACGTCGATGCCGACGAACAGCAGGCCCCGCCGCTTCAACTCCGGGCCGATGATGGCGCAGAGTTCGTGGTCGCGTTTGGTCAGCTCGACCGCCTCGGCCCGGCCGCCGCGGGCCAGGTTGGAGCGCACCTGGCCCTCGGCCGGCACGCGGTTGATGGCCCCGGCCGGCTCGCCGTCGACCAGCAGGATGCGCTTGTCCCCCTTCGACACCGCCGGGATGAAGGCCTGGGCGATGACCTGCTCGCGGCCGATCATGGCGTGCAGTTCCAGGAGGGCGTCGAGATTGGGATCGTCCTTCCTCAGCCGCACCACCCCCGAGCCGCCGCCGCCGTAGAGGGGCTTGAGCACCATGTCGCCATGGCGTTCGCGGAAGTCGTAGATGGCCTCGACGTCGCTGGTGATCAGGGTCGGGGGCTGCACGCCGGGAAAGCCGGTGACGAACAGCTTTTCGGGGGCGTTGCGCACCTCGGCGGGGTTGTTGACCACCAGGGTTTTGGGATGGACCACCTCCAGGAAGTGGGTGGCGGTGATGTAGGCCATGTCGAAGGGCGGGTCCTGGCGCATCAGCACCACGTCGATGTCGTCGGCCATGTCGATGACCTGCCAGGGGCCGAGCGTGGCGTGGTCGTCGCGGGCGTAGCGCACCTCGACCGAGCGGGCCCGGGCGAAGACGCGATTGCCTTCCTGGCTCAGCTTCTCGGGGCCGTAGACCCACAACTTATGCCCTCGTTGTTGGGCCTGCAGCATCATCAGGAAGCTGGTGTCGGTGTCGATATTCACCCGCTCGATGGGGTCCATCTGGACGGCGACGCGAAGGCTCATCGGGCGGTTTTCTTTCTAGTTGAGTCTGAGCCGGACCCGCTCGCGCGCAGCCCGGGCGGCGGTGGCGGCCCCGCCATCCAAGATTTGGGCTCGGGTCAGCGCTTGCAAGGCCCCCGCCAGCGCGCCCTGGCCCTCGCGGGCGGCGGCGACGTCCAGCCAGGGGCGGTGATCGTGCGGATCGAGCAGGGCCCGGCGCAGGGCCGAACGCTCGGCGCGCACCCAGTCGGCCCGCTGCTGGGCCCGGGCGAAGATGTTGTTCTGCAGCCGGATCAGCACCTGGCGGTCGCTGACGGGAGCCATCAGGGCGTCCAGCCGGTCGGCATAGTCGGGGGTCAGGCCGGCCCGCAGCGCCCGGCGCTGCAGCTCGGAGGGCAGGACGATGCGGCCCTCGCTGAACGGGTCCAGCGCCATGGGCCCCTCGCCGGTCTCGATGCGCAGCAGGAAGTGGCCGGGGAAGTCGACGCCGTTCACCGGCAGCTGGCAGCCGCGCGCGGCGTGCAGATACATCACCCCCAGCAGCACCGGCAGGCCCTTGCGGCGATCGGCCAGGGCGATGATGTCGGCGTTGTCGGGGTCTTCGTAGGTCAGGAAGTCGCCATTGAGCCGCAGGTCGCCGGCGAGGGCCTCGGCGATGGCCTCCTCGGGGGATTCGCGGTCCAGCCGGCCGGCCAGGCGGGCGACCGCGGCGGCGGCCATCTCGCGGGCCGGCTCCAGCGGACGCTCCGGATCCTCGTGCACGGCGCAGGCCAGGGCCGCCTCGAAGAGAGGAAAGGCTTCGTCCGTTGTCTGGCCGGCCTGGGCCAGGACCTGTTCGGCCTCATCGCGCGTCATTGGGGGGCTCTTCTACCCTCCCTGCCAGGCGTCGGGAATATGTCTCGGCCAACGGCCGGGGGCCAGCGCGATCAGGTCGAGCCGCACCATGACCCCGGCCAGGGACGATCGGGTGGCCGCGACCCGCTCGGCGGCTCTGCGGATGCGCTCGCGCTGGGCCGGATAGACGGCCTCGAGGGCGGCTTCGAGACTGGTGCGGCGCTTGACCTCGACGGCGGCGAGAACCTTGCCGCGCAGGGCCAGGATGTCGATCTCGCCCTGCCGCGCGGCCAGCCGGAACCCCAGGATCCGATAGCCCTTGGCCATCAGCAGCAGGGCGGCCTGGACCTCGGCCCAGCGGCCCTCGCCACGGGCCTTGAGGCCCCGCAGGCGGCGGACCTCGCTCACTTCGGATCCTTCATGGCCAGGGCCTGGCGATAGAGCTCGCGGCGATTGAGGCCCAAGGCCTTGGCGACTTCCGAGGCGGCCTCGCCGGGGGCCAGACGGGTCAGGGCCTCGCGCAGGGCGGCGTCGGCGTCGGCGAGGGTGGAGGCCACTTCCGCGCCGGGCCCGACCAGCACGACGATCTCTCCCTTGGGGGCGTCGAGCTTCGGATTGGCGGCCAGCTCGGCGAGCGTGCCCCGGATGCAGGTCTCGTAGAGCTTGGTCAGCTCACGGGCCACGGCGGCGGGGCGGTCGGGGCCGAAGATCCCGGCCATGTCGGCCAGGCTGGCGGCCAGGCGCGGGCCGCCCTCGAAGAAGATCAGGGTGGCCCTGAGGTGGGCCATCTCCGCGAGCCAGGTCTTGCGGGCGGCGGATTTGGGCGGCGGGAAGCCGGCGAACAGGAAGCGGTCGCTGGGCAGGCCCGCTATGGTCAGGGCCGCCAGCGCGGCGGAGGCGCCGGGGATGGGAAACACCGGCAGGCCGGCGGCTATGGCCTGCCGGGCCAGATGCAGGCCGGGATCGCTGACCAGCGGCGTGCCGGCGTCGGAGACCTGGGCGACCCGGCCGCCCTCGGCGATCAGGTCCAGCGCCTGGGGGCCCGAGCGCTCGGCGGAATGCTCGTCATAGCGGAGCAGCTTCTTCTTCAGGCCATAGGCGGTCAGCAGCTTGGCGGTGACCCGGGTGTCCTCGGCCAGGACCAGGTCGGCGGCGTTCAGCACGTCCAGGGCTCTGAGGGTGATGTCGCGCAGGTTGCCGATGGGCGTGGCCACCAGATACAGCCCCGGCGCCAGCGGGGCGTCGGACAGGGGCGGCGGGGGCGGGTGGTTGGCCAGGGCGGTGATCCTCAGGGAGGAGGGAAGTTGCCAGCCGGACGGCCCAGGTCAAGCTTGACCTGTCGAGGTTCCGGCGACCCAATGGCCCACGGAAGGAGACGCGCATGAAAAAGGCGATCCTGGCGTTGGCGGCAGCGAGCCTTGCCAACACGGGCGGCCAAGCCTTGGCGGCGCCCAGTCCCGAGGCCGTGAGCTTCCAGAATGAAGTCTGCTCCGTCCTGGCTGAGCCGCCTCGCTGGAACATGACCCGGGATGAGGCGAGCTGGAAACGGGCCAGCGAACTGAGCATGTCCTACGAGCGCGGCTGGCGGGAGGTTCGGCTAGGCTGGCCGGCCGGGCGTTCGAGCTGCCGCAAGCGCGGTGGCGGGGTCCAATACCTGAGCGTGACGGCCGACCGGGGCTTCGCCCGGCTTGGGCGCTGGACGGACTATGGGGCCATCGACTGCTACTATGAGCGGACAGAGGGCCGGTGGCGCCAGATCGCCTGCCTCGATATCGTGATCACCGTCAACTAAAGGGCGTTGATGGCAGACCCCGTTCGGCTCGCCCGTCACAGCCCCCTCATCGCGGCGCTTCTCGAAGACGCCGGCTGGGTCTCGCCCGGCCGGGGCGGACGGCCGCTGTACGTAATCGGCTTCCGAAGCTGTGGCGACACGGTGCGGCTGAAGGCGGCGCTGTTCGACGACCTGATCGCGGCCGGGGTCGACATCCGGCTGATCACCATCGCCCGGCCCGACCAGGACGGCGTCGCCAAATCCACGGCGATCGAGCGCACGACCGTCGCCGAGCTGTGGCTGCACCGCAGCTGGGCCCTGGCCGAGCGCTGGGAGAGGGCGCCGCTCGCCGACTGGACGGCAGAGGGCGTACCGCCGGCCGACGGCGATTCCTTTCGCAGCCTGGCGGTCGAGGCGGGCCGTGAACTGATCGAGGCGCTGACGCCGCTGTTGCTGGACGAGGGCGTCACCCCGGACCGGTTCCGCTACCCGACCCTGATCTGGCCGGAATGGGATGGCGGCTGGTGGGGGCTGGTCTGCGAAGAGGCCGCCACCTGGCGCGTGGTGCGGAACGTGTTCGGTCTCTAGCCGGCGGCGCCCGCCAGCCACCGGTTGAGGTAGCCAGGCTTGACCCCAGGCCGTCTTGGCCTGACCTAGAAGGCCTGATTGACGAAAGCCGCCGATGAAGAAGCTGATCCTCTGGCTGATCCTGGCCCTCACGGTGGTCCTGGCCATCGGCTTTGCCTGGTGGTGGTTCGACGGGCGCTGGCGGCCCAAGACCATCACCAAACACCAGGCCGAGATCGCCGCCCTGCTGGACAGGGCCGGCTGGGTGGCGCCGGGCAACAGCGGCCCCAGGCTCTACATGATCGGTTTTCGGAGCTGCCCCGACTGCATCCGCTATCGGGCGGAGGAGTTTCCCAAGCTGCTCAAGGCCGGGGTCGATATCCGGCTGATCATGGTGGCGCGGCGCGACAGGAACGGCGTCGTCCGCTCCAGCCCGGCCGAGCGCACGACGGTGGCGGAGCTGTGGTTGAACCGCCGCTGGGAGCTGGCCGAGCGCTGGTGGGACGCCGACCTGGAGACCTGGATCGCCGGCGATATTCGCCCGGCCGACGGCGACACCGCCCGCACCGCCGTGGTCGAGGCCGGCCGCGACTTTGTCGACGAACTGGCCCCGCTGCTGGCCGACAATGGGGTGAGGGGTGGCGATGGGCGCTACCCCACCCTGATCTGGTGGACCAAGGACGGGGTCATGCGGGCCTGCGTCTGCGAGCGGCCGCAGACCTGGCGGTTCGTGCGGGCGGAGGTGGGGGTCAAGCGGCCCGTCACCTATTGAGCCGACCTATTGAGCCGGCCGATTGTGCTTGGCCCCGGCGCGGGCTAACCGGGCAGCGATGACGCAAACGGTCCGCACCGCCTATCGCGAGCGCCTGGCGCGGGGCGAGATCCAGCCGGACACCGCCCAGGCCGGGGCGCTCGACGCCCTGGCCCGGCTGGAGGCGGACCTGGACCAGGCGGGCGAGCCGGGCTTTTTGCTGTTCGGGCGCAAGGCCAAGAGCCAGCTGGGGGTCTATCTCTGGGGGCCCGTCGGGCGGGGCAAATCCATGCTGATGGACCTGTTCTTCGACTCGGCGCCGGTGACCCGCAAGCGGCGGACGCATTTCCATGTGTTCATGGCGGAGGTTCATCGACTGGTGGGCGAATGGCGGGCCGGCGATGCGGCCGCTCGCAAGGCGAGGTTCGGCGAGGCCAAGGGGGACGATCCCATCGGCCCCACCGCCCGGCTGATCGCCGGCGAGGCGCGGCTGCTGTGTTTCGACGAGCTGCAGGTCACCGACATCGCCGACGCCATGATCTTAGGAAGGCTGTTCGAGGCGCTGTTCGAGGAAGGCGTGACCCTGGTCGCCACCTCCAACCGCCCGCCGGACGAGCTCTACAAGGACGGCATCAACCGCCAGCTCTTCCTGCCCTTTATCGCCATGCTGAAGGCGCGGATGCAGATCGTCGGGGTGCGCGGCCCGACCGATTTCCGCCTGGACCGGCTGCGGGCCGCCCGGACCTGGTTCTCGCCCATCGACCCCGACAATGAGGGCGGCTTCGACCGGCTGTGGCGCGAGATGCTCGACGGCCATGACGAGCCCGGCGCGACCCTGGAAGTGCTCGGACGGCATCTGCATCTGCCAAGAGCCAGCGGCGGCCTGCTGCGGGCCAGCTTCGCCAGCCTCTGCGACCATGCCCTGGGCCCCCAGGACTACCTGGCCCTGGCCCAGCGCTTCCACACCGTCTTCCTGGAAGACGTCCCCACATTGGTCCCCGCCCGCCGCGACGCCGCGCGGCGGTTCGTCACCCTGATCGACGCGTTGTACGAGGCCGAAGCCAAGCTGGTCGTCCTGGCCGCCGCCGAACCGGGGGCGCTGTATCCGGCGGGGGATGGGGCGTTCGAGTTCGAGCGCACGGCCTCGCGGCTGGAGGAGATGCGCTCGGCGGACTGGCTGGAACGGGTTAGGGAGTAAGCTCTCCTACAATCCTCACCCGGAGGGGGAGGGGGACCGCCGCGAAGCGGTGGTGGAGGGGGTCAGCCACTACATCCACCTTTGCAGGTTCCCTCGGCCGATCCGCCGCGTTCTTTCCTGACGCCTGGATGTAGGCTCAAACCCCCTCCACCACGCCTTCGGCGCGGTCCCCCTCCCCCTCCGGGTGAGGATTGGCGCTGGGACTTCGCGAATCGATCACCCTGCCTCGCGCAATAAGGAAGCCCCCATTCGTTGACACCCCGGCCCTCGGGCTTAATACCGGGGCCCTATGATCGCGAAAGCTCCCTCATGACCCAAGCCTCGCCGGGGGCGCGCGAGCGCCCCATGTCGCCCCATCTGCAGGTCTGGCGCTGGCATGTGACCATGCTGACCTCGATCCTCCACCGGATGACCGGAGTCGGTCTCTATGTCGGGGCGCTGATCGGGGCCGGCTGGGCCCTGGCCCTGGCCTCGGGGCCGGACGCCTATCACGGCTATATGAGCCTGCTCGCCTCACCGCTCGGGCGGCTGGTGCTGTTCGGGCTGACGGTGGCGCTCTTCTACCACCTGGCCAACGGCCTGCGGCACCTGGTCTGGGACAGCGGCAAGGGGCTGGATATCAAGACGGCCAACTTCAGCAGCATCCTGATCATCGCCTTCGCGCTCGCCGCCTCGGTCGCGGTCTGGGCCATCGCCTTCAGCATCGGAGCGGTCAAGTGAGCGGCTACCGCACCCCCCTCAAACGCGCCCGCGGCCTGGGCGCGGCCCATCACGGGGCCGGCCACTGGATCGGCGAGCGGGTCAGCTCGATCGCCCTGGTCCCCTTGAGCCTCTGGGCGGTGTTCGCCGCCCTGAAGCTGGCCCTCTACGACTACGACTCGGCCCTGACCTGGGTCCATGAGCCGCTGAACGCGGTGCTGCTGGTGCTACTGTTCGCGGTCAGCTTCATCCATATGCACAGCGGCCTGCGGGTGGTGGTCGAGGACTATATCCACAAGCCGTTCAGCAAGGCGGCGCTGCTGATCCTCAACCTGTTCGTCTGCGGTCTGGGCGGCGGCCTGGCCATCTTCGCGATCCTGCGGGTCGCGCTCAGCGGAGCCCCCTATGTCAGCCTATAAGTTCATCGATCACCGCTTCGACGTGGTGGTGGTCGGGGCCGGCGGCTCGGGCCTGCGCGCGGCGCTGGGCTGCGCCGAGGCCGGCCTGAAGACCGCCTGCGTCACCAAGGTCTTCCCGACCCGCAGCCACACCGTGGCCGCCCAGGGCGGCATCTCGGCCTCGCTCGGCAACATGGGCGAGGATGACTGGCGCTGGCACATGTACGACACCGTCAAGGGGTCGGACTGGCTGGGCGACCAGGACGCCATCGAATACCTGACCCGCAACGCCCCGGCCGCCGTCTATGAGCTGGAGCACTGGGGCGTGCCCTTCTCGCGCACCGAGGACGGCAAGATCTACCAGCGGGCCTTCGGCGGCATGACCCGCAACTATGGCGAGGCCCCGATCCAGCGCACCTGCGCGGCGGCCGACCGCACCGGCCACGCCATGCTGCACACCATGTACGGCCAGTCGCTCTCCAAGTCGGTGGAGTTCTTCATCGAGTATTTCGCCCTCGACCTGATCATGGACGAGGGCGTCTGCCGGGGCGTCACCGCCTGGAAGCTGGACGACGGCACCCTGCACCGCTTCCAGGCCCAGCAGGTCATCCTGGCCACCGGCGGCTATGGCCGCGCCTACCAGAACGCCACCTCGGCCCACACCTGCACGGGCGACGGCAACGCCATGGCCCTGCGCGCCGGCCTGCCGCTGCAGGACATGGAGTTCGTGCAGTTCCACCCGACCGGCATCTACGGCGCCGGCTGCCTGATCACCGAAGGCGCCCGCGGCGAGGGCGGCTACCTGACCAACAGTGAGGGCGAGCGCTTCATGGAGCGCTACGCCCCCAGCGTGAAGGACCTGGCCCCGCGCGACATGGTCAGCCGGGCCATGACCATCGAGATCCGGGAGGGCCGCGGCGTCGGCCCCGGCAAGGACCACATCTTCCTGCACCTGGACCACCTGGATCCCAAGGTGCTGCACCAGCGCCTGCCGGGCATTTCCGAGACGGCCAAGATCTTCGCCGGGGTGGACGTCACCAAGGCCCCGATCCCCGTCCTGCCGACCGTGCACTACAATATGGGCGGCATCCCGACGAACGTGAACGGCGAGGTGCTGACCCTCACCGCCGGCAACCCCGACACCGTCGTGCCGGGCCTGATGGCCGTGGGCGAGGCGGCCTGCGTCTCGGTGCATGGCGCCAACCGGCTGGGCTCCAACAGCCTGATCGACCTGGTGGTGTTCGGCCGGGCGGTCGGCCTGCATTGCGGCGCGACCCTCAAGGCCGGGGCGACCCAGCCGGAGCTGAAGGACGCCTGGACCGACGGCCACCTGGCCCGTTTCGACGCTTTGAGAAACGCCAAGGGCGGGCGCTCGACCGCCTCCCTCCGTCTGGAGATGCAGAAGGCCATGCAGGAGGACGCCGCCGTCTTCCGCACCGGCGAGACCCTGCAGTCGGGCGTGCAAAGGCTGGCCGCCGTCCAGGCCGCCCGCAAGGACATCGCCGTGTTCGACCGGGGTCTCATCTGGAACAGCGACCTGATGGAGACCCTGGAGTTCGACAACCTGGTCGGCCAGGCCATCGTCACCGTCAACGGCGCGGCCAACCGCACCGAAAGCCGGGGGGCCCACGCCCGCGAGGACTTCCCCGACCGCGACGACGCCAACTGGATGAAGCACACCCTGGCCTGGTTCGACGACGCCACCGGGGCGGTGAAGATCGATTACCGCCCGGTCCACAGCTACACGCTCACCAACGACATCGACTACATCCCGCCCAAGGCGCGGGTGTACTAGGACGGCGCCCAGATGGTTCAGCTCACGCTTCCGAAGAACTCCAAGGTCGGCAAGGGCCGGCACTGGTCCGCGCCGGCCGGGGCCAAGAAGGTCAAGACCTTCCGCATCTACCGCTACGATCCCGAGGGGACCGAGAACCCGCGCTGGGACAGCTATGACGTGGACGTCGACGCCTGCGGCCCGATGCTGCTGGACGTGCTGATCCACATCAAGAACACCATGGACCCGACGCTGTCGTTCCGGCGCTCGTGCCGGGAAGGGGTCTGCGGCTCCTGCGCCATGAACATCGGCGGGCGCAACACCCTGGCCTGCACCCATGGCTGGGAAGAGGTCCCCGGCGGCGACATCCAGATCAGCCCGCTGCCCTCGATGCCGGTGGTCAAGGACCTGATCCCGGACCTGACCATGTTCTACGCTCAGTACGCCTCGATCGAGCCCTGGCTGCACACCGAGACCCCCGAGCCGCGCACCGAATGGCGCCAGACCATCGCCGACCGCGAGAAGCTGGACGGCCTCTACGAGTGCATCCTCTGCGCCTGCTGCACGACGTCCTGCCCCAGCTACTGGTGGAACGGCGAGAAGTATCTGGGCCCGGCCACTCTGCTGCACGCCTATCGCTGGATCATCGACAGCCGCGACGAGGCGACCGGCGAGCGGCTGGACGCCCTGGAAGACCCCTTCAAGCTCTACCGCTGCCACACCATCATGAACTGTGCGCAGGTGTGCCCCAAGGGGCTGAACCCGGCGCTGGCGATTGCGGAGATCAAGAAGCTGATGGCGGAGCGGGTGCTGTAGCGGCTCTCTGAAAATCCTCCCCCGGAGGGGGAGGGGGACCGCGCCGAAGGCGTGGTGGAGGGGGTCAGCCACTACATCCACACCCGGAGGTTCCCTCAGCCGATCCGCCGCGTTCTATCCTGACGCCTGCATGTAGGCTCAAACCCCCTCCACCATGCTCCGCATGGTCCCCCTCCCCCTCCGGGGGAGGATTCTCGCCGAGGCTTCGCCCCTACATGGGCGGAGTGGGTTGTGCGGTTTCGTCCGCACCCGTCCCGGCCTTTGTCGAACTTGCCCGCATCGCTGCACACGGGGCCGTGATCTGCTGACCTGACCAACCCAGGGGCAAGACCATGAGCGAGCCGAGCACCATCACCATTCCCATTCCCGGCCGCGGCCGAGGGGCCACCGGCTGGGGGGCCAAGGCGTTGCTGGTGGCGGCCCTGGCCGGGCTGATGGTCATTCCGGCCCTGTTCGTCTTCGCCCTGGTCTCCGAGCGCACCCAGCGGTCCAACCAGGTGGTGGCCGAGGTCTCGGCCCTGCAGGGTGGATCGCAGCAGGTGCTGGGGCCGCTCTTGGTGGCGCCCTACGCCCTGGCCCCCGACAAGGAGGGCAAGCAGGCGACCGGCTGGTATGTGGTCTCGGCAGAAACAGGCGCGGCCAACGCGACGATCCATACCAGCGTCAAGCGGCGGGGCATCTTCGAGGTGCCGGTCTATCGGGCCGATACGACCCTGGACGCGGCCTTCGCGCCGGTCCCGCAGAGCCTGGCCCTGCCGGCCGGGGCGGTGGTCGACTGGAGCCGGGCCCAGATCGTGGTCGGCTTCTCCGACCTGCGCGGGGCCAAGGCCGACGTCACCGCCACGGTGACCACCCCGACGGGGCAGGCGAAGCTGGCCTTCGCCCCGGCCTCGGGCCTCTATCTGAGCGACCAGCCGACCGGCTTTGGCCTGGTCGCGGCCCCGGCCGGCCCCTTGATCACCGGCGGGCGGGTGCAGGCCCAGCTCAGCTTCACCGGCGCCCAGCGGCTCAGCATCGTGCCCTTCGCCAAGTCGACCCGGGTCGATGTGACCGGCGACTGGAGCGCCCCCAGCTTCGACGGCGGCTTCATCGCCGACAACCACCGCATCGACGCCAGCGGCTTCCACGCCCTCTGGACCCTGCCCTTCATCGCCCGGGGCCTGCCGGCCGCCGGCGACGTCGGCAGCCTCTCCTTGAGCGCCCTCTCCAGCAAGGACGTCGGGGTGACCCTGGCCCGCATCGCCAACCCCTATCAGAGCGTCACCCGCTCGCTGAAATACGCCATCCTGTTCGTCGGCCTGGTCTTTCTGACCTTCTTCTGCTTTGAGGCGCTGTCGGGCCGGCGGCTGCACCCGGCCCAGTATCTGATGGTCGGCCTGGCCCAGATGATCTTCTACCTGCTGCTGCTCAGCCTCTCGGAATATGTCGGGTTCGATGTCGGCTTCGCCCTGGCGGCGACGGCGACGGTGGGGCTGATCGGCCTCTATGCCGGGGCGGCGTTCCAGGGCCGGCGGTATGCCGTCCAGGCCCTGGTGGTGTTCAGCCTGCTCTATGGCCTGATCTACCTGCTGATGCGGCTCGAGGACTTTGCCCTGCTCGCCGGATCGCTGGCCGGCTTCATCGGCCTGGCGGCGGTGATGTGGCTGACCCGGAAACTGGACTGGTACGGCGCCCGCCCCGGCGCCGGCCCGGTGACCGTCGAACCCTCGTCCCCAGCCGGAGCGGTTTGACGGGTGATCCCCTCCGGTTCAGTGTCCAAGGGGGGCGCCGGAGGGGATCATGCCTGACAGGCAGAAGCAGCGCCGCCCGCCCCTCTGGAGCTGGGCGGCCTTGCTGTGGGGCCTGGCCGAGGGGTTCCTGTTCTTCGTCGTGCCCGATGTGATCATCAGCGGCGTGGCCCTGAGCAAAGGCCTGCGGGCCGGGCTGATCGCCTGCCTGCTGGCGGCGGCCGGAGCCGGCCTGGGCGGCGGGGCGATGTATGTCTGGAGCCAGCGTGACCCGGCGGCGGCGCTCTCCGCAGTCGCGGCGATTCCCTCGGTCTCGGACGCGATGATCGCCCAGGCTCGAACCGACATCGCCCGCGACGGCTGGCTGGTCGCGGCGCTCAAGGGGCCGATGAGCAGCACGCCCTACAAGGTCTATGCGATGCTGGCCCCCAGCTCGGGGGCCTCGCTGCCGGCCTGGATGGCGGCGGCGTTTCCGGTGCGGCTGCCGCGGTTCATCGTCGTGGCGCTGGCCTTCGCCCTGGCGCGGCGGCTGGCGCAGGGACGAATATCGAGGCGGGGGCTGACAATCCTCTTCAGCGCCGGCTGGGTGCTGTTCTATGGGTGGTTCTGGGCAGTACACCCCAGCTAGAAGGGGGGCCAACTGACTTGTCAAAAAGTGACGCCCGCGTCATGAACGCGGACTAGGAGGAAAGCCGTGAGTTCAGGACCCCGCGTGGTGATCATCGGCGCCGGCCATGCCGGCGGCTCGGCGGCCGGCTTCCTGCGCCAGTACGGCTTCGAGGGCCCCATCGTGCTGGTCGGCGAGGAGCCGATCGTTCCCTATCAGCGCCCGCCGCTGTCCAAGGCCTGGCTGAAGGGCGAGGCCGACGCCGATAGCCTGAGCCTCAAGCCGGCGGAATGGTACGCCGAGAACGGCGTCGACCTGAGACTGAACACCGTGGCTGCCAGCCTCAATCGCGGCGCCAGGACGGTGACGCTGAACACCGGCGAGACCCTGCAGTACGATGTCCTGGTCCTGGCCACCGGCGCCCGGGCCCGCAAGCTGCCCATTCCCGGCGCCGACCTGAAGGGGGTGCTGGAACTGCGCACCGCCGCCGACGCGGAGGACCTCAAGGCGGCGCTGGGGCCGGACAGGCGGCTGGCGGTGATCGGCGGCGGCTATGTCGGGTTGGAGGCGGCGGCCTCGGCCCGGGCCCTGGGCTCGCACGTCATGGTCATCGAGCGCGAGCCCCGGGTGCTGGCCCGGGTGGCCTGCGAGGTGCTGTCGAACTTCTTCCAGGACTATCACCGCGCCAAGGGCGTCAAGTTCGAGCTGGGGGCGGGTGTCCAGGGCTTCGAGGGCGAAGACGGCCAGATCCGCCGGGTGGTGCTCTCCGACGGCCGCAAGGTCGACTGTGACGCCGCCCTGGTCGGGGTCGGGGCCATGCCCAATGTCGAGCTGGCCAAGGAAGCGGGCCTCGCCTGCGCCGACGGGGTCATCGTCGACCTGCAGGCCCGCACCAGCGATCCGGCGGTGTTCGCTATCGGCGACGTCACCCACCGGCCCCTGCCGCTCTATGACCGCAACTTCCGCCTCGAAAGCGTGCCCAATGCGCTGGAACAGGCCAAGCAGGTCGCCTGCGACATCGTCGGCCGCCCGGCCCCGGCGCCCGAGGTCCCGTGGTTCTGGTCGGACCAGTATGACCTGAAGATGCAGATCGCCGGCATTCCCTTCGACGCCGATTCCATCCTGGTGCGCGGCGATCCGGCGAGCGCCAAGTTCGCGGTCTTCCATTTGAAGGGCGATTTGATCCAGGCCGTGGAAGCGGTGAACGCGCCGCCCGAATATATGGCCGGAAGACAGCTGATCGGGAACCGCAAGCCCATCTCGCGAGAGAAGCTTGCGAACCCGGCTATTTCCATGAAAGAGGTCGCGGCTTAAAGGCCGCTAGAGCACCAGAGAGGCGTTGGGGACGAATGGCGAAGATCACCTATGTCGAGCACGACGGGACCGAGCATGTGGTCGACGTCAAGCCGGGCATGAGCGTCATGGAAGGCGCCATCAAGAACAACATCCCCGGCATCGACGCCGACTGCGGCGGCGCCTGCGCCTGCGCCACCTGCCACGTCTATGTGAAGCAGGAATGGCTGGACAAGACCGGCAGCCCCTCGGCCATGGAAGAGTCGATGCTGGACTTCGCCGAGAACGTCGAGCCCAACAGCCGGCTGTCGTGCCAGATCAAGGTGAGCGATGAGCTGGACGGCTTGGTGGTGACCATGCCGGAAAGCCAGCACTAAGCGGCCCAATCGACATTCAGGTCTGTCGGGTGCGTCGTCGAGCGTTTGCGGCTTCACCCGAACCTCTGCGTCTCGTCGAGGCGTGGGTATTTGGGGTCGCTTCGCGACAGGAAGATAAGGGTAGGGAAGAAGAGGAAGCGGCCGGGACCCAACGGTTGAGGCGCGCGGCGGGCCGTCCTCTGGCGGGGTCTTGTTGAGGCGCGATGCGCCTCGATAGGTATCAGCGGATCAGCGACGACTGGTCTGAGGACAGCGCCGTCGCTTGCACTTCTTCCCTACCCTTATCTTCCTGTCGCGAAGCGACCCTAAAAACCCACATCCATGCCGCCCGCGGCGTTGGCGGCCCAGTCCCTGCGAATGTCGATCGGCCCTAGGGGTTAAAGTCCCAGCTCCTGCTGCGCCGCGCCCAGCTGGGCCGTTTCCGGCAGGTGGCAGGTGAACACCGCCCCGGCGCCGGGTTCGCTCTCCAGGTCGACCCAGCCGCCGTGCAGTTCCACGAGCGCCTTGACCAGGGCCAGGCCCAGGCCGGGGCCGCCGCGTTCGCGGCCGACGAAGCGGTCGAAGATGTGGGCCTGGACGTGGAAGGGGATGCCGCGGCCGGTGTCGCTGACCTGGAGGCGCACCTCGCCGGCCGCGCGGACGGCGGAAATGGTCACCGTGCCGCCGGGCGGGGTCTGGCGCAGGCCGTTTTCGACCAGGTGATCGAGGATCTGGCCCAGCCGCTGGGCGTCGCCGCGGATCAGGCCCACCGCCTCGCCGCCTTCAGTGACGATGCTGATCTGGCTGGCTTCGCTGTCATGGGCCCGGCGCTGGGCGGCGCCGGCCAGCAGCTCCTCGACCTTGATGTCGCCGATGTCCAGGGCCAGTTCGCCGGCGTCGATGGCGGCCATGTCCAGCACGTCGTCGATCGAGCGGGCCAGCTGGGTGGCGGCGGTGCGCACCGAGGCGACATGGCCCCGGGCCCGCTCCGACAGGCTCTCGCCGGCCCGCTCCAGCAGTTCGGAATAGCCGATGATGGTGGTCAGCGGGGTGCGCAGTTCGTAGCTGACATTGCCGACGAACTCGCGCTTGAGCCGTTCGGCCTCGTTGAGCGCCGCCGAGCGGTCGGCCAGGGCGCTTTCCATCCGCCGCTTTTCGGTGATGTCGGCGAAGGCGATCAGGGTGGCGCCGTCGGGCAGCGGCCGCGACAGCCAGGAGGCGATGCGGTCGTCGCTGGTGCGCAGTTCGCCCGAGGCGGGCGCGCGGGCCTGGGGATCGGGATCGGCGATGCGGCCCTTCAGTTCCAGCCAGAAGGTCTGGTCGTGCAGGCGAGGCGCGGCCAGCTCGACCACCCGCTCGAAATGCACGACCCCGGCGAAGTCGGCGGGGGCGGCCTTCCAGAAGCCGACGAAGGCCTCGTTGTGCAGGCGCAGCCGCCCGTCGGCCCCGAACACCGCGACGGCGTCGCTGAGCTTGTCGAGGGTGGCCTGCTGGACGTTGACCAGGCCGCGATACTCGGCCTTCAACTTCAGTTCGTCGGTGATGTCGCTGAACAGCAGCAGCAATCCGCCCATCGGGTGGGGCTGGTGGACGACGCGCAGGGTGCGGCCGTTGGGCAGGCTCCAGGGATCGTCGGCCTGGGGCTTGAGGGCCTCGTAGCGGGCCAGTTCCGACGCCTTCCAGGCGGCATAGTCGGCGGTGGCCGGCAGGCGCTGGCGCTGGCGCAGGCGGTCGAGGACCTCGCCATGGGTGGGCCGCTCCGCGAGCCAG
This sequence comes from Caulobacter ginsengisoli, assembly GCF_030814835.1. GTDB lineage: Bacteria > Pseudomonadota > Alphaproteobacteria > Caulobacterales > Caulobacteraceae > Caulobacter > Caulobacter ginsengisoli. The sequence goes on from NZ_JAUSVS010000015.1 coordinate 36,209, forward strand.
GCCGGCTCCAGGTCCCAGAGCTCGGCGAAGGCGGCGTTGTGGAAGGAGAGGCGGCGGTCCTGGCCGAAGATGGCCACCGCCTCGGCGATGTGGTTGAGGGTCTCGTCATGGGCCTGGACGTGGCGCTGCAGGGTCTCGCGGGTCTTCTCGACCTCGGTCTGGTCCTGGGCGATCACCCCGACCCCGCCGCCTTCCAGCGGCTCGGCGACGATCTTGAAGGCGCGGCGCCGGCCGCCGATGGCCAGCCATTTGGTGGCCTCGCGGCGCTGGCCCAGGTTGGCGGCCTCGCTGGCCAGGCTGTCGGTGGAGCGGTCGAGGCTGAGGCCCCGGGCGATGGCGTCGGCGCAGTCGTCGGCCTCCACGGCGGTCAGCCAGGCCTTGTTGGCCCACAGCACCCCGCCATCGGCCCCGGCGATCCAGGCCGGCTCGGCCCGGGCGTCGAGGAAGGCGGCGAAGCGGGCGGCGGTGGGCAGGCCGCTGTCGCCAGCCTCCAGCGCCGTCAGCCGCAGCCAGGCCAGGGCCCCGGCGGCCCGGCCCTCGACCGAGACCACGCCGCGCGTTCCCCGGGCCTCGAAGGCGCAGGGCTCGCCGCGCTCGAAGAGGGCGCGCAGCCGGCGGGCATGGTCGGGATCGGCCCGCATCAGGGCGTTGATCACCCCCTGCGGGTCGCTGGCCTCCAGCCCGAACAGGGCCGCGCAGGCCGCCAGGCTCTCGGCCCCGGAGGCCAGCACCGCCCGGCCGTCCTCGACCGCCACCAGGGCGCTGTCGAAGGCCTCGGCGGAGGCCTGGGCCGCCTCGGTGCGGGCGCGGGCCAGGGTCAGCTCGGCCTGCAGGGCGCGGACCCGCTCGTCGGTCCGGCGGCTCTGGGCGAGCATCCACAGCGTGGCCCCCACGGCCAGACAGATGCAGCCAGCCGCGGCGGCGAGGATCAGAAAGGAAGGGGTCATGCCCTTTGGCCCCGAATCATGGGGGTCAACATAGGCTGGGTTGGCCGCTCTGGCGAAGGGGCGGTCGGTCGCGGCATGATGGGGCCATGACCATGCCGCCGATTTGGGCCCAGAGCCCCGCCCCGTCCATCGCCGACTTCGCCGTGCTGGCCCAGGCGGCGTTCGATGGTTTGCCCCCCGAATTTCGCGCCCTGTCCGGCGAGGTGGAGATCCGGGTGCTGGATTTCGCCGACGAGAAACTGCTGGATGAGATGGGCATCGAGGACGCCTTCGACCTCACCGGCCTCTATGACGGCGTCGACCTGGCCCGCCGCTCGGTGTTCGAGGCGACGCCGCCCAGCCGGGTGTTTCTGTATCGCCGGCCCATCCTCGACGAATGGGCCGAGCGGGGCGATGTCAGCCTGGAATTTCTGGTGACGCATGTGCTGGTCCACGAGATCGGGCATCACTTCGGGCTGTCGGACGACCAGATCGAGGCCATCGAGGCGTCGGAGTAGGTTTTCCAACCCACCCTTCAACCGTCATCGCCGGGCTTGTCCCGGCGACCCATGAACTCGGTGGTTCAGCCAGGCCCTCGGACAGTCCGCAGACAACCGTCCGCTCCGGTGTTCATGGGTGGCCGGGACAAGCCCGGCCATGACGGATTTTGGGGTAGGGTGCAGCTGCCCTGGTCCAAACCATGAACGAATCGGCTATGGAGGCGGCATGAACGAAGCCCTGGTCGATGAGGCGGCGGTCCGCGACGGCATGCCCGAGATGCGGCTCTCGCGCGCCGACAACTATCAGCAGAAGGGCTGGGTCGAGCTGATCCAGGCCGAGCCCGGGCGGATCACCGCCCATGTCACCGGCGAGACCGGCAACATCTATGTCGTGGAGTTCGGGGCGCGGGACGCCTCCGATTGCCGTTGTAGTTGCCCCGACTTCGCCGAGAACGGCCTGCGCTGCAAGCATGTGGCGGCGACGGCCAAACAGGTGGCGCTGACCGATCCGGACGACCTGCGAAAGATAAGACAGCGCCTGGAGCGGCTGCGCGATCAGCTGGATATGGAGGGGGTCGACGATCCTGACGCGGATGTCGATCGGGCCCGTCGCGATCCAGCGCTGTTGAAGGCGCTGGAGGGCGGACCGGCGGACTAGAAACCGCCGACCCGCCTCAGGGGTTTAGTGAACCGAGACCGGGGCCAGTTCGTGGGCCAGGGCGGCGGCGACGGCCGAGCCCTTGTCGACCAGCACGGCCAGGCGGGCGCCATCGGCGCGGTGCACGGCGTAGAGGGTCTGTTCCGGGTCCAGCTCGGCGGCCTGGTCAGGAATGATCGGCGATTCAGCCAGAATTTCCGACGCCTTGACTGGTCGGACATAGACCAGATCGGGCGCGCCCAGGGCGGCGAAAGCTTCAGTGGTAAGCAGTTGGGGTGTCATCTAGACCACCTCCTTCATAAACTTGAACGCGCCAGTTTGCCGCCGGTTCGGCCGGCACAGCGGTTCTAGGCAAAAGCCGGGTTCAGCCGGCGCTCTTGATCGGTATTTTCACAATCCGGCGTTCGGGTTCCGGACGGGTCAGGTCGATATGCAGCAGGCCATGTTCGAGCAGGGCCTGTTCGACCACCATGCCCTCGGCCAGCACGAAGCTTCGCAGGAAGCCCCGGGCCGCGATGCCGCGGTGCAGGTAGGCGCGGTCCTTGCCCGGCGTCTCGGCGCCGTCGCCCCTCCCCTCATTACGCCGTCCGGCCACGATCAGCTGTTCGCCCTCAAGGGTGACTTCCAGCTGGTCGGGCGAGAAGCCCGCCACGGCCAGGGTGATGCGCACGCCGCCGTCGTCGCGTTCCTCGACATTGTAGGGGGGATAGCCCTCGGCCGCGGCCTTGGCGGCCCGCTCGATCAGCGAGCGGGTATGCTCAAAGCCGAGCAGGAAGGGACTGTCGAAAAGCAGGGTTCGGGTCGTCATGCTCAATCCTTCGAGTCCTCGTCAAAGCGACTCCCGCGGTTCGGCCCGAATTCGGCGCCGGCCACGGTCAGACTTAAAGGTGGCGATTGTGAACCCGCCGTTCAAGGCGTGGACTTCAAGGCGCCGCCGAAGCGGCAAAGACTGACGTTCGGCGAGAATCCGATAGCGCGTTCGCCAAATCGCCGACTAGAGTGGCGGGACGCCCTGGGGTTGGGGCTGCCGATGTCGGTGGGGGAGTTTCATGAAGCGCTTGATCGTGGCCCTGGCGTGCCTGGCTATGGCCGCCTGTACGACAACCAACGTCAAGACCTCGACCCAGACCCTGTCGGTCCCCAAGGCCGGCGCCAGGGTGCTGCTGGTCCAGCCGGACGTTCAGCTCAGCGTCCTGACCATCGCGGGGATTCCTGAACCTAAGGCCGACTGGACCAACGCGGCGCGGGACAATCTGCGTAGCCAGATCCAGAGCAGCCTGGCGGCGGGCAATCATCCGGTCAGCAACGTCAAGCCGGACGAGGCCATGGAGGGCAAGGTCGGCCAGTTGCTGCGGCTGCATGAGGCGGTCGGGCTGTCGGTGTTGATGTTCAACTACAGCGGCTTTTCGCTGCCGACCAAGCCGCGGACCGGGCCCTTCGACTGGACCCTGGGCGAGGGCGCCCAGGCCCTGGGTCAGACCTACAATGCCGACTACGCCCTGTTCGTCTATGCGCGGGGCTCCTATTCCAGCGCCGGCCGCAAGGTCGCCATGGTCGGCGCCGCCTTGCTGGGCGTGGGGATCGCCCCCGGCAGCCAGCAGGCCTTCGCCTCGCTGGTCGACCTGAAGACCGGCCAGATCGTCTGGTTCAACATGGCCACCGCCGGACCCGAGGCCGACATGCGCTCGCCCGAAGGCTCCAAGGCCCTGGTCGCCGCCCTGCTCAAGGGCGCGCCGCTCTGATGCGACTGCGTAACGTCCTGCTGGCGGCCAGCGCCTGGGCCGTGGCGGTCACACCCGTCTTCGCCGAGCCGCGCCCGCCGCACAGCCGGCCGGTGCTGAGCAGCGACGAGGGCGGCATCTGGGACCTGCTGGACCGGGCCGAACTCGACACCCGCAACTCGGCCGAGCTCGACAAGGACCCGGTGCTGAACGCCTATGTCCAGGGCGTGGTCTGCAAGGTGGCGGGGGACTATTGCGCGGACCTGCGGGTCTATCTGCTGGACCGGCCGTATCTGAACGCCATCACCGCGCCCAACGGCTATGTCGAGGTCTGGTCGGGCCTCATGCTGCGGGCCGAGACCGAGTCGGAGCTGGCCTTCGTGCTGGGCCACGAGATCACCCACTTCACCGAGAACCACGGCATCGAGCAGTGGCGCAAGGCCAGGGCCCAGGCCAATGTGGCCATGCTGGCCTCCATCGTCTCGGGCCCGCTGGGCCTGCTGGCGGCGCTGGGCGCGGCGGCCTCGCTGAGCGCCTACAGCCGCGAGGACGAGCGCCAGGCCGACCGCGAGGGCCTGGAGCGGGCCGTGGCGGCCGGCTACGACGCCGGCGGCGGGGCGGCCATGTGGACCTGGGTGATCGACGAGGCCAAGGCGTCCGACTTCAAGAAGGTGCGCGAGGGCCCGGCCCGGGCCAGCATCTTCAACACCCACCCCATCGACCAGGAGCGCATCGCCACCCTGACCGCCCTGGCCAAGGGCCGGCCGGCGGGCGCGGGGGCCGACAAGGCCGTCTACCGGGCGGTGATCCGTCCCCACCTGGCCAGCTGGCTGCGCGACGACCTGCGCCGGCGCGACTATGGCCAGAGCCTCTATCTGATCCAGCGCCTCTCGCAGCTGGGGACCGACATGGGCGTCCTGAACTATTTCAAGGGCGAGGCCTACCGCCTGCGCCGCGGCGCCGGCGACGACGCCCTGGCCCAGGCGGCCTATGAGGCGGCGGTGACGCAGATCGACGTGCCGCCCGAGGCCTTCCGCGAACTGGGCAACCTCTATGTCCGGGCGGGCGACAAGGCCCGGGCCAGGACGGCGTTCGAATCCTATCTGTCCCGGGCGCCGGAGGCCCAGGACCGCTGGCTGGTCGAGACCAGTCTCAAGACTCTCGAGGGGACTTAGATGATCCGAAAGATTCTCATCGCCGGAGCGGCTCTGCTGGCCATGGCGGTCAGCGCCTGCACGACCATTCCCAGCGTGCCGGCCGGCCCCTTCGCCGTCGGCGGCAACCAGGTGACGCTGGACCGGCAATGGTCGGACGTGACCATCTTCTCGCCGGGCGGCCGCAAGAGCCTCAAGCAGCTGTCGATCGACGGCCCGCTGCTGGACAACCTCTATGTCAGCAACGGCCTGGCGCCGGGCGCCTACCTGCTCAAGCCCGCCAAGAAGGAAACCCCGACCCCGACGGTGCGGGCCGGCATGACCCCGACCGAGCAGGTCGAGTTCGTCACCGACAATCTCTCGGTCCTCGGCTACCAGCGGATCGAGGTCGCCTCGCTCAAGCCCGGCAAGACCGCCAATGGCCAGCAGGCCATCCGCGCCACGATCACCGCCAAGACCAAGGCCGGCCTGGACATCTCGGTCCTGGCCCAGATGCTGCAGGTCAAGGACCGGCTCTATCTGGTGATGTATGTGGCGCCGACCGAGCACTATTACGGCGCCAGCCTCAAGAACGCAGAGTCGGTGATGGACTCGATGGCGCCCACCGGGAGCTAGGGGCCGTATCGACGTTCAGCGATCCGCCCAGTCCTCACCTCAACACCCGTCATGGCCGGGACAAGCCCGGCCATGACGGTTGAGGGGTGGTTTGAAGTCCAAACCAATCGACTGTCGATACGGCCTAGAGCGCTATTTCTCGCTCAGCCGGCGGCGATGATAGGCGGTGCGCTGGGCGATGGCGAAGCCGATCAGCACCCAGCCGGCCAGCATCAGGCCCACGAAGGCCAGGCCCGGCGCGGAATGCAGCACCGGGATGTCCTGGCTGCGGACCCACCAGACGCCGATGGCCGAGAGGCCGATGGCGCCCAGCCCGCCCCAGCGCAGGGGCCTGGCGACCTGGCCCAGCTCCTTGGCGTAGGCGGCGCGGCCTTCAGGGGTTGAGAGGTCGGGCGGCGGCATGAGGGCGCTCCTAATGGGGCCGGTAGGTGAAGGCCTCGCCCAGGGCGTGGCCCAGCAGCAGGGCCGCCAGCAGCCCGCCCAGGGCCAGCACGGCCAGGTTCATGGGTCTGAGGCGCAGCTTCATCTCATAGATCAGGCCGGCGATGTGGCGTCCGCCCCGGAAGGTGACGCCCAGATTGGCCCAGAGCGCCAGGGCTATGGCCCCCAGGATGACCCCGGGAGCGACGGCGTTGAACAGTCGGGCCCGGCCGGGTTCGGCCAGCCAGTAGGCGATGGGGGCGAAGAAGACGCCGACGCCGATCTGGTCCAGCAGGGCGGCGGCCACGAAATAGAAGGGCAATACCAGGGCCACGATGCCGAACAGGGCCGCAAAGCCGTCCGGCGGCGCCTCGCCCTCGCGGCCGCGCCAGGGCAGCAGGGTGCGGGTCAGAAGCTCTCCAAACGCCATGCTCAGCACTCCCCAAAGCCAGTCCATCCGCGCCCGCCCATCGGGCGCGGCCGAAAGTTCCGCCAGGGCCGCCCGGACCCAGTCGGCATGCTTGCCGCCGGCCTCGGTCAGCAGCCCGGCCAGGAGGCGCTCGAGCAGACCAGGTTTCATGTCCAGCCCAGCCGGCTGAGAACCGGCGCGGCAGCCGGCGGTCGGCCGGCCGTGAGCGCCTGGGCCTTGCCCTCGGCGGTCAGCCGATAGAGATGCCGGGGCGGGCGGCCCGGTTCGGGCGAATCCTCCCAGCGGGTCTCCAGCCAGCCGCGCTCGGTCAGCCGGATCAGCAGCGGATACAGCGTCCCCGACTTCAGCCCCGTCTCGCGGGAGAGGTCATAGCCATGCCGCCAGTCGCCGCCGGCGGTGAGGGCGGCGAGCAGGGATCGGGTCTGACGGGTCCAGCGGATCTCGGCCATGAGGCTTAATCTACATATGTCGGATTTGGAGTCAACACATCCCGCTTCCCCAGCGAAAGCTGGGGCCCATGAGTGCGGATGGGCTTGAAGCGCCGGCGTGGCTGACAGCCCTCACGGGCCCCAGCTTTCGTTGGGGATACAGAGTTTTGTTTGCTGGAAATGGAAAGGGCCGCCCGGCTTTACCGGACGGCCCTTGTTGGTGGAGCTAAGCGGAGTCGAACCGCTGACCTCTTGAATGCCATTCAAGCGCTCTACCAGCTGAGCTATAGCCCCGAAGATCGGGTCGCCGCCGGGTGTGGCCGGCGGCGAGGGCGGGGTAATAGGCTGAGCGGCTCATCCGATCAAGCCCGCCACCCCGCGATTTTTTGCCCCGCCCACTGAAAATCCAGCGGGAGAGGGGCGAAAGGGACCTCAGATGTCCTCGTCGCCCTCTTCCGGCAGGCCCTCGATCTCGTCGTCGAAGTCCTCGTCCTCGTCGTCTTCGAGGAAGGGAACGTCGTCGGCTTCTTCTTCCAGGGTCTCTTCGGCGAAGTCGACGCCCAGGTCGTCGGCCGGGGCCGGCGGGGTCACCGCGTCGGGATCGGCCTCGTCGTCGTCGGCCTCGACCGGCTCGACGGCGGCGGCGTCGTCGATCTCGGGGGTGTCATCGACCTCGTCCTCGAAGCCATCGGGCTCCTCGGGCGTGGGCTTCACTTCTTTTTCTTCGGCGTCCTCGTAGTCGGCGGGGCCGGAACGGGCCCGGACCCGGCGCGAGCGCAGGGCTTCTTCGGGGTCGAAGTCCTCACCGCACTTGGGGCAATGGGCCGGGCGGCGGCCCAGGTCGTAGAACTTCGATTGGCAGTTGGGGCAAATCTGTTTTGCGCCCAGTTCGGGATTGGCCAATTTGGCGATCCTTGAAAGGGGAAAATGGCTTGGTGCGGAAAGCGGCGGCTCCCTTGCCACGCGAGCGAGGCGCTGTCAAAAGCAATCCCCCTTGTCTCCACTTATAGACCCGAAGGCGCTTCCAGGATCATGACTGCCGCCACCATGACCGCCCGTCCGGGCGGCCCGCTGAACGGCCATGTCCGCCTGCCCGGCGACAAGTCGATTTCCCACCGTGCTTTGATCCTCGGGGCCCTGGCCAGCGGGGTCACCGAGATCGACGGCCTGCTCGAAGGCGAGGACGTGCTGGCCACCGGACGGGCCATGCAGGCCTTCGGCGCTCATGTCGAGCGGCTGGGCGAAGGCCGCTGGCGGGTCGAGGGCCAGGGGGGCTTCAAAGCCCCCACCGAGACCATCGATTGCGGCAACGCCGGCACCGGGGTGCGGCTGATCATGGGCGCCGCCGCGGGTTTCGATTTCGAGGCGACCTTCACCGGCGACGCGTCGCTGCGGAAGCGGCCGATGGGCCGGGTGCTGGATCCGCTCAAGGCCATGGGCGCGCATTATCAGGCCATGGAGGGCGGGCGGTTGCCGCTCACGCTCAAAGGGGGCGGGCTGAAGGGCATCCAATACCGCCTGCCCATGGCTTCGGCCCAGGTGAAGTCGGCGGTGCTGCTGGCCGGGCTGCAGGCGCACGGCGAGGTGGTGGTCATCGAGCCGGAAGCCACCCGCGACCACACCGAGCGGATGTTCCGCGCCTTCGGCGTGACCGTGGATGTGGAAGACACCGCCGACGGCCGGGTGATCCGCATGGCCGGCGGCCAGCCGCTGTCGGGGACGAAGGTGTTCGTGCCGGGCGATCCGTCCTCGGCCGCCTTTCCGCTGGTCGCGGCCCTGGTCACGCCGGGGTCGAGCGTCACCATCGAGGGCATGCTGCTCAATCCGCTGCGGGCCGGGCTGGTCGACAGCCTGATCGAGATGGGCGGCGACATCACCATTTCCAACGAGCGCGAGGCCGGCGGCGAGCCGGTCGGCGACGTCACCGCCCGCCATTCGGCGCTGAAGGGGATCGTCGTGCCGCCCGAGCGGGCCCCGGCGATGATCGACGAATACCCGGCCCTGGCCGTGGCCGCCGCCTTCGCGACCGGCGAGACCGTCATGCGGGGCGTGGGCGAAATGCGGGTCAAGGAGAGCGACCGCATCGCCCTGATGGCCCAGGGGCTGGAGGCCTGCGGGGTCGATGTCGAGGAGGAGCCGGAAGGCTTCATCGTCCGCGGCAATGGCCAGCCGCCGCGCGGCGGGGTGACGATCGAGACGGAAGGCGACCACCGCATCGCCATGAGCTTCCTGGTCATGGGCCTGGCCGCGCAGTCGGCGGTGACGGTGGACGAGCCCGGCATGATCGCCACCAGCTTCCCGACCTTCGGCGCCATGATGCGTGGGCTCGGCGCCAGCCTCGAGGAGGCCTGAGTGGGATTCCTGATCGCCGTCGACGGGCCGGCCGCCTCGGGCAAGGGCACCATCGCCGCCAAGCTGGCCAGGCTCTACGGCTATCCGGCGCTCGACAGCGGGCTGCTCTACCGCGCCGTGGGCGTGCGGCTGCTGGCCGAGGGCGGCGATCTCTCCGACGTGGCGGCGGCGACGGCGGTAGCCCGCACCCTGGACCCCGCCGAGCTGGAAAAGCCCGAGGTCCGCACCCGCGCGGCCGGCGAGGCGGCCAGCCGGGTCGCCATCCACACGCCCGTCCGGGAATGCCTGCGCGACTTCCAGCGGGCCTTCGCGGCGCAGGAGCCCGGCGCGGTGATCGACGGTCGCGACATCGCCACGGTCATCGCCCCCTGGGCCCCGGCCAAGCTGTTCGTCACCGCCAGCCCCGAAGTGCGGGCCGAACGCCGCTGGCGCCAGCTGACGGCCCAGGGCGAGGCGGTCGAATACGCCGACATCCTGGCCGACATCCGGATCCGGGACGAACGCGACAGCGGCCGCAGCGACTCGCCGATGGTCCGGGCCGACGACGCGGTCTTGCTCGACACCAGCGAAATGACTATAGACGGCGCCTTCGATGCGGCCCGCCGTATCGTCGAGGCGGCGCGCGCCAACTGGTCGGGTAACTGACCGAGCGGCAAATCCAATCGCGCCAGGACCTCGCGGCCGCGGGACGCTTTTTACCGACATCAACCACCTGACGCCCGGACTCTCCGCGCAATTGTGCGCGTGGCCCGGCCAACCTAAGAAGACCGATAGACCGTATGACCGACGTATCCTCTTTCAACCCGACCCGCGACGACTTCGCGGCGATGCTCGATTCCTCGATGGGCGGCGGCAACGATTTTGCCGAAGGCACCGTCATCCAGGGCAAGATCGTTGGCATCGAGAAGGACTTCGCCATCGTTGACGTGGGCCTGAAGACCGAAGGCCGCATCCTGCTGAAGGAATTCGGCGTCGACGAGAACGGCAAGGCCATCGTCGGCATCGGCGCCACTGTCGAAGTCTTCCTGGAGCGGGTCGAAAACGCCCTGGGCGAAGCGGTGATCAGCCGCGAAAAGGCCAAGCGCGAAGAAGCCTGGACCCGCCTGGAAGCGGTGTTCGAGCGCAACGAGCCGGTCGTGGGTTCCATCGTCGGCCGGGTCAAGGGCGGCTTCACCGTCGACCTGGGCGGCGCCAGCGCCTTCCTGCCGGGCTCGCAAGTCGACATCCGCCCCGTGCGCGACGTCGGCCCGCTGATGAACAAGGAACAGCCCTTCGCCATCCTGAAAATGGACCGTCCGCGCGGCAACATCGTCGTCTCGCGCCGGGCCATCCTGGAAGAAGCCCGCGCCGAACAGCGCACCGAGCTGGTCAGCCAGCTGCAAGAGGGCGAAATCCGCGAAGGCGTGGTCAAGAACATCACCGACTACGGCGCGTTCGTGGACCTGGGCGGCATCGACGGCCTGCTGCACGTCACCGACATGAGCTGGAAGCGCGTCTCGCACCCCAGCCAGGTCCTGGCCGTGGGCGACACCGTCAAGGTGCAGATCGTCAAGATCAACCCCGACACCCAGCGCATCTCGCTCGGCATGAAGCAGCTGCAGTCCGATCCCTGGGATGGCGTCGAAGCCAAATACCCGGTCGGCTCGCGCTTCACCGGCCGGATCACCAACATCACCGACTACGGCGCGTTCGTTGAACTGGAAGCCGGCGTCGAGGGCCTGGTCCACGTCTCGGAAATGTCCTGGACCAAGAAGAACGTCCACCCCGGCAAGATCGTCTCCACCAGCCAAGAAGTGGACGTCATCGTGCTGGACGTCGATCCGTCCAAGCGCCGGGTGTCGCTGGGCCTCAAGCAGGCCATGCCCAACCCGTGGGAAGCCTTCATCGAGGCCCACCCGATCGGCTCGACCGTCGAGGGCGAAGTCAAGAACGCCACCGAGTTCGGCCTGTTCGTCGGCCTCGACAACGACATCGACGGCATGGTGCACCTGTCGGACCTGGACTGGAACGTGTCGGGCGAAGAAGCCATGGCCAAGTTCAAGAAGGGCGACATGGTCAAGGCCAAGGTCCTGGACGTCGACGTCGAGAAGGAGCGCATCAGCCTGGGCGTCAAGCAGCTGGCCGGCGATCCGATGGCCGGCGACACCTACCGCAAGGGTCAGACCGTCACCGTCACGGTGACCGAGATCACCAGCGGTGGCATCGAGGTCAAGTTCGGTGAAGACGACGCCGCCATGACCGCCTTCATCCGCAAGTCGGACCTCAGCCGCGACCGCCAGGAGCAGCGCCCCGAGCGTTTCGCCGTCGGCGACCGCGTCGACGCCCAGATCGCCAACATCGACAAGGCGGCGCGTCGCGTCTCGCTGTCGATCAAGTCGCTGGAAATGGCCGAGGAAAAGGAAGCCATCGAGCAGTTCGGCTCGTCGGACTCCGGCGCCTCGCTGGGCGACATCCTGGGCGCGGCCCTGCGCGAGAAGGCCCAGAAGGACTAACTTCAGTCCTGAACTGAAAATGATTGCGGCGGCTCCGGGAAACCGGGGCCGCCGTTTTCGTATGATGGCCTGCGCCTTCACTCGAACGCCCGCGGCTCGCACGCTCTGCGCAAAGTGTGGCGGGAAGGAAGACAAGGGGAAGAAGAAGCGTGAGCGGCTGCGCCAGGGATGCGCCGCCGCGGGCCGTCTTCAAGGCCGGGGATTTATTGAGGCGCGAAGCGCCTCCCTAACGATCGGCGTTTTGGGGAGTAGCTTGGGAAAGCACCTCAGCTTGCGCTTCTTCTTCCCCTTGTCTTCCTTTCCAGTTTAATCCCACGCCCCATGCCGCCCGCCGCGTTGGCGGCCAAGCCTCCCCGTTCGTGCTTTTCGTGTTTTTCGTGGTTCATTCTTGCAGCGCCTGACGGCAATCCAAGGCCGGCAAAGGCGTCTGTCTCGTTTTTAACCCATGCAACCCCTTGAAGAATCCCGACTCCTTGGGCAATGGTCGCCTCACTGCCTCGCGGCGCTCCCCCCGCGCGCTCCTCATGGGATACCCTATGATCAAGTCCGAGCTGATTGCCCGGCTCGCCGCCGAGAACCCTCACCTCACCCAGCGTGACGTGGAGCGGGTGGTCACCGTGATCCTGGAAAAGATGATCGGGGCGCTGGAAGATGGCGGCCGGGTCGAGCTGCGCGGCTTCGGGGCCTTCTCGGTCCGCTCGCGCCCGGCCCGCGCGGGCCGCAACCCGCGCACCGGCGAGGCGGTCGATGTGCGCGCCAAGCATGTGCCCTTCTTCAAGAGCGGCAAGGAGCTCCGGGCGCGCCTCAACGCCGATTAGGAGTTCTTCATGAGCGTCTTCAAGGAATTCCGCGAGTTCATCGCCCGCGGCAACGTCATCGACCTGGCCGTCGGGGTGATCATCGGCGCGGCCTTCAACGGCATCGTCAAGAGCCTGGTCGACGAGGTGGTCATGCCGCCGATCGGCCTGGTGCTGGGCAAGATCGATTTCTCGGACCTGAAATGGGTGCTGCAGCCCGCCAATGCCGCCACCAAGACGGCCGAGGTCGCCATCCAGTACGGCGCCTTCATCAACACCGTCATCCAGTTCGTGATCGTGGCCTGGGTGGTGTTCCTGATGGTCAAGGGCGTCAACGCCATCCGCCGCAAGGACGCCGCCGCCCCGGCCCCCGCCGAGCCACCCGCCCCGACCCCGACCGAGGCCCTGCTTTCCGAGATTCGCGACCTGCTGAAGGGCGAGCATCCTGCGCCGTCGGCCGCCACCGCCTCGCCGGCCAAGGCCGCTCCCGCCGCCAAACCCGCTGCCCGCAAGGCGCCGGCCCGCAAGAAGACCAGTTGATGCGTTTCCGCCTGTTCGCCGGCCTGGCTCTGACCCTGGCCCTCGCCGGCAGCGCCTTCGCCGCCGGCGAGCCCGTGCGCATGCCGAACAAGAACCTGCTGGACCTGCAGTCGCAGCCGGAGCGGGTCGGCGACCACTGGCGCTTCCTCAGCATCACGGAGGATATCGTCGCCGGTCCCCGGCCAAGCCGGCAGACCAATCGCCAGACCTTCGACCTTGAGGTGATTGGCCTTTCGGGCGGAGCCATCACCCTGCGCTACACCCTGCGCGAGGTCGAAATCGTCGACGACAGCCAGCCGGGCATCGACAAGGCGGTGAAGGCCTATCTGGGCATCCCCATCGAGTTCGAGGCGCGCCAGGGCTACGAGCCCGACCGTATCACCAACTGGCCGCAGGTGCGGGGGGCCTATTTCAAGGCCCTGGACCGCCTGGCGCCGGGCGATGCGACCGAGCGCCAACAGCTGGGGGACTATTTCGACGTGCTGGAAGCCGATCCCGAGGAGCTGGCGCGCGCCGTACTGGGCGACGTCTTCGTCCTGGCCGGCATGCAGCAGGCCGCCGCGCCCCGCGACCGTTTCGTGATCGAACCGCGCAGCATCGACCTGGGCGCCGGCCACACCCTGGTGCTGAGCGGCTGGATGGGCCTGGACAGCGAGGACCCCGGCCGGTGCCAGGCGACCTGGAGCCGCGAAACCCGCCGGGTGACCGATGCCGGCCCGCAGAGCGTGGACAGCGACCTCAACACCACCGCCACCCTTTCCACCCGCGACGGCTGGGGGCTGTCGCTCAAGGAGGTCGAAGTGACCAAGATCGGCGCCGAAACCGAGAGCAAGACCATCGTCCTGACCCGCCAGGGCGCCGCTCCGGGCTGCGGCTGATGCGCATCCGCCCAGCGCCGCCGGCCGCAGGCTGAGCATGGCCGGCGCGAAGATCTGCGGGCTTTCGACCGCCGAGACGGTGGCTGCGGCGCTGGAGGGCAGGGCCGAGTTCATCGGCTTCATGTTCTTCCCCAAGAGCCCCCGCGTCGTCGATCCCGAGACGGCGGCGCGGCTGGCGGCGCCGGCGCGGGGGAAGACAAGGATCGTGGCGGTGACGGTCGATTCCGACGACGCCCTGCTCGACCACCTCGCGGTGCTGAAGCCCGACCTCATCCAGCTGCACGGCCAGGAAACGCCCCAGCGCGCCGCCGCCATCCGCGCCCGCACCGGGGCCGGGCTGATCAAGGTGCTGCCGGTCGCCACCGCCCATGACATCGACGCCGCCAATCACTTCGACGGCCTAGTCGAGCACCTGATGTTCGAGGGCAGGCCGCCGCCCGACGCCGACCGGCCGGGCGGGATCGGGGCGAAATTCGACTGGGGCCTGCTGGCCGGGCGTCGCTGGCAGAAGCCGCATTTTCTGGCAGGCGGCCTCAACCCCTGGAACGTTCAGGAGGCCCTGGATCAATCGGGCGCGCCCATCGTGGACGTTTCCTCTGGCGTGGAGCGCGGGGCTGGCCTAAAGGACCCCGGCCTCATTTCGGCCTTCCTGGAAGCGGTCCGCCGCGCCTGAGCACAAGACGCCCAAGTTGACGACGCCCGTTACCGCCAAGCCCAACGACTGGACCGCCTATCCCGACGCCACGGGCCGCTTCGGAGACTATGGCGGCCGCTATGTCGCCGAGACCCTGATGCCGCTGGTCCTGGACCTGGACGGCGCCTACGAGGCGGCCAAGGCCGACCCGGCGTTCCAGAGCGAACTGAACGGCTATCTGACCCACTATGTCGGCCGGCCCAGCCCGCTGTATTTCGCGGCGCGCCTCAGCGAGAAGTTCGGGGCCCGCATCTGGCTCAAGCGCGAGGAGCTGAACCACACCGGCGCGCACAAGATCAACAACTGCATGGGCCAGATCCTGCTGGCCATGCGGATGGGCAAGACCCGGATCATCGCCGAGACCGGCGCCGGCCAGCATGGCGTGGCCACGGCCACGGTCTGCGCCCGCTTCGGCCTGCCCTGCGTGGTCTATATGGGCGCGGTGGATGTCGAGCGGCAGAAGCCCAACGTCTTCCGCATGAACCTGCTGGGGGCCGAGGTGCGGCCCGTGACCAGCGGCGCGGCGACCCTCAAGGACGCCATGAACGAGGCCATGCGCGACTGGGTGACCAATGTCGCCGACACCTACTACCTGATCGGCACGGCGGCGGGGCCGCATCCCTATCCGGCCATGGTCCGCGACTTCCAGTCGGTGATCGGGACCGAGATCCGCGAGCAGATCCTCAAGGAAGAGGGCCGGCTGCCCGACGCGGTCGTGGCCTG
Source organism: Caulobacter ginsengisoli (assembly GCF_030814835.1). Lineage (GTDB taxonomy): Bacteria > Pseudomonadota > Alphaproteobacteria > Caulobacterales > Caulobacteraceae > Caulobacter > Caulobacter ginsengisoli. Next base: position 51,537 of record NZ_JAUSVS010000015.1, read on the forward strand.
TGTCGGCGGCGGCTCGAACGCCATCGGCACCTTCCATCCCTTCCTGGCCGACGAGAGCGTGCGCATCTTCGGGGTCGAGGCCTCGGGCCACGGCCTGGACACCGACAAGCACGCCGCCTCCCTGACCGGCGGCCGGCCGGGGGTGCTGCACGGCAACAAGACCTATCTGCTGCAGGACGCCGACGGCCAGATCCTCGACGCCCACTCCATCTCGGCCGGGCTCGACTATCCGGGTATCGGGCCAGAGCACAGCTGGCTGCACGATGTCGGCCGGGCGCAATACCTGACCTGCACCGACAACGAGGCCCTGGCCGCCTTCCAGTACACGGCCCAGCTCGAGGGGATCATCCCCGCCCTGGAATCCAGCCACGCCATCGCCAAGCTGGGCGAAGTCGTCGAGCGGGTCGGCCGGGACAGCGTCATCGTCCTCACCCTCTCGGGCCGGGGCGACAAGGACGTCAACACCGTGGCCAACGCCCTGGGGCTGACCATTTGAGCCGCAACCGTCTAGACCGCCGCTTCGCCGAGCTGGCGAAGGAAGGGCGCGCCGCCTTCGTCGCCTACATCATGGCCGGCGACCCCAACGCCGCCACGGCCCAGGCCATCCTGGACGGCCTGCCCGCCGCCGGGGCCGATGTCATCGAGCTGGGCCTGCCCTTCTCCGATCCGATGGCCGAGGGCCCGACCATCCAGCGGGCCGCCCAGCGGGCCCTGAAGGCCGGCATGACCGTCGCCGGGACGCTGGCCATGGTCGCCCAGTTCCGGCGGCGCGACGCCGACACCCCCATCGTGCTGATGGGCTATCTCAATCCGATCCTCTCCAAGGGCTATGAGCGCTTCGCCGCCGAGGCGCACCTTGCCGGGGTCGACGGCCTGATCATGGTCGACTGCCCGCCGGAAGAGGCCGACCCGCTGGCCGACGCCCTGGAGGCGCACGATATCAGCTTGGTGCGGCTGGCGACGCCGACCACGGACGACAAGCGCCTGCCGGCCGTGGTCCGCCGGGCCTCGGGCTTTGTCTATTACGTCTCGGTGGCCGGGGTGACCGGGGTCAAGCTGGCCGACGCCGACACCGTGGCGCCCGCCGTGGCGCGGGTGAAGGCGGCCAGCGGGCTGCCGGTGGCGGTGGGGTTTGGCATCCGTACGCCTGAGAAGGCGGCCGAGGTGGCCCGGGTGGCCGACGGGGTGGTCGTCGGTTCGGCCCTGGTTGATGAAATAGCAGGCGGTCTGGACGAAATTTCCGGGGCGCCGAACGAAAACGTGACCGAGAGAGTTCTTTCCTTGGCCGCCGCACTGGCTAAGGCTGTGCGTTCGGCGCGAGTCAGGACCGCTTGAGGCGACTGAGCGATGGCTATGGCTGACCACAAGAACGACAAGCCGGGCAAAGGCCCGGGCCGCGAGAGCTGGCTGGCCCGCATCGCGCCCGGCGTGCGCGGCGCGTTCACCCGTCGGGAGACGCCCGAGAACCTCTGGGTCAAATGCCCCGACACCGGCGAGATGATCTATCGCCCCGACCTGGAGGCCGCCCAGTGGGTGACCCCGGCCGGCCGGCATATGCGTATCGGCCCGACGCAACGGTTTAAATACACCTTCGACAACGCGACGTTCGAGGTGCTGCCGACCCCGGCGGTATTCGAGGACCCGCTGAAATTCTCCGACGGCAAGTCCTACAAGGACCGCCTCAGCGCCGCCCGCAAGGCGACCGGCGAGACCGACGCGGTGGCCATCGCCGCCGGGACCATCGGCGGCCAGGGCGCGGTGGTGCTGGTCCAGGACTTCGCCTTCATGGGCGGCTCGCTGGGCATGGCGGCCGGTGAGAGCTTCATCGCCGCCGCCCGGGCCGCGCAGGAACGCCAGGTTCCGCTGGTCGCCTTCACCGCCGCCGGCGGGGCGCGGATGCAGGAGGGGGCCCTGTCGCTGATGCAGATGGCCCGCACCACCCTGGCCATCCAGGAACTGAAACAAGCCAAGCTGCCCTACATCGTGGTGCTGACCGATCCGACCACGGGCGGGGTGACGGCCAGCTACGCCATGCTGGGCGATATCCATCTGGCCGAGCCGGGCGCGCTGATCGCCTTCGCCGGGCCCCGCGTCATCGAGCAGACCATCCGCGAGACCCTGCCGCCGGGCTTCCAGCGTTCGGAATACCTGGTCGAAAAGGGCATGGTCGACCGGGTGACCCCGCGCAGCGAGCTGCCGGCGGTGCTGGGTTCGATCCTCAAGACCTTGATGCTGGGCCGCGGTCGTTCGATCGCGGCTTAAGTTTTTCCAAAGCCGCGCGGGGGCGTCGGCGGGGGGATGCATGTCGAGTAAAGATCGCAAGCCGTCGAGGCCTGACGAAACCCCGGAAAGCGGAAACTGGCTGTCGCGCACCGCGCCGGGCGTGCGCCGGATGCTGGCGCGCCGCGAAACGCCGGACGAGCTGTGGGTCAAATGCCCCGATACGGCTGAGATGATCTACCGCCCCGACCTGGAGGCCGCCCTGTGGGTGACCCCGGCCGGCCGGCACATGCGTATCGCCCCGGCGCTGCGGCTGGCTTTCACCTTCGACGATGGGGTCTATGAGCGGCTGGAGACGCCGCGCGCGCCCCAGGACCCGCTCGGCTTCCCCGACAAGACATCCTATCCCGACAAGCTCCTGGCCGCCCGCAAGGCCAGCGGCGAGGACGAGGCCATGGCGCTCGCCGCCGGGACCATCGGCGGACAGCGGGCCGTGGTGGCGGTGCAGAACTTCGCCTTCATGGGCGGCTCGCTCAGCCCGGCGGTCGGCGAGGCCTTCATCGCCGGGGCCCGGGAAGCGGTGGCCCGCAAGGCCGCCTTCATCGTCTTCACCGCCTCGGGCGGGGCCCGCATGCAGGAAGGCACGCTGTCGCTGATGCAGCTGGCCCGCACCACCCTGGCCATCCAGGAACTGAAACGCGCCCGCCTGCCCTACATCGTCGTCCTGACCGACCCGACCACGGCCGGGGTGATGGCCAGCTACGCCATGCTGGGCGACATCCACATCGCCGAGCCGGGGGCGTTGATCGCCTTTACGGGCGCGCGGGTGATCAAGCAGACCATCGGCCAGACTCTGCCCGAGGGCTACCAGACCGCCGAATTCCTCGAGGACCACGGGGTGATCGACAGGATCGTGCCGCGCGGGGAGATGGCGGCGACGCTGGGGTCGATCCTGCGGGTGCTGCTGAAATAAAAGAACCCTTCCTCCTCGATGGAGGAAGGGCAGGGTTGGTGGTGTGCGCTCGGAGCCTGGGTGAAAAGCTCAGGGTGGCGACCACGCCTCCCCGCGCTCTTCCGGAAGCGCTGTGCCACCACCACCATCCCCGCCCTTCCTCCATCGAGGAGGAAGGGAGTCTCTTTTCTTTGACGCCTCGTGCGAGCAAAACCGCCTCCTCGCTGAGGGGATTCGCGCGATGTCCGACCACCTGCTGCCGCATGACGCCGCGCTGGAGCGGCTGCGGCGGCTGCATCCCAAGGTCATCGACCTGTCGCTGGAGCGGATGGCGCGGCTGTGCCGGGATCTGGGCGATCCGCAGGACCGCCTGCCGCCGGTGATCCATGTGGCCGGCACCAACGGCAAGGGCTCGACCGTCGCCTATCTGCGGGCCATCGCCGAGGCGGCGGGGCTGAGGGTGCATGTCTTCACCTCGCCGCACCTGGTGCGGTTCGTCGAGCGTATCCGGCTGGCCGGGACCTTGATCACGTCACAGGCCCTGGCCGATCTGCTGGACCGCGTCGAAGAGGCCAACGCCGGCCAGAGCATCACCTTCTTCGAATTCGTCACCGCCGCGGCCTTCCTGGCCTTCGCCGAGACCCCGGCGGACCTCTGCATCGTCGAGGTGGGGCTGGGCGGCTCGCTGGACGCCAGCAATGTCATCAGCCGGCCGGCGGTCAGCGTGATCGCGCCGGTGGACCTGGACCACAAGGAGTTCCTGGGCGAGGACCTGGCCCAGATCGCCGGCGAGAAGGCCGGGATCATCAAGCCCGGCTGTCCGGCGGTGAGCGCCCGCCAGCGGCCGGAGGCGCAAGAGGTCATCGAGGCGCGGGCGGCGGCCATGGGCGCGCCGTTGACCCAGATGGGCGTGGCGTTCGACGCCTGGGCCCCGGGTGGACGGCTGCTGGTGCAGACTGAGGACCGGCTGCTCGACCTGCCGCTGCCGGCGCTGCCGGGACCGCACCAGATCGCCAATGCGGGGCTGGCGGTCATGGCGGCCCTGACCCTGGGCGATCCGCGCATCGACGAGGCGGCCATCGGCAAGGGGATTGCTTCGGCGGTCTGGCCGGCCCGGTTCCAACGGCTGACCGCCGGGCCGTTCGGCGACAAGGCCAGGGCGGCCGGGACCGATCTTTGGCTGGACGGCGGCCACAACCCGCACGCGGCCCGCGCCTTGGCCGACACCATCGCCGAGCTCACGGCTCGCGACGGCCGCTCGGCGGTGCTGATCCTGGGGCTGCTGGCCAACAAGGACGCCGACGGGGTGCTGGCGGCGTTCGCGGGGTCGGGCGTGCGGGTGCTGGCCATCCCGTTCGAAGCCGAGGCGGCGGGGCCACCCGAGCGGCTGGTGGAAGCGGCGGAGAAGGTCGGGGTGCAGGCGCAGGCCTGCCAAAACGTCGAGGCGGCCCTGGACCTGGCGCTCAGCCTGCCCGGGCCGCCCCACGTGGTGATCGGCGGATCGCTCTATCTGGCGGGGGAGATCCTGGCGCTGAGCGAGGAGACGTGGCCGAGGTGATCCTGAAAATCCTCGCCCCTTGGGCGAGGGGGACCACGAAGTGGTGGAGTGGGCTCTTGGGAGCACACGGCGTTCCAAGCACGCCCACACCGACAGTGCTAAATCCTGACGCACCGTGTGCTCTCAAGAGCCCACTCCGTCGGCTTCGCCGCCACCTCGCCCAAGGGGCGAGGAATGCTTTTTGGTCCCTCGGCCTTTACGCCGCCGCGGACCCAGACCCGGCGCTGATCCCGGCCTCGTTGAGCCATTCCAGGATCTTCTGCTTGGGCATGGCGCCGACCTTCATCGAGGCCATCTGGCCGCCCCGGAACAGCATCATGGTCGGGATGCCGCGCACGCCATAGCGCGAGGGGGTGGTGGGGCTTTCCTCGATGTTGAGCTTGGCGATGGTGACATGGTCGCCCAGCTCCTCGGCCAGCTGCTCCAGGGCCGGGGCGATCTGCTTGCAGGGGCCGCACCATTCGGCCCAGAAATCGACCAGCACGGGCTTGTCGGCCTGCAGGACGTCGCGCTCGAAGGTCTCGTCGCTCACCTTGACGGTGCTCATAGGGTGCTCCTTGGCGATGGATTCGCCACACGAACTCAGAGACGACGATGTAGGGAGCCGGGCCGCCGCGTCAACCGGCGCCGGGCAGCGTGGCCAGGGCCTGGGCCCTCACTTCTTCTGACAAAGGCATGAGTTTTGGACCGTCCGTCCACACCAGGGCCGCCTGGATCGCCCGGCCCGGGAAGACCTCGGCCAGGATGGCGCCATAGAGGGCCAGCTGGGCGATGTAGGACGGATCGACGCCGGCGACATCGGCTGGCGCGGGGCGGTTGGTCTTGTAGTCCACGACCAGGACACGTTTCGGGGTGATGCGCAGGCGGTCCACCCGGCCGGAGATGGCGAGGCCGGCGGGGAGGCCGGGGGCGGAGCCGGCCAGGGCCACTTCGGCGCGCGAGCCCGGGCCGAACACCTCCGCGAAATCGGGATGGTCGAGCACCCCGAAGGCCGCCTCGATCATCTCGGCGCGCTGAGCGTCGGTGAGGTCGGGTTCGCGGGCCAGCAGCTGGTCGGCGGCGGCGTGGCGTTCGGCGGGGGCGAGGTCGGGGAGGAGCTGTAAGAGGCGGTGGATCAGGTCGCCGCGCCGGAAGCGGTCCAAACCCGCCTGGCGCGACAGCGGCGAGGGGGCGGGCAGGCGCGAGCGGCTGGCGGCCTGGGAGGGCGAGGCCCAGGCCAGGGCGGCCGATTCGGTGGGGGCGGGGGCGTTCAGCCAGGCGGGCTGGGCAGCTTCCAGAGGCAGTTCGCCGGCGACCGCCGCCATCGGCTGGGGATCGGGGCCGAAGCGCTGGAACAGGAAGCCATCGGCCGTGGCGACCGGGTGGACGTCGCCGGCGATGTCGCCGTGGGCGAAGGCCTCGCTCATGGCGCCATACCAGCCGGTGGGGGCGGCGCCCTCGCGCTGGCGGGCGGGCTTGCGGCCGCAGAGGACCAGGCGGTCGCGGGCCCGCGTCAGGGCGACATAGAGCAGGCGCCAGGATTCCCCCAGCTCGCGGTCGGCGCGGCGGCGGCGGGCGGCGGCGCTGGCCTCGCAGTCGTCGGCGGCGCGGGGGGCCCAGAGGAAGCCCAGGCCGTCCTCGGTCTCCATCAGCGGCGAGCCGCGCGCGACGCCCTGCATGGTGGTCTCGGGCAGGAAGACGATGGGCGCCTCCAGCCCCTTGGCCCCGTGGGCGGTCATCACCCGCACCTCGTCGCCCCCGGCCTCCATCTCGCGCTTGACCGAGATGTCGAGGCCCTCGAAGGCGGCGGCGAGGCGTTCGAGGTCCAGAACGCCCTGCTGCTCGGCGCCGAGCGCGCGGGCCAGGAACTCCTCGATGACGTCGGCGGCCTCCGAGCCCAGGCGGGTGACCATGCGGGCCCGGGCCGTGTGGCCCTCGGCGTCGCGCAGGCCCAGCACCCGGCTGTAGAAGTCGAAGGGCGGCAGGTCGGCCAGGTCCAGGGCGGCGCGCAGGAAGGTGAGGGCCTCGGTGTTGCGGCCCGATTGCAGCCGGTCCCAGAGGCTCTCGCGCTTGCGGGGCTTGGCCAGGGCATAGAGCTGGTCGTCGTCGAAGCCGCAGAGCGGGCTCTTGAGCAGGGCCGCCAGGGTCAGGTCGTCGGCGGGGAACTGGACGAACCTGGCCAGGGCCATCAGGTCGTCGAAGGCGATATGGGCCGACAGGGTCAGGCGGTCGGCGCCGGCCACCGGGACGCCGGCCTGGCGCAGGGCGCGGATGATGTCCTCGAACAGGGCCCGGCGGCGGCGGACCAGGACGATGACGTCGCCGTAGCGGGCCGGGCGCCAGGCCTGGGTCTCCTTGTCGAACACCCGGTCGCCGGCCTGGACCAGGCGGCGGATCTCGCCGGCGATGCGGGCGGCCAGGCGCCGGTGGGCGCTGGTCTCGGACTCCAGGTCGAGGGGGGCGGTCCAGGCGGTGCGCTCCTCGGTCTCCGGCTCCTCCTCCAGCGGCCAGAGGTCGACGCAGCCGGCGTGGTCGGCGCGGAAGGGCTCGTGGACGAGGACCTCGTCGCCTTCCGGCGGTTTGACGCCAATGCGGGTGTCGGGCTTGGTGAAGAGGGCGTCGACGAAGCGCAGCACCTCCGGGGTCGAGCGGTAGGAGACCCGCAGCGGCACGGCCTCGGCCCGGCGCTCGGCCTGGCGGATCAGGGCGACATAGGCCTTGGTCTCGCTGAGCAGCCGCTCGGGATCGGCGCCCTGGAAGCTGTAGATCGACTGCTTGTCGTCGCCGACCACGAACAGGGTGCGGTTCAGGGCGCCGGCCGGCCGGGCCTTGCCGGCCCCGGAGAAGAATTCCTCGGTCAGGGCCTTAGCGATCAGCCACTGCTCGGCGGCGGTGTCCTGGGCCTCGTCGATGAGCACGTGCTCCAGGCCCCCGTCCAGCTTGTAGAGCACCCAGGGCGCGCCGGGCGAGGCGGCGACCAGGTCACGGGCCTTGGCGATCAGGTCGGTGAAGTCGAGCACGCCCCGCGCCTGCTTGGCCTGGCGATAGGCGAGGCCATAGGCGTAGGCGAGGGAAAGGACGGCGGTGGTGTCCTCGGCCACCCTGGCGGCGCGGATCCATTCGCGGGCGGCCTCCAGCCGCTCCTGTTCGATGAGGAGGCGCTGGCGCAGGTCCTCGCGGCTCTTGAGGCCGGAAGTCTTGGCCATCCAGGCCACCGGCGTTCCGGCCCCGCCCTGGGTGAAAAAGATGGCCAGCATGGCGTCCAGGGTTGGGCTCGGGCTTTCCAGCACCGCGGCCATCAGGGCGGCGTTCCTGGCGTCGGTGGCCGTGCCGCCGGCCAGGACGCCGGCGACCGCCTGCCAGAGCGGCCGGTCCAGCTCGTCGATCGCCCGGTCGATCAGGGCCTGGACGCTGGCCGGGGCGTCGAAGCCGCAGCGGGCCCAGACGTCGGTTTCCACCCCTTCCAGCCCCTTGCCGGCCAGGTAGGCGGCCAGGGCTTCGCGCTTGTCCTCGAAGGTGCGGAAGAGGCCCTCGAAGGCCTGGTAGTCGAGGGATACGGCGAGGCGCGCATAGGCCTCGGCGATGGTCTGGTCGGTGGTCAGGACGAATCTGGCCAGGCGCGTGCGGGCCTCGGCGGCGACCAGGACGGCGGCGGCGTCGTCCATCACCTCGAAGCTGGGCGAGACCCCGGCCTCCAGGGGGAAGCGGCGGAGAAGCTGTTCGCAGAAGGCGTGGATGGTCTGGATCTTCAGCCCGCCGGGGGTTTCCAGGGCGCGGGCGAAGAGGCGGCGGGCTTCGGAGAGGTCCTGGCCGGGCTCTGCCCCCAGCCTGGCCAGTTCGTCGATCAGCCGCTCGTCCGGTGCGACCGACCAGCCGCCCAGCAGCTTGAACAGCCGCCCCTGCATCTCGGCGGCGGCGGCCTTGGTGTAGGTCACGCAGAGAATGGCCGAGGGCGGCACGCCCGCGAGCAGCAGCCTCGCCACCCGGTCGATCAGGGTCTTGGTCTTGCCCGAGCCGGCATTGGCGGTGACGAAGGCGTTGACGGCCGGGTCGGCGGCCAGGGCCTGGGCCCGATCAATGAGGGTGGGGTCGATCATTCGCCGCCCTCCTCACCGTCGCCGCCGGTGGACCATTCGAACACCCGGGCCAGGTGGTCGTAGTCGCCGGCATAGGCCTTGACGAATTGCGGGGCGGTGCGGCTGGGATAGGTCTGGTCGGGCGACAGGTAGCTGCGCAGCAGGTCGCGGATTCCCTCCAGGGCGGCGGCGGCCGCCGCCTCGCTGTCGGGGCCGGCGGCCTTGGAGACCTCCTCGCTGCCGGCGGGGATGCGGCCGGTGACGCGGACATAGGTCAGGTCTCCCGGACTTACGCTTCCATGCGTGGCGGTGATGCCGTCGAAGCCGCCATCGCGCAGGATGGCGGCGGTCAGGGTCAGCTGGGGCGAGAAGCCGGCGTCGACCATCTTCTTCGTTGGAATCGAACCGGTCTTGTAGTCGAGAACGTGGCCCTTGTGGTCGCGGGTGACCTCGATGCGGTCGGCCTTGGCGGTCAGGCGGTGGGGGACGCCGTCAACCTGCAGGACCAGTTCGCCGGAGATCTCGACATGGACCTTGGCCCCGTCGGCCCGGCGGCGGCGCTCGAAGCCGGCGACCCAGCGGGCGGCCTCGCGGGCCAGGGCGCGTTCGCGGGCCAGGGCCGCTTCCGAAAGGCCCTCTTCGGCCAGGGCTTCGAGGTAGAGGGTTTCGAACATCGCCTCGGGGGCGGGCGGTTCGCCCTCGTTCCAGCGGCGGCCCAGGGCCTCGAAGGCGCTGTGGATGGCCGTGCCCCGGGCCATGGCCTCGACCATGCGGTCGGGGCGGTCGAGGGGGAAGAATTTGAGGATGTCGCGGGCCCAGACGGCGTAGGGGTCGCGGGTCAGGGTCTCGATGCGGGTGACCGAGAACAGGCGCGGGCGGTCCTCGACCGGCGGGTTGGGCTGGGGCCGGCGGACCGGGCCGTAATCCCCCGGCTGGTCGAGCGCCTTTGCCCAATCCAGCAGTTCGGGGCGGCTGGGCAGGCGGTATTGGGCGCCCTGGGCCAGGGTGCGCAGGCGCCAGAGCCAGCGGCTGGGGGCAGCCGGGGCGCCCTCGCGGCGGGCGCTGGAGACCAGGGTGACGTCGGGGGCGCAGGCGGCCTGGGCGAAGTCGTGGGCCGACTGGCCGATGCGGCGCTCGGGGCTGGGCAGGCCCAGGGTCTTGCGCATGGGCCGCGACAGGAAGGGATCGATGGCGGCGCCGCGCGGCCAGACGCCCTCCTCCAGCCCGGCCAGGATCAGCCGGTCGGCGCGGATCATGCGAGATTCGAGCACGCCCAGGATGTGCAGGCGGGGATGGGCGGCCTCGGCCCCGCGCACGGTTTCCTCGTTCAGCAGGGTCTGGACCAGGCTCAGCCAGCCGGGGGCGTCGACCGGCGGCAGGGCCTCGCCATGGGCGATGACGCCGGTCAGCAGGCGGGAGAGGCACTCGCCCTCCGGCCCGGCCCAGAGCAGGCCCTCGCCTTCGCAGAGCTTTTCCAGCGCCTGGGTCAGAGCCTCGGCGGCGCGATGAGCCGGGGCCTGGGGGGCGAAGGGTATGACGGCGAGGTCGATGGCGGCGTCGAGGTCGCGGGACAGGGCCAGGGCGGGGCCCAGGTCGCCGGTCGAGTATTTGCGTTCGGCCTCCGTGAGGCGGCGTTCGAGGGCCTGTGGCGTGCGGGGGCGGGGGCCGCGCAGGCCCCAGCGCTCCAGGCCCTCGCGGGCGGCGGCGAGGTCTTCCGGCGTGCGGTTCAGGCGCACGAGCGGGTTCTTCAGCACCGCCAGCCGGGCGACCGGATCGGCCGGGTCGGCGACCAGCCCGGCCACGGCCTGGGCCAGCATGCCGGGGGCGAAACGGGTGAGCGGCGTGCCCGCCGTGCTGTCGGCATTGACGCCCCAGCGGGCCAGGCGGGCGCTGACCCGGCGGGCCAGGGCCTGGTCGGGGGTGACCAGGGCGGCGGTCTGGCCCTCGGTTTCCAGGGCCTCGCGCAGCAGCAGGGCGCAGACGGTGGCGGCCTCGTCCTCCGAAGACGCGGTGATGTCGGTCAGGCCGTCCAGGCCGGCGGCGAAGGGGTCCAGGCCGGGCTCGGCCTCCTCGCGCAGCTTGGCGATGACGCCCAGCCAGTCGGCGGTGGCGTCGGCGGGGCGCAAGGCCTCGTTGACGAGGCGCCGGCGCCAGCGGCCGGCTAGGTCGATGCGGGGGCGCCATTCGCGCACTTGGCCCCGGTCGATGCGGGCGGTTTGCAGCAGGCGGCGCATGGAGTCCTGGGGGTGCTGGTCCTCGATCCCGGCCCAGGCGCTGTCGGCCAGCTCCTGGTCCAGGCCCGGCAGCACCACCGCCCCGCGCGGCAGGCCGGCGACCACCGTAAGGAGGCGCGCCGTGGCCGGAGCAGAGCCGGTGGAGCCGGCGGCGATCACCGGGCCCTGCGGCGGATGGTTTGTCCATTGCTCGGCCAGGCGGTCGAGCAGCTTCACCCGCCGCTCGGCGACGTCCATCAGGCCCAGTTCCCGCAAGCGGTCCGGCCAGGCGACCAGGGCCTTTTCCAGCAGCTTGGCGGACTTCTCCCAGTGTTCGGCCAGGTCGAGGTCCACCAGGCCGTCGAGCCGCTCCAGGACGGGCGCCTCCTCGATGGCGGCGGCGTCGATCAGCCCGGCCAGGGCGTCGGCCAGCGAGAGGGCGTGCTGGGCCGAACGATCCTGGTCGTCGAAGCGGGCGGCGAGGCTGGCCAGCTCGAAGCGGCGGCGCAGGGGGTCGATGGCCGGGGGCAGGTCGAGGGCGGCGTCGCCGGGCTCGAAGGGCGGCTCGCCCTCGTCCAGGTCGCCGACGGCGCGGATCTGCGGGAGCAGGACGGCGCGACCGGTCCCGGCCTTCAGGAAGGATTCGGCCAGGGCGCGGACGCCGCGTCGGGTGGGGACCAGCAGCAGGGCGCCCGGCGTGTCCTCCGGACCGGGCAGGGCGTCGATCAGCCCCGCCGCCAGGTCGTCGAGGAAGGGCCGATGCGCGGGAATCGTGAACCAGCGCGGGCCGGGCTGGTCCAGGGGGTTCATCGGGCCGTTTCGCTCAGGCAGGGGTGCGAGGCTTTCCTATTCCTCGCCCCTTGGGCGAGGTGGCGGCGAAGCCGACGGAGTGGGCTCTTGGGAGCACACGGTTTGTCAGGACGAGCACCGCCGGAGGGGGCGTGCCTGAAAGTCCGTGTGTTCCCAAGGGCCCACTCCACCACTTCGTGGTCCCCCTCGCCCAAGGGGCGAGGAATTTCAGCATCCGGGCCGGTGCGTTTGGGCACGCGCAAGATCATCGGGCCAGCCTAGCCTCGGCGTCGAGCTTGGCCTGAGGATCGCCGACATGCATCCAGGTTCCCGGCGGTGAGACGCCGTGGACGCGGCCGGGCCGGGTCTTCCAGATCGGCAGCAGGCCGAAGGGCCCGTCGGGGCCGTCGGCGACGATGGCCGGGTCGCAGATATGGACGCCGACATAGACGTAAGGGGCGGCCTCGCCAGGCTCCTTGAAGCGGACGGCGCCGTCCTCGAGGAAGAGGTCGCCCGTGTCGTGGAAGCCCATCGACGTGTCGGTGGGCGCCAGCAGCAGGCAGACGTCCATCTTCGCGGGGTCCCAGGCGGCGGCCAGGGCGTCGAGGGCGGGTTTGGGCTCGATCCACACCGAGTCGATATTGGCCACCCAGACGGGGCCCTTGCCCAGCAGGGGCAGGGACTTCTTCAGACCGCCGCCGGTTTCCAGCAAGGCCTGGCGCTCGTCGGAGATGACGATGCGCGGCCAGCGGCGGCTCTTCAGGTGGGTTTCCACCTTGTCGGCGAAGTAGTGGACATTGACCACGGCGGTCTCGACCCCGGCGGCGGCCAGGCGGTCCAGCATGTGGTCGATCAGGGCCCGGCCATTGACCTCGACCAGGGCCTTGGGGCGGTCGTCGGTCAGCGGGCGCATGCGGGTGCCCAGGCCCGCGGCCAGCACCATGGCGGTCTTGGGCGCGCTCATTGCCGGGCCTCCAGGGGGACGTGGCGATCCAGCCAGCGCTTGAGATCCTTGAGGCCCGGATCGGCCAGGCAGGCATGCAGGTAGCGCCACAGACGCGGCAGCATGGCCTCGTATCTCGGCTTGCCGTCGCGGATCACCAGCCGGGAGAAGATGCCGATGATCCGGGCGACGTTGAGGGCCCCCAGGGCGTGGTAGTCGGCCAGGAACCGGGCGCGGTCGAGGTTCGGGTGGGCGGCGAGATAGCGCTCCAGGGCGCGCTTTTCGATTTCCGGCGAGACGTCGCGGCGGGCGTCGTGCAGCAGCATGGAGAAGTCCCAGGCCCGGTGGGCGCGGACGGCGTCCTGGAAGTCGATCAAGCCGACGCGGGCGGGGCCGGCGCGGTCCGGCAGCCAGAGCAGGTTCTCGGCGTGATAGTCGCGGTGGCAGAACACGTCCGCGCCGCTTTCGCCACGGCGGCGGATCGGTTCCCAGACCATGTTCCATTCGGCCAGGGCGTCGTCGTCGAACTCCAGCTGGGTGCGCAGTCTCGGCAGCCAGTCGGTGAAGAGGTCGGCGGCCTGGGTGAGGGCCAGGTCGTCGTAGCTGAGCAGGGGCCAGTCGATCCCCTCGCTGATCAGCCGGCCCGGCGGCTTGGCGGCGTGCAGCACGGTCAGGGCGTCGACGGCCGCGTCATAGAGTTCGCCCTCATCGGCCCCGGCGGCGATCTCGGTGGCGTAGAGGCCATCGCCGAGGTCCTCGATGACCGCCAGACCCGCTGGAGCGTCGAAGGCGACGATGCCGGGCGCCGAAAGGCCCAGGGAGGTGAGGTATCGGGCGCAGGCCACGAAGGCGTCGACCCGGCCGGCGGCCAGGCGATAGGCGGCGTTGAAGCCCAGGGCCAGCCGCTCCTCGCGGGTGGCGCCGGGCGGGCAGGGGGCGGTCTCGAGCTTGGGCGGCTGGTCCATCAGGATCAGCGTGCCGCCGTTGCCAAGATGCAGCCGCTCATAGGCCCGCGTCGAGGCGTCGCCGGTCAGCGGCTGGCGGCGGGCCGAGCCGAAGCCGTTCTCCTGGAGAAATCGCGCCTTCAGCGCCTCGCGGTCGGAACTCAAAGGGAGCCTCGTCGAAGTTTGGGCCTGTATATCCAGTGTCGGGGCGACCCCGCACCTCTTGTTTCTCCCTTCCTCCTCGATGGAGGAAGGGCGGGGATGGTGGTGGTGGCACAGCGTTTCCGGAAGAATGCGGGGAGGCGCCCACGCCACCCTGAGCTTTTCGCCCAAGCTCCGAGCGCACACCACCAACCCTGCCCTTCCTCCATCGAGGAGGAAGGGTGTGGCTAGTCCCATTTGCCCGTGCGGGATTTGATGAGGTCACCGATGCGTTCAGCAACTCGCTCGGGATAGTCGAACGCCTCGGTGTCGCGGACGCGGACCACGAGATAGCCCTGTGACCCCAGCCAGGCGTCCCGTTCCATGTCGGCGAGAACGGCGTCGGTGAAGTCGTGTCTGGCTCCATCTACTTCGACGACCAGCCGGGCGGCGTGATGGGCGAAATCGACGATGAAGCGGCCGATCGGGGCTTGCCGGCGGATGCGTAGTTCCAGCTTCCGCAACGCTTCCCACAGTTTCCGCTCGCTGGCCGGCGCCTCACGCCGCAGCCGGCGGGCGCGCTTGATGGCGCCGGGCCGGTGACGGTCGTGATCGAACCGATCAGTCACTTCCGAACGCCTCGTCCGGCCGCGCCGGCAGCACCCGCTCCACATACCCCTTCAGCGCCTCGCAACGCTCCGCGTCCACCGCCCCGGCCGGGATCAGCGGCCCGATGGTCAGCTCGAACTTCCGGCCGCGCTTGTTGAGCAGCTCATGGAACAGGGTGATGTCCCGCAGTTCCGGCGAAAACCGGTTGAAGAAGTGGAACAGGGTCGCCCAGGGGCCCGCCACATGCACCGGCAGCACCGGGGCCTCGTATTTGCGGGCCATGGAGAGGGCCGTGGGCATCCAGGGCTTGTCGGTCAGCACACCGTCGGGGGCGCGGGTGGCCAGGCGGCCGGAGGGGAAGACCATCAGGGCGCGCTCGGCCTCCATGGCGTCCTTGGTCATGGCCAGGGTGGTGCGGGTGCGCTCGCGGGTGCGCTTGGCCTCGACCCATTCGACCGGGATCAGCACCTCGTCGAAGCGGGCGGCGACGCGGTGGGCGTCACTGTTGGCGTAGAAGACGATGTCGGGGCGCGGGCCCTTGAGGGCGTCATAGACCGCCACCCCGTCGGCGATGCCGGTCGGGTGGTTGGCGACGATGATCACCCGGCCGCTAGCCGGCACGTGCTCCAGCCCCCGGACGGAAACCTTCATGTCCAGCAGGCCCGAGACATGGTCCAGCGCCTCGCGGCCGCCCATCGGCGCTATGGTGTCGGCCATGCGCACGGCCTTGCCATAGTCGAGCAGGCGATAGAGCGGCGGGCGGACCAGGGGCCAGGCCCAGGACCCCGACAGCTTCGGCGCGCGCTCCTCGATCAGCACGTCGACGATATGACTTTGCCCCGGCGACATCGGCCCAGCCTAGGCGCCTGGAACCCGCGCGGCAACTAGCGGGCTGGAACCGCCAGCACCGGCCGGCGGGCGGCGCCGATCACCTGCTGGGTGACGCTGCCGCGCAGGGCGTCGAGAATGCCGTGGCGGCCCTCGGTGGCCATGACGATCAGGTCGGCGGCGGTCTCGTCCGCGGCCTGCAGGATGGCCGCCGCCGCCGGCCCTTCGGCCAGCATCTTGCGCACCCGCCCGGTCGGGCCTTCGGTCAGGCTCGGGGGCAGGGTCACGACCGGCCAGCCGGGCCCGACATGCAGCAGGTGGAAAACCGCCTCGCCGCAGCCCAGCTGCTGCGCCAGATCGACCGCGGCGGCCAGGGCGGCGTCGGCCCGGGGGCGGGAATCGACGGGGACCAGCACCTGGCGCAGGCGGATGTCGCCGGTCAGCGGATCGGCCAGGCCGGCGCCGTTGATGGGGATGAACAGGCTGGGCGCGCGGGCGACCGCGGCCACGGCCTGGGATTGCGAGGGGCGGGGCCAGCCGGTGGGACAGTGGTCGCCGTGCGTGGCCATGACCACCAGGTCGCAGGGCCGCTCGTCCAGGAACCGTCCGATCCCACGGACCAGGTCGCGCCCGCCCAGGTCGACCTTGGAGACCTGCAGGCCCAGGGTCTCGGACACGGCCGTGGCCGGGGCGTTGCGCGGCAGGCGGCCCCAGGCCGCCAGGGTTTCGCGGACCTGCGGAAAGCCGGTCCACTGATGGCCGGCCCGGTCCCTGTGGGGCTCGGCATGTACGATCGACAGGCTGCCCCGCCCCGACAGGGCGATGGCGAGGGCGGCGCGAAAGGCGCCGTCGCCGTCCGGATGAAGATCGGTGGCGTGCAGGATATCGCCAAAGGGCGGGGTCATCGCGAGCCTCCTTCGAGGCTGTCAGTGATGACCCGGGACGGGCCGGGACGACTTGATCCAGAACAACACCGCCGCCTTTTCGCCGGAATCGGCCTAGACCCTGGGACCATGTCCTCGAAAATCCTCGTCTTCTGCCTGATCGCCGCCGCTCTGCCGATGTCCGGCTGCATCGCCAGCAAGATCGTCACCGTGCCGGTCAAGACGGTCGCGGCCGGCATCGACGCGGTGACCACCAGCCAGAAGGAGGCCGACGAGAAGCGCGGCCGCGAGGCCCGCAAGCGCGAGAAATACTGCCGCAAGCATCCCGACCGCTGCTGATTTTCGGCCGCTTGGAAATGCCGTCCGGTGCGGGCAGACTGGTCCTCATGGCCCGCTCCCTGATCCTGCTCGCCCTCGCCCCAATCCTGGCTATGGCCGCCTGCGCGCCCATCGACATCCCGGCCCCGCCGGTTGGAGGTCCGCCCGTCGCCTCGGCCGGAGACGACGCGGCCATGAGCCGGAGCGAGGTGGAGCGGCGACAGAGGCGGCTGGCCCGCAGCCAGGAAAAGATCTGCAAGAAACATCCCGACCGCTGCGAGTCGCCGTAACCGCCAGGACCGTCCCGGCGAACCTGGACCGACTCAAGGATTTGCCAAGGACCCCGCCTGTGCGCCTGCTGTTCGCCGGACTGCTGATTAGCCTGACCCTGGCCGCCTGTTCGGCCAAGGCGGCGAGCGAGCCCGTGACCCTGACCGCCGACGCCGCCCAGGCGGGCCAGCTGCTGGACCGGGCGGGCTGGGTGTCGCCGGGATTGAAGGGACGGGCCGTCTATCTGGTGTCGTTCCGCGACTGCCCCGGCTGCCAGTTCGTCGAACGGTCGTTGTTCCCCAGGCTGCAGGCTCAGGGGATCGACACCCGGGTCATCGTCTTCGCCCGTCCCGACATCGCGGTGATCAAGCAGTCGACCCCGGCCGAGCGGGCCACGGTGGCGCAGCTGTGGCTGGCCCGCGACTGGGGGCTGCTGCAGCGCTGGCTGGCGGCCGATTCCGCCGCCTGGACCGCGCCGGGCGTCCCGCGCGCCGACAAGGACCCGGCCCGCCTGAAGGCCCTGGCCGAGTCGCGCCGCACCGCCGAGACCCTGATGAAGCTGGCGACCAGGGCGGGGCTGAGCCCCGGCACGCCGCTGTTGATGTGGCGCGACAAGGGTGGCCGGCTGCGCGCCTGCCATTGCACCAGCCCGCAGGCGTTCGCTGTTCTGCGCGGCGAACTTTGAATTGCGACAGAAAGTCACACCAATCCTTAATCGCGTTGAGTCGAAACTCCACCGGTAGGCGACGGGGAGTAGAACCCGATGACCACCGCGCGTCCCAAGGACGACCCACACGCTGATGGGCGGGCCGACACGGCCGGCCTCGATTTCGAACAGTTCCGGCGCGGGTTCGCCCGCATCGCCGATATCGCCCGCGACCTGGCCCAGGTCCCGGTCGCCGATGTCAGCTTCGTCGGGCCCCGGCGAATATGGTCCACCGACGATCCCCACCCCATCGACCGGGCCT
The DNA here is from genome assembly GCF_030814835.1 of Caulobacter ginsengisoli. Taxonomy (GTDB): domain Bacteria; phylum Pseudomonadota; class Alphaproteobacteria; order Caulobacterales; family Caulobacteraceae; genus Caulobacter; species Caulobacter ginsengisoli. The sequence continues at coordinate 69,229 of NZ_JAUSVS010000015.1, forward strand.
GCACCCTGGCCGGTCATGTGGTGCTGGGCGACGAGCCGGTCTGGATCGCCGACGCGAGGCTGGACCCGGAGTTTTCCGCCCACGCCAAGGTGGTCGGACCGGAGTCGCTGCGCTTCATGGCCGGCGCCCCCATCGTGCTGGCCAGCGGCTGGCGGGTGGGCGCGGTCTGTATCGCCGACACCCAGCCCCGACAGCGGGACAGCCGGCTGCTCCTGCGGCTGAAGGATCTGGCCGACCTGGCCGCCGACGAATGCGAGCGGCGGCTGGCGCTGAACGCCCTGGTCCGCACCGAGGCCGAGGCGCGGGGCGTGGGCCTGCGCATGACCGCCATCGTCGACGCCGCCCCGGTGGCGGTGCTGATGACCGACCGCCAGCTGCGGATCATCCGGGTCAGCGCCCGCTGGAGCCAGGAGACGGGCCTGTCGCCCGCCATGGTGCTGGGCCGCAAGATCTATGACTGCTTCCCGGGTGTACGCGAGGACTACGCCGCCGCCTATGAGGCGGCGCTGAAGGGCAAGGGCCGGCGCAGCGAGCGGGCCCGGCTGAAGGCGGCCGACGGCTCGACCCGTTGGCTGCGGGCCGAGACCTGCCCCTGGCGCGAGGCCGACGGCACGGTCGGCGGGGTGCTGGTGATGACCTATGACGTCACCGAGATGGTCGAGGCCCTGCGGGTCGCGGAGTCCGCCGGCCGGGCCAAGAGCCAGTTCCTGGCCAATATGAGCCATGAGATCCGCACGCCGCTGAACGGGGTGATGGGCCTGGCCGGGGTGCTGGCGGGCACCGAACTGGCCCCCTCGCAGCGCGAACTGCTGGACCTGATCCAGGAGTCGGCGGGCAATCTGGAGAGCCTGCTGTCGGACCTGCTGGACATGGCCGCCGTCGACTGCGGCGAGGCCCGCATCGTCGAGGAGCCCTTCGACATCGCCGCCATCATCCGGGCGGCCGCCGAGGAAGCGGCGCCCAGGGCCCGCGAAAAGCACCTGACCTTCGAGACCGAGATCGTGCTGCCGCCCGGGACCCGGCTGCGGGGCGACGCCGCCCGCATCCGCCAGGTGCTGGCGGCGCTGCTGTCCAACGCGGTCAAGTTCACCGAGACCGGCGGGGTGCTGGTGCGGCTGACGGCCAAGCCCAGCGGCGCCTCGATGGCTTTGAAGCTGGCGGTGCGGGACACCGGCTGCGGCTTCGACGCCGAGACCGCTCAGCGCCTGTTCCGCCGCTTCGAGCAGGCCGACGGCTCCCTGACCCGCCGCCATGGCGGGGCGGGACTGGGCCTGTCGCTGGCCCGGGCCCTGGCCGAGGCCATGGGCGGCGGGCTGACCGCCGAGGGCGTCCCGGGCCGGGGCGCGACCTTCACCCTCAGCCTGACCCTGCCCAGGCTTGAGCCGGCCGTGGCGTCCGAGATCGTCGCCCCGCCGCTCGCCGAGGCTTCGGACGGAACGCTGAAGGTGCTGCTGGCCGAGGATCATCCGGTGAACCGCAAGGTGGTGGCGATGATCCTGGACGCGGCCGGGGTCGAGCTGACCCAGGTCGAGAACGGGGCCGAGGCGGTCGAGGCCGAGGGGACCGGCGGCTATGACCTGGTGCTGATGGACATGCAGATGCCGGTGATGGACGGCCTGACCGCCATCCGGGCCATCCGCCGCCGCGAGCGCGACCAGGGCCGGCGCGCGACGCCGATCCTGACCCTGACGGCCAACGCCCTCCCTGAACACGCCGAAGCCTCTCGCCAGGCGGGGGCCGATGGGCATTTGACCAAACCGATCACGCCGGACCGGCTGATCGATGCGATGCAGCGGGTGCTGGACGGGGCGGCGGCGGTTTAAGGAAGATTGTCCACGAACCACACGAACGGGCGCGAAACCCGAAGGTCCGTGCGCCTAGAGGCGTGGGTTTTTGGGGTCGCTTCGCGACAGGAAGATAAGTTTAGAGAAGAAGAGCAAGCGATGGCGGCTCGCCGGATGCGCCGCAGGCCGTTACTCGATTTTGATTGCCTGCGGCGCTTCGGTGGGGGCTGACCCGCTTACACTTCTTCCCTTCCCTTATCTTCCTGTCGCGAAGCGACCCCAAAAACCCACCTCCATGCCGCCAGCGGCGGGAAGGCGGGATTCACAGCCTCGTTCGTGTGGTTCATGTGGTTCGTGGACCACTCCCCTAGCTTTCCCGCCCGTACTCGCCCATCTCCCCGGCTTGAACTCAGCGAGGGACCCGCGTGGATCCGATCATTTCCGTTTCCGGAGTCACCAAGACCTACAAGGGCGGCTTCCAGGCGCTGAAGGCCACGGACCTGGAGATCCGGCGCGGCGAGATTTTCGCCCTGCTGGGGCCCAATGGCGCGGGCAAGACCACGCTGATCTCCATCATCTGCGGCATCGTCAAGGCCAGCGGCGGGACCATCACCGCCGACGGGCATGACATCGTCCGCGACTACCGCGCCGCGCGGCAGGCCATCGGGCTGGTGCCGCAGGAGCTGACCACCGACGCCTTCGAGAGCGTCTGGGCCACGGTGCGGTTCAGCCGCGGCCTGTTCGGCAAGCCGCCCAACCCGGCCTATCTGGAAAAGCTGCTCAAGGACCTCTCGCTCTGGGACAAGAAGGACGAGCGGATCATGGCCCTGTCGGGGGGCATGAAGCGGCGGGTGATGATCGCCAAGGCGCTGAGCCACGAACCCACCATCCTGTTCCTGGACGAACCCACCGCGGGGGTCGATGTCGAGCTGCGCCGCGACATGTGGGAGATGGTCCGCCGGCTGCGCGAGAATGGCACCACCATCCTCCTGACCACCCACTATATCGAGGAGGCCGAGGAGATGGCCGACCGGATCGGGGTGATCGCCAAGGGCGAGATCGTCATCGTCGAGGAGAAGGCCGAGCTGATGCGCAAGCTAGGCCGGCGCGAACTGACCCTGCATCTGCAGACGCCGCTTGAGACGCTGCCGGAGGGGCTCAAGGCCTGGGACCTGACCCTGACCGACGAGGGGAACAGCATCGTCTACGCCTTCGACGCCCAGGCGGCGGAGACCGGCATCTCGGCCCTGATCCGCCGGCTCGCGGAACTGGGCCTGGACTTCAAGGACCTGCAGACCCGCGAAAGCTCGCTGGAGGAAATCTTCGTCAGCCTGGTGAGGGACTCCAAATGAACGGTCACGGCGTCTGGTCCATCTACCGCTTCGAGATGGCCCGCACCTTCCGCACCCTGCTGCAGTCGATCATCGCCCCGGTGATCTCGACCTCGCTGTATTTCGTGGTGTTCGGCTCGGCCATGGGCGGGGTGATGAAGACCATCCACGGCGTGCCCTACGGCGCCTTCATCGTGCCCGGCCTGATCATGCTGGCCATCCTGACCGAGAGCCTGTCGAACGCCTCGTTCGGCATCTACATGCCCAAATGGTCGGGGACGATCTATGAGCTGCTGTCCGCGCCGGTGTCCTGGATCGAGGCGCTGGTCGCCTATGTCGGGGCGGCGGCGTCCAAGTCGATCATGCTGGGCCTGATCATCCTGGTCACCGCCCGGCTGTTCGTGCCGTTCCAGATCGCCCACCCCTTCGTCATGGTGCTGTTCCTGCTGCTGACCTCGGTGACCTTCAGCCTGTTCGGCTTCATCATCGGCGTCTGGGCCGACGGCTTCGAGAAGCTGCAGATCGTGCCCAGCCTGATCATCACCCCCCTGACCTTTTTAGGCGGCAGCTTCTATCCGCTCAGCGTCCTGCCGCCCTTCTGGCAGACGGTGACCCTGTTCAATCCGGTGGTCTATCTGATCAGCGGCTTCCGCTGGGCCTTCTACGGCGTGGCGGATGTCAGCGTCGGGATCAGCCTGGCCGCCATCAGCGGCTTCATGCTGGCCTGCCTGGTGATCATCCGCTGGATTTTCGCCACCGGCTGGCGGCTGAAGGCCTAGGGTCCGTACTCAATACCGCCCATCCCCATACCGCTCATCCCCGCGAAAGCGGGCGACTGTATTGGGTCAAGTGGGTTTGGCCCAAGGCTGCTGGTGCTTGAGGATGCTGTTGGCGGCGATGACGA
>NZ_JAUSVS010000016.1 GCF_030814835.1 Caulobacter ginsengisoli
CATCGCCTCCATCGACCTGCGAAGGTCTATGGATCAAACTCAACCTGTAACGGATGTCCCCGAACGTCTGTCACCCATCTCCCCGGTCTGAACAGATGGAGGAGGGGCAGGGGTGGTGGTGTGCGCTCGGTGTCAGGGGATAAGCTCAGGGTGGCGTGGTCGCCTCCCCGAGTGCTTCCGGAAACGCACTGCCACCACCACCACCCCTGCCCCTCCTCCATCGAGGAGGAGGGGTTCTAGGGATTTATTTCTTCCTGAACGGCCCCGGCACGCGCTGGCCGCCCTGCCGCACCAGCATCCAGCCGGGATATTCCGGCGGCAGGTCCGAGACCTTGTCCAGCGCCGCCAGCTCTTCGGCGGTCAGATCGATGTCGGCGGCGGCCAGGTTGTCGTCCAGCTGCTCGACGGTCTTGGCGCCGATGATCACCGTGGTCACGAACGGGCGGCTGAGCACATAGGCGAGCGCGATGCGGGCCACCGACACGCCCCGCGCCTCGGCGATCTTCCGCATCTCGGCCACACAGGGCCAGGCGCGGTCGCGGTTGACCGGCGGGAAGTCGAACAGGGCCCGCCGCGCGCCTTCCGGCCCCTCGCTGTCGGGTCCGAACTTGCCCGACAGCAGGCCGCCGGCCAGGGGCGACCAGACCATCAGCCCCATGCCCTGGTCGGCCATCATCGGGACAATCTCGCGCTCGAGGTCGCGGCCGGCGATGGAGTAGTAGGCCTGCACCGTCTCGAACCGCGCCCAGCCGTGCTGGTCGGCCAGGCCATGGGCCTTCATCATCTTCCAGGCCGGCCAGTTGGAGCAGCCGACATAGCGGACCAGCCCCTGGCGGACCATGTCGTCCAACGCCCGCAGGGTCTCCTCGACGCGGGTGACGGTGTCGTTGCCGTGGATCTGGTAGAGGTCGATGTGATCGACCCCCAGCCGCTCCAGGCTGGCCTGGACCGCGTCCATCAGGTGGCCGCGCGAGGCGCCGCGGTCGTTGGGGCCGCGGCCCATCTCGCCAAAGGCCTTGGTGGCGATGACCACGTCCGAGCGCTTGACGCCAAGATTCTTCAGGGCCTGGCCGACCATCCGCTCGGAGGCCCCGGCGCTGTAGACGTCGGCGGTGTCGATGAAATTGACCCCGCTCTCCAGGGCCCGGCCGATCATGGCGTCGGCGCCCGCCTGGTCGACGCTGCCGATGGCGCCCCACATGCCGCCCTCGCCGGCGAAGGTCATCGCCCCCAGGCAGATTTCGGAGACAAAAAGGCCGGTCCGGCCCATCTGACGATACTTCATGATTTTGTTTCCTGACTTCGACAATTGAGGCGAACATCCGGCGGCCGGATGAATGTGATCACACTTTAGACAGGGCGCTCGCAGGAGCAGTTGCCGGTTTTCCAGTCTTGGCGATTCCCCAAACTGGGTTTTTCTTGGTCACTCGACACCGGTGACGGCGGACAGGCAGGGCCTCACCCTGTTTCCACAGGCGCAACCCGGATCGCTGAGCGGCGTTGTTCTGACATGACGCTGTCAATTCCATTGCTGAAAAACCGCCTTCTGGCCGCGCTGAACGCAGAGGATTTCGCGCGCCTGTCGACCTGGCTGACGGTCGTGGATCTGGAAAAGGGTCGCGTGCTCTACGAGCGCGGCGACACCATGGACATCGTATACCTGCCCAACGAATGCGTCATCTCGCTGATGACGCCGATGGCCAATGGCCAGATGGTGGAATCGGCCACCATCGGCTGCGAAGGCGCCCTGGGCCTGACCTCCAACGGTCCCCGCTACGCCACCGCCCGCGCCATGGTGCAGATGGGTGGACGCGCGGCGCGCATCGCCGCGGCGCGTCTGAGCGAAGCGGCCAGCCGCAGCCCCTCCCTGCGCACCGCGATCGATACCCAGGACGACGCCCTGCTGGGCCAGTCACTGCAGTCGGCCGCCTGCAACGCCCTGCACTCGGTCAGCGCCCGGTTCAGCCGCTGGCTGCTGGCCTGCCAGGACCGCACCGGCAGCGACACCGTTCCGCTGACCCAGGACACCGTCGCGGCGATGCTGGGGGTGCAGCGCACCACCGTCACCGCCGTCGCCGGCGAGCTGCAGAACCGCGGCCTGATCCGCTATCGCCGCGGCGTGGTCGACATCCTCGACCGCTCCGGCCTCGAGGCCATGGCCTGCGAGTGCTACGAGGCGGTCAAGAAGCTCTACCAGCGCACGGCGGGGCCGATCGACGTGGCGTGCTAAGCCCTCGCCTCTCCCCCGCCCCGCGCCTTCTGCGACACCTCCTCGGCCTTGCGCCCGGTCAGTTCCACCATGTGGTCGAACTGGGCCTCGAAGCTGCCCAGGCCCTGGGTCATCGAGCGCAGGTCGATGATGAAGTCCTGGCGTTCGGGGTGGGGCATGTAGACCTCGATGCGGTCCCAGCCCGGCCATTCCTCGCGCCCGTCGAAGCCCAGGATCTGGCCGCGCTTGTTGGAGATGGTCGAGGTGATCCGCGAGGTGGCGGTGTTGGGCGCATAGATGGTCAGCTTCTCGATGGGCTCGAGCAGGATGGGCTGGGCCAGGGCCAGGCCCTCGCTCATGCCGATGCGGCCGGCCGTCCGGAAGGCCATTTCGGAGCTGTCGACCGCGTGATAGCTGCCGTCGACCAGGGTCACGGCCACGTCGACGACCGGGAAGCCCAGCGGCCCCTTCTCCATGGCGTCGCGCACCCCCTGCTCCACGGCGCCGAACCACTGCCGGGGCACCACCCCCCCGGTGATCTTCTCCTGGAACTGGAAGCCTTCGCCCCGGGCCAGCGGCCGGATCTCCAGCACCACGTCGCCGAACTGGCCATGGCCGCCGGTCTGTTTCTTGTGGCGGCCGCGCTGGGTGACGGCCTTGCGGATGGTCTCCCGGTAGGGCGTGCCGGGCGGGGCGGTGACCACCTCGACCCCATAGCGGCGCCTTAAGCGATCCAGCGCGATGCGCAGATGCGCCTCGCCCTGGCCGGTCAGCCGCATCTCATGCGCCTCGGCGTCGTGGACGAGACCCAGGCCAGTGTCCTCCTCCAGCAGCTTGGCCAGCGACCCTGAGAGCCGGACGTCGTCCTTGCGGTCCTTGGTGGCGATGGCGATCTGGTAGACGGGATAGCGCGGCTCAGGCGCAACCCGGGCGGCGGCGGGCTTGCCGACGGCCAGCAGGTCGCCGGCATGAGCCTCCTCCAGCTTGCCCAGGGCGACGATGTCGCCGGCCTCGGCCTTGGCGATCTTGCGGGTCGTCTGGCCCTGCACGGCGAAGAGGCCGCTGACCCGGCCGGGATGGCCGTTGGGCAGCACCAGTTCGGCCCCGTCGTTCAGCGGCCCGCCGAACACCCGGGCATAGGTCATCTTGCCAGCCTGGCCCGCATGGCTGGCCTTGATCACATAGGCGCTGTTGCCCGGCGCCCCCAGCCGTTCGGCGGCCTGTTCGGGTCCGGGGGTGTCGTGGCGCAGGGCCTTGAGCAGGCGGCGCACGCCGTTGCCCTGCAGGGCCGCCCCGAAAAAGACCGGGGTGATCTGGCCGGCCTGGGTCTCGGCGATCAGGTCGGCGAAGACGGTGTCGCGGTCGGGGGTTTCGTCGCTGAGCAGCAGCTCCATCAGGGCGTCGTCATAGTCCGACATCTGCTCGAGCATATGGAAGCGGGCGTCCTTCTCCTCGGCCTGAAGCTCGGCGGGAATGTCGACCTGCTCGGAGGCCGTCCCCGGCCGGTAGATGAAGGCCCGTTCCAGGGCCAAGTCGATGAAGCCGGTGACGTGCTCGTCCTTCCAGATCGGGATCTGGCGGGCGACGACCGGGGTGGCGCTGACCGGCTGCAGGGCGGCCAGCAGGTCGCTGGCGCTGGCCCGCGCCTGGTCGATGCGGTTGACGAAGATGGCGTGGGGAATGCCCAGCCGCTCGACGGTCTTCAGCCAGGGCTGGGCCAGCAGGGCCTTGCCCGGGTCGGAGTCGATGACCACCAGGGCCAGGTCCACCGCCGGCAGGGCGTGGTCCATCTCGCTGCGGAATTCGACCGACCCGGGACAGTCGATCAGGGCGTAGCGGTCCTCCATGAAATCGAAACTGGCGATGTTGAGCTCGACCGACTGGCCGGCGGCCCGCGCCTCGGGGCTGGCGTCGCCCACCGAGCCTGGCTGGCCGACCACGGCCTGCCTGTCCACCGCGCCCGCGGCGTAGAGCAGCGCCTCGAACAGGGTCGTCTTACCGGCGCCGTTCGGGCCGATCAGCGCGATCGACCGAACGGCAGCAACCTTTCTGGAAGCCATGACAATCATCTCCACCTGTCGGCGGCGAGGACCCTGGCCTTGCAAAGGGGCGGGCTCGCCGCGCATTGACCCGCCCGTCACGGTCGGAGAGGCCGCGGGCGGCTGAGATCATCGAACACCCGGGGGTGGGCGGGGGCTAGGCACGAGTTCGTGAAGCTCTGGCTTGGCCAAGGTCGTGGCAACCGACGGAAAGCCGCCTTGGAAAACCAAGACGGCTCCGTTCGCACAAACCCTGTCGGCAGCTTACGCGCGGCGGATCAGGCGTATCAGCAGCAGCAGGATGACCGCGCCAATGGTGGCGCCGATGATGCTGCCTACGATCCCGTTGCCGGTAAACAGGCCGAACTGGCCGAAGAGCCAGCCGCCGATAAAAGAGCCCACGATTCCGACGACAATATTGCCGAGCAGTCCGAAGCCGTAGCCCTTGACGATGATACCCGCGAGCCAGCCGGCCACGGCGCCGACCAGCAGCCAGATAAGCAAGGTTTCAACTGACATGGTGTTCTCCCCAGCGCGGCAGGACGCCGCTCTGTGCAAGACAACCCTTGCTCGCGCGCTTGGTTCAGTCGGCTGTTACCGACAGCTTCGGAAGATTGATAGTTTTGCCAGGTAACCGGTATCATCACGGAAAAGCCGGAGTTTTCGCCATGGATCGCCGTTCAGTGCTCGCCGGCCTCGGTGCGACCACGCTGGCGACTTCGGCCCCGGCCAAGCCCGCCGCCTTTCCCATCGCCCAGACCACCGCCGGCAAGGTACGGGGCTATCTCGACGGGCCGATCAAAGCCTTCAGGGGCGTCCGCTACGGCGCCCCGCCCCGGCGCTTCCAACCACCGGCCCCGCCCGCGCCCTGGACCGCCATCGCCGAGGCCACGGCTTTCGGCCCCGGCTCGCCCCAGCGCAGCGACGAGGCCAACACGGCCGAGGACTGCCTGTTCCTCAACCTCTGGACTCCCGGCCTGGACGCGGCCCGGCGGCCGGTGATGGTCTATATCCACGGCGGGGCCTATTCGAACGGCTCGGGCTCCAGCCCGCTCTACGACGGCCGCAGGCTGGCCGAGCGGGGCGATGTGGTGGTGGTCACCCTGAACCACCGGCTGAACGCCTTCGGGCATCTCTATCTGCGTCGTCTCGCGCCCGGCTTCGAGGACAGCGGCAATGCCGGCATGCTGGACCTGGTCCTGGCCCTGCAGTGGGTGCGCAGCAACATCGCCGGCTTCGGCGGCGATCCGGGCAAGGTCATGGTCTTCGGCCAGTCCGGCGGCGGGGCCAAGATCGCCACCCTGATGGCCATGCCGGCCGCCGCGGGCCTGTTCCACCGCGCCGCCACCATGAGCGGCCAGCAGCTCACCGCCTCCGGTCCCGGCAACGCCACCAAACGGGCCCAGGCGATGCTGGCCAGACTGGGCCTGACGCCGCAACAAGCCGCCGAGGCGCCAGTGGAAAAGCTGGTCGAGGCGCTGGCCACCGTCGACCCCATCATCGGCTCGGGCGGCCTCTACATGGGCCCCGTCCTCGATGAGCGCTCGCTTACCCGCCACCCCTTCTATCCCGACGCCCCGCCGCAGTCGGCCGCCATCCCGATGATGATCGGCAACACCCATGACGAGACCCGGGGCCTGATCGGCCGGTCCGATCCCTCGACCTTCAGCCTGACCTGGGACGACCTGCCGGGGCGCCTGGGCCCACAGCTGCGGGTCGATATCGACCCCGACCTGGTGGTGGCGACCTATCGCCAGATTTATCCGGCCTACAGCCCCAGCGACGTCTTCTTCGCCGCCACCACCGCCTCGCGCTCCTGGCGGGCCGCCGTGGTCGAGGCCGAACTGCGGGCCCAGCAGGGTTCGCCCGCCTTCGCCTACCAGCTGGACTGGGGATCGCCCCAGGACGGCGGCAAGTGGGGGGCGCCGCATACGCTGGACATCCCGCTGGTGTTCGGAACCCTCGATGCGCCAGGCTCGATCACCGGGACGGCCGCCGACGCCAGGGCGGTCAGCCAGGCCATGCAGGACGCCTTCCTGGCCTTCGCCCGGGGCGGCGATCCGGGCTGGGCGCCTTACAGCCTGCCCCGGCGCCAGACGATGGTGTTCAATACGGTCAGCGCCCTGGCCGACGACCCGCGCGGGGCCGAGCGACGCCTCTTCGCCAAGGTCCCCTTTATCCAACAGGGAACCTAGAACGTATTCAGCAGCACCCTGAAGAAGGTGACGAAAGCCTGGATCAGCGCGTTGGACAGCACCGCCAGGATCATCACACTGAGCGCCGAGGCCGACCAGCCGACCAGAGCGGCCACCCCGTCGCGCTCGGCCAAGCCCAGGCCGAACACCGCCAGGGCGAACGAGGGCAGCATGTTGCCGAACGGGATGGGCAGGAAGACGATGATGGCCAGCACCAGGCACATCAGGCCGGTGATCCGGTCGAATACCCGGCCATAGAGCACGCTGAGCCGCCGGCGCAGGTGGCTCTCCAGCCAGGACAGGAAGGGCGTCACCTTCTCCAGCATGGCGGCGAAGTCGGAGCGGGTCATGGTCCGCTCGGTGACGATCCTGGGCAGCCAGAGGGTCTTGCGGCCCACCATCCACTGGGCGGAGATGAACAGCAGCGGCGCGCCCAGGATGGCCGAGACCCCCGGCGGCATGGGCAGGGCCAGGGGCGCGGCGAACACGAACATCAGCGCCCCGAAGGCCCGGTCGCCGAACGCTTCCAGCACATCGCTGACGGCCACGTGCTTTCGCCTGACGGCGGCGACGCCGGCCAGGATCTCGGAGACGCGAGGCGTTGGATTCTGGCTCATCGGGGAGGCGGGCCCATCTCTTCCGCCATACCGCGAAACCCGATTCCGGTCACGTGAATGCGAGGCAATCTCGCCCCAAGAATTCCTGCGGATTATTTCTTGCGGAAACTGGCCTCGATGCGGGCTTCCATGTCCGGCCCCCGGCCCTCGCCCCGGAACACCTCATGCGCCAGGCCGACCTTCATCGGCAGGCCGTCGGTCTCGCGCAGCAGCCGCTTGTTGGCCCGGTGGCTGAACCAGCTGTTGGCCAGGATGGCGCGGGCATAGGCCTCCAGGTCGCTCTCGAAACTGCCCTCCGGAAAGCAGACATTGGCCAGGCCGAACGAGGCCGCCTGTTCGCCGCTGTAGGTCTGGCAGGTGAACATCATCTCGCGGGCCTTGTAGGTCCCCACCCGCCGGGGCAGGCGCTGCGAGAGGCCCCAGACCGGCGTGAGGGCGAAGCGGGCGTGGGTGTCGCCGAACTTGGCCGAACTGGAGGCGACGATGAGGTCGCCGGCCAGGGCCAGTTCCAGGGCGCCGGTGTAGCAGTGACCGTGCACGGCGCTGATCACGACCTGGGGCAGGTCGGCCAGCCGCTCGATGATGTCGGACTGGAAGTGCGGCCGGGGCAGCTTCTCGCCGGCGGCGATGTCGGTGAGGTCATGGCCGGCCGAAAAGCAGCGGCCGGCCCCGCGCACGATGACCACGCCCACCCTCTCGGTCTGGCCGGCGATGGCCTGGACGTGGGCGTCCAGCTCGGCGAACAGGGCGACGTTCAGCGCATTCAGCTTGTCGGGCCGGTTGAGGGTGAGCGTGGTCAGCCCGTCCTCGTCCTTGCGCAGCACCAGATCGCCCATGGGCCCCGTCCCTGTTTTGCTTGATTGGCGCCATCGTCGGCTATCCGCGCCGCCGGGAGCAAGCCTTTCGTCGTGACCCCCTCACCTCTCAACTCCTCAGCCGTCATCCTGGGCACAAGACCCAGGATGACGGCTGAAGGGTGGGATGGCGATTGACGCTTGCTGCGGGCAGGATTGCCGGCAACTCAAGAATCGCCAGGGAGAACGCCATGCAGGTCGCCGGAAAAGTCGTCGTCGTCACCGGAGCCGCCGAGGGGATCGGCGCGGCCCTGGCCCGCCGCTTCGCCGCCGAGGGCGCGGCCCACGTCGCCGTGGTCGACCGCAACGCCGAGGGCGCCGCCGCCACCGCCAAGGCCATCGGCGGCAAGGCCTATACGGTCGATGTTTCCAACGGCGAGCAGATGGCCGCCATGGTCGCCGCCGTCGAGGCCGACCAGGGCCGGATCGACCTCTTCTGCTCCAACGCCGGCATTGGAGACGGCGATCCGGACCGGAGCAACGCCGCTTCCTCGCCGGACGCGGTGTGGATGCGGGCCTGGGGGGTCAACGTCATGGCCCATGTCTACGCCGCCAGAGCCGCCCTGCCCGGCATGATCGCTCGGGGCGAGGGCCATTTCCTCAACACCGTCTCGGCCGCCGGCCTGCTCAGCCAAATCGGCGGGGCGGTCTATTCGACCACCAAGCATGCCGCCATCGGTTTCGCCGAGAGCCTGGCCATCACCAATGGCGACGCCGGGATCAGGGTCTCGGTGCTGTGCCCGCAAGGGGTGGACACCGCCATGCTGCGCCAGGGCGGCGACCCGTCGGCCCAGCCCCAGAACCTCGACGGCGTCATGACCCCCGACGAGGTGGCCGAATGCGTCGTCCAGGGCCTGGCCGCCGAAACCTTCCTGATCCTGCCCCACCCGCAGGTGCTGACCTACATGCAGCGCAAGGCCGGCGACTATGACCGCTGGCTGGGCGGCATGCGGCGGCTGCGCGGGAAGATGATGGGGCTCTAGAAGCCTTCAGGTGGCTGATGTCCGCCGTTTCTCAGCCGCAGCCTGAAGATGTCTATCCACTCATGGTCCTTGGCGGTCAGCAAGTCCCACAACGGCCATTCCGGCGAGGCCTCGATGGCGTGGAGGATCGTCCAGTTCAGGCCCATGGCCGTGTCGCCGTTTTCGGGCAGCATTGAAATCAGCGCCTGAATATCGGCGCGCGACAGCGGATGCTTGAGCACATCCAGGAGCGGAACGAGCGCGTCCATTTCGGGAGTCGTGAGGTCGTCGTTGAACTCCGGGACAACCCGAAGCATTTCCGCAATGGCGTCTTGCATCCTACCGCCCGCCGACCGTCGCCACCCGCAGCGCGTTGGTCGTGCCCGGCTGGCCGAACGGCACGCCGGCCACCACCACGATCTCCTCGCCACGTCCCGCGAAACCCTCGCGCCGGGCCAGCGAGGTGGCCTTGGCCACGGTCTCGGTCATCGAGTGGACCTCGCCGACCTGCATGGCGTGCACCCCCCAGACCAGGGCCAGGCGGCGGGCGGTTTCCAGAACCGGGGTGAAGCCCATGACCGGCGCCTCGGGCCGCTCGCGGGCGATGCGCAGGGCGGTGGAGCCCGACTGCGAGAAGGCGCCGATGGCCTGGGCGCCGATGGTGGCGGCGACCTGGCGGGCGGCGGCGGCGATGGCGCCGGCGCTGGTGTGTTCGGGCTCGGGGCGGGAAGCGGCGTTGGCGGTGCGCCATTCCTCGTCCCGCTCCACCCGGGCGATGATGCGGTCCATCATCCGCACCGCCTCGATGGGATACTGGCCGGCCGCCGTCTCGGCCGACAGCATCACCGCGTCCGTGCCGTCCAGCACCGCGGCGGCGACGTCGGTGGCCTCGGCCCGGGTCGGGGCGGGCGAGGTGATCATGCTCTCCAGCATCTGGGTGGCGACGATCACCGGCTTGGCCAGGCGCCGGGCGCAGCGGATGATCCGCTTCTGGGCCATGGGCACGTCCTCGGGCGGCAGCTCGACCCCCAGGTCGCCCCGCGCCACCATCACCGCGTCGGAGAGGGCGACGATGCCCTCCAGGTCGTCGAGGGCCTGGGGCTTTTCGACCTTGGTCAGGATCCAGGCCTTGTCGCCGACGATGGAACGGGCCTGTTCCACATCCGCCCGCCGCTGGACGAATGACAGGCCGATATAGTCGACCCCCTGCTCCAGGGCGAAGGCCAGGTCCGCCAGGTCCTTGACCGTCAGGGCCGGGATCGGCAGCAGCACGCCCGGGACATTGACGCCCTTGCGGTCGGACAGCCGCCCGCCGGTCAGCACCTTGGTCTCCAGCCGGTCGGCCCCCTTGCGCACCACCTCCAGCCGGATGCGGCCGTCGTCGAGCAGCAACTGAGTCCCGATGCCGGCGGCCTCGATGATCTCGGGATGCTGCAGCTCGACCCGCCGCGCGTCGCCGGGGGTCGAGATCAGGTCCAGCCGGAACTCGGTCCCGGCCCGCAGATCGACATGGCCGCCGCTGAACCGTCCGACCCGCAGCTTGGGGCCCTGCACGTCGGCGAGCACGCCGATCGGCCGGCCGCTCTCCGCTTCGATCTCCCGGATCAGCTTCAGCCGGTCGGCGTGGTCGGCATGGTCCCCGTGGCTGAAGTTCAGGCGGAAGACATCCACCCCGGCGACGAACAGCTCGCGGATCATCGCCTTGTCGGAACTGGCCGGACCCAGCGTCGCCACGATCTTGGTGCGGCGGCGGCGGCGCGGGACGTCGAGGCTGACTGGCATGTGGGATACGCGTCTCGCTACGGAAAGGCCGGGCAATCTAGACCTGTTCGTCCCCCGAGCAAGGTGGAGCAAGGCTTGACGGCCGTAGCGTCACCGGCCTTTCGTGCCGCCAACAATCATGAGGAGCGCGCCATGGGTCCCTTCAAGCTGCTGATCGACGGAAAGCTGGTCGACGGCGACGCCGTCATGGACGTGGTCAATCCGGCCACCGAGGAGGTGCTGTCCCAGTGTCCGCGCGCCTCCAAGGCCCAGCTGGACCAGGCCGTGGCCGCCGCCAAGGCCGCCTTCCCGGCCTGGAGCAGGACCTCGATGGACGAGCGCAAGGCCGCCCTGGTGGCCATCGCCGACGTCATCCAGGCCAACGCCCCGGAGCTGGGCCGCATCCTGACCCAGGAGCAGGGCAAGCCGATCGGCGACGCGGTCGGCGAGGCCTATGGCGCCTCGGCCTTCTTCCGCTACTTCGCCAGCCTCGACCTGCCGGCCAAGGTCCTGGAGGACAGCCCGACCCGCAAGGTCGAGCAGCGCCGCAGGCCGCTGGGCGTCATCGGGGCCATCGTGCCCTGGAACTTCCCGCTGATCCTGATGGCTTTCAAGGTTCCGGCGGCCCTGCTGGCCGGCAACACCATCGTGCTCAAGCCCGCCGCCACCACGCCGCTGGCCACCCTGCGGCTGGCCGAGCTGATCAAGGACCTGCTGCCCCCCGGCGTGCTCAATGTCATCGCCGACGCCAACGACCTGGGCGGCGAGCTGACCAAGCATCCGGACGTGCGCAAGATCAGCTTCACCGGCTCGACCGAGACCGGCAAGAAGGTCATGGCCGGGGCCGCCGAGGCGCTGAAGCGCATCACCCTGGAGCTGGGCGGCAACGACGCGGCCATCGTGCTGGGCGACGTGGACGCCAAGGAGACCGCCGGCAAGATCTTCGCCGGGGCCTTCCAGAACAGCGGCCAGGTCTGCATCGCGGTCAAGCGCGCCTATGTGCATGACAGCATCTACGACGCCATGTGCGCCGAGCTGGCCAGGCTGGCCGACGAGGCGGTGATCGGCGATGGGCTGGAGCAGGGCACCCAGTTCGGTCCCCTCCAGAACAGGATGCAGTACGAAAAGGTGCTGGGCATCATCGAGGACGCCAGGAGCCACGGCACGGTCATCGCCGGCGGCGGCGCGACGCCCGGCAAGGGCTATTTCATCCGCCCGACCATCGTGCGCGACATCACCGACGGCAACCGGCTGGTCGACGAGGAGCAGTTCGGCCCGGTGCTGCCGGTGATCCGTTTCAGCGACGCGGGCGACGCGGTGGCGCGGGCCAACGCCTCGCCCTGGGGCCTGGGCGGCTCGATCTGGTCGAACGACCTGGACGCGGCCTGGGACCTGGCCGGCCAGATGGACAGCGGCTCGGTGTGGATCAACAAGCACGCCGAACTGGCCCCCAACATCCCGTTCGGCGGGGCGAAGTTCTCAGGGTTGGGGACCGAGCTGGGCGAAGAGGGCCTGGCCGAGTTCACCCAGCTGCAGATCGTCAACATGGCGCGATAGCCGGCTACTTCTGCGCGCTGCCCGCGATCGAGGCCGAGACCTCGGAGGCCATCCTGAAGGCGGCGTCGCGGTCGGTGACGCCGTAGCGGTCCGCCATCCAGGCGAAGTCGGTCCAGGCCACCCAGACCTGGCCGGCTTCATCCTGCACCACCAGCATCCGCACCGGCCAGTCCAGTCCGGCATAGGGGTTGGAGGTCAGGAACTGCACGCCCAGCGGCGGGTTGCCGAACAACAGCAGCTTGCTGGGGCCGAGCGGCAGGCCCGCGCCCTCCGCCAGTTGTGACTGGTCGATCTCGTCGAAGAAGCGGATGCCCTTGCTGGCGATGTCGGCCTTGAGGCGGGTAACGGTCTCGTCCAAGCCGTAGGCGCTCTTGACCCGGATCACGCCGGCCGCCGTGGCGGTGGCGGCGGGCTGGGCCGCGGAGGCGGGGACGGCGGCGGCGAAGACGCTGCCGAAAACGGCGGCGGCGGCGAGGGCGAGCGCCATGCGGCGGGGGGCCCCGGTCGGGTATCTGGTCATGGGATAATCTCCTGGTTGGTGGCCGGTTTCTGCCCGCCGCCCGACCGGCCGTGAAATGCCGTCTGGTTCCTCAGTCCATGCGCCCTGCGCATGGACCTCTCACAGCAAGAATGGCGATGCGCCCAGCGCATGATCGCCAGACCGCTTCGGCATTTTCCAACCTGCGCGCCCGCGCGCATCTTCCGCCCATGACCAGACCCTTCGACGCGATCATCATCGGCAGCGGCCAGGCCGGGCCCTTCCTGGCCGAGCGGCTGACCAGGGCCGGCCAGACCGTCGCCCTCATCGAGCGCGAGCATCTGGGCGGGACCTGCGTCAATGACGGCTGCATCCCGACCAAGACCTTGGTGGCCAGCGCCCGCGTCGCCCATCTGGCCCGCCGTGCGGCCGACTACGGCGTGATGCTCGGCGGTCCCGTTCGCGTGGACATGGCCAAGGTCAAGGCGCGCAAGGACGCGGTGGTCCAGGCCTCGATCGACGGGCTGACTTCCTGGCTGGAAAACATGGAGCGCCTGACTCTGATCCGCGGCGAAGCGCGCTTCGAAGGCCCGCACGCGGTCAGCGTGAATGGCGAGACCCTGACGGCCCCGAAGATCTTCATCAACGCCGGCGGCCGGCCTGTGATCCCCGATTGGCCCGGCCTGGCGGACATCCCCTACCTGACCAACACCGGGATGATGGGCCTGGACGCCCTCCCGGAGCATCTGATCGTCGTCGGCGGCAGCTATATCGGCCTGGAGTTCGCCCAGATGTACCGCCGCTTCGGCGCGGCGGTGACGGTGCTGGAATACGGCGACCGCCTGATCGCTCGCGAGGACCCGGAGATCAGCCAGGCCGTCCGCGCCATGCTCGAGGCCGAGGGGATCGTCGTCCACACCGGCGTCCGCGACTTCGCCGTCCGGCCGGACGCCGCCGGCCTGAGGCTGACCGCGACCGGGCTGGACATCCCCGGCAGCCACCTGCTGCTGGCGATCGGCCGCCTGCCCAACAGCGACGGGCTGGACCTGGCCGCTGCAGGCGTCGAGACCGACGCGCGCGGCTATATCAAGGTCGACGATCGGCTGCGCACCAATGTCGATGGGGTCTGGGCGCTGGGCGACATCAACGGCCGGGGGGCCTTCACCCACACCAGCTACAATGATTTCGAGATCGTGGCCGCCAACCTGCTGGACGACGATCCGCGTCAGGTCAGCGACCGCATCCCCGCCTACGCCCTGTTCACCGACCCGCCGCTGGGCCGGGTAGGCATGACCGAGGCCGAGGTCCGCGCCGCCGGTCGTCCGGCCCTGGTCGGGGTCATGCCGATGACCCGGGTCGGTCGGGCCAAGGAGCGGGGCGAGACTACCGGCTTCATGAAGGTGCTGGTCGATGCCCAGACCCAGCGCATCCTGGGCGCGGCCCTGCTCTGCATCGAGGGGGACGAAATCGTCCACTCCCTGCTCGATGTGATGGCGGCCGACGCGCCTTACACCGTCATCCAGCGCAGCGTGCACATCCACCCGACGGTCAGCGAACTGATCCCGACCCTGCTGGGCCAGCTCAAGCCCCTAGACTGAAGCGGGCGCCACGGCGCTCATCACCTCGCCGATCTCGTCATGCAGGACGAGGTCGGCCACGACGTCCTGCTCGGTCGGCTCGCGGTTGACGATGGCCAGGGCCGCGCCGTTGCGCTTGGCCATCAGCGGGAAGCCGGCCGCGGGATAGACCACCAGGGACGAGCCCAGCACCAGGCAGAGGTCGCAGGCCAGGATCTCATCCTCGGCCCGGGCCATCGGTCCCTCGGGCATCGACTGGCCGAACGAGATGGTGGCGGTCTTCACCAAGCCGCCACAGGCGCGGCAGCTGGGGATTTCGCCGCGGCCCAGGAAGCTCTGCTTGAGCACGTCCAGCTCGTGGCGCAGGCCGCACTCCAGGCAGGTCGCGTAACTGGCGTTGCCGTGCAGCTCGATGACCTTGTCGTCGGGCACGCCGCTGTTCTGGTGCAGGTTGTCGACGTTCTGGGTGATCACCGAACTCACCTTGCCCGCCGCCACCAGCCGCGCCACCGCATAATGGCCGGCGTTGGGCTCGCGGCCCGTCCAGCCGGCGGCGCCGGAGAAGGTGCGGGTCCAGGCTTCGAGCCGTTTCTCTTCGCTGGCCACGAAGTCCTGGAAATAGATGGGTTTCATCTTGCTCCACACCCCGCCCGGGCTGCGGAAATCGGGAATGCCGGACTCGGTGGAAATACCCGCGCCGGTGAACACCACCACACGGCTTGCGTCCTCGATCATCCGGGCCAGACGTTCACGCGACATGCTAGGTCTCCATCCTCACCAGCCTGCCGGAAGCCATGCGCCACCTCAACCTGATCTCGCTGCTCGTCGCCGACTATGACGGCGCCATCGCCTTCTACCGCGACGCCCTGGGTTTCACCCTTATCGAGGACAACGACATGGGCGGGGGCAAGCGCTGGGTGGTCGTCGCCCCGCGCCCGGACGCCGAGACCCGCATCCTGCTGGCCAAGGCCGCCAACCCTGAGCAGGCCGCCCGCATCGGCGAGCAGACCGGCGGGCGGGTCTTCCTGTTCCTGCACACCGACGACTTCGCCGCCGATCACGCCCGCATGACCGCCGCCGGGGTGAAGTTCCTGGAGGCGCCGCGCCATGAGCCCTACGGAACCGTGGCGGTGTTCGAGGACCTCTGCGGCAACCGCTGGGACCTGCTGCAGCCGGCTTGACCCGCGATCTGGACGGGAACATCGTCCTGCTATGGCCAATCCTGCCGCCGAGAGCGAGTTCGCCAAACTGCCAGCCTGGAAGGGCTGGCTGCTGCTGGTCGTCTGTGTGGTCGGCCTTGCCGCCCTGGCGGTGGCGCTGGCGCCGCAGAGCTGGTTTCCCGCCTGGCTCGACGGCGATCGCAGGCTGTCGCTGATCGGGCTGACCATAGCGCCCTCGGTCCTCATCGTGCTCTGGACCCGGCGCGATGGCCGGTGGTCGAGCGTGCGACCTTTCGAGCGCGTGCTCACGACCGTCGCCTTGGCTCTCTGGGGCGCGGTGATGCTGGACATGATCCTGAAGATCTGGGGCGGTGACCTGATACCCGCCGGGTACGAGGACGTCGTGCAGGGCGCGGCCTTCGTCGGCATGCTGATCCTGATGGTCACCCGCGGCGTCCTGCGTGGGCTGGACGACGCCAAGCCACGACGGCATGACATAGCGATGGGCGAATGAGCATGGTCGAACAGGGCGGCATCGTTGCTCCCCTGCCGGAGGCCAGGACGACCGCGCGGGAGTCGGGCGCCGCCCAGCTTGGCGGGTTCATGCTCTGGGCCGCCATCATGGTCGCCTGCGTCGCGGTGACGAATTCGAAGCTGCCGGGCTGGCAGGTCGTGGCGAGCCTGCTCGGCCTGGGACTGCCGATGCTGGCGCTGGCCGGCTTCCTGCGCTGGCGGGGCAGGCTGACTTCGCTGGCGGTGATCAGCCAGACCCTTGGCAGCTACTCGACCGCCTTTGGCCTGTGCTTCCTGGCCAGGGACTACATGCCGCCGGCTCTGCAGACGATGTTCGTCGGCGCCTACGGTCTGTTCACGGTCGCCTTCTGGTTCGTTCTCGTCGGCCTGTTGCTTTATCTGATCCTGCGCGGCCCCCTGGGCTTCCACCGCCGTCGGACCGACCTCTCGATGGGCGACCTCTTCGACTGACGCTTGACGCCCACACCCTTGTGGCAGCCATACTGCCAAAAAGATCGGGAGGCGCTGCGTGACCTTGACCACCCCACTGGCCCTCAGCGGCGCCCCCGGCTCGCCCTATACCCGCAAGATGCTGGCGCTGATGCGCTATCGCCGCATCCCCTACAAACTCTATTTCACCGGCCGCGAGCCGCCCGGAACGCCGGCGCCCAAGGTGCGGCTGCTGCCGACCTTCTATCTGCCGGGCGCGGACGGCGAGGTGCAGGCGGTTACCGATTCCACCCCGCTGCTGCTGCGGTTCGAGACGGAATTCGCCGGCCGCCTAGTCAAGCCGGCCGACCCCGCCCTGCGCTTCCTCGACAGCCTGCTGGAGGACTATGGCGACGAGTGGCTGACCAAGGCGATGTTCCACTACCGCTGGGCCTTCGAGCCTGACGCCGATAAGGCCGGTCGGGTGCTGCCGAGCTGGGGCCCGCCCATGGCCCCGGACGAGCTGGCCCAGCGCGCCGCCTTCATCTCCGAGCGGCAGATCGGCCGGCTGCGCTATGTCGGCTCCAACCCGACGACCGGACCAGTGATCGAAGCCAGCTATGTGCGCTGGCTGGCGCTGATGGAGGCCCATCTTTGCGCTCACCGCTACCTGCTGGGCGAGCGGCCGGGCGCCAGCGACTTCGCGGTGTTCGGCCAGTTGACCCAGCTGGTCGCCTTCGACCCCACGCCCACCGCCATCGCCGACAAGGCCGCCCCGCGCGTGGCCGCCTGGGTGGGGATGACCGAGGATCTTTCGGGGCTGGAGCCTCAGGACAGTGACTGGTTCGACAGCGCCAATCTGCCGGCCACCCTGCTGGCGATGATCGCCGAGACCGGCCGGGTCTATGCGCCGCTGCTGGTCGCCAACGCCGAGGCAGTGGCCTCGGGCGCGACGGAGATGTCCACGCAGATCGATGGCCAGGCCTGGGTGCAGCAGCCCTTCGCCTACCAGGCCAAGTGCCTGAACTGGCTGCGCGAGGAGTACGCCGCCCTGGCCGCCGGCGACCGCGCCAGGGTCGAGGCGGCGCTCGAGGGCACGGGCTGGGCGGGCGTGTTCGGCTAGACGCGGTCGCGGCTCAGAACACGTCGAATGTCGAGACCGGCATCCACTTGCAGGGCTCGCTGGCGGCCTCGCTGACCAGGGCCTTCAGTGTCGCCGAGACCTCCGAAGGGCTGGGCTTGATCGGGATCAGCGGACAGGGAACGGTGAGGATCTTGCCGCAGGGCGGCGTGGGTCGCGGCTTGGCGGCGCGTGCGGCCAGCAGGGCCTTCATGCGCGGCAGCAACAGGGCCGGTTTCAGCGGTTTTTCGATCACCAGGTCCGCGCCGCAGCAGGCGGCCCGGGTGATGTTGAGCCGCGAGGTCTCCGAGGTGATGATGGCGAACGGCGTGCGCTGCAGGACGGGATTCTCGTGCGCCCGCACCCAGCGCACCAGGCTGAAGCCGTCCTCTTCCGGCATCACCAGATCCGAAATGATCATGCCGACATCGTGCTTTTCGAGGACGGCCTGGGCCTGGGCCACCGACGACACGCCCCGGACCGCCACGGCGCCCCAGGCCAGCAGCACCTCGCGCACCAGCCTGATCCAGGGCGCATTGTCGTCGACCACCAGGAAGCGGGTCGATCGGATCAGATTATCGGCCTCCGGCGGCCCGCTCATGCATTTCCCGATCCGTGACTGACGCTCCATAGCCAATACAGCAGCAGGGCGCCTGGCGCGTTAACGGGACCGCCGGCCACTCAACCAATGGCCGTGACCGATCGCCACAGGACGAATGAGGGTGGGTCGCGCGAGCGCGCGGGGGCGACGCTAGCTGGCGGTGGAGCCCGGCACGGCCGGAGCGTCGAGCAGGGCGCAGTTGGGGAGGGTGCTGATCGGGGGAGCGCCGCCGACCGAGAGGCTGACCCCGACCCATTGGCCGGCATAGCCTTCGCCGGGGGCCGGCCAGTTCATGGTCTTGACGGAAGAGGCGATGACCTCGTCCAGCTGGACATTGCCGGTGGACTGAACCACCACGGCCTGGGCCACGTGATCGCGGTCTTCGCCCCAGCGGATGCAGACGCCCGCCGTGCCGCCCAGCGCTTCACCAGAAGCCACCACCGGCGCGTCGGCCGCGAAAGCCGGCGCCGCGGTCGAGGCGGCCAGCATGAGGGCGATCCCGATCTGTGCCAATTTCATCCTGTCGTCTCCCTTTTGCGGTTCTAAAAGCACATCACGGGCCAGCCGCAAATAGTTGTTTACGTTCTGTTAACCATTATGAACATGAGACGGGATGAGAAGACCGCGCCCCGAACGCAGAACGAGACCGGCGGAAATCCGCCGGTCTCGTCCGCAAGCGCTGGGCGCGAAGGGCCTATTGCGGCTTGGGAATCGGCGGGGTCGGGATTTCCGGCGCCGAGGGGGGCGCGGCGGGGCTGGGCAGGTTGACGTTCAGGTCGACCGACTTCTTCTGGTTCAGCATGCCGCCGCCGAAGATGAAGAATGCGCCGATCGCCAGGAGCGCGGCCAGCAAAACGCCGACCACCACGCCCATGCCACTGCCGCCGCTCGATTGGGTTGCTGCCATCTGGAGTCCTCCTTGTGCTTAACCAAGCGCGGAAGACGGCGAAGAGTTGCTAGCTGAGGCCCAGGGTAATGCTTGGGGGCCCCATCGCCTGGCGATGATCGAGCATGGCCCGGCCCAGCAGGAAGATGCTGGCCAGGGTCAGCAGCAGGCCAATCAGGATGGCCACCACGATCCCCAGCCCATCCCCGCGTCTCGCCCGATAGAATCCCATGCCTACACTCCCTGCCCCATCCTAGTGGAGCGCGAGTCGGGCCAAATGGTTGCGCGTCAATTCAGCCCATCTGGGCCAGGGCGTTCAGGGCCTGGCGCAGGGGGGCCGAAAGCGCCGGATCGGCGGCGATCTGGGCGGGCGTTTCGCTCCGTCCACGCAGGTTTACGGTGACGAAGGCGGCCTCGACCAGGGTGGTGAACATGACCGACAGATTGTCCCGCATATGGGCCTGGGCGTAGTCGCCCGGCGGGGTGGCGTTGATCACCGCCACCGGCGTCTCATGCAGGCCCGGATGGGAGACCAGCCAGTCCAGCCCGTTCTTCATCACGCCCGCCACGCCGTGGGCGTATTCGGGGCTGGAGATCACCAGGGCGTCGCAGGCCTCCACCGCCGCCCGCCACGCCGCCACCCTGGCCGGGGCGGGGTCGATGTCGAGGTCGGGGTTGAAGAAGGGCAACTCGCCCAGCCCCCGCCAGATCTCGACCTCCACGCCCGCCGGCGCGAGCAAAGCCAGGGCCTGTATCGCCCGGCTGTTGGACGAGGCGGCCCGCAGGCTTCCGGAGACGGCCAGGATGCGCATGGCTGTTTCCTAGGCCGGGGCGCGCGGCCCGGCGATGCAGAACTTCTAAGCCCGCCTCCCACGAAAGGCGCCTGTCGCCAGCGGCCGGGGTGGGTGTATGCAGCCGCCATGACCCAGATGCTCACCGGCCCCGCCTCGCACAGCTTCATCTCCCAGCGCCTGCGCCTGCACTATGTCGACTGGGGCAATCCCGGCGCGCCGCCGCTGCTGCTGCTGCACGGCGGCCGCGATCATTGCCGCAGCTGGGACTGGGTGGCCGAGCGGCTGCGGGGGCGGTACCGCATCATCGCCCCGGACCTGCGCGGCCATGGCGACAGCGCCTGGTCGCCCGACGGCGACTATTCGATGGGGGCCTATGTCTATGACCTGGCCCAGCTCATCCATCAGCTGAAGCTGGCTCCGCTGACCATCGTGGCCCACAGCCTGGGGGGCAATATCGCCCTGCGCTATACGGGCCTCTACCCCGAGAACGTCAGCAAGGTCGTGGCCATCGAGGGCCTGGGCCCCTCCCCCCGAATGATCGAGGAACGCCGCGCCATTCCAGCCCAGAAGCGCTGGCGCGACTGGATCGACGACAAGCGGGCCGTCGCCGGCCGCCAGGCCCGCCGCTACGCCAGCCTGGAAGAGGCGCTGGGCCGCATGAAGGCCGAGAACGGCTACCTGACCGACGACCAGGCCCGCCACCTGACCGAGCACGGGGTCAGCCAGAACGAGGACGGCACGTTCAGCTGGAAATTCGACAACTATCTCCACGTCTGGAACGCCCCCCACGACATGGACCCCGAGGCCATCGCCGGCCTCTGGGAGAACATCACCTGCCCCACCCTGCTCTGCTACGGCGAAAAGAGCTGGGCCTCGAACCCGGAGAAGGACGGGCGGATGCGGCATTTCAGGAACGCCAGGGTGGTGAGTTTCCCGGACGCGGGGCACTGGCTGCACCATGACCGGTATGAGCTGTTCATGAGCGAGCTGGAGGGGTTCCTGGGCTGAGGAAACCGGAGCGGCCGGAGCGCGCCGCCCGCCATGGTCAGCCGGTTCCGTCCGTCACCAGACGGCTGGGCCGGGTCATCAGGACCGCGGCGGCCAGACCCGCCGCCAGCATCGCCGCCGGGGCCAGGAAGCCGGCCCCATAGGCGGCCAGCGACTCCGCGCCGGACAGGGCCGAGAACACCGCCAGGGTGATGACCACCCCGGCCGGCAGGCCGATCTGCTGGGCGGTGAACAGCAGGCCCGAGGCCGCGCCCTGGGTTTCCGCCGGGGTGCGGGCCAGGGCCAGGCTCATCAGGGCCATGAAGGCGGTGGTGCTGCCGAACACCGCGACGAAGGCCAGCGGCGCGACCAGCGTCAGGTAGCGGCCCAGCGGAACCGCCAGGGCCAGCAGCAACAGGGCGGCGATCTCCAGCGACAGGCCGCCGATGGCCAGGCTGCGCAGCGGCCAGCGCTTCATCAGCATCGGGGCGCAGGGGCCGGCGGCCATGGTGGCCAGCGCGATGGGGGTCATGGCCAGGCCGGCGGCGGCGGCGGAATAGTGCAGGCCGGTCTGCAGATAGAGGCTGGTCAGCACGAACAGACCGCCGAAGCCGCCGATCAGTCCCATCAGGGCCAGGGCTCCGCCGGTGAGGTTCTCGGCCCGGAACAGGGCGGGCGGCAGCAGCGGCGAGGCATGCCGCGCCTGACGCCAGAAGAAGCCGGCGAACCCGGCCAGGGCGGCGGCCAGCACGCCGCCGCCGCGCCAGGACACCAGGCCGTGCTCGCCCAGGGCCGACAGGGCGGACAGCAGCAGGCCGGTGGAGGCGGCGATCAGCCCCGCCCCGACCACGTCGTCCAGGGCTCGCCCATGTCCGGCCGAGGGCGCCCTTGGCAGCACCGCCAGGGTCAGGGCCAGGCAGGCGGCGATGAGCGGCAGGTTGAGGAAGAACACCGCCCGCCAGCCGATCTGGGTGGTGAGCAAACCGCCCAGCACCAGGCCGACGATCACCGACAGGCCCTGCATGGCGGCGAACACCCCCATGGCCCGGTGCCGGGGCGGGCCCTCGGGCAGGAAGGCGTGGATCAGCGAGAAGCTGGCCGGCGAGATCAAAGCCCCGCCCAGCCCCTGCAGGCAGCGGGCGGCCAGCAGCATCCACAGATTGACGCTGAGCCCCGACAGCAGCGAGCCGGTTCCGAACAGCAGCAGGCCCCAGGTCAGGCTTCGCCGGTGGCCGATGGCGTCGGTCAGCCGCCCGCCGATGATCAGGAAGCCGGCGAACACCGCGCCATTGGCCGAGACCACCCAGGCCAGCTGGCCGGGCGGGATGGCCAGCCCCCGGCCGATGGTCGGCAGGGCGACGCTGACGATGGAGAAGTCGGCGGTGATAACCAGCTGGGCCAGGCCCATCAGGAAGGTGATGGCCCCCAGGCGAAGGGGCGGAGCGGCGGGCTCCAGGCGGGCGGTGGTCAAGGCCAGTTCCCCTCTCGCGCGCTCAGCGCATGTACGAAGCCTTGTTGGCGAAGACGATGGTCTCGCTGATCACCGTCTCGGCCAGCACCGCCTGGAAGTCGGCGAAACCCGGCTGCGCCATGAAGGCCTGCAGGCCGCGGTCGAAATGCTGGAAGTCGTCCAGCTCCCAGAGATCGATGACATTGCCCAGCCGCCCGGTGCGCTGGATGAAGGCGCCGGCCAGACGCCAGCCCTGACCCTCCAGGAAAGGGACGGCGGTCTTCTCCATCGCTTCCAGGAAGCGGCCCAGGCCGCCGGCGTGGACCTCCAGCGTGACGTGCAGATAGACTGACATCGCATCCCCTCCCCGGGATCAGTCGAGCGGCATGCCGATCATCCGGGCCACGTGACGGTGGGTGTTCTGCAGGGCGATCTCGTTGCGGCCGTAGACGATGCGGAAGCCTTCCGGCGCGTGCTGCAGGTTGCGCTGGCCCTCCTTGGAGACGCTGTAGTCCTCGGTGCGCACGACCTCTTCGATGTAGTCGTGGGCCCCCTCGAAGGCGGCGTCGGGGGTCCCGGCCGGGGCGTCGGCGCCGCGGTAGGTGGACATGATGGTGAAGGAGCGGCCGGGGACATCGCCTGGATAGAGGCGGTACATGCCGATCATGCTGCCGCCGCCCTCCATGGGCGCGCCGTAGACGATGGAGTTGGGGAAGACCAGGTGGCTGCCGCCGTAGGGCGTCACCGGCCAGTCCTGCTCGTCCACCCCGACCAGGTCGCGATAGCCGCTGTTGGTGAAGTTGACCCGGTAGTGGGGCCCGAAGCTGTCGAACAGGATGACGTTGGAGCAGGTGGTGGTCCCGAACGTCGTCGGGTGCAGGGCGCCGAAATGGTAGCCCTCGCCATAGGTGTCCAGGGCGTATTTCCAGTTGGTCTCGACCTCGACCCGGCTGTGCTTGATCAGGCTGGTCCCGGCCAGGTTCAGCCGCAGCAGCTCGGGGCCCATCTCGCCCAGCCAGGCGGCGACATCGATGGTCTCCTCGCCGGCATAGGCCTTGACGAAGACCATGCCGCCCCACTCGCCGACCGGGACGCGGACCAGATTGCGGGTGGTCCGATCGATGGTCTCGAAGGAGTCCTCGCCGGGCATGGCGACCAGCCGGCCGTCGAGGTCGAAGCTCCAGGCATGGAAGGGGCAGACCAGCAGCTTGCGCCTGGCGCAATCGCTGACCAGCCGCGCGGCCCGGTGGGTGCACATGTTGAGGAAGGCGTTCAGCGCGCCCTCGCGATTGCGCACGATCAGGATGGCGGGCCCGACGCTGTCGAATAGCAGCACGTCGCCCGGGTTGGCCACCTCGCAGGAGAGGCCGGCCAGCAGGGGCGCCTTGCCGAACAGCTCGCGCTTCTCGGCCTCGAAGCGGACGGGGTCGGTGTATTCCGACGGCGAGATGGTCAGGGGCGCCGGCCCCCAGTCGGTGGTACCGCCCGCCGCCAGATGGGCGACGGTGCGGCGCTCCAGCCGGCGCATGGCCTCCGCGTCGCTGTCCTGCTGAGCGGGCGCTTCAAGCGTATCGGACATAGATCTACTCCATCGAATGGCCCCGGAGCGCGCCGCGCCCCGGGGAAAGGCCCCTACCGGCGCAGCGTGAACTGGATGGCGATGGTCCGCGGCGGGCGCGGCGTGCCCACCAGGTCCGAGCGGATGCCGAGCGGCGTGCCCGTGCCGCTGCCGGAGCTGGGCGCGTCGCCGGCGGAGGTCAGGACATACTCATCGGTGAGGTTCTTGCCGATCAGGGCGACCTCCCAGCGGCCATCCTCGCCGCCCAGCCGCGCCGAGGCGT
Organism: Caulobacter ginsengisoli; assembly: GCF_030814835.1. Taxonomy (GTDB): domain Bacteria; phylum Pseudomonadota; class Alphaproteobacteria; order Caulobacterales; family Caulobacteraceae; genus Caulobacter; species Caulobacter ginsengisoli. The sequence goes on from NZ_JAUSVS010000016.1 coordinate 24,031, forward strand.
CGAACACCGTGTAGGCGTCCTGCCGGCCGTTGGGGTTGGCGAAGGGGCTCAGCAGATAGTCGCTGCTGCCATGCAGGTTGCCCGAGAGACCGAAGACCAGGCCGTTGATCGGCTCCGACTGGTAGTCGGCCTGCAGCGAGCCGGTCCATTCCGGGGCGTTGGCGGTGGGCTTGCCGCTGAGGTCCTGGACCGGGCGGCCCCCGACGATGGTGCAGCCCTGGCTCGGCCGCTGGCCGCCCCAGCAGGGCGCCCCGCCGAAATCCTCATAGCGCGACTTGTTGTAGGAGAGGCTGCCGCTGATCAGCAGGCCGTGGGCGAATTCGGGGGCCCACTCGGCCTGGAACTCGGCGCCCTCGGTCTTCACCGAGCCGGCGTTGGTGGTGATGTACTGGATCTTGGTGGCGTCGAAGAAGTCGATCTGGAAGTCCTTGTAGTCGTAGCTGAAGACGTCGAACGAGGCCCGCAGCGTGCCGTCGAACAGGGTGGCCTTGACCCCGCCCTCGAAGCCCTGCGGCTTCTCCGGCTCGAAGGTCAGGTCGTCGACGGTGGTGTTGATGCTGTGCAGGGCGCTGCCCGAGAAGCCGCCCGACTTGAAGCCCCGCTTGTAGGCGGCATAGAGCGTCAGGTTGCTGCGGGGACGCCAGGTCAGGGTCACTTCAGGCGACAGGTCGTTGAAGCTCTGGTTGGCGTTCAGCGGCGAGTTGGGCACGAAGACGCCCTGGTAGAGGCTGATCACATAGGGCTGGTCGAAGGTCGAATCCTTGGTCTCGTGGGTGTAGCGCCCGCCGGCCGTCAGCTCCCAGCCGTCGGCGATCTTCCAGATCACCTGGCCGAAGCCCGCGAAGGTGGTTCCGTCGGTGCGCGACAGCTTTTCCAGGGTGATGTAGCGCAGCTCGGGCCGGGTGACGGTCGGATCTTCCAGGGCGCCCGGGAAGATGATCTGCTGATGGAAGTCCAGCTGGGTGTTCTGGTAGTAGACCCCGCCCATGAAGTCGAAGGGCCCATCCAGGTCGGTCTGAAAGCGGATTTCCTCGGAGAAGGCGCGGTATTCCGACTTTTCCGTGCCCCAGGTGCCGCCGTTGGCCGAGCCGGTGAAGTCGTAGTCGCCGAGGAAGTAGTTGACGAAATGGTGCAGGCCGGTGACCGAGCTGAAGGTCACGGGGCCGGCCCTGTAGTCGGCGTTGGCGGTGAACGAGTAGGAGTCGTAGTCCTGATAGAGCTGTCCGCCGTGGCGGCCCAGCAGGGGGTTGGTCGCGGCGATGTCCTTGGGGACGTCGTTCTGCTGGATCTTCCAGTCCTTGTTGCAGATCTCGCCGGGGTGGACCTGGGCCGAGCCCAGCGGACAGGAGATCAGCTCGTCGTTCCAGGTGGCGTCGGTCACCCGATAGGTATCGACGGCCGCCTTCAGGGTCAGGGAGAAGGCGTCGTTGGGGTTCCATTGTCCGGTCAGCCGGGCGACGAAGTCCTGCTCGCCGGGGATGTCTTTCTCCGGCGCGGGTGAGACGTGGAGGGTGGAGGCGAAGGTGTTGACGTTCAGGGTGCTGAGCGGCATCGCGCTCGCCTGGTTCTGGACGTAGCCGCCCTGCATCTGCGAGCCGCGGACGGCCAGGCGCAGGCCGAAGGTGTCGGTGACCGGCCCCGAGACCACCGCCTCGATCGAGGGGGTCTTGGAGTCGAACTCATAGCCCAGGCGGCCCATCGCCTCGAACTCGCCCGTCGGCCCGGCCGAGGTGAAGGACAGCACGCCGGCGGTGGCGTTCTTGCCGAAGAACAGCGCCTGAGGCCCCTTGAGGACCTCGACCTGCTTCATGTCGAAGAAGCCCTCGTTGATGATCCGGCCCTGGCCGTAATAGACGCCGTCGACGATGACCGCGACCGACTGCTCGATGCCGATGCTGGTCGAGGACGAGCCGATGCCGCGCACGCTGATGGTCGCGCCGCTGCCGCTGCTGCCGCGCGAGACGGTCAGTTGGGGCATCGAGGCGGAAATGTCCTCGATCGACTTGAGCGACTGGCGTTCCAGCTGCTTGCCGCTGAGGGCGCTGACCGCCACCGGGATGTTCTGGATGTTCTCTTCCCGCTTGCGGGCGGTGACGATGACGTCCGAAAGCATGGTGGGCTCGGCGTCGGTCTCCGCCGCCCGCGCCATGCCGACGCCGCCGGCCAGGGCGGCGAGGCCCGAGACCGAGATGAGCAGGGCTCGCGAGAGCGCCGATCGACGGGTGGTCTTGCTGTTCATGATGTTCCTCCCCCTTGTTGTTTGTTTTTCGTGTCGGCCGCGGTGAAGGGCCGGGTTGCTACTCAAAGACGGGCGGGAATGGCCGCCCCAGCTGCTCGCCGATGCGCGCGCCGCCGTATTCGCCGGCGGAAATCAGCCGCAGGCGGGAAAGCCGCCAGCCCTGGGGCGTGCGGACAAAGCGATTTTCGTAACGGCCCCAGCGGTGGCAGTCGGCGGTGACCGGAAAGCCGGTGAAGCGCTGCCAGGAATACATGTAGCTGTGGAAGATCACGCTGTCGGGCGTCTCGAAACGGACCTCGACATTGCTGATGTGGTGGCTGCCGCTGACCGTCACGGCCAGGGCGTCGGTCAGCATCCTGGTCAGCTCGCCCTTGCCGTTGAGCAGCAGCTGGCCCGTGCCCGGCCAGAAGTCGGCCACGCAGTCGTCGGTGAACAGGGCGACCATCGAGAGAGGGTCGAGATTGTCGGCGTGGCGGCAGTATTCATGCATCGTCTCGACGATGTCGATGCGATCCTGGATCCGCTGGATGGTCTCTTCGAGGGACATGCTCGAGGCTTTCGTCATGGTTGCTGCGCGGGACGGTCAGGCGATCTTGATCCAGACCGTCTTGATCTGGGTGTAGTGCTCCAGGGACTCGTGGCCGAGGCTGCGGCCATAGCCGGACTGCTTGACCCCGCCGTAGGGGATGGCCGGATTGACCCGCTGGTAGGTGTTGATCCAGACCGTGCCGGCCCGAATGGCGCGGCTGGCCCGGTGGGCGCGCGACAGGTCGCGGGTCCAAACCCCGGCGGCCAGGCCGAACTCGGTGTCGTTGGCGATGGCCAGGGCCTCTTCCTCGGTGTCGAAGGGGATGACCGACATCACCGGACCGAAGATCTCCTCGCGGGCGATGGTCATGCGGTTGTCGACCCCGGTGAAGATGGTCGGCTTGTGGAAATAGCCCGTGCTGCCGTGCTGCTCGCCGCCCAGAGCCACCTGCGCGCCCTGCGCCTTGCCCAGCGCCACGTAGCGGTTCACCCGGTCCAACTGCTCCTGCGAGATCAGCGGGCCCATCTGGGTGTCGGGCCTAAAACCCGAGCCGATCTTGATGTTGCGCGAGCGGGCGACCATCTCGGCGACCAGCTCGTCATGGATGCCGCGCTGGATCAGCACCCGGGTGCCGGCCGTGCAGACCTGGCCCGAATGGCCCCAGGCGGCGCCGGCGACGGCGGTGGCGGCGGCGTCCAGGTCGGCGTCGTCGAAGACGATCTGCGGGCTCTTGCCGCCCAGCTCCATGCTCAGGCGCTTGAGGGTCGGGGCGGCGGCGGCCTGGATGCGGCGGCCGGTCTCGCCCGAGCCGGTGAAGCTGATGGCGTCGACCAGCGGGTGCTCGACCAGGGCGGCGCCGACGACCTCACCCCGGCCCTGGACGACATTGACCACGCCGGGCGGTATGCCGGCTTCCAGGCAGAGCTTGGCCACCACGAGGGCGGTCAGCGGGGTCTGCTCGGCGGGTTTGAGCACCACGCTGTTGCCGCAGGCCAGGGCCGGGACGATGGCGCAGGGCGCGGCCGAGGGTCCGTTCCAGGGCGAGATCACCGCGCAGACCCCGACCGGCTCGCGCACCTCCTGCACCACCACGTCGGGCGGCGAGGCGGGCATGCGGCCCTGCAGCTTGGTGGGCCAGCCGGCGTAGTAGTCGACCGTGTCGATGCCGAACTGGACGATGAATTCCGAATAGGCCCGGACCACCCCGCCATCGATGACGTCCAGGTCCATGAGCAGGGGACGGCTCTGCTGCAGCAGGACCGACAGGCGGTGCAGCCGGCGCTCCTTCTCCTGGGCGTCCAGGTTGCGCCAGCGGCCGTCGTCGAAGGCCTGGCGGGCCGAGCGCACCGCCCGGTCGACATCCTCGGCTCCGCCGGACGCGCAACGGGCGAACTCCAGGCCCGTGGCGGGGTCGAAGATGGCCATGGTCTCGCCCGAGGCCGAGGCGACGATCTCGCCCTCGATCAGATGACCGAACTCGCTCTGGCTGAGGAAACTCGCCGCGGCGCCCGACAGGGGCCAGTCGTCGACGGTCTTCAGGAAGGCGCGGGTGGCTCGCATGGGGTCTGGTCTCGAAGCAATCGGGCGCAGGTCCCCGGCGCGCGGGACAAGGTCTCCGCGCCGGGAAGTCCGGCCGTGGATGGGTGGGGACGCGTAACAAAGCCGCATCGGCCGAGGCCGAATGGGCAAACCTGAACTAACTGGAGGGGGGGCCCATTTTTTGACGTTCTCCCTGGATCGTTTATTGTTATGTTACGAGCGTTATATAACAACCGTTATGTGAAGGCGTCAATGCCAATTCCTGCCGATCATCATGCTAGACGAGCCCAGGTTGTCGCCGTGGCTCTGCGACTTATTGCGCGAGCGGGATTGGACGCTGTGACGGTGCGGGACGTGGCGGCGGAGGCCGGCTTCAGCACGGCCATCGTTTCCCATTATTTCCACAATAAGAAGGAGTTGCTGCACCTCACCTACCTGGCGACGATCGAGCGTTCGACCCAGCGGTGGGAGGCGACCCTGACCAGCAGCGGCGGCGACCTGCGCGCCTATCTGGCCGGGATCATGCCGCTGGACGAGGAGCGGCTGGAGGAGTGGAAGATCTGGCTGGCCTTCTGGGCCAAGGCCGCCACCGACGAATCGATCGCCGTGGTGCAGCGCGATTGCGTGCTGCTGGCGCGCAGCCGCATCCTCGACCTGCTCAACGACCACTACGAAAAGGGCGCCATCCGCCCGGAGATCGACCGGCCCCACGCGGCCCGCCACCTGCTGGCTCTGATCACCGGCATGGCCGTCCAGGTGATGTTCGACGCCGAGGACTGGCCCAACAGCCGCCAGCACGAGCTGGTCGATACGGCCCTGCGGGTGCTCTATCGCCCCAGCCGCATGCCGCCCTCGCTGCGCACGGACGACCAGTCGGCGGTGGCCTAGGGCCAATCGACATTCAGGGTCTGTGATCGGAAATGGGGCCGCCTCTAGCGGCTTCACCCGAACCTCGGCGTCTCGCGGAGGCGTGGGTTTTCGGGTCGCTTCGCGACAGGAAGAGAAGGCAGAAGAGAAGAGGAAGCGGCCGTGGCGGTGGCCGACGCGCCGTGTATCCTCGGCTGGCGGGGTCTTGTTGAGGCGCTTCGCGCCTCGATGGATATCAGCGGATCAACGACGACTGGCCTCGGGAAAGCGCCGTCGCTCACGCTTCTTCCCTGCCTTCTCTTCCTGTCGCGAAGCGACCCCAAAAACCCACATCCATGCCACCCGCGGCGTTGGCGGCCGAGACCGGACCGGCTCTTCGAATCTCGATCGGCCCTAGCCCTCCGTCACGCCCAGGCGGTCACGCAGCAGCGCCCCGAAGGCCGCCTCGCCCGCCGCGCCCATGGCGATCCAGTCCTTGTCAGCGATGGTTTCCCGGGCCGGCACGAAGCGGTTGGCGTCCTCGCCGACCAGCAGGCGGAAGGGCGGATCGTCAGCCAGGGCCGCATCGAGCATGACCCGCGCCGCCGCGTCCGCCTCCATCGCCTGGGCCAGCATCTGCAGCTGGATGCGCCGTGTCAGGGCGAAGGTAGGGGCGTAGGGGGTCTGGGCCGGGTCGGCCCAGCGCCCGCCTCCGCTGGTGTTGGCCTGCAGGTCCGACTTCACCGCGCCCGGCTCGATGACCACGACGCGCACGCCGAAGGGGGCCATCTCCAGGGCCAGGGCCTCGCTGGCCCGCTCCAGGGCCGCCTTGGAGGCCGCATAGGCGGTAGTGCCGGCCAGCACGAAGCGGGGCATGATCGAGGAGATGTTGAGGATGCGGCCCCGGCAATGCCGGCGCATATCGCCCGCTACCGCCTGCATCATCCGCACCGAGCCCCAATAGTTGGTCTCGAAGACCAGGCGGTGATGGTCCTCGGGCAGCAGTTCGAGGGGCGCGTTGGCCGAGACGCCGGCATTGTTGACCAGCAGTTCGGGCGGGCCCTCCCGGGCGGTGATATCGGCCATCGCCCTCTGGATGGAGTCCGGATCGGTGACATCCAGCCGCACGGCCCGGATCGCATGCCCCTCCCCGGCCGCTTCCCCGATCAGGGCGGCCGCTTTGGCCGGATCGCGGACCCCGGCGATCACGGCATGGCCGCGGCGGGCCAGCTCCAGGGCCAGGGCCTTGCCGATGCCGGAATTGGCGCCGGTGACCAGGGCGCTTCGCCCCTCAAGCCGGCGCATGGGCGCGGGTCTTTGTCAGTTGGAACACCACATGTCCTCCGATGATCGTCGCCCCCACCGGATGGCGGGCGAACAGGGCCCGCTCGGCCGGGGCGGTCATCAGGCAGAGATCGGCGAGCGCCCCGACCGCCACCCGTCTCGGCGGGCCGCCGGGATCGTCCCGCGCGCCCAGGAACAGGTCCAGGGCCTGGGCCGGCGACAGCCGCTCCTCCCCGCCCAGCAGACGGCAGGTCGGCGTCAGCCGCCAGGCCGCCGCCCGGATCGCGGCCCAGGGATCGGCCGAGGCGTAAGGGGCGTCGGAACTGCCCGCCACCCGAACGCCGGCCCGCAGCAGGCTGGCGCAGCGGTAGAGGTCGGGCTGGTCGACCGGATCGACATCGGCCAAGTAGCGGTCGCCGCGCTCGCCGACGAAGGCCGGCTGGGTGACCACGGTCAGGCCCAGCCGCGCCAGGGTTGGAATGGCGTCCTCAGGGATGATCCCGCCATGCTCGAGACGGTCGCCGGGCCTCGCCCCGAAGGTCTCGAACGCCGCCAGGATGAAGGCCAGCTCCACAGCGGTGACGCAGTGGACGGCGATGCGGCGGCCCCGGGCCCGCGCCTCGGCGAACCGGGCGCCCAGTTCGTCGAAGTCCGGCAGGCTGTGCTCGTCGAGCAGCAGCTTGACCGGACCCAGGGCAAAGGCCCCGTCATCGGGTTCCTCCAGCGGGCCGGCGCTCATCAGGGTCAGCCGCTGCGGCAGGGCCCCGGAGCGGACCGCCTGCGCCAACAGCGCCGCCTCGGCCGGGCCGGTCGCAGCGCTGGCGTCGGTGACGCCGGTGACGCCCCAGGCCGCCAGCTGGGCGCCGATCCCGGCCAGGGACGGCGGGCTGTCGGCCAGCCGGCCGCGCAGCCAGGCGTCGCCGCGCCAGATCCGGCCGGTCGCGCGGCCGGTTTCGTCCAGCTCCACGCAGGGCGGCAATGGCCCCTTCAGCACCAGGGCCAGGGCCGCCGAGTTGAGCACCCAGAGGCTGCCGGTCGAATACTGGACCCGCACCGGCCGGTGGGAAACCCAGCGGTCCAGGCGCTCGCGGTCGAGCGGCCCGCACAGGCTGTCGTGATAGCCGACCGCGCGGACCCAGCCCTCGCCCGGGGCGGCGGCCAGGGCTCTGGCCAGCACCGGCTCGCGGCCCGCCAGCCTGTCCAGGCGGACCGAGCGCTGCATGGCCGCCCAGGCCAGCAGGTGCAGGTGGTGGTCGATGAGCCCCGGAACCAGCCAACCGCCGGCGCCGTCCAGTACGGGCTCGCGGCCCCCGAGGGCCTCGCCGATCTCGACGATCCGCCCGCGCCGGATGCGCACGTCGCGGCCGGCCTGGCCCTCGACCCTAACATCGCGGATGAGCAGATCGCCGGGCGCCCTCATCTCAGCCGCTCCAGCACCTCGGCAGTGTCGGCGCCGAATGCCGCCGCCGCGCCGCGCCAGGGCCGGGCGCGCGGCTCGGCCACGGCTGCCACGCGGCCGTCGCAGGCCACCTGCCAGCCGTCCTCGCCGCCGAACACCAGGCCGTCCGAAGTGGCGGCGAACGAGGCGGCAAAGCCCGCCGCACCGCCGAGGCTGGCGTCGACCAGGAAGCCGCCGCCCTGCCCCATGGCCCGCAAGGCCCCGCCGGCCGCGGCCAGGCCGGTCAGCGGATCGGCCAGGGCGTCGCCGGCGAACAGCGGCCGCCCGGCGCCATCGAAGGCGACCAGCCCGGCGCCGGCCGCCACATCGTCGCCAAAGCCCACGGCGTTGCCGGCCTGGCCCATCCAGCCCTGGGCGGTGATCGCCACCCAGACCAGGCCCGGATTGCCGGCGAAGATCGCCTCGGGCTCCAGGCCCAGCTGGGCGAAGGCCCGGGGCCTGGCGCTGGTGATCACCACATCGGCCCGGTGCAGCATGGCCCGCAGCCGGACCAGATCGCCGGGGTCGCGGAAATCGAGCGCCACCGAGGCCTTGCCGGCCTGCAGCCGGTCGAAGAATTCGGGCGCGGCCTGCCGCACCGGATCCGGCCGGCTGACGCTCTCGACCTTGATCACTCGGGCGCCCGCCGCCGCCAGCAACTGGCCGCACAGCGGGCCCGCCCACAGGGCCGACAGGTCGATGACCAGCGGCGCCATGCTCGTCCGTCGTCGATCGGCGCCGGCCGCCATGCGATGCAGCCTGACCGGCTCGCGCGATCTGTTTCCCCGCCCGACCGCCGCCACGGCCAGGTCCAGCCCGCGTCCCTCGGCGACCAGGTCATCGAGGAACCGGCCGCGCGCGCCACGGGCCACGGCGATCCAGGGGTCTTCGTCCAGCCCGCCGCCCAGCCAGGCCGGGACCGACAGCCGGTCGCTGTCGCGGGGCAGGTTCACGGCCAGCCAGCCGTCGCGGGCCTCGACCAGCCGGGCGGCGCCGCCGCAGCTTGTGCGGCCCTGCCGGGTCAGGCCGGTCAGGGCGGCGCGCTCGGTGAGCAGACGGGGATCGACGGTCATCGGCCGGCCCAGCCGCGCCGCGCCGGTCTCGATCTCGGCGATCAGCGTATCCACGGCCGCCATCAGGTCGAAGCCCAGCGGCCGGGGCGGGCCATCGGCGGGACCGGTCAGGGCCATCAGCCCCGACAGCGCCCAGCGGATCGGCGCGGGATCGGCGGCGGCGAAGGTCGCCTTGCGGGCCAGGCGGCTCATGGCGCCGGCTCCACGGCGTCGATCAGGCCCCAGGCCAGGGCGGTGGGGGTATCCAGCGGCTCGCCCAGCAGGCCCATCCAGGCGGTGCGCCGCCGGCCGATGCGGCGCGGCAGGGTCACCGTGCCGCCGGCCCCCGGGATCAGGCCCATCGACACCTCCGGCAGCAGGAACCAGGCGCCCGGCGCGGCGACCAGCCGTCCGGCGGCGGCGCTCATCTCGATGCCGGCGCCGATACAGCCGCCCTGGACCCGGGCGGTGATGCGGCCCGCCTGGCGGCCGATCAGCCGGGCCGGCGAGCGCAGGATGCGGGTGAAATGGGCGGCGGCCAGGTCGCCGGCCGAGCCGAATTCGTCCAGGTCGCCGCCGGCGCAGAAGTCCGGCCCCTGCCCCTGGAGCAGGACCGCGGTCGCCGGATCGGCGTCGGTCGCCCGCAGAGCCTCGACCAGTTCGTCCCGCAGCCGCGCATCGACCGCGTTGCGCCGCTCCGGCCGGGTCAGGGTGATGGTCCAGGCCTCGCCCTCGCGGGCGAGGGCCACGCGCGGCGACGGCTCAGTCGCGGCCGGCCGCGCTGGCGTCGCCTGCCGCCAGGCGCGGAACTCTTCGCCGCCCAGCAAGGTCGAATACAGGGCCGACTCCAGGATCAGGGCGTCGTCGAAACCGAGGCTCCGGCCCAGGCGCAGCGCCTGGACCAGGGCCGTCGCGGCCATCGGCCTGTGCGACACCGCCGCCGCCAGCCTGGTCAGGGCCGCGTCCAGCTGGTCCGCCGCCAGCGAAACCCAGGGCCTGGGCGCGTCGGCCGCCGTGGTCAGCAGCAGGTCACAAACGCCGGTATCGGCTGGCAATCTTCCGGCCCGGTCGACCCCGACCAGGATGCCGGCCGGCTGCGGGTCCGGCCCGTCCAGCTCGACGATCCGCAGGGGCGACCCGAACATCGGCGCGAGCCGCTCGACCTCGTCCTCCACCCGCGCCAGGTCGAAGGTCAGGTCCATGGGCTCAGGCCGGAACCGGCGCGGCCAGCTCGGCGCGCAGGGCGCGGCGCAGCAGCTTGCCGGTCTCGTTGTAGGGGAGCGCGGGGCGGAAGAAGAAGGCCTGGGGCGTCTTGGTCGAGCGCAGCCGCTGGCGCACCCAGTCCGCCAGCGTCTCAGCCTCCACCGGCGGGTCGGCGACGACCACCGCCGCCACCCGCTCGCCCCACTGCTCGTCGGGCAGGCCAATCACCGCCACGTCCCGCACACTGGGGTGGGCGCGCAGCACGTCCTCGATCTCGCCGGGCGAGATGTTCTCGCCGCCCCGGACGATGACGTCATCCAGCCGCCCCTCGACGAAAAGGTAGCCCTCCTCGTCCAGCCAGCCGCTGTCGTTGGTCGGGAACCAGCCGTCGTCGCGGATCAGCTTGCGGCCCAGATACTCGCCGCTGATCTGCTCGCCCCGCACCCAGACCTCGCCCGCCGCGCCGGCCGGCATCGGCTCGCCGGAGGGGCCACGAATTTCCAGCTCCAGGCTGTGCAGCGGCCGGCCGACCGAGCCCAGCCGGCGGCGCACCGCCGGATCGTCGCTGGCGATCGCCCGGCGATGGTCGTCCGGTCCCAGCACGGCGATGGTCGAGCTGGTCTCGGTCAGGCCGTAGGCGTTGACGAAGGCCACATGCGGCAGCATGGCCAGGGCCCGCTCGATGACCGGCTGAGGCATGCGCCCGCCGCCGTACGACAGCGCCCGCAGATGCGGCAGGGTCTCGCCCCGCGCCTGCAGCAGGTCCAGGACCCGGCCCAGCATGGTCGGCACCACCATGGCGTGGGTGATCTGCTCGGCGACGGCGGCCTCGACCCAGGCCTCGGGCGTGAAGGCCGGCAGATGCACCACCCGGCGGCCGCCATAGACGCCGGTCAGCACCGCCGACACCCCGGCGATATGATAGGGCGGCACGCTGACCAGGGCGGCCTCGTCCTCATCGGCGCCCATGAACTCGACCGTGGAGATGACATAGGCGGCCAGGTGGCGGTGGCGCAGGACCGCCGCCTTGGGCTCGCCCGTGGTGCCGCTGGTGAACAGCAGGACGGCGATGTCCGGCTCCACCTCGGCCAGTTCGCCGGCTCGGTTGGCGGGATCGAGGCAGGCCGCCTCGAAATCGCTGCGGGCCAGCAGGGTCACACCCTCGACCCCGGCGACACGGGCCAGCATGTCGTCATCGACGACGGCCACCGACGGGGCGGTGCGGGCCAGCAGCCGGCGCAGCTCCTCATCGACCAGCCGGTAGTTGAGGGGGGCGAACGGCCGTCCCAGCAGGCCGGCGGCGAACACCGCCACCGGCAGGGTGGGACCGTTCAGGCCGATGAACACCAGGCTGCCCTCGCCCAGGGCCTCCACCGTCACCGCCCCGGCCCGGGCCCGTTCAGCCAGTTCGCCATAGCTGACGCTGGCGGCGCTGGGGCCGAGGGCCGCCCGGTCCGGAAACGATCCGGCGACCATGTCGAGCAGGAGGGCGGTGTGCATGGGCCTAATCCGAGGACGGAAGCTTCTTGGCTTCCTTGATGGTCAGAGGCCGGCCGGCCGCCGCCAGGGTGCCGGCCCCGCCCTTTGAGCACAGGGCCTCCAGGCCGGTCTCGGCGTCCAGGTAGCGCTTGCCCAATAGGCTGCCGGCCGAAAAATCCGGATCGAGGGCCAGGCCCGCCGGCCGCTCGTCCTTGATGGCGACCATGGGCTGACCGCCGCATTCCAGCGCCACAGGCGAGGACGGCGGGCGGACGACCACCGCCTCGGTGTCGCAGACGGCGCTTTTCCAGCGCGAACCGGGGGTGAGTTGCATGGGCGGTTCTCCTCAGGCGGCCACGGCGGCGGGCGGGGTGACGCCCAGGTCGCGGGCCAGGGCGGTCAGGGACTCCACCTTGGCCTCCAGGGGGATGTCGCTGGACGGCGACCAGACGTGCGGCCCCCACAGGACGATGTTGTCGAAGCCCTCGGCGGCGAAGCGGCCGACCTCGTCGGCCGTGGCCTCGGGCGGGCGCAGGTAGTAGGTCAGCGGCGCGCCGGTCTTGCCGGCCGCGGCCCGGCCCTGCTCGATGCTGTCGCGCAGGCGCAGGGCCTCCTCCAGCGTCACCATGGCCGAGTTCATCCAGGCGTCGGCCACCCGCACCACCCGGCGCAGGGCCGGGCCGGTATTGCCGCCGCAGACCATGGGCACCGGGGTGGCGTGGGGGGTGATCTGCACGGGGCCGAACTGGAAGTTCTTGCCCTGGTGCTCGAAGAAGCCGCCCTGCCAGGCCGCCCGCAGGATGTCGATCGCCTCGTCCAGCCGCGAGCCGCGCTCCTCGAAGGGCACGCCCAGCGCCTCGAACTCCTCCTTCAGCCAGCCCGCCCCCATGCCCAGCCGGAAGCGGCCGCCGGACACGTCGTGGGCCGTGGCGGTGGCGCGAGCCAGCAGCAGGGGATGCATGATCGGCACGATGCAGATGGCCGTGCCCAGCTTCAGGGTGGTGGTGGCGCCGGCCACCGCGCCCAGGGTGAACCAGGGATCGTAGAGCCTGACCGACGGCGAGAGGATTTCGTCCTCCTTGTGGTCCGCCGCGTCGGCGATGCCCGGATGCTTGCTGCCATAGGCGCCGGGGATCACATAGTGCTCGCCGAACCACAGCCCCTCGAAGCCCAGCCGCTCGGCCGTGCGGGCGAGGTTGATCAGCTCCTGCGGGGGATAGTTGTAGGTGGTGATGCCGATCTTCGGCGTGCGGGTCATGGCGTCAAATCCCGATCATGCGCCGGCGCGGCGCCACTGTGGCAACACGACCCCGTCGGCCAGGGTCTCGAACCAGACGTCCATCGGCTCGCCGGGGGTGAGGTCCGGGGCGCCGTCCAGCCGGCCCATCAGCCGCACGTCCGGGGTGTCTTCCAGCTCGACCACCACCAGGGTGAAGGGGGCCGGATAGCCGGGGTGGATCTGGTGGGCGATGGTGGTCCAGGCATGCAGCCGGCCCTTGCCCGCCGAGGTGCGCCAGGCGGTGTTCCAGCCGCCGCAATAGGGACAGTGGGCCGTGGGCGGATGCAGGGCGTGGTCGCAGTCGTCGCAGGCGCGATAGACCAGCCGACCCTCCGCCGCCGCCTCGAAGAAGCCCCGGGTCTCGCGGTCATTCGTGTTGGGCAGGATACCGGCCATCAGGCGGCCTTGCGGAAGAGGACGCTGGAGCCGATCGGCAGCGGGCCGCCGGTGCAGAGGCACAGCTCCGCCCCCTCGACCTGCATGTCCGCCTCGCCGCGCAGCTGGCGCACGGCCTGGACGATGTGGTTCATGCCGTGGACATAGCCCTCGGACAGGTGGCCGCCGCCGGTATTGATCGGCAGGCTGCCGCCCCGGCGGATCGCCCCGCTGGCGGCGAACGGCCCGCCCTCGCCCTTGCCGCAGAAGCCGTAGGCCTCCAACTGCAGGAGGACGCTGATGGTGAAGCAGTCGTAGAGCTGGGCGATGTCGACCTCGCCGGGACCGACTCCGGCCCGGTTCCACAGCACCTCGCCGGCGCGGCGGCCGCCCAGCTCGGTCATGTCGTGGCGGGTGACGGCCGGGAACATCATCCCGGCCCGGTGATCGCGGGGCGAGCCGCCGGCCACCGCCCGGATCAGCACCGGCGGACGGGGCAGGTCGCGAGCCCGCTCGGCCGAGGTGATCACCACCGCGCAGGCCCCGTCGGACTCCAGGCAGAAATCGAAGAGGCGCAGCGGCGTGGAGATCATCCGGGCCGCCAGATAGTCGTCCATCGCCAGCGGCTTGCCGCGCATCTGGGCGTGCGGGGTCAGCTGGGCGTGCTCGCGGCAGGCGATGGCCACCGCCCCCAGCTGCTCGGCCGTGGTGCCATAGTCCAGCATGTGGCGCTGGGTCATCAGGGCGAAGGTCTGGCCGGCGGTCATCAGGCCGTAGGGCACGAAGAACTCGTCATAGGAGCCGGCACCGCCGGAGACCTCGGCCCCCGTGCGCTGCACCCCCGCCCCCAGCCGCGATTCCGAGCGGCCGTTCAGCGAGCGGAAGGCCAGCACCGCCTTGGCCTGGCCCGACAGCACCGCCCCCATGGCCAGCCCCATCATCATGCAGGGCGCCACCCCGCCGGGACCTGTGTCGGCCCAGTAGGTCAGGTTGGCCGCGCCCAGGGCGGCGGCCAGGGTGGGCGGGGTCACGGTGTCGTCGCCGCAGCGGACGATGCCCTCGATATCGGCCACGGTCAGGCCGGCGTCGGCGATGGCCTTCAGCGAGGCCTCGGTGGCGAGGGAGAGGACGCTGCGGCCGGAGTCGCGGCTGAACTCGGTCTGGCCAATGCCCACCACCGCCGTGCGGTCGCGGCCGGCGAAGGCCATATCGTCGTCAAGCACGGTCACGATCCGGCCTCCGACAGCCGAGCCAGCACCTCGTCCGTGTGCTCGCCCAGCATCGGCGCGCGGCGGCGTGGGACGGCGGCGAAGGCGGAGAAGACGTAGGACGGGCCGGGATATTTGACCCGGGCGCCGTCGGCCTCCTCGACCTCGACCCAGAAGCCGCGGGCCTTGAGGTGTTCGTCCTCGAACAGGTCCTCGGGGGCGTTGAGCACCCCGATCGGCAGACCGTGGGCCTGGCCCTCGTGATAGGCCTCCTCCGCCGTCTGGATGAGGAAGAAGCACTCGACCAGCGACTGGATCTCGGGGAACTGGGCCTGGCGATAGGCGAGGTCCGCATAGGCCGGATCGGCCAGGTCGGCGGCCATGCCCTTCTCCTCCATCCAGTCCACCAGGCTGGCCCAGGCCTTGGGGTCGGAGAGGATCAGGGCGAAATAGACATAGCGGTCGTCGGCCGAGCGAAAGAGGGCCGACTGGGTCGGGGACGGCTGGGCGTGGCGGCAGGTCTGCCGCTGGACGTTGATGCGCGGATAGAACCAGTAGGGGTTGGCCAGCTCGATATTGACCGCGCAGGCCTCGTGCATCGAGACATCGACCAGCTGGCCGACGCCCGAGCGCTGCCGCTCCAGCAGGGCCAGCAGCAGGCCGATATGGGCGAAGCTGGCGGCGCTGTGATAGCCCTGGTTGCCGCCCGGCCGGATCGGCGGGATCGAGTGATCGTCGTAGCCGCAGCTGTTCAGCGGCCCGCCCGCCGCCAGCGCCACCAGGTCGCTGCTCTTATAGTCCGCCCACGGACCGGTCAGGCCAAAGGCGGTGACCGACAGTACGATCAGCCAGGGATTGGCGGCTCGCAGCGCCTCCAGGTCCAGGCCGATGGCGGCCAGGGCGGCCGGCTGCAGGGTCGAGATGAAGATGTCGGCGTCGGCGCACAGGCCGTGCAGCACGGCCAGGCCGGCGGGCGTGGCGACATCGGCCACGACGCTCTGCTTGTCACCGTTGTAGAAGCGGAAGTTGAGGCTGGTTTCCGGGCCCACCACCCCGCCGGCGAAGGGGCCGACCGCCCGGGCGGGCGAGCCGCCCGGCGGCTCCAGCTTGATCACCAGCGCCCCCATCTCGGCCAGCAACCGGCCGATATGGTCGCCGCCCGGATCGTCGGACAGCTCGATCACCCGCAGGCCGGCATAGGGCGGGGCCATCACAGCACCCCCTCGGCGGTCAGGGTTTCGACCTCGTCGGCGGTGAGGCCCAGCAGGTTCTGGAAGACGTAGCCGTTGTCCTCGCCCAGCAGCGGAGCCGAGCGCCAGTTGTCCTGGACCACCGAGGAAAACCGGATCGGCGTGCCCTCGAACCGCGCCTCGCCGATCACCGGATGGTCCATCTCGAAGAAGGTGCCGCGATGGGCGATCTGCGGGTCGGTCTCATTGAGATCCTCGGCCGTCTGCACGGCGCCGGCCCGCACGCCGGCCGCCTGCAGGCGGTGCATCAGGACAAAGCGGTCCTGGCCGGCGGTCCAGCCGGCCATGCGCGAGTCCAACTCGTCCTGGTTGGCGTAGCGGGCCGTCTGGCTGGCGAAGCGGGCCTCGGCCGCCCAGGCGGGCTCGCCCATCGCCGTGCGCAGGGCCAGCCATTCGGCGTCATTGAACACGGCGATGGCGATCCAGCGGTCCTCGCCCAGGCACGGATAGACCCCGTGCGGGGCGGCGTTGGGATCCTCCAGCCGATTGCCCGGCGGGAAGTCCGGGCCCCGGGTCGAGCGGCCGTTGACGCTGACATCCAGCAGCAGCGGGCCCAGCAGGTTGATGCCGGCCTCCACCGCCGAGACGTCGATCTCCGAGCCCTTGCCGGTGGTGTTGCGGCTGTAGATGGCCATCATCAGCGCCGCGGCGTTGAAGAAGGCCGCCTCGTTGTCCATGTAGGACAGCCCCCAGCCGGAGGGCTCCTCGCCGGGCAGGCCGCTGATGTGCGAGAGGCCGCTGACCGCCTGCACCACCGGGCCGTAGCTGCGGTGCTCGGCGTGCGGGCCGGTATGGCCAAAGCCGCTCATCCGGCCATAGATCACTTCGGGCGAGAGGGCCCGCAGCCGCTCATAGGTCAGCCCCCAGCGCTCCATGACCCCGGGCGCGAAATTCTCGGTCACCACGCTGGAGGCGGCGATCAGCCGGTCGGCCAGCTCGCGGCCGCGCGGGTCGCGCATGTTGATGGTCACGCCCAGCTTGTTGCGGTTGTAGTTGTTGAACAGCCCGCCCTTGTTGGGGTCCGGATTGGCGTCTTCCTCGCCATAGGTGCGGGCCTCGCCTTTGTAGATCGGCAGGCGGCGCGGCATGTCGAGCCGGTTGCGGTCCTCGATGCGAATCACCTGCGCCCCGAAGTCGGCCAGCAGCCGGGTGGCGCAGGCGCCCACTCCCATCCAGCAGAAATCGGCCACCCGGACACCCGACAGCGGCCCGCTGCGCAGTCCGGGACGACGGCGCGGGTCTGGATAAGGTTCAACGCCGGAGCGGCGCAGGGTGTCGGCGGTGCTGGACAAGGCTGTCGTTTCCCCGAGGCGGGGCTCCTCCTCATGCCGGCTTATCGTCGGTCCTGTGCGGGCTTGGATAAGCGCGGTCTATTATAATCATGATTATGATCTCTGGCCGCGCGATGTCAATCGGGGCGCCGCGTCCGGTGATTGAATTTCGCTGTCGTTTCCTTGATTAAGGAGGGGGCGAGCGGACTCGCCGGGATTGGGAGCAACCATGGCCGAACGGCGCACGAGACGGCGGAACGGCGGGGGCGCTGAAGGCGAGGACGGCGTGCGTCACCTGACCTGGTCGGGCGAGGCGGCGCGCCGGACCCTGAAGACCTCCGAGCTGGTGGCGCTCGACATCGTCCGCGACATCGTCAACCAGGGCCTGAGGGCCGGCGACCGGCTGCCGCTGGAAGCCCAGATGCTGATCCAGTACCGGGTCAGCCGCTCGTCCCTGCGCGAGGCGCTGCGGTTGCTGGAGGTCCAGGGCCTGATCGCCATCCGACCCGGTCCCGGATCGGGCACGGTGGTCGGCAAGGTGCTGCCGGGCAACTTCGCCCGGACCATGACGCTGTATCTGCACATGTCCGGCGTCACCTATGACGAGCTGCTCAACGCCTGGATGATGACCGAGCCGATGCTGGCCGAGCTGGCCGCGCGCAATCCCGACCGGGCCAGGGTCAAGGCGGCGATGGAGCCCTTCCTCGAGGGCGCCGACACCTGCCATGGCGAGATGCGCCGCATCCCCGCGGGCCTGGCCTTTCATGACGTGGTGTCGGACCTGGCCGGCAATCGGGTGCTGAACCTGAACTTCCAGGCCATCGGCTTTATCGTCGCCGACCACATCCTCAACACCGCCCCGCGCGACCAGCTGGAAGACCAGATCGTCGACGATCACCGGGCGGTGGCCGAGGCCATCATGAACGGCAAGCCGCAGCTGGCCCGCAACCTGATGGCGGCGCATGTCGAGCATGTCGTCGAGGACTTCAAGGCCTACTGGCCGCGCCGGGTCGGCGAAAAGGTCCAGTGGCGCTGATCATGCCGGTTCCGCCGCCGGGTTGAGGGCCGGGACCGCCTGGGCCTCGTCCGCCGCCGACATCTCGGCCGGCAGGTGGGCGGCCGAGCGGTAGAAGGCCCAGGACGCCGCCAGGCTGGCGACCAGGCAGGTCGAGATGGCGTAGCGCAGGGCGTCCGGCCCCAGGCCATACTGCTGGCTGAGCAGGTCGCTGATCGCCCCGGTGACCACCGGACCCAGGCCCAGGCCCAGGATGTTGACGATCATCACCAGGGTGGCCGAGGTGAAGGCCCGCATGCGCGAGGGGACCAGCGTCTGGGCCGTGGCGACGATGGGGGCCAGGTAGACGTTCAGCAGGATGGCCGGGATCACGCCGATCAGCAGCGAGACCTTCGGGTCGGCGACGAAATACTGCGCCAGGGCGGCGGGGACCAGCAGCAGCGAGGCCAGGGCCGGCAGCCACATATACCAGCGCCGGTCGTGGCGTCCGGCCCGGTCGACCAGCAGGCCGCCGACGAACTGACCCAGCCCGCCGCCGACTCCGAACAGCAGGGCCAGGGCCAGGGCGATCTCGCCGATCGTCAGGTGATGGACCCGGGCATAGAAGGGGGCGTTCCAGTTGACCATGGTGTGCTGGGCATAGGCGTGCAGCGCCCCGCCCAGGGCTAGCCAGCGGAATGAGCGCAGGCTCCACAGCTTGCCGATCACCGCCTTGAGCGGCATCGGCTCATCCGAGGCCGCCAGGCCCGTGTCGAACTGCCCGCGTTTGGGCTCGCGCAGCAGCAGCACGAAGCCCGACAGGGCCACGCCTGCCAGCCCGACGGTCAGGAAGGCCTGGCGCCAGTCGAAATGCGCCGCCAGCCAGCCGCCGGACGCGAAGCCCAGCATGGTGCCCAGCGGCAGGGACAGGCCCCAGATGGCGATGGCCGTGGCCCGCCGGCGCTGGGGGAAATAGTCGGAGATCAGCGAGTGGCTGGCCGGCACGCAGCCCGCCTCGCCCAGGGCCACGCCGACCCGGAAACCGACCAGCATCAGGAAGCTGGTGGCCAGGCCGCTCAGCGCCGTCATCAGGCTCCAGGTGGCGAAGGCGACCGCGATCAGCCGCTTGCGCACCGTGCGGTCAGCCAGCCGGGCGATGGGCAGGGCCAGGGTGGTGTAAAACAGGGCGAAGGACAGACCGGTGATCGCGCCCAGCTGGGCGTCGCTGAGGCCCAGATCCTTCTTGATCGGCTCCTGCAGGATCGAGACGATCGAGCGGTCGATATAGTTGAACAGCGCCACGACAAACAGCACCGCCAGGGCGATCGCGGCCTGACGTGTCGTGGTGTTCAGGCCCGTGGCGGTGGTCTTCACCGATTCCTCCGAGGGGAAAAAAGCGGCGGCGCGTCGGGGGACGCGCCGCCGTCAGGCTACTGGAACCTATAGGTCAGGGTGACGCCATAGGTCCGGGGTTCAGTCACCGAGGTGCGGTCGGCCTCGGTCAGTCCGCCCACCGTCGCCTCGGTGTTGGTGAGCAGGTAGAAGAAGTAGTTGGTGCCGAAGGTGACCGCGGTCTTGTCCGCCAGGTTGCGGCCCCAGGCCTGGACCTTCCAGTTCCCCTCCGCCGGCTCATAGGTCAGGAAGGCGTTGATCCAGCCGTTGCGGGCCGTCTTGTCGCGGATCAGGAACAGGTTGTTCTGCGGGGTCAGTTCGTAGTGGCTGGCCCAGCGATCCTCGACCCTGGCGGTGAAGCTGCCCCCCGAGTCCAGGTCCCAGGTGTACTGGGCGAAGACGTTGAGGGCGTTGCGCGGCGTGAACGGGATCTGGTTGCCCGTGCAGTCCACCCCGCCGGCCGCGCAGCCCTTGAACGAGGCATAGGTCGCGTCGGTGTAGGCGTAGTTGAAGCCGATATTGGCCCCGTCGAACGGCTTGGCCGCCACTTCCAGTTCCAGCCCCTTGGTCTCGGCTTCACCGGCGTTGGTCGACATCAGGGTCGCGCCGACCAGCGAGCGAACCTGCAGGTCCTTGGTGTTGCTCTTGTAGAGCGCCAGGTTCACCGACAGCCGCCGGTCGAAGAAGAAGGTCTTGGCCCCCAGCTCGTAGGTGACGTTCTTTTCCGGCAGCAGCGGGGTGGTCGCCTGGATGACCGTCGCGGCGGCGTAGTTGTAGCCGCCGCTTTTGAAGCCGGTCGAGGCGCTGGCGTAGAAGAACAGGTCCTCGTTGGGCTTGAAGGCGAGGATGGCGCGCGGGGTCACCGCGTTCCAGGTCTCCTCGGATTTGACGTCCTTGGCCGCCCCGAAGAAGACCGAGGCCGGGCCCTGGACCGTGTGGTTCTTCTTCTCGTCGTGGGTGTAGCGGGCCCCGAAGGTCAGGGCCCACTGGTCGTTGATATTCCACTTCAGCTCGGCGAACGGCGCGTAGCTGAAGGTATCGATATCGCCCGAGATGGTCGGCCGCTGGGTCGCGCCGGCGGTCAGGGTGTTGATGCGCCAGGGCCCCAGGCCGCCGAAGGTGTAGGTCTCCGAGCGGAAGGTCGACTGCTTGAGGAAATAGAGGCCGGCGATCCATTCCAGCGGCTGGCCGGACGGCGAGGTCAGCCGGAATTCCTGGCTGAACTGTTTTTCGCGGTTGTGGTCGTCCTTGTCGGGCGCGATCCGCAGGGGGCTGCCGTCGATGTCCTCGACATAGAGCGAGTTCAGCCGGCGATAGGCCGAGATCGAGGTGAAGGTCCCCAACGGGTTGTCCCAGTCGACGCGGATAAAGCCGTTGTAGACGTTGCGCTTGGTTTGCCCGTCGTCGTCGACGAAGACGTCGTGCGGATCGTTGGAAATCGCCTTGAGCGAGGCGATCAGCGCGCCCTGGCCGTAGAGAACCGGACCGTCGCCGTTGGAGTCCTCATGGGTGTAGGTCAGCGACGCCAGCACATCCAGGTCGTCGGTCGGACGGAAACGCAGCGAGGCCCGGGCGCTCCAGACCTTCTTGTCGTTGAGGTTGGTGTCGTTGGTGATGTTGTGCTGGTAGCCGTCGACGTCCTTGAAGCCGAAGGCGAAGCGGCCGGCCAGGCTGTCGCTGAACGCAGCGTTGAAATAGCCGTCGCCTTCCAGGCCGTTGAAGTTGCGCACCGTCAGGTTGGTCACGCCGGAGAAGCCGTCGAAGGAGGGCTTGTTGCTGGTGATCTGCAGCGCGCCGCCGACCGTGTTGCGGCCGAAGGTGGTGCCCTGGGGTCCGCGCAGGACGGCGATCTGCTGGACGTCGAAGAAGTCCGGATAGAAGGAGGCCACCGAGCCGTAATAGACGTCGTCGATGAACACCCCGACCGGGGTGTCGAAGGCCGGCGAGTCATCGGAGGCGTAGAGGCCGCGCATCTGCACCTGCGAGCCGCTGGCCCCGGAGATCGGCACGAAGGTCGGGCCGGGGGCCGCCGAGGACAGGCTGTCGAAATTGGTGATCCGCTCGGCCTGGATCTGGTCGCCGGAATAGGCGCTGACCGCGACGGGGACCTTGCTCAGCGCTTCCTCGCGCTTGGTCGCCGTGACGATCACTTCCGAGACGGTGGCGTCGGCCGGCTTGGGCTCGGCGTCGGCCGCCAGGGCCGGCAGTCCCAGCCCCATGACCAGGGCCATTGTCGCTCCGCCACAGAGCATGCCGTATTTCAGTTGGGTCTTGCGAGACATGTTTCCCCTCCCTCGCTGTCGTTATGTTTGTCTGGCGCCCAGGCACACCAAAGCGTGCCCGGACCACGCAACGCGCATCCGAGAGATCAAAGAGGGCATACCGCAAAGGACTGAAAATCCTAGTGGTTCTGACCCGCCCGCGCTCTCCTCCCAATTCGTCTTATGTTTTTGTTTGTGACGAGATCATGATGATAATCTCTATCATTGTCAACGCCGCCGGAGGGCCGAAAACTCAGATTACTGGTGATTATCATGGTAATTTGCAGGCCTGCCGACGCCGCTTGCGCGGACGATCCACAACCTTTGCGGAAAGGCTCCGCCGGCTCAGCGCCAGGTGACGCGCTGGCCCACCCGCCGCGGCCAGAAGGCGCGGAAATCATCGACGACATGGCGGACATGTTCGGCCATCAGCCGCTGGGCCAGGGCCGAATCGCCGTCGATGATCGCCTGGGCTAGGCCGCAGTGGTCGTCGACGATGAAGGTCTCCAGGCCGTCGCGGTCCTTCATCATCAGCACGTGGTCCGAAACGATGAAGCCGATGGCGCGCAGGGTCAGGGCCAGGGTCCGGTTGTCCGACAACTCGGCGACGGCGTCATGGAAGGCCAGGCCCGAGGGAATGTCGCGCTGGGGGCCGCCGTCATGGGTCGCCAGGAAGGGCTCCATCACCTCCCTGACCCACTCGCGATCCGGATTGGCCGCCGCCAGGCCGGCCAGCAGCGGCTCGGTCAGCATCCAGGCCTTGAGCAGGTCGTCATAGGTGCCGTCCGACATGTGCAGATACAGGGTCAGGGTGCGGCCCAGGTTGCTGGGCGCCGCCTCGCCGACCACCGTGCCGGCCCCGGCCCCGGGCCGGATGGCGATCAGCCCCTGGGTCTCCAGCAGCCGCAGGGCCTCGCGCAGGGATGAGCGGCTGACCCGGTACTGGGCCAGCATCTCCGGCTCGTGTGGCAGGCGGTCGCCGGTCTGGAGGTCGTGATCGACGATGTCGCGCACGATCTCCAACGCCACGATCTCGGCGGTCTTCAGATTTCGCCGGACAGGAGATGATCTGGCTGGGGTTCGTCTGGGCACGGAGACCGCCTTGGAAATCCTGTCGAGATCGGGATGATCATCGTCATAGATCTAAACCACAAGAGCAATTGCCCTTATTTGGGATAGGTCAAAGGCGCAGGAGCTGCTTGCCGAAGTTCCGCCCCTCGAACAGCCGCATCAGGGTGCGCGGGGCGTTCTCGAAACCGGTCTGGATGTCTTCCTTGTAGCGCAGGGCGCCGGAGCCGACCCAGTCGGTCAGCCGCCGCCGGGCCAGGGGAATCTGCGCCTCGTAGCGGGGCAGCAGGAAGCCCTGCATGGTCGCGCCGGTGAAGACCAGGTTGAAATAGTTGCGCGGTCCGGGCGGCATCTGTCCGGCGTCGCGGGGATCGAAATTGTAGCGCGAGATGCCGCCGCAGATGACCACCCGCGCGCCCACGGCCAGCCGGGCCAGGCAGTCGTCGAGGATCTCGCCGCCGACATTGTCGAACATCACGTCGATGCCGTCGGGGCAGAGCTCGCGCAGCCGGGCGCGGACCTTGTCGTTGCGGTAGTCGACGGCGGCGTCGAACCCCAGCTCGTCGACCAGCCAGGCGCATTTCTCCGGACCGCCGGCCAGGCCGATGACCCGGCAGCCGGCCAGCTTGGCGATCTGGCCGGCCACCGATCCGGTGGCCCCGGCCGCGGCCGAAATGACCACGGTGTCGCCGGGCTTGGGCTTGCCGATCTCGACCAGGGCCAGATAGGCGGTCAGGCCCGTCGTGCCGAGCACGCCCAGCGAGGCGGTCGGCGGCGTCCCGTCCGGGACCCTGGCCAGCAGGGCGGCGTCGACCACCGCCATCTCCCGCCAGCCCAGCGGGCCGTGAACGATGTCGCCCGGCGCGAAGTCGGCATGGCGCGACTGGACCACCTCGCCCAGACCAGAGCCGCGCATGGGATCGCCGATGGCCATGGCGTCGACATAGCCGGCGATGTTCTCCATCCAGCCCTTCAGGGCCGGGTCGAAGGCCAGCCACTGCGTGCGGACCACCACCTCGCCATCGCGCAGCTCGGGGAGCTGGGCGAGCTCAAGGTCGAAATCGGTCTCGGCCAGGGCCCGGCCCAGCGGCCGGGCGGCGAGTGTCCATTGATGGAAGGTTTCAGCCATCAGACCGCGCCCACACTCTGGGCCTCGGCCCAGGCGGCTCTGGCCAGGGGCGCGACCCGGTCGGCCTGGGCGGCGGCGTCGGCGGTGGCGGCGGTCCCTTCGCGGGCCCGGCCGGCTATGCCCTGGATGATGGCGGCGACGCGGAACAGGTTGTAGGCGCGGTAGAAGCCGGGGTTCTCGACCGGCGGCCGGCCGGTCCGCTCGCAGTAGCGGGCGACATAGGCGTCCAGGCTGGGCACGCCCAGAGCCTCGAGGTCGGCGTCCTTCAGCGTGCCGCGCGCGTCGCTGCCGGCCGGCCGGTACCATTCCATGCCGTGATAGAAGAGGTCGCCCAGCGGATGGCCCGTCGTCGACAGCTCCCAGTCCAGCACCCCCACCACCCGCGGCTCGGTGGGGTGGAACAGCAGGTTGTGGAAGGAATAGTCGCCGTGGATCAGGCTGGCTGTCTCATCGGTCGGCGCCGCGCCGGGCAGCCACTCCATCAGCCGGTCCATCTCGGGAATGTCGCTGGTCTGCGAGGCCTGGTACTGCTTGGTCCAGCGGCCGATCTGGCGGGAGAAGTAGTTTCCGGGTCGGCCGTAGTCGGTGAGGCCCAGGGCCTCGAGGTCCAGGCTGTGCAGCCGGGCCAGGGTCTCATTGGCCGAGTCGAAAGCCGCCGCGCGGTCGTCCCGCGACAGGTCCGGCATCGTGCAGTCGAGGAAGATGCGCCCGTCGACATGGGCCATGACGTAGAACATCGAGCCGATGACGTCGTCGTCCTCGCAAAGCACCAGGGCCTCGGGCACAGGGAAGCCGGCCCCGCCCAGGGCGCTCAGCACCCGGAACTCGCGGTCCACCGCATGGGCCGAGGGCAGCAGCACGCCGGGCGGTTTGCGGCGCAGGACGTAGCGCCGGTCGGGGGTCTCCAGCAGGTAGGTCGGGTTGGACTGGCCACCCTCGAACTGGCGGATATTGAGCGGGCCTTTGAAGCCGGCGACCGCGCCGGCCAGCCAGGTCTCCAGCCGCGCCACGTCGAGGCGATGCTGCGGCCGCATCTCGGCCACCGCGCCCAGGTATTTTCCCTTCAGGCTCATCGGTCGCCGCCGTCGAGGCGGATGATGGTCCCAGTGGTGAAGCTGGACTGGTCGCTGGCCAGGTAGAGGGCGGTGGTGGCGATCTCCTCCGGCCGGCCGATCCGTTTGGCCGCCGCCTTGGAGGTGCGGTCGGCTTCCTCGCGCCAGGCCTTGGCGATGTCGGTCCAGAACGGTCCGCACATGATGGCGTTGACCCGCACCTTGGGGCCGAACTCGAAGGCGTGGCAGCGGGTCATGATGTTCAGCGCCGACTTGGCCCCGGCATAGACCGGATAGGCCGGCCCCGGGACGACCGCGGCGGTGCTGCTGATGTTGATGATCGAGCCGCTGCCGGCCGCCACCATCCGCTCGCCGACCAGGGCCGAGAGCCGGAACGGGCCCTTGAAGTTGATGGCCACGGTCTTGTCGAACAGCGCCTCGGTGATCTCCAGCGAGCTGGGGGCGGTCGGGGCGATGCCGGCGTTGTTGACCAGCACATCGACCTTGCCGAACCTGTCGTAGGCCGCCTCGACCAGGGTGGGCAGGGCGTCCCATTCGCCGACATGGCAGGAGACGGCCAGGGCTTTGCGGCCCATGGCCTGGATCTCGGCCGCCACGGCTTCGCAGGCGTCCAGCTTGCGGCTGGCGATGATCAGGTCGGCGCCTTGTCGCGCGAAAGCCTTGGCCATCTCGTAGCCCAGGCCCCGGCTGCCGCCGGTGACCAGCACCACCTTGCCGGACATGTCGAAATAGTCGCTCACCCCGCCTCCCGTTTGGTTCGTCTGAGGGGACGACCGGGCCGAAGCCCGGCCGCCGGGATCAGTCTTCCAGGTGGTAGATGCGGGCGGCGTTGCCGTGCAGGATCTTCTCGACGTCCTTGCGGTCGATGCCGACGAAGACCTCCTCGATATAGTCCGCGGGGAACTGGGCCGAGGTGGCCGGGCCGGGGTACATGCTGGTCGGGTGGGGGAAGTCGGTCTCGTAGAGGATGTTGTCGGCCCCGATGATGTCGATGGCCGGCTTCAGCGTCGCCTTCTCGAACCAGAAGGTGCCGTAGACCTGGCGCTTGAAATACTCGCTGGGCAGCAGCTTCATGTGCGGGTTTTCCTTGTGGGCCCCGCAGTTCAGCCACTGGTAGTCGAGGCCGGCCAGCAGATAGGGCAGCCAGCCGACGCCGCTCTCGACCGACACGAAGTTCAGCTTGGGGAACTTCTCGCAGACGCCGCCGCAGGTGATCTGCGAGATGACCTTGGCGTTGTCCATGGAGAACAGGGCGCCCATCGAGGCGAAGGCGGCATGCCGGCCGATGCTCTCGTGCATCATCTCGAAATACCACATGTCGCCGGTGCCGATGTGGAAGTTGATCGGCAGGCCCATCTCCTGGGCGGCGGCCCACAGCGGGTCCCATTGCGGGTCGGTCAGCTTGGGCAGGCCGAAATGCTCGGGCTCGCCGCACATGACCACGCCCTTGTGGCCCATGCGGGCGCAGCGGGTCATTTCCTTGATCGTCGCTTCGATGTCCCAGAACGGCAGGGCGCATTGGGCGATGAGGCGCTTGGGGGCGACGCTGCACCATTCGGTCAGCCAGTCGTTATAGGCCTGGACGCAGGCCAGCATCAGCTCCTGGTCGCCCAGCGCCAGATAGCGGCCGGCCCCGAAGCCGGCGACGTTGGGATACAGGACCTGAGCCCAGATGCCGCACTCGTCCATCTTCTTGAGGCGGGCGAGGTTGTTGTAGAGGCCGGGATCGACCTGCTCCAGGCGCTGGGGGCGCTTGGGCGGATACTCGTGCCAGCCGGCCATGGCCGCGCCGGCGGCCGCGCCGGTGCGGTCGGCGCCGAAGAACCAGGCGTCCTCGTTCATGTTGGGGTCCCACTTCACGTGGGGGACCTTGTCGCCGAACTTCTTCGTGGAAATCCGCGAGGTCCACAGGTCATAGGGCTCGATGACATGGGTGTCGGTGTCGATCACCTTGAACTCTTTGACGAGCGCGTTCACGTCGGTTTCCTCCGTCAGGCCCTGAGCGGGCGGGCTGTTTTTTGAGCCCGACGCGGCGACAGACAGGTGTCGTCCGATGGGCTGTTTGTGTCGTGTTTATTTATGATGATGATTATTATTGATTGCAATCGAAAAAGCGGCGGCAGGGCGTTTTCACGACCCCAGGAGCGCCCGGGCCAGGATGTTGCGCTG
Organism: Caulobacter ginsengisoli; assembly: GCF_030814835.1. Lineage (GTDB taxonomy): Bacteria > Pseudomonadota > Alphaproteobacteria > Caulobacterales > Caulobacteraceae > Caulobacter > Caulobacter ginsengisoli. The sequence goes on from NZ_JAUSVS010000016.1 coordinate 51,109, forward strand.
CACCTCGCTGGAGCCGCCGTAAATGGTGGCGGCGCGGGTGTTGAGGTAGCGGGCGGTCGGGGTGACGGCGTGGGCGGGACCGATCGGCTCGCCATTGGCCCCATAGCCCAGGGCGCCCCGCTGGTCGGGCGCGGCATAGGCGCCCAGCGCCTCGAGGGTCAGCTCGGTGGCCCGCTGCTGCAGGGTCGAGACCTGCAGCTTCAGCCGCGAGGCGGTGGAACCGATGTCCTTGCCCGCCGACAGCTGGGCGGCGGCCTGGGCCTCGGCATGGGCCAGGCCCGCCACCTCGATACGCAGGGCGTTTAAGCGGGCGCGGAAGTCGGAATCGTCTTCCCAGAGGCTGGAGCCTTCGCCGCTCAGCTCGCGGCCGGCGATGATCCGGGCCTGGTCCAGCATGCGGCTGAGGCGACTGGCCGAAGCCCCCGCCCCGCGCTCGAACTCCAGCAGATGCTTGGCCACCGTCCAGCCGGCGTTTTCTTCGCCCAGCCGATTGGCGACCGGGATGCGGACGTCGTCGAAGAAGACCTGGTTGACCTCGTGCTCGCCGGAAATGCTGATGATCGGCCGCACGCTGATCCCGGGGGCGTCCATTGGGGTGAGCAGGAAGCTGATGCCCCCCTGGGCCTTGCCCTCGACCGAGGTGCGGACCAGCAGGAACATCCAGTTGGCGTGCTGGGCGTGGGTGGTCCAGATCTTGGTCCCGTTGACCACGTAGTCGTCACCCTCCCAGATGGCCCGGGTCTGCAGCGAGGCCAGGTCCGAGCCCGACTGCGGCTCGCTGTAGCCCTGGCACCAGTAGTGCTCGCCCGACAGCATGCGCGGCAGGAAGAAGGCCTGCTGCTGCGCCGTGCCGTAGCGCATGATCACCGGACCGCACATCTGCAGGCCCATCACCGGAATCTGCGGGGCGCCGGCCCGGGCGCATTCGTCGTCGAAGATGAAGCGCTGCAGCGGCGTCCAGCCCGGCCCGCCGTGCTCCTTCGGCCAGGCCGGGGCGACCCAGCCCTGTTCGTAGAGGATGCGGTGCCAGCGGCGGCTGAGTTCGCCGTCGGCGAACACCCCGGCCTGGCGGGCGGCGGCGGCGGCCAGTTCGGGGGTCAGCTTCTCGGCCAGGAAGGCCCTGACCTCTTGTCGGAAGGCCTGTTCCGCGGCTGTCTCCATGCCCATGCCAGCCTCCTTCAGGCCGAGGCCGGCGCCGGATAGCGGCCCAGCTCCATCCGCGCCACGGTGCGGGCATGCACCTCGTCCGGACCGTCGGTCAGCCGGTGGATGCGGTTGTTGGCGTAGAGCTCGGCCAGGCCGAAATCGGTGGTCACCCCGGCCCCGCCATGGGCCTGGATGGCGTCGTCGATGATCTTGCAGGCGATGCGCGGGGCGGCGACCTTGATCATGGCGATCTCGCCGCGCGCCGACTTGTTGCCGGCCGTGTCCATCATCCAGGCGGCCTTCAGGCAGAGCAGCCGGCACATCTCGATATCGATGCGGGCCTCGGCGATCCGCTGCTCCCAGATCGAATGCTCGGAGAGCTGCTTGCCGAACGCCCGGCGGCTGAGCAGCCGCCTGCACATCTTCTCCAGCGCCATCTCGGCGCAGCCGATGATGCGCATGCAGTGGTGGATGCGGCCGGGGCCGAGGCGGCCCTGGGCGATCTCGAAGCCTCGGCCCTCGCCCAGCAGCAGGGCGTCCTGGACGGGGACCCGGACATTTTCCAGCAGCACCTGGCCGTGGCCGCCATGGCTGGCATGGTCGTAGCCGAATACCGGCAGCATGCGCTCGATGGTGATGCCCGGGGTGTTGGCCGGCACCAGCAGCATCGACTGCTGGCCGTAGGTGCGGGCGCTCGGATCGGTCTTGCCCATCAGGATATAGACGTCGCAGCGTGGGTGGCCGACGCCCGAGGACCACCATTTGCGGCCGTTGATCACATAGTCGTCGCCGTCGCGGACGATGCTGGTCTGGATGTTGGAGGCGTCCGAGGAGGCCACGGCCGGCTCGGTCATCAGGAAGGCCGAGCGGATCTCGCCGTTCATCAGCGGGCGCAGCCAGCGCTCCTTCTGGGCCAGCGTGCCGTAGCGCATCAGCACTTCCATATTGCCGGTGTCGGGCGCGGCGCAGTTGAACACCTCGCTGGCCCAGCCGATCTTGCCCAGCTGCTCGGCGATGGCGGCGAAGGTCAGGTTGCTGAGCTGCACCCCCTCGAACTGAAAGCTGTCGTCGACATGGGTCTGGCCGCTGTGCGGCGGCATGAAGAAGTTCCAGAGGCCCGCCGCCCTGGCCTTGGCCTTCAGCTCATCGACGATCGGCACGGCCTTCCAGCGGCTGCCCTCGGCTTCCTGCCGGTGATAGAGGGCGTCGTTGGGATAGATCTCATCGTCCAGGAACTGCTGGACCTTGCCGACCCAGTGCTTGGTCTCGTCGCTGTGCTCAAAAAACATCCCGGGCTCCCACCTGGCCGCCGCCGCTTCCCATGCGGCGGTTCTTGGTCGTCTTATTTATCATGATTGTCATCATAATCTAGCGGATTTGCGAAAGGGCGCCGCCCGCGGCCCTCTCGGAAGAGCCAGCCGCGGGCGGCGCAGTCGCGACGGAACGATTGGGAGGGCGCCCGCCGAAACCTGTGGGGGGTCAGGCCTCCAGGATCACCACGCCGGACAGACCCGGAGCGCCATAGACTTGGCTGTAGCCGATGCGAGCCGCCTCGACCTGGCGGTCCTCGGCCCGGCCGCGCAGCTGCTGGACGTTCTCGTAGACCTGGCGCAGGCCCGAGGCGCCGATCGGCTCGCCGCAGGCCAGGCAGCCGCCGTCGGTGTTGACCGGCAGCCGGCCGCCCAACTTCGTGGCGCCTTCGGCCAGCCACTGCTCCTGCTCGCCGTCGGCGCAGAAGCCGTTCTCGGCCATGTGCATGATCTCGGCCCCGGACTCGGTGTCCTGCAACTGGGCGACATCGACGTCCTTGGGCTCCAGTTGGGCCATCTCGTAGGCCGCCTTGGAGGCGGTCTGGGTGGGCGAAGGGCCACGGGTGATGTTCAGCGACGGCGCGAACACCTCGAAGGAGCCTTCGCCGCGGGTGCGCACCGCCGCCCCTCGGATCTTGGGACCCTTGAGGCCCAGCTCGCGCATCTTGCGGTCCGAGGCCAGGATCAGCGCCGCCCCGCCCTCGGCCGGCGAGCAGAACATGAACTTGGTCAGCGGGTCGGACAGCATCTGCGAGCTCATGATGGTCTCGAAGTCCACCGGCGTGCGGCGCCAGGCATGCGGGGCCAGGGCCCCGTTCTGGTAGGCCTTCTCGGCCACCAGCCCCAGGGAGCGGGGGGTGATGCCGTGCAGGTCCATGTAGCGGGTGATCTTGTTGGCGAAGAACTGGGTGGTCAGCATCATGCCGACCTGGCCGTACCAGCGCGGCAGGCCCGAGGCCTCCGGGTCGGCGTTGAACGCCCCGCGCGGATGCTTGTCGAAGCCCAGCACCACCCCGATGTCGAACTCACCGGACTTCACCGCCCAGTAGCCCGACAGCAGCGCCGAGCCGCCGGTGGCGCAGCCGTTGGCGATGTTGATGAACTGCACCCCGGTCAGGCCCAGCCGGGGCAGGGCCGCGTCGGCATTGCCGGCCGCGGCCGAGCCTCCGAAGGCGAACTGGATGTCTTCCCAGGCCAGCCCGGCGTCGGCCAGGGCCTGGCGGACGGCGAACACGCCCTGGTCCAGGCCGCTCATCTCGTCATGGCGGCCGAAGGGGTGGATGCCGGCCCCGATGATGTGGACGTCAGTCATGGCTTTCTCTCAGGCAGCGGGGCGGAAGACGTAGCTGGTGACGGTCTCGCCCCCGGCCAGGGCGAAGGGGGCCAGGGCCAGGCGCATGGGCAGGCCCACCCGCAGGGCGGCGAAGTCGTCGACCTCGAGCCTGGACTCGACGATCACCTCACCGGGCAGCTCGACATAGCCGATGGCGAAGGGCCGGAAGCTGGCCTCGTCGTCGGCCCCGGCATAGGGCGGCGACTTGGGCCGGAAGCGTTGCACGGTGAACGACCAGAGCGTGCCCTCGGCGGAAAGGCGCACGGGGTCATAGAGCCGGCCCTCGGGACCGGCGGGCATGGGGAAGACGGTGATTCCGTCGCGTTTGCGCCGCCCGCCGATCAGGCGCGGGGCGCCGTCGACGACCTCGAACAGGCCTTCGGCGATGGGGGTCTCACCCATGGTCTCCTCCTCGAATCCCGGCTTCGGAGCCGATGTCATTTTGCATAGTTGATCATAATTATGATCAGAGTCTATAGTCATCCGACAGAAGGCGGGAGGAAACCCGCGCGACCGCTTTTTGGCGGGTCTGGGACAAGGGGAGAGCGTGGCGAGTATCGCAATTCTTGGCGGCACGGGGGCCCTGGGTTCGGCCCTGGCCATGCGTCTGGCCCGGGCGGGCTGGACCGTGGTGGTCGGCTCGCGTGACGCCGCCAAGGCCCGGGACGCCGCCGCCGGCCTCGCCGCCCTCTATCCGGACATCGCCATCAGCGGCGCCGGCCTCGCTGAAGCCGCCGCGCGCGCCGAGATCTGCGTGCTGGCCGTGCCCTACGCCGCCCATGCCGAGACTCTGGCCCAGGTCCGCGAGGCCGTGGCCGGCAAGATATTCGTCGACACCACCGTCCCCCTGCGCCCGCCCAAGGTCGGCACGGTCCAGCTGCCCGCCGCCGGCGCCGCCGCGGTCGAGGCGGCCCAGGCCCTGGGCGAGACGGTGCGGGTGGTCTCGGCCCTGCAGACCATCGGGGCCGAGAAGCTGGCCGCGGGCGGGGCGATCGACGCCGATGTGCTGGTCGCCGCCGACGACGCCGAGGCGGCCGAGACAGTGCGGGCCCTGCTGGCCGACATCGGCCTGCGCAGTTGGCATGTCGGGCCCCTGGCCAATTCCGCCGCCGCCGAGGCGATGACCTCGCTGATCATCCAGATCAACCGCCGCTACAAAATCAACCAGGCCGGCATCCGCATCACCGGCAAGCCCAAGGACGCCCCCGTCACGGCGATGGGCCTGAGCGTGCGGCCGGTGCCGGGCCTGCCCCACATCGCCCCCGGAGACGATCTGGCCGTCCTGATCGGCGAGGCCATCATCGCCGGCGGCGTCGAACTGGCCGAGGGCGATGTCGTCGTGGTCGCCCAGAAGATCGTCTCCAAGGCCGAGGGTCGGACCGTCCGCCTGGCCGCCGTGACGCCCGGCGCCGAAGCCATCGCCGACGCCGAGCGAACCGGCCGGGATGCGGCGATGGTCGAACTGATCCGGGCCGAATCCAGCGAGGTCATGCGGGTGACGCCTGGCGTGGTCATCGCCCGCCATCGCCTCGGCCACGTGGCCGCCAACGCCGGCATCGACCAGTCCAATGTCGCCCATGACGAGGGCGAGACCGCCCTGCTCTGGCCCGTCGATCCCGACCACAGCGCCGCCGTCCTGCGCGAGGCGCTGCAGCGGCGTTTTGGCGTTCGACTGGCGGTGGTCATCAGCGACAGCCTGGGCCGGGCCTGGCGGATGGGCACGACGGGAACCGCCATCGGCGTCTCGGGCCTCAAACCCCTGCGCGACCGGCGCGGCGAGAGCGACCTGTTCGGCCGGGTGCTGCAGGCTACCGTCACCGGCGTCGCCGACGAGATCGCCGCCGCCGCCTCGCTGGTGATCGGCGAGGCCGCCGAGGGCGTGCCCGTCGCCGTCGTCAGCGGCGCGACCTATGAGCCGGCGGAAAACCAGGGGATCGGCGAGATCCTGCGCCCCCTCGACCAGGACCTGTTCCGATGAGCGTCCTCCGATGAGCGTTTTGGCCCTCTGCGGCGGCGTCGGCGGCGCCAAGCTGGCCTTCGGGCTGGCGGCCGAGGCGGCCGACCTGACCATCGCGGTCAATACCGGCGATGACTTCGAGCATCTGGGCCTGACCGTCTGCCCGGACATCGACACCGTCCTCTACACCCTGTCGGACCTGGCCGACCGCGAGCGCGGCTGGGGCCTGGCCGGCGAGACCTGGGGCTTCATGGCGGCCCTGGCGCGGCTGGGCGGCGAGACCTGGTTCCAGCTGGGCGACCACGACCTGGCCACCCATGTCGAGCGCACCCGGCGCCTGGCGGCCGGCGACAGCCTGTCGGCGGTGACGGCGCATCTGGCCCGGGCCCTGGGCCTGAAGCCCGGCATCGTGCCGATGAGCGACCAGCCGGTGCGCACCCACCTCCTCACCGACACGGGCGAGCTGGCCTTCCAGCCCTATTTCGTCCGCGAGCGCTGCGCCCCGGTGGTGCGCCGGGTCCGCTACCAGGGCGCCGCCACGGCCGCCCCCTCCCCCGGCTTCGCCGCCGCCCTGGCCCGGCCGGACCTGACGGCCATCGTGATCTGCCCGTCCAACCCCTATCTCAGCATCGATCCGATCCTGGCCGTCCCCGGGGTCCGCGAGGCCCTGCAACACGCCGCCGCCCCCATCGTCGCGGTCTCGCCCATCGTCGCCGGCCAGGCGCTGAAAGGCCCGGCCGCCAAGCTGATGGCCGAGCTGGGCGTCGAACCCGGCGTCGAAGCCGTGGCCCGCCACTATGCCGGGCTGATCGATGGCCTGGTCGTCGACACGGCTGACGCCGGCGCCGTCCCGACGATCGAGGCCCTGGGCGTGCGGGCCCTGGCCGTCCCCTCGGTCATGCGGAGCGACGACGACCGCCGCCGCCTGGCCCGCGACGCCCTGGCCTTCGCGGCCACCCTGAGCCAATCGCGGGCGAGGGCGGGATGAGCGTCGCCCTGGTCATCGCCGTCCGGGGCGGCCCGCTGGCCAAGTCGCGCTGCGCCGGGGTGCTGAGCCGCCGCGACCGCCAGGCCCTGGTGGCGGCCATGCTGGAGGACATGCTCGAGGCCGCCACGGCCGTCGGGGCGGTCACCGTCATCACCCCGACCCTGGAGCTGGCCGACCTGGCCGCCCATCACGGCGCGCGGACCCTGCTCGAGCATCAGCCCTTCGGCCTGAACGCCGCCTTCGCCGCCGGCCGGCGGGCGCAGGCATCCGACACGCCGGTGCTGCTGCTGCCGGGCGACCTGCCGCTGATCGGTTCCGAAGACCTGGAGCAAGCCGTCCAGGCCATCCATGGCGGCGCGGTGGTTCTGGCCCCCTCGCGCGCCGACGACGGCACCGGCGCCATCGGTCTGCCCGCCGGCGTCGAGCTGCCGCTGATGTTCGGACCCGACAGCTTCCGGCGGCACCTGGCGGCGGCGCGGGCTGCCGATCGCCCCCTGCACATCATCGAGTCCGGACCGCTGGGCCTGGACATCGACCGCCCCGAGGACCTGGAGCGCCTGCTCCAGGCGGGCGCCACCCGCAGCGCCGCCGTCCTGCGCCGGGCCCTCGTTCCGCTGGAGGCCACCGCATGATCCCCACCCTGACGCCGGCCCAAGCCCACTTGCGGCAGTACCTGCTGGACGCCCCGCTGGACCAGCTCACCGCCCGGGCCCGCGCCGTGCGCGACGAAGCGTTCGGCGGCCTCACGACCTATTCGCGCAAGGTGTTCATCCCGCTCACCCAGCTCTGCCGCGATGTCTGCCACTACTGCACCTTCGCCAAGGCCCCGCGCGGCGTGGCCAAACCCTACCTGACCCCCGACGAGGTGCTGGGCATCGCCCGGCGCGGCGCGGCGGCCGGCTGCAAGGAGGCGCTGTTTACCCTCGGCGACAAGCCCGAGCTGCGCTACCCCGCCGCCCGCGCCGCCCTGGCGGACCTGGGGTTCGACACCACCCTGGCCTATCTGGAGCATGTCGCCGGACGGGTGCTGCGCGAGACGGGCCTCTTGCCCCACATCAACGCCGGCATTCTCACGGCCGAGGACTATCGGCGGCTGCGCCCGGTCTCCGCCTCCATGGGCCTGATGCTGGAAAGCGCCTCGGAGCGGCTCTGCGCCAGGGGCGGTCCGCACCACGGCTCGCCCGACAAGGTCCCCGCCGTGCGGCTGACCTCCATCGCCGCGGCCGGCGAGGCGGGCGTCCCCTTCACCAGCGGCCTGTTGATCGGCATCGGCGAGACCCGCACTGAACGGCTGGACGGCCTCTTCGCCCTGCAGGCCCTGCACGCGCGGCACGGCCACCTGCAGGAAGTCATCATCCAGAACTTCCGCGCCAAGCCCGGCACCCGCATGGCCGATGCGCCGGAGCCGGGCGAAGAGGAGCTGGTCTGGACCATCGCCGCGGCCCGGCTGATCCTCGACCCCAGCGTCGGGGTCCAGGCGCCGCCCAACCTCAACCCTGGCCGCACGGCCGCCCTGATCGAGGCCGGCCTCAACGACTGGGGCGGCATCTCGCCGGTCACCCTCGACCACGTGAACCCCGAAGCCCCCTGGCCCGAAATCGAGACCCTGCGCGCCGAATGCGTCGCCGAGGGCCATGACCTGGCCGAGCGGCTGGCCATCTGGCCCCTGCAGCTGTCGCAGCCCGACCGCTGGCTCGACCGCGCCGTTCGCGGCCCGGCCATGGCCCTGTCGGACTCGCTGAGCCTGGCGCGCGACGAGGCCTGGTCGCCCGGCCTGCCCCTGGCGGCGCCCGGTTTGATTGCCCAGCCATTGGGCCCGCAGCCGCTGTCGCCGCGCCGGTCCTCGCCGGCCCTGGATCGCTGTTTGGCCAGGGTGCTGGCCGGCGCCGAGCCCGATCCGGCCGACCTCACCGCCCTGTTCGCCGCCCGGGGCGAGGCCGCCCGCGAGGTGGTCGCCGCCGCCGACGACCTGCGCCGGTCGGTCAAGGGCGAGACGGTGACCTACGTGGTCAACCGCAACATCAACTACACCAACATCTGCAGCTTCAGCTGCAGCTTCTGCGCCTTCTCCAAGACCTCCAGCAAGGGCGGCCACCGCGACCGGCCCTACAACCTGCCGCTGGAGGAGATCGCCGGCCGGGTGCGCGAGGCCTGGGACCGGGGCGCCACCGAGGTCTGCCTGCAGGGCGGCATCCATCCCAGCTATACGGGCCGCACCTATCTCGACATCTGCCGGGCGGTGAAGCGGGCGGTCCCCGGCATGCATGTCCACGCCTTCTCGCCGCTGGAGATCGCCCACGGGGCCAGGACCCTGGACCTCACCTGGTCCGAGCTCCTGGAAATGCTGCAGGACGAGGGCCTGGGCTCCCTTCCCGGCACCGCCGCCGAGATTCTCGACGACGAGGTCCGCTCGGTGATCTGCCCGGACAAGCTGAACACCGCCGACTGGCTGGGGGTGATCGAGGCGGCCCACCGGCTGGGGCTGCGCACCACGGCCACCATCATGTTCGGCCATATGGACGCCCCCCGGCACTGGGCGACCCACCTGCTGGCCATCCGCCGGCTGCAGGCCAGGACCGGCGGCTTCACCGAGTTCGTGCCCCTGCCCTTCGTCCATATGCAGTCGCCCATCTATGTGCGGGGTGGGGCGCGGCGGGGTCCGACCTGGCGCGAGACGGTGCTGATGCACGCCATCGCCCGCATCGCCCTGCACGGCCAGATCGACAACATCCAGGCCTCCTGGGTCAAGCTGGGCCTGGACGGCGCGACCGCTCTGCTGGGGGCCGGGGTCAACGACCTGGGCGGGGTGCTGATGAACGAGTCGATCAGCCGGGCGGCCGGCTCGGCCCACGGTCAGGAACTGCAGGCCGCAACCCTGGAGGCCGCCGTGCTCGCCACCGGACGCCAGCCCCGGCGGCGCACCACCCTCTACGGCGCGCCGGGCCGCCTGCTGCAAGCGGTCTGACATGGTGCTGCTGGCCCGACCCGGCGGTTCCTTCAACCGCGCCATCCTGCTGCGGACGCTGGACGCCACGACGGTCGAGGCCGAGCTGGACGACGACTTCCATCGCTTCGGCGTCACCCTGCATCATGACGGCCGCCAGGTCCTGGCGGTGGAGGGCCGATCGAGCCGCTATCCCTGGACCAGTTGCCCGCTGGCCTCGGGCGCGCTGACGGCCTTGAAGGGCCTGGCCGTCGGCTCCCACCCCACCGACCTCTACCGCCACACCGACGCGCGGCGGCAATGCACCCACCAGTTCGAGCTGGCGGGCCTGGCGCTGGGCCAGGCCGCCCGGCCCGGCCGGCGGCTCTATGAGGCCCAGGTTGAGGACTTCGCCGCCGAGGGCCGGCGCGCCACCCTGTCCCGCGACGGGGTCCGGGTTCTCGACTGGCGCTTCAACAACGGCTTCCTGGTCGCCCCGCCGGCCCTGGCCGGAACCCCGATGGCCAGCCTGGACAGCCGGACCCTGGCCGCCCTGCCGCCCGAAGAGGCCGAGGCGCGGCTGGTGCTGCGGCGGGCGATCTGGCTGGCGCGCGGCCGCTGGATCGACATCGACCAGACCGCCACGGCCGCCGATCTCAACCTGCCCGGCGCCTGCTTCAGCTACCAGCCGGAGATCGCCGGCAAAGGCCTTCGGCGCCACGGCTCGGAGCGGGACTATTCCGCCGGCGGCCCGCGCCTGTCCAACAAGGAGATGGATTGATGCTCTACCCCCTGCGCGCGCCGGAGCGCACCGTCACGATCGGCGAGGTGGCGACCCGCTGCGGCCTCACCCTGCGGGCCATCCGCTTCTATGAGGAACAGGGGATGATCCGCAGCCGGCGCGGCGAGGCCGGCCAGCGCCTCTACAACGACGCCACGCTGGAGCGGCTGGCCTTCATCGCCACGGCCCGCCGGGTGGGGTTGTCCATCCCCCAGGTCTGCAACCTGCTCGAAACCGGCGATGCGGCCGGCCACGCGGCGCGGATCGACGGCCTCACCGACGCCTGCGCCCATCAGCTGGCCCAGCTGGACGCCCAGCGCCGGGTGGTCGAGGAGACCCTGGCCAGTCTGCGACCCCGCGCGAAGAAGGCCTCGGGTCGAGGCGCACGTTGACGAACCCTGGGTCAGGCTGCGCTTGCAAACCCGTGACGTCGGACGCCGGTATGAGAGGCCTGACATGATCGACCTGACATGGGGCCAATCGACATTCACCGATTTGGGGCCAAATCCGCAGAGTCTTGTCTTGGCGCAAGCCTCGCCCCATCAAACCTCGTCATCCTAGGCCTTGTGCCTAGGATCCCGCCGGCCGCCGCACGTGCGGAAAGGCCGTGGAGTCGCGCCGCCTCATCCTAACCCTTTGAATTTGCAGCGAACGGAACGCGGGATCCTAGGCACAAGTGTTCAGCCCGGGGACATAGCGGACACCTGTTCGGAGACATGGCTGACACTTTTCGATTGGGTCAAGTCGATGGTTGCGACCTGATGGCTTGCGA
>NZ_JAUSVS010000017.1 GCF_030814835.1 Caulobacter ginsengisoli
ACATCGCCTCCATCGACCTGCGAAGGTCTATGGATCAAACTCAACCTGTAACGGATGTCCCCGAACGTCTGTCACCCATCTCCCCGGTCTGAACACATCGAGGAGGAGGGGTTCTCAAAGGCTTGACCCTTGCGCCGCCTCGCGCCACAGGCGGGGCTCATGAACATCCTGCTGGTGGGTTCGGGCGGCCGTGAGCACGCCCTGGCCTGGAAGATCGCCCAGTCGCCACTGGCGACCCGGCTTGTGGCCGCGCCCGGCAACCCCGGGATCGCGGCCCTTTGCGAGGTGCGGCCGGTCAAGGCCACCGATGTCGAGGGACTGGTGAAGCTGGCCGTCGAGATCGCCGCCGACCTGGTGGTGGTCGGGCCGGAATCGGCGCTGGAGGTCGGGCTGGCCGACGCCCTGGCCGATGTGAGCATCCCTTGTTTCGGCCCGACCAAGGCCGCCGCCGAACTGGAAACCTCCAAGGCCTTTTCCAAGGGCTTCTTCGCCCGCCACGGCCTGGCGACCGCCGCCTATGGGGTGTTCGAGGACACGGCCGCCGCCGGCGTCTTCCTCGACGCCATGCAGCCGCCCTACGTGATCAAGGCCGATGGCCTGGCCGCCGGCAAGGGCGTGGTGATCGCCCAGAGCCGCGCCGAGGCCGACGCCGCCGTCGCCGACATGCTGGGCGGCCGGTTCGGGACGGCTGGCGCGCGGGTGGTCATCGAGGAGTTCATGGTCGGCGAGGAGGCCTCGCTCTTCGCTCTCTGCGACGGCGAGACCGCCGTGCTGATCGGCTCGGGCCAGGACCATAAGCGCGCCTACGACGGCGACCAGGGCCCCAACACCGGCGGCATGGGCAGCTACAGCCCCGCCCCCGTGCTGACCGACGCCTTGATCCGGCGGGCGTTCGAGGACCTGATCGTCCCGACCGCCCGGGGCCTGGCCGCCGAGGGCCGGCCCTTTCGGGGCGTCTTCTATGCCGGCCTGATGCTGACCGCCGAGGGCCCCAAGCTGGTCGAGTACAACGCCCGCTTCGGCGACCCGGAAACCCAGGTGCTGATGCTGCGGCTTCAGAGCGACCTGGTCCCCTACCTCCTCGCCGCCGCCACCGGCAGGCTGGCCGACCTGCCCGAACCGGTCTGGCGCGACGAGGCCGCCATCTGCGTGGTCATGGCCGCCGAGGGCTACCCCGACGCCCCGAAGTCCGGCGCGGCCATCACCGGCGCCGACGCCGATTTCGGCGGCGAGGCCGTGGTCTTCCACGCCGGCACGATCCGCGACGAGGCCGGCGTGCTGCGCGCTTCCGGCGGCCGCGTCCTCAACGTTTGCGCCCTGGGCGCCACCCTCCACGAAGCCCGCGACATCGCCTATGCGGCGGTCGGGACGATCGATTTGCCGGGCGGGTTCTATCGGTCCGACATCGGCTGGCGGGCGCTGTAGGAAGAAGAAGGCTTCACCACGAACAACACGAACAACACGAACGGGCCTGCGCTGAGAGCGGATCATGGCCGGAGGCCCGTCTTTTCAACGACCCTTCGGGTCAGGGCTGGGCTGACGTCGTCGCGTTCGTGTTGTTCGTGTTGTTCGTGGTGAAATCTTACAGCCTCTCCGCTGACCGGCGCTTTCCGGCTGTTCACCACCCCGCTACAGTCGATTCAAACAAGCGTAAGAGGGAAACGCCCCATGGCCGAAGCCGCCCAGCCGACCGCGCAGGAACTGAACTCCGGCGTCAAGGAGGTCGATGAGCGTCATCGTATCGACGAGGTCGCCCTGGCCAGATGGCTGGAGGCCAATGTCGAGGGCTACCGGGGGCCGCTGACCGTCCAGCAGTTCAAGGGCGGGCAGTCGAACCCGACCTACCAGCTGATCACCCCGACCAAGAAATACGTCCTGCGCCGCAAGCCGCCCGGCAAGCTGCTGCCCTCGGCCCATGCGGTGGACCGTGAGTTCAAGGTGATCTCGGCCCTGGGCACGACCGGCTTTCCGGTCGCCAAGGCCTATGCGCTCTGCGAGGACGAGAGCGTCATCGGCACGATGTTCTACGTCATGGACATGGTCGAGGGCCGCATCCTCTGGGACGGGACCCTGCCGGACTATGAGCCGGCCCGCCGCCGGGCCATCTACCAGGCCCAGGTCGAGACCCTGGCCGCCCTGCACAACACCGACTACGCCGCCATCGGGCTGTCCGACTACGGCCGGCCGGGCAATTATTTCGCCCGCCAGATCGACCGCTGGTCCAAGCAGTACCGCGCCTCCGAGACCGCCAAGATCGAGGAGGTCGACAAGCTGATGGAATATCTGCCGGCCACCACCCCCAGCGACGACCAGACCTCGATCGTCCATGGCGACTATCGCCTCGACAACATGATCCTGCATCCGACCGAGGACCGGGTCGTGGCGGTGCTGGACTGGGAGCTGGGCACGCTGGGCAATCCGCTCGCCGACTTCACCTACATGCTGATCCAGTGGGTCATGCCGGCCGGCGAGCAGCGCGGGGGTCTCTCGGCTATTGAAGACCTCCACGCCTACGGCATCCCGACCATGGAGGAATATGTCGCCGAATACTGCCGGCTGACCGGGCGGGACGGCATCCCGCACCTCGACTGGTATCTCAGCTACAACCTCTTCCGCCTGGCCGGCATCTGCCAGGGCATCGTCGGCCGGGTGCGGGACGGCACCGCCGCCTCCAGCCATGCCTCGGCCATGGAGGCCCGCGTGCCCCTGCTCGGCAAGGCCGCCTGGGCCTTCGCCCAGAAAGCAGGCGCGAAATGATCCGCCGTCTCTTCCTCGCCGCCGCCGCGCTGGTTTTCGCCGCGGGCCTCGGCCCCAACGACCAGGCCGCGTCGGGCCTGCCGACCGTCATCTATGCCGGCAAGCTGCTGGCCGATCCGGCGACCGGCAAGGTGACCACTCAGCAGACCGTCACGGTCCGCGACGGCAAGATCGAGAAGATCGCCGACGGCTATGTCGCGCCCGAAGGCGCCGCCAACATCGTCGACCTGAAGGACAGCTTCGTACTGCCGGGCCTGATCGACTGCCATGTCCACCTGCTCAGCCAGTCGGGGCCGACCGGCAAGCTGGACGATGTCACCAAGACCTCCGCCGACCTGGTCGTCGACGGCTCGGTCTATGCGATGCGCACCCTCAAGGCCGGCTTCACCACCGTGGCCGACGTCGGCGACGACAACGAGGCCATCTTCGCGCTGCGCAACGGCGTCGCGGCGGGCAAGATCGCCGGACCGCGCATCCTGGCCTCCGGCTCCATCGTCACCCCCGAGGGCGGCCATGGCGATGTCCACGGCTACCGGCCCGACGTCATGGCCATCCTGGAAAGCCCCACCGCCTGCTCGGGCGCCGATACCTGCCGCCGGGTGGTCCGCCGGCAGATCCAGGCCGGCGCCGACCTGATCAAGATCGTCGCCACCGGCGGGGTGCTGGACGACAGCGCCACCGGCGTCGACCAGCAGTTCACCGACGAGGAAATGGCCGCCATCGTCCAGACCGCCCACTCCATGGGCCGGATGGTCAAGGCCCACGCCCACGGGACCATCGGCATCAACGCCGCCCTGAAGGCCGGCGTCGATTCCATCGAGCACGGCACCTATCTCGACGACGAGTCGATCAAGCTGTTCAAGGCCAAGGGCGCCTGGCTGGTCCCGACCCTGATGGCCGGCGATTTCGTCGCCAAGGAAGCGGCCAAGCCCGACACCTGGATGAGCCCCGCGATCAAGGCCAAGGCCCTGTCGGTGGGCCCCAACATGCTGGACATGGGCCGTAGAGCCCACGCCGCCGGCGTCAAGATGGCCTTCGGCACCGACAGCGGCGTCTCGCCCCACGGCGACAACGCCTATGAGTTCGTGCTGCTGGTCAAGGCGGGCTTCTCCACGATCGACGCCATCCGCATGGCCACGACCTGGGCGGCCGAGCATCTGCGGCTCTCGGGGGTGGTGGGTTCGCTGGCCCCGGGCAAGGCGGCGGATCTGATCGCGGTGAAAGGCGATCCGCTCAGCGACATCAGCGAGCTGCGCAAGGTCAGCTTCGTGATGAAGGGCGGGGTCGTCTACAAATAGATCAGGCAACTCTCCTCCTCGCTTGCGAGGAGGAGCGACAGGCACGCGCCGAAGGCGCGGCGCCTGACGGAGGAGGAGCCTTGCGGC
Source organism: Caulobacter ginsengisoli (assembly GCF_030814835.1). GTDB lineage: Bacteria > Pseudomonadota > Alphaproteobacteria > Caulobacterales > Caulobacteraceae > Caulobacter > Caulobacter ginsengisoli. The sequence goes on from NZ_JAUSVS010000017.1 coordinate 4,143, forward strand.
AGTTCCGCCCGCGCGAACGCAACGGATAAGCCGCGCTCTGGCCGCCTCACCCGCTCTTCGCGCTCACGCGCTCAGAGTCGACCTCTCCACACAGTGGAGAGGAGTTGTTGCAACGCGTCCTCGTCCTCGAACCGGGCCCGCACCGGCCAGGCGACGATGCGGCCGCGCCAGTCGGCAGGCAGCCGCACCCAGTCCTTTTCGGTAGTGACCAGGCCCGCGCCCAGCGCCTCGGCCTGGGCGACCAGGGCCTGCAGGGTCGCCTCGTCGTATTCGTCGTGGTCGGGGAAGCTGACGAAGTCGGCCAGGTCGCAGCCGGCCGCCCTCAGGGCCCGCTCGACCTTCCAGGGCTTGCCGACCCCGGCGAAGCCCAGCTGGCGGCCGGCCGGCGGCGGCGCGGCGGGTTCCAGGCGGGCGATCAGCACCGGGGTCGATCCAAACAGGGCGAGCAGTTCGGGGTCCGGCCCCTCCAGGTCGGCCGGCAGCAGCAAGACGACCGCATCGGCGCGGGCCAATCCGACCTTCAGCGGCTCGCGCATCGGCCCGGCCGGGAACACCGCGCCATCGCCGAACGGCCACTCGTTGTTGCGCGTCTCGCCGTCGACCACGACCAGGGAGAGGGCCTTCTTCAGCGAGGGGTTCTGGTGGCCGTCATCCATGACCACGATCCTGGCGCCGGCCCGCGCCGCCGCCCTCGCCCCGTCCGGCCGGTCGCGGGAGATCCAGAAGGTCGCCTCGCCGGCCAGCATCAAGGGCTCGTCGCCGACCTGGGCGGTGGTGTGGACGGCGGGATCGACCCGGAGCGGCCCGGGCTCGCTGCCGCCGTAACCGCGCGAAAGGCCGTGCGCGCCTGGTAGGCGTTTCAGCAGTTCGCGGACTACCGGCGTCTTGCCGGTTCCGCCCACCGTCAGGTTGCCCACGCAGATGACCGGGACGCCGGGGTCTTCCGGTGTGGTCCGGGCGATGCGGCCCGCGGTCACCGCCGCCCAGATCCAGGAGATGGGCGTCAATACGAACCGCGCCACGCCGCCCGGCGCGCGGTCCCGCACATACCACCAGCGCGGCGTCGCCAGCTTCATGGGAGCAACGGTTCCAGTTGGGCCCAGACGCGGTCCAGCACGCCGTCCTCGACCTGCGCCGCCGCCAGGGCGCAGCGGCCCATCAGCAGGCGCGCCTCGTCATTGTCGAGCAGGCGGTCGATGGCGGCGATCAGGTCCTCCTCGGTCTCGCAGCGCACCCCGCCGGCGCCCAGGGTCATGTAGACATCGGTCCAGTTGAAGACGTAGTCGCCATAGATCACCGGCCGGCCTTGCCGGGCCGGCTCCAGCGGGTTGTGGCCGCCGATATCGGGATAGAACCCGCCGCCCATCACCACCAGGTCGGCGAGGGCGAAGAACAGGCCCAGCTCGCCCAGGGTGTCGGCCAGATAGATCTCGGTTTCCGGGGTCAGGGGCTCGCCCGCCGAGCGCTGCGCCAGCCGCCGCCCGCTCGCCCGCAGGGTCTCGGCCAGGGCCGGGCCGCGCACCGGATGGCGGGGCACGATGACCAGCAGCGGCTCGCGCCCGCCGACCTCCACCGCGGAATTGATCAGCAGCTCCTCATGCGGATGGGTGCTGGCGGCCAGCACCACCTTGCGGTCTCCCGCCGCCGCCTTGAGCGCCGCCAGTTCGGCCTCGTCATAGGCCAGGGCCGCGCCGGTCAGCTTGAGGTTGGCGTAGCCGTCGACCCGGCCGCCGATGGCCTTCAGCCGCCCGGCCGACAGGCTGTCCTGCGGCAGGATCAGGTCGAAGGCGCCCAGCAGCCGGCGGGCCAGGCCCCCGAACCGCTTCCAGCCCCGGGCGCTGTGCTCGGTGATCCGGGCCGAGACCAGGGCGAGTCTCGCGCCCCGCGCCTTGGCCCCCAGCAGCAGGTTGGGCCAAAGCTCGCTCTCGACGAACACCACCAGGTCCGGCCGCCAGTGGTCCAGGAAGCGGCCGGCCGCCCCGGGGGTGTCGACCGGCAGATACTGGTGGATGGCGCCCTTGGGCAGGCGCTCGGCCAGCAGGGCGGCCGAGGTGGCGGTGCCCGAGGTCACCAGCAGGGTTGCCTCCGGCCGCTCGGCTTTGAGCCGGCGGGCCAGGGGCAGCATGGAGAGGGTCTCGCCGACGCTGGCCCCGTGCAGCCAGATCAGCGTCCCGTCCGGACGGGCGACGGAGGCCCGGCCCAGCCGTTCGCCCAGCCGCGCGGGGTCTTCCTTGCCCTTGCGGGCGCGGCTGGCCAGCAGCGCCGGAATGAAGGGCGCGATGGCCCCGGTGGCCAGCCGATAGAGGATGGGGTTCAAACCACGTTCGCCGGCGCCAGGCGGCAGGCATGCTCGCCGCCGACGGTCTCGACCTGCAGGGTGGCGTGGTGGATGCCGAACCGCTCGGAGAGCCCTGCGCAGGCCTCGTGCAGGAAGCCGTCGCCGCCGGCGTTGTCGGGCCGGATGACATGGGCGGTCAGGGCGGTCTCGGTGGTGCTCATCGCCCAGATATGCAGGTCGTGAACCTCGGTCACCCCCGGCCGCTCGGCCAGCCAGGCCTGCACCGCCTTGGGATCGATGCCGCGCGGCACCGCGTCGAGGGCCAGGTCCAGGCTGTCGCGCAGCAGGCCCCAGGTTCCGGCGACGATGACGCCGGCGATGACCAGGCCGACGGCCGGGTCGATCCACTGCCAGCCGGTCCGCCAGACGATCAGCGCCGCCACGACCACCCCGGCCGACACCGCCGCATCGGCGGCCATGTGCAGGAAGGCGCCCTTGACGTTGAGGTCCTCGTGGCCGCGCATGAACATCAGGGCGGTGGCGGTGTTGATGACCACCCCGGCGGCGGCCACCAGCATGACCGGGCCCGGCTGGATGGCCTCGGGATTGACGAAGCGGTGGACCGCCTCCAGCACGATGCCGCCCACGGCGAACAACAGGAAGCCGGCATTGGCCAGCGAGGCCAGGATGGTGCCCTTGCGCAGGCCGTAGGTCCGCCGCCCGCCCGGCGCCCGCCTGGCCAGGCTCGCCGCGCCCCAGGCCAGCAGCAGCCCCAGCACGTCCGACAGATTGTGGCCGGCGTCGGCCAGCAGGGCCAGGGAGTGGGTGAAGAGGCCGGCGGCGACCTCGGCGGCCACGAAGGCGATGTTTAGCCCGGCCCCGATGGCGAAGGCGCGGCCGAAATCCTTGGGCGCGTGGCTGTGGCCGCCATGGCCATGTCCATGATCGTGGTGGTGATGATCGTGATGGTCGTGCGCCATGGGCCCCTAGACTCTCACTCGGCGCCGGCGCCGTCCAGCATGGCCTCGGCCCGCCGGGTCACAGCGCTCAGCCGCGCGGCCCACGCCTTGGAAAGCGCCTCCAGGTCATCGTCGCGGGTGGCGGTCAGCGGCCCGTCCCAGGCGATGGCGCCCCGGGTGAAGGGCAGGGGGATGACCGTGCGGTCCCAGCTGCCGATGCGGATACAGGGCTTGCAGGCCATGCCGACCAGCATCACCGGCGCCCCGGTCATCCGGGCCAGCGAGGGGGTGCCGGGCTCCATGTTCTCGGCCGGGCCGCGCGGGCCGTCGGGGGTGATGGCCACGGCGCCGCCGCCGCGCACCCATTTGATCATCTCGCGGAAGGCCACCTCGCCCTGCTTGTTCTTGGAGAGGTCGGTCTTCTTCTGGGAGCTGCCGCGAATGGCCGGAAAGCCGATGCGATCGACCGTCTGGGCGATGAACTCCCCGTCGGCCGACAGCGAGATCAGGGCCCGCATCTCCTGGCGTTCGGGGCTCTGGGGCCAGGACATCGGGCTCAGGGGGATGCGGGCGTGCCAGAAGCAGAGGATGGCCCCGCCGCCGGCCTTCCAGACACTCTCGGGCTTTTCCTGCCCCTCGCGGGTCCAGGTCATGGTGGCGTAGCAGAACTTCAGCCAGGTGGAGAACAGCGTGGCCAGGAAACGCTGGAAGCCGCGCGAGCGATAGATTTGTTTCAGCATGACGCGGCCATGCCTGAACTGCGTCGCCCAACAAACCCTAAACCCGTCATGGCCGGGCTTGTCCCGGCCATCCATGAACACAGGAAGGACCGGTCCAGGCTACGGCGCGAGGCTTGATACTCAGGCGCGTATGGATGGCCGGGACAAGCCCGGCCATGACGGAATGAAGGGGAGGGCCTTTTCATCCCTACTCCGCCGCCGGTTCGGGCAGGGTGTCCAGGTCCTGGGCCCGGGCCAGCCGCGCGTAGAGGCCCTTCCGGCGGACCAGCGAGGCGTGGGTTCCCTGCTCGACCACCGCGCCGCGCTCGATGACATAGATGCGGTCGGCGTCCTTCACCGTCGACAGGCGGTGGGCGATGACGATGGTGGTGCGGCCGTGCATCAGCCGCTCCAGCGCCTGCTGCACCTGGGCCTCGCTCTCGGTGTCCAGGGCGCTGGTGGCCTCGTCGAGCAGCAGGATGGGGGCGTCCTTGAGGAAGGCCCGGGCGATGGCGATCCGCTGCCGCTGCCCCCCCGACAGCCGCGCCGCCGACTCGCCGACCACGGTGTCGTAGCCGTTGGGTTGCTCCAGGATGAAGTCGTGCGCCGCCGCCAGTTTCGCCGCCGTCTCGATCTCGGCCTGACTGGCGTCGGGCTTGGCGTAGGCGATGTTGGCCTTGATGCTGTCGTCGAACAGGAAGGGCTCCTGCGTCACCAGGCCGATCTTGTGGCGCAGCGAGGCCAGGGTCACCTCGCGCACATCGGTCCCGTCGATACTGACCCGGCCGGACGTGGCGTCATAGAAACGGGGGATCAGCGACAGGATGGTGCTCTTGCCGCCGCCGGAGGGCCCGACCAGGGCAATGGTCTCGCCGCGCCGGGCCTCCAGGGTGACGCCTTCCAGCGCCGGGCCGCCCTCGCCATAGCCGAAGGTGACATCCTCGAAGCGGATATGGCCCTCGCTCACCGGCAGTTCGATCGCGCCCTCGCGGTCGGCCACCTCCGGCTCGACGTCCAGGGCCGCGAACAGCCGGCGCGCCGCCGTGCCGCCCTCGGTGAACACCGTCTGCAGGTTGGCCAGCTGGCGCAGCGACTGGCCGGCCATGGCCAGGGCGCCCATGAAGGCGGTGAAGTCGCCGACATTCATCTGGCCGTTGGCGGCGCGCCAGCCGGCATAGGCGAACACCGCCGCCGTCACGACCATGGTCAAGAGTTCGGTGACCGGCGCGGCCTGGGCTCTGGCGATGGAGCCCTTGATCAGATGCTTCTGCCGCTCGCCGATGACCTCGGCGACCCGGGCCTGCTCGGCGTCCTCGCGGTTCTCGATCTTGACGACCCGGACGCCGTCCAGGCTCTCCATCAGGGCGGTGGAGAGGGCGCCGGTGGCGGCCATGGCCCCCTTGGCGGCCTTCTTCGAGCGGCGGGTGAACCTTCGCATCAGCCGCCCCGCGAACGGCCCGATCAGCATCACGCCCAGGGTCAGGACCAGATCGTGATCGGCCATGACGATCAGCATCCCGGCCACGATCAGGAAGTTCTGGGTGTAGTTGATCATGCCGCTGGTCGCCGCCTCGCGGATCAGGCCGGCGTCATAGAGGACCGACGAGACGAAGGTTCCCGAGTGGGTGGCGCGCAGCCGGGCCAGGTCCGCCCGCATCATCCGGCCGAACAGATCGATCTGGATGTCGCCGACGATGCCGTGGCCGATGCGGTTGATCAGGGTCGACTGGAGGATCTGGGCCACGGCCCGGGTCAGGGCCAGGGCGACGATGGTCAGCGGGATCCACAGGATGGCGCCCGGCTTGGGCCTGACCAGGAGGTTGTTGATGGCCGGCTCGAGGATCTGGGCCAGCTGGGTGGAGACCAGGGCCACGGTGATGGTGCACAGCACCGCCACCGTCACGCCCTTCCAGCGGGGCTTGAGATAGGTGGACGCCACCCGCGTCGCGATCTGACGGGTGGTCATTTCCTGGGGCGGCGAGGTGTGACTCATCCGCCGATCAAGGTTTGCGTTCGGCCCATGTGGCCCTACTTAGGACGCTCCTGAAGGGAGCGCCACTTGTCCGGCTTCGATCTTTCCACCCGCTGGGGCCGGCTGCGCGCCTATCTGAACACGATGTGGGCCGACCACTCGTTCCTGCGGGTCAGCTTCACCAACGCCCACTGGCTGGACCAGAAGATGATCCGGGCGGCCCAGCCCTGGCCGTTTCACCTGAAATGGTGGGCGCGCGATGGCCTCAAGACCGTCATCAACCTGCGCGGCGGCAAGGGGACCAGCTTCCATGAACTGGAGAAGGAGGCCTGCGAGCGCTACGGCCTCGACATGGTGGATTTCACGGTCACCTCTCGCGCCGTCCCGACCCGGGAACAGATTCTGGGCGCCCGCGACCTCTTCGCCCGGATCCAGTATCCGGCCCTGATGCACTGCAAGTCCGGGGCGGACCGGGCCGGGCTGATGAGCGTGCTCTACCGCCACTTCCAGCAGGGCGTGCCGATCCGCGAGGCCATGAAGGAACTGGGTTTCCGCACCCTGCATGTGAAACAGGGCAAGACCGGCGTGCTGGACTATGTCTTCGAACGCTACCTGGCCGAGGCCGAGCCCAAGGGGATCAGCTTCATCGACTGGGTGCAGAGCGACGCCTACGATCCCAAGGCGATCAAGGGCGACTTCCAGGCCAGCTGGTGGGGGACCCTGCTGACCGACAAGCTGCTGAAACGGGAATAGTCATGGACCGGGACGCCCATCTCCAAGCCCTCAGCCGGGACGGCTTCACCATCGTCGAGAACGCCATCGAGCCGGCCCTGATCGACGAGCTGAACGCCGCCCTGGCGGGCCTCGAGACCCTGCTGGACGCCAAGCCGGCCATGAACGGCTTCGAGGGTCACAACACCGTCCGCATCTATAACCTGCTGGCCTATGGCGAGCCGTTCACCCGGGTCCCCGTCCACGCCAGCGTCCTGCCGCTGATCGAGGGGGTGCTGGACGAGGGCTGCCTGATCTCCTCGCTGAGCTCCATCGCCATCGACCCGGGCGAGATCGCCCAGCCCATCCATGCCGACGACATGGTCATCCCGCTCGACAAGCCGCACCGGGCCATCGTCTGCAACTCGATGTGGGCCCTGACCGACTTCACCGCCGAGAACGGCGCGACCCGGCTGGTGCCTGGGAGCCACAGGAAGGGCAACCCCGACTACGGCGGCCAGTATGAGAGCATCGCCGCCGAGATGCCCAAGGGCAGCGTCCTGGTCTGGGACGGCGCCCTCTGGCACGGCGGCGGAGCCAACCAGACCGACAACCGGCGGATGGGCGTGGCCATGAACTACTGCGCCGGCTTCATCCGCCAGCAGGAGAACCAGCAGCTGGGTCTGTCGCCCGATCTGGTGCGCGGGTTCGAGCCGCGGCTGCAGGAGCTGGTCGGCTATGGCGTCTACCGCGGCCTGATCGGCCACATCGACAAGCAGAGCCCGGTCCAGAAACTGAACGGCGGCGGGGCGTTCAAGTCGATCTGGGACAGCTGAGCAGAGATCCAGCGGTCACCACCGTCTGTCAGTGGCGTCCCGACCCCAGCTTCACGCGGGTGATCCGATCGTCGAGAGCCCGCGCCGGACGGGGCCCCGACTTAATGTCTGCTCTCCGAAGTGAGATCAAAGGCGGCTCTCGACCCTTAGTCGACATTGAGAGGGTCCGCTCTCAGTCGGCTGGCTGGCGTTAGTTTCCAGTTGAACGATTGTATTTAGCGGCTTCCGAAGGCTTCACCACATAGCCGGCAGGCGTTCTATTCAAGTCTTCCGCGTTGGGTATTGCGCCGGTCGGCATGATGGGCAGGGACCGGGTGTCGGGCCAGCGTTCACGAACGTGCTGTAGAAGCGCTTCGCGAAAACGGGTCGCGTCCTCAGGTTTTTTGCCCTTCGAGAACGTCAGCCAAATACGGCCGATATGGTCTCTAGAGTCCATCGCAGAGGCGATGGCTTCCTCATCCTCTCCCCGCCACACCGTCGCGTTCAGGGAAATTGGCGACACCGTCGACAACTGAGCCAGTTCTTCGGGCGTCGCAGTGTCGAGGTGATAGCCGTGCGTCACGGCGTCCTTTGCGAGTAAATCGAGGAAGTCGGTCTTGTCCTTCTCAGTCGGCAGCGGAACTTCGATCGCCGCGACCGTCCGCGCACTCTCCGGCTGAGATGCGTCGCACCCGGCAAGAATAAATAGGAGCAGCATGGCGAGGCGGCGCATAGCGCAACATTGAGGACCCAGTCGACGCGGTCAACTTCCGCTACCCACCCTTTGCAGAAGTTCTGAATGTCTACCGCTGGACCGGTCCCCGCAGGGGCAGCCTTGGTCTCGGAACACCGCCTAACCTCTGCTGGCGAGGATGGGAGAAGTCTTCCTAGTGCTCGTGCGGATGATCGTCCCGCGGATCCAGCAGCTTGTGCGCATGGATGATGAAGTAGCGGGCATGGGCGTTGTCGACCGTGGCCTGGGCCTTGGCCTTCCAGGCGCGGTGGGCCTCGGCGTAGCTGGGATAGGCGCCGACGAACTCCACGGTGGAGAGGTCGCGGAACTCGATGTCCTGGACGTCCTTCAGCTCGCCGCCGATGACCAGGTGCAGCAGTTGTTTGTCGGGCATGGTGGCCTCGAAAAAGGGAATCAACTTCTCAGGTCGATAGGCCTGACCCGCTCCAGGATCAACTCGTGCATCCCCGGCGCCGCGCAGACCAGGCTGCGCATCAGGGGCGCCGGTTTGTTGTAGCGGTAGGGCAGGCCCTTATGGTCCGTCACCACGGCCCCGGCCTCGGCGCAGATCAGGTCGGCGGCGGCCAGGTCCCATTCGCTCTTGGCCGACAGGGCCAGAGCCGCGTCGAAGCGGCCGTCGGCGACCAGGGTCATGCGGTAGGCGATGGAGTTGCGGGTCTCGATCCGCATCGGCGGCCAGGGGGTCTTCCAGGCCGGGTGGGCGAACATCGGGGCGTCGCCCAGCATGCCGCTGTCCTCGAGCGCCGTCGCAGCGCTGGGCTGGATGGCCGCGCCGTTCAGGAAGGCGCCGCCACCAAGCGTGGCGGTGAAGGCCTCGTCCAGTTCGGGGGCGAAGACCACGCCGGCGATGGGCCGGTCGCCCTCGACCACCGCGATCGACACCGCCCACCAGGGCTTGCCCTTCATGAAGGCCACCGTGCCGTCGATGGGGTCGACCACGAACAGGCGCTGGCGCTGCATCCGGTCGCTGTCGTCGGCGGTTTCCTCCGACAGCCAGCCATAGTCCGGCCGCGCCGCGCCCAGCGACTCCTTGAGCAGGGTGTCGACGGCGATGTCGGCGTCGGTGACCGGCTGGCCGCCGCCCTTGTCCCAGCGCTTCAGCCCCTGGCGCTTCATGTCCAGGGCCAGGGCGCCGGCGGCCTGGGCGGCCTCCAGGATCAGGGCCAGGTCGTTCATTTTCCCGCCCAGATCACTCACTTCCCTGCAATGGCCAGGCCGTCGACCAGCAGCGAGGGGCTGTTGGCCGAGCCGCGGATTTCCAGGTCGGAGCCCGCGATCAGCCGGCCGTAGATGTCGATCAGGTTGCCGGCCACGGTGATCTCGGTGACCGGATAGGCGATCTCGCCATTCTCGAACCAGAAGCCCGAGCAGCCCACCGACCAGTCGCCGGTGTTGCTGTTGAGCGAGGGGCCGAACATCGAGGTGATCAGGAGGCCGTTCTTGGCGTCGGCCATCAACCCGGCCTGGTCGCGCGTTCCCGGCGTGACGGTGAGGTTGCTGGTCCCCACCCCGGGCGGCCCGGCAGAGCCCCGCGAGGCGTGGCCGGTGGTTTCCAGCCCCAGCTGCTTGGCCGAGGCGCAGTTGAGCAGCCAGGTGGTCAGGACGCCGTTGTCGATCAGGGCCCAGCGCTGGTTGGCCACCCCCTCGTCGTCGAAGGGGGAGGAACCCAGGCCCCGGCGGCGGTGCGGGTCGTCGACGATCTCGAAGCCTTCGGGGAACAGGCGCTGGCCGAGTTTGTCCTTGAGAAAAGACACGCCCCGCGCCACCGACGGGCCGGAGATGGCCCCCAGCAGCGGGCCGATCAGCGAGGTGGCCAGGCGGTTCTCGAAGATCACCGGGGCGGTCTGGGAGGAAATCTTGCGGGCGCCCAGCCGGCCGACGGCGCGATTGCCGGCCTCTGTCCCGATGCTGGTCGCGCCGGGCAGGTCGGCTGCCCAGCGGGCGGCGCGGCCTTCGCCGCCGCGTTCCATGGCGCTGCCCTCGCCGGCGATGGCCGAGGCCGACAGCGAAAAGGACGAGGCCTTGTGCGGTCCCACGAAGCCGGTGCTGGTCACCAGGGTCCAGCTGCCGGACGACCAGCTGGCCGAGCCGCCGTCGGAATTGGTCACCCCGGCCACGGCCAGGGCGGCGGCCTCGCTCTCATGCGCCAGGGCTTCCAGGGCTTCGGCCGCCGGTTCGCCCGGGTCATAGAGGTCGAGATTGGCAAACGGGCCGCGCGCCAACCGGTCCTGGGGCGCGAGGCCCGCATAGGGGTCTTCCGGGGCCAGGCGGGCCATGGCCACGGCCCGCTCGATCAGCTTGCCCCGCGCCTCGGCGGAAATATCCGAGCCCGACACGGTGGCCTGGCGCGAGCCGACGAAGACTCTCAGTCCAAGGTCCCGCGCCTCCTCGCGCTCGACCTCTTCCAGTTCGCCCAGCCTCACGGAAACCGACAGGGCCCGGCGCTCGGCGAACACGGCCTCGGCGGCGTCGGCCCCGGCCTTCATCGCCTGGGCGACGACGTCTTGCAGCAGATTCTCATCCATCCCCGGACTTATGGGGAGGCCACCGCGCTGCGGCAAGGGTATGCGGCCATTAGCCGATGGCGTTGAACAGCGTCGCGGCGATCATGAAGATGTAGCTGACCCAGGTGGCCAGCATGCCGATGGTGCGGGCGAACGAGGCGCCGGCGGAATTGGAGAGGCCCACAGCGTGCACGACCCGGCCGGAAAACAGCAGGAAGCCGGCCACATGCACCAGCACCGCCGCCGCCGGCGTGCCGGTCAGGGCCAGGACCAGGATGCCGGCCAGGCCCGCGGGGATGTATTCGGTGGCGTTGCCCAGGGCCCGGATGGCCTGGGACAGTTCCAGGATGCCGTCGTCTCCCAGGTTGACCCTGTGCTTCTGGCGCTGGCGCACGACCAGCAGCGACAGGATCAGGATCAATAGAAGGTTCAGCCCCACCCAAAGGGCGGCGGCATGCATCGCGTTATCCATGGTCTTCCCGACAGGCTACTCTAAGGCCGTGATTAATCGCCTGTTTTTCCGCCAGGGCAAGGCGGGTAAGTCGACCAGCCGACCCTACTTCCAGATCGGCCTGCCCGATCCGGGGAGGCCCATGGCCGCCCATTTGTCGCTAACCGCCTTGATGACGTCCTCGTCCATCTCGATCTTGCGGCCCCATTCGCGGTGGGTTTCGGGGGGCAGCTTGTCGGTGGCGTCCAGGCCGATCTTGCTGCCCAGGCCGCTCTCGGGCGAGGCGAAGTCGAGATAGTCGATCGGGGTGTTCTCGATCAGGGTGATGTCGCGGGCCGGGTCCATGCGGGTCGACAGGGCCCACATGACGTCCTTCCAGTCGCGGGCGTCGATGTCGTCGTCCACGACGATGACCCACTTGGTGTACATGAACTGGCGCAGATAGCTCCAGACGCCCAGCATCACCCGCTTGGCGTGGCCCGGATAGGCCTTCTTCATCGACACCACGGCGATGCGGTAGCTGCAGCCCTCCGGGGGCAGCCAGAAGTCGACGATCTCGGGGAACTGCTGGCGGAAGAGCGGGATGAAGACCTCGTTGAGCGCCTCGCCCAGCACCGAGGGCTCGTCGGGCGGCCGGCCGGTGTGGGTGGTCAGGTAGATGGGGTCCTTGCGCATGGTGATGCAGCTGACCTGAAAGACCGGGAATTGCTCGACGCTGTTGTAGTAGCCGGTGTGGTCGCCGTAGGGCCCTTCGTCGGCGAAGTCGTCGAGCAGGACGTGGCCCTCGATGACCATCTCGGCCTGGGCCGGGACCATCAGCGGCACGGTCTTGGCCGGGACCAGGTCCAGCTTGGCGCCGCGCAGCAGGCCGGCGAACTGGTATTCCGACAGGGTGTCGGGCACCGGGGTCACCGCCGCCAGAATGGTCCCCGGATCGGCCCCGATCACCGCGCAGGCCGGCAGCGGCTCGCGCTTCCCCGCCTTCTTGTGGCGGGCATAGTGCTGGGCCCCGCCCCGGTGGGCCAGCCAGCGCATGATGGTGCGGTCCTTGCCGATGACCTGCATGCGGTAGATGCCGAGGTTGAAGTCGTCCTCCCGGGAGTCGGACGGGCCTTTGGTGACCACCAGCGGCCAGGTGATCAGCGGGGCCGGCTCGCCCGGCCAGCAGGTCTGGATCGGCAGCTTGGAGAGATCGATCTGGTCGCCCTTCCACACCACCTGCTGCACCGGCGCGGACTTGACGATCTTCGGCCGCATCGACAGCACGGTCTGGGCCAGCGGCAGCATGTCGATGGCGCCCTTCAGCCCGCGCGGCGGCTCGGGCTGGCGCAGGAAGGCCAGCAGTTCGCCGACCTCGCGCAGTTCGCCGGCCGTGGTGCGCGGCTCGCCGCCCAGGGTGACGCCCATGGCCACGCGCTTGACCGTGCCGAACAGGTTGACCAGGCAGGGCATGTCCGACGCGGTCCCGTCGGCCTTGGTGACGTTCTCGAACAGCACCGCCGGTCCGCCCTCCGCCAGCAGCCGGGTGCAGATCTCGGTCATCTCCAGCACCGTCGAGACGGGGGTGGCGACACGGACCAGTTCGCCGTCGGCTTCCAGTCTGGCGATGAAGTCACGCAGGGATTTGTAGGCCATGACGCCCGTCTAAGCGCTGGCCGCGGACGTGTCACCTGCGCTGACACCGCCGGCCCGACATGTCAGACTGCGCGCGCGTCCAGGGTGGGACAGGGGGTTTCGATGTTTCGAGTGATTGCCGCAGCCTTGGTGCTGCTGTTCGGTGTCGCGCAGTCGGCGCAGGCCCGGCAGGCCGCGCCTCTGCCGCCCGAGGCGACGGTCCAGGCAAACCAGTTTTTCACCACCTTGCAGGAGGGGCGCGGTTCGGAGGCCTTCAAGACCGCGCTCAAGGACCTGATGCCGGCGGTCGGCGAAGCCAATGTCGACGCCGGCGTCATGGGCATGAACCAGTTGACCAAGGGCCTGGGCTCGATCCTCGACTGGTCGGTGTTCCGGGTAAACGTCGACAGCCCCAACGTGAAGCAGGTCACCTTCCTGGTCCGCTACGAGAAGCTGCCGATGTTCTACACCCTGACCTTCTACAACCCTGGCAAGGGTTGGCGAATCGTCGAGATCCAGGGCAACACCATCTCCCTGGCGCGCACCGCCGGCTATCTGGGTCCGGTGCAGTAGACGCCGGTCCTATCGCTCATGCTGCGGCAGGCCATCGGCGATATCGTAATAGTCGCCCTGGTCGGCGGTGAAGATGTGCTTGGCCAGCCGCGTCCCGGTCGGGGCGTCGAAGGCGCCCATGGCGATGGCGATCCAGTCGCGGAACACCGGGTCCCAGAACAGGCTGGAGCCACAGGTCGCGCAGAAGCCGCGCCGCACCTTCTCCGAGGACTGGAACCAGCCGACGCGGTCCTCGCCCTCGATGGCCACGGCGGCCTTGGGGACGTCGGTCGAGGCGAAATAGTGGCCCGAGTGCTTGCGGCAGGCGGTGCAATGGCAGGCGTCCGGGCCCGGCAGCGGCCCGGCCACGGTGAAGCGCACCGCGCCGCAGAGGCAGCCGCCCGTGTGGGTCTCAGACATGGCCCATCTCCTCGCCGTCGCAGGATATTCGCCGACTACGGGGTTGAGGTGAAGCCGATCTAGGCGGCAAGTCCCCCCATGCAGGACTTCATCGTCAGCTATGGGCTGGCCCATGATTCGGCCGATGCGGGAGGCCATGCCCGGCTCAAGCGGCTGACGGCCATGCTCATGGCGGTATTCGAGCTGGGCAAGACCTGGCACGGCTCGCAGTCGGCCATCTTCCTGCGCAGTGAGCAGTCCATCGACGAGGTGACCGCGCGCCTGGCCTGGCTGCTGAGCGAGGGCGACTTCCTGCTGGTCATGTCGCTGACCGCCCCGCCGGACGTTCGTTACGCCGGCCGGCTGAAGGACGCCGAGACCTTCCACGACCTCTATCCGCAGGCGCGGGAGATCCGGGCGATGACCCCGCAGTAGACGGTCAGCCCTTCTCCGCCTCCCAGGCCCTCACCGCCGCCTTGGGCGCGATCTTCTTCCAGCGGCGTTCGAGGAAGCTCTTCAGCGATCCGGGATGCAGGGTCTTCAGCCGGGCCAGCACGGCGGGATAGTCCTTGTAGTGGGCGGTGAAGTGGAAGGTCTGGGGCTCGGCCTCCATCAGCATCTCGCGCTCGTCGAACGACACGTCGCTCAGCACCGCGCTGTCGTCCTCGTGGCGGACGCGGGTGAAGAACTTTCCGTTCACTTTGAAGGCGGGGCGGCCATAGCTCATGCCCTCCTCGGCGCCGGGGAAGCTCATGGCGATGTCGCGGAATTCGTCCTGGGTCATGGCTTTCTGTATTTCTGCCGTTCCTCGGCCACCAGGTTGCGCCCCTGGGCGCTGAGGTCAATCAGGTTCGCCAGGCGCTGGGCGCGGGTATCGGGGCGTTTGGCGCTGACGACCCGGTACAGCATCTGGCGCCGATAGCCGGGCGGCTGGCTCTGGAAGAAATCCCAGGCCTTCCTGTCGGCCTTGAAGGCCCGCGTCTCCGCCGCCGTCAGTTCGGGATGCTCGGCCTCGTAGGCATAGGCCCGCTTGTCGTCGGGCGTGTAGTCGAACGCCGCCTCGCCGGCCGGGGTCATCAGCCCGGCCTTCCGCAGGGCCTCCATCCGCTCGATGTTGCGCTGGCTCCAGCGGCCGCCCGGCCGGCGGCGGGTGAAGCGGATGCGGTAGCGGGTCTCGTCGATATTGTGGCGCACCGCGTCGATCCAGCCGTAGCTGAGCGCCACGTCGACCGATTCCGGCCAGGTCATCGAGGGCTGGCCGGAGCCGACCTTGTGGAAGCCGACGCTGAGTTCGGTCGCCTTGTCGTGGTGCTCGGCCAGCCAGGCGCGGAAGTCGGCGGCGGTGGCGAAATAGGTAGGGTCGGCCATCGTCAGTACGCCAGCGCCACACCGTCCTTGCGCATCTCGGTGGCGGCCTCGTAGCGGCCCGGCCAGCTCTGGATGGCCTGGTAGCCGCCGAAGCCGCCGTCGCTGTCGCCCAGCTTCCAGCCGATCCTGGCCAGCCCCGCCCTGGTCGCTTCCGGCACGCCGGTTTCCAGCCGCAGGGTCCCGACGCCATGCTGGGGTTCGCCCGTGGGCTCGGACGAGCCCTCATGGTGCCAGCGCGGGCTGTCGCCGGCGGCCTGCAGGTCGAGGCCGAAATCGACCATGTTGGAGATGATCTGGGCCTGGCCCTGGGGCTGCATGTCGCCGCCCATGACGCCGAAGCTCAGCCAGGGCTTGCCGTCCTTGACCGCGAAGCCGGGGATGATGGTGTGGAAGGGCCGCTTGCCCGGCGCGAAGATGTTGGGATGCCCGTCTGTCAGGGCGAATAGCTCGCCCCGGTCCTGGAACATGAAGCCCAGGCCGTCGGGCATCAGGCCCGAGCCCATGCCGCGATAGTTGGACTGGATGATCGAGACCATCATCCCGTCCTTGTCGGCGCAGGTGAAATAGGTGGTGTCGCCCCGGCTGGGGGCCTCGCCCGAATGGACGGGGGTCAGGATGGCGTTGGGCTTGATCAGTTTCGCCCGCTCCCGGGCGTAGTCCTTGGAGATCAGCCAGTCGATCGGGGTGCTGGAGAAGCCCGGATCGGCGAACCAGCGGGCGCGGTCCTCATAGGCCAGCCGCTTGGCCTCGACACCGTGGTGGATGGCCGCCACGCTCTGGAAGCCCATCGCCTTGACGTCGAAGGTCTCCAGGATGTTGAGCAGCTGCAGGGTCGACAGGCCCTGGGTGTTGGGGGCCAGGCCATAGACGTCGACGCCGCGATAGGGGCTGACCAGCGGCGTGGTCCATTCGGAGCGGTGGGCGGCGAGGTCGGCGGCGGTCATCCAGCCGCCGATGCGCTTGAAATAGCGCTCGATGGTCTGGGCCGTCTCGCCGGCATAGAAGCCGTCGCGGCCGTGTTTGGCGATGCGCTCGTACGTGGCGGCCAGGCCGGGGTTGCGGAACACCTCGCCCTCCTGGGGCGTCCGGCCATCGGGCGCCCAGACCGACTTGAAGTTCTCCACCTCCTCGATCCCGCTGGCGGGGTTGGTGAAGCGGCGATAGCTGGCGGCCAGGTAGTAGGCGACGTTCTGCGTGACCGGAGCGCCCTCGCTGGCCAGGGCGATGGCCGGCTCGAACAGCCGTTTCCAGGCCAGCTTGCCGTAGCGCTGGTGCAGCTCCCACCAGGCGGCCACCGCCCCCGGCACGCTGACCGAGACGGCGCCGAAGCTGGGGATCAGACCGTCCTTGGTGGCCCTGCTGCGCACCGTTTCCAGGCTGAGGCCCCGGGGAGAGCGGCCCGAGCCGTTGATGCCGACCACCTTCTTGGCCCGGGTGTCCCACAACATGGCGAAACAGTCGCCGCCGACCCCCGAACTGATCGGCTCCAGGAAGCCCAGACAGGCGTTGGCGGCGATGGCCGCGTCCACCGCCGAGCCGCCGGCCTTGAGGATGTCGATCGCCGCCATGGTCGCCAGCGGGTGGGCCGTCGCCGCCGCCCCGTGCACGCCCCAGGCCGCCGAGCGCGAGGCGTAGGTGGCCCCGTCGATGCGGTCGCCGCCATGCACGTCGGGGCGGTTGAGGTTGGGATTGCCCGAGCGGCTCTGGGCCAGAGATGAGGTGGCGAAGGCGGTGGCCGGGACGGCGGCCAGGAAGGTGCGACGGCGCATGGGAACTCCGCTCGGACTTGAGGGGGCGGACTATCGGGCCATGTTCGGGCGGAGGGAAGCCCGTCTCCGGGCGTTTTTGATCGCCGTGACAGCGGTCACGGTGGGGCGGCGGCGGAGGCGCTAGGTAGGGATCACGTCGCCAAATGCGCAAGGCGGGCGCACAACCGCGACGTTCGAGGTATGAGAGTATCCAGTCAAAGGCAGCTTGGGGTTTTGTTTTGACGCCCATCCCAGGGGTTCCCGCCATCATCGCCCACGCCCGGTCGGGCGCGCTCGACCATGCCTGGCGATTGTTTCACGACGCCGGGCTGGACGCGGCCGCCGACGATCCGGCGGCGCTCAGCCTCAAGGGCCGGCTGATCAAGGACCGGGCGGCCGGGGCCGGGCCCGTCGAGCGCCGCCGCCTCTTCCTCGAAGCCGCCGCCGCCTATGGCGCGGCGGGTGAGATCAGCGGGGCGACCTATCCGCTGATCAACGCCGCCAGCCTGGCCCTGCTGGCCGGCGATGCGGCGCAGTCCAGAGCCCGGGCGACCAGCCTGCTGACCCGGCTGGACGCGGCCGGCGACGATCCCGACGAGACGCCCTATTACGCCCGGGCGACCCAGGCCGAGGCCCTGCTGCTGGTCGGCCAGATCGACGCCGCCCGCCAAGCCCTGGAGGCGGCGGTGGCCCTGGCCCCCCGCGCCTGGGAGGACCATGCCTCGACCCTGCGCCAGTTCGCCCTGATCCTGGCCGAACTCGGCGAGGACGCGAGCTGGCTGGAGCCGCTCCGGCCGCCGCGCAGCCTGCATTTCGCCGGCGGCATGGGACTGGCGGCGGATGGCGGAGCGATCGCCGACTGGCTGGGCAGGAACAGGGTGGGCTTCGGCTACGGCGCGCTGGCGGCCGGGGCCGACATCCTGATCGCCGAGGCCCTGGTCGCGGCCGGGGCGGAGCTGCATGTCATCCTGCCCTGTGCGGTGGCCGCCTTCCGCCGCGCCTCGGTCGAGCCCTACGGCGACGACTGGCCGGCGCGGTTCGACGCCCTACTGGGTCGCTGCGACAGCCTGCATGTGGCCGGCGCGGCCTGCCCGGAGGGCGACAGTCCGGTGGCGCCGCAGAGCCTGCAGCTGGCCGCCGAGGTGGCCATGGGCCGGGCGGTGATGCAGGCGAGGACGCTGGCCACGACCGCGACCCAGCTTCTGATCGTCGAGGCCGGAGCGGACGGGCCCGCCAGCCCCGGCGGCAGCGTCTGGATGCGCCAGGCTTGGTCGGACGCCGGCCGGCCCGGCGAGGTCATCGTCCTGCCGCCGGGCGCGCGCGGCGAGCGAGCGGGCGAGAGCGCCGGCTGTGTGTTGGCAGCCGTCATTTCTCTGCAGCCGGTCGGCCCCCTGACCGCCGAACTCGTTCAGCGTCTCGCCGCCGCCGTCCGGACGGGCCAGCGGCCGAGTACGACTCCGCGTTGGAACGGTGATAGCCTGGTTCTGGCTTTCATCGACTCAAAGCGGGCCGATAGCGCCGCTGTCGCTTTGGCGCTGGCCGCGAGCCTGGGTGAGGCGATCCGGATCGGCGTTGCTTACGATCTCATGGAACAATCGGACGACCCGTTCGGTGGCCATGCATTGCTGCTGGGCCCGGCTGTCGAAGCCGCCGCCGCCGCCGCGGCCTCGGCGCCCCCCGGCGCCATTCATGTCACCGGCGATTTCGCCGCCGCTCTGCATGCAGGTCCGGCCGCCGGCTGTCCGCGCACCGAATATGTCGGGGACATGCCGGGCTCCGATCTCGAGGATCCCGTGCAACTGCACGCCCTCAAGCCCGTCGGCTAGATCATGCCGTCCCGCAGCTGGCGTAGCGAAACCAGCACCAGGGCGTCGGGCTCGCGGCGGATCACGCCGCGGTCCTCCAGTCTGCTGATGATGCGGGACACCGTCTCCCGGGCGCTGTGAACACGCAGCGCCAGGTGCGCGATGACCGGCGCCGGGCTGATCCGCCGTCCATCGCCCGCTTCGGCCATGCGCAGGAGTTCGGCGCAGACCCGGCCATGAGCTGACAAGATGACCTCCTCCACCATGCGGATGTTCACGGCCTGGAGTTGGCGCACCAGCATGCGCGACACCGCCAAGCCGACGAAGCTGTAGCGTTCGAGCAGACCCAGGAAGTCCATCGCCGCGAACAGGGCCGCCCGCAGGCGCTCGGCCGCGACGATATCGGCCTCCTGCCGGGGCACGGCGGCCTGTCCGACCGCGCCGAAGATGTCGCCGGCGGAAAATTCGTGCAGCAGCATCTGGGCGCCGTCCCGGCCGACCACCAGGGCCTGGGCGCGGCCGAACACCACCAGATAGGTTTCGCGGACCGCATCGCCCTGGCGCAGGATCACCGCCCGGGCCGGATAGCGGCGATCGACAGCCCGCGCCGCGATCAGGGCGGCTACGTCCAGCGAACAGGCGAAAATTTCGGCCAGGGCCTCGACCAGCCCCGGCTCGCCGCCGTTTCCGCCTCTGCCGCCGCTCTGCGCCACCGAAGTCCCCCGCCCTGCCGCCTATGGCATGGTTAAGCAGACTACCGGACAATGCGGCTTTAGATCATTAGAAACGCGTCACGATTGCGACCATACGGCGAGTTCATTGCCGGCCGGGTCGGTGAAGTGGAATCGCCGCCCGCCCGGGAAGGTGAAGATCGGCCGCACGATGGTCCCGCCAGCGGCGGTCACCTTCTCCGCCATGGTCTCCAGGTCGTGGGCGTAGAGCACCACCACCGCCTGCCCCCGCCCTTCGGCGTCGTCGGCCTGGAAGCCGCCCTCCAGCCCCTCGTCGAAGGCCGCATAGCTGGGACCATAGTCGATGAACCTCCAGCCGAAGGCGGCGGCATAGAAGTCCTTGGTGGCCGGCAGCTCGCCGCCGGGCAGCTCGACATAGTCGACCTTGCCGTCCTCACGCATGGTGCGCCTCCATATGTTCTGTATTTGTTCTAGCCTGGACGGGCCGGGAGTCAAGCCTGGCCATAGTGGCGCCGCAGCAGCAGGAAGGAGGCGGTGACGCTGAGGGCGGCGATGGCGATGCCCGCCGCGTAGGGCGCTCCGGCCCACAGCAGCAGTCCCGCCGTCAGGCAGCCGAGGGCGCCGGCCAGGTCGAAGCCGGCCTCGGTGGCGACGTGGAAGCGCAGCGGGCAGGGCGACAGCTTGGAGCGGTTGTAGATGGCCGTCATCACCACGGGGGTGTGCAGGGCGAAGGCCACGGCCCCAACGGAGTTGGCGAAGATCGCCAGGCGGGGATCGCCATAGCCGACGGCGCGCAGCACGACCGTGGCCATCAGGGCGGCGGCGCTCACCCACAGCACCCGCCCGCCATGGCCGAAATCGATCCAGCGGCCGATGGCCAGGCCGCTGATCGCCCCGACCAGGGCCGCCAGCGCCACCGCCCCGCCATAGGCGGCGAAGTCGCGACCCAGCGAGACGAACAGGGCGATCTGCCAGACCAGGCCATAGCCGGCCCAGCTCCAGCTGTCGGCGGCCATCAGCAGCACGGCGGGCATGGCCGCCCTGATGGCGCCAGGGGCCTCTTCAATGACTTTGACGTTGGGCGCGGCCAGCAGGGGCAGGGCGGCGGCGGCCAGGGCCAGGGCGGTGACCCCGAAGGCGATGTCCGGCCCCACCGTCGCCAGGGCCCAGCCGGTGGCCAGCGGGGCCAGGATGCCGGCGATGGTGGCGGCCGCCTCGCGGGCCCCGATCTGGTGGCCGCGGTCTTCGTTGTCGCCCAGCGAGGCGAACCAGGCGTGATAGGTCGTCCAGTAGAGGGTGTCGCCGACCGAAGCGACGACCACCAGGGCCGCCAGCCCCCAGCCGACCCCCTCGACCCGTCCCAGCAAGGGGTACTGCAGGGCGGTCAGCAGGGTGCCGGCGATCACCAGGGGCTTGAGCCCCCAGCGCCTGGCCAGGGCGACCACGAACGGGCGGATGCAGAAGCGGCCGAGCAGGATGGTCGCCAGAGCGGCCATGACCACGGGGGCAGGGACGCCGGCCTGCAGCAGGAAGGCGGCGAAGAACATGCCGCTGCCGCTAAGGGCCAGAGCGTGGATGGCGTAGTGCAGATTGAGCAGGTTGACGGGCGTGCTGCGCAGGAAGGCCATGACCGGCGGTTCTCTCAAGGTGTGGATGCTGACGCGTGGCGTCCGCCGCCGGGATGCAATCCCGGAGGGGGAAGAGGCTCAAATCGCGTCGATCAACCGGCCACTGGGGGGCGCCCCTCACCTTGAAGCCCGCAGCTTAACCCGCTTCGTCCGGAAAGCTCCAGACCCGGGTGCGCTTGACCTCCATGTCCTCCAGCTCACGGGTGGTGGCCACCTGGTATTCGGCCAGCAGGGTCAGGCCGGTCTTGGGGAAATAGGTCCGCCCCGGATCGCCGATCAGCACCAGGGCGCCGTTGGCCCGGGCGGCCCGCAGCCAGGCCAGCACCCGCTCGGCCAGGGGTTTCTCGTAGCAGATGTCGCCGGCCAGGAAGACCTCGGCCCGCGGCGGCCGGCGGTCCAGCAGGTTCTCGTCGGTGAAGGCGACCTCGACCCCGTTGGCCTGGGCGTTCAGGGCCACGGCGGCGGCGCAGAAGCTGTCGATGTCGGCGGCCAGCACCGAGCGGGCGCCGGCCCGCATCGCCGCGATGCCGACGATCCCCGAGCCGGTGGCGAAATCGACCACGGTCTTGCCGGCCACCAGCTGGGGGTGGTCCAGGATGTGACGGGCCAGGGCCTGGCCGCCGGCCCAGGCGAAGGCCCAGAACGGCGGCGGCAGGCCGATCTTGGAGAGGGCGTCCTCGGTCAGCCGCCAGATCGGGGTGACCTCGTCGGCCAGGTAGAGTTGAAGCTCCGGCGCATGGGGCGGGGCCTGCAGCCGGGTGTTTTCGACAATGAAGGCCCGGCGGTCGGTGATCATCGATCAGGTCTGCGCGCATTCCTGCGGCAAGGCCATGCGTCAATGGGAAGCTTGCGCTGCGCCGACGGGCGGGCTCTAAGGATTTCACCACCGCGATGGGCGGTTGGTACCGGGGGCTACCTTTAATGATTATTTCGCTGGGGCGCGTCGCGCGCCTCTTCGTCGTCGCGGCTGTGATCGCGTCGACCACGACCGCCTGCGCGACCTCGCCGGACAAGATCTCGGCCAGCTATGTCTCGCCGCTGCAATACCAGGGCTATGACTGCGACCAGATCCGCGCCGAGATGATGCGCGTCAATTCCAGGGTCCGTGAAGTCGCCGCCGAGCAGCGCAAGTCGGCCAAGAACGACGCCATCGCCGTCGGCGTCGGCCTGGTGCTGTTCTGGCCGGCCCTGTTCTTCCTGGCCACGTCGGACCAGAAGGAAGAACTGGCCCGTCTGAAGGGCGAATACGACGCCCTCGACCAGTCGGCGATCCAGAAGAAATGCCCGGTCGTCCAGGAAATGGATGCGGCCAAGAAGGCCGGCTGATCGGTGTAGCGGAATTGGCGAGGGCCAGCGGCTCTCGCCAAAGACCGGAGTAGCGCAATGAAGCTTCTCTCGGCGGCCATCGCCGTCAGCCTGGCGCTCACTGCGGCGGCAGGCCCCTCTCTGGCGCAGGTTCCGCCACCTCAGACCCAGCCAGCCGACCCGAGGTCCAACAGCCAGATCGTCAGCGAGTTGACGCTGCTGCTGGACCTGGGCGGGACGGTCGATCAGCAGAACAAGGCGGTCGATACGATCATCGCCCAGCCGGACGTTCTGCCGCCCTGGCATTATCTGAAGGTCTGCACGGTGCTGTGGCTGCGGGGCGACCGCCAGCAGGCGGCCTTCTGGTTCTATATCTTCAAGATCCGGGCGAACGCCTGGGGCCGCTACGACCCGTCCGTCGAACCGATGGTCAACGGCTTCAGCCGCGACTTCGGCCAGATCGTCGATCGCTGGATCCAGGGCGACGACGCGGTCTGGCGCGACACCTACGCGCGGGCTCTGTCCTATGAACGCAGAATCCCGCTGTATCCCCATCCGCCAGAGGGCGTCTCGGCCGAGACCTGGCAGCGCGAGATGGCCGACTGGCGCCAATCGGCCCAGGCCGAACAGGATCGCGCCTTCGCCCTGACGGAAAAGGAACTGGCCAAGCGCCGCAAGCGCGACAAGGTTAAGCCAGGTCCCTTGCAGAACGCCGGGGCGCCGCTGCCGGACGACTGGCGATAGGAGAGGCTGGCATGATCAACCGCCGTCACATACTGGGGCTTGCTGCCGCCGCGTCGGCCCTGTCGACGGCGGCCCTTGCCCAGACGACCGAAGACATCGCCCGGCTGGCCATTCAGCAGAAGGGCATCGAGCCCATCCCGGTCACCGAGGCTGAGAAGGCGATCTGGCGCGATCTGCTTGCGGACGGAACCAAGGCCCAGGCCGCCGACGCGATCATCGCCAGGCCCGACTCGGTCAACCCGCTGGCCTTCGCCTTGGTCTCGGAGTCGCTGTGGGAGCGGGGAGACCGGGCCAAGGCGGCCTTCTGGTTCTATCTGTTCCAAGCCCGCACCCAGCCCTGGATGTCGGGCGGACCGATCTCGGAAGTCTTGCTGCGGGACTATGTGAGCCAGTTGCTGGACCGCTCGGTGGATTATGTCGGGGTCCGCCGGTACTACAACCAGCGGGTCGGGGAGCCGGTGAACACCTGGGCTATGAGCGACCTGGACGCTCTCCAGGTTCTGGCGGCGCGGGTGTTCAGCTACGAGCGCCGCATTCCCCTCTATGCCGAGCGCATCACCTACGCCTCCGAGGAGCGCTGGTTGGCGCAGGTCGAGGCCAAGCGCGTGGAGAACGAGCAGACCTTCAAGGAGGCCCTGGCCCAGAACAAGCCGGCCGACTTCTACGAGGCGCGCCGCAAGCAGGGCCTCTATGTCGGCCCCTGGAAGGATCCGGGCGCGCCGCTGCCCGAAGACTGGCGCTAAGGCGCCATCCACCAGGCCGCCAGGCTGAAGCGTTCGCCCGTTGCCAGCGGCGTCACCTCATGGGTCGTCTCGGCCCGGAAGGCCACGGCGCATCCGGCCGGGATGACGGCGGTGCGGCGTTCAGCCCCGTCATGAAACACCAGGTCTCCCCCGGCATAGTCGTCAGGGGCGCTGATCAGCAGGCTGATCGACACCCGCCTGTGCCGCGAGCGGTCATGGACCAGCGGCGTGTTGCCGTCCTGATGGGCGACGAAATAGTCGCCGGGGCCGTAGCGCAGGGCCTGGGGCGTTTCCAGCGGGCCCAGCCGCTGGCCGAAATGGGCTTCCAGCCGGGGGCGCTGGGCCTCCAGCCGGGCGCGGATCAGCGCCTCGGTCGCCGCGTCCAGTTCCAGCCGCTGGGTGCGGCGGACCTGGGCCATCACCACGCCGCCGGGGGTCGGATCGATGACGGTGGCCGGATGGGATGCGGCGGTCCGCAGCGCGGCGAGCAGAGTCTTCAGATCGGCTGGCGACAGCACCGCCTCGATGGCCAGCGGGCCGCTCACGCCGCCTTCGACGAGGCCATGCCCAGCACCGCCACATAGCTCGGCGCGGTCAGCATCCGCTCGGTGACGCCCTTGGCCGCCAGCAAACGGTTGGTGGCCGGCAGGTTCCAGCAGGGCACATGCATGAACATGTGATGCTCACAGTGATAGTTCACATAGTAGGGGGCCAGGACCGCCCGGGCGAGCCAGCCGGCCCGGGTGGTGCGGGCGTGGCGCAGGGGGTCGGGCTCGTCCTTGGCGACGCAGGCGTGCTCGGCGATGTTTCTGAGGCGCGTGATCAGCGGATACCAGGTCGCCATCGGCAGCAGCCACAGCACCGGCCAGGCCCACCAGAGGCCAATCAAGCTGGTGGCCAGGATGATGATCCCGTTGACGATCAGGAACGGGCGCCAGAAGCGGTAGACGCCGCGCGCGGTCTTGCGGAACGGGACGCCCTTCTTCGCCCCGTCGCGGAAGGCGTCCAGGCTGGGCTTGATGCGCTGCTTGTAGAAGGTCTGGCCGGTCAGGTCGCGGACCGCCTTGCGCCACAGGGACTGGCGGGTGATCGGGAAGGGGGCGGAGAGGCCCAGGTCCGGGTCCTCGGCCTGCTGGGCGAACTTGTGGTGGCCCAGGTGGTAGTCGCGGTAGCGCAGCAGCTCGCCGTTGGTCGGGGCGCCGCAGAGCCACTGGCCGACCCAGTCGTTGACCTTGAGGTCCGGGTGCAGGCAGCCATGGGCGGCGTCATGCATCAGGATGGCCAGGCCCAGCTGCCGGGCCCCGATCAGCATCACCGCCACGACCAGGGTCAGCGGGTTGGGGAAGGCGACGAACAGCGCCCCGGCCGCGACGATGACCAGCCAGGCGTGGGCGACCAGCCAGAGGCCGCGGCTGCGCGAGCGCGCGGCCAGCGGCGCCCATTCCTCGGGCGTGAAGAAGTCGGCGGGTTTCACGCGTGCGGCGACCGGCATTTGGCCATTATTCCATGTGGGACTTGGCTTGGGTAGGATGACGAAGGGTCATCCTTTGGAGGGCTTCTATGCGACTTTCCCTGATCGCCGCCGGGGCCGCGACTCTGCTCATCGCGGGCGCCGCGCTCACGCCAAGCCACAGCCACGCCGCCAGCTTCAACTGCCGCTTCGCCCGCCTGCCGGACGAGCGCGCCATCTGCGCCGACACGGGTCTCAACGACCAGGACGTGCGGATGGCCCTGCTCTACGACATCACCCGCCGGCTGGTGCCGATGGGGACGCGCGGGGCGATCATGGACCGCCAGGTCGCTTGGCTGCGCCAGCGCCGCTCCTGCGGGGGCGACCGGAACTGCATCGGCCGGGCCTACAACATGCGGATCGCCGAGCTCAATCAGGTGATGGAGCGGGTTTATCGGCAGGGGCCGTTCTAGCGCTGTAAGCTCCCTTCCTCCTCGATGGAGGAAGGGTCGGGGATGGTGGTGGTGGCAGTGCGTTTCCGGAAGGACGCGGGGAGGCGCCCACGCCACCCCACGCTTTTCGCCCAGGCTCCGAGTGAACACCACCAACCCTGCCCTTCCTCCATCGAGGAGGAAGGGTTCTTGGGTGGTTAGATCAGATCCCCACCCGCCGCCGCCGCCGTAGTGCCGTCGCGCTCGAACGCCTTGATGACATTGCGGCCGACCGTCCAGCGGTGGACCTCGTCCGGCCCGTCGACCAGGCGCTGGCTGCGGATGTGGGTGTACCAACGCGCCAGGGGGGTATCCATCGAATAGCCCAGGGCCCCGTGCAGCTGGATGGCGGTGTCGACCACCTTGTGGACCATGTGGGCCAGGAAGACCTTGGCGATGGAGTTTTCCTGGCGGATGTCCATGCCCTTCTCGGCCTTGTAGGCGATGTGCAGCAGCATCAGCCGGGCCATGTAGAGCTCGCTGGCGCAGTCGGCCAGCATCCACTGCACGCCCTGGCGCTCGGCCAGACGCTTGCCGAAGGTGGTGCGCTTGGTGACGTGGGCGGTGGCCAGGTCGAGCGCGCGTTGGGCCATGGAGACATTGTGCATGCCGTGGCGCAGGCGGCCGTAGGCCAGGCGGTGCTGGCCCATGTTGAAGCCGTTGCCCTCGCCGCCCAGCAGGTTCTCGGCCGGGACGACCAGGTCCTTGATCTCGATCTCGCTGTGGCCGCCGCCCAGGATGTGGCTGAGCGGGCCCTCGGCGGCCATGGTCTCGATGTCGCGGATGATCCGGTAGCCGGGGTTGGGCAGCTCGACGATGAAGGTCGAGAACTGCTGGTGGCGCGGGGCGTCCGGATCGGTCTTGGCCATGACCAGGGCGATGTCGGCGACGCTGGCGGCCGAGGAGAACCACTTCTCGCCGTTCAGCACATAGTTCTCGTTGCCGTCCTTGACGGCCCGGGTCTGCATGCCGGTGGCGTCGGCCCCCGCCGCCTTCTCGGTCATCGAATAGCAGATGCGCTTTTCGCCGTTGAGCAGGGGTTTGAGGAACTTTTCCTTCTGGTACTCGGTGCCGTGGGCCAGCAGGGTCATCATGGTGGCGTCGTCGGGGCCCTGGGTGTTCATCGACAGGGCGCCCAGATAGCTCTCGCCCAGCTCCATCTGCACCAGGGCGTTGGCCAGGGGGCCCAGGCCCATGCCGCCATGCTCCTTGGGGATGAAGGGGCACCAGAGGCCCTGGGCCCGCGCCTTGGTGCGCAGCTCGCCCAGGATGGTCTTGTAGTCGCCGCCCTCGATCAGGCGCTTTTCGGCCGGCTTGCACTCGTCATTGACCCACTGGCGGACCTTCTCGCGGACGGCCTTGGCCTCGGGCGGAATCTCGAAATCGATGGACATGCGGCGCTCTCCCTGGGGCTTTGTTTCCCCAAGCTCTAGCCCCGTCACGCGAGGGAAAGCCAGCCGTGAATGCGCCGATCTAGTGGGCCAGCCGCACGCTGGTCGCCCCCGGCCCCACGCCGGTGGGCGTCGGCACCGAGGAGCCGGCATAGTTGGCGTTGATCACCAGGTTGGGGCTGCCGGTCATCAGCAGCGACTTGGCCACGATGACCGTCCAGGCCGACTGGTCGGCGATGCGGCTGCTCCCGGCGATCCGCAGGGTGGCCGAGGGGATGTAGACGGTGCCCAGCAGTTCCCGCGCCGCATCGGTGGAGATTTCGAAATCGCCCTTGTTGGCGCGGGTCGTCATCAGGACGAAGCCGGCAAAGGGGCCGCTTCGCAGGCCCCGAAGCCGGATTTGCGCGCTGTCCTCGAACTTGAAGTCGGCGGAAGACCCGAACGTCAGCAGCACATTGTCACCGTTCAGGACGGCGTTCTCCCTCAGGTCCAGCTTTCCCTTCTGGAAGAAATGCTCACCCGGCAGCAGGGTCAGGGTGACGCCTTTGCCAACCGTGATGTTCCCGCAATGAATTCCCGGGGAGAGGATCATCAATCCGGCGCCAGGCAGCAGATCCAGCGGATTGCACAGCAAGCCCTTCTCGGGAATGTCGAGGTCGGCGAACGGGTCGGTGATGATCGGGGCGCCGACCTGGGCGGCCGGATTGATCGCGCCGGCGGCCCCTTCGGCCGTCCCGGCGGTCTGGACGACGTCGGCGTTCAGCTTGGCGAAGTTGGTCACCGCGATATCGGCGTTCGCATGCACCATGCAGGCCGCGGCGCTCATCACCGAACCGTCCTGCAACAGCATCTTTTCGCCGGCCTTGTCGCCCGAGGTCAGCACGCAGAGCGGGGTCTGGCCCATCTGCTGACCGGTGGCCGTGACGTTGAACTTCCAGCCGCCGGGCGGCAGCATGTTGGCGAAGAACGACATCCGGGAGACGGCGATGTCGACCCGCAAGGTCCCGACCCGGGCGTCCGGCGTGATGGTGACGGCATGGTCCAGCAGGGTCAGCCGGCCGGTGATCTGGGCCTCGACATAGGCGAGCGTGCGCTCCTTCACCCCGGCGACATCGGCCAGGCTCAGCTGCTTGGCGCCCTGCAATGCGGCCGAGTCGGCGATGTCCTGCAGCGCGCCCTTGTCGGCGCTGACCGCGGCCAGGTCGATGGCGGCGCAGACCAGCACCGCGATGACCGGCGTGGCTATGGCGAAGGTGACCAGGACGCCGCCGTGCCGCGCGTCCCGCCAGCGTCCAAGGAAACGGCCGAGCGCGTTGGACCACGCCCGGTAGAGCCTGGTCACAGGGCGTCCTCGATCGCCTGGGCGAATTCGGCGGCCTCGGTCCGCAGGTCGGGGTGCTGGCGCAGCACCGTCTGCAGGAAGCGCTTGCCGGCCTGGGCGACCTGCATCAGGGCCGTCCGGGCGTCCCGGGACTGCTGGCCGATGCGGATACGGTCGTTCAGCAACGCGGCCTCGTTGACCGTGGTGCGGTGCACATAGCGGATCTGGTAGCCGAGCAGCCGCCAGTTGATCGGCTTGACCACGAACGAGGTCGCCCCCGCCTCATAGGCCTTGTCGATGGCGGCGATGTCTTCGCGGCTGGTGCAGATGATGACCGGGATGCGGGAGGTGGCCTCGTCGGCGCGCAGCTGGCGCAGCACGTCGAAGCCGTTCAGGCGCGGCATTTCCAGATCGAGCAGGATCAGGTCGGCGGGCTGCTCGTCAAGTTTGGCAAAGGCGTCGAGGCCGTCCTCGGCCACCGCCACCCGCGTCCCCTCGCTCGCCAGATTGGCCTGGGCGAACTCGCGCAGGATCGGATCGTCATCGACGAACAGAATCCGGAGCGGGTGCTGGGCCAGCTGCAAATAAGCTCCGCTCGGCATCGGCCGCGCATTCATTCCGGTCGCCCTGTTTCCCTTCGGATTCCCCCGACGGCAGCGATCAGATTAAGCGGGGAGTCATTAAGTTGACGTAACTGGAGGAGCGACAAAACGTCCTATCCCTCTGGATTTTCACGCTTAATGCCGAATTACCGCCGCAAGCCGACTCTGCGGACCCGCCTGGGTCTGCTGGTCCTTTGCTCGGTCGGCGTGGCCGTGGCGCTGGCGACCGGGGTGTCGGCCTGGCGCGAGGCGCGGCGCGAAGCCGCAGCCCAGGCCGACCGGCTGGTGGCCACGGCCAGGGTCCTGGCCTCGATCGGGGCCGAGCCGGTGGCCGCCGGCGACCGCGCCCAGGCCTTCACCGCCCTGCGCTCCATCGCCCAGATGCCGGGCGTCACCTATGCCCGTATCGAGGACGCCGGCGGCCGGGTTCTGGTCGAGACCGGTTCGGGTGTGCGGCTCTCGCGGGACGCCCGGGTGGGGCAGGGCGGCGCCGCCTCGTTCCTGGACCTGCTGGGCTCGCGCGCCATCGAGGCCCGCGCCCCGGTGATCAGCAACCGGCGGACGGTCGGCCAGGTGGTGCTGCTGGGCCAGGTGGCCGGGGTGCAGGGCCGGCTGGCCGGCGGCTTGCTGGTCAGCCTGCTGGCGGGGCTGGCGGCGGCCCTGGTCGGGCTGCTGACCGCCGCCCGGCTGCAACGCAAGATCACCGCCCCGATCCAGGCTTTGCGCGACGCCATGGGTCAGGTGCGGGAGCACCATGCCTATGACCGGCCGGTCGAGGTCGCCACCCCGGACGCGGAGACCCAGGCCCTGGTCGAGGGCTTCAACGCCATGCTGGCCGAGATCCGCGACCGCGATGACATCCTGGCCCAGCACATGGCCGGCCTGGAGCGCACCGTCGCCGAGCGCACCGCCGATCTGGCCGCCGCCAAGGACGCCGCCGAATCCGCCAACAGCGCCAAGTCCGACTTCCTGGCGGCGATGAGCCACGAAATCCGCACCCCGATGAACGGGGTGATGGTCATGGCCGAGATGCTGGCCGCCGGCGACATGCCGCCCAAGCAGCGCCGCTTCGCCGAGGTGATCGCCAAGTCCGGCGCCTCGCTGCTGGCCATCATCAACGACATCCTCGACTTCTCGAAGATCGAGGCCGGCAAGATGGAGATCGAGGCCGAGCCGCTCGACCCGGCCGAAGCGGTCGAGGACGTGCTGAGCCTGTTCTGGGAGCGGGCGCGGTCCAAGGGGCTGGATCTGGCCGCCTGGATCGACCCGGCCACCCCGGCGCGCATCGCCGGCGATCCGACCCGGCTGCGGCAGGTGATCGGCAACCTGGTCAACAACGCCATAAAGTTCACCGAGACCGGCGGCGTACTGGTCGGCGTCGCGCCGGCGCCGGGCGGAGGACTGAGGGTCTCGGTCACCGACAGCGGGGTCGGCATCGCGGCCGACAAGTTGGACGCGGTGTTCGGCGCCTTCACCCAGGCTGACCAGTCGACCACCCGCAAGTTCGGCGGCACGGGCCTCGGCCTGGCCATCTGCAAGCGGCTGGTCGAGGCCATGGGCGGCCAGATCGGGGTGACCAGCCAGGTCGGCCGCGGCTCGACCTTCGCCTTCACCGCCCCCTTCGCCGTGCTGGAGGCCGCGCCGGACTGGCCGCGGATCGAGGGCGTCCAGGTCAGTGTCAGCCTGGCCGGCCCCTGCACCCGCCAGGCGGTGCGGCGTTACCTGGCCTCGGCCGGGGCGGTGGTGTCGCTGGAGGCCGGGGATGAGGCCGCCCTGCTGATCAGCGATCCGGAAGGCCTGGCCGAAAAGCCGCGCCGGGCGCCGACCCTGTGCGTGGCCGAGTATGGCGATGTGCGGCCGGGCGAGCTGATCCGGCGGGGGGCGGCCGACGCCCTGCTGGTGCAGCCGCTGCGCCGCCGCGACCTGGTCCGGGCCCTCAGCGAACTGGCCGCCGGCCGGCCTTTAACCGACGCTGCTTCGGCCCAGGTCCAGGCCGAGGAGGCCGCCCTGCCCAGCTTCGCCGGCCGCCGGGTGCTGGTCGCCGACGACAGCGCCGTCAACCGCGAGGTGGCGCTGGAGGCCCTGTCCCGGTTCGGGGTCGCCGCCGCCATCGCCCTGGACGGCCGCGAGGCGGTCGCCGCCGTCGCGGCCGACCGCTTCGACCTGGTGCTGATGGACGGCTCGATGCCCGAGATGGACGGCTTCGAGGCCAGCCGCGAGATCCGCCGGCTGGAGGGCGAGGACCGCCACACCCCCATCGTCGCCCTGACCGCCCATGTCGTCGGCTCCGGCGCCGACGCCTGGCGCGCCGCCGGCATGGACGGGGTGCTGCACAAGCCCTTCACCCTGGCGGCCCTGGCCGAAATGCTGGGCCGGTTCATGACGCCCTCGCAGCGGCCGACCGCCCCGGCCTCGGGTCCGGCGCCCACGACCGCGGCGGCGGACGGCGAGCTGTTCGACCCCGCCGTGGCCGAGGACCTGGCCCGCATGGCCCAGGCCGGACAGGGCGATTTCGTCGCCCGGGTGCGCGCCCTCTATCGCGACAACGCCCCGGCCCAGGCCGAGGCGGTGATCAAGGCGGCCGAGGCCGACGACGCCGAAGGCGCGGCGCGGGCGGCCCACGCCCTGAAGTCGATGAGCCTCAACCTCGGGGCC
Source organism: Caulobacter ginsengisoli (assembly GCF_030814835.1). Classification (GTDB taxonomy): domain Bacteria; phylum Pseudomonadota; class Alphaproteobacteria; order Caulobacterales; family Caulobacteraceae; genus Caulobacter; species Caulobacter ginsengisoli. Next base: position 35,814 of record NZ_JAUSVS010000017.1, read on the forward strand.
CGCGCCGTCTCGCAGCGGGCCGAGCAGATCGAGCAGGCGGCGCGCAATATCGGCACGGTCGACCGGGCCGCGGCCCACGATCTCTACGCCGCCCTCACCGCGACCCTGCGGGCCCTGGGCGAGCCGACCAAGGCGGCCGACGACCGCGACGCGCTGATCGCCGACCTCTCCGGCGCCGCCAAGCGCGGCGAGTTCTCCCTGGTCTACCAGCCCCAGGTGGGCCGCGACGGCGACACCCTGGTCGGGACCGAGGCCCTGATCCGCTGGACCTGCCCCAAGCGCGGCCCGATCAGTCCCGGCCAGTTCATCCCCCTGGCCGAGCAGGCGGGCCTGGCCCGAAGCATCTCGCGCTGGGTGATCGCCCGGGCCCTGGACGACACCGCCGACCTGGAGGGGCTGGTGGTCTCGGTCAACATCTCGGCCACGGAGATCGGCGACCCCGGCTTCGTCGACGAACTGCAGGTGGCCCTGTCGCGCCGCGGCTTCGATCCGCGCCGGCTGGAGATCGAGATCACCGAGACCGCTATGCTCCACTCCGGCGAGGAGACCCGCAAAGCGATCGAGCGGCTGCAGGCCCTGGGGGTCGCCGTGGCGCTGGACGATTTCGGCACCGGCTTTTCCAGCCTCAGCCACCTGCGCCTCTTCCCGTTCAACACCCTGAAGATCGACCGCGCCTTCGTCGCCCCCTGCGCCGAGGACGTCACCGCCGGCGCCCTGGTCCATGCCCTGGTCAGCATCGGCCGGGCCATGGGGGTGCGGATCGTCGCCGAAGGGGTCGAGACCGAGGAACAGCGCCAGTTCCTCAAACTGGCCGGGGTCAGCGCCCTGCAGGGCTACCTGACCGGCCGCCCCGCCCCGCTCGAGGACCTGCGCGCCCGCTGGTCGGCGGGCCGCCGGGCAGTGGAGGCCGCCTAGGACTCGCACTCAACTACCGCTCATCCCCGCGAAAGCGGGGACCCAGGCTTTTTGCTGTTGAGGGCGACACTGACAGGTCTGGGCGGCTGAAGGTCCGCTACGAAAAACACCTGGGTCCCCGCTTTCGCGGGGATGAGCGGATATTTAAGCGATTGAATCTTCTCAGGTTGAATTGGGTTCAGAACCTAGAAGGGTGCGCCGCCCTGCTGCTTCCAGAGGCCGGCGGCCAGGGCGGCGACCATCAGCAGCCCCACCCAGGTATTGCTCTTGAACAGGGCCAGCGCCCCCGCCCCATCGGCGATATCGAGCCTGGCGGCCTGCCGTGACAGCAGCACGGCGACGATGGCGGCGAGCGGCAGGAACAATGGCCCCAGGGCGCCCAGCCAGGCGGCGCAGACCAACAGCACGAAGCTGGCGACATAGAAGATCAGCACCCCGCGCGGGGCCTGCTCGCCCAGCCGCCGGGCCGAGGATTTCACCCCGACCAGGGCGTCGTCCTCCAGGTCCTGCACGGCGTAGATGGTGTCGTAGCCAAGGGTCCAGAAGATGAGGCCGGCATAGAGCAGCACGGCGGGCCAGGGACTGAGGGCGATGGCTTCGTTCCCCGGCAGGCCCAGGGCGTAGTCGAACGGCGAGCGCCCGCCGGTGGCCGCCGCATAGCCCAGCGGCGCGCCCCAGTTGAAGGTCAGGCCCAGCCAGGCCTGCGGCCACCAGGTGATCCGTTTCATGAACGGATAGGCCGCCACCAGTCCCAGCGACAGCACCCCCAGCAGCACGGCCCACAGGTTCAGGCTGAGCAGGATGATCAGGCCGCCCAGGCTGCACAGCACGATGGCCAGCCAGGCCTGTTTGACGCTGATCTCCCCCGCCGGGATCGGCCGCCGGGCGGTCCGCTCGACCTGGGCGTCGATGTCCCGGTCGACGATGTCGTTGTAGGCGCAGCCGGCTGACCGCATCAGGGTCGCGCCGATCAGGATCAGGATCAGCAGGACGGGGTCGGGATATTTCCCGACCGCCGCGTCGGCCAGGGCTACGCCCATCCAGCCCGGCAGCATCAGCAGCCAGATGCCCGTCGGCCGGTCGAACCGGCCCAGCTTCAGCCAGGGGACCAGCGCGGCGGGCGCATAGCGGTCGACCCAGTTGTCGGGCACGGCGTCGGGCAGGTGAGTTGGGGTCATCGCGGCCAGTCTACAGCCTGGGGCCGCCTGTCAGAAGTCCACCCGCTGGGTCACCGCCCCGTCGCAGATCAGGTTGACCCCGGTGATGTAGCTGGCCCGGGGGCTGGCCAGGAAGACGGCGGCGTTGGCGATCTCCTCCGGCGCGCCCAGCCGGCCCAGCGGGCTGCGGGCCAGGGTGGCGGCGAAGCGGTCGGGCATGGTCTTCTCGATCATGTCCCAGACCCCGCCCTCGAAATAGATCGGGCCCGGGGCGACCACGTTGGCGCGGATGTTCTTCGGCGCCAGGTCGCGGGCCAGGTTCTTGACGTAGGGCAGCAACGCCGCCTTGACCGCGCTGTAGGGCCGGCGCGGGCCGGTGACCTCGATGGCCGAAATGGTGCCGATCACCACGATGGAGCCGCCGGGACCCAGCAGGCCGGCGGCCGCCTCGCAGCCCTCGACGGTGCGCAGGATGTCGACTTCGACGGCGGTCTTCCAGGCGTCCGGCGTGTTGGCCAGGCCCATGGCCCCGCTGACGTTGGAGACGAAGATATCGACCCCGCCCAACGCTTCGGCAGCGCTGGCGACGAAACCGGCCACCGCGCCCTCGGCCGAGACATCGACCACCTCGCCATGCGCCTTGACCCCCTTGGCCTCGATGGCCTTGACCGCCGCGGCGACCTGCTCGGCGTTGCGGGCGCAGAAGGCGACGTCGCAGCCCTCGTCGGCCAGCAGATCGACGATAGCCCGGCCAATGCCGCGCGTGCCGCCGGTGACGATGGCCTTGCGGCCCTTGAGGTTCAGATCCATGTGGCGCTCCCGTTTTCCCCCAGGATGACGGCCCGGGCCTGTCTCCGAAAGGCCTCGCCTGACGGAATTTGCCACCAGCCTCTCCCAAAGACCGGCGTTCGGGCCTATCTGCACGCCCAGGTCTTTCCATGAGCGATATCGACGAAGACGAGGACGGGAACCGGCGACGGGTTCTGTCCAACGGCCAGGTCATGGCCTTTATCGCCGGCTTCTGGCTGCGGCGACCCTTGCTGCTGCTCGGCGCGGTGGGCGGCATGCTGGTCGCCGTGCTGTTCGACCTGATGCTGCCGACCGCCTCCGGGCGGCTGATCGATACGCTCACGGCGACCACCCGCGACACCGCCAAAGCCTGGTGGGCGTGGGCCGCGTTTCTCGGCGTCTATGTCGGCTTCACCATCACCCGCAACATCGGCTTCCGCTTCTGGAACCCGTTGGCCGCCCGCAACATGCAGGAGATGTCCGACGAGGGCTTCAAGCGCGTGCAGGCCTTCTCGGCCGACTGGCATGCCGACACCTTCGCCGGGGCCACGGTTCGACGGCTGTCGCGGGCCATGTGGGGCTATGACAGCGTCTCGGACGCGGTGGTGCTGTGGCTGGGCCCGGCGCTGATCGTGCTGTTCGGGCTGTCGCTGCAGATGATGTTCAAGTGGCCGCTGATCGGCCTGCTGGCCATGACCGTGGTCGCCGGCTTCCTGATCCTCAACCTGTGGGTCGTGAAGGTCTATGTGCGGCCGGCCAACCTGCGCTCCAACGCCCTGGACAGCCGCATCGGCGGGGCCCTGGCCGACGCCATCACCGCCAACCCCACGGTCAAGGCCTTCGGGGCCGAGCCGCGCGAGGAGGCGCGCTTCGCCGGGGTGACCGCCGCCTGGTCCAAGGCGGTGCAGGTGACCTGGGGCCGGTTCATGGACATCTGGCTGGCCCAGAACATCCTGATGGTGCTGCTGCTGGCCGGGATGACCGGCATGGTCGTCGACCTGTGGAGCCACGGCCGGGCCAGCACGGGCGACGTCGTCTACGCCATCACCGCCTTCCTGCAGATGAGCGGCTACCTGCGCAACATCGGCGAGAACGTCCGCATGATGCAGAAGGGCATCGACGATGTCGAAGACGTCGCCGGCTACGCCCGCATGGCCCCGCAGGTGGCCGATGTTCCGGACGCGGGCGTACTGGCCAGCGAACTGGGCGAGATCGTCTTCGACCACGTCACCTTCCGCTACAAGTCCGCCGCCGAGCCGCTCTACGAGGACTTCAGCCTGACCCTGGCGCCGGGCGAGCGGGTGGCGCTGGTCGGGGCGACGGGGGCGGGGAAGTCGACCTTCGTCAAGCTGATCCAGCGGCTCTATGACCTGGACGCCGGGCGCATCCTCATCGACGGCCAGGACATCGCCAAGGTCAGCCAGCAGTCCCTGCGCCGGGCCATCGCCCTGGTGCCGCAGGACCCGGCCCTGTTCCACCGCTCGATCGCCGAGAACATCGCCTATGCCCGCCCCGGCGCCACCGAGGAAGAGGTGCGGCTGGCCGCCCGCCGGGCCCGGGCCGAGGGCTTCATCGACCGCCTGCCGCTGGGCTACGACACCCTGGTTGGGGAGCGCGGCGTCAAGCTGTCGGGCGGCGAGCGCCAGCGGGTGGCCATTGCCCGCGCCTTCCTGGCCGACGCCCCCATCCTGGTCTTCGACGAGGCGACCAGCTCGCTCGACGTCGAGACGGAGCGCGCCGTGCAGGCGGCCATGGAAGAACTGATGGCCGGCCGCACCACCATCGTCATCGCCCACCGCCTGTCGACCATCCGCGGCGCCGACCGCATCCTGGTCTTCGAGAACGGCCGCATCGTCGAGGAGGGCCGTCACGGCGACCTGCGCAAGAAGGGCGGGCTGTATGCGCGGCTGGCGGCGATGACGGAGGGGACAGCCTGACGCCAACCCACCACCCCTCCGTCATGGCCGGCCGAAGTGCCGGCCACCCATAAACACCAGAAGACGGAATTGCTCTTAGTCGGAAAGACCGCGCCTCTTTCGGTGTCGCTCGTGTGTATGGGTGGCCGGGACAAGAGCCCGGCCATGACGGATGGAAAGGTGAGGAGACGGCCTAACCTAACCGCGCCGTAACTTGGCGACTCCCCCACAAGGGTCTAGCAATTCGCCCCTCAGTCGAGGGGATATCCATGCGCGGTCTGGCGAAGGTGGTGGTGGCGGGCGTTCTGGCGCTCGGCCTGGCGGGCGGGCCTCTGGCTCATGCTCAGGACAAGAAGGGCGACGACAAGGGCGCGGCCAAGAGCGACTACGACCTGACGCCCTTCCCGGCCGACGCCTCGATCAAGCAGGTGACCCACGTCGCCGGCAAGACGCTGAACTACACCGCCACGGTCGGCTCGCTGCCGGTGCGCGACGACAAGGGCAAGAAGATCGGCGAGGTGGTGTTCACCGCCTACACCCTGGACGGGCCGCGCGATCCCTATCGGCCGGTGACCTTCGCCTTCAACGGCGGGCCGGGCGCGGCCAGCGTCTATCTGAACCTGGGCGCCATCGGGCCCAAGCGCGTGCAGTTCGGCGCCGAGGGCGACAGCGCCAGCGCGCCGGTTCGCCTGGACGACAATCCCGGCACCTGGATGGACTTCTCCGACCTGGTGTTCATCGACCCCATCGGCACCGGCTTCTCCAGAGCCCTGGTCGGCGACGATGAGGCCAAGAAGGCCTTCTATTCGGTCAAGCCGGACATCGCCTATCTCTCGCGCATCGTCTTCGACTGGCTGGTCAAGAACGGCCGCATGGCCTCGCCCAAATATGTGGTCGGCGAGAGCTATGGCGGTTTCCGCGCCCCGCGCATCGCCCACTATCTGCAGACCGAGCTGGGGGTGGGGGTCAACGGGGTGGTGATGGTCTCGCCCTTCCTGGACGCCAAGGCCGAGGCCGACGGCGACTTCTCGCCCATGCCCTGGGTCATCACCCTGCCTTCGATGGCCGCCGCCAACCTGGAGAAGCAGGGCCGGCTGACCCCCGAGGCCATGGCCCCGATCGAGGCCTATGCCCGCGGCCAGTACGCCCTGGACCTGCTCAAGGGCCGCACCGATCCGGCCGCGCTGGAAGCCATGGTCCAGAAGGTGGCCGGCTATACCGGGCTGGACGTCGCCCTGGTCCGCAAGCTGGGCGGCCGGGTCGACATCGGCACCTTCCTGCGGGAGAGCCATCGCAATCAGGAAAAGATCGGCAGCGTCTACGACAGCAATGTCACCGGCTATGACCCCTTCCCCTGGTCGGCCGACCGGCAGTCGGGCGATCCGATCCTCAATTCCATCATCGCCCCGACCACCAGCGCCATGGTCGACTTCGTCACCCGCACGGTCGGCTGGAAGGTCGACGGCCGCTACAACGCCCTGTCGAACCGGGTGAACGAACTGTGGGAAGACGGCTGGTACCGCGACGCCGAGTCGGTCACCGACTTCCGCAAGGCGGTCGCCAACGATCCGAAGATGAAGGTGCTGATCGTCCACGGCTATGACGACCTTTCCTGCCCCTTCTTCACCAGCCGGCTGATCGTCGACCAGATGCCGCCGATGGGGGCGCCGGGCCGGGTGCAGCTCAAGGTCTATCCCGGCGGCCACATGTTCTACAGCCGCCCCGACAGCATGGCGGCGCTGCGGCGGGACGTGATGGCGCTCTACGGGGTGGGGTGATTTCTAGAACCCTTCCTCCTCGATGGAGGAAGGGCAGGGTTGGTGGTGAGGGCTCGGGATATGGGCGACTGGCTCGGGGTGGCGTGGTCGCCTCCCCGCGCTCTTCCGGAAACGCTGTGCCACCACCACCATCCCCGCCCTTCCTCCATCGAGGAGGAAGGGGGCTACAGCGCCTGTCTTAGCCGCTGCGCCAAATCCCCCTTTGGCATCACCACCACCTCACCCAGCCCCAGCCAGCCCGCCATCCGCTTCAGCTCCACCGCCAGCGCCCCCGGCGTCTCGCCGTCGGCCTCCGGCTCCGCGTGAGACGCCTGGACCCGCAACACGCCAGCCTGGCGGTCGGCCTTCAGGTCGACCCGGGCGGTGATGGTCTCGCCCTGCAGGAAGGGCAGGACGTAGTAGCCGTGGCTGCGCTTGTGGGCTGGGGTGTAGATTTCCAGCCGAACCTTGATGTCGAACAGGCGCTCGGCCCGGTCGCGGAACCAGATCAGGTTGTCGAACGGCGAGAGCAGGGCGTGGGCGCCGATGCGGCGGGGAATCTTGGTCTCCGGGACCAGGTAGGCTGCCCGGCCCCAGCCCTGCACCTTGACCGGGGTCAGCTCGCCGGCCTCCGCCAGCTCGGCGACGGCCTGGCGGGCCTCGGCCAGCGGGAGGCGGAAATAGTCGCGCAGGTCCGCCTCGGTCGCCACGCCCATCGCCCGGGCCGAGCGGCGGACCAGTTCGCGGATGGCGTCCGGCTCGTCCGGGGTCGGCTGGTTCAGGACGGCCTTGGGCAGGGCGCGCTCGGTGATGTCGTAGACCCGCTCGAAATTGCGCCGGGTCAGGGTGGTGATCTCGCCGGCCCAGAACAGCCATTCCAGCGCCCGCTTGCCGTCGCTCCAGGACCACCAGCCGGGCGCGCCGCGCGGGCCGGTGGCGAAGTCGCCGCCGGTGACCGGGCCGCGCTTTTCGATCTCGGCGCGGACGCCTTCGATATAGGCGGCCTTTTCGCGGCCGAACCGGGAGAGGCCCGTCCACATGTCGCCCGCGGCGGCCCGGGCCATGCGCCAGCGCAGCAGCGGCTGCAGGTCGAGCGGCAGCATCGAGGCCTCATGGCCCCAGTATTCGAACATCGACCGCTTCCTGCCCCAGGCCTCGGCCTCCAGGTCGGCGCGGTCATAGGCGCCCAGCCGCGAGAAGGCCGGCAGGTAGTGGGTGCGGGCCAGGACGTTGACCGAGTCGATCTGGATCACCTCCAGCCGATCCGCCAGCTTGCGGATATGCCGCCGGCCCGGCGCCTCATGGCGGCGTGACTCGCCAAAGCCCTGGGCGGCCAGGGCGATGCGGCGGGCCTGGTTCGCGGTGAGGTCGTAGCCCTTGCTCATGTATTTAGGCGCTCGTCGATCAAAGCCGTATCAGGTCGGTCAGGGCGTTGCGGCCAACACCGCCGGGAGCCAAGCGGATAGAGATTTGGTTGCCAGTTCGCATCGGCGAGCAACGATAGTGCCCCGGAGGTAGATCGATGAAGGTCCCGCCCCAGGCGTCGTCCGGTTCGAGCCCTCCGCCAGAGACCAGTTCGCCGGGCCCGACGAAGAGCCTGCCTGAGGGCGCATTCAGTTCGAAGGCTTCTAACCCGACGGATTCTTCAACGGTGATGTCGACGGCATAGGTTCCGTCGCACCCCAGGTTCAGGAAGAGGACATTCCCGTTGTTGACCTCCTCCAATTCCCGGGCGGGGATCGACCACCAGTCGCCTACATCGTCTTTGCGATGCGCCAGTGCAGGCACGTCGTAGATGCAGATCGTCGCCGTGTCGGTCGTGACAGTCAGGTTCCGGATCATTGATGGTCCAGCACCGGCTTGGGCCGATAGGGCGCCTCCAAGGTCTTCACCTCGGCCTCGGTCAGCTCCAGGGCGATGGCGGCCAGAGCCTCGTCCAGATGGTGCAGCTTGCTGGCCCCGACGATGGGGGCGGTGATGGCCGGATTGCGCAGAACCCAGGCCAGGGCGACCTGGGTGTTGGAGACCCCGCGCGCGGCGGCGACCTGACTGACCGCCTCGACCACGGCGTGATCGGCCTCGCGGTAATAGAGGTGGGGGCTGAACTCGTCGGTGCGCGAGCGCTCGGTCTCGCCCTCGCCCGGCCTGGCCCGGCCGCCGGCCAGGAAGCCGCGGGCCAGGGGCGACCAGGGGATGACGCCTACGCCCTCCGACAGGCAGAAGGGCAGCATCTCGCGCTCCTCCTCGCGGTAGACCAGATTGTACTGCGGCTGCATGGAGGCGAATTTGGTCCAGCCGTTCAGCTCGGCCACGCTCTGCATCCTGGCGAACTGCCAGGCGTACATCGACGAGGCGCCCAGGTAGCGGGCCTTGCCGGCCTTCACCACGTCATGCAGCGCCTCCATGGTCTCCTCGATAGGGGTGGCCGGGTCGAAGCGGTGAATCTGGTAGAGGTCGACATGGTCGGTCCCCAGATTCTTCAGCGACCGGTCGATGGCGTCGAAGATGTGCTTGCGCGACAGGCCGCCGGCGTTGGCCGCTTTCGAGTGGGGGAAGAACACCTTGGTGGCGATGACCACGTCTTCGCGTTTGGCGAACTGGGCCAGGGCCTTGCCGGTGACCACCTCGCTCTGGCCCAGGCTGTACATGTCGGCGGTGTCGAAGAAGTTGATCCCGCCCTCGATCGCCTTCCTGAAGAAGGGCAGCGAGGCTTCCTCGTCCAGCACCCAGGGCCGCCAGGTGGGCGTGCCGTAGGTCATGCAGCCCAGGACCAGTTTGGAGACCTTCAGGCCGGTCCTGCCGAGCCGCACATAGTCCATGATGACCTCCCCGCCGCGTGACAGCCGGCGTTCGCCCAAGCATATAGGGGCCCGGACTGAATAGAGAACGTATGATGGCGCAGCCGCCGATTTTGTCAGCAGAACAGGCCGACGCCGCTTTCCGCGCCCATTGCCTGGAGCGTGATTCGACCAATCTGGGCCTGCTGCGCTACCGCGACTATCAGGGCTTCCTGGTCACCGGCCAGCACAGCGGCACCCACTGGATCAAGTGGATGCTCAGCCATGCGCTCGCCCACAAGTACGACGTTCCCCCGCCGCGCTACTACAACAACGCCTCGTCCAACGACCTGATCGGCCATCCCAAGCATCCCCGGCAGTATCCGAACCTGCCGCGCATCGCCTCGACCCACACCATCCCGCCCTGTGCCTTCCAGTGGGGCTGGGTGCGGGGGATGCTGCCCCTGCCGCCCTATGTGGTGGTGGTGCGGAACATCCCGGACGTCCTGATCTCCAACTACGAGAAGTGGCGCGGGGCCCGCTACGACGTGGACTTCTCCACCTATGTGGCCGGCGATCCGACCTCCAAGGCCTATGTCTGCGACGTCTGGTGGTACGTGCACTTCCTCAACCGCTGGGGCGAGGTCGCCCGCCGCTGGCCGAATGAGACCCTGGTGCTGAAATACGAGGATTTCCGCGACGATCCGCTGACGAACCTGACCCGCATCGACCGGCAGTTCGGCCTGAACCTCGGCGAAGCCTCCCTGGCCGCCGGGATCGCCGCTGGGTCGAAGGACATTATGGCGGCGCACCAGGATCCGTCGGTCGAGGAGCGCGCTGTCCGCCCCGAGGGGCAGGGCGAGGCGGCCTTCTCGGAGGCTGACAAGGCGCTGCTGCAAGGCATCCTGGATCGCAATCTGAAGCACGACTTCGGGTATGGGTATTTCGACAAGCCCCGGGGATTCCAAGGCTAGGCCCCTTCAAATCCTCCCCCGGAGGAGACCTTTGCATAAGGGCTCGAAGCTTGATTCTCTGGTGATGTAGCCAGGGAGCTGGGGATGCACCGTTCGAGCGGTCAGGGTGATCTGGG
>NZ_JAUSVS010000018.1 GCF_030814835.1 Caulobacter ginsengisoli
TTGACCGACATCGAAAGGGCTCCGTCCATCGAACGGAGCCCTATGAATCAGGCATCCCACAAAAGGGGAATCCCTGAATGTCGATACGACCTAGGATGACGTGGTGGGAGGTGAGGGGCGGAGCTTTACGCCGCCGCTTCCACCGCCGGCGCTTCCAGCGCCCGGAACACCGCCTCGAACAGGGCTTCGGCGGTGATGGGCTTGGTCAGGTGGCCGTCGGCGCCGGCGGCGATGCCGGCCTCGATATGTTCGGGCATGCCGTTGGCGGTCAGCATGATCACCGGGGTGCGGGCCAGGTTCAGCGCCGCCTCGCGGGCCCGGATGGCGCGGGTGGCGGCCAGGCCGTCCATGACCGGCATCTGCATGTCCATCAGGATGACGTCGAAGACCCCGCCCTCGAGGGCCGCCAGGGCCTGGCGGCCGTCGCCGACGCTGACCAGCTCGGCGCCGGACTGGGCCAGCATCAGTTCGACGACCTTGCGGTTGATGGGGTGGTCGTCGGCCAGCAGCACCCGGGCCGGCCGGTCGAGGCCGGATTCGCGGGGCTGGGCGTTCTGGGCCGCCAGCTCGCCGGCCGGCAGGGTCAGGGTCAGGGTGAAGGTCGAACCCCGGCCGGGGACGCTGGCCGCCTCCAGGGCGCCGCCCATGCGCTGGGCCAGTTCCCGCGAGATGGCCAGGCCCAGGCCCGTGCCCCCGAACCGGCGGCTGATCGAGCCGTCGGCCTGCTGGAATCGGCCGAACACCCGGTCCATGCCGGCCGGGTCGAAGCCGACGCCGGTGTCGCTGACGGTGAACAGGAACTGCTGCTCGCCGTCGGGGCCGCCGACGGTCAGGCGCACCTCGCCGACCTCGGTGAACTTGACGGCGTTGGAGAGCAGGTTGGTCAGGATCTGCTTGAGGCGGGTGATGTCGCCCTGCACCACCGTCTCGGCGCCCGGTGAGAGGTCCAGCACCAGGGCGACGCCCTTTTCGCGGGCCCGCAGGGTCGACAGGGCCGCCACGTCGCGCACGGCGGCGCCCAGGTGGAAGGCCTCGGGGCGGATTTCCTGGTGGCCCGACTCGATGCGGGCCAGGTCCAGCACGTCGGAGAGCAGCCGTTCCAGCGTGGCGCCGGAGGAGCGGATGGTCTCGACCATCTCGGCCTGGGCGGGGATCAGCGGGGTGCGGGCCAGGACGTCGGCCATGCCCACCACCCCGTTCAGGGGGGTGCGGATTTCATGGCTCATATTGGCCAGGAACTCGCTCTTGGCGCGGTTGGCGGCGTCGGCCTCGTCGCGGGCCCGCTCCAGGGCCTGGGCGTTCTCGATCAGGGTCTGTTCGGCCCGGTAGCGCTCGCTGACATCGACCATGGCGGTCAGGGCCAGCTGGCGTCCGTCGGACCAGACATATTGCGAGGCCGGTCGCACGAAGATGTCGGAGCCGTCGGCGTGATGCATGCGCCAGACCCGCTCGCTGGAGGCCTGCTTGAACTCGCCGGCCGCGTGCAGGCGGCGGGCCAGAGCGCGGTCTTCCTCGGCCCCCAGGTCCAGGGTGTTGAGGGCCAGCAGGACCTCGCGCGTGCGGCCGAACTGGCGGCAGGCGGCGGCGTTGGCGTCGATGATGGCCAGGTCGAGCGGATCGACCAGCAGCACCGCTACGGGATTGTCCTCGAACAGCAGCCGCACCGAGGCCTCGCGGCCCTCGGCGGCCAGGGTGGCGGCGCGCAGGGCCAGGGTGGTCCGGTTGGCGCCGCGCACGGCGGTGACCAGGTGCAGCAGATAGAGGCCGCCGGCCGCCATCATGCCCAGCATGACGGTCGGGCTGTAGCTGTCTCCGGCAAGGCCGGGCAGCAGGGGCAGGCCCATCCAGCCGATCACATAGGGGGCCAGGGTGGCGATCATCACCGCCCGGACGTGATGCATGTGCAGCGAGACATGCAGCAGGCCGCCGGCCAGCAGCATCATGGCCAGGATGCGGCCGGGCTCGCCGCCCTCGGTCCACATGACCACGACGATGGAAGCGTAGACGGTGGCGGCGAAGCCCGCGCAGAACACGGCCGCGGCTCTCAGCCGGGCCGGCAGGGGCCCGCCGTCCTTCTGGCGATGGCCGCGGATCGCCCGGCCCACCAGCTGGTCGGGAATCTGGGCCAGGTAGAGGGCGGCCAGCCAGACCGGCACCCAGAGGCTGGGCGCGACGGCCCAGGTCACCCCGGCGATGATCAGCCCGGCGACCAGGCGGGTGCGCAGCTCCTTGCCCCGCACCTGGGCGACCGTGACATAGCCCGCGTCCAGCGACATGGCGCCCCTCCCGAGCCGGTGAGGCTAGAGGCGCGGTCCTAACATCGGGTTTCCGCGGGGATTGGAATGGACCATCAACTCCCTCCCCATAAAGGGGAGGGAGTTTGAACCGCGCCTACCCCATCACCAGCCTGACCCTGCCGATGCTGAGCTTAGCCTCGGGATTGGCCTTACCCAATGGCCGCAGCCCGATGATCGGGGCTTCCCGCACGCCGCGCAGGGCGGCGCTGGCGTCGAGGCTGAAGAACTTCACCGGCGGGGCGCCCATCTTCATGTTGGGCATGTCGTCATGCTGCATCTCGACGGCGTCGAAGAAGTTGATGACGCCCAGCACCTGGGGCTTGGCCTTGGCGTCGGTCTTCAGGAAGACCTCGAACAGCACGCCGGGCGGCTCGCTGGCCTTGAGCCCTTCCAGGATCAGCCGCGGCCGGGCGTTCTGCGGGCTGATCAGCTGCTTGGGCGAGATCAGTTCGCGCGGCGGGATCTTGAGGTTGATCTCCACCGGCCCCAGCGGATCGATCGGGAAGGGCAGCGGATAGAGGTAGAGGTGTTTCAGCCAGTCGAGGTTGAAGCGCGGCCGGTTGCAGGTCCCGACCGACGGCCCCGGCTCGAAGGTGTCGTAGGTGTAGCCCAATGACCCCAGCGCCTTGAAGTCGGTGATCTTGGCGACCACCGAATTGCCGTTGGCGTCCGGGAAGGTGAAGGTGTGGTTCAGCCAGCCGGAGTCGCTGGGATTGCAGCCGCCGTTCCGGTTCCAGCTGGCCCACATGCGGTCGATGTTGCAGTGGTGCATCCAGAACACCGGGTCGTTGGCGGCCCAGGGCACCGAGCCCATGCCCGTCCCGTTGCCGGTCAGGACGTGGACGCTGCCATGCAGGTTGCCGTCGATCTGGGCGCAGAAGCCGGGCTGGCCGCCGCTGGGGCTGTAGCTGGTCTGGTTCAGCGAGTCGGTGTTGAGCGGGGTGGGCACGATGCCGCTGTCGATGGCCGTGCCGGCGTTGGTCCCGGGGTTGCGCGACGAGCGATAGAGGCTGCCCCAGGTCGGATCGCCCGACATGCGGAACTGCGAGGCCAGGGCCCGCTCGGCCGGCTGGGTGTAGCGCCAGTAGGGCAGGGCGAAGGTCGGCTGGCCGATCAGATTGCGCATGATGGCTTCCAGGAAGAAGACATACATGCGGTGCCAGGGCAGGAAATAGTCCTCGACCGTGCCGGCCGAATGGGCCTGGCAGGTGGCCCAGCTGGCCATGGCCAGGGTCTTCTGCGGGCTGGCGACGGGGTAGACCCGGGTGAGCTCCCCGGACTTGGTGCGGTCGCCGCGGACGGCGTGGATATACCACTGGAACATCCAGCCGCGCGGGTCGCTCTCGGCGGCGGCCATCATCAGCTTCACCGCGGCGGCGTAGCGGCCAAGGTCGGTGGCGGCGGCGGCGGTGGTGTAGTCGCGGCGGACCAGCGGCGCCCGCGCCCAGGCCTGGCCGGCCATCCATTGCGAAAACGGAATGACCGTCCCGGCGGTCAGCAGAGCGCGTCTCGAAAGCTTGGCCATGACTTACGTCCTCCCTCAGGGTTGGCTGGACAGGGTGACCCGGCCCAGCAGCACACGGGCGTCCGGGTCCGGGGCGGACTCGGGCGTCACGATGACGATCAGGGGCTTGCCCGGCGGCGGCAGGGCCCCCCCCGGAAAGGAATTGGCAGGTAGCGGAAAGCGGAACTCGGCCGGGCCGCCGGTGACCGCGTTGTAGAGGTTGAGATGACCCAGAGGCTGGGCCGCGCCCTCGATCTCGACCCGGTAGAGCACGCCCGGTTGGCGGTCGGCGGAGAGGCGGTCGAGGACCAGGATGAGGCTCGCGCCCCTGGCGGCGGCGGCGCGCAGGCCGGGCGGCGGGGTCAGGGCGATGCGCGCCGGCTCCGCGCCCAGCCGCACCGGGCCGCTCTCGGCGCTTTCGGCAGCGGACGGGTCGCCTGCCGCCGAAAGCGCCGGCGAGCAAGCGGCCATCATCAGCGCCAGACACGCAACCATGGCGCGACCGGCCAACGCCAGACCGGGCATGAGCCCTCCGGGGTTCTGTTCAAGCGGATCCCACACGGACGCGCATTCGGATCAGGTGGAGCCGGACCGGGATCCCTCGGCCTGGTCTCTCGGCGCTCGCGGCGCAGGGTGTTGGCGCGGGGACCCTGGGCAGCGCGGACGCTTACTGATCCCCCGACGCGACGGAGGCTATGCCCCTATCGCGGGAATGGCAAGTCTAGGTTGTGGTTAAGGGTCTAGCGGGCGCCGGCCAGGACCACGCCCAGCAGCACGGCGGCGTAGTGGGCGCCGGCCGCGCTCACCACATGGCCGTGCCAGACGGCTCTACGGAACTTGAAGCGCTTCATCAGGTAGAAGATCACCCCGGTCGAATAGACCAGCCCGCCGACCGCCAGCAGCAGCAGGGCCGGCCAGGACAGGCCCGCGATCATCGGCTTGATGGCCACCAGCACCAGCCAGCCCATGGCGAGATATAGCCCGACCCAGACCCGGCGGCCCAGGCCCGGCAGGAACAGTTTCCCCAGCACCCCGGCCAGGGCCACGGTCCAGACGGCGACAGTCATGCCGATGGCCCAGGCGCCCTCGAGCCGCTGGGTGGTGAAGGGGGTGTAGGAGGCGGCGATCATCACGAAGATGCCGGCGTGATCCAGCCGCCGCAGAATCGGCCGCCACTGGGCCTTGCCGAAATTATAGGCCATCGAGAAGGCCAGCATCAGGATGACGCCCAGCGCGTAGACCGCCACCGCGGCGGTCTGGCCCAGCGTCCCGCGCCCGAACACCAGCCCCAGCAGGATGCCGCCGCCCAGCAGGGCCAGCGACAGCCCGGCGATGTGAACCACCAGGTCGGCGCACTTGGCGGCGGGGGTCGGATAGTGGCGGGGCGGCTTGTCGTCCATGACGAGGGTCATACGGCGCTCGGATGGTGGAATTGTGAAGAGGCGCGGGGCGAAAAACCATCGCCGTGCCCATCCTGTCACTGACTGCCAGGTCACGCCTCGCTGGCGGGAGCGGTGCGCCAGAGGAAGATCACGAACAGCACCGCGAACCCCAGGTCGCCCAGGCTGAGCAGCAGGGTGCGCACCGGAACCAGGTCGGCGCGCACGTAGAACCACAGGATGACCGGGATCGGCAGCTTGCCGATCACCCCCAGCCAGGCGATCGGCCGCCCACCGGCCGGATCGCGGGCGACCATGGCGTAGCCGATCCCGAACACGCTGATCAGCACCCCGCAGATCTGGGCCAGCATGAAGTCCGGCGGCGGGGTGTTGACCAGGGCGGCGGCCACCAGTTTCGGGGCCAGCAGCAGGGGCAGGCCGACGGCCAGGTTGAAGAAGGCGGCGGCCGCGAAGATGAATCGCCAGAGGGTCATGGGGATACGATAGAGGTGATTTCAACAGTTGAGCCACCCCTCTCCCCGCTCATCCCCGCGAAAGCGGGGACCCAGGTGTTTTTCGTAGCGGACTTGCAGCCGCCCAGGGCTGTCGGAAGCGCCCTCAACAGCAAAAAGCCTGGGTCCCCGCTTTCGCGGGGATGAGCGGAATTGGGAGTGGACCCCAGGCGGTGGTTGAACGAGTAATTCGGTCACCAAAATGGCGGGCGGGGGGCTAAGACATGATCACCAAGGACGACCGCCGGCGGCTGGCCTGGGCGCTGTATGAGTGGGCGCAGCAGCCGTATTGGGCGCTGATCGCCACCTTCATCTTCACCCCGTATTTCACGGCCTTCTTCGTCGGCGACAAGATCCTGGCCCAGAGCCTGCTGGGCTATGCGGGCGCGGTCTCGGGCCTGGCCATCGCCATCCTCAGCCCCATGCTCGGCGCCTCGGTGGACAGCCGGCGCAATCCGCGCCTGTGGCTGGTGCTGCTGGCCGTGCCGTTCGTCATCGCCAGCATCGGCCTGTGGTGGGCCGAGCCCGGCCATCCTGAGCGCATCCCGCTGGTGCTGGGCTGTCTGGTCATCGCCGGGGTGACCTGCGAGCTGGGGGCGTCGGTGATGAATTCCCTGCTGCCGCTGGTCGCCAGGCCGGGCCAGGTCGGGCGGCTGTCGGGCACGGCCTGGGCGGCGGCCTATGTCGGGGCGCTGATCTCGCTGTTCCTGGTGCTGCTGGGCTTTCCGCTGCTGGGCCTGTCCAAGACCGCCCATGAGGCGGACCGCATGGTGGGACCGCTGGTGGCGCTCTGGTTCCTGGTGTTTTCCTGGCCGCTGATGCTGTCGGCCCCGCAGCCGCCGCGGGTGGCCGGGCCCAAGCCCCTGGCCGAGCTGTGGGCCACCATCCGCTCGCTGCCGTCCAAGCCGCACATGCTGGGCTTCCTGATCGGCCGCATGCTGGTCGGGGACGGCATCTCCAGCTTCGTGGCGTTCGGCGGGGTGCTGGCGGCCGGGATGTTCGGCTGGACCACGACGCAGCTGGGGATCTACGCCATCGCCCTCTCGGTTTTCGCCGGGATCGGCACCTTCATCGGCGGGCGGCTGGACGAGAAGCTGGGCTCGAAGCGGACGGTGCTGACGGCCGTGGCCATCGTGCTGTTCGGGGCGCTGGGGGTCGGCTGCGTGGCCCCCGACCGGCTGTTCTTCCTGCTGCCCATTGAACCGCCGCAGGCGGGCCGGGCGCTGTTCGCCAGCCTGGCCGAGCGGGTCTTCCTGTTCTTTTCACTGTTCGTCGGCCTGACTTTCGGCCCGGCCCAGGCCTCGCTGCGCGGCTGGATGGCCCAGCTGGCGCCGGAGGGCGAGAGCGGCCGCTGGTTTGGCCTCTATTCGCTGTCGGGCAAGGCCACCGCCTTCCTGGCCCCGCTGCTGATCGCGGTGCTGACCGGGCTGGTGCGCGACCAGCGGGTGGCGGTGGCGGTGGCGGCGGGCTTCATGCTGGCCGGCGCCCTGGTGCTGGCGGGCGTACCGCGGACGCGGCCGGCTTGACCCCAATCAAGGCCGCCTGACGCCCGGCGGGCTAGTCGATCGGCCATGCCCGACCCGGCCGTCAACGATCTGGCTTTCAGCGTGCGCGGCCTGACCAAGGTCTATGCGACCGCCGCCGGGCCGGTGCACGCCCTGCGCGGCGTCGACCTGGATGTCCGCCGGGGCGAGACCCTGGTGCTGCTGGGGCCGTCCGGCTCGGGCAAGTCGACCCTGCTCAACATCCTGGGCGGGCTGGACCGGGCCAGCGACGGGGCGGCCATCTTCCAGGGCCAGGACCTGACCCGGGATTCCGACAAGGCCCTGACCGCCTATCGCCGCGACAGCGTCGGCTTCATCTTCCAGTTCTTCAACCTGGTCCCCAGCCTGACGGCCCGGGAAAACGTCGCCCTGATCACCGAGCTGGCCCGCCGGCCGATGACGCCCGAGGACGCCCTGGCCAGGGTTGGGCTCAGCGACCGGCTCGACCACTTCCCGGCCCAGCTGTCCGGCGGCCAGCAGCAGCGGGTGGCCGTGGCCCGGGCCATCGCCAAGCGGCCGCAGATCCTGCTCTGCGACGAGCCGACCGGCTCGCTGGACAGCGAGAGCGGGGTGCAGGTGCTGCAGGCCCTGCGCGATGTCAGCCGCGCCGAGGCGGCCACCACCCTGATCGTCTCCCACAACGCCGATTTCGCGGCCATGGCCGACCGGGTGATCCGCTTCCGCGACGGGGCGATCACCGACATCGCCGTCAATCCACACCCCGTCGAGCCGCGGGAGATGCGGCTGTGAGGCCCGCTCCCCTGGACCGCAAGCTGCTGCGCGACCTGTGGCGGATGAAATGGCAGGCCGCCGCCATCGCCCTGCTGATCGCCTGCGGGGTGTCGGTGATGGTCATGGCCTTCTCGGCCCAGCAGGCCCTGGCCCGGGCCCAGGAACGCTTCTACGCCGACACCCGCTTCGCCGACGCCTTCGCCGACCTGCGGCGCGCCCCGCGCTCGCGGCTGCCGGCCCTGGCGGCCATTCCCGGGGTGACGGCGCTGGACGCCCGGGTGACGGCCAGCGGGTTGATGGAAGTCCCGGGCCTGGCCCGTCCGGCCCTGGTCCGGCTGATCGCCCTGCCGCCGCGCGAGGGCGCCGGGCTGAACCGCATCAGCATCACCCGCGGCCGGCTGCCCGATCCGGCGTCCCTGGACGAGGCGGTGGCCCTGCAGAGCTTCATGGAGGCGGCGGGGGTGAGCCTCGGCCAGCGGCTGACGGCGACGCTCGAGGGGCGGTCGGTCAGCCTGCGCATCGTCGGGGCGGCCCGCAGCCCGGAATATGTCTACGCGCCCAGCCCGCAGTCCTTCATGCCCGACGACGCCCACCAGGCGGTGCTCTGGGCCCCGGCCCCGGCCGTCGACCGCGCCGCCGGCCTGCAGGGCGGCTTCAACAGCCTGGCCCTGAAACTGGCGCCGGGCGCCTCGCTCCCCCGGGTGCTGCAGGCGGTCGACCGGCTGACCGCGCCCTATGGCGGCCGGGCCAGCTATGGCCGGGCCGACCAGCCCTCGCACGCCTTCCTGGAAGCGGAGCTGCGCGAGCTCTCCATCTCGGCCTCCATCCTGCCGCCGGTCTTCCTGCTGATCGCCGCGGCCCTGACCCATATGGTCATCACCCGGCTGGTCGAGGCCGAGCGCGAGCAGATCGGCCTGTTCAAGGCCTTCGGCTACGGCAACGCCCAGGCCGCCGCCCCCTATGTCAAGCTGGCCGCCGCCATCGGCCTGGTCGGAGCGGCGGGCGGCGGGCTGGGCGGGGTGTGGCTGGCGGCGGCCATCGTCGAGCAGTACCGGCAATATTTCCGCTTTCCGGTGCTGGACCCCAGCTTCGACTGGCCGGCCTTCGGGCTGGCGGCCAGCGCCTCGGTGGCGGCGGCCCTGGCCGGCTCGGCCCTGGCGGCGCGCCGGGCCGCGCGGCTCTCGCCCGCCATCGCCATGCAGCCGCCCCGGCCGGCCGCCTACCGCCAGGGCCTGCTGGACCGCCTGGTCCCGGGTCACGCCGTCGACGCCGCCAGCCGGATGATCGTGCGCAACCTGGAGCGCTTTCCCGGCCGGGCGGTGCTGACCACCCTGGGCCTGGCCGCCAGCCTGGCCCTGCTGGTCGGCAGTCAGTTCGTGTTCGGCAGCCTCGATCACGTCATCGACCAGGCCTATTACCGCGCCCAGCGCTGGAGCGATTCCATCGGGTTCGCCGAGGCGCGCTCGGCCGGGGCCCTGGCGCAGGTCCGCCGGCTGCCGGGGGTGTTCGCCGCCGAGCCGGTGCGCATCGTGGCCGTGCGGGCCAGGGCCAATGGCCGCGAGGAGCGCACCCGGCTGACCGGGCTGGCGCCGGACGCGCGGCTGAACCGGCCCCTCGACGCGGCGGGACGTCCCCTGGCCCTGGCCGGGCCCGGCGTGGTGCTGAGCGCCGCCCTGGCCCGCAGGCTGGGCCTGGCGGCGGGCGACCGCGTCCGGCTCGACATCCTGGACGGCCGGGCGCCCTCGGTCCTGGCCCCGGTCACGGGCCTGGCCGAGGACTACAGCGGCTTTGCCGTCTATATGGACCGGGGGCGGCTGAACGCCCTGATGGCCGACGGCGACCTGATCAGCGGCGCCCAGCTGCAGGTGGCGCCCGACGCCCACCCCGCCTTCTACCGCGCCCTCGAGGCCGCCCCGCAGATCCTGGCCGCCGCCTCGCGCGACGAGACCGTGGCCAACTGGCGGGCGGTGATGATCGAGGCCTTCCGCACCTCGATGACCTTCTATGTCGGCTTCGCCGCCGCCATCGCCTTCGGGGTGGCCTTCAACACCAGCCGCATCGCCCTGTCCGAGCGCGCCCGCGACCTGGCGACCCTGCGGGTGCTGGGCTTCGAGCGGCGGGACTGCGCCTACATCCTGCTGGGCGAGCTGCTGGTCCTGGGCCTGGTCGCCCTGCCGATCGGGTTGGCGGGCGGCCATCTGCTGGCGGCGGGCCTGGTCCAGGCCTATGGCCGCGAGGAGCTGCGGCTGCCGCTGGTGCTGACCGCCGAAAGTTACGCCGTGTCGCTCGCCGCCTATGTGGCGGCCATCGCCCTGGCCGCCCTGCTGGTGGGCCGGCGCATCTGGAGCCTGGACATGGTCTCCGTGCTGAAGACGAGGGAATAGAGTCATGGGACCCAGACAGATCCGCTGGCTGGCCATCGCCGCCGTGCTGCTGGTGCTGGCCGGCGCCATCGCCTGGCTGGCCGCGCCCCGGCCCACGCCCGCCGAGCTGGCGGCGGCGCGGCTGGGGCCGATCGCCGAGAGCGTTTCCGACCAGGGCGAGGCGCGGGTGCGCGAGGCCTATGTGGTGGCCGCCCCGGTGTCCGGCCGGCTGCGGCGCATCGAGCTGGAGGTCGGGGACCGGGTGGTCGCCGGCCAGACGGTGGTGGCCCGCATCGATCCCGCCGCCGCCGACCTGCTGGACGTGCGCGGCCGGGCCCAGGCCGAGGCCGCCGTCGCCGCCGCTAGAGCCGCCGTGGCGGCGGCCGGGGCCCAGCGCGAGCGGCTGGCGGCCGAGGCGCGGCGGGCCGAGGCGAGCCTGGCCCGGGTCCGCACCCTGGCGGCCAAGGGCATCGCCTCGCCCCAGGCCCTGGACGACGCCCAGGCGGCAGTGCGGGTCGCCCAGGCCGCCGTGCGGGCCGCCGAGGCCGAGCGGGCGGCCCGCCAGGCCGATCTGGGCCGGGCCCGGGCCGTGCTGCTCGGCCCCGAGGCCGCCGGCCAGGGCTCGACCCCGGTGACCTCCCCGGCCACCGGCTATGTCACCCGCGTGCTGCAGGAGAGCGCCCGCACCGTGCCGGTGGGGGCGCCGCTGGTCGAGATCGGCGACTCGAGCGGGCTGGAGGCCTCCATCGAATTCCTGTCCCAGGACGCGGTGCGCATCCGCGAGGGCATGGAGGCCGAGATCTTCGACTGGGGCGGCCCTGGCGCGCTGCCGGCCCGGGTGCGGCGGGTCGAGCCGCAGGGCTTCACCAAGACCTCGGCCCTGGGGGTCGAGGAGCAGCGGGTGCGGGTCTTCCTGCAGTTTGCCGGACCACCGGCGCGCTGGGTCAGCCTGGGCCCCGGCTACCGCGTCTGGGGCCGGGTCATCCTGCGCCGCGCCCCCGCGGTGCTGAAGGTCCCGCTGGGCGCCCTGGCCCGGGCCGGCGAGGGTTGGGCGGTGTTTCGCCTGGAGGACGGCCGGGCCCGGCTGGTCCCGGTGAGCGTGGGGGCGATGACCGACGCCGAGGCCGAGATCCGCTCCGGCCTGGCGGCGGGCGACAGGGTGGTGGTCTTCCCCTCCGACAAGGTCCGCGACGGCGTTCGGCTGGCGGCGCGGCCCTGAGGGCGCTCAGTCGGCGCGGCCGATGTGGAAGATCTCGGTGTCGCCCAGCAGCACGTCGACCGCCTCGCAGTCGGGGCGCTGCTCCAGGCCGCGCCGGGCTTCGGCCAGGGCCTCGGCGTTGGTCCCGCAGAGGACCGGCTGAAGCGCGATGGTCTGGCCCTTGGCGACAAAGCGCAACAGATACGTCTTAAGCAACAGTCTCACCTTCACGACAGCGGCGCGCGAAGAGAACCGGTGCCAGGGGGGACCGGCTGCCGTCTTTGATATGGATCAAGGCGCGGATCCTGGGCTTGGGGCGGTACCTAAATACCGCTCATCCCCGCTCCTACTGGCAGTAGTGCCTCAGGCCGTCATAGCCCAGATAGGTGCCGCTCTCGGGATCGAAGCTGCGGTATTTGTCGCGGCAGTAGTCGATCCAGCCGGGGTTGGTCAGGCGGGAGGGCATCTGGTCCTGCTCGTCCTGCGAGCTGGCGATGGCCACGCCCAGCACGAAGCCGAAGATGCCGGCGATCACCGCCTCGTCATGGTCGTCGCGGCGGCGGGGATGGCGGCGTTCATAGCGCTGGCGGTATTCCCAGCGGTCGCGGTTCCAGCCGGGCGGGGGCGGGCGGCGCCAGTCCTCGCGGCGGACCTCCCCGCGCGGGGCGCCCTCGCCCCGGGGGTTGCCTTCGCCGCGCGGGTTGGAGGGCTGGGCGGCGGCGGCGATGCTGCCTATGGCCAGACTGGCGGCCAGCACCCCGGCCAGGATCGGGTTCTTCATCGATGGGCTCCGTTCAGGCTTGGGGACATCCTGATGCGCGCGCCGGCGGCGGTCCTTGACCCAGCGCAAGGTTGGCGGGAGCCGCCGGCTCGACGATGATGGGCGGGAGGAGAGCTGGATGCCGCTGGAACTGCTGCAACGTCTTGGCCTGGCCCTGGCCATCGGCTTCCTGGTCGGGGTCGAGCGCGGCTGGCAGGCGCGCGACATCGCCGAGGGCGGCCGCACGGCCGGCATCCGCACCTATGCGCTGTCGGGGCTGCTGGGCGGGCTGGCCGGGCTGCTGAGCGGGCCGTTCGGCGGCTGGGCCTTCTTCGGCCTGGCCCTGCCCTTCGCCGCCGCGGTCATCGTCTTCAAGCTGCGCGAGCAGGAGAAGGACGGCGACTATTCGATGACCGCCATCGTCGCGGCCCTGCTGGTCTTCGCGCTCGGCGCCTACGCCGCCGTCGGCGACGGACAGGTGGCCGCCGCCGCCGCCGTGGTGGCCACCGCCCTGCTGGCCTTCAAGCCGGCCCTGCACCAGTGGCTGAAAACGCTGACCTGGCCGGAGCTGCGCGGCGCCCTGGTGCTGCTGGCCATGACCCTGGTGGCCCTGCCGCTGCTGCCCGACCGCGCCTACGGGCCGCACGGGGCGGTCAATCCGCACGAGCTGTGGCTGCTGACCATCGCCCTGGCCGGCGTCTCCTTCCTGGCCTATGCGGCGATCCGGGTGCTGGGCCCCTCGCGCGGGGCCATCCTGGCCAGCCTGGCCGGGGCCCTGGTCTCCTCGACCGCCGCCACCCTGTCGGTGGCGCGGCTGCAGCGCCAGAGGCCCAACACCGCCATCCACCTGGCCGCCGCCCTGCTGGCCGGGGCGGTGATGGCCGGGCGGCTGGAGGCCATAGCCCTGGCCCTGTCGCCGCCGCTGGCGATGCGGCTGGCCTGGCCGTTGGGGGCCTTCGCGGCGGTGTCGGTCCTGCTGGGCCTGGTCGCGGTCTGGCGGGGGAGGGGCCAGGCGCCGACCGAGACCCATGCGGGCGTCGGCAGCCCCTTCGACCTGGTCTCGGTGCTGAAGTTCGCCCTGGTGCTGGGGGTGGTGATGGCGGCGGCCCGGGTGCTGACCGGCCTCTATGGCGCGGCGGGCCTGCTGCCGGTGGCGGCCCTGGCGGGCCTGGCCGATGTCGACGCCGTCGCCCTGGCCTCGGGCCGCATGGCCGCCCAGGGCCTGGCGCTGGGCCTGGCGGGCCTGGCGGTGCTGGTCGCCGTGGCGGCCGACAGCCTCAGCAAGTCGGTGATCGCCGCCGTGGTCGGGGGCTGGCGGTTCGGCCTGCTGTTCACGGGCGGCACGGCCCTGGCCCTGGCGGCTGGCGGCGCGGCCCTGGCGGTGACGGGCTGAAGTCTAGGGCCAGTCGACATTCGAAGAGCCGGTCCGGTCTGGGCCGCCAACGCCGCAGGCGGCATGGATGTGGGTTTCAGGGTCGCTTCGCGACAGGAAGAGAAGGGTAGAGAAGAAGCGCGAGCGACGGCGCCGTCCCGAGGTCAGTCGTCGCTGATCCGCTGATATCCATCGAGGCGCATCGCGCCTCAACAAGACCCTTCCAGCCGAGGATACGCGACGCGTCGGCCGTCGCCACGGCCGCTTCCTCTTCTTCCCTGCCTTCTCTTCCTGTCGCGAAGCGACCCGAAAACCCACGCCTCTGCGAGACGGGGAGGTTCGGGTGAGCCACTAGAGGTGGCTCCATTCCCGATCACAGACCCTGAGTGTCGACTAGCTCTAGGGCCAATCGACATTCAGCGATGTCGCCAAGCCAGAACTTTGCGGTTTTGGCTCAGCAGACGCTCATCCCCACCACCGCATCCTAGGCCCTGTGCCTAGGATCCCGCGTTCCATTCGCTGCAAATTCAAAGGATTAGGCTGAGGCGGCGCGGCTCCACGGCCAACCCGCCCAACAGCGGACGGCGGGATCCCAGGCACAAGGCCTAGGATGACGGGGTTTGGTGGGGCGAAGCTTGCGCCAAGACAAGACTCTGCGGATTTGGCCCCAAATCGGTGAATGTCGACTAGCCCTAGGCCGCGGCGCTCAGCCACTGGAGCATCACGACCAGAACCAGGGTCAGCCCGCCGACCGAGAGCCAGAGGCGCAGCGAGTCGCCGGATTCTGTCTTGCCAGTCTTCATGGGTCCCTCCGTTCATCTTCATTAAGACCGGCCCAACCGCCCTCGCCTTGACCGACATCAAGGCCGCCGGCCGGCTTTGGCGGTGTGGTGGCCGCCCAGGAGAGCCCCATGGATATGTCTTCGCCCCTGTTCGCCGACCGGTTCGAGGCCGGGCGCTGGCTGGCCGAGCGCTTCCTGGCCAGCCGTTCGGAAACCCCCCTGGTCGTGGCTTTGCCGCGCGGCGGCGTGCCCGTCGCCTTCGAGATCGCCAAGGCGCTGGACGCGCCCCTGGACCTGGCCCTGGTCCGCAAGATCGGGGCCCCGGGCAATCCGGAACTGGCCCTGGCGGCGGTCAGCGACGGGACGCCGCCGCTGCTGGTGGTCAATGAGGCGGTGCGCGAGATGACCGGGGCCGACGAGACCTGGCTGCGGGCCGGAGAGGATCGCGAACTGGCCGAGATCGCCCGCCGCCGCCGGCTCTATTTCGGGGGCCGCGCCCGGCCCGATCCGCGCGGCCGCACCGTCCTGCTGGTCGATGACGGCCTGGCCACCGGCGCGACCGCGCGCGTGGCGGTGCAGGCGCTGAAGGCCCAGGGCGCGGCGCGGGTGATCCTCGCGGCGCCGGTCGCGCCCCCCGACACGGCGGCGGCGCTTCGCCAGGAGGCCGACGAGGTCGTCTGCCTGGCCGAACCGGAGGATTTCCGCGGGGTGGGCCAGTTCTACGCCGACTTCCACCAGCTGTCCGACGCCGAGGTGATCGACCTGCTGGATCGTTCCGAACGGTTCGGCGGGCAGGGGTAGGCCGCCGGCTTCACAGGTGCTCGGCGAACCAGGCCACCGCCAGCTCGATCGCCGCCTCCAGCGTTCCCGGCTCCTCGAAGAGGTGGGTGGCGCCCGGCACGACGGCCAGGCTGGCCGGGCCGCTCAGGCGGGCCAGGGCCTGGCGGTTCCAGGTCAGCACCGGCTCGTCCAGCTCGCCGACGATCAGCAGGGTCGGGGCGGTGACCTGGGGCAGGTCCGGGCCGGCCAGGTCGGGACGGCCGCCGCGCGAGACCACCGCGGCGATGTCGGCCGGGCGGTGGGCGGCCGCGGTCAGGGCCGCCGCCGCCCCGGTGCTGGCCCCGAACAGGCCGATGGGCAGTCCGGCCAGGTCGGGCCGGGCCAGGGCCCAGTCGATGGCCTGGACCAGCCGCCCGACCAGGACCTCGATGTCGAAGACATTGCGCCGGTCGCCGGCCTCGGCCTCGGTCAGCAGGTCGAACAGCAGGCTGGCCAGGCCCGCCCGGGTCATGGCGTCGGCCGCCTCGCGGTTGCGCGGGCTGAGCCGGCTGGAGCCGCTGCCATGGGCGAAGATCACCAGGCCGGCCGGCGCGGCGGGGGCTCTGAGCTCTCCCGCCAGGCCCAGCGGCGGGATCGAAACGGCGGCGGCGGAGATCGACGGCATGGCGGCGCCTCTTGAAGCCCTGGAAGATCGCCAGCCTAGTCCTCGCCGGCCCTTGTTAATTGATCCCCGTCAATGCGCGGGGACGATCCGCCGCCGATGGTGGCGCGTCGCTGGCGATCACTCGACACCGGCGGCAGGCCCGGGCCGATACCCGGGCCCCGGCCTTCGGACCGCCGGCTCGCCGCGGTTCGAAGTGAGGCGACTCGGGCCGGGTCCACGGCCAGTCCTGGACCCGGCGGCCGGCTTCAATCCTTGGGAGGTTCGCATGAACACCGGGCTGGCCGTCTTCGACACCACCGTCCAGCAGTCCAATCTCTGGCTCAAGGCCATCGAGGCCGCCCTGCCCCCCTGCAGCCGGCAGGAGGCCTATGACGCCCTGCGCGCCGGCCTGCACACGCTGCGCGACCACCTGCCCCAGGACGCGGTGCTGGGCCTGTCGGGCCAGCTGCCGATGCTGCTGCGCGGCCTCTATCTCGAGGGCTGGCGGCCGGGCCACCCCGCGCCCCACACCCGCGATGCGGCGAAGTTCGCGGCCGACCTCGCCAGCCGCCTGCCCCCCGGCTTTCCGCGTCCGGGCGAGGACGTGGCCCGCGCCGTGTTCGCCGTGGCCGCCGGCCAGCTGGACGCCGGCGAAATCCGCAAACTGATCGACTACCTGCCCGCGCCGCTGCGGACGTTCTGGCCCGGCGTCTACTGGGCTGTCTGAGGACCCGAAACCATGCCCAAGCCCCGCAAGCTGCTCTTCCTGCTCACCGACGGCGGCCGCGCCAGGCTGGTGCGCCGCTCGCCCGAGACCGGCGACTACGTCACCCTCGAGGAACTGGACCATACCGAGCGACTGAAGACCCTGCGCGCCGAGCTGCGGGCCAGCCCGCCGGCCCGGAACTTCGTCAGCTTTTCCGCCGGCCGCCATACCGTGGGCCGCGAGGACTATTATCGCCAGGCCAAGGCCGACTTCGCCGCCGAGGCGGCCCGGCTGGCCGAGGCGGTGATGCGCCGCCAGGGGCTGGACGAGCTGTTCCTGGCCGCGCCGCCGCGCATGATCGGCCTGCTGCGCGACCAGTTCGGGCCGCGCGTCCATGTCGCCGGAACCCTGAACAAGGACCTGACCAAGACCCCCAATCACGCCCTGCACGCCTGGCTGGACGAGGCGCTGTTCGCCGTCCGGGCGGCCGGTTGAGAGGAGGCCCGGCGGGGCGGTCTTGACCTCGATCAAGGCCCCGCCGCGCCCGACCGGCCAGATTGAGTGCGCCGTCTACAACCCGTCAGAAGAGGCAAACTGACCATGACCAGCCAACCCCCCGCCAAACAGTTCACCGCCAACGTCCAGCGCTCGGCCACCGACGTGTTCGGGCCGATCCAGCGCGAATTCAACCGCCTGTTCGACCAGCTCGGCAGCGGCTGGACCGCCTTCACCGAACTGGACCTGATCCCGCGCCTGGATATGCGCGAGACCGAAGACGCCATCGAGGTGACGATGGAGCTGCCGGGCATCTCGGAACAGGACGTCAAGATCGCCATCGAGGACGACGTGCTGACCATCAGCGGCGAGAAGAAGTCGGAAAGCGAGAGCAAGAAGGGGGACGTGCGGGTCTCCGAGCGCACCTATGGCGCCTTCTCGCGCAGCATCAGCCTGCCGCGCGGGGTCGACGCCGAGAAGATCAAGGCCAGCATGGCCAAGGGCGTCCTGACCATCACCGCGCCGCGCGACGGCGCCGCGGCGGCCAAGACCATCCCGATCGTCGCCGCCAAGTAGCGTCCGCCCGTCCGCCAAGGCCCGTCTAGTAGAGATTGGCCTTGGCGTCCGCCGCCAGGGCTTGGTCGATCAGTTCGGCCGGGACCTTGGCCCTGGCGTGGTCGCGGAAGATCTCGCCGGCGGTGGGCAGCACCGCGCGGTCGACCCGCCGGTCGGGGTTCCACAGTTCCGAACGGCGCAGGGCCTTGGTGCAGTGCAGATAGACCTCGCGCACCGCGACCAGCACCACCGAGCGCGGCCGTTTGCCCTCGGCGATGAAGCGCTGCATCAGCGGCTCGGCGGTGGTGACGCTGGCCAGGCCATTGACCCGCAGCAGGTCGTCGACGCCGGGAATGAAGAACAACAGCCCGACGCCCGGGTTGACGACGATGTTGCCCAGCGTATCCAGCCGGTTGTTGCCGGGCCGGTCGGGCATGGCCAGGGTGTGGTCGTCCAGCACCTGCACAAAGCCCGGCTCGCCCCCGCGCGGCGAGGCGTCGGCCAGGCCGTCGGGCCGGGTCGAGGCGATGCAGACGAAGGGCGACAGGGCGATGATCGCCCGGGCGTGGGCGTCGACATGGTCGATGACCTTGTCCAGCACCCCGGGCGTGGCGAGCGGATAGACGGTGCGCAGGGCGTCCTGATCGGCAAGTTCGGTCATGGGAGCCTCCTCCTGCTGCAGCCTAGGCGCTCGGATGACCACAGGATGTCAGCAGGCGCATCGGCAGCCACAGTGGCATTGTTGCGAGCGGGTCGCAACTAGCCGCGATCACGGCCCCGGACCATCAGGCCGCCGAACACCCCGGCCAGGGCCGCGCAGGCGGCGGAAATCAGCATGACCAGCCGATAGGCCCGCTCGAAGGCCGGCGGGTCGGGCGTCGCGGCCAGGGTCCCGCCGGCCGCCGTGAAGGCCAGGGTCAGCACGGCCACCGCCAGCAGGCCGGCGATGCGGGCCACGGCGCTGTTGATCCCCGAGGCGGTCCCGGCGTGCTTTTCGCTGACGTCGGCCATAACCGTGGTGGTCAGGGGCGCGACGCTGATGGTCATGCCGACGCCCAGGGCCAGGGTGGCCGGCAAGAGTCCGGCGAGATAGGGCAGCCCCGGCGAGAGCGCCATGCCCACCAGGCCGGCGGCGGCGATCAGTGGTCCGACGGTGAGCGGCCAGCGCGGGCCGATTTTGCTGGAGAGACGCCCGGCCAGGCCCGATCCGAACCCCATCAGCAGCGAGAAGGGCAGCAGGGCCGCCCCGGCCTGGGTCGCCGGCCAGCCCTCGATGCGGATCAGCTGGAAGGGCAGGAAGAACAGCGACCCGCTGAGGGCGAAATAGAGGAAGAGGGTCAGGAGGTTCGCGCCGCTGAAG
This sequence comes from Caulobacter ginsengisoli, assembly GCF_030814835.1. Taxonomy (GTDB): domain Bacteria; phylum Pseudomonadota; class Alphaproteobacteria; order Caulobacterales; family Caulobacteraceae; genus Caulobacter; species Caulobacter ginsengisoli. Next base: position 18,983 of record NZ_JAUSVS010000018.1, read on the forward strand.
TCGCGCGAGCGGAACAGGGTGAGCGGGGCCATGGCGTTGGCGCTTCTGTCCTCCACCGCCACGAAGCCGGCCAGCAGGACCAGGCCGGCGATGAGGCCGCTCAGGGCCGCCGGATCGCCCAGGCCCTTGTCGCCGGCTCGCGTGAGGCCCCAGATCAAGAGGCCCAGCCCGCCGGCGGCCAGGGCCGCGCCGGCCAGGTCCAGGCCCTTGGCGTCTTCGTCGCGGCTTTCGGGCAGGGCGCGCCAGGCCAGCAGGGCCGCGCCCAGGGCCAGCGGCAGGTTGATGAAGAAGATCGAGCGCCAGCCAAGATGGTCGACCAGGAACCCGCCCAGCACCGGCCCGGCGGCGGCGGTCAGGGCTCCGAACCCGGCCCAGGCCCCGATGGCCTTGCCGCGTTCCTTCTCAGGGAAGCTGGAGCCCAGGATGGCCAGGCTGGCCGGGGTGAGCAGGGCCGCGCCCAGGCCCTGGGCCATGCGGCCGGCCAGCAGCACCTCGACGCCCGGGGCCAGGCCGCAGACCACGGAGGCGGCGGTGAAGATGGCCAGCCCGATCAGGAACACCGCCTTGCGCCCGAACCGGTCGGCCGCCGCCCCGCCGATCAGCACCAGGGCCCCCAGGAACAGCATGTAGCCGTTGACGATCCAGGGCGTGGCCTCGGCGCTGGCGTGAAGGTCGCGCTGCATGGCCGGCAGGGCCACCCCCACCACCGAGCCGTCGATAAAGGCCAGGCTCGAACCCAGCACGGTGGCGGCCAGCACCCATTTGCGGTCGGCCGGCGACAGAGTCCCGGCGCCGGCGGCCGCCTGGATCAGGCCCTTGTCGCAGGGCGGTTGCTGGGTCATCGCGAGCCTCCTGACGCGAGGCTAACACCGTCGGGGCGGAATGGATGCTAGACGGCGCCCTGGTCCAGCGCCCAGCGGTGCGAGCCCTCGCCGAAGGGGAGGCGGAAGAGGCCCCGGCCGCGGCCGTCGCGGTGGCGCTCGAAGGCCTCCTGCACGGCGCGGGCGGCCTCCTCGGCCCAGGTTTCGCCGCGGCGGCCGCGCACGATCTGCACCCGGTCGATGACCAGCGAGCGATGGGCGGCGCCGCCATAGGCTTTCAGGGCCTCGGCGATATCGTCCAGCCAGTCCTCGGCGGACGCAGGTGTGAATCGGTCTTGGCGAGACATGGCGGCCCCCCGACAGGTGCTACTAGGCAATCGCACGCGCCAGTTGACCCCGAAATGGGTAGGGCTCAACCTCCTGGCGGCCCAGATTGGGCCGCTTGGTTCCCGGGAGTTTCGCGCCCTTGCCCGCCCAACAGCCAGAAACCCCGGCCCCCAACGAGGCCATCGCCGCGGTGCTGACCGGCGAGTTCCTGCTGCGCTCGGTCTGTTCGATGCACAGGATGTTCGACGCCGACTACAACGCCTACGTGGTCTGGCTGACCATCCTGGTCGCCAGCCTGGGGCGGATCTTCCGGGCCGAGGACTATGACCTGTCCGATCCCCGGCTGCTGGGCCTGAACACGGTGCCCGGCATCTCGCGGCGGGCCATCTCGCGCACCACCGGCATCGCCAAGGAGACCGTGCGGCGCAAGGTCGACCTCCTGATCGAGAAGGGCCTGGTCCGCGAGGGCAGCGGCGGCGGCCTCAAGCCCCGGTTCGAGCCCGGCCAGCCGAACTTCGCCGGCAATATCGCCCGCACGACGGTGTCGCTGCGCCGGCTGGCGGGCGAGCTGCGCCGCTATGCCCGGATGGACCTGTAGCCGGGGCCGCCGGCTCGGGGCAGGATGCGGGACTGATCGGGAGGACCTCATGACATCCATCACCCGCCGCGCCGTCGGCCCGCTGGCGCTCGGCGCCGCCGTCGCCGGGCTGGAGGCCTGCGCACCCAGGATCGCGGCCGACCCGCAGCCGAAGTCCCGGCAGTTCCCGCCGGGCTTCCAGTGGGGCGTCGCCACCGCCGCCTTCCAGACCGAGGGGGCGCTCGACGTCGACGGCCGCGGCCCGTCCATCTGGGATGTGTTCTGCAGGGGCGGAGCGCACATCCTCGACCGCTCGACCCCGGCCATCGCCACCGACAGCTATCACCGCTACGGCGAGGACGTCGCGCTGATCGCCGGGGCGGGGCTGAAGGCCTATCGCTTCTCCATCGCCTGGTCTCGCGTCCAGCCCAACGGCGCGGGGGCGGTGAACGACAAGGGCCTGGACTTCTACAAGCGCCTGGTCGACGCCCAGCTGGAGGCGGGCCTGACGCCCTACGCCACCCTGTTCCACTGGGACCTGCCCCTGGTCCTGCAGGAGTTCGGCGGCTGGAGGAACCGCGACACCGCCGCCTGGTTCGCGGACTATGCGGCCATCGTCGGCGAGAAGCTGGGCGACCGGCTGAAGACCTTCATCACCCTCAACGAGGCGGCGGTGCATACCGTCATCGGCCATGTGGTGGGGGTGCATGCGCCTGGCCTGACGGGCGCGGCCAATATCGGCCCGGTCACCCACCACCAGAACCTGGCCCAGGGCCTGGCCATCCAGGCGCTGCGGGCCGGGGTCAAGGACGTCAAGGTCGGGGCGACCCTGGCCCTGCAGCCCAGCCGGCCGAACGGCGCGGCCTGGGAAGTCTGGAACGCCCCCGTCGCCAAGAGTTTCGGCGCGCTGTGGAACGGCGCCTATCTCGATCCGCTGCTCAAGGGGACCTATCCCAAGCCGATGCTGGGCTATCTCAAGGACGTGCTGAAGGACGGCGACCTGAAGACGACCAGGCAGCCGGTGGATTTCCTGGGGGTCAACTACTACGCCCCGACCTATCTGGGCCTGGACCTGATGAGCGAGAGCCATATCGCCCCCGGCAAGCCGCCCAAGGGGGCGGAGCTGGACGCCTTCGGCCGCCAGATCGACCCCTCGGGCCTGGGCGAGGTGCTGGCCTGGCTGCGCAGCGACTACGGCAATCCCCGGGTGATCATCACCGAGAACGGCTGCAGCGACCCGATCAAGGTCGGCGCCCCGGCCATCCAGAACGATCAGTTCCGCATCGCCTATATCCGCCGCCACCTGGAGACGGTGAAGGCGGCCATGGAGGCCGGCTCGCCGGTGGACGGCTATTTCGTCTGGTCGATCATCGACAACTGGGAATGGGACTCAGGGTTTGCGTCGAAGTTCGGCCTGGTCAGCCAGGCGGGCCCGGGCGGGGCGCGGACGCCCAAGGCCAGCTATGGGTGGTTCAAGGCGCTGGCGGAGAGCGGGTTGCTGCCGACGGCCTAGACTCCACCATTCCTCGCCCCTTGGGCGAGGTGGCGGCGAAGCCGACGGAGCAACTATGTTGTGGCTGTCATTTGGGTGACCCATGGCTGGCCTCGGCTGAGGACGAGGTTGGCGG
>NZ_JAUSVS010000019.1 GCF_030814835.1 Caulobacter ginsengisoli
ATCGACTTGACCCAATCGAAAAGTGTCAGCCATGTCTCCGAACAGGTGTCCGCTATGTCCCCGGGCTGAACACTTGTGCCTAGGATCCCGCGTTCAGCTCGCTGTAAATTCAAAAGGTTAGGCTGTGCTGGCACGGCTCAACGGCCTTCCGCGCGTGCGGCTGGGAGCGGGATCCTAGGCACAAGGCCTAGGATGACGACGGGGGTGATGTTGGCATGATTTGACCGCCTGTTAAGCCGCCACGGGTAGTCTTTCCCCCGATGAAAAACGACGCCCAGGCCATCACCCCCGAACAGCTCGCCACCCTGAGCCACGAATTCCGCACGCCCCTCAACGGCGTGCTCGGCATGGCGCGGCTGCTGGACGGCACGCCGCTGACCGCCGAGCAGCGGTCCTATGTGGCGGCCCTCAAGGAGAGCGGCGACCATCTGCTCAGCCTGGTCAATGACGTGCTGGACCTGGCCCGCCTCGGGGCCGGCCGGATCGAGCTGCACGCCGCCCCGATGAGCGCCGACAACCTGCTGCGCCAGGTCTGCGAGTTGATGAGCCCCAGGGCCCACGAAAAGGGCATCGAGATCGCCTGGGCCGTCGCCCCGGGCCTGACCCCGGTCCTGGCCGACGAGGGGCGGCTGCGGCAGGTGCTGCTCAACTTCGTCGGCAACGCGGTGAAGTTCACAGAAACCGGCGGGGTGCTGATCACCGCCGAGCCCGGCCAGGCCGGGGCCTTGCGCCTGACCGTCTCCGACAGCGGCCCGGGCGTGCCCGAGGCCGCCCGCCAGCGCATCTTCGAGGCCTTCGTCCACGCCGACCCGATCCATGGCGGCGCGGCGGTCGGCGGGGCGGGCCTGGGCCTGGCCATCGTCAGCCGGCTGGGCGCGGCCATGAACGCCCGCATGGGCGTCGGCGGAACACCCGGCGAGGGCGCCGACTTCTGGTTCGAGGCCGACTTCCCCCCAATCCTTGAGGAGGGCGCCGGGCCCGCGCCCGTCGAACAGCCGCTGACGGGCCTGACCGTCGGGGTCGCCTCGCCCAGCCCCGTGGTCCGCGAGGCCGCCGCCCGCCAGATCGCCGCCTGCGGGGGAACCGCCATCACGGCCGCGACGCCCGCCGAGCTGGCCGCCCTGACCGACCCTGCCGCCGTGCTGCTGATCGACCAGGACTGCGGCGACGGCAAGCGCCCGCCCGCCCCGCCGGAGGGCCGCACCGCCCTGGTGCTGCTGCGCCCCGACCAGCGCGACCGCATCCCCCGCCGCCGCAAGGCCGGGTTCGCCGGCTTCCTGATCAAGCCCCTGCGCAGCGCCTCCCTGGCCGAGCGGGTGCTGGCCGCCCTGCGCCCCGACGCCAAGGGCAAGCAGGCCGCCGTCCAGGACGACCGCATCGCCGAGGCCGCCGCCCCGGGCGTGCGGGTGCTGCTGGCCGAGGACAACCCGATCAACGCGCTCCTGGCCCGCGCCCTGCTCGAGCGAGAAGGCTGCCATGTCGAGCGCGTCGCCAGCGGGCTGGAATGCCTGGCCGCCCTGTCGGCGACCTCCTACGACCTGGTGCTGATGGACCTGCGCATGCCGGGCCTGAACGGCATGGAGGCCACCCGGGAACTGCGCCAGCGCGGCGTCATCACCCCCATCGTCGCCCTCACCGCCGACGCCTTCGAGGACGACCGCCGGGCCTGCCTGGCCGCCGGCATGGACGACTTTCTGGTCAAGCCCCTGACCCACGCGGCCCTGCGCGCCGCCCTGGCCCGCTGGACGGACTCCGGGACCTCTGCCGGCTGGACGCGGGAGACGACACAAGCCAAGCTCGCCTCCTGATTTTACGGGGAGGCGTCGCGAGACGCAGGCAGCAGGCATGAGCGAGGCGTCCACCACTCCCGCGGCGGCCAAGCCCCGCAAACGCACGACCCTGGAGGTTCTGGCCCAACTGCGCCAGCCCAAGGTGGCGGTGATGCTGGCCCTGGGCTTCGGTTCGGGCCTGCCCTTCCTGCTCACCGGCAACACCTTCGGCTACTGGCTGCGGGAGGAGGGGACGACCCTCAAGGCCATCGGCTTCCTGTCCTGGGTCGGCCTGGCCTATTCCTTCAAATATCTCTGGGCGCCGCTGGTCGACCGCATCGACGCGCCGGTCCTGGGCTTCTGGTTCGGCCGCCGGCGCAGCTGGATGATCTTCTCGCAGATCCTGGTGGCGCTGGGCCTGCTGGCCATGGCGGTGAGCGGGCCCGGCGCGGGCTTGGCCCTGGTCGGGGCCTTCGCCCTGGTGGTGGCGTTTTCCTCGGCCACCCAGGACATCGTCGTCGACGCCTGGCGGATCGAGGCCGCCGACGACAGCGAGGAACTGGGCCTGCTCTCCTCGGCCTACCAGCTGGGCTACCGCGCCGCCCTGCTGGCCACCGACGCCCTGATCCTGGCCTCGGCCCAGCATTTCGGCTGGAACCTCTCCTACGGCCTGGCCGCCGCGGCCATGACCATCGCCATCTTCGCCAGCTTCAGGGCCATGGAGCCGGCCCAGGCGGAATCGGTGCTGGCCGCCAAGGCCCCGCTCTGGACGCCGCGCGGCCTGTTCGACTCGGTCATCGGGCCATTCATCGCCTTCTTCAAGACCCATCGCGAACTGGGTGTCCTGATGCTGCTGGCGGTGGCCCTCTACCGTATCCCCGACTTCGTCATGGGACCGATGGCCAACCCCTATTATCATGACCTGGGGCTGACCAAGGACATGGTGGCCCTGGTGCGGGGCACCACGGGCCTGGCCGCGGCCCTGATCGGCATCGCCGTGGGGGGGTTCAGCGCCATCCGTCTGGGCTTCTTCCCGACCCTGATCATCGGGGCCATCCTGCAGCCCATCGCCGTCGCCGCCTTCGCCATCCTGGCCTATACCGGCGGCGACTGGATCGTGTTCAACGCGGTGATGGCCGGCGACAACTTCGCCATGGCCTATGCCGGGGTGGCCCTGGTCACCTACATGTCCAGCCTGACGGGCCTGGGCTATACGGCCACCCAGTACGCCCTGCTGTCCTCGACCTACGCCATCCTGGGCAAGTTCCTGAAGGGCTTCTCCGGGGCGGTGGTCGAGGGCCTCACCCCGGCCCACGGCCTGATGCCGGCCTACGCCATCTTCTTCATCGGGGCGGGGCTGGTGGGGGTGCCAGCCCTGATCCTGTTCCTGATCCTGGCCCGGGCGCACGGCAAGATGATCGCCCGGCAGGAGGCTGAGGCCGCCGCCTAGGTCCAACCGATCTCGGTTGTTGGGGCCCCCCCCTTTTCAACCGTCATGGCCGGGCTCGTCCCGGCCACCCATAATCACAGGCCATGAAGGTTGGCTGCGGGCCTGGCCGAGGACCTTCTTGATACACCGAGTTCATGGGTGGCCGGCACTTCGGCCGGCCATGACGGTATTGGGGTTGGGGCTGCAGGCGAGGCTACCCGTGAATGCCGAATGGCTCAGCCCGTGCAGACCACCTGAGCCACCCGCAGGTCCCGGCGCAGGCCGTCGGCGGCGCGGCCGTAGTTCTCGGTGTTGATCGCCTCGCCCGGGGCGTAGCGGGCGCCGATGCGGCCGGCCTTGACCATCAGCTCGACAATGGCCGAGGGGTCGGTGGTGTAGATGCGGCCCCGGCGCGGGGCCTCGGCCACCGTCACCCCGATCACCCTTCCGGTGGCGTCCAACACCGGCGCGCCGGAGAGGCCGGCCAGCGGCCCTTTCAGCCCGCTGGTGCGGCCGACCTCGGCCCAGACCAGCACCGGCTGGGGCCGGCCCCCCCGGCCGCCGACCACCAGCCGGTCGGTCCCCAGGAAGCGCGAGGCCACCTCGCCGGGCTGGCCCTGCGGAAAGCCCGGATGATAGCCGCGCATGCCGCGCTTGAGGGTGCCCAGAACGCTCATGTCCAGCACCGGCAGGGCGGTCGATCCGCCCTCGGTGATCAGCAGGGCCGCGTCGTTGTCGGGGCTGGCCAGCACCTGGGCGACCACGCCCCGGCCTTGGGCCACCACCACCGCCACCTGGCCGCAGCCGTCGACCACATGGCGGGCGGTGATCCACACCCCGGTGTCGGCGACGGAAAAGGCGGTGCCGGCCCCCGGCCCGTCGGGATTGGGCACGGCCACCACCCGGCCGGACAGGAAGGGCGAGCTGGGCCCCAGCGGCACGCTGGCCTCGCCCGGGATCGGCGGCGGGGCCGGCGGGGCGTCGGCCCGCTCCTGGCGGCTTAGCGCGGCCAGGATCAGCCCCAGCACCACGGCCAGATAGATCAGCCAGTCGGGCAGGCGGGGATAGTGCATCCCAACTCTAGCCGGCAAGCGCGGCGGCGAAGATCAGCGAGGTGGCCAGCTTGGCGGCGGCCAGCACCCCGGCCGCGCCGATATCGCCCTCCTGCACCCGCTGGGGCAGGCCGCGCAGCAGCAGGATGTCGATGACCAGCCTGAACACCAGCAGCTGGATGGCCATGGCCGCCACCCCATAGATGATGATGTCGACCGGCGAGGTCGAGGGGGCCATCTGCGCCGCCAACGGAATGGCCAGGCCCAGCACCACCGCCCCATAGGACAGGGCCGCGGCGGTATTGCCCTCGCGGATATGCTCGATGTCCTTGTGCGGCGACAGCAGCCCGTAGGAGACCACCCCCAGCAGCAGCAGCAGGACGGTCAGGCCGTAGTCGCGCAGGATGAAGAAGATGGCCGTGGCGAAGGCGCTGACTTCAGGCGACTGAAACTGTGGCGGCATGGGCGGGCGGTCCGAGAACTTCGATGAGTCCCTGCCTAACATGCTCTGCGCGTGGGGGGACAGGGTTCAGGCGTTGGGAGAGTTGGCCGCGATCCTAAGGGTTCACCACGAACAACACGAACAACACGAACCGTCCGAGCCAAACCCGTGGATGACCCGAAGGGTCTCTGAATCACGACAGGCCTTCGGCCGGAAGGACGCGGGAGAGCGCCGACCTGTTCGTGTTGTTCGTGTTGTTCGTGGTGAAATCCTAAAAGCCAGAACCGCCGCCACAACCAAGCGACCTTAGGCCTCCGCCTCGACCGCCGCCTTGCGCCGCACTGACGCCCGCACCTTCTCGCTCTCCGACCTAAGCTGCCCGCAGGCCGCCAGGATGTCCCGCCCGCGCGGCGTCCTGATCGGCGAGGCGTAGCCCGCGCGGTTCAGGATCGCCGCGAAGGCCTCGATCGTCGACCAGCTCGAGCATTCGTACGGGCTGCCGGGCCAGGGATTGAACGGGATCAGGTTGATCTTGGCCGGGATGCCTTTCAGCAGCCGCACCAGGGCCTTGGCCTCGGCCGGGCTGTCGTTGACGCCCTTGAGCATGACGTATTCGAACGTCACCCGCCGCGCGTTCGACAGCCCCGGATAGGCCCGGATGCCGGCCATCAGGGTCTCGATATTGTACTTCCTGTTCAGCGGCACCAACTCGTCGCGCAGTTCGTCGTTGGTGGCGTGCAGCGAGATGGCCAGCATGGCCTGGGTCTTCTCGCCCAGGGCCTGCAGCTCCGGGACCACGCCGGAGGTCGAGACGGTGATCCGCCGGCGCGACAGCGAAATGCCCTCGTTGTCGCTGACGATGTGCATGGCCTTGGAAACGGCGTCCAGATTGTAGAGCGGCTCGCCCATGCCCATGAACACCACGTTGGAGAGCCGCCGGCCCTCCTTGGGGACGGGCCATTCCTCCAGGTCGTCCTTGGCCACCTGCACCTGGGCCACGATCTCGGCGGCGGTCAGGTTGCGCACCAGGGCCTGGGTGCCGGTGTGGCAGAAGGTGCAGTTCAGCGTGCAGCCGACCTGGCTCGACACACAGAGCGCCCCGGCCCGGCCGACATCGGGGATGTAGACGGTCTCGATCTCGATGCCCGGGGCCGTGCGGATCAGCCACTTGCGCGTGCCGTCCTTGGAGACCTGCCGCTCGACCACCTCGGGCCGGGCCAGGCTGAAGGTCGCGGCCAGCCGGGTGCGGGTATCCTTGTCGATATCGGTCATCCGCTCGAAGTCGGTGTGCCCGAAATGATGCATCCAGCGCCACAGCTGGCTGGCCCGCATCTTCGCCTTGGCGGGCTCGACCACGCCATGCTCCACCAGCGCCGCCGCCAGCTCGGGCCGGGTGAGGCCGGTGAGGTTCGGGGCGGGTGTCGCGATACGGGCGCGGGAAAGGTCGAGGGTGGCGGTCAAGATGGTGTCCGGGACGGCTTGGGCGGGGGTCATAGCAGATGGCGGCCCACTCGCCAAAATTCACCCCTCAACCCTATTCGCAGAAATTATCGCCGAAATTGTGGGCGAACGCGCACGGTGCTCTACATTACTTCGTTCGGGGCCGAGAGGACGCTTAAGAGTGACCCAGACGGGGGCAACCCAGCTGGATGAGAGGACGCTGCTGGCGGACCTCATGCAACGCATCGCCGTCAACGGCGACCGCGCGGCTTTCCGCGCCCTGTTCGAGCATTTTGCCCCCCGGCTGAAGGGCTATCTGATCCGGCTGGGCCTGGAATCGGGGCGGGCGGAGGAGCTGGCCCAGGAGGTGATGGTCACCGTCTGGCGCAAGGCGGCGACCTTCGACCGCGCCCAGGGCAGCGTCGCCACCTGGGTGTTCCGCATCGCCCGCAACCGCCGCATCGACCTCTTCCGCCGCGACCGCACCGCCCAGCTCGACGAGCACGATCCGGCCCTCGCCCCCGTCGCCGAAGCCCCGCCCGACGCGGCCCTCGACGCCGACCAGCGCCAGATCCGAGTGGCCCAGGCCCTGGCCGAACTGCCGCCCGAGCAGCGCGAACTGGTGCGGGCCCATTTCTACGAGGACCTCACCCATTCCGAAATCGCCGAACGCACCGGCCTGGCCCTGGGCACGGTGAAATCGCGGCTGCGGCTGGCCTTCGGCAAGCTGCGCGGCCCGCTCCAGGGCTATCTGGAGAGCGACCTTTGACCGCATCCCTGACACCCTCTCTGCCAATTGGCTTGACCCCCGGGCGGTTCGATCCATATCGCCTAGTGGAGACAAGATCCCAATGACCCCGCTAGGACCCCATCTGGCCGAACTGAGAGACCCGGAAAGCGATCCGGGCCTTCGGCTCATGGCCGCCGCCGCCGCGGCGATCCGTGAAGAGCCCCCGCGGCCCGGCGACGATCTCGCCGCCGCCTTCCTGGAAACCGAGGCGACCGCCCCCCTCGCCCCCGACGCCGCCGACCAGGTCCTGGCCCGCATCGACCAGCTGGAAGCGATCGACGAGCGCGCCCACAAGGCGGGCGCCGCCAAGGCCGCCGGCCGCTATCTCGGCGAACTGACCACCTTGCCCGACCCGATCCGCGAGGTCGTCTATGCCGCCATGCAGGCCGGCGGCCGCTGGCTGTTCACCGGCCCCGGCCTGCGCCGCCTGGAAATCCCCACCGGCGGCGAGGGCAAGACCATCCTGTTTCGCATCGAGCCCGGCGCCGGGGTCGGCAGCCACGACCATCTGGGCGACGAATACACCCTGGTCCTGACCGGCAGCTTCCAGGACGGCCATCGCCGCTACGGCCCCGGCGACGTCAACATCGGCCGCCCCGGCTTCGTCCACCAACCCGTCGCCGACCCCGGCCCGGTCTGCTACGCCCTGGGCGTCGAGTTCGGGGGGGCGAAGTTCGATGGTTTTTTGGGACTGGTGCAGAAGCTGACGCAGTAGGGGCGCCAGCCCCTGGCGCTTCCTCTCTGGGGGAAGTGGCCGGAAGGGCAGAAGGGGGCTCGTAGGGCGCGGACCTTGCTCCCCGCCCAAATGCCCCTATAGCCTCACCGCCAATGAACGCCTCACCCGCCATCGACCCGGCCGGCGCCACCCCCGTCATGGCGCAGTATTTCGAGGCCAAGGCGCGGCAGCCCGACGCCCTGGTCTTCTTCCGCATGGGCGACTTCTACGAGCTGTTCTTCGAAGACGCGATCCGCGCCGCCGCGGCGCTCGGCATCGCCCAGACCTTCCGGGGCACGCATGGCGGCCAGCCCATCCCCATGGCCGGGGTGCCGGTCCACGCCGCCGAGGCCTACCTCGCCAAGCTGATCCGCGCCGGCTTCAAGGTCGCCGTCTGCGAGCAGATGGAAAACCCTGCCGAGGCCCGCAAGCGCGGCTCCAAGTCCATCGTCCACCGCGATGTCGTGCGCATCGTCACCCCCGGCACCTTGACCGAGGACGGCCTGCTGGACGCCCGGGGCGCCAACCGCCTGGCCGCCATTGCCCTGCGCGCCGGCCAGGCCGCCGTGGCCAGCGTCGAGCTCTCCACCGGCGAGGTGGAATGCCTGCTGACCACCCCCGCCGGCCTGGCCGCCGCCCTGGCCGGGCTGCAGCCCAGCGAGATCCTGGTCCCCGACCGCCTGTTCGCCGACGAGACCGTCAACACCGCCCTCAAGGCCGCCGGCGGCGTCGTCCAGCCCATGGCCGCCGCCCTGGCCGAGCCCTCCGCCTCCGAGGCGCGGGTCAAGCGGCTCTACGGCGTCGACACCCTGGACGGCTTCGGCGGCCTGGCGGGCGCGGAGGTCGCCGCGCTCGGCCTGATCGCCGCCCATCTGGAGATGACCCAGGCCGGCAGGATCCCGGTCCTCTCCCCGCCCCGCCGGGCCGGCGAGGCCGACGTGATGGCCATCGACCCGGCCACCCGGGCCAGCCTGGAGATCGAGCGCACCCTGTCGGGCCAGCGCGAGGGCAGCCTGCTGGGCTGCATCGACCGCACCGTCACCGGGGCCGGCTCGCGCCTCCTCGCGGCAAGACTGGGCCGCCCCCTGCTCGACCCCGCCGCCATCGAGGCCCGGCTGGACGCGGTGCAGTGGTTCGTCGAGCGCCGCCGCCTGCGCGAGACCCTGCGCGAGGCCCTGAAAGGCGCCGGCGACATGGCCCGCGCCCTGTCGCGCCTGGCCCTGGGACGCGGCGGCCCCCGTGACCTCGGCACGCTGGTCCAGGGCCTGAAGTCCGGCGAGGCCATCGCCGCCCTGGCCGCCGGCGAGAACCGCCCCCTGGCCGAAACCCCCGCCGAGATCGAGGCCGCCCTCACCGCCGCCGACCCCTCACAGTCCGGCGCCTTGAGCGAACTCCTCGCCCTGCTCGACACCGGCCTTGGCCCCGACCTGCCGGCCCAGGCCCGTGACGGCGGCTTCGTGGCCCCCGGCGTCCGCGCCCCGCTCGACGAGGCCCGCGCCCTGCGCGACGACAGCCGCCGGGTGATCGCCGCCCTCGAGGGCCGCCTCGCCGCCGAGAGCGGCGTGCCGCTGAAGATCCGCCACAACGCCGTGCTGGGCTATTTCGTCGAGACCACGGCCAACAAGGCCGACCCCCTGTTCCAGGCCCCGCTCAACGCCACCTTCATCCACCGCCAGACCCTGGCCAGCCAGGTCCGCTTCACCACCGTCGAGCTGGCCGACCTCGACGCCCGCATCGCCCAGGCCGGCGAGCGGGCCCTGGCCATCGAGCTGGAAACCTTCGAGGCCTGGCGCCAGGCCGCCTGCGACCAGGCCACGGCCATCCAGGCCGCCGCCCGGGCCCTGGCCACCCTGGACGTCGACGCGGGCCTCGCCGAATGGGCCGAGGACGCCAACGCCGTCCGCCCGCAGATCGACAAGAGCCTCTGTTTCTCCGCTGAGGGCGCCCGCCACAGCGTCGTGGAGGCCGCCGTCAAGCGGGCCGGCGATCCCTTCACCCCCAACGACTGCTGCCTGGACGGTTCGGGCGAGACCGGCCCGCGCCTGGCCATCGTCACCGGCCCCAACATGGCGGGTAAATCCACCTTCCTGCGCCAGAACGCCCTGCTGGCGGTCCTCGCCCAGGCCGGCAGCTACGTTCCCGCCCGCTCCCTGAAGCTGGGTGTGGTCGATCGCCTGTTCAGCCGCGTGGGGGCCGGCGACGACCTGGCGCGCGGCCGCTCGACCTTCATGGCCGAGATGGTCGAGACCGCCGCCATCCTGACCCAGGCCACCCCGCGCTCGCTGGTCATTCTCGACGAGATCGGCCGGGGCACCGCCACCTGGGACGGCCTGGCCATCGCCTGGGCGGCTGCCGAGGCCCTGCACGACACCAACCGCTGCCGCGCCCTGTTCGCCACCCACTACCATGAGCTCGCCGTGCTCGAGGAACGCCTGGCCCACGTCGCCAACCTTTCCCTCAAGGCCAAGGAATGGAACGGCGACCTGGTCTTCCTGCACGAAGCCGGCCCCGGCCCCGCCGACCGCAGCTACGGCGTCCAGGTCGCCAAGCTGGCCGGCGTCCCCCCCGTCGTGGTGGCCCGCGCCCGCCAGGTGCTGGAGCGCCTGGAAACCGAAAGCCACAGCCCCGTCCGCCTCGAAGGCCTGCCCCTCTTCGAAGCCGCCGCCCCGCAGCCGGTGAGGCGCGGCCCCAGCCCGGTCGAGGAAGCCCTCAAGGCCCTGGACGTCGACGGCATGAGCCCGCGCGAGGCGCTTGAGGCGCTGTATCGTCTGAAAGGACTGAGTTGATGCAGCTGCCCCTAAGGCCGGTGACGTTTGTGGTGGTCTATGTGTTGCTGACGGCCCTGAGCGTGGAGCCGACAGTGATGGGCTGGCCGTGGTCCTGGTACTACGCCTCGGCCGGATTGACGGCGGTCATGGCCTGGCATTGCCTGTGGGCGGCGCAGCTGGCGCAGACCGCCGCAACGCCGCGGCGGTCCGACCTCGTCCGCACCCTGGCCTTCGCCGCGCCCGGCGTTTTCGCCGTCGCCGTGCTGCTGAACATGAACCGGGACCTCTACGCGCCGGCGTCCATGGCGGCCGGTGTCGGTCAGGCCCTGACCGTTGTCGTGGCGGGTTCGGTCGGCGCCTTCTTCGTCCTGCTCTGGCTGTCGGCCCGGCGATTCTGCGCCACGGAACGGGAGAAGGGCGGCGGATCGCTCGGCGTCTTCCTGACCTTTGTCCTGGCGCTCTACGTCGTCATCGGCGCGCCGGTCCTCTATTTCCGCATCAAGCGGCTGAAGGGGATGGGCTAGGTTGGGCGGACATTTGCCGATTGCCGCTTCCCTCTCTAGGAACCATCAGACCACCGGCCCACGGAACAGTTCGACCCAGGTGATCCGATCCCCGCTGACATGGATCGCCACGTCCAGCTGACCGACATAGAAATGGTAGCAGGCCAGCTTCACCGCCGCCGCCGCCAGCGGCCGGCAGGGCTGGACCATGGAGATGGCGGCCGAACTCAGGTCCGCCAGCTGGGCCGCGCAGCGGTCCGCCGGGACCTCGGCGCACGATAGCTTGAAACCGCTCCCTGGCAGCTCGGCCTGCATCCGCTTGAACAGGCGGTAGCCGTCGACCGCGTAGTCATCGCCCAGGGATCCCCAGAAATAGACGACGCCGGGCGTGTCCAGATCGGCGCAACTGGCCGCTCCAGGGTGGTCGGCCAGGGCGACAAAGTCGCTGCTCGTGCTGAACGACGTGACCTCGCCCAGGGCCTCACCCGCCGGCGCCGGCGACAGGAACACGCGCAGGTGGGTTCGGCGGCACAGGCCGGTATCGGCCATCAGCCGCGGCGCCGCCCGGAAGCTGAAGACGTTGGGGCCGCCGCCCGATTCCGGCGTCAGGCCTTCGGTGAGCTTCTGCAGGACCTGGGCGGTCGTCGCCGCGTCCGGCGCCGGCGTGGGGATGGGCGGCGGGACGGCTCTCGCCGCGCCCGCCGCCAGCAGGGTCAGGATGGCCGCCGTGATCGCCAGGCGCATGGTCGTCTCCCCTCCGTTGCGCGGACTGTCCGCCATGCCTTGGGCGCCGGCAAGTGGCCACAACCCGGCGGGGCCCCGTTGCGCCGCTCCGTGTTGCAGCGCACATAAGGACCATGCCCCCTCGCCTTCGCCCCACCCGCCTGGAACATGTCGTCGACGGCCAGGCCCTGCGCGCCCGCCTGTCCGCCGCCGCCCTCGACTCGCTGGGCAACGAGGCCGAGCAGCGGGCCGGGGCCCTGGCCATTCTCAAGCAGGCGCTGTTCCGCGGCCGGATGATCGCCAAGGAGCGGCTGGAGAACGGGGCGGGCGGGCTGGAGACGGCGCGGCTGCTCTGTGGCGTCACCGACGAGGTGGTCACCGCCCTCTATGACTTCACCACCGTCCACGTGTTCCGGGCCCGCAACCCGACCGAGGGCGAGCGGCTCTGCCTGCTGGCGGTGGGGGGCTATGGCCGGGGGGTGCTGTCGCCCTTCAGCGACCTCGATCTGCTCTTCCTGCGCCCCTACAAGCAGACCGCCCACGCCGAGAGCGTCATCGAGTTCATGCTCTATGCCCTGTGGGACCTGGGCTTCAAGGTCGGCCACGCCTCGCGCACCATCGAGGAATGCGTGCGCCTTTCGAAGGAAGACTTCACCATCCGCACCTCGCTGCTGGAAGCGCGCATGCTGACCGGCGACGAGAAGCTGGCGACCGATCTGAAGAAGCGCTTCTTCCATGACGTGGTGCGCGGCACCGGGGCCGAGTTCGTGGCCGCCAAGCTCAAGGAGCGCGACGACCGCCACGGCCGGGCCGACGCCAGCCGCTACATGGTCGAGCCCAACGTCAAGGAGGGCAAGGGCGGCCTGCGCGACCTGCACACCCTGATGTGGATCGCCGAGTATCTCCACCCGGTCGAAAAGCCCGAGGACGTCTTCCGCCTCAGCCAGTTCCAGGCCCACGAGGTGCGCGCCTTCGTCCGCGCCTTCGACTTCCTGCACGCCGTGCGCGCCCACCTGCATTTCGCCACCGGCCGACCCGAGGAGCGGCTGACCTTCGACCTGCAGCCCGAGATCGCCCGCCGCATGGGCTATGGCGACCGGGCCGACAATCCGGCCGTCGAGCGCTTCATGCGCCGCTACTTCCTGATCGCCCGCGAGGTCGGCTCGCTCACCCGGGTGATGTCGGCCCGGCTGGAGGCCGAGCACCTCAAGAAGGAGCCCAGGGGCCTTTCCCGCTTCCTGCCCGGCCAGGGCAGGGTGAAACGCAAGGCCCTCGACATTCCCGGCTTCCACGAGGAGGCCGGCCGTCTGACCGTCGATGGGCCGGAAGTGTTCGCCAGAGACCCCGTCGACCTGATCCGCCTCTTCCGCACCGCCGACGAGCGCGACCTGGACATCCACCCGGACGCCTTCACCGCCATCACGCTCAGCCTCAACCTGATCACCGCCGCCGTGCGCCGCGATCCGGAAGCGGCCCGGGCCTTCCTCGACATCCTGGCCCGGGGCCGCAACACCTACCGCACCCTGACCCTGATGAACGAGGCCGGGGTGCTGGGCCGGTTCGTGCCGGAGTTCGGCCGGGTGGTCGGCCAGATGCAGTTCAACATGTACCACTCCTACACGGTGGATGAGCACACCCTGCGGGCCGTGGGGGTGATCTGCGACATCGCCAATGGCCGCCATACCGACGAGCACCCGCTGTCGACCGCCATCCTGCCGCTGATCGACGACCGCGAGAGCCTGTTCCTGGCCATGCTGCTGCACGACACCGGCAAGGGCCTGGTCGGCGGCCAGGAGAAGGCCGGGGCCCGCTCGGCCCGCCAGGCCTGCGAGCGGCTGGGGGTCGACCGCACCCAGGTGGCCCTGATCGCCTGGCTGGTCGAGCATCACCTGGTGATGAGCGACTACGCCCAGAAGCGCGACGTCACCGACCCGGCCACCGTCGCCGCCTTCGCCGCCATCGTCGAGAACCCCGAGCGGCTGCGATTGCTGCTGGTGCTGACCGTGGCCGATATCCGCGCCGTGGGTCCGGGCGTCTGGAACGGCTGGAAGGGCCAGCTGCTGCGCGAGCTCTATGGGGCGACCGAAGCCATCTTCCGCGGCGGCCGCGGCTCCGACCCCGCCGCCGCCGTGCGCCGCCAGCAGTCGGCCCTGGCCGAGGTCGCCAGAGAGGCGCTGGTCGCCCAGGATGTCACCGCCCAGGGCTGGGCCGCCTCGATGGAGGACGCCTATTTCACCGCCTTCTCGCCCACGGAACTTGCAGCGCATGCGGCCTTGGCGCGCCGCGCCGCCTTGCAGGGCGGCGCGGCGGCCGAGGCCCAGATCAGCGCCCAGCGCAACGCCGCCGAGGTGGTCATCGCCGCCAAGGACCGCCGGGGCCTCTTCGCCGACCTTTCCCTGGTGCTGTCGGGCCTGGGCGGCAACGTGGTGGGGGCGCGGGTCTTCACCTCGGCCCAGGGCCAGGCGCTGGACGTCTTCCACGTCCAGGATTCCAGCGGCGCCCCCTACGGCGCCGAAAACCCCCGCACCCTGCGCCGGCTGGCCGACGCCCTGGAAGCGGCCGGCCGGGGCGAGACCCCGGTGTTCGAGACCCGCAAGGCCGACACCTCCCGCTCGGCAGCCTTCACCATCACCCCCACGGTGATGCTGGACAACGAAGCCTCGGGCGAGGCCACCGTGGTCGAGGCCTCCGGCCGCGACCGGCCGGGCCTGCTGGAAGCCCTGGCCCGCACCCTCTCGGAAGCCGGCCTCTCCATCCATTCGGCCCATATCGACAGCTATGGCGAGCGGGCGGTCGACGCCTTCTATGTCCAGACCCTGGACGGCGGAAAACTCACCGACGCCAGGCGCATCGCGGCGCTGAAGACGGCGCTGACCGAGGTGCTGGAAGCGGGCGAGGCGCATGTGAATTCCCGCCGGCTGGAACGGGCCCGGGCGAGCGTGGCCAGATAAGCATGCGCGAAATTCCTCGCCCGTTGGGCGAGGGGGACCACGAAGTGGTGGAGTGGGCTCTGAGGAGCACACAGAGCTTCAAGCACGCCCACTCCGACAGTGCTCGATCCTGAAACACCGTGTGTTCCTAAGACCCACTCCGTCGGCTTCGCCGCCACCTCGCCCAAAGGGCGAGGAATAAAAAATTGGCCGCGGACCCTGTGGGGACCGCGGCCAGGTAGACGACGTGGAGAGGAAACTACAGCGTCGCCGAGGAAACTTGTGCGGCGTCGGGCCCGCCCCTCGGGGGCAGGCCTTTCAGCCAAGGACCTTAGAAGCGCTTGCTGATCGCGACGCCGTAGGTGCGCGGCTCGGAGTAGAAGGCGTTGCGATACAGGCCCGAGCTGTCGTCGGTCAGGTAGGTATCGGTGATCGCCTCTTCGTCCGTCGCATTCTTGACGAAGGCGTCGATGATCAGACCGGCGCCCGGGTTGGCCACCGTCAGGGTGAAGTTGAGGTTCTGCCAGCCTTTGATCTTGTCCGCGTCGCTGTTGTAGATGCGGGCAAAGCTGTCGGCCTGCTTGTAGTAGTCACCGCGCAGCGTCGTCGACCAGTCGCCGAAGTCCCAGGTGTACTGAGCGCCGAACGAAGCGGTCCAGGGCGGCGAGTTGGGCAGTTCCTTACCCTTCAGCGAGACCGCCACACCGTCCGTCGGGTTCAGGCCGAACGCCGCGAACGAACCCGAGCAGATGCCCAGGAAGTCGAACACGTTGAGCGGCCGAACGCTCGGCGGATTGAGCGCATCGCCGGCCACCGGGATGACCGGCGTCTGGGCGTTGAAGATGCTCATGAAGTTGGAGAGAGCGGCGGTGGACACCACGCAGTTGGACGCCGAGCTCGACTTCACCAGGGTCAGGGCGGGATTGTCCTGGGTCCGGTTCAGGGTATCGATCGAGCTGCCGTTGACGATCTCGGTGTCAAGATAGCCGATATTGGCGTTCAGGCGCAGGTTGCGGACCGGATTCCAGATGGTCTCGATTTCCAGGCCCTTGATCTTGGCGTCGATGTTCTCGTTGATCGAGGTGCGGTTGACGATCTTGGAGACCTGGTAGCCCTTGTAGTCATAGTAGAAGCCGGTGACGTTGAGCAGCAGGCTGCCGTCCAGGAAGGTGTTCTTCGAGCCGATTTCAAAGCTGTTGACGAACTCGGGCGCGAAGGACGCCGGCGGACAGCCGACCGTCGCCGAACAGGCCGGATTGACGCCGCCGGCCTTGTAGCCTTTGGAATAGAAGGCATAGAGCAGGCTGTCGTCGGTCAGCTTCCAGTCGAAGCCCAGGCGGCCGGTGAACTCCTGGAAGCGCACCTTCAGCAGCGGCGGCTGGCCGGTCGGCGGGGCCCCGACGCCGCCCCCGGGGGTGTTCAGCGTCACGGCGTGGTTCTCCACCGACTTGGAGTCGTCGGTGTAGCGCAGGCCGCCGGTGATCTTGAAGGTGTCGGTCAGCTTCCAGTAGACCTCGCCGAAGGCGGCGCGCGACTTCAGGTGATAGGGGCCGTAGCTGTCATAGTAGTTGTGACCGCTGCGGTTCGGATTGCTGTTCGGATCGATGAAGGTGCAGCCCGGCGTCGCGGCCGCGCAGTTGACCGAGCCGGTGTTCAGGAAGTTGTTGACGCCGACAAAGGCGGTGCCGGTGTTGAACATCACGTAGTAGTCGCCGGTGGCCTTGTAGTCCAGGTAGATGCCGCCGACGTTGAAGTTGATCGGCCCGTCGAAGTCCGACTGCAGGCGCAGTTCCTGGGTGAACTGCTTGGTGTCCGCCGACGAGATGTCGAAGGTGGTGAAGCGGTTCTGCGCGCCGACCTGCGGGTCGTTGACCACGCCGCCAGGGAACAGGCCGGCATAGATGCCATTATAGACGCCGGCGCCGGCGGGACAGTTGCGCGCCTGCAGGAGCGAGGCGCACACGCCGGCCTGGACGGCCGAGGCGATCGCGTTGACCGGGTTGGGCGCGACGTTGAACGTCGAGTTGGGAACCACGCGGGTGTAGTCGGTCCGGGTGAACAGGTTCAGGGTCGAGTACGAGGTCAGCGAGGTCAGCTTCAGATCGTCGGTCAGGTCCCAGTCGATGTTGAATTCATAGATATCCGTCGAGGACTGGTAGATCGGGTCCGAGACCGACTGGATGTCGCGGATGTTCTTGGTCTGGCTCTGGCCGGCATAGGCGTCGCCGGTCTGCAGGCCGGTCAGGGCGCCGAACAGACCGCCCAGGGTGGCCTGGCTGTTCAGGGTGCCGGTCGAGACGCCGGGCGCATAGAGCGAGGTGTTCTTGCAGCCCTGGCTGAGAAAGCCCCGTTCGACGCTGGCGATGACGCCCACCGGGAACAGGCCGACGCCGCCGACGCTGGTCGGGCCGGTGTCCTTGTCGCAGAACTGGCGGCCGATGCGCGAGCGGCTGTCGTCCTCGTCGAAGTGGTCATACATCAGCGACGCCTTGAAGCTGTCGCTCGGCTGCCAGGCCAGGGTGGCCCGCACGTCCCACAGCGAGCGGTCGTCGATGTCGTGCTTGGTGATGAGATTTTTGCCGTAGCCATCGCGGGTCAGCGACACGGCCGCCACGCGCAGGGCCAGGTCGTCGCCGATCGGGACGTTGATCATCCCCTTCAGCTTCAGCGAGTTGTAGTTGCCGTACTCGACCTTGGCCAAGGCCGAGAAGTCGTTCATCACCGGCTTGGCGGTGATGATGTTGACCACGCCGCCGGTGGCGTTGCGGCCGTAGAGGGTGCCCTGCGGGCCGCGCAGCACTTCCACCCGCTCAACGTCGAAGAATTCCGACTCGAACAGGTTGTTGGCGGTCAGGGGCGCGTTGTTCAGGTGGATGCCGGTGCCGGCGTCCCCCGAGCCGGCCACCAGCTTGGAGCCGACGCCGCGGATCTGGAAGTTGTAGCCGGTGAAGTTCCCCTTGGAGAAGTTCACGTTCGGGATGGCCGTCACCAGGTTGGGACCGCCGTCGATCTTCTGCTTCTCCAGCGACTGCTGGCTGAACGCCGACACCGCGATCGGCACGTCCTGAAGGGCTTCTTCCTTCTTCTGGGCCGTGACGATGACGTCGGCAACGGTGGTGCCGTCGTCGGCCGCAGGCGCGTCCTGGGCCAGGGCCGGCGCCGCGGCGCCCAGTAGAGCAGCAGTCGAAACGCCAATGGCGAGCAGGCTGCGCAGGTGCAGTGAATGTCTCATTGTTTCCTCCCCTCGCGGCTGTTGGGAGAACCCTGTTCAGGCAAGGTTATCAGCCGCAACTTAACCGTGGTCACCTAGAGGGTTTTGTGCGAGGTAAGTTGACATCGGGCGCGCCGAATTTGACCGATCGCGCAGTGTGGCATTTCTGCAGGGCCTTATGGCGTCAGGGTTTGTATCCAGTATCGCCCTGACGGGCTGCGCCGGCCTGATCGAGGATCTGGGCGGCGACCCCTCAAGTCTGGCCACCCGGCTGGCCATTCCGCCCGAGGCGCTGCGCGGGCCGGACGTCATGCTGACCGGCGACCAGGTGACGGGCCTGTTCGAGCTGGCCGCCACATCTCTGAAAACCCGCGATTTCGGCCTGCGGCTGGCCCAGCGGCAGGGCGCCCACCTGCTCAGCCCGCTGTGGGTGCTGGCCCGCACGGCCGGCACCGTCCGGGCCGCCCTGACCGAGGTGGTCAGCGCCTTCGACTTCTATGTCACCACCGCCGTGCTGCATCTGGTCGAGGAGCGGCAGGGGGCATTGGCCGTCTGTTTCGACATGCGGCTGGACGGCGAGGGCAGCCAGGTGCAGGTGGTCGAGCTCTCCTTCGCCATCATCTGCCAGGAGATCCAGAAGATGCTGGGGCCGGCCTGGCGACCGCAGGCGGTGCAGCTGCGCCATGCCGGGCCCCGCGACATCCGCAGCCACCGGGCCCAGTTCGGCGACATGGTGCTGTTCAACCAGGACCGCAACGCCATCGTCATCGATGGGCCCAGCGCCGCCAAGCCGCTGCGCTCGGCCTCCAGGCGGCTGAACCAGACCCTGCGCCGCGACCTGGACGCCAAGCGGGCCCTGACCCGCCGCGACGCCGCCGAGCGCACCGACCTGACCCTGCGCGCCCTGCTGCCGGCCGGCCGCTTCGACCTGGCCACCGTGGCGGCCGAGATGGGCGTCGCCCCCCGCACCCTGCAGGCCCGGCTGACCGACGAGGGCGCCACGTTCCAGCAGCTGGTCGACAAGGCCCGCTTGGACACCGCCCGCCGCTACATCATGGACAGCGACCTCTCGATGACCCAGATCGCCGACCTGCTGGGCTTTTCGGGGGCCAGCGCCTTCTCCCGCTTCATCAAGCAGCAGACGGGGCGGGGGCCCAGGCAGATCCGGGCGGACCGGGAGGGGCGGGAGTAGCGTCAGGCGCGGCCATTTCGGTGACAGTTTACTTTATTCGCCCTTGGATCACCGCCAGCCGTGATCTGGCCCGTAGCGGATAAAGTAAACTGTCACCGAAATTACCCCCGTCGCCGCACCCGCCGCCGCCCACCTGGCGCGGATGACGAAACAGGCGCTTTTCGCCGCCTTGACCGTCCTCCCGACCGCGCGCAGAAGCGCGGGGTGAGCGACCCCACCGACAGCCTCCCCGCCCAGCCCGCCACCGAGCCCCCCCGCAAGCGGGCCGGGCTGCTGCGGTCCTCGCTGATCTTTTCCGGCCTGACCCTGGTCAGCCGGTTCGCCGGCCTGGCCCGCGACCTGGTGATCACCGCCCGGCTGGGGGCCAGTTCGGGGCCGGCGGCCGACGCCTATTATACGGCCCTGTCCTTCCCCAACCTGTTCCGGCGCATCTTCGCCGAGGGGGCCTTCTCGGCCGCCTTCATCCCCAGCTACACCAAGAGCTTGGCGGCCAACGGCGAGGAGAAGGCCGACATCCTGGCGGCCGAGGCCCTGGCGGCGCTCGCCGCCATCACCCTGGTCATCTGCGTCGCCGCCCAGCTGGCCATGCCCTGGCTGATGTACGGCATCAATCCCGGCTACGCGAGCGATCCGGTCAAGTTCAAGCTGGCCATCGTGCTGACCCAGATCAGCATGCCGTACCTGCCCTGCATGGCCATCACCGCCCTCTTGTCAGGCGTGCTCAACGCCCATGGCCGCTTCATCCTCTCGGGCGCGGCGCCCATCGTGCTGAACCTGGTGATGCTGGCGGCGGTGCTGCCCGCGCATGGGGCCAACAATGCCGCCTTCGCCGCCACCTGGGCCATCGTGGCGGCCGGCATCGCCCAGGCGGCCCTGCTGTGGTGGGGCTGCTGGAAGACCGGGGCCAGGATCAAGCTGCGCTGGCCCAGCCTGACCGCCGACGTCAAGGCGCTGATCGCGCTCGCCGTCCCCGGCGCCATCGCCGCCAGCGCCACCCAGATCAATGTCTTCGTCTCCCAGAGCCTGGTCTCCCTGACCCACACCAACGGCCCCCGCTCCTGGCTGAACATCGCCGACCGCTTCTACCAGCTGCCGCTGGGCCTGGTGGGCGTCGCCATCGGGGTGGCCCTGCTGCCGCGCCTGGCCGCCTCGCTGCAGGCCGACGACAAGGCCGACGTCCAGGCCACCACCGACCAGGCCTTCGTGTTCGGCCTGGCCCTGACCTTGCCGGCCGCCGCCGCCCTGGTGGCCATGCCGCTGTTCCTGATCGACGGCCTCTACACCCGCGGCGACTTCACCTTCGTCGACGCCGAGCAGACCGCCAAGGCGCTGCTGTTCTACGGCATCGGCACCCCCGCCTTCGTGCTGGCCCGGATCATGAACCCGATCTTCTTCGCCCGGGGCGACACCAAGAGCCCGATGCGCTTCGCCCTGATCTCGGTGGCGGTGAACATCCTGGCGGGGGTGGCCCTCTTCAAGCTGATCGGCTTCCAGGGCATCGCCGCCGCCACGGCGCTGGCCAGCTGGATCAATGTCGGCCAGATGGCCTGGGCCCTGAACAGGAAGGGCATCTACCATCCCAGCGCCAAGGCGATCGGCAAGATCCTGCGGGTATTTGCCGCCAGCGCCGGCATGGCCGTCGTGCTGATGGTCCTGAACTATTACCGCCTCCCGATCATCGAGGCCCTCAAGGGCGTGGCCTTCCACAAATTCGGGGCCAAGGAGATCGCGGTGATCGGGGCCGGGCTGATCGGCATGGCCACCTATCCGCTGTTCCTGCTGGGCTTTGGCGGCGTCACCCTGGCCGAAATCCGCACCGTCCTGCGCCGCCGCAAGGCCTGAGCCTTGCTCTTCAGCGCGCTTGGATTTAGATCGCAGGCCATGACTTTGCCCGGACACCCCCCTGCGCGATGGCGCCGCCCGGCCTGATCCGCTGAACCGGCGGGCGCCGATGCTCGCCTCGATTTCGACTTCTGACGCAAAGCCTTATCCGATGACCGAAGACACCGCCGTCTATGCCGGCCCCCAGCGCGTGCTTTCCGGCGTGCAGCCCTCCGGGGCCCTGCACCTGGGCAACTATCTGGGCGCCCTGATCAAGTTCAGCCGCCTGCAGCACGAGATCCCGACCTTCATCTTCGTGGCCGACCTGCACGCCATCACCGCCTGGCAGGAGCCGGCCCTGCTGGCCGCCCAGACCCGCGAGATCGCCGCCGCCTACCTGGCCTCGGGGCTGGATCCCAAGGTCGCGGCCATCTTCCCGCAGAGCCAGGTCCGCGCCCATGCCGAGCTGGCCTGGATCTTCAACTGCGTGGCGCGCCTGGGCTGGCTCGACCGCATGACCCAGTTCAAGGAGAAGAGCGGCAAGCACAAGGAGCGCTCGAGCGTGGGCCTCTACACCTACCCGGTGCTGCAGGCCGCCGACATCCTGGCCTACAAGGCCACCCAGGTGCCGGTCGGCGAGGACCAGCGCCAGCACCTGGAGCTGACCCGGGACATCGCGGCCAAGTTCAACCACGACTACGACCGGCCGGGCTTCTTCCCCCTGCCCGAACCCATGACCCAGGGGCCGGGCGCGCGGATCATGTCCCTGCGCGACGGTTCGGCCAAGATGAGCAAGTCCGATCCGTCGGACTACAGCCGCATCAACCTGACCGACGACGCCGACGCCATCGCCCAGAAGGTCCGCAAGGCCCGCACCGATCCCGAGCCGCTGCCGGAAACCCTGGACGAACTGGCAAAGCGCCCCGAGGCCGACAACCTGGTGGGTATTTTCGCCGCCCTCTCGGGCCGGACCAAGGCCGACGTGCTGGCCGAGTTCGCCGGCAAGGGGTTCGGGACCTTCAAGCCGGCTCTGGCCGACCTGGCGGTGGCCTCGCTGGGCCCGGTGACGGCGGCCATGCGCGGCTTCATGGACGACCCGGCCCAGATCGACGCCATCCTCAAGGACGGCGCCGAGCGGGCCTCTCCCATCGCCGAGGCGACCCTGGCCGAGGTGAAGAAGATCGTCGGGTTTATCGGGGCCTAGCCTTCCTTCTCCCTTCCTCCTCGATGGAGGAAGGGCGGGGATGGTGGTGGTGGCAGTGCGTTTCCGGAAGCACTCGGGGAGGCGACCACGCCACCCTGAGCTTATCCCCTGACACCGAGCGCACACCACCACCCCT
>NZ_JAUSVS010000020.1 GCF_030814835.1 Caulobacter ginsengisoli
TGTTCAGACCGGGGAGATGGGTGACAGACGTTCGGGGACATCCGTTACAGGTTGAGTTTGATCCATAGACCTTCGCAGGTCGATGGAGGCGATGTGGGCTGTGCGGTAGATGAGGTCGTAGACGCCGTCGGTGGTGGTTGGCTTTAGAGCGATGGTTCGGCGTCGGAAGGCTCTTGGGGCCTTGAAGGTGCGGTTTTTGAAGCTGAAGCGGCCGGCGGGGCAGACCTTGCGGGGCTCAGCCTGGTCATCCTGGTATTGGAAGGGCGCGATGGTCTCGGGGAAGGGCCTGGAGCTGGGCCGGTAGCGTTCGATGGGCGTGGCCATGCCCAGGGCCTGGTGAGGCCGCTCGGTATTGTAGACGTCTCGCCAGCGTTCGAGCTGGCGGGCGGCGTGGGCCAGGTCGTCGAAGGGTGGGCCTGACAGGGCTTCGGCCTTGAGTGAGCGATGGAAGCGTTCGTCCTTGCCCTGGGTCTGGGGGTGGTAGGGGCGGGAGTGGCCGATGGCGACGCCCAGATCGATCAGCCAGACGCCGAGCGGGGTAAAGCGGTCTCTGGGTCCGTTGCCCCAGGGTGGGCCGTTGTCGGCGGTGATCCGCCAGGGCAGTCCGTAGCGGCGGAAGGCCTGGGTCAGGTGGGCCTTCACCGTCCCGGTGCGCTCGTCGGCGCAGGCGGCCAGCACGAGATTGAAGCGGGAGTGATCGTCCAGCACCGTCAGGGGATGCAGCCGCTCCTTCGAGCGCAGCGCCACATGGCCCTTGAAGTCCATCTGCCACAGATCGTTGGGCTCGGGATGCTCGAAGCGCTTGTAGTGGATCTGGCCGCCGCCGAAGGCTCCGACCGGCAGGCCATGGCGCCGGATGATCTGGGTGATCGTCGAGGGCTTGGGCGAGGCCAGACCTCGACGCCGGAGCACAGCCTCTATCTTGCGACCGCCCCACGCAGGATGCTCAGCCCTCACCGCCAGCACCGCCGCCTCTATCTCAGGCGGTGTCGCGTTCGGTGAACTGTGCGGCCGGCGGGACTTCGGCGCCAGGCCATCCTTCCCCTCCGCAAGGAAGCGCTCGTGGGTTCGATAGCCCAGCGTCCGGCTCACGCCGTAGCGATCGCACAGCTGGCTTCTGTTGGCCCCTTCCTGCTGGAAGAGCTCAACGAACTCACGCTTGAGGTCCATCTCAGAGACTCCCGTGAACGGCATCCCCAGCCTCCTTCCGAAGGCCGGAAAACTGTCACGGATGTCCCCGAACGCTTGTCACGGATGTCTCCGGTCCAAACA
>NZ_JAUSVS010000021.1 GCF_030814835.1 Caulobacter ginsengisoli
TTGGGCGAGGTGGCGGCGAAGCCGACGGAGCAACTATGTTGTGGCTGTCATTTGGGTGACCCATGGCTGGCCTCGGCTGAGGACGAGGTTGGCGGCTTCGATGAGCTTTCGGGCGACGGCGATGACGATGACCTTGGGAGGCTTGCCCTTGGCCTTCAGTCGTTCTGCGAAGGCCTTGAAGTGTGGGTTCCTGCGCTTGGCGTTGAGCGCGGCCAGATAGACCATGCGCCTGGGCCGATCACGACCGCCCGCGATGCGGCGCTGCCCCTTGAAGGTTCCTGAGTCCCGATCGAAGGGCGCCACGCCCAGCAGCGAGGCGGCCTGAGCCGGGGTCATGTCGCCAAGCTCAGGCATTCGAACCACCAGGGTGGAGGCCACGATGGGGCCTATGCCTGGCAGGGTGAGCAGCAGCCTGTAGCGGTCGTTCAGGTCGGGGTGGGCGTGGATCCGCTCCACGACACCGTCGGCCAGCTTGGCCTTCAGCCGCTCCAGGCTGACGATGTGGCGGCGCAGGAGCACGACCACGTCCTTGGGGCCAGCGTGTTCCATGAAGGCCCTGAGCTGCGCCAGTTGGTCACTGACCTGCTCGTAGGCGGTCAGGCGGTTGGCCAGGTCCAGCAAGCGAGGGTCCTGCAAGGCTCGCACCGTATCGACCTGGACCGTGGCCGCGGCGATCAGCCGGGCGTCCTTCTCGTCATTCTTAGCCTTCAGGCGCTTCACGCGAGCAAAGAGCTTCACCTCCAAGGGCTGGTGAACCACTACCTCCAAGCCGACCTCGCCCAACGCCGCCCTGACGCCTCGTTCGTAACCGCCTGTCGCCTCCAGGCCGACCCGGAACACACCCTTGGCCTTCAACCACCCGATCAACGTCTTGAACCCAGCGACGTCGTTGGGGGTCTTCACAATGTCTTCCAGACCGTGGACCGCCGTCACCAGTTCCTTCTTGCTGACATCGATCCCGGCGATCTTCGTGTTAGGCTGCACCCGTTCCATCGACCCATCCTTGTAGCTACGGACCCTCACGTCCCTGCAACTATCCGGGTCTGGAATATGTCGGCGGAGGGCCACGCTCCGTCACAGCCCTAAAGGCTCAGTGGGCTACGACCACTCCACCGACGGCCCGCCTGACGCTCAGAACGTCAGGCGGGCGTCCCGGAAGACAGCCTCACAATAACGGCAAGCCAACAGACAAGTGGGC
>NZ_JAUSVS010000022.1 GCF_030814835.1 Caulobacter ginsengisoli
CCGCTCATCCCCGCGAAAGCGGGCGACTGTATTGGGTCAAGTGGGTTTGGCCCAAGGCTGCTGGTGCTTGAGGATGCTGTTGGCGGCGATGACGATGCGTCGGGCGATGGCGACTAGTGCGACCTTGGCGGGTTTTCCGGCGGAGCGCAGGGCCAGATATTCCTGCTTGAAGCCTTTATCGGTGCGCACGGCGCTGACGGCGGCCATGTAGAGGGCCACCCGCACGCAGGGCCGTCCGCCGCTGATATGGGCGGCGCTGTTGCGGGTCCCGCTCTGGTTGGGGTGGGGAGCCAGGCCTGCCAGGTTGGCGGCGGCTTTGCGGTCGAGTGATCCGAGCTCGGGCATGTCGGCCAGCAGGGTCATGCTGATGGCGGGACCGACGCCGGGGATGGTCTGCAGCAGTCTGCTGCGGGCCTGGCCATCCGGCTCGGCGGCCAGCAGAGCATGCAGCTGGGCTTCCAGTCGAGCCCGCTCCTGGGCCAGGTGGGCGATGATCAGCCGGCAACTGTCGGCGACGGGCTCGTCGAGGGTCTGCTTGAGGCGGGTCTTCTCCATGGCGGCCATCTCCACCACCTGGCGACGGCGCGTGGACAGGGCGCGGATCTCGAAGGCCTTGGCGCTCGGGACAGGGCGGGTGGCGTCGCTCATCAGCAGAGCGAAGCGCGCGATGAGCTGCGCGTCCAGTGCGTCCGTCTTGGCCCGCCGCCCTTCGGCAGTCCTCAGCGCCTTGATGCGCTTGGGATCGACCACCCCGACCTCGAACCCCGCATCGGCCAGGCCCCGCACCAGACGCGCGCCATAGCTGCCGATCGACTCAAGGACGACGCGCTTCACATCGGCCCGCCTGAGCCGATCCACCAGCGCCCTGATCCCTGAAGGACCATTATCCACCCGGAACGCCCGGCCCGACGGCGCCAAGCCCACGTCAAAGTAGTCACGGCCGACGTCCACGCCGGCAGCGCATGCTGTCGTCATCTTCCCGCTCCTGTGTTCGAGCTGAAGCGGCTAGCGCCCCGCCCTAGCGACTGTTCGGATACGCACGACTGGCGGACGCGACCCAGCCCGCTTGCGGTCTCTTCGACCAGGGACCCAACGGCCTACGCCCGCCAACATCAGGCATCAGCCCAACACCATCTGCAATACACAGGG
>NZ_JAUSVS010000023.1 GCF_030814835.1 Caulobacter ginsengisoli
GGAGACCTTTGCATAAGGCCGCCGATGGCCGCGGAAGGTTGGTAAGAGGGTGGCTTAGCCTTTGCCGAGCGGGGGCGGCAGGCGCTTGGCGAGCTTTGGGTCGTTGGGTGGGCTGGTTGCGGTCTAGCCGAGCAGCAGGGCGTCGGCCTTCCTGAGGTTGAAGGCGATGCAGAGCATTCTGAGTTCGAGCAGGTTGGCCTTCAGGCCTCGGTATCGGACACGCCTGTAGCCGTAGGTGCGCTTGAGCGTTCCGAAGACGCGTTCGACGGCGGCGCGGATGGGACTGATCAGCCGGTTGCGGACAGCCTGCCAGTGAGGGAGGCGGGGCTGATGCTTGTGGCTGCGGTGCATGATGCGGTCCTTGATCCGGGCCGCCTTCAGCCGCTGTCGGCGTTCCTTTAACTCGTAGGCCTTGTCGGCATAGACGGCCCGCTCGTCGCCACAGACCAGGACGTCGGCGACCTGGCTCTCATAGATCTTGGCCGAGGTCAGTTCGGCCCGCCGGATCAGGCCAGACTCTTCGTCCACCGCCAGGTGGGCCTTGTAGCCGAAGTAGGTCTTGCCGCCCTTGCGGGTCCAGTCCGCGTCCGGGTCGGTGACAGACCTCGCTCCCGCCGGTTCGGACGGCTTCTTCACCGCCGCCTCCACCAGGGTGGCGTCCATCAAGGTCCCGCTCTTCACCAGAAGCCCCCTGGACCCCAACTGCCGCTCGATCTCCTCGAACAGCGCCTGGTCCAGCCCCCGCTCCCGCAGCGCTTTGCGGAAGCGGCTCACCGTCGAATGATCCGGCGAGCCCTCGTCCAGTCCAAGACCCACGAACCGGCGGAACGACAGCCGATCCCCCAGCGCTTCTTCAAGCCCAGGGTCCGACAGTCCGTACCACTGCTGCAGCAAAAGCGCCTTCACCAGCATCAGCGGCGGCCAGCTCGGACGACCCGACCGCGCCGCATAAATCCCTGACACCAGCCGATCCACCGCCGACCAGTCGAAGACCTCCCCGATCCGCTCAAGCCGCACGTTGCGGCCCAGCTTCGGCGAAAGCCATGCCTGCCCCAGATCACCCTGACCGCTCGAACGGTGCATCCCCAGCTCCCTGGCTACATCACCAGAGAATCAAGCTTCGAGCCCTTATGCAAAGGTCTCC